>NZ_JBSIFU010000003.1:0-14292 GCF_053615355.1 Streptomyces sp. CLCI03 | reverse complement strand
AGCGCCGCCATCAACGTGGCCGCGTTGCCGGTGAGCCGGTTGCCGCAGGCGCGGAAGGCGTTGCCGAGCGCGACCGCCTGGTGCCGGTCTCGCCGCTCGAACCGAGCGTCTCGCGGGTCCTTCTTCGGCTGTCCCTTTTTGGGCTTCGCCGCTTCCGCCACAACGCTCTGACCTGCAGCGGACGGAGATTTTCCCTTACTACTAAAGCCCGCGTTACTTTTTGCCTCGGGAGGGGTCTGCCCCGCACCGCCGGAGGGGGGTCGGGAGGCCTCTGCCATGGCCCTCTCCGTTGCCCGCTTTGCCCGCATTTTGCAGGCGGGGGAGCAGAAGACCTTGGGGCGCTTGCCGGGGATGTGGACCAGTGGGGTGCCGCAGTGGCACCGAGGTCCCGGCACGGCAGCGTGCTGTGGCGCGGTCGCGCTGTTCTCTCGTACGCTCGTCACGAGCAACGTCACCTTGTCTCGTCCGGCTAAGGACGCGAGATCGGGAGGCGGACGAGCCGGGAGGTCAGAGCCCCGGCTCGTTGCCATTTCTGGAGTTGTTGGGGCGAGCCTGCCACAAAGTGGCGGTTCGTCACCGGGAGGACGCGACAGCATCCTTGGGGCCCCTGGGGTTTCGAGGGCCGAAGAACGCCCCGCCGACGAAAGGCCGGCGGGGCGTGCCGTTCAGTAGTGGAGCGGGTGGACCGGGCTCATGCTGCGACCTCCTCAAGGTCCTTGAACTGTTTGGCGACCCAGCCGGTGGACCAGCCCGTGAGCGCGGCGACGGACCGCTGTGAGCGGCCAGCGCGGGCGGCGTCGGCCACCGCCTCCAGGGCGTCCTTCTCGCTCATCTTGTCGTTGGCCGGGGCGTCGTGAGCGGGGGTGGTCAGGGCGGCGCTCACGGCCGGGCGGGCGGTGCTCACGGCGGCGCTCACGGGCGCCGGTCCGGTCCTGCGGGCCTCAGCGGCCTTGCGGTCCCGCTCTGTCTTCTGGACCGCTTCCTGGTCAGCCGCTCACGGTCGAGGCGCTGCTGCTCATCCCGGCGGGCTCGTTCGGCGCGGTCCGCATCGTCCTTGTGTCGCTTGGCCTCTTCGGCCCGGCGCTCCCGCTCGACCTCGGCGGCGTGGTCGCGCTCCTCCCGGGCCATCCGGGCCTCGTGGTCCAGGCGCTCACGCTCCAGGCGGGCGGTCTGCTCACGCTCGCGCTCACGGTCGGCCCGCTCCTGCTCACGGCGACGGTCCTCGGCCTGCCGGACGCGCTCACGCTCGGCCGTCTGCGCCTGCTCCCGGGCTTCCCGGTCCGCCCGTGAGCGGTCCTCCTGCTCCCGGCGCTCACGGGCCGCGCGTTCACGCTCGTCGGCGCGCTCACGCTCGATGCGGGCCGTCGCCGTGGCGATCGCCCGACGCCACTTGAGCGAGGCCTCGGCCGTGACGATGAGCAGGACCGGCGCGACCATGTGCACGCCGACGCCGACCATGTCGCCCTTGAGCGCGGAGTCCCCGACGTTGAGGAGGAGCGTCATCGTTCCGGTGAGCCAGCGCAGGACCATGGGCCAAGCGCCGGCGTCTCCGTCGAGCCGGGCGACGATCGTGTCGACGCGGACCACGATGATCACGGCGGCGTCCACGACGAGCGGGAGGATCGGGGCGGTCCAGTCCCACTCGTCCGGGGTGACCCGCTCGACGAGCGGGGTGACGGTCAGGATCGAGAACAGCACCGCGCCGCCCACGATCGCCCACACGAGCCGGAGGGTCCGCTCCGCCGAGTCGACCTGGGCCTGCGTGTCGAGCTTCATCGCCGGCCACCGCCCTTGACCGTCTGCGTGATGGTCTGGACGACGGTCTGCGTGACCTCGAAGCCACCGCCCTTGTTCGACCGGCGGCCGAGGAGGGCGGCGACCAGGACCGCGCCGAGGATCAGCATCGGCGCGGCGGCGGTGATCCCGGCCGCGACGGCGGCGGCGCCGGTGGCGAGCAGGTCGAGGGCGACGCCGAGGAGGAGTCCGCCGGCCCCGATGCCGACGGCGGCCACCGCGGTGCCGACGGCCCACTGGGGCACGATCGGGCCGGACTTCTCCGGTACGGCGCGGAGCGCCGCCGGGTTCTGCTGGGCGACCGCGGCTTCGAGGGCGCCCTGGCGGCGGGCGAGCTCCAGGAGCGCGGCGACGTCGAGGACAGGCTCAGCCGTGAGGGCGGTCGGGGCCGGGGCGGTCGGCTGGGCGCCGGCGGGGGAGTCGGGCAGGAGCGCGGCGAGGAGGTCCTCGGTCGAGATCTGACGGCCGGTGTCGGGATACTGGGGGTTGGCGTTCACGGTGTCCTCCGTGGGCGTCGGGGCCGCCCCGGGTGCTACCGGGGCGGCCCGCTGCATTTCGGTGTGCGGGTGGTGTGCGGTGGGGTGTGCGGGCCGGTGTGCGGCCCTCTTCACACGCCGTGTGACGTGGGGATTCGTGCTGTGCGGGTGTGCGGGGGTGTGCGGGTGTGCGGGGCTCGTCAGACCCCGGCGAGGACCGGCAGGAGGCGGTAGACGCCCTCCTCTCCGGTGGGGGCGAGGAGGCCCTGCTCGGCGAGCCGCTTCATCTCCTTGGAGACCCAGGACCGGTCCCGGCCGAGCTGTTCCAGGTACGGGCGGAGGGACTTCACGGCGACCGTGCCAGGGCCGACCGAGGCGAGCATCTCCACGAGCTCCCGCAGGAGCTCCCGGGCTTCCTCGGTCGAGGGCTTGGCCTCCGGAAGCGCGACGTCGGCCTCGGGGAGCTCCAGTTCGGCGGTCGGGTCGAGGTCGACGTCCTCGGCGTCGAGGAGCGCGGCGACCTCCCGGGCCGACTCCTGCTCCTCGGTGAGCTCCACCGGCAGAGCCGGTGCGGAGGTGACCAGGGCGCGGCGGTTGGTGAACAGGTCGCCCGCGACCCGGGCGGCGGCGCCGGCGGTGACGTCGTCCAGGGCCGAGCGGATCCCGGCGAACTGGGTGACCACCCAGGCGGCGGCCTTCTCGTACTCGCCGGAGGGGCCGGTCCAGAACGTCCGGGCGGGGTTGGCGTACAGGTCCTCGTCCACCCCGGCCGAGACCAGGTACACGTACCCCTTGCGCTTGTTGCCCCAGGCGGCCGGGTTGGCGCCCGCGTCGAGGACCTCCTCTGGGAGGGCGAACCCGGCGTCGTCGCCCCGGACGCCGAAGCACATCGCGGCCGGGAGGCTGGCCCTCGTGTCGGTGGAGAGCTGGTAGCCGGAGGCGCGCTGCATGGAGACCACCAGGGAGACACCGGCCGAGCGGGCCTCCTGCGCGATGCCGGTGAAGACGTCGTCGCCCAGGTCGCGGAGGAGCTTGGCGGCCTCCTCGAACCAGGCGATGAGGTACTGGAGTCCGGGGCAGCCGCAGGCGCGGCCCTTCTGGCAGGAGTGGGCGGGGTCGGTCTGCGGCTCGGCGGCAGCCGGCTCCCACGCCCGGTAGCCGTGGTCCCGCAGCCAGGCGGTGCGGGCGGGGATGACGGCCTGGACGGCGGCGACCATCGCGGCGGCGGACGGGGTGTCGAGCGCGGCCCAGTCCATCGCGGGGACCAGCGGGAGGAAGTCCTGCCCGGCCTTGGCCGCGTCGGCCAGCCAGACCGCGACGTCGGAGCGGGTCAGCAGCTCGAACATCACGTCGAGGGCGCCCTCGGTCTTGCCGGAGCCGGTCATCCCCATCACGAGGATGTGGATCGCGTCGAGGAGCGGGAGCACCAGGTCGCTGCCGTCGTCGTAGACGCCGATGCGCAGCGGGACGGCGACGGACTGGGCGGGGGCGAACGGGCCGGGCCACATGGTCGGGACCTTGAGCATGTCCTCGGGCACGATCACGAACTGGCCCTTCCTCGCGCTGTCGGGGTCGTGCTGGACGCGGATCGCCGTGGTGGGGACGTCGAGGGCGGACGCGATCCGGGGGATCGCCTTGGCCACGTCGTCGTTGGTGAGTTCGCCGGCAGGGAGCTCGTACGGCACGGTCACCCGGTTCGGCTCGACCTTGACGTCCTTGAGCTTGGTGCGGGCCAGGCCGACCTTCTCCAGCAGGCCCTTGTCCGCGTCCGAGCCGGAGGTCTCAGCGGCCGAGGAGCGCATGACCTGCCGGATGTTCCAGGACAGGGCCAGGGCGGCGCCGCCCATCAGGTAGATGTCGGGAAGCGGACCGGTGAGCGGTCCGGCGAGCGCGGCGGAGGTCAGCCACGCGGACCCGGCCGCCACGGTGATGGCGGAGTGCAGCCGGCGCTGCGGGCCGGTGGACTTGCCCGCCCACCATGCGGCGGCCGTCAGGCCGACCGAGGCGAGGGTGAGGCCGACCCCGGCCGGGGCGGAGTCGGCCCACATCAGGTTGGCGCCGCCACCGGCGAGGCCGACCGCGCCGGTGACGACCCAGGCCGGGGCGAAGGGCTTGGCCCGGTGCGCGAGCCAGGCGCCGAGGGTGGTCGAGGATCCGGAGTTGAGGCGGTTCTCGTGCTGCTGGACGAGATCGTTGCTGGCCATCGGGCGCCGCCTCTCAGTACTTGAACGGGCTGGTGGACGCGGTGCGCTGGGGGCGCGGGCGCATCAGGTCCGCGTACTCGCGGGTGAACGCGCCGTACGCGGCGACCGCGCCCTTCGCCGAGGCGGTCGCGCCGTCGGAGGCCTTCTTGAGCTTCCGGCCGACCTTCCGGGCCCGCAGCCGGCCCTGGATCGGGTTGTCCCCCGGCAGCGACTGCGCCTGTGCCAGGCGGGCCTCCAGGATCTTCGCGGCCATCGCCATCTCGATCGCGACCTGAAGCATCAGGGCCCGCACGTGGTTGCAGTAGTTCCGGATGTCCTCGGTGCTGTTGAACTCGGGCTCGCCGAGGATGAAGTGCGATCCACCGCCGCCGCCCTGCTGACCGCCGGCCACCGTGCCGCGCTGGCCACCGCCACCGCCACCGCCGTTGACGTTCACGTTCAGCCCGAACGACGGGGCAAAGCCCGTGAACTGCGTGGAGCTGTTCTTCGTGGTGTTCCGCTTCGCCTGCGAGCCGTTGGCGCCCGCCTGGGGCTTGCCCGTTGCCGAGCGGGTCGGGGGAACGAACTGACCAGTCATCTGGACGCCCTCCAGGGCACGTGAATGAAGGCCCGTCAGAGAGCAATCCCTGGCGGTCCGTTGCCACCCACAAGGTAGAGCACTGGATCGATTGAAGTCCAGCACTGGATCCAGTGCTATACCTCTGGGGGAAAGTGGTCTACCGTCGGACGTACACAGCTGGACTCATAGGGAGTGCAGCACCCGCATCGAGAGGGAGAGACGATGAGCGAGGGCGAGGGGTACGCGGGCATCGCGGCGTACTACGCCGGACAGATCCGGACCGGCGTCATTCCAGCGGGCACGACGCTCCCCTCACTCCGGGAGGTCTGCGAGGCCCACGGGGTCAGCATGAAGACGGCCGTCCGGGCGTACGCGCAGCTCAAGAGCTGGGGCCTGACCATCGCGAAGCCTGGCGTCGGCACGGTGGCCGCCGCGCCCGCCAGCGACAACATCGCAGGCCGGGTGGCGAACTTCCGGGCCACCGGCAAGGCCTTGGCCGAGGGTGAGACGTCCCGAATCTTGGAAATCGGCACCGTTGCCGCAGACGAGATCGTGGCCAGCCGCCTTGAGGTCGAGCCGGGGACTCCCGTCGCGGTCCGGCGCCGCGTCGTAAGCCGCGCTGGCGTTCCGGTGCACTACTCCTCCAGCTACTACCCGGCGTACGTCATCGACGTCGTGCCCGAACTCACCGAGCCCGTCAGCACTGGCGGATCTCGCGAGCTCGCGTCGGCACGGCTCGGCAGTCCCCAGAAGGGTGTTCTCGAAGAGGTCACCATGCGGAACGCCACCGAGGTGGAGAAGGAAGCACTCGGGCTCACCGGCACCGTCGGCGTCAGCCAGGTCGTGCGGACCGTGTACCTCCAAGACGGCCGGATCGTCGAAGTCGGCGTCAAGGTCGTCTCGGGTTCCACCGTCCTCCGCTGGTGGACCGACCTCTAACCCGAAGCCCTTCCACGGCCCCTGAGCCCCCCGCCAAGTCCCGGCGGGGGGCTTCTTGCTCTCTGCGAGCCGTACGGGCCGCACAGCGGGCCCCACGGTCGTTCCCGGGCCAACTCCCCCTTGGGGCGCCTAAGACCGTTAGCCTCCGTGGCCACCGGTCGTGGCGGCTGCGGACCGGCCGGGCGTTGAAAGACAGCCGGCGGCGAGAGGGGTGGGGTCGCGGGCCCTGAGCGGCCGTCTAGCAGCCCGGCAGTTGGGCGGGCCGCCGTACCCCCGCCGTCAATCCGAACGGCGCGTGAGGCGACCTTACGCCCCGGGGAGGGGCTGGCGGGGAGCAGCTGCTGCCGCGATGTGGCCGAGCCCGGTGTGGTCGCTCCGCGTCGGTGCGGGTCTCGTCGGGGCGAGGGAGCGTGTCGAGATCCGCGTCCCCCACGCCCGTGGGGACCCACGGGCCTAAGCGCCGTGGGTGGGCCCGTTGCTCCCGTCGTCCGGCTGCTCCTGGTCCTCGAAGAGGGTCGCCTCCCGCAGCTGCGCCGTCCGCCCGACAGTCCGCTCGACAGCGGCGAGCCACGGATTCGCGGCCGCCTCCTCCGACACGGCGGGGGCCGGCGACAGCGGTATGGCCGACGCGGTCATCGAGCTGCGGCGCCGCCGCTTGTACGCGAGCGCGGCGGCCGCGGCTTCCTCCTTGGCCTTGGCCTTGGTCTCAGCCGGCACCGCCGGAGGCACGACCGGCAACACCGCCGGAGGATCAGGCTCCACCGCAGGAGCAGGAATTACAGGTCTGACCTGCACAGACCCCGTTTCGTCAACTGACGTTTCCCGGACCCCACCCAGATCGTCAGTTGACGAAACGGGGCGATTGTCAGTTGACGAAACGAGGGCTGCGGCGACCGCTTCGTCGATCAGCTTCTGCTGCTTCCGCTGCCGGTACGCCATCTCTCTGCAGCCCTGCCGGCAGTACTCCTTGGCCCGGCCGATGCCGGACTGCTTGACCGGGCCGCCGCACCAGGCGCACAGACGTGTGCCGTCGGAGGCCCGGGGTGTCTCGTAGCTCATGCCGACGACCGTACGCCGCCCGTCGGGGCCGGCAGGGGAGCGGGGTCCAGGTGTGGGCCAACCTCACCGGCAATTCGATGTGACTGCGGATGACGACCAGCGCTTGACTGAGTAGGCCAGTACCGCAAGCAGTTCACGGTGGAGAACTACCGGGCGGTGTTGGAGGCCGCCTTCGGCTCGCGCGGTAAGAGTTTCCCTACTCGGTCAAGAGCGGCGGCACAGCCGCCGCGGGCGGGCCTTCGCAGGCCGCCGCTCCTGTCTCCGCCCCGCTCCGGCCAGCACGGCCCGCAGCCGGTACTGGATCGGGCCCGTTTTCCCCCATAACCCCAATAGGGCAGTCGGGGAATCCCCTCGGCTCCGGAACGGGTGCTGGCAAACGACTCCCTTGAACAGCTTTGAGGCCGCCTGCTGCCTGACTGCTCCCGAGCCCCGCGAAGGGGCGGAGGACTTGCGCGGCTAGATCACCGCTCCCGCACTGTCCCTCTGCGTCCGCCCCGTCCGGGGTGGGCAACCCGTCTATGCCCCCATGGAGGCACCTGTGTCCAACGACCGCACCACCATCGCGACCGCGCTCATCGGGTCGGCCATCGCCGGTCTCGTCGCCGTCGCCTACCCGGCCCTGATTCCCGCGCTGACCGTCGCCCTGGCCGCGTTCGGCGCGCTGTACCTGTTCCTGAAGCTGTAGCGCGGCAGGACGGCGATAGCCGGGCCGCACCATCAGCGCGAGCCCGGCCGCCGTCGCCGCGTACGTCATCGGCGGCCGCCGTACGTCTACGAGATGACGTACCTCGAGGAGCACCAGGCGCACGAGCAGCTGCCCGCCCGAGGGCCGGCCACAGCGATCCCCACCCCCACCACCCCCGCGCGCAGAGGTAAGTCGGGTCAGTCACCAGTCACCACAGGGCCGTGACGTGCACTGGGGAGTGGTGACTGTCTCGCCCCCTTCCCCCGCAGTTTCCCCCTCAGGTTCCCCTCCGGCTTCCCCCTCAGATTCACGCCCAGTTGCCCCCTCCTCCGACCGCAGGAGCACCCAGGTATCTGCGATACGTGATCTTGATCGGATGCTCGCCCGTGGGCGGACGCACGCGGGGACGACGCCGCGGCGAACGAAGCGAAGGGCTCCCGGACGCCATCACGTCCAGGAGCCCTCTTCCGCTACGGGGCGACTACGCGACCAGCTCTCTCGGCTCGCTGATCCCCATTCGCCTGCGCACTTCGCGCTCCACCATGTCGTCGATGATGAGGTGCATCTTGTTCCCCAGCACCTGTACGGATCGAATGTTGTTGACCTGCCACCAGGCCTCGATCCAGTCCCCCCACTTCGACTCGGGAAGCCTGCATGCTCGGAGGAACCCATGCAGCTGGTCGATGCGGCGGGGGAGGGTCTGCCCCTTGATGATTCGGTGCGCGGTGCTGTGGGGCAGCACCCCGAAGTCGCCGGCGCGCTCCTCCATCACGTGCGCCGAGGGGGACCAAGCCCACGCGTGCAGCTCGCGCAGTCGTGCGCTCAGGTCGGCTTCGTCGTACACGTACCTGCACGTAGGCATCGGGCGGGGACGGCGGTCTTGGATCTCCCGCACGGCCTCATCGGCCAGACTCCAGTAGCGCGCCCCCTGGTCGAGGGTCGTTCGGAAGCAGCGCTCGTCGAGGTTCGTGGAGAAGGCCTCGTCGGTGATGCTGACGTGTACGGGCTTGGGAACCGGGACGTAGCAGGCACGCAGGTACTGATGGACCGTGTGCCAGGTAGGGAGAGACGTACCGGCCGCCGCGCGCTTGAGGGTCGCGGCGGACACCTCGGCAACGTCGGCAAGTACGGCGTAGCTCCTGTTCGCCTTCACCCGCTCCTCTCGGAGGAAGGTCGCGAGGAGAGCAAGTTCGGGGATGGTCTGGTCGACCGGCTTCTCGGGGCGTCCCATGGCCGGCTCCCTACTTGCCGGGGGTGATGGCCGCGTTGAAGACCCGCCGGAGCATCGCGCCCGGGCGGGGCTTGCTGGTGGCCAGGACGGCGATCCCTGCGATGCCGCCGAGAAGCATGAGGATGTCCTGGACGGGCGTGCCGAGCACGAGAAGAACGGACGCGGAGGCGATGAACGCGACGAAGACGATCGCGTGCGCCATGGTGAAGCGAGCGAGGTCGGTCACTGCGGGCTCTGCCTGAGGCATGGGAGCTACGGACGCGGACTTAGCCGGCATAGGGCACTCCTGATTTTTTGAGCCCGTCCGGCGACCCAAGGACCGCCGGACGGTGCTACTGGCTCCATTTCCCATGGACCGCGGGGCGGTTGGCGCCACCCGTAGGTGCAGTCCACTTCGAGCATCCCAGGCCCTCAACGGATGCGTGTGGCCCCATTGGCATTGGTTCGCAACCTGTCCCAGACGCTGGTGTACTTGTCTTATCCGTCTGACCTGGACCGTCAGTCTCCATACCTTGACCGAGACGAATTGGCTCACGCCGACATCCCACCAAAACTCTTTCCAGGGGGCCGTTAACGGTTGTGGGAGATTGGTTAAGCAACCAGACTGGAGGAACACCGATCGGCCGAGGTCTCACTCCGGACCGATCGTGGCGCCCTGATTGCTACTGGCTCCAACCGCAGCTGACCAGGGGATTTAGGCAGGTTCGTGTTGGCGCACGGCCTTGCGGGAAGCCGATGTCTTAGACGTCGGCTTTCGCCATATGCGGGGGATGGATACACCCGATGTACAAAGGGGGTTCCCCCCGTCGGGGAACCCCTGACGCGCGGCAGACTGTCGTCATGAGCACCTCCCGCCGTGCGCTCGGCACCGGTCCGACGACGAGCACCGAGAGCACACCGACGACCCCGGCACCGCGGCTTCTCCCCGCCGAACGGGCCGAGCTCGATGAGCACCAGGTCGACGTCGTCGAGCATCAGATTCCGCCGGGCCGGCGCACTCTCGGTACCGGCCCCGGCGGAGCAAGATAGTGGGCAAGGTGCCCATACGTAGCTGGGCCCCGACCGCGAACCGGTCGGGGCCCAGCTGGGTTGAGCGTCAGTTCCCGGCGACCTTCTGTCGGCGTGCGGCACGGTGGACGTACTCCGCGAAGGTCCGGGCGGCGGGCAGTTCGAGCAGCTCGGACACCTTCGACTCGGGCTCGTCCTCCTCGACCTGGGTGGTCATCTCTTCCTCAGTCGGTGGGTCGAAGACGTCGATGCCCCAACTCAGGCCCCATGACTCGATCAGCAGCCGGACACCGCCGATACCGTGCGCCTCCGCGACCTTCACGAGGTCGAGGCGGCGACCGGGCACCCGCACGATGTGCCGGTACCAGGTGCTGGACGGGATGACGAGGATCGGCTGGAGCCCGCCGGACTCGTCGGTAATCTCGTTCTCGGTCCGCTCGTCCTGAGGGATCTCCAGCAGCTTCACCAAGGCGTTGAGGCCCTGCGTGCGGTACTGCTTCCGCACTCCGTGGATCCCACGCTCACGCTCGCGGTACCGCTCGGTGAAGACGCCCGGCACACCGCCGGACGCCGCCATCTCCTCTGCCGCCGCGTCCCCCAGTTGCCAGGGCCCGAGCCGTCCGCCCCGGCGCCCGTCCTTGAGGTCCTGCCGGGAGAGCTCCAGCCCGATTTTCGCCGTG
Organism: Streptomyces sp. CLCI03; assembly: GCF_053615355.1. Lineage (NCBI taxonomy): Bacteria > Bacillati > Actinomycetota > Actinomycetes > Kitasatosporales > Streptomycetaceae > Streptomyces > Streptomyces sp. CLCI03. Next base: position 3,657 of record NZ_JBSIFU010000003.1, on the reverse strand, counting down.
CCCTTGTCGCCGTCCTTGTACAGGTAGCGGGCCGCCTCCCCTTCCTCGCCTCCGTTCAGCGGGCGCAGGTCGGTGCCGTGCCCCTCACCACCGCACGGGCAGTTGGGCCGGTCGCACGTCTGGCTCACCTCGTAGCCGCCGGCGGACCTGACGCCGTCCGCCCACGCCGTCGCGATGGCACGGCGGAAGGCGATCTGCCCGTCCTCGTCGAGCGGCGCAGCCGTGACCCACAGCGTGTGCCAGTGGAGGTGAAAGCCCGTGTCCGGGCCCCACGTGTCCTCGTAGGCCCGCTCGTACCCGATCACGCCGAACTCAGCCTTGAGTCGCCGCCACGGGCGCCCGCTGGAGCCGTACGCCCCGCGCCAGCCGTCGTGCAGGACCGACACCAGCCCGAAGCGCTCGCCCTTGCGGTTCGAGCCGAACGGCATCCGCTCGAAGTGGCGCAGGGTCGAGGTGCCGAGGTGCAGCCCGTATCCGTTGAGCGCCAGGCCGTCCGCCATCAGCTGGGCGTTCGAGGCCCGCACCGCGAGGATCCGCGTCCCGCACCAGGCGCACATGTGGACGTTGTTGCAGCGGCAGACGCCGGCGATCGCCGCTTCACCGAGCGCCGCCATCAACGTGGCCGCGTTGCCGGTGAGCCGGTTGCCGCAGGCGCGGAAGGCGTTGCCGAGCGCGACCGCCTGGTGCCGGTCTCGCCGCTCGAACCGAGCGTCTCGCGGGTCCTTCTTCGGCTGTCCCTTTTTGGGCTTCGCCGCTTCCGCCACAACGCTCTGACCTGCAGCGGACGGAGATTTTCCCTTACTACTAAAGCCCGCGTTACTTTTTGCCTCGGGAGGGGTCTGCCCCGCACCGCCGGAGGGGGGTCGGGAGGCCTCTGCCATGGCCCTCTCCGTTGCCCGCTTTGCCCGCATTTTGCAGGCGGGGGAGCAGAAGACCTTGGGGCGCTTGCCGGGGATGTGGACCAGTGGGGTGCCGCAGTGGCACCGAGGTCCCGGCACGGCAGCGTGCTGTGGCGCGGTCGCGCTGTTCTCTCGTACGCTCGTCACGAGCAACGTCACCTTGTCTCGTCCGGCTAAGGACGCGAGATCGGGAGGCGGATGAGCCGGGAGGTCAGAGCCCCGGCTCGTTGCCATTTCTGGAGTTGTTGGGGCGAGCCTGCCACAAAGTGGCGGTTCGTCACCGGGAGGACGCGACAGCATCCTTGGGGCCCCTGGGGTTTCGAGGGCCGAAGAACGCCCCGCCGACGAAAGGCCGGCGGGGCGTGCCGTTCAGTAGTGGAGCGGGTGGACCGGGCTCATGCTGCGACCTCCTCAAGGTCCTTGAACTGTTTGGCGACCCAGCCGGTGGACCAGCCCGTGAGCGCGGCGACGGACCGCTGTGAGCGGCCAGCGCGGGCGGCGTCGGCCACCGCCTCCAGGGCGTCCTTCTCGCTCATCTTGTCGTTGGCCGGGGCGTCGTGAGCGGGGGTGGTCAGGGCGGCGCTCACGGCCGGGCGGGCGGTGCTCACGGCGGCGCTCACGGGCGCCGGTCCGGTCCTGCGGGCCTCAGCGGCCTTGCGGTCCCGCTCTGTCTTCTGGACCGCTTCCTTGGTCAGCCGCTCACGGTCGAGGCGCTGCTGCTCATCCCGGCGGGCTCGTTCGGCGCGGTCCGCATCGTCCTTGTGTCGCTTGGCCTCTTCGGCCCGGCGCTCCCGCTCGACCTCGGCGGCGTGGTCGCGCTCCTCCCGGGCCATCCGGGCCTCGTGGTCCAGGCGCTCACGCTCCAGGCGGGCGGTCTGCTCACGCTCGCGCTCACGGTCGGCCCGCTCCTGCTCACGGCGACGGTCCTCGGCCTGCCGGACGCGCTCACGCTCGGCCGTCTGCGCCTGCTCCCGGGCTTCCCGGTCCGCCCGTGAGCGGTCCTCCTGCTCCCGGCGCTCACGGGCCGCGCGTTCACGCTCGTCGGCGCGCTCACGCTCGATGCGGGCCGTCGCCGTGGCGATCGCCCGACGCCGCTTGAGCGAGGCCTCGGCCGTGACGATGAGCAGGACCGGCGCGACCATGTGCACGCCGACGCCGACCATGTCGCCCTTGAGCGCGGAGTCCCCGACGTTGAGGAGGAGCGTCATCGTTCCGGTGAGCCAGCGCAGGACCATGGGCCAAGCGCCGGCGTCTCCGTCGAGCCGGGCGACGATCGTGTCGACGCGGACCACGATGATCACGGCGGCGTCCACGACGAGCGGGAGGATCGGGGCGGTCCAGTCCCACTCGTCCGGGGTGACCCGCTCGACGAGCGGGGTGACGGTCAGGATCGAGAACAGCACCGCGCCGCCCACGATCGCCACACGAGCCGGAGGGTCCGCTCCGCCGAGTCGACCTGGGCCTGCGTGTCAAGCTTCATCGCCGGCCACCGCCCTTGACCGTCTGCGTGATGGTCTGGACGACGGTCTGCGTGACCTCGAAGCCACCGCCCTTGTTCGACCGGCGGCCGAGGAGGGCGGCGACCAGGACCGCGCCGAGGATCAGCATCGGCGCGGCGGCGGTGATCCCGGCCGCGACGGCGGCGGCGCCGGTGGCGAGCAGGTCGAGGGCGACGCCGAGGAGGAGTCCGCCGGCCCCGATGCCGACGGCGGCCACCGCGGTGCCGACGGCCCACTGGGGCACGATCGGGCCGGACTTCTCCGGTACGGCGCGGAGCGCCGCCGGGTTCTGCTGGGCGACCGCGGCTTCGAGGGCGCCCTGGCGGCGGGCGAGCTCCAGGAGCGCGGCGACGTCGAGGACAGGCTCAGCCGTGAGGGCGGTCGGGGCCGGGGCGGTCGGCTGGGCGCCGGCGGGGGAGTCGGGCAGGAGCGCGGCGAGGAGGTCCTCGGTCGAGATCTGACGGCCGGTGTCGGGATACTGGGGGTTGGCGTTCACGGTGTCCTCCGTGGGCGTCGGGGCCGCCCCGGGTGCTACCGGGGCGGCCCGCTGCATTTCGGTGTGCGGGTGGTGTGCGGTGGGGTGTGCGGGCCGGTGTGCGGCCCTCTTCACACGCCGTGTGACGTGGGGATTCGTGCTGTGCGGGTGTGCGGGGGTGTGCGGGTGTGCGGGGCTCGTCGGACCCCGGCGAGGACCGGCAGGAGGCGGTAGACGCCCTCCTCTCCGGTGGGGGCGCAGGAGGCCCTGCTCGGCGAGCCGCTTCATCTCCTTGGAGACCCAGGACCGGTCCCGGCCGAGCTGTTCCAGGTACGGGCGGAGGGACTTCACGGCGACCGTGCCAGGGCCGACCGAGGCGAGCATCTCCACGAGCTCCGCAGGAGCTCCCCGGGCTTCCTCGGTCGAGGGCTTGGCCTCCGGAAGCGCGACGTCGGCCTCGGGGAGCTCCAGTTCGGCGGTCGGGTCGAGGTCGACGTCCTCGGCGTCGAGGAGCGCGGCGACCTCCGGGCCGACTCCTGCTCCTCGGTGAGCTCCACCGGCAGAGCCGGTGCGGAGGTGACCAGGGCGCGGCGGTTGGTGAACAGGTCGCCCGCGACCCGGGCGGCGGCGCCGGCGGTGACGTCGTCCAGGCCGAGCGGATCCCGGCGAACTGGGTGACCACCCAGGCGGCGGCCTTCTCGTACTCGCCGGAGGGGGCCGGTCCAGAACGTCCGGGCGGGGTTGGCGTACAGGTCCTCGCCCACCCCGGCCGAGACCAGGTAAC
>NZ_JBSIFU010000004.1:0-53893 GCF_053615355.1 Streptomyces sp. CLCI03 | reverse complement strand
GGCTCGCCGACCACGACTTTCTCCTTCCCGTACCACCCGCCACCCCCACCCCCACCCCCACCCGGACCCCGACCCCGACCCGGATCCCGCTGTCGCACGGTGGATCGACGCCACCGCCGCGCACCCCGACACCGCGGCCGCGCTCCTGGCCACCGCCCGGGCCGAGGTCCTGGCCTGCGACCCGCACTCCCCGCCCGCCACCGCCGCCGTACGGGCGCTGACGGCCGGCGGTGTGCCCGTCACCCTCACCCCCGACCCGGACCTGCCCCCGGACCGGATCCTGCTGACCGTCCGCGGCGCGGGCCCGGACCGGGCGGTCGCGGCCGGGCGGGGCGGCGCCACCGGGTACGTGACCGCCCCCGGCAGCACCGCCCAGGCACACGCCGACGCAGCGGCCCTCGAAGCCCGCCTCACCCGCCTCACCCGCACCGCCCGCACCGTCGACCCCGCCGCCGTGCCGCCGCGACCCCGCAGGATTCCGGGCACGTTCGCCGCGCTGCTGGCCGGCGCCGCCGCGCACCGGCTGCTGTGCGCGGCCGCCCGCCTGCCCGACCCGGCCACCGAGGCCGACGACCCGCGGCTGCTCCCCGGCATCCCCGCCGTCCTCCTCGCCGACGCCCGCCCCGCGCGCGCCGACCACCACAGCTGGCTCGGCCCCGACCGGATCGACGCGGACCGCCACGTCCGCCTCGCGCCCCCGACCGGACTCGCCGAGGCACTGCGGCGGATCGCCGCCCTCGGCGAGCACCGCCTGGGACCCCTGCCCGCACCCCTGCCGGGGGACCTGCCCCAACTCCCGGTCCCCCTCGCCACCTGCACGACCCCCGCCGGGCACGCCACCACCCCCCGCACCCTGACCGGCGGCGGGCCCCGCCTGGATCTCGCCCGCCTCGAACTGTTCTGCCGCGCCGCCGAACTCCTCCTCGGGGAGAGCGCGTTCATCGTCGGCGCCGACCCCGGGCACGCCCGCGGCCGTGCCCTGCGCCGCACCGCCGCACGCCGCCTCGCCGCCGCCCCGCACGACCGCGCCCCGCTGGATTCGGACCACTGGTCCGGCCACCCGCAGCTGCGCCACTGGTGGACGACCCTCACCGGCCGGCTCGCCGTCCCCGCACGACTGGAGGTGCACCGGGCGGCCCCCCACGCACACGCCTACCGGGCCGTGGTCCGCCGCACCCCGCACGAGCCGGGGCCGGGGTGCGGGCCGGGCCCGTTGCTCGGTGAGGCCGTCGAGGCCACCCCCGGTGACGCCGCCGCCTTCGCCGCACTGGCCGCCGTCACCGCCGTCACCGCCGTCCGCACCACCGCGGCCGCGGCGCCCGGCGCCCCGCCACCGCCCTCCGGGGGCGCGGCCGCCCCGCTGGCGACGGCCGGCGTGCCCACCGCCGCCTGGGAGGACCCCGGCTGGACCGGCGGCTGGCTCGCCGACCTGGCCGGACACGAGGAAGCCCTCCAGGACACCCTGCACCGGCTGTACGGAGCCACCCCCACGCCCGCACCGCCCGCACCGCCCGCACCGACCGCAGCCGCACCCGCACGGGATTCGGGCCTCGCCGGCCTGCTGCGCTCCTTCGGCTTCACCGTGCTGCACACCGCCGAGGAGGCCCGATGACCCGCCCCGCCCCCGCCCCCACCGGCACCCCCGCCCCTGCGGCCGCTGCCGCTGCCGCTGCCGCTGCCGCTGCCGCTGCCGGTCCGGGCCCCGTCCCCGTCCCGGTACTGGACGCCACCGCGGCTCTGGCGGCCACCACCGGCCGGGCCGCCGTCGTGCTGACCCGCTGGACCCTGGGCCTCGCCGAGGAACTGAGCCGCCACGCCCTGCACCGGCCCGTGACCCTGGTCCCGGTGCGCCACGACGGCCCGCTGGCGGTGATCGGACCGGTGCTCCGGCCGGGCGCCGCCGCCTGCCTCGTCTGTACCGAGCACCAGCGCCTGGCGACCGCGGGCGGCCGGGTCCCGTGGCAGAGCCCGAAGCTGACCCTGGCCGGAGTCCCCTCACCCGCCCTGACCCCGGCCGTGGAGGCCCTCGTCCACGACCTCCTCGACCCCGACCCCGACCCCGACCCCGACCTCGACCCGGACGCGGACGCGGACGCGGGCCCGGGCACGGCCGTCGTCCACGTCGTCCACCAGGACCGCGGTACCTGGTCCACCCACCACGTCCGCCCCGTCGGCGGCTGCGACGTCTGCCACCCGCTGCCCTCCGACACACGGACCCCGCTCCACCCCCTGCCCCGCGGACCCCGCCCGCTGCCCGACCCGGCCGTCCTGCGCGGCCCCAACCCCCGCACGAGCGGCACCGCACTGCGCACCGCCCTGCACGACGAACGCTTCGGCCCCGTCCGGCTGCTGCGCCGCTCCGAGGACTCGGCGTTCAGCCTCACCAGCGCGATCGTCACCGACGGCAGATCCGTCGACGACGGCGGCCACGGCCGGGCCCGTACCTTCCCCGACAGCGAACGCATCGCCCTCTTCGAGGCCGTCGAACGGTACGCGGGCATGCGCCCCACCGGCCGCCGCACCGACCTGCTGGCCTCCTACGCCGAACTGGGCCCCGCCCGCGCCCTGGACCCCGCACGACTCGGTCTGCCCGACCCCGCCCACCACGGCCACCCCGCCTCACCCACCGTCCCCTACACCCCGGACCTGCCGCTCCACTGGGTGCACGGCTGGTCCCTCACCCACCACAGGCCCATCGCCGTCCCCGAACACGTCGCCTACTGGGACGTGCCGGGAGCGGACCGGCCACGCGTCGTCTACGAGTCCTCCAACGGCTGCGGCCTCGGCAACAGCCCCGAAGAGGCCGCCCTGTACGGGCTGTTCGAGGTCGCCGAACGCGACGCCTTCCTCATGGCCTGGTACGCCGCCACCCCGCTGCGCCGCATCCACCCGCCGGCCGACGACACCGACACCCTGATGCTCGCGGACCGGGCGGCCGCCGCCGGCTACCGGCTCCTGCTCCTGGACGCGACCAACGACTTCGCCGTCCCGGCCGTCCTGGCCGTCTGCCGCTACGAGGGCGACCACCCGGACGCACCACGGATGTTCCTCGCGGCCGGCGCCCACCACGACCCCCGCACCGCCGTCCGCTCCGCCGTCGCCGAGGTCGTCACCAACGTGCTGGAGGCACCGCACCGCTCCTTCACCCACGGAGGGCCACGCGACGCCGAACGTCTGCGGCCCATGCTGGAACACCCCGACCTCGTCCTCACCCTGGACGACCACGTCGGGCTGAACACCCTGCCCGAGGCCGCCCCGCGCCTGGAGTTCCTCCTCGCCGACACCCCGGCCGTGACGATCGAGGCGGCCTGGCCCGGCGCCCCCACCCCGGTGCCCGACCTCACCGACCTCCTGACACGAACCGTCGCCCGGCTGGCCGGGGCCGGACTGGAGGTCGTCACCGTCGACCAGAGCGAGCCCTACCTGCGCGAGCGGTTCGGCCTGCACTGCGTGAAGGTCGTCGTCCCCGGCGCGCTCCCCATGACCTTCGGACACGTCAACCGGCGCACCCTCGGCCTGCCCCGGCTGCTGGAAGTGCCCCACCGCCTGGGCCGCACCGGCCGGCCGGTCCACCACGGCGAACTGCCCCTGCACCCCCACCCCTTCCCCTGACCCGACACGCGAGGCGAGGACCGGACGACGTGACGACGACCGACGACCACACCGGCACCGGCACCGGCACGAACGCCACCGCCGGCAGCTGGCAGAGCCACCACCTCTTCCTGCACTCCACCACCGAGGACACCGACCGCTTCCTGACCCGGGACGCGGCCCCCCTCCTCGACCGACTCGTGACCACCGGCGAAGCCACCGACTGGTTCTTCATCCGCTACGGGCAGGACGGCCCCCACCTGCGCATCCGCGTCCGCACCACCGCAACCGCGACCACGACCGCCGCGGACCGCACCCCGCCCCCGGACCTGCCGGACCTGCCGGACCTGCCGGACCTGCTGGCCCGGCGGGCCCGCCAGGTGCCCGCCGTCCCCGGCCCCTGGCCCTCCCGGCACGCCGAGATCCGCGCCGTGCCCTACGTACCCGAGACCCGGCGCTACGGCGGACCGCGGGCCCTGCCCGTCGCCGAGACCCTCTTCGCCGCCTCCACCCGCACCGCCCTCGACGTCCTGCGGGCCCTGCCCGCCACGACCACGGCCGCATCCCGCCTCACCGCCGCCGCGGACCTGGCCCACACCACCGCCTACGCGCTCGGCATGGACCCGCTCGCCGCCGCACGCTGGCTCCGCGCGCACGCGGCCGGCTGGCGCTGGGTCACCGAGGTGCCGCTGCTGCCCGCCGCCGCCGTCCACACCCGGGTCAACACCGTCCACGCCGCGCAGCGCCGGGCCCTCGCGGCGCGCGCCGCGGACCTGCGCGAGCGCCTGGACGCCGGCACCGCGGCGCCCTGGCTCGCGTACTGGGCCGAACGGGTCCGGGAGGCCGACGCGGCGCTCGACGGCCCCGGCGAGCCGGCCCGGGCCGGGATCTGGGGCTCCCAACTGCACATGCTGTTCAACCGGATCGGAGTGAGCCCCGACGAGGAACGGGCCGTGTGCCGGCTGGCCGCGCGCACCCTGCTGGAGACGGACGGACCGACGGGCTTCTTCCCGCCCGGCCCCACCGCCCCCGACCTGCAGTACCTGGAGCGCAGCAAGTTCCAGATCGGCCGCGGCGAGGACTCGGCACTGCGCCCCCCGCCGACCCCGACCCCGGCCGGCCCGACCCCGGCCGGCCCCGCCGAGATCCCGCTCCCCGCCGACCCGCTGCCCGCCGTGCCCCTGGCCGCCGTCCTCGCCGCACGCTCCTCGCTGCGCGGCGCCCTCACCGGCCCCCTGGACACCGGCACGCTCGGCGCCCTGCTGTGGCACTCCCTCGCCGAGAGCGGCCGCAGCGAACAACACCTCGCCGACGGCACGACCCGTACGCTGGCCCACCGCCCCTACCCCAGCGCGGGCGCCCTCCACACGGCACGCGTACGCCTCCTCGTCCTCGACGTGCCCGGCCTCCCCGCCGGCACCTACGACTGCGTCCCCGAACGCCGCACCCTGCGCCGCATCGGCCCGGCGGCCCCGCTCGCGGACATCACCGCCCTGTCGACCTACCTCTCACGCCCCGCCACCGACCCGGACTGGATCGGCATCGCACAGGCACCCGTACTCCTGGCCCTCTACACCGACCTCGGCCTGCTGCGCCGCCGCTACGGACTGCGCGCACTGCGCCTGGCCCTGCTGGAGACCGGCCACCTGGCCCAGACCCTGCTGCTCACGGCGTCGGCCCTGGGCCTGGGCGGGACCACGCTGGGCGGCTTCCACGACGACCTGGCCCACGAACTGCTCGGACTCCACGACCCGGACCAGCCGCTCCAGTACCTCCTTCCCCTCGGCCGCAGCCCGCACCGCCACGGCGGCTGACCACGACACACGACGGAACCACACCGCACCGCACCCGGCGCCAGGGCGGGAATGCCCGGCCCGGCCCGGTACACGGGGTGCCGGGCAGGGACACCGCCGACCGTCACCCCCGACCTTGATCTGTCAAGTCCCGAAAGGTCGCGGCATGACGGAGTGCGGGGGAGCGGGGCCTACTCAGGAGATGGACGTACGTGTGGTGGACGGTCCCCGCCGGGGCGTTCTCGGACGTCCGGGTCCCACCTGCGGGATGTGGAGGCGTTGACGGTTCGGAAGGAGTGAGCGCATGCGAGTCACCACGGTTTACCCACTGCCCTGTGCCGGGGGGCGAGCGTCGTGAATTCCCTGCCCCCTTCCTCCGAGCAGCCCACCGGCCCGCCGCCCGGCCCCCTGTCCGGCCGGGGCGCACATCCGGAGCCCCCGCCGCCGCCCCCGCCGCCCCCACCGGGCCCTCCGCCGCCCACGGGGCCCCCGTCGGGCCCCCTCCCGGTCTCCTCGGGCGGGTTCCCACCGGCGCCGGCGGACGGCGGTGGCCGCGTTCGCGGACGGCGGTCGCGCAGGATCCTGCTGAGCGCGAGCACGGCGGTGGCCGTGGTCTCGGCGGTGGTCCTCAGCTTCACCGTGCTGGGCGGGAACACCGCCGCGGGCGGCGAGGTCTTCCTCCAGGCCGCCCCGGAGGCCGGACCCGACCCGTTCACCCCCTCGACGGCCACACAGGCCGAGAACGTCGCCAACGCCATGCCCATGAACACGGGCGCGAACACGCAGGACGGTACGAGCCCCGAACGCACCGAGGCCACCACGGACGGCGCGCGCACGCTCGAGGTCGACGGCGGGTACCCAGGGCTGTACGGCGGCACGCGGAACATCGCGAGCTGCGACGTCGAGAAGCAGATCGGCTTCCTCGCACGGCACCCGGACAAGGGCAGGGCCTTCGGCGCCTCGCTGGGCGTCCGACCGTCCGGGATCCCCTCGTACCTGCGGTCGCTGACCCCCGTCCGACTGGGTTGGGACACCAGGGTCACCAACCACGGATACCGGGACGGCGCGCCCACCAGCTACCAGGCGGTCCTGCAGGCCGGTACCTCCGTGCTGGTCGACGCCCAGGGCGTGCCCCGGGTCCGCTGCGCCTGCGGCAACCCCTTGGACCCGCCCGTCGCGGTCAGGGGCAGGCAGACGTACAGCGGCGCGAAGTGGTCCTCGTTCCGCTCCTCCGGCCTCGTCGCCGTCAAGCCCGCCGCGAAGCCGGTCAAGACCGTCACGGTCTTCGACCAGGACGGCAAGGAATGGTACGAGCGCCCGAGCGGTGCGGCGCGGGGCAAGCCCGACCGCGCGGTCCCGCCTCCGAAGGGCCAGACCCCCGGCTCCGCCTACCCGGTCCTGCCGGCGGCCCACCCGGGAACGGGCCGGCCACCCCCCGCCACGACCCCGAACCACCCCCCGGGCGACGCCCCGGAACAGCCCCCTGGACAGGAGCCGGCCCCGCCCTCGGTCCGGAACCCGGACCAGGTTCCGGACGAGGGCCCGAAGAAGGCACCCGACCAGGACCCGGGCAAGGCCCCCGAGAAGAAGCCCGGACAGGACCCCGAGAAGAAGCCCGGACAGGACCCGGAGAAGGAGCCGGGCCGCGAGCCTGACAAGGCGCCCGGACCGGACACGGGCGAGCAGCAGGACCAGGCCCCGGACAAACCCCCCGCGGAGGCCCCGGCCAAGGACCCTGACGAGGCTCCCGCCAAGGACCCGGGAAAGGACCCGGGAAAGGACCCGGGACAGGCACCCGACCGGGGCCCGGCCGAGGAGCCGGTCGAGGACCCCGGGAAGGCGCCCGGCAAGGAGCCGGGCGAACAGCCGGGCAGGGACCCCGGCCAGGAGCCGGGAGAGAAGTCCGATCAGGCTCCGCGGGTTCCCGGTCAGGGGTCGGGCAAGGACCCGGCGAAGGACTCGGGCCGGAAGTCGGGCCAGGACCCGGCGAAGGTGCCTGGTCAGGAACCGGGGAAGGCCACCGACCAGGAGCCGGACGAGGACTCGGGGAAGGCGCCCGGCAAGGAGCCGGGCGAACAGCCGGGCAAGGGTCCGGTGGAGGACCGGGGTCAGGAGTCGGGCAAGGACCCGGCGAAGGACTCGGGCCGGAAGTCGGGCAAGGACCCGGCGAAGGAGCCTGGCCAGGACTCGGGTGAGAAGTCGGGCCACACTCCGGGGAAGGTGCCCGGTCAGGGGTCGGGCAAGGACCCGGCGAAGGACCGGGGCCAGGAGTCGGGTCACGACCCGGCGAAGGACCGCGGGCAGGGGTCGGGCAAGGCGCCCGGAACGGACGCGGACACGGCTCCCGGCCAGGCCCCGGACTCCGGCCGCGACCCCGGGAGGGCCCCCGGCCAGGACAGGGGCGAGGGCACCGGCCAGGAGTCCGGGCGCCCGCCGGGCCAGGCTCCGGACACGGCCCCCGGGAAGGCGACGGACTCCGGCCGGCGGCAGGGCGAGGCCCCGGACAAGGGCGGCACCGTTCCCGGGACGCCGCCCGGGAACGAGTCGGGCAGGGAGCAGGGCCAGGATCCCGGAAAGGCGCCGGGCCGGGGCTCCGGCTCCGGCCAGAGCTCCGGCTCCGGCTCGGGCTCGGGCCAGGGCTCCGGCTCGGGTTCCGGCAACCGTTCGGGGAAGGCGCCGGGGAACGGGCCGGGCGGGACCACGCGCCCGAACCCCGGTGACGAGCCGGGGCGGCAGCGAGGTGGGGATCTTGGCGGTGACCCGGGGGAGCGGTCCCGGTGATCCGGCGGTCCGGCGGTCCGCATTCCCGGGCGGCGACGCCCCGACCGCACCGCCGGGGCGACGACAGCCGTACCGTCCTCGACGGCCTGATCCCGTCAGGGGAACGGGGCTCCGCGCACCGCCGGTGGTCCCGCGGACCGGGCCCGCCGGCCACGGCCACGCTCACACCGCCGCGTCGGGACGTCCCGGCGCCGCCGCCCCGTCGTCCAACCATCCCGCCTCCCGGGCCGCGTCCAGCGCGGCATTCGTGAAGTGAGTGACGATCGGTGACGGCGAGGTCTCCGGGAGCACCAGGTGGGTGGCGAGCGGCCGGGTCCCGTCGGCGAGCGGGACCCAGCGCAGCCAGCCCGGCAGCTGGTCGCCGGACGACGCGGCGACCAGACCCACCGTGCGGGCGTCCCGCAGCACGCTCTGCGTGGGGTCGAAGGCCATCGGGCGCTCCGTCAGCCGCGGCACCAGGCCGGCCCCCCGGAACACCGCCAGCACCTCGTCGTAGTGGCCGGGGTTGGCCTGCCGTTCGTGCAGCACCAGCGGGAACGCCGCGACCTCGGCCAAGGTCAGCTCGCGCCGTGCGGCCAGCGGATGGGCGGCCGCCAGAAGCACCCCGCGCGGTTCGGTCCGCACCAGCAGCAGCCGGACGCCCGCCACCGCCTCCGGCGAACGCGCGATCCCCGCGTCCGCCCGCCCGTCGAGCACCGCGTGCGCGATGTCGGGGGTCCGCAGCACCTCGGCGGCGACCTGGACGTCCGGCAGCCGCACCCGCAACGCCTCCACCAGACCCGGCACGGTCCCGTACCCGGTGCTGGTGCTGTACACCAGGCGCAGCCGGCCCAGCTCGCCGCGCCCCGCCCGCCGGGCCGCCTCCCACACGTCCTCCAGCGCGGCGAGCGCACCCGCACCGCGCTGGTACACGGCCGCTCCGGCCTCCGTGAGGCGCACGACACGGGTGGTGCGGTGCAGCAGCAGCACACCCAGCCGGCTCTCCAGCCGGCGGATCTGCGTGCTCAACGCCGGTTGCGCGATGTGCAGTCGGGCCGCCGCCCGGGTGAAACTGCCCTCCTCGGCCACGGCCAGGAAGTAGCGCAACAGTCTCGCCTCGGGCATGGTCACCCCGTCATCGTAGGGGCCACCGCCCCATTCATACCCGGGAGTTATGAACCGAGACAGAGCCGGTCTTTCCCTCCCGGCCGCGGCCCTGCCTACCGTCGACGCATGACCTCCTCCCGCACGACCGACGCCTCCACGCGCCCCGTTCCGCCGATCCTCCCGCAGCGGATGCGCGCCTGGATCGGCACCCCCGACGGCCCCGACCTGCGCACCGTGGCCCTGCCCGAACCGGCCCCGGACCAGGCGCTGGTGAGCGTCGCCGCCTTCTCCGTCAACCGCGGCGAACTGAACCTGTTCCGGCGCCGCGCCGAGGGCTGGCGGCCCGGGCAGGACCTGGCCGGGACCGTCGTACGGGCCGCGGCCGACGGCAGCGGACCCGCCGCCGGTACCCGGATCGCGGCGATGAACGACTTCGGCGGCTGGGCCCGGTACGCGGCCGTCCCCGTCGACCGCCTCGCCGTCCTGCCCGACGCGGTGGCCTTCACCGAGGCCGCCACCCTCGGCGTCGCCGGACTGACCGCCCTGCGCGCCCTGCGCCGCGGCGGGCCGCTGCTGGGCCGCCGCGTCCTGGTCACCGGCGCGAGCGGCGGCGTCGGCTCCTTCGCCGTGCAACTGGCCGCCGCCGAGGGCGCCGAGGTGACCGCGCTGACCGGCACCCACCGCGACCTCGACCTGAAGGCCCTGGGCGCCCACCACGTCGTCACCTCCCTCGCCGACACCGACGGCGACTTCGACGTGATCCTCGAATCCGTGGGCGGGGAGGTGCTGGTCACGGCACTCAAGCGGCTGTCGGCCTTCGGCCACATCGTGGTCCTGGGCACCTCCTCCGGCCGCACGGCCAGCCTCAGCATCTCCTCCTTCGTGCCCCACGCCCGCCAGACCCTGCACCCCTTCTGGGTGTTCGGGTCCGGCGAGCCCGTCGGCGAGGACCTGGAACTGCTCGTCCGCCTCGTCGACCTCGGCCGGCTGCGACCGGTCCTGGGCCACCAGGACGCCTGGGAGCGGCTCCCCGAGGTGATGACCGCGCTGCGCGAACGCCGGATCGCCGGCAAGGCCACCCTGCTCGTCCACGACGGGGCGTGAGGGCATGGCACGGATCGTCGTCGTCGGCTCGCCCCACCGGGCCGGCAGCGGGAGGATCATCGCCGCCACGGCGGCCGAACGGGGCCACACGGTCCGCTACGTCGGCGACCTCGGCGACCCGGCCCGGCCGGACGACCTCGGTGAACCGGCCGACGCCGCCACCGTGTGGGCAGGCGCCGACGCCGTCGTGCTCGTGCCCCGACGCGGGGACGCCCGGGTGCACACCGAACGGGCCACCCGGGTGCTGCTGGAGCAGGTCCGCCGCCACGCCCCCGGCGCGCACTTCGTCCTCTTCAGCTCCTTCGCGGTCGGCCACGGACCGGCCCACCCCCTCAACCGGATCGACGACACGCTGCTGCCGGCCCGGGTCGCCGCCGAGCGACTGGTGCGCACGAGCGGCCTGCCCTACACCGTCGTGCGGCCCACCTGGATGACCGACGACCCGCCCGGCAGCCACGCCCTGACCCTCACCCAACACCCCTACGGGGACGGCATGGTGGCCCGCGCCGACATGGCCACCGCGATCGTCGCGGCCATCGAGGAGCCCGCCGCCCGGTGCACGACCTTCAGCCTGTTCAACGAACCCGGCACCCCCGTGGCCGACTGGGCCGCCGCGTTCGCGGCCCTGCGCCGCGACGAGCCGCAGGAGGAGCTGTGATGCCCCCACGTCCCGCCGCCCAGCACGCCTGGGAGGACACCTTCCGTGCCGACGAGGCCGGCCGCGCCCTGCCGCCCCGCCACCACCGACTGCTGATGCTCGACGTGGTGGGCTCCCCCCGGCCGCGCGACGCCCACCACCTGGAGGCCGCGCTGGTCGCCCTGGAGGAGCGGTACGGGCACGGGCCCGACGGCATCCTGATGTGCCTGGGCTGGGGTCCGGGCTGGTTCGAGCGGCACACACCGCTGCGTTCCCCGGTGGGGCGGCCCGTCCCGATGGCCCGCTGGGAGAACCCGGTGCTGGAGGAGTACGACGCCTGCCTGCACCTGGCCTCCGACCGGCAGGAGACGGTGACGGAGGCCGCCGCCGCGCTCTTCGGCCCGGGACCGCACGACCAGCGCGGGCGCCTGGTGCTGCGCGAGACCCGCACGGGCTTCGTGGGGGAGGGCCTGCCGGCCGCGCGGCGACCGCAGGCCGCGATCCCCGCGGACGCCCCGCTGCTGCTGGGCTTCCACTCGGGGCTGCGCCGCAACCAGGCCACCGAGGAGGAGGTCTCGATCCTCGAAGGGCCGCTGGCCGGCGGCACGACCATGCACGTCAGCTACATCGTCCTGGACACCGACAGCTGGTACGAGCAGCACGAGGACGAGCGCGCCGCCCTGATGTACTCGCCCCGCACGAGTGCGAAGCAGGCGCACGAGCTGGTCGAGGACGCGGAGAGCGACCGTACGGAGCTGGCGGCGGTGGCCGCCGCCCACGGCCGGGTCGGCCATGCCCAGGCGACCGGGCGGGCCCGCCTCGCCGGCCGGCCGCGGATCAACCGCAGGGACTTCGCGACGACGGACCACGGGGTGCCCGGCACCCACTTCGTGTCCCTGCAACGCACCATGGAGGACTTCCACGCCACCCGGGCGATGATGAACGCGGCCGACGCGTCCACCCACCACGGGGGGATCGGCGTGCGCCGCAACAACGGCATCAACGCGTTCATGGACGTCCGCAGCCGGGCCACCTTCGCCGTGCCCCCGCGCGCGCAGCGCGCCTATCCGGGGCTGCCGGGGCCGCCCGCCTGAGCGGGCCCGGCCCCGCGCACACCCACCACTCCCGCCCCCGCCCCCACCGCCCCCGCACCCGCCGGGCCACGACCGCCGGGCGACGGCCTGCGGGTACGGCCGTGGCCGGTCAGCCCGACCGGCCCGAGATCCGGGCGAGCAGGTCGTCCAACGCCGCGCCGGACGCGGAACCGGGTTCCGGGCTGAACACCACCGCCCATTCCCCGTTCTGCGCCCCCTCCTCCAGCACCACCCGGGAGAGCTCCATCGGACCCACCGCGGGATGCTCGAAACGGACCAGGACCCCGCAGTCCTCCTCGTCCTCGCGTTCCTCGACCGGACGGAACCACAACTCCGCGAACTCCCGGCTGGTCGCCGCCAGTTCGACCACCATCAAGGACAGTTCCTCGTCCACATGCTGCTCGCTCGCCCGCCGCAGCGCCCCGACGAGCCCGGCGACCTGGCCCCGCGCGTGCCCGTACAGGGCCCGCGTCGCCCTGTCGAGGAAGAGCATCCGGGCGAGGTTGGGCTGTACGTGCTCCACGGGCCGGTCCAGGTCCCAGGCGAGCAGCGCCTGCCCGGGCAGGTTCCATCCGGTGATGTCGTAGCGGTGGTTGAAGGCGATGACCGGCAGCATGGGGACCGCGCGGGTGAGGTGGCCGAGCCCCCGTAGCCGGGACGTTCCGGGGGAGGCCCCGAGCCGGAACAGTTCGGCCCGGTCGTCGGTGTCGAGGTGCAGGGCCGACGCCAGCGCGTCCAGGACGGACAAGGACACGCGGCCGGCCCGGCCGTCCTCGATGTCGGTGTAGCGGTCGGCGTCGAGCCCTGCGGCCCGGGCCAGTTCGGCGGGCAGCAGACAGGGCGCGGTCCGCGCCCCCGCGCCCGTCGACACCCCCGTCTGCTCAGGGGCCGTGCGAAGGCGGTGGGAGCGCAGGAACTGGCTGAGGTCGGCGAAGGAGTCCATGGGTCCAGTCTCGGCGAGGCGTTGATCCCCTCGCCTGCCCCTGCTGGTCATCCTCAGCGGGTATTGACGGATTCTCGACTGTGTCCGCACCGGCGCCGACGTCCACGCGGCGAGGGCGCTCAGCCGCCGCCGCGGCCTTCCAGCAGGACGCGCAGCGCCTCTTCCTCAAGGGAGGCGGGCTCCGCGTGGTACAGCACGATGCACTGGTCGGGGGAATCGGGAAGGCGCAGACTCTCGAAGGCCAGGGTCAGCTCCCCGACGGCCGGATGGTGGAGATGGCGCGTACCGAACGTCTTGTCCCACACCACGTGCCCCGACCAGATCTCGGTGAACTCCGGGCTCGCCAGACAGAGACGCTCGATCAGCTCGACCAGTTCCGGGTCGCCCGGGAAACGACCGGCCATCATCCGCAGGTACCCCGCCATCTCGACCGCCTCGTCGTTCCAACGGGGGTAGAGGGCGCGGGCGCCGGGGTGGAGGAAGACGAGCTCGGCCAGGTTCGGCGGCGCGTCCCGGGCCAGGAGCTCCTCGATGTCGATGTGTCCGGAGAACATGGTCCGGGCGAGCGCGTTCCAGGCGAGGATGTCCATCTGCCGGCCCAGCACGACCGCCGGCCCCTGCAGGTAGGCCGAGATCATCCGGGCCACCGCGGGCCGCACCTCCTCGGCGGCCTTGGCCGGGCGCGCGAGCTCGGCGGCGCGGGACAGGTTGTGCAGGTGCGCCCGCTCGCCCGCGTTCAGGCGCAACGCGTTGGCGATGGCGTCCAGGACCTCGGGAGAGGCGCTGCGGTTCTGCCCCTGCTCCAGGCGCGTGTAGTAGTTGACGCTGACCTGGGCGATGTGGGCGACCTCCTCCCTGCGCAGCCCCCGCACCCGGCGTCTCTTGCCGTCGCCGGGCAGGCCGATGTCGTCCGGCGTCAGCAGGCTGCGCCGTACCTGAAGGAACTTTCCAAGATCAGAATCTCGAACTCCCGCCGCCCGCTGCATTCTCTTTTCGCCTTTCGCTGCCCGCGCACTGCGCTGAAACATCCGCCGAATACTAGCCGATGGGAACATGGGGAAGTGCCCGTCCGCGGCCGGTCCGATTCACGCCACGGGCCTCCTTACAAAGGAAACCCGGAACAGCGAATTCCGGCCCGTGACGTCCGTCACTCCGCAAGGCCGTGGGCCAAGGTCCCATGCCACAAGGCGATTTGGCGAGCAGGGCAGGACCTGCGAGTCCCCCTACGGGGGAACACCGACGACAATTCAGCCAAGTGCCGCCGCATTCCCGGGCGGGCCGCCGACGTCGTCGTTACTGGTCACTTACCGTGTAAATCCACCTCGATTGTTGAGGTGTGTACGATTTTTGGTTCGGGTGTGTACCACCTCCCTTCCCGCGCCTTCTCCCGCACGGCCGGTAAATGAAATAAGTCGGGAGTGTTTACTCACGGGTCCTCGGAACGGGTCGGCCGACGCCGATCCAGCTCCCGTACCGGCGTCACCTTGACCAGAGCCGCGATCCGACCGAGCTCCTCCAGAACCGGAACCGGCAGCGTCAACCGCGGCCGCACCACCCCCGCACCGGCCGGCGCCACCGATACCGAGCGCCCCGCGCCACCCGCGGCCGTGCGGTCCACACACATCAAGAACTGGCTTGTTACCGCCCCCTCCCGAAACCGTCCCGCACCCCCCGCGGACCCGGCAGCACGCGTGGTGATGACACCGAAGGCGCCCCCGCGCGCCGCCCGCCCCACGTACCAGGCCGTGATGCCGACATGGCGTGAATGCTGCACCGAGACCGCCGCCGCACCCCGCACCCGGGCCCGCTCCACCGCCCGGTCCACCGCGAAGGCCAACGCGGGCTGGCCCAGCCCGTGATGCGCGTCGATCACGGTGACGTCCCCGTACCGGCGCACGATCTCCGGCCGGGCCCCACCGTTGATCGTCCCGCCCCGCAACCCCCGCACGTAGGGCGGCAGCCGGACCACCCCGTGCCGGGCAGCCCCCGCCAGATCGGCGGCCACCAACACCTCGGCCGTCAACTCCGCGTCCGCCGGCCGGGCACCCGCCGCCTCCAGGGCCGCGCCGACGAACGCCGTCAACTCGCGCCCGGCCACCACCGCCACCAACCCCGACCCGCACCCACGCACCGGCACCGCGGCCGCCGTCACCTTGGGCATCCACCCTCCCTCCTCCCGCTCCCGCACCGGCCCACGACCGGCCCCGGACAAGACAGAAGGCGGACGCCCGGGCAACCGACAGGAAAGTCACCGGACATCCGCCTCCGCCTCCTCGGCGCCCCGCCCGCGGGGGACGGGGCAGGGGCAGCCAGGACTATTGGGAGAGGAACTCCTCCAGCAGGGTGGCCAGCGCCACCGGGGTCTCCACCATCGGGTAGTGACCCGCGTTGCCCACCACGGCCAGCCGACCGTTCGGGTAGTGCTTCATCCACGTCTCCCGCATCGACTCCGCCGTCACCGCCGGGTCGTGCTCACCGACCACCACCAGCGCCGGCACCTGCGCACCGCTCACCCGGTCGGCGAAGTCGGTGGTACGGAAGGAATCCAGATAGCCGCGGAAGGCGACCGGCCCGACCTCCTTCATCGAGGACTCGGCGAACGCGGTCACCCAGTGCGGCGACAACCGGTTCCCCGTCGTCATGTCGATGACGATGCGACGGTTCTCCACCTTGTGCGCGGCCTCCGCGAACAACGGGAAGTCCGCATCCGGAATGGGCATACCGCCCGCCGGAACCGGGCTCAACCCCACGATCCGCCGCACCCGCTGCGGAGCCTTCAACAACACCTGCTGGATCGGCTGCCCGCCGAGCGAGTGCCCGATCAGCGAGAACTCCTGCCACCCCATGCTGTCGGCCAACGTCAGCACGTCCGAGGCGATCTCGTCGGTCGTGTACGTACCGGCCACGTCCAGGCTGCGCCCGAACCCCCGGGCGTCCATGAACGCGTAGGTGAAACGCGACCCGTCCAGGTACGGCCACAACGGCGAGAACGACTGGTGCCCACCGAAGAGGGAGTGCAGCACGATCACCTTGTGCGGACCGGAGCCCACGGTGTGCGCGAAAGGAACGGATCCGGCGCTCTGATACATGTCTTCTTCCTCCAGCGGGAGTTCGTCGGTCGATGAAAGGACGGCCCCCGGAGCGGTGCCCGCCCCCGGGACCAGAAGGCGATCGAGGGTGTCGTACAGCTCGCGCAGCTCCTCACGGTGCCCGTGCAGGACGACGTGCCCGTCCGGCCGCACCAGATGGAAACCGGCGTGCCGGCAGTGCAGTTCACGAGCGGCCGACACGGCCGGCCCGCGCCCGGGCAGAGCCGCCGTGTCCACCACCCGCACCTGGCCGGCCCACGGCCCGACCAACCGGCGCACCGCCTCGGCCAGACCACGGTCCGGGTCCTTCTCGCCCGGCAGCACCACCAGGTGCAACCGGACCGGATCGGCGCCCGGCCCCGCCACCCCGAGCGCCACCGCCAGCCGCCGCGGCAACGCCGCACCCTCCCGGGCGTGCCGGCGCAACCCCGCCCGCGCCGAGCACCAGTGCACGGGCCTACCACGCCGCGACCCGTCCGCGACCGGCCCGTACACCCAGCGCCGACCCGCGGCGACCGGCACGTAGAAACGGTCCAGGACCCCCGTACGGTCCAGGGCCCGCATCGCCGTGTCCCGCAGGGTGACCTGGCTGCCCCGGGTCCACATCGCCGCCCGGGTCTGCAGATCGGTGTCGCGCACCACCGCGTCGGCCACCGCCGCCCGCTCCGGGGTGTAGCTCTCCAACAGCGCGGTCCGCGCCTCACCCCGCACCACCGACGCCAACTTCCAGGCGATGTTCTGGGCGTCCTGGATCCCGGTGTTCAACCCCTGCCCGCCCATCGGACTGTGCGCGTGGGCCGCGTCACCGGCCAGGAACACCCGACCCGACTGGAAGGAGGCGGCACGACGCCGATGCACCCGGAAGGTGGTCACCCAGTCCGGATCGGTCAGCCGCAACCCGCCCGGCCCACGCAGGTCGACCAGCCGCTGCATGTCCGCCAACGACCCGTCCGCCATGTCCGCCGGAGCGTTGGTGAAGAAACGGAACAGCCCGAACGGCTGCGGCACGATCGCCAGCACACCCATCCGCGACTGGTAGTAGTGGATCTCGTCGCTCTCCAGCGGATCACCGGCCACCTTCGCGTCCGTGATCAGGAACCGGTTCTCGTACGTCGCACCCTCGTAGGCGATACCGAGCTGGCGACGCACCGCGCTCGTCGCACCGTCCGCGCCGATCACCCACGGGACCGTGAACCGCTCCACGCTCCCACCGGCGTGCTCCAACACCGCGGTGACCGGCCGGCCCTCACGTATCGCCCCGCCGAAGTCCACGTCCTGCAGCGACACCAGCCGCACATCACGCTCGATGCGACCGCCGAGCCGATGCAGACCCTCCGTCAACACCTCCTCGGTCAGCCGCTGCGGCAGACAGTAGGGAGCCATGTCGTCGGCCATCCGCATCCGGGTGACCGGCTTCTTCTCCGAGTAGTAGGTCATCTGCCGCAACGTGACCGCGACCCGGTCGACACCCCCGGAGAGCCCGAGGTCCTCCAGGATGTCCAGGGTGCGCGGCCACACCAACATCGCCTTGGAATGCACACTGGGGCCGGGGGCCGCGTCCACGATTCTGACGCGGACCCCCCGACGCAACAGCTCGCACGCCGCGGTCAGGCCGGTCGGACCGGCACCTACGACCAGGACGTCGCAGGCGCCCCGCGCGGCATCCGCGCCGGCATCCGCGCCGGCGTCTTCTTCAATGGGGTACCGGGTGGTCATCGAAGCCTCTTTCGCGCTCGCCGTCCGAAGCCGGATCGAAGTGGGCCGGACGGCTCAGAGGAACGCCAACGAGATGGCGTAGCTGTCCTCGTGCATGCGGTAGCGGGTGATCAGACCGTCACGGACGTGCAGTTCGACCGCGAACTCCGAGGCGAACGACTTACCCGTCGCGTTCACCCGGTAACGGAAACGCCCCAACGCCACCGCGGTCCCGTCCTCGGCCAGGATCCGCTCGACCGCGAACTCCTCCGGCGTCAGATGCTCACCCGCCTGCTCGAAGAACGCCGCGACCTCGCCGCGGGTGGTACGCCGCCCCATCCACGGGATCAGCGCGGTGTCACCGGGAGTGAACCAGTCCAGGGGCTCGGCGAGCAGTTCGAGCGCCCGGTCGGCCTCGCCTGCACCGAGCCGACCGAAGAAGTCTTCGACTACGGAGAGTGTGGATTTCGTCATGCCCCGAAACGTATTCACGGCCGGGCCGCATGAGACAGACCCAGCCAGTGGTACCCACCGCAGCCCTATGAAACAGCGGGTACTGGCTAGCCCTCCCCACCGCGCAGATGCTCGGACCACACCAACCGGCAGGAAGCGAAAGGTCTCTCATGTCAACGGTCAACAGCCCCGAGGAGACTCGGGCAGATCAGTCGCCGGGCCCGGCGGCCCCCGCGCCGGAACGGATGACGAAGCGCCAGACGCTCATCCTGCTCCTGCTCCTCGGCGCACAGTTCACCCTGGCGGTGGACTTCTCCATCATGAACGTGGCGGTCCCGGTCATCGGCCGGGAACTCGACTTCGCCACCGAGAACCTGCAGTGGATCGCCACCGCCTTCGCACTCAGCGCCGCCGGGTTCAGCCTCCTCTTCGGCCGGATCGCCGACATCATCGGCGCCCGCAAGGTCTTCCTCGCCGGCCTCGTCCTGCTCACCCTCTCCTCCCTGGCCGGCGGCCTCGTCGACGACGCGGGCCCCCTGCTCGCCGCCCGCGTCGCACAAGGCCTCGCGACCGCCATGGTCACCCCCGCGGGCCTCGCCCTGCTCATCACCTCCTTCCCCGAAGGACCCCTGCGCGACCGCGCACTCGGCCTCAACGGCGCCATGCTCTCCGCCGGCTTCACCTGCGGCGCCATCCTCGGCGGCCTCCTCACCGACACCCTGAGCTGGCGCTGGGGCTTCTTCATCAACATCCCCATCGGCATCCTCCTCATCGTCGTCACCCCCATGCTCCTCAAGGGCGGCTCCCGCACGACGAGCGGCAAGCTCGACATCCCCGGCGCCGTCTCCGTCAGCGCCGGCCTCATCGCCCTGGTGTACGGCATCTCCGCCGCCGGCCAGTACGGCTGGGGCGACCCCACCACCCTGATCTCCCTCGCCGTCGGCGTCGTCCTCCTCGTCGTCTTCGGCTTCGTGGAACTGAACGCCACCGAACCGCTCGCACCCCTGCGCGTCCTCGGCCGCCGCAGCGTCACCTGGGGCAACATCGGCGGCGCCGCCACCTTCATCGGCTTCACCGCCATGATCTTCCTGCTCACCCTCTACCTCCAGGAAGTCCTCGGCTACTCGGCCATCGCGACCGGCCTGACCTTCGGCGTCCTCGGCGTCGGCGCCTTCCTCGGAGGCGTCACCGCCCCCCGCTGGATCGGCGCCCTCGGCAGCAGCCGAGCCGTACTCGTCGCCGGCCTCCTCGTCCAGGGCATCACCGTCGGCACCCTCTACCTCGCCGGTGACGCCCGCGGCTGGCTCTACGGAGTCCTGGGCCTCGCCTTCCTCAGCAGCTACGCCCACGTCGCCGCCATCGTCGGCTTCATGGTCACCGCCACCTCCGGCCTGCCCGACGAACAGCAGGGCCTGGCCACCGGCATCACCACCCTCACCCAGCAGATCAGCATCACCATCGGCATCCCGATCATGAGCGCCATCGCCACCGCCCAGATCCGCAGCCTCTCCGCCGAACCCGTCAAGGACGCGACCCTGTCCGGCATCAACCTCGCGATCCTCGTCAACGGCCTCATCCTCGTCGCCGTCGCCCTCCTGGTCGCCCTCTTCCTCCGCAACCGCCGCACCACCGCCCGGCACTGACCCACCCCGGCCGGCCCCGAACGACCGTCGCCGGGGGCCACACCACCCCCGAGGCCCCCGGCGACGGCCACGCCCGAACGCACGGAAAGGCGACGAACCGATGAACCGGAACACCCACGGTGCCCGGGCGGACGACCACCGCACCACCGACGTCCTGGTCGTCGGCGCCGGCCCCACCGGACTGATGCTCGGCTGCCTCCTGCGCCACCACGGCATCGCCTGCACCGTCATCGACCGACGCGACACCATCGACCCCCGCACCCGCGCCGTCATGCTCCACGCGGCCGGACTGGAGATCCTGGACACCCTGGGCCTACGCACCACCGTCGAGGACGCGGGCGTACGCCGTACCCGCATCGACTTCCACACCCGCCACCACGCCCTGTTCACCGTGGACTTCACCACCCTCGACACCCCCTTCCCCTACTACGTGAACGTCCCGCAACCCCAGGTCGAAGCGGTCCTCGCCGACCACTTCACCGCCACCGGCGGCCGACTCCTGCGCGGCCTGCGCTACACCGGCCACCAGGAGGACGAGCACGGCGTCACCGCCGAAGCCGTCACCGACGACGGCCCGCACACCCTCACCGCCCGCCACCTCGTGGGAGCCGACGGCGCGAGCAGCACCGTCCGCACCGCCCTGGGCATCGACTTCCCCGGCATCACCTACCCGATGAGCTACCTCCTCGCCGAAGGCGCCCCCACCCGGCCCGCCGACCCGGACGCCTCCGCCATGTACATCGGCCCCGCCGGCGCCGTCTCCCTGCTGCCGCTGCCCCACGGCACCGTCCGCATCGCCGGACCCGTCTCACCCGAAGCACTGGAGCGGGACAGCGAACTGAGCACCCGCCACTTCCGCGAGAGCGTCGACGCCCTGGGCTTCGGACCCGCCCTGCGGTTCGAACGCGTCGACCGCATCGCCCACTACCAGGTCCACGAACGCCTCGCCGAACGCTTCACGAGCGGCCGGACCGTCCTGGCCGGAGACGCCGCCCACCTCAACTCACCCGCCGGCGGCCAGGCCATGAACACCGGCTTCGGCGACGCCTGGGCCCTGGCCTGGCGCCTCGCCGCCCTCGACGCCGGCTCCACCGCCCCCCTCCTCGCCGACTACGACCGCGAACGCCGCGCCGCCGCCACCGAGGTCGCCCGCACCACCGGCGTCCTGCGACTCCTCGACGCCATGCGCCACGCCACCACCGAGACCGCACGCGAGCGCGTACAACGCTCGCTCACCGGATACGCCGAAGCCTGGAGCCAGCTCTACCTCGACTACCACCCCACCCCCGCACCCCCGGCCGGCGCCGCGGCCGCACCCGACACCGCACACCCCGTGCTGCCCGCCCGCACCGGCCACCGACTGCACCCCGGCGCCCGCGTCCCCGGCCACCGCCCCCAACCCGGCCACCACACCTGCCTCCACCTACCCGGCGCCACACCCGACCCGGCCCACCTGCCCCCGCACACCCGCACCGCCGAACTCACCCCGACCCAACGCACCTGGCTCCCCACCGGCACCACCGCCGTCCTCGTACGCCCCGACGGCCACGTCGCCCACACCCTCCCCACCGACCCGCACACCACCGCCGGCGCCACCGCCGAAACCGAGAAGGAGGCGGCATGACCACGACCCCACCCCGCCCCCCGTCCGGCATCAGCATCGCCGGCACGGGCAGCTACCTCCCGAACGACGCCTCGACCTCACCGCCGAAGCCGCCCGCCACCCCGCGCCCGACGCCGAACGCATCCGCGCCACCGGCTACCGCACCATCGCCGCCGAGGACACCCTCTACCCCGGCGACATGGCCCTCATCGCCGCCGAACGGGCCCTGGCCGCCGCCGGAACCGCACCCGAGGACATCGACCTCATCGCCGTCACCGCCATCCACCGCCACGGCCACCAACGCCTGTGGTCCCCGGCCTCCTGGCTCCAGTCCCGCCTCGGCGCCACCCACGCCCTGCCCTTCACCGTCACCCAGGGCTGCAACGCACAACTCCTCGTCCTCGACCTCGCCGCCGACCTCCTGTCCACCGAAGGCCGACGCACCGCCCTCATCGTGGCCACCGACCGCTTCGCCGCCTCCGGCTTCGACCGGTTCACCGCCGACTACGGCATCGTCTACGGCGACGGAGCCGCCGCCGCCGTCCTGACCGCCGACACCCCCACCCCCACCACCCCCACCTGGCACGTCCTGGACACCCACAGCGTCAGCGACCCGGAACTCGAAGGACTCCACCGCCTCGACGAACCGGCCCCCGAGACCCGCACCCTGTTCGGCACCGAACACGACGTACGCGCCGCCAAGAAGCGCTACCTCGCCGCCCACGGCACCGACAGCCTGCGCGAAGCCACCCGCACAGCCGTCCGCGAGATCCGCGAGACCCTCCTGCCCCACGGCACCGACCCCGCACCGCGCCGCGTCGTCTACCCCAACCTCGGCCTGCCCCTGCTCCAGGAGAACTACTTCCCCGAATTCCCCGGCGGCGCCGACACCTCCCTGTGGGACTTCGGCGCCACCGTCGGCCACCTCGGCAGCGGCGACCAGATCGCCGGCCTCGACCACCTCGAACGCCACCACACCTTCGACACCGGCGACCGCGTCCTCCTCCTCGGCGCCGGAGCCGGATTCACCTGGACAGGAGTGCTCCTGGAACGCCGCTGACCACCCGGACGACGACGCACACGCACGCCGAACAGCACACCACCCGAGAAAGCAGGTTCCGCACGTGACCACCGCACCCTCGCCGCTGGAACAGGACCTCGCCGCACTTGAGCTGAGCTACAGCCGGACCGTCGACCGCACCCTGGTCCACCGGGACTCGCTCGGCGAAGTCTTCCTCACCGACCTCCAGCCCCTCGGCACCACCACGTACGTCGCCGCCGCCCAACTGCCCCGCTCCCACGCCTACTACGGCGACCACCTCCTCAACCCCAACGTCTACGACCCGGTCCTGCTCCTGGAGGCCTGCCGGCAGGCCGCACTCGCCGGCGCCCACGCCTACTTCTCGGTGCCCCGCACCGACAAATTCATCCTCACCCACCTGCGCGTCCACCTCTCACGCCCCGACCGGATAGCCGTCGGCCCCACCCCCTGCCAACTCACCCTCCACGTCACCACCAGCAACCACTACGTCCGCGAGGGCCGCACCAACGGCCTCGACTACGACGTGGACCTCCGCGTCGGCGACCTCAGCATCGGCCGCGCCGGCATCGGCCTACGCTTCAAGTCCCCCGAGTCCTACACGGCGCTGCGCCTGCGCAACCGCGACCACAGACCCCTGCCCTCCTCCGCCGACCACCCCGGGCCCGGCGCCACCACCGGCGCACCCGTCGAGCCGTACCGCGTGGGCCGGGCCAACGCCGACAACGTCGTCCTCACCGGCATCGAGGTCGCCGGAGACACCCTGACCGCCGGGATCCGCACCCCCGGCGGCCACCCCAGCATGTTCGACCACCCCCAGGACCACCTGCCCGGCATGGTCATCGCCGAGGCCGCCCGCCAGATCGCCCTCTACGGAGCCCTCGACGTGCGCGGCATGTCACCCTCGCGCACCTACCCGACCGACCTGGCCGTCACCTTCAACCGGTTCGGCGAACTCGACAGCCCCGCCACCCTCACCGCCGTCGTCGGCGAACGCCGCGACGCCGGCCGCCCGGACGAAGACGCCTCCTACTACACCCAGGGCGGCATCGTCGAACTCGGCGACGAGCACACACCCGACACCGACCGCATCCCGGTACGCGTCGAGGCCCACCAGGACGGCGAGAGCCTGTGCCTGCTCACCCTCGACCTCGCCCGCGTCCGGACCCCGCGATGACCACCGCCGCCGCCTTCTTCGACGTCGACGAGACCCTCATCGGCTTCAAGACCATGTTCCGCTTCCTGGCGTTCCACCTGGAACGCCGGGGAGCGGCACCCGGCACCTACGAGCGCCTCACCGCCACCCTCCACCGCGCCGCCGCCGACGGCGCCCCCCGCGCCGAGGTCAACCGCCGCTACTACCAGTTCTACGCCGGGGAGAGCGCGACCTCCCTGGCGGCCTCCGGCCGAGCCTGGTTCACCCACGAACTGGCCGACGCGCCCTTCATCCCGGCCCCCACCGCCCGCTTCGACGCACACCGCCGACACGGCGACCTGACCGTCCTGGTCTCCGGCTCCTTCTTCGCCTGCCTCGACCCGATCGCCGAACACCTCGGCGCCGACCGAGCCTTCGGCACCCGACCCGTCATCCGCGCCGGCCTCCTCACCGGCCAGGTCGTCACCCCGCTGATCGGCGCGGCCAAAGGCCGCACCGCCCACGCCGTCGCCGCGATCCACGACCTCGACCTCGCGCACTGCTCGGCCTACGGGGACCACAGCAGCGACCTCGACCTCCTGCGCTCCGTCGGCCACCCGGTGGTCGTCGGCTCGGACCCCGTACTCACCGCACACGCGCAGCGGGCCGGATGGGAGCGGCTGCCCGACACCCGAGCGGCCGCCGAACCCCGACACCAGGAGACGAGAACGTGACGAACGGACCCCGCGCGACGGCCGCCCCGACAGCGGTCCTGGCCACCGGCTCCTACCTGCCCGAACAGATCGTCCACAACGACGAGGTGGCCTCCACCACCGGAGTCACCGACGAATGGATCGTGCGCAAGACCGGCATCCACGAACGCCGCCGCGCCGCCCCCCACGAAGCCACCTCCGACCTCGCCGCCCACGCCGGCCGCCGCGCACTGGAACAGGCGGGCATCCACCCCCACGACCTCGCCTACATCGTGGTCGCCACCTCCACCCCCGACCAGCCCCAGCCGGCCACCGCCGCGGTGGTCCAACACCTGCTCGGCGCGGTCAACGCCGCCGCCTTCGACGTCAACTCCGTCTGCAGCGGCTTCGTCTGCGCGCTGACCGTCACCGAACGCCTCCTGCGCGCCGAGCCCGGCGACGCCCACGGCCTGGTGATCGGCGCCGACATCTACTCCCGGATCCTGGACCACACCGACCGCAGGACGGCCATCCTCTTCGGCGACGGAGCCGGCGCCGCCGTCCTGGGCCCCTCGCCCTCCGGCCACGGCATGCTCGGCACCAGCCTGCTGACCCGCGGCGACCAGCACGAACTGATCGGCGTCCCGGCCGGCGGCAGCCGCCGCCCCGCCTCCGCCCGCACCCTGGCGGAAGGCGCCCACCACTTCCGCATGGACGGCCGCGGAGTCCGCGCCTTCGTCCAGGAGAACCTCCCCGCGGCCGTCGCCGACCTCCTGACCCGCACGGGACTGCCGGCGAGCGCCGTCGACCACTTCGTCCCGCACCAGGCCAACGCGGTCATGATCGGCGAGGTGTGGCCGGCGCTCGGCCTGCACAACGCCGCCCTCCACCTGGAGCTGTCCCGCTACGGCAACACCGGCGCCGCGTCCGTCGCCGTCACCCTCGACGAGATCCACCGCCGGGGCCTGCTCGCCGAGGACGACGTGGTCCTCCTGTCCGGCTTCGGCGGCGGCATGTCGGTGGGCTCCACCCTCCTCAGCTGGGCCCCCACCGCCCACGCGGCCGCCCCCCGCCTCCTGGCCACCGCCGCCCGCTGACCCCACCCGCCGCCGGGGCGCCGACGACCACCTCGACGCCCCGGCGGCCGGCAGACCGGCGCAGACGAACGGTCGACGCACCCCCGCCGTCCCCGAAACCACGCCCCGGCCCCTGGAGCGCCAACGCCCCCGCCCCCGCCGCCACCGACCGGACGGTCGACCCGCAACCGTGGCCGTCCACCCGAACACCCGCTCCCGTCGGCGCCACCACCCGGGAGGACCGCCCGCGAGGAAAACACCGCGACGACGGCGGCAGGCGGGTGAAACCCTTCAGGCGGGCCGGCACGGACAGGGCGCACGGTGTCGGCCCGCACACCCGTCGCGACGCCCTTCCCGGATCACGACCCCGGAGGGGATCGACACCCATGGACCTTCTTCCCTTCACCGACACCCATGCCCCCACGGTGGCCGGCTGGCCGACCTCCGCCCAGGAGGTCGCCCTGTGGTGCGGACGGCAGGAGTTCCCCGTCCCCCCGGCCGCCATCACCGAATGGCAGCGCGACGACGACGTACGGGCCCACGTCCTCGTCGACGACGAGCGGGTGGTCGGCTACGGGGAACTGTGGTTCGACGCCGAGGAGGACGAGGTCGAACTCGCCCGGATCATCGTGGCCCCCGACGCCCGCGGGAAGGGACTCGGCCGTGCGCTCGTACGAGGGCTCCTCGCGCAGGCCCTCGCGGCGGGCCACCACGACATCTTCCTGCGCGTGCATCCGGACAACGAGCCGGCATCGCGCTGCTATCGGGCCGCCGGATTCCTCCCGGTCGACCCCACCCTGGCCGAGACCTGGAACAGGACCCAGCCGGTCGCCTACCTCCGGCTCCGGCACGACGCCGAGGCCTCGGACGCCTGAGCCGACGCCCCGCACATGAGAAGTCGCTGTGAGTCGGGACAACAGGACCTCGGACCCTTGCATGAAACGTAAACAAAAGGAAACGTTTCGCTGAACAAGTCATCCGCCGTGCCCCCGACGCACCACTCCCGCCGAAGGGGACACCCGGCGAACGGCAGCCGCTCATCAGCGCCGCACACCGAGGACGTACATGCAGGCAATACGTCGGCTTCCCCTTCCGACCGGGCTGCGCAGACTCGCCCGGACCGTACGTCGCCGCGGCGGCATCCCGCCCCAACCGGGACCCACCGGACCGGAACGCACCACCGACAGGCCCGCACGGCCCGGCCCGGCCACCGACCGCGAGGAGGAACTGCTGGCGACCGTGGCGAACCTGGTCCGCCACCGCGGCCGCCTCGCCCTCGTACGCGACGACCTGCTCCCCGCCGATGCCCGCGACGCCAACCTCCGCTCGCTCGCCGAGGCCCTGGAAGCCGCCGCCGTCCCCTACGGCCTCGTCCCCGACGGCCGCCTCACCCACCGGGTGGCCATCGCCCCCGGCGACCGGGACGCCGCACTGAAGGCCTGCGCCACCGCCTTCACCGGCCTCCCCGTCTACGCCCGCCTCCTCACCACCGACGACGCCACCGACGCACCGGCCGACGCACGCGACGTACTGGCGGAGGACCTCCCGGCGGCGGTCGACGCCGCCGAGACCGCCCCCGACCCGGGGGAGGACACCCCGCCCACCGACCAGGCCCCGCGCCCCGCCCCCGTCCGGGCCGTCCGCCTGCACCACCCGGTCGTCACCTCCGGCCGGACCCTGACCTACGGCCCCGAGACCGGCTGCGACCTGGAGTTCTGGGAGACCCCCGACTCCGGCGAAGGCGCCGTCGCCGGCCTCCGCGAGACCCCGTACGGCTGGTGGGTCCCCTCCCTTGACGCCACGGCCACCCACCGGATCGGCGACCGGGACTACCCCGTCGTCGACTGCTTCTCGGGCCGCTTCCCCGACGACATCGACTTCCCCGTCGACGCCGTGATCACCTGGGTGGACGCCGCCGACCCCGCCTGGCGCCGACGCAGGGACCGCGCCGCACGCGCCGCCACCCCCTCCGCCACCGGCTCCGACACGGGCATCGACCTCGCGGACAACCGGTACCGCGACCGCGGCGAACTCCGCCACTGCCTGCGCTCCATCGCCGCCTACGCACCCTGGATCCGGCACGTCTTCCTCGTCACCGACGACCAGGCCCCCCACTGGCTCGTCACCGACCACCCCCGGATCACGGTCGTCGACCACCGCGAACTCCTGACGGACCCCGACGCCCCCGAGGTGTTCAACTCCCACGCCATCGAGAGCCGGCTGCACCGCATCCCCGGCCTGGCCGAACACTTCGTCTACTTCAACGACGACATCCTCCTGGGCCGCCCCCAGCGCCCGCAGGACTACTTCCTGCCCTCCGGACTGCCCAAGGTGTTCCACGACAGGCGTGCCGTCGACCCCGGCAGCCGGGCCGGCGACGACGTCTTCACCTCGTCGCAGAAGGTCACCCGCCGAGCCGTCGAGGAGGTCGTCGGCCGCACCTACCCGCACATCCTCGCCCACACCCCCTACCCCCTCACCCGCTCCCTCTTCACCCACGTCGAGGAACTGCTGCCCGGCCGGCTCGCCGCCACCGCCCGCTCGGTCTTCCGCAGCACCGACGACCTCGCCCCCGTCACCCTCGCCTCCCACCTCGCGCTCGCGCGGGGCCACGCGGTCGAGGGCCACCTCGTGCACACCTACATCAGCACCGCATACCACGACGTGATCGACAAACTGCCCCCGCTGGCCGCCGAACGCGCCCACGACGCGTTCTGCCTCGCCGACGACGAGGACGCACCCACCGAGACCGCGGACGGGTCCGCACTGACCGCCACCCAGCAGCACAACATCGTCGCCGCCTTCCTGGAGGCCTACTTCCCCGTCCCCTCCCCGTTCGAGCGCCCCCGGCCGTAGCCGTCCCCGTCCCCGTCCCCGTCCCCGTACCCCGACCGGGGCCGGCGCGCCGAGGCGTAGTCCAGGAGGAAGAGGGCCTCCACGAGCGCCATGTTGCGGATCTCGGTCGGGTCGACGCTCTCGTCGGGCGCGTGGATGAGGCAGCGGGGCTCCTCGACCCCCATGAGGATGATCTCGGCGTCCGGGCAGGTTCCGGCGAGGACGTTGCACAAGGGGATCGAGCCGCCCTGCCCGAGGAACTCCATCGGCCGGCCGTACGCCTGCCCCATGGCCCGCCCCATGGCCCGGTAGGCCGGCCCGTCGGTCGCCGGGCGGAACGGCGAGCCGATGCCCTGCTTCTCGACCGAGACGCGCGCGCCCCAGGGCGCGGCGGCCGTCAGGTGCGCGGTGAGGGCGGCCGCCGCGGCCTCGGAGTCCGTCCCCGGCGGCACGCGCAGACTCACCCGGGCCCGCGCCTTCGCCGGCACGGCGGCGGCGGAGCCGACCACGGGCGGGCAGTCGATGCCCAGCACCGTCACGGCCGGACGCGCCCAGAGCCGGTCCGCCACCGTGCCCGAGCCGGTGAGGCGGACCCCGTCCAGCACGCAGGCGTCGGCCCGGAACCGCTCCTCCTCGTACGGGACCCCGCTCCAGGTGCCGGTGCAGTCCAGGCCGTCGACGCGGGTGCCGCCGTCGGGGTCGCGCAGCGTGGACAGGATCTGGATCAGGGCCGCCAACGCGTCGGGGGCGGGACCGCCGAACATGCCCGAGTGCAGGTCGCCGCGGAGGGTGGTGACGGTGACGACGAGGTCGGCCAGGCCGCGCAGCGCGGTGGTGGCGGTGGGGCGGCCGACGGCGGCGTTGCCGGTGTCGCAGATGAGCAGCGCGTCGGCGCGGAAGTCGCCGGGGTGCGCGGCCACGTACTCCTCGAGCCCGCCGGTGCCCTGCTCCTCCGACCCCTCGGCGACGAACTTCAACCCCACGGGCAACGCGTCGCCCAGGGCCCGCAGTGCGGTGAGGTGCATGACGATGTTGCCCTTGCAGTCGGCGGTGCCGCGCCCGTACCAGCGTCCGTCGCGCTCGGTGAGCGTGAACGGCGGTGAGGTCCAGGCGGCTTCGCCGAGCGGGGGCTGTACGTCGTAGTGGCAGTACAGCAGCACGGTGGGGGAGCCCGGCGGGCCGGGCCGGTGGCCGAGGACGGCGTGGCTGCCGTCGGGGGTCTCCTCCAGGCGTACGTCGATCAGGCCCGCCTCGGTGAACGCGTCGGCCACCCAGCGGGCGGCGCGGGCGCATTCCTCGGGAGGGAACTGCCGGGGGTCGGCCACGGAGGGGATGGCGACCAGTTCGGCCAGGTCGGACCGGGCGCGGGCCATCAGCGCGTCGATGCGCTCGGCGAGGGTGGCGGCGTCCGGCACGGCGGCGGGGCCGCGGTCGGAGCCGGATCCGGAGCCGCGGTCGGAGCCGGAGCCGGATCCGGGGCGGGGGTCGGGGTCAGTCATCGTCGCCGCCGTCGCGCTTCACGGTCCGGTCGGTCTTCAGGTCGTCGAGCTCCTCCTGGATGCGGTGCAGGGTGTCGGGGCAGTAGACCTTCAGCACGAGCGCCTCCGCCTGCAGGGCCCGACGGTCGGCGATGACCGGACGCTGGCCGGGGCCGGTCGCCCCGTTCGACATGTTGATCTTCCACAGGGCCGACTTGAGGGCGGAGGCGGGGTCCTCGCAGACGATGCCCCCGTCCTCGCCGAGCGCACGGGCCAAGGTGGCGGGATCGGGCCGGGCGAATCCGGCGGCGACCAGCTCGTCCGTGAGCTGGTTGGCCTTGTCCAGGGACTGGTTGGTGGACCGTACCGCCTTGTACTGGATCAGCCCCACCACGACGAAGCCGACGAGCAGGACGATCGCGCCGATGTGGATCCACTTGTGCCGGGAGGCGAAGGCGGTGGGGCTCATGCGACGTCCCCCGTCGACTCCGCGCCCGCGATGCGCCAGGAGGGCTTGCGCATCCGCAGGCACAGCCACGGGATGACCACGCCGAGCAGCAGCAGACCGCCGCCGACGATGGCGACGTAGGTCCAGACGCTGCCGCCGCCGAACTGCGAGGACGGCACGAACCCGATGATCATGGCCGCGGCGGAGGCGAGGAAACCGACCACGCAGATCAGGCCCAGGGCCGGCGCGCGGTAGCCGCGCGGGTGGTCGGGCTGGGTCCTGCGCAGCCGCATCGCCGCCAGGAACATCAGCAGATACATGATCAGGTACACCTGGGTGGTGATCACCGAGAAGATCCAGTAGACGCTGGAGACGTTCGGGATCAACGCGTACATCAGCGCGATCACCGTGGTGACGATGCCCTGGGTGACGAGGATGTTCTGCTGGACGCCGTGGCTGTTGAGCTGCTGCAGGAAGGGCGGCAGGTAGCCCTCCTGACGCGAGATCAGCAGCAGGCCCTTGGAGGGTCCGGCCAGCCAGGTGAGCATCCCGCCCAGGGAGGCGGCCACCAGGGCGACGGCGGCGATCGGGGTCAGCCAGCCGATGTGGAAGTAGGAGAAGAACGCGTCGAAGGCCTGCATGACACCCGCGGTCAGCGACAACTGGTCGGCCGGGACCACCCAGCTGATGGCGAGGGCCGGCAGGATGAAGATCAACAACACCATCCCCATCGCGAGGAACATCGTCTTGGGGAACTCGCGCGGCGGATCCTTCAGCGACGAGACGTGGACGGCGTTCATCTCCATGCCCGAGTAGCTCAGGAAGTTGTTGACGATGAGCACCAGGCTGGCCAGACCCGTCCAGACGGGGAAGATGTTCGAGGGGCCCATCGGGGCGGCGGACGGATTGCCCTGACCGAGGAAGACGATGCCGAGGATCACCAGCAGGGAGCCCGGGATCAGGGTGCCGATGATCAGGCCCCAGGAGGCGAGCCCGGACAGGGCCTTGGTGCCCTGCGAGGACACCCAGACGCCCGTCCAGTAGAGGACGACGATCACGATGGCCGTGTAGACGCCGTTGGAGGCCAGGGCCGGGTCGATGACGTACGCCAACGTACTCGCGACGAACGCCAGCAGACTGGGGTAGTAGAAGATCGTCATGGCGAACTGGCACCACACCGCGAGGAACCCGAGCGGCTTCGACAACCCCTCGCTCACCCACCGGTAGACGCCGCCCGACCAACCCGACGCGAGTTCCGCCGAGACCAGCGAGGTCGGCAGCAGGAACACGATCGCGGGCACCAGGTACAGGAACACGCAGGCCAGGCCGTACACCGCCATGGTGGGCGCCGCGCGGAGACTGGCGACGGACGCCGTCGTCATCATCGCGAGGGTCACCCAGGTGAGCGTGGGGGTGCCGGACCGGGTCGCCGCAGCCCCCGCCCCCGCTGTTCTGTCCTTCGGGAGATCGTCCGGAACGGGTACATCCGCAGCGCTCACGAGGGCCTCCGGGTCGACAGGGCCGATCCCGTCAGACTCGCCCCCGCACACCCGGCGGGCGAGTCGGGTACGGCCATCCGGCGGCGACGGGGGAGCGCCCGGCCGGCCGCGTCGTCACCGGTCCCCGACGGGGACGGTGTGCGCGTGCGAGGCGGCGGCCGCCCCGTACGCCTTCGGCCCGGCCCGGCGACGACGGGCGCGAACCGCCAGCACGGACAGCACCATGCCCACCCCGCACGCGATCGCGAGGAGCAGACACGCGGCGGACAGGCCCGCCGCCAGCGCGTCCGCCGCCCCGTCCCCGGCCGAGCTCCGTGACGAGCCCACCGTCGCGTCGACCGTCGCCACCGCCGCCGTGAACGCGGCCGCACCGATGTAGCGCGCCATGTTCGAGATGCCGGACGCCGCCCCGACGTCGTCGGCGGACACCGACGAGGTGGACGCCGAACTCGCCGGACCGTTGACGAGTCCCAGGCCGGCCGCCAGCAGCACGAGCGGCAGCACGAACGCCCCGTACCGCCAGTCGCCCTGGACGAACACCAGCAGCACGCAGCCGCCCGTCGCCGCGGCGAAGCCGAGCGCGATCACCGCTGCGATGCCCACCCGCTGGACCGCCCGGGGCACGAGCGGGGTGACCGCGATCAGGCCCACCGTCGCCGGCAGCGTGGCCAGGCCCGCCTCCAGCGGACTCAGCGCGAGCGTGGCGGGGTTCTGGAAGTAGAGGCTGACCAGGTACATCAGACCGTTGATCACACCTGCGCTCAGCAGGATCCCGATCGTCGCCCCGATCAGTACCCGCTCCTTCAACAGCCGCAGGTCCACCAGCGGTGCCTCGACCCGCCGCTCCACCGCGACGAACGCCACCGCCGCCACGAACGCCAGCGCGAAGCACCCCAGGACCGCGGCCGACGTCCAGC
This sequence comes from Streptomyces sp. CLCI03, assembly GCF_053615355.1. Lineage (NCBI taxonomy): Bacteria > Bacillati > Actinomycetota > Actinomycetes > Kitasatosporales > Streptomycetaceae > Streptomyces > Streptomyces sp. CLCI03. The sequence goes on along the minus strand of NZ_JBSIFU010000004.1, from coordinate 21,262 downwards.
CCCACTGCGAGCCCTCGCTGAGCGCGAGCAGCGCCGGCGCGAGCACCGTGGCGATCAGCACCGTCCCGGCGAAGTCGATCGAGCGACTGCGATCGGGATCCCGGGACTCGGCGACGCCCTTCAGCGTGACCGGTACGCAGGCCAGCGCGATCGCCGCGTCGATCCAGAACAGGCCCTGCCAGCCCGTGCCGTCCACCAGCACACCGCCGACCAACGGTCCGGCCGCGGCCCCGACCGCCGACGCACCGCCCCACCACGTCACCGCCCGCACCTGCCCCGCCCCGGAGGTCGACACGGACAGCAGACTCATCCCGCACGCCAGGATCGTCGCCCCCGCCGCCCCTTGGACCGCCCGGCCCGCGATCACCCCCGCGCCGCCGCCGGACAGCGCGATCAGCACGCACGAGGCGATGAACAGCCCCAGGCCGCCCAGGAACACCAGCCGGCGCCCGAACACGTCGCCCAACGCCCCCGAGGTGACGATCACCGCCGCACCGACCAGCGAATAGCCGGTGACGGCCCACTGCAGGGTGTCCAGCGACGTGCCGGTGTCCGCGCTGATCGCGGGAAGCAGGATGCTCACCGCCGACGTGTTCGCGTTGACCACCAGGGTCGAGACGCAGGTCGCGATCAGCACGGCGGTCGGCGCCGCCAGGCCGGCATCACCGGGCACCGCACCACCAGGTCGAAGATCCACACAGGCAGGTTCACACGCCCCGCACCACCCCGCAGCCCGGGACGACGACACGCGGAGGGCACGACGACTCCGAACCGGCCGGTCCACGTACGACCGGACGCTCCCACGGAGCCCGGTACCCGACGGCATCCGGTCCCGGGCCCGCCCGGGCATCGACGCCTACGACGACCGGGCAGGGCACGGGCGCGACCCGGCCGGAACGCCGGCAGGGACTCCTGCCTGGACGTGTCCGCCGGGCACCGGGGCGGCGGACCGCCCGGGACCCCGTCCCCAATATCCTGAGCCGATGTACGAAACCGCAGCCGCTCCGGCAGCCGCCCGCCGGCCGCTCGCCGCGTCCGCGGAGACCGACTGGCTGCGGGAACTGGCCGACGACGACGGACTCACCGGGTTCATGCCGCCCGCGCTGCCCGACGCGGCCTGGGTGCTCCACTCCGTGTACGAACACGAACTCGCGCCGTTCGACATGTCGTACACCGCATACCGGCGGGCCTTCCTGAACAGCAGGAGCACCGACCCCGAGATCGTCCCGGGCCTGGACCCCGCGGAGGTGTTCACCGATCCCTCGAACACCTCCGCCCCGTCCCGGGGCGAGCACCCCGGACCACGTCGGCGCCGCCTGCGCTGGGCGGAACTCGCCCGCCGGACCGGAGATCCGTGGCCGCCGAGGGCCGCCTGCCCTGCCACACGTCCTTCCCGTCGCTCCGCGAGCAGGACGGCCGGCCGCTGGGCATCACCGGCCCGTCCGAGGGCCGCCTCGGCCGCGCCGACTGGGACCGGCTGATCGAGATCCTCACCGAGCACAGCCCGCAGGGCGCGGACACCCGCTGCCTCGCCTACTACACCCCGCTGGGCCAAGGCGCCGACGACTTCGAGAACCTCCACGTCCGCGCCGGCCGGCTCGCGGACGCCAAGGCCCTGTACGACCACCCCGACGAGGAGTGGTGGACCCCGTCCAACCTCTGGGCCCACGAACGTTCCTGGGTCCTGTGCACGGACCACGACCTGTGGGCCACCAAGCTCGCCGGCCCGACCCCCCTGGTCGAAGCCCTCCTCGACGACTCGCAGATCGAAGCCGTACGACTGCCCTGGGACCACTGACCCACCCACCCTGCGGCAGCGGCAGCACAGCCCGACGTGACGGCCTGCTGCCCCGAGCCCAGCTCCCGGACGGCTTCCGGGCACTGACGCGGCAGGCCGACTCGGCACCGCACCCTTCACGACGGTCGGACCGGAGCAGGTGCCCGACGGCGACGGCGACGGCGAGGACCGGTCCGGCCAGGAACCCCTCGACCGGTACCCACCCACCAGGCCGGACCGCCGCGATCACGGACCCCCTCCGCCCCCGCGCGGCGCCGCCCCACCTGCACGGACACCTTCGGCACCGGTACCCACGGACACTCGGTCCCACGGCACGGGACCCGAAGAGGTGGCCGCCGCGGCGACGCCGCACTACGGTGCGGACGTGGACCTCTTCTCCCGTTCCTGGACGGCGTTGCTCACGGCGGTCGCCGAGATCCCGGACCGGGACTTCGCGCGCCCGTCGGGCTGCGCCGGCTGGCTCGTAAGGGACCTCGTGTGTCACCTGGTCATCGATGCCCAGGACGTCCTGATCACCCTCGCCACCCCCGCCGCGACCGAGCCGACCGTCGACGCGGTGACCTACTGGCACGTCCAGGACCACCCCCCGACCGGCGAGGACCCGCTCGACGCCCTCACCGTCCGGCTGGCCGCCGCGTACGGGGACCCGCACCTGCTCCGCTTCCACCTCGACGACGTCGGCTCCGCCGCCGGCCGCGCGGCCCGACTCGCCGACCCGCACGCCCGGGTGGGCACCCGCGACGAGGTCCTCACCGTGGCCGACTACCTCGGCGCGTACGTCCTGGAGTGGACGCTGCACCACCTCGACCTCGTCGCCCACCTCCCCGACGCGCGGACCCGGCCGCCCGAGGAGGGCCTGGCCCGCTCCCGCACCATGCTGGAGAAGATCGCCCGAGCCGCGTTCCCCACCTCGTTCACCGACCGGGACGCACTCCTGATCGGCACCGGCCGCCGCCCGCCCACCGACGCCCAGCGGAGCGAACTGCGCGCCACGGCAGGCAGATTCCCCCTCACCCTGGCCTGACCCGCCGGGCCCACCGCCCGTTCCCCGGCTCTCCACGCCTGCCGGGACGTGACCCGCGAACGAAGACCTGTTCGAGCCGGAACGTATTCTCGCTGTTCATGACGTTGCGAAACCGGTCGTGGGGCGTGTCCCGCTGGATTGCATGGGCGAGGGGTGCCGCCTCGCCGTGGCACGACGCAGCCATGGACGACGCCCACCGCCTCCTTCGGGAGGGTCGGTTCGAGGCGGCGGAGGAACGGGCGCGGGCCGCCGTCGCGAAACGTGAGGGTGCGCGGGGGCGCGACCGGCGGCCCATGGCCGTCCGACAGGCCAGGTACTACGCGATCTGGGCGGCAGCCCTCCACGGCCGCGGGGCGTCGGTGCTGCCCGAACTCGAAGACCTGATCGCCGACCTGGAGCCACCGACCGACGCGAGCCCGCTCCTGCTGAGGGCCCGGCTGACCCGCGCGTGGGTGCTGATCGACGAAGCCCGGCCCGCAGAGGCGCAGTCCGAGGCCGAGGCCGTCCTGCGGGTGTTGACACGGACCAAGTACGTGACCGATGTCTGGGAGCTGGAACTGATCGCCCTGGTGTGCATGGCCGACGTCCTGTGCGCGCTGGACCGGCACGAGGAGGCGGAGACGATCGCCCGTGGGCATCTGCCACGGGCCCCGGAGCACTTCGCGTTCGGCCTGCACCTCTCGTTGCTCCACAGTCTGTCGGGCCAGGGGCGCCATCAGGAGGCCCTGGACGAGTGCGACGTACACCACCCGGATTCGTCTCCCGCCGACTTCGGAGCGCACGAGTTCGCCACCGCCGTCGCCCTGCACGGCCTGGGCCGCCACGACGAGGCGAAGGAGCAGGCCCGGCGGGCGCTGACCGCATGCGAACGCCACCTCCATCCCGACCACCCACGGGTGGGCGAGATCGGGGCGCTGCTCGCGCGCATGGCCGCCGCCTGACGCAGGCTCTCCATCTCCGAAGCCGCGGCGAAGTGACGGCCGGCGCCGCCTCGGACCCTCAGCCGTGGATCGGGAACGACGCCTGGAACGCCAGACGTTCGTCGGCGGTGTCGCCGATGCGCGTGAGAATCCCGTCGAGCGCGAGGAACTCCTCCCATGCCGCCCGGCCGGTCGCCTCGGCCAGTCGTGCCACGACGAGGTCTTCCAGGTCCGGGACGCGTCTGTTCTTCCAGATCTTGTCGGCGAGGCTGACCAGCAGGTCCTCCAGGCCGACCCGCGCGTCCCTCCACGAGGCGTGGGTCGCGGCGAAGCGGGCCAACTCCGGGCTGATGCCGTGACCGATCAGAAGAGCCTGCCCGGCCTCCTCGTGCGCCGATCCGGGCCCGGACAGCTCATCGAGGTGCACCGTCTTTCCCACGTCGTGCGTGGCGGCCCCGAAGAGCACGGCCTCGCGGTCGAAGACCACGGTGGGGGAGTGCCGTTCCACCCAGTCGATCAACTGGTGCGCGACATCGTGGACGGCGCGCAGGTGAGCTGCCAGTCGCGGCGGGCTTCCCAGCTCCGACAGGAGCTCCGCGACGCGATCCGGCAGAAGGAGCAGCGGCTGATCGAGAGTGTCGTTCATGGCTCTCGACAGGAGGGTGTCGGGCATCACCGCGCCAGGGTAACGAGGCGCAGTTCGACGGCCCCTGGTGGCAGGCCGTCCACGCCGCCGCGGTCGCCGGAAGGGCGGGTTTCTCTCCGGCGTCACGGACCGGTCCGTCCGAGCCCGTGAAACTGGACGGTTCGCGGGACCGGTCTTCCACCGACCACGGCGGCCCTGTCCAGCGGCCCGTACACCCTCCTCAGGGCCCGAGGGGAGCGGGCCCGCGGCGCCGTGGCGGGAACAACCTCAGATCCAAGGGAGCGTGCGCCACGGGCCGGCCGGGTCCGTGGTCAGGGCACGGTGGGTCGCCAGGACCGTCTCGTACCACTCGCCGAACTCCTCCTCGTCGAAGTGGAGGCAGCGGCCCAGGATGTAGGCGGCCGAGAAGTCCTCCCACGAAAGGTAGTTGAGCTGGACGAGACGGCCCGCCCGGACCACGGCCGCCTCCGCCTCCTGAAGGGAGCACAGGCGCGCGGCGAGTCCCCAGCGGGCCATGGCGGAGGCCCGGCCGTAGTCCCAGGCCTCGACGCTCCGGATGAAACCCCCCTCGGGCAGCAGCCCGTCGGCGCGGAACCGCGCCTCGTAGCGGGCGATGCGGCCGATCAGTCGCTGACGGCCGGTCACCTCGCCCTCCAGCTCCGCGGCGGTGACGGTACGGCCCGGGGTGACGCCGTCCGCGGTCAGGCGGGGTTCGGCCACGGCCTCGGCTTGCCGGCGCACCACGTTCTCCGCGGCCTGGCGCCAGTGGTCGACGTCGACGGGGCCCGCGAAGTCCAGGGCCATGGCGCGGCGCAGTTGCAGGACGGACTCCCAGACCCCGCTGACCATCGAGGCGCTCAGCAGCTGTTCCTGCGTCTCCTGCCAGTCCTCGCGGGTGATGACGCCCCACCAGCGTTCCAGCGTGCGCTTCTCGCCGCGGTAACCGCAGCCGTGGTAGGCCATCGCGTTCCAGTAGCGCCCGTTGCGCACGTTGATGTGCGCGCCGGCCGCCAGACCGAACGCGACGGGGCCGGTGCGCGGGCCGCCCACCTCCAGGGTGTGGACCACGTCCCGGGCCGGCCCCGGCCGTTCGACCGGGGCGGAGTGACGCTGCCACAGGGCGCGGCCCTCCGGCCCGGCCGGCAGGACGCCCTCGCAGGGGCTGCCGGGGTTGACGACGAGGTAGGGCGGGTCGTCCTGGTTCCAGACCTCCGCGAACCAGCCCAGGTCGTAGCAGTTGTAGACCGGGTCGGCGACGGGCGGCGGCAGCATGCCGCCGGTGTAGACGGCCAGGCACATGGTCCGGGTCTGCGGGTTCCAGTAAGGGTGGAAGCGGGTGCTGCTCCCGTTCGCGTCGACGTACGCCCGCGACTGCATCATGTACAGGTCGGCCCGTGCGACGAGGTCGTAGTACGCGGGCCAGTCGCCGCGCGCCTTCGCCTCGTACAGCCCCCGCTCGACCGCGCTCGGCGCCTGCCAGCCCTGCGCCGATGCCGTCGGACCGGGCAGGACTCCTCCCTCGTGACCTGTTGTCAAGCTCATGGGTGAACCCTAGAGGCTGGTCGGATGCGGTCGGTGTGCCGGTCCCGCCGGGCGAGGTCCGACCGGGGGAGGTCGTCGAGGCGCCGGACCACCACCGCCGACGGACCGCACGTCGACGCGCTGCGCGGGTCGGAACGTCCGCCGAAACCCCGCGGGGCGAGCCTCGGCCGAGCACGCGCCCCGGGCCCTGCCCCCTCCTTGGCCCCGTACCGGGAGAGGGCCGGCCACGGCAAGGGGTTCGCCGGGAGTCGGCCCGACGAACTTCGGACAGCCGGACGAGGCAGTGGCGGAGGCCCTCCGCGAGGCCCCCGTCGATGTACGCGACATGCTCCCGGCCTGCGCCGACCGCCTCACGTTCCGACGCCCGGTCCGAGACAGACCACCCGGGATTTCGTCCTGGCCCGGTAGAACGCGCGGAGGGCCGAAGCACACGCCGAGCGGGGCGAGGGACCTCGCATGTGGCGGCATCTCCATGGTGGTTCGGTCGGGTGCGGCAGGCGGGCGGTGCGACCGACGGGTCCGTGCCGAGCGTGGTCAGGGTTCGGCAGGCCGGGCGCCGCGGTCACGTCGGGGAGGCGGCGGGCGAGTGTGGCCAGGAGGCGCCCGGCGTCACCGTGGCCGCGTCGGGCGGTCTCGGCCACCAGGGACCGTGCCTCGTCCGTCCACGCCGCCGCCACGGTCGGCTCTCCCCGGCGCAGAGCCTTCGATCCGAGCAGGTGGAGCGAGTGCGCCCGTTCCTCGACCTCCTTCTTCGGCGCGCGAGCGGCCAAGCGGCTGGGGGACGCGCACGGGTGGGGCGAAAGCGATGACGACACCAAGATCGACCAGCACGACACCGGCGTCGCCCGGAACCTCGCCGTGCGGAACTGGTGGAGCATGCTGCGGTGGGGTACTACTCAGGCATCTTCTGGTGGAGCCTCTCCTAGGATGCGCTCGTAATCCACCAACAAGGTCTACCTGAAGACGAGATGGCCATGAACCCCATGAGCACGACACGATCCCCGCGTCACGGGATGTATCTGGGCCTGGCCGCCACCCTCGGCCTCGCCTTGCTCGCGGGGTCGCTGTACGTGCTCTTCTACGGGGCGGAAGGCTCGTGCGAGGAGGCGAGGGCGGCCGAGCGCATGGCCCAGGCCTCGGCCGCGGCGCCCGCCGCCCCGGCCGGTGCCACGCCCGTGGCGGAACGGACCGGCGTGGAGTGCATGGACGACAGCGGCGATCCCTGGGTCGCCGCGGACAGCGGCTACACCCACGACCTGGACGCCCGCGCATTGGCCGCCCACTACTGGGACACCGCGGGCAAGGAAGGATGGAAGGCGGTCGGCACCCGGGCCCAGGCCCCGGACCGGCTCCGGAGCGGTTTCGGCATGTGCTTCCAGAAGGAAGTTGCCGGTCAGCCGGCCCTGCTTCGGGTGGGGGCCGACGGACCGAAGGAGTACACGGTGACCGTGGAGTCCGCTCTGGACGGATCCACGATCGCCTGCTGAACCGCCGACAGCGCACCGAGGCGCCCGCCCGCCCCGCCTGTGCCACTGTCGGTGGCGGCCGTTAGGATCCGCTGTTTGTTCGATCAAGGCAAGCAGTGGGGGCGTACCGGGAATGAGTGGGCAACTGAGAGAGACCGCATCGGAGTTGGCGGGTCTCCTCTGGCGGGAGCACACCGTCTACCGGGACCGCGCCGGCGGTGTCGTGATACGCGGGGAGCATGTCCAGCGTTGGATCAGCCTGGCCCCTACCGGCGGGCGGGACGAGGTGCTCGTGCGGGCCGGGAGGATCCTCGACGGCGGTACGACGGCCCCCGCTCGCGTCGAGGCGGTGGCGCGCCTGTGTGCCGGGAGCGGTGAGCTGGCCGCGGTCTGCCGCCGCCTGCTGTCCGAGACCGCCGTCACCCCGACGGCTCTGCCGCGTGGGAGCCGGAGCGTACAGGGGAAGCGGCGCGGGCGGGCCGGCACGCGGGGCAGGCATACCAGCCTTGCGTCCTGGGGGGTTGTCGCCGCTGTGGTCGCGGTCATCGGCCTCTGTCTTGCGAGCACGACGGGAAGGATCTGACGGCCGGAGCGGCGATCGGACTTCCGCCGACCACCAGCCGGTCCGGGCACGAACAGCGGCCGGCGGGTGGAGCAACCGTCGTTGCCGACGCCGCCGAGCGGGGTGACGACACCGGGCGGCTCTCGGGCCTACCGGTTCGACTCCACCACCTGTGGGGCGGGTGGGCCCACGCCCGGGACGGCATGGGCGAGAGGTGCTGCGGCGCCGTGGCACCAAGCGGCTTTCGACGATGCCCACCGCCTTGTGGGGGAGGGCTCGTTCGAGGCTGCGGAGGCGCGGGCGCGGGCTGTCGTAGCTGCTCGTGAGGGTGTGCGGGGGCGCGATCGGCGGCCTGTGGCTGTCTGGCAGGGCAGGTACTACGCCACTGTGGCGGCTGTCCTCCACGGGCGCGGGGCAATGGTGCCGGCCGAACTGGAAGGCCTGATCGCCGGCCTGGAACAGCTGACCGGCGCGAGCGCGCTGCTGCTGAGGGCCCGGCTGTTCCGTGCGTGGGTGCTGATCGAGGAGGGCAGGCCTGCGGAGGCGGAGGCCGAGGCCAAGTCCGTCCTGCGGGTGTTGACACGGACCATGTACGTGACCGATGTCTGGGAGCTGGAACTGTGTGCTCTGGTGTGCTTGGGCGATGCCCTGTGCGCGCTGGACCGGCACGAGGAGGCGGAGACGATCGCCCGTGGGCATCTGCCGCGGGCCGAGGGACACCTCGCGTTCGGTCTGCATCTTCTCCTGCTTCACAGTCTGTCCGGCCAGGGGCGTCATCAGGAGGCCTTGGCCGAGTCCGGTAGGCGCCACCCCGAGTCGTCTCCCGCCGACTCCGGAGCGCACGCGCTCGCCACGGCCGTCGCCCTGCACGGCCTGGGCCGCCACGACGAGGCGAGGGAAGAGGCCCGACGGGCGCTGACCGCCTGTGAACGTCACCTCCACCCCGGCCATCACCGCGTGGGCGAGGTCCGGGCGCTGCTCGCCCTCATGGCCTCTGCCTGACACGGCAGATGCCACTCGGCCCGGGCCGGCCGTCCCCGGCGCGCCTCCCGGGCTACGGGTGCCCGGAGCCGGAAGAGGTCCGCCCGTACGCCGTGAAGTTCTCCGAGGCGGGCAGGCGCCCGCTCGGCAGCGGTACGGCCACGAACGCAAGCGCGGCGAGCTCGGGCACCTCGCCGTTCGCCAGGGTGCCCACGTCCCGTGAACCGGTACGGCCCGACGTGCTCGTCCTCGACGACTTCGCCGTGCGCCGGCTCGGTGCGTCCCAGGCTGATGACCTCCACGACCTTGTCGGCGAGCGACAGGGCAGGTCCCTGACCACCACCGGCAACCGGGCGCCCAGCGACTGGCATCCGCTCTTCCCCGACCCCGTCGTCGCCGAGTCACTCCTGGACCGTTCGATCGGCACGTCCCGGTCGGCGGTGGCTGGTCCGCGGGGAGGGTGGTCCGGTCGAGCGGGTACTCGGCCGCGCCCCGACCCCACCCTGTCGACCACACGATCGGCCGGGCCCGCCGGCCGGCCCGCAGCCCCCGGCTGCCGCTCCCGCCGCGCCCTCGTACCGGGATGCGCCGAAAGCGGTACCGGACCCGCCCCAGCAGCTCCGGCGACGAGGGACGCGCAGCCCAGGCCGAAATACCGACCCGCCGAAGTGCGACTCGTGTGCGATTCACGGACTTGCATGCGAAGAATTCAGCAGAACGACTGTTACTTGATCGGCTGGTCCGGGCGGGTGAGGCGGGGGAGGAGTGCGCCTGGTGGTGCGCCGGAGCGTGTCGACCCTGATGTCCGGTTTGTGGGGCGGGTGGGTGTAGCGGTCAGTGAATGTCAGGGGCACGCTCGGGCGGAATGCGTGCATCCGGAAAGCGACTGTGACGGATATGTCCGTGTCCGGTAACCGGCGTCGGCGGGGGCTGCCGCAGCAGCCGTGTCGGGTCGAGAGTGTGGCCCTCGGCTCATCCGGGCCGACACCGCAAGCGCTTCCACCACCGTGTTTCGGCTGGTGGGGCGCTGTTCTTGAGGGAGCGTCACCCATGTCTTCTGCTTCTTCCTCCGTACGCCGTATCGCCGCCACCGTCCTGGCGGCCGGCGCCGTCGTCGGTGCGGCCGCGCTGCCGGCGGCCGCGCACGACGGTGACCGTCACCACCAGCAGCGGTCGCGGGTGGAGATCAGCCGGGTCCAGGCCGACAGCCCCGGACGCGAGGACCGCTCCAACCGGTCCCTGAACGCCGAGTGGGTGGAGATCACCAACACCACCCGTGACCGCATCAACCTCCGTGGCTGGACGCTGCGCGACCGCGAGGGCAACCGCTACCGCTTCGACAACGTCCGCATCGCCCCCCGCGCCACCATCCGTATCCACACCGGCCACGGCCGTGACACCCGCACCGACCTCTTCCAGGACCGCCGCGACTACGTCTGGGACAACAACTCCGACACCGCCACCCTCCGCGACGACCGCGGCCGCACCGTCGACACCGAGACCTGGGGCCGCCGCCGCTAGGACCGCGACCGCGGGCCCCGCACGATGTCGGGGTCCCGCGTGACATGACCGCACGGGCCGTCCCCCCCACCGAGGGATGACGGCCCGTACTGCTGCGCACAGGGGACGGCGTCGAGGCGGGGTGTCGGTGGTGGGGGAGAGCCTGGGGACATGAGGGCCGGTATCGCGCCCGAAGGCCCGCACACGGCCGTCGACGGGTTGTGCGAGGACATCCGGGGCGCCCTCGGAGAGTGGGTGCCCCGGATGCTGGGCGTCCACGTCCACCGGAGGGTGTCGGGGCCGGCCGAGGTGGCGCGGCCGGTCGGTGCGGTCGCGGACGCCGCCGAGATCACGGTGCTGCCCGGCGACGGTGCGACCGCGCAGGCCGAACTGCACGCGGCGGCCGCCGGATCCTCCACGGCTGCGGCTGCAGCGGCGACGGATGTGGCAGTCACGGGAGCGCCGATTCCGGGTCAACGTACTCAGCCCGGGACCCACACGGACCCCTGCCCTGCTGCGCGCCACGGGGCCGGACGCCGACCGGTTCGCCGAGGCCGTCGTGCCACTGGGACGCCTGGCCGACGCCGAGGAGATCGCCGAGGCCGCCCTCTTCCTGGCCTCGGACGCCTCCTCGTTCGTCACCGGCGCCGAACTCTTCGCCGACGGCGGCTACACCCGGGCCTGAAAAGCCGGCCGACGGTGCGCCCCGCCTCCCTTGGGGCGACGGGGCGCACCATCGGCCGCCTGCGTGCGTCGCGCGAGGCCCGGACGCTGCCGGCTGCCCGCTGTCGACGTCGGCTGCCGACAACGCCTTCGGGTCGACAGGCGGGGACGGTCGCGGTGATGGTCGTGCCGCTGCGGTCGAAACGGATGAAGGTGGAGGGGGCGAGGGTTTCGACCGCCCGCCCTCCGAAGCGGGACCGGTGGCGACGGAGAGGGGTCGGACCTGCGACGTGTGGCCCCAGGAGGGGTCAGACGCCGCCCTCCGCTTCTTCCCGCGTCTCGAATCTTTCACGCGCGCGTTCGATGGCGGGCATGTTCTGCGAGGCCCATGCCAGCAGTACGTCGACGGGCGGCCGGAGGGTCTTGCCGAGGGGTGAGATCCGGTACCTGACCGCCACGGGGCGGGTGGAGACGACCTCGCGCTCGATCACACCGTTGCGTTCGAGCCGCCGAAGCGTCGCGGTCAGCGACTTCTGCGTGACCTGAGGAATGGCCCGGCGCAATTCGTTGAAGCGGCACGGGCGTTCGCAGAGCTCGTTGAGGATGCTGAGCGACCACTTGTCGAGGATCTGGTCGAGCAGTTCGCGGTGCGGGGCGTCGATGCGGAGTTCGTCGGCGGTATCCATGGCGAAACCTGGTCTCGTTGAAGTGTCCTTCTTCCACTAGGTAGCTTACAGATACCTACTTCGAGGAGAGGAACCCATGACTGTTCAGCACTTCACCCCAAAGGGCATGCTGCAGCCGGTCCCGTACCACCACGTCGCCGTAGGCACCGGCGCCAAGCACGTCCACGTCAGCGGCCAGATCGCGCGCCAGGCCGACGGGACTCCGGTCGCGCCCGACGATCTGGCCGGGCAGGTCGCCCAGGCGCTGCGCAACACAGCGATCGGGCTGGAGGGCGCGGGCGCGTCGTTCGCGGACGTGCTGCGTCTGACCTTCTACGTGACCCGGTGGAGCCCGGAGAAGATCGGCGACCTCATGGCCGGCGTGGAGGCCGTCGCCGAGGAGATCGGCCTCCGGCTTCCCATGCCCCCGGCTTCCCTCATCGGCGTCGAGTACCTCTTCGAGCCGGACGTCCTCGTCGAGGTCGAGGCGACCGCGCTCCTGGACTGACCCCTTCGAAAGACCGAAGTCCCCACCGGGCCGACGATCGCCACACAGGTGTCGGCCGGGGCCGCAGGCACAGCGCCACGCACCGGTTCCGCCTCGATGACCCGTGGCCGGACCTGGCCGACGACCCAGCCGGCGAGGACACGTCGTCCGGCTGGTCCACCGACGAGGACGCGGACGCGCCGGCCGCCCTGGCGGCCGTACCGGTCCCGCCGGCCCGCGCGCCTCGCGCCTCCCGTGCCGAACCCACGTCACCCGCGGTCTCGAATTCATCCGTTCAGGGATGGAAAGCGCCCCTATGCCGGACATCTCACTACGGTGGTCACCGTCCCGGCCGATCCGGCATCGGGATCGGAACGACGGCGGGGCGAGGTAAGGCACATGACGACGACCCACTGGCAGGACCGGTCAGTGGGCGGGACGCGGGGAATCGGGAGGGGGATCGCCGAGCTGTTCGCCCGGCGCGGCACGTCCGTCCTGCTGACCGGCCGCACCCAGTCCGTCGCCACCGAAGTGGCACGCCAGGTCGTCGGGGCCACCGGGGGCCGGGTCTCGGGCATGGGCGTGGACCTCCGCGACCCGCAGGCGATCGAGGACATGGCGGCCGAGGCCGAGGAACGCCACGGGCACCTCGACGTGCTCTGCTCGAACGCCGGTATCTTCCCCGAGAAACCGCTCGGCGAGATGACGGCGGCCGATGTCGACGAGGTCCTGGCCGTCAACCTGCGCGGGACGATCCTGGCGGCCAGGGCCTGCGTGCCCGCCATGCGGCGGGCGGGCCGGGGCCGCATCGTACTCACCTCGTCGATCACCGGCCCCACCACGGGATACACGGGATGGTCGCACTACGGGGCGAGCAAGGCCGGCCAGTTGGGGTTCCTTCGCGGTGCCGCTCTGGAGCCGGCCCCCCACGCCATCACGGTCAACGCCGTACTGCCCGGCAACGTCCGCACCGAGGGCCTGGCGGAACCGGGCGAGCCCTATCTGCGCCGGACGGCCGCCTCGATCCCGCTGGGCCGGCTCGGGGAGACCGCGGACATCGCGCACGCGGTGCTCTTCCTCGCCTCGGACGAGGCCGCGTTCATCACCGGCCAGACCCTCACCGTCGACGGCGGCCAAACCCTCCCGGAGTCCCTCGACGCCTTCACCCCCGCCCCCACCTCCTGACCAGGGCCACCACCCCATCCACCAGGACAAGCGCCTCTGGGGGTGTGCTCCGGCGTCCGGGCGGGCGGGTGGTTCACCTTGCCGGGGCACCTTGAGACGGTGGAGGCCGCGGCCGCCCGGCACCGAGCGAGGAGCACCGGGCACAGACGAAAGCCGCCGACGCCGCCGTCCTGCTGCCCGAGGCAGCCGGTCCGACCAGCACCCACCCCGCCCCCGGCGACGAAGCCGCACACCGGTCGAACGATGCGCACCGCACACCGCGGCCTGCCCGCCGCCGGGCCCGATACCGGTGCACCGGTCCGGCCACGCCCTGACCCCGACCGGCCGGGCCATGACCTTTCAGCGCGATCGACGGCTCGGCGGGCACGAGCACAACATCAGGCTGCCCCGCACGACCGATACCCAGCCGAAACGCAACTGCGGGCCCCTCGAAAGGCTCTCCTGACGCCCTGGAAGCGCGCCTCTCCCAGGCTTTCCCGGTACCGGATCACCGGCTCACGAGACACCGGAAGGCAAATGCCGTGCTGAGCACTCCGTACCGTTCCGAAGCCACCAGGAAAGCGGAGCCGCCCGCCCCGCCTCCACCTCCGCCCACCAACCGCTACCGCCTACGCCTGCCCACCGGCCGTGACCGCGGCTCGCTGATCGCCGCCGGCGCAGCGTGCGCGGCCCTGACCATGGCCCTGCACACCAGAATCCCGAACGGGGCCGTCAACCTCGGCAGCCTGTTCCAGACCTTCCTCCCCTGGACCGGACTGAGCATCCCCGTCCTCCTCGCAGCGGCGGCGGTACGCCGCTCCCGACTCGCGGCCGTCGCCGTCCTGGCCCCCCTGACCGTCTGGGGCCTCCTTTTCGGCGGGACCCTCACCGACAAACGATCCGGCAACGGGAACTTCACCGTGGTGAGCCACAACGTGGACGAGGACAACCCCGATCCGGCACGCACCGCCCGAGCGCTCGCCGCATCGGGCGCCGACGTGCTCGCCCTTCAGGAGATGTCCTCGAAGACCACGCCCTTCTACGAACGCGAGCTCGCCGCCCGCTACCCGTACCGCTCCGACACCCTCGGCGTCGGACTGTGGAGCAAGCACCCCCTGAACGACGTGGAAGCGGTCCCGATCATGCCGTGGACACGTGCCGTACGGGCCACCGTCGAGACCCCGCACGGCCCTGTCGCGGTCTACACCGCCCACCTCGCCTCGGTACGCCTGACCCCGAACGCCGGATTCACCACCGACCGCCGCAACGACGCGGCCCGGAAGCTGGCCGCAGCCGTACGGGCGGAGCCGCTGGCCCGGGTCGTCGTGATGGGTGACCTCAACGGAACGGCGGACGACACGACCCTGCGACCGGTGACCTCCCAACTGACCTCCGCGCAGCGCGAGGCGGGCGCCGGCTTCGGCTTCACCTGGCCCGCTCCGTTCCCCATGGTCCGCATCGACCAGATCCTGGTGAAGGGAATGAACACGACCTCCTCGTGGACCCTCCCCACCACCGGCAGCGACCACCTCCCCGTCGCGGCCTCCCTCCGGCTGTGACCGCAGTGACCGCACCGCAGGCCCCACTGACTAGGATGAACCCCACAAATGTCCGTATCCGAGCAGGTAGGTGGCGTGCCGGCACCCCGCGTCCCAGACCCCGTCAGCGTCCTCGTCGTCGAGGACGACGCCACCATCCGCCGCGCCGTACAGCTGTCCCTGGAGCGGTACGGCTATCAGGTCGCGGTGGCCGCGAACGGACTCGACGGCCTGGAGGCGTTCCGGGCCGGCCGGCACGACCTGCTGATCCTGGACGTGATGCTGCCCGAACTCGACGGCATCGGACTGTGCCGCCGGATCCGCGAGCAGAGCCTGGTCCCGGTCCTGATGATGTCCGCACGCGGAGACGCCCTCGACGTGGTCTCCGGACTGGAGGCGGGCGCCGACGACTACGTCGTCAAACCCGTCGACACCCCCGTCCTCGTCGCCCGCATCCGCACACTGCTACGCCGCGCCACCTTCCGGCCCGCCCGACCGCAGACGACTCCGGCGCGCGCGGCCGGACCGGCACACCCCGCAGCCGCCTCCGCCGACACCGGCACGACCCCCGCAGAGCTGGTCTTCGGAGACCTGTCCGTGAACACCCTCGGCCTGGAGGTACACCGGGACGGCCATCCCGTTCCGCTCACCCCCACCGAGCTACGGCTGCTGCTGGAGTTCGCGGCGGCACCCGGCACCGTACTCGACCGCCGCCGACTCCTACGGGACGTGTGGGACTACGGCTGGGAAGGCGACACCCGCGTCGTGGACCTGTGCGTACTACGGCTGCGCAAGAAGATCGGAGCCGGACGCATCGAGACCGTCCGGGGCTTCGGCTACAAACTCGTCCGCGACTGAGGGACCGTCCCCACCCATGGCACTCCTCAACCCGCGCGCCCTGCGCTGGAAGATAGCCGCCCTGACCGCAACCGCCTGCTGCGCCGTGGCCGCCGTGATCGGCGTCCTCGTCCACCAGGCGATGGCCCAGCGAAGCGAACACACCGGCAACGAACGCCTCTCCGCACGCCTGGCAGCCGCGGAGCGCGAGTACACCCGCACGGGCAGCGCACCGCTCGAAGTCGAAGTCCTCACCCCCGAACGGCTCGACGCACCGCTCGCCCGGGCGCTGGCCGCCAAGGACCCGGCCGCCCTGTACGCGACCTGGAACGACCGCAAACCCCCCAACTGGTACTGGATGTGGGCGGCCATGCCCGTCGAGGACGGCCGCGTACTCGTCGCCCGCACGGACATGAGCTCCGAGGTACGCGGCCTCCAACTCCTGGACCGCAGCATCGTCGAAGCCGTGCTCGCCGCCCTCCTGGTCGTCGTACCCCTCGCCGCCCTGGCCACCGAACCGATCAACCGCAGACTGCGCCGGGGATCCCGCACGGCCCGAGCCATCGCCGACGGCGACCTCGACGCCCGGATCGGACCGGGCGGCCGGGCCCGTGACGAGATCACCGAGATGTCCGCAGCCGTGGACGAGATGGCCGCCGCCCTGCAGCACAAGCTGGAGGGCGAACGCCGCTTCACCGCGGACGTCGCGCACGAACTACGCACCCCGCTGATGGGGTTGTCCACCGCAGCCGGTCTCCTCCCGGAGAACGACGAAGCGGCCGAACTCGTCCGGGACCGTGCCCGAGCCCTGAACGCCCTGGTCGAGGACCTCCTGGAAATCTCCCGGCTCGACGCCGGAGCCGAACAAGCCCGGACCGACACGGTGCCGCTGGGCGAACTGGTCACCGACATCGTCCGCCGCACGGGGACGCCGACCGCCGTGGCGATCCGTGCCACCCCGATCCTGGAGACCGACCCGCGCCGGGTGGAACGCATCGTGGTCAACCTCCTCACCAACGCACACCGGCACGGAGCCGACCCCGTCCACGTCACCGTGGAGGCCACCACCACGGGCGCACGGATCCTCGTACGGGACCAAGGGCCCGGCTACCCCACCGCACTGCTCACGGAAGGCCCGCAACGCTTCCGGACGGGAACCCCCGAGCGAGGACGGGGGCACGGACTCGGGCTGACCATCGCGCTCGGCCAGGCGAAGGTCCTCGGCGCCGGACTGACCTTCGCGAACGCCCCTGAAGGAGGCGCGATCGCCACCCTCGACCTCGACGACGGACGCGGTCCGTCCGGTGGCTGAAACGGTGTGATGCCCCATCCCTGCCGGCACTCGGCGACCCGGCAGACCGCGCCGCGACCCGAACGAGCGGCAACCGCACACGCCACCGCCCCCGAGGACCCGGCACCGCTGCGTGCCGCCCGGGTGTGCCGGCCCTGGGCTACGCTCCCGGAGGCGACCGCGAGATCCCCTGCCCCTCACCAGGACGCGTCCGACCAGCAGGAGCTGGACTACGACGAGACGCACGACGCGACCGACACGATCACCGCCCGCACATGGATCGACGCCTTCGAAATCTGCGTCACCGGAGGTCCGGTGCAGGACGGGGAGCAGGCGATCGGCCTGCTCCTGCGCAGAGACTTCGCCCCCGCACTCCACAACAACCTGCCTCACGCCGGCCGGGACTCCGCCTCCGAACCGGACGACCTCGCACACACGGACGTCCTGTGCGCCTACCTGACCCCGGCCCGCGGCCACCTGTCCCAAGACCGGCCACAGGTGACGCCGGCCAAGCCCTCGACGGACGAGCGACCGGACGCCGCCCTCGCCCTCGACGCCGCCCACGCCGTGAGCCCTGACCAGCGCCTGCTGCGCGTCCTGCTGACCGACGATCAGAGCGCGTTCGAGCGGGCCCCGGACGAACGACCGGCCCGGCACCGCGCCGACGTCGGCGAGCATCCCGCGCCCGAAACCCTGCTCCCCTGGGCACGATCGCCCTGGCCGTGCTCGCCGTCCAGGCGCACGGCCGGGACCTGCAGACCAGGTCCGTCCACCTTCCGACCTCGCTTCTCAAGCCGCCCGCCCCCGTCGGCTCCTGACCCGCCACGCCGATCAGGACGACCGCCGGGCGGCCGCCCCACGGTCGTGCCAGTGCGTCGGCTCCGCCGCCGCCTGCTCACCGGCGAGGCCCAGAAGCCGCCCGCCGGGCCCTGGCCGCGACCGCCCGCGACTCCCCGCAGCGCACCGTCCGTACCCCCGCCGCCCTCGCCCCCGGCGATGCGGATCTCCTCGACCGGCTCCACGACACCGGCCCTCCCCGTGCGCGACCGCCTTGACGAGGCGGCGCCCTGGTCGGGCACGCGGTGGTGTCACCCGGGGACCATGCGGACCGCTGTTCCGGCGGGTGTGGTCAGCCGGCGAGACGCTCGCCTACGACCTGCCGCCGCCCCGGGGCAGTGAGCTTCACCCCGTACGTCGCGCCTGCGGGCCGGGTGTTGGCCGAGCGCCGGATCCGGGAGGTCTCCACACTCCTCGACCGCGCCGTACAGGCCGACGCGACCGGTGATGTCGCCGTGCTCGGCGACCTCCTGGCTGCGGCCTGCCGCCCGCAGGCCCGTTGCCGGTACACCCCCCCGCCCCGCCGGTGCGGAGCAGCACAGGGTTCAGCGCTGCTGGCGGCGAGGTGGTCCAGCCGGCGTCGAAGGAGACCAGTGTGGTGCCGCCGTCGGCGTGGTGTGCCGTCAGCGCGATGTCCGTGGCACCGGTGCGGGTGCGGTCCATGCGGTCTCGCATCACGCCCACGCAGAGGCCGGCCCCGCAGGGGCGGAGGAGGAACGGGTTCTCGTCCGGCGGCGGTGTCGAGGTCGGCCTGTGGCATGCGGAAGGTGACCTGGTACGTCTCGTCCAGCACTCCGTGCGACCAGCACCGCAGGTGGGTCGCCCCGTCGGGGATCGGGGCCGGCAGGTAGGCGAAGGCGTCCTTGCAGGGCAGCAATCCGTAGTCGTCCTGGAACACCGCCAGGAGTGGTTCACTCCGTGGGCGGCCTCCAACCTCGTCCATACCCGCACCGTGACGCCTGAGCACGCCGACCACGTGACCAAGGCCCAGGCCGGCGGGCTGCCGTCACGGCTGACACGGACTGAGGACCGGACGGTCATCGATTCCGACCGAACCAAGGCCTGTGGGTCCGCTCCGAGCGTCTCCCGCTCGGTCACGCCAACAGTGCCGACGCATACCTTGGAACCTATTCCGGGACCGCCCGCATCACCAGCGTGGACAAAAAGAAGGGCGACGTGCGAATCCAGTTCACCGTTCACAACCAGAGCGACTGGAACTCCGCCACACACATGATCCGCAGATCCTGGAATCCCTTCTTCACCAAGACCTTCGGCGCCGCCACTACGCAGGACTTCTCGTGGCAGGAGAGAATCCCGCTCAACATGTGCGGATGTTCCGTAAGGCAGAAGCTCACTCACATCGCCAACTCAGAGACTGCGGAGACCACATGCGCGGCCGTCGACTATTCCTCCTGGCATTTGTTTTGCTCCTCTCGGCGTGCGGCGGTTCAGGAGAGAGCAAAGGCACGGCGGAGGCGGGCGACATCGAAGGGGACTGGTCAACGGCAGCCGGCGCCCACCTGTCCTTCGCGGCAGACCACACCTTCACCTCGCAGGGGCTGAAGTTCGACCCTTCGCTCGTGAAGGGCTGCCCCACCGGAACGGGGCGCGGGAGCTGGGGCTTCTATGTGGACAACGGGGCCCCGGGCGGGCTCGTGGCGATGTCAAAGGAAGCAACGGCCGGCGATACGATCGGAGTGAATTTCACCGAAATCCCCCAAGGCGACCGCAGCATCATGCTGAGCGTGCTCAAGAGCAGCGAACTCTGCGTCTCGATGGACTTCGATGAAGTCTGCACCCTCAGCGACCGGTTCACCCGAACCAAGGAAACAACGACTCCGTAAGTCGAGTCGGCATTTCGTGACGGCCCGTCGGTTCATCCGGCGGGCCGTTTCGGCCGTTCAGAGCTCGACGAGCGTGACCTCGGCGGCCCTGAGGCCGGTCCAGATGTCGGAGCCGTCCGCGAGGGCGAGGTCCGCAGTGGCCCGCGGGGTGATCTCGGCGATCAGGTCGGGCGTCCACTCGGACGTGATCAGGATCCGCAGGCGGCTGCCCACGACGGTGATCTCGAGCTCTGGCGCTGGAGGCACATCGACTCGACGGCTGCGCCCGGACGCCGCCCGGCAGGTCGCCGAGCACCTCACCGCGGCCGCACCCGGGCACCCGTGGGAGGGCGTGCGCTTCTCCGCGACGTGGGGGAGCCGCGACGTCCTCGACACCACCCTCGTCCACCCCACCCCGGTCGCCGAAGTCGGCGCCGACCGCGCCATCGACCACGACGGCGTCCACCGCCACCCGCTCCGATTCCAGCGGCTGCGCCTGGACGTGGGGCTCGAAGACGTACCCAGGTCCGGAGAGGGTCCGGCGGCGGCGGCCGGCTGACCGGCCCGGTGCAGTGGCGTTTCGCCGGTGAACCGGCGTGCTCGGGCGGGTGGACCGGGCCAGGGTGACCTGTTGCTGATGGCGCGGCGGCCGGTACAACCGGCCCATGATGATCATGAAATCAGCGGACCTCCTTCCGCCACTGGAACACGGGCGACATCCCGTCCGACGGCTGCAACACCCGCGCGGAGGTGCTCCTGGCCGAGCCGATCGTGTACCCGGAGATCGGGCCGGGCTGCACCTTGACCGGCGGGACCTGGTGGAGCTACTACGACGAGCGGCAGGTGACGCCGGCCGGGGCCCCGATATCGCGGTTCGGGGTCGTCCGTCGCGCGGCCGGTGGGCACCCGAACGCCCCCGTCGGCCGTGGGACTCCGGTGACTTGCGGTGCGGCTGGACAAGTCCTAGGAGGGGACGCAGATGCGGTCGCCGATGCCGCCGAGCCGGAGCGGAGCCGTGGACGTGGTGCCGTCGTGGCTCAGGAGCAACGTGATGCTGCCCTTCGTGTCGTCCGGGAACCACACCGCATACAGGGTCCGGGCACCGTCCGCGACGGTACCGACCCGGCGGACTTCAAGGGGTTCGCCGCCGCAGGTCGCGGAGGTCACCTGCTGGTGGTCGGCAGCGAAGAGACGAACCCATCCATCGGTGAAGAGGGTTGCGATCGGGTCCACCCCGCGCGAGGTGGCGAGGGTCATGGGATCGGTGGCGCAGGCTCGCTCGGAGGATCCGGTCTCGCCGGCCGACGCCCAGCACAGGCGCCGGTCGGACGTCTCCCACACGTAGGCGGCGCCGGTCGGCCAGGCCTCGACCAGCATCAGGCCCTGGGGACCGGGGGCGTCGGGGCCCACTGCCCCCGATGTCATCAGGGTGGTACGGGTCCGGCTGATCACCACGGTCAGGCCCGGAGGTGAGGGAGTTGGCGAGCAATAATTTGAAACTGAACGAAGCCACATAGC
>NZ_JBSIFU010000001.1:0-241382 GCF_053615355.1 Streptomyces sp. CLCI03 | reverse complement strand
GGAGACACGACTGTGGAAGCTACTGCTCGGCGTCACTCCCAGTGCCAGGCCCAGGCGTGGCCCATGGCCGCCACCTGCGGTGACGGCGGGGTGGTACCGGTTGTTCGGGGACTGCGGGTCCGCGGTGGCCGGCTGGCAACGGAGGGAGGGCCTACCGCAGGTTCTTCAGCCTAATTGAAGCAGGTCAGAAGGGGTTTTGAGGGGGTGTCAGGTTGTCTGTAACGGTGTCTCAGGACCGGATATCGGGGTGTGGCCCCTGCGGGGCCGAGGTCTTACCGCTCGCGCTGCGCGCTCCCTCTCAGTAGCAGTATGCACACGGTCCCGCGGAGTGTCCACCCCGCCAGCCCCTCCCCCGACACGCTACACAACGTAACAACAACCCCGGACCAGCACCAGCTAGTGGTCTACACCAAAAAAAGATAGCCAACAAAAGAGAAACCACCAATTCCCGACCCACCCAAACCGACCCAACGTCAAATACCAAAAAAGAAACACCCCCTGACCGAATACCAAAAACGCAACCCCACAACTCCCCGCCAAAACGGCCCACATACCAAAAGCTCAAACGGGTGAATTGGGGGCTGCGAACCCCTTAAAGTTATATAACTTCAGCTAGGGTTGTTCTCAACGGGCCGACCGGATAGGCGGCCGGCCCGGTCCCCTCGGGAGGTTCGAATGTCTGCTCTGACGTCCGGTACGGCGGCGGTCATCCCCAGCAGTGCCGAGCGGCTGATCCGCACGGCCGAGGAGAACGACTGGCAGGCCTCCGCCGTGTTCGGCGCGGCCGGCTCGAAGGGCCGGACCGCGGACGCATGGGTCGTGGGGCTGGAGGCGTGCACCACCGCAGGGGAGGTGTCCCTGCTCCTGTACTGGGAGCGCGGTCCCAAGGGCTTTCGGTACGTGGCCAAGGAGAGCAAGGGCGTACAGGACGGTGCGCAGCTGACGGACATGCAGTTCAAGGCCGTGAAGGCCCTGGTGGAGGAGTCGGAGGTGACGGACCCGTTCGAGTACGGCGAGTGCGGGTGTGAGGACCCTGCCGAGCTGGAGTGGGGTGTGGAGCCGCAGGTGTGCATCGAACACGCTTACTGCCCGGCGCGGTTCGATGCGCGGAGCGGGTGGGGCTCTCAGGTGACCCGGAACGGGGATCTCGCCGGTTGGGGCGAGGACGGCGGTACAGGTGGCCAGTACAGCCTCCGGGTGGAGCAGGTCGAGGGTCAGGTGGAGCTCACGCTGGCGGACGTGATCCCCGCCGAGGTGCGGACGGCGGTCATCCCGGGGATGCCGGAACCTGTCGACGTCGGCGACTGCTGCGTCCCGGTGGCGAACGGCTTCAACGGCTTCTGTGACGCGTACGGGGTCCGCCTGTACCTGGTGGGCACCCGTCGGGACGGCCGGCTCATGTGCGCCGACCACGCCGCACAGCGCGCCGGAGTCCCGGTCAGCGCGCTGCCCGTGCTCGCCATGGACGCCGATGAGCGGCAGTACGCCGCGGACTGCATCGAGGACAACCGCCGGCACCGGGTGCTCCGTGGTGCCGAGGAATGGGCGGAGGCGCGCGAGGAGGAGGGGCGTTCGATCTCGCACGCGTTCGAGGGGTGGGCGGAGAAGCACTGGACGGGTGACGACTACGCGGCAGCGTACGTCGCGTGGCTGCACGCCACCGGGCGCGCTGCGGACCCCGTCCACGCGTGGGCGGTCACGGGGCCGGTCGACCGGGTGCAGCAGGCCGAGGTGCGGCTGGAGGCCGCGCGCGGCCGGCTGGCGACCGCGCAGGCCCTGCACGTCTCCGCGCAGCGCTACGGCGGAGAGACCGCGATGCGCGAGGCTTTGGAGCGGCTGCACACCGCGCACGCCATGGTTGCGGCCGCGGCCGCGGACCACGCCGCGGAGGAAGCGGTGCGCACGGAGGAGGAGTCCGTGCTGGACGCTCCGGCCGCCGTGGCCACGACGACCGGAGCGAGCAACCGGTACAGCTTCGGTCTGCCCACCGGTGAACTCAGCGGCCGCATCGTGCACGTCGACGGACACGTGGCCGGCCGCGTCCGCGAGTCGGGGCGCCACTGGTACGCGATCACCCCCGGACGGGATGCTCGGCCGGCCGAGCACGCGGACCGGGATTCCGCGGCCGCCCACCTCGTACGGTGCGCGGACCAGCGCGCGGCCGAGACTCGCCACCGCGTCCGGGCAGAGCGCGCCGCGGCCGCCGCCCACCGCGGTACCCGCGGCCCGGTACTCGGTCGGCATCGCACCCGTGACGGTCCCGGACCGTCACCAGGGCCGGAGCGTGGCCGAATGGAAGGACGTAGCGGACGGACACGCGGTGCGTGCCGTGCGCGCCGGACGGGCCATCCAGGCCGCGCGAGCCTCGCTTGAGAGGCCGGCCGTCCGGTGGACCGACACCCCCGAGACCACCACCCCCGGGTGGGCCGCGCCGGTCCTCCCCCGGATCCGGGAACTCGACCGGACCGCCCTGCGCCGCGGCGCAGTGGCTCAGGAGCTGTGGATGCGCATCGGGTGGGAGGCGAGCGACGCCGCCGAGGCCGGCGCGGCCCTCCCGGCCCGCCGCGCGGCGGAACTCGCCCACCGCGCCGCCGTCCTGGTGGACGCGTGCGAGCACGCCGCCGCCGAGACCGAGGCCTTGGCCACGCCCCCGCCCCTGCGGCCGATCCCCGAAAAACCAAGAAATTATATAAGTACGTTCGCCCCGTGTTCGGTTGCGTCGGGCACCTCGGCGAGGGTGGGAGCGCCGCCGCCCTGGCGCCGGCCCCGACCATCCGACCTCGCCCCGCATTCCCGAAGGGCGTCAAAACCAAGAAGTTATATAAGTTAAGGGGTAGGGTGGGGGCGTGGGCCTGATACGGTCCGCGCCCGAGACGAGAGGCGACGCCCGCATGGCCACCGCACCCCGCCAGATCCCCAAGACATATCCCGCCGGGACCGGCCGACCCACCGAACGCAAACTCACCGACGAGAAGGTCGTCCGCACGGTGAACGTGACCGGGACGGTGTGGGACGCGGGCAAGAAACGCGCAGGTCAGGACGAGGTCTCGATCTCCCACGCCGTCGGGCTGTTCCTCGAGGCCTACGCCGCCGACCTCCTGGACCTCGACGCCATCACCGCGCAGCTCGACGCGCTCGCAGCCGGCGAGGACCCCGCAGCCGTCTCCAGCCCCGGCGCATGGACGGAGGAAGCCCCCTCCGCCTTTGCCCCCCGGGGCTGGAGCAGCACGGACAACCTCCCGAGCGGGCTCGACATCCTCGACGCCGAGAACAGGCCCTGACCTGCACACTCGTACGCCCCGCCCGATGATCCGGGCGGGGCGTTTGTCGTTCACGAGGGGGCCGTTGTCGGGCCGCGGGTCAGTGACGGCGGACGGCGACCGCGACGCCGACCGCCGCGGCCAGAGCCCCCGCCACCGTCGCCACCGTCGCGATCGGCCCCGTCGGCGACGGATGGGCGACGCAGAGGTAGCCGGCCGTTGCGAGGACCAGGCCGCCGACGATGACCAGGCACAGCGTCAGGAGCGGGTCAGTGGCCGGCTGCTGGGGCGGCCGCAGGGGCTGCTGCTGCGGGGTCTGGGGCTGCGGGTCGGTAGCAGTGGACCATGAGGTTCCCTCCCGAAAGAGCGGCCACGGACGATCCGCGGCATGGCGCTGCACACCTCTCCGGGGGTTGCGTTCAGCGCACTCCGGTGAGGGGCAGACAGCACAGTGCGGAACACGGGGGTAAGCCCCGCAACCCCACCTCTGCGCAGCCGAGGAGTTCATTCGATGGTCTGCGGGCCAGCCGACCCGCAGACCGCCACGAAAACGTCCCCGCGCACGGCCGTGCGCGAGGCGGCCCCGGCCAACTGCCCCTGAGCCCCGCACAGGACACTGTCCCGGTGAACACTCGACGCGCCCTGGGCACAGGCCCCCGCACCTCCGCTACCTCCGCCGGAGCCCGCAGGGCCCGCCTCGCCGCCGAGGGCACCACGCCGGCTCCCCCGGCAGGGTCCGAGCCCGAGCCCAAGGCCGTACCCGGCCGCCGCACACTCGGTGAAGGCCCCACGCACCACTGACAGCGAGAACTTCGGATATGAGGGCGGCCCGGTGGTACTGCCCCCGGAAACCGGGCACCGGGCCTCACCCACGCACGCCATATCGGCGCGGGCTGCTGCGGACGGATACGCACGTCTTCGTCCTCCGGGTCGGCGAAACCCACTGAGTACCTAACCTGCGTTCGGCCCGTTCAGCGGCGAAGGCGCTCCTCGTGCACAGACTGCAGTTCGTTCTCATCGAAGTGCATCTCATCCCCCTGGCCTTGACTGGTTCTCGCCGAGGACGCCGAGGAGGAGGACCGATTGTCCGGGGGTCCACCCCCGCGGCGCCGACGTGCTGGCCGAGCTGGCGGCCAAGCGCGCCTACTGGGCGAGATACGAGAAGTAGACGACGGCGTCATCGAAGTCTTTGTCGCCTTCGTTCTCGGACCGGACGGTGATCACGGTGTAGGAGGGCCGCGTGGCCGTCGAGATCGTGTCCAGCCTGAGGACGCTCGGCTTGAACGTTTTGCCGCCGTCGTCGCTGGACTCCACGGTGACCGTGTATGTGTTGTCAGCCTGGTCCGTCGCGCAGCCGATTGTCCGGCCACACTCTCCGGCCCCGTACCACTGGTAGAGATACAGGAGGAGACCTTCCGGCTTGATCGTCACCCTCTGCGGATGTTCTGAGCTGACGACCGCCCGGATCTCCACCCGCGAGTCGGCTACAGCGCCGTCGCACTTGACCTGAACCCGTTCGGGCATCTGACACTCCCCTCAATCCATAATCAGGATTCAGGTCCAGCCCGCGCCGCCGCAAACCGATGCCGCTCCACCGCAAGCGCATCCTCCCCCTCTGAATGGCTGGTCGCCTTCGGAGGCGATCTCGCGAAGCAGCTCGGGATGGCTCTCACGAATACGGTCCAGGAACCCCGGCTCCGCCGCATTAATTGCATTCACGAGGTTAGGGCTTCCGTCTGGGTTGTCCCCAAAATTAATGGGAATCGGGAGTCCCTCTTCGAAATACCGACTGGAAACCCTCATGTTTTCAGGAAGTGGCACACCGCGCTCACGAAGGGCTACCGGGGTCAGGATCTTTGACCCCTTGGCCAAGCGTTGATTGAGAGGAGATTGCCTAACCTCTTGCATCGCCTCAACGAACCCCGGAGAAGTAAGAACTTCAATCATCTCCTGGGTCACTTGCTGAAGATATGTAGCATCGAAAATGTCATGGGAGGCCATTATTGATCCTTACGCTCACCTTTTCGAAGCAGGCGAGCCGAAACTAGGGTTCGCTGATTGCAACCGAACGAACCATGCCATTGTTCTCTTGAAGCTCAAAATGCGCATGGACGGACTCCAGATCATCTCCGTTCGCGATCAGTGCATTCTGAAGCGCCACAGGCATGGGCGCCCTCCATGCGACGTCACCCTCGCGAGATACATCTTCCTCGTCATAGGAATTGCTGAATGTTATATTCACATTCTCCCATGCTCCGTGATATTTCTTCGGCAGGAATTTCTTAACCGCGAAGAGCGTGGGTCGACGATCACCGAATGCCGACATTTGAATTAGAATTCCGGGTGGGATTTCTACACCTCGCTTGCGCATCTCATCCGGCCTGAGCAGAACTTCCATGATGAAAGCCGGCCGTTGAGGTTCAGGGAGATCCATGAGCTCCGCATGAACCTTCTTGAATGCAGGAGAGGTAACGAATTCGATCAGATCGTCATAATTCTTGCGCATTACAGATGCCAGCTCTGCCTGATTGAAGTCGAGGCCTGGGTACATATCCTTCTCTTTCTGTGATGGCCCGAAGGTGGGGGCACCCTAAGATCTCCGCGCCAATTTGGGATGAGAATGAGCGGGGTAGCGGGTGTCGAAAGACAGCACCTGGGTATCAGGTCCAACCCGCGCCGCCGCATACCGATGCCGCTCCCACGCAGCAGCATCCTCCCGCTCTAAATACTTGATCATCTTCGGAGGCGATTTCGCGAAGCAGCTCGGGATGGCTCTCACGAATACGGTCCAGGAACCCCGGCTCCGCCGCATTAATTGCATTCACGAGGTTAGGGCTTCCGTCTGGGTTGTCCCCAAAATTAATGGGAATCGGGAGTCCCTCTTCGAAATACCGACTGGAAACCCTCATGTTTTCAGGAAGTGGCACACCGCGCTCACGAAGGGCTACCGGGGTCAGGATCTTTGACCCCTTGGCCAAGCGTTGATTGAGAGGAGATTGCCTAACCTCTTGCATCGCCTCAACGAACCCCGGAGAAGTAAGAACTTCAATCATCTCCTGGGTCACTTGCTGAAGATATGTAGCATCGAAAATGTCACGGGAAGGCATGATTGATCCCCGCATCCGCCTCTAGCCATTCTGACGCCCCCTACTAACTAGCCTCCCCCTGTTTACCCAGCCAGGCAAACGGGATTATTTCTATCCGGATTCAATTTTTGAATTTTCCACAATCACGGCTGTGTGTCCCAGCCGCCAGTGAATTCGGGGTCGCCTCCAGGGTGCCCACAGCATCCCCGGCTCGCCGACCGCGGCTGGGCCGCGTTCCGCGCCCCAACTCGCCATGCCGGCGTGATCTGCGGTCGGCCCTGGACCGCGACGGCCTTGCGCGGACGGCTGCCGACACGAGCACGGGATCCCGGTGGCTCGGAACGGGCTGCCCCACCCACCCGCCTGAACCGCCGTCACCCTGCCCCTGCTGCACCCACCGTCACAGGCCGCCCTCTGAGCGCCTGTCGCAAAGCCTTGCAGCGAGGGACGCTCGGGCAACCTGTGCACCCGCGTATGAGGCGCCTACAGCCCCACACGGTCGGCTCTGGGCCAAGGGCGCGCCCGGCACCGGTATTGGGGCGCTGGGCTAAGGGCTGTCCCGTAAATGATCTTCGGATGCCTCGGGCGTGTCTGGCCGCCGTGCGGCCCGCTGACCTATCCGGCGAGGGCGAGGTTGTGCATCCGTGCGATGCCGAGCATGGCGTGGTGGACGCCGTCACCTCTGAGGCGGCAGTCGCGGAGGATCTTCCAGGTCTTCATACGGGCGAAGACGTGCTCGACGCGGGCTCGGACCTGCTTGTGGGACCTGCTGTGGTCCTCTTTCCAGGCAGGGAGTTCGGCCTGGCCCCGCTCGCGGCGATGTGGGATCACCAGCCCGGTGCCCGGATAGCCGCCGTCGGCGATCGTGAGTGTTCTGCCGACGGCGGCCTTGACGCCGGACTCTTCCCACGCCTTGCAGTCGTTGCGGTTCCCGGCGAGCGGCCGGCCGACCACGACGACCAGGCGGGTGTCGGCGTCGATGACGACCTGGTGGTTGGTGGAGTAACGATAGTTCTTCGACCGCTCGGCGATGGTGTGATCGCGGGTGGGGACCAGGGTGCCGTCCACGATGAGCACGGTGTCCTTGGCGAAACGTTTGCGGGGCTGCAGCGCGAGCATCGGTCCGAGGTGGTCGATGATCCGGTCCGCCGCCGACTTCGAGACCCCGAACAGCGGCGCGAGCTGCCGCATGGTCAGGTTCGTTCGCCAGTAGGCCGCAACGAGCAGGGCCCGGTCCTCCAGCGGAAGGCTCCACGGCCGGCCCCTGCGGACCGCGTCCGCACCCTCGCGCCGCAGAACCGTCACCAGCTTGCCGAAGGCGCGAGGGCTCAGTCCCGTGAACGGGGCTATCCAGGACGGCTCGGACGCCGTGATCACACCAGCCACGGCAAGATCATTCCATTGTCGAGCTGTCGGCCGGGTCCTGCCCCAAGCGTGGAAATCAGGCGACCGGGCCTGGCGCATCGTCCAGGATGACCCCATGAGCCAAGACCTTGTGACGTTCCTCCATGCACGGCTGGACGAGGAAGCCGACCTGGCCCGACGTGCGACGGTGACGGCTGCGGGGAGTGGACGGCTGACGGGCACACGGTCGACTTCTGCCAAGGAGAACTCTCCGGCTTCCATCCCACGATCGCCCTCCACGTCGCGCTGCACGACCCGGCTCGCGTCCTGCGGGAGGTTGAGGCCAAGCGACGCGTGCTCGCCCGACATGTGCTCAGCCCTGCCACGGGCGACCCCGAACTACCGTGGGACAACCGCGATGACTGCCAGTACGACGGCGAAACCTGGCCATGCGATGACCTTCTCGACCTCGCGTCACCTTACGCCGATCACCCTGATTACCCCCGACGCCCCTGAGGCGGAGATCGTTTACGGGACAGCCCTTAGGCGGGTCTTGATGAAGTCGAGAAGTGCGTCCGCTGCTGCGAGGGCGGCTTCGGTCTCCTGGTAGGTCGGGCGGTATCCGCGGTGGACGACCCGGTTGCGCAGTGCGGCCACTGCGTGTGTCCAGTCGTGGACGGGGCCGGGGAGCGTGCGGTTCCAGTCTCCGCCGAGCCGGGGTGCGTACTCGGTCTTCACCCGGGTGGCCAGGCCGCCGCCGCGGGAGAAGTCGAACACGGCCACCGCCTGCTCGACCGACGGTGCTTCCAGCTGTTCTTCCCACAGCATCAGCGACAGGGTGCTGGTGAGGACGATCTCGGCGTACATGGCGGCCTGGACGACAGCGTTGCGGTAGTCGCCGTCGCGGCGGAAGGCCCGGCGGGCTTCTGCGGCGCGCGTCGAAGGAAGTCCTTCCAAGCGGATCAGTGAGACCAGGCGTGCCCCTTCCCCCCAGGTGCGGCGGCAGCCAGCGGAGAGGCCCTCAGGACCGCCTCCTACTCACAGCCAATCGAAAACAACCCCCGATCGTTCAGGGCGATTTCAGAAAGTTTCCGGAGCAGGCGCATCCACTTCATCGCGCGCCCTCAAGCGCCCGCGCACACCCTGCACAGACACCCAGCTCGGAGCCGTACCCCCACGGACACTCTTGCGCCGCGACCGAGAAGGCCGGGACCGAATCCGATCGGCCGATGCGCCGTGCCGGCCCCCCACCCAGGTGAGTTGGTGCCCGGGCCCTGTCAGGGAGAACAGGCACCCCACTACACCGGCATCTGTGATCAAGAACCTGATGCGTCGCGGCCTGCCCGCCCTCTGCCTTTGCGCCCTGCCACTCCTCTCCTCCATCTCGACAGCGCACTCCGCCCCCGCGGGACCCGTCCGCGAGCCTGCTGCGGCCGGCCCGGCCGGCGTACGTGCTCCGCTGCCGCTCTACGAAGCGATCGACCAGCTGCCGGTGGCAGCCGAGCACTGCGACGGCTACAGGCGGGACCTCTACAAGCACTGGAACAAGGGCCTGAACTCGGGGGACGGGTGCGACACCCGCAAGGAGGGAGACCGGCGCCGATGTCGTCGACACGGTCCAGGAGACATGAAAGGGAACACCGCCGGCGAGGGGCTGCCGTCACCATGCGGACGTCGCACAGCTCGCGCGGAGAGGTAGCCGGGGCCCCTCCCTCGTCTGAGCGAGCCAGGCGATCTCAGGGCGGAGGCCGGGAGCGTGGACAGGGCGCGAAGAGTTGCTGCTTCAGTCGTTTGTGGGGCGCCAGATTCGGCTCCGGCGTGTCGCGATCTCAGCGCATATTGCGGCGATGACGACACCGCCGATGGCGATGCTGAGGGAGCCGGCGGCCACGAGCCCGGCGGACAGTTCACCTCCGTCGCCGATGGACAGCAGCATCTGGCCGAGTAGGTACGTAGCCACTCCGGCGCCTGCTCCAACGACAACGAGGGGAACGGATAGGTTCCAGAGGGCCACCCTGAGGTAGAAGGTTCTGTCGCTTCGGAACGAGGCCACGGGGCCGAGGCTTCGCGCCTGGTCGTCGAATACGGAAGCTGCGCCCACGATTCCGGCGAGGACCAGGGCAAGCAGGCCGATCAGTGCGGCGTCCAACACCCACTTGACGTAGGCGCTCCGGGCTTGTGCTCCAAGCATCCCAGACTCCACCGGCACGTCAAGCATGGGGAAGCCCAGCGTCCGGTAGGCGGTATCCCAGATTTGAGCGGCTCCGATTTCGCCGGAGGTGTTGAAGACCACGAGGGAGATGTTGGCGGGGTCGGTAATACCTGGGCGTCGGGTGGTGATGCTCACCTTGTCCGGCGAGAGGCCGAGCACTGCCAGTGCTGTTCGGGGCGTGGTCTCAACGGCCGAGATTGCGTCAGTCAGATCTGTGACAGCCGTGGGGCAGGTGGTGAGTGTTCCGAAGAATGCCAATGAGTTGCAGTCGGCGGACAGTATCGTGCGGCCGCCCTCGCGGTATACGAGGGCTGTCGGGTGGTCGGGGAGCTGTTCGCGGAGCTGGTCGAAGCGGGATGGATCGCCTGATGCCTTGATCAAGATGGCGTTGCGGTTGTTCACGCCGGCCAAGCGCTTGGCAACGATTTCCGGGCCTTCGAGCTGGCTGGTGACGACTTGGCCCAAGGTGGTGAGGCCCAGCCCCAGGATCATTGCCGCACTGAGTACGGCGAGTACTACGGGTCGGGCGGCGAGCCAACGGCCAGCGATGAGTCCTGCCGCGTCACCCCGTCGAAGGGAATGCGAGGCGATCGCCGATCCAAGAGAGCCTGACAGGCGTCCGGCAAGGATGGGGAGGACTGCGAGTACGAGCATGACTCCGAAGAAGAAGACGACTCGTCCCGGACCGTCTGCCCGCCACGTTCCGTACAAGCACAGGCAGAACCCGATCGCGGACAGCACCCATACCGTCCGTCCGGGCGTGGCTCTGGTCTGCTGTGGGCGAGTGGTGGTTCGTTTGGGGGGTATGGCGTAGCGCAGCGCGCTGATCCCCAGTACGAGGGTGGCCGCAGCAAGGATCAGCAGGGGGGTCCATATGCGTAGTGAGGCCACATCACCTGCTGAGACGGTGTACCCGGTGAAGGGGAGGGCGATGTCCCGCAGGGTTGTGACCCATGCTGCGGCTGCTGCCAGGAGCGAGCCCGCGAGTACGGGGGCCGCGGCTTCACCGGTGACCACCAGCAGGCGCGCTGCAGGTGGGGCTCCCAGGGCCTCGAGCATCGAGATTCGGCGGTCTCGCAACTCCGCGCCGCCGCGCACCACGACCATGAGGGAGGCGGCGGCCGGCATGACGGTGAAAAGAAGGAGGAGTATCCATAGGTCGCCGGAGGAACGTTCGAACTGGTGGCTCACGGTGAAGTAGTCGGTGAACTGAGAATTCGGATACCCGAAACCCGATATGCGCGTTCTATGACTCGTTTCACCGAAGATTCCTTCGACGGGAGAACGGGTATACACAAGAAGTTCGTTGGGTTCGGTGAGGCCCGTTCGCCCGATGGTCCCTCCCATCGTGCCGTAGCGGGGGACGAGGGCTCCGGCCGCGTGCTTCGCAGCCTGGGGTGAAAGAAAGGCCTCGCCCTTTTCGGGCCACCTGTCAAGGCCTGGCGGCGGACTGGCATCTGGCTGGAGCGGCTCCAGGAAGATGACCGATACGGCCTGACCGTCGGCGTAGTCCGGGCGCTCCAACCATAGGGCTACCGCTTCTTGGCCCTGCTCGGCCATGACCGGGGAACGGGCGTCCTGTCGTTCTTGACGGGCGGCCAGGCTGACATCCACGGCCAGGAGGCTCCAGGCCACCCACAGTACGAGGAAGGAAGCCGCGAATAGTCCGAATCGGTGAACCAGGGCCGATACGCCGCTGGACATTCCTACCCGGTGGCCGAGTCGGAGCATGGCCACGTGCCTGTTCACCTGCGGCCCTCCGAGTCCGTGAGGAGGCGTCCTTCGGTGAGTTCGAGCGTCCTGTCGGCGCGGGCTGCGATTTGAGGATTGTGGGTGACCACGATCAGAGCACACTGAAAGCGGGTGGGCAGGTCGAACAGCAGATCAGCGACGACGTCGCCGGTGCGCTGGTCGAGGGAACCAGTGGGTTCATCCGCCAGAACCACGGAAGGCCTGCCGATGAGTGCGCGGGCAACGGCGACACGCTGACGCTCACCGCCCGAGAGCGACGCGGTGTTCTTGGACGAGAACTCCTGTACGCCGAGTTCCTCCAGCAGGCTCTGCGCGTCCGCGTAGGCCTTCTTCGCGTCGCCTCCGGCAAGCAGGACCGGTAGTGCGGCATTCTCCAAGGGCGACAGTTCGGGTATCAGTTCACCGAACTGGTAGACGGTACCCACGGTGCGCAGCCGCATTGCGGCTCGCTCGCCTGCAGATGCCTGGGAGATGTCGAGGCCGGCGATGCGGATGACACCGGATGAGGCGGCGATCAGACCGCTGAGGCAGCACAGGAGAGTCGTCTTGCCCGAGCCGCTGGGGCCTGTCACCGCCACGGACGATCCGGCAGCAACGCTGAGGGACAGCCCGTTCAGAAGACGGCGATCACCGATGCTGTAGTGCAGGTCCTTGACTTCTACTGCGGCCGTCTTTCGATCGTGCAGGTCGGTTCTCATGCTTCCTCGTTGTCAGCCGGGCAGCGCGGAGCCGGGTGTACCGAACCTTCCGGCTCCG
This sequence comes from Streptomyces sp. CLCI03, assembly GCF_053615355.1. Lineage (NCBI taxonomy): Bacteria > Bacillati > Actinomycetota > Actinomycetes > Kitasatosporales > Streptomycetaceae > Streptomyces > Streptomyces sp. CLCI03. The sequence goes on along the minus strand of NZ_JBSIFU010000001.1, from coordinate 228,972 downwards.
CGCGATGAGCATGTACTGGATCAGGGCCGGTACTTCCAGGGGCCGTAGGGATCGGTTGCCCAGTCACGAATTTGCTGTGAGCGGTGCTTCTTGACCCGGTTGGTGCTGCTGAGATCGAACCCGCCGTTGCAGGTTCCGATTCCTGCCGTCGCCCATTCTTCGTGTGCGGAGTTGTCGTCCCGCGTGAAGTGAGCCTTCACAGAATTCCCGTCCTGGTCCATGTCGCAGGCCAGGACACCACCCCAGGTGACGCCGGTATGCCAGTCATAGACGTCAGTGCTGTAACTCTTGTAGATGTAGGAATAGTCGGCGTTTGCGACGGGAGCGCTGAAAGCAACGGCGGCTGCCACGAGGACAGCCACCTTGGCAATGCGGTGCAAGAAATATTCCTCCCCGATTGAAGGGCCCACAGGGCCCGATACGAGACGGCGGCCGGCCAACCAGCGTGCCGTCGACAACAGGGCCTCCCGGAACGGTTCGGTTGGTTTCGCATCCCCGAACCGCCAGGAGGCCCTGTCTTCATACAGACGCCACCCAGAAGATTGCTGTTCGACTACCCGACCGTTCTACGACCGGTCGAGATGCGGTGGCTGACCGGCAGTCGGGCGCCGGCCGAGATTGGTGGCGACCCGCGCGTGTTCGCCGGCGCCGGAACCGCTCGACGGCTTGCCTGGGAAGCCCTAGGCCAGCAGGGCCAGCGGCAGGACCTTCAGGTCTGTGAGCCGGAAGGTCAAGAACTGGCGGCGCGGCTGCGTCGCTGCAGGATCCACCGGTGGACGGGCGGTGTCAGGCCGCCGCCGACGATGAACCCGAGCACGGCGCTCTGGCTCGCGCTAGCGATAGTCCCGATGATCGCGCACAGAACCAAGCCGACCACAATCAGGCCCGCGACCTTGAGACGCTGGGACAGCTGGTTCAGCCATTTCACCGTCGAGAAAGTCGTGAGATATACCGTCGAGCCGAAAGCGGCCGACGCCAGAACGGTCAGAGCATCCATTCCGCAACCTTTCAAAATCGGAAGCCGAAATGTGTCCCTTCGGCCGCCAGGGTCAGCTGTGCTCCCTGTTCGGGATCACTCAGCTCCCGGTCTGTCTACCTGCAGTATCCGTCGCCGGCACTGCCGCTGTAAGTGCCGCTTCCGGCCACGGCTGCCGCCGGAGAAAGGGCCGCCAGCGAGGGGTTGACCTTGAACTTGATGCATTGACCGGTCGCGGCTGCGTACCCCGCGATCCCCATGAGGGACCGGCCCCCGACGATCGCGGCCGGGTGTGGCAGCCAGCCCACAACAGTCCCGCCGAGGGCGAGGACCTTGGTCTCATTCTTGTTGAAGTACACGGTGCCGCTGATGATGCCCCAGGTGTAGTGGGGGTCGGCCACCACAGGGAAGGCGGTGTCGGGGCCGGTCCGGATGGTCTGGACGAGGGTGTTGCCGTCGAGGCTGTAGCTCGTGGAGACGGCCTTGCCGTTCGCGTCCTTCGCCCAGGGAGCATCGATGTGACCGCGGACGACGACGCCTGCGCCGCCTGCGGAGGTGACGATGTCGTAGCCACCGGCGCCATCGGCAATCAGGGTGGCGCCGTCGGGCAGGCCGAGGTCAAAGCGCTGAGTGGTGGGGGCGTCGGCGTTCTTGAGGGTGACCAGGGCGCGGGCACCGCCGTCCACGGTGGCCTGGGTGGCGAGGTCGGTGTGCGCGGCCGCATTGGGATATACGGTGGTGCCGGCCGCCGAGGTGGTACCTGCGGCGTTCACCGCTGCGGGTAAGGCCATCGTCACTGCAGAGCCGTCAGAGGCCGCCACGGTCACCCGCCCTTCAGCGCTGACCGGGGTGGTCACGGTGACGAGCCCGCGATCCGTCGCCAGGACCTTGCCTCTGGTGCTGTCGGGGGCGACATCGGTGGTACCGGTGGCCTTCTGGACGGTGGCCACGGCCCGATCCGCCGCGCTGACGGCGGGACCGCCGTCAGCGGCAAAAGCCGGAACCACCGTTCCGGATATCAGTGCCGTGATGAGCAGCGCAGCATGAATCGAGTTCTTGAGCTTCATGTGATTCCCCGATTGGCAGAGTGTCGCATTCGGTGGAGCAAAATGAACACTATCGATCATGGCGGGATGGTCAATCAATTTGAGGAACTGCTGAGGTTCCCTCAATCCGGCATCCGCCAGTCGAACGCGAAAAGATGGACACTTTCAAGCCGATTTGGCGAAATGGACACCATACATTTGCCGCAATCGAGGGCTGGTCGGCTTGATTTACCTCAGCAGCCTGGCCTACCGACCGCCAAATCTGGATTCAAGCCATTTCTAGATCTGAATCAGCCGCAGTGATCTTCCGTCCGCCGACGGAACCGTGCCGGACCGCTGACCAGACATCGCGGCCACGTCGCACCGCAGCCGCCCGACCACACCCAGGCCATGCCTTCCACCTCGAGGCCGGCCGGCTGGACCCGCGCACCGACTCCCCGACCTACGCAACCTAAATGCGCCTGATCACCACGCGGCTCGCGGCCGAAGCGAAGCACGGTCGGGCACCGACCGGTACGCACCGTGCGGGTCCTGCCCGTCGGCGTCGCACCCGCGCCCCGGACCGCTGCGGAGTCCCCGGTCCCGCCGCGGCGCCGGAGGCCCGCCGGTGTCGGTGAAGACGCGCAGGATGGCGTCACCCTGGTTCCACCGGGCGCTCGCTTCGCGCCAGGCCGTCGTGCCCGTCGGCCGGGTCGACCCACGCGGCGGACTCCAGCCGGTGCGGCAGAGCAGGCTGAGCAGGGCAACGACGTCGAGCAGGATCCAGGCCGAACGCAGGGCGGTCAGGTGTCGCCCATTCGCACAGGCAGGCCCTGGAAAACGCGCGGTCGGCCCCTCGAGGCGCTGGCGTGCCCATGTACGAGCTGTTCCTCGCGTCTACGCCCAGAATGCCTCGGTAAGCTGCCGAGATCGAGCCGGAGAACGCGGGCGAGGATCAGCCATTGGCGCAGAAAGCCGACAAGCAGGACGCGGTCCAGTCCGGCGTGTGCCTGCCACGGTGCGCCGAGGGCGGCCATGGCCCGCTGGACTGCCTGCTCCCAGTCGCGCTGCGACCGGCGGTCCCCCGTTGATCAACTGTGTTCACCCAACGACGAGCTTCTTCCGCCCGAACGAGATCCGTCCAAACGGCCCTCACAGACGCGGAGTCAGAGCTGACCTGCCGCTGGAGTCAGTTGCCACTGAGGCAGTCAGCGCGCCGCACGGGTGTGTTGCGGCGCGCTCTAAGTTCCATCTCAAGGTGTCAGTGGAGCACCTGCTGAAGGGTCTACAGGTCGCCAGCCGGTCTCGCAGCGAGATGCGACCCAGGCGTACGCAGTCCGGGGACCGGCCTGCGTACGCCGTGCCTGCTGGCCTGCCTAGGCGGGTGGGGCGATCATGATTTCGGTTCCGAGGTTGTTCATGCGGGTGTCTTTGTACATGGTGGTTTCGCCGTCGCTCCAGCGGATCATGAGGTCGTTGGTGAGACCGTCGCCGGTGAACTGCCCGGTGGTCATGATGACGCTGTGGGTCCAGGTCTTGTTGGGGCCGTGGATGGGCTGCTCGCTGCCCAGGCCGCCGGTGGTGGTGCCGACGTAGTTGTTGAGCGCGCCGCTGGACCAGCGGACCATGAGGTCCCACTTCTGGTTGCCGGAGTACTGCCCCGCGGTCAGCAGGGTGGCGTCCTTCCAGGTGCTGTTGGGGTCCTTGAGCTTGTACTCCTGGCCCATGGTGCCGGCGCTCACGTTGGTGAAGAGGCTGAGTTCGCCGTCGGACCAGCGGACCATGAGGTCGGTGACGTAGGTGGCGGCGTTGAAGCGGCCGGCGGCGATCTGGGTGGCGTGGCTCCAGATGGATCCGGAGGCCGCCATCTCGGTTCCCCCGTCCAGGCCGTGGGAGCCGACGTCGCCGTGCAGGGTCATCCGGCCGTCGTCCCAGCGGACCATCAGGTCGAACTGGTTGGAGCCGGTGAAGTCGCCGGCGGTGATGGTGGCGGCCGGCTTCCAGCCCGCGTTGGGTGCCAGGAGCTGCCGTTCGGGGTGGAAGCCGCCGTTGCCGTCGCCGGGGTAGAGGGTGACTTCGCCGTCGGTCCAGATGACGAGCAGGTCACTGTGCCCGGTGCCGGAGAAGTCGCCCGAGGCTATCTGCTTCGCGTGCTTCCAGGTCTCGCCACTGCCGGGCAGGACGGGGCCGTCCGTCGCGCCCTGGTAGGGGTTCGGGCGGTGCACATTCTTCTCCCCGATGCCGTTGTTGGCGTCGTTGTAGAGGTCCTGGGCATCCTTGCCGTACAGCGGCGAGTACGAGATCCAGTGGACGTCGCCGCCGCCGCCGACACCGCCGACGTTTCCGATCACCTGTCCGGTGTTTGTCTTTGGGTTGTATCCCTTGATCCAGGGCCCGCCGGAGACACCGGGGTGGAAACCGCCGCACTCCATCTTCATCTGCCGGAACCCGTGCAGGCGGGTGGTTGGTACGTCGCAGCGGATGGCCTTGTGGGAGGGGTTGTCCTTGCCCTTGGAGGGGTATCCGACCACGGTCACATTGTGCTCGTACGTTGTCGCCGGAGTGAAAGTGAGGGCGCCCGTGAGGTTCTCGACCGCTCCCTTGGCGTTCGCGTTGACCGTGACGAAGGCGAAGTCCAGGTCGGACGTCGGCCCCCGCCCGTTGTTCTCGTACCGCCCGTCCATGTAGACCTCATGGACGGGGAAGACACCCCAAGGCTGATCGCCCGAGCCGAGGCCGTACCGGTACTGCGGCACGAAGATGCGTTGCACCGAATTTCTCAGTTGGGTCCCGCAGTGGCCTGCGGTGAGCACCATGTTCTTGCCCTTGCTGCGTACGACACTGCCACTGCAATAGGTGCTGTCCCCGCTGACCGGCGTGCCCTGGAAGAAGAACGTCCCGACCATCGGTAGTCCGTCGAAGTGGGCTGCCGTGGGGGTGCCGGCAGGGGCGGCCGGGGCCATGCCCGGGGCCGCCGGAGCATCGCTGCGCACCGCGCCGACCGGCTTGGCCTTGGCCATTCGCTCAGCGCTCCAGAACTCCGCCTCCGCCGCGGCGGAACGAGAAGGAGAGGCGGAAGCGGGAGGCGAAGGCGGTGACGGAGCAGGGCGTGGCGACAAAGAAGGCGGCGCAGAGGGGGTGGGGGTGGGACCGTGGGCGGAACCGGGCGGAGACCCTGGCGCGGCGGAGGGCGGGGAGGGGAGGGCGGGAGCGGTGACCGGCACTGAGGCGGTCGGGGCCGGAGTGCCCGAAGCCGCAGCGACAGTGCTGCCGAGTAAGACGGTCGCGATGCTGAGAGCGAGTGTGTTTAACCATCTGGATCTCACAGAACTTGCTTTCTGAGCTAGGCCATAGCGCGCCAAGGCGGGAGGCAATGGTGCGTCAGTTCGAAGAGGGGGCAGACTATGCAGCACTTTGAAAGATCGTCAACGAAGTTGAAATGAGGGCTAATGGCTACTAATCAGACTCGGTTCGGTGTGGCCGCCATGCTTGCCCTGTCGCTGTCAGCCGCGACGGGTGGCGCCTTAGCGGCGCCGGTCTCCGATCCGCCCCGGCCGTTGCCGAGTGGGGCGGAGCTGACGGTCCGGCCGGGCGATCGGGTCACGATCTCGACGAGCGCCACGGTCGACGCGGACACCAGGAACGGCGTGCGAGTGGTTTCCGGCGCCTTCGCGACGGCGGGCACGCTACGAAGGGAGGACCGTCTCGTCACCGCGATCATGACGGTCGCCTGTACGGCCGCCTCCGGCCCCTATGAGGTGCGCTTCAGGTCTCCGGTGGGCGAGGAGAACCCGTCCGGGATCGACCGGCTGTGGGGGAGCGTCAGGGTGGCGCCGGCCGACGAAACCGAGCGCGTGGAGTGCGCGAGGAGGGTGTCCGAACTGCCGCTGGAGTCGCAGGAGGAACACTGGCCTGGCGATGCGCCGTGGCCACAGACACCCTGGGACGTGCGTACCGTGCGGGCGGGTGGGACGATCACCGCCACCGACAACTCGCACATGGCCGGGGACGGGGAGGTCAAGCTGTCCTCCCCGGCCTTCACACAGTCGGTAGTGATGCGCGGCAGCAAGAAAGTCGACGCCACGGTCCGGATCCGGTGTGAAGTGCAGCCTGGCGTCTACACCGTGCACTGGAACGAGAAGGGCAAGCCCGCCAAGGAATGGGCACGCTACCGAGTGACCGAAGCCGCACCTGGTTGCCAGGACCCGGCAATCGCGCCTCAGGCGGTCGCGGCCCGGAAGGCGACTCCTTGGCTGGTCGGCTCCGTCGCCGCTCTGTCCGTCATGGGCGGGGCCGGCTACGTCCTCCTCCGGCGCCGTCGCAAGGCATCCCACTGACGCCTGGTCGCCGTGCCATCGGCGCCGGCTTCGCCTCCAGTCCCTGAAACGGACCGTAGTATTTCGCTTTCGACCATGGCTGAAAAAGTATGAGATACGTCTCGAAGGGCTTCCTTATGAATGGCGCAGGATGAGCGAATCCTCAAGTGAAGCTCAGTGGATCCATTTGCGGGTTGCGGGAGGGATTTCATGCGCGCGTGTGAGTGTCCTTGCTCGAAGAGCCGACGACCGACCTATGGGGATTCTTTCCCCCCGCCGAACTGCTGCCACATTCAACCTTTTCCGTATCGGCTTCATGCATAGTCAATATTTGACGGAAATGAAATTCGGCCGGGGCTTTGTCGGCGTTATGGTGGCGACCACCGGAGGCTGCGGGCGGCGGTGCGGCGCTGCTGTCCCCTCGTCGAGGGGGGACAGCTGGCCCGTGGCCGTATCCCAGGGGAGGAGTTCGCCGTCGAGGACCAGGCCGTCCGGCAGCAGGGCGGCCTCCGCATCGAGGAGACCGAGAGCAGCGGGTGGGGGCTGTCGCCGTCCTCGATGAAGGGCATCAGCGAGGACCAGATCACCCGCATCGCGGCCGGCCGGCCCTACAACAGCCTCCAGGACATTTGGGAGCGCGCCCACTCCGCCTCCCGATCGCTGAGCGCGTCGTCGAGATCGGCGCCCTCGACCCGCTGCGCGGCCCGCTCACGCGCGTCCTCCTCCTCCAGGCCTCGAAGCACCACGCCCACACCCGCGCCCGGCCGACGGGCAGCTGCGACCGGTTGCTCCGCGAGCGGCGCTTCCGCTCCTCCACTCCCCCACCCTGCGCGCGAACGTGCCCACCGTGGCCGGGCCCGCCGCATCACCCAAGCCGTACTCGACGCCTGGGGTACGGACAGCAATGCGACCGACCAGGCCCTCCTCGTCGTCTCCGAATTTGTCACCAACGCCGTCGAACACGCCCTGCCCCCCGTACTCCTCCGCCTTGAGCAGCGCACCGACACCCTGAGCATAGAGGTCGACGACGGCGGCCCCGCCCCCGCAGACGGTGCCTGGAGCCCTGCCTGCGACCCGGAGGAACACGGCCGCGGCGGTCAAATCGTCGCCCAACTGGCGACTGCATGCGGCACCCGAGCCCTCCCGCGTGGCGCCACTCACTGGGCAGACCTTCCCGCCACCGACAGCACGAGAGTGCGGGCTTGGCCCTGAGCCTGCCAGCCGGGGCCCACGGCACGGTGACCTGGCACCCGCCGTTCTTCGCGGCAGACCGCGCGGCCATCGAGCAGCAGCTGTCCCGGAACCAGGACCACGACGCCGCGGCCCCGGAGATCGAGGCCCTGTCGCGGCGCTGGCCGACTGCGCGCGGCCGGCCGGACCGTACCGCCCTGCGCACCATCCTGGCCGCGCCGGAACTCGCTGCGGAGCTCCTGGCCCTCGCCGACCGGCAGCCGGCCGGGGGCGAGGGCCGGTGAGCCGGGCCGATGAAGGGCCGCACCCCCACCCGCTCACCCCGGCCGGCCTCCCGGACGGAGACGACTGGTTCAACGGCTGCCCCGACTGCCACCTCCCGATCCAGGGCGGGGGCGCCAGCCTGGCCGCGCACCGCCGCACCGTCCACAACCCCCGCCGCGGCTACGGCGACCGCCGCACCCCCATCACCATCCGGCTCGATTTCTGACAAGGAGGCCCTCATGGCCGTCCAGACCGCTCCGGTCGACACCTTCACCGCGCTCGACACCTGCTTCACCGCCGACCTCGCCGCCCTCATCGGCAGCGAACCGCCGCGCGACCTCACCCCGAACCGGTTCATCGACCTGGTCGAAGAGGTCTGCGACGTCCTCGCCTCCTCCAGCCTCGGCAACTTCCAGGACGCCGGGGACGACCTGGATTCCGCCGCCACCCACCTCACCGACGCGCTGACCGAGCCCGGCGCCGACGTGCCCGTGCTCCTGGCCCGTGCGCGGACCCACCTGCGCGCCGCGATCGAGACGGCCAGCTGACGCCCTGAGTTGAGCGCACTCCGTGCCGCCCCGGCCCCCCTTGCACCCGCAGGGGCCCGGGGCGGTCGCGGTGGCCCCTCAACACAGGAAGGAGATGGGTGCCATGCCGTTGCCGTATTTCGAGGTGGACGTGCCGATACGCAGTACCGAGATGCCCGGCGTGCGGGGGCTGCACGTCTTCACCGGCCGGGCCGACAGCCGCAGCGCCGCCGTACGGATCGCCCACGAGGTCTACGACGCGGCACGGGCCGCGACGGAGGCCGGGCTGGAGATCCCGCACGGACGGCCGGACGGCTGGGGCGCCTGCGGATACCGGCCCGGCTGGGAGCTCGACTGGCCCGCCGCGACCGCCGGCCGCTGGACGAACCCCTACCGCTGGACCAAGCCCAGCACCTTCGAGTTGTAGCTCCGCCCCGGGACAGCCGCCCTGCTTGTCCGGCTGACGACTGCCCCGGGCCACCCATCCCGCACAAGACGAGAGAGGGAGCCACCAGTATGGCCTCCACCGTGCGCTTACATGCCCCGTTGGGGTCCAGCCAAGGTGAGCCCAAAAGGGGCAGTGGGACGATCTTGAAGGTCTGAGCCGCTGCTCTTGCGGATCTACCACTGAGGGCCTGACCGTGTTGCCCATTCCACGGTTCTGATCTTCCGCTGCTCGTTTCCCGGGATGATCCGGCACGTGGGCGCGCCAGGCGCGTCCGTCCAGTGTTGGGCCACGGGTGGGTGGGATGACTTCGATCGAGCGGACCGTGTATCCACGGTTCAAGCGGCTGATCACCGCGCGCGAGCTGCATGTGTTCTTCACTCCGGGCGAGGAGGAGCGGGCCTGGGCTGAGGAGGTCACGGACTCCGACGAGCATCAGTTCGCGTTGCTGCTGGCGCTGAAGTCATATCAGCGGATGGGCTGCTTCCCGAAGCAGGAGGACGTGCCGGAGCAGGTCGTGGAGTTCGTGCGGCGCGTAGTGGAGCTGTCGGAGAGCACCTTGCCGGTGTACGCCTCGCAGCGGACCGCCAAGAGCCACCGCAGCCTGGTGCGCGAGCGGTGCGGCATGCGCTACGACGGGCCAGCGGCGCGCAAGGTGGCCGAGGAGACGATGCGGATCGAGTCGGCGTCGAAGAACAACCCGGCTGACCTGATCAACATCGCGTTGGAGAAGCTGGTCGAGGCCGGGCTGGAGATCCCCCGGTTCTCGACGCTGGACGCGATGGCGTCCACGGTGCGGGCTCAGGTGAACGAGGAGATCCTGGCCGGGATCCGCGACCGGATGACGGCGGAGGAGAGGCGTCGGCTGCTGGGGTTGCCGGACGTGGTGGGACTGGACCGCAAGACGCTGTTCAACGCGCTGAAGCAGAACCCGGGCCGGGCGACCTGGTCGAACTTCAAGCGGCTGAAGGGGCACCTGGAGTGGGTCGACAGTCTGGGCGACACAGCGAAGTGGCTCCAAGGGGTGGCGTCGGGGAAGGTCGCGGACTTTGCCGGCGAGGCGGAGGCCCAGGACGCCGCGACGCTGAAGGACTACACCGAGGACAAGCGTGTCGCGCTGATCGCGTGTCTGTCCGCGAAGGCGCGGATGCGTGCCCGCGACGACGTGGCCACGATGTTCTGCAAGCGGATGTTCGCGAAGGTGAAGAAGGCCCGTGACGAGTTGGAGGAAATCCGCCGCAAGCAGCAGGAGATCGTGGAGGCCCTGGTCGGCAACTACCGCACCCTGCTTCAGCAGGTCGACGTCGGCGGGCCCGCGCAGACGGCGCGGGCGCAGGCAGCCGCCATGACCAAGCAGTCTCTGGACGCGCTGGAGGGCTTGGACGAGGAGTCCAGCGCCGAGGAGGTCGCGGGGCGGCTGGAGGGCCGGGTGTCGCCCGCGTTCCTGCTGCTCTCCGAGGGGCTGATGGTGCAGTCGAACGGTCTGGCCTCCGTGACGGCGGCGGTGGAGAGGTTCGGTGGGTTCGACGCGCAGTACGCCCAGATCGAGAGGGTCTCCGCCCACCACGGTGACAACTGGGAGGTGCTGTTGCACGGGCACCTGAAGGCGGACCGGCCGGTGATGTTCGACCTGACCGACGTCATCGAGCTGAAGGCCACGAGCGAGGACACAAGCGTCCTCGACGCCCTCGCGCACGCCAAGGCCCACCGGACCCTGACCCGTGACTACATCCCGGACCGTGACGACCAGGGCCGGCCCGTCAGCATCTCCTTCGCTACGCAGAACTGGCAGAAGGTGATCCGGGACCGCCGCAGGCCCGGGTACTTCGTGCGCCGGCACTTCGAGGCGATGGTGTTCTGCTACCTCGCCGACGAGCTGCGGACCGGGGACGTCGCGGTGCTCGGCTCGGAGGAGTACGCCGACTGGTCCGAGCAGCTGCTGCCGTGGGAGGCGGTGGAGGAGAAGCTGCCGGAGTATCTGGTGGAGGTCGGCCTGCGCGAGGCCGGGGACACCACGCCGTTCGACGGCGGCGCGCTGGTTGCCCAACTCCGCAGGCGGCTGACCCTGGCGGCGGCGAAGGCGGATGGCGAGTACCCGGAGAACGACGAGCTGTTCATCGATCCCGACTCGGGGGCGCCCAAGCTCAAGCCGCGTCGTGCTGAGAAGCCGCGCAAGAGCGCCGAGCGGCTGGAGCAGGCGATCAAGGAACGGATGCCGGAGCGGTCGCTGCTGGGGATCGTGGCGCGCACGGCGTACTGGATCGAGTGGTGGCACCGGTTCGGGCCGGCCTCCGGCAACGACCCGAAGCTGAGGGACCCGTTCGGCCGGTACGTGATCACGACGTTCGTGAAGGGCACGAACATGACCTTCGCCGAGGCCGCCCGGCACATCGCAGGGGTGACCGGCCATGAGCTTTCGATCGCCGCCCGGCGGCACGCGACCACGGCAAAGCTGAACGAGGCGATCACCGACGTGGTGAACGCGCACGCCCAGCTCGACATGTCCCGTGCGTGGGGCAGCGGCACCACCGCCGCGGCCGACGGCACCCACATGGACACCTACCTGGACAACCTGCTCGCCGAGACGTCCGTGCGGTACGGGGCGGTGGGCGGCATCGCCTACCACCACGTCTCGGACCTGTACATCGCGCTGTTCACGCACTTCGTGCCGTGCGGTGTCTGGGAGGCCGTCTACATCATCGAGGGCCTGCTGAAGAACACCTCCGAGGTGCAGCCGACCACGGTCCACGCCGACACCCAGGGCCAGAGCTACCCGGTGTTCTCCCTGGCCTACTTGCTGGGCATCGACCTGATGCCCAGAATCCGCAACTGGAAGGACCTGCTGTTCTTCCGCCCGAGCCGGACCACGAGTTACGAGCACATCGACGCGCTGTTCGGCGAGGTGGGCCGCAACGTCATCGACTGGAGCCTGATCGAGACCCACTTCAAGGACCTCATGCGGGTCACGGTCTCGGTCCGCGAGGGCGCCATCTCCTCCACCCTGCTGCTCAAGCGGCTTCGCTCCGGCTCACGCCGCAACGCCACTTACACCGCCTTCCGCGAGGTCGGCCGGGTGATCCGCACTGTCCAGCTGCTGCGCTACCTTTCCGATGCCCCGCTGCGCGGCCGGGTGACGGCCGCGACCAACAAGGTTGAGGCGTTCAACGGCTTCTCGGACTGGGTCCACTTCGGACAGCGCGGCACGGTGAGGGCGAACGACCCGGTCGAGCAGGAGAAGGACGTGAAGTTCACCTCTCTGCTGGCCAATCTGGTGATCTTCCACAACACTCTGGACATCGCGGACGTGGTCCGCGAGCTGCAGGCTGAGGGCGAGGTCATCGACCCGCTCGACCTGGCCCAGATCTCCCCGTACCTGACCGAGCACATCATGCGTTTCGGCGAGTACTCCACCCACGAACTCGGCATCACCCCGGACGACTACGACGCCCACCTCGACGTCGACTTCAGTGCGCTCGGCAAAGACGTGGCGGAGGCAGCCCGCTGAGCCGAGCTCAGACATCCCGTCGCCGCACGACCATCACAGCAACGGCCACCGAGACGAGCGCCCAGGCCGCGAGCGCGATCCAGGAGCCCGTGATCGTGGCCGGATATTCGCCCAGGCTGGTGTGGCCGTCGGGGTTCAGCGACAGCCGGGCTTGCGCGGCCAGCGGCAGGTGGTTGCCGATCTCCTTCAAGAGCCGGTACCTCTCGCCGCCGAAGAGCATAGGCAGGATGAAGAGCATCCCCACGACGGCGACGATCGAGGCCGTGGCATGTCTCAGGACGGCGCCGAGCGCCATGCCGATGAGCGCGCAGACCGGGATGACCAGCGCGTATGCCGCGACGGCCCGCAGGCAGCCGGGGTCCTGGATCGAGAGTCCGACGTGGCGGGAGGCGAGCATCGCGTTGGTGGTGAAGAACGACGTCACGGAGACGATCACACCAAGGACGAGCGTGATCGCCGTGACGAGGACCACCTTGGCCGTGATCACCGCGCCCCGGTCGGGGACGGCGGCGAGCGTGGTGCGGATCATTCCGGTGGCGTACTCGCCGAAGACCGTAATGGCGCCGAAGCTGGCCGCGGCCAGTGCCATGACGCTGGCGGCGATGCGGCCCAGGCCGTGGAACAGCGGGTCGTACTTGTAGGGCGGGAGGCCGGGTAGTGGGGGATGCGGCTGGTCGATGTACGTCAGGTCGGAGTGGACAGCGTTGACGTTGATCGCGATGGCGACGACGGCGCTGAGGGCAAGCACCCAGTAGGTCGACCGGAGGGACCGCACCTTGATCCACTCAGCGGCTAGCAGATCGAGGAACCCGGCCACCGGTTCGGCGGCGCGCTCGGACGGCCGGGTACGGGAGAACGTCATGATGCTCATCGGGCTTCTCCTGCGAGGTATTCGACGCTGTCGGCGGTGAGGGACATGAACGCCGACTCCAGGGACGAAGTGTGGGTGGCGAGTTCGTGCAGCACGATGCGGTGCCGGTGGGCGAGGTCGCCGATCCGGGCTGCGGTCAGGCCGGTGACCCGGCCCGCTTGGTCGCTCTCGCGGCGCACCGACGCACCCTCGGCGATCAGCACGGCCTCCAGGGCCGCCAGGTCGGGCGTGTGCACGGTCACGCCCAGGGAGGCGTTGCGGGCCGAGAAGTCCTCCAGGCTTTCGTCGGCGATCAGCCGGCCCTGGCCAATGACGATGAGCCGGTCGGCGGTGTGCTCCATCTCGGCCATCATGTGACTGGAGACGAACACGGTGCGGCCCTCGGCCGCCAGACGGCGAAAGAGGCCACGCACCCACAGCACGCCCTCGGGGTCCAGACCGTTCAGGGGCTCGTCGAACAGGAGCACCGGGGGATCGCCGAGCAGGGCGCCCGCGATGCCGAGACGCTGTTTCATCCCGAGGGAGAACCCTCCGATCCTGCGCCGCGCCGCCTTGGCCAGCCCGACCTCCTGGAGGACCTCGTCCACGCGGGCCGGCGGGATGCGGTTGCTACGGGCCAGGGCGGACAGGTGTGCCTGTGCGGTACGTCCGCCGTGGACATCCTGGGCGTCCAACAGAGCGCCGACGTGACGCAGGCCGCGCGGGCGGTGCGAGAAGGGAACCCCGTCCACGGTGACGGACCCGCTGGTGGGGGCGTTCAGGCCCAGGATCATCCGCAGTGTGGTGGACTTGCCGGCGCCGTTCGGGCCGAGGAAGCCGGTGACCTTGCCCGGTTCCACAGTGAAGGTCAGGTTGTCGACGGCGACGGTATCGCCGTACTGCTTGGTCAGCCGGGTGGATTCGATCATGGGTCCAAGCTGCCGGGGAGGGCAAGGAGCCGGCATCGGCTGGTGGTTCACACTTGTGAGCCCTGCTGGTAGCCCGGGGGATTACGCCCGTGGGCCAATGCCCCGATGGGAGCGCGTCGATAGGATCGACTGATGATCGCCACTCCTCATCCACCCCTGCTCAAACGCGTGCCGCCGGGTGTGTGGGTGGCGGCCTTCTGGTCGACCCTCATCCTGGTACGCACGTTCCAGCGGCCGGACGAACTGCAGCGTCTGCTCCGGTACAACGGCAACATCGAGGACGCACCGCTGCTGGTCACCGCCGTCGTCACGACCCTGGGCGCGCTACTGCTGTTCCGCGCGCCGCTGGCGGCCGTGGCCATCGCGCTCGCGGGCGCCGTGTTCTCGCTCGGGATGCCGGTGCGGGCGACGCCGGTCGTGCTCTTCCTTCTGGCCGACGCGGCCGTGGGCTACACCGCGGCGACCCGCTCACGGCGGGTCTCGGTCTTCGCGGCCGTGCTCCCGGTCGGCGTGCTGGCCGCGTACACGGTCTGGCGGCTGGGACGCGGGTACTTCTTCAACGTCTCGGTGCCGGCCGCCCTCGCGTCGACCGTCGTCATCGCCTGGCTGATCGGCAACACGATCCATCAGAACCGGGCGCACGCGGACACGGTACGCGCCCAGGCCACGCAGCAGGCGGTCACGGCCGAGCGGCTGCGGATCGCCAGGGAACTGCACGACATGGTCGCCCACAACATCGGCATCATCGCCATCCAGGCCGGCGTGGGCAGCCTGGTCATGGACACCCAGCCCGCCGAGACCCGCAAAGCGCTGGACGCCATCGAGGCCACCAGCAGAGAGACCCTCGCCGGCCTGCGGCGGATGCTCGGCGCGCTGCGCCGGAGTGACCAGGAGTCCGCGCCGCTGGATCCGCTTCCTGGTCTGGCCGCCATCGGTCAGCTGGTCGGGAAGACCGCGGCCGCCGGGGTCCGGGTCGACGTCCGGTGGCGGGGGGAACGTCGCGACCTGCCCTCCGACGTCGACCTGGCGGCCTTCCGCATCGTCCAGGAGGCGGTCACCAACGTCGTGCGGCATTCCGGCACCCGGGACTGCAGCGTCATGGTCGACTACCGCCCCGACGAACTGGCCGTCGATATCGTCGACCTCGGCTCGGGCGGCACCGTCGCAGAATCCGGATACGGCATCGCTGGAATGCGCGAACGGGTCAGTCTGCTGCACGGCGAGTTCAGCGCCGGGCCGTGTCCGGAAGGCGGCTTCCGCGTGGCAGCTCGGCTTCCGGTGCCTGTGGAGGCAGGTCGATGATCCGTGTCGTTCTGGTCGACGACCAGCCCCTGATCCGTTCCGGCCTGCGCGTCCTCATCGCCGATATCCCCGACCTGGAGGTAGCAGGGGAGGCCGGTGACGGTGCCGAGGCGGTGGAACTGGTCCAACGGCTACGGCCGGACGTCGCCATCATGGACATCCGCATGCCTGGCATGGACGGCATCGAGGCCACCCGCCGGATCAACGCGGATCCGGAGTCGAAGACCCGCGTCCTCGTCCTCACCACCTTCGACGACGACGAGTACGTCTATGGCGCGCTTCGCGCCGGAGCGAGCGGCTTCCTCGTCAAGGACATGCCGCTGAAGACCATCCTCGACGGGATCAGGGGCGTTGCCGCCGGAGATGCCCTCATAGCTCCGAGCGTCACCCGCCGTCTCATCGAGGAGTTCGCGGCACGGCCCGAACCCGCCGCTACTACCCGCCGGGCGGTGGTCGACGGCATCACCGACCGGGAACGCGAGGTCCTGACCCTCGTCGGCCGCGGCCTGTCCAACACCGAGATCGCCGAAGAGCTCACCATCAGCGTGGCCACCGCCAAGGCCCACCTCGCACGGCTCTTCACCAAACTCGACGCACGCGGCCGGGTCCACCTCGTCATCCTCGCCTACGAGATCGGCCTGGTCGCGCCCCCACGGTGAGGTTCACCGGCGGATGACCAGGCCAGCGGCGGGCCACCCCACAGCAGCAATGAAGATCGCGATAGCGGCTGGCTTCACTCTCCCCGCTTCAGAAAACCAACGTTTTTTGAAGATCGCCGGGCGGGCCCAAGGAAGGACCCCAGCGCCTTCAAAAACTCCTTCAAAAACCTAGGTGGTTCAACAACCTTCGGGCACCGTTCTCTGACAGGATTCCGGGCGTGAGCACGCCACTTGAAGACGCCCAGTTCGAACTCCTGGGCGACGAGCCCGCCGTCCGGACCGAGATCCGCATCGGATACGCACGGGTGTCCACCGGCGGACAGAAGCTCGACCGCCAGCTCGACGTCCTCACCGCGGTCGGCTGCCGCCGGATCTTCGCCGACAAGAAGTCAGGGAAGAACGACCTACGGCCCGAGCTGAAGGCGTGCCACGCCTTCCTCGCCACCGGCGACACCCTGGTGGTACCCGCCCTCGACCGCTACGGCCGTTCCTTGCAGGACCTGATCACGATGGTCGGCGAGCTGCGCAAGCGGGAGATCGGCTTCACCTCGCTGCACGAGCGGCTCGACACCACCACCCCCGGCGGCCGGCTGGTGTTCCACGTCTTCGCCGCGCTAGCGGAGTTCATCCGCGAGCTGATCGTCTCCGGCACCCGCGAGGGCCTGGCCGCCGCCCGTGCCCGGGGGAAGGTCGGCGGCCGGCCCAGCGTCGTCAATGCGGACATCATCCGGGCCGCCCGCGACATGCTGCCCAACCCCGACCACTCGATCACCTCGATCGCCAAGCTCCTCGGGGTGAGCCCCGGCACGCTCTACAACCACATCCCGGACCTGCAGGAGCTGAGGGCCAGCCGTATTCCGGCCCAGCTCGAAGCGGGCAGCCGGTGATCCCCGGCGAGCACCGGCTCAAGGGCGGGGCCCTCCTGCTCGGCGCCGACGAGCCTGGCCTGCCTGGGCCCTTCGGAGCCTGGACCGATGCGGACGGCCAGGAAGACGGGCACGACCCGGCCGAAGACGCTTTCGTCGAACCGCACCGCTGATTCGCCAAGATCATCCCACTGCCCCTTTCGGGCTCACCTTGGCTGGACCCCCGAAGGACCTTGGCCGTTCGATCACCGGGCGGCGTGGGCGCCGGTGTCGGCGGGAGGCGTGCGCGTCTTGCCGTGTCGGGAGCATAGAGCGCGACGCAGAGCCAAGTCGAGGCGGCGCTGGCCTCCGGAAGGTGATCCGTGTACGGAAGTGGGGCGGTCGGCGTGCACCTGTCGGCAGACCGTGCACACGGAGACGATGGTGCTGATGCGAGGCCTCAACCGGGGGTCGGGCGGCGCGTATTCTCCGACGTGATCTTTCCCCGTCTACCCGACCCCGAGTGAGGTTCCTGTGCGTGCTCCTGTGCGGCCGTTAGCGTTCGCTCTGTCCCTGGCCGTCGGTCTGCTCGCCGGATGCGGTCCGGCCGCCGACGACGCGAAGCCGAACAGCAGCACGTCCCCGGCCACCGCAACGCCTTCGGCGCCGGCGAAGCGTGCCCTGGTGCCGCACGACCCTCCGCAGTGGTTCGACGCGCGCGGACAGGTGCTGCTGCCGGAGGCGGCCACGAAGGGGCGGACCAACCTGGCCGGGCAGGTGCGCGGTGGCGGCGAGGACCTGCCGGTCCTCCTGCACGAGGCCCGGGCCTTCGTCGTCTCCCCCACGGGCGTCCAGGTCGTCGACCTTGCCGACGGCCGCATCGTGGGCGAGGAGGCGGCCGGCGGCAAGATTCTGCACGAGGACAGCGACGGGTTCGTCCTGCCGCCGGTCCTGGCCGGCAGCGAGGTCCTGGTGCCCTTCCTGCTGACGACGCCCGCCTCCGGCACCCACACCGCGGGCGCGATGGTCGAGCTCGTCGCGGTGAGTACGGCGCCGCCCTACAAGGCCGCCTGGCGGACGACCGTCAAGCTGCCCGAGTGGGCACACAACTCCCGCAGGGTGCAGGCCACGGCCGTCGGTGCGGCGAACGGTACGGCCGTCGTCACCGTGACCGGCGGCGACGACGCGGTGTCGTACGGCATCGACACCGCGTCCCACGCGGTGCGCTGGACACAGCCCGGGCTGGAGGCCGTTCAGGTCGGTGCGGGCACGGCGGTGGGCTTGAGCCACATCGAGCCGCTCACCTCCGCGCCGATCGGGGTCGATCTCGTCACCGGCACCGAGAAGTGGCGCGGGGGGAAGACCTACGCCGCGATCATGAACGGTGCCGGGCCCGGCACGGTCCGGGTCTCGGGCCCGCAGGTCGGCGACAAGGGCGACCAGCTGCTGGACGTGACCAGCGGGAAGGCCCGCGCCTTCATGCCGTCGGGGATGCGCGCGGTCGACTGCACCTACGACCGCGCCGCGACGCTGGTGTGTACGAAGGGGTTCGCGGTCGTGGCCGTGGACGCGGCCACCGGCACGTTGCTGTGGTCGCTCCAGGACGGCGATCAAGGACGCACTCCCCCGACCGTCACCGCGGTGTGGCACGGACGGATCTACGGCCGTGGAGCAGGCGGCCCCGTCGTCCTCGACGCGAGGACCGGCGCGGACATGCCCACCAACCCGGAGGCCGTACCGCTCCTCGTTAACGAGTACGTCGGGCTCGTGCTCGACGACAACCACCTGTTCAGCTACCCGGCCGGAGGCTGAACGATCTCTCCGGCCGGATCCATACGAGCCCGCCGTACATGGGTGCCAGCCCCCGGAATTCACACACTCGGCCCGCCGAGTGTGTGAGGCGTGGCATGGTGATATCACGTACGGCGGATACGGCGGTGCCCCCGCCGTTGGAGCGGCGAGGGCACCTTCTGTCGTACTGGTCGAACGTCCCCGGCTTGCTTCAGTAGCCGGGGACGTCGTCACATCCGGGGAAGGATCCATTCCCGGAGCATGCGTCCGACCCAGTACACCGCGGTCACCGTCGGCGCGATCCACAGGCGGATGCGACGACGCACACCCCGCCAGTCAACCGACCAGGACCACGAGCGCTTCTCCATGATTCCCCTCTCGGGACACGGGACGGCTGACTGCCGAGCCCGGGGCCCCGGGGCCCGCCACGCGTTCCCCCGAGAGTTCTTCATGAATGAGCGGTACAGACGATAGACACGGGCGGCCTGCAGTTTCGTCAACATGATCGGTAATGCCCGATTCTGGTCACCTGTGCAAGAAGGAGCGGTATTCGCCCGCCGCGCGGCCACGGGCGCCATCGGGCGGGACGGGCGATCTGGACCTGTACTGGAAAGAGGCCCCCCAGCAGGACGACACCGCAGGTCAAGGTGGTGATCTTCGATGGCCAGATCCATCTGGAGCGGGGTCCTCTCCTTCGGGCTCGTCTCTTCTCTGAACTAGCGAGCTTCGGCGCACGCCGCTCCAGCCGTCATCCCGGCTGGCGTGGCATCTCGACAGCCCCATTCCCGGCTGTGGAAGAGGGATGGAGCGTTAGGAACCAGGGCGCCCCAGACCGGGAGAATCTGGCCCAATGAGGACCGTGGGACGTGGCGCGCTGGTCGAGCGTGCGGCAGTGCTTACTGGGAGCGATGGCGTTGTGTCTCGATGATCGCAAGAATCCACCCCTTCGGGTGAAGGCTGGGGAAGGCGGTCCGCCCGGGGTGGGGGCGGGGCAACAGACTTCGATCATGTCCTCGCCGATCACCGCAACCGCTGTCGAACGATTTCCCGACGGGCCGGCCGCCCCCGGCTCAGCCGCGGCAGGGGGCGCTGACGCCGATGTCCTTGAGGTAGCGGTCGTACTCCTTCGCCGGCAACGAGCCCGGAGTCAGGGCGCATAGGGCTTCACGCCAGGGGGCGCTCTCGATTGCGCGGTGGACGAGGGTGCCGTCGGGGGCGTAGACGAGGACACCGCCGCCGGTGCTCGGGACGATGTGCGGGGTGTTGTTGGCTTTGGGGTCGGCCGGGTCCGCCAGGCCGAGCGGCCAGAGGGCCATCGGGTCGGCCGTCGAGGCGTCCCAGATCTGGAGCGCGCTCTGCGCGCCCTTACCGGAGACCTGGACCACGTGCCGGGAGTCAGCGCTGAAGACGAGGTGGTCGATCAGATCGCGTTCTGTCCCGGCAGTGGTGACGGTTCGGCTCGTGGCGACGTCGATGATCCAGAGGCGCCGGTCGCCGTCCATGGTCGCCACCTTCGAGCCGTCGTTGCTGATCGTGAGGGAATGGCTCCTTTCGTCGCCCTCGCCCTTGCCGATCTGTCCTACCCGGCCCCCACCCGACCAGCGCCATACGGTGATCTTGCTGGGCTGGTAGAGCTCGCCGCGAATGCGCGCGGCCACCGTCGTACGGTCCGCGCTGACCGCAGCGGTGTCACCAGGGATGCGCTGAGTGATCGCCCAGGACCGGATGTCGATCACCAGCACCTCCTTCTCCGCTGGGGCGACGACGTGGAAGTCGTCGCCGAGGAAGGACAGGGAGAGCGCGGACACCTTGTCGTCGCCTTCGAACCGCTTCGCGGAGATGCGGCTCCCCGTTCGGGGGTCCCACACGGAGAGCTCGCCCCCGTGCGTCAGCACCACACGGGAGCCGTCGCCGTTGGCCGCGAGGGCGTACTCGCCTTCCATGTCGGCGAGCGGTAACCGCCCCAGTTTCCGGGGTCCCGTCGACGGATCGTCCGTTGCCCAGATCTCGATGGCGCCGTTCCCGGTCTTACGGGTGGCGAGCCGGCCGGAAGCCGTGAGGTCGTCGGGCGTGAGCCGGTCCCCGTTCGGTACCGCGCGCTGCCCGTGCCCCGTGCGGGCGAAGAGACTGACGGAGCCGTCGACCGACGCAGCCGCCACCCACGCGCCGTCCCCGGACGCGGAGACGTTGGCAACGTCGCGACTGAAGGAACCCAGGACGCGCTGCTTGCGCAGGTGGGAGTCGTAGAGCGACACGGTCGGCCCGTCGGCACTCACGATCAGCTCGGCGTTGTCGGGGAGGAGCAGGGTGTTCCAGTCGCTGGGAAGAGCACCGGTGGCGAGGCGCCGGCCCTGGGCCAGGTCCCACAGTTCCTGCTGGCCCGTGTCCGACCCCCTGGTCAGGGCGCGGTCATTGGACGCCGAGAGTTCTGTGACGTAGCCCTGGGAGGAGAGGCCGGGCACGGAGCGTGGGGCGCTCCAGGAGCGGGACTGTGGGGTGAGGGTACGGATCTGACCGGTTGCCGGGGTGAGGAGGGACAGTCGGTCCGAGCCGTCGAAGGAGATACCGCCCCCGTACGCGGTGCCGAGGGCCTCCCCGCTCACCACGGGTGTCCCGCTCGCCAGGTCCCAGACGTTGAGGAGTGCTCCTTCCCCTTCGCGAGAGGAAGCGTAGGTGGCAGCCAGCCAGCGCCCGTCCCCGGACAGTGCGATACCGACACCCTCGTTGGCGGTGAACAGGTTTCCGTTCCTCGCTACCAGCTTTCGGGTCAGGCGGGCCTGTCGCACGTCCCACACCTCAAGCTGGTTGCTGTAGTTCTCCACGACCAGCGTGCCGCCGTCCGAGCTGAGCCGGAGCGCCGCCTCGCCGTGGTCCGGCCAGCCCCTGGTGGGGAGGGAGGGCAGCGGCTTGCCGGCGCGCAGGTCGTAGAGGTGGATGAAGCGCTGCGAGGCGGGCGGGTAATCGACCTTGCTGGCCTCCGCGTTGTAGTCCGAGTAGTAGGCGAGCATGCCCCCGTCCCGGCTCAGCGCCACCCGCGTCATGGGCCCGTGGGCGGCGCCCCGGTAACTCTCCACCCCCTCCGCCCCGCCCTGGACGTGCCGGGCCGTGTACTCGTTCGCCACGACCGCCTGGGCCAGGGCCCGGTCGGACTCGCCCGTGTGTCCGGCCTGGTCGGCGTACAGGGCGAACGAGGCGGCCTTGGCCGGGTTGACGGAGGCCTCCTCCAGGGCTCGGGCGGCGAGGGCCTGGGAGGCGGAGATGCGGGCGCGTGCGACGGCCTCGTTGCGCTGCTGCCAGGCCAGGCCCCCAGCGGCCAGGGAGGTGGCCAGCAGCAGGGACAGGGCGGCGACGGCCCCCCTGAGCATCCGGACCGCGGTGCGGCGCTGGCGGAGGTCCTCGCTCTCGACCGCGTCCTTGGTCACGCCGCGCAGCGGGGCGAGGAGCGTGGCGACGGCGTCGCGGAAGGGTGCGTCGCGTAAGGAGTACCGGGCGGCGAGGCGGACCCTCGTGAGGTCCACCCAGAGCGGCTCCCGCGCGAACGCGCGCCGCATGGAGTCGGGGAGGCAGGTCGTCCGGCTCCAGTCGAAGTCGTTGGCGCGGCGGTCCCAGGCGATCGTGCCGTCGCTGACCGCGATGAGGAAGCGGTCCATCGGGCGGTTCCGGATCCAGAACGCGATCTCCTCGCCGACCCAGCGCGAGCGTGCGGCAGCCGGAGAGGCGACGTAGATGAAGTACTCGGACCGGCCGAGTTCCTTGAGGATCGCGCCGCCGAGATCGCTGCTCGCCGCGAGGCTGGTCGTGTCGCGGAACACGCTCACCGTCGGGCGCCGGGTCCAGGGCCGGCCGAGCCTCTGCAGACCCCGCTGGAGGGCCTGGGCGAGCGGGACGTCCTGCTGGTGGCTGTACGAGATGAAGGCGTCGCGTCTGTAAGTGCGTTCGGGCATGGCTGACCCCCCGTTTGCCTGGCTCCCCTTGTGCAATCTTGGGTAACTCATAGGGTGGCAGGCATGGTTGACGGCCGGGGGAGGTTCGCGGGATGGGCTTGCGGCAGAGGTTAGGACGAAGGCGCGGCGGCGGCCGGTTCAAGGCGCAGGAGATCAACGTCAAGCTCGGGATCCCCTTCGTCGGGGAGATCAGCGGCACGTGGGAGCCCGCCGACGCCGAGCGGCAGGCCGCCTGGGAGCTGTACGTCGAACTCGCCACCCGCATCTCGGTCGTCGAGCTCGGCGAGGACGAGGGGCTGCTCCGGGAGGCGCTGTCCTCGCTCTACACGGTGTTCGCGACCACGCGGGAGATCCTGCGGCGGTACGGGCCCGCGGTCGCGCCGCGCGTCGCACCGGGGAAGGTCACCTTCGGGGCGCTGGCGGTCAACGTCCTGAACCTCTCCATCCGCCCGCTGCTCGGCCGCTGGCATCCGCTGCTGACCGCGTACGAGGCGAAGCGCGGGGAGCAGGTCGACCCCGTCGCACACGAACGGCAGTGGGACCGGGCGGCGGAACTGCGGGCGGAGATCGAGTCGGTGCGGCAGGTGCTGCTGTCGCTCGCACAGGCGCTCAACGAGGTGGCCGGCGTCGGCGACCTGGTCACCGTACGGGTTCCCCAGCAGGCGACGCCGGAGGAGGCGACCTCGTAGCGCGCCCGCCCCCGCCCCGGCCCCGCCGGGCGGGAAACCCGTTCGCGGGGGCGGGGCGGCGGGTGGCAGGGTCGGGGTATGGCACCCCAGTTCCAGGTCCGGGCCGATTACGACGCGCGCGAAGAACGCCGAGACCGGCTCCACCCTGTCCCCGGCGGCGTCCAGCAGGACGTACGGCTGGGCTGGGTCGGCCACCTCGACCAGGGCACCGGTCTGTGGCAGAACGAAGTTGATCAGATCCCGAGAGGGATCACCCGTCTCAAGCATGAGCGGAAGCTAGCAGAAATGCCGTCTGACCTGCGGTTATTCGTCAATTGGTTCAGTCAACACCACGCTCCCGGTCTCGCTCTACACCGCGACCGACAGCCACACGATCCACTTCCACCAGCTGCAGCGCGGCACCTCGGACCGGATCCGCAACCGGCGGGTGAACGAGCGCACCGGCAAGGAGGTGGAGCTGGAGGAGATCGTCAAGGGCTTCGACACCGGCGAGGAGTACGTGCTCGTCGAGCCGAAGGAGCTCGACGAGATCGCGCCGGGCCGGTCGAGGGCGATCGAGATCAGCGGGTTCGTGGACCTGGACACCGTGGATCCGATCTTCTTCGACAAGACCTACTACCTGGGGCCGAAGGGCAAGGAGTACGCGAAGGTCTACGGCCTGCTGGAGCAGGCGCTGGAGGAGTCCAACCGGGCCGGGATCGCGACGTTCGTGATGCGCGGTCGCGAGTACCTGGTGGCGCTGAAAGCGGAGAAGGGGCTCCTCGCGGTGCACACGCTGCACTGGTCGGACGAGATCCGCGACCCCCGGAAGGAGATCCCCGACCTGCCCGAGGCCGGGAAGGCGAGCGCGGGCGCTGAAGATGGCCCACCAGCTGATCGACGCCCTCGCCATCGACTGGCGGCCGGAGGACTACCGCGACGTGTACCAGGAGAAGGTCGCCGCACTGATCACCGCGAAGCAGGCCGGCGAGACGGTCGAGAAAGGCCGAGCCCGCACCGAAGGCCACCGGCGCCGTCGACCTCATGGAGGCTCTGCGCGCGTCCGTCGAGCGGGCCCGCAGCCCCAAGGACACCGGCGAGAAGGCCAGCACCTCCACCGCCCGCACGAAGAACGCGGGGAAGGGTTCCCGCGGCGCAAAGAAGCGCACCACCGGCTCTTCGGGAACCTCCCGTGCCCGGTCGCTGGAGTCGCTGACGAAGGCCGAGCTGTACGAGAAGGCGACGAAGGCCGGGATCCGCGGCCGCTCCGGGATGAGCCACGACGAACTCGCCGACGCCCTCGCCGGCACCAAGAGCGACTGAGCAGCGCCTTTCCCGGGACCGCGCAGCTCAGCAGTGCGGGCCGTCGCCCGGTGAGGCGACGGCCCGTGCGGTCATGTCACGCAGGACCCCGACATGGTGCGGGGCCCGCGGTCGCGGTTCTAGCGGCGGCGGCCCCAGGTCTCGGTGTCGACGGTGCGGCCGCGGTCGTCGCGCAGGGTGGCGGTGTCGGAGTTGTTGTCCCAGACGTAGTTGCGGCGGTCCTGGAAGAGGTCGGTGCGGGTGTCGCGGCCGTTGCCGGTGTGGATCCGGATCGTGGCACGGGCGCCGATGCGGACGTTGTCGAAGCGGTAGCGGTTGCCGTCGCTGTCGCGCAGGGTCCAGCCGCGCAGGTTGATGCCGTCGCGGGTGGTGTTGGTGATCTCCACCCACCCAAATCAGTTCACCAGATCTGACGCCGAAGATATCGCCAAGATGGAACGGCTTCTCGATCTCCAGGAGGGTGTCCTCGCGCGCGAGGTAAGGGATTTCCACCTCGAACGTATCGTCTGTGAGTGCGAACGCGTACTGACGGTGTACGACTTTGTGCTCACTGCCTTGATCGATGCCGGCCACTCCAAAGGGCTGATCATCCAAACCATGCTGGGTAACAAGCTTGTCCTGAACACCCCGAGGCCGATCCGGTGCTCTAACTGCAGCCGCATCAATAGGGCAGGCGATTACACCATGCCCAACTATGCCTGCTGCCCAACAGTGGAGACAGCGGATGCGCCGGCGCACGTGGACAAGTCTGCTGACCCTGCACAGACAACGCCGGCGCAAGAGAAGTAGCCCCCCCAGCGTCACGGCTGCCCGACGCCCGCGCGTCCAACTGGGTACGGGCCACGTTCGTAGATCGTCCTCGCGTGGGCTCACACACCGCAGCCGTACAGCCTCGGGCTCACCCGCACGAGGGATGCCCTCGCAAGATCACCGCCGTTTGCGGCTGGTGACAGGGTTCTTACCGGCACCCCGTGTTCCTGGACGACGCGGCCGACGTACCGGCGGAGGTCGTGGACTACCTCGCGGAACAGCTGGGCATCCCGGCGCCCGCGAAGCGGGCGCCGGCTGGGTTCTGCCGTCGTCGCGGCCCGCGCCGCCCACGGTCGTCAGAAGTTGAACGTGAAATCCAGGAACTTGGTGCTCGCGGTGGCGAAGGTCAGGGCGTCCCGGAAGTAGGCCGGATCGGCGCCGTTCGGCGGCTTGGGCATCGTCGGATACTGCCCGGACGTGGCGAAGTCCTTCTTTTCGGACAGCACCTGGACGGTTCCCTGGGCGAGGATCAGCGCGAGCGTGGTGGCGTAGTCGACCCAGTCCTTGTCCTTGCGCCGGTGTGCGGGCACGCTGTCAATCGCCGAGATCAGGTCCTTCTTCTGCGGCCTGAAGTCCTTGGTGGCGATGTCGATGATCAGCGGCCCGAGGGTTTCGACCGCCTGCCATACGAGGGGCCAGATCTTCTCGTCCGGCACGTTCTCGACCTTGTTGTCGACGAAGTCCTTGGTGGCCACCTTGTAGCCCTTGGAGTTGGCCTCGGCGGCGGCGACGTAATTCTCCAGCAGCGACCAGGTGATCGTCGCCACGTCGCCGTAGCCGTTGCCCACGTCGGGCACGTCGAAGCTCTTGCCGGAGGCCTGCCCGGCGAAGGCCGCCTCAAGCTGCTCCTTGAACCGCTCGGCCCTGGGGTCGAGTGATGTCGCGGTCATCTCTCCTCCTGAGTGATCTTGCCGATGGTCGTCGGCGTTCTTCGCGGCGCCACTGGCACCGCTGCTCTTCTTCGGGGCTTTCTGCCTGGGTTTTGGGGGATTCGGTGCGGCAGCAGGCGGTGCCTGCTTCTTCCTGGCGGTCTGGGAACTGGCCTGAGTGGCTGGGTTCGACGACCTCGGCAAGGAGGCCTCCTAGCGCTCGCTCAGGTTCTCGTTCAGCCATGCCTCGACTGAGTCGCCGATGTTCGGGATCTGCTCATCGGCTTTGAAGGCCTTGGTCCCGTCGCCCATGGAGATGAGGGGCTGGGTGAGCAGGTGTGGCTGCATGAAAGGTGCCATGGCGATGGGGTGCTGGGTCATGTTGAGCCGGTCGAGGCGTTGGCTCACCAGCCTGTTGAGTTCAGCCACCGGTAGGTCCGGACGGATGTCGTTGATGAGGGCGTAGGTGAAGGCGGACAGCTGATCGGTGGGCGGGCTTCCCGCGGCTGCCGTCTCGTTCGCCAGGCAGGCCGAGAACAACACTCCGTTGAGTTCGGCCGCGGCTTCCTTGAACGATTTGGCCGGCGGGACGCCGACCGGGTTGATCATGAGGTTCTTGGCGATGGCTCCGGCGTCGGCGGTGGCCGATCGGCCGAAGAACTTGAACTGGGTCACCTGTGCGAGCAGTTGGGCGTCGCGGGCGGCTCGTTCCGGGTCAGGCGTCCAGAACTTGCCCTTAGCGACGTGGCACTGGGTGGTGACCGCCGACCCGTTCTTCTGCGTGGTGACGAATCGCTTGCTCATGCCGCCGGAGTGGCAGGAGTCCAGGATTACCGTCAGCACGTTCGGCGGCAGTGCAAGGGTGCGGCGTGCCAGGTCGCTGTCTTTGAAGAAGGCGTCGTAGGCGCAGAGCACCTCGACCATGGTGTTGCCCTCGGGATAGCTGTATCCGTGGGAGGACTGGAAGAAGACGATCTGGTCTCCGGGAGTCACTCCGGTGAGAAGCCAGTCGAGCTGTTCGAGGATGTTGGCCAGCGTCGCGTTCTGGTTGTGTACGAGCTGGATGTCCGTGGGGTCGAAGCCGTACAACCCTTCGAGCATGCTCCTGATCGCGAGCGTGTCGGCGACGCAGGAGTTGAGGTTGTTTCGCGGATCCGGGTAGAGGTCGATGCCTACGAGCAGGGCGCGTTTGGTCATGGTGGTCCTCGGGATCACGTCGCGGTGCGAGATGGAGCCGAAAACTGATCACGCAGCGTGACACGGAAAACTACCGACGGTGATGATTCGGGGCAAAACGCCACGCCGAATCACGGCCTTGGTGACACGCGAGTGGCATACGGTGACTGAGCGTGAACGCACCGCACAAACCGCCTGCGCATACGCGAGGGCAGAAATCACCCCTGCGGGGTACTGGTGGCACCCCGGGCGGTACCCGCGGCTCCCGGGCCACGCGGCCGCCCACCGCGACCCCTGCGGCGCGCGGCTGTGACACAGGAGCTGTGGATGCGGATCGGGTGAGAGGCGAGCGACGCCGCTGAGGTCGGGCCGTCCTGCCGGCCCGCCGGGCGGCAGAACTCGCCCACAGCGCCGAGCTCCTGGCAGACGCGCACGAACGCGCCGCCGCCGAGTGCGCTGCGCTGGCCGCGCCCCCGCCCAGCCGGGCGGACTCCGAACAGAGAAGTTATAGAAGTACGTTCGCCTCATGTTCGCCTACGCCAGATGGGTCGCCAGGGGCGGGAATGCCGCCGGGCCGGAGGTCCGTGCGATCTGCGGGTGCATCTGGGAGGCCAAGATGACCCACAAGGAGATCGGCGACGAATTGGGGATCAGCTCTCGGGCCGTGGAAGGGCACATGCGCCGGCTGCGGGCCCGCGCCAAGCTCATGGTCGCCAAGGGGGAGATCGAGCCGCTCTACGGCCGGACCTCCGCACCGAAGGCGGGTGTCCGGTGAACAACGGCAACGGGCTCGACCTGCGCACGGCGATGCTTCTGGGCGTCGGCGGATTCGCGACCTACATCGCGTTCCTGCACCCGTCCGTCGGCATCGCCCTTCTGGTCGCATCGGCGTGGTGACCGTCCTGCACCTGCTGCTCAAGCAGTGACCGGCCTGGAGCCCCCACGGCGGGGTCCAGGCCGTCTACCGCAAAAGGCCCCGTCCGCGAATCGCGGACGGGGCACAGTGGGCATGCTCGTGTTCAGCGCTCGACGACCTCCTTGTCCAGGTCCCGATGGACCAGGAACACGTCCAACCCCCGGTCGGTACAGCGCTGGGCGAGGACGGCGGCCGCCGCAGCGGCACGGTGCCGGCCGCCCGCGCACCCGAACGCGACGGTGACGGCCTCGTCCTGCCGGGGCCCGGCGAGGAACGCCGTGATCATGGCGGCGACCGCCTGGAGGACCTCCTCGATGCCGTCGGTGGCCAGCACCGCGTCGCGCACCACTTCGTCGTGTGCGGTCAGGTAGCGCAGTTCCGGGCGGACGTGCGGGTCGCGGAAGTGGTGGCGCAGGTCGATCGTCACCCGCGCCTCGGGCGCGGTTCCGTGCAGGTAGCCGAACGAGGTGATCTCGACCTGGGCCATGCGGTCCTCTGGGTTGGGAGTGTTGGGTCTAACGGGTCTGATGGCTGTCGGCCTGGTGTTTCGGTCGTCGGCCGGGGCGCGCTACAGCCAGTGGAAGATCCAGGAACACCCCCGACCTGCGACGACAGTCGGGGGTGTACGGCGTCCCCGGGCGACCGCCCTGGGGCGCCGCTGTGGCGAGGGCGTCGACCAGGTGCCGGAGCGAGTACAGCGCGGGATCGTCGGCGGCAGCAGGAGCTCGGGCACGCTGCGGGGTGCCGCCAGAACGCCGTGGCGTTCTGGCGGCTTGCCTCACGCGATACGCAGCTGGCCACCGCGGGGAGGTTCAGCACGTCCCCGGTCGGCCTGCGCGGGAAGGAACAGCGGCGCGGTCGCGCCGACCCACGTCGCAATGTTCTCGACGTACTCGGGGTTGATGGTCCACAGGACCAGCAGCACCACGATGACCAGGCCCCCCCTACCCCACCTGCGGCGGGGGGAGAGAGGATGGAACTGGGCATCAGCACCTATGGTGGGGAAGAAGCTGGGCAAGAAGCCCTCCTAATCTGCCGGTCAGACCGGCTAACGGGACCGCACCGCCCTTCTTGGCGCCAACCTGCGAGGGCGGTGCGGTCTTCAGTCCACCACGCCTTACTGCGCGGAGGAATCCTCGGTGGTGGGCGTAGGAAGCCCTCGGTGGTTGAACGGCTCCTTGAGGCCGTAGACGGGCCGGAAGGCCACCCCCGAGCGGACGGCGAGAGTCTCGTAGGACTCCACACCGACCTGCGCCAGGACCCCATGCTCAATCAGGTCCTTGATGCCGTTCGCGACCGTCTGCTCGGCAAAGCCGTACCACTCGCTGATCTTGGCGTGGGTCAGCCTGAACTTCGGCTTCCTCTGCGCAAGGGCGATCAGGTACATGGCCTTGCCCGGGAGAGACAGGGTCGTGTGAAGACCTCGGTCCCAGTACTCGAACGGAAGCTGGAAGTACGGCTCCCCCATGACCGGCGGCTCATACGGAGGCTTCGATTCCAGGCCGTCCTCAAGGAGCTTGGTCACGGTGGTCCGTCGGCCCGTGCCTCGGGCCGTCGAAATGAGGTTGAGGTCCTTGAGTGCCTTCCAGGCCCGGGAGACCGCAGATGCTCCGGTCTTCTCGTCGAAGACGCCGACTGTCCTGGCCCAGGTCGAGGACCAGTCGGTCACCGAATAGTCGCCAGCGCTCGTGACGGCGGCCACCAGCAGGTAGAGGTCGAGAGCTCGTTCCTGCTTGTTGGCGACGAGGGAACGCAGGGCGCCAGGTTCGGTGTTGGGCGCCTTGCCTGTCTGGGCGAAAGCCCTCCTGATCGGCACTGTCCGGTTCGCGCGCTTCGAGCGTTCAAGGAGAAGCTCGATCGTGCGCTCCTGGGTCATGTGCGCGGGGCTCTCGTCGGCCTCGTCCGGGCCTATCTGGGCCTCCCCCTCTGGCTGGGTTGCCTCGTTCTCCATCAGCGTCATGCGTGAATCATCGCATGGTGATGCGGACTCATGCGAACCTGAAAATCGGGGTGCCACGCACTGACTTGACGGTTTGTAGGGTGCTTTAAGACTCCAGGTAAGACGGACATGTGAGACCCCCCCGTAGGACGAACATTCAAATGACACTTACGCGGATTGAGGCACCCGTGGGGTGCGAGCCGCCGGTCGACGGGCCGTTCCGTCACGGGTGAAAAATCTTGAGTCGCTTTACCCCTCACGGCCCCACGTAGACGACCGGACCGTGCTGAAGCGCGCGCATTGGCCGAGCTGGTCTCCGTCTTCACCCGGTACCGCCGCAAGAAGCCGTAGCCCGTGATCCCCGGCCGGGATCGTCTCGTACGTCTTTGCCTGTACGTCCATCCGCCGGAGCTTGCCCAGCAGACCACAGGCCCCATCCAGGACTCCCTCGTTCCCAGCTCGTAGCTCACGGCTGCGAGACTTCGGCCGTGAGCACCGGGTGTGAGTAGTTGGCGTACAGAAAGTGCCGCTGAGATTGATCTTGCTGGTGTCGTGCGCAGGGTTGATGTCAGTGGGAACGCAGAGTTGTTGTCAGTAGGCAGTGACGACGCGGGGAGTCCCGGAAGGCTGTAGAGCACGTTGTCGTGGAAGCGGTCGATGATGTCTCCGCGGATGATCATCTCGGCGGCGGCGAGGTCTTCGAGGGCGTGGTGCTGGCCAGCGTCGGTGGGGAGCCGTCGTCACGGGTGGCGCGCAAGCTGCCCTGACGCGCACCGGCCCGGCTCCGAGATCGGGGCCGGGCCGGTGCGCTCGACGGGCGCTGTGGGTGTCAGCGCAGGGTGAAGGGGGCCACGTGGGTGGTGGTGTCGGCTCCGCTGATCGTGAATTCGAGGTTGTAGTTGCCGTTGGGCAGGTTCTGGGTGCTGACGGGGAGGCTGTAGGAGGAGAGGAGGTAGCTGAACCGGCCTGTGACCGGCCTGGTGACCGGGCCGGTGATGCGGCTGGCCGTGAGCGTGATGTTCGGGCTGGAGAGGTTGTTGCCGTTCGCGTCGCAGATCCGCAGGCTGATGATGACCTGGCCGAGCAGCCGGGTGGGGCGGCTGGGGTCGTAGAGCAGGCAGATCCGGTACGCCACGTTGTAGGTGACGGTCTTGGTGGATGGGTTGGTGGCGTTGTCCGTGGCGTTGACCGTGAACGTGCGCTGGCCGAGCGTGGAGGTGTTGATCGGGCTGCCGTTGGGGACCGTGCCCACGCAGCTCGCCACCCCGGAGACGGCGTCCGTGCACGAGTAGGACGCGGTGACCGGCTGACGGTACAGGTAGGTGCCGGCCGCCGGACGGACGATGGTGATCGTCGGCCCTGCAGTGTCGATCCGCACGGTGATCGTCTGCGGTGGGGAGGTGTTGCCCGCGTTGTCGGTGGCGGTGTACGTCACGGTGGTCAGGCCGTTCACCGTGATCGGGACTGCGGCATTTGCTCCGGAGACGTCGGTGGATGCGATCGGCTGGGCGCCGCTCGCGCTGTAGGTGATCTTCTGGACCCCTGAGGCGCAGGCTCCTTCCGAGGCGCTGATGTTGACGGTCGCGGGGCTGGTCGTGTTCCAGCCGGCGCCGTTCGGCGCGGGCGAGATGCTCGCGGAGACGGTCGGTGCGGTCGTGTCCGGGTCGTAGGTGAACTGGTCGGCGGCGGTGACCGGACTGGTGCCGTTGGCGTTGGTCACGGTGACGTCCACCGTGCCCCGTGCCTGCGGGGGCACCTGCGCGGTCAGTTCCTCCGGCCCGATGACGTTCACGTTCGTCGCCGGCACGGAGCCGAAGCTGACGGTGGTGCCGCTCGTCGGGAATTCCGTGCCGCGCACGGTCACGGTGTTCACGCACTGGGCCAGTTCGGGCGCGTGGTTCGGGGTGACGCTCGTGACAGTCGGCGGGGACAGCGTGACGCGGTCCATTGCGGTGCCCCAGTCACCGCCGGTGATCCCGGTGTTGGCGATGGCGCCGATCTGTTGGACCGTCCAGACGTCCTTGGGATTGCTGGGGTCGCGCGCGATGCCGGAGTAGTCGCCCCAGCGCAGGTCGGTGCCGCAGTTGCACGAGAAGGCCTGGGTGCCCGCAGCGTAGAAGTCGCCGAATGTCCTGGCGGGGAAGTTGCCGCCCGGGACTGCGATCGCCACACCGGTGGGGAACCTGCCGGGGGAGGAAGCGGTGAATCCGGAGAACAGGTCGTCCTCGTCGTTCAGGGCCACCGAACCGTAGTAGATGTCTCCGCCCACGAGGCCGAGATTGAGGTTGGTCGCCAGGCTCTGGCCACCACCGGTCGCGATCTGGACGTAGCGCTGGCAGTTGCGGACCGCGGTGTCGCTGGGAGGGGTGCAGCTGACGGTGAAGACGCCCCACAGGTGGTTGTTCTGCCACGCGACCGAGAGCATGCGGTCGTCGTTCGTCGCGATGGTTGCGTCGCCCCCGGGCGGCTGAGCCGCGCATCCCCTCACGCCGCCACACGTCGGTGGTGCGGGCGCGCTTCCGATGGCGATGGTGTTCTCGGTCCGGGTGACCGTGCTGACGCCAGGCACCCCTGTGAGCGTGTGCACCACCAAGTTGGTGGGGTCACGCGGGTCGTGCTCCATCGCGAGCTGGTCGTTGATCCCCGACAGCGAGGTGGCCGGGACGACCTGGAACCTGCCGGTGTCCTGGCCGAACGTCGTGAAGCTGACTGTGCCTCCGGCCAGCAGGTCGGCCTTGTTGGCGACCACAGTCACCTCGCCCAGGTACGGCAGCGGCGGGGGTGCGCTGAGGTTGTAGTTGTTCCAGCTCAGTGTGACCTTGTCATTGGTGTAGCCGAGCTTCGGCTGGTCCTGCCGGATGTTGGAGGTGTTGCTCCCGGCGATGTAGACGCTCCAGTGCCCGCGAGGGTCGGAGCTGTCGCTGACCGCTACGTCGTTTTCGTCGCCGCCGGCCAGGATTCCCTCGTACGCGGCGAAGAAACGACCGGAGCCCGCGTCGTAGTGCACCCGCGGGTCACCGCCGGTGTCCGCCGCGAATCCGAAGAAGGCACCCAGGTCGAAGGGCGCGCCGACGGCGTTGCTGGCCTTGTCGTAGACCTGGCCCGAGCGGTTCACGAACTGGACGATGTGGGTGGGGCCGACCGCGAGCTGGGTGTCGGACGGACCGGTGGCGTCCACGTTGCCGAGCGTGGGGAAGGTCTTCAGCTGCTGGATGACGGCCGTGGACGGCGCCGCCTTCGGGGACGCGCCGGTCTTCGAGGTCAGGGTCGCGGTGGTGGCCGGCAGAGTCGGCTGCCTCATCGGTCCCACCGGCGCCGGCCCCTTCGGAGGGGCGAGGTAGGGCTGCACCTGCGGCTTGGGGACGCGCTTCGGCCGGGGCAGAGTGCGCACGTCCACGCGCCGCTTCACCTTGACCTGCGACAGCGTCCCCTCACCGTCCGCTCGCGACGGGCCGGGAGCCGTGGATGGGACGCCGGGACGCGGCTCGGCCGCCGCCCCGCCGGCGGGCGCGGTCACCGTGAGCGTCACGGCGAGTGTGAGGAGCAGGGCACGCGGCCAGCCGCGTACGGCGCGCATGACGCGTCGGTTTACTCGGAGAAGCCGTCTCGACGACATGGGCTCCCCCCTTCAGCCCTGGTCGGAAGTACGGTCCCGCCGGCGGATCGGCAGCGGGCGGTTGTTGTCCTGCAGTAGCCGATGATCACGGGCATGTGTCTAGCGCAAGGACCCACGGCGCCAGTTCCGCTCGTAGTGTGGCGTGCCGACGCGTCCCCCTCACGGACCATGCCGGGCTGGGCAGCGGAAAGGCAGGACATCGCTTCGCGCCCGCCAGGTCGCACTTCGCGTGCTACGGCACAGCACTGACAGAATTCTGCGCCGCACTGACAAGTGCTCTGCGCACGACACTGAGATTGATCTTGCTGGAGTCGGTCTACTTCGTGGGCGCTTCGATCTGGCGGGGTACGGCGCCGACGCGTAGCTCGCGCAGGTCGGGGATGTGGTTGTAGAGGGTGCCCGGGGAGACGCCCAGCAGCTTGGCGATCGAGGTGATCGAGCGGCCGGGGTCGGGCAGCAGGTCGCGGGCGGCGCGGATGACTTCCTCGGTGGCGACGCTGGGGCGTCCGCCGACCCGGCCGCGCTCGCGGGCGGCGGCCAGGCCCTCGTTGGTGCCGATGACGATGAGTTCGCGGATGAACTCCGCGAGGGCGGCGAAGACGTGGAAGACGAGCCGGCCGCCGGGGGTGGTGGTGTCGAGGTTCTCGTGCAGCGAGGTGAAGCCGATGCCGCGGGTGCGGAGTTCGGCGACCATGTTGATGAGGTCCTGGAGGCTGCGGCCGTAGCGGTCCAGGCTCGGGACGATGAGGGTGTCGCCGGGGTCGAGGAAGGCGTGGCATGCCTTCAGCTCGGGGCGGAGCGCGTTCTTGCCGGACTTCTTGTCGGCGAAGATCTTCCGGCATCCGGCGGCGGTGAGTGCGTCGAGCTGCCGTTCGAGCTTCTGCCCGCTGGTCGAGACCCGTGCGTATCCGATCTTGATCTCGGTGCGGACGAGCGGTTCGGCGACGAGGAGGCCCGGCTCGGCCGGTTCAGGGGTGGTCATGGCCCCGGATCATGTCAGAAAACGGTGGTCCGGAGTTGTTGAATGACCCTGGTTTTTGAAGGGGTTTTTGAAGGCTATGAGAGGTCCGGGTGGCCTTGCGGGGCGATCTTCAGAAAACGAAGGTTTTCTGAAGCGGGGAGAGTGAAGCCAGCCGCTATCGCGATCTTCATTGCTGCTGTGGGGTGGCCCGCCGCTGGCCTGGTCATCCGCCGGTGAACCTCACCGTGGGGGCGCGACCAGGCCGATCTCGTAGGCGAGGATGACGAGGTGGACCCGGTCGCGTGCGTCGAGTTTGGTGAAGAGCCGTGCGAGGTGGGCCTTGGCGGTGGCCACGCTGATGGTGAGCTCTTCGGCGATCTCGGTGTTGGACAGGCCGCGGCCGACGAGGGTCAGGACCTCGCGTTCCCGGTCGGTGATGCCGTCGACCACCGCCCGGCGGGTAGTAGCGGCGGGTTCGGGCCGTGCCGCGAACTCCTCGATGAGACGGCGGGTGACGCTCGGAGCTATGAGAGGGCGGTATGAGAGTGCATAGGGGGATTGTCGTCACCTGAACGTGTGGCGGTGCGGTATCCCGGCCGGCCGACGGCCGTGAGCGTGTTGGGCTGGGCGCCGTGAGTGAGCGCAAGCCCTACAAGACCGACGTGAGCGACGAGCAGTGGGTGCTGGTCGAGCCGGTGATCGCCGCGTGGAAGGCTGCGCATCCCTCGGTCAGCGGCCATCAGGGGCGTTACGCGATGCGGGAGATCGTCAACGCACTGCTCTACCAGGGCCGGACCGGTTGCCAATGGGAGCTGCTCCCGCACGACTTTCCGCCGCCCGGCGCGGTGAAGTACTACTTCTACACCTGGCGTGACGACGGTATCGACCAGACCATTCACGACCTGCTGCGCTGGCAGGTGCGGGAAATGGCGCGTCGGAAGGCGGACCCGAGCCTGGTGGTGCTTGACACCCAGAGCGTGCACGCGGCGGCCGGGGTGCCCGCGCAGTCGACGGGGCGTGACGCGGCAAAAAAGTACCGGGCCGCAAGCGCGGCCTGGCCGTTGACGTTCTGGGGCTGGTGATCGCGGTGGTCGTGGCGGCCGCGTCGGCGCACGAGAACGCCGTCGGCATCGCGCTGCTGGACAAGGTCGCTGCCGACACCGACACCGTGCAGAAGGCCCTGGTCGACCGGGGCTTCAAGAACGCCGTCGTCGCGCACGGGGAGAAGGTGGGCATCTAGGTGGAGATCGTCGAGCGCAATCCCGCGCAGACCGAGTTCGTTCCCCAGGCCAAGCGGTGGGTCGTGGAACGCGCCTACGGGATCTTGATGCTGCACCGCAGGCTGGTGCGCGACTACGAGCATCTGCCCCGCAGTTCGGAGTCGCGGGTGTATTGGGCGATGACCGCG
This sequence comes from Streptomyces sp. CLCI03, assembly GCF_053615355.1. NCBI lineage: Bacteria > Bacillati > Actinomycetota > Actinomycetes > Kitasatosporales > Streptomycetaceae > Streptomyces > Streptomyces sp. CLCI03. The sequence goes on along the minus strand of NZ_JBSIFU010000001.1, from coordinate 192,717 downwards.
GTGATACTGCGCCGGCTGACCTCGGCGATCGTGCCCGCCTGGCGCACCGCATGACCGGCGGGGAGCTGACGCTCGGCGCGGTGCTGGCGCGGCTGGAGGAGCGGGAACGCGAGATCGCCGCGCAGGCCGAGACGACGCGGGAACAGATCACGCAGCTGACCGCCCAGCTCGACGAACTCGGCCGGGCCGCCGAAGAAGTCCGGATCACCCGCAAGACGCTGCTGGAGCTGCCGGACCCGCAGCCGCCCGCGCCGCCGGCACTGAAACTGCCGGACCATCCGGCCTACCAGCAGATCTTGGCGGTGTTCACCGCGGCCGACCATCCGCTGCGGGCCCGGCAGGTGTGCGAGGCGATGGACCTGCCGGTCGCGCCCAACAACATCGACAACACCCGCCTCAAGCTCAAGCGGCTGGCCGACCGCGGAATCCTGGCCGAAACCGAGCCAGGACTGTTCACCAGGCCACGTCCGCAATCGCCCGGGGTTCAGCCCTGACCAGCGCGCCTACTCGAGGTCCACGGCGGAGTCGGCCGATGCCTCACGGCCCATCGCCTCGGACGGCGCGGTCTTGATGCTGCCCGGAGCACAGCCGAGGAGTTCCTCGAAGGTTCGGGCAACGGTCGGGGTGGGCAGGTCCCCACGGCCGCTTTCGAAGGTCCTGATGGTCGCCTCACTCAGCCAGGTGCGGCGCGCGAGTTCACGCTCCGAGATGCCTTCGGCCTCACGGAACTCGATGAGGGCTCTCGCCAGCCGTGTCGAATCCTCTCCACTCATGACCGCAGTATGTCGCCGAGCCCGGGCCGGGGAGCCCTGATCTGCACGCCAATCTCATAGCAGAGTCAGATACAAGGCAAAAGCCTGCATACCGCCCTCTGAGATGTTGGTAAGCCCGGCTATCAGAAGTTGTGGAATGGTCCTCCATCCCATGAAGATCCACGGACTTCACTCGGCTCCCAGTCCGCGTAGAAGTCGGTTGGTGACTCATCCAGCCTGACCTCCTCCGCAAGCCCCTCCAGCTCTTCAAGTTCCTCATGCTCGACACGCAGGTCGCAGGCCGGGCATGTGAAGACGAAGGGGGTGAACATGACCGCCCACTCATCCTCGTCAACGTGCGTGTCACCACTAAGCCAGCCCTGCGAGTCGCATGCCGGGCAGGTGGCGGGCTCGTCGTGTTCGATGTAGCCGGGAGGGGAGACTCGTGCAATCGTGCCGAGGACGAGCTCGCGTTCCTTCTGGGGCAAGTGGCCGTAACGTTCAGAGAAGACATCCTTGGCCCGGGCAAGTTTGCTCTCCAGCCGGACACGGACAGCTTCCACGTTCTCCTCGAGAAGCCGGTTGTGCAGGGACTCGTAGCGGCCCCAGTAGGAAGTGTCGATCTTGAGCTCGACGAGCAAGGGGTCGATCAGCCGGAGACACGTGGTGAAGACGGCATTGACCTCTGACCGGTCGTACATGCCACTGTGTGCGACGCCGTTACGAGCATTGGCTAGTGGTCCAAGCGCCCGCTGATCGACCGGCATCTTCTTCCGCAAGATCTTCTGCGCTCGGGCATGGGCTTCGGCCAAGCCGATGGTCTTGACCTGCTCCGCGGGAACCGAAGCGTGTGCCCCGTGACCCGTCGCGTGCAGCAAGGAGTTGAAATCCTTGCCCTCCACTATGAGAGCCGGGTGGAGGCTGGCCAGGTATGACTTGAGGAGATGCTCGGCAGCGATCCCGGCGTGGTGGACCGCCAGGTCATGGGACGACGGGCCTTCGGCGAGCGCGGCGAAGGCCGCGATCATCCATTTGCACGAAGAGAGCTTGAGACGTTCAGAGTCCATGGCCAGAACACTAGGCGGCTGGAGCAGGCACATTGTCGGAATTTCGGTGGCACTCAATAGTGCCACCGGCGACATGCGGCCGCCGGGACGCGGGCCCGGGTGGGGCGCGGCGGGGTGGGCGTTTCGGTACGGACACCGGCGCGACCGGGGAACCCCCTTCGCCAGAGCCTCCGTCCTGGGCCACCCGGTGGAAGCACCGGGCACGCCGGCTTCGCAGCGAGGCCAGCATCCATCTCGTCAGAGGAGCGGCCACCGCCGTCGGCGGAAGCATCGTGATCTACGCGAGCACCTGGGTCCCGGTTCGCTGACTCATGGCACTCAATCCGCGGCGGCCATCATCAGGTCGTCGCGGATGCCCTGAGCCCGTTCCTGAGACTGACGCAGGACGGAGACGAGCAGCATAATGGCGATCGTGCAGTGCCCCCGGCTGAGGTGGTCGAGGGGCAGGTGATGCAGAACGGCGTGGCGAGAGAGGTTCTCGGGCAGCGGATCGTTGCTTTCGGGGTAGTAGCGTGCGAAGAGGGTGGCCAGGGGCGCAAAAACGTACTGCCGGGCTGGCAGGTAGTCGTTGGGTTTCTGCCTACCGATCCTTCCGAGAGCGACGTGCGTACGCTTCTCCGTCTCGGTCAGGGTGTACAGAATCTGTTCCAGCGCAGCGATGGCAAGAGTCGCTGCGGCCTCCCGGTGCCCGTCATCCCAAGCCGCCAGCGCCTTGTGCCCAGCCTTGATCTCCGCTGTGAGCCACTCGTCCAGGCACTCGTCGAGACGCGCGTGGCACAGGCTTCGGATTTCTTCCTCTGCGGCAACAAGAACTGCCAGCTTTTCATCGTGGGTCGGGCCGGCCGCCGCAAGCTTCCGGAGAACGTCCCGGTCGGGAACCCAGGCAACCGGGATGCCGTGCACCTGGGCGAGATCGAGAAGTTGCTCCAGAGATACGGTGCTACCCCACCAGTTCTCGTGCCGGAGGGGCTGCGCGTAGAAGCCAGGCATGTCTTGGCTTCCGTGGACCTCGGGGTTATAGGTGTCCCAGACCCTGGCCCAGTCACGCAATTCTTGGATGGAAGCGCTGTGTCTTCCAGCGCCAGGATCGGTGTACGCCGTCACCTGTGCATCGTCTTCGCGTGGGAGCCGCGACTCCTCATCCTTGTCCATGTGTCCCAGCATCCCAGTCGCCACCGACAGGCTTACCCAAGGCGTCAGGGGCTTGCCCGGGGCGGAAGCGGGAGCGCCAGCCGCGGGCCTTCTCTGCGGTCGCGGTGACCTCCGCATCCAGGCGGTTGCGGTCGGCCTGGTCCGCAGCCGCGACCGTCTTGGCCTCGCACGGCTCGCACAGCGTCGAGTACCACCGGTGGCCCGGCTTCGGGGACAGCTGGGTGTTCTCCGATCGGTCGTTGTCGAACTTCGTCCCGCAGCCACCGCAGACAGGGCGAAGGGCCTCGCGCTCGGCCCTCTTCTGCTCCGCTGCACGGCGCAGCCGCACCTGGTACTCCTCCTGCTGTGCTCGCGCCCGCTCCGCCCGGCGGGCGAGGGCGGCATCGCGTCGAGGGTTGCCGATCGCGTCGCGCAGGGGCTGCATGTGGGTACGGCCGAAGCGGAGGAAGATCGGGCCGTTGGGGCCGTGTTCGCGCAGGTTGCGCAGGCCGGTCGCGATGATCGGGATCTTGCGGTCGTAGCTGCTGAACCCGTCAGCCGGCTCGCCCGCCCACAGCGGGTGGGTCAGTTCCTGGAGCCGCGGGAGGGTGCGGTTGGGGTCGCGGGCGCCGATGTGGTTGAAGACGATCAGCACGGGCGGGTGCGGGGCCTCTCCTCGCTCTGCGACGCGGGCCATCCAGCGGGTGCGCCACATCGGCTTGTCCTTGCCGTCGGTGTCCTTGATCTGGCGCTTGAAGAACCTGGAGTACTTCAGCAGCTTTGCCGCGATCTCCTCGGCGGTCTCGTGGCAGTTGTCGACCTCGATGAACAGCAGCGGGATCTGGTCCTGCGGTGCGGTGAGCACGATGTCGGCCTGGGCGCCGCCCTTGCCCGGCGCACCCCACGTGCCGGTGGCGGGCAGCGGGACCTCGGTCGCGTAGGAGGCGATCGTGCCGATACCGGCCGGGGCGTCGACGGCGGCCTGCGCGGACGCCTTGGCTTCGGCCGGCTCCCCGGTGAGTAGCCGGAGGTCGGGTTTGGGGCGGAGCATGGCGATGACGGTCTCGTTGACTGCCATGGGGTGGGTGGCCCCGCTGGAGCCCGCACCGCGGGCGGTGGAGCCCATCTCCGTGAGCGGGCGTCCGAGCTCGTAGGAGGCAGCTTCCAGGCCCTTGGTGGTCAGGTTCCGCAAGGTCTCCCCCGCTCGGGTGGTGCCGCCGTTCTCGGCGAGACCGTGCTTGCGCAGATCGGAGAGCGCACCCGCGTGCGAGGCGGTGCGGGCGGTCTTCCGCTCCGAGGCGGTGGCCTTCGTGGTGTGGCGGTAGGTCAGGTGCGGTGAGGCAATCCGCTGGATCTGGTCGGCCGTGGCCACCTTCAGCACCCCCAGCACGCGCAGCACATCGCCCCGCAGGTCGTTCGAGGATCCCGCCGGATTCGTCAGCCGCCTGCCGGCCATCAGCTCCACCCCTTCAACGCTCGCGACCAGCTGCACCGGTCGGCCGCAAGCCGGACCTGCCTGGTCGTGGAGGGCGCCGGGCCCCCCTGGAACCCGATGATCTCCTCCCATACGGACAACAAGAGGGGTGTGACGGAGCGGATTTCACGCTGATTCGGGCGCTGACCTGCATGTTTGTCGCCCTGCCGGGTGTCGGGCACCCAAGTGGGTACCCAAGGAGGATCCGAAGTGCCCCCTCAAGGAGTCCACTTCGGCTTGCCCAACCAGCGCGGGGCTTGCCCGCGTCCAGCGCGGCGCCCGGCGGAGCCGGCGTCCGCGTGCCGTCTGCCGGGTGGCAGTGGATCGTCGCCATCGTCGTATCTCCTTCACGCACTCACTGCCCCACACCGGGGCCGAGGAAGGAGAGCGTGCAGAGGTACCCCTTGGCCGTTGTCTGACGGTCGCCCATCGCAGAGCAGGTCAAGCGGAGATACGGCCTACGCGGCTACGCGGTCGACCTGGTCGAGGGGGCTCAGCGTCGAGTGGAGCGCTGGTCAAGGGGTTCCGGTAAGGCCCCTTGACCGCAGGGTTTGTCCGTTTCTGAGGGGAGGAGAGAGCTCCGGCCTCGATCCACAGGACCCCGCCGGAAGCTGTCGGGACATCGCCATGATCGGCACGGCAGCCATACGTCAGGAGCTGCCCGTGTCACCCATCGTTCCCTCGCTACCCCCGCACCTGGTCCAGCTCGACCTCGACTACATCCTGGCGGTGGAAGCCGGAGACGACGCCACGGCGTCGCGGCTCGCGCCCGAGGTGGCGCAGCTGTCGGGACTGCTGCCGGCCATCGCAGAGCTGGTCGTCTTCCCCGTGCCCGCGCTGTCCGACGACACCGAGCCCTTCGCCGACTCCTTCGTCGTGGACGAGGTCGGCGTCCTCTACCTGATGGCGATCAGGGAGTGATCCATGCACGCGCCCGCGGCTGCCGCTCCGTGCATCGCCCGCACCATCGCGCACTTCATCGGCCAGGTCCTCGCCGACACCCGGCCAACATCATCCGGACGCTGCGGGTGCTGCGCGACGAACAGGTGGAACGGGCCCGTGCGGTGGTGGAGACCGTGGTGGCTCTGCACCGTTCCGCGAGCTCCGCCAGGCCCTGAGCGCTGCCGTCGCCCTCGCAGTAGTCGGTGCGGCAGGGTTCGCCGACGGCTTGCTAGTCGCCCGGCCCGGCATCGAGGCTCGCGCCTCGTCTACGCTGCGTCGCGCCGAGAGTAGGCCCAGGCTCCCGCGGCTCCGATGGCGAAGGCAAACAGGGCATGCACCACCACTCCGGTCCAAGGGTCGAGCCCGCTGCCGAGTAGCGTCCGTTCGAGCGCGGCATCTGCGCCATCGCCGGTGTCGGGGGCTCCCGACATGGCTGCCCGCGCGGCCGCGAAGGGCAGAACGCCAGGCAGACTGTCGGCTCCGAGGAGCTGGCCCAACAGTACGCCTGCGGCCCGCTCTATGATCAGCGGCCACAGAACGAGCACCAGCACGGTGGCTGTTCGGTTGCGTACGAGTGCCGCTACCGAAGCGGCCACTGCCGGCCAGCAGGCCATGACCAACACGAACCGCAAGAGCGCCGGCAGAGTTTCTCCCCAGGAGGGCTGGGGCATGCCCCCGAGCAACAGGGCCAGTGCTCCGGCAACTCCAGCGATCAACGCCGTCGCCAATGCGGTGGCGGTCACCATCAGGCTCGCGACGCAAATTTTCGCGACGAACGCCGTACGTCGGGAGGCGGCGGTGAGCCAGGTCGTAGGGGCTGTTCCGCGGGTGAGGTCGGTGCTGACAGAACCGGTACCGATGGCGATCAGGAGCAGGGCTAGCAGCGGAAGCTGAGTGGCGGTGGGAGCCCACTGCAGGTTGTCGGCCACGGCCGCTGGGGTGGGGGGCCGGAAGGGGCTGTGTCAAGGAGAAACGTGCGGAGTGGCCAACCTGGTCAAGGGGGGTGCGCTCTCGGCTGCGCACCCTGGTCAAGGGGTGCCGCACCGGTGCGGTGCGAGCGCACGGTCGCGGGAGTGGAGTCCACCGGTTGGAGTCCACCCGGGGCGGTGTCGGGCATCGCGGTGTCCACCGCACCCCCGCGCCCACCCGGTGGGCTCCACTCGATGGAGTCGGTGGAACACACCGCCGGCCGGAGCGGGGGCCCACACATCGGGTGGACTCCATCGGGTGGGCTCCACTGAGCCTCCGCCAACTTGAAGTCGCAGTTCAAAGGGCTGGTGTGACCGATTCTCCACATGCTCACGCTGGTCATGGACGGGAGTCCGCGAAGAAGATCATCTGTCGGCGGTTGATCTCGATGTTCGTCAGGACGAGCAGAGCGCGCAGGAGGCGGGTGGCGCGGGCGGGGTCGGTGGGGAGCTTGATGAGGATCCGCCAGTTCTTGAGATGGGCGAAGCCGTGCTCGACCGGTGCCCGTCCGATCGCGAGGACGCGGTTGGCTTCCTTCTGGTCCGGGGTGAGCTTGTGAGTGCGGCCGGCCGGGGTAGACGGCTGACCGGTCCGCCCATCGGCGCGGCCAGAACTCAGGAGAGGACACGATCAGCGTGAGCGACGCCGAGCACCGGAAGCAGACCCCCGACGGAGCGGCCGAACTCCTGGTTCGCTGCCTGGAGAACGAGGGCGTCGAGGTGGTGTTCGGCGTACCCGGCGAGGAGAACATCCGTTTCACCAACGCCCTCGCCCGCTCGGAGAAGATCCGCTACGTCCTCACCCGGCACGAGCAGGCCGCGTCTTTCATGGCGGAGATGCACGGCCGGCTCACCGGCTCGGCGGGGGTGATGTCCGCGACGCTGGGGCCCGGCGCGATCAACCTGATGCTGGGCGTCGCCGACGCCATGACGAACAGCACGCCCGTCGTCGCGATCACCGCGCAGGTCGGCAAGGAGCGCAACTACAAGGAGTCCCACCAGTTCGTGGACCTGGTGAGCATGTTCGCCCCGGTCACGAAGTGGTCGGCGGAGGTCCCGACCACCCAGGCCATCCCCGAGATGGTGCGGCGCGCGTTCAAGACCGCGGAGTCCGAGCGGCCCGGCGCCGTCTATCTCGCCGTGCCCGAGGACGTCGACGCGGCGACGGACGGCTCGGACCTGCGCCCGCTGCGCAGGAACGTCGTGCAGCCCGAGGCACCGTCCCCGAAGCAGATCGATCGAGCGGTGGAGCTCCTGCGGGAGGCCCGCCGGCCGGTGATCCTCGCCGGACACGGCGCGGCGCGCGGCGGCGCCGCGGAGTCGCTGACGGCGTTCGCCACCGCACTCGACGTGTCGACGGCGACCACCTTCCACGGCAAGGGCGTCCTGCCCGACGACCACCCGTGCGCGACCGGCACGTTCGGCTTCATGCGGCGCGACTACACCAACTTCGGGTTCGAGGAGGCCGACGTCATCATCGCCGTCGGCTACGAGCTGCAGGAGTTCGACCCGTCCCGGATAAACCCGGACGGTGACAAGAAGATCGTCCACATCCACCGCGTCCCGGCGGAGGTGGACGACAGCTACTCGGTCGACGTCGGCATCATCGGCGACATCTCTGCCTCCCTCGACGCCCTCGCCACCGAACTCGACGGCCTGCGCTGGACCGTCGACGACGAGGACACCACGGCCACCCGCGCGCTGCTGGCCAAGGAACTCGAGCGGGGCGCCGCGGACGAGCGCTACCCGCTCGCCCCGCAGCGCGTCATCGCCGACACCCGCGCCGCGCTCGGTCGCGACGACATCGTGCTGGTCGACACGGGCGCGCTGAAGATGTGGATGGCCCGGCTCTACCCGACGTACGCGCCGAACACCTGCCTCATTTCCAACGGCTTGTCCACCATGGGCTTCGCGCTGCCCGGCGCGCTCGCGGTTCAGCTCGCCAGGCCGCAGACGAAGGTGCTGGCGGCGGTCGGCGACGGCTCGTTCCTCATGCACTCCCAGGAGATCGAGACGGCGGTCCGCGAGAACATTCCGCTGACCGTGCTGATCTGGGAGGACAACGGCTACGGGCTCATCAGGTGGAAGATGGACCTGGAGGTCGGGGAAAACTCCAACACCGACTTCGGCAACCCGGACATCGTCCAGTACGCCCGCAGCTTCGGCGCGAAGGGCTACCACATCGAGTCCGCCGGGGACCTGCTGCCGACGCTGCGTGAGGCACTGGCGGACCCGGGCGTGTCGATCATCAAGTGCCCGGTGGACTACGCCGAGAACATGAACCTCATCGAGCACCTCGGGCACCTCGACTCGGCGCTCTGACCCGCCCGCGGCGCGGCCCGACCCCCGTACGGGCCGCGCGGCGGCCCTCCCGCAGGGGCGGTGCCCTCGGGTCTCCGGCATCGCGTGGCATGTCCGCGGCGCGGGGTAGATGGTCAGCGTGAGGTTCGGCCGGTCGAGGAGAGGAACGATTGTGATGCGTGCTCGGAGCATAGGTGCGGCAGCCGCCACGGGGTTGGCGCTGGTGGCCGCCCGCGACCTCGTGCAGAAGAAGCACGCGCTGCTGAGGAACTTCCCCCTGGTGGGACACGCCCGGTATGTGCTGGAGACGATCGGCCCCGAGCTACGGCAGTACATCGTGACGTCCAACGACGAGGAGCGTCCCTTCAGCCGTGACCAGCGCAGCTGGATCTACGCGTCGGCGAAGGGGGAGAACAACTACTTCGGGTTCGGCACCGACAACGACGTCGAGCACGTGCAGGGTCATGCGTACGTGAAGCAGCGTACGTTCGCCGGTGCGCTGCCCGATCCGAGCGACCCGCAAGCGGCGTTGCCCTCGGCCAAGGTGCTCGGCGGACCGCGCGGCCGCGCGAAGGCGTTCCGCCCGGCGAGCGTCATCAACATCTCGGCGATGAGCTTCGGCTCGCTGTCCGGCGCGGCCGTCACGGCGCTCAACAAGGGCGCGGCGCTGGCCGGGACGATGCAGAACACCGGCGAGGGCGGCCTGTCGCCCTACCACCTCAACGGCGGGGACCTTGTCCTCCAGATCGGTACGTCGTACTTCGGCTGCCGCAACGAGGACGGGACGTTCAACCTCGACAAGCTCAAATCACTGGTCGCGGGCGCGCCCGTCAAGGCGATCGAGATCAAGCTCTCGCAGGGCGCGAAGCCGGGGCTCGGCGGCATGCTGCCGGGCGCGAAGGTGACCGACGAGATTGCCGGGATCCGCGGCATTCCTGCGGGCAAGGACTGCGCTTCGCCGTCGCGGCACACCGCGTTCCACGACGTGGACTCGATGCTCGACTTCGTGGAACTGTTGGCCACGGAGACCGGATTGCCGGTCGGGATCAAGAGCGCCATCGGGGAGATGGGCTTCTGGGAGGAACTCGCCACGCTGATGGCGCGGGGTGAGCGAGGGGTCGACTTCGTGACCGTCGACGGTGGCGAGGGCGGCACCGGGGCGGCTCCCCTGATCTTCGCCGACTCGGTGTCCCTGCCGTTCCGCGTGGGCTTCTCCCGCGTCTACGGCGTGTTCGCCGAGCGGGGCCTGACCGACGACATCACCTTCATCGGCTCCGGCAAGCTCGGCCTGCCCGAGAACGCCGTCGTCGCGTTCGCCCTCGGCGTCGACATGATCAACGTGGGCCGTGAGGCGATGCTGTCCATCGGCTGCATCCAGGCCCAGAAGTGCCACACCGACAAGTGCCCCACCGGCATCGCCACCCAGAACCCGTGGCTGGCGCGCGGCATCGACGCGCCCTCGAAGGCCATCCGGGCCGCGATGTACCTGCGCACCCTGCGCAGGGAGTTGCTGAAGGTCTCGGGCGCCGTCGGTGTCCCCCACCCGTCGCTCATCACCCCCACCGACATAGACATCCTGAACGGCGACTACGACGCCCGCACCCTGGGGAGTGTGTACGGCTACAAGGATGGCTGGGGCTCGCTCGGGCCGGAGCTCGCCCATGAGATCGCCGAACTGCTCACCACCTGAGATGGCTACTCGGCCACCTGTCTTCAACCGTCATGCCCTGCGCAGCACACGAACACATCCGATTCAAGCCGGTACATGCCGATTCGACGAAGCACCTCGCGCTCGGTCACTTCCCACAGCACCGGAGTCTTCGCCGTTGTGGCTGGAATACACCGCCTGCCCGGGTTTCATCCAGCGAGGCTCCAGTGAAATTCCAGCGCATGCGTTCGCCACATTCACTCTGTGAACAGAAAAGCCGCCGCGGCTCATTCCCATGGAATGAGCCGCGGCGGCACAGGGGGTGGAGATCAGCCGGTCTTCCTGCGGATGAACCGCTTCTGTCCGGCCGAACCGCTCATGTTCTTCACCCGAAGGCGGCCCTCTTCGTGGGCCGTTCGGGCGCGCGTGACCTGGGCCTTACGTTCCAGGATCTCGCGGAACTTCTCCTTGACATCCTGAGCATCGCCACCGTCGAACGACTTGTCAGTCATACATACCTCCTGAAATCAATCGATGAAAAAATCTGGCACAGGAATCCAAGAACAGCGACCCCGCATTTCCGATACCGGCGAATTGAATCAGCCGTTCACGAAGGGCAGGGCGTGTTCGAGGACGGGGTGGGGTGAGGGGCGACCGCCGGCCGGGCCGCTTCGGGGGCGGCGAGTTCCAGCACCTGGGGCCCGGCTCGAATGCGGGTGTCCGCCGAGAGCAGTGATCAGTAGCGGTAGTGGTCCGGCTTGTACGGGCCCTCGACCTGGACGCCGATGTACGCGGCCTGCTCCGGGCGGAGCGTGGTGAGGCGGACGCCGAGGGCGTCGAGGTGGAGGCGGGCGACCTTCTCGTCGAGGTGCTTGGGGAGCACGTAGACGTCGGTCGGGTACTCCTGCGGCTTGGTGAAGAGCTCGATCTGGGCCAGGGTCTGGTCCGCGAAGGAGTTCGACATCACGAAGGACGGGTGACCGGTCGCGTTGCCGAGGTTCAGCAGACGGCCCTCGGAGAGGACGATCAGGACCTTGCCGTCGGGGAACTTCCAGGTGTGGACCTGGGGCTTGACCTCGTCCTTGACGATGCCGTCGATCTTCGCCAGGCCGGCCATGTCGATCTCGTTGTCGAAGTGGCCGATGTTGCCCACGATGGCCTGGTGCTTCATCTTGGCCATGTCGGCGGCCATGATGATGTCCTTGTTGCCGGTCGTGGTGATGAAGATGTCGGCCGTCTCGACGACGTCGTCCAGGGTGGCGACCTGGTAGCCGTCCATCGCCGCCTGCAGCGCGCAGATCGGGTCGATCTCGGTGACGATGACGCGCGCGCCCTGGCCGCGGAGCGACTCGGCGCAGCCCTTGCCGACGTCGCCGTAGCCGAAGACGACCGCGACCTTGCCGCCGATGAGGACGTCGGTGGCGCGGTTGATGCCGTCGATCAGGGAGTGGCGGCAGCCGTACTTGTTGTCGAACTTCGACTTGGTGACGGCGTCGTTCACGTTGATCGCCGGGAAGAGGAGGTCACCGGCCTGCATCATCTCGTAGAGACGGTGCACACCCGTGGTGGTCTCCTCGGTCACACCGCGGATCTCGGACGCGAGCTTCACCCAGTCGATGCCGCTGCGCCGCAGCAGGCCGAGGACGGCGGCAAGTTCCTCGTTGTCGGCGGTGGACGGGTCAGGGATGGAGCCGGCCTTCTGGAACTCGACGCCCTTGTGGACGAGGAGGGTGGCGTCACCACCGTCGTCCAGGATCATGTTGGGCCCCTCGGCGCCGGGCCAGGTCAGCGCCTGCTCCGTGCACCACCAGTACTCCTCCGGCGTCTCGCCCTTCCAGGCGAAGACGGGGATCCCCGCGGCGGCGATCGCGGCGGCGGCGTGGTCCTGGGTGGAGAAGATGTTGCAGGAGGCCCAGCGGACGTCGGCGCCGAGGGCGACGAGGGTCTCGATGAGCACGGCCGTCTGCACGGTCATGTGCAGCGAACCGGTGATGCGGGCGCCGGCCAGGGGCTGCGCCTCCGCGTACTCGGCGCGGATCGACATCAGACCCGGCATCTCGTGCTCGGCCAGGGTGATCTCCTTGCGGCCGAACGCGGCGAGACCGATGTCGGCGACCTTGAAGTCGGTGAAGTCGGCAGGGGTCGTGCTGGTCATGGTGACTCCGGTGGTGGATGAAGGGCCAGTGCGTCACAGCACTGGGCCGTGCCTTTCGGATCAGGCCGGCCTGATCCGGCTCGACCCGAAAGAGGCGGCCTGGACGCCCAGGTTCTGATGGATTTCGAGGGTCGCGGTGGAGCGGTTCAGGGTGATGTAGTGGAGGCCCGGAGCGCCCTCGGCCAGAAGGCGTTCGGCCATCGAGGTCGCGTAGTCGACGCCCACCCGGTGTCCGTCGGCCGGGTTGTCCTGCACTGCCTCCAGCCGGCGGGCCAGAGCGGACGGGAAGCGGGCGTCGCTCAGTGCGGCGAATCGCCGGATCTGGCGGAAGTCGGTCGCCGGCATGATCTCGGGGATGACCGGTGTCAGGCAGCCCACCGATGCCAGTCGGTCACGCAGCCGCAGGTAGTCCTCGACGTGGAAGAACATCTGCGTGATCGCGTAGTCGGCGCCCGCCCTGCACTTGGCCGCGAAGTGGCGGATGTCGTCGGTCCATCCGGGAGAGCGCGGGTGCCGCTCGGGGAAGGCGGCCACGCCCACGCTGAAGTCGCCCAGCTGCCGGATCATGCCGACCAGCTCGTGTGCGTGCGTGAAGCCCTGCGGATGCGGGGTCCACTCGCCTTTCGGGTCGCCCGGCGGATCCCCGCGCAGGGCGAGGACGTCCCGGATGCCGGCGTCCGCGTACTGGCCGATGATGTGGCGCAACTCGGCCCGCGAGTGGCCGACCGCCGTCAGGTGCGCGACCGGGCGCAGGGTCGTCTCGGCCGCGATCCGCTTGGTGAGCTCGACGGTACGGTCCCGGGAGGAGCCGCCGGCGCCGTAGGTGACGGATACGAACGAGGGCGCGAAGGCTTCTATCCGGCGGATCGCGTTCCAGAGGGTCCGCTCGCCCGCCTCGGTCTTGGGCGGGAAGAACTCGAAGGAGTACGAGCGCCGGCCCGTGGCCAGTAGTTCGCGTACGCCCGGGCGCGCGGCGGGCTTGAGAGGGACGGGGGTCGGCCGTTCTGCAACGACGGCTGCCATGGGATCGAACCTTTCCGGTGTCAGCGTGCGTTGAAGTACGTGGCCGCGGGGTGGTGGATGACGAGCGCGTCGGTGGACTGCTCCGGGTGGAGCTGGAACTCCTCGGAGAGGTGGACGCCGATCCGTTCCGGCCGGAGGAGATCTGCGATCTTGGCGCGGTCCTCCAGGTCGGGGCAGGCGGGGTAGCCGAGGGAGTATCGGCAGCCTTGGTACTCGGTGCGGAACATGCCGTGCATGGAGGCCGGGTCGGATCCGGCGATGCCCAGTTCGGAGCGGACGCGGGCGTGCCAGTACTCGGCGAGGGCCTCGGCGAGCTGGACGGAGAGGCCGTGCAGCTCCAGGTACTCGCGGTAGGCGTCGGCGGCGAAGAGCCGGGCCGTCTCCTCCCCGATGCGGCTGCCGACGGTGACGACCTGGAGGCCGATGACGTCGGTCTCGCCGGACTCCTCGGGGCGGAAGAAGTCCGCGAGGCACAGGCGGCGGCCGCGGCGCTGGCGCGGGAAGGTGAAGCGGGTCAGCTCTCCGCCGAACTCGTCCAGGATGATCAGGTCCTCACCCTTGGAGACGCAGGGGAAGTAGCCGTGCACGACGGCCGCTTCGAGGAGCCCGTCGGTGTGCAGCCGATCGAGCCAGCCGCGCAGCCGGGGCCGACCCTCCGTTTCGATGGTGTCGGCGTCCTTCAGGCCCCACTGGCCCTTGAAGAGGGCGGTCTCGTCGAGCCAGGAGGCGTAGTCCTTGAGCGGGATGCCCTTGACGACCCGGGTGCCCCAGAACGGCGGGGTGGGGATCGGGTTGTCGACGGACACGTCGGAGCGGCCGCCGGGCTCCTCGCGTTCCTCCACCAGGGATCCTGCGGCGCCGGCCCCCGATGCGTCGGCGCGCCGAGGCACGCGGCGCTTCTTCAGGGGCGGAAGCTCGGCTCCGGGGACTCCCCGCTTCACTCCCATCAGCGCGTCCATGAGGCGTAGGCCTTCGAAGGCGTCGCGGGCGTAGCGGACCTCGCCCTCGTAGATCTCGTGGAGGTCCTGTTCGACGTAGGCGCGGGTGAGGGCGGCGCCGCCGAGGATGACCGGGTAGTCGGCGGCCAGCTTGCGCTGGTTCAGCTCCTCCAGGTTCTCCTTCATGATCACGGTCGACTTCACGAGGAGGCCGGACATGCCGATCACGTCGGCCTTGTGCTCCTGGGCGGCTTCGAGGATCGCGGAGACGGGCTGCTTGATGCCGATGTTGACGACGTTGTAGCCGTTGTTGGTGAGGATGATGTCGACGAGGTTCTTGCCGATGTCGTGGACGTCGCCGCGGACCGTGGCCAGCACGATCGTGCCCTTGCCCTCGTCGTCGGTCTTCTCCATGTGCGGTTCGAGGTAGGCGACGGCCGTCTTCATGACCTCGGCGGACTGCAGGACGAAGGGGAGCTGCATCTGGCCGGAGCCGAAGAGCTCGCCGACGACCTTCATGCCCTCCAGCAGGGTGTCGTTGACGATGTCGAGGGCGGGACGGGTCTGCAGGGCCTCGTCGAGGTCGGTCTCCAGGCCGTTCTTCTCGCCGTCGATGATGCGGCGCTGCAGTCGCTCGTCCAGCGGCAGGGCGAGGAGTTCCTCGGCGCGGCCGGCCTTGAGGGACTTGGTGTTGACGCCCTCGAAGAGGGCCATCAGCTTCTGCAGCGGGTCGTAGTCGCCTTCGCGCCGGTCGTAGATCAGGTCGAGGGCGGTGGTGACCTGCTCCTCGTCGAACCGGGCGATCGGCAGGATCTTGGAGGCGTGGACGATCGCGGAGTCCAGGCCCGCCTTGACGCACTCGTCGAGGAAGACCGAGTTCAACAGGACACGGGCCGCCGGATTCAGACCGAAGGAGATGTTCGACAGGCCCAGGGTGGTCTGGACGTCCGGGTGGAGTCGCTTGAGCTCGCGGATCGCCTCGATCGTGGCGATGCCGTCCTTACGGGACTCCTCCTGACCGGTGCAGATCGTGAAGGTCAGCGTGTCGATGAGGATGTCCGACTCACGGATCCCCCAGGTGCCCGTCAGGTCGGCGATGAGCCGTTCGGCGATCGCGACCTTGTGCTCCACGGTGCGGGCCTGCCCCTCCTCGTCGATCGTCAGCGCGATCAGCGCGGCGCCGTGCTCCTGGGCCAGCCCCGTGACCTTCGCGAAGCGGGACTCGGGGCCGTCGCCGTCCTCGTAGTTCACGGAGTTGATGACCGCCCGGCCGCCCAGCTTCTCCAGACCCGCCCGGATGACGGGCACCTCGGTGGAGTCCAGGACGATCGGCAACGTGGAGGCGGTGGCGAAACGACCGGCGAGCTCCTCCATGTCGGCGACGCCGTCACGGCCGACGTAGTCCACGCACAGGTCGAGCATGTGCGCGCCCTCACGGATCTGGTCCCGGGCCATCTCCACGCAGTCGTCCCAGCGGGCCTCCAGCATGGCCTCACGGAACTTCTTCGAGCCGTTGGCGTTGGTGCGCTCACCGATCGCCATGTACGAGGTGTCCTGACGGAACGGCACGGTCTGGTAGAGCGAGGCGGCGCCGGGCTCGGGCCGGGGGGTGCGCTCGGTGACCGCGGTGCCGCGGACCCGCTCCACGACCTGGCGCAGGTGCTCGGGGGTCGTGCCGCAGCAGCCGCCGACCAGGGAGAGCCCGTACTCACGGACGAAGGTCTCCTGCGCGTCGGCGAGCTCCGGGGCGGTCAGCGGGTAGTGCGCGCCCTGCTTGGTCAGGACCGGCAGACCCGCATTGGGCATGCAGGAGAGCGGGATACGGGCGTTGCGCGCGAGATAGCGCAGGTGCTCACTCATCTCCGCCGGCCCGGTGGCGCAGTTCAGGCCGATCATGTCGATACCGAGCGGCTCCAGCGCCGTCAGGGCCGCGCCGATCTCCGAGCCCAGCAGCATCGTGCCGGTGGTCTCGACGGTGACGGAGCAGATCAGCGGGACGCTCACGCCGAGCGCCTCCATGGCCCGGCGGGCACCGATGATCGAGGACTTCGTCTGCAGGAGGTCCTGCGTGGTCTCCACGAGCAGCGCGTCGGCGCCGCCGGAGAGCAGGCCCTCGGCGTTGACCTGGTAGGCGTCGCGGATCCGGCCGTAGGTGATGTGGCCCAGCGTGGGCAGCTTCGTGCCGGGGCCCATCGAGCCCAGCACCCAGCGCTGCTGCCCCGTGGACGCGGTGAACTCGTCGGCGACCTCGCGGGCGATACGCGCACCGGCCTCGGACAGCTCGAAATTGCGTTCGGCGATGTCGTACTCCGCCAGAGCCGCGTAGTTCGTGCCGAAGGTGTTGGTCTCGACGCAGTCCACACCCACCGAGAAGTACGCCTCGTGGACGGAGCGCACGATGTCGGGGCGGGTCACGTTGAGGACCTCGTTGCAGCCCTCCAGCTGCTGGAAGTCCTCCATGGTGGGGTCCTGCGCCTGGAGCATCGTTCCCATGGCACCGTCGGCGACGACCACACGGGTCGCGAGCGCCTCCCGGAGGGCATCGGCCCGGGTCCGGTTCATATCAGCTTCTCCAGCGCCGGGCCCAGCAGCCGGGCCGGTTCGGGCCCGTACACCGCGGCGACCGTCTCCAGCAGCCCGGCACCGTCGACCTCGTAGTCCTGGGGACCCACGGTCCGGAGGGCGAGGGCTGCCACCGCGCAGCCCAGCTGAGCGGCGGTCTCCAGCGGCAGCTGCCAGCTGACGGCGGCGAGGAAGCCCGACCGGAAGGCGTCGCCGACGCCCGTCGGATCCTCGGTGCGGACTCCGGGGACGGCCGGCACGGTGAGTGCGGGCTCGCCCTTGCGCTCGATCCGGACGCCGTCGGCGCCCCGGGTGGTCACCCAGGTGCCGACCCGATCGAGGATGTCCGGCTCGTCCCAGCCCGTGCGCTCGCGCAGCAGCGCGGACTCGTAGGCGTTGGTGAACAACCAGCGCGCGCCCGTCACCAGCTCCCGCACCTCGTCGCCGTCGAGTCGGGCGAGCTGCTGGGAGGGATCGGCGGCGAATTCGATGCCCAGTGCCCGGCACTGGCGGGTGTGGCGGACCATCGCGGCCGGGTCGTTGGGCGACACCAGCACCAGGTCGACGGGAGAGTCGCCCGGGTCGGTGAGCCTGCTCAGGTCGATCTCGACCGCCTCCTCCATGGCGCCCGCGTAGAAGGACGCGATCTGGTTGGCGTCCTCGTCGGTCATGCACATGAAGCGCGCGGTCTGGCGGGTGTCGGAGACGTACACCGCGCTGGTGTCGACCCCGTGGTCCTTGAGCCAGACCTCGTACTCGTGGAAGTCCGCGCCCACCGCCCCGGCGAGGACGGGGGCCAGGCCCAGTCCGCCGAGCCCGTAGGCGATGTTGGCCGCCACCCCGCCCCGCCGCACTTCGAGCGAGTCCACGAGGAAGGACAGCGAGACGTGTTCCAGCTGGTCCGGGAGCAGCTGGTCGACGAATCGGCCCGGGAAGGCCATGAGGTGATCCGTGGCAATGGATCCGGTCACCGCGATACGCACGTGGCCTCCTGATCGGGACGGTGTGGGCCGGGGTCCCGTGGTCGGCGGGGGCGGCTTGCGGGGCGGGGTGGGGTGGGCGGTCGTACGGGGGTCAGCGGGCGGCTGCGGCCTTGAGCTGCTCGGCGCGGTCGGTGCGCTCCCAGGTGAAGTCCGGCAGCTCACGGCCGAAGTGGCCGTAGGCGGCGGTTCGGGCGTAGATCGGGCGCAGCAGGTCCAGGTCGCGGATGATCGCGGCCGGACGCAGGTCGAAGACCTCGGTGATGGCCCGGCTGATGCGGTCGCGGGAGGTCGTCTCGGTGCCGAAGGTCTCGACGAAGAGACCGACGGGCTCGGCCTTGCCGATGGCGTACGCGACCTGGACCTCGCAGCGCGAGGCGAGGCCGGCGGCGACCACGTTCTTGGCGACCCAGCGCATGGCGTAGGCGGCGGAGCGGTCGACCTTCGACGGGTCCTTGCCGGAGAAGGCGCCGCCACCGTGGCGGGCCATACCGCCGTAGGTGTCGATGATGATCTTGCGGCCGGTGAGGCCGGCGTCGCCCATCGGACCGCCGATCTCGAAGCGGCCGGTCGGGTTCACCAGCAGGCGGTAGCCCTCGGTGTCCAGCTTGATGCCGTCCTCGGCCAGCCGGGCCAGGACGTGCTCGACGACGTGCTCACGAATGTCGGGAGCGAGCAGGCCTTCGAGGTCGATGTCCGAGGCGTGCTGCGAGGAGACCACGACCGTGTCGAGGCGGACGGCCTTGTCGCCGTCGTACTCGATGGTGACCTGGGTCTTGCCGTCGGGGCGCAGGTACGGGACGGTCCCGTTCTTGCGGACCTCGGACAGGCGGCGCGAGAGCCGGTGCGCGATGTGGATCGGCAGCGGCATGAGCTCGGGGGTCTCGTCGCAGGCGTAGCCGAACATCAGGCCCTGGTCGCCGGCGCCCTGCTTGTCGAGCTCGTCCTCGTCGCCCTCGACGCGCTTCTCGTAGGCGGTGTCGACGCCCTGCGCGATGTCCGGGGACTGGGCGCCGATGGACACCGAGACGCCGCAGGAGGCGCCGTCGAAGCCCTTCTTCGAGGAGTCGTAGCCGATTTCGAGGATCTTGTCCCGGACGAGCTGCGCGATCGGCGCGTAGGCCTTCGTCGTCACCTCTCCCGCGATGTGCACGAGACCCGTGGTGATGAGGGTCTCCACGGCGACGCGCGAGGTCGGGTCCTCGGTGAGGAGCGCGTCGAGGATCGTGTCGCTGATCTGGTCAGCGATCTTGTCGGGGTGGCCCTCGGTCACGGACTCCGAGGTGAACAGACGGCGGGACATGTTTCTCCAGGGTGCGGGTTGGCAGGTTCGGAGGGCGGCCGTCAGAGGGCGGCCGGGGCCAGCATGCGGGCGCCGAGCAGGAGTTCGCCGACGGCGCGGTCGATGCGGGCGGTCAACTGCGGCGGCGGCTCGGCGGCGGTCAGTTCCGAGCGCTGTGCGATGACCTGGGTGGGCACGGCCCAGCCCCCCAGGGAACGGGCGACGGCGCGCAGGTGGTCGCAGGCGGCAGAGCCCGGGTGAAGGGTGCCGCCGGTGGCGGCCACCAGCACCGGCTTGTCGCGCAGCGCCGCGCGCGGTGCGTGGTCGAGCAGGTTCTTCAGGGCGCCGGAGTAGCTGCCGTGCTGGACCGGTGTGACCAGGACGACGGCCCGGGCGTCCGCGAGTCGGTCGGCCAGGTGGCGGACGCCAGGGTCCTGGGCGAGGGCGCCGCCGGTGTAGGCGTCGGCGTCCAGGCCGGGCAGCCGCAGCAGGCTCCGGTCCAGGTCGGATACGACGGCGTCGAGGTCGCGCCGTTGGATCCGGTGGCGGATGAGTCCGGCCAGGCGGGCGGTGCTGGACGCGGCCGCCGTGCTGCCGGTCAGGATGAGCGTCTTCATCGGGGTCGCTCCGTCAGGACGCCGCGGCGGCGAGGCGGCCGGCCGGGTGCGCCAGGCCGAGGCGGTCGCGCAGTGTCGTGCGGGGAGTGGAGGAGGCGCGGAGCAGGCCGCAACGGCGCAGCTCTTCGGCGGTGGTGGTGAGGAACGGGTCGTCGGGCGCGGTGAGCGGGACGATGAACCCGTCGGCGAGTCGCGCGGTGCACCACTGGGCGATCTCGTCGGCGCCGGCACCTGTGGGCAGGGTGAAGGCGACCTTGACGGCGTCCGCGTCGCGGCCGGCGTCGAGGACGTCCTGCCGGACGCGGGCGCGGATCCGGCCGGCCTCGGCCGGGTCGTCGGTCTCCAGCAGGAGGAGGTCCGCGTCGGCGGCGAGTGCGGGGTCGGTCGCAGCGATCACCGGGTGGCCCTGGGGCGGGCGGGCGACGTTCAGCGGGCCGGCGACCGTGTAGTGCTCGCCGTCGTGGTCGAGCCGCTGGAGGCCGTCGAGCCTCCAGTAGACGCCCCCGGCGCGGTCGTGGACGAAGGCGTCGGCGTCGAAGCTCTCCCACAGGCCCTTGACGACGTGGAGGTACTCGGCCGCGGCGGCGGTGCCCGGGCCGGTGCCGGTCGCGCACCAGCCGGCCCGGCCGTGGCTGAGGTGGTCGAGGGACGCGGTGATCCGGGCCAGATGGTAGGGCGCGAGGCTGCCCGGCGGTGTGGCCGGCAGCAGGCCGATGTGCTCGGTGACGGCGGCCAGGGCCGCGGCGGCGGTGGTGCCTTCGTAGGCGGCCGGTGCCTCGGCGTCGCCGTCGCCGAGCAGCAGGGCGTCGAGGCCGACGCGCTCGGCGGCGTGCGCGAGGGCCTTGAGACCGCGCAGGTCCAGCGGGCCCCTGGTGTGGGGGGCGACGGCCGCGATGAGCAGCGGGGCGGGGGCGGTGTTCTGGGCGGACATCACGCGGAACCTGCCTTCTGGGAACGTACGGGGAGGTCGAGGCCGAGGTTTTCGCGCAGGGTCGTGCCCTCGTAGGCGGTCCGGTACAGGCCGCGGGCCTGGAGTTCGGGGACGACGTGGTCGACGAAGGCGTCGGCCGAGCCGGGGAGGTAGGGGAAGTCGATGTTGAAGCCGTCCGCGCCGCCCTGCGTGAACCACGACTCCATGTGGTCGGCGATCTGCTCGGGCGTACCGGCGATCACGTCGCCCATCAGGCGCAGGGCGAGGCCGCGGATCGACAGGTTCTCGCGGCGGGCGAGGCCGATCAGACGCTCGGTGGTGCTCTGGGACTGGTTGGTGTACGGGATGTCGGGGACGGGTCCGTCGACGGGGTGGCCGGTCAGGTCGAAGCCGAGGAAGTCCTGCAGGGTGCGCAGGGCGACGTGGTCGGGCACCAGGTCCTGGAGTTCGGCGAGGATGGCGCGGGCCTCGGCTTCGGTTCCGGCGATGATCGGGGAGAGGGTCGGCCAGACCAGGACCTTCTGCGGGTCGCGGCCGTGGCCGGCGACTCGGGCCTTGAGGTCGGTGTAGAAGTCCTGGGCGTCGGCGAGCCGGTTGTGGCGCGTGAAGATGACTTCGGCGTGGCGGGCCGCGAACTCCCGGCCGACCGGGGAGGACCCTGCCTGGATGATGACGGGCCGGCCCTGCGGGGGGCGGGCCACGTCGAGCGGCCCGACGACGTCGAAGTGTTCGCCGTGGTGGTGGACGGGGGTGCCCGGCAGGCCGTCGCGGAGGTCGGCGCCCGCGTCCCACAGCTGCTTGACGACGTCGATGAACTCCTCGGCGCGTTCGTAGCGCCGGCCGTGCTCCAGGTGATCGGCGCGGCCGAAGTTCACGGATTCCCACGGCGCCGCGGAGGTCACGACGTTCCAGGCGGCGCGGCCGCCGCTCAGGTGGTCGAGCGAGGCGTAGCGGCGGGCGATGTGGTGCGGCTCGTTGTAGGTGGTGGTGGCAGTGGCGGCCAGGCCGATGTGCTCGGTGGCTGCCGCGTAGGCGGCGAGCAGCGTCAGTGGCTCGAAGTGCTCGGCGCGCGAGGTGTGGCACAGGGAATCCAGGTGGGTGCCCCACACGGCGACGATGTCCGCGATGAACACGGCGTCGAACAGGCCGCGTTCCAGGGTCCGCGCGTTGCGGACGTGGAAGTCGAGGTCGAGCTGGGCGTCGGCCTGGGTGGCGGGGTGGCGCCAGGCGGCGACGTGGCCGCCGGGGCCGTCGATGATGCCGGCGAGGGTGATCCGCCTGCGGGGTCGTGACATGGGAAGGCGCTCCTTGGGGGCCGGGGGTCGGTCAGGTCCTGGCGGCGGACGCCAGGATGCGGGCGAGGGTGCGCACGTTGTCGCCGGTCAGCATGGTCACGTGGTTGCCGGGCACGATCCGGATGGCGAGGTCCTCGCAGTGGTCCTCCCAGCCGAGGCCCGGGCGGCCGTGAAAGCGGTCCGACTCGTCGTAGTCGGTACCGCGGCCGAAGCCGGTGTCGCCGGCCCGCAGGACCGCGACGGGCCCCTGGTACGGCAGGGGTCGGTACCGCTGGACGGCTTCGACGCTGTCGGTCATCAGGGCGACCGGGTCGCCGCCGCCGTCGCCGCGGACCCAGTCGGCGATCTGGGCGAGTTCGGCGAGGTAGGCGTCGGCGTCGGCGGGCTCGTCGGTGCGGCCCTGCGCCGGGTCGTCGGCGGGGTGCGGCCTGGTGTCGGTCTTGGTGTCCGCCCCGGTGCCCGCCCCGGTGCCCGCCTCGGTGCCTGCCGCGGTGTCCGCGCGGTTCTCGGCGACCGCGCGCAGCCTGGAGGCGAACGAGCCCTCGGCCTCGGTGTCGGTGATCTCTCCGTCGGGGGCACCCGCGTCGATCATCACGACGAGGGGCGGCTGCCAGCCGTCGGCGGTGATCCGCTGGGCGATCTCGTAGGCGATGACTCCGCCTCCGGAGAAGCCGCCGAGCACGACCCGCCGGCCGCTCTCCAGGACCGGGAGCAGCGCCTCCAGGTAGATTCCGGCGAGTTGCTCGGTCGTCAGGTGCTCCGGCTCGGCCTGGTCGACGCGCGGGTCGCGGATGCCGGTGAGGGCTTCGGGGCCCGGGTAGCTCTGGGCGAGCTGGGCGTAGCAGGCGACCTGCCCGCCCGGGGGGTGGACCAGGTAGACGGTTCCGGCGTCCGGGTCGGCGGCCTCGCGCAGCGGTACGAGTACGCCCCCCTCGCCGGTGCCCGGGCCGTCGGCCAGCAGCCGGGCCAGGGCCCCGGCCGTGGGGTATGCGAGCAGATCGTCCAGGCGCAGGGTGCGGCCGGTGCGTTCGGCGATCTCGCGCAGCAGTTTCATCGCGAGCAGCGAGTGGCCGCCGGCCTCGAAGAAGTGGTCGCCGGTGGCGACGTCCGCGGTGCCGAGGACGGCCTGCCAGGCGTCCCGCAGGAGTTGGGTGTCGGGGCCCTCGGGCCAGGAGGCGGCGTCGTCGGCGCGGTCGCCCACGGGTCGGTCGGCCATCATGGGCAGGGCGTCGTCGGGGATGGTCTCCAGGAGATCGGCGACGGTGGTGAGGTCGTCGCCGGTCACCGGGAGGTCGCGCAGCAGCCGGGCGCACAGCTCGACCAGAGTGGCGGCTTCGGCGTCGGCCAGGCGGGACCGGTCGTGGACGGCGGCCAGCACGAGGCTGCCGTCCGTGTCGCGGTAGGCGAGCAGGGCGACGGGGAAGGCGGTCTCCGAACCGGCGGCGTCGGGGAGTTCGACCCGGATGCCCTGGTCGGCGAGGTCGTTCTCCAGGCCGTCCTGGGAGCGCGGGTAGTTCTCCAGGACGAGGAGGCTCTCGACGAGCTTCTCGCCGGCTCCGCGGCCGCTCCACTCGTGGATCTGGCCGGTGGACACCCACTCGTAGGAGGCCATGTCCAGGGCCTGGTCGCGCAGGCCGGCGAGGAGGCCGGGGACGGTCGCCGCGGGGTCGACCTCGACGGTCATGGGCAGGGAGTTCATCAGCAGGCCGGGGAGGCGTTCGACGCCGTCGAGCGGGATGCCGCGTCCGGAGACGGTCACTCCGAAGCCGACCCGGACGGGTCCGGTGCTGCCGCAGGCGCGGCTGAGCAGCAGGGCCCAGGCGGTGTTGAGCGCGCTGCTCTCGGTGGCTGCGTGGGATGCCGCCCAGCGGCGCAGGCGGTCGGCCTCGGCCGGCGTCAGCCGGGTCTGGGCGCGGCCGGAGCCCTGCTGCCCGGTCGGTTCGCCCGGCAGGGCGGGGCGTACCGCGAGCGGTCCCGCGGGTACGGCTGCGGACCAGTACTCGCGGGCCGGGCCGGTGTCCTGGGCGTGCAGCCAGCGCGAGTAGTCCCGGAAGTCGGGACGGCGCGTGCCGGTTTCGGACAGGGTGCCGCCCTCCAGGTAGGCGCGGTAGAACTGCTGGATCAGCAGGGAGACGCTCCAGCCGTCCAGCAGGACGTGGTGGAAGGTCAGCAGGACTCGGGTGGATGCCGTTTCCGTGTCGCCGGGGGCGGCCTCGTCGAACAGGGTGGCGCGCAGCAGGCCGGGGCGGCGCAGGTCGAAGCCGCGCAGCCGGTCGCGTTCGAGCAGGTCGTCCCAGTCGTCGCTGCCGTGCGCGAGGCGGACGACCTCGGGCCGGCCCTCGTCGTGCAGGACGAGCCGTGGTTCGGCCTGCCAGTCGAAGGCGGTGCGCAGCACGGCCTCGTGCGCGAAGACCGCCTCCCAGGCCGCGGTGAAGCGGTCGGTGTCCAGGGGCCCGTGCCAGCGCCAGTGGAGCTGTTCGACGTAGCGGCCGGTGCCCTGGTGGGCCAGGGCGTCGAGGAGCAGGCCGTGCTGTTGGGCGGTGACCGGAACGCTCTCGCGCCGCGGTCCGGCCGGGGTCGTGCGGCCGGTGCGGACGGGCCGGGCGGCGTGGCCGGGGGCCGTGATCTCGCCGGCGAGGACGGCGTCGGGATCGGCGCCGGCGAGGGTGGCGAGCACCCAGCGCATCTGGGCGACCAGTGCCTCGACGGCGACCTCGTCGACGCCGTCGGCGGGGCTGGGGACCCAGGTCAGTCCCATCCGCAGGCGGCCGTCGTGGACGATGCCGTAGACCTCGATGCCGTAGACGCGCTCGCAGCGCGCCGAGTGCTCCCGGGGGATCGGACGGCCCGACATCCGGAACCGGCCGGCGGGGCTGAGCTGGTCGGCCTGGCCGTAGTAGTTGAAGCAGACCAGGGCGGGCGGCATGGCTCGCAGGGCTTCGCGCACGGCCTGCCGGGGCTCGTACTCGCGGCAGGCGCCGAAGCCGACGCCGCCCTGCGGTACGGTGGCCAGCTCACGGCCGGCCTCGGTGACGAACTCCTCCGGTTGCCGGGCGCGTTCGGCACTGATCACCACCGGGTGGATGGCCGTGAACCAGCCGACGGTGCGGAACAGGTCGTCGCGGCCGTGTCGGCCGTGGGTCTCGACGTCGAAGGTGACCGTGGAGGTGCCGCGCCACCGGGCGAGGGCCTGGGCGAACGCGCCGGTCATCGTCTCGTGCACGGACAGGCCGAGGCGGCGCGGCAGCGGGCCGATGAGCTGCTGGGTGGCTTCGGCATCGAGGGAGAACTCGATGCGGCGGATCTCCTGCTCGTCGGCGGCCGGGGTGGTCAGCAGCAGGGTACGGGCGGCCTTGCGCTGCTCGGCCAGGGCGAGCCAGTGGTCGGCCTCGCCCGGGCGGGTGGCGACGGCGGGCAGGTCGTCGACCCACTGGCCGTAGGACCAGGCCTCGGCGGGCAGAGCGGGCAGGGCGCCGTCGGCGAGGGCGTCGAGGGCGTGTTCCAGGTCCTCCAGGAGGATGCGCCAGGACACCCCGTCGACGACCAGGTGGTGGACGGCGATCAGCAGCAGACCGGTGCCGTCGCGCCGGTCGCGGGCGAGGACGGCCCGCACGTGGATGCCGTCCAGGGGGCGAAGACTCTCCTCGGCTTCTTCGAGTACCCGGTCGAGCTCGTCCTCACCGCCGAACTCCCTTTCCCACAACACCTCGCGGGGCGGGTAGGCGGCGAAGGGGGCCGCGTCGGCCATCCTGCCGTCGCCGGTGGCGCCGTCGTGCTCGAAGCGGGCGCTGAGCGCGGGGTGGGCGGCCACGACGGCCTGCAGGGCGAGGCGCAGCGCGGGGGCGTCCAGCGGGCGGTTGAGCTCCAGCAGGACGGACTGGTTCCACTGGTGGAGATCGGTCCTGATGTGGCGGAAGAACCACGACTGGACGGGGGCGAGCGGCCGTCCGCCGGCCGGGCCGGCGGCCGCAGGCGCGGCGGCTGCCGCGGTGGGGCCCTGCGGCACGCCGGAGTCGAGATGGGCGGCGAGATCGGCGAGCACCGGGTGCTTGTAGATCTCGCGCATCGTCAGGGTGTAGCCCTCGCGCCGCATCCGGGAGACCAGCTGCATGGCGAGGATGGAGTCACCGCCGTCCTCGAAGAACTGGCTGCTGTCCTCGGTGGCTCCCAGCAGGTCGGCCCAGACGGCGCGCAGCCTGGGCAGGACGGCCGGCCGCGTCACCGCGGCGGGGGCGGACGCCGTCGGGGCACCGGTGGGTGCCGTCGGAACGGCACCGGAGGGGGAGGTCTGCGCAGCGGCGACGGAGACGGTCGTCGCGGTGGCGGCCGGTGCTTCGGCCCCCTGTGCTTCGACGGCCTGTGCATCGGACGGCTCGGCCGTGGCGGCGAGCCGGGCCAGCTCCTGGCGGTCGGTCTTCCCGTTGGCCAGCAGGGGGATCCGGGTCACGGGCGTGATCCGCACCGGCACCATGTGCGAGGGCAGTGCCCGGCTCACGTCCCGGCGCACCGCTGCGGCGTCCAGGCCTTGCGGCACCACGTAGGCGGTGATCTGCAGGCTGCCCGCGGCGTGCCGGGCGACCTGGACGGTGGCGTCCTCGACGCCGTCGACGGCCATCAGCGCGGCGCGCACCTCGCCGAGTTCGACCCGGTTGCCGTTGATCTTCACCTGGTCGTCGAACCGCCCGAGGTGGGTGAGGGATCCGTCCGGGAGCAGCCTGACGAGGTCGCCGGTGCGGTAGACCCGTCCGGGGCGGCCGTCGCCGAGGTCGAGGGTGCGGTAGCGGTCGGCGGTCCGGTCGGGATCGCCGAGGTAGCCGTCGGAGACCGTCCCCCCGCCGATCCACAGCTCGCCCGGCGCGCCGGGCGGCAGCAGCCGCTGCCCGTCGTCGAGGACGTGGCAGCGGATGTTGTCGAAGGGCACGCCGATCGGCACCTCGCCGCGGCCGGTCCACGAGCCCGCGTCGCCGCGCGGCCAGGAGAAGACGGTCGAGTACGAGGTCTCGGTCGGACCGTACGCGTTGTGCAGGCGGGCGGGGTGGACCGCTTCGAAGGCGCGGCGCAGTTCGTTGGGCAGCGACTCGCCGGTGCTGACCACGGTGCGCAGGCTCCGGTTGGCGGGGAAGTCCTCGGCCTCCAGCAGCAGCCGCAGCTGGGAGGGAACCAAGTGGAGCAGGGTGACCCGGTGCCGGTCGAGCGTCCGGGCGAGCAGGTCGGGGTCGCGTTCGGCGTCCGGTGGGGCGATGACCAGCCGGGCGCCGGCGACCAGCGCGACCAGCATCTCGTGGGCGCTCACGTCGAAGGTGAACGGCGCCTTCAGCAGCATGGCGTCGTCGGGGCCGATGCCGAAGTGGCGGATCGCGGCGAGGACGTCGGTGGCCAGCGCCCGGTGGCTGAGCTGCACGCCCTTGGGCAGGCCGGTGGACCCGGAGGTGTAGAGGACGTGCAGGGCGCTGTCGGCGGTGGGGGCGCCTCGGGGCACGGAGGACGGGCCGGCGGTGAGCGTCTCCAGGCGGACCGGTACGGGGCCGGGCGGGCAGGCCGCCTCGGTGTCGGCGGTGACCAGTACCGTCCGCATGCCGCTGCTGTCCACGATGTGGCGCCGGCGGGCCTCGGGGTGGGCCGGGTCGACCGGTACGTACGCGGCGCCGATCCGGAGTACGGCGAGCATGGCGGCGACGGCCTCGTCGGTGCGGGGCAGCATGGTGCCGACCCGGTCGCCGGCGCCGACCCCGCGGCCGGTGAGGGCCTGCGCGTAGGCGTCGATGCGGTCGTCGAGCTCGCGGTAGGTCCAGGCACGGTCGCCGGACTCGACGGCGACGTGGTCGGGCTGCTGCCCGGTGCGGCGGCGCAGCAGGGTGTCGATGTCGGTGTCGGGGATGGGGTGGTCGGTGGCGTTGAGCAGTTCGAGGGTGGCGCGGGCGGCCGGGCCGATGCCCGCCAGGTCGGTGACCGGGCGCTCGGGCTCGCGGACGATCTCCCGGGCGAGGGTGGTGACATGCTCGGCGAAGGCCTCGGCGGTGCCGGCCTCGATGCGGGAGGCGTCGTACTTGAGGCGACCGCGGACCCGGCCCTCGCCCTCGTACAGTTCGAGGGTGAGCAGGCCGAGGCCGGGCGAGGGGACGTCCTGGCGCCAGCGGGCGCGCAGGCCGCCGGGCAGTTCGACGCCCTCGGTGGCGGCTGCGGAGGAGTCGGCCCAGCTGTGCAGGACGAAGGTGCAGTTGAAGACCTGCGGGTCCGCCGGGTCGGTGCCGGGAACGAGGCGGGCGATCTTGGGGAACGGCAGCTGGGAGTGGTCGACGGCGCGGGCGAGTTCGGTCTGCACGCGGGCCACGAAGCCGGCCGCGCTCAGGCCGGCCTGCTCGGGGGAACGGACGAGCAGGGTCCGGACGAAATAGCCGACGGTGCGCTCGAACCGCAGGTCGTTGCGGACGCCCAGCGGGACGGCCACGGTCGGGGCGGACTGGCGCGCATACGTCCCGAGCGCCTTGAGGTAGGCGGCGAGCAGTACGGCGGCCGGGCCGGCCCGGTGGGTACGGGAGAAGCGGCCGATCTCGGCGGACAGGTCGGCGTCCAGCTCGACGGGCACGCTGCGGCCTACGGGCGTGTCGCCGCGGCCGGGGATGTCCAGCGGGAAGTCGACGTCGACGTCGGCACCGTCCAGGCGGTGGCGCCAGTACTCCTCCAGGGCGGTGGTGTCCGTGTCGGCGCGCCGGGCGCGGTCGGCGACGTAGTCCGCGAAGTCGGCCGGGGCTTCGCCGGGGACCTCGCCCTCCCTGTAGGCGGCGAGGAGGTCGGCGAGCAGGATCGCGGTGGACTCGCCGTCCACGACGAGGTGGTGGACGACGAGCAGCAGGGTGTGGTGCTCGGCGCCGTGACGCAGCAGCAGGGCCCGCAGGACGCCGTCCCGTTCCAGGTCCAGTTCGTGGCGTGCGACGGCCAGCAGCGCGGCGGCTTCGGCACCGTCGGAGGCGGGGGCGACGGTGCTGCGCTCCAGACGCGGGGTGCGGCCGGGCAGGATCTCCAGCTCGGGCAGGCCGTCGGCGCCGTCCACGACGCGGGCGGAGAGCAGGGGATGGCGGGTCGTCAGGGTGCCGAGTGCCCGTTCCAGTGCGGCGGGGTCGAGGGGGCCGCGCAGGTCGAGTGCCAGCGGCACGTTGTACGGGGATGCGGCGGGATCGGCGCGGTGCTGGAGCAGCAGGCCGAGTTGTTCCTCGGTCAGGGAGGTTCGGCGGGCGCCGTCCGCCGCCCGCGTCCCGGTCAGCACGCCTGCGGAGGGGTCATGGGTCATCTGAGGTCTCTCCTGGATCGAAATCAGGGGCGTGGGACGGCGGGCGGTTCGCCTCCACCGGCTGTACGCACACCTCCGCAGCGCGGCTGCCGCTTCCTCGGGGGCAGCGTCGTACTCCGGGCCTGCCGGGTCACCGCTGTGACGTGCGGTCACGAGTCTGCCGGGGGCCGCCCTCACGGCGCTGACAGTGCTGACAGGGGGGCCGGCGCGGCACGGAGGCGGCGGAGTGCATCGGCGAGGGCGTGGAGAAGGGCCCGCCCCGACGGGGGTGCGGGGCGGGCCCTGGGGGGATGGATCAATGGCTCCGGTCGGCGATGAACGCGGCGAGCCGGTCGAGGCCGCTGTCGATCTCGGCCGGCGTCAACACGCTGAACGACAGCCGCAGCTGCTCGGTGCCACCGGTGCCGGCGTAGAAGTGGTGCATCGGCGTCCACAGCACGCCGAAGCGGCGCGCGGAGTCGTCGAGGGCCGCGTCGTCCGCACGGAAGGGGACGGTGACCACGGCGAACAACCCGCCGGCCGGGGTGTTCCAGCGGACGCCGTGCTCCGGGTCGCCGAACCGGCGTGCGAGGCCGTCGAGCAGGGCGTGCCGGTTGCGCCGGTAGACGTTCGCCGCGGGTGCGCTGGCCCGTTCCATGCTGCACCCGTGTTCCAGCAGCAGTCCGCCGATGGCGGCCTGCGCGACGGAGGAGGTGTTGAGCGTCAGCATGCTCTTGAGTCTGGCCAGCTGGTCGGCGAGGACGCCGCCCTCCCGGACGGGCTGGTCGGCGATGACGTAGCCGATCCGGGCGCCGGGGAAGGCGGTCTTGGCGAACGAGCCGAAGTAGACCACCCGGGCGCCGCGGTCCAGCGACTTGAGTGTGGGCCGGCGCGGTGCTCCGTCGTGGAACATCGAGTACGGGTTGTCCTCCAGCAGGAGGATGTTCTCGCGCTCGGCGATCCGCAGCAGGCGCTCCCGGTCGGCGACCGGCATGGCGGCGCCGCCGGGGTTGGCGAAGTCGGGGATCACGTAGCAGGCGCGCGGTGTGAGGCCGGCGGCGCGAGCCCTGCGGATCTGGTCCTCCAGGTCGTCGGGGTCAAGGCCGCCGGGGCCCTCCCGGACCTGCCGCACCGGCATCTCGACCAGCCGGGCGGCGCCGGTGAAGCCGACGTACGTCGGGGCGGCGGCGAACACGACGTCCTGCGGGTCGCGCCGCAGCGCGCGCAGCACCAGGACCATGGCTTCCTGGCAGCCGGTGGTGACCACGATCGAGGCCGGGTCCACCGTCAGCTGCTCGTCGACCGCGAGGTGGCGGGCGATCAGGTCGTTGATGATGCCCTTGGTGTGGCCGTACTGGAACAGCGCGCTGGTCACCTGGTCGGGGTCGAGGCCCTGCCCTGCCAGGTGGCGGGTGTAGGTCTCCAGGTAGCGGTGGAGCGCGGCCACCTGGTAGCTGCCCTCGAAGGGGCGACCCGCCGCGAACGACACCGCCTGCGGGTACCGGCCGGTGATCTCGTTGAGCAGGGTCATCGAGGTCAGTGCGGGATCGGTCACCGACGCATGGAGGTCGGCGGTGCTCATGACTCCCCCGGCCGGCGCCGACGCCGACGGACGCGGCGGGTCGAGGAGTCCGGATGCCGGGCCGGGGGCGGCATTCACGCGGAGGTGCCGTTCATGGCGTCGACCAGGCTCTTGGGCCGCATGTCGGTCCAGAGTCCGGCGATCCGGTCGAGCGCGTCCTGCCGTCCGGCGGCCTGGACGGTGACCGTCCAACCGGCCGGAACCTCGGCGAACGACGGCCACAGCGAGTACTGGCCCTCGTGGTTGACGAGTACGAGATAGGTGGCCTCGGGGTCCTCGAACGGGTTGGTCATGACTCTCCTCGGATGGGTCGACGGATCGGTGGACCGGGCTCCGGGCCGGCCGGGCCGTGCCAACAGGGTCGGGTGCGGCACTGTCAGCGCGCTGACGCCGTTGACACGGATGCGGTGGGTGAGCGCTCCGCCGGTTGTCCTGTGGTGGAGCCGCCGGCCGGCTCACCGGGGCCGGTCAGGCCGGTCAGGACGTCGGCGACGACCGGGTACGGGTCGGCGGCCGGGTGGAAGTGGTCGCCGGGAAAGGTCCGGTGGAGGGTTCCGGCGGTGGTCGCGAGCCGCCAGCCGGCCGCTTCGGCCCCGGTCAGCTCGGGGTCCTGCAGGCCCCGGTGGGTCGTCACCGGGGCCCGCAGGACCGAGCCGGGCGCGGTCCGGTAGGTCTCGGCCAGGCGGTAGTCGGCACGGGCCGTGCGCAGCACGAGCTCGCGCAGGTCCGGGTGTTCGAGTACTTCGGGCGGTACTCCGCCGAGGCGGTCGAGTTCTGCCAGTACGGCGCGGTCGTCGCCGAGGTGGACGGTGCCGGGGCGCACCATGTGTGGTGCGGGCATCCCGGAGGCGGTCATCCGGACCGCGATGTGTCCGCGGGCCTCCAGCCGGCGGGCGGTCTCGAACGCGGCGAGGGCGCCGAGGCTGTGTCCGTAGAGCGCGAACGGCCGGTCCAGCAGGGGCAGTGCAGCCTCGCAGGCGCGGTCGGCGAGCCGGGCGAGGTCGTCGACGAGTGGTTCGAGGAGGCGGTCGGCGTGCCCGGGGTACTCGACCGCGTGCAGTTCCACGTCGTCGGGCAGGAGGGCGTGCCACTGGCGGAAGGCGGCGGAGGAGCCGCCGCCGTGCGGGAAGCACAGCAGCCTGATCCGGGCGGCCGGCCGGGGGCGCAGGCAGCGGAACCAGGTGGCGGTGGCCTCGGTGCTCATGCCGGGACCGCCTCCCATTCCAGGGACGCCACCGCGTCCAGGATCCGGTCCACGCCGGGCAGGTAGTGGCGCTCCAGCAGCGGCGGCGGGTACGGCACGTCGAATCCGGTGACGCGGCGCACGGGTGCTTCCAGGTGGTAGAAGCAGCGTTCGGTGATCCGGGCGGCGATCTCGGCGCCCGGGCCGGCGAAGCCGTGCGCCTCGTGGACGACGACGGCGCGTCCGGTACGGCGCACGCTGGCGCAGACCGTCGCGTCGTCGAGCGGCATCAGGGTCCGCAGGTCGATGACTTCGAGGTCCCAGCCGTGCTCGACTGCGGCCTCGGCGGCTTCCAGCGCGGTGGTGACCGCGGGGCCGTAGGCGATGAGGGTGGCATGGGTGCCGTGCCGTCTTATGACCGCCGAGCCGAGCGGGCCGGTGTCCACCGGCAGTCCGAGGGCCTCCTTGCGCCAGTACAGCCGCTTGGGTTCGAGGAAGACCACGGGGTCGGGGGAGGCTATGGAA
Source organism: Streptomyces sp. CLCI03 (assembly GCF_053615355.1). NCBI lineage: Bacteria > Bacillati > Actinomycetota > Actinomycetes > Kitasatosporales > Streptomycetaceae > Streptomyces > Streptomyces sp. CLCI03. The sequence goes on along the minus strand of NZ_JBSIFU010000001.1, from coordinate 160,094 downwards.
CGACGCAGCAGCGAGTACGCGTCGGCCGCGGTCGCCGGGGTGACGACCGTCAGTCCGGGGGTGGCCATGTAGTAGATCTCGGAGGAGTCGCTGTGGTGCTCGACGCCGCCGATGCCGCCGCCGTACGGGATGCGGATGGTCAAGGGGAGGCCGATGGCGCCGCGCGTGCGGTTGCGCAGTTTGGCGACGTGGCTGACGAGCTGTTCGAAGGCGGGGTAGGCGAAGGCGTCGAACTGCATTTCGACGACCGGGCGGTAGCCGTACATCGCCATGCCGACGGCGGTGCCCAGGATGGCCGATTCGGCGAGCGGGGTGTCGAAGCAGCGTTCGTCGCCGAATTCGGCGGCCAGCCCGTCGGTGATCCGGAAGACGCCGCCGAGGGCACCGATGTCCTCGCCGAACAGGATGGTCCTGGGGTCGTCGCGCAGGGCGTCGCGCAGGGCGGTGTTGAGCGCCTTGGCCATGGTGATCTCGGACATCAGTCCCCCTGTCCGTCCGCGGCCAGTTCGGCTGCCAGCCGCTCCGACTGCTCGCGCAGGTGGGGCGGTAGGTGGTGGTACACGTGCCGGAACATCTGCATCGGGTCCCCCGTCGGCGGCGTCGAGAAGCGAGCGCTCAGTTCGCCGGCGAAGGCGTCGGCGGCCGCGGCGATCCCGTCGGCGGCGGCGCGGTCGAGCACCCCGGCGGCCAGCAGGTCCCGTTCGAGGCGGTCGACCGGATCCTGGGCGGCCCAGGCGTCGGCCTCCCCGGCGGGGCGGTAGCGGGTGTCGTCGTCGGCGTTGGTGTGCGCGTCGATCCGGTAGGTGACCGCCTCGATCAGGGTCGGCCCGTGGCCGGCCCGGGCCCGTTCGGCGGCGTCGTGGACGGCCCGGTACACCTGGAGAACGTCGTTGCCGTCGATCCGCACTCCGGGCATGCCGTAGCCGGCGGCCTTGTCGGCCAGGGTGCGGGCCGCGGTCTGCTTGGCGAGCGGGACGCTGATCGCGTACTGGTTGTTCTGGACCAGGAAGACGACGGGGGCGCGGCGGACGGCGGCGTAGTTGAGCGCCTCGTGGAAGTCGCCCTCGCTGGTGGCGCCGTCGCCGATGTAGGCGAGCGCCACGATCGGGTCGCCTGCCATGCGGGCGGCGTCGGCCAGCCCGGCGGCGTGCAGGCACTGGGTCGCCAGCGGGGTGCACTGGGGGGCGGTGTGCTCGGTCACCGGGTCGTATCCGCAGTGCTGGTCGCCCCGGAAGAGGGTGAGCACCTGCACCGGGTCGATCCCTCGGGTGAGCAGTGCGACGCTCTCCCGGTAGGTGGGGAACAGCCAGTCGGTGGGGCGGACGGCGAGCGCCGAGCCCACTTGGCAGGCTTCTTGGCCGCGGGAGGAGGGGTAGACGGCGAGCCGCCCCTGCCGGCTGAAGGCGGTGGCCTGCCGGTTGAAGGCGCGGCCGACCACCATGGCCCGGTACATGAGCAGCTGCCGGTCGGGCGGCACCCCGGCGGCGGCCGGGGCGGCGGTGACCGGACCGGCGGTGACCGGACCGGCAGGGGCCGGGGCGGCGGTGGCCGCTTCGAGTACGGTCACCGCAGGCCACCTCCGCTGCGGGCGCGGCGACCGATCCAGGTCCGCTCCAGGTTGGCTATGAGGTCCGGGCTGTACAGCCGGTAGGACTGTTCGAGGGCGTAGGCGGCCATGTAGCGGCGGAAGAGGTCCAGCGGCTCCTCACCAAGGGTCATCATGCGGCGGTTGGCGGCGACGGCGGGGTTGTCGAGGTGCTGGGCGGCCCGCTCGACGGCGGCGTCCATGGCGTCGGCCGGGGCGGTCTCGTCGACGAGCAGTGCCGCGTCCGGGTCACCGGCGCGCAGCCGGTGGCCCCACAGGACGATCCGGCGGGCGGGCCGGCTGCCTGTCAGTGCGGTGAGTCGCAGGTTGGCGACGCCGGGGACGAGCCCCTCCTCCATGGCGGGCAGGCTGAACCACGAGTCGTCGGCGGCCACCACCCGGTCGAGGGTGGGCAGGATCTGCATGCCGCCGCCGATCGCGAAGGAATCGACGGCGCCCACCCACGGCTTGTCCGCCTGTGGCCACCAGCGCTCACCGCCCGCCTCGCCGTCCAGGCACAGGCCGCGGGTGAACTTCGCGATGTAGCCGATCTCGCGGCGCAGGAAGAAGCCGAGGAGGGAGATCTCGCCGTGGTAGAGGTGGGTGAGGTTGATGCCGGCGCTGAACACCCGTCGGCCGCGGTAGGCCGAGTGCGACATGGGAGCGCCGCGCAGGACTCCGACCCGGCTCGCCTCGTCGAGCAGCACCAGGTCGGTGCCGGTCTCCAGGGCGGCGACGGCCGCGTCGTCCTCGGCGTTGAGGTAGGCGTCGTTGCACAGCTCGAGGTGGGCGATGCCGTCGCGGCGGGTGACGGTGGCGAGCTTCAGGTCGGCCCGGCCGGTGCGGCGGTACTCGGGGAGCGCGGCCAGGGCGTCGGGGGTGGGCCGCAGCATGGTGCACAGCAGGTGGGAGCCGGCCCGGGGGGAGTCGAGGACGGCGTGGAAGAAGATGCCGAGGTCGATTTCCCAGCCTTCCTTGTCGCGCTGGGCGAGCCGGCCGTCGGCGGCCAGCAGGTCGCGGCCGGGCACCAGCCCCGGGTAGCGGTCGGCAGCCAGTTCGGCGAGCCGGTCCAGGCGGAGGTGGCGGGTGTGGCCGTCCGTCAGCTCGGTGTAGACCTGCTCCGCGTGGCGGGCGAGGAAGTCCCGGCGCAGGGTGCGGGCGCCCCGGTGGAGGGTGTCGGCGGTGCGCTGCTGGTGCTCGGTCCGCTCGCCCCGGGTCGGCAGTTCGGTGATGCGGGCGGTGAGCGTGCGCAGCAGGCCGGTGGCTGTGTCGCGGTCGGCGGCGAAGTCGCCGGTCAGGGTGGTGTCGGCCACGTCCGGGGTGTGCGGGCGGGAAGTGGTGCCGGGCACCGCGCCGGCGATGAGGGTGGAAGGCAAGGGGGTCTCCGTTCGGGTGGATGGGGCGGGACTCATCGGGGCGTCGCGGCCTCCGGCCGGGGCGTCCGGGCGGCCAGGGTGCGGCCGATCACGGCGAGGGCGTCGGCCCGGGCGAGTCCGGCGTGGTCGGTGTCCAGGCGGTGCTCGTCGATGAGGCCGCCGATGTGCGGCTGCCACAGGTCGGCCGTCAGGGTCGGGTCGGTGCGGTCGCGGGTGGCCGCGAAGAACTCCAGGTCGCCGCCGAAGTGGCCGGGCACGAAGCCCTCCAGGAGGCGGGTGTTGTTGAGGAAGACGGCGACCATGCGGGTGACGGTGTCCTCGTCCAGGCCGGCCAGGGCGCTGCCGGACTCGCGCAGCAGGGACATGACCTCCGGGCGGCTGAGGGAGCCGTCGCCGAGTACGGTCCGGTCGACCTGGGCGGCGTTCAGCAGGATCGCCATGACCTCCTGTTCGCCCACCTGGTGCTCGCCGGAGCCGTAGGAGCCGGGGTAGCCGTCGAGGACGGCGAGCAGGGTCACCTCGGCGCCCCCGGCTTCCAGCCGCGACGCGACGGCATGGGCGAGGAGTCCGCCGAAGGACCAACCGAGCAGCTGGTAGGGGCCGTTCGGGGCGGTCTTGCGGATCTGTTCCGCGTAGTCCTGCGCCATCTCGTCCAGGGTCGGCGGAAGCGGTTCGTCCTGGGCGAGTCCCCTGGCCTGGACGGCGTACACGGGCTGGTCGCGGTCGAGGTGGCGCAGCAGGCCGGAGTAGATCCAGCCGAATCCGCCGGCGGGGTGCAGGCAGAACAGCGGCGGCCGGGTGCCCTCGGCCCGCAGGGGGAGGATGACGCCCAGCGGGTCGGCCGTGGTCTGCGGGCCGTCGGTGCGGGCGGCGAGCGCCGCCACGGTCGGGGCCTCGAAGAGGGTGCGTACGGTCAGCTCGGTGCCGAGGACGGTGTTGATACGGCCCATCAGCCTGGTCGCCAGCATGGAGTGGCCGCCCAGTTCGAAGAAGCCGTCGTCGATGCCGACCCGTTCGAGGCCGAGCACCTCCGCGAAGAGGCCGCAGAGCAGTTCCTCGCGGGGGTCGCGGGGCAGCCGCCCGGTGCCGGGGCCGGCCCACTGCGGTGCGGGCAGGGCGTCCCGGTCGAGCTTCCCGTTGGGGGTCAGCGGGAGGGTGTCCAGCACCACGAACGCGGAGGGGACCATGTAGTCGGGCAGCCTGGCCTCCAGGTCGGCGCGGAGCCGGACCGGGTCGGGTGCGGCGGCGGGGTCGGCCGGCAGGACGTACGCCACCAGGGCGGTGCTGCCGGAGCGGTCGGCGCGGGCGACAACGGCGGCCCGGGCGACTTCCGGGTCCAGCGCGAGGGCGCTCTCCACCTCGCCGGGTTCGATCCGGAAGCCGCGGATCTTCACCTGGTCGTCGGAGCGGCCGAGGAACTCGATGACGCCGTCGGCGGTGTGGCGGGCCAGGTCGCCGGTGCGGTACATCCGGGAGCCCGTGTCGTCGAAGCGGTCGGCGAACGGGTCGGCGACGAAGCGCTCCGCGGTGCGTCCGGGCTCTCCCCAGTAGCCGCGGGCGAGGCCGGCGCCGGCGATGTACAGCTCGCCGGGGACTCCGGGGGGGACGGGCTGGAGCCGGGCATCCAGGACGTAGGCGCGGGTGTTGTCCAGCGGACGGCCGATCGGCACGAGGTCCGGGACCCGGCCGGCGTCGGTGAACGCGTGCCAGGTGCAGCCGAGGGTGGTCTCGGTCGGGCCGTAGAGCACCTTGACCACGGTGCCCGGGCAGTGCTGCAGGACGCGTCGCACGGCGGTCGGCGGTACGACGTCGCCGCCGGTCCACACCTGGGGGACTCCGGCGAAGGCGTCCGGCGCCTCGTCGGCGACGACCCCGAAGAGGCCGGCCGTCAGGAGGAGGGAGGTGACGCCCTCGTCGGCCACGACCCGGCGCAGCACGGCCGCGTCCAGGTTGCCGGGCGGGGCGACGACGATCCGGCCGCCGGACAGCAGCGGGCTCCACAGTTCATAGGTGGAGATGTCGAAGGCGTACGGGGAGTGCATCAGAACCCGCGCGTCGGGGCCGGGCTCCCAGCAGCGGTCCAGGGCGAGGTCGACGGCGTCGCCGTGGGTGATGCCGATGCCCTTGGGGACGCCGGTGGAACCGGAGGTGAACATCACGTAGGCGAGCTGGTCGGGTGCGGCGGCGACGCCGGGGTCGTGGCCGGGCCAGACGCCGGCGGCGTCCGCGGTCTGCGCGTCGTCCGCGGTCTGCGCGTCGACGACCAGGCCGCGGGTGCCCGGGTCGGGCAGGCGGTCCAGCGAGGCGCGGTCGGTGAGCAGCAGGGGGGCGCAGGTCTGGGCGATCACCTGGCGCATCCGCTCGGCAGGGTGTCCGGTGTGCAGGGGGACGTAGACGCCGCCGGCCTTGAGCACCGCGAGGGTGGAGACCACCAGGTCGGCGGAGCGTTCCTGGAGGACGGCCACCGGTGTTTCCGGGCGGACGCCCTCGGCGATCAGCCGGTGCGCGAGCCGGTTGGCCCGGGTGTCGAGTTCGCGGTACGTCAACTGCTCGGAGCCCGTTGCCACAGCGACGGCGTCCGGGGTGCGGGCGGCCTGCTCGGCGAAGAGGCCGGTCAGGGTCGCCGCAGAGCGGGCCGGCCGGTGGGCGGTGGCGTTCCAGCCGGTCACCGCGCGCTCGTGCTCGGCGTCGTCGAGGATCGGCAGGAGGCCGATCGGCCGGTCCGGTGCGGCGGCGGCGTGCGCCAGCAGCCGTACCAGGCGGTCGGCGAGCGCCTCGGCGGTGGCCGGGTCGAACAGGTCGGTGCGGTACTCCAGCATGGCGTCGATGCCGCCGGGGGTGCCGTCCTCGGCGTGCCGTTCGACCAGGTTGAAGGTGAGGTCGAACTTGGCGGCGCCGAGGTCGACCATTTCGGCGCGGACGCTCACGCCGGGGAGCGACAGGCCGCCCTCCGGGGTGTTCTGGAGGGCGAGGAGGACCTGGAACAAGGGGTGGTGAGCGAGCGACCGCTCCGGGCGGACGGCCTCCACGAGCCGTTCGAAGGGCAGGTCCTGGTGGGCGTAGGCGGCCAGGGCCGTCTTTCGGGCGCGGCCGATCAGATCGCGGAAGGTCGGGTCGCCGGAGGTGTCGGTGCGCAGGACCAGGGTGTTGATGAACAGTCCGACGAGGTCGTCGAGCGCGTCGTCGGTGCGTCCCGCGACCGGGGTGCCGATCGGGATGTCGGTGCCGGCGCCGACCCGGGTGAGCAGGGCGGCGAGGCCGGCTTGGAGCACCATGAAGAGGCTCGCGCCGTTCTGCCGGGCCAGGGCCAGCAGGTCCCGGTGGAGATCGGCGGGGAGGGTCCGCAGGATGGCTTCGCCCTGGTTGCCGGCGACGGCCGGGCGGGGCCGGTCGGCGGGCAGATCGAGCTGTTCCGGCAGCCCGGCCAGGGTCTGCTTCCAGTGGTCGCGCTGGCGGTGCAGCAGGCTGTCCGGGGCGTCCTCGTCGCCGAGCAGTTCGCGCTGCCACAGGGTGTAGTCGGCGTACTGGACCGGGAGGGGCTCCCAGTCGGGTGCGCCGCCGTCGAGCCGGGCCCGGTAGGCGCGGGTCAGGTCGCGGCCCAGCGGGGCGAGCGACCAGCCGTCGCCGGCGATGTGGTGCAGCAGCAGGAGCAGGACGTGCTCGTCCGGTGCGAGGGTGAACAGGGTCACGCGCAGCGGCAGTTCACGGGTGAGGTCGAAGCCGTGCCGTGCCGCCGCGGCGAGGTCGCCGGGGAGGTCCTGCTCGGTGGTGGCCCGTACCGCGAGGGCGGGGCGGGCGTCGTCCCCGGTGAGGACCCGCTGCCAGGGCGTGCCGTCGTGGTCGGGGAAGACGGTACGCAGGCTCTCGTGCCGGGCGGTGACGTCGGCGAGGGCGGCGCCGAGGGCGGCCTCGTCGAGCGGGCCGGTGAGGCGGACCGCAACCGGGAGGTTGTAGCTGGGGTCGGGGCCGCCGAGCCGGTTGAGGAACCACAGCCGGTTCTGTCCGAAGGACAGCGGGACGTGTTCGGGGCGGTCGGTGGCGCGGGGAGCGGGCCGCCGGCCACGGTCGCCCCGCTGAAGGACATCGGCGAGGGCCTCGACGGTGGGTGCCTCGAACAGGTCGCGGACCGCGATCTCGGCACCCAGGACGGTACGGATCCGGCTGGTCAGCCGGGTCGCGAGCAACGAGTGCCCGCCCAGATCGAAGAAGTCCTCGTGGATGCCGACCTTCGACAGCCCCAGAACCTCCGCGAACAACGACGCCAGAATCTCCTGCTGCGGCGTGCGCGGCACACCGCGGCCCTCCACCGACCGGCCCGGCGCCGGCAGCGCCGCCCGGTCCAGCTTCCCGTTCGGCGTCAACGGCAACGCATCCAACACCACGAACGACGACGGCACCATGAAAGCCGGCAACACCCGACCCAGAGCCTCACGCAACACACCCGGATCCGGCACCGAACCCGGCACCGCAACCAGATAGGCCACCAGCCGCCGCTCCCCCGGCCGGTCCTCCCGCGCCAACACCACAGCCCGGGCCACCCCCGGCTGCGCCGCCAGCACACTCTCCACCTCACCCGGCTCGATCCGGAAACCCCGGACCTTCACCTGATGATCCGCACGGCCCGCGAACTCCAGCACACCCGACCCGGCCCACCGCGCCAGATCACCCGTGCGGTACATACGCGTCCCCGGCCCACCGAACGGATCGGCGACAAAACGCTCCGCCGTCAGCCCCGGACGATTCAGATAACCACGGGCCACACCCGCACCCGCGAGATACAACTCACCCACCACACCCGGCGGCACCGGACGCAAGAACCCGTCCAACACATACAGCCGCGCATTGTCCACCGGACCACCGATCGGCACCCGCTCCGGCCACCCACCCGGATCGACCGGGAGGGTGTGGGTGGTGACAGCGTGGGTCTCGGCCGGGCCGTAGACGTTGTGCAGGCGTCGGCCGGGGAGCGTCCGGTACAGCTCTCGAACCTGTTCGCCGGCGGTGAGGGCCTCGCCGCCTTGGAAGATGTCGGTGAGGTCGGACAGGGTACGGCCCTGTTCGGCGGCGGCCTCGGCGAGCGCCTCGACGACCAGGTTGGGGGCGAACAGCTCGTTGACCCGGTACTCCTCCAGCCAGGCGGCGAGCGCGTCGGCGTCGCGCCGCACGGCGTCCGTCGGGACGACCAGGGTCTTGCCCATGACCAGCGGCGAGAGGATCTCCTGGACGGAGAAGTCGAAGCCGATGGCGGTGTACTGGGCGGTGCGCACGCCCGGGCCGCCCGGGAAGCGTGCGGCGTGCCAGGTCAGCAGGTTGGCCAGGCCCGCGTGGGGCATGACGACGGCCTTGGGGCGGCCGGTGGAGCCGGAGGTGTAGATGACGTACGCCGGGTGGGCCGGGGTCAGCGGCGCCGTCCGCTCGGCGTCGGTCAGGTCGCTCTCGGCGGGTTCACCGCCGAAGGTGTGGCCGTCGGACGGTCCGGTGCTGTCGGACGGGTCGAGGCGGTCGAGCCCCTCAGGCACTCCGTCGCAGGCTCCGGGCACGGTGACGATGCACACCGGTGCCGCGTCGCCCAGCATCTGGGTGATCCGCGCGGCAGGGTATTCGGTGTCCACGGGCAGGTAGGCGGCGCCGGTCTTGAGAACGGCGAGCAGCGCGACGACGAGGTCGACGGAGCGGGGCAGGGCCAGGGCGACGATCTGCTCCGGTCCGGCGCCGCGGGCGACCAGGCGGCGGGCCAGGCGGTTGGCGCGGGCGTTCAGCTCGGCGTAGGTCAGCCGATCGCCCTCGTGCACCAGTGCCACACCATCCGGCGTATGCGCCACCTGGCGCTCAAGCATCGCCGGTATGCACTCATCGTTCTGCGCTCCGTTCGTCGTGTTCCAGTCCGTCAGCAGGCGTTGCCGCTCGGCCGGGTCGAGGATGTCGATGCCGCTCAGCGGGCGGTCCGGGTCGGCGGTGACCTGCTCCAGCAGGTGCAGCAGGCGCCGGGTGACGGCCTCGGCGGTGGACCGCTCGAAGAGGTCGGTGCTGAATTCGAGGGCTGCCTGGATCCCGGCGGGGCCGCCGTCGGCGCTGCGGTGCTCGACCATGCTCAGGTGCAGGTCGAACTTGGCGATGCCGACGCCGACCGGTGCCGGCGTCGCACGCAGTCCGGGCAGGTCGAGCTGTGCCTCGCCGTCGCTGAGGAAGGCCAGCATGACCTGGAACAGCGGGTGGCGGGCGAGGGAGCGCTCCGGGCGGAGCCGTTCGACGAGCTTCTCGAAGGGCAGGTCCTGGTGTGCGTAGGCGGCCAGGTCGCCCTCCCGGACCCGTTCGACGAGTTCGCGGAAGGTCGGGTCGCCGGAGGTGTCGGTTCGCAGGACCAGGGTGTTGACGAAGAACCCGACCAGATCGTCGAGGGCCTCGTCGGTGCGGCCGGCGATGGGGCTGCCGATCGGGATGTCGGTGCCGGCACCGTGCTTGGTGAGCAGCTCGGCGAAGGCGGCCTGGAGCACCATGAAGAGGCTGGCGCGGGTGTCGGCGGCGAGGGCGAGCAGCCGCCGGTGCAGTGCGGTGGGCACGGTGAACGGGACGTGGTCGCCGCGGTAGCTGATGACGGCCGGGCGGGGGTGGTCCAGCGGGAGTTCCAGCATCTCCGGCAGCTGGGCCAGTGCGCCGGTCCAGTGTGCGAGCTGGCGGGCGTACCGGCTGTCGGGGTCGTGTTCGTCGCCGAGCAGGTCGCGCTGCCACAGGGTGTAGTCCGCGTAGTGGACGGGCAGCGGCGCGTGGTCCGGGGCGCGGCCCTCGACGCGGGCCGCGTAGGCCGTGGACAGGTCGCGGGCGAGGGGCCGCCACGACCAGCCGTCGCCGGCGATGTGGTGCAGCACCAGCAGCAGGACGTGCTCGTCCGGTGCCAGCCGGTACAGCGTGGCATGCAGCGGGAGTTCGACGGCGAGGTCGAAGCCGATGCCGGCCTCGGCAGCCATCAGCGCGTCCGCGTCGGCCGCGGTGGTGTCCACCGTGCGCAGGGCGGGGCGGGCCCCGCCGGGCGGGAGGACCATCTGGTGCGGTACTCCGTCGGTCTCCGGGTAGAGGGTGCGCAGGGTCTCGTGGCGGGCGGTCACGTCGGCGAGCGCCTCGGCCAGCGCGGCGGCGTCGAGTTCGCCGGTCAGCCGCAGGCTCATCGGGATGTTGTAGGTCGCTCCCGGGCCTTCCAGGCGGTGCAGGAACCACAGCCGGTACTGGGCGAAGGACAGCGGCAGCGGGCCGGTCCGCTCCATGGGGCGCAGCGGCGGGCGGACGCCCAGGGCGTTGCCGAGCAGGGTGGCGAGGGCGGCGACGGTCGGCGCCTCGAAGAGGTCGCGTACGGCCAGTTCGGTGCCGAGGACGGCGCGGATCCGGCTGAGCAGCCGGGTGGCGAGGAGCGAGTGGCCGCCGAGTGCGAAGAAGTCCCGGTCGATGCCGACCTTGGGCAGGCCGAGGACCTCGGCGAACAGGGTGCTGAGGATCTCCTCGCGCTGGTTGCGCGGGGCCTGGCCGGCGGCGTCGGCGTCCCAGTCGGGGGCGGGCAGCGCGGCGCGGTCGAGCTTGCCGTTGGGGGTGAGCGGCAGGTCGTCGAGGACGACGAACGCGGCGGGGACCATGTGGGCGGGGAGGATCCGCTCGGCGTGGGCCCGTACCTCGGCAGCCAGTTCGCCGCCGCTGTGGGCGCGGCCGGGGTCGTTCGCCAGGGTGGCGAGCGGGGTGCCGGCCGGGGCGGTCGAGCGGTAGGGTGCGGCGTCCCCTCCCGTCTCCGGCAGTTCCGGCAGTTCCGGCAGTGTGAACACCACGTCGAGGGCTCCGTCGCGGCCGTCGGACCAGGTGACGGCGGTGCGGTAGCCGAGCCGTTCGCCGAGGGCGTGGAAGTCCTCGCAGTCCGGGAGGCCGGCGGGAGCCGGCTCGTCCAGCCGGGCGAGGGCGAGGGCTGCGCCATCGTCCTGGAGTGCCAGGCGGGCCCGGTTCTCCTGGGCGAGGCGAAGGTTGGGGACGGCGGTGACGCGCAGGCGCGCGGGCCGGCGCTGCTCCAGGAGCGTGGCGAGGGCGTCCGGGCCGGTGAGGTCGGCGTCCCAGTCGAGCGTCTCCTCCACGCCGGCGGGGACGGCGGCGGGGACGGCGGTGCGGAGCACCACGTCGTAGCGGTGGCGGCTCATCTCATTGTGGTGGCGGCTGCGGCGGACCTCCAGGCCGACGCCCGTGACCGCGGGCGCGGCCGCGGCGAACACCGTGAAGAAGTCGGGGTCGAGCAGCAGCTCCGGCTCGTCGGCGGTGCTCTGGGCGACGGCCCGGCGGACGGCGCCGTCGTCGGCGAAGGCGCCGGCCCTGCGCAGTTCGACGGCGGTGCGGAAGGTCTCCAGCAGCCGGTGGTTGCGGACGTCGCCGATGTAGACCGAGCCGCCGGGGGCGAGGAGGTCCAGGACGCCGGTGAGAACGTCCGCCAAGTAGTCGGCGTTGGGGAAGTACTGCACGACGGAGTTGAGCACGATGGTGTCGAAGAACCCGCGGGGCAGGCCGTCGAGTACGTGTGCGGGCCGGGCTCGCAGTTCGACCTTCCCGGCGAGCCCGGGCACGCGGTCGACCTGCCCGCGCAGGCGGGCCACCACGGCCGGGGAGATGTCGGTGCCCCAGTACGCCTCGCACTCGCCGGCCAGTGGCGCGAGGATCAGGCCCGAGCCGCAGCCGATCTCCAGGATCCGGCTCGGGCGCAGGGCGCGGATGCGGTCCACGCTGGCGTCGCGCCAGTCGGCCATCTCCGCGGCGGGGATGGCCGTGTTGGTGTAACTGCTGTTCCAGCCGTCGAAGTCGTCGCCGAAAGTGCCCGTCAGCTCACCGTAGTGCTCGTCGTAGGTCTCCTGCCAGCTGTCGAGCTGGCTCTGCTCGCGGCCCCGGTCGCGGCCGTCGGCCGGCGTGCCGGCCCCGGCGGGTACCAGGTAGGCGACCAGGCGGCGGTCGTCCTCGTGCCGGGCGGCGATGACGGCGGCGCGTTCGACCGCCGGGTGGGTGGCGAGCGCGGCCTCGACTTCGCCGGGCTCGATCCGGAAGCCGCGGATCTTCACCTGGTGGTCGGTGCGGCCGGCGAACTCCAGCTCGCCGTCGGGGCGCCACCGCGCCAGGTCGCCGGTGCGGTACATGCGCGCGCCGGGCGTACCGAACGGGTCGGCGACGAACCGCTCCGCTGTCAGGCCGGGCCGGTTGCGGTAGCCGCGGGCCAGGCCGCCGCCGGCCAGGTACAGCTCACCGACCACTCCGGGCGGTACCGGCTGGAGCAGCGCGTCGAGAACGTACGCGCGGGCGTTGGGGACGGGCCGGCCGATCGGCGGTACGACGGCGCCGGTGAGGGGGGCGCTGATGGTGGTACAGACCGCGGCCTCGGTGGGCCCGTAGGCGTTCGTCATCCGGCGGCCGGTGGACCAGCGTCCGACTTGGTCGGGGGAGGTCGCCTCGCCGGCGACGACGAGGTCCACGCCGGCCGGCAGGGCATCGTCGGCGAGGACCGCGAGGGCGGTGGGCGGGAGGGTGAGGAAGGTGGTGCCGGTCCGGGCGACGAGCTCGGCCAGCGCGGGGCCGGGCTGAAGCTGCTCGGCGGGTGCGACCACGAGGGTGGCGCCGGACAGCAGGGCGAGGGTGATCTCCCACAGGGCGGCATCGAAGCTGATCGAGGCGAACTGCAGGACCCTGCTGCCGGGGCCGAGGCCGAACTCCTCGATCAGGGGGACGAGAACGGACGCCACGCTGCGGTGCGGGACGGGCACGCCCTTGGGCAGGCCTGTGGAGCCGGAGGTGTAGATGACGTAGGCGGGGTGCAGCGGGTGCAGGGGCGTGGTGCGCTCGGCGTCGGTGAGGTCGTGTCCGGGGACATCGTCGAGGCCGACCTGGTCGACCAGCAGCTGCGGTACGCCGCCGGGCAGGCCGGCCGCGACGGAGGTGTGGGTGAGGACGAGCGCGGGGGCGCCGTCCTGGAGCAGGTACGCGATCCGCTCGGCCGGGTAGGCGGGATCGACCGGCAGGTAGGCGGCGCCGGTCTTCAGCACGGCGAGGACGGAGACGATCAGGTCTGCGGAGCGGGGCAGCGACAGGGCCACCACCTGCTCCGGGCCGATGCCCTGTGCGCAGAGCAGCCGGGCGAGCCGGTTGGCCCGGGTGTTCAGGTCGGCGTAGCCGGTCTCGGTGCCCTCCTGGACCAGGGCGACGGCGTCGGGGTGCTCGGCGGCGCGGGCCTGGAACAGCTCCGGCCAGGTGGCGTCCGCGCCGGGGCGGGAGGTGTCGTTCCAGGTGTGGAGGATGCGGTGGCGTTCGGCCGGGTCGAGGATGCCCACCCGTCCGATCGGCTGGTCGGGGTCGGCGGCGACCGACGCCAGCAGGGCGGTGAGCCTGGCCCCGAGGGCCTCCACGGTGGCCTGCTCGAACAGGTCGGTGCTGAACTCCCAGTCGCCGCGCAGCGACCGGCGGCCGTCGGCGTGCCGTTCCTCGGCCACGGCCAGGGCCAGGTCGAACTTGGCGAATCCGACGCGGACCGGCTCGTGGACGACGTCGAGGCCGGGCAGCACGGGCTGTGCCGTGGGCATGCTCTGGAAGGCCAGCAGTACCTGGAACAGCGGGTTGCGGGCGAGCGAGCGCTGCGGGTTGAGGGTCTCGACGAGCTTCTCGAAGGGCAGGTCCTGGTGTGCGTACGCGGCCAGGTCGGTGGCGCGGGTGCGTGCCACGAGTTCGCGGAAGGTCGGGTCGCCGGAGGTGTCGGTGCGCAGGACCAGGGTGTTGACGAAGAACCCGACCAGATCGTCGAGGGCCTCGTCGGTGCGGCCGGCGATGGGGCTGCCGATCGGGATGTCGGTGCCGGCGCCGTGCTTGGTGAGCAGGGCGGCGAACGCGGCGTGCAGGACCATGAACAGGCTGGCGTCGCAGGACCTGGCCAGGGCGCTGAGCCGCTCGTGCAGCTCGGGCTCCAGGTGGAAGGGGACGGTGCGGCCGTGGTGGCCGGCGGCGGCCGGCCGGTTGTGGTCGGTGGGCAGTTCCAGTTGCTCGGGGGCGCCGGCCAGGGACCGGGCCCAGTGGTCGAGCTGGCGGGCGCCGAGGCTGTCGGGGTCGTCCGGCGAGCCGAGCATCTCCTGCTGCCAGAGGGTGTAGTCGGCGTACTGGACCGGGAGGGGCTCCCAGTCGGGGGCGGCGCCGTCCCGGCGGGCGGTGTAGGCGCGGGTGAGGTCGCGGGTGAGTGGTGCGAGCGACCAGCCGTCGCCGGCGATGTGGTGCAGCAGCAGGAGCAGGACGTGCTCGTCCGGTGCGAGGGTGAACAGGGAGACCCGCAGCGGCGGTTCGGAGGTGACGTCGAACTCGTGGCGGGCGGCCTCGGCCAGCATCTCGGCGAGTCCGGCCTCGTCGGCGGGGACGACGACGAGGCCGGGCTCGGCCTCGTGCGGTGCGAGGACGTGCTGGTAGGGCCGGCCGTCGGCGCTCGGGTAGACGGTGCGCAGGCTTTCGTGGCGGTGCGTCAGGTCGGTGAGGGCCTGTTGCAGCGCCGGTCGGTCCAGCTCGCCGCGCAGGCGCAGGGCGAGCGGGATGTTGTAGGTGGAGTTGGGTCCTTCCAGGCGGTTGAGGAACCACAGGCGCCGCTGGGCGAAGGACAGCGGGACGTGTGCGGGGCGGTCGGTGGCGCGCAGGGCGGGGCGGACCTCGCGGGCCTCGTCCAGGGTTTCGGCGAGGGCCTCGACGGTGGGTGCCTCGAACAGGTCACGGACCGCGATCTCGGCACCCAGGACGGTACGGATCCGGCTGGTCAGCCGGGTCGCGAGCAACGAGTGCCCGCCCAGATCGAAGAAGTCCTCGTGGATGCCGACCTTCGACAGCCCCAGAACCTCCGCGAACAACGACGCCAGAATCTCCTGCTGCGGCGTGCGCGGCACACCGCGGCCCTCCACCGACCGGCCCGGCGCCGGCAGCGCCGCCCGGTCCAGCTTCCCGTTCGGCGTCAACGGCAACGCATCCAACACCACGAACGACGACGGCACCATGAAAGCCGGCAACACCCGACCCAGAGCCTCACGCAACACACCCGGATCCGGCACCGAACCCGGCACCGCAACCAGATAGGCCACCAGCCGCCGCTCCCCGGCCGGTCCTCCCGCGCCAACACCACAGCCCGGGCCACCCCCGGCTGCGCCGCCAGCACACTCTCCACCTCACCCGGCTCGATCCGGAAACCCCGGACCTTCACCTGATGATCCGCACGGCCCGCGAACTCCAGCACACCCGACCCGGCCCACCGCGCCAGATCACCCGTGCGGTACATACGCGTCCCCGGCCCACCGAACGGATCGGCGACAAAACGCTCCGCCGTCAGCCCCGGACGATTCAGATAACCACGGGCCACACCCGCACCCGCGAGATACAACTCACCCACCACACCCGGCGGCACCGGACGCAAGAACCCGTCCAACACGTACAGCCGCGCATTGTCCACCGGACCACCGATCGGCACCCGCTCCGGCCACCCACCCGGATCGACCGGGAGTTCGATGCCGGTCATCACGTGGGTCTCGGCGGGGCCGTAGTGGTTGTGCAGGCGCCGGCCGGGCAGGGCCGCGCAGAAGTCGCGGACGCGCGGGCCGGCGGTGAGCGCCTCGCCGGCCTGGGCGATGTGCCGCAGGTCGGGCAGGATACGGCCCTGTTCGGCGGCGGCCTCGGCGAGCGCCTCGACGACCAGGTTGGGCGCGTACAGCTCGTTGACCCGGTACTCCTCCAGCCACGCGGCGAACGCGTCGGCGTCCCGGCGCACCGCGTCGGTGGGGACGGCGAGGGTGGCGCCGTACAGCAGGGCGGAGAGGATCTCCTGGGCGGCCACGTCGAAGCTGAGCGAGGCGAACTGTGCGACGGTGGTGCCGGCGTCGGCGGGGATCTCCCGGCGGTGCCAGGCGAGCAGGTTGACGACTGCGGCGCCGGGCATGACGACGGCCTTGGGGCGGCCGGTGGAGCCGGAGGTGTAGATGACGTACGCCGGGTGGGCCGGGGTCAGCGGCGCCGTGCGCTCGGCGTCGGTCAGGTTCCCGTCGGGGATGCCGGAGAGGTCTTCGTCGACGTCGTCCTCGGTGAGGACCAGGGCCGGACGGGCGTCCTCCAGCATGGCGGCGATCCGGTCGGACGGGTACTCGGGGTCGATGGGCAGGTAGGCGGCACCGGTCTTGAGCACGGCCAGCACGGCGACGTACAGGTCGACGGAGCGGGGCAGGCGCAGCGCGACGGTCCGCTCCGGTCCGGCGCCGCGGGCGGCCAGCCGGCGGGCGAGCCGGTTGGCGCGGGCGTTCAGGTCGGCGTAGTCGACGGTGCGGCCCTCGAAGGTGAGGGCAGTGGCCCGCGGGGTCCGGGCGGCCTGCTCCTCGAACAGCTCGGGCAGGGTGCGGTCGGACACGGCGCGGCCGGTCGCGTTCCAGCCTTCGACGACCTGGTGGTGTTCGGCGTCGGAGAGCAGTCCGAGCCTGCCCACCGGGCGGTCGGGGTCGGCGGCGAAGCCGGTGAGGAGCCGCTCCAGCCGCTCCAGCAGGGTGCGGGCGCCGGCGGCGTCCAGCGCGTCGGCGCGGTGGTCGAGGCGGAAGCGGATCCGCTCGCCCGGGATGGCGAGCAGGGTCAGGGCGAAGTGGGTGGCGTCGCCGACCTGGAAGTCGGCCAGCCGCAGGCCGCGGCTCTCGGCGCGCAGGACGGTCGGGTCCAGCGGATAGTTCTCGAACACGACTGCGGAGTCGAAGAGTTCGCCGTGGCCGGCGGTCCGCTGGATCTCGGCGAGCGACATGTGCCGGTGGTCGATGAGCGAGGCCTGTTCGCGCTGGACCCGGGCGAGCAGGTCGGCGAACGGCTCGGCGGGGCGCAGTGCCACGCGGACCGGCAGGGTGTTGATGAACATGCCGATGGTGGAATCGATGCCGGGGATCTCCGGCGGGCGGTTGGCCATGGTCGCGCCGAGGACCACGTCGTCGCGGCCCAGCAGGTGGCCGACCAGAACCGCCCAGGCGCCCTGCACGACCGTGTTCAGGGTCAGGCCGCGGGAGCGGGCGGCGGCGGCCAGCGCGGCCGACGCGGGGGCGTCCAGCTCGTACCAGAGCTGGCCGGGCAGCTCCGAGGGGGCGGTGGTGTCCCTGCCGGTCCGGCCGGACCGGCCGACCAGGGTCGGGGCTTCCAGGCCCGCCAGGTAGCCGCGCCACGCCTCGCGGGCGGCGTCCTGGTCACGTCCGGCCAGCCAGGCCAGGTAGGTGCGGTACGGGGGTGCGGCGGGCATGCCGCGGTCGTCGCCGCCGCGTTCGTACAGCTGGAACAGCTCGCGCACCATCAGCGGCATCGACCAGCCGTCCATCAGGAGGTGGTGGGTGGTCAGCACGAGGGTGTGGTGGTCGGGGCCGAGCGCGGCCAGGCCCAGGCGCAGCAGCGGCGGCTGGGCGGGGTCGAAGCGGCGGGCGCGGTCCTCGGCGACGAACCGGGCGAGCGCGTCCTCGCGGGCGGCCGGGTCGAGGGCGGTGAGGTCGAGCTCCTGCCATTCGGGGTCGACGTGGTGCGGCACGAACTGGACGGGCTGGTCCATGTCCTGCTGCCAGAAGCCGGCCCGCAGGTTGGGGTGGCGGCGCAGCAGGCCCTGGACGGCGGCCCGCAGGCCGTCCGTGTCGAGCGGGCCGCGCAGTTCGAGGACCATCTGGACGTTGTAGACGTCCACTCCGTCCGGGTCGTACTGGACCTGGAACAGGAGCCCCTCCTGAAGCGGCGACAACGGCAGGAAGTCGGCGAGGCCGTTCTGGATCATCGGGCAACCTTCCACATGGCTTCGAGTCGGTCGATCTGGGCCTGGTTCAGGGAGACCAGGGAGAAGTCGGACGGGGTGTGCCCGCCGGCGTCGGGGCGCTCGGCGTGGGCGGTGAGGGCTTCGAGGGCGCGGAACCAGCCCTGTCCGAGGTCGCGTACGGAGCCCTCGTCGAGCAGGTGCTGCGGCCAACTCCAGGTGGCGGTCAGGCGGGGGCCGCCCGGGCCGTCCAGAGTGAGGGCGTTCAGCTCGACGCCGTGGGCCATCGGCAGTCGGGGGTCGGTGCCCTCACCGAGGGATTCGGCGTCGGGGGTGACGGTCCATTCGGCGTCCGGCCCGTCCGGCTCCTGGAAGCGGCCCAGGTAGTTGAAGCCGATGTCGGGCGTCGGCAGTGCGGCCAGGAGCGGCGCGGTCTCGGCGTTCAGGTGGCGCAGGAGGCCATGGCCGAGGCCGCCGTCGGGAAGTTCCCGCAGCTGTTCCTTGACCCGTTTGACAGCCTGTCCGGCCGCGGGGCCGCCGGACAGGGCGTCGCGGCGATCGAGCGGGCCGACGTCGAGGCGTACGGGGTAGAGGCTGGTGAACCAGCCGACGGTACGGGACAGATCGGCGCCGCTGTCGCCCGGTTCGCGGCCGTGGCCCTCCAGGTCGAGCAGGACGGCTGACGCGTCGCCGAGACCGCGGCGGGCCCGCCAATCGGCGACGGCCAGCGCGAAGGCGGTGAGCAGGACGTCGTCGACCTTGGCGTGGAACGTGGCGGGCACGGTGGTGAGCAGGGGTTCGGTGGCGGCCGCCGGGAGGGTCAGGGTGAGGCTGCGTGCGGTGGCGGAGGTGTCCCGGGCGGGGTCGAGCGGCCGGTCGGTGACGGGCAGGGCGGGCGCGGCCAGGCGGCCGGTCCACAGGTCGAGTTCGGCGAGGCGGGCGGGACGGGCGGCCTCGGCGGCCAGGTGCCGGGCCCAGCTGCGGAAGGAGGTGCCGGCGGGCGCCGGGCGCGGGGCGGTGTCCCCGGTCGCTGCCTGCCAGGCGGCCTCCAGGTCGGGCAGCAGGATGCGCCAGGACACGCCGTCGACCACCAGGTGGTGGAGGGTGAGCAGCAGGCGTCCGGACCGGTTCTGGCCGGCGTCGAACCAGACGGCCTGTCCCATCACGCCCGACCAGGGGTCGAGCCGGCTGCGTGCGGCGGCCGCCTCGGTGGCGATCAGGGTGCGCAGTGCGTCGTCGGTGTGGCCGGCGGTGTCGACCCTGCGGGCCCAGGCTTCGGCGCTGCCGCCGCCGGGCGGTTCGATGCGCAGCCGCCAACCGCTGTCCGGGTCGGCGGACAGGACCGCGCGCAGCATGTCGTGCTGGTCGGCGAGGGCGCGCAGGGCGGTGGCCAGGCGCTGCTCGCCGAGCCCGGCCGGCACCCGGACGAGCAGGGACTGGCTGAACGCCTCGACGGGGCCGCCGCGTTCGTGCAGCCAGTGCATGACCGGGGTGAGCGGTACCTCGCCCCAGGCCCGGTCGTCCGCCGGTGCGGTGCCGGGGGCCGGTCCGCTGTCGGCCGCCGCGGTGGCGACGCCGGCCAGGGCGGCGACGGTCTTGTGCTCGAAGACCTGGGCGGGCGAGAGCAGCAGGCCGGACCGGCGGGCGCGGCCGACCAGCTGGATCGCCATGATGCTGTCGCCGCCCAGGTCGAAGAAGCTGTCGTGGGTACCGACCTGCTCCAGGCCGAGGACGCCGGCGAACAGGCCGGCGAGCAGTTCCTCGCGGGGGCCGGCAGGGGCCCGGTGGTCGCCTGCGGGGGCGAACTCGGGGACGGGCAGCTGCCGGCGGTCGAGCTTGCCGTTGGGGGTCAGGGGCAGCCGGTCCAGCAGCACGACGGCGGCCGGGACCATGTAGTCGGGCAGGGACGCGGCGACGTGCCGGCGCAGTTCGCCGGCGTCGGCCGCGGCTGCCGCGGCGGGCACCACGTAGGCGGTGACCCGCTTGTCGCCGGGGCGGTCCTCGCGTACGAGTACGGCGCTCTGCGCGACGGTGGGGTGGCGGCCGATGACGGACTCGATCTCGCCGAGTTCGATGCGGAAGCCGCGGACCTTGACCTGGTGGTCGGCGCGGCCGAGGAACTCCAGGATGCCGTCGGCGCGGCGGCGCACCAGGTCGCCGGTGCGGTACATGCGTGCGCCGGGCGTACCGGACGGGTCGGCCACGAACCGTTCGGCGGTGGCGTCGGGGCGGCCGAGGTAGCCGCGGGCGAGACGGGCGCCGCCGATGTAGAGCTCGCCGGTGACTCCCGGCGGCACGGGGCGAAGCCGCTGGTCGAGGACGTGGCAGGTGGTGTTGTCGAGGGGGCTGCCGATCGGGACGGTGGTCTCCTCGGTCCACGGGGCGCGCATGAAGTGGTGGGTGGAGAAGGTCGTGGTCTCGGTCGGGCCGTAGCCGTCGACGACCAGCGTGTCCGGGGAGGCGGCCAGGACCCGGGTGACGGCAGCGGGCGAGACCACGTCACCTCCGGTCCACACCTCGCGCACGCCGCGGAAGCATTCGGGGCTCTCCTCGGCGAGCAGGTTGAACAGCCCGGAGGTGAGCCACATGCCGGTGACCCGTCCGCGCGTGAGGGCCTCGCGGAGAGCGGCAGTGTCGAGGTCCCCGGGCGGGGCGACCACGACGGTCCCGCCGGACAGCAGCGGCACCCACAGCTCGTACTGGGAGGTGTCGAACGAGTACGGGGAGTGCAGCAGTACCCGCTGCTGGTTGCCGGTGCGCCAGCAGCGGTCGGCGGCGAGCACGGCGACGTCCCGGTGGGTGATGGCGACGCCCTTGGGCGTGCCGGTGGAGCCGGAGGTGTACATCACGTACGCCAGCCGGTCGGGGTGGCCCGGGACGACCGCGGCGGGGGCGGGCGCCGACGCGGGCGCGGGATCGTCCACGACGACCACCTCGGCCTGCCCGGCCCATGCGTGGCAGCGGTGCCTTTCGTGTGCGGCCCGGTCGGTCAGCAGGACCCGGGCCCCGGCCATGGTCATGATCTGACTCATCCGGGAGGCCGGGTTCCGGTGGTTGAGCGGGACGTAGAAGCCGCCGGCCCGCAGTACGGCCAAGAGGGACACCACCAGGTCCGCGGAGCGTTCCTGGAGCACGGCGACGGGGCACTCCGGGCCGATGCCCAGGGCGGTGAGCCGGGCGGCGAGGGCGCCGGCCCGGGCGTCGAGCTGGGCGTAGGTCAGCTCGGTGTCGCCGGCCACCAGGGCCGTCGCGTCGGGGGTGCGGCGCGCCTGGGCGGTGAACAGCTCGGCGAGACCGGTGTCCGGGACCGGGGCGGCGGTGTCGTTCCACCGGCGCAGCATGGCCCGCTCGGCGTCATCGACCAGGTCGAACCGGCTGATCGGCAGTTCGGGGCCGGCGGCGACGGCCTCCAGCAGGGCCAGCAGCCGGCGGGCGACGGCCTGCGCGGTCGCGGGGTCGAACAGGTCGAGGTCGAACTCGAGGTCGCCGTGGATGCCGTCGGGGGCACCCGCGTCGTCGCGGTGCTCGACCAGGTTGAAGGTGAGGTCGAACTTGGCGACGCCGAAGTCGACCGGTTCGCGACGCACGACGAGTCCGGCCAGCCGCGGCCGGGCCTCGGACTCCTGGTACGAGAGCACCACCTGGAAAAGCGGGTGCCGGGCGGCGGAGCGGGCCGGCTGAAGGCGCTCCACCACTCGGTCGAAGGGCACGTCCTGGTGGGTGTAGGCGGCCAGCGCGGTGGTGCGTACGCGAGTGAGGAGTTCGGCGAAGGCCGGGTCGCCGGAGGTGTCGGCGCGGACCACGACGGGGTTGACGAAGAAGCCGACGAGCCCGTCGAGGGCCTCCTCGTCCCGGCCGGCGGTGGGGCAGCCGATGGGGACGTCGGTGCCGGCGCCGAGCCTGGTGAGCAGTGCGGCCAGGGCGGCTTGGAGGACCATGTGGACGGTGGCGCCGCCGGTGCGGGCGAGCCCGTCGAGCTGCGCGTGCAGCGCGGGGCCGATGGTCAGCGGCACCGAGCCGCCGCGGTGCCGGGCGACCGGCGGGCGGGGGCGGTCGTAGGGGAGCTGGAGCTGGTCGGGCAGGCCGGCCAGCGCGTGGTGCCAGTGGTCGAGCTGGCGGGCGCCCAGGGAGGCCGGCTCGCTCTCGTCGCCGAGCAGTTCGCGCTGCCAGAGCGCGAAGTCCCGGTAGGTGACGGGCAGCGGCTCCGGGCGGGGTGCCGTGCCCGTGGAGCGGGCGTCGTAGGCGGCGGCGAGGTCGCCGAAGAGCGGGCGCAGCGACCAGCCGTCCCCGGCGATGTGGTGCAGAACCAGCAGCAGGACGTGCTCGCCGGGGGCCAGGGTGAACAGGTGGGCGCGCAGCGGGATCTGCGTGTCGAGGTCGAACGGTTCGCGCGCGGCCGAGGTGAGGGCCTGCGCCAGATCCGATTCGGCCACCTCGGTCTCGGTCAGCCACGGCGGGACGTCGTCGAGCGGCAGCACCCGGGGCAGCGGGCCGTCCGGTCCGGCCGGGCAGATGGTGCGCAGGGTGTCGTGGCGGCCGATCAGGTCGCCGAGGGCGGCTTGCATCGCGCCGCGGTCCAGTGCGCCGGTGAGCCGCAACGCCAGCGGCATGTTGTACGTCGGGGCGCGGCCCTCGACCTCGCGTATCACCCACATGCGCTGCTGGGCGGGCGAGAGGACGGCCGGTCCGTCCGGGTCGCCGGCGGGCCGCAGTCGCGGGCGGGCGGTGTCGGCGCCCCGGGCGAGCCGGGCGAGGCCGGCGGGGGTGGGCCGGTCGAAGAGGTCTTCGATGGTCAGCTCGACGCCGAGCTCGCTGCGGGCTGCGGACAGCAGCCGGTTGGCGATCACCGAGTGCCCGCCGAGTGCGAAGAAGTCGCTCCGCGGTCCGACTTCGGGCACGCCCAGGATGCGTGCGAACAGGCGGCACAGCAGTTCTTCCAGCGGCCCGGCGGCGGCTGCCTGCGTGGCCCGCGACGCGGCCTCGGCGGGGCCGGGGGCGGGGGCGGGCAGGGCGGCACGGTCGAGCTTGCCGTTGACGGTGAGCGGGATCGCGTCGAGCGGGGTGAACGAGGCCGGCAGCTGGTGTGCGGGCAGTACGGCGGCGAGCTCGCGGCGCCAGGCGGCCGGGTCGGCCGGGACGCCGTCGGCCGGGACGGCGTACGCCGCGAGCCGCCGGTCGCCCGGGGTGTCCTCGCGGGCGGTCACCGCGGCGTGGGCCACCGACGGCAGTGCGGCGAGCGCCGCCTCGATCTCGCCGAGTTCGATGCGGAACCCGCGGATCTTCACCTGGTGGTCGGCGCGGCCGACGTACTCCAGGGTGCCGTCGGCGCGGCGGCGGACCAGGTCGCCGGTGCGGTACATGCGTGCGCCGGTGTCGCCGGCGGGCGCGAAGGGGTCGGCGACGAACCGCTCGGCGGTGAGGGCGGGGAGTCCGAGGTAGCCGCGGGCGAGGCCGGGGCCCGCGACGTACAGCTCGCCGGTGACGCCGGGCGGCGCGGGACGTAGCGCTCCGTCCAGCACGTGGGCGCGGAGGTCGGCGAGGGGTGCGCCCACGGAGCCGGGGGCGCCGTCCGGTCCGTCGAGGGCGGTGTGGGTGACGTGCACGGTGGTCTCGGTGATCCCGTACATGTTGGACAGCGACGCAGTGTGGCCGTGGCGCTCGTACCAGCCCTCCAGCCGGGGCGCGTCCAGGGCCTCACCGCCGAAGACGACGTGCCGCAGGGCGGGCAGGGCAGTGGGCCGCGGCCGCTCCCGGTCGGCCTCGATCAGCTGGTAGAACGCGGACGGTGTCTGGTTGAGCACCGTGACCCGGTGCTCGGCCAGCAGGTCGAGGAAGGCTCCGGGGGAACGGCTGATGGAGTACGGGACGACGACCAGGCGGCCGCCGTGCAGCAGCGGGCCCCAGATCTCCCACACGGAGAAGTCGAAGGCGTAGGAATGGAACAGCGTCCACACGTCTGACGGGCCGAAGCCGAAGTGCTGCTGTGCGGCGGTGAACAGCCGCACCACGTTGTGGTGGGTGACGACCACGCCCTTGGGCCGGCCGGTGGAGCCGGAGGTGTAGATGACGTAGGCCGGGTGGCGGGGGTCGTGCTTCGTGCGCGGGGCGGTGTCGGGCAGGCCGGCCTGCGGCTCGTCGTCAAGGAGGACCAGAGCCGTGCGGTCGGGGGCGACGACCGGGGTGGCGGCCGTCGCGACGATCACGGACGGGCCGGCGTCGGCCAGCATGGACGCCAGCCGCTCGGCCGGGTAGTCCGGGTCCAACGGCAGGTAGGCGGCGCCGGTCTTGACCACCGCGAGCAGGGCGACGACCAGGTCGGCGGAGCGGGGCAGGGCGAGCGCGACGGTACGCTCGGGGCCGGCGCCGCGGGCCATGAGCAGGTGGGCGAGGCGGTTGGCCCTGGCGTCGAGTTCGCGGTAGGTGAGCTGCCGGTGGCCGTCGACGACGGCGACGGCCTGCGGGGTCCGGGCGGCCTGCGCCTCGAACAGGGCGGGCAGCGTGGTGGGACGGTCCGGGGTGGACGGCTCGTGGGCGGACGGCTCGTCGGTGGACGGCTCGTCGGTGGACGGCTCGTCGGTGGACGGCTCGGGCGCGAACGCCTCGCCGGCGGCCTGCACGTGCTCGCCCGGGGCGAGGACGTCCAGCCGGCCGCCGGGCAGCGCGGGGTCGGCGGTGGCGAAGGAATGCAGCAGGGCGGTGAAGCGGGCCAGGTGGGCGGCGACCTCCTCCTCACGGTGGCGCAGGGCGTCGGCTTCGACATCGATCCGCAGGCCGGCGCCGCCGGGACGCTCGTACACCGAGAACTTGAGGTCCTCGACGGGGCCGGTCGACACCGGGTGGACCTGCGCCTCGATGCCTTCGAAGTCCAGGCCGTGGTCGAACGGCATGATGTTGGCGACGATCGAGTGCAGGGGGCGGTCCTGCGCCAGCAGCCCCAGTTCGCGGCGGAGTTCGGCGTACGGGTAGCCCTGGTGCCGCAGCACCTCGGCGACCCGGTCGCGGACCTCGGTGACCAGGCCGGTGAGGTCGGTGTCGGGCCGGGCGGGCACCCGCAGCGGCGGCACGTTGGTGAGCATGGCGGGGGTGCGGCGGGCTCTGCTCGAACGCCGGTTGGTGACCGGGAGCCCCAGTACGGCCTCCCCGGCGCCGGTCAGGCGCCGGGTGTAGAGGGCGACGGCGGCCAGAGCGGCCACCTGCCAGCCGGTCTGCGCGGTGCGGGCGAGCGCGTCGAGGCCCTCCTGGACGGCCGCGGGCAGGAACACCGTGCGGCGCAGCGGCACGGCACCGCCCTCGGCAGCCGCCGGGGCGTCGCCCCGGGCGACGGGACCGGTGCCCAGGGTGGGTGCCTCCGGGCGGTCCGCCCAGGAGGTGAGCCAGTACGCGCGGTCGCGGGCGTGGCCGCGCGAAGCACGGTAAGCACTCTCGGCGTCGACCAGGGCGGCGAGGTCGTCGGCCTCGGCCGGCGTGCCCGCGCCGTTGTAGGCGTCGGCGACGCGCCGGGCCACCAGGCGCAGCCCGTAGCCGTCGAGCAGCAGGTGGTGGACTTGCTGGAACCAGCGGTGGCGGCCGGGGCCGAGGGTGAACAGGACCTGGTCGAACAGCGGTCCTTCGGCGTCGACCGCCATCGGGGCGGCCAGCTGCCGGCGGATCAGGTCGTCGGCGGCGGCCTCGGGGTCGGGTTCGGCGCTGACGTCGACGTGGCGCAGCTCCCAGGCCGACTCGTCCGCGGGGACGACCCGCTGGCGCACTTCGCCGTCGGCGCGGGTGTGGAAGCGCAGGCGCAGGGACTCGGTGGCCTCGACCGCGGCGCGCACGGCAGCGGTGAACCGCCCGGCGTCCAGCGGGCCCGTCAGCTCGACGTACTCGCCGGTGTTGAACGCCGTGTTGTGCGGGTCCCTGGCCTGGGCGAACCAGACACCGAGCTGTGCATCGGTGAGGGCCATGGACGCGACCTTGGCACCACTCATCTCTTCCCCTCCTGTCGAGCCGGCCGCCGCGGCCCGACGGGCCGGGGGCAGGCGCAGCCGACCACTGGGGTCGACGAGATCGAATTGCATGCTGACCCGGGTGCTTGACGGACGGCTGACGCGCCTGACGTGAGCGGGTGGGGCCGACGGGCGGTCAGCGGGTTCGCCGCAGCCCGATCTCATACGCGTAGACCACCGCCTGGACGCGGCTGCGCAACCGGAGCTTGCCCAGCAGGTTCTGCACATGGGACTTGACGGTGTGCTCCGAGAGCATCAGCGCACCGGCGATCTCCGCGTTGGACAGGCCGCGGGCGATCAGGTCCAGCACCTCGCTCTCCCGGGCCGTCAGCTCGTCGGGGTCGACGTCGGAGACCTCGGCGCGGCGGAATCCTCCGTCGTCGGCCGTCCGCCGGGACGGCCGACGGCTCAGGTGGTAGCCGGCGGCGGCCATCCGCACCGCGGCGGCGAGGTCCGCGGGCGTCACCGTCGCGGGGAGGCAGCCGTTCAGATGGGGGCCGGGTTCGGCCGGCTCCGGGCCGCCGACGGCCAGCAGCGGTGTCCCGCCGGGGTCCTGGCTTCCGGGCAACCCGATCAGCTGCGGGTCCGGCACCCCGTGGAGCACCATGACGTCGGGGCAGCTGATCCTCAGGTCTGCCAGGGCCCGGGGGCCGGGTTCGCCCTCCGCCGCGACCACGACCCCGGGCTGGCTCTCCAGCAGGGCGCGCAGGCCGGCCCGGGCGAGCGCGTCGGGCCCCAGCAGGAAGACCCGGACGGTGTCCGCACCGTCGGGCGCGGGCTCCTCGGACCGAACGAGGTCGTCGTGGGCCGGCGCCCACGGGTACGCGGCCGGCGGCGCGGCCCGGTCCGCGAGCGGGGGCAGGAGGGTGTGGCGGCTGCTGCGGGGCCGGGCCGGCCCGGCTCCGCCGGGCAGGACCCGCAGCGCGGCGGTCCCACTGGATGCGGGCCAGCCCTGTGCTCGCCGTTCCATCCTCACTCCCAACGTTCGCGGTGTCCGTGTTCCAGGGGCCGCCGCAGGTGCGGAGCGTCCTCCCGAAAGCAGAAGGTAGCCGTCGGCGGGGCGCCGGCGCCGGTTCCTCAAGCGCGTTTCAAGCGATTCGCCAATGCCGTCCCAGCAGGAAATTCAGAGGCCTTCGACGGGATTTCACCGAGCCATTTCTGATGCTACGTTTCCTGGCCATGAACACTAAATCCGAGAACCCGCTCATGACCAAAGCAGGACTGCGCTCCCTGATCGCCGACAGCATGGGGCTGACCGCCGACGAGATGCCGGGCGACGACGAGGACCTCGTCGACTACGGCCTGCACTCGATCGCGGTCATGCAGGTCGTGAGCCTCTGTCAGCAGAGCGGCATCGAGGTCGCGTTCCCCGAGCTCATCGCCACGCCGACGGTGGACGCCTGGTGGCGGGCCCTGTCTGCGGCCGACCGCGCGGCAGCCCGCTGATCGGACCCCGCCGCCCCCGCCCCCGGCGCGGAGTGCCGCGCCCCACGCTCGCTTGAGAGCCGTTGGAACCCCGCTGGGAGGGCGGTCGCGAACATGCGACCGCGGCCGCCCGCCCGGATATCGTTCTGCTCTCCGGGCGCATTCACCGATCATCCCGCCCCATTTACTCACTGCCCCCGCACCGAACCTTCGGACGGAGTCGTCATGGAATTCGGAGTCAATTTCTTCCCGGTCGTGGACCCGGAACGGAAAACTGCCGCCGAGTATTACGCCGAGAGTCTTCGGCTGGTCGAACTGGCCGAGTCGCTCGGCTATGAACACGTACAGATCGTCGAGCACTACGGCTCCCCGTACGGCGGCTACAGTCCCGATCCGGTGGCGTTCTTGGCCGCCGCCGCCGCGCGGACCAGCCGCATCCGGCTCGCGACCGGCGCCGTCATCGCCGCCTTCACCCACCCCGTCAAGCTCGCCGCCAACCTGGCGATGCTCGACAACCTCTCGCACGGCCGCCTCGACGTCGGCTTCGGACGGGCCTTCCTGCCCGACGAGTTCGAGGCCTTCGGCGTGCCGATCGAGGAGAGCCGCTCCCGGTTCGACGACGGCATCGCGGCCTGCATCGCGCTGTGGACCGAGGAGAACACGGTCTTCGAGGGCGCCGTCCACCGGTTCGGGCCCTTCACCGGCTTCCCCCGCCCCTACCAGCAGCCCCACCCGCCGGTGTTCGTCGCCTCCGCCAGCAGCCCGGACTCCTGCGCGGCAGCCGGCCGGGCCGGCCACCACCTCCAGGTCGTGCCCTCGGTGACCACCCGTCAGGGCCTGAAGGAGATGATCGAGGGCTACCGGCAGGCACGCGCCGAGGCCGGGCACCCGAGCGGCGGGCGGATCCAGGTGAAGTACACCTGCTACGTGTCCGAGGACCGCGATCTGGCGCTGGCGGACGCCCGCGAGCAGGAGCAGAACTACGTGTCCCGGATGGCCGAGGCGGTCTCGTCCTGGGCGCACACCCGCAGCAGCCAGTACCCCGGCTACGAGCGGTTCGTGGAGAAGGCCCGCGGTTACGACTTCGACCGGGCGCTCACCGACGGCAAGGTCCTCGCCGGCACCCCGCAGGACGTCACCGAGCAGGTCCGCGAGATCGCCGCCGAGTACGGGTCGGACCTGTGCCTGAGCCTGCAGTTCAGCCCCGGCCACCTGCCGTTCGAGCGGGCCGCGCGGGCCATGGAGCTGTTCGCCCTGCAGGTCGCCCCCTCCTTCACCGGCCGGGCCGGTGCGGCCGCCGGGGCGGAGGCCGTCGCGGTGCCGGCAGCGGGCTGAGCCGGACCCAGGGGCCACGCCGGCGGCAGCACGCGCCGGCGGGGCGGCACACCAGGGCACATCGCGACACGAGACGGACACGAGGAGAAGAGGAGAAGGGGACATGGCCCGTACAGCCACCGGCCTGGACGCCGAGGCCGCCGTCGTGGGGCTGGGCGCCTGGGGCGCCTGCGCCCTGTGGCAGCTGGCCCGGCAGGGGGTCGACGTCATCGGCATCGACCGCCACGGCATCGGCAACGTGCACGGTTCCTCGTACGGCGAGAGCCGCATGTTCCGCACCGCCTGCCTGGAGCACCCGGACCTGGTCCCGCTCGCGCAGCGCTCGCGCGAGCTGTGGGCCGAGCTGGAGGAGCAGACCGGCCGGGTGCTGATGGAGCGGACCGGGGCCATGCTGATCGGCCCGCCGGACGGGCGCATCGTCGGCGGCGCGCTGCGGGCGGCCCGCGAGCACCGGCTGGACATCGAGCTGCTCGACCCGGCGAGCATGCGCGAGCGGGTCCCCGCGCATGCCGGGCTGCCGGACGACCATGTGGGCGTGCTGGAGCCGGCCGGCGGGCTGACCTACCCCGAGCACACCATCGCCGCCGCGGTCGACGCGGCGCGGGCGGCCGGGGCCCGGGTGGTCACCGACACCCGGGTCACCGCGGTCGAACCCGGCAACGACGGCATCGTGGTGCGCACCGCGTTGCGGACGCTCCGTGTTGCCCGGCTCGTGGTGGCCGCGGGCCCGTGGCTGTCCCAGCTGGTGCCGGGGCTCCCCCTCGACGTGCTGCGCATGCCCACGACCTGGTTCACCCCGGCCGAGCCCGATCCGCGGTTCACCCTGGAGCGGCTGCCGGTGTTCATGCGCGAACTCGCCGACGGGAACGTGATCTGGGGCCACGGCACCCTGCCCGGCGGCACCGAGGTGAAGCTCGGGCTGGAGGACGGCGGACGCCACTTCCGCGTGGTCGACCCCGAGAACATGGACCGCTCGGTCTCCCCCGCCGACTGGTCGGTGCTCTCCCGCATCCTCCCGGCGGCCGTGCCCGGCCTCGGCGACACCCCCTCGCGGGCGACGGCCAACCTGTACGCGCGCACCCCCGACGGCCAGTTCCTCCTCGGCCCGCTGCGGCACGACCCGCGGATCATCGTCGCGGGCGGGTGCAACAGCCACGGTTTCAAGCACGCGACCGGGATCGGCGAGGCCGTCGCCGACATGGTCCGCGGCAGGACCCCGGCCGTCCCGCTCGGTTTCGCTGACCCGAACTCCCTGCGCTGACGCCCCGGCACCCGTCCCACGACCCCATCCGGACGCATAGGTGAGGAAAGATGCAGTTCCGCATTCTCGGCCCTGTAGAGATCCACGACGAGCGGCGCGGCCTGCGGATCGTACCCACGGGCTCCAAGCAGCGCGTCCTGCTCGGCGCCCTGGTCGTGAAGGCCGGCCATCTGCTGTCGTACCACCGCCTGATCGACGAGTTGTGGGGCGAACACCCGCCGGCGAACCCGGCCAACGCCCTCCAGGCCCACGTCGCCCGGCTCAGGAAGCTGTTGGAGGACGCCGGATCGACCGGTCAGGAGCGGATCGACACCCACGCGCTGGGCTACCAGCTGCACACCGGGCCGGACGCGACCGACGCCGGCAGGTTCCACCGGCTGTGCGCCCAGGGCCGGGCCGTGATCGCCACCGACCCCGAGCGGGCCGTCCACCTGCTGCGCCAGGCACTCGCCCTGTGGCGGGGGCCCGCGTTGCAGGGCAGCCTCGGCGGGGACATCTGCCTGGCGGAGGCCGCCCAGCTGGAGGAGAACCGGCTGGTCGCCCTGGAAACGCTCTACGAGGCCGGCCTGCGGGCGGGCCTGCACCACGAGATCACCGGCGAGCTGGAGGAGCTCATCGGTGACAATCCGGTGCGGGAGCGGTTCTACGAGCTGCTGATGGTCGCCCTCCACCGCTGCGGCCGGCAGGCGGAGGCGCTCGGCACGTACGAGCGGGCCCGGACGCGTCTGGCCGATGAACTCGGGGTGGAGCCCGGTGCGGCGCTGCGCCGACGGGTCCGGTCGATCCTCAGCCCCGGCCGCGAGCAGCCGGCCCCCGCTGCGGCGCGCTCGGCGGCGCCGGTGGTCCGCTCCCTCCCGCCACGGCCCGGCACCGCTGGTCAGCGGGCTGCATCGACGGCTCCCCGGGGCGGGGCCGTCGTCCTCGACCTCGGCGACGAACTGGCGCGACTGCGGAGGCGGTTGGAGAACCTGACCCGCGAGCAGGAGGACCTGGCCCGCCGGATGGACCAGCTCACCGCCCGCACAGCGGCCGCCCGCTGACCCCAGCCGGCGCCCCGGCGGTGCGGGCCCGCGCGAGGCCCGCACCGGCGCCTGCTCAGTCCCGCTCCAGCAGCAGCGTCCGGCCCGCCGACCTGCGCATCCGGCGGTCGTGCGTGACGGTGACCACCGGGCCGGGGAACTCGTCCAGCGCCGTCTGCAGGTCTTCGATCAGCGGCAGGCTCAGATGGTTGGTGGGCTCGTCCAGCAGCAGGACGTGCGGACGCATCGCCACCAGCCTGGCCAGGTCGAGCCGCCTGCGCTGACCGGCGCTCAGCGCGCCGACGGGTACCTGGAGATCGGCCGGGCGGAACAGGCCCAGCTCCAGCAACTGCTCCGCCGCCTCGTCCTCGGTCGCGGCGATCACCTGTGCGTGCGTGCGCAGCAGCGGGACCCGGCCGGCCGGGTATTCGCTCTCCTGGGACAAGTGGCCGACCCGTACGCCCGGACGGGTGGCGACGGTGCCGGATCCGGGCTCCAGCTCCCCCGCGAGAATCCGCAGCAGCGTCGACTTGCCCGCCCCGTTCGGCCCCGCGACCACCAACCGGTCGGTGCCGGTCAGGGCGAGTTCGGGCAGCCGGATGCCCTGGGCCGTGCGGACGTCCCTGAGCTCGATCAGCGGGCCGGCCTCCTGCCCGGGCTCCGCGGCTCCCCGGCCCGCCCGGTCGCCGAGGCCGACCGCGGTGAAGCTCAGCGGGGCGGGCGGCCGCGGCACCGCCTGGAGTTCGAGCCGCCTGATCTCCTCCTTGGCGGCGCGGGCGGTGCGTGCCACCGCCGCCTGGGCTCCGGCGCCGCGCAGGTCGTAGTTCATCTTGGCGTTGTCGCGGGGCGGCCGGTAGTGCCCGGCGGCCCGGTCGGAGCGGTTGAGCCGGAGCTGGGCGGCGGCGAGCGACTCGGTCCAGTTCTCGTAGTCCGCCTCCCAGCGCCGCCGGGCGGCGGCCTGCGCGGCGGCGTAGTCGCGGTAGGTCCCGCCGTATCGGACCACCGACCCGCGCGGTCCGTCCAGGTCCAGCAGTCCGGTGACGGCGCCGTCCAGCAGGTCGCGGTCGTGGGAAGCGATCAGGCAGGGTCCCCTGAACTCGCGGAGCCACCGCGCGAGCCACTCGACGGCCTCGTCGTCGAGGTGGTTGGTGGGCTCGTCCAGCAGCAGGGCGGGCGGCTCTTGGAGGACGAGCAGGGCGAGACCGAGCCGGGCCCGCTCACCGCCGGAGAGCTGCCCGGCCGGCCGCTCGGACGGCAGCCGGTGCAGGCCGAGCGCCTGGAAGACCTCGGACGCCCTGGCCTCGAAGCGCCAGCCGTCGCGGGCTTCGAAGTCCTCCTGGAGCACGGCGTACTCGTCGAGGAGCGCGGCCGGCTCCGTGTCTTCGGCCGCGGCCATCAGCTGCTCGACCTCGTGCATCCGCGCCGCGATCCGGTCGATCTCGCGGCGGGCCTCGGCCAGGCAGCGGGCGAGGTCCCAGTCGGCGGGCAGGTCGGGTTCCTGGGAGAGGTAGCCGGGGGTGCCTCCGCCGAGGCCGACCCGGACACGGCCGCCGTCCGGGGCGTCGAGGCCGGCCAGAACCCGGAGCAGGGTGGACTTGCCGACGCCGTTGTCCCCGATGAGGCCGAGGCGTTCGCCGGCCGAGACGGTCAGCGAGATGCCGTTGAGGACAGTGCGGTCGCCGCGGATCCTGGTCACGGAGTCGGCCGCGAGATGGACGGTCGCGTCCGCCGCCCGTGCGGTTGCGATCATGCGACGCTCCTCTGGAGTTCGGTGGGGCGCGCTCGGTGGGGCGCGGCCCCGGCGAGGGGGAGCGCGGCGGAGAGGGTCCCGGGGGCGAGCAGCGGGACGGGGTTCCCGGGGTGGATGCTCGCGCGCAGGGCGGAGGGCCGCCAGGGGAAGCCCGTGTGCAGCCTGAGCGCGGTCATCGGGGTGGCCCCGTCCTCGACCGCGAGGGAGACCAGCACCCCGGGCTCGGGTTCGAGTTCGAGCAACCACCAGGTTCCCGACGGGTCGTCGGCCGGCGGTTCGAACGCGGCCACCCCGCCGTTGTCGGACAGCACGAAGCCGAACGAGTCGAAGGGCAGTCCGAGGCCGAGTCCGCGCGCCTTGGCGTAGGCCTCCTTGAGCGTCCACAGGCGCAGCACCGTTCGGTCGTACACCTCAGCGGGTGTCCGGGCCAGCTGGACGCGCTCGCCGGGGGTGAAGCTCTCGGCGATCCCGTCCAGTGCGCGGCTGCTCACCCGGTCGAGCCGTTCGACGTCGACCCCGACCCGGCGTCCCCGGCCGACCGCGATCGCGTTGTATCCGCGGGCGTGCGAGAGGTTGAAGTCCAGCGGGCCCTGTGCGGCGGGCCAGCCGCCCTCGGGCGGCCGTACGGAGGGCCGGCCACGCTCGGACCTGCGCAGCTCGATCAGCGCCTCGGGGACACCGGTCTCCAGCGAGAGCAGGCGCCGCACGAGGACGTGTGCCACGAGGTACTGGCGGCGGTCCCGCTCGAAGATGAACCGGTCCGCGGTCGCCTGTTCGTGCTCGTCCAGCCAGTGGCCGGCCAGGGCGGTGGCGGTGCCCGGCCCGAGGTCGTCGTTGGCGCACACCCAGAGCCTGACCTCGCCGTCGGCGGGCCGCCGTGCGCCTGCGGCCGCCCGCGCGCTCATCGCGCCGCTCCCGTCGCCGGGCGGCCCGCCGTCGCGGTCCGGACCTGTTCGGTGATCAGCCGGACCATCTCGGCGGGGCGGCTGCGGAAGTAGAAGTGATCGCCGTCGAAGAGGTGGAGGCCGAGGAACCGTTGCGCGTACTGCTCCCAGGCGGCCAACCGCTCGGGCGAGACCACCACATCGTCGGCGCCGCCGAAGACGGACAGCGGGACGGACAGCGGCGGCGTGTGCGGCCGCGGGCTCCAGGTCTCCACCAGCCGCAGGTCGTTGCGGATCATCGGAGCGAACAGCTGCCAGATGTCCGGGTCTTCCAGGACCTCGGGCGGGGTGCCGCCCATCCGTGCCAGGTGCCGGCGGAGTTCGGCGTCGGGCATGCGGTGGCGGTTGTCGGTCGGGAGCGGCTGCCGCGGCGCGCCGCGGGCCGACAGGCCGAGCCATGCGGGGAGCGGCAGCCCCTCGGCGGCCAGCCGGTTGGTGAGCTCGTAGGCGGCCAGGCCGCCCATGCTGTGGCCGAAGAAGGCGAACGGGCGGTCCATCGCGAGCACGATCTCGTCGTGGAAGAAGTCCACCAGCCGTTCGGCGTCGGCGCAGGCCGGCACGTCGGTCAGTCGGCCTCGGCCGGGGGCGTCCAGCAGGTGGATCTCCCAGTCGGCCGGGAAGTGCGTGATCCAGTCGCGGTACACCAGGTGGGAGCCGCCGGCGTGGTGGAACAGGAACAGGCGCAGGGCCGCTCCCGGGACCGGGCGGGGGCAGTGGCCCGCTCCGGCCGGCGGGCGGAACCTCAAGGTGTTGCTCGTCATCGCGTCTCCTTCGTGTGGTGCGTGGCGTCGCTTCAGGCGACGGCCTGGCGCGGGCGGGCCGCGCGGGCGGGCTCGGCGTCCCGCTTGATCTGCCGGACCATGCTGGTCAGCACGGTGCTCTCGCCGATCTCGGTGAACACCGCGTCAGGCTCGTCGAGCAGGGTGCGGACGGTCTCGTGCCAGCGCACGGGGTGGTCGATCTGCTGGAGCAGCAGGTCGGCGGCCAGCTCCGCGCGGTACGGCTGCGCGGTGCGGTTGGCGATCACGGGGAAGGCCGGTGGCCGGAGCCGGGCGGACCGGACCAGCGGGACGAGCGCGGCGGCGGCGGGCGCCATGTACCGGGAGTGGAAGGGGCCGCTGACGTCCAGTCGGCGGACCATGCGCGCGCCGGCGTCCTCCAGTACCTGGCCTGCTTCCTCCAGGTCCTCCAGCGGCCCGGCCAGGACGGTCTGGCTCGCGGTGTTGAGGTTGGCGAGGTCCAGCGTTGCGAATCCGGCGCGCAGGAGCAGGAAGCGCAGCTTGGTCTCGGTGAGCCCGACGACCGCGCTCATCCCTCCGCCGCCCACCTCGGCCATGGCCGCGGCGCGGGCCGCGACCAGCCGCAGGCCGTCGGTGAAGCCGAAGACCCCGGCGGCTTCCAGGGCGTTGTACTCACCCAGGCTGTGACCGATCGCGATGTCGGGGCGGGCACCGTCCTCGACGGCCGCGCGGTGGGCGAGGGCGTTCACGGCGAACATCGCGGGCTGGGTGTAGCGGGTGTTGCCGAGCCTGCCCTCGGGGTCCTCCAGGCACAGCCGGCGCAGGCTGTAGCCGAGCGTGTCGCTGGCCTCGCGTTCGAGGTCGGGGAAGCGGTCGAGAAGCGTCCGGCCCATGCCGACGCGCTGCGCTCCCTGTCCGGGAAACATAAAGATCCGGGTCATCGTCGTGGCTTCCTTGCTCGGGGGGCGTTCAGGCGGGTACGGCTATGGGAAAGGCGAGCTCGGCCAGGGCCGCGAGGTCCGGGGCGGTGAAGAGCGACTCCAGGGGGAGTTCGCTGCCTCCGTCGTCGGCCACCCGGGCGGCGATCCGCAGCAGCTGGCGGCTGGTGACGCCCATCGCGAACAGGTCGTCGGCGGGGGCGAGCCGGTCCGGATCCGCCCCGGTCTCCTGGGCGACGATGCCGGCCATCCGCTCGAACGGCGTCGGCCCGGTCCCGGTCGGGCCGTCCGGCCGCTGCTCCTTCTCCGGCCGCGCGGATGCGGCGGCAGGCACCGGGAGCGGTACCCGGCGGACGGACAGCGGCACCGGCGGCAGCGGCCGGCGGCGCGGCACGGCGGACGTGGCGGGCACCGGGAGTTCGCCGCCGGCCGACCAGAGCGCCGTCAGCGCCTGCTGGTCCGCCGTCGTCCGGGCGGCCTCGACGGTGGCGCCGGTGCCGTCGCGCAGCACGCGCTCGGCGAGGGTGCGCAGCGCCCCGGCAGCCCGGCCACGGTCGGCGGCCACCGCCCCGCGGACAGCGCGTGCCCGGCGTCCTTCCCGCAGCGTACGGGCGACGGCGGCGAGGTCGAGACCGGGGTCGGCGTCCAGTTCCTCCGCGAGGGAGCGGGCCCAGCGGGCCAGGTTCTCCGGGTTGTCCGCGGACAGTACGAGGACCTCGGTCCCCTCGCTGACAGCCGTGTCGGCGTCGGCCGGTGCCGCGGTCGCGGCGGCCGGCGGCTCCTCGACCACGAGGCTGCCGTACGATCCGCCGCCCGCGAAGCCGTTCACCAGGGCCCGTCGGGTGCCGCCGGGCGCGGTGCGCCACTGGTCGGCGGACGGGCCGGCCACGGCCACGGATCCGCGGTACGGGGCGAGTGCCGGGTTGGCGGCCGAGGTGAGTCGGGTCGGGTAGAGCCGGTCCCGGCGGAACTGGGCGATGAGCTTGCCGAGCTGGGCGAAGACGGAGGCTGCCTCCAGGTGGCCGGTGTTCGGTTTGACCGAGCCGACCGGCACGGGCCCGAGGCCCGCTCGGGCGCCGTTCCCGGCTCCGCTCGCACCCCCGACGTCAGCGCCGCCATCAACGCCGGCGGCGCCGAACAGCCGTCCCAGCGCAGTGAACTCGAGCGCGTCGGCCAGCGCCGCGCCGGCCGCCGCCGCCTCGACGTAGCCGATGTCCCCGGCCGTCAGCCGGGCGTCGGCGAGCGCGGCCCGCATCACCTGCTCCTGGCGGCGCGGGTCCGGGATCCCGAACTGGCGGGTCGTTCCCGAGTGCAGGAGCGCGCCGCCGCGCAGCACGGCGTGGACGGGGTCGCCGTCCTCCAGGGCACGGTCGAGGGGCTTGAGGAGGACCGCGCCGACGCCCTCCCCGACCAGCCAGCCGCTGGCCCGGTCGGTGAACGCGCAGGAGTCCTCCTGCTCGGCGACCAATCCCAGCTCGGACAGCACGTCCAGGTGGTCCGGGTGCAGCACCAGGTTGCTACCGGCCGCGACGGCGGCCTCGCACCGGCCGTCGGCGACGGCCCGGAAGGCCGCCTCGACGGCCGCGAGCCCGGAGACGCAGCCGGTGTCGATCACCAGGCTCGGGCCGGTCAGGCCGAACGCATGCGACATGCGGTGGGCGAGTCCGCCGCGGGTGGCGTGGGTGCCCGTCCGTCCCTCGGCCCGGGCCGCCACCCCGTGGAGCGCGTGGTCCTGCCACATCGACCCGACGAACACACCGACCTGGCCGGTCTGCGACAGGCGCTCGGGGGTGATCGCGGCATCCTCCAGGCAGTGTCGGGTGACCGTCAGCAGCAGCCGCTCCTGCGGGTCGACGGCGGCCACCTCGGCGTCCGCGAGCCCGAACTCCTCGACCTCCACGGCCGTCACGTCGGGCAGGTAGCCGCCGACGCGAGCGCCGGCGCGCCGGGCGTTGCTCCGGAGCGGGGCCCAGCGCTCCTCCGGGGCGGGGCCGAGAGCGCAGTCGCCGGCCGCCAGCATCGCGTCCAGCCCGCGCAGGTCGTCGGCCCCGGGCAGCCGGGCCGCGAAGCCGACCACGGCCACCGGGCGCGGGCCGGACGGCACCGGCGCGCTCTCCTGAGGCCGCTCGGCGGCGACCAGCTCGGCCCGGCGGAGCACGGCCGGCCCGGACAGGGCACCGCCCCACAGCGAGACCAGCAGTTCCTGGTCGTCCTGGAGGCCGAAGTGCCCGCGCACCGCGCCGAAGTCCATCTCCCCCACTGCGCACATGCCGAGGCCGCGCTCGGGCCCGGCGGTCAGCAGCAGCTGGGCGACGTGCCCCGCCTCGATCATCGAGAACCGGCCGGCGTTGCGCTCGCCGTACGCCGGCGCGATGGCCGCCGGGGTGGACACCAGGAAGACGCCGAAGGCGGAGGCGTCCACCAGGGCGCGGTTGTGGAAGACGTGGACGTCGGTGCCGAAGCGGGCCTGCGGGTCGATCGCCACCAGGGCGCGCTCGCCCGGGTGCAGGTAGTAGAGGCCGCCGTCGACGCCCTCCACGGCCCCCGGCCTGACGTACAGGTAGACCTGCACCGGGTAGAAACCGCCTGCGGACGGGTAGCGGTGCTTGGCCCGGCCGTCGAGCTCGCCGCGGGCCAGGGTGCCCAGCAGCTCGGTGAGCCGGTCGCCGGGCAGTGGCCCGTCGGCGAACTCGCGGAAGGACGAGGCGTCGTAGAACGCCCGCCGGTCCTGCGGGGTGGGATCCGGGAACGGCAGCCTGGCCAGCGACCCGGGCAACCGGCGCTCGGCGACCCTGGCCTCCTTGAACGCGGCCTTGGCCTGCGGGTCGAGGGCGATCCGGATGTCGGTGCGGGCAGCGGATGCTGCTGCCCGCGGCGCGGCGGCCGCCTGGGGCGCGGAAGCGGGGGCCAGGCTCGCGGCGATGCCGCGGGCGGTGGGGGTCTGGATCAGGGCGTCGACCGGGACGTCCGCCCCGAACCGCTCGGCGAGCTCCTGGGCCAGCCGGATCATCGTGAACGAGGTCGCGCCCAGGTCGAACAGGTCGGTGTCCGGGTCGGCCTCCGCCAGGCCGAGCAGGCCGGCGGCCAGGTCCGCCACTGCCGCCACGTCCGCCTCCGGACCGGGAGGGACGGCCGCTCCGGTCGTCTCCGGCTCGGTCCGGTCGGCGGCGGCCCGGCCGGCGCGGACGGCAGCCAGCAGCGCGGTGACGGTCGGCCCGCTGATCAGGGCGTCGACGGACAGGGCGACACCGGTCAGCCGCTCGATCTCCTGGGCCAGCCGGATCATCGTGAACGAGGTGGCGCCCAGGTCGAACAGGTCGGCGTCGGGGTCGACCACCTCCAGCCGCAGGCAGTCGGCGACGGCCGCCCCGACGAGCGCGGCGGTTCCCTCGTCGGGTCGTCCGTTGCGGGGGTCGTACACGGGGTCCTCCTCGATGGCGGGGGCCGGGTGGCCGGTGAGAGCGGGTGGCCGGGGGGCGGCGGCAGCCGGATCCGGAACAACGACGGGAGCCGGAGCAACGGGAGCCGGAGCGGCAGGCGGGGTGGTGCCGAAGAGGGCCGTGGCGGCCCGGCGGTCGAGCTTGCCGTTGGCCGTCAGCGGCAGCCGGTCCACGAACCGGAAGCTGCTCGGCACGAGGTACGACGGCAGGGAGCGGGCCAGGTCGCGGCGCATCTGCCCGACGGACGGGGCCAGGGTGCCGTCGGCCTCGACGCATACCGCAGCCAGGATCTGCTCGCCCGTGGCCGGGTCGGTGACCGGGAGCACCCGGGCCTCGGACACCCCGGGCAGCTCGGTGAGCGCGGCCTCGACCTCCTCCGGCTCGATCCTCAGGCCGCGGAGCTTGAACTGGCCGTCGATCCGGCCGAGGTACCTGATCTCGCCGTCCGGGCCGAGCTGTCCCAGGTCGCCGGTGCGGTACAGGCGTGGTGACGGGTCGTCGGCGAACGGCGACGCCACGAAGCGCTCGGCGGTGAGCTCGGGCCGGCCGTGGTAGCCGAGGGCGACGCCCGCCCCGCCGATGACGATCTCGCCCGGCGTGCCGTCCGGGACCCGTGCCATCCGCTCGTCCACCACGTGGATGCGGGTGCGGGCGATCGGCCGGCCGATGGGCACGGTGGGCTCGTCCCAGTCGGGACGGCACGCCCAGTGGGTCACGTCGATGGCGGCCTCGGTCGGGCCGTACAGGTTGTGCAGCTCGGCGCCGTCCGGCAGGACCTGGAAGAACCGCTTCATGGTCGCGACAGGAAGCGCCTCGCCGCTGGCGAAGACGTACCGCAGCGACGCGCAGTCGGACGCCGCCCGGTCCCGCAGGAACAGGCCGAGCACGGAGGGCACGAAGTGGGCGACCGTCACCCGCTCCTCGCGCAGCAGCCGGGCGAGATAGCCGGGGTCGACGTGGCCGCCGGGCCGGGCGACCACGATGGACGCCCCGGCCAGCAGCGGCCAGAAGAACTCCCAGGCCGAGACGTCGAAGCCGTACGGGGTCTTCTGGGCGACCCGGTCGTCGGCGCCCAGCGGGAAGCGGTCCTGCATCCAGCGAACCCTGTTGACGAAGCCCCTGTGGGTGTTGCGGCAGCCCTTGGGCTTGCCGGTGGTGCCCGAGGTGTAGATCGTGTAGACGGGGTCGTCCGGGCCCACCTCCACCTGGGGCGGCGTCACCGGGCGGGACGCCAGCAGCGCCCGGTCCTCGTCACGGTCCTGGCAGAGGACGACCGCGCCGGCGGCGGCCGGTACGGCTGCGAGCGCCGCGTCGGCGACCACCACGCGCGCGCCGCTGTCCTCCAGCAGGTAGCGCACCCGCTCCGGCGGGTTGGCCGGGTCGACGGGGACGTAGACGGCTCCGGCGCGCACGATGCCGACCAGCGCGACCACCAGGTCGTCGGAGCGGTTCATGTGTACGGCGACGTGGTCGCCCGGGCGGATCCCGGAGGCGATCAGCTGGTGGGCCAGCCGGGCCGTACGGTGGTCGAGCTCGCGGTAGTCGACGACGCGCCCGTCCCAGTGGACGGCCGGGCGGTCGGGGTGGCGGGACAGCGTCTCGGCGAGCAGGCCGGTCATGGTCGCCGACAGCTCGTCGGCGGACCCGGCGGACCCGGCGGACCCGGCAGACCCGGCAGACCCGGCGGACCCCGGGGACCCGGCGGACCCCGCGGACCCGGCGGACTCGACGAAGGAGCGGGTACGGCGCGCGTAGCCCTCGAACATGGTGTCCATCCGGTCGGCGGAGAGGCAGCCCTCGGCGGCGTCCCACTGGCCGACCAGGTCGTCGCCGACGAGCAGCGGGACGTGGTCCAGCGCGACCTGGGCGGTCTGCGACTGGCTCTCGCGCAGCCGTACGCCGCGCGGGTGCAGGGCGGGATCGATCTCGGGTACCCGGGTGAAGACCACCGGCAGCCGCAGCCTGCCGCCGGAGCGGAAGACCCGGCCCCGCAGCTCGGCCAGGCCGGGCCGGAGCTCGCCGCGCTCCAGGTCTGCGCGGACCCGGCCCCACAGCTCGCGGGCCCGCTGCGCGAAGTCGGCCGGCAGCGTGTCGTCGACCACCACCCAGGCCAGCTGGGTGAAGTCGGCAACCATGCGGTCCGCGTGGGCCAGGCCGGCGGGCCGGTCCCAGGAGACCACGGTCACGGTGAACGGCTCCGGGCCGAACGTGCGGCGCAGCTCGTCGGTGTAAGCAGTCAGCAGCACCATGTCGGCCGGGACGCCGATCGCGGCTGCCCGCTCGGTGAGGCGCCGCCAGGACCCGAGGTCCGTGCGGCGGTGCAGCCGGGCGGCCTGCGGGGCCGGGTCGGGGAGCGGGGGGCCTGCGGGCAGGGCGGCGAACTTCTCCCGCCAGGCGAGCCGGGCGGCCTCCGCCGAACCGTCCTGGCCGTGTGCGGGGAGGCCGAGCAGGTACGGGCCCGGGTCGGCGGGCTCGTCCAGCACCGACGAGTCGCCGTCGTGCAGCGCGAACAGCTGGCCGAAGAGCAGGGCGAAGGAGCGCGCGTCGGCGAGCAGCGCGTCCAGGACGACGTGCAGGACGGTGGTGCCGTCCGGGAGGATGCTGGCCTCCAGGGCGTACATCGGCCGGCTGCCCAGGGGGAAGGTACCGCCGCGCAGCCGGGCGGCGGTGTCGGCGAGCGCCCGCTCGACCGGGGACCCGCCGTCGGCGGCCGGCCCTTCGGCCGGTCGCAGACCCGTCAGGTCGTGCCGGGTGATGCGGTAGTGGGGGACGGCCGGGGCGACTTCCAGGGTGCCGTCCTGGTGGACGGCCGCGCGCAGCATCGGGTGGTGGGCGACCAGCCGGTTCCAGGCCGCCTCCAGGGTGTCCACATCGTGGTTCTCCAGAAGGAACTCCTGGTAGACGCGGGTCTCCGTGGCGCCGCCGAGGGTGCCGAGCCGGCCGACCAGGTAGGCCGACTGCACCTCGGTCAGCGGCAGTCGCCCGGCGGTGCCGAAGGACGCCCGGCCGGCTGTCTCCGTACCGGCGTCCGGCGCGGCGGTGGCCGGCAGGCCGGTGTTCCACACGGCCGGGCCGAGCTCCGCGACCCGGCGCAGCAGGGCTCCGAGCCGCTCGAAGGCGGCCCGCACCTCGGCGCCGTCCAGCGCCCCGGGCAGGTAGTCCCAGGACACGTGGAGCTGCCCGGCACGCTCCTGGACGCACATCTCGAGCTGGACGCCGGAGGTACGGGTGGCGGATGCGTCGACGTCGACCAGGGCGGCCCAGTTGCCGGGGTCGGCGGCGCGCCGGTCGGTGACGCTGCCGAGCAGGCTGGTGAAGACGACCGGCACGGGGACCGCCCGGCGGCCGGGCTCGGTGCGGGCGCGTTCGCGCAGCGCGCGCACCCCGCTGACGTCGCCGTGCTCCAGGTCGCGCCAGAGCTGGCCGCTGACCTCGCCGAGCAGCTCGCCCAGGGTTCCGGCCGCCTCGGGGGCGACGAAGACCGAGGTGGACAGGAACGGGCCGACCAGGCGGGCCACGTCGGCGTGGAGCGGGAGGCGGTTGTAGGTGGTGAGGACCAGCGGGAGCGGTCCGCTGCCGGCTGTGCCGACGGCAGCGGCGTTCAGCGCAAGCAGCATCGCCGACGGGGTGGCCCGGGCCTCACGGGCGGCCTCCTTGGCGCGGTCCCACTGCTCGCGGTCCAGGTGGAGCGTCATGCGCCGGTGCTCGCCGTCGGCGGCGGCCGCCGGATCGGCGTCCGGGCGGGCGAGCGGCAGCGGCCGGCCGAAGTCCACCGCCCCGAGCTTGTCCCGCCAGTACGCGAGGGACTCCTCGGACGGGCGGCGGCCGCCGGTGGCGAGCGCGTAGTCGCGGAAGGAGATCTCCGGGACGCCGGGCTCCTCACCGAACGCGTAGCGCGCGTACCAGTCCTGGACCAGCAGCGAAACGCTCGGGCCGTCGGCGATCAGCTCCTCGACGGTGAGCATCACCCTGGTGCGCCCGCCCGGCAGTTCGGCGGCGGCGAGGGCGAACAGCGGCCAGCGGTGCGGGTCGATGGCGGCGGCGGACTCCCGGCGCATCCGCTCCAGTGAGGCGCGCAACTCGTCGCGGCCGACCGCGGTGAGGTCGCGGACCTCGAACCGGTACTCGGGCACCTGCTCCAGGACGGCCTGGCGGGCGTCGGGCAGCAGGTGGGCGCGGAGCATGTCGGTGTCGGCGACGCAGCGGTTCCAGCTCTCCCGCAGCCGCGCCGGGTCGAGGTGGTCCGCCTCGAACTCCAGGTGGATCTGGGTGCCGCCGGCGTGTCCGCCCGCCGTCCGGCCGACGTAGAAGGACTCCTGGACCTCGGTGAGGGAGAAGGGCTGGTAGCGGTCGGCGGCGTTGTTCTGGATGGTCATGGCGTGGCGCCAACTCTCTCGTTCAGGCCCGGTCGTGGGCACGGTCGGCGGACAGGTGGGCGGCGAGCACGGGGACGGTCGACTCGCTGAGCAACTGCAGCGGCAGGGTCCGCCCGAACCGCTCGGTGATCTCGAAGCGCAGGTTCATCAGGTTGATCGAGTCGATGCCGTGTTCGAGCAGGGTGCGGTCGGGGTCGACCGACCCGGCCGCGTCGGGTACGAAGCCCGCGACGAGGCGCGACAGCTGCTCGGTCACCGCTTCCCCGGACCTGGCAGGCGCTGCGGCGGGCGCGGCTGCCGGGGCCGGGGCGGTGGTCGGCGCGGGCCGGGGGGCGGGGGCCGGTGCCGGAGCGGACAGCGGTACGGGCAGGGGGTCCGGTGTGGGCAGAGGGTCCGGTGTGGGCGTGGTGTCCGCCGTGACCGGGTCGGTGATCCAGAGCCGGCGCCGCAGGAACGCCGACGTGGGGAGCGGCACCAGCCGGGTGCCCGGCTCACGGGGCGCGGCACGCTCGATGTCGAGGCCCGACAGCCAGAGCTCGCCGAGCTGGTGCAGGCGCCGGTTGCGCCACAGGTCGGCGAGGAACGCGGTCGTCTCGGGCACCGTGTCCAGGTCCCGATGGGCACGGCGGCCGTCCCGCAGGTCGGCGTACCGCACGGCGGACTCCCCCTCGCCGGCGTCGGCCGAGCGGGCGAAGGCGCCGAGCGCGGCCGCCAGGCCGGCGGTGTCGGTCGCCACCACGGCGAGGCGACAGTCCATGGCGGACCGGCCGGTGCGCAGGCTGTACGCCACCGCCCGCAGGTCGGCGGGCGCCTCCGGGCCCTCCAGCCGGCGCGCGAGGCGGTCGGCGGTGGCCGCCAGGTGCTCGCGCGTCGGGGCGGAGAGCAGGACCAGTTCCGGGCGGCCCGGCTCGGCGGCGGCCGCGCGGCCGTGCGGCTCAGGCAGGTACTCCTCGACGATGACGTGGGCGTTGACTCCGCCGGCGCCGAAGGAGCTGATGCCCGCCCGTCGCGGCAGCGGGCTGCCGTCCGCGCCGGTCAGTCGCTCCCAGCGGCCCGGGGTGTGCTGGAGGACGAAGCGGGTGTCCTCCAGGCGCAGGCCCGGGTTGACCGGGTCGGCGTGCAGGGTGGG
The DNA here is from genome assembly GCF_053615355.1 of Streptomyces sp. CLCI03. Taxonomy (NCBI): domain Bacteria; kingdom Bacillati; phylum Actinomycetota; class Actinomycetes; order Kitasatosporales; family Streptomycetaceae; genus Streptomyces; species Streptomyces sp. CLCI03. The sequence goes on along the minus strand of NZ_JBSIFU010000001.1, from coordinate 116,024 downwards.
GACCAGCTCGCCGTGGCGCAGTTGGAGGACCACCTTGGTCAGCGCGGCGATGCCGGCCGCCGACTCGCCGTGCCCCACCGCGGACTTGACCGACCCCAGCGAGCAGGGCACGCGGCCGGAGCCGTACGCGTCCTGGAGGCCGGCCAGCTCGACCGGGTCGCCGAGTTCCGTCCCGGTGCCGTGCGCCTCGATCACGTTGACGGTCTCCGGGTCGGTGCCGGAGTTCCGCAGCGCGGCACGGAGCACCCGTGCCTGCGCCCACGGGCTCGGCGCGGTGAAGCCGTTGGTCCGCCCGCCGTGTGCGACCGCGCTGCCGCGGACCACCGCGTGCACGGTGTCACCGTCGGCCAGGGCGACGGCGAGCGGTTTCACCACGACGGCACCGCCGCCCTCGCCCGGGCCGAAGCCGGCCCCGCCGGCGCCGAAGCTGCGGCACAGGCCGTCCTCGGCCAGGAAGCCGGACCGGCGCAGCATCCGGAACCGGGAGGGGTGGACGTACAGGTTGACCCCGCCGACCAGAGCGGCCGCGCACTCGCCGCGGCGGAGCGCGTCGAGCGCGAGGTGCAGCGCGACCAGGGAGGACGAGCAGGCGGTGTCGACCGGCTGGCTCGGACCGCGCAGGTCCAGCAGGTAGGACAGCCGGTTGGGCAGGCTCCAGTAGTGCCCGGAGGGCATCTCCCGGTGTCCGGCTGCCCAGCGCTCGGCGCCCAGCAGCTTGTAGTCGCTGGAGGTGATCCCGGCGAAGACGCCGACGCTGCGGCGCTCGCCGTCCGGCGCGACGAGGTCGTGCAGACGCGAGCCGGTGTATCCGGCATCCTCCAGCGCCTCCCAGGCGACCTCCAGGAACAGCCGTTCCTGCGGGTCGAGCAGGGTCCCGTCATGGGCGGACAGTCCGAAGAACGTCGGGTCGAACGCGTCCACGCCTTCGAGGAAGTGGCCCCGGGCGTTGACGCCCGCGGCGTCCGGCCAGCGGTCGGTGGGCAGGTCGGAGGCGGTGTCCTTGCCGTTCAGCAGGTTCTGCCAGAAGGCGTCCAGGTCGGGCGCCTGCGGGTAGCGGCCGCTGATGCCGATGATCGCGAAGCGGTCATCGGCGGACGGCGCCGGCAGCGTACGGGAGGCGGATGCCGGCGCGGCGGCGGGGACGGGCAGGGCGGCCGGGGCGGCCGGGACAACGGCCGGGTCCGCCGGAGCCACCGGTGCGAAGACCGTGGCCGCCGTGGCGGTGGGTGCCGGCGGGACCGCCGGTGTGGCCGGTTCCGCTACGGGGACCGGCCGGGCGGCGACCAGGTGGTCGACCAGTTCGTCCAGGTCGCGCAGGCCGAAGAGCATCTCCGGCCCGACCGGTGCCACTTCGGCGCTGAGCCGGGAGGCGAGGGTGCGGATCATGACGGAGTCCAGCCCCATCGACTCGAGCGAGGTGTGACCGCCGATGCTGCCCGCGGGGCGGCCGATGGTGTCGGCCACCGTCCGGCTGACCCGGTCGGCCAGTTCGGCGCGCCGGCCGTCATCCGCCGCAGCAGGATCGGCCGACGCGAGGACGGGGGTGTCGGAAGGGGCGGGAGCGGCGGGAGCGGCGGCCGTCACCTGGCCGGCCGCGGCCGGCCGCTCCAGGTGGAGGGCGGCCAGGTGGGCCCGCCACGTGGCCGCGTCGCCGTGAAAGAGCGAGACGACCTCGGGGCCGTCGGCGGCCAGCAGGCGTTCCAGAGCCGCGAGGCCGACGGCTGCGGGCAGCGGCGCCATGCCGGTGTGCTGGGCCACCACTTCCAGGACCGGCTCGGGAATGCTCATGCCGGGGACGTCCCAGAGCGGCCACTGCACGGACAGCGTCCTGCCGTGCCGCTCGCCGCGCGCCACCTGCCCGGCACGGCGGGTGGCGAAGCCGTCGAGGAAGCCGTTGGCGAACGCGTAGTCGCTCTGGCCGAGGTTGCCGGTCACCGCGGCCACCGAGGAGAACAGCACGAACGCGTCCAGCGGGAGGGCCGCGGTCGCCTCGTCCAGCGCCCGCGCACCGAGGATCTTGGGCGCCAGCACGTCGGCCACGTCCCGGGGGTCCTTGCGCACCAGGTAGCCGTCGCGCACCACGCCGGCGGCGTGGAAGACGCCGTGCAGGGCGCCCTCGGTCCGGACGACCTCGGCCACGAGCGCGGCGGCGGCCTCGGGGTCGGTGACGTCGGCACTGGCGTAGCGCAGGCGGTCGCTGCCGGAGACGGCGCTGCGGGTCGCTTCGGCGAGGTCGTCCCACGCGGTCCGTCCGCAGAGCACCACGCGGGTGCCCGGACGGTCCGTCAGGTGCCGGGCCAGTGCCAGGCCGATGCCGCCCGCACCGCCGCTGACCAGGTACACGCCGTCCTGGCGCACGAAGGGGCGGGTGCCGGGCAGCGGAACCGGTACCAGCACCCGGCGCAGCCGCCGGGCGGAGCGGAGGTCGGCCAGGTGCCCGTGCTCGGCGGCCGGCGCGGCGATCTCGGCGAGCAACCGCCTCGCGTCCGGCGTGCCGTCCGCGGTCAGCACCGCGCGGCCGGAGAGCCGGGGGTTCTCCTGACGGAGGGTCTGGACGAGCGCTCCGGCCGCGTCGGCGCGGGTGGGATCCGCGGTGACGGCCAGCAGGGTGAGCTGCTGGGTGCGCAGGACGGCCAGCGCCGCGCGGGCGGCCTCGAACGCCGCCAGGTCCACGGCGGTCGCGGGGGCGCCGTCCGCGGGAGGGGTGAGCCGCAGCACGACGGTGACGGCCTGCGCGCCGGTGGCCCGCAGCGCCTCGGCGGCGGTCCGGTCCCCGCCCAGCCGGTGGACGTCGAGCCCGGTGGCGGCGAGTGCGGCCGCCAGGTCGCCGGCCGGGTCGTGCACGAGCACCGGGGCCGTGGGGGCAGGTGCGGCGGCCGGGAGCGGGGCGGGGATCCACTCCTGCCGGTGCAGAACCGGTTCGGTGAGCGGCACGTCGGCCAGGGCCTCCTGCGGGGTGCGGGCGCCGGCCGGCTCGGCCGGAGTCCCGTGCGACGCCTCGGCGAGCGCCGAAGTGGCGGCAGGCGTCGGGGGTGTGACGGGGGCGGGGCGTTCGACGTAGTGGCGGTGCGGGGCGAAGGGGTAGGCGGGCAGGGAGAGCCGCCGGTGCCGGGCGGGCGGGCTGACCACGGCCCAGTCCACCGTGTGTCCCTGCGTGTACAGCTTGGCCAGGGCCGCCAGCTCGACCGGGCCGGGGTTCTCGCCCGCCCGCTCCACCAGCCGGGCCAGCAGTGCGGCCTGGGCGCGGCGGACGGCGGCGTCGGGCGCGGCGGCGTCGGGCGCGGTGTCGGTGCGCCGCGGGTCGGCCGAACCGGCGGCGAGCAGGTCCAGCGACTCCAGCAGTTCGTCCCGGCCGGAGACCAGCAGCGCGGAGCGGTACGTGTGGTGGGTGCGGGCGACGGCCAGGGTGTGGGCGACATCGGCGGGCGACGCGTCGGAGCCCGGGCCGCGCAGCCAGCGGGCGAGGTCGGCGGCGTGGGCGGCGGGCGCGTCGGCGCGCCGGCCGGACAGCGGGACCAGGACGGGCGGGGCACCGTCGTCGCCGGCGGGACGGGCGGCCTGCTCGGGGGCCTGCTCGACGACGACGTAGGCGTTGGTGCCGCTGAAGCCGAAGGAGCTGACGGTGGCCCGGCGGGGGCGGCCGCCGTCGGGGCGGCCCAGCTCTCGGCGCTCCCCCGCAACCGTGAACGGGCCCTGGTCGAAGGGGATCTGCGGGTTGGCCCGGGCGTAGTGCAGCGACGGCGGGACCAGCCCGGTGCGCACCACGCCGGCCGCCTTCAGCAGCCCGGCCAGGCCGGCCGCGGCCGAGGTGTGGCCGATGTTGCCCTTGACCGATCCGATCGGCACGCTGGCGGGCGCCAGTCCGGCGCCGGCGAACGCCTCGTTGAGGGCGGTGACCTCGATCGGGTCGCCGAGCGGGGTGCCGGTGCCGTGGCACTCGACGTAGTCGATGCCGGCGGGGTCCACCGCGAAGCGCTGCAGCGTGTCGCGGACCAGGGCGGTCTGCGAGCGGGCGCTGGGGGCGGTGATGCCGTTGGTGCGCCCGTCCTGGTTGAGCCCCGACGCCCGGATCACCGCGTGCACGGGGTCGCCGTCGGCGAGCGCCTTCGACAGCGGCTTGAGCACCACGACGGCGCAACCCTCGCCCGGCACGATGCCGTCGGCGGCGGCGTCGAACGGTCGGCAACGCCCGTTGGGGGACAGCATCCCGGCCGCGCTCATGAACACGTGCGGGAGTTCGGTCAGGTACAGAGTGACGCCGCCGACCACCGTCAGGTCGGTCTCTCCGAGCCACAGTGACTGGCAGGCCAGGTGCAGCGCGGTCAGCGAGGACGAACAGGCGGTGTCCACCGTGACGGCGGGGCCCTTGAGGTCCAGGTGGTAGGCGATCCGGGCGGCGAGGATCGAGTTGGAGTTGCCCTGCATCACCTGGGGGAGCCGCTTGTACGGGCTCTCCCGCTCGACCAGGTCCTGGTAGTCGTTGAGCATGACGCCCGCGTAGACGCCGCAGCGGGTTCCGGCGAGCGAGCGGGCGTCCCGGCCCGCGTGCTCCAGCGCTCGCCACGCCTCCTGGAGGAAAAGGCGCGCCTGGGGGTCGGTCAGCTCGGCCTCGCGGGGAGTCATCCGGAAGAAGTCCGCGTCGAAGCGGTCGGCGTCCGCGACGTAGGCGCCCCAGCGGGAGACCGAACGGCCCTCGGCGGCCGGGTCCGGGTCGTAGAACTCCTCGGTGCGCCAGCGCTCCGGCGGCACTTCGGTGACCAGGTCGTCGCCGTCGAGGATCCGCTGCCAGAACGTGTCCGCGTCGGCGGCTCCGGGGAAGCGCGCGCTGTAGCCGATCACCGCGACGGGCTCGGGCCGGCCGGCCGTGCCCGCGGCGGCCACGGTCGTCCCGGCGGCGGGCTCGACTGCGGGCACGGCGGGCACAGCGGGCCGGGTGGGCGCGGCTGCGGGCTCGGACGGGCGCGGTGCGGCCGCCGGGGTCCGGCCGGCGAGCAGCGCCTGGGCGGCGGCCCGGTCCAGGCCCCCGTCCTTGAATCGGGTCAGGATCTCTTTCGCGTCCATCAGTTCTCGCGGTCCTCGCGTCGGCGGTGTCGGTCTGGTCGGGCGGCGGTCCGGCTCTCGGCCGGCGGCGGGTCAGGGGTGTCGGAGGCCGGCGGCGCCGTAGCCGTCGACGATGCGGTCCATCACCTCGGGCAGCCGGAAGGTGGTGCGGTGCATGGCCGCCTCCCGCTCGATCGCCGCGTCGGTGGCGGCGAGCAGCGGTGCGGCCAGGTCCTGCTTGAGCAGTTCCAGCGAGGCGCGCGGCGCGTTCGCGATGCCGGCGGCCAGCGCGTGAGCGGTGGATGCCACGTCGTCGTGCGCCACGACCCTGACCGGCGCCCCGCGTTCGCGGAGCTCGGCGCCGCGGTGGTTGCGCGCGGTGTAGAGCATCTCGGTGCCGAGCTGGTGGCCGAAGCGGGCGGGCAGGAGGTGGGTCGCGCCCATGCCGGGGGTGAAGCCGTAGCGCATGAAGTTGGCTGCGTACACCGACCGCTCGCTGAACACCGCGAGGTCCGCGTAGAGCGCCAGCACCAGGCCGCCGCCGATCGCGTGCCCCTGGACCGCGGCCACCACGGGCAGCGGGCAGCGGGCGAGGACCCGGAAGAAGTCGTCGGTGTCGAAGCTGCCGTCGCCCCGGGCGAAGTGGACCAGCTCCCGCTGGGACCCGCCGGCGCAGAACAGCTCGGGCATGCCCTCGACGACCAGGACGCGGGTGCGTTCCTCGGCGACGGCCCGGTCGACGGCGTCGACGAGGCCGCGGCTGAGGGCCGGGCCGAAGGTGTTGCGGCCCTCGTGGTCGGCCATCCGGATCACGGCCACCGGTCCCTGCCAGGACAGGTGGACCACGTCGTCGGCGGCGCCGGTGCGCGCCGTGACCGGGCTCATGCCGCCGCTCCGGCCTCGCGCAGCCGCGCCAGCAGCTGCCCGGTTCCCGGTGCGGCGAACCGCTCGATCAGCAGCCGCGAGGCGTCGTGGCCCAGGCGGGCGTCCCGGGGGAACAGCCGGGCGCGGTACTCCTTGAGCGCCGCGGTGGTGCTCCGGTCGGTCCTGCCGAGTCCGGCCAGCACCGGGGGCAGCAGGTCCTCGGCGCGCGGGCCGGCCAGGTCGGCGAGGCCGACCCGGTGGGCGGCGCCGGCGTCGAACTCCTCGGCGCGCAGGGTCGCGGCGAACGCCCGCTGCTCGCCGGTCCGGCGGGCGACGAACGGCAGGGCCATCGCCGGGACCAGCCCGGCCAGCACCTCGGTGAGCCGGAAGCGGGCCCGCTCCCCCGCCAGGACGAGGTCGCAGGCGGCGGCCAGGCCGACCCCGCCCGCGGTGGCCCGGCCGTCGACGACGGCGACGGTGGCGAGCGGGCTGCGGGTCAGCCGCTCCAGCAGCGTCCAGTAGGGCAGTTCGGCGCCGTCCGGCAGCGGCTCGGGAGCGGGGTCGCCGCCGGACAGGTCGGTGCCCGCGCAGAAGTCCTCGCCCGTCGACGACAGGACGAACACCCGGCAGTCCTGGTCGCTCTCGGCCTGGTCGAGGGCCCGGGCGAGCGAGGTGAGCAGTCCGGCGTCGATCGGGTTGCGCCGCTCGGGGCGGTCGAGGACGGCCCGCAGCAGCCCGCGGCCGCGGACGACGCGCACGGCGTCCGGGTGGCTCATCGGCCGTCCCCCAGCCAGACGTACTCGCGGTGGTAGTTGCGGACGGCCTCCAGGACCAGTCGGGGGCGGCTCGTGCCGCCGCCGAAGCGGGCCTTGGTGATCTGCGGGAAGCGGTCCAGGTCGAAGGTGAAGTCGCGGGCGCCGAACTTCAGCTCGGCGGTGGCGGTGAGCAGCTCGTCGTACTCCGGCACGGACAGCTCGTAGCGGTCGTCCAGGGCCTGGCGGATGCCCATGGCGCGGACCGCGCGCTGCGACTCGGGGGTGACGACGGCGCTGTAGAACTCGGAACTGCACCCGGAGCCGTAGGAGAAGATCCCGACCCGGCGCTCCCGGTCGATGACGGCGTTGTCGATGGTGCTGGCCAGCGCCAGGAAGACGGTGCCCGCGTAGATGTTGCCGACCTGGCGCGGGTACTCGACCGCCGCGGACAGACGGGCGGCGAAGTCGTCCTCGACGGCCTGCGGGGACATCCGCTTGAGCTTGCGCAGGACGGCCCGGTGCGCGCCCTTGACCATGCCGGGGAACGGCGTGTGCATGGCCAGCAGGTCGAAGCTGTCCACGAGGTCCGCGCCCTCGACCTTGCGCGCGTAGTCGGTGAAGGAGCTCTTGAGGCAGTCGATGTAGGTGAGCAGCGACAGGTCGACGTCGCCGGCCTCCGCCTCCGGGTCGGGGCGGCAGGTGTCCATCACCTCGTAGCTGTGGAAGCCGTTGGCGCCCCGGTCGAAGGAGGCGACGACCGGCTCGTCGCTGATCAGCATGGCGACCGCGCCGGCGCCCTGGCTCGGCTCGACGTAGGTGTGCGGCACGGGACGGGCGACGTCGCTGCTGATCACCAGGGCCTTGGCGCCGTCGAACGGGCTGGCGGCGACCACGGCCGCGGCCATCTGTGTCGCCGCCGTGCCGCTGTAGCAGGCCTGCTTGGTCTCGAACAGGCGGCAGGAGCGGGGCAGTCCGAGGTGGTCGTGGACGTAGGTGGCGAGGGACTTGCCGAAGTCGACGCCGGACTCCGTGCCGACGATCAGGAGCTCGATGCGGCCGCGCTCCTCCTCGGACAGCGCGTCCACGATGGGCTTGGCGGCGTTGACCGCGAAGGAGACGGCGTCCTCGCAGTGCAGGGCGACGCTCTTGCGGGCCATCATCAGGTTGTCGATGCGGCTGTCGTCGAGCTGCCGGGCCGCGAACAGGGTGGGTACGTCGACGTAGGTCTCTCCGCAGTAGACGTTGATGGCTTCGATGCCGACCGGCTTCATGGGGGTGGTCTCCCTAGGTCAGGTGTGGTCAGGGTTCGGGTGGATGGGCGCGGCCGCGGCGCGCGCGGTGCCCGGCAGGCGCAGGACGACGGAGGCGTTGACGCCGCCGAACGCGAAGCTGTTGCTGAGGGCGGTGCGCATCGGGTGGCGTTCGGCGCGGGTGCCGGCCAGCGGCAGTCCGGGGTCCACCGGGTGTTCCAGGTTGGGATTGGGGTGGACGCTGCCGGCCCGCAGCTGGCCGATGACGGCGACGGCCTCGACCAGCCCGGCGGCGCTCAGGCAGTGCCCGGTCAGCGGTTTGGTGGAGTTGATCCGCAGCGAGGGGCGCTCGCCGAACACCTCGCGCAGCGACGCGGCCTCCACCTCGTCGCCGAGGACCGAACCGGTGCCGTGCGCGTTGACGTAGTCGACGTCCTGCGCGGTCAGGCCGGCCGAGCGGAGCGCCGCCCGCATCGCCGCGGCCTGGCCCCGGGCGTCCGGCTCGGTGCCCCGGCGTGCGTCCAGCCGCTGGCCGTGACCGGCGATCTCGGCGAGCACCTCGGTGCCGCGGGACCGTGCGGCGGCCGCGGACTCCAGGACCACCGCCGCGGCGGCCTCGCCCCGGACGAACCCCTGGCGGGCGCGGTCGAACGGCCGGCACATCCGTTCCGGCGTACCGCGCAGCGCCTCGTGGGCCATGGCCCCGGTCCGGCGGAACGCCTCCGCCTCGACCGGGGACAGCTCGGCGGCCGGCGCCACCACCAGGACCCGGCGCGCCCATCCCGAGGCGACCATCCGGGCGCCCTGGATCAGTGCGATCGTGCCGCTGGCGGACGCGCCGCCCACCGTCCAGCCCTCGCCGCGGACGCCGGTGACCTCGCTGACGGTGCCGACCACGTCCACGTCGAGGTGGGTCAGCGCGTACGAGGCCCGCAGCCGTCCCGGCGAGCTGTGGTGGCCGAGCACGGTGGCGGCCTGGTGGGCGAGGGCGAGGTTGCTGCCCGCGACCAGCAGTGCGGTCTCCTCGCCCCACGCGCCGCCGGGTTCGAGGCCGGCGTCCAGCACGGCCCGCAGCGCCACGCAGGCTGCGGTCCTCGCCGGCATCGCGGCCCGGCCGGCGACCCGCCGCAGCAGGGCGGCGGTCTCGCCGTTGCCGGCGAGGTGGCGCTCGGCCCACGCTGCGAGGACGAAGTCGTCGAGCGCCGCGACGGGCAGGGGGCCGCCGTCCGCGGTGCCGTCCCCGGACGGCATCCGCACCGCACTGTGTCCGGCCAGGAGGTTGGCGGTGAAGCCGTCCAGCCGGTCACCGAGCGGACCGAGAACGGCCGCCGCGGTGACCGCCACCGGCTGCGCCGGGGCCTCGGGCGCGTCGTCGCTCACACGTGCTCGCTGAGCACGGCGACCAGGGACCGCAGGTCATTGGCGCGGGTGAGCTGCTCGGCGGGCACCCGGACGCCGAGGTCGTCCTGGGTGGCGATGACCACGTCCATCCGGTCGATGGAGTTGGCGCCCAGCTCTCGCATGCTGTGGTCCAGCGTGATCTGCGCCTCGGTCAGCTCCGGGATCACGTCGAGCAGGTTGCGGCGGACGACGGCGAATATCTCGTCGGGGGTCATGGTGTGTCTGTTCCTCGGTTCTCGTACGGGTCGGGCGGTCGAGGTGGTGCGGGAGGGCGGGGTCAGCGCCGCGGGGTGAGCAGGGTGACCGCCTGCTCGATGGACAGCCGGTTGTCGCGGACGGCGCTGAGCAGCGCGTCCAGGTCCGCCTGGGAGGGCTCCCCGGCGCCGGTCACCGGCAGCGGGAGGGCGGCGGGCTCCGCGGCGGCGGCCGGGACCGGGGCGGCGCGTCCGGCGACGTGGCGGCTCAGCGCGGCCAGGCTGGGGTGGTCGTAGAGGATGCCGGCCTTCTCGTCCAGCCCGTAGGTCTGGTTGACGAACGCCACGAACTCCACGCCGAGGATCGAGTCCAGGCCGAGGGTGTTGAAACTCGCCTCGTCGTCGATGTCGCCGGGCTCGCAGTACAGCGTCCGCGCCAGCTCCTCGCGCAGTGCCTGGGCGACGGGGGCGGGGTCGACGGCCACGGCCGGGACGGCCGGAGCGGCCGGGACGGCCGGAGCGAAGGCCGGTGCCGGGGCGGGGGCGCCGAGCGACTCGGCAATGTGCCGGGCGAACGCGGCCGGCGTCGGGTGATCGTACAGGGCGGTCGCCTTGACTCCGACCGGGTAGGCGGCGTTCACGGCAGCGACGAACTCCACGCCGAGGATCGAGTCGACGCCCAGGGTCAGGAAGGTCTCCTCCGGGTCGAGCCGCTCCGGTTCGAGGTACAGCACACCGGCGAGCAGCCGGGCGACCTCCTCGGCGATCTCCTCCTGACGGCCCGCCGGGACGGCGGCAGGGGCCGGTGCGGCAGGCGGGGCGGGCACGGCGGCGGGAGCCGCCGGGGTCGCCGGGGTCGCCGGTGCAGCGGGCCTCGTCGCGGCCGTGGCCGGAGCGAGCGGCCGGAGCGAGATCTTGCGGTCGCTGGTCATCTGTGGCTTCTCCATCGGGTCGGTTGCCGGCCGGCGGGCCGGCTCGGCCGCACCGCGCAGGGTCAGGGTGGGTACGGCAGTCGGCGCGGGTACGGCGGGGCGAACCGCTGCCCGGGCGGGTACGCCCGTGGGCGCGGAGACCTGCGCGCCTTCGGCGGCCGACACGGGCACGGCGGCCGGCGCCGGCGCGGTACTCGGCATGGCCTGCGGCCGGTCGGAAGGTGCCCGGCCGAAGTCGCGCAAGTGGTCCCGGGCGAACGCGGGTTCCTGCCCGGCACTGCCGAGGCCCTGCCGGTGCAGGTGGGCGATCTGCAGGTCGTACCAGCAGCGGACACGTTCGAACGGGTAGTGCGGCAGGGGGATGCGGCGGCCGACGGACGCGGCACCGCAGGCGGCCTCGCGGTCGATGCGCCGGCCGGAGAGCCAGGCGGCGATCTCCTCGCCGGCCGGCGGGACGGGCCGCGGCCGGCCTTCGGCCAGGGCTTCCAGACCGGCGAGCAGCAGGTCGAGCGAGTCGGCCGGGAGGACGGCGCGGCGGGCCAGGTCGACGCGCCCGACCGCGAAGGTGAAGGCGACGTCGGCCGCCGAGGGCTCCTCGCCGGCGGAACGGGCCCGGAGCAGATGGTCCCTCAGGTCCCGGGCGTACGCGGCGAGCGCGGTGTCCGTCCGGGCCGACAGGAACAGTACCTGCGGCTCCCGGCGGCCGGTTGCCGGACGCGGGGCGGGCGCGGGTGCCTCCTCGACGATCAGGTGGGCGTTGCCGCCGCCGGCACCGAACGAGCTGATCCCGGCCCGCAGCGGGCGCGCGGCGCCGTCGTGGGTGCGCCACGGCGCGAGCTGCTGCTGCACGCTGAACGGGACCCCGTCGAAGTCGATCTCCGGGTTGGGCGGGGTGGCGTGCAGCGACGGCACCAGGGTGCGGTGGCGCAGCTGGAGCAGCACCTTGGCGAGCGCCACCGAACCGGCGGCCGACTCCAGGTGGCCGACGTTGGACTTGACCGAACCGATCGGGAGGCTGCCCGGGCCCTTGATGCCGTCCCGGGCGAACGCCGAGGCGAGTCCGCGGATCTCGATCGGGTCGCCGAGCGCGGTGCCGGTGCCGTGCGCCTCGATGTAGTCGAGGTCGCGGGCGGTCAGGCCGGCGTCCCGCAGCGCCTTCGTCACCAGGTCGGCCTGGGCGCGGGGGTTGGGCACGGTGTAGCCGTTGGTACGGCCGCCGTGGTTGGCGGCGGTGCCGCGAATCACGGCGTGGATGTGGTCGCCGTCGCGCAGCGCGTCCCGCAGCGGCTTGAGGAGCACGGCTCCGACGCCCTCGCCCGGCACATAGCCGTCGCCGCCGGCGCCGAAGCTGCGGCAGCGCCCGTCGCTGGAGGCGAACCTGCCCTGGCCGAGCATGAAGTACTTGTTGGGGTGGATGAGGACGTTGACGCCGCCCGCGATCGCGACCCGCGACGTGCCGGCCCGCAGCGACTCGACCGCCAGGTGGACGGCGGTGAGCGCGGAGGAGCAGGCCGTGTCGACGGCGACGCTCGGGCCCTGGAAGTCGAAGAAGTAGGACACCCGGTTGGCGATGGACCAGTAGGCGCTGTTGGCCAGCACGGGATTGCCCCTGAGCCGCTCCTCCGCCTCGTGGAGCTGGTACTCGCCGTACATCGCGCCGACGAACACGCCGACGTCGCGCCGGTGCACCGGGTCCTCCGCGGCCGACACCAGACGGTCCGGGGTGTAGCCGGCGTCGTCGAGGGCCGCCCAGCAGCTCTCCAGGAACAGCCTGGCCTGCGGGTCGACGATCCCCGCCTCGCGGGGCGAGATGTTGAAGAGCGCGGCGTCGAAGTTCTCCACGCCGTCGACGAATCCGCCCCACTTGGTGTGGGTGCGGTCGACGCGGGTCTTGTCGGCGTCGTAGAGGGCCTCGGCGTCCCAGCGGTCGGCCGGGACCTCGGTGATGCTGTCGCGGCCCTCCGTCAGGTTCCGCCACAGCCGGTCGAGGCCGTCGGCCTCGGGGAAGCGTCCGGCAACGCCGATCACGGCGATCGCCCGCGGGTCGGCGAGGTCGTCGTCGGACGGCGCCGACGGCATGGCGGACACGGCGGGAGCCGGGGCCTGGGCCGGGGCGGCGGGAGCCGGGGCCTGGGCGGCGGGAGCGGCCGGGGCGGCGGTCTCCTTCGGTCCGCCCGCGAGCGCGGCACACCGCTCGGGGTGCTCCTCCCTCAGGTACTCGGCGAGCTCCTCCACCGAACGGCACTCGAACAGCAGGGTCTTGGAGAGCCGCCCGAAGTCCTTCTCCAGCAGCTCGACGACCCGGATGGCGAGCAGGGAGTCGATCCCCAGGTCGTCGAAGAGGCGGTCGGCGGTGACGTCGTCGACGGGAGTGCGGGTCGCCTCGGCCACGACGGCCGCCAGCCGCCGGTGCAGGACGGCGGTCACCTCCCCGGCCGGCGCGGCGGCGGGTGCCGCCTGTTCCGCGGCCTGAGCCGGAGCCTGGGCCGGAGCCGGCTCCGGGACGGCCGCGGGGGCCTCGGAGGTCAGCAGCGGGAAGGAGGCGAGCAGGGCCTCCCGGTCGCCGTACAGCACCACGGGCGCGGTCGCGGGACCGGCGAGCAGGGATTCCAGGACGTCGAGCCCGGCCTCGGTGGGCAGGGCCCGCATGCCGAGGGTGGCCAGTTCCTCCTGGGCCGGCCCGTCCGGGCGCATCCCGCCGTCCGCCCAGAACGGCCAGGCGATCGAGACCGAACGGCCCCGGCCGGCCCGGTCCGCGCGGCGGCGGACCAGTTCGTCCGCGGCGGCGTTGGCGAAGGCGTAGTCGGCCTGGCCGGCGCTGCCGAGGGCGCCCGACACGGAGGAGAAGACGACGAAGCAGTCCAGGTCCCAGTCGGCCGTGGCCGAGTCGAGCTCGGCCGCGCCGACCAGCTTGGGAACGATCACCTCGCGGGCGTCGGCGACCGTCTTGCGCAGGACGTACCCGTCGCGCAGGACCCCGGCGCAGTGGAAGACGCCGTTCACGGCGGGGCCGTCGGCAGCGATCCGCCGGGCGGTGTCGCCGACGGCTGCCGGGTCGGACGGGTCCAGCTGCCGGTACTCGACCGAACCGCCGGTCCGGGCCGCCCGGTCGGCGAGCCGGCGCAGCTCCTCGCCGCGCGCGCCGTCGGCGGCGGACCGGCCGGTGAGCACGATCCGTGCGGCGTGACGGTCGAGCAGGTGCTCGGCGAGGAGGGCGGCGAGGCGTCCCATCCCGTGGATCCAGTAGCGCCCGCCGTGGCGCAGGACCGACCGGGAGCCGGCGGCCGGGGTGAGCGGTGCCAGGACGGTGGTCCTCAGCCCGCCGTCGGCCGCGACGGTCAGCGCACGGGAGAGCGGCACGCGCACCGTCAGGGCGTCGAGCGCGCGGCGCAGCCCGGCCGGTCCGGCGCCGTCCTCGACGGCGAGGGCGGTGAGGTCGAAGCGGGGGTTCTCACCGGTCAGCGAGCGCCCCAGGGCCGCGAGGCCGGCGCCGGCCACCGCACCCGCCGGGGAGCCTGCCGGGTAGGGGACGACCAGGTGTGCGCCACGTCGGCCGAGCGGGCGCAGCAGGGCGCGCAGCAGGGCCAGGACGCGCAGGGCGCCGTCGGTGGCGGTGGCCGCGGGGTCGGTGTGCGGGTCGTCGGCGGCCGGCCACACGATGGTCGGCCGGCCCGCGCCGGCGGGCAGCCGAGCGGCCAGCTCGGCTCCCGCCGCCGCGGCGGCGTCGGGGTCGGCGGGCGCCGGGAGCACCAGGTCGGCGCCGTCGAGGGCCGTGTCGCCGATCAGCACCAGCGGTCCGGCCGTGGCGGCGTCCCGGCCGGTCGGGGCGAACTCCTCTGCGGTGGAGGCGAACAGGTGGACTCCCTGCGGCACGGCGGGCGCACCGGCCGCAGCGGGGGCGGTGACCGGGCGCAGGGCGAGGCCGCGCAGCGTCAGCAGGACCGCGCCGTCCTCCGCCGCGACGGCCACGTCGTACCGGCGCACCCGCCGGCCGCCGCCGGCGAGCCGCTGCGGGCTGACCGTGACCCACACCTCGCCGGGCAGCGGAGCGTGCACCGTCAGCTCGTCGATGGCGAACGGGATGAAGGTCTCGCCGGCCAGGTCCTCGCGCAGGACGCAGCCGATGACGGACTGGAGGGCGCCGTCCAGGACACAGGGCGAGACCGTCTCGCCGGGCACGGACTCCGGTGCGGCGGTCACCCGGGCCAGCACCCCGGCGGGACCGTGGTGCAGTTCGCGCAGGACCCGGAAGGCCGGGCCGTAGCCGACGCCGTTGTCCGCGAAGTAGCGGTAGAGGGCTTCGGGTTCCGCCGATTCGGGGTACGCGCGGCGCAGGGCGGCGAGGTCGAGCGGGGCGGGCCGCTCCGGTGCGCCGGCCGGAAGCAGGCGGGCCTGGGAGTGGACGTCCGTGGAAGCCACGCGGACCTGTCCGTCCTCGATCTCCACCCGCAGCTCGACCGGGTCCACCACCTCGACCGTGCGGCGGAACGCGAGGTCGGCGAGGCCGGCTGCCGGTCCGCCGGCGAGTCGGCCGGCGGCGGTCAGTGCGAGGTCGATCTGGGCGGCGGCCGGGAAGACCGGCAGCCCACCGACGAGGTGGTCGGCCGCCAGCGGGTCACCGGGGCGCACCGTCCGGACCGGGAGCGCGTCGGTGGCCGCCTCGGGCGACCGGCTGTCCGGCGCGAGGTCCGGGGCGTCGGGGCGAGGCCACCGGCGGCGGGCGAAGGGGTAGCCGGGCAGCCGGACGCGTCGGCCGGTCCGGCCCGCGGCGGGCTCCGGTTCGGGCAGCTCGCCGGTGCCTTCGATCCACGCCCGGTAGGGGGCGGCCGAAGTCGCGGCTGCCGCGGTGCCCTCCCGGGCGAGCGTGCGCAGTTGCTCCGCCAGTTCGGCCGTGGTGCGCGCGGTCAGCACGGCCCGGACGGCACGGTGGCTGCGGCCGGTGCGCAGGGTGTGCGCGACGTCGGCCGGCTCCGGGGCGCCGGGGCCGCCCAGGGAGTCCGCCAGGGAGGCGGCGAGCTGCCGCAGGGCCTCCTCGGTACGGGCGGACACGGGCACCCGGTGCTCGTCGTGGCCGTTGCCGGCGGGCGGGGCCGGCAGGTCGGGCGCCTGCTCCAGCACCACGTGGGCGTTGGTGCCGCCGATGCCGAAGGAGCTGACCGCGGCCCGGCGCGGGCCGTCCGGTACGGGCCAGCCGTCGCCGCCGGCGGCGATCCGCAGGCCGCCGGTCCCGGCGAGCCGGCGGTTGGGCTTCTCGAACGGGGCCTGCGGCGGCACGGCGGCGTGCTCCAGCGCGAGGATCGCCTTGGCCAGGCCGGCGAGTCCGGCCGCGGTGTTGAGGTGGCCGACGACGCTCTTGACGGAGCCGATGGCGGCGGGGTGCGGCCGCTCGCCGCCGTAGACGCGGTCGAGGGCCGCGTATTCGATCGGGTCGCCGAGGTGGGTGCCGGTGCCGTGGGTCTCCAGGTAGCCGACGGTGTGCGCGTCGATCCCGGCGACGGCCAGCGCCTCGCGCAGGACTGCCTCCTGTCCCTCCGGGGACGGGGCGTGGTAGTCCATCTTGCGGGCGCCGTCGTTGTTGACGGCGCTGCCGCGGATCACCGCGCGGATCGGGTCGCCGTCGCGGACGGCGTCGGCCAGCCGGCGCAGTACGAGCGCGCCGGCACCGTTGCCGAAGACCGTGCCGTCGGCGCCGTCGTCGAACGGCCGGCACTCGCCGCTCGGCGAGAGGATCATGTCCGGTGCGGCGAGGTAGCCCGCCTGCGGGAAGTGCAGCGAGGCGGCGCCGACGACGGCCAGGTCGCTCTCCTCGCCGAGCAGGCTCTCCACCGCGAGGTGGACGGCGACCAGTCCGCTGGAGCAGGCGGACTGCACGGTCAGGCTGGGGCCGGTGAGGCCGAGCTTGTAGGAGATCCGGCTTGCGGCGAAGTCCTTGTCGGAGGAGGAGAAGCGGATCATGCCGGCCGCGTCCAGGTCGGTGATGCCGACCTGCGGCATCGTGGACTGGCCGACCGAGACGTACGCGGCGGTGCGCAGCCCCGTGCGGTCCGGCGCGAAGCCGGCGTCCTCCAGGGCGTGCCAGGCCGTCTCCAGCAGGACCCGCTGCTGCGGGTCCAGCCACTCGGCGTGCACCGGGCTGTAGCCGAAGAACTCGTTGTCGAAGGCGTCGGCGTCCTCCATGACGACGCCGGCGGGGACGAAGCCGGGGCGCCGGACCAGCTCGGGCCGGTGGCCCAGCCGGACGAGCTCCTCGGGCGAGTAGCGGTGGATCCCGCTGCGGCCCTGCTCCAGCAGCTCCCAGAGCCGGTCCGCCGAGGTGGCGGGGCCGAAGCGGCAGGACATGCCGACGACGGCCACCGCGTTCGGGTCGTCGACCGCGTCGTACGGGTGGTGGTCGTGGTTCATCGGTGGTCGTCTCCGAGTCGAAGGGCGCGCCGTGCCTCGCGGCGGGACGGGCGGGCAGCGGGAGCGGAAGGGGGCAGCGCGGTCCGGGCGGCGGGGGCGGCCGGGGCGGGGGGTGCGGCCGGGACGAGCCGCTCGGTGAGCAGGGCCACCTGGTCGTCGAGGGTGGGGCGGGCGAAGAGGTCGGCGACCTCCAGGCCGGTGCCGGGGAAGCGGTCCTCCAGTCGGGCGAACAGCCGGCCCAGCAGCAGCGAGTTGCCGCCGAGGTCGAAGAACCGCCGGTCACCGGGGACGTGGTCGAGTTCGAGGAGCTCGGCCCAGAAGGAGGTGACGCTCTGTCGGATCCGCGCCGGGTCGGCCTGCGCCGGCGCGTGGACCGCAGGCGGCATCGGGACCGGCGCGGGCGCCGGATCTGCGGACCGGACCGGATCGGTGGCGGCCTCCCGCTCCGCTGCGGGCCGGGCCAGCAGTGCGGCGGCCTTGCGGTCCACCTTGCCGTTGGGCGTGAGCGCCAGCTCGGGGGTGGTGACCAGCCGGTCGGGCAGCATCCAGGCCGGGAGGCTCGCCGCCGCGAACGCGCGGAGCTCGTCGAGGCCGGGTGCGGCGGCGCCGCGCGCCGGGACGGCGACGGCCACCAGCCGGACCAGCGCCCCCTCGCCGCGGAGCACCACCACGACCCGGGCCAGGCCCGGATGGGTGCCGAGCACGGCCTCGATCTCGCCCAGCTCGACGCGGTGCCCGCGGATCTTGACCTGGCTGTCGGCCCGGCCGAGGAAGACCAGCCGGCCCTGCTCGTCGCGCCGCACCAGGTCGCCGGTGCGGAACCAGCGTCCGCCGCCCTCGGGCCGGGCCGGGTGGGCGGTGAACCGTTCGGCCGTCAGGTCGGGCCTGCGCCAGTAGCCCTGGGCGACGCCGGGTCCGCCGATCCACAGCTCGCCGGGCTCGCCCGCGGCGGGCGCGGCCGTGCCGTCGACCTCGGTGACGACCAGGTCGGTCGCGCCGATCGGACCGCCGAGGTGCACGGCCGCGCCGTCCACGCGTCCGATCGTCGACCAGATGGTGGCCTCGGTGGGCCCGTAGACGTTCCACAGGCTGCCGGTGCGGGAGACCAGCCCGGCCGCCAGGTTCGGCGGCAGCGCCTCGCCGCCGCACAGCGCGGTCAGCCCCGCGCGGCCCCGCCAGCCGCCGTCCAGCAGCAGCTGCCAGCCGGCCGGGGTGGCCTGGAGAACGGTGACGTTCCGGCTCTCGATCAGGTCGGCCAGCCGCCCGGCGTCGACGACGTCGGTGCGGCGGGCCACCACCACGGTGCCGCCGGTCAGCAGCGGCATGAACAGCTCCAGGACGGAGATGTCGAAGCACACCGTCGTGACGGCGAGCAGGCGGTCCTGCGGGCCGGTTCCGGTGGTGGCCGCGATGGCCTCCAGGGTGTGGACGACGTTCCCGTGGGTGACGCCGACTCCCTTCGGCCGGCCCGTGCTGCCCGAGGTGAACATCAGGTAGGCCAGGTCGCCGGGGAGGGGTGCGGTGCCCCGCCCGGAGTCCGGCTCCGGCGCGGCGGCCGGGTCGAGGGCCTGGGCCGCGGGCAGTACCCGCAGGGTGGCGGGCAGCAGCGCGGCCAGGTCGGGGTCGGCGACGGCGAGCCGGCACTCCGCTACCTCGACCACCATCCGCAGGCGGTCGGCGGGGTAGGAGTCGTCGAGCGGAACGTAGGGCCGGCCGCTCTTGAGGATGCCGAGGAGGACGGCCGCGAGCCGGGCCGAGCGGTGCATCAGCACCGCGACCGGCTCACCGGGGCCGGTGGCCCGCGACACCTGCCGGGCGACGGCGTCGGAGAGCTCGTCCAGCGCGGCGTAGCTGAACGTCTCGTCCCGGTCCTCGACCGCGGTGCGGTCCGGGGTGCGGCGGACCGAGTCGGCGAACCGGCTGACCAGGGTGGACCCGGCGGGGTCGAGCAGCCGGCCGGTCCGGCCGCCGTCCAGGTCCCGGGACAGCTCGACCACCATGCGCCGCAGGTCCTCGACGAGGCCGTCGACGGCCGGGCCGTCGAGCGCACCTGTGCGGTGGTTGGCGAGCACGTCCATCCCGTCGGGGCCGTCGGTGACCTCCAGTCCGAGGTCGAAGTGGCCGCGCTGGCCGCGCCGGTGGACCGGCAGGCCGATGTCCGTGCGTCCGCCCGGGGCGGCACCGGCGGTCTCGCGGCGCCAGTTCTGGTAGGCGAAGGTCACCGTGGGGACGGTGTGCTCCCCGGCGGCCCGGCACAGCTCGGCGAGCCGCGGGTAGGGCAGTCCGGCGTGGCCGACCGCACCGCGGACCTCGTCGTGGAGCGAGGTCAGCCAGTCGGCGACCGGACGGGCCGGGTCCAGGTCGATGCGCAGCGGCACGGAGTTGACGAAGCAGCCGACCGCGTCGTCCTCGCTCGCCGAGGCCCGGCCGTAGGCGGGCACCGCGAGCAGGAACGAGCGGCGTCCGGTCAGCCGGCCGAGGGAGGCCGCGAAGGCGGCCAGCAGCACGGTGAACGGGGTCACGCCGGCGGTGCGGGCGGTGGCGGACAGCAGTGCCGACAGGTCGGCGCCCAGTCCGTACTCGCGCTGCGCGGACGCGGCGTCGGTGCCCGTGTCCGCGTCCGGGAAGAGCGGCTCGGCCGTCAGCCGTGCCAGCCGGCCGGCCCAGAAGGACTCGTCGGCGGCGCGGGTCCGGGCTGCGTCCTCGCGCTCGCGGCGCAGGACGTCGGCGAAGGAGGGCGCCGGGGCGAGGGCCGTTCCCCCGCCGGTCCGGGCCGCGTAGAGGGCGGCGAGGTCCTGGCCGATCAGCTCGGCCGACCGGCCGTCGGCGGCGAGGTGGTGCGTGGTCAGCTGGACGACGGTGTCGGTTCCGTCCCGCCAGAGCACGGGCCGCAGCAGCGGCTCGGTCGCCGGCGCGAAGCGGCGGTCGGCCTCCTGCCGTACGGCGGTGGCGAGGTCCATGCCGACCTCGGGCGAGCGGTCCACCAGGGCGGGTGCCGTCCGGGCGGGGACGAACGACGGTTCGCCGCGGTGCGGGCGCACGCAGCAGCCGAGCACCGGGTGACGGCGCACCAGGTCGTCCACCGCACCGGCGAGCGCGGCGCGGTCGGCGTCGGCGAGCCGCCAGGACAGGGAGATGTTGTACGGCGCCAGCGGGGCCGCGGCCTGGTCGGAGGTCCACATCCCGATCAGGCGGTCGGGCAGCGGTACGGCTTCGGTGCCTGCGGCGTCGACCGGGGCCGGTGCGGCCCCGGTGACCGCGGGGGCCGCGGGGGCTTCGGCGGGGGCCGGCCCGGTCTCGGCGGAGACCGCCGCGGTGAGCTGGGCTCCGTGGTCGCGCAGCAGGCGGTCGGTCAACTCGCCCAGGGTGGAGCTGTCGAGGAGCAGGGCGACGGGCAGCCGGCCCAGGTCGTCCTCCAGCAGCCGGCTGAGGCGCATCACCGCGATGGAGTCGACGCCGTAGTCCAGGAGCGGGCGGTCGGCGGCGATCATGGCCGCCGGGACGCCGATCGCCCGGCCCACCCGCTCGGCCAGCCAGCGCAGCGCGGCGGTGCGGCCGTCCGCGGCCGGAGCCGGGTCGGCGGCAGCGGCGGCGTCGGCGACAGCGGCGGCGTCGGCGACAGCGGGAGTGGGAGCGGCGGCGTCGGCGACAGCGGGAGTGGGAGCGGCCGGTGCCTCGCGGGGCTCCGGGGTGTCCGCGGCGGCGTCGGCGGCGACTCCCAGGGCCCGGGACCACAGGTCCTGGTCGCCGGCGACCAGGGCGGCGTGCGCCTGCCCGGGTCCGGTGGCCAGGTCGAGCAGCGGCCACATCCGGCGTACGGCCTCGCGCACCGGCAGCGGGCGCAGCCCGAAGGTGTCGGACAGGTAGCCCAGGGCGGCGGGCTCGGGCGCCATGCCGGCGCCCTCCAGCACCGGCCAGCCCACGGAGAGGCTGCGCCCGGACCGCAGGCCCAGTTCCGTCCAGCGGGTCCGGGCGACCGCGAAGCCGTCCAGGAAGCCGTTGGCGAAGGCGTAGTCGGACTGCCCCTGGTTGCCGACCAGGGCGGCCAGCGAGGAGGCGACGACGAAGAAGTCCAGCGGGTGGTCGTGGAAGGCAGCGTCCACCGCGACCGCGGCCAGCACCTTGGCCCGGCAGACCTCCTCGATCATCTCGGGGGTCTTGCCCCGCAGGAAGCCGTCCCGCAGGACGCCGGCCGTGTGCACGATGCCGTGCAGCTCGGTGCCGGAGCGCTGCAACTCCGCGGCCAGCTCGGCGAGCTGGGCGAGGTCGGTGACGTCGCACCGGCGGTAGTCCACCGGTCCGGTGCCGGCCGGCCCGCGAAGCTGGGCCAGGGCCGCCTCGTCGGGGGCCGAGCGCCCGACCAGGACGAGGCGTGCGGTCGGCCGGGCGGCCCGGACGGCGGCGGCGATCTCGCTGCCCAGGCCGCCCTGCCCGCCGATCACCAGGTAGGTTCCGTCCGCGCGAAGGAGGCCGGCCGGGTCGGCCGTACCCGTGTCCCGGACGGGGGCCAGGGCAGCACGCCGGCGGCGGTCGCCGGGGCCGATCCGCACCCAGTCCTCGCCGTCGGCCGGTTCGGCCGAGAGCTCGGCCCGGACGGCGGCGACGGCGTCGGCGTCGGGCAGTACGGTGCCGGCCGTGCCGGAGCCGACGGAGGCCATCCGCAGCCGCAGCCTGCCGGTCTCACCGGCCACCGTCCGCACCAGGCTGTGCAGGGCGCGCTGGAAGGGCGACGGTCCGGTGGCGGAGTCGTCGGTGGCGAACAGCACCAGGACGCCGTCCAGGGCGCGGGAGCGGACCAGGGCCTGGAGCAGGCCGAAGACCTGTGCGATCGGGCCGGTCCTGAAGTCCGTCCAGTCGGCCGCGATCTGCCCCGCGGGCAGCGGGTCGGCGCCGAACCCCAGGCCGCGCGGGCCGCCGGTGAGGTCGACCAGGACGGTCGCGGGGGCTCCGGTGCGCCCGGCGGTCTCCGCCAGTGCGTCGACGTCGCAGGCCCGGTCGAACGAGAGGCGGGCGGCGGCCTGCGGGGCCAGGCCGTCGGCGAGGGCGCCGTCGCCCACCGTCCAGAGGGTGCCGATCGGGCGCCCTGCGGCGGGACGGGGGGCGTCCGGCCAGCCGAGCCGGTAGGTGGCGACGGCCGGGGCGCGGTCGCCGTCCGCCGGAGCGAACGCGGCAGCCGTGGTGGCCGTGTCGGCGGTACGGGCCGGGGCCGCCGGGGCGTCGCGGTCCTCCACCCTGATGCGGAAGCCCTCGGCCTCGGCGAGCACCTCGCCGGAGCCGGCGTCGACCAGGCGCACGTCGAAGACGTGCGTGCCGGACGCCTCCTCGGCGCGGACCCGGCGCGCGTGGACGTACGCCTCGCCGGTCACCGGGGCGTGCACGGCGAGGCGGTTCACGGACAGCGGCCGGTAGCGGCGCCGGGCGGCGGGATCCTCGCAGAGCAGCAGGAAGGCCGCGGTCTGGCAGGCGCCGTCGAACAGCGCCGGGTGAAGCACCTGCCTGCCGTCACGGTCCTCGCCGTCGGGCAGCCGGAGCCGGGCGGTGGTCTCCTCGCCGTCGCGCAGCGCACGGCGCACGGTCCGGTAGAGCGGACCGTAGGCGAAGCCGTGGCCGGCGAAGACCCGGTAGAAGTCCTCGGCGTCGACGCCTTCGGCGAGGTGCCGGGCCAGGTCCTCCGGCCGGTACCGCAGGGAGGGCTGGACCCGGTCGGCGACGGCGGCTTCGGTCCAGCCGCGTGCCGCGGTCCGCTCGCCGTCTGCGGCGGTGACCGCCTCGACGGTGAAGCTGCGCGTACCGTCGGCGCCGGGTTCGGCCAGCTCGGCACGGACCGTCATGGGGAGCCCGGCGGCGGGGGCGGGCCACATCAGGTCACGGATGACCTGGCGGTACGGGGACTCGCCGGCGGTCAGGAGCGCCTCGTGGACGAGTTCGGGGTGGAAGGCTCCGGGCAGCAGCGCGGTGCCGTCGACGACGTGATCGGCCACCCAGCGGGACGCGCCGCCGAGGCGGGCCGTCACCGTCCGGGTCGCGGGGATCCGTACGGAGTCGGCCAGCGGCAGGTCGATCGGGGCGCCCAGTAGTGGGTCGTGCCCCTCGGGCGCGGTCAGGGTGCAGCGGCGGCGGGCGAACGGCGTGGTGGGCAGCGCCACGCGGCGGCCGGGCAGGTCCTGCGCGGGCGGCCGTCCGTCGACGACCCAGGCCCGGGCGACGGCCTCGGCGTGGTCGGCGGTGTCGGCGGTGGCCACGTCCGGGTGGGGGCGGCCCTCGGCGAGGGCGGTGAGCGCCTCGCGCAGCCGCCTCGGGTCGGAGGCGGTGACCGCGGCGCGGTGCGGCCAGGTCTCGCGGCCCACCCGCAGGGTGTGCGCGATGTCGGTCGGCGTGGCCGTGGCGGCCAGCAGCGTCTCGCTGCCGGGAACGTGGGCGATCAGGCCGGCGAGCCGGGCGGCGAGGGTGCGCAACCGCTGGGGGTCGGGGGCCGACAGCGGGAGGAGCACCGGCGTGCGGTCGGCCCCGGGGCGGGCGGGCGCGGGCTGTGCGGTCCGCGGGTACTCCTCCAGCAGGACGTGGGCGTTGCTCCCGCCGGCGCCGAAGGAGCTGACGGCGGCCAGCCGCGGCAGGGTCCGGCCCTCGGCGTCGACGAACTGCGGCCAGGCCTCGGCGCGGCGCTGGATGTGCAGGGAGGTGCCGTCCAGGTCGAGCTTGGGGTTGAGCTGCTCGGCGTGCAGGGTGGGGACGAGTTGGCCGTGCCGCAGTTGGAGGACGGCCTTGGTGAGGCCGGCGATGCCCGCGGCGGCCTCACCGTGTCCGATGTTGGACTTGACCGAGCCGATCCGCAGGCCGGCCGTGGCGGGACGGTCGCCGTCGAAGGCGAGGGCCAGTGCCCGAAGTTCGATCGGGTCGCCGAGTTCGGTTCCGGTGCCGTGGGCCTCCAGGTAGCCGACTGCGGCGGGGTCGATCCCGGCGGCGTCGAGGGTGGTGCCGATCACGGCGGCTTGGGCGAGCGGGTTGGGCACGGTGTATCCGCCGGTGCCGCCACCGTGGTTGAGGCCGGTGCCGCGGATCACTGCGTAGACGGTGTCGCCGTCGGCCTCGGCCCGGTCCAGGCGCTTGAGGACGACGGCTCCGACGCCCTCACCGGGGACGAAGCCGTCGCCGCCCGCCCCGAAGGCGCGGGTGCGGTCGCCGCGCGAGGGCATGCCGAGCGCGCAGAGGCCTGCGAACCGGTCCGGGTGCAGATAGAGGTTGACGCCGCCGGCGAGGGCGAGGTCCGCCTCACCGTCCTGGACGGCGCGGCAGGCCAGGTGAAGGGCGGTCAGGGAGGAGGAGCACATGGTGTCGACCGTCAGGCTCGGGCCGCTGAGGTCGAACGCGTGGGAGACCCGGTTGGCGACGGAGGCCGCCGCGGTGACGGCGTACTCCGGGTTGTCGGCGCCTGCCAGCCGCGCCTGGTGCTGGGCGATCAGGTGGCTGTTGGAGGTGACGCCTGCGAAGACGCCGACCTTCGGGCCGCCGGCGCTGCCGGACAGGGTGCGGCGGCTGTAGCCGGCGGTCTCGAACGCCTCCCAGGAGACCTCCAGGAAGAGCCGTTCCTGGGGGTCCATCACGGCGGCGTCGCGGGGGGTGATGCGGAACAGCTCGGGGTCGAAGCGGTCCCAGCCGTCGACGAAGCAGCCCCAGCGGGCGTAGCCGCCGCCGAGGGTGCGGGCGGTGCGCCAGTCCCAGCGTTCGGCCGGGACCTCGGTGACCGGGTTCCGGCCCTCGGACAGCAGCCGCCAGAAGGCGTCGATGTCCTCGGCGCCCGGATAGCGTCCGGCCAGGCCGACGATGGCGACCGGTGCACGGTGCCCGCTCGGCTCGGCCGGCACCGCCGGGCGGGCCGGGCGCGGGCCGGCAGCGCTGCGGGCCGCGGCGTCCGGGGAGACGGGCAGGGTGGCCGGGACGGTGAGGGGTGCGGGCGGTGTCGCGGCCGCCACCGTGACCGCGTGCGGGCGGGCCCGGCGCGTGGGGGCCGCCAGCCAGGCGGCCAGGGAGCGCAGCGAGGTGTGCTCGAACAGCACCGTGGAGGGTATCGCCCGGGCAGGGAAGCGCTGCCGCAGGGCGGCGGTGAACTCGCCGTTGAGCAGCGAGTCCACCCCGATGCCGGGGAAGTCGCAATCCTGGTCGATGAGTGCGTGGTCCTGGCCGGTCAGGTCGGCGGCCAGCCCGGTCAGTTCGGCGAGCAGGTCCGCGGCGCCCGCGCCGTCGCCGGTGGCGTCACCGTCGCCGGCGGCCGGGGCCTCGTCCGGGGCCTCGGCCGCGGCGAAGGCGGTGGCCGCAGCGGTGGCGCCGGCCGGGCGGACCCGTCCGCCGAGCGCCCGGGCCAGTTCGTCGAGCGTCCGGTGCTCGAACAGCGCGGTGCTGGAGATCTCGCCGAACGCCTTCGACACGGCGGTGACGAGCTCCAGGTTGAGCAGCGAGTCGATGCCCAGCTCCTGCCACGGCCGGTCGCCGGGGACATCGGCCCGCGGGTCGCCCAGCAGCTCCCGGACGATCTCCCGAAGCCGGTCGCGGGTGCCGCCCGTGCCGTCGGTGCCGTCGGCGGCCGGGGTCCGGGTTGCCGCTGCGGCGGCCGGCGCGTCTGCGGCGGGGGCGGACGGGGCACGGCAGTCCAGCAGCGCCACACATCCGGGTACGTCGCGCTGGTGCCCGACCCCGGCGAGCGTCCAGCCACCGGCCTCCAGGAGGGCCTGCCAGCGGGCGCCGTCGAGCAGCGGCCCGTGCGGCAGACGGTACTGGCTGTCGACGTAGCGCCACCAGCCGTCCGTCAGGCCGAAGGTGAGGGTGTAGACCGCGGCGGGGACTGTGATCTCGACGAGCAGCAGCCGTCCGCCCGGGGCGAGCAGCTCGGACACGTGGCGCAGCACCAGGGTCAGGTCGCGGGTGGCGTGCAGCACGTTGCTGGCGACGACCAGGTCGTAGTGACCGGTGGCGAAACCCTGACCGGCGGGGCTCTTCTCGATGTCGAGCAGCTGCGGGCCGACCCGCTCGCCGAACCGGCGCCGGGCGTGCTGGAGGAACGCGCGGGACACATCGGTGTAGGCGTACTCGGCGTCGGTGACGCCGAGGGCGTCCATCGCGGCCAGCGCGGAGGCGGTGGTGCCGCCCACGCCCGCACCGATCTCCAGGATGCGAGGGCGCCGGCCCTCGCGGGCGATCCGGGCGGCGTCGGCGGCGAGCTCACGGGCAACGGCCGCGTTGACCGGGTCGAAGAGCTGGTTGTTGCTGTAGATGGCGGACACCGCGCCGAGGTCGCCGCGCGGGAAGAGCACCGCGGTGGCGGGCTGCTCGCCCCGCAGCACCGGGCCGTACGAGGCGAGGGCGCGGTCCAGCAGTTCGACGTGACCGAGCAGGTCGGGGTGGCCGGCCAGCAGGGCGGCACGGTCGGCGGCCAGGTGCACGGCTGACCGGGCGTCGGGGCCCTCGCCCTCCAGCAGGTCCAGGACGGCGGCGAGCAGGCGGTGGTGCTCGGGGACGACGCCCAGCAGGTCGGCGGCGGCGGTGCAGCCCGCCCGGGCGGTGCCGTGGTCCAGGCCGAGGTCGGCCATGGTCCGGGCCAGGGCGCCGCGTGCGTAGCGCTCCAGCAGGTGCGCCGGGTCGGCGGCGGCCGGACGGGTCAGGGCCCGCAGCGGCTCCGGATCGCCACTGATGGCGACGGTCTGCGGATCGGTGCCGGACATGCCCGCTTCCAAGGCGGCCACCCCTCTCTCTGGTTCGAAGTCGGTCAGTCCCGGGTACTGGCGCCGGACGTGTGCGGTGTACTGGCGGGCGAGGCCGGTACCGCGCCACAGGCCCCAGTCGAAGGTGCGGACCACCAGCCCGCCGTCGCCGTCGACGGCGGCCGCGTAGTGGTCGAGGAAGGCGTTGGCCGCCGCGTAGTTGAGGCCGCCGACGCTGCCGAACAGGCCGGCGACGGAGGAGAACAGGACCAGGGCGGTGCCCGGCCGGCCCGCCAGGGCTCGGCGCAGCGTCAGGACGGCCGTGACCTTGGTTTCGAGCACGTGGTCGATGTCGGCGGCGGTGAGCCCGGTCAGCAGGCCGTCGCTCACGGAGCCGACGCTGTGCAGCAGGCCGTCGGGCTCGCCGAAGTCGGTGCGGCAGCGGGCGAGTGCGGCGGCGACATCGCCGGCGTCGGTGACGTCGCCGCGGTGGTAGTGGGCCTGCCCGCCGGCTGCCCGCAGGTCCTCCAGCAGGTTCCGGACGTCCTCGCCCTCGGCCGAGCGGCCGACGAGCAGCAGCGAGGCGCGGTAGCGGGCGGCGAGATGGCGGGCGACCTCGCCGCCGATTCCTCCGGCGCCGCCGAACACGACGTACACCCCTCCGGGGCGAAATCCCCGGGCGTCGGGCAGCGGCCGCTCGGCGAGCACCTGGCGCAAGCGGCGGACGCCGCGCAGCGCGACCAGTGGGACGGCCCGCCCGCAGGGCTCGGCCACGGCGGCGGCGATCGGTTCGAAGGCGGCGCTGTGCAGCGCGTCGGCGGGCAGGTCGACGGCGGCGGCGGTGACGGTCGGCACCTCCAGTGGCAGGGTGCGCAGCGCTCCGAGGAGCGCGCCCTGGAGCGAGGCGCCGGGGGCCGGGGACTCGCCGTCGGGGGCTCCGAGGCCGGTGGTCAGCAGCCGCACCTCGGCGGGTGTGCCGCTTTCCGCGAGGACCTGGGCGGTCGTCAGCAGTGCGGTGAGCCAGTGGCGCAGCGCCGTGACGCCGGCGGTGTCCTCCGTCCACCGGCAGCCGCCGACGAGGAGGGTCACGGCGAGGGGGGATCCGGCTGCGGCGCGGACGGCCGTGCCGAGGCGGTCACGGTCGACGCCGTCCGGGCCGACCGGGAGCAGGGTCGCGACGTCTCCGCGCAGGCCTTCGGCGGCCCGCTCGGTGTGCCGGTCGTACAGCGTGACGGTATGGGTCGCGGTGCCGGCCGGGGCGGGGCGGGGGGTGCTCTCCTCGGCCCAGACCGGCGACAGCACGCGGATCGGGGCGCTGTCCTGCGCGGCCTGTGCGGGTGCGGTCGACGCGGGTGCGGACGGTGCCTGAACCAGGCGGAGGCCGCGTACCCGCAGGACGGCCCGTCCGTCCTCGGTGACGGCGTCCAGGTCCACCAGGACGTGTTCGGGGGAATCCTCCACGAGGTGCAGCAGCAGGTCCGCGCGGTCGGGCAGTTCGCCGCTCCAGAACACCCGGCCGAGGGCGGCGGCCATCAGGGTGCTGCCGGGGGCGGCCAGTGCGCAGGCTGCCTGCAGGGCGGCGTCGAGCCAGCCGACCCGGCGGGTCAGCGGGTCGCCGGCCGGCGGGGTCAGCCGGCCGGCTGCCCGGTTGCCGGACCGCACCAGGGCGGTGACGGCGTGGTAGGCGGTGCCCACATCGATGCCGGCCCGGTGCAGCATATCGGCGAGGTCGACCGGGGTGCCGTCGGCAAGGGTGCGGTCGCTGGCCGCCAACGGCTCCGGGGTCCCCGGGTCGGCGACGGCCCTGGCGTGGACGTGGCCGTCGTGGTGGACCGTGAGGGCCGTCCGGCCGTGGCCGTCGTCCGTGCCGCGTTCCAGGCGCAGGCCGTCGTCGAACGGGACGGGGCGCAGGAAGCGGACGCCGCTCAGGGCGACGGGTCCGCCGCCGGCGAGAGCGTCGATCAGCAGTGCGCCGGGGGCGACGGCCCGGCCGGCCACGCGGTGCTCGGCCAGCGGGTGGCCGGCGGGCAGCACGAGTGCGTTCGTGCGACCGCCGGTCACGGCGGCAGCGGTCGCCACGACGGCCGTCGGCGCGGGGCCGGACGGGGCAGCCACCGCCGACGCGGGGCGGGCCGCGGGCTCGCCGGGCAGCCAGTACGGCTCGCGCTCGAACGGGTAGGGCACCAGCGGGACGCGCCGGGGCGGCTGCCCGCCGGTCCACAGGGCCGCCCAGTCGGCGGTGCCGCCGGAGAGCCACTGGAGCAGGGCGGTGCGGGCCCGTTCGTCGCTCAGGGTGGCGAGGGCGTCGGGGCGTTCGAGGGTGGCGGTCGCCGGGTGGGTCTCCCCCGCGGCGAACGCCCGCACGGCGTCGGCCAGTTCACCGGTGTCGCGGGCGACGACCAGCATCCGCTCAGCCAGGGCGCGCCGGCCGCTCTGCAGGGACCAGGCGATCTGCTGCAGGTCGAGGCCGGACGGTTCCTTCCCTATCCGGTCGGCGAGGCGGCCGGCCAACCGGACGAGCGACCGCGCGGTGGCGGCCGACAGGGGGACGGCCAGCAGTACGCCGTGCCCGTTCGCCGCGCCCGGGCCGTCGAGGGCCGGGGCCTCCTCCAGGACGGCGTGCGCGTTGCTGCCGCCGAAACCGAAGGCGCTGACGGCGGCTCGACGCGGGGAGCCGTCCACCCGCGGCCAGCGGACCGGGTGGTCGGCCACCGTGAGCGGGGTGCCGTCGAGGTCGATGTGCGGGTTGAGCTCCGTGAAGTTCGGTGTCCCGGGGATCAGCTCGTTGCGCAGCACCTGGACGGCCTTGATCAGGCCGGCGAGGCCGGACGCGCCCTCCAGGTGCCCGATGTTCGCCTTGGCCGAGCCGACCCACAGCCGGTCCAGCGGGCCGGCGGCCCGGGTGACCGGTCCCCCGGCGCCACCCTCCAGCACCTCCCGGACGGCGTCGATCTCGATCGGGTCGCCGAGCGGGGTGGCGGTGCCGTGAGCCTCCAGGAAGCCCAGGTCTGCGGCGTGCAGACCGGCCCGGTCCAGGGCGGTGCGCACCAGGGCGGCCTGCGCGCGGGGGTTGGGGGCGGTCAGGGCGGCGGCGCGACCGCCATGGTTGACGGCGGTCGCCCGCAGGACGGCCAGCACCGGGTCGCCGTCCTCGATCGCCCGGTCGAGCCGCTTGAGCACCACCCAGCCGGCGCCCTCGCCGCGGACGAACCCGTCGGCTCCTCGGTCGAACACCAGACTGGTCCCCTGCGGGGAGAGCATGCCGGCCCGGCGGTACGCCTCGTTGTTGAAGCCGTTGCTCAGCAGGTTGGCGGCGCCTGCGAGGGCGATCTCGCAGTCTCCGGAGCGGATCGCCCGCTCGGCGAGCGAGAGCGCGGTGAGCGCGCCGGAGCAGGCGGTGTCGACGGTGATGCTCGGGCCGGTGAAGTCGTAGGTGTGGGAGATCCGGTTGGCGAGGAAGGCGGGGAAGGTGCCGACGGTGGCGTACCCGTCGGCGGCGTCCCGCTCCACCAGCTGCTCGCGGTAGTCGTAGCTGCACGCGGCGGCGAACACGCCGACCGGCGTGCCCGCCAGGTCGTCCGGGTCGAGGGCCGCGTGTTCCAGGGCGTGCCAGCTCAGTTCGAGCAGCGCGCGCTGCTGCGGGTCCATCGAGGCGGCCTGGCGCGGGGTGACGGAGAAGAAGCGGGCGTCGAAGAGGTCGATCCGGTCCAGCAGCCCGGCCCGCGGCGCGGCGGCGGCCGGGTCGCCGGCCGGGGACCCGGCAAAACGACCCGCGGGAACCGGCTCGATCCGGCAGTGGCCCTCGGCCAGCAGGGACCAGAACGCGTCCACGTCGTCGGCGCCGGGGACACGGCAGGCCATGCCGATGACGGCGACGGCGCCCCGTACGTCTTCCTCAGCCGGCCCGCGGGCATCCGGAACGGCCACCGGAACCGGCACGGACGTGGCCGCTACGGACGTGGCCGCCGCGGACGCGACCGGCACGGACGCGACCGGCACGGTCGGCGTGGGCGGGGTCGGGCGCGCCTCGCCGGGTGCGGTCTGCGGGAGCAGCTCGGCGAGGGCCCGCAGGGTCGGGTACTTCCAGATCGCGGTGGCGGGCAGCTTGGTCCCGAAGATGCGGCCCGCTTCACGGGTCAGGCGCAGGGCCTTGGCGGAGTCGATGCCCTGCTCGCCGAGCGGGCGGTCGGGATCCACCGCGTGGTCGGCCACCTCGCTCGCGAGAGCCGTGAGCCGCTCCAGCGCGCTCTCCCGGACCTCCCTGGCCTGCTGTCCGTCGGCCCGGGTCCGGTCGGTCGTCGCGGCCGGGACGGGTGCCTCCGGTTCACCGGCCTGTGCGAGCTCGGCCCGCAGGGCGTCCAGGAAGCGGGCGGCCTCCTGGCCGTTGAACACGGTGTGGTCGAATGCCAGAACGATCCGGCGGACCGCCTTGGGCCCGCTGCCGGACGGCGCTCCGAGGAACAGCGTGGCGGCGGCGGGCGGCACGACGACGGGGACGGCGAAGGTCGCGCCCTGGTCGCCGAGGTGGGAGAGCATCAGGGTGACCCGGCCGTCGGCCTGGGACTCGCCGCCGAGGGCGCGCTCGACGGCGTCGGCGTAGCGCTCGTCGAACCGGTCGGCGTCCAGCAGGTCGGAGCCGCGCACCACGCCGATCGTCAGATCACCGTCCTCACCGGCACAGGCGATGCCCAGGTCCACGTGGTCGAAGACGCGCAGGTGGTCCTCGCCCAGGCGGCGCGACCTCAGGAACGGGAAGTCGGCGGCGACACGGGCAGCCAGGTGTGCGAAGACCTGGAAGGCAGTGGTGAAGCTCTGGCCGTCGCTGGCGGCGCGGCGGGCGCGCAGCGCGCTCGCGAGGAGTTCTTCCCGGACCTCGGTGGCCACAACGGCAGGCACCACGTCACCGGTGCCGGAACGCAGCGCCCGGTTGAGCTCCTTCTGACGCCGGCTGACGGGCCGGTCGGTGAAGTCGTGGCCGGCGCCGGTGAGCGGCGCCGGGGTGACGGGCTTCGCGCCCTCGACCGGGTCCTGGGACCGGGCCTGGAGCCGGACCTGCTGCGGCTCGGGGGCGGCGCAGGCGCGGTCGGCGACGTGGCGCTCCAGGTCGGCCGGCATCAGGCTGCGCCCCCGGGCGGGAACCAAGGTCGCCAGGACCGTCTCGTCCAGGCCCAGCCTGCGGGCGTGGGCCCGGGTGCGGGGCGGGATGCGGACGGTGCCGGTCCGGGGCTGTCCGGGCGGTCCGGCGGGCGACGCGCCCTGCGCGGGTGCGGGAGCCGGGCCTGCGCCGTCGGCGGCTGCGCCCGGCTCGGCGGGTGCTCCGGTCCCGGCGACCGCCTCGGTCTCGGCGACCGGCTCGGTCTCGGCGACCGGCTCGATCTCGGCGACGGCTCCGCCGATCGGCACCCGTCGGCCCTCTTCGACCAGCCAGGCGGTCAGCCTGCCGGCCGTCGGCGACTCGATCTCCAGGGAAGCCTTGTCGTGCTCCATCTCGTAGAGCAGTTCGTCCTTGGCGACGAGGTCACCGGGCTGCTTCAGCAGACGCAGGATCAGGACTTCGACGATCCCCTCCCCCAGTCGCGGGACGGTCAAGGTGGTCGTCGTCTTCTTCTCGCTCATGCCAGCACCGATCGGATGGCCGCGACCACGTCGTCCGCCGCGGGCAGCACGGCGCTCTCCAGGTCGGGGTGGAAGGGGATGTGGACGTCCCGGCGGGATACGAGCCGGGGCGGCGCGAGCAGCGAGTAGAACTCGTCATCACTGCCGAGGAGGTCGGCCAGGACGGTGGCGCCGAAACTGCTGGTGCGGTTGTCCTCCTGGACCACCACCAGACGGCCGGTCCGCCGGACGGAGGCGGCGACCGCCTCTCGGTCGACCGGGGTCAACCAGCGCAGGTCGATCACCTCGGTGCCGACGCCCTCGGCGGCCAGCCGGTCCGCCGCCTCCGTGGCCAGTTCGGTGCCATTGCCCCAGGTGGCGATGGTGACGTCGGCTCCGGTACGCAGCAGCCGGGCGCCCCGGGCGGGTGCCGGTCCGGGCTGCGGCGGGTGCTGGCGGCGCATCAGGTGCTTGGGGAGCAGGATCAGCGTCGGGTCGGGGGATGCGAAGGACTCCAGGAAGACCGCCTCGGTGTCCTCGGGGGTGGAGGGCACCACGACCCGCAGCCCGGGCAGGTGGGTGAACAGGCTCTCGTTGCTCTGGCTGTGCCAGATTCCGCCGCCCGGCAGGTAGCCGCCCCAGGGTGCGTAGATCACGACGGGGCAGCGCCAGGCGGAGGCCGTCCGCCAGCGCAGGGTGGTCAGCTGGGAGGCGATCTGGTTCCAGGCCGGTCCGGCGAAGTCGACGAACTGGAGCTCGACCACCGGCCGCATGCCGGCCGCAGCGAGCCCGACGGCGGCGCCGACGATGGTGGCCTCGGCGAGCGGGGAGTTGGTCATCCGGGGGCCGGCGAGGGTGCCGAGGCCCTTGGTGAATCCGAAGACGCCGCCCTTCGGGTCCTCGATGTCCTCGCCGAACAGCACCAGCGTCGGGTCGTTCTCCAGCCCGGTGCGCAGGGCCCGGTTCACCGCCTCGACCATCGTTCCGCCGCAGGGGCGGGTGTCGGCGGGGGCGGTCGGCTGCTCGTCCGCCGCGGCGAACAGGTGGTCCATCACCTCGCCGGGGTCGGCGGAGGGTTCTGCGGCCACACGGTCGAAGACCTCCTCGACGTCGTCGGCGAGCCGGGCCCGGACCTGGTCCGCCCAGCCGGGGACGATCGTCCCCTCGGCTTCCAGCCGGTCGGTGAAGAGGGCCACCGGGTCGCGCATGGCGGCGAGTTCGTCCTCGGTGCGGTAGAGCCGCTGGTCGTCGGAGGATGTGTGCGAGTCGAGCCTGTCCAGCCGGCACCACAGCACGGCCGGGCCCCGGCCGGCGCGGACGTCCGGCAGCACGGCGGCCGCGGCGGCGTGCACGGCGTCCGGGTCCGACCCGTCGACGACCTTGGTGATCGCGTCCGGCATCAGGCCGAGCCGCTGCGGCGAGAGGCCGTCGGTCGGGGTGCTGATTCCGTAGCGGTTGTCGGAGACGAGGAAGACGACCGGGAGTTTCCGTTCGACCGCGAAGGCGACCGCTTCGAAGAATTCACCCTGTCGCGTCGAGGCGTCGCCGATGGAGCAGACGACGACCTTCCTCTCGCCGCTCAGTACGGACGCCCACGCGGCGCCGGCCGCCGGCAGGCACTGGCTTCCGGTCGGGCTGGCGAGGGAGAAGACATTTCCCGGGCGGTGGCTGAAGTGCGAACTCATATTACGTCCGGCGGAATGCGATCCGCCCTTGGCCATGAGGTCACGGGCCTGTCCTTCGGCATCCATTCCGCGCGCCAGCATCAGGGTGCGGTCGCGGTAGTGGGGGAAGATCAGGTCCTCGGGTTCCAGCAGTTCACACAGGGCTGCGAGGGCTTCGTGGCCGGCCGATGAGATGTGGAACCACGCCTGGCCCTGCCGCAGAACGATCCCGGAACGTCGGTCGCATTCACGAGAGAGCATCATCTGCTCGAGAAAGGCCGCTCGCCGGTCCCGGGGAATCATGTCCCCGGTTCCGCCGGCGCGCGACAGCACGTTCTCGGAACTCTTGGCCTTTTTCTTCTTCGCATCCGGAGCAGCGTCGGGCACAGCAGGTCTCCACGGTCTTCAGGATTCCAACCCGGTTTGGGTACAAGGGAATTCTGGTGGCGCACCGGGTTCTGAACCATCGCTCGCGGTGAGGAATTCGCGGGTGGTCCCGAAGGACCATCCGCACGATCTCCCCCCGCTCCCGCTCCCCCGGAATGAGGACCGGCCGGGACCTGCTCCCTCGAAAGGACCAGATGCGGGAGGGGAACCCCTCTCAGCGGGGAGTCGTCCGATAATCGGTCCGTCCGGACGGCCCGACCAGGCCGGGCAGAGCGAGGTCCCACAGGGCAGCGACCCGGGCGGTGAGTTCCTCGTCCGACATGTCGGTGGCAGCGAGCAGTTCGATGCCGGCCACCGCCGCGGCGAGCAGCGTCTGCGGTCCCGCGCGGTCGGCGCCGTTGCGCAGTTCCCCGGCCGCACCGGCCCGGTCGAGCAGCGACCAGGCGGTGGTCATCCACGCCTCGGTGAAGCCGCCACCGGCCGCCTCCCCGCCGCGCAGCTCCCTGCTGAGGCGGAAGTTGGCGCGCAGCGCGGCTTCCTCGCGCAGCCCCCGGGCCAGCCAGTGGGTGAAGTCGATCAGGGTCTGCAGCGGTGAGCTGCTGCCGGCGGCGAGCCGGTCGACCGACTGGGCGAGCAGGGTGCAGCCGTGCTCCTCCACGGCGTGGGCCAGTTCGCCCTTGGAGGCGAAGTGGAAGTACAGGGCCCCCTTGGTGACCCGTGCCGCACCGGTGATCTCCCCCAGGGTCGCGTTCACGTACCCCTTGCGGTCGAACAGTTCCGCTGCAGCGGTCACCAGCCTCCGACAGGTGATCACCGATCTCTGCTGCATCACAATTTTCCCTTCTCATGGTTGTGGATCCGATCCGTTTCCCCCGGTCAGGGATCCGGCCCGTTTCCTTCGGTCCGGGATCCGGGATCCCGTTCCCTTCGGGGACCGGATCCGCTCAACCGGTGGGGGCGAGTTGCCCCCAGGCCGGTTCGACGGCCTCCCGCTCCGGGCCGGACGCGAGCATCGAGTGCTGGAGGCGGCGCAGGGCCGGTGAGGGCTCCAGGCCCAGGTCGCGAACGAGCGTCGTACGCAGCCGCTGGTAGGCGGCGAGTGCCTCTGCGCGCCGGCCCGAGCGGTGGAGCGCGATCATCAGCTGACGGTGCAGCGACTCGTGCATGCGGTGACGGGACGCCAGAACGGTCAGCTCGCCGACCAGTTCTCGGTGCCGGCCGAGCCGCAGATCGGCCTCGATCCGCTGGTCGAGGGCGCACAGCCGGGCCTCCTCGAGGCGGCGGATCTCCATCTCGAGCAGCGCGCCGGTGCGTATGCCCGCGAAGGCCGGCCCCTGCCACAGGGCAAGCGCGTCGTGCAGGCGGCGGGAGGCCGCGGCGAAGTCCTCCTGGGCCATGGCCCGGTAGCCGGATGCGGCCCGGCGCTCGAACTCGTGGGTGTCGATGGCGCCGCCTCTGGTGTCCAGGCGGTAGCCGTCGGGTTCGGTGACGAGGACCCGCTTGGCGTCGTGCGCGTCGCCGGCGAGCCGCAGTGCCTGGCCGATCAGTTCGCGGAGCTGGAGGATGTAGGTCTGGAGGGTGTTGCGGGCCGATCGCGGGGGCCGGCCTTCCCACAGTTCCTCGATCAGAAGCGGCACCGGCACCGTCCGGTCCGCGTGCATCGCCAGGACGGCGAGCAGTTGGCGCGGCTTGGGGGCGGTCAGAGCCACGGGCGCCCCGCCCTCTCGTACGGTCAGCGATCCCAGCACGTCGATGTCCACGCTGTCTCCCTGTTCTTCTGCCCAGCATGGGGGCCCTGGGGCCGACGAGTGCGCCGCCCCCACAATGAAAACAGACTATACGGTTTGTGAGTCAGAGACCAGTCGGTCTGTTTTAGAGTGGCGTCCGGGACGCCGGGGCCACACGCGGCTCCAACCGCCGCCCATCGGGCCGTCAGTTGACGGTGCGTCCGAATGATGGAGCGCCCGGATGCCGATAGGTATACGCTGTAGAAGAACTGCTGCCGTCCATAGGAGAAGGCCGTTGCTCTTCTGAAGTCATGTGGTGCCCGCGCCCCCGTAGGGGTGGTGCGTGCAGCGCTCCCGTACGGCGAGCCGCTTGCGGCCCGCCACCAGACGATCCGTCACCCGCATGCCGCGGGGCCGACGGCATCCGACCGTGACCGCCGTCCCGCAGCCCCGGGACAGACATGACATCAGGAGGACCCATGACCTTGACCAACACATCCGTCGTCTGCGCCGACCTCTCCTTCGCCTGGCCCGACGGGACCCCGGTGTTCACCGACTTCTCCCTGGTCGTGGGCACCGGCCGGACCGGGTTGATCGGCGTCAACGGCTCGGGCAAATCCACCCTGCTCCGGTTGATGGCCGGAGCGCTCACGCCGAGCGGCGGCTCGGTCAAGGTGACCGGCGAACTCGGCTACCTGCCGCAGAACGTCGCGCTGGAGCCGGAGGTCCGCGTCGAGCAGGCGCTGGGCATCGCGGAGATCCGCGCCGCCATCGACGCGATCGAGGGCGGCGACACCTCCGAGGAGCTCTACACCGTGATCGGTGACAACTGGGACGTCGAGGAGCGCGCCCGGGCGACGCTGGACAAGCTGGGGCTGACGCACGTGACGCTGGACCGCCGGATCGGCGAACTGTCCGGCGGGGAGTCCGTCATGCTCTGCCTGGCGGCCCAGTTCCTGCTCCGTCCCGATGTCCTGCTGCTCGACGAGCCGACCAACAACCTCGACCTGGAGGCACGCCGCCGGCTGTACGAGGCGGTCGGCTCCTGGAAGGGCTCGATCGTGATCGTCAGCCACGACCGGGAACTGCTCGACCTGGTCGACCAGATCGCCGACCTGCGCAGCGGCGAAGTGCGCTGGTACGGAGGCAACTTCAGCGACTACGAGGAGGCCCTGGCCGTGGAGCAGGAGGCGGCCGAGCGCATGGTGCGCGTGGCCGAGTCCGACGTCCACCGCCAGAAGCGGGAGCTGGCCGACGCACGGATCAAGCTGGACCGCCGCGTCCGCTACGGCAACAAGATGTACGAGACCAAGCGCGAGCCCAAGGTCGTGATGAAGGAGCGCAAGCGCCAGGCCCAAGTAGCCGCGGGCAAGCACCGCAACATGCACCTGGAGCGGCTGGAGGAGGCCAAGGAGCGGCTGACCGAGGCCGAGGAGGCGGTGCGCGACGACCGGGAGATCCGGGTCGACCTGCCCGAGACCTCGGTACCTGCGGGCCGCACCGTCCTCACCCTGCGCGACGTCGAGCTCCGCTTCGGCAGCCGGGCCCACTTCGAGGTGCGGGGGCCGGAGCGGATCGCCCTGGTGGGACGCAACGGGGCGGGCAAGAGCACGCTGCTGCGCACCGTCGTCGGGGAGATCCCGCCGGTGGCGGGCGAGGTGAAGGCCGCCGTCCCGATGCGCTATCTCCCGCAGCGGCTCGACCTGCTCGACGAGGAGCTGACGGTGGCGCAGAATGTCGGCCGGTTCGCTCCCGGCGCCACCGACAACGTCATCCGCTCCCGCCTGGCCCGCTTCCTCTTCCGCGGCCGGAAAGCGGACCAACTGGTCGGTACTCTATCGGGTGGCGAGCGGTTCCGGGCGACGCTGGCGGCGCTGCTGCTGGCCGACCCCGCGCCGCAGCTGCTGATGCTCGACGAGCCGACCAACAACCTGGACCTGGCGAGCGTGCAGCAGCTCACGCAGGCCCTGCAGTCCTACCAGGGCGCGCTCATCGTGGTCAGCCACGACCTGGCGTTCCTGCGGGACCTCCAGATCACCCGGTGGATCCGGGTCGACGGCGGGACGGCGGACATCGATCCGATGTGATCGGTGCCGCCGCCCGCATCCGCCGGCACCCGGCCTCGCCCTGACCCCCGGGGGCGAAGCCGGGTGCCGGTCTTTTCCGGCGGGCTCATCGGATGAAAGACTCCGGAAATGACTGATCGACAAGGGCTTCTGACAGACAGGATCGCACTGATAACGGGAGCCAGCAGCGGCATCGGCGCCGCCGCAGCACGGGTGTTCGCCAGGGAGGGCGCGGCGGTGGTGGTCACCGCCCGCCGCGAGGAGCGGCTGGCCGGGCTGGTGGACGAGTTGCGGGCGCAGGGCGCCCGAGCCGCATACGTGGTCGCCGACGTGACCCGGTCCGAGGACGCGGTACGTGCCGTCGAGTTCACGGTGGAACGTTTCGGCAGGCTCGATGCCGCGTTCAACAACGCCGGCCACGGGGCCGGCCGCACACCGCTGCACCTGATGGACGACCGCGTCTACGACGACATCATGGACACCAACGTGCGCGGGGTGTTCAACTGCCTGCGCCCGGAGATCGCGGCGATGCTCGGATCCGGAGCAGGCGGTTCGATCGTCAACACCAGCAGCACCGGCGGCCTGGTCGCCACTCCGGTCGCCGCGCCGTACGTGGTGTCCAAGCACGCGGTGCTCGGTCTGACCAAGGCGGCTGCCGCCGAGTACGGCGCCCACCGCATTCGGGTCAACGCGATAGCCCCCGGCACGACCCGCAGCGAGATGGTGGCGGACTGGTTCGCGCAGAACCCGGATGCCGAGGAGCTGCTGCACCGGGCCACGCCGCAGCCCCGTACCGCCGAACCCGAGGAGATCGCCGAGGCCGCTGCGTGGCTGTGCAGCGAGCGGGCGTCCTTCGTCACCGGGTCGACCCTGGTGGTCGACGGCGGGTTCACCATCCTCTGATTTCACGATCCGCCGGAGGACCGCCCGGATTCCGGCATGCCCGTCCGGCCCGGCCGGCCTGCGGTGTCCGTCGCGAGGTGTTCGCGGTACCACGGGGCGTGGCGGGCGAGGCTCTCCTCGAACGTGCCCCCGGCCGGGCAGCCGGTCTCGCGCCAGAGCCGGGAGCTGGCGAACCAGTGGTCGGTGGTCAGCATGGCGAGGTGGTGCAGCAGGACCGGGTGCTCGGCGAGGCGGCGACGGGCCCCACCGGCTTCGATGTCGCCGGTGCCCGCGGGCAGGCCGAGCAGGCGTACCAGTGCGTCGAAGATGCGGGCGCAGCCGACCGGTTCGGGGTGGTTGGCGTGCCAGACGCCGGAGGTGTCCTGGGGGGCGACGGCGACGGCGATCACCGCACGGGCGAGGTCGTCGACGTCGACCACCGACATCCGGGCCCGCCAGCCGTCGACGGAGGCCGCGAGCCGCTGGTGGAGGCGGACCAGACCCGGGACCACCCAGCGGTCGCCGGCCCCGATGACCAGGTGCGGGCGCAGCACCGTCCCGCCGGCCGCGA
Organism: Streptomyces sp. CLCI03; assembly: GCF_053615355.1. Lineage (NCBI taxonomy): Bacteria > Bacillati > Actinomycetota > Actinomycetes > Kitasatosporales > Streptomycetaceae > Streptomyces > Streptomyces sp. CLCI03. The sequence goes on along the minus strand of NZ_JBSIFU010000001.1, from coordinate 76,602 downwards.
GCACGAGCCTCTCGGCGGCGGCACGGGTCCGGCTGGTGGGCGATTGCGGCACGACGGGGAGGTGCTCGGGTCCGGCGTTCCGGAACACCCCCCGGCCGTACACGGAGGCGGTGCCGACCTGGACGAAGCGGCGGACTCCGGCCCGTTCAGCCTCGGCCAGCAGTGCCCGGGTGCCCTCCTCGTTGACCGCCCGGGCCGAGTGCTCCGGGCCGCCGACCCGCGCCGCGCAGTGGAGCACGATGTCGATGCCGTCGCACACGCCGTACAGGCTTGCCGAGTCGGTGAGGTCGGCGTGGACGTACCGGACCGCGGGGTCCTTTTCGGCGGGGCCGGTGGAGCGCCTCGCCACGACGAGGCGGGCGCCCGGGAGCGTACGGGCGGCGGCGGCGACCCTGCCGCCGATGAAACCGGTCGATCCGGTGACCAGGATCCGCCGGTCGGCCGGGGGGCCGTACGGCGCGGCCCCGGCTGTCGACAGCCGCTCGGGGGCGGGTGCGACGGGGACCGGGCGGCTCACTCGGCTGCGCCTCGGGTCCCGATCAGGCAGCTGAAGACGGTGGTGTCGTCCTGGTGGCCGGTGACGCGGACCTGCCGGTCGCCGTTGTCGGCCGCGGGCAGCGGCTCCGCCTGTATCCAGCAGGGCCTGTCGAGCTCCGCGTACCGGCTGAACTCGGAGCGCATCGTGGTCGGCAGGAACGGCCGGGACGGGTCGATGGCCTGGGCGGCCTGGCGGGCGGACTCCATCAGCACCATGCCGGGAACGTGGTCGACAGGGTGGTCGAAGAGCACGGGATGCTGTTCGTCCACCCGCAGCTGCCACTCCAGCGGACGCTCGGTGGCGGACAGGACGACGTCCGTGGTGAGGAAGCGGCCGACCGACGCGGGGGCGAGCGGCTGCGGCAGGGGCCGCACGCCCGTGGCACCGACCCGGTCACCGCGCAGCCGCTGGTAGACGGCGGGGCTGGTGCAGTCGAAGGCGGCGCCGCCGGTGGCGATCACCTGGCCGCCGCAGTAGAGGGTGACCTCGTAGCGCATGCCCGCCAGGCGGCGGCCGCGGCGGCGGATGTCGGAACAGATGACGTCCAGTTCCAGGTCGGCCGGGGCCGCACCGACGCCCGCCTGCTCGGGCCTGACGCTGTGGTGAAGGTCCCACATCAGGAACTGGTCCCCGAACGAGACCCCGAACTCCGCGTGGGAGAGAAGGGTACCGACCTGTCGGATGGTTTCGGAGGCCAGCAGCGGGTCGTAGCAGCCGTTCACCGGGGTGAAGTAGCTGTGCGCCCTGGGCCACTGCGCCGTCAGGGCGAATCGGTTCTCCGCGGTCCGGCTCCATCCCGTCAGAAACACTTCGGCGACCGCCGCCCGGTGGACCAGCTCCCGCGGAACCGTGCTGGTCATGGCCGATGCGCGGGCCGGTCGGCCGGTCTGGAACGCCGTTCGCCGGGCCGGGACGGCCACAGGCAGGGTTTCGTTTTCAACCAACACAACAGACATGGAATCCCCCATAGAAACCGATCTCGCGGGAACGGGCGCCTCCCCGTCTCCCCCGCCGATAAGATACATACCAACCGGTTCTTTTGATAGCCGGATGTTGATCTATCTAGGCTGACTGGCCGGGTCGCCCGACAGCGGCGGATGCATGACAGGAGAAGCCCTATGGCAGTGCGACACGAACGGGTGGCAGTGCGACAGGAACGGGCCGTCCGCACGCGGCAGGCGATCGTGCGGGCAGCCGCCTCGGTCTTCGACGAGTACGGGTTCGAGGCCGCCACAGTGGCAGAGATCCTCTCGCGGGCCTCGGTCACCAAGGGCGCGATGTACTTCCACTTCGCTTCCAAGGAAGAGCTGGCCCGCGGCGTGCTGGCCGAGCAGACCCTGCACGTGGCGGTGCCGGAATCCGGCTCCAAGGCGCAGGAACTGGTAGACCTCACCATGCTGGTCGCCCACGGCATGCTGCACGATCCGATCCTGCGGGCGGGCACGCGGCTCGCCCTGGACCAGGGGGCGGTGGACTTCTCCGACGCCAACCCGTTCGGCGAGTGGGGCGACATCTGCGCCCAGCTCCTGGCGGAGGCACAGGAACGGGGGGAGGTGCTTCCGCACGTGAACCCGAAAAAGACCGGCGACTTCATCGTCGGCTGCTTCACCGGGCTCCAGGCGGTCTCCCGGGTCACCTCCGACCGCCAGGACCTCGGCCACCGGATCTCGGTGATGTGGAACCACGTGCTGCCCAGCATCGTGCCGGCGTCCATGCTGACCTGGATCGAAACCGGCGAGGAGCGGATCGGGAAGGTCGCGGCGGCGGCCGAGGCGGCGGCCGAAGCCGCCGAGGCTGCGGAGGCCTCCGAGGCCGCCTCCGACGAGTAGGAGCACCGACTTCAGGACATGCCGGGCACCCAGGGGGTGCCCGGCATGTCTGCTTCCGCCGCCCCACCCGCCCGCGAACGGGCCGCCGGGCAACGGGGCAGCAAGAACTTCGGCCAAAAACAAGGCAACCGGTCTGGTTTGACTTGGCAATCGGGACTGACGGTTTGTATCGTGATGCCGCAGCGCCGCAACTCGCACCGGGCGCCCGTTCGGTGTCACGTGCGGGCAGCGGCAGCCTTCCCTCCAGCCGGGGGCTCGGTCGCCCCTGCGCGCGGCCTTGACCTGCCCGCATCCGAACCACGCCCGCCGGCAGCACACGAGACGTTCAGCAAACCGAGCGGTTCGCTTGCCTCAGCCAAACGGTGCACGTCAGGAGTTGCCTTGACACCCAAACAGGAACGCGCCTTCCGCACCCGCACCCAGCTGGTGCTCTCGGCGGCCGAGGCCTTCGATCGGCAGGGTTTCGCGACGGCCTCGCTCACCGCCATCAGCAACAGCGCCGGTGTCAGTAACGGGGCCCTGCACTTCCACTTCGAGAGCAAGGAAGCGCTCGCCGCCGCCGTCGAAGCGGAGGCGGCCGAGCGGATGCGGACGATCGTCGACGGAGCGGCCCGGAGGGGCGCTTCCGCGCTCCAGGCCCTGGTCGACACCAGTCACGCCGTCATGCTCCGGCTGCGCCAGGACGTGGTGGTGCGTGCCGGGTTCCGGCTCAGCGGCGATGCGGCCCGACAGGCCACTCACGACCTCCCGGAGCACTGGCGCCAGAGTGTCGTGCGGCTGCTGGAGCGGGCCGGCCGGGACGGCTCGCTGACCTCGGCCGTGACGCCCTCGGACGTCGCCGGGGTCGTGACGGCCACCGTCCTCGGATTCGGCGTGCTGGCGAGGTTCGACTCCGCCTGGCTGGCCTCCGGATCCCTCTCCGGGTTCTGGAAGCTGATGCTCCCCATGATCGCGGCCGGTCCGGTCGAGCGCGGCGAACTGGACTGCCGGCCCGCCGTGCCGGCCGACGTCCGGCGCGCGCCCGCCGTCTGAGCACCGGCCCTCACTCCTGCCGTCCCAGCGGACGGCTCCTGTCCGTGTCCGGGTCGCACGTCACGCGCCCCGGGCAGGCTTCACCCGCACGTCACTTGTACATCGTATAACTCTCATATACGTTGTAGAACAGTTCCTCACTCACTCCTGGGAGGTCTCCTTGCAAGACACACAGATCACGGCGGCGCCTGTACCGGCCCGCAACCCCAGGCGCTGGGTGATCCTCGGCGTCATCTGCCTCGCCCAACTCGTCGTCCTCCTCGACAACACGGTCCTGAACCTCGCGATCCCCGCGCTCACCGAGGACCTGGGCGCGAGCACGACGGACATCCAGTGGATGATCAACGCCTATGCGTTGGTCCAGTCCGGCCTGCTGCTCACCGCCGGAAGCCTCAGCGACCGGTACGGCCGCAAGAAGGCGCTGATCACGGGTCTGGTCGCATTCGGCCTGTGCTCGACGGCCGCGGCCTTCAGTGCGTCGTCCGGCCAGCTGATCGCCGCCCGTGCGGGCATGGGCATCGGCGGCGCCCTGCTCATGACCACCACCCTCGCGGTGATCATGCAGGTGTTCGACGGCGAGGAACTGCCGAAGGCGATCGGTATGTGGGGTGCCGTCAGCTCGCTCGGCTTCGCCGGCGGCCCCCTGGTGGGCGGCTTTCTGCTGGCCCACTTCTGGTGGGGCTCGATCTTCCTGATCAACATCCCGGTGGCGCTGATCGGCGGGCTGGCCGTCGCCAAGCTCGTCCCGGAGAGCAAGAACCCGCTGGGCAAGCGCCCGGACCTGGTCGGCGCCGTACTTTCCACGGTCGGCATGGTCGGCGTGGTCTTCGCGATCATCTCCGGCCCTGAGCACGGCTGGACGTCCGTCAGCGTGCTGGTACCGGCCCTGGTCGGCCTGGCAAGCCTCACCGCCTTCGTCCGCTGGGAGCTGCACGTCCCGGCGCCGATGCTCGACATGAGCTTCTTCCGCAACCGGCGCTTCAACGGCGCCGTGGCCGGCGGCATCCTCGTCGCGTTCGGCATGGCGGGCTCGCTGTTCCTGCTCACGCAGCACCTGCAGCTCGTCCTGAACTACAGCCCGTTGGAAGCCGGCCTGCGCATGGCTCCGCTCGCCTTGACCATCGTCGGACTCAACCTGGCGGGTGTCGGCGCGAAGGTGCTGCCGAAGCTCGGTGCCGCCGGGACCATCACCTCCGGCATGACCCTGCTCGCCGGCGGGCTCGCGGCCGTGGCCACCGTCGGCGGCAGCCTCGGCTACAGCGGCATGCTGGTCGGCCTGGTGCTCATGGGCTCCGGCATCGCCCTGGCGATGCCGGCGATGGCCAACGCCATCATGGGCTCCATCCCGCCGGAGAAGGCCGGTGTAGGAGCGGGCGTCCAGGGAACGATCACCGAATTCGGCGGCGGCCTCGGCGTCGCGGTCCTCGGTGCCGTGCTGAACTCCCGCTTCGCGGCGCTGCTCCCGGCCACCGTGGGGGCCGGCACGGCCGGGTCGCTGCACGAGGCGCTCGCCGCCGACCCCTCGGGGGACGTGCAGGAACAGGTCCGGGACGCGTTCGCTTCCGGGGTCGGCACCAGCCAGCTGATCGGCGCCGCGGCAGTGTTCGCGGGCGGCCTGCTGGCCGGCCTGCTGCTCCACCGCGCGGCGCGTGCCGAGGCCGCCGCGGCGGAGACCTCCGCGGCCCCCGCCGGGGACCAGGCTGCCGTCTGATCCCCACGCGGCCGGGTGCGAGCACGCTCGCACCCGGCCGCGTACCTTTGTACAGCCCGTAGCCGAAGGACGACCCCAGGGAGGACGAACGTGGCCGCCAAGCGCGCCTCGCAACCGAGAAGCAGCGTGTGGCTCACTCCGGAGCCGACGACCCGCGGCCGCCGGGGTCCCGAACGCGGTTCGGGAGCGGGCAGCCTGGACCGGGAAAGGATCGTCGCCGCCGCGGTGCGACTGCTCGACGAACAGGGCGACGCGAAGTTCACGATGCGCGTGCTGGCCACGGAACTGGGGGTCACCCCCATGTCGGTCTACTGGTACATCGCGAACAAGGACGACCTGATGGAGCTGGCCCTCGACGCCGTGGCGGCGGAGATAAAGCTCCCCGACCCGGCGGCCGGCCGGGACTGGCGGGAGGACCTGCGTGCGCTGGCGCTCTCCTGGCGGCGCACCATGGTCTCCCACCCGTGGGCCATCCGCTCGTACGCCGAGTACCTCAACATCGGCCCGCACAGCATGCGGTTCTCCGCCTGCGCCCAGGCGGTCGTCGCCCGGTCGCCGCTGCCCGAGGCCGAACGACCCGCCGCGCTGTCGGCCGTGTTCCAGTACGTGTACGGCTTCACCTCGATGGAGAGCCGCTGGCTGGAGTACGGCAAGGAAGTGGGCCGTACGGCCGACGAGTTCCTGGAGGAGGTCGCCGGCAGCATCGCGCAGGCCCCCGAGATCGAGGCCGGCGGCGGACTGATGGAACGCCGCGCCGGACTCAGCCTCGACGAGATGCGCGACAGCGACTTCGACCGCGCCCTCGACTGGCTGATCGCCGGCATGTGTGCGGGCCTGTCGGACTGAGTCCGACAGGCCCGCACGGGTGAGAGCCGGTCAGCTGCCGGTGACACCGCCGATCCCCCAGCGGCGCGGCTCGACGCCCGTCAGCGCCACCCAGGTCTGCGGCCGGATGGACTCGTCGAAGACGTCCACCACGGCCTGGGTGATCCGCTCGACGAGCTCGCGCTCGGTCCGCTCGTCCAGGCGGCGCTCGTAGATCTTCACGTCGATGTAGGGCACGTCAGGAGCCTTTCTCGGGTCCGTTTCGGGTCTGGTCCGTGAAAAAAGTGGGCTGCCGCCGGCGGGTCGTCATCGGACCGCCAGCGGCCGGCCCGTCCTGGCGAGGGCCGTGGCCTCGTGCATCGCAGCGGTGACCGACTCGACAAGGTGGTCGACCTGCTCGTCGGTGAGCCCCGGGTGGCAGGGCAGGTTCAGGTGCTCGTCGAACCAGACCCGCTCGGCCTGCGGGCACTCGCCCGGACCGTGGCCGCGCAGCCGCCACTCGGGCAGCAGGTGCAGCGGGAAGTACCGCAGCTGAACCTCCACGCCCCTGCGGTCCAGGGCGCGCACGAAGTGCTCGCGCACCTCACGCCCGGCCGTGACGAAGAACGTGTACAGGTGGTAGGCGTGGGTGCTGCCCTCCGGCGTGCGTTGGAGGCGGGTGCCGGGGAACGCCGAGACGGCGGCGTCCAGCCGGGCCGCGATCCACCGGCGGCGCTCGGTGAACCGCTCCAGCGCATCCAGCTGGACCAGCCCGACCGCCGCGGCGGCCTCGGACATGGTGGCGTTGGTGCCCGCTCCCCGGATACCGACGGCCTGGCGGCGGTAGACGTCGGCGGAGAAGCGCATCCACGGCAGCAGCGCGGGCTCGTCGTCCGCGAAGCCGGGCACCGGGGCGAACACCCCGTCCACCTCGTTGCCCCGCAGCCGCTCGACCCGCTCGGCCCAGTCGGCCCGGTTCAGCGTGATCATGCCCCCCTCGCCGAGCGTGGTGATGTTCTTCGTCGAGTGGAAGCTGAAGCACCCGATGTCGCCGAGCGCGCCGGGGCTGTCCCCCTGGTAGGAAGCGCCCAGCGCGTGCGCGCAGTCCTCCACCACCACGACGCCCGCACGGCGGGCCCGGGCCAGGATGGCCGCCATGTCCGCCGGAAGGCCGCCGTAGTGCACCAGCAGGATGGCCTTCGTCCGGTCGGTGATCAGCGAATCCAGGACCTGGGGGTCCATGTTCAGGGTGTCCGGGTCGACGTCGCAGAACCGCACGGTGACGTCGTGGTCGAGCAACGGCTGCACCGTCGCCTGGAACGTCTGCGGGGTGGCGATCACCTCGTCGCCGGGCTGCAGGTCGAGCAGCCGGACGGCCAACTCCAGAGCCACCGTCCCGCTGGTCACCGACAGCGCGTGGCGGGCTCCGGTGACCTCCCGGAAGCGCTGCTCGAACCGCTCGCGCCACACCCCCGCCGACAGCGGCTCCGCCGAGTGCACGACCGAGGCGAGCGCCGCCAGGTCGGCCTGGCCCACGATGCTCCCCCGGCGCTGGAACGGCACCAGGTAGCGCTGCGCCGCCGTCACCGCGCATCTCCTCGGCCCGCACCGCCACCACTGTGCAGGAGCCCGGCCCGGGCCGCGAGGACCTTCTTGTCCACCTTGTTCAGACCGGTCAGCGGGAAGGCCTCCACCACCTCCAGTCGGTCCGGCAGTTTGAAGTCGGCCAGGCCGCGGGCGCGCAGGAGCCGGCGCAGCTCCGGCAGAGTGGGCGCCGGCCCGTCCCGGTCGGCAACCACGTAGGCGCAGATCTTTTCGCCCAGTACGCGGTCGGGCATCGCGACCACCGCGGCCTGCTGCACGCCCGGGTGCGCCGTCAGATGGCCCTCGACCTCCGTCGCGGACACCTTGTCGCCGCCGCGGATCACCACGTCCTTGACCCGGCCCTCGACCACGATCTCACCGGTGGGGGTCCTGCGGACCAGGTCACCGCTGCGGTAGAACCCGTCCGCGGTGAATGCCGAGGCGTTGTGCTCCGGAGCACGGTAGTAGCCGCGCAGCGTGTACGGGCCCCGGGTCAGCAGCTCGCCGACCGTACCGTCCGGCACCTCGCGGTCGTCGCCGTCCACCACCCGGATCTCGTCGGCCGGCGACACCGGCCGGCCCTGGGTGGTCAGGACGACCTGCCGCGGGTCGTCGTAGCGGGTGAAGGTCAGCAGCCCCTCCGCCATGCCGAACACCTGCTGGAGCCGCACCCCGAGCTCGGGCTCGATCCGGGCGGCGACCTCGTCGTGCAGCTTCGAACTGCCTACCTGTACGACGTCCAGGCTGGACAGGTCGTGGCCGGTGCGCCCGGCCGCGTCCAGCCACAGGTGCACGATGGTCGGGATGACCGAGGTCATGGTGACCCGCTCCCGCTCGATCAGCGGGAAGCAGGTCTGCGGGGTCGGGTCCGGCGCGAACACCACCCGGCCGCCGACGCCCAGTACGCCGATGATGCCGGGACAGCCCCACGGGAAGTTGAACTCCACCGGCAGCACCGCCAGGTAGACGGTGTCCTCGCCGAGTTCGCAGATCCCGGCGGTGATCCGGGTCTGGTACGCGTAGTCGTCGTGGGTGCGGGGGATCATCTTCGGCAGCGCGGTCGTACCGCCGGACAACAGGAAGAACGCGACGTCGGAGGCGTCCGGCTCGGGCAGTGCGACCGGATCCTGCTCCAGGGCCGCCAGCGCGACCAGGCCGTCCTCCTCTCCGCCCGGATCGCCCGCCACGAAGACCCGGGCCACGCGCGGGAGCTCCGGCAGCAGGTCGCGCACGAGCGCACGGTGGTCGAACCCCCTGACCTCGTCCGGGATCACCATCGCGACCGCACCGGACAGCTCCGCCAGGTGCCGCAGCTCCGCACTGCGGTACGACGGCAGCGCGAAAACCGGCACCGCGCCCAGCCGGAACAGGGCGAAACAGACCGCCACGAACGACGGGGTGTTCGGCAGCTGCACCAGCACGCGCTCGCGCGGCGCCACACCCTGCCCGGAGAAACCGGCGGCCAGCCGGTCGCACCACATGTCCAGTTCGCGGTACGTCACCCGGGTGCCGTCGTCACCCACCAGGGCGACCCGGTCCCCGTACCTCTCGGCCCAACCGCGCAGCAGGGCACCGAGCGTCTCACCGCGCCAGTACCCGGCCTCGCGGTAGCGCTCGGCGGCATCAGGGGGCCACGGCACGCATCCATCCAGCATCGCTTGTCCTTCCGTCGTGCTCACCAAGGGTCCGGCGCCCTCGGGCGGGCGCCGGCATCGGGTGCCCGGCGAGTCTCGGCAGGCACGTTGACACCGCGCTGAGCCGGCTGACGTCCCCGCGGGGGCCCCCGCCCCGTCAGTTGTGTCAGGCGCGTGTCAACAGGCCCTCCGACGATGTCCGCTCAGCCTCCGGCCGGTGCCCGAGGCACCGGCCGACGAGAAACTCTGGGAGCGTTTGATGGAGACCTGGGTCCTGAGCGAGCGCGACGTGACACGGGCTGTGGAGAGCGTGGGCCGCGACGCCCTGATGGACCGCGTCATCGACCGCCTCACCGAGGGCCTCGCCGAAGTCGGCCGGGGCCGCCGCGCGCTCTCCCCGCAGCGCGGCGGATTCAACCGGGAGGAACCGGTCCCGGGTATCTGGGAGTGGATGCCGCACCGCGAAGCCGGCGACAGCATCACCCTGAAGGCCGTCGGCTACAGCCCCGCCAACCCGGGGCGGTTCGGCCTGCCGACCATCATCGGCACGGTCGCCCGCTTCGACGACACGACCGGCTCGCTGACCGCGCTGATCGACGGCGTGCTGCTCACCGCGATCCGTACGGGCGCGGCGAGCGCCGTCGCCAGCCGGCTGCTGGCCGCACCGGACAGCCGCGTGGTCGGACTCATAGGGTCCGGCGCCCAGTCGGTGACCCAGCTCCACGCCCTCACCCGCGTCTTCCCTGTCGAGCGGGTGCTCACCTGGGACGCCGACCCGTCGCACGCTGCGAGCCTCGCCGACCGGGTGGCGTTCCTCGGCCTCGACGTGCAGGTCGCCGAACCGCACCGGATCGCGGCCGAGGCCGACATCATCTGCACCGCCACCACCGTCCCGGTCGGCGGCGGGCCCGTCCTGCCGGCCGATGCCGTGTTCCGCCCCCACCTGCACATCAACGCCATCGGCGCCGACCTGGTCGGCAAGACCGAGCTGCCGCTCGACCTGCTGCGGCGGGCGCACGTGAGCCCCGACCACCCCGAGCAGGCCCGCCACGAGGGCGAGTGCCAGCAGTTGGAGCCGCACGAGATCGGGCTCAGCCTCGGAGAGCTCTGCGCCGATCCGGCGGCCGCCGACGCTCTGCGCGGCCGACTGACGGTCTTCGACTCGACCGGCTTCGCCCTGGAGGACCACCTGGCGATGGAGGTACTGCTGGAGGTCGCAGCCGAGCACGACCTCGGCCTGCGGCTCCAGATCGAGCACCACCCCGCCGACGCCCTCGACCCGTATTCCCCGACCGGCACGCACGCGGACGCCGACACCGCGGCGCACACGGCCGCCATGGCCGTCGACCGCACCTGAGCAGCGGCGGGACGGCACCCGCGCACCGTGCCCCGAGCAGGTGGCCGGTGCCCGTGCGCGAGCCCGCCCTGCCCCGGCCCCCGTACCGGACATCCCTCTCCCCACCGCACCGCCAGCCCCCTGCACCGAAGGAGCCGAAAGATGGCCCAGCAGACCCCTCCCGCACCACCGTCCATGGCGGACGGCGGCAAGGCGATGCTCGCCTGGCTGCGGACGATGCGTGACGAACACCCCGTCCACGAGGACCAGTACGGTGTGTTCCACGTCTACCGCCACAGCGACGTCCTGGCGGTGACCTCCGACCCCGCCGTCTTCTCCTCCGACCTGAGCCGGCTGCGCCCGGACTCCAGTGCGCTCAGTGAGGAGATCCTCTCCGTCATCGACCCGCCGCTCCACCGCAAGCTGCGCAGCCTCGTCAGCCAGGCGTTCACCCTGCGCACCGTGGCCGACCTGGAGCCTCGTGTCACCGAACTCGCCGGCCGGCTGCTGGAGAAGGTCGAGGGCAGCGAGTTCGACCTGGTCGGTGACTTCGCCTACCCGCTCCCCGTGATCGTGATCGCCGAGCTGCTGGGCGTCCCGGCCGAGGACCGCGAGCTGTTCCGCGGTTGGTCGGACCGGATGCTCTCGATGCAGGTCGACGACGCCGTCGAGATGCAGTTCGGGGACGAGGCGGGCGAGGACTACGAGCGGCTGGTCAGGGAGCCGCTCAAGGAGATGCACGCCTACCTCCAGCGGCACGTCGTCGCCCGCCGCGAGACGCCGGGCGACGACCTGCTGTCCCGACTGGTGACGGCGGAGATCGCCGGCGAGAGGCTGACGGACCGACAGATCGTCGAGTTCGGCGCGCTGCTGTTGATGGCCGGGCACGTTTCCACGTCGATGCTGCTCGGCAACACGGTGCTCTGCCTGGAGGAGAACCCCGAGACCGCCGCCGCGCTGCGGGCCGACCGCGCCCTGATCTCGGGCGTCATCGAGGAGGTCCTGCGGATGCGGCCCCCGATCACGGTCGCGGCCCGGGTCACCACCGGGGAGGTCGTCGTCGGCGGGGTGACCATCCCGAAGGATCGGATGGTCATGGCGTCGCTGCTCTCGGCCAATCACGACGAGCGGCACATCCAGGACCCGGAGGTCTTCGACCCCAAGCGCAGTCCCAACCCGCAGCTGGCCTTCGGCCACGGCATCCACTACTGCCTCGGCGGTCCGCTGGCCCGCCTGGAGGGCAGGGTCGCCCTGGAGATGCTGCTGGACCGGTTCGAGGACATCAGGGTCACTCCGGGCGCGTCGTACGACTTCCACCGCGAGGGGCTGTTCGGTGCCCGCTCGCTCCCCCTGACCGTCCGTCGCGGGTGAGCGTCGTGGCACCCGCGGACACCGGCTGGGCCGCCGAGGTGAGTGACGCTCCGATGCACACGCCGTGGGGGGTGCTGGCACAGATCTACCGGATCGCCCTGACGGGCAAGAGCCAGGCGATGACGGCCGAACCGCTCCCGGGTGCTGCCGGCAACGCCGGTACGGGCGGCGACGCCACGGTGCGCAGGCTGCGCCACCACCCACTGCACTGACCGAGGCCCGGCCGCCCTGGTCCCGCCGGCCCGATCCGGCTGTGTACGCCCGGCTGCCCGCGGGTCCGGTCGAGCGCTTCCCCGGGGCGGAAGGCTCTGCCTCTCCCCGGCCGATGTCCAGGTGGCTGCTGTCGCCCCGGCCGCAGCAGTGGCGCCGCCGACGCCGCTCGTGTCCCCCGGTGGCGGCCCGTGCGCGGTATCCGCACGGGCCGCCGGCCGCGGTCGACGCCGATGCCGTTGCCGACCGGCGGGGCCGGTGGCCCTGGACGGCATGAATGAGCGTGCTCCCCTCCAGGTGTCGGTGAGCGGTGACCCGATTCCGGCCCGCGTCGAATACCGCTGTGGAATGCGTGACGGCGCATTCACGCCTTGTCCGTCCCGGCCTTCAGGGACCTGGGCCGCCCCCTCCCCCGGTACTCCCTCCCCGGCTCGGGGGACTGAAGCCCGGTGGGCACCTTTGAGTCCCTGCCCCTTCGGTCACTGAAGAACCTGCAGGTCAGCGGCTCCGGCAGGGACTGAGAGGGACCGAAGGGACTCAAATCTCCAGTTATGAGCCGCCCACGCTACTTGCAGTAATACCTACTGACTACTTACGCGAGCGCATACACACGCACACACAAAGGTCGGATAGAGCGATTCCGAGTCCCTCCAGTCCCTGAGGCTCGATACACAGGGCTGTGACCTGCGATTTTCTTCAGGGACTCAACAAGCAGGGACTGAAAGCGAATCCGCCGGATTCAGACCCTGGAGCGGAAGGACTGCTGCCGTGGCCGCCCAGAGGCGGCTCATGCGGTGCAGGGACGCCGCCGCGACACGCCCGGGTGCGAACGGCCCTCCGAGAAGGGCCCACCCTGACGAACCTGTTGGATGGCGTGAGGGACCAAGGGACCGAAGGGACTGAACTTCTGATACAGCAGTAGCCGCATCCCCGCCTGCGGAGATCTCTGGGGTAGTCTCCGGCACAGTGAACCTTCAGTCCCTCTGGTCCCTGAGGCACGGTCAAGGTGCTCCGTGGAGAACCGCCCGGGGACCGGAGCAGCCGCCGCTCACGATGCGTCAAGGAAGAGCCAGTGCCCGTCCATTCCCAGAGCCTGCCACGTGGTGAAAGTGGCAGGACGGCGCGGGACGTGGCCATCTGGCTGGCCAGGAAGGGCCACCCCGTGCACCCGCTGGCGCCGGGGACCAAGACTCCCGCCCCGAACTGCCCCGAATGCCGCGACCGCCGGCACCCCCCGCAGGAATGCCCGTGCCACGCCCTGGGCCGCTGGTGCCACGGCTTCCACGCCGCCACCACGGACGTGCCCACGGTGCTGCGGTGGTGGGAGGCGGAGCCCGGGTTCGGTGCGGGCGTCTCCTGCGGCCCGGCCCGGCTCGTGGCCATCGACGTCGACAACCACCCGGGCCCGCTGCCCGACCGCGGGCGGCTGCTGCCCGGAATCCCCGTCGACGACCGGGTGGACCTGACCGGACTGCAGAGCGGCTTCGACACCCTCGCGCTGCTGGCGGCGTACCGTTCGCGGCCCCATCCGTGCGAGGACACGTCGACCCTGCGCGTCCGTACGCCCTCCGGAGGCATGCACGTCTGGTACCGGGCTCCCAAGGACGGTCCGGGCTTCCGGTCCTCCAACGGATCGAGCCCCAAGGTGGCGCTCGCCTGGCAGGTCGACGTCCGTGCGGTCGGCGGATACATCGTGGCGCCCGCCACACGCACGACCGCCGGTGTGTACGAGGCGCTGCCCGGAGCGCGGCTCCCTGCCCCCCTGCCGCTGTGGCTGACGACCGAACTCGCCCGCACCGGGCACTCGGTCGAGGACTCCCGCGCGATGCCTCCCGGCGGCCCTGTGGCGGCCCGTCAGCTCCCGCGCGTCCGGTCTCAGGGGCGCACACAAGCCGCAGCACGCGTCCTGACCCCGCTCGTCGACGAGGTGCGGGCCTGCGCGACCAGACCTGCCGGTACGGCGTTCAGCGAGAAGCTCAACCGAGCGGCATTCACCGCGGGAGGACTGGCGGCCACGGGCCACTTCGACCCGCAGGAGTGCCGCCGGCTGCTCCTCGAAGCCGCCGATCACGCACGCCCCCACCAGCCGCGCCGGAACCGCCTCATCGTCGAAACAGGGCTGTGCGCCGGAAGCAACCGACCCATCCACACCGAGGAACGCCCATGAGCAACGCCGGAAGCAGGGGGTTCGACGCCCGGGCCGCGGCGGAACAGCTCGCCGCGTTCACCACGGACAGCTCCGCCGACACCCCCGCGGTCGCCCCGCCCACCGACACGGCCGAGCCCGGCCGGCGGGGCGACCGGCGCCGCCTGCCCGCGCAGCAGACCGCGACCCCGGCAGCGGTTGCCGCAGGCGACTTCATCTCCGCCGGACTGCTGCGCAACCTCACCGACCGAGGCAACGCCAAGCTGTTCGCGCACCTCCACCATGACCGGTTCCGCCACGTCGAGGGACTGGGCTGGTACGTGTGGAACGAGTACCGGTGGAAGCGCACCGGTGGCGAGAAGGCCGCGATCTGGGCCGCCGGCGAGATGGCGGAGGAACTACCCTGCAACGACCCGCGCGGCGTCTTCACCGACCGGGAACTGGCCCAGCACCGCAGACGCGCCATGTCCACCTCGGGCGTGAAGGCGATGCTCGCCCAGGCCAAGGCCTCCCCCGAACTCGCCCTGGACCCGGACTCCCTGGACGGCGACAAGTACGCCCTGTGCACCCCCGCGGGCGTCGTGGACCTGCGCACCGGCGACCTGCACAAGCCCGACCCCACCCGGGACCTGCACTCCCGAGCCACGTACCTTGCCCCCGAGGCCATGCACACCCCGAGGTTCCACGACTTCCTCCACCAGACCTTCGGCGACGACGGCAAGGGCAAGGAGATGATCGACTTCCTTCATCTCCTGCTCGGCTACTCCATCACCGGCGACGTCGGCGGCCAGGTCCTGCCCTTCCTGTACGGCGTCGGCGCCAACGGCAAGTCGGCCCTCCTCGACGTCGTCATCAAGATCCTCGGCGACTACGCGGACGTCGCCCCGCCCGGATTCCTCATGGAGCGCGGCAAGTTCAACGAGCACTCCACCGAGCTGACGGAGCTCCACGGGCGCCGCCTGTTCGTGTGCAGCGAGCTCAAGCCGCACGACAGGTTCGACGAGGCCCGCGTCAAGCTCCTCACCGGTGGTGACCGCCTCAAGGCACGCCGCATGCGGCAGGACTTCTTCAGCTTCGAGCCCACGCACAAGCTGTGGCTGCTCGGCAACCACCGCCCGGAGGTCGGCACCGGCGGCCACGCCTTCTGGCGGCGGATCCGGCTGATCCCCTTCGAGCGGGTCGTACCCGACCACCGTAAGATCGACAACCTGGCGGAGGCGCTCGTCCAGGAGGAGGGCCCGGGCATTCTGCACTGGATGATCCAGGGAGCCAAGGCCTACCTCGCGACCAAGCCGGCCCTGACCGGGCCCAGCGTGGTCCGCACCGCCACCCAGGCCTACGCCACCACCGAGGACCACATAGGACGGTTCCTGTCGGAATGCTGCACCAGCGGGGCTGACCTGCCTGATTCACGAGATCTGAAAGTGGAGCAGGGAGCCCTGTACCGGGCCTACAGTGCCTGGTGCCAGGACGGCGAGGGCCTGCGCCCGGCCACGACCCGCGCGTTCGCCACACGCATCCGCGCGGAGGTCGGTGTGGCCTCACCCAGTGAGATGCTGCGCTCGAACGGGCAGAAGTTCTACCCCGGTCTGGCTCTCTTGGCCGACGAGGAGTAGACACCGCACCACGCAACCGGGCAAACGCGACGTGATGTGTGCTGCTGCCCCGGGGGCGGCACGCCTACGATGGACAAGGACGATGAACAGACCCACCATCCGGCGGTGGCCCACCGAGCGGAGCCACATATCGGCATCGGCGCCGCTCGCGGCGTGGAGGAATCCAGGGCTCGCGAGGGCCGACGTGAACGAGGAAGGATCCAGGCCATGAGCTCGCTACTGACGGCAAGCGATCTCACCCACGAGGACACAGTGGTGTGGCTGGAGGACCCCGCAGAGCTCGATTACGTCCGCCAGGCCTTGGACAAGACCCCCCGGCGCCGGGGGAAGCCGCGTTACCACCGTGACGGGCGCATGATCGGCTTCACCGAGCTCGGCGACACCGCGGAGGCGGACCCCGACAGCGGGCTGTACAAGCGGCGGGTGTTCTACCTGCTGCCGCACGACCGGGACTCCGAGCCCCACGGCCTGTACAAGGAAGGCGCTCCGGGCGAAGCCGTGGACCCCCGCACGATCGCGCCGCGGGAGGTCGGCAAGAAGACCGTCCGCTCGCAGCGCGGGCCGTCGGCGTCCGCGCCGACGGTTGCCTGACCCGGCCCCTCAGGACCCGCGTACCACCGGCGGCCGGCCACGACATGCGATTTCCTTGATATCCCGGCGCTCGGGCTGGGTGAGGATCCGGGCCGGCCGCCCTTGTACTTCGGGTAGAGCGAGTCGAAGCCGTCGGCGTCGAAGTTGTGGATCACGTCGCGGACCCGGTCCGCGCTGGTGAACGTGACCTCGGCGATCTTCGCCACGGGCATGCGCTGGGCGGACAGCAGCACCATCTGGGCCCGCCGCCACCACCGACCCGGTGCCCCGGCGGACGATCCGCAGCAGCCGTCTGCCCTCGTCGTCATCGATCTCGCGGACCTGTACGCGTGCAGCCGCGTGATCATTCCGGCCGTCCGGTGACGCCCGGAACAGCGACAGGGCGGCACGTCGCGACGGGGCGAACGTTGTCTGATGCGGCACCAGGTGCCAGGCGAACCCCGACCTGACGCGGTTCGATGTGGCGGCGTCCACTGATGCCGGCCTGCACTCAAGGAAGTCTAGAAGTGTGTGAAGTTCAGTCGCTTCAGTCGCTCCCCCGCCCCCCCAACATCTGTTTGGCTTCGTTCACTTCAACCGACAGCGTTTGTTCGTGGATTCCGGAGGCGTTCAGTGATCACCCGCGCTCTGGATGTTCACGGGAAATGACGGCAGCGTCGCCTTCTCCGTGGCCCCTCGCGACTTGCTTCGGAGATCGGTCGTGATCGTTCGGCGGAAAAGGAGCCGTGCTGTCTGCGACGGAGGTGACAGCATGCGGTGTCATGGCAGATGACAACACCAGTGCGTTTCAGGCGGGCCAGACGGGGCTCATCGTCCGGATCCCGGAGGCGGAGCCGGCCGTCCGAGGGTGGCGTGAACGGCTCGACCCCTCAGCCCAGGCCGGGGTTCCAGCCCACATCACCGTGCTCTTCCCGTTCCTTGATGAGAGCCGAATAGATGCGGTCGTCTACTCCGCTCTCACGGACCTGCTGGGCAGCCACCAGGCCTTTGACCTGAGGTTCGAGAGGTGTGGACGGCTCCCGGAAGTGCTGTATCTCGTTCCCGAGCCTGACACGCAGTTGCGGCAGCTCACGGAGGCGATTGCTGATCGTTGGCCTGAGGCTCCGCCGTATGGCGGCCGGTTTGCCGAGATCGTTCCGCACCTGACCATCGCTCAAGGTCAGGAAGACGCCGTCCTGGAGGAGATCGAGGCCGACCTCGCAGGCAGGCTCCCGTTCACGTCTCACGTCGCGTCGGTTGAACTGATGGTGCACGACGGCGTGAAGTGGCAAGAACGGGCGTCGTTCGCACTCGGAGAATGAAGCAGGTCATGAGGCTTGGCTGGTCCGCTGCCCTTGGGGCAGCGGACCAGCAGGGGGCTCCAGTCAGCTGGCTGCAGCGTGCTCGGCCCGTGCTCGGGTGCTGGCGAGGCGGTAGGAGTCGGTGCCGGTCTCGATGATGGTGCCGTTGAAGGTGAGGCGGTCGACGATGGCCGCGCAGAGGCGGGGGTCGGTGAACGTTTTGGTCCAGCCGCCGAAGGACTCGTTGGAGGCGATGGCGACGCTGTTCTTCTCCTCGCGTTCGGTCAGGAGCTGGAAGAGGAGTTCGGCGCCGCGGCGGTCGAGTTCCATGTAGCCGAGTTCGTCGATGCAGAGGAGGTCGACGCGGCCGTAGCGGGCGATCGTCTTGGAGAGTTGCTTCTCGTCAGCGGCTTCGACGAGTTCGTTGACCAGCTTCGTCGCCAGCACGTACTTGACCCGGTAGCCGGCCATCGCTGCCTCGGTTCCCAGAGCGATCAGCATGTGGGACTTGCCGGTTCCGGAGTCGCCGATCAGGCAGAGCGGCTGGCTCTTCTTGATCCATTCGCAGCTGGCGAGCGTGTGGATGGCGGCTGCGTCGATGTTGGGGTTCGCGTCGAAGTCGAAGGTCCGCAACGACTTGTCCCGGGGGAAGCCAGCCGCCTTGATCCGCCGCTCAGAACGGCGCCGGGCCCGGTCGTCGCACTCGGCCATCAGCAGCTCGGCGAGGAAGCCGCGGTAGGTCATCTGGTCCTTCATCGCCCGGTCTGCGATGTCGGAGAACTCGTTCCTGATCGACGGAAGCCGCAGTAGGCGGCAGGCGGTGTCGATGGCCGTGGTGGCGGCCTGCTCGGTCAGTCCTCGCTGGCGGGGCAGGGTCACTGTGCTTCTCCCTCGCGGTGTTCACCGCCGCTGGTGCGACGGCGTCGGAGCAGTTGGTCGTAGTGGGTCACCGAGGGCAGCGGCCTGGTGTCCGGGGGAAGATGCGCGAGCCTCCACTCGTGCAGAAACGTCACCGTCGCCTCACCAGCGGAGCCGGCAGGCGAAGGGTGCCCGGCGGGTTCGTCCTCGGCCTGGGCGACCTTGCGGGCCTCGAGGGCGACCGCGTCCGCAGTCAGTGCCCCGGCCCGCAGAGCCGTTGCGAGGCCGGCGATCAGGTGTTCGTGCGAGACGTGGCGGGCCAGCAGCAGAACCTCGATCAAAGCCCTTGTTCCGGCCGTGTCGCCGTGGGCCTTGACCGCCGCGGCCCACCAGGCGTCATGGACCGGGGTGAACTTGCCCGCCGAGCGGGCCTGTTCCAGCGCGGTAGCACCAGGGAAAGCCCCCGGCTTACGGATCAGGGCCTCCAGGTAGTGGTCCAGATCCAGGCGGCAGCCGCCCTTCGCGATCAGACGCTCATGCCGGGCCACTTCCACATTCCTGTCGTAAACCACCAGGTGAGAGGCATGCAGCACCACCCGGACCCGCTTGCCGATCAGCCGGACCGGCACCGAGTACCTGTTCGTGCGGACCGCGATCTGGCTGTAGCGGTCGACCCTCGGAGTGAACAGCCGGCCCGTCTCGAAAGGCTCCTCCGGCAGCGGCATCAGCAGCGGCCGCTCGACCTGGAAGTACTCGTCGATGGTCCGCGGCCGCGAACCGATCCGGCGCCGTCCGTCATGCAGATCCCACTGATCGACCAGCTCGTTCAGCTCGGCCAGCGAGTCGACCTCGGGCACCGGGGTGAAGTGGTTGCGGCGGAAGTAGCCGATCTGCCCCTCGACTCCGCCCTTCTCGTGGGCGCCCTCGATGCCGGGCCGGCAGTAGAAGCTCTCGATCCCGAAGTGCGATCTGAACGCGATCCACCGGTCAGCCTCCACCCTGGCCCGGCTCAGCCCCAGCACCCGTGCGACGGCGGCCTTCAGGTTGTCGTAACGGACCTTGCTCCGAGGGACCCCGCCCAGCGTCCGCAGCGCGTGAACGTGCCCTTCGAAGAAGGCTTCCTGCCCGCAGGACGCGAAGACACGATGGACGGCTTTGCCCGAGTAGGACAGGCGGAAGGAGAACAAATAGCAGGTCACAAGCTCGCCAGCGAGCCGGACGGTCACGTCGCCAAAGTCGACCTCGGCCTCCATGCCGGGCTGGTGGGTCTGCGGCACGAACGCTTCGACCGGCGCCTTCCCCGACTCGACGAGGATCTGCGGCTTCCGGTCCGAGACGTAGCGCCGGACCATCTGGTAGGAGACATCCGCGCCGTGCTCCTGGACCAGGCGATGGAAGATCCGCGTGATCGTGTGCCGCTGCTTACGCGGCGCATCCAGATCCGTCCGCAGCATCTCATCGACGACAGGCTTGTACGGATCCAGAGCAGTCGGCCGCGGCGGCAGCTGCTTCCGCGGCTCCGGCCAGACCGAGTCCACGGCCTTGCGGACCGTCCGCCACGACACGTTGTACCTGCGCTCGATCTCCCGGATCTTCATACCGCCGCGGTGGTCGCGACGGATCGCCGCGTACAGCTCGACCTTCGACATCTGCGGCATGACGAGGCCCTTTCACCAGGAGCATCCCGATGCTCCCGTGGCAAGAACCCTGGCGACTTCAAATCTCGTGAACATCACCCGACCGTGGATCTGGGCGCCTCCCAAACCCATGAACAACGGGCTTCACAACCCCGCGGGTCCCGACGCCAGTTGGGGCACAACGTTCGACCTGATCCACGCCTCCGCCGGCGCGAACCGGATTCGCCCCGACGCCCCGACGTCGCGTACTCCTGCACCACCGACGAACCGCCCATCGCCGACGTTCTCCTGCGCGACATCCAGCTCGACGACATCCCGCGCGTCACCGGCACCACCGTCCGGCCCGACGCCCCGGTCCCGGCTCATCATGGATGCCCTGGAGGTCCTGGACGCCGCACCGGCCCGGTGCTGCACGACCTCGCGATCGAGCGCTGGGGCAACTACACGACGGTCTTCGACGCGGACCGCAACACCGTGCCGGCGTTCGCCGCGGACGGGAAATGGGTCGGCGACGCCGCCAACCCCGATGCCATCAACGATCTGGTCGCGGGCGGCTGCCATGTCGGGCAGCCAAGTCTCCTCGACTCAGGACTCGACGTCGGCAGGCGTATGGCTCCTGGACGTCAGCATCGAGTTTCGTCTTCGTGGGGTCGGGATCGAAATAGGGCCAGATCCAGGCACCGGTTCAGTCCGGCCGGTCCTCGGAGGTCGTCTCTGCAGTGTGCTGCCGGCGAAGCCTGCGGACGAACGCAGTGGCACCAGCGACGAGCAAGGATGCGGCAATGCTTCCCAAGAACTCGGGCGCTGCTGCCATGAGGAGGCTCACGGCTGGCTCCTGAGGCCCCGCACCGCCTGGACTCGGCGGCGTTCAAGCTCGGCAGCGATCCGGCGGATCTTGCGCCTGACGCGTTCTCCGTCGGTGGTGGGTTCAGCCGCGCCTGCGTGCTGAGCAGCCTCGGCCCAAGTGGACACCTGCGGATGGGCCCACGCCATGGCGCTGGTGCGCTCGGTCGGCAGCAGCGCTCGGATGAGGGCGGCGAGCCGGGCGTTCTCCGGATCGATGTCGGCCAGGGTGGTATTCACCGGGGCCAGTGTCCCGGCCGCGAGGTCGTGAAGTGTCAGGCCGTCGCCCACAGGTCTTCTCAGGAATGCTGCGCCATGACGCTCGATGGTGGGGTGCTAACGGCGTTAGCACCCGCGGGCGCTTTGTGTCGCCAAGCGCCTGGCCGCAGCTCCCTCTTGCAAGCCTGCCGCGATCCAGGCAGCTGCCCAACCTGTCGGACGGTCCTCAGCTGGGGGGCTTGGCTCTCCATCGCGGCCTGTGTTTCTTGAGTGAGTCTGCGCGGCGCGGAGCGCTGGGTGGCACAGCCGGAAGTGACGCAAGAGCCGGCGTACTGCTGGCTGTGATCCGGGGAGGTGAGCCTCCTGTAGCGCTTCTGCAGCGTCCGGCGTGGTCAGTGGGTCGGCTCCCTCGCCCCTCCCCCGCTTTCGAACGACTGCTCGCCTCGGTCTCCTGTTGCGGTAGCCACGGCTTGGTTCGGTCACGAAGTTGGCTTCTGGCGTGAGAAACAGAGCGGTGGCCTGCAGACGACCTCGAGTGGTTCCTCGACCTCGCGGCAATTACCTCCGGGGTCATCGCACCGTTCAAGGGCCCTCAGCTACGTTCGCGGTCATCACTCACTCCCCACCGGAACAAGGGGGCCTCATAGTGCCCGCTTACGGCTTCGCTCATCTCCGCAGCCGCCGGAATCACTCCGACGTCATCGAGTACCTGGAGAGCATTCAGGCGACCCTCGACCCGTTCGCAGGTCGCTTCCTCATCCACGGTCCGCCGGCCGAAGTCGTGGAGGGCAGTTGGCCCGGCAGCATGGTGCTGATCGAGTTTCCTAGCCTTACCCAAGCCCGTGCCTGGTACGACTCCCCCGCCTACCGGACCATCCTGCACCTGCGTACCGACCACATCCAAGGCAACCTACTGCTGATCGAAGGTGTCGGGCCGAATTACCAGCCGGCTGAACGAGCTCGCAAGCTACGAGCAGAAACACGCCGTGTGAGCCGGCAGTAGGTCATGGGCGCCGGTCAGGTACGGGGACGACGTGGCGAGGCAGGCG
Organism: Streptomyces sp. CLCI03; assembly: GCF_053615355.1. Classification (NCBI taxonomy): domain Bacteria; kingdom Bacillati; phylum Actinomycetota; class Actinomycetes; order Kitasatosporales; family Streptomycetaceae; genus Streptomyces; species Streptomyces sp. CLCI03. The sequence goes on along the minus strand of NZ_JBSIFU010000001.1, from coordinate 54,314 downwards.
GCCATGGGAGCGCCCCTGATTCACAGGGCCGTCGATCTTCGATGTACCGAAAGGGGCAGTCGTCAAAAGTCGATGCGTCTGATCACCGTCCGGTGAGGCAGCTCACCATGAGCGACACGGACAGCACCGCCACTGCTGCGAGCGGGTGCTAACGCCGTTAGCACCCACCCCCTCAACGCACCGGAGCCCGCCCGGCCAGATGGCCAAGCGGGCTCCGCACTGCGCGCTCGAAGGAGAGCTACCCGTTGCCGTGGGCGGTGAGGAGCCGCTCAAGGAGAACCTCGCGCTGCGCCTCATCCATCTTCTCGAAAATCAGATCGGCAACTCCGTTGCCGTCGTGCCACGGCACGCGGGGGAGCTTGAGGATGTCGACGAGGTGGGGCTCGTCCGTTGCCGGAGCGGCCGGCACCTGGTCGTCGGGCTCCGCTTCGGAACGCGAACTGTCGCCGGTGTCTCCTACCGGAGCAGGAGGAGGAGCGAGAGCGGGGGCAGGGGCAGGGGTGCTAACGGCGTTAGCACTTGGTGCGAACTGCTCGCGCGTTTCGGCAGCGGGGGGAGTGCTAACGGCGTTAGCACTCGTGGCGCCTACCTGCTTCCGCTGCTTGGCAGCCGCTCGCTTGGCCAGGGCTTCCTCCGCGGCGCTCTGCTGCTGTTGTGTGGGGAGCCGGCCGACGTTACGGGCGATCTCCACGGGGAGGCTGCGGTCCTCCACCGCCTCTTGGAGCTCCGGAGTGAGCTTGAGGAGCGCGAGGCGCTGTGTGACCCACGGACTGGACTTGCCCAACGCTCTGGCGACAGCACGCTGGGACCCGTGGACATGGACGAGCCGCTGGAGAGCCTTCGCCTCGTCCAACGGGTCGAGGTTCTCGTGTTGAACGGCTGCGGTGAGGGCCGTTTCCAGGAGGGTGTCGGCGTCCTGGGCGAGGGAGTCGTCGACGTGGACGGGAACGTCATCCAGGCCGGCGAGGTTCGACGCCGCCAGGCGACGATTCCCGTCGACGACGATGTAGGCGGCTTCTCCCAACCTGTCCTCCTGGCCGGGGTGGGCCGTAAGGAAGGCCTGACGGGTGACGACCGTAAGAGGCTGAATGACGCCTCGTGCCGTGAGGCTGTCGGCGAGGTCGTCGACGGACTTGAGTTCCTCGCGTGGGTTGTAGGGGTTGTGGGCCAGGGTGCCCACGGCAACGCGCAGCGTCCCGGTCTGGCCCGCGGCCGCCTGTTCGGCGGCGGGGCTGTCCTGACCGGAGAACCTTGCGAAGGAAGCCGCGCGGCTGCTCATGGGTTGGGCGACCGCGTTGAAGGTGGGGGAGTCCCCCAGCATGTCCGCCTTGCTCACGGCGTCTTCACCCCCCGGGCGATCTGCCTCATCTGGTGGGACTGCTCGCAATCGGGTGCGTAGTCCAGCAGCGGGCGTTGCTTACGGACGGCCTCGCGCTGCTCCTTCACATCGGGCACCACGGCGAGGACCGGGGGAGTGCCCAGGGACTTCCACTTGTCGAGTGACGAGGTCGCGATGTACCCGCGCCGGCTGTCGAACTTGTTGACGACCAGGCCCAGCTGCTCGATGGCGATGTCGAAGTCCCGGGAGAGGGAGTCGATCTGCTGGATGAGCATGCCGTACGCCTGGGCGGAGGTGTCCTCGGCTTCGACGGGGATGACGAGGCCGGAGGCGCCCGGCTTCTCGTCGTCGCGCTGGCGTCCGTAATTGAGCGCTGCGTCCATGGCGAGGCCGAGGCTGGGGGGTGAGTCCACGACGATGACGTCGAATTCGTCCTCGAGGGAGGCGAGGGCGCGTTCGAGAGCGGCGTGGCGGGGGCCGCGGAAGACGGTGAGTCCCGAGTCCAGGAGGAACGCGTCGAACGCGGCGGGCAGGATCCGGAGGCGGCCGCCGAACCGGTCACCGTCTATGGCGATGGTCAGGTCGAGGAGCGACTGCTTGGCCTGCTCCCGGTGCAGCATGTGCGTGATGAGGCTTTCCTCGCCGGCGGGAATCGCGGTGAGGCCGAGCTGGTGGGTGAGGTGCCCCTGCGGGTCGTAGTCGACAAGAAGGACCCGCAGGCCGCCGATACCCGCACCGGCCGCGGCGCCGACGGCAGCCGGGTCTTCCGCAAGTGCCTGGGCAAGACCGGCGGATACCGCGGTTTTGCCGACACCGCCCTTCTGGTTGCAGACGATGATCCGCCGGGTCGTGGCCTGGACACCTGCGGGGTGGTCGGCCAGCCACAGGACCACGGACTGGGCCAACCCCTGGATGTAGGAGACGCCACGCTCGCGGCAGTCGGCCTTGAAGTCCTCGTAGAGGCCTTCGGGGAGGTAGGTACCGAACGAGTCGGCGCCGGCGGTGTTGACGGCGGGAAGTTCTTCCGTGCAGTCCCGCCAGGCCTGGATGCCACCGGCGACGGCATCCTGCATGTCGGTCTGGAGCTGCGCCGCGCGGACCTTGAGAGCTTGCTGGAGGTGAGCGGGCAGCTTGGAGACGATCTTCTCCCGCTCACCTCCCGAGATGGGAGATGACATAGGCGGCAGCATACTGCCGCCAGCATAGTTTCAGACCACACGTTAGGTGCGTTTTGCCTAGTTTCCGCGTTAGTTGCTGTCTGGGTGCTAACGGCGTTAGCACCCAGACAGCAACAACAGGGCAACCAGATGACTGACACCGACCCACGTAGCAGCCTGGGAAGCACCGCGCCCGGCCAGGCAATTGACGCAAACCTGGTCCGGCCGAAGCAGGGGAAGGGCGCACTGAACGGCTTCATCAGACCCGGAGGGCTCAGACGGGCAGAAGGCCGCGAGCCTCCAACCCGGGACCGTCGATGACGTCGATGCATCCACCGGGAACGTTGCGGAAAAGCACCGGGGGAGGCGAGGCAGCCACCTGGGTGGCCGGCGAAGGACCAGTCGTCCGACCCTCCACCAGCCGCACTCACGCCCCGGGCAGTACCGGGTGCGAGCCGCTCATCCGCCGGTCGCTACTCCAGGCCGCGCATCCGACGGTCGTACACCGCCGACGGCTCCAGACCTACGGCCTCACGCCGGGAACCGAGACCCTCCGGATCGGCGACGGGTGCAGCCTCAACCCCGTACCGTCCAGGCCGCTGACGTATTGCGTCCCGTACACCTGCGGCTCGCCGGCCCCGACCAGACACCTGTCGGTCAGGTGGGCGAGATGACGACGAGGCGCCTGTCCGGCTTCGACAGCGGCCGTGAGCACCTCCAGGGCACGCTGCTGGAACTGCGGCCGGCTGCGAATGGATCAAGAAGAGCCAGCCGCTCTGCCTGATCGGCGACTCCGGGACGGGCAAGTCGCACATGCTCATCGCGCTGGGAACCGAGGCGGCGATGGCTGGCTACCGGGTCAAGTACGTCCTGGCGACGAGGCTGGTCAACGAACTCGTCGAGGCCGCTGATGAGAAGCAGCTCTCCAAGACGATCGCCCGCTACGGCCGCGTCGACCTGCTCTGCATCGACGAACTCGGCTACATGGAACTCGACCGCCGCGGCGCCGAACTCCTCTTCCAGCTCCTGACCGAACGTGAGGAGAAGAACAGCGTCGCCATCGCCTCCAACGAGTCCTTCGGCGGCTGGACCAAGACGTTCACCGACCCCCGCCTCTGCGCGGCCATCGTCGACCGCCTCACCTTCAACGGCACCATCATCGAGACCGGCACCGACTCCTACCGCCTCGCCGGCACACGAGCCCGAGCCGAGGAATCGGCCAAGGCGGGCTGACCGCCCAGACAGCCGACCAGGGATGCCGGACTACCGGCCTGGCTTGGTCCAGAACTGACGCGGCGCGAAACCCTCGCGCCGCAGCCAGTGCTCGGTATAAACGATCCGCTCGGCCTCGATCACCACGAGAGGTCCCGATGCTGGTTCATCGAGAGAACGCGACCGTTCGACATGGTCGGACTGCCAGCGGAACGCCGGCCAGTAGTGCTCGAAATCGGGGTCGTTCTCGGACAGCACGCGAGCCCGCCCGAAGAGCTGAGCACCTCGGCTGCTGGCCTGTCCGACCAGCGGTGCAAAGATCCCCACCGACACCCTTGGGTCAGCGGCGAGGTTCCTCATCTTCGGTGAACCGGGAGCCGTGGAGAACATCACCGCGAAGTCGAGGTGGAAGTACCGCACCGGCGTCGCCAGAGGCCCTTCCGGCCCTGCCGTTGCGAGCACGCACATGTTCTGCGACGACAGCAGGTTGAGTATCCGCTCTTCCAAACGATCTCGATCGAGACGCTTCTTCGGTGACGGTCCGGCCAGCCACGGGTTAGTCACAGGCATGATCAAGTATCTCATGCACCTAGCGGATCTTCGTGTGGTGGACCGAGTGCTTGGTCTTGTCCGTGAGCACGGCGACGACCTAGCCGCGGGGGATGCGGAGTGGCGTCGCCGCTCTGGAGGCCTGCGCGGTCCTGGGATCACGAGGCGGAGTAGAAGCCAGTGGGAATGAAGGCCGAGGCCGCGCCGTACCCTGGCCTGCAGGAGCTTGACCTCCAGCCCGGTCAGGGCCTTCCGCGCTTCGGCTTCTGGGGCCCGGTGTCGCTTCGGACTTCCGTCACCACACCGGGGGGCGGCGGCTCGTCGCCGAAACCGCGAGCGGCTCGGATACCGCCTGCTTCAGCAGCGAAGGAATCGCTCCGGGCCGCCGCTGGCCGAGGTAGTGCTGAGCGGTAAGGGTGACGAGGGTTCCCACCGCGACGCCTGCGGCGACAGCAGCCCAGGTGCCCACCCGGAGCGCAATCGGCCGCACCGGCGCATGGACCGGGTGGGCTGCTGAGCCATCCCGGCGTGCGGTCCCCGCCGTACTCATGCCGCCGCGCCCATGACTGTGGCGAGCGTGTGCGCAGGACGAACGACTTCGGTCATCTGACGGCCGCATCGCACCCGAAACCGTGCGACGGGCGTCGGCCGGTCGAGGTCCAGGCACACCGTGCGTTCGTCGGTCCAGCCCTGCAGACGGAACTCGGCGTTGCCGATGTGGACCAGGCCGAACCGGGGTGCGCCGTCGACAAAGAGGGCCAGGCGTCCGTCGACCAGGTCGATCCTGCCGGGAAGGCTGCCGGCCGGATCGGAGTCGGAGTCGTCGGACCAGTCGGGGAAGGTGGCGGGCACTTCCACGGTGCAGCGCAGTGCGTCCTGCTCGACGGACCCGAGCGGAATCTCGGGGCGCGCAAAGAGGACCTCGCTCCAGGGGAGCGTTGCGCGGTAACTGTCCGGGAAGAGTGCCATCAGCTCGGGCGTGGGCGCACAGTCGATGACCAGATGTATGCGTCGTCGGCTGCTGTGGTTGCGGGCGATGTGTAGGCGGTCGAAGTCCGCGTACCACAGCTGTCCCGCTTCCCAGTGGTGGGTTTCGCCGCCCACGACAAGTTCCGCGCCGGGCTGGGTGACGATGGGGATGTGCAGGCGTAGCGAGCCCCAGGGGAAGTTGGTGCGGCCGTCGCGGTGTTCGTGGGTCTCTGCTCCCGGTCCCAGTGCCATCAGGCGCACGCTGTGGAGTGGAGCGGGGATTCGGGCCAGGACCTCGGCGTGGTAGGGGGTTCGTGCCATGGCGGGAGTGTCGAGGTGGTCTTCCAGTCCGGCGCCGCCTGGATCCGTGCGGGCCAGGCTGCCACTGGGCCCGCGCAGCGGGATGATCTTCCAGTCGAAGGTGTCTTCCGCTCCGAGGCCGTTCTGGCTCACGGGGCGGTTGGGGAGCCAGGTGAGTCCGGTCAGGCCGGCGGCTTCCTCAGCCAGTCGGGCGGCGTCGACCGTGAAGTTCATGGGAACGGCGGGCGGCAGGTGCTCCCAGGTGGCATGGGCCACCGAGGTGATGGTCTCGGACGGCATGTCGGTTCCTTACCGGGTCACTGGGTCGGGGTGGGATCGTGCGTTGCGGTCTCGTCTGCGGCGGGCACGGGGCGGTCAGTCGGGCTGACCGGTTGCGGTCGCCATGGGCGGCTTCTGCCAGTGGCGGCGGCCGCCATGAGCGCGCTGACGCCGCCGATGGCGAACACCCAGGGTGCGGAGATCCATTCGGCCAGGAGTCCGCCGGCGGTCAGGGCGATGCCCTGGGTGGTGATGGAGCCGGTACCGGCGAGGGTCATGGCCCTGCCCCGCAGGTGCAGTGGGGTGTTCTCGATGAAGGCCTGGTCGAGGGGCAGCGCATAGGCGGTTCCCGCACCGCTGAGCAGCAGCAGGGCCAGTGCGACGGGAAGGGTGGGCTCGAAAGCGAAACCGACGAGCGGGAGAGTGGCGAGGGCCAGAAGGGCTGGAACTCCGGCCGCGCGGCGGTGGGTGCCGAGGAATCTGGCGATGACCGCTTCGCCGAGCGCGGTGCCCGTGGCCGGTGCGGCCAGGAGCAGTCCTACCGCGGTGGGGCCTGCGCCCAAGGCTTGGGCATAGGGGGCCGCGAGTCCCTCGGGCATGACGACCAGCGCAGTGGGCAGCCACTGGAGGAGAAGCAAACGGCGCAGCAATGGCGTGGCCAGGATCTCCCGGTTGCCGTTCCAGGTGGCGCGGACTACGCCGGCGTTGTCCTTGTGGGCCGAGGCGGTGGCCGGGCGGGCCTGGACGGTGAGGAACACCACGGTGGTCGCGACGGCGAACGAGGCCGCATCGATGAAGAGCGCTGTGCGTGGTGTGACCAGTAGGAGGAGCAGGCCTCCGAGGCCGAAGCCCAGGGTCTGGCCGATCTGGATGGTCCCGGAGAACATCGAGCGCGCCAGGGCGTAGCTCTGCATGCCGACGATTTCGGGAAGCATGGTCTGGCGGGCCGCTCGGAAGGCCGGCGTCAGCGCACCGGAGACCGTCACCAGGGCGAGCAGGGCCCAGATGGGTGTGCCGGGGATGGTCATCAGCAAGACGCACGCCATCCGGGCGATGTCACCGACGAGCATGACCCGCCGGGCAGGCAGGCGGTCCACGAGGGACGAGAGGAACGCCGCGGTGAGGATCTGCGGAACGAAGCCGAGGGCAAAGGCGAGGGCTGCGGTCAGGGACGACCCGGTGCGGTCGTAGACCAGGACCGAGAGGGCGATCTTGGTGAGGACGTCCCCGAGGATGGACACTGTGTGCGCCGCGAAGAGGCCACTGAACTCACGGTTCCGCAGAAGCGACTTATAGGTGGGAGGAGCGGTCATACCGGTACTCCTGCCGCCATGGGGCAGCCCGAGTTCGGGGCGGGGATACGGCGGAGGGGTTCGTCGGGTGAGCTGTGGGTGGGCCTCTGGCGTTCACTCAGGCGGACCATGAGCCCGGCGGGGGTCAGCTCGCGAGCGGGGTCTGGCACCACGTTCGTGCCGGGGGCCCGCTCCACGGTGAAGTCACGCATCAGCAGGGCAACACCCAGTGTCATCTCGATCAGACTCCACGACAGTCCCATGCACACCAGGGGTCCCGCGCCGAAGGGCAGGTAGGCGTGCGGCACGGCCTTGGTACCGGAGCCTTCGGGCAGCCAGCGGTCGGGGTCGAAGACCAGGGGGTCCGGGAACCACTGCGCGTCACGCTGGATGACGTACGAGGGCACCATCACCTTGGTGTCGCGGGGCAGTGTGTACCCGCCGAGTTCGGTGTCGTGAAGGGCGTGACGGGCGTATACCCAGTTCGGCGGCCACAGCCGCATGGCCTCCTTCACGACGCGGGCGGTGTACTCCAGTCTCGTGTAGTGGTCGCTGGTGATGGGGCCCGTCGAGGGAAGCACGGCAGCGGCTTCGGCGGCTACGCGCTGCTGGATGTGGGGGTGGTTGACCAGCTCGTGGATGGTCCAGCCGAAGCCCGAGGAGGGGGCGCTCTGTGCGGCCAGCAGGGTCGCGGCCAGCGTTTCGCGCAGGATGCGGTCGGAGAGTTCCCCGTGCCGGCCGGTGGGCTTCATCAGCACTCCGAGCAGGTCGGCGGCGTCAGTGCGGTCCTGACTCCGGCGGGCCGTGATGACCTGGGAGATTCCGTTCTCCAGTGCGCGGTTGGCGCGCACCACGCGGCGGTGGCGGGGCAGCGGCATCCAGGAAGGCCAGACGATGGTGCTGCGGATCACGGGGAGCAGTGCGTCGAAGAGATCCTGTTCCAGGCCGTGCGCGAGAGAGGCATCCGGACCGAAGCAGATCAAGGACCCGAGCCATGATGTGAGCGCGCGCATCCGGTCGACAACGTCGACGTTTCCGGCTGTCATCCACTTCGGGATTTCGCGCCCCATCTCGGCGGCGATCAGAGGAATCCGGTCCTGCATCGCGGAGGGTCGCATTCCCCGCATGCGGGCAGCCCGGGAGGACGCCCACTGCTGCATCGTGGCATCGTCCTCCTTTTGTTTCTGGTGGAGGAAATCGACTTCTCCACCGAAGTCTTTGTTCGTACGGAGAAGGACTTCCCCCGCCAGGGCGGGGTCCGCAATGACGACGATGTGCCGGTCGAAGGACCAAATGCCTCCGTATCGCTGGGACATCTCGGTCATAAAACCGAGGCGGTCCTTGTCATATGCCGGTCCGTTGCCGGCCAGTCGGGTTCCGGGCGGGCCTGGAGGTCGGTTCATCAGATCCCTCGCATGTGTGTCCGAAATTGTTTGCCCTCCGGGGCCGAGAGAGGCGCCATGCGCCTGTCCCGGCCCCGGACGAGGTCTTTCAAGTGCGGACCTGCGGGCCTATCAGTACTTGTAGAAGCCCGCGAGAGCGGTCATCTTCGTGCGGCGGGCGATCGCGTACGAGGCGGTCTTGATGAGAGCCATCGTCAGCACCTTCTTCCTTGAGATCGAGCCATCCCATACCGGAAATGACTACCGGGTGTACGTGCGAGATCGTGCGTCCTCCGGGAGCAAGAGAGGCGCCATACGCCTGTCCCGGCCCCGGACGAGGTCCTTCGATTACGGACCTGCGGGCCTATCAGTACTTGTAGAAGCCCGCGAGAGCGGTCATCTTCGTGCGGCGGGCGATCGCGTACGAGGCGGTCTTGATGAGAGCCATCGTCAGCACCTTCTTCCTTGAGATCGAGCCATCCCATACCGGAAATGACTACTGGCGTTCTGTTCAACTCCCGCCGATTCCCTTGGGAGTTGTCCTTGCACCTGAAGACTGCCGATCAGCCCGATGCCCGGTCCAGGGTGATCGACCCGCAGTAAGCTGCATGCACTAAACAACCGGGGGGCACATATGGAAATATCGGGCATACAGATACCGGATCCTCTGAGCGAGAACGCGATCGAGACCTACCGGTGGGCCGTTGTCCACGGCGAACTGGCCATGGAGGAGGCAGCCGAGGAGCTGGGATTCTCGCCGGACGGGCTGAGGATGGCCATCAGCGAGCTGGAGCGTCGAGGACTGCTACGGCCGGCGCCCGCGTCGGAGGGGGGAACCCGCCTCGTCACGGTCGCACCCGACACCGCAGCAGCAGGCACCGTGACCCCGATGGAGACCCTGCTGCGTGACCGGTTGGACCACATACTCCGGCTCCGCGGCGAGTTCGATCTGCTGCGGCCGCTCTACGCCGAGAGCCAGGCGCGCCAGCAGGCCCGGACTCCGCTGACCGAGGTGGTCGAGCTCTCCACGGTGCTCGATCTCATCGACGACGCCATGGCGTCCTGTCGGCACCAGGTCCTCGTCTGCGAGCCCAGCCGGGAACAGCCGGCCGAGCTGGTCGAACGCACCCACGTGCGCGATCTCGCGATGCTTCGGCGGGGGGTCGAGATTCGCACCCTCTACCAACACTCGACGAGGCGGCACACCGTCACCCAGCAGTACATCGACAAGCTCGTCGAAGCAGGTGCCCACGTGCGTACGCTCACGGAGCTGTTCGGACGGATGATCGCCTTCGACCGGTCGACCGCCTTCATCCCGCACCGTACCGAGCCGGACGGCGCGGTCATCATCCGCGACCCTTCCGTCGTCGAGTACCTGTGCTCCACCTTCGACCACGCCTGGATGCTGGCCACGCCCTATCAACCGGGACAGCACAGGACATACACGCTGGGCGACGAAGCCAAGCAGGCCATCGCCCGCATGCTGACCGAGGGCATGAAGGACGAGGTGATCGCACGCCGCCTAGGGATCTCCCTACGCACCTGCCGCAAACACATCGCGGAGATCATGGAGCACTTCAGCGCAGAGAGTCGCTTCCAGCTCGGCTACCTCATCCGCGCACGCCTCGGAGAGCCCGGCAAGGGCCCCGACCTCGACCGCGTGATCTCCGAAACCTGCTCCTCACCCTCCTGAACGGCGTGGAGTCCACCCCCGCCCCGTAGACCGGTCCGAAGGCCGGGGCCGTCACCTCGACAGATGGCGGCCTTCTGCATGCTCGCCGGCTGCCGGTGACCGCGGCACGGAGAACCAACGACGGGTGGCCGGGCGATGCACCCCCAGGGTGGGGGGAATCGGGGTGCCCCGGCTTGGTCGCCGCATCACCCGGAATCGTGCGCCTGCACACCTTCGCGCGCAGCGCCCAGGAGGCCCGGGAACTGGCCGCAGTGATACCCGAGGGCCGGATCACCGACCTGGACCTGCCCGAGCATGAGCAATTGACCATGTGCTGCCGCCGTCCGCTGGATCCGCTGCTGCTGAAGAGCCGACGGCGTCTCCTGTGCTGAGTCACTCCGGTTGCCTCTGTCAGGTCTGATGTGGGCAACCGGGCGGGACCGGCCGCTCGCCGACGCCGCCCGCAAGCCCCTGGGCCGTCACTCACCCATCACGGCCCGTGATGCAAATGGTGCGTGATGTGACTTCGGGTGGCAGCGTGGGCGGGGAGGAGTCCTTCCACGCATCTCAGAGGAGTGGCCGTCATGGGCGGTATGCAGGACAAGCGTCAGGAACCGGGCAAGGGCCGCGAGGAGCGGGAGCGCATGCGCCCGGGCCAGACTCACGCCGGCGCGGGCCGGGAAGGCGAGCGGGGCCTGAGCTCCGAGGAGCTCGAGCGGCGCCGCGAGGAGGAGATGTTCCGCGAGCGCGAGCGGGACGAGATGCGCGACGAAGAGCTCTGACCACCGTCAGAGCCGTCACGCCCACGCAGGCAGGACCCGGCCGGGCCGGTAGTCACCTCGGCCGGGTCTGTTATGCGACCCAGGCTTCCGCTTGCGGCCGGCTTCAGGGCAGGGCGACGATCGAAACGGGCCGTCATCCGGCCCGCCGGCGCATCAAGGGCGGTGTGGTGGCGAGCTGGGACAGCATGCCGAGCGACTTCCACATCACGATCCGACGCTACGGTCCGACCCTGCACCTGACCCCGGCCGGCAAACTGGACATCGACTTCGGGCCCCGCATTCGCCCCGGTGTGGACGGCCCTGGACGACCACACCGCGTTGGTGGCCTGCGACATACGCTGCCTGACCTTCCTCGACGCCGCCGGGCTGGAACTCCTCGTCGACCTCGTCGCCCACCTCGACAGACGCGGCATCGCCTTCTTCGCCGACAACTGGCAGCGCCGGCCGCTGCGTCTCCTGGAGCTCATCGACCACGTCACCGCCACCTGGTCCCACGCGAGCGACCGCACGACGCCGACCGACCCCCTGCGCCGCACGTTGTCGGGATCCCTGTACGCCTCGTCCCGCCCGACCTCGCCCGGACGCCGACCGCCTGTCCGCCCTGCCGGCTCGTGCAGGCCCCGTCAAGGCGGGGGTCGGGACCCCGAAGCCCGCGGCCGTGGCTACTGACGGGCCGGCTGCTCGCGTACGGGGTCGGCGAGCTCGGTGTAGAAGTCGACGCGGTCCTGGGCCTGGAGGACCTGGGCGCAGACGGTCAGCAGGCCGGTGCGGGCCTCGGGCCGGTCCAGGACGGGGGCCGGCCGGGTCCGGAGTGGGCGGCCGTCTCGGGACAGCAGGGCGTACACCTACAGGGTGGCGGCGTCGTCGCACGGGGCGCGGCACCATCGCTCCCGGTCCAGGAGGGCGGGCTGCAGGTGATGTTGCCGTAGTGGAGGTCGCCGTGCGCGGTGGAGGCTTGCGTCCGCGCCCTGCGCCCCGCGCCGGTGGGGCGCGCAGGACACCGCCGGACGGCTACCGCCGTGTGGAAGCGCACCGCCTGGCCGTGCCTGCGTCCCGGGCGGACCCGGCCCCGGCCTGCGAGGGGCGTGGGATGCATCCGGCCTTGACGCGTGTGAGCGCTACACCCATGTGTAGTTCGCGTCGGTGACGGCGTCCAGCGCCGTGTCGGTGACGGCGGCGTGAGGATCGGCGAGGGCGGCGAGGGCGGGGCCGATGGGCGGGAAGATGGGCAGTTCGGCGGTGTTGCGGTAGTCGATCCACTCGATGACGCCGACCTCGTGGCTGCCGTCGGGGAGCTCGTCCAGTTCCTGCCCGGCAAGGGTCGCCCGGACGTCGGGGCTGATGTGGAAGCGGTAGATGAGGTGGAGCTTGCGCGGCGGCGGGGTGGGGCCGGGGCGTGTCACGCGCTGGTCGACGACCCACATCAGGTCCCCGCCCTCGGCCGCCGCCGTGTCCAGCCTGAGTTCTTCTGCGAGCTCGCGGGCGAGGGCGCGGGTGAGGTCTTCGCCGTGTTCGACGTTGCCGCCGGGCGGGGTGTAGTGGGTGGAGTCGGCGCGGTCGCGGCGGATGAGGGCGACGTCGTGGCCGCAGAACACCAGCGCCCCGGTCCGGATCTTGATCCGGGAGAACGGGACGGGTGCGGCAGGAGTGTTCGTCATGGCCGCCAGTATTCGGGACCAGGGCCGTGGAGCAGGTGGCGCCGAGCTCGGTGGCGATTGTCGTGGCACAGGTGTCGTCGTCAGGCGAGCAAGACCGCAGCCTCCGACCGAGTCTGTTTCGGGTGGCGTGCCGGGGGTGAGGGGTGGCCGTACCGGCTGCACTCAGCGGGGCTACTTCGACGCGGGCCTCGAGATCGAGAGGTCGAGTCCTTGGTGTGGGGGGCGTGGACGAAGTGGTCGGGGCCCGGCGCCGACGAGGGGCAGGTAGGCGTTCAGGGGCCATGCCTTGAGTGGCTTCGCTGTGGAGGAAGGGACTGTCAGTCCCCGGAGCCGGCATGCATACCTGGGTCATGCCCCAGGTTCATCCGTCACGGGCAGGCATTCGGCGAGCAGGTCGACGACGTCGCGCCAGGCTCGCTGTGCGTGCTGTGGGTGGTAGCCGACGCCGGGGACCGTGGGGTGGTCGACCGGCGGGTGGTGGAAGGCGTGCAAGGCGCCGCCGTAGACCGTGAGGCGCCAGTCGACGCCTGCGTCCTGCATCTCGGTGGTGAACGCGTTCCGTTGCGCGGGTGCCATGATCGGGTCTTCCGACCCGACCCCGGCCCAGACCGGGCAGCGAATGCGCGCCGCCTCGCCCGGCCGGCCCGTGGTCGTCGCGTTGACCGTTCCGATCGCGCGCAGGTCGACGCCGTCGCGCCCGAGTTCCAGCCCGATGGCGCCCCCGGTGCCGTAGCCGACGGCGGCGATCCGGTCGGGGTCGGTCCGTGGTTCGGTGCGCAGCACGTCGAGCGCGGCATGGCCGATGCTCCGCATCCGGTCGGGATCGGCGAGCAACGGTAGGCAACGGGCCAGCATCTCCTCGGGGTCACCCAAATAGCGCCCGCCGTGAAGGTCGAAAGCCAGCGCTACGTACCCCAGCTCGGCAAGAGCATCGGCCCGGCGGCGCTCGACGTCGCTGAGACCTGTGCCCTCCGGTCCGAGCAGTACCGCAGGCCGGCGGTCGACACCGGCGGGGAGGGCGAGGTGCCCGATCATCGTCAAACCGTCGGCCGGATACTCGACCGTGCGCGTCGTGATCGTCGTCATGGGATTCGACTGTAGTGATCACCGAGCCCGGTCCGGCCGGTGTTCTGCCGCCGGCGGAACAGCGCGGGTATCCGGCCTCGAAGGCGCGGCCCCTTGATCGAGCGGTCGGCAAGGATCAGACCGTTCATGACGTGTCTCCTCCTCTCGTGTCGGATGGAGCGCCGGACGGCGCCCGCCGCCCCCAGGCAAGGCGGGCGCCACGTGCGGGACCGGCCGGAGGGGGAGCCCTTGAAGGCGTTGTCCCGGCCGGTTCCGTTCGACCACCGCGCGGTGGACGACGTCCGCACGCCGGCCGAGCAGTTGGACGGCCCCGAGTCGGCCGACACCTGGTTCGGCTACCCCGCCCAGAAACACCGCGTCCACCTCTCCCAGGCGTACACGCTGCTCGGCGACACCCGCGCCGCGTACCGGGCCCAGGACGACGCCCTGGCCCTGACGTCCTCGCCATCGGTCATGACCCGCGCGCTGATCGCCATGGACACCGCCGCGTGCCTGCGGGTCGACGGAGATCCCGGCGCGGCCGCCACGATGGCCGGCGCCGTCCACGACCGGCTACCACCCGCCCACCGGAGCGGACTCGTGCACTCACGCGCCCAGATTCTCCACCGGCACCCGGACGGTGCCCCGCGCCGACTGCTCGGCGACGCCCTCGCCCGAGGGGTACGGGGGGGGCCGCCGCACACGTTGAAGACGCCCTCACCGCAGGACCCAGTGTCTCGACCCGGCATGTCTTCAATTGAAGACACCTCCCGCCGTCGAATCCCACTCGCCCCGCGAAATCCGCCGGGGACGAACGGGCTGCGGAGCGAATCCTCCGGCACCGACGATTGGTGCCGTTTGCCCGCCCTGCGGCCGAGTAGCACTCCTCGCTCGCGTTCACAGGCGGCTTTACGATCCCCATAGCCGCAGCAAGCCTCGCGGCCGGTGTGTATCTTCTTCGATCATCAGGTACGGGGGAGTGATTCTGATGCGCAATCAAACTTGCCTTGCAAGGGTGGAAGACCGGCCTCAAGAGGCGGCCTCGCCGCCGGCCCTGCAGGACCGGGGCGCACGCCGTGCTGCCGGCCTGAATCGGCAGCAGGTCGCAGCCGCGGTGGGCGTCCGACGAAAGGCCTACGGCGGCTCCTTCGACAGCCTGCTCCACCCCCCTGTCGCCACGACAAGCCCGTAGAACTGCTGAGGCCGTCCCTGCGCCAACAGGAACGGCCTCGTACAGCAACCGACTCGCCAACTTTGCGGAGCCCGAGTCGTGTCCGGTGAGGTGACCTCGCCGGGGGTGGTGCTCGTGGGCCTACGGCCCGCGTGGTCACCGATACCCAGAATAGGGGCCCTCACAATCGAAGGCCACCATTCCGGGCCCCTGTCTGGTCACACTGCCGTTCACGGCTCTCCTACCGGGGAGATCCATCCCGTGTCTGACCTGCACGTCTACGTACCGACCCGCCGGGCACCCGGCACCTTTGCGGCCTTGGTCGTGGGTGGTGCCAGGTGAGCCTGTATCCCGTCTTGTGGGCAATCGATCACGCCCCGGTCAACGACGCCGAGGAGCGCGCCATCCTGGTGGCCCTGGTGGTCAAGGGCGACTTCGACGGAATGAACTGCTTCCGCTCGTACCCCACCCTGGCCGCCGCGGCGCGGGTGGACCCGAAGACCGCCGGCCGCAGATGTCGTGCGATGGAGTCCCGGGGGATCCTGCGCCGCCAGACCAAGCACCAGTCACGGACGTGGCTTTCCATTCCCAAGGAGCAGCGGCCCGTGATCTGGGAGGTCATGATCCCGGCCGAGTGGTGGAGCGCCGCACAGCTGGAGTCCATCAACGAGCAGCGCGCGGGCCTGGGCCGCGCCGCGCTCACCCCTGACAACCGGCCGCCGCTGGCCGCGGCCCCTCCCAAGAGGACCAGGTCCGACAAGGGCGTGAAGCGCTCGGGGACGACCTCTTCGGCGCCCACCCCGGGGACTGACAGTCCCCGGGGCAAAAGGGACACCCAGACAGGGGGGGTGGGGACTGCAAGTCCCCACCCCCCGGACTTGCAGTCCCCACCCCCGGGACTACAAGTCCCCCAACCTTCTGAGTCACCTTCCGAGTCACCATCCGAGAAGAACCCCCTCGGTTCGGCCTTAGGCCAAAGTGCGGGTGGTTTCGCGCCCGCGGGCGCGCGCGAGGGCGCCGGCGCGAAATCTCAGGCCGGCCCGGGCGGCTCCGCCGCGAACCAGGAAGATGTCGGTACGGGAAAGCAGCGGCGGCGTGGGAGGCGGTCCGCGCAGCCGGTGAGCGAGCTGGTGCCGGTGGCGGGGGAGGACGAGGTCTACCGCCTGCTGGACAGCCTGCGCATCCTCGACGCCCCGGCGTCCCGCATCAAGATCCTGCGTCGCGCGGTCCGTGCGTACCTGGGGCACAACCCCGACACCCGCGCGACCGCCTTCGACATGTACCCCCGCACTCCCGCCCACGCCGCGACGCGCATCAACTGGAAGTGGCACATCACGAACGGCCCTGACCGCGCCCACCCGGAGTACGACGGCCCGGACAGGATCCTGCGCCCGGCCGGCTACCTCGCCACGCTCCTGATCGAGCAGGAATGCGACCTGCCGCAGTGCGAGATGGGTGTCCACCTGGACAGCGGCGAGGAATGCCGGCTGTGCCGCTACCGGGAGGTGGAACGGATCGGGCTCGCCGAGTCGAAGCGCCTTGACGCGGAACACCGGGCGCGGCTGCAGCAGCAGCGTGACGGGGCTGCCGTGGACCGCCGGAGCGTCATCGACGCGCTGTACGACGAGGCGGTGGCCGCGAACGCGGCGTACGACCGGATCCGGGCCGCTCGCGTCGTCGCGGCCGCCGAGGCCGAGGAAACGGCCCGCCTGCGCGAGCGACTGGCCCAGGACCACCCGGAACTGGCCGCCGCCCGTTCCGCCCTGATCCCCCGGCCCAGGGAAGGCGAAGCCGGCTACGCCTCGGCCGGCCGGCGAGGCCGTCGGGCCCTTGAGGAGGAGACGGCCCGTGCCGCGCTCGTGCGTGAGGGGCTGCGCGGCACCGCCCTGGACGACGCGGTCCGCAGCCACATGGCCGCCTGGAGGGCCGCCCGCCGACAGGGGGCGCACGCCGGCGACCCGGCCGCTCGTGCCGTTCCGGTCGGTGCCTGGCCGACGGGTGGCCGTCAGCAGTCCGAGGAGGCCCCGTGCCGGCCTCCGGGCGGCCCCTGAGAGCTTTCCGGGCCCGGGCATGGCCACTGTCCGCGAAGTCTCGATGTCAGCGGGCCCACGTAGCTTTCGGTTGACCGCCTGGCCGGCCGGCGAGGAGGGGTGAGACATGAAGTGGGTAGGGGATGCGCGGCTGGCAGCCGGGCCTGAAGCCACCTGGTACTTGGAGACGGCTTTCACGCCCGGTGCTCACCTGGGGACGGTGTACGACGATCCGACAACACCCATCGTCGTGACGAGCGTCGAGGAGGTGACGACCATCCGTGTACCCAGCGGCCGCCTCGTGGTGGATGCACCGTGGGACGATGACGACACCTGGAGATATGAGCGTGGGTTGCCGACGGGGCCCCCGCGGGAACTGGCGGTGCGCATTCCCCCGGGCGTCTACCGAGTGGAGATCGCGTGGACCGCAGGCCCGTACGAGTTCATCGGCGAACACTTCGACGGCGTCGAGTGCGCGGCGACCCGGTTGCGCGTCAATGACGCTGCTGTGGTCGGGTGGGAGATGGGCCTGGGCGTCGGTGAGGACATCGACCGGCTCCCGCCGGGCGACCGTCCCCGGTTCGGCGCTGACCACAATGTCGGCTGCTTCGCCGACGCCGGCGCATGGACGACGTTGTCCGCACCGTTTCGCACCGTTGTGGATGGCCGTTGGGAGCCGCGTGACATCGGACAGCTGCCGGACGGCTGCGAGCGGGTCAGCGACGAGTCACAACAAGCCGATCTGGTGACGTTCACGGCACTGTCAGGCGGCGTTGTCTGGTTGGGGCGGACCGAAACCGGCGACGTGGCCTCGATCGTCGTCACCAGTGGCATGGCCGACGCCAAAGCATGACGTCGCTGCCGTCTCTCCCTGTCAGGTGAGCCGGCCGGTCACCTGCCGTACCGTCGGCGGCCATGGCAGTGCTACGGATGGAGCCCCGCGCAAGGTGGCGATGCATGCCCTAGACGAGTAAGTCCGAAGTCTCCGGGTGCATGAAACGAGGGTCTCGTTGGTTTGTGTGTGACGACAAACCTGGAGACCCTCGCGACAGCACTGTACGTGAGGATCGATGACTCTCTGGCAGGAACGCGGCGGTCGGGCCGTCCACCGAGGCTGACGGATGCCGAACTGTTGACGCTTGCGGTGATGCAGGCCGTGCTCGGTTTCGTCTCCGAGGCGCGTTGGCTGCGGTTCGCCCGTTGCCACCTGGCCGCCGAGTTCCCCTACCTGCCCGGGCAGTCCGGCTACAACAAGCGTCTACGGGCCGCGAATACGCTGATCAGCCGGTTCATCCGCACGCTGGCCCGGGACACCGACCTGTGGCACGACGACGTGTGGATCGTGGACTCCACACCCGTGGAATGCGCTCGCTCACGCCCGACGGTCAAACGCTCCGACCTGGCCGGCTGGGCCGCCTACTCCTACTGCCCTTCGCACTCCCGGTTCTTCTGGGGGCTGCGTCTGCACCTGCTCTGCACACCGGGCGGGCTGCCGGTCGCCTGGGCCCTGGCCAACCCGAAAGCGGATGAACGTGAAGTGCTCGCCGGCATGCTCACCGGCGACCCCGGCCTGCTGGCCACCCACCCCGGGCAGACGGTCATCGGCGACAAGGGCTACGTCTCCAAGCACCTCGACGCCTTCATGGCCGACTACGGTCTGACGCTGTTGCGGCCCAGTTACCGCAACCGGCAGCCACGGCCGGGCGAGCACCTGCTCAAGCCGATCCGGCAGCTGATCGAGTCGGTCAACGACACCCTCAAAGGCCAGCTCGACCTCGAACGCCACGGAGCCAGAACACCAGCCGGAGTCCTGGCCCGCGTCGGGCAGCGGATCCTAGCCCTGACCGCGGCGATCTGGCACAACCGGGCCAACGGAACACCGCTGACCAGATCCCTCATCGCCTACGACCACTGACCGAGCTTCGGACTTACTCGTCTAGGTGACGGGAGCTTGCTCGGCGACCGGCTCGCCGTGGAGTCGGGTGACCGGTGCGTGTGCTGCCTTCTTGCGCTCGGCCCGCCGGCCGACGGGCTCCGCCCTCCGGCGAGAAGCCGTTCCGCGGTCGGCCGACTCGTTCCCTCGGCCGGTCGGTCGCCCCGAGGGGCGGCCGACCGGCCGAGGGAGGGCGATGACCCTCGCGTGGCGGCCGGAGCTCCCGTTCGTGCGCCGGCTCCTAGTTGAGCCAGCCCTTCTCGTGTGCGAGGAGGGCCGCTTCCACCCGGTTGGCGGCGCCGAGGCGGCGCATGATGAGGGCCAGGTGTTTACGGTAGGTGCGCACCGACACTCCGAGACGGCGTGCCGCGGTTTCGTCCTTGTCGGCTTCCCTGAGCATGGTGAGGATCTTGCGTTCGATGGGGGAGGGCATGTCCGCGTCCTCGCTGGGGAGTTCCTCCGCCGCCGCCCACATGCGTTCGAAGAGTGTGACCAGGGTGGCGACCAGGCCGTGTTCGCGTACGAGGAGGGCCCCCAGAGGGGTGCGGGTGGGGTCGATGGGGGTCAGTGCGGCCGACCGGTCGACGATGATCATGCGCTCGATCGGATGCTGGGAGACCCGTACCTCGGCTCCGTGCTGGACCAGGTCGCGCATGTAGGCGAGCGTGGCCTCGTCCTGCAGGATGGCCGAACCCATGGTCATGCGAAGGCGCACGCCCCGGCGCAGCAGCCGCATGTTGATGGGGCGTGAGACGGCGATCGACTCTTCGGAGATGACACCCACCGGTTCCGTGGTGAGAACCTCGGCGCGGGCGAAGAAGGTCAGTCGGTCGATGGCTTCGCGGACCGCCTCGATCCCGTGCAGCTGCGTGATCATCTGCTCGTCGTCGCTGCTCGTACGCGGTGCCGGTTCGGCCGTCCAGCGCTCCCTGAACAAGGACTCGATCACCGAGTGCCGCGCCGCCTCGCTCTCCAGGTCTTCCCGCAGGCGGCGCAGGCGGCCGTCGATCAGGGCGTCCACGGCCCGGGGCGGAGGGACGGGGCGGAACGCGCCCTGGGAGTTCCGGGTGGCGAGCCCCAGTACCACCAGCCTCTCCAGGCCCGGCTCCTCGGACGCCGCGTGCGCGTCCGGATCCGGCCCCTGGGAGTCGGGCGTCGGCCCGCGCGATTCGCGACGCAGGAGAGTGCGGTACAACCGCTCCTCTTCCTCGTTCACGCCCAAGAAAGCGAGCAGGTTGCCCATCCATGTCCCCCTGTTGACGGTCGATCAACGAGCAGTCCTCGGAATCCTCAGACGCCCGTACCCGAGTGTCAACGACCGATCCTGATGTTGCTAATCGGCGTTGATTTCCGCTGCCGGACATCGGGCCTGGTGACGGTGCGTCAGCGGTGGCGGGAAGACGCTGCAGGATGAGGAAACAGGGTGTGCAACAAGCTGCGCGCGCACGGCCTCCTGACGGCCTCCCCCAGACGGCAAAGTCGTTCTCGCAAGGAAACAGCAGAAGCGCAGAGTGAAAGCCGCGCCGAGTATGGGGGAGATACCCGTGAGCCGCTCCACGTTCCGCAGCCCGCTTTCGTCCCGTCGTCGTGGACAGGCCGCCGTCGTCGGCCTGCTGACCGCGGGAATGATCGCCCTGGCCGGCCAGGGAACCGCCTTCGCCGCCGAGCAGCCGGCGGAGAGCCGGACGGCGGCGACGACCGTGGCGGCGGACCGGACCGGGAACGTGACGCTGTCCGTCCCGGGGATCGACCCCATCGCGTGGCTCGAGACCGTCGCGTGGCTCGAGACCGTCGGCGATGTGATCTCCGACGTGGTGACGCCGAAGAAGGACAACACCGACTGGCAGTAGTCCGGGGCCAGACCATCACCACGACCGAGGAGAACCCGACACCATGACCGACTACTCCGTGCTTCTTCCGTGCGTCCCGCGCCGCCTGGAGCAGGCCCTCCCCTTCGCCGGACTGGTCCGGTGGACCGAGGCAAAGCGCCTGTGGCAGGGGCAGGCCATGGTGATGGAGCCCCACCAGACCTTCACCGGTCTGGCCGGGGCGGGGTTCCGGGTCCCGACCGGCTTCGGCGTCACGCTGATGCCCCTGCGCCACCCCTACGAAGCCGCCCTGCAGGCGCGGTCCGTGGCCCTGGCCACCGGGGAACCGGTGATCGCGGGATTCGGCCCGGGAGCCAAGGCCTTCCAGGAGAACATCCTGGGAGCGCCGTACGAGAAGCCGCTCCAGGTGGCACGCCAGTACGTGTCGGCGGTACGCCGCCTGCTCGACGGCGAGACGGTCGTCATGGACGGTCCGCACCTGAGGTTCCGGGGACAGCTGGCCCCGGTCGCCGCGCCCAGGGTCGATGTGGGCCTGGGTGTGCTGCGGCCGGCGATGGCCCGACTGGCGGGCGAGGTGGCCGACGTCGTGATCACGTGGCTGACACCGCCCGGATACCTGCGGGACGTCATCCTGCCCGCGGTCGCCGAAGGCGCCGAACGGGCCGGGCGGACGTCACTGCCCCGCATCGTGGCCATGGTGCCGACGGGGCTGGAGAAGGAGGAGCGGGCGGGCGACGAGCCCGAACGGCTCGCCGTGGCCGGCAACGCGGCGCACATGGGCGCCCCGCACTACCTGGACATGCTCGGCCGGGCGGGTGTGGACGTCGGCTCCGGGCGGATCGAGGACGTGGCGCGCGGTGTCGTGGAGACCGGCGCGTTCGCGGGAGGCGATCTGCCGCAGGTGGTCAAGGCCCTCCGGGCCTACGAAGAGGTGGGGGTGGACGAGATCGTCCTGAACACCACCGCCGTTCACAAGCTGTTCGGTGCCCGGGAGTCCCTCGCGGACCTCTCGGAGATCCTGCGGTCCGTCACGGCACCGCGCTGACCGAACGCCCGTAGCCGAACCCGCTCGCCGCACTCGATTCCCTGCTGCCCCGAGGCAGAAGGGGAAGCAGACCAGCAAAGGAATCTCTGGCATGGACACGACAGATCGTGGTCGTCTGAAGCAGCACCTCATCTCCTGGGCCACCGCCTCCCCGCTCGCCGATCCCGTCGGCTCCGGCGGCGTCGCCACCCTCGTCCTGGCCGATCCGGCGCACATCCCCGCCGTCATATCCGCCGGTCTCGTGGGCCCCCGCACGCTTCTTCTGGCACCCGGCGACGCGACCGGCGTCCTCGCCCCCGCCGTCGGCTACGACGGCAGCCTCGCGGAGGCCGGCGACGAGTTCTCCAACGGGCAGGACTTCTTCCTGCAGACCCACGCCTACGCCGCCAGCCCCTTCATGACCGTCTTCGGTCCGACCGTCGTGCGTGTCTTCGACCAGAACGACTTCGAGGCCTTCCTCGCCGACGCCGACCGGGCGCTCGTCGAGGGCGTCTTCCCCGAGTTCCTCATCACCTCCTCGGTCGTACTGGCCGACCCGGCCGCACTGACCGGTGCCCACGCCCCCGCCGACGGGCCCGCCCTGCGCCTGTACGCCGACCGCGACGGGCAGGTGTCCACCAGCCCCACCGGAGCGGTGCTCGGCACGGTCCACGACAGCCTGGACACCCTCACCGAGCGCTTCGCCCGGACCGGACCCGGCGCCGCCGCGCTGGAGGTGGCCGTGCCCGCCGAGGCACGGGAAGCGGCCCTGCTCGCCCGCCCCTTCCTGCCGCGCTACCTCGAAGCCGTCGCCGCGCTGTGCAGCCTCATGGCACGCGGGGTCACCGGTCTGCGGGTCTCCGGCTTCGGCTCCCGGCTGACCCCCGGACTCGCCGCCGCCGGCGCCGACCTGGCGGACCCCACCCTGCCGCTCGTGGTGTACGGGGACCAGGACACGTACGTCGTCGTCGGCAGCCGGCTGTTCTCCGTCGAACGGCAGACCGCACAGGCCCTGGAGTGCGTGCTCGCGACGTCCGGCGAGACGGGCGACCTCGTCCCCGCCGACCAGCTGGACCGGTTGGCCGAGCTGGCCGACCGGCACGACCTGACGCTGCCCGCACCGGTGCGCGTTCCGGCGGCCGCACGATGAGCAACGCGACCTCCACGGTGGAGACCACCCTCGCCGCCCGCCGCATCGCGGAACTCGGCGACAGGGCACGCGTCTGCGGTCTGTACGACGCCCTCGGCGCCCCGCTGTACCACGACCTCGCCACCTACGACGACCCCGAGACCCGGGCCCTGCTGACCGCCGTGCGTGCGGCACCCGGCCCCGTGCTCGACCTCGCGGCCGGCTCGGGACGCTTCACCCTGCCGCTGCTCGCCACCGGCCGGGAAGTCACCGCCCTGGACCTGTCCACCGACATGCTGGCGCTGCTGCGGGCCGGGCTGGACCGCGCCCCGGCCTCGATGCGGGGCCGCTGCACCGTGGTGCAGGGCGACATGTCGCGCTTCGCACTCGGCCGGACCTTCCCGCACGTCCTGCTCGGCACCACCTCCCTCTCGCTCCTCGACGAGGACGGCCGCGCGGGCCTGTACCGCAGCGTCCTGGCGCACCTGTCCGAGGGCGGCCGGTTCCTCCTGACCGTCCTGGAACGGGGCGACAGCGACGGCACCGACGAGACGTTCGTACAGGTCACCGGAGCCGGCGGCACCGTCTACGAGCTGTACGAGCACTGGCCCGCCGGCGCCGACAGCCGAACCGTCACCCTGCTGCCCGCCGCCCTGCCGCAGGACGACAGCCCCGTCACGGTCTGCACGGACCGCGTGGCCGTCCTGGACCTGCCCCGTCTGGAGGAGGAGCTCGCCGCGTCCGGCCTGAGCATCACCTCCCGCCAACTCCTCTCCCCGCCCGGCGAGCGTCACCGCGTGACACTCCTGACCACGGAAGCCACCCGATGACCGCGCTCTGGCCCTACCTCATCCCGCCGTCCGGCCACGGCGACGACAGCATCTGCGCCGTCGGCGCGACCGGGCACCGCGTCACCTTCGCGGACGGCCGTACCGTCCTCGACGCCGACAGCGGCGTCTGGAACGTGAACATCGGCTACGGCAACCAGCGCATCGCCGCGGCCATCGCCGAGGCCGCCGAACACGCCTCCTACCTCGGGGCCTTCCGCTTCGAGAACAGCTACGCCCGCCGCGCCGCCGAGGACCTCCTGCGGGTCTGCGGACCCGACCACTACTCCCGGGTCCTCTTCTCCACCGGCGGCGGCGTCGCCAACGACGCCGTCATGAAGCTGGCGCGGATCTACCACGCCGTGGAGGGCCGGCCCGGACGGAACCTGGTCGTCTCCCTCCGCGGAAGCTTCCACGGACTGACCTTCGGCGGCTTCGCCCTGACCGGCGAGGACCTGGGACAGCGGGTCTACGGGGTGGACCAGCGGCTGATCCGCCACGTCACCCCCAACGACACGGCCGAACTCGGCCGCCTGATGGCCGCGCTCGGCAACCAGGTCGCCGCGGTCATCGTGGAACCCGTCCTGGGAACCGGCACCCTCCCGCTCGAGGAGGCGTACATCGGCGAACTGGGCCGCCTGCGCGACGAGTACGGCTTCCTCCTGGTCGCCGACGAGGTCGCCACCGGCTTCGGCCGCACCGGAACCTACTTCGCCTCCGAGAGCTGGGAGGGCCGGCCCGACGTGCTCGTCACGTCCAAGGGCCTGACCAACGGAGCGTCCCCCGCCGCCGCCCTGGTGATCTCCCACCGGGTGACCGACGCGCTCGTCGAGCACGACACGATGTTCGCCCACGCCGAGACCCAGGGCGCGAACGCCATCGCCTGCGCCGCCATCAGCGCCACGATCGCCGAGATGGAACGCCTCGACGCGGTGACCGCGGGCCGCAACGTCGCCGCCTGGCTCCAGCAGGGGCTCTCGGAACTGGTGGAGCGGCACCCGCTCGCCACCGGTGCCACCGGCGTCGGCTGCTTCCGCACCCTGTACCTGGTCCACCCCGACGGCCGCCCCCTGGCCGGCACGGACGTCGCCGATCTCATCACCCGGATCCGGCAAGCGGGCGCCATCGTCCACCCCGGCCCCTCCGGCATCCAGCTCGTGCCCTCCCTGACGTACAGCCGTGACGAGGTCGCCGAACTCATGACCTGCATCGAAGAGGGCCTCGCCGGCCTGTCGGCGCCGGTGGCCTCCCTGGCCGCGAGGAGCTGACCCCATGCCCGCCACCCTCGACACCTACGACCGGATCCCGGAGCTGCTGCGGGATCTGAGCCCCACCGGCGTCACCGTCCTGGCCGACCCGGCCGTGGCCGCCCACGCCGTCACCCGGAAGGTCCATGCCGAGGTCGTCCGGGCCGGGTTCACGCCCACCCGCGCGCTCACCCCGGCGGCAGGAGGGATGCCGGCCGTCGCGGCCTTCGCCTCCCGGCTCTCGCCCGGTGAGCTGGTCGTCGGCGTCGGCGGGGGCAGCACCCTCGACTTCGCGAAGCTCTCGGCCGCCGTCGGCCGCCGCCCCGAACTCCTGCGCTACCTCACCTCCCGCCAGCGCAGCGGACTCGTCGCCCTCCCGCTCACCTGGGGGGAGCACGCCGAAGTCCTCGCCGTCCCCACCACCTTGGGCACCGGCAGTGAGGCCGGACCGGTCGCCTGCTTCCCGCACGAGGACGGCAAACGCATCGCGATGGGGGAGTGCCTGCGCCCCCGTGCCGCCCTCTGGGTGCCCGAGGCCACCGAGACCCTCCCGGGACACCTCGTCCTGGACGGCGTCCTCGAAGCGATCTTCAGGACGGTCATCCCGTACAGCAGCGACACCCTCGACCTGCCCGAACAGGACGCCGCCGTCGAAGAACTGGCGGGCCGACTGCTCACGGACGGCGACGAACTGGCCCGACACATCGGTGCCGGCTCGCCCGCCCCCGCACCGGGCCGGCTGCGGGTCGCCCGGCTCAGCGCCGAAAGCCAGCTCGGAGCCATCAACATCGGCCGCAGCCCGTACGCGGTGAAGTGCTGGGCCCTCGCCAACGAGCTCTCCACCACCCTGGGCCTGGCCAAGATGCGCGCGGTCAGCGCCTTGTGGCCGGTCGTGTGGCGCCGCGCCCTGCGGGGAGACACCCGCTTCGGCAGCGCCGAGCGCATCCACCGGCTGTGGGAGCACCTGCGCCGGCAGGTCCCCTGGCTCGCGCCGACGCCCGACGAAGGCCTCGAACAGCTGATGCTGCGCTGGGGCATCGACCACACCGTGCACCTGCCCCCGCAGCTGCGCCACCGGATCGCCCTGCGCAGCGTGCGCGCCTGGGGCGCCGGACTTCCCACCCTCGCCGGGTTGAGCGCCGACGACGTCGTCGCGCTCCTCGCCGAGGCCACCGAGCCCACCCCCACCAGGGCGGGCTCCCCCGAACCCCTCTCGGCGGCCTGAGCGCCGACCCGGAGGAGCACAGCTCCACCCGCACCACCCACCGACGCCGCCCCGGAGAAGCCGGGGCGCACGGAACACGAGGAGAACGTCATGGCGAAGAACAACCTGGTCGAGCAGGAGCTGCAGGAGCTCGGCACCGAGCTGGAGATGCAGGAGCTGGAGCCCGTGCAGGCCCCGGGCTGGGCCACCAGCGTCGGCGTCAGCGTCGGCATCTCGATCGTCTCCGTCGCCTGGAGCCTCACCTAAGCAGGCCGGCTCCGGCCGCCCGGTCCACGAGGCCGTGCCCCGCGCACGGCCGGACACCCCCGACGGCTGCCGCACCGGCCCCGCCCCCTCAGGGGCCGCGCGGCAGCCGGGGGAACCCCGATCGAGCACCACCCCATCCGTCGCACAGCAGCAGAAAGAGAAACCGACATGAACGAGAACCTGGGCACCGTCGAGAACGCCGAGCTCGTCGAGCTCGAGATGCAGGAGCTGGAAGCCCTGGAGGCCCCGGGCTGGGGCACCTGGAGCGTCGCCTTCTCCACCGGCGTCTCGGTCGGCGTCTCGATCACGCTGACCTGATCCGCCCCGCACGACCTTCCCCCGACGACATCAGTCGAACGACCGAGTGAGGCGAAAGACATGAACGAGAACCTGGACACCTTCGAGAAGCCCGAGCTCGTCGAGCTGGAGATGCAGGAGCTGGAAGCCCTGGAGGCCCCGGGCTGGGGCACCTGGAGCGTCGCCTTCTCCACCGGCGTCTCGGTGGGCGTCTCGGTCGCGGTCTCCCTGACCTGAGCCGCACCACTCGCACCACCTGTACCACCCGCACCACTCAAACCATCCCTAGAACACCTCCGAGAGGAAACCGACATGGCTGAGAACCTGGGCACCTTCGAGAACGCCGAGCTCGTCGAGCTGGAGATGCAGGAACTGGAGACCCTGGAGGCCCCCGGCTTCTGGACCGGCGTCTCCATCGGCACGGCCATCAGCGCCTCCGTCGCCACCTCCATCACCCTCACCTGAGAGCGATCCAGGCGGGCGCACTGACGCGGAGGGACAGGCGGTAGCCGACTCCCTTGCGCGCCTCGGAACCCCACTCGGGTGAGACCGAGGATCTGCGGTGGTCCGGCCGGCCCCGGCCGGCCGGACCACCGCAAGGGTGCCGCGCGCTCTCCCCCTCCCCGAAGCCGTCCCGTGAAGGAAACGCCAGTGAGCGCTGTCATGAGTCCCCCGCCACCCACCATCCCGGCCCACGCGTGCCGGCCCCGCCTCGCCCCGAGCGCCGAGGTCCACTCGCCCGCCGACGGACAGGGCGGCGACTGGGTCCTCCAGCACGGCGCCCGCTACGTACGGATCACCGAGCACGTCGCGGACCTGGTCCGGGAACTCGACGGGGAACGCGACCACGAGGCCCTCGCCGCCCGGCTGGGCGGAGTCTGGAACACCGATCGGGTCAGCAGCGCCATCACGCGGCTCGACTCCCTCAAGATGCTCGACGACGGCGAGACCCCGGCGCCCAAGGTCGCCCCCCGCTTCCAGATCGTCCCCCCG
Source organism: Streptomyces sp. CLCI03 (assembly GCF_053615355.1). NCBI lineage: Bacteria > Bacillati > Actinomycetota > Actinomycetes > Kitasatosporales > Streptomycetaceae > Streptomyces > Streptomyces sp. CLCI03. The sequence continues at coordinate 26,707 of NZ_JBSIFU010000001.1, read as the reverse complement.
ATGACCCTCCAGCTCACGGTGCTGCGGCCGGGGCGCACGATGCAGGCCATGCGCCCGGTGTTCGCCCGTCTCTTCTCCCGGGGAGTGGTGGCGGCCGGGATGCTGTGCGTTCTGCTCGGCGTCGCCGCGCTCGTCGCGCAGCGGGACGCGGTCACGGTGACGCTGAACAGCCCGCTCTCCGCGGTCTCGTTCGCCGGAGTGCTCCTCGCACTGCTGATCGGCGTCTCGATCCACGAGCTGGGCCACGCCGCCGTCCTCATCCGTTACGGGGGCCGTCCCTCGCGCATCGGCGTCATGCTCTTCTACCTGATGCCGGCGTTCTTCTGCGACGTCTCGGACGCCTGGCGGCTCCCGGACCGCAAGCAGCGCGTCCACACGGCCCTCGCCGGGCCCGCCGTGCAGACCTCCCTGGCGGCCCTCTCCGCCCTCGCGGCCTGGCCCCTCGCGGCCGGCACCGCCAAGACCTGCCTGCTCTTCTTCGCCGTCACCAGCTACGGAACGGCCCTGCTGAACCTGACGCCGTTCATCAAGCTCGACGGCTACATCGCCCTGATGAGCCACGTGGACGTCCCCTACCTGCGCGACCGCGCCATGGCCGACGCCCGCCGGACGCTCGCCCGGATCCTGTTCGGCGGCACCTACAAGCGCGAACTGCCCACCCGGTGGACCGTCGCGTACGGCTTCGCCTGCCTCGCCTTCCCCGTGTACTTCCTGAGCACCGCCCTGCAGACCTGGCTCGGCACACTCCAGCGGGTCGGCTGGGTCGGACTCTTCCTGGCCGCCTCCGGCCTCATGTACATCATGTGGATGCTGATCCGCGGCGCCCTGCGGCTCTCCGCCGAGGTGAAGGCCGCCGGCGTCGGCCGGGCCCGGGTCGCAGCCGTCTGCACGGTACTGGCCGCCGCCGCATGCGCCGCGCTGTTCCTGCCGACCCAGCAGACGGTGGCCGCGGCCTACGTCACCGACGCCTCCGGTGTCCGGCTCGTCCTGCCGCAGGGCTCCTCGGCCGAGCTGGTACGTCCCGGACAGCAGGTGACGCTGAAGACGAACGGCCTGGTGCTCCACGACACCGTCGCCACCGCCCGGGTCGGCTCCGCGCCGGCCGCCGAGACCGAGGTCCCGGTGTCCACCTACTTCCCCGTCGGTCTGGGAAGCGCCGTGGGCATGGACTCGACCGCCTTCCCGCTGGACCTCGACCGCAACCCGGCGCCGGCCACCGGCACCGCCGAGGTCGAGCTGGGCAGCGTGCCCCTGTGGAAGTCCCTCCACCGCACCTACGTGCTTCCGTTCCTGCCCTTCTGACCCTGGAGACACCGTGCTCGACACCCGGTTCATCAACTTCTGCCGCGCGGACTCGCTGTTCTACGACGCCGCCGCCGCCGAATCCGTCGGCGCGGACTTCCACGAGGGACGCACCCTGCCCGAGGGCTGGACCACCACCCGAGGACGCGAGTGGACGGTGTGCCTGCCACCCGACTGCCACACCCCCGACCAGGGCTGGAAGATCCACGTCGCGGCCTCCCCCGGAAACGCCGCCGAACTCCTGGACGCCGTGGCCCCCTACTGCGTCGAGCACGGGCTGATGTTCAAGTACATCTCCGACGAGGAGACGCTCAGCCGGCGCGGCAGCAAGTACGGGGACCGCAGCGCCAGCGGCAAGTTCATCACCGTCTACCCCGAGGACGAGACGGTTCTGAAGGAGACCCTGGACGCCCTGGACGCCCTGGTCGGAGGGACCCCGGCCCCGTCCGTACTGAGCGATCTGCGCTGGAAGGAGGGCCCGCTGTACGTGCGTTACGGCGGGTTCGTGCTGAAGACCGCCCGGCTCAAGGACGGCTCCCTGGTACCGGCGATCACCGCACCGAACGGCGAACTCGTCCCCGACGAGCGGCGCCCCGGATTCCGTCCCCCGGCCTGGGTCACGCTCCCCTCCTTCCTGGACGAGGCGGTCGCCGAGCGCCGCGCCCGCACCCTCACCGACTTCCCCTTCCGCGTCTACAAGGCCCTGCACTTCTCCAACGGGGGCGGCGTCTACCGGGCGGTCGACAAGCGCGACGGGACCGAGCTCCTCCTGAAGGAAGCCCGCCCGCTCGCCGGCCTCGACGCGGCCGGGGAGGACGCCGTCACCCGCCTCGAGCGGGAACACTGGGCGCTGTCCCAGCTCTCCGGTCTGGCAGCCGTCCCCGTCCTGAGGGACGTGCGCAAGGGGAGCGAACACCTCTTCCTGGCCCGCGACTACGTCGACGGCACCCCCCTCACGGATCTCGTACGCCGGCGCCACCCCTACGGAACCACCGACAACACGGCCCACGCCCGGGCGCAGTACACGGCCTGGGCGCTGCACATCCTCGGCCAGATCGCCGACGGCGTGGCCGCCATGCACGAGCGCGGTGTCGTCTTCGGCGACCTGCACCCGGGCAACGTCCTGGTCCGCCCCGACGACACCGTCGCCTTCATCGACATGGAGACCGCCACCCCCGCCGAGGAGATGCGCGCGCAGGCCATGGGTTCCCTCGGCTTCCGGGCCCCCGACCACCTGCGGGGCCCCGACGTCGACCTGTTCGCGCTCGACGTGCTCCGGCTGACGATGTTCGTCCCCATGCCGCACGTCGTGCCGTGGGGCACCGAGAAGATCCGCACCCTGATCGACGCGGCCGTCCGGGACTTCCCCCTCCCGGAGTCCTTCGTCCGCCAGATCGAACGCGGCCTCGGCGAGGACGTGCTGGGCGCGAAGACGGCGTACGGCGTGCCCTGGCCCGCCACCGGTGCGGACACCGGGGACCTCGTCACGGGGTTGGCCGACTCCATCATCCAGGCGGCCACGCCCGAGCGGACCGATCGCCTCTACCCGGGCGACGTCTCGCAGTTCATCGTCGCCGACGGAGGTGTGACCTTCGCCTACGGGGCGGCCGGTGTGCTCTGGGCCCTGCACCGGGCCGGCGCCGACGTGCCCGCCGAACACGTCGAGTGGCTGCTCGCCCAGGCCGAGCACGTCGCCGGCGAAGGTCCGGGCTTCCTCACCGGCCTCGCCGGCGTCGCCTACACCCTGGACGCGCTCGGCCACCCCGACGCGGCCGACGCCGTCATGGACCGGGCCTTCGCCGGATGCGACGCCAACGTCGGGTCGACACTGGCGACCGGCCTCTCGGGCCTCGGACTGACCGCACTGCACCTGGCCGCCCGCACGGGCGACGACCGGCGCCTGCGCCAGGCCCTCGAACTCGCCGACCGGCTCTGCGACACCCCGGCGCCCCAGCGCATCGGACTGCTGCACGGACGCTGCGGCCGGGCCCTGTTCCTGCTGCGCCTGCACGAGCACACCAGACGCACCGAGCTGCTGGAGCGGGCCGTGGCCGAGATCCACGCCGAGCTGGAGGTCATCGAGGGCGCCGACTTCGACGACCGCTTCCTCACCACCGGCCTCGAGGGTTCCGCCGGCATCGTGCTCGCCCTGCGCGCCGTCCTGCGGCACACCCCCGACGACGGGCGGATCCGGTCCGCCGTGAGCCGCCTGATCACCGGTCAGCGCGGCGGCTACTCCACCTCGTGCGGCATCCTGCACGGCCGTTCCGGCGAGATCCTGGCCCTCCAGGACGGCGACACCGAGGCCGAGCGGGACCTCCTGAGCTATCACCTCGACGCCCTCGGCTGGGAAGCCATCGCCGCCGAACCCGGCCGCGTCGACTTCCTCGGCAACTACGGCTACCGCCTCTCCACGGACCTGGGCACCGGCTCGGCCGGCGTCCTGCTGGCCCTCGCCGCCCTGCGGGACGGCGCCCCGGCCCTGTCCTTCCTCGCACCCGCGGCATCCGGGGCACGGCTGTGATCGACATCCCGACCACCCTCGCCCCCGCCTCGGGCGTCGCCCTGCAGTACGCGGTGACGCCGCCCGGCGACGGCGATCCGCTGTGGAGCAGCGCGGTCGAACTCCAGCCGGTCGACGGGTTCACGGGCACCGTGGGCCCGGCGGAGGCCCTCCTGGAGCTGCCGCTGTCCGCCCGGTTCGCCGGCGCCAGCGGCACCTCCCGCACCGACGCCCTGCTGCGGGGCACGGGCGAGGCGGTCGAGCGGCGCGCCCTGCACCCCTCGGCCGCGCACCCCGCCCGCCTCGCCACCGCGGCCGACCTCGACGGTACGACGCTCTACGCGCACCACCCGGACCACGCCCTGTCCCACCCGGACGCCGAGACGGCCGTCCTGGGCTGGTACGAAGCCCGTGACCTGGACACGGACGCCCCCGTCCTCGTCCCCGCCGACCTCGTCGACTGGCCCGCCCGCCGGGCCGACCTGTTCGACCCGAGCCCGTCCGGGGCCGCGGCGGGCGCGAGCCTCGAGACCGCCCTCGCCGCGGCGATGACCGAGGTGACCGAACGCGACGCCCTCACCGTCGCCTGGGGCCGGCAGCTGCGCCTGCCGACGTACACCCCCTCGCCGGCCGACACCGCGCTGCGGGCGGTGTGGCAGCGGGCCGGCGCGGAGGGACTCACTCCCGTGCTCGCCCGCATACCCACCGCCGTGCCCGGACTGTGGTGCATGACCGCCTTCCTGATCGATCCGGAAGGGCCGGACGCCCTGGCCGCCGTCGGCATGAAGGCCTCGACCCGGCCCGCCGAGGCCGCCGTCAAGGCCTTCCAGGAGGCATGGCAGGTACGGGCCGCGCTGCGTGCCGTGCGCGCCCAGGGCGAGAGCGGTCACCCCGCCACGGTCGTGACGGAGCACGACCGCCTCTGCCACATGCTGACCCGCACCGCCTACGAGACGGTGCGCGACTGGGTCGCGGGCTTCCAGGAGCCGGACCCGCTTCCCGCCCTCCCGCCCACGCGGGACCTGGGGGCGGCCGAGATCCGGCGGGCCCTGAACGCCGACGGCGCGCATCTGCTCGCCGTCGACCTCACCCCGCGTCTCCCGTCCGCCGTCGCCGCCATGGGCTGGCACGTCGTCAAGGTCGTGGCCCCCGGCTACCAGAACCTGCGGATGGACGAGACCCACCTGTGGAGCTGGCACCTGCCCCGGCTGGCGTCGGCACCCGAGCGCACCGGCTGCCCCGCCGGCCTGGACGACCCGAGGACAGCGGCGCCGCACCCGCTGCCCTGACCCCCACACGAACCACCGATCAACCGACCTGAGGGAAGACGAACATGCTGGAACTGGAAGAACTTGTACGAGACTTCGGCGATCACCGTGCCGTCGACCGGGTGTCCTTCCGGGTTTCCAGAGGCCGGTTGACCGGGTTCGTCGGTGGCAACGGTGCGGGCAAGACCACCACGATGCGCATGATCATGGGCGTACTGGCGTCGAACGGCGGCGAGATCCGCTGGAACGGCTCCCCCGTCACCGCCGCCGACCGCAGGGACTTCGGCTACATGCCCGAGGAGCGGGGCCTCTACCCGAAGCAGACCGTCCTCAGCCAGCTCGTCTACCTGGCCCGGCTGCGCGGCCAGGACGCCGGCGCCGCACGCCACCACATCCTCGACCTGCTCGAACGCCTCGGCCTCGCCGAGAAGAGCCAGTCCCGGCTGGAGTCCCTCTCCCTCGGCAACCAGCAGCGCGTCCAGATCGCGGCGGCCCTGCTCGGCTCCCCCAAGCTGCTCGTCCTCGACGAGCCGTTCTCCGGACTCGACCCGCACGCCGTCGACACGATGGCCGAACTGCTGCGGGAGTACGCCGCGGCCGGTACCCCGGTGCTGTTCTCCTCCCACCAGCTCGACCTGGTCGAGCGGCTCTGCGACGACCTGGTGATCATGGCCACCGGTCATGTCGTCGGCAAGGGCACCGCGGACGAGCTCCGCCACCGCGACAAGCCCCGCTACCACCTGGTCACCGACGCCCCGGCCCCCTGGGCCCGCGCCGTACCCGGCGTCACCGACGTCGAGACGCTTCCCGACGGAGCCCGGGTCGAGCTGGCCGCCGACGCCGATCCCGGCGCGCTCCTGGCCGAGGCACTGCGTCGAGGACCCGTGCACGCCTTCACCCCCCTCGTCCCCACCATCGCCGACATCTACCGGGAGATGACCTCCGCATGAGCACCGCGACCTCGACCCCCGCACGCCGGACCGAGCCGGCGCCCACCCCGAAGGCCACGCCCCCGGCTCCCGCCTCCCCGTCCCGTGCGGCCACCCCGGCCGCCTGGCGGATCGTCGCCGCCCGCGAGATCTCGGTGAAGGTCACCAACCGCGGCTTCCTGCTGTCGACGCTGGTCACCCTCGCCCTGATCATCGGCGCGATCGGACTCCAGCTCTACCTGGCCGACTCGATGGGGAAGATCACCGTCGCCGTGGCCGGCCAGGATGCCGCCCGGATCGCCGACCAGGCCGAGCAGCTCGCGGTCCGGTCCGACCAGGACGTCGAGATCACCGTCCGCGACGAGTCCTCCGCCGACGAGGTTCGCGAGGCCGTGAGGTCCGGCGATGCCGAGGCCGGCCTGCTCCTCGAAGACGGCCGGTGGGTCCTGCTCGGCGACACCGGGCAGAACGACATCGCCGCCACCTGGATCGGCGCCGCCGTCCAGGCACAGGCCCTGGACCGCAACGCACAGGCCGCGGGCACCAGCCTGGGCGCCCTGAGCCAAGGGGCGGACATCGAGCACGTCCTGCTCTCGGCCGACAAGACGCCCGAGGGCGCGGTCCGGATGACGACGTACTTCTTCGGCTTCCTCTTCTACCTGGCCGCGGTGCTCCTCGGTGCCGCGCTGGCCACCAGCGTCGTGGAGGAGAAGCAGAACCGCATCGTCGAGCTCATCGCCAGCTCCGTGTCCCTGCGCTCCCTGCTCGTCGGCAAGATCGTCGGCTCGACGCTCCTCGCCCTCGCCCAGATGGCCATGTTCTGCCTGGTCGGCATCGGCGGCCTGGTGTTCACCGGCGAGACCGAATTCCTCGCGGACATCAGCACCGGCCTGGGCTGGTTCCTCGTCTTCTACGTCGTGGGCATCGCGGTCCTGGCCTGCCTGTTCGCCGCCGCCGGTGCGCTCGCCACCCGGAGCGAGGACATCCAGTCCACCACCACCCCCGTCAACGCGATCACCGCGCTGGTGTTCATCGTCGGCGTGACCGTGTCCGGCGACATCCGGGAGATCCTCTCCTTCATCCCGCTGACCTCGACCGTCACCATGCCGGCCCGCGTCCTGGCGGGCGAGGCCTCCTGGTGGGAGCCCGTCGCCGCGCTCGGCCTGTCGGTCGCTGCCGCGGTCCTCATCGTCGGAGTCAGCAGCCGGGTGTACCGCCGGGCGCTCCTGCAGACCGACCGCAAGCTCTCGTTCCGCCAGGCCATGCAGCTGACGGACTGACCCACCCCACCCGGAACCACCGCTCCCACCACACCCCGCCCCACCCGGAAGGAACTCCGATGACCGTCTCCCGCACCAACACCACCCTCGTTGCGCTCCTGGCCGTGCTCGCCTGTGTCGAAGCGGTACTCATCACCAGCGACGCCGCCGACGGCGTCCGCTACGGCGTCGGCGCGGCCCTGGTCGCCGCCATCGTCGTGGTGATCGCCCGCCTCGCCAAGGGCCGCTCCTCCAACTGACCTCCTCCCTCAACCGTGTCCGGGGCCGCCCTCACCGACGCGGCCGGCCCCGGACCCCCCTCGAACCGGAGCAGTCCCCATGAACTCCTCGCACCAGGTGTCGATCAGCAGCCTCTCCGGGGCACCGCCCGAGACGGCGGCGATCCGTTTCATGGCGCTCCTCCCCGCCGGGTGGCATGCGGAGATCGGTGAACTGGGGGAGAACCTCGCCCGCCTCGTGATAGCGGCACCCCCCGGAACCACCGCGTCCCAGACCACCGAGATCGCCGCCGACATCCTGTCCCGACCCGGGCTCCAGGACTGGCAGCTGGCCGACCGCTGACGCGTCGGCCCGGTACCGCGGACGACCGGCGGAACTCCCACCGACCCCGAAACGAGTGGATCATGACGGATCGCATCCGCGTTCTGCTCGCAGACGACGAGCACCTCATTCGCGGAGCCCTCGCCGGCCTGCTGGCACTCAACGAAGACCTCACCGTGGTGGCCGAGGCCGCGACCGGCCCGGAAGCCATCTCCATGGCGCGGGCACACCGGCCCGACGTGGCCGTGCTCGACCTGCGGATGCCCGGCAACGACGGCATCGAGGTCACACAGACCCTGCACGCCGAACTCGACGGCTGCCGCACCGTGATCCTCACCGGATACGGAGAGCCGGGCCAACTCAACCGGGCACTGAGAGCCGGCGTTCGCGGGTTCCTGCCCAAAACGGTCACCGCGCACGATCTCGCGAACGTCATCCGCGCCGTCCACGCGGGCCGCCGCTACATCGCCTCGGACGTCACGGCCGACGCCATCGCCTACGGGGACCGCCCGCCGGCGCCCCACCCCACCTAGACCGAGGCCCTCCGATCCCGGGGCCGACGACACGACAGCCACCACGATGCAAAGGAATCCGACATGACCCGCCCCATGCGACGTGCCCTGCAGGGTGCAGTCCTGGCCGCCGCCCTCGCCGCCACCGCCCCCCAGGCCTTCGCCGCGACCACCACCCAGCAGACGCTCGGCACACCGCCCGCGGGCTACGTCCGCGACCAGTCCTTCCACGGCACGGCCGCGGCCTGTCAGACGGCCGGTAGGGCCGGTATCACGCAGAGCACGTGGACCGCGTACGTCTGCCACCAGGCACTGCCCTTCACCCCGTTCCAGGAGCTCTACGTCAAGAAGTAGAGCGAGAACGGGCGGGGCGTCACCACGCCCCGGACGCACCCGACCTGACACCCGAGCGAAAGGAACACCACCGATGCGTGCCCGAACCCGTACCTGGGCCGTGGCCGCCGCCATGGCCGCCACCCTCGTCACCGCCGCGACCCCTGCCTCCGCGGCCGGCGGCGGAGTCCCCTGGTCCGTCACCCACGGAACGGCCGAGGCCGAGGGCGACCGGCGCATCGCGCGAACCGCCACCGGAGTGCTGCAACTCCAGGTCGACGGAAAGCTCTCCCACACCGGCGAGGGGTGCTCCTCGGTGTGGACCCGGTTCCAGTTCGACATGGCCCCGATGCCGGCCCGCAAGCAGGCCCAGGTGTGCGGCGACGCCACCGTCGACGTCACCGTCCGCGGGACCTACATGCCCACCACCACCGCCCACCTGACGGTCTGCAAGGGCACGGAGAACACCACCGACTGCGCCCAATGGGCGGGCATCACCCACTGGCCCATCGGCTGACCACCCTGACTTCGTCCACGTTCAGCGGATCTGGACCACTTCAGCCGCGTCACACTTGCCGCCTCGCCCTGACACCAACGGCTCCGCGCCGGACCGCTGCGGAGCAACGGCATGAGCGGGAAAACGCGGACCCGTGTTGGCGCACGACCACTCAAGAGCCGGTGCCTGCTCCAGGCACCGGCTCTTCGCGTTCCTGCGCCCGCCGAGCGGCTCGCAGGCCGGGCCGGGGAGCGGGTTCGGCTGTCAACGCGCGTGGGGGCCGAGTCGTGCGGCGGCCGCGGTGACGAAGGCGGCGGCGGCCTCCTTCGCGGCGTGCCGCCGGTCGTCCAGGTCGGCCCGGTCGGTGGCCTTGCGTAACGCGTAGGTGGCATCTGCGGCCTGCTGGGCGGGGACGGCCAGCTCGGGGACCAAGATCTGCAGGCGGATGTGGGGTGCGGTGATCGCGGCGCGGGTCTCATGGGACCGCGTCTGCGCTGCCAGCTCCGGTTCCGGTCCGGCGCTGGTCAGGGTGAGGCGCTCGCGGTGGAAAATCGCGGAGCGGTGCGCGTCGAGGGCGGCAGCGAACTCGGTGACGGCGGCGAGCTGGTCCTGGCGGTGGCCGTCCGCGCGCTGTTCGGCGCGCGCGGTGCGGGCGGAGCGGTGCTGGAGGAGTCCGGCGGTCAGGGCTCCGGCGAGGGTTCCGAGGACGGCGACGACCGAGGCCCACATCAGTCGGTCCGCCGGGTGCTGCAGAACGCGCAGGCGGAGGGCTGGGCGGTGCCGTTCTCGGCTCCGCAGTGCGCGGAGGTCCACGCGATGGTGCTCGTGGTGTGCTCGGCGAGGCAGGCTTTCGCGTCGTCGGCGGCCAAGGTGCTGGTGGGGTAGTCGGGCGCGCTGGTGTGGTGGGTGCCGTCGGCGGCGACGGCGGTGAACATCCAGCGGTCGGTGGCCTGGTGGTGGAGGACGGCAGCGGTACCACCGGCGTGCTGGACGGTGACGGGCGGCTGGGGGAGGTCGGCGCGGGAGGGGACGGCGTCGGGCCACTTCACACGGGCGGACTGACGGCTGATACCCCAGGCCTCCCCGATCTTCGTGTAGCTGGCGCCTTGAAGGCCGGCGACCTTGGCGGCGGCGGCGGCCCGCTTCTCGACGGCAGCCGCGGTCTGGCGGAGCGCGTGGAGCAGGGCCAGCTGGTAGTCGCCGGAGAGCACGACACGATCGGGGGCGTCCCCGCCGGCGGCCCGGTGGGCGCGGGCGCGTTCGGAGATCTGCCAGGCCATCGCGTCGGCGGCTTCGGCCACGCCTTCCTGGAGGGCGAGCACGTCATCCTCGGTCGGCTCGGAATAGGCGGGGGTACGGATCGTGTTGGCGTCCACCCAAGTGTCGGTCTCATTGCCAGAAGTCATGAGTGACAGTTTTAACTGTCACTCATGACTTGACAATTAAACTTGCGGTACCGGCATATGACAGTTCATCGGTTCTCGCCGTGCCCGTGGAGGCAGAAAATCCTTGCGGAGGTACGTGCGCCTGCTCGACGCCCCGCTCGGCAACGACGGGATGACCCTGCACGACGCTTGCCGGACAGCCGGCCATCGACCTCGCCTTTACGGTGGTGGGGGCGGGACCCCAACGGGCCGCCCCCACCGTGTCGCTGACTCGGTGCACACGGCGCAGGTGACCCCGTGCCGGGGCCGGCCGGCGCCGGCGCATCCTGGCGGTGTTCCTCGTGAGCAGCCCGGACGAGACCACCGAGCTGCTGCTGGTCCAGCAGATGGAGAAGCGCCCGTAAGCGAGCCGGCCTGGCTTTGACGCTTTGGGTCGGCCCCACTTTTCCGGGCTGAGGTGGCTCCACCGAGCGAGTGCGTTCGCCGTCGGGACGGCTTGCGGTGGCTCCGGGTTCCGGACTGTTCCGGCCCCGCTCGTGGGTTCCATCGGTCGAGGAAGCGTGGGTCGGCCGTCTGGATGTAGTGGCTGAGGAGTTCGCGGTCGTGGAAGGCGGCATGCAGGAGGACGGCCAGGTCCGTGAGGGCCTTGAGGTCGGGGCTTGTGACCACGAAGGTGCCGGCCTCCGATCCGAAGAACTGGATCTTGTCGCCGTTTTCGGGCATGTGGGAGTGGGCCGGTGACCGGGCCAGGCCGTCCCAGCCGTAGCCGTGGCATTCGGCGTTGTGCCGTTCGAAGACATCGGCGACCTGCTCCATGTCGCTGTCGAACAGATAGAGACAGTGGGAGCCGTCGGCTTCGCTGTCTTCGTCCAGGTGGAACGGAGCCAGGGCTGATGCGTCGGTCATGCGGTGATGGTGAAGACGGTCGTGATCCGATGCTGGTGCGGGTGGCCCTTCACCCCGAGCGGGTGTGTGTCCTCTCCAGCTTGGCCTCGGCCTGAGCGAGGCGGTAGGACTCGGTGCCGGTCTCGATGATCGCGCCGTTGAAGGTGAGCCGGTCGACGATGGCCAGGCAAAGACGGGGGACCACTCGCAGGCAACGCCATCCGAGTCTGCCTCGAGGTGATGGCCGTAGCCGTCCTCGCCCCCGCGCAGGGAGCGGCCCCGGCCGTGCGGTGGACCCGCCGGACGCCGTTCGGTTCGGGGACTGTCGCCCCCCGGATTCGAACCTCCGCCCATCTTCCCGTTTCAGTCGCTTCCAGGAAATTGCAGGTCAGAGGCCTTCCAGCGGAAGGTCAGCGACTGAAGCGACCGAAGGGCGGACTCATGTTCTCGTCTTCAAAGTCTCAGAGGGAGTCGCTATACGTCGGCAACTTGCACCGGCCTCTCCGACCGTTTGGTCTTCCGGCCCTTGCTCCCGGCAGTCAGTGTGGTCGGGTCGACCGCTTCGGCCGGGGCGCCGGAGGCGTAAAGGCCGTCCGGGACGGTGTCGCGATCGTGGGGCAGGAGCCAGAAGACACGGCGGCGGAAGGTCCCGCTGGAGCGGGAGGCCTTGGCCTGAGGCCCCAGCTGGGCATAGCCGACGAGGCGGCCGTCGCGGTGGTAGGCGGGTTTGCCTCGGCGGGTGGGGAGCCGGTCGAGCGACTGGCGGACGTAGTCGAGTTCGGTGACGTCTTCGAGCCAGACCAGGTCGACCTCGTGGTGGATCTCGTCGTCGGAGATGAGCGAGCTCATGCGTTCTCCTCCTCAGCGAGCAGTCCGATGCCGGGGTAGTACTTCTTGGAGTTGGACAAGATCATTTCTTTGGGTGAGGCGAGGCCTACGAGCTCTCGGGCCCGGGCCGCGAAGGCGCGGGAGGAGATGGTGGGCGCGCCCTCATTCTGGCACCAGGTGCGGTAGACGCTGTAGAGGCGGGCTTGTTCGGCCCGGTGGTCGGCGTGGAAGGTGCAGCTTTCGTCGAAGAAGCGACCGGTGTGGTCTTCGGTCTCGGCGTACGCGGTGGTCGCGATCCGGACCGGGGCGGGACCGGTGAGATCTTTCTCGCCCGCGAGGTAGCGGCGTGCGCCGTCGATGAGCCAGGCGAGGATGCCGGGGCCCTCCTCGGTGACGAGGATGTCGGCGAGGTTGTCGATCTTCCGATCGTCGGAGACGACCTTCTCGAAGGGGACGAGCCTCATGCGACGCCAGAAGGCGAAGCCTCCGGTGCCGACCTCGGGGCGGTGGTTGCCGATGAGCCAGAGCTTGTGGGTGGGGGCGAAGGAGAAGAAGTCCTGCCTCATGCGGCGGGCCTTGATCCGGTCACCGCCGGTGAGGAGCTTGACGCGGGCCTCGTCGAACTTGTCGCCCGGCTTCACCTCCGAGCAGACGATGACGCGCCGGCCGTGCAGCTCGGCGAGTTCGGTGGGGTGGCCGTCGAAGGTGCGGGCCATCAGGAAGCCGGGCGGGGCGGCGTCGGCGTAGTCACCCAGGAGTTTCATGAGGACGTCGAGGAGAACGGACTTGCCGTTCTTGCCGGCTCCGAAGAGGAAGGGCATGACCTGGGCGCCGACGTCTCCGGTGATGGAGTAGCCGAGCATCAGGTGCAGGAAGTCGATCATCTCCCGGCCTTCGGCGTCAGCGCCGAAGGTGTCGGTGAGGAAGCGCTCCCAGCGGGGGGTCGGTTGCTGCTTGGGGCCGGTGGAGGTCGAGCGGGAGTGGAAGTCCTTGTCGGGCTGGGGCGCGCGGATGAGACCGGTGTACAGGTCGACGATGCCTGCGGGCGTGCACAGGGCGTACGGGTCGGCGTCGAGGAGCTCGGCCCGCAGGACCATGCCGGGGGCCGACTTGGCCTGGGTGAGCATGGCGTTCATACCGGAGGTGCTCAGCGCCCGGCGGCGGTGCTTCTGCAGCGACTGGTTGCTGTGGATGCCGCGGGGGTCCGTCGTTGCGATGGCCTCGGCAAGGTCCCCTGCGGCCCAAACGACCGTGTCGTCCTCGTCGACCTGCCAGCGGGTGGTGTCCCAGCGGTACCAGCCGAGGCCGGGGACGTGACGGTAGTCCCCGGCGTACAGACGGACGAAGAGCTTGGCGTTGCCACGGTCGCTGAGGGTGTCGGGCAGGAGCCCGGCGGCAGTCGCGTGATCTACGTGTGCTCGTTCACCGCCCTGTGTCGGCAGAGTCGGCGGGGCCTGGGCAAGAATCTGCGCGGCGACGGCCTCAGGGTCGAAGTCGAAGAGGAAACCGTCGGTTTCGGGTGCTGGGCTCACCGGCGGCCTCCAAGGTGCAGGGGGCGCTTGGCGCCGGCGGCCATGCCGCTGCGAATGATCTGGGCCGAGCGCTGCTCCTGGCCGGGACGGGCCGCGGCGGCAGCTTCCCTCAGGGCTTCCTGGGCGACGGAGTCGGTGAGATGGCCTGCCGCGACAAGCCCTCCCAAGCTGTACGCGGCCCTGTTGAGCTTCTCGGTGAACCCGGACCCTTCCGTGAACTCGGCGCACGCCGTGACGTCGGCGAGGAGGGCGCTCAGGAGGCGTGCGGTTCTGTCCTGGCCTCCGCCGGCTGCGAGGACGGCCTGGCGGGCACGCGGTGGAACAGGGCGTGGCGCGGGAATGTGTGGAGCCGGCAGGTGACCGGTCCGCTGCAGTTCCTGCGCCAGCCACGCGGGCAGTGGGGCCGGTTGCCGGACCTTCCCCAGCGGCTTGTACGTCCCCATGGACGTGCTCGTGCCCGGTGCGACGATGTAGCCGCCGTGCGCACGGACATCGACCTGCCAGGCGAGAGCCCTCTTCCCGGATCCGGTGGAGCACTGCCACTGACGACCGTCGGTGGCCCGGTACCAGACGTGCATGCCGCCCGAGGGCGTCCGTACACGCAGGGTCGAGTCGTCTTCGGCGGGAGAGGTCTCACCGCGGAGAGCCGCCAGCACGGCCAAGGAGTGAAAGCCCGTCCGTAGGCCGCTCAGATCGACAGCGTCCCCTACCGGGATCCCAGGGAGGAGTCGGTCACGGGACGGCAGTTCACTCGTGTGTGCATCGATGTCGATGACGACCAGGTCCGCGGGCCCGCAAGCAACTCCGACGCCCAAGGCCGGGGTGCCGGTCCACCAGTCCTCGATGCGCGAGTAGTCCAAGGTCGCGGCATGGAAACCGTGACACCAGCGGCCGGCCTGCAGACAGGGACAGTCGGCGTGAGTGTGGCCGGGTTCGGCGCAATCTCGGCAATTGGCCGTGGGCGTCTTGCGCCCGGGCGCAAGCGGGTGAACGGGCCAGCCGTTGCTGGCACACCACCGCGCCAGCCTCAGACCGGCGACCGAGCGCTCAGAGGTCGACTGCCCTGAGTCGCTGCGAGAAAACCGCAGCTCAGAAGGCATGTACTTCCCCTCACAGCGACTGAAGCGACTCAACGACGAACACAGACTAGCGAAGTCAGCCAGGAACCGTGTGCAGCGTGTCGGAGCCATTGGGCCCGGCGTGTCGTTTCCCGACCCACAGGGAGCCGGCAAGCGACTGACGGGACGACCGGAGCGACCGAACGCTTCAGTCGCTGTGAGTCGCTCTCAAAGAACCTGCAGGTCAAGAGCCTGGAACCCTCCATACAGCGACTGAAGCGACTGAAGCCTCCTATATATGACGCACACGCGCACACAGGAATGTCCTCATATACCTGAAGTTGAGTCGCTTCAGTCGCTGAAGGGGTTCCTGTCCAGCATCTGACCTGCGGTTTTACGGAGCGACTCAAGCAAGCGACTCAACTCCGCAAGGTCACTCCTCAGCCTTCGGGCTCCACGATCTCGCTCGTTGCTCCAGGCCCCCAGGCCAGGCCCAGCAGGGCGCAGCGCGGCCAGTAGTCTTTTTGGAAACGGTTGATGCAGTCGAATGAGTCCGACTCCGAAGTTGAGTCGCTTCAGTCGCTGAAGTGCGGTCTGGTGGCTTTTGACCTGCTGTTCTCTCCACACGGCTGACCCGCGTCATTGTCGCCGTGGTCCTGGCCGTGCTGGCCGCGGCGGTGGTCGCCGCGGTCACCTCCGGTGACGCGGACGCGGCCTGGCTCGGCGTCGGTGACGATGCGACCTTCGGCGGGGTGCTCCAGGCGGCGGGCCTGCTGTTCTTCGCCTTCGCCGGCTATGCCCGCATCGCCACGCTGGGGGAGGAGGTCCGCGACCCCGCCCGCACCATCCCGCGGGCCATCCCGCTCGCCCTCGGCATCGCACTCGTCGTCTACGCGGCCGTGGCCGTCGCCGTCCTGCTCGTGCTGGGCCCGCAGGGGGTAGCGGAGGCCACCGCTCCGCTGTCGGATGCCGTACGGGCCGCAGGCGCGGACTGGCTGGCGCCGGTCGTGCGGGTGGGCGCCGCGGTGGCCGCGCTCGGCTCGCTCCTCGCCCTGATCCTCGGGGTCTCGCGCACGACCCTGGCGATGGCCCGCGACCACCACCTCCCGCACGCCCTGGCCGCCGTCCATCCGAAGTTCCAGGTGCCGCACCGGGCCGAACTCGTGGTCGGCGCCGTCGTGGCCGCACTCGCCGCGACCACCGACGTACGCGCGGCGATCGGGTTCTCCCCCTTCGGGGTGCTCGCCTACTACGCCATCGCCAATGCCTCCGCCTGGACCCTCGCCCCGGACGAGGGCCGGCCGACACGGATCATCCCGGCCGTCGGGCTGGCCGGCTGCCTCGTCCTCGCGTTCGCCCTGCCGACCTCGTCGGTGATCTCCGGCGCCGCTGTGCTGGCCGCCGGAGCCGCTGCGTACGCGGTACGTCGCGCGGTGACCGCCCGCAGGGCGTGACCACGGCAGAACACGTATCCGCTGTGGTCAACGGGTGCGGCGGGAGCGGTTCCAAGCCCGCCCGCCCAACGCAGTGCCGGCCAGCCCGAGCAGCAGGGCCACGTAGGCGCCGCCCCTCCCGTTGCCGGTGCCGATCCCACTGTCGGCGGTGGCCGCGACCAGCCCGCCGAGGGCCATGGCGATCAGCCCCCCGACCACGGCCACTGTGGCCCCGAGCGACCCGTTGGCGGTGCCGAGCCGACCGGCGGGTCGCTTCAGCGCGAGCACGGCGATGATCAGGGCGGCCAGCCCCAGCAGCCCGCCAGTGGCGGCGACGAGCCGCCCGGGGCTGAAGTCGGTGACACTGGCGGCGAGCGGCTGGAGCGAGGCGTGCGCTGCTGCTGGTGTGGCAAGACCGATCCCGGCGAGCAGGGCGGCCGGGACGGCGGCGAACAGGCGACGAGTGGACATCAGGGTGCTCCTTCTCTTCCCACGACTGGATGTGGTTCGAGCATGTCGGCCGGGCTGTGGCAGGTCGTCCAGCAGCCGCAGGCACTTCGCGCTACCACGGACATGGCAAGCGCTGCGGAGCTACTGCATGCGTGGTAGCCGGCGGCTAGTCCGCGAGCGGGATTCGCCCGCGGCTGCCACGGGCTACGGTGCGCGCATGAACAAAGGACGGTTCCGCGTACGGGCCGGTGTCAGAGACTGGCTGATCGCCATAGGCGTGGCGGGGGCGCTGTTGGTCACCGGGCTGTCCGGGCATCACCCCGCAACGGGCCTCGGCCCGCTCGGCTACGTGCTGTTGGCGGTCGGTGGCCTGGCGCTGGCCGCGGGCCGCCGGGCTCCGGTCGCCGTCCTCGCCGTCACCGGGCTGTGCGCTGTGGGGTACCAGGCGGCAGGGTTCGATGTGGCTGCCGTCGCGTTCCTCTTCGCGGTGTATGCGGCGATGCGGGCGGGACACCGCATCGTCACGGTGGCGGTGAGCGTGGCCGTGCTGGCGGCACTTCCCCTCGCGGCCCTGGTCTCTGGCCTGCACGACACGGGCGAGGCGTTCGCGCAGGCCCGGGGAGCCCTCCAAATCGCCTGGCTCATCGCCGCCGGCGCGGCCGGTGAAGCCCTGCGGCAGGCCGAGCAGCGGGCAGACGAAGCCGAACGCACCCGGGAGGAGACCGCACGGCGCCGCGCCGACGAGGAACGGCTGCACATCGCGCGGGAGCTGCACGATTCGCTCACCCACCAGATCTCGGTCATCAAGGTGCAGTCCGAAGCCGCCGTCCACGTGGCCAGGAAGCGTGGCGAAGAGGTACCGGAGGCTCTGCTGGCGATCCGGGAGGCAGGCCGGGAGGCGTCCCGCGAGCTCCGCGCGACCCTGGAGGCGCTGCGCGACGACGACACCACCCCGCCGCACGGGCTCGATCACGTCACCGAACTCGTCGAGCGGGCCGGCAAGAGCGGCCTGGAGGCGACGCTGACGATCGAGGGCCAGCGCCACGACGTGCCCACCGCAGTGGGCAGGACCGCCTACCGGGTCGTTCAGGAATCGCTGACCAACATCGCCCGTCACGCGAACGCCGGGACGGCATCGGTCCACATCGACTACCGGCCGGACACCCTCGCGATCCGCATCGACGACGACGGCAAAGCCACGTCGGACAGTGCGCCGGAGCCCGGCATCGGGCTCCTGGGGATGCGCGAACGCGTCACCGCCCTTGGCGGCCGGCTCCGAGCCGAACCGAGAAACGAGGGCGGCTTCACCGTCCAGGCCGAACTCCCCGTGGAGCGTGCCTCGTGATCCGTGTCCTGCTGATCGACGACCAGCCGCTCATCCGCAGCGGATTCCGCGCGTTCCTCGACCTCGAAGAAGACATCGAGGTCGTGGCCGAGGCGTCCAACGGGCAGGAAGGCCTGGAGCTTGCCAGGGAGCACCTTCCCGACATCGCGCTCATCGACATCCAGATGCCGGTCCTCGACGGCATCGAGACGACCCGGTGCATCGCAGCCGACCCCGCCCTCGCCGGAGTGCACGTCGTCATCCTGACCAACTACGGCCTGGACGAGCACGTCTTCAACGCCCTCCGCGCCGGCGCCGCCGGATTCCTCGTCAAAGACATCTACCCGGAGGACTTCCTGCACGCCGTACGCGTCGCAGCGCGCGGCGACGCCCTGCTCGCGCCCTCGATCACCCGCAAGCTGATCGACCGCTACGTCGCCCAGCCGCCCGCCACCTCCAGCGGCACCGGCAAGTCTCTGGAGGAGCTGACCGGCCGCGAACGGGAGTCCGTCGTCCTGGTCGCGCACGGCCTGTCCAACGACGAGATCGCGGCCCGTATGGTGATCAGCCCGCTGACCGCGAAGACCCACGTCAACCGGGCCATGACCAAGCTCCACGCCCGAGACCGTGCCCAGCTCGTGGTCCTCGCCTACGAATCCGGCCTGGTAACCCCACGCAACTCCTGACATCCATCAGCAACACCCTGGACCGCATTCGCTGCTGAATACCGTTGTCACGGAGGCGCGGGAGGCTGGTTGTCACGGGCCGCCAGGTAGTGGGTCCAGCTGTCGTTGGCGTAGCCGGCCCAGCGGTTGGCAGTGCTGGGGTGCAGGCCGAACAGGTCGGCGACGATGATCGGCGGCAGGTCCGTGACGGCTTCGATCATTGCGGTATTGCGTGTGATGAGAACGGGGAGGCCGTGTGAGCGCAGGAGGGCGCCGGCGCCGAGGGGGTTGCGGGCGCGGCCCGGCGCCTGACCGGGCAGCAGGTAGTGCGTCCCGTCGTCGAGCTGACGGCGGAAGTATCCCGTGCCAGGGTCTTCCATCTGTTCCTCGATCAGGAGGGCGAGGCGGGGTGGGACGAGCACGGGGTGGCGGCCCAGCGCGAGGAACGCTCCGTCCGGCGTACGCCGGAACTGGGTGGTCGTGAGCTCCGAGATCCGGCTGAGCGGCAAGGCATAGAGGAGGACGAGGGCGCCCATGATCCGCACTTCGCGTGGCAGCCTGCCGTCGGTCAGACAGCGGCGTAGGTGGTGGGTGCAGTCGTGTTCGGCAAGAAAGCTGCCCGCGAACTGGCGGCACCAACGGAGTAGCGGCTGCGGGCGGTGCGGCGGCGGGCGTCACGCAGGACGTGCCATTCGGCAAAGGGCCTGATCACCGGCGTGTGGTGAGGTGCGAGGAGCGCGGGCATGCTGTGGGTGATCCAGTGTTCGAGGTGAGCCAGCTGTTCGTGACGCCAGGGCAGGACGCCCGCGGTGATCAGCAGACCTCGGACGTGGCGAGTCGGGGCATTCTGCCCTGTCCCGTTGACCAGTCTCAGCGAAGTTTGACCGGAACGGCGGCTGCTGCCGGTCAGGGACAGCAGTGCGTAGGTGCCCGCTCCCACCACGGAGGTGACGAACGTCGAGGCGAGGGCGGCCGGGGCCACCTCGGCGACCGGTATACCCCGCCCGGCCAGGATCGGGCCGAGGAGTGAACCGCCGCCGATGCCGTAGATCCCTCCGACCGTGCCCACCGCCATGGCCAGGGTGCCGGTCGCCCGCGTCGTCGGCCGACGCATCGGCCGCTCCGCGGCGGCCGGGCGCAGGGTCCGCCGGCACAGCCACAGGCCCAGCGGCAGCAGGAAGACGGCGATCAGGAGACGGAAGATGGTAGGGCCGGGGATCGCGAACACGCGGATGACGGCGCCGATCACGACTCCGGGGACCGTTCCGACGAGCAACAGGCGGGTCAGCGGCCCGCCGAGCCGGCCGGCGCGGGCGTGACGGAGCAGGGCCCCGGGTCCGGCGACGACGTTGTAGAGCAGGTTCGTGGGTGTCACCGCCGGCGAGGGAACACCCAGGACACTGACCTGGACGGGCAGCAGGAACACGGCCCCTGACACGCCGACCGGCGCGGTCACCACCGAGATCACCAGGCCCGCCGTGAAACCCAGCAGACCCGGGGACCAGTTCACCGCACCGCCGTTTCGCATATCACCGGCCCAGTGTTCCCCACAGCCGATCGCCCCGGGCCTTCCGGCCGTGACGCAGAGCCCGGCACCATGCCCGACGGCGAGCGGGTCGTCCGGTACAGCGCCTGGAACGTACTGCAGGCCCGCAGCCCCCAGCAGCTACCTACGCCGAGTGCTCCGGCCTGCTGTCGACGTTCGGTGCGCAGTTGGACGGGGCAGCTCTTCGACCACTTCCGGGCCTGCGGGAACGGCCCTCATGGATCTCTGGACATTATGTCCAGACTGGACGTACAGTTCAAACATGAGTGGAACAGAAGCGGATCGCGATCCTCGTCTTCGGATGTGGGGACCGGTGTGCCAGGCCGTCGCGCTGCTGCTCGGCCCGTATGCCGAGGTGGTCCTGCACGATCCGGAAACCGACCGGGTGCTTCAGATCTGGAACCCGATGACCACCCGCCGCGCGGGAGATCCTTCGCTGCTCGGCGAGCTGGACGCGCTCGCCCCGTCGGCTCAGGACGTGTACGGGCCGTACCCGAAGATGCTGGTGGACGGCCGGCGCCTGTCCTCGGTGAGCGCGGTCCTGCGGGATGCGCAGGACCGGCCGTCGGCGGTCCTGTGCATCAACCTCGACCGCACCCCGCTGGAACAGGCCGCGGCGGTCCTGTCCGCCTTCGGCGCCCCGGTCGTGGAGCGACCCGAGCCGTTGTTCGAGGAGGACTGGTCCGAGCGCATCCAGCATGTGATCGGCTCCTACGTCCGTGAGACGGGCCGCCCCGTCGAACGCATGACCCGCCAGGACCGCCTGGCCGTCCTCGGCCGCCTGGACGAGGCCCGCGTGTTCGCGGTGCGCCGCGCCGCCCCGGTC
Organism: Streptomyces sp. CLCI03; assembly: GCF_053615355.1. Classification (NCBI taxonomy): domain Bacteria; kingdom Bacillati; phylum Actinomycetota; class Actinomycetes; order Kitasatosporales; family Streptomycetaceae; genus Streptomyces; species Streptomyces sp. CLCI03. Next base: position 5,612 of record NZ_JBSIFU010000001.1, on the reverse strand, counting down.
GTCGCCGGGGCGCTGCGGGTGTCCCGGTCCACCGTCTACGGCCTGCTGGCCGAGCTCAGAACACCCAGCGCAAAGGACTGATGCACCATGACCCGGCTGCCCGATTTCCGCCTGGAGACGTACTTCTCGCGGTGGGAGTTCACCGCCCGCCATCACCTGACCGCCTCCGACGTGCAGACCATGACGCTCGGCGAGCTCCTCGCGCTGGCCGACGACAAGGACCGGGACGCCTTCGAGAACCTGCCCCTGGGCTACACCGAGACGTTCGGCGACCCGGCACTGCGTGAAGTGATTGCGCAGACGTACGAGCGCGCCGGCGCCGACGACGTCATCTGCTTCGCCGGTGCCGAGGAAGCCCTCTACCTGGCCATGAACGTCCTCCTCGGCGCGGGCGACCACGCGGTGGTGGTGACCCCGAACTACCAGGCCGCCGAGACCGTGCCGATGGCACTGTGCGAGGTCACCGGGGTGGCCCTCGACCCGGACCGGGACTGGGCCCTGGACATGGACGAGGTCGCCGCGGCGATACGGCCCAACACCCGGGTCGTCTCGGTGAACTTCCCCAACAACCCGACCGGCAAGATCATCGACGCGGCCGACTTCACCGCGCTCGCCCGGCTGTGCGACGAGCGGGACATCCACCTGTTCAGCGACGAGGTCTACCGAGGCCTCGAACACGACCCGGCACGCATCCTGCCCCAGGCCGCCGATCTCTCCGAGCGCGCACTGTCCCTGAACGTGACCTCCAAGTCCCTGGGACTGCCAGGCCTCCGGATCGGCTGGATCACCTGCCGCGACCGCGAGCTGCGCTCCCGTCTGGAGCGCGCCAAGCACTACACGACCATCTGCAACTCCGCGCCCAGCGAGGTCCTGGCCCGCATCGCGCTGAAGGCCCGCGCCACGCTCCTGGACCGCAATCGGGCCCGGATCGCGGCGAACCTGCCCGCGTTCGAGGCGTTCTTCGCCGAGTTCGCGGACGACTTCGAGTGGCAGGCCCCGGACGGCGGATGCGTCGCCTATCCCCGCTACCTCGGCGCCGAGGGGGTGGAGGAGTTCTGCACCCGTCTGGTGGAGGAAGCCGGCGTCCTGCTGCTGCCCGCGAGCATCTACCACTCCGAACTCACCGCCACTCCCGCCGACCGGTTCCGCATCGGCATCGGCCGACGCGACCCGGAAGAAGGCCTGGCCGCCTTCGCCTCATGGATGCGGGCCCGCCGATGAACCTCCCCGTTTTCGACCTGACCGACATCGAACGGACGGTCACCTCGCGGCAGGTCCTGGACACCGTCCAGGACGGGCTGATCGCCCACGCCGAAGGCCGTACCAGCGTGCCGCCCCCGCTGCACATGGCCTTCCCCGAAGCCGACGGCGACTGCCACGTGAAAGCCGGCCTGATCACCGGCGCCCCCAACTTCACCGTCAAGATCGCCACCGGCTTCTACAGCAACTCCGCCCTCGGCATCCCCTCCAACCACGGCTTGGTCTGCGTCGTCAGCGCCCGCACCGGACAGATACGCGCAGTCCTCGACGACCGCGGTCTGCTGACCGCCTGGCGCACCGCGGCGGCGGGCGCCCTGATCACCCACGCCATGTCCCGCCCCGACGCCACGACCCTGGCCGTCTTCGGCACCGGCGAACAAGCCCGCCTCCAGGCCACCTGGCTGGCCGAACTCCGCACCGTCACCACCGTGCTCGTCCACGGCCGCACCCTGCACAGAACCAACGCCCTGTGCGAACAGCTCCACCTGCACGGACTCAACGCCCGGCCCGCAGCGGCTCAGGACGCCGCCGCCGCCGACATGATCATCACCGCCACCGCGGCCACGACCCCCGTTCTGGACGCCACCCACGTACGCCAAGGCGCACACGTGACGGGCATCGGAACAGACATGCCCCACAAGAACGAGCTCCCGCCCGCGCTCTTCCACCGCGCACAGGTCATCGCGACGGACGACCACGCCCAGTGCATCGACCACGGAGATTTCGGCCACGCCGTCCGTGCCGGGGCCACCACCGAGGACAGCGACATCGCGGCGGGCGAACTCCTCAAAGCACCCCTCGACCGCCCCGAAACAGCCATCACGGTCGCCGACCTCACCGGGGTGGGCGCACTCGACGCCGCGCTCGCCTCAACCGTCCTCGACCAGCTCCTGCGCTGACCACCGAAGCCCGGCTCCACCCCCACCTCTCACACACCCGACCGGCAGGACCCTGCCATGGACGCCAGCCCCCACACGGAAACAGCACCTCCCCCCACCGTGCCGATACGGCTCGCCACCCACGCACAGGCCAACGCCCCCCGCATCTGGTGGCTGCCGCACCACCCCGAGTCAGCCGGCACCGCACGCCGCATCGCCGGCGCCGTACTCCACACATGGAACGTCGACGACGACACCATCGACAATGCACTCCTCGTCGTATCCGAACTCGTCACCAACGCCCTCGAACACGCCCTACCTCCCCTCGCCCTCCACCTGCACCAGGCCGAAGACGACGGCACCCTGCACATCGAAGTCGACGACGGCGGCCCCACCGACAACCACGGCACCTGGGCCACGAGCTGTGCACCGGAAGAACGCGGCCGGGGCGTGACCATCATCACCCTGTTGGCAAGCGCCCACGGCACCCGCATCCTGGCGCACACCGTCACCTACTGGGCCATCCTCCCGGCTGCCAGGTGAAAGTACGGCGGGCTGCCGCATGCCGCCGGTGAGCAGGAACCAAGCGCTGACGCATTGACGCCTGGTCCAAGCGAAGGCTCACCGACGCGTCGAGGCCCTGGGCCGAGCATCTCGCTCCCGGCCCAGAGGGACGGGGGCACACTGACTTCACATACGGCAGGCAATTTGTGCATGAAATATGCGAAATAAGTATTGAGAATGCTAGTGTTGCATGCATGATGGGTGTTGAGGATCTCCTCAGGCTCACGGTCGCCGCGTTGATGTCGCGCACCGGTGAGCGTCAGAACGACCTCGCGGACGGGCTCGGCCTGTCCCAGGCGCAGGTCTCACGCAAACAGGCGGGCCGTCAGCACTGGTCGCTCGAAGACGTCGACCAACTCGCCGAGCACTTCGGCCTGCACTTCCTGGACCTCCTCGCCGGTCCTACGCACGCGGTGGGCGTGCTCCACGGCTCGACCCCCGCTCTACGTCCCGCGGACGCCGTGGCGGCGCCCGCGGCCGTCGCGCAGCCGGCCCCGGCCGCCTTGTTCCCCGCCGAGCCGACGGCGGCTGCCGTGCTCGCCCCTGCGGCGCCGGTGGGCCTGTGCGTGCTGTGTGGTCAGCCGACCAGTGACGAACTCGAAGGGTTCCCGCAGCACCTGAGCGCCGAGCAGTGCGCGGCCGCCGTCGCCGCAGCGAACCCCGCCCCCGCCGTCGTCTCGCCCCCCGCCCCGGCTGCGCCGCTCCCGACCGAGCGCGTAGAGCCGACCGAGCCGCTGGTGCAGCCAGCCCAGCCCGAGCCGTCACCCGCTGCGCCAGCACCTGCTCAGGCCGCGGAGCCCGCGGCGAGGCCGAGGAGCCCGCGTACGTACGCCTCGGACGATCTGATCGGTCGGATCACCGGCCGAGTCCACGACGTCCTGGCCGAGCACACCGGTGACGTCGACGGCGCGCAGGCCGAGCTGATCAAGGCGGCGATCCCGGACGTGATGGCCTTGTTGAAGGCTTCCCGGGTGGGTGGCCGGTACGAGCACTCCGAGTTCCCACCCACCGCGGACATCCTGCGCAAGCGCTCCCAGAAGGGCGCGGACGAGATCTGGGAGGGCCGTCCGAAGTGGCGTAACTCCGCTGTGTTCCAGGCGGCCAAGAAGGGCGAGGAGTTCGAGGTGACGGCTCTGGACATGAACGCCGCCTACCTCTCCGCGCTCAAGTGCTGGTTGCCGATCGGTCAGCTCCGCGAGGACACCAGCGGCGTACACGACCCGAAGAAGTCCGGCGTCCACCTGCTCACCCCAGCCTCTTGGGAGCACACCGATCTCCCGAACCCGTTGGGCAACCGCCAGGAGCCGGGGGAGTTGTGGGTCAGCGAATCCACCCTCCGCCTCCTCCTCGACTGCGCCCGACAGAACCTCGCCGACGCCCCGACCATTCACCGATCCCTCGTCTCCGGCGGCACCGAGGGCCTGCTGGAAAAACTTCGTCGTGCTCTGGCCGAAACAAGGAAGACCGCACTTGCCGAGGGTGACGAATTGACCGTCGCCTACGTGAAAGCCATGTATTCTAAATTGGTATCGACAGTGGGTGAATCGACGGCGAACCGTGAGCTGCGGCGCCCGGATTGGATGCATATCATCCGGGCGAAAGCGTTCGCGAATCTGTGGATGAAGGCCAATAAGGCGCATAAGGCCGGATTGCAGGTCGTGGAGATTTCTGGCACGGACGAACTGCACGTCGTCGGTGACTGGCGGTCGGTGTTCGCGGAGGGCAGGGACCTGAATCAGGTGAAGGAAAAGCTGACCTACCTTCTGGGGGGTAAGGGCTGATGGCAGGTTCCGAGGATCTGTGGGCCCGTTGGGGCGACTGGGGAAGGCATGACGCCCGAGGGATGAAGGGCGGGGAGGCCCTGATCCTGGAGCTCAACCGGATCGTGCACTCCTCCGGCATCGTCTCGCCGGTCACCTCCCGCCGTGGCTTGGCCGCACGCCTGCGCTACCTCGACAGCCCAGCCGGCCGCGAGGCGCTGGCCGAACAAGGCGTCAGCACCCGTTCCCTGCGTTCGTGGACGCGGGGGAAGGCCACGCCCTCGGCGGCGTCCAGGGAGCGGATCGACGCGGCGTACTGGTGGCGCCGGCGGGAGAACCTGATCCGCTCCGGATGGCTCGTCCGGCACCTCGACAACGACGGCCGCGGCAGCCGTATGGAGATCTACCCCGTCGACCAGACCCACGTCGATTCCAAGTACAGCCGGCCCCTCAGCGACCGCTCCATCACCGTCCGGTACATCTGGCCGGACCTCGTCCAGGCCTGGGCCGCCCGGGACGAGGCGATGGTGGACGAGATCTGGGACGACGTCATCACCGACCTCGACTCCGACTACGCCGCCTACGCCTACGTCTCCTCCGTCGGAATCGGCGCCTGACCTCCTGACGCTGCGAACCGTGCCCCGGCCGAACAGGCCGGGGCACAGTCATGTTCAAGTTCAAGGGCTGTTCTCGCGGGTTTTCCAGGCGGGAGTGGGGCAGAATTCCGGATGCTACACAACGGTGGTTTTGATGCATCGATCGGAGTCGTTGCAGATTTGGTATCCGGATGAGGGTATTTCGGGTTTGGTATTTGACGCTCGGCTGTTTATGGGGGTCGGGAATCGTGTGTTTTCTTTTCTGTCAGCGATCTTTGTGGTTTAGACCAATCTTGTTGGGGGTGGGGTGTGGTTGTTACGTTGTGTAGTGGGGTGTGGGTGGGTGGACGGGTCAGCCGACAGGGCATACTGCTACGGAGAGGGAGCGCGCAGCGCGACCGGTTGCCGGCCTCAGTCTCGCAGGGGCCACACCCGGATTCGCTCCTGGAGCACCGTTACAGAATTCCTGACAGCCCATCAAAGCCTTCCTGCCTCTCAATTAAGCCATGGACCACAGCAGGCCTCCGTTCCCTTGCCAGCTGGAGCAATGGTTG
>NZ_CM132132.1:6707500-8369154 GCF_053615355.1 Streptomyces sp. CLCI03 | reverse complement strand
GGCCGAGGAGGGTGTCGGTGGCGACGCGGGCGGCCGATCCGGGCTCCAGACCCTCCCGGAAACCGGCCAGACCCCCGGTACGCAGGGGTTCCTCCAGCAGGCCCCACACCACGGGAACGGCGGTGCTGCCTTCCAGCGTGAGGCTGCCACGCCGCCCCCGCAGGTGCAGACCGGCACGCAGCGGTGTGACGGCGGTGCCGGGGCGCAGCCGGTCACCGGGGTGCGGCCGGCCGCCGTCGCTCGCGTGGTCCCCGCCGGCGGCGCCGGTGTCCTCGGCGTCCTCGATGTCCGCGGTGTTCGCGGTGTTGTCGGTGTTCGCGGTGTTGTCGGTGTTCGCGGTGTCGTGGGCGGTGGGTTCGCCGGTCATGTCCGGGCCTCCACCGCGTCGATGACGGCGCCGATCTCGGTGCGCCAGTCGCAGCCGGTCAGGGTGGGCACGGCGCGGACGACGAGGTGGGCGGCGAGGTAGCGCTCCAGGGGGCGGACGTCGCAGACGGTCAACAGCCGGTACAGGGCGTTGGTGCAGGCCCGGTGGATGAGGTAGTCGGGGCGGCTCCACATCGTGCCCTGCGGGTCGGCGCGGCGCAGCAGTCGGTGGAACTCGCTGTAGCGGGTGCGGATGTCCTGGTTCCAGCGTTCGTGGGCGGCGGCGTCGCCGGTGGCGGCCGCCCGGGTCCGGTAGGCGAGGGGGTTTCCGTGGAGGTCGGCGCCGGCGGCGTGGCGGCGGGCCGTGAGCTGCCAGGCGTCGTGGGAGAAGTCGGCCCAGGCCTGTTCCCAGTCGTGGGTGTGTCCGTCGGCGATGCGTGCGACGAGGGCGGTGGCGGTGTCCCCGGCGGCTTGCGCGTGGCGTTCGAAGGTGGCGCGCAGTCGTCCGTCGGGGTCGTCGTGGAGGAGGAAGTCCTCCAGGTGGGAGACGTAGGACCAGTGTCCGCCGGTCAGGCCGCCGGGGTGGGCGCAGGCGTGGGCGGCCAGGGCGGTGACCGCGAGGCGCAGGCGGGCCCGGTCGGTGTCCCCGTGCCGGCCGAGGAAGGCGGCGCCGGCCCGCAGGGCGCCCAGGCCCGAGTGCAGCAGGTCCTCGCGCAGGCGGGTCCCGTCCGCTCCGAGCAGGCCCCGTACCGGGGTCCGGTCGACGGGTTCGATGCGGGTGGTGTTGTCGGGGTGGACGGGCCCGTAGGGCGGGGGGACGAGTTCGGCGCGCCCGGCCTCGGCGGCCTGTTCGAGGAGTTGGGCCCGGTCGAGGTCGCTGTGGGAGGGGTGTGCGCGCAGCCAGGTGCGGATGCGGGCGGCGGCGGTGCGGGCGGTGTCGGCGACGGCTGCGGGGTCGGTGCCCTGCAGGCGCAGCCGCAGGTGCGGGCCGTGGAGCCAGTGCCGTTCGACGTGGGCGGTGGTGCCGTCGGCGGTGGCGGCGGTGGCCAGGGGCAGCATGACCTCGCGCAGCAGCGGGGCTTTGACCGGGTGGTGGTAGTAGGCGGCGACGTCCAGCGCGCCGTGGTCGCGGGGGTCCGGTCGCGGGGTGGGTCGGGGGTCGGGGGACGGCATGTCCGGTGCGCTCCTGTCGTGGTGCTGCGGGCCGGTCGGGTGGGTCATCGCGGGCGTCCGTCCCGGTAGACCTCCAGGGCGAGTTCGACGGCCCGGGTGGGTGCGGGCAGGCCGCCGGGGGCGGGCAGTGCCTCCTCCAGGACGACGCCGTCGGGGTGTCGGGACAGCCATTTGGCCAGGCAGCGCAGGTGCAGGGCGTTGCCGAGGTCCGCGAGGTGCGGTTTGGGGCGGGTGAGGCGGCTGAGGAAGTCTTCGGTGGCGCGGCCGGTGGGGGCCGCGGCGACGGGGTGGAGGAAGACCTGTTCGGGCAGGCCGAGGCGGGCGCGCCAGTCGGTGGTGGCGGTGGCGGGGACCCGGTGGGGGTGGGTGTCGGCGGCGAGGTCGGCGCGCAGGGCGGCCACGACGGCGGGCGGCAGGAGCCAGCGGCGGCGTTGGAGGACCACGTGGCGGTGGCGGAGGCGGGAGCTGACGGTGACCGGGCCGCCGGGTGCGTCGAGGGTCCGGCGGGGGGCGAGGGGGCGGAGGTCGACGGCGCCGGCGGGGTGGTCGGCGAGGTGGGGTGCGATGCGGGCGGGCAGGAGCACGGGGGCGAGGAAGCCGGGGTAGAGCACGTCGAGGGGTTCGCCGGTGGTCCGCAGGTGGATGCGGACCTGGTCGGTGGCTTCGTCGTGGACGAGTTCGAGGTCGGCCTCGGCGATGGGGGTGCGGTCGCGGTCGGGGCCGATCTCGTCGGGGACCAGGAGGGGGTGGAGGTTGGCGTTGAATCCGCCGACGGGGCGGATCTGGGCGGGGCGGGCGCCGGGGCCGAGGCCGCGCCGGATCTGCCGGGAGACCTCGGCGGTGGCGCGGGGGTCGAGGAAGTCCAGGAAGCGGCTGGTGAAGCGGCCCCAGCCGCCGTAGACGTGGTTGACGGTCAACAGGTGGGCGGCGGGGTCACGTTGGAGGAAGTAGGTGTAGCTGAGGGGGCGTTCGAGGGCCGTGGCGGGCAGTCGTTCCCCGAGGGTCTTGAGGGTGTCCGCGGGCAGGACCGTCTCGTCGGCGGCGCCGGGGGTGGTGCGGTCCCGGGGGCTGTCGGGCTCGCGCAGGGCGGCGGTGATCTCGGCGCGCAGCCGGGCCAGGGGTTCGGTCCCGGTGGGGAACGCGTCGCGGTCGGCGGGGTCGAGCAGGGCGATGCGTCCGGCGGACTCCCAGGCGGCGGTGACGTCGGCGCCGAACTCCCAGGGGTGCGCGCAGCGTCCGCCCCGGCCGTAGCGCTCGACGAAGCGGTCCCGCAGGACGCGGCGGACGAGGTGGCCGAGGTCGAAGAGTTCGGCGAGGGCGGTGACCTCGGCGAGGGCCTCGTGGTCGGCGGCGCCGAGGAAGCCGTCGAGTACCGGCGGGTGCGGGGCGATCACGTCCTCGGACAGGACGGTCAGCGGGGCGGAGCCGGTGGGGACGGGCCGGCCGGCGGCGGCCAGCTCGGCGGTCCAGCGCTGGGTGAGGGCGGTGAGCAGGCCGGGGCGGTCGGCGGCCGGGGCGGCGGCGAACCGGGCGGTCAGCGCGCCGAGTTCGGCGATCCGGTCGGCGCGGCGGGCGTCCTCGGGGTGGCCGGGTGCGAAGGAGCGTACCCAGGCGCCGAGGCGTTGCAGGGGGTCGGGGTCCTGCGGGGCGACGGGGTGCTGCGGGACCAGCAGGTCCGCGCGGGTGAGCCGGTCGAGGAAGGCGGCGACCGCGGCCCGGCCGCCACCGCTGCCGTCCCCGTCTCCCCCGTCGTTCCCGCCGTCCTCGCGGTTCCCGCCGTCCTCGCCGTCCGGGCAGAGCGCCGCGGCCAGGTGCCGGGTCAGGTCCGGGAGGGGTACGGGGTTCTCGGCGAGGTGGGTGAGCAGGCGCAGCGGTCCGCCGGAGGCCACCTCGGCCCGGTCCTCGCCGGGCACGAGGTAACGGCCGCCGGCGAAGGAGGGCCGGTCACGGGTGTAGGCGGTGCGGGGGCCGTCGGTCCGTGCGGTGCTGGTGATCCGGTGGGGAAGGGTGGTGCGCCGGTGCGGCGCGTCGAGGAGGGCGAGGGTCAGCGCGGTGGTCAGGGTGCGGTTGGCCCGTACGACGGAGCGCAGGGGGCCGTCGAGGACGGGTGCGGCGCCCCAAGAGGTCACCGGGCGGGCGGGGCCGTCGGCCTGGTCGTCGGCCAGTGGGCCCCATCCGACCGCCGTGAACCATGACAGCGGGCTGGTCTTGGTGCTGGCCCGCAGGGCGTAGCGCAGCACGGTGGCTTCCTCCTTGCGGGCGCGGCGGTCGGTCGTGCCGGTGGCGGCACGGTTCAGGGCGCGCAGCAGGTCGGCGCTGGTCAGGGCGGCGGCCTTGGCGAGGGCGGGTTCGCGGCAGAGGGCGGCGAGCGCGGCGCGTTCGGCGTCGAGGGCGGGGCCGCAGGCGGTGTCGAGGGCGGCCAGGAGGGTGGCGCGGTCGGCGCGCAGGGCGAGCCAGGCCGCGAGCCGGGGCAGGCGGGCCGGCAGGTCGCCGAGGCGGGCGAGGAGGGCGGGGCGGGGTTCGCGGCGGTTGTGCAGGGCCCGGCGCAGGGGCAGGACGGTGTCGCGGTGGAATTCGGCGGGGTGCAGGTCGCGGGCGGCGTAGAGGTCGTCGCAGAGCGGTGCGGCGGTCAGGGCCAGTTCGGTGTCGAGCCGGTGGAGGCGGGTCAGCAGGTCCCGGAAGACGGCCGCGGCGGGAGGCTGGGCCGGGTGGGCGAGGACGGTGGCGCGGGCCAGCGCGTAGGGCGCGGACCTTACCCGGTAGCCGTCGGTGCCGGGGGCGGAGTGCGGGCGCGGCTGCGGCATGGGTTCCCGTCCTGTGGGTGGGGGCGGCGCGCGGCTTCCCGCGGGGCGCGGGGGCCCTGCGGGAAGCCTCTGGCGAACGGTCACGCGGTGGCGCTGCGGTGCGATGTGCGGTGTGCGGTGTGCGGTGGCGCGGTGTGCGGTGGTGTTCCCCGGTTACAGGGGGAGTTCGGGCAGCTGCGGGTGGGCGCAGGAGGACGAGCCGCAGGAACAGGAGCTGCCGCCGTTGGACGCGCCTCCCTCGGGCAGCGCGACGGTGTCCCGCATGGAGGTCACGGTGAGTTCACCGAGGTCGAGGTCGTCGAGGTCGAAACCGGCGGACTGCGTGGCGTCGTTCATGGGTTGGCCTCTCGTGTAAGGGGGTCAGACCTCGAGGGCGGTGACGTCCTGCGGCTGGGCGCAGGACGACGACCCCTGGCAGGAGCAGGAGCCCCAGGACGCCCCGCCCTCGGGCAGCGCGGCGGTGTCCCGCATCGAGGTGACGGTGAGGTCGCCGAGGTCGAGCTCCAGGTCGTGGAGTTCTGCCGCGGGGGTGTGTGCGGTGTCGGACATAGCTGTCTCCCGGGATGTGGAAGGGGAAAAGCCGAAAGTGCACGGGATGCCGGTCGGCCGGACCGTCGGGAGAATATTGCGATGCCGTCCGGACGGCAGCAAGTGCCCGGGGGTTATGTGCGCCGCCGGTCCGCGTCCGGTTCCGATCGGTGATGCCGGTGTCGGCCGAAACCGGCCGCAGAGCATTTCCGGCCGATTCCCCGGTATTGCGTCCGCTCCCCCGATATTGCGCGGGGCCGGCCTGGTTCCGCGGGAGCGCGGGATTCCGTATTTCCCGGCGGGGGTGCGGAATGCGCGGCGTGCGGGCCGTCCGCGCAGGGTGCGGTGCGCGTTCGCGGCCGGGGCGCCTTCCGGCGGGGCGGGAAGCGGTGGCCCGCGGTCCGGACCGTCCCGGTGCACGGCTTGGCCCGCGGAGGCGATGCGTACGGCACCGGAATCCGCGCCACCTCTTTCGACCGCGGGTGTTTTCCCGTCACACGACGCAGAGGGCGGCGGCTGTTTCCCGCCATTCCCAGGAACACCCCCGACCGAATTCATTCGTCATACATTTATCGCGTGCCGGCATGTGGTCGGGTGAGATGAACCGTCCGATCCGGACACCGACATGACGGAGTGTTTCTTGACCTCTTCCATCGAACACCGCGCCGGCCCACGGATGCTCCTGGCGTTGCTCTCGGCCCTGTGCGCGGTCATCGGCGCCACCGCGCTCGGCACGGCCCCGGCGGCGGCCGCCGACCTGCGTCACCCGGTCTACGCCGTCGCGCACCGCGTCGACACCCTGGACGGCGTGGACGCCGCGCTCGCACACGGCGCCAACGGCATCGAGATCGACGTCTGCGCGTGGTGGAACCCGAACGAATGGCGGGCCTGGCACGACTGCTCCTCGGCCGGCGACAACCGGCTGGGCCCCGGCTTCGACAGCATGGTCGACCGCATCCTCTCCCACGCGAACCAGGGACGGCGGCTGTCGCTGGCTGGCTCGACATCAAGGACCCGAACTACTGCGGGGAGCGGGAGAACCGCGGGTGCAGCGTGGCCGGGCTCCGCGACAAGGCGCAGCGGCTGACGGCCGCGGGGATCCGGGTGCTGTACGGGTTCTACGAGTACCACGGCGGCGGTACCCCGGACGTCGGCGGGCGGGGGTGGAAGAGCCTGGAGGGCCGGCTCGGCGCGTCGGAGGGGATCACGACGACGGGGACCCGTGACCGGGTCCAGGGTGCGTTCGACCGGTCCGGTGCCGGATTCCCGGCCGGTCGGCGGGTGATGGACTACGGCGACAGCGACATCACCAAGGGGTTCGGCAACTGCACGGAGGCCACGTACTACACGTGCGCGGAGTTGAGGAGGGGCGCGGCGGACCGTGACGGCGGACGGCTCGCGGCGACGCTGTCGTGGACGACGACCTACAACGACCCCTGGTACGTGGACAAGTTGCTGGGTGAGGGGCGGGTGGACGGCATCATCGCGGGCTACGGGGCCTTCACCGGGGTGCGTGATTACGACGGCGGTTGGCAGTGCGCCAACTCGATCGGCCTGATCCGTGACTGGGTGAACCGTCACGGGGCCACCCATCGGATGGCCGCTCCCGGTGACCGCCTGTTCCGGTAACACCCGGTCCCGGGTCCAAGTCCGGGTCCGGGTCCGGTCCGATGGGTGGTTCTCCCCTTCCCCGTGCGACGGGAGGGGCGTGACGCCCGGCGGTCGGAGTCGTTGAAGGGGTAGGTCGGCGAAGTGCACGAAGGCCCCGGTGTCGATGTCGGGGCCTTCGTGGTGTCCGCCGGTACCCGGCCGAGGCCGGCGGGTGTCCGGGGCTACGCCTCGGGCGTCCAGGGGGTGACGGCGGGCTCGGGGCCTTCCAGGGCCTGGCGGAGCTTCTCCTTCAGTGTCTTGGGCGGGGCCTGGGTCTCCTCCCGTGTGTGGACGAGACGGGCGACGGTGACGCGTATGTGGCATTCGCGGTGGCGCTGTCGGAGCCGGACCAGCCAGCTGCCGTCCGGGGTGAGGAAGGCGTCGCGGGCGGGGGTGTCCCCCACTCTCGCGTGGCGGGCCAGGAGGGCCGGCAGGTGGTTGAGGGCCGCTTCCTCGGCCGTGGCGAGGGCCTGTTCGCGGGTGCCGTCGACCAGGTGGCGGGCGGCCAGTGTCCAGCGATGGAGTTTGAATTCGACACCGTCGGCGTGTCGGGTGGTCCGGGTGTCCTCCTCGATGAGGACGTACCACTGGTCGGTAGTCATGGCCGGAGCCTAGGCAGTCGGGAACCGGCTCGTGGATCCGGCCCCCGTGCGACGACTTCGGCCGCGTGGCGGGTCCGGTCGTCGGCTCCCGCGGCGGGGGCGGGGGGCGGCCGGGCGTGACGGGTGTCGGCTGGGCGGGGGGGGGGGGTGTCAGGTCCGGTGGTGCGGGGGTGTCAGGTCCGGTGGTGCGGGGCGATGGCGAGCATCGCGACGTCGTCGTGGAGGGTGCGGGCGTGGCGGGGGAGGTCGGTGTTGAGGAGGTCGACGACCTCGGCGGGTCCGGGTGCCGGGCGGCCTTCGAAGCGGTGGCGGAGCCGCTCCACGAGCGGGTAGAAGTCGGCGTCGGTGTCGCGGGCCTCCACCGGTCCGTCGGTGACCGGCAGGAGCACGTCGCCGTGGGTGAACCGGTGCGTGCACACCACCGGCCCGTCCGTCCGGATCAGGGCGCCCAGCCCGATCGGCGGCGCCGGTGGGCCCTGCAGGGTGCGTACCCGGCCCCGGGAGATCGGGACAGGTTCCACGTGTCCGTGGTTGGTGACCGTCACCCGGTCCGTGCGGCTGTCGTACTCGATGAGCACGGCGGTCGCGAACAGTTCGTCGTCGTGGATCTCCTCGGCCTCCCGGACCAGGCCCCGTTCCGGTCGGGCGGCGACGGCCGGCAGGTCCCGGGCCTCGTGGGCGGCCTCGCGGAAGCTGCCCAGGATCGTCGCGACCGTGCGGACCGCCGGGAGTCCTCTGCCGCGTACGTCGCCGATGATGGCGCGTTCCCCGGCCCGGGTGGCGCGGATGTCGAAGAGGTCGCCGCCCACCGTGGTCCCGGCCTCGCTCGGCCGGTACAGGCAGGCCGCGAGGACGTTGCCGACCTGGTGCGGGACCGGCTGCAGCAGGGCCCGCACCAGGGCCTCGGCGACGGAGTCGGCGTGGACGAGGTGGCGTTCCTGGCCGCGGCGGTGCGCGGCGAGGGTGGTCGCGAGGATGCCCGACGGGGGCGGTGGCGATGTCGGCGGTGACGTGGTGGGTCTCGCCCAGGTGGTGGGTGATCGAGGCGAGGAGGCCTTCGAGGAGGATCGCGAGGACGGTGAGCGCGGCGACGACGGGGCCGTAGGCGTACGCGGCGATGGCGGGCAGGGCGATGAGGAAGAAGCTCACCCGCCCACTCCTCGTGGACGGTGATCTCCAGGAGGAGGACGAGGGCGACGTAGAGGAACGGCAGCCATCGCATCCACCGCGGTGGTGGGGTGGGCCGGAAACCTTCGTCGGTGTCGGCCGTCAGGGGCGGATCCGGGCGGGTGCGTCCGGCGCCGGGCGGTGTGTACGGGGCCACGCGCCCACGGGACCTGTGCACACGGGCCTCCTGACACGAGCGTGATCGACTGTCACGGCGTGAGGAGGAAGTCGGGTCGAGGCGTCGATTACGCCGAACGCGGCATGTTGCCGGACGGGCGGGCGTGCGGGAGGTGTTCGGGGATCGGCCGGCCGGTGCGCGCGACCGCCCTACGCCGCCACGTCGTGTGCGGCGCCGGGTGCGCGCCGGGGTCGCGTGCCGGGGTCGCGTGCGGTGACCCGGCCGGACGGGGGCCGGTACGGGCCATGCTCGGCTCCCCCGTGGATCCGGACCCGCCCGGGACGGCGGGGGCCTTCGGGCCCTTCGCCCCGTGATCCCGAGCCGGGCCGGACCGCGGGGCGAAGGCCCGAAGACCCCGGTGCCTGCCGCCTGCGGACCGCACATGCCCGTGAACCGAACACATGCCCGTGAACCGCACACGAGGACGGGCCGGGTCCGGGGCCGGCCCGGGTGCGGGGGTGGGCCGGGTCGTCAGTCGGACTGCAGTGCGGCCAGTCGTCGGGCGAACGGGACGGTGCCCAGGCGGTTCGCCGGATCGGTGGAGGTGATCGCCCCGGTCGGGGAACGGGGTGCGAGCGCGGCGGTGGTGTCGACGTCGGGCGCGGTGTCCCGGGCGGTGGGGTGCGCGGAGCCCATGGCGCGGGCCAGTTCCGTGCCCGCGCGGGTGATCCTCCGTGCCAGGCCTTCCGCGCCCCAGTCCTCGGAGGCCGCGTACACGGCGGTGGGTACGACGGGGGCGCGCAGGTGCGTGAAGAGGGGGCGCATGGCGTGTTCGGTGACCAGGCTGTGGCGGGCCGTGCCGCCGGTCGCGCCGACGAGGACCGGTGTGCCGGTGAGGGCGTCCTTGTCGATGAGGTCGAAGAACGACTTGAACAGGCCGCTGTAGGAGGCGGCGAAGACCGGTGTCACGGCGATCAGGCCGTCCGCGGCGGCCACCGCGTCGAGTGCGGCGGCCAGTTCGGTGGGTGGGAAGCCGGTGACGAGGTGCTGGGCGATCCGCGTGGCCAGTTCCCGCAGTTCGAGGACCACCGGTTCGGCGTCCAGGTGGTCGAGCGTCGCGGCGGTGAGCCGGTCGGCGAGCAGGCGGGTGGAGGAGGGCGAGCTCAGCCCTGCCGTCACGACGAGGAGTTTCACGCCTGCGCCGCCTGTCCTACGGCGCGTCGGGCCGCCGCCACGCGGGCCGGGTGGGTCGGCGCGTCCGGCACGCCGGCCGGGCGCAGACTCGCGAACTCCTTGCGCAGGACGGGTACGACCTCCTCGCCGAGCAGGTCGAGCTGTTCCAGGACGGTCTTCAGGGGCAGGCCCGCGTGGTCCATCAGGAACAGTTGGCGCTGGTAGTCGCCGGCGTAGTCGCGGAAGGACAGGGTGCGTTCGATGACCTGCTGGGGGGATCCGACGGTCAGCGGGGTTTGGGAGGTGAACTCCTCCAGGGACGGGCCGTGGCCGTAGACGGGGGCGTTGTCGAAGTAGGGGCGGAACTCGCGGACGGCGTCCTGGGAGTTTCGGCGCATGAACACCTGGCCGCCGAGGCCGACGACGGCCTGTTCGGGGGTGCCGTGTCCGTAGTGGGCGTAGCGCTCCCGGTAGAGGTTGATCATCTGTTCGGTGTGGGAGGCGGGCCAGAAGATGTTGTTGTGGAAGAAGCCGTCGCCGTAGTAGGCGGCCTGTTCGGCGATCTCCGGGGAACGGATGGAGCCGTGCCAGACGAAGGGCGCGACGCCGTCGAGCGGGCGGGGGGTGGAGGTGAAGGACTGCAGCGGGGTGCGGAACCTGCCCTTCCAGGTGACGGTGTCCTCGTCCCACAGCCGGCGCAGCAGGGCGTAGTTCTCGATGGCGAGGTCGATGCCGTCGCGGATGTCCTTGCCGAACCAGGGGTAGACCGGACCGGTGTTGCCCCGGCCCGTCATGAGGTCGACGCGGCCGTCGGCGACATGCTGGAGCATCGCGAAGTCCTCGGCGATCTTCACCGGGTCGTTGGTGGTGATCAGTGTCGTCGAGGTGGACAGGATCAGGTTCTCGGTGCGTGCGGCGACGTAACCGAGCATGGTCGTCGGCGAGGAGGGGACGAACGGCGGGTTGTGATGCTCACCGGTGGCGAAGACATCGAGGCCGACCTCCTCCGCCTTCTGCGCGATCGCGAGCATCGCCTTGATGCGTTCGTGCTCGCCCGGCACACGTCCGGTCGTCGGGTCGGCCGTGACGTCACCGACGGTGAAGATCCCGAACTGCATGGCTCCCCTACCCTTCCAAGATTGTTGACTGTTCAACCATACCTGGGAACGGGGGCCGGCCCCGGCGTATTCCCGGCCGGGCCCCGGAAGGCGGACCACCCCCGTCCCGCCCGGCGGACGGCCGGACGGGACGGGGGCGGGCGGTGGGTGGCGGGGTGGTGGGGTGGTGGGGGTCAGCCCTGGCAGAGGCCGCGGGTGTGGTCGTACGTCGCGGCGGCCTGGGAGTAGCGCCACTGCGGGTCCAGCAGGTCGCTCTTGAGCTGTCCGGCCGCGGTCGGGCTCTCGACGACGTAGCCGAAGTCCTGGAGCCAGGACGGGTAGAGGTTCTTGGAGCCGATGTAGAAGGCCGCTCCGTCGACCGAGACCAGCTTGTGGTGCTGGGCGTAGGGCTTGCCGTCCGCCCAGGTGGGTCGGTCGGACGCGCGGAACGTGGCCAGTTGGAGGTTCTCGCACAGGGCGGTGCGGGCGCGGCCGCCGTCACCGGTCAGGGCCGTCAGGCGGCCGCGCAGGGCGTCGCTCACCTCGTTCAGCGACTTGATCTGCGAGTAGCCGCCGCTGCCGATCGTGCCGCGGTTGGCCGGGTCGCTCACGACGATGCGGACCTTCACGCCGGAGGCGAGCTTCGCGGCGAGGGCGTCGTAGAGGCGGACGTCGTAGCGGGGCAGCGGCGGGCAGGTGGCGTGGACGTCCTGCTGGGAGATCTCGATGTGCGAGGTCGCGCCGGAGATCAGGGCGCGCAGGGCGCTCTCCTCCGGGTTGACGGTGTCGTAGTCCCGGTCGGCGTTGGTCCGGTCCGCGACCCCGATGCCGCACCTGGTGTCGGCAGCGGTGGGCAGGACGGGGCGGAAGGAGGAGGTGGGGTCGCTCTGTCGGATTCCGACGCCGAGGCCGCCGACGGCGAGCGCGGGCACGTCCCCGCCGCCCGCCGGGGCGGCGGGCCGGGGCAGGGCGGGCATGCAGTCCGCGCCGGGCGAGGCGGCGAACCAGACCGAGGCCCAGTTGCCCTTGTTGCGGCAGGTCCAGTCCCACAGGGTGTCCAGGTAGCGGCCGGCGGAGCCCGCCGCCGGTCCGGTCAGCGCGAGGTCGACGTCGGCGACCGGGTGGGTGGTCTCGAGGTAGTCGCCCTTCCAGCTGTTGACGCCGCCGGTGATCACCGAGGTGCCGTCCACGACGACCAGCTTGGAGTGGTTCCAGGAGAACGCGGTCTTCGAGGTGGTCATCGAGGCCACGTTGAGTGTGACGTTCGCCGCGGCGGCCGGGCCGAGCTTCGCGAGCAGCTCGTCGCGGTAGGACGAGGGGATCACGGTGGAGTGGTAAATGGGCGCGGCGCCGACCATGACGCGGACCTTGAGCCGGTTGCCCTTCTGGGTGGACTCCTTCAGGCCCGCGACGATCGCGTCCTGGTAGCCGCCGTCGGGGAAGGGCGCGAGCGTGGATATGTCGACCGTGTCCCGGGCGGCGGCGATGTCCTGGCGCATCTTGTCCAGGAGGCGGCGCGAGCCGGGCCGGTCGGTGCAGGCCGCGTCGCCCCAGCAACCGGGGGTCTGGAGCAGCCAGTCGGCACCTCCGGGGACGGAGGAGCCGAGCCGGTTGCCGGCGGTGCGCTCCCACACCGAGCCCTCCAGGCCCGGCGAGACCTGGCGCAGGGCCTGCTCGACCGAGTCCAGGTACGGGGTGGGCGCGTCGGCGGCGGACGCGGGAGCGGCCGCCAGAAGAGAGAGGGAGAGGGAAAGGCCGAGAGCGAGGGCCGTGGCGGGGACGAGGGCCGCCGCAGTGACGGTGCGTGCCAATGTGGTTCCTTGACTGGGGTGGGGGTGGCTCCGGCCGGGAGCGTGGTCGACCACACCCCGACCTTGATCAACTCCCGTAAGTTACCAGCACGTAGCGCCCTGTTCGCCCGTCCCGGACGAGTTCCGGCCACACCGGGCGAGGGGCAGCGCGGCGGTCCGCGGGGGGTGCGGGGGGCCGCGGGGGTGCGCAGGGTGCGCGCGGGCGGGGGGCGGCGCGGGGGTGGGCGGGCGGCGCGGGGGTGGGCGGGCGGCGGGCCACCGGGAACGGCCGTCCCCTTCCTCCCCGCCGCCGGGCCGCCGGACGAGCAGGGGCGATGGTCCGGCGGTCCGGCGGCGGTCCGGTGGGCGGGGGCGGGCGGGCGGTCCGGTGGTCCGGCGGCGGGCGGGCGGTCCCGATGCCGGGGGACGGCCGCGACGCCAGGGGCGGCCGCCGGATCGGTCTCACCGTCGGGCGGCACGACACGGAGCTCCCGCTCGCACACTCCTCGACCGCGATCGGCCACCCACCCCTGCCCACCCCCGCCCGCCCCCGGGCGGCGTCGGGCGGCGTCGGGGGGCGTCGAGGGGCGTCGAGGGGGGCGGGGGGCGTCGTCGGATCCGGCGTGCAGACCGTGCGCGACGGCGTGGTGGGCGTGCGGGCGCCCCCTCGCTCCGTCAGGAGGCGGCCAGGGCCTCCAGCGTGGGGACCATCTCAGCCGGGGTCGGCAGGGCCGCGTTCTCCGCGCGGAGGCGGGCGGCCGCCTCGCGCAGGGCCGGGTCGGCGGTGAGGCGGGCCAGGAGCGGGGCGTCGACGTCCTCGGAGGCCGAGCGCAGGGCGGCGCCGGTGGCGGTGAGCGCGTCGGCGTTGGTGAAGTGGTCGGCGCCCTGGGGAAGCAGGAGTTGGGGCAGGCCGGCCTGCAGGGCGGTGAGCAGGGTGCCGGAGCCGCCGTGGTGGATCAGCGCGTCGCAGGTGGTCAGCAGCTCGGCGAGCGGGACCCAGGGCAGCGGGCGGACGTTGTCCGGGAGGGTACCGAGCGGGCCGAGGTCGGCGTCGCCGACGGCGAGCAGGAACTCGGCGTCCACCGACGCGGCGGCCTCCATCAGGCGGACGATGGCGCGGACGCCGTCCAGCGCGGTCAGTACGGTGCCCAGGGTGACGGCGACGCGCGGACGGTCGCCGCGCCGGAGCAGTCCGGCCGGGACGGTGCCGCCGCCGTTGTAGGGGAGGTAACGCACGCGCAGGCCGCCCGGGTCACCGCCGAGCGAGGCGGGGACGATGTTCAGCGCGGCGGGCTCGGCCGGGCCGGCCACCTCGTACCTCTCGTACGCCTCGGTGAAGTGGGCGGCGAGCCGGGCGACCATGTCGAGGCCGGAGGTCACACCGAAGTTGTGGACCACCGACGGGATCCCCACCTTGGCGGCGACCAGCGGGGCCGAGGCCTGGAAGGAATCGTGGACCAGCAGGTCCGGGCGCCAGCTCTCCGCGGTCTCCAACAGACCGTCCACGGTGGAACGGGAGACGAGCGCGAAACCGCGGGCCGCCCGCTCGAGGATCTGATCCGTGGTCATGTCCGGTGCGACGTAACGCATCTCCTGGTCCGAGAACTCCTCGAAGACGTCCATGATGCTGCGGCCGTCACCGATCTCCACGATCGGAAAACCGGCCTCACGCAGGGGGCCGAGCGGCTGCGAGCCCGCGAACAGCACCTCGTGACCGGCGGCCCGTAAGGCCTGCGCGGTCGGGACCATCGGGAAGAGGTGGCCGGCCGCGGCCGGTCCGGTGAAAAGTATGCGCACGGGTGTGTCTCCATCGCCGTCGGTCTACCGGGTCCAGGGGCCGGCGGGCACACCCCGCCTCCCCTTCCGGAACAACCCCCGGACGTACGCGCGACGTTCCCCCGAAAGGATCGACAATCGGACGTTCTCCACACGAGCCGGCCGGACGCAGTACCGTGCCGGAACGGGCAGGCCGGGGCGGGCCGGAACGGTCGGGGGCGGGCAGGCCGAGGCGGGGCGGGCCGGGGGCGGGTGGCGTGTCCGTGGGGCGGCGCCGCTACGATCCGGGGACGGGCGGGGCCGTAGCGCAGAGGTCGACGCGCGCGGTCTCCAACACCGCGAGGACACCGGTTCGACTCCGGTCGGCCCCGCCCTCCCGGCGCGTGCCGCTCCCCCACCCCCCCCCGGCCCCTGTCAGGATGGACCGTGACCGAATCTCGTGCATGGACGGCCCCCCGATGCCGCGGCGGCAGGTCCCCCCTCTCCCTCTGGTCGAAGGACTCGATCCTGTCGATCGGCTCCGTGGGCTCGATCCTGTCGATCGGCTCCGTGGGCTCGATCCTGTCGATCGGCTCCGTGGGCTCGATCCTGTCGATCGGCTCCGTGGGCTGCGCGCTGTCCGCCGCCTCCGTCGGATCCTCCCTGTCCGTGTTCTCCACCGCCTCCTGGCTCAGCACCGCCTCGCTGCTCTCCGCACGCTCACACGGATCGGTACTGTCCTGGCATGCACGCGACGGCTTCATGACGACCGGCACGACCAACGCGACCGCGACCACCACCGGACTCACCACCGCCGGACTCACCGCGGTCGGACTCACCGCGGTCGGACTCACCGTCACCGCGATCGCGCTGCACCTCGGCGGGCGCCACACCCGCTGAAAGACGCCCCACCCCCACCCCCACCTCCCACCTCCCGGTCGTGGGGGTCAGGGGGTGGGCGGGGTCCGGTCGGGGCGCGGGGCAGCCAGGCCCCCGTACACGGCCCGGACACACGAGAACACCCCCGGTCGGGGGCGCGGAGCGGCCACGTACACGGGCCACGGTCCGCGTACGCGAAACGCCCGGCCGGAGAACCGGGCGGGCGTGTGCATGCGCATGCGGGCCCGGCCCGCGGCCGGGTACCAGCGGTTCGGCGGAGCAGAGGTTCCAGGCGCCGACCGGGCTGCCGTAACCGTCGTCCGCACGGTCCGGACCCCACCCGCCACGGGCCCGGACACGCAAGAACGCCCGACCGGGAACCCGGACCGGGCGTGTGCATGCGTGCCGGCCGCTGCCGGCCGGCTCAGTACCAGTGGTTGGCGGACCAGAAGTTCCAGGCGCCGACGGGGCTGCCGTAGCGGTCGTTCATGTAGTCCAGGCCCCACTTGATCTGGGTGGCGGGGTTGGTCTTCCAGTCCGCGCCGGCGGAGGCCATCTTCGAGGCCGGGAGGGCCTGGGCCAGGCCGTACGCGCCGGAGGACGGGTTCGTCGCGGTGTGGTTCCAGCCGCTCTCGTGCGAGATGATCTTGTCGAAGGCGGCGAACTGGGCCGGGTCCTTGATCATCTGCTGCGCGATCGCCTTGGCGCTCGTCGGGGCCGCCTGGGCGGGAACCGTGGCGAGCATGGAACCGGCGACACCGAGGGCGACGACGGTGCCCGCGAGGGCCTTCCTGGAAGCGGCGATGCGGCGGATGTCGGTGTTGGACACGGAAAAAACCTTCCACAGGGAACAAGGGCGGTCGCAGACACGTCGAAGACGTGATTGAGCCACTCACACGGTGGAGAGGGGTTCGTCGGCGGCGGGTGGAACACCCGGACCGCCTGGCGACACATCCAGTACTACAGACCCCCCACCCCTCCAGGCAACGAGCCCACCTACTAACAACCCTCGCAGTCCAGGACCTGACACCCCACCCCCACCCGAACCCGAACCCCCAGCTCACACCCCCACCACCCACCCCACACAGGCACCCACACCCACCACTAACCACCCTCGTATGTGACCCACGCCCTATGGGACGCCTCACCCCGCAAGAGGCCGAATCTCACCCAACGCCACCACCCCAACACACTCCACACCCGAACCACCTCACCCTCGAACCACCCCACAACCACACAAAACCAAGACCAGAGGGCGGGCCCGGGGGTGGGAAACCCGAGGCCGTAGTCACGAAACCCAAGGCCCCCGGCAGGCCAGGAACCGCGGGCGGACCGAGGACCGCAGCCGGACCAGGGACCAGGTGTGGGTAAACCGGGGGCGGGGACCCGGGGACCCGGGGACCGCGGGCGGGCGGAGGCTGCGGGCGTTGATCTGCACGGCACACCCGCATAGGCCCCACACCCCACCAGACCCACCCCCGGCCCAGACCACCCCGCCCGACTCCGCGCACCGAGCGAGGCGGCACCGGAGCTACAAGGGAGGGTGAGGCCTGGCGGTAGCGGCATGGACGCCTCGGTGGACGGAGTCGGCGAAGACACCGATACCGACGGTGAACGCTTCGACGCTCGCATCCGACACCGGCCCTGAGCACCGGCCATCGGCCGGGCCCCTCAACCGCCCGCACGCAGCCCCCGCCACGTCAGGCCGCAAGGACACGGCCACCTGCCTCACACCCCACCTCGCCAGGATCCCGATCCCCACCCGCCCACCCACACCCCTCCCCCCTCACGCGCGCACGCCGAACCCCGCGACACGAAGGCAACCGCATCAACCACACCCGCCCCCGCACAAGGAACTCGCCCACGAACCCGATGCCAGGCGGACCACTCCCACCACCGACCCCACCTCCACGCCCCCCAACCCGGGCAGGCGACCCCCTGAACATCAAGACCCCGATCCACACACCGACGACACCACCCGGAACGACCCGGGACAACCCGGCCCCAGTAACAAGCAAGACAACGCCGAAGGAGAAGCCCCGCCCCCATCACAGGGCCGGCGACGTCCAGAGCTGATCACGCCCACTCAGACCCACGACCCGGTCCAACAGCGGAACGTCCTCCGACACGGGCACGACCGGACCGAAAACACACCCACCCCGCCCCCTCCCCCACAGCCGTCGACAGGACCACACCGACGGCCCACGTCCTCACCCCGCACAGCCCACGACCGGCAACCGGCAACCGGCGACGACACACACCACGAACCGGCAGCCACCGCACCCCTACCGACAACCCAAAACCGACGCCACCCAGCCCCTGACGGCGACGCATCCTGAGCCACACCATCCACCACCCACAATTCCTGGACCGCTCGCGGACGCGGTCCTGGGCGGTCGACGTACGCCTCAGCTGACCCGAAGTCCGACCGCCAGCGTCAGTTCGAGGACCCGCTGCGGCGATGCGAGATCCGGAAACAGCTCCCGCAGCTGCGACATCCGGTACCGGACTGTCTGGGGATGGACGAACAACGCCCCCGCCACCTCGTCCCGCCTGCCCTGGTGCAGCAGCCACGCCCGCAACGTCTCCTCCAGCCGCCGTGCCGTCGCGACAGGCAAGGTCCGCAACGGTGCGAGGGCTCGGGCGCGCAGGTCCGCGAACGCGTCCGCGTCGGCGCTCAGCACCAGCTCGGGCAGGTGGTCCTCGGTGTCGCGAATGTCGGAGGAGAGGGAGCGCGCGCGTACGGCTCGTGCGTACGAGGCGGACGCACGCGTCCATGGTCGGGCCGGGCCGACCACGGCGGTGCGGTCGGTCAGCTGCCGCAAGAGATGTGATCGGTCGGCATCGGGGACGAGCAGCACACCGGTGGCGTCCGGCAGATCGTCGAGGACGAGGGTGCTCGGGTCGAGCGCGCGGTAGGCAGGCCGGGCCTGGGCGGCTGGCAGTAGGACCACGGTCAGCGAAGTCGGCGGCTGCCACCCGGCCCGTTGGACAGAGGCCAGCAGTACCTCCGGGCTGGCGCCGGCGAGGAGTTCGCGGGCCAGGTGTTCCAGGTGGCGCTCGTGGGCCCTGCCCCGGGCGGCCAGTTCGTCGGCGTGGCCCGCGGCGCTCGCGGCAGAGAGCTCGTCGATGTAGGCGAAGGTCAGCTCGGCGAACTTGGCGACCTCGGCGGCGGGCAGACCTACGGGTACGGCACCCGCTGCCAGGCATCGCCAGGCCACGCGGGCGCCGACGCGGTAGGCACTGAGCAGAGCGTCCATGGAACGGCCGTCGCGTACCTCGCCGCGGCCCAGCTCGTAGGCCGCGTCACCGGCGTCGCCACCTGTGGCGTTCCCGCTCGCGAGGTCCAGGTAGTGCCCCAGGGCGGTACGGACGGCTCGGCGGATGGTGACGCCCATACGGCCCGAAAGGGCGTTGGCATAGGGAGGCACCTCGTCGATGATCGCCTGGACGACCTCATCGGCGGTGGTCGTCAGTACGCCCCGAAGTGCTGTGACCGTCGTCTCATCCAGGGCCAGCTCGCTGGCCCTCCGGACTGCATGGCTCACGTTTTTGTTCCCTGCGAACAATCGAGCTGATCAAATTTACGTCCTGCGGTCAGGACTTTACCCCTTGAGGCGCAGCAAGCTGGCGTCATGACAAGTACAGCCCTCCGCAGCAGGGCGTGGAAACTGCTGGAGATGGTCACGACGCCGCTGTTGCCGTCGGACTACCTCGACCTGGTCAGCCCGCTGCGTGCGGGCGCTGACCTGCGTGGGCGCATCGAGGCCGTGCACCCTGAGACGGGTGACGCCGCGACCATCGTGATCAGGCCGGGACGGGGCTGGCGCGGCCACACGGCCGGTCAGTACGTACGGATCGGGGTCGACGTCGACGGGGTGCGCCTGTGGCGCGCCTACTCCATCACCTCGCCGACGAACCGCCAGGACGGCCGCGTCACGATCACCGTGAAGGCGATCCCGGACGGCAAGGTCAGCAACCACCTGGTCCGCAGGGCGAAACCGGGCACCCTGATCCAGCTCGACCAGGCAACCGGTGACTTCGTGCTGCCGCAGACCAAGCCCGCCAAGGTGCTCTACCTGACAGCAGGCAGCGGCATCACGCCCGTGATGGGCATGCTGCGCGACATCGAGTTCGACGACGTCGTCATGGTCCACTGCGCGCCGCAGCCGCAAGACGTGATCTTCCGCAACGAACTGCACGAGCTGGTCGCGGACAAGAAGCTGCGGCTCACCGAGGTGCACACCGACACGGACGGCATGCTCGACATCGCCCGTCTCGACGAGTTCGTGCCTGATTGGGCCGAGCGCGAGACATGGGCCTGCGGGCCCGCGGGCCTGCTCGACGCCGCCGAAGAGCACTGGACCGAGCACGGCGTACAAGAGCGCCTGCATACCGAACGCTTCCGCCCCGGCATCATCGCCACCGGCGACGGCGACAGCGGCGGCGAGGTCACGTTCAGCGCCACCGGCAAGACCGTCGACGCGGACGGCGCCACGCCGTTGCTGGACGTCGGCGAGGAAGCCGGCGTGCTCATGCCCTCCGGGTGCCGCATGGGCATCTGCTTCGGCTGCGTCACGCCGCTCAAGGCGGGCGCCGTCCGCGACCTGCGCACCGGCGAGATCACCGAGGCCGAGCCGGGCGTCCTCATCCAGACCTGCGTGTCCGCCGCGGCGGGCCCCTGCGACATCGAACGGTAGGAGCACCTTGACCGCCATCGACCCCACCGCCCACCTGACCGCGGAGCAGATCGAAGAGCTCGGCCGGGAGCTGGACGCGATCCGCGACGAGGTGATCGCCGACCGCGGTGAGAAGGACGCCGCCTACATCCGCAAGGTCATCTCGGCGCAGCGCAGGCTCGAGCTGGTCAGCAGGGGCGTACTGCTGTTCTCGATCTTCCCGCCCGCGTGGCTGATCGGCACCGCCGGACTGTCCGTCGCGAAGATCATGGACAACATGGAGATCGGCCACAACATCCTGCACGGCCAGTGGGACTGGATGCGGGACCCGAAGATCCACTCCACCACCTGGGAGTGGGACCACGTCTCGCCGTCCGACCAGTGGAAGCACTCGCACAACGAGCTGCACCACACGTACACCAACGTGATCGGCAAGGACAACGACCTCGGCTACGGCATCATGCGCGTCGACGAGGACCAGAGGTGGCACCCGTTCCACCTCGGCCAGCCGCTGTGGAACTTCATCAACGCCTGCTTCTTCGAGTACGGCATCGCGGCGTACGACCTGGAGCTCGGCAAGAACCTCCACAAGCGCCGCCGGAAGAACCCGGAGTTCCGCGCGCGGGCCAAGGCCGTGGGCCGCAAGATCCGTAAGCAGGTGCTCAAGGACTACGTGATCCACCCTCTGCTGTCGGGTCCGTCGTTCCTCCCGACGCTCGCCGCCACGTTCACCGCGAACCTGGTCCGCAACATCTGGACCCACTCGGTGATCATGTGCGGGCACTTCCCCGAGGGCGTGCAGGTCTTCGAACGCCGGTCGATCAACGGCGAGACGCGCGGCCAGTGGTACCTGCGCCAGATGATGGGCTCGGCGAACATCAGCGGCAGCAAGGCCATGCACTTCATGACCGGCAACCTGTCGCACCAGATCGAGCACCACCTGTTCCCGGACCTGCCGAGCAGCCGGTACGCCGAAGTCGCGGTGAAGGTGCGTGCGCTGTTCGAGAAGTACGAGCTGGAGTACGTCACCGGGCCTCTCCCCAAGCAGGTGTTCTCCGCGTGGCACAAGGTCTTCCGCCTCTCGCTGCCGAACAAGAAGCCCAAGGTCGAAACGCCGGTCCGCGAGCAGGAGCTCGTCGCGGCCTGAGTCGGATCTTTCGGCCGTACCGGCGGTGCCGCCGGTACGGCCAGCCGCATGGGAACAGGTCTGCGCCTGCCGCCCGGTGCCTTCTTTCGGCGCGGTTCCGTCGCCGCCGGGAACCTCCCGGCCTTCTTGGCTCCACTGCCGCTCGCCGGCGTCGTAGATCGGGAATCCGACACCCGACCACCACCGGGAGAGTCACAGGGGGTGACGGGTATACCCGCCTGCCTTGGGCTGGCGGTTCGGGGCCGGGCTCCGGGGACGAGCGGCACGCGGTGTGTGTTGGGCAGGTCTTCAGGGACGGCACCGCGTACGTCGACGAGTGACAGCGGGAGGGTCGTCGGGGCGCAGCTCAAGGTCGGTCGGGCTCGCTCGTGACCGACCCTTTCCCGCAGGTGGCGCCAAGGCGGGCACTACGGTCCTACCGCGGGACTCCGCGTTGTCGCGATGAAGGGCGGAGTGGTCGTCGTGGCCACGCTGTTGGGGCGGCAGGAGTTCGACTCGCGGGTCGAGTTTCGGGGCTTTCCGTTTCAGGAGTCTGACGACAGCGTGGCGACCGTTCCCGGGCGGCTTTGAGTGGGGCGTGTTCTGCAGGCACACGTACTCCGGTTCGATCTGTTCGGCGCCGGCCACACCCATACCGCTGCCGTCACGGTCAGGGTCTGGGACAGCCGCCCCGATACCGAGGCCGGTGACTGGGATGAGCCGGTTGAGATCGTCTACGAGTCCGTCACCGGGGATGTGGCCGTGCCGACTCGCTCTTCGTTGTGGGGAGCTGGGTCGCGCTGAACATCCTGGGCGCCGCAGCCGCGTTGTAACGCCGTGCGGCGGCCAACGCCGAGCTCGCGGCGTCCTCGCCCCGCTCGGCGTGTGCTGTCACCTACTGCTCCCAGCAGGGTGGCCCCGGCGCATCTCCAGACGCGCCGCAAACCGCGGCAGGACTCCAAGGGCTCTGCCGCGGCGGCGTCCCGGCCGCGACGACGGCCGCGATCTCGCCCCCGAGGCGGGCGACGAGCGCGGACGTGAACACGTTGGCACGCCAGAAGGGGACCGCACAGTCGGAGGTCTGATCGCGCCAACCGACCCGGTCGAAGATGCGCCGACCTTCGGCGAGGTACCGGCGGATGGTGAGGTGGTCGCCGCACAGGGCTGCCGTGCGGGCCTTGCCGATGAGGGCGATGGCCCCGTCGGCGAAGACGTCGCCGATCGGCGCGGCGGCACCTTCGCAGCCTAGGGCGATCTCGACCCCGGACCCCAACCGCGACCGCGACATCGACGCCGGTCAGGCCGGTGATGAAGTCGACCCTCTACGCCGGGGACGGTCCTCCGACCGAGTGGTCGCGCGGGGCCCCGCCGCAACGGAACCGGAACTTGGTATGGACCTGACAAATAGGGTCGGCTAGCGTAGCGCTCGACACTCTGTGAGAGCGCTCTCAAGCGTTCAACCCCCCACCCCAGGAGGTCTCGTGAAACACACCACCCCCTTACGCGCCGCCATCGCCGCCCTGCTCCTGACCGTCGGCCTGGGCGCCGCCCACACCGGCGTGGCGAGCGCCGTCCCGCTTCCGGAGCCCGCCGCGGCGTCGTCCGCCGCAGCGCCGTCCGCCTCGGCCGGGCTGCTCGACGCGATGCGCCAGGACCTCGGGCTCACCGCTTCCCAGGCCGAGGAACGGCTGAGCGCGGAAAAGGCCGCCGCGGCCGTGGAGAAGGCCGCACGGCACGCCGCGGGTGGTGCGTACGGCGGCTCGTGGTACGAGCCTTCCACCGGCCGGCTCGTCGTCGCGGTGACCGACCGCGCGGAGGAGTCCGAGGTGCGGGCACTGGGCGCCGACACCCGCCTCGTCCGGCACAGCGCAGCCGCGCTGGACCGCGCCAAAGCGCGCCTGGACACGCTGCCCGCCCCCACCGGGGTGGCCGGCTGGCACGTCGACCCGCGGACCAACAGCGTCGTCGTCACGGTCGTACGTACCGAGCGGGAAGCCCCCGCCGTACGGGCGTTCGTCGACCGGGCCAGGGCCGACGCCCCCGCCACCGTCACCGTCACCGAGACGGCGCAGGCGCCACGTACGTACGCCGCGGGCACCGTCGGCGGCGACCCGTACTACACCGGCAACGTCCGCTGTTCGATCGGCTTCTCCGTGTACGGCGGCTTCGTGACGGCTGGGCACTGCGGGCAGGCGGGGGCCGCCGTACGCGGCTGGGACGGGTCCGCGATGGGCACCTTCCAGGGATCCTCGTTCCCCGGCAACGACTACGCCTACGTCGGCATCCACAGCGGCTGGTGGACCGTACCGGTGGTGCTCGGCTGGGGCACCATCCCGGACCAGCTGGTACGCGGCTCCGCCGAGGCACCCGTGGGCGCCTCGATCTGCCGGTCGGGGTCCACGACGCACTGGCACTGCGGCACCGTCCTCGCCAAGAACGAGACCGTCAACTACAGCCAGGGCGCCGTCCATCAGATGACGAAGACCAGCGTCTGCGCCGAGGGGGGCGACTCCGGCGGCTCGTTCCTCAGCGGGGACCAGGCCCAGGGCGTCACCTCCGGCGGCTGGGGCAACTGCTCGTCCGGCGGCCAGACGTGGTTCCAGCCGATCAACGAAATCCTCGGCCGCTACGGTCTGACGCTGCACACCGCCTGATCCTGCACTCGCTCGAAGTCGGCGCGGCGACCGGCCGCCGCGGCAGGTCCATCTCACGGCCACGGGTCCTTCCGGGTGCGGGCACCCGGAAGGACTGTCGCCCGGCCTCCCGTACGGGGCCGACGGCGCTGCTCGTCTACGTGTCCGTGGTGTCGCGGACCAACGCCGGTGCACCGATCGACGGGGGGGCTCGGCGCCGGACACCGGCACATGAACGAGGAACCGTCGGTCGGGGCCGGGTTCGCGGCCGGGAGCACGCGGTCCGGATGCCGCGCGGAGTACCCCCGGCGGCCGTCCGGCCGACGATCACGTGAGGCTCCGATTCACACCTCTCTGCATCAAGGCAGCCTTAAGAGATCGTTAAGCCGAAGTCCACCAGAGAAAACCGCAGGTCAGAGGGGTACGAAGAGGGACGTCTGACGTTGCCATGATGGTTACCCCTCCGTAATACTCGCCATCTCAGGTGACATTGCGTCACGCGTGGGAGCGCTCTCATACCCCTCTGTCACCCTTCACGACGCGCCCGACCTGCCCCCCTTTCCCATCCCTTTCCCCTCCCCCACCCAGACAAGGAACCATGCCCATGGCTGCTGCTCATCGCGCACGTCGCCGCTCACTCGGCGGAGTGGTGCTCCTCGTGACCACCGCCCTGGTCGCGGCGGTGCTCATGTCCTTCACCCGTTCTGTCGCCCCGAACGCCGGTGCCGCAGTGGTCGCACAGGCCTGGTCCGACGAGTTCGACGGTGCGGCCGGCCGCGCTCCTGACGCCGCCAAGTGGACGCTTGAGACAGGCGGTTCGGGATTCGGCAACCACGAGCTGCAGTACTACACCAACAGCACCTCGAACGCCGCGCTCGACGGCCAGGGCAACCTCGTCATCACCGCGCGGAAGAACACCGACGCCGGCCTCGGCTGCTGGTACGGGCAGTGCCAATACACCTCGGCCCGGCTGAACACCGCCAAGACCTTCACCCAGGCGTACGGCCGCTTCGAGGCCCGCATCAAAATCCCCCGCGGCCAAGGCATCTGGCCCGCCTTCTGGATGCTCGGCAACGACCTCGGCAGCGTGGGCTGGCCCAGCAGCGGCGAGATCGACATCATGGAGAACATCGGCCGCGAACCCAACACCGTGCACGGTACGGTGCACGGCCCCGGCTACTCCGGAGCGGGTGGCCTCGGCGCCGCGTACAGCCTGCCCGGCGGCCGCGCCTTCGCCGACGACTTCCACGTGTTCGCCGTCGACTGGAGCCCGAACTCCCTCGTCTGGTCGGTGGACGGCACGACGTACAAGACCCTCACGCCGGCCGACACCGGCGGCAACAAGTGGGTCTTCGACCACCCGTTCTTCATCATCCTCAACCTGGCGGTCGGTGGGGACTGGCCCGGCAGCCCGGACGCCTCCACGTCCTTCCCGCAGACGATGACCGTCGACTATGTCCGCGCCTCCTCCGCCGGCGCACCCGCCGCACGCCAGATCCGTGGCATCGGCGGCATGTGCGTCGACGTCGCCGGTGGCTCCGACGCCGACCGCACCCCCATCCAGTTGCACGACTGCACCGGCAGCGCGGCCCAGCAGTGGACCATCGGGGCAGACGGCACCGTCCGCGCCCTCGGCAAATGCCTGGATGTCGCGGGCGGCTCCACCACCGACGGCGCCGTCGTCCAGCTCTACACCTGCAACGGCACCAACGCCCAGAAGTGGACGTACACCGCCGCTCGTGACCTCACCAACACAGGTGCGGGCAAGTGCCTGGATGCCAAGGGCAACTCCTCCGCCGACGGGACCCGGTTGCAGACCTGGACCTGCACCGGCGCCGCCAACCAGAAGTGGACGGTCGGCTGACCCACCAGCCCCACCGCCCTCCCTCCTTTCCCCGTTCCTGCGTCCCACCGCTCCGCTCCCCCGCCCGACCCACCGAAGAACGGACCCCCACCGTGCCGGCTCGCCACCAACGAACCATGCCCCGCAGAAAACTCCTCGCCGTGACGGCGGGCCTGGCCCTGGGCGTGCCCGCCGCGGCAGCCTGGCTCGAGATGAGCGCCAACGCGACCACCACCGCCACGCTCCCCCTGGACCTGGTGAACACCACCGGCAACGACACGGTGTACGCCTACGTGCTCGGTCGTGACCCCGCGGCCGGCGGCACCTGGGCCTTCGTCCAGGCCAACGGCTCCAGCCTGTACCACCCTCCGGCTCCGGCCAACGATCAGACCCCGCTCGGGGTGGACTGTGCCATCCCGCTCAACGCGTCCGGCGCCGGAGCCCGGAGGGTGACGCTGCCGCGCCTGGACAGCGGCCGTATCTACTTCTCCGTCGGCGCGAAGCTCACCTTCCTGGTGAACCGCGGCGGCGGTCTGGCCCTGCCATCGGTGAGCAACCCCACCGACCCCAACGCGAACGTCGCTCATGACTTCTGCGAATTCACCTTCAACAGCGACCAGTTGTACGCCAACATCACGTTCGTCGACATGGTCTCGCTGCCGATCGCCTTCCAACTGGAGACCGGGCAAGGCACCCAGACGGTGCGCGGGCTGCCCGCCGACGGACTGTCCCGGGTCGCCGCCGCGCTGCGGGCCCAGTCCGCCGCGGACGGCAGCGACTGGAGCCGGCTGATCGTCACCGCGGGCGGCCGCGACGTGCGCGTACTCAGCCCCAACCTGGCGATCCGCGGCAACAACGCCTTGTTCCGCGGCTACTTCGACGGCTACGTGGACGAGGTGTGGAACAAGTACCGCTCCACCGACCTGCGCATCGACACCCAGTTCACCTGGGGAACCGTCACCGGCCGGGTGAACGGCGACGTCCTCGCCTTCCCCGGAGTCGGCAGCTTCGCCAAGCCGTCCACCCTTTCGATCTTCTCCTGCAGCGACGCGCCCTTCACCACGGGCAACGACCTGATGGGCAATATCAGCGCACGGCTCGCCGCCGCCTTCAACCGCACCACCCTGCTGGACAACCCCCACCAGCCGACCGCCGAGAAGCCCGCCGCCTTCTACACCCGGCCGCGCACCAACCACTACTCCCGCATCCTGCACGACACCACCCCCGACCATCTCGGGTACGCCTTCCCGTACGACGACGTGCACCCGGCCGGAGTCGACTTCGAGGGCAAGGTGCAGTCCGGCACCCCCGGCCGCTGGACCATCACGGTCGGCGGTGTGGCCGGGGGCGGCACACCAGACCCCACGCCGACCGCCACCGCCACGGGCGGCGGGGTCAGCGCCTTCACCACCATCCAGGCCGAGGCGTTCAACGCCCAGTCCGGAGCACAGGTCGAGGCCTGCTCCGACGGCGGGGGCGGATCCGCCGTCGGCCATCTGTCCAACGGCGACTGGCTCAAGTTCTCGGCCGTCGCCTTCGGCTCCACCGGCGCCACCCGCTTCGACGCCCGCGTCGCTTCAGGGGCCGCCGGTGGAGTCAGCGGCCTGGTCCAGGTCCGCCTCGGCAGCCCCACAGCCACCCCGGTCGGCGGCTTCGCCGTCGCCAACACCGGCGGCTGGCAGGCCTGGCGTACCGTCCCCGCCGACATCCGCCGCACCACAGGAACCCACGACGTCTATCTGACCTTCGACAGCGGCCAGTCCTCCGACTTCGTCAACGTCAACTGGTTCTCCTTCGCCTAAGGCCTGTTGTGAAGGTGGCGTCGTCAGTCGCCGTTGAAGTCGAGATACCGGTGAGCCTTGCGCTCGACT
This sequence comes from Streptomyces sp. CLCI03, assembly GCF_053615355.1. Taxonomy (NCBI): domain Bacteria; kingdom Bacillati; phylum Actinomycetota; class Actinomycetes; order Kitasatosporales; family Streptomycetaceae; genus Streptomyces; species Streptomyces sp. CLCI03. Next base: position 8,341,900 of record NZ_CM132132.1, on the reverse strand, counting down.
TGAACAGTCAGAGCAAGGATCTTGTGCACCGCCTCGGCTTCTTCGGCGGCTGAGCCGTCCACCAAGGCCCGCAGTTCGGGGATGAGCACTCTGAGCTGCGACCGATTGAACACCGCGTCGTCGCATGGATCGACGCATGCGGCTTCTTTTGGAGGTACCCCTATTCACAGCACCGCGGCGTGCTGGCGGGTGGGCCCAGCGGACGGTGGAGCCAACATTGACCTCCCAGGTGATCAAGCCCTTGGCATCCGCCTCGGCTGCGCGTCGGCACCTGCGGCCGGTCCGACTTGATTACCTGCGGCAGCAACGGCTCAAGCCGGGCCCACTGATTCGCCTCAGGCCCTAGATGATGTTGTGCAAGAAGAACGGGTGGGGGCAGTTGGCTCATTTGCCGTCATCGCCGGGCTTCCACCCCTCGCATGCGACGCAGATCAGGCAGTTGATGTTGTCCAGGCCGGTCACCAGCCCAGCGCGCTCCAGGCGGGACCGGGCCCTTTCATGCACCTCATCCAAATGGCTCTGAAACTGCTCCAGGTCGTCCGCGTTCTCCTTGAGTGCTCGCTTCTGATCTTCGGTCAGGTCGGTGTTGACACCCACTGTCCAGCCTCCCTTGACAAGAGGGTGCTTCTTTCCAATCCCATTGTCGTTCGGGCAGGGTGGCCGGGCATCCGGGACAATATTCGATCGCGGTCAACTATTTCCCCGAGACCGCCGCGCTCGGCGATCCAGACGCCATGCTGGGCCTCGTCAAGCAGGCACTTGAGCGTGGTGATGCGTCTGGTGTCGAACGCTGGGCGCCGGTGATCGTTGCACAGGACGAGACCTTTCCCGATCACGGCGCTGGGCCTGGCCTTCTGGGACTGTGGTGACCTGGAGCGCGCCATGCAGGTGCTCCTGCGCGCCGAGGAGCTGGGTGACGGGTACGCGATGGAATACCGGGCGCAGATCCTGCATGTCCGGGGCCGGCACGAGGAAGCCGATGCGCTGCGAGCTCGGGCTGCGAGGGCCGAGCGGATGCTCTGAGGTGCAGAGCGCGGCGAGCGGGCTGCGGCATCCACCCGAGCGAACTGTCCCATGGACGCTCAACTCGCCCATTTAGGCGCTCAGTCGCATTGTTGTGACTGGGTGCTGCACATGGCCCCTGAGCGTTCCAGTTGGTTCTGACCGCTCTTCCGTGATGGCTACGCCTGCCGGAGGATGCGGGCTCCGAGCAGGGCGAATGAGGCTCTGCCGTATATCTGGCGCTTGATCGTTTCGATCCTGTTGACGTGACCTTCGACGAGGCCGGAGCTGCAGGGCAGGGTGAGGCCGGCGGTAACGGCGTGGAGGTCCTGTCGGATGGTCCTTGTTCCGGTAGCGCCGGGCCTTCTTGCGGTCCAGATGTAGTCGGCGGCCGATGGCGTTCAGCGACATGCCGGTGGCGGCATGCTCGTTGACCTCAGCGTGGCGTCGCCGGATCCGGTCCAGGAGCGGAGTGTTTGGTGTGGCCAACGGCGGGCTCACCTCTGGTCCGGCTGGCCGTCGGAGGCAGTCACGGTGCCGGCGGCAGGTCTTCTCCACCGCCGTCGAGAGGTTCTGGAGCAGGTGCCGGCGATCTGCCACCTCCAGCGCGTCGGGGGCGGCCTGCCTGATGGCCCTGGTGAATGCCATCAAGCGGTCCCCGCAGATGATCTCGGCGCCGGGATGCTCCCGGAGCCATGCGGCGACCGTGCCAGTCTCACGATCGGGCAACACGTCCACCGGCCTGGAGGACTCGACGTCGACGAGCACGGTGCCGTAGGTCCGGCCTTTGCGGAACGCGAACTCGTCGATTCCAAGTACCCGCGGGGCATGGGTCGGCTCGGTCAGGCCGGCCACCTGTTCCACGTATGTCCGGCGCCGGCACTGGCTCTGATCACAGAAAGACCGACGCACGCGGAGACGGACCATCACTTGACGGCCCCCGGCGGGCAGTCCGGCAACGTAACGCCCGTACCGGCTGTGAACGCGTGCCGCGGGATGCTGACACAGGGGACAAGACCCTGGCGGTCCGCAGCACGCCGCGTCGACCATGATGCTGTCATCCACGACCGTGGCTTGGCTCACTACGATGTTCAGGCCCGGGAAGAGTACGTCTTCAAGCGTTTCCATCCCCATGGCGAGGTCATCGCTATGCCTCTGCCCCATGCGTGCGGCACCTGGGCTGCGAGGCAGTTCCGTCTGCTGCGGATGATCGTGGCTGACTGCGGATCTGGGTCACGCTCACTGGCGGTGCCTGACCGGTTCTCCGAGCAGGTCGGTCAGCTCGGCCTCGACGGCGGCGAGCAGTGTCGGTCCCCAGACGGTCAGTGTCTGTTCCCACGGGTGTCCGAACGTGCCCAGGCGCAGGTCGTGCGTAACGTTGAGGTAGTAGTCGCCGTTGGGGTACGTGCCCTCGCCGGGCCGGGGCGGGCGTCCCGGGAGGTCGGTGCGGCGGGGGTCGTAGCGGTAGCCGTCGTGCTGCCAGTCCAGCCAGTACACGAACTCCCCCGGCTCGGTGGCGGCGAGCAGTCCGCGGCTGACGATCGCGTCCAGCTCCGCCGGCAGGTTCGGGACGAGGCTGTGGTGGGAGTGCAGGTTCCACACGGCTGAAGGTGAGGGGTCCGTGATCGTGGGCCGGTACGTCATGCTCGGCTTGAAGTCGAAGTCCGCGTAGAAGCGGTCCCACAGCGGGCCGTCGTCGTGGAGCCAGTCGAGGAATTGTGCGGGGCGCGTCGTTTCGGGGGCGCCCGGCGGGCTCCAATGGTAGGAGCGGACGGTGGTGGCTTCGCTGAACCCTGCCTCCAGGAGCCGCGCGCGCAGGGGTCCGTCGGCCTCCGCGAGGAGGGCCCTGCCCGACCAGAGCCCGCGCCATCTGTCGGTGCAGGCCTTGATGAAATCCGCGTCGTCGCGGGTCAGACCTCCCACGACGGCGAAGGTGCCCCTTTCTTCGGGGTGCACCCAGCCGACGGCGACGACGAGGCCGTCCTCCAGCAGGACCTCGATGCGCACGTCACCGTCTTCCGAAGCGCCGTCCGCGATCATCTCCGCGTAGGGCACCGCGTGGGGTCCCGGGGACCCGACGGCGACCTTCCACGCCCGCCCGGCCTGATCCCGCACGCCGTACAGGTTGTGCACCCCCTGCCGGGGCGGCTCCGCCGGACGCTCCGCCGCCTCTGCGGGCGGGGTGTCGCGCTCCTCGTCGGGCAGGGGGCCGACGATCAGCACGGAACGCTCCCAGCCCGCGGTGAATCCCGCTGCCGTCAGTGCCCGATCCAGGCCCGGCGAGTCGTGCCCGTAGACCTTCCACTCCACCGGCTCACCGCGTTCCGCGAACGCCCCCTGCTGGACGCGCACCAGCCCGGCGATGTCCGTCCCGGGTACGAGGGGGGAGTGCTCGACGGTGCCGTGCGTCCCGTAGTGCCGGCGCACGACCGAACCCTGAGCGTCGATCACCACCCCGACCGGATGCCACGCGGGCACCCGGCCCCGCTGCCTGTTCCACTCCGCCCACCGCTCGCACAATTCCATGATCGGAGCCTAAAGGGGCCGAAAGATACTCCAGCGACCGGGCTCTGGACGGCCGTATCGGGGCGCGGGCTGCCGGGCTGGACGAGGGCCGTCCCTCTGGCGTGGTCATCACGGATGGGTGTTCAGAACCTTCCAGTTGGCCGGTGTTCGCGTCTTGGAAGGCCTGTCGACAAGCAGCCGCCCCGGCGCCCCCATTGTCATAGGCTCCACGTACGGTCTGCGCATGCTTGATCACAGACCCCCTTTGTCATCGGTATCCGAATTCACGACCTGGGAGCCCGTTCTGCGGCTCATGCTGGCCGGCGACACAGATCGGCGTGCCGCCCGGCCGGCGCGTGTCGCAGGGCGCATCAGCCAGTACGGCATGAGCCTTGCGTACCGGGGATCCATGTCATCGACAGCGGCCGCCGCGGTGGAGGACATTCAGCGGGCGCTCGCGCGCGGCGGAGTCCAGGAGATCGCGTTCAGGGCGGAGGCCCAGCCGGACGGTCGGACCACGCTCGGCCTGGTCTGGCCGAGCCCGGTCGTGGAACCGGCTCTCGGCTACCCGGATCTGGGAGTGCTCGTTCTGGTCGAGGGCTCCCCCGCCGAGCCCTGGCTCCGCCGTCCCGATCCGGTGCCTGGAGCGGTGACGGCGCCATCGGCGGATCCGGAATTGCTGGAGCGGACGCTGCGCGATCTTCTGCCCGGCGCCGTCGGAGCGACGGAGGACGAGATCGCCGCCGCCGAAGCGCGCCTTGGCGTCACGCTGTCCGATGAGCTCAAGGTGCTGTACCGGGTGACACGGGTGTACGGCAGCGCCGACGAGTTCGATCTCGAGGAGGCGGACCGGGCCGGGGATGCGGTCGGCTGCGAGCTCTCCAGCCTGGAGCACCTGAACAGCGTCGACGCGGCAGTGCGCAACCCCGGCTGGGGTTACGGCGCGACGCGTGCGGTCAGCAGGGCGCCCGACGTCGCGGTGCAGGGTCTGGCCGGCTCTCCTGGCTGGATCGGCTTCGGGAGCAACGGCGGCGACGAATTCGCCGTCGACCTGACCCCTGGCCCCGCCGGCTACTTCGGGCAGATCATCCTGGTCAGCCACGAGCAGAGCCTCGGTGCCGACCTCGTGGCCGATTCCCTCACCGATTTCGTCCTGGGCCGGATGCGGGAAGAACCCCGTGACCGCCGCGCAGACGAGCCTTCCGCCGCGGCCAAGGTCGGCACCGGATGCCTTGGGACCATCCAGGCCGCCGCCCATCCCGCCCTGGAGGTCCTGTCCATCGGCGCCTGGGACGGCACACCCTTCAGCCTCGCGCCCGTCGCCGGACTACCCCGCCTGCGCACACTGACCGCCATGCCCGGCACACTGGCCGACCCCCTGGAGATCGCTGAACTCACCGCACTGGAGTTCCTGGAAATCGGCGCGCAGGAATGGCGCGTCCTCCTGGACGCCGGAGCCGTACCGCGCACCCTGAAGGCGGCAGCCATCCAGGTGCGGAATCAGGATCACCTGCCCGTCGTCGGCCTCGCGAACGAGATCCTGGCCCTCTGGGACCGGCCCAAGATCGTACAAACGCTCCTCGCGGGAGACCTCGGCCCTCCGGCCTAACTCCCACGGGCACCCAGTGAGTGATCCCTTCGAGGTCCTACGGCCGCTGCCTGTCCGCATCCGGCCCCTACTCGGCGAGACCGCCGACACCTACATCTGCCGCCTGGCCGGCGCGAACCACCTCAAGCGCAGCCACCTCCACTGCTTCATCGCCGGTCCCAGGCTGTGGTTCGGGAAACCTCGCCTGGGCCGCCTGCTGTTCTCGCCGGACGCACCCGAGACGACCTCCAACGTTGTTTCACCGATCCAAGCCTCCTCCTCCGCCGCCCGCAGTCGGGGAAGGAGCAAGACGGCGATGCCATCCGGTCGGAACTGTTCTTCCGCGTTCAGCAAGATGCCGAGAGGGGGCTCAGCGTCCGCATCCTTGCCGAACGCCACGGCGTCTCCCTTCGCACCATTCGGCGGGCCCTCGACGCGCCCCGTCTGGATCGTTTGTTGAGGTCAACTGTCCTCTGACAGGTGATGTTTGACCGCTGCTGCGTTCCTGTTCCCCCGTCCCGGCCAGCGGCCGGCGCTCGGTGAGTTGCGGTGGGATCAGTGGTTGCGGAGCGGTGCCCAGGGGTCAGGGAGGGGAACGCTCGGGTCATCACCCTCGGTGGACAGTCCGACGTAGGCGCGTAGGGCAGGGCGGGTACCGGGGAGGCCGTACTGAGTGAATGGCTCGTGGAGGTCGGAGCCGAACGGCACGGGCTGGAAGTCCGCGGCGGTCAGCAGCTCGGCCAAGACCCTCAGCAACTCCCGGCGCCCAGGGGAGAGCTCGGCGAACACCGGTACGGTGTCCGCGGGGTCGAACAGGGCTTCCAGCAGGTTCCCGGCGCTGACCGCCAGCGGGCGGGGCACGACTCCGGTCTCCTCGATACGAGGCAGGACCCGGACGATCTCCAGAAGGACGCCGTCCGGGTCCTCGGCGGCGCCCATCAGGTGCAGCAGGCTGCGGACGGTGTAGCTGTGCAGGTCGCCCCCGTGGTGGGCGGTGGCGGTCTCGAGGGCCGGTCCGGCGCCGAAGGCCGCCAACTCGGTGGCGATGCGCTGCGCCGGCGGTAGGCCGGGCGCGGTGGCCGGGTGTGCGACCAGCAAGCGGGTCAGGGCCGTGGCGGCGGCCCAGCGCGGCAAGGGGTGCTCGTCGTCGAGGTAGTGCCGGAGCTGGCCGTCCGGGTCGTGGTCGGCGATCAGTCCGACCGAGACGAGGACCGTGGCGACGCAGACTGGGTCCCGCTCGCCGTCGAGGCAGGCCAGCAATGGGAGCAGGGTGGCGTCGGCCTCCTCAGGGAACCAGCCGAGGAGGTACGCGGTCTTGGTACGGATCTCCAGGTCCTGGTCGTCGAGGGTTTCGAGCAGGACAGGAAGCTGGGCACGGACCGCGTCATAGGAGCGCAGTGCGCCTTCGCGGGCGTCGACGGGGTGCCCCGCCGCACAGTACGCCCGTCCCTCACACAGGTTTTTCAGCCGCTCCTCGTCGGTCTCGGCGGCGATCTTCTCGTCGTACCAGCGCAGATTCTCTTCGGGGCTGATGGCTGCGGCGCGCCACGCGGCGGTATCAATCCCGAGCGGGAGGTCGTACTCGTCGTGCCAATCAATGGCCAGACGGGTCAGCAGCAGCAGCGCGCCGGCGCGGGCGCCGACCGGTCCCGCGACAGCGATTCGGGTGAGGAACGGCACGGCGTACGGAGAGGCCGAGTACCGGGTGCCCTGGTGGAAGATGTTGCCGAACAGGCTGCGGAAGGCGCTCTCCCGGGCCTCCTCGTCCAGCCCGCACACCGTCCGGAGCTGGCCGGGCACGTCCTCGGCGCTGCCGTAGGCGTGCCCCAGTGCTGCCCAGTCAATGTCGTCGAGCCCTGCCAGTAGATCGTCGGATCGCTTCATGATCCATATGCTCGCAGGGACCGCTGACACCGATCCCGCAGGCAAGCTGTCTCCTTGAGCCCAGCGGTCAAACTCACCTGTCAATCGATCAAGATCGCCTGTCAAAGGACACAGTGATCGCGGCAGGGACGACGGCAGCGTGTCAGCGGGCTGTCGGTGAGCTGTTCGGGTCCTGTCGATGCGGCGCGTGGTGGTGACGTCGTCGTCGGGCAGGAACACCGAAGAGCCGGACGCGGCGAACCGGATCGGCAGGCGGGGTGCCTTGTTCAGGTAAGGCTCGTCGCTGAACCTGTCTTGCGGCCCGAGCCTGAGAGACGTAGTGGGCGGCGCGCCTCGACCTGACGGTGGCGGGGTGGACAGGTAAGGCGGTGCGGGACCTCGGTGGGAGCGCCGCCGTGAGAAGAGCAGGCGCCATGGGCGCGGGACCTCAAGGTTTGTGGCTGACAGATCATCCGGGACGTGCTTATGATGCCGGTGATGAACAACTTCCCCTCCTTCGGATTGGGGGAATCGTCCGCGCAAGGTGAGTGCTGATGGCAACTCACTTCGCGGAACCGATTCCCGCCCGCCTTCTGATGTGGCAGCGCGTACGCGACTACGCCGTGCCACCGTCCATGATTGAGAACGCGGCCACGCGCCGTGCGGCTGGTGACTGGGCGGGGGCCTGCGCCGCCGCCCGGATCGACGTCGATCTCGATCTGCGCGCCGTGCGCGATCGCCACGGCACTGACCTCACCACCCACCTCCGGGCCGATCTGCGTCGACTGGCGCCGGATCTGCTGCGCTGGAACATGCCCCGAATCGCCCCCGACGGGCGGCTCCGGCCCGGCCTCACCCTTTCGCTTGCCCGCTACGGCGCCCCCGGCACTGCGGCACCACAGCTCGTCGTACGGACACCGCCCGCCTGGGCGGACGCGGGCCAGCGGATGTCCCTGGCGCTCTGGGAGGAATCTCGGGACGGCGCACCCGCGCACCATCCACACCCCCACCCCGACCGGCGTTTCCGTCTCGACCTGCACCGCCACCTCTGGGACGCCACGCGCAGCGCCGAACTGGCACACAGGTGCGGCGCGGACGCACCGTACCGGCCCGCCGACGACGATCCCTCGTGGCCACCGGACCACTGGGCCGACGAGGCAGAACTGCTCCTGCAGGCCGATGGCCGTCCTCGCGGGGCCCTCACCGTGCGGCTCGGTACGCGCAGCCACTTCGTGCTCGAACTCGTCGCCCCCGACGACAGCCATGCCCCGGTACTCCGGCCGGTACGGGAGTTTCTGTCGCCGCAGCAGATCGCGGCGCTCCCGGTGCTTCCGGAGGCCGCTGTTCGGATGGCTCCGGACGTGGAGTTGCTGCGGGCCGGCCTGGTCCGTGCCGAACGGCTGCACCCGCTGGTCGCGGCAGCGCTGTCCGCCCCAGGATTCGCGGGTCCCGCCTCCGGTCCGGTGGCGCTGCCGGGCCCCGGAAAGCCGGCGGACGACTCGGCGCCCGGGCCCGCGGATCATCATCGGGTCGAGTGCATGGGGATGATCCACCGGATCGCGTTGCGGAACGGGACGCTGACGGCGGTCGACCACGATCCGGCCCAACTGGCTCGTGAGGAACTCCTCATGGCGCTCGGAGGGCCCGGACTCCCCTGTCTGAGAGCGATCGACACGGTGCACCGCAGCCCTGAGGCGCTGCCCGCCGTCCGTGAGCGGCTCGGCCACGGCGACGTGACCGGGGCGCTGGCCGTGGTCGAAGGGCTCCTCGGCCCCGGCGCCGTCCTGCGCGAAGGACCCCTGCGGGAAGCCCTGGAAGCGGCGGTGGCCGGCCGCCTCGTCCACGGGCTCTTCCGCTCGGGGCTGGTACCGGTACACCCCGCCGCGGCTGCGACCAGGGGCACGGGCTACCGGCCACGTCTCGACCGCCGTCTGCCGCGGGAGTTGCGTCGCAAGCTGGGCAGCCGTGCCCGGCCCCGGAACGGCCTGCAGCGCTGAACCGCGCCCCCGTCGGCTCCACGGCCTCGTCCGAAGCTCCCCGTACCTGACTCACACCGGCAACCGACCGGACCGGGCCCGACGCCGGCCACCGCACGCGACCCCCGCACGTACTGCGCGTACCGCCCGTACCGCCCGTACGACGCCCACGCTGCCGTACGGCGCTGTACGCCGCTGAACCACGACATCCAGGACGGCCCGCCGTCCCCGAAGACACCCAGGTGATGCCCATGACCTCCAGCACCATCCTCTCCGTGCCCGTGCCCATGCCGCTCCCGGCAGGCCGCACACAGTTCTCCCTCGCCGAAGACCTCCTGACCCTCCTGCGGACGACCACGACCGAGTCGCGCCCCGACGAACAGTTGGAGGCGCTCGCCCTGGCCGTCGCGGCAGACCTGCCCGTACTGCTCTGGGGCGAGCCCGGCATCGGCAAGACGGCCGCACTGACCCAACTCGCGGCCTCCCTCGATCTGCCGCTGACGACCGTGATCGCCAGCGTCCACGAGCCGACCGACTTCTCCGGACTGCCCATCGTGGGCGATGACCCGGCAGCGAACGGCGTGCCCATGGCACCTCCGCAGTGGGCCGTGGAGCTGGTGCGCGCCGGGCGGGGGCTGCTCTTTCTCGACGAGCTGTCGACCGCCACGCCTGCCGTCCAGGCCGCACTGCTACGGGTCGTCCTGGAGCGGAAGGTCGGCGCGCTGCAACTACCCGCCGGCGTACGGATCGTGGCTGCCGCCAACCCGCGTGCGTCGGCCGCGGACGGCTGGGAGCTGAGCCCGCCGCTGGCGAACCGGTTCGTGCACCTGTACTGGGTGCACGACCGCGACGTGGTGGTGCGCGGTCTCGGCGGGGTCTGGCCGCGCGCCGAACTGCCCCGGCTCGACCCGGCGGGACTGCCGGAGGCGGTGGCGTTCGCCCGCCGCGCGGTGTGCGGCTTCCTGAACGCCCGGCCGACGCTGATCCACCGGCTCCCGACCACCGAGACCCGGCGCGGTGGTGCCTGGCCCTCGCCTCGCAGCTGGGAGGCCGCGATGACGTTGCTCGCCTTCGGCACGGCGGCTTCCGTCTCCCGGGACGTGCTGGCACTGCTGGTCCGAGGTGCGGTCGGGGATGGGCCCGGCCTCGAACTGCTCGCCCACATCGACCGTATGGAGCTGCCCGACCCGGACCTGCTCCTCGCCGACCCGGCCTCCGCCGACCTGCCCGAGCGCGGTGACCTGCGCCAGGCCACGCTGGAAGCGGTGGTCGCCGCCGTCGGGGCGCGCCCGGAGCGGGAGCGCTGGGAGGCAGGCTGGGCAGTGCTGGTTCGGGCACTGGAGACCGGCGCACCGGATCTGCTGGTCGCCCCGGCGAAGGCACTGGCCGCGCTGCGGCGCGACGGATGGGAGGTCCCGGAGACGGTGGAGCGCCTCGCGGCGGTGGTCGGCCTCGCCCGGCGGGCGGAGAACTCGGTGGCCCGTACCGCGGCTGCCGCCGGCGCCAAGAGCGCAGCGGGTGGGCGCCGATGACCGGGGCCGTGAAGCAGCCGCGGCCGCGCCCGCTGCCGCGCCCGATGGCCCCGCCCCCGCCGCCGCGGCCGCTGCAACCCTCAGTTCCCGGACCACCGCCCGGCCCCGTGGTCGCGCTGGACATGGACAAGTTGCTGGCCGCCCGGCTGCACGCGGTCGCCGTCCGTCCCTACCTCGCCGGCGCGCTCTTCGCCCTCCATGTGGTGGAGGACCGGTCGGTGCCGACCATGGCGGTGGACGCGTACTGGCGCTGCTACGTCTCCCCGTCCTTCGTGTCGCGCACGCCACTGGAGGAGCTGGCGGGCGTCTGGGTGCACGAGGTCTCCCACCTGCTGCGGGACCATCACGAACGCAGCACGCGGTACGCCCGGGAGCAGGGGGAACAAGGGCCGGGGCAGCGGCTGCGGCAGAACGTCGCGGCCGACTTCGAGATCAACGACGACATCTACGGCGACGGCCTGACGAGGCCGGCCGGGGCAGTGGTTCCGGAGATGCTGGGCCTGCCCGACGGGCTGCTCATGGAGGAATACCTGGGGCGGTCCTCGATGGCGGGCCGCACACCTCGGCTGGCCTGGCTGGACTGCGGCAGCGGCGCCGACGGACACGCGCGGCCCTGGGAGCTGGGGCCCGAAGGAGCACACGCTCTGAGCCGGCAACAACGCGACGCGGTGCGGTTCCGGGTGGCTGAGGCGATCACCGGTCGGCCGGGGGACGCTCCGGAGGGATGGCGGCGTTGGGCGGACGAGGCGTTCCACCCGCCGCAACCATGGCGGCAGTTGCTCGGCGCGGCGGTCCGCGCGGCCGCGGGCGCCCCCGGGGCGGGCGAGGACCACACCTACCGGCGCCCCTCCCGCCGCTCTGCCGGCGTCCCAGGCGTCGTCCTGCCGAGCCTGCGCCGGATGCCGCCCCGGGTCTGCGTCGTGATCGACACCTCCGGATCCGTGAGCGATGCCGAGCTGGGCGGAGCGCTGCTGGAGGTGGCGGCGATCTCACGGGCGGTGGGCGGGCGACGCGACCTGGTTTCGGTGATCTCCTGCGACGCGGCAGCGGGTGTCGCCGTACCGCTGTGCCGGGCCGAGAACCTCGAACTGATCGGCGGCGGCGGTACGGACCTGCGGTCCGGCTTCGCCCGTGCGCTCCGCTCCCGTCCCCGCCCGGACGTGATCGTCGCCCTGACGGACGGACAGACGCCTTGGCCCTCCGCGCAGCCGCCCTGCCGCACGGTCGTCGGCCTCTTTCCTCGTGGTCGCCGCGCCGTGAGCGAGGACGATCCGGACTACGTCCCTGACGTGCCGCCCACGTGGGCCCGCGTCGTCACCATCGGCTGAGCGAGGCGACGCGGACGCCCGTCTGCCCGACAGCTGTCGCAGCAGGCTTGGCTCCAGGAGCCGTCCTGCCCGCTGCAGCAGCTCGGGCAGCGGCTGAGCCGAAGACGTCGTCGAGGGGTGGGCGGGACGGTCCGTGAACCGGCCCCTAGCGACGGGGAGCGTCATTCCGAGCAAGCGATATTCGGAGGGCTACGGCATCGGCGAGCCGTAGGGTTGGCGCGCCACGACAGCCTGGTAGCAAGGGAGAAGCGTGCGGGACGAGGAACATGTGGGGTGGGAACGGCACTTCCCGGTCCGGTATCTCCTGGTGCGGGAGGACATCGACGGTGAGGAGGAGGGCGAGCTGTGGGGGCGGTGCGCGGAGGTCGAGGGCCTGTTCATGGACGCGCCTCCGTTGCCGCGAGAGGTCCTGACGCTGCGCGGCTGTCCGCGTGAGAGTCTGCTGGTCCAGGCCGTGGCGGACAGCGCCGAACCGGTGCGGCTGCTGGGGGACGGAATGCTCTCGATCGAGCCTGTGGATCCCTCGAACGACGGGCCGCCCCGCTTCTGGGACCTGGAGGACACGGCGGTCCTGGCCCAGTGGCCCACGCCTGGCGATCCCGGGCGCGTGGACATCGTCGTGGGCACCGGCGTCAGGGAGGACGACTGTTGGGGCGGCAAGCGGCTGCCTTCGAGTCCGCGGTTCGACCTGTGGTTCTCCTCGATCGGAGGGGACAGCCCAGCGGGCAGTTGCCGTTCCATCGACGGCCTTTTCACCCCGCGCCCGCGGCGACCCACCGAGCCCGTGCACCTGATCGGCTGCGAACCCGCCGCACCGCTTCTGGCCCTGCTGTCTCGTCCCCTTCCGCAGAAGGGCGACCCGATCACGCTCTGGCGCCTCGATCGCCACGGCCGGGCGATGACCGGGTACCGCCTCGACCTGGACATCGTCGAGGCACGCCCGTCCGTCCTCGGCGGAGCCCACCTCGGTGGCCTGTCCTACTTCGAGGTGACCGCGAACCTCTTGCGCGAGAAGGGCGTCACCGTCGTGCTCCGGTGAGGGAGGCGACGGACAATCCCGGACCCCTTGAAGACAGCGCCTGGCCTGGAGAAGGAACGCAGTGGGGCAACGGCCGGGCCATCAGGGCCCGGTCGTGTCGTCTCCCGGTGCCCGGCTGGTGCTACGGGCTTCGAGGTAGGCGGTCCAGTCGGTGGCGGCGCGGCGGCGCCTTTGCTGGGCATTGTGGCGAACGCTCGGGGCCGGCGACGGCTACGCGCCGGGCGGTGGGTTCTGCCTGGTTGGGACGGATGTTGGCCAGGGTGTGTGCGAGGCGCTTGTCGGTCTCGTAAGGCGGCGCGGTCACATCCTTTGCCGACGACGCGCAACCGTTCCGCCGTCCTTCCCGTCCCACCATGCAGGAGCGAGCAACTCCGATGACGACCAGGGGGAAATATGAAATTCACCCGTTCCGTCCTTACCACCACCGCATGCGCCGCCCTGGCTCTGGGGGCCACGACCGCGCTGGCGGCGCCCGCCAGCGCCGCACCCAACACCACCCCGCAGAAGGTCTGCGGAAGCGCCTACAAGACCGTGAACTCGGCCCCCGTCGGCTCGCTGGGCACCGTCTACCTGACGTACAACGCCTCGAACGGCAAGAACTGCGTCGCGACCATCCGCAACAACCCGGGTGCCGCCGTGGACATGGCGCTCTGGATCGAAGTTCCCGAAACCTGGGAGCGGGGCGAGGACTACGGCCGGTACACGTCGTACGCGGGCCCGGCCTACGTGTACGGCAAGGGCCACTGCGTCGACTGGGGCGGGGGCATCAGCAACGTGCACGTGCAGGTGTACAACTCCAACTGTGGCGCGCTCAAGGAACACCGGGTCACCGAGGTCCGCTGACCCGATCGCCTCCTGACCGCGACGTGCTGTGCCGTCGTGGTCCGGCTCGCCCCGGCAGACTCGCCGAGTTCTGCCGGGGCGAGGGCGCGTCCGGCCACCTCCTTCGGGTGCGCGGCCGTCCGGTCGGCGCGCCGCCGCAACCGGGGCACCCCGCGACTGCGTGGACAGGCACTCCGACAGGTCCTTCGGATCGTGCCGTACGGGCCTCAGGAACGGAACCCGATGATCCCGTACCCGGACCCGCGCGGCACCCGGCGCAGCCAGCCGATCACCTGGGCGACCGCCGCGGCCACTTCCCGGTCCGGGGCGGGGGCGAGCCCGAGGCGTTCGCCCTCCTCGAACTGGTCCAGCGCCCGCTCGCAATCCTCGGGCGACCACTCACCGCAACCCGGGATGTCCGTGTACGGCAGGCCGGCGGGCAGGCCGCCGTACTGGAAGTCCGCCACGGAGACGGCGGTGACGTTCACGGCACGCAGCCCCTCGTCCACCGTCGACAGCCAGTCGCCCCGGTAGGGCGAGAAGCAGTCGTTGTCGAGGAAGGGTCCGCCCATCGCGCAGATCCGCCGGTACGCGTAGCCGTACTGGAAGGCGTGGCCCGCCTCCGCGCTGAACGGCCCTCCGTTCACCACTGCCTCCAGCGCCTCGGAGGCAGTGGGGGCTCCGGCGGCTATCTGATCCCCGAACCAGGTGTCGTCCTCGACCAGTTCGGCGGCGTACTCGGAGCGCACGGCCTTGAGGAACCCCTTGTCCCCCGACGCGACCCACCCCCGTGTGCGCTCGGTTTCCAGCAGATACAGACTCAACGCGGTGCTCATGGCCCGATCCTAGGCTCCGCCACCGACAGCGACCGACGCGAGTCCGAAGGGGCACCGGCTGCCGGAGCTCCGTACGTGGTGTCATTCGGGGCGGCTGAAGCGGTGGGCCGCCCAGAGGAGGGCTGCTGTGCCGGTTGCCAGGAGGACGCCGGCTTCCAGGAGGAGTGGGGGGCTCCAGCCGAACCATTCGATGCCGGTCGGCGCCGCTCCCTCGGGCAGCCGCAACGCGATGGTGCGGCGGAGCAGGTCCACTCCGTAGGCGAGCGGGTTGACGGCGGCCAGTGCGTTGGCCCAGCCCGGGAGGTTCTGGAGCGGGAAGAAGCCTCCCGAGAGGAACAACAGCGGCATCATCACCACGCCCAGCATCATGTGGAACACCTCGGGCCGCTGGAGGGTCACGGCCAGGGCGAGGGAGAGGGCGGTGAGGGTGAAGGAGGCCAGGATCATGCCGGCGAGGAGCAGCGACAGGAGGAGCGGATCGTAGGGCAGGCCGACGGCGCCGGCCAGAGCGAGCAGGACGGCGCCCTGGGTCGCGGCCACCGCAGTGCCGCCGGCGCAGCTGCCGAGGAGCAGGGTGGAGCGTCGTACGGGGGCCATCAGGAGTTCGCGCAGGTAGCCGCTCTGCCGGTCGGTGATCAGGCGGACACCGACCACGATGGCCGGGCCCTGGACCGTCATCATCAGCATGCCGGGGAAGAGGTAGGTCTGGTAGCCGACCCCGAGCGAGGAGTTGGGGATCAGGGCGGCCAGGCCGCCGCCGAGGATGAAGAGGTAGAGCACCGGTTGGATGAGCATCAGGGCGGTGTGTGTGCGTTGCGCGGACAGGCGTAGCAGATCGCGGTGGACCAGGGCGTGGATCGCGCGCAGTTCGCGGCGCAGGCCGTTGCCTGTCGGCTGATGGGTGCCGTCGGGGGTGTCCGAGGAGTCCGTGGCGTGGAGGGCGGGTGTGGTGGTCACGGGCTCTCCTCGGGTCGGGGGGTGGTTGCGGGCGCGAGGGGCCGGGTCGTGTGCATGCTGCGGCCGGTGTGGTGGAAGAAGACGTCGTCGAGTGTCGGAGGGGTCGCGGAAGCCGCGTGTACGGGGATGCCGCGGGAGCCGAGGGCCTCGCACAGGCGGGGGATCCAGGAGCTGCCGTCGGGTACGCGGAGGGTGATCCCCTCAGCGTCCAGGTCGATGGGTGTGCCCGGGGGTGCGGTGCGGCGTACGACCTGGTGGGCCGCCTGGTCGTCGCCGGTGCGGAGCACCACGCGGTCGTCGCCGATCTCGGCCTTCAGGGAGCCGGGCGTGCCTTGTGCCACCAGACGGCCGCTGTCGATGATGGCGAGGCGATCGCAGTTCTCCGCCTCCTCCAGGTAGTGGGTGGTGACGAAGAGCGTGGTGCCCTGACGCTCGCGCAGTGCGCGCAGGTACTCCCAGACCTGGGCGCGGGCGTGGGGGTCGAGCCCGGTGGTCGGTTCGTCGAGGAACAGGATCCGCGGCGCGTGCAGCAGGCCGCGGGCCAGTTCGAGGCGGCGTCGCATGCCGCCGGACAGGGTGCGTACGGGCGAGCGTCGCCGGTCGGTCAGTCCGACCGCTTCCAGCGTCTCCGTGGCGCGTCGGCGGGCGTCGCCGCGGCTGAGCCCGTACAGGCGTGCGTGGATGTGCAGGTTCTGCTCGGCCGTCAGGTCCGGGTCCAGGGCGCTGTGCTGGAAGAGCATGCCGACCTGGCGTCGGATCAGGTCCGGTCGGTCGAGGACGTCGACACCGGCCACGGTCGCCCTTCCGGAGGTGGGGCGGGCGAGGGCGCACAGCAGGGCGATGGTGGTGGACTTGCCCGCGCCGTTGGGGCCGAGGAAGGCGAAGGTCTCGCCTTGGAACACGTCCAGGTCCACGCCTCGAAGGGCGTGCGTCGTGGTGTTGTCGGGGCCCGGGTAGCTCTTCACCAGACCGCGCGTGCTGATGGCGTACACCGGATCCGGGGGGGTCTCGGTCGTGGTCGCTCCCGTGGTTGTGGCGCCGGCCGTCAGGAGCGTCGCCCGGGTGGGGGCTCCGTCACCGGAATGTGTCTGCATGGTGAGGTCCTCGTCTGCGGCTCCGGTCGGCGGGTTCGGGCACCTGCGCACCGGCCGGGGGCTGCCCGAGGGCGGCCCCCGGCCGGATTTCGTCTAGCCGTTGTCAGGTCAGCCGTTGCAGGTGTTGCCCACACAGACCGTCAGGATGATGGTCAGGATGCCGGCGCACTGGCAGGTGCCGTCGAACGGGATTCCGTCGACGCCGACCGGGTCGGTCTCCGAGAGGGCGTGGAGGTGGGCGAGGAGCTCGAGGTCGTGGTTCTCCATGACATTCTCCTTCTCTTCGAGGCGGCGGCAGGGTTCCTGCCGCTCAACCCGGCTGCTGGATCATCCAGTGCCGGGGGTCCATGTGGCGGATCCGCAGGAGGAACGCGAGGATTCCTGCGGATCCGTCGCTCCAGCTCGTCGAGACGTCCCCGTACTCGTTGGGGAAGACGACGTGGCTGTCGCGGTGGGCCCGTTCGGAGACGATGAGACGGGCCAGGTCTGCGGCCATCGCGCGGTAGACGGGGCGCCCCGTGGCCGTGGCCATGTCGAGGAGGAAGTCGCCGTTGCCCGCGAGTCCGTGGCATTGGGTGAGGGGGGCGCGGGTGGCGCGCTCCAGGACGGCCTGTGCCGCGTGGTGGGCGAGCTCGCCGAACCGGTCGTCGCCGGTGGTCCGCCACAGCCGGAGCAGGAAGGAACCGATGCCTGCCGAGCCGTGGCACCAGTACGGGGCCGTGGGCGCGTCCGTGGCCTGGGCCGGCCACTGGGCCGCCTCGCCGACCATCACGACGTTGGCCGTCATGTACTCCCCTGCGGCGACGGCCAGGTCCAGGTGTTCCTGGCGCTTGGACACGGCCGCTGCGGCGAGGAGGAAGCAACCGATGCCGGCCGTTCCGTGCGCGAAGCCGAGGTAGCGTTTGCCGGCCTCCTTGGAAACCGCCTCCGCGGGAACGGGCCAGCTCACGCCGGACGGCTCGTGCCGAGCGGCGGCGGCCAACCGGTCGGCCGCGTCGACGACGAGTTCGGCGAAGCGCGGGTCGCCGGTGCGCTGCCACAGGTGGGCGGCGGCGAGTCCGCTGCCCGCGGAGCCGTGGGTGATGTCGTGGCTGGCCGTCGGTTCCTGCGGGGCCAGGGCCAGGGCCGTGGCGTGGCCCATGAGGGCCTCGTCGCCGATGGCACGTCCTGCGTCGTAGAGCGCCCAGGCGGTGCCGCGGCCACCGAAGTGCAGGCCGGGGCGTATGGAACGGGTGTCCGTGCGGGCCACGATCCAGTGGCCGGCGGCGGAGATCAGCTCCGGCAGGCGCGAGTCGCGTGTGAGCTCGAAGTACCGTGCGAGGACGGCCAGGACCCCGGCCGCGCCCTGCTGCACCGTACAGGGGTCGGCTTCCCCCGCCATGGTGGAGACGGGCCACAGCCGCCCCGCGTCCTGCGGGGTCATCGATTCGACGAGGTGGTCCACCGTCCGCGCGACCACCTCGTCCGTCGTGTCGTGCCACGGCTGCGTGCGCGCCGCGCCGGAGGCGGGGCGGTTCGGGAACGCCCGCTTCGTGCGGCGCAGGGCTGCGCTCGCCTTGGCCGGGTCCCATCGATCGGCCGGATCGTCCCTCATCAGCCCGAGGATCACCTCGCTCAGGCCGTCGGGGAGCGGGAGTGCACCGTCGCACGCGGCCAGCCACTCGGCGAGCCGCTGCTCGGGGGCCCTGGTCGCGGGCTCCTCGGGCAGCAGGTGCGGGACCGTCCCGATGAGGACGAAGCACAGGGTGGCGCCGAGACTGTAGTAGTCGGCCGTCGCTGAGACGGGTGCGTCCGTCAGCCGTTCCGGGGCGCTGAAGCCGGGGGTTCCGACCTTCGTCGGCAGGGCTTCTGCCTCGTCGTCGTCGAGGACGGCGAGCTCCAGGTCGATGAGGCGCAAGGCACCGTCCGGCCGCACCATGATGTTTCCGGGCGTGAAGTCCCTCAGGACGCACCCGTGGGCGTGGGCCGATGCCATGAGGTCCACGAGGCGGCCGGCCTGTGCGAGGGCGTCGGCGCGGTACCGCTCGCTTCCGACATCGCGGAAGTGCTCGGCGACCCAGTTGCGCAGGGAGATGCCCGGGATTTCCTCCTGAGCCAGGAACAGGTGTCCGCCGTGCTCGAACATGGCCAGCAGTTCCGGTGTCAGGCCGGTGCCGTGGAGCTTCTCCAGCGTTCGGGCCTCGGCGCGCAGCCAGTCGCGGACGTCGCGGCCGGATGCGTCGGCGTCGACGTGCGGCCGTGCCTCCTTGATGACGACGGGTGCGCCTGTGGTGACGTCCGAACCTCGGTAGACGCCGCCCTTGTTCGTGTGGCGGATCGCCTCCCGTACCGAGAAGCGACCGCCCAGCAGGACCGGTCCGCTCGGCGACTTCTCGGCACGCGGTGGAAGCGGTACCGAAGGGGGGAAGGGACTGACCGCCCAGGAGGGTGGGGAGTACCGACCGAGGCGCTCGTCTTCCACCGGGTTGCCCTCAGGGTCCTCGATGTACCACACCATCAGCCCGTCCTCGGCCAGCCGCCGCCGGGCGACGAACGCGCCGTAGCGGTAGTGCACCAGGCTGTCCGCCGCGTAGGGCTGGTCCGACAGGATCCGGGGGCCGGCCAGCCCCTGTGTCGCCCTGTGAAGTTCCAGAGCGATGCGGGCCGCATCGGTGTCCGAGTTCGGGTATACGGTGATGAACTTGCCCGCGCTCCCCCGTGGCGTGCCGCGGGAGTTGAGCGCGCTGACCTTCGACAGGTACCGGGTGAACTTGAACGCCGACTCCTCCCGTAGCAGCACGTCCAGGGCCTTGGCGAGGACTGTCGGTGCGGACGCGGACGTCGCCGAAACGTGCAGCTTCCAGCCCTGCTTGCGCGGCGTGGCGGACGGGGGCGTGAGGCGGCACCACGTCTCGTCCACTTCGGTGGTCCACAGCGCGCCCTCGGTGGTGGCGTCCAGCGCCTGGCGGAGCAGATCTTCGAGGTCGACTTCGGTTGCGTGGCTTGTCATGCCCGTCCCTCTCGATGGTGAGGACCGCCGACTTGAATATGCCTTGGGTAAGAAAGAACGTTATATTCCGCGCCCGGCCGGCGTCAGTCGTTGCGGCGAGCGCACGGTGTTGTTCCATTACCGACTTGCGCACACCAGCGCAGGAGGAGGGCGAAGAGGGAGCGTGAAGGGTGGGAAATCCTCCGCATGTCCGCCCGCGAGCACCACTGACGTGACCGACGCACCTTGCGCCACTGGCACACCTGCTGTATTTGGGCAACGGGAGGGAATGGAGTCGACCGGGTCGATCAGAAACGAACCGCTGCACATATCCTGCGAGACATTGAATCCCGGTGAAGCGAAAAAGCATTCTTCCTGAATTCACATTCGCCGTGAGACGCATCCACTTCTGCGGCGAATTCCATCGGCCGCTGCTTCCGCCCTACAGCTTTCCCTCGATCCGACTCCCAGTAAAGAGCCCGATTCCGCCACGTCGCCAACCAGCTACGGAGCGTGATCGTATACGTCTCCATGATTTTCGATCACGCGTCTGAGCTGCAGCCCGACAGGAACCGTGCAAGGGCCGGCGAGAGCGCGAACGCGAGCCGGATTCGACCGAAAACAGCAACCCGGTCTTTCCCGGAGTCTGATCAGGAATGCGATGGCCGCCGAGACGGGCGATGAGGAGAGGGATCTCGCGGGCGCCCACCGGCCACTCGCGAAGTCGCATGGATCGACTTGATCAACGAGCCCGCGGACAAGTGAGCTTCGGTGATGGACGAGCCGGCCGTGCCCGCGCTCACGCCGTCGCCATCGGCCGCCGAGTGCCTGGCCGGACGGGGTCCGGGGCTGGGCCGCGCGCAGGCGACCGGACGTGAACCAACCTGCCCGGTCGCGCACTTGTACGGATCTGTACGCATGGAACGCTCGCCCGGACCCGAGCCGGTCCCCGACCGACCGGCTGTGCCCGCAGGGCATCCTGTTCGTGCTCTACACCGGCATCGCCTGGCAGCAGTTGCCGGTGGAGCTGGGTCTCTGCTTCGGGCAGACCTGCCGGCGCCAACTCCGTCGCCGGCGGGAAGCCGGGGTATTCGATGCCCTGCATCGCGTACTCCTGGCCGAGTTGAACGCGGCCCGCCTGAACGACCGGACGTGCGCCTGCGGGAATGCTGCCACGTGCACGTGAAGAGTGGGGCGCCGCGCCGAACGCGTCGCTGGTCGACCCCCGCGAGACCGGCAGCAACCATCACTTGCTCAACGTCATCACCACCGCGGCCGACGTCGACGCCGTCACCCGGGCCCTCGCCCTGGTCGAGGGCATCCCACCGGTCGCCGGCCGAGTCGGCCACCCCCGCAAACGCCCCGACGCACGTCTGGGCGAGCGCATGGAGAAGCAGGGCTCACTTCTTGCAGGGGAACGTGACCTGCTCACTGCGGACGCTCTTCTTCTGGTCCGGCAGGTGGAGCGTGACGTACCCGGTCACCGCCTTGGCGTTCTTGGGCGCCGGCATGTCCACGACCTGAAGGGCGACCTTGGTGGAGGTTCCCGCGCCGAAGGCGAAGGTTCCCGGGGAGACCCGGGCCCGGTCGGCGTTCACGGTCCAGTGGTAGCGGACCGTGCCCGGCCCGGTCGCCGTGACCTTTCCGTCGAAGGCCATGGCTGCAGGAGTGCCGTTGCACTCGACGGTCTCCCCCGGCTTCAGCAGGGTGACCACTTCGACTTTGGTGACTTCACCGCCTGCTGGAGCCCGCTCGTCCCGGCGGCTGCGGCCTGCGCCACGTGGGCGGGGGCGAGGGCCACCGAGGAGGCGAGCAGCGGAGCTGCGAGGAGCATGAGGTACCGACGCCGCATCGTGCTGCCCTCCGGATGAGGAAAGCCCCCGATCTCGATACCAGGATATCGGCGGCCCGCCCGGGCGGCCCGGCAGCCGGTTGTCGGCCCCGCGAAAGGGTCAGCCCTCTCGATACGGGTGCCTCACCGAGCTCCACGTCACCGATCGGACGCAATGGGAGGTCGAGACGACGAGGTGGGCCGACCATCGGGCCTGATCAGGAAATCGGCGGGCGGGGTCTCGACGACCCTTCTCCCCTACGGGCGTTGGGCGCGCGGGGTCCGTGTGGCCATCAAGGTCTCCTTCAGGCGATACGTTCTGACGCCACCGAACGGCAGGCTCCGTCACGTGCGTGGCGCAGCTCCATCGATGGCTGCAGGCAGTACCGATGCTCCCCCCTGGATCTCCATCGGGCGGATGCGTGGGCGTCCACGGCTGGTTCAGAGGAACGGCCACCGCCGGGAAGCTGCGCACCCTACGGACTCACCCTCTCCCCACTTCCCTCGACACCGACCGGGCCTACGAACAGCTCGGTCCGGAATGGCACATTCTCCTGTGGGGGAGAACATCCGCCTCTATCCTGTCATTTGATCATCTGACTGGACGCCGTGTGTGGGCGCCCGAGCTAGGGAGAACGATGTCCGAGACCGACTCCCCACCGGAAGTCCTGCTGGAGTTGCCGTCCGAGTTCGCCTACGGGCTGATGGAACAAGACATCGTCTGGCCGTATATACGTGAGGACCGGATCGATCCCGCCCTGGTGCCTGCCGTGGTACTCGCGGTGTCGACCGCCGTGTCGACCGTCGTGGCGACGAAGCTCACCGAGAGCGCCGTCGCCTCGCTGACCGCCGCGATACAAGGCTGGCTGAAGCAGCGGAAGGCGGACGACCGGCCGACACTGCGCACGCCGGACGACGACACCCCGCTGGTGATCGACGCGGACACCACCGACGAGGAGATCGCGGCCTACCTCAGGCGCGTCCGAGGGAACCGGCCTGACCAGGGATGAGTCCGTGGACGAGCCCACGGCTGACGGCTACCGTCGTGCGTACGAGATGTGGACCGAAGGCCGTCGGCTGCTCGACCGACGAACCGAGCCCTCCCTCACCGAGGCCGTTGCCCTCCTGACCACGGTTCTCGACCTGATCCCCGCGACCGAACTCCGTGCGCTGGTGCATCACGACGTGAGTGTCGGACATCGGCGGCTGACGCAACTGGGCTGCCGCGGACACGCGGTACAGGCCGTCGACCACGCCCTCCTGGCGTGCCAGACGGATGTCGGCTACGTCCTCCAGGGGTCCGTCGAGGATCTG
Source organism: Streptomyces sp. CLCI03 (assembly GCF_053615355.1). Taxonomy (NCBI): domain Bacteria; kingdom Bacillati; phylum Actinomycetota; class Actinomycetes; order Kitasatosporales; family Streptomycetaceae; genus Streptomyces; species Streptomyces sp. CLCI03. The sequence continues at coordinate 8,319,245 of NZ_CM132132.1, read as the reverse complement.
GAACGGGATGTGGACCTCCTCGCTCAGACCGTGCGGCTGGAGGGCGTCGACCTGGCTCGGCTCCGTGCGGCACAGTCCTTCCTCGACCGGAACCTGCTGATCCTCCGCGGTCTGTCGGCGCACAGCGAACTCCAACAAGGCGTGGCCGAGGGCCGTCTCCAGCTGATGGAGACCGGGCCGAAACCCGCCCTCCAGGAGCACTTCGACGAGGCGTGCGTCGCGTTCGAACGTACGATCCGGCTGCTCGACGAGGACGCGCAGCCGGATCAGCGCCGGATCGCCCTGACTCTGGCCAACCGGAGCTTCCTGGGGTTGCTCTGCGCCCGGGGGCCGGCGGCCTTCCACGAAGCGCTGGACCTCTCGTTCGCCGCCGAGGAGGTACACCCGCACGATCTTGCCGAGGGAGCCTCCCTACGCGTCAGGATCCTGGCATGCCTGCACCGGTCCCGGTTCGCCGAACTGCCGCAACACGACCGGTGGCGACTGCGATTGCGGCTCTGGCAACGGTGGGCGGGCGACTGGCTCCGGGAGCTGGACGAACCGACACCCGACGAATCCCTGCGTCCCCCGCTCACGGACTGGTTCGGCTTCCTGCTCTCCGCCGAGGCCGACGACATCCCGCTCGCCGAGGAGCTTCCCGCCGGCGCCCCTCTTCCGCAGGATCTGCGGGAGTACGCGTCCGCGCTCCTCCTCGTCGGGGGTTATCCCCTGGGCCTGGTCGTGATCCTGATGGGATACCGGCTCGGCGGACGGTTTGTGCCGCCGGAAGAACTGATGGTCCCGGACTGGCGCGACGCTGCGCGTGATCCGGCATCCATGGCGATGCTGACGGACCTGGCGTCCCGGGTGTCCGCGGCGGTGCTCGCCGGTCAGCAGGGTGAGGAGTCGGCTCTGCCGGAGCTGATGTCGCTCTTCGGATCGCTGGACGAGCAGGAAACCCCCCAGGCCGCCGGCTACTTCTTCCACGCCTGCATGGACCTGGCAGGCAGCGGGACTCCCGCTGAGCGCTGGGGCGAGTTGCTGTCCTTCATGTACGACCTGGCCCTGCGGCTGCCGGAATCCGCGCGGTACGAGGCCCTGTACGAAGGCTGGCGAACCGTCATGCCCGTCGCCGTCGATATGCGGCACGAGCGCATCGCGGCACGGTGGACCCGGGAAATGGTCCGTCTCGCCGAGCACGCCCGACGGGCCGAGCCCTCCGACGCCGCCGCCTACGACGTCCTGCGCGCCGAACTGCAGGCGGCCAAGGTGCGGACCCTGATCGAGGGGGACGACATGGACGCCGTCGTCGTCGACCTGGGCCGTCGAATCGAGGAGCATCGTCGCGTGGACGCGACGGCGGCCGTCGCGTTGGAGGTCGATCTGACCCGGGTACGGGCCCTGGTCGCCCGGGAGTGCGCGGACGGCACCGCCCTGGTGACGCATCACGCGGACTGTCTGCGGCTGATGGCGACGCACCCCGAACTGAACCTCGGCTCCTGGAGGGTGGCCGCCGTCAATCTGATCAACGCCGTCTCGGACACCACCCGATCGACGGCGCGACCGTTCGGACGGGAGACCGCGCTCGCGGCCCGGACCCTGTTCGACGACCTGCCCGGCGTACTGAGTCACGGTGAGATGGGGCTGGCCGCCCTGGCGGCGTTGACCCAGCGCTGGATCGCCGACCTCGCCTGCCTCGGCCCCGAGGACATCCGCCTGGCCGCAGCCATGGTGCGCACGCATCGTGCCGAGGAGGCCTCAGGGCCTGACGTCCACGTGACGACACAGCTCGGAACGCGGGAGACGACGCTCGTCGAAACCCTCAAGGCTTGCGCCCGCTACAGCGAGCGGGGGCACGACGAAGAAGCGGCGGCCACCCTGCTGAGCTGGCTGTTGGCCAACGCCGACCGGCCGGACCACGACCGCCGCGCCCGCCGCCACCACTGGGCCGTCGCCAAGGTGCTCGAAGAGTTCGTGCGCGCCTCCGAGGAAGTGTCGGAACCGATCAGGGCGGCCGTCCGCTACGCGGTGGGGGAATGCGCGCGCCACGCCGGTCTCCGCGTCGTCGCCCAGCAGTATCTGCGCCTCGCCCTGGAGGAAGCCCGGTCGATGCCGGATCCGCCGGTCCCCGCCGACGCCATCGAGTGCGACTACGCGATGCTCATGGTCGAATCCGCCGCGTCCGACGGTGATCGCGCGGAAGGCCTACGCCAACTGCGTGTGCTGCTACGCAATCCGCTGGCTCACCACCCGGCGTTCGCGGTCCATCAGGCACTCGCGGTCACGGTGCTGGCACGGAAGTTCGGCTCCGACGGTCTGGAGGAGGAGGCGGAGGCGGCACTACGTGCGCTGCAGCGGGCGGTCACGACGGAAACGGACCCTGCCACGGACATGGCCGTCCGGTCCCGGGCCCCGGTGTGCCGGGCGAATCTGCTGCTGGTGACGGGCGACACCGCTGCGTTGTCCGCGGCACTGCCGGACCTCGACGCGTTGGCACGGCGAGCGACGCCCGCGCTCGAGGCGTACATCAGACAGGTCCGGGTGCAGGCTCTGATGCGCCTCGGAGACATCCACTCCATCCGGGCCGAACTCGACCGGCTGACCTTCCTTCAGGACGAAGAGATCGGCGTGGCCACCCGTTTCGACGAACTGACCCATGACGACCACTGCGACACGGCTCAGTTGATGGTCGCTGCGGCGGCAGCGGACGCGCAGGACATCCCTTCCGTGGTCGAAGTGCTGGAGCAGGGACGCCTCCGGCTCCTCAGACGACTCCGGCTGGGCATCGACGAGGAAGCGGCCGACCCGAACGACGACGTGGACACCGATCTTTCGGGCCGCGCCCTGTGGGAACGCCTGGCCGCACACGCGAGCGAAACGCCCCCCGCGGAGTTCGGCATCGCGAGGGAGGACTGGCAGCACATCTTCCAGGACATCGACGTCGACGGTGCTGTGGGCGTCGCCGACCGCTCTGGCATCGTGACCTATCAGTTCGTCCATGACGGCCGCCTCCGCATGGTCCATCTCGTCGCCGGTCGAGGCGCACTGACCTTCGGTCCCCTCGACGTGGCCGACACGGATGTGTTCGGCGCGGACGACGAGGAGTTGCTGCGAGGACTGTGCCGGTCGTGGGCATCGGCCCTACGGGAGTGCGCCGACCGGGGATTCGATCCGGAGGATCTGCGGCCGATCCTGATCGCGGCCGGTCAGCGGCCGGAGCTGGCCCTACTCAACGAACATGCGTTCGCGGCCGCGGCTCTTGTGGAACTCGGGGAGTCCCGGACGCTGAACCACCTGCCCAGCGTGCGATTCGCTCAGCCGCGCGAAGCGGACCCCGTCGTCTCGGAACGACCGACCCGGCTGCTGCACATCGGGGATGCTTCGAACACCCTGCTGGGTCCCTGGCTGGAGGCGGCGGCACTGCGGGAGATCGCCGGCCTGGAGGTCAGCAGCCTCCTGGGCTCGGACTCGAGCGCGCAGACGTTCGGCCGTCACCTTCCCGACGCCTCGGTCATCGTCGCCAGCTGCCACGGCGCACAGGGCCGTGGCGGCCTGCTCGGGTCCTCGCTGATGATCGGCGCGGACGGCCTGTCCGTGCTGGACATCGCCACCCGGCATTCCCTGGCCCACATCGACATGCTCTTCCTCGCCTCGTGCGAGATGGGCCGTCGCCTCGACGAGCACCATGAACGCGAGTCGGTGTCGTTGTCGAACGCGGCACTGGTATCCGGCTGCCGCCATGTCGTCGCGCCGATCCTGCCCGTCAACGACCTGATGTCTGCGGTCGTCGTCGCCGAGTTCGGCCGGCGGCTACCCGCCGACGGGAGCCTGCGCGCCTGCCAGGGTGCGCTGGACGCGGTTGGCGCCATGACCCGATCCGACCTCGACGAGCGCATGCGCGCCCTGTGGGAGCGCCTGTCCGGGTCGCCGCTGGCCGAGCGGATGCCATGGCCGGTGAAGAGCGCCGCCCGCGTCCTGGAGCAAGGGGTCACGCGAGCCCTCCGGCCCGGTGCTCACCGGCCGACGTTCTGCATCTCGAAAATCGGCTGACGGCATCACGCATCACCACGAGGAGTTCTCATCGACCTGCAGCCACCAGCGGAACCCGAGACCACACGCCTGGGACGGGTGGCGCTCTCCCTGATCGCCGAGGCGCGGGCCTCGGACGATCCGTCGTGCCTCGACCGGGCCGTCGCCCTCCTCGACCGGGCGGTCGCCGGCACACCGGGGGACGATGTCGCGCTGCCCGTGCACTTCGCGGCACTCGGTGCGGCTCTGCAGCTCCGCTTCGAACTGCGCGGTGACCCCGCCGATCTCGACCGCGCCATCGAGCACGGCCGCCTGGCGACCGCCACCTGCCCGGCCGGTCACTCCGCGCACACCGCCCTTCGCTCCAATCTCTCCGTGTCGCTGCTCGCCCGAGCCGATCGGACGGGACGCCATGAGGACGTGCAGGAGGCGGTCTCCTCGATCGAGGAGGCGCTGCGACTGTCCCTCGCCGGTGATCCCAACCGTCCGATGGTGCTGACGAACGCGGCGCGGGCGTTCCTCGCCCGGTTCAGGCGGACGAGGACCGTCGCCGACCTCGACCGGGCCGACACGCTCGTACGACAAGCGCTCGGCAGCCGCGACCAGCGCTCCGCCTGGACCGCGTACGCCGACATCCAGTTCGCCAGACACGAGGTGACCAAGCTTCCCGAAGACCTCGACACAGCCATCACGATCTGTCGCCGAGCGGTGCGCAACGAACCCGTCGGCACCCGCCGATGGGCGTCGAGCCTGGGCTCGTACGCACTGCTGCTCCTCCACCGGTACAGGGCCACGGGCGGAGCCGAGGATGCCGCGGCAGCCGTCCAGGCCTGTGAAGAGGCCCTGCCGCACATCCCGGAGGACGGCCCGGAGCGGGCGAGCCATCTGGCGGTGCTCGCCGAGGTCCTGCACGAACGCCATCGCCGCGACCGGCAGGCCGACGACCTGCTCGCCGCCGTCGACGCCATGACCCGGGCGGTGCGCGCGAGCCGGGCCGACGACCGCGAGACCCCGCGCCGTCTCGCGACCCTGGCCGACTGGTCGGCCGGCACGGACGGCCCCGCCGCGGACGCCGACGCCGCGATCCGCACCGCGACCGAGGCCGTCGCCGGCGCGACGATGCGCGACCGGGACCGTGCCACGGCCTTCGACGCCCTGGCGAGTGCCCACCGGACCCGCTACGAGCGGACCGGTGTGCCGAGCCACCTCGACGCGGCGGTGCAGGCCTCGCGCGACGCGCTTCGGGTACCTCACGTCGACCTCTCCCAGCACGCGTCCCACCTCCAGAACCTGGGCCTCAGCCTTCGGATCAGGTTCGAGGCGAACGGGGCCACGCAGGACATCGAGGAGGCCGTAGCGGCCTTCCGGGAGTCGGCGGACACGATCCCCGCCGGGCACCGCGACGTACCGGTCCATCTGTCGGGCCTCGGCAGTTCCCTGCACCGGCTGTACGAACGCAACGGAAACACGGCGCACTTGACGGAGGCGGTCGAGGCCATCCGGCAGGCTGTCGCCGCCGCGCCGCCCGGCGACCCCGTGCGGGCGTCCTGCCTCAGCGACCTGTCCTTCAGCCTCAGGGTCCTGTTCGAAGCACACGCGGACCCCGACGATCTGGCGGCGGCGGTGCAGGCCGCCGAAGAGGCGGTCGCCGAAACCGACGAGAACGACCGCGTGTGGCCCGCGGCAGTCGGAAACCTCGCCGTCGTACTCACTCTTCAGCACGAGCACTCGGGCGGCGGCCAGGGCGCGGACGGCGCCATCGAGGCCTGCGACCGGGCCGTGAATACGCCCGGTCTCCAAGAGATGGACCGCCGCAGGCTCCTCGGAATACTCGGCGCACTACGGCTGAAGCGGTACCAGCTGTTCCATCGGGCCGACGATCTGGAATCGGGCGTGTCCACCCTGCGCGCGGCCCTGGCGGCGACTCCCGAGGACCATGCAAACCGGCATCAACTGCTCGTCAACCTCGGTTCGGCCCTGTACGCCAGATTTCAGCTGGCCGGCAGCCGCGACGACCTGCGGGCGGCGATCGCCTCCGCAGAGCAAGCCCTCACCGCACTGCCGGAGAACCATCCCCAGGAACACCTCTACCGGCACAACCTCGAACTGATGGTGCCGGAGCAGCGGGAATCACCGAGGAAGGGCCTTCGCGCATGGGCCCGACGCTGGGTGGGACGCAGAAGGGATCTCCATGCGGAAGGAGACGCCGAGTACGGCGAAGACCTCCCGCAGGCTCCGTCCGGCGGCGTGAGGGCTGAGGAAGAGCCGCGCCGATCTCGGGGTGGGTGAGTCCGTTTCCGGAGAGTCGGGCGGTGTGCGCTTCCTCGCGCACCGGATGCCCGCCCTGGGAACTGCCACCCCGGACCCGACACCGTAGGAACCACCGTGTCCGGAAATCGGTTCGGCGCGGGCCCTGACGCTCCGCGGGCGCCGGCCGGGAGCGGGGTCAGCCGGTGGCTTCCGCGGACGATCCGGGCGTCTCGTCGTCGGGGAAGGTGCCACCGCCGTCGGCCGGTCCGGGGCCGGGAGGCCAGGAGGCGACCAGCAGGTCACCGCCGTCGTCGACGCCGTGGCGGGCGACGGCCGGGTCGCGGACGCCGACCGTGAGGGTGTGGGCCTTCTCGCCGGGTTCGGTGCCCTCCGTCACGGCCTCGCGGAGGCTGTGACCCGGGCACATCGCGGCAGCCGGGACGACGATCTCGAAGTTGAGCGGCTCGGGCCCCGCCACGAGTTCTTCGCCGAGTGGGTCCGTTTCCAGCGTCACCGGCATGCTGTGGGCGGCCAACACCATTCCGTCCGGGCCATGGATCTCCACACCGGGGCCCCGCCCGCCCAGCGGTCTGCCCAGGGCCAGCGGTGTACCGCTGCCCGGGGCGATGGACAGGTTGATCGTGATCCGTCCCGGATCGTCGGCCCCCTCGCTGGAGTAGCCGTAGGCGAGCACCACCATCTGAGGGGTCGCCGAGCCCCCGGACGGACGCGGTCCGGGATCCAGGACATGACCCCGTTCCCCGCACGCGCTCAGGACGGCGACCCCACCCCCGTCGAGGAGTCGATCCCGCGGCCGCTCCGATCCGGATCGGGCGTCCGACCCGCCGGCGGACGGGAGGCATCCCGCCGTCAACAACAGCCCCGCCCCCCACACCACGACCCGCCCGGCCCGACCTCGCCCCACCATGCCCCACCCTCATCGCGCTACCGGCACCCAGTATCGGCCGACCCCGCAGTGCACCGATCGGCAGGGGTGGTGGGGAGGCTCGGGTCCGCGGGCGGGGTTGCGCCTCGTGGCGCGCCTCGGTCCTTACCAGCGCCAGGTGAGCGTTCGGCCCTCCCCCAGTCCGGCCCAGCGCTCGGCGGTGCGGTCGAGCGCCGCGCACGCAAGGGCGACCTGTCGGCCGTCGAGAGGGCTCCGGCCCACTCCCTTGCCCTCCGTGCTCAGCCCGGACCAGACGCGGTAGGCCCAGTTGACGCAGAGCTCGGCACGCAGGACCGCTTCTCCGCCGCGCCTCAGGACCTTCAGGCCCGATCGGCGGTGACGGGTCGGGGTCGTCGGTTCGAATCCCTCGAAGGTGGCCCCTCTCGCCATGGCTCCCCAGAATCCGTCGGTGATCGCGAGCGCGCTCTCGACGGCCGCGTGCACGAAGTCGTGGGGCATGCTCGGACCGGTCGCCTGGGACATCAGGCGCACGTCCGGGCCCCGCCGGTCCCGCACTTCGAGATCGTGGCGGTTGTCCGGAAGTTTCCGGAAGATGATCTCCATCGTTCCTTCTCTCGAGAGGCCGCCGGTATCGGCCGCTGGGTGCCGCGTGGTCGGATCGTAGACACGGATCCCCCACGTCCGCGCTCCGTTTTACCGGGCCGGCCCGTCGTGCGAGGGCTTGCCCGGGACGAGAACGCCGACCTCGGGTTCAGCGGTAGGTGGTGATCCACCGCACGAGGGTGGCGTGGGTCGTGTCGTCGAGCGACGAGAGGATGTTGATGGATTCCAGATCACCGGGGAGCGGTGGTACGCCGATGGTGGTCAGCGCCGCTTGCAGGTCCAGCCTCCGCCGGTCCACGGGCGTCAGGGGCCAGGCAAGACGGGGGTCGGACGCCCGCCCGTGTGCCACCGGCTCCCCTGCGCCGAGGCGAGGTGTTTGCCGGTCGGTGTCACCGGTGCGGTTCTGTGGAAGGGCGTCGTAGGCCGCGGGCGGTGCGGTGTCGGCGCCGGGGAAACGGTAGGGGTCGAGGTCCAGTTGAGGGACCGTGACCTCGGACGGGTCGTACTGCCAGAACTCCACGAAGGACCTACCTGCGTTGGGTGAGCCACTGCTGCCACGTCGGGGGGTCGCGTGCCGCGGCTGTCGGCCGCGGCACGCCGTTGCTGGTGGTGTCCGGCAGTTCACGGTCCCCGACGGTGTGGCTGCCGGGTCGGATCAGCGGGGGCCGCGACGGCCCCAGGTCTCGGTGTCGATGACGTTGCCGCGGTTGTCGCGCAGGGTGGCGGTGTCGCGCTCGTCCCAGATCTGGTGGTGGCGGTCCTGGTAGACGTCGTGGCGGGTGTCGCGGCCCTGGCCGGTGTGGACCTTCACGCTGGAGCGGCCGTCCAGGCGGAAGTCGGCGAAGCGGTAGCGGTTGCCCTGGCGGTCGGTGAGGGTGAAGCCGCGCAGGTTGACGCTCCTGCGCCCGGTGTTCTTGACCTCGACCCACTCGCGGTTCAGCGCACGGGCGGAGCGGTCGCGGCCGGCGGTCCCGTACCGGACGTCGCTGATGACCACCGAGGACTGCCCACCCCGGTGGTCACGCCGGTCGTCGTCGTGGGCTGCGGCCGGGAGGGCGGCGGCACCGATCAGTGCGGCTGTGGCCAGTGCCGTGGTGACGGCGCGGCGGGTGGCGAGGGAAGCAGACATGCAGACGGCTCCTTCAAAGTCAGCCGGCCCGGCCTCGTGTGAGCCGGGCGCGGGCTCCGTGCGGTTCCCGGCGTCCTGCCGAGGAGCCACACTCTGGCCCGCACCCGCCATCAACCGCCACAACTCACGACGCGCGTTGCCCAATGCGGACATGTCCGTAACTCTCCCTTGTAAGAGGCAAGCGTCAAACGTCAGTTGACTCGCTCGACGCGGGAAGTGGAGACAGCCCTTCCTGTCGGGCGCAAGGAGATTTCGGCCAGATAAGCAGTTCATTCACGCCATACCGGATGCCGGCGCCGAATGGGTTCGGCGCTTTGTAACAGGCGCTCCCGCCGCCTCCTCGAACCACTGGTGCACCACCGCTCGGACGTACGGGCGGGGGCGGACCGCGGACCGGCGAGAAGGGGGCCGGCACGAGGACGACCACCCGGCGGTGTACGTGGCCGCGGAACGGGTACGAGTGGGGCGTGGGATGCGAACGGCTGATGTTCGACGGCTGGATCGCTGCCGTCGGCACGGCGTCCGGTACGCGCGTGATCGTGGGCCACTGGCCACGATCGCCCTTCGGGCCGTTCAGCGACGTGATGCTGGAGCGCGCCGACGGATGGCGCACGCTGGTCGCCCCCACCCCCCGGACGGCGGAGTACATCGCCGGCACCTACCACTTCGACGAGGTCCGGACGGACCCCGTGAAGGTGCGGACGCGCGACAGCACCTGGGCCGTCGCGGCGGGGCCCCTGGATCTGCGCTTCCAGGTCGGACATCAGGGAGCCCTCGGCCTGGTCCTGCGGGCCGTCCCCTGGCCGCTCGTCCGACGGCCGCTGTGGGCGGCCGTGACAGACGTGCCCGCACGCCTGATGTCCGGCGTACGGACCCGGGGCAGCTCACGCCCAGGATGTCGCCAGTGGTACGGGGCAGGTGGACTGTGGCCGATCGTGAGCGCCCGGGTCTCCTTCGACGGGACCGACCTCGGCGCACTGGCTCCCGTCATCCCGCCCGTACGCTTCGGCTTCGCGTCGGCCCCCGCGGCGCCGGCGCTGGTGCGGGTCCTCTCCACCGTCGAGCACGCTGCCACCTGAGTCCGCGGCGTACGCCGAACGCTCACCCTCGTACCCGCCACGGACGCGCCGGGTCATGCCACCGGGGAACGCGATCCCGCTGCTCGGATGCCACCGACTGACCGGGCCGCGCAGGAACCAAGGCCTTCCGACGCAGGGCTGCCCGACCCTTGGCCCCGTCACCGGGGGCACCCCGAACACCTCCTTCGCGGTGCGGCCCCTGATACCCCTAGGCTGAGCGGCGGTCGGCCCCAGGCACGGGGTTCCAGGGGGCGGGGAACAGGATGTCCATAGAACGTCACATAGCGGGGATGCTCCAGCAGATCGCCCGTCAGCAGGACGTCGTCGAGATCGCCCCCCAGGGCTCCGCGCGAAAGGCTGCCGCCCTGGCCCACGTGGCGGAGCAGTACGGGTACACGTACGGCATCGCGTACAGGACCGGGTTCAGGAACTCACTCGTCCAGGTCCGGATGTACCGGGACCCGCGGCCCGACGCGCGCGTCCGCGAGGCCGCCACCCTCACCGCCCATCCGCAGGCGGGCAACGGCGGGACGGTACCCGGGCTGGCGCCGGGCTCGCTGATGCCCCTCCCCGAAGCGGTCGGTGCCGCGGCCGTGCTGCAGGACCTCATCACCTTCGACGTCATGGCCCTGTACATCGCCGACCGGCGCCAGAAGGTGATGTGCTACCTCGCGTGCGCGGTCCTCACCGTCATCCTGCTCATCGACAAATCGCCGGTCGAAGCGCTCGTCTCCGGCGGGGCGGTCGCGCTGCTCATGACCGTGGCGTTCCAAGTGGGCACGATCCGCCGCGCGAAGATCGCCCAGCGGCTGACGGCCGTCGGGTTCCTCGCGGTGCGCGACGAACAGGGCAACCAACGGTTCCTGCGCCCTGGGCAGCAGTTGCCCGGCCACGCCGACCCGTTCGCCGCCTGAGGCCCTGGCCCGGGACGCGGCCAGGCCCATCCCCGCGCACGGTACGGCGCTCCGGCGTCACCACGGTGCGAGGCGCCTCCGGCATGCCGGTGGCCCGGCATGATCTGAAAGACAGGCCCTAGCGTTTGAGGTAGGCCAGAACGGCCAGCACCCGGCGGTTGTCGTCCGCGGACGGTTCGATGCGGAGTTTGGTGAAGATGGCGGCGGTGTGTTTGGCGACGGCGCTCTCGCTGATGAACAGGGTCTGCGCCACGGCCGCGTTGGAGCGGCCCTCGGCCATCAGGGCCAGTACGTCCAGTTCGCGCGGTGTCAGCTGGGCGGTGGTGCCCCGGGCGTCGCTGCGGGCCAGTAGTCGTGCGATGACCTGCGGGTCCATGACCGTACCGCCCGTGGCGACCGTGCGTACCGCGTCGATGAACTGGGTGGTGTGCGTGATCCGGTCCTTGAGGAGGTAGCCGATCGCGCCGTGGCCCCCGGCGAGGAGTTCGTGGGCGTAGAGCTGGTCGACGTACTGCGAGAGCACGAGGACCGGGAGCGCCGGCCTTGATCGGCGTGCTGCCAGGGCTGCTTGGAGGCCCTCGTCGGTGAAGGTGGGTGGCAGGCGGATGTCGACGACGGCGACGTCCGGTTGTTCTTCGAGGAGTGTCCTGAGCAGGGCGGGGCCGTTGTCGACCGCGGCGATCACCTCGAATCCGTGCTCCTGGAGGGTGCGCGTCAGCCCGTCCCGGAGGAGGAAGAGGTCTTCGGCGAGGACGACGCGCACGGTATCTCCAAGGTCGCGGTGGTAGGGCCGCCCGGCGGGCTGTGCAGGACGAGGGTTCCGTCGAAGGGGTCCAGGCGGCGGCGTACGCCTCGCAGCCCGCTTCCGTCGGGGTCGGCGCCGCCGCGGCCTTCGTCGGTGACCGTGGCGCGCAGGGCGCCGTCGGTGTGGCTGAGGCGGATGTGGACCTCGGGGGCGCCGGAGTGTTTGGCGGCGTTGGCGAGGAGTTCCGCCACGGCGAAATAGCCGGCGGATTCCACGGGGGCCGGGAGCCGGCCGGGCAGGGCCGTCTCGACGCGCACGTCGAGGTGGCTGTCGAGGGCCAGCGAGCGGACCGCGTCGCCGAGCCCGCGGTCGGCGAGTATCGGGGGCAGGACGCCGTGGACGAGTTCGCGGAGGTCCTGGAGAGCCCTCTGGGAGGTGGCGCGAACCTCGTGCAGCAGTACACGGGCGGCTGCGAGGTCGTGGTCGAGAAGTCGGGTGGCTTCGTCGAGGGTCATGCCCAGAGCGACGAGACGGGCCTGTGCCCCGTCGTGCAGGTCCCGCTCGATGCGGCGCAGTTCGGCGGCCTGGACGTCGAGGATGTCGGCGCGGGATCCTGCGAGGTGTTCGATGCGGCGGACGAGTTCGGTGGTGTGCGGGGCGGCGAGCAGGCGTCGGCTCCAGCGTGCGTGTACGCGCAGGGTGGCGGGGGCCAGTTTCAGTCCCGCGGCGACGAATCCGAGGCCGAGCAGGAGCGCGGCGAGCATCGCCGGGGTGGAGTCGACGGGGATGAAGGCGTACCAGTTGCCGTCGCCCAGCAGCCGCCAGACGAAGGGCTGTACGGCCGCGCCGAAGAGGCCGTACTCGACGAGGGCCAGGGGCACGACGGCGAGCAGTGCGCCGGTCGCCGGCTCCGCCCAGGCCCAGCGCAGGTCGTGCCAGAACCCGTCGTCGCCGAGGAGGGCGCGGGCCTGCCGGTGGCGGCCGGTGGGGTTCTCGGGTGGGGTCGAGCGGGACGGGAGCGGTCGTGGTGGGCTGATCACGGTTCCCGTCCAACGGGCGGCCCGGTCGCGGTAGCGGTCGGAAATGCGGCGCAGGGCCACCGCTGCGGGCGGGAGCAGGAGGAAGCCGATGCCGATGGGCAGGAGGAGCAGCGCCCCGACCACGAGAGCCCCGGCCCCTGCGACGACGAACGCGGCGAGGGAGAGCAGCTGGCAGCGGCCGATGTCGACGAGGGCGGCCCTGAGGCCCATGCCGGGGCTTCCGTCTCCCTGTGCCATGCCCACCCGTGGTTCCGTCATATCAGCGCGGTCCGTCCGCTGTTGCGGCGGTGATCCTATCCGGCGTGGTCGCCGCCCGGCGGGCTGAGGCGACCCACGGGAGCGCTGCGGCAAGGCAGGCGGCGCCGAAGACCACCATCGGCGTGGTTGCCGGGGACGTCTCGTCCGTCACGAACAGCATCCCGAGGTTGACCAGGGTGTGGAAGCCGCCCGCGAGCAGCAGCCGGTTGCTCCGTACGCGTTCCAGGGCCAGGCCGAGGATCACGGACATCGCGATGGTGGCTGTCAGGAATCCGGCCGCGCGGACCGGCCCCTGGGTGAGGGCCGGTACGTGCCACAGGCCCCAGGCCGTCCCGACCAGGACGGAGGCGGTGACCGGGCCGAAGCGGGTGCGCAGCAGGGGCTGGAGGTAGCAGCGCCATCCGATCTCCTCGGCACAGGCACCGATGAGTTGGGCGGTCACGAGCAGGGTGAGGGGGTGTGCGAGGGCTTGGGGGCTCGTGACGGGGAGGGAGCCGGAGGTGAGCACGGCGCCGCCGGTGGACAGTGCGGTGATCAGGGCGGGGGTGAGGAGGAGGGCGGCCCGGTTGGCGGACGACGGCCGCCGGGTCGCGTGGAATGCCGGTCCCTTGCTGCGGGCGGGCAGCGTTCCCCTGAGCCGGTCCCTGATCCGGCCGGGCCACAGCAGTGCCACGGCCGCCACGGCGAGGGCGGGGCCGAACTGGGTCAGTTGCAGCACCTCGGGTGGTATGCCGGTCGAGGGCTGGAGCGCCCCGCACAGCCCCGCCGCCAGGAAGGCGACGCCGAGGAACACCCCTGCCTGCGCCGCCCATCCACTGCGCGGTGCGGGCCGCTGTGCCTGCGTTCGGTCCTGGTGCTGCTTGTGGTCCGGCATGGTGCCCGGCCTCCCCGTGGGTCGCTGGGGGCGCGGCGGTCACGCCCCGCGTTCGACTCTGCCGGTCGGGGTCGGGGGCCGTCCTTGCACGTGGGTGCAGGAAGGGGTGTATCCAGGTACACCTCCAGGTACACCCCTTCCCCGGGGCGGGTCAGGTTGTGGCGGTGGAGTGTTCCGGCGGGTTCGGGGGGGCTCCAGCTGTGGCTCGACACGGCTGGGCCGGCCACGCGGCGGCTCGGGGTAGCGATCCTCGCCGGTTCGTCTCCTGCTGCGCCGCGGACCTCGTGCCGTCCCCGCCACGGGCGGGGCCGTAGGACTCGGTGTCGATCGCGCGGCCGCAATCGTCGCGGTTGTCCCGAACTCCGTCGCTCGTCACGGTCGCGGGGCAAGGCGGTCGTGGTCGCGCCTCCTCGAACTTCCTCAAATCAACCTCTGAACAGCGTGGCCCTTCCGGTGGGCGGCTTGCCGGGTGGCCCATAATTTCGATCCTGACCATCCGTCACCCGACAGATACACCATGGGGGAATGGGCATGTCAAAGATCACTCGGGCCACCGCAGGCCTCCTCGGCGCGGCCGGGATCCTCGCTTCGTCACTGGTATTCGCTCCCACCGCGAACGCGGCGAGCGGCGGCGGCTGCTGGCAGTACTCGGAGGGCTTCGGCTCCAGCTACGTCGACTGGAAGTCCTGCATCAGCGCCCCGAGGGCGGGCGTCGGCCGACCCGACGCGTACGTCACCCTGCGCGCGGGGCACCCCGCCTGCAAGATCATGCTCCAGACGTTGGAGACCGGCGGCTCAAGAATCGTGTCGCAGAAGATCTACGACTGTCCTGCGGGAGCCGTGACGAACAAGCACTTCACCTCACCGGACTTCAAGGGCAAGGCCGGCAAGGCCTACGGGAACTACACGACCATCTTCTGGACCAGCAGCCACACCGCCACCCTGGCCAACAGGAGCCCCTGGTTGAAGCTGCCGTAACAGAGAACTCTTCGTGCTCTGGAGCCTCCCGTCCGACTTCCCGCATGACCGCGCATCCGCCACGCACCGGACACAGCCTTCTCCGGTGCGGGAGCGGTGCGTGCACGCGGTCATGTCGCGATTGGCGGCCAGACCGGCTCCGACCTCCGCGCCTCCACCCAGGCCGTCGGCGGCGCCACCGGCATCTCCTTCGGACCACTGACCCGCGACCTGAGCGGCACCACCCCGGAGCCCATCCCCAGCACGTCCGGAGGCACCTCCGGCGGCACCTCCGGCGGCAACGGCTCGCCCGTCATCGTGACGCCGGGCGAGAACGGCGGCGGCTCGGGCTCCACGGGTGGCTCCGGGGGCGGTGGCGGTCCTCTCGCCTCCACCGGAGCCCAGGTCGGCACGCTCGCCGCCGCGGCGCTGGCACTGACCCTCGGCGGCTGGGGCCTCACCCGCGCCGCGAAGCGCCGCCGCCGGACGGGAGCGGGAGCATGAGCCGTGACCGCGTCGTGCGCGCCCTCGCCAGGACCACCGCCGCGTCGGGTCTGACGGTGGCGGCCTTCGCCGCGACCGCGGCCCAGGCGGGCGCCGCGCCGCAGCCGATGGGGCAGTGCACCACCGCCTCGGGGGTCGTACTCGCCGTGGACTTCAGCCACTGGGGCGGCCCCGTCCACCGCTCCTGCGGCACCACCCCCACCACCGGCTACGAACTCCTCAACCAGGGCGGCTGGGCCACCACCGGCACCGGCCACGACGGTCCCGCCTTCATCTGCCGCATCGGCTACAGCGGACACCAGGGGGGCAAGCAGTACCCGACCCCGCAGCAGGACGACTGCGTACTGACCCCGCCCGCCTCCGCGTACTGGTCGTACTGGCACGCCGATCCCGGGCAGAACACCTGGCAGTACAGCCAGTTGGGCGCCATGCTCTACAAGCCGAAGCCCGGCAGCGTCGACCTGTGGATCTTCGGCGGGACGAACGTCGGGGGTGACCGAGGGCAAACCCACGGTCACCCCCGACCAGCTCCGCGCCAAGAACACCAAGCCGACCGGGGGCCCCGCGCCCCAGGACACCCGTACGGCGGCGCCGCTGCCGCCGAACGTCAACACCGGTCCCAGGCCGGAGAATCCGCCCCCGCCCGCCCCGCGGGCCACGACACCGCCGCCCGGCCCCACGGCTCCGCAAAGCCCCTCGGCCTCGGCGAGCCCTTCGGAGGGCGTCGTACCCACGCCCTCCGCGCCGCCTTCGTCCGGTGCTCCGGCCGTGGCCGTTCCCGGCCCCCAGGTGGTCGAAGCGGCGCCTGCCGCCGACGCGCAGCACGACGTCGGGTCGTACCTGCCCGCCGTCGCCACCGGAGCGCTGGTCCTGCTGATCGGCGCCGCCGCCGTGTTCGCGGCCAGGCGCCGCCGTCGTGCGGAGTAGCCGGGTGTCACGTACCACCGCGTCGGCGAAGACGGCGGACCCGCCCGCTTCCGGCCCCGCGCCGGAGGTGGGCGGCCGCCGGCTTCCCCGTACCCTGCACCCGGTCGCCTGGTGGATCTGGGCACTGGCCCTGGCCACGGCGGTGAGCCGCACCAACAATCCGCTGCTGCTGTTCCTCGTCCTCGCGGTGCTCGGGTACGTCCACCATGCGCCGTACCGAGGCGCCCTGGGCCCGCGGTTTCAAGTACTACCTGTACCTGGCGCTCACGGTCGTCGCGATCCGCGTGCTGTTCCGCGCCGTCTTCGCCACCGGCATCACCCCGCGCGACCACTTCCTCTTCTCCCTGCCGCACATCCCCACGCCCGACTGGTACGCGGGCATCCAACTCGGAGGGCCCGTCTCCCTGGAAGCCCTGCTCTCCGCCGCGACGGACGGACTACGGCTCGCCTGCATGCTCTGCTGCATCGGCGCAGCCAACACCCTCGCCAATCCGAAACGGGCGCTGCGCGTCCTCCCGGGTGCCCTCTACGAGCTGGGGGTCGCCGTCACCGTCTCCCTCGCCGTCGCCCCGCAGCTCGTCCAGAGCGTGCAGCGCGTCCACCGCGCCAAGCGCCTGCGGGTAGGCCGCTCGAAGGGGCTCCGGGCCTTGCGCGGCATCATCGTCCCCGTCCTGGAGGATGCGCTCGAACGGTCCCTGCGCCTGGCCGCCGCCATGGACTCCCGCGGCTACGGTCGCGCGGGCACGGCCACCCGGCGGTCCCGTCGCCTGACCGGCGCCCTCATGCTGCTCGGCATGTGCGGCCTGTGCGCCGGGGCCTACGAACTGCTCGACGCGACCGCGCCGAAGCTGCTCGGGCTGCCTGCCATGGGCGCCGGAGCCGTGCTGTGCTTCGCCGGGCTGCGTCTGGGGGGCCGCCGGATCACCCGGACCTCGTACCGGCCCGATCCGTGGCACTTCGCCGAATGGGCCGAGCCGGCTGCGGCGTCCTCTCCGCCGTCCTGCTCTTCACCCATGTCGGTTTCGACGCGGCCGAGCTCAACCCGTCGATCTACCCGCTCAGCTGGCCCACCCTGCCACTCGTACCCGCCGCCGCGATCCTCCTCGCGGGCACCGCGGGCTTCCTGGCACCGCCCCCGACCGCGCCGGCCCGCCCGATCGTCCCTGCGCAGCGCACCGAGGAACCCAAGTGATCACCTTCGACCGGGTCACCGTCCAGTACGAGGACACGACCGAGCCGGTCCTGCGCGATGTGGACCTCACCGTGGAGGAGGGCGAACTCTGTCTGGTCGTCGGCCACACCGGCGTCGGCAAGTCCACCCTCCTCGGTGCGGTGAACGGGCTCGTCCCGCACTTCAGCGGCGGCACCCTCCTCGGTCGTGTCCTCGTCGACGGCCGCGACACCGCCGCCCACCCGCCCCGTGAACTCGCCGACGTGGTGGGCCAGGACCCGCTCGACGGTTTCGTCACCGATACCGTCGAGGAGGAACTCGCCTACGCCATGGAGCAGTTGGCCGTCCCGCCGGCCACGATGCGCAAGCGCGTCGAGGAGACCCTCGATCTGCTCGGCCTCGCCGACCTGCGTCACCGCGCCCTGCACGAGCTGTCGGGCGGCCAGCAGCAGCGGGTCGCCATCGGCTCCGTCCTCACCGCCCACCCGCGGGTGCTCGTGCTGGACGAGCCGACCTCCGCGCTGGACCCGACGGCCGCCGAAGAGGTCCTGGCCGGCGTCACCCGCCTGGTCCACGACCTCGGTGTCACGGTCCTGCTCGCCGAACACCGTCTGGAGCGCGTCGTCCAGTACGCCGATCGCGTCATCCACCTCCCCGGTGACGGCCGCGTCGTCTCCGGTGCGCCCGCCGATGTGTTCCGGACGTCGTCCATCGCACCGCCCGTCGTCGAACTGGGCCGTGTGGCGGGCTGGAACCCGCTGCCGCTCTCGATCCGTGACGCCCGCCGGGCGGCGGCCCCCCTGCGCACCCGGCTGGTCGGCACCGTTCCCCCGCCGGTCCGGCCCGCCCCGGCCCCGGATCGCCCGGAACTCCTGGCAGCGCGCGGCATCATCGTGACGTATCACGGCGTGCCGGCGGTCCGCGAGGTCGACCTGACCCTGCACGGCGGCGAGATCACCGCGCTGATGGGCCGCAACGGCTCGGGCAAGTCGTCCCTGCTGTGGTCGCTCCAGGGGTCCGGACCGCGTAGGGCGGGCTCGGTGGCCGTCGGTGGTCCAGGGGGACCGAAGCCGGTGGACCCGCGGAAGGTGTCCGCCGCGCAGGCCCGGCAGCTCGTCGGCCTCGTTCCCCAGACCCCCACCGACCTGCTCTACCTGGAGAACGTGAAGCAGGAGCTGGATCAGGCCGACGCCGAGTCCGGGGTGGCCGCCGACGGGATCCGGGCCCGTACCGTCCTGGACCGGCTCGCACCCGGCATCCCCGACTCCACCCACCCCCGCGACCTGTCCGAGGGCCAGAAGCTGGCTCTGGTCCTCGCCATCCAGCTGACCGCCGCACTCCGGGTGCTGCTCCTGGACGAGCCCACCCGCGGCCTCGACTACCGGGCCAAGAACGAGCTGATCCGCATCGTCGACGGCCTCGCCGCCGAAGGCCGGGCCGTCGTGATCTCCACCCACGACGTCGAGTTCGTCGCGCGCGCCGCCGACCGCGTCGTGGTCATGGCCGAGGGCGACGTCGTCGCCGACGGCCCCACCGGCGAGGTGATCGTCGCCTCTCCCGCCTTCGCCCCGCAGACCGCGAAGATCCTCGCCCCGCTCCCCTACCTCACGGTCGCCCAGGTGGCCGCCACCCTCACCGACCACGGGACGGACCCGGCCTGATGACCGCACGAGCCGCAGCCATCCGGATCAACGCGCGGGCCGGAATCGTCATCGCCATGGCGGCCTTCCTCGGCATCGTCGCGTTCTTCTGGCCGTTCCTCGTCGCGCCGGGGAAGTTCGGCTCGAACTACCTCGCCGCTGATCTTCGGTGTCCTGCTCGTCATCGTGCTCTGTGTCGTCATCTCGGAGATCGCCGAGGGCGGCATCAACTCCAAGGCGCTGGCCATGCTGGGCGTCCTGTCGGCCGTCAACGCCGCCATCCGGCCGCTCGGAGCGGGCACGGCCGGCATCGAGACCGTCTTCTTCATCCTCGTGCCGGCCGGCCGGGTGTACGGACCGGGCTTCGGCTTCACCCTGGGCTGCACCTCACTCTTCGCCTCGGCCCTCATCACCGGAGGGGTGGGCCCTTGGATGCCCTACCAGATGTTCGGTTGCGCCTTCGTCGGCATGCTCGCCGGCTTCCTCCCGAAGGCCTCCGGTCGCAAGGAGGTGGGCATGCTCGCCGTCTACGGCTCGGTCTCCGGCTACCTCTTCGGGTTCTTGCTGAACCTCTCCTTCTGGCCGTTCTCCCTCGACCCGAACAGCTCGATCGCCTACCTGCCCGGCCTGCCCTTCACCGAGCAGTTCCAGCGCTACCTCGCCTTCGACCTGGCCACCTCGCTGGGCTGGGACACCGGCCGGGCGGTCACCAACTTCGTCTGCATCTGCCTGGCCGGCCCCGCCGTCCTCACGGTCTTCCGCCGTGCCGCCCGCAAGGCCCGCTTCCAGGCCCCGATCCGTTTCAGGCCCCGTACGGTCCCGGCCGAGCGGTGAGCCGCGCTCGGCACGGATCAGGGAGAGGGCGACCGCGTGCCCGCCGGATCCGAGGAGGCCGGCAGGCGCTACGATAGGAGGAGCGAAGGGGAGTAGTCCTGCGATACCGCTGGTCGACACACTGGAAGCCCTCGGGCTTCCCGGCCATCGGGCCCCGCATACGGGGTGGACGAGACCTTCGGCTACGGCATGACCAGGCCCGCATCACCGTGCGGGCCGCTTCGTCGTGCCGGGCCGAATGGTTCTTCCCATCGCCCAGGTCGGGCGTCGAAGGAGCAGGCGGCCCGGCCCCTGCAGAAAGACCCCGGAATGTCCTTCGACCCTGTGGCGATCCTCACCGCCTTCGGGCTGATCTTCCTCGCCGAGCTCCCCGACAAGACCATGTTCGCGTCGCTGGCCATGGGCACCCGCATGCGCCCGCTGTACGTATGGTTCGGCACCTCGACCGCTTTCATCGTGCACGTCGCCATCGCGGTGAGCGCCGGAAGCCTGCTCAGTCTGCTGCCCACCATGGCCGTCAAACTGGTCTCCGCCGCGCTGTTCGCCTTCGGTGCGTTCGTACTGCTCCGGGGCGGGGACGACGACGAGGAAGAGGGCGGGGGCAAGATCGTGACGGGTTTCTGGCCCGTCTACACCACCGCCTTCATGGCCGTCTTCATCAGCGAGTGGGGTGACCTGACCCAGATCACCACCGCCAACCTCGCCGCCTCCAACGGCTGGCTTCCGACCGCCATCGGCTCGGCCGCCGCCCTGATGTCCGTCTCCGCACTCGCCCTCGTGGCCGGACAGTTCATCGCGAAGAAGGTGCCGTTGAAGACCGTCCAACGCATCGGCGCCGTCTGCATGGCGGGCCTCGCCCTCTGGACCCTCGTGGAGGCCTTCACCGGCTGACCTGACGGCCCGCCTCCGGCCTGGAGGCGGGCCTTTGCCGATCGGTGGTGGAGCGGGAGTGGGGACGTCGGTCGCGGCCTACTGCAGCAGTGTGCCGCCGGGTACGCGTTCCACATCGGTGACCTTGAGGTCGGCGATGTCCGCGATGGTGCCGTTGGAGACCCCGTTCGGGACGATCAGCTGTTCCGGCTGCCGGTTGGTCTTGTCGGGGCCGAGGCGCTCGGCGAATCCGGATTGCTCGCCGAGGAAGTCGCCGTCCTTGTCGTACGCCTCGATGGTGACGCGGTAATCGGCCGTGTCCTTGCCCAGATTGGTGATCGAGAGGTCGTACAGATACACCGGGCCGCCCCCGTAGTCCGGGTCGACGTGCCCGTTCGAGATCTTGACGTGCTTCAGCAGTTCCTCGCGGGCGCCCGGCTTGATGCCGCACAGTTCGTCCCAGGCGTTCAGGACCTCGGTGAACTGTTCCGGAGTGACCTTCTGCCCGGTCGGGGAGCCCTTGAGCGACTGCTCGCGGTCCTTGCGACGGCCCGAGCACTCGGCCGCGTAGGTCTCCGTCATGGCCTTCAGGTCCTGCGCGGACATCGCGGAGATCTCGGACCGCTTGGGCGTGTACTTCCATACGACGGTCAGGAACCGCTTCTGCCCCTCGTCCAGGAGTCGGTCGTGTACGAGGCGGACGGGGACGGCCCCGTACCGTCGGCGGCGGCGGTGGTAGTGGTCTTGGGCTTGTCGTCGTTGCCGCCGTTACAAGCTGCCGCGGTCAGGACCAAGGCCACGGCAAGGGCAGCCCTGACGGAGGTGCGATTCACGATGGTTCCCCTCACTGGGCACCCCGGTCGGCCCTCACCGCCCGAGGTGGATCCGTGGATCGTACCGGCGACGCGGGGAACCTGAGGGGCAGTCTCATAGGAAGAGAACGGGCGGGGGTTGGGCCGGCGGGTTACCTGCCGGACACCTTCGACCGTTGCCCCCCTCGGCGCTGACGACGAGCCGCGAAAAACGTGTTGGCCGACATGGCCGGGCGATGCCACAGTCTGGCTGTGATCATGACCGACGCTTCTTCCGTCCCTGTTTCGTTGGCCGACGGCCTCACCCTGCGAGAGGCGAGGCCCGCGGATCTTGACCAGATCGGCGCGCTCCTGTCCGAGCGGGGCGAGCCGGACGACGCCATCGACCACCGGCTGGTCGTCACCGACCCCGACGCGGGCTGGTCCGCCTGTGCCGTGGTCGTCGACGGCGACCGGATCGTGTCCACCGCGACGCTCCTCGACGAGGAGGTGCACATCGGAGGTGTCCGGCTGCCCGCCGGCCAGGTAGAACTGGTCGCCACCGACAGCGAGTACGAGGGGCGGGGGCTCGTACGGGCGTTGATGCACTGGGCTCACGAGCGTTCCGCTGCCCGTGGCCACGTCGTCCAGGCGATGATCGGAATCCCTTACTTCTACCGGCGGTTCGGCTACGAGTACGCCATCGACATACCGCAGGTGCTGAACGTGAAGGCCGCGCCGCCTGCCGAAGGAAGCAGCACGCTCCGTGCCGCCCGGCCCTCGGACATCCCCGCCATGGCTGCCCTGCAAGGCTCGGCCCAGAGCGGGTTCGATGTGACCATGCCGCACTCCGCGGCATGCTGGCGATGGCTCCTGGACCACGAGTCGAGCAACCTCTGGGTTCTCGAGCATGCCGACACGATCATCGCCACCGCGCGCACCACGCCTCCCGGTGAGGAGATGCTCCTGGCCGAGGCGGCGGCCCGCGACGAGGCGGCGGCAAGGAACCTCCTGAGCGGCGTCGCCGCTCTGGCATCCGGCGACGACCCGCTACGGATCGTCCATCGGGCAGGCACCGTGACGGGCGACGCGTGGCAGGAGTTCCTCGACCACGAGCCGCGAGGCAACGCGGAGCAGTACTACATCCGCATCCCGGATGCCGCGGCACTGCTCGACAGGCTGCGTCCGCTGTTCTGGCAGCGCCTCACCGCGGCCGGGATCGACCGCACCGGCCGAGACATCGTCCTCTCCACCTTCGGCGCCCACCACCGGATTCCCGTTCTCGCCGACGGACTCGGTGAGGTCGTCACCGGCGGCCCGATCCAGTCGCCCGGAGCGGTCAAGGGCGCGGGGGTGGCGCCCGACCACCTGGCCGCTCTGCTGTTCGGCCCGCACGGAATCGAAGGACTGACCCGGATCCGCCCCGACGTCTACTCCGCCGACGAGGAGCTGTTCGAGGTGCTCTTCCCTCCACTGACCGCGGACGTACTCAGCTACTACCTCCCCTTCTAGTCGGCTCGGCCTGCGCGGGACGGGGGTCTGTCGCGGGCGTCGAAGGCCCGGCACGGCCGGGATCCGCATGACGGCTCGCCCGGACGGAGCGGCCGTCATGCGGTGGCGGATGTGGGGGCTCGTCGCCGCCACGTACGGCTACGCGAGGGAAGACGCACCTCTGCGGGGGTACACGGACCTGCCTCGGACACACGGCGGCCCGCGCCGGGGTTGTGCAGAGGCTTCGCTCGGGCGGCGGCCCGCAGAGCATCACGGCTCCGGCCCGGGCAGAGGCCTGGGCGAGCTCTGCTCAGGCGGCCGCTTCCTGCGGCAGGCCGCGGGTGGTGACGACCCGGGCGCTGCCGTCGGCCAGCCGGTAGGACAGACCGACCACGGCCACCCGGCCGGCGGCGACCTGCTCGGCGAGGACGCGGGAGCGGTCCAGGAGGAACTCGACGGTGTGGCGTATGTGCTCGGCGATGATGTCGTCGTCCTCGGTGAGTCCGGCGGCACGGGCCGCCAGGACACTGGGCGTGACACGCTCGATGACATCTCGTACGTATCCGGTGGCAACGACACCGTCGGCCAGGGCGGCACGGGTGGCCGCCACCGCACCGCACGTGTCGTGGCCCAGCACCACGACCAGGGGACAGTCGAGCACGCTGACCGCGTACTCGATGCTGCCCAGCACCTCCGCACCCGCCACATGGCCCGCGGTGCGGACCACGAAGAGGTCACCCAGCCCACGGTCGAAGATGATCTCGGCGGCGAGCCGGGAGTCGGAGCAGCCGAACAGGACGGCGAACGGGCGCTGAGCGGGCGCGGTCTCGGTGCGCCGCGCCGCGTCCTGGTTCGGGTGCTCGGGCGTACCTGCGGTGAACCGCTGGTTGCCGGCCAACAGCAGCTCGAAGGCCTCGGACGGAGTCAAGGAGAGGTCATCACTCATGGCCGCAGGCTACGACCCCGGCCGGCCCACCACAGCGTGGGGTTCACCACAGGAGCACCAGAACCCCCGGTTACAACGGCAGACCGGCCTGCCCGATCCCGTCGAGCGGGCCCGCGACCCGAGGGGTTCGACAGCGGTTTCCGCCCAGCTGTGAAGCCCGACGCAGCCGGCGGTGTCGCGCTGCGCCCGGACGAGGTCGGTCAGCGCTGCGTCGTCGTCCGGCATCGTTACTCCGTTCGTGGTGCGACCTCATGAGCTGACGGAGGGACGGGTCGGCGGGTCTTCAACGGGGCCCTGGGCCCTGTGGGCTTTCCGGAAGGGCTCCTTGGCGGGACCCGCCCGAACGCTACGAACCCCGGACGGCGGCCCACGAACGGCACGCTCGAAAACCCATTAGGGGCTTGTGACATGAGCGCATAAGGTGCACATACCACGGCGGGGGGCTGTAGCGCAGAGGTAGACGCGCCCTCTTGGCAAGAGGGGAGGACGCCGGTTCGAATCCGGCCGGTCCCCCCGCCGTGCAGTACCCACGAAAAGACCGGCGGCGGGACGTGCCCCGGTGGCAGGTTGTGACCCGCAGGCCGGACCCAGCTCCCGCCCCGGCACGGTTCGTGCGGCGACGGTGTGGGCTCATCGGCAGTTCGACCCGCTGTGGGGCCGCTGTGCGGACGCCCGTACTCTCCTTCCGACCCGCTGCCCCCACCTGAGAGAGCCACGGTGCACACCGCCGGCGCGTCCACGTTCACCGTCAGCGGCACGACTTCCAGCCAGGGCGTATCCACGCAGGTGAACCTGTCGATCAGCGGAACCGGCGAATGCAAGGGCACCCTCTCGACCCAGAGCGGCGGGAACATCGAAGTGGTCCGCACCCGGGATCACGCGTTCCTCCGCGGCGACGAGGCCTTCGTCCTCGCCCAGACGCAGGGCATGCCCGAGGAACAGGCGGGCCCGGCCCGCAAGGAGATGTCGGGCCGTTGGATGCGCATGGAGGCTTCGGACCCCTCCTTGAAGGGACTGACCAACCTGTGCGACCGGGACGGCCTGCTCCGGGACATGTACAGCGTCCCGGACGCGGAGAAGGGCGCGCTGACCGAGACCGACGGACGGGAAGCGGTCACGGTCAACACGATGCAGGGGGTCTTCCTCGTGGCCACCAAGGGCGAACCGTTCCTGCTCAAGGCGACCACCAGCGGCCCGGACGCGATCGATCTCGCCTTCACCCACATCAACCGGCCCGTACAGGTGGACGTCCCGGCCGACAAGGACGTCTACGACCCGGACGACATCGGCTGACACCCGCCGTGCCTGGCCGGTACGCAGCCCATGCTCGGGCCGAGGCCCCCGGCGGCCGCTGCGCGCGACGCAGCCGGCCGCACCGCGTCCCCTGACCGGGGCCGGTCCCCCGCGCTCCCGGCCCGGCCGAGCCCGGCCCGGTTCACGGTGATCCACCAGCGGATCGCGAGGCGAAATCGAAATGTCAGGGGCACGCTCTCCTTGCCATACTGCTCCGATGATCGACTTGCCCACAGCTGCGCTGGACTCGTTGTCCGGGCTCGCCTTCGGGGATGCCTTCGGCGACCGCTGGTTCGGCATCCTGCGCCGCGAAGGCCCGGCCGCCCTGGAGGCGCGGCTCCTGCCTCAGGAGCCGCTGTGGCGGTGGAGTGACGACACCGCACAGGCGCTCGTTCTCGTCCGGGAGCTCGCCGAGGGCGGCGGCACCGTCGACAAGGACCGCCTCGCCCTGCGCCTCGCCGAGGCCTACGCCGACGACACGCACCGAGGCTACGGAGCTTCGATGCACGACGTGCTCCGCCGGATCGGCGCGGGCGAGCCCTGGCGGGACGTGGTCACTGTGCAGTTCGACGGCCAGGGCTCCTGGGGAAACGGTGCGGCCATGCGCGTCGCCCCGCTCGGCGCCTGGCTCGCCGCCGATCTCGACGCCGTCGCCGAGCAGGCCGCCGGCCAGAGCGCGGTCTCACACCACCACCCGGAGGCCGTCTCGGGGGCGGTGGCGGTCGCCGTGGCCGCGGCGCTGGCCACGCGCAGCCGGGGCGGGGCCGCCCCGGCGCGGCCGGACTTCCTCCGGGCCGTCGCCGAACGGCTGCCCGTCGGCGACGTCCGGTCCGGGGTGCGGATCGCGGCCCGGATGCCGGAGCACACCTCGGTCCGGCATGCCGCGGAGGTCCTGGGCTCCGGCTACCGGATGTCCGGGCCCGACACCGTTCCCTACGCCCTCTGGTGCGCGGCGGGGCACCTCGACGACCTGCACGAGGGCCTGTGGTTCACCGTCGCCGGGCGCGGCGACATCGACACGACGTGCGCCATCGTGGGCGGGGTGATCGCCGCTCGCACGGGCGTGACCGCCCTTCCGCGTGCCTGGCACGCGGCCCGAGAACCGCTGCCCCCGGCCATGTCTGCGTAGGAACCCGCATCCGCGGGGCGATCCACCGCGCTGTGCGGCTGCGACCGCGGCGGACGGCGCGTACCCGCGAACGCATACCCGTGAAGGGCGTCAGCCGTGCGGTTGTGGTCCCGGCGCACCGGCCGAACGGGCAACGGGCGGTCACCGGCCGGGGCCTCACCAGTAGGCGCGGTCGTCCCAGGACCGGAAGCCGGCGAACTCGACAGGGTCGTCGTCCTCGTCCAGGGTGGCGAACCCGGGCGTGACCAACGTGCCGCGCTGCCAGGCGAGGAGCGTGTCGATCAGGCCGCCGTCGAGTGGCGGTCCCTGGTGCGCGTGGCGGGGCCAGACGATCAGCGGCCAGGTGTCGGGATCCTCGCCCTCGGTGAGCCAGCCGAGGTAGTCGCCGTCGATGGAGTTGGCGAAGGGGAGGAAGCCGCCGGGCTCGGGCCAGACGGCCAGCGGGTACCAGGTGGCGTCGGTGTCGCCGTCCTTGAGTTCCCGGTAGGCGTCCGCGGTGTCCTCGACGTGCGTGAGGAAGCGCCGCTCGCCGACCCGGAGCGGGGTGTGGAAACGCAGCCACTCGCTCCAGATACCCGCGCCGTATCCGTCCATCAGCCGCACGTACTCCCCCGGCAGCCGCGTACCCAGCTCGGCGAACAGTCCCTCCCAGGAGCCGTTGCCGAGGTACGGCCGCTCAGGTGGCGGCGACAGCAGCCGTAGCCCGTCCGAACCGATGCCGGTCTCCAGCGCGATGCGACGCTCGTCCTCGGTGAGCCGAGGCGGGACCGGCGCGGGCGGGATCCACGCCTCGACGTCGGGGAGGAAGGCGGTCCGCGCGACGCTACCCGGCAGTGGGCCCATCAGCGGGCCGGGAGGAGAAGGGAGCTCCCAGGTGTCACGGACGGTGTGCCGCAGGTAGTCGGTGAGCGTCAGGTCGTACCGGTGCCACCGGAGCAGGCCACTGCCCGGCACCGCCCCCGAGTGCTGCACGACCACGGTCCACCGGTCGGGGTCGGCGGAGGCCGAGGTGTCCCAGAACAACACGTCGCTGCCCCTGGTGCAGCCCCAGGCCAACAGGCCGTCGGGCTCGGGGTGGAACACCGGCCGCTCGGCTTCGGGAAGCCCCCGTGTCTCGATCCGCGCCTGCCGGTGCGTCGTACGCAGCCACTCGCCGTAGTCGAAGCGGTCCCGCTGGACGCAGGGCACGTGGATCCACACGTACTCACCGAAGTCCACCGGACCGTACCGGTCCGCGAGCCGCTTGTAGTCAGCCGGCAGCCGCAGCCCGAGCCAGTGCTCGACGGCCGCCCAGTCGGTGGGTACGGAGGAGGGCGGGCGTTCGGATGACGGGGTGGCAAACGTGCTTATGTCCGATGGCAATTGACGTCCTTCCAGCGTGCGCCATGTGATCGACGCATTCTTCCGTCTCCGCAAACCAGTCGGAAATCGGGCGGCGGCAGGTACGCGCCCCCGACGAGGGCGTGTGACCATCCCAAGATTCACTCGTTTGACGGGCCGTGGCCACAACACCGCGATCCGGTTCCCAGCCTGACGGCGCCTCGCCCTCGTCCGCGTCCGCGACACCTTCCGCGCGCGGGGCGGTCGAGCGGGCCGAGGCCGTCCTGGTCGAGCAGTATCCGCGCCTGGTGCGCCTCGCCTACCTGACCCTCCCGCCCTCCCTCGGCCGGCACACCCGCGTGCTCCTCGCGCACCGCGCCGTCCAGCAGGCCCTGCCCCGCGCGGGCGGCGGCCGCGATCCGGACGCACCGGGCGGCACCCTGGAGGAGCTGCGGGTACGGGTCCTGCGCGCGGCCCTCGCTCCGGCGGGCGCGGCCAGGGGGTTGCCGACCCGGATCCGGTGGCTCCCCGCACCGCCCTTCGTGTGGGGGCTGCGACTGTGGCCCCCGGCGGGCGGGATCGACGAGGCGGCGGATTTGCTGGGGGCGGCGCCGGGGTCGGTCCGGGCCGCTTTCGTGCTGCACCGGCTGGACGGACTGGCCGAGGAGGACGTGACCCGGCTGCTCGGCGCGGCCGGCGCGGCGGGGCCCGAGGAGGCGGTACGCGCGGCGCGGGCGGTGGCCCCTGGCGCGCCCCTGCCGGCCGCCCTGCTGAACCCCGGGTTCGACGCCAGCGTGGTCAGCGCCCGTCCCACCGATCTGCTACGGCGCCGCCGGCGGGTGCGCGCCGCGTGGGCCGCCGCCGTGGTGGCGGTCCTGGCCGCCGGAGTCCTCGTCGCCGGCGGCTCGCCCCCGCGCGGCCAGGCGGTCCCGGCCGCCGGAGCGGTCGCCGCCGGGGTGCTGGATCCCGCGCGACTGGCCCGCGTACCGGCCGAGGCGTGGGCGGACACCGCCCGGGTGGACTTCACCGCCTGGCCCGCCCGGGGCGACCGCACCGCCGACCGGGCACTGCTCACCCGCGCCTTGGGCGCCTGGGCGGCCCGGCCCGGCGGGGTCCGCACCACCTCCGCGCCGGGCACCCCGGCCGAACCGCCGGCGCACCCGCCCCACCTGCTGTACGCGGGGAACGTGCCCGGCGACCCGGGGGCGACGGCCGTGGTGCTGCTGCTCGACGCCGAGGGCGACCGCGTGGCGCGCTACACCGAATCGGCCGGGCGGCCGCGCGGAACGCGCACCCTCGACGTCGCCCGCACCGACGAGGCGGGCGTCACCACCGCCGCCGCCCTCACCCTCACCCGAACCCCCGACGGCACGGCCGCGCGCTACCTGCTCGCGCCCTGGATCGCCTCCGCCGGCACCCGCGACCTGCTCCGCGCCGCCGACACCGCCCGGCCCCTCACGATCGCCGCCGACGGGGTCACCGCCCCGGTCCCCGTACCGAGTGGGAGCGGGGGCTGCGGCGCTTGGCCCGTCGTCGAACTCACCTCCTCCGCCCGCATCGTGGAGAAGCACTCCTTCGTCCTGACCGACCTGGGCACGCTCACCCCCGTCCACCTCACCTACACCCCGCTGCCCGACGGCCCCGGCGCCGTGCCCGCCCGGCAGCCCCGCGAGGCCACCGGAGCCGCGGCCCGCACCGCCTGGGCGGCCGGCGCGTGCGGACTGCGCACCCTGAGCGGGGGCGGGGTGCGGGCCGTCAACGTCTGGGACTTCGCCGACTCCGACCTCCCGGACGGCGCGGGCCGGGCCGTCTGGAGCTGCACCCGCGCCTCCGGCTGGGCCGGCCCGGGCGACGTCCTCGTCCAGCTGCGCCCGCCCTCCGGACCACCGCAGGAAGTCGCCCGCGCCCGGTCCACCGCCGCCTGCGGCCGCTTCGGCCAGCACCTGCTCGCGGGCACCCGCTGGCGCTCCCCGGCGGGCCACTGGTACCTGCTCGCGGCAGGCAGCCGGGAAGTCACCGCCATCACCGCGAGCGGAACCGTCCGTGCGGAGACCGGCGGCCGCAGCCTCGTGGCCCCCGTCGGCGCGACGGACGCCCCCGTGTCCCTGACGGCCCGGCTCGCGAGCGGAGCCCGGATCACCGCCCTCGACGGCGGGACGGGCGGCCGCGACTGAGCCCAGGAGGTGCGGGGCCCGCCGGTCCGGACAGTGCGGGCGGCCTGTTCCAGGTCTCCTCGCCGCGCGACTGGCCCGTCTGTGACGGTGTCACCGGCCTCGCGGTGTGTCCCTCGACCCCGGCAGGCTCCGGCGCTGTTGAATCGAGACATGACCAAGCGCGACGACTCGGCTCTGTTCGGCAACCGATTCCTGACGGTGCCCGCTCCCTCGGAGACCTTCCCCGAAGAAGGCATGGCCGCGACGGACGCGATGCGGCTCGTGGATGTGGACCTCGCCATGGAGGGCGACCCGCAGCGCAACCTCGCCACGTTCGTCACCACGTGGATGGAGCCGGAGGCCCAACGGCTGATCGCCGAGAACCTTCACCGCAACTTCATCGACCACGCCGAGTACCCCATTTCCGCCGAGATCGAGCAGCGCTGCGTACGCATGCTCGCGGACCTCTTCCACGCGCCCGGCCGGACGACCGGATGCCGGACCCAGGGCTCCTCCGAGGCGATCATGCTCGGCGCGCTGTCGTTGAAGTGGAAGTGGCGCGAGCGCCGCCAGGCAGCCGGCCTTTCGACCGACCGGCCCAACCTGGTCTTCGGGGGTGACGTCCACGTCGTGTGGGAGAAGTTCTGCCGCTACTTCGACGTCGAGCCGCGGATCGTGCCGCTCGCCGAGGACAAGTACACGATCGGCCCGGAGGACGTCGAGCCCCGCCTCGACGAGAACACGATCGGTGTCGTCGCCGTCCTCGGCACCACCTTCACCGGCCACAAGGACGACGTCGTCGGGATCGACAAGCTCCTGCGGGACGTTCGCAAGAAGCGGGACCTCGATATTCCGATCCATGTCGACGGCGCCAGCGGCGCCTTCGTCTGGCCGTTCCTCTACCCGAACTCGAAATGGGACTTCCGGCTGGAGCAGGTCCGTTCGATCAACGTCTCGGGACACAAGTACGGACTGGTCTACCCCGGCATCGGATGGCTGATCTTCCGCGAAGAGGCCGACCTCGCCAAGGACCTCGTCTTCTACGAGAACTACCTGGGCAAGACCGACGCGACGTTCACGCTGAACTTCTCCACCGGTGCGTCGATGGTGCTCGCGCAGTACTACAACTTCGTGCGGCTCGGCCGCCAGGGCTACACCTACGTCATGAAGGCGATGCAGGAGAACGCCCGCGCGCTGGCGGACAACCTGCGCGACAGCGGCCGCTTCGAAGTGATCGGGAGCGACCTGGAGCAGCTGCCGCTGGTCGCTTTCCGGCTCGCCGGCAAGCACGCGTACGACGAGTCCGACATCGCCTGGCAGCTTTCGGCCGAGCGGGGCTGGATGGTGCCGGCCTACACCCTCCCGCCCAACGCCGAACGGGTGAAGATCCTGCGCGCCCTGGTCAAGGAGACCCTGAGCCGCGAACAGGTCGACCGCCTGACCCAGGACATCGCCGACGCATGCCGCACGCTGGACGACAAGGGGGCGGCCCACAGCATCGAGCGGACCCAGGTCAAGCGCGGCACCGGCTACTGACGCACTGCGTCGGGCGGTTGTCCACGTGACGGGCCATGGGCGACCGGCGACCGGCGACCGGCGACCGGCGACGGTGAAAGTCCCCTTCGGGTTCGGCGGCACGCCCGTCCCGGAAGCCGTCGGCTTCGAGCGGGGCCTGCTGTCCGGCGTTGACCGCAGAACCGCCATCCAGAGGAAGTCTCAGGTCGGTTCGAAGGTGTGGTTGTCGGTGGGGAGCACCTCGTCGAACATGTTGCAGCGGATCTCGCCGGTCAGGGCCGCCTTGACGAACCGTGCGCAGCAGACGGGGTAGTGCTCCCATTCCGGTCCCCGCCCGGCATCGGCCATCACCGTCCAGTCGGCGGGGTCCTGGCCCTCTTGGGTGAGCCAGTACAGGAAGGCACCTGTGCCCTCGATGTGCGCGAACGGCACGAGGCTCCTGGCGGGCTTCGCGAGTTGTGCCGGCTTGGGCTCGCCGCGGTCCTTCTCCCACAGCCGCTCATGTACTTCGGCACGCTCCTGGATCATGGCGAAGAGATCGTATTCCTTGTCCTCGCAGTCGGGTTCCAGGATCCAGATCACCTCGTCGAACAAGCCTCCGCCGTAGGTGTCGACGAGTTGGCGGTAGTCCTCGGGCAGGTCATGGCCGAGTCGGCTGTGGACGGCCGGCCAGTCACGAGGGGCTGCTTCCTGCTGCGGAGGTACGAGGTCGACGAGGGCTTCCACGGCGGGGTGCACTGCGGTGCTCCTGAAAGTTGGCCGGTGCGTTCGACGTAGCGGGGTGGTGGCGGAGCGGATGCTCGTAGTATTCGGCAGCGGCGGTCCGACCGGTCCATGAGCCGTGTGCCTCGTAGACGCCCGACCTCGCAAGAGCCCCTCCCGCCGCAGGTCCGAACGCGAGCTGGCCGTTCACCAGGATCCCGGTCTCAGACTCAAGACCGACTTCCGTGAAGCCCTCCACCTCGCCGGGGGAAGGCTGCGGTTCGTCCCGCACCCGAACAGTTCCTTCCACCTCCAGGTCGGGCTGCGGGCTGAAGACGTGGAGGTGGTAGCCCACTCACTTCAGGAGCGGCGGCAGCATGCCGTTCCTACGCGGGCGGCCGCGCGGTCTTGTACTCCACTGGCAGTTCGAGCAGCCCACGGGCACGCATCGACGGTCGCCACCGGGGTTCGGGCTCGGCCAGAGTCAGGCTGGGGAACCGGTCGAGGAGTGCGGCCAGCGCGATCTCGACCTCGGCCCTGGCCAGCGGTGCACCCAGGCAGTAGTGGATGCCGTGTCCCAGTGCCAGGTGCCCGGAGGCATCGCGGTCGACGTCGAGCTGGTCGGGGTGGGAGAAGCGGGCGGGATCTCGGTTGGCCGCGGACAGCGACAGCAGAACGGTTTCCCCCGCAGGAATCGTGACGTCTCCGATCGTCACGTCCTCGGTGGGGAAACGGCGGATCCCCAGGAGCGCGGGCCCTTCGTAGCGCGCCAGTTCCTCGACAGCCTCGGCAATCTTCGACGGATCCGTGCGGAGGCGTGCCAGTTGCTCGGGATGGCTCAGGAGTGCGTGCACGGCATTTCCGATGAGCTGGACGGTGTTCTCGTATCCGGCGCCGAGGATGAGGAAGGCGAGCGACGTCAGTTCGTCCTCGCTGAGCCGGTCGCCGTCGCTGTCGCGAACCTCGATCAGGTCGGAGAGCAGGTCGGCTGCAGGGTGCCGGCGCTTGTGCGCTATCAGCTCGGTGAAGAAGGCGAGCATGGCGCCGATCGCCTGCTTGGCTGCCTGTGGGCGGTTGGGGTCCGGCGCGATCAGCTCGTTGGTCCAAGCGCGGAAGTCCTTGCGATGGTCGTCCGGGATCCCGAGGAGGTCACAGATGACGGTGATCGGCAGCGGGGCGGCGTATGCGGCGATGAGGTCGGTTCGACCCTCCGTGCCGAGCACGTCCAGCAGGCCGTCCGCGGTCCGCCGGATCGGGGCGCGCAGCGCGTCCATGCGGCGGGGCGTGAAGGCCCTGCCGGCAAGCTTGCGGATGCGGGTGTGGTCGGGGGGATCCATGTTCAAGAGGTTGGCGTCCAGGGCCGGCGGCAAGGACAAGCCGCGGTACGAGCCTTCTGCGGCGTTGGTCTTGTCGAGGGAGAGCCGCGGATCCGCAAGGGCTGAGCGTACGTCTTCGTACCGTGTGACGAGCCATGCCGGTTCGCCGGTGGGCCCTGCGATGCGCTGTACCGGCGCGGTGTCACGCAAATGCCGGTAGGCATCGTGCGGGTGCTTCAAAAGGTCGCCTTGTAGATCCATGGGACCACCCTAATTTGTGGCGTCAGCCGGACAACGGCCGTACCGAAGTCAGAACATGGGCCCCGAAGGTGTGGCCTCGACGACGCATCGTGTGTGATGGACGCGGGGCCCGCGGCCGGCCTTCTCCCTCGCTCGACAACTGGCTGAGCGCGCGCTGAGGGCGCTCCTCGGACCGGAGCAGCGGCCTGGTCACGGCCTCGGCAAGAGGCTGTGCAGCTACAGGAGTCGTCGGCTTCATCGGGGACCCTGCGCAGGCACGACGCGAGAGGCGATCAGAGGCGCTGTGCGGGAGGTCCCCCAGCGGCGAAAGGCCCCGGTCTCCGTGAGGAGGCCGGGGCCTTGATCGAGCGCTGGGCAGGCCTTGCACCTGCATTCCCCCACGGGAAGTGGGATGTCTTTCCTTGGACCACCAACGCCAGGCTCCACAACCACCGTCCGGGCCGCGAGCTCAAGATCCACTATACCGCAGGAACTGTCCGGGGCGAGAACGGGAGGGTCTCGGCCTCAGGATCAAGTGTGCGTGCGAGACCGTCCAGGATGAGCCCGGGAGGGAACTGGCCTTTGCGCCACCGCGTCAGCGACCAGGAAGCACGGCGCGCCGGGGAACTGGGAGGCGGTGTACGGCTGGACGATGCCACGTGCCCCTCCTCCGAAACACGCGATCGCGGCTTCGGAGGAACCGGCGGGCAGGCCGCACGTACGCGGACACCTCCGAAACGGTATTGCTGTGCCCGCAGGGCCACGGATCCCAGGGCCGGGTGAGATCGGTGGCCCTGCAGCCAGTCACCGGGCGTCTCCGCTTCGTACATTTCCCCGGTGCGTCACCGCCACCTGCCGCTCCAGCTGTTGGGTACGACCGCGACAGTCGTCTTCCCAAGCCCCATTGAGCTGGAAAAGGACTCCGTCTGGACGGTCACGTGACTCCCCGGGTCACACGTCACGCAGTTCCCCGGTCGCCGACGGAAGCCTCTCGCGGGGTGGCCGGAGTGATCCGTTCGGCGGAGTGGGTGGAGCATGGTTCCCATGAGTTTCGATCTTGCGGTTCTGGCGATGGACGCGTCGGCTGATGCTGCGGCAGCGCGTGCGATGTTCGAGCGGTGCACCTCCGTCAATCACGCCGACCGTGACCTGGATGAGCGGATAGTCGGGTTCTATGAGCGGTTGCGCTCGCGGTTCCCGGACCACCCGCCCCATTCAGCGGACTCGCCCTGGATGTCGACGCCGCTGGCAGTCGGCGTCGACCACGTGATGGGCCGACGAGGCCCAGTGCGAGTGCCACTGGGGCAGCCCGGAAGAGCTCGCCCTGCTGAAGCTCCCCGACACGGAACTCGACCTCGACCTCCTGCACCGCACCTGGAGCGCACCCGACTGGAGCGACCACGGCGCCGTGCTGCGTCGCGTCCTGCCGCAGTTCGCCCGCGTACTGACCGGCGGCCTCGGCGCCTACGCGTACGACATCGACAAGGTCGGCATCTCGTTCCACCGCGCCGCATGGCAGCAGTGGCCCGCGCCGCAGCGTGCGGCCGTACGGGAGTTCCTGCACGCCTGGTGGGCCCACACCCTCCTCACCCCGGACCCCGCCGTCCCCGTGCACGCACTCCTCCCGCTGTGCGCCGAGGCGTCCGCCGACATCGGCCCCTGGCTGGCGGTCTGGGAGGACCTGCGCCACCCGGTCGCCGACCGGCACCTCACCGACATGATCGACGAGTGGGAATGGGACCTCCTGGAGGACGCACTCCCATGGCGGTCGTGGTTCGTCTGGTCGGAAGAGGAAACGGAAGACGTACGGACCGAACTGGCCGCCTGGCTCGTGCGCGAGGCCCCCGCACGCCTCCGCGCCACCGGCGCACCCTCCGAACTCCGGCACGTCGTACGCCTGCTCGGCCTCCCCCACGCCGACCGCTGGGAAGACCCACACGCACCGCGCCACCGCTACGCCTGACGCGGCGGCCCCCGTAACCGCTGGTGGGCATGCCGGACGTCGAGGACATGGGGGGGAGATCCGGCAGCCGTCGGAGGCCCTGGCCCTGGTGGGGACGGCAGCCGCCACGGGGCTTGTCGCTCTCGCGGTTGGCGAGGGTGACGACGACCAGGCCGGCTGCCGGCTGCGGCTGCACAGCGGGGTGCATGACGCGGTCGTGGGATCGTGCGGTGTGCGGGACGTCGGCGGGGCCGCGGATATCTCGGCACGGGTGGACGGCACGAGGTGTCGATCTGCACATCGACCCGCCTGCGGGCTGTTGCATGCATCCGTGGAAGAGGGTGGTGACCGGCACGGAAATCGGATCGCCCCACCGCGGCATGGCCGGGAAGATCGCCCCATGACCACCGACTTCACCGTGCGCGCCGCCCGGGCCGCCGATGCGGGCCGCCTGGCCGAACTCCGTTGGATGTTCAAGCAAGAGGACCACGATGGGCGACCGCCGACCCCGGCTCGGTCCCTGGAAGAAGCTGAGCGATGGATCCGCGACCGGCTCAGCGACGGCCACTGGTTGGCCTGGGTCGCGGAGACCGAACGCGGAATCTGCGGTCACGTCTTCCTCTGCCTGGTGGAGCGGATGCCGGATCCCTACGAGGACAACAACCCGGTCGGCTATGTCACGAACTACTTCGTCCTGCCGTCACAACGGAACAGAGGGGCCGGCTCCGCGCTCCTTGAGGCGCTGAAGCAGTATGCACGCAGCGCAGGCCTGGAGGGATTGATCGTCTGGCCGTCGGAGCGCAGCTCCCCGCTCTATCGGCGCCTCGGTTTCCGGACCCCTGACGAGCTGCTGGAACTTCCACTCGACACCTGACGAGATCCGCGTCCGATACGAGACCTCCTTCGGGCAACGAGGTCGACCCACCCCTCTGTCCAGGCCCGGCGGTGACGGGAACGTGCAGGCCGGCGGCGACAGGCGCACGCCCGCACCCCGCGCGGACCTACCACCCGCTCGGCCCACACATCCACACCTGGGTACCCGGCGCCACGGCCGTGAAGGCCGTGGCAGGCCGCGACGGGCCCCGCCGGGCTTCCGTCCTATTCCAGTCCGATCCCGTCGCAAGTGGCCTTGAGGGCCTGGGTGCAGATCTCGTCGACGGTGTAGACGTTGTCGAGGACCAGGGTGCTCCTGATGTTGTCGCGGGTCACGGACACGCCGAGGATGAGGACGGCCGGGACTCGCTTGGTGGTGGGGCTGCTGACCACCTGGTTGATGATTCCGTCGATCTTCTCACCCTGGGCGAGAAGGACGGCGATCTCGGCCGCGGACTCGGCCTCACGGGAGTAGGGCTTGTAGACGCTCATGAACTGCTCGCCGGCGACGATGCGCTGCACTGCGGCGAGGTCGGTGTCCTGACCGGTGACCGGTGGCAGGGGCGAGACACCGGCGGCCTTGAGGGCGGAGATGATGCCGCCGGCCATGCCGTCGTTGGCGGAGTAGACGCCGACGATCTTGTCCTTGCCGAGTGCGGAGATCGCCGCCGTCATGTTGGCGCTCGCGTTCTCCCGCTTCCACTCGGCGGTGTCGTACTCCTTGCCGACGGTCACCTTGCCTTCGAGGACGGCGCGGGCCCCGGCCTTGTAGCTGGCGGCGTTGGGGTCGGTGAGGGCGCCGTGCATCATGACTATCTTCCCGTTTCTGGCTCTCTCGCCCAGGGAATCCAGCAGGGTCTTGCCCTGGAGGCGGCCGATGTCCTCGTTGTCGAAGGAGACGTACGCATCGACCGGGCCCTCGGCCAGGCGGTCGTAGGCGACGACCGGGA
Organism: Streptomyces sp. CLCI03; assembly: GCF_053615355.1. Lineage (NCBI taxonomy): Bacteria > Bacillati > Actinomycetota > Actinomycetes > Kitasatosporales > Streptomycetaceae > Streptomyces > Streptomyces sp. CLCI03. Next base: position 8,281,874 of record NZ_CM132132.1, on the reverse strand, counting down.
TGCCCGCCGCCTTGGCCTTCGTCACCGCGCCGGCGATCGCCTTGGAGTCCACCGCGTCGACGACCAGGACATCGACCTTGCTCTCGATCATCGCGTCGGCCTGGGCGTTCTGCTTGGCCGCGTCCCCCATCGCGTTGGCGTAGACCACCTTGCCCTTGCCGAGGGTCAGCAGGGAGACCTTCTTCTCCATCAGCGGCTTGTCGAACTTCTCGTACCGCGCGGTCTCGTTCTCCGGGAGCAGCAGGCCGATCGTGACACTGTTGCTGCTGCTCGCCTTGCCCTCCTCGGTGCTGCCGCAGGCGGCGAGGGTGGCGACGAGCGCGAGCGCGGTCAGAGCAGTGGGGGTACGCAGATACGGGTTCATGCGGTGGAACCTCCCTGACGTGGCCGATTCGTACGGCCGAGGTGGCGCGGAACACCCTGCCCTTTCCGCTGCGCCGGAGGGTACCGCCTGCGGAAACGGAGCCGACGTCCGGCCCCGCCGGCCCGCACCCCGCTCCGGTTCCCGCGGTGTCCGGCTGCCCCGGTCCCGGGGCTCGGGACGGTGCCCCAGGCGGTAGGAGTGCACTCCGGCCGGTCGGCGGCTGCCGCCGGCGATCGCGACCGGCGCTGCCGGCGTCACCGCATCCGGAATGTGCGGAAGGCGCGCGCCCGTGCCCGGGCGCGCGGTGTGCCCGAGCTGGCTGGTGTGGGCGTCCCGCACGCCGAGGTACCGCGGGCGGTCCGGGTTCGCGCGCCGGCAGGTGGGCGGTCGGAGGGGAGGGGGCCTGCCGTGCCGGCCTGTCGTGCTCCCCCGGGGCGGGCGGGGCGCAGGTCCGTCCTTTAGGGTCCATCACGGCGGCTCTGCGGGCGGTCCGCACGGTGCGGGCCGGCAAGGGCTGCGGGGGCAGGGGGAACAGATGGAGTCATTGCGGCCCGGAGACCCGTCGGAGATCGGCGGGTACCGTCTGCTGGCGCGGCTCGGGTCGGGTGGCATGGGCGAGGTGTTCCTCGCCCGAACGGCGTCCGGGCGGGCACTCGCGCTCAAGACCGTTCACCGGGAACTCAGCCGGGACGCGGACTTCGCCGAACGCTTCGACCGCGAGATACGCACCAGCGACCGGGTGCGGTCCCCGTGGACGGTGTCGGTGGTGGACTTCAGCCCGCCCGGGGCGTCCCCGCAATGGCTGGCGACCGAATACGTACCCGCTCCGTCCCTGGCGGACTGGGTGCACGGCTGGGGCCCGCTGGAGGCACCCGCCGTCCGACGTCTGGGGCAGGAACTGTCCGCGGCGCTGGTGAGTGTGCGCGCCGCCGACGTCGTCCACCGTGACATCAAGCCCGCGAACGTGCTTCTCGGCGCGGAACGTCCCTTCCTCATCGATTTCGGAATCGCCCGCACCGTCCACGACCCGCGACACACCCGCACGGGCACGGTCATCGGCACACCCGGCTTCCTCGCCCCCGAGCAGGCCACCGGCACGATCGCCGGAGCCCCGGCCGACGTGTTCTCCCTCGCCGCGGTCCTCGTGTACGCGGCGACGGGCCGCAGCCCTTTCCTCGGCCAGGGCGAGGAACTCGATCTCCCGGCCCTCCTGTATCGGATCGTGCACGACGAACCGCGACTCGAAGGCGTACCCGAGCCACTACGTGCCCTGCTCCAGGACTGCCTCGCGAAGGACCCGCGGCAACGCCCCGACCCGCAAGAGATGGCGGCCCGCCTCGACGACGGCCGCGAGCAAGCCTGGCCATCGACCGCACCGCAGAGCCTGGTGGCCGAAACCGACCGCCGGGCGACCGAACTCCGCCAACTCCTCGCCCTCCCGAACCCCACCGGGACGGACCACAGCGCTCCCCCCGCGCCCACCCACGCTCCTGTGCCGCTGCCGCCACCACCCCTTCCGCTGCCGTCGGCCGGGGCGGGGATGCCCGCGGGTGCCGCGACCCCGGCGTACTCCCCCGCCCCGACCCCCGGGCGCGGGAACGGGCGGGCGGTCCTGCGCTCGCGGCCGGTCGGGGCCGCGGCGGGCGCGGCCGCCGTCGCCGCAGCCGTCGCACTCGCGATATGGCTCCCCGGAGCGCTCGACGGCGGGGACGGCGACGGGCGCGACGGCGGGGACGGCGGGCGCGGAACACCCGCACCGAGCACCCCCGCGCAGTCGGCGGGGGCCGTGGGGGCACTGCCCGTCACATGGGCCGGTACGTGGACGGGCGTCGGACCCGGAACACCGGACGCGGACGGCGTGTCCCGAGCCCGGACCGGTCAGTTCACGGTCACCGTCACCCTCAACGGCGGGGCCGTGGGCGAACTCGTCGGGCGCCAGGTCAGCAACGTCCACGAGACCGTCACCGGACAGAACCTCGGGTGCACCGAAGCACTCCAACTACGACAGGTCCGTGACAACAACGCTGTGTTCGAAGCCGCCACCAGCCACCCCACCGACCCCTCCGCCGCGATCCAGTGCCCCCGAGGCAACCTCTACGTACTGACCAAGACCGACACCGACCGGCTCACCCTCGAAATCGAAGGCAGCCAATCCACCGGCGCGCCCACCAGCCTCACCCGCCAACCATGACCTGCGCGGCCGGGACCGGCGTGGGGCGTGACCGGCGTGGGGCGTGACCGGCATCCCGGTTCGACCGCGCCGGTCCTGGCCGGTCCCTGTGCTCAGGTACGGACGGCCCCGGGCAGACTCGGCGCACGCGAGGCGTCCAGGCGTGCCTGGGTCAACCGTAGGAAACGGGGGTCGAGCGCGGGCAAGGACCGCAACACGGCGACCAGTTCGGGACCCGACTCCACCACGGACGCCCGGTCCTTGAGCTGGGTCCAGCAGTACAAAGCGCCCGCGGCCGCCGCATGGACCTCCGGGGCTGCCACGCCCTGACCGGCCAACCGGACCCGGCACGCCTCGATCCACAATCCCGTGGCCAACGGGAAGTCACCGGCCATCCGCGCCAGATCCGCCCGGATCTCCGCCCACTCCACCGCCTCCACCGAGGAGGACCCGTACGCGTGCTGCACGTGCTCCTCCCAGGCGCGCGCGAGAGCTGCCGCCTCGCGATGGCGACCCGCCGTCGCCAACGCATGGATGTGCGGCCGCGGATCCCCATCCGACACCCCACCGAGCAGCGGCCCACCAGCTGGGGTAGGAACCGCAGCGGCGTTCGGGGCGGGGGCCGGCCCGTCCCCGTTCCCCGGCCACCGCTGCCGGCTCGGCTGGTACGGGTCGGGCGTCGGCGGGGCCGGGCGCATGCTCAGCTCGCGGGCGGTCGGCAGGACCAGAGCGCCCGGGGGAAGGCCCGCGGCCCCCGCCGCCAGGGCATGCAACTGCACATCGGCCGGCCGGGCCGGACCACGACGCAACTGCTCGATCCAATGCCGGGTGTAGCCGCTGACCGCACCGTCACCCGCGGCGAACCCCGGCGGACACACCACCCCGTAGACCTCCGTACCGGCGGCTACGGGCAGACCCTCGCACTCCCGCAGCACCGGCCACGCGTCCCCGTCCGCGACCAGATCGACGAGCACCGTCGTCACCCCCGCCGGACGCCCACGCAGCTCACCGCCCAACCACTCCCACGGCAAGGCCGTGTAACGGACGGCCGATCGCGTCGTCCCCGCCAACGCCAGATACAACCGGCCGCGCCGATCCGCGGTGAGCCGGCCCGACAGGTAGACCAGCAACGGACCCGGCGTCGCGGCCGCCGAACGCAGCCGTGTCAGAACCGTGTTCGGATCACGCGCCCCGTCCAGGCACACCGTGTCCGTGGGAAGCTCACCGCCGAGCAACACCGAAGCCGGCACCATCGCGAGAGCCGCGAGATTCGCGCTCGGCGCCAACTGCACCGTGCGACGCCGCACGACGGCATCTCCGGCTATCAGGAGGACATGCCCCCGCCGCTGCCCCGAACCGTAGAAGTACATGAACAGACCGTACTCACCCGGAAGGCACCACCACCAACAAGCACCCCTCCACGCCCACCCGCGGACCTGCGACGCGAGAGCCGAAGGGGGCGGAAGACCGGAGGTCGGAGAGTGCCTGGTGGAATGGGTGTTCCCGTCACACCCAGACGCTTCGGAGCCCGAGCCCGAGCCCGAGCGCGTCGGCGCCGGCGATGTCGGCATGCGCGGAGCCGCCGATGATCCACGCGCCGACGAGGGATGCTCCGACGGCGTCGGCCGCAGCGTGGAAGATCATCGGGTCGGGCTTCTTGGAGCCGACCTTCTCCGAGATCACCCAGCCCTGGACGAGCCGGTCCGGTCCGGTACGGAAGATCTTGGCCCCCTGTCGGACGGTGCGGCCGTTGGTGACGATCACACAGGCCCAGCCGTCGGCCGACGCCCTGCTCAAGGCGTCGCCGGCAACATCCGTCAGCACGACGTGATCAGCGCCGCCGCGGCCGAGCAGGGCCTGGACGGCCGTGGCCGGCACCCTGCCCCGGAATCGGTCGTTCATGGCCACGGCGACGTCGTGGCGGGCCGTATATCCGCCGGCGTCCACTGCCATCACCCACGTCACCTCCGTGGCGGGCAGGTGATGCTCAACGAGGAACCTGGTGACAGCATCGCGGAACGCGGCGTCACGGTCGACCAACGTGTTGTCGAGATCCACCATCAGCAACGGCACGGTCAGCAGTGGACCACGAGCGGCGATCGAGGCCTGACGCCGACCCGGCCGGTGATCCACCCCCTGGGAGACGAGGGCACGCCGTTCACCGACCACCTGGTCTACGCTCGGTGCGATGATCCAGAACGGGACCCGACTCGGCCCCGCCCCAGCCCGGATCGGGCCGACGCCCGCGGGAACCCCCACCTCCGGGCAGTCCCTCGACATCGCCACGGACCCGTTCGGCGAGCACCGCGACGAAGGGGCGGACGCGGACGCGGACCACCGGTCCTGCACGGCGTCCGCCCTGGGCCCGCCCCGCCATCACCGACCACCACGACCACAGCCACCACCGGGAACGGGAACAACCAACTTGATGATCAACGTGCCGGGCGGGCCGGTCACCCTCAACGACCGCCGCACCCAACGCAGCTGGACCGTCGAGGTCGCCCCGTACCTCCTCGCCGCGCACCCCCTCACCCAGGCCGCCCACGCACGGACGACCGGTACGCAGGACGGTGGGCGGCTCCCGGCGCACAGCCTGTCCTGGTGGGACGCGGTCGGCTACTGCAACACCCTCTCCGTGCGGGAGGGACTCACCCCCGCCTACCACCTCCCCGACACCACGGACGACGGGGACGACACCCCGGACGGCGGCATCACCTGGGACCGCAACGCGGACGGCTACCGCCTCCCCACCGAAGCCGAATGGGAGCACGCATGCCGCGCCGGCACCAGCGGGCCCCGCTACGGACCTCTCGACGACATCGCCTGGCACCGCGACAACTCCGAAGAACGCGTCCACGAGGTCGCCACCCGCCGCCCCAACCCCTGGGGCCTGTACGACATGCTCGGCAACATCTGGGAATGGTGCTGGGACCTCTACGACCCCGAGGTGTACGGCTCCTACCGGGTCCTGAAAGGCGGCGGCTGGTACGACCCGCACTGGAGCTGCCGTACCTCCGTCCGCCGACGCAGCCACCCCACCCTGCGCATCGAGGACGTCGGACTACGCCTCGCCCGCACCCTGACGCCTGACGTCTGACGCCTGACCCCTGACCCACCGACTCCCCGAGGTCCTCCATGAGTTCGCCGCCGGGCATCGAAGTCCCTGGCTCCCTGATCGCGTCGTACACCAGGAACGGAGGTGAGGAGGAACGGACCTGGATCGCCGGGCTGCCTTCCCTGGCGGCGGAGTTGCTCGACCGATGGGAACTGGAACGCGACGGCGGCATCGGATCCGGCGAGGCGTCACTGGTGGTGCCGGTGCGCCGGGCGGACGGTTCCCGGGCCGCGCTCAAACTCCAGATGCCGCGGGAGGAGACGTCCGCCGCGCTGATCGGGCTGCGGGCGTGGGACGGCGACGGCATCGTACGGCTCCTCGACCACGACCCGGCGAGCAGCGCCATGCTGCTGGAGCGCCTGGACGGCTCACGCTCCCTGGCTTCCGTCGAGGACGACGACGTGGCCATGGGCGTCCTGGCCGGACTCATGTCCCGGCTGCACGCCGCCCCGCCGCCCGAGGGGCTGCGCCGCCTCGGTGACGTCGCGCGCGGCATGCTGGCGTCCGTGCCGGCGGCCGTGGCCGCCCTGCCGGACCCCGCGGACCGGCGGCGGGTGCGCGGCTGGGCTTCGGCCGTCGCCGAACTGGTCGACGAGCCCGGAGCCCGGGACCGGATGCTGCATTGGGACCTGCACCACGACAACGTGCTCGCCGCCGAGCGGGAGCCGTGGCTCGCCATCGACCCCGAACCCCTCATCGGCGACCCGGGCTTCGACCTGTGGCCCGCACTGGACTCGGGCGGGGAGGGCCTTCGGGCCACCGGGGATGCTCAACGGGTGGTACGTCGCCGCTTCGACCTGCTGACCGAGGTGCTCGGGCTGGACCGCCGGCGCGCGGTCGGCTGGACCTTGGGCCGGCTGCTGCAGAACACGCTGTGGGACATCGAGGACGGGCGGACCACCATCGATCCCTCCCAGACCGCGATGGCCGACGCGCTGGCCGGCCGCTGAACACGTCACCCGCCCGTCGCCCGCATCGGCGAGAGACTGTCGGACCGGGCGGCGCCGACGAGCCCTGCCCTCCTCGGTGAAGCCGAGGAGGGCAGGGGGCTCGCCGTCGTTCACACCGCCTTACGTTCGCCGGTCGAGACGAGACGGCTCGACGTCAGCACTCACGCAGGCCCGGCGCCGGGTCGACCGAGGTGTGGACGTCCACGGCCGCGACGTTGCCCCACTGGCCGTTGTCCAACTGGGTCCAGTACCAGACGTTGTTGCCACCGGCGTGCTGGTCACCGCGGCCCCAGCACTGGAACCAGCTGGGGCTCGTGTTCAGCGGCCCCCGTACCGCGGAGTTGTACCGGCGGTGCTCGTAGCCCTTGGCGCCGACCCGGTTGCCGCACCACAGCTTGCCGTCGGCGCGGACGCCGCATTCGGCGGCGGCGCTCTTCCCGGTGGCGGGCGTGGCCTGGGCCGGGCCGGTCACGGTGGCCATACCGCCGGCCAGTGCGGCTGCGGCGAGACCGAGTGCGATCTTCCTGCTTGCGGACATGCTTCCTCCTCGAAATGGCTCACGGGGAGCCGGATGACGGGTGGTCGGTGTTCGGTGGTCGGCGGGTGCTCATCGGTGGAGCGGGTGCTTCGAATGGTGCGGGCGGCTCGGGCGGCTCGGTGCTCAGGGGCAGGTACGTACGCCGTCCAGCCAGGCCGGGCCCTTGAGGTAGATGTTGGTGATCCACGCCCCGTACTCGGGCAGGTAGGACCAGGCGTCGTTGGTGTAGCCCTCCGCCGTCACCGGTTCGGCGTGCTTCTGGCACTCGACGCGCACCGTCGTCGGGCCCGGAAACCGGTGTACCCGCGGACTGGTGGTGGACGGCTCCTTGTGGGTCCACACATCCGTGCCCCACGTGCTGAACGTGCCCGGTGCCGTCGCCGGCGCGATGCGGACCGCCCCCGCGTAGTCCCCGCCCAGCCGCACGTCACTGACCATGATCCGAGTGCCTGATTCCCGCGCCTCGACCATCTTCCCCGCGCCCAGGTAGATCGCGATGTGGTGGATGGAGCCGCCCGACCCCCATGCCAGCAGGTCCCCGGGAAGCAGCGGCCCGGTCCCCTGAGCGGCCGTGAAACGCTGGTTCACCTGCGGCGAATGGAACTGGTGGTACGCGTTGCCGGACAGCGGATCGCCGCCGACCGCGCGGGCGTAGGCGTACCGGACCAGGCCCGAGCAGTCGAAGCCCCACCGCTCGGGGTCGTGTGCGCTGTCCGGGTCGCTCGGGTCGACCTGGCCGTAGGTCGGCCCCGGCTGTGGCCCGTGGCCGCCGCCCCACGTGTACCAGACGCCGATCTGTTCGCACGCGGCCGCCACGGCCTTCTCGGCCGCCGCGGAGGCACCGGGGGCGAGGACTCCGCACGCCTCCGCCGCTTTCCGTGTCGGGGCCGGTGCGACCGCTGTGGCGCTGCCGGCACCTCCCCACGCGGCCAGGAGGGTGAGTGTCGCCACCGCCACCGCCGCCGTTTTTCGCATCGCCATGTCCGGTCCCCCGTCCCACCACGCGGTGTCCCGCGGGGCGTCATGCTCGTCGTGGTCTGCACCGTGCTCGCCGTACGGAGCACATACCGGCCGTCTGCCGGACACTCCGAGCCTGTGCCCCGCCACCCCTCCGTGTCGAGGAAGCGCGGGTCGCCCACTGGAACGGGAAACGGGAAACCTTCGGGAAACCCCTTCTCATCAGGCACTTTGAGTGTCCGTCAACAGACCCTTCGGTGGTGTCGCGGCGCTCGCGCGCCGGCCGGCACCGAGCCGGCCTGGGCGTCGGCATCGGCATCGCCGCCCGCTGGAACGAGCGCTCGGGGTCTCCGCGTGCCATCAGGTGGTGTCCGGCCATGTCACTCGGCGGGCGAAGTGCGCCCATGCGGCCACGATCATGAGCACGGCGACAAGGCTGCCGAGCGTCATGACCGTGGACAGGGAGGTCCGGTCCACGATGACACCACCGACCACCGCGCCGAGTGAGATCGCCATCTGGAAGGAAGCGGTGAACAGCACCGACGCCGCCTCGGGCGCGTCGGGGGTTGCCTTGGCGAACCATGTCTGGGAGGAGACGGGGACGGCACCGTAGGCGACCCCCCAGAGGATCAACAGGGCGACGGCGCCGATCTGCCCGCGCCCCAGGATCGGCAGCAGCAAGGTGACGGTTGCGATCATCCCGGCGGCGAGACCGAAGGTGGCTCGGGGGTAGCGGGTGACCATCGCTCCGCCCAGGAAGTTGCCGACGATTCCCGCGGCACCGTAGGCGAGAAGGGAGACAGTGATCAGTTGCGCGCCGGCATCGGTGACCTGCTCCAGGAACGGAGTGACGTAGGTGTAGGTCCCGAAGTGCGCCAGCACGGCCAGAAAGGTCAACAGCAACGCGAAACGCGTGTTGACACCCTTGAGCATGCCGCGCAACACACTCGGACGGGTCGTCCGGTTGGGCGGCAGCGACGGCATGACCAGGAGCAGCATGGCCAGCACACCGATCGTGAGGGCACCCATGACGACGAAAGCCGTGCGCCAGCCGGCCACGTCTCCGATGAACGTGCCGGCCGGTACACCGAGCACGGATCCCAGCGGTACGGCGGAGAAGATCACCGACGTGGCGCGGCCGACCGACGCCGGGGGCACCAGACGCTCGGCCAGTCCGGCGCCGATCGACCAGAAGCCTCCGATGACGATGCCGACGATGACACGGGAGACCAGGACCAGCCAGTAGGCGGGTGCCGCAGCGGCCAAGAGGTTCGCCAGGGCCAGCAGGAGCATGAACACGCACAGCATCAGACGGCGGTCGATGTGTGCGGTCGCCACGGTCACCACGGGTGCGGAGACGGCGGCGAGAAGTCCGGGCATGGTCATCATCAGCCCGGCCATCCCGTCGGAGACGGCGAAGCTGGAGCCGATCGTGGTGAGCAGGCCGATCGGCAGGATCTCGGTCGTGACGATCGAGAAGATTCCCAGCATGATCGAGCTCACGGCCAGCCACCCGATCAGGGGAGATCGCGTCGGTGAGCCGACTTCGCCGGAGGGACACGCGGTGGTGTTCGTCGAGGCCATGAATTCCGTCCCGTGAAGGGCCTGTGCTTGCGTGATCAGTTCAACAGGCCCCGCGCAGCGGGAGCCGGCAGGTCTGCGACATCACCCTTGTGACGCGAAGGTGATGTCGCAGATCCGCCGAATCGTTCTACGACATGGCTCCCCGTCAGGAGCTTCGGCAGTGCGGAGGCGGTCTCTCACGAGCCGCCCGCTCAGGGGTCGGTCGGGTCCGGGCCTCGCAGGACGCTGGTCAGCGGGGCCAGCACACGCCAGCCTGTCCTCTCGTACAGGGCCCGGCCCTCCGGTGTCGCGCCCAGGACGCCCGCCGTGGCCCCCTGCTCCGCGGCAACCGCGGTGAGGCTGTGCATCACCAGGTGACCCAGACCGCGGCGCTGGTGGGCCGGGTCGGTCTCCACCTGGTCGACGACGGCGGTGTGGCCGGTGACGGCGATCTGACCGCGCGCGGCGAAGACGCCGTCGGCGGTACGCACCAGCGCGCGGGTGACGCCGTCACGTGTCCAGGTGTTCAGCCGATAACCCGCGGGGAGCGGGCCCGGGGCCCTGGTGGGGGCGACAGGTAGAGGGGCGCACATCAGGTGGCCGGGGCCGCCGGCGAGATGCCAGCCAGGGGCGAGCCATGGTTCGAGTGTTTCCGGTGGCACGAAGGCCTTCAACCAGACGCCGGGCGCGGTGGCCCGCTGGGTGATGTCGCGGACGGTCGCTTCGTCCGCGGCCGGCAGAACATGGCGCATGACGTGTCCGGGTAGGCCCACATCGATGGTGAAACCCCAGGTGGAGAGCGCGGGTTCGGCTGCGCCGCGCGAGGCGGACCACCCGTGGACCCAAGCCCGCACGGCCTCGGCCGTGTCCGGTTCCGTGTCCGGTTCCGTGTCCGTGTCCGTGTCCGTGAAAGGCAAGACTTCCCCCCTCATAGGTAACAGATGCAACCTCATAGTGCTGATTACATCAGCTCATCGCTCCAGCCGTCGCACGGCCCTCACCACGGCTTCCGCTCCCTCCTCCGTCGCCATGTGTTGTGCGGCGGCCTGGGCCGCCCGCGCGTACGAGGACTCCCGCACCGCTGTCGTGAGCGAGTCGGCAAGGCGTTGCGCGGTCAGGGAGCGGAAGGGGATCGGCGTCGGCGCCGCGCCGATCGCGGCGAGTCTCGCGGCCCAGAACGGCTGGTCCGCGGCCACCGGAACGGCGACCGACGGGATCCCGGCGCGCAGGGCCGCCGCCGTGGTCCCGGCCCCGGCGTGGTGCACGACGGCTGCGAGGCGAGGGAAGAGCAGGGCGTGCGGTACGTCGCCGACGGTCAGGATGTCGTCGCCCCCGGCGGCGAGTCCGGCGCTGCCCGACTGGAGGATGCCGCGCAGCCCGGCCTGCCGGAGGGCCCGTACGGCGATCTCACTCAGGCGTTCCCCTTCCCCGGCGGCCATGCTGCCGAAGCCGATGAGGACGGGCCGGGGCCCGGCCGTCAGGAAGTCCTCTACCTCCGTGGGGAGTTGTGCGGACGGGTCGAGGTGCGGCCACCAGGCGCCGGTGACCGTGAGGTGGGGTGACCAGTCGGAGGGGCTCGGTACCAGCGCCGTGCTGAAGCCGTGCAGGACGGGTCGGGCGGCCTCGTCCTGTTGCCGGCGCATCCGTGCCGCGGTGAGCGGGGGCAGCAGCAGCCGCGCGCGCAGTCGCTTCACCGCCGGCTCGTAGACCCGGTCGGCCATGCGCAGGGCGAAACGTCCGAGGGCCCGGTTGCCCGGCCGCCCCAGCGAGCGAGCTCCGGTCACGGTCGGGGCGAAATCGCCCGTGGGCGCGGTGGGCTGGAGATAGACGCCCAGGCTCGGTATCCGCAGCGCCTCCGTGAGGTGCCAACCGAGGGGGGCGGTGGTGGTCGACAGCAGGAGCAGGTCCGTGCCTTCGGTCACGACGTCGGCGATTCCCCCGCCGATGTCGGTCATGAACGTCGAAGCGGCGCGCAGGAGGTCACGTTTGTGCTGGACATCGCCGTGGGAGCGGTGGTCCGCGGGCAGCGGTGCGAAGTCCAGTCCGGCGCTCTCGGCCGCGGGCGCGAAGCCCTCCGTGGCGGCGAGTGCGACCTCGTGTCCGGCCTGCCGTAGTGCGGCGCCCAGACCCGTGTAGGGCGCGACGTCACCGCGCGAGCCGGCCGTGGCGATCAGGATTCTCATCTCTTCCTCGACTGTGGTGGATCGGTCGGTGCGCATGCGGCGCCGACGTGACGGGCCGCATTGGCATGCAGGGCCCGGCCGAGATAGGCGGCCAGGCCCGGGCGTTGCTGTGATGGCGGAACGAAGAGGGCGAAGGCGCGTGGGTCGGCGGTGATGTCGTTCGCGATGCGCCGGTGCATGGCGGGCGGGCAGGGTACGAACCAGCGGGTCAGGTGCAGCCGGTTGCTCTCGGCGATGTCCATGGCGCGTTCGCCGTCGGCGGGTTCACCGTCGTAGAACGCGGACAGCAGGTCCGTCCGCCAGGCGGCGGCCTCGGCCATCAGCCGGCGCCAGTCCTCCTTCGAGTGGGCGCCGGCCCGGGCCATCGCTTCCCGGTGCCCCTTCGAGTCCCCCCACTTCCGCTGTGCGTCGACGGCGTAGCTGAGGTCGAAGGTGATCTCGCCGAACGCCTCGAAGCGCTCCTCGGGCGTCAGCACCACCCCCGTCCGCTGCACCTCGATGGCACGCTCCGCGACCTCGGTGAGCCGCTGCAGCCGGCTGATCTCCTGCGTCAGCTGCCGCTGTCGGGCCCTCAGGTGGTCCAGGGCGTTCGCCTGGGGATCCGCGAGGATCTCGGCGATCTCGTCCAGGGAGAAGCCCAGTTCCCGGTAGAAGAGGATCTGCTGGAGTCGCGCGAGGTCGGCGTCCGTGTAGCGACGGTATCCGGCCGGACTGCGGTCGCCGGGTGCGAGCAGTCCCGCCTTGTCGTAGTGGTGGAGCGTGCGTACGGTCACCCCGGCAACAGCCGCGACCTGACCAACGGTGTAACCCATGGACCTGCCCTTTCGTTCGCCCACAGCCTCAACCCTGACGTAAGGGGGGAGTCAACCGGCCGGCGCCCACGGTCACGGGACAGCTGCTCCCACGGTCCGCCGGCGCCCGCGGGACGGGCGTGGGGCCTGCTCGGCAAAACCCGTTGGCGGGCCGTGGTGACCACTGCTACGTTTCCGGTGGCCGTGCGAGAGAACGAGGAGGTGGTACCCGTGAACGCAGTTTCGACATGGGTGCTCCCCTCCGGGGTCACGGTCGGACGATAGGCAGGTCGTCCGGGAGCGCCCTCCACGCGCACTCCCGAAAGGCACGACCATGCATGTCATTTCCGAACAGCGTCTCGATGGCGGCGTCCTCGCTCGCGCATTCACCCTCGGCGAGATCCCCGGCACCCTGTGGACTCCGGAATCGGCCGCGCCGGCGCCGCTGATCCTGATGGCCCACAACAACGGCCTGCCCAAGAGCGAGGCCCGACTGGTGGCACGGGCCCGGCACTCCGCGGCGCACGGCTACGCGGTGGCGTCCATCGACGCCTCGGGGTGCGGCGACCGGCCCCGTTCCGCCCACGACGAGCAGGCTCGCGCCGAACTCCGCCGGGCGATGCGGGCCGGCGAGCCGGTCGACGAGATCTTCGAGTCCTTCATCGGCCCGCTGGTCGAACAGTCGGTCCCGGATTGGCTGACCACTCTGGACGCCCTGCTCGCGCTGCCCGAGATCGGCGGCCCTGTCGGGTACTCGGGGTGGACCGCCCTCGGGATCCGCCTCGCCGTGGTCGAACCGCGCATCGCGGCCGCCGGCTTCTTCGCCGGGGGTTACGTGCCCCACGCCCAGCGCGCGGAGGCCCGTCAGATCGATGTCCCGCTGCTGTTCCTTTTGCAGTGGGACGACGAGGGGAACCCCCGGCAACGGGCCCTGGACCTGTTCGACGCCTTCGGCAGCACGGAGAAGACGCTGCACGCCAATGTGGGCGGACACACCGGAACCCCGTGGTTCGAGGTGGAGGACGGGAACCGGTTCTTCGACCGACACCTGAGGTGAGGCCGGTGCGCCGGGTGGACGGCGCACGGTGGACGGCGCCGGCCGGTCGGGCCGGCGGACCCGCGGTGTCGGCGCTCTGTCAGGTGCTGTCGGTGACCTGTCGGCGGCCCGTCGGCGGGGCCCGGCACCTTTCAGGGAGACGGCCGACCCACCTCCGGCCGGCCCGATCCCGAAGGAGCGACCGCCATGCATACACCCGTCACGATCATCGGCGCCGGACTCGGCGGACTCACCCTGGCCCGCGTCCTGCACGTCCACGGGATTCCGGTCACGGTCTACCAGGCCGAGGCCTCCCCCTCGGCACGCCTGCAGGGCGGGCTGCTCGACATTCACGACTACAACGGGCAGCTCGCCCTCAAGGCCGCCGGACTGCTGGAGGAGTTCCACTCCATCGTCCTGGAGGGCCGACAGGCGATGCGCGTCCTCGACCCGGACGGGACGGTCCTGCTCGACAAGGCCGACGACGGCACGGGCGGTCGCCCCGAGGTGCAGCGCGGCGAGTTACGGCGGATCCTGTTGGACTCGATCCCGGCCGGAACCGTCCGGTGGGGGCACAAGGCCGTCGGCATCCGCGCCCTCGGCGAGGGCCGCCACGAGGTGCGGTTCGACGACGGCGGCAGGGTCGTCACAGGTCTCCTGGTGGGCGCGGACGGTGCCTGGTCACGGGTCCGTCCGCTGCTCTCCACCGCCACCCCCGAGTACGCGGGCACATCGTTCGTCGAGACGTACCTGTTCGACGCCGACACCCGTCATCCGGCCTCCGCGAAGGCGGTCGGCGGCGGGATGCTGATCGTGGCCGCGCCGGGCCGGGAGATCTTCGCCCACCGGGAGACCGGGGACACCTTGCACACCTACGTGTCGCCGGCCAGGCCGCTGGACTGGTTCGCCGCCATCGACTTCACCGATGCGGCCGCGGCCACGGCACGTATCGCGAGCGAGTACGACGGCTGGGCACCGGACCTCACCGCCCTGATCACCGACGGCGACACAGGGCCGGTCCTGCGCCATCAGTACACCCTGCCCACCGAGCACCGGTGGGACCGGGTGCCGGGAGTGACCCTGGTCGGCGACGCCGCCCACCTCGCGCCCCCGAACGGCGAAGGCGCCAACCTCGCCATGCTCGACGGCGCCGATCTCGGCCAGGCCCTCGCCGCACACCCCGACGACGTCGAGGCCGCGCTCACCGAGTACGAGCAGGTCATGTTCCCCCGTAGCAGCGAGGTCGTCGCCTTCGAGGGGGCGGAGATGGATGGGATCGACACCGAGCACGGCGACAAGCTTCACGCTCTGATCGAAATGATCACCAAGAAGGACCGATGAGTCGCCCTTCGGACGGCGCGGGATCGGCCGGGGCGATGTCGCGCCGGACGTGCCCGACCCACGCATCCGGTGTCAGGACGGACCAGGTCACTCCGATCTCGACTCCGTGGAGGGTCCGCGCGAGGTCCGCCAGCGGTGCGAAGAGCGCCGCCCGGACGTCCTCGACGGCCGCGTCGACGGGCATCGCGACCTTGCCGCATCCACCACCCGCCCCATCGGTGACGAACGTGTAGGGCCACACGTCGTCGCGTCCCGCCAGCAGGACGATCTCCCTGGGTATGCCGAAAGGAGGCCGCTGCTTCTTCGTCCTGGGGCGTCTCGGCATGGCGCCATTGAACCCGACGGCTCCCCGCGTCGGGTGACGGCCTCCTCGCGACGCAGGACACCGGGCGACGCGGGCTCGACCGGCATGATCCGAAAGACAGGCCCTCAAGCCACTGGCGGGGGCCGGCGGGGGCCGGGCGCCGTGTCGAGGAGGGCCCACAGGCGGCGGCCGTCGTCGGCCAGGTCGTCACCGCAACTGTCGACGGTGGCCAGGGCCGTGAGCGCGGCGAAGACCGCGCCCTCGGGCGCGGCGCCGGGCTGGTGGCTGAGGGCGACCACCAGGATCTTCTCGGCCTGGTCGGCGAGATGGACGCTGATGCGGCGTCCGCCGTCCCGCACGGCCGCGGTGACCAAGAGCCTCACCGCGGCTTCCATGTCCTGCTCGTCCACCCCCGAACAGCTCCACCCGCGGACGACAGCCAGGGCCTGGGTCGCGGCCTTCGCCGGGGCCCACTCGTCGGCGCGGAACGTCAGCGCCGCCGTCCGGCGGTTCCGGATCTGCATACGCGGCCGAGGCAGGCCCGGCAGCTGGGTTCTGGGCTCCGTGACCGGTTGCCGTCGCGTCGGCTCCACCGGCTTCGTCGGCCGATGCGTCGGCGACAGCTTGGGCCCTTGGGCCTCGGGACTGGTCAACTCGTTCTCCTCGCCACGTGCATCAGAGGCTTCGCCATCCTGGCAGGGTCCTTCCACCGCGGGGAGCGAATCATCCGGCCCTACGCCGACCAGGCCCCCCGGAGGGCCTTTTCACAGCGGGATGCGGTGGCCCCGGGCCCATGACGGAATCCGCCGAAAGGGTGGGTGCGGAGACGACATCGGCAGTCCGTCTGCGAACGGCGGGGGGCTCCGGCTTCCGCCCCCGGTCGTCGCGCCTCGCGCGCGAGGACGCGACGCGAGCGAACAGGACGGTCGTTGCTCCGCGGACGGCGGCGCCCGCGATGTCTCATGTGCGATCGCCGCCGGACAGTCACCGGCCGACCCCTCGTCCGATCGTCGTACCGGCTGAGTACGATCACCTACGCCGCTGTGCGTACGCGGCACCGGAAGGGTGGAGACATGCGCCGACTGCTTCTGCTCGCCCCGCTGTTGCTGCTCACCGTCGGCTGTGGGGTGGTGCAGCCCTCCACGGACGAGGCGACGGACGCCGCACGGGAAGCGGCCAGGAGAGTGGGCGAGCGCCTCTACGGCCAACGTCCGCGCACGGCCGAGGAGGTCGGGCGCTCCGCTTCCGGCATCGACGGCGTGGACGTCCTGCGGGTGACGGGCACCTCGACACACGACGGGGACGGCGTCGACGTGGTCGTCCGCACGTCCGGTTCGGCGTACAACAGTTGGTTCGACCTCGAAGAGGTCACCGTGCTGCGCTGTTTCGTGGTGCGGGTGTCACCGACGTCCGAATGGCGCGCGGATCCGCGTGCCGTGGACTGCCCGGATGTCGCTCCGCTGACCTTCGCCCCGCCACCCGAACCGCCCCGGCTGCCGGCCGAGGAGCTCCGCGCGAACCTTCCCCGGGTACCGGAGGGCGGCCGGGTCGACGAGGCCGAGGTGCACCGTACGCTCGCCGCCCTGGGCCTGGATCCGGCGATCCGTACCGAGGTGAAGGCGGAGGGCGGCCGGGTCGGCGTTCTGCTGTCCGTGAAGGGCGACGGCTTCGGCGCGCAGGACTGCCTTCTCGCCCGCGTGGGCCCCGGCACCACCGAGGTATGGGTGCCGCCTCGGATCCAGCGGATGCCGGGAGAGGGCGGCTGCACCGTCGGCAACGCCCTGCACCCGGCACCGCCACCGCACTGAACGGGGCCGATCCCAAGAAGGGCCATCGGTACCTTCCCGCCTGCGCGAGATCCGGTTCGCGGCGGACAATCCGCGTGCGCCCGTCGACCAGGCTGGGGAAGACTGTGCCGATGAGCTCCGCAGCCTCTCCGACCGCGCAGGAACGGGCCCTTCGTCATGTCGCGGAACTGGCGTCGGGCCCACCCGTGGATCCGACGCTACGGGTGACCCTCAACTTCCACCCCGACCGTCCGCTGCACGGCAAGTCGGTCCTGGACGCCCTGGCCGAGGACGGCGTCTACCGCTCGCAGTTCGTCACGGGGACCAGCAACGGCGGGCTGACCGCGTATCCCGGCGGCGACCGGTGGCGTTGGGAGAGCCGGATCTTCGACGGGGCGTACGACGAGGCGACCGCTCAGGAGCGGCCCGTCTACGGGGCGTTGAACTTCCGTCGCAAACCGGTCGGCGGGGCGCCACGGTTCGGCTCGGCCCACTTCCGGCTGACCGCGCAGACGCTGACGCGGACCACGTTCAGCTACCCGGACAGTTTCCTCGAACCGTCGGACTTCGGTGTCGCGGCCCGTATGGGGCTCGTCGAACTCGCCCGTGCCGATCAGCAGGACGAGCTCGACGACTACGTCGAGGCCCAGGTCCACGGGCCGGTCCGGCTGCACCACGATGTGGAGGCGCTGGTCCTGGACCCCTGTTTCCGAGGCACGATCGTCGAGGCTTCGGCTCTGCGTCTCGGCTGCCCGGTGGAGTGGCACCCCGGCTTTCGGCTCGGGGTCGAAGAACTGCGCCGGCACCCCGACTATCGCGGCCAGGAATACGTGGACCTGGGCTCGCGGATCGCGGTGGAGGGCGTACTCGACCCGCGGATCGTCGGAGAGGCCGTACGGGCCGATCGGCACGACCCCCAGGCGGTCAAGAAGGTGTGGCACTACCTGGCGCGCTTCGGTACGTCCCGGAACCTGGCCCGGGCGGACCGGGCCCTGGCTCCCTGACGGCGATGCCTCCGAGGCGGGCCCGGACGGCCCGCCGTCAGAGCCCGTAGCGCATGCGTCCCAGGGCCGTCATGGGCCGGTCGTGCGCGGCGATCGGGGCCGGGAGGCAGGTGGAGCCGGTCAGGTAGCGGTCCACGGCGGCGGCAGCCGCCCGGCCCTCGGCGATGGCCCACACCACCAGCGACTGCCCCCGACCCGCGTCACCCGCGACGAACACGCCCGGGGCCCGTCCGCCGCCCGCCGCGAAGCCCGCGTCCCGCGCGAAGTTGCCGCGCTCGTCCACCTCCAGCGCCAGCTGCTCGCGCAGGCCGCCGGCCCGCTCGGGGCCCGAGAAGCCGAGGGCCAGCAGGACCAACCCGGCGGGTATGACGTCCTCGGTACCGGCCAGCGGGCTGCGGCCCACCGGCTCGACGGCGGTCAGGTGCAGCGCCCGTACCCGGCCCGCCGCGTCCCCTTCGAAGCGCAGGGTGGCGCGGGCGAACAGTCGGGGGTCCCGTCCCGCGTGCCCGCGCGCCTCTTCGTGGGCGTGGGAGATCCGGTACGTCCTCGGGTACACCGGCCAGGGCTCGTCGTCGCTCCGGCCCGGGCCGGGCTCCGGGTTGATGTCGAGCTGGAGCACGGAGACCGCGCCCTGCCGCAAGGCCGTCCCGAGGCAGTCGGAGCCGGTGTCTCCGCCGCCCACGATGACCACGTGTCTGCCTTCGGCGGTGACGGGCGACACGGCGTAGTCACCCTCCCGTACCCGGTTCGCGCAGGTCAGGTAGTCCATGGCTTGGTGGATACCGTGCAGCGAACGGCCCGGTACCGGCAGCTCCCGCCGCTCGCCGGCCCCGATCGCCACGACGACGGCATCGCACCGGCTCCGCAGCTCGTCCGCCCCGGCACCGCAGGCGCCACCGATGTCCGCACCCGTGACGAACACCGTGCCCTCGCCGCGCATCTGATCGATACGGCGGTCCAGGTGGGCCTTCTCCATCTTGAACTCGGGGATGCCGTAGCGCAGCAGTCCGCCGATCCGGTCGGCGCGCTCGTGGACCGTGACCCGATGGCCGGCCCGGGTCAGCTGCTGCGCCGCGGCCAGTCCGGCGGGGCCGGAACCGATGACGGCCACCGTCCTGCCGCTGTGCTTGTCCGGTGGTCTGGGTGCCATGTAGCCGCGCCGTCTGCCCTCGTCCGCGATCGCCTGCTCGACGTTCTTGATGGTGACCGGGTCGGCGTTGATCGTGAGGACGCAGGCGTCCTCGCAGGGGGCCGGGCAGAGCCTGCCCGTGACCTCCGGGAAGTTGTTGGTCGCGTGGAGCCGCTCGTACGCCGCCTGCCAATCGCCGCGGGCGGCGTACGCGTTCCACTCGGGGATGAGGTTTCCCAGGGGGCAGCCCGTGTGGCAGAAGGGTATGCCGCAGTCCATGCAGCGGTCGGCCTGTCGGGAGACGAGCGGCAGCAGCGCCTGGCCGGCGTAGACCTCGTGCCAGTCGCCGAGTCGTTGATCGACGGGGCGGGCCGGGACGGCCTCGCGGGGGATCCTGAGGAAGCCGAACGGATCGGTCACGCGCCGCCTCCCTGGATCGTGGGCGCGGCGAGGTGCACGGACCGCGCACCGTGCCACTCGTACGCGCATTCTGTGGCGGTTCAGCCAGATTACGCCGCCTTCGCGGCTCCGCCCTGGCCGACCGCGGTGAGTGACCGATGAGTGACGGGGCGGGTGCGGAAGGTGACGGCGTGAGGCGCCCCACCGGGGCGGCGTCCTGCGCGCCCGGGTGCGCTCGTACGGCCCGTGAGGGGGGTGTCAGCGGCGTCGAGCCACGGCCGGGGCGGTACCGGCCTCCGCGAGGTGAGGCCGGTACCGATCTCCGACGTCGGGCCCGCCGTCGCCGGTCCGAAGGCCGCGGTCCCGGCGGCACTACTGAACTTGATTGGGTGATGTCGGGCCGTTCGCCTGACGGTGTGTAGGTCTTGCCTTGTGGCTGTGAGATGCGCGCAGGGCGGCGGCTTGACCGAGCCCGAGAGGGCTGGCCGAGTCGGTAGGTGTCACTGGGGTGGGCTGGGGTCTTGGTGGTGTCGACGGTCGTGCAATTCCCCACGAATCGCGCTTTCGTGTCGGCGTAATTCCCCATCCCCGCGGTCACGAGTCCCCATGGGGAAGCTGACCGTGCCGAGCGTGCTCGGGCGTGATCGAACTCGCACGCGTTTTCCCTGTTTCGGGTGGTTTGATCGTTAGATAGCTATTCCTTGCGAATCGGTCTGGTTCCCCATGGGCATGCCGGTGCCGGGTTGAGGGTCCTGGCCATCTCGGTGCCGCAGGCGTCCCTCGACCTGCGAGCCGAGGGGCCGACGGACACACCGGATGGCAAGGAGAACATTCACCGTGGTCGACATCGTCGAGATCTACGTCCACTGGTACGCGGGCCGGTCGAAGAGCCAGCTGGCCACTTCGCTGGGGGTGGACCGCAAGACGGTCGGGAAGTACCTGGCGCCGGCGGAGGCGGCCGGGATGACCCCGGGCGGGCCGCCCATGAGCGAGGCGGACTGGGCCAAGCTGATCAAGAGCTGGTTCCCGGAGC
The DNA here is from genome assembly GCF_053615355.1 of Streptomyces sp. CLCI03. Lineage (NCBI taxonomy): Bacteria > Bacillati > Actinomycetota > Actinomycetes > Kitasatosporales > Streptomycetaceae > Streptomyces > Streptomyces sp. CLCI03. The sequence continues at coordinate 8,261,210 of NZ_CM132132.1, read as the reverse complement.
TGGCCAGTCGGCGGCTGAACCAGCTGACCTGGCCGGAGATCGAGCAGCACCGCGACTACATCAAGCAGCTGTTGGAGACGACCACGGTCACCACGATCCACCAGCGGCTGCGGGACGAGCGGAAGCTGAAGGCGTCGCTCACGTCGCTGCGGCGGTGGGTTCACGAGAACCTTCCCGATGAGGCGGCCCGGTCGAAGGTGACGGTGCTGCGTGAGGAGGTCGAGCCGGGCTCGGAGGCCCAGATCGACTACGGCTTCCTGGGGCAGTGGATCAACCCCAGGTCCGGCAAAAGGCACCGGATCTGGGCATTTGTGATGTTGCTGCCCTGCTCGCGGCACATGTTCGTACGTCCCGTGACCCACATGGACCAGCACGCCTGGACCCTGGCCCACGTGGACGCGTTCCGCTTCTTCGGGGGTGTCCCGCGCCGTCTGGTGCCGGACAACCTGAAGACCGGGGTGGACAAGCCCGACCTCTACGACCCGCAGATCAACAAGTCGTACGCCGAACTCGCCGCCCACTACGGGACGTTGGTGGATCCGGCCAGGGCCTTGCACCCGAAGGACAAGCCCAGGGTGGAGCGGCCCATGCCCTACATCAGGGACTCGTTCTGGAGCGGACGCCAGTTCACCTCCCTCGACCACATGCAGGCCGAGGCCCTGACCTGGGTCAGGGAGACCGCCGGGCGCCGCCATTGCCGGCCGCTGCAGGGGGCGGCACCGCTGGCGGTGTTCGAGGCCGCCGAGGCCGAAGCCCTCCTCCCGCTGCCCGAGACACCGTTCGTGCTGGCGAAGTGGTCGACCGCGACCGTCGGCCCGGACATCCACATCAAGGTCGGCCGCACCCTCTACTCGGTGCCCTGGAAGCTGATCGGCCGCCGGGTGGATGCCCGCTCCACCGCCACCATGGTGCAGGTCTTCCACGAGGGCGGGCTGGTCAAGACGCACGCGGCTCTGGAGCAGGGCAAGCGCACCGATGCCAGCGACTACCCGCCCGAGAAGATCGCCTTTCAGATGCGGACGCCGATGTGGTGCCGCAGCCAGGCGTCCGAGGTCGGCGACGCCTGCCGGGAGGTGATCGACCAGCTGCTGGAGGTCAACGCGCTCTACCGGCTCCGAGCCGCCCAGGGAGTGCTCGGGCTGCGGAAGAAGTACGGTGACCAGCGTCTGGAGGCCGCCTGCGCGAAGGCCATCTTGGTCGGCGATCCGTCTTACCGCACCATCAGCATCCTGGTCGCGGGCACCGAGACCGACCCCGAACCCGAGACCGACCCCGAACCCGACACCGGCGACGCCGGCGCGGCGGCCTTCCTCCACGGGCCCGAGGGCCTGTTCGGCGCCGACATCCCCACCCAGACACCCGGCGAGCGTCACGATCACCAGGAGGACGGCGACGCTGAGGGGGCCGTGCGATGAGCGTGATGGACACCGCCCTGCGTGAATCGCTCAAGACCCTGCGACTGTCGGGGATGCTGGAGACCCTTGACGCCCGCCTCGCCCAGGCCCACGGCGGCGAACTCGGCCACCTCGACTTCCTCCAGGTCCTCTGCCAGGACGAGATCACCCGACGTGAGACCGTCGCCTTCGAACGCCGCCTGCGCAAGGCGAAGTTCGAGCAGCAGGTCACTCTGGAGGGCTTCGACTTCAACGCGTCCCCGAAGCTGCCCGCCGCCCAGATCCGCGACCTGGCGGCCCTGTGCTGGCTCCACGCCGGTGAGTCCGTAATTCTGTTCGGGCCCGTCGGCGTCGGAAAGACACACGTCGCGCAGGCCCTCGGGCACCTCGCCATCCGCCAGGGTGCCAACGTCCGCTTCGCCAAGACCAGTCGCATCCTGGCCGAGCTCGCCGGCGGCCACGCGGACCGCACCTGGGACCGGCGCCTGCGCGAAATCGTCCGTCCTGATTTGCTGATCCTCGACGACTTCGCCATGCGCCAGCTCACCGCAGCCCAGGCGGACGACCTCTACGAGCTGGTGAGCGAACGGCAGGGCCGTTCCCTGATCATCACCAGTAACCGGGCGCCCAGCGACTGGTATCCCCTCTTCCCCAACCCCGTCGTCGCCGAGTCCCTCCTGGACCGGCTGATCAGCACCAGCCACCAAGTGATCATGATCGGTCCCAGCTACCGACCGAACAAGCGCCCCCGAAACCCCAGCGAGAAACCTCCGACCCCTTGACCGGCGCCGCGGGGTGCTGAAGTGATCGCTGGCCGCAGCCCCGCGGTTCCGTCCCGCTAGGCCACGTGGATGATGGCCCGGTGACGAACATCAGCGACGCCCACGTGAAGGTCCACTTCCGAATGGAGGTGGACGAGGACGGCTGGCCGCCGGCGAGTGTCGAGAGCCTGTGGGCAGTGGACCTCGGCGACGGAACGGTGCGTCTCGACAACACTCCATGGTTCGTCCGCGGAGTTGCCAGCGGCGATGTCATCCGCGTGGACATCGATGACGACGGCCTGCGCTGGGCCGGGGAGACCGTTCACGCCTCGGAGAACTGCACCATCCGGTTGATCGTGTTGAAGGACGGCGGCTCGGCTGCGGCCCGGCAGACCGTGCTGGAGACCTTCCACCGACTCGGCACCACCGGCGAGGGCATCGAGCAGTTCCGGATGGTCGCGCTGGACATCCCTCCGGAAGCGGACATCCAGCGGATCCGCAAGCTCTTGCAACACGGCGACGCGAAAGGCTGGTGGCACTGGGAAGAGGGATGTGTCACTGCCACCTGGAGAGCCAGTGCAGGCACTCAGGACGATTGAGCGCCGCCGGGACGGCTCGCTCAGGCGGCGAGAGGGTGGGGAATTGTCTGGCGTTTGACCTGGGGAATTGCGTGACCGTCGACAGGTGGTTCCATGTCTCCCCCGGATGGGGGAGGAACACCTTGCGCCCCTGGGTGGATGCGCGGCCCCTTTGTCCCTCGGCAGAGTAACGACATGCGTCGACGCACCGAATCCAGCATGTTGCACATCAGCCCCCGCTTACCGTCAGGCGGGCAGCTATTGCGGGCGCCATCGGCTGCCGAAACCCAGTCAGATGCCGTCAACAGCCCTTTAATCGAGGAGTCAGCGGTGAGCGAGACGACAGAATCCGTCCAAGGCGGGCAGCCGGGCGTCCGGGGCTCACGGGCCGGCTACTGGGGCTTCGGCCTTGCCGTGGGATACGCCGTATTCGTGCGCTTCTATCAGGGAGCGGGCGGCACGATCGGAGTGCCGGGGACCTCCACGCCGGAGAGCCTCCCCTCCTGGTACATGGCCAACTACGTGGCCGGGCTGATCATCCTGCTTGGCGGAGTGGCCTGCCTCTTCCTCACCCAACCGCGCGTGCGGACGATTCCCCATAAGTCACCGGTCCTCCCCGGGAAACAGATACCCAAGCCCCTCATGCTGGCCGCATGTCTGAGCCCGGTACTGCTGGGTGGAGTCTTCAGCGTGACGCACGGCGTCGCTGGAGCCTTCACACATCTGCTCGAACTGTGCGGCGCCATCGAGATCGATTACCCGGATGACTGGGTAACCCTGAATGTGACCTCGATGAACCTGTGGAACATATTGTTCTATGAGCCTTGGTTCATCGCCATGGGCGTATGCCTGCTCGGTTCCGCGCGGCGGTACCTCGGGGACACCGGTTCGACAGAAGACGCCATTGGCAGGGTTCGCCGAGTGACCGTCGCTCTCATCGGAGTCCTGGTGGTGGCATCCTCCCTCACCGTCATCATGGGCTGGAATGTTGAAATCGGCTGAGTCGATACACTCTCGGCGGGCAATGATCACCCGCACATCATTACCCGCCGATGGCCGCTCAATGTCGGTCAGCCATCCGTGATCAGTCTGGTGCCGGTGAGGCACCCGTCGACCAGGTCTGGGCGGTACTGGATCTGCTTGAGCCTGCGCCTGACAGCGCGGGTGATCTGGCCGAGGTCCGCTGCGGCGAGGTTGCCGATGTCGCGCTTGACCAGCGACCAGATGCCCTCTTGCGGGTTCAAGTCCGGTGAGTAACTCGGAAGCTGGAAGACGGTGAGCCAGTCCGCGTGGTCGGCGATGAACTCGCGCATCGGTTCGGCCAGGTGCATGCGCAGGTTGTCCCACACGAGCACGATCGGGCCGCCGAGCTGGATGTGTGCCCTGACCAGCAGGTCGCGCAGGTCTCGCCAGCCGATGCCCTTCGGCTCGCCCTTGCGGCCCCGGTACTCGCGGACCGAGTAGAACATCCGGGACCGCTTCCCCGGCTTGTAGCAGGTCAGCCCGGCCATCGACACCCGGCCTGAGCCCCGGCCATGGACCCGGACCACCGGCGTGCAGCCCTTGCGTCCCCAGCTTCTCGCTCGCGGCGGCGTCATCGACTGTCCGGCTTTGTCCTCGAAGACGATCCAGCCGTTGCACGCCGCCGCGGTGCTCTTACCAGCGGCCAGGTCTCCTTCTTCCAGACCTCAACCGCCTGGTCGTCGCGTTCGACCGCCCGCCGGGCGGGCTGCTGCCACGACCAGCCGTGCCGCTTCAGCAGCTGCCAAGTGCCCTCCACCGTGTAGCTGACGTGGAACAGCCGGCCGATCAGCGTCTTGATCCGAGCCAGCGTCCACCGCTGGTCAGCCCAGCCGTGGACCAGCGGTCCACGCTCCAACTCCTGCTCCAGCATGGCGATCTGCGCTTCACTGAGCCTCGGCCGCCCAGGCGATCCCTTCGACAGGACCCCGGCCTCACCACGCTCGCGCCACTGGTGCCGCCACCGCTCCACGGACCGCTCGCTGACCCGCAACGCGGCAGCGATCTCCCCGTTCTTCTGCCCGTCCTCGAAGCGTTCCACGGCCTGCAGCCGGACCCGCTCCCTCGCGGCCCTCCCGGCGTCGGTCAACCCGCCGCCCTGTGCGTATCTCACGGTCCAGGGCTACTGGAGCGGACTGGCCGTCGTCAGGCGAACGGCTCCGACGTCACCCAATCAAGTTCAGTAGTTGAAGGGTTCCAGCGTCATGAAGGCCTCTTGCGGGTTGCCGTCGTGGACCAGTGCCTCGTGTGCGCCCACGTCGTCGAAGGCGAAGCCGTACGCCTTGCCGTCGACCATCTGCCCGTGGATGACGCGGGAGTAGTGGTTGGTGACGGGGTCACGGTAGAAGTTGGCGCCGTTCGGGTCGGGTTGGGCCGCGTTGGTCAACAGCGTCGACCGGTTGAAGCCCGCGCACAGGGTGCGGGAGATCGGGCCGCGGACGAGGTCGTTGGGGGCGTCCAGGAGCTTGTAGCAGCCGAAGACGCTGTCGGAGTCGGGCTTCTGGAAGCTGGTGACCACAGATCCCGATCCGTTGGTGAAGTTCATGACGTTGCCCGAGACCCGGCCGTAGTACTTGATGTCGGGTCGGTCGGCGAAGGGCGTCACGGTGAGCGTGGAGGAGCTGTACTTGTTCCAGACCCGGTTGATGTAGTCGTTCATGACGCCGGCCGGGATGGCGCCCACCTCGATGCCGTGACCGGGTGAGAGGGCGCGCAGCGGCGTGCCGTCGGGGCGGTTCTGGATCAGTCCGCCCCAGCCGGCCGAACGCAGCTGACCGAAGACGGCGTTGTAGCCGCCCGGCTTGAGCCGGCCCGTGTGCGTGACCGTGCCGTTGGCCGCCTTCACGCCCACCGCGTACGGGGCCGAGAACATGTCGACCTGGGTGCTGTTGATCCACAGGCCGGCGTCGTTGAGCGTGTACTCGGACCAGTTGAAGAGGATGTTGCGGTTGGGGTCGGAGGGGTTCTGTACGGCGGGCTGCACCAGGCCGCCGGTGCTGAGCTTGAAGACGATCTTCTGACCGATGGAGAAGTAGACGCGTCCGGAGAACTTGGGTATGCGGATGGTCTTCGTCTGACCGTTGGCCGGACCCACGATGGATGCGTCGGGCGCGGGCGTGGGGGGATTGCCTCCCACGGGCCACGGGTGGAACGTACCGCCGGCGTCGGCCCAGCCCTGCCGGCCGGTCGTCAGCTGCGTTCCCAAGTTGTACACGTACACCGGCTCGGTACGGCCCGAGTTGTTCTTGATCGTGAGCGGGACGGTCGCCGGTACGGCCTCTGCCTCCGACGGGCCGAACGTGATCAGGCCGGCGGCGACAACCAGCGCCGAGAGCCCGGACGCAAGCACTTTCGATAAGCGGAACACGAGCTGCCTCCTGAGGGGACACCTGGAAGTGGGGGGAGGTGCGCGGCGCTCCCATGCCCATGAATTGACGACTGAGAGCGCTCTCAGACTCGGCGCGCGTTCACCTTCTGTCAATGGCTTGGGATGGCTCGACCGGCCCGGCCCACGGAGCCGGAGGAGTCAGAACGGCGCGGGGGCGGGCGTGAACCGGTCCGAGACGTCCCCCACGAGGTCGATCGCCTCCGGATCCAGGGTCATGACCGGTGCGCCGGGTGCCAGGTCGAAGCGGTCGATCTCGGCCCACAGGAGGTTGGGGCTGGTGGCGAGTTCGAGGAAGTAGCGCTTGCTGGTGAGGTCGCAGACCGTGCGGTACTCGGTGTTGTAGGTGTGGAACCTCCCCTCGCGGTACGGCGCGCCGAAGGGCACCGAGGCGTTGCGGGTGACGGCGAGGATGGCGGCGACCGCCTGCCGGTCGTCCGCCGGCTCGGGCAGCAGTGAGCCGAAGTAGGCGGCACGTTGGAAGCGGTCGACCGCGTTCACGTTCCCGGGCAGGGGTACTTCGCTGTTCGGCCGGTCGTGGCCGAGCCCTTGCACGGCCCGGACCTTCTCCCGCAGCAGGCGGAGCTGTTCCTCGTAGGAGGGTTCGTTCGTCATGATCGTGTAGCTGCGGTCATGGTGCACCTGCCGTTGACCCGCGAGGTACTCGACGATCGCGGAGTCCCCCGACGCGTCCTCCGGCCACGTGCACGGAGGCCCGGAAGCCCCGCAGCTCGACCGGCACCAACTGGCAGGTGTCGAGCAGGTCCAGGGCTTCCCGCACCGTGTGGGCGCCGTCCAACAGGTACTGGATCCACAGGCCGATCTGGAGGCCCGGCCTGCTGGGGTCGCGCGGGCCGAGGTCGGTGCTGTCCAGGTACAGCATGTGGGCCGCGAGTCCCGCTTCGTTGAGGCCGTCGGCCGTGCCCGCGCCGTAGACGGTGGTCACGATGCTGCCCAAGCGGCTCGTCCAGCGCAGGGGGTTGTCGTCGACGACGGTGGTGCCGGCCAGCGTGCCGCCGTCGCGCTCGATCCCCCGGGGGAAGACGGTCAGGACCGGCTCGGTCGATTCCGGCCAGTCCATCGTCCGGCCGGCGAGGACGGCGTGGTGGTTGCTGTTCCACAAGATCCGCGTGCACATGGGTGAATCCCTCATCCCTCTCTGTGTGAGCCGTACGCGGCGGACCCCGTTCGGGACCGGCCGCCACGGCTCCGGCTCCGGCTAACCGACGGGGACCGACCGGGCGCGGGCCCGGTCGCGGAACCACGCGCACACCCCGACCAGCATCGCCACCCCCACTCCGTAGACCGGCAGCCACAAGGTCGTCGTGGCCGCCAGGCACTCGGCAACCGCCTTGCGTGCCTGGTCCTGTTGCACGAATGCCACGGCCGCGCCGTCACCGGAGGCCAGGTTCCCGAGCGCGGCTTCCACCTGGAGGGCCTGGTACCTGCCCACCAGCCCGCAGTCGGCGCGCGTACCCGGCATCGGGAAGAGCCAGGCCCGGCGCTGCAGCAGGGGGGCGGCGGCGATCGCCACGCACAGCCCGACGACCAGCGAGTACGCGATCAGGCCACGTATGTACGGCGAGCGGACGTCAGGGCTCCACTCCGCCCGTCGTTGGAAGGCGAGCAACACCGCGAGCAGCGTCACCCCGATGAACGTGGCGAACCACTGCCACGAGCCCTGGGCCAGCGCGAACGTCAGCACCGCGGCGAGTCCGATGCCGATGACCCCGGGCGCGGGAATGCCCTCGGCCGCGGTGGCGGCCGGCGGTTTCGTGGCGGTCACTCGCGGTCTGGGATCACTCACAGGCCTCTCCTGCGGGGTGGGGAGACCCAGCATGCGTCGCGGGGGCGCCGCGGCCCGGGGCGCCATGCCGTACGCACCGCGCGCCCCGCCCGGATGGCCCGCCCGCCGGGGCCGCTTTCGGCTCGGCTACGCTCGGCGCCACCGGCCGTTCGCGCTGCGGTCGGGGTACGCCGCGACCGAACCGCCGCTCGGGAGACGCTGACGCATGACGACGCCACCACCTTCACCGCTCGCGGCCGGGCGGTCCGACGGGGCAACCGTGCGGATCGGGGCCCTGGTCCCGCTGAGCACGCCCGGATGGGTCGAGGCGGGCCACCACCTGCTCGTCGGACTCCAGCTGGCCGTTCACGAGGTGAACGCCGCCGGCGGGATCGCCGGAAGGCCGCTCGAACTGCTGGTACGCGACACCGCGGCCGATCCGCAGAAGGCCGCGGCGGCCGTGGAGGAGTTGGCCGGCCTCGGCGTGGCCGCTCTGGCGGGTGAGTACCACAGTGTCGTCGCGCGCGCCGCCGCGGCCAGGGCCGATGCCCTCGGCGTGCCGTTCCTCTGTTCGTCTGCGGTTCTCGACGCGCTCACCGAGCAGCCGACGGAGTGGGTCGCGCGCCTCGCGCCGGCGCAGTCCCACGGCTGGCGGATCTACGCGGACTTCCTCCTCGGGGCGGGTCACCGGCGCATCGCCGTGGCGACGCAGTCGAGCGTCTACTGGGCGTCAGGGACCCGCGTCCTGCGGGAGTACCTCGCTCCGCGCGGTGGCTCCGTCGTCGAACTCGACATGACCACCCTCTCCCCCACCGCGGTGTGCGAGGCACTCGTCGACCCTGGTGCGACGGCCCTTCTTCTTCTGGTCGGCCACCCGGAACCGGCGGTCCCGATCGTCCGAGCCGTCCGCCGCGACCGGCGGCTCGCCGAGATCATGATCGGTGCCCCGGCCGGGCAACCGGAGTTCCCCACGTGGGCGCGGCTGCTGGGCGGCGACAGCGCCGCGGTCCCGTTCCTGCGCTATCTGCCCGATCGGCTCGGTCCGCTCGGTGCGCGGGTCGAGGCGGCCCTCCGCGAGCGGCTGGGCGTGGCGCCCTCGTTCGTCGCCTTCGAGGGGTACGACACGGTGGTCGTCCTGGCCGAGGTGCTGCGCTCCCGCGGCGCGGACGAGGGGCGCGCCCCGGATCCCTGGACGCGTGTCGCGGTCGAAGGCACCCGCGGCCTGATCCGCTTCTCCCGCGTGCCCGGCATCGGCGTTCGGCAATGGACCTGGGCTCCGACCCAGGTCGTCGATCGGGACCCGGCGCACCCCGATCGCTTCCGTGTCCTGCACACCGGCTGAGCGGACGGGGTGGGTCAGGAATCAGGTGCGCCGCGCGCCCTCGCGTGCGGTGGCCGGGCCGAGGGCCGCCTGTTCCAGGACGTCCAGGACGGTGTTGCGGAACAGCGTGGCCTTGTAGCCGGTCTGCGGCAGCGGCCGGCAGCGGGCGAGGACCGTCTCCGCGGCCGCGGCGAGGACGTCGGGGGTGGCTTCCCGGCCGATCAGGGCGGCCTCCACCTCCGTGAGGCGCAGCGGTACGCGGGCCACCCCGCCCGCCGCGACGGCGGCGTGGGTGACGGTGGAGCCGTCGAGCACCACTCGGGCGGTGGCCTCGACCAGGGGCCATTCGGCATGGGCCCGGCTGATGGCCCGGTGGCAGGCGGCTCGTTCGCCGGGCAGGGGTGCGGGCAGCTGGACCGCGGTGAGGATGCGGTCCGGCGGCAGCAGGTGGTCGGCGTGGGCGAGCCGGTCGCCGTCCCCGTACAGCTCGGCGACGGAGCGCGGGGAGTCGCCGTGGACATGGGCCTCGGCGTCGTAGGTGAGCAGGGCCATCGCGAGGGTGGACGGGTGGGGGGCCACGCACGGCCCGTCTCCGCTGACCACGCCGAAGTGGTGGTCGCCCTGGCGTGCGGGGCAGGCTGTGCCGCCCTTCTGGAGGCAGCTGAAGTGAGGATTGCGGTAGTACCAACAGCGGTTGCGCTGCAGCAGGTTGCCGCCCACCGTGCCGGCGGACCGGATCTGCGGGGTGGCGGCGGTCCCGGCCGCCAGGGCCAGGGCCGGCCAGCCGGCGTGCACCTGCGGATCGATGGCCAGCTCGGCGAGGGTCGTCAGGGCGCCGATCCGCAGGCCGCCGCCGGGCAGCGAGGTGCAGCCGCGTAGGTGGGCGGCGCCGGCGAGGTCGGTGAACGGTCCGGGAGACACGCCGCTGCGCTGTCGGGCGGTGGTGTCGGTGCCACCGGCGCGCAGTTCCCCGCCGCGGGCGAGGACGGCGGCCGAGAGGTCGGTGAGGGCGGTCTCGGTGCTCACGGGGCCAGTCCTTCCAGGAGCCGGTCGGGGCGGATGGGCATGTCGTACGGGCGCCAGCCGGTGGCGTCGTGGACCGCGTTGGCCAGGCAGGCCGCGGTGGGCAGGGTCGCGATCTCGCCGAGGCCGACTCCGCCACCGGGCACGTGGTCGAAGCCCTCCTGGTGGAAGTGGATGGTGATCTCGGGGGTGTCGCCGATGCCGGGGATGCGGTAGTCCTCCATGTTCTCGGTGAGCACCCGCCCGGTGAGCGGGTCGGTGCGCCGCTCCTCGTACAGGGCGTAGCCGACGCCCTGTACGACGGCTCCTTGGCACTGGCTGCGGGCGAGGCGGTCCTCGTGGATGCGGCCCGCCGCGATCCCGCTCCACACGCTCAGCGGGCGGACGCGGCCGAGTCGGGTGTCCACCTCGACCTCGGCGACCTGGACCGATCCGGTGAATCCGCGGCCGATGGCGATCCCGCCCATGGTGAAGGGGGTCACGAAGCCCCGGCGGTCGCGGGGGCGCCGGCCGGTGACCCGTACGCCGTGCGCGGTGTCCAGCCGGGCGGCGATGTCACCGCCGCCGAGGGCGTCGCGCAGCCGGTCCGCGGCGTCCGCGGCGGCGGGCACGAGGGAGGGTGTGGTGCGGCTGCCGCCGGAGGTGGGCCCGTGGACGGTGTCGCTGCGGCCGACCTCGGCGCGCACCCGCGCCTCCGGCAGGCCGAGTCCCGCGGCGACGGCGCGGCGCAGCACGGTGCGCGAGCCGGTGCCCATGTCCTGTACGGCGCAGCGGGCGACGACGATCCCGTCCTCGACGGTGAGCTCGACCTCGGTGACGGGGTCGAGGAAGTACATCCAGTTGGCCGCCGCGACGCCGACGCCGCGGCGGAACCGGCCGGTGCCGCCGCGGGGGCCGGACCATACCGGGAGTGCGGCCGCCCGGTCGTAGAGGGCGTGCCGCTTGGGGTTGCCGTCCCAGCGGCGGCGCAGGGCGATGGGGTCCTGGCCGAGCCGGTGGGCCATCTCGTCGACGGCCTGTTCCAGGGCCCAGCACATGGTGGGGCCACCGGGGCCGCGGAACGGGGCGCCCGGGGGCCGGTGGGTGACCGTGTCGAAGTCGCGGAGCCGGCGCGGGGCCTTGCCGTACATGAATCGGGCCAGCGCGGCGACGGTGCCGCCGATCGAGACGCCGCCGTCGTTGTCCGCGTCCATGGCCAGTGCGCTCAGATCGCCGGCTTCGTCCGCGACCATCGCGAGTCGGATGCGGGTGCCGGGGCGGTATCCGCCGTCGGTGAGTTCCTCGTCCCTGTCGAGCACCACGCGTACGGGGGCGTCGTGCAGCCGGGCCAGTTCGACGGCGGCGACGACGTCGGAGGTCAGTCCCATCTTGCAGCCGAAGCCGCCGCCCACGTGGACGGCCCGCGCCACCACCCGTTCGACGGGTACGCCGAAGCGTTCGGCTGCCAGCTCCGCCGTGCGTTTCACCGACTGGGTGGACACCTCCAGGTGGAGGGTGCCGTCGTTCCACCGGGCGAGGCAGGCGTGCGGTTCGAGTGGGGTGTGTGTCTGCGCGGCGGTGGTGTAGACACCCTCCACGACCCGTTCGGGGGTGCGGCGGCGGGCCTCGGTGATCCGGCGTACGGCCGTGGCGGGACGCTTGCTCATGGCGGACGGGCCGCGGAGGTTGCCGCGCCAGCGGGCGGGCACCAGTTGGGGGGTCTCGCCGGAACCCGGCGCCCGCTTGCGTGCCGCCTTGTCCTCGTAGACCGAGGGACCCTCGCCGGTTCGGGCCTGGCGTGCGTCCAGGGCCGCCGGCAGGACCTCGTAGTCCACCCTGACCCGCGCGGCCGCCGCCCGTGCGGAGGCCCGGTCCGGCGCCGCGACGGCGGCGACCGGCTGGCCGACGTAGCGCACCACGCCGTCTGGGGGCAGCAGGGGGACCAGGGGTACGTCCCCGGCTTCGAGGGAGCGTACGTGCGCATGGGCGTGCGGCGAGCGGATGATCACCCCTTCCAGCAGTCCCTCGGGGCGCAGGTCCGTGGTGTACCGGGCCGATCCGTCGGCCTTCTCGGGGGCTTCGGTGCGCGGGACCGCCGGTGCCCGGCCGCCGGTCGGGGCGGTGTCGTAGTCGCCCGCGCAGGCGGCGGCCACGGCGTCGAAGATTCCCTCGTAGGCGCCGCACCGGCAGAGGTGGCCCGCGAGGGCGTCGGCGATCTGCTCCCGTCCGGGGCGGGTGGGGCCGTGGGTGGCCCGCCACCGCTCGAAGAACGCCGCCGCCCCGACCACGAACCCGGGGGTGCAGTAGCCGCACTGGAGGGCGTCCTCGCCGGCGAAGGCGCGGCCGATCGGGTGATCGGCCAGGCCCTCCACGGTCGTCACCCGGCGGCCGGCGAGACCGACCGCCGGTGTCAGGCAGGAGACCCGGGGTTCACCGTCGACCTGGATCGTGCAGGCGCCGCACACCCCGCCGGCGCAGACGAGTTTGGTGCCGGTCAGACCCAGTCGGTCCCGGACCACCTCCACGGTGGTCGGGTCGTCGTCCACGTCCACCGCGTGCCGGGTGCCATTGACCTCGAACTCCACGAGACGTTCTCCTCACCGCGGGGGGGGGTGGCGCCTGTCCGGCCTCGCTCAGGCCGTCACGCTCCTTGATATCCCGCTCACGGCTCGGCCGCAGTTCGGCGCCCCGCGGGCCGGTCGTCCCGACTCCCCTGGTGCGGATCTCGAAGAGCGCGCCCTGCCGCGCTCCGACGGTACGCAGAACGGTGGGTGCTCAGCGGGAGTCGTCGGGCGTGGCGGTCGCGGCGCGGCGGAACTCGGCGTTGATGCGCTGAGCCTCTTCGAGCTGGTCCTCAAGGATGACGATGCGGCAGGCGGCTTCGACCGGGGTGCCCTGGTCCACGAGTTCCCGGGCGCGGGCCGCGATCCGGAGCTGGTAGCGCGAGTACCGGCGGTGTCCGCCCGGGGAGCGCAACGGTGTGATCAGACGGGCCTCGCCGATGGCGCGCAGGAAGCCGGGGGTCGCGCCGAGGAGTTCGGCGGCCCGGCCCATCGTGTAGGCGGGGTAGTCATCGTCGTCCAGCCGGCCGCCGAGCGAGTCATCCGCTGTCATCTGCACCTCTTCTTGAGAACGCGTCGAAGGGCCTTGGTGCCGTACGGCACCAAGGCCCTGAAGGGAATTCAACACCATCTGTCGGCCTCAGCGCTGCGCCGACCTTCTGTTTCCGCGGTCGCGCCCTGGAGAGGGCGGGAGTGCGGGGAGCGTGGATGCCTGACCGGGGACCACCTGCCGTTCGGGGTCGTACGGTGCCCGAGCCGTGTGCTGCCTGCCCGGGCGATCCTGATGGTGTTCGCCTCTCCCTTCCTTCGATCTTGGCTATGGGAGAAACCCTAGGCACATCGCGACCGGATGTCTACCGTGTCGGCAACAGATTTTCTTCTGTTGGACCGTAAGAGATCTTGTGTCGATCGGCACAGCACTGAGGGCCCGACCGAATGTGCCGGTCGGGCCCTCAGTGGTACTGCTGGTGCTACCGGTGCTGCCGGTGGTGCTGTGCGGTCAGACGGAAGCCGACACGGGTGCGGGCTCGCCGAGCATCGCCGATGCCCGCTGGAACGCGGTGAGGCCGGGGGTGGTCGTCGGCGCGGGGGCGGCCTGCGGCAGGCTGCGGCAGGTGAAACCGAGCAGGTTCATGGCTCGTACGACCTCCGCGGCGCTGAAGTCCCGGCGGTCCTGGCGGGTGATGACCTGGCCGACCTGCTTGACCGGGTAGTGCCGGCGTCCGATGATCACGGACTCACCGTCGACGGGCTCGGGCTTGACGCCCTTCATCGACTCCAGCACCCCGCTCTTGGTCAGGTCGAAGGGGAATCGGGCGATGACGACGCGCATGATGCCTCACAAGGGGAGAAGAAGGGTTCACGCTACGGCGTCGGCGGCGGACTGCCGTGCCGGCCTGCGGCGGGCGGCCGCGGCGGCGGGGCGGCGCCGGTTGCGCGGGGTGGGGCCGCCACGCTCGCGCCGTTCGACCGCCGGGGCGGTGATGGTGACGGGGATGCCGGAGGGGGCCTGGGCGCCGGTGATCCTGGTCAGGGCCTCTTCGCCGGAGCGGACCTGGGTGGTCTGCGGGACGATCCCGGCGGCGGCCATCAGGCGGGTCATGTCGCGGCGCTGGTTCGGGGTGACCAGCGTGACGACACTGCCGGACTCCCCGGCACGGGCGGTACGCCCACCACGGTGCAGGTAATCCTTGTGGTCGGTCGGCGGATCCACGTTGACGACCAGGTCGAGGTTGTCGACGTGGATGCCACGGGCGGCGACGTTCGTGGCGACGAGCACGCTGACGTGCCCGGTCTTGAACTGCGCCAGGGTACGCGTGCGCTGCGGCTGCGACTTCCCCCCGTGCAGGGCGGCGGCCCGGACACCGCTGTTCAGCAGGTCCTGGGTCAGCCGGTCGACGGCGTGCTTGGTGTCCAGGAACATGATCACCCGGCCCTCCCGGGCCGCGATCTCCGTCGTCGTGCGGTGCTTGTCACCGCCGTGCACGTGCAGCACGTGGTGCTCCATCGTCGTGACGGCGCCCGCGGACGGGTCCACCGAGTGGACGACCGGGTCGCTCAGGTAGCGGCGCACCAGCAGGTCGACGTTGCGGTCGAGGGTGGCGGAGAACAGCATCCGCTGCCCCTCGGGGCGCACCTGGTCCAGCAATGCGGTGACCTGCGGCATGAAGCCCATGTCGGCCATCTGGTCGGCCTCGTCCAGAACGGTGATCGCGACCTGGTCGAGTCGGCAGTCACCGCGGTCGATGAGGTCCTTCAGCCGGCCCGGCGTGGCGACCACGACCTCGGCGCCACCACGCAGCGCACCCGCCTGCCGGCCGATCGGCATCCCGCCGACGACCGTGGCAAGCCGCAGCCTGACCGCACGGGCGTACGGGGTGAGGGCGTCGGTGACCTGCTGGGCCAGCTCGCGGGTCGGTACGAGGACCAGCGCGAGCGGCTGACGGGGCTCGGCACGTCGGCCGACCGTACGGGCCAGCAGCGCCAGCCCGAAGGCCAGGGTCTTACCGGAGCCGGTCCGCCCGCGACCGAGCACATCGCGGCCGGCCAGGGAGTTCGGCAGGGTCGCGCCCTGGATCGGGAACGGCACCGTCACACCCTGCACGGTGAGTGCGGCCAGCAGCTCCGCGGGCATGGCCAGATCGGCAAAAGCCTCGACGGCGGGCAGCGCGGGAGTGATCGTCTCGGGCAGAGCGAACTCGCCCTGCACCGCGGCGGGCCGGCGTCCGTACCCACCGGAGCGGCTCGGGCCACCGGAACGGCTCGGGCCACCGGATCGGCTGGGGGCCGAACCGCCGAAGCGGCCGCCGCTCTTGCCGGATCCGGCCGTGCTGTTGCGCGTGCGGGCGAATCGGTCGTTCGTGCGCGTGCGGTTCATGCGGAACCTTCCTCGATACGGCGCATATCAAGGAATTCCCGCAGGCGTGCACTACGCGGAGAATTGCAAGAAACGGGCCGAATGAAAATTCGAAACGAACCTGCCCGGCCGGAGATCCTGGCGGGTGCAGGTACTGAAAAAATAGGTGACGCCGTCCGTCAGGGTGCGCATCCCGGCGTATCGGCCGTGGCGCGATACGCGCACGAAGGACGGCGGATACCTCGGCGTCGTGCCCGCGGCCCGCGCGCGGCGGAGCGGCCGGTCGATCACGGGACAGGACGGGGCGGTGACGGGTCGGGGCAAAAATGCGCGTAGCTGGGGCCCGCACCCCGAAGGATGCGGGCCCCAGCTACGACGTGCGTGTCAGCGTCAGGCGGGAACGATGTTCTCGGCCGTCGGGCCCTTCTGGCCCTGCGCGATGTCGAAGCTGACCTTCTGGCCCTCGAGCAGCTCACGGAAGCCCTGGGCGGCGATGTTCGAGTAGTGGGCGAAGACGTCGGCGCCGCCACCGTCCTGCTCGATGAAGCCGAAGCCCTTTTCCGCGTTGAACCACTTCACGGTTCCAGTAGCCATGTCATATCTCCTTTGGGGCAGTACATCGGGATCCACACCGTGTGGATCCCGTGTCGCCGCGATGATTACCCCGACCGATGATGACTGACCGGTAAAAATAAAAGCATCCCAGGGGCGTGGACACCTGCTGGGAGGACTTGAAGTTTTGGGAACCACAACTGCAACTGAGATCGACAGTAGCACGAATCGACACCAGTTGTATGGTGAAAGATTTCACTTCGCCCGCTGCGGGAAAAAGCCTCATGGCGCGGTTCTTCCAATTCTCATCGCGCGGGCACAGATATGGCTCCGACCCACGGAGGTCATGCGGGTCACACGGGTCACGTCCGGTTGGCCGGCCCCGCGCGCACCGACGGACGTCAGGGGTAGGACGGCGGGCGGTCGCTTCAACCTCGGCCCGCATGAGGGCAGTTGGGATCCGTCCCGTGTCAGGGCCCGCTCGCGCGGCTCGCCGTGCGGTCGTGACGGTCGGTCTTTCGGGTCGGGTGGGTTACGTTCTGTCACCTGATCTCCGCGTCACGTGACCGTCCGACCAGCTCCCCCGGAGACCGCCGTGTCCCAGCTCCCCCGCCCCGCCCACGCCCGGCGACGCCGGGTGGCCGCCGTGACGCTGGCCTTGCTGGGCCTCCTGATCGCCCCGGCCGCCCTGCCCTCGGCCGCGGCCCCCCGGCCCCCGGCCGGTCCGCGTTCCGCGCCCACCACGACGACGGTTCCGCCGGGCGGGACCGCGTCGCTGGCCGGCTACGCGATCCGGTCGGCGGCCGAGGTGCCCGACACCGCCGCCGCCGTGTCCACGCCCGGGTACGCGACGGCCGGCTGGCACCGGGCCGGGCCCCGCTCCACCGTGCTCGCCACCCTGGTCGCCGACGGCACGCACCCGGACCCCTTCTACTCCACCGACCAGCAGCGCATCCCGCGCAGTGACTTCACCGATCCGTGGTGGTACCGCAGCGACTTCACGCTCCCCGACACCTCGGAACGCACCGCGCTGGACTTCAGCGGGGTGGTCTCCGCGGCCGACGTGTACGTCAACGGCCGGCGGGTGGCCTCGGCCGCCGAGGTGGCCGGTATGTACACGCGCCACGAACTGGACATCACCGGCCTGGTGCGGGCCAGCACCAATACGGTCGCCTTCCGGATCCAGCCCAACGATCCGCGCAAACACCTCACGCTGGGCTGGCTGGACTGGCTGCAGCCGCCGCCCGACGCCAACATGGGCATCGTCCGTGACGTCCTGGTGCACCGGCGGGGAGCGGTCTCGCTGCACGACGCACACGTGGTGACCAGCCTGCACGTGCCGTCCCCGGTGGGGGCCGTGGGGGCGGCCGTCCGGCCGACCACGCGACCGGCACCCGCCCCGTCCCCGGCCCCCGGCTCGGCCGAGCTGACGGTGAAGGCGCGGGTGCGCAACGACTCGCCGGAGACCACCACCGCGACCGTCACCGCCGCCATCGGCGGTACCGGGATCGTGCTGCGTGAGGACGTCACCCTGCGCGCGCGGGAGACCCGTACGCTCGTCTTCGCCCCGGACCGCCATCCGCGACTGCGCCTGGAGCGGCCCGCTCTGTGGTGGCCCGCCGGGATGGGACCCCAGAACCTGTACGAGCTCCGCCTGACGGCCACGGTGACCGGCCACCGCTCGGACTCCGTCCGTCACTCCTTCGGCATCCGTGACGTGCGGGCACCCCTCGACTCCGCCGGCGCCCGCCGGTACACGATCAACGGCCGCCCCCTCCTGATCCGGGGTGCCGGCTGGTCGGCCGACCAGCTGCTGCGCTGGGACACCACGGCCGCGGAGGACCGGATCAAGGCCGCGCTCGACGCCGGTCTGAACACGTTCCGCCTCGAAGGCCATATCGAGCCGGACGAGTTCTTCGACCTCGCCGACCGGCACGGCATGCTGACGCTGCCCGGCTGGGAGTGCTGCGACAAATGGGAAGGGCAGGTCAACCCCACCGGTACGGGCGAGAAGTGGAACACCGCCGACCGTCTCACCGCGCGGGCCTCCATGGCCGCCGAGGCCGCCCGGCTGCGCGACCACCCCAGCATCCTGTCGTTCCTCATCGGCAGCGACTTCGCACCCGACGCGCAGACCGAGCGCGACTACCTCGACGCCCTGCGCGCCGCCGACTGGCCCACCCCGGTGATCCCGGCCGCCTCCGCCGTCACGACAGCTCTGAGCGGCCCGTCGGGCATGAGGATGACCGGGCCCTACGACTGGGTCCCGCCCTCGTACTGGTACGACAAACGCGAGGGCGGCGCGACGGGCTTCAACTCCGAGACGAGCGCCGGGCCTTCGATCCCGACGCTCGACACCCTGCGCCGCACGCTCGCACCGGCCGAGCTCGAAACACTGTGGAAGTCACCGGCCGCCCCGCAGTACCACCGCTCCCCCTCCCGGACCTTCAACACGCTGAAGCTGTTCAACGAGGCCCTCACGCACCGCTACGGCGCGCCGCGCAGCCTGTCGGACTACGTGGCCAAGGCCCAGCTCGGCCAGTACGAGAACGTCCGCGCCCAGTTCGAGGCCTACGCCCGCAACGCCACGGACGCGACCGCCCCGTCGACCGGGCTGATCTATTGGATGTTCAACAGCGGCTGGACCTCACTGCACTGGCAGCTCGTCGACCGCTTCCTCGACCAGGGCGGCGCCTACTACGGCGCGAAGAAGGCCAACGAGCCCCTGCACATCCAGTACTCCTACGACGACCGGACCGTGGCCGTCGTCAACCGGTGGGCCGCGGCCGCGTCCGGACTGACCGCTCGGGTCAGCCTGTTCGACACCGCCGGGACCTCCCTCTACGACCGCACCGTGCGCGGGCTACGGGTCGGCGGCGACGGCGCGACGACCACCGCGGACACCCTGCCCGCCGTCGTCACCGCCTCGGGCCGGCCGGATTCCACGTACCTCGTCCGGCTCACGCTCACCGACAGCGCCGGCCGCGAGGTCAGCCGCAACGTCTACTGGCTCTCCACCCGACCCGATGTCCTGGACCACGAGGCCGGCGACTGGTACCACACCCCCACGACCAGCTACGGCGACCTGACCGGGCTGAACTCCCTCGCGGCCGCCACGGTGACCGCGACCGCTCGCACGACGCACCACGCCGGCTCCGTCTCCACGACCACGGTCACGCTTCGCAACACCGGCCGCGGGAACACGCCCGCGCTGCTGACCGATCTGCATCTCGTCGACGGCCGGGGCGCACCCGTGCTGCCGGTGCGCTGGAGCGACAACCAGATCAGCCTCTGGCCCGGTGAGAGTGCCGTCCTGACGGCCGAGCACCGGACGACGGGCCCGGCCGGTGGGGCGCTTCGGGTCCGGATCTCGGGCTGGAACACCCCCACCACCCACATCACCCCGAGCTCTCGCTGACACCGGTTCCCCGCGCCGGCGTGACCGCCCCGCCCGATACTCGCTTGCGCATCATGTGTCCCTCGCGTCAACGTCGACCAACTCCTTACGAAGGCTGAGACGATGACCACCGCAGATCCCCACCCCGTCGACCACGAACTCGTCCGGGCCGCGACCGAGGTCGCGCGCACCCGGTGCCGCGGCGACAACCACACCATGGCTGCCGCGGCCCGGGCCCGGGACGGCCGGATCATCACCGCGGTGAACGCCTACCACTTCACCGGCGGTCCCTGCGCCGAGCTGGTCCTCATCGGCGCCGCGGCCGCCCAGGGCGCGTACGAACTGGACACGATCGTGGCCGTCGGCGACAGGGACCGGGGAATCGTTCCCCCGTGCGGCCGGTGCCGCCAGGTGTTGCTCGACTACTTCCCCGCCATCGAGGTCATCGTCGGCACGGGCGACCGCCCCCGGGCGTTCTCCGTCGCCGACCTGCTCCCGGAGCGTTACGTCTGGGCCGACCACCAGGTCGACACTCCATGAAGCGCCCTACGCGACCCAGCCGTACACGGCTCGGCCCTGACGTCGGGCGCGGCATCCGGTTCTCTCAGTCGACGATCTCCACCTCGGCCGTCGGAAAGACTCCCTCGGCCGGCTCGGATGATGGGGCATGCATCCGCCCATGATCTCAAACGGCATCTCGACCAGCAGCCATGCTCCCTCCACAGCACCCGGCCCACCCAGGACCATCGGCTCACGAACTGCCTTGCGATACAACGCACTTCAGGCGCGAAGAACGGCCTGGCATGATCTGGATCATGAGTGATGCACCCTATGACGCCGTCCTCTGCGACTTCGACGGGGTTCTGCGCCTGTGGGATCCCGACGGGATGTCCGCGCTCGATCGGAGGGCCGGCCTGACCGAGGGGACGCTCGCGTCAGCCGCGTTTCGTCCTTCCCTGCTGGACGCCGCCGTCACCGGACGGATCAGTGACGAGCAGTGGCGCCGGCGTGTCGCGGAAGACCTGGCCGACGCCTGCGGGTCGCCGGACCGAGCGCTGGATCTCGTGAGCGGCTGGTCGGCGCTGAGCGGCCGTGTCGACACCGCGGTCCTGGAGGTCCTGACCGAGATCCGCAGCCGGGTACCGGTGGTTCTGGTGTCCAACGCGACCACGCGGCTGGAGGCCGATCTCACCGCACTGGGACTGGCCGACGCGTTCGACGCGGTCCTCAACACCGCGCGCATAGGCGTGGCCAAACCCGATCATCGGGTGTTCGAGGCCGCGGCGCAGGCGGTGGGAGTGGCACCGCGGCGTTGCCTGTTCGTCGACGACACCTCGGGCCACGTCGCCGCGGCCCGGGCGGCCGGGCTGACCGGCCTCCACTACACGCATGTCGATCAGCTGAGGAGTGCCACCGCGCCCCCGAAGCCGGAGCCCAGGTTGCCGAAGACCCGCTGAACTGCCCGTACCGCCCGCGGTGGGGACGGCTGAACCCCCCGAGCCCGGGGAAGGGGGTACCCGGGCTCGGGGGTGTGGGGGGCTGCCGGCGTCCGCCTACTTGAAGGTGACGTCCGAGCAGGAGTAGAAGGCTTCCTCGCTCTGGAAGGAGCCGTCGGGCCGCTTCAGGCCGTGCCAGATCGTGTAGATCAGGTGCTTGCCCTTCTTCTCGGGGAGCACCGTCTTGAAGGTGAACGCCTTCGCGCCGAGGAAGCCCGAGGGTGCCGCCGTGGCCGCGGTGTTGTCGGCGCTGAGGAAGGGGGTGTCCTCCAGGTCGGACCACTTCAGCGGCTTCTTCGGGTCGTAGCCGTCCTTGGTGACGTACATCTCCATGCGGTACGGGTTGTGCAGCGCGCTGATGTCGTAGCGGATGTCGTACTCGGCGCCGCCGGGCAGTGTCGTCGAGGGGAAGTCGTCCCGGGCCAGATCCAGGCCGGAGAACTGTGCGTTGCCGGCGCTGCACAGCTTGCCGTCGGCGATGCGGGCGCGGTGCTGCGGGGAGGAGGTCGGGGTGCTGTGGTCGATGGCGCGGCCCTGGACGATCGACTTCCAGTCGCCGGGGATGCCGGGGCTCTGGGCGAGGGCCAGCCGGCAGGCCTCGCTCGCCTTCGGGTTCTTGGTGCAGGCCACGCTGCGGCTCACCGGGTCGGCGGTGGAGCCGTGAGCGGAGGCGGGCGCGGAGCCGAGGGTGGTCACGGCGAGCGGGAGGGCCACGAGCGCGGTGAGGCGCAGGACGGCGGTGCGGCGGGCCGGGGGCCGTACCGGGTCGGGGGACGTGGGGGTGGTGGGGCGGGTCGTACGCATGAGGGGGACGCTCCTGGTCATGGGGTCGTTCGTGTGCGTGAGGCGGCAGGCGGACGGTCAGCCGCCGGTCTTCACGGTCAGCTCGCGGGAGAACGCGCCCCACGTGCCGTCGCCGAGCCGCGCCCGGATCTTCACGGTGTACGTCGTGCCGGGGTGGGAGCCGACGAGCACCTCGCGCGAACCCTTGGTCGTCGGCACCGGCAACACCGGGTCGCCGGTGCCCCACATGAAGGTCTGGGCGGGCTTGCCGTTCAGGTGGACCTGGTAGGTGGTGATCTGGCCGACGCCCTGGGGGACGGACCAGGCGAGGTTCAGGTAGTGCTGGGTGACGCCGCCGTCCTGCTTCGTCGCGGTGGTGGCGGCGAAGTCGCCGGGGGCTGCCTTGCCGCTGGTGCCGTCGGGGACCGCGGTGGTCGTCACCTGGGCTTCGCGGGTCGGGTCGGACTCCTTGCCGGAGGCGTCGACGGCGGTGACCTTGAAACGGTAGGCGGTGCTCGCGGTCAGGCCGGAGACGGTGGCCGAGGTGGCCTTGGCGTCCGCCTCCTGGACCTTCGCGCCGTTGCGGTAGATCCGGTAGCCGGTGACGGCGACGTCGTCGGTCGCCGCGCGCCAGCGCAGGGAGGCCTGGTACGGGCCGGAGGCCGTCGCCTCCAGGTCGGCGGGGATGATCGGCTTCGCCTTGTCCTGGCCGGGCGCGGCGAGGGTGGTGAGCACGATGTCCTTGCTGAAGCCGGTGGTGCGGCCGTCGGCGCGGACCGCGCGGACCTTGAACGTGTATCGGGTGGCGGGGGTCAGGCGCTCGATGTCCGCCATCGTGTCCTTGGCGGTCTTGACCTGCTTGCCGTTCTGGAAGACCTCGTAGCGCACGACCTCGGCGCCGCCGGCGGGCGGCTTCCACATCAGGTGCACGGCGGTGTCGTCCTTGACGAAGGATCCGCTGTCGGCGGGGACGGCCGTATTCGTGCCGGTGTCGCTCCCGTTGCCCGACGCGCCGTTCACCTTGCATCCGGTGATCTTGGGTATGCCCTTGCCGTCGGGGTTGATCCCCACCTTGACGGCCCGGTTGCCCTTGGCCGCCACGTCGGCGCGGTCGGCGATGGGCTTGATGGTGACGTGCTTGCCGGTCTGGCGGAGTTCGTACGCCCAGGGGTTGTCGAGAGTGACCTGCCCCTGCGACACGTCGAACTCGGCGGTCCAGTCCCGTACGGGCCGGTCCACCTTGTTGGCCAGGGAGACCTCGCCGGACGCCCACCAGACGGTGGCCTGGTCCGCGACGCGGCAGGAGGCGCTGAGGCCGCCCTCATCCTCTCCCGCGTTGGCTGCAACGGGTACGACGACGGAGCAGACTCCGACGACTACGGCCACGCAGGCCAGGGCAATTCGCTTTCGGGACATCAGAAACCTCTTGGTAAAGCCGATCCGCCGGTGCAGCGGCGGCATCGAATGTGCCTCGGTCAACACCCGTGACCCTAAGCGCGGTTTGCGGCCGGAACGGGCCGATGAGGGCCTACGGGCTGCCTGTTATCCGTCCCTTAAGGTCCGGCTAGGACGCCCTTGATCCCCTACCCGCGACCTCCGACCCTGCGGACACTGAAGATCACGCTCCGTTGCCGGCGGCGGGTGCTGCGCCTGGAAGACGGCCGAGCCCGGGTCGTGCGGCACTTCTCCGGGCTACCGAGGTCGTCGAGTCTCCGTCCTGTTCAGCCGGAGGAGGTGTCGAGCCAGCGGCGCACCTGCGTGCTCAGCGGCAGCTCGTTCGGGCTGTCCATCGCCCCCTGGGCAATCCATTCGGCGAACCGGCGCAGGACTCGCGACCGATGCGGCGCTGTCAACACCGAGGTGCTGAGCGAGTGTTGCCACGTCGTCGCGAAGCACAGCACGTTCCCGTCCGGCGAAAGCATGCGGAACTCGGGGCGCAACGGCGCGCTGCCGAGCAGCCCGGCCGCGCCCTTGCCCATGATGTCCCAGTCGTCCTGCAACTCGACGCAGCATCACCGGACGGGGCCGCCCTCGCGGGGCGGCCGCTGGGCGTCCAGCACGCTTCGACGCTCCGCAACGACCTTCAGGGCAAGGTGAAGAGGACCTTGTCGCCGTCCGACGAGGGGTCCGCCCGCTTGAGCGTTGCCCTGACGCTCGCGCCGAGTCGCAGTCTCTGGCCGTTGGTCGAGGCGACCTTGGCCAGCACCGCGGGGTCGGCCAGGAACACCTTGCCCTCAAGGGGATCGTTCCACTCCGCGTCGGTGTCGATGACCGCGGCGTCGAACACCTCGCCCACGCGGTGCATGAGCACCGCGGCCTCGGCCAGGTCCACGGTCTGCCGGTCCGCGACACCCGCCTTCCCCCGTGCCATGTCGCACGGCAGGCAGTACATGGCGTCGAGCACCCACTTCGGCGGGGGTTCGTCCGCGCACGCTGCCACGCACAGGTCACCGGTGTACCGGTCGGCCAGGCGGCGCAGCGGAGCCGTGCAGTGGGTGTACGGGGCCGCGATCGTCGCGTGCATCGTGTGCCGGGGCGTCCCGAAGTCGCGGAAGACGGTGTACTCCGCCTTGAGCATCGTGGTGGTGGCCTCGGTGAGGAAGGCCATGTGCTTCTGATTCCTCGGGTCGAGGGTGCGGACCAGCGCGGCGTACGAGACACCGGTCCCCCAGTCGATGCCCAGGCACTTGGCGATGTCGTGCAGGCGCCTGACCACGTGCTGGTCGGCCTGCTCCTTCTGGGTACGCAGGATCCCCGTACCGCTGTCGATCATGATCCGGGCCGCGGCCATTCCGGTCATGAGGGAGAGTTGCTCGTTCCAGCCCTCCACCGGCAGCGTCGCCGCGTAGCTCAGCCGGAACGATCCGTCGTCGAGGGTGACCTCCTGGTCCGGCAGGTTCACCGAGATGCCCCCGCGCGTGACCTCGACGCTCTCCCGCAGCATGCCGATCTCGCGCAGCAGTGCGACGGACTCCTCGGCCGTACCGTCCTCGATGGCCTGCTGGACGCCCTGGTAACTGAGCTTGGCCCGGCTGCGGACCATGGCGCGGCTCACCGAGGATGTGGTCACGTTGCCCTGGGCGTCGAGGTCGTGCTGCCAGAGGAGGGCCGGGCGGACCTTGTCCGGCAGCAGGCTGGCCGCGTCCTCGGAGAGGACGGGCGGGTAAAGGGGCACCTTGAGGTCGGGGAAGTAGAGGCTCTCGATCCGGTCGTGCGCCTCGGCGTCCAGGGGGCCGCCGGGCTTGACGAACGCGGCCACGTCGGCGATGGCGTAGTACACGCGGAAGCCGCCGCCGGGCCGCCGCTCCAGGTGCATGGCCTGGTCGAGGTCCTTGGAGGTCGGTGGGTCGATGGTGAAGAACGGCAGGTGGGTGGCGTCCTTGTGGTGCGGGTGCGACTGGGCCGCTGCCTTGTCGGCCGCTTTGAGTACGCGCTTGGGGAAGGCCAAGGGGACCTTCAGCTCCGCACGGAGCTCCACCAGCGCGGAACGCAGGGTGTCCAGGGCCTCGTCGGACATGTGCATCGGGCGGCGTCGCATGCCCCGAGCGTAAGGCGGTGGTCACGGACCGGCACGGCGAGCGGGTCGTGGTCGGCATGCCGGGGCAGGGTCAGATGCCACCGCGAGGCTGAGGCGTCACGGGTTCGAGCCGCAGCCGCCGGGTCGGCCAGGGCGGGGGCTGGGACGGGCCGAACCAGACCCGGACGTCCTCCCCGGTGCGGACGGGCAGGAGGGGGTAGTCGTTCTCGGCGTGCTCGGTGCGGTGCAGCGCATGGCCCGGGCCCAGGTGCCGGGCGGCGTACGAGTCGAAGGCGGCGGCGTCGGACGGATGACAGACGGTCGCGACCACCTCGCGGAGGCCCGGCTCCGGTGTGAAGCCCGGGCCGCGCAGCAGCAGGACGTCGTCGCTGTCGATCATGGTGGCGTTGGCCGCGTCGCGGTGCTGTCGCCAGAGTGGGCCGCTGTAGAAGGCCTCCAGCGAGTGCCGGCGGCGCGTCATGTCGGGGAACGAGCGCAGCCAGACGAAGCGGTCCGGGTCGTCCAGGTCGCGGAACCGGCCGCCGACGGTGATGCCGACGGACCGCTGGCCGGTCACGAACTCGCGCTCGAACAACTCGATCAGCGTCTCGCGGGCTCCGGGGTGGAGCGTGTACTGCCGGAGTTCGACGATGCTCATGCGCCGGCGCTCCCGGTGCGGGTGAGGTCCATGGTCCGGTTGGGCTCCCAGGTGCGGCCGTCGTCGCAGGAGCCGTGCAGGAAGTCGAAGTCGTCCATGCGCCGGAGGCTAGGGGCACTCTCCTGACATCCGGTGTCAGTGGATACTGAGCGGCATGCGCGCGAGCCGACTGGTCACCCTGCTTCTCCTGCTGCAGAACCGGGGGCGGATGACGGCCCAGCAGCTGGCCGAGGAACTGGAGGTCTCCGTCCGCACGGTCTACCGGGACGTCGAGGCGCTCGGCGCCGCCGGCATCCCGCTGTACGGCGCGGCGGGGCACGCGGGCGGCTACCGGCTGGTCGACGGCTACCGGACCCGGCTCACCGGACTCACCCCGGACGAGGCGCAGGCGGCGTTCCTCGCCGCGCTCCCCGGCGCCGCCGCCGGGCTCGGCCTCGGCGAGGCGCTCGCCACCGCCCAGCTCAAGCTGCGGGCCGCCCTTCCGGCCGAGCTGCGCGAGGACGCCGGTCGGATCCAGAAGTGCTTCCTGCTCGACGCCCCCGGTTGGTACGGCGACGCCGACCGTACGCCTCACCTGGCCTCGGTCGCCGCTGCGGTATGGGCGCGACGGGCGGTGGTCCTGACGTACCGGCGTTGGCGGGCGCCGGAGGAGATCGAGCGCAGGGTGGAGCCGTACGGGCTCGTGCTCAAGGCGGGCCGCTGGTACTCGGTCGCGGGCGGGCCGTCCGGGATCCGCACCTACCGGGTCGACCAGATCCTCGCGGTCCGGCCGTTGGAGGAGGAGTTCGTCGTTCCGGACGGGTTCGATCTGGCCGAGCACTGGAACAGTCATCTGGCCGACTTCCGTGCCCGGCTGCACACCGGTGAAGCCCTGGTGCGGCTCACCCCGGAAGGTGCCCGTCGCCTCGGTGTGACGTCCACGGGGGACGGATGGACTCAGGCCCGGGTGCCCATCGAGTCGATCGCCCACGCCCACGGAGAGTTCCTGCGCCTGGGCGCCGACGTCGAGGTCGTGGCCCCTGTCGAACTGCGTGACCTCATCGCGGCGACCGCACGGACCCTGGTGTCCCGCTACGAGAGTCGAACCTGAGCGCGGGGTCTCCCGGACGTGGAAGCTCTCGCCGTTCGAGCGGAGCAGGTCGCCGAGGAGCTCCCCAGGCTGCGCCGCACGTCAGCCCTGGCCCGGGCTCGGGTGCAGCAGCAGCGGCCTCGCCGGCCGGGCGGCGCGGAAACGGGTGGACGGGGTGCCTCGGCGTGATCGAGGATGGCCGGCATGACGACTTGAAGAGCACCGGCCGGGCGGCAGCATTGGCGCAAGGTCTCGACCTGGGACACGGTTCCCGACGGGGACCGGCGGGTCTGCGCCGCTTGCGGGACGCCCGTCCGCTCGTACCAGTACCGCTACCACCCGCCCGAGTCCGCCCTGTTCGAGCGGTGCGTCGGTTTCGCCTGGTGCTCGGGGTGCCGGATCTATTCGGGGAACATGGTGTACGTCCACCGCAGGCGCGTCCTCGTCGATGCGCTCGCTTCGCTCCCCCTCGAACAGCGTGAACGCATCGCCCGTTCGGAAACACGGTTGATCGAGTTCCTGGACCGCCGCAGCCGAGAAGGAGGGTGACCGGTGCCGCAGGGCGCCGCGAAATTCGCAGGTGGCAGCGGTGGTGGGTCTCGTACTGTGCTGCGATGTCGACTGTACGAGTGATGACCGAAGCCGATGTCACGGCTGTCTCGGAGGTTCGGGTGACCGGCTGGAAGGCCGCGTACGCCGGGATCGTGCCCCAGTCCTACCTCGATCGCATGACGGTCGAAGCAGATGCGCACCGGCGCCGGCAGTACGTCACCGGACCCGACAAGGTCACGACCGATCTGGTGGCGGTGGACGCCCGGGGTGGGGTGGTGGGCTGGGCGTGCCTCGGACCCTCCTCCACGGCCGTGGGTGAGCTCTACGCTCTGTACGTTCAGCCCTCCCTCATCGGCACCGGCATCGGTCGCTCGCTCCTGCGGGCTGCGCACGGCGTTGCGCGGGCCCAGGGTGTCGGCTCGGTCCTGCTGTGGGTGCTCGCCGACAACGCGCGGGCGCGCCGGTTCTACGAACGGGCCGGCTACGCCGCTGACGGCGCCGTCCAGGCAGACGACTACGACGGGGTGTCCGTCACCGAGGTTCGTTACCGCCTCACGCTGTAGCGAGGCTCCCCGTGGGGCTCCGTACCGTGGCCCGAGGGGGTGAGCGGCCCGGTCGCAGGGGTGCGGCGGCGCCGGCCGGATTGCGGCTGGACAGTGGGCAGGAGCCACCGGAGCATGGCGCGCAGGTGCGTGGCCTCTCCAGCGGAAGGACCGTCAGGATGAGCGTGGACGACGGGAAATCAGGCGGCCGGCGGCCCTGGCAACGGCCGCCCGCGAACGGCAACCCAGGACCGGTGGGACCAGGAGGCCCCGGTGCGCCGGGAGGACTCCCCCACGAGCCGATTCCCCCCGGCGCGCGGATGCCGGACGCTGTGCGGAACCTGCGTGTGCTGATGATGGTCCTGGGCGGCGGGCAGGCCCTCCTCGGAGTCGCTCTGGTGACCAACAGCGTGGTCGTCGCCACCTCCGTCTGGGGCGACGGTGACGCGTCCACCCCGTGTTGCACCACGCCGGGCGAGGATCACGCCGGGATGGTCGTGTTCGCCGGCTTGATCTTCCTCGCGATCTCCGCGTGGGGTGTCACCTCCGCCCTCAAGTTCCCCACGCGCCGCCGGAACCTGCGCGTGTCCGCCTTCGCCTACGGGTGGACGGCCCTGCCCTTCAGCTGGGCGTTCTTCCAGGTGATCCCCCTGCTGGGCTTCGCCTGGCTGGTGCCGGCGGTCCTGGCGATCGTCCGCCCCAACCAGCCGGAAAGCCGTGCCTGGTTCAACCATCGACCTTCGTGACACGGGGAGGTGGCGCGACGGCGTGGGAGACGCCACGGGGCCGCGGGACGGGCCCACCGCCCCGCCGCCAGGCACCCGCTTGTCCCACACGGGAGGTGTGAGATCCGCTCCGGCCGGTTATTCGAGGGGAGGTCTAACGATATTCCTGGGCAAAGGAGCAGAAGTGGCGCATCCACTGCGGGAGACCCGCTCCGGCGTCGGGCTGCATGTGAACGGCCGGCGGTACGAGCTCGACGTGGACCACCGGGTCACCCTCCTGGACCTGCTGCGGGAGCACCTCGGCCTGACCGGCGCGAAGAAGGGCTGTGACCACGGCCAGTGCGGCGCCTGCACCGTCCTGGTCGGCGGCCGGCGCGCCAACAGCTGCCTGCTGCTCGCCGTCGCCCACGACGGCGCCCGGGTCACCACCGTGGAGGGGCTGGGCGGTGACGGTACGGGCGGTCTGCACCCGCTGCAGGAGGCCTTCGTCGAACGGGACGCCTTCCAGTGCGGCTACTGCACGCCCGGCCAGCTCTGCTCGGCCGCCGGCCTGCTCGCCGAGGCGGCCGCCGACCCCGGTGCCACGGACCTCAGCCGCTCCGGGATCGCGGAGGCGATGAGCGGCAACCTGTGCCGCTGTGGCGCGTACCCCCGCATCGTGGACGCCGTACGGGACGTGGCCGCCCTCTCGCGGACCGACGCCCCGGACCAGGTGCCCGGTGACGGGAGGGTGGTCGCGTGAAGCCGTTCGCGTACGTACGGGCCACCGGCCTCGCCGAGGCCGTCGCCGCCCACGGCGCGCGGGCCGGCTCGCGCTACCTCGGCGGCGGCACCAACCTCGTGGACCTCATGAAGCTCGGGGTCGAAGCCCCCGACCTGCTCGTCGACCTCGCCGACCTGCCGCTCGGCTCCGTCGCGGAGACCGCGGACGGCGGCCTGCGGATCGGCTCCGGGGTGCGGGGCAGCGACGTCGCGCTCCACCCCCTCGTCCGCGCCCGCTACCCGCTGCTGTCCGAGGCGCTCCTGGCCGGCGCCTCGGCCCAGCTGCGCAATGTCGCCACCACCGGCGGCAACCTGCTCCAGCGCACCCGCTGCCCCTACTTCCAGGACGTGACCAAGCCCTGCAACAAGCGGGAGCCCGGCACCGGGTGCGGTGCCCGCGACGGAGTCCACCGGGACCACGCCGTCCTCGGCCACTCCCCGCAGTGCGTCGCCACCCACCCGTCCGACATGGCCGTGGCACTCGTCGCGCTCGACGCTGCCGTCGAACTCCAGGGCCCCGACGGCGCCCGCACGGTGCCCGCGACGGCGTTCCACCGGCTGCCGGGCGACCACCCCGAGCGGGACACCGTCATCGAGCCCGGCGAGATCGTCACGGCTGTCACGCTCCCGCCGGACCGCGCCGGCCTCCCGTCGCGCTACCGCAAGGCCCGCGACCGCGCCTCGTACGCCTTCGCGCTCGTCTCCGTCGCCGCCGTGCTCGACATCTCCGGAGGACGCGTCCGTCATGTGGCGATCGCCTTCGGCGGGCTCGCCCACCGGCCATGGCGCGCCACCGTCGCCGAGGAAGGACTGCTGGGCGCCGCCCCCACCGAGAGCGCCGTACGGGAGGCCGTGCAGGCCGAGCTCGAAGCGGCGGAGCCGCTGCGCGACAACGCGTTCAAGGTCCCGCTCGCCCGCAATCTCGCCTGCGAGGTGCTCGCCTCCCTCTCCGGGAGTCCCCTCTCCCCCGGCTCCCGCTCCTGACTCCTCCCTCCGCCCCACCCCCGATCGCGAGGACCCGCCATGGACTCCAGCCCCGCCGCCCCGGCGCCCTCCGTCGGCAGCCCGACCACCCGTCTGGAGGGCCGGGAGAAGGTCATGGGCAAGGCCCGCTACGCAGCCGAGTACGCCCTGCCGGAGCGGGCGTACGCGTGGCCGGTACCCGCCTCCGTGGCCCGTGGACGCGTCACCGCCGTCGACACCGCCGGCGCGCTCGCTCTGCCCGGCGTCCTCTGCGTCCTCACGCCGTACGACGCGCCCCGGCTGGGCCCCTGCGACGATCCCACCCTGCGCGTGCTCCAGGACCCCGAAGTGCCCCACCGCGGCTGGTTCGTGGCCCTGGCCGTGGCCGAGAGCCTCGAAGCCGCCCGGGCCGCGGCCGCGGCCGTCCACGTCCGCTACGACGTCGAGCCCCACGACGCCGTGCTGCACACCGGTCACCCGGCCGCCTACACCCCCGAACAGGTCAACGGCGGCTATCCGGCGCACCGCGAGAAGGGTGACGTGGCCGCCGCGTTCGCCGCCGCGCCGGTCCGGGTGGACTGCGCGTACGCCGTGCCGCCGCTGCACAACCACCCCATGGAGCCGCACGCCGCCACAGCCCACTGGGACACCGACGCCGACACCCTCACCGTGTACGACTCCAGCCAGGGGTCCGGGCTCGTACGCTCCACACTGGCCTCCCTCTTCGGACTGCCCGCCGATCGCGTCACGGTGGTCTCCGAACACGTCGGCGGTGCCTTCGGGTGCAAGGGCACCCCCCGCCCCCACGTCGTCCTCGCCGTCATGGCCGCACGGCACACCGGCCGGCCCGTCACCCTCGCCCTGCCCCGGCGTCACCTCGCGGCCGTCGTCGGCCACCGCGCGCCCACCGTGCACCGCGTGCGGCTGGGCGCCCGTACGGACGGCACGCTCACCGCCCTCACCCACGAGGTCACCACCCACACCTCCCGGGTCCGGGAGTTCGTCGAACAGGCCGCCGTCCCCGCCCGCGTCATGTACGACGCGCCCGCCCTCCTCACCACCCACCGCGTCGTGCCCCTCGACGTGCCCACGCCCTCCTGGATGCGGGCACCGGGCGAGAGCCCCGGCATGTACGCCCTGGAGTCGGCCATGGACGAGCTGGCCTGCGCCCTCGGCATCGACCCGGTCGAGCTGCGCGTCCGCAACGAACCCGGTGCGGAACCCGACAGCGGCCGCCCGTTCAGCAGCCGCCATCTGGTGGAATGCCTGCGGGAGGGGGCCGCCCGGTTCGACTGGGCCGCGCACCGCACGCCCCGCCGGGACGGCCCGCTGCTGATCGGCACCGGAGTCGCCGCCGCCACCTACCCGGTGTACGTCGCCCCCTCCTCGGCGCGGGCGCACGCCCTCCCCGACGGTACGTACCTCGTGCAGACCAACGCCACCGACCTCGGCACCGGCGCCCGCACCGTCCTGGCGCAGATCGCCGCCGACGCGCTGCGGGTCACCCTGGACCGGGTGACGGTGGAGATCGGGCATTCCTCGCTGCCGCAGGGCTCGGTGGCCGGCGGCTCGGCCGGTACGGCGTCCTGGGGCTGGGCGGTCCACGACGCCTGCACGAGCCTGGTCGCCCTGCTCGCCCGCCGCTCCGGCCCGATCCCGGAGGCCGGAGTGTCCGTCCCCGCCGATACGACGGCCTCCGCCAAGCAGAAGTCCCCGTACGCCCGGCACGCGTTCGGCGCCCACTTCGCGGAGGTGCAGGCCGACACCGTCACGGGCGAGGTCCGGGTCCGCAGGCTCCTGGGCGTCTTCGCCGCGGGCCGCATCCTGAACCCGCTCACCGCCCGCTCCCAGTTCGTCGGCGGCATGGTGATGGGGCTGGGCATGGCCCTCACCGAACACAGCACCATGGACCCGGCTTTCGGGGACTTCACCGAGAACGACCTCGCCTCCTACCACGTCCCCGCCCACGCCGACGTGCCCGACATCGAGGCGCACTGGCTGGACGAGCACGACAAGCACCTCAACCCGACGGGCGGCAAGGGCATCGGCGAGATCGGCATCGTCGGCACGGCGGCGGCCATCGGCAACGCCTTCCACCACGCGACCGGCTGTCGGATCCGCACGCTCCCCCTCACCCCGGACCGCGTCCTGGCGGCCCTCGGCTGACGACCGGCACACGCCCCGGCAGGTGGCTTCGCCCTGGCCGGATCCGTTCGCCTTCGCCGGACCCACGTCGCCCCAGATGCTGGTACGGGTTCGAGCAGGGCGTGCCTTCTGTCGGAGTCGCGACTCACGAGGGGGCGAACCGATGGCGGTCGACAGCGGACCCGGGCACGGACCCGATCGAAAGGGCGCCGGCCGCACACTGCGACGGGCCTCGGTGGCCGCCGGCGTGGCGGTGGCCACGCTCCCGGTCTCCGACTTCCGGCCGACCTGTTCGGCAGGCCGACTGTCCGGTGTTGTGGCTGATCTGCACGGCCTTCGCCTTCGTGGACCCCGGCTGCACGCCGAAGGCTTCTGGCAGTTGGCGGGTGCCGCCGCACTCATGTGGGCGGTCGACCGGCCCGCAGGCCCACAGCCATGCGGATCACGCACAGCCGGCCTGCGACATATGCGCTTGTCGCAGCGCTTGCCGTGCACCAATCTGACGCTCATGACCTCACCGCACCCCATCTCCGACCACAGCCCCACCGACATCGCCGTTGCCGCCACGGCCCCCGCCGTGCGCGACGCCGTCCTCGTACCGCTCCACGCCTACATCCGCGGACACGCCACCGGCGACCCCGCCCACTTCCGGGACGCGTTCCTGCCCTCGGCCCATATCGAAGGGATCCGGGACGGCGCGTTCGTCTCGTGGCCCCTCGACGCATACTGCGCGCTGTTCCGGGGCCGGCCGGCCCCCGACGAACCGACCCGGTCGCGTCGTATCGACGCCGTCGATGTCCACGGCACCGTCGCGACCGCGACCATGACGCTCTCGCACGGCTCGGACACGTTCACCGACATCTTCCTGCTGGTCCGCGTCGGAGACGGCTGGCGCATCGCCAACAAGGCCTATCACCGGCATTCCTGAAGGAACGATCCTTTGCGGGGCCTCCCGAGTGACGGGGGGCGGCGCCCGGCCCGGCATACCGTCATGCGGCGGTCCGCTTCACCACCATGTGCCCGTGATCCCATCCCACTTGATCGGTGCGCTTTCCGCCCTCGCCCTGCTCGCGCCCGCCTCCGCGTACGCGGCCTCCGCTCCCGCCGTGGCTCCGGCCCCCGGCCCCGACCGGCCGGGGGAGTTCTTCGCCGACCTCCCCAAGGGTGGTGATCTGCACAACCACCTGTCCGGAGCGGTCACCACCGAGTTCCTGATCGAACTCGCCGCCGGGGACGGCCTGTGCATCACCACCGACACCACCACGGCGGTGCCCCCGCCGTGCGGCGCCGGAACCCGACCCGCCGCCGACGCGGTCACCGACGCGGCCTTCCGCCGGCAGGTCATCCAGGCCTGGTCGATGCAGGACTTCCCGGCGGACGGCAACGGCCACGACCACTTCTTCGCGACCTTCGGCAAGTTCGGCGAGGTGACCTGGCGTCACCCCGGCCGGATGCTCGCGGAGGTCGCCAACTCCGCCGCTCGGCAGCACCAGTTCTACCTGGAGACGATGATCTCCCCGGCCTCCGGTCAGGCCCGCGCGCTCGCCGACCGGGTCGGCTACGACGCCGATCTCGACCGCATGCACGACGAGCTCCTCGCCGACGGAGGCCTGGACGCGGTCGTCCGCCAGGCCCGCACCGACGCCGACAGCACCGACGTCGAGTTCCGTGGCGCCGCGCACTGTGACACCCCGCGGCCCGACGAGTCGTGCTCCCTGCCGTACCGGTGGATCTCCCAGGTCGCCCGCGCCGGCACCCCGGAACGAGTGTTCACGCAGATGGCGCTCGGGATGCGGCTGGCCGAGCGTGACCCGCGCTTCGTCGCCGTCAACCTGGTCCAGCCCGAGGACGACCCGGTCGCGCTGCGCGACTACCGCCTGCACATGCGGATGCTGAACTACCTGAAGACCCAATACCCGAAGGCGCACATCACCCTCCACGCGGGCGAGCTCGTGCCCGGCCTGGTCAAGCCCGAGGACCTCACCTTCCACATCAGGGAGGCCACCCAGACAGGTCGCGCGGAGCGGATCGGGCACGGCGTGTCCGTCCTGCACGAGGACCGCTGGGAGTCGCTCATGCGCTACATGGCCGAGCGGCGCATCGCGGTCGAGGTGCCCTTCCACAGCAACGAGCAGATCCTGCGCGTCTCCGGCGACGCGCACCCCTTCGCCACCTACCGCCGCCACGGCGTGCCGGTCGTCCTCGCCACCGACGACCCGGGCGTGTCGCGGATCGAGATCACCGACGAGTACCGCCGTGCCGCGGAGATGTACGGACTCGGCTACCCGGAGCTGAGGGACCTGGCCCGGGCCTCCCTGGAGCACTCGTTCCTGCCGGGCCGTGGACTGTGGAACCGTGACCTGCGTACCGGCTACCGTCCGACCGGGGCTTGTGCCCGCGACGTCCAGGGTGCCGAGCACCCGAGCGAGCGGTGTGCCCGGTTCCTGAAGGCCAGCCCGAAGGCGCAGGTCGAGTGGCGGCAGGAGGCGGCCTTCCGGCGCTTCGAGGTCCACCACGCCCGCGCCACCCGTCCCGGCTCGCACTGATCCCGGAACGCATGCGCACCCGGTCCGCGCTCCTCAGGGGCGCGGGCCGGTCCGCACGACACGGGCGATCAGGTCGTGGATCAAGAATTCTCCGGGGAGCCGGTTCTCCTTGAGGCGGTCGAGGTCCTCGGGACCGAACCATCCGTAGGCGGAGTGTTTGCTCCACTCCAGCGAAGGGTGGTCCAGGTCGCCCTCGACCTCGACGAGGAAGTCGGCCTCGTGACGGAGTCCGTCGCTGTCGTCCCCGGTCCAGGTCGTGGTGCCGAGGAAGCACCGTACGTGGCGCAGGCGCCAGCCGGTCTCCTCCTCGACCTCGCGCGCGAGGGCCTCCAGCAGGGTTTCCCCGGCCTCGACATGGCCGCCCACGATGTCCCAACTGTCGGGGAAGAGGCGGCGGTGCGGGCTCCTCTTCTGGGCGAAGGCCTGGCCGTCGTCGTCGAGGATGACGGCGCCGACGGTCCACAGCTCGCCGGGGGCGGGTACGGGCAGCTCGACGTCGGGGTCCACGCCGAACCGTTGGTGAGGTGTCGTCATGGTCTGCAGCCTAGGCGGGTGTCGCGCAATCCCCCGCAGGGATGACACCGACCTGTTCGAGCGAGTTTCGGCGTCGGTGGGCGCGGGCCCGCAAGGGCTCCACCTCGCGCGAGAACATTCGTTCGCACCCTGCTCCCGGTCCGGCCGTGACGATCCCGATTTCCGGTCCGTTCTTCAGGGCACTTGTACGGGCGTCCCGTCGCGACCGTCCTTCCGGAGGAGCCTTCGATGACCGCATCCGTCGAACCGCACGGCACCGCCGCACTGTTGGTCGACTCGCGGGGCCGGTACCTGTTGCACCTGCGCGACGCCAACAAACGCATCTGCGATCCGGGCACGTGGTCGATCCCGGGTGGAGGCCGGGAGGGCGAGGAGACCGCGGCGCAGGCGGTTCAGCGGGAACTCCTCGAAGAGACCGGTCTGACGGTGCCGTTGGAACCCTTCGCCGTCGTCGACTGCCAGGGGCCGGCGGCGGAGCCGGACGGACCGGACGAGCAGGGCCGCATCCAGGTGTACCTGGGGTTCTGGGACGGGGACGCCGACGAACTCCCGTGTCCCGAAGGCATCATGTTCCGTCACTTCGACGTGGCCACGATCCCCTTCCTGACGATGTGCGCGTGGACGAAGGAGGTCATCGACCTCCACCGGGCCCGAGGCCTCGCCCCGGCAGGCGTTCCGGCCCGGGCCCGGCCCGGCGGCGGCCGAGCACGCCGGAACATCGTCGGCGTGCACCTCTACCTCGAACGGAACGGGCAGGTCCTGCTCGGGCTGCGCCACCCGGACTCCGCCTTCGCCGCCTCCACCCACCATTTCCTCGCCGGACACTGCGAGCAGGAATCCGCCGTCACCTGCCTGGTGCGGGAAGCGGCGGAGGAGGCCGGTCTGGTCATCGACCCGGGCGACGTGGACCTGGTCCACGTCGTGCACCAGGTGAACGAACCGGGCGGCCGGCCCCGTATGCAGCTCGTCTTCCGTGCCCGGCGGTGGCAGGGCACACCCGAGGTCCGCGAGCCCGACCGCTGCCTGTCCTGGGGCTGGTGGCCGGCCGACGACCTTCCCGAACCCGTCGTCCCCTACACCCGGGCCGCGATCGACGGTATCCGGGCCGGCCGCCTCTACACCGAGCTCGGCTGGGCCTGAGTCACCCATGACCACGACCCCTGGCCCCCGGCACACGGTGCCGGTCGACGTCCACCTCGTCCTGCGCCGCGACGGCGCCCTCGGCCCGGAGGTACTGCTGTCGCGCAGGGCCGGGCCCGTGTACGCGACCGGGCTCTGGCACCTGCCCTCCGGGCACCTCGACCCGGGCGAGGACATGGTCGAGGGGGTGATCCGGGAGGCCCGAGAGGAGACCGGTGTCCTCATCGCGGCGGCGGACGTGAGCGCGGCGGTGACCGTCCACCACCGCCCGCCCCGGGGCGGCAATTCTCGGATCGGCGTCTTCTTCGAAGTGCGACGGTGGGCGGGCCGGCCCGGGGTGAGGGAGCCGGACCGGTGCGACGGCATGGGCTGGTACCCGCTCGACGCGCTGCCGGAGCCGATGGTGGCGTACTGCCGGGCCGGGCTGGACGCCTACCGGGCCGGCATGCCGGCCGCCGTGCACTTCCAGCGGCTCGGGGACCTCGTCGCGTACGAGGCGGGCGGCGTCGACCGCACCCGCCTCCTGCCCGGCCCGCCCCCGCCGCCGCCGCTGACCGACGGGGCGGACCTTCCCGAACCACTGCGGGTGTTCGCCGAGCGGGCCGTCGGCCGGATCGCGCGGACGACCGACGTCTCCTGGGCGCGGGCCGGTGCCCGGGTCTGGCGGCTCACCGGATCCGGTGGCGGCACCTGGTACCTCAAGCGGCATGCCGGGCAGCTCTTCCACGACCGCGAGGTGGCCGCGTACCGGACCTGGGCGCCGGGGCTCGGGCGCCCGGTTCCGCGCCTCGTCGCCCGCGACCCGGTCGCGCGAGCCGTCGTCCTCACGGCACTGGCGGGGCGGTCACCGCACGGCATGGACCTCGATCCGGCGACCGAGGTAGGCGTGCAGCGGGGGCTGGGGCGGCTCGCCGCCGCCCTGCACCGCGCCGGCCCGGAGCGGCCCGCCGGGCCGTCCTCGGCCACGGACTCCGTGAAGCGGCACGTGGAGGAGGCCCGACCTCATCTGGCCGCCGGGGACGAGGAACTGGTGCGTAGCCTGGCCCGCGCCTACGAGGACCTGCCGCGGCCCGTGCTGGTGCCCACGCACGGGGACCTGCAGTACCGCAACGTGCTCCTGACCGACGACGGCGAGGTACGGCTCTTCGACTTCGAACGCTCGGAGTACGCCACCGCCACCCGGGACCTGGTGCGCCTGGCCGACACCTGGACGGGCCGGCCCGATCTGCGCGCCGCCTTCCTCGACGGCTACGGCAGACCGCTCACCCCGGTCGAGGAGCGCCGGCTGGACTGCGAGTCCGCCTTCGACGCGGTCTCCGGGATCGCCTACGGGACCGCCCACGGGGACCCCGAGGTCGCCGAGCGGGGCCACCGGACCCTGTACCGGCTCCGTGGCACCCACCGGCCGTGACCTCGGAGCGTCAGAGTGTCTCGCTGAGCGAGTCCGCCGGCCGCCGCCGTGCCGCCCGCGTCGCCGGCAACGCCGCCGCTCCCACCGCGCCCAGTACCGCCAGGACAATCACGGTCGACAGCACGGGGAGCGGTGGCAGCTGGGCGATGCCCGCGCCGATCCCGCTGGACGCTCCCTGGGTGTCCACCAGCCATCTGCCGGACAGCACCCCCAGCGTCGTGCCCAGCACGGCGGAGGCGAGCGCCGTCAGTCCGGCGGCCGTCACGATCATCGAGCCGATCTGCCGGGGCGTCAGCCCGATGGCCTTCAGCGCGAGCAGATCCCGGCCCCGGTCCCGTACGCCCGTACCGATCAGCGTCAGCAGCTCGATCAGCCCGATCACCGCGAGGACCGCGATCAGGGCGGCGATCACCGCGCGTGCCGGTTCCAGCCGGTCGACCGGGTTCGGGGTCTGCCGGACCTCCAGGGTGCCGCCCGCCGTCCCGGCCAGCGCGGCGCTCACGGCCACGGGGTCCGCGCCCTCGCGCAGGACGAGGGCGTGGAAGTCGGGGCGCAGGGCAGGGTCTCGCTCCCGCAGCGCGTCGACGGTCGTGGTGATCACCCGGCCCCCGGATTCGGGTTCGATGGTGCGGCCGACGACGTGCAGGATCTGTGGCCGTCCCTCGACGGTCATCCGCACCCAGGCGCCGACGCGGACCCCGAGGAGGTCGAGCAGGCCCTGTCCGGCAACGGCCTCGTCCGGACCGCCGGCCGCGCGGCCTTCGACGACCTCGGAGGGGTAGGGGTCCCGGGCCGTGCCGAGGCCTCGGAGGGTGATCGTGCCGGTCTGTCCCGGTACGAGCGCCGCCATCTCGGCGCCGGGGTGGACCGCGGCGACGCCCGGGACGGCCGCGAGGGTCCGCTCCAGTTCCGCGTCGTCCGTTCCGGCCGACTGTCCGGCCCGTACGGTCAGTGCCGCGGCCAGTCCCATCTGCGCGGGCCTGCTGCGGAACTGGTCGAGTGTCGACCAGGCGACGAGCGCGACCGTGATGAGGAGCAGCGGCAGGGCGAGTCGGGCGACGGCGGCGAGCGTCCGGCCGCGCCGCGGGAAGGCCGCACGCCATCCCAGGACCAGGGCGGGTGGCACGCGGAGGCCGAGGGCGCGCCTGCCGAGCGCGGTCATCGGCGTGGCGGACGGCAGCGCCGCGCGGGCCACCGGCACCGGCGGGACCCGGCCGGCCCGCCAGGCCGAGAGCCCGGTCGCGGTCGCGATCAGCAGTACCGCGCCGCACGGGATGCCGATCATGAGGGCGGTGTGGCCGGGCAGGTCCTGCCAGACGGCGGTCGCCTCGCCGATCCGCCCGGGTATCCGGTCGCCGAGCAGGGCGATCGCCGCCGTGCCGAGGGCCACGCCGAGCAGGGCGAAGGCCAGGTGCTGGACGAGGAAGCCGCGGGTCACCTGACCGGGGGTGAAGCCGACGGCCTTGAGGATCGCGATGTCGCGCAGCTGGCCGCGGACACGGGCGCCGATCGCTCCGGCGGCGGCGAGCGCCGCCGCGAGCAGCGCGCCGAGCCCGAAGACGGCGAACATCTGGCCGAGCAGCCGGTCGTCGCCGCCCGCCTCGGCCCGTGCCTGCTGCCACTTGGTGACCTGGGCGACCCGGTCGGCGCCGAGGAGGGTCACGGCCCGCTGGACGGTGAAGTCGGTGTCGTCCGGATCGTGCAGCCGTAGGCCCACGCTCTGCCCGGTGTCTCCGTGGGCGACGTCGTCGAGGGTGCTGTCGAGCACCCAGCCGATGCCGGGGCCGCCGCCCGGGTGGTAGCGGGGCTCGGCCACCTCGGCGATGCCGCTGACCTCCAGTGCGTGCGGGGCGCCGTCCGGGCCGGTGACCCGTACGGTGTCGCCCGGTTCCGCCCAGAGGGCGCGCGCGACCGAGGCCTCCAGCACGACGGTGTCGTTGCCGGTACCCGCGCCGCCGGTGGCGGTGTCCGGTCCGGTGAGCCAGCGGCCGTCGGTGACGAGCGGCCGTCCGGTGTCCGGGGGCTCCGCTCCGGTCGCGCGCAGCGTCACGCCGACCCGGGCGCCGCGCGATTCGACGGTGGTCGCCGTCGTGCGGTAGGGGCCGGAGAGGGCGGCGACCCCGTCCACGCGAGAGAGGGCGGCGGTGTCGGCGCCGGCGCGGGTGTGCAGCCAGATGTGGGCGCCGTGGGACTGGTTGAAGACGCGCTGCCAGGGGTTGGCGGCGTAGCCGAAGAGGGCGCCGGCCAGGAGGAGCGAGGCGATGATCCCGGCGCTGGCCAGGACGACGAAGAGGGCTTCGCCGCGGTGTGCGCGGAAGTCGGCGTGCGCCCAGCGCAGGGTGGCCCGCACGGTCACCTCTCGGTTTCCAGGTCCAGGTCCAGCACGCCGGAGACGCCCCGGGCCGGCCCGCGGCGTCCGCCGCCGAGCTCTGCGTCGTCGGCTATGCGCCCGTCGAAGAAGCTGACGACGCGGTCGGCCGCACTGGCCATCCGGGCGTCGTGGGTGACCATCACGATCGTCTGGCCGCGCTGGTGGAACCGGGAGAGCAGCCGCAGTACCTCGCGGGTGCCCTTGCTGTCGAGGCTGCCGGCCGGTTCGTCGGCGAGCAGCAGTGCGGGGTGGTTGACCAGGGCGCGGGCGAGTGCGACCCGCTGCTGTTCGCCGCCGGAGAGCTCACCGGGCATCGAGCGTTCGCGGCCTTCGAGGCCGAGCTCGGCGAGCAGTTCGGCGCGGGACGCGCGGGCGGCCTTCGGGGAGGCGCCGGCGAGCAGGGCGGGGAGTTCGACGTTGTCGGCGACGGTGAGGTTGGAGACCAGGTTGAAGAATTGGAAGACGACGCCGATGCTGCGGCGCCGCAGGACGGCCCAGCGGGCCTCGCGGTACTCGTCGACCCGTTCTCCGCCGATCCACAGTTTGCCGCTGTCGGGGCGCTGGAGGCCGCCCATGAGGTGGAGCAGGGTGGATTTTCCGGCTCCGGAGGGTCCGGTGACGGCGACGAACTCGCCGGGCCGGACGGACAGGTCCACCCCGCGTACGGCGTGCACCGGGAGGCCTTCGCCGTGGTGGGTCTTGGTCAGGCCCTCGGCGC
The DNA here is from genome assembly GCF_053615355.1 of Streptomyces sp. CLCI03. Lineage (NCBI taxonomy): Bacteria > Bacillati > Actinomycetota > Actinomycetes > Kitasatosporales > Streptomycetaceae > Streptomyces > Streptomyces sp. CLCI03. The sequence goes on along the minus strand of NZ_CM132132.1, from coordinate 8,219,663 downwards.
GCACGATGGTCTCGGCGGGGGTGGCGGACCCGCCGGGCACGCCAGGAGCGGCGGCGGGGGTGGCGTCGTCGCTCATTCCAGCTCCTCCTGGCAGCGTTCCAGCCAGTCGAGGTCGGCCTGCAGGTGCAGCATGGCGCCCTCGATCAGCAGTTGGGAGATCTTGTTGTCGCGGTCCTCCGCCGCGGCCAGCTTGGACAGGTCCCGCATGGTGTTGAGGTACTGCCGGCGCTGCTTGTTGATCAGTGCGACCGGATCGGCCAGACCCGACCGGGGTGCGAGGGCGAGCTTCATGAAGAACTCGTCGCGTACCCGGGGTTCCTCGGCGGTCTCCTCGAACCAGGCCTGTACGGCCTCGCGTCCGGCGTCCGTCAGCCGGTAGGTGCGCTTGTTGGGGCGTCCCGACTGCTCGACGTCCTCGCCCTCGATGAGGCCGCTCTTCTCGAGCCGTCCGAGGGTGACGTAGATCTGGCCGACGTTGGGCTGAGGGTACGCGGCGCCCAGGAGCTTCTCAAGGTCCTGCTTCAGCTCGTAACCGTGCGCAGGGCTACGGGTGAGGAGCGCAAGGAGCGCCAGCCGCACTCGCTCCCCCTCCTTCCCGCTCCGTAGTCAACGGTTCACTCGGCAGCGGGCCGAGTTGCGCCGCCGTCCGTCTCGTCTGCCTGGGCGTCTAGTATCGCCCATGCCTAACGGGTATATATAGGCCACGATGGTCGGCGACGCAGCCGGATCGTGCACTGGGAGGAATCTATGCGGTGGATGCGTGCCGCGGGTAGAGCTCTCCTGGTCGGGGCGGTCGTGCTGGCGGGATACACCGGTCTCGGCGCCCGCGCCGACGCGGGTTCCGCGTCCGAGGACCGCGGTCCGCTGACGCTCGTGACGGCGGGCGATCTGACGAACTACCTCCCTCCGCTCCTGGAGGACTGGAACGAGGCCCATCCCGACGAGCGGGTCACGCTCGTCGAACTGCCGGACTCGGCGGACGAGACCCGGGCCCAGATGATCAGTGAGCTGCGCTCGGGCCGCGACCGGTTCGACGTGCTGAACATCGACGTCGCCTGGACGTCCGAGTTCGCGGCGGCCGGTTGGATCTCCCCGCTCCGGCGTGAGCGCTTCCCGTTGGACGCCTTCCTGCGGCCCGTCGTCGACACGGCGACCTTCGACGGCCGGCTGTACGCGGTCCCGTACGTCACCAACGCGGGGCTGCTCTACTACCGCAAGGACATCCTGGACCGGGAGGGCGAGGAACCGCCCCGCAGCTGGGACGAGCTGGCCCGCCAGGCGCGCACGATCGCCCCGAAGTACGGACTGGACGGTTACGCCGGCCAGTTCCTCCCGTACGAGGGGCTCACGGTCAATGTCACCGAGGCGGTGCATTCGGCGGGCGGATCGATCCTGCGCGACGACGGGGCCCGGGTGAGCGTGGACTCGGACGAGGCGCGCACCGGCCTGCGGTTCCTCGCGGACGGGGTGCGGGAGGGGTGGATCTCCCGCGAGGCGCTCGGTTACAAGGAGGAGGAGTCGCGGCGGGCCTTCCAGGACGGCCGGCTGCTCTTCCTGCGGAACTGGCCCTACGTGTACGCGGACGCGAGCGCGGAGGGGTCGAAGGTCGCGGGCAGGTTCGGTGCCGTACCGCTGCCCGGACCCGATGGGCCCGGTACCAGTGTGCTGGGTGGCTCCAACCTCGCGGTGAGCAGCCATGCGCGGCATCCGGCGTCGGCGGCCGACCTGATCTCGTACCTCACCAGTGAACAGGTCCAGCGGCAGGTGCTCACCAAGGGCTCGCTGCCTCCGGTGCGGGCCGCGCTGTACGAGGACCCCGAGCTGGTCCGGGCATATCCGTACCTGCCCACGCTGCGCCGGAGCGTGCTGTCGGCGGTGCCGCGCCCCAAGAGTCCGCGCTACGACCAGGTGAGCCTCGCTGTGCAGGCTGTGGCGCAGGACCTGCTGGCGCTGCGCCAGACGCCGGAGCAGGCGTCGGCTCGGCTCGCGCGCGAGCTGGGGACCATCTCCCGCTCCGACTGATCGCACTCCGTCCCTCCTCCCTCCTCCATCCCCAAAGGGTCTCTACTTACATGTTAAGTAGAGACCCTTCGTCGTGCATGGGGTCACTCTCGTACAAATCACCCCAGCTTTTCGCTGTTTCTGGACACATCGTTGACACCTTCCGGTCGCTGCTACTTAACATGCATGCATAACAGCGCACCGATCCGGGGCGCTCTCGCATTCAGCAGACAGGTCGACGCGAGATGCTCAGCACCCTTCCGGCCGCCCTCGGCCACCCCTCCCCCGCCGCCTCCACCTCGGCCCCTTGGTGGCGCAACGCGGTGATCTACCAGGTCTACGTCCGCAGCTTCCTCGACAGCACCGGGGACGGCATCGGTGACCTGGCCGGCGTCCGGGCCGGGCTCCCCTACCTGCGCAAGCTCGGTGTCGACGGCATCTGGCTCAGCCCCTTCTACCCGTCGCCGCAGCACGACCACGGCTACGACGTCGCCGACTACCGCGGCGTCGACCCCGTCTACGGCGACCTCGCGGAGTTCGACCGACTGGCGGCCGACGCCCGTCGGCTCGGACTGAAGCTGCTGCTCGACATCGTTCCCAACCACTGCTCCAGCGAGCACCCGTGGTTCCAGGAGGCGCTCGCCGCGGAGCCGGGCAGCCCGGAGCGCGCCCGCTTCCACTTCGCCCCCGGCCGCGGCCCGGACGGGGTGGAGCCTCCGAACAACTGGCACGCGATGTTCGGCGGTCCCGCGTGGAGCCGGACCATCGGGCCCGACGGCGCCCCCGGCGAGTGGTACCTGCACCTCTTCACGCCCGAGCAGCCCGACCTGAACTGGCGCGATCCGGCGGTGGGTGACGAGTTCGAGGAGGTGCTGCGCTTCTGGCTGGACCGCGGGGTCGACGGCTTCCGCATCGATGTCGCCGCCGGACTGTTCAAGCACCCCGCGCTGCCCGACTCGGACGACCCGACGGCCGACGAGCGGGCCCGCGACGCCGTCAACCAGCTGGCCTGGAACCAGCCCGAGGTGCACGGCGTGTGGCGGCGCTGGCGCTCGGTCTGCGAGGAGTACACCGCCCGGGACGGCCGCGAGCGACTGCTGGTCGGGGAAGTGTCCGTGCCCACCGCGCGGGAGCACGCCGAGTACGTCCGCCCCGACGAACTGCACCAGGCGTTCTTCTTCGACCTGCTCAGCGCCCCTTGGGACGCCGACGCGTTCCGCGCGACGATCACCGATGCGATGCGCGACATCGCCGGCACCGGCTCCACCGTCACCTGGGTCCTCAACAACCACGACCAGGTCCGCACGGTCACCCGCTACGCCGGCGAGCCCGGGGTGGAAGGCAGCGGTCTGGGGGCCGCCCGCGCCCGCGCCGCGGCCCTCCTGATGCTCGCGCTGCCCGGCGCCGCCTACGTCTACCAGGGCGAGGAGCTCGGCCTCCCCGAGGTCCTCGACCTGCCCGACGAGGTCCTCACCGATCCGATCTTCCGCCGTACCGGAAGCCGCAAGCACGTCCGGGACGGCTGCCGCGTGCCGCTGCCCTGGTCCGGGCACGCCTCCCCGTTCGGCTTCTCCGGGGAGGCGGCCGGCGCCAAGCCGTGGCTGCCGCAGCCCGAGTGGTTCGCCGAGCACGCCACCGACCGCGCCCTGGCCGACACCCGTTCCTTCTGGCACCTCTACCGCGACGGGCTCCAACTGCGGCGCACCCTGCCGCAGCTCGGCGAAGGCCCCCTGCGCTGGCTGGACGCCCCGCCTCAGGTGCTCGCGATCACCCGCGGCGACGGCCTCGTCTGCGCGGTGAACTTCGGCACCGAGCCCGTGCCCGCCCCGGTCCCCGGCACTCCGCTGCTCGCCAGCGGTCCCTGCCCCGACGGGGTGCTCCCCGCGGCGACCGCCGCCTGGTGGACGGCCGACTGCCCGACCCCGTGACCCCCGGCCCCTGACCTCCCCCTCTCCCCCTCCTTCCGTACCTTCCGCCCCTTCCTCCTCCCCCGCGCCCCCTCCATGTACGTCCGGACCCCGCCCCGTGTCCCGGACCTCCAGACAAGGACTCCCTCATGCGACGACCCAGCAAGACGACCCGGCGGACCGCGGCCACCGCATCGGCGGCCCTCACCCTCGCCCTCGGTGCCACGGCCTGCGGCGGCGGCACCACCGGACCCGCGAGCGGCGGCGAACTGAGCGGCCAGACCGTGACCGTGGCAGGCGTCTGGACCGGCAGCGAGCAGCAGAACTTCAAGAAGGTCCTGGACGCCTTCACCGAGAAGACCGGCGCGAAGACGGTCTTCATACCCTCCGGCGACAACGTCTCCACCTTCGTCGGAAGCAAGATCGAGGGCGGCAACGCGCCCGACGTGGTGATGGTCCCCCAGGTGGGCGTGCTCCAGCAGTTCGCCGCCAAGGGCTGGCTCCAGCCCCTGTCCGACCAGACCGCCCGGAAGGCCGGCTCCACCCTCGCCCCGGTGTGGAAGAACTACGGCACCGTCGACGGCACGTACTACGGCCTCTACTTCAAGGCCGCCCACAAGTCGACCGTCTGGTACGCCCCCGAGGCCTTCGCCCAGGCGGGTGTCACCGAGCCCACCAGCTACACCGACATGCTGAAGGCCGGCCGCACCCTCGCCGACTCCGGTCGCCCCGCCTTCGCCGTGGCCGGCGAGGACGGTTGGACCCTCACCGACTGGTTCGAGAACATCTACCTCTCCCAGGCCGGACCGGAGAAGTACGACCAGCTCGCCCAGCACAAGCTCAAGTGGACGGACGAGAGCGTCGTCAAGGCGCTGACCACCCTCGGAGAGCTGTTCAAGGACAAGCAGCTCGTCGCCGGCGGTGCCCAGACGGCGCTGAGCACCGACTTCCCCACGTCGGTCGCCCAGGTCTTCGGCCCCGAGCCCAAGGCGGGCATGGTCTACGAGGGCGACTTCGTCGGTGGCGTGGCCAAGGACCAGTTCGGCAAGAAGCTCGGCAAGGACGCCAAGTTCTTCCCCTTCCCCGCGGTCGACGGCGGCAAGGCGCCGGTCGTCAGCGGCGGTGACGCGGCCGTGGTCCTCAAGGACGCGAAGAACAGCAAGGCCGGTATGCAGTTGCTCGAATACCTGGCCGGCTCCGAGGCCGCCGAGGTCTGGGCCCGCGCCGGCGGCTTCCTGTCCCCGAACAAGGAGGTCGACATCGCCTCGTACGGCGACGAGATCACCCGCAGCACCGCCAACTCCCTCATCGCGGCGGGCGACTCGATCCGCTTCGACATGTCGGACCAGGCCCCGGCCGCGTTCGGCGGCACCAAGGGCGCGGGTGAGTGGAAGCTCCTCCAGGACTTCCTGCGCGACCCGTCGGACCCGAAGGGCACGGCCGCGAAGCTCGAGGCCGAGGCCGCCAAGGCCTACGGGAACTGAGGCGACGTCCATGGCTGACACCGTGACCGCCACCCGCGGCCCGACCGACGGGCGGCGCCGGGCCCAGCGCAGGAAGCGCCGCCTCGCCATCGTCTTCGTCCTGCCCGCCCTGCTGCTGCTCGGCGCGCTGGTCGTGTACCCGGTCCTCTTCTCCTTCGGCCGCAGCCTCTTCGACGCCGACGGCGACCGTTTCGTAGGGGCCGCCAACTACGCGGCGATCGTGCAGGACCAGGCCACCCTGAAGGCGATCCGCAACAGCGCCCTGTGGGTCGTCGTCGCCCCGACCCTGCTGATCGGACTCGGGCTGATGCTCGCCGTGCTCACCGAGAAGGTGCGCTGGGCGACCGCGTTCAAGCTCGTGCTCTTCCTGCCGATGGCCGTGTCGTTCCTCGCCGCCGGCATCATCTTCCGCCTCGCCTACGACCAGGACCCGTCCCGGGGCGTCCTCAACGCCGCCGTCGTCGGCGTCCACGACAGCTTCCGCGACACCGCCGCCTATCCGACCGCCCGGACCCGGGAGGGCCACGGCCTGACCGGCGGGGCGGGCGGCCCGTACGGCACCGAGGAGACCGTACGCCCCGGCCAAGCGGTCGACCTCGGCTTCATCGGGGTGGCACCCGACGCGATGCCGGACGGAGCGAAAGCGGCGACGTCCGCCGCACCCGAGCCGGACACCATCGGGGGTGTCGTCTACCTCGACTTCGCCCCCGGCGGCGCCGGCACCCCCGGCCGTATCGACCCGGGTGAGAACGGATTGCCCGGCATGAGGGTCGAGGCCGTCCGGGACGGCCGGGTGGCCGCCACCGCCGTCACGGCCGAGGACGGGTCGTTCCGCTTCACCGGGCTGGCCGACGACGCCTACGCGGTCCGGCTGCCCGCGGCCAACTTCGCGGCCCCGTACCAGGGGGTGAACTGGCTCGGTCCTGCGCTGGTCACCCCGGCCATCATCGGCGCCTACCTGTGGGTGTGGACCGGTTTCTCGATGGTTCTGATCGGCGCCGGCCTCGCGGCCATCCCGCGGGACGCCCTGGAGGCCGCGCGGATGGACGGCGCCTCGGAGGGCCAGATCTTCCGCAAGATCACCGTGCCGCTGCTCGCTCCGGTGCTCACCGTCGTCTTCGTGACCCTGGTGATCAACGTGATGAAGGTCTTCGACCTCGTCTACATCATCGCGCCCGGACCGGTCCAGGAGGAGGCCAACGTCCTGGCCACCCGCATGTGGCTGGTCTCCTTCGGCGGCGGCAACGACCAGGGGCTCGGCAGCGCGCTCAGCGTGGTGCTCCTCCTGCTCGTCGTCCCGGCGATGGTCTTCAACATCCGGCGCTTCCGAAGGAGTGGAGCATGAGCAGCGGCCACGGCACCATCGAGCGCCGAAGGTCCCGGCGGACCGCGGATGTCCGCGCGGTCCCCGGCCCGTCGGCGAAGGGCCCCGGCCCCGGCCGCCGGCGCGGAAATCGGCTGTCGCGCCTGCTGAGCAGCTCCCTCGTGCAGGGTGCGCTGATCCTGGTGGCCCTGGTGTGGATCACCCCGTTGGCGGGCCTGCTCGTCTCCTCCCTGCGTTCCGAGGGCGACAACGCCTCCGACGGCTGGTGGACCGCGCTCGGCGACCCGTCGCAGATGTCCCTGGACAACTACGGCGCCCTGCTGAAGGACTCCGGCATCGCGGAGGCGTTCGGGAACACCGTCCTGATCTCCCTGCCCACCACCGCCCTGGTGGTCGCCATCGCGGCACTCGCCGGATACGCCTTCGCGTGGCTGGAGTTCCCCGGCCGGGACGCCGTCTTCCTGGTGGTCGTGGGACTGCTGGTGGTGCCCGTGCAGATCGGGCTGCTGCCGGTCGCCAAACTCTTCGGTGCGGTGGGGCTGTTCGGCACGGTCGCGGGCGTCGTCCTCTTCCACGTCGCCTACGGGCTGCCGTTCGCGATCTTCCTGCTGCGCAACTACTTCGCCGAGATACCGCGCGAAATGCTGGAAGCCGCCCGGATGGACGGCGGCAGCGAGTGGCGGATCTTCTCACGGCTGGTGCTGCCGCTCGGCCGCCCGGCCATCGCGAGCCTGGCCATCTTCCAATTCCTCTGGGTCTGGAACGACATGCTCGTGGCGCTGCTCTTCGCGGACAGCGGGTCCCAGCCGCTCACGGTGGCGCTGCAGTCCCAGATGCGGCAGTTCGGAAGCAACATCGGCGTCCTCGCGCCCGGGGCGTTCCTGTCCCTGGTGGTCCCGCTGATCGTCTTCTTCGCCTTCCAACGGCACTTCGTCCAGGGGGTGATGGCCGGCTCGGTGAAGTAGCCGTGGCCCCTTGCCGTGGGAGCGGGCCTACGGGTGGTCGAGAGACCGCCCGTAGGGCCCGCTCCCGTGGCTGCGCCGACCGTTCAGCGGGAACGGCACCGGACCGTGTCACCATGCCGGTAGGCAAGTCGACGGCTCGGGCAGAGCAGCCCCCTCCGACCGGGAGAAGTAGAGAGGGTCGCCAAGTGGCACGGCCCGGAAGGGCTGCGCGTCACGCCGTCCATCGCCCAGGCCTTCCATCCCCGGCGATGGGCCGTCGGAGCCCTTTGGTACCCCTCTCATGTGTCCCGCCTCCTGCGCACCCAGGACGCCGTACGGCTGCTGCGTGCCGGAGAGGGGGCTGCCGCATGACGACATAGACGCGGAAGGCCCGGACCGAGGCCGTCCGCCCCGGTCCGGACCGCCTGCGGTCCGCACGGCACGGCACAGCCCTAGGGTGGAGCCATGACGTGGAGCGAGGAGCAGTACCTCGACTGCCTGCGGTCCGAGCGGCGTGGCTACGCGTGGGTGATGCGGCATCACGGTGGGCTGACCCAGGAGGCGTCCGAGGAAGCCGCCCTGGAGTGCTACCCGTACGAGCCGGCCGGCGACCCGTTGCGCGGACTCGTCTTCCACGACGAGGCGTGGCACTGGGCGATTCGGGCGATCCACGGTGCCGCGTACGCGGTGGACCGCCCGGACCTGGTCGATCCGTCACCGGCGTACCGGGCCCTCGGCTGAGCGTCGAGCGGATGCCGCCGACGCCTCGATAGGCTCCCGCCATGTTCGAATACCACGGCTGGATCACGGTCCACGAGAGCGCCACGGACGACGACGACCCGAGCCGGAAGGCCGAGATCGTCGAGGGTCTTCGGCGCCGCGTCGACGAGATCGCCGGCCCCTACCTGCTCGATCTGCGCTGGATGAACGGCGAGCTCTTCCTCCACATCGGCGGCTTCTCCAACCATCGCGCCCCCGAGATCCTCGACCTGTTCCGGCACGTCGGCGCGGTCGCGCCCGGCTCGTACGGCCTGCTGCACGTGCGTGACGACGAGGATCCCCGGCACGAGAACGACGTCCGTGTGCTGCGGCTGGTCCGGGGGAACGTCAGCGAGCACACCGAGTCGTCGCTGTCGCCGTGCATCCCCGTCCTCGAGGATCCCTTCAGCAGGTAGCACGTACGGTCAGTTGCCCGGGGTGTCGCCCTGTTCGCGCATGCCCCACGGGGAGCCGTACGCGGTGAGCAGGTCCAGGAACGGCTGCGGCGGCAGGGCCTCGGGGCCCAGCACACCGGGCTGTGACCAGACGCCGGTGGCCAGGAGTTCGAGGGCCACCACCGGGTTGACGGCGGTCTGCCAGACCACGGCCTGGGAGCCGTACTCGCGCATGGACCACTGGTTGTCGACCACGTGGTAGAGGTAGACCTCGCGCGGCAGCCCGTCCTTGGTGCCCTTGACCCAGGTCCCGGCGCAGGTCTTTCCCGTCATCCGGTCCCCGAGCGTCGCGGGGTCGGGCAGGCAGGCGGCGACCACGTCGCGGGGTGAGACCCGGACCTCGGTGCCGTCCTCGCCGCGGACCGCGACACGTTCGGTGGAGTCCAGGCCGAGGGCGTGGAGGGTCTTGAGCTTGCCGATGAAGTCGTCGCCGAGGCCGTACTTGAAGGTGACCCGGCGGGCTCCGACCCAGCGCGGTACGAGGAGGACCTCCTCGTGTTCGACGTTGACGCACTCGACGGGGCCGATGCCCTCGGGAAAGTCGAAGACCTCAGGCTCGCTGAACGGTTCGGTGGTGAACCAGCCGCGCTCGCGCTCGTAGACCACGGGCGGGTTCAGGCACTCCTCGATCGTCGTCCAGATGTTGAAGGACGGGGCGAAGTCGTAGCCCTCGACCGCCAGGTTCGCTCCGTCGCGGATGCCGATCTCCTCGATCTCGTCGAAGAGGTGGTCGGCGGCGTAGCGGGCGAAGACGTCCGACAGTCCGGGCTCGACGCCCATGCCGACGAGGGCGAGGCGGCCCGACTTCTCCCATTCCTCGGCCCGTTCGAACTGCTCGTCGCCGAGCTTGACCCCGCATGCGCTGTGCGGGTGCTCGGGGTGGGGGCGGGAGAGGGACATGGCCATGTCGAGGTAGTGGCTGCCGGCCGCGAGCGCGGCGTTGAACAACGGCATCACGAAGCGCGGATCGGTGGCGTTCATCAGGACGTCGCATCCGCGCTCGGTGAGCAGGCTCGTGACCGCCGCCTCGTCGGAGGCGTCGACGCGACAGGCGCTGAACCGCTGCTCCTCGCCGCCCAGGGCCGCGACCGCGGCCTCGGCGCGGGCCAGGTCGTAGTCGGCGACGACGAAGTGGTCGAAGAAGTCGCGGCGGGCGGCGATCTTGGTGATCGCGCTCCCGACACCGCCGGCACCCACAAGCAGAACACGCATGGCGAGGTCCTTTCTCTGTGAGGCGTGCGCCTCAGGGGGCTGATGGAACCGTTCCGTCCGAGTTAAGGTCAATGGTGTTGGCATAAGGATGGACGGAGGCGGGCGATGGCGAAGGACGTGGTCCCGGAGGAGGCCCGCAGGCGGCGGCGCCCGACCCGGCAGGGGACGGTGCTCTCCGAGCGGCTCATCGTCGAGACGGCCCTGCGGATGGTGCGCGAGCACGGGAGCGCGGGCCTGTCCGCCCGGCGGCTGGGCGCCGCGCTGGGCGCGGACCCCAGCACGCTGTACCGGTACTTCGACGGCATGGACGGGTTGACCCTGGCGATCGGGGAGGAGCTGATCGGCCGCGCGCTCGACGGCTGGGTCCCGACCGGGCGGTGGCGCGACGACCTGCGCTCGCTCGGGCTGCGCATCCACGGCGCCTACCTCGCCCACCCGCAGGCCGCGCTGCTGACCGCGAGCCGGGTCAGCGGCCGGCCGCGCGAGATCGCGGCCGACGAGGCGATCCTCGGCAGCCTGCGCGGCGCGGGCTTCGCCGACGTGGACGCCGTACGGATCTACCACGCCTACATCGACCAGGCGCTGGCCTTCGCGGCGCTCGACGCGGGGCCTCTCGCGCTGACGGAGAAGGCGCGCGCGTCGGACGAGGAGCGGTGGGAGTCGACGTACGCCCGGTTGCCGGCCGACACGTACCCGAACATCGCGGCCACCGCGGGACTGCTGGCCGCCCGGATGCCCCACAGTGCCTACCCGGTGGCGTTGGAGATGCTGCTGGACACCGCCGCGCGGCAGCTCGCGGACGCGGCGGGCGGCCGGGGTGCCGGGGACGGGGGCACGGCCGGGCGCGAGTGACCGGGGCTGCGGGGCGCGCTTATGCCAACACCATTGACCCTCTGTGCGGAGCACGGGTTTCCTCATCGCATTCACGCCCCGTTCACCGTGCACCAGTGAGGGACCATGGTCGAAGACACCCCGCGGACGCCTGCCGCCGCCGCCACGCTCAGACCGAACGCGATCGGGTTCGTCGACGCCCTCGCCATCGGGCTGAACGCCACCTCGCCGGCGTACTCGCTGGCCGCCGTGATCGGGCCGATCGTCGCCCTCGTCGGCGTCCACGCCCCCGGGGTGATGCTCGCGTCGTTCGTCCCGATGGTGCTCATCGCATCCGCTTTCTACTACCTGAACCGGGCCGATCCCGACTGCGGCACGACCTTTTCGTGGGTGACGCGTGCGCTGGGGCCCACGACGGGCTGGCTGGGCGGCTGGGCGATCACGATGACCGGGGTCCTGGTGGTCGGCTCGCTCGCCGATGTGGCCGTCAACTTCGGTCTGTTGGCCGTCGGCCTGGACGGTTGGGCCGGGAACACGCTGATCCGGCAGGCACTCACCGTGCTGGTGATCGTGACGATGGCGGCCCTGTGCGTCCGGGACACCCAGGCGGCGGCCCGCCTGCAGAACGTCCTCGTGCTGCTGCAGACCGTCTGCCTGTTCGTCTTCGCTGCGGTGGCCCTGTACCGGGTCCACGTCGGCACCGGCTCCCCGGGCGCGCTGCGGCCGTCCCTCGACTGGCTCGACCCGTTCGGAGCCGGGAGCACGGCGCTGACCGGCGGGCTGCTCCTCGGCGTCTTCGTGTACTGGGGCTGGGAGTCGGCCGTCAACCTCACCGAGGAGACGAAGGACCCTTCCTCCGCCCCGGGCCGGGCCGGCGTCTGGTCCACCGTCGTCCTCCTGGCCACCTACGTGTCCGTGGCCTTCGCGGTGGTCGCGTTCGCCGGCACCGGTTACCTCACGGCGCACGCCGACGACGAGGAGGCCGTCTTCGCGTCCCTGGCCCGAGATGCCCTCGGCGGCTGGGACTGGATCGTCCTGCTCGCCGTCGCCACCTCGGCGCTCGCGTCGACCCAGACGACGATCATCCCGGCCTCCCGTACCGCGCTGTCCATGGCGCGCAGGCACGCCCTCCCCCGCCGGTTCGGTCTGATCCACGACCGGTACCGCACCCCGGCCGTCGGCACCTGGTGGGTCGCGGGTACGGCCACCGTCTGGTACCTGTTCATCCATCAGGTCAGCGAGAACGCGCTCGCCGACTCGCTGACGGCCCTCTCCCTCCTGATCGCCTTCTACTACGCCCTGACCGGAATCGCCTGCGCGGTCTATCACCGGCGCCTGCTGACCTCGGGGGTGCGCGCGTTCCTGTTCATCGGCGCCGGCCCGCTCGTCGGAGCGGGGATGCTGATCTGGCTGCTCGTCGAGGCGGTCGTCGACATGGCGGATCCCGCCAACTCCGCGGGCGGCAGTTCCTGGTTCGGCCTCGGGCCGCCGCTGGTCATCGCCCTCGGCCTCAGCCTCGTGGGGCTGCTGGTGATGCTCGCCCGGCGCGCGGCGTCCGGGACGTTCTGGACGGAGCGCCCGAGCGTCCACCAGGCGGAGCAGGTGGTGCCGAGCGCCTCGGAGCGGGCCGTGGAGCCGGCCGCCCGAGGGTGAACACACGGGGGACGTACGGGCCGTGACGGTCCGCCGTCCCACCGGGGCCGTCGGTCGACCCGCGGGCCGGGCTGATGGTCAGTGGCTCGCGGGAAGACGACCGCGGCTTTGGAGGGCCTCGAAGGCGGTCAAGGCCGCCGAACTCGGCGTCGAGGTGCTCACTCCGGAGGCCTTCGCCGAACTGGTCGCCGACCACCTGACCTGAGGCAGGCGACGAAAAACCTCCGGCCGTCCCGCGTGACGCGGGACGGCCGGAGGTTCGAGTCGGTGGCGAGGAAAGCGAAGAGGCTACTTTAGGAGTGTTGAGAAGGAAGCCCCTTCATGGCCTCGCCACGGCCACGTTAACAGTCACTCGGGGATCAGGTCACGCAGATTTTCGGGGGTGACGATCCGCGACCCCGGGTGCAGCTTCTCGGGTCGCTCCAGACCGATGTAGGTGACGGGCCCCGCCGGGACCGTCCTCCCGTCCCACACGGTCACGGTCGTGGCGCTGCCGGTCATCAACTCGACCAGGTGGCGCACGGTGAGCTGCTCGCGGTCGACGATGGCGCGCATCAGCATCGCGACCGTCACCCGGTTCCCCTCGACCCGGTTGTACGACGGGGATCCCGTCAGGTAGAGGTGCAGCCACTTGGCGCGCCACCGGCCGTCGGCCCCGCGCAGGAACACCAGCGGCAGTGCGATCCGGCCCGGCCCGCGCAGGTCCGACTTCATCCGCACCGTGCGCGGCTCGAACGGTCGCCCCTGCTGCTCGGTCCCGCGCAGCATGAAGCCGAAGAACGATTCCTCGACCTCCTCGAAGCCTTCCCCGGAGAAGATGTTGACCTGCGGGACGATGCAGGTGCCGCGTACGGCGTCCAGGCGTAGGTCGATGAACTCCGAAGCCCCGTCGGGTGCGTTCGTGATGTCACCGGAGTGCGCTCCGCCGACGTCGGTGAGGTTGGTGTACGAGAGCCAGGAGATGGTCGAGTAGTCGGGAGCCAGCAGCGCCGCCGACAGGTCGTAGTCGGTGCTGCGCTCGGTCTGCTTCCAGTACACGAAGAACCGCAGGAGTTCGCCGTCGACCGGGGAGATCGAGCCGCGGGGCAGCACGCCGAGCCCGGACGTGGTCGCCTTGCCGCTGAGCGGCAGTGCCACGTCCAGGACGTCCGGGTCGATCAGCAGGTGGTCCGCGGCGGGCAGTCGGCGGCGTAGTTCCGCGTCGATCGCGGTGATCATCCGCTTGCACTCGGGCTCGAACACCGGCGCGCGGGTGTCCTCGGTGACCCAGGCCCGGCCGGAGCGGTTGACGAACACGCGCTGTTCGCCGGTCGCCTCCGCGCGGTTGTGCAGGTGCTGGCGTACCGACAGCAGGACGCGGCCGGAGACGTCGGGCAGGACCTGCTCGGCGGCGGCCGCGACCGTGTCGCGCTCGTCCTGCGCGCAGGCGGAGCGCAGCAGCCGGTCCAGGGAGCGCAGCAGCTTGCCGGGGGCGGCCGTCAGCAGGGCGGCCGCGCCGGTGGGGTCGAGCCGGGCGTGCAGCTCCTCGACCCGACTGTCGAAGGTACGGGCCTCCTTCTCGCCGCGGGCGACGGCGAACACGTCGGCCGCGTGCGGCCACTGCGGGTACTCGTGCGGATGCAGCCGCTCGCCGAGCCGCTTCCACATCTCACGGTGGGCGTGCACGTCGGCGAGCTTGGCGGGTGCCGCGCCGACGACCGCGTCGAGGCCCGCGAGCAAAGCCCGGCGCGCGGCGCGGGAGATGCCCCGCAGCCGGGTCGGCTCCTGCAGGCCGACGTCGCCGCCCGCGAGCGCGCAGGCGAGCCGCAGCACATCGGTGACCGTGTCCAGCAGCAGGCCCGCACCGGCCTTCAGTCGGGCCTCGTTGACCACGGCCCGGTTCTCCCGGACGGGGATCTCCTCGGGCTGAGGCCCGTCGGCACAGTGGCCGGCGAGGTCCCCCAGGTCCCGGAGTCCGTCCTCGCCGAGGGGTGTGGTGCTGCCCGCCAACGCCAGGTAGAGGAAGGTGAGTTCGTCGTCCAGGGCGCCGCCGAGGTGCAGGACCGTCATACGGTCGCCCGCCACGGCGATCAGCTCGTCGTGGTGGGTCAGCATCTCGGCGTACGTGTGCCGGTGGTTCCCGTACGAGGGGAGGGTGAGCAGGTTCACCACGCCGGTGCTCAGCTGCTCCAGGGTGCTCTCGCGGGTGCTGTCGTCGGCGAGCGCCTCGGCTATGCACCGCATCCAGAAGTCGAAGGTGTTCGGCACGTTGGCCGGGAAGTCGATGAAGTAGGCGTTGTGCCGCACGTGGTCGCCGACCATCTCGCGGACGGTGCCCAGCGTTCGTACGGCGGTGTCGACGACCGCCCCCTCGGCCAGCCCTGACAGGTGTTCGAGCAGCTGTGCCGAGAGCTTGAAGCCCACGGACATCAGGGCGGCGTCGAACTGTTGCGCCGCGACGGCGCCCTCCCCCACGGGTCCCGTGGGGCGGGGGATGCGGTGGGTGTGCCGGAGAACCAGGGGGTCGAGTCGGTGGACCATTCCCGCATGATCCCAAGGCCGAGCGGAGAGCCGCACCCGGTTTTCCCGGGGCCGGTGCGGCGTCGGGCCGGTGCGGCGTCCCGCCGAAACCGGTTCCGTCGCGGACGTGACGGGTCCTACTGTGGCCCGGTGACTCAGATGATCATTCTCAACGGTGGTTCCAGCTCGGGCAAGTCCGGGATCGTTCGATGTCTGCAGTCCGTGCTGCCGGATCCGTGGCTGGCGTTCGGGTGCGATGCCTTCGTCGACACCCTGCCCGCCGTGATGCGGGAGGCGGAGGAGGGGATCGAGATCGCGGCGGACGGCACCGTGAGCGTCGGGGCGACCTTCCGGGCGCTGGAAGCGGCCTGGACGGAGGGGATCGTGACGATGGCTCGTACGGGAGCACGGATCATCATCGACGACGTGTTCCTCGGCGGGGCGGCGTCCCAGCAGCGGTGGCGGAAGGCCCTGGGCGACGTACCGGTCCTGTGGGTCGGCGTGCGGTGCGACGGTGCGGTGGCCGCGGGGCGTGAGATCGCGCGCGGGGACCGTGTCAGGGGTATGGCGGCGGCGCAGGCGGACGCGGTGCACCGGGGAGTCACCTACGACATCGAGGTGGACACCACGCGCGCCGAATCGCTGGAGTGTGCGCGGATCATCGCCTCCCACGCCGGCTGACCCGCGCGGCGCCGCGCGATGCCGCCCGATGCCGTCGCGGCGGGCGTTCCGTCGCGGTGGTGTCGGGCAGGCTTCCACGGCGTCCGCGCGGGGGTGCGGTCAGCGCGTGGCGCGGCCGTGGAGCAGCGTCGCACGGGCGAGCGCGGTGAGGGCCACCGTGCAGAGCAGGGTGCGCAGGATGTTCGTGGTGACCCAGGTGGACTTGAACCGCTCGACGATCGAGAAGTCCTTCATCTGCTCGACGGCGCCCGCGTCCGCGAGTTCGTTGTTGAGCGGGATGTTCACGGCGAAGGTGATCACGAGGACGACGAGGTACGCGACCGCGGCCGCGCCGACCCACAGGGCGGTGGCGCGTCTGCCGCCGCGGTGTTCCACGACCGCCGAGGCGGCGGCCGCCGGCAGGGCCAGCAGGAACACCGAGCCGAAGAGCGGATTTCCGTCGATGGCCTTGTTGAACGCGCGCATCGCGGTGACGTACGTCTGCTCGTCACCGGCCGCCAGCCCCGGCATCACCGAAACGTCGAAGGCGAAGAACAGCCCGGCCATCAGACCCGCCAACACGGTGGACAGGGTGATCAAGGTGGCGGCGAGCCGGGTGCTCCGCGGCCCATCCGCCGCTGCCGAGGAGGTCGGCGGCGGGCTCGGAACGTGCGGTGTCGGGTTGATGGTCATGCGACTCTCGTCCTCTTCCCACAGTCAATACAGCACGATGCGATGCAGTGCGGTGCGACGCGTTGTGAATGCGAACGACCGATCGTGACATCGCCTGTTCGATCTTCTGCCGGGTTTCCCTGACCCCTTGGGTGAATCTTTGGCCACGGCCACCCCGAGGCCGTCCTCGAACCCGCCGAGGGGTGTCGGGACCGGCGAGGGGGTGTCGGCGCCGGCGATACCCTGGTCCCATGCCGTCTTCGAACACTCCAGCGCCGGGCGCGCTGCGCCTGGAACCCGTCACCGCCGACAACTTCGACGCGGTGTGCGCGATACAGGTCCGCTCCGACCAGGCCCACCTGGTCTCCCCCGTGGTGAAGTCGCTCGCCGAGGCGTACCTGCACACGGCGGCGGCCTGGCCGCGAGCCATCGTCGACGGCGACGAGATCGTCGGCTTCGTCATGGCCTTCCACGACATCCTCTGGAACCCGGCCGTCGACCCCGACGACCGCCGCAGCGGTATCTGGCGCCTCAACATCGACGCCCGCCACCAGGGCAAGGGCTACGGCCGCTTCGCCGTCCGCGCGGCCACCGAAGAGATCCGGGCCCGCGGCATCCCCGACGCGTACGTCAGCTGGAACACCGGCGCGAACAGCCCGGAGCCCTTCTACCTCGGACTCGGTTTCCGTCCCACCGGCGAACTCAGCGGGGACGAGCGCGTGGCGCGGCTCTCCCTCACGCCGGACCGCGCTTGAGCCGTCTCAGGACACGGCCCGGCCGAGCACGACCGTGCCCCGCGGTCCCCGGGCCATCGCCGCGTCCGGCGCCGGCGTCCCCGAGCGGAACTCCCGCGGGCTGACTCCCCGGACCCGCTTGAAGGCGGCGGACAGCGCGAAGGCGCTGCTGTAGCCCACCTTGCGGGCCACCCTCTCGACCGTGGCGTCCGGTTCACGCAGGAGATCGGCCGCCAGCGCCAGGCGCCAGCCCGTCAGATAGCCGACGGGCGGCTCGCCGACGAGCTCCGTGAAACGGCGCGCCAGCGACGCCCGGGAGACGCCCACCTTCAGGGCCAGTTCCTCCACGGTCCATCCGTGCGCCGGGCTCTCGTGCAGCAGCCGCAGCGCCGGCCCGACCACCGGATCGCCCTGGGCCCGGAACCAGCCCGGGGTGCCGGAGCCGGGGGCCGCGAGCCACGCTCGCAACACCCCGATCAGCAGCAGGTCCAACAGCCGGTCCAGGACCACCTCCTGGCCCGGCTCCTCGCCGGAGATCTCCGAGGCGAGGAGCGCGATCAGCGTGGAGTCGGCGGTCCCCGCCGGCCGCACCAGGATCGTGGGCAGCGCGCTCAACAGCCGTCCGCCGACCTCGCCCGGCGCCTGGTACGTGCCGCTCAGCATCACCGCCGCCCCGGCGTCGGGGCGGGCGACGCCCCAGGTCCGTACACCGAGCGCCATCGAGTCCGTGACGTCCCCGGCCTCGGGCGTACTGCATCGTTGGTCCGGCCCCACCGTGATCTGGACGGGGGTGTCCGGCAGGTCGGCGACCGTGTACGGCGCGGGTCCGCGTACGACGGCCACGTCCCCGGGGTCGATCCGGACCGGCTCGGCGTCCGGATCGTCGGGCAGCAGCCAGGCCGAGCCCTGCGTCATGGTCACGACGGACAGCGGGGCACGGTCCTCGATCCGCATCGACCACGGAGGGTTGAGCACCGACTTCTGCAGAAACGCGCCACGGGCCTGAGGGCCCGTGAGGAGACCCGCCAGCATGTCCATACGCACATCCTCCCCCGGACGGAACGACGTCCCGGCACGCTCCCGGGCGCGGCGGGTCCGCATCAGACGGCCCGGAGGTCCCAGACGCCGGTGGCCGCCGCCTCCCGGGCGAAGTCCGAGAAGTTCCGGGGCGGCCGCCCCAGCACTTCCTCGACCCCGTCGACGAGGTGCGCGTTGCGCCCGTCCAGGATCAGGGTGAACAGCTCGGCGAAGTCCTCCGGCAGCCCGTTCTCACGCAGCACCGCACGATAGTCCTCCATCGGGATGGGTGCATAGGTGATCTCACGGCCCGTCACCTTCGAGAGCTCGGCGGCCACGTCGTCGAATCCCAACAGGCGTGGCCCCGACAGCTCGTACGTCTTCCCGATGTGCCGGTCGTCGGTCAGCGCGGCCACCACCACGTCGGCGATGTCTCCGGTGTCGACGAACGCCTCGACCGCGTCCGCCGTCGGCAGCACGATCTCGCCCGACCGGACGGATTCGAGGAAGAAGCTCTGGTCGAAGTTCTGGTTGAACCAGCTCGACCGGACGATCGTCCAGTCCGCGCCGGACGCCTTCAGCCCCTCCTCACTCGCGCGCGCCGCCTCCTCGCCACGCCCCGACAGCAGCACCAGGCGCCGGACCCCGGCCGCGACCGCCACCTCCGCGAAGGCCGTCACCTGAACGGACGCCCCGGGGAAGGCGAGGTCGGGGTAGTAGGTCACGTACACCCGGTCGACGTCTTCGAGCGCCGGGAGCCAGGTCTCGGGATCGTTCCAGTCGAAAGGCGGCTCGCCGCGACGGGATCCGACCCTGACCGGGCGGCCCTGGGTCGTGAGCCGCTCGGCGACCTTGCGGCCGGTCTTGCCGGTTCCGCCGATCACCAGGGTGATGCCGTCGGCATCGGCGTGGTCCACGACCATGGCCTGCTCGTTGCGGTGTTCGTTCCGGTTCTCGCTCTGGTTCTCGTTCTTCGTCGTCTTCGTCATGACCCCAGTCAAATCCACCGATGCGAGACGCGACATGGCCGAAGAGCTCACCTGCATACGCGAGCGTCCATCGGGCCCGGCCGTATGCGTGTGGCACGGGGCCCGGGAAACGGGATGACAGGGCGGCGGGAGGGGAGGAAGACTCGCGGGATGCGCGAACGTGTCGAAGTTTCCTCGGGTTTGGTGCTGCGTAGATGGGCCCCGCGTGACGCGGCCGCCGTGACGACCGCGTTCGCGGATCCCCTCATGCGTGAGCAGACCGTCCTTCCCATCAGTTCTCCGGAGGACGCACTGCGGTGGATCGCGGAGCGTGCCCACGAGTGGGAGGCCGGCTCCGCCTTCTCCTTCTCCGTCGTCGACGGCGCCGACACGGTGCTCGGACAGGTGTCGGTCGGCGCGGTGAACCGGCGGCACTCCGTCGGCTGGGTCTCCTACTGGACGACGGCCGCGGCGCGGGGCCGGGGCGTGGCCTCGCACGCCTGCCGGGCTCTCGCGCGCTGGGCGTTCGACGAGGCCGATCTGTTCCGACTGGAGCTGGGGCACCGGGTGAACAACCCCGGCTCGTGCCGGGTCGCTCACGCCGCGGGCTTCGCCGTGGAAGGACTCCAGCGCCAGAAGCTCGCCTACGACGGAATCCGCTACGACGTCGAGTGCCACGCCCGTCTGGCGACGGACCCCGTGCCGGACCCTCATCCGGATCCGGCACGTTTCGAAAGGGGCGGCCTCGTGCTCAGGTCGTCGGACGAGTTCAGTACACGAGCTTGTACGTGACGTCCTTCGGGACCGGGGCCGGTGCGGTGTCCGTGTAGAGGAGCCGGATCGTGGTGAAGCGGTCCACGTCCGGGTGGCCCGGCCAGGGCTCCGGACTGCTCAGGGTCACCGTCACGGGGTAGGACCGGAAGCGGCCGGCGGCGCAGTAGGGGACACAGTCGTTGACCATGTCGGTGCCCTTGGCCGTGGCGGTCTTCGGCCCCCAGGTGTCCCACTTCAGTCCGACGAGACGATTGTTGCCGTCCCCGCAGGCCAGCAGGTACTCCTCGGGTCGTACCTGGGACTGCGAGAAGCAGTCGACGACCACGAGGGGCTCAGCCGGAGCCGCTACGGCCCGGGGGCTCTGCGCGGAGGCCGGGATGGCGGCCGCGGCGAGAGCCGCCGCCGCACACAGAACGGTGGCGGTCCGCACCCTGGCCTTGAACCAGGACCGGGGTGCGCGAATGAGCCGGCCGTCTTCTGAGGTGTCCACGAGGCCTCCTCGCCCTGATGTCCCGCTGTCGGCGGTGCGGCTAGGTCGTCTCTTTCGGATCTGGTCGGTCAGGACGCGGACCCGGCAAGATCCGAAAGAGACGGCTAGACCCAGCTTCCCCCATCCGGGCGGGCCGCGCACGCGCAGCGCCGGGCACCGCCCTCATGGGCGCGAAACCTGCCCCGGTGATCGGTGGCCGCCGACCGGGGACGAGAATGAGGCCGGAAAGTGAGCCGTCCGGCACCTCGGATCAGGTGGCGACGAAGGCTCGTGTCGACCAGGGGGACGCACATGCAGATCGGGGTGTATCTCGCACACCCGCGGCGGGGGAGCTTCAACCACGCCGTGTTCGATGCCGTTGTGGAGGAGCTGCGCGGCCGGGGGTGCCACGTGGTCGCGCACGACCTGTGCGCCGAGGGTTTCCCGCCGTCGCTGTCCGCGGAGGAGACCGGCACGGTCGAGGCGGCGCCGGGCGCCCGCGACCCGCAGGTGGCGCTGCACCAGCGGGAGTTGGCCACCCTTGACGCTCTGGTGTTCGTCCACCCGAACTGGTGGGGCATGCCACCCGCCGTTCTCACGGGCTGGGTGCAGCGTGTCCTCGCACCGGGCGTCGCCTACAAGCTGGGTACGGCGGACGGCGAGCCCGCCCCGCTCCTGAAGGCCGACCGGGCGCTCGTACTGAACACGTCCGACACCCCGCTCGACCGGGAGGAGAGGGAGTTCGGCGACCCGCTGCAGCGGATCTGGGCGGCATGCGTCCTTCCCTACGCGGGAATCACCGACGTGCGACGCACCGTCTTCCGGACGGTCACCGACTCCTTCGACGAGGAGCGCGCGGCCTGGCTGCACCGAGCCCGCCGGCTGGCGGCCGAGCTCACGGAATGAAACGCCTCCGATGCTGTCGGAGACCACCCGCACGCTCCGGCGCCGCGGGTGCGGAGCCCGCGAGAACTGCCCCCATCCGGAAAACGTGATCAAGCTCGAAGCATGTGATCATATTGCGGCATGACCACGAAGACTCTCCACCTGCTCTGCTCCGCCGCCCCGCCCGTCTTCGACGTCGCCCGGGTCATCGAGGACGCCCAGGCCCGCGGCTGGGACGTGTGCCTCGGCCTCACCCCCACCGCGGCGCACTGGCTCTCCCAGAGCCTCGACGGACTCGCCGCTCTGACCGGCCATCCCGTGCGATGGCAGTACAAACTTCCCGGCCAGCCGGACGTATGGCCGACGGCCGACGCCGTTCTCTTCGCACCGGCCACCTTCAAGACCATCAACGCGTGGGCCCTCGGCCTGACCGACAACCTCGTCGTCGGCCTCGCCGCCGAGGCGACCGGCAAGCGCACGCCCGTCATAGCGATGCCCTGCGCCAACACCGCGCTCGCCGCCCACCCCCAGTTCGACATCTCCCTGAGCACCCTGCGCAACGCCGGGGTCGAACTCCTCCACGGCGAGTCCGGATACACCCCGGACCCCGCCGACCCCGATGCCCCGATCCACTTCCCCTGGGACACCGCCATCAACGCCCTGGGCGCCCTCGACCCCGCCGTGCCGCAGGCCTAGGCGGTCCGGCCGTCACCGGTCACCCGTACTCCAGGACACGGCCGTCGACGGTCCCGACCAGCAGCCGCCCCTGCGGAGCCACCGCCAGGGAGAGCGCGCAGGTCGGGACCCCGCCGACAGTGAGGGTGGTCTGCCAGAGCACCACGCCCGTGGCGGCGTCCAGGGCGGTGAGGGCTCCGGAATTGTCCGCCGAGAAGACCGTCTCGCCGTCCGTGTCCAGCGCCGTCGCGCGATGGGCCGCGCGGTGCTCCCACAGCACCTCGCCGTCCAGGGATCGCCGTACGACGTAGGAGTCCCCATGCCCCTGCGGGTGGTGGACGGAGCCCACGTACACCAGTGACTCCCCGATCTCGACCGCCGGACCCCCGAAGTGGTGCTCCCGCGGCACCCAGCTGTGCGGGAAGAGCGGCCGCAGCGCCCCGTCCGGGTCCACGGCCGCGACCCACAGGCCCTTGTGCGCCCACTCCGGATCGGTTCCCACCAGCACGTACGGGCGGCTCGAGCGGTGCATCGGGAACGGGTGGTAGAACAGGTCGAAGCCCCTGACCTCCGGACCCTCGGCGGCCGTTCCGTCCAGCTCGAACAGCAACAGTCGCCGGTCGGCCTTCCGGTGGTCCTCCACCGGACGCAGGACCAACCGCTTCCCGCCGCCCGCGACGAGGAGCGCGTACTCGCCGGCGCTCACGGTCTCCAGCACCCGGCCGGTGTCCAGGGCGATCCGGGCCACCCGGGGCGCGGACCTCTCCCACCCCGAGCGCGTACGGCGTCCACGCCGCTCGGCATCGGTCCACACGGACACCCCGTCGGACCCCGGCAGCAGTTGGCGGCCGCCCTCCTCGTCCTCGACCGCCCACTGTCGTCGCCCCGACGGCAGCCACGCCTCCGCGAGCACCCCGTCCAGCGCGGCCAGCACCCGGCCGTCCGCCAGGCCCTCGACGGCCCACACCCGCCGCCGCACCGACCGGTCCAGGCCGACCGCGCCGGCGAGCTCCGCCAGCAGCCGGCGGGCCCGCGGTGCGCGGTCCGGCCAGGCGTACGGCGCCACGGTCGCGTCCACCTCCTCCGCGCGGACCGCCCGCGCGCCCACCGCCCCCCAGTCCGCGCGAGAGACCACGACGGTGTGGCCCTGCTCCCGCGCCCCCGGGTCCACCCAGTCGTCGGGAGGGGCCAGCACCATGCGCAGTTCGGTCCAGCTGAGCCAGGCGACGTCGAGCACCTCCCGATCACGCTCCAGTGCGGAGACGACCTCACCGGTGTCCAGGTGGACGAGGAGCAGCTCGCCCTCGAAGCAGTAGCCGCCGTCGTACGCCCCCGTGCCGACGGCCAGGAGGGGCAGGACGGGGTGGAACGCCAGCGACCGCACGGGCTTCCGGGAGCGCAGCAGGTGCCGGCACCGTAGCCCGTCCGGCTCGTAGACGCCGACCCGGTGACCGCTCCACCCGTCGTCCGCGGTCCCGTTGCCGCTCCACTGCACCCCGCCCAGGTCCCCGCCCACCCCGACCAGTCCCGAGCGGCCGTCGACGACGGCGACCGACGGGTCCCCGGTCTCGGCGAACGGCCCGCCTCCGAGGACCCGTCGGAGGGTCGGCGCGGGGGTGTCACGGGGCATACGGGTCCCTCCAGGTGGCAGCGGCTCACGAAAGCGCCGCCGTCCCGGGCAGGGAACGGCGGCAGCCCATGATCGCCCGCGCCTCCGGGCGTCCGCCAACGGATTTCGGCGACGGCGGGATCTCGCGTTCGCCCCGTCCCACCCCGCGGGCGGGGTCCGCGTCCGACCGCCCGGGGGCCGGCCACGGGCCCGCAAGTGGTTTCCGGTGGGCCGACCCCCGTACCGGCGGGTTCCGGCCAACCTCCGGTGCGTCCGCTCCCGGAAGCCCGGGGGTGCCCGGATTCGATCAGCGGCCACCGCCAGGGAGCCGCCGCCGCGAGGTCGGCCAGATCCCGCTGCTCCGGCCGTCGGCCTGCGCTGTACTGCCTGCTCCCAGTTCCCGCGACCACGCAGCCGCCCCTCCGCACACCGCGGAGCCGGGCTTCTCCGGCATGCGCTGCGAGCGACGAACCGGCCTCCAGGACAACCCGGTCGAAGGAGACGCAGCATGTCCCAGCAGCAGGCCGAGCGGCGGAAGGCCGCCGTACCACCCGCCCCTCCCGAGTTCACGTACACCTGGGGCCGGCACAACGAGACCATGGAGGCGCTGTCGCTCGGGCAGATGGCCCGCCGCGTCCCGTCCGCCCTCCGGCGGACGGCGCGGCTCGCGCTCGCCGTCAACCGCACCGCGTTCCATGTGCTGGTCACGGCCCAGGTCCTCGGCGGGATCTGCACGGCGGCGGCGCTCACGGCGATCTCCCGGGCGATGGTCCCGCTCCTGACGGGCGACGGCGTCCAGGAGCGGATCGCGGCGGCGGCCTGGCCGCTGGTCGTCGCGGCCGCCATGACGGCGCTCGGCGCGCTGGCCTCCATCACCTCGGGCAGCGCGGCCCGCCGCCTGAATCCCGGTATGGCCACCCTCGCCGACCTCGCCATGGTCGACGCCCACATGGACGTCGAACTCGACGCCTACGACGCGCCCGACTTCACCGAGCGTTCCGAGGCCGCCGAGACCGGATCCGCCCGCTCCGCCATGCTGCTGCAGGACGCACTCGGCTTCACCGGCGGTCTGATCGACATGGTCGCCGTGGCGTCCGTCCTCGCGGTGGTCCACCCCGTGCTGCTGCCGTTGCTCCTGCTGTCGGTGATCCCGCGCGGCCTCGGCTCGGTCTACGCCGCCCGCCTCGACCACCGGCTCCACAACCAGACGGTCGGCTCCCGCAACATCAAACACATGATGCGCTGGCACCTGACCACCCCGAAGCTCGCCGACGAGCTGCGCGGCAACAGCATGCGTCCGTACGCCCATCATTGGTACGCGGCGGTCTGCGAGCGCATCGACTCCAGGATGGTCAGCTCCGCGCCCCGCTACCTCACCGTCCACCTGACCGCCGCCACCGCCTCGGGGGTCTTCGTCCTGGCGACCTACGGGGCCCTCGCCGGGCTCGTCGTGGGCGGGTACATGGCGATCGCGGCGGCCGGCACGGCGATCGTGGCCATGCGGACCTCCACCGCCGCCCTCTCGCAGCTCGTCGTCTACGGGGCGGCGATGTTCCAGCACGCCCTCTACCTCGGCGACTACACCGCCTTCGTCGCCGAGGCCGCGGAGAAGTCCGGTCCCCGCGGCCCGCAGGTGATGGAGGTCGCGCCGGAGAAGATCCGTCTGGAGGAGGTCACTTACACCTACCCCGGCAAGGACACCCCCTCGCTCGGGCCGGTGTCGCTGACCCTGTCCCGGGGCGAGGTCGTCGCCGTCGTCGGGGAGAACGGGGCGGGGAAGTCGACGCTGATCCGATTGCTGACCTCGCTGACCGTCCCGACGTCCGGCGTCGTCTCCTGGGACGGTGTCCCCACCTCCGACGCCGACCAGCGCACCGCCTGGCAGCATGTCGGCCTCGTCACCCAGTCCTACGGGTACTGGCCCTTCTCCGCTCGGGAGAACATCACCCTCGGCCAACCCGACCCGCGGGGTGAGGAGGCCGTCTGGGACGCCTTGGACGCGGTCGGCATGCGGACGACCGTCCAGGAGTTCCCGAACGGCCTGGACACGCTCCTGGCCCGCTCGGTCTGGGGCGGGCACGAGCCCTCCGGCGGTCAGTGGCAGCGTCTGGCGTGCGGGCGGGCGTTCCACCGGAAGCCGGGGCTGCTGGTCATGGACGAGCCGACGTCGGCCATGGACCCGCGCGGTGAGCACATGGTGTTCTCCGGACTGCGGGACATGAAGGACGAGCGGATCACGGTGATCGTCACGCACCGGATGGAGAACTGCCGCCTCGCGGACCGGATCGTCGTCCTCGACGCGGGACGGATCATCGAGCAGGGCGGTTACGAGGAACTGGTGCGCCTGGACGGCTCCTTCGCCGAGCTGGTCCGACTGTCCCAGGACAGGTAGCCCGGTGCGGTCCGGGGGACGAGTGGCGCTCCACGTCCCCCGGACCCGCGACCTCGGTGAGGGCGCCGTGTTCGCGTCCCCACCGAGGCCACCCGCTCATGCCACCGGTCGGAAGTGCACGATGGTGATCCGGTCGGCCGGCTCGATGTCGGGGTAGTGGTACCGCAGTCGGTCGTGGAGCTCGGCCAGGTCACGGAAGCCGTCCGCCCGGGCGTCCGCCTCGGTCAGGCCGTCGACCGTCGTCCCGGTGAGCCGCGTGACGACACCCGGCAGAACCACTTCCTCGTCCGACTCGAACACGAGGCTGACCGGGCCCACCTCCACCGGGTCACGGAAGCGGACGGTGGTCGTCTTCCGGCCCGCCCGCACGGCGTCGAGGTAGTCGGGATGGAAGTACAGGGAAGGCGCGTTCATCGACGCACCCTAACCGGTGTCGTGCCGGTCGGACCGGGCCGGCGTCCGCTCCCTGCGCGCCGAGTCGATCACAGGATGACGTTTCGGTAGGTTTCATCCCGAATTCGTTCGTTCGCGACCTGACGCGACGGGGAACCGGCGGCGCGGCGGTGCCGGGCGCGAACCTCGTGACGGCCGACCGACGTGACGGAAGGCGGACGCGTTGAGCCCTCAGCCGCTCGTGCACGTGCGCAGGAACGTGTGGACCCTGCCGGAAGACGACCTGACGCTCGCGCACCACGCGGCAGCCGTCGCCGAGATGAAGCGGCGGGACGCGGACGATCCGACGAGCTGGTCCTACCAGGCGGCCATCCACGGAACGGTC
Source organism: Streptomyces sp. CLCI03 (assembly GCF_053615355.1). Classification (NCBI taxonomy): domain Bacteria; kingdom Bacillati; phylum Actinomycetota; class Actinomycetes; order Kitasatosporales; family Streptomycetaceae; genus Streptomyces; species Streptomyces sp. CLCI03. Next base: position 8,192,961 of record NZ_CM132132.1, on the reverse strand, counting down.
GAGACACCGCCGAAGCCACTGTGGAACAGCTGCAAGCACGGCTCCTGGTTCTTCCTCTCCTGGCACCGCATGTATCTCTGGTACTTCGAACGGATCGTCCGCGCCGCGGTCGTGGATCTGGGCGGACCGGCCGACTGGGCGCTGCCGTTCTGGGACTACGACGCCGATCGGTCTAGATCGGGTACGGCGCCCTGCTCCTGGCGCCGGCACCGCTCTGGGCGCGACTGCCGGAGGGCATCGCCCTCGCGTGCGCGCTCGCGCTCGCGGCCGCCTGGCAACTGACGGTCCACAAACGCCGCTGATGCTGGTGATGGCCGTGGCGGGCGACGGGAGCGGGATGCTCGTGTGGATGGCCGTACTCACCGGGATCGTCCTCACGGAGAGGCTGGCCCGCACACCACGGCGCCCGACCCGGCTCGCCGCCGCGGTCCTCGCCGTGGCCGCCCTCGCGGTCCTCCTGCCGGACACGGCCCGGCGGTGGTACTGAGCGGGGACGAGGTGCCTCCGCGCCGGAGTGCGCGCGTCCCGGCGCGGGGTGAAGCTGGTCTTGACGTCCCGGGGACCGGGAGGCATGGGCATGAGAGTGCAGAGCAGTTCCGGACCGTTGCGCGTACGAGCCATCGCGGGGACCCATGTGGTGGTCCTGGGGTTCGACCACGATCGAGCCGCCATGGACGACGTACTCGGTTTTGGAGTCGAGCGGTTCGACCACACCACGGGCCGGCACCGCTGGCTCGACAACCGGCTCCGCTTCCCCCAGGCGAGGCGCCGGTGGGGGTCCAACTGGAACCCGTTCCAGACCTTCACCTGGGCCGACTACCGCGTCGAGCCGGGGCGGACGTACACCTACCGCGTGCACACCATGACCGGAACCCCGGGGGAGGAACTCACCCCGGTCTCGACCGTCGAGCTGCGGGTGCGGGCCGAGGAGCCGGGCGTGCACGGTGTCTGGTTCAACCGTGGCGTCTACGCCTCGCAGGCCTACGCCGAACGTTTCAAGAACCTCCACCCGCGTGACGTACCCAACCGTGAAGCCTGGCGTTGGCTGTCACGCGGCCTGGAGGAGGCGCTGCTCGCCTTCATCGGCACCGCCGACGGCGACCGCGGACAGCTCCGGGCGGCGTTGTACGAGTTCGAGTACCTGCCCGTGCTCACCGCGTTCCGGGTGGCCGCGGACACGGGCGTGGACGTCCGGCTCGTCGTGTTCGACCACCCGCACAACCGTGAGGCGGTGGCCGCCGCCGGCATCGAGGACCTGGTCGTGACCTGGCGGACCCGCGCCACGATCCCGCACAACAAGTTCGTGGTCGTGAGCCACGAGGACGCGCCCCGGGCCGTGTGGACGGGGTCGACCAACATCACCGAGAACGGGATCTTCGGCCAGTCCAACGTCGGACACACCGTCACCGACGCGTCCGTCGCACGGCAGTACCGCGACTACTGGGCCCAGCTCGTCGCGGACCCCACCCCCGGCACCCTCAACAACTGGGTGGACGTCCACAGCCCGATGCCCGACCCCTGGCCCGCGGGCATGACGGTCGTGTTCAGCCCGCACACGCACACCACGGCTCAGGACCGTTGGGCCGAGCTCTTCGGATCGGCCCAGGAGCTGGTGTGCATCACGTTCCCGTTCAATTTCGATCCCCGGTTCGCCGACCGGCTTCCCGGCGACCACCCGGCTCTGCGTTGGCTGTTGTTCGAGGACGCCGGCGTCGCGGACGCGCACCGGAGCCTGGTCACCGATCCCGAGACCGAGCTGGTGGCCTGCGGACTCGTCGAAGAGGGCGGGCTGGCGGGCTGGGCCGCCGAGCACGACAACCCGTTCTCCAACAACATCGAGTACCTGCACACGAAGTACCTGCTGATCGACCCGCTCGGCGACGATCCGATCGTCGTCACGGGCTCCGCCAACTTCAGCAACCCCTCCGCGAACCGCAACGACGAGAACATGCTGGTGATCCGGGGCGACCACGGCCTCGCGGAGATCTATTTCACCGAGTTCTCCCGCCTGTTCAACCACCACCGCTTCCGGGACTCGCTCCGCCTGGCCGCGCACCAGCCGACGCCCGGCCCCGAGACGGGAGTCGAAGCTCCGGTGCCGCTCGTCGCCGGGCACTGGTCGGACAGGTACTACGACGAACCGGCGCGCGACCACCAACGGCGACTGCTGGCCGGCTCGCCGTAACGCGTGCCCGGCCTAGACCTCGGGCAGGGTCGGGTCGGGCGTCCAGGGGCTCGGTGCGGTGACGGCCCAGCGCTCGTGGTCGCGCCAGCCGCCGTCGATGTAGAGGTAGGCGGGCGAGAGACCTTCGTAGCGGAAGCCCAGCCGCTGGACCAAGGCCAGGGAGGCTTTGTTCCCGGGCTGGATGTTGGCCTCCAGCCGGTGGAGCCGTAGGTCGGTGAAGGCGTGCCGCAGGGTGGCGGCGACCCCTTCGGTCATGTACCCGTGGCCCGCGGACGGGGCGAAGGCCGCGTAGCCGAGGGAAGCGCCCTGGTAGCGGCCCCGGATGATCGAGTTGATGTTGACCATGCCGACGGTCGTGCCGGTCTCCCGGGCCCGGACCAGGAAGCCCCGGTTGGTGCCGTCGTCGAAGCGGGACATCCAGGCCTGGAACTCCTTCGCGGTCGCGGGTAGTCGCATCCACGGCCGGTGGAGCGCGGAGCTGGCTCGCACGAGCGTGCAGAACTCGTCCTGGTCGGAGAGGGTGAGCGGGTTCAGTTCGACCCGTGACGGCGTATCGATCATGGGCCAACGTTACCCAGGGGGATTCACCCCCCGGTGGCCGCGCAGGCCCGATGCGGTTGCCTGGTGTCGTGGCCTCGTAGCGCCCCGTGCGGCCCGACAGAATGACGGCATGACCATCTTCCGCTGTGCCGACTGTCAGCAGCCCGTGACCGGCGAAGTGGAGTCGGGGGAACCGGTGCCCTACCCGCGACCGCTCACCCCCGAGGAGAGGCTCGCCGACGCGAAGACGCTGTCGAGCCTCCCGCGTATCGTCGTGATCTGCGGCTCCACCCGCTTCATGACCGAGATGAACGAGGCCGATCTGCGGGAGACCGAGGCCGGAAGGATTGTCGTCAAACCGGGCTGTGACATGAAGTCGCCCCACGCGCTTTGGTCCGATCCGGTCGAGGCAGCGGCACTGAAGGTTCGACTCGACGATCTGCACCGGGCGAAGATCCGGCTGGCCGACGAGGTGCTCGTGGTCGGCGACTACATCGGAGACAGCACGCGAGCAGAAATCGCCTACGCCCGGTCCCTGGGCAAGCCCGTGCGGTTCACGCACCCTGAAGTCGACCCTGACGCCTGACCGGGCAACGCTCCCCCCAGCTCACAGGCAACCGCGCCGGCTCAGAGGCAACCGCGTCGGCCGGCGAACGCCGCCTGGACCTCATCGGCCCGGTCGGTCCGCCAGTGCAGCAGCGCCTCGCCTTCCAGGAACATCTTCCCGAAGGCGGGGTCCTTCCGGGCGAGGAGGAACTCCAGCTGCCAGTAGTCGGTCAGGCGCTTCCACCACAGCCGGGTCCCCGCGTCGGCCAGGTCCGCCACGGGCAGGTCGATCACCGAGCGGTACCCGGCCGTGAAGGCGGCGACGCGGTCGAGGTCGAAGACGCCGTCGACGCCGAACTGGACCTGCGCGGTCCGCGCGACCTCCTCCCCGTACGGCCGGACTCCGAGCCGGTCCCAGTCCAGGATCGCCGCGACCTCGCCGTCCCTTCGCAGCAGGTTGCGGTACCGGAAATCGCCGTGCGTCCAGCCGTAGGGTCCGGCCGGGATCTCGCCGTCCGGTCGCCGGTCCGCGTACCGGTTCAGCAGGGCGTGCCGCTCGCGCAGGGCGGCGTCGAGGCCGGGCATCGGGTCGGCGGGAAGCCGGGCCGTCAGGGCTTCGGCGGCGCTGTCGGCCGTGGCGACACCGGTGGCCTCGGCCGGTGGGGGCCGATCCGGGAGCGGGCCGGGGGCATGACGGCCCAGGGCGTGGTGCAGGCGGGCGAGGAGCACGCCGAGTTCGCGGGCCTGGTCGAGGGTGAGTTCGGTCCCCGGTACGTGCCGGCCGTCGACCCAGGCGAGGACGCGGTAGCCGTGTCCGTCGAACTCCGCCACGAGGTCTCCGCTCGCGGTGGCCACGGGGGCGGGCACGGGTAGGCCGTCACCGGCCAGGCCCGCGAGTACGGCGAGGTTCCCGCGGACCTCGGGCAACGGGACGTCGGTGATCTCCTTCACCGCGTACGGACCGGACGCCGTGTCGACGCGCCAGTTCCGGTTCATCAGGCCCTGGGCGAGGAAGCGCCGGTCGTACACCTCGCCCAGGACGAACGCGCGCGTCACCGCGTGCAGCGCGGTCGGCAGCGGGTCCTCGCGGAGTGCGTCGGTCACCTGATGCTCGGTGACATGGGCGGGATCTACTCCTTCGAGTGCAGGAGTTGCCCGGGTCGCCCCGTCAAGGACCGCTTCGGCTCCTGAGCCGTCGGGCAGGACCGTTGATCGGCCGACACCCTGCGTGGTTTAATAAATGCACGTGCATTTATTAAAGAGGAGTGAGGCGTGGCCGGACGTCCCCGTGGGGTGGAAGACCTGGCGATCCTGCGGGCGGCCGCCGAGGTGATGGGCCGGGTGGGGCCGGCCGGGTTGACCCTCGCGGCGGTGGCCCGCGAGGTCGGTCTGGTGCCGGGCACCCTCGTGCAGCGGTTCGGCTCCAAGCGTGGTCTGATCCTGGCCCTGGCCGACCAGTCCGTGCGCGACGCGGACGCACTGCCCGACAGGATCCGTGGGGAGCAGGGTTCGGCGCTCGGGGCCCTGGCCGCCCTCCTCGCCGAGTGGATGGCTCCGATGGTCTCTCCGGAGACCTTCGCCCATCATCTGGCGTTCCTGTGCATGGATCTCACGGACCCCGAGCTGCACGAGCGGGCCCTCGCCGTGCACGAGGCCCAGCGCCGGGCGGTCGGCACGCTGCTGACGGATGCCGTCGCCACGGGCGAGCTCCGTGCCACGACGGATGTCGAGGCCCTCACCGCGACCGTGCAGGCCGTCACCTCCGGCGCGGGCCTCATCTGGGCGCTCGACCGGCAGGGCGCCCTCGTCCGGCGGGTCCGGCACGAACTGGACGCCGTGCTGGCCCCCCACATCGCCGGCACCACCCCCACTCCCACCGCCTGAACCCGCAGGAAGATCTGGAGAAGCCAGAGATGACGACGAAGACACGACAGCTCGCCGGAAAGGTCGCGCTGGTCGCCGGCGGCACCCGGGGCGGCGGGCGGGGCATCGCCGTCGAGCTCGGAGCCGCCGGCGCGACGGTCTACGTGACCGGCCGCAGCAGCGGTACGCAGCGCTCCGATCTCGACCGCCCCGAGACCATCGAGGAGACGGCCGAGACGATCACCGCCGCCGGAGGCCTGGGCATCCCGGTCCGCACCGACCACAGCGACCCGGAGCAGGTCCGGGCGCTGGTGGCGCGGATCGCGACCGAGCAGGACGGCCGGCTCGACATCCTGGTCAACTCCGTGTGGGGCGGGGACGCGCTCACCGACTGGGAACACCCGCTCTGGGAGCAGGATCTCGACCGAGGCCTGCGCCTGCTGCGTCGGGCGGTGGAGACCCACGTGATCACCAGCCGGTACGCGCTGCCGCTCATGGTCGCCCGCGGGAGCGGCCTGGTCGTCGAGGTCACCGACGGCAACACCGCCCGCTACCGCGGCTCCTTCTTCTACGACATGGCGAAGTCGGCGGTGATCCGACTGGCCGTCGCGCAGGCCGCCGAGCTGCGGCCGCACGGCGTCGCGGCCGTTTCCCTGACACCGGGATTCCTGCGCTCGGAGGCGATGCTGGAGCACTTCGGCGTCACCGAGGCCACCTGGCGTGACGGCGCGGCCGAGGACCCGAACTTCGCGCACTCGGAGACTCCCGCCTATCTGGGGCGGGCGGTCGTCGCCCTGGCGGCCGACCCGGACGTCATCACCAGGACCGGGCGGGCGCTGGCCACCTGGGACCTGTACAAGGAGTACGGGTTCACGGACGCCGACGGCAGCCGGCCCGACTTCGCCGCGCACTGGGCCAGGAACCTGGAGGCGGAGTACGGGCCCCTCGGCGATCCGCTCTGACACCACACACCCCGCGGCGGCGCTGTCAGTGGCAGGAGCTAGCCTGCGTCACATGATCGAGGGGGAATTCGCCGTACCGTCACTCGGTGCGCTCGCCGACGAGGTCCGGGCCGTGCTGGCGGGTCGTCATGACCCGGGCGTGGTGGTGTTCGAGCGTCTGCTCAACGCCGTGGTGAGTCACAGCTTCCGGGACAGGGAGGCGCTGACCGCCGCGCTCGGGGCCGTCCCGCGCGAGTTCAAGGTCAAGCCGCACGCTCAGGTGCGGTGCCTGGCGGTGATCGTCGGCGAAGCGGTCGGTCCCGTGCGGGCGGAGGAGGCCTGGGAGACGTCCGGGGCCGGCTGGCTCGAACTGTGCCAGCACGTGGCACTGGGCTACATAGCGGGCGCGCGCTCGGGCGAGGTCGCGGCACGGTTGGGGGCCGGTGATCACGTGCCGTTCCTGCTCTCCGTACCGAGCGGACCGACCGGCGCGGTGGAACCGTACGAGCTGGTCGAACGCCTCGCGGAGTACGAGCGGCTCGGCATCCGGCCCGGACCGGCGGACCTGGGGCAGGCGCTGCTGCGCTGCGGCGGCGGCCCGATGGACCCCGAAGTGGTGCGTGCCGCGGAGAAGTTGGAGTCGGCGGAGGGGATCCGGCTGGCCGCCTGGCTGCGCCAGGGTGGACTGCCCCCACCTGCCTGGCAGCGGGAGCGCGAGGCGGGCGAGGCCGAGCGTCCCAGCAAACGCCGGGGAGCACGCATCGGCCGCCGGATCGTGGTGGGGCACGAGGCCATCGAGGGCCGCGGTGCGTTCCCCCGGCAGTTCTGGTCACTGTTCCGCGTGTTCGAGCCGCTCATCTCCTGTCCGCACTGGTCCCTGCCGGACTACCGGGACGCCCACACGGTGGCGACCCTGCCCTGGCATCCGGAGATCGCCGCGGCACGGCTGCTGACCGGTGTCGCGTCGGCCGCCGACCAGGACGGCAGCGGCTCCCCCGCGTTCCTGGAGGCGCTCGCCTCGACGGACGGCCCGGCCGGGCCCGCCGTGCATCTGGCCGTCGCCTACGGGCTCGCCTCCGTCCCCGAGCCCGACCGGGAGGCCGCCGTGCGCGCGCTGGTGGTACTGGCCTCGCGCGGGCGGCTGGACGGCGAGCTGCTGGGCCGGGAGCTGACCGCGCTCGTGGAGCTGGGCACGCTGCGGGTGCCCCTGCTGACGGAGTCGCTCCGGGCGGCCGTCGCCGTACCGGTACCGGAAGGCGCCGCGGCGGTCTGGGCGGTCCTGGCCACCGCTCTGCCCGGCCTGCTGGCTCGTACCCGGCCCCAGCTGCACGGGGCGCTGCTGGCCGTCGCCGCGGACTCCGCCCGGTTGTCGGGAGCGCGTGGTGAGCTGCCCGAGGTGACGGCGCTCGCCCAGCGCCCCGGGTCGTCCCAACTGCTCAAACAGGCACGCCGGTTGCGGGACGCACTGGCGGGATGCTGACCCGGGCCGGCCGTGTCCCCTGGTGCGACGGCCCGGGGCGTCAGCCGTGTTGGTGCTGCTCGGGCATTCGGCTGTCCGGGTGCGCCCACAGCAGTACGTTGTCGGGCCGCTCGTCGCGGAAGAAGTCCAGGACGTCCCGGTCCGAGTGGCGCAGGCTGAAGTGGGTGAGGACGAAGAGCGTGTCCGGGTGCGCCTCGACGACGGGCTTGAGCCGGCTCCACACGGTGTGTCCGACCCGGTCGGCCCGCTCCAGCTCGGCGTCGTCGAGGTAGGTGCACTCGGTGATGATCACCGGGTACGCGAACAGCCACGGGTTGTCCTGGAAGACACTCACATGGGTGTCGCCGAGGAAGGCGAACAGCGGCTTGCGCACCTCGTGTTCGACCTCGGTCCCCTCCTTGCGGCGCTGCGCCAGGACGCGGCCGAACTCCGCACCCCGGCCCTGTTCGGCGAGGGTTCGCCGCAGTTCCTCGTACTCGGGCAGCAGCGCCTTGCGCCGCTCGGAGAACGCGTATCCCACGCACGGCACCTTGTGGACGCACTCCACCACCCGTACATGGTGGCCGCGGCGCCCGAAGGTGAACTCGTCTCCGCCGCGCACCCCGTGGAGGCGGCAGCCCGCGGCGAGGGCCGGATCGTAGGCGGTTCCGTGGTTCAGTTCGGCGGATGCCCGCAGAAAGGTCTCCACGTACGGCGTTGCCGCGGCGGGCAGGTGGATGTCGACCCCGTCGGGCCTGGCCGCCAGGTGGTCGAGGTCCTTGGAATGGTCGTGGTGCGTGTGGGTGAGGAAGACGGTTTCCGGCTGACGGCCTTCCGCCAGCCCGGCGTCGAGCGCGCAGCGCAGTTCGGGGATGTGGAAGAACGTCTTGTCGTTCGCGCGTGAGTACCCGGTGAGGGTCAGCTCGGTGCCAGGGATGCGCCAGGTCTTCCACTGGCGGAACGGGTGTCCTCGCTCCAGCAGTTCGGGGTGGTCGGGCGTCCGCGAAGGGGCGAGTGTCATCGGTGCCTCCGTGGTACCGCCATGATCGGGTGAGGGCCCGATCGTAACGGGCCCCGGCCGGTCGGGGCGCGCCGATTTCCGAGGCTGCGCCTCGGCACCGGACAGGCCCGGCCGATAGGGCGGCTGGGATTCACGGGGCAGGTGCGGCGGCTCTCGCGGTGACTCTCGCAATGTCTTTCGTCCCACCCTTCCCAATGCGCCGGAACCGGTGGACGTCCCCTCGCGGAGGACTCGAAGATGGGCGCGGCCCGCGCTCGGTGGGCCACGAAGGGAGTGCCATGACGACGTCTCCGGTTGCCGGCAGGCCGGCGCCACCACCGAGCAGTGCCCGCGAGGTCCCGGACAAGACCAAGTGGGCCGTCAAGCCGCTGAACGACGGCAAGGCGGCCTACACCTTACCGACCGAGTGGAAATCCGGGGCACTGCACCACAAGATCTCCAAGGAGCGCCTCAGCTCGATCGCCGAGCAGCTCACCCCCGCCTGGAACGCGCAGAACGCGAAGCTCCAGGGGGCGGCGCGGGCGTTCTGGAGTCTGTGCTGGACGGTGGCCGGTGAGCGGGTCGCCGAAGCCGTGGCGATGGCCGGTCCCGGTGGCAGCCCCAACCCGCACCGCCTGCTGTGGAACCTGCCGCTGATGGTGTCCCTGGGCCCGCAGAGTCCGGCCGACGACCCGGGCATGAACTTCGACCCCGACACCGAGCCGATACCGGGCGGGCCGGGCACGCGCCGGATGGACGCCGTGTCGCTCGCGCTCAAGGACCTGGAGACGGCGTGGCTGCACGCCGCGGAGGCGGACAACGGACGGGGCGTGTACGACGCCGCGCTCTGGACCACCCTGCACCGGCACCTGCGGACCGCGCACGTCGCCGCCGAACAGGTCGCCCGCGACGGGGCGGTGCTGTACCCGCCCCTGCGCGAGCAGTGGGTCTACGACGCCAGGACCAAGCAGAACCTGCGCAAGGGGATGACCCCGTTCCCGACGTCCGAGCAGGGCCTACGCCTCTTCACGGAAGCCCGGGTGAACGCGCCGTCCATCGCGGTGTACGCCGACTCGGCGAACCCCGCCGCGACCGCTACGGTCCTCGCCGACGTGGGCGACCGAAAGGTGACCCTGACACTGACGGCGGCCGAGGAGAACGTGCACCACGTGTGCGTGCGCCACACCCTGACCTTCTTCGACTTCACGGACGCGTCCCGGCCCCGGCCCATCAACACCTTCTGGCCGGACGTACGCACCTTCGCCGATGCCACGGCGCTCACGGTGACCCTGCTGCCGGGCATCGGCCGCAGCTGTCTGCGGGAACTGGAGCGCGAGCAGGGCAACGCGGCCAAGGCGACCGAATGGGTCGACGAGGTCCTGGAGATCTCCAACGTGGACGTGGATGGCCGAGTCGTCTTCTACAACGTGCAGTTCACCGAAGTGACCGGTACGGACGAGAAGCCCGTCGTCCGCGCGGTCATCGAGTCCTTCGCCCCGGACGGCGCCGACGGTCCGGGGTTCACCCGCGGGGACCTGGACCTCATCGCCAAACGACTGTGACTCCGCCGGGCGATCGGGGGGCAGGAGGTCAGGGGTGCGAGGACCGCGACGTCACCGCCGCATCCCACCACCATCCGCCCGTCGGGCGCCATGGTCCCCGCAGTCACCTCGCGGGGAAGGACCGAGACCGATCCCACCGGCCGGTGGGATCCCAGGTCCCACACCCGGACCGTCCGGTCGTCGCCGCCGGTGACGACGAGCGGCCGACCGTCCACGACGGCCGCGGCGAGGGCCCGCACCGGACCCGTGTGCGAGGTCGGGCGCCCCCGTCCCACCACTTCCGTACGCGTGTCCACGTCCCACACCTGAACGCGGCCGCCCCGGTCGCCGGTGACGGCGACCGGGCGGCCGTCGACCGGGAAGGCGGACCAGCCGTCCCCGTTCGCTGTCCGCCACGGCCGACAGCGCGGACGCCCGGGGCGGCCGAGGACGGGGCGTCCTCTCCCCCGCCGTACCCTGAACCCCGTGTCGCCCTCCCGTCTCCACCGTGTAGCCGTCCTCGTCCTCGAAGGCGCCAAGCCCCTCGACGTCGGTATCCCCGCGCAGGTGTTCACGACCCGCGCGAGCATGCCGTACGAGGTGCGCGTGTGCGGCGCGGCTCCTGGGCTCGTGACCGGCGGCGACGGGCTCTCCTACCACGTCACCCACGGGCTCGACGCGCTCGCGTGGGCCGACATCGTCTTCGTCCCCGGCTACCGCCACCCCGACCGCGAGGATCCGCCGCGGGCCGTCATCGACGCGCTGATCGCCGCCCACGACCGGGGCGCGCGGCTCGCCGCCATCTCGACGGGCGCGTTCGCGCTCGCCGCCACCGGTCTGCTCGACGGCAAGCGCGCGACGACCCACTGGCACTACGCGCGAGCCCTCGCCGCGAAACATCCCCTCGTCCACCTCGACGAGAACGTCCTGTTCGTCGACGAGGGCAGCGTGCTCACCTCCGCCGGCGCCGCCTCGGGCATCGACCTGTGTCTGCACATCCTGCGCCGCGACCTCGGCGTGTCCGCCTCCAACCACGCGGCCCGCCGTCTGGTCGCGGCCCCCTACCGCAGCGGCGGCCAGGCGCAGTACGTGCCGCGCAGCGTGCCCGAGCCGCTCGGCGAGCGGTTCGCCGCCACCCGCGAGTGGGCGCTGCACCACCTGGGAGAACCCCTGACCTTGGAGGCGCTGGCCCAGCAGGCGGGGGTCTCGCCCCGGACCTTCTCGCGGCGCTTCGCCGAGGACACCGGGTACACGCCGATGCAGTGGGTCATGCGGGCCCGGATCGACGTGGCCCGTGAGCTGCTGGAACGCTCGGAGCGAAGTGTCGAGCAGATCGCCGACGACGTCGGCCTGGGCACCGGCGCCAACCTGCGGCTGCACTTCCACCGCATCCTCGGCACCACCCCGACGGAGTACCGGCGCACCTTCACCCAGGGCGAGTGACCGACCCACCCCGCCCGATGGCGAGATCCTTACGAACCATGGCGATCTCGCCGCTGTTGCGGAGGGTGACCGCGAGCGAACCTGATGGCGAACGAAAGGGACATCGCTCATGACTCGCATTGCCATCAACGGATTCGGCCGCATCGGTCGCAACGTGCTGCGCGCGCTCCTCGAGCGCGACACCGACCTCGAGGTCGTCGCCGTCAACGACCTGACGGAGCCCGCGACCCTCGCTCGGCTGCTCGCCTACGACACCACGTCGGGCCGGCTCGGCCGCCCCGTGACCGTCGAGGGGAATGTGCTCGTCGTCGACGGCCACCGCATCACTGTGCTCGCCGAGCGCGAGCCGGAGCAGCTGCCGTGGGCCGAGCTCGAGGTGGACCTGGTCCTGGAGGCGACCGGCCGCTTCACCTCGGCCGAGGCCGCCCGTGGCCACATCAAGGCGGGTGCGCGCAAGGTGCTGGTCAGCGCGCCGTCCGACGGCGCCGACGTCACGCTCGCGTTCGGTGTCAACACCGACGCCTACGACCCGGCCGAGCACGTGATCGTCTCGAACGCGTCCTGCACGACCAACGCGCTGGCCCCGCTGGCCGCCGTCCTGGACGAGCTCGCCGGCATCGAGCACGGCTTCATGACCACGGTGCACGCCTACACGCAGGAGCAGAACCTGCAGGACGGCCCGCACCGCGACCCGCGCCGTGCCCGCGCCGCCGGTGTCAACATCGTTCCGACCTCGACCGGCGCCGCGAAGGCGATCGGCCTCGTGCTGCCGCAGCTCGACGGCAAGCTGTCGGGCGACTCGATCCGCGTGCCGGTCCCGGTGGGCTCGATCGTCGAGCTCAACACCACCGTCGCCCGCGACGTGACGCGCGAGGAGATCCTTGAGGCGTACCGCGCCGCGGCGCAGGGACCGCTGGCCGGCGTGCTGGAGTACTCCGAGGACCCGCTCGTGTCCTCCGACATCACGGGCAACCCGGCTTCGTCGATCTTCGACTCGGAGCTCACCCGTGTCGACGGCCGCCACGTCAAGGTGGTCGCCTGGTACGACAACGAGTGGGGCTTCTCGAACCGCGTGATCGACACGCTCACGCTCCTCGCCGCGGGCTGAACCGACAGCGGTCCCCGGTGGGGGCGGGCCAGGCGCCCGCGCGCGGTAGGTCACGGTCACGGATCACGGTGACCGACCTGCCGCGCGCGGGCGCCTCGGCGTATCCACGCGACCGCGCGGCCGCGCCGGTGCTCGTGCTCCTGCTCGTGCTCGATGCTTCGCACCGGCGTGATCCGGTCAGCGCATGCGCGGGAGGCGGAGGCTGAGCAGGACGGTCAGCGCGATGAGGCCGAGCTGGACGAGCAGGGTGGTGGACACGGCCGCGCGCATGCCGGCCGTCGGGACCAGCGCGAGGAAGAGGCTGCCGAGCGTGGCGACGCCGAGCGCCACGGCGGACTGCTGGGCGGTGATCATGACGCCGCTGCCCGCCCCGGCCCGGTCGGCGGGGACGTCCGAGAGCGTCAGGCGCATCAGCACCGGCATCTGGAAGCCTTGGCCCAGTCCCGCCAGCGCGATGCCGGGTGCGAGTACGGCCACGCCGAGGTCCGGCCAGCCCTGGCGCAGGGTGACCAGCAGGAGGGCGATCCCGGCCGCCTGGATGACACCGCCGGCGGTGACGATCCGGCTGCCGAAGCGGGTGATCAGGCGCGGACCGGCCAGCGAGGCTCCGAAGAAGGCGACGGCCATCGGCGCCAGCGCCAGGCCCGCCGTCACCGGGCCCATCTCCAGGCCCTGTTGGAGGGTCACGGCCAGGACGAACATGAAGCCGCCGAAGCCGACGGAGAACGGCATCAGGAGTGCCAGGCTGCGCCTCAGCGACTCCAGCCTCAGCAGGCTCGGCGGCACCAGCGGGGTGTGGCCCTTACGGTCCGCCCGGCGCTCGGTGAAGTAGAACGCCGCTGCGGCGACGGGGAACACGCCCAGCGAGATCCAGGTCCACAGCGGCCAGCCGGCGGCGCGCCCCTCCGTCAGCGGGAGCAGCAGCGAGATCAGCGACAGCGCGAGGAGCAGGGTGCCGGGCACGTCCACGGCCGCGGGCCGGCCGGCCCGGGTGTCCGGGACGCTGCGCACCGCCAGGACCAGCCCGACCAGCACCACGGGGACGTTGACCAGGAACACCGCGCGCCAGCCCGTTCCGGCGAGGTCCGCGGCGACCAGGACGCCGCCGAGGATCTGCCCGGCGACCATGGACAGGCCCCCGGTGGCCCCGTAGAGGCTCATGGCGTGGGCCCGGCGCGGGCCCTCGGTGGTGGCCTGGATGGTGGCGAGGACCTGCGGCAGCATGAGGGCGGCGGCCGCGCCTTGGGCGACGCGGGCGGCGACGAGGGCCCAGGCGTTCGGGGCGAGGCCGCAGGCGAGCGAGGTGACGCCGAAGGCGGCCATGCCGACGAGGAAGAGCCGGCGGCGGCCGAGGCTGTCGCCGACGCGCCCGCCGAGGACCAACAGGACGGCGTACGCGACGCCGTAGCCACCGACGACCAGTTCCAGGAGGGCGGGGCCGGCGGCGAGGTCGTGCTCGATGGACGGGAGCGCGACGTTGACGATGAAGAAGTCGATCAGGGGCAGGGCCGCGCCGAGGAGCACGGTGAACAGGCCGAGGCCGCTCAGGTGGGGCGCGGGGACACTTCGGACGGGGACACTTCGGACGGAAACGCTGGGCACGGGGTCGCCGTGCCCGGAGTTGCTGCGTACAGGATTGCTGCGTACAGGGATCTGAGTCACCGTCCGACGATCTCCCGGCCGTCAGACGGGTACCAGAGTGTCGTTATCCAGGTATCAGGACTACCTGGCAACAGGATGGGCGGTGCGGCAGGCTGGGATCATGACCACTGTGGCTCCTGGAAGCGATGTTCGGCGGCACGAGCTGGCCGAGTTCCTACGCACCCGCCGGGAGCGGATCTCTCCCGAGCAGGTCGGGCTGGTGCGCGGGCCGCGCCGACGGACCCCGGGGCTGCGTCGTGAGGAGGTCGCGCACCTGTCGTCGGTGGGCGTGACCTGGTACACGTGGTTGGAGCAGGCGCGCCACATCCAGGTGTCGGGGCAGGTGCTGGACGCCGTCGCGCGGGCACTGTTGCTCGACGTGAGCGAGCGGGAGCACCTGTTCTCGCTGGCCGGGAGCCTCGACCCGGTGCAGCCGGCGGTCTGCCCGAGCGTGACACCGTCCGTGCGGGCCATCATCGACCAGCTGGGTCACATCCCGGCGTGTGTCCAGAACAGCCGGTACGACATCCTCGCCTACAACGCCACCTACGGGCGTCTGCTCGGCGACCTGGACGGCAAGCGGCCGGAGGAGCGCAACTGCATGTGGCTCGCCTTCACCGACCAGGAGTGGCAGGACTCGGTGGTCGACCTGCCGAGCACGCACCGGATCATGGCGGCGCGGTTCCGGGCGGCGATGGCCGAGCACCTGGCGGAGCCCGCGTGGAAGACGCTGCTGGCCCGGCTGGAGGGGGCGTCGGCGGAGTTCCGGGAGGTGTGGGCCCGCCACGAGGTGGTCGGCGGTCAGGTCGCGAAGTCGAAGTACGTCCGCAACGCGCACGTGGGCATGCTGTACCTGGAACACAACAACCTGTGGCTCGGACCGCGCACCGGCCCGAGGCTCGTGACGTACGTACCGCTGGACCAGGAGTCGCGCGAGCGCCTGGAGGAGCTGGAACGGCTGGCGGCACCGGCCGGGGCGGGGCTTCTCGGCGAGGGCGAACTTCAGTCCAGGAGCTGAACCATGAGGAGGCAGGCGGCCGGCGGCACCAGGACGGCCACCGTGCCGAAAGCGACCCCGATCCGCGCGCGGCCGCGGGCCGCCGCCTCGTCGCCCCGCATGGCCCACAGGTCGGGGAGACCGCAGACGAGCGCCATGATCGCGACGGGCAGGACGAGGTAGAGCGGGAAGAAGCGGATCCACGGCGGGAGTTGCTCCGGGAGGAACGGGCAGCCGAGCATCGCCACGGCGGTGGCCCCCAGGGCGAGTGACGCCGTGCCCCTGCGCTCCGGCTCCATCGCCGGCTCCTCCTGCGTCTGCTGCTCCGGCCCGGCCGGTTCCTTCACGAGGCTCATGGAACGAAGGCTAGGCGAACGGCGGGCGACCCCGCCTGGGTGCGGCTACTCAGAAGGGGGTGAGTAGCCGCACCCGGATGCCCTCGGTTCGCTCGCGGCCGGCGCGAGGCGGGCCAGCAGGTGGGCGTCGAGGAAGCCCCGTTCGGAGGCCGGGTCGTGGACCAACCGGGCGAACGGTGTGAGCCCCGCCCCGGCCAGCAGCTCGGCGAACCGGTCCACCGGCCAGCTGTAGGCAGGGGTCACCTTGTGGTCGAAGCGGACCGGCTCCGGTCCGTCGGTCGCGAAGAAGGAGACCAGGAGCAGGCCCCCTTGGGCCAGGACGCGCGCCTGCTCGGCGAGCAGCGCGGGCAGTTCCCCGGGCGGTGTGTGGATCATCGAGTAGTGGGCGAGGACGCCCCCGAGCGCTCCGTCCTCGACCGGCAGGGCCTCCATCCGCGCCTCGTCGAACCGCAGCGCGGGGCGGGCCCGGCGGGCGTGGTCGATCATGCCCGGGGAGATGTCGATCCCGAAGGCGTCCAGGCCCAGGTCGTGGAGCATGGCCGTCAGATGTCCGGGCCCGCACCCGACGTCTGCCGCCCGCGAGTTGCCCGTCCCGCGCACCAACTCCGCGAAGGTGGCGAGCATGGCCCGCGCGAACGGCTGCGTCTCCAGCCGATCGGCGAACAGCGACGCGTAGAGCGCGACGACCCCGTCGTAGGCCGTCCTGGTCTCGTCCTGGTGTTCCGCCACGGGCAGAACGTTACTCCTGCCCGTGGCGGGCCCGGACCGCCCCATGGGCGTCTCACCGCCCGGCACATTTGATCTTGTGGCAAGATCACGGGGTGCTACGACTAACCGATCTCATCATCGATTGCCCGGACACGATGAAGCTGGCGGCCTTCTACTCCGAGGTGACGGGGCTCCCGGTCAAGAAGAGCAGCAACGAGCACTGGGCCGGTATCCAGTTCGGCGCGATCGAACTGGCCTTCATCCAGGTGGAGGACTACCGCGCCCCGCAGTGGCCCGACAGCGAGCATCCCAAGCAGTTCCACCTCGACTTCGAGGTCGACGACTTCGAGGCCGAACAGCGCCGCGTCCTGGACCTCGGCGCGACCCTGCAGCGGGATTGCACCGGCCCCGACGGCTACGGATTCCGCGTCTACACGGACCCCATCGGCCACCCCTTCTGCCTCTGCCGCAACAAGGGTGTCGTCTGGACCGAACAGGGCCCCACCTGGCCCGAGCGCGACCAGTAGGCCCGTGCGAACGAAGTGAGCTGAGCGACGGCGTGCCCTGATCGGGCAACAGCGAGGTCTCCGGTGCCCGGTTCATCGACCACGAAGAACCGGGCACCGGAGACCTCGCGGCCGCCGGCTGCGCGCACCCGCGCCGATCGCTCAACGGCGCACCCGGTAGCACAGGTGAAGCACCCGGTCGCCCTGAAGCACCACGTCGGGGTCCTCCAACAGGTGCTGCGCGTGGACCGACCCGAAGTAGCGCTTGCCGGACCCGAGCACGACGGGTACGACGTCCATGCGCACCTCGTCGACCAGGCCCGCGGCGAGCACCTGGCCACCGACGTCACCGGCGGCGACCTCGACCACGCGGTCACCCGCGAGTTCCTGCGCCTTGGCCATGGCCGCCTCGACGCCGTCGACGAAACGGAACGGCGCCTCGGGGTCCCAGCCCTCGGGCTCCGGCCGGTGCGTCACGACGACCACGTGGTCGATCCCGCCCGGAGGCTTCCCGTCCCAGCCGTCCGTCAGGTCGAAGACGTGGCGGCCGACGACCGTGACGCCGATCCGGTCCCAGTACGGCCGGGTGTGGTCGTAGGACGTCTGCGACACCTTCAGCGCGCCGCTCTCGTCCAAGGGGACGTCACCGCTGGACAACCAGTCGAACAGCGGTCCGGGCCGGTCGTCCTCGTCCGCGACGAAGCCGTCCACCGACACCGAGCTGTACATGACCACCTTGCCCACGGGGCTCTCCTCTGCTTCGGGATGCCCCAAATTAGCGCGCCATGAGCCGTCGTTCCCGCTGCCACGTGCCGGACGCCGCCCCTAGGGCCTGGCTTTGGGATCAGGGCGGATCAGCCCGCGGCGTCCGGTGTCGTGCATCGCAAGGCCGAGGAGGGAGTCCATGCGGAGCATCGACGACCGACGAGAACGCGGCGAGGTGCGGCGCCAGGCGTCGCGGGCCCGGCATGATCCGAAAGCCAGGCCCTAGGCGAAGGGGCCTTCGGCCGTGAAGCGGCGCAGGTGGCGGGCGAAGGTCTCGGCCTCGCCCGGGGGCCAGGAGGCCAGGCTCGTCGTGATGTGGTCCGCCAGGCGCGTACGTAGCTCCGCGACGACGAGCCGCCCCTCGTCGGTCAGGACGAGGAGGTGTGCGCGCCGGTCGGTGGGGTCCGGTTCCCGGCGGATGAGGCCCGCGGTCTCCAGCCGGGAGGCTCGGCGGGTCACGCCGGAGCGGTCGACCCCCACGTCGTGAGCCAGGTCCGCCGCGCTGCGGGGGCCGGTGCGGGCCAGGGCGCTGAGCACGGGGTAGGTCACGTCGTCGACGGCCTCGCCCATGCCTTCCGTGAGCCGCTGGTGCAGGTGCGCGCGGGTCGTGCGCTTGAGCAGGATGCCCAGC
The DNA here is from genome assembly GCF_053615355.1 of Streptomyces sp. CLCI03. Classification (NCBI taxonomy): domain Bacteria; kingdom Bacillati; phylum Actinomycetota; class Actinomycetes; order Kitasatosporales; family Streptomycetaceae; genus Streptomyces; species Streptomyces sp. CLCI03. Next base: position 8,174,731 of record NZ_CM132132.1, on the reverse strand, counting down.
GCGTCAGCGATCTCTTGCCCGATCTCGTTGTCCACTCGAAAAGAATAGCGTGCGTCACGCACGCATAGCTGTTAGGGTTTTCGAAGTGCGTGCGTCGCGCACGCATTACGACCGTTTCGGATCCAGCTCCAGATCCACATCCACATCCACCAGGCGTATCGAAAGGCACTCCCATGACCCGCACCGGTATCACGGCCGCCCTCACCGACCTGCTCCTCAACCGCGACCTCAGCGTCCAGGAGGCCGCCGACCGCCACTTCGCCCCGGAGTACCGCCAGCGCACGGACGGCGAGTGGGCGGACCGGGCCGGCTTCATCGAGCACATCAGCCACCTGCGCACCGTCGTCGACCACGGCCGTGTCGAGGTCCACGAGGAGCTGTACGACGGCCTCAAGTACGCCGACCGGCACACCGTCCACGTCACGAAGACGGACGGTTCGACGGTGCGCACCGAGGTCTACCTGTTCGGCGAGTTCGCGCCCGACGGCCGGTTCAGCCGCATCGAGGAGACCACCTTGATGCTCGAAGGATCCGAGGCGGATCGTGACCTGGGAAGCGCCCGCTGAGGTCCTCGGTTCCCGGAGGCCGGCCTCGGATCAGGGGCGGAAGCGCAGGGGGTGGTCGGACGGGACCTCCACCACGGCGATCCGCACGCCGTCGGGGTCGGCGATCCACATCTCGATCAGCCCCCAGGGCTCGCGGAGGGGAGGCCGCAGCACCTCGGCGTTCCGGCCGCGCAGTTCCTCGTAGGCCGCGTGCACGTCCTCGACCTGGAGCCACAGTCGCAGGCCGGGCGCGGGCGGCGACTCGGCGCGGCCCGACAGTTCGAGGAAGCCACCGCCGAGGAAGTAGACCGTGCCGCGCTCGGGGCCGGTGCCGAACTCGCGGTGGATCGCCAGCCCCAGGGTGTCGCCGTAGAAGGCGCGCGAGCGTTCGGGGTCGGTGGGGCACAGCAGAACCCTGCTGCCCAGTACGTGCACCATGCCCCCGCCTTTCCTCACGCCTCACGCGGCGTCCTGCCGCCGCTGCTTCAGCGTCTTCCAGCGACTGTGCCGGGTGCGGGCGTGCTGGTCCAGTTCCTCCAGCAGGCGCTGGGAGCGCTTGTCCACGCCCAGCTCGTCCAGCACCCGGTCGATCTCGGTGAGCAGCGCACCGCTCAGCTGCCAGTGTGCCGGGTCCTCGCGGGCGGCGGCCAGCAACAGGACCGCGAGTCGGTCGCGGTGGGCCCGGGCGACGGCCAGTTCGCCGGTGAGTCGGGCCTCCGCCTCCTCCGCGTTGGCGCTGACCTGCGCGGTGATCAGCTGGGCGAAGCTTTCCACCGCGACGGCCGTGTGGCGGAGCACCTCCCGCAGCGCGGTCGCGGTCGGGGGGTCGAAGAGCGGCCCGTCCGGGCGGGCCCGAGCCAGGTCGGTCAGGGTCCGGCAGGCCACACGGAGCACGACCGCGCAGATCTCCAGGGTGTCCAGGCCGGTCCGCAGCACGAGCCTGAAGAGCAGCCCTTCCTTGACCCTCGGATTGAGCCGGAGGCTGTCCTCGGCCTGCCGGAGGGCGGCGTCGACCTGGGCGATGTCGTTGTCGAGGCGGCGCGCCTCGTGCAGCCGGGCCGCGGCCTGCTCGACCCTGGCCGGTCCGGAGGGTTCCTCACCGAGGTGGTCGAGCAGCCGGCTCATGCGCCGGGCGAGGTCGGTGATCGCGTCGCCGGCCGGGCCGACCCACACGGGCGGTGCGAGGAGCAGGTTGACCAGCAGTCCGACCACCGCGCCGATGATCGTCTCCAGGACCCGGTCCCAGGCGGTGTCCGTGACCTGGGTGACGCCGAGGACGAGCATGGCGCTGATCGCGACCTCGGGCACGAACTCGTCGACGCGTACCAGGTGGCCCACCACCAGCGAGGCGAGGATCAACAGTCCGAGGCTCCACCAGGTCAGACCCACCAGCGCGCTGAAGCCGATCGCGATCAGCACACCGACGACCACCGAGTTCACCCGGCGGATGCTGGTGGTGAGGGTGGAGTACAGGGTGACCTGGACGACGAGCAGGGCGGTCAGGGGCGCGGTCAGGGGAAGTGGCTCGCTGCTCAGGCGGAGCGCGACGACGTAGCTGATCACGGCCGCGGCGGTGGAACGCAGAGCCTGGACGGCGACCGGCTCACGGCGGCGGCGTGCGACACGGGTGGCGAGACTGGTGATCGTTTCCGGCATGCGGGGCGCCTTCCCGCTGCTGGGCCGGATGACGCATGGCGTGGCCGCCGGGCCCCGATCGGCCGAGGATGGGCCGTAGGAGGTCACCCCGGCCGTTCGCGGGTAGGCGGTGGATGTCCGGGGCAGTTCCTGTCGACGAGAACCGCGAGCGCGAAGGAGAAGCAGCCATGGAGGGTACGCAGGACAGGCGTGAGAAGTCGGGAGAGGGCCGCGCGGAGCAGGCGCAGGATCATCCCGGCCCGGACCCGGTGCACCCCGAGGCCAGCAAGCGGGTCGAGGGCAAGAGCCCGGAGGAACTGAGGCGTCGGCAGGAGCGGAAGACGACCCGTACGAGCGACGACGACGCGGAGTAACGGGCTCGGGCAGGCCGTACGGCGGACGGCCCGCCCGACCGCCGCCCCGCGTACGTGAGGGCGATGGCAGCGGAGCCGGGACCGGCGGCGAGGTGCTACGCGCCCTCGTCGTAGGTCCCGGACTCGATCTCCAGGGCGAGCTCCTGGAGGACCTCGATCGAGGAGATGTCCGTCCGTCCGTCGTCGTGCACCATCGCGAGGCTGGTGAACGCCAGGCTGAAGCCGGAAACCATGGTGTGCAGGGCCGGCCCGAGCGCCTCCGCCACGAGGGCGGCCACCTGCTGGGGCGAGGCGTCCGCCGGCACCCTGATCGACGGCAGCATCTCGTTCAGGAGCAGAGTGGCCACACCGGCCGTGGGTGCCGCTCCGGCGCCGTCCTCCCCGGCGTCGACGTGCTCGTCGAGCTCGCCCGCCTCGGCGGCCCGGCGAATGTCCTGGGCGTCGGTGAGGATGCCGATCACTCGCTTGAGTACCTCTGCGCGTTCCATCCAGGGAGCGTAGCCCCGAGCCCGGGAGCGGCGCGGGAGTTCGCCCTGATCAGGCCATGCTCCGGCCGCTCCGGACGGGGAGTCGGCCCCGATCGGGACACGGACGTGTAGCCGCGATCGCACGGGGCATGCGCGCCGCGACGGACACGGATCGATGGAGGAGCTGTTTCACTCATGTCTGAGAACGTCTGGGCCTACCACGTCACCGTCGACCGCATCACGGACGTGGACCTGTCCGGTTACAAGGTGGAGGCTTCCGACGGCGCCATCGGAAAGGTCGACAAGCACTCCGACGAGGCGGGATCGGCCTATCTGGTCGTGGACACCGGCCCGTGGATCTTCGGCAAGGAGGTCCTCCTCCCGGCGGGTACCGTCACCGGTATCGACGTGGAGGAGAAGCGGATCCGGGTCGGACTGACCAGGGAACAGGTCAAGGACGCCCCGGAGTTCATCCGGGACCAGCACCTGGAGAGCACCGACTACCGTCAGCTGCTCGGCGGTTACTACGGCATCATCCCGCCGCGCTGGCTGTGATCCACGGCCGGTACCGGCCCATACTGGGCTCATGGCCAAGGCGAGGGCCACGACGGTCCAGCGGATCAGGCGGCACGCCGGGGACGCGGTCTTCCTGCGCGTCGCCGGGCCGGACGGACCCCGGAACCGGGCGCGGATCCACACGACGCCCGGACCTCGATGGTTCGCCCCGGACCGGCCGGTGCGCCGGGTCCACGGGGACGCCTCGATGTTCGTCGGTGGGCTGGCCGCCCTGTTGCTGCAGTCCTTGCACCCTCTCGCCATGGCCGCCGTGGCCGCGCATTCGGGGTACCGGGGCGACCCGTGGGGGCGGCTGAACCGCACCAGCACCTTCCTCGCCGTCACCACCTTCGGTACGAGTGCCGACGCCGAGGCGGCGGTGGCCCTCGTACGGGAGGTGCACGCGCGGGTCCGGGGGCGGACGGCCGACGGAGTCCCGTACCGGGCCGATGATCCGGAGCTGCTGACCTGGGTGCACATCGCCGAGGCGGACTGCTTCCTGCGGGCCCATCAGCGGTACGGCAGGCGCCCGTTGGACTCCGCGGGCTGCGACGCGTACCTCGCCGACACGGCGCGCGTGGCCCGCGCGCTGGGGGCGGAGGTGCCGCCGGAGAACGTGCGCGAGCTGGCCCTGCGGATGGCCCGGTACCGGCCCGGCCTCCGGCCGACCGCGGCCTCCCGGGACACGACCCTGTTCCTGCTGAGCGAGCCGCCGCTGCCGGGGGCCGCCCGGTTGCCGTACGCACTGCTGGCGGCGGCGGCCGTGGAGCTGCTTCCGCCCTGGGCGAGGTCGGCCGTGGCCGAGGACGCGCCCGCGGTCGCCCGGATACCGCCCCCGGTCGCCCGCGCCGGCGGCCACGCCGTCACCCGGGCGATCCGCTGGGCACTACCCCCCGCTCCCCCGGCTGCTCCGTCTCCCCTGCCGGGCTGAGGGTGGAGCGGTCAGTACTCCTCGTCCGGGTAACCCCAGCGGATCTCCGGCACGGCCCCGGCCGCCACCGCGGCCACCGTCACGGCGAAAACCCCCTCGAAGTGCGGTTGCCACAGGTAGAAGCGCGAGATGCCGAGCGGGAAGTCGGAGTCCCCGGAGACGAAGTACGAGCCGTCTTCGTCCACCGCCACGCCGATGGTGACCTGGGCGGCTATGTCCTCCTCGTGCATCAGCTCCTGCAGGGCGCGGACGATCGCCCAGGCCTGCGGCTCGTCGGCGACGCCGGTGACGGTGAAGGCAAGATCGATGTTCACTGACATGCCTGAAGACTAGGCGGAGCCACTGACAGCGGCGGGCTACGGTCGGGTGGCCGTCACCAGGTAGTAGTCCAGGATCTGTTGCTCCCAGGCGGCCAGGAAGTTCCGGGGCCAGGTGCCCGGCGCCCAGAGGCGGGCGAGCCAACGGTCCCAGCCCGGCCAGACCTGCGGACCGATCGAGGCGACCTTGACGTCGCCGAAGCCCGCGTCGGTGAGCGCATCGGTGAGCCGGGACACCGGCCGCGCGATGTCCAGCCCGCTGGCGAAGGAGTCGAGGAGCCCCGCGAGCCGCTTCGCGGGCTCGGGCGCTCCCTCCACGGTGAAGAAGCTGGTGACCGCCACCCGGCCACCCGGGCCCAACACCCTCGCCGCCTCCCGCGCGAAGGCGGTCAGGTCCGGGAAGTGCTGCGCCGCCTCGACACTGTAGAGGCAGTCGAACTCCGCGTCGCCGAACGGCAGCTCCTCCGCGGCCCCGAGCGCGAAGGTCAGCCGGTGCGGCTGGGCCGCAAGGAGCGGGGAGTTGGCTTCGCGGGCCCGTCGGAGCTGCTGGGGATGGATGTCCACCCCGGTGACGGCCATGGGCCCGTACTCCTCCAGCGCGAGCGCGCACCCGAGACCGAGACCGCAGCCGACCTCGACGGCCCTGCCGCCTTCGGGGGCCACGGCGTCGAGCACGTGCCGGTAGAGGTCCCGCTCGCTGCGGATCCGGTCGTCCTGCGACAGCGGCTGCCCGAGGTCGACCGCCTTCCAGTAGCCGAAGTTGATGAACCCTCCGGCGAAGACCGGAACGGCGCTGAGATCGGCCGGCCCGTACGTCTCCCACACCTCGGGCCGTACGACCGGGGACGGCCGCTCCGTGGGATCACTCGACGACAACACCCCACCACCTCCTCGTGACGGGGGCGTTCTGCCCCGCAACCCTCAGTGTGGCGGGCGAACCCCCGGTCGCGACAGTGGACCTCACTACGCACAGATCATTCGTTGTTCACCGAAATCATGGGGCATCCTGGACGTATGAACGAGACGCATCCCGGTTCTACGCCCGCGGGCGCAGCGGCCCCTGCGGGCGGTGCGCCCCCCGTGGGCGGAGCGGCCCCCGCGGCACTGCTGGCCGCCTTCGCCGCCGCCCTGGCCGACGAGACGCGGGCGGCGATCTGCATGACGCTCCTGGAGGGGCGCGCCTGGACCGCGGGCGAGCTGGCCCGCATCACCTCGGTGGCGCCCTCCACCATCAGCGGCCATCTGACCCGGCTGCTCGACGTGGGCATCTGCGTGACCGAGCGGCAGGGCCGCCACAGCTACGTGCGCATCGCCGACGGGGCGACGGCCCGCCTGCTCGACGAGCTCGCCTCGCACGCCGTTCCGGACCGGGACGCGGCGCACGCCGTGCCCGTGGTCGCCGCGCCGGACCCGCTGGCCCGCGCCCGGACCTGCTACGACCACTTCGCCGGGCGGCTCGGCATGGCGGTGACCGACGCGATGGAACGGCGCGGGCTGCTGCGCACGGACGACGTGTTCGAGCTGACGGAGGCCGGCCGGATCTGGTGCGCCGACGCCGGCATCAGCCTGGCCGGACAGGGACGCAGGCCACTGGCGAGCTCCTGCCTGGACTGGACCGAGCGGCGCCGCCACCTGGGCGGCCTCGCCGGGGCACGGCTGTGCGCACGGGCGACCGCGGAGAAGTGGGTGGTGTGCCCGACGGGTGGCGGGCGGGCCCTGGAGGTGACCGACGCCGGGGAGCGGGCCTTCGGTGAACTACTGGGGCTGACACCGGAGGCGTGGAACTGAGGCGCGGCTCCGGACAGGAAGACACATTAATTCGGTCGACACCGAAATGTTGCGGTCGTAGGGTGGGCTCATGACGTTCCGCTCGAGTTCGATCCCGCCCGGCGTCCTCACCGTCGGCGCCGTCACCTTCACGGTGTTCGCCTGGGCCTCCGCCTTCGTCTCCATCCGCAGCGCGGGGGCCGCGTACTCGCCCGGCGCCCTGGCCCTCGGCCGGCTGCTGGCGGCCTCCCTGGTCCTCGTGGTGCTGCTCCTGATCAGTCGACACGGCCTACCGCCCCGCGAGGCCTGGCGCGGGATCCTGGTGTCCGGTGTCGTGTGGTTCTGCGGCTACACGATCGTCCTGAACTGGGGTGAACGGCTGGTCGACGCGGGCACCGCGTCGCTGCTCGTGAACACCGGGCCGATCCTCATGGCGCTCCTCGCGGCCCGCCTGCTCGGCGAGGCACTGCCTCCGCGTCTCCTGGTCGGCATGGCCGTCTCCTTCGCCGGAGCGGTGGTCGTGGGCCTGTCCATGTCGTCCGGGGACGGCGGCTCCACCTCGGTGCTCGGCGTCGTACTCTGCCTGCTCGCGGCGGTGGCGTACGCGACGGGCGTCATCGCCCAGAAGCCCGCGCTCTCCTACGGCACTCCCCTGCAGGTCACCACCTTCGCCTGCCTCACGGGAACCGTGGCCTGCCTGCCCTTCTCGGGTCAACTGTTCGCGGAACTGCCCGAGGCGCCGATGTCCGCGACCTTGAACATGCTCTACCTGGGTGTCGTCCCGACCGCTCTCGCGTTCACCACCTGGACCTACGCCCTGGCGCGCATGCCCGCCGGAAAGCTGGGCGCGACCACGTACGCCGTCCCGGCCATCGTCGTGCTGCTGAGCTGGGCCCTCCTGGGCGAGGTACCGGCGTGGCTGACCCTCCTCGGCGGGGCGCTCTGCCTGGCCGGCGTGGCGGTCTCCCGGTACACGCCGCGCTCGGCCCGCACTCCGGCCGCGGACAGCCCGCTCGGTGCGGGCCGGACCTGACCGAACCGCTCCCCTCTCCTCCCCTCCCACGAAAGGCACCCCTTCATGAGGATCCTCACGGTCGGCGCCGGCGCCGTCGGCGGCTTCTTCGGCGCGCGGCTCGCGACAGCGGGTCAGGACGTCTCCTTCCTCGTGCGACCGGCCCGCGCGAAGGCCCTGGAGGCCCGCGGCCTGCGCGTGGTCGGCCAAGGGGAGGAGCTCGACCTCACGCCGCGTCTGGTGACGGCCGGCGCCGTGGGCGGACCCTACGACCTCATACTCCTCTCGGTGAAGGCGACCGCCCTGCGGACGGCCCTGACGGACATCGAACCCGCCGTCGGCCCGGACACCGCCGTCGTTCCGCTGCTCAACGGGGTCGCCCACCTCGACGCTCTCGTCGCGCGCCTCGGGACCGGAGCGGTCCTCGGCGGTGTCGCGAAGGTGGTCACCACCTTGAACGAGGACGGCGACATCCTCCGCATGGCTCCGCCCGCGGTCATCTTGACCGGCGAGCTCGACGCCCGGCCGTCGGCCCGGGTGGACTCGATCCGCGGCGTACTGGCCGAGGCCGGCGTCGATTCGCCGGTGACGGAGGACATCGTCGCGGCCATGTGGCACAAGTGGGTCTTCATCTCCACGCTCGTCGCCCTGACCTGTCTGATGCGCGGCACGGTCGGCGAGGTGAACGCCGTTCCGGGCGGGGCGGACCTGGCCGCGGCGCTGATCTCGGAGACCGCGGCGGTGGCCCGGGCCGCGGGCCACCCGGTGACGGATGCGGAGCTCGCCTTCACCACCTCGACCGTCACGGCACCCGGCTCCCCGCTCACCCCGTCCCTGTACCGCGATCTCGTCGCCGGAGCGCCGACGGAGGCCGACCACGTCCTGACCGACCTCACCCTGCGCGCCCGCGCCCTGGGCGTGGCCACTCCCCTGCTGGACCTCGCCGCTCTTCAGCTGCGGGTCCACGAACACCGTCTCGCCGCCGGACGCCCTTGAGGTCCGCGGCCTCCGTAGGGACTCACCCGGATGCCCGGACCATTGGGCATCCGGGCCGCCGGGCCTTTGACTGGGAGGTCCCAAGGTCCGGAACCGGAACACCCATGGAGGCATGGTGACGGCGGTCGCGTGGATGCGTGGTGCGGCAGGTGCGGTGGTGCTGTCGGTGGTGGCGTTCGGCGCCGCGGGCTGTTCCGACGGTGACGGCACCCCGTCCGAGGCTGTGTCGAGCGCCGCGTCGGCGGTGAAGTCGGCGGGTGAGGCGGTCTCGTCGGCCGCCGCGGAGGCCGGGAAGGCCGCCGAGTCGGCCGCCGCCGTGGCGAAGGACAAGCTCGCCGAGGTGAAGAACGGGGTCGATGCCAAGGACCAGGTGTCCTTGGGTGCGGTGGCCACCGACGCGGACGGATACACGACGGTCCCCGTGACCGCCAGGAACACCGACGACGCGACGAAGTCCTTCGCGGTGCAGGTGGAGTTCAAGGACGAGAGCGGCAACCTCGTCGACACCGTGGTCGTGACGATCACGGATGTCGCCGGGAAGGGCACCGGGCAGGGAACGGCCCGCAGTACGCACAAACTGTCGGGCACGGTGACGGCGCAGACCGGCACGGCCCTGCGCTACTGAGCCCGGCCCCCACCCGGCGGTATCCGGGGTCAGCAGGTGTCGCCCACCGCGTCGATCTTCGAGCCGAAGCGGCCGCTGTAGTTGCTCGCGTAGTCGCCGACGCGGACCGGCCGGCAGTCCTTGCCGGTCGCCCAGTCGATGAAGGCCCCGCTCCGGTTGGCCCGGAACGACCCCACGTGGTCCACGAACCTGCTGGGGAGGTTCACGTAGCCGCCCCGCCAGACGTAGAGGTCCCCGGTGCCGTCCTGGTACCTCCACAGGCAGATCGCGTTGGCGGGGCAGGCGGGCAGGGCCTGAGCGGGTGTGGTGGAGACGAGCGAGACCAGCGCGACCGCGCCGGCGACGGACAGGGTGCGTAAGTGACGTGCCCTCATGCGGAGCCTCCTCTTCGTACCGTTCGTCCCCTCATCGTCCCGGCCCGGAGGCCGGCCGGTGCGGTAACCACCCGATTCGGCGGGCCTCTTCACCACATCTCCCCGACCGGTGCGGGGCGGGGCCGCTCCCGTGCGAGCGCGAGCGCCATGGCCCGGAGCTGGCCGGCGGTCCGAAAGCGGCGGGGGCCGACCGGGGTTGCACCTACCGATGGGTCGTCGAGGGCGACCGGGTGCACGGCGGGATCGCGCTGCGGCACGGGCTCGACGATCGGGTGCCGCGGTTCGGCCACATCGGCTACGTAATCCGGCCGTCCTCGCGTCGGCGCGGGCTGGCCACCTGGGCCTTGGGCCGGATGCTGACCGAGGCGTGGGCGCTCGGCCTGGACCGGGTGCTGATGGTCTGCGCGGTCGACAACCTCGCCTCGGTGAGGACGATCGAGCGACACGGAGGCCTCCTGGAAGGCATCCGGGACACCGAACACGGTCCCGCCCGGCGCTACTGGATCGAAGCCTCGGGGGCGTCGTAGGGAACCCGGATGGCTGCCCCGTGTCGCCGCCGCCCGCGCCGCGGGTGCGGTATACGTCGTTCGGGGCACCCGAGTCGGCGAAGGGAGTGGGTCGCGTGGAACGGACCACCTGCTGTGTGGTGGGCGGCGGGCCCGCCGGGATGGTGCTGGCCCTGTTGTTGGCCCGGGCCGGGGTGGAGGTGACCGTGTTGGAGAAGCACGGCGACTTCCTGCGCGACTTCCGCGGCGACACCGTGCACCCGTCCACCCTGTCGCTGCTGGACGACATCGGCCTGGCCGAGCGCTTCGCCCGGCTGCCGCAGCGACGGGTCAGCTCGGTGCAACTGCCCATCGGGCCCGACCGGTCCCTGGTCACGGTCGGGGACATCGGGGCGCTGAGGGGGAAGTACAACTACATCGCGATGGTGCCGCAGTGGGACCTGCTGGACCTGCTCGCCGACGAAGCCCGCCGCGAGCCCTCCTTCCGTCTGCGCATGAACACCGAGGCGACGTCCTTCCTCGTCGAGCGCGGACGGGTCACGGGCGTGCGCTACCGGACCGCGGACGGCGACACCGGCGAGCTCCGGGCCTCGTTGACCGTGGCCTGCGACGGGCGCGGCTCGCTGGCCAGGGCGCTGCCCGAGCTCGGGCTGGAGGAGTTCCCGTGCCCCATGGACGCCTGGTGGTTCCGGGTGCCGCGGCGTGAGGGGGACCCCAGCGGGCTCGTCGGTGGCATCGGGGACCGGCTGTTCGTCGCCCTGATCGATCGCGGCGACTACTGGCAGTGCGCCGCGCTCATCCCCAAGGGCTCCGACGTCGGGCGCCGCGCCGAGGGCCTGGAGGCGTTCATGGGGCAGTTCACGGAGGCGGTGCCCTGGCTGGCCGACCGGGCCGATGCCGTCACCTCCTGGGACGAGGTCAAGCTGCTGGACGTCCGGCTCGACCGGCTGCGCCGCTGGCACCGCCCGGGGCTGCTGTGCATCGGGGACGCCGCGCATGCCATGGCGCCGGTGTTCGGCATCGGCATCAACCTCGCCGTGCAGGACGCGGTGGCGGCGGCCCGTCATCTGGTGGGCCCGTTGCGCGAGGGCACCGTGGGGCTCCGGGACGTACGCCGGGTGCAGTGCCGGCGGCTGCCCACCACCGTGGCGACGCAGGGGCTCCAGCGCGTCGCGCACGCCAAGGTCATCGGGCCGCTGCTGGCCGGCCGTGCCGCGTTCGGAGATCCCGAGCGGGCGAAACGGCTGACCGAGCTCCTCACCGACTCGCGCCGGCTGAACCGGCTGCCCGCCTATTTCCTCGCCTACGGGGCCCTGCGCGAGCGCCCTCCGAAGGAATCGCTCCGCTGAGCTCGACCCGCCCCGCTCCACCTCACCGGAGACCACAGCACGGACGACCCACTCGGGAGGCATCATGAGTGAGCACACGGGTGAGCAGCGGCCGACCCTCCTGCCGTACGCCGATCCCGCCTTCCTGGCGGATCCGTTCCCGCTGTACCGGCAACTGCGCGAGGACGGCCCCGTGCGCCGCGTCGTCGCCGCGGGCGGCCTGGAGGCCTGGCTCGTCACCCGCTACGAGGACGGGCTCGCGGCCCTGTCCGACTCCCGACTCAGCAGCGACGTACGAGATGCCTCGGACGGTCGGCTCCTGGAGCAACTGCCGGTCGCGGAAAGCGATTCGATGCTGAGCAACATGCTCCGTAGCGACCCGCCCGACCACACCCGACTGCGCCGCCTGGTCTCCAAGGCGTTCACCGCCCGCCGCGTGGCGCAGATGCGGCCGCGGATCCAGGCCGTCGCCGACGATCTGCTGGACGCGGTCGTCCCGGCCGGCCGCGCCGACCTGGTGGCGGACTTCGCGCTTCCGCTCCCCGTCACGGTGATCGGCGAGCTGCTCGGGGTTCCGGTGGACGAGCGGCACGACTTCCAGGGCTGGACCGACCGGATGCTCAGGCGGGGTACGGAGCCGCCCGACCCCGCCGTGGTGAACGAGGCGTGGCAGCACATGCGCGCGTACCTGACCGGGCTCGTCCACGCGAAGCGGGCGCACCCCGGCGACGATCTGCTCAGCGGCCTCGTCGTCGCCCGTGACGCGGAACAGCGGCTGAGCGAGGACGAATTGATCGCGATGGTGTTCCTGCTGCTGGTGGCCGGATACATCACCACGGTCAATCTGATCGGCACCGGGATCGCCACGCTGCTGGACCACCCGGACCAGTTCGAGCTGCTGCGCTGCGACCCCGGACTGCTGCCGGGCGCGATCGAGGAGTTCCTGCGCTACGACGGGCCGGTGAGCCCGGGGATCGCGCGGTTCGCGCGCGAGGACGTGGAGATCGCCGGGGTGGCCGTCCCGCGTGGGGCGACCGTACTGATCGGCTCGGCGGTCGCCGACCGCGATCCGAAGCGGTTCCCCGACCCCGACCGCCTCGACATCACCCGGCAGGACAACGCCCACCTCGCGTTCGGGCACGGCATCCACTACTGCCTGGGGGCTCCGCTGGCGCGGTTGGAGGGCCAGATCGCCATCGGTACGGTCCTGCGCCGGCTCCCCGGGCTCGCCCTCGACACGGGCGCGGACGGGATCCGTCGGCGGCCGGGCGGGCTGCGCGGTCCCGAGAGCCTGCCGGTGACCTTCACCCCGGGCGGCTGAGGCCGGCGGTGTCGCCCCTGCGGGGCCGGCGTCAGCCGCCCTCCTCGGAGAAGTGCTGGTAGTCCGGGGGGCTCCAGCGGCCGCCCCAGTACCAGCCGATCTCCCGGAAGGCTCGGGTGACGACCCCGTCCGGGGTGATCATTCCGGGGCGGGGGCGGTCGCGGTCGAGGTAGGTGCGGCCGTTCGGGGGATGGCTGGTGCCGCGGACGTCGACGTACGGGTTCTCGACCGGGTTGATGTCGATGGCGTCGCCCCAGGAGTGGCGGGACAGCCGCCCCGGGTCTCCGGTGACCTGCCGGCAGTTGAAGGCGGAGGTGTTGTCGTCGGCCATCGCCGCGGCGTCGCTGCCGCCGTACTCGGCCATGACGCGCATGCGGCGGATCGGGAAGCGGGCGGCGAAGGCCTGGCCGAAGGCCCGCAGCACGGGGGCGACCGCGTCCTCGTGGACGACCAGCTCGCCGCTGTGCACCTTGCCGTCGAAGCCCCAGTGGTTCATCCGGACGAGGCGCAGCCGCTCGGGTGGCACGGGGCATCCGGGGCGGTGGGTGGCGCCCAGCTTCTCCGGGGGTACGGCTGTGACGTGCGCGGACAGGGTCTTCACCACCGGCTCGGGCGCGACCTGGACGTGCGGCTGGGACCTCGTCCCTGTGCATGACAATGCCGTCGCGCACAGGGTCCCGGTCAGGGCGACGCAGGCGAGGCGATGGCTCACCGTTCCACCGTAGGTTCGCCCGCCTCTCCGGGCATGCCGGAGGCCACGGCCCCGGGATCCGTGGGCGGGCGGGGGCGGGCCCGGGCGGCGAGTACGGCGACGTCGTCCTCGGCGTGCCGGGCGTCGAGGCCCGCCACGACGGCGTCCACCACCGCGTCCACCCCGGCCCCGACGGGGGGTCGCACTCCGACCAGCCGGGCCAGGGAGACGTCGATGTCCTCGCCGCGCCGTTCCACCAGCCCGTCGGGCCCGCCCGCGGGCCCGGTGGGCCTCCCGCCACGTTCCGGCAACGGACCTCCTCCTCACGGACCGCCGAAGCAGCCATTCCAGCAGGAGTACGGGGCGCGGGCACGCGCGCCGCGCCCCTCGGGTCTCCGGGCGCGCGCGGCGGGGCGGAAGGACGCCGTGGGCCGTTCCGTACGAGGATGGCCGACCGTGGCGCGCCGGGTCCCTCGAACATGTTCCCGAGGCCGTCAACTTCCCTTCACGTCAAGGGCCATGGCCTCCGGCTCCGATGCCCGCCGGTGCGGTCCGAGGGCGTATCGTGCCCGCATGCCCGCTGATCTGATCCGTATCGTCTCCCGCGATTCGCCGATGGCCCTGGCCCAGGTGGAGCGCGTCCGCGCCGAGCTCGCCGCACTCCACCCCGGGATCAGGACCACCGTCCTGCCGGTGAAGACCACCGGCGACAAGTGGATGGGGGACCTCTCACAGGTCGAGGGCAAGGGCGCCTTCACCAAGGAGGTCGACGCGGCGATCCTCGCGGGTGAGGCCGATCTCGCCGTCCACTGCGTCAAGGACGTCCCGGCCGACCGCCCGCTGCCCGCCGGTACCGTCTTCGCGGCGTTCCTGGAACGCGACGACATCCGTGACGCGCTGATCCACCCGGACGGGCTCACCCTCGACCGGCTCCCGCCCGGCACCCGCGTCGGGACCTCCTCCGTGCGCCGGATCGCCCAGCTCGCCGCCGCGTACCCGCAGGTGGAGTGCGTACCGATGCGCGGGAACGCCAATCGGCGCCTGGAGAAGCTCGCCGCCGGTGAGGCGGACGCGCTCCTCCTGGCCGTCGCCGGCCTCCACCGCATCGGCCGCGCGGACGTCATCACGCAGATCGTCCCGGTGGACACCCTCATGCCGCCGATCGGCGCCGGCGTCCTCGCGCTCCAGTGCCGGGAGGACGACACCGGGCTCATCGACACCGTCAGCGCCCTCGGCCACCCGGACACGCACCGCGAGACGGTCGCCGAGCGCATGCTCCTGCACGTCCTGCAAGGCCACTGCAACAGCCCGATCGCGGGGTACGCGCGGGCGGAACGCGGAGGGGATCTCTCCCTGCGCGCCTGTGTGTTCTCACCGGACGGCAAGGTGGTCCTGAACGCGCACGAGTGGGCGGGCCGCCTCGACCCGGCCACCCTCGGCACGTCCGTCGCCGTCGCTCTCCTCCGCCAGGGTGCCCGCGAGTTGATCGACAGCATTCCGCACTGACCCCACCCACTCCCATGCGGGTCGGCGCGTCCCGACGGCCCCGGCGCGGGCCGCCGGCCGTGCCCGGCCGGACTCGATGCTTCGCACTGCCCAGACCCCCGTCCGAGGCAGTGCGTTCACCGGGCCCGGCCGACATCACGCCGGGGCCGGCACCGAAGCGGCGAGCGCGAAATCGTCTCGGGTCATTTCCACGGGCACTCCTCGTGATACGGATCGGCGGCAGGCTCCCCGTAGGTCACATCGCTTTCGGGCGGCGGCACTTCGGTACGGCGCACCGGCCGACGGTCCGGCCGTCCGCACCCCGCGGGGACGATCACCACGCTAGGGCCGCACGAACCGCCGGCCCAGGGCAGCTCACGCCGGCCAGGGGACCGTCCGTGCCACGGGGGGACCGCACCCGCCGAGTTGGGGACATTCGACGCCAAGTCGGGCGGATGAGCGGGCATTTCCCGCTCGTCTATGCTCAGCCCCTGTGATCACGGAAGCACACCTGGGCACCACCTCCTCGGCCATCACCCGGCTGAGCGTCACCGCGGCGCGCCTGTTCGACGTACCCGCGCACGGGTACGCGCACCTGCTGGGCCTGGCGCCCGAGCATCTCCACGACGACCTGTGCCGGACGCCCGCGGCCACCGGCATCCGCATCGCGGAACTGACGACCGTGCGCGTTCCCTGGACCGATTTGGCGCTGCTGCTGGCCCAGCAGTCGGACGTCGGCACCCTCGGCGTCTGGGACTACCTGATCACCTCGGCGCCCACCCCGCTCGAAGGGATCCGGGACGCCGCCGCCTACCTCGCGGTCCTCGCCGACCCCCGCACCGACACCTTGCGCATCACCGAGGACGGCGAACAGATCGTCCTCACCCACGTCAACGAGGCGGACCGGAGCTACGAACCGGCCTGCGCCATCCGCGCCTTCGCGCTCGGCCTGTACCAGAGACGGCTCGGCGCGGCCGCGCGGCGCCGCCTCGTCCCCCTCCGGGTCACCCTGGCCGCGAGGACACCGCGCCGGCACGACGCCCTGATCGAGCTGTACGGCACCGCGAACATCGAGTTCGAGGCCCCGAGCAGCTCCCTCACCTTCCTCGCCTCCGACCTGACCGGACCCACACCGCACGCGCAGCCGGGGCTTTCGAACGTGCTGCGCAAACACGCCGATCAGACCCTCGCCGCCGCGATCCCCCTGCACAACTGGCTGGATCTCTTCCGCACCGCGCTGGCTTCCGTCCATGACGAGACCGTTCCCACGCTACCCGCGGTGGCACGGCGGATGGCCGTCAGCCCGCGGACCCTCCAGCGCCGCCTCGACGAGCACGACACCACGTGGAGCAACGAGATCGAGGCCGCGCGCCGGGACCACATCACCCGGCTGCTGCACAGCACGGACCTCAGCATCGACGCGATCGCCGCCCGCAGCGGGTACGCCGACGCGCGCGCCCTGCGCCGGGCCGTCCAGCGCTGGTACGGCACCACGCCCGCCGTCCTGCGCCGAACCGGTCGCGCGGACCCGGCCGGCGGGCCGGGGGAACAGCGGGGCGCCTGACGCGAAGACCTCACCGCCGGGTCCCGGCCGATGGCCACGGTGCCGGCGCGCAGTGGTGTGGGCCGGCGCTCGGGAACGTATAGCAACGGCGGCCGGGACCAGGGGATCCGGAACAGTGCGGGATGACAGGCGGGCTCGGCCGGGGTGGGGCCGGTCGAGCCGGAGGGGCGGCAGCATGCGGCCCGGACGACGCGCTGCCCGCTCGCCTGCGGGGCAGGGCCGTCGGCCGGCCCTACGGTAGGCGCCATGGCCCCTGACGAGACGCCCCCGGCCGGGTCCCCCGGCGGCGCCGCTCCCGGAGCGGACGACGAGCAGGCCTTCGATCGCGATCCGCGGTTCGCCGCCGCCCGGCTCAAGGAGCGGCTGTACGCCACCATCACCATGATCTCGGTGGTGATCGGGCTCGCGAGCTCCGAGCACATCAGCGCCACCGGAGCCGCCGCGACCGTGGTGACCGCAGCCGTGGGCCTCTGGCTGGCCGCACTGGTCGCGGACCAGCAGGCCCACCGGGTCGTCCACGGTCGGCTGGCGACCGGCCACGAGCTGCGCCGCATGTTGTCCGTCAGCAGCCCTCTGCTGCTGTCCGCCGCGGGACCGCTGGTCCTGATCGGCTCGGCGGCGCTGGGGCTGATGGAGGTGGACACCGCCCTGCTGCTCTCGGCCGGGGTGAGCGTCGCCGGGCTGTTCACCTGGGGCTGGTACGGCGGCGTCCGCATGGGGGGCGGCACGGGCCTGGCGCTGCTGGCGGGCACCCTGGACGCGGCCATCGGCACCGCGGTGGCCCTGGTCAAGGCCGCCGCGGGCCACTGATCCGGGCCGGTGAGCCCCGCCGTCGGGCCGCCCGACCGTCCCGCACCGCCGAGAGGACGCGGGAATCGCGGTCCCGCCGTAGCGTGGAAGCATCAGAGGCACTCCGCGGTGAGGGGCGATGCGCCATGACCTGGGCTTCGTGGACGACGACAGGAGTCTTCGCCGGACGCGGCGGAGTACGCACCGACGAGGCGGGTGTCCTCAGCGGGGACCTGACCGTGCACACCACCTGGTCGAGTCCGGAGGCCCAGGTGGCGGTGCAGTACACGGGCGGCTCGGACTGGTTCACGGTGACCGGCAGCCCGGTGCGCTGCGAATCGGAGGAGTTCAGCCGCATGCTGCACCAGGCCGTGGTGGACGCCGTACGCGCCGACGGGGCGGCCACGGTCCCGCAGGACCTGCCCCAGGACGCCCCGCGGATTCCACGCACGCCGGCCACCTGATCGGCTTCCCGCAGGGCCGATCAGCGGGGCAGACGCCGCCGGGTTGCGGGATTCGGCGAGCGGGCCTACAGCCCGACCACCCCGTCGAGCAGGGCCGACGGGGTGGTGTGCGGAGCGGCTCGCTCCCTCAGGGCTCGACCGTGAGGATTCCGTACGCGACGAAGGTCGCCGCGGCGGCCACCAGCAGCGCGAGGCGCCCGGCCGCGAGCCACAGCGCGAGGGCGCGGGCCCGGCCGCCCCGGGCCCGCGACAGCAAGGTCGCGGTCCCGATCAGGGAGGCGATCAGGGCGAAAGCGGTCGCGAAGACGGCGAGGGCCGTGGGCGAGGTGGGACCGGTGGTAGGGCCGTAGTCCTCCGTGATCCCAGGCAGCAGGAGGCCGACGCCGCACAGCACGAGGGACGCGAGAGCGGTGGCCAGGACGTCGAAGACGAGGGTGAGGGCCCAGCCGACGGGCAGCACCGCACTCGGGCGCGGTCTGCGGGTTACTGGCATGTGCTGCTCCACGAGGTGCCCGGATGGCCACTCTCGGCCGTCCGGCCGAAAACGGCTGGTACGCATCACAACCTAGCGGTCGGGGGCTCCGAACCACACGGGCACCCGATCGAGCAGATCCCGCTGGTCGGCGCCGACCCAGGCGACATGCCCGTCAGGGCGCAGCAGCACCGCGGGCACGTCCACGTCGTCGCTGTCGTCGACGACATGGTCGATGCGGTCGGCCCAGCCCGTCACCGAGAGCCGACCGGTCCGGTCCAACAGGAGTCCGCGGCCCTCGCGCGTCAACTCGTAGAGACTCCTCCCCCGCTTCAGCGTGATGTCCCGCATCCGCCGGCCGAGCAGTTCGTGGCCCTCGCCGAGGTCGTAGCGGATCCCGATGGCGGTGATCTTCTCGATCAGGTGCCGGTTGACGTTCTCGAACTCCATCAGCTCGGACAGCAGCCGGCGCACCGCCCTTGCCCCGGGTTCCGTGGACATCAGCTCCATCTGCGCGCGGGTGTTGTCGAGTACCTCGGCGGCCACCGGGTGGCGTTCGGCCTCGTAGGTGTCCAGCAGGCCTTCCGGCGCCCAGCCGGCCACCTCGGCGGCCAGTTTCCAGCCGAGGTTGAAGGCGTCCTGGATACCGAGGTTGAGGCCTTGGCCACCGGTGGGCGGGTGGATGTGCGCCGCGTCGCCGGCCAACAGCACCCGGCCGACCCGGTAGCGCTCGGCCTGCCGGGTGGCATCGCCGAACCGCGAAAGCCGACGCGGTGAGTGGGCGCCGAAGTCGGTACCGCCGACGGCCCGCAGCCGCTGCTTGAACTCCTCGAAGGTCGGCGCGGCGGCCCGGTCCTCGGCCACGCCCTCGGCCGGTACGACGACGCGGTACACGCCGTTCCCGAGGGGCGCCGCGCCGAACCGCAGGTGCGTCTTGCGTACCTCGGCCATCACGGCGACCAGTGTGCCGGGCTCCGCGGTCAACTCCATCTCGCCGAGCAGCGTCTCGACCCGGGAGGGCTCGCCGGGGAAGCCGATGCCGAGCAGCTTGCGCACCGTGCTGCGGCCGCCGTCGCAGCCGACGAGGTGGCGCGAGCGCAGCCGCGCACCGTCTCCCAGCTCGACGCTCACCCCGTCCTCGTCCTGGCTCAGCCCGACCAGTTCGCGGCCGCGCCGGATCTCGGCACCGAGCTCGGTGGCGCGCTCGGACAGCAGGCGATCGGTGACCGGCTGGGGGATGCCGAGGACGTACGAGTGGGCGGTGTCCATCCCGTCGGGCCAGGACGTGCCGAGGCCGGCGAAGAAGCCGCCGACCTCGAAGCGCCGGCCGTGCTCGAGGAACCGCTCCAGCAGGCCGCGCTGGGCCATCACCTCGATGCTGCGCACGTGCAGGCCGAGCGCGCGGACGAACGGGGTCGGCTCCGTCTCCCTCTCCAGTACGAGCACGCGCACACCGTGCAACCTCAACTCGCAGGCCAGCATCAGACCGGTCGGCCCGCCGCCGACAACGATCACGTCGATCATCGCGATTCCCCCCTCAGCACGTCGCACGAAATCCGTATGCCGATGCAGGCGCACAGATTTCATGAATCCCGGATGTCGCTCTGCTCCGGGCTTCGGTGGGAGAGTCTGCGGGACGACGGGGTCCTTGCCGCAAGCCCCCCGTTGCGCTATATCTTGAGAGTGGCAAGGAGTGGTCCATCTCCTTGCCTTTTGTTTTGGTGCTCGCTGAGCTCGCTCTTCGTCTTCGGCGGTCTGCCGCTGGGTCGGGCGGGCCACGAGGGCGAACGGTGCCTCGAAGCTTGGACGCCGCACACCTCGACCGCGCTCCGCCCTGGACGTGGGTGCGCAGCGGCGGGGGCGACCGCCCTGTGGTCGCCCCCGCCTGTTCATCGCGGCTCAGAAGTCACGCGCCGTTCCCGCTCTCAGAACTGCAGCGCCCAGGAGTCGATCTTGCCGGTGTCGACATTGGCGTTGTCGTTCACGCGGAGCTTCCACACTCCGTTGGCCACCTCGGCGGAGGCGTTGACCGTGAAGGTCTTGATGATGTTGTCCGCGCTGCCGCCGCTGCGGTTGTGGAGGGTGTAGACGGTGCCGTCGGGCGCGACCAGGTCCACCTTGAGGTCGCCGATGTAGGTGTGCTTGATGTCGACGGCGACGGCCAGTGACGCCGGGGCGTTGCCGGCGACCCCGCCCACGGTGACGGGCGACTCGACGGTGGCGTTGTCGTTGATCGCGTAGTCGGCGGTGTTCTCGAACCGCTTGCCGGGCGGGACGGTACCGCCTTCACCGACGTTGAGGAGCAGGTTCGGCGATCCCGTGCCCGGGCTGGTCACCACGTTCGGGGTCGCGGCGCTCACCAGGCCGTCACGGACCTGGGCCGGGGTGCTCGCCGGGTTCTGCGCCAGGTACAGCGCGGCCGCGCCGACCACGTGCGGAGTGGCCATCGAGGTGCCGGAGATGGTGTTGGTGGCCGTGTCGCCGGTGCCCCACGATGAGGTGATGGACGAGCCCGGCGCGAAGATGTCCAGGACCGTGCCGTAGTTGGAGTAACTGGCCTTGGCGTCGGTGTTGGTGGTGGCGCCGACCGTGATGGCCTCGGCCACGCGCGCCGGGGACTTCGTCGACGCGTTGGTGGACTCGTTGCCCGCGGCGACGCCGTAGGTGATGCCGGAGGCGATGGAGTTGCGCACGGCGGTGTCGAGCGCGGAGTCCGCGCCGCCGCCGAGCGACATGTTGGCCACCGCCGGCTTCACCGCGTTGCGGGTCACCCAGTCGATGCCTGCGACGACCTGGGCCGTCGTGCCGCTGCCGTTGTTGTCGAGCACGCGGACGCCTACGATCTTGGCCTTCTTGGCCACGCCGTAGGCGCCGCCCGCGACGGTGCCGGCGACGTGTGTGCCGTGGCCGTGGCCGTCCTGGGCGGTGTTGTCGTTGTCGATGGCGTCGTAGCCGTAGGAGGCGCGGGTGCCGAAGTCCTGGTGGGTGATGCGGACACCGGTGTCGATGATGTAGGCGGTGACGCCCTCGCCGGCCTTGTCCGGGTAGGTGTAGCTCTGGTTGAGCGGGAGCGCACGCTGGTCGATGCGGTCCAGGCCCCAGGACGGCGGGTTGGGCTGGGTCGCGTCGACGGTGAAGACACGGTTCTGCACGACGGACTTGACCGCCGGGTCGGCGGCGAGCTTCTTCGCCTGCGCCTCGGAGACCTCGACGGAGTAGCCGTTGAGGGCGGCGCTGTACGTCTTGTCGATCTTCGCGCCGTACCGCTTGGCGACGGCCTTGCCGCTGTCCGCGGTGGAGCGGGCGGCGGAGTCCTTCAGGGTCACGATGTAGCTGCCGGAGACGGTCCCGGCGGCGCCGGCGTTCTCGATGACGCCCTGCGGGCCGTTGTCGGCCGCCGATGCGGGTAAGGCGGCGGCCGCGCCGAGCGCGAGGGCGACGACTGCGGTCGCGCTGATGCCGGCGAGCCTCCGGCGGGTGTGACGCATCACGGACATGTGGGGGGTCCTCCTCTGGGTGGGCACTGCGGGCGGAGCGGCAGCCTTACGGCCACGGACATCGCCATGACTATGGGCATGGTCATGACAATGCGAAGCTCGACGGGCTGTCCTACGAAAGGTTGACCCACCCCTCTCTCACCCACAAGAGGCCCACGGACGCGTAACATCCCTGCCATGTCACGGTCATGATTGAGCAAAGGTGCTCCGCACATGACGTAGGCACGACCCGGTCGTGCGGGCCCCGAACAGCGCGCGCGTGCCGCCCCGCGGCCGGCTCGCCACCCCCGCCCGATGCACGGGTGATCCCGGGACCTCGATTTCCCGCCGCACCCGGACCGCTCGCCGGTATCCGGCCTCGGGGGTGAACGCGACGCCGCTCCACGGCCCGGACCGCCACGGCCTGCCATGTTCCCGACGCCCCTGCGTGCGGGGCCCTCGTCGACCGCGCCGCCGACCGAACGGGTTCAGGCCAAGCGGGACCCCCGGCGCCGCGGCCCCGCCGAGCGAGGGCCGGGAGCGCTGACGCCTGCGGATCCGGCCCTGCGGCGGCTCCGGAGCGGGTCCTGGCGGGCCGCGGCGAGCCGCCGGAACACCGGCGGCGGCGCGTACCGCGCGCCGGCCGCGCCGAGTTGTGAAATTTTCGTGCGCGCCGCCCTCGCCCGGCCCGAGTGGACGGGCCCCCTGGTGCCCCGTCGCCTCCCCCGGATGGGGGAGGCAGGTGCGACAGGCGGGGGATGCGGCCGCTCGGGTCGACCTTCGAGGATGGAATTCCTGCCGGCGGAAGGGGAGTTCAGGTGGATCGCTGGGATCGGGTCGGGCGACGAGCGGCCTACGGGGGCGCCTTGGCGCTGGTGCCGTACCTGCTGATCAAGGTGTCCTGGGTGGTGGGCTCGCTCATGGGGTTGCTGCCGGTCGGCCAAGGGTTCGGCACGGCGGAGTGGGTGGTGCTCAACGCCGTCACGGTCGGTATGGCCGCCATCGGAATCGCGTCGGCGCTCGCGCTGGTGCGGCCGTGGGGCATGCGGATACCGGCGGCGCCGGTCGTGTTCTGCGTATGGGTGGCGTCGGGGTTCCTCGTCTCGATCCTCCCGTTCGGCGTGTTGGGCGCGCTCCTGGACGCGGGCGGCGGCTCGCCCGGCGAGGCCGGGAATTCGGCAGGTCCTGCCGATCCGGCCGATCCGGCCATGCCGGTCTGGGAGGGCGTACTGGTCCAGTTCGGCTTTCTGGGGATGGGGCTGGGGCTGGCCCTCGCGGTCCCCGCGTACCTACGGCGGCGTTGGCCCGCGTCGTTCGCGGGGCGGGTCGGCGACGGCCCGCGCACGGCCCTGCCCTGGGCAGCCGTGGTCGGTGCGGCGGTCGGGCTGGCCTGGCTCTACTGGGCGGCCGGCGGCACGGCGGGGATCGCGCACCCGGCCGAACGGGTCACCGACTGGTACGTGCTGGGGGCGGTCTCCGGTTTCTGGGCGCTCGCCTGCTCCGCCGCCGTCGGGGTCATCACCCTGGCACGGCCCGCCCGGTTGCCCCGAACCGTGCCGCTGGTGTTCGGCTGGGTCGGATCGGGCTCGCTGTTCGCGTGGAGCGGCTGGAAGCTCCCGGTCACGCTGTACCTGGCCTTGGCCGACCCGGCCGGCGCACGCCCGCCCGAACACCCTGCCGTCGCGGTGGTACTGCACCTGTGCGCGGTGGTGGCGGGAGCGGCGATGCTCCGGACACTGGTGCGCTCGCACCGGCGGCAGGACGGCTCCTGCCCGCCTCCGGTCACGACAGTTCGAGTTCGGGAAGGGAGAGAGCTTCCGTGATCGCCCGCACGATCCGTTCCTCGAAGTCCTCCGTACCGTGTCGCGCGTCGGGGCCCACCAGGCCGGCCGCCACGAGCGCGGGCAACAACACGTCGGGATCCTCACCCACCCGGTCGCCCGGCGCCTCGAAGCTGAAGCCCGTGTGCAGGTGTCCGCCGCGGTAGTACGAGAACCAGGGGCCGTGTGCCTTCGCACTGCACGGTTCGGTGACGAACACGGCCAGTTCGCCGCCGGGCGGGCACACCTTCTCGTAGTCGGTGGGGTCGGTGTCGCCGGCATCCCAGCCGAGCATGTCGTGCATCATCACTCCCCAGTCGGCGCCCTTGCCGTAGGCGAGCGGCCGACGCCGCAGGCCGAGGAGTCCCCGCGTCAGCGTGTCCAGAGACATGCCCCGGAAGAAGACGACATTGGTCTCCTCGCCGTGCGGGAGTTGTCCGTGCAGCCGGCCGAGCGGCCCGTGAATCCAGTGCCTCATACCGGGCACGGTAGGGGACGGCACCGACATCGGACCGCCCCGTCCACCGACGGTCGACCTCCCCGTGACAGGACGGGGCCTCAAGGAACGTGGCTCACCGAACATGGCCTAGGGGGCGAGGTGCCACCACTGGTCGTCGTACTGCTCGCCGCAGGAGATCTGCGCCGCGGGCCGGCCCGCCCCGGGCCCCTGGACCAGCAGGCACCTGGCGGTGACGGCGTTGCGCAGTACGAAGTGGTCGGCCCGGTCACCGCTCCCCCACAGCAGTTGCCAGTACTGCTCGTCGTGGTGGGCGGCGGCGCAGCCGAACTGCCGGACGGGGGCCAGGTTCTCCGTGCCGACCACGGCCAGGCACCGGCCGCTGTACGCGTTGCGCAGCGTGCGGGTGTCGCCGCCGCCGCCCCGCTGGGCGAGCGTCCAGGTCCGGTCGGCGTCGGCCGTGCAGGTGTCCTGCACCGCGACGACGTCGTCCTCGGTGCCCGACACCCGCAGGCACAAGCCGCTGTCGCGGTTGACCAGCCGCCCGGTCAGGGCCGACGGATCCGCCGTGCCCGGACGAGGAGCCGTGGCCGTGGCCGAGCTCCCTCCGGACGGGGCGCCCGCCCCGGAGTCCTGGCCGCTGCCGCCCACCCGGACGGCGATCACGGTGGCCACGCACACCAGGGCGACCGCGCAGGCCGACACGATGCCGACGCGGTGCTCGTGGACGTTGACCTGGAGGTTCCCGCTGCCGCGCTGTACTCCGGACGGGCCGTGGTAGGTATCACCGGGACGACCGTCCGCGGCGCCGCCGTCGCCCGTGTCGGGCCCCGTCGCGCTCACGGGCGGGAGTCGAACCGGTTCACCTGCACGTTGCCGTCCCCGGACTGCACCGCCGTCGGACCGAAGTAGGTGTTCCGAGTGGTTCCTCCGGCGTTCGGGCGCGCCGCCGCGGCAGCGGCCGCGGCGAGCAACGCCCTGAACTCCGCCGCGACCGCGGCCCGTTCCTCCGGGTCGAGCTGCTCCAGCAGGTCCTCGGTGCGCGTCCGCCAAGCGGCGCCGTGCCGGGCCCGCTCCTCGCCGCCGTTCACCGCGGGCTCGCCGCCCTCCGGCTCGTCTGCGTCCTGCCCGGCTGCCGTCAGCTCCGCCGCGGTGCGATCCAGACGTTCCAGTTGGACGGCCTCCTGCTGCCGGTCCCCACGGCCGAACACCCGGGCCAGCCGGTTCCGCATGACCTGCCAGGCGTCGGTTCCCGCCGCCTGCACGACACCCGACCCCACCGACGCGGCCAGCGCGACCATCGCCTCGTCCAGCATGAAGCTCCCCCTTCGCCGTCCCCGCGCAACAGCGTCAACGGTAGCCCCGCCGGACCAGGGGTCAACAGCGCCGCCGATACCGGTACACGTCGTGAAGCAGCAGTACCCGAGCCGCTGATGGGACGAGGACGACGACCCGATGGTCCGTCGTCAGGCCGTGCCCTCCCTCGGCCGCTGCGGGGTGCTGGCCACGCCCGTGGCGCGGCCGCTGAGTTCGGCGTCCAGGGTGCGCTGGGCCATGCTCATCGATGCGGCGTACTTCGGTTCGGACATGCGCCGCCAGGCCTCGTCCGGCGGGACCTCCTCGACCCGGCTCACCACCCACCAGATGTTGCCGAACGGGTCCTTCACCCGGCCCCCGCGATCCCCCCACGCGCTGTCGGATGCCTCGGTGACCACACGGGCTCCGTGGGCCACGGCGGCGGCCATCGCGGCGTCCGCGTCGCGCACGTAGATCCGGAGCATGGAGGGCGTGGCCGGCCAGTCGGGTCGCCGGTCGAAGGCCAGGACGACCGTGTCGCCGACCCGGATCTCGCCGTGGCCGATGCTGCCGTCCGCGACGGCGACCCGGGCGATCTCCTCGCCGTCGAACGCCGCGGTGATGAAGTCGAGCAGTGCGCCCGTGTCGTCGGTGACGACCCAGGGCGCGACGCTGGTGTACCCCTCGGGGGCGAAGTGGTCCATCGGCCTGCTCCTGTCCATGTCCGTTCTCCGGTTCCTGCCGCTCCTCGTGACATCACCACCGTAGGTGCGAACGAGGTCAGAACATGTCCTCGTTCGGGTGTCGATCCCCCACGGCGGTGCGGTCTGCCCGGCCGGGTGTGTCGGTGATGGCCGCGACGCGTTCCGTCCGGCACGGTGGGCGCGATCGGTGGCCGGCGCGCGGAGGCGTGCGACGGTCGCGCCGCGCGCGGGAGAGGTTCGCATGACCGAGAACGGCAGTTCCCCGACCAGCCGCCGTGCCCTCCTGCTCGCTGCCGGGTCGGTCGGGGTCGCGGCGCTGACGGCGGCCTGTTCCGGCCCGGCCGCCACCCGGGGGGCGGCGGGACAACCTTCTTCGGCACCGACCGCCGCTCCGTCGCCCGGTGGCAGCACCCCGGCCTGCGTTCTCGCCGTCAAGGCGGGCGCCGGCCCGTACTACCTCGACCTGGACCGGGTCCGCTCCGACATCACGGAGGGCCGCGAGGGGGTTCCGTTCCGGCTCGACCTCACCGTCGTACGGGTCTCCGACGGCTGCCGACCCGTCAAGGACGCGGCGGTCGACATCTGGCACGCCGACGCCTCGGGGGTCTACTCCACCGGTGGGGCCACGTTCCTGCGCGGTACGCAGGTCACGGACGGCGCCGGCCGCGGTACGTTCCGCACGATCGTGCCCGGCTGGTACGCCGGGCTGGCACCGCACATCCACTTCAAGGTGCGCCCCGACCGCCGCACCGAGACGACCTCGCAGTTCTTCTTCCCCGAGGACCTGCTGGTCCAGGTGTACGCCCGCCCGCCCTACACGGAGCGCCGCGCGCCGGCGCACCCCAACGCCCGAGACAGCCGCTACCGCGCCGCGGGCGCCGCGATGACGCTGGCCCTCGCCCCCGACGGGGTCGGCTACCGCGCCGCGTACACCGTCGGGATCGACTGAGCCCGACGCCCCTGGGCCCGGCGCCGGAACGGTATCCGTGCCCGGGTGTCAGAGGAGCGCGAGGCCCTCGATGAGTTCGGCTCCGGGGATCTGTCCGAACAGCTTCCCGGGGGCGATGAGCTTGCCGCGCCGGCGTCCGCTGCCGACGAGTACGTACGGCATGTCGGCGACGGCCGCGTCCACCAGGAGCGGCCAGTCGGCCGGCAGACCGAGCGGGGTGATGCCCCCGTACTCCATGCCCGTCAGCTCCACGGCCGTCTCCATCGGCGCGAAGGACACCTTGCGCGCGCCCAGGTGGCGCCGGACCGTGCCGTTGACGTCGACCCGGCCTGCGGAGGGCACGAGGCAGGCGGCGAGGGTGACCTCGCCGCCGCGCTTGGCGGCGACCACCACGCAGTTCGCCGACGTGTCGAGGAGTTCCGGTCCGTAGTGCGCGACGAAGGCGCCGGTGTCGGCGATCACGGGGTCGGTGTCCACGTAGACGATCTGGTCAGCGGGCACGTCCCCGGCCCAGGCACGGACCGCTTCGGCGACGGGCGGGGTGAGTTCCGCGAGGCAGTCGGGAGCCGGCACCGCGTTGTCGAAGGACCCGAGGGGAGCGCGCATGCCCGCACGCTAACACGGCCCGCGCACTCCCCCGGGGGCCGGAGGCCGTACCCGTCAACGGGTGAGCGGGGTCGCCAGTTCGGGGTAGTCGAGGACCAGTCCCCGCTCGTCGAACTCGATGTCGCTGTGGAAGTCGCCGGACGAGTAGCGGACCCGCGCGACGTTCCCGGCGGGCGCGAGGGGCGTGTACGTCTGGCGGTTCGCGCTGACCGCCAGATCGGGTACCGACACCCAGGCCATGAGGAAGTCGTGCGGTCCGCCGTCCGGCTTTCGGTGCAGGTCGTGGCGCAGGACGGGCATCGTGTTGGTGAGCGGGCACAGCCCCAGGTCGCAGTCGAGGGCGCCGTCGAGGTCGGGGCGGTGCGTCCCGTCCACGGTCCAGCGGCCCCCGTCGTTGCGGAGGTCGAGACTGCGGGTCGTCTCCCCCGCGACGCCCGAATCCGCGGTGTCCACGGTGACGTGCAGGCGCGAGGTCACGTAGTCCTCGCCGGTCTCCAGCGTGTACGTCACCCAGTACGGCTCGGGGACCAGAGCGACGGCCCGTCCGCGTGCGCCGAGCCGGCGACCCGTGAGCTCGGCCCAGGCGGTCGCGTACCCCTCGCTGGGGAGGACCTTCCAGGTCCGGGCGAGGCGATGGGTGATCACGGGCCGAGTCTAGGGCGTCGCCGTGCCGCGTCAGCCGACCTGGATCCCGATGACGCAGGTGTCGTCGTCCGTGTCGGAGCGGCTCTCGGCGAGGAGCCGGTCCAACTGGCGGTCCAGGTCTCCGGCGCCGGCGGCCGCCGCGTTCATGAGGTGGCCGAGCGAGTCCTGCACCGAGGAGTCCCGCCGCTCCACCAGTCCGTCCGTGTACATCAGCAGGGTGTCGTCCGGTTCGAGCCGCACCTCCCGCTCGGCGTACGTCACCTCGGGGAGCGCGCCGAGCAACAGGCCTTCGATGAGCGGGAAGGCTTCCGCCTCGCCGGCGCGGACGAGTACGGGCGGCAGGTGTCCGGCGCGCGCCCAGCGCATCACCCGGGTGCTGGGGTCGAAGATCCCGCAGACGGCGGTGGCCGTCACGTGCTTGGCGAGATGGTGGGTGACCGTGTTGAGCCAGGACAGCAGCTGGGCGGGGCCCGCTCCGGTCACGGCGAGGCCGCGCAGCGCGTTGCGCAGGACGACCATGCCGGTGGCCGCTTCGATGCCGTGTCCGGCGACGTCGCCCACGGAGAGCATGACCAGCCCGGAGGGCAGGACCACCGTGTCGTACCAGTCTCCGCCGACGAGCGATTCGGTCTCGGCGGGTCGGTAGCGGACGGCGACGCGCACGCCGGGGGCCTCGATGGCCGGCGGGGTGGGCGGCATGATCGCGTGCTGGAGTTGCAGGGCGAGGCGGTTGCGTTCGGCGGACTCGGCCTCGGTGTGGGCGAGTTGATCGCGGGTCGCGGCCAGGGCGACCTCGGTCCAGTGCTGAGAGGAGATGTCCTGGTAGGCGCCCCGGACGGCGTGGAGTCGCTGGTCGGCGTCGAGGACGGGCTCGGCGACGACGCGGATGTGCCGGGTGATGCCGTCGGACCTGCGCAGGCGCAGGTTGACGGAGGCGGGCCGGCGGTAGCGCAGCACGGCCCGGAGGAAGCGGGCCAGGGCGGCGGAGTCGTCGGGGTGGGCGTAGCCGGGCAGTTCCCGTAGCCGGACGGGCGGGGCGGTGGTCGGCAGTCCGTGGAGCGCGTACAGCTGCGCGTTCCAGGTGATGCCTCCGGTGACGAGGTTCTCCTCGAAGCCGCCGATCCGGCCCAGGCGCTGGGCGTGCTGGAGGAGGTCGGCCAGTCGTGCCGTCTCGTCCTCGACGCGCCAGATCAGCAGGACGGCGGCCCCGTGCCGGCTGACGCTGATGTCCGCGACGGAGGTGAGGGGGATCTGGTCGACGAGCGCGGTGAGGCTCATGCGTTCGGCACGGAAGGGCTCGCCCGTCGCGTGCACGCGCTCGACGATGTCGAAGAGCCCGCTCTCGCCGGCGGCCATCGGGTAGGCCTCCAGCAGCCGCGCGCCGTTCACGTCGCCGCGCGGCCGCCCGGCGGGATCGACGAACCGGCTGCTGGCGTGGCGGATGCGGAAGTCGGTGAGCCGGCCGTCGTGGTCGAGTACCGGGGTGAGGACGACGGCGGGGTCGTGCAGGCCTTCGGAGAGGTCGATCAGCTCCGCGACGTCCGGGAGCACCGCGTCGAGGGCGCCGGGGTCGGCCGGGGGCGCGGCGTCCATGGTGCGGGCGCAGAGTTCGGCGAGGGCCTCGACCTGGCGCTCGATCTGCGGGCGTTGTGGTGCGAGGGGCTGCGGCCAGCAGATTTCGAGGACGCCGTGGATCCGTCCGCCGGTCCCGGCCGGTACGGCCATCCGCCCGCCGTCCGGCCGCTGGAGGTGGCCGATCGAGGGAGGTCCGTCGTGCTGGATCCGGGCGAGGGTGACCAGTCGGCGTTCGCGCAGCGCGAGGCGGGCGACGGTGGAGACCCCCGGGGGGACGTGGCGCCAGCGCGCGGCTTCGCCGGGCGGGAAGCCGGCGTGGCCGGCGAGGGCCAGCGAGCCGTCGGGGGCCGCGCGCCAGACGGCGACGGCGTCGGCTCCCAGGGGTCCGAGGGCGTTCGTCAGGAGGGATTCGGCCACCGCCTGGGTGTCGTCGGCGGCGGCCAGTACCCCGCTCTCGGCGGTACGCAGCCGCACCGAGACCGAGGTGGACCGCTCGGCCGCGTCCGGTGTGCCGGTGCGCCGGGCGAACGCGGCGGCGACCTCGCTGACGTGGTCGCGGGAGGCCTGGTTGACGATGTCGGCGGCGAGTTCGAGCGCGGACAGCCCGGTCTCGCGGGACAGCTCGTCGAGCTGGCGTGCCGCCGCCGCGGGGGTGCAGCTGAGCTGTCCGATGAGGATGCCCTTGGCCAGTTCGACCAGGGCCCTGCCGTCCGCGGCGGCGTGTGCCTCCCGTACCTCGTGGCGGAGCCGTTCGACGGTGGCGACGAGGCGCCCGAGGGGGGTCGGCGCCTGATGGGGGACGGTGTCGCGCGGCGGCTCCTCGGCGAGCGTCGCGGGCGAGCGGGCGTCGTCGGGCCGGCGAGTGTCGTCGGGACGCCGGGTGTCGGGGGTCATCCGATGAGCCAGTGCCGGACGCGGGCGATGAGGTCGTCGGCGTCGACGGGCTTGGTCACGTAGTCGCTGGCCCCCGCGGCGAGGCTCTTCTCCCGGTCGCCGGGCATCGCCTTGGCGGTGACCGCGATGATGGGCAGCCCCGCGTAGGCCGGCATCCGTCGGATCTCGGCGGTCGCGGCGTAGCCGTCCAGTTCGGGCATCATCACGTCCATCAGGATCAGGTCGACGCCCTCGTTGTGGACGAGCGTGTCGATTCCCTTGCGGCCGTCCTCCGCGTGGAGCACGCGCACACCGTGCAGTTCCAGCACGCCGCTGAGGGCGTACAGGTTGCGCGCGTCGTCGTCGACGACGAGGACGGTGCGTCCGGCCAGGTCGGCGTCGAGCGGAGGGGCGCTCTGCCGGTCCTGGGCCTCCGCGTGGACGAGGGGCAGTACGTCCCCCGGTCGCTCGGCGGACAGGTGCAGCACGATGCGCTCCCGTAGCTCGTCCAAGCTCGACAGCAGTTCCAGCCGGCGTGACGCCGCCCGGTCCCGCACCGCCCGTTCCTGTCCGCTCTTCAGGCGGGGGTTGTTGTGCGCGAGGACCGGGAGGGAGGAGAGCGCCGGATCTCCGTCGAGCGCGTCGAGGAAGCGCAGTGCCTCACCGCCGGGCATGTCGAGTTCGAGGACGACGCAGTGGAAGGAATGCGAGGCCAGGGCCGCGGCGGCCTCCCGCGAGCTCGTGGCGCTGACCACCTGGACGCCCTCATGGTGGTCACCGGGCGGCCGGTGGTCGGGAGTGAGGTCCCGGTCGGCGCTCTCGGCGACGAGGGAGAGCAGGCCGCCCAGGCGCTCCTCGATCACCAGGAGGCGGCGGGCCCGCCGTTGCGGCGGGACGGGAGCGGTCGTACCGGCGGCGCCGGCCGGTACGGGGCGTCCGGCGGCGGCCGTGGGCCGGGTCGCCGCGGAGGAGGCCTCGGGGAGGGGCTC
This sequence comes from Streptomyces sp. CLCI03, assembly GCF_053615355.1. NCBI lineage: Bacteria > Bacillati > Actinomycetota > Actinomycetes > Kitasatosporales > Streptomycetaceae > Streptomyces > Streptomyces sp. CLCI03. Next base: position 8,143,123 of record NZ_CM132132.1, on the reverse strand, counting down.
CTCCTCGTAGTGCGCCCGGCTGACCGGCAGGAAGAGGGTGAAGGTGCTGCCCTGCCCCGGTGTGCTCTCGGCGGTGACGGCACCGCCGAGGAGTTGGGCGATCTCGCGGCTGATGGAGAGTCCGAGCCCGGTGCCGCCGTACTTGCGGCTGGTGGTGCCGTCGGCCTGCTGGAAGGCGCCGAAGACGGATTCCAGCTGCTGTTCCGGGATGCCGATGCCGGTGTCCCGGACCCGGAAGGCGAGCATGGGCGCGCGGCCGGGGAGCCCGGCGGGGACCTCGGGGGCCGCGGCGGGTTCGATCCGGAGTTCGACACCGCCGCGCTCGGTGAACTTGACCGCGTTGGAGATCAGGTTGCGCAGGATCTGGCGCAGCCGGGCGTCGTCGGTGAGCAGGTCGGCCGGGGCGTCGGGGGCGGTGGTGACGGTGAAGTCGAGGCTCTTCTGCGTGGTCAGCGGCCGGAAGGTGGCGTCGACGTACTCCAGCAGCTGCGGCAGGTCCACCCGCTCGGGGTTGACGTCCATCTTCCCCGCCTCGACCTTCGAGAGGTCGAGGATGTCGTTGATCAGCTGCAGCAGGTCGGAGCCCGCCGAGTGGATGATGCCCGCGTACTCGACCTGCTTCGGGGAGAGGTTGCGCGTCGGGTTCTGGGCCAGCAGCTGGGCGAGGATCAGGAGGCTGTTGAGCGGCGTCCGCAGCTCGTGGCTCATGTTGGCCAGGAACTCGGACTTGTAGGTGGAGGCGCGCGACAGCTGCCGGGCCCGGTCCTCCAGTTCCTGCCGGGCCTGTTCGATCTCCAGGTTCTTGGCCTCGATGTCGCTGTTCTGGCTGGCGAGGAGGGCCGCCTTCTCCTCCAGCTCCGCGTTGGAACGCTGCAGTTCCACCTGCTGGACCTGCAGTTCCTCCGAACGTGCCTGGAGTTCCCCGGTCAGCCGCTGGGACTCCTCCAGGAGTTCGTCGGTACGGGCGTTGGCGACGATGGTGTTGAGGTTGACTCCGATGGTCTCCATCAACTGGCCGAGGAAGTCCCGGTGGACGGGGGTGAAGGCGGAGAAGGAGGCGAGCTCGATCACGCCGAGGACCTGGTCCTCCACGACGATCGGCAGGATGATCAGGCTGCCCGGGGTGGTGTGGCCGAGCCCCGAGGAGATGACGTAGCCGCCGGGGACCTGGTCGGTGGCGATGATCCGGTGGCTGCGCGCGGCCTGTCCGACGAGGGATTCCCCGAAGGCGAAACCGCTGCTCTCGCCGGAGCCGGCGGGGCGGCCGTAGGAGCCGACCAGGATGAGTCGGGGGCCGCCGGGGCCGTCCTCGGCGAGGTAGAAGGCCCCGTACTGGGCGGCGACGAGCGGGGTCAGTTCGTCCATGACGAGTTCCGCGACGGCGGCGAGGTCGCGGTGGCCCTGCATCAGGCCGGAGATGCGGGCCAGGTTGGACTTGAGCCAGTCCTGCTCCTGGTTGGCCCGGGTGCTCTCCCGCAGCGAACCGACCATGGAGTTGATGTTGTCCTTGAGTTCGGCGACCTCTCCCGAGGCGTCGACGGTGATCGAACGGGTCAGGTCTCCCTCGGCGACCGCGCTGGCGACCTCGGCGATGGCCCGGACCTGGCGGGTGAGGTTGCCGGCCAGCTCGTTGACGTTCTCGGTGAGCCGCTTCCACGTGCCGGAGACGCCCTCGACCTCGGCCTGGCCGCCCAGTCTGCCCTCGCTGCCGACCTCGCGGGCCACGCGGGTGACCTCGGCCGCGAAGGAGGACAGCTGGTCGACCATCGTGTTGATGGTGGTCTTCAGCTCCAGGATCTCCCCGCGGGCGTCCACGTCGATCTTCTTGGACAGGTCGCCGTTGGCGACGGCCGTCGTGACGAGGGCGATGTTGCGGACCTGGCCGGTGAGGTTGTTCGCCATGGAGTTGACGTTGTCGGTGAGGTCCTTCCAGGTGCCCGCGACGTGGGGAACCTGCGCCTGGCCGCCGAGTCGGCCCTCGGTGCCGACCTCCCGGGCCACCCGTGTCACCTCGTCGGCGAACGCGGACAGCGTGTCGACCATCGTGTTGATGACGCCGGCCAGCGCGGCGACCTCGCCCTTCGCCTCGACCATGATCTTCTGCGAGAGGTCGCCGCGGGCGACGGCGGTGGCCACCTGGGCGATGGAACGCACCTGGCCGGTCAGGTTGGACGCCATGACGTTGACGTTGTCGGTGAGGTCCTTCCAGGTTCCCGACACCCCGCGCACCGTGGCCTGGCCGCCGAGATTGCCCTCGGTACCGACCTCGCGGGACACGCGTGTCACCTCGTCGGCGAAGGCGGAGAGCTGGTCGACCATCGTGTTGATGGTCTCCTTCAGCTCCAGGATCTCCCCGCGGGCGTCCACCCGGATCTTCTGTGTCAGATCGCCCTGGGCCACCGCGGTGGTGACCTCGGCGATCGAGCGCACCTGGGCGGTCAGGTTGTCGGCCATGACGTTGACCGACTCCGTCAGGTCCTTCCAGGTGCCGGAGACGCCCTTGACGTCCGCCTGACCGCCGAGCCGGCCCTCGGTGCCGACCTCGCGGGCGACCCGGGTGACCTCGCCGGCGAAGGCGGACAGCTGGTCGACCATCGTGTTGATGGTCTCCTTCAGCTCCAGGATCTCCCCGCGCGCGGTGACGTTGATCTTCTGCGAGAGGTCGCCCTTGGCCACGGCCGTGGCGACCTGGGCGATGGAGCGCACCTGGGCCGTGAGATTTCCGGCCATGAAGTTGACCGAATCCGTGAGGTCCAACCAGGCGCCCCCCACTCCGGGGACGTCCGCCTGCCCGCCGAGGGTTCCCTCGGTGCCCACCTCGCGGGCCACCCGCGTCACCTCGGACGTGAACAGTGACAGTTGGTCGGCCATCCCGTTGAACACGGTGGCGATCTCGCCGAGCAGCCCGTCCGCCGTATCCGGCAGCCTGGTACGGAAGTCCCCGTCCCGTACGGCCGTCAGCCCGGCCAGCAGCTGGCGCAGTTCCGATTCGCCGATCCTGTCCTCGCCAGGGAGCGCCGGTGACCTGCCCGGTGCCTCCGTACCCGCCCGCTCAGCCATCCGCCAACCTCACTCTAGACAACGACCGTGCCGGCGCACGGGACAGGACGTGACACGGGTGCGCGCCGGATCCCTCGGACCGGCCGAGGGGGGATCCGTCGTGGTCGCACGACCGGTGATGAAGGTTATCGCCGAGGGAGGCATACGCGATCACCCGGTCGATCGGTCACGCGAGCACGGTGGCCGGAGGCGGGTGCGCGGAGGCACCGCGGCAGCACGGTGGACGTGGACGAGGCAGGGAGCGGGCGGGTGCGGGCCGGACGGTGCGTGCCGCCGGTCAGGACCCGTCGACGGCATCCTCGACGCTCGGGTGCAGGGAGAGGACCGTGTCGGCGCCCGTCAGGGCGAAGAGACGCCGGAGTTGCTCGCCGGGGGCGGCGATGCGCAGCGTGGTGAGACGGTGCAGCCGCAGCAGCAGGTTCAGGAAGGAGGAGTCGCCGAAGGTGATGGAGCCCGCGTCCAGGACCACCATCCGGTGCTGATCCGCGGCAGCGGCGAGCGCCTCCTCGAGCGGGGCGAGCGTGTCCTGGTCCAGCTCCCCGTGCGCCGCCACCACCCACCCGGCCCCGGCCGGGTAGCCGTTCCCGACGACGCCTTCGTGGTACGTGTCCCCTGCTCCGGTCATGTCCGCCTCCCCGGATCGTCACCATCGTCACCTGTACGGCTTCCGCAAGGGAGTATGCCTGCTCCTCGGCCGATCGAGGCCCCAAGGGCCGCGGCACACGCGCCCGGAGGTCGGCCGCCACCTCATCGGCGGCGGCCGCGAAAGAAGTTTTCGCTCAGAGCGAGTAAGGGAGCGAAGTCGGGGCACAAGCGCCCGAGCAGCCGTCAGTCAATCGGGAGGGAACGGCCACCATGTCTCACTCGGCCACCGTCACAGGCCCCATGCACGCAACAGACGTGCGCATGACGCCCGCTCCGTCCTCTGTGTCCAGCGGTGTTCGAGCCCCGCAGCAGGACATGGAGCTGCCCGAGGTGAAGAACGCCCGGGAGATGGCGCCTTCCGACGCGCGTGAGCTCTCGAAGCAGTTCTTCCTGAGGCTCGCCGTCCTGGAGGAGGGCACGCGTGAGTACCAGTACGCCCGCAACACCCTGATCGAGATGAACCTGTCGCTCGTTCAGTTCGCCGCACGGCGCTTCCGCGCCCGCGTGCTGGGCGGGGGGCTGGACATGGACGACATCATCCAGGTGGGGACCATCGGCCTGATCAAGGCCATCGACCGCTACGAGCCCGAGCGTGAGGTCGAGTTCTCCACTCTCGCCCTCCCGTACATCACGGGTGAGATCAAGCGGTACTTCCGTGACACCACCTGGGCGGTACACGTCCCGCGTCGACTGCAGGAACGCCGTACGGAGCTCGCCAAGGCCCAGGAGGCGCTGACCGACGTCCTCGGCCGGTCCCCCACGGTCAAGGAGGTCGCCCAGCACCTCGAACTGACCGAGGACGAGGTCATCGAGGGCCTGGTCGCCGCGAACGGCTATACGAGCGGCTCCCTGGACACCAGTGCCGAGGGTGACGAGCCGTCGACGACGTCGAGCCGCACGACCCGTCCGCTGGCGGACCGCCTCGGTGAGGTCGACCCCGCCATGGAGCTCTTCGAGGAGTTCCACACCCTCGCGCCCCTGCTGGAGCAGTTGGACGAGCGCGATCGGCGGATCCTGCGGCTGCGCTTCGGCGAGGACAGGACGCAGGCGGAGATCGGCGCGGAGCTGGGCATCTCGCAGATGCAGGTCTCGCGTCTGCTCTCCCGGACCCTGGCCCGGCTGCGCGCCGGAATGCTGTCGGTGTAGGCAGCGGGCATGCCCTCACCCCATCGGCACGACGGACCTGTGCCGCCCGTCCCACCCGTCCCTTCCATCCCACCCTTCCCCTCCGTCGGCGCTCAGGCGCTGTACGACGACGCGATGTGGGCGGACGCGGTCGTACGGTGCGCGCACGTCCGGACGGGTACGGCCGCCACGCTGACCGCCCAGCCGCTGCGCGACCGTCCCGGTGCGCTGCTGACGGGCAGCTGCGACCTCGACACCCGGCCGATCCTGTGGGCGGCGCTCGGCGTCGTCATCCGGATCCCCGGACCGGTCGTCCACCTCGACCTGTCCGCCGTGGGCTTCCTCGACCCGGCCGCCGTCGCCGCCCTGGTGCGGGCGAACGCCACCGTCACCGGCCAGGGGCGTCGTCTGCTGCTCCACCACCCGCCATACTCGCTCCGCAAGCTCGTGGAGTTGTTCCCGGACGAATGTGCCGCGCTGGAGGTCGCCGCATGATCAATCTTCCTGCGTCCGGCGCCTCCGAGGCCTTCGTCCACCCCGCCCTCTTCTACCGGGGGCAGGCGGACTATCTGGCAGGGGTGGGAGGGTTCGTCCGTACCGCCCTGGCGGCCGACGAGCCGGTGCTCGTGGCCGTACCCGGCCCGCGGCTGGACGCCCTGCGCGAGGACCTCGGTGGCGACGCGACCGGGGTCACCTGGACGGACATGACGCACCTGGGCCGCAATCCCGGCCGCATCCTGGCCGCCCTGCAGGATTTCGCCGACCGAGGCGCCGGCCGGCCGGCCCGGATCGTGGGCGAGCCGATCTGGCCCGGGCGCTCACGGGCCGAGGTGCTGGAGGCCACGCGTCACGAGGCGCTGATCAACACCGCCTTCGCGGGCCGGCGGGCCACCGTCCTGTGCCCGTACGACGTCCTCGGCCTGCCGGCCGAGGTGGTGTCCGATGCCCGGCGTACGCATCCCACGCTGCTGGAGGACGACAAGTCCGTGCTCAGCCCGGAGTACGAGGACGCCTCGTCGGTGTGCGCCGACTGCGACGACCTGCTGCCCGAACCCGACGGCGGTACGCCTCGGCTCACGTACACCCGCGGGCAGCTGGGCGACGTACGCGCCTTCGCCGAGGCCTGGGTCCGCGGCACGGACCTGAGCGCGGCGCGGCGCGGCGACCTCGTCCTGGCGGTCAGCGAGGCCGCCGCCAACTCCCTGGCCCACGGGGGCGGGAGCGGCGCGCTCCGGATGTGGAGCACCGCCGAAGCCGGGGCGGGTGCGGGCGTGGGCGCGCGTTCCGGGGTCGTGGCCGAGATCCGCGACGGGGGTCACCTCGCCGACCCGTTGGCGGGGCGTCGGCGCCCCGCGCTGGCCTCGGTCCACGGCGGGCGCGGCCTGTGGATGATCCACCAACTGTGCGACTTGGTGGAGATCCGTGCCTCGGACAGCGGCCTCACGCTGAGACTGCACATGGCAGCCTCCTGAGCGACCGGCGTCCCCTTAGACTGTCCCTCGCACACTCGGATGTCCTCGGCCCCACGGGGCCTGTTCGTTCCCGCGAACAGAGACCAATGTCAATGGTGGGGGTGAGAGACCACAGTGGAAACGATCGGGCCGGAAGCCGGCGATCGACGGCCTGCCGGACTTTCCGTCGCTGGGCAGCGCCGTCGGCTCGCCCTGGCCGGCGTACGCGGACCTGTGGCCAAGGGCCGCGACTTCGCGCGCCAGGCCCTGCTCGACTGGGGCTGGAGCGGGACCGAGACGTCCGAAGACGCCCTGCTGCTCGTGTCCGAGCTGCTGACCAACGCGGCCCTGCACGCGGGTGGTTGCGTCGAGCTCGCGCTCTCGGCCGGTGAGGTCCTGCGGGTCGAGGTCTTCGACGGCACGACGACACCGCCCCGTCGGCACCCGTCCCCGCAGCGTGGCCTCCCGGGCGGTCACGGCCTCTACATCGTGGAGCGTGTCTCCGATCGCTGGGGCACGCACGTCCATGAGAACGGCAAGGCCGTCTGGGCCGAGATCGAGGCCTCGCGGCTGACCTCGGGCAGGTCCGCGGGCATGTGACCGGGCCGGGCCCGTCCGGTGCCCGTTCCCCGGTACCGTCGCCGGACGCGTAGCCGTGCCCGTGCCCGCCCCGCCCGTCCCCGTACGGGAGCTTCGTTCCGCGCGGCGGGGGCAGGCGCGCGGTATGACATCCCACGCGCTCGACTCCCTGGCCCTGACCCCGGCGCCCGGCCCGGCCTGGCTCCATCTGGCCGTCATCGCCTTCGCTCTCCTCGTCCTGCTCCAGAGCCTGGCCCGGCACCGGTAGGTGTCGGACCGGAAGGCGACGCGGCAGGAATTCTTTTCCTCGTTCTGTTTAAGCCTTCGATTCGGGGCCAGACGCGTGAGTGTCGGCGAGCCGCCGTTTCGAGCGGGGCGGCGACCCGCCGAGATCCGTGGCCGCACGCAGGTGTCCCGTCCCCCCGGGCTCCGCGTGCGGCCGCGGTCCTTCGTGTGCGGCCGGGACGACCCGGCGCACACGCGACGGGGTCAGGCCGGCTTCCCGGGGTCGATCTCCTTGACGTCGTCGTACCGCAGCAACCTGGGCGTGGTCCGCACCGGTGGGGAGACTTCGGTGGGCGCCGGCAGGAAGCCCACGTGGTCACCTCCGTCGATCCGCGTCTCGATCCGGCCGACGAACCACGCGCGCGCTTCGGTCAACAGACCTCGGTGAACGCGTCCAGTTCCGGTTCCGGCACGACCGCTCCTTCCGCTCGCTCCCCCCTCGTCGTCCCCTGTGCGGGTACCCCGGTCATCGGCGCGGAAGCACGTCGGCATGAGGCGGACATGACGCGGACATGAGGCGGACCGGTGCGGCGCATGCACCGCTCGGGGTCGGGTAGCCGGGCCCTGAAGGGTCCTGACGGCGGTGACCGCCTTCGCGGGATGCGAGGTGGAGCCGCCTACGACACCGAAGGGATGCACATGTCGCACGTCGAGGAGTACGTCGAGGTCAACGTTCCGGTACGAACGGCCTACAACCAGTGGACGCAGTTCGAGGAGTTCCCCGTCTTCATGGAGGGGGTCGAACGGATCCACCAGCGCACGGACACCCTCACCCACTGGGTGACGAACGTGAACGGTGTGCAGCGTGAGTTCGACGCGCAGATCACCGAGCAGCTCCCGGACCGCCGCGTCGCGTGGATGACCGTGACCGGGGAGACGCGCCAGGCCGGGCTGGTGACCTTCCAGCCGATCGACGCGACCACCACCAAGGTCGAACTGCACATGAACTGGGTGCCCGAGGGCCTGGCCGAGAGCGCCGCCGACAAGCTCGGCTTCGTCAAACGGCAGGTGGCCGGCGACCTGAAGCGATTCAAGCTGTTCATCGAGTCCCGCGAGAGCGAGACGGGCGCCTGGCGGGGCGAGGTCTGACCGCGATGGTCCAGGGTCGCGCGAACATAGGTGTCCGGGCCGCGTCCCGCGGTGGCGCGGGCCGGGAGGTCACGGCGCGCTGCGGGCTGGTGGCCCGTGGCGTGCTGTACGCACTGATCGGGCTGCTGGCCCTGCGCGTGGCCTTCGGTGATTCCGGGGGCAAGGAGGCCGACCGTCAGGGCGCCCTCCAGGAGCTCATGGGACAGTCCTACGGTGGCGTCCTCGTCTGGGCCGTGGGCATCGGGCTCGTCGGCATGATGCTGTGGCGCCTGTCGGAGGCGGTGTTCGGCGCGGCCGGGCCCGACGGCGGCAAGCCGGTGAAGCGGCTGGCGTCGGCCGGCCGGACCGTCTTCTACGCGGCGGTCGCCTTTTCCGTCCTGTCGTTCGCGGCGGGCGGGGGCGGCCGTTCCGGAGACCAGCAGTCCCGCGATCTGACGGCGCGGGCGATGGAGCTTCCCGCCGGCCGGTGGCTGGTGGGTGCGGCCGGCCTCGGAATCGCCGTCGCGGGCGTGGTCATCGGCGTGCAGGCGGCGCGGCGGCGCTTCCGCAAGCATCTCGCCATGGGCGGGGTCTCGGCACGGTGGCGCAAGGCCGTCGATTTCCTCGGGGTGGGTGGCGGGCTGGCCCGGGGTGTCCTGTTCGCGGCGGCCGGCGGCTTCGTCGTGTACGCGGCGGTGCGCTACGACCCGGCGCAGGCGAAGGGCATGGACGACACCCTGAGGTCGTTCGCCCTGACGCCGGCGGGACCGTGGCTGCTGGTGGCGGTCGCTCTGGGGCTGATGCTCTTCGGGGCGTTCTCCTGGGCGATGGCCCGATGGCGCGAGGTCTGATCCCGGCCTGGGCGGGCCGGCCGGGGCGCCTCTTCCGGATCTTGCGGATCAGGCAGGAGCCGGAAGATACGCCCCAGGCGTCAGCGATGCCACCAGTGCCTGCGGCGGGGGTGTACGGCCCGCCCCAGCCGTAGGCCGATGAACAGGTAGCCGAGGAGCGCTCCGGTCGTGTTGAGGATGACGTCGTCGATGTCGAAGACACGGCCGGTGACCAGCGCCCCCTGGGTGAGCTCCACCAGCGTCATCAGGGCGACGGTCACGACGGCGACCCGCAGGAGACCGCGGGCCGGGGGCAGCAGGACCGGCAGGAGCACCCCGAACGGCACCCCCATCAGCACGTTCCCGCCCAGCTGGCGCACCGCCTCGATCGTGGACGTCCCCTCCAGATAGGCGCTGATCGAATGGCCGGGTCGGACATTGCTGTGGACCAGGGCCGCCGAGGCGGCGGACGGTTCCAGTGTCAGCTGGGCCAGGACCACGCCGAACAGGACGGTCCCCACGAAGGCGAGCACCATGGCGAGCACCCGGACGGCCGGGTGTGCCGGAGGGCGTCGCCGCCCGTCGGCCACCAGGGCCGCGCCCCCGGAACCCCCGGGTTGCTCGGTTCTCTCGATCGACTCGGGTCGCCTCTCGGTTCCCTCGGTCTTCTCGGTCTTCTCGGTCTTCTCGATCGTCTCGGACGACTCACCACGCCGCAGGGCACGCCTCCATGTCATGCGGGCGCGCCTACCCGGGGGACGGCCGTATACGCCTGTCCCGCTGACAGTGCGCCACGGCAGCCCGGTCGACCGGAGGCACATGGACGGGGCCTTCCGCGCGCACGCGCGACGCCCCCGGCGGACACTGGTATACACAAGGAGGCGTCATGGCGCAGGAGGCCCGGGACGGGCGGAGCGAAAGCGTGGAGGAGCGGGCGGACCGGCAGTGGCAGGAGCTGATCCAGGAGATCCGCGTCGCGCAGACGGGCGTGCAGATCCTCTTCGGGTTCCTGCTGACCGTCGCCTTCACCCCGCATTTCCAGGGTCTGCCGCAGACCGACAAGGTGATCTACATCGTGACCGTGGTGCTGGGCGCTCTGGCGACGGGGGCGCTGATCGGGCCCGTCTCCTTCCACCGCATCGTCTCGGGCCGCCAGATCAAACCCGAGGCGGTGGCGTGGGCCTCGCGGCTGACGTTCACCGGCCTGATCCTGCTCCTGGCCACCTGTACGTCGGCCCTCCTCCTCGTGCTGCGGGTCGCCACGCACAACGCCGTCGTGCCGTGGCTGGTCGCGGGGGTCCTGGCCTGGTACCTCCTGTGCTGGTTCGTCCTGCCCCTGTGGGCCCGGGTCCGCTACACGGCGGAGAGCTGAGCGTTCGACCGGGAGCCGAGCCGGGCGGCCGGCCGGCTGCGCGGCGGACGGCCTCAGAAGGCGGGTGTGGCCGTGGTGGTGTCCGCGCAGGCGAGGACCACGGCGGCGAGATCGCCTCGCTCGCTCAGCAGCGCGCGCTGGATGCGGGCTCCGTTGCCCCGTTCCAGCAGCGTGCCGATCTCGGCACTCACCCGCTCCTCGTCGCCATGATCGACGAGCGCCTGGCGCACGTGCTCGTGGAGGGCCCGTACGGCGGCGACGGGAGCGGTCTCGCGCATCGTCAGGGGATGCAGCAGCGGACCGTCCAGCCCTGACCTCCCGGCCCGCCAGCCGGCCAGCCGCAGCAGGCCCGTGTCGACCCGGGGCGGGGGCTCCCCGGCCCGCCAGGCCCGGGCGGCCGTTTCGACCAGCGCGCGGACGAGGGCGGCCACGAGCACCGTGGTCCCGGCCGCCAGGCACACGTCCGCGACCCGGATCTCCACCGTGGGGTAGGTGGCCGACAGTCGGGCGTCGAAGTAGATCATTCTTTCGTCGTGCAGCACGCCGGTGTCCACCATCGCGCGGACCTGCTCGTGGTAGCGGTCGGCGGAGCCGAAGACGTCCACCGCCCCGGCCGAGGGCAAACGGTTCCACACCCGGCTCCGGTAGCTTCCGTACCCGCTGTCCGTGCCCTGCCAGAACGGAGAGTTCGCGCTCATCGCGATCAGCACGGCGAGCCAGGGGCGGATCCGGTCCAGGACGGCCACGCCCTCCTCGTCCGACTCGACCGAGACGTGGACGTGGCATCCGCAGGTCAGCTGCTCCTGCGCGGTCAGGCCGAACTGCTCGGCGATCCACTCGTACCGCGGTCCGGCGTTGCGCGAGGGCCGCACGGGCAGGGGTGAGGTGCCGAGGGCCGCCACGAGGGCCCCGGCGGACGCGGCGTGCCGGGCCGCTTCCGCGCGCCACCGGACGATCTCCTCCTGGAGTTCGCCCATCTCCGTCACCGGCTTGGTGCCGAACTCCACCTGCTCCCTCTGGAGCTCCTTCTCGAAGACGTGCTCCTTCACTCCCCCGCCCTTGGAACACGCCCCTGTGCAGTGGTCCGCCGCCGCCAGGACCGCCCCGGACACGGCCAGCGGCTCACCGGTGCCGGCGTCGACCAGCAACAGCTCTTCCTCCACGCCCACGCTTCGCATTCCGCCGCCGCCCATCGCTCCCGGGTTCAGATCGATACAGGTGGCCGCGTTCGCGGTGAGCGCCCCGATGCTGCGCGCACCCGCGGAAACCTTGCCGTCTCACGTTCACACGTATCGCGGCTCCGTGCATCCGCCGCCACGGACGGGGTCGCCGTCATACGCCGAGGTCCCGCACCCGTGACGGGTGCGGGACCTCGGCGGAAACACCGGTGCGCGTCAGCGCTTGAAGACATCCTTCATCTTCTCCTTGGCCTGACGGGCGTCACCCTTGGCCTTCTCGGCCCGGCCTTCCGCGGTCAGGCTCTCGTTGCCCACCGCGCGGCCTGCGGTCTCCTTGAGCTTTCCCTTGGCCTGCTCGGCCTTGGCGCGGCTCTTCTCCTTGTCCGACACGCTGAATCACTCCTTGGGGGTTCGGAACGAAAGGGGACGACGTTTGCCTTTCACCCGGCTGTCTCATCCGACCGGAATTCCGGGGGCGATGGTTCGTGCCCCGGCGACACGCGTACGGCGTAGGACCGACGGGCTAGTAATAGTGGCGACGACCGCCGACCGCGTGCCCGACGGAGCCCAGGATCCACAGCACCGCGCCCACCACGAGCAGGATGATCCCGATGGTCCACAGGATGGAGATCCCGGTGAGGAATCCCACGATCAACAGAATAAGCCCGACAAGAATCATGATGTCCTCGTTCCCGCTTCGGAATTCGACGGAACAGTTCGGTCCGCCGGGGCGTCTTATCTGGCGTCTACCCTGGAAATCCGAGTTAATCGGTTCCCGCCCACATTTTTCTGCGGCTGGTTTTCGGAGCGTGAAATGCCGTAGCGCGTCGCGCGTCGCCCATCGCGGCCACGACCGCGGCCGCGGGCAGCCCAGGGGCAGGGCTCTCAGGCGCGGTGGCTGCCGACCGGGCCGTCACCGCCCGGCATCCCGCCGGCGCTGTAGTAGTCGCCGAGTTCCGCCCGGTAGGCGGGGTCGCGCAGGTGCTTGTCCTGGTGGAACTCGGGAGCGTTCTTGATCCGGTCCTTGGTGGCGTCGACGTAGACCTTCTCCTCCTGGAGGTCTATCCGGGTGACGGTGCTCGCCGGGAGGAGGACCTCCTTGCCGAAGATCCAGACACCGGTGTCGACGACCAGGTAGGCATCGCCCACGTCGTAGGAGTGCTTGTCGACCTTCCCGATGTGCCCGTCGGTCGCCTCGACCTTGTATCCGGTGAGGTCGGCCCAGGTCAGGTGGCCCGATGCCGGCCGGTAGCTCCACACATGCTCGGTCTGCTCTGTCATGCGAAACAACTCCTCCCGGTAGCGGTGACCCGTCGTGTTCCCGACCGACCGGTCACGGACCGCACCGCGACACGCGGGTCCCGTGGCGGGGCCCCTCCGTCCGTGTTGACGCGGTTGCCCGCCCTGTGGCTGACCAAACACCGGCGCGGTTCGAACCGCGCCTCGCGGCCCGGCGCCGCCGCCCGGTCTACCGTGGAAGGGTCCCGTCCCCCGTCAACGGCAGATGAGGCTGACAGCTGTGTCGACATCGAGCCACGAGATCTTCGGTGCGCCGTGCTGGGTCAGCCTGCTGGCCCGGGATCTCGAATCCACACAGCGGTTCTACGCCGGCGTACTCGGCTGGGACTTCCGGCCCACCCACCTCGGGAGCGGCATCATGGTCGCGTTCCGTGACGGGGCCCCCGTGGCGGGCATCGGCGCCCTGGCGGGGAGTCCCGGCGCGCCGGTGCTGTGGACGCCGTACTTCGCCGTCGAGGACGCCGACGTGACCGCCGCCCGGATCCTCGAACGCGGCGCCACCATGGCGGTCGGCCCCGTGGCCTTCGGAACCGGCCGCATCGCCTTGGCAGCCGACCCCGCCGGGGCCGTCTTCGGCTTCTGGCAGGGCGAGGTCGTCCCCGACTGGTCGGTGGGCCGGGGCAGCGCGCCCGCATGGCTGGAACTGCGGACCAGGGACGCCTTCGCCGCGGCCATCTTCTACGGGGAGGTCCTCGAATGGGCCGGATCGCGCCCCGGCTGCTGCGCGGTCTCGTACGAGCATGCCCACGTCGTCCTGCGCCACGGGCACGACACCGTGGCCCGCATCAGCGGCGGCGCGCTGGAAGAGGCACCGGACCCCGAGGTCCGGCCCCGCTGGCACGTCCACTTCCGTGTGCCCGACCTGGAGGCCGTGATCGAGGCCGCGACCGAACTGGGCGGCAGGACCGCGTCCCCGGTACAGACGTCCAGTGCGAGCCGATGGGTCGTCCTCGCGGATCCCGACGGGGCGCTCTTCACCGTGGTGACACCGCAGGACTAGGCCGTGTCCGACGGTTCCTGTGACTCACCTTGCGCTGGATCGTTGCGGTCGACGTGGGGCGAGGTGATCTTTCAGGTGACGAGTGGATGCGGCTGGAGCGGCATCTGCCGCGTAACCGCGGCCGGGCCGGGCGTTGGCAGTGCCGCCGCAGGGTGATCAACGGGATTCTCTTCCGGCAACGAACCGGCCTGCCCTGGAGGGATCTGCCGCCGCAGTTCGGCAAGTGGAAGACGGTTCACGATCGTCATCGCAGATGGTCGGCGGACGGCACGTGGGAGAAGATCTTGCGGGCCGTCCAAGCCGACGCTGATGCGGAGGGCCGGATCGACTGGAGCATGGTGAGCGTCGACTCGGCGTCCTGCCGAGCACACCAGCACGCAGCCGGTGCCCTCACCCGCGCGCCACGAATTCCGGGCCGGCGCAGTCGCCCGGCCGGACACCGTTCAGACGAGGGTCCGGGCCGCTCCCGGGGAGGGCTGAACTGCAAGATCCACCTGGCCGGCGAGGGCGGTCGTCGCCCGTTGGCCTTCGTCATCACGCCCGGACAGTGGGGTGACGCCCCGCAGTTCATACCCGTGCTCGAACAGATCAAGGTCCCAAGGCCGGGTGGCGGCCGCCCACGCACCCGACCGGACCACGTTGGAGGCGACAAGGCGTATTCCTCGCGCCGAAACCGCCGGTACCTGCGGCGCCGGCAGATCAAGCGCACGATCCCTGAGCCCAGGGAGCAGCGCGCCAACCGCCAACGGCGGGGCAGCAAGGGCGGCCGGCTCACCGGCTTCGACACGACGGTCTGCCGGCGCCGCAATGAGGTCGAGCGCACCATCAACCGGCTCAAGACGTTCCGCGCGGTTGCCACGCGCTACGACAAGAGGGCGTATGTCTTCCACGGGACGGTCACGGTCTCGGCGATCCGATTGTGGCTCCGCCCGTGACTTCCATGTCCTCGACTATTGGTCTTCCGGGACCAGGACGCCGAGCTCGACTTCCTCGAAAACGCGTGACCACCAGGCTTCGTTGTCCTCGAACACCACCGGATCGCTCTGCCGGGCCCGCTCAAGCACGTCTTCGACGTAGTCCTCGTAGTCGTCGTCCGCATCGCTCCGTCCCGACCAGGCGAACGCCTCCCAGACCTCCAGGACGTTCTGCAGACCAGCAACCGAGGAGTTGACCAGCCCGTACTGCTGGTCCCCATCGCTGTCATAGCCGCGGACCATCCAGACTTCGCCGCTGTCGATCAGCAGCCAGTAGGTGTTGACGCCGTCCTCGAACGCGCCGAGGAACGCAGCCCGACCCGGCGGAAGGTCACGGACCTCCAGCTCCCGACCGGAGTCCCGCACGAACATGCGGTTGCAGTCGGCCGACAACCCTCGCTTGCCCAGCCCAGACACCGCCTCACGGCCCACACCCAGGCCCACGAGAGCACTCGCGTCATACGCCAGCCACAGCACGCTCGGCAACCGGCACCCCCTACTCGATTCCAACCATCCGATCCTCTCAGACCACGTAGACGACCCATCGGACAGGGCCTGGGGCAGCATGATCCGCCGGTACATCGTCCGGCGGACAAGCATGCCCGGGACGAGCGCCTACGCGAGGTCGTGAACAGGGTGAACGTCGCGTGACGTAGCCTCGCCCCGACGGAACAACGCGGTCCACAGGAACGGCACGCCGAACAGTGCCGACTCGGGCGGTTCTTCACGCATGCGGCGCAGTTCGACCTCTTCGAGGTCGGAGAAGATCCAGCGCAGCGATTCGGGTGTGTAGGCGAGGCCGCCCTGCAACGTACGTTCACGGTAGAGGTCCGCGTCGCTGAGTTCCGACCCCGTTCCCGCCTCGCCGGCGGCGAAGCCGGTGAGTGCGAGATGGCCGCCAGGTGCGAGAACGCGGTCGAGGAGAGCCAGGTAGCTGACGCGGCGGTGTGGCGGTAGGTGGTGGAAGCACCCTGAGTCGACGACCAGATCGTACGGGCCGCTCAATTCGGTGGCGGGGAGGGTGAAGGCGTCACCGCGCAGGAAGCGGATGTCGACTCCGGCCTCGTGAGCCCGGTCCTCGCCCCAGGCGACGGCAACGGGAGAGAGGTCGACGGCGTCCACCTCGAAGCCGTGCGATGCGAGGTAGAGGGCATTGCGGCCCGGCCCGCACCCCAGGTCCAGGACTCGACCGGGAGCGATCAGGCCCTGGTCGAGGTAGGCGGCCAGGTTTTCGTCCGGCTTCGCCACGAAGAACGGGACCGGCCTTGACCGGTCGGCGTAGAAGTGGTCCCAGAAGCCCTTGCCGTCGCCGGTCGCCGAGCGACCGGCCTCGGATTCAGAGGTGAAGAGCCCGTCCAGGAGCGCGAGAACGTCCTCGACGGTGCGTACGGTCCGGTCCATCCGGCCCCCCTTTCGACCGAGATCGATCATAGGAATGATGCCGATGAAAGACCAGGTCAGACCGCCTATTGCGACGGCTGGTGCGGGCTGCTGAAGCCCCCGGAGCAGGCCGCGAAGGGCCCAACTCCAGACGCTGACTCCGCGTCCGCCCAAGCAGCCCTCCGGGGCCAGGAAGGGACCACCTTCGGCCGCGCCGGAGATCATTTCGGCAGGACTTCCAGCGCGCTGCGGGGCGAGCGTCGTCCGATGCGGCACCAGGACGCTTCCCGGCCGGGAGGGGATGATCGGTGCGGCTAGCCTGGCGCCATGTCCCTCTCTTGGCGGTCCGGCGCCGCGGCGTTCGAGCAGATATTGGGAAGGCACGGCGTTGCCGTCGGCGCCTGCACCATGGAGGCGGCGTGGGCCGCCTTCGAGGAGTTCTTGCAGGTGCCGGTGGAGGGCATCGAGGGGCCTGAGGACGACGGGGACGGCTTCATCGTCGACCAGAGCGGAGGCTCTCGCGGCCACACGCCGTTTCATCGACCAGGACCCGCTCCTCAGCGCGATGTGGCGCTCCACGCCGATCGACATCGAGGTCACGCTCGACCGAGCCGGGTAGCCGCCCCTCCGGGTCAGGGGGCTGGTGAGGATGGAGGCGGATCGGACGTCGTTCGGGGGACACGTGGGCCGCGTCGGCGCATGTCGCGTCCCGCCGGGGCATTCCTGGGAGGGAGGAAAGGGAGACCTGATGCCGCTCTATCTGTCGAGGTTCAGCTACACGCCCGAGACGTGGGCGAGGCTGAGCGTCCGTCCCGAGGATCGTTCGAAGGCCGCTCAGGCGTACATCGAGTCCGTCGGCGGCAAGCTGCACGGCTTCTGGTACGCCTTCGGCACGCACGACGGCTACAACCTGTGGGAGGCCCCCGACAACGTGTCCATGGCCGCGGTCGCCCTGGCGATCAGTGGAGGTGGCGCGCTTGCTTCGTTCGAGACGACAGTCCTGCTGACCGTCGACGAAACCATGGACGCCCTGCGCAAGGCCGAGGGAGTCCGCTACCGGGCGCCGGGCGCGTAGCGCGCCGGGCGGATCAGGGAAGGTCGGGGCCGGCCGTGGCGGTCAGTCGAGCTGCGGCGGCCGCGCGCACCTCGGTCGTCTCCATCGGGTCGTCGCGGAGCACGGCGATGCGCTCCGTGGTCCGCGGCCGCCGCGGTGCCATGGCGATGCCGAGCAGCCGCGCCCTCTCCTCGCAGTCCCACAGCGACTCGATGTACGCGTCGTCCAGGCCGGTCGGGGCGATCGCGGTGAGCGCTCGCAGGTAGTCGGCCCGTTCGTACGAGTGCGGGGTGTGCAGCCAGTAGGCCCGAAGGACGGGTGCGGCGTCGGCGGCGTCGGATCCGAAGCGGGCCAGTTGCTTCGCTGTCACGTCCGGACCGCACCAGGCGCGTGCCTCCCACTGGTCGGTGAGTTCGGCCAGGAGCCCCGGTAGCGCCTCGGGACCAGGGGGCTCATCAAGGATGTCCGTCCCCAACCGGGCCGGCCACTCCCGCTCGTCCGCGGCCCACACGCGAGCTGCCGGCACGGCGCGGGATCCCAGGCGACGGACCGCCGGTCGGAGGAACGGCAGGGGCCGAGTGTCGTTCGCGGCGCCGAGTGACGGCACGAGCGGGATGAGTTCCTCGGCCGGCGCCCGGTCGGTCAGCGCCCGCAGTGCGTCGACCTTCGCCTGGGGCTCCGTACCGTCGGCGGCCAGCAGTGCGAGCAGCTCCTCGTCGCTGAGCCCGTCCAGCGAGGGTCGCGGAGGAGTCCGGTGGCCCGGCACGTCGATCCCGAACCGGCTCCACGGCTCGGAGGACCACAAAGCCTCCTCCTCCCCGCCGATCCGGGCTCGCGCGACATCGCCCAGGTCCTCCCACCATGCGGCCGGCCAGCGGTCCGCGACGGACTCCAGTACGCGGGCCCAGTGCCGGCCCTGTCGTACGTAGGCGCGCAGCCCCTCCCTGGCTTCGTGCGAACCGGCGAGGGCGAGCAGTTCCAGCACGTCGGCGGCCCGCGACCATTCCTCCTCGTCCCCCGCCAGTTGGTCGACGACCGGGGTCGGCGACAGACCCAGGTCGTTGATCAGCCGTGCCTGGTAGAGATAACGGGTGTCGGTCTGGTGGTCCCACTTCCAGTCCCGGCGGATCCCGTCGTACACGTGCGCGGCGGCTTCGTGGGGATCCTGGCGCGCCCGTATCGCGCCCAGGCCGCGACCTCGTTGCAGCAGGCCTTCGAGGCAGTCGTGGGAGGCGTAGGCCAGGGTGCGGGACGTTTCGTCGTGGTAGCTCATCACCCCGCACCCCTGGCCGATCCTGGGCGAGGTCGCCACGCGATTTCGCCAGGTCGGCACGTCGGCCGGCCGCCCGGCCGACCACCGACCGGTCGACGGTCACCGGGCGGACAGCGGGGTCAGATCAGGGCGTTCTTGTAGAAGATGCTGGAGCGCCGGTCGCCCTCCAGGCCGGTGGCGAAGCCGATGAAGAGGCGGGCCTCGCCCGCGTCGGTACGGTAGACGGCCAGGCCCTCGGGCTCGCGGTGGTGGAGGGTGGAGCCGGCCTTGGTGAGGACGGGGCCCTGCTTCACGGCGCCCGTGTTGATGTCGACGCTGGTGACGTACGTGTTGCCGTCACCGGTCGGGGTGCCGTCGCCCGGGTACGCGTCGCCGGTCAGGTAGTACATGTACGAGCCGTAGAGCGCGTAGCCCTGCGCGGTGCCGGAGATCGTCGGCTGCTTGAAGTCGACGAGCGGTGTACCGAAGTTGCGGGTCTCGAAGGCGGAGAGGGGGTAGACGGCGATGCGCTTGCCACCGCTGGTGTGGTAGCGCACGATCATGCGCCGGTGAACGGGGTCGACGGAGCAGGTGTACTCGGTGGCTCCGGCGATCGGCTGGTACGCGGCCACGGCGGCCGGCGAGCCCAGGGTGGTGTTGGCCTTGTAGGTGATCGGCGCGAGCGCGGTGCCGAACCCCTTGGTGTTCGCGGCGCATTCGATCCACAGCTCGGTGCCGGAACCGCTCGGCAACGCGGCGAAGGCGACGCCGTGGCCGAAGCCGTCGAGGTGCATGTACGAGATGAAGTTCCCGTCGAAGTCCATCTTGTTGATGCACAGGTCGCCATCGGACTCCGCACTTCCGCTCCGCTTGGTCGCCACGAAGAGGAACTTGTTCTCCCAGTCGAAGGCGAAACTCTGCTGGACCCGCGCACCGTGCGTGTCCTTGGAGCGGAACAGGTCGTACGACGGCTCCGAGAGGTCGAACCGCTTGGTCGCGGTCACGTCGGCCGAAGCGGCCTGGGCGCCGGCGCCGAGCCCCAGCACGGCGAGTGAGGCGCCGACACCGGTGCGTATGAGTCCGCGGCGGGAGAGGGAGAAGCCGTGGGGGTGGTTCATGGGGGGGAGGTCTCCAGGCATGGGTGGAGGGCAGGACCACGCGATGGTACCCGCCACACGAATGGCCTGATGTGCCGTACCCCGGTGGGCAGTTGAGCGTTCCGTTTCCGTGGAGGCAGGACCGAGCCCCAGCAGCGGGCCCCCGTCGTCACCACGGTCCGGTCCGGCTCCACCTGGCCCACGGGCTCGGCTCAGCCGTGCTCCTCGCCACCGACCGCGGCTTCGTACGCGAGCAACGTATCGACGAACAGCTGCCGCTGATCCGGGGTCAGGGGGGCCAGCGCCTTGCGCCACGCGGCCGCACCCGGGGCGAGCCAGGCGGTGATCGCGGGTTGCTGGTCGGCCGCGATGCCGATGATCCGACGACGTCGATCCGCCTCGTCCTCGCGCCGTTCCAGGATGCCCTTTCGGCTCAGGTCGCCGACCAACAGGCTCACCGTGGTCGGCGCGACCTGCAGTCGGGCCGCCAGCTCGTTCACGGTCATCGGCCCGTCGAAGAGCAGGTAGGAGAGCAGCGAGAGGTGGCGCGGCGCCAGCGCGAAGGACCGCAGCGCTTCGGGTACGGGGATCTTCTTGACCCGGCCCACCATCCGCGGCATGAGCAGCAACAGGGCCCGGACGGCGTCATCGGCCTCGTTCTCGCCGCCCTTCCCGTCCTTCCCGTCCTTCCCGCCGTCGCCGGCGTCGAGCCCCTCGGGCCTTGACATCGCACACCCTTCCACAGTTACCTTTGACCTCAAAGATATTTTGCTTTGCTTTCAAAGCAAGTTGCTCTCCATCATACGTATCGACGTGAACGGAGTTGCCGCCATGCCGCACTTCATCGTGCACATCCGGGAAGAAGCCCTCGACGGGACGGTCGAACCGAAGCTGATCAGCGCCCTGGCCGATGCGGTCGGCGCCGTCTACGGCAAGGAGTTCCGCCGCCTCGCCGGGGTGGATCTGATCGGCATCCCGCAGCACCGCCGGGGTATCGGCGGCAACCCGACCGACGACGACGCGCCTCTCGTCACCCTCAGCATGCGCGAGGCCGCGTATCACCTGCCCGAGGTCCCGGACGCTCCCGCCCGCCTGATCGCCGCCACCACCGACGCGCTGGCCGACGTGCTCGGCGAGGCCGTCCGCGAGCAGGTCATCGTGACGATCGCCGGCGTCCCCGACGGCCGCACCGAGGTCGCCGGCGCGGTGGCCTGAGGCGCGTGCGCGGGCCGGGGGCACCCGCTCCGGCCCGCGCGCGGACCTGTCCGGTCGGGTCAGGCCGACTGCAGGGGTGGGACGTTCCTCGCGAGCGCGGCCGCTTGCAGCAGGATGCTCGGCTCGGCACCGGGGTCCTCGACCATGACGACCCCGGCCGCCTGAACGTCGAATCCCGCCGGCCAGACGGTGACGTCGCTCGCCAGGGCGCCCTCCAACTTCGCCCGCGTCAGGTCGGCCCCGGTGAGGTCGGTTCCCCGTAGATCGGCCAGTCTCAGATCCGCGCCGGTGAATGTGGTGCCGTGGCCCCGAGCCTTGCGCAGATTCGCCTCCCGCAGATCGGCTCCGGAGAAGTCGGCCTCGCGGAGGTCGGCCCTGACCATACGAGCGCCGCGCAGGTCGGCTTCGATGCAGCGGCTCTGGTGGAGAATCGACGTCCCGAGCTCGACGTGCCGCATGTTCGCCGCCATCAGCGACGCCTTGGTCAGGTTGACCTGGTAGATACTCGCAGCTTCCAAACACGCGCCGTCGAAATTGACGTGGTGCAGCCACAGTCCGTCGCAGTCGGCCCGCCGCAGGTCGGTGTAGCTGACGTTGAGCCAGTCGGGCCGGCGTTCCCGGCACAGGACCCCGAGGCCGGTGAGCGCCACCTGCGCATCCAGGGCGCGGGTCTCCAGCGGAGGCACGGAGTTGATGGAGGCTTCCGCCGCCGGAGAGTCCTGACCTTGCGGGGGCCATGGCAGGTGGGTCCGGAGGAACGCGGCCTTGATCGAGATGACCGCCTCCCGGTCGTGAGCCGAATGGTCCGCGATCCGCCACAGTGCGTAGAGGCCACCGATCCGCACGTCCGTCTTCTCGCTGCCGAGCTGGTCGACCGCCCGACTGAAGCGGTCGGTGAGGTGTCCCTCCCGGGTGGCGTTCAGCCCCTCCTGGTTGACCCTCAACTGCCGCCAGGTGGCGTACGCGCCGAAGAGGACGACAGCGCCGCCGACCGCCTGCACGAGCGTCGTGCGTACGTTGTTCACAGCTCCGAGCCGTTCGGCGGCCGAGATCCTGGCTCCGCCGAGATCGCGCTCGACCACCAGCCCTGGCAGCACCACGACCACTACGGTCAGCGCGGCGAGCCCGGCCAGCACCGCGGCCGCCGTGAGAAACGCGGAACCGACCCGACGCCGCCGAGAGGCGCCCGGTGCTCGGCGGCCATGAGTAGATCCCCCGTATCCATGCGCACATGATCGCAGGGCGGCCGGGAAGCCGCTCCACCCGTCCGGGCAAACCACCTGCGACGTAAGGAGATTGAAGGATCGCTCGGGGTGCGCCGGTGAGCGAGGGTGCGACCGCACCGTACGACCGACCGGCGTTCCTCCAGTCGGTGCGCCGCGTGGTCACGGGCCATCGGGACCGGTTCGGGGTGGACGTGGAGATGCCCTTCGATCCTCGACGGTCCGGCCCTCACCCCGATCGCGGCACAACTCCCCCGGCGCCCCGTCCGCTTCGTGTCGGAGCCGGGCTAGGTCGTCTCTTTCGAATCTTGTCGGTCGAGCCCGGGTCGTCCGGTGCGGTGCCTCGCAAGGCGGAGGGGCGCTCGTGTACCGGACGTACTCGAGCGCCCCGACAACCTGGGGGTCCCCCCGGACGGAGTCTGGGGGATGAGGTGCCGTGCCGGGCGGGCCGGGCCCGGCAAGATCCGAAAGAGACGGCCTAGCCGGCGGCCGACCGTAGGCGCCCGGTGCGTCGAGCGGCTCAGTGCCGGGAGATCTGCCCGGGCTTCTCGTGGCAGGGCACGGGACGGGGGCCCGAACTCGTCGAGTTCGGGCCCCCATCGCCGGATACCGGCCCGGAGCCGGGCCTGCCTCCGACCGTTGCGGATCAGGCCAGGGGGCCGCCGTACGGGAGGCCGAGGCCGTAGTACGCACCGAGGTTCTCGTGGTAGGCGGCGTCACCGAGGTGGCGCTCGCGGTGGAACTCCGGGGCGTCCTTGATCTGGCCCTTCGTACGGTCGACGTAGATCTTGCGCTCGGCCGCGTCGATCCGGACCACGACGCTCGCCGGCAGCAGGACCTCCTTGCCGAAGATCCACACACCCGTATCCACCACCAGATAGGCGTCACCGACCTCGTCGGAGTGCCTGTCGACCTTGCCGACGGTCCCATCGGTCGCCTCGACCTCGAAACCCGTCATATCGGTACCGACCAGATAGCCGGCGGTCGACTTGAAACCCCACACATGCTCAGTCACGCGGAAACAACTCCTCCGGTCGAGAGTGGGCGGCGAGTCGTTCCCCTCGGCGCCCTTCCTTACCCGCACTCCCGCCTGCCCCACACCCACAGCCTCATGCACACGGATTGCCGGCGTCGCCTCTTCTCTTCACGGCTCGCTCAGCGCCGCCACTCGTAGACGCCCGGCGAGGACTCCAGGACCTCGCTCGGCCACTGCTCGGGCACGAGGTCGAGAAGGCTTCTCTGCCGGTCGATCCATCCTCCATCGAGGCCGACGGGGAGGACGACGGAGACGCACGACCGGCCCAGGTCCTCGATGCGGACGGCGACACACTCGTGCTCTTCGTCGTGGGGCTCGATCCTGATCTCGGGGCTGTGGTCGTCGTCCCTCCAGCAGACCTCCTGCTGCTCTCCGGGATCGGGCGGTCACCCCCCGGGCACGATGCCACCCCACCTCGCGGGCCCCACGCGCAGCGGCCATGCTGAGGAGGAGGGCGCCGTCGCCCGGAGCTTCTTCTTTCCCGAAGGCCGACGAAGGCGCCTGAGAGGAGGAGGAAGTCATGCGAACGCGAAGAATCCTGGGCCTCGCCCTGGCCACGGCAACCCTTGCGGGCATGAGCGCCTTCGGCGCCGTCAGCGCAGAGGCGGCCTCGTCTCCGAACATCACCAGAGACGAATGCACGGCCGCGGGCGGACAGATCACGGCACGCCCGTACGCCTCGGAAACCTGCGCGCTGCCCGACGGAACCTCGCAGCCGATCACTTGATCGCCCCGGGCGTGGGCGGCCTCTCTGTTCTTGCGGACCAGGGCCCCGGCGGTGCCGGGGTCCTTCGCGTGCCGGTTTCGCCTGCCGGTCGCGCGTGCGGAGAGGGCGGGTGCCGTGACGGCGCGCCGCCCCGGGTACGCCGCAGCACGCCGGGGCTGTGCGCCGCCCGAAGCACGGGCGGTTCCTACGGGGCCGGGGCCGGGGCCGACGCCGGGTCCGGGGCCGGGGCCGCGTTGGAGGAGGCCGGGATCGCGGGTTCCTGTGGGACCGGCGGGTGGCAGGCGGGGCGATTGTCGTCGCCGTCCGTGTCCTCCGTGCGCGGCCAGTACCGCCCTTCGAGGGCCTCGGCGCTGCGGTTGAGCCGGACCAGGACGTCCTCCAGCTCCCGCACCTCCTCCGGCGACCAGTGGGCGACCACTCGGGCCAGGCAGGACTGGTTGACCTCACGGTCTCCGGCGAGCCGCCGCCCGCCTTCCGCGGTGATGCGCAGCTTGCGGGCCATGCCGCCGTCCGGATCCGCGACGCGCTCGGCCAGTCCGCAGCGCAGCAGTGCGGCCGTCTGACGGTTCACGGTCGAGGTGTCGAGCCCGAAGGCCTCCGCCAACTGCCCTATGGACATGGGGCCTTGCGTGTCGATCCGACTGAGCAGCAGGTACGCCGACCGCTCCAGGCGGTCGGGGTCGCGTTCGCGCCGGGCCAGCACCTGGTGCCGCGAGAGCAGCATCAGCTCCCGCTCCAGTTTCTCCAGCACCACGCCTCCCGCTCCTTCCGACGCTTCATTATCGCCGAGCCGCGGCCCGGTGGACCTCTGCCCGGCCGCCCGCGGCAATATGCATGATACATAACGTGTGTACTATGCACTTCTCGTTGTCACTCCGACGAGCCACAGCTTCCACCCGGAGGACCCG
Source organism: Streptomyces sp. CLCI03 (assembly GCF_053615355.1). Lineage (NCBI taxonomy): Bacteria > Bacillati > Actinomycetota > Actinomycetes > Kitasatosporales > Streptomycetaceae > Streptomyces > Streptomyces sp. CLCI03. The sequence goes on along the minus strand of NZ_CM132132.1, from coordinate 8,118,365 downwards.
CATGACCGTCACCACGTCCACCGCCTCCCGCGCGGCCGAGATCCTGTCCCGGCCCGTCACGCTGAACGGCCTGACCGTCCCCAATCGCATCGCGATGGCTCCGATGACGCGGATGTTCTCCCCCGGCGGCGTGCCCGGCGAGGACGTGCAGGCGTACTACGCCAGCCGGGCCGCCGCGGGTGTGGGCCTGATCGTCACCGAGGGCACCTACGTCGGCCACGACTCCGCGGGGCAGAGTGACCGGGTACCGCGGTTCCACGGCGAGGACCAGCTCGCGGGGTGGTCGAAGGTGGCCGCGGCCGTGCACGAGGCCGGTGGCACGATCGTGCCCCAGCTGTGGCACATAGGCATGGTGCGCAAGCAGGGCGAGGCACCGTACGTCGACGCGCCCGCCGTCGGCCCCTCCGGCATCCGCGTCGACGGCACCGAGGGAACGGGCAAGGCGATGACCAGCGCCGACCTCGACGACGTCATCGGCGCGTTCGCCGACGCCGCCGCGGAGGCCGAGCGGATCGGATTCGACGGCATCGAACTGCACGGCGCCCACGGCTACCTGCTCGACCAGTTCCTGTGGGAGCGGACCAACCGCCGCACGGACGCCTACGGCGGCGACGCGGTGGCCCGTACGAAGTTCGCCGCGGAGATCGTGGCCGCGGTCCGCGAGCGCGTCGCGGCCGACTTCCCGGTGATCTTCCGCTACTCGCAATGGAAGCAGGAGGCCTACGACGCCCGGCTCGCGCAGACCCCGGAGGAGCTGGAGGCGATCCTGGCCCCGCTGGCGGCGGCCGGCGTCGACGCGTTCCACGCCTCCACCCGGCGCTACTGGATCCCGGAGTTCGAGGGCTCGGACCTGAATCTGGCGGGCTGGACCAAGAAGCTCACCGGACGCCCGACCATCACCGTCGGCTCGGTCGGCCTGGACGGCGACTTCATCCGCGCCTTCGTGGGCGAGGGTGCGGCGCTCGGCGACATCGACAACCTCCTGGACCGCATGGAACGCGACGAGTTCGACATGGTCGCCGTCGGCCGGGCACTGCTGCAGGACCCGCACTGGGCCGCGAAGGTCCTCGGCAACCGCTTCGACGAGCTGAAGCCGTACGACGCGGCGGCGCTGAGGTCTCTCAGCCGGTAGCTGGCGGCGGTGGCCGCCGGCCACCCGGACGACGGCCGCGCCGAGCTACGCCCCGTGAAGTCGGTCCGCCGACGGCACGGGGCGTTCGCCCTCGGTCCCGGCGCCCGATCGGTTCTCCGAGCAGCGCGGTGAGCTCCTCCTCGACGGCGGCGAGCAGCCGCGACCCCCGGACGGTCAGCGTCTGCTCCCAGGGGTGGCCGAAGGCTCCCAGTCGCAGGTCATCGGTGACGTGGAGGTAGCAGTCGCCGTCGGGGTACGCGCCGTCGCCGGGCTCGGCGGCGCTGAGCAGGCCGCGCTGGACGATCGCCGCGAGCCGGCCGCGGAGGTCCGGAACGGGGCGTTCGTGGACATGCGCGTGCAGGTCCCGGAGGGCGAAGTCCGCGTCGTCGTCGGTCAGGCCGCCGCCGACGGTGAAGGGGACCTCGTCGACGCATGCCCAGGCGACCGCGACGACGGTGCCGTTGTCCAGCAGGACGTCGATGAGGACATCACCCTCGTCCGAGGAGCCGTCCGCCGTCATCTCGGCGTAGGGCATCGCGTGGGGGTCGGGCGAGGCCACTGCGACGTCCCAGGTCCGTTCGGCCTGCCCCGGCACCCGGTACAGGTCCTGCACCCCTTCCCGTGGCTCCGCCGTGGCGGTAGCCCGCTCGCCGGGCAGCGGGGCGGCGACCCGTACGGAGCGCTGCCCGGCCCCCGAAGCGCCTCGTACCTCGCCCACCGCTCGCCCATGTCCATGACCCGGAGCCTGGACGGGCCGCGGGGCGTCCCGGCAGGTCAGCCGCCGCAGGTGCCGATGGCGCGGCGGAACCCTGCCCACCGAGAGGCCGGCACGGGGACGCCGCAGATCCGGTCCGCTCGGTAATCATCGGCATCTCCGCGGAACGCGATGGCGTCGTCCCCGAACAGTCCGGACAGAGTGAGCCGGCTGCACCGAACTCCGTTGTCAGAGGCCTGTCGGATAATCCGTTCCGTGAGCCTGCAGCGCGAGCGGGGAGACCCGTAGCGGCGGGCTCGGGGCGGTCTGAACGACACGAGGAGGACCGGTTGGAAGACCGACGGGCAGCGGAGGATCTCACCCTGCGCCTTGATGAGCTGGCGGCCGGACTCATGGATCCGGACTGCGACCTCGACGACCTTGCAGACATCGAAGAGGAGCTCGTGGCCGCCCGGCGGCGGGAGCTGATTCCTTACCTGGAACGGCATCTCGCAGCCGCCGTGGAAGCGGGCAACTGGTACGCCCGTCATGTGCTCGCCCGGATTCTGGCCGAGACCGCCGGCCGCACGTCACTGGCGGCCCTGCTACGGGCCTTCTCCCGCGATCTGGGTGACGACCAGGACTCTCTCTCGACGACGATCCATGAACTCGCACAGGAGGACCCGACTGCCGCGCGCGAAATCCTCCTGCCGTGCGCCGTTGGGGCCGATGAGGACCTTCGCAAGGCGGCGATCTGGCTGCTCGGCTTCGTCCCCGAACCCGCTGATCTCGACCTGCTGGCCCACGCCGCGAAGGACTCCGACGAAGAAATCCGCAGCGCGGTCGTGGGCACGCTCGGCAGTCACAAGACAGAACCGGCGGCCGTCGACCTGCTGTTGCACCTGCTGGACGATCCTTCCCCGCACGTGCGCATCTCCGTCCTCAGCTCCCTCGGCTTCCTTCAGCAACCCAGAACCCTGCGGAAGATCCGCTTGCTCGCGAACGACGACGACGCCCGTGTCCGTGCCTGGGTCGCGATCGCCTTGGGCCGCTTTCCCGCCTCGGAGCCCACAGACCTCGCGACCTCGGCCGTGCTCGACCAGCTGGCCGCAGATGCCGACCCGTACGTTCGCGACCATGCGGCCGAGGCCCGTCAGCGCACCCTCCGCAGCTGAGGATCACGGGGAGCGGGCCTGGGCAGGAGTCGGGATCCGTATCGAGTGCAGGATCAGATTCCTTGGACAGCACCAGTTTCCTATCGGTCCACCGTCGAAATCCCCCTCGTCGTGCGACCAGCGCCACCCCACGGTCCAACGCCCGTACTGCTGGACAAGGGCATACGACATGGCGTCGGCCCAGGACTCGGCCTCACGGCGCACAGCCCCGCCGGCTCAAGCCCTCATCCACCGACTGCGATGCTCAGCCACACTCGGCAGCCCGTCCCGACCGGAGAAGACTCGCACAGATATTCGAACACATGTTTCATTAGATGGATGGAACCCTTCCGCTTCCCCGACGACCTGGTCGCACTCCAGGCGGCGTGGCTCGATACCTACACAGCACTGGCGAAGGTGCCCGCGGGAGTCGGCGCCACGCCACTGCGACGGCGCCTGATCACCCTGTCCTGTCGACTCCACACCCACCCCCACTGGGCGGAGTCCGGCGGCGCGCGCGGCACCTGGGCGGAGTTGCGTCGGCAGGCCAGGGCCCGCAGGTGGGCCACCGCCGCATAAACGCCGGCCTGAGCAGGGATGGGGCCCGTCACGCGCCTGTGACAGTCGACGGACAGCTTCATGAAGGTCCCGGGTCAGTCTTTTAACCAGAGAACAAAACAGGCATATCGCCCGACTTTCTCGGGAAACCGAACCCCTCTCCCCCGCCCCGCACAAGGAGTCATTCCGATGGTCCGCACCTCCCGCAAGCAGCGTTTCGCGATGATCGCCGTCTCCGCCACGATCGTCGGAGGTGGCGTACTGATCCCCACCAGCGCCTTCGCCGCCACGGCCACCACCGCGGGCACGACCACGCAGGACCACCGGGACAACAAGCGACACACCGACGACAAGGGCAAGAACAAGAGCAAGAAGAACCAGAAGCACCAGAACGGCAAGAACAAGGTCCGCGACGTCGAGAACATGCCCGGCTGCAAGTTCTACCAAGGCAAGGTCTACTGCGAACACAAGACCGACAAGCCCGCCCCGGCCCCCGCCCCGGCACCGGCGCCCGCGCCCGCGCCCGCCCCGGCACCCAAGGCGTAACCCACCCCCACGCACACCACCGACCAACCCCTGCCGAGACCGGGCAGGGGTCTCGGCCGTGCCGCCCGCTCCCGCGGACGCCGTCAGGCGGGTCTTCCCGCGGTGTCGAAGCTGGTCAGGGGCCGACGGGGTGGCCCTGGTGCGGGTGGGGTGATGATCGTCGGGATAGTCTCCGGAGGCTGTCGCGTGGCCCGCCGGGCCCCGGCGGGGTGGTCGGTACACGAGGGCGGGACGGGGTAGGTCGTGCGGGGGCGGTACACGGAGCGGGAGCGGATCGAGCAGTTGCTCGCGGACGCCCGCCAGGGGACGAGTGGTGTCCTGCTGCTGCACGGAGAGGCCGGCATCGGGAAGACCGCGCTGCTCGACCACGCGGCCGGGCAGGCGCACGGTGCGCGGGTGTTGCGGGTCGAGGGCATCGAGTCGGAGATGGAGATGGCCTTCGGCGGTCTGCACCAACTCTTCCTGCCGGTGATGGACCTGGTCGACGCGTTGCCGGAGCCCCAAGCGGCCGCTCTGCGTTCGGTGTTCGGCCTCAGCAGTGACCGTGTGCGGGATCGTTTCAACGTCGGGCTCGCGGTTCTCACGCTCCTTGCGGAGGCCGCGGCGGACGGCCCGCTGCTGTGCCTGGTCGACGATGCGCAGTGGCTCGACCAGCCGTCGGTGGACATGCTGACCTTCGCGGCGCGCCGGTTGCGGGCGGAGGGCGTGGTGATGCTCTTCGCCGTCCGCGACGGAGCTCCCGGTGCCGCCGTGAAGGGGCTGCCCCCACTGCTGGTCGAAGGCCTGGACCGGGAGGATGCCGCCGCGTTGGTGCCAGGTCTGCCGCCGTACGTCGCGGACCGCGTCATCGAGGAGGCCCGGGGCAACCCCCTGGCCCTGATCGAGTTGTCCGCCGCCCTCGCTCCGGCCCAACGCGCCGGCCGGCTGGGCCCGTCCGCGCTGCCCGACGCGGCCGCCGGACTGCCGGTCCGGCTCCAGGACGGGTTCCTGGAACAACTCCGGCGGCTGCCCGAGGCCGCTCAGGTGGTGCTGCTGGTGGCCGCCGCCGACGACACCGGGGACCTCACCGTGGTGTTGCGTGCCGCGGGCCGGCTCGGCTCCGCGGTCGAGGACCTGGAGCCGGCCGAGCGCGCCGGGTTCCTCCTGCTGTCCGGGCAAGCGCTGCGGTTTCGGCACCCGCTGGTCCGGTACGCCGCCTACCAGGGCGCCCCGCTCGCCCGGCGGATCGCCGCGCACCGGGCCCTGGCCGAGGCGCTCGGCGAGGCCGGCCAGGCCCACCGACGGGCCTGGCATCTGGCCGCCGCCTCGACGGGCCCCGACGAGGGGGTCGCCGAGGAATTGGAGCGGGTCGCCGAGTGGGCCGACAGTCGGCAGGCGATGGCGTCCGCGTCCGCCGCGTACGAGCGTGCCGCCCAGCTCACCGCGGATCCGCGGGTGCGGGCGCGACGGCTGGTGTCGGCGGCGCAGCGGGCCGCCGATGCCGGACAGGACGAGCGGTGCGCTGCGCTGGCCGACCAGGTGCCGCTGCCGCTGGAGGATCCCGGCGTGGCGGCGAGCTTCGCGCGCGCCCGGGCCGTGGTGGAGCTGGGCTATCGCAGGCCGGAGAGGGCGGCCCGGATCCTGGTCGACAGCGCGGACCTGACGGGCGTCGAGCGCCCGGACATGACGGGCTCGCTGCTGGCGGACGCGGTCCACGCGGCGTTCTCCGCCGGGGACGCCTCGCTGATCGAGGAGATCGCGCTCCGCTCCCCCGCCCTACCGGTGCTGGCCGTACCGGCCGGGTTGTTCGGTGGTGACGTGCCCGGCGCGCTGGAGGCGGTCCGTACGCTCGTGGACACGCCGGCCGAGGGCGTGATGGACCGCCTGATGACGGGGATCTACCTGCAGTTGACGGGTGAGCACGCGGCAGCCCGGGAGGCCGCCGTGGGCGTCGTCGCGCACTGCCGCGACCAGGGTGTCAGTGGTTGGCTGCCCACCGCGCTGCATCTGCTGGTGCAGACGGAGCTGTCGCTGGGCCACCATGACGAGGCCTCGGCACGGGCCGTCGAGGCGCTCCAGCTGGCGGAGTACTACGACCTGGCCCACCGGGCCGCCCACCTACGGGCCGCTCTGGCGATGCCGGCCGCCGTCAGGGGCGAGGAGGAACGGGTCCGTACCCTGACCGACGAGGCGCTGGCGTACACGCTCCCGCGCGGGGTGGGGCGGGGGACGGCGGACGCCCTGTGGGCACGGGGCCTGCTCGCACTCGGCCTGGGCCGGGCGGAGGCGGCTCTGGAGCAGTTGGAGGCGGCCTGCGGGGAGGTGACGCACCCTCTGCTCCGCCTGCCCCTGCTGCCCGATCTGGTCGAGGCCGCGGTACGGGCCGGCCGCCCGGAGCGGGCGACGGACGCGGCCCGGTCGCTCGGGGAGTGGGCGACCGCGCTGGGACGGACCGGCCTCGCCGCGTCCGCCCGCCGTTGCCAGGCGCTGACCGGACCGGACGGCGAGGCGGAGGAGCGGTTCGTCGCGGCGCTGGCCCTGCACGAGGGCGGCAGCGCGTACGACCGGGCGCGTACGGCGCTGCTGTACGGGGAGTGGCTGCGCCGCCTGCGCCGCCACATCGACGCCCGGGAGCAGTTGCGCGCCGCTCTCGACGGTTTCGAACGGCTGGATGCCCGGCCCTGGGCCGACCGGGCCCGGACGGAGCTCGGCGCCGCGGGTGGGGAGACCGGCCTGACGGAGCGCGAGGACGGGCCGATCAGTGTGCTGAGCCCGCAGGAGCGCGAGGTGGTTCGACTGGCGGCGGCCGGTGCCAGCAACCGGGAGATCGGAGCGCGGCTTTTCCTGAGCCCGCGCACGGTCGGGCACCACCTCTATCGCGCCTTCCCGAAGCTGGGCGTCAGGTCCCGCACCGAACTCGCCGACCTGTTGGCGTCATGAGGCGGGACTCGGCTCCGGCGCGGACCAGATCAGCCTGGTCTGGGCGGTTCGATAGCCGGCCCGGGCGAAGGCGGCGGCCATCGGCGCGTTGTCGGTGTCGGTCGTGGCGGTGATCAGCTCGGCCCCGGCCTCCACCTGCACCCGGGTGATCTCGGCGAGTACGTCGTCGACGTATCCCTGTCCGCGCAGCTCGGGGACGACGCCGAGGTAGCCGACGTTACGGTTGTACGGCGTCGCGGAGGGCAGGGCCAGCCCGGCGACCTGGCCGTCGTGGGTGCGGGCGATGCGCCACCACGAGCGTTCTCCCGGGCAGCTGAGGTAGAAGTCCACCTCCTCGCGGGCGGTGGCTTCCGCGCCCATCGCCACCAGGTTCCGGCGGGTCTCCCCGTCCAGGCTGCCCACCGCGATGCGTCGGAAGACGTCCAGGAACTCCTCGTCCGTGCCCTCGGTGAAGACGAGGCGGCCGCTGGAGGCGGGGAGCCCGGCCTCGGGTGTCCATTCCAGGCGCAGACGCTCGACCACGTCGGTCAGTCCGGCCGCCAGCGCGGCGTCCCGCCGCCAGTCGGCGGCCGCGGCCGTGGCCGGGTCCTCGCGCCAGCCGTTCGGCAGGGTCAGGTTGTAGAGCGGGGGCTTGGTCGCGCCCTGCTCGGCGAAGGCCCGCAGGCCCGCGCTGATCAGCTCGGCCCCGAGCGCCGCCCGGTCGGCGACGGAGGGGTCGACGTGCAGGCAGTCCAGCGCGATCGGGTGCTCGCTGGTCGCCCGGCCCCACCACAGGGCCCGGGCGATCACTCGGCCGTCCCGCTCGGCGATCCAGGTCCACTCCGGCCGGTACATGCCCTCGTCGAGTTCCTGGAGGTACCGGTCGGCAGGGATCCAGCCGACGGGTTCGTCGACCGTCACGGCGGTGACGCGGTCGAGGTCGGCCTCGGTGGTGGGGCGGATCGGTGTCGGGATGATCGTCTCCTTCGCGTAGGTGGTGATGGCTGCGCCGGTGTTGAAGACCCGGGAGTCGGTGAGCTTGAAGCCGTCCGGGTGGAACGGCGCGTCGAAGAGGGGTTTGCCGGAGCCGATGACGACCGGGTAGCGCTTGATGATCAACTCGTCGATCTCCTCCAGCAGCTGCCCGGCCAGATTCGCCCCGCCGCAGAGCCAGATGCCCGCCCCGTCCTGCTTCTTGAGGTCGCGGACGAAGGCCACCGGGTCCGTGGCGAGGACCTCCACGGCGGGGTCGAGCTGGGCCGGTGTGCGGGAGAAGACGTACTGCTTGAGGTGCGGGTAGGGGTTGGTGACACCGGCCGCGAGACCGGACTCGTAGGTGGCACGACCCATCAGGACCGTGTCGAACCGCTTGTTGGCGACCCCGTCGAGACCCAGCGGCTCCCGGCCTTGGGCCGGGATCGTCTCCGGGTACTCCGCCAGCAGCGCGGCGGCGAGGTCGCCCTCGAAGGGGAAGAAGTCGAACTGGCCGTCAGGGCCCGCGATGAACCCGTCGAGGGTGGTGCCGACGTAGTAGGTGAGCTTACGCACACGCCCTGCTTTCGTTCGCTTGCTGCTTGGTGCTTGCTGCTTGCTTTGCTGCCTGGTGACGTCACCGACGCTACGGAGGACTCCCTGCGCCAGGCATCGGTCATCGCGACGTAACGTGGCCGACCGCCGAGGCGCCGAGGCCGGTCGCCCCTCCGCGCGACCCCCTTGCCTCACCTATCGAAACTCGATAGATTCCGATCGTAAATCGATGGAAGGGTGGGTCATGGGAAAGCTGGCAGTGCATGCGTTGCGTGCCGTGCTCGCGGTGGTGCTCGGCGGCACCGTGTTCGTCCAGGTGGGCATGGTGTGGACGTTGATCAGTGGGAACGACCCGGAGGACGGGTCGCTCCCGCTGACCCCGCTCCGGGTGATCGTCGTCCTGGGCATGGTGGCGGCCCAGGCCGCCCTGGTCTGCGTATGGCGACTGGTGACGATGGTGCGACGCGGAACGGTGTTCTCCCACACGGCCTTCCGCTACGTGGACGTGGTGATCGGCGCGATCGTGGCGATTTCCCTGCTGTGGTTCGTGGTCACGGCCATCAACTCACCGGGGCAGCGGGAAGATCCGGGTGTCACCGTCATCATGGGTGGGATCGGCGTGGCCATCCTGGGGGTGGCGCTCATCGTGCTCGTGTTGCGGATGCTGCTCACCCAGGCCGTCGCACGCGACGTCGAAGCCACGCGGATGCGGGCCGAGTTGGACGAGGTCATCTGATGCCGATCGCCGTCGACATCGACGTGATGCTGGCCAGGCGGAAGATGTCCGTGGGCGAGCTCGCGGACCGGGTGGGGATCACACCCGCCAATCTGGCCGTGCTCAAGAACGGCCGCGCCAAGGCGGTGCGCTTCGCGACGCTCGCCGCGCTCTGCGAAGTGCTGGAGTGCCAGCCGGGCGACCTGCTGCGCTGGGAGGACGACGACGCCCCGGGCGAGTGACAGGCGCCGGGCGGTCGTGACGCGCGGCGCCGGGGCCGGGCTACGGCGCTCCGGCGCCCTCGGGGGTCCCCCGAACGGGCGGCTCGACGAGCAGCCGCCGCCGGACGGCCGGAGGATCGGTGCGGGAACACCCGACGGGAGCCGACCGAGGATGCCGAACACCGCCACCGCCGCCTGCCGGAAGAAGGCGCACGCCGCCCTGTCCGGCGTACTGGTCCTGGCCGGGACCGTCATGACCGGCTGCGCCGGCGAGGCCCACGACACCGGACAGGGGCCCGGAGCGGGGCCCCGCCCCCAGGCGGCCCGCTCCGGCAGGGTCACCGTCGTCTACGAGACCGCGACGATCGCACCGGACGACCGGGAGGTCGTGGCGCTGATCCGGAACTCCCGCGTATTGGAACGGTCGGCCGACTGGGTGAACCGATCCCTCACCCTGCCGCACGACATGGTCGTGAAGGTCACCGCCGCCGTGCCGGAGGGTGTCACCGACGCCGTGACCCAGCCCGACGGCAGGACGATCTTCATCCCGCCGCCGTTCCTGGCGGAGATCGAGAAGGCCTTGGCGGACGTCGTGAAGACCGTCGAACGCCCTGCCCAGTTTCCCGCGTCCGAATACAACACCGACGACCTGACCGTGCTCTCGACGGAGTTCGTCTTCGGCCACGAGATGGGCCACGCCCTGCAACGCCAGCTCCTCCTGGCCAATCTCGGCCTCGAAGAGGACGCTGCCGACGGCTACGCCTCCTTCTACACCGTGAACCAGGTCGGGCCGGGCCCGTCGCTCGCCGCCGCGATCCTCTTCGACGAGATCGCCCGCAAGGAGGGCGTGCCGACTCTGGAGAGGTTGTCGAGCGACCACCCCATCACCCAGCAACGCGCCTACAACTTCCTGTGCTACCTGTACGGGAGCGACCCGAAGAAGTACCAGCGGTCCCTGGTCGACAGCGGCGACCTGCCCAAGACGCGCGCCCCGCTGTGCCCGCAGGCATGGGCGATGCTCGACTACGGCTGGTGGACCCAGCTCCGCCCCCACTTCAGCGGGCCGTTCAAGGCTCGCGGTGACGAGGAGCAGAAGAAGGCGCACGCGCGTCTGATCGCGGAGACGAACGCACTGGCGCAGCGGATCGGCGAGATCCGCAAGAGTCAGTGACCTGTTGAGGGCCTCACCGGCTCGATGGCGAACCCTTGGCTCGCCGAGGTTCGTGTACGAATGCAACCGATCCATGGCGTGACTTCCGCCCGCGAGCGCCAAGAGGCTCTCCCCGTAAGGGATTTCGTCCGGGCCGATCGACGTCTCGGATACCGACACCTCCGACGACACGGCCGTGGAGGTCCGTACGGTGCACACGAAGAGGCGTCGGATTGGAGTCCTGCCCAAGGAGCCGCAGCCCGAGACGGGATGCCGTTCCGCATGTCGCGACACGCGGACCGGGCATCGGCCAGGTGGATCAAGGTGCGGCCATCCGCTGTTAAGGTGTCATGCGCCCATCAAGTCGGGCCTCTCACATACTGACATTTCAACGGGGTTGACGTGAAGCTTCGCCATGTCCGCGCGGTAGCCGTCTTCGGCATCGCAATCTTCGCACTCACCGGAGCCCGTGGCTCCCACGGCGGCAGCTGCGGGGGCAGCAGCCACAGTTCCGGGTCGAGCTCCAGTGGTTCGGGGGGTTCCAGCAGCTCCACCGGTGGCAGCCACGACAGCGACAGCACGAGCGGCAGTACCGGCACCACCGGCAGCAGCACGGGCAGCCCGTCGGTCACCGGCGGATCCGGCAACAACAAGGCCGAGCGCGACATCAGGATCGACGCGTGCAAGATGGACGCGTCGGGCAAGAACCTCGTCGCCAAGATCACCGTCACCAACAGCGGCTCGGTGGACTACACCTACAACATCAGCATGAAGTTCCGCGGGAACGCCACCTCGGCGGCGACCCCCACCCAGGCCAAGGTCTCCGCTCTCACGGTCAAGGCGGGTGCCTCGAAGCAGGCCGAGGCCACCGCGCCGTACACCGGCAAGGGCGACGGCAGCGAGTACAAGGAATGCGTCGTCGACAACGCGTCGAAGAGCGCCCTCTGACCGCTCGTGATCACGCGGAGCCCCCTCTCCTGAACCGATGGAGCGGGGGCTCTGTCGTTCCGGCCGCCGTCACGGACTGACCCGGGCCCGCGCCCGGGTCCGCCCACGCCGGGCGGCCGCGCGGGATCCGACGGGCGTCACGGTCGCGCCGGAGTCGGCGGGTGCCCGGCCGGCGGAACCGCGCCGCCGGTGGAGCAGGGCGTCGAGGGACAGGACCGGCGCGCCGCCCAGGATCAGCGGGGTCCAGGCCAGCAGGTAGATCACGTCCGCGCCGAAGTAGTACGGGGTGGTCGACCAGCTCATGGTCAGCCACAGGCTGAGGGAGATCAGCGCACCGCCGAGGGCGGCGATCCGGGTCAGCAGGCCGGCCAGGGCGCCGAGCCCGACGGCCAGCTCGCCGAGGGCGATCGCCATGCCGAAGGCCACCGGCTGGGTCAGGGAGACGTCGATCAGCGCGGGTATGCCCGCGGCGTCCCGTACCGCTTCCATCTGCTGGCCGATCGAGCCGTCGCCGCTGGCGGACAGGAAGGCCGGATCGGTCAGCTTGTCCACACCGGCGTAGACGAAGGTGGCGCCGAGGAAGAGGCGCAGTGGCAGGAGTGCGTACTCGGAGGCTCTCGCGCGGAGGCCGACGGAAGGCGTGTTCATGCCCCTCACACGAGGACTCCCGCCATCCGGTTCGACCGGTCGGGGATCGCTTTTCGCGCGCGGCGATGTGCCTGAACTCCCCGGCGGGGCGGAGACCGAACGGCGTCGAACCGGGCCGCTCAGCCCCACCGCACCGCCGGCTCGTACGTCCCGAGTTCGGCCAGTTCCTCCTCCGACAGTCCCTGGACGACAGCCATCAGCTCCTCCCGTAGGCCCGGGAGGAGCACCCAGACCGATTCGGGCCGGCCCAGGACGGCGAGCAGCAGGTCCCCGGGGTAGAAGTACGAGTCCAGCATGGGTTCTTCGAGGAGCAGGCGGACCGCGAGGGGCAGTACGTAGGAAAGGCCCACGTTCTGGGTGATCAGCGTGCGCAGGTCGGCCGGGGTGAGGTCGCCGAGGCGCCGGCGGCGCAGGGCGTGGACCTTCGCGACCAGGCTGGTGGTCGGCGAGGGCGGCGGCGGCCAAGGCGGTCCGTCGACCTCGTCGAGGGTGCGGTCCAGGTGGAGGAGACGGCTCATGCGCTCATCCTCACAGCTGGACGCCGGCCTCGTCGTCCCCGGTCACGTGGGCGGTCATGGCGAAGGGAGCGAAGGAAGCGAAGGAAGCGGACGGGCGCACGAGGCGGACGGCCGGAGCGGCCTTACCCGACCGCTCGCGCGTGGCAGCCGGCTCCGGGCCGGACCGGGAATGGTCCCGACCGACCTGGAGCCGGCCTCGCGCTCAGTGGAACAGCATGGACGCGTCACCGGCCGGGGTGGTGACCGATCCCGGGCACAGGAAGCTGCCCGAGGTCTTGGAGGCGGTGAAGGCCCGGTTGACGTACTTCCCGGTCGTCGTGTTGCGGTCCCACACGATGCCCGTCGCCTTGTAGCGACAGGAGATGAAGCTCTGCCTGCCCGTGATGTCGATCAGATCGGTGCGCGCCGTTCCGGCGGCCTCGTCGAAGGTGAAGGCGGGGTTGTTGTTGAGCGTGGCGGCGATGCCGCCACCGCAGGCCAGATTGCCGCCCGGCGCGTTGATCGTGGTGCGGTCGACGGTGAGGGCGTTCGGGGGAACCGCACTGGTGCTCCCGTTGGTCCAGCTACAGCTGTTGCCGGCGACCACCATCACGCCGTCGACCTTCTGGTCGACGGCCGAGGCGCCTGCGGTGTGCGCGAGGGCGGTGCCGGTGCCGGTGAATGCCGCCGCGACGACCAGCGTCGCGATACCGGCGAGGCGTGAGATACGGGGGGTGCGGATGCCGTGCGTGACGTGCCTCATGGTTCGCTCCTCCATGCCACGTACTGGTGGGGGTGGGCGAGGCGTGGGGCCTCACAGAGTGTGCGGAGTGCGTGCCGGGAGAGTCCCACAGGCGCCTCGAAGTGTCAGGAGACTGTCAGGGCCATGCCAAGAAATGGCTGAAAATACCGACCGTCCCCTGCCTCTGGCCGCCCGCCCCTGGCCGCCCACCCCGACCGTTCCCCACCCCTGCACCGCCCCTACCGTGCCGCGCCTCCACCGGCCCCCGTAACCTCGCCGCATGCTCCGTGACCCTTTCGCATGCCGCTGCATCCTCTGTCACGACTACGGCGACCGCGCCGAGGCTGACCGGATGGAAGAGGCCGTCATCGGCAACGTACGACGCCACGGTTGGCACGTGGTCATGGTCCCCGAGGACGAGATCGGACCCGGCTTCGCCTACACGATCGGTCTTGCCCACACCCACGGCGTCCCGGAACTGTGCATGTTCGGGCGTGATGTCCACGAGATGCACCGGGTGCTCAACGCCCTCGGTGACCTGGCGGCCGCCGGCACCACGCCGGAGGACGGCCAGGAACACGAGGGCGTGGTGAACGGCGGGCCGGTCCGACTCCGGAGCGTCGACCTGCGCTGGTGCCGAACCTTCTTCGGCCGGGCCATCGGTTTCTATCGGCGGCCCCCGCTCCCCTTCCTGCAGGTCGCCTGGCCCGACACGGACGGGCACTTCCACTGGGAGGAGCGGGCCCACGAGGACCACCGGGAGTCGCAGCCCCGACTGTGGCTTCCCCCGGCCGACCACCCGGTAGGGATCTGGACCGTCGAACTCTGACGGAGCACGGCACGTCGCTCACGCTCAGGAACCGGGGCACTCGATCAGCTCGGCCGCCCGCGCCCGCGGGGACAGGGCGCGGCCGCGCGCGAACGCGGTGGCGAAGGCCTCGTCACCCAGGCGCGCCCGCAGGCGGGCCGTCGCCCGGTCCACGTCCTGCCGTTCCGCCGCGGGCAGCGGGCTACCGAGGGACTCCCGCAGTTCGGCGGCGGTACCGAGCGATTCCGCCGCGGCGGTGGCCCCGTCACCCGGGCCGGCGGCCGCGGAGCCGGCGCCCGCGAGCCCCTCGAAGGCCAGGGCGAGGGCGCGCGGGTCACCCGACCGGCGGGCAGCCGCGAGCCCGTCCCGATGCAGGGTCCGGGCCAGTGGGGCGTCGCCGCGCAATTCGGCCACGTACCCCAGCTGCGCCAGGATCAGCGCGACCCCGATGTCCACCCCGAGCCTGCGGTTCCAGTCGAGCCACGGCAGCAGCCGGGCCTCGGCCTCGTCCAGGTCGCCCGCCCGCCGGGCCCCGAGGGCCAGGCCGATCTCCGCGAACTGCAGAGCCGGCCGGTGCGCCTGCTCGTGGAGCTCCGCGGCCCGTATGGTGTCCCCCGTCTCCCGTGAGATCCGCCTCGCCTCCCGCCCCACCGGTACCCCCGGTCCCGAGAACTTCCAGCTCGTCACCACCCGGCTCCCGGAGCCCGGCGAGGGCCAGATCCTGGTCCGCAACACCTGGATGTCGGTGGACCCGTACATGCGGGGCCGGATGGACGACGCCCCCTCCTACATCCCGCCGTTCGCCCTCGGCACCGCCCTCGACGGCGGCGCGGTCGGCGAGGTGGTCGCCTCCCGCTCCGCGTCCGTGCCGGTCGGGGCGACCGTCTCGCACTTCCTCGGCTGGCGGGAGTACGCGGTGCTGGACGCCGGCGCGGCCACCGTCGTCGACACCTCGATCGCCTCACCGTCCGACTACCTCGGCGTGCTGGGCACCACGGGCCTGACCGCGTACGCGGCGCTCACCCGGACCGCCCCGGTGAAGGAGGGCGATGTCGTCTTCGTCTCCGCGGCGGCCGGGGCCGTGGGCAGCGTCGCCGGGCAACTGGCACGGCAGTTGGGCGCCTCCCGGGTCATCGGTTCGGCCGGTGGCCCGGAGAAGACGAAGAAGCTGCTGGACGTGTTCGGCTACGACGCCGCCGTGGACCACCGCCGGGGCGATCTCCCCGGTCAGCTGGCGGCGGCCGCCCCCGAGGGCATCGACGTCTACCTCGACGCCGTCGGCGGCGACCACCTCCAGGCGGCCATCGGCGCGATCCGCCCCGGTGGGCGGATCGCCATGGTCGGTGCGATCAGCGGCTACAACGCCACGCGGCCGGCCCCGGGCCCCGACAACCTTTTCCGGGCAGCGGCCGACGAGGTGACCCTGCGGGGGATGCTGGTCTCCAGCCACTTCGACCTGTTCCCCGAGTGGATCGGCAAGGCGGCGGCCCGGCTGGCCGACGGGACCCTGAGGACGGAGGAGACCGTCGTCGACGGCATCGAGCGGGCGGCCGAGGCCTTCCTCGGGGTGCTGAGCGGCGCCAACACCGGCAAGATGCTGGTCCGTCTGGACACCGCCCGCTGAACACCGCCGCCCCGGGCCGTCCGTGACCCCCGCGTCCTCCCGTCACGGGCCCGCGGCGCGCAGGAGCAGCAGGGCGATGTCGTCGCGGCGGGGGCCGTCGCGGTGGGCGTGCTCGATGAGTTCGTCCGCCAGGTCGCCGAGCGGCCGGTGCTCGGCGGCGGCGCGGATCCGGGCCGCGACCGCGTCGATGGCGTCCTCGATGTCCCGGCCGGGGGCTTCGACGAGCCCGTCGGTGAAGAAGGCGAGCAGGGCTCCGGGGCCGAAGGGGATCTCGACGGCCGTGTACACGGTCCCGGGTTCGATGCCCAGGAGGAGCCCGGCCGGCAGGTTCAGCATCTCGGTCGCCCCGCCGGGGTGGCGCAGCAAGGGCGGCGGGTGACCGGCGGAGGCCAGGCGGACGGTGTGACCGGCGAGGTCGATGTGGGCGTACAGGCAGCTGGTGAACAGCCCGGGTTCGAGGTCCGTCACGAGCCGGTTGGTGCGGGCGAGGACCTCTTCCGGGGGTGCCCCGGCGCCCGCGTGGACGGCGGTGCGGACCTGCCCCATGAGGGCGGCGGCGTTGACGTTGTGGCCCTGGACGTCGCCGATGGCGGCCGCGACGGTGGTGTCGTCGATCCGGATGAGGTCGTAGAAGTCGCCACCGATCTCGAGACCGTACGCGGCGGGCAGGTAGCGGGCGGCGACGTCGAGGCGGGGGACGCGGGGCAGGGTGTGGGGCAGGAGGCCGGTCTGCAGGCTGCGGGCGAGCTGGTGGGTGGCGTCGTAGAGGCGGGCCCGGTCCAGGGCCTGCGCGATGAGCCCGGCGATCGAGGTGAGGACGGCACGCTCGCCGGGGGCGAAGACGCGGGGGTGTCCGTAGGCGAGGACGAGGGAGCCGATGGGCCGGTTGGAGGCGATCAGGGGCAGGAACGCCCAGGCGGCCATGCCGTCCTCGACCACCGCGTCGGGGTGGGCGACCAGCAGCTCGCCCACATCGCCGAAGAACAGGGGGGTCGCCGTGCGCAGGATGTGGGTGATGGCGGTGTCGGCCGAGACGGGGGTGCCGTCGAGCTCCGCCAGGTGTGCGGCGGAGTAGCCGCGGTGGCCGACGATCCGTACCCGCCCGTCCTGCTCGGCCAGGAGGGCCAGGGCGTGGGCTCCCATCGAGGGGACGATCTGGTCCGCGGCCTTCTCCACGACGTCCTGCGCGTGGGCGGCCTCGGTGAGGGTGGCGGCCAGCAGCATGAGCGGGTAGAGCGCGGTGGCGCGGCTGGGTGCGTGCTGGTCGGGGTCCGCCGGCGGGACGTGGGTCCCTGCGGGCGGCCGGTCGCTCACCGTGGTGATGCGGACGCTGATGCCGGTGTTGTCCGGGTAGAGGTCGAAACACAGCCGCTGTCCGGTGGGGCGTTCGGCGATGAAGCTCCGGGACAGTCGGCTCATCGCGGTGGCCCGGTAGTGGTTCTCGATGGCGGGGGTGTCCATCCAGGGCAGGGCCTCCCAGGGCAGGGCTCCGAGCAGGTCGGAGACGGGCGCGCCGAGCAGGTCGGCCGCCTCCGGGGTGATGAAGGTGATGGTGCCGTTCAGGTCGAGTGCGCAGTTGCCTCCGGGCAGGCGCCGGACGAAGGCCATGGTGGCCGCCGCCTCGGCCGGGCCCGGTGTGGGTGCCGGGAGCGGCCGCAGGACGATCGGATGCGGTGTCGGCCGCAGCGGCCTGCCTTCGCCGGCGGCTCGCGCCAGGACGCGCGTCAGGAGGCTGCGGGCCGATTCCAGGGCCTTGCGTTCCCGCTCGTCGAGGTCGGGCCCGTGCGAGCCCGGCCACAGGAACACCAGCCCGGCCCCCGTGGGCTCGCGGGCCCGGTCGGCGGCCTCCTCGCCGAGGGGGACCGCGGCGAGCGCGAAGTCGTACGGGAGGACGAGCCCGAGGCGCGGATAGCGGCGGGCCGTGTCCTCCTGGCCGCCGAGCCAGACGAGCCGGCCCTCACGGACCGCGTCGGCCACCGGGATCGGGTCGTCCAGACCGACCCGCGACCAGGGTGCGGCGAATTCGCGGGAGAGCCCGGAGGCCAAGGCCAGGTGCAGGACGCGCCGGGTGGGGTCGGGGTCGGGCAGGTAGAGCATGCCGATGGACGCTCCCGCGTCGGCGCAGGCCTCGACCAGTGCCTCTCTCAGCGCACGCCGGTCGGCCTTCTGACCACGCCCCGGAACGTTTCGCACCT
Organism: Streptomyces sp. CLCI03; assembly: GCF_053615355.1. Taxonomy (NCBI): domain Bacteria; kingdom Bacillati; phylum Actinomycetota; class Actinomycetes; order Kitasatosporales; family Streptomycetaceae; genus Streptomyces; species Streptomyces sp. CLCI03. The sequence continues at coordinate 8,100,308 of NZ_CM132132.1, read as the reverse complement.
GACCATGGTCTCTCCATATCCCGCCTCCCGTCGGTACCCGACCGTCCCGGCGAGCCCGCACGAGCCGGATCGAGCCCGTGAGCGCCCGTGGCGGCCCCGCTCAGCGCTTCAGGAGGGGTCTTCGGGCCCGAGGTCGGGGTGGTCCTTGAGCAGTGCGGGCGGCGCGGCCTGCCGCCAGGAATCGACGACGATGGCGCGGAGCTCGTCGGTGTCGTCGAGGGCCGCCAGGCGTGCCCTCACCCAGGCGAAGGACGCTTCGTGGTCGGCGACCCAGAACTTCTCGGGCTCGGCGCGGACCAGCTCGTCGCGTTCCTCCTTCGGGCAGCGGACGGCCAGCGACGTCTCGTCGTCGGGCAGGGTCAGGAACATCTTCCCGGCGACCCGGAAGGTGGGCATGGCCCAGGCTTCCTTCTCGGTCGTCTGCGGGAGGGCCAGGGCGATCTCACGGACTTCGTCGGACGTACACACCCCCTGACCGTACGACAGCCCACCGACATCGGGACTCCACACCGTCGGGCGCTCCGGTCGGGCGTAGGCTTCGGTCGGCACGAACGCAACGGGGGGCGGGGTAGATGACGGCGGAGACAGCACAGCGGTGGAGTTCGACCCTCGATTCGGTCGTGGTGTACGCGCGGGGCGCGGTCTGCCGCCGGCTGGTCCGGGGCAGCGTGCCGGCGGACGGGCGGGTACGCGTGACGGGGCTGCCCCGTTCGCTGGACCCGGGCTCGCTGCGGGCGCGGGTGCTGGGCGCCCCCGGGGTGCGGGTGACCGAGGCCCGGGTGGAGGTCGAGGCCGAGCCGCGCGGCGCCGGCGCACCCGACACCTTGCGGCGTGAGGTCGAACGCCTCCGCGACGCGTACGCGGCGGCGCAGGGCCGCCGCGACCGGCAACGGGCGCTGATCGACGAGGTCAGGGCCTTGCGGCCGGTGCCCCCGGCCCCTGACCCGGAGGCTCCGCACCGCCGTACCCCGGTGGACGCGTGGCTGGAGCTCGCCGACTTCACCGAGACCCGGCTGACGGGGCTGCACGCCCGCCTCGTCGAGTTGGAGGACGCGCTGCGCCTCGTCGAGCACGACCTCGGCGTCGCCGCCGACCGGCTCGCCCGCGCCTCCACCGACGCCCCGCCGGCTCATGTGCGGACCACGGTCTCCGCTCTCCTGACCCTGGACACCGCGGGGGACGCGGAGGGTGATGGCGAGGACGGTGGAGAGGTCGAGCTGGAGTTGGAGTACGGGGTTCCGGGAGCCGTCTGGGTTCCGACCTACCGGCTCACGCACCGTCAGGGCGAGGGCGACGGGCGCCTCGTGCTGCGCGCCTCGGTCGCCCAGCGCACCGGCGAGGACTGGACCGGCGTGCGCATCGCCCTGGCCACCGCCGACCTGCGGCGCCGCACGGACCTGCCGAAGCTCCGTTCGGTCCGGATCGGTCGCCGACAGCCCGCACCCGCGCCGTCCGGCTGGCGCGAGCCTCCGGCAGGTCTCGCCGACCTGTTCACCGGCTACCAGGCGGCCGGCTCTCGCCGCCCGGCCCCGACCGTCGTACCTCCCGCCCTCAGGGTCGGCTCCGCGCCCGGTCCCGTACCGCCGCCGCCCCCTCCGCCACCACCGGCCCCGGCCGCCGCTGCCGCGCCCGCACCGCAGGGTTACGGGGCGCCTCCGGTGCCCGGTGGCGTGTACGGCGCGGCCCCGGACGGCATCGGCGGCGCGCTGCCCGCTCTCGCGCAGCCGGCCCGCCCGCGGGGGGCCGGCAGGGCGCGGGGCGGTGGCATGGGCTTCGGCGGGGCGCCCGCTCCCCCGGCGCCCGCGGCCCCCGGTGGGATCGCTCCCCCGGCGCCCGCCTCCGCTCCGTCGCCGGAACCGGTGGCCGGTCCGCCGCAGCCGAGCGGCGCCGAGCTCGACTACGCCGCCCTCGTGCTGTGCGGCCCCGACGAGCCCGGCGATCGTAGGGGCCGGTTGTTCGCCGACTCCCCCGCCGACCCGGTGGCGGCCGAGCACCGCCGCCGGGCCGAGGCGGTGGGCGGGCTGGCGCTGCCCGGGCATGCCGTGCGGCCCCGCGAGTCGGCGGGTTCCTTCGACCACCGCTTCGACGCCGCCGCCCGCGCCGACATTCCGTCGGACGGCACCTGGCACACCGTCACCGTCGGGGAGATCCCGGTCGGTCTGCGCACCGAGTACGTCTGCGTGCCCTCCGTGGAGCAGACCGTGTACGCGACGCTGGTGCTCTCCAACGCCACCGACCAGGCGCTGCTGGCCGGCCCGGTGGAGGTCACCGTCGGTGAGGACTTCCTGCTGACCGCGGCCCTGCCCACGCTCGCCCCCGGCGGAGTCCGCCGGGTGGGGCTCGGGCCGGCCGAGGGGGTCCGGGTCACCCGTCGTACGAACCTGCGCGAGTCGACGTCGGGCCTGCGCAACAACACCACCGTGCTCGACCACCAGGTCCACGTGGAGCTGGCCAACCGGCTGGCCGGGCCGGTCACCGTCGAGGTCCACGAGCGGGTGCCCGTCAGCTCCGATCCGGACGTGCGGATCGAGGAACGCGCCGACTGGACGACGCCCGAGGCCGGCACCGGCCCGGAACACCACGCCCCGGGCACCCGCGTCTGGCGGGTGGACCTGCCCGCCGGGGGAACCACCGCCCTCGACGGCGGCTACGAGATCCGCATCCCGGCCGGCAAGGCCGTGGTCGGCGGCAACCGCAGGAGCTGACAGCCACCATGTCCACGCCCACGGCCCCGAAGCCGATCGCCCTTCCCGTCACCGCCGTCACCTGCCTGGAGGACCGCGCCCACATCGAGCGCACCGCCGTACTGGACCTGGCGGCGGGTGTCCAGCGGCTGCGGCTCGGTCCGGTCAGCGCGCTGGCCGTCGACCGCACCCTGCACGCCGAGCTGGCCGCCGAACACCCGGCCACCGTGCTCGACGTACGCGTCGTCCGTACCTGGGAGCCGCGCGGACCGCTGCCGTCCGCCGACGAGGACTCCGCCCTGCGCCGGCGCGTGCGCGTCATCGAGGAGGAGCAGATCGCCCTGGGGCAGCGGCGCGATCGGCTGCACGCCCGGCTCGACCTGCTCGGCCGGCTCGCCGCCGATCTGCTGCGGGAGATCGGCGAGGGCGCCGGCTCCGGGGAGTCCGACGGGCCCCGCTGGGCCCGCGAGATGGACCGGGTGGACGCCGAGCGCGATACGTACGGCGAGCGGCTGCGGGCGGTGGACGCCCGGTCGGCCGACCTCGCCGTCGAACTCGGAGAGACCCGGCAGGCCTTGGACCGCTCGGAGACCGAGCCCGCCGAGCTGGTCGGTCACATCGAGCTGACCGTGGACAGCGCCACCGCCGGTCCGGTCCGGCTGCGTCTGAGCCACCTCGTCCCGTGCGCGTTGTGGCGTCCCGCCTACCGGGCCGTACTGGACGGGGACGCGCTGACGCTGGAGACGGACGCGATGGTCTGGCAGCGCACCGGCGAGGACTGGTCGGACGTACGACTGACCCTCTCGACGGCCCGGTCGGCGCTGGCCACCGAGCCGCCGCGGCTGGGCGAGGACCGGCTGACGCTGGGTGACCGCACGGCGGCGGAGCGCCGCACGGTCGACGTGGAACTGCGCGAGGAGGAGATCGGGGACCTCGGTCCGGCGGCGCGGGTGCTCGGCCTGCCCGGGGTGGACGACGGGGGCGAGGCGCGGGTGCTGCACTCCCCCGTACCGGTCTCCGTACGCGGGGACGGGCGCGCCCACCGGGTGCCGCTGTCCGCCTTCACCACGCCCGCGCGGAGCGAGTACGCCTGCTCCCCCGAGCTGTCCCCGCTGGTCACCCGGGTGGTGTCCTTCGAGAACCGGTCCGGTCACGCCCTGCTGGCCGGTCCTGTGGATCTGGTCCGCGGGAGCGGGTTCAGCGGGCGCGGCACGGTGGACTTCACCGCCCCGGGGGCCGCGGTCGAGCTGGCCTTCGGCAGCTGCGACGACCACCGGGTGGTCCGGTACGCCGAGGAGTCCCGTGACTCGGCCGGATTCACCCAGCGCACGGTGATCACCCGCACGGTCCGGCTGCACCTGTCCCGGTTCTCCGCCCCCGGGGAGCAGGGCGAACGCGTGGTCGTCGTCCGGGAGCGGATCCCGGTCTCGGAGGTCGCGGCGGTGGAGGTGCGCCTGCGCAAGGAGGCCTGTTCGCCGGCGCCGGACGCGGTCGATTCCGAGGGCATCGCCCGCTGGGACGTGCCGCTCGCGCCGGGTGGCCGGCGGACGGTGACCCTGGTCTACGAGTTGTCGGCGAGCTCCAAGGTCACCGGACTCTGAGGCGGCCGCGACCCTGACCACGGACCGCCGTCCGCTCCGGGCGCCGCCTCGGGACCTCGGCTCCGGCGGGCACGTTCCGCGCGGGATGACGGTCAGGTGGTCGGGCCGCCGGTGAGGGCGTCCACCTCCGCCTGGAAGAGCAGGGCCGGGTCCAGGCCCATGCCCGTGAAGTGGCCCGCCAGTTCCAGGGACAGGACGCCGTGCAGGCGGCTCCAGAAAGCCAGGGCCTGGCGCAGCGCCGCCGGTGGGGCGTCGGGGTGGCTTTCGGCCCATGCGCGGTGGGTGGCCAGGTGGTCCTCGAAGGCGTGCGGCTCCGCGGCCGGGGCGGCGCAGGCGTCCAGCAGGACGGACATCAGTTCCGAGGCGATCGCGGTGATGTCCGCCGGTGCGTGGTAGCCGGGCACCGGGGTGCCGTAGATGAGGAAGTAGCGGTGCGGGTCCGCCACGGCCCAGCGGCGCAGCACGTGCGCCAGCCGGGCGAGGTCCGCTCCCCCCGCGCCATCGTCGGAGGCGGAGGCGGAGGCGGAGGCGGAGGCGGTGATGAAGGCGTCGGCGAGGCTGCGGTAGGCGTCGCGGATGAGTTCGGTGATGAGCTCGTCGCGGTTGGCGAAGTACCGGTACAGCGCCGGTCCGCTCATGCCCATCTGCTTGGCGATCGCGTTGAGGGAGAGTGCGGAGGCTCCGGAACCCGCGATCTGCTGCCAGGCCTTCTCCTTGACCTCCTCACGCACCTGCTGCCGGTACCGCTCCCGGGGGGTCTTCGTGCTGCCCGTCATGCCCGCTTCCACCTCTCGCCGCTCCCTCTTCACCACCAGGAGAGTGAGAGGCTATCACCATCGACACAGCTACTCGCGAAACGAGAAGCCCTGCCTTGACATGTGCGAGATCGACCTTCACTCTTGTTACAGCTTCTAACGAACACGAGAGGCAGAAACCGACTCAGTGGAGGTCATCATGACGAACACCGTCGAGCGGGTCGAGGTCGTCCTGCCGGGCAAGGTCGAACCGGAGGGCCTGCAGTTCCACCGTGGTCCCGTCCCGACTCCGGCGGCCGGCGGGGTCGTCGTCGCCATGGAGGCCACGGGGGTCTCCTTCGCCGAGCAGCAGATGCGGCGCGGCCGGTACTACGACCAGCCGCCCTTCCCCTTCGTTCCCGGATACGACCTGGTCGGCACGGTGCTGGCCGTCGGCGAGGGCGTCGGCACGGCGCTGCTCGGCAAGCGCGTCGCCGCCCTGACGAAGACCGGAGGCTGGGCGAGCCACGTCGCGCTCACCGCCGCCGACGTGGTCGAGGTACCCGACGGCGTCAGCCCGGTGGACGCGGAGACCGCGGTCGTCAACGGCATCACCGCCTGGCAGATGCTCCACCGCAAGGCCCGGGTGCGTGCCGGCGGGACCGTCCTGGTCCACGGTGCGAACGGCGGGGTCGGCTCGATCCTGGTCCAGTTGGCGCTGGCCGCGGGCGCCCAGGTGATCGGCACGGCCTCCACCCGCCACCACGACGCGCTGCGCGCTCTCGGCGTGACCCCGGTCGACTACCGCTCCGGGAACGTCGCCGCACGGGTACGAGCCCTCGCGCCCGGCGGGGTGGACGCGGTGTTCGACCACGTGGGCGGCGACGGGATCGTCGATTCCTGGCGGCTCCTGGCCCCCGGCGGCACGCTCGTCTCGTACGGCAGCGCGGCCACCCGCGACGACGAGGGTTCCGGATCGTGGCCGGTGCTCAAGCTGCTGGGCCGGGTGTGGGTGTGGAACGCGCTGCCCAACGGCCGCCGCGCGTACTTCTTCAACGTGTGGGCCGGTCGCGCCTACGCCAAGGACCGCTTCCGGGCCCGTCTGCGCTCCGACCTCACCCAGGTGTTCACGGCCCTGCAGCACGGCGAGATCACCGCCAAGGTCGCGGCCGAGATCCCGCTGGCCCGCGCCGCCGAGGCGATGCGGCTCGCCGAGTCCGGCACGGTCGCCGGGAAGGTCGTCCTCGTCCCGTGACCCGGCCGGCGGGCACGTCAGGAGAAGGGCTGCCGGTCCGGTGGGCAGACCGTTCCGGGCGGCGGGAGCGTGCCGTCGATGAAGTAGCGGCTCTCGAAGTTGTTGATGCAGGTACTGGAGTTGTTGAAGAGCGCGGTGTGGCCGTACCCGTTGTTGGTGAGCAGCCGGGCGTCGGCCAGCTCCTCGGCCATGGCCTGGGCGTCCGAGTGGGGGGTCGAGGGGTCGTAGGTGGTACCGACCACCAGGACGGGGTTCGCCGTGGGCTTGTTCCACGGGCCGTCGTACAGGTTGGCGGCGCGTGCCGGCCAGGTGGCGCACGGCTCACCGGACCAGGTCCAGTACCGTCCGGCGTCGCCGGCGCGCCGGGCACTGTCCTCCGCCAGACCCTCGTAGACGGCCGGGTCGCGCGGGTTCGGACTGTCGCCGCACCACACGGCCGCCGCCTGTTCCTCACCCAGGTACGGATTCGGGTTCGCGACCGGGGGCGGGGGCGGGTACTGGGGCGACTTCGGGGTCCGGCCCTGCCAGAGGTCCTGGAGTCGGGCGGCGAGATCGGTCCAGCCGGGGTGGACGATGTAGAGGCTGCTGACGGCGTTGGCAACGGTGGTGGCGTACGTCCACGGGCCCACGGGACGCTCGCGCAGGCGCTGCATCAGCTGGTCGAACTTGTCGCGGGTGGCTTCCGGGCTGCCGGCCGAGAAGGCGCACCGGGTGGTGGTGGCCGACCCGCAGAGGTCGAGGAACTTGTCCAGGGTCGCCGCCGCGGTGCGGTCCGAGCCCATCCGCAGGAGGGTCGTGGTCCGCGGTTCGCTCGGCGAGGCGTTGTTCGTCCACGCCAGCGGGTCGATGTTGCTGTCGAGGACCATGGCGCGGACCTTGTCGGGGAACAGGTTGGCGTAGGTGGCGCCCAGGATGGTCCCGTAGGAGACGCCGAGGTAGTTGAGCTGCGGCTCGCCCACCGCCCGGCGGAGCAGGTCGAGGTCCTGGGCGGTGTCCGCGGTCGACACGTGGCGCAGGAGGTCGGGGTCGCGCTTCTCGCAGCGGCGGCCCAGGTCCTCGTACGCGTCGATCCAGGTGGTGCGTTCCTCGGCGCCCACCGGGAAGCCGGCCGGTTTGTCCGCGCCCCAGGCCTGGGCCTCCTCGGGGGTGTCGAAGCAGTTCACGGCGGTGCTGTTGCCGATGCCCCTGGGGTCCCAGCTGACGATGTCGAACCGTTCGCGCAGGTCCTTGGGGAAGGAGTCGTAGTTCTGCGGCACCTGTACGGTCCCGGGGCCGCCGGGACCTCCGGGATTGACGAACAGCGTGCCCGCGCGTCGCGCGGGGTCGGCGGCCTTGCGGCGGACGACGGCCAGGTCGATGGTGCGACCGGCGGGAGCCGCGTGGTCCAGCGGCACCTTGGCCGTGGCACAGTCGTACGGGCTGCCGGGTTTGCAGGGGCTCCAGTCCAGCCGGGGGACGGCCTGCGAGGTCGAGGGCGAGGGCTCCGCCCGGGCCGCGGCGAGGTCCGGCGCGACGAGCATCGAGGAGCAGACCACCGCCACGGTGAGGGCTGCCGCGCGGCGGCGGCCACCGACCGTCGGTCGGAGTGCGGGTCGAGGTCCAGCTGCGGGTCCAGGTCCAGGTCCGGGCATGCTGCACCCTCCTCCGGCACGTCGGGGGCGTGGTGCGGCGACCGGCGCCGCCGCATCGGTACGCGCCACCGGCTCATGAATCAACCAAACCTCTGTTCGCGGGCGCGCGCGAGCCGGGCCGCCGGATCGTGGCCGGACGCGTCCGCAGGGGGGCGGATCCACGACCCGCGCGCTATCCTCCGCGCCATGTTGATTGACATGGACATGAGGTTACGGGCGCGGTCGCGCGCCCTGGTGTGCCTCCTCGTGCTGGCCCTCTTGGGTACGGTGACCACGGCGGCCGCCGCACCCCGCCCCGAAGCCCCCGCCACGACCACGGCCGCCGCGAGCACGCCACACACCGCGAGCCACGGCGGCGCCGCGGCGAGCGCCGCCGCCACCGCCCGCTGGGGCGACCGGCGACTCGACGAGGTCGCCTTCCTGACCACCCACAACGCCTTCACCAACTACGAGGACTCCCGCTGGAGTTCGGTCAACCAGTCCGAGTCCGTACGCGCCCAGCTCGACAACGGCGTACGCGGCCTGAGTCTGGACACGCACTGGTACGAACGCAGCACCTGGCTGTGCATCATCAGCTTCGGCAGCGACTGCTACCCCAGCGACGTGTACCTGTGCCACGGCGACTGCAAGACCTTCGCCGGAGCCACCTACGCCCTGCCGCGCCAGACCTTCCACGGCACGATGCAGACCGTGGTGGACTTCCTCGCCACCCACCCGCAGGAGGTCGTGACCGTCTTCCTGGAGGACTACGTCGGCGCCGACCAGCTGCAGGCGTCCCTCGGCCGCGTGGGCGGGCTGCAGAACATGCTCTTCCGGGCCGACGAGTGGGGCGTACGGCAACACGGCTGGCCCAAGGTCGCCGATCTCGTCACCTCCGGCAAGCGGCTGCTGATCTTCTCCGACCGGTCCGACCGGGAGCAGCTGGGCGTCATGTACGACAGGTCCTGGACCGTGAGCAACTTCTGGAGCCTCGGTGACCTGGGCAACGACGTCTCGTGCGTCAGCCGCTGGGCCGACGTGCCGTTGGACCGTCAGGAGCCCGGGTTCCGGCGCCTGTTCACGATGAGCCACCACCGCAATGTGCCCACCGTCCTCACGGCGGCCCTGGACAACGGCAGCAAGCTACGGAACCGCATCGCCGAGCAGTGCCGGACGGCCACCGGGGGCCGCGATCCGAACTTCGTGTCCGTCGACTTCCACCGTCTGTCGGACGGGAGCGGTCACACGCCCGCCTCCATCGTCGCGGAGCTCAACGCCCGCCCCTGATCCGCCCGTCGGCCCACCGGCCGGGTGGACCGCCGCGTACGGCGCGGCCTGGCACACCCGGCCGGTCAGCCCGCCTTGCGCGCGCCCAGTTCCCGCCGCTCGTCCTCGGTCAGTCCGCCCCACACACCGTAGGGCTCCTGCACGCGCAGAGCGTGGCTCAGGCATTCGGTTCGCACCGGGCACAGCGCGCAGACCTCCTTGGCCTCCTGCTCGCGTGCGGCGCGTTCCTCGCCACGCTCCCCCGCCGGGTGGAAGAACCGGTCCGTACCGAGTGCCCGGCACGCCGCTTCCTCCTGCCACTCCCACAGGTGTTCCGCACGGCCCGGCAGGCGTGCCACCTTCGTCATGTCCCCGCTCCCCTCATCCGTGTTCGTGTTCTCGTCCTTGCCCTTCTCCCTCACGCGTCTGACCCGGGTGCGCGTTTCGAAACACCGTCCGCGGGAGTGGCCGGGGCGGCGGCCGTGGATACCCGGGGCAGGGCGTAGGGGTGCTTCTCGGCCAGCCAGGCGACGAGCTGTTCGCGGACCGCGCAGCGGGCGGTCCACAGGTCGTCCGCGTCCTTCGCGGTGACGATCGCCCGCACCACGATGGCGCTGGGCGTGGTGTCGGTGACCGACAGGTCCCAGCCGCGGCCGTCCCACGCCTCGCACCCGTCGAGGATCTCCTTGAGCTTCTCGCGCATCAGCGCGACGGGGGTGGTGTGGTCACAGTGCAGGAAGACCGTGCCGGTCATCTGGATCCCGCCGCGCGACCAGTTCTCGAAGGGCCGCCCGGTGAAGTAGGAGACGGGCATGGTGATGCGGCGTTCGTCCCAGGTGCGCACGGCCAGGAAGGTGAGCGTGATCTCCTCGACCACACCCCACTCGCCGGCCACCACGACGGTGTCGCCGATCCGGACCATGTCGCCGAAGGCGATCTGGAATCCGGCGAAGAGGTTCCCGAGGGTGGACTGGGCTGCCACGCCCGCGACGATGCCGATGATCCCGGCCGAGGCCAGGAGCGAGGTGCCGACGGCGCGCAGGTCGGGGAAGGTCAGCAGCATCGCGGCCGCGGCCACCACGACGACCACGGCGGTGACGATCCGCATGATGAGCGTCACCTGGGTGCGGACCCGGCGGACCCGGGAGGCGTCGCGGGTGCCGTGCGCGTAGCGGGCGTAGGAGGACTCGACCACGGCGGAGGTCACGAGGACCACGCACCACGCGCTCGCACCGATGAGGACGAGCGTCAGGATCCTCCCCACCGCTGTCGCGTGGTCCTGCAGCGGCTGCCATCCGATCTGCCGGTACACGGCGCGCAACGTCGCCGCGAGCAGCAGGACGCGTATCGATGTACGGCAGCGGCGCAGCATCGTCCAGAGCGGTGTTTCGGGGTGGCGGGCGGCCGCGCGTCGCAGGAGCAGGTCGGTGAGCCGGCCCGCGGCGAAGGTGAGCACGAACGCGCCGCCGAGGACGGCCGGCACTTGCAGAAGGCTGTTCATGACTCCTCTGGATGGGTCTGGGGGACAGGTCCCGTCGCGCGTGCCCGGGGCACGCCGGGACAAACGGGGCGTCCGATTCCCGATGGTGGGTACAAGCGACCACGAGACGACAGCCGAGGACGAGGTGAGTGCGCGGTGCAGACCATCGAACCGGACACCGGCGGGACCGTGTCGGACGCGCGGGGGCCGACCTTCACGCAGCTCCGCCGACTCGCCCTGCGCGACGCCTGCCGGCAGGTCGCGCGGGGCCGCCGGTTCACCCGGGAGGCGCTGGCGGACTGGGGGTGGGACGGTCAGGACACCGCCGAGGACGCGGTCCTGGTCGTGTCCGAGCTCGTCACCAACGCCAACCTGCACGCCGGCGGCTGCCAGGAGCTGACGCTCCGCGCCGGAGACGTGTTCCGGGTCGAGGTCTACGACGGTCTGGGGGATCTCCCGCGACCGCTGGGCCCTGTGCGGTCGGCCCGCCCGGGCCGCCCCGGCGGGCACGGCCTGCGCCTGGTGCACCGGCTCGCGGACCGCTGGGGCGTCCAGCCGGTCGGGCGCGGCAAGGTCGTCTGGGCCGAGATCGACGCCGAGCGCCTACGCACGGGCCGACCCGGGCTCCTCTGAACCCGACGGGCGTGTCGAGCGGGTTCGGAGGGGCCCGGGTCGGGCGTACGTGGTCGACCTCACACGGTCAGCTGTGCAGCAGTTCCTCGCGTAGGGAGCCCAGCGTGCGGGTGAGCAGGCGGGACACCTGCATCTGGGAGAGGCCGATCTCCTCGCCGATCTCCGCCTGGGTCATCTCCTGGCCGAAGCGCAGCTCCAGGATCTGGGTGGAGCGCTCGTCGAGGTCGGCGAGCAGGGGCGCGAGGGCGTGCCGGTCCTCCACCGCCTCCAGGGCGGGGTCGATGTCGCCCATGGTCTCGGCGAGGCTACGCGCGGTCCGCGCGGCCGTGGACGCCTGCGGGCCACCCACGGCGCCGTCCTGGGGCACGTCGAGGGACTGGGTGGAGTAGCCGTTCGCCGCGACCAGGCCCTGACGGACCTCTTCCTCGGTGAGGTCCAGCCGCTCGGCGATCTCCGCGGGGGTGGGGGCGCGGTCCGTCTCGGCGGTCAGCTCCTCCGTGGCCTTCGCCAGCTGCAGGCGCAGCTCCTGGAGACGGCGCGGGACCCGTACGGCCCAGGTGGTGTCCCGGAAGTGGCGCTTGATCTCGCCCGTGATGTACGGCAGGGCGAGCGTGCTGAGCTGGGTGTTGCGCTCGGGGTCGTAGCGGTCGATCGCCTTGATCAGTCCGATGACGCCGACCTGCACGATGTCCTCGTTCTCGGGGCCGCCGGGGCGATCACGGAACGGGCGGGCGGCGAACTGCACCAGTGAGATGTTCATCTCGATCAGGGTGTTGCGCACGTACTGGTACTCGCGGGTCCCCTCTTCGAGGCTCCGCAGCCGGTCGAAGAAGACACGGGTCAGCTCACGGGCGTCGCTGGTCGACAGTTCCCGCGGGCAGGGCACCTCCGGCAGCCCGCCGAGTGCGGGTGCCTCTCCGGTGCCACCGCCGGGGGCGGCGGTCGTCGGGATCGTCGTCGGGGTCATGGCCTCGGCGGCCGTGGCCGTGTAGGTCATCGTCTTCGCTCCTTGGGCACGTGTGCTTGCGGTGCGGTGCGTCGCTCGAAAGCTCTGGACAAGCGGAACTCTGCTTCCGCCTCCCCTGCACCCTGTCGGGGCAAGGGACAGACGTCAAGTAATACCGGAAAAACAGTTCGGGAATTGCATTTCGCGAGTCATCCCTCAAGAATGACGGGGTGGAGAGCGAGCACAGGGGTCCCCGTCGCAACGGCTGGACCTTCCTGACGAACCATGCCCGGGTTCTGATCGCCATCGCGCGCGACCCGGGCATCCGGCTGCGTGACATCGCGGTGGAGTGCGGGCTGACCGAGCGGACCGTGCAGGCGATCGTCACGGACCTGGAGGCCGACGGGTACCTCAGCAGGACCCGGGACGGCCGGCGCAACCGCTACGTCGTCGCCTCGGGCGCGCGTTTCCGCCACCCGGCGGAGGCCGACCACGAGATCGCCGGGCTGCTCGCCTACCTCACCGGCCCCCTGACCACACCGACGTCACCGGCCGCGCCGGCCGCCGAGGTGGCGAACGACACACCGGGCCAGGTCTAGGCCGTCCGGGGACGATGACGGACAGCGCGTTGATCGTCGGCCTGCGTGGTCGGCAGATCGAGACACTCGACGATTTCTGGGACGCGGTGAGCGGGCCGTGCGGGCTGCCTGAGTGGTGTGGCCGGAACCTGGACACTTGGTCGGACACCATCAACACCCGAGGCATCTCGGACGTGATCGACAGCCATGACTTGCTTGTCGTGCATGTGGACGGGAGAGGGCTCTTCGACGGGAGTCGGCGAGCAGGCCGAGCCCTGGCCGAAGTCTTCGACGCACCGCAGAACCGGCTGATCATCCACGCGGCGGCCTGACCGTCGAGACTCGTCAGATCGTGACCGGGCCCTTGGCGGTGGCGAACTCCACCGAGACCAGGCCCGGTTCCTCGTCCTCGACCCAGGTGACGTCGATCTGGTCGAGGGGGTGGTCCGCCGGTTCGCCGAGGAATTCGGCGATGGAGGCGGCGTCGCCGGCGATGGAGACCCCGTGGATGGTGGTGGGGGTCCGCGGGTCCGCGCTCGGGCGCTCCTCGGTGGGGACCATCCACTGCAGGAAGTAGGGCAGTTGCGGATCATCCAGCAGTTCCAGCAGGCCGATCTGCTTCCACCGCAGGTCGAAACCGTCGGGCCGGACGCGGTGGCCCTCGGCCGCCGTGCGGCCGAGGCGGGCCTCGACCGGGGCCATGTCGTCGACGGAGACCACCCAACCGAGCCAGCCGCCGCCCTCGGCGGCGCGGCGCGCGACCGCCTGGCCGAAGGGTGCGCGGTCGGCGGCGGGGTGGTCGAGTGTGGTGACGACCTCGACGTAGGTGCCGCCGCTCAGCGGGAGAATGAAATTGCGCGTGCCGAATCGCGGGTGCACACCCCCGTCGACGAACCCGGCGCCCAGCGCCGATCCGATCCACTGGACGGTCGAAACGAAGCTGTCGCGGGCCACCGCATAGGACACGTGATCAAGTCGCACCGCGTCATCATCACCCGACAAGCCACACAAATCCCGACGCCACGCACGCCGCCCCGGCCACGTCCGCCGTGGATCCAGCCGTGGAGCGGATCGATCGTCGTCATCCCTGCGCGGCGAGTGCTGATGCCACAGCATGACGATCCGTTATGCGGCGCCCTGCGCACCGCGCATCAGTGGCGTCCCAGGGACGGTCGTCCGAAGCGTACGGGGACCCCTGGCGAGTAGAGCACGCTCACGGGTGGCCCCGACGGGGTGGGCAGGCCCGCGGCGGCCACCAGGTTCTCGTCGCAGTCGAGGAGTTCGGCGCGGTGCAGTGGCCAGCGCGGGTGCGTGTTCGGGAGGTACAGCGGCCGACCGAGGAGCTCCGTGTGCATGCCCCAGCGGGCGGTCAGGAAGTGCTCCAGGGCCGTCGGTTCCGCGACGGGCCCACCCACGCGCACGGCGATCCGGCTGTGCGCGCCGCGCGGACCCGGCCACCGCCGGCTGCTGGTGTACGTGAGCGTGTCACCGTCGCGACGGACCGTCATCCGGGACCAGACGTACGGGAGGCGGAACGCCGCCCGGCCGATGGCCACCGGGATCAGCCGGGAGGCGTCCAGCGAGCGGAAGACCACGGCCCGGCGGCCGCGGGCGTCGACGGAGTAGAAGCGGACGTTGGTCTCCGGGAAGGAGCCCAGATAGGGGACGCCGGGCAGGCGGAACCAGCCGACCTTGTGCATGCGGAAGGCGATCAGGCCGACGTACGTGACCCCGTCCAGGGTGTCCGGCACGGTGCCGGCCGGCAGCAACGGGGCGACCTGGGCGGGATCGACGGCCCAGTGCAGGAAGGCCAGGTCGAGCCAGGACTGGGTGAGCAGCGGGCGGTCCACCGGGTGCGGCGGGTCGGCCGTGACCGGCTCCGGGACCGCGGCGGGCGGTGGCGTCTGGCGCATTCGGTCAGTATTCCCCGCGCGCCCCGCGCCGACGCCGGCGGCCCCCGGCGACGGGGCGGTCCCGCCGGGCCTGGGGGGTGTCCGCGAAGTCCCGCCTGCCCCGCGGCGCCCGGCACCGCACCTCGCCGCGTTGTCGGGGCGCCCGAGTACCGTATGACAGCCGCGCGGCGCTGTCTCCGCTCACTCGCGGCCGAGGATCCGCGCGGCGGCGTCGACGCCCTCGCGGGTGCCGATCACGATGAGGACGTCCCCGCCCGCCAGCCGGAAGTCCGGCGACGGCGACGGGATCGCCACGGCGCGACGGAGCACGGCGACGACGGACGCGCCGGATTCGGTGCGCATCCGGGTCTCCCCCAACACCCTCCCGTTCCAACGGGCGTGCGAGGACAGCTCGATCCGCTCCGCGACGAGTCCCAGGTCCGTGGTCGAGAGCAGGCTGGGGCTGTGGTGGCACGGCATCAACGCGTCGATCAACGCGTCCGCCTCCCCCTCGGTCAACCTCACCGACAGCGCGGACGCGTCGGGATCGTCACGGTGGTACGCGTTCAGGGTCCGCGCCCCGTCCCGGTGGGCCACCACCGAGAGACGGCGGTCCTCACGGGTGGTCAGGTCGTAGCGGACGCCGATGCCCGGCAACGGCGTTCTGCTCAGACGTGGAACGGGCAGGGGAACCCCCGGTGCGTGCGGTGGCCGATGAAGCGGAGCCGCGAAGTCCCCGCTCCTGCCGCCACTTTAGCGATGCTTCCCTCGCGCGGTCCGGGCCGGTGGTGCGGGGAGACGGTCCTACTCGCGGCGCCGAGCCCCCTCGTCCGGTGGGGCATCATCTCCGAGAGCCCCGACGGCGGGGCATCGCGCGAAGGAGGCGTCGCATGGTCGAGTGGAAACGGATCAGCACGGGCATGCGCCCCGTACCCAGCCCTGCCGCGACCACGTCGGTCTGGGCCGCGGCGGCCGTCGCGGCCGTCGCCCTGGTCGCCGTGCTCAATCTCCTGGACGGACCCGACGACCCCACCGTCGACCTCCTGGCGCTCTCCCTCGCCGTGGCCGTGGTGAGTACCGGAGCCCGCCTCACCGCGGCCCCGGGGACCGCCCTGCTGTGTTGGCTCGTGCTCAACTTCTTCGCGACCGCGCCCGTCGGTGAGTTGAGCTGGGAGACCCCGTACGACGTCGTACGCCTGGTCTGCCTGCTCGCCGCGGCGGGTACGGGTACCGCCGTCGCCCGCCTCATCCACGCGCGCGCCGCGCACCGCCGGCTCACACCGTAGGAGCCGCGCGGAGCCGCGCCGCGTCAGCCGCCGGCGGGCGTGGCTCCGGAGGTCTTGCGCAGCACGCCTATCTTGTCGATGCGGTGCTCGGGATTGCCCTGGGCGTCGCTCCAGAAGTTGCCCTCGGCGTGGTCCTCGGGCGTCGCGCAGGTCGAGATCGTGATCATGGCCTGGGTGGGAGCCGCCCCGGGCTTCCCGGGCACCGCGGCCCGCTGTTCGCCCAGTGAGCGCTCCGACCGGAAGGACGTCTTTCGGGTCTCGGTGATCTCGTAGGTGTACACCACCGTCCCCACGGTCACCTGGACCGTGTCGCCCGGCGCGACGGTGGGCAGCCGGCCGAGCGGGCCACCGGCCGAGAGGCGGTGCGCGGTGATCAGGAAGTTGCCCACCTGCCCCGGCCCGACCCCGCCCCGCTTCCCGTGCGGACTGGCCGCCACGCCGAGGTCCTGGATACGGGTCCCCGGCACGTCGTCGGTGGTGCCTTCGTACGGGACCACGCGCAGCCCGGTGACACCCGCGGCGGGTATGGACAGCGTGGACTCCACGGGCGCGGACGCGGGAGTGGGAGCGGCCGGCGGCGCGGGTGCGGCGGCGGATGCGGATGTGGCGGCGCGGGTGACCACCGCCGCGGGCGTGGCGGCCGTGGTGGAGGTGGACACCGCCGCACCGGCGGCCGTCGAGGGCGTACAGGCCACCAGCAGGGCGGTCGCGGCACCGGCCAGTACGGCGGGGACGGCTCGGTACGGGAACGGCAAGGACATGGGCATTTTCCGTGTCGGTCGATCGGCCGGGGCGGGCGGCGGGCGGGTGGACCCGATACGCCCGGCCAGAGTGACATACGGAGCAAGAGGTTCATAAGGGTCCGGCCCTGTGACCTCGCTCCCGACGGCGACGGCCTTTGATTCGTCCGATTCAACCGATTCGAAAGTCACGGGAACTTCTTCGCGCCCCGCCGCGACTACCTCGCCGGAGGGAGTGCCGTCCCGGCTCCGGCACGGCCCGATCGGCGCCCCGTCCGTCTGGAACCGTGTACAAGAATCCGGAGTGACGATGACGGACCGGCCCCCGTACCCGACCCTGGCGATCACCGCGCTGCGGCGCTGGGCTCCGCCGCCCGCACTCGCCGGCTTCGTGGCGCTGCTCATAGTGATGTTCGGCGCCGCGTACGCGGTGGGGGCGAGCGCCGGCCCCGTGGCCCCGGGCATGCGGTCCACCGAGGTCGGGAGCCCCGGATTCGTCGGGGACCTGGGACGGCCGCACGGGCACCCCGGCGGTACGGGTGGCACGCGGTGACGGCCGAGCGGACCGAGGTGGTGGCCACCACCGATCTGGTGGTCGGCGGGATGACCTGCGCGGCCTGCGTCACCCGTGTCGAGAAGCGGCTGGCGAGGATCGAGGGGGTGAGCGCCACGGTCAACCTCGCCACCGGACGGGCCAGGGTGCTGCACCCGTCGTACGTGACGACCGACGACCTCGTCGCGGTGGTCGAGCGGGCGGGCTACCGGGCCCAGGTGCCGGCGCCGCCCGAGCCCGAGGAGGACCGGGCGCGATCGGAGCGGGCCGAGGGCTCCCCCGGTGGCGAGGAGGTGCGGCGGCTGCTGATCACCGCCCTGCTGTCCGTGCCGGTGCTGGTGCTGTCGATGGTGCCCGCCCTGCAGTTCCGCAACTGGCAGTGGCTGTGTTTCGTCCTGGCCGCGCCCGTCGCCGTCTGGGGCTCGCTGCCGTTCCACACCCGTGCGGTACGGGGGCTGCGGCACGCGGCGGCGACGATGGACACGCTGGTGTCGCTGGGCGTGGTCGCTTCCTTCTCCTGGTCGACGTACGCCTTGTTCCTGGGCGGGGCGGGCGATCCGGGGATGCGGATGCCGTTCAGCCTGCTGCCCGCGGCAGGCGACGGAGTGGCCCACATCTATCTGGAGGCGGCGGTCGGTGTGCCGCTGTTCGTGCTGACCGGACGCTTCCTCGAATCCCGGGCCCGCCGCGGCACCGGGGAGGCGCTGCACTCGCTCGCCGGGCTGGCCGCGAAGGAGGTGACCGTACGGGAGGACGGCCACGAACGGCTCGTCCCGATCGGGCAGTTGAGGGTGGGGCAGGAGTTCGTCGTCCGGCCGGGTGAGCGGGTCGCCACGGACGGGGTGGTCGCTTCAGGCGGTTCGGCCGTCGACCTTTCCCTGGTCACCGGTGAGAGCGAGCCCGTCGAGGTGGGCCCCGGCCAGGCGGTGGTCGGCGGTGCGGTCAACGCGGGCGGTCTGCTGCTCGTCCGGGCCACCGCGGTCGGGGCGGACACCCAGCTCGCCCGGATCACCCGCATGGTCACCGAGGCGCAGGCCGGAAAGGCCCGGGCCCAGCGGCTGGCCGACACGGTGGCGGGAGTCTTCGTGCCGGTGGTGCTGGCGCTGGCCGTCACCGTTCTCGGCTTCTGGCTCGGTGCCGGGGCGGATCCGCAAGCGGCCGTCACGGCGTGTGTGGCCGTCCTGGTGGTGGCCTGTCCCTGTGCGCTGGGGCTGGCGACGCCCACCGCCCTGCTGACCGCCACGGGCCGGGGCGCGCAGTTGGGTCTGCTGGTCAGCGGTCCGCGGGCGCTGGAGACCCTGCGGCACGTCGACACGGTGGTCCTCGACAAGACGGGCACGCTGACGACCGGCCACATGACCGTCGCGCGCGTGACGGCGGTACCGCGCGGGATCGGCGAGGAGCGGGCCCTGTGGCTGGCCGCGGCGGTGGAACAGGGCTCCGAGCATCCGCTGGGCCGCGCCGTGGTCGCGTACTGCCGGCAGGAGGCGTACGACCGGCCGCCCGGCGAGGTGACCGACTTCCGAGCCACCGCGGGCATCGGGGTGACCGGGCTCGTGGAGGGCCACCGTGTGGAGGTCTGCGCCGCCGGCGCGGACCTGCATCCGTCGCTGGACCGGGCCCTGGCCGAGGCCGAGGCGGCCGCGCACACGCCGGTCCTGGTCCGGGTGGACGGCGCCGACCAGGCCCTGATCTCCCTCGGGGACGTCCTGCGGCCCGGCAGCTACCGGGCCGTCGACCGGCTGCGGCGCCTGGGGGTGGAGCCGGTCCTGGCCACCGGCGACCGCGAGGCCACCGCGTCCCGGGTCGCCGCCGCGCTCGGCATCACGGACGTGCGCGCGCACTGCTCCCCCGAGGACAAGGCGCGGCTCGTAAGGGAGTTGCGCGGTCAGGGGCGCCGGGTCGCGGTGATCGGCGACGGCGTGAACGACGCCGGGGCCCTGGCCGGGGCCGATCTCGGCATCGCCATGGGGAGCGGAACGGACGTGGCCATCGGCGCGGCCGACGTCACGCTGGTACGCGGCGACATCGAGGCGGTCGCCGACGCCGTCGAGCTGGCCAGGCGGACCCTCGGGACGATCCGGACCAATCTCGTCTGGGCCTTCGGGTACAACGTGGTCACCGTGCCGCTCGCCGCGGTGGGGCTGCTCAACCCGATGGTCGCCGCCGCCGCGATGTCGGTGAGTTCCCTGATGGTGGTGGCCAACAGTCTCCGGCTGCGTACGTGGCGGCCGGCGCCGCAATCACACGGGGCGGGCACGCACAGCCGAACGAGAGGTACGGGGCGATGACGGGTTCACCTTCGGAGCGGTCCCCGGGCAGCTGGTTCCCGAGCCGGCGACGCGCGCGCGAGGGGCTGCGCGCCGCGCTCGTGCCGGTGGTCGCCTGCTCGCTCGCGCTGGCCGGACTGACGGCCTGGACCTCGTCCGGCGCCGCCGGCAGCCCACCCCGGATCGCCGCCGGAAACGGCCGTGTCCTGCTGCCCCAGGGCAGCAGCCGGGAGACGGCCGCCTTCTTCGACATCACCAACATCGGTGGCTCGGAGGACCGGTTGACCGAGGTGACGTCACCCGGGGTCGAGGAGACATTGCTCAGCCGGCGCGAGCGCAGCGGGCTCGGGGCCGACCTCGTCCGGACGACGGACGCGGTGCGGGTGCCGGCGGGTGGCACCGTGACCATGTCCCCCTTCGACCTGAGCGTCACGACCAGGGCGAAGGAAATGGGCTGGCAGGCGGGCGACATGGTCCCGTTCGTCCTCCACTTCCGCTACAGCGCACCGATCGAGGTGGTGGCGGTGGTGGTCCGGCCCGGCACCTGACCTCGGGTACTCGCGGGCGTTCCAGGCGCCGAGCTCTGCGATCGTGTGTCGCATGGGCGAACAGGTCGAGCAGGTCGATGAGCGGGACCGCGTGGTGGCGGTCGTGGACCGCGCGGAGGCGGTCCGGGAGCGCCGGCTGCATCGCGTCGCGACGATCGTGTGCCGCGACGGCGACGGACGGTTCCTCGTGCACCGTCGACCGGACCACGCGTCCCGCTTCCCGGGGCAGTACAACTGGATGCTCGGTGGCGCCGTCGGGGTCGGCGAGTCCTACGAGGAAGCCGCCGCCCGGGAACTCGCGGAGGAGCTCGGGGTACGGGCCGTGCCCCGCTTCGTGCTCAAATTCCTGTGCGACGGCGTAATCAGCCCCTACTGGCTGGGCCTTCACGAAGCCGTGGTCACGACAGCGGTTCGGCCCGATCCGGGGGAGGTCGCCTGGTTCGGTTGGCTGACGGAGCCCGAACTCGACGACCTCGTGCGCGGCCGCGAGTTCATCCCGGACGCCCGCGAGGCGTTCGACCGGTACCGCGCCCTGGGGAGCGCGCGCCGCCCCTGAGGCGGGGGGCGCCGCTGCGGCGCGCGGGTGGCCGGGGTGGTCCGCTTCCGGGACCCCTTCCCGGTCCCGGCGGCCCCGATCCCGTACCGCCGGAGCCGCCCCGACCCGAACCCGATCCCAGGCCGGAGCCCGCCCCCGGGCCCGGTCCCCTGCCTCCGCCCGGCCCACTGCCCGGGCCGGTACCGGCTCCGGCACCGGTGTCCACGCCGAGGGGCCGGGACGCCGCCCTCCCGCCCCTCGCTCACGGAGAGTGGCGTACGGCCACGGCATGCACAGCTTCAACCCGGCGGTAGCGGGTATGTGGCTCTGAGGGAACTCCCCCGAGGAGGCGACATGCCTGCCACTCTCCGTACCGAGGCCGGCTCCGCGTCGCTGCGGGACGTTCGCGAGATCCGCGATCCGCAGTCCGTGAGCACCGCGGAGGCACACGACCTGTCGGTCACCCTCTTCCGCCGGCTGCGTGAACTGGACGAGGGGACCGCAGAGTACTCGTACGTCCGCAACACCCTGGTCGAGCTGAATCTGAGCATGGTCAAGTACGCGGCCACGCGCGTCCGCCATGTCGGCGCGCCGTGGGAGGACGTCATCCAGGTCGGCACGATCGGCCTGATCAAGGCCATCAACAGGTTCGATCCGGAGCGCGGCTTCGAGTTCATGTCGTTCGCCCTCCCCACCATCGTGGGAGAGATCAAGCGGTACTTCCGTGACACGACCTGGGCCGTCCGCGTACCGCGCCGGCTGCAGGAGTTGCGCATCGACCTGGCCAAGGCGAACGACGCCCTGGAGCAGGAGCTGGGTCACGCTCCGCGGGCCCAGGAGCTCGCCGACCGGCTGGACATCACGGTGGAGGAGGTCTGCGAGGGTCGGCTCGCGGCCAACGGCTTCAGCAGCCTGTCCCTCGACGTCCCCATGACGGCGGAGGACGACGAGCCGCCCGGTGTGTCGGCGCGCAGCCTCGGTGTGGAGGAGAGCGGGTACGAGAGCGTCGAGGACCTGGAATCGCTGAAACCGCTGATGGGTGAGCTGTCCGAACGGGACCGGACCATACTCGCCCTGCGTTTCGGGGAGGAGCTGACCCAGGCCGAGATCGGCGAGCGCCTGGGCATGTCCCAGATGCACGTGTCCCGGCTGCTGGCCCGCATCCTGGGCCGGCTGCGGGAGGGGCTGCTCGCCGAGGAGTCGACGGCCGAGGTGGCGTGAGGCGCTCCCTTCCGCACAGGACGCACGGGACGGGCAGGCATATCGCGCCGGAACCCGGGCAGGTGCAGCAGTGCACGACGGAAGGGTGATGCCGGATGGTCCCGGAAGCGAAGAGTGAACGCTTCACCGTCGCGGTCCAGGCCGTGGACGGAGCCGTGGTCCTCGCGCTCGCGGGGGAACTGGACCACGACACGGCACAGCCGCTGAGGGACGCGCTGGACGGGGCTCTCGCCCCGGGGCGTCGGTTGTTGGTCGATCTGGCAGGGCTCGGATTCTGTGATTCCACGGGGCTGAACGTGCTGCTGAACACACGCCTCGCGGCTCAGGAGACGGGGGCCACCCTGGAGCTGGTCGGCCTGCACGGACCCGTCGCCCGCATGTTCCGGATCACCGGCGCGGACGGTGTGTTCCCCGTCCACTCCGACGTGGGGGAAGCCCTGAGGACGACACGCGGCGGAGGAGCCTGAGCGTCATGGAGCAGCCCGGGCCGTCAGACCGGACCTGGAGTCTGATCCTGTCCGGGACCACCGACGTCGTCTCGCGCAGCCGTGACTTCGCCCGGCAGGCGCTCACCGCCTGGCACTGGCTCCCGGGAACGGGTGAGGTCGCCCGTGAGACCGCCGAGGACGTGCTCCTGCTGGTGTCGGAGGTGGTGGCCAACGCCTGCCTGCACGGTGGAGGGCCCCGCGCGCTCGTCCTGGACTGCTCGGCCGAGCGGCTGCGGATCGAGGTCACCGACGGCAATCCGGCCCCGCCCGTACGTGTGCCGGCGCACGGGTCGGGCGACCGGGGACAGCCGGGCGGTCACGGGCTGCTGATCGTGGAGCGGCTGGCCCGGGACTGGGGCTCCGAACCGGGGGTGGACGGCAAGCGCGTCTGGTGCGAGGTGGCCTGCCCGCCGGGGATCCGCGTACCCGGATGACGGCGGTGACCGGGCGGCGGAGATCCGGGCGGCGGCGAACCGGACGCTCGTGGGTGGACCCCATGCTCGTGAACCCCGCGATGCTCGTGAACCCCGCGCTCCCGGGATGTCCCGGGCCGCACCCCGTGGCACAGTGATTGCGGAGGCGTCCATGGACGATGCGCGACAACGCCCTGAGCTGGGCGAGGAGGCGCTGCGGCGGCTCCTGGACGGGCTGACGGCCGTGCGCGACGGAGACTTCACCACCCGGCTGCCGGCCGACTCCGGGGGCCTCCTGGGCGAGATCGCCACGGTCTACAACGGCATGGTCGAGCAGCTGTCGCTGGTCACGTCGGAGGTGACCCGGGTGGCGCGCGAGGTCGGCGGCCAGGGGCTGCTCGGCGGGCATGCGCAGGTGCACCGGGTGAGCGGCATCTGGCAGGAGCTGGCCACCGGGGTCAACACGATGGCCGACAACCTCACCTCCCAGGTCCGCTCGATCGCCCAGGTGGCCACCGCCGTCGCGGGCGGCGACCTCACGCGCAAGATCCGGGTGGACGCGAGCGGCGAGATCCTGGAGCTGAAGGAGACCATCAACACGATGGTCGACCGGCTCTCGTCCTTCGCCGAGGAGGTCACGCGGGTCGCCCGCGAGGTCGGCACGGAGGGCAAGCTGGGGGGCCAGGCCACCGTGCAGGGTGTCTCCGGCACCTGGAAGGACCTGACCGACAACGTCAACTCCATGGCCGACAACCTGACCAATCAGGTGCGCAACATCGCCCAGGTGACCACGGCGGTCGCTCAGGGCGATCTCACGCGCAAGATCGACGTTTCGGCGCGGGGCGAGATCCTGGAACTCAAGACCACCATCAACACCATGGTCGACCAGCTGTCCTCCTTCGCGGCCGAGGTCACGCGCGTCGCGCGCGAGGTCGGCAGCGAGGGCAAGCTGGGCGGCCAGGCCGAGGTCGAGGGCGTCTCGGGCACCTGGAAGCGCCTCACCGAGAACGTCAACGAGCTGGCAGGCAACCTGACCCGCCAGGTGCGCGCGATCGCGGCGGTGACCAGTGCCGTGGCCGAGGGCGACCTCACCCGGTCGATCACGGTCGAGGCCCCGGGCGAGGTCGGGGATCTGAAGGACAACATCAACGCGATGGTCGAGTCGCTGCGCATGACCACCCGCGCCAATCAGGAGCAGGACTGGCTCAAGACCAATCTCGCGCGGGTCTCGGCCCTGATCCAGGGGACCCGCGACCTCACCGACCTGGCACAACTGATCATGAACGAGGTGCCGCCGCTGGTGAACGCCCAGTACGGCGCCTTCTTCCTCGCCGAGGAGGACCAGGACGGCAGGTTCCTGATCATGCGGGCCGCCTACGGGATGCCGGACGACCCCGCCACTCCCCCGCGCCGTTTCCGCTTCGGCCAGTCGCTGGTCGGGCAGGCCGCCGGCGGGCGTCGCACCCTCACCGTGGAAGGGGTGCCGCCCGGGTACGCCACCATCGCCTCGGGTGCCGGCGCCGCCGAGCCGGCCGTCCTCGTCGTCCTGCCCATCGTGGTGGAGGGCCAGGCCCTGGGCGCTGTCGAACTGGCCTCGCTCGCCCCGTTCTCCCCCATCCACCGGGACTTCCTCGACCATTTCATCGAGGCCATCGGTGTGAGTGTCAGCGCGCTCATCGCCAATGCCCGTACCGACGAGCTGTTGGAGCGGTCGCAGAGCCTGACGGCCGAACTCAGCTCGCGGTCCCAGGAACTCCAGTCCCGGCAAGGCGAGTTGCAGCGATCCAATGCCGAGCTCGAGGAGAAGGCGGCCCTGCTGGCCGACCGGAACCGGGACATCGAACGCAAGAACCTGGAGATCGAGCAGGCGCGGCGGGAACTGGAAGTGCGGGCCCAACAGCTGTCGCGGACCTCCATGTACAAGTCGGAGTTCCTGGCCAACATGAGCCACGAACTGCGCACTCCGCTCAACAGCCTGCTGATCCTGGCCCAGTTGCTGTCGCGCAATCCGGACGGGAACCTCACCGCCAAACAGGTCGACTACGCCGAGGTCATCCATTCCGCCGGCTCCGACCTGCTCCAGCTGATCAACGACATCCTGGACCTCTCCAAGGTCGAGGCGGGCAAGATGGACCTGCACCCCGAGGTCTTCCCGCTCCAGCAGCTCCTGTCCTCCCTCGACGCCACCTTCCGGCCCGTCGCGGCCGCCCGCGACCTGGAGTTGCGGGTCGTCACGGGGGACGGACTGCCCGACGTCCTGTTCACCGACCAGGCGCGGCTGCGGCAGGTGCTGCGCAATCTGGTAGCCAACGCGGTGAAGTTCACCGAGCAGGGGCACGTGGAGCTCCGGGTGGACCGGGCGACCGCGGCCGAGCTGCCGCCCGCGCTGGGCCAGGGCGATACGCCCGTCGCGGCCTTCCGGGTGTCCGACACGGGGATCGGCATCCCCGAGGACCGGTTGGAGACCGTCTTCAACGCCTTCCAGCAGGGTGACGGCACCACCAGCCGCCGCTACGGAGGTACGGGGCTGGGCCTGTCCATCAGCAGAGAGGTGGCCCATCTGCTGGGCGGCCTGATCGAAGCCCGGTCCACGCCGGGGGAAGGCAGCGTCTTCACCCTCTTCCTGCCGCTCCGGACACCGGAGCAGGCCGCCCTGCGGTCGGCGGCGCCGCCGAGGTTCTCCGACACGGATTCCCCCGACGCCCCGGTGGACGGCGCGGCCGCTCCCCGTCCTCTCCCGCACCCGCCCGCCGACGTGCTGCGGGGCTCCGTACCGGACGAACCGCTTCCCGAGGAGCCCGCGGTGGCCTCCGGCCCCACCGTTCTGGTGGTGGACGACGACGCCCGCAACGTCTTCGCGCTCACGGAGGTACTCCGGCGGGAGGGCATGCGGGTCCTGCGGGCCGAGGACGGCCGCACCGGCCTGGAGCTCCTGGCCGAGCACGACGACGTGGATCTCGTCCTGATGGACGTGATGATGGCGGGCATGGACGGCTACGCCACCACGGCCGCCATCCGCGCGCTGCCCGCTTACGCGAACGTCCCGATCGTCGCCGTCACCGCCCAGGCCATGCCGGGAGACCGGGAGAAGGCGCTGGCCGCCGGGGCGGACGACTACGTCACCAAACCGGTCGACGCGGACGACCTGGCCGCGCGCATCCACACGTGGCTGACGTGACCCCCCGCCCCGCCCGTCTCCGCTACCGCAGGACCCGGACGAGCACCAGGCTCGTGTCGTCGTCCGTGTCCCCGCGCACCTCCGCGAGCAGCCTGTCGGCCATGTCGTCGAGTTCGGCGCCCGCGTGCCGCTCCACGATCCGACTGAGCCGCTCCACCCCGTCGTCCAAGGAGCTGTGGTGCCGCTCGACGAGCCCGTCCGTATAGAAGACCAACAGGTCACCGGCGCGTAGCCGGGTCACCGTCTCCGTGTAGACGACCGAGGGCGCCGCGCCCAGCAGCAGGTCCCGGGGCGTGTCGAGCAGTACCGCCCGGCCTTCCCTGAGCAGGATCAGCGGCAGGTGACCGGCGCTGGACCAGCGCAGGACCCGGTCGTGCGGGTCGTAGTGGGCGCAGACCGCGGTGGCCGTGGACTGCCGTGGGTCCGCGAACGCGACCCCGTTGAGCCACCCCATCAGTTGACCGGCGGAGCCGCCGGTGAAGGCGAGGCCCCGCAGGGCGTTGCGCAGCGCCACCATGGTGGTCGCCGCGCCCACCCCGTGCCCGGCGATGTCGCCGACCACCAGCATCACCCGGTCCTCGGGCAGTGGCAGCACCTCGTACCAGTCGCCGCCCACCCGGTAGTCCTGGGCGGCCGGCCGGTAGCGGGCGGTGACGAGGAGCCCGGGGAGCCGGATCGAGGTCGGCACCTCGGGCAGGATGGCCTTCTGGAGCTGGAGGACGAACCGGTGGCGCACCGCGGCCTGCGCCTGCGCGGCGGTGAGCTGGTCGTACGTGGCGCCCAGGGCCAGTTCGGTGCGGTGCTGGGCGGAGACGTCCTGGAAGACCCCGGTGACCGCCACGGTGACCGGCCCCTTCAGGAGCGGCTCCGCGCTGATCCGCACGTGGCGCATGCCGCCGTCGTCCCGGATCACCCGGATCAAGGTGTGCGCACCTTCCTGACGTACGGTCAAAGTCTCCAGGAGTGCGGCCAGTTGCCCCTTGTCGTCGCGGTGGGTTCGGGACATCAGGTCGCGTAGCGGGACTCCGGGGCCGCCCCGTTCCATGCCGAAGAGCGCGTAAGCGCGTTCGCCCCAGCGCGACACCCCGCTGACGAGATCGTCCTCGAACAGGGCCAGGTGGTCCAGCCGGTCCAGCACCGAGGGCAGCAACAGGCCGGGGTCGTCGGACGTGTGCCACAGGACCACGGCCCGCTCCGGACCGAGCGGCAGGGCCCGTACGTCGATCAGCGCCCCGGCGCCCTTGTTCGCGATCCGGTCCACCCGGCGCGCAGCGGCCGTGGTGCGCGCCTCGTCGATCAGGCGTACCAGGTCCATGCAGTGCGCGGGCAGCACCTCGGCCAGGTGGCGCCTGGCGGGCCGCGGCACGCCGGCGAGCTGCCGCGCCGCGGCGGGGTTGGCATGGGCGATGAGCCAGTCGGGGCCGTCCGGCCCCTCGGTGCGGGTGAGCGCGAGCGCCGCGTCGGTGAGGCAGTCCAGCAGGATCCGGAGCATCAGCGGGTCGCCGAAGGCGTCCGGATCCGGTGCGGCGTCCAGGACCCGCACCGCGTTCTCGGCGACCGCCTCCACTTCCTTGCGCATGGGTGGGTCGAACGCCACCGGCCCCGGCCAGCAGGCCAGCAGGACGCCGACGACGCCGCCCCGGTCCCGCAGGGGGAGAACGGCCCGCCCGGCGTCGGGCACCGGTCCGGGCAGCGGATCCCCGTCCGGGGGGCCATGGGGCAGCCAGCCGGTCTCACCCGTGCCCAGTGCGCCGCGCAGGGCGCCGCCCACGTGGGCGGGCAGCCATTGCCAGTGCGTGGACTGCAGGTCGTTCCCGCCGGCGTGCGCGGCCAGCTCCAGGCAGTCCGTGGCGGTTCTGCGCCACAGCCACACCGCCTGTACGCCGAGGTGGCTCAGACCGCCGTGCAGCAGTGCTTCGGCGGCCTGGCCTGCGGCCGAGGCCGCGCCCAGGGCGGCATCGGTCCGTCGTAGCCGGCGCGCCCGTGCCGGGTGGTCCTCGGCGGCGGGCGCACGCGCCGCGTCGGTGGATCCGGCGGCCGCGTTCACGATGTCCGCGGCGACGTCGGGCGCGTCGAGGCCCGTGCTCGCGGCCAGCCGGCTCAGGTGGTCGGCCGCCGCCGAGGGCGGTGTGGAGAGCTGGGCGACCAGGATCCCGGTCGCCAGATCGAGGAGGTGACGATCCGCGCGCTCGGCCCGGAGCTCGGCGATCTCGTCGGTCAGGGCGCGTACGGCTCGCCGTAGGCCGCCGGGATCGGGGGAAGGCCGGGTGGTCGGTCCGTCGGCGGGGACGTCCATGTCGCCTCCGGGTGGCCGGGGGACGGCGCCGACCGCGTGAGGGAGAGATCCGGATCGAGTCTACTCGGGCCCGCGCAACGGCGCGGGACGGCCGGGGCGCGGGCTCCGCGGTCTCACCACGCGGACGGGCGGTCGGCCCCGGTCACCGTGGAGGTTTTCGGCGCGGCCCCTCGGGCAGAAGCCGGATGCCGCCCTGCGGGAACGACCGCAGGGCGGACCAGATGTCCACCACATACCCACCGGATGCCCCCTCGCGTGCCGTCGGCAAGCGACTCGGACGGCGTTCACGTCCTCGCGTCGTGCGGTGTCGGCCATCAGTCGGGGGGTTCCGGTACCGGCGGAGGCGTCCGGTCAACTTGGTCCGATTTGTCGTTTTAGCTCCACTTTCGGGGTACATGCGGTACATGACCGCCACTGAACCGTGCAGTCGTTCGAGCTTCTCCCCGGGTCCCCGCCCGGGGAGAAGCCCCATAGCGGTACCCATGGCGACGCCGACCGCCATCGGGCGGCCGGTGGTCTCGACGATCGGGGTGGAGGAGGAGTTCCTCCTCGTCGACCGCTCGACCAGGGCTCCGGTGGCGCGTGCCGGGCCGGTGATCGAGGCGGCCTCGGACGCGCTCGGCGAACTGGTGCAGGCGGAGTTCTACCGCTGCATGGTCGAGGTCTGCACCCGGCCCGCGATCACCGCCACCGATCTACGGGCCCAGCTCCGGTACCTCCGCGCCGCCGTCGCCGACGCGGCGCGGGCCTCACACTGCATGCTCGTCGCCTCCGGCACCCCCGTGGTACCGCCGATGGCGCCGATCCCGGTGACCGACACACCCCGCTACCACCGCATGGCCCGGCACTTCGGCGACCTCGTCGACGGCAGGCTGGGCATCGTGTGCGGCTGCCACGTCCATGTCGGGACCGCCGACCGGGCGCAGGCCCTGTTCCTGGCCAACCGCGTACGTCCTTGGCTGCCGGCGCTCCAGGCCCTCGCCGTGAACTCGCCGTTCACCGGCGGGCTGGACACCGGCTTCGCAAGTCGACGCGCCCTGGAATTCGGCCGCTGGCCCACCGCGGGCCCTTCTCCGCTGCTGGACCCCGCCTCGTACGAGAGGGCCGCGGACGCCCTGGTGGCCTCGGGCGTCCTCATGGACCGCCGGATGATCTACTGGTTCGCGCGCCCGTCCGAGCACCAGCCGACCGTCGAGTTCCGTGTCGCGGACACCAACGCCGACCTCGACACCACTCTCCTCGTGGCGCTGCTCCTGCGCGGCCTGTGCGCCACGTTCCTCGGTCAGGCCGCGGAGGGCCGGCCGGCGCCCGACATCTCGGTCGCGCGACTGCGCGACGCACACCGGTACGCCGCCCGCTACGGGGCCACGGGCCTCGCCCTCGACCCCTTCACCGGCGACCCCGTACCCGCCGAGGCGCAGATCGCCGCCCTGGTCGGGGCGGCGAGCCCAGGACTGCGGGCGGCGGGTGACGAGGCGGAGGTCCACCGCCTCCTCGACGGGCTCCGCCGCGACGGCACCGGTGCGGCCCGCCAGCACGCCGCACACCGACGCGGGGGCCGTCTCCGGGACGTGGTCGACCACCTGGCCGCTCTGACCGTCCGCGGCTGAACGGCTCGCCGAAGACCCTCAGGCACCCGGGACGGCGCGCACGCTCACCCGCGAGGCGGGCTCCTGGTGACCGCCGCTCGCGATCATGCGCACGTCGCCCTGGTCACTGATCTCCGCCTGCACGATTCCGGTGTCGTCGGCGTAGATCGGGTGGCCGCCGGGACCGGTCCGGTCGGTGCGGTGCACCAGGACCGATTCCTCGCTTCCCGGTGCCGCATGGTCAGGAACGGCGAATACCAGTTCGTACCTGCTGTCCCGTTCCATTCCGGCCTCCTCCGAGCGAAAACCCCTTTGGCGCCCATTATCGGACACACCCATCGGGCCGCGCGCTCCCGACCGTGCTCCGGGGGAGGAACCTTCAACGGGAACAACGGCCCGCCCGCACTCAGGGTTCCGGCTCCCCATGTGATCTTCCCCCGCCCCTGCGCACCTTCCCGGCACGCCTCCCACCTGCGCATACTCCAGGACCCGCCGCGCCCCCACCCATCGAGGGGCGATGGCCGATCGGATGGAGTTGATCAATCAGATGACGTCGCACACGGTCTCCGCGGCAGTTTCGGGCACCTGGGTCCTCGGTGACCTCACGGTCAATCGAATCGGCTTCGGCGCCATGCGCCTGACCGGCAGCGCGGCCTTCCACGACGGCACCCCCAGCGACCGCGGGCGGGCGATCGCCGTCCTGCGCCGGGCGGTCGAACTCGGCGTCGATCACATCGACACCGCCGCCTTCTACTTCTCCCGGCTGCGTTCGGCCAACGAGCTGATCAACGCGGCCCTGGCGCCGTACGCGGACGACCTCGTCATCTCCACCAAGGTCGGCCCCGCACGAGACACCTGCGGCGGGTGGGCGGAGCCGGCCCGACCCGAGGAGCTGCGCGGCCAGGTCGAGGAGAACCTGCGCCAACTCGGCCGGGACCACCTCGACGTGGTCAACTTCCGCGTCATGGGCCAGGAGTCCGTCAGCGAGCACTTCGGAGCCCTGTCCGAGCTGCGCGACGCCGGGCTGGTCCGCCATCTCGGCATCTCCAACGCCCGCCCGGAACACCTGGTCCAGGCCGAGGCGATCGCGCCGGTGGTGTGCGTCCAGAACCGCTACGGACTCGACGCGCCCGACCGGACGGGAATGCTCCGCGCCTGCGCGGAACGCGGTATCGCCTTCGTCCCCTTCTTCTCCATCGCGGGAGAGGGGGCCGAGGCCGGCGCCGTCCACGGCGAGCACGAGGAGGTCCGCGCCGTCGCCCGGGCGCACGGAGCCTCACCGGCGCAGGTGCGACTCGCCTGGACCCTGCAGCAGGGGTCCCACGTACTGGCCATCCCCGGGACCGGCAACCCGGATCACCTCGCCGACAACGTGGCGGCGGGCGCACTGCGGTTGACGCGGGACGAACTCCAGCTCCTCGGTTCGGTCGGCCGCTCCGCGTCCTGAGGCGCCGGCGGTGAGCGCCGCGGTGGTCCCTTGAGGCCTCCGGAGCCTGCGCGACAGAACATCGGAACCCCTCACGTATGCGTGTCCGAAGAAACGGTCGGAGCGGCCGTTACAAGGCTCTGAACCCGTTCGGCTCAGAGCGGGCGGGGGCGGCGGGGGCGGCACGAACGGCGGGGAAGGCCTCCGCCTCCGGTCCCCCCAAGGCTTGTTCGGCGCACCCCCGCCACTCGCGGCGACATGGCCGTGACATGTGTCCGGTACAAGGGAGAGTCACCGATACATCCGCATTCTGCAACACGCCCCGAATTAGTGGCTTTTGGTGGTGGTTGGGGGCCAGAGTGTGGCTCCTCGGCAGGACGCCGGGAACGGTTCGAGGCCCACTCGCCCCGCACGAGGCGGGCCGGGCTGCTGTCTGTTGAAGGGGTCATCTTCATGTCTGCTTCTCTCACCACCCGTCGGTTCGTCGCCGCGTTCCTGGCCGCCGGCGCCCTCGTCGGTGCCGCCGCCCTCCCGGCCTCCGCCGACGACCACCGGCGTGACCACCGGGGTGGGCAGTCCTCGGTGGTCATCAGCGACGTCCGGTACGGGACCGCCGGCCGCGACCGCTCCGCCCGTGCGCTGAACCGCGAGTGGGTCGAGGTCAAGAACACCGGGCGCAGGAGCGTCAACCTGCGCGGCTTCACCCTCACCGACCGCCAGGGCAACCGCTACCGCTTCGCCGACTTCCGCCTGGACGGCCGCTCCAGCGTGAAGGTCCACACCGGCCAGGGCCGCGACACCCGCCACGACGTCTACCAGGACCGCCACCACCAGATCTGGGACGAGCGCGACACCGCCACCCTGCGCGACAACCGCGGCAACGTCATCGACACCGACTCCTGGAACGGCCGCCGGCACCACCGCAACGGCTGACCCGGACGGTTCACCTGCCTGACGAGCGCCCGCACTCCCCGCACGGCGGGGGTGCGGGCGCGCCGCTGTATGAGGCGGCGATTGTCAGAGGGGGATGGCAGGATCGACGGCGGTGATCCGACCACCTACAGGGGGCAGGGATGGGGAGCACGACGTTCGAGTGGCCGCGTGGCGCGGAGGCACGGGACACGGAGGCACTGGAGTTGTGGCTCGCCGTGCACGGCTGGGAGGTCGACCCGACGGTGTTCATGGCCGGCGGACTGGGCCCGGCCGTGCAGGTGCAGCCGATCGGCGGGGCGTGCCAGGACGGGGAGCCCGGGCTGCTGATCCTGCCGGGGGAAACCGTGGAGTACGCGCGGGACCGGATACGGATCGCTCCCCGGTCCACCGTCGCGGCCGCCTGCGGAGCCTCGTAGGCCGGGCCCTCCTCAGTCGTCGAGCAGTCGCCACGCGGTGAGGGCGAGGGAAGCCCGGATCAACCCGTCGGGTTCGGTGATGTCGATGCCCAGGGCCTTGCCGATCTGGTCGAGCCGGCGGGCGACGCTGCTGTGGTGCAGGTGCAGGACGTCGGCGGCCCGACGCAGGGAGCCGGTGGCGCAGTAGGCGTCCAAGGTCTCCAGGTCTTCGGGGTGGGCGGCGGCGACCAGGCCGATGCCCGCGACGTCCCCGTTGCCGCGCAGCACGTCCGGCGAGAGCTGGGCGAGCAGCGCCGACGCGCCCAACTCCTGGTGGTGGACGACCGGTCGGCGTGCGGTGGTGAAGCGGAGGGCGGTCCGGGCCTGCTCCCAGGACCGGGCCGGGCCGTCGGCGGCGCCGATGCCCGCGCGCACGCCTGCCGGGATCTTGGCGACGTCGACGGTGGTGGCCAGGACGACGCCCACGTCGCCGAGGGACGCCGCCTTGACCAGGCGGCCGGGGCAGAGCAGGGAGCCGATCCTGTCGAGCGGGAGCCGTGCCCGTACGGCGACGACGTGGACCGGCAGGTCGGCGGGGAAGCCCAGAAGGCGCAGGGCCCGGGCTCCGGCCGCTTCGTCGGTGTCGGGGCTGATCGCCAACTCGACGAGGGCGGGGTCCGCCATCGTGGTGCGCGCCGGGCCGTACCGTTCGACGGCCGCTGCCGCGGTGATGGCGAACCGGTCGAGGAGGACTTCGTCGAGCGGACCCGGCGGACCGGGGCGTTCCAGCCACACGGTGCCGATCTCCTCCTCGTCGAGGGTGAGCGGCGCGGTGGTGGACGCGGGTGCCGTCGGGTCCGGGGCCTGCGCGCCGTCGGCCGCGACGCGGATCGTCCGTCCCGTGCCGTGGAGCCGGATCCCGGCCACGCACTCGGCCAGGCCCGCCGAGGAGCGTGCGAGCGCCGGCAGGTCCACCCGCCTGCGCGCCGGCGTGTCGTAGAAGGCGATGATGCGGATCGCGCCGTCGACGTACGGATCCAGTCCTGACAGCCGTACGGCCAGTGCCTCCATGCCAGGAGGATAGGCCGCCCCGGTGGGGAGCAGAAGCGCCGATCGGCGCGCGATCCGGGCACGGCGGCCGACAGTTGGCGCACGCTCCGGTGGCTCGCGGCGTCCGCCCGTCGGGGTGACTGTCGGGGCGACTGTCGGTGGCGTGCGTCACAGTGGAAGGGATGCCGATGTCCGCGCGAGCGAGGTGATCCCGTGACGTACGCGATCCGGGCCGAGGGTCTGGCCAAGCGATTCAAGGAGACCCGCGCGCTGAACGGGGTGGATCTGGACGTTCCGGCGGGTACGGTCCTCGGCCTGCTCGGTCCCAACGGTGCGGGCAAGACCACCGCGGTGCGCATCTTCGCCACGCTGCTGCGGCCGGACGGGGGGCGGGCCGAGGTGGGCGGGTACGACGTGGTGCGGGAGGCGGGGCGGGTGCGCTCCCTGATCGGGCTGACCGGGCAGTACGCGGCCGTCGACGAGAACATGACCGGCACGGAGAACCTGCTGATGATCGGGCGTCTGCTCGGCATGTCGCGCGGTGCGGCCCGGAGCCGCTCCACCGAGCTGCTCGACCGTTTCCACCTGAGCGACGCGGCCGGACGGGCCGTGAAGACGTACTCGGGCGGTATGCGGCGACGTCTGGACCTGGCGGCCAGTCTGGTCGGGCGGCCGCGGATCCTCTTCCTGGACGAGCCGACCACCGGGCTCGATCCGCACAGCCGCGGCGAGGTGTGGGACATGGTGCGGGTGCTGGTGGCGGAGGGCATGACCACCCTGCTGACCACGCAGTATCTGGACGAGGCGGACCGGCTCGCCGACAGCATCGTGGTCATCGACAACGGGCGGGTGATCGCCGGCGGTACGCCCGACGAGCTCAAGGCCCAGGTCGGCGGTCAGGTGCTGCACCTGCGCCCGGTGCGCCCGGCCGATCTGGAGGCGGCTCACGCCTTGGTCGTCGAGGAGGCCGGGCCGCACACCGCGATCGAGGGCGACGGGATCGTCGTCCCGGTCAACGACCCGGGGCTCATGCCGCGTGTCGTACGTCGCCTCGACGGGGCGGGTGTCGCCGTCGGGGAACTCACTCTGCGTCGTTCGTCCCTCGACGAGGTGTTCATCGCCCTGACCGGCCACCGTGCCGAGCCCGGAGCCGCCGCGCAGGGCGACTCCGACACGGGCGCCACCGACTCCGGGACCGACGGCGATGCCGATGGTCGGTACGCACAGGCGGGGAGTCCGTCATGACCGGCACGACCCTCACGGACGGCCTGGGGCGTGGTGGCCGGGTGCGGCTGCCGGCGGCCCTGCGGCAGACCACCACCATGGCGTGGCGCAGTCTGGTCTCGGTGAAGCACAACCCTCTGGAGCTCGTCGACTACAGCATCACGCCGATCATGTTCGTGTTCCTGTTCACCTACGTCTTCGGCGGGCAGATGGCGGGCTCCCCTCAGGAGTACCTCCAGTACGCGCTGGCGGGGATCATCGTTCAGAACACGTTGTTCATGAGCATGTATACCGCCATGTCGCTGAACACCGACCTGACCAAGGGCGTGTTCGACCGGCTCCGTAGTCTGCCGATCGCCCGTTCGGCTCCGTTGTTCGGGCGGATCGTGGCCGATCTCGCGAAACAGCTGTGGGCCATGCTCCTGATGATCGGGCTGGGCACGCTGCTGGGCTTCGAGATCAGTGGTGGTCCGGCGGGTTTCGTCGGCGCGACGCTGCTGCTGCTGACGTTCGCCGCGGCCGTCTCGTGGACGGCGGTGCTGATCGGGATGATGGCCGCGGACGTGGAGAAGGTGCAGGTCTTCGCCTTCACCTTCATCTTCCCCCTCACCTTCACGAGCAGTGCGTTCGTGGAGGTCGACACCATGCCCGGGTGGCTCCAGGCATGGGTCGAGGTCAATCCCGTGACCCAGTTGTCGGACGCGTTCCGCGGGCTGCTGCTCGGCACTCCGGCGGGCGCGCCCATCTTCTGGTCCCTGGTGTGGGCGGCGGGCATCACCGCGGTCTTCATGCCGCTGGCGATGCGCGCCTACCGTTCCGACAACCGGTGAGCCCGGCTCAGTAGGTGACGACGATCCGGCGTGCCGGGCCGTCCACCCGGATGCGGCCGCCGACGGGGATCACGACCTGCGGGTCGGTGTGGCCGAGCTCGACGTCGAACACCACCATGGTGTCGGGGGCGTACTCGCTCAGGGCTCGTAGGACGGCCTCGCGCTGTTGCCGGCGGAAGTCCGCCTTGGCCCGGGCGTCGAATCGGTTCTCGAACGACCAGCTCTTGGCCCTGCCCATGAGCAGCGCGGGGAACTGGCGCAGCAGCCCGCGTTCGCCCATGCCGCGCAGGATCCGGTAGACCTCTTCGGCGGGCGGCATTTCCTCGGAGGTCTCCAGGAACAGCACGTTGCCGGCGTACGAGTCGACCGGTCGGGCCACGCGGTCGGCCATCAGGAGCCAGGAGATGATCTCCAGGTTGCCGCCCCAGCTGATGCCTTCGACGACCCGGTCGGCGTTGTGCCAGGACCAGCCGTCGGCGGGTTCCATCAGAGGCTCGGACTCGAAGGTGTGCGGGTCCTCCCAGGGGCTGTTCACGTCCCCGTAGGTGCGCGCCGCGGTGAGTTCGTACTCGCCCGACGTAAACAGCGCGGCCCGGAGGGAGTCGGCGGTCGTCGGGTGCATCGCTCCGGGCCGCCCGAAGCCGACCATGACCGATCCGCCGTGGTAGCCGACGATGCCCAAGTCCCTCAGGAACAGGAGCAGGTTGGTGTTGTCGCTGTAGCCGAGGAACGGCTTGGGGTGGGCGCGCAGGAGGTCGCGGTCGAGGTGGGGAAGGACGGTGATCTGGTCGTCTCCCCCGATGCTGGCGATCACCGCCTTGATGTCGGGGTCCGCGAACGCCGCGTGGATGTCGGCCGCGCGTGCCTCGGGCGTCGCACCCATCGTCCGGGTCGTCGGGTATTCCACCGCCTTCAGTCCGAAGTCGTCCTGGAGTCGGCTCAGCCCCAACTCGTAGGGCAGCGGGAACAGGCCGGGAAGGCCCGACGAGGGCGACAGTACGGCGACCAGGTCTCCGGGGCGGGGCTTCGCGGGATAGCGGGGATTCTCCATCCGATGATCATAGAAGTCGGCGGATCCGACCTCGCGTCGATTATCCGGGGCGGGCCCGCGCCGGCGTCGTAGACCGGCATGTCGGGCGCGCCCATATGGCAATCATTCAGGCCTATGATCTCGAATCGAAAGCAAAATCGAGACAAATCAGACTGTGTCCCGCGCTGTTCGGCGGATCCGGTCGGAGAAAACTGGTCCGCCGTCAGAGCCATGACGCATGCGACCGAGAACAGGACCCCGACCACTGATCTGACTGTTACCTGCCAACCGATTGCGGAGGTGTCACGATGTCCTGCTTCAGGACCGACTTCCGAAAGGCCCCCAAGGGCCTTCTCCCCCCGTGTTGTTGCCCCCGAGCCCGCGCCGCCCTCTCCCTGCTGCTCCTGACGGCCGCCGCGCTGACCGGCCCCGCGGCCCCGGCGCACGCCGCGGCCCCGTATGGCGCCAAAGCCGTCGCGGTGGCCGCTTCCAAACAGGGCTCGCCGTATGCCTACGGCGCCACGGGCCCCAAACGCTTCGACTGCTCGGGCCTCACCCTCTACGCCTTCAAGAAGGCGGGCAAACGGCTTCCCCGCACCGCCGAGCAGCAGTACGAGCACACCCGCCACATCCCCGAGGCCGATCGCGCGGCCGGGGACCTGGTCTTCTTCCCCAGCGGCGCGACCATGACCCACGTCGGGATCTACGCCGGCGACGACCGGATCTGGCATGCTCCACGCCCCGGTACCCGGGTGCGCCTGGAGCGGATCTGGAGCACAGCGGTCCGCTACGGGCGGGCCACCTGATCGGGCGCCCGGCCGGTCCGGCTCCGGCGATCCTGGTCTCCCGCCGCGACGGCGGCCGGACCCGGGTCCGCAGGCAGCCTGCGTACCGCCCACACGCTCGGGGCGAGCAGCAGCACCAGGCTCGCCAAGGTCATCAGTACGGCACTCCAGAGCAGGACGGACTCCGTACCGAGAGAGGTGGCCGCGGCGCCCACCACGAGGTAGCCCAGTGGCACGGACATGAGTTCGCCGGCCGAGCTGAGGGAGCTGACCCGCCCGAGCACCTCGGACGGGAGTTGTTCCTGCACGGCTGTGTTCCAGCAGACGATCGCGATGTCCAGACCGATGCCCGCCATGGCGGCGGCCCCGGCCAGCACGGCCAACGGCGCGCCCCAGGCGAGTGCGAGGAACGGCAGCGCGAGAGGCAGGTTGGCGCACACGCACACGACCATGATCCTGGACGGCTTCCAGGTGAGTGAGACGATCCCGCCCAGGAGCAGGCCTGCCGCGAAGGCTCCCTGGACGATTCCCCAAGAAGGAGCACCCAGATGACTCTTCCCTGCCATCACGGGACCGAGGAGCTGATATCCGCCGAGCCAGAGGGCGACCACCACGGTGCCGGACAGCGTGTAGGTCCACACCCAGGAGAGACGGGAGAACTCTTTCCAACCGTCCTTGAAGTCGCGGAACACTGATGCCGTGGTCTTGGCGGGTCCGGACACGTCAAGACGGCTGCACAGGATCGCGGCGACCGCGAAACTGGCGGCGTCCCAGCCCAGGGTCAGCTCCGGCCCGAAGAACGCGACGAGGGCGCCGCCGACCGCCGGCGCGAGGATGCGGATGACGTTGCCGGGCAACCGCATCAACGCGTTCGCCTGCTGCAGCTCGCCGGGACCGACGAGCTGCGGCAGCAGGCTGTTCATGGCGGGCTGGGTCAGTGCCGACGCACAGCCCGCCAGCGCCGCGAACAGGGCGATCCGCCCGGTGGTGGCCGTTCCCGTCGCCACGAGGAGTGCGACGCAGCCCTGGGTGACGGCCGGCACCACATTCCCGATGACGATGACCCGTCGGCGGGAGAATCGGTCCGCGACCACTCCTCCGACGAGGAGGAGGACGAACTGCGGGGCCGTGTTGGCCGCGAGGACGATCGCCAGGGACGCCGGGCCGCTGTCGAATCCGAACACGGCGAAGGCCAGGGCCACGGGGGCCATCGCCGTCCCGCTCAGCGAGATGAGACGTGCCAGGAGGAATAAGGTGAACGGCTTGTGCCGCATCACGGAGAGGGATCCCTGTCGAACCATTCGACGGAGAGTAGCGTGCTCCGCCGCAGGTGGCGGGGGCGGGAGTGGGGTCGGGAGTGGGGTCGGCGCCTCAGAGGGACTCGCCGGGCCGGAGATACCGGTAACCGTGCGAAGTCTCCTGTTCCAACCAGCCGTTGACGCTGCCGAGACCACGGTCGTTGATCTGCGCGTCATGAATCCCGAACGCCCGCCGCGGTCCCACCGCCTTGACGAAGTCGATGACTTCCACCATTTTCAGCCACGACCCCTGTACCGGCACCAGCAACGTCTCG
Organism: Streptomyces sp. CLCI03; assembly: GCF_053615355.1. Classification (NCBI taxonomy): domain Bacteria; kingdom Bacillati; phylum Actinomycetota; class Actinomycetes; order Kitasatosporales; family Streptomycetaceae; genus Streptomyces; species Streptomyces sp. CLCI03. Next base: position 8,061,266 of record NZ_CM132132.1, on the reverse strand, counting down.
ATCTCCTGCTCGGGCACGTGCAGCGAGTCACCCGGGTGGTAGACGGCGTCGTCGACGACATAGCCGAGGTTCGGGCAGTCGGGGAGGCCCCCGTAGATGGAGGCGTGGCGGCCGCCGACCGCCCGTACGCGGAAACCCGCCGCGCTGAACTCCGCCCCGGAGGACACCCCGATGACGTCCAACCCCGGGATGTCCGCGTCGGCGGGGGCGTGGACGGGTACGCCGAGCCCTGCCAGGCGCAGGACGTCGACATGGTCGACGTGCTCGTGGGTCACCAGCACGGCGTCCGCGCCGGTCAGGGCGGACGGTTCGCTCCAGATGCCGGGATCGATGACGAGGACCCGACCGTCCTGCTCGATCCGGACACATGCATGGGTGTACTTGGTGATCCGCATGACGTCGGACCGTACCGCGACCGTCCCGTCAACGGCCGCTCATTTCCGGGTCGTTCGTGCGTCACGTCGCGTCACGAGGTCATCGCCCGGTCATTCCCCGGTCGTCCCGTCGATCGCCTCGCGCAGCAGGTCCGCGTGCCCGTTGTGGCGGGCGTACTCCTCGATCATGTGGGTCAGGATGTAGTGCAGGGAGTACGGCTGATCGCCGAACCGCGCGGTCACATCGAGGGATTGGGCGGCGTCCACGATCGCGCGCGACCGCTCGCACGTCTCCTCCCAGATCCTGAACGACTCGGCCACGTCCGCGTCCTCGACGTGGAACTCCGTCCACTCCCCCGCCTCGTTCTGGGGGAAGTAGCCCCGTACGTCCTCGCCGGCCAGGACGTTGCGGAACCATCCGCGCTCGACCTCCGCGAGGTGACGCACCAGCCCCAGCAGGGTCAGCCCCGACGGGGCGACCGCCCGCATCCGCAGCTGCCGCTCGCTCAACCCGGAGCACTTCATCATCAGGGTGTCCCGCTGCCACTGCAGGACGCTGGTCAAGGTGGCGCGCTCGTCGCCCGTCAGCACGGGCCGGGTCCGCTGTTCATCGATCACCGGGCGATCATCACATCCGGTGCGGGCCCGTGCCCACCGTGTTCTCACATGCCGGCCGGCGCAGTTGCCGGAAGAAGGCACGGATGTCCCCCACCAGCAGTTCGGGTACCTCCATGGCGGGGAAGTGGCCGCCCCGGTCGAACGACGTCCAGCGCACGACGGTGTCGGTGCGCGCGGCGACGTGCCGCAGCGGGATGAAGTTGTCCCGGGGGAAGTCGGCCAGCGCGGTCGGGGTCCGCGACACCTCGGGCGGGCGGCCCGCGTACGCGGCGTGCGCCCGCTCGTAGTAGATGCGGGCCGCGCTGCCGGCCGTTCCCGTGAGCCAGTACAGCATCACGTTGGTCAGCATCTGGTCCCGGTCCACCGGGCACGCCGGGTCGCTCCACTCGGTGAACTTCTCCGCGATCCAGGCGAGCAGTCCGACCGGCGAGTCGTTGAGTCCGTACGCGAGGGTCTGCGGCCGGGTCGCCTGGATGTCGGCGTACCCCTGTTTCTCGCGCGACCAGACCTGGTACCGCGCCCAGGAGGCCAGCGTCCGCTCCCGTTCGGCGGGGGACAGCGCGGCCAGCTCCTCCGGCCGGGGTTCGGTCGTGGCCCCGCCTCCGGGCAGCAGGTTCAGGTGCACCCCCATCACGCGATCGGGCCGGATCAGGCCGATTTCCCGCGAGATCGCGGCGCCCCAGTCGCCGCCCTGCACCCCGTACGAGCGGTGGCCGAGGCGTTCCATCAGCACGCCGAAGGCCCGGGCCACCCGCTTGAACTCCCAGCCCGTCTCGGTCGTGGGCCCCGAGAGCCCGAAGCCGGGGATGCTCGGCAGCACGAGGTGGAAGGCGTCCGCCGGATCGCCGCCGTGCGCCCGGGGATCCGTGAGCGGACCCGCGACGCGCTGGAACTCCACGAATGAGCCCGGCCAGCCGTGGGTCATCAGCAGCGGGGTCGCGTCCGGCTCCGGCGAGCGGAGGTGGGCGAAGTGCACCCGCGCGCCGTCGATGACCGTGGTGAACTGCGGCCACTCGTTGAGCCGGGCCTCGGCCGCCCGCCAGTCGTACTCCTCGCGCCAGTGGGCGACGAGCTCCCGCATCGGGTCGAGCGGCATCCCGTACGCCCGCCCGACCCCAGGGAGTTCGTCGGGCCAGCGCACCCGGGCCAGCCGCTCCCGCAGGTCGTCCAGCTCGTCCTGGCCCACGTCGAGCCGGAACTCGCACAACCGCTCGTCAAGATCACTCATGCCCCGCATGCTAGGGCGTGTCTTCCGCAGCTCGTCCGCCCGGCCCGTGCGGGACGTCAGGTGCCGGCCGCGCGGCGGGCCATCAGCAGTTCGAGCCCGTCCAGGATGCGGCTCAGCCCGAACTCCAGGGCCTGGTCCTGCCCGCCGTCTTCCGCCACCGAGGCCAGCGCCGCCCCGAGGGCCGGGAACCGCTCCCCGTGCGTGCGCATCACCTCGCCCAGCATCGCCGCGAGTTGCGCGTCCGGCCCCTCCACCGTCGACCCGGCCGCGGACCCCGGCCCCGCGCCGGCGGCCCGCTCCTGCTCCGCGATGCCGCGTACGTGCCCGGCGAGCAGCACCACCGTGTCCATCGCCTCGGCCCCGGTGAGTCCGCACCCGTCCAGTGCGGCGAGTGCCCGTTCCATCCATTCGAGTTCCCGCGGGCCCATGACCCGTACCCCGACGGTCGCCTCCAGCAGCCATGGATGGAGCCGAAGGCCGGCCAGCAGCCCCCTCGCCCACGCCTCCAGCCGCTCCCGCCACGGGCCGCCCGGTGACGCCGCCGCCGCGGGCATCGCGCCCTCCACCATCAGCGCGACGAGTTCGGCCTTTCCCGGCACGTACCGGTACAGGGCCATCTTGGTGACGGCCAGCTCGGCGGCCACCCGCTGCATCGAGGCGCCGGCCAGGCCTTCCGCGTCGGCGATCGCGATACCCGCCCGGGCGATCCCCTCCAGGGTGAGCCCCCGCTTCGGTCCGCGTGCGGGCCCGGCCGGAGGCGGCCCCCACAACAACCGCACGGCCGGGCCCCACTGCTCGCTCGTCATCGCTTCACCTTGCGCTCGCACAGAAACTGCGTCTACCGTACACGGTATTCAATCAGTATCCGATGGACACAGTTTCATGTCCGGCAGGGAGAGCTCCATGACCGCACCGGCAGCACGCATCGACGGGCCTGGACCCGGGACCCCGACCGTCCTCGTCTCGGGCGCCGGCGTCGCGGGCCCCGCCCTGGCCCTCCGACTCGCCCGCCACGGCCTGCGTCCCACCGTCGTCGAGATCACCCCCGCCCTGCGCACGGGCGGGCAGGCCGTCGACTTCCGAGGGGAGACCCAGCTCGGCGCCCTTCGGCGGATGGGCATCCTCGACGAGCTGCACCACCTTCGGACCGGCGGCAGTCCGATGACCTTCGTCGATGCCGACGGCCGCCAACTCCTGCGCCTTCCTGCCGAGTTCGCGGGCGGCGACATCGAGGTACTGCGGGGCGACCTCTCCCGGGTGCTCCACCGGGCCTCGCTCGCGGCCGGGGCCGAGTACGTCTTCGGGGACTCCGTCACCTCCCTCACCGAGACGGCCACCGGCGTGGACGTCACCTTCCGCAACGCCCCGCCGCGCAGCTTCGACCTCGTCGTCGGCGCCGACGGCCTCCATTCGAACGTCCGGAGCCTGGCCTTCGGTCCGGACGCCGACCACGTCACCCACCTCGGCCACTACGCCGCCACGTGGAGCCTGCCGAACCACCTGGACCTGGATCTGCGCCCGGGGGCCGGCTCCCTCGGCCACAACGCCCCCGGGCGGCTGGCCAGTGTCGCCGCGGACCGCACCGACCCCACCCGGGCTCGCGCCTTCCTGGTCTTCGCCTCCCCCGAGCTCGCGTACGACCGGCACGACCCCGAGGCCCACAAACGTCTCCTGCGCCGGGCGTTCGCGGGCCTGCCCTGGAAGGTGGACCGGCTCCTCGACTCCCTCGACACCGCCGACGACCTCTACTTCGACTCGATCAGTCGCGCCGATTCCCCCACCTGGTCCACCGGCCGGATCGCCCTCCTCGGCGACGCCGCCTGCGGGGCGACCATCGGCGGGATGGGCACCGGCACCGCGATCCTGGGCGCGTACGTCCTGGCCGGCGAACTCTCGCGCTCACCCGGGGACCATCGGGGCGCTTTCCGTCGCTACGAGTCCCTGCTGCGCGCCTACGCACAGGAACGCCAGAAGGGCGGGGACCGCACAGGGCGCTTCCTCGCCCCCTCGTCGCGGCTCGGCCTGCGCCTGCGCAACACGGCGCTCAGCAGACGCCGCGTCCTCGCCTGGATGCTCAGGACGGCGAAGGAAGGGACCACCCTCGCGCTCCCCGACTATCCGGACCGCCCGGCCAACTCCACGGAACTCGCCGCGAACCGCCCGAGCAAGCCCGTCAATTCAGTCTGAGAGCAGGCTCTTTGGCGATTCGACGTCCTCGTCTCCCGAAGGAGCATCACCCGAAGAACCACACAACTCCCCCACGGACGCGTGTCTCGGCAAAAAAGTACCTGCCGACTGGTTTCTTTTCGGGTTATCCGACTAGATTGACGGCGCACCGCGGCGAACAACGCTCGGGCAGCGACCAGGGGGACGAGCGGAACGTGGCGAGGGCCAGACAAGTGCGGGCCGAGATCACCCGGCAAGCCATTCTCGACGGCGCGGCGGTCGCGTTCGATCTCGGCGGGTTCGAAGGCACCAGCCTCAGCGACGTCGTCAGGAACGCCGGAGTCACCAAGGGTGCCCTCTACTTTCATTTCCCGTCGAAGGAAGCCCTCGCCCGCACCCTGATGGACGAGCAGCTCCTGATCGCCGAACGTGTCCCCGCCACCGAGGAGCCGGGCCTGCAGACGGTCATCGACCTCAGCCACCAGATGGCCCACGGACTCCGTACCGACGTCCGCATCCGTGCCGGCATCCGCCTGGTCATCGAGTTCGGCTCCTTCACCCACCCCGACCCGACCCCGTACGACGCCTGGATCGACACCTGCCGCACCTGCCTGACCCCCGCTCAGCAGCGCGGCGACATCCATCCGTCGCTGGACATCCAGGACCTCTCGACGCTGCTCGTCGGAGCCTTCACCGGCATCCAGGTCACCTCGCACGTCCGCACCCGCCGCGAAGACCTCCACACGCGCGTCACCGACCTGTGGAACTTCCTCCTCCCCACGATCGTCCCCCCGCAGCGCATCGCCCTCTTCCACCCCACGGGCACGCCCGGGACGATCCCGATCACCTCCGCCCACTGACACAGGGCGGTCTCGCACACGCCGTGGCGAACCACGGGGGTGCTCGCCACGGCGTGTGCGAGACCGTCCTGACGGGCTCAGGCTTCCGCGGGGGCGAGGGAGTCGACGTCCTCCATGAAGGTCAGCATCCGCTCGTTGACCAGGTCGGGGTGGTCGATCTGCGGGCCGTGACCGGTCGCGGCGACGATCTCGGCGCGGGCTCCGGCCATCAGGCGCGGCACGCGTTCCAGCTGGCGCTCGGGGTGGACCAGTAGGCTGCGCTTGCCCATGACGAGGTAGAACGGCGTCCGGATCGAACCCAGTTCCTCGTCCGACAGGGGCAGCGGGGCGGGGCGGCGGATCCGGAAGGCGCGGACGCCCGCCTGGATCATGGCCCGCAGTTCGGGAACGATCAGCACCGGCTGTTCCAGCCAGGAGGCCAACCGCGGGCGGAGTGCCTTGGGGGCGAAGGTGGCGAAGAGGCTGACGAAGATCCACACGAAGAAGCGGAGTCCGACCTTCTCCAGACCACCGGGGTCGAGGGCAGTGACGGAGGCGAGCCGGCCGGGCCGCAGGTGAGCCTGGTTGATGACCAGCCAGCCGCCGTAGGAGGAACCGACGAGGTGGACCCGGTCCAGGCCGAGCGCGTCGAGGGCCTCGTCCATCCACTGGGCGGCGCGCTCGGGCTGCCACATCTCCTCACGCTGGACGCTGCGGCCCGGGTCACCAGGGGTGTCGAGAGCGTAGACCGGGCGTTCGGCTCCGAGCGCCCGGGTGTTGGGGTACCACTGGGCGGAGCAGCCGCCGGAGCCGTGGATCAGGACGACCGGGGTGCGCGACTCGGCGGCGGGGTCCGTGGGGCCGTACCGGTAGACGTGAGTGGTGCCGAAGCTCGTCTCCACATCCGTCTCGGAGCGGGCGGGCGCGCCCAGCGCGTAGACGGCGTCACAGGCGGCGAAGTACCGGTCGCGCAGTTCGTCGTTCACGTAACGGCCGATGTCGCGGCGCGGACGGGTGGTGTTCTCGGGCACGGGGCACCTCCGGTTCTGCGAAGATCCACTCTTCGTAATACGAATGTACCACGAAAATGGTACGGCGGTACCATGAAGGAGTCCGGGCGGTCCGGACCGCGAACGCGAGCAGATCACCGACGGGCGGAGACACGACCATGCCGAAGCGTGTGGACCACGAGGAGCGACGAGCCCAGATCGCCGAGGCGCTGATCCAGGTGGCGGGGCGGCGCGGACTCCACGGCGTCGGCATGCGCGACGTCGCCGCGGAGGCGGGAGTGTCACTGCGGCTCGTCCAGTACTACTTCGAGACCAAGGAGAAGCTGCTCTTCTACGGCCTCCAGCACCTGACCGACCGCTTCACCGCACGCGTGGGCGAGCGCCTGCGCGCCGTCGGCCCGAACCCCGGCCCGCGCGCGACCGTCGAGGCGCTGCTGCTGGCCTCCCTCCCCACCGACGAGGAGGGCCGCACCTTCCACCTCCTCTACAGCTCGTACTCGATCCTGTCGGTGACCGACGAGGCCCTCGCCGCCCAGCCGTTCATCGACAATCCCGACGCCGCGGAGAACGCCGTCGCCGGCCTGCTCCAGCAGGCGCAGGAGAGCGGCCTGGCCGACCCGGACGTCGACGCGCGCATCGAGGCGATCAGCCTGCTCGCCATGACGGCGACCATGGGCACCAGCATCCTCGTGGGCCAGCGGAAGCCCGAGTCGGCCGTCGCGGTCCTCCACCACCACCTCGACCGGATCTTCACCACCACCACCTGACCCCCGACCATCGGCCCCGGCCCCACCACCGGCTCCGCCCCCACCCCCGCCCGGCGAGTTCCAGGACTGTTCACCCTCACGTGACCCGCACCTTCCCGGACCCACCGGGAGCGGCCGGTCGAATGGGACCCGAGAGGTCTGGACCATTTAAGTCACGCCATTCCATGGCGCATTGACTCCGGTGCCACGTTCTCGCAACAACTGGTCTATACCTTTAACACTAGGATGGGCCACCTGAAACGGGTACATGCACAGCCGTGGGGGGCTTTATGACCTTTCATCATCTTCCGCAACCACCATCCGACGAAGAGCTCTACTGGTACTTCGGACCGCAGCGGCGCTGGGTCCTCGTCAGCACCTCGCTCGCCTTCGTGTTCACGGCGGCGACCATGCTCACCTTCGCCCTGCGGACACCGGCCCTGTGGGCGTTCCTGGTGGTCCTCGCGCTCAACGTCGTCGCCCTCGCCCTCTCCAGCGTCAACAGCCTGCGCCTGCGCCGGCTCACCCGGCAGTCGCACGAGGTGCTCGTCCGGGCCTGGCGCCCGGGCACGCTGCCGGGCGTCGATCTGTACCTGCCGACCTGCGGCGAGCCGCTCGACGTCCTCGGCAACGCCTACCGCGCGGTCTCGGGCGTCGACTGGCCCGGCGCGCTGACCGTCTGGGTCCTGGACGACGCCGACCGGCCGGAGGTCGCCGCGCTGGCCGCCTCGTACGGCTACGAGTACGTCGTGCGGCCCGACCGGGGCCACCTGAAGAAGGCCGGCAACCTCAATCACGCGCTCACCCTGAGCAGCGCCGAGTTCATCGCGATCCTGGACGCGGACTTCGCCCCGCGGCCCGACTTCCTGCGTCATCTCGTGCCGTACCTGGCCGACCCCGCCGTCGGCATCGTGCAGAGCCCGCAGTGCTTCGACACCGACGAGACCATGGGGTGGATCCAGCGGGCCGCCGGCTCCGCGCAGGAGTGGTTCTTCCGCTGGATCCAACCGTCCCGGGACGCGAGCGACGCCGCCATCTGCTGCGGCAGCAACGCCGTGTACCGGCGCAGTGCGATCGACCTGGCCGGCGGCTTCGCCCGGCTCGACCACAGCGAGGACCTGTACACCGGACTCGCCCTCCACGCACAGGGGTTCCGCACCCTGTACGTGCCGGTGCTGGTCGCCAAGGGCACCTCGCCCGACCGGGTCACCTCCTTCGTCAACCAGCAGTACCGGTGGGCCATGGGCAATCTCCACCTGCTCGGCACACCCGTGCTGCGGCGGATGCGCGCCCCGTGGCGGATGCGGCTGTGCTTCTACGAGGGCATCGTGGGCTACCTGACCACCGCGGTGAACACCTTCGTGGCGCCGCTCCCGCCGCTGGTGATGATGTTCTGGTTCCCGGACCACATCCGGCCCTGGCACGTCCTGCCCCTGCTCGCCCCGCTGTGGCTGTGGCACGTGCTGCTGCCGCGGATCAGCCGCACCCGCTGGCGGGTCGAGGTCATCCGGGCCAACGTCCTGACCAGCGTGGCCGCCGCGACCGCGTTCGTGCACACCCTGCGGGGGCGCAGCGCGGCCTGGGTGCCCACCGGCGCGCGGAGTGCGGGGGCTTCGGGCGGGATGGCCCGCCGGGTGGTCGCCGTCTCGCTCGGCTGGCTCGTCCTCTCCAACGGCGCCGCGGCCACCGGGCTCGCGCTGGCCGTGGCCCGGAACGGCTGGGAACCCAACTGGGGTCTGCTCCTCTACCTCTTGGTGCAGTGCCAGATCAACGTCCCGCTGATCCGGGACCTGGTGGCCGAGCTGCACCCGGCCGCGGGGCCGGTGCGCGCCCGGGTACGGGCCGCGCTGCGCTCGCGCGGTGGTGTGCTGCCGCGCCGCTGGCCCGAGACCGTCGCCGCGTCCGCGGTCCTCCTGCTGACCGGCCTGCTGGCGTCGGGGTGGGTCGACCCGATGCTTCCCTGGCTGAGTTGAAAGGCACCATCCGCATGTCCTTCCTCGTCACACCCGTGCGGCGCCGGCTTCGCCGGGGCGCCGCCCCGGGAGCCGAACATCTGCCGTCCGGTTCCCGCTCCGGCAACGAGTCCGGGCCGAGCCCGCACCGGTCCGCCTTCCGTCCCGACATCGAAGGTCTGCGCGCGGTCGCCGTCCTCGCGGTCCTCGCCTTCCACGCCGGCCTTCCCTGGGCGACCGGCGGATTCGTCGGCGTGGACGTCTTCTTCGTCATCTCCGGCTACCTGATCACCGGCCTGCTGGTGCGCGAGGCGATCACCACCGGTCGGATCCGGCTCGGTGACTTCTTCTCGCGGCGGGCCCGGCGGCTGCTGCCCTCCGCGGCGGTGGTGCTCGCCGCGGTGGCCGTCGCCGGAGCCTGGCTGACCGTACCGCTGCGGCGTACCGACATGGAGTACGACGTCGTCGCGGCGGCGCTGTCCTTCGCCAACTGGCGGTTCGTGTCGCAGCGGACCGACTATCTCGCCGCCGGGCACGACCAGAGCCCGCTGCTGCACTTCTGGTCCCTCGCCGTCGAGGAGCAGTTCTACCTGTTCTGGGCCCCGCTGCTGGCGGTACTGGTGCTGTGCGCGGCCCGGGCGGTCCGCCGGGGCCGGGCCGTTCGTCTCGCCGTGGTGTCGGTCGCCGCGCCGCTCACCGTGGCCTCGTTCGCGCTGACGGTGTACTGGAGCGAGCACTCCGTATCGCTCGCGTACCTCGGAACTCCCTCGCGGGTCTGGCAGTTCGGTGTCGGGGCACTGCTCGCCCTGCTGCCCTGGCACCTGATGCGCGGTCCGCGGCCGCTGCGGCTGGTGTGCGGCTGGGCCGGGGCCGCGGCGATCGGCTGGTGCGTCGTGTCGTACGACAGTGGGACCCCGTACCCCGGTTTCGCGGCGCTCGTGCCGACCCTGGCCACCGCCGCCGTGATCCTCGCCGCGATACCCGGCCGGGGCGAGCGGCACACACAGGGCACGTGGGACGTGGGACGGCTGCTGTCGGGGCGGGCGCCCCGGGCCGTGGGGCGGCTCTCCTACACCCTCTACCTGTGGCACTGGCCGGTGCTCGTGCTCGCCGAGGCGCGGCTCGGCACTCTCGGCTGGCCCGCGAAGACCGCGCTGACACTGGCGGCCGTCCTGCCCGCCCTGGCCACCATGCACGGGGTCGAGCGGCCGCTGCGCCGCAGCCGTACGGTCTCCGAACTCCCGCGCCGCGGACTGTCGGTGGGCGTCTCGGCGATCGTGCTGCCGGTGGCCCTCGCGCTGGTGGTGGGTACGACCACGCTGCGGGTACTGGGCCCGGCCGGCCCGGTCGACACGCAGGGCCTGCCCCCGGGTGCCGTCTCGGGCCCCACCCTGCTCGCCCGGACGGCCGGAACACCGCTCGTCGACGGCCCGGTGGTGCCGAGTCCCGCGCAGGCGCGGGGGGACTTCCCGCCCGACGGGGCCTGTGAGGTCGCCCCGGCCGAGACGCGCAGCCCGGACTGCCTGTTCGGCGCGGTGGACAGCCCGGACCGGATCGTGCTGCTCGGCGACTCGCACGCCGGGCAGTGGTTCTCCCCGATGCTGGCGCTGGCCTCGCAACGGGGCTGGGCGCTGCAGGAGTTGGTGAAGCAGGGCTGCCCGCTGCCGGAGCTGACGGTGGACAGTCCGCAGCTCGGCCGGGCCTACCGGGAGTGCGACACCTGGCGGGCGGACTCCCTGGAGCGACTGCGCCACCAACCGAAGCCGCGGCTCATCGTGATCGCCTCGCTCAACCGGTACACCGACGACGCGAAGCTGTTGGCCGAGGCGTGGGAGAGGACGCTGACGCCGCTACGGGCCCTGGGCGCGCCGATCGTGTATGTCGAGGACACGCCCGTACCGGGCAGGGACATCCCCGCGTGCGTCTCCGGCAGTCCCGGGTCCCCCGCGGACTGCGCGTTCGATCGGACGCAGGCCCAGTGGCCGGATCCGCTGGCTCGGCGGATCGCGTCGGGCGCCCTGCCCGGCGTACGGAGCGTCGGCGTGAACCAGGTCCTGTGCCCTGGCGACGGGCCGACCTGCCCGGCCGTGCTCGACCGCATCCTGCTCTATCGGGACGACGCGCATCTGACGAACGCGGCGGCCGTGGTCCTGACCGGCCGATTGGAGCGGCTGCTCATGGAGGCCGGACTGTTGCCCGCCGCGCGTGGCGCGGGGAGCCCCGGAGCGGGGACCCCGGGGGCGGACGGGTGGACGCGGCTGCTGCGCGAGGACTTCGACGGGCCGGCCGGGGCCCCGCCGTCCGCCGCCGACTGGGTGCACGACATCGGCACCTGCTATCCGGGCTGCCCCGCGCCGCAGTGGGGAACCGGCGAGATCGAGACCATGACCGACTCGACCGACAACGTCCGCCTCGACGGGCGTGGCGCGTTGGAGATCGTGCCCACCCGCAAGGAAGGGCTGTGGAGTTCGGGGCGGATCGAGACACGGCGCTCCGACTTCGCGCCGCCGGCGGGTGGGGTCCTGCGGATCGAGGCGTCGATCGCCCTGCCCGATGTGACCGGGGAGAAGGCCGCGGGATACTGGCCGGCCTTCTGGACCCTGGGAGCACCGCTACGGGACGGGTACACGGGGTGGCCCGGCGTCGGGGAGCTCGACGTCATGGAGTCCGTGAACGGGCGGGACACCGTCTTCGCCACGATGCACTGCGGTGTCCTGGAAGGCGGTCCGTGCCGGGAGCCCGCCGGCCTGACCTCCGGTCCACAGCCGTGCGCGGGCTGCCGAACGGCGTTCCACTCGTACGCCGTCGAGGTCGACCGCGCGCCGGGCGCGGAGGAGGTGCGCTGGTATCTGGACGGGCGTGTGTACCACCGGGTGACCGCGGACGGGATGGATCCCGGGACCTGGAAGGCGGCCGTGGACCACGGGCTGTTCCTGATCCTGAACGTGGCGGTCGGTGGCGCTCTGCCGCGCGCCGACGGCGCGGACGCGGGTCCGGCCACCGAGCCGGGCCATGCGATGCGGGTGGACCACGTCGACGTCTCGGTCCGGGAGCGGAACACGTAGCGGTACGAAGCCTCGGCGCGCCGAGGTAGGGAGGTACGGACCTGCGGCGGGGGGAGCGCCTCGCTCCGGACCGGTGAACGGTCCACGAGCGGGGCGCGCTCCACGGGATTCCCGGAGCACGCCCGGCGCCTGCGCGGCACAGGTCCGACGCGGGATCAGAAGGAGAAGACGGCGTTCCCGCCCAGGGTCGCGGACATCACGCAGCTGTTGGAGAAGGTGTACTTCCAGGCGACGCGGCTGCCCTTCCACACGCCGTCGGCGGTCACGGTGACCGGGGCGTAGTGCATCGGGCAGGCGCGGTCCGGGTTCGGCGAGGCGAGCAGGCGGTCGAACGCTCCGCCCGTGGAGTTGAGGGCGGCGCAGGCGGCCTGCGGGGTCGGGTGGGTGCCCACGGCGGTCGGGGCGCAGCTGAGGGTGGAAGCCCGGACGACGGTGGAGTTGGTGGCGTCGTCGCCCTGCGCGACGGTGAACACCAGGGCGGACGGGGCGTACAGGCTGGAGGGCTGGGCGGCTGCCACGCCGGTGGTGCCGGCCAGACAGAGGAGCGTGGCGGCGGAGGCAGCTGCGATGCGGTGACGCACGACGGAACTCTCTTTCAATTCAAAGGTGGAACGCGATATTTGCTTTCGATATCGCGTCGTTGCGGGATCAGACTGTCGGACATGAAGGCCCACCGCACATCGATGACCGATTTACGGACAGAGCGTTCATATATCGGCAACCGAATGGTCGTTCGGGCAGCTCACAGGGGGCGCGCGCCGCTCCACCGCCACATGCGGCGCCGACCACGCCCGCCGCCGACCTGCGCTTTCACCCCTCGCCGACCCGCCGCGGGCCGCGTCCGGTTCACTCGACGGCCACTCAGCTTGACCGAATACGCACGCTCGAACACCGAGAGTGACGCATCCCAGATCTCCGGCCGGTGCATCGAACCGAAAAACTTAGGTAAGCCTTGCCTAAAATGACTTACGATGCCGCCATGAAGAAGATCATCCGCGGACTGGCCGCGATGACGGCCGGTCTGGCCCTCATCGCGCCCGGCGCGCTCGCCACGCCGGCCGTGGCCGCGTCCACCGCGGTCACCGCCCCCGGACTCGAACTCCCCGTACCCACCGGCGGCTTCGCCGTGGGCCGCGACACCCTCCACCTCGTGGACCGCGGGCGCAAGGACCCCTGGGTGCCCACGGCCGACCGGGAATTACTCCTGTCGCTGTACTACCCGGCTCTCGCCCGCACCGGAACTCCCGCTCCGTACCTGAGAACTTCCGAGGCCAAGGCGCTGCTCACCGACCGGGGGCAGCTCGGCGAGTACGTCACCTCCGAACGTCTCGCGGCCACCCGGACCCACGCGCGGGCGGGGGCGCTGCCCCGGCCCGCGGCACACCGCTACCCGCTGATCGTGCTCTCCCCCGGCTTCACCATGCCCCGCACCTCGCTGACCACCCTGGCGGAGGACCTGGCCTCCCGCGGGTACGTGGTGGCGGCGGTGGACCACGCGTACGAGTCCGACGGCACCGTCTTCCCCGGCGGGCGGCTGCTCACGTGCAAGGCCTGCGAGCAGGTGTTCCCCGACGGGTCGCTGCACCGGGTCTCCGACGGCCGGGCCCGCGACATCCCGTTCGTCCTGGACCGGCTGACCGGTCCACGCGCGGCGTGGCGGTACTCCTGGCTGATCGACCCCCGACACATCGGCATGGCCGGGCATTCCATCGGCGGTGCGGCCGCGTCGGCCACCATGGCCGTGGACCCGCGCGTGGACGCCGGGGTCAACATGGACGGCACCTTCTTCACCCCCGTTCCCCGGTCCGGTCCCGGTGGGCGGCCCTTCCTGATGCTCGCCGGTGACCCGGCCCTGCTGCCGCCGGACTTCCCCGACACCTCCTGGGAGGACAACTGGCCCCGGCTGGACGGCTGGAAGCGCTGGCTGACCGTCACGGGGGCCGGGCATTCCGGCTTCACCGACTGGCCCGTACTGGGCGAGCAGGTCGGGTACCCGCATCCGGAGACGCCGCTGTCGGGCACCCGCTCGCAGCAGATCACGCGGGCGTACGTCGGTGACTTCTTCGACCTGCACCTGCGCGGGAAGCCGGCGCCACGCCTGGACGGCCCGACCGCGGCCGAGCCGGAGGTCGTGTTCCACCGCAGCTGACCGAGTCGAACCGAGGAGTCCACGCGCATGTCGAACACCCCCGAAGGCGGCGGCGCCCATGGCCTGAGCGGTGTGGCCATGACCCTGCTGCCCCCCTCTACGGCCGCGCCCACGCGGCCGAGTTCCTGCCGGGCACGGCGTTCCGCGACCCGGCGGCCGCGTCCGGCCGCGTCCGTCCTGGCCTCGACCGGCTCTCGGGCGCCCGAGGTGCTCAGCGACCGGAGCAATGCGCTCGGGTCGGTCCACCGGGCCATCGTCTTCGACGAGTTGACCGCCGCCTTCTGTCGGGAACACCCCGACGCGGTGGTCGTCTCGGTGGGCATCGGCCTCGACACCCGTGCGGAACGGCTCGCGGGGGCCCTGCCCCATCGTCAGGGCGACCGGGGCCCGGTTCCGCTCCGGCGTCCGGGGCGGTCGCGGGCTCGCCGCCGTGGCACCCGGGTGGGAATGGCTCGGTGACCACCGGGTGATGGAGCGCATCAGCGTCGGCCACCGGGCGGCCGCGGGCCCGTTCCGGCTGCTGACCCTCGGCGCTCCGGCCTACGCCGCTGCGCGGCTGCGCGCCACGGACAGGACACCCCCCGGCACTCAGGACGGCTCCGCGTAGCGGGCGGCGAACGCGGCGGCGCGGTCGCGCAGGGAGGTCCGCAGCGACTGCGGAGCCAGGGCTTCCGCGTCCGTGCCGAGTTGCCACAGTGCCCATTCGGCGTGTCGGGAGTCCTGGAAGGTGAGCTCCAGGCGCAGTCGGCCGTCCTGGTCGGGCTCCTCGGCGCGGACGGCCAGCGCGGTGTCCAGCAGGTCCTCCCGCCGCGCCGGGTCCACCCGTACCAGCACGGTGATGTGGTCGTCGCTGAGGAACCGCGCGCAGCGTTCCTGCCAGATCCGGTCCAGATCGACGCGGCCGGGTCGCTCGGCCGGGTCGGGGAGTTCCTCGGCGGCCAACACCCGCGACAGCCGGTAGGTGCGGTCCGCGCCGGATCGCGTGGCCAGCAGGTACACCCGGTCGCGTACGGTGACCAGCCCGATCGGATCCACCGTGCGCCACCCCGGTGGCCTGCCGGTGGCCGCGTAGTGGATGCGGAGCTTGTGTCCGGCGAGTACCGCGCGCCGGACCTCGATCATCGTGGTGCCGGGTATGTCGTCGGTGACCGCGCGGCGTGAGAGCAGGTCGGTCTCGGGCTCGACGAGGAACCGCCGGGCCGCGTCGCTCGCGGTGGCCCGGTGGCTCTCGGGCAGCGCGTCGACCACCTTGCGCAGGGCCGAGGCGAGGGCCGAGCCCAGGCCGAACGCCTGCTCACCGCGCCCCGATCCGGCCGCCAGCAGGGCGAGGGCCTCGTCGTGGTTCAGTCCGGTCAGCTCGGTCCGGAAGCCGGGCAACAACGAGAATCCGCCGTGCCGGCCGCGTTCGGCGTAGACCGGGACGCCGGCCGCCGACAGTGCCTCGATGTCGCGCAGCACGGTACGGGTGGACACCTGCAGCTCCCGGGCCAGCGTGTCGGCGGTCAACCGGCCGTGCCGGCGGAGCAGCAGCACCAGTGAGACCAGTCGGTCGGCGCGCATGCGGGAACGGTAACGGAATACCTGACCGAGGGTGTCGTGATTTGTTGGGAGGCTCGTCAGCACGACGTCGAGGCCGGCGGTTGCCGCGCCGATCGACGTCCGTGATCCCGATGCATCGAATGGAGCTGACGTGGCAGTACGGCGAACGGCGATCAACCCGGTGACGTGGTCGGTGGAGATGGGGTTCAACCAGGGTGAGGTCGTCTCCGGGCACACACGGACCCTGTACGTCTCGGGGCAGACCGCGATGAGCGACGACGGCAGGCCCCTGCACGACGGCGACATGGCGGCGCAGTTGGCGCGGAGCGTCGACAACCTGGAGGCCGTCCTCGACAAGGCCGGCATGTCCCTCGCGAACCTCGTGCGGCTGAACGTGTACACGACCGACGTCGACCAGCTCTTCCCGCACTACGGCGGGCTGGCGGCGCGGTTGGGCGCCGCCGGGGTGGCCCCGACCACCACGATGCTCGGCGTGACACGGCTGGCGATCCCCGGCCAGCTGGTCGAGCTGGAGGGGACCGCCATCGCCTGACGGGCCGGGGCGGCGCACCTCCCCGGTGGACGGCGGTCGCCGCCGGGGAGGTGCGCGGGTGCCGAGCTGTCAGCCGGCCGGCGCCACCGGGGACCGCACGCCGAACCACTGCTCGGCGCCGAACTCCTCGAACGTCTCCACCTCGGTGAATCCCAGCTTCGCCGCGAGGCGCATCGCGCGGTCGTTGGCGCTCTGGGTGCACAGGACCACCGGCTCGTCCGGAAGCGCGTCGGCGCACCAGTCGAGCGCGGCCGCGCACGCCTCGACGGCGTACCCGTGTCCCCATGCCCGCGGCAGGAACATGCAGCCGAGCTCGACCTCTCCGGCCTCCGGGCGGACATGCCCCGGGCGTTGCGGGTCGCGCCGGTCGAGCGTGACCATGCCGATCATGGCTCCGTCGACCTCGATCACGAAGAAGCCGGGGCGCTGCCCGGGCACCGTCGGCCCCGAGCGTTCCAGCTCGGCACGTGGTCGCGCGCCGCCGACGTAGGTGCCCACCTCGGGCGATGCGAACAGGTCGATGAACGCCTCACGGTCGCGCGCAGCGGACGGGCGCAGAACCAGCCGTGCGGTCCGTAACGGGGTGGGTGGCCAGGCGGCGGCTCCGAAATCAGTCATGTCCGGCAACTTATCGCACACCTGTCGGAATGATGAGCGATCCGAGGGCGGCCCGGCGGGTCGGAGCCGCGTACCGCCGTGAGCGGCGGGCGGCGATCGGCGAATCCGGTTCAGGCTTCAACCAGCTTGCGAACGAAGGCGGTTGGGGCGACTCGGCACAGCTCTGAAATCCCGCCACTGCGGTCACACATCTCCCCTTCCACTCCATTCTTAGGTTAGGCTTACCTAAGAGTGGGGGTGCGGGGATGCAGGACAACGCGCGAGACCAAGCGCAGCAGGACGAATGGGCCGACGAGGTACTGGCCTGGATGAGCTCCCAGGAGGAGATGGACCGGGCGCTGCGCGACGCACTGCGCCGCACGCCCAGCCAGCGGGAGGAGACGATCGCCCGCATGGCGGACGCCCTACGCGGGGCGGCCCAGGGGCTGACCGTCCCCGGGTGCGCGGCCGCGGCCGGGGTTCCCGAGCGCATCCTGCGCGAGTGGCTGGAGATCGACTCCAGCTTCGCCACGGCGCTCGGCTCCGCGCACGCGCTGGCCGAGGCGCACGGGCTGAGACCCGGGTCGGCACCGACCCCGGCCTCCTTGCAGCTGATGCTGAACGCGATCCGCAAAGGGGCCGCCTGGCCGGCCGCGGCGACCCTCGTGGGCATCTCCGTGCGCGGGTTCAACCGTCTGCGCGCCGAGGCGCCACCGGTGGGAGCCCTGATCGCGGCGGCGCAGCGGGCGCGCTCGGCGAAGGCCGGCGCGAGTCGGCGGCGCAGGCCGCCGAAGGCGGCGAGCCGTCGGGTCGGGTACCGGATCGTGCAACTCGACGATCCCCTCCTGTCCCCGGACAGCCAACCGGACGATCCCGCCGACGGATTGAGCCACCGCGCCACGCACCGGGACTGAGCGGGCAGTCACGCGAGGACCGATTTCCGAGGGTGACGTCCAAGGGTGACGTCCACCCCTCGATCAATTAACTTAGGTTAGGCTAAGCTAAGTGAACGATGAGGGGTCGGGGCATCCTCCGTCCCTCGTCGAGCTCCGCGCGCCCGTTCACCACCGGCGCTCCGCGCAGCGCCGGTGACAAGGAGATCCAGCCGTGGGCCCTGTGACCATCGACCCCTATCCCATGCCCACCCAGGACCTGGTGCCGCGCTCGGCGGCGCCGTGGTCCGTCGACCCCGACCGGGCAGCCCTGCTGATCCACAACATGCAGAACCATCTGCTGCGGCCCTTCCCCCGCGATCGCTCGCCCCTGGTGGACCTGATCGGCAACATCGCCGTTCTGCGCAGGTCCGCACGGCGGCTGGGTCTCCCGGTCGTCTTCAGCACGGTACCGGCGGGCGAGCGTCCCGAACAGCGCGGCCTCGCGGCCGAGATGGAGACCGAGCCGGCTGCGCCGGAACGGGACGCGTCCATCACCGAGGAGCTGACCCCGCGCCGGGGCGAGCACGTGATCGCCAACGCGCGGCACAACGCCTTCCTGCGCAGCCACCTGGAGCGCATCCTGCGCACCACGGGACGGGACCAGCTGATCCTGTGCGGCGTGTTCGCCCACTCCGGCGTACTGCTCACCGCGGCGGACGCGTTCATGAACGACATCCAGCCATTCGTGGTGGCCGACGCGGTGGCGGACACCTCCGCGGAGGAGCACGCGCTCGCCCTGCGCTGGACGGCCGCACGGGGCGCCGTCGTACGCACGACCACGATCCTCATCGACGAACTGGAAGCCTGAATGACGACCGCACACCTCGTACCGTGAGCGGACCGGCAGCGCCGCGGGCGCGCACACTCATCGAGGCCCTGCCATGGCTGGCGCGGTTCCAAGGCCGCACGGTCGTGGTCAAGTTCGGTGGCAACGCCATGGTGAACGAGGAGCTCAAGGCGGCCTTCGCGCAGGACGTGGTCTCCCTGCGCTACGCGGGGCTGCGGCCGGTCGTCGTGCACGGCGGCGGCCCCCAGATCAGCGCGATGCTCGAACAGCTCGCGCTGGAGGTCCGGTTCGCCGCGGGACTGCGGGTGACGACCCCCGCGGTGATGGAGATCGTCCGCATGGTGCTGGCCGGGCAGGTGCAGCGGGACATCGTCGGCCTGATCAATCGTCACGGGGCCTTCGCCGTGGGGATGACCGGCGAGGACGCCCGCACCCTGTCCGCCGTCCGGCGTCCGGCGCTGGTGGACGGCGCCGAGGTGGACATCGGCCTGGTGGGCGACATCGTGCACGTGGACCCGGACACCGTACGGGGATTGCTGGAGCGCGGCCGCATCCCGGTGATCTCTCCCATCGCCCGGGGAGCCCACGACGACAACGTCTACAACATCAACGCCGACCTCGCGGCCGCCGCTCTCGCCGAGGCGCTCGACGCCGAGAAACTCGTGATGCTCACCGACGTCGCCGGCCTCTACGCGGACTGGCCGCACAGTACGGAGATCATCGACCGGCTCACGGCCGGTGAGCTGGCGGAACTACTGCCTTCGATGGCGGGCGGCATGGTGCCCAAGATGGAGGGCTGCCTGCGCGCGGTGCGCTCCGGGGTACGGATGGCACACGTACTGGACGGCAGGGTTCCGCACGCCCTGGTCCTGGAGGTGTTCGCCGACGAGCACACGGGCACCACCGTGGTGCCCGACGACCCGCCGACCGAGGAGCACCTCCTCCACTGAACCGGGGAGGGCCGACCTGACCGGCCCTCCCCCACCGCACCCCGGAGCCGTCACGGCTCCGGGGCCTTCCGTGTGCCCAACTCCGCTCGCCGAAAGTCTGGTTGGTGTGTTTCGAGACAACCGGGTGCCAACTTGACAGCTTCCGGCCCGTCAGAGATGTTAGGCCAGCCTTACCTAACCAAATAGGGTAGGACCGAGGAAGGATGGGCATGTCCGCACCGCACGCGAGCTCCACACCCGGGGACGCTCTCCCGGACATCCGGGACCTGGTGGGCATCGGCTTCGGGCCGGCCAACCTGGCCCTGGCGATAGCGATCCGGGAGCACAACGACCGCCGCGCCTCCGGCGAGGCGCTCCGGGCCTCGTTCATCGAGCGCCAGGAGGACTTCGGCTGGCACCAGGGCATGCTCCTCGAAGGGGCCACCATGCAGGTCTCCTTCCTGAAGGACCTGGTGACGATGCGCAATCCGGGAAGCCCCTTCAGCTTCCTGCACTACCTCCAGGACCGGGACCGGCTGGCCGACTTCATCAACCAGAAGTCCTTCTTCCCCACCCGCCTCGAATTCCACGACTACTTCCGCTGGTGCGCCGCCTCCTTCGACGGGCTGGTCGACTACGCCACCGAGGCCGTCGAGGTGCGCCCGGTGGGTCCGGACGGCGCCGCGGACCAGTTGGACGTCATCACCCGGCCCAGCACCGGCAGCGGGCCCTCGCGCGCCACGCGCACCCGCAACCTCGTCCTCGGGACCGGGCTACGCGCCCGCGTCCCGGCCGGGATCAGCACCGGCCCGCACATCTGGCACAACCGTGACCTGCTGCACCTCGCG
The DNA here is from genome assembly GCF_053615355.1 of Streptomyces sp. CLCI03. Taxonomy (NCBI): domain Bacteria; kingdom Bacillati; phylum Actinomycetota; class Actinomycetes; order Kitasatosporales; family Streptomycetaceae; genus Streptomyces; species Streptomyces sp. CLCI03. The sequence continues at coordinate 8,040,931 of NZ_CM132132.1, read as the reverse complement.
CCGCGGCTGACGGGCCGTCCGCACCGTCGGTTCGTCGTCGTCGGCGCCGGCCAGTCCGCCGCCGAGACCGCGGACCACCTGCACCGCACCTTCCCGGACTCCGAGGTCTGCGCCGTGTTCACCCGGTACGGGTACAGCCCGGCCGACGACAGCCCGTTCGCCAACCGGATCTTCGACCCGGCCGCCGTCGACGAGTTCTTCCGCGCCCCGGAGGAGGTCAAGCAGCAGCTCATCGGATACCACGCCAACACCAACTACGCGGTGGTGGACGGCGATCTGATCGAGCAGCTGTACCGGACCGTCTACCAGGAGAAGGTCGCGGGCACCGAGCGGCTGCGCATCCTGAACACGACCGCCCTGACCGCCGTGGAAGAACTCCCCGACGGGGCGCGGGCCGTGGTGCGCTCCCTGACCACGGGCGAGATCCTCACCCTCGACTGCGACGCGGTCGTGCTGGCCACCGGCTACCGGCCCACCGAGCCGGCCGAGCTGCTCGGCGACCTGGCCGAGGAGTGCCTCACGGACGGGCAGGGCAGACTGCGCGTCGGCCGTGACCACCGGGTGGAGACCACCGACCGCGTGCGGGCCGGTATCTACGTCCAGGGCGCCGCCGCCGAGCACACCCACGGCATCACCGCCTCCCTGCTGTCCACGCTGGCCGTGCGCTCTGGCGAGATCTGCGACTCCCTGCTGCTGCGCGTCGCCGAACGCGAGGTGCAGGCCGCGCTGGCGACCAGGGCGGCGGCCGTCGCCGACGGCGTGCCCGCCCACCGGGGCTGAGCGGCCGTGCCGCGCACCGATCTCCCGGCGGCGGCCGGGCCGCCGCCCGGGCTCACGGCGGCGCAGGCGCACGTCCTGGCGGCGCAGAGCGCGGATCCCTCGTACGCGGGCCACAACGTGGGCCAGTACATCGAGCTCGTGGGTCCGCTCGACACCGCGGCGCTCGACGAGGCCGTGCTCCGCACCCTCGACGAAGCTCCCTGGCTCCGCTCGCGACCGATGACCCGGGGCGGCCTGCCGCGCCTGGACACCTCCGCGGCGGCCGACCCGGTGGGCGCCGCCGTCGAGCTGGTCCGGGGCCAGCTCGCCTGCCCACCCCGGCCAGAACTGCTCACCGCCCCCGCGGGCACCGGCCTCGCACCCGACCTCACGGGCGCGCTGCTGGTCACGGTCGGGCCACGACGCCACCTGCTGGTGCAGTACTTCCACCTGCTGGCGGTCGACGGGTACGGCGTGGCACTGCTGAGCCGGCGGATCGCCGAGGTCTACACGGCCCTGGTGCAAGGCCGCGCCCCCGGCCCGACCCCCTTCGCACCGGTCTCCGTACTGGCCGACGCGGACCGCGCCTACACCGGCTCGGCGGCGCAGGCCGCGGACCGGCGGTACTGGACGGAGCGGTACGCCGACCGCCCCGCCCCCGTGTCCCCCGCCGGGCGGGCGGCGCCGGCCCAGGACACCGCGCGGCGGCACACCGTGCACCTGGGCGCGCCGGACAGCGCGGGCGTACGCGCCACCGCCCGCTCCGCGCGCGTCACCTGGGCCGAGGTCGTGCTCGCCACGACCGCGGTGCGGGTGACCGCGGCCGTCGGCGCGCGCGAGGCGGTCCTCGCCGTGTACGCGGCGGCGCGGACCGCGCCGGGGACGCTACGGGTACCCGCGACGGCGGTGAACCTCCTTCCGGTGCGACTGCCGGTCCGGGGGGCGGACACCTTCCGGTCGCTGCTGCGCGCGGCGGCCGGCGAACTGACCCTGCTCCGCCGTCACCAGCGGCTGCGCGGCGAGGAACTGGCGCGCGAGGTGTGGCCTGCTCACGGGGGCGGCCGCGTCCCCGGTCCACTGGTCAACCTGCGACCCTTCGAGACGGAGTTGGACTTCGGCGGCATCCGCGGCCGGGTCGTCAGCCTCGCCTCGGGCCCCGTCGACGACCTGTCGGTGTCCGCCGCGGCGGGATCCGACGGGCGGCTGCGCCTGGACTTCGACGCGAACCCGGCCCTCTACGAGGAGGCCGAACCGGCCCGGTTCGCGCATCTGTTCACCGAGGACCTGGCGGCGCTGTGCCGCGCCCCCGACGTACCGGTCGCCTCCCTGCGGGCGTCCCCCGTACCCCACTGATCCCATCCCCGAACCGACCGTCCCCGGTCATCACACCCAAGGAGAGAGAACCATGGCCACCAACCCCTTCGAGGACGACGACGCCCGCTACTACGTGCTCGTGAACGCCGAGAACCAGCACTCGCTCTGGCCCGCCTTCGCGGAGGTGCCCGCGGGCTGGACCGTCGTGCACGGCGAGGACAGCCGGGAGGGCTGCGCCGCGTACACGGAGACGCACTGGACGGACATGCGGCCCGCGAGCCTGGTCGCCAGGAGCTGATCCCCCCGGGGCCTCCCGGCCCCGCCGTCCCACGCGCGGGGCCGGACCGGAGCACGTGCTCCGGTCCGGCCCCGCGCGTGTGCGGGCCGCAGGACTCACAGCCGCCGGGAGAGCACCTCCGAGCCACGAGCGGGGTCCAGCGCCGCCGCCCAGGCCGCGGGCGCACGCTCCGGGCCGACCGGCACGAAGCCGTGCCGTCGGAAGAAGGCGGCGCCACCGGTGGTCGCCGTGAAGACCTCGCGCACGCGGCGGTACCGGGCGTCGGCGAGCGCGGCGCGCAGCAGCGCGGCGCCCATGCCCTGGCCCTGGTTCCCCTGGGCCACACAGAAGTTGTAGAGCACGGCGACCCCGTCCCCCTCGTCACCGAGGGCGAGGCAGCCGAGGGCCGACGTGCGGCCCCGACGCGTCGCGAGGAGGAACTCCCCGGCGTGTGCGAGGTAGTGGTCGACGCTGCGGGGTCGCAGGGCGCCGGAGCGGATGAAGGCCAGCGAGAGGGCGTGCAGGGCGGGGGCGTCGTGCAGACGCGCCCGCCGGACCAGGGGCGGCAGGCCGTCCGTGCCGTGCTGCGGGGGACGGGGGGTGGCGGCAGTAATCACAAAGTTAGGTTAGCCTTCCCTAAATTGCGTCGCAATTCCGCCTCCAGGCCCAACACATCACACCCAGAGGCCAGTTCATCCAAACGGCAGCCACGCGTTCACCACACCCGGCTTGACGCGCACCTTCGCATTTAGTTAGGTAAGCCTTACCTAATGGAATGTTGAAATGTCGCCGCCGTTCCGCCGTTCTTCGAGGAGAGAGAACCCCTCATGTCCACTTCCCCGCCCTTCACGCTCGACCGGCTGGTCCGTGACGTCGCCGACGTGCTCTACACGGAGCCCTCCGACGTCTCCCTGGAGGAGGGCCTGATCGACCAGGGCCTCGACTCGATCCGGCTCATGTCGCTCGTCGAGAAATGGCGGGCCGAAGGCGCCCGCGTCAGCTTCGTGGACCTCGCCGAACGGCCGACCCTGCGCCAGTGGGCCGAGCTGCTCACCACCGCCGCCTGACCCCACCCTCCCCGCACCTGCCCGCCCCGGAGCCTGCCGTGCCTCTGCGTGACTTCGTCATAGACATCGAACCCCTGCGCACCAGCCGGGACTTCCGCGCCATCTTCATCGCCCGCGTGGTGTCCCTGTTCGGCCTCGGCATGGCGACGGTGGCCCTCTCCGCCCAGGTGTACGAACTGACGCGCTCGACCTTCGACGTCGCCGTCGCCAGCATGATCATGAGCATCACGGTGCTCCTCGGATCGCTGTGGGGCGGCGTCATGGCCGACCGGACCGACCGCCGCAAGCTGATCGTGTGCGCCCGCGGCGCCGCCGCCCTCGCCTTCGCCGGCCTCGCCGTGAACGCGATGCTGCCGGACCCGACCCTGTGGGGCATCTACGTGTGCGTCGCCTGGGACGGCCTGGCCACGGGCGTCAGCGTGACGGCCCTGATGGCCGTCGCCCCGACGCTCGTGCGCCCCGACCAACTCCCGGCCGCAGGGGCCCTGATCTCCCTGACCGGTGAGATCGGCTCCATCAGCGCGCCGTTCCTGGGTGGTGTGCTCCTCGCCCTGTGGGGGCCCGGCCCGGTCTTCGCCTTCACCGCCGTCACCACGGCCGTCACCACCCTCCTGATCTCCCGGATCCGGCCGCTGCCCCCGGTCGCGCACGACGAGGAGGACGAGGAGGCCGGCGCCGACACCGGATCGCTGCTGGTCGCCTTCAAGTACGCCGTGCGCAACCGTGTCGTGGGCGGCCTGCTCGTGCTCGGCGGCGTGATGGCCCTCTTCAACCTCCCGGTCGTGCTCTTCCCCGAGATGGTCGACCGGCAGTTCCACGGCGGCGAGGTCATGCTCGGCCTCCTCTACACCGCCCCCGCCGTCGGCGCGGTCGCCGTCTCCGCCACCAGCGGCTGGCTCACCCGGGCCGCCCGGCCCGGCCGGCTCCTGATCCTCGCGGCCGTCACCGGCGGTCTGTCCGCCGTCGGCTTCGGTCTCAGCGGCAACATCTGGCTCGCCTTCGCGCTGCTCGCCGTGGGCGGCGCCGCCGGCACGGTGTACGAGATCCTCGAGTACGCCCTCGTCCAGCACAGCACCCCGGACCGGCTGCGCGGCCGCATCCTCAGCGTCATCACCACGCAGGGCACCACCGGAGGCGTCGTCGGCGACGTCGAGGTCGCCGCCCTCGCCCGCTGGTTCAGCCCCGGCGGGGCGGCCGTCGTCAACGGTGCGATCTGCGCCGTGGCCGCCGTCGTCGTGGCGATCGCCGTACCCGGACTGCGCAAGGCCACCCTCCCCCGCGACGAGCGGGACGAGGAGAGCGAGGGCGACCGGCGCCCCGACGCCGGTCCTGGCCCGGACACCGCGGGCCTGGCGCCCGCGAGCCCCGCCGCCTAGGCACGGCCTCCCCCGCCCGTCCGCCCGCGGGCCCCGCATCCCGTCGACCCACCCCCGGCCGGTCCCGCCACCGGCCGGGGACCCGCAGCGAATCTGGAGCACGATGTCCATGACCGAGCGTCCCTCCCAGCGCCTCCCCCTCACCGGGGCCCAGACCGGTGTCTGGTACGGCCAGCGGCTCGATCCCGACTCCCCGGTCTACAACGTCGGCCAGTACGTCGAGATCGACGGCCCGCTGGACGCCGGGCTGTTCGTGACGGCGCTCCGGCGGACGGTCTCCGAGAGCGAGGCCCTGACGGCGCGCTTCGCCGAGGGCCCCGACGGCGAGCCGTACCAGGTCGCCTGGAGCGGGCCGGCCGCCGGACCGCTGGTCGCCGTACTCGACCACACCGACCAGGACGACCCGTACGGCACCGCGCTGTCCCTCATGCGCGCCGACATGGCGCGCCCGGTGGACCCGGTCCGGGACTCCCTGTACGTGTTCACGCTGCACAAGGTCGGCCCGGACCGCACCCTCTGGTACCAGCGGGCCCATCACCTCGTGCTCGACGCCTTCGGCTTCTCCCTGGTCTCCCGCCGCACCGCCGAGGTCTACACGGCCCTCGTCGCGGGCGAGGAGCCGACGCCCGACCCGTTCGGCGGGCTCGACGTGATCCTCGCCGAGGAGCACGCCTACCGGGCCTCGCCGCGGTTCACCGAGGACCGTGCCTACTGGCTGGAGCGGCTCGCGGACCACCCCGAGCCGGAGCCGTTGAGCGGCGCCCGCTTCCCCGCGGCCCACGCCTTCCTGCGTGACGGCGCCACGCTGACGCAGCAGGAGACGACCGGTCTGCTGGCGATCGCCCGCGCGGCGAAGGCCAGTTGGGCCGATGTGATGACCGCCGCCTTCGCCGCCTACCTGCACCGGGCCACCGGCAGCCGGGACGTGCTGCTGTCGCTGCCCGCCATGGCACGGCTCGGCTCGGCGGCCCTCAAGGTGCCGTCCATGGTCGTCAACGTGCTGCCGTTGCGCGTGACCGTGCGCCCGCAGACCCCGCTGGCCGAACTGGTCGCCGCGGTCGCGGCCGACGTCCGTGACCTGCGTCGCCACCAGCGCTACCGCGCCGAGGACATCCGCCGCGACCTCGGCCTGTCCGGCCGCGAACAGGGCCTGCTGGGGCCCATGGTCAACATCAAGGCCTTCGACAACTCCCTCGACTTCGCCGGAGCGGCCGGCTCCGTGCACAACGTCGCCGCCGGCCCCGTGGACGACCTCACCCTCGGCGTGTACCACGACGCCGCCGAGGGGCGGATCCGCTTCGAGCTCGACGCGAACCCTCAGGCCTACGACGCCGGGACGCTGGCCGCGCGCCGCGCCGAGTTCGCGCACTTCCTCCGTGAGGCCGCCGCGGCCGGGCCACAGGCCCCCGTCGGGCGCCCGGACCTGCTCGCGCCGGCCGCTCGCGACGCCCTGCTGCTGGACCTGAACGACACCGACCACCCGGTCCCCGCCGGCACCGTCGTCGACGCCTTCGAGCACGCGGCCCGGTCGCACCCCGAGGTGCCGGCCGTGATCGCGGGCGCGGACACCCTCGACTACGCCGCCCTGGAGGAGCGCGCCAACCGGCTCGCCCGCCTGCTGATGGGCCGCGGCGCCGGCCCGGAGAGCATCGTCGGCCTCGCGCTGCCCCGTACCACCGATCTCGTGGTGGCCCTGCTCGCCGTCATGAAGGCGGGCGGCGCCTATCTGCCGCTCGACCTCGACTACCCCGCCGACCGGCTGGAGTTCATGGTCGAGGACGCCCGCCCGCTGTGCGTGCTGACCACCTTGGCGAGCGCGGCCGGCGCCCCGGTCGTGGACGGCGTCGAGACCGTCGTCCTCGACGCCCCCGACACCCTCGCCGAGCTCGCCGACACCGCCCCCGACGCCCCCACGGACGCGGACCGCACCGCACCGCTGACCGGCGACCACCCCGCGTACGTGATCTACACCTCCGGGTCCACGGGTCGCCCCAAGGGGGTCGTCGTCCCGCACGCGGCCCTGGCCAACTTCCTGCGGATGCAGGCCCACGAGCTCGAACTGGCCCCCGGCCGGCGGCTGGTCGCGGTCACCACCATCTCCTTCGACATCGCCGCCCTGGAGATCCACACCCCGCTGATCAGCGGCGCCACGGTGGTCCTGGCCGACCGCGACACCGTACGGGACCCGGCCGCGCTCGCCACGCTCGTCGACGCCCACCGACCCTCCGTCATGCAAGCCACCCCGTCGCTGTGGCACGCCCTGCTGGAGGACGGCCGCCCGGCCTCGCTCGACGGCACCCGGGTGCTCGTCGGCGGTGAGGCCCTGCCCGCCGCCCTCGCCGAACGCCTCGCGCGCACCGCGCGCTCGGTCACCAATGTGTACGGCCCCACCGAGGTCACCGTCTGGGCGACCTCCCGCCGGCTCGACCCCGGGCACACCGGGGTCCCGGACATCGGTTCGCCGTTCTGGAACACCCGCGCCCATGTCCTGGACGGGGCCCTGCGCCCGGTCGGCGTCGACCGCCCCGGTGAGTTGTACCTCGCCGGGGACCAGCTGGCCCGCGGCTACCTCGGCCGCCACGCCCTGACGGCGGAACGTTTCGTCGCGGACCCGTACGGGCCCGCCGGCAGCCGCATGTACCGCACGGGCGACCTGGTACGCCGCCACGCGGACGGCAGGATCGCCTTCCTCGGCCGCGTCGACGACCAGGTCAAGCTGCGCGGCTTCCGCATCGAACTGGGGGAGATCGAGAGCGCGCTGACGGCCGGTGAGGGCGTGGACCGGGCCGTGGCCCTGGTCCGCGAGGACCTGCCGGGCTTCCCGCACCTCGTCGGCTACGTCACCCCCGCCGCCGCCCAGGGGCCCGCCCCCGACCCGGCGGGCCTGCGCCGGGCCCTGGGCGAGCGGCTGCCCGAGTACATGGTCCCGTCCGCCGTGGTCGTGCTCGACGCCCTCCCGCTGACCGCCAACGGCAAGATCGACCGTCGTTGCCTGCCCGCGCCCGACCTGGCCGCCCTGGCGGGCACCGGGGCGCGGGCGCCGCGCGGCGCCCGTGAGGAGATCCTCTGCGGGATCTTCGCCGATGTGCTGGGCCTGGAATCCGTGGGCCCCGACGACGACTTCTTCACCCTCGGCGGCCACTCGCTGCTGGCCGCACGCGTGATCGCCCGGGTGCGGACGGCCCTGGACACCGAGTGCGGGATCCGGGACGTCTTCGAGGCGCGGACCGTGGCAGCGCTCGCCGCGCTGCTGGCCGGGCGCACGGCGGCCGCCCGTCCGGCGCCCGTCGCGGGTCCGCGCCCCGACCCGCTGCCGCTCTCGTACGCGCAGCAGCGCCTGTGGTTCGTGCACCAGGTGGAGGGTGCGAGCGCCACCTACAACATCCCGTTCGTGGTGCGCTTCGACACGGCTCCGGACGCGGACGCCCTGGACGCGGCCCTGAGGGACGTGGCCGGCCGCCACGAGACCCTGCGCACGGTCTTCGGGGAGCGCGACGGTGAGCCGTACCAGCGGGTGCTCGACGTGGCGGAGGCCGGAGTACGGCTGCACGTCCACGACGTGGCCGCGGACGGGTTCGAGGCGGCGGTCCGGGCGGCCCTGGGACACCTCTTCGACCTGCCCGGGGAGGCCCCCCTGCGGGTGACGCTGGTACGTGACGCGGCCGGCGGGGAACACGCCCTGGTGGTCCTGCTGCACCACATCGCGAGCGACGAATGGTCGATGGGGCCGTTCCTGCGCGACCTGGAGCGGGCGTACGCCGCCCGTTGTGCGGGCGAGGACCCGGAACTCGGGGTGCCGGCCGTGCAGTACGCCGACTTCGCGCTCTGGCAGCGGGAGCTGCTGGGCTCGGCGCGGACCCCCGGTTCGCTCGCCGCCACCCAGGCGGCGTACTGGCGCGAGGCCCTGGCGGAGCTGCCGCCGGAGGCCGGGCTGCCGGCTGACCGGCCGCGCCCGGCCGTGGCCGACCCGGCCGGGGCCATGGTCTTCAAGGCGGTGCCGCGCGAACTGGCGGTCGCGGTGCGCTCGCTGGCCCGCGAGACCGGCACCAGCGTGTTCATGGTGGTGCACGCGGCGGTGGCCGCGGTGCTGCACCGACTCGGCGCGGGCGAGGACATCGTGCTCGGCAGCCCTGTGGCAGGCCGCAGCGACAGCGCGCTCGACGAGCTCGTCGGCTTCTTCGTCAACACGGTGGTGCTGCGCACCGACCTGTCCGGCGACCCGTCCTTCACCGAGCTGCTGGACCGGGTCCGGACGGCCGACCTGGCCGCGCTCGACCACGCCGACCTGCCCTTCGACTCGGTGGTGGAGGAGGTCAATCCGCAGCGCTCACTCTCCCGCCACCCGCTGTTCCAGACGATGGTGTCGCACAGCACGGTGACCCAGGACGTGGCGAACCTCTTCGGGTACCCGGCCCGGGTGGACCGGGTGGATCCCGGTGTCACCAAGTTCGACCTGGACATCACCTTCTCGGACGCGGCGCACAGCGAGGACCTCGAACTGGAGGTGTTCTACGCGACCGCGCTGTTCGACCGTCCGACCGTGGACACCTTCGTCCGGCGGCTGCTGCGCGCTCTCGCCGCGGCGGTGGCGGCCCCGGCGGACCCGGTGTCCTGGTGGGAGCTGCGGGACGAGGCCGAACGGGCCCGGCTGACCCGCTGGAACGACACGGACCGGCCGGTGGAGCCGGGTGCGGTGACCGAGGTGTTCGCCGCCCGTGCGGCGGCGGCTCCCGACGCGGTGGCCGTGGTCGCCGGGGACGAGCGCCTCACCTTCGCCGAACTGGAGGACCGCGCGGGCCGGCTGGCGGCCCTGCTGGCCGGACGCGGCGTCGGCCCGGACACCGTGGTGGCCCTGGCCGTGCCGCGTTCCGCCGGGACCGTGGTGGCCACGCTCGCCGTCCTGAAGGCGGGCGGTGCCTATCTGCCGCTGGACCTGGATCACCCGGCCGAGCGGATCGCGTACATGCTCGGGGACGCGGCGCCCGTGTGCGCGGTGACCACGCGGGCGGTCGCGGACCGGCTGCCGGGCGTCGACCTGGTGGTGCTGGACGACCCGGAGACGGTGGAGGCACTGGCGGCCGCCGTGCCCGGGGCCGATGTGCCCGTGGACCCCGAGCACGCCGCGTACGTCATCTACACCTCCGGCTCCACCGGCCGGCCCAAGGGGGTCGTGCTCCGGCACGCCGGTCTGACCCGGCTCTTCCGCGACCACGAGCGGGAGCTGTACGTGCCCGTCGCCGAGCGGCTCGGACGCCGGGTGCGGGCCCTGCACACCGCCTCCTTCTCCTTCGACTCCTCGTGGGAGCAGCTGCTGTGGCTGGTCGCCGGACACGAGCTGCACGTCCTCGACGAGTACGGGCGCCGGGACGCGGACGCCGTCGTGGCCTACGTGCGGGCGGAGCGGATCGACACGCTCGACGTCACCCCCTCGTACGGACGGCAGCTGGTCGACGCCGGCCTGCTGACGGGCGAGTGGCGGCCGCCGCTGTTCCTCCTGGGTGGCGAGGCGGTGCCGCCCGCGCTGTGGGAGGAGCTGCGCGCCGTCCCCGGGGTGGAGGTCGTCAACTACTACGGGCCGACCGAGTTCACGGTGGACGCCCTGGTGGCGCGGGTGGGCGACTGCGTCTCGCCGGTGGTGGGCCGGCCGCTGGACAACAGCCGGGCGCACGTGCTGGACGGGCGGCTGCGGCCGGTGCCCGTGGGGGTGCCGGGTGAGCTGTACCTGGCGGGTGAGCAGAACGCCCGTGGCTACCTGGGCCGGTTCGCCCTCACGGCGGAACGTTTCGTCGCAGATCCGTTCGGTTCTCCGGGCTCCCGGATGTACCGCACGGGCGACCTCGTGCGGTGGCGGGCCGACGGCCTGCTGGAGTTCCTCGGCCGCGTCGACGACCAGGTCAAGATCCGCGGCTTCCGGGTGGAGCCGGCCGAGGTCGAGGCCGAACTCGCCGCCCTGGACGGGGTGGCCTCGGCCGCCGTGGTGGTCCGCGAGGACACCCCGGGTCTGCCGCGGCTCGTCGGCTACGTCACGGGTACGGCCGATCCGGTCCGGCTGCGGGCCGAGCTGGCCGATCGGCTGCCCGAGCACCTGGTCCCGGCCGCCGTGATGGTGCTGCCGGTGCTGCCGACGAACGTGAACGGCAAGCTGGACAAGGCCGCGCTGCCGGTTCCGGTCGGGCCGGCCGAGGCCGGCGGACGGGCGCCGAGCGGGGCTGCCGAGGAGCGGATCGCCGAGGCCTTCGCCCAGGTGCTGGGCGTTCCCTCGGTCGGCGCCGACGAGGACTTCTTCCGCCTCGGCGGGCACTCCCTGCTCGCCACCCGCCTCGTGGCCCGCATCCGGACGGCGTCGGCCGCCGACTGCACGGTGCGGGACGTGTTCGAGCTGCGTACGGTCGCGGCGCTCACGGAGCGGGTGGCCGGCCGTCGGTCGGTGGTCCGCCCCGCGCTGACCGCCCGTCCGCGGCCGGAGCGACTCCCGCTGTCGTACGCCCAGGCGCGGCTGTGGTTCCTGCACCGGATGGAGGGCCCGAACGCCACGTACAACATCCCGCTGGCCCTGCGGCTGCGCGGGGAGTTGGACCTGGCCGCCCTGGAGGCGGCCGTGCACGAGGTGACGGCCCGCCACGAGGCGCTGCGTACCGTGTTCGCGGAGGATGCCGAGGGCCCGTACCAGCGGGTGCTCGCTCCGTCGGACGTGGCCGTGCCCTTCGTCGTGGCCGATGTGGAGCCGGCCGATCTGGGCCGGAGCATCGACGCGGCGGCCGGTCACGCCTTCGACCTGGGGACCGAGACGCCGCTGCGGGTGAGCGTGCTGCGCACCGCCGGCGACGACCAGGTGCTGCTCCTGCTGCTGCACCACATCGCCGGTGACGAGTGGTCGGCCGGACCGCTGCTGGCCGACCTGGCCGCCGCCTACGCGGCCCGGTGCGCGGGCGGGGTCCTGCGGACCGCGCCGCCCGCCGTCCAATACGCGGACTACGCGCTCTGGCAGCGCGAACTGCTGGGCGACGCGGCGGTACCCGGATCGGTCGCGCACGACCAGGCCGGCTTCTGGCGCGAGGCCCTGGCCGGGCTGCCCCAGGAACTGGCCCTGCCGCTCGACCGCCCGCGTCCGCTCCGCCCCACGCACGACGGCCGGACCGTGTCGCTGCCCCTGCCGCAGGAACTGGTGGAGGAGCTGGAGACGCTCGCCCGGGACCGCGGCACCACGATGTACACGGTGGTGACCGCCGCCGTCGCGGCGCTGCTGCACCGGCTCGGCGCGGGCGAGGACATCCCGCTGGGCAGCCCGGTGGCGGGGCGCGGCGAGGAGGCCCTGGACGCACTGGTCGGGTTCTTCGTGAACACCCTGGTCATCCGGGCCGACCTGGCGGGCGAGCCGTCGTTCGCCGAACTGCTGCGCCGGACCGCCGCCTTCGGAGCGGCCGCCCTCGCGCAGGCCGACCTGCCCTTCGACGCGGTCGTCGAGGCCGTCAATCCGGAGCGCTCGCTCGCGCGGCACCCGCTGTTCCAGACGATGGTGGCCTACGAGGACGGCGGCGCCGAGCCGCTGCGCGCCCTCGGCCCCCTGCCGGCCGAGGAATTCCCGGTCCAGGCCGGGGACGCCAAGTTCGACCTGGAGATCCTCTTCCGCCGCACCCCGGGCACCGATGGCTCGCCCACCGCGATGACCTGCGGAGTGCGGTACGCGACGGACCTCTTCGACGCGGAGACCGTACGGTCGTTGCTGACCCGGCTGCTGCGGCTGCTCGGCGCGGCCGCGGCGGCCCCGGAGGTCCCGCTCGCCGAGCTGGAGCTGCTCGACACCGCCGAGCGCGCCCAGCTGCTGGAGGGGTGGAACGACACCGTCCGGCCGGTGGCGCCGCAGACCCTGGACTCGCTGGCCGCGGCCGGCTCCCGGCGCGATCCGTCGGCGACGGCCCTCGTCTTCGAGGGGGTCGAGCTCTCGCGCGCCGATTTCGAGGAGCGGGTGAACCGGCTGGCGCGGCTGCTGATCGGCTGCGGTGTCGGCCCGGAGTCGGTGGTGGCCGTGGCCCTGCCGCGTTCCTTCGACCTGGTGGTGGCCCTGCACGCGGTGGTCCGGGCCGGCGGCGCGTACCTGCCGCTCGACCTCGGTCTGCCGACCGAGCGCCTGGCGTACATGGCGGAGACGGCCGCGCCGGTCTGCCTGCTGACGGACCTGCCCTCGCTGGGGGCGCTGCCGGAGCTGCCCGACACCGAGATCCTCGTCCTGGACGCGCCGGAGCGGGCGGCCGAGCTGGCCGCGCTGCCGGGTGATCCGGTCGTGGACGCGGAGCGGCGCGCGCCGCTGCTCCCCCGCCACCCCGCCTACGTGATCTTCACCTCCGGTTCCACGGGGATGCCCAAGGGCGTGCTGGTCGAGCACGAGGCCATCGTCAACCGGCTGCGCTGGATGCAGGACGCGTACGGTCTCGACTCCACCGACCGGGTGCTGCAGAAGACCCCGGCGAGCTTCGACGTGTCGGTGTGGGAATTCTTCTGGCCGCTCGCCGAGGGCGTACCGCTGGTGATCGCCCGCCCCGAGGGGCACAAGGATCCCCGCCACCTCGCCGAGCTGATCCGCGAACAGCGCGTGTCGGTGCTGCACTTCGTGCCGTCCATGCTGGCCGCGTTCCTGGGTGAGGCCGACCTCGCGGACTGCCCGTCGCTGCGCCTGGTGGTGTGCAGCGGCGAGGCGCTGCCGAGCGAGCTCGTCACCCGCTTCCACGCGTCCGCTCCGGGCGGCTCGACCCGGCTGGTGAACCTGTACGGCCCCACCGAGGCGGCCGTCGACGTCACCGCCGCCGACTGCCTGTCCAACGGCGGGGGGACCGCGTCCGCGTCCTCCTCGGCCTCCATCGGCAGCCCTGTGTGGAACACCCGTGTCTACGTCCTGGACGCCCGGCTGCGGCCGGTCCCCGTCGGGGTCCCCGGCGAGCTGTACCTGGCCGGCGTCCAGCTGGCCCGCGGCTACCTCGGCCGCCCCGCGCTGACCGGCGAGCGCTTCGTCGCCGACCCGTACGGCGCACCCGGCGCCCGCATGTACCGCACCGGCGACCTGGTGCGCCGGAGCCGGGACGGGCGGCTGGAGTACCTGGGCCGCACCGACGACCAGGTCAAGCTGCGCGGCTTCCGCATCGAACTCGGCGAGATCCAGGCCGTCCTGACGGGCGCGCCCGAGGTGGCGCAGGCCGCCGTCGTCGTCCGCGAGGACCGGCCCGGGGTGCAGCACCTCGTCGCCTACGTGGTCCCCGCGCCCGGCGCCGCGACGGACCAGGCCGCCCTGCGTACCCTGGCCGCGGCCCGCCTGCCCGCGTACATGGTCCCCGCCGTGGTCGTCGAGCTGGAGGCGCTGCCGCTCTCCGCGAACGGCAAGCTGGACCGGCGGGCGCTGCCCGCGCCCGCCGCGCCGGTCGCCGGTTCCTCGCGGGCTCCGCGCGACGCCCGTGAGGAGATCCTCGCGGGGATCCTGGCCGACGTACTGGGCCTGGAGTCGGTCGGGGTGGAGGACGACTTCTTCGCCCTCGGCGGCCACTCGCTGCTCGCCGCCCGCGCGGTGGGTCGGTTCCGGGCCGCTCTGGACGTGGACTGCGCCATCCGGGACCTGTTCGAGGCGCGGTCGGTGGCCGCGCTGGCCGCCCTCCTCGCGGAGCGCTCCGGTGCGGGGCGTCCGCGCCTCGCGGCGGCCACGGCGCGGCCCGAACGGCTGCCCCTGTCCTTCGCGCAGCGCAGGCTGTGGCTGCTGGACAGCGTGCGCGGTCCGAGCACCACCTACAACGTGCCGCTCGCGGTGCGGCTGGGCGGGCCGGTGGACACCGTGGCCCTGGCGGCGGCCGTCAGGGACCTGGTCACCCGGCACGAGAGCCTGCGGACGGTGTTCCGTGAGGACGAGGGCGAGCCGTACCAGGTGGTCCTGCCGGGCGAACGGGCCGGTGTGGCGCTGAGCGTGCACGAGGTACCGGCGGACCGGCTGGAGGAGGAGGCCGTCCGCGCCGGCGGGTACGTCTTCGACCTGGCGGCCGAGCCGCCGGTACGGGTCACGCTGCTGCGGGCCGCGCCCGAGGACCATCTGCTGGTGGTCCTGGTGCACCACATCGCGACGGACGAGGGGTCGGCCGGCCCGCTGCTGGCGGACCTGGACCGCGCGTACACCGCCCGGTCGGCGGGCGCGGAGACCGCTTTCGCCCCGCTTCCGGTGCAGTACGCCGACTTCGCGCTGTGGCAGCGGGAGTTGCTCGGTGACGCGGCCGATCCGGAGTCGGTGGCGGGCCGGCAGGCCGCGTACTGGCGGCAGGCGCTGGCCGACGCCCCGGCCGAGCTGACCCTGCCCGCCGACCGGCCGCGGCCGGCGGTCCCCTCGCACGAGGGGGACGTGGTGACCTTCGAGGTCCCGGCGCGGACCGGAGCGGGGCTCGCGCGGATCGCCCGGGAGGGCGGCGCGACGCTGTTCATGGTGGCGCACGCGGCCGTCGCCGCGCTGCTGCACCGGCTGGGCGCGGGTGAGGACATCCCGCTGGGCAGCCCCGTCTCGGCCCGGGAGGGCGAGGAACTCGACGGGCTCGTCGGCTTCTTCCTGAACACGTTGGTGCTGCGCGCGGACCTGTCCGGGGACCCGAGCTTCGCCGAGCTGGTGGCGCGGGTGCGCGACACGGGGCTCGCGGCCTTCGCGCATGCCGATCTGCCCCTGGAGGCGGTCGTCGAGGCGGTGGATCCGGAGCGCTCCCGTTCCCGCAGTCCGCTGTTCCAGACGATGGTGACCTACCACTCCGTGGGCAGCGCGGTGCCGGAGCTGTTCGGGCTGCCGGCGCGGGAGGTCACCGTGGAGACCGGTGGGGCCAAGTTCGATCTGGAGATCGCCTTCGGGGCCTCCGAGGAGCACGGGGCGATCGCGGGCGGTATCCGCTTCGCGTCCGACCTCTTCGACCGCACGACCGTCGAACTGTTGGCCGGGCGGCTGCTGTTGCTGCTGGACGCCGTCGTGGAGGCGCCCGAGCGGCCGGTCTCGGCGATCGAGGTGATGGACCCGGCGGAGCGCGAGCTCGCACTGCACGGCTGGAACGACACCGGCCACCCGGTGGGCGGGGCGCGGACGCTGGCCGCCCTCGTGGCGGCGGGCGCGAAGGAGGAGACCGGCCCCGCGCTGGTCTTCGAGGGTGACGAGCTCTCGCGGGCCGACTTCGAGGAGCGGGTGAACCGGCTGGCGCGGCTGCTGATCGACCGTGGGGTCGGCCCGGAGTCGGTGGTGGCCGTGGCCCTGCCGCGCTCCTTCGACCTCGTCGTCGCGCTGCACGCGGTGGTCCGGGCCGGCGGCGCGTACCTCCCGCTCGACCTCGGCCTGCCGACCGAGCGCCTCGCGTACATGACCCGGACCGCGGAGCCGGCACTGATACTTACCGACACTCTGTCGGGAACCTCGCTCGCGCCCGAAGTGGGCGGGGAACGGGTCCTGTTGGACTCCCCCACGGTCCGGACCCGGCTGGCCGCACTGGCCTGCTCGGACCTGGCCGAGGCGGAGCGGCGCGCGCCCCTGCTCCCCCACCACCCCGCCTACGTGATCTTCACCTCCGGCTCCACCGGGATGCCCAAGGGCGTGCTGGTCGAGCACGAGGCCATCGTCAACCGGCTGCGCTGGATGCAGGACGCCTACACCCTGCGCCCGGGAGACAGGGTGCTCCAGAAGACCCCGGCGAGCTTCGACGTCTCCGTCTGGGAGTTCTTCTGGCCGCTCGCCGAGGGCGTGCCGCTGGTCGTCGCCCGCCCCGACGGGCACAAGGACCCGCTGTACCTCGCCGAGCTGATCCGCGAACAGCGTGTCTCCGTGCTGCACTTCGTCCCGTCCATGCTCGCCGCGTTCCTCGGCGAGACCGAGGTCGCCGACTGCCCGAGCCTGCGGCTGGTCGTGTGCAGCGGCGAGGCCCTGCCGAGCGAGCTCGTCGGCCGGTTCCACACCTCGGCCGCCGGCGCCCCGGTGGCACTGGAGAACCTCTACGGACCCACCGAGGCGGCCGTCGACGTCACCTCCGGCGCCTGCACCGCGCTCACCGCCACCGAGGGACGGGCCTCGGCCTCGATCGGCCTGCCGGTCTGGAACACCCGTCTGTACGTGCTCGACGACCGGCTGCGGCCGGTGCCCGTCGGGGTCCCCGGCGAGCTGTACCTGGCCGGCGTCCAGCTGGCCCGCGGCTACCTCGGCCGCCCGGCCCTGACCGGTGAGCGCTTCGTCGCCGACCCGTACGGGGCCCCCGGTACCAGGATGTACCGCACGGGCGACCTCGTACGGCGTCTGGCCGACGGCCGCATCGACTACCTGGGCCGCACCGACGACCAGGTCAAGCTGCGCGGCTTTCGCATCGAACTCGGCGAGATCGAGGCCGTCCTGACGAGCGCGCCCAAGGTGGACCGGGCCGCGGTCGTCGTCCGCGAGGACCAGCCGGGCGTACGGCGCCTGGTGGCCTACGCGGTGCCCGCGCCCGGCGCCACGCTCGACCGGGTCGCCCTGCGCGCCCTGGCGGCCGCCCGCCTGCCCGAGTACATGGTCCCGGCCGTCTTCACGGAGCTGGAGCGGCTCCCGCTGTCCGCCAACGGCAAGCTCGACCGGCGGGCACTGCCCGCGCCGGTGATCCCCGCGCCGGCCGCGTCCGCCGCCCCGGCCGCCCAGGTGCCCGCAGGAACCCCCGAGCAGATCCTGTGCGCGCTGATGGGCGAGGTGCTGGGCCTGCCCGGGGTCGGCCCCGACGCCAACTTCTTCGAGCTCGGCGGCGACAGCATCGTCTCCATCCGGCTGGTGGGGTTGGCCCGCAAGGCCGGGCTGACCGTCTCCGCCCGGCAGATCTTCACCCACCCGACCCCGGCCGCGCTGGCCTCGGTCGCCACGGCGGCGGAGCCCTCGGCCGCGCCCCCCGCCCGTACGGCCGACGCGGGTCCCGGCCCGCTGCCGCTGCCTCCGGTGGCGTCCTGGTTGGCCGAGCGGGGCGGCCCCTTCGCCTCGTTCGCGCAGGCCCGGCTGGTCCGGCTGCCCGCCGGGGCCCGGCTCCCGCACCTCAGGGCCGCGCTGCAGGCGGTACTGGAGCACCACGAGGGGCTGCGCCAGCAGCTGACCGTGCCCCGCCCCGGGGTGTGGAGCGCGGAGATCCGCCCGACGGGCGCGGTGGACGCCTCCGCCGTCCTGGAGGGCGTGGACGCGGTCGGCCTGTCCGACGCGGCCCTGCGCGAACTGGTCTCCGCCGAGTCCGAGCGGATCTGGCGCCTGCTGGATCCCGAGGCGGGGGCCCTCGTACGCGCCGTGCACCTCGACCGGGGTCCGGCCGAGCCCGGTCGGCTGCTGCTCGTCGTCCACCACCTCGCGGTGGACGAGGTGTCCTGGCAGATCCTGCTGCCCGACCTGGAGGCGGCCCACGAGGCGGCAGCCGCGGGCCGGACACCGGACCTGGAGCCGGTCGGGACCCCGCTGCGGGCCTGGACCACGCACCTGCTGGCCGAGGCGCAGAGCCCGCGCCGCACCGCCGAGCTGGACCGCTGGCTGGCCGCCGCCCCCGGAGGGCCGCTGCTCGCCGGACGTCCACTGGACCCGTCCACGGACACGGCGGCCACGGCTCGCCGGCTGTCCGTACGGATCTCCGCCGAGCGCACGGCCCCGCTGCTCCAGGCCGTTCCGGCCGCCTTCCACGGCACCGTCGGGGACGCCCTGCTGAGCGCGCTGGTCCTGACGGTCGGCGACTGGGCGACCCGCTCGGGCCGGCCCCGGCCGGACGGGTTCACGGTGGACCTGGAGGGTCACGGCCGGGAGCAGGAACTGCTGCCGGGCGCCGACCTCACCCGCACGGTGGGCTGGCTGACCAGCATCCACCCGCTGCGGCTGCCGCTGGGCGCGTACGACCCGGCAGCGGTCGCCGCCGGGCGCGCGGACGCCGGAGCGCTGCTCAAGGAGGTCAAGGAGCTGCTGCGGGCGGTGCCCGACGGCGGGCTGGGCGCCGGTCTGCTCCGCTACGACAACCCGGCCACGGCGCGGCTGTTCGACCCGGCGGCCCGGGCCGAGATCCTGTGGAACTACCTGGGCCGGCAGACCGGCCGCGCTGATTCCGTCTGGGGCCCGGCCCCGGAGGCGGACGCCCTGTCCGCCCGCCCCGACCCGACGATGCCGCTCTCCCACGTCCTGGAGATCACCGCGGAGATCACCGACGGGGACGGCGGGCCGGAACTCACCGCCCACTTCATCTGGGCGGGCGAAGCGCTCGCCCAGGACACCGTGGGGCAGCTCGCGGACGGCTGGACGGCCGCCGTGGACGCCCTCGCCGCCTGGGCCGACGGCGGCACGTCCGCGGGGTACACCCCCTCGGACCTCGACCTGGTCGATCTCGACCAGGACCAGATCACCATGCTCGAAGAAATGTGGAGGGCCCAGCAGTGACGCAGGCTCGAATAGAGGACATGCTTCCGCTGTCCCCCTTGCAGCAGGGCATGCTGTTCCATTCCGTCTACGACGCGAGCGCGCCGGACGTGTACACGGTGCAGGTCTCCGTGTCGCTGGCCGGCCCCGTGGACGCGGACCGGCTGGAGCGGGCGGGCGCGGCCCTGCTGCGCCGCCACCCCAACCTGCGGGCCGGCTTCTGGCACGAGGGGGTGCCGCAGCCGGTGCAGTTCGTGCCGGCCGAGGTGACCTTCGCGCTCGGCCGGGCGGACCTGTCGGCCGACCCCTCGCCGGCCGCCGTGCGCCGCGTGGAACGGGCCGAGCTGGACCGGCGGTTCGAGCTGCACCGGCCGCCGCTGCTGCGGCTGCTCCTGGCGCGCCGGGGCCGAGGCGACCACCTCCTCGTGGTCACCGTGCACCACATCCTGGTCGACGGCTGGTCGATGCCGCTGCTCGTCGCGGACCTCCTCGCGCTGTACGAGAGCGACGGCGACACCTCGGCGCAGCAGCCCGTACGCCCCTACCGCGACTACCTCAAGTGGCTGAAGGCCCAGGACGTCCCGGCCGCCGAGGGCGCCTGGCGGTCGGCGCTGGCCGGGCTGGACGAGGCCGTGCTGGTGGCCCCGGCCGACCCGTCCCGTACCGCGGTGCGGCCCGGTGTGCACCGGGTGGAGCTGTCGGAGGCGGCCACCGGCCGGCTGACGGCCGCGGCCCGGTCGCTGGGCACCACGCCCAGTACGGTGATCCAGGCGGTGTGGGGGCTGCTGCTCGGCAGCCTGACGGGCCGCCGGGACGTGGTCTTCGGACTGACGGTCGCGGGCCGACCCGAGGAGCTCCCCGGTGTGGAGTCGATGGTCGGACTGTTCATCACCACCGTCCCGGTGCGGCTCACGGCCCGGCCGTGGGAGAGCGTCGCGGAGCTGCTGAGACGGTTCCGGGACGAGCAGAACGCGCTGCTCGCCCACCACCACTTGGGCCTGCGGCTGATCCAGAAGCAGGCGGGCGGCGGCGAGCTGTTCGACACCCTCGTCGTCATCGAGAACTATCCGGTGGACCCGTCCGCCCGGGCGCCGCTGGCCGACGGGGTGCGGGTGACGGGCGTGGAGGCCCGGGACGGCACGCACTTCCCGCTCACGCTGTCCGTGTCCCTGGACGAGCGGGCCGAGCTGGCCCTGGAGTACCGGCCGGACCTGTTCGACCCCCGTACCGCCGCCCGGACGGCCGAGCGGTTCACCGTCCTGCTGGACCAGGTCGCGCGCGATCCGGGCCGGCCGGTGGGGACCCTGGAGCCGCTGACCGCCGCCGACCGCGCGGAGCTGCGTAGCGCGGAAGCGGGCACCGCGCGCGATGTGGCCGACGGTACCGTCGCCGACCGGTTCGCCGAGCAGGCCGCCGCGACCCCGGACGCCTGCGCGGTGGTCTGCGGACCCGACCGGCTGACCTTCGCGGAACTCGACGAGCGGGCGGACCGGCTGGCCGCGCTGCTGGCCGCGCGCGGCGCCGGACCCGAGTCGGTCGTGGCGCTGGCCGTGCCGCGCTCGGCCGCATCGGTGGTGGCCGTCCTGGCCGTCCTGAAGTCGGGAGCCGCCTATCTGCCGCTGGACCTGGACCATCCGGCCGACCGGATCGCCCTGATGCTGGACGACGCGGCTCCGGTCTGCGTGCTGACGACGGAGGCGGCGCTCGCGCTGCTGCCCTCCGGGGCGGTGGACGGGCCGGAGCGGATCGTGCTGGACTCGGCGGAGACGGCCGCCGCACTCGCGGCGCTCGGCTCGGGTTCCGCCCCGCCGCGCACCGGGTCCGGGCACCCCGCCTACGTGATCTACACCTCCGGCTCCACCGGCCGCCCCAAGGGTGTGGTCCTGACCCACGGCGGCCTGTCGAACCTGTACGCCAACCACGTCACGGAGGTCTTCGCCCCGGCCGTGGCGGCCGCGGGCGGGCGGCAGCTGCGCGCCCTGCACACCGCCTCCTTCAGCTTCGACACCTCGTGGGAGCAGCTGTTCTGGATGGTCTCCGGGCACGAGCTGCACGTCCTGGACGAGATCGGCCGCCGCGACGCCGAGTTCACCGTGGGCTACGTCCGCGAGCACCGGATCGACGCCATGGACGTGACCCCGACCTACGCCGGGGCCCTGCTGGAGTGGGGGCTGTTGAGCGGCTCGCACCACCGGCCGGGGCTGCTGCTGCTCGGTGGCGAGGCCGTGCCCGAGGCGCTGTGGACCCAGGTCCGTGAGGCGCCCGGGGTCATGTCGGTGAACCTGTACGGGCCCACCGAGTACACGGTGGACGCCCTCGGCGCCGACCTCGCCGACTCGACCACCCCGATCGTGGGCCGGCCCATCGGCAACACCCACGCCCGCGTGCTGGACTCCGCCCTGCGGCCCGCGCCGGCCGGTACCCCCGGTGAGCTGTACCTGGCGGGCCACGGTCTGGCCCGCGGCTACCTGGGCCGGTTCGCGCTGACCGCCGAGCGGTTCGTTGCCGACCCGTACGGTCCGGCGGGCTCGCGGATGTACCGTACGGGCGACCTCGTGCGGCTGCGCGCCGACGGGCAGTTGGAGTTCCTGGGGCGGGCCGACGACCAGGTGAAGATCCGCGGCTACCGGATCGAGCTCGGCGAGGTGGAATCCGCGTTGTCCGCGCAGCCCGGTGTGGGCTCGGCGGCCGTGGTCGTCCGCGAGGACACGCCCGGGGTCAAGCGGCTCGTCGGCTACGTGACCGGCACGGTCGAACCGGCGGCCCTGCGGGAGGCGCTGGCCGCCGTGCTGCCCGACTACATGGTCCCGGCGGCCGTGGTGGTCCTGGACGCGCTGCCGACGAACGTCAGCGGCAAGCTGGACCGGGGCGCGCTGCCCGCGCCCGAGCTGGGCGGCGCGGAGCTGTCCCGGCCGCCGCGGGACGCCCGCGAGGAGGCGTTGTGCGCCGTCTTCGCGCAGGTGCTGGGGCTCGCCTCGGCCGGGATCGACGACGACTTCTTCGCGCTGGGCGGGGACAGCATCGTCTCCATCCAGTTGGTCACCCGGGCCCGCAAGGCGGGGCTGGTCCTCACCCCGCGCGACGTCTTCGAGCAGCGGACCGTGGAGCGGATGGCCGCCGCGGCCCGCGACGCCTCGGACCAGGACGGCGGCCACCTGGCGTCGGCCGGCCCGCTCATCACCCTCGACACGGCGCAGGAGGCCGCGCTGGCCGCGGTGTTCCCGCACGTGACGGAGGTGCTGCCGCTCGCGCCGCTGCAGGAGGGCCTGTACTTCCACGCCGTCTACGACGACCGGGCCCTCGACGTCTACCTGATGCAGAACTTCGTCGAGCTGCTGCACGCGGTCGACGGTCCCGCCCTGCGCACCGCCTTCGACACCCTGCTGCGCCGCCACCCCAACCTGCGGTCCGGTTTCTGGCACGAGGGCCTGGACGGCCCGGTGCAGGTGGTGCCGGGTGAGTGGGAGCTGCCCTGGCGGGAGATCGACCTCAGCCATCTGGACCGGGCGGCGCAGGACGAGGCGCTGCGGGAGTTCTCCCTCGCCGACGCGGCGACGCGGTTCGACCTGGCGGCGCCTCCGCTGCTGCGCGTGGCCCTGATCCGGTTCTCGGCGGAGCGCTGGATGCTGTGCGTGACGCAGCACCACATCCTCACCGACGGCTGGTCGGAATCGCTGTTCTTCGAGGAGCTGTTCGCCCTGTACGGGCACGGCGGCTCCGTGGACGTGCTGCCGCCCGTCACCCCCTACCGGGACTATCTGCGCCTGCTGACGGCCGTGGACCGGGACGCCGCCGAGCAGGCCTGGCGGACCCATCTGTCGGGGCTGGACCAGGCCACGCTCGTGGCCCGGGCCGATCCGAATCGGCAGCCGGTGACCGCCGAGGTGGTGGACCTGTCCCTGGACGAGTCCACCAGCGATCGGCTGCGGTCCTTCGCGCGGGGCTGCGGGGTCACCCTCAACACCGTGCTGAGCACGGCCTGGGCGATGACGCTGGCCGGGATGACGGGCCGCGACGACGTGGTGTTCGGCGCCACCGTCTCCGGCCGTCCCGCGGACCTCGCGGGCGTCGACCGGATGATCGGCATGTTCATGAACACCCTGCCGTTCCGGGTCGCCCTGCGCCCCGACGAGCCGCTGCGCGACCTCATGGTGCGGGTGCAGGGCGAGCACGCGGCCCTGCTGCCGCACCACTACGTGGGACTCGGGCCGATCCAGCAGCTGACCGGCCTCGGGCAGCTCTTCGACACCCTGTACGTGTTCCGCAACACGCCGCTGAACGACGCCGCACGGGAGGAGGCGGTGGCGGCCCACGCGATCGGGTGGACGCACAGCGTCGACGGCACCCACTACCCGCTGACCCTCGCCGTCACCCCCGGCCCGGCGCTGGAACTGAGCCTCGGCTACCGGCCCGACCTGTACGACGAGGCCGCCGCCCGACACCTGGCGGGCCGGCTCGCGCTGCTGGTGGAGCAGCTCGCCGACGGCGGGGCCCTCCCGGTGGGCCGGCTGCTCACCCTGGAGGCCGCCGAGCGGGACGAACTGCTCGCGACCGGCGACGACATGGGCCACGCGGTCCCGGACACCACGGTGATCGACCTGTTCGCCGAGCAGGCCGCCCGGACCCCCGGGGAGACGGCCCTGGTCTTCGAGGACGAGCGGCTCGGCTACGCGGAGCTCGACGCCCGGGCGAACCGGCTGGCCCGTGCCCTGGTGGCGCGGGGTGCGGGACCGGAGGCCGTGGTGGCCCTCGGGCTGCCCCGGTCGGCGGACTTCGTGGTCGCGCTGTTCGCCGTGCTGAAGACCGGCGCCGCCTATCTGCCGCTGGACCTGGACCACCCCGTGGACCGGCTCGGCGCGATGGTCGCGGACGCGGCCGCGCTGTGCCTGGTCACGACGGCCCCGGTGACGGACCGGGTGCCGGTGGTGGAGGGCGTACCGGCGCTGCTGCTGGACGACCCCGCGGTGCTGGCCGAGCTGGCGGCGTCGTCGGACGGGCCCGTGGCGGACGCGGAGCTGACGGGGGTGCGGGACGGCCGGCACCCGGCGTACATCATCTACACCTCCGGCTCGACGGGCCGGCCCAAGGGGGTCGTGGTCCCGTACTCGGGTCTGACCAACATGCTCCTCAACCATCGCGAGCGGATCTTCGCTCCGGCGGTGGCCCTGGCGGGCGGGCGCCGGATGAAGGTGGCGCACACCGTGTCCTTCGCCTTCGACATGTCGTGGGAGGAGTTCTTCTGGCTGGTCGACGGGCACGAGGTGCACGTCATCGGCGAGGAGCTGCGCCTGGACCCGGCGGCCCTGACCGCGCACTACGACCGCGTGGGCATCGACGTGGTCAACGTGACGCCCTCGTACGGCCTGCAGCTGGTCGAAGCGGGTCTGCTGGACGCGGACCGGCACCGGCCGACGCTGTTCCTGCTGGGCGGCGAGGCGGTGCCGGACGGCCTGTGGGAGCTGCTCAAGCGCACCGAGGGCACCATGGGCTACAACCTGTACGGCCCGACCGAGTACACGATCAACGCGCTGGGCGCCGACGTGGACGACAGCGCCGGCTCCTGTGTCGGCCGGCCCATCCACAACACCCGGGCCTACGTGCTCGACAGCGCACTGCGGCCGGTCCCGGCGGGTGTGGCCGGTGAGCTCTACCTGGCGGGGGCGGGCCTGGCCCGTGGCTACTTCGGGCGGCCCTCGCTGACCGCGGAGCGGTTCGTCGCCGACCCGTTCGGCGAGCCGGGCACGCTCATGTACCGGACGGGCGACCTGGTGCGGTGGCGCGACGACGCGCAGATCGACTACCTCGGGCGCGCCGACGACCAGGTCAAGATCCGCGGCTTCCGCATCGAGCTCGGTGAGGTCGAGTCCGCGGTCGCGGCGGAGCCCGGCGTCGCCGCGGCCGCCGTGGTCGTCCACACCGGGCCGACCGGCGTGAAGCGGCTCGTCGCCTACACGGTGGCGTCGGCCTCGGACGCGCCCGAACCGGCCGCCCTGCGGGCCCGGCTGTCGGCCGCGCTGCCGGAGTACATGGTTCCGTCGGCCTTCGTGGAGCTGTCGGCGCTGCCGCTGACGGTGAACGGGAAGGTGGACCGAGCGGCGCTGCCGGCCCCCGATCTCGGGGACGCGGGCGGTGGCCGCGCGCCGAAGGACGCGCGCGAGGAGCTGCTCTGCGCGATCTTCGCGGAGGTGCTGGGGCTGGAGCGGGTCGGGGCCGAGGACAACTTCTTCGAGCTCGGCGGCCATTCGCTGCTGGCGATGCGGCTGGTCGGCCGGATCCGCGCATCGCTCGGCACCCCGGTCCAGGTCGGCGCTGTGATGGCCGCGCCGACGGTGGCGGACCTGGCCGCCCGGATCGGCTCGGACGCCCGCCGGGACGCGCTGCGGGTGCTGATGCCGCTGCGGGAGCGGGGCACGGCGGCGCCGCTGTTCTGCTTCCACCCGGCGTCCGGCTTCGCCTGGCAGTACACGGGCCTGCTGCGCCACCTGGACGCGGACCGGCCGGTGTACGGGCTCCAGTCGCCGGGACTCGCGGGTACCCAGCCGGACGTGGCCGACGTGGCCGCGCTCGCGGAGCTGTACCTGGCGGAGATCCGCACGGTGCAGCCGCAGGGTCCGTACCACTTCCTCGGCTACTCCTTCGGCGGAACGGTCGCCCAGACGCTGGCCGCGCTGCTCCAGGAACGCGGCGAGGAGGTGGCCTTCCTCGGGCTGCTGGACGCCTACCCGCCGGAGATCGAGGACTGGTCGTACATCGACGCGCCCGACTGGCGCGAGCGCCTGGAGCGCGAGGAGAGCGGCTTCCTGCTCTCGGTGGCCGGGCTGAACCCTGCGGAGGGTGATGCTCCGGTGGACCGGGCGGAGGCGGTCGGCGCGATCCGCGACAGCCAGGGCCTGCTGGCCGGCTTCGACGAGGCCCTGCTGGGGGCCATCGTCGACACGAACGTGCACTGCGTACGACTGCTGTCGCGCAGCCGCACCCTCCGCTACCGCGGTGACGTGCTGTTCTTCACCGCCTCCCGGTCCACCCCGGCGGAGGAGGCGCCAGGGCTGGTCTGGCCCGCGTACCTGGACGGCCGGATCGAGGAGCACGTCCTGGACTGTGCGCACGACGATCTGATGTCCCCCGGGGTCCTCGCGGAGATCGGCCCGGTGCTGGCGCGTGCGCTGGCGTCGGCCGAGTCGGCCGACCGGGACTGATCCCCGGGTGCGGGTGGGGGCGCTCCGTCGCGCCCCCACCCGGAGCGGTTCCGGGGCCCTCGCCACAACACAGGCGCCGCGTAGTGTCGTTCAGAATTTTATTAGGTTAGGCTTACCTAAGATTCAGAAGGGGGCGGCATGTCCGACCACCGTGTGCCCGGCATCCCGGGGACCAGCGGATTCACCGGCAAGGTCGCGCTCGTCACGGGCGCCGGCCAAGGCATCGGCGAGGCCGTCGTCCGTACGCTGTTCCGCCTCGGCGCCACCGTCGCCGCGACGGACGTCCAGGGCAAGGCGGTCACCGCGCTGGCCGCCGAACTGGACCCGGAGACCGGGCGGGCGCCGTCCGCCGGCGACGGGGCCGTCCGCGCGTACGAGCTCGACGTCACCGACGCGGCGGCCGTCGACCGGACCGTGGAGCGGATCGGGCGGGAACTCGGCCCGGTCGACATCCTGGTGAACGTGGCCGGTGTCCTGCGTGCGGCGCCGGTCGCGGAACTGACCGACGAGGACTGGGCGGCCACCTTCGCGGTCAACGTCCAGGGCGTCTTCTTCACCTCCCGCTCCGTCGTCCCCGGCATGGCGGCCCGCGGCGCCGGCAGCGTGATCACCGTCGCCTCGAACGCCGCCGGGATCCCCCGCACCGGCATGGCCGCGTACGCCGCCTCGAAGGCCGCGGCCGTCATGTTCACCAAGTGTCTGGGACTGGAGTACGCCCGCAGCGGGGTGCGCTGCAACATCGTGGCCCCCGGCTCCACCGACACCCCCATGCAGTGGGCGCTCTGGACCGACCCGCAGGCGCCCGCCCGGGTGCTGGAGGGGGACCTCGCCAGCTACCGGACGGGGATCCCGCTGGGCCGGATCGCCGACCCGCAGGACATCGCGGACGCGGTCGCGTTCCTCGCCTCGGACCAGGCACGTCACATCACCATGCAAGACCTCTACGTGGACGGCGGAGCCACGCTGCGCTGACCCCGCCGCAGCCCCCGTTCACCTTCGCGCCATGTGCCACACGTGCCACACGCACACGCACAGCACGCACAGCACGCACAGCACCCGCGATCTCCGCGCCACGCGTACCACCCGCGTCCTGCGCACCGCCTCGCACCGCACGCAGCCGGCGACCGTCCGGCCGCGCCCACCTGCCCGCACCTGCCCCCACCTGAAGAGGAGTCACCGTGCCGACGGTCCACCATGTCGCCACGCCCCCCGCACCGGCCGATCCGGTGCACCCGTCCGTCGGCGCGGCCACCACGCTGCTCGACGCCTACCGCGGTGGAGCCCGGTTCCTCGCCACCCCCACCCGGACGCTGCTGGCCCAGGGCATCCGCCAGGAGGTCGCGCACTCCGCCGAACCGCTGCCGCACCGCGTCGCCCAGGCCCTGGCCGAGGCCCGAGGCGCCGGACACCCCTACCCCGTGGTGATCGGCGCGATCCCCTTCGCCCCGGACGCCCGCGCGGCCCTCGTGGTCCCGGAGTCCCTGCGCAGCGGCCCGCCGCTCGCCTCGGACCCGCTGATCGCCCTGCCCGCCGCCGGTCCGGCGCCCACCGACTGGGCCATCGCCTCCGTCCCCGAGCCCGACGTCTACGCCAAGGGCGTGGCCTCGGCCGTGGACCGGATGTGGCAGGGCGAGTTCAGCAAGGTCGTCCTGGCCCGGACCCTGGAACTCGCCTCCGACAGACCCCTGGACATACCCGCCATGGTCCAGCGGCTCGCCCGCCGGGACCCTTCCGGCTACACCTTCGCGCTCCCCACCGGCCCCGGCCGCAACCTGCTCGGCGCCAGCCCCGAGCTGCTGCTGTCCCGCCGCGGCGACCGGCTCATCTCCAACCCGCTCGCCGGGTCGATCCCGCGCAGCGCGGACCTCGCCGAGGACGTCCGCCGGGCCGCCGCCCTGCTGCAGTCCGCCAAGGACCTGCACGAGCACGCCGTCGTCGTCGACGCGGTGCACCAGGCCATGGCCCCGTACTGCACCTCCCTCGCCGTCCCCGAGCGCCCCACCCTGCTGCGTACGGCCACCATGTGGCACCTGTCCACCACCGTGACCGGCGTCCTCGGGCAGCCCGACGTCTCCGCTCTGGAGATCGCCTCCAGCCTGCACCCGACCCCGGCCGTCTGCGGCAGTCCGACCGGCGTGGCCCGCAAGGTGATCGAGGAGACCGAGCCCTTCGACCGCGGCTTCTTCACCGGCATGGTCGGCTGGGAGGACGGCAGCGGTGACGGCGAGTGGGTCGTCACCATCCGCTGCGCCGAGGCGGAGGACAACCGGCTGCGGCTGTACGCCGGGGCGGGGATCGTCTCCGCGTCCGAGCCCGACGCCGAGACCGCGGAGACCGCCGCGAAGTTCCGTACCTTCCTGCAGGCCGTCGGAGCCGAGCTGTGAGCGAGCCCTACGACGACCCGGACCCCACGGCCTGGCTGCCCTGGCCCGCCGAGTTCGCCGAGCGCTACCGGGCGGCCGGCTGGTGGCGGGGCGAGACCTTCGGATCCGTGCTGCGGGAGCGGGCGGCGGCCCACCCCGACCGGATCGCGCTCGTGGACCCGACGGGTGGCCCGGACGGCGGCCGGCGCACCTGGAGCTACGGCGAACTCGACGCGCGGGCCGACCGGATGGCCGCCGGCCTCACGGCACGCGGCGTCCTCCCCGGCGACAGGGTCGTCGTACAGCTGCCGAACACGGCCGAGTTCTTCGAGGTCGTCTTCGCGCTCTTCCGGATCGGCGCCCTGCCCGTCTTCGCGCTGCCGGCGCACCGCCGCACCGAGATCTCCTACTTCTGCTCCTTCACCGGGGCGGCGGCGTACGTGATCCCCGCGGTGCACGGCGGCCACGACTACCGCGAGCTGGCCGCGGCCGTGCGCGCCGAGGTACCGGGGCTGCGCGAGGTGTTCGTCGCGGACGCCGACCCGGGTGAGTTCACCGCGCTGGCCGAGGTCCCCCTGGACGTACCCGCCGAAGGGCTCGGCCCCGCGCCCGCCCCGCACGACCTGGCCTTCCTCCAGCTGTCCGGCGGCAGCACGGGCGTGCCCAAGCTGATCCCGCGCACCCACGACGACTACATCTACTCCCTGTGGGGCTCGAACGAGATCTGCGGGGTGGACGCCGGCTCGGTGTATCTGGTCGCCCTGCCCGCCGCCCACAACTTCCCGCTGTCCTCACCCGGTTCGCTCGGCGTCCTGTACGCGGGCGGCCGTGTGGTGCTGTGCCCGCAGCCGGTGCCCGACGTCGCCTTCCCGCTGATCGAGTCCGAGGGCGTGACGATCACCGGGCTGGTGCCCCCGCTGGCCCTGCTCTGGACGGAGGCCGCCGCGCGCACCGACCGGGACCTCGGCAGCCTGGAGGTCCTGCTGGTGGGGGGCGCCAAGTTCAGCGAGGAGGCCGCCCGTCGGGTCCGGCCCGGCCTGGGCTGCACGCTCCAGCAGGTGTTCGGGATGGCGGAGGGGCTGGTCAACTACACCCGCCTCGACGACCCCGAGGAGATCGTCGTCACCACCCAGGGCCGGCCGATCTCCCCGGACGACGAGATCCTGATCGTCGACGACGAGGACCGTGAGGTGCTCCCGGGCGAGTCCGGCCACCTGCTGACCCGTGGCCCGTACACCATCCGCGGATACTGGAACGCCCCCGAACACAACGCCCGGTCGTTCACGGCGGACGGTTTCTACCGGACCGGGGACATCGTCCGGATGACACCCACCGGGCACCTGGTCGTCGAGGGGCGCGCCAAGGACCAGATCAACCGGGGCGGGGAGAAGATCGCGGCGGAGGAGGTGGAGAACCATCTCCTGGCGCATCCGGCCGTCCACGACGCCAACGTGGTCGGCGAACCGGACCCCTATCTCGGCGAACGCACCTGCGCCTACGTGATCCTGCGCGAGGGCGCCGGAGAACTGCGGCCCGCCGCCGTGAAGAAGTTCGTTCGCGAGCGCGGCCTCGCCGCGTACAAGGTGCCGGACCGGGTGGAGTTCGTCTCCGCCTTCCCCAAGACCGGCGTGGGCAAGGTCTCCAAACGGGACCTGCGCACCGCCGCTCCCGCCGACGCCCCCGCCCTCGTCCCCGTACCGCCCCACCAGCCCTGAACGGATGAACCCATGGCCCTGCCCGCCATCGCCCCCTACCCGCTGCCGACCGCCGAGGAGCTGCCGGCCAACCGCGTCGACTGGACGGTGGATCCGGACCGCGCGGTCCTGCTCGTCCACGACCTGCAGAACTATTTCCTCTCCGCCTTCGACACGGACGCCCAGCCCGTCACCGGCATGCTCCAGCAGGTCGCACGGCTGAAGAAGGAGGCGGGCCGCGCCGGGGTGCCCGTGTTCTACACCGCGCAGCCCGGCGACCAGAGCCCGGCCGAGCGAGGCCTGCAGCAGGACTTCTGGGGGCCGGGCCTGCCGGCCGACCCGACGGCCGCCGCGATCCCCGCGGTGGTGGCGCCGGGCCCGGACGACACCGTGCTGACCAAGTGGAAGTACAGCGCCTTCGTCCGGACCGACCTCCTGGAGCGGCTGCGCGCGATGGGCCGGGACCAGCTGGTGATCACCGGTGTGTACGCGCACATCGGTGTGCTGATGACGGCCTGCGACGCCTGGATGCAGGACGTCCAGGCCTTCGTGGTCGCCGACGCCGTCGCCGACTTCTCCGCGCGCGAGCACCGGACGGCCCTGGAGTGGGCGGCGGGTCGTTGTGCCGTGGTCACCACGGCCGACCGGGTCTGCGCACAGCTGTGAGACCGGCCTCGCTGCGGGCCCGGCCGCGGCCGCGGTCGGGCGCCGCGCACGTACCTCCGGTGTATCCCGTCCCGCTGCCGGTGGCCCTGCCCGGGCAGACCCGGGTGTGGGCGGCCTCGGTGGCGGAGAACGCCGCGGCCGCCACGGCCGCCGGGGCGAGCTCGACCGGACGGAGTCCCTGCGGGCGGACGGCTTCCGGCGGTTCGCGGACGTGGACCGCTTCCTGGTCGCACACGTCTGTCTGCGGGACGTCCTGGGCACGCTCCTCGGAACGCCGCCGGCCCGCCTCATCGTCGACCGGGAGCCCTGCGCCGCGTGCTGCGGTCCGCACGGGCGTCCCTACCTGCCGGGCCGCCCCGTCCACTTCTCGCTCGCGTACGCGGACGACCTGGTCCTGGTCGCGGTCGCTCCCGTACCGGTGGGGGTCGACGTGGTGGACCTGCCGTCGGACGCCCTGGTGCAGGCGTCCGTGGCCGCCCTGCACGAGGACGAACGCGACGAGCTGCTCGCCGTCCCCCGGACCGCCCGGCCGGCCGCCTTCGCCCGCTGCCGGACGCGCAAGGAGGCCGTACTGAAGTCCACGGGGCAGGGCCTCACGCACGGCACGCGGCAGCCGTACGTGGGCACGGCCGCGGAGCCCGCTCGGACCTCCGAACACCAGGTGTACGACCTGCCGGTGCCGACCGGCCGCGTCGCCGCCCTGGCCCTGTGGACCGGTTGACGGTCCACCAGCCGCTCACCCCGAACCCCGCCCCCGCCCCCGTCCCCGTCCCCGTCCCCGTCCCCGTACCCGTACCCGTACCCCACGAAGGATCTCCCCATGACGGATCGTCTGAACACCGCCCGGCCCTACGCGCTGGGCCTCTTCCGGATCGTCACCGGCCTCCTGTTCGCCTGCCACGGCGCCGCTTCCCTCTTCGGTGTCCTCGGCGGCGCGCACGGCGGCGGCACCGTGCCCGTCGGGGCCTGGCCGGGCTGGTACGCGGCGGTGATCCAGCTCGTCGCCGGCGCCCTGGTGCTGCTCGGCGCCGGGACCCGGAGCGCGGCCTTCATCGCCTCCGGCTCCATGGCGTACGCCTACTTCACGGCCCACCAGGCGGAGGCCCTCTTCCCGATCCAGAACAACGGCGAGTCCTCCGCGATGTACTGCTGGGCCTTCCTGCTGCTCGTCTTCACCGGCCCGGGCGCCTTCGCGCTGGACCGGCTCCTGCCCGCCCGCGGCAACCGGGGCGCGGAGACCGAGCAGCAGCCCCGGGCGGCGACCGTCTGAGGCCGGCCGTCCCCCGCTCCCCCTGAGCCCCGCCCCCGTCCCCCGGGGGCGGGGCTCAGGGCTGTTCCAGGTAACAGGCCAGGGTGGCACGGCTGTTCCGCAGGCTCTCGATGCGCGCGTCCATGGCGGCCAGTTCCCCGTCGAGTACGGACCGGATCTCCTCGCACCAGGCGAAGCGCACCCCCTCACCCCGCACGCACGGCAGCACCGAGCGGATCACCTCGGTGGACAGGCCCGCCGCGAGCAGGGCCCGTACCTTGCGCACGGCGGCCACGGAGTCCGCCGTGTAGTCGCGGTATCCGTTCGAGCCACGCTCCGCGTCGAGCAGCCCTTGCGCCTCGTAGTAGCGCAGCAGCCGGGAGCTGACGCCCGTGCGCCGGGACAGTTCTCCGATCAGCATGTGCCGTACCCCTGTGTCCGGTTGACCTTCACATTGATGTCAACGTCTAACGTCGCACCCACCGGCCGGCATTCCGTCGGCGCGGCCGCGCACCACTGGAGTGATGTTCATGACCGACCGCTCGTTCCTCTTCGTCCTCGGCAGCTCCCGGTCCGGCGGGAACACCGAGATCCTCGCGCGGCGGGCCGCCGAGCAGTTGCCCGCCGGGACCCGGCAGCACTGGGTGGACCTGGCCGCGTCGGACCTGCCGGACTTCCAGGACGGTCGGCACGAGGCCGAGGGCTGGACGCCCGGGGAGAGCGAGGCGATGCTCAGACGGGCCACGCTGGAGGCGACCGACGTCGTCATCGCCTCGCCCCTGTACTGGTACGCGCTCTCCGCCCACACCAAGCGCTACCTCGACTACTGGTCGGGCTGGCTCACCTCGCCCGGCTCGGACTTCAAGCAGCGAATGGCGGGCCGGACCCTGTGGGGCGTGACGGCCATGGCGGACCACGACGAGGCCCGCGCCGAAGGGTTGGTGACCAGCCTGCATCACACCGCGGCCTACATGCGGATGCACTTCGGCGGGGTCCTGCTCGGCAACGGCTCCCGACCGGGCCAGGTGCGCGACGACGAGCGGGCGACGATCCGCGCCAAGACCTTCTTCGCCCAGGACGCCCCCCTGGCCCGATTCCCGTAGGGGGTCCGCCGCTTCGGGGTCAGCCCGTCGCGGCCCGGGGGACGAGGCGCGTGCCGCACCAGCTGCAGTACCGGGCGTCGGCCTCTATGGCGTGCCGGTGGCACTGCTCGCAGACGAGGTGGAGCGGGCACTCGGGTGTGCGGGGTTCGGTGCGGGGCGGCCGGCCGATGGCCATGCCGGCCCGTCTGCGGTGCGCGGTGAGGAACACCAGTCCCTCGGGGCCGGCGCGGAGCGAGCGGGCGGAGCCGCGCGGCAGCAGGATCAGGGAGCCGGGCACGACCTGCGTCCCGGCGCCGTCCAGGGTCAGGGAACCGCCGCCCTGTACGACCGCGAGCAGGACGTCCACCTCGGGCTCCCGGTGTACGGCGATCTCGCCGCCGGGCAGCAGGCGCACCAGATTCGCGTCGAGTTGTCGGCCCTTGTGCCGTAGTCGCCACAGGGCGCCGCTCTGGCCGTCCGCGGCGGCCTCGACCAATCCCGTGACCGTGACACCCACGGCTTCCCGCTCGACCACCACATGTCCTTCCCGCGTGTTCGGCCGCTCTGCCGGCCTCGTGATCGCCCATGAGATCACTTCGGTAGGTGTCCGCACCAACCACCGGGGTGCGCAGCGGTCGCCCGAGCGCCAGGACGTGTGCCGCTCGGCCCGCCCGACGCGGCGGAACGGCCGGTCCTCCCGCACAGGCTGACACCCTTCGGGTCCGGGCGAAGGCGGGTTGCGGAGGCACACCACCCGTTGGGGTCAAGATCTGCCGGGTCACGGGTCCGTCCCGGCGCACGACGACTCGTACGGGTGCCCAGAGGCGACGGAAACCACCGTACCGGCCGGTCGCGGGCGCGCCCCGGGCGGCTGCGGGCGTGTCGGGTTCGGCGGTAGGTGTCACAGGAAGGTACGGGTGGGCGGTCGGGTGGAACGGCGGTGCGGTTCGGGCGACTCCTGTTGATCGGAGACGCTCTCCCGAGCCGAGCCGAGCCGAAGCGAACCGACCCGTACCGACCGCCCGCACCCTTGACCGACCGATCCTGAGGAAGAAACGATGCGCGTTCACCAGCTGACCCTCGCCGCCGTGGCCGTCGCCGCGAGCCTGTCGCTCACGGCCTGCCAGAACGGCGACGACGGGGCGGCGCGGAGCACCCCGTCGGCTTCGACCACCGCGTCCGCCCCGTCCGGCGCCTCGCCTTCGGGGGGCGGTTCGGATCAGGGGGGCGGGAAGCCCTCGCCGGGGCCGGGCTCCGACGGGAAGGGTACGGCCGGCGCCGGGACCGGCACCGACGCGAGCGGCAAGGTCGGCAAGTGCCGGACCGACGAACTGGCGATCACGGCGGCGGAACGCACCATCGGGGGCGACAAGGACGGTACGGTCGCGGTGACGCTGAAGAACCGCGGTACCCGGGACTGCACGATCTCCGGGTACGCGGGCGTCGACCTGAAGACCGACTCCGGCTCGCTGTCCGCGCAGCGCACGGGGCAACAGCCCGACACGGCCGTCCTGAAGAAGGGTGAAGCGACCTACTTCGGCATCAGCTACCCGCTCAACACCTCGGGCGGCTCCGGCGTCCGCGTCACGGGGCTGGTGGTGACCCCGCCGGACGAGACCAGGTCGGTCACCCTCGCCTGGCCGGGCACCGGCACGCTGCCGGTCACCGAGGGCGGCGGCGCCCCGGTGAAGGTCGGCCCGGTGGGAAGCGCCGGCCAGGGCGGCTGATCCGGACGCCCGACAACCGACAACGACCACCGACTGCCCCGTACCCGGGTCGTGACCCCCGGGTACGGGGCAGGTCCGTTTCCGCCGGTGCCCCCGCTACGCGGACCGGTCCAGCGAGTTGCGTACGTACGCGCCCGGCGTCTGCCCGAAGTGGCGGCGGAAGGCCAGGATGTAGCCGTTGGTGCTGACGAACCCCACCCGGGCGGCCACCGAGCTCACCAACTGGCCCTGTTCCAGCAGGCTCAGCGAGTGGTTGAGTCGGAGCCGGGTGCGCCACTCGGAGAAGGCCATCCCGGTCTCCGCGCGGAAGGCCCGGCGCAGGCTGGTCGAGCTCGTGTAGAGGTTCTCCGCCCACTCGGTCGCGGTGCGCGGATCGCTCGGCGTCCGGGCCAGCTCCCGCGCCACCACGCCGGCGGTGTGACTGGTGGGCTGGGGCAGCGGCAGGCAGTTGCGGTGCCCGGCGGACAGCGCGGCGAAGACCTCCGGGTCCTCCGCCTGGGCGCGGGTGCTGCGCATCCGGCCGAGGACCAGTCGGCGCTGGGCGTCGGTGATGTTGATGGTGGTGACGTCCTGGTACGGCAGCTGGAACCGGTCCGCGTCGAAGGACTCGACCGCGATGACCGAGTCGGCTCCGAAGCGTGCGCTGTGCGCGATGCCCGCCGGGATCCACAGGGCCACCGAGGCCGAAAGCTCGTGGTCCCGGCCGAGGGCGGTGACCACGATCCTGCCGACCGGCACGTGCAGGAACTCGTGGAACTCATGGACGTGCGGCGGGTGTCCGCCCTCGGCGATGAAATCGTCATCGGCCATGATCACGTCCCCGGTCCGGGTCTCCTCGTCCCGCACGCTGCGCAGTCCCGTCTCGGCCACAACATCCTCCCCCTACCGCAGGGGTCGTGTTCTTGACCCCTGATTGTGAGCGGTTCGCCTCCGGCATTGGACCGGACACCGCTTTGGTAAGGCTAGCCTAACTTCGAGCTTGAGCAGGTGAGGAGTACCCGAAGACCCATGAAGCAATCGGCTTCGCCGGAAGCACCACCGGCCCCGACGCCCGCGCGGCCCCGTGCCTCGCGTGGAACGGTGGTCGTGGTGCTCGCCGGCCTGATGCTGGCCGCCGTGACCATCGCGAGCATCGGCCTCGGTGCGCGTGACATATCCCCGCTGGAGATCGTGCGGATCCTGCTGCACCCGAGCGCGGAGGGCTACAACGGCGACGTCCTGTGGACGGAACGGATACCCCGCACGCTGCTCGGTCTGACGGTCGGGGCCGCCCTCGGCGCCTCCGGGCTCATCATGCAGGCCCTGACGATGAACCCCCTGGCGGAGCCGGGCGTCCTCGGCGTGCAGCAGGGCGCGGCCGTGTTCGTCGTACTCGGCATCCTCTTCCTCGACGCGTCGAGCGTGCAGGGCTACTTCTGGATGGCGCTGACCGGCTCGGCGGTGACCGCGGTCCTCGTCTTCCTGATCGGGACCCGCACCAACGCGGGCAGCAGTACGATCGGCCTCGTCCTCGCGGGAGTCGCCGTCGCGGCGGTGATGTCCTCGCTGATCACCCTGCTCGTGGTGCGCGACGAGGCCGTCTACGCCCACCTGCGCTTCTGGTCCGTGGGGCAACTCACCGGCCGGGGCCAGTTCCTGGGCCAGGCACTCCCGTTCGCGCTCACCGGTCTGCTGCTGGCGCTGCCCCTCGGGCGCACCCTGAACCTGCTGAGCCTCGGTGACGACACCGCCCGCGGGCTCGGCGTCCGGGTGGAGCGGGCCCGTCTTGCGAGTGCGGCCGTCGCGGTGCTGCTGTGCGCGGCCGCCACCGCGGCCGTCGGGCCGGTGGCCTTCGTCGGCCTGGTCGCCGGGCACGCCGCCCGGATGCTGGTGGGCACGGACCACCGCTGGTCACTGCCGCTGTCCATGGCCTGCGGAGCCGTCCTGCTCGTCGGCGCCGACACCGCGGGACGGCTGGTGATCGACCACGGCGAGGTCCAGGTGTCGGTGATGACCGCCTTCGTCGGCACCCCCTTCTTCGTGTGGCTCGCGCGCCGCCGCGACCTGGTCCGGATGTGAGTGACATGGCACAGACACACGCGCCACGGACGGACGGTGCCCGCGGCCTCGGGCAGGCCTCCCAGGACACCGCGGCGGAACTCAAGGCCGCCACCGTGGCCCGGCTGCGCGGCGCCCACCGGTCCGGATTCCGCCGGGCCCGCCTCGTCACCTTCGTCCTCGTCATGATGCTGCTGGCCCTGCTCGTCGCCTCGATCCTGCTCGGCGGGGTCAAGCGGATCCCGGCGGGCGACATCCTGCCCGCCGCCTTCGGGATGCGCACCGGCCTGGCCGACTACGTGATCTTCCGCATCCGGATGCCGCGCGCACTGGCGGCGCTGCTCGCCGGAGCCCTCTTCGGCCTCTCCGGCGCCCTGTACCAGCGGCTCATCCGCAACCCCCTGGCCACCCCGGACATCGTCGGCATCTCGGCGGGCGCCGGGGCCGGCGCCACCACGATGCTGCTGTTCGCCCCGGCCGTCCCCTTCGGGACCTCCCTGGCCGGTCTCGGCGGCGCCTTCGCGCTCGTGGCGACCGTGCTCGCACTGAGCAGGCGCGGCGGGGGCGTGGACACGTACCGGCTGGTCCTCGTGGGCATCGGCCTGAGCGCGGTGTGCACCGCCTACGTGAACTACCTGTTCACGGTGGCCGGTCAGCACGGGATCGCACAGGTGATGCGCTGGCTGGTCGGCAGCGTCAACGACGCCACCTGGGAAGGGGTGTCCACGCTGGCGGGCGCGCTCGCCGTGTGCGGGCTCTGCACCGCCCTGCTGGACCGTGCCCTGGGCAGCATGGCCCTCGGCGACCAGCTCGCGCTCGGGCTCGGCACCCGGGTGGGGGCCGCCCGGATCGCGACCCTGCTGGTGGGGGCCGCGGCCGCCGCTCTGGCCACCAGCGTCACCGGCCCCATCGGCTTCGTCTCGCTGATCAGCGGTCCCATCGCGATCCGGCTGGTCGGCGCCGACCGGTCCGTCGCCCTGGCCGTTCCGATCGGCGCCGTCATCGTCCTCGGCGCCGATGTCCTCGCCCAGCACGGCCCGTTGATCAGCCCCGTACCGACGGGTGTCCTCACGGCGTTGCTCGGCGCCCCCTACTTCGTCTGGCTGATCCTCCGGCGCAGGCAAGGAGCCACCGCATGAGCGCACGACCCTCACTCGCCTCCCCCGACGCCGGCTTCCGGCTCGAAGCCCGTGGCATCAGCGCCGGCTACGACCGGAAGCCGATCATCGAGGAGCTGTCCCTCGGGATCGAGCCCGGCAAGATCACCGCGCTGGTCGGCCCGAACGCCTGCGGCAAGTCGACCCTGCTCAAGTCGGTCGCCCGGCTGCTGCCCGTCGCGGCCGGTTCGGTCCTCCTCGAAGGCCAGGACATCCACGACCTGTCCACCCGCGAGGTGGCCCAGCGCCTGGGCATCCTGCCGCAGTCGCCGATCGCCCCGGAGTCCATCACCGTCGGCGACCTCGTCTGGCGCGGGCGCCACCCGCACCGCCGGTTCGGACAGCGGCGCACCGCCACCGACGACGAGGTCATCGCGGACGCCCTGCTCGCGACCGGGACGGCCGAGCTGATCGACCGCCCGGTCGACCAGCTCTCCGGGGGCCAGCGCCAGCGCGTGTGGATCGCCCTCGCGCTCGCCCAGGACACGCCGACGCTGCTCCTGGACGAGCCCACCACCTACTTGGACATCGCCCACCAGATCGAGGTCATGGACCTCCTCGCCGACCTCAACGAGCAGGCCGGCAAGACGATCGTGCTGGTGTCCCACGACCTCAACCAGGCGGCCCTGTACGCCTCGACGATCGTCGCCATGCGCGACGGCCGCGTCGTGCGCCAGGGCACGCCCGAAGAGGTTCTCACCGAGGAGACCGTGGCCGAAGTGTTCGGCCTGGACTGTCTCGTCGTCCCCCATCCCCGCACAGAGCGGCCCCAGATCTTCCCCCTGGGCCGTCGTATCCCCGCATAGGAGACACCACCATCATGTCCGTTCTGCCCAGAACGCGCCGCCCCGCCCGCGCCCTCGCCGCCCTCACCGCGGCCGCCGCCTGCCTCGGCCTGCTCACCGCGTGCGGCGGCGGCGAGGACTCGACCGCCGCCAAGGACAAGCCGGCCGCCGCCGGTGCCGACGCGTCCGGCGCCTTCCCCGTCTCCCTCACCAACGCGTGGGGCAAGACCGAGGTCAAGAAGAAGCCGGTGAAGGTCGCCACCGTCTCCGACGGCGACACCGCCATCGCGCTGGCCCTCGGCATCGTCCCGGTCATCACCCCGGACGTCGAGGACGGCGCCAAGGTGCCCGAGTACAAGCAGCGCGCCATCGACAAGCTCGGCGCCGGCAAGCTGAAGACGTACGACGACACCGACGGCACCGCCTACGAGGCCATCGCGGCCGAGGCTCCCGACATCATCCTCGGCATGAACACCTGGGAGATGGGCGCGGACTACGCCAAGCTGCAGCCCATCGCCCCGGTGGTCACCTTCACCGACAAGGCGCACGCCGACACCCTGACCTGGCAGGACCGGCTGAAGACCGCCGCGAAGGCCCTCGGCCTGAGCGCCAAGGCGGACGAGGTCATCGCCGCGAACGAGAAGGCCACGACGGACGCCGCCGCCGCGCACCCGGAGTTCAAGGGCAAGACGTACACCTACACGGTCGTCCACCCCGAGCAGGTCAGCTTCATGTCCTACGCCGACCAGGACCCGGGCGTCTTCGAGAAGCTCGGCTTCACCAAGACCGACAAGGCGAAGAACTACGCGCCGAACAAGAACGCGGTGAGCCTGGAGAACCTCGACCAGCTCGACGCCGACGTCCTCCTGGTCACCTACCCCTTCGGTGACCGCGGCGTGATCAGCGCGACCGAGCTGGAGTCCAACAAGCTCTTCCAGTCGCTGAACGCGGTGAAGACCAAGCACTTCACGGTCATCCCCTCGGAGAACTCCCTCTCCTCGGCCATCGCCTACCCGGACGCGCTGAGCGCCCCGTGGGTGGTCGAGCAGCTCACCCCGCTCCTCGCGAAGGCCGTCGCCGGCCAGTAGGAACCCCGCCGCGCGCGTCGCCGCGCGGACCACCGCCGAGGCCCGTCTCCCGCAGGAGGCGGGCCTCGCCGCGTGGCGCGCGGGGACCTGGTCAGTGGTGCCAGGC
Organism: Streptomyces sp. CLCI03; assembly: GCF_053615355.1. NCBI lineage: Bacteria > Bacillati > Actinomycetota > Actinomycetes > Kitasatosporales > Streptomycetaceae > Streptomyces > Streptomyces sp. CLCI03. Next base: position 8,000,605 of record NZ_CM132132.1, on the reverse strand, counting down.
GTGCCCCCCGGTGTTGTGGATGAAACGCTGGAGGACCTTCAGCGTGATCACGTACTCCTCGTCCGGGATGCCCCGGTGTCGCTCCTGCCACAGCTCCCCCTGGGTGACGGCCACTCGGGCGTAGAACTCCCTTCCTTCGCTGGTGAGTTCGAGGTGACCGTCGGGACTCTGGGTGACCCAGCCGCGGGCGATGGTGGCGGCGATCTCCTCGTCGAGGTCGTCGACACCCGCGGCCGCGTAACCGCTCAACACCCCGGTCACCCCGTCGCGCGTCGCCGGCGGCTCGGCGGCGGCGATCCGGGCCAGGATCCAGGCCTGCGGCTGGGTCGTGCCGATTCCGGCGAGTACCTCCCTGATACGGGTGACCACCGCGTCCGAGGCGGCCCAGCTCCAGTAACCGATGGGCTGCCGCAGCAGTTCGGCGTCGTCGTGCGAGTACTCCATGGTGGATCCGCTCCGTTCGCTCTCTTCGAGATCGCCTACGCACGACACCGTAGGAACTCGACCGCACTTGAGGTCCAGTCCCGTGCGGGGACGCCATGACCCCGGAGCAGACGGTGCGGGCCGGCGTCCGGATTGCGCGCGGGGTGGCAGTGTCGTGGTCCGCGGGTTGGATGCGGGGCGCGCGGGGCGTCGTAGCGTGGCCGCATGCCGGATCTGCCGGACGGATGTGAAGGAGCAAGTCGGATGTCCACCCGTAGTCCCCGCTCGGTCGTCACCTTCCCCATCGTGCTCAGGGAGTTGACGGTGCTGCGTGTCTCGGACGTCACGCCCGGGATGCGGCGGGTGACCCTGGGCGGGCCCCAGATGCACGCCTTCGAGCACGCGGGCCTGTCCCTCCCGGCGCTGCGCACGGAGGGCTTCGACGACCACGTGAAGTTCTTCTTCGCGCAGGAGGGTCGGGAGCCGGTACTGCCCCGGCAGAACGTGAGCAGCCTGGACTGGCCCTCGGACGGCCGACCGATCTCCAAGGACTACACGCCGGTCCGCTTCGACCCGGTGGCCGGGGAGATCGACTTCGACTTCGTCCGGCACGACGGCGGTATCGCCTCGTCATGGGCCCAGCAGGCCGCCCCGGGCCAGGTGACCTGGATCGCCGGGCCGAAGATGTCGCACAGTCACCCCGAGGGCGCGGACTGGCTGCTGGTGATCGGCGACGAGACGGCACTGCCCGCGATCGGCCGCTGGCTCGACGAGATGCCCGAGGGGACCCGGGCCCGGGTGTTCGTCGAGGTCGGCGAGGACAGCCACCGCCAGGAGCTGCCGACGCGCGCGGAGGCCGAGGTCACCTGGCTGGTGCGCGACGGCGTCCCGGCCGGGCGCAGCGACCTGCTGGAGCGCGCGGTGCGGGACATGGAGTGGCTGCCGGGGACGGTGTTCGTCTGGGCCGCCGGTGAGGCCGTCACCCTCAAGGGCATCCGCCGGCACCTGTCGGTGGACCGGGGTGTGCCGCGCGAGCAGACGCACATCACCGGCTACTGGCGGCGGGCCGAGGTGGCACCCGGCCTCGCCGAGCCGGCCGATCCCGATGTCCTGGAGGGCGAGGACGCGCACGGGCGGCTCCACGAACTGACCGACCTGGCCCCCGGGCTCGCGATCCGCGTGGCCGTCACCCTGGGTCTGGTCGACCTCGTCTACCAGGGGGTACGGGAGCCGGCGGAGCTGGCGCGGCGCAGCGGGACGGAGCCGCGCTCGCTCGGTGCGCTGCTGAAGTACCTCGTGGAGATCGAGGTGTTCGAGGCCACCGACGAGGGGTACCGGCTGACGCCGGTGGGCGAGGAACTGGTCGAGGACGACCATTCGTTGGAGGAGTACGACCTGCGCGGCGCGCAGGCCGCCTTCGACCTGTCGCTGGTGGGCCTCGCCGAGCGGATGCGCTCGGGTGCGAACGGCTGCCGCACGGCGTCCGGGCAGAGCCTGGCCGAGGCGCTGCGTACCGATGCGCGCCTGGGCGGTTCGGCCCGTACCTCGATCGAGGACGAGGCGCGCTGGGTCTCGACCGGGGTCGCCGGTGCCTACGACTGGTCGGCGGTGGAGGTCCTCGGCGCGTCGGGCAACGGCGCCGGCACGGTCGTGGGCGCGCTCGTCAAGGAGTTCCCCGGGCTGCGGGTGCGGCTCGCCGCCCTGCCGTCGGTCCTGGACGTCGTGGCCGGGCAGATCCTCGATCCGGAGGTGCTGCCCAGGGTGGAGCTCGTGGCGCAGACGCACCCGGTGCCGTCGGGTGCGGGAACTCTGCTGCTGTGCCGGTTGCTGGAGTGGCTGCCGGACGAGGACGCGGTGCTGACCCTGACCGAGGCGGCGGCCACGATCCCGGCCGACGGCGTCGTGGTGCTGGTCGAGCAGGTGGAGGCGGCCGACCCGGACGACATCGACGCGGTCCTGCACCACCTGCGGCTCACGGCGGCGTTCGGCTCCGGGCTGCGCTCGGTGAAGGACGTGACCGCGTTGGCGGAGCGGGCCGGGCTGACGGTCCGCGCCTGCCGCGACGTCGGCTGGGACCACCGGCTGTGGGTGCTCGCGCCGACCGCCTGACCAGCGGCCGGCGTGCCGTGTCGTGCCCGGCCGGGTACGACACGGCACGGCACGGCAGCGCTTCGACCTGACCGGGTTCGTGCGAGTCTGTCGTCATGATGTCCGAGATCACGGCCGCGGCCTGGGCCGGGCAGCAGGTCGCCGCGGTCCGCGACGACCCCATCGGGCGGATGGCCTTGATGGAGCGTTGCTACCACGGCCCCTTCGGCAAGGCACCGCGACACCTGCCGTTCCGCCGGGCGGCGAGGTCGTTCATGCGCTGGCAGGTGCGCCGGGGCGTGCTGCGGCCGGTGTTCGCCGACCGGCCCGGCAGCCCGTGGTGGCGGGCGGTGAACGAACGGATCCTCCGCGACGGCTGCGAGGCGGTGGGCCTGAGCGGCGGACTCCCCGGGCCCGCCTCCGCCCGCACGGTCGAGCACTGGCGGGCCTTCGCCGACCACCCCACGGCCCGGGCCTGGTACCGGGCGCACAACGGGAGCGTGGTCGCCGCCTACCTCGAGAACCGCGATCTCGCGGAGGCGGAGAACGAGACCGAGCGGTTCTTCATGAACGTCGTCCTGTGCCGCGTGTTGTACGCCCACGCCCTCGTCGCGGCGCCCCGCCTCGCCCTCGGGTGGCTGCGCCCGCTCGCCCCGTTCCTCGGCGATCCCAGGGTGGAGATGACCGGGATCTTCCTCCAGCTGTCGCGTGTGCTCCCCGACGCGTACCCGCTCGACGACACGGTGCGGTCCCACCTCGACCGGGAGATCGGTTTCGGTCGTCTCCTCGATTTCGGGGTGATCGCGCCGAGGCTGCAGCGGCTGTACGCCTGGTCGGCCCACGAGCTCGGGGCGCCCGACCTGCTGGACTGCGTCCGCGACGGATCCCCCGTCTACGCGTGGTCGTTCGACGACCGGCACGTCTGGAAGCCCCCGAACTCCTTCGCCCTCCGTGTGATCCACCGGGCGCTCCCACCCGAACGACGCGCCCCGTACGGGTGACGGCGTACGGGTGACGGCGTACCGGTGACGGACGTACGGTCAGCTTCGCCGGGCGGTGGGCTCCGGTGCGCCGGTCCTACGGGCGTGCAGCACGTGCGCGTCCAGGGGCAGGGGCCGACGGCCGACGAGTTGGAGGCCGGCGTCGGCGAGCAGGCGTGCGTAGTGGTCGGCCCGGCGTTCGCGGCCTCCGACGTTGCAGAGCATGTGCAGGTCCCAGGCGGTGGCCAGCGAGGGGGACCCGTCGACGGGCAGGAGACGTTCCACGACGAGCAGGTCCGCGTGGGCGGGCATCGCGCGGACGCAGTGGCTCAGGATCTCGCGGCAGCGGTCGTCGTCCCAGTCGTGCAGGACGCGGGACAGGATGTAGACGTCGCCGCCGGGTGGCACGTCGGCGAAGTCGCCCGCACGGTAGTCGCAGCGCGGGCCGCAGCCCGTGGCGTCGAGGTGGCGGCGGGCGGCCTGGACGGCGTGCGGGCGTTCGAGGAGGACGCCGCGCAGGCGTGGGTGCGCGGTGAGGATCCGGCCGAGGAGTTCGCCGTTCCCTCCGGCGATGTCCACGACGGTCGCGGCCTCGGGTGCCTGGGCCGCGGCGGTGATGACGGGATGGGTGGGGAGCGGCTGGAACATCCGTGAGCTCGCGGCCATGGAGCGGTCGAAGAGGGCGGCGAGTTCGGGGTCGCGGGCGAAGTGGTCGAAGTGGTTCTCGCCGAAGAGGTGGTCGAAGGCCGGCTGTCCGGTCCGCACGGCGTGGTCGAGAGCGCCGAAGGAGCGGTAGAACGGGCCCCCGTACATCAGGGCCAGCGGTCGCATCGACCCGGGTGTGTCGGCGCGCAGCAGGGCGCCGAGTGCGGTCAGGCGGAATCCTTCCTGCTCCTCGACGACGGCTCCGAGCATGGCCAGGTAGCGCAGGAGGGTGGCGAGGCTTCGGGGGTGGGTGCCGGTCGGCCGGGAGAGGTCCTCGGTGCGGTGGGCGGTGCGGGTGTCCATGACGTCGGGCAGGCCCAGGCGGGCGAACGTGGCGAGGGCCTGTGTCGTCCACGCGCCGGTGAAGAGGTGGAGGAGCGTTTCGGCGGGCTGCCGCGCGTCATGACGGGGGCGGTGGTGCGGGTCGGGGTGGTGCGGGTCGGGGTGGGACAGGTGCGCTGCGAGGGTGTCGCGGTGGTCGCCCGGTGCGTAGAGCTCCAGTCGCCGGTAGTCGCAGGCCGCGTCGGCGGGGAGGGTGAAGTAGAGGACCGTGCCGTCCTCGTGCGGGTTGTAGCCGCCGCCGTCGGGCAGCGCGCCGTGGCGGTCGAGGATCGCGCACAGGCCGCGTAGGGCCAGTGGCTCCGGACGCTCGACCTCGAAGGCGAGGTGTGCCTCGTGCCGGCGGGTGCGTTCGTAGGCGGCGATCGGTTCCAGGTCGGAGTGCGGGGGCACGGTCAGGGCGAACACCTCGACCGCGCGCCGCTCCCCGTCGCGGCCGTCGACCTGCGGGCGCAGGATCCGGACGTCGAGCTCGGCGGGATCGCGCAGGTGGCGCCGGGCGAGGCGGTCCCGGACCACCACGCTGGGGTGGGAGGGAGTGTCCACGGCCAGTCCGCAGTAGCCGAGTTGGGCCCGCAGACCCTCCGCGTCCGGCGGGAAGAGCAGCAGTCCCGCGTGGGCGAACCGGCAGTGCTCGGCGAGCGCCCGCAGGTCCGGGCCGTCGAGGCCGGGCAGGAGGAGCGGGAGCAGGGTGGCGCTGTCGTGCTCGCGGACGAACCGGGCTGCCGCGCGCAGGGAGTCGGTGTCGTCCCGGAGCAACGTTTCGTCGGGGAGGGTCGTCGTCATCGTGGGGGTGTCCTCGGGCCGGTACGGGGCTGGGCAGGGCAGGGCGAGGCGGGTGGTGGGGAGGTCCGGGGGGAGCGTGGTACGGGGCCGGGCCCCGCGGCGGTCACACGCCGACGTAGTTCTCGGCGAACCAGTCCTGGTGGATGCGTGAGGTGCGCAGCGACGCGAGCCGGGAACGCCGCAGGGCGGCGTGGAAGAACGATCCGGCATCCTCGTCCTGGTCGGGGGGTGCGTGCAGGAGTCGGGTCATCCACCCGGTGAACTCCTGCGCCCGCCAGATGTACGCGAGGCAGCGGTCCGAGTAGCTGTCGAGGCCTGTGGTGTCGGCCCGGGTGAGGGCATCGACCAGGGCGTCGGCCAGCATCTCGGCTTCCAGGACGGCGAGGTTGGCGCCCTTCGCGGCGGCCGGCGCGAGCAGACTCGCCGCGTCGCCCGCGAGGACGAGCGAGCCGTGGCGCAGCGGTTCGACGACGTCGCAGGTCAGGTCGAAGACCCCGCGTTCCAGGAGCGTGCCCCTGCGCAGCGGGCCGTGGTCCGCTGCGCCCATCCGGATGTCGAGCTCGTCCCAGATCCGCTGTTCGGGCCAGGCGTCGGCGGGGGTGCCGCGCTGCCACTGGAGGTAGTAGCGGGTGACGTCGGCGGTGCGGGCCATGTGTCCGGCGAAGCCGCGGTCGTGGATGGCGTAACCGACGGCGTCGAGGCTCGGAGGGGTCCGGGCGAGCAGGCCGAGCCAGGTCACGCCGTGGTCGTACCGGTGATGACGGACGGCGCCCGGCGGCAGTGAGCGGCGGGCCGCCCCGTGCCGGCCGTCGCAACCGGCGACGTACCGGGTGGTCCACCGGGTGGTGCGGCCGTCGGGTCCACGTGTGGTGACGGACGGCCGGGTGCCGTCGGTGTCGTGCACGGCGAGCGCTTCGGTGTGGAAGGAGATGCGTCCGCCGAGGTCGAGGTAGTGGGTCAGGAGGTCCGTGACCAGGTGCTGCTGCGGGTAGACGTGATGCTGCGCGCCTTGGCCGAGAGCCCCGTAGTCGAGGCGGAACCGGCCTTCCTGCGTGCGGAATTCGCAGCTGCCGTGGCGGCGGCCGTGCCGGTGCAGGCCGTCCGCGAGGCCGTGGCGGTCGAGGATCTCCACGGTGTTCGGGGCGAGGAACCCGGCGCGCGCCCGGGTCTGGACCTGGGTGCGGGAGGCACGTTCCAGGATGACGCAGTCGATCCCGGCGGCGTGGAGCAGGATGCCGAGAACGAGCCCGGCGGGGCCTGCGCCGAGGACGACCACATCGGCGGATTCACATAACGTGTGGGTGGTGTGACGTTCCGTCATAGCGGGTGAAGCATAAGCACGCGAAGATCCACACTCCTACCTGAACCATCCCTAGGTAGGAATAGAGTGACAATCGACATGTGCGTGGCCACCCGGTGACAGCGGCTCCGGGGTCCGTTTCCGCAGCCGGCGGGTGGTGCGCTCCGGGCGTGCGGAGGTAGGCGCGCTTCTCCCGTACGCGCCGGCGCGCGAGCCGATCCTCAGCGGGTACGCGCCTCGGGCTGGGCCTCGTACGAAGGTCCCCTAGGGAGGGCCGGGCCGGTCCGGCCTCGCGCCGGCATCGATTCGGCCGCGCTCGGATCGGAGCCCGTCCAGTGCGGCCCGCGCGGCGAGCTCGCCCTCCTCGTAGGCGTTGGCCCGGGCCTCCCGGACGGCTTCGCGGAGCTGTCGTTCGGCCTCGCCGGTACGTCCGACGGCGGCCAGTGCCTCGCCGTGCAGGGTGCGCAGCACCACCCGCCGGGGGGCCGCCAGCACAGGTGCGGCGAGCGCGAGTCCGTGGGCCGCGTGTGCGGCGGCCTCGGCCGCGGCGCCGACCGACAGCAGGTGCTGGGCGAGGTGTTGGTGCGCCAGGGTGGCCGTCTCGGTGAGGCCCTCCCGTTCGGCCAGGGTGAGGGCCTGGGCCAAGAGGGCGGCGGGGCGCTCGCGGTCACCGTGGCGCATGAGCGCCACGGCCAGGTTGATCCGGGCGACCGCCTCCCCGGCGATGTCCCCCGCGCGGACCGCGAGGTCGGGGGCCCGCTCCAATCTGGTCAGGGCCTCCTCGGGCCTGCCCTCCTCGGACAGCACCCAGCCGAGCAGTGCCGACGCCCGGGACTGGGCGGCCGGATCACCGTCCAGTTCCGCGGACGCGAGGCCCTGTTCGAGCAGCGGCACCCAGCCGTCGCGGACCTGCCACACGATGAGCGGCCACTGGAGCAGGACGAGCCGCCACGCCCGGTCGTGGAAGCCCGCCGCGACGGCGGCCTCGACCGCGGCCCGCAGGGTGCCGCGTTCGGCGGAGTACCAGGCGAGCGCGGCCGTCCGGTCGGCGAACCGGCGGATCTCGGCCGAGCGCCGGGCTCCGGCCGGAGGGGCGCAGCACGGTTCGCCGCCGGGCTCCGCGGCCGCGCACGCCCCGAGCAGGGTCTGTACCCAGTGGTCGAGCAGCCGTAGCAGCCCGGCGGGTTCGCGACCGGGTGCCAGGCTGCGGGCGAAGAGGCGCACCAGATCGTGCAGCACGTAGGAACGCGGGCCCGTCTCGACGACCAGTTGGGCCGCGGCCAACTGGTCGAGCGCCAGGGTGGCCTGGGCCGGCGTGCAGTCGGCGAGCGCGGCGGCGGTGCCGGTGTCGAGGGTGGCACCGGTGTGCGGGCCGAGGTGGTGGAACAGCCGGCGGGCCGGTTCGGGCAGATGCCGCAGGCTGAGGCCGAGCGCGGCGGCGACGCCGGTGTCCTCCGCCTTGAGCAGGTCCAACCGGTGTTGTTCGTCGGCGAGTTCCCCGGCGAAGGAGGCCAGGCCTCGGTGCGGACGGGTCGCGAGCCGGGCGGCGGCGACCCGCAGCGCGAGCGGCAGTCCGTCGCACAGGCCGGTCAAGCGGGCGGCGGCCTCCGGTTCGGCTGCCACCGACTCCGGGCCCAACACGGCGGCGAGCAGCGAAGTCGCGTCGCCGGTGGGCAGCGCGCCGACCGTCACCGGGCGGGCGGCGTCGGTGGCCACCAGGCCGTCGAGCCGGTCGCGGCTGGTGACGAGGGTGACGCAGTCGTCCCCGCCGGGCAGCAACGGGCGGATCTGCTCGGAGTCGACGGCGTTGTCCAGGACGACCAGCAGTCTTCGTCCGGCGGTCAGTTCGCGGTAGCGGGCCCCGAGGGCGGTGGGCGAGCCCGGCATCCGTTCGACCGGGACGCCGAGCGCGAGCAGGAACTCGCGGAGCACGGCGCGGGTGTCACGGGGCGGGGTGGGGCTGAAGCCGCACAGGTCGGCGAAGAGGGTGCCGCCCGGGAAGTCGGCGCGCCGTCGGTGCGACCAGTGCACGGCGAGCGCGGTCTTGCCGACGCCGGCAGCTCCGATGAGGGTGACGACGGGGCCCGGCACCGCGCTCGTGACGCGGTCGAGGACGGCGAGTTCGTCCTGTCGCGCGATGAAGCCCCGGGGGCGGCGGGGCAGGAGTTGGGGGGTGCCGACGGGCACCGCGGCCGCGACGGCCACGGCGGTCTCGACGTCGGTAGGGACCGCGACATCGGTGGGGGTCCGGGCGTCGGTGTCCCTGCCGGCGTCGAGATCGGCAGCGACCTCGGCACCGACGCGCAGCAGGGTGCGGTACGCGTCGGTGAGCACCGGTGCCGGGTCGACGCCGATCTCGTCGGCGAGCAGCTTGCGCGTACGGTGGTACCGGTCCAGCGCGTCGGCCCGCCGGCCCGCCCTGGCCAGGACCAGCATCAGCTGTGCGACGAGCGACTCCCGTAGGGGGTGCGCGGTGGCCTCGGCGCGCAGTACGGACGCGGCGGCTCCGTGGTCACCCAGCAGCCCGTACGCGCGCGCCAGCTCCTCGACGGCCGTCAGGCGCAGCTCCTCCAAGGCGTGCGCGGGCGCTTCCAGCGGTGCGCTGTGCACGGTCCCGGCGAACGCCGGTCCCTGCCACAGCCCCAGTGCCTCGCGCAGGACCGCCACGGCCTCCGCCGGGTCCGTACTCCGCCGGGCGAATCGGAGGGACTCCTCGAACCGGCGGGCATCCAAGAGCGCTTCGGGCAGGCGCAGCCGGTACGCCGCTCCCTGGGTGAGGAGTTCCACGCCGTGTGTTTCCGCGTCGTGCTGCGCGAGGACCGCCCGGAGCCGGGAGACGTGTCCCTGCAGCACGGTGCGCGCGTGCCTCGGCGGTTCCTCGTCCCACAGTGCCTCGGTGAGCCTCTCGACGCCGACGGGCGTGTTCGGGTGGGCCAGCAGCATGGCGAGCAGGCTCCGGCGCTTGGCGGGGCCGAGCGGGAGGGGAGCCCCGTTCGTCGTCGTGACGGCGACCGGCCCCAACACGCGGAACTGCACAGACCCCACCCTTGTCGATCCGCACCGCTTCGTACCGTTCCATCCGTGTACGCACGGCCCCTGATCGAGGATAAGTCGGATTGTTCCGGCGGCACGAGTACGGCCTCGGCCAATCATGGAACACGTATTCCCCTCTCGAACACAGAGGGGACGGCGTGGTGCGGGCAGTGCGGACGGAGCGTTAGCGGGCCGTTAGAGCATCGTTGGCGGCCGGTGGAAGTGTTCGGGGCGTCGAGTCGTTCCGTCATCCCGATTGGGGAGTACACACATGACCTTGGCCATCCTCCGCCGGTCCGCCCTCGCGGTCACCACCCTCGCGCTCTCCGGAGCCGCCCTCGCCGGCGTCACCGCCGCCCCGGCGCAGGCGGCGGCGCCCGCCGCCGCTGCCGGCTTCTGTCACGTGTCCGGCCTCGGTGGTGACTACATCTGCGAGTACGGCGAAGCCTGGATGACCTACCCGGCCGGAAACCGTCAGGTCTTCATCGTCGGCACCGATTTCGCGGTGTGGACCCGCTGGCAGTTCGCCGGCGGTTCCTGGAGCGAGTGGACCTCCATGGGCGGGACCGTGCGCAGTGGGGTCCGCATCGACGGCAACAACACCTGGAACCCGACCATCTCGATCGTCGGCATGGACGGCGAGCGCTGGTCCCGGCACCGCCTGACCAGCGGTAGCTGGACCCCCTGGCAGAACTGACCCACGCGCCCCCGGCGGGCCGCCACCCGCCGATCCCAGGGAGAGAACGGAACACCCGTGACGGGGGTGTCCCTGGCCCGGCGGCAGGCGCCCCCACCCCACACCCCCACGCCTGACCGCCGGCCCGCCGGGTCCGGTGCCACCACCCCTGGTGGCACCGGACCCGGCCGAGCCCCCCTGAACCGCGCCCCCCGACGCGGTCGCGAGCCCCCGTGTCAGAACGCGTAGAGGACGTTGTCGTTCAGGGTCGCGGACATCACGCACCCGTTGGAGAAGGTGTGCTTCCACGAGACGCGCTCACCGTGCCAGACACCGTCCGCGGTGACGGTGACGGGGTCGTAGTGCCGCGGGCACACCCGGCCCGGATTCGGGGCGGCCAGCAGGCGGTCGAACTCGCCGCCGGTCTCGTTGAGGGCGTCGCACGCGGCCCGGGGGTCGGGGTGCGTGCCCTCGGCGGTGTAGGCGCAGCTGAGGACGACCGCACGCAGGACCGTACCGGTGGCGGCGTCGTCCCCCTGGGTGACGGCGAAGACCATCGCGGAGGGTGCGTAGAGGCTCGTCGGGCTCGCCTCCGCCAGGCCCGCGGTGCCGGCGAGGCAGAGGAGAGCGGCGGCGGAGACGGTGGCTAAGCGGCGACGCATGACAAGGCCTGCTTTCGATTCGAAGGGTGTTTGGCGCGCTGGAACTTTCATGTGGCGCTCAACTGAGCTTGAGCCTGCCAGGTATGAAGGTCCGTCGCACATGGGCGGTCGATTTACGGACAGTCCGTTCGGATGTCGGTCACCCGGGGAGCGATTCACGCAGCTCCCGCCGGGTGCCCGCAGGTCCACGGCACGCGGGAGCGCGGTGCGTCACCCGGCGTGACCGCGCTCCCCGCACCTACGGCCCAGGTGGCAGACACGCCCGGTTCACCGAACGGCCCACCAGGGTGACCGGATCGATGCGGTGCGAACCCCGCACGCCCCCACACCCGCTCGGCTGACCGCACGCCGAGACGCGGACACAGCGGCCCGAACGCTCCTCGTCCCGCGTCCTCCTGGCCGCCTTCGGGTGATCGGTGCGGTCAGCCGGCCTTCAGGCGGCGGCCGATCTCCTCGGTCATCCGGCGCTGGAGCTCCGCGAGCTGCTCGTTCGTATAGCCCGTCAGGTCGCCCGGATCCCCTGGGTGCTTCGCGCCCTCCTGCTGCTTCTTCTGGTCCTCCCGCCGTTTGAGTTCCTGCTCCTCGGGTGATCCGGGCACCACGTACGCGCATCGGATGAGCGCTCCGTCGGCGGCCTTCAGGCAGGTCGCCTCACGGCCGCCCACCTGGCCCTTGCCCTCCACCCGGTAGCGGACGTTCTGCTCGCTGCCGACGGTGGCCGTCCACGTCCCGCCCCCGGTGGGTACGACCTCGAACACCTGGTCGTCGTTGTAGCAGCAGACGTCCCGGTACTCCGCCTTGATCAGGGCGACGAGCGCCTTCGGGGACGACCACGCCGGATCCAGGCGGTGGATGGTCATCGGCGCGAGCCCGCCACCCCGGTGGCGGGTCGGCACGGTGGACACGGCCACCACCGAACTGGCCTCCCCCTGCGGCGTGAGCGGGGTGACGTACGCGCTGCGCCCGGCCTCTTCGACGTACCGCAGGGTGAACTCGGACTCGTTGCCCTCGTTGGCGCCGTCCTCGGAGGCATCCCATCCGCTGCGCTCGAACCACCAGTCGCTGAAGCCGCCCACCGCGGCGGTCCCTTCCCGTTGACGGGCGGCGAGGCTGATCGGATAGGACGGGCCGGGCACGGTGGAGGTGTCGGTGGTGAGCGTGAGCTTTCCGGTGCGCCCGTCGTAGAGCGCGACGCCGGCGGGGCGTTCGGTCACCACGAGGATCCCGGTCTGCCGCTTGAGCGGGACGACGACGACCGGTGTGCCGCCCGAGCAGGTCACGTAGGCGTCGTCGGCCTCGAACCGGACCCAACGCTTCTCGGCCGAGATCTTCCTGCCGAGGTTGTGGGTGAACCAGCCGCTCATCCTGGCGTCCGCCGCGGACACGTCGAAGGCGCAGCGTTCCTGGCTGCGGCTCTCGCCGCCGAGCGGGACGTCCTGCACGAGGCCGACCTCGTACCCGGCCAGCCAGCCGCGGCGCTCCACCAGCGTGGCGAACCGGTCCGAGTCGGGGAGGTAGGTGATGTCGGAGATCTCGCCGGTGACATCGCCCAGGTGCGGGGCGGCCTGCGCCTTGCCGGCCACGTACGGCACCCGGGCCGCCAACGCCGGTACGGGCTCGGTGACGACCTGCCCGGTGGCCATGTAGGCGCGGTCCTGCAGGTACGAGCCGTACACGAGCCAGCCGACGGTGAGGCCCAGGCCGAGGACGGCGCCCAGGCACCCGAGGGTGACCGCCGCGTTCCCGGTGCCCGCGCCGCGCCCGGCCCGGCGCCTGAGCCATCCCACCACCAACACGCCCGCCAGGGTGGCCGCAGCGGCCAGCAGGGGCAGGGCGAACCAGGACACGAGCTTGCGCAACTCCCACACCACGATCGTGGTGTAGTACGAGGCGTACCAGAGCACGAACCCCACCGGCAGTACCACGAATCCCACGCGCAGTGCCCGACCCATCAGCGCCCCCGCCCCCTCGGCCCCACGTCCGTGCGTCCGATTCTCCACCCCGGACCGGAGCGTGTCACCGGGTTACGCGGACGCGGCCTCGGGCGCTCCGCCGGCGGCAGCCGGCCGGCGTACGGCTGCGGCGATCTCTCCGACCGTGGGGAGGGACCGGCGGACGGGGTGACCGTCGGGGCCTTCGGTGAGCCAGGAGCCGTCGCCCAGGGGTACCGCCTCGTACGGGTGGCTCACGTCGAGGTCGATCTCGCCGAGGAGCGCGCCGGTGCGCACGTCGACGAGGTGGTGGCGGAACCACTCCTCCTCGTCCTCGCGTTCACCGCCCAGGGTGACGACGGCCGTGTCCGGCGTCAGGTAGCCGCCGCTCCATTCCACGTACGTGTCGTACGTGTCGTCCGGATCGTGGCCGAAGGCGTCGGCGGGCAGGGTGAACCGCACGTCCCCGCTGGGGTGGTCGTGGAAGGTGACGTCGCCCTGGTCGTGGTCGACGGTCATGAACTGCCGCCCGCCCGGGGCCAGGTCGATCAGGCAGCGGTCCGGCCACGGGTACGTCACGAACCGCGGCACGCCGTCGGGGCCGATCACACCCCTGAGGACGACGGACCCGTCCTGGCCCTCACCGATGGTGAGGTACACACTGCCGTCGGCCGGGTGCGGGAGGTGGACACCTCCGTGCCCGGCGGTGTCCACCTCCCGCCGGGCGAGCACCTCCCCGCTGTCGGCGTCGTACACGACCCACTGGTCCGCGACCCGGCGCTGCGCCATCACGTCCGGCCGGTAGACCCACACGGTGCGGCCGTCCGGGGACAGCGAACAGCCGGGCCGATGGCCGTGACGCACGTCGGAGTGCGGTGCGAAGGCCGACACCCACACCGGGTCGCCGGAGCGGGTGAGACAGACGACCTCGTTCAGCGTGGTGTACACGACCCGCTCAAGGTCGGGCCGCACCACCGACTCCTCGACCGCGTCGCCGGCGCGCGGCCGGAACACCACGACGGGCTCCAGCGGTCCGAAGACGTCGGGATCCACCACGTAGGCGTGGATCAGCCCGTCATGGTGGCGCGTGATGGCCTTCGAAGGCCGCCCGGAGTTCATCCACCGAGGCTAACCCCCAGATCGGCCCGGCCGGCGGCCGGAACCGGGAGACTCCGAGGGTCGACCGGCCGAGGGTCGACCGGCCGAGGGACGAAGACCGGGGAGTCCGACTGGTAGAAGAGGTCGATGTCGGCCTCCTCCCCGCCGACGATCAGGGTGTCCCAGGCTCCGCTCTCCCGCAGGGTCCGCAGGGTGGCGGGGGCGATCGAGGCCAGGTGGGCGCGGAGTTCACCGTCCGTGGGCAGGCCGGGCAGCCGGGATCCCAACCGCTCGCGGATCCCGGCCATCCGCTCCAGCAGCGCGTCCAGGTCGCTCGCGTCCGCGCCGTCGGCGACCGGGCCGGCCTCCGCGCTGTGCGCGATGACGTCCCGGATGGCGCGGGTGACGCCTTGGTCGTCGGTGGTCACCATGGCGTTCCAGGCCCGGCTCTTGTGCCGGTACTGGAGCATGGACATGGCGGCCTCGTGCCGGATGAAGTCGGCGTCCCGCAGCGGCTTGCCCTGCCAGGCGCGGCTGAGCGAACGGGCCAGTGAAGTGGCCGAGGCGAGACCGCTGTTGAGGCCTCGGCCCGGCCAGAAGTGGATGGCGTTGGCGGCGTCGCCCAGCAGGAAGCCGAAGGTACCGGGGCTGGTCGCGGTCGGCCGGTGCAGCTGCGCCGTGAACCGCGGGCGCTGCACCATGTCCAGCCGGAACGAGGTGATCGCCGACAGGTCGTCCTCGGCCACCCCGAAGAGGCGCAGGCCCTGCCGGATCTCCTTCCACAGCGGGGAGCCGCGCAGCAGGGCGGGCAGGAAGAGGGTGCCGTGCGTGGGGCAGCGGAACTCGTTGTCCTCCTCCTGTCGGCTCATCAGGCAGGGGCGGGCGGCGATGCACTCCTCGAAGACGTGGCGGACCGGGTCGATGCCGATGACGTTCCTGGCCTCCTCCCGGGTGAGTCGCATGTTCAGGAACCCCTCGCCGCGCAGCGAGTTGAGCAGGAAGCGGTTCTGCGACACGGTGAGGAGCACGCTCATCGGGTCCGGCAGCTTCGACTTGACCCGCAGCCCCAGCACGACGTCCTGAAGGTGCTCGCCGTCGAGGGAGTAGATCGAGGCGTCGGCCGTGCCGAAGCGGTCGGCGTAGTGCTCGCGGGTGCGGGAGCGTCCGCCCTCGCAGACCACGAGGACGTGTTCCTGGGTGAGCCGGTTCTGCCGCTCCGTCACGTCGAAGCGTTCGGGGACGAGACGGATGGCCGGCCGCCGGTTCGCCAGGTCCAGCAGCCGGTCCTCGATGTGGGCGATCCGGATGTTGCGGGGCGGGTGGCCGTCGACCGAGTCCGGGCCGACGGGCCACATCTCGGAGTAGGCGTCGACGTCGTCGAACAGTGCGCCGAGGACCTCCTCGGACAGGGCGAGGTACTGGCGGCTCTGGACGGTCACGACCTGTTGGCGGCGGAAGTTGCCCTGCGTCTCGTCCTTCCAGACGATCGTGGTGCCCTTCCTGGTCCAGCGCCCGTCGTAGAGGGTGATGGCGGTCCGGCCGGGCAGCATCTCGTCGAGCGCCAGGGCGAAGGCGAGGCCCACCGGGCCGCCGCCGGTGATGGTGACCCGCAGCACGCCGGGGTCGGCCGTGCTCACGCGGGGGACGTCCAGGAGGGAGAGGTCCATGACCGTCTCCATGGCGTCCTGCGCCTCGTACAGGAACGTTTCGTCACCGATCCGGATGCAGTCGTTCGGGCGCAGTACGTGGCGGGTGACGCGCCGGTCGTTGACGAACGTGCCGTTGCGGCTGTCCCGGTCGTAGAGGACGAACCCGGGGTCCTCCGCGAGGATCTCGGCGTGGAGCCGCGAGGCGTTGGCGCTGACGATCACGACGCCGTTGTCGCTCTTGCGCCCGAAACTGAGGGGCTCGACGCCCAGGACCACGCTCTGTCCGGTGAACGGACCCGTGCGTCCCACGATGACCGATGGCACTCCACACTCCTTGAAGACGATGTCGCCGATTGCTCGTACGCCGACAACACGCGATCGAGAAGGTGTTCGGTTCAACCACTTCTTGGAATCTTTCGAGTCCTTCTGAACCGGGGCCCCGGCCCGTACGTGATGTTCGCGTCGGCCGGCGCCTAGAAGGAGAACCGCCCCCATGTACAACGAGGAAAACGAGACCGTGACGGAGACCGCGTACGCGGCCACCACCGCAGGTGCGGCCGCAGGCATGGACGCGGAGGGCGGGAACCGGCTGATCGCGGGCCGCTACCGGTTGCTGTCCCGGCTCGGCGAAGGCGGTATGGGCACCGTGTGGCGGGCCCGCGACGAGACGCTGTACCGGGAGGTCGCGGTCAAGGAGGTACGGGCTCCGGCCGGGCTGCAGGCCGGTGACATCACGCGGATGTACAGCCGGCTGGAGCGGGAGGCGTGGGCGGCGGCCCGCATACCCGACCGCAACGTGGTCACGATCCACGACGTGGTCATGGAGGACGACCGGCCCTGGGTCGTGATGGAGCTGATCCGCGGACGGTCGCTCGCCGATCTGTTGCGGGCCGAGGGGCCGCTCGCACCCCGGCACGCCGCGCACATCGGCGGGGAGGTGTTGAGCGCGCTGCGCGCCGCGCACGCCGTCGGCGTGGAGCACAGGGACGTGAAGCCGGCGAACGTCCTGCTCTCCGAGGACGGGCGGGTCGTGCTCAGCGACTTCGGTATCGCGATGGTCGAGGGCAGCACCGCCCTGACCATGACCGGCGAGCTGGTCGGCTCCCCCGAGTACCTGCCGCCGGAGCGGGCACTGGGCCGCCCCTCGGGCCCCGAGTCCGACCTGTGGTCCCTCGGTGTGCTGCTGTACGCGGCCGTGGAGGGGATGTCCCCCTTCCGGCACGACACCGCGCTGAGCACCCTGCGCGCCGTCGTGGACGAGGAACCGCCGGTGCCCACCCGCGCCGGACCGCTGGCCCCGGTCATCGCCGGTCTGCTCCGCAAGGAGCCCGCGGAGCGGACCCCTTCCGCCGAAGCCGCCGAGGCCCTGCGGGACATCGCGCACCCGGACGCCACCACGACCGCCGGCGCCCGCGTCCTGGCGGACCCCGCCGGACCCGCCGCGTCCTCCGCCTCGGAAGCCTTGGCCGCGGCCCGCGCCGCCGCCCCACCGCGCAGGCGTCGTACCGCGGCCTTCGTCGCGGCCGGCGTGGCTGCCTGCGTACTGATCGGCGGCGGGATCGCCTACGCCCTGAACGGCGAGGACGCGAACACCGGCACCGATCCGGGCGTACGGATGTCGGTGGCGGGCACGAACACGACCTACACCGGCGGCTGCCCGATCCCCGAAGGCCGCGCCCCCGCGTTCATCGCGACCTTCACCGCGTCCGAGCCGACGCTGATCTCCTACCGCTGGGTGTCCGGCGACGGCTCCGTGGTGGATCCGCACTGGCGCACCCTGTCGATCGGCGACAAGGCCGAACCGACGAAGCGCGACACCGTACGCCTGACGGCCTACGCGAAGTCGGGCACCCTGACGACGGGGATGGCCGTGGAACTCCAGAGCCCCGTCCGCGTCACCTCCAACCCGGTCCCCTTCTCGATCACCTGCACCGGCTGAACCCCGCGCGGGCCCGGACGGCGCCGGCCGGCGCCCTCACGGAGCCTCGGACTCCGCCCGCTCGACGTTGGCGACCATCCTGCGCAGCACCTTGAGGGCCGCCACGTACTCCTCGTCGCCGATGCCCTGGTGGACCACGGCACGCTGCTCGGTCACCAGCTGCCGAAGCCGCGCCCTGGCGGCTTCCCCGGCCTCGGTGAGGTGCAGGCGCCCGCGGTCGTCTGTCGAGAGCCAGCCGCGGTGGAGCAGCTGGTCCACGACCCGGGCGATCTCGTGCGGCCCTTCCGCCAGAGGGGCCAGCTGGGCGACCACCTCCTCCCGGGCGGGTGCGGGAAGCCCGCTGTTGACCCGGTTGAGGACCCAGTACTGCGGCTGGGTCACATCGATCCGGGCCATGGCGTCCCGCAGCTGCCGGGTGACGGCCGTGTGGGCCAGGCCGCTCCAGTAGCCGATGGGCTGGGTGGCCAACATGTCGTCGGTGGCGGCCGGATCGGCCGGCGCCTGGTCGGCGGTGGTGCCGGTCAACGGTTTCATGATCTCGACGCTACACACCCCCGGGCGCCGACCTCACCGCCGGTCGGATCCTGGACAGGCCGGCTCCCAGGTGGCGCCCTGGGCGACGGCGTCGAGTTCGGCCCGGGTGAGGCCGCCACCGACCGCCGCACAGGCCGCGGCCCGCGGATCGCGGGCGGCCTCCACCGCCTCGGTGACGTCCCGTACGACGAGAACCAGCGAGCCGAGCAGAAGACGGCCCGGCGGAAGGGCGAACGCCCACGGGTGCTCGCCGAAGCCGTCGCGCCCGAGCGCCACCGGCTCCATCCCCGGTCGTACGAACCAGGTGGTGAAGTCCCGGAATCCGGAGGTGGTGGCGAGCGCGCCCCAGTCCCCCTGCACCAACACGTCCATGGCGTGGGCTCCCTTGGGCATCGGGAGGTCGTCGAGGGGCTCGGCCTTGCCCTTGCCCGAATCGGACACCCGCCAACCATGGGCCCCGGACCGGAGGATGCTCCCGTCCTCGTCGAAGAGGAGGCCACCCCCCGAGGTCGTGGCGGGGATGGTCTGCGTCCGGCGGGCCTGGCCCGCGGCGGAAAGGTCCCACACGCTCACCCCCGCCCGTCCGCCGTCCAGGGCCAGCGTCCGCCCGTCGGGGGACAGCACCGCGCCGCCCTCGGAGTCGGTGTCGGACCCGGTCTCCGTGCCGGACTCGGACACCATGACGGAGTCGAGGTCCAGAACGGCGTCGGAACCGGAGTCGGAGTCCAGGCCCGGGCCAGGGGTGGTCGTCTCGTACTCCTCCGGACCGGCTCCGTCGCCCGGGATCGCGCCCGGCTCCGGCATGCCCGTCCCCGGGACCTGCTGCTCGTCCACCGTGGGGGTGGAGGTGCCGGACATGAGCCGCTGGAACGGCCCGGCGCGTCTCCCGTCGCCGTCCACCCGCCAGACCAGCGCCTCGGAGTTGCCGCCGCGCACCGCCACCACGGTCTTCCCCTCCGGGCCGACCAGCAGGGAGGTGATGCCCCCGGTCGTGTGTCCCGTTCCGGAACTGCTCGGGCTTCCGCTGTCCGCCGCGATGTCCGCGGGTAGCTGGAACGCGGCCTCCAGTCGGCGTGGCCGGGCCCGGTCGCTCACGTCCCACAGCGACAGCTCACCGTGATCGAACACGGCCATGCGGGTGCCGTCCTGATCGATCCCCAACAGGTCGGCAGGGGTCTCCAGGGTGCCGAGCCGCCGGAAGGGTGGGCCGGCCGCGGTGTCGAAGAGGGCGGTCTCCAGTTCCTGCTTCGTGGTGCCCTCGACCAACTGGGTCACGGCCAAAACCGATGTCCGTGGGGCATAAGCCGCTGCCCCCGTCCTGTAGCTCGTGAGGGGCTCCGGGGCCGCCGAGGAGGTCTGGGTGGACACGTCCCAGAACCGGACCGTGCCGTCGTCACCGCTGAACGCCAGCCGCTTCCCGTCCGGGCTGTAGGCGAGCGCCGGTACGGGGTCGAGGTTCGATGGGCCCTTCGAGGCGGCCGTCGTGCCCGTCGTCCTGCGCAGCACGACCTCGCTGCCGAGCAGGATCACCCCGGAGTCGTCCCGTGCAGCGGCGCTCCCGCGCGGCCCGGGCACCACCCAGCTCGATCCCCGGAGGACCGCATCGAGCCGGTATCCGGGGCCGGTCCGCTCCGGGTAGATGTTCCAGGCGTTGATGAACCTGTTACCGGCGCCCGCTCCCGCCGCGAGGGGGTGCGTGGTGGCGGTGTAGAGCAGGTAGTCGTCCGAGTCGTGGAAGGCGACGCCCTCGGTGGGGTTGATCTGTCCCCCGCTGCGCGGGTCGTCGGGCCCGGCGGAACGGCCCGGTTCGATCGTGACGGTCACGGGAAGCGCGGCGGCCTTCGTGTCGTGCACCTGGATGTTGCGGTCGTCGGCGACGGCGACCCGGTTGCCGGAGGCGTTGACCGCGAGGCCGACGAGGCCGTTGTCCAGCGTGGTGGTGTAGGCGGCGATCTGCCCCTTCTTCCGGGGCGCGGCGGGGTCCGTGACGTCGTACACGGTGAGGGCCTCCGGCGTGTCCGAGTCGCCGCCGGGCGGCGGGGTGAGCGGCCCGAGGGTGGCCAGGGTACGGCCGTCACCGCTGACGGCGGCCTGCAGCACCTGACCGCCGCCCGGCAGTTCCGCGAGCCGCTGCGGCTTCGCCGGGTCCGCGAAGCTCCACACCTCGGCCCGCAGGTCGGCGGTCCCGATGAGCACGGCCGCTCCCCCGGGAGTGGTCAGCGGCAGCAGGACCGGCCCTACCTCGCGCTGCGGCTTGCGAGCGTTCGCGCCGGCCGGCACCGGAAGCGTCGTCACCGTGGCACGGGACGCCGCGTCCCGGACGGTGATCCGGTCCGCGTCCCGGCTCAGCAGGGTACGGCCGCCGCCCGTGTAGCCGAGCGCCGTCGGCCCGGGGGTGCCCGCCACCGGCGGTACCTCGCCGCGGTAGCGGGTCTCCAGCAGGATGCGCAGCATGGCGTTCTCGGAGGCGTCGCTCGGGCTCATGCGGTGCGCGGACAGGGCCAGCCGCAGGGCGCGGCCCGGATCGGAATCCTGGACGGCGGTGGCTTCGTTGAGGAGGGACCGCGCCTGCTTCTCGCGCTTCTCCGCCGCGGTCCTTTCCGCCTGGAGGTAGGTGAGGAACGCGAACCCGAGAGCCACGGAGAGCATCAGGGCGAGGGCCTGCCCGCCGAGGACCTTCCAACTGAACGCGCTGGCCTTGCGCCGGGCCTTCGGCACATCGGAGGCGGCGGCGATCTGCGTCGGTTCACCGGGGAGTTCGCCGGCCACTCCACGTGCCTCGCGCCCGTCCGACTCGGCGACGACGACCACCCCGAGATCGTGCGCGGCCCTCAGTTTGGCGCGGAACCCGGAGACGGAGACCAGCTCGCCGCCGTCCGTGACGTCCGCCGTGACGGAGTTGCTCGCCCTGACCCGGCGGTAGAAGAGGGCCCGGCGACCGAGGGCGGTGCACCACCGCCCGACGTCGCGCGGGCGCAGGGCCGGCTGCCGCACGCGTACGGTCTCGGCGAGCAGCACCCCGAAGGCCGCTCCGAGGGACGGTCCCGCGATCCGGTAGGGCACCGAGCCCTTGGTGGCACCCGTCTCGCCCGCGAGCGTGAACCCCTGCAGGGACCACAGCACGGTTCCCGACAGCCGCTGACCTGACGCGTTCCAGGCCCGGGCCATGGCCAAGGCGTAGTGGTGGTCGGCGGTGAACAGCGGCATGGTCTCGGGGTCGGGCACCAGGCCGCGGGGCCCGCCCGGCAGCAGGGTCAGGGTGAGTCGCCCGGAGGCGCCCACGCCCTGGTGGTCGAACAGGACGCGCACCGCGACCGGACTTCTGGTGTGCCCGGGGAGCCGGCCCAGCGCCAGCCGGCACAGGGCCATGGCCGCGGCCAGCGCCGGGCCCGTGGCGAGGGCGTCCCCCGCCGCGGCCGCGAGCCGGTCCAGGGAGCGCCGGAGCCGCTCGTCGCCGTGGGCGAGATCGGCCGGGTCCCAGGGCGCGGTCTCCAGGTCCGCGGTGGCTCCGGCGCCCCGGTACCAGGCCAGGGCGACCGCCAGGCGGGCCTCGTCCGCGTCCGGGTCGAGGAGGTCCAGCGCGAGTGCGGCCTGGATCCTCACCGCGTCCAGGACCGGCTTCGACTTCCCCGGATCGAACACCGCGTGGCCGGAAGCCGCGCGCAGGCCACCGGTCAGGGAGTCGTCGTACCCGTCTACTTTGATCTTACCCAGGGCGTCATGGAAGGCGGTGGCCTTCCCGGTGTACAGGAGGCCCAGGGCGGCCGCGTCGGACCGTTCGACCAAGCGGGAGAGCCAGGCGACCAACGCTCCCGGGTTCTCGGCCATCGTCCTGCGTAATGCGCCGACCTGCTCGGGGGTCTGACGCGCGGAGGTGAGGGCGGTGTCCAACGCATCGAGCGTTTCGCTCCGGCCCCGGCCGCGGCCGACGGCGGTCATGGTCTCGTCCTTCATCATCGTCATGCCGTTCAGGCTCCTTCCGCGGCGCGGCGCACGGGGTGGCCGGCGGGAAGCCGGTCGAGCAGTTCGCGCCAGTTGTCCTCGTCGGAGTCCCGGACCTGGCAGGCCAGCGTGGTCCGCACTGCCTCGGGGTCCAGGAACGGCAGGTCGGCAAGGCCGAGCGGCGGACCGGCCTGGTCCGCGGTGACCACGGCCTCCGCCATGGCCGTCATCTCCAGGTCGCCGGACAGGCCGTCGTCGAAGGGCATCAACAGGACGTACAGGTCGCTGCCTTCCACGGCGCCGGTGACGTGGACGGGCAGCAGCAGCACCTCGTCGTAGCCCTGGGCCAGAAGCGCCGCATCGGCGGTGTCGAGGGGGGCGGAGACCGCGACGTAGAGACCGCTGTCGTCCTGGACGGTCAGGGTGAGGGTGAACGCCGCGCGCAGCACCCCGTCCTGGGCCGAGTCGGCTCCGCCCGCCGCGGCGGGCGCGAACTCGTTCCTCACCGAGGCCGGCCTGCCGTAGTCCAGTTGGTGCCACACGACGTCGGCGCTCCGGGCCCCGGGGCTCCCGCCCCCCGGACCGGCGAAGGCCCCGGCGAGCCGTTCCACCGCGAGGGCGGCGGTCGCGGACAGGAAGGCGTCGCCGCGGCCGACCGCGTCCAGCAGCAGGATCAGCCGCTCCCGGGTCGGTCGTGGGATCCGGCCGGTGGCGGCCCCCGCGAGGCGTGCGCACAGGGCGGTCGTCGCGACCCGTCGGCGCCGCAGGTCGGACGCGCGCAGGGCGGAGCCGAGTTGTTCCAGTGCGGCGGTGAACCGGGACCCGGCGGGCGCGAAGTAGTGCCGCAGCCGTACGGGGCGGTCCGCGGGGGCGTCGCCCTCCGCCGGTCCGGACGCCTCCAGGGCCGCGGTCACCTCGTCCGCGAGCCGGTCCACGCGCTCCCACGGCAGGACGTGGAAGCAGTCGGGTTCGGGCCGGCCCTCGGCCACGAGGCGGTCCAGCAGGCTGTAGCGCAGCCCGGGGTGGGCCGCGGCGAGGAGGGCCTGTTCGATCGGCTCCAGCCGCTCGGCCGGCCAACGCCGTTCGATCGCGGCGACGACCTCGGCCGTGGCGGGGTCGGCGGGCAACGGCTGCCCGAGGCCGTCGAGTTCCAGTACGGCCTCGCCGGTGGTGGGCTCGATCAGCGCGAGGGCGTGGCCGCCGTCGGCCAGTGGCAGCGAGCCGCGCTCCCAGCCGGTGCGGAAGCGGTCCAGGCTTCGGGCGTCGGCGCGCTCGTCGCCCTCGTTGACGGGGCCGTAGGCGGTCCAGAACGGTCCCGGTGCGGACCTGCGGGTGCCGCCGTTCCCTCGGACCTGGCCGGGGATCGGCGGGGTGGCGCCGGGGTGCGGTGCGGTGGGACGGGCGTCCCGGACCCAGGTGGTCAGTGGCCGGTGCACGGCGGTCATGCGCCTGCCTCCTCGGTGAGTCGGTCCACCAGTGCCACGGCGGCGGGGCCGAGGATTCCGGCGATCTCCACGGCCCGGCGCAGGCCGTCGTGGGGGACGCAGCCGCGCCAGGAGTGCCGGACCGCCCGCCAGTCGGACTCGTCGAGCCGGTCGGGCAGGTCGGCGGGGAGTTCGGCGGCCCATTCCCGCAGGTGGGTGATGTCCGCGTCCGGGTACCGGAAGGTGAACTTGACGAAGCGGAGCAGCACCAGGGCGCTCCGTCCGGCGGGCCGCTCGGCGTTGCGGCTGGCCAGCACGCGCGGCCGGGCCCGCAGGTGGGCGACGCCCTCTCCGGTGGGGTCGACGAGCAGCCGTCTGCCGTGGTCGTAGTAGAGGCTGTTGACGGTGAGGTCGCGGGAGGCGACGTCGTCGGTCAGACCGCCGCCGTAGGCGGGGAAGAGGAAATCGGTCACCGCGAGCGCCTTGTACTCCAGGATGCGGGAGCCGTCGCCCTGTTCGGGCCGCGACAGGTGGACCACGAGGCTCGGTCGGCTCATCCGTGCCTGGTAGTCGCCGAGTCCGGCGTCCACGGACCAGTCGTCGACGGCCTGGCGCATCTCCAGGGGCGGGAGGGTCCCGGCGAAGTCCAGGTCGTTGGGCTCGGCCTCGGGGCCCACGTCGACCAGGTCCCGCACCGCGCCTCCGATCAGCCAGAGGTGGTGTCCGCGCTCCGGTAACCGCTTCATCAGCAGCCGGATGAAGGCGCCCTCGGCCCCGGATCCGTCCAGGCAACCGTCGACGGCGTCCCCGATGCCCGGCGCCTCCTCCTCGGCCGGGCGGAAGGCCTCCGGGCGGCAGGCGTCGACCGGGCCCGGGCCCTGGAACTCGATCCGCAGGTCCGCCCGGCCCGGTCCGTCCTCGGGGGGCTCCGGCGCCTCCCGGTCGCGCTCCCGCAGCAGCACCTCCCGGCGCCCTTCGGTCACCGCCATCCCCAGCAAAGTTTCGCCGTCGGCCAGATCGCCGCGTACGGGCGTGCCGTCCTGGGCGCGCCGGTACATCCGCGACGGTTCCTTCATGTCGTTCTCGTCGGGCAAGGTTCCTCCCCTGTTCTGCCCCTGATCCACCCTGCTCGCTTCCCCACCGCTGCCTCAGCCGCCCGACAGGGATCTGCCCAGTCCCAGTCCCACCGCCGAGGCGAGCACCCACCCGATGCCGACCAGTGCGTAGCCGAACCACTGGGTGGCGCCCAACGGTTGGAAGGCGGTCTCCTGGCCGAGATTCACCAGCGGCAGGAGGAGGTCCAGTGTGTAGGCCGCCGCCTGGAAGCGCGGGGCTTTCTCCGGTTCCAGTGCGGTCGGCGGTACGGACCCGAAGACGACGGTGCCGAGCACGACCAGGGCGGCCAGCCAGCCCAGGGCCCGCCACGGCCGGAAGCCGTAGCCGACCGTCACCTGCAGTACGCCCTCCCACCAGCGGATCGGTCCGGACAGCGCGGCGCGGTGGCGGCGCTGGGCGGCGTAGCGGACCTTGCGGGCGTCCAGCGGGCGGCCGAGGGCCGTGTAGTGCTGGGCGAGTTGTTCGTACGGCTGTGCGGTGGCCTCGGCCGACGGGTCGCGGGTGAGCCAGCCCAGCCGTTCCGCGGCGGGCAGGACGGGGTGCAGGGCGCGGTAGGACAGTCCGGCGAGGCCGGCACGCGCGGGCCAGTGGGTGGGGCCGTCGAGCAGCACTCCCACCGTGCCCTGGTCCAGGTTCAGCTCGTCGGCACGGTCGACGCGCAGGTCGAGGGTGTCGCGTACGTGGATGCCGGCGGCCGAGACGGTGCCGCGGGTGACGGTGAGGCCGTGCAGGCTCACGTCGGACGCCGTCAGCCGGTCGAGGGCGAGCGCGGTCAGTCCGCCGGGGTGGCCGATCCGGGCTCCCGACAGGTCGAGGCGGGTGCGCAGTTCGGCCCCGGTCAGGCGGACCTCGCCGGCGGCGGTGAACGGCGCCGTGCACCATACCGCACCGCGTACGGTCGCCCCCGAGGCGCCGAGCGCGATGCCGTCGGGATGGGTGAGGCGGGCGCCGGTCAGTTGGACGCTGCCCGCGACGTCCGCGTTGAACATCCGCAGCGCTCCGTCGACGACCAGCCGGCGGGCGAGCAGTCGGTCGCCGAGCACCGACCGGTCCAGGACGAGCGCGTCGCCGCCGGGCGCGCGGACCGCGGCGTCGTCGAGTCGTACCGGGCCCACCACCCGGATCCCCGCCAGGAACGCCACTCCGGACGCCGCCGTCCCCGTGAGGTCCAGGGCTCCGGCGACGACCATGCCCTCCGCGGACAGTGCCCTGCCGTCGGCCCCCGGCCCCAACGTGCTGCCGGTCAGTACGACGTCGGTCTCGGCCCGTACCCGTTCCAGCCGTACGCCGCCCGGGATCGTGCAGCCCCGCAGCTCCAGCGGGCCCTGCACCCGCATCCGGTCCGCGCGCACGGCGGGCAGCCGGCACCGGGTCAGGGCGAGGCCGGGCAGCAGGGCGTCGGCGCACACGAGCGGCTCGTCGAACTCGCAGTCCTCGAAGCGGATCCGGAGGATCTCCGGGGCCACTCCGCCCCCCGTCAGGTCGAGCCGTCCGACCACGCGCGCGCCGCGCAGCCGCAGGGCGGGCGCCCCGTCCCGCCCCGCGG
The DNA here is from genome assembly GCF_053615355.1 of Streptomyces sp. CLCI03. Lineage (NCBI taxonomy): Bacteria > Bacillati > Actinomycetota > Actinomycetes > Kitasatosporales > Streptomycetaceae > Streptomyces > Streptomyces sp. CLCI03. Next base: position 7,974,434 of record NZ_CM132132.1, on the reverse strand, counting down.
CCGTCCCCGGCCGGCGCACCCCGCGCAGGAGCGCGGTGAGTGCGGCGGCCCGTACCGTACGGGCGGCCGTGCTCGCCGCCCCCATGAGGTCGGCCCGCGCCCCGTCGGCGAAGGCCTGCTCCAGCATGGTCTCCGCCGGGTACGGATCGGACGAAGTCCGTTCGGCGGCCGGGGTGTTCATGGGTAGGCTCCGATCGGAACGGGGGTGCGCGGGCGCGTGGCCGGTACGAGTGCACCACCGCTCCGTCGCAGTCGTGTCGCACGGGAGGGCGGGCCCACCGCATGGCGGGAACACGGAGCGCGGACGGTCGGGTGACGGCCGCCGCCACGGCGGATCTGCTGCGCCGGCTGTTGGCCGAGCGAACGGCCTACCGCACCCGCTGGGAGCAGCAGGAGGTGCGCCGTACGCCGGGCCCGGTGAGCTCCTCGGCGGTGGCGCGGGTGCTGGCCCTGCATCTGTGGGACAGCGGTGAACGCCCGGACACGGAGCAGGATCTGGCGCGGCGTCTGAAGGATCGGGTGCACCGCGCGCTCGGCGGGGAGTTCCTGAGCCGGGAGACGCTGGAGTGGTTCGTCGCGGCCTTCGCGATGGACGGCGCGGACGCGATGGCGCTGCGCGCGCTGTGGTCGGGGACGGCGCAGGTGGTTCCGGCGGCGGACGCGGGTGGTCCGGTGACGCACACGCTGCGCCTGCCGCAGTATCTGCCGGTCCGGCAGCGCCACCGTACGGTTTCGGTGTTCGAGCGGCATGTCATCGGCCGTGCCGGCGCTCCGGAACGCCACCGCACCACGCGTGCGGTGATGGCGTGCGAGGACGGTGTCGGTTCCTTCCCCTGCCGGCTGCCGCCCGGGGCCGTCGACGTCGTGGTGCTGCGGGGCGCCCGGGTCGGTGCCCGGCGGGAGTTCGCGGGCAGCACGCCGGTCGTGGAACTCGCCTTCGCGGCTCCACTGGCGGCCGGCCAGATCGTCTCGTTGGAGTACGAGGTGGTCTACGGCCCGTTCCGGGATCGGGTGACCGAGTACCGGAGGGTCGCGCACGCGCGGGCCGACAATGTGGACCTGGTCGTCGAGTTCCCGTCGGCGCCGCGCCCGGCCCGCGTCTGGTGGGCGACCTGGGACCACCACCGGGACGGCACGGTCCTCGGCGAGACGCCGGTCGCGCTCGCCGAGGACGGCACGGTCCACCGGTTCGTCCCGGCGCTGGAACACGCGGCCGCTGGCTTCCGCTGGGCCTGGTGAGCGAACGCCGGGTGGGCCGTTCCGGTGGTCCCGTAAGCGGGTTCGCGGCCGGAGCGCGAGGGGTACGGCGGCCTTGCCGGGTGGGCAGACCATCCTGAGGGTGCCGTGCGGCTCCGCCGCTCCCACCGCCCTCGATCCCGGCCCGCCGGGAAGCTACGGAGACCGATGTCCCCGACCGTCGCCCCCGAAGCCACTGCCGCGGCCCTGGTGCGCCGCCCCCAGCTGTGGTTGGTTCCCACGATCCTGACGGGACTGCTCGCCCTGCTGCTGTCGCTGCTCTACATGGGTGGCATCGTCAATCCCAACGCGGAGCTGCGCGATCTGCCCATCGCCCTCGTCAACGAGGACACGGGCAAGCCGCCGCCCGGGCAGCGGCAGAACCTGGGGACGCAGATCACCGCCGCCGTCGCCGCCGATCCCGCCGGTGGCAAGGCGGGCTGGCGTGAACTGAGCCTGGCCCAGGCCCAGGCCCAGCTCGACTCCGGCCAGGTGTACGGGGCGCTGGTGGTCCCGGCCGGTTTCACCGACTCGGTCACGGCGCTCCCCACGTCCGGGGCCACGAAGCGGCCGACCATCACGGTGCTCACCAACCCGGGCAAGGGCAGCCTCGGGTCCTCGCTGGCGAGTCAGATCACGACGCAGGCCGCCCACAGCGCGTCGCGCACGATCGGCGAGCAGCTCACGGCGGCCGCCGGCGGCCAGGCGAGTCCCACGGCGAAGCTGCTGCTGGCCGACCCGGTGGACGTCGTCACGCGGGTGGGCCACCCGATCGGTACGAAGAGCGGCCTCGGTCTGACGGCCTTCTACTACACCTTGCTGCTGGTGCTGGCCGGGTTCATGGGCGGCAACGTCATCAGCAACGGTGTCGACACCGCCCTCGGCTACGCCGACAACGAGATCGGGCCCTGGCACACCCGCCGCCCGACGGTGCCGATCGACCGTACGCAGACGCTGCTCCTCAAGATGCTGATGACGGCGGGCATCACGCTCGTGAGCACGGCCTTGGTGATGCTGGCCTGCGTCGGCATCCTGGGGATGGACGCCTCCCACCTGCCGCTGCTGTGGATCTACTCCTATTGCGCGGCCCTCGCGGTCGGCCTGGGTGTGCAGGCCATCAACGCCGCGTTCGGGGGGATCGGCCAGCTCGTGTCGATGTTCGTGTTCATCGTGCTGGGCCTGCCGTCGTCGGGGGCGACCGTCCCGCTGCAGGCGGTCCCCGGCTTCTACCGGTTCCTGTCCCACTTCGAACCGATGCGTCAGCTCAGCGACGGGGTACGGGCGATCCTCTACTTCGACGCCCGGGGGAACGCGGGTCTCACCCGCTCCTGGATCATGATCGCGGTCGGCACGGTGCTGGCCCTGGTGTTCGGCTTCGCCATGACCACCTACTACGACCGCAAGGGCCTCAAGCGGCTCACGCCGCAGCCCGCCTGAGGCCGCCGGCCCGCCGCGCGCACATGTCCGTCCCTCCTCGGGGTACACGAGCGGGTGAGTACCCCAAGGAGGCGTCATGACAGCATTGTTGACCAGAATCAAGAAGTTCGCGCGCGGCCCGCAGGGGCAGCGGGCGGTCGCATCGGTGCGGCGGGCGGCCGCCGACCCGCGCAAGCGCGCCCAGGCCGGGCGGCTCCTCAACCGCCTGCGCGGGCGGCGCCACTGACGGGGTGAGGGCGCGACAGCCCTCAGGCGGGCCTGCCGTCCACGTACGTCGCGACGACCTCGATGGCTCCGATCCTTGAAGGGTCGACCCGCCTCGGGTCGTCGCCCAGTACGGCCAGGTCCGCACGCCGGCCCGGTGCCAGGGTGCCCGCGCTGCGCTCCTGGTGGGAGGCGTAGGCGCCCGCCACGGTGTAGGCGTGCAGGGCCTCGTGCACGGTGACGGCCTCGGCGGGGCCGATGAGGCGGCCGGAGGCGGAGGCCCGTTCCACCATGAACTGGACGGCCTTGAGCGGTGATCCGTCGGTGACGGGGCGGTCGGAGCTGCCCACCAGGGTGACGCCGTGGTCCAGGAATCCTCGACCGCGGTACATCCAGGTCGCCCGCTCCGGGCCCATCACGGCCGCGTAGTCGTCGCCGAAGGAGCGCAGGAAGTGCGGTTGCACCACCGCGCTCACGCCGAGGCGGGCGAAGCGGGCCAGTTGGTCGGGCCGGACCAGGCCGGCGTGTTCGATGCGGTGCCGGGCGGTGGGCCGGGGCCGCAGTCGCTGGGCGCGTTCCAGGGCGTCCAGGGCCAGGTCGGTGGCGCGGTCCCCGATGGCGTGCACGGCGAGCTGCCAGCCGGCGAGGTGGCCGTCGACGATGGTGTCGGTGATCCGTTCGGGGTCGTCCTGGAACTCCCCCCTGTGGTCGGTGCCTTCGTAGGGGCGGGTGAGTGCGGCCGTACGGGCCATCATGCCGCCGTCGGTGTAGACCTTGAGCGCGCCGAGGGAGAGCCAGTCGTCGCCGAAGCCGGTGCGCAGGCCGAGGTCGATGGCGCGCGGGATCCCGTCACGGGCGTGCGCGGTCACGGGCCGTAGGGTGTCGGCGGCCGCCATGAGCTGGACCCGGAGCGGCAGCCGGCCCTGGTCGCGCAGGAGTTGGTAGGCGCCGAGCTCGACCGGGCTGTTGCCGAGCAGTCCGCCGCCGATGCCCGCCTCGGCGCAGGCGGTGACGCCTTCGGCGAGGCAGGTGCGGCCGGCGTGCTCGACGGCGTCGGCGATCTCCTCCTGCGAGTAGGGCAGGCGGAGCCGGCGGGCGGCGGTCATGGCGCTCTCGGCGAGGAAGCCTTCGCCGTGGGCGAGTTCGCCGGGGAGCATGTCGAGGACGGTGGTGTCGACGACGCAGCCGTGTCCCGAGTCGTGCAGCATGAACACCTTGCGGCCGTCGCTGACCTTGTCCAGCTCGGCCGCGGTCAGGTGCCGGCCGAGGGCCCGCTGGTCGTAGCCTCCGATGTCCACCCACGCGCCCCGTGGGGTGCGGGCGACCGCCTCGGCGACGACGGCGAGCACGTCCTCGACGCGTTCGCAGGGCGCCACGCTGGGGGTGGTGGCCTTCAGCCCGGTCCAGGCCAGGTGCACGTGGGAGTCGATGAAACCGGGCAGCACGGTGGCGCCCTGGAGGTCGACGACCTCGCGGGCGGGCAGTGCGGTCACGGCCTCGTCCAGGCCGACGATCCGGCCGTGCCAGATGCCCAGGTCGTGGGCGACGGGGTGGTCGGGGTCCATGGTGAGGAAGGTGGCGTTCGTCAGCCTGGTGCAGAGCATGGGTGCGGGTCCTCAGGGGGTGGGCGCCGTACGGGAGGCCGGTACCGGCACACGGTCGTGGGCGACGATGGACTGGAGGATCTCGCCGACCCTGACGGCCGTGTTCGACAACAGGGAGGACGTGATGCCGTGCGTGTGCTCCGTTCCTCCCTGGAGGTAGATGCCGCAGCGCAGTTCGGGCGCGCTCTCGACACGGTAGTCGCGTGCCACGCGGACGCGGCCGAGTCCGTCGCGCCGGCAGTACTTCTCGACGTCCCCGAGCAGTCCGAGGCCGTCCGCCGAGCGGTATCCGGTCGCGTAGACCAGCGCGTCGGCCGCCAGGGCCTCCTTCTCCCCCGTGACCAGTGACTCGACGGTGACGCGTACGTGGTCGGGGGTCTCGGTGACGTCCGCGAGCCGCGACACCTTCAGGAAGCGCAGCCGCTCGGTGCCGAGGACCTTCTCCTGGTACTCCTGCCGGTAGAGGTCGTCGATGAGGTCGATGTCCACCACGGAGTAGTTGGTGTTGGCGTGGTACTCGATCAGCTTGCGCTTGATCTCCTCGGGGGCGGTGTAGTACTCGTCGACCGCCGAGGGGTCGAAGATCCGGTTGGCGAAGCCGCTGTCGTCGGCGGGGCTGTAGCCGTAGCGGGAGAAGACGGCGCAGACCTCGGCCCGGGGGAAGGTGCGGTGCAGGAAGGACACGTTCTCGGCGGCGCTCTGGCCAGCGCCGACGACGACGAACCGGGAGGGGTCCGCGCCTCCCAGCGCGGCTACCCGCGTGAGGAGTTCCGAGGTGTGCCAGATCCGCTCGGTACGGTCCACGCCCTCCGGCATCTGCGGCCGCAGGCCGGTGCCGATCACCAGATTGCGCGCCCGGTGGACCACGAGCTCGGTGCCGGAGCGGGCGGTCACGTCCACGTACTCGATCGCGCCGTCGCGCAGGACGGGCCGTACGGCGACGACCTCGGATCCGTAGGAGACCATGTCGTCGACCTTGGCGGCGGCCCACTCGAAGTAGTCGTGGAATTCGACGCGCAGCGGGAAGAGGTTCTTGTGGTTGACGAAGTCGATCAGGCGGCCCTTGCTCTGGAGGTAGCAGAGGAAGCTGTACTCGCTCGCCGGATTGCGCAGGGTCACCAGGTCCTTGAGGAAGGACACCTGCATCGTGGCGTCGTCGATGAGCATGCCGCGGTGCCAGCCGAATCGGGGCTGCTGCTCGAAGAAGTGGGCGGTGACCGCTTCCTGCGGTCCGACGCCGGCATTGTGCTCGCTCAGTGCGATCGCCATGGCCACGTTCGAGGGGCCGAAGCCGATGCCGATGAGGTCGTGGATCAGTGGCGCATCATCGGACAGATCCTGTGACATGTGACTCCCAATCGTGCGGGGGGCAGCCGATTGCCATGCGTGGGGGAACCGAGGTCAGGGCACGCCGAAGGAGCGGAACCCGAGGAGAACTTAGGGAAGGCTAACCTGACACCGGGGACCTGTCGATGGGCAAATCAGATCGAGCCTCCATCGATCGAAGGCTGAACTCTCGCCAAAGGAGGGCATGTTGCACAGTTAGGTAAGGCTTGCTTTACTCAATTTGAAATCTGTCGCCGCTCCAAGGAGGAACCCCATGCGGGTCGTCATGTTCGGCTATCAGACGTGGGGGCACCGCACCCTGCAGGCCCTGCTGGAGTCCGAACACGATGTCGTTCTGGTCGTGACGCACCCGAAGAGCGAGCACGCCTACGAGAAGATCTGGAGCGACTCCGTCGCCGATCTCGCCGACGACCACGGTGTCCCGGTGCTCATCCGCAACCGCCCCGACGACGAAGAGCTGTTCACCCGGCTCAAGGAGGCGGAACCGGACATCATCGTGGCGAACAACTGGCGCACCTGGATCCCCCCGCGCATCTTCAACCTCCCCCGCCACGGCACCCTCAACGTCCACGACTCTCTGCTGCCGAAGTACGCCGGCTTCTCCCCACTGATCTGGGCGCTGATCAACAACGAGCCCGAAGTGGGCGTCACCGCCCACCTGATGAACGACGAGCTCGACGCGGGCGACATCGTGGTCCAGCAGGCCGTACCGGTCGGCCCGACGGACACCGCCACGGACCTGTTCCACAAGACGGTCGACCTGATCGCGCCGGTCACCGTGGGCGCCCTGGGCCGGATCGCGGCCGGCGAGACCGAGTTCACCCACCAGGACCGCTCCCAGGCCAGCTTCTTCCACAAGCGCTCGGCCGAGGACATCCGCATCGACTGGACCTGGCCGGCCGAGGACCTCCAGCGACTCGTCCGCGCCCAGTCGGCCCCCTACCCGGCCGCCTTCACCTTCCACCGCGGCAAGCGTCTGGAGGTACTGGCCGCCGCCGTCTCCGAGGGCCGCTACGGGGGCACGCCCGGCCGCGTCTTCTACCGCGAGGGCGAAGGCGTCGTGATCGTGGCCGGCGCCGACGCCCGCACCGGGCGCAACCACGGCCTCGCCATCACCCGAGTACGCACCGAGGACGGCGAAGAGATGCCCGCCACCGACTACTTCACCACCATGGGCGGCTACCTGACCAGCCACTGACCCACCCCGCCGCCCGGGCACCGCGCCCTCCCGTCGCCCGGGCGGCGCGTGATCATGTCGGCCTCCGCGCGGAGGCCGACATGATCACGCGTCCGACGGGTAGCCGCCGGTGCACGGGGTGCGGTTCATGCCGACCGAGGCTGCGACGGAGCCGCACCCCGGCGGGGCCGAGCGAGCCGGCCGCGTTTGACCGGTACGCCTCCGGGCAGCCGCGTGGCAGAGGCCGATCAGGCCCGGATGGAGGCGAGCCATGTCGAACAGCATGCTCATCACCGTGATCGTCATCGCGGCGGTCGTGGTCATCGCAGTCTGCGTCGGACTGTGGATGATGTCCCGCCGACGCCGCCTGCAGCAGAGATTCGGGCCCGAGTACGACCGCACGGTCGAATCCGAGGGCGGCCGGATGGCCGCGGAGCGCGACCTTCGGGCCCGCGAGGAGCGCCACGCCGGATTCGAGCTCAAGGAACTCCCGTCGGAGCGGCGTCACCAGTACGCGTTGGAGTGGAGCGGTGTCCAGGAGCGATTCGTGGACCGGCCGGAGGGCTCCGTCGGCGAGGCCGACGAGCTGGTCACGCGACTGATGCGGGAGCGCGGGTACCCCGCGGAGGGATTCAGCCGCCAGGTGCGCGATCTCTCGGTCGAACACGGACGGACCTTGGAGCACTACCGCGCCGCGCACGACGTCAAGGAGCGCAGCGGTACGGGGCGGACGACGACGGAGGAGCTCCGCGGCGCGATGGTGCACTACCGCGCGCTCTTCGAGGAGTTGCTCGACGACCAGAGGAGCCGGTGATCATGGAGAACCGAATGGACAGGGAAGACGACCGGACCGCCGGCACCGCGCTGACCACGGAGGACATCGCGAACCCCGGCGCGGCGTCCGCCGCGCCGGACACCCGGCTCGACGAGGACCGGCGGGCGCCCACCTACCCGGGCGAGGCGACGGCGGACACCCGGGGCGACGACGACGTCAGGGCCGAGGAAGCGACCGGCTACGAGGGCGAGCGGCCCTCGGCGACGGACGAACCGCTCCTGGCCGGCGAGGAGGCGGAGGGCTACCGCAGCGCCTGGCGCGAGATCCAGAGCCGTTTCGTGGACGACCCGCAGGAAGCGGTCAAGTCGGCGGACGCCCTGGTCGCCGAGGTGATGCAGACGCTCGCCCAGACCTTCTCCACCCGCAAGCAGGGGCTGGAGGGGCAGTGGGACCAGGGCGGACAGGTGGCCACGGAGGAGCTGCGGCTGGCGCTCCAGCAGTACCGTTCCTTCTTCAACCGGCTGCTCAACACCTGAGGCCGACGGCACACGACGACGCCGCCGGCGGGTAAACCATCCGGCCCCGACGCGGCCACCGCGCGCCGGACCCCGCGGGTAGGGGTCCGGCGCGCACGTCGTGCGAGCCGCCTCGTCCGCGCGCACGCTTGACGCAGGAACGTGAGAACACGTCACCCGGAGCCACCGATGACTCGCTCGTACGATCCACCACAACGGCATCTCGACCTGCCGGACGACGCCAGTGCCGCCTGCCGTGCCCGCGACGCGACCTACCGGTTCCTGCACGGCGCCGACGACCAGGAGCATCCGGTGCTCCCGGCCTCCGCGGACGCCGCCGCCCTGATCGTGACCGAGCTCGTCACCAATGCCGTCCGGCACACCGACGGCCCCTGCAGCCTCGACCTCGCCCTGCACGAGGGGCTGCTCGACATCGACGTCACCGACACCAGCCCGGCCGCGCCCGTGACACGCCCGCCGCACCTGAACGGCAGCGGCGGCTGGGGCCTGATCCTCGTCCGCCGCATCGCCCGCGAGTTCAGCATCATGCCCACGGCCACGGGCGGAAAGCGCGTCCACGTCTGCGTCGCCGTCGCCGTATGACACCGCCGGAGCCGGCCGCGGGGCCGGGTCCGGGTCCGGGTCCGGGTCATTCGGCGTCCGCCGGCAGGTGGATGTCGAGCACGCACACGTCGTCCTGCCCCGTGGGGTGCAGGGCATCGAGGAGCCGGGCCAGGGCGTCCGGGGCCTCCCCGCCCATGGCCTCGGCGGCGGCCACGGCGAGCCGGTCGAGTGCCCGGTCCATGTTCTCCCCGGGGATCTCGACGAGCCCGTCGGTGTAGAGCAGGAGGTGATCGCCGGGCTCCAGATCGAGCGTGTCCTGCACGTACACGGAGTCGAAGGACGCCCCGAGGAGGTTTCCCTCCAGCAGCGGGAGGAAGCGTGCCTCGCCGCCGCGCACCAGCAGGGGCGGCAGGTGCCCGGCCCGCACCCAGGCCATGCGCCGCTCCGCCGGACTGTACCGCGCCATGATCATCGTCGCGGTGGTGGCGGCCGTGTGCAGGAGGAGGGTGTTGAGGCGGTCCATGGCGTCGGGCAGGGCCGAGCCGGTGATGATCATGCCTTTGGCGGTGAACCGCAGCTGGGCCATCGCCCCGACGGCGTCCAGTCCGTGGCCCGCGACGTCCCCGACGACGAAGAGGGCGCTCCTGTCCGGGAGTTCGATGGCGCTGTACCAGTCTCCGCCGACGTTCACCCCGGTGTCCGAGGGCATGTAGGCGATGTCGACGCACAGCCCGACCAGCTCGATCGACTGTTCCGGGATCGGCAGCAGAGCGTGCTGGAGACGTGCGGCGATGGCCCGTTCCGCCTGGAGCACACCCCGCTGGACCAGTACGGCGCGCTCGCTCTCCCGCAGGGCCAGCTCGGCGTCCCGCTGTGTCGTGCAGTCCTGGAAGAAGCCGTGCACCTCGACCGTGGCCCCGTAGGCATCCGTCTCGGCCTCGGCGACCAGACGGAGGTGCCGTACCCCGTCCGCGGTACCGATACGGAAGGGTCGGTCGATCGGAGCCCCTTCGTCGAGCAGCCGTCGAACGGCCTCGGCGAGTACGGGCCGGTCGTCCGGCAGGACGTGCCGCGGGAGCTCCCGCAACGGGACGGGCCCCGACCCGGGCGCGCGGTCGAAGATCGCGTACACCTGGTCGGACCAGTCGACCGTACCCGTGGCCGGATTCCAGTCGGCCCAGCCGAGGTTGCCCAGGCGCTGCATGGTGGCCAGCCGACGGACCTCGCGCGCGGTGGTGTCCTGGCGGATCCACGAGACGACCAGCCGTCCGGCCAGCCGGGTGGCGCGGACGGAGTAGACGGACGTCTCGGGCACCCCGGCGGTCACCTCCCGGTACGAGAAGGGTTCGCCCTCGTAGGTGATCCCGGTGTCCAGAGCCTTGAGGTAGCCCTGCCACAGGGGTGTTCCCGCCACGGTCGGATAGGTCTCCAGGATCCGTCGGCCGACCAGCTCCCGCCCGCGGCGGCCCGCCACGTCCACCGACTCCGGAGCGGCCGCCTCGATCCGGTAGTCCTCCACCTCACCGCTCGGAGACCGCAGCGGTGCCAGGAGGATCACCGCCCCGGACACGGCGTCGAGAATGCTCTGGACGGCGGTCACGTCCAGGTCCGCCGGCCCGGCCCTCCGGTGCTCGAAGACCCGCAGGGGGCCACCGCACACGCGCACGGCCTGTCGGAGGAGGGCCCGCTCCTCATCGCCGAAGGGGGTGGCGGACTTCCGGAAGAATCCGATGGCGCAGGTGACCGTGTCCGCGCCCGGTACGGGGATCCACGCGCGGGTGGGCCATCGTTCGGGCGACCCGATGAGCCGGTACCTTTCGGCGTCGCGCTCCGGATCGTCCAGCCACCGCGGCTCACCCGAGGTGATCGCCTCCAGGGCGGCGACGCCGGACAGCGGGGGGATGTCCTGCCACTGCGCCGCCAGTGCCTCGTCGACCCCCGAGTGGCCGATGAGCTCCAGCCGCCCGGCCCCGCCCAAGGTGTAGATCATCACCCCGTCCACCGCGAGGGGGAGGCGCAGCGCCTCGTGCAGGATCTCCGCGGCGTCGTCCGTGCTCCGGGCGTCGGTCAGCGCGACCGCCAGACCGGCCGGCAGGGTGCGGGAGTCCGGTCCGTCGCGGCCGGGGCGGTGGTCCGGGCCGAGGGCGGGCACGGCACCCTCCGGGGTCGTACGGCCGCTCGCCGTGACCGGGCCGGTGACGGGGTCCGGGGTCGTCGGGCGCGCCGCGCCGGGCTCCGGCCGGATCCCGCCGAGGGTGACCCAGCATTCCTCCATCAGGGTCGTCCCCCGGCTGTCAGCCCGCCGGACGAGCGTCTCGTACGCCGCATCGGCCGACACACCTTCCTGGGCCATCAGGACGCCTTTGGCGCGCTCCAGCACGCCCGCGACGGAGGCAAGGCCTTCCAGGTCCGCCACCTCGGCCCGGAGCCTGGCCACCACCTTGGCCAGGGCCAGTACCTCGGGAGACGCACCGTCGCCTGGGGCCGTCGGATCCGTCTGCACCCTTCGAGCATGGCACGGTGACGGTTACCGGTGCGGATCCGCGATCGGCCGGCCTCGCCTCGGTCCTCGCTCCGGTCCAGTTCTCGAGTCGGCGTGCGGCCTGCTCCGCCGTCCGTCCGGCCTGGGCGTGCGCCTGCTCGGCCCGCCGGTACGCTTGCCGCGTCTCCCGGACCGCCTGCCGGGCGGCCTCGACGCCATGTCGCCCGGCGGAGAGTTCCTCGCGCAGGTCGGCCGCCTCCCCCTCGGCCCGGTAACCGGTGGGCGGCCGGGCCTGCGGGTGTCAGGCGGGTTCCTGACGGGGCGCCGTCGGCGGTTCCGCCGGCTCCTCCTCGGCCTCCGCCCCGCTCTCGGCTTCCGCGGCGTCCGCGTCTGCGGCGTGGGCGCGCAAGTGCCCGATCACCGTGTTGGCCACGGCGACCAGGGGGACCGCGACGACCGCTCCCCCGATACCGGCCAGCACACCGCCGGCCGCGACGGACAGGACCACGGCGAGGGGGTGGACCCGTACGGCCCTCCCGAGGATGAACGGCTGCAGCACGTGGCCCTCGATCTGCTGGACGACGAGCACCACCAGCAGGGTCATCAGAGCGGTGAACACCCCCTGCGTGACCAGGGCGACGACCACGGCGAGCGCCCCGGACGCGACGGCGCCGACGAGGGGGACGAACGAGGCCAGGAAGATCACCACGGCGATGGGGACGGCGAGCGGCACGCCCAGGAAGTAGATGCCGAGACCGATGAACAGGGCGTCGATGAAGGCGACGATCATGGTTCCGCGTACGTAGGCGGTCAGGGTGCGCCAGGCCGCCGGTCCCGTGCCGGCCACGTCCGGGCGGGCGGCGGCGGGCACCAGCTTGAGCGTCCATCGCCAGATGCGCCTGCCGTCGTACAGCAGGAAGAGCGTCGAGAACATCGCCAGCAACATCCCGGTCAGGATCTCCACGAGGACGGTCACGCCCTGGAGCCCGGTCGAGGTGATCTCGCTGGTGCTGGTTCCGATGGCATCGCTGAGGCGCCCGGCGACATCGTTGATCTGCTGCTCGGTCACGTGGAGGGGGCTGTCGAGGAGCCATCGTTTCAGTTCCTCGATGCCTTCCTGGAGCCGCCCGGAGAGATTGTCGAGGTTGTCCAGGACCTGCCAGGCGACGAACCAGCCGATCAACCCCAGGACGACGAACCCGAAGAGCGCGGTGACGGCGGTGGCGAGCCCCCGGGAGAGCCCGACACGGTTCAGCCGGGACACCGTCGGCTCCAGCAGGGCCGTGATGAGCAGCGCGGCGACGAAGGCGAGGACGACGAGCCGGACGGAACCGATGACGCGCATGACCACCCACAGCGCGGCGGCGAGCACCAGGAACCGCCAGCCGGCCTCGGCCGCGACCCGGATGCCCCAGGGCACCGCGCGGGCGGGGTCCGGGTCTCGCGGACGCCTGCGGTGCGCTTCGGCCGCGCGCTCCCGTTCCGCCGACAGTTCGGCCTCGTCGAGCGCCTGTGCGCGGCGTTCCCCGAGCGCGGCGACCCCCGCCTTCACGCGGCCGGGCCATGTGCGGATTCCGGGCATCGTGGACCTCCTTCCGTCCCACCTCGCCGTCTGCCCAGGTTTCGGCGGCTCAGGCAGGCCCGGTCCGAGGTACTGGCCTCGCGTTCGTACGGATCCCGGTCGCCGTCGTTCAGCGAGGGGCGAGCCGCCCTACGAGCGATCCCGGGGCCCGGTCCGCCGGGCGGCAAGTGATGCAGAAACGCTGCACGTTGCCCTGGCGCGCCGCCGCGGGGAGGGTGAGCCACCCGACCTCCGGGGCGTGTCCGGCCGCCTTCCGGGTTCACCCGTGGCCACTCTGGACCATCGAGCCCATGGCCCGTCCACCCCCACCTGACTCAGGAGCATCATGCGCGCCTCGCCCCGACCGGCCCGGTGGCTGGTGCCCGTCCTCCTCCTCGTGGTCTGGCTGGGCGTCGGGGGGAGCCTCGGCTCCTACGCGGGGAAGCTCGGCGAGGTGTCCACCAACGACCAGGCGGCCTTCCTCCCCCGCAGTGCCGAATCCACCAAGGTCGCCCAGGCCCAGGAGGCCTTCCGGCAGGAGGAGTCGCTGCCGGCCGTGGTGGTCTGGGCCGCGGACGGCGCCGCGAAGGTGACCCCGGCCCAGACGGCCTCCGCGCGGGCCGCACTGGCCTCACTGGAGGGCCGGCCCTGGACCGCCGGCTCGGCCTCTCCGGTCCTGCCGTCGCGCGACGGCAGGGCGCTGCAGGCGGTGGTCCCCCTGGACCCGGCGCTGGGCGACGAGCTGCCCGCGGCGGTCGCCGAGATCCGGGAAGCCGGCTCCCGGGTCGCGGCCACCACGTTCCACGTGACGGGACCGGCGGCCACCCGGGCCGACCTGTCGCAGGCCTTCGCCGGAATCGACGGACTGCTGCTGGGCGTGGCGCTGGCGGCCGTTCTCGTCATCCTGCTGCTCGTCTACCGCAGCGTCCTCCTGCCGCTGTTGATCATCATCGGAGCGGTGTTCGCCCTCTCCCTGGCCTGCGCGATCGTCTACGCCTTGGCGCGCGCGGATCTGGTCCGGGTCGACGGGCAGGTCCAGGGGATCCTCTCGATCCTCGTCATCGGTGCGGCCACCGACTACGCCCTGCTGCTGACCGCCCGCTTCCGTGAGGAACTGGGGCACACCGAGGACCGCTACGCCGCGATGCGCGCGGCCCTGCGGCAGTCCTGGGGACCGATCGTGGCCAGCGCGGGCACCGTGGCCCTGGGCCTGCTCGCGCTGTTCCTCAGCGACCTGACCAACAACCGGGCGCTGGGGCCCGTCGGGGCCATCGGGATCGTCTGCGCGGTGGCGAGCGCCCTCACCTTCCTGCCGGCGGCGCTGGTGCTGCTGGGGCGCAAGGCCTACTGGCCGGCGCACGTGACCGCCGAGAGCGGCTCGGCCGGGATCTGGAGCCGGATCGCCGCCCTCGTCGGCGGCGCTCCCCGGCGGGTGTGGGCCGTGGCTCTGGCGGGCCTGCTCGCGTGCGCCGCCTTCGCGCCGACGCTGCACTCGGGCGGTGTTCCGCTCGACGAGATCTTCGTGAACGAGGCCCCTTCGGTGACGGCGCAGAAGGTACTCGGCGAGCACTTCCCGGGAGGGGCCGGCAATCCGGCCGTCGTGATCGCCGCCGCCGACCGGCAGGCGCGGGTACGCGAGCAGGCCGAGGGTACGCCGGGGGTGGACTCGGCCGTCGTGCGGGGCGAGCGGGACGGCCGGGTACGGATCGACGTGGTCCTGAAGGACCCGGCGGACAGCGCGGCCGCGAAGGAGACGGTGGTCCGGCTCCGCGAGGCGGTCCATCAGGTGCCGGGCGGGCAGGCCCTCGTGGGCGGCTACACCGCGCAGGCCTACGACACGCAGAAGACCGCCGAGCGCGACCGCGAGGTCATCGTCCCGGTGGTGCTGGCCATCATCCTCGTCATCCTGGTGGCGCTGCTGCGCTCCCTGGTGATGCCGCTGCTGCTGGTGGCGACGGTGGCCCTGAACTTCTTCGCCACCCTGGGCGTGTCCGCCCTCGTCTTCCGCCACGTGTTCGGGTTCAGCGGCACGGATTCGTCCGTCCCCCTGTACGGGTTCGTCTTCCTCGTCGCCCTGGGGGTGGACTACAACATCTTCCTCATGTCGCGGGTGCGTGAGGAGTCGCTGCGCCGCGGTGTCCGCGAGGGGGTGACGCGGGGGCTGACGGCCACCGGCGGGGTGATCACGTCCGCCGGGGTGGTCCTCGCCGCGACGTTCGCCGCGCTGAGCGTCATCCCGCTGGCGTTCCTCGTGCAGATCGCCTTCATCGTGGCCTTCGGCGTCCTCCTGGACACCCTGATCGTGCGCTCGCTGCTGGTTCCCGCCCTGGTCCTGGACATCGGCCCGGCGGCCTGGTGGCCGGGCCGACTGAGCCGCCGCCCGAGCGCCGATCGCTGAGGCGGCCGGAGTTCGGTGCGGCGCCCGCCTCAACCCGGCCAGTTCACGCGTCCGAGATGGATCAGTCGGAGCTGGGCCCGTGCCGTGCCGGTGGCCGCCGACCAGTCCTCGCCCCGGAGGGAGGCGGCCAGGAACGCCGAGGCCGTCATGAACATGTGATCCACCAACAGCCGGGACAGCATCGTCATGTCGTCGGCGTCCCAGCCCGCGCCCAGGTCATCGGCCGCGAGGGCCGCGCCCACCTCGTCGGCGAGCACGTCGAGGTGCCCGGCGATGGCGTCGCGCACCGCGGGCACCCCGCCGTGGCGCTCGCGGACCAGGAAGCGGACGTGCGCGGGCCGGCTGCGCACGAGTTCGGCGACGAGCCGCACCACGGCGTCGCCGCGCCGACCGGCGTCGCCGGTCGCGGCGAGGATGTCCCGCACCGTCGCGTGCAGGCTGGCCAGGGCCTCCTCGACCAGTGCGGTACCCAGCTCGTCCATGCCCCGGAAGTGCCGGTAGAAGGCGGTGGGGGCGACACCTGCGGCCCGGGTCACCTCTCTGAGGCCGAGGCTGCCGAGGCTGCGGTCCGTCAACTCGGCCAAGGCCGCGTCGAGGAGGGCGCGTCGGGTACGGAGGCGTCGGGTCTCACGAAGGCCGATGTCCGAACTCATGACGCGAAGTCAACCGCGTCACACTTGCGCGCCGCCAGCATGACGACAACTGAACCGGGTAGTCAGTGAACAACTGTTACCTGAATGGAAGGACGTCTCATGCTCTTCCTCGTAGGTGCGTTGCTGGTGCTCGGTGTCGTCCTCGGCGCCGTCGCCCATGTCCCCGCGCCCGTCAGCATGGTCGCCGGTCTGGCCATCGCCCTCTGGCTCGCCCTCTTCGCCACGCGCGAGCGCTTCGCGGCGCACCGCCGGACCGGAGGCCTCGACCACGGACGCGGGGGTGTGCGATGAGCCCGCTGCCCCGATCCGACACCCGGGCCCGTACCGAAGCCCGACCCACGGCCCCTACCCATACCCGTAGCCGTGGCCGTGGCCGTGGCCGTGACGCCGACGCGATGGCCGTCACCGGCTTCGTCCTCGGCCTGGTGGGGCTGCTGGTGATGAACCTGATCCTCGGCCCGACCGCCGTCGTCCTCGGCACCCTCGCCCTACGGCGGCGCACGACCAGGCCCGGCCGGGCCCGTCTGGGCATCGCCCTGGGCCTGGCCGACCTGGTCGTCCTCGGCTGCCTCGTCACCGCCGACGGGACGTGGTCCTGGGGCCTGACCTGAACTGCGTCGAGCGAGGTCGGACGGCCGTGCGGAACCACGCCGAACAACGAACCGCACCGCGTCCCCGAACGCCTCGGAACCCCTGCATGACCATGGTTCAGGCCACTAGAATTCGGCCGTACCAGGCGCGATGCGGGGGGCCGAGTGGACGCGTTGATACCGGGTGACCCGACACAGGTCGGGCCCTACCACGTCGTCGCACGACTCGGCAGCGGCGGCATGGGCCGGGTCTACCTGGCCCGCACGCCCGGCGGACGCAGCGTGGCCGTCAAAGTGGTCCATCCGGAACTGGCCCGGGATCCCGAGTTCCGACGCCGGTTCGCCCGCGAGGTCGCCGCCGCGCGGGCGGTGGACGGGCGGTACACCGCACAGGTCCTCGCCGCCGGCGTGGACGATCCGACACCGTGGCTGAGCACGGTCTTCGTACCCGGTATGTCGCTCGCCGAGGCGGTGGCCGAACACGGGCCGTTCCCCGAAGCCTCGGCACTCGCCCTGGCCCGCGGGCTGGCGGCGGCCCTCTCCGCCGTGCACGCCGCCGGACTGGTGCACCGCGACCTGAAACCGTCCAACGTCCTGCTGGGGCCCGACGGGCCCCGGGTCATCGACTTCGGGATCTCGCGGGCCACCGAGGCGAGCGCGCTGACCCGCACCGGAATGACCGTCGGCTCCCCCGGTTTCATGTCGCCCGAGCAAGCCTCCGGGGGCACGGTCGGGACCGCCTCCGACGTGTTCTCCTTCGGGGCGGTACTGGCCTTCACGCTGAGCGGTGAGAGCCCCTTCGGGACCGGCGCCACCCCGGCCCTGCTCTACCGGGTCGTGCACTCCGAACCTCGGCTGGACCACCTCTCCGGGCCCGCGCGGGACCTCGTACGACGCTGCCTCGCGAAGAACCCCGCGGAACGGCCCTCCCTGGAAGCCCTGTTCACGGAACTGTCGGCCGAGGCGGACGACGCCCGCCCGGTCGGTTCGGACTGGCTGCCGGCCCCGGTCGCGCACAGCCTGCTCGCGCGCGCCTCCTCGGCGCTGGAGGCGGACTCCGACCCGTCGCTGACGGCCACCGCGCCCCCGAGGTACGCGCCGACGCGGGTGGACCCCGTGGCGGCGGCCGGGCCCTACCCGGCCACCACGCCCGGATACGGCCCGCGCCCGGCCGGGGCCAGCGCCCGGTTCCGTACGGCGCCCTTCGTCGCGGCCGGCGCGGTGGTGGTGGCCGCGGCGATCGGGGCACTCGTGTACACGGCCGTGCAGAACGGGAAGGACGCGGCCGAACGCTACGTCTCCCAGGACGACAGCGGCGGCACCCCCACGGATCCGGCGCCGGAGAGCACGGACCCGCTCGACGGGTGGTCCATGTCGGACGAGGCGGAGATCCAACTCCCCACCGGCCACGGCATCGACGCCACCGACCTCTCGGAGGCGCGGGTGGGGACGGTTTCGATGTCGACCTGCACCCCGACTGGGACCTCGCCGGGGACGACATCCTGGTGCTCAAGTCCGGGGACGCCGAACTGAACAGCGACTGCCTCGCGGACGAGCGGAGCTCGGACTACGGATCGCTCGTGGAGGACGCCGAGTGGGGCGTCGACGACCTGATCTGCGTCCGTGTCTCCTCCGACCTGCTGCTCGTCCTCCAGGTCACGGACATCCAGGACGGCCAGGACGACTACCTGGAGGCCGTCGCCAAGGTGTGGAAGCGCGATTGATCCACCGCTCCTCCGGGTTCGGCCCGCAGCATGATCACAACCGGTAGGGTGATACGGAAAATCCCTTTTGCCTTCCGGCAGTTCATCACACACCGAAGCGACGCACACCTGTGAACGACGAGACAGACCGAGCCCCCATCGAGGACACCCACTTCGGCGCGATCACCGTCCGCCAGGACGGCCAGGACCGCATCGAGGTCGACGGCGAGGCGATCCCCCACGTGACCGTGGAGCGCGCCCCGGCGACGGAGGCGGACCCGCAGATCGGCATCGGGACCCGCGACCCGGCGCACCTCACGATGCGCGTCGACGACACGGCGGTCGAGCTCCAGCCGGCGAAGGGCCGACTGAGCAGGCACTCGTACCGGGTGGACGTGACGTACGCCGGAGCCGACTACCGCCTGGTCCCGGACTCCGTCCCCAGCAGCCGACTGACCCGCGACGGGACGCACCTGGGCGACTTCTCCTCCGACGGGGACGAGACGGTCATCGCCGAATGGCGGGAGGACCGCGAGATCCGCCCGGCGGACGCGGCGATCGGATACGCCCTCGCCTCGGCGTTCGGCACGGGCGCCCAGCCCATGTGGATGATGATCGTCGACGGCGTGTCCAGCGCCCTCCCCTGAGATCGGCCCCAAGCCCGCACCCGCCCTCCACAACGGCAGGCATCGCCCGAGACAGGGTGCGGGCCGCTTCCCGATCGGGATACGGATCCGGATCCGGCCGGGTATGGCCGGGGCGGGGGGCGGGTTGCGAGACTGGTGGGATGGAAGAGTTCTCCGCGTCACGCGTTGACGCCTACCTGCGGCGGATCGGGGCCGAGCGGCCCGGGTCGGCGAGTCCGGCCGCCCTGCGCGACCTGCACCTGCGGCACCTGCGGACCGTTCCCTTCGAGAGCCTGTCCATCCACCTCGGACAGGAGATCGTGCTGGAGGGCGAGGCGCTGCTCGACAAGCTGCTGCACGGCGGTCGCGGCGGGTTCTGTTACGAGCTGAACGGCGTGTTCGCGCTGCTGCTGCGGTCCCTGGGGTACCGGGTGGAACTCCTGCAGGCCCGGGTGCACTCGGCCGACGGCGGACCGGGCATCCCGTACGACCACCTGGCGCTGCGCGTGGAGTGCGAGGACGGTCGTCCGTGGCTGGTGGACGTGGGCTTCGGCGACCACAGCCACTTCCCGTTGGCGTTCGACGAGCCCGGCGAGCAGAGCGACCCCGGCGGCGCGTTCCGGATCGTGCCGGTCGACGGCCGTGCCGGGGACCTCGACGTCCTCCAGAACGGCGTGCCCCGGTACCGGCTGGAGGCCCGCCCCCGGGTCCTCGCCGACTTCGTGACCGGCGCGTGGTGGCACAGCACCTCACCCGCCTCCGGTTTCACCCGCAAGCCGGTGTGCTCACTGCTGACGGAGGCCGGCCGGACCACCCTCAGCGACCGCGTCCTGACGGTCACGGCCGACGGGGAACGGACCGAGCGGACCCTGACCGACGACGCCGAGGTCTTGGCGGCCTACCGCACCCACTTCGGCATCGACCTGCCCCGCGTCCCGGTCCCCCTCCACCCGCGCCCCTGACGGCCTCGGGCGTCAGCCGCGTTCGAAGGCGTGCGAGTGGCCGATCACGACGAAGCCGCGGCGCTCGTACCAGTGGCGCGGCCAGTCCATGGCATCGGCGGTCAGGAAGCGGAAGTCGCTGTCGTGGGCGGCGGCCCGGCTCAGGGCGCCCGCCAGGACGGCGTCGGCGTAGCCGCGCCCGAGGTGGGCCTCCGAGGTGATCAGGTCCTCGATCTGGGCGGTGCCGGTCGCCCGGTCGACGTAGAGGTCGGCCCACGAGGCGACCTCGCCCGCCTCCGTGCGGGCGCCGATGAACCGTACGATGTCCGCCCCGCGCCGGCGGGCCTCGCGCCGGTCGACGAGCTGGCGCAGCACCTCGTCGTCGACGTCCGGGAGGAAGCCCCGCCAGCGCCGGGTCAGCGGAACGCGCAGCGCGTCGAGGTCCACCTCCTGGGCGGGTCCGGCGTCGGGCACCGGGCCGGTGTGCAGCATCACCAGGTAGGTGGAGTGGGTGTACCCGGCCCGGAGCAGCGGCTCCGCGCACGCCTTGCCGGTGTCGTCGTCGAGTACGGAGATCAGCCGGTGCGGCAGCCGGCCCAGGGCTTCCTCCGCGAGGGCGGGCAGCGCCTCGGGGTCGACGGCCGCGTCGATGACGACCTGGTTGTTCGCACGGGACTGTGCGAACGCGTCGTCGTACACGGCGAACCCTCCGGGGAGGGCCACGGTGCGCGCGGCCTGGCGGCGGGCGAAGTCCGCCAGGAAGGTGTTGACGCGTCGGAGTGCTGGGCTCGGCATGGGCCGAGCCTATGCAGCCCGGGCCGCGGACGCCTTCGAATTCCGGCGTGGACCGGCCGTCACAGGCGGAGGATGACCAGCGCGGTGTCGTCGGTGACGCCGACCTCGGGGATGAGCTCGGCCAGCAGGGCGTCGGCGAGGGCGTCGGGCCCGGCGCCGCGGTGCCGTACGAGGGCTTCGGCGAGCCGTCCCAGGCCTACGTCGATGTCCTCACGGCGCCGTTCGATGAGGCCGTCGGTGTACAGGGCGAGGGTGGCGCCTTCGGTGAAGGCGACCTGGGCCTCGGGGCGGCGGGTGTGTTCGGGTCGGGCGCCGAGCGGGGGGTCCGTGGCCTGGTCGAGGAAGGTGATGGTCCCGTCGGGGTGACACAGGACGGGCGGGGGGTGACCCGCGCTGCTGTAGGCGAGGGTGCGGCTCTTCCAGTCGATGAAGACGGACACGGCGGTGGTGGACTCGGCGCCCTCGACGTCGCGGGCGTACAGACCGAGGACCTCCAGGGCCTGGGCCGGGCCCTCCGCGACGCGGGAGGCGGCGGACAGGGCGCTACGGAGCTGGCCCATGACGCCCGCCGCGCCGAGTCCGTGGCCGACGACGTCACCGACGGCGAGGGCCGTACGCCCGGGCTGGTCGACGAGGTCGTACCAGTCGCCGCACACGTTCAGGGCCTCGGTGGCCGGCCGGTAGCGCACGGCGGCCCGATGGTGGCCGAGCGGTCGCGGCGCGGGCAGCAGCGACTCCTGGAGGTGGAGGGCCACCTCCCGCTCGTGGGCGTGGGTGCGGCGCAGGCGTTCGTTGACCGCCTGGAGCTCCCGGGCGCGGGTGTAGAGCTCGGCCTCCAGGACCTCGGCGGCGCGGTCCCTGTCGGTGGGGCCGCCACGGGCCCGGATCAGTTCGGTGACCTCTTCCACCCGGTGCAGCAGGAGAGCCACGGTTCCGTCGGGGGCGAGGACGGCTACGTTGATCGGGCTCCAGTACCGCTCCTGCCACTCCCCCGGCCGGTCGGGGGACTCGACGTCGTAGCGCTGCACGGCCATCGTGTCGGGCTCGGCGGTGGACGCGACCCGTTCCAGGGAGGCGCGCAGGTTGCGCATGCCGGTGGCCGCGGGATCGGTGGGGTTGTCGGGGAAGACGTCGAACAGGTAGTGGCCGATGAGCTGCTCGCGGGTGCGGCCGGAGGTCGCCACGAAGGACTCGTTGACGTCCACGTAGACCAGGTCGGGCGTGAGCAGGGCGACCGCGCCCGGGTGGGCTCGGAAGACCGCCTGGTAGTCGATCCCGGATCCGTCCACGTCCACCTGTTCGCACGCCGCCGCCCGATCATGAGGTCTTTCCCACGATAGGTGCGGCGGTGCGGGCGGGGCTCGCCGTCGGCCCGGCATTGAGCCGTTCGGCTCAATGCCGGGCCGACGCGGGCCGACGCGGGGCGACTCAGGGGGCGATCGGCAGCTGTCGCTTGTGCTCGGTGAGGCGGTAGCGGGTGACGATGGCCGCGAAGGCGGTCCCCTCGACGGGCTTGCCCTCCAGGAGGTCGTCGATGTCGTCGTAGGTGACGCCGAGCGCGTCCTCGTCGGGCTTGCCCGGGTCGAGCGTCTCCAGGTCCGCGGTCGGGGTCTTGTGCACCAGCTCGGCGGGGGCGCCCAGCTCCTGCGCGAGGGCGCGTACCCGTCGCTTGGTGAGGCCGGTGAGCGGGACGACGTCGGCGGCACCGTCACCGAACTTGGTGAAGAAGCCGGAGACGGCTTCGGCGGCGTGGTCGGTGCCGACCACCAGACCGTCGTGCGCGCCCGCCACCGTGTACTGGGCGATCATGCGCTGCCGGGCCTTGATGTTGCCGTGCACGAAGTCCTGGTGGTGCGCGTCGCGGAAGACCGTGCCGCCGGCCAGCGCCGCTTCCAGGGCGGCGTCGCTCGCGGACTTCACGTCCACCGTCAGGACCCGGTCGGCGCGGATGAAGTCCAGCGCCAGCTGCGCGTCCTTCTCGTCGGCCTGGGTGCCGTAGGGCAGGCGCATGGCGAAGAACGTCGCTTCGTGTCCGGCGGCGCGGGCCCGCTCGACGGCGAGCTGGCAGAGCCGGCCGGCGGTCGTGGAGTCCACTCCGCCGCTGATGCCCAGGACCAGTGCGCGCAGGCCCGCGGAGGTCAGCCGCTCAGCGAGGAAGGCCACTCGGCGCTCGATCTCCTGCCGTACGTCGAAGGACGCGCTCACCTGGAGATCGCGGGCGATCTCCTGCTGCAGGGATATGGACGCCAGGTCGGTCACGGTTGCTCCTCGCTCGGGCCCGTGCGCGGGTCGGCACGCGCCGCCCGGCCGGGGTCACAGTCACGTGTACGGGACGGAAGCACTCTAGAGGAAGGCCGGGCGCCCGTGGCCCGGCGCCCTTCGCTCGGCGGACGTGGCCCGGCAGAGCCCTGGTGCCTCGGCCCGATGTCCCGGGCCCGGCCGGGCCGTGTCGGTGGCCCGTGCGACGATGCGAAGCATGATCGTCTCGCTCGATGCCCTCCTGCCCGCCTCCGGTACGCACGCCTCGACCACGTACGCCGACTGGGTCGCCGCCCACGACCCGGGTGCGGCCGCGGTGGCGCGGGAGCTGGTCGAGGACATGTACACCGAACTCGGCCGGTCCCGCGACAAGCCCGGTCGGTTCGTCGACACGATGACGGCGCGGGCGCGGCGGTTGCCGCCGGCGCACCTGCCGTGGTTCTGGGACACGGTGGGCCATCGGCTGATCGGCCACGGGAGCCGGCCGGGCGGGCGGGCGTACGCGGCGGCGCGCGCGGCCGAGGCCGAGCACGGGCTGCCGGTGGATCCCGGCTACCGCCGGGCCAACGCCCTGCTGTTCGCGGCGGGCGGGGCCATGCCGGCCAAGGAGTTCGGGGCGCACCAGCGTTTCCTCGCCGAGACGCTGGATCCGACGGCGGCGCACACGGCCCTGGAGGCGTTCCTGACCGCGTGGGCGGGCTCGCGGGCGGACCTGCCGGCGGATCTGGTGCGCCGGGTCCGGGCGTCGGCCAAGGCGGCCGGGCACGGGGACGGGGAGGCCGCGCGGATGGTGGGCGCGATCCTGTCGGTCACCCGCGGGAAGTCGGTGCCCGAGGCACTGCTGAGCGCCGCGGAGCCGGTCCTGACGGCCCATCCGCCGACGGACGCCGTGCGGGCCGGACTGGTCGAGGTGTTCCCGACCGGGCCCACCGACGGCGGAGCCTGGCTACGGATGCTGATCGGCTGCGGGGCGACGGAGGCGATGGCGGCCGGGCGGGTGGTACCGGAGGGCGGACTGCCGCACTGGGTCGGACAGTTCGTCCGCATGTACCAGTACGCGCTGCAGTCCGGCGGCGGGGTCTCCCGGCAGCCGCTGCCGGCGGAGTTCCTCGACCTGATCGGCCGGTGGGGGCCGCGCCTGCGGACGGCCGGCACCCCGCTGACGGTGCACACCACCCGGTACCACTACCAGGGCTTCGACGCGGACGTGCTGGACGCCTGCCTGGCGGCCGGGGCCGCGGTGGTCGACCCCGGCCCGGAGGTGCGGATGCGCTTCTGGGGGGACCGGTCCCGGCGGGACCTCGTCGCCCTGGCCGCGGACCCGGTGTTCGGCCCCCGGCTGGAGGGCACGGTCCACACCGATCTGCTCCCCGACCACTGGTCGACGCACGGGCGCCTCCCCGGATCGGCGGTGACCCTGCTGCCGGGCAACGCGGGCATCGCCGACGAGGTCGCCGTCCGGGTCGGCAAACTCGTCGACACCGTCGGCGGCGGCGGTACGGCGGGGGCCGAGGAGGCCATGGCCGAGCTGGAGACGCTGCTGGACCGGCCGACGGTGACGGCTCTCGGCGGGATCGTCGACGCCCTCGCCGGGGCCGGTGCGGCGGGCACGCTGCGCCGCTCGCTCGCCGCCGGTCTGCCCGAGGAACTGGCCTGGCCGGCCCTGGAGTCGGTGTACGCGGGGTTCGCGGAGACGGCAGGGCCCGCGGAGCGCGTGGAGCCCGCGACGGACGGAGGCGACGGAGCGCGCGTGGCGGTGCGCCCCCCGCTGCCCGGCGTGGCCGGAGTGACCTGCACCTGGCCGGTGCTGACGGTGTTCGGCCGCGACCGTGCGGTCGCCGTCGCCCCCGACGGGGAGCGGGGCTCCTGCCGGTTCACGGTTCCCGAGGGCGCGACCCTGTTCGCCGTGCACTACGTGGGCGGCTCCTTCCTGGTGAGCTGGAGCCTCAAGGCGAACCCGCCGTTCTGCGACACCGCCGTCTGGGCCGACCGCCCCGAGGAGCCGTTCGAGCCGCGGCAGGTGGGCGGGCTGCTGCCGTTCGGCGGCAGCCTGGACGGGGCGTACGGCTTCCAGTTCGAGAGCGCCGACGGAGGCGGTCGCCACAGCGGGCTGCACGTGCTGCGGCCCGGTGACACCGAGGGCATCGACAGCGAGGAGCTGCTGCTCGGCGACGGCTCCCGGATCTGGACCAACCAGATCTACGGGCGGCAGCCGTGGGAGGTCGTCGACCCGGTCACCGGGGAGCGGCGCGGAGCCCTGCCGCTGCCGGACTTCCCCGGCCGTGCCCCGAGCGCCGATCCGGGTGCGGAGCCGTCCGAGGTGGGGATGAGCCTGGCCGCGGAGGCGCTGCAGTTGGCGCCGCTGCCCGCCGGGCTGTCCGACTCCCCGCTGGGCAGTCGGGACGGGCTGGTCGGGACGCGCGTACTGTTCCGTACCCGGCACCGCGACCACGCGCCCGACCACTATCTGGTGGAGAGCGTGGACGGGCGGACGGCGCGCTTCGACATCGACCGGCCGGGGCAGGAGCCGTGGGGGCTGTGGGCCGCCCCGGAGGGCGCGGTGGAGGACGTGGTCCTCGCGGAGGCACAGACCCGTACGGGCGTGCGCGCGTACACCGCCGACGGTGTCCTGCTGTGGGAGCTGGAGGGGCACCACTCGCCCAAGCACCCGCGGGTGAGGCCGCCCCGGAAGGCCACCGTGTCGGGAGGCGTGGCCCTGCCGCCCGCCTTCTGGTACCTGCTGCGCACGCGTGACGCGGCCGGGTCGCGGGCGCTGCGGGGCGTGGACCGGCGGACGGCGGACACCCTGCTCTCGGCGGCCCTCGACGATACGGAGGCGCTGCGCGCCGCCGTGGCCCGGGAGTTGCCGGAGGTCACCGACCAGGTACTGGTCGACGCGGTCGTGGCGGTCGCCGGCCGCGCCGCCCGGGTGGAGGAGCGGCGGCGGGCCCTGCACCGGCGCGTGTCCCTTCTCTCCGAGGCGCCGCCGATCGTGCCGCGCCGGTCCGCCCGGGACACCGAGCTGCTGCCCGCGCTGTTCGGGCTGATCACGGACGACGAGGCCGACGCGCACCGCCGGACCCAGGACGTGGCCCTGCCGGCGACGCTCGACGCGCTGGCCGCCGACGGTGCCTGCCTGGCGGGGACGATCGTGGAGGAGGTGCGGCGACTGTCGCCGCCGGCGCCGCCGCGGGACTGGTCGCAGCTGCTGGGCTCGATCGACGCCGTGGCGTGGCGGGCGGCGGTGGCGCCGACCCCGGACGCGGACCGGGCCGCCCTGCTCGCGCTCCTCGACACCTGGGCCGACCAGCCGTTCGCCCGTGCGGGCAGCGGCTGGTGGGTGGGC
This sequence comes from Streptomyces sp. CLCI03, assembly GCF_053615355.1. NCBI lineage: Bacteria > Bacillati > Actinomycetota > Actinomycetes > Kitasatosporales > Streptomycetaceae > Streptomyces > Streptomyces sp. CLCI03. The sequence goes on along the minus strand of NZ_CM132132.1, from coordinate 7,948,221 downwards.
CGCGTGTCCGATTCGGCCGCCCTGGAGGAACTGCGGGCCGGCGGGACGGCGGTGGCGTCCGCCGCGGTGCGGGCCGGGGGTGCGACGTGCTGGTTCGTGGCGCCCGGCGCCGAGGACCCGGACGGTGATCCCGTACCGGCGGCCGTCGCTGAGGCCCGCCCGGTCCAGGTGCGGCGGGACGACGCCGCCCGGCTGCGGGCCCTGGTCGCGGCGGTCGAGGAGCACGGGCCCGTCCCGGTGCCGGAGTCGGCGGCCGCGCGCTTCGCGGAACTGACCGGTGTCAGGCGGGCCGTGGCCCGGCTCGTCGTGGCCGGTCTGGTCGGCCGGTCCCACCGGGACGAGGACCGTGCCCTGGCGGGCAAGGCTCCGTACCGGGCGACCGCGATGACGGCCGTGGCGTACGAGGAGCTGCGCGCGCGGCTCGGGTGCGCCGGGCAGCGGGCCGTGCTGGCCGCGGCCCTGCCCGAGGACCCGGCCGCACTGTGGCGGCCGGGCGGGGTCGACGCGGCCGCGGAGCGGATGGCCGGGGTGTGGCGGGAGCTGCTCGGGCCGTTGCCGGCCGTCCACGACGAGGCGGCGGACGCCCTGGAGACCGACCTGGGACTCGGGGAGGTGTGGGCCCGGCGGCTGGCGGACGGTTACGCGGCCGCGGCGGACGCGACCGTGGAGGCGGCCGGCTGGGAGCTGGCGGCGACCCCGTACGGCATCGGTGTGGGGGTCCGGGCCGTGCCCCCGGCCGGGCCGGAGCTGCCGTACGGCACCCCGGTGGGCCTCGACCTCGCCGACATCGCGAGCGCACTGGTGTGGGCCTGGACGGACCGGCCCGTCGGAGATCCCGCGGTGGCGGGCGCGATGGACGTGTACGAGCGGCTGCGGGCCGAACTGGCGCGCCCGGAGCTGCTGCTGGCGCTGCCCGGCGGCCGGGTCCAGGACACGTCGGCGCGGATCGCCGAGCGGTTCGGGCCCGGGCTGCTGCCGGTGTCGATGGGTGACCGCGAGGAGGAAGGACCGGTTCCGGTGACCGCGTACGACTCCGGGACCCTGGTGGTGTGCGCGCCCGGTGGTGCCTCGTTCCTGCGGCCCGCGGCGGTCGCCGACCCCGAGGTGTGGCGGCGGGTCCGCGAGGTCACGGACCTCGCCGAGGAATGGGACCGGGTGGCGCCGCTGCTGGCCGGTGGCGGGCTGGAGCGGATGATGCTCCGGGCCCGCTCCGGACCGGTCCCGGCCGGTGCGTACGAGGCGGATCCGCGGCTGTCCTGTCCGGAGCTGGTCACCCGGGTGGCGGCCGAGCTCGGAGTGGGCGCGGACGCGGCGGCGCTGTACCTCCAGGTGGCGACGCTGGCCACGCCCACCGACCGGAACGTACGTCGGTGGAACGGCTGGACCGCGAAGCGGCACAAGGAGGTCCGCGCGGAACTCCTCGCCTCCGGCGCGGTCATGGAGGCCAAGCGGGCACGGGCGGGCCGGACCGTGTTCCTGCCCGGGGAATGGACCGAGCTGAAGGCCCCGAACCTGCCGCTGGAGACGGTCAAACTGGCGAGCCATCAGGTGCGCCCGCTGTGGGGCACCTCGATCCGCGCCCCCTTCGGCCGGGTGCTCCCGACGGCCCCCCTGCACGAGATGTTCGCGCGGGCCTGGGAGCGGAGGTCCGCCGACAGCTCGTGAAGGTCCGGTGATCGGACGGAAGCGGCACCTCATGCATGCGTCGAACGCGCGGAGCGCAGTGTCCCGTCGGCTCGGGTCTCGTCGAGGCCGTGCCGGAGGAGGAGCTCCCTCCGGTGACTCCGTAGCGGCGTCGCCGGGAAAGGCCGCATCTCCGGTCACCGACGAATTACAGGTGCGCGTGGGCGTCGGCGTTGACAAGCTGCCCCGGTGAATCATGAACAGATCTCCGGGATCGCACACGCCGACCACCCCATAAAGGCCCCGCTCGACGACGCATCGGTACGCCGGCTGCTCGAACACGGCGCACCGCGCGACGGCGAGCGGGTCCTCGACCTGGGGTGCGGTACCGCGGAATGGCTTCTGCGCGCCCTGGCCACCCACCCCCGTCTGCACGCCGAGGGCGTCGACACCTCCGAGGTGTCGGTGGAGCGGGCCCGCCGCTCGGCGGGCCTGCTCGGCGTCGAGGACCGCCTCGTCGTACACCGGCAGAAGGCCTCGGAGTTCGTCTCCGAACGGCCCTTCGACCTGGTGGTCAGCGTCGGCGCCACCCATGCCTTCGGCGGCCTGCTGCCGACCCTCGCGGCGGCCCGGGAGCACCTGGCTCCCGGCGGCCGCGTGCTGCTCGGCGAGAGCTTCTGGGAGCGTGAGCCGTCCGCGGAGGCCGTCGAGATCTTCGGTGAGCTCCATGACCTGGCGACCACCGTGGACCTCATCGCCGCCGACGGGTGGGCTCCCGTACACGCCCATGTCAGCACGCGCGCGGAGTTGGACGCGTACGAGTGGTCCTGCCTGGGCTCGCTGGCCTCGTGGGCCCTCGACCACCCCACCGACCCGAACGCCGCCGAGATCCTGCGCACGTCCCACGAACGGCGTGCCGAATGGCTGCGCGGCTACCGGGACAGCTTCGGCTTCGTCTCCCTGGTCCTGCGCCCGACCTCCGGGCTGTGACCTGCGCGCTGTGACCTGCGGGCCGTGACCACCGCGGCGAGGCCGTCGGGGCCCGCGCGCCCTGACGGCCCGCCGTCCCCCGTCCTGATGTGACGGCGCGGGGGTGCGGGCGGCCACGGCCGTCCGCACCCCCGCACCACCGGCCCGCCCGCTCCCGCCCCGGGCGGTCCGGCGGCGGCCTACGCGAGGCCGTCGGCGACCAGGCCGGCGAGGACCGCCTGTCCCAGGGCCTGCACGGCGGACTGCGGCCGGACCATCACGGTGAACTCCTTGATGCGGCCCTCCTCGTCGAAGTGGAGCAGGTCGATCCCGTGGATCTCCCGGCCCTCCACCGCGGCCCGGAAGAGCAGTACCTCCGCCGGGGCCCGCTCGCCGTCGACGCTGGTCTCGGCCGCGCCCTCGAAGTCGCCGACGTAGCGGAAGTCCTCGAAGACGCGCAGGAGGACCCCGAAGAGCCCCAGGACCATGGGCCGCCCCTCGAAGGGGGTGAACTTCACCGGGCTGTAGAACCGGACGTCCTCCGTGAACAGGTCCTCCAGCGCGGCAAGATCCCGCTTCTCCACAGCGGCGCGGAAGCGTTCGGCAGTCTCCATGGCCACGGCCCCTCCTCATACTCATGAAAGTGACTAGTCAGATTCATGAGTATGATGCAGGGGTTGGCGAGGAAGGGGAAGGGCGACCGCGATGGCCTTGCGACATGCCGTACTGGCGGCACTGCTGGACGGCGAGTTCAGCGGCTACGAGCTGGCGAAGTCCTTCGACATCGGCGTCGCGAACTTCTGGCACGCCCTGCCCCAACAGCTGTACGCCGAGCTGGCCAAGCTGGAGAAGGAAGGTCTGGTGGCGGGCCGGGAGGTGGTCCAGGAGACCCGGCCCAACAAGCGCCTGTTCCAGGTCACCGAGGCCGGCCGCACCGAACTGGAGGAGTTCGCCGCGGCCCCGCTCAAGTCCTCCGTCATCCGTGACGACCTCCTCGTCAAGGTCCAGACCGCGGACCGGATCGGCATCGAACCGGTGATCGCGCAGCTCGAAGCGCGCGCGGTCGCCGCCGACGCCAAGATCGAGTTGCTCGGCAGGGTGTTGCGCAAGATGCGCGGCGACATGGACGAGGAGGAGTTCCTGCTCCACGGCGAGCGGATCGGCGGATACCTGACCGGTCTGCGCGGCCTCGCCTTCGAACAGGGACACCGCGACTGGTGCCGCCGCAGCGCGGCGATCCTGAAGGAGAGGCTGACCCGTGCCGAACGGTGAGTACCTGCGCTACGTCGCCCTGGGCGACTCTCAGACCGAGGGCCTCGGCGACGGGGACGACACCGTGGGCCTGCGCGGCTTCGCCGACCGGTTCGCCGAACACCTCGCCGCCGTCAACCCCGGCCTCCGGTACGCCAACCTGGCCGTCCGGGGACGTCTCGCCGGGCAGGTCCGCGCCGAGCAGCTGGGCCCCGCCCTGGCCCTGCGCCCCGACCTGGCCACCGTCGTCGCCGGGGTCAACGACATCCTCCGGCCCCGGTTCGACGCCGCCGAGGTCGCCGGGCACCTGGAGGAGATGTTCGCCGCGCTCACGGCCGCCGGGGCCGAGGTGGCGACCGTGACCTTCCCCGACCTCGGGAAGATCGTGCCCCTCGCCCGGCCCGTCGCGCCCCGCATCACCGACCTCAACGACCGCATCCGCGCGGCGGCCGCCCGCCACGGGGTCATCGTCGCCGAGACGGCCCTGCCGGCCGCCGTGGCCGACCCGCGGATGTGGACCGACGACCGGCTGCACGCCAGCCCCGTCGGTCACGAACGGATCGCCGCGGCCCTCGCCCACGCCGTCGGCCTGCCCGGCAGCGACGACACCTGGACGCACCCGCTGCCGCCGCGGCCGACCGCACCGGGTGGCTCGACCGTGGCGGCCGAACTGCGCTGGGTGGCCGCGTTCCTCGGCCCCTGGCTGGGCCGCCGGCTGCGGGGCCGCTCCTCCGGCGACGGCCGCACGGCGAAGCGCCCCGCGCTGCTGCCGCCGGCCGCGGGCGTCGACCGGGCCGGCTCCTCCGGGTCCTGAGTCACGCCGGCGCCGTCGCGGCCGTACGACGGGTTTCCGTCGTCAGTCCGCCGCGGGACCGGCCTCGATGGGGGTGTGGCGTCGCCTTCGCAGCTCCTCGCGTTCGGCGTCCGGGATCGTCATCGACTCGGCGAGCAGGGCGGCGAGCGCGTCGACCTGCGCGGTGCCGATGTCGGCGTGGAAGAGCCATCGGATGTTGTCGTCGCGCGTGATGAGATCGACCGCCGGACGCCCGCTCCTGTCCTGCGGGGTGGTGGTCGCCGCTCGGACGTAACGTACCTGGTCGATCGGGATGTCCAGGCGGATCTCACCCTGTTCGAGGAACGCGGTCGTCCTGGCCGTGATGATGCGGCGGTCCGTGACGACGACGAGCGTCTTCGCCGCCGCCCTGTCCTTGTCCCTCGCCGCCGCGAGCTTCTCCTTGGCTCCGCTGAAGATCGCGGACATCGGACCGAGCGCGTCGACCTGGTCCGGGAAGCCGAGGAGCCGCAGGGTCTCGCCGTCCTCCAGGAACCATCGCAGGATGCGGAGGTACGGATCGAGGGCCAGCGATTCGGGTGCGCAGACGACCTCCGGAACCTTGAGCGGAGGGACGGGCGGATGGAGTACGTCGGCCAGCGGCTGGATCGCCTCCAGCAGACGGGCGGAGGTCTGGCGGGCGGCGATCGAGTCCCGCCGCTTCCCCGGCAGGGACAGCGTCTCGCGTCCGGGGAGCTCGGCGATGATGCGTAGCTCCCGCGTCAGCGCGTCCACGAGGCGCCGGGTCTCGGCGAGAGCGGAGCCGAGCTCCTCGCGGAGGTCGCGCACGATGACGTCGACGAGCCGGGCCTCGTCGGCGTCCTCGCGTCCCGCCTCGCGTGCCCGCGCGGCACGGAGCGCCTGATACCCGGTCCACGCCTTGATCGACGACAGCAGCGCGTGCGCGTCGAAGACGATCGCCTCGGCGTTCGTCTCCAGGTGCTCCCTGCGCGCAGGTGGGTCGAGTCGCCGGACCTTCCGGATGTGGCCCTGGACGTTCTGCCGGTACAGATCGAGCTGTTTGCTCAGCGCCGCTTCGCTTCCCGCGACGTTCTCCCACAGGGACGTCGGAACCGATCCGACCTTCCGCGCCTGGTCGACCGCGCGATCGACGGTGGTGACGAGCCCTGTCAGCTCGGACCACTGCCCCTGGCGGATGGTCGTGAGGACCTGGCTCGTCAGGGCGATGTTGGTTGCGACCAGGCCGGTGAGCTCGCTCAGTTCCATCTGCAGGGCGACCATGGCCAGCGCCTGCCCCATCTCGGCAGCGGCCTTCAGCTTGCTCACGGCGGTCACGGGGATCAGGCGGGCCTGCTTGAAGCCGCCTTCGAAGAGCACGGTTCCGAGGTTCGCGCCGTCCTTGACGGCGAGCGTTCCACCGGCCTGCAGGAGGGCCCGTGTCGCGTCGCTGAGTTTGTAGAGCCCCTGCGCGCCGGCGAACGCGGTGCCGAGGCCGCCGGCCAGGGTCGCCGTGTTTCCGATCGAGGCGACGACGGTGGCGATCTGGCTCCGGTCGGCGGCCGACACGAGCCCGAAGTCGATCAAGCCGAGTTCGAGCTCCGCCGGGACCTCTCCGAAGACCACGGCGATGCCGGGGAGCACCTCCGCCAGTACCGTCGACGCCGCCGTCGCGTCGATGTCCGCGTCGATGTCCGCGTCGGGTATCGGATCGCCCGCGGCGGGCGGGTCGGTGGGATCGCTCTCACCGCTGCGCTCAGGCTCGACGTTCTCCATCGAGTCCGAAGGGTCCTGCATGGGTTCTCCTCACCGCGGGGGCGCGCAACGGCCGGACCTCGTCCGGGTCCACGGGCGGAGTCTACGGCTCGGCGCCCTACGGTTCGGCCCGAATCCACGGGGCCGGTTCCGGACCCGCCGCACGAGGCGGGCACGAGCGCGCGCCTCCCACCGCGCCACCCTCCTGACGGTTCGCCGCAGGATCAGATGTCGCCCTGGACCAGGGCGTGCAGATGCTGGTCGTGCCAGCCGTCCGCGTGCAACAGCGCGCTGCGCTGGGTGCCTTCCAAGGTGTATCCGGCCTTGTCCGCCACACGGCACGATGCCGGGTTCGCCGTCGAGTGGCACAACCGCAGCCGGTGCAGGCCGAGATCGTCCAGCGCCCATCGGCTGACCCGCCGGGTCGCCTCGACCGCGACGCCCGCACCGCGTGCCGCGGGCAGCAGCCAGTAGACGATCTCCGCGCTACCACCCCGGAGGTCGATGTCGCCCCAGCCGATCAGGCCCACGGGCGCACCGTCCGGCCGGGCGACGGCCCAGATCGCGGCGAGCTCGGCCCGCCATCGCCGGCGCATGCGCTCGATCCTCTGCCGCGCCTCTTCGGGAGAGTTCACCAGCAGCCGGTTCCAGAGACGGATCGTCCGGTCCTGGCCGGCGGCGAACAGGACGTCCGCGTCGTCCGCCTGCCAGGGGCGCAGCTCCCACCCACCGGACAGCGTGAGCACGGGCTGCTCCGCCCGGGCCATCCGGCCTGCGGGAACGACGTGCGGGATCGGCGAGTTGGAGATCATCGCGGCATCCTGCCACAGCTCCCGACCCGGGGCGCGCGTACGGTCACCGCTTGCGCGGCCACCATCCGGCGCGCCTGCGTGAGCCGCGCGGGCCGCGCTCGGAGCGCAGGGACGCTGCCAGGGCGAAGACCACGGTGATGTGCGCGCCTCCCCGCGGGGCGTGCGCGATCCGCATCGAGCCTCCGGTGACGGCCGCGGCCCTGCGGGCGATGTCGAGGCCGAGTCCCGAAGAGCCCGTGCTGCTGCCGCGGGAGAGGGCGCGGTCCGGTTCCGGGATGCCCGGTCCGGAGTCCTCCACCACCAGCTCCACGGCCTGGGCGGTACGGGCGACACGGACCGCGAACGCGGTACCGGGCGGGGTGTGGCTGAAGACGTTGCCGATGAGCGCGTCCACCACCGCGGCGATGTCGTCGTCGCTGAGGCTGACGGCCGTGGGCTCCTGGGTGATGTCGAGGGAACAGGCCCGGTCCTGCTGCTCCGCCAGGACGGCCCAGAAGGCGGTCCGGCGCCGTACGACATCGGCGACCTCGGAGCGGGAACGCTCGGACGGGCCGGTCGGCCCCGTCGACCCTGGCGCGGTCGCCTGCGGGATCGAACCCGTCTCCGCGCTGCGCATGCCGTGGCCCATCGGGCCCACGGCGAGCGGGGTGCGCGCCGCGGCGATGATGGCCTGGAGTTCCGACTCCAGCGCGTGCACCGCCGCCTCGACCCTGGCCGACTCGGGTGTGCCCGCCATCCGTTCCGATGCCAGGTGCAGCGCGGTCAGCGGGGTGCGCAGCCGGTGGGAGAGGTCGGCGACCAGTTCGCGCTCGATGGCGAGCAGTTCGGTCATGCGGTGGGCCATGGCGTTGAAGGCGACGCCCGCGTCGCGCAGTTCCTTGGGGCCCATGGGCTCCACCCGGGTGTCCAGATTGCCCTGACCGAGGGTGTGCGAGGCCTGGGCGAGCTTCTTGGAGGAGCGGACGACCTTGGCGCCGAGCCGGTCGGCGACCAGGACCGAGCCACCGACCAGGCCGATCGCGAGGAGCAGCATGACCGCCCAGGAGGCCTTGACCCCACGGGTCAGCTCCTCGTCGGGGACGAAGTTCTCGATGACGGCGACCCGGTCGCCGGGGAGGACCACCGGCTGCAGGCAGATCCATCCGCCGGGGGTCTTCTGGGAGATGGACTCGCGTCCCTGTTGGGCGCGTTCGAGCAGTTTCACGGGGGCTTGGGAGTCGCCGAGGCTCTGGGCGTCGGGGAGGTGGATGACCAGGTGTTCGGCCTCGTCGAGTCCGGCGGCGGATTCCCGTAGCGCGGAGGGATCCGTGGTGAGCGTGAGGACGGGTGCGAGGGCGGCGGCGCGCTGCTCGGCCGCGGTGACGCTCTGCTCCTTGACCAGCGACATCACCAGGGCGCCCAGGGGTATGAGGAAGGAGAGGGCGACCATGGACGTCACCGCGAGCGCGACTCCCGCCAGTGAGCGTCTCACCGCGGGGCCACCAGTTTGATGCCGACGCCGCGGACCGTCAGCAGGTAGCGCGGGGCCGCCGCGCGCTCGCCGAGTTTGCGGCGCAGGGACGACAGGTGCACGTCGACGGTCTGGTCGTCGACGTACGGCTCGCGCCAGACCTCGGTCAGCAGTCGGCGTTTGGAGACGACCTGGCCGGTGTGGTGGGCGAGGAAGGCCAGGAGGTCGAACTCCCGCCGGGTGAGGTGGAGCTCCCGGCCGGCCAGGTACGCGGTGCGCGCGCCGGGGTCCACCGCCAGCTCGCCCACCGTGGTGGCCCCCATCGGGTCGGCGGCCGGCGCGGGCCGCGCGCCCTGCGCGGTGTGGGCTGTGCCGTTGGGGGACACGTGGCTGGTGCGCCGCAGGACGGCGGAGAGGCGGGCGATGAGCTGTCCTCCGGAGAAGGGCTTGACCAGGTAGTCGTCGGCGCCCGCGTTGAGGAGCTTGATGATTTCGGTCTCGTCGTCGCGTGCGGTGGCGACCAGGACGGGGACGGACGATATGCCCCGGATCATGCGGAGTGCGTCTCCCCCGTCCAGATCGGGCAGGCCGAGGTCGAGGACCACCGCGTCGACGGGCGTCTGGGTGACCTCGCGCAGGGCGCCGAAGCCGTCGCCCACGCTGCGTACGGCATACCCGTGCTCCGCCAGGACCTCGATGAGTGACTGGCGGATGCTGGGGTCGTCTTCCACGACCAGGACGCTGGGCATGGGCACACCTTAGGGGTTCGGTCCACGCCCCTTTCAGTGGGTGTCGAAGGTGGGGCCGTCGTCGGTGAGGCGCAGGTGTACGGGGTGGTCGGCGACCGGAATGGTGCAGCCTTCCTTCGCGCTGCAGCTGGCGTAGCCGAGCAGCACCGTGGCGTCCCCCTTGCCATCGGCGCGGACGGGCAGGGTGGTGGTGACCGGGCCGTCCGGGTAGACGGGCATCGGGGCGTCGACGCCGGGGACGGTGATGGACCGTACGTCGGCGGCGGCCGTCAACTTCCCGTCGGTCTTGAGGACACCGGTGACGTTCACCGCGGTCGGCCGGCCCACGCCTTCTATGCCGGTGGGCGGCAGTTCGGTGCTGTACAGGTGGAAGCCCTTCTTCTCGGGGGTGAAGACGGCGGTCAGCGTGCCCTTCGAGGCCTGCCAGTCGGCCACCGAGAGGGTGACGGTGACCCCGTTCTCGGTGAAGGTGGTCGTGGGCGACTGCGCCTTCGCCGCGGCGGCGGCCGGGGCCTTGTCGGCGGACTGGTCGCCGCAGGCCGTGAGCGCGGCCAGGGAGAGGAGGGCGACCACGGTCCGGGTCGTCCGGGTACGGGTGATGCGCGAGGAAAGGTTCATCTGTGTCTCTGTGCCTCTTGTGTCGGGAAGACGAATCGAATCGGGTCGGTACGGGGGTCCGTCCGCTCACACGGCGGTGGTGAAGTCCGCGCTCCACAGCTGCAGTCGGTACACCAGGTCGTTCCACACCCCGGCGGCCAGCAGTACGCCGACGAGTACGAGCATTCCGCCGCCGATCCGCAGGACCCACGCGTAGTGGCGTTTGACCAGGCCGAAGGCGCCCATGGCGCGCCGGAAGGCCAGCGCGGCCAGGACGAACGGCAGCCCGAGGCCGAGACAGTAGGTCGCCATCAGCAGCGCCCCTCGGCCCGCGCCGGCCTCGCTCCAGGCCAGCGCCTGTACGGCGGCCAACGTCGGGCCGATGCAGGGCGTCCAGCCGACCGCGAACACCGCGCCCAGCAGGGGGGCTCCGGCCAACCCGAGGGTGGGACGGTGGTGGCTGCGGAACTCGCGTTGGGTGAATCCCGGCAGGAACCCCATGAAGGACAGCCCCATCAGCACGGTGAAGACACCGAGCACCCGGGTGATCACCTCCTGGTGGGCCAGCAGGGTGCGGCCGAAGTACCCGAAGAGGGCGCCTCCGGAGACGAGGACCGCCGTGAAGCCGAGGACGAAGAGCAGGGCGCCGACCGCCATCCTGCTGCGGCGCCCGCCGCGGGCCTCCGCCAGGTCGGAGACCGACAGGCTGGTCACGTAGCTGAGGTAGCCCGGTACGAGCGGCAGCACGCACGGCGAGAGGAAGGAGACGAGTCCCGCGAGGAACGCCACCGGAGCGGCGACGACCAGGGTCCCGTGGAGGAGGGAGGGGGTGTCCGCGGCGGCGAGTACCAGGCCCGTCGTCATGCCGTCTCCTCCAGCACCCGGGCGATCAGGGGGCCGAGTTCGTCCTCGGTGACCGCGCCGCCGATGCTGACGGCGATGCGGCCGCGGCGGTCGATCACGAGGGTGGACGGGATCGCCTGCGGGTTGAGGAGGGCGGGGGGAAAGCGGAGCAGGAGCTCCCCGGTGGGGTCGTGGAGGCTGGGGAAGTCGAGGCCGTGGGCACGGACGAAGGAGCGGGCCGCCGCGCGGTCCGGGTCGCGCGTGTTGATCCCGAGGAACCGGACGCCCTGGTCCCGGGTCCGCCGTTCGATCCGTGCCAGGTCGTCCGCTTCCCCGCGGCAGGGCCCGCACCAGGACCCCCAGACGTTGACCACGACGACCTGTCCCCGGAAGTCGTCGAGCCGGACCGGCTTCCCGTCGAGCGCGTCGCCCGCCGTCGCGGGCGCTGCGGGTCGGTCGGCGGGGGCGATGACCGCGGCCTCGGCCGCCGCCTTGACCACGGCGCCGGCGGTGGTCACCGAGCCGGCCGCCGCCTCCGCGCGACTGCCGTCGGCGGCGACGGAGCCGACGGCGGCGAAGACACAACCGGCCGCGGCCGCCACGAGGGCGGCTCCGGCCAGGGCCGCCGTACGCACCTGGGCCCCGCGCGGGCCGACCGGTCTCACGCGGCCCACTTGCGCAGGAAGGCGTTGATCCCCTCCGCCGTCAGGGACGGGTTGCCCGTGGTGTGGGTGTCGGTACGCACCTTGCCGGACGAGTTGAGGACGACCAGCACGGGCATCGTGTAGGTACCGCCGCCGGGGCTGTACTTGCGCAGGAGCGCGGAGTTGGCGGAGCTGTTGCCACCGATGTCGATCTTGACCAGGTGGTACGAGGCTCCGAGGATCGCGGTCGTCTGCGGCTGGGCGAACACCTTGTCGGCCGCCTTGCAGTTGCCGCACCAGTTGGCCCCGAAGTCGAGCAGCACCATCCTTCCGTCGGCCTTGGCGGCGGCCAGTGCGGCGTCGACCTGCTTCTGCCCGTCGGCGGAGCTGTCGTAGCCGGGCCCGGGGACCCGGGCGGGGGTGGCGGGCGCCGCGGACGTACGGGCGGGCTTGGGGGCCGTGGAGGCGCTCTTGGACCGGGAGGGCGTCGGCGAGGAGGAGGCCTGGGTGGTGGCGGACGCCGACGGCGAGGCCGACGCGCTCGGGGAGGCCTCGGTGGACGCGGAGGCAGACGGCGTGGCGGGGCCGAGGGCGGCCGCCGACTGTCCGAGGGTGGTCGGCGAGGCGGAGCCGACGCTCTCGGAGGACGGTCCGCAGGCGGCGCACAGCCCGGCCGCGACCACGGCGGCGGCGACGAGCGGCAGCCGAACACCCAGGGGCGTGGCGGAGCGGGGCTGCGCGGCGTGGCCGGCACGGACGGGTCGGTGTATGCGAGAAGTCATGGCGAAGACACCCCAAGGCGCGCGGAGAACTACGGGAAGGGCGAGAAGCCTCCCGACTCGATGAAGCCGGTGGTCCGACGGTTCGCCGGGGCGGTGTGCCCGGGCGCCGAAGGCCGATCGGCTGACGTGAGCATAGGACCGCGGCGGGCCCCGGGAACCGCCTGAGTGCGATCTTGAGGTTCCCCTAAGGAAGAGCTCACCTTCCGCTTCGTCGGGACCCGTCCGATGAGCGCATACGGGGAGGCAATCCTCGCGAAAGGGATCAGGGGGACGAGCGGTGCGGACGGCCCGAAGCGGTCACGCCCCCGTCGTCACGCCCCTCTTGGGGGCGCCCTGCGGTCGAAGGGTCGACCGGACCGCCGTCAGAACGACGTCTCGCGCACGCTGGCCTTGGCCACCGGGTCGATGGTCGCGGTGACGACCGACCGGTGGTCCGATCCGCTGAACGTGACCGTCAGGGTGTCGTCGTCGGTCTGCGAGGTGGTGGCCTTGAAGCCGCGGCTCGGGACCGCGGAGATCAGACACACGCCCCGGCTCCCGTACCGCACCGTGACCTTGCCGCCCTGCGAGGGGACGGTGTGCAGGCCCGGCCCGCCGCTGCCGCAGTCGACGCCGGGTTTGGGCGCGGCGGTCCGGGCGGTCGCCGAGGGCTTCGTGGACGGGGAGGACGGAGCCGAGGGGGTCGGGGCCTCGGTCGCGGTGGGCGAGGGGCTCGGGGACGCGGAGGCGGTCGGGGACGGCGTACCCGGCGAGGGGTTCTGCACCGCCGGCCACGCCGGCGGTGAGTCGAAGACCATGGGCGCGGACCGGGCCACCGGGGGCGTGTGGCGGGTGGAGCCGACCACGAACTGGACCGTGGCGAGCACGGCCGTCACGCTGGTGGCCGTGCACGACAGCCATATGAACAGGTAGCGCGGAAATCGAGGCACGGCCCCATAGTGGCGGACGGACCGGGCCGCGCGTCACCACCTCCCCCGTCCAACGGGTGCCCGCCCCCGGCACCCCCCGGCGCGGGGGGCGGGCACGCGGACGTCCCCCGACCCGGGTGCGGGTCGGGGGACGTGTGCGGCCGGGCAGCGGCCGGGGGGATGTGGCCGATGCCGCGAGGCCGGTGGGGGGGTGGCGGGTATGGGGTATGGGGGGCGGTGCGGGTCAGGGGTGGCGGAGCAAGTTCCTACTTCGACGTTCCGAAGTCCTGCGTCCACCACGGGCCGCCGTCACCCTTGTGCACGCCTATGCCGATCTCCTTGAAGGAGCAGTTGAGGATGTTGGCCCGGTGGCCGGAGCTGTTCATCCACGCCTTCATGACCGCGTCGGCGTCCGACTGGCCCCGGGCTATGTTCTCGCCGAGGCGGGACCACCCGTAGCCGGCGGCCTCCACACGGGAGGTCATGGTGGACCCGTCGGGCCCGGTGTGGGACATGACACCACTGCGGGCCATGGTGTCGCTGTACGCGCGGGCCGCGGCGGCCAGCTTGGAGTTCACGGTCAGGGGCCCGCATCCGGCGGCGGACCGCTCCTTGTTGACCAGGGCGAGGACGGCGGACTCCTCGCTCGAGGAACTGCCGGAACCGCCCGACGAGCCGCCGGAAGATCCGCCGGACGAGCCCCCGGATCCGCCGGATCCGCCCGAGGTGCCGGAACCGCCGCCCGTGCTCCCGCCGGACGTACGCGGGGGCTTGCCGGCCGGGGTGGACCTGGTCGACGTGTTCTCCTCCGCCGCGGGCTTCGTCGGCGCCGCCGACCCCGTACCTTCGGCGGCCGGAGACTCGGGCGGCAGCGAGCCCGTGGCGGCCGCGGCATCGGCGGTGACCTCGGGGACCGGAGCGGTGGGGCTCGCCGTCCCCGCCGTGTCCGCAGGGGTCGGCGTCCCGGACTTCGCCCCGCCGGCGCCGTCGGCCCGCTGGTCCACCTGCGTACCGCCGCCGGAATCGGCCACGGCGACGCCGACCGCCACCGCCGCGGCGGCCGCGGTCAGGGACAGGACGATGCGGGTGCGCATCGCCTTCTTCCGCCGTGCTTCGACGCGGGACGGCGTTGCGGGAGTTCGGCTGCTCATGCCTGTAGCACCTCACAGAGGGAAGGGGGTGGGGTGCGACCGAGCCTAGGGTTGTGATCAGTGAAATCCGCCCGCCGGCGGGCTTCTTCAAGTTCCCTTAAGGAAGCCCGCAGGGTCGGTTCAGGGGACGACTCGGGTCATCCCCTACCATTCGGTCGATACGGAACCGGCGGAGTTCGGCCGGCGCGGCGTCGGCTTCCGGACCCGACCGCGCGATCGGGGCTCCGCGACGGGCGGGGCGGGTGCGCACCGGCGGCGTGTGATCATGTCCGTCGACAGATCCGCACCTCATGGGGGGACCATGCGCACCCGCACCACCACCGCCACGACCGGTCTCGTGACCGCGCTCGCAGCGCTGCTCGTCCTCGCCGGCTGTACCGCCCCGGGAGACAGCCGGCCCGCGGCGTCGAGCTCCGTGGCGACCGTGCCCGCGCAGAGCGGCGGCGGATCAGGCTTCGAGGGGCCCCGGCCGCAGGACCAGAACCTGTTGGCCTGGACCGGGGACCCCAATGACGCGGGGCACGTGACCGCCCAGTCGTCGGCCGGGGTCGGCGGCCGGGTCACCCTGGTACGGATCGTGTTGCGCGAGCAGATCACCTGGTCGAACGTGTGGCTGGGCCTGGCCGGTATCGACCCGAACGCCCAACTCGCCAACTGCTACCTGGGGGTGTACGACGCCAAGGGCGCCCTTGTCGCGACCACCCCGGACATCTCCCCCCAGTTGATGACCGACGCGATCGCCAAGCCGTTCGCCCTCGGCAAGCCGTTCACCGCCGCTCCCGGCACGTACTTCATCGCGCTGCTGCTCAACGGCACCTGGGCGACCAACGGCCTCACCCTGAAGTCCACGGGCGCCGGTATCTCGGTCAACGCGGGCCTGACGCCCCCGAACCTCCGGTACAGCAACCTGCTGACCGGTCAGACCTCGCTGCCTGCCACGGTGAACCTCGCCGAACAGTCCACGAGCACCATCAACACCGGCTGGGCCAGCCAGTGGTACGCGATCTCCTGAACCGCGGCGCCCGCGCGCTCACACCCGGCTGACCGCGGCCGCCGGTACGCCGGCGCAGCGGGCGGTGCCGGCGGCTTCGTGCCGGTACCAGGCGGAGTCGACGACCCTGCCGTCGGGGAGCGTGTGCAGGGCCGGACCCTCGCACGGCACGAAGCCCGCGGCTCTCAAGGCTCCCCGGCAGCGGTGGTTGGCGGTCTCGGTGCCGGCGGACACCGAATGCAGGCCCAGGTGTTCGTGGCCGAACCGGGCGGTGGCCGTGACCAGTTCGGTGCCCAGGCCCCGACCTCGGCAGGCCGGGGCGAGCCAGAGGCCGATGGCCCCGCCGCTGTCCGGGGTCAGCGAACTCATTCCGGCCACCAAGCCCGTGGCCGCGTCGACGGCGAGCAGCCGCTGCTCCGCGCCCGGGTCCGGGAGCACCACCGGCCGGGCCAACTCCCGCCGTACGGACCTGGGGAAGGCCCGCAGCCGCTCGGCGCGGTTTCCGTCGTGGATGCCGAGAAGATGCGCGGCGGTCTCGGGGGTGACGAGGGAGTCAGGGATCCAGCCGAACCAGCGCTGCGCGTCGCTGTCGGCACCGGCGGCGGCACCCATCTCCACGTCCCAGTGGTCGCGGGGGGTGTACAGGAGCAGCCGGGCGGTCCGTATCGTATGGCGGCCGTCGCCGCAGTGGACGGGCACGGGCTGCGGGCGGCGCGACCCCAGGCCCCGGATCATCGGTGTGTCCTCACGCGGGAACTGTAGGCGGCCCCCGCGCGCCCGACGCGGGAGGGCAGTCCCGGATGGAGACGATCTTGCGGGTGGCCAGGTCGGACCGACGCCGTCCCGCTCCCGTCCGGTTCGCGGAATGCGAGAAATGGCCGAAAGGCCACACCTTCGGCCGTATCGGGCCGGTCAGGGGCCCTCCGGCACACCGACCGGCCCTCGTACGGCGGCGCGAACGCATCGCTCGACCGGGGGACGATCACCGCGGGGCGGAATGCGGGGCCCGGGGCGGAGGTTGGGGCGGACGCGACACTGAACCCGGACGCACTGGAGAGCTCATGAAGATCGGCATCATCGGCGCGGGCAACATCGGCGGCAACCTGACCCGTCGACTCACGGCCCTCGGGCACGAGGTCTCCGTGGCGAACTCGCGCGGCCCCGAGACCCTGGCCGCGCTGGCCGAGGAGACCGGCGCCACCCCCGTCACCGTGGCGCGAGCGGCGCGCGGCGCCGAGATCGTCGTGGTCACGATCCCCTTCAAGAAGGTTCCGGACCTGCCGGCGGGCCTCTTCGACGAGGCAGCCGAGGGCTTCGCCGTCATCGACACCGGCAACTACTATCCGCGCGAGCGCGACGGCCGGATCGCGGGCGTCGAGGACGAGGGCCTCACCGAGAGCCGCTGGACCGAGCGGCACCTCGGACACCCCGTCGTCAAGGCCTTCAACGGCACCTACGCCCAGGACATCCTGGACCGGCACCGACCGGCGGGCGCGGCGGACCGGATGGCGCTGCCCGTCGCGGGCGACGACGCGGTCGCGAAGAAGACGGTACGCGCCCTGATCGAGGAACTCGGCTTCGACACCGTCGACGCGGGCGGCCTGGACGAGTCCTGGCGCCAGCAGCCGAACACCCCCGTCTACGGGCTGCGGGAAGGCGTCGACGCGGTCACCAAGGCCTTGGCCGAGGCCTCCCCGACCCGCCCGGAGGCCTTCCGCGGCTGACCGCGGACGCGGGCCCGGGCCCCGGCGGGCTCGGACCGCCTCCGTCGTGGATCACCTCGCCGACCCGATGAGGAGCAGGGCGGCGAGGTGTCCGTCCCCGTGGCGCCTCACACCGGGCGGCATATGTCGGTGGGTGACCTACCATGCAGACATGAGTGATCGTGCGATGCAGGAACCGACCCTCCTCCTCCTGACCGCCCTCGCGGACGAGCCCCGCCACGGGTACGCGATCGCGCGCGAGGTGGAGTTGATCTCGGGCGGACGCGTCAAGATGCGGACCGGCACCCTGTACGGGGCCTTGGAGCGACTGCTGGGTCAGGGGCTGATCGAGGTCCATGAGGAGCAGATCGTCGACAGTCGGCTGCGCCGCACCTACAGCCTCACCACGGAAGGCCGGGAGAGTCTGGCCGCCGAGGCGCAGCGGATCGCGGCGACCGCGCGCGAGGCGGCGCGCCGGCTGGGCGTCTCCGGCGAGACGGCCACGGCGTGAGTCCTCGTCTGCTGCGCCTGTACCCCGCCGGTTTCCGCCGCGCCTTCGGCGACGAGGTGGCCGAGGCCTATCGGGAGGCGACCGAGGGCGCCGGCCCGATCACCCGACTGCGGGAAGCCTTGGACATCGTGGCGCACGCGCTCCGGCTCCGCCTGGGCGTGGGTTCGGCGCATCGCGGTGGGCGCCTGTTCGCGGCGACGGCGCCCTTCGCGGCGGCCGCGACGGGCGCGTACGCCGCGTTCCTGCTCGCCTCGACGCTCAACCTCGCGTACGTCGCCGGCCTCCCGGACCTCCAGGCCCCGCTCGGGTATGCGATGAGCGGTTTCTCCGCACTGACCCTCCTCGGCTCCGTGCTGGCGCTCGGCGGGCGCTTCGCCGTCGGCGCGCGGACCGCGTTCGCGGGGGTCGCGGGAAGCACGGTGTGCTTCGTCATCGCCGTCCTGCCGGGCTTCGTGGACATGCCGTTGGCGCACCTGGCGTATCTGACCCCGCCTCTGGCGATCGCCGCACTCCCGCTGCTCTGCCCCCCGGACCTGCACCCGCCCTGCCGGATCAGGACCACGACGGGGCTGGTGGCGCTGCTGCTCTGGGCCCCGCTGTTCGTGGTGCTGCTGGGCCTGCTCGACGCGAGCGGGCTCGGCATGATCCCGCTGTGGCGCTTCGCCGTGACCGTGACCGCCGCCCTGGTCCTGGCGGGCGGCCGGGCGCTGTCCGGGATCCGTACCCCCGGTCGGTTCGCCCTGGCCGCGTCCCCGTTCCTCGTCCTCGGCCACTTCGCGGGGGTGGTGAGCGAGGACACCGCGCTGCCGTGCCTGGTCCTGCTCGCGGCCATGGGCGTGGCCCTGCGCCTGTGGCGTCGTAGGCGCTCGGACCCGGCGAGCCACGCCTGATCCGACGGCGACGAGGGCCGGGGCCGGGGCCGGGGCGGTCAGACCTCGGCGTCGACGTCGGATCCGGCGACGCTGACGCGGATCTTGGACTGGCCGTGGCCGAGTTCCTCCCAGTCCTCCATGAAGCGTGCGGACAGCCCGTGTCCGGCGGCGAGGTCGACGAGGGTTTGGGTGCGGTAGTAGAAGTCCTCGCGCAGCACCTGGTGTTCGGTGCCGGTGGTGCGGTCGAAGGTGAAGTCGAAGTGACCTCCGGGCGCCAGGACCCGGCCCACGTGGGCGAAGCACTCGTCGATGACGTCGATCGGTGAGTGCGAGAAGACGCTGTGGGCGTGGACGACGTCGAAGTAGCCGTCGGGGAGGAAGTCCAGCGTCAGGTTCTTGGTGAGGGTCAGGTGCGGGACCTTGGCCTGGAGCCCTCGCTCGGTCAGGGTCCGCTTCGCCGCGATGAGGATGTCGGGCGAGATGTCGATGCCGTAGTAGTGGCCCGCGTCGAGGTAGTCGATGAATCGCCAGCCGGCGCGGAGGTTGCCGCAGCCGATGTCCAGCATGCGGGCGCCGGGCTTCAGGCCGTGCCCGAGGAGGTAGTCGAACTGCATCCGCCCGAGCGCGAGCCAGCGTTCGTGGGTCTGGCTGCCGACCGCGGCCTCCGGATTGCGGCGGGTGTCCGAGGCCATCACGGCCCGGTAGTAGCTGACGTGGTCGGGGTGCTTGAAGGCCAACCACCGGTCACGGGCGGCCCGCTTCAGGTACGGGGCGATGCGGTGCGGACGGCTCGCGGCGTAGCGGACCTTGTGGACGAGGGATTCCCGGTTCGCGGTGAGGTTCTTCCTGGTGGCCATGAGCACTCCGTCTCCATCGCAACGTGAATCCTCCGACGGCGGGCAGGAACGACTGCCGCCGGAAGGATCTTCGGATCCCACCATACGTCGGTGACCGACATATACAAACCACTGGACTGTCCTGGGAAGCGGAGGGTGTGGAACGGCATGCGCACGGACAGTTCGCGAACATGGTTATTTGCGGCGATATCGTCCAGATTGCCACTCGGCGCTCCGACGGTCCACGCAACGCGCCCAGGGGCGTGACGCCCCGTCATTCACGCTTCTGGCAGCATGAAGAGATGGTCGACATACATCGGAAGGTCAGCTCGGGATCGCCGCTGGAGCCTCGGATCGGCTTCTCCCGCGCGGTGCGGACGGGGCAGTACGTCGCCGTCGCGGGAACCGCCCCCATCGGGGACGACGGCTCCACCGTCGGCCCCGGCGACGTCCACGCCCAGACCGTCCGGTGCCTGGACATCGCCGAAGCGGCCCTGCGGGAGGCCGGGGCGTCGCCGGCCGACGTGGTGCGGACCCGCGTCATGCTCACCGACGTGACGCGATGGCGGGAGGCCGCGCGGGCGCACGGGGAGCGGTTCGCCTCCGTCCGGCCGGTCACCACCTTCGTCGAGGTGTCCCGCTTCATCGATCCCGAGTGGCTCGTCGAGGTGGAGATCGACGCGGTGATCGCCCCCGAACGCGGCTGAGGAGAAAGGGTCCTCCGGTCACACGGCCGGAGCGGGCCGTTCCCGTTCGCGTTCCCCCAGCAGCCGGGTGCGGAAGAGGTCGAGGACGGTGTCGAGTGCCTGCCGGGTGGGCTGACCCGGTTCGTCGATGAGATGTTCCGTCAGGACGGAGTGCGGCGCGAGGGCGCTCTCCGGGTTCGCCGCGCCCGCGTCCAGCTCGACGGCGACGAAGGCGTCGCCGAGTTCCCGGCGCAGGTGGGCGAACCGGTCGCCGGGGACGAGCCGGTCACCCCGGAAGCGCAGACCGAGCACCTGGAGCCCCTCGCGCTCGCACCGTCCGCGGACGACCGCGAGGTCCTCGGGGCTGATGTCGATGGTGCGCGCGCGGCTCGCGGTGCAGGCCAGCGGGAGCGAGGGCTGGGACAGCACGGGGGCGACGAGGCGCTCGTCCGTGGCCATCGCCAGGGCGAACCCGCCGGTCAGGCACATCCCGACGGCCCCGACCCCGGGACCTCCGCAGCGCTCGTGTTCGGCGGCCGCCAGTGCGCGCAGCCACCCCACGACGCGCGAACTGCGCCCTGTGGCCAGCAGGGTGAACTCACGGCTCACGCACACCTTCCACAGCGACGAGGCCATGGAGCGGCCGGCGCTCGCCCGACCCACCCGGCCGGGATCCGCGTCACGACCGGGTTCGCCGAAGAGCACCGGAAGTACGGCCGTGCAGCCCGCCGCCGCGACGTGCTCGGCGAACTCGATGACCTTGGGGGTGATGCCCGGGATCTCGGCCATGACGATCACCGCGGGGCCGGTGCCCCGGCGCAGGATCCGGCGGGTGGCACCGTCGTGGGTGAACGTGCTCTTCTCGAACCCGCTGAGATCGTGGTCTGCCACGCGCCCGGCCCCTTCCGACGGTTCTCTTCTGAACGACTTCAAGTTACCGACAGGTAGAGCCCTTCGGTCAAGGCTCGCGCGCCAGGTTGTGGCGAGGCCGCGGCGGACGGCGCGAGCGATCCACCGGCCGGCCCCCTGGTTCACCCGGACGGCGGAGTGTGCCGGGCGGACGGCGTACGGCCGGCCGAGGCTGGGGTGGAGCGGCCGCGCCCGCCGTGAGCCCTCGCCCGGTCCGGTCGGGTCCGGTCAGGTACCGCCCGAGGAGGCTCACGCCATGGAGAACGGCCCCGGCCACGACGCCTCCGGATCGATCGGCGCCGCTCACCGAGCGGCGCGCGGCAGCGGCGCCTTCGCCGACCGCGCCGACTTCGACGACGCCACGCGCGGCTTCGTCGCCGCCCTGGAGCCCTGCGTGATCAAGGCCGAGGACGGGAGCGTCGTGTGGGACGGCGACGCGTACGCCTTCCTCAACGGGGACCGCCCCGACACCGTCCATCCCAGCCTGTGGCGCCAGAGCCGCCTCGTCGCCCTCCAGGGCCTCTTCCTGGTGGTCGACGGCGTGTACCAGGTACGCGGCCTGGACCTGTCGAACATGACCCTCGTCGAGGGCGACCGCGGCGTCGTCGTGATCGACCCGCTGATCAGCGAGGAGACGGCGGCCGCGGCCCTCGCCCTGTACCGGGCCCACCGCGGGGACCGGCCGGTCACCGGCGTCCTCTACACCCACAGCCACGCCGACCACTTCGGCGGCGTCAAAGGGGTCACCACCCAGGCGGAGGTCGACGCGGGCCGGGTCCCGGTCCTGGCCCCCGAGGGCTTCCTCGAACACGCGGTCAGCGAGAACGTCTACGCCGGCACCGCCATGGCCCGCCGCGCGGGGTACATGTACGGGGCCGGCCTGCCCAAGGGCCCGCGCGGCCAGGTCGGGGCGGGCCTGGGCCAGACCACCTCCACCGGCCGGGTGACGCTGATCCCGCCGACCCTCGACATCACCCGCACCGGCCAGGAGGAGACCGTCGACGGCGTGCGCATGGTCTTCCAGCTCACCCCGGGCACCGAGGCCCCGGCCGAGTTCAACGTGCTGCTGCCCGACCACCGGGCGCTGTGCACGGCCGAGAACGCCACCCACACCCTCCACAACCTGCTGACCCTGCGCGGCGCCCTGGTACGCGACCCGCACGCCTGGGCCACCTACCTCACCGAATCCATCGCGCTGTTCGGCGACGCGTGCGACGTCGTCTTCGCCTCCCACCACTGGCCCACGTGGGGCCGCGAGCGGGCCGTGTCCTACCTGGCGCAGCAGCGAGACCTGTACGCCTACCTCCACGACCAGACGGTACGACTGCTCAACCAGGGGTACACGGGGTCCGAGATCGCCGAATCGCTGCGCATGCCGCCGGCGCTGGAGGCGGCCTGGCACACCCACGGCTACTACGGGTCGGTCAGCCACAACGTCAAGGCCGTCTACCAGCGGTACATGGGCTGGTTCGAAGGGAACCCGGCCCTCCTGTGGCAGCACCCGCCGGTGGAAGCGGCCCGCCGCTACGTCGCGTTCATGGGCGGCGCCGCGGAGGTCCTGCGCCGTGCCCGGACCTCCTTCGAGCAGGGCGACTTCCGCTGGGTGGCCCAGGTGGTCGACCACGTGGTCTTCGCGGACCCCTCGAACGAGGAGGCCCGGGAGCTGCAGGCCGACGCCTTGGAGCAGCTCGGCTACGGCGCCGAGAACGGCACCTGGCGCAACTTCTACCTCACCGGCGCCCAGGAACTGCGCGGCGAGAGCGTCGGGACACCGGCCACCGCCGCGTCCCCGGACGTGATCGCCGCCCTGAGCCTGGACCAGTTGGTGGACTCCCTCGCCATCCGGATCGACGGACCGCGGGCCTGGCACGCGGACGTCGCCGTACGGTTCGTCCTGCCCGGCTCGGAACCGCTGACGCTGCGCCTGGCCAACGGCGTGCTGACGGGTGTCCGCGGGGACAACCCCGCGGCCGGACGGCCGCACGCCGTCCTCGTACTCGGTGAACCACTGCTGCGCGGGCTCCTGCTCGGCGCCCTGCCGCCGGACGACCTCCTACGGCACGAGGGCGTGGCCCTCGACGGCGATCCGGCGGTCGTCGCCGAACTCTTCGCCTACCTCGACTCCCCCGACCCGGACTTCCCCATCGTCACCCCCTGACGACCCCGGTCCCGACCCCGGTTCGGGTTCCGGTTCCGGATTCCGGTCAGAGGTCGCGTGTCCAGAGGGTGAGGTCGCTGCTGGTCGCGACCGCGAGGGTCCGTCCCGAGGGGGAGAAGCCCGCCGCCCGGAGGGTCGAGCGGTCGGAGTGGAAGATGTGCCACCAGCGCTCGCCGTGCGGTCCGGAGTGCGGCAACCCGCCGTCGGTGGACAGCAGCACCCGGTCGTTCGGCCAGGGCTCACCACCTCCAGCGTCCAGCCATCCTCGGTGGTGGTGTGCAGGCCGCCGCCGAAGAGCCCGGCGATGCGGACCCGTCGGCCGGCGACGGGCCCGAGGCCGGGGCAGGAGAGGTCGGGCACCGCGTCAGGGGTGCTGTGCTCCCAGGCGGGGTCCCGGTCACGTGCGATCTTCTCCCCCGAGCGTGCGTCGAAGAGGCCGTGGCCGTCGTTCGAGACGACCATCACCAGGTCGTCGCCGGTGTCCGGGTGCGAGGCGAAGCCGATGCCCAGCAGTCCGCCGACGGGGACGTAGGGGTAGGGACAGGGGTCGGGGTCGAAGACCGGCCGCCAGGCCCCGGGGGGCGGTACGACGGGGGCGGCGAGCATCCGCGCGCGCAGCTCCGCCTGGTAGGGGGACAGTCCCGCGGTGCCCTCGGCCCCGTCGTTCCGTTTCGTCACCGGACCATGGTGCACCGGGACCGGCCCCGTGCGGCGCACCGGGCGGACCCTATGCTGCGGGAATGATCAAGCCGATTGAACTCGTCATATTCGACTGCGACGGAGTGCTCGTCGACAGCGAACGCATCGCGCTGCCCCTCCAGGTCGCGTTGGGGGCGGAGCTGGGCTGGCCCCTCACCGAGGACGAGGTCATGGACCGCTTCATGGGGCGCTCCAGCGCTTCCATCCATGAGGAGATCGCCCTCCGGGTCGGCGGCGAGACGGCCGTTCTCTGGCGGGAGATGTTCGAGGAGCGCCACCGTGAGGCGGTGGACGCCGGGTTGTCCGCCGTCGAGGGACTGCCCGAGGCACTCGCCGCGCTCACCCTGCCGACCTGCGTCGCCTCGAGCGGCTCGCACGAGAAGATGCGCCACACCCTCGGCCGCACCGGCCTCTACGAGCACTTCGACGGCCGCATCTACAGTGCCACCGAGGTCCGCCACGGCAAGCCGGCCCCGGACCTGTTCCTGTACGCCGCGCGGCGGATGGGCGTCGACCCGGCGGCGTGCGCGGTGGTCGAGGACAGCCGGCCCGGTGTCGAGGCCGCCCGCGCCGCCGGCATGCGGTCCTTCGGCTACGCGGGCGGACTGACCCCGGCCGAGCAGCTCGAAGGCACCGGCACCGTCGTCTTCCACGACATGCGCGCACTGCCCGACCTCATCGCCGCGGGCACCGCGTAAGGATCGGACGAGCGCTTCCGGGCGGCGCGGGGGGGCCCGCCGCACCCCGGGTGCGGCGGGCCCTCCCCCCGCCTGTGCCGGGTCTAGGCCGTCGGCGACAGGATGGGGTCCTCCGGCCGGCGGGCCGTGGACGGGGTGCTGTCGGCGACGATCAGGGCCAGGAGGACCGCGGCCGCCTCGCTCTGCAGGATGCGGGCGGCCTGCTTCAGCCGACCGGGGTCGGGGACCGGGATGGAGAGGGCGACGCATTCCGCGTTGGGGCCCGCGGTGATCGGGACCGCGGCGCACACCGTGCCGAGGGCGTACTCCTGCAGGTCGAGGAGCGGAGCGTTCGGCGGGCGGTCGTCGAGTTGGTGGAAGAGGTCGCGTCGGTCGGTGAGGGTATGGGGGGTGAACCGGGTGAGTCGGTGGCGGGCCAGGTGGTCCTTCCGGTCGTCGTGGTCGAGTTGGGCGAGCAGTGCCTTGCCCACGGCCGAGGCGTGGGCGGCGACCCGGAAGTCGACCCACTCCTCGACGACGGGTGTGGCCGGGCCGTCGACGTACTGGGTGATGGCGACCTCGCCGTCGGTGTAGCGGGCGACGTAGACGGCGGCGCCGACGGCGTCCCGCAACCAGGCGAGGGTCTCGCGCAGGTGCCCGCGCCCCTCTCCCGTCGTCGATCCGGCCAGCAGCAGGGAGGTGCCGGCGACGTACGCGTCCGGTCCGATCGGGGTGGCGAGGTCGGCGCGGATCAGCTGCTCCGTGGCCCGGGCGAGGACCAGTTGCGGCAGTCCCGTCTCCCGGGCGATCTGGGTCAGGTTCACGCCCCCCGAGTAGCGGTTGACGACTTCCAGTACGCGCAGTGCCTGGTGGACGGATTCCAGCGGGGCCGGTGCCGGGCGGCCTTCGGGGGTCTTGCGGGCGGCGAGGATCAGGTGCGGGTGTTCCGGTGCTTCCAGGGCCCAGGCGTTCGCCTGGTCCGTCAGGTGCAGGGGGTCGAGCCGGGCGTGCTGGGCGACGGCGACCGCCACCTGCGGGCCGGGGGTGACGACCTCCCCCAGGTCGGGGTCCTCCTTGCGGGGGCGCGCCATGAGCGCCTGGCGCAGTCGTACGGGGAGTCGGCACGGCGGCCGGCCCGCCCCTCCGGGTCCGGCGGTGAGGGCGGTGAGGTCCTGGGTGGTGATGGGCGGCGTGGTCCAGATGACCGAGGCGCCCAGGGCCTCTTCGAGGTGTTCGGGAAGGTGCGGCAGGTGCGGCAGGTGCTCTTCCGGAGGCAGGGTCCGTGCCTGGCGCTTCCAGTGGCGGGCGGTCGCGACCTCGGCCCGGGCGAGGTGGAGGAGGTAGAGGCAGTGGGCGGCGGTCCGCGAGCCCGCGCCTGCCGCGTACTGGAACCAGAACTGCGCGTCCTCCATCCGGTCGGCCAGGTGGAGCAGGCAGCCGAACAGGAGTGCCGTGTCCACGCCGTGGGGCCAGGAGTCGGCGTCGAGCGCGAGGGCGGCGAAGTCCCGGCTCTCCACGAGGCACCAGGCGAGGTCGTCCAGGCCCCGGGCGGCGCGCACGTGGCATGCGGCGTCCAGGACGAGGTCGTCGGCCGCGGCGTCCGCCGCGGATGCGGATGTTGATGCGGACGCGAACGCGGACCCGCAGGTGGATCCGAAGGCGAACGCGAAGGGGGAGGTGGATGTGGATGTGGCCTGCCCCCGCGGTGGCGGGGTCGCGGCGCCGGGGGGGCCGGCGGTGCCGGTCGCCGAGCGGGCACGGTCGGCGACGATCCGGCGGGCGATCCGACGGCGGGCCGCGCCCTCGTCGTATCCGGCGTATTCCTCCGCGAGTACCGTCGCGTCCGCAAGGGCCGCGTCCAGTTCGCACAGCGGCATGTCGCGGTGGCGGGGCATGTCGCTCACTGGTCCTTCTCCTCTCCGGGGATCCATTCCACCCCGAGCTTGCGGGACAGGGTTCGGCGTGCGCCTCGGATGTGCGAGCGGACCGTCGCGGGGGTGATCCCCATCATCCGGGCGACCGTGTCGGAGTCGTTGCCCAGCAGGAAGGCCAGCAGCACCACGTCGTACTGCCGCTCGGACAGGCCCGCGATCGCCGCGTACAGCCCGAGCTTCGACTCCAGCAGTTCCAGCCGCTCTCTGGAGGAACGGCGCAGGGCCGCGAACCATGCCGTCTCCACCATGGCCACCTGCCGGCCCAGGGCCGCCAACCGTCTTTCGACGTGCTCGCGCAGCACGGCCCAGGCGAAACCGTGGAGGCTCGCCTCCTTGAGGGCCTGGCGCCACACCTTCAGCAGGAAGGTGAACACGTCGTCGACGACTTCCTCGGCGTCCTTGGGGTTTCCCAGCTGCAGATGGGCGTAGCGCAGATAGGCGCGGTGCTGCTGGGAGTGGAAGGCGGTGAAGTCCACCGGCAGTACGCCGGCCAGTTCGCTGGAGACCGCCTGGTCCCCCGATGGATCGAATTCGCCTTCGCTCATACGCTCCCCCACAGCTGTTCGTCGCCGCACACGAGGGCGGCGGGGACCTCACGGTGGCGGGTGCGGGGATCGGCACGGCGCCGGCCGGCGGATGGTCCGCCGGTTCCCGTCCGTACCCCCGCACCCGGCAGGCGCATGGGCGCCCTGAACACATCGATGACGAGATGACGGGCAGTGATCACTAACAGCGCGAGGGCGGCCGTCTCGGCAACATTCACGTCGGCGCGGAACCTTTCGAGTGGATCATGAGCAACGGTCTGCCTGCCCCCGAACCGGCAGCCGTGGAGCACCAGGCGCTCCCATTCACCACCCCATCGGAAAGCGAGCCCGATCGTGCAAGCCGGTCCCTGAAAATCTTCCGAAGCAAGCGCATCCGCTTCTTCGCGCGCCCTGGTCCGCCCGCGCGCGCCCCGGCGTGCCCGCCGAGCGCCGCTGCCGGCGGCACACGCCCGAACGGGCCCCTTCCGCTGTTTCTGTCACACGATCGGATGTCGCTGCGGCCCGATCCGGTGGGACACGTCCCGACTCCCCTCCTCCCGGTGCCGGATGCCTGCATGGTGGGTCCAGCTTTCGGCGCCCCGGCCCCCGCGCCCCGCGCGCCCGTCGAACAGGAAGGGGCTGTACAGATGGCGTTCGCGAGGACCTTGCTGCCCGCCGCACTCTGCCTGACACTGACCGGCGCGCCCGCCGCGCTCCCCCGTGCGGCGGCCGCCGTGGCCTACGACGGGCAGGCCGCCCATGAGAGCGCGCTGTTCAGCGTGAAGGCGACGAACAACGCGGCGGCCCAGGAGTTCACGGTGGACGGCACCCGGCTCTCCCGGGTGAGCGTCTGGCTGGGCAGCGGGGCGGCGACGGGCACCGTGACCGCGCAGATCCGCCGGGTCCGCGCGGACGCCGGGTCGGTGATCGCCTCGACGACCCTGGACCTCGCCGCACTCGGCGGCGCCGGCGCCGGCTGGGTCGAGTTCCCGCTCGACGCGGACGTCACGGCGGGCAGCACGTACTACCTGCACCTCCAGGCGAGCACCGCGGAGAGCGGGCCGATCGCCTGGTACGGCACCACGCGCGCCCTGCCCGGCTCACCGACCAGCTGGAACTACGACCGGGCGTACTGGGGCGGCTGGCACGCCGACGCCTCCCGGCTCGCCTTCCACATCGACCCCACCGGCAGCGAGCGCTGCGGCGAGACCGAGCCCTGCTACGTACCCACCTCGGCGCTCGCCGCCCGGACGTCGGGGCTGCTGACCAACCGGGTCGCCACCGAGGCCGTCCTGCCCTCCTTCGCCGTGGGCGCCTCCTACGTCGACGGGAGCAATGTGCTGCGCCTGCCGTCGGGCCGGTGGCGGTACCTTCCCGACGGAGCCTCGGCGTCGGTGGTGGTCGAGGCGGACGACCCGGGCGCGCTGGCGCAGATCGAGGAGAGCCGCGCTTGGCTGGCGGCGGGCAGGGTGCCGGGCGCCACCGCGGCGCAGCGGGAGGCGTCGCGGCGCGCGCTGCTGTCGATGCGGGCGCTGCTGCAACCGGGGGGAGCGTTCGCGGCGGCGTGGGCGCCGCCGTGGGAGTACTCCTGGCCCCGCGACGGTGCGTTCGCGGCGGCCGCCTTCGCCGCCACCGGGCACGACGAGGAGGCGTACCGGATCCTGGTCTACGACGCACTCACCCAGCGGTCCGACGGGACCTGGGAGGCCCGTACCGAGCTGGACGGCAGCGGGCCACCGGACGCGCGGAAGTGGCAGCTGGACGGCAACGGCTGGGTGCCCTGGGCCACGTGGCAGTGGTATCGGGCGGCGCCGGCCGACGGTCGGGACGAACGGCTGCGCGCGCTCTACCCGATGGTGCGCAAGGCGGCCGACCACGCCGCCGGCTCCCTGGGACCGGACGGGCTGCCTCCGGCGTCCCCGGACTACTGGGAGCTCGACACGACGACGGCCAACATCGGTACCGCTGCTCCCCTGCTGGCCGGGCTCAACGCCGCGGCCGACCTTGCCGCGCGCCTCGGAACGGTCGCGGACGCGGAGCGCTGGGGAGAGGCGGCCCGGCGGCTGTCCGCCGCGATCGCCACCCACTTCGCCCCGCTCGGATATCAGCGGACGGTCGACGGCGCGCACGGCCGGGACAGCGCGGTGGCGTTCATGGCACCCCCCTTCAACGCCGCCCCGGCCGATCTCGGCGAGGCGCTGGACTCCACCTATCGGGCGCTGCTGCTGCCGAACGGTGGGGTGTCGCCCGGCAACGATCCGTCCTTCAGCTGGGGTTCGTACGCGTGGACGGCCAGCACCTCCTTCTTCGCCCTCGCCTGGGCCGGTACGGGTGAGCCGGCGAAGGCGGGCCGGGTGCTGGACTGGGTGCTCTCGAAGCGGAACGGACTGGGCGAGCTCCCCGAAACGGTGAACGGGGCCGGCCACCCGTCCGCCGTGGCGCCCCTGGGCTGGACGGACTCGTTGGTCGTACTGACCGCCCTGGCCCTCCAGGGTTCCGTGCAGCCCACTCCGCCGGCGACGCGGTCTTCAGCAGGGTGATCCGGGCGGCCCGGTGAGGGTCGGGGCAGTGGTGTGCATCGACAGGAGGCAGGTCCTATGCGGGGCGGAACGATCGCGGTGGTCGGCGGGAGCATCGCGGGCTGCGCCGTCGCCACGGCGGCGGCGCGGGCGGGCGCCGGTGAGGTGGTGGTGCTGGAGCGCACGGGCGGGCGGTTGCAGGACCGCGGCGTCGGGTTGTGCATCCACGACGAGCGGGCCGCCGAGCTCGGCGCGAGCGGCGCGCTGCCCGCGGGGATCGCGGCGCACCGGCTGGAGCGGCGTCGTTGGGTGGTCCGCGACGATGCCCACGCGGCGGGCGGTCGGGTGACCTGGGAGCAGCCCTTCCCCTTCCACTCCTACCACTGGGGACTGCTCTGGCAGGGCCTTCGGGAGTCCGTTCCGGGCTCGGTGGTCTACCGGCAGGGGGCGGCGGTGACCGGGGTCGCCGCGTGCGGGGCCACGGGCGTCGGGGGCAGGGCCACGGGCGTCGAGGTGCGGCTCGCGGGTGGGTCCGTCGAGCGGTACGACCTGGTGGTCGGAGCCGACGGGTACCGGTCGGTGGTGCGGGCGGCGCTCTGCCCGGACTCCCGGCCGCGGTACGCCGGTTACGTGTGCTGGCGCGGCAACCTCGACGCGGCGCGGCTCGCCGGGCTCGGCAGCCTCGCGGACTCGGCCCCCGAGACGGTGACCACGGTCTGCTTCCCGGGCGGTTCGTGCGTGATCTACCGGATTCCGGGCCCGGCTGGTCCGCGGTTGAACTGGGTGCTCTACGCCCCGCCTCCGCGGGACGGGCAGCTGCGCCGGGGCGATCCGACGAGTTTCCCGCCGGGTGGTCTCACCCCTGAGCTCGCGGGACATCTGGCGGCGTTGCTCGATCGCGAGTTCCCGCCGTACTGGGGGCGGGCGCTCGCGCTGACCGACCCGGCGGACACCTTCGTCCAGCCGATCTACGACGTGGAGACCGCGCGCGTCGCCGACGGCCGGCTGCTGCTCGCGGGGGACGCGGCGAGTGTCGTACGGCCGCACAACACGAGCGGCGCCGCCAAGGCCCTCCAGGACGCCACCGCCCTCGCCGACGGCTGGCAGCGCAGCGGGTCCTTCGAGGAGCTGCTGCGCGGCTACGAGGAGACCCGCGGCGCCGCCGGACGGGAACTGGTCGCGCTGGCCCGCCGGCTGGGCCGCGCCCAGGTCGAGCGGACCCCGGCCTGGGCGGGCATGGACGGCGACGCGATGGCGGCCTGGTGGCGGGGCCAGCTGGGCGAGGCCCCTGGTATCGGGGGCCGGGCCATGGCCCCGTAGGTCTTGGGGTGTCCTGTCGGTCAGGGCGGGCTCCGATCGAGAGGACGCCGCCAGAACCCCCGATTCCTACCGGACCTTGGTGGTGTTGCTGGTGATCGTGCCGTCCGTGCCGGACACGGTGACCGCGTGGCGGACCCCGTCGGAGCCGATGACCACGGCCAGCCAGGCGCTGCCGCCGCCCTCCTGCGCGACCACGCGCAGGCTCGCCACCTTCCCGCCCGGCACGGCCGCGGCGGCCTTCTCGGCCGCCTCGCCGATGGCGAGGGAGGGGATGGGCGCGGGCGCCGGGGCCTCCTTGGCGAAGCCGCCGCGTCCGTCGGCGCCGCCGGGGCGGCCCGCCTCTCCGGGCGTCTTGGGGCCGTCGGGGCGGCCGGGACCGGCCTCCCCCCGTTCGTGCCGGGGTTCGGCGGCGTGCGGGCCGCCCCGGAGTCCCTCGGCGCCCGGTCCGGCCCAGGCCAGGTGCGGACCCCGCTCGACGCGCATGTGGTGATCGTGGTGTCCGGCCACGGCCACCGCCGCCGCTCCTCCGACGACCACCACCGCGACGGCACCCGCCGCCACCCAGCGGGCACGCTTACCGCCGGGGACGAGGCGGCCCAGAGCCGCGGACTTGCGGGACCCGACCTCGGGGGCGGTCTCCGGGGTGGGCACGGCGGCGGTCTCGGCGGCGGTCCGGGCGCCGGTCTCGGGCTGCTCGTTCGACGGGACAGAATCAGACATACAGGCACTCCTCAGGACAACCGGGCGCGGTGCGGCGCGGCTCGTTCCCGAGCATGCTGAGCGGAACCTGAAGCCCCGCTGAAGCCACCTGAAGACCTCTTCAGCTGACCGCGGAGCGGTCCTGAGATCCTGTCCGACATGCGCGTACTGGTGGTGGAGGACGAACGGCGGCTCGCCGTGGCCCTGCAGCGAGGGCTGCAGTCGGAGGGGTTCTCGGTGGATGTGGCCCACGACGGGACCCAGGGCCTGTGGATGGCCACGGAGCACGACTACGACCTCATCGTGCTGGACATCATGCTGCCCGGGCTGAACGGATACCGGGTGTGCGCGAAACTGCGCGCGGCCGGCAACGAGTCGGGGATCCTGATGCTCACGGCCAAGGACGGCGAGTACGACGAGGCCGAGGCGCTCGACACCGGCGCCGACGATTTCCTGTCCAAGCCGTTCTCCTATCTGGTGCTGGTCGCCCGGCTGCGCGCGCTCGGCCGGCGTACGGGCCGCCGCAGGCCCCAGGTGATGCGGTTCGGCGATCTGCTGCTCGACCCCGCCCGGCACTCCTGTTCCCGGGGCGGCACGGAGATACGGCTGACGGCGCGGGAGTTCGCGGTCCTGGAGTACCTGGCCCGGCGCTCCGGCGAGGTGGTGCCCAAGCGGGACATCCTGGAACAGGTGTGGGACAGCGCCTTCGACGGCGATCCCAACGTGGTCGAGGTCCACGTCAGCGCCCTCCGGCGCAAGATCGACGCACCGTTCGGCCGTGCCGCGGTGGAGACCGTGCGCGGCGCCGGGTACCGACTGGCGGCCGACGGTGGCTGAGGCCGTGGCCGAACACCCCGGCCCGCGCGAGCGTCGGCGCGACCGCGTGCGCATCGCCCTGCGCGCGGTCCCGGGCTCGCTCCTGCTCAGGTGGCCGGTGCTGCGGCGGCTGTGGCCCACCACCGTACGGGCGCGGGCCACCGTGGGCGCGAGCGTGGTGGTGGCCGCGGCGCTGGCGCTCGCCTCGTTCGCCCTGCTCGGGCTGCTGGAGGCGAACCTGCTCCGCAACGCGGAGAACGACGCCCGCCGCCAGGCCGAGACGGTCGCGCAGCTCGCCGCCACCGGGAAGCTGGGCCGCGTACGGCCGCCGGGCCGCGGCATCGACTTCGTCCAGGTGGTGGGCGCCGACGGGCGCGTCCTCTTCTCCAGCCCGAACCTGGCCGGTGTGCCGGCCTTCCCGCCGACCGGTCCCGGCGCGCCGGGAACCCGGTTCCACACGTGGCGGGTCCGACCGGTGGACGGTGAGTACCGGCAGCGGGTCGTCCAGGTCGTCACGGAGACTCCGGACGGCATGGCCACCGTCTACGCCGGCGCCTCCCTGCGGGACGCGGACGCGGCCGACGACACGACCACCGCCGCTCTCGTCATCGGCATGCCCCTGCTGCTGGCCACCGTCGCCCTCGTGACCTGGCGGGTCACCGGGCATGCGCTGCGGCCGGTGGAGGCGATCCGGGCGGAGGTCGCCGAGATCTCCGACCGCGGCCTGCACCGTCGGGTGCCGGTGCCCGCGACCCACGACGAGGTCGCCCGGCTGGCCGAGACCATGAACGCCACCCTGGACCGGCTGGAGGCCTCGGGGATCCGCCAGCAGCAGTTCATCGCCGACGCCTCCCACGAACTGCGCAGCCCCATCACGGTCCTGCGCACCCAGCTGGAGGTGGCCCTGGCCGTCCAGGACCCGGAGCTGTGGCCCGAGCTGATCTCCGGGGCCCTGGAGGACATCGAACGGCTCCAGCACCTGACGGCCGACCTGCTGCTGCTCGCCCGGATCGACGCGGCCCAGCCGGTGGTCGCCGCCCCACTGGACCTGACCGGCCTCGTGCGCGAGGTGGTGGAGGGCCGACTCGGCGACCGGGTCCCCGTACGGCTGCGGCTGCAACCCGATGTCGAGGTCACCGCCGGCGCGCTGTGGCTCGGCCGTATCGTCACGAACCTCGTCGACAACGCGCAGCGCTACGCCGACAGGCGCGTGGACGTCACCCTGCGCACCACGAACGGCGCACGGTCGGGTACCGCGGTGGTGGAGGTGGTCGACGACGGGCCCGGCATCCCGGTGGCCGACCGGGAGCGCGTCTTCGAACGCTTCACGCGCCTGGACGACTCGCGCAGTCGCGACCACGGCGGAGCCGGCCTGGGTCTGGCCATAGCCCGTGACCTGAGCACCCACCACGGCGGCACCCTGACGGCCGAGGGCGGTGCGGGCGGCGCCCGGGGTGCGCGGATGGTCCTGCGGCTGCCGACGACCGGCCGGACCTGACGGTGCCGCGGGGCATCGACGGCCGTCCTCGTACGGGAACTTCGGCGGGCGGTGTCGCTCCGGCCCGTGACTGCCGTGGGTGTGGTGGCCCCGGAAAACCGGGTGCCGCGGCCGGACATGATCCCTAGACTCGGCGTGCGCGCTGCCGACGGGGCCTCGCGCGCCTCATGCCGAGTGAAGAGAAGGGGAGCCGCGCCATGTGCACATTCCGCACCGCCGCCTTCGCTCCCCCGACCCGGTACGACGTGATCCCGGTGTCTCGCGACGCGCGGTGCCGGCCGCGCGGCCGTCACCGTATGCCCGTGACCCCCTTCTAGGGTTCCGTCCGCCCCCTCCCGCCTTCCGCACGCCCGTGAGCGTGTCGGCGCGTCAGCGTGTCAGCGCGTACGTCCTCCCGCCCGGAGTCCTTCCGGACCGGACGGCGACGCCGCTCCGCCCCGCGCCGCCCACGCCGGCTGCCGGCCGGGCCGGGGACCAGGACAGGGACCGGAGCAGGCTCCGGGAATCGCGCCGCCCTCTTCCTCAGCACACTCGAAAGGCCTCGGGCCATGCGCGCCAACAGGCAGACCCTCCCCACCTCTTCCCCCACCGCCGTCCGCAACCTGGGCATCCTCGCCCACGTCGACGCCGGCAAGACCACCCTCACCGAACGGATCCTGTTCG
Organism: Streptomyces sp. CLCI03; assembly: GCF_053615355.1. Classification (NCBI taxonomy): domain Bacteria; kingdom Bacillati; phylum Actinomycetota; class Actinomycetes; order Kitasatosporales; family Streptomycetaceae; genus Streptomyces; species Streptomyces sp. CLCI03. The sequence continues at coordinate 7,913,882 of NZ_CM132132.1, read as the reverse complement.
CGACCGGTGCCATCCACAAGCGGGGCGAGGTCCATCACGGCACCACCGTCACCGACTACGACGCCCAGGAACGCGATCGCGGCATCACCATCTTCGCCGCCGCCGTGAGCTGCGCCTGGGGCGGCCATCGCGTCAACCTGATCGACACCCCGGGGCACGTCGACTTCTCCGACGAGGTCGAGCGATCCCTGCGGGTGCTGGACGGGGCCGTCGCGGTGTTCGACGCCGTCGCCGGAGTCGAGCCGCAGAGCGAGACGGTGTGGCGCCAGGCCGACCGGCACGGTGTGCCGCGGATCGCGTTCGTCAACAAGCTCGACCGGGCGGGCGCCGACCTCGACACCGCCGTCGCGTCGATCCGCCGGCGCCTGGGCGTCGTACCCCTGGTGGTGCAGCTGCCCATCGGCGTGGAGGACTCGTTCTCCGGCGTCGTCGACCTCCTGGCGATGCGCGCGCTGCACTGGCGGGCCGACAGCGACGGCTACCAGGTGGGCCCGGTCCCCGAGCCCCTGCGGGAGGAAGCGGCGCGGCACCGCCGCCTCCTGGAGGAGACGGTGGCCGAGCTGCACGCCGACGCCCTGGAGGAGTTCTGCTCGGCCTCGGCCCTGACGGAGCGCACCCTGGTGCGCGCCCTGCGGGAGCTGACGCTGCGTGGGGACGGTGTCGTGGTGCTGTGCGGATCTGCGTACCGCAACCGTGGGATCGAGCCGCTGCTGGACGCGGTCCTCGCCTACCTGCCGTCGCCCGCCGACATGCCTCCGGTACGGGGGCTGGTGGGTGACGGTGTGGAGGAGGAGCGCGCCCCCGACCCGGCGGAGCCGTTCACGGCGCTCGCCTTCAAGGTGACGGCGACGGCGACCGGACGGCTCACCTACCTACGGGTCTACGCGGGCACCCTGCGCAAGGGCGCGACCGTACTGGACGCTGCCACGGGCCGTACGGAGCGGGTCGGCCGGATCCTGCGGGTCCAGGCCGACCGGCACGAGGAGCGGGAGGAGGCGGTGGCCGGTGACATCGTCGCGGTGATCGGGCTGAAGACCGCCCGGGCGGGCACGACCCTGTGCGCGCCAGGAGCGGCGCTGGTCCTGGAACCGCCGTCGGTGGCCGAACCTGTGGTGTCGGTCGCCGTCGAGGCCCGTCGAAGCACGGACACGGGCCGGCTCTCGGCGGCGCTGGCCCGGCTCGCCGAGGAGGACCCGTCGCTGGTGGTGCGGTCCGACGCGGAGAGCGGCCAGACCGTGCTGTCGGGGATGGGCGAGCTGCACCTGGAGGTGGCGGTGGAGAAGATCCGCAGCGGCCACGGGGTGGAGGTCGTCGTCGGCCGGCCCCAGGTCTCCTACCGGGAGACCGTCGTGCGCGGGGTCAGCGGCCTCGTCCACCGGCATGTCAAACAGGACGGTGGCGCGGGACAGTTCGCGCACGTCGTCCTCGACGTCGAGCCGCTGGAGGAGCCGTGCTTCGAGTTCCGGTCGACGGTCGTCGGCGGACGCGTACCGCAGGAGTACGCGCGCGCCGTGGAGGCCGGCTGCCGGGACGCGCTCGCCGAGGGCCCGCTCGGCGGGTTCCCGGTGACGGGGCTGCGGGTCACGCTCGCCGACGGGGCGACCCACTCCAAGGACTCCTCGGAGATGGCGTTCCGCGCGGCGGGGCGGTTCGGGCTGCGCGAGGCCCTGCGGCTGAGCACGATGGAGCTCCTGGAACCGCTCGTCGAGGTCACGGTGACGGTTCCGCAGGACGGTGTCGGTGGCGTTCTGGGTGATCTCGCCGCCCGCCGCGGCCGGGTCTCCGCTTCCACGACCGAGGCGGGGACCGCGGTGATCACGGCGGCCGTGCCGCTGGCCGAGCTCTTCGGCTACGCGTCCCGGCTGCGCGGCCGGACACAGGGCCGGGGCACCTTCACCACCCGGCCGGCGGGTCTCGCACCGGTTCCGGCCTCGGTCGCGGCGGCCCTGCCGGCCCGGTGACCGCGGGGTGAACGCCCGCCCCGCCCCCGTCCGTCGGGGGCGGGGCGGGCGTGCCCCTGCCGCTAAGCTGCGGGGTTCGGCGGTACTCGTAGACAGACAAGGTGAACATGTTCGAGCCGGTGCAGGAAAATCCCTACCCCGACAGTCACGTCCTCGGGGAGGGCCCCGAACCGCACCCGCTGCTGCGGCCCGTCCTGCACCTGCTGGGACGTTGGCACGGCCGGGGGCAGGGCGAGTACCCGACCATCGAGAAGGACTTCCGCTACGAGCAGGAGATCACCTTCAGCCACGACGGCCGCCCCTTCCTGCGCTACGAGGCACGCGCCTGGCTCATCGACGCGTCCGGGGCGCCGGTGCGGCCGGCGGGTCGTGAGGCCGGGTGGTGGCGCGTGACTCCCGACGCCGGGCTGGAGGTCGTGCTCGCCCACCCCACCGGCATCGTGGAGACGTACGTCGGGCGGGTCTCGGGTGCCGAGGTCGAGATCGAGACCAAGGACGTGGCGCTGACCCCGCTGGCCAAGGAGGTCACGGGCACGCGGCGGCACTACACGGTCGAGAACGGCGAGATGACGGTGGTCCACGACATGGCCGCCGTGGGACAGCCCCTGCAACACCATCTGACGACGCACCTGCGACAGCGCCCGGCCTAGGCCGTCCCGCCCGGATCGGTCCTGGGCGGATCGGTCCTGGGCGGGGCCTGGGGGAGATCACCCGGGTGCCCCGGCACGGCTGCGGGTGCCGCGGCCCGCGCCGACGCATAGTCGGGGGCAGGCCGGAGTCGACGGCCCTGACCGTGGGGAGTGACCGTGGTGGATGTGGAACGACGCCGCGCGCTGGCGGGCCTGCTGTGCGCCGGGGCGGCGGGGCTCGCCGGGTTCGCGCCCTCCTCCCCCGCCGCGGCCGCGCCCGCGTCGGCGCGCACCGCACGCGCCACCGCCGCCGCGGGTCCTCGCCCGCCCGCTTCGCTGCTGGGCGACGAGATCCGCCGACTGCCCACCTCCCGCAAGGTGCTGGCCCTCACCTTCAACGCCGCCTGGGACGTCGACGGGATCGACACGGTGCTGGCCGAGCTGCGCCGGCGAAAGCTGCCCGCCACCTTCTTCCCGACCGGTGAGTTCGCCGAGGCCCGGCCCGCGGCGGTGCGCTCCATCGCCGACGCGGGGCACGGCCTCGGCAACCACTCCTACAGTCACCCCTACTTCGACGACCTGAGCACGGCCGAGCGGGCGGAAGAGGTACGCGCCGCCGACGAGGCCATCCGGACGGCCGCCGGGACCGAGCCCCTGCCGTTCTTCCGTTTCCCCTACAGCTCCACGACCCCGGACGCCATCGCCGACGTCAACGACCTGGGTTACGCGGCGATCGAGTTCAGCACCGACACGAACGGCTACCTCGGCCCGCAGGGCGGCATGACCGTGGACAAGGCCGTCGAACGGGCGGTCACCGCCTTCGCCCCTGGGGCGATCATCCAGATGCACGTCGGCAGCAACGGCGCGGGCGTCGTCCTCGACGCCGAAGCCCTTCCCCTGATCGTCGACGCCGCCGTGGCCGACGGCTACGAGGTCATCGACCTGCGCGAATTCCTCGTGGCCGCGCCGGGTACCCGGTGACAGCGCCCCGATGAGGCGGGGCGGCCGCCTTCGGCCGCCTGCGCCAGGGCGTAGGCGTGACCGCTGCGACGGAAGAGGCAGCTCCGGCTCCCCAACTCTCATACCGGCGACGTCCGTTGCACGGTCGGTTATCGTCCGACTCGGCACTGACGGATCGGAACACGGGGATGTGACGGGTGAGCGAGAAGGAAGTTCTGGCGCAGCGCTTCGAGGAACACCGCTCGCACCTACGGGCGGTGGCCTACCGGATGCTGGGCTCGCTCAGCGAGGCGGAGGACGCCGTACAGGAGGCCTGGCTCAAGCTGAACCGCTCCGAAGCGGCCTCGGTGGAGAACCTGGGCGGCTGGCTGACCACCGTGGTCGGGCGGGTGTGTCTGGACATGCTGCGCTCGCGCGGCACGCGGCGCGAGGATCCGCTGCACGACCAGGACGGGCTGGTCCGCATTCCCGACCCGATCGTCAGCCGGGCGGACGGGCTCGATCCCGAGCAGGAGATCCTGCTGGCCGACTCGGTCGGCATCGCTCTGATGGTCGTCCTGGACACTCTCGCCCCCGCGGAGCGCCTGTCGTTCGTCCTCCACGATCTGTTCGCCGTGCCCTTCGAGGAGATCGCCCCGGTGCTCGGGCGTTCCGCCGCCACGACCCGGCAGCTCGCGAGCCGGGCCCGCCGCCGCGTGCAGGGCGCGGCGCCCGCTCCGGACCCCGACCGTACCCGCCTGCGGGCAATCGTCGACGCCTTCCTCGCCGCCTCGCGCGGTGGGGACTTCGACGCCCTCGTCGCGGTCCTCGACCCGGATGTGGTGGCCCGCTCCGACGGTGGCACGCTGCGCCCCACGCTGCTGCGGCGCGGCGCGGCCGAGGTCGCCTCCCAGGCGATCACCTTCGCCCGGTTCGCGCAGGCCGCGCACGCGGCGCTGGTCAACGGGGTTCCCGGGGTGGTCGCGATGGCGGAGGGCCGGGCGTTGTCGGTCATGGCGTTCACCATCCGGGACGGCCGGATCACCGCGCTCGACATCCTCACGGACCCCGAGCGCCTGGCTCGGCTCGACCTCGGCGTCGTCGAGGGCGGCTGAACCACCGGCAGCCACGCCGTACGGCGCCGGGGCCCGACCGGACCCGGCTCCGTACGGCCTGCGCTCAGGCGGTGGGGGGCGCCGAACCCCAGGGGCACCCGGTCGAGCAGATCCTGCTGGTCGTCGCCGACCCGGCGCCCCCGGGCGACCGACGAGGCGTGCAAGGGCCTGTCGCAACGCCTGCACCGTCGCGAGCGCAGCGGGGCACGCATCGCTCGCCACATCGGCCGCACACTCGCCAACGGGAGCGACGCCGACGTCGGCTCGGCCGACGCCGCCGTGCTCCGGCTGGGCCGGCTCGCGCAGCACCGTCACGGCCCTGACGCCCGCCGGCGCCGGGGCCCCTCGGCGTCGCCGTCAGTTCACGGTGGCGTGCGGGTTGCGGTGCTCCTCCAGTGCCGTCGTCCGGCGTGGGACGAAGTCCCGCCCCCGGCCGAGCAGTCCCATGAGGATCAGGTCCCGGTCGGTCTTCGGTTCGCGCTCGGCGCGCTCGGCCGCGTACACACCGACCAGGCCGTGGAAGCGGTAGTAGTGCAGGGAGGCCCGTTCCATCAGGTGGCCGTTGACGAGCAGGTCGAGCAGGCGGCGGGCCGTCGTCCGGCTCGTGCCCGCCAGGGTCGCGGCCTGCTGCACGCTGATCAGGCCGGTGGAGTGCGGGCCCAGGCAGCGGAACATCCGAGCCGCCTCCGCGGGCAGCGCCCGGTACGAGGCTTCGAACACGGCACGCAGGTCCGCGTCCTCGTCGCCCTGCGCCGCGAGGCGCTCCAACAACCCGCGCTCCTCGGCGTAGCGTTCCACCACGGCGGCCGGCGGGACGTCCCGCGCCTCGATCAGCCCCTCGACGGCGCTGCGCAGGGCCAGGGGCAACCCTCCGCAGACGCGCGCCAGGCGCGTGATCACCGTTCTCTCCACCCGCAGCCGGTTGCCGCCCAGGTAGGTGAGCAGCTCCGCCGAATCGCTCTGGGACAGCGGTCCGACCCGCACCTGGTGGGCCCCGTCGCGGATCGCGAGGCCGGTGAGCCTCTGACGGCTGGTGACGATCACCGAGGACGCCCCCCGCGGGATCAGTGGGCGGACCTGGTCGGTGCCGAGCGCGTCGTCGAGCACCACCAGCATCCGCTGCCCGTGCAGCATGCTGCGGTAGAGGCTGACGCGCCCCGCCAGGTCGGCGGGGATGCGCGCGTCGTCGACGCCGAGGCTGCGCAGGAGCTGGGCGAGGGCATCGGACGCCGTCAGAGGCTCGCCCTGGGCCCCGGTGCCGCCGAGGTCGACGAACAGCTGGCCGTCCGGGAAGCGGTCGGCGAGCCGGTGCGCCAGCCGCAGGGCGACCGCCGTCTTGCCCATGCCGGCCGGGCCGTCCACCACGGCCACCGCCGTGCCGGCGCCGGAACGCACCTCGTCCTCGGCGAGCAACCGCTCCAGTTCGTCCAGTTCCGCCGTACGCCCGACGAACCCCCGCGCCAGTGGCGGCAGTTGGGCGGGACGCGGCATGTGCGGCGCGGCGCCGTCCGGTGAGTCCGCGGCCGACGCCGGGGCGGGGGCCGGTGACCGGTCGCGGCAGGCGGTGACCGCGCGGCCGGCCAGAATGTCCTGATGCAGGTTGCTCAGCTCCGCGCCGGGTTCGATGCCCAGTTCCCGGTTGAGCAGCCGCCGGGTCTCGGTGTACACGGCGAGGGCGTGGGCCTGCCGGTCGCAGCGGTACAGGGCGAGCATCAGCAGCCAGCGCAACTTCTCCCGCAGGGGCTCCTCGGCGACGGCCGCCGACAGGTCTGCGACGACCTCTCCGTGGCGTCCCGCCTTCAGCATGTCCGAGGCCCATTCCTCGGTGGCCGTCATCCTCAGATCCTGCAGCCGGGTCCGCTCCACGGCCGCGAACGGTCCGGGGATGCCCGCGAAGGCCTCTCCGTGCCACAGCGCCAGGGCTTCCCGGTACAGCGCGAGGGCCCCTTCGGTGTCGCCGTCCGTCCCGGCCCGGCGCGCCTGCGCGTGGCGCTGTGCGAAGCGTGCCAGGTCCGTCGCCTCGGGGCTGACGCGCAGGCAGTAGCCGCCTGCCGCGGAGGCGAGCACGGAGCTGGTGCCGCGCCGGCCGCGGTCGGGTTCCAGCACGCGGCGCAGCCCGGCCACGTAGGTGTGGACGCCGTTGGCGGCGGTCTGCGGGACGTCGCTCCCCCAGACGGCGTCGATGATGTGCTCGATGCCCACGACGTCACCGGCCCGGCTGGCCAGCAGTGCGAGGACGGCGCGCTGCTTGGGCGGGCCGAGCACGACCTCCTTCCCGTTCTTCCAGGCCCGTATGGGCCCCAGCAGTTGGATGGACAGTGATTCCCCCGCTGTCAGCACGGTGTCGTTACCTCCGGGAAGGGGCGGTCGATGGCCGGTGTCGCTCTGCCCCGGTCATGCGTGCGGACCGGCGGTGTTCGGCTGCGCCAGCAGCGACGTGGCCACGGACCGCAGCTTCTCCCTGGTCTCCTCCAGCTCGCGGTCCGGGTGGGAGTGTCCGACGATGCCGGCGCCGGCCCGCAGCCAGGTGCGGCCGCCCTGCGCGTAGACGCTGCGCAGCACCAGGGCGGCGTCCATGGTGCCGTCTTCGGCGACCTTCAGCACGGCGCCCGCGTACGGGCCGCGACGACTCTGCTCGTGGCGCTGTATGGCCTGGTAGGCGGCGCGCTTGGGTACTCCGGACGCCGTGACGGCCGGGAAGACCGCGGCGAAGGCGTCCCAGGGGCCGGCCTCCAGGGGCATCTGCCCCACCACTCTGGAGGCGAGGTGCTGCACCGAGCCGCGTTCCTTGATGGACATGTACTCCTCGACGACGACCGAGTCCGGCTTGCACGGGCCGATCAGTTCGTCGACCGCGACCTTCACGGAAATGGCGTGCTCGTGCAATTCCTTGGGATCCGAGAGGAGTTCCTCGCGGAGCTTGTGGTCGAGGTCCGGATCGCCGGTCAGGGCGCGCGTACCGGCCAGCGGCTGGCTGGCCACCCGGCGGTCCGAGGAGACCTCGACGACGGTCTCGGGGCTGAATCCGAAGCAGCGCAGTCCCGCCATGTCCAGGAGGAAGGAACGGGCGGGGTTGTTCTCCAGGCGGCCCTTGCGGTAGCTGGCCGCGAAGTCGATCTCGGTCCCGACGGGGACCTCACGCGAGAGGATGGCCTTCTGCAACTTCCCGGCGCGGATCTCGTCAACGAGTGAGGCCACGTGTTGGCGATACGTTTCCGCACCGCTTTCCAGGTCCACCCGGACGGGCAGTAACCCGGCCGGCGGGGGGTCCGCCGCGATCCGGGCCAGCGCGTCCTCCACGGCGGCCAACCCGGCGGACGCGAGGCTGCGCAGGTAGATCCGGGAGCCGGTCAGCCGGACCTCCGTCTCGGGGACGACGAGGTGGAGCAGCGTCCCCTCCTCCAGCATCATTCCGGCGATGGCGTGGGAGAGTTCGAAGGCGCACCAGCCGTAGGCGGTCCAATCGCTGATGGGCAGTTCGGAAAGACACTTCTGCACCGCGGTCAGCGGTTCTCCGAACCACTCCTGCTCGTGGGTGACTCCGAGGCTCGTACATCGGACGCTGTGGGCATCGACGATCACCTCCGCGGCCACGCCGAGGGCTATGGACCATTCGCCCGGCGCCTCGTGGACCACGGACGTGCCGGACAGGCCGGCGGCGGCGAGGCCGACGGCGATGTCCAAGGGTTCCCGTGCGGATTCCATCACGGCAGAGCGGTAGTGAGTCTTCATCTCGATTCCTCCGACTGGAGGGCGACGCCACGTCCGACCGGGCAGCGCTGAGCTCGCCGGTGACCGCAGCCCCCGCCCTGGCAGGACATCCATGGCAGATGGAGCGAGTCGTACGGGAAAACACGGAATGCGGAACACGGCGTGTGGAATTCAGGAAGCGAGCGGATCGCGCCCCGCCTGCGCGCTGCGGGAATCACGGGTCCCCCGCCCTCGGACCACGAGGAGCGGGCGGACCGTCAACGCCATGCTTCCATCGGAATGATCTCCCCCGGTGCACACGGGGCAGGAATTACAGAATCCACATGACCGGAAGGGAAGAGCGACGGCAGGGGCCGACGGGGGATGACAGCCCCGGCCGTCGCCGGTCGTGGTGGACGTCCGCTGGAGGACCGACCGGCACCATCGACGGTTCACCCGTGTCGCGCCTGGTCAGCAATGCGTGAGACATCCACTCCCCCGAGTTTCTGTACCTGTAAGGTGTACGCGTAAGATAACTATACTCACGGCTTCGCCGGTTGTCATCCACACAGGACCCGATCGCCCCAGCAGGCGGACGGTGACCCGGCGGACACATCCGCACGAGGATGGATTCAGATGCCCGACTCCACTGCGCACGACGGCGGCCGGCTGCCGCGCCGGATCGCCGACGACCACGTCGACGCCCTCGTCGAACTGGACCCGATCACCGGCACCTTCCTCGGCGTGGCCGAGAGCTCCGACCGGCTGCCCGACTTCTCTCCCGCCGGCCGGGAGGCGGTGGCCCATCTCGCCCGCACGACCCTGGGCCGGCTCGACGCGGCCGAGGCAGAACCGGGCGCGGACAGCGTCGTCGAGCGGCGTTGCGCCCGGCTGCTGCGCGAGCGGCTCACCGCCGAACTGGCCGTGCACGAGGCGGGCGAGGAGCTGCGCAGGGTCAGCAACCTCAGCTCACCGCTGCACGAGGTCCGCGAGGTCTTCACGATCACCCCCACCGACACCGACGAGGACTGGGCCGCCGTCGCCCGCCGGCTGCGCGCCGTACCGCAGGCGCTCGCGGGCTACCGGGCCTCCCTGGACACCGGACTCAGCCGGAAACTACCCGCGGGTCCTCGTCAAGTGGCCACCGTAATAGGTCAGTTGGCCGAGTGGATCGGTACGGACCGCGGCTGGTTCACGGAGTTCACCGACCCCGGCCCCGAGCGGCTGCGCGGCGAGCTCAGCGCGGCCGCCACCGCGGCCACCGGCGCCCTCGTGGAGCTGCGCGACTGGCTCCGGGACGACTACGCCCCAGCCGTCGAGGGCGCACCGGACGTCGTCGGCCGGGAGCGCTACGCCCTCCTCGCCCGCTACTACAACGGCACCGACCTCGACCTGGACGAGGCCTACGCCTACGGCTGGTCCGAGTTCCACCGGCTGCTCGCCGAGATGCGGACCGAGGCCGCCGCGGTGCTGCCGGGCGCGCGCACCCCCTGGGAGGCGCTGGCCTGGTGCGACCTGCACGGCGAGGCCGTCGAAGGGGTCGAGGAGACCCGGCGGTGGCTCCAGTCGCTGATGGACGAGGCCGTGGCCGCGCTGCACGGCACCCACTTCGAACTGGCCGAACGGGTACGCCGGGTGGAGTCGCGCATCGCCCCCGCGGGCAGCGCCGCGGCCCCGTACTACACCGAGCCGTCGCTGGACTTCTCCCGGCCGGGGCGCACCTGGCTGCCGACGATGGGTCAGACCCGCTTCCCGGTCTACGACCTGGTCACCACCTGGTACCACGAGGGAGTGCCCGGCCACCACCTCCAGCTGGCCCAGTGGGCGCACGTCTCCGGCAGCCTCTCCCGCTACCAGACCACCGTCGGCATCGTGCACGCCAACGCCGAGGGCTGGGCGCTGTACGCCGAGCGCCTCATGGACGAACTGGGCTTCCTGACGACCGCCGAACGGCGGCTGGGCTATCTGGACGCGCAGATGCTCCGCGCCGTGCGGGTCGTCGTCGACATCGGCATGCACCTGGGGCTGGCGATCCCGGCGGACTCCCCCTTCCGTCCGGGCGAGCGCTGGACGCCCGCACTGGCCCAGGAGTTCCTCGCCCGGCACAGCAGCCGCCCGGCCGACTACGTCGAGAGCGAGATCGTCCGCTACCAGGGGATGGCGGGCCAGGCCATCGGCTACAAACTCGGCGAGCGGGTCTGGCTGACGGGCCGGGAGGCGGCCCGCAGGCGCCACGGAGCGGACTTCGACCTCAAGGCCTGGCACATGGCGGCGCTGTCGCAGGGCTCGCTGGGCCTGGACGACCTGCTCGGTGAGATCTCCGCCCTGTGAGCGCCCCGCGCGGCGCGGTCCCCGGCCGTCGGCCGGCGCCGCACCGGGAGCGGGGCCACGGGTGGCCGGAACCTGCTGGTGCTAGGGTGTCGCCCAGGTTTTCGATGGGGCAAATCTCCACATTCGCCGACCCGTTCGAGCACCCCACCGGGTCACGGACATCGCGGCGGCCGGCGACGTATCCCCGTCCGCCGCCCGATCCGGTCTCCCACGGTCCGGCGCCGTCTCCCGCACCGAGCGGGACCACCGTCCGGCCTGCGGGACCGGGGCTCTCCCGACCACCGGATCACCTTGGATCACCCCCACCTGCCGTGCCCCTCGGTGACAGCCGCAGGCTCGCTCACCCAGCCGTGAAGGAATTGAGACGGATGCAGCCCCGAACCACGCGCACCGGCAGAACCGGTCGTCCGCCCCGGCTGTCGCAACAGGCGATCATCTCGGGTGCCCAGCGCCTGCTCGCGGAGGAAGGCGCCGACAGCCTGACGATGCGCCGGCTGGCGAAGGAGCTCGACAGCACCCCCATGGCGCTCTACCACCACGTGCGCGACAAGGACGAGCTGTTGCTGCTCCTGCTGGAGGCGCACGCGCAGAGCATCCGGCGCCCCGAGCTGCCGGAGGACCCGCGTGAGCGGATGATCGCCGCGGGTTTGCTGCTGCACGCCGTGCTCGCCGACTGCCCGTGGATCGTCGAGGTGCTCGCCTCGGACGACCTCATGGCCATCTCCGCGCTGTGGATCGTGGAGGTGATGGTGGACGCCGCCGTCGCGTGCGGACTCACTCCCGAGCAGGCCGTCGACGCGTACCGCACCGTCTGGTACTACACCGTGGGCGAACTGATGATCCGGGTGAGCCGCGAGCGCCGACGGGTCGAGCGCGACCAGCCCTCGCACCGGGACCGGGCGTTCGCGTCCCTGTCCCCCGAGGCCTACCCCCGGCTCGCCTCCCTGGCCGACCGGTGGGCCGCGCTGACCGCCCGCGACACCCACCGCCAGGGTCTCGAAGCGGTGGTCAACGGGCTGATCGCCCGCGCCTGACCCGTACGCCGCACAGGTCCGCGGCCGGTCGCGAGGATGTCGCGACGGGCCGCGGGCGTGCGGGGATCAGCCGGCGAGCACCTCTTCGCGCAGCGTCTTCTTGTCGACCTTACCGACGGCCGTCAGCGGCAGTGCGGATCGCACCACCAGGCGGTCGGGCAGCTTGTAGGCGGCCATGCCGCGCGCCTTCAGGGAGGCCCGCACCGTGTGGAGCGTGGGCGGGTCACCGGCGTCCGCGGGCACGACGCAGGCGCAGGTGCACTCGCCCATCAGCTCGTGGGGCAGCGCGACGACCGCGGCGGCCGCGATGCGGGGGTCGGCGCCCAGGTGCTCCTCCAGCTCCAGCGCGGGCACCTTCTCGCCGCCCCGGTTGACCACGTCGCTGACCCGGCCCACCACTTCCAGGTTCCCGTCGGCCGAGCGGGTCACCAGATCGCCGGTCAGGTAGTAGCCGTCCTCGGTGAAACGGGCCCGGTTGTGCTCGGGCGCCCGGTAATAGCCGCGCAAGGTGTAGGGGCCCCGGGTGAGCAGCTCGCCGGGCTCCCCCGGGCCGGCACGGCTGCCGTCCTCGCGCAGCACCAGGATCTCGTCGGCCGGCGACAGCGGGCGCCCCTGCGTACGGAACACCACGTCCCGGGGGTCGTCGGGGCGGGTGTAGTTGAGGAGGCCTTCGGCCATTCCGTAGACCTGCTGGAGCGTGCAGGCGAGTGCGGCGGGCACCCGGCGCGCCGTGCCGGCGTCGAGTTTGGCGCCGCCCACTTGCAGCAGCCTCAGGGAGGAGAGGTCGCGGTCGTTCCACTCCGCCGCGTCCAGCCACAGCTTCAGCAGGGGCGGTACGAGGGAGGTGGCCGTCGCGCCGGTCCGCTCGATGAGCGGGAAGCACACCTCCGGGGTCGGGGCCGGAGCCAGGACGGCCGCTCCGCCGAGGCGAAGCGTGCCGAGCACGCCGGGGCAGGCCAGTGCGAAGTTGTGGGCCGCGGGCAGCACCGCCAGGTACCGGCTGTCCGGGCCGAAGCCGCACAGCCGCGCGCTCTCCCGCAGCTGGTACGTGTAGTCGGCGTGGGTGCGCGGTATCAGCTTGGGCCGGCCGGTGGTGCCGCCGGACAGCAGGAACAGCGCCACGTCGAGGGGATCGGGCGCCGGTAGCTCCTGCGGCTCCGCGTCCATGTGGTGCAGGGACGGGAAGGAGGCGCAGGCGCCCGCGACCAGGACGTCCCGCAGGGAGGGGCAGCGGGCCGCGACCTCCTTGGCGAGCCGTCCGTACTCGGGGTCCAGGGATTCGGGCGGGCAGATGTAGAGCGTGGCGCGCGCGGTGTCCACCAGGTGGGTGATCTCCGCCTCCCGGTGCGCCGGGAGCGCGAACACCGGCCGGGCGCCCAGTCGGAACAACGCCAGGGACAGCACCACGAACTCGGCGGTGTTGGGCAGTTGTACGACCACGTGCTCACCGGCCCGCAGGCCGTGTGCGCGCAGGCCGGCGGCCATCCGGTCGGCGGCCAGGTCGAGCTCGGCGAAGGTCATGTCCCGGTCCGGGGCGATCAGGGCGGTCCGGGCCGCGCGGCCGGGCGTCCCGGACGGCCACGCGCCGAGGGTCTCGTCGGTCCAGTAGCCGAGCTCCCGGTAGCGCCGGGTCACCGCGGCGGGCGGGCTCACGAAGTCTGCGCTCATCAGGGTCCCCCATGGGTTCGCTGGATCGGTGGGGCCCCGCCGCGGTCGGCGGGCGCCCCCTGGGTCCTCTCGTGGCGGTCACGGCATGCTGGGTCGGCTCCCGGGCGCTCGGGCCGCGGCCTCGCGGGCGCGGGCCACGATGTGGTCGAGCACCTGCCGGCGGTGGGGCTCCAGGAAGAAGTGGTCCCCCGGGAAGGCGTGCACGGCGCAGGGGCCTTGCGTGGCCTCGCGCCACGCCGCGGCCTCCCGTTCGTCGACCTCCGGGTCCCGGTCGCCGTACAGGACGGTGACGGGTGCGCGCAGCGGGACACCGGGCAGGGCCCGGTAGGTCTCGATGAGCCGGTAGTCGCGGCGGATGGTGGGCAGGACGGCCGACATCAGGGACCGGTTGTCCAGGGCGGCGTCTTCGGTGCCGCCGAGCCGGCGCAGGTCGGCCACCAGGTCCTCGTCGCTGCCCAGGTGTACGGTGCCGGGCCGCGACAGGGCCGGAGCGGGGCGGCCGGACACCACCAGGGCGGCGGGGGCCCGGTCGGCGGCCGCGAGCCCGCGGGCGACCTCGTAGGCCACGGCGGCACCCATGCTGTGTCCGAACAGCACCGTGGGCAGGTGGGCCGGTTCCTGGTACTCGGAGAGGAGTTCGCCGGTGATCGCGCCGGCCAGGGCCGCCATGTCGGTGGGGGCCTCCTCCTCGTAGCGGTCCTCGCGGCCCGGGTACTGGATCACGGCGAACTCGACGTCCCAGGGGGCGTCAGCGGCCCAGCCGCGGTAGTGGCCGGCGGAGCCGCCGGCGTGCGGGAAGCACAGCACGCGGGCTCTGGCGCACACGCGGGGCACCGGGCGCCGGACCGCTGTCGCGGCCCGGACGGACATCGGGGGTCGGGTGGACATGTCTGCCTCACTCACTCGTTACCGGGGCCGCCGAGGCCTGCCAGAACTGGGCGTAGCGGCCGTTCTTGCGCAACAGCTCGTCGTGGGTGCCCTGTTCGACGATACGTCCGCCGTCCAGGAAGGCGATGCGGTCCGCCTGCCGGACGGTGTGCAGTCGATGGGCGACGACGACCACGGTCCGGCCCGTCAGCAGGCGGTCGAGGCCGTCCTGCACGGCACGCTCGTTGTGCGGGTCGAGCCCGGAGGTGGCCTCGTCGAGGAGCACGACCGGGGCGTCCTTGAGCAGGGCCCGTGCGATGGACACGCGCTGGCGTTCGCCGCCGGAGAGCACGGCGCCGCCCTCGCCCACCCGGGTCGCCCAGCCGTCCGGGAGCCGGGCCACGATTTCGTCCAGGCGGGCGGCGGCCGCGGCGGCCCGCAGGTCCTCGGCGGTGGCTCCGGGACGGCCGAGCCGTACGTTCTCCTCGATGGTGGCGTCGAAGAGGTAGACGTCCTGGAAGACGATGGAGACGCGGGCCATGAGATCCTCGGCGGCGATCTCGCGCACGTCGACGCCGCCGAAGCGTACGACGCCCGCGTCGACGTCATGGAAGCGGGCGAGGAGTTGCAGCAGCGTGGTCTTTCCGGCGCCCGAGGGGCCGACGACGGCCAGGCGCCCGCCCTCGGGCACGGTCAGGCAGACGCCGTCGAGGACCGCGCGGCCACCGCGGTGCAGGACCACCGAGTCGAGGGAGAGGCCGGTGTGTTCCGGGCGGACCGGAGAGGCCGGTTCCGGCAGGGGTCGTTCCCGCAGTACGGCGTCGAGCCGCTCCAGTTCGCCGCGCGAGGCCCGCATCTGGCCGCTCAGGTCGGAGAGCGACAGCAGCGGGTCCACACAGCGGGCGGCCAGTACGAGCAGCGCGAGCACCTCGGCCGGTGCGATCCGGCCGCCCAGGGCGAGCCAGGTGCCCAGTACCAGGAGCCCGGTGAAGACGGCCTGCACGGTGAAGGACAGGCCCAGCACACCGGGCAGCGCCGACAGCGCGGAACGGCGCACCGCGCGGCGCTGTCCGTCGAGCGCCTCGTCCAGCAGCCTGAACCGGTCGGTGGTGCGGCCGCCCAGGCGCAGGACCGGCTGGGCGCGCACGTACTCGATGACGCGTCCGGCGGCCTCGTCGCCGCGGCGTGCCCGCTCGGCGTCCTGGGTGGCTGTCGCCCGGCCGGTCCAGGTCAACGTCGCCGCGACGACGGGTGCGGCCGCCAGGGCGGCGAGGCCGAGGCGCCAGTCGTAGCAGAGCAGCACGGCGACCACGGTGAGGGGTGTCACGGTGGCACCGATGAGCGGCTGGAGGCGGTGGGCCGGGACGGACATCGCCTGCAGGACGCTGCGGCCGGCGAGGACGCTCACGTCCCCGACGCGGCGCGGGGTGAACCAGCCCAGGGGGAGCCGGGCCAGGTGGTCGCCGAGGCGGTGGTGCAGGCCCCGGGAGAGGGTGGCGCCGGCGCGGAAGCCGGAGACGTCGGCGCGGTAGCGCAGGACGGCGCAGCAGGCCGCGGCGGCCGCGAAGGCGCCGAGCCAGGGCCACGCGGCGCCGGGGTCGCTGCCGAGGAGGGCGCCGAGGAGCGGGACGAGCAGGGCGTAGGACAGGCCCTCGGCGACGGCGGTCGCGGTCATCAGGGTGAGGGTGCGGCGCAGTGGGCGGGCGTGCTCGTCACCGAGGACGCGCAGCATCAGACGGATCACCGGTACCCGCCTCCTTTCGTGACGGTTCCCGGGTCCTGCGGCGGGTTGTCGGGCCAGGTCTGCTGGGCCTCCCACATGGCCGCGAAGCGGCCGTCCGTGGCGAGGAGTTCGGCGGGGGCTCCGCTCTCCGAGACGACCCCGTCCTCCAGCACGACGACCGTGTCGGCCTCGGCGACGGTCTCCAGGCGGTGGGCGATGACCAGTTGGGTGCGGTTCTCCCGGAGGGTGTTCAGTGCTCGTCGCACGTCCTGCTCGGTGCGGGGGTCGGCGAAGGCGGTGGCCTCGTCGAGCACCAGCACCGGGGCGTCGGCGAGCAGGGCGCGGGCGATGGAGATCCGCTGGGCCTCGCCCCCGGAGAAGTCGGCGTCCTCCCCGATCACGGAGTCGTAGCCGCGGGGCAGTTCGAGGATCCGGTCGTGGATGCGGGCGAGCCGGGCCGCCCGGACGACGTCCTCGCGGCCGGCCCGCGGCACCGCGAGGGCGATGTTGTCGGCCACGCCGGCGCGCAGCAGCCGTACGTCCTGCAGGACGAAGGAGACCAGGCGGTACAGGTCCTGCGGGGCCACCTCGCGCAGGTCCACGCCGCCGAGCGACACCGTTCCGCGGGTCGGGTCGAAGAACCGCGGCAGCAGTTGCGCCAGGGTGGACTTGCCTCCTCCGGAGGGGCCCACCAGGGCGGTGACGGTGCCCGGTTCGAGGACGAGGTCGATGCCGCGCAGGACCTCGTGCCCCGGTTCGTAGGAGAAGGCGACGTCGCGCAGTTCCACGCGGTGGCCGCTCGGTGTCACCGGCCGGGCGGGCTCGGGCAGCGGTGGCACCCGCAGGAGGCCCTGGATGCGGTCGGCCGCCCGTCGCGCCGCCTGTACGTCGTCCAGGCCGTGCCCGAGAGCGGCGACCGGTGCGGTGAGGGCGAGCCCCAGCAGCAGGAAGGGCAGCAGGTCGGCGGGCGGCATGGCGTCGGTGGTGATCAGCGCCGCTCCGCCGGTGAGGACGACGACCAGGACGAACGGCGGGGACAGCACGAGCGAGGCCAGTGCGCCGAGGGCCGCCACGCCGCGCACCCAGGCCAGGAAGTAGTCGGCGAAGTCGTCCGCCGCCTTGAGGAAGGCGCGGTGGGCCCGGCCGGAGGCGCCGAAGGCCTTCACCACCGAGATGCCTTCGACGAACTCGACGGCGGAACCGGCGATCCGGCCCATGGCGCCGTCCAGGGCGAGTTGGTCGCGGCGTCGGCCGTCAGACATGAGCATGAGGTTCAGGGCCAGGCCGAGCAGGACGGGGACCAGTGTGACCAGGGTGAGGCGCCAGTCGACGAGCAACAGGTAGACCAGGCAGGCCGTGGGCACGGCGACCGCGGAGGCGATCTCGCCGGGGGTGTGGGCGGTGAGCGGGTGCAGATCGGCCACGTCGCCCTGGACGACCTGGTTCAGCTCGCCGGAGCTGCGCCGCGCGTACCAGCCGAGAGGGACCCGGCCCAGGTGTTCGGCGAGCAGCCGCCTTACGGAGAACTGGAGTTCGCCGTCGATGAGGTGGCCGATGCCCGAGGCGAGGGCGCCGAAGAGGACCCGGACGAGGAGGCCGGCGGCGCCGAGGGCGACGGCGGCCCACACGTGGTCCTCGTCGACCGGGCCCTGTCGTAGCAGGGCGCGTCCCAGCTCCACGACGGCGATCATGGGGACGAGGCCGCCGAGGGCGCTGACGGTCTGCAGGACGAGGACGGCGGCCAGGCCGATCCGGTGCGGCTTCAGCAGCCCGGTGAGCGCCCACCCGGCGGGGGCCCTGTCCGACCCGGCGGTGTCGGCCGCGGGGTCGGCGGTGGAGGCGGCGGTGTCTGCCGTGGAGTCGGGTGTGGTGTCGGCTGTGGTGGTCACCGCGGCACCTCCGTGGCGGGGGCGCCGGCCGTGTCGGCCGCGCGGTCCGTCGTGGCGGCGCGCGTGCGCGGGGGCAGGACGACGGAGGCCACGAGCGCGGCCACGACCAGGATCGCTCCGGCCAGGCCGAGCCCCAGCCCGAACCCGCTGGTCATCGCCTCCTGGGGCGAGTCGCCCGCCCGCAGGGCGCTTTCGGTGTGCTGGACCTGGACGGTGACGAGTACGGCGAGGCCGAGCGCGCCACCGATCTGCCGGGCGCTGTTGAGCAGGGCCGAGGCCATGCCGGCCTCGTGCGGCGGGAGTCCCTCGGTGGCCGTGCTGGTCGGCGGGACGAAGCACACGCCGATGCCGAAGCCGGCGACCAGGGAGGGACCGAGGATGTCGGTCAGGAAGGTGCCCGAGGGGCTGATCAGGCCGAACCAGCCGAAGCCGGCCGCCGCCACCAGGGCGCCCGGCACGAGCAGGGTCTTGGCCCCCAGCGTGGCGAGCAGCCGGGTGGAGAGCGCGCTGCCGGCGATCATGCCCGCGCAGAAGGGGAGGAAGGCGGCGCCGGTGGCGACCGGGGACAGTACGAGCACCTGCTGAAGGTGGAGCGAGACGAAGTAGAACCCCGCGAACTGTCCCGCGCACACCAGCAGCAGGAAGAGGTTGGCGCCGCCGATGCCGCGCCGGGCCAGGAGGGAGAAGCGGACCAGCGGGTCCGTCGTCGACGTCCGGGTCTCGACGACCGCGAACGCGCCGAGCAGGACGGCCGCGCCGGCGAGGGTGGCGAGGGTGGTGGTCGAGGTCCAGGCGTGCTGGTTGGTGCGGACGATGCCGAGGACGAGAAGTCCGATGCCCGCGGTGCCGAGGACACCCCCGAGGACGTCGAGCCGGCGCCCTCCGGCGGCGGCGCCGGAGGGCACGTACCGCATCGCCAGCCAGGCGACCGCCAGGGCGAGCGGCACGTTGACGAACATGACCCAGCGCCAGCCGCCGTACTCGGTGAGCAGCCCGCCGGCGAGCACGCCGATCGCGCCGCCGACGGCCGAGACCGCGGCGTACACGCCCAGTGCCCTGGTGCGTTCCCTGCCCACGCGCTGCGTGGTGGTGAGCACCGCGAGGGCGGCGGGCGCCAGGGCGGCGGCGCCGAGCCCCTGCACCACCCGCGCGGCGATCAGCTCCGTGGCGTTCTGCGCCAGCGTGCCGCCGAGCGAGGCCGCGGCGAACACCAGGGCGCCCAGGACCAGCAGCCGGCGCTGTCCGTACAGGTCGGCGGCCCGGCCGCCCAGTAACAGGAGGCCTCCGAAGACCAGCGAGTAGGCGTTGATGACCCACGAGAGCTGGTCCGGCTCGAACCCGAGGCCCGTGCGGATGGCGGGGAGCGCCACGTTCACGATCGACATCACCATCGTGACCGTGAACTGCGCCAAGGCCACCGTGAGGAGCACTCGCCCCCGGTTCAGACCTTTCTCGTCCACTGCTCCTCCAGAATTCTCGTACGCATTATTTGTACGCGTACAATAACTGTATCGCCGGGCCGCGACGCTTGTCACCCCAAGTCGCCGAGCAGCTCCGCCGCCGTGACCGGGGAGCCCGGTGCGGGGCGGGCCTCCTGGGGGAAGCCGAGAGCCCCCGTCAGCTCCTGCCAGGCCTGAGCCACGCTCAGATGCCGCCCGGCGGCGCTCAGCGGGTCGGCCCCCTCGGCGATCCGCCCCGCGAGCTCGTCCAGGGCGTGCAGCACGCCGTCCGGCCACACCTCCTCCAGCACCGACTTCCACGAGGGCGCCCCGGCGGGCCCGAGCACCTCGGCGGCGGCTCCGGGACCGGGCCGGAACCGGCCCACCGCGTCCGGCGCGGTGCGCGGGACGGGGCTCCAGACCACCGGGCCGTGGGTGTTGACCAGCGTCAGGTTCCCGGCGTCCGTGCCGACGGTGACGCGGTGCAGGAAGAGGCTGGTGCTGTCGTCACCGGGCTCCATCCGGTTCTCCACCCGCAGGGTCAGCGGAACCCCGGCGACGACGGCGTCCACGGCGGTGAGCGGACGGCCCCCGGCCGCCGCGGGCGGGGTCAGCGACCAGGGGCGCACCCCGCCGAAGATCTCGCCGAGGATGTCGAGCAGGTCGAAGGAGACCTGGACGGCGCACATCGCGTCCACGAAGACCGGCGTCCGCAGCTCCACCAGCCGCCGGGCCGCGGCGACGAAGCGCCGTACCGGCTCGACGTGCGGGTAGAAGGTGTTGAGCAGGTACTGGGTGCCGGTGGCGCGCGCCGTGCGCAGGCAGTCCGCCAGTTCGGCCGGGTGCACCGGGTGTTCCTGGAGCACGTGCACCCCGCGTTCCATCAGCCGGCGGGCCAGCCCGGTGCCCTGGCCACCGCCGACGCCGCCGGAGACCACCACGCAGGCGATGTCCACGTCCGCGGGGAGCTGGTCGACCGAGGAGTACAGCGGGACTCCGTACTCCTCGGCGAGGGCCACCGAGCGGGTGCCGCCGCGGGCGACGACACCGGCCAGGTGATAGCGGTCCGGGTCGCGGCGCAGCGCCGACAGGTACACCTGTCCGAAGCGGGTGCCGCACACCACGACGCGCAGCGGTGCGGTCGGCGGGGCGGTGCGCGGGGTGGCGTCCGGGGCGTGCTCCGGGCCGCTCATCGTCCCGCTCCCGACCGCGCGGTCAGCGCCGCGGCGGTCCGCGCCACGTGCGGTGGCCGGATGCAGCTGAAGTGGTCGCCCGGGACGTCGACGACCGTCAGCCCGCCCAGGCACAGCTCCCGCCAGAAGCGCGTCATGTCGTCCTGGAAGCCGGGGATGAAGTGCGTGGGCTCCACCGGGCGCAGGAAGGTGATGTCGCCGGCGTAGGGCAGCGGGTCGTAGTGCGTGACCGCCCGCACGGTGTGCTCGAAGACCCGGTGCAGCGCGGCCGCCTGCCCGACGTCGCCCACGCCCGCCCCGGTGGCCGCCAGCGCCCGGTGCAGCGCCTCCCGGCGCTCCTCGCGGGGACGTTCGCCCAACAGCCGGAAGCGGTCTGCGACGGCGCTCAGCGTCTCGTCGCCGCCGAGCCGTGCGAACACCCCGGCGTCGAGGGACTTCGGGGAGCGGGCCAGCGCCGCGGCGAGCGCCCGCCCCATGTCGCCCTCGTCGGCGGGCCAGCCGAGCGCCCCCAGGTCCCCGCCCATGACGCGGGCGAAGGCGTAGTCGACCATCAGCTCGTCGTCCAGCCGGTAGGGGATGCGGTAGCTGGACACCACGGTCAGTCCGCGCACCGCCGCCCCGGCTTCGTCGAGGGCGCGGGCCAGTTCGGCGGCGATCAGGCCGCCGGAGCAGTAGCCCACGACCTCGACCTCGCGGTGTCCGGCGGCGAGCACCTCGCGGGCGTACCGTGCGGCGAGGTCCTCGACGAGCCGGTCCGGGGCCAGCGCGAGGTAGCCGTCGCTGTCGGGCACGGCGAGCCCCACCAGAGGTCCGTGCCCGGCGAGTTCCTTGATCAGCGGTCGGTACGGTGCGAGGGTTCCCAGCCCCTCGTGCACCAGCAGCCGCACCGGTCCGCCCCCTTCGCCGCCCAGGGCGACCAGCGCGGACCGCCCCTCGGCACGCACGGCACCGCGCCCTTCCGTCCCCGCGCCGGAGACCGGCGGGGCCGTGAGACAGGCGGCCAGACCCGCGACCGTGGGGGTGTGCAGCAGCGTGCGCAGCAGGGCGTCGAAGGAGACGTCCGCCGCCTCGGGCAGGCACTCGCGCACCCGCCCCACCAGGCGGGCCGCGACGAGCGAGTCGCCGCCCGCGTCGAAGAACCCCTGCTCGCGGTCGGGGAGCGCGCCTCCGAGCAGTTCGGCCCACAGCTCGGCCACGCGGCGCTCCGCACCGGGGCGCGGCGGCTCGGCCGCGCGGTCGGCGGCGCGCTCGCCGCGCCGCGGCACCCAGTCCAGCAGTCGTTTGCGGTCGACCTTCCCGTTGGAGGTCAGCGGTATCGCGTCCACCACTTGGACGTGCGCGGGGACCATGTGGGCGGGCAGCCGCGCGGC
This sequence comes from Streptomyces sp. CLCI03, assembly GCF_053615355.1. Taxonomy (NCBI): domain Bacteria; kingdom Bacillati; phylum Actinomycetota; class Actinomycetes; order Kitasatosporales; family Streptomycetaceae; genus Streptomyces; species Streptomyces sp. CLCI03. Next base: position 7,892,034 of record NZ_CM132132.1, on the reverse strand, counting down.
CGCCCAGCGGCCGACGTCGTCGGCGTCCAGTGGGGCGCGGTCCTGTTTGAACGCCGCGGCGAACACGCCCTGCCCGAGGGCGGCGAAGGCGTCGTCCGGGCCGGGCAGGCTGAGCACCTGCGTGGCGCCCGCCGCACCGAGCAGGCCGCGCCACTGCTCCTCGTGGACGAACAGGTCCGCCCGGTCGCGCCGCAGGTCCTGCGGCTCCTCCATCATGAACGCCTGGGTGGCCGTGATCTCCGGGTGTTCCCTGGTCATCTCCAGCAGGCAGAGCCAGCCGCCGGGGGCGAGCAGCGTCCGTATCCGGTCGAGGACCTGTGCGGTGTCACGGGCGTTGTTGAGCGCTCCCGCGCTCAGGACCACGTCGAAGGAGTTGGGCAGCAGGCCCTGCGCGCGCGGGTCGCCGTTCATGTCGAACAGGCCGAAGCGCATCCCGGGGCGTGCCCCGAACCGCTGCCGCGCGTCGGCGAGGAAGTACTCCGAGACGTCGGTGAACAGGTAGTCCACCGGCCGCTCGCCCAGGGCGTCGAGGACGGGCCCGGTGGCCGCGCCGATGCCGCCGCCGACCTCCAGGATCCGCAGCGGACGGTCCCGGACGCCGCTCGCCGCGCCGGCGACGGCCGCCGCGAGCATGGCGAGCAGCCGGCGCGCCGCCAGGTTGTCCGCGTACCAGGCCCGCGCGACCTCCTGGCCGCCGCCCGGGAAGAACAGCCGTACGGCTTCCTCCTCGCCGCGCAGCAGGGCGGGCAGGGCGTCGGCGTGGGCACGGAAGTAGGCGAGCAGCGGGGGCGGGCAGATCGCGGCGGGGGCGTGCGCGGCGAGGTCGGCCCAGGCTCCGTCGACCTCGATGCGCCGGGGGGCGGCGCCCCCGGTCCAGCTCTGCCCGTCGGGCTCGGAGCGCACCAGCGCTGCCCGCTCCAGGGCGTGCAGCCAGCGGCGTAGCAGCCCGTGGTGGCGCTCGTCGATCCGGAGCAGGCGGACCAGTTCCTCCTCCGTGCGGGCCCCTGCTCCGGCGAAGAGGCCGGAGGGGGCGAGCGCGTCGGCCATGGAGAGCAGGAAGGCACGGTCCAGGTGCTCCACGTACGCGGCGACCTGCCCGGCGTCGGGGGCGCCCTCCTCCAGGGGCGCGGCGCTCACGGTGGCGGCCGCGGCCTCGACGGCGCGGGCCACCGAGGAGTCGGGCGGGTCGGTGCGGACCGCCGGCTCCACGAAGGCGACGAGGGAGCGTTCCAGGGCCTCGGTGCCCTCGACCAGGACGGCGCTGGAGCCGACCGCGGGGTGTTCGCCGAGGACCGTGTCGATCTCGCCCAGCTCGACGCGGTGCCCCCGGATCTTGACCTGCTGGTCGACGCGGCCGAGGAACTCGATCCCGCCGTCCGGGAGGTAGCGGCCGAGGTCGCCGGTGCGGTAGAGGCGCTCGCCGGTCCCGGGGTGCCGCGGGAAGCGTTCGGCGGTGCGCTCGGGGTCGCCCAGGTAGCCCTCCGCCAGCCCGACGCCGGTGATGTACAGCTCGCCGACCACCAGCTCGGGACGGTCGCGCAGGGCGCTGTCGAGGACCCGGAAGCCCTGGTTGGCGAGCGGGGTGCCGTAGGGGACGCTGCGCCAGTGCGGCTCCACCCGGTGGATGCGGTGGTGGATGGACCAGATCGCGGCCTCCGTCGCTCCCCCGAGGCTGACCAGTTCCGCGCCGGGCAGGTGGCGTCCCGCGTGGGCGGGCAGGGCCAGCGGGATCCAGTCGCCCGACAGCAGGGCCAGGCGCAGCGGGCCCGGTTCGCGGGGTTCTGCGTCGAGGTAGTGGGCGAGCATCTGGAGCTGGGCGGGCACCGAGTTCCACAGCGTGACGCCGTGGCGCTCCATCAGGTCCGCCCAGTGGGAGGGGTCGCCGCGTCGGGCGGGGTCGGGCAGCACCAGGGCCGCGCCGAGCGCCGTCGGCCCGAAGAGGTCGTACACGGACAGGTCGAAGCCGAGCGCGGCGAGGCCGAGGACGCGGTCCGTGTCGTCGACGGCGAAGCGCCGGTTGATGTCGTGCACGGTGTTGGCGGCGGCCCGGTGACTGATCATCACGCCCTTGGGCTCGCCGGTCGAGCCCGAGGTGTGGATCACGTAGGCGAGGTCGCCGGCCGCCACCGGGGGCCCGTCGGGGACGTCGGACGGCGCCCGCCGCCCGGCGGCGGACACGTCGACCGGGTAGCAGCCCTCCGGCAACGTCCGGGCCACGGCGGCGTCGGGGACGAGCGCGTAGCGCGCCCCGCAGCCGGTGAGAATTCGGTCGCGGCGCACCCGGGGCTGCGCGGTGTCCACCGGTACGTACGCGCCTCCCGCGAGGAGGGCGCCCAGGACCGCGACGGCCTGGTCGCACCCCTTGTCCAGGAGGACGGCGACGAAGTCGCCGGGGCGACAGCCCGCGGCGCGCAGTTCCCCGGCCACCCCGCCGGCCCGGCCGAGCCATTCCCCGTACGTCATCGCTCCGGCGGAGTCGACGACCGCGGTGCGGTCGGGGAAGCGGCGGGCGTAGGCCACCAGCGGTTCGTGCAGCAGACCGCCGGGTTCCGGGGCCGCCGTGGCATTGACGGTGTCGCGCACCTCCCGCTGGCGGGCGGGCAGGCCGAGCGGATCGGCCTCGCCCCAGGGGGCGTCCTGCTGCGCGAGCCGGCTCAACAAGCCGGCGAACGCGGCGAACATCTCGTCCACCAGGCCGTCGGGGAACACCCCTTCGCGGACGTCCCAGTTGACCTCCAGGCCGCCGAACTGGTCGGTGGCCTGGCAGTCGATCCACACCTGCGGGGTCTGGCTGATCCCGTACACCGGGCGCAGCCGCCCGGCCCCCTCGCCGAGCGCGCGGCCCACGACGCCGATGCCGCCGGTGAACACCACGGGCATCAGGGCCGCTTCGCGGCCCCGGCGCCGGGCGATCTCGCGCAGCACCTCGACGCCGCTGCACAGCCGGTGGTCGAGGTCCTCGAAGAGCTGCTCGCCCAGGGCACGGGCCCGGTCGTCGAACGCGGCCCGCCGCGACTGGTCGACCTCCAGCAGGCTCACCGAGGTGAAGTCGCCGAGCAGCCGGTCCACGTGCGGATGGAGCGGCATCCGGTTCAGGACCGTGAGCCCCACGGTGAAGCGCTCGGCGGCGCTCCAGCGGCCGATGGTCTCGGTGTAGGCGGCGAGCACGGCGTTGGCCGGGGTGGTGCCGTGGGCGGCCGCCCTGCTCTTGAGGTCCCTCCAGGTGTCCTCGGTCAGCGAGGCGGCCAAGCGGCGGAAGCGGGGCGGCGCGTCGGCCGGTGTGTGGCCGTCGGCCAGCGGGAGGGCCGGTGCGGCGGGCAGTTCCTCGGCGCGGTCCCACCAGTAGGCACGGTCGCGTGCGTAGCGTGCGGTGTCGCGCAGTCGGCGCTCCGCGCCGACGTAGTCGCGGAAGGTGGCGTCCACGGGCGGCAGCGGGCAGCCGGGCTGCTCGTAGCGGCGGTCCAGTTCGGTGAGCAGGAGCTGGATGCTGATCCAGTCCAGCACCGCGAAGTCCATCGACAGGTGCAGCAGGCAGTGGCCCTCCAGCCGCGTCAGCCGCACCTCGTACATGGGCCGCTCCCCTGCCGGGTGGACCCGGTGGGAGAGCTCCGCGCGGACGGAGGCGGCTGCCTCGGTCGCGGCCTCGGCGGTCAGCCCGCGCAGGTCGGCGACCCGGATGCGGGTGTCGGCGAGGGCGGGGGCGATGCGCTGGGTGCCGTCGCGCGAGATGACCGAGCGCAGCATGCCGTGGCGCTCGACAAGGCCGTCCCAGGCCTCTTGCAGCCGCTGCGGGTCGAGGTCGGCGGGGCGGCGGAACTCCAGGTAGATGTGGCACGAGACGCCGCCGTAGTCGAAGGCCTCGTCGCGGCCCAGCAGGTACGCGGACTGGATGTCCGTCAGCGGGAAGGGCTCGTGGCGGTGGTCCGGGTCGGCCGTCCAGGTGACGGCGGGGGCGCCCGGGTCGCCGGTGGGATCCCCGGCGGGCGGGGTCCGGTCGGGGAGCGCGGAGAGCAGTTGCTCCTTGCGGACGCGCAGGGCTTCCAGGCGCTCGTCCGTCATCGCGCCGCGCGGGGCGCGGAAGCGCAGCCGGTGCCCCTCCCGCCAGACGTGGATCCCGGCCTGCTCGAACTCGCTGATCAGCTCGCCGACGGTCACAGCACACCTTCCTCGTAGTCACCGGCCGGGCTCTGGTCCGCCGGTGTCGTGTCCTGGGCTTCGCGTAGGAGCCCCTCGATCAGCGTGCTCAGGGAGGCCACGGTGGGCGCCCTCATCACCTCGCGCATGGGCAGTTCGACGCCGAGGGACCGGTGGACCGCGGCCACCAGTCGGGTGGCGAGGAGGCTGTCGCCGCCGAGGACGAAGAAGTTCTCGTCCCGGCCCACAGAGGCGAGGCCGAGCAGCTTCGACCACAGCGCGGCCACGGACTGCTCGGTGGCTCCCCGGGGCGGCTCGCCGGATTCCCTCGGCGAGACGGCCAGGGAGGCGAGCGCGCCCCGTACGGCGCGGCGGTCGACCTTGCCGTTGGCGCTGAGCGGCAGGGCGGGCAGGGCGGCGAAGTGTCCCGGCACCATGTGTGCCGGTACCCGGTCGGCGAGCCAGCGGGCCAGCCCCTCCTGGCCCGGGGCACCGGCCGTGGCGGGCCGGCGTGCCGAGAGGAGGACCTCGCCGGTGGGCTCCGTGCGCTCCACGCGCACCTGGACCAGCCCGGCGGCGGCGCACGCCCGCACCCATCGCGGTCCGGAGTGCAGCCGGTCCGCGCCCGTGCCGCCCTGGCCGAGCCGGCCGGCCTCCGCCTCCAGCGGCAGGGCGATCAGCAGCGCCAGCGGCGTGAGACGGGTGCGTTCCAGGATGTGGACCCGGCCTCCGGGCCGCAGCAGCAGCGCCATGGTGGCGGCGGCGGTCTCCGGATCGGGCATGCGGTGCAGGACGTTGGCGGCCACGACCGCGTCATAGGCGTGCAGGTGCGCACCCGCCAGGGCGAGGGGTCCCTGCTGGACGGTACGGACCCGGTGCCCCGAGTCCGCGAGCCGCGCTTCGGCCGCCGCCAGGAGGGCGGGGGACGGGCCGAGCAGGGTGTAGTCGACGGAGCCGGGTTCGAGGCCGGCGAGCAGCCGTGCGGCGCCGAGCCCGCCTGCCGCGTCCCAGTCCGCCACGGCCGGCGGCCCGGCCCCGGCGTCGGGGGCAGCCTCGGGATCGGCGGTGAGGTCCGCCCGGAGGGCGGCCGCTACGGCGGCCAGGCAGCTCCTGCTCCCCGGCATGGCGTCGGCCAGGCCCTCCGGCGACAGCACGGGGTCCTCCAGGAGCACGGAGGCGTGGGCCTCGCCGCTCAGTACGGCGGCGAGCATCGGCGCGGCCCAGGCCAGCGCGTTCGCCACCGGCTCCAGGTGGGTGCCGGCCGCCCGCACGCGCAGTTCCTCGAACCACCCCGGGGCGCGCACCCGCTCCCACCGCGGGCCCGGCCGGACCTCGTCGCCCTCGCGCCGTACGACGTCGTGCCGGGCGAGCTGGTCGAGCCAGGCGTCCAGGACGGGACGCTGCTCCTCGCGCACCGGCATGGTCCCGGCGGGTGCCGGCAGCGGGGCGACCACCTCGGCCAGTACCGCCTCGACGAGCCGCAGTTCGAGCGGATCGCCCTCGTCCAGGGGCTGCCGCTCCGGTCCGCAGTCCTCGACGGCGTCCGCCGGACCGTGCCCCGCAGGGCGCTCCACGACGGCGGCGACGAGTTCACGGCGGCGCTCTCCGACGGTGACGACGACAGCCGAGGAGAGGTCGGGGTGGGACTGGAGGGCGGCTTCGATCTCACCGAGTTCGACACGGAAACCGTTGATCTTCACCTGGTGGTCGAGCCGGCCGAGGAACTCCAAGTTCCCGTCGGGCCAGTAGCGGCCGAGGTCGCCGGTGCGGTACCAGCGCTCCCCCGCCACGACGGGGAAGCGCTCCGCCGTCAGCTCCGGCTCCCCCCGGTAGCCGAGGGCCACGCCGTCGCCGCCGATCCACAGCTCGCCCACCACCCAGTCGGGGCAGTCGCGGCCGCGGCCGTCGACGACCCGGAACCTCTGGTTGCGCAGCGGCTTCCCGTAAGGAACCGAAACCCACTGCGGGGGCACCTCGGTGATCTCGTACGCGTTGGACCAGATCGCGGCTTCGGTGGCACCGCCGAGCCCCACGAGCCGACATCGCCCGTCCGTCGAGGCGGCCAGCCGTCCGGGCAGATCCAGGCCGATCCAGTCGCCCGACAGCAGGGCCAGCCGCAGCGAGGCGGGCAGTGGGGCGCCGTCCGCCGCGGTGAGGAGCATGTCGAGCAGTGCGGGAACGCTGTTCCACACGGTCACCCCGTGCCGGGTGCACAGGGCCAGCCACCGGTGTGCGTCACGCCGGTCGGACTCGTCCACCAGGACCAGCGCACCGCCCTCGGCCAGCGGTCCGAAGACGTCCCACACCGAGAGGTCGAAGTCCAGCGCGGAGACGGCCAGCACCCGGTCCCGCGGCCCGATGCCGAACCGCTCGTCGATGTCCTCGACGGTGTTGACGGCGGCCCGGTGGCTCACCTCGACGCCCTTGGGCGTGCCGGTGGAGCCGGAGGTGAAGATGACGTACGCGGTGTCCTCGGGCGCGACGGGTACGGGGGCGTCGAGGGGCCGCCCGGTCAGCGCCTCGGCGATGCCGAGCACCTGGGTGGCCGGGTCCGACGCCTGCGGGAGCCCGGCCCCTTCCAGGACGAGGCGGGCGCCGCTGAGTTCCAGGATGCGGGCGCGGCGCGCGGCCGGTTGGTCGGCTCCGACGGGTACGTAGGCGGCACCCGCGGCGAGGACTCCGAGGACGGCGGCGATCTGGTCCGGGCCCTTGGGCACCGAGACCACCACGGACGTGCCCGGTCCGATGCCGCACGCCACGAGGGAGCCGGCGATGCGCAGCGCCCGCCCGGCGAGTTCGCCGTGGGTGAGGTGGCCGTTGTCGTGCCACAGCAGTGCGGGATCGGGGGCACGCCGCGCGGCGTGCGCGAAGAAGGCCGTGTGGAGCAGGCGTCCGCTGTGCGCGCGGGTCGCGGAGTTCACCTCGTCGCGGCGGCGACGCTGCGCGACGGGCAGCGGGAGGGGGAGGTCCTCCTCGACGCGGTCGTCGGCGGGCGCGGCGCCGTACTCGGCGGACGGCTCGGCGAGGGAGGCGGCGAAGGGCTCGGCGCTGGTGGCGAGGTGGCGCAGCAGTGTCGTGTAGGCGGCCATCATGGCGGCCGGCACCCCGGGCGGGAACAGGTCGTCCACCGAGTCCCAGGCCAGCAGCAGTCCCCCGTCCCGGGTGGCGTAGACCTGGTGGTCGAGCCAGACCTGCGGGGTCTGGGAGAGCATCCAGGACAGTTCCCCGAAACGCTCGGCGAAGGAGTCGGGGACCAGGGGCGCGTCGAGGTTGCACGCGAAGACGACCGGTGCCGCCGCTGCCGCTGCGGTGCCCGGTGCGCCTGCGTCGGCGCGGACCAGGTCGCGCAGCACGTCCACTCCGGTGTACGCGGCGTGCGCCACGTCCTCGTGCAGCTGACGCTGCACGGCGCGGGCGCGTTCGGCGAAGCCGTCCCCCCGAGTCAGGTCGACCTCCAGCAGCACGAGGCTCGTGAAGTCGGCGACGATGCGTCCGATCTGCGGGTGCGCCCCCAGGTCGCGGTCGAAGAGGGGCAGGTTGAGGAGGAAGCGCTCCTCACCGCTCCAACGGGCGAGGACCTCGCAGAAGGCGGTGGCCAGCAGCACGGCGGGGGTGACGCCGGCCCGGGCGGCCCGCCGGCGCAGGGCGCTCCACTCGGTGTCGGCCAGCTCGTGGGTCCGGCGTACGAAGCGGGTGACCTCCAGCTGCGCGGGCTCGGTCGCCAACGGCAGCCGCGGGCCGCCCGGCAGGTCCGCGAGCCGGCGCTGCCAGTAGGCGCGCGCCGTCTCGCGCGCGGCCCGCCGGCCCTCGTCGCGTTCGGCCAGGTACCGCTGGAAGGTGTAGGCCGGGGCGGGCACCGACGCGGGGTCGTCGTACAGCGCGGCCAGGTCGGCGAGGAGCAGCCGGATGCTGTGGACGTCGGCGACGAGCAGGTCGACGTTGAGGTGGAGCCGGTCGCCGCCGGTCCCCGGCAGTCGGCTCAGTTGCAGGTCCACGACCTCGCCGGCGCCGACGTCCAGGCGCCGGTGCGAGAGGCGGCCGCGCAGCTCCTCCAGGGTGCGGGTGGCCGTCTGCTCGGGCTGGTCCCGCAGGTCGTGCACGGTCAGTCCGGGCCAGGGGGACCGGGGCAGTACGCGCTGCGTCGCGTCGGGCTCGAACCTGGCCCGGAGCATGGGGTGGGCCTCCAGCAGGGCGCGCACGGCGCCCTCCAGGCGGGCGGGGTCGACCTCCTGGGCGTCGATCTCCAGGTAGGCGTGGCATCCGACGCCGCCCAGCGGCTGGTCGTCGCCGCGCCCGATCCAGTAGGCCTGCTGCACCTCGGTGAGGGCGAAGGTCCCCGCTTCGTCGACGGGTCCCGCGGCCGGGCCGCGGGACCCGTCCGGTGCGGGGTCGGTCGCGCCCTTCAGCAGGTCGTACCAGGCGGCCAGCCGGGGGTCCGCCGACAGCACTCTGAAGTCGACCCGGGCGCCCGCGCGGTTGAGCCAGTTGGTGAGGGACATCAGCTGCATGGACTGCAGGCCCAGTTCGAAGAGGTTGACCTCGTCGTCCTCGGGGCCCAGTGCCATGTCCATCAGCCGGGAGACCTCCAGTCGCAAGGTCTCCGGTTCGGGTGCGGGGACCGCCGTGTTCACGGCTCGGGCCCGGGGCGGCACAAACTCCTGTGACATCCGATAACTCCGGTTCGTTGGTCGCGTGCGAGCGGCTCCGCGCGCCTCCTCGGTGGTGGGCCCGCGCAGCAGCGGCCGGAGGCCCGACTCAGCCTCACAGGTGCAACTGGCCAGAGTCTGGATGCTTTCTGGGAGGGCCTCGCAGCGGACGGAGCCGCACGCGGGCGGGCATCACGCGGCGGGTGGGCATCACGCGGCGAGCGGCGCCGCGGGGGAAGCGGCGCCGCTCGCGATCGTGGCTGCGGGGGTCACACCCGCATGCGCGTACCCGTGGGTTCGCGGCAGGCGGCCTTCGCCGACTCCACCGCGCTGCGGGCCAGGGCCACGGCGTCGTACAGGAGATCGGTACGGGTGGCTTCGCCGTCGGTGGCGTCCTGCCGGGCGCGCAGCAAGGCGGCCGCGCAGGTCAGGGCGTCGCTGGCGGCGCTGATCTCCGGCGGGATGCGCGGCAGGCGCGGGGCGCGCAGTTCCCGGGCCAGTTCTTCCAGTTGTCTCACGACGGTCGTGAGGTCCGCGGTCGCCTCATGGACGGCACCCACAGGTGGCTCCCTTCGCCTTCGGCACGAGTACGCGTGTCAGGCGGACGGGTCCGTCTTGGTGACGAGGTAGTTGCCGAGCACCACGTGGTCGATCTCGGTGCCCAGGAAGCAGTTCAGCGCGTCGGCCGGGGCGCACACGATGGGCTCGCCCGCCACGTTGAACGACGTGTTGATCAGGCACGGCACGTCGGTGAGCGCGGTGAACCGGCGCAGCAGCGACGCCAGCAGCGGCGTGTCCTCGTCGTTGATCGTCTGCACCCGGGAGGTGCCGTCCACGTGGGTCGCGCCCGGGATGACGTCGTGGTACTCGGGCCGCACCGGGAAGACGAACGTCATGTACGGGGAGCGGCTCTTGCGGCCCATCTCGAAGATCTTCGGCGCGTCCGATTCGAGCACCAGGGGTGCGAACGGCCGGAACGGCTCACGGTGCTTGACCCGAGTGTTGATGACGTCCTTGATGTCGGGGAACTTCGGGTTGGCCAGGATGCTGCGGTGGCCCAGGGCGCGGGGCCCGTGTTCGAGCCGGCCCTGGAACCAGCCGATGACGACCTTCTCGGTGAGCAGCTTCGCCACCTCGTCGACGATCTCGGTCTCGCCCAGCCGGGTCCAGCGGACCCGGTCGCCGAACTCGTGCAGGGTGCGCTCGATGGTGGCGTCGTCGTACTCCGGGCCGAGGTAGGGGGTGACCGACTCCGCGTACTTCACCTCGGCGGTGGTGTCCGGGTGGTTGGCCCAGGCGTGGACGGCGGCGCCGATGACGACGCCGGTGTCGCTGGCGCCGAAGCTGACCGCCATGTCCTCGAAGCGCGATCCCTCCAGCAGCTTGGTGTTGTTGACGCAGTTCAGCGCCAGGCCGCCCTCGAACAGGAGGTGGTTCAGGTCGGTCCTGGCCTCCAGTGCGCGCAGCTGGTGGGCGGTGACGACCGTGAGCATCTCCTGCGCTGCGGCGGCCAGGTCGGCCTTGTACGCGACGGTGTCTTCGAGCGGCCCGAAGTGTTCCTCGAAGAGGTCGTCGAAGCAGCGGCCGTTCTCCGGGTCGTGCGGCCGGCAGAGGGTGTAGCGACCGCCCTCGTGCAGCTGGACGATGTGCTCCAGGAACGGGTTCGGCGACGGCGGCCCGGCGAAACCGGAAAGGCCCATGACCTTGTACTCGTCGTTGTTGGGAACGAATCCCAGGAATCGAGTGATCGAGGCGAAGAGATTGCCGAGCGAGTCGTTCGCGCTGATGATCGAGTCCTCGAAGACCGTGATGCGACCGTCGCGGATCTCACCGGTCAGCGAGGAGAAGAGCTCGGCGCGCCCGTCACTGATGAGGAATGCGGTGTCCTTCATCCCCGCCATGTAGTAACCGGTCATGGCGTGTGCGAGATGATGCTGCACGAACACCACCTTTTCCGGGTCGGGGGTGAATCCGGTACGGGCCGCGAAGTCGGCGAGAACGGCCTCCCGGCCGAGGACCTTGTCGAAGAGTTCCGCGATGCGCGACAGTCGGCCGGCCTTCTCCGCGGGCGGCAGCGGGGCGGACGCGAGATCGAGCAGCATCGCGTCGAAGGTCTCGTCGGTGAAGTTCCACGGGATCGCGATGAGGTCGATGTCGGAGAACTGTATGCCCGCCTGGTCCAGGCACCACTGCACGGCGTGGAACGGGAAGTCGGAGGTCTTCTTCTCCCGGTTGAGCCGCTCCTCCTCGACGGCGGCGACCAGCTTCCCGTCCACCAGGAGCGCCGCGCCCGAGTCGTGCCCGAGGACGTAGTGCTTCTCGGTGCCGACCGCACCGAATTGCTCGGCGAACACTTCTGCGCCCCGGGTGAACCCGTTGCAACCCAGTACAATCATGACGAAATCCTTCTCTGTCGGTGCGGGAATGTACGCGTACGAGCACCCATCGAAATCAGCGAATTCACCGCCAGGCTATCGACATGGATCAATTCCCTGCAATATGCGGTCCGCACCGCCCCGGATGCATTTTCCACATCTCCCGGGGAGTTCGGGCTGCTGCCATGGCCGTCGAGTAAGGTGAACCGGTGAATTGCCGAGAAGATCGCGTGCGTCTCATTTCTCGGCGAACGGGTCCGTAATTTCGGGTCCCCGATGTCCGGAGCGCCTTTCACGATCCCCGAGGAGGGGCTGTCATGCCCTTGGACCGCATGCTGCGCAACCTGATCACCTGGCAACGCGCCGACGACCCTCCCGTTCCGGTCCGCGCCGTCGGTGTCGAGCAGGCCCGCGCGCGCTATCTCGCGAACACGGCCGTCCCCCCTCGGGCGGGCGCCGGCCCCCGCGCCGCCGTCACCGCCGTGGACCGGAGCGTCGACACCCCCGACGGGGCGGCGTTCCGCTGCCGGGTCTACACCCCGGAGACGGACGAGGGGCGGGTGGTGGTCACCTATCTGCACGGGGGCGGATGGGTGTTGGGCGACCTCGACAGCCACGACCGGGCCTGCCGGAGCGTCGCGGTGTCGCTGGGCGCGGTCGTCGTCTCGGTCGACTACCGGCGGGCCCCCGAGTTCCCCTACCCCACCCCGCTGCTCGACGCCGTGGCGGCGGCCCGCTGGACGGCCCGCCGCTTCCCCGACCGCGACCACGTGCTCGCCGGGGACAGCGCGGGCGCCAGCCTCTCGGTCGGGGTGGCGCTGCACGCGCGCGACACCGGCGAACTCGGCCTCGCCGCCCAGCTGCTGCTGTACCCGCCCGTCGATCCGCGGCTGCTGTTCGCCGCGGCCAGTGACCACGCGCAGGGATACCTGCTGACCGTCGACGACATGGCCTACCACTACGACCTGTACGTCCCCGACGCGCGGCGGCGCAGCGATCCCGCCGTCGACCTGCTCAACGCGGACCTGCGCAACCTGCCGCCGACGGTGGTCGCCACGGCCGAGTTCGACCCGCTGCACGACGAGGGCGTCGAGCTGGCCGACAAGCTGGCCGTGGCCGGCGTGCCCGTCCGGCACGTCCCGGGGCCGGGCTTGGTGCACGGGTACTTCCTGATGCAGGACATCGTCCCGGCGGCGGCCGTCCGCTCCGAGCGGGTCCTGGAGGAGCTGGCCGGTGTCCTGCGCCCGGCGCCCGGTCCAGGACGGGCCGCCGCCGCGCGCTACGCCGGGGCGGCCCGGGGGGAGTGAGCGGGCGCCGGCGCCGGGCGGGAGGTCCCCGCCCGGCGCCGCCGGTCCGTCGCCGGGGCGGGTCACGGCCCGGACCGCTCCGCGTTCCTTCTCGACCTCAGCGCCCGTTCCACCCCCGGCGCGTGGTCGGCGTGCAGGGCCTCCAGTCCGCCGTTCAGGAACAGCCGCCGCGTCTCCACGCGCTGGATCTTGCCGCTGGTGGTGCGCCGGATCCCGCCTCGCCGGACCAGGACCGTGCCACCGAGGGCGACCCCGAACTCCCGGTCCACGGTCCGCCTGATTCCCTCCGCCAGGAGCCTCAGGCGCTCCTCGGCCGGGCGTCCCTGGACCTCGTACGCCACCACGAGCGCCCGAGCGATACCGAGTTCGACCGTCGGCACGGTGAACACCGCTCCTGCGAGACCGAGTTCGGGGTGGCGCGCACGCAGCTCCCGCTCCACGTCCTGCGGGTAGAGACGCCGGCCGTCCACGGTCAGCAGCTCCTGGATCCGGCCGGTCACGTACAACTCTCCGTCGTGCACGGTGCCGAGGTCTCCGGTCCGCAGGAACCCGTCCGGCATGAAGGCCCGCTCCGTCGCGTCGGGGTTGTTCCAGTACTCCTCGGCGAGGCTGGGTCCGCGCAGCCAGATCTCGCCGATGCCCGCGGGCGGCACTTGCTCGCCGGTCAGCGGATCGACGATCCGTACGTCGTAGTCGCGCGGCGTGCCGCAGCTCACCAGGTCGACGCCGGAGTCGGCGGGCACGAACCGGTGCCGGGTCAGCGCCTCGGCGTCGACCGTCGTGACCAGTGCCTTGCGGTCCGCCTCGCCGGAGACGAACACGGTCGCCTCCGCCATGCCGTAGCAGGGGCTCAGTGCGTCGTCGCGCAGTCCCGCGGGGGCGAACCGCTTGGCGAACGCGTCCAGCGTGGCGATGTCGACCCGCTCCGAGCCGTTGGACGCCGTGCGCCACCGGGACAGGTCCAGCCCGGCCAGCTGCTCGTCGGTGATCCGGGCGCAGCACATCTCGTAGGCGAAGTTCGGGGCCGCGGACCATTGGATGTCGTAGGTGTCGATGAGCCGCAGCCAGTGGTGGGGCCGCTGGAGGAAGGCACTGGGGCGCATGAGCACGCAGGTGCCGCCCACCAGCAGTGCGGGCAGGAGCTGACCGAGCAGCCCCATGTCGTGGTAGTGCGGGATCCAGCCGCCCAGCCGGGACTCGGCCGTCAGGCCGAACGCGCGCCGTTGGGCGTCCACGTTGTGCAGCAGGCTGCCGTGGCCGACCATGACGCCCTTGGGGTCGCCGGTGGATCCGGAGGTGTACTGGATCATCGCGAGGGTGCGGTGGTCCGCGTCCAGCGGTGTCCAGGCGCCCGGGTCCGGCAGATCGCCGCCGTCCGTCGCGAGGACCCTGGTCCCGGTGAGCTTCTCGGCCTCGGTCCAGGCGCGGACGGCGGGCAGGCTCTCCGTGTCGGTGAGGATCACGGAGGCCGCCGCGTTCCCGGCTATGCCGCTCACCCGCGCCTGTTCGTGCCGGTAGCGACCGGGTAACGGTGCTGGGACGGCGGCCACGCCGGCGTAGAGGCAGCCGAGGTAGGCCGCCGCGAAATCGAATCCGGCCGGGTACAGCAGGAGCGCCCGGGTGCCCACCGGGTAGCGGGCGCCCAGCCACGCGCCGATCCTGGTGGCCTCGGCGTCCAGTCGGGCGTACGACCAGCGGGTGGCGCCGTCGGCCCGCTCCACGTCGTCCACGAAGATGATCGCGGTGTGGTCCGGTGTCCTGAGCGCGTGCCCGCGCATCACCGCGGTGGCGCTGGTGGCGTGCGGCAAATCGACCATGACCCTGGTTCCTCTTTCCGGCCGTGCGGGCGGCCCGAGTCTCCCGACGGACCGCCGGCCTCGTCGGGGTTGGTTGGTGCGGTGGTCGGTGTCGTGCGGTGTCGGTGTCGTGCGGTGGTCGGTGGGGAGCGGTGGCCGTGTTCCGTCGTGGTCGTCCGCGCCGTCAGGCGTCGGCGAGCCCGGCGAGTTCGGGCCGGACCACGAACAGCTCCCGGGCCCTGGCCCGCTGGAGCTTGCCGCTGGTCGTCTTCGGGATGCTCCGCTTGGGGACCAGGTGGATACCTGCCGGGCTCACCCCGGTCCGGGAGCTGACCGCGCCCTGGAGGGCCTGGCGCAGCTGCGCGTGCTGTTCCCCGTCGAGTTCGGTCTCGACGATCAGGTGGAGTTCCTCGGAGTCGGCGTTCTCGGGCCGGTGTCCGACCGCGATCACGGCGCCGAGGCGCACTCCGGGGACGGTCTCGGCGGCCTGTTCGAAGTCGGAGGGGAAGTAGTTGGTGCCCCGGATGATGACGAGGTCCTTGGCCCGGCTGGTGATGCGCAGGCCGCCGTCGCGCAGGTAGCCGATGTCACCGGTGCGCCACCAGTCCGGGGCGTCCACGCAGGCGGCGGACTCCTGCTGGAGGTCGAAGTATCCGGCCGTGCGCGAGGGGCTGCGGAACTGGATGTGCCCGATCCTGTTCTCCTCCAGCGGGTGCCCCTCTTCGTCCACGATGCGAACCTCGGCGTCGGCCACCGGTTCACCGCAGTCGACGACCTGCACGGCACTCATGCTCGCCGGGTCCACGTCGACCGCCCGGCCCCCGGTGCCGGCGGCCTGCCGGTCGATGGAGTCGTAGGTGAAGGGCGTGCCGGGCCGCTTCGTGGTCACGACGAGCGTGGCCTCGGCCATGCCGTAGCCCGGCGTGAACGCGTCGGCGGGCAGGCCCCAGCGGGTGAAGCGGGAGACGAAGCGCCGCGCGGTGGCGGGCTGGATGGGTTCCGCCCCGCAGAACGCCATGCGCCAGCAGGACAGGTCGACGCCCTCCAGCTCCTCGTCGCGGGCGCGGGAGGTGACGTAGCCGTAGGCGAAGTTCGGTGCGGCCGCGACGGCGCCGCGGTAGTGGCTGATGTGCCGCAGCCATTCCGCCGGTGCGCGCAGGAACCGGGTGGGCGGCATCAGCACCGTGTTCCCGCCGACGTAGACCGGGCACAGGACACCGGTGATCAGCCCCATGTCGTGGTACAGGGGAGCCCAGCTGACGGTGGTGTCCGCGCGCGTCCACCCGACGGCTCCGGTGAGCTGGGCGCAGTTGGCCGCCAGGTTGGCGTGCGAGACCATGACGCCCTTGGGCCTGCCGGTCGATCCGGAGGTGCACTGGATCAGCGCCAGGTCCTCTGCCGCGGGCAGCTGCAGGGGGTGCGCGGGCGCGTCGCTCGCGACGGCGCGCGCGTGGAGCGCGGCGCCGTCGACCAGGCGGGTGTCGGAAAGTTCCGGGAGGGCCTCGATGACCGCCGTCGTGGTGACCACCGCGGCCGGGCGCAGATATCCCACGAGTTCCTTGAGCTGGCTCTCGAACCCCGCGGCGCCGCCCAGGCGCAGCGGTACGGCGATCGCCGTCGGGGTGGCGCCCAGCAGCTGGGTGCCGAAGAAGGCCGTGAGGAACTGCACGCCCGTGGGCAGGCAGAGCAGTACCCGGTCGCCGCGGCCGACCCCCTGTTCGGCGAGGGCCGCCGCGCACCGGGCGGCGTTCTCGACGAGGGCGTCGTAGCGCAGCTTCTCCTCGGTGTCCGGCTCCGGGATCAGGGTCAGCGTCGATCCGTCGGGGCCGGAGGCACGTTCCGCCTCGGCCAGGAGGGCGTGCCACATCGTCGGGAACTGTGGGCCGGTCGCGGTCATCCGATGTTCTCCTCGAGTACGGTGCTGAGCTGGTCGACGACCCAAGGCCGGACCGAGACGTCGTCGCTGACGATGCGGGCGGGGTGGAATCCGTGCCGTGCGGCCAGGTCCCGTGCGGCCAGTACGCCGGCCGAGGTCAGGCCGCCGTAGGACGGGCTCGGTGTCGTGGGCTCGAAGCCGAGCAGGATCGTTTCGGCCAGGCAGGAGTAGAGGATCCCCGGCGGCAGCGTGATGCCGGGGAAGCGGGGGGTCTGCACGCCCGGGAGCTGGATGCGGCCGCCGGAGACCAGGGTGACGTGGGACAGGCCCGTCACCGCCGGATGCACGTCGCCGGGGACCGCGAGATCGCAGACGAGGACCTTCCGGTCCCCGTCGAGGTGGTGGGGCAGGATCACGGGATCCGAGGAGTTGGTGGCGGTGACGACGATCGGGCAGTCCCGCAGCGCTTCGAGGTCGTCGGCGACGGACACCTCACTCACGCCGCCGATCCGGTCGGCGACGGTGGCCAGCCGCCGCCCCGAGCCGGGCCGGCCGACCAGCACCAGCGACTCGCAGTGCGGGGCGACGAGTTCGGCCATCACGGCGCCGATGTTGCCGATGGCGCCGACGAGCCCTACGCGCCGCTCCCCGGCGCCCGACTCGGCCAGATTCAGGCGCAGCAGGTCGTAGGCGCATGCGGCGGTCAGCGAGTTGCCCGACGTCACCCGGACGCCGTCCTCGACCACGTCCCGTGCGGCGTTGGTGACGATGGAGGTGTGGCCGCCGAGGCCGACGACCCCGGCGCCGAGCGACACCGCCAGCTCCACCCCGTCGAGCACGCTCCGGCGCAGCCAGGCCCCTTGTCCCGCCCGCAGCGCGGCGTTGGCCTGGGCGGCGGTGAAGGGCACGGCCACCATGACGACCTCGACGGCCGCCCCCGTCTCGGAGGTGATGCGGTGGCGGACCACCTCGAAGGGGTCCAGCTCGCCCTGCATCCGGTCGAGCGCCGCCGTGCACTGTTCGTCCGTCCAGCCCGCCAGTTCCGGCGCCATCGACCAGAGGGTGCTCGGGACGTCCAGGTTGGCGAGGAACGCGACGCGCGGCACGTCGTCCGGCCGGACCGGGCGGTCGCGGCGGGGCGCGGGGACGTGCCGGCGCGGCTGCCACCCGCCCCGTGCGGGCAGGGCCAGATGCTCCATCAGGGTCGCGTAGTCACCGCGCGACAGCAGCCCGGCGACCTCGTCGAACGCGGCGGCGACCCGGTCCACGTCGGCCGGTTCGAGCAGCGCCGACGGCTGGACGCGTACGGTCGCGGGCGCCGACAGGGTCGGGATGACCCTGATCCGGTGGGTGTGCAGGATGCGGCCGGCGACGAGGTAGCCGAGCGACTCGGAGTCGAGCACCTCGCGCAGCAGCCCGGACGCGGGACGCGGCACGTGGAACTCGACGCCCAGCAGCAGCCCGCGCCCCCGTACTTCGGCCACCGCCCGCGGCCACCGCCGCGCGACCTCGCCGAGCCGGTCGCGCAGCAGCGCGCCCACCTCGGTGATCCGGTCCCGGTGGGCGAGGGCGAGGTCCACCGCGGCCGTCGCTATCCGCGAGGAGAAGTCGTCGTCGGCGAAGGTGGAGGTGTGGTGGCGGCCGAACTCCGGCACGTACCGGTCCTCGGCGACCAGCAGCGCCGACACCTTGGCCAGGCCGCCGCCGAGGGACTTGGAGAACAGGTAGTAGTCGGCGACCACACCGGAGGGCTCGGAGGCCAGGAAGGTGCCCGTACGGCCCATGCCGCACTGGATCTCGTCGAAGACCAGGGCCGCCGCGTGCCGGTCCGCGAGCTCGCGCAGGGCGGCGAGCGTCTCGGGCGGCACCTCGTGCACGCCCGACTCCCCCTGGACGGGCTCGGCGAAACAGGCGGCCACCGGCGACAGGTGCAGCAGGGCGGAGTGCGGCACTCCGGAGGCATCGAGGGTGACCGAGGGGACGGGGATCCGTTCGGCGTCGAGGGCGGTCACCACCGCGCCCGGCGTCCAGTCGTGCAGGCGCCGGTGCTGCGGCCCCGGTACGTGCAGGTCCTCGGGGACGTTGCCGCCGTGCGTGAGCGTGCCGGCGGCGGTCGTCTTGCCGTGGAAGGCGTCGCGCAGCGAGACGAAGACGGGATCGGTGCGCCGCAGACCATCGATCAGGAGAAGGGCCTCGGCCAGCACCTCGGCGCAGGGGCGCCCGACCTCGGGGCCGCTCGCGCAGGCGACGTCCCCGATGGCGTCGCGCCGCACGCGCCGCAGCAGCCGCTCGCACTCCTCCTGGAGGGCGCCGAGGCGCCTGCGGTGCTCGACCGTCGCGTGCTTCACGGCGGCTTCCACCGCGTCCGCGCCGGTGCTGCCGAGGGTCACCACGTAGCTCGCGCCGGTCGTGGCGCCGACCGTTTGCGACAAGCGCCGCGCCAACTCGGCGGCGCCGGGCCGTATGCTGCCCTGGGCGTTGAAGGGGATCTCCTCGTCGAGGCACCGCCGGGCCACCTCGACCAGTGCGGGGTGGTTGTGCCCGAACAGTGAGGAGCCGGCGCCGCCGACGAGGTCGAGTATCCGCTCCCCGGTGCCGCTCCCCCCGCCCCCGTCCGGGAGTTCACGGGTCAGGTGATCGCCCCGGCCGGCTCGGTAGGTGACGTCGAGGTGCATGGCGCGCAGGAGCCGGGCGAGTTCGGGCCGGGTGTGCCGCGCGAAGGCGGAGTCGTCGTTCATGCGGCGCTCTCCTCCTGGCCCGCCCGCACCGTCAGCGAGGCGGTGACCTGGTCGACGACCTCGCGCAGGGTGCGCATCGACGCGGCCTGCTCGTCCGAGATCGCCACCTCGAACCTGTTCTCCATCTCGACGATCAGGTCGATGGACCGGACGGAGTCGAGGCCGTAGTCGGCCAGCAGGACGTCGGGGTTCAGTTCGGGCACCTGGAGTCGGCTGCGGAACAGTTCGTCGACGATCTCGAGTACATGGTGATTCATTGCTTCGTTTCCCCATTCGAGGCGAAATCTTGAGTTCGGTGCCGGACCGCCACGGCGAGCGAGAGACCCGACTGCGAGCGCACCCACACCGGTACGGACTCCTCGCGGTAGGAGGCGGTCAGCACGCCGCCGGACCGGCTGAGGCCGATCCGCCAGAACACGAACGCACCTGGCGGGCCGAGCCCGTTGAGCGCCTTGAAAGCCGCTTCCTTGGCGGCGAACAGCTCCCGGGGGACGTACGTCCCGCCCGGCGCGAGCAGGGCGCGCCGCTCCCCCTCGCTGAAGACGAACCTGGCCATGCGCTCCGTCACGGCCACGTCCTCGATGTCGACTCCGACCGCCTCGGCCCCGGGCACCACCAGGGCCACCGCGAGGTGTTCGGTGTGCGAGATCGAGCCGGGAAATCTCCGCGGGAAGCGGGGCCGGCCGTCGGGCTCGCGGGGGACGGCACGGTCGGCCGACCCGGCCGCGGCCAGCGCCGCGGCGGCCGCGAGGCGGCCGGCCACGAACTGCTGGGCCGGGCCGTGGGGCCACGCCACCGGGCGTGCCTCCATCGACGTGGGCGCGGTGATCCCCGCGGGGACTTCCAGCTCGACGGCCACCGCGCACCCCTCAGCGGCGCTGCGCCACGTGGTCGGCCAGCGAACCGATGGAACGCAGCACCTCCGGGCGGACGTCGTCGTCCCACTCGAAGCCGAACGCGTCCTCCATCGCCACCAGCAGGTTGACCAGGGCGGTGGAGGACACCCCCGCCTCGCGCAGCGACACGTCGTCGGGGACCGCGTCGACGAACCGGTCGCTGCCGGACAGCTCGACCAGGAGGCCCCGGATGCGCCTGCGGACGTCGACCGCCGTGTCAAGCATGTGCGTCCGCTTCCTCCGTGAACTTGCGGACGATCGCCTGGAAGCCCTCGGGGTCGTCGAGGTAGGGCACGTGACCGGCGTTCGGCATGATCTCGCAGCGGCCGTTCGGGAACAGCGCGGCCAGGTCGTGGCCCCGTCCCGGGCTGAGCAGGATGTCGTCGTCACCGAGGACGATCAACGTCGGCGCCTCGATCCGGGACAGCAGCTCGGAGCCGGTCTCACCCTGTTGGACGAGGGACAGGCCGTTGCTCAGGTCCTCGACGGTGTTCATCGCCATGAAGCTCTCGCGCAGCCCGAGGAAGCCCGGGGTACCGCCCTCCTCGTTCATCTCCCCGCTGATCACCTCGGGGTAGATCTGGTTGTACAGGGCGGCCAGGCCTTCGGTCCTCAGGGTCTGCAGCCAGGCCCGGTTCAGCTGCCGGTGGCGCCGCATGCCGCGCAGGCCGAAGACCGGCCCCGCCAGCACCAGTCCCCTGACCCGGTCCGGGCGCGCCAGCGCCACGTCCCGGGCGAGCTGGGTGGAGGCCGAGGTGCCGACCAGATAGGTCGATTCGATCTCCAGGGCGTCGAGCAGGGCGATCACGTCGGCCGCGTGCTCCTCCCAGGTCGGCTCCTCGGGGAGCCGCGAGGACGCGCCGTGGTTGGCCATGTCGTAGGTCACGACGCGGTGGCCCAGGGCGAGGTCGGTCGTGTACTCCCGCCAGAAGGGGGCGGTCAGGAAGAAATTGTTGAGGAAGGTGACGGCGGTGCCGTCACCGCTGGACTCGACGTACAGCTCCACGCCGTCCCTGGTGCGCACGCGCGGCGCGTCCTCGCGGTACGACAGGTCCTGCTGCTCCTGCTCTTCACCGGCTGACATGGCTTTCCACCCTCTTCTCGTGGCCGGCGCTCCCGGCGCCGGACAGGACGTGTGCGAATGCGGCGACGACATCGGCTGCGGAGACTTCCTCGCGGACGGCGCCGCAGGACAGCCCGCAGTACATCGCCATCTCCTCGATGCGGCCGGTGGTCGCCTCGGTCGGGACCGCGGCACTGAACCGCGGCACCAGGTACGGCTTTCCTTCGACCACGGTGCGGCCGATGAACTTCTTGGGGAGGCGCGGGTCGGCGGTCGCGGCCGTCGCGAGCACGCGGTGGCGCCGGTCCGGCCAGCCGATCCCGTAGACGTCCGTGATCACGGTGTCGCCGCTGTCGGCGGCGGTGACCGCCGACTTGAAGCGGGGGTGCGCCCGGGATTCGCGGGCGACGACGAAGGCGGTCCCCAGCAGTACGCCGTCGGCGCCCTCGGCCAGTGCCCGGGCGGCGTCGGCGGGAGAGCCGATGCCGCCCGAGGCGACGAGGCAGGCGCCGGGCAGCTCTGCGCGCAGGGCGGCGACGAGTTCGCCGCGCGGCGCCGTGCCGAGCAGGTGGCCGCCCGCCTCGGTGCCCTGCGCCACCACGACGGCGCCGCGCCCGGCCGCGCGCACCCCGTCGGTGACGGACCCGACCTGGACCACCAGGGCCCGGCCGGCCGCGGTGACGCGCGTGAGCACGTGGTCCTCGGGCATGCCGAAGAAGGAGAGGTGGACGTTGTGCGGTGTCTCGTCGAGCACCTGCTCCACCTGGCGGCGCAGTGCGTCGGGCCCGACCACCTCGGGGATCAGGTTCACCCCGACCGGCCTGTCCGTGCCCCCGGTGAGTCGGGCGAGCAGGGCCGACAGGGCGCCGCCAGCGAGCTTGTAGCCGCCGGCGCAGCCCACGGCGCCTGCCTCGGACACCGCGCACGCGAGTTCCGTCCCGGCGACGCCGCCCATCCCCGACTGGAGCAGGCTCACGTCGGCGCCGAGCACGTCGGCAAGCGTCGGACGCATCAGCCCAGGCCCTCGACCGCGGCCACCGCGGCGGCGGCGCTGCCGAAGCGTCGGGTCAGGGCGTGCACCCAGCGCTCCAGGCCGAAAGCCAGGCAGCTGGTGTGCGCGGTGTCCTCGCCGGCCGAGATGGCGCACCGTTCGCCGAAGAAGTTGCGGTGGTAGTTGACCGAGCCGATGGCCAGGTCTTCCACGACGAACTCCTCCTTCACCGGGAACAGCCGCTGCATCTTCGCCTTGCCGCCGTTCTTGTCGAAGAAGGGGTCGGTGGCGACCTCCAGCCGCACGTCGAGGCCGAGTTCGGCGCAGAGGGCGAGCACGGCGTCCTTGGCCCGCAGGATGTGCTGCTTGGCCGCGTCCTCGGATCCGATGCGGACGATCTCCCGCATGGAGAACCCGAGCAGCCGCTGGAGTCCGTCGTAGTGGTTCTCGTTGCGGAAGCACGTGCCGACGGTGGTCCGGGTGGTCCCCTCGGCGGGGAGCGCAGTACCGGCCAGGTCGACGTAGACGGCGTAGCAGGCCGCCGACGGCAGGGCGAAGCCGCTCGGCTCCATCACGTCGGTGGGGACGAGGTCCAGCGGGCGGGAGGCCCCCGCCAGGAGGGGGGCGACGCGCTCCGGGTCGAGCCGGGTGGCTGCGAGGCCCAGGTGCGGGAAGTTGTCGTAGTAGTCGAACCGATCGAGGTCCGCGGTGCGCATCAGGAACGGGAAGCGGAACTCCGGGGCGTCCCAGCCGTCGGCGAAGCGCCGGAAGACGGTGTCGACGGCGCGCAGCAGCCGTAGTTGGCCACCGTCGAGGATGCTGAGGCCGTTGTCGGTCGCTGTGGTCATCGTGCTGCCTTCTGCTGGAAGAATCGCGCTTCGATCGTCTTCACGGTGCGGAAGTCGTCCAGGTCCACGTCTTCCGGATCGACGGACTCGCCGGTCAGCTCTTCCAGGAGGAAGATGAACTCGACGAAGGCGAGGGAGTTGATGGCCCGGCTGTCGATCAGGTCCAGGTCGTCGGGGACGTGGCCCAGGTCCGGGTTGCGTCCCTGGATGAACTCCCGGACCGTCCGCATCGGATCGGTCATGCGACGACCTCCCTGCCGACGCCCGCCTTCGTGAGGAACTTCCTCGTCCGTTTGAGCACTTCGTCGTGGGCCTTCACCCGGGCCGGGTGATGCAGCGCGCGCCGCCGCAGGGCCAACGCGTCGGGGATGCCCGCGTCGCGGTAGGCCGCCGGGTTGTAGAGGGTGCCGATGCTGTACTGGAGGTAGTTCTCCAGGTAGGCGGCGACCGCCGGCACCTCGTCCGGGTCGCGCCGGGACACCTGGCCGAGCAGACTGGTGAAGATCATCCGCCCGAACGCGACGTGCCGGCTCTCGTCCTGGTGGTGCACCCGGTTGATCTCACGGGCGATGGGCGGCAGCGCCGGGTCGGTGGCCATGTGCGCGTTGTAGTAGTCGACGATCTCCTCGAAGATCAGGATGCGCGCGAACACGATGAGTTCGCGAGCCACCGGGGAGAGGTGCTCGACCGAGTCCGCCTTCAGCGTCGGCTGCGCCGGGTAGAGCTTGCCGCCGTAGCGCAGGCAGAACTGCGCGAAGAACCACATGTGCTCGTTCTCCTCACCGATGAAGTGGTGGAGGAACTCCGAGACGTCGGCGTAGGTCCGCTCGTGGATGCGCATCACGACTTCGCTCATCAGCTCGCGGATGCCGTGGATGTTGAGGCTGAAGAAGTTGATCGCCTCGAACCTGGTGAGCGCGATCTGTTGGGCACGGGTCAGCTCGTCCCACATCGGGGTGCCGGCCAGCGTGGTGAGGCTCTCGCTCATCCACGGCAGGTCGGGCTCGATGGCCTCGGGCCAGTCGAACATCGTGTACGGGTTGTAGTAGCCGGATTCGGCCAGGTGCTCCAGCCGCTCCAGTCCGAGGACGACCGGCTCGATTTCACGTAACGCCATTTTCACTCGTCTTTCCCTACGCAGTGGCCGAAGAGTCGGGTCTAACGCACCGCACGGATGTCCGCGCGCACCTGGACCGGCAGCCCCGAGCCGCACGCGTGACGTGCCAGGGCCGTACTGCCGGAGGCGGTGGAGGGGATCACCTTGTTGTAGATCGAGCCGAGGCACAGGTCCCGGAACGCCCCGGTGTCGCCCGGCAGCCGCGCGGCCAGCTGCGCCTTGGCGATGTCGACGGTCCTGAGCGCACCGTCCTCGTCCTCGACCTCGACACAGGCGTGCGGCAGGTCGAGGGCTCCGCCGAGCACGCCGCAGAACCAGCCGCGTCTGGCCTGCGCCCGGAATCCGGCGGCCCGGAAGCGCTCGGCCAGGAACAGGCTCGCCGCGATGCAGCTGGTGGCGCCGAGCGCGTGCACCGCCCGGTGGTCGGCCTGCATGTCCACGGGAATCATCTGCCACCGGTACCCGGCGTCCAGATAGTCCTGGACGAGCTGCCGCAGCACCGGGGAGCGGAGCGGGGTGCGGGCACCGGTCGTGGTGACCGTCGCCGCGTACAGCGCCGAGCCCGCGCCGGGCTCCGGCGGCCGCACGTCGGCGACGCGTCCGCCGAACCGGACGACGTCCGGTTCCTCCAGGTGCCAGGGCGCGGGCCCGGCGCAGTCGACGCACTCCATCCGGACCTGGAAGTCCCAGGTCTTCTCCTTCAGGAGGTCGTCGACCGGCCGGCCGGCGAACCGGAAGAGCATGCGGAAGGCAAGCTCCGGTTGCGTCGTCGCCTTGTTCGAGTACATGCCGAGGTTGTAGAGGTCGTCGGTGTCGAAGTGACGCACCCCGGAGCGGTCCTCGAACGGCAGACCCGCGTCGACCAGAACGTCGATGTCCGCGGGGTCACATCCGAGCATCTCCCGCGCCACCGATTCCGGCTGGTTCCTGCGCGAATACTCGGCCGGAATGAATTCAACGGAATCCGCGACTTTCTCCCAGGACACACCCGTGACGGCGGCTCGGTGCGGCACGACCAACCTCCAATACATCCAAAAAGCCTGACCGAATTCCAGCCAGCGATAAGGACGCTATCAGCCGTCAATCACACCGCGACAGATTCACTTCACATTCGTCACCATGCGTTTTGCACGGCCCCGAATGAGGTTTTCCCGACCCCGGAGGGGAGGGGTGTGCACCGTCAGATCCACTGGAGATCGCGGGCCATGCGCAACGCGTCAATGCGGTTGCGCGCACCTATCTTGGCCACCATCGAGGAAATGTAGTTGCGCACCGTCCCCTCGGACAGGCACAGGCGCGCAGCGATCTCCTCCATGGTGTCACCGTGGTCGAGATGCTCCAGCACGGACAGTTGTCGCACGGTCAGCGGACAGTCCCCGCCGGCCACGGCGGCGACCGTCAGCTCGGCGTCGAAGGCTCGCTCACCTTGGTGGACCAGATGGATGGCCTCGAAGAAGCGGCGGGGCGGGGCCCCGCGCCGCACCATTCCGTCGATCCCGCCGGCGAAGGCCCTGCGGACGACCGACCGGATACACGCGGTGGCGACCAGCAAGGTCCGACACTCGGGGAGAACGGCCGCCTTCTCGGCGAGTTCGATCGTTTCCGCATCCCTGCCCTCGAAGCTGATGATCACAATGTCGGGTCGATGCAGCTCGGCGAACTCCAGCGCGGCGCCTTTACTCCCCAGCGAGCCCGTGACTCGAATCTCCGGGCGCTGTTCCAATAATGCCGTGAGCGCAACGCGAGACAGATGCAGATCATCGAAAACCAAGACATCGATGCTCACGTGAATCCTCCATCGATCGGGATCCCAAAAAGATAGCATACGCGTACGAAAATCAAATCTGCCGCAATATCGGACAGCGGCGCCGGGGTGCTCAATTACCCTCCCGGAGCTGCTCCCCGAGCGCTCCCTTGTCGACTTTCCCGACGGCCGTCAGCGGGAGCCGCCCGAGCGTCACCAGCCGGTCCGGCAGCTTGTACGGCGCGATGCCGCGGTCCGTGAGCCCGGCCCGCACCTCGCGCAGGGTGGGCGGTCTCGCCACGTCCTGCGGCACCACGCACGCACAGGTCTGCTCCCCCAAGTCCGGGTGCGGCAGGCCGATCACCGCGGCCGAAGCGATGCGGGGATCGGCGAGCAGGTGGTCCTCCAACTCCCGGGCCGGTACCTTCTCACCGCCCCGGTTGACGACGTCGGCGGTCCGTCCCACGACCTCGAAGTAGCCGGCGGCCGTACGCCGGACCACGTCACCGGTGCGGAAGAAGCCCTCGGGGGTGAAGGGGGTCCGCTCGCCCTCCCCGGCCCGGTAGTAGCCGCGCACCGTGTACGGGCCGCGGGTGAACAGCTCGCCCTCCTCCCCCGGTGCCGCCTCCTGACCGTCCTCCCGCAGGATCCGGATCTCGTCGGCCGCCGCCAGGGGCCGCCCCTGCGTGTGGAGGACCACGCTCGACGGGTCGTCCAGACGCGTGTAGTTGAGCAGGCCCTCCGCCATCCCGTACACCTGCTGCAGGACGCAGCCCAGCCGTCCGGCCACCTTGCTCCCCGTGACCGGCGCGAGTGGGGCCTCACCGACCTGGAGGAGTTCGAGGGAGCGCAGGTCGTACGCGGTCCTCTCCGCGGCGTCGAGCCACACCGACACCATCGGCGGCGCGAGCGAGGTGACCGTCACCCCGGCGCTCTCGACGAGGGGGAAGCACACCTCGGGATCGGGCGAGGGAGCCAGCACCACCGCGCCGCCCAGGCGCAGCGTGCCCAGCACCCCGGGACAGGCCAGGGCGAAGTTGTGCCCCATGGGCAGGGCGCACAGGTAACGGGTGGCGGCCCCGAAGCCGCACAGCCGTGAGCTCTGGCGCAGCTGGTAGCTGTAGTCGGCGTGGGTGCGCGGGATGAGCTTCGGCGGCCCGGAAGTGCCTCCGGAGAGCAGGAGCAGCGCCACGTCCCGGGCGTCCGGGGCCGGCAGGTCCAGCGGCTCGCCGTCCACCTCGTGGAGCGCCGCGAAGGGGCCCGGCTCGCCGGCCACCAGGACGTGGCGCAGGCTGTCGGTGCCGGCCAGCACGTCCTTGGCGATGGTCCGGTAGTCGCAGTCGGCCACCTCGTCCGCGCACACGTAGGCCACCGCCTGCGCGCTGTTCACGAGGTGGACGATCTCCGCGGTCCGGTGCGCGGGGTACGCGAACACCGGTATCGCACACAGCCGGAAGAGGGCGACGCACAGCACCACCAACGCGACGTCATTGGGCAGTTGGACGACGACCCGGTCGGCGGCACGCAGGCCGAGGCCGGCGAGACCCGCGGCGAGCCGGTCGGCGGCCCGGTCCAGCTGACCGTAGGTCAGGGTGCGGGTGGCGGTGACGACCGCCGGCCTGTCCCGGACACCCGGCTGGCGGGTGGGCAGGCTGCCGAGGACCTCGTCGTTCCAGTATCCCCGGGCCCGGTACTCCTCGGCGAACGGCTCGGGCCACGGCACGCAGCCCTCAGGCATCGTCCGCCCCGACTCCCGGAGCCGCAGCGCCCTTCAGCGCCGCGTGGTCGTACCGTCCTTGTCTCCGGTACCGCGCCACGCCGAGGGCGCCGGCCCCGCCCAGATGTTCCTCGCCACGCATGTCACCGCGCCTCCCTCTGCCCTTGTGGATCGCAAGGACCTACGGCGGAGCAGCCTCGCACGGGGAACCTGGCGAGTTTCTGTACGCGTTCTTCAGGACGGGTGGTCCCGGTCGACAGGGGAAGCTCCCGCGCGGTCGCGCGGCACCCCCGCAGCGGCCGGTGAGGGCCTCAGGGGGAGGGCGAGGAGGTCCACGCCGTCCGGCGGCCCGGTGAGTTCGCCGGCCTTCTCCCAGCCCCACCGCCGGTACAGCCCGCGGGCCGGCGCCCTGGTCGAGGCGGCGAGCACGGCGTGGGGCTCGGTGCGGGCGGCCACCAGCTCCTCCAGCAGCGCGCGCCCGTACCCGCGGCCCCTCAGCCTCGGCAGGACCGCCAGTTCGTAGACGTAGAACAGCGGTCCGCGCAGCCGGTGTGGCGCGGGCGCGGCGGCCCGGGGGTGCCACCAGCCCTCCTCGCGGCGCACCCCGTACGCGAAGCCGCCGAGGGTGCCGCCGTCGCGCACGGTGGCCACCGCGAAGCCGGGCAGCGCCGCGTGTGCGGCCAGCTGTGCGGCGAAGGTGTCGGCGGCCGAGGCGTCCTCGTGGTAGGGCGCCTCCCGGTAGACCCGGTGGTAGACGTCGCGGAACTCCTCGGGGCGGTGGAGCACGACCTCGTGCTCATCCACCGACGGTCTCCCTCCGGACGTGGGCCGGCAGTACGCGGTCGAGGCGGCACAGTACCCCGACCGCTGCGAGACAGCACAGCCCGAGGGCGAGCCAGGGCAGGCCCGGTCCCTTGGCCAGCAGCCAGGTGAACAGGGCCGGTGCCAGCACCCGGGCCAAGCCCCACATCAGCTCCTCCAGCCCCAGGTAGCGGCCCCGCAGCCGTTCGCCGGCCATCGCCACGGTCAGCGCGCTGCTGGTCGGCGCCTGGAGCAGTTCCGCGGCGGTGAAGACGACCATGCCGAGGGCGAGTACGGCGAACGCGAGCGCGCCGTGCTCCCCGGGCACCACCGCGAAGAGGCCGAAGGACACCGTCCACAGGAGGGCGGCCGCCTGGAGCACCCGGGTGCGGCGGCGGTGTTCGACCGCCCTGGCCACCACGGTCTGCCCCAGCACCACCAGGAGGGTGTTGAGCGCGAACAGCGTGCCGGGCTGCCACGCGGGCAGGCCACGCGCCTCGATGACGTACGCGCTCAGCAGCACGGTCAGCGCCAGGTCGCACAGCCCGAACACGGCGACGGTGACCAGTACGCCGCGGAAGGCACGGTCGGCGAGCACCTCCCGGTACCCGGCGCGCCCGGGCGCCGGCCCGTCCCCGCCCGGGGCGGGACCGGGCCCGGAGGCGACGGGGGCGGCGGCCCGGCTCCAGGCCGCGACCAGAGCGGCCGCGACGAGGAACGACACCGCGTTGAACACCACCACGGCGGTGTAGCCCGGGCTCCCGCCCCAGCCGACCAGCGCGCTGCCCAGCAGCCCGCCGGCGCCGAACCCGACGTTGCGCAGGGCGCGATCCATCGCGTACCAGCGCGCCCGCTGCCCGCCGTCGGCCACCTGCGCCACCAGCGCGGCGGCCGCCGGCCGGAACTGGCTCTCGCCCCACAGGGTGACCGTGACGAGGACGACGAGCTGCCAGGGCACGTCGGTGAACACGTAGCCGCTGAAGGTGAGCACGCGGACCAGGTTGCTCGCGACGACCACCCGCCGCGGGCCGAACCGGTCGATCAGCGGGCCCGCCAGCGGTCCGGCGGGCAAGGAGAGCAGGGCGGCGACCGACAGCATCACACCGACCGTGGCCAGGGGGATCCCCTTGACGGCGTGGAAGTAGACGACGGCGAAGGGCAGGAACAGGCCGGTGCCCAGGGCGTCGACGAGCTGTGCGAGGACCAGCGGGACGCGCCCGCGGGTGTGGGGCAGGCCGAGTGCGTCGATGAGAGTCATGCGGTGTCCCTCAGGCGTGGGGCAGCGGGAAGACGTTGAACCCGTCCTCGGTCAGCGGCTGGGTCCGCCAGCCGAGCCGCACGCCCGCCCGGCCGATCCGGCCGTCGCCCCACATCGGCATCCCGGCGGGGAAGTTCGAGACGAGGCCGGGCACGATCGTGTGGACGGCGGACAGTCCGGCCGCTTCGACGTCACAGGTCGTCAGGTCGACGCTGATCACCTCGAAGCCGCGGGCCTCGACCCGTTCGCGGTACGCCGCCAGGCGGCGCTCCGCGAGGGCGGGCAGCCCCTCCCAGGAGCGAGTGGGCAGGTCCAGGACCCAGGGCGCGATCCGCTCGCCCGCCCGGGGGTCGAGATGGAGCTGCTGCTGGCACAGCAGGTCCTGGACGTCGGCGAAGTCGGGCCGGTAGGAGTCGAGGTAGCGCCGGTCGGCGCGGTGGGGCTTGAGGTTGCCCAGGTGCGGCAGGTCATCGCGGCCGCCCGCCAGCGCCTTCTCGTCGTCGAGGTAGTGGCAGGTGTGGTGCAGGGTGAACCCCTCGGCGAGGGCCTTCTCCGCAGCCTCCAGGGCGCCGGGCCGGGCGGCGAAGCCGATCGTCACCCATCGGGTGGCGCGGTCGCGTACGGCCGCGGCGATCACCGGTACGTCGAACTCGTTGTCCAGCGGGATCAGGGTGATGTCGTAGGCGTCGAGGCTGTCGGCGACCAGCTCGCGGATCCGGTCGGGCACCGGCAGCCGGGGAAGACGGGCGGCATGGGCCCACCACAGCATGGTGGTGTCACGCTCGATCACCTCCTCCAGTCCGGAGGTGACGGCGTGCTCCTCGCTCACCCCGCAGGCCACCCCGGCGACCAGCGGGTCGCTGTGGGCGGCCGGATCGTGCTCCCCGTGGGCGACCAGGAAGGCGGGCACCCACACGGGCTCGCCGGTCGTCCACGAACGGCCCTCCACCCAGGCGCACTCGCTGTCCGTGGTCAGCGGCGCGAAGGGGAAGCCCGGGGTGCGGTACTGCCGTTGCGAGTACAGGTGCAGCCGGCGCGGGTCGAGGGCCGGGACGCCGTCGCGGCGCAGCCGGGCGTGGCTTCCGTACCGGAGCCGCTCCCGCGGCAGGCGGCTGCCGCAGTAGCGTTCCACCGCCTCACCCACGGCGCTGCGGCGGGCGGTGTCGAAGCCGGACCAGGACGTGCCGAACGCCTGCCGGTCGTTGGGCCAGTCCGCGACGCGCCGCATGTCGGCGACGTCCACGGCGCACACCCGCAGCCGCCGCGGCATCCCCGGCAGAGGAGCCAGTTCCTGGACGGCGGTGACCACGCCCACCTGGTCGTCGACGAGGAGGTCCGCTTCGGCGGCGCCGCGCTCGACGGTCCGCGGCCGGGTGGGGACGGGTAGCACGGTGCGGGAGAGCCGGCTCAGTTCGCGCGGGTCGAGTTCGACCTCGCCCGGGGCGCTCCCGCCCGTGATCCATCGCTCCAGGTCCGCAGCGAGCTGCCCGGCGATCCAGCGGGCGTCGCGGGCGCGGAGCCGGGGGGCGGCGGCCCGCGGGGCGTCCCTCATGGCCTCGACGACCCGGGGGTCGGGCGCCGCGGCGAGCCGGCGCTCCAGCACGTCGGCGAAGTCCGCCGTGGCGCCGGGGGTGATCGCGGGGCCGAGGAACGCCCGGCCGCGCTCGCGGCGCAGCGGCAGCCAGCGCAGACCGAGCCCGGCGCACAGGCCGTCGATCCGGGCCAGTTCGGTGTGGGCGGGGTGGACGAAGGCGGCCACGAGGACGGTGTCGCGGACATCGACGCCGGACAGGTCCTCGGGGGCGGGTCCGACGTGCGCGTACCCGGTGGTGGCCAGTGCGTGGGCGATCGGGGCGGTCAGTTCCGGTGAGCCGGTGAGGAGGACCGTCGTACGGGCCGGCCGGGCCGCGCGCTCGGCGTCGAGGGCGGGCCGCGCCGGGCGCAGGCAGCCGTCGTGGCGCAGGACGTCGATCACTTCGGCGTAGTCGGGGGACATGGCGGCCAGGAGTTCGGCGCGGGTCCTGGTCCCGTCACAGCGGGCGGCCCAGTCGCGGAACTCGGGGGTGGGGGCGGATATGTAGAACTGGCCGCCGTTCGGTGTGACGAGAAAGCACAGGTTCTGTTCGAGGTCGTAGATCTCCACGTCCAGGAGTTCCAGCATCTCGTCGTCCGACGGCATATCGCCCCCCGCTCGATTGAATTCCGTTGCACGCAATTCCGTGTCCGTACGGGATTCCGTGTCCGTACGTGACGCCACGGTCCCGGGTCGAGGCCCCGGGACCGTGACGGTCCGACCTTCAGGAGGTCAGCTTCACTTGGCGACGGAGCGGTTGTGCACGACGGCCCGGTTGTGAACCACCGCACAGGTCGAGTTGATCTTGACGGTCGAAATCATGAAAATTCCTTCCACTTCGCTGTCAGTGACACGGAAAACGTTACCGGAATTCGATTCCGCACCCCAGATGAATTCCTAATGGATCCCCATGAGTAATGCACGGACGGACCCGGTTCAGCCCGAGGCGGTCCCGGCCCGGCGAGCCGCGCCCGGGGCGGTCGCGGGCGCGTCCGCGGATGCGTCGGCGGAGGTGTCCGCGGGCTCGTCCGCCGGCGCCTCGCCCCGGCGCAGGACCGTGAAGGCGATGAGCGCGGCGACGACCAGGAGCGCGGCGCTGAGGCTCAGACCGAGGGCGTAGCCGT
This sequence comes from Streptomyces sp. CLCI03, assembly GCF_053615355.1. Lineage (NCBI taxonomy): Bacteria > Bacillati > Actinomycetota > Actinomycetes > Kitasatosporales > Streptomycetaceae > Streptomyces > Streptomyces sp. CLCI03. Next base: position 7,860,030 of record NZ_CM132132.1, on the reverse strand, counting down.
CGTTGAGGGCCGCGGGGCCGACGGCGTCACCGGTGCGGTGTTCGGCCGCGGTGCCGAGGGCGGCGAGGCCGAGCGAGGCTCCGATCTGGCGCGAACTGTTGAGCAGGCCCGAGGCCGTGCCGGCCTCGTGGGGTGCGACCCCGGCGGTGGCGGTGGAGACGACCGGACCGAGGCAGAGGCCGAAGCCCACGCCGGCGACGACGGAGGGCCCGAGGACGTCGCTGACGAACGCGCCGTCGGCGCTGATCAGGCCGAACCAGGCGAACCCGGCCGCGGTGAGGAGGCCACCGCAGACCAGCAGGGCGCGGGGAGCGATCCGGTAGCCGAGCTTGATGGCCAGCACCGAGCCGACCACCACGGCGAGGGCGAAGGGCAGGAACATCAGCCCGGTCATCGCGGCGCCGGTGCCGAGGACCCGCTGGAGGTAGAGGGACATGAAGTAGAAGGCCGAGGCCATGGCCGCACCGACCAGCAGGTTGTAGCCGTTGGCGCCGGCGACCGAGCGGTTGGCGAACAGGCCCAGCCGCACCAGGGGTTCGCGCGAGGTGGTCCGCTCGACCTGGACGAAGGCGATGAGCAGCGCGACGGCGACCGCCAGCGTCGCGAGGGTGACCGGTGAGCTCCACGCGTACCGGTCGGTGCGGACGACGCCGAAGACCAGCAGGCCCAGGCCGCCGGTGGCCAGGGCGGCGCCGAGCGCGTCGGGACGACCGCCCCGGGAGGCGGGCCCGGCGTCGACGATGCCGCGCCAGGCCAGGGCCAGCGCCACCAGCGCCATCGGTACGTTGACGAACATCACCCACCGCCAGCCGGCGTACTCGGTGAGCAGTCCGCCGACCAGGACCCCGAGGGCGCCGCCCGCGGCGTTCATCGCGCTCCAGACCCCGAAGGCCCGTACGCGGGGCTTGCCGGTGGGGAACGTCGCGGTCAGCAGCGCCAGCGCGGCCGGGGCCAGCGCCGCGGCCCCGATGCCCTGCGCGGCGCGGGCGGCGACGAGTTGGCCCGGGTCCTGGGCGAAACCCCCGACGAGGGAGGCCAGCCCGAACAGCCCCAGCCCGAAGAGCAGGACCCGCTTGCGGCCGTAGCGGTCGGCGGCCTTTCCGCCGAGCAGCAGCAGCCCGCCGAAGGTGAGGGCGTAAGCGTGGATGACCCAGGTCAAACCCGCCGCGCCGAAGCCGAGTCCGGCGGCGATCTGCGGGAGACCGACGTTCACGACCGACAGGTCCAACGACACCATGAACTGCACGACGGCCACCGCTGCGAGCGTGAGGCCCGGCCCGGCACCCGTACTTCCCTTGCCTTGCGTCTCATTCGTCATCGCACATCTTCCGTCCTCGGCGAGATCGTCGGTGCTACTTTCAGAACGCGTTCCGAAAGTAGCACCGACGGGCCCCCGATGTGAACCGCGAACCGGGACCGCACCGGTTTCGCGAGCCCGGAGCGCCGCGCGACAGGGGCCCAACCGAGGAGGAACAGGGCGCTGGTGGCGACGAGCGGGCACCTCCCGGGGTGCGGTGCGGGGGTGTGACAGGGCGGCAGAACCGCGACGACTTCCCTCGCATGCCGGCCGATCCGTGCGGCGGTCGGGTCGAAGCCCGAGGAGGCCGCCGAAGTCGCTGGTCGTGCACGGCTCGCCGACCGCGAGGAAGCGGTCCGACAGCCCGCGCCGGTCGAGGAGGAGTGACCTGCCTCACACCCTGTCACATCCGGGGATCGCAGGGTGTCTTGATGTCGAACCGGCCGAAACGAAGGAACGAAGGAGCGAGACAACATGACTCAGCACACCGATGTGGTCGTGATCGGCGGAGGATACGCGGGCGTCATGGCGGCCAACCGCCTGACGCGGCGGGAGGGCGTGACGGTGACCCTGATCAACCCGCGGGCGACCTTCGTCGAGCGGATCCGGCTGCACCAGCTGGCCGCCGGGACCGATGACGCGGTCGTCGAGTTCCGGGATGTCCTCGCCGAGGGCGTCCGCCTGGTCGTGGACACCGTGACGCGGATCGACGCCGCCGAGCGCAGCGTGACGTTGGGGACCGGCACCACGATCGGCTACGACTACCTGGTATACGCGGTAGGCAGCGGCAGCGCCGACCTCCTCGTGCCCGGGGCCGCCGAGTTCGCCTACCCGATCACCACCCTGGAGGAGACCCGGCGGCTGCGGCCGGTCCTCGACGCGGCCGCCCCCACGGCGGCGGTGACGGTGGTCGGGGCTGGTCCGACGGGCATCGAGACCGCCGCCGAACTCGCGGAGCAGGGCCGCCGTGTGACCTTGGTCTGCGGTGGCGCGCTCGGCCCCTACCTGCACGCCCGGGGCCGCCGCTCGGTCGCGGGCCGGCTGGCCGAGCTCGGGGTGACCGTGCTCGACGGCCCGGGGACGAAGGTGACGGCGGTCACCCGCGACGCGGTGCGGCTCGGTGACGGCCGGGAGGTGGCGAGCGAGGTGACCGTCTGGACCGCCGGCTTCGGCGTGCCGGACCTGGCCGCGCGCAGCGGGCTGAGCACGGACGCCCTGGGTCGCCTGCTCACGGACGAGACGCTGACGAGCGTGGACGACGACCGCGTCGTCGCGGCGGGCGACTCGGCGGCGCCGTCGGACCTGCCGCTGCGGATGAGCTGCCAGGCCGCGATGCCGCTGGGCGCGCGGGCCGCCGACACGGTGCTCAGCCGGATCGACGGCGAGCGGCCCTCGACCCTCAATCAGGTGTTCGCGGGGCAGTGCATCAGCCTGGGCCGACGGGCGGGCATCTTCCAGTTCGCGCACAAGAACGACGTGGCGCTGTGGTTCCACATCGCCGGCCGCCCGGGGGCGAAGCTCAAGGAGCTCGTGTGCAAGGGCACCGTCAAGCACCTGGCCGACGAGGCGGGCAAGCCCGGTTCGTACGGCCTGCACCGCGTCTCGGGAGGGGACCAGCGCGGGAAGCGGCTGCGGGCCGAGCGCGGCGGGACGGCGGCCACAGCCGAACGGTCGGCCTGACCGCGCCCTACCGGCTCGTGACCGCCGGCGAGAACCTCCTTCCGCCGCCCCGGACGTGGCGGCGGAAGGCGATCCGTCGCGCGGCACAGACCCCACCGACCCCGCGGTGGGGTGGGGCCGACCGCCCGCGCGGCCGGCCCGATGGGGACCTTTCGGCCTAACTCGCCGACCTCGAACCGCCTTCGGCGTCGCTCCGGCGCGTTCCGGCGTGCTCCGCGACCACCGCACCTCACAGGTCGTGACCGAGGGAATTCAGCAGGTAGCAATTAGGTGAATTCCTGACTGAATTCTCGTCAACAAGCCTCCGGTTCATATCTCGATTTGATAACAACCCGCCAGGGAAGGACTGGACCATTAAGGTGCGACGCGCGTAACTCGGGCCCTGCTGTTGCGAATTGACTGTTCGTCAAATTCTGCCGACAGGTAACGGAATGATTTCTCGGTGCGCGCCCCCGTTTGTCCGAATTCTCCTCGGCATTCGTCTGGCAGGCTTCCGCGCACCCAGTCTTCCGACAACGATTTGAGGTGCCCATGACAGGACGTCGCAGACGGCCTGCCGCCGCCGACCACCGCCGCAAACCGCGGCGGTTGATACTCGTCACCGCCGCCACCGCAGCGGCGGGGCTGATAGCCGCAGGCATCGCCTACTCAGGAATCGGCGACGGTGCCCAGGCCGCGGCGCCCGTGGTGGAGGCCGCCGCCGAGGCGCCGGCCGCCGCACCGGCCCGCGACCAGGAGCCGGAGCCGATCGCCGCCGCGCCCGCGAACGAAACCGCGAGCGGCATGATCTACGACGGCCTCCAGGCCGCGCCGAAGGGCGACCGGTGCGTGGGTGTCTACCGCACCGACACCGGGCTGTGCACCCACGGCCCCGACGCCCCGCCCAAGGGTGTCGACATCACGAAGGACATCCCGCCGGCGGTCAAGGAGACGGCTCCGGCAGCCGATCCGGCCCGCCCCGCGGCCGATGACCCGGCCAGCAAGGAAGGCGGCGGGCGTCCTCAGGACGCGCCCGCGGCCGACGCGTCGACGGCCACCAAGGCCTCCGCACCCGAACCCGCGGCCGCGGCCGGCAGCCAGAACGTCGCCGCCGGCCCCGCCGGCCAGACCGTCCAGTGCGACGGTGACGGCAGCACCGGCAACCGCGTGCAGGTCGTCTACGTCCACGCCCCCGGCAAGGACCGCTACTCCGAGTACGTCGCCTCGTTCCGCAAGTGGGCGGCCGACGCCGACCTCATCTACTCGACGAGCGCCAAGGAGACCGGCGGGGTACGTCACATCCGCTATGTGACGGCCGCCGACTGTACTCCCACCGTGCTCAACATCGAGCTCCCGGCCTCGGCTCTGGCCGAGTTCAGCGCGACGAACAACGCGCTCGCCGGCAAGGGCCTCGACCGTCGCGACCGCAAGTACATGATCTTCGCCGACAGCCAGGTCTACTGCGGCATCGGCACCTTCGCGGGCGACGAGCGGCCCGGCCAGGCCAACCAGAGCAACTTCGGTCCCTCCTACGGGCGCACCGACTCCGGCTGCTGGGGCGGCCACACCGCCGCGCACGAACTCGGCCACAACCTGGGCGCGGTCAACAACAGCGCCCCGAACACCAGCCGTGGCGCGCACTGCACGGACGAGTACGACGTCATGTGCTACTCGGACACCCCGTACTACCCGCAGATGCGCAACATCTGCACCAACCAGGCGGCCGAGAACATCCTCGACTGCAACCACGACGACTACTTCCACACCAGTCCCAAGCCCGGTAGCTACCTGGCCACGCACTGGAACATCGCGGACAACCAGTTCCTGATGAAGAACAAGGGCGGCGGTGGCGGCACGGACCCCGGTCCGAACCCGTCCCCGACGCCGACCAAGAAGCCCTCGCCGACGCCGACCAAGAAGCCCACCGGCGGCCCGACCGTGACGGCGGCCCAGATCCAGTCCGACTCCGTCGTCGTGAGCTGGCCCAAGGTCGACGGCGCCTCCTGGTACGCGGTGCAGCTCAACGGCAAGCACCTGACCTGGGTCCAGTCCCCGGTGCTGCGCATCTACAACCTGCAGCCCGACACGGCGTACAAGGTGACCGTCTCGGTCCGCGACAGCGCCGGCCGTGACAGCGGACCCGGCAAGGCCGCGTCCTTCCGTACGACGGGCGCGGGCGGTGGCGCGACCACCCCGGGCACCCGCTACGTGCTCGGCAACGGCAGCACCGGCATGGCCGCCGAGGTGTGGGGCGGCCGCACCGCCGACGGCACGGTCCTCGTGGGTGGCCGCACCAACGGCTACGCCCAGCAGCAGTGGTACTTCGACGACGCGGGCAACGGCCAGGTGCGCATCAAGTCCGCGGCCTCCGGCAAGTGCCTCCAGCCGGGCGGCACCCCCGCCGCGGGCATGTGGGTCTCCCAGCAGCCCTGCGCGGGCGGCAACAAGGCCCAAGCCTGGAAGCTGACCTCGCGCGGTGGAGCGGTGACCGTGACGGACGCGAGCGGCGGCTTCGCCCTCACCGTCAGCAACCGCCCCTACTACGGGTACTGGCTGCTCGACCTCCAGCGTGCGGACGGCCGCGCGACGCAGGCCTGGACCCTGCAGAAGTCCGGCTGATCACTGCCACGGCGCAGCATTTCCTGACGCCCTGACGGCGTGAATCCACCCCGGCGGACGGCCGCACCGAGCGGCCGTCCGCCGGCACCCCTCATCTTGACCGGAGCACCCCGACGATGCGCATACGAATCGTTTTCTCGGCCGCCCTGGCCGCACTCGGCCTCATGTTCCTGCTCCCCGTCGCGGCCCACGCCCACGGTGACACCGTGAAGGTGGTGGTGACCGGGCAACGGGAGGGTCATGTCACCGCCGACGTCACCTGGGAGAACGACGGGGACGCCGTCGAAGAGGCCGTCGCCGCGACCGTGAACGCGGTCAGCGTCGACGGCTCGCGCACCATGGGGCCCTGGCGCCTGGTCCGCGACACCGCAGCGGCGCCCGCGGGCTGGACCACGGCCGAGGCGTTGCCGCCGGGTTCGTGGAAGGTCAGCGTCGACGTGGGCTTCCCGTCCCTGGGGCACGGCGATCTCGAGGTGGCCGTACCCGTGGTGGACCCGGCTCCGGTCACCCCCACCCCGGTCGCCTCCGCGCCCGCTCCCGTCCCGTCGGCCGCCGCGCCGGTGGCGTCGTCCGCCTCGGCCTCGGCTCCGGCCGCCTCGTCGGCGCAGGGCACCACCGAACCGGCCGCCGACACCGAGGGGTACGCCGTCTGGTGGACGACGGCGGGCGTGGCGGTGACCGCCGTGGCCGGCGCGGCCGTGGGTCTCCTGCTCCGCCGCCGCCGGCGCGTGCGGCTCGACCGTCTCAACTAGGAATCACCGCGGCTGGAGCGCCATGCCCTAGGGGGTGTCCGCAAAGTAGCGCCGGCCGCCCGAAGGGCGGGCCACGCGGCGTCCGGTGCCATGGAGTCTCCCCAGGCCCGCCAGGGCCGAGGGAAAGCATCGCAAGGCGGAGGGGCGCCCGTGTACTGGACGTACTCGGGCGCCCCGACAACGCGGCGAGGTGCGGTGCCGGGCACCGCGGGGCAGGCGGGACTTCGCGGACACGCCCTAGCGGCCCGCGGCCACCGCGGCAGTGACCGCCTCGGCGAAGCGCTCCAGCCCGTGCGGGTTGATGCTCAGGAACAGATTCGGCTCGATGAGTTCCAGCTCCATGACCACGGGTTCCCTGGCCCCGTTCAACGTCAGGTCCACCCGGGCGAACAGCAGCTCGCCGGGGGCCGGAACGGCGGCCAGCGCCGCCCGTGCCGTACGCAGCTCCGCCTCCGACGGCTCGTAGGGGGCGGCGCCGGGGTGCGGCACCCGGAAGTTGTCGATCAGCCCCGCTTCCGTCAGCAGGGCCTGCTTGCGGATCGCGTGGCTGAAGGTGCCGCCGAAGAAGATCAGCGCCCGCTCCCCCTCCTCCACCAGCGGCAGGTACGGCTGGACGATCGCCGTACGGCCCTGGTCGAGCAGCATCCGGACGTGCCGCTCGGCGTCCGCCCGGCGGCCGGACTCGTAACGCGCGGTGTCGCGTGCGCCCGAGGAGACGGCCGGCTTGACCACCACCCCGTGCGGCCCGTCGAAGTCCGCCGCATCGCAGCGATCGTCCGGGTCGACGACCTTGGTCGGTACGACGGGGACCCCTCTCGCGGCAAGTTCCGGCAGGTAGCGCTTGTCGCTGTTCCAGCGCACCAGCGGCGCCGGATTCCACAGCCGGGTGACCTCGGCCGTCGCGTCCGCCCAGGCCAGGAACTCCGCCGGTCGGTCCGCGTAGTCCCAGGTCGACCGGATGACCGCGAGGTCGTAGCCCTCCCAGTGCGTGTCTTTCGCGTCCCAGGCCACCGCCTGCGCGGACAGGCCCGCCGCGCGCAACGTCGCCAGGATCAGCGGGAGATCCGCGTCCTGATCGGCGCCGCCCTCGCTCGTCACGACCGCGATCCTCGCCGTACCCATACGGGTCTCCCGACCTCGCTCCGCGGACCGCCCGGTGCGGTCGCCCCCGGACGATCACTCTTCCACACGCGCCGCCGCGGGAACCCGGCCGCCCGATCATGCGTCGTACCCGAGGTGGAAGACGGTCCGAGGCAGACAGGTGGGGCTCCGGTGGTGGTGCCGGCCGTGGTGGTGAGCGGCGCTCGACGCACCGTCCGGTGGCGCCCTGGCGTCGACGCCCGGGGCCGTACGCCCTGGACCCGCGGGCGGGTGCTCGCGGCGCTCGCCGTACTGAGCGCCGCGCTGCTGGTGTTCCACTCCGCGGTCCCCGACACGGTGGGCCGGCTGGGCAGTGCGCTGGAGGCGTTCCTGCCCTGGCTCGGCCTCGCTGTTCCGGTCCTCCTCGTCTCGGCGCTGGTGCGCCGCTCGGCCACGGCCCTGGTGGCCGTCGTACTGCCCGCCGCCGCGTGGGCGGGCCTCTTCGGTGGGCTGTTCCTGCCGGCGGACCGCGGCGGGCACGACATCACGGTCCTCCAGCACAATGTGAGCGACGAGAACCCCGACCCCGCGGGCACGGTGCGTGCCCTGATCGGGTCCGCGCCGGATCTCGTCGCCCTGGAGGAGCTGACCCCCTCGGCGCTGCCGGCCTACGAGGGGGCACTGGCGGCCGCGTACCCGTACCACGCGGTCCAGGGCACGGTCGGGCTCTGGTCGCGGCATCCGCTCACCGACGTCCGCCGGGTGGACATCAGGCCCGCGGGCATCGGGGAGGGCTGGGACCGCGGCCTGCGCTGCGGTGTCCGTACGCCGCGGGGTGAGATCGCGGTGTACGTGGCGCACCTGCCCTCGGTGCGTTTCCGGGCGAGCGGTTTCGGCTCGGGCCCGCGGGACGAGAGCGCGCGGCTGCTGGGCGCGGCCGTCGCCGCCGAGGAGCTGGAGCGGGTGATCCTGCTGGGTGATCTCAACGGCACCGTGGACGACCGGGGTCTCGCCCCGCTGACCTCCCGGTTGGGAGCGCCGCGGCGGGGGTCGGCCCTCAGCTGGCCGGCGGCCTTCCCGGTCGCCCGGATCGACCAGATCCTGACCCGTTCGGCGACCGCCTTGGAGGTCCGGACGCTGCCCGCGACCGGCAGCGACCACCTGCCGGTCGCCGCCCGGATCCGGTTCGACGCGTCATAGGCTGATGGCGACCTTGCCGCGCACCTGGCCGTCCCGGAGGTAGCGGATGGCGTCGGGCACCTCGGCGAGCGGGTAGGTCCGGTCGACGGCGGGTGTCACCGATCCTGCCTCGATGAGTTCGGTGAGGGTTTCGAGGTCGCGGCTGCGCACCAGGGTGCCGTGGGCGCGTAGCCGATGGCCGACGAAAGGCGTCAGCAGCATCGCGCCCAGCTGGCGCTGGTTGCCGCCGATCCAGTTGCCGCCGCCCTCGCCACCGACGATGGCGAGCGTTCCGCGCGGGGTGAGGGCGCGGCGCAGCCGGGATATGGGCCGGTTGCCGGCGATGTCGAGGATGACGTCGTAGCGCCGGGTGCCGTCGACGGGGTCCTGCCGTGTGTAGTCGAGGACCTCGTCGGCGCCGAGGGAGCGGACCAGGTCGGTCTTGGTGGTGCTGCACACCCCGGTGACGTGGGCGCCGTAGGCCTTGGCCACCTGAACGGCGAAGCTGCCCACCCCGCCCGAGGCTCCGAGCACGAGGACGCGTTGACCGGCCTTGACCTGTCCACTGTCGCGTACGGCGCCCAGCGCGGTGCAGGCGGAGACGGGGACCGCCGCGGCCTGTTCGAAACTGAGGCCGGCCGGCTTGGGCGCGAGGGAGCCCTCCTTGGCGCGGGCGTATTCGGCGAACGACCCCGAGCAGTTGCCGTACACCTCGTCGCCGGGCCGGAAGCGGGTGACGTCCGGGCCGACCGCTTCGACCACCCCCGCGACGTCCATGCCGCGGACGCGGGTCCTGGGGCTCCGCAGCCCGGTCGCGGCGCGGACCGCGTAGGGCAGGCCCGCCATGAGGTGCCAGACGCCTTGGTCGACGCCGGCGGCACGCACCCGTACGAGGACCTCGCGCTTGCCCGCAACGGGGCGTTCGATCTCCTCCATGCGCAGGACCTCGGGCGGTCCGTAGACGTCCTGGACGATGGCCTTCATGAGTCGTCTCCTTCGGTGGAGGTGTACTGGAACACGGAGTCGAGCGGTACCGCGAACACGCGGGCGATCTCGAAGGCCTTCTCCAGGGAAGGCGAGTAGCGTCCCTGCTCGATGGCGATGACGGTCTGACGGGTCACGCCGATCCGGCGGGCCAGCTCGGCCTGGGTCATCTCGCCGTTGGCGAAGCGCAGGGCCCGGATGGTGTTGGTGACCCGGGTGGGCCTCACCACGGGTGGAAGCCGATCCGGTAGGAGGCGATCTTCGCCATGGAGCCGAGGAGCGCCGACAGGACGAACGCCAGGTAGATCGCGTTGGCGATCCAGAACTGGTCCGCCTCCACCATCGCCAGCAGCATCCCGGCCACGGCGCCGATCGCGACGAACGACTGGCCGATGTGGTCACCGAACCGGTGGATCTCCCGGTCACGCTGGTCCTTGACCTTGTCCTCCTCGGACGAGAACAGGGACACGGCGATGTGGAGCACGATCGAGGCGACGATCGCCGCGCCGACGGTCCACAACAGGGCGGCCGCGTAAGGCTGCTGGGCCAGGGGCTCGCTCCCGGACCGACCGAGCACCACGGCCAGATACGCCCCGTACGACACGACGGTGACCACGATCATGATCCACGCGCGTTTCTCCTCGACCGCCACGGCCACTCCCCATGTAAAGAAAACCAGACATCGGCAGTGTCAAGGAATCAGGACACGGTGTCAATCTTTCTTTACCTCTCCGGGCGGCGGGCCGCCCACCTCCGCAGCAACGGCGGCGGCGCGGTCGGGCCTGAGTACCCTCGACGCGTGGAAGATCGTGAGGAGTACGTGAGATACCGGCAGGACCGGACCGTGTTGGCTTCGATCGGGGCTCATCTTGAACCCCAGGTCGGTCGGATCAGCGTGCGATTGCCTCGGGCCGTGGCCGAGTCGGCGGTCGCCGCCTGGGATCGCGAGGAGCTGGGCCGGATCGGCGAGGAGAGCCGCGAGGAGTACGAACTGCGTGACGCTGCGGCCGAGCTGGCCTTCATCGGCCTGGCGATCTCCTCGCACGGGGTGTGGGACGGTGAGGAGGTCGTCGTCGACCTGGACGTCGTCCACATAGCGGCGGCGTTGCGGGCCGCTTGGTAGGTCAGGCCGCAAGCAGCGGGGCCTCCGCAGGGGGTGCCCTGAGCGCCGCGGCGTTGTCGGTGGGCTCTGCCAGGGTGTGCGTCGTGGATGAACCGGTGGAGCGTGTCGACGATCAGGATCGTGTGCTGGGGATGGTGGTCGGTCGCCGACAGGCCGTCCGGGAGGGTTGGCTGCACCGGATCGCCGTGACGGTGTGCCGTGATGAGCGCGGGCGGATCCTCGTCCACCGCCGGGCGGAACACTTGTGGCGCTTCCCCGGGCTCCACGAGGTCATGGTCGGTGGCGCCGTGGCCGTCGGTGAGTCCTACGAGCAGGCCGCTTCGCGGGAGCTGGCCGAAGAGCTGGGTGTTCGTGTGCTGCCGCGCCTGCTGTTCACGTTCCTCAACCGCGGCGGCCTGAGCCCTCACTGGCTCGGCGTGCACGAAGTCGTGGTGTCGGACCCGGATGCCGTGGTCCCCGATCCCGATGAGGTCGCCCGGCACAGCTGGCTGACCGAGCCGGAGCTGCGGTCGGCCCTGCTGGAGTGGGGCTTCACCCCGGACAGTCACGAAACCATGAGCCGGTATCTCACCTTCCGGACCGCCCGATCCTGACCGCCCGGTCACCGCGCCGGGAGATGCTCCTCAGCGACCCGGAGCGGGGGGCGCTTCGAGGAGTTCGGGGCCGTTGTTGCGCACGTTGTTGACCGCGGTCGACACGGCGCGGACGTCCAGCCTGCCGCCCGCGGGAGCGGCCAGCAGGGCGCGCAGCGCGTCCGGGTCCTGGTGGGACGGGTCGAGCCAGGCCTCGTAGTCCGCCGGGGTGAGGGCCAGCGGCATCCGGGGGTGGACCCGGCCGGCCGCGTCGGTGGCCTCGGTGGTGATGATCGTGCAGGTCGCCCACCAAGCCGCCGGATCGTCGTCGTCGGTGACGGCGGGGTCGCGCCAGAACTCGTACAGCCCGGCCATGGCCATCACCTCGCCGTCCTCGGGGCGGATGAAGTACGGCTGCTTGTAGGCCTTCACGGAACCGGCGGCGGGGACCGGCTCCCACTCGTAGAACCCGTCGGCGGGCAGCAGGCACCGGCGCTTGGCGAAGGCACGCCGGTAGGCGGGCTTCTCGTGCACCGTCTCCACCCGCGCATTGATCATCTTCGCGCCGCCGGACAGGCTCTTCGACCACGAGGGCACCAGCCCCCAGCGCAAGGGGCGCAGCTGCCGCTCCAGTACCCCGCTCTCCCGGTCCGCGCGCTCCAGCACCGCCCACACGGCGTCGGTGGGGGCGACGTTCCAGCTCGGCTCCAGCACGTGCCCCGGATCCGGGGGCGTGGCCTGGAACAGGCCGGACAGGTCCTCGGGACTGCGGGTGGAAGCGTAACGACCGCACATGGTGTCCAGCCTGCCGGCTGGACCGGGCCGGCGCGGGCTACGCCGCGAAGTCTCCCGGGTCGGGAGCGTCGTGGCCGTTCACCTGATGGATCCGCAGCGCGAGTTGGAGTTCCAGTGCCCGTTCCGGGCGCTGCCAGTCCGTGCCGAGGAGGCTGCCGATGCGCTCCAGGCGCTGTACGACGGTGTTGACGTGCACGTGGAGGGCCTCGGCGGCGCGGGACCGGCTGGCGCCCGCGTCGAAGTAGGCCCGCAGGGTGTGGGTGAGGTCGGTGCCGCGCTTCGTGTCGTACGCGAGCACGGGGCCGAGCGTCTGCCGTACGTAGCCGCCCAGATCCGTCTGGTCGCCGAGCAGCACGCCGAGGAAGCCCAGGTCGTGGAGGGCGGCGCCGGTGCCTTCGCGGCCCAGGGCGCACAGTGCGGTCCGGCAGCGGCGGGCCTCGGCGTAGGCGTCGGCGAACTCCGCGGGACCGCTGACCGGACCGGCGGCTCCGACGGTGACGGGAGCGGCGAGGGCCTGACGCAGCTCGCCCGCGAGGCCGGCGGCGGCGGGTCCGGGGCCGGGTCCGGGGCCGGCGCCGGGGGCCTCGGCGGCGCAGACGAGGACGACGTCCTCGCGGTGCGGCCCGGCGAGTCCCTTGCGGGCCTGGGCGATACGGGCGGCGGCGGCCAGGAGGCGGGCCCGGGGGACGGCCGTGCTGTGCAGGACGAACACCGCGTGCGGCCGGCCCAGGTCGACGCCGAGCCGGCGGGCGCGCGCGGACAGGCCGGCCGGGTCGGCGGCCCGGGTGAGGAGGTCGCCCAGGAGTTCGCCCCGGATCCGGTCCTCGGTCTCGGCGACCGAGCGGCGCAGGAGCAGCAGCAGGGCGGTGACCAGGCTGGCGCGCTCGAACAGCCGGCGGTCGGCGTCGTCGAGGTCGGCGCGGCCGGTCAAGGCGATGCTGCCGAGCAGTTCCTGCCCGGCGAGGACCGCGCACACCCACGTTCCGTGGACGAAGACGGCGCGACCGCCGGTCCGCGAGGCGGTGACGGCCTCGGCGGACGGGGGCCGCGGGTCGGTGCCCGCCCGGGCGAGTTCGGCCCCTTCGGCGTCGTGGACGAGGGTGCCGCCCTGGAGAACGGTGCCGATGGCGGTGGCCACGTCGGTGACGTCGCCGCCGCGCAGCACCAGGTCGGTGAGCCGGTCGTGGGCGTCCTCGGCACGGCGCATGGCCTCGTTGTGCGCCTCGATGGTGCGCGAGGCCGCGTTCAGTTCGACGAGTGCGGTGCGCGTCTCGTCCAGCAGGCGGGCGCCGTCGATGGCGATGGCGGCGTGGTCGGCGAGCGAGGACAGCAGGGCGACCTCGTCGGGGGTGAAGGTACGGGCGGTGCGGTCGGCCGCGTAGAGGACGCCGATCACCCGGGTGCCCAGGCGCAGCGGCACGCCGAGGATGGCGCGGAGGCCCTCCTCGGTGACGGCGGTGTCGATGGTCGTGGTGTGCCGGAAACGCCGGTCGTCGCGGTAGTCGCCGGTGGAGTACGGGCGGGCGGTCTCGGCGACCAGTCCGCCCAGCCCCTCCCCCATCCCCAGGCGCACCTGCTGGAACGCGGCGGAGACCGAGCCGTCCGTCACCCGCATGTACGTGTCACCCGCCTCCTCGTCGTTGAGGGACAGGTACGTCACGTCCGTGCCGAGGAGCAGCTTGGCCCGGTGGACGATGGCCTTCAGCACGGCGTCCGGCTCACGCAGCCGGGCGAGGTCCCCGGCCGTGTCGAAGAGGGCGGCGAGTTCGACTTCGCGGCGGCGGTGCTGGCCGAGGGTGCGGCGGATGCGGAGCGCGACGCGGGTCGCGTCGGCGACCACCGCCGCGTCCACGTCCGAGTCCGCGTCCGGGTCGGAGAGTTCGGGATCCTGGAAGGCCTCGACGGGCGCACCCCGGTCCAGCAGGTCCAGGAGGGTGCGCAGCCGCGACAGCGCGCCGGTGCCGGTGCCGGTGCGGGTGCCGGTGAACTCGGCGGTACCGCGGGTCCCGCTGTCTTCGGTGGTGGGCATCGGGTGCTCTCCGTGCTGCTCGACGCCGGTGTGGGCGGCGCCGTTCGAGCCGGCGCCGCCCACGCCCGGAAGGTCAGTTGTCGGCCGGCACCGCATCGTGTCCGGCCCGACGGGTGGCCGGGACCGGGGCCCGTAGCGGCCGGTGTTCCCGGGTCAGGCTACGCCCGCGGGTCTCCTTGGCCACCAGGACCGTCAGCGTGGTGACCGCGACCGCGGCGGCGAGGTAGATCGACACGGGCAGGGACGAGTCGTAGTCGCGCAGCAGGGCCACGGCGATGATCGGGGCCAGCGCGCCACCGATGATGGAGGCCAGCTGGGAACCCATCGAGGCGCCGGAGTACCGGACTTCGGTGGCGAACATCTCGGAGATGAAGGCCGCCTGCGGTCCGTACATCGCGCCGTGCAGGAGCAGCCCGACGGTCACGGCCACGGCGATCACCGGGAAGGACTTGGAGTCGAGCAGCGCGAAGAACGCGAAGGCCCAGCCGATCATGCCCACCGAGCCGATGAGGGTGACGACGCGGCGCCCGATCCGGTCGGACAGCGCGCCCCAGGCCGGGATGGTCACGAAGTGGACGGCGGAGCCGATGAGTACGGCGTTCAGGCCGTCGCTCTTGGGCAGCCCGAGGTGGCTGGTGACGTAGACGAGGAGGAAGGCGGTGATGACGTAGTACGAGATGTTCTCGCCGAGGCGGGTGCCGATCGCGGTCAGGACCCCGCGCCAGTTCGTCCGGAACACCTCGGCCACGGGCGGCTTGGCCTTGGCCCCGGCGGCGGCCTGCTCCGCGGCTCTGGCCTGCGCCTCCAGGAAGACCGGGGACTCCGAGACCGACACCCGGATCCACAGGCCGATCATCACCAGCACCCCGGAGAGCAGGAAGGGGACCCGCCAGCCCCAGGCGAGGAAGGCCGCGTCGGACTGCACGGCGGCCAGGACGGCCAGCACCCCGGTGGCCAGCAGGTTGCCTCCTGGCGCGCCGGCCTGCGGCCAGGAGGCCCAGAAACCGCGGCTCGCGTCGTCTCCGTGCTCGGAGACCAGCAGTACCGCCCCGCCCCACTCGCCGCCGAGCGCGAACCCTTGGATCAGGCGCAGGAGGGTGAGGAGGATCGGGGCGCCGACGCCGATGCTCGCGTGGGTGGGGAGCAGGCCCATGGCGAAGGTGGCGCCGCCCATGAGGAGCAGGCTGAGGACGAGCAACCGCTTCCGCCCGATCCGGTCCCCGTAGTGGCCGAAGACCAGCCCGCCGAGCGGGCGGGCCGCGAAGCCGATCGCATAGGTCAGGAACGCGAGGAGGGTGCCGACGAGGGGCTCGCTGCCGGGGAAGAACAGCTCGTTGAAGACGAGTGCGGCGGCCGACCCGTAGAGGAAGAAGTCGTACCACTCGATGGTGGTGCCGATCAGGCTCGCTGCGACGACTCGGCGGATTCCGGTTGACGATGGTGCGGTTGTTGCGGGGGAGGTCATGTGCACCACTTCCGGGGTCTGCGGGGACGTTTGGTGTGGCCACACCGTAGAAGCCCGCAGGTCGGCAGCGTATGTGGCGGGGCATCACATTCAGGCACCACCTTGTGTCCTCGACCACCACATCGCCGCTTTGGACACCTTGAAGGCTTCCGGAACCCCCGGTCGACGCCTGCCGCAAACGCGTGGATCAGCCCGTTTTGCACCCCCCTGTGCCGACTCCCGTGCTGGTTCGGTGCTGACTAAGCAGCGTTGAACTCGGTCATTCATAGGCGGATCGGATCGGCGCATCGCGATGGCTCCACCGGGCGTCAGGCCGCTTGGACCACGGCCTCGAACTCGAGCGGCAGGCTCAGCTCGGTCTCGCGCGTGAAGACCGAATCCATCAGGGCCCTCAGTCGTCCCGGGGCGTCGGGCATCACGTGCGCGTACGTCTCGTGGGTGATGCGTGGATCCCGATGCCCGAGCCACTCGGCCATGTCCGTCACCGGTACGCCCTTGGACAGTCCCGCCGAGGCGAAGAAGTGGCGCAGCCAATGCGGGGTGATCGTCCTTGTGACGCCCGCGCTCTGCCTGGCCTTCCGCCACAGACGGTCGACGAGCGAGTACATGAGGATGTTGGTGCCCCCGACGTTCGAGAAGAGGTAGTCGCCCGGGAGCCGGTTCACCGCATCTCTGACGCGAAGCGTTCCATACCGCTGGACGTGCTCCTGCACTCTGGCAGCGATGCTGGGTGGCAGCGGAACCGCTCGACCCTCGTCCAAGTCACGCCACTTGAGGTGCCTTACGCAGTGGGCCCGTCCCCGGCCCTTCGTGATCGCCTTCTGGACAGCGGTTCTCGGCTCCTCGTTCTCGCCGTCCTGCGTGACCTGACGGTCCACGAAGATCAGCCCTGCCTCGAAGTCGAACTGCTGGAGCGTCACTGCGCACGCCTCGCCAATACGCAGCCCACAGCCGGCCATCAACCACGCGAGGAGCTTGTACGGGCCCGGAAGGTGTCTCTCCCCTGGTCCCCGGAGAAGCTCTGATCGCCCAGGTAGCGGACCCCCATCCCGCGCCCCCGATTCCAAAGGTCACCCTCCCTGGCACCCTGGCGGGCACGGCCGCGGGCTCTCCATCGTCACGCAGTTGACCG
Organism: Streptomyces sp. CLCI03; assembly: GCF_053615355.1. Lineage (NCBI taxonomy): Bacteria > Bacillati > Actinomycetota > Actinomycetes > Kitasatosporales > Streptomycetaceae > Streptomyces > Streptomyces sp. CLCI03. The sequence goes on along the minus strand of NZ_CM132132.1, from coordinate 7,843,344 downwards.
CCCACTGGAGTGCCTCCCCCAGACCCGACGGGAAGGGGAAGGTCATCAGCGCCTACCTACCGATCGCCGAACATCCTGCCTGTGCAGCTCGCACCGAAAGCACTCGCACGATCGCACACGCCAGGACCGATCACTGGTGACGCTGCCCGCCTTTGGTGACCGCCGGCTCCCCCCACCCATTGCCGGCACCCGACATCCATTTCTGCCCGAGGAGTTTCCGTGGGTCTGTCGCTCCCGATCGCCGCACCGCAATCCTGCTTACCCTCTCCGCCTCCACGGGCGGGCACCGGGGCGCACGCCCGGACCCTTCACCGCCCCTGAGGCGGAAGCGATGGCCTGGCGTCTGCTGCGCGCACTCGCAGTCTCGCGATACGAGGACATCACCGGCGAGGACAGCCGACTGTGGGACGCCCTCATTCGTGTCCTCGACGACGCCCTCGACCCGCGCGACGTCCGGCCGCTGGCCGCCAGCATGGCGGTGGCCCTCGGCTCGCTCACGGACCGCGACTCCCGCCAGATCCGGACGGGGCTCACCGAACAGACTCGCTCGCGAGCACGCTTCCTCCTCCGCGAGGTCCACGACCGACTGCGCCTCAACACCCATGACCTTGGCCTTCTGCGCCGACTGCCCTGGATGACGGGAGAGGTCGTTGACGAGGTCCTGAACCCGACTCTCTCCGACACGGCCTCGGAGCTGGCCGCCGACGACAGGTCAGCGGGCTCCGCCCCAACCAGGTGGTCCAGGCAACGGTCCGAAGGGCCTGCAGCTATCACGCCTCCAGCGGCCTCGGTATGAACGCCGCTTCTTCCGCTGCGCTGCGGCCAGAGAGCCTGCGGGTCCTCGACCGCGCCTGCGTCATCGTGCACCGACACGTCACCACCACGTACCCGCCAGGCGTGTCTCTCCCGAGTACCAAGCAATTGGCCAGGGCCCTGGGGCTGCCGGAGAAGCATGTGCTCCAAGGTCTCCTGCGCCTGGACGCCCGGGGCGAGATCGTTCTCCACACCGGGACTCTGCCGGTACGGCTGCACCCGCGGGACCCTCACCCCCGCGATAGGGCCCTACACGGTGCCGTCCGCGACCGGATCCGCGACGGCCACTACGCGCCGGAGCAGGCTCTGCCTACTGGTCTGCTCGGCACGGAGTTCGGACTTCTTCCCCACCACGTACAGCGCGCGCTGAGGTTCCTCGCGGGCGAGGGGACCCTCCGGTTCGACGCGCATGGACCCTACGGTCCGGGCTACTACGTCCCGGCGGCGGTTGCAGGGTACGAGCCGACCCCAGACCCGACCGCACGTGCGAGAGGACGACGGCGTGAGCCTCGCCGATGAACGTCTACCCATGGCGAAACCGGTGCCCCCGCAGACCAGCTCCTCCAGACTGTCCGCTGTCTGGCTCGGGACACGAACCCCCCACGAAGGCGATCAGGACGTCGCGCGCGCAGTCAGGAACGTCTTCCCGCGCCAACCTGAGGCAGCCAGGATCAACCGCGAACACCACCTGCTCATGACCCACGCCCTCGCGCAGCGTGGGATGACGCAAATCCTGGACCTCGGGTGCGGGTATCCGGCGAACGGCCAGCACGGCTCCGCCGATCCGCTCCTGTCCCAGAACACCCACGAGGTCGTGCAACGGCGCCGGCACACCGTGTCCGTCACCTACGTCGACAACGACCCTGATGTCGTCAACGCCCGGCGCACCGAGATCGCGGCCACTGCCAGTCAGACCCGCACTCGGACGCTCCTCGCAGACATCACGGACACGGTCGACCTCCTCGAGCAGCTCACCCGGGACTCCTGGCCGACCCCGCCCCGCTGATCGGTCGCACCCACCGCCCGGACACTGCCTAGCCCGCCACCCTGCCGAGCAGCACCGCCTCCTCGGAGCTGATGCCGCGCTGGAAGGTCCCCCTGCCCTCGCTGGACCAGAAGCCGTCATGATGTCGAGCCCAGCCCCCGGCAGCCACCGCCTTCGTGATCTCCTCGGGTGAGCGAGTCACCACCAACACGTGCCCTCCAGGCCGTACGAACGATGCGGCGTCCTGGAGGGCACGAACGCTTCCCCAGGGGTTGGGCAGCACGTTCAGGACGAACGCCTGGGTCACCAGGTCGTACCCGCCGCGCTCGGGCCGCGGCCACCCGAAGTCCGCATGAGGGTCGTAGCCGTCCGCTTCCAGCCCGACGGACCGGTAGTGCGCCACGTCCGCTCCCCGTCCGCACCCGTGGTCCAGCAGCGTCGACACACCGAGCGGGCCGGTCAGCGTGGCCGTCACGGCCAGGGCAGCAGGGGACGGGCCCTGGCGGCTCATGGCTGTCTTGTGCGGCTGGTAAGCCCGGTGCACGCCGGGAGCCGGATCGGCACCGGTCAGCTCCCCGATCGAGAACAGGACGTCTTCCGGCGGGTCCGCCGCATCGGGCGTGACCGGGAGATCGAGTAGCAGTGCGGAGTGGTCCGTGAACGCCCGCTCTCCAGTCCGCACCGTGCCGTCCGTGGTGATGCGAGTCTCGGGCGCCAGGTGGTCGCTGAGTAGGGCCAGATCGCACCGGAATCGGCTGAGCCGGCCGGAGAACGTCCGCTCGAAGGTGAACGTTGGGTCGCCCTCGCCCTTGGTGGTTTCCACCAGGCCAGCGGAGTCGAGTAGTTGCTCCAGGGCCTTGCGCTCAGCATCGGCCGTGAAACCGCTGACTTCGTCGCCGTAGACGCCGTCCTCCTGTCGGGGCGCCAGGTTGAAGTCCCCGCAGATCAGCAACGGCCGCCCTTCGGGCGCAGGGCGCGGGCCCACTGAGCCTCCGCCAACTTGAAGCCCCAGTTCAAAGGGCTGGTGTGACCGGGCCCTCGGCGTGTTCAGGGGACTGGTAAGCGGCTGCCCGGAGAGGCTCACCAGCTCGATGTCACCCACGTCGAGGGTGCGTCTACGTGGTCGACGTGCGCGGGCACCGCCTCCGTGTCGACCAGCCCACGGACGCGGGCGGGGCGGACACCGCGCCCACACCGACCGAGCTGTTCGCAGCGTCCCTGGCTACGTGTGTCGCCTTCTACGCGGGGCGCTGCCTGCTCCGCCACGGCATGCCGTGCGACGGGCTGGGCGTGCGGGCGGAATTCGTCATGGCCACCGACCGCCCCGCCCGGGTAACCGCGGTGCGCATGGTGATCGTGCCGCCGCCGCAGCTGCCCGAAGAGCGGCGCGCGGGCCTTCTCGCCGTCGCCTCACACTGCACCGTCCACAACACGCTCCAGCGATCGCCGGACATCGGCATCGCGCTCGCACCGTAGCCGCCCCGCTCACGAGGCGGGCGGACAGGCATCCTCGGCCGGGGCCCGCCGCCGACGGTTCCGTCGCCAGGTAGGAGTGAGGCGACGGTGCGGCTACTTCGCGCGCCGGCCCACATGGGTTTCGAGCAGCCACAGGGTGCCGTGTTCGATCGTGAACTCGATGTCGCACGCATCGCGGTAGTGCTCTTCCAGCTGCTCCACGTACGTGGACAGGCGATCGAACGAGGCCGGGTCCAGCGTGGCCAGCTCCTGAAGCGGCAAGCTGTTGCGGACGCCCGAGACGACTTCCTCGCCCTGCGCGTTCGGCAGGTACTTGCCGTACAGCCCGGTACGCCCGGCGGTCGGATCCCGGCTGAACACGACGCCACTGCCGGAGTCGGCTCCGAGATTGCCGAAGACCATGCTCTGGACGGTGACCGCCGTTCCGGACCGGCACGCGGTGAGGACCGCCTGCCACAGCTGCTCGGCCGGGTCCTGCGGAAACGCCCGCCCCGTGCGTTCGAGAATGAGGTCCTTGAACGTTTCGACAACCCGTATGAGGTCGCAGGTGTCCAGCCTTGAGTCGTCCGCGACCTGGTGCTGCAGCTCAATTCGCCGGAGCACGTCTTCGAACAGTGAACTTTCGACACCCATGGCCGTACTGCCGAACATCTGCACAAGACGTCGGTAGGAATCCCAGCCGAACCTGTCCCGGTCGGGCACCCTGGCCAGTCCCAGCACGGACACGTCATTCAGGCCGATGTCCAGGATGGTCTCCGTCGTACCCGGCATGAAGTGCCCGGCACCCGCCCTGACCGACAGTAGAAGCGGGTTGTCCACCTGCCCCAGCCTCTTGCCGGCAGCCTGCTCCACCGCCGCCAAGTGCTCGCTGACCTCGCCTTCCAAGCCCTCCGGCGGCTCACCGGTGGCCAGGAAGGCACGGCAGGCATCGGTGGTGATGGTGAAGCCTGGCGGAACCGGCAATCCCAGGCACGTCATCTCCGCGAGATTCGCGCCCTTACTTCCGAGGAGCGCGGCCATGCCCCGGCCGCCCTCGTTGAAGTCGTACACGTACGAACCCATCCCTGCCACCAACCCCTTCGTCGCCCCCTCCTCTCGGGGGTGCTGATCGTGTCCGCGGGCGCGCGTCGTGCCGCGCGAACGCAACCGCCGGATCCATGGAATGCGCTGCCTTCGCTGTTCTCAGTCTGTCTGGCCGGTCGGTCGGCCTCCAGGAGGGGCCGGTGGGCCCTTCCTGGGGCCGGTGGGCCAACTCCCCGCCTACAGACTCGCTATCGCGACCCTTCATCTGCGGCCTGCCTCCGCCCGCCCTCCGTATGGAGGATCGCGATAACCGCACGCCGCCTGTCGCAGCCTGTACCGTCCCCGAGGGAGGGTTCAGGTCTCTCCCGGACCCGGCCGGCCATGCCCTGGCCCGTGCGCGCGCAGTGCGGTCAGACGTTGTTCGTACTCTTCTTCGTCGATCTCGCCTCGGGCGAACCGTTCGGCGAGCACCTGCTCGGCGGAAGGCGCAGCCGGGGGCTGCACTGGGCCCGAGGGGAAGCGGTCGACGCTGCGGAGGAGCAGTGTGACTCCCGCGACGGCCAGGGCCACGAGGAGGACCATGCTGAACGTCATGGCGACCCAGCCCCAGCCGCCCATTCCGTGGTCGTACCAGAACATGGCTCACGCTCCTGTTGCGATGGTCTGGGACACGGCCCGCAGGGCATGTCCCCCATGTCCTCACTGTCCGTCGGCCCAGTCGTCCGGGCATGGGCTGGTCGGGGTCGCAACCAGGGCCGTTAGTCCTATGCTCAGGGCCGTGTCCGCCTCCAGACGGGAGGACCCGAACGAAGGCGCCCAATGGGCACGCCTGCCCGCCCCGGGCGCCACCGCAAGAGTCGGCTCTTCACCACAGAAGTTGTGCCGGAAGCCGAGTGCCGACAGCAATGACGGCCGTGGCACAGCGGGTGGGCGCGGTGACGACATGGTGTCCCTCTAGGGTGGCCTCGCGGGCCGATTGAGGCGACGCCGACCTTGGTGAGGAGGGCGTCAGCATGTCGGAGCGGGAGCAGGGGCTGGGCGACGTTCAGCGTGCGCACTGGCAGCAGACCTACGGCCGACATCCCGGCATGTACGGGGAGGAGCCATCCGATCCGGCGATCCACGCCGCTGCCGTCTTCGGGGCCGCCGGCGCCCGGAAGGTGCTGGAGCTGGGTGCCGGCCATGGCCGTGACGCGCTGTACTTTGCCCGCCAGGGATTCTCCGTGTTGGCCACCGACTTCAGCCCAGTGGGTCTGGAACAGCTGCGTGAAGCCGCCGCGGCCCAGGACGTCACGGAGCGGGTCACCACAGCGGTCCACGACGTCCGCGATCCTCTGCCGCTCGCGGACGCCTCGGTGGATGCCGTGTTCGCCCACATGCTGCTCTGCATGGCACTGTCCACCCAGGAGATCCACGCCCTGGTCGCCGAGGTGCGACGGGTACTGCGGCCGGGCGGAGTGTTCGTCTACACCGTCCGCCACACTGGGGACGCCCACTACCAGGCCGGTGCCGGGCACGGAGACGACATCTGGGAACACGGTGGCTTCGCCGTCCACTTCTTCTCCCGCGACCTGGTCGACGCCCTCGCCGGAAGCTGGACTCTGGTCGAGGTCGCCGCCTTCGAGGAAGGCGGCCTCCCCCGGCGGCTGTGGCGCGTCACGCAGACCGTCCCTCGGTGAGTACCGCCTGAAGGCTCAGCGCTGTCCGATCTCGGGTTCCGGTTCGGCTTCGTCGTACCGCTCCGATGCTCGGTGCACCCGACTGCGGGCGTCGTCACGCAGTCCTCACCGCACGGGGACCGTGATCACCGGGCAGTGCGCCCGGTGCAGCAGCCCGTGGACAACCGATCCGAGTCGCATGCCCGTGTAACCTCCCTTGCCACGACGGCCCACGACCACGGCGAGGGCGTGCTCGGCGGCACCGGCGAGCTCCTCCACCGGGTGCCCGGACAGCACCTCGTGCGTCAACACGACGTCCGGGTACTCCTGCGACCAGCCTGCCGTCGTCTCGGACAGCATGCGTCGTTGCCCTTGGAGCGCGGCCTCCTCGTCGTGGTGCAGGAAGAGCGGGGGCTCCCACACCGACACGGCACGCAGCCTGGCCCCCCTGAGGTCGGCCTCTTCGAATGCCAGCGCGAGGGCCGCCTTCGAGGAATCGCTCCCGTCAATGCCCACCACCAGGTAGGGCGGCTGTTGCGTGACGTGCTCGGCGTCGCCCACGACAATGACCGGACACTGCGCCTGGGCGCTGACGGGAACAACCAGGGAACCGGCGCTGAGGAACTCCGAAGTCCGGCTCAGGTGACGGGAGCCGAGCACGATCATGCGGGCCCGCCTCGACAGGCGACCGATCTCCGGGGCGGGGAACCCCTCGACGAGATCCACGACCGATTCGACCTCCGGGTGTCGCTCCCTGCTCCAGGCGGCAGCCGCGCCGAGGGCATCCGAGGCCTCCTGGTGCAGGGCGATGCTGCGCGACGTGTCGTCGACGTGTTGCGTGTCGTGCTGGGGAGGTACGGCTACGACGAGTCGCAGCCGTAGCCGGCGTCGCCCGGCCTCGTCCACCGCCCAGGCCAGGGGCAGATGCCAGTCCCTGGCCGGGTCGATGCCGACGACGACCTCCTCGTGTTCGCCCGAGTCGCTCACGATTCGCTCCCGTGCTTGTCCGTGTGGCGCGGAATGAGCTGTACGGGGCAGTGGGCATGGTGGACCAGGCTGTGCGTGACCCGCCCGAGGGTGGGCCCGAGGTAGCTGGGTGACCGTCGGCCGCCCATCACCAGCAGGTCCGCCTGGCGCGAGGCCTCAACCAGTACAGAAGCCACTGACGTGCTCTTGTCCGCGTCCACCTGCACGGTCAGGTCCGGGAACTCCTCGCGGATCCGGTCCGCCACGGCGTTCAGGTGATGGACCTCCTCGTTGGCGATCTCCTCCACGTCGTCGAGCAGGGTCACGACCTCGCCGACGGACTGCAGGATGTTCCACACGTGCAACAGCCGCAGCGAGCCCTCGCGGATCTGTGCCTCGCGTGCGGCGTACCGTGCGCAGTCGAGGTCGTGTTCGTCGCGGACGGCGGCGAGCACCGCACCCGTCTCAGCCCCGTTCTCGGTGCCTCTGACGATGATGACGGGCGTCTTCGCTCCCGCTGCGACCTTGAGTCCGACCGATCCGAGCATGAGGGAGCTGAAACCGCCCAGCCCCCGGCTGCCGACCACGATGGTGTCATCGGGGCCCGCGGCTTGGTGGAGGCTCGGGACAGGTGCCCTGCGGCTGAACTCGGGGTTGACCTGCAGGCCGGGAAACCGCTCCGTGACCGCGGCCGACGTGGCGTCCAGCAGTTCGCGGCCCGCCTGGCGGACGCTTTCGATGCTCTTCGCCGAGACGTAGAGGACCCGGCCGTCGGTGTCGGACCCGTGCACGATGTGCAACGGACGCTCGCGACGTGCGGCCTCCGCCGCTGCCCACATCGCTGCCTGGCGGGCCGGTTCGGAGCCGTCGACGCCGACGATGACGGCGCCGAGTTCCGAGCTGCTCGTGGTGCCTTCCATGGTTCCTCCTCGGGGAGCCGCCAGGGGTCGGGCTCTCACCTGGCAGGGACCGGTGGTCCTGGTTCATGCAATCCCGCGCCGCAGGTGCGGCGCAGGTCCGATCGGGCCCGACTCCGGACCATTCGGCCCTCCTCGTCTCTTGGCATGGGGCGGATCGTGGTTTTAGGCGTCCTCCGGCGTTCCCGTCCGGGTGGATCGCCGTGACGGCAGGAGGTGCCTCATGAAGCACATCAAGGTCGGAGACCTGATGACCGACGAGGTCGTCTCGGTCATGACGTCCACCCCTTTCAAGGATGTCGCGAAGCTGCTCGCTCAGCACGACATCAGCGGACTGCCGGTCCTCGACGACGAGGACCGGGTGCTCGGCATCGTCTCCGAGAGCGACCTGATCGGCCTCGCAGCCGCCGATCACGCACCGGTGGGCGAGGAGCCCGATACCGGCCGGGGCGGGGCCCCATTCCCGTCCGAGGTGACCTTCACCGCTGGTGAGGCCATGTCCGCACCGGCGGTGACGGTTCACGCGGACGAGACCGCGGCAGGAGCCGCCCGACTGATGGCCCGCCGCGGCGTCGAGCGACTTCCGGTCGTGGACGACGAGGACCGACTCGTCGGCATCGTCACCCGCCGTGACCTGCTCTGGCTCTTCCTGCGACCGGACTCGGAGATACGTCACCGCGTAGTCGCGGACATACTCGTGGACACGATGGGGCTGAGCGCCGATGCGGTCACCGTCCACGTGGTCGACGGCATCGTGACGCTGGAGGGCCGGCTGGAGGAACAGAGCCAGATTCCGGTCCTGATCCACCTCACCAGCCAGCTGGACGGTGTGGTCGCAGTCGCCTCCCGCCTGGCGGCCACCCACGATGGCTCCCTACCCACCCCACCGCACCGCACCGCCTACGGGATGTCCCTGTAACGGCGACGTCCCGTGTCGCCCATCCGGGGGAATCGCCGACGCCCGCTCGCTGCGTTTACGGCCGTCACCCGACGTGACGCTGTCTCCTTGATGGTTCCAAGGCAAGGAGAAGGACCCGGCCATGGATTACTCGATCATCCGCAAGCAGCCCGGCCCCGGTGTCGTCTTCATGCTCCAGGACTACGAGCGGGCCCGCGCGGACTTCAACTGGGAAACGGCCAGGTCCTTGCTGTCCGGGCTGCCTGGAGGCGGGCTGAACATCGGCTACGAGGCCGTCGACCGGCACCTGGCGGCAGGCCGGGGCGGGCAGGAAGCACTCCGCTGCATCGCACCCGACGACACCGTCACCCGCCTCACCTACGCCGAGCTCGGAGGCCTCACCGGTCGCTTCGCCAACGTCCTCACCTCCCTGGGCGTGGACCGACAAGAGAGGGTTTTCACCCTCTTGGGCCGCTGCCCCGAGCTGTACACGACCGTCTTGGGCACGCTGCGCAGCGCACGCGTGCTGTGCCCGCTCTTCTCGGCCTTCGGCCCCGAGCCCGTGCGCCGGCGGCTGGAGCTGGGCGATGCCCGGGTCCTTGTCACCACCGAGGCGCTGTACCGGCGCAAGGTCGAGGAGAACAGGCACCGCTTGCCTCATCTGGACCATGTCCTGCTCGTGGGTCCGGTTACCGATCCGCCGCCTGGCACGCTCTCCTTCGCCGCACTCATGGACGAGGCTCCGGAGGAGTACACGGTGCCGGCCACCGATCCGGAGGACATAGCGCTGCTGCACTTCACCAGCGGTACGACCGGTACCCCGAAGGGCGCGGTCCACGTGCACGAAGCGGTTGTGGCCCACCACGTAACGGCGGCCTTCGCGCTCGATCTGCGCCGGGAGGACGTGTACTGGTGTACGGCGGACCCGGGATGGGTGACCGGTACCTCGTACGGGATCATCGCCCCGCTCACGCACGGCGCGACCGTCGTGGTCGACGAAGGGGACTTCGACGTCCACCGCTGGTACCGCATCCTCGACAACCATCGGGTCACCGTCTGGTACACGGCACCGACCGCCATCCGCATGCTCATGCGTGCAACCCCCAGGGACGGCACCCGAGATCTGCCCGGGCCGTACGACCTGTCGGCTCTGCGCTTCATCGCAAGCGTGGGTGAACCGCTCAACCCGGAAGCCGTCCTGTGGGGGCAGGAGGTACTCGGCCTGCCGATCCACGACAACTGGTGGCAGACGGAGACCGGGGCGATCATGATCGCCAACTTCGCGGCCAGCGACATCCGGCCCGGCTCCATGGGACGGCCTCTGCCCGGTGTGGAGGCCGCGTTGCTCGAACGCGGCGAGGACGGACGCGCCGAGGTCGCGGGAGGCCGCGTTCGGGTCATCACCGGGGCGGGCGTCGAGGGAGAGCTGGCGCTGCGTCCGGGCTGGCCCTCCATGTTCCGGGGCTATCTGAACGAGGAGGCCCGTTACCGGGCGTGCTTCGCAGACGGCTGGTACCTCACGGGCGATCTTGCGAAACGCGACGAGGACGGGTGGTTCTGGTTCGTCGGCCGCGCCGACGACGTCATCAAGTCGGCAGGACACCTCATCGGACCGTTCGAGGTGGAGAGCGCGCTGATGGAGCATCCCGCGGTCGCGGAGGCCGGTGTGATCGGCCGCCCGGACCCGGTCGTGGGAGCTGTCGTCAAGGCATACGTCTCCCTCCGTCCCGGGCTCTCCCCCGACGCGTCCCTCAAGCGAGAACTTCTGGCGTTCGCACGCAGGCGGCTGGGCCCCGCGGTGGCGCCCAGAGAGATCGAGTTCGAGCAGAACCTCCCCAAGACGCGCAGCGGCAAGGTGATGCGCCGCCTGCTGCGCGCCCGGGAACTGGGATTGCCCGAAGGTGATCTGTCCACGCTGGAGAACCCCGGATGACCCGCTCGCGAGAGAAGGCGGAACCATGAGCAGCACCACCCCGCAGCCCGAAGGAAAGGCCCGGAGCGCAGCACGCAGGAGCGGGCACAGGAAGGGACCCGCCACTGCCGCCCGCGGCACTCCCGACGGGCATCCCGCACCCGGGCACCACCTGTCCCTGCTCCGCCGGATGCTTGCCATCAGACGGTTCGAGGAAAGGTGCGTGGAGCTCTACAGCGGCGCGAAGATCCGTGGGTTCGTCCACCTCTACATCGGTGAGGAAGCCGTCGCCGTGGGCGTCAACCAGGCACTGCGCGAGGAGGACGCGGTGGTCTCCACCTACCGCGAACACGGGCATGCCCTGGCTCGCGGAGTTTCCGCCGACGCCGTGATGGCCGAGATGTACGGCAGGGCCACCGGCTGCAGCCGCGGACGCGGCGGCTCCATGCACCTGTTCGACGCCACGCACCGCTTCTACGGGGGCAACGCGATCGTGGCCGGCGGCCTGCCCCTGGCTGCCGGACTCGCACTCGCCGACCGGATGCGCGGCAGCACCCGCGTCACCTGCTGTTTCTTCGGGGACGGAGCTTTCGCCGAAGGCGAGTTCCACGAGACGGCCAACCTCGCGGCCCTGTGGCGGCTACCCCTGCTGCTGGTCTGCGAGAACAACTTGTACGCCATGGGCACGAGCCTGGCCCGGGAGCACGCCCAGACCAACCTCGCCATGCGTGCCGCCTCCTACGGAATGCCCGCGTGGACGGTCGACGGCATGGACGTCCTCGCCGTTGAAGCGGCCGCACTCAGGGCGGCGGAGTCCGTGCGCGCAGGCAACGGACCGCACTTCCTCGAGGCACAGACCTACCGGTTCCGCGCCCACTCCATGTACGACCCTGACCGGTACCGGGCCAAGTCCGAGATCGAGGAATGGAAGGGACGCGACCCCCTCAAAGGACTGGCCGAACTGATGCGTTCCGAAGGGCAGCTCGACGACCGGGTGATGGAAGAACTCGACAAGGAAGTACTCGCCGAGATCGACCAGTCCGTACAGCGGGCCGAGAAGGCCCCGCTCGAACCGGTCTCGGACCTGCTCCGCTTCGTCACGAGCGAAACCGGGGGCGCGGCATGAGCACACGGAAGGCACCGACCGGGACTTCCCGGCCGACCACCTATCGGGAGGCGCTCCGTGAGGGGCTACGCGAAGCCCTGCTGCAGGACGAACGGGTCTTCCTCATGGGCGAGGACGTGGGCCGGTACGGCGGATGCTTCGGCGTCAGCCTGGGCCTGCTCGAAGAGTTCGGACCTGACCGTATCCGCGACACGCCTTTGTCCGAATCCGGATTCGTCGGCGCGGGCATCGGCGCCGCACTCGGCGGGATGCGGCCCGTGGTCGAGATCATGACCGTCAATTTCAGTCTCCTGGCCCTGGACCAGATCCTCAACAACGCGGCCACACTGCTCCACATGTCGGGCGGGCAGCTGAGCGTCCCCGTCGTGATCCGCATGACCACCGGGGCAGGCCGACAGCTCGGCGCCCAGCACTCCCACAGCCTCGAAGGCTGGTACGCCCACATCCCCGGCATCAGGGTGCTGGCACCCGCGACGGTCGACGACGCGCGCCACATGCTCGCAGCCGCCCTCGCGGACCCCGATCCGGTGCTGCTCTTCGAACACGGCAGTCTCTACAACGCGGAGGGCTCGCTGGACGCCACCGTTGATGCCGTCGATCTCGACACGGCGGCCGTACGCCGGCCGGGTACGGACGTCTCGGTGATCACGTACGGCGGCTCCCTGCCGAAGGCCATGGCCGCGGCGGAAACCCTTGCCGGGGAGGGCATCAGCGCAGAGGTCGTGGACCTACGCACCCTGCGCCCCCTCGACGACGCCACCGTCATGGCGTCCGTCGGCCGAACCCACCGGGCCGTGATCGTCGACGAGGCATGGCGCAGCGGCAGCCTGGCCGCGGAAATCTCGTCCCGCATCACCGAGCAGGCGTTCTACGAGCTCGATGCCCCCGTTCAGCGCGTATGCAGCGCGGAGGTCCCCATTCCCTATGCCCGGCAGCTCGAAGAAGCGGCGCTTCCCCAGCCCGCGACCATCGTGGACGCCGTTCGTCGGGCGGTGAGCTGACATGGCCGACTTCACCATGCCCTCCCTCGGCGCGGACATGGACGAGGGCACCCTCGTGGAATGGCTGGTAGGACCCGGTGACACCGTCACGAAGGGCGATGTCGTCGCCGTCGTGGAGACGGCGAAGTCGACGATCGAAGTCGAATGCTTCGACTCGGGAACGGTCGGTGCACTCCTCGTCGACCCAGGGACCACCGTGCCGGTCGGCACACGGATGGCCGTCATCAACACGGAAACTGAGCCTCCGGCCGCCGTCCCTGCCCCTGCCACTCCTTCTGCGAAGCAGCCGACGGCCCCGGCCTCCGAACTGCAAGCCGTTCCGGGCCGCACCACAAGCGGGGGCGGGGACACCGTGTCCACTCCCCTGGTGAGGCACTTGGCCGAGCGGAAGGGCATCGACCTGTCGTCCGTGCACGGTTCCGGCAAGGGCGGTCGGATCACCCGTTCCGACGTGGAGCACGCGCCGGCCGACGGGCCACATCGGGTGAAGGCCTCGCCGCTCGCCCGCAGGCTGGCCCAGTCGTCGGGCATCGACCTGAGCGCCCTGCGGGGAACCGGACAGGGCGGCACGATCCGGGCCGACGATGTACGGGCCGCCACGGCGGGCCCTCCGGCCCGTACGGTCGAAAGCCACGCACAGGCGCGCCCGTCGTCGGCGACGGCCGAGCCCGCGTATCCGGCGCGTGCGGCGATCGCGGCTCTGATGAGCCGTGCCAACCGCGAGATCCCCCACTACTACTTGTCGACGAAGATCGATCTGGCCGCCGCGATGGCATGGATGCGCGACCGGAATGCCGACAGGCCCGTGGCGGAACGGCTCGTACCAGCGGCCCTGCTGCTCAAATCGGTTGCCCTGGCTGCACGCCGAGTACCGGAACTGAACGGTTACTGGAAGGACGAAGCGTTCGTCCCCTCGCACACCGTGCGACTCGGTGTCGCGGTGTCCCTGCGCGGTGGCGGCCTGGTCGCGCCGGCGCTGACCGACGCCGACACGATGCCGCTGCCAGAGCTCATGGCGACGCTGAAGGGACTGGTCTCGCGGGCGCGTGGCGGCCGACTGCGGGCCTCGGAGACCGCCGACCCGACGCTGACCGTGACCAACCTCGGTGATCAGGGGGTGGAGGCGGTCTTCGGGGTGATCTACCCGCCGCAGGTCGCACTCGTCGGTCTGGGGCGTGTCATCGAGCAGCCGGTAGCCGTGAACGGGATGCTCACGGTGCACCCGACCGTCACGGCCACGCTCTCCGCCGACCACCGTGCGAGCGACGGTGCGACCGGGGCGCGATTCCTGACGTCCATCGACCGCCTGCTCCAACGACCGGAGGAACTGTGAACCGTGACGAGGCCCTCGTACTGATCAAGAACGTGCTGACAGACGTGGTTCCCGGCGCCGACGCGGCGGTTCTCTCGCAGGACGAGAACTTCCGGGACCACCTGGAGATGGACTCGCTCGACTTCCTCAACTTCATCGAGGCGCTGAGCGAGCGTACCGGTCTCGCCCTGCCCGAGACCGACTATCCGGCGTTGAACACCCTGGACGGCTGCGCCGACTACGTCGCCTCACGCTCCTCCGTGGAGTAGCGGGGGCTGTTCGGTCCCACATGGGGCCACTCGGCCCCTCCTCGGTCGCCGCGCCGCAGGTGACGCTGGAAGAGGGCCACGGTCCTGCGGCACCCAAGGAGGTCTCGCCATGAAGCACCATGTGACCGTCGGCGTCGACGGCTCTCCCGAGAGCCGGGCCGCGGCCCGTTGGGGCGCCCGGGAAGCGGTCCTGCGGGAAGTGCCGCTGAGGCTCGTCCACGCTGTCGACTGGCTGATCAGCCCCTCGGTACCGGCGCCGGGCCGCGAAGCGGCCGACCGTTGGGCCGACGAGGCGCTCACCGATGCGGCGGAGGACGTGCGACGTCGGCATCCCGGGCTGGAGGTCTCGACCAGATGCCTTTCCGGCAGGCCGGCGGCAGCCCTGGCCGCGGAGGCGGCCGACGCCGGGCTGCTCGTACTCGGCTCCCGCGGTGTGGGAGGGCTGGTGGGATTCCTCATCGGCTCGGTGAGTTTGTCGACACTCGTGGCCACCGAGACGCCGGTGGTGCTCGTCCGCGTGTCGGACGCGCCCGAGGCGGCCCAGCCCACCCGCTACGGGCAAATCGTCCTGGGCGTCGACATCCACGAGGCAGCGGACAAGGTACTGGCCTTCGCTTTCGAGGAGGCCGACCGTCGCGGCTGCGCCCTGCGTGCGATCCACGGCTGGAAGATGCCGTCCATGTACCAGTACGCGCCCTTCTTCGACCCGGAGAACGAGCGGGAGATCGGCCGGACCATCACCGTGATGCTCGACGAGATGCTGATGCCGTGGCGGCACAAGTTCCCGTCCGTGAGCGCCACCCACGAGGCGTTCGAGGGGCCCGCACCCGTGCAGCTCGTCCGGGCCGCGGCAAGCGCGGACCTGATCGTCGTGGGTCGCCGCCTGCGCCGCTCACCTCTGGGCGTGCATCTGGGGTCCGTGGCTCATGCGGTCCTGCACCACGCCGCTGCGCCCGTCGCGGTCATCGCTCACGGCTGACGGCCCCATTCACAAGGAGATCGGACCATGTCTCATCGCACTGTCGCAGACGTCATGACCCGGAACGTGGCCACGGCGAGCCCCGAAGCGTCACTCAAAACGGTCGCCCGGAGCCTCAACGACAACGGGGTCTCGGCCCTGCCCGTCGTGGACACCCGTCGCCACCCGATCGGCATCGTCTCCGAAGCCGACCTGCTCCGCAGGCAGGCCGGGCTGCCCGACACCGAAGGACGCGACCCCATGCACGCCACGTCGTCCATAGACCGTGTCTCGATGGGCGCCCGGACCGCCGGCGATCTGATGTCCACTCCCGTCCTGACCGCCCGGCCGGAGTGGGGCATCGTCGAGACGGCCCGCTTCCTGCACGAGCGAGGCGTCAAGCGCCTGCCGGTGGTCGACGAGACCGGAACCCTGGTGGGCATCGTCAGCCGCACCGACCTGCTGCGCCCCATGCTCCGCAACGATGACGCAATCCGCGACGAGATCGTCGACGACGTACTGGGCCGGACCCTCAGGATGACCCCGGGAGGCGTTGCGGTGACTGTAAGCGAAGGGGTCGTCTCGTTGAGCGGCCGGGTCGAGGAGCGGTCGACCATTCCGGTTGTCGAACGACTGTGTCAGTCGGTCGACGGGGTCGTCAGCGTGGACCAATCCCTTGGTTACGCGGTCGACGACCTGTCTCCGGTTGCCGACCCTCACGATGCCCTGCATTGAACCCTCGCGGCAAAGGGCGGAAAGAGCCCACCCGCTTCTCGCGGATCCCGATCGTGCGGTGCACGGCCACCAGCCGCTTCTCCGCATCCTCTCAGGGACTCTTTCCGTCAATTTCATAAAAGCACGCCCGACACCTGGACAAAAGGGCCGATCAGCCCGAAATGATCCCCTGGCGGCCCTACCGCCGTCGAGCACGGGTGTCCACGCTCGGACGTATCGGGACGCCGTTCTGGAGGCATCATGAAGCACCTTCGCACCGTCGAGGACGTAATGACGCATGCCGTCATCTCCGTCGACCGCAGAACACCGTTCAAGGAAGTCGTGGAGGCCATGCGGCAGTGGCGGATCAGCGCCCTGCCCGTCCTGTCGGAGGAAGGACGGGTCGCCGGCGTGGTGTCCGAAGCGGATCTGCTGCTCAAGGCCCAGGGTGCGGACGAGTCCCGCGCAGTCACCGCCGGGCAGCTGATGACCGTACCGGCGGTCACCGTGACCAAGGACGCCACCATCCCCGGCGCCGCCCGCCTGATGGCCCGCGGCCACCTCAAGCGGCTGCCCGTCGTCGACGGCGACGGCCGCCTGATCGGCGTCGTCAGCCGGGGCGACCTCCTCAAGATCTATCTCCGCCCCGACGCCGACATCGCCGAGGAGCTGCGCGAACTGATCATGGCCGAGCTCATCCCCGCCGGATCCGCCATGGTGCAGGTCCACGTGGCCGACGGCATCGTGCACCTGGACGGCTCCCTTCCCGACCCGGCCCTGAAGGACGTGCTGGTGCGTGTCGCACGCACCGTACCGGGCGTCGTGGACGTCACGGCCGCGCGCCTCGACATCGAAGTCCGCACGTGAAGGAGGCCGACGATGAGGCACCGCAGCGTCGCCGACCTGATGACCCCGACAGCCGTCAGCGTCCAGCGGGGCACCCCGTTCAAGGAAATCGCCAGGCTCCTCAAGGAGTTCGACATCTCCGCCGTGCCCGTGGTGGACGAGGCCGAGCGTCCCGTGGGCGTCGTCTCCGAAGCCGACCTGCTCCGCAAGCGCAGCTCCGGCAGCGGCACGAACACGGCCGCCGATCTCATGACCAGCCCCGCCATCACGGCCCGGACCGAATGGAGCGTCGTCCGCGCGGCGCGAGTCATGCGGGGGCGCCAGGTCAAGAGACTGCCCGTGGTGGACGCCGCCGGCCGACTGATCGGCATCCTGAGCCGTAGCGACCTGCTTCAGCTCTTCCTTCGCAGGGACCACGCGATCCAGGAGGAAATCCTCGAAGACGTGGTGACCCACACCCTCGGCCTCAGCCCCTCGTCGTTGACCGTCGACGTCACCGACGGGCTGGTGACCCTCAGCGGCACCGTGAGCCGACGCAGCCTGGTCCCCATCGTGCTGCGCCTGTGCCAGAGCGTCGACGGCGTCGTCGACGTGGTCAACCGGCTCGACTACGCGCAGGACGACGTGTCGGTCGGCGCCCGAACGCCCACCGAGCGGTAGGAGAAGAGCATGAAGCATCGGGAAGTCCGCGAGCTGATGACCCGCGAGGTCGTCACCGTCCCCAGCAACGCTCCGTTCAAGGAGATCGCCCGCACCCTGACGGAGCACAAGGTGTCAGCCGTGCCGGTCGTCGACTCTGCCGGCCGGCCGCTCGGCGTGATCTCGGAACGGGACCTGCTGCCGAAGTCCGCCGGCCAAAGCGACTACTTCCGGTCACTTCCCGAGCGGGAGGCCTGGCAGGAGGACAAGGCCGCGGGTACGCGCGCCGAGGAGCTGATGTCCTCGCCCCCCGTGTGCGCCAGACCCGACTGGACCGTCGCCGAAGCCGCCAGGTTGATGGAAGCACAAGGAGTCAAGCGGCTCCTGGTCGTGGACGACTCGGACGTACTGATCGGAATCGTCAGCCGTCGGGACCTGCTACGGATCTTCCTCCGGGCGGACGAGGACATCCGTCACGAGATCATGGGTGACGTCCTCGAACTCGGCGTACGTCAGAGCCCCTCGGCCATCACCGTGGCCGTCACCGACGGCCGGGTCGAACTGCACGGAACCGTCGACTTCAGGAGCCTCATCCCGCTCATCGAACGCCTCTGCCGGACCGTCGACGGCGTCGTCTCCGTAACCCAGCATCTCGGATACGCCATCGACGACACGAACTCAGTCTGAAGAAACCGCCGTGCAGCCTCGGCACGTGCGGCAACCAACTCCCCGACCCATGCGGGACCCTGCCGGGAGAAGCCATCATGAACGATCGAATCGTCGTCGGTCTCGACGGATCCGCGGAAAGCCTCGCGGCCGCCCGCTGGGCGGCGCGAGAGGGCCTGCTGCGCGGCGTGCCACTCCACCTCGTCCACGCCGAGGAATGGTCATCTCCCCGCGACCTCCCGATGCCGACCAGCGATGTGCGCCGTCACTGGGCCCAGGCGCTGCTGAACGAGACCGCCGACGAACTGCGCGCGAGCCACCCCGAACTGGAGGTCGGCATCCGATCGATCGACGGCAGACCGGCCGCCGAGCTCGCCGGCGTCGCAGCCGGCGCGAACATGATTGTCCTGGGCTCTCGGGGACTGGGCACCGTCACGGGCTTCGTCCTCGGTTCCGTCGGCATGGCGGTCACCCAGGCGACGGTACGGCCCGTGGTCATGGTGCGGGCGAGCGAGGACGAGGTGCCACACCCCGACGGCCGGCACACGGCCCGTGAGCTGCTGGTGGGCGTTGACATCAGCCGACCGTGTGATGCCCTGCTCGCCTTCGCCTTCGAGGAGGCGCGGCGGCGGGCATGCACCCTTCACGTCCTGCACAGCTGGTCGCTGCCTCCCCTGGTGGGGTACGGCGCGGCGTACGATCCGAGAGTCCACGCCCAGCTCGAAATGAGCGCGGAGGCCTCTCTGCACGATGTCCTGGCGCCTTGGCGGGACAAGTACCCGGATGTCGGCGTCATCGCTCGCGCGAGCCTCGGACACGCCGCCACGGAACTCATCAGGATGGGCGCAGAGGCGGGGCTCATCGTCGTGGGCCGCCGCATCCGGCGGAGCTCAATCGGCGCGCACATCGGACCGGTCACCCATGCGGTCCTCCACCACGCCAAGGCGCCCGTCGCCGTCATCGCGCACGAATAGCGACGCCCACATGCATTCTGGTGCGGCTCACCGCTCCGCGCAGATCGTCTCGACGAAGTGCCCCACCTGCTCCTCGGACAGGTGCCTGGCGAGATCGGCCTCACTGATCATGCCGACGAGGCGGTGGTCGGCGATCACCGGGACACGCCGGATCCGGTGATCCTGCATCGTCTGCAGCACCTGGCTCGTGTCAGCGCCCGCGTCGACCGTGATGGGCCTGCCCTGCGCCAGCTGTCCGGCTGTCATGTGGTGCGGGTCCTTGCCCTTGGCCAGACACTTCAGCACGATGTCACGGTCGGTAATGATGCCGTGCAGACGGTCGTCGGGCCCGCAGATCGGCAGTGCGCCGACGTCCAGTTCGCTCATCCGCCGGGCCGCGTCCATGAGCGTCTCGGTCTCCTGTACGCAGGTGGCACCGCTGTGCATGATGTCCCGCGCGGTGGTCATGGCTTCCTCCTCATGTGCACGTCCGTACCCGTTTCCAGTCTGGGCTCGTGCTCGGCGCCCCGCTCGTCGACGCGAGATCATGGGGACATGGCTTCTCTGCGGCATGGACCAGAGCACAAGGCCTTCCGAGCTCTCGCCGAATGCCAGGCCGACCGGCAGACCTCCTGACGTGACCGGCCCTGGTTGATCAGGCCCCAGACCTCTCTCCACCGCACCAGGGGCGGGCCGGTCGGCCCCCCCGAGGGGCCGACCGGCCCCTCAACAGGAGGCCGTCGGGCAGTCAGTCTGGAGTGAGCGGGAAAACTCCGATCCGCGAACAGGGAGATGGAGACCATGGCGAACCGAGTGACCGTCGGCCTCGACGGGTCCCCGGAAAGTACGGCGGCTGCCCGCTGGGCAGCCCATGAGGCCGAGCTTCGCGGTGCCTCCCTGGACCTGGTCCACGCCGAGGAATGGCTGGAGAATCCTCCCCTTCCCGTCACGACCACCGAGGAACGTCGGAGGTGGGCCGAGGCCGTCCTCCGCGACACCACCGATGAGACGCACCGCGCACATCCGTCGCTGAAGGTCGACACCCGCCGAGTGGGCGGGCTACCTTCCCTGGCCCTAGCCCGCGCCGCCGAGGAATCCGACATGCTCGTACTCGGCTCGCGCGCGCTCGGCAGCATCGCGGGTTTCCTCGTCGGATCCACCGGCGCCGCCACCGTCATCGAGGCCGTGCGCCCCGTCGTGCTGGTCCGGTCCATGGACCGCGCGGGCAATCCGCCGGACGGTACCCGCGACCGAGGGCCCATCGTGGTCGGCGTGGACATCCACCAGCCCTGTGACAAACTGCTCGCCTTCGCCTTCGAGGAGGCCTCCCACCGCCACTGCCCGCTCGTGATCATCCACGGCTGGTCGCCACCGCCCATCCTCAGCTACGCACCGGCGCTCGACCCCGGGGTCCAGCAGGAAATGGCCCACGGCATCACCACCACACTGGACGAGATGATCAGCCCCTGGCACGAGAAGTACCCTTCGCTGCAGGTCGACTCCCGGGCCACCATCGGACAGCCGGCGATTCAGATCCTCGACGCGGCCTCCACCGCCGCCCTCGTCGTCGTCGGCCGCCGAATCCGCCACTCCGCCTTCGGCACTCACATCGGCCCCATCACACACGCCGTGATGCACCACGCGGTCGCACCGGTCGCCGTCATCGCCCACGAGTGAAGCCCACAGCACAGGCAGGTAAGTCTCATGAACGCATCGTTTCCGGACCCGGCAGCGATTGTTCCGCTCATCGAGGACGCTGCCATGGCTCCTTCCATGCACAACGCCCAGCCTTGGAAGTTCCTCTACCGACCGGCCTCCGGGCTCATAGAGCTGTACGGCGACCCGGGCCGTGCCATGCCCCATGCCGACCCGGACCACCGCGCCCTCCATGTGGGCTGCGCCGCCGCTCTGTTCAACCTTCGCGTGTCCGCAGCCTCGGCAGGCTGGGGCGCTGACGTACGGTTGCTGCCCGACCCGGACGATCCGTGGTTGCTGGCCGCTGCCAACATCCGGGGACCGGGGCCCACGGACAGCGATCTCGGAACCCTCCATCCAGCCGTCCGGCGACGTCACTCCAGCCGATTTCCTTTCGCGGAGGAGGAGATCCCTCCAGCACTGCTGGACGGCCTGCGATCCGCAGCTCTTCTCGAAGGGTGTCGCCTGGCCGTACCGGATGCTTGGCACACCGACACCGTCCTGGGTCTGGTACACGACTCCGAGCATCGCGAGGAGATGGACCCCTCCCTGACGGCAGAGACGATGGCGTGGACACATGCCGGCACACCGGACGAGCAGACCCGTCCCGACGGAATTCCCGTGAATGCCCTCGGTCCGAAACCCTCGGGTCGGGGTGGAGTCGTGCGCGACTTCGGTCGCTCCCGGCGCGTTCCCGGGCGTGGGTGGGCCACCTTCGAACAGAAGCCGCAGATCGTGCTGCTGGGTACGTCGGGTGACAGGCCCGAGGACTGGCTACGAGCAGGACAGGCCCTGCAGCGGGTTCTCCTTCAAGCCACCGCCGACGGGCTGGTCACGTCCATGACCTCGCAGCCGCTCGAATGGCCCGCGCTCCGCTGGACGGTGCGTGATCCGGGCTCGGCGATGACCCACGTCCAGATGGTGATCCGGCTCGGCTACGGACCGCAGGGTCCCACAACGCCCCGGCGCCCGGTAGCCGAGGTGCTGGACATCCGATGAGACCGGACATCGAGCTGCCGCCAGGAATTTCGTTGCCGTGAGCACGCCGCTGCACGCGGCGTCGCCACTCACCTCAGTCCGGTTCCATGTAGGGGCGGCGGAAGACCGGGGCCTGGCCGGAACCGTACGGGCGCACGGCCGCCATCGCCTGGATGACCGCGGCCTCCAAAAAGCCGCCGGTGTCGATGGGGACGGCCTCCTCCCACGGCGGCTCCGCGGCTGCCATGGCCGTGGCCACCTCAGGGGTGGCGTCGGACGCCCCCGGGGCGCGGGTGCTCAGGCGCGCTGCCGACACCTCTCCCGGAGCCTGGCAGTGCAGGGCCACCAGGTCGGCGCTGGTGCGTTCGGCCATGCGCAGGGCGGCTTCACGCTGTCCGGCATCGGACCATGTGGCGTCCAGAACGACGGACTCGCCCAGGGACAGGAGGGCGGACGCCCGGTCGAGCAGCGCCGCGTACGTCCTCGCGGTCCACTCGGGCGTGTACAGCCCTTCGCCGTAACCGGCGGCTGCGGATTCCTCCGCCGGCATCCCTGCCAACTCCTTGCGGAGGCGGTCGCTGCTGAGCAGCGTGACACCGAGGCGATCGGCCAGTGCGCCGGAGAGCGTGGACTTCCCGCTGCCCGGGAGGCCGCCGACGAGGGTCAAGCTGACGGCGGAAGTGCGCAGGTGGCGCAGCGTCGTGGTGACCAGGCGCCTCGCTGCCGTCTCTGCGCCGCGGGCGCCTTGCGCTGCCTGGATCAGGGACACCTTGGCGCGGACGAACGCGCGGTAGGCGACGTAGTGGTGCCACAGGGACGGCGGTGCGGGGTCACCGGAATACTCGCCGTACTGGGCCAGGAAGAACGCCGCGGTCTCCGGGGCACCCGTCTGCTCCAGGTCCATGGCGAGGAAGGCCGCGTCGTCGAGGCCGTCGACGGAGCGAAGGCGGTCGTCGAACTCCAGGCAGTCCAGGACGCGGGGGCCGTCGTCGAGACAGAAGATGTCCTGGGCGAGCAGGTCGCCGTGGCCGTCGACCACCCGCCCCTGCTCGATACGCGCGTCGAACAGTTCCTCGCGGCCGGCGAGATAGCGCCGCACCAAGCGCTCGATCTCCTCCACCCCGTCGATCAGCTGGGCGTCGTCGGTCAGTTCCCTGACCTGCGTGAAGCTCGCTTCCCAGCGTGCGGACAGCGCGTCCCGCCTGCCCTGCTCGTCGATGTCCGGGCCTCGGGGCGCGTCCGCGTGGCGGGAGGCGAGGAGACGCGCAACGCTTCGCAGAGCGTCGTCGACGTCGGCGCCCTGGCTCACGAGCAGCGACAGGCGGCGTTCCGCCGGCATGCGGCGCATCACCACGAGTGGTTCGGGCGTGTCCGCGTCCGGGCTGCGGAATTCTCCCAGCCCCAGGTACACGTCTGGGGCGAAGCGACGGTTGAGAGCGACTTCCTGTTCGCACGCGGTCCGCCGGGCGGCCGTGGTCGTGTAGTCGAGGAACCCCAGGTCGACCGGCTTCTTCACCTTGTAGGCGCGGTCACCGACGAAGAACACCACCGCCGTGTGCGTCTCGCACACCTCTGCCCGCGGGAGCCGCGGAACATCGACGTCGGCGCCGGTCCGGAGCACGGACGCATCAGCCGGGTGCGCCGAGCCCATCGACTCCTCGGGGTGACCCGGCTCAGTCATGGGGAATGACGGCGACGGGGCAGCGCGCGTGATGGATGGCGGCGGTGGCCACGGAACCGATGGGGGGCGCGAGGGCGGGGCGGTGCCTGCGCCGGCCGACAACCAGTAGTCCTGCACCTTCGGCGGTCCGGACCACGACCTTGGTCGGGCTTTCAAGACCGACACCGGGAGTTACCTCCACGGTCGGGAACTTCTCGCGCCAGGGGCGGAGAGCCTCACTCAGGAGCTTCTGCGCGTCCTGTCTGATCTTCTCGGTCACGTCGTGGTCCACGCCCCAGGGAGCGTGAGCGTGGAGGGGCATGCTTCGGCCATGGACGGCTTGCAGGGGAACACCCCGTGCCGCGGCGGCGGCGAAGGAGAATGCGAGCAGGTCGTCGCACGGACCGTGCAGTTTCAGCGCCACCACTACGCCGCCCGAGGCGCCTGGAGCGGACGATGTCCCCGCTTCGCGCGTCCCGGCGCGTACCAGGACCACCGGCCGCTCGGCCCGTGCCACGACGGGCATGCTGATGTCGCCCAGGAAATAGCTCTCGACGGGCTCCATCCCCCGCGAGCCGAGCACCGTCATATCGGACTCCGCTGCCGCCTTCAGCAGTGCCTCCTGGGCATCTTCGGCGACCAGATTGCCGACGATGGTCAGGCCCGGGTGGCGCGCCTGGAGCTCGGCCTTCGCGTTGTGCACGATCCGCTTCGCCCAGTAGTTCTGATCCATCTCGGCGGGAACGTGGGTCGGTTCCGGCGCCAGGAGGGGCCACGCGTGCAGCAACCGCAGCGTGAGCTTGCGGCGGGCGGCTTCGTCAGCGGCCCAACGGGCGGCGGCAAGGCTCTCGGGTGAACCGTCGAGGCCCACGGTGACGACTGGCTCCATGCCGACTGCTCCGTCTGGTAGATGACTGGAATGACCGTGAGGTATCCGTCCGGCCTGCCCGGAGCCCTGCTCGTCTCCGCGCTCGTGCCGGTAGCCGTGCAGCGACCGTAGGCGGTACTCGCCGAAGCAACTACGCCAACGCGCCGAGCACACGGTCGCATGTCACCCGAGCAGCACCTGGGCAGGATCAGTGGGTGCGCTCGATGTCCAGTTCCAGGAAGTGGGCCGAACACGAGATGCACGGGTCGTGGTTGCGGACGGCCCGCTCGCACAGCCGGCTGAGCTCGGCCTCGGAGCCCTCACCCCGATCGAGACCAGCTTGGACCAGCCGACGCAGGTCCTCCTCGATGGCGCCCTGGTTCTGGGCGGTCGGCGGAACGATGCAGGCGTCGGTGACACGGCCCCCGCCGTCGAACGCGTAGCGGTGGTAGAGCAGGCCGCGCGGCGCCTCAGTGGCACCGTGCCCGGTGCCGGCCCGGGCCGGCACCTCTACGTACGGGCGGGCTGGACGCTCGTACTCCGCGATGATCCGCAGGGCCTCTTCCACCGCGTACAGGACTTCCACCGCACGGACGAGGATGCTTCGGTACGGGTTCCTGCAGACCTCTCCCCGCCCGCCGTCTGCGCGCGACGGGGGGGGCACCCAGCCCGGCCTCCCGTGCCGCTTGCAGGGCCAGCGGGGACAGCAGGTGACCGCTGACCGCCCAGCGGGCGAGGGAGCCGGTGAGATGCCTTCGGCCGTCCAGCCGGGAGTGGAGGGCTGTGGAGTGTGACACCTGCTCCTCGGCCACGTGGTCGGTGAAATCCCGCAGGGGGAAGCTGTGCGGCGGGAGCGTCCCGCCGTACCGGAGCACGGTGGGCACGCCGGACTCGATGGCGTAGGTGTCCTCCTCGGCGAGGGCGAGCAGGTCGGCTTCGCACTCGGCGTCCGGGAATTCGAAACCGGCAACCCAGCGCACCGTGTCCCAGGCGTCGTCGAGGGCGGTGCGCAGCCGTTCTTCCAGGGGGCGGAGTTCGGCGCGGGTCGGGGCTCTGTGGAAACCTCCGAGCCGGACGTTGACGGGGTGGATGGCCCGGCCCCCGAGCAGTTCGACCACGGCGTTGCCGGTCTGCTTCAGGCGCAGTCCGCGCTTGACGTGCTCCAGATGGGAGCGGGACAGACCGATCACGTCGTCTTCGCCGAGGAAGTCCGGTGCGTGCAGCATGTGGATGTGCAGCGTCTGGCTCTCGATCCATTCGCCGCAGTACAGCAGGCGGCGCAGGGCGGCCAGTTGTCCGTCGACGACGACGCCGCACGCGTCCTCGATGGCACGGCAGGCACTCATCTGGTAAGCGACGGGGCAGATCCCGCAGATGCGGGAGGTGAGATCGGGTGGCTCCGTGTGCGCCCTGCCCCTGAGGAAGGCTTCGAAAAACCGCGGTGGCTCGTAGATCTTGAGCCGCGCCTCGATGACGGTGCCGTGGTGGATCCTCAGGTGCAGCGCGGTCTCGCCCTCGACGCGGGCGAGTGAGGGGATGCGGAGCTCCTGGGACCGGGGCGTGGGATCGCTCATCCGGGGCCTTCCGCGTCGGTCGTACCGGGCTGTCCTTGCTCCTCCACGGCGGTGAAGGCGGTCACGTTGAAGGTGTGCAGGTACCTGCCGATGTCCTCCTCGCTCATCCCGTCGCGCTGCATGAGCGGGACCAGCGCGGGAAGGTTCGTGGTTCCGGCCGGCCCGAAGCAGCCGTAGCAGCCGCGCCCGTAGGTCGGGCACAGGGCTCCGCAGCCCGCGTGGGTGACGGGGCCGAGGCAGGGCGTGCCGTGAGCGACGGTGACGCAGACGTTGCCGCGCCGCTTGCAGGAGAAGCAGACGCTGTGGTTCGGGATGGCGGGCTTGCGTCCGGCGAGGAACGCGGTGATGACCTCGACGAGCTGGCCGCGGTCGATGGGGCAGCCGCGCAGTTCGAAGTCGACGGGTACGTGGGCGGAGATCGGCGTGGAGCTCGCGAGGGTATCGATGTACTCGGGGCGGGCGTAGACGGTCGCCAGGTACCCCTCGACATCGGCGTAGTTCCGCAGCGCCTGCACGCCGCCGGCCGTGGCGCAGGCGCCGATGGTGACGAGGTGGCGGGCATCGGCGCGGATGCGCCGGATGCGCTCCACGTGCTCGGGCGTGCTGACCGAGCCCTCGACGAGCACGAGGTCGTACGGGCCGGGCGCGGGCTCGCTGGACGCTTCCAGGAAGTGGGCGATCTCCAGTTCGGCGGCGATGCCGAGCAGTTCGTCCTCGCAGTCGAGGAGGGTGAGCTGGCAGCCGTCGCAGGAGGCGAACTTGAACACGCCGAGGCGTGGGCGGGCAGGAGGCTGGGGCGGGGCGGGGGTGCTCATCTCATAGTTCCCGGACGGTGAGCAGGGGCTCGGCCTGGTCGTAGCCGACGACCGGGCCGTCTCGGCAGAGAAGGAGGGGCCCGAGCTGGCAGTGTCCGCAGTGTCCGATGGCGCAGCGCATGTTGCGTTCGAGGGAGACCTGGATGCGGTCGGGACGTAGTCCTTGGTGGATCAGTGCCCGGGCGGTCGCGCGCATCATCACCTCGGGACCGCAGACGAAGGCGACTGTGTCCAGCGGCGTGAAGCGGGCCTCGCGGAGCAGCGTGGTGACGACTCCGACCCGGCCGGCCCAGCCGCCGGAGGGCCGGTCGACCGTGACGGCGCCGAACGGCTTCTCCCAGGCGGGGAACTCGTCTCCGTAGAGCAGATCGGCGGGGGTCCGGGCACCCGCGAGGACGTTCAGCCGCCCGAAGACGTGGGGCTCGGCCAGAACGGTGTCGACGAGGGGACGCAACGGCGCGAGCCCGATGCCGCCTGCGATGACGAGCAGGTCGCTGCCGTGGGCGGCCGCCGTGTCCCAGGCGGTACCGAAGGGGCCGCGCACGCCGACCCACCCGCCGGTCCGCAGGCCGCACAATGCGCGGGAGACGGCCCCCACGGCGCGGACCGTGTGCGTCAGCCGGTGCCCGTCTCCGAGCCGAGACACGGACACCGGGATCTCGCCGACACCGAACGCGTACAGCATCGCGAACTGGCCGGGTGCGAAGCGGTCCAGGGCATCCTTGGCAGGCTCCAGGACAAGCGTGACCGTGTCATGCGTCTCGTCACGGCGGTCCACCACGCGATAGGACAGCGGTGCGGGCGTCATGGTGCTGCTCCGCTCCCCCGCGGTCCCGGCGGTCCGTAGAGGTCGAGCAACCGGGTGCGGGTCGCCCGCAGCCGGTCGCCGATGGTCTCGGCGACGGCGGTCACCAGCGACAGGCCCAGCGCCGTGTCCTCGGCGCACAGGTCATGGACGGCGGCGGCATCGAACTCCCAGGCGCGGACGGGTTCCCGTGTCTCGGCCGCCAGATGCCACTGCCGAGGCGGGCACAGCCACGACCAGCCGAGCAGGCTGCCCGCACCAATGGTCTCGACGACGGCTCGCCCCCGACCGGGCATGTGGATGTCGAGCGCGACCGTGCCCGAGCGGATGATCCAGAAGCGGTCGGCCTTCTCCCCCTCCTCGAAGATCCGCGTGCCACCCGGAAGGACGACGTCCCGGGCGAGGGCCATCAGCTTCCCGCTCTGCTCCGCCGTCAGAGCCGCGAGCACACCCTCGCCGGGAGGCCCACCCGCATGCGGGGTCACGGCGTGTTCTCCCGCTGGGCGGCCTCCTGGTGCAAGGCGTGGGCTTCCTCGGTGAGGTCGATGCCCGTGGGACACCACACGATGCACCGGCCGCATCCGACACAACCCGAACTGTCGAACTGGTCGTGCCAGGTACCCAGCTTGTGGGTGAGCCACTGGCGGTACCGGCTGCGCGGGGTGGACCGGACCGGACCGCCGTGGAGGAGCGAGAAGTCGAGGTCGTAGCAGGAGTCCCAGAGGCGCCAGCGCTCGGCGTGATCGCCGGTCAGGTCGGTGACGTCCTCGGTGGTGGTGCAGAAGCAGGTCGGGCAGACCATGGTGCAGTTGCCGCAGCTGAGGCACCGGGCGGTGACGTCGTCCCAGCGCTCCGCTTCCAGGTTGTCCCGCATCAGCGTGCGCAGGTCCACCGGCGGCATGGAACGGCCCATGCGTTCGGCGGCGGCGCTCACGGCCTGGGTCGCAGCCGCTCGGGTGGAGCCATCGGGGCTCCGCCCCGGCAGTTCTGCGAGGACCGCGGCTCCCTCCTCGCTGCCGCTCCGGCACAGGAAGCGGTGACCGGCATCGTCCACGACCTCGGTGAGAGCGAGGTCGTACCCGGCGTCGGCGGCCGGCCCGCTCCCCATCGAGACGCAGAAGCAGGTGGCACCCGGCTCAGTGCACTCGGCCGCGATCAGGAAGGCGCCCGTCCGCCGGGACAGGTAGGTGGGATCCCGGTACCTGCCTCCGCTCATCACACGGTCCAGGATCTGAATGGCACGCAGATCGCAGGGCCGCACGCCGAGGAACGCGTACGAGATGCTCTCCGGCTCCTCCTCCCGGACAACCGGAGCACCGTCCGTACCGCGGTCCGCGGACCACTGACGGACGCGCTCCGGGTGCAGGAACGACTTCCATGACTGGGGTCCCGCACTGTGCGCGAAGGCCGCCCCGTCCTCGCGGCGGCGCAGCCGGTACTGCCCCGCCTCCAGTTCGACCCCCCACCCGTAGGGCAGTGCGTCTGCGGTGTCCAGCTCGTCGAGGACGATCGCGCCGTCGCGCACGGTCGGGCCGATCACCGTGCGGCCGCGCCGCTTCAGGACACGCACGAGCGCGTCCAGACCGTCACGGTCGAGGACCGCCTCGGCCTGGTGGTCGAGGACGTCTCCGGCATCCGAAGCGTCGGTCATGGTGCACCTCTCGGTCTCCACGTGCCTGGATTCGGCAGCATGTCAGACCTCCCGGCTCCGGGGTTCGAACCCGGTCCGGCGAGTCCGCTCGTCGTGCCGGCGAACATCCGCCTCGATACGCAGGGTCAGAAGCGGCAGGGCGGCCGCGACCGCCGGCGTGAGCCCAGTGCCCAGCGAACGGTCCGCCCCCTCGACCGCATACACGATGAGCCGGCCGGGGCCGCGCCCGACGCGGTCGGCGAGGCACACGGCCTCGGCGAGCCCCAGCCCGTGGGTGCTTTGCCTGCCTGCGGCAGCGGGGTGCGGCATCTCGCCGGGAGCCACACACCACCGGTGTGTTCGCCCTGGCTGAGCCGCAGGTGGGAAGCAGGCGTCGACGACGAGGGTGAGGGCCTTGCCTTCCCAGAGGCCGATCAGTCGGCCGGGGTCTCCGTCGCACTGGGCGAGGTCAGTGCCGGACGGGAGAGGTCGCTGTGCTTTCCGTGCGCGCAACAAGGAGATGGCGGCCCACCCCAGCCCGTCATCGCGCCGGAACTCGTTTCCGATCCCGATGACCGCAGTACCGGCGAGGGGCTTCACAGGTACCCACTTCCTTGTCCGGGCGTCTCCAGGAACAGCCTGCCCTGCTAGCGGGACGAGGTCCTGCGCCGCGGGGCAAACGGCGTATGGCGCGGTACCGAGTGCGGGACGGCGCACCAAGGCTCTGAGGCCGATCATGGGACTGACACCCGTGGAAGGGGACCGTTCGGCACTGGCCCTCCGATCAGCAGGGCACCGGAACCACCGTCGGCACGGCCCACCGGGCCACACGCGAGGCCGGCCTCAGGAACGCGTCCCCTCCTCGCCACTCCACTGCCGATAGGCCGCCACGACCGTCGGAAGCGCGGGGTAGAGACGGCCGACTCCGATGGATGCGGTGAGGCCGTACGCGCCGAGGTCGTCGCGCAGGTCCTCCTTGACCCGGGCCAGCGCGAAGACGATTCCCCGGCATTCGAGCTCGCGGCGAAGGCCGTCGACAGCATCGAGGGCGGTGATGTCCACCTCTACGTTGGCCTCGGTGTTCAGCACGAACCACTGGACAGGCTCGCGCTGTACGTCGACGGCGGCCAAGGCGCGACGGCGGAAGTCTTCTGCGTTCGCGAAGAAGAGCGGCGAATCGTAACGGTAGATCAGCAGGCCGGGGATGGTTCGCGCCTGGGGACAGTCGTCAACGTCATGCATTCCGGCTACGCCGGGATGAGACCCTCGATCGCGTCGTGCGGGCGGGCGACCCGTACCAACAGCTCGGCGACGGACAGAGCCACCGCCACCAGCACTCCGGCCAGGATGCCGAAAGTGAGGACACCGAGGGTGCAGCCGAGGGCCAGGAGCAGCTCGCGTCGCCGGAACGCGGCAAGGCGGCGGAACTCGCTCAGCTCCACCAGACGTACGGCGGCGTACACGACAATGGCGCCGAGGATCGCGCTCGGGATGTGGGCCAGGAGTGGACCGAGGAAGAGCAGGACGGTCAGCACGCAGGCGGCGGAGACGAGGGAGTACACCTGGCTGCGCGCGCTCACCGAGTCGCCGAGGGCCGTGCGACTGGCGCTGAGGAACGTCCACGAGAGCAGGAAGCGCGGGGGCGGGCAGGCCCGCGGGTACCGCGCCGATCACGGAGATGCCGTACTCGTCCTCGAGTCCGAAGGCAGCAACGGCCGCCGTCGCCAGCACGAGAACGAGCAGCAAGCCCGGCAGCAGTCGCGATACGTGCGGCAACGCGAACAGCAGAGCCAGCCCGACCGCACCGAGGATCACCGTTGGCCAGTGCACCTGGGATGCCTGCCGGAAGAACGAGAGCAGCTGCGGGAAGAACTCCGAGCCCGTAGTGGAGACGCCGGTCAGGCGGGGCACCTGGTCCACGATCATAAGCAGGGCAACGCCTGCCAGATAGCCGACCAGCACGGGCCGGGACAGCAGATCCGCAAGGAAGCCCAGCCGCAACGCCCGCGTACGCCATGACCTGGGGCACGAGGTACGCGGCGACAGTGACACCTGCGAGCGCGTCCCATCGCAGCCAGCCACGCCGGTAGCCGGTAGCCGGTCAGAAAGGGCGGCTTCCAGACGAACTCCCGTGGCGGCACGACCCCTCCTCCGTCGACAACGACAGGCTTGCGCACGAACGACACCTTCCGGGCAACGCGGTGTCGACGCCGCGGCGTCGGATGGGCGGACGGGCGAGGTCGTCCACGCCGGAGACTCACGGCAGGGCGCGATCACCCGTGCCCGCCTGCCGTCCGTGGTCGCGCGCGAACGCGTCGAGAGCCTGCCTGGGCGGGCCCTGGGTGTGCAGGAAGCGCTCGTCCAGGATGCCCGCGAGGTCTTCCAGGGCGGAGCGCAACACCGTGGCGGCGAGCCGGACATCCCGGTGCCCGGCCTCCGATGCCTCATCGGCGATGTCGAGGGCGTAGCCGATCTGGAGGGCCAGGGAGGTCCGTTCGTCGCCGTCGTGGAAGTAGTAGGACTCCGCGTACTGGAGGAAGTCGACCGCTGCCACGGACAGTGCTGTGGCCAGGCCGTCCAGCATGGCCGCCCCGGCCGGGGAGTCGATCTGTTCCTTCGAGGGGTGGGTACGGGAGAGGTGGGAGAGCCGCAACGCAAGAGCCCTGCGGCGGGCCAGAGCCGGATAGATGCCGAGGATCCAGGAGACCGTCGCGGTCAGCAAGGCGAACCCGACCAGCGCCTCCAGGGGTGCGAGGAGGCGCAGCCAGCCCTCGGCAGGTGCGACGTCGCCGAGACCGAGCGTGGAGAGCGTGACCAGCGAGACGTACGTCGCGTCCAGCAGGCCCGCATGGTCGTCGGGCTGCAACCCGCCCGCGTACACGAACGCGTCGGGCATGTGAGGCCAGTAGATCAATGCCCACCCCGCCGCCACGGTGAGGGCCCACAGGGCGACGACAGACACCATGGCAAGCGGACCCGCCAGGCCGGCTGCCGTACGACGGGTGCCCAGGGCGAAGGACAGCCGCCACAGTGTGGTCATGACCAGCCGGCTCAGCCCGCCGTGACGCGTCGGGTGCCACAGCGTGTGGAACACGTCCCGGAGGATCAGCAGTACCAGGGCGGCGCCCATGGCCGTCACCAGCCAATCCATCCGGAACCCCTTTTCCGCTGCGTTTCGCCCAGGTTCGCGCACCTCCGTGGTCGCTGATCGCAGCCCACGCCGTCCCCGGTGTCAGAAGCGGGGCCGGACCTCGCCGGCGGCCGGAATCGGCCGAGGTTCCGGCCACAGGCGGAACCCGGTGACGAGTTCGGAGCGGATCCGCAGGATGCGGGGCATCGCCTCGTTCCTCCACGGATCGAGCAGCGCCGCGAGCCGTTCGGCTTCGTCGCGGTTCACGACGAGCTCGGCGTAGCCGACCACCACGACGCTCCAGCCGAGATGCGTGTCGGGGTCGATGGCGTCGGCTTCGTAGGCGAGGACGATGCCGGGCTCGCCCGGCATCGCCACCAGCGACGCGTGTGAAGCGCCTTCGTCGAGCTGCACGAGCACGTCCTCCCCGTGGACGATGTGGCTCATCGGCCGGATGACTGGCAGCGCTTGGTGGGTGAAGACGATGCGGCCGAGCGAGACGGTACCCAGGAGCCGCAACGCTTCGGAGCGGTCCAGCCGCTCCGTGGACTGCGCGGGGTCCGGGGCAGGGCGGTGGTCCGGTCTCCTGGCGGTTTCGTGATCCATCACGCGGCCCTCCGCTCCGGCCCTGTCTTGTCGGCCTCGGCTTCACTCAGCGTCTTTTCCGTCTCGCACGCCGTGCCAGGGCCGAATGGTCCCCTGTCCTGCGGAATCGGGGGCCGGTCGGCCCATCCCCGGCACCTGCAGTGCCGCTCAGACTTGAATCGGAATCGGCCGGAGGCCGCCATGAGGACCACTCCCCCTACGGGGGTGGCCGAGCGGACAGGTTCTGGATCGTCCGAACGGGCATCGTCGCCCTGGGCACGGCAGTGCTAGCTATCCCTGGCGGCCGGTGTCGGCCACCTGAACCGCCAGCAGTGAGGAGTCCGTCATGCCCGCGTCCCGGTACACCGTCAGCGACGTCATGACCCATACGGCTGTGGCCATCGGCCGCGAGGCTTCCTACAAGGAGATCGTCGAGCTGATGGAACAGTGGAAAGTCAGTGCTGTTCCCGTCCTGGAGGGCGAGGGGCGCGTCGTCGGAGTGGTCTCCGAGGCGGACCTGCTGCCGAAGGAGGAGTTCCGGCGGGACGACCCCGTGCTTCCTGATCAGCTGGAAGAGGCTTCCAAGGCAGGGGGTGTGCTGGCCGAGGAACTGATGTCGAGCCCAGCCGTGACTGTGCACCCCGACGCCACACTCGCCGAGGCTGCCCGGATCATGGCGCGAAAGCACGTGAAACGCCTCCCCGTGGTGAACGGTGTGGGGATGCTGGAGGGAGTCGTCAGCCGGAGCGACCTGCTCAAGGTGTTTCTGCGACCGGACGAGGAGATCGGCGAGGAGATCCGCGACTCGGTTCTCGCCGGGCTCGCTCCTCCCGTACATCTGCAGGCGTCGGTGAAGGAGGGCGTCGTCACCTTGCGCGGATCGCTCCGTGATCGCGCACTGGTGCCGCTGATGGCCCGTGCGGTCCGTGCCGTGGAAGGCGTGGTGGACGTGCGGATGGAACTGGAAGGGCAGCCCACCGGGGCCTCCTGAGGCCTCTTACCGCCCCGGAACCCGGGGGCGCCGCCCAGGTGCGTCCGCCTGATCCCCTGAGACAATTCGCATGAAACATACAATGCGGATCGATCACAGGGGCGTACATGTCCGACGTACCGGCAGCCTCCTACGAGGGAACCGTCCGGGTCTTCCTCTTGGACGACCACGAGGTCGTACGCCGCGGCCTGTACGACCTGCTGGACGCGGAGCCGGACATCGAGGTCGTCGGCGAGGCCGCCACCGCCGAGCAGGCGCTGGCCCGCGGACCGGCGCTGCGCCCGGACGTCGCCGTACTCGACGTCCGGCTGCCCGACGGCGACGGGATCACCGTGTGCCGCGAGCTGCGCTCGCGCATGCCGGAACTCGCCTGCTTGATGCTGACCTCGTTCGATGACGAAGACGCGCTGCTCGACGCGATCATGGCTGGTGCGGCCGGCTACGTCCTCAAGCAGATCAAGGGGTCCGACCTCGTCTCGGCCGTACGGACGGTGGCGACCGGGCAGTCGATGCTGGACCCGGCGACGACCGCCCGCCTCATGCACTCCCTGCGGGACCCGGAGGCCGTCAAGGCTCCGGATGACGATCGGCTGGCCGCTCTCTCCGAGCGGGAGCGTTCCGTACTCGAACTGATCGGCGAGGGCCTCACCAACGCGCAGATCGCCAAGCGGCTGTACCTGTCCGAGAAGACGGTCAAGAACCACATCTCAAGGCTGCTGGGCAAGCTGGGGGTGGAGCGCCGGGTGCAGGCCGCTGTCATCGCCACGCAGGTCCATGAACACGAGCCGGAGCGCGGCAAGGGCCGGAGCTGAGTGACTACGGGGCGTGCTCACCTGGAGGGTGGGCAGTGGCCTCCACCGCCCAGTGGGACCCGCCATTCCAGCTTTGTGCCCTGCCCGGTCGGCCCGTGCGCCGAAACGGAGAGTTCACCACCCAGGCGTTCGGCCCGTTCACTGAGATTACGCAGCCCGCTGCGACGACCTCCCTCCGCCATTCCCACTCCGTCGTCGTTGACCAGTACGGTCAGTACGCCCTCGACGGCTGCGATGGACACTTCCGCTTGGCTTGCCCTCGCGTGCCGGGCGACGTTGGTGAGCGCCTCCCCGACCACGGCGAGTGCCTCGTCCGCGGTCTCGGCGGGTACGTCGGTGTCGATCAAGCCCTCCATCCGCAGGGCCGGGGCGAAACCGAGTACCTGGGCAGCCTCCTCGATGGCCTGAACGGCACGGAGCCGCAGCTTCGGCGGCACCCCGGATACTTCGTGTTCACGAAGCCCGAAGATCGTCGACCGAATGATCTTGATGGTGGCATCCAGGTCGTCGATCGCCCGGGCAAGTCGTTCCGAAGCCTCGGGATGCTCGACGAAGGGTTGCGCGCTCTGCAGGGTCATACCTGTGGCGAAGAGGCGCTGGATGGCGAGATCGTGCAGGTCACGGGCAATGCGGTCGTGATCCTCCAGCATGCTCATCTGCTCGGTGTCCCGGCGCCGGTCTGCGAGCTCCAGGGCCACGGCGGCCTGGCCGGCGAAGCCGGGCAGGGCTGCGATCTCGGCGCGGGCGAACGCCGGGCGGCCGCGCCTGCGGGCCAGGATGAGGACGCCGCTCAGCTTCTCCTTGGTGCCGAACGTGACGGCGACGGCGGGGCCGAAACCCTTCCACCGTTCCGGCTGCACGGTGATCCGGTCGTCGGCCCCGACGTCGGCCACGGTGATCAGTCCGTCCTCCTCGCCGAGGGCAGCGGCGGCCAGGGTGCCTTCACTGCTGGGCAACACGATGCCGCGATGTGCCTCGGCGCCCTCCCCCAGGGCCAGCGAGCCGCGCAGCTCCCCGCTCTGGCCCACGAGGTAGAACACACCGATGTCGGCGACCGTGATGTCGCGAGCTCGCTCCAACATCCCCTCCAGCACCTCCGTCTCGGCCGAGCCGGAGAGCAGAGCACTGGTGAAGTCGGAGCTGGCGGCCAGCCAGCGCTCCCGGAGGCGTACCTCTTCGAAGAGGCGGGCGTTCTCGACGGCAATGCCGGCCGCCACCGCCAGCGTGGACAGGACCGCCTCGTCCTCCTCGTCGAAGTCGATACCACCCCGCTTCTCGGTCATGTAGAGGTTGCCGAACACGTCCTCGCGAACCCGGATGGGGACGCCGAGGAAGGAGTGCATCGGGGGGTGGTGGGGAGGGAAGCCGTGGGAGGCGGGGTGACCGGACAATTCCGAGAGCCGGAGCGGCTCGGGGTGCCGGATGAGCTGGCCGAGGATGCCGTGGCCGGAGGGCAGGTCGCCGATCTCGGCCCGGAGGTCGTCGCTGATGCCGACAGGAAGGAACTGGGCGAGCTTCTGGTCGTCACCGATGACGCCCAGCGCTCCGTACTCCGCGTCCACCAGGACGACAGCGGCTTCGACGATGCCACTCAGGACCTGTGGCAGATCGAGCTCCCGACCGACGGACATCACAGCCTCGAGGAGCCCGTTCAGCCGGTCCCGGGTGCCGCGCACCTCGTCGATACGAACCTGGAGCTCCTCGAGCAGTTCGTCCAGCCGGAGCCGCGGAAGCCCAGGACGCACGGGACCCAGCTCGTCCCCGCCCATGCGTACCTCCAGCGGCGCCCCGGGGAAGTTCGGCCTGCCTCTTCACCGTATCCCTGCCCCCACCTTCCCGCTCAGGCTGAGGCATCATCCGGAGTCGTCCGCGCCGAGATGCCGAATGTGTGCGTCCGGTCCCGGGAAGAAGAGGGTGGTCCTGCCGGTGTCCGACCAGCGGACGTCGTAGGGCGGGGTGCCGTCGTCGTGGTGCAGTCCGACGACTTCGCCGTCGCGACCCGCTTTGCCCACCGTCGGCCCGCCCACCACTATCTCGTCACCGACGCGAGCGTGGGGTCCGTGCTCGGACGTGCGCGTCTCCATGATCATCATCTCCTTCGGAATGCGTGCCGTGCGAGTCGGGCCGCCGCGAAGCCACTGGTGAGGGCGGCTGATGCTCGGCCAGTCGGCGTTCCGCTTCGAGGTCGGTGAGCCCGCCGGGCGCGCGCACCGGTACCTCTGCGGGGGCCGGGGTCATCGCCATGGCGGTCCTATTCGGCCGGAACCGTGATCACCGGGCAGAACGCCCGGTGGAGCAGTCCGTGGACAACGGAGCCCAGGCGCATGCCGGAGTAGCCTCCTCGTCCGCGACGGCCCACCACCACGGCCAGGGCGTGCTCGGCAGCTTCCGCGAGCTCTTCCACCGGGTGCCCGATCGGGACCTCGTGGGAGAGCACCACGTCCGGGTACTTCTGCGACCAGCCGGCCGTGGCCTCGGACAG
The DNA here is from genome assembly GCF_053615355.1 of Streptomyces sp. CLCI03. Lineage (NCBI taxonomy): Bacteria > Bacillati > Actinomycetota > Actinomycetes > Kitasatosporales > Streptomycetaceae > Streptomyces > Streptomyces sp. CLCI03. The sequence goes on along the minus strand of NZ_CM132132.1, from coordinate 7,806,187 downwards.
CATCCGCCGCTGAGCCTGCAATGCGACCTCCTCGTCGTGGAGCAGGAAGACCGGCGGCTGCCACACTGCGATGGCGCGCAGTGCTGCGCCGCGCAGGTCGGCTTCCTCGAAAGCAAGCGCCAGCGCAGCCTTCGAGGACTCACTGCCGTCGATGCCGACGACCAGGTAGGGCGTGTCCTGGGTGGTGTGCTCGGGGTTTCCCACCACGACGACGGGGCAATGCGCCTGGGCCAGGACCGGGACCACCGTGGAACCGGCGCTGAAGAGTTCCGCGGTCCGGCTCAGGTGACGGGATCCGAGCACGAGCATGCGGGCCTGGTGAGACAGGCGTCCGATGGCGGGAACGGGGAATCCTTCGATCAGATCAGTGGCCGCGTCAAGCCCCAGGTGTCGGTCCCGCGCCCAGTCGTAACCTGCCGCGAGGGCTTCAGAGCCCGCCTGGCGCAGAGCCGTCCTGCGGGGTGTGTCATCAACCTGCCGCGTACGCTGCGGCGGAGGCACAGCCACGACGAGTCGGAGCCCGATCCCACGACGGTGGGCCTCGTCAGACGCCCAGGCAAGGGGCAAGTGCCAGTCCCTGGCCGGGTCGATGCCTACGACGATCTCGCGGCGTTCGGCGGTGGCCATCACGATCCACTCCCGTGCTCGTCCGGGTGGCGCGGGATGAGCAGCACAGGGCAGTGCGAGTGGTGTACGAGGCTGTGGGTGTGCCGCCCGAGGGTGGGTCCCAGGTATGCGGACGCCCTGCGACCGCCCATGACCAGCAGGTCGGCGTGCCGGGAAGCCTCTACGAGAACACCGGCGACGGACGCGCTCTTCTCGGCATCCGCCCGCACGGTGAGGTCCGGGAATTCCCGGCGGATTCGCTCCGTCAGCGCGGTCAGGTGCCGGACGTACTCGTCGGCGATCTCCTTGATGTCGTCCATCATGGTCATCACGTCGCCGACGGACTGGAGCACGTTCCACACCTGGAGCAGCCGCAGCTCGGCCTTGCGCAGCTCGGCCTCGCGCGCCGCGTAACGCACACAGTCCAGATCTCGCTCGTCACGGACCCCGGCGAGTACCGTCCCGCTCTCGGCGCCGCTTTCGGTTCCCCTGACGATGATGACGGGCGTCTTCGCACCGGCCGCCACCTTCAGGCCCACGGATCCGAGCATGAGGGAGTTGAATCCGCCCAACCCCCGGTTGCCGACCACTATGGTGCCGCGACGACCAGCGGCCCGGTGCAGGCTGGCCACGGGGTCGCCACGACCGAATTCCGTGGTGGCGACCAGGCCGGGGTGCTGCTTCTTGACCGCAGCAGCGATGTCGTCGAGCAGTTCGCGGCCGGCAACACGGACGCGCTCGATGGTCTCGACAGATGCGTAGAGTGCCCGGCCGTCCGTGTCGGCGCCGTACACGATGTGCAGCGGACGCCCTCGGCGTTCGGCCTCTCCCGCTGCCCAGAGCGCGGCCTGACGGGCGGGCTCGGAGCCGTCGACGCCGACGACGACGGAGCCGAGTTCGGAACCGCTGACGGTGTGCTCCATGATTCCTCCTCGCCCAGGGCCAGTGAGGGTCTGACCTCACAGTGACACCGCATGCCCCTCTGGGAAGAGGGCCGCTCAGGACCTTCATGGGGGCCAAAGGTCCCGGTCGGGCCTCCTCCGTGGTCACGCTGTGGTGTCCAGCCACCCGCTGTACGGCTTGAGGGACTCCTGCAGGGACGGAGCTCCGGCAGCCTGCATGTCGCCGTAGGCGGCTCGCTTCATCTGGAGGGCGAGATCCTCCATGGCACGAGCGACCGCGAGTTCTTCGCCGATCTCCGGGACGTCGTCGTCCTGGGGTGCGCAACGGGCGGTGCCGTGGCCCGTGAGCCTGTTCGTGCCCGTGTCGAGTTCCAGGCGTGCCTTCGTCGTGTGGTCCTCCTCGAAGAGGTAGAGGCGGACCTTCCATTCGGCCGTGTGTGACATGGGAGCCTCCGGACGGGTTCAGGCGTTCGTGCTTCGGCGAGTGCGTCGGGCCCAGCGCCGGAGTTCGTCGGTGCCCCACACGAGGACCGGGAAGGTGGCGATGAGCGCGACGACATCGAGGGAGAGGGCTGCGGTGCCGAACAGGTCTTGCAGCGGCGGCGCGTAGACGAGCGCCGCGGTGAAGACCAGCTCGAAGGCGATGCCTGCGAGGAGCAGGTGGTTGGTGAACAGGCCGATCTCGCGCAGAGCGGCGTGGTCGGTGCGTGCGGCCATGGCCGTGCCGACCTGGCAGGTGACGATGCCGGCGAACGTGGCGGTGGTCGCGGTGACGTACGCGTGGTGGAGGGGTGTGCCGGGGCCGGTGGGGTCGCCGGGGTGCCATCCCGCCCGCCAGAGCACGTAGAAGAACGCGGTCATGACCAGGGCGGCGGACACCGTGCCGAGCCATCCCCAGCTCCGGATGAGCATGTCGCGGGAGATGACCCCCTGCGAGCTCGGTCGCGGCGGACGGCTCATGACGCCCGGCTCGGCCCGTTCCCGGCCGAGGGCGAGGGCGGGGAGGGTCTCGGTGCCGAGGTCGATGGCGAGGATCTGCAGGACGGTCAGCGGCAGGGGGATGGTGCCGGCCGAGAGTGCGAACACCAGGAAGGGCACGACCTCGGGGGTGGCGTGGGCGAAGATGTAGACGATGAACTTGCGGACGTTGTCGTATACGCGGCGCCCGGATTCGATGGCGGCGACGATGGTGGCGAAGTTGTCGTCGGTCAGCACCATCGTGGACGCTTCGCGTGCCACGTCGGTGCCGGACCGGCCCATCGCGACCCCGATGTGCGCACGGTGAAGTGCCGGGGCGTCGTTGACACCGTCGCCGGTCATGGCCACGATCTGCCCGTGTGCGCGCAGCGTGTCGGCCACGTGCAGCTTGGTCTCCGGAGAGGAGCGGGCGAAAACGACCTCGGCATCGCCTTGTGCCAGGAGTTGGTCGAGCTCCTGGTCACCCACCGTCTCGGACTGGGCCACCACCGTGAGGCGCGGTACTCCGATGCCGACCTCCCGCGCGACGGCGGCCGCGGTGGCGCCGTTGTCGCCGGTGACGATGTGGACCCGGACGCCCGCGTCGTGACAGCGGCGGACTGCCTCCGCGACCTCGGGCCGCGGAGGGTCGTACAGGCCGACGAGCCCCAGAAGGCGCAGACCGCTCTCCGCGTCGTGGCGCCGCGCCGGCGTCGCGGCCCCCTTCGGCAGGTCGCGCACGGCGACGGCCAGGACACGCATGCCGTCGTGGGCGAGCCGGTCCGCGGCGGCGAGCGCGGCGGTGGACTCCCCGCCGTCAAGGGCGCCCACCACCGACTCCGGCGCGCCTTTGACGATGACGCGGGCGCCGTCCGGTTCCGCCTGCTGCACGACGGACATCAGGCGCAAGCGGGGATCGAAACGGAAGAGGACCTGGCGGTCGGCGTCCCTCCTGTCGAGGTCGATGGGGGCGCCGTGGGCGCCGGCTCCTTCGACCAGGGCGATCTCGGTCGGGTCCCCGTGCAGGTGGCCCTGGGCATCCCGCGTGACCGTGGTGCACAGGGCCCCTGCACGGGCGAGTTCGCCTGCCCAGGGGCCTTTGCTCGTACCGTGTTCAGGTGTCCACACAGTCTGGAGCCGCATGCGGTTCCGGGTGAGGGTGCCGGTCTTGTCGGTGCAGATCACGTTGGTGGACCCGAGAGTTTCCACGGCGCTCAGCCGCTTGACCACAGCCCCCTGACGGGCGAGGGCCCGTACCCCGACGGCCAGGGCGAGGGTGATGATCGGCAGCAGGCCCTCGGGCACGTTGGCGACCAGCAGGCCGATGGCGAAGATCAGCGAGTCGGTCAGCGGGAGTCCCACGGCCACGCCTGCCACGAGGAACACCGCGCCCATGGCCACCGCGACGGCGGCGATCAGCCAGGCGACCTTCTTGACCTGCCGCTCCAAGGGGCTGGGGTCGCGCTGGGTGCGCTGGCTGAGTGCCGCGATCCGTCCGAGTTCGGTGTGGTCGCCCGTGGCGAACACGATCGCCTGGGCCTGGCCCTCGGTGCAGGCAGTACCGCTGAAGACGAGGTTCGGCTCCTGGAGCAGCGGAGCCCCTGCGAGACCGGGGCCGGCGACGCGTTCGGCGGGGGCGGACTCCCCTGTCAGCATCGACAGGTCGACCTCGATACCGCCGTCTGTGAGGCGTCCATCGGCGGGGACCTTGGCGCCCTCTTCGAGGACGATGAGGTCGCCCGGCACGAGCTCGCGCGACTCGACGGCCGACGGTTGGCCGTCGCGGATCACCCATGCGTGCTCGGGCAGATACCGGGCCAGGGTCTCCACTGCCTGCTCCGCCTGGCGCTCCTGCAGGAGCGCGAAGGCGGCGTTGACGATGACCACGGCGACGATGGCCCAGCCGAGGACCGCTATGTCCGCCACGAAGGCCAGTGCGGCAGCCGCCCAGAGCAGCATGGCCAGCGGGTGGACGAGCTGGCGGACGAGTTCCCGGCCCACCGAGGTACGGGCCTTGCGGCGGACCTCGTTGGGGCCGTAGACGGCGAGGCGGCGGGCCGCCTCGCGCGCGGAGAGTCCACTCGGCCCGGTGCCGAGCTCGCGCCTCAGGAGCGGCAACGGTTCGAGGGGGTCAGGGCTCAGGGGCAGCCCGTTGGCCGGAAGGGGGGGCCGGGTGGCTGCCTCAGTCATCGCCAGGTCCCTTTTCGCGCCGCAGCCTGCCGGACCAGCGCGGCTCCACGGCCTCCCACTCGTGCTCCCACTGGGCCAGGCTGCGGGTCTCGACGAGAAGCAGACGAAGGCGGACCACTGCCCCTGTGGCGAGGGCGAGCAGGCTGAAGGATCCGACTCCCGCGACTGCGGCCGTGAGGACGCGTCGGGCTTCGGCCGACGGCGCCTGCGCCTCCCTGCCCGCGTCATCGACCCAGATCGTGACCGTCCGGCCTGCCGGAGTGCCGAACGGGACGGAGATCGTGTCGGAGTGCCGGTGAGCGGCCGGGTACTCCCAGACGGCCGGAGCAACCGTCCGGGAGGTGCCGCCGGAACGGTTGGAGACCGCGCGCCCCACGGCACCGACCGTCGTCGCCTCGATCCGGTGCCGGTGGCGGGCCGCTTCCCGGGCAGTGCGGCTTTCGGCGTCCCAGACGGCCGTCGTGACGACGACGCCGCAGGACAGGGCGATCAGGAAGGAGAGCACGAAGGCGATGTTCCAGCGGCGCCGGGTCCGGTCGGCCGGACGACGCAGCTCGTTCGGACGTCCGCCGAACAGCCGACGCACGCGGTCGGCCGTCGCCGGGCGCGATCGGGTGGGCCCGTCTCCGGGCGTGCCGGGCTCGGACATCGTGCACCTCCGCGCTCTGGTACGGCCCGGCCGCTCAGTGGGGAGCGGCGAGTTCGGCGCTGATGTGGTGGGCCCACGTCCGGATCCGCTCGGGATTGCGGAAGTCTCCTCCCTTGCCCGCGCGGACCATGGCCCGGGCGATGAAGCCGGGCGTACTGGCGGTGATACTGCCGCCGAAGGTGATGTGCTCGCGTGCGCCGAGGCGCTCCATCTCCCGGGCCACCGCCGGCACCGGCGCGATGTCGTGCTGCTCGGCGGAACTGTCCACGGGGCCGCTGCTGAACAGGTAGACCGGGCGGTGCTGAAGGTAGTGCTCGTTGCGTTCGGCGCAGCGCTTGGCCTTGCCGCTCCAGTGCCCGGCGTACAGGGCGCCGCCGAGCACCACTGCGTCGTACCCGCGTACGTCGTCCACGTCGTCGGCGGGGACCACGACGGCGTCGAGGCCGTCCTCACGCAGGGTCCTGCCGATCTCGGACGCGATTCCGGCGGTCGCACCGTGCTTGGTGCCGTAGGCGACCAGGACGCGCTTGGACGTCATGACGAGTCTCCCTTGCCGCCCGCCGTGGTGCGCTTGACGGGGATGCTGCGCCTGGACTCCTCGGGCGAGGCCGGCATGGGCACGCGCACGGTGAGGATGCCGTCCTCGTACGCTGCCTCGACTTCGTCGGAGGGGATCGGCCCGGGCAGGCGCACCACTCTCTGGAAGGAGCCGTAGCGGAACTCCGAGTGATCCTTCTCCTCCTTGCTCTCGGTGTGCTCGGCGCTGACGGTGAGGGTGTCCCCCTCAACCGTGATCTGGATGTCCTTGTCGGGTTCCATCCCGGGAAGTTCGGCGCGCAGCGTGTACTGCCCCTCCTTGTTGGTCACCTCGATCGGGATCGGGAAGGTGTCGAACGACGACCGCCACAGCGGGAACCGTGGGAATTCGGTGCCGAACCAGTCCCTGAAATCGGGGAACGGGCTGCGCCTGCGCTCCAGGTGCGTTCCTGACATGGTGTGCTCCGTTCCGGCGCCCGATCAGCGCCTTCATGCGTTGCCTTCCTCCACTTTCACGAGACGGACGGCTGCTCCGCTTGGGACCATCGGGTCCCTGATGGGGCCGTTCGGCCCTCCCCGTACCGGACCGATTCGGCGGCGGCCACGTGGTGCTTGACCGCGGCGAAGCTGTCCGGGGCGACGGAGATGGAGTCGATCCCGGCCTTGACCAGGAACTCCGTGAAGGCGGGGTCGTCGCTCGGGCGCTGGCCACAGAGACCGACGGGGCGGCCCGCTGCCTGAGCACGAGGGACGAGGATCTCGATGCTCCGGGTGACCGCCGGGTTGGTCTCGTCGAAGACGTGGGCGAGGGCTTCGGAGTCGCGGTCGACACCCAGGGTGAGCTGGGTGAGGTCGTTGCTGCCGATGGAGAAACCGTCGAAGCGTTCGGCGAAGTCCTGGGCCAGGATGACGTTGGCGGGGATCTCCGCCATGACGTAGACCTTCAGCCCGTTCTCCCCACGGCGGAGGCCTTCCTCAGCCATGACACCCAGCACCCGGTCGGCCTCTTCGAGGCTGCGACAGAAGGGGATCATGACGACGACGTTGGTCAGGCCCATCTCGTCGCGGACCCTGCGCAGGGCCCGGCACTCGAGGGCGAAGCCCTCCCGGTATCCGTCGCTGTAGTAGCGGCTCGCGCCCCGCCAGCCGATCATCGGGTTGGCCTCGACCGGCTCGAACGGCCGACCGCCGACAAGGCGCGCGTACTCGTTGGTCTTGAAGTCGCTGGTCCGTACGACGACGGGGGCGGGCCACCGGGAGGCGGCGATCCGGGCGATGCCGTACGCCAGGCGATCGGTGAAGTAGCGGGTGCGGTCGAGGTATCCCTCGGTGAGCTGGTCGACGGCGCAGCGGTCGGCGGGATCCAGGCGCTCGGGGTGCAGCAGGGCCATCGGGTGGACCTTGACCTGGTGCGCCACTATGAACTCCAGCCGGGCCAGGCCGACGCCATCGGCCGGCAGGCGCCACCACCGGAAGGCGGCGGCCGGGTCGGCGAGATTGAGCATGACGTGCGTCCGGGTGGCGGGGATGTCCGCGAGGTCGGTCTCGGTCTCCTCATAGGCGAGCACCCCGTCGTAGACCTTGCCGCGTCCGCCTTCGGCACAGGAGACGGTCACCTTCTGTCCGTCGTACAGGGCCTGAGTCGCACGGCCGGTACCGACGACGGCGGGGACGCCGAGTTCGCGGCTGACGATCGCAGCGTGGGACGTGCGGCCGCCGTGGTCGGTGACGATGGCGGAGGCGCGCTTCATGATCGGTTCCCAGTCCGGGTCGGTGATACCGGTGACGAGCACCCCGCCGGACGGGAAGCGGTCGAGGTCGACGGGCGAGTCCAGGACGACGACGGGCCCGCTGCCGATGGCCTCGCCGACAGCGATGCCGTCCACGAGAGGCGTACCTGGCACGGCCGTCAGGCGGCAGCGGCGCAGGGTGGAGGCGGCGCGGCGGGACTGAACGGTCTCGGGCCGGGCCTGCACGATCCACAGGTCGCCGGTGAGGCCGTCTTTGGCCCATTCCAGGTCCATGGGGCAGCCGTAGTGCCCTTCGACGGTCAGCGCCCAGTCGGCGAGGAGCCTCACTTCGGTGTCGTTCAGGACCCTCTGCAAGCGCTCCTCGTCGGTGGTATCAACGGTCCGCGTCAGTCCATGTTCCGCATAGACCGCCTTCCGCCGCTTCGCTCCGACACGTACGTCGATCAGCGGGTCCAGATCCGGGTCCTTCAGGCTCGGCTTGAAGACGGTGTACTCGTCGGGGTCGACCTGCCCGCTGACGACCGTCTCGCCCAGTCCGCACGCCGCGCTGATGACGATGACCTCGGGAAATCCGCTCTCCGGGTCGAGGGTGAAGATCACCCCGGCACCGGCCAGGTCCGACCGGACCATGATTTGAACACCGACCGAGAGAGCGACCTGGAGGTGGTCGAAGCCCATCCGCTCCCGGTAGTCGATGGCTCGATCGGTGTAGAGGGACGCATAGCAGCGATGCACCGACTCCAGCAATTGGGCGGTCCCGCGCACGTTCAGGTAGGTCTCCTGCTGGCCTGCGAAGCTCGCCTCCGGCAGGTCCTCGGCGGTGGCGCTGCTGCGTACGGCGACCTCGGGGTCCGCGCGGCCTTCGTCGCGCCCCAGCTGCTCGTACGCCGAGACGATCTCGGCCCGCAGCCCTGGGGGCAGCGGCTCGGCGAGGGTCATCGACCGTATCGCGGCCCCGACCTCATCGAGCGCGGCGCCCTCGTGCAGGCGCGCGATCTGTTCCTCGATCCGCCCCCGGAGTCCGTGTCCGTCCAGCAGCTCTCCGTACGCGGCGGCCGTCGTTGCGAACCCCGGAGGGACGCGCACGCCGGCATCGGCCAGGTGGGCGGTCATCTCACCCAGTGAGGCGTTCTTACCCCCGACACTGCCGACTTCCTGCCGGCCGAGTTCCGCGAACGGTATGACGCGCCGCGTGCTTGCCATGACGACCTCCGGGCTCAATAGGGGAGCGGGCGGCCGGACGGGGTTCGCAGGTCCAGCGGCTCGAGCTTGTGGGGCTGCTTCTGGCGGGACTGGATCCGGATGCGCTGCATGATGCCCACCTCCTGGGGAAACGGAGCCCGTATCGGCATCCGGATTCCACGATCACACCGGGAGGTGGCTGCACCCCAGTGCCGAGAGGTGCAGCGGCAAGGGGCCGACCGGGCCTTACCGGGGAGGGGCCGACCGGCCCATGGCAGGCCGAGCAGGGAACCGAAGGGCTCATGCCCGACAGGCGCAGAGCGTGCAGGCTGGGGGTATGTCCGAGACGACGACCACCGACCTCTACGAGGTGACGATGGCGATCTCCTACCTGCGAGAGGGCATGCTCGCGTCGGCCACCTTCAGCCTGTTCGTCCGGGATCTGCCGCCCGGCCGGGGATTCCTCGTCTCCGCCGGGCTGGAGCCGTCCCTGGACTACCTGTCCCACTTCCGGGTGAGCGCGGATGACGTCCGCGACTTCGCCGTCGCGCTCCACAGACCGCCCGAGGAAGTGTCCGGCCTACTCGGCCTGCGCTTTGACGGGGAAGTCCACGCGATTCCGGAGGGCCACCTCGTTTTCGCCGGGGAGCCCCTGCTGGAGGTCACCTCCCCGCTCCCCCAGCTCGTCGAGACGTATCTGCTCAGCCAGATCTGCCACCAGACCGCCGTCGCCTCGAAGGCGGCCCGTTGCGTGATCGCCGCGGAGGGCCGGCCCCTGGTGGACTTCTCTCTGCGCCGCGACCACGGCCCCCAGGCCGGGCTGCAGGCCGCCCGGCTCTCCGCCATGGTCGGTTTCACCGCGACCAGCAATGTTGCCGCCGCCACCCGATACGGCATCCCCGCCGCCGGAACCATGGCTCACTCCTACATCGAGTGCTTCCCTAGCGAGGAGGACGTCTTCCGGGCCTTCGCCCGCACCCATCCGGGCCCGCTGACGTTCCTCGTCAACACCTATGACACCGCACGCGGCGTCGCAATCGCCGGCCGTGTTCTCGCCGAGCTCCGGCGAGGGCCGGGCTGCGCGATCCGGCTCGACAGCGGCGATCTGGGTGAGCTCGCCAAACGTTCACGCCAGCTGCTCGACGCGGCAGGGCTGACCGACGTACGCATCATCGCCAGCGGCGGTCTGGACGAACACTCCGTCGCCGAACTCGTGCGCACTCGGGCACCGATCGACGTCTTCGCGGTCGGAACCCGGGTGGGCGTCGCCGCCGATGCTCCCTACTTGGACGCGGCGTACAAGTTGGTCCAGTACGACGGACGCCCGGTGATGAAGCTGTCCTCCGCGAAGGTCACCGCCCCGGCTCCCAAGCAGGTGTTCCGCGGCCCCGGCTGCGCGGATGTGATCGGTCTGTCCGGCGAACAACCGCCTGACGGTAAGGTGCCCCTGCTCCGTACGGTGATGCGGGACGGCCGCCGGACCGGCCTTCCCGACACCCTCGCCTCGGCCAGAGCCCGCTTCGAGGCTGACCTCGTGGATCTGCCGGAGGCAGCACGCCTCATCCACGGCCCCGAGAGCCCTGTGCCCATAGGTTCCCCACGGTTGGAGGCCCTGACCTCGGAGGTGAGGGACCGCCGCGAAGCGACATCGGCCGTCCCCGGAGACAGGAGCCGCTGAACGGGATCCGCTGGTCAGCCGACTTCCATGCGGAACCACCGCTGCCGACCGGGGGCCACGGTCGCGGCCCGTCCACCGGGCAGGTACAGCGGAAGGGGAGGGGCCGTGGGGGAGAAGGGAACAGTGATACCCAGCCTGCCGGGGACGAGCCGGATGCGAATGCCACGGTGCCCCAGGCAGTCGACGGTGAAGGAACACCGTGGCACCTCCCGGAGTGGGACGGGGTCGATGCGCAGTCCGTCGGGGCCGACCTCGAGCCCCACGATGCCCCGTTCGATGAGGTCGAGAGTGCCGGCCATGGCTCCGAGGTGGATGCCTTCACCGGTCGTGCCGCCCTGGATGTCCACCACGTCACCGAGCAGGGCTTCTTCGCAGTACCGCCAGGCGTCGGGGCCCTTGTGGCGGGCCAGGACCCAGCCGTGGACGAGGCTGCTGAGCGTCGATCCGTGACTCGTGCGCTGCGAGTAGTACGAGACGGTTGCGTGCCAGAGGTCGTCGTCGAGCTCGTAGCCGAGCCGGGCGAAGATGTCGTGCAGCTCGTCGGGGCGGAAGAGGTAGCCGAGCATGAGGGTGTCGGCCTGCTTCGATGCCTGGTAGCCGTTGACCGTGTCGCCTTCGGATTCCAGGATCCGGTCGAGGCGGCGGATGTCCGTGTACCGCCTTCGGTAGGCGTCCCAGTCCAGCTCGGCCAGATCTCCGTAGCCTTCGAACTGGCTGATGACATTGCCGTGCCACGGGACGTAGAGGCGGCGGGAGACGTCCTCCCAGCGGTTCAGCACCTCCGCATCGAGGCCGAGTTGCTGCTCGAACTGGCTCATGCGCGTCCGCGGCAGCGCTGCCGCCAGGTCGAGTCCACGGGCCAGCACCCATGCGGCGGTCACGTTCGTGTAGGCATTGTCGTCGACCCCGGGTGTGGCCGCCCCGGGGTAGGCGTCGTGGTACTCGTCCGGGCCCATGATCCCGCGGATCCGGTAGCGCTGCCGGTCCGCGTCGTACTCGGCGACCGCGCCCCAGTATCGGGCGATGCTCAGGAGCAGTTCGGCGCCGGGGCCGTACCGGAACCCTGCGTCACCGGTGCTCTGCGCGTATCGCCAGGCGTTCCAGGCTATGGCGGAACCGACATGGCGCTGGAGGTGGGAGTGGTCCGGCAGCCAGCGTCCGGAGCGTGGGTTGAGGTGTAGTGTCTGCGTCTCCTCTCGCCCTGAACTGGCACTCTGCCAAGGGAACATCGCGCCCGGGCTGCCAGCTCCCTGTGCTGCGGCGAGGGCTGCGGGGAGGCGCCGGTGACGGTACATGAGCACGGCGCGTGCGACCTCGGGAAAGTGCAGGGTGAGGTAGGGCATGACGAACAGCTCGTCCCAGAAGACGTGGCCCCGGTATGCCTCTCCGTGCAGGCCCCTGGCGGGTACTCCGGCGTCGAGCTCCGCCGTGTGCGGGGAGAGGGTCTGCAGGACGTGGAAGGCGTGGAGGCGCAGGATCCGGCCGGCCTCACCGGGCACCTTGACTTCGCCTCGGCTCCAGAGGTTTGCCCAGGCTGCCGTGTGGCCGGCGAGCGCGGTCGCGAAGCCTGGTGCGTGCGTGACGTGTTCGACCGCAGACGCGAGCGGATCTCCCGCCGGCCGGTCCAACGAGCTGTAGAGAGCTGCCGACTTGAGAACGACGACAGGGTGACCACGGGAGATCGGCAACCGGAAGGTCTGCGCCGTCGCCACCTCTGTGCAGCTCAGGCTCACTGCTGTCAGGGGCCGGGAGGACGTGCGTACCGCGATACCGATACGGATGCGGGACGATGTGGTCTCGCAGGAGAGCCGGGCGATGCCGTCCGCTCCGACACCCGCACGGTGGCTGGTGAGGTGATGTCCGTCAAGGGCCCGGTACCGCGCGACCCCGGCATTGGTGACGTCACCGTCGAGAACGGACTGGATCTCGATGGTTCCGCGCCATCCGGACGCGCGAAAGGTGCTCTGCTGGGCCGCGAAATGGGGATCCGCCATGTGAACCAGCCGGGTGTGGGTGACGCCGAGCCGGCGGCCGTGGCCGTCCTGGAAGAGCATGCGGCGGGTGAGGGTCCCCGCGTGCAGGTCCAGCACGACGTGATGGTGGCGCAGGCTCGGATCGTCGGGAGTGAGCCACTCCCCCGCCGGACCGTCCTCCGGCAGGCAGCGGTAGCGCACCCGGGTCCAGTCGGGGAGGTTGACCATGTCCTCGTTGCCGACCTGCCTGCCCGCAACCTGTGAACGGAGCCAGTTGTAGCAGCCCGCCGCGTAGGTGCCGGGATAGTGAACCGCGTCGGCAGGTGATTCGGGTGCGGCTCCGCGCGTAGCGAACCGGCCGTTGCCGAGTGTGCAGAGAGCTTCGACCACCTGCTCCGTCTTCGGGTCGTAGCGGTCGAAAGTCCAGGTCCACGCGGTGTTCACGGCTGCGCTCCGGCAACGGTGTCCACGACGGCGGTGAGGTCAGGGAGCACGACATGCGCGCCGCGAGCACGGAGGTTCGCTGCGGCAGACGTGCCGCCGGTCCGGTCGAGGCCGATCACCAGGCCGAAGTGCTCGCGTCGGCCTGCCTCCACCCCGGCCGGGGAGTCTTCGACCATGGCCGCGTCGACGGGGTCCACGCGCAGCCGGCGTACCGCTTCGAGGAACAGGGCGGGGTCCGGCTTGCCCGCCAGGTTCACCTGGTCGGCATCCGACCCGTCTACGAGCACGTCGAAGAGGGGGGCGATTCGGGCCGACTCGAGCAGAGGGCGGGCATGTCTGGATGCGGAGACGGCGGCGCATCGCATCCCCTGGGCGCGCAGCGCTCCGAGTGCGGGCCTGACCTCGTCGAACGTCTCGACGGCTCCGTCCTTGAGCGCTTCCGTGAACGCGTGTTCCTTTCGGGCGGCGACCGCCCATACTGTGCCGCACCCCGGCGGATCCGTAGCGTTACCTCGCGGCAGCTCTACGCCACGCGCAGCCAGAAGGGCGAGAGCTCCATCGAGACGGGGTCTCCCGTCCACCGGCTCCCGATACTCCCGCTCGGCGTCGAAGGGAAGCTGCCCCGGAGGGCCGGTGCCGGCCGTCGCCCAGGCGTCGAGGCGGCCGTCGAAAGCGGACTTCCACGCCACGGCGTGCAGCGCAGCAGAGTCTAGGAGGACCCCATCGGTGTCCAGGACGACGGCTCGAAACGGGCTCACGGCCTGATCACCCTGCGTCCGGTGATCCGGATCGCAGTGACCTTCATCCAATGGGTCCGCGGACCGCCGGCCCAGGGCAGGGAGTACGCGACGGCGTCAAGCCGACCGAGCTCCTCCGCGTCAGTGACGCCTCCCGCCTCGCCTACGACCATAACGCTCCAGCCCAGGCGCGTGGCGTCGTCGATGTGGTCGACCTCGAAGGCCACCTCGGTGCCGGCGGCCCGCGCGAGCACCGCGTCACCCGAGGTCCGGAATGCGATGTCGCGGCCCGCCACCACGTAGTTGACCGGGAATATTGCCGGACCCTCCGGGGTGAAGACAGCGACCCTGCCCACGCCGTGCGTGGACAGCAGTCGTCGGCACTCGCCGTCGGACAACTCGACCAGCTTGGCATCCCGCACGGCCGTGCCTCTGCCTGGCGGGTACTCCGTCGTCGCGCCGGAGAGTTCCGTGGCGGTCGTCCCGAGCGCGTCGGCGAGTCGCAGAAGGGAGCCGATCGCCGGCGCTGCCGCGTGTTCCTCCAGGTAGGTGATGTACGCGCCGTCAGCGCCGCAGCGCTCACCCAGTTCGTCCCGGGTGAGGCCGAGTTCCTCACGGTGCATGGCGATCCGCCGCCCGAGGTCAGTACGTCCGGCCGGCGCCTCTGTGGCGCCAGGCCCGTGCTGGGTTCTCCTCATTGTCTTCACGTCCTCTCGGTGTCAGGGCTGGGTGGCCGGAACCGTGGCAATGTGTGCCGGAGCTGTGGAGACCGGCGGTCACGATGGGTGCCGGGCCGATACGTCCCGTGCCGAGGATCCTGACCGAATTCACCTCGGGCACGTCGCCTTCGGCGATGCTCTCGTCGAGGCCGCGGACGGTGACGGCGTCGGCACGGACGATCGCGCCGACTGCGTCTGTCCGGGCCCTGGAAGGCGAGTGTCTTCACGACGCTCCCCTCTTCCCTTGCATACGTTAAGGAGGTTGCACCGCCAGGCTGAACCGGGCTCGACCACCTACGCATGGGCCGGTCGGTCCCCTGCGTGGGCCTGTCGGCCCCCTGTCGGCCCTTACACACGGTGCAATGGTGAGAACCGGATCCCCTTACCGAAGGGAGGGCGGGTCATGTCCGAGACAGCCCCGCGCCCCGCTACCACCTCGCCCAGACCTGCACTCCTCCGGTTGCTCGGTGCGGTACGCACGGTCACCGGCAGCAAGTTCCTCGTCGAGAGCGACCACGCCCGCATCCTGGTCGACTGCGGGCTCTTCCAGGGTTTCGCGGACCTGCGCCGTCGCAACTGGGACAAGCCCGGCTTCGACGCCTCCGACCTCCGCGCCGTGGTCGTGACCCATGCTCACCTGGACCACTGCGGCTATCTGCCGCGCCTGGTCCGGCACGGCTTCCGTGGTCCGATCCTCTGCACCCCCGGTACGGCCCGCCTCGCCGAGATCGTGCTCCGCGACAGTGCCCGCCTCCAGATGGAGGCCGCCGAGCACGCCAACAGTCACGGCTGGTCCAAGCACCGCCCCGCCAAGCCGCTCTACGACGACTCGGACGTCGAGAACACGTTGAAGTTCTTCGACCCGGTCGAGGTCGGCAGCGAGATCGAGCTCATGGCCGGAACGAAGCTGACGCTGCACCACGGCGGACACATCCTCGGCTCAGCCTGGGCCCACCTCACGCTGGAGGACGGCCACACCCTGGCCGTCAGTGGCGACCTTGGTCGTCCCGGGCACCCCCTGCTGCTGCCCCCGGAGCCGTTCACCGGCGCCGACGTGCTGCTGATGGAGTCCACCTACGGCGACCGCCGCCACGACCACGAGACGGCACGGCGCGAGTTCGCTGCCGTGATCACCCGAACGCTGTCGCGAGGAGGAACCGTCGTCATCCCGGCATTCGCGATCGACCGGACCGAGGTCGTCCTGCACGAGCTGGCCGAGCTGCGCGGCGACGGCACGCTGCCCCGCCACGTGCCCGTCTACGTGGACAGCCCCATGGCCCTGGCCGCCTTGGACGTGTACCGCGACGCCCTGCGGTCCCGCGCTCCCGAACTGCGGCCCGAGATCCTGGCCCAGGGCGAGGCGGTGTTCAGCCCAGAGCCCTTCCTGGCCGCCCGTACCGTCCAGGAGTCCATCGACATCAACAGCACCACAGGCCCCGCGGTCATCGTCTCCTCCGCCGGCATGGCCACCGGCGGCCGGGTCCTGCACCACCTGCACCGGCTGCTGCCCGACCCCCGCAACGCCGTCGTGATCGTCGGCTTCGCCGCGGCCGGCACCCGAGCGCGTGACCTCGTCGACGGAGTCCGCACCCTCAAGATGTTCGGCGAGTACGTTCCCGTACGCGCCGAGGTGGCCGACGTACCCCACTTCTCCGCCCACGCGGACGCCGACCAGATCATCGACTGGCTGCGCGACGCCCCGCCCCCACACACCACCTACCTCGTCCATGGCGAGGAGACCGCCGCTGAGACCCTCCGAGACCGCATCGACCACGAGCTGGGATGGACGGCCGTCGTACCCAAATCCGGCGAGGCCGTCCTGGTCCGCTGACCCGGGCCGTATGGGCCCTGCGGTATGCACCGCGAGGCCCTCCCGCACCCCAAGAGACCGGCACGACCCTGAAGGGGAACGGCTGGAGGCACACCATGACCGCCATGACCACTCTCCTCGACGAGATGGAACCCGAAGCACGCCAGGCTCTGCTCGCCCACGCCCACCGCGTGGACATCCCCGCCGGAACCCGCATCTTCAAGGAACGGCAGCGGGCCGACCGCTTCTGGATCATCGAGAACGGCACCGTCGACCTCGACCTGCACGTCCCCGGCCACAAGGCCGCCGTCGTCGACACCCTCGGTTCAGGAGAGCTCCTCGGCTGGTCATGGATGGTCCCGCCCTACTCCTGGCACCTCGGCGCCGTCACCACCCACCCCGTTCGGGCGCTCGAATTCGACGCCGAGGCCGTACGGAAGCTCTGCGACGAGAACGCCGCCGTGGGCCGTTGCATATCGACCGCTGTCGCCGCAGTCATCGCCCGTCGCCTCGACTCGGCCCGTACCCGGATCCTCGACCTGTTCGCGCCCCACCACAGCGACATGCCGCTCGCCTACGCCCGCTGAGGACCAGCCATGACCTCCACCCCGTACACCGTCAACGACGTCATGACGAAGACCGTCGTCACCGTCACCGCCGCCGCCGAATTCAAGGAGATCGCCACCGCGATGGAGCGCTGGAAGGTCACCGCGGTCCCGGTCATCGAAGGCGAAGGCCATGTCGTCGGCGTCGTCTCCGAAGCCGACCTCCTCACCAAGGAGGAGTTCCACGAACACGGACCGAGCCTCATCGAGCAGATGCGCCGCCTCGGCGACACCGCGAAGGCCGGATCGGTCCGCGCCGAGCAGTTGATGACCACACCCGCCGTCACGATCCGCCCCGACGCCACGCTCCCCCAGGCCGCCCGCCTGATGGCCGACCGCCACATCAAACGGCTTCCAGTCGTCGACGCCGACGGCACCCTCCTCGGCATCGTCAGCCGCGCCGACCTCCTGAAGGTCTTCCTCCGCGCCGACGACGACCTGGCCGCCGAGGTCCGCCGCGAGGTCGTCGATCGTCTCTTCCCCCTCTCGCACCGTGACATCACGGTCGACGTCACGCACGGGATCGTCACCCTGTCGGGAAGGACCCGCGACCCGCACCTCATCCCCGTGGCCACGCGCCTCGCCCGGGCCGTCGAAGGTGTGGTCGGCGTGCACTGCCGGCTCGAAGGCCCCGCCTCTGCGTAAGCGCCATGTCAGCCTTACGGGGCCAGGTCCCGCTTCATCAGCAACGCGTGGCCGAGAACGAGCCCCACGACTCCGACCCCGACCAGAACTCCCAGCTGCGGCCACAGCACATGTCCCTGTGCCAGTGCGTCACCCGGTGTGTAGTAGTGGAAGGGGCTGATGAATCGCAGGGGCGCCGCCTTCGACCAAGCCAGCGCGATGAAGTTCACCGCGAAGCCGACCGCCCCGATGGCGATCGTCGCACCGATCACCTGCGCGCGTCGGCTCCCCCAGGCCGACACGGCCAGGGCCGGTCCGGCCAGGCACAGCGCGAAGCCGCACCCCATCAGCCCCGCCGCGAAGACACCGCTCAACGGCACGTCCCGGTGGATGTCCGGGGACAACCAGACGCCTGCCGCCACCGTCAACGTCGCTGAGGTGTTGAGGGCGAGGGCGGCGATCACCACGGCGGCGGTCCGCTCGGCGAGGAGCCGGTTGCGGCTCACGGGGCGCACCACGATGAGCTCGATCGTCCCGGATTCCACGTCGGCCGCCACCGCGGCCGCGGCCAGCGCCCCGATAGCGGTCAACTGCATGGCGATCCAGAAGGGATGCACCAATCCGGCCCCGAGCAGCCCCGGGTAGCTGGCGATCGATACGTCTCCGCCCGAGCCGCTGAACGCACGGTACGCCGACGGAGGGCCCTTCCCGCCCGCAGAGAAGAGCTGCCCGGGTGCGATCGTGTTCGCCACCACCACGATCAGGGCCTCGAAAGCGACCATCCCCACCATGAGGGCCACCAGCATCCGCCGACGCCGGTGCAGTGCCAGCCACAGCAGGGGCCACCGCGTCTTCACGGCGCGGCCTCCTCCGCCTTGCCGTTGCGGTACAGATCCAGGAACGCCTCGTCCAGACCCGCCTCCTCCACGATGACGTCGGCCACCCCCAAAGCCAGCAGCTCACGCAGTGCTTCCACCACCTCGCTCGGGGGTACGAGGAGCTCCACCCGGTCGCCCTCCCAGCGGGGCGCCCACTGTTCCGCGCGCCCCAAAGGGCGCATCCCCTTCCCGTCAGCGAAGGCCAGACGAATCCGCCGCGCCCGCGCCTCCCGGAGGGCGGCCACGCTCTCCACGGTTACCAGGCGCCCTTCCCGGACGATCGCCACGCGTCCGCAGGCCCGCTGCACCTCCGGCAGCACGTGGCTGGACAACAGCACCGTGCGGCCGTCGGCCGCTGCCTGCTCCATCAACTCGAAGAACGTTTCCTGGACCAGAGGGTCCAGCCCCTCGGTCGGCTCGTCCAGGACCACCAGCTGGGGATCGTGCTGCAGCGCCTGCACCAGGCCCAGTTTCTGCTTCATGCCGCGCGAGTACCCGCCCACCGTGCGTCGCAGGACCGCGGGCGTCAGCCCCAGCCGCTCGCACAGCTCAGCTCGCCTCGTGCAGGGCCGGCCTTGGAGTGAACACAGGAGGTCGAGGGTCTGCGCCCCGGTGAGCTCCGGGTACAGCCGCAGCTCACCCGGGAGATAGCCGAGTTCCCGAGCCACCCGGCGGTGATCGGCGAGCGGGTCCATCCCCAGCACCCGGACGTGTCCGGCGGTTGGGCGCAGCAAACCCGTCAGGCACCTGAGCGTGGTGGTCTTGCCCGCCCCGTTGGGCCCGAGGAAGCCGAACACCTCGCCCCGACCGATGCCGAGCGTGAGTTCCTCCACCCCGACCACGGCCCCGTATCGCTTGGTCAGTCCCCTGAGCTCAATCGCATCCATGGCGCCCACCCCACCAGTCTGTGCCCTGGCCCAGGCCGACGCGCAGCGAGCAGGGAGCCTCCCCGGGACAGCGCCGAAAATCCCCCCAGGGGTACTGATGCGTTGCCGGCGGCATGCGCCAGCGCGTGAACAACGCCGACGAAACCCAGCGCCCCCATGACCGAGGAAAAACTCGAAAGCTCATCCTCACCCTCGCCTGACCGGCACCCGGAAGACACCCGTGCCGTTCTGCGCCACGGCTCGGGTGTCACGCGGGCCTCCGCCGGGCGCAGCGCATGGCCCGGACTCCGGCGGAGGTCGCATACGGGGCCGTGCTCCAAGAGTCCGCCCAGCGGGTCGACCGCACGTCGGCCTGCGGTTGTCACCACCTGCCACCTGGTCGCATGTCGGCCTGCGCATCGTCTGCCGTCTCTACGAGATGAGCGGATGCGCTGCACGACGGAGCCGCTTCAGTCGGACGGCAGCCGGCGGACGCGAGCGCCGAACACACGCCACCGCCGCTCATTGTCGCGCACAAGCGTTGCCGATTCCGCGAGGAGGTCCGCCGCCCGGTCGAGCAGCTCGGACGCCGAGAAGAGGTACGCAGGGGCGTTCCGCTGGGACCCCAGGTCAGCTCGCAGCGCCGCGGGAGAGAACTTGAGTGCCATGAACGAGGCCGTCGAGCCGCCGGCACCGGTTCCCTTCCTCGCCGCGGCCGCGGCGCTGGAGGCCATCGACCGGGCCCTCAAGGACGCGCAGGGATCAAACGCGGGATCACCGAGGACTACGACGGCAGTGTCCGAGCCGGACTCGGGCCCACACCCGGCCCTGGCCGCGCTGCTGATGCTGCGCGAGATTCGCGAGCAGCTCTCCGGCTGGGAGAGCGGCCTGATCGAAACCGCCCGCGGCCGGGGGGCCAGCTGGGCCGACCTCGCCGGCCCCCTCGGCGTCGCCGGCCGACAGGCCGCCGAACGGCGCTACCTGCGCCTGCGGCCCGGCAGGGACGGCAGCACCGGCGAGGAACGCGTCCAGGCCACCCGCGACACCCGCGCGGCAGAGCGCAGCGTGAACGCCTGGGCCCGCGACAACGCGGCCGACCTTCGCCGCCTCGCCGGCCAGATCACCGCACTCACCAGCCTTCCGGGCGGCGCCGAGACTGCCATCGGAGACCTGAACCTGGCCCTCGCCGACAACGACGCCGCCCGCCTCGTTCGCCCCCTGACCGACACCCGGCCCCATCTGAGACCCGAGGACGCCGCCCTCGCCGAACGCCTCGACGCCCTCACCCGCCACACCGACCAGCTCCGCCAGGACACCCACGACCAGCGCAGCACGTGACCCGCACCCCGAGCCACCTCACCAGCCGACGTGCGCGGCAGCCGGCGAGCGCTGAGCCCCGGGCTGCCGTCTTCTCGGCCATTTCGTTTCGGTGTCGCATTCCGGCGCCGGACATGACAGAGCTCGGCCGGGTGGCTACCTCCCGGCCGAGCCCTGCGTGCGTGGGGTCCAGCCTGGCTCAGAAGTGTTCCTCCGGCAGGTCGCGCTTGTCTCGGAGCTGCTCTTCCTCGCGGCGGTGCTCGCGTTCCGGGTCCTCACCGCGCTTCCTCCGGGAGGACTGGGCGGTCCCAGGATGGACCGGGTCCCGGCCGGGGCGGCGCATGGCTTCCGTCTACTCGCGCCCCAGGCCGGGTTTCCGGCGCTTGTCGTGCATTCCGCCCATGACCCTGCGGCTCCTCAATGCCTGGGATTTCCTCCCGTCCACGCTCACACGCACTGTCACCGATCGCATCATTTCAATGGCAGATCGTGGCGGACGGGTGATGCCCGCAAAGGAGCGGCACGCGTCGAGAGGCGCAGGGCTGGGCGGGCCCCGAGGATGAATGCGGCCCCTTGTCCCCGCTGTGAGGAGTTCCTTCCATGCTGGAGCGAAAGCCGCGCAAGAACCGCACCGAGGTCACTTTCGTCCTGCCCGCCGATTCCCCGCCCGGCCCGGTCAGCGTGGTCGGCGACTTCAACGACTGGCAGCCCGGCGCCCATACGCTGGCGCCGCGCCGTGACGGCACCCGGGCCGTGACCGTTGCCCTGCCCGAAGGCAGGGAGCACTCCTTCCGCTACCTGGCCGCCGGTGACTACTGGTTCGACGAAGAGGGCGCCGACGGCCACGACGGCATCAACAGCCGCCTGCACACCTGAACGGCCCAGCGGATGTGACCGGCGGCCGCGGGTTCGCGTCGGAGGTACCGGCGCGTGTCCCGGCCCCGCCATCTGGGGCCGGATCCGTGTGACGGCCCTGCCTACCGTGCCCGGCGGCAAGGGCCGTCGTTCGCGTTCAGGTCCCCGCAGGCAGTCCGACCCCAGGCAAGTGCAGGCCGCGCCTGCGCGACGCTCAAGATCATGCATCCAGGCCGACAGGAGCCTGCCGTGGAATCTCCCCACGGTCCATGGCCGGCCCTGGCCAGGCATGCGCGGTCAAGCCGGCTCATCGACGTGCGCTCATCCGGCGGCGTGAGCCGGCACCTCGTCCGTTCCACGATGAACCGCGGGGGTGAGCGGCCACGGCGCGAAGGGGACAGGTCCCCTGGTGCGCACGGCCTCCACCGCGCACTCTTGTACCGAGCGAGCCTCCTCGGAGGACGGGCAGGGCACAGGACTGCCGACCAGCGTGCACCACTTCGACGCGCCCGCGTACTGGACGGCAACATGTGCCTGCCCTGCGTCCCAGGTGGTGCGGACCGTCAGTTCCCCGGTGAGGGATCCCGCTTCGGCGGTGAGCACCCCGCCGGAGCCGGTGAACACCCCTGGGGTGGTCCATGTTGTGGATGCCATGTCAGATCACCTCGGAACAGGTCGGTCTGTCCTCATGTCATGGTCTGCCGCCGGGGCGGAGCGCACAGGGCCATGCGGTCCCACAACGGGGGTCCGCTCGGCCCTCGCCGACTCCGGCACACCGTCCTACGGTCAACCACATGGATCCAGTGGGAAGGAGCCGGACGATGAACGTGTCCGCGTACATGTCCGCCCCCGCCGTGTCCGTCAACGCCACCACGACGATCGGGGAGGCGGCCCGATGCATGGACCTCCACGGCGTCGGCTGCTTGGTCGTGACGGAGGGAACAGTATTGCGCGGCATTGTCACCGACCGTGACATCGCAGTGCGCGCCGTGGCCGGAGAGTTCGACCGCGATGATCCTGTGGGAGCGGTCATGACCGCTCCGGCTGTCACCGTCGATGCCGCCCAGGACATCCACGCGGCGTACCAGACGTTCCGCAACAGCGGCGTCCGGCGCCTGCCTGTCCTGGACGGGCGGCGAGTCGTGGGCATGCTGACCGTGGACGACCTGCTCATGGACGTCTTCCGCAGGGTGGCGGACCTGCTCGGCCCGGTCGCCTGGAGCGTCCTCGAGGAGCCCCCCGGCCCCCGGGACGAGATCGGCCCGCGCGCACGAAAGCAAGGAAAGAGCCCGCCCGCTTCTCGCGGATCCTGATCGGGGCAGCTACGGATTGACTGCCCGGAGCCTGAAGCCGGTGACCACGCCCGGTCTGATCCGAACGGCATCTGATGACGGTGCGTCGGCCCAGGACTTGAGGCGCTGCGCATAGCGGTTCAGCTCGGTCGGGTCGGTGACGGCGCTGGCATAGCCGGTGGCCACCACGCTCCAGCCCAGACGGGTGTCAGGGTCGATGGCGTCGGCCTCGTAGGCCACGACGACGTCCGGACTGTCCGGGGCCGTGAGCAGGGCCGCCAGTGTCGAGCCGTCCTGAACGCGGACGATGATGTCGCCGTCGTCAAGGAGATGGTTAACGGGGCGCACGGCAGGCAGAGCATGGCGGGTGAACACGATGCGGCCCAGTCCGACGGTTCCGAGCAGCCGGAGCGCTTCCTCGGCGCCGATCTCTTCCGTTCGTCTCCGGAGCGTAGGGCCGGCAGGAGCGACGGCGGCGCTGCCGACCGGGCGGTTCTCCATCGTTGGCACCCTCCGTCCATGGGACCGGGGCGGGGTCGCGGTGTGCTCTCCAGCGTCCCCGTTCCCGACGCGCCCAGGCATAGGCCGTTCGGTCCCTGCCTGGGCCCACAGGACCCATACCCCGGGCAGACCCACTTGCCAAAACTGGATATGGACCCGAATCAGGAGGCCGTTCATGAGCACTCCTTCTCCCATCCGCATCAATGCCGCGCTGCCGGCCGACCGCCGTTCGCGCTTGATGGAGTTCGCCCGCGAGGTCAACCTCGACGAGGGGACCCGCCTCTTCCACGAGGGGGGTCGTGCGGACCGGTTCTGGATCGTCCGGTCGGGCACCGTGACCCTGGACGTGCACGTTCCCGGTCGACGCGCGGCTGTCATCGAGACCCTCGGGGCCGGGGAGCTGGTCGGCTGCTCGTGGCTGTACAAGCCCATACGTGGCGCCTCGGCGCCGAGGCGATGACACCGGTCCGTGCCTACGAGTTCGACGCGGTGGAGGTCCGATCCCTGATGGATTCCGATACCACCTTCGGCTCGGCCCTGGGCCATTGGGTGGGGCAGGTCCTCGCCCATCGGCTACAAGCCGCTCGGATCCGCCTGCTTGATCTGTACGCGCCCTACGGCAGCGGCAGTTTCCTCTGACCCGCGACCGGCGGGGGCACGGTGACGGTGAGGACACCGTCGGCGGCAACGATCGACGCCTCAGAACGGGTGGCCTCGGCGTGACGGGCGGTGGTTCGTCAGGGCCTCCCCGATGACGGCGGGCATCTCGTCCGCGACTTCGGGTGATGCGTCCGTGTCGATGAGGCCCTCCATGCGCAGGGCCAGGGCGAAGCCGAGGGCTGCCGCGGCTTCGGCCACGGCCTCGACGGTGCGGGAGCGCAGTTTGGGCGAAGCGCCGAAACGAAACCGGCGAGCCTCCAGTCGTCACCGTTGACACCCAGTGCGCCGTACTCGGCGTCCACGAGGACGACGGCGGCCTCGACGATACCGTGCAGAACGTGGGGCAGGTCGAGCTCACGGCCGACCGACATGACGGCCTCCAGCAGGCCGTTCAGCCGGTCGCGAGTGCCCCGGACCTCGTCGATGCGGACTTGGCGCTCTTCGAGGAGCCCTCCGGCCATCGGAGGCCGTGCCGGGCGACCACCTCCACGGTAGTCTCGGCAGGATGCCCCTTCCGGTCTGGGTGCTATTGCTCCGTACGGCGGGGCCTGCCCTACTCGGCATGCAGGTGCCGGACGTGGGCGTCCGGGCCGGGGAAGAACACGGTGGTACGACCCGTGTCGGACCAACGCACGTCGTAGGGCGGGGTGCCGTCCTCATGATGGAGGGCGATGACTTCGCCGTCGCGGCCTGGCCTTCCGGCGGTGGAGCCACCCACGACGATCTGGTCGCCCACCTCGGCGTGCACTCCGGTTCCCGGTACGTACGTCTTCATGATCATGCCTTTCTGTGGAACGCGCCCCGGAGGATCCGGGCGGCGATGAGCGCCCCGAGACCGGCCGCGGCGGCGAGCCCCGCACCGGACCAACCCACGGGCTCGGTGTCCAGCAGGGACTGGAGTGCGGGCACGTACAGAGCGGCCGCCGCCAGGAGCGCGGAGGCTGCCACGGAGGCGGGGAGGAAGAGGTTCTGTGTGGTGAGCAGTCGGGCGCGCAGGCCCAGGGCCACGCCGAGCTGGGCCGCCAGCAGGGCCAGGAAGAGCACGCTCTGCCAGGGCAGGTCCATGGCACGTGCGGCGATGCCGGCAGCCAGGCTCAAGGCCGTCACGACTGCGGCGAGTACCAGGAGGCGTTGCCACACGCCCGCGGCCAGGATGTGCTGTCCGGGCGGGCGCGGTGAGCGTCGCATGGCCTGCGGGGTGACGGGTTCGGCGCCCATGGCCACGCCTGTCAGCCCGTGGGTGAGGAGGTTGATCCACAGGATCTGTCCTGCCCGCAGGGGCAACGCCAGGCCGAGCACCGGGCCTGCCAGCATCACCAGTATCTCGGCGGCTCCGCCCGCCATGGCGTAGACGAGGAAGCGCCGGATGTTGTCGTAGACGCGGCGGCCTTCCTCTACGGCCTTCACCACGGTGGACAGCTCGTCGTCGGTGAGCACGAGGTCCGCCGCCTGGCGGGCGACCTCGGTTCCGCGGGCGCCCATGGCCACACCGATGTCGGCCTGGTGGAGGGCGGGGCCGTCGTTGACGCCGTCCCCGGTCATGGCCGTTACAGCGCCCCGGGCGCGCCATGCGCGGACGATGTCCAGCTTCTGCTGCGGGTCGGTCCGGGCGAAGACACGGATCCGGGTCAGGTCGGTGTCCGGGGCCGCGGCCAGTTCCGGCCCGGTGAGGACCTCACTGGCGGATCCGTCCTCGACGAGGCCGGTACGCACGGCGATGGCTTGGGCCGTCGCCGGATGGTCGCCGGTGATCAGGACGGGGGTGATGCCCGCCGCGCGGCATGCTTCCAGGGTCGTGGCGGCCGACGCTTTGGGCGGGTCACTGATGGCGACGAGGCCCAGGAGGCTCAGTCCGTGCTCGGCCTCGGGAGCCGGCCGGTCCCACACGAGCCGCTCGGTTCCTGCCACGGCCAGGACCCGAAAGCCTTGCGCGGCCAGAAGAGCGGCCTGACGGTGGGCCCCGTCCAGAAGCTCCTGCGGTGCGGCAAGCACCTCGGCGGTCAGTACCGCCTCTGGCGCGCCCTTGAGGCATACCAGGACGTTTCCGTCCGGAAGATGGTGCAGTGTGGTCATACGCTTGCGGAGGCTGTCGAAGGGAGCTTCCGCGAACCGGGGACAGTCCCGGTGCAGGGCGGCCTGGTCCGGGCAACCCGCTCTCGCGGCTGCCGCCAGCAGCGCGGCCTCCATCGGATCGCCCACAGCCGTCCACATGTCCGAGCCCTTTCCGGGGGGCCGCAGGCCGGCGTCGTTGCACAGGGCCGCCGTCGTGAGCAGTTCCTGCAGTGGCCGGAGCTGGTCTGCCGCCAGGGGCTGCCCTTCTCGGGTCAGGCTTCCCAGCGGCTCGTAGCCGCTGCCGGTCACATCTGCGGTGCCGGAGGGCGTCCACAGGTGCTGGACCACCATGCGCCCCTCGGTGAGGGTGCCCGTCTTGTCCGTGGCCAGGATGCTCACGGAGCCAAGGGTTTCCACGGCCGGCAGACGGCGGACCAGGGCGTTGCGGGCTGCCATCCGGCGCGCTCCGAGCGCGAGGGCGAGTGTGACCACGGCGGGGAGGGACTCCGGCACTGCGGCGACAGCCAGGCTGATGGAGGTCACGGCCATCGTGCTCCACGGGAGGCCACGCACCAGGCCCAGGGCGAAGAACAGCACGCACAGGGCGATGGTGACGGCCGCCAGGATCCGGCCCAGTGAGGCGAGGCGACGCTGGAGCGGGGTGAGGTCCCGGCCCGTGTCGAGGAGAGCCGCGATGCGCCCGAGGGCACTCGCCGGCCCCGTGGCGGTCGCGGTAGCGGACCCTCGGCCACGGACGACGACGGTGCCTGCGCTGACCGTGTCGTCCGCCGTCTTGTCCACCGGCTCGGATTCGCCCGTGAGCATGGATTCGTCCACCAGGAGTGCGGATGCCTCGGTCAGGTCGGCGTCTGCGGCGACGATGTCCCCCTCCCCCAGCAGCAGGACGTCACCCGGCACCACCAGTGCCGCCGGAACCTCGTGCGGGGTGCCGTCGCGCAGCACTCTCGCGTGCGGGGCGGAGAGGGCGGAGAGCGCGGCGACAGCGCGGTCCGCCCGGACTTCCTGCGCCACTCCCACGGTCGTGTTGAAGACGACCACCAGGCCGATGACGACGGCGTCCGGGTGGTCCCCGATCGCCATGGTCAGCACCATGGCCCCGAGGAGCACCATGATCAACGGGTCGCGGAGTTGGGCCAGCACCCGTCGGTGCAGCGGCGTGGACCGTGGGGGTGCGACTTCGTTCCTGCCGTACCGGGCCAGGCGGCGCTCGGCTTCGGCCTGGGTGAGCCCCGGTCCCGCCGGGAAGCCGACAGGCCGCGTGGTGGTCGTACGTATGGTCATGGCGGCGTCATTCGCTCGGCACGGTGATCACAGGGCAGTGCGCACGGTGCAGGAGGCCGTGGACGACGGAACCGAGGCGCATTCCGGTGTATCCGCCGCGACCCCGGCGGCCTACCACCAGGGCCGGCGCGTGCTCGGCCGCCCGCGCCAGTTCCTCGACCGGGTGGCCCGTCATGGCCTCGTGGGTGACGTGCACGTCGGGGTACTTGTCCGACAGGCCGGCGGTGGCCTCGGAAAGCAATGCGCGGTGGGCTCGCAGGGCGACTCCCTCGTCGTTCGGCACGAACAGGGCTGGTTGCCACACGCAGACGACCCGGAGCGCCGCTCCGCGCAGGTCCGCCTCGTCGAAGGCGAATGTCAGCGCGGCCGTGGCCGATGCGCTTCCGTCGAGGCCGACGGCCACGTAGGGCGGCTGCCGGCTGATGTGCTCCCCCTCGCCCACGACGACGACCGGGCAACTGGCCTGGGCGCTGACGGGGACCACGATGGAGCCCGCGCTGAAGAACTCCGCGGTGCGGCTCAGGTGTCGCGAGCCGAGCACGACCAGCCGGGCCTCCTTGGCCACCCTGCCCAGGACAGGGGCGGGGAACCCGTGGAGCAGGTCGCCGGTGACGTCCACCTCCGGGTGACGGGCGTGTACCCAGTTGCGAGCCTGGTCGAGCCTGTCGGCTCCCGCCCGTCGCAGGGCCATGTGGCCCGGGGTGTCGTCGACGTGGTGGGTGTCGTGCTGCGGCGCCACCGCGAGCACCAGGTGCAAGGGAAGCCGACGGCGGTGCGCCTCGTCGGCGGCCCAGGCGAGGGGCAGATGCCAGTCCCTGGCTGGGTCGATCCCGACGACGATGTCTCGGCCCTTGCGGCCGGTCATGGCCTGCTCCCGAAGTCGCTGCCCATCCGGGGAATGAGGAGGACGGGGCAGTGCGCGTGGTGCAGGACGCCGTGCGTGGCCCTGCCCAGGCTGCGGGTCATTCCGAGGGCGCCGGGGACCCGGCGGCCGCCCATGACGAGCAGGTCGGCGTGGCGGGAAGCCTCGACCAGGACGCCGGCCACGGAGATGCTCTTCTCGGCGTCGGCCCGCACCTCGAGGTCGGGGAACTCGTCGCGGACCGCGTCGGTGACGGCACGCAAGGCTTCCGCGTGCGTGGCCGCGATCTCGTCGACGTCGTCGAGCATGCTCACAACCAGGCCTACGGACTGCAGGATGTTCCAGACGTGCAGGAGTCGGAGCGATCCCTTGCGCAGTACGGCCTCGCACGCGGCGTAGCGGGCGTACAGGAGGTCGTGCTCGTCTCGGATGGCGGCGAGGACGGTTCCGGTCTCCTCGGCCCCGTCGAGGCCCCGGACAATGACGACCGGGGTCATGGCGGCAGCCGCGACGTCCAGGCCGACCGAGCCGAGCATGAGCGAGTCGAATCCGCCGACGCCGCGATTGCCCACCACGATGGTGCCGTGCAGGGCACCGGCCCGGTGGAGGGTGCTGACGGCGTCGGCTCGGCTGAACTCCGTGCTCACGCGCAGACCTGGGTACTGGTCGGTAACAGCCTTCGCCGTTTCGTCCAGGAGTTCCCGGCCGTTGGCGCGGACCCGTTCGATGATCTCCGCCGACAGGTAGAGGGTCCTGCCGTCGGTGTCGGCCCCGTAGACGATGTGCAGGGGGCGGTCGCGGCATGCGGCCTCTGCTGCTGCCCACATGGCGGCCGTACGTGCCGCGTTCGAGCCGTCGACGCCAACAACCACTGAACTGGAATCCGGGGTGCGGAAGGTGCTTTCCACGGTTCCTCCAACCGATAAGCCGACGGGAGACACCACTCACGATGGCACTGCCGACGCGCCCGGGCGAGGGCCGCCCGGGACCGCGATCGGGACCAAAGGTCCCCATCGTCCCGCGCGCCGCCGCTCCGCCCGAGGGCCATCGCCCTCCCGGCCCCTTCTTGTCCGTCCAGGGGCGGAGATCGCCGCGTACGGGGTCGTGGAGCAGGGCGAGAGCGAGGTCGACGAGTCGATGGTGAATTCGACCGATGGCCGCTGCGCCCACCCGAGCTGCCTGCCCGGTCCCAGGGTGCCTCGCCCCAGACCGGTCCGAAAGTTCACCAGGATCTTGCCCGGATGCCGCAGCGGTCACCGGCTACCCGATGCCCCCGTCAGAACTACCAGCCGGGGAACAGACCCAGCCGTGAGCCGGAATGCAGGAGACGTCAGACTGTTCCAGTATGGGAGCCGGGTCGGACGTGTCGCTGTCCACGGAGGTGAATACGTTGATCTCGCCCGGGCGGCGCCGGGCCAGTGGAGCTGGACGAGACCTTCGGCCGCACGGACCAGTTCCCGGGTGGGCCACGGGTACGTCATGCGCCGGTCCGGCCTATTCGGGTGCCGGGCCGTACTCCCCTCGGGGGTGAGGGCTGAACAGCAGCGCGTCCCTGGCCGACGGTGGGCTCACGATCACCGTACTTGAGGCCCGAGCAGCCACAGCACCAGGCTGAGAACGGCATCCGGCAGCCAGCGCGAGAGGACAGCGGGCATGGCAATGCCTCATCCGATCAACGGTCGGCACGATCGTCAGGACTCGAAGCTCTCCCAGGCCGCGGCCACGCTCGGAATTGACCTCAGCGCGTGGGATCAGGCCCCGGTCTCCTCAGGCCGCCGTGAGCGGGGCCGTGCCCAGCAGGTGGTGCGCGGGGTAGGCGCCAGCGCGGCCTCCAGGGCACCGCGATGAACACGGCCGCGACTCCGTCCCCCTCCACAGCCGAGACTCCCGACGGTGCGGGGGGATCGGGGAGTGCCTCCGGGCCGTCGATCCTCACCTTGACGATGAATCCTGCGGTCGATCTCTGCTGGGAGGTCGATCGCCTGGAGGGCATCGGCAAGAACCGTGCGCGGGTCAGGTCGGTGGCCGTCGGGGGCGGAGGGATCAATGTCGCCCGTCACGTCGTGCGGTTCGGGGGACGGGCCACCGCCGTCCACACCGCGGGAGGCGAGGTCGGCCTGCGCGTCAACCGGCTGCTGGACGAAGAGGGCATC
Source organism: Streptomyces sp. CLCI03 (assembly GCF_053615355.1). Taxonomy (NCBI): domain Bacteria; kingdom Bacillati; phylum Actinomycetota; class Actinomycetes; order Kitasatosporales; family Streptomycetaceae; genus Streptomyces; species Streptomyces sp. CLCI03. The sequence goes on along the minus strand of NZ_CM132132.1, from coordinate 7,776,085 downwards.
GACCACGTCGCCGTCGACATCGCCGACGACACCCGCGAAGCGCTCGTGCTCTTCGAGACGCAATCGCGCCGCAGTTTCCACATCGTGCCGCCCGGCCCGCGCCTGCACCGGCACGAGGGAGAGCGGTGCCTGGAGGTGCTGGAGCGGTTCGTGGCCGGCAGTCCCTCGTACGTCGTCGCCAGCGGCAGCCTGCCCGCCGGGCTGCCGGACGACTACTACGCTGCCGTCGCCCGCCGGGTCGGGGACGCCGGATCCCGGCTGATCCTCGACACCTCCGGGCCGGCGCTCCCGGCAGCGCTCGCCGCAGGCGTGTTCCTGTTCAGGTGCAACCGAACCGAGGCCGAGACCCTGACCGGCCACCCCGTCAGCGGCTTCGACGACGCCCGAGCCCTCAACGAGCGCCTGCTCACCACGGGGGCCGCCGAGATCGCCGTCACCACCCTCGGAGCGCTGGGCGCGCTGTGCTCGACCGTGCACGGCCACACCGAACTCCACGCACCGCCGCTGCCCGGTGAGCCCCTGAGCGATGCCGGGGCGGGAGACAGCATGGTCGCCGCCCTCACCACGCGGCTGGCCGCCGGCGAGGACCCCGTCAGCGCCTGCGCGCTGGGGGTGGCCACGGCCGCCGCGGCGATGCTCACCCCCAGCACCGAACCGTTCGACGTGGAGGTGGCCCGGTCCCTCCGCCCACAGGTGCGGACCGCCCGCCGCGGCTGAGCAGGGTCTCGCCGCACCTGCCTGTCCCTCGTCGCCGGATCTCGGGACTAGCCGAAGGGCACGACGGCGACCGGTGCGGCACGTGACCGATGTGGGCCCCATCGGCGCCGGGTGCCTGCGGCGCCCGACCACCACGAGTTCCGCGCCCTCCGAGGCGTCCACGAGCTGAACTGCGGCGGCTCCGATGACGGCTTCCTCGACAACTTGGACGTCCGGTCAGCTCCTGCGCAAGGGCCGGACCAGTTCTGCCACAGCGGATGCGACGTGGCCACCGACCGTCTCGCCAATGCCTGGATCGGCCACCATCGCGTACACGGACGGACCGGGCAGAGTCCAGCCGTGCACGACGCGAACCCTCACGCCCCGACGCGCCGCCTCCAGGAACGCGAAGGCGAGCACGGGCGTGTTCGAGTGTCGGAGGTCGGCGCCCGCGACGATCTCGCCGACAGCCGGTCCGGGCACCTCTCCCGCGGCCGGGGCGTCCGCCCGGTCGGCGCGTACGAGCACGACCGGCCGGTGTGAGCGGCGAACGACGGCCAGAGAAACAGACCCGGCCTGGAACCCAACGAGTCCTCCGAGCCCGCGGGAGCCGAGCACCATGAGATCCGACTCGTCGGCGGCCGCACTCAGCAGGGAGCGAGCGCGCCCACGCACCTCTTCGGTCGTCACCTCCAGCCCCGGGTGGTCCTTGCTCAGTTGCTCGGCCGTGTCGCGGAGCGGTCCCGTGAACCGCTCCGCATCGTAGGCGGCGATCGGGTAGGGAATCGCGGGCGCGACCGGCAACTCCTCCACGTGGACCATGCGCAGGGGGGCCTCGCGCCGTACGGCCTCGCGTGCGGCCCAGGCGGCCGCGGCGACACTCTCGGAGGATCCGTCCAGACCCACAGTGACCTGAACAGTCATGTCGTACCTCCTCCTCGACGCGTCGGAGCGGAACGACCGGAAGCGTCCGAGCGCGGTATCCAGCTTCGCGCTCCGCCTTCGGTGGCGTGAGGGGCCGACCGGGCCAGACAGCTGCCCGAAGGACCCATGCCCGAGGCCGACGGATCGCCGACAGTGGCAGCACCCACCGGAACCGGAGGTACGGCCATGACCGACACTGCACCGGGAAGGTCTGGTACTCGGCTGCCGGAGGCTGCCCACCGGCTCGATGTCGCCCACGTCGACGGCGATGTCTATGTGGTCGACGTGCGCGGCCACCGCTTCCGTGTCGACCAGCCCACGGACGCGGGCGGGACGGACACCGCGCCCACGCCGACCGAGCTGTTCGCAGCCTCCTTGGCTACGTGCGTCGCCTTCTACGCGGGGCGCTACCTGCTGCGCCACGGTCTGTCGAGCGACGGCCTGGCCGTGCGGGCAGAGTTCGCCATGGCCACCGACCGACCCGCCAGGGTGGCCGCGGTGCGCCTGGTGATCGAGCCGCCCCCGCAGATGCCCGAAACGCGGCGCGCGGGTCTTCTCGCCGTCGCCTCGCACTGCACCGTCCACAACACGCTCCAGCAGCCGCCAGAGATCGGGATCGACCTCGCGTCGTAGCCGCCGCTCGGCGCAAGACGCTGATCCTCCGCCTTATGAATCACGCGGTTACCGGGTCTATGTTCGTCACCTCGACGCTGAGGGGGATGGATGGGCCCTGACGAGGTGATGATCGACGCCCTGGCGGAAAAAATCCTCGGGGGCAAGGTCGGAGGCGCCCTCCACCTGCCATTCCGGTGGAAGCAGAAGAATGCGCCACGTCGCCTGTCCTCCCCCTTTCACGTCGAGGCCAGCACACCCGTCCAGACCGATCTCTCCTGCCGTCTCGACCTGCGCTTCCGAATAGGGCTGGACAAGCCGTGGGAGTACAGCCTGATGCTGCTCCACCCCGGAAGCGGCACGATCCTGCGCCGCCTCGATGTGCGAGGTCATGAGCAGCATCAGCAGACCGGTCATGGGCAGCAGCGCCGCTCCGGAGGCGAAGGCACCGTAGCCGAGCGCCTGCTGGAGGTAGAGGTTGAGGAAGTACCACATCGGGATCCAGGCTGCCCCGAGCAGGGCCATGGCCAGGTTGGAGACGCCCAGGCCGGGGGTGCGCCAGATGCCGAGCGGCATGAGCGGCGCCCTCGAGACCCGCTGGATCAGTACGAATACGGTCAGCAGCACCAGACCCGAGAAGAGTTCGACGAGGGTCGCGGCCGAGGTCCAGCCGGCTTCGGGGGCGCGGACGACGGCGAAGACGGTGAGCGCAAGCCCGACGGTGACGGCGGCCGCGCCGAGGACGTCCACCCCGCCCCCGCGGCGGGCGCTGACGGCCGGGAGGAAGCCCGTGGCCAGCAAGGTGGCGATGCCGATGGGGACGTAGACGATGAAGACCCAGGGCCAGCTGGCCCACTCGGTGAACACCCCGCCCAGGAACACACCCGCCGTACCGCCGGCCGGTGCGGCGGCGCCGTAGAGGGCGAGGGCCTTCCCGAGCTCCTTGGGGTCGTACCCGAAGAGCATCATCAACAGGGTCATGGAGGCAGGTGCGATGAGCGTGCCGCCCACGCCCTGCACCGCACGACCTGCGACCTCCACCCAAGCGGTGGTCGCGGCCGCAGCCAGCACGGAGCCGGCGATCAGGACGCTCCAGCCGACCATGAAGACCTTCCGGGCTCCGAGGAGGTCGGAGAGGCGGCCCCCCAGAAGAAGCAGTCCGCCGAAGGCGATGACGTAGGCGTTGAACACCCACTGCAGATCCCCCTGGGAGACCCATGGCCCACCAGCGACGCGGATTGACGGTAGACATGACCGCTCCCACCCCCAAGGGGTATCTGTCGATGAAATGAACCGTATACCCCCTACGGGTATTTCCCAAGATGCAGGAAACCCGGCCCGGCTTCGCACCTTGAGGAAGAGGCGCTTACGATGCCGCTATGGATCAGCAGGCGAGGCGCGCGGTGACGCCCCTCGGGCTGCGCTCCCACCTGCTGCTGGTCTTGGCCGTACTGGTCGGGCTCGTGGCCATGCACGGCCTGGGGCCGGGTGCTGTTCCGGCTTCCGCCGCCGCACCCGGGTGCGCGGCCGCCGACGAGACGGCCATCGGGCACGGCACTCCTGGGGCGGGCGAGCACGCAATGAAGCTCGACCCCGCGGTGCGTGCCGACGAGCCGGTCGGCGACGGCGGCAGCGGGCACGCCCAGCACGCGGATGCGACCTGCGCCGCCGCGGGCACGGCGGGCACCCCGGTCCTGGCCTCTCCGGCCGCCGCCTTGACCATCGTTACGGCCGCGCCGGTCCTCGATCTCGGAATCGACATGAGCAGTGCGGTTGGCGGACGCGCGCCACCGTCACTGAGCGAACTGCAACTCCTGCGCGTATAGGGCAGCCCGAGCTCTCGGACCAGCCCTTACCCCGGCACGCCCATCGCGCGCGCCTTCACCGCAGGAGTTGCACCACTATGACCACCAAGCGTTCCCTGATCCGCCGCGCCACCGCAGTGGCAGCAGCCGCCACCGCCGCCCTCGTCCTCGCTTCCTGCGGCGGAAACGGCGACAACGCCGGTTCGGCCCACAACGGCCACAGCGCCGCCTCGCCGTCCACATCCGCCCCGGCACAGCAGGGCGACCACCACGCGGCCGACGTCACCTTCGCCCAGGGGATGATCCCCCACCACCGTCAGGCCATCGAGATGGCCGGCCTCGCCGCGACCCACGCGGAGTCGGCCGAGGTGAAGAAGCTCGCCACCGAGATCAAGAAGGCTCAGGACCCGGAGATCAAGACTCTGTCCGGCTGGCTGACCTCCTGGGGCGAGCAGGTCCCGGCCGAGGGCCAAGGCCACGGCGGGCACGACATGTCCGGGATGATGTCGGCCGAGGAGATGATGCAGCTGGAGTCCTCGTCCGGCAAGGCGTTCGACGCCGCCTTCCTCCAGATGATGGTCAAGCACCACGAGGGCGCGGTCGCCATGGCGAAGATCGAGCAGTCCGACGGGAAGTACGGGCCCGCCAAGGAGATGGCCGGAGCGATCATCACCTCCCAGAGCGCGGAGATCGCCCGGATGAACGCCCTCCTCGGCAACAAGAGCTGACGCGATTCAGCACGCCTCGGTGCGGGCAGCCGGTGATGGCTGCCCGCACCCGCCCGCCTGTCCCTTCTCAATCGTTCTGGACCTCACACATGACCATCCGCTTCCGGATACCCGCGGTCGCTGTGGCGGTCGGCGCCTGCTGCTGACCGCCCGCTCGACCACAAGCCCCAAGGCCACCGCGCCCAAGGCCGGCGATCCCGTCCCGGGAACCGGGCACCTCCACGGTCTCGGCGTCGACCCCGCCGACGGCACCCTCTACGCCGCCGGGCATCTCGGCGTCTTCCGCCTCGGCCCCACCGGCGCCGTACGGATCGCCGACCGCTACCAGGACACGATGGGCTTCACCGTCACCGACCCGCGCACCTTCCTCGCCAGCGGCCACCCCTCCCCCACCGACCCCACCGCGACCTCACCGCAGCTGGGCCTGATCCGCAGCGCGGACACCGGCCAGACCTGGACCACCGTCTCCGCCGGAGGGGACGCCGGCTTCCACTCCCTCCAGCAGGCCGGCCCGACCCTCTACGGCCTCGACAGCCAGACCTCGCAGATCTGGGCCAGCAAGGACGGCGGCGCGACCTGGGAACGGCGCGCGAAGATCCCAGGCGGCGACCTGGCCGCCCACGCAGGGGCGCCCCAGGAGGTGTGGGCGACCACCCGCGACGGACTGCTGCACAGCACCGACGGCGGTGCCACCTTCCAGCCGGTCCCCGGCGCACCGGCCCTGGCCGCCGTAGAGCGGCCCGCCCCGGACAGTTGATCTCCCTCGCTGCCGACGGCAAGGTCGTGGCCAGCGGCGACGGCAGGTCCTGGAGCGAACGCGGCCGCCTCCCGGGCGGTGTACAGCCCGCGGTACTGACCGCGGCAAGCCCCGCCCACCTGCTGGCCGCCGACACGAACGACGCCGTCTACGAGTCCAAGGACGGCGGACGCCCGTGGAATACCGTGCACCAACCGGGCCACATGAACCCAGGGCACTGACTTGCCCGGAGCCAGCCGCAAGATCACCTATCGGAGTGAAGCCTGCGGGGACCGCCCCGCGGGCCGCCACGGGGCCGTGGATAGGATCGCGACGTGAACACCGCCCGGCCCCGTACCTCCACCTTGCGGACCCGCATTCTCGCGGGCCCGCGATGTGTGCTGCTGGTGGCCATGCTGGTGTTCGCCTTCCTCTACTCGCACGGCGTCAGCCTCGACGGGGTCCGCGGCCACACCGACACGGCCGCCGGCTTCCTCACCTCCACCACGGATTCGGCGCTCGCCGAGAGCACCCCGGACGACCATCACGGCGAGGGACACGGCGCGTCCCACACCGCCGAGGAGTGCGCCACCAGCGCGCCGCAGCAGCCGCCGACGCTGATCCCTCCCACCGAGCACGCCCTTACGCGGATCCTGCCGGCGGTGCTCGCTGCGTCCCCGGACCGGTATCACGGTCCCGCTCCGGCCCTGGGCGGCTCACGACCGCCAGGCACCACAGCAATCCTGCGCATCTAGACCACTCCCGGCTCCCGGCGCCTCCGTAGGCCGTCGGTGAGCTCATGCTGCCCGCACATACGTAACCCTGCCCGCCCCGAACCGGGGCCGGGCCCGGTGCAGCCTGCCCTCCGGCAACCGCTCCTGCCACTACCGCGACGCGACCGTCGTCGGCTCGGCCCGGGCTGCACCCGTACGCCTGCAAGGAGTCCCCATGACGCCCACCCAGCTCGCCGACCGCGCCCCGGCCGCGCCCGTCCCCGCACCCCGGTCAGCCGGCCGCAGCGAGATCCGCGAGGCCCGCTCCCGACGCAAGAGGCTCCTGGCCCGCTACCTCGGATACGTCGGCTACTTCGTCGGCGCCGGCCTGATCAGCGGCGCCGTCGTCCACCACCCCCTGGACCCCGCCCGCTACACCCGCATCGCCCTCTACGGCGTCCTGCTCTTCCTCGCCGCGACCGCGCTCAACGAGTTCCTGCTCACCCGCCGCAAGGCGACGTTCAAGCAGGTGGCGGGCATCATGGGCGCCTCTCTGCTGCTCTCCTTCGGCATCGGCATGCTCAGCGGCGGCCTCCAGCACTTCTCGGACTTCCCCACCCGCGCCGCCACCCTCATCCCCGCAGGCATCCTGCTCTCCTTCATCGCCTTCGTGATCAAAGACGAGGACGCCTCCTGGCGACGCATATTCGGCCTGACCGGACTCGCCATCCTCCTCACAGCCGTCGCCGCCTTCGCCGGCCTGCGCTACGTCGCGTCCTCCATGGCCCCGGAATCAGGCGGGCACAGCCACGGCACCGGCGCCGGCGAGAGCGAGACCCACCACGAGGAACCGACCGTGACCGGCAGCACGCAGCCGACCCCGCAGTCCAAGCCGACGGCTCCGGCCCGCACGGCTCCCGCCACTCCCCCGACTGAGCAGCCCCAGGACGACGGACACGCGCACGGGCACTGACTCCGCGGTCACTCCATCGGCGGCTGCTCGGCACCACCCAGCAGTACGGCCAGCAGCCGCCCGATGATCTTTTCCGGCTCCTCGCCTCGGCCGGGAACGCATGTCATCAGCAGGTGATGCATCGTGCCGACCAGTGCCAGCGCGATGGTGGCGGTATCGGCGTCCGAGACCATCCGGCCACCACCCTGCTCCGCCTGCAGGTAGGCGGTGAAAGCGTGCTGGATCGCGTCGAACGCAGGCGCTCCGGACTGGAAGCCTTCCCGGGTGTGCAGTGCGGCCGCCGGGCGTGTCAGCGCCAGGCCCACCACTGCCGGGGGCAGGGCATCCAGCAAGGCGAGAACAACGCTCTGGAGATTCCCCGCGACCGTGGCCTGCCCCACCTTCTCGTGCAGCGCCGCGGCTTGGCGGGCACTGCGCGCGAACCGGTCCAGAATCAGTTCGGCGACGAACTCGTCCAGGCCGGCGAAGTGGGTGTGCAGGACGCCCTTGCCGCAGTCCGCCTCAGCGGTGACGGCCCGGCTCGTGAGGCCCGCCGCACCGTCACGGGCCACTACGCGCTCCGCCGCCGCGAACAACCGCTCGCGCAGGTCCGGAATCGCCACTCCACGAGGTGACACAACAGCCCCTTTCATCAAGCCCGTTGCGAGTATGGGCGAACGCCCATACTGTTTGGGCGCTTGCCCATACTAGAGCCGGGGCGCCGCGCTGCGCCCCGGCGGGACGGAGTTCACCCATGGCTCGATTCGCCAACACCGCACAGGCCGAGGCGTGGAACGGTTACGAGGGCGAGCAGTGGGCCCGCAGCCAGGAGCGCTGGGACGCCATCAACAACGGCTTCAACCAGCCCCTCCTGGACGCCGCAGCCATCACGGAAAGCGATCACGTGCTGGACATCGGCTGCGGGGCCGGGCGCAGCACCCTCCTCGCGGCCCAGCGCGCCGTCCGGGGCCGGGCGCTCGGGCTGGACCTGTCCGGCCCCATGCTGGAGCGGGCCCGCGAGTGCGCCCAGCGCGAAAGGGTGGAGAACGTCTCCTTCGTGCAAGGCGACGCCCAGGTCCACGCTTTCGATGCTGAGGGATTCGACGCGGTCATCAGCCGGTACGGCATGACCTTCTTCACCGACCCCGTCGCCGCGTTCGCCAACCTCCACCGCGCACTGCGGCCCGGCGGCCGACTGGCCTTCATCTGCGCCGCCGAAGCCGAAGCCAACGAGTGGCTTGAGGCGCTGGCCTCACTGGAGGGCATCCTGCCGCTCGGCGGCTTCGGTAAGCCCGGCGGCCCCGGCATGTTCTCACTCACCGACCCCGAGCACATTCGCACCCTGGTCACCGCGGGCGGGTTCGGCGAAGTCGACGTGCAGCGGCTCGAGGTGCCGGGAAACTGGGGCGCCGACGCGGCCGACGCCGCGGCGTTCCTGCTGGACTCCGGCCCGGGACGCCATCTACTCAGCCAGGTCACCCCGCCGCAGCAGGCGGAGGCGCGCCAGGCACTGACGGATACTCTGCACCGTCACGAGGCAGAGGGATCGGTGTGGCTGCGCAGCAGCTCCTGGCTGGTCACTGCCATGCACAACGGGGCTGGACGAAGCTGACAGCCTCCCGTACGGGGCCGCTGCCGCTCAGGAGCGGACCATGCGGGCGATGGCCTGGGAGGCTTCGGCGACCTGGCCCTTGGCCTGGTCCCCGCCGCCGGCGATCGCGTCGGCCACACAGGACTGGATGTGGTCCTCCAGCATGGTGAGCCCGAAGGACTGCAGTGCCTTGGTGGTGGCGCCGACCTGGGTGAGGACGTCGGTGTATCAGGCGTCCTCCTCGACCAGGCGTTGCAGGCCGCGGACCTGACCCTCGATGCGGCGCAGCCGCTTGAGGGCATCGTCCTTGTGGGCCACGTAACCGTGCATGGCGATCCCTTCCCGACGAGCGAGCAATTGCCCCTGGGGGATCCGAGATAACGATGAGCCCGCGCAATGTGTTCCGCCGGCGGCACGCGTACCCAGGGTCAGATCGCCGGCCTCGATGGCGGCGGCGGTGCCGGTCCCCATGGTTTCTGCGGGCTCCATACGCGAGAACGTGGCATCGGAGGCGGGTGACACGTCCCGGGGCATGGCACTGGCCGCCTGCGTCGGGATCCACCTCTCCCGGCGCATGGCACGCTCGGCAGACACCGCCAGGAAGTGGCGGCTGTTCCTGCAGTTCCAGACCGGCGGCTCACCCTGACCGTCGGCTGACACGATGCGGGCGTCGCCCAACGACGACGCCCGCATCGCGGCGCAGGTCCGTGGACACCGGAGCCGCGCCGCGAACCTCACGCTTCCAAGTCGCCTGAGCGGAGATGACCCGCAGGTTGAACAGGCTCGCGCCACAGCCCCGGTGAAGGGGGCGCGGGTGGTGGCGTCTGTACGCAGCATGGAGCGTCCAGTAGCCAGTCGCGCTCAGGTGCCGTGGCGCTCGGCCGGTGCACATATGGCTTGGGCGATGAGGATCGCCACGTCGTCGTGATCGTCGGGGTGTCGCAGTGAGTTCAAGAGCCACTGGCAGGTGTCGTCCAGGGGGCGGCGCGGTCCGTCAAGGGTGTCCAGGAGGGTGTTCAGGCGCTCGTCGATGGGGTGGCGGCGTGTTTCGACCAGGCCGTCGGTGTAGAGGACGAGCCGGTCGCCGGGGCCCAGGTCGAAGGCGGTGGTGTGGAAGGGGACGCCGCCGACGCCGAGGGGTGCGCCGGTGGGCAGGTCGAGCAGGCGGGGACGCCGGCCGATTGCGGCGAGGACGGGTGGCAGGTGTCCGGCGTTGGCGATGCGGCACCGGTGGTCGTGGGGGTCGTAGACGGCGTAGATGCAGGTGGCTATGTAGTGCTCGAGCCCGCAGGTGATCTTGTCGAGGTGTTGAAGCACCTGGTCGGGTTCCAGATTGAGGTCGGTGAAGGCACAGGTGGCGGTGCGCAGGCGGCCCATGGTGGCGGCGGCGTCGATGCCGTTGCCCATGACGTCCCCGACCACCAGGGCGGTCTTGTCGCCGGTCAGGGGGATGACGTCGTACCAGTCGCCTCCCACCTCGCTGGTCGCCTGGGCGGGCTGATAGAGGGAAGCGACGGTAAGGCCCGTGAGCGGAGGTGGGTGGCCCGGCAGGAGGCTGCGCTGGAGGGTCTCTGCGGTGTTGCGGACGCTCTGGTGCCAGCGGGCGTTGTCGATGGCTACGGCGGCCCGGGCTGCGATCTCCCCGGCGAGCAGGACGTCGTCCTCATCGAAGGGCAGGGGGTTTCGGGCGCGCAGCAGGTCGAATGCGCCGAGGACCTCGTTGCGGGCGATCAGCGGCACGGCCAGATAGGAGTGCACGCCCGCCTGCGCAAAGGCAGCAGCGGCGTCGGCATCTCGGGCGATGTGGGTGAGGTCGTCGCCGCTGGCGTGGGCCACGACGACGGGCGCTCCGGTGTGTACGCAGCGGGTGATCAGCCGGTCCGCGCCGTACGCCGCCAGGTTCCCGGCCGGCAGCGAGGCCGTAATCGCGGGTGTCGGGTAGGCGGCGGCCACGGCGAGGGCCCGGAACGTTTCCGGGCCCAGGGCGCGGGATGGGGTGGCGCGGCGGAAGGCGAGGACGTCGTCGAGGACGTCGACGGCCGCGACGTCGGCCAGGTCGGGCACGGCGACGTGGACCAGCTCCTGCGCGGTGCGCTCCACCTCCAGGCTGGTGCCGACACGGGCGGAGGCGTCGGCGATCACCGCGAGCCGGCGCCGGGCCCGGTCGGCTTCGGTGGTTGCCTGGTGGCGTTCGCTGACGTCGACCACCGAGTTCGCCACGCCGATCACCCGCCCGCTGGCGCCATCGATGCGGAAGTAGGACACCGACCAGGCGTGGTCGTGGTCCGGGTCGGCCGGCGTGCGGCCGACGGTGTACTGGTCGATCACCGGTGTGCCGGTGATCAGCACCTGGCGCAGAGCGGACTCAATCGTCTCCACGTCGAGAAGGCTCAGGATGTCGCGGGGGTGCTTGCCGATGTGGTCGGCGGCGGGGATGCCGTTGATGCGCTCCAAAGCCGGGTTCACCAGCAGGTACCGCAGATCGGTGTCCATGAGGGCGATGCCGATGGGTGCCTGCGCCACCAGGCGCTGGGAGAGAGCCAGGTCGGTCTCAAACCGTTGCAGCGTGGTCTGGTCGGCGGCGACACCCAGGGCGTAGGTGTCGCCGAGGTAGTCCAGCAGCCGCATATTGCGGAACTCCACCAGGCGCGTGCTGCCGTCCTTGTAACGGATCGGGAACGCGCCGGCCCAGCTCGCGCCGGTCCCCATCACTTCGGCGAACAACTTGACCACGAGGTCTTGGTGCTCCTCGTGGACCAGCAGGTGCGCCGCGTACTGGCCCAGGGCCTCCTCGGCGGTGTACCCGAACACCTCATCGGCCTGCGGGCTCCAGAACACGATCCGCCCACGTGTATCCAGCACGATCGCGGCCACACTGAGCAGATCGAGCAGCCCACCCGGCGGTGACAGCCCCGCCGGGCCGCCCCGCTCCTGTCCGGGGAGCGGCTCTTGTGTACCCATCCTGAAAGGCTCCCTCCTCAGCGGAGCCCGCCAGGGGCGTGCGCCGGTTGAGGGCTCTTCCTCCATGCTGCTCCCCGAACCTGGTGCCCACGATCCAAGGCATCCCGGCGAAGAACTTGGCACCCCACGCTCGCATGTCGCCCGCCCCGGCAAAGACACGGGGGGACCGTAGCGCCGCTGACAACCGGAAGCCCACGGGAGCGAGCGTGGCGCAGGGATCCGCAAAACCCCGAGAGATCGAAAAGGTGGACGAGTACCGGAGGAAGGGGATGGTGGCACGGCGTACGTCGCCACCACACAGCATGTCATCGGGGAGAGGTCGAAATCGCTGAGGGCGCGGACCTACGACAGTAAGCTTAGAACCACGCGTCGCTGCCAGGCGCGGACAGTTTGTTTCGTGTGTCGAGCGACCGGAGCGTCGCCTGGACGTTGAGGAAGTTGTCTCGGGTCCGACTTCTACGGCCCCACCGATCAGCAGGAGGCGCCGGCGTGCTGCTCCGTGGGCGGGCGCGGGTCCGCCGCAGCGGGTGACGCGACACGGGCCCTTTGTCCCGGACCGTCCTCATCGGGTCCGGGACAGAGAGCGAAGGTCAAACCATGAAGGCCCAGGTCTGCGACTTTGGCCTTCGTTCACGAGCGGATGACGGGAATCGAACCCCGGCTGTGAGCTTGGGAACCACTCGGCACTTGCTGTACCCGCATAGCGCCTGACCTGCGGGTACAGTGGCCTGGCCCGACGTTTCGGCTACTTCTACGGATCCCCCGTCAAGCACTGTTGACCGTACCTACTGGCACGTTGCGGCATGGCTGGTTCCATTCCGTGGTGCCACGTCGGCCATCGTGAGGATGCCGTTCCGGTGCGGGGGCGGGTCAGGCGAGGGCGAGGAAGAGCTTTTCGAGTTCTTCCTCGGTCATGGGGGCCTGGTTCTCACCGGCGTCGGTCATGCACTGGCGCATGCCGCTGGCCACGATCTTGAAGCCGGCGCGGTCCAAGGCCTTGGAGACCGCCGCGAGCTGAGTGACGACGTCCTTGCAGTCGCGGCCGGCTTCGATCATGGCGATGACGCCGGCCAGCTGGCCTTGGGCGCGGCGCAGTCGGTTGAGGACTGCGTTGACTGCGTCGTCGTCGACCTTCACCGGTGCCTCCTGGGCTGTTGCATTCTCACCCCATGGTACCCCAGGGGGTATCTTCCCCCTGAGGTCAGCGGTAGCGCAGGGCGGCGAGGGTTGCCTCCAGGTCGCCCTGGCGGGGGCGGTTGTGAGGGAGCTTGGCCAGGAGGTCGGCCATGCCGCAGGTGTTGGTGAGGGAGGAGAAGACCAGGCCGCCCGCGACGCCCGCGGAGGCGAGGCGGAAGGCGGGGCGCAGGCGGCCCAGCGCGAGGCCGGTCAGGACGACGGCGCCGGCGCTGAGACGGACCTGGCGTTCCATGCTCCAGGTGGTGCGGGTGGCCCCCTGGGGGTGGTGGAGGGTGTGGCCTCCTGCGGCCCACGCTCCGGTGCCTCCGGCGAGCGTGGCGGTGGTGATGCCGTTGTCGGCAAGGGTGTTGCAGGCGTTCTCGGAGCGGGCGCCGGAGGCGCAGACGACGAGGATGTCGCCGCGGGCGGCGGCCGCGCGAATGTCGGGCAGGGCGCGGGTGAGATGGTCGAGGGGGATGTTGAGGGCGCCCGGGAGGTGGCCGGTGGCGTATTCGCCGGGGGTGCGGACGTCCAAGACGATCAGTTCGTGCAGGCGGCTGCTGGCCTGGTGGGGGTCGAGGGTGCGGGGGTGGGCCATGGTGCGGGTTCCATCCATGTGGGGGTGCCGGCCCGTTCTGCCGAATACCCCTGAGGGTGTCGGTGATGGCGGCCGGGGAGGGGGCGTGTTGCCGGGTCAGCGGATGACGTCGGCGAGCATGAAGGCGGCGACAGCCAGGAGTACGCCCGCGAAGGTCCGCTGGAGTGTGGTTCCGGAGATCTTGGCGGCGAGTCGTTTGCCGTCCCAGGCTCCGAGGATCGCTGCGCCGGTGAAGGGGGCGATGACCGCCCAGTGCAGGGGGGTGTGGGTGCCGGCGCGGGCTGCGAGTGCGGCGAGTGAGTTGACGGTGATGACCAGGAGACTGGTGCCGACCGCCGCGCGCATGCGCAGGCCAAGGGCGCCCACGAGGGCGGGGACGGCGAGGAAGCCCCCGCCGACGCCCAGGAAGCCGGTGATCGTGCCGAGTCCGGCGCCCGCTCCGGCGGCCCGCGCGGGCCGGACGGGCTGGGGCTGCCGGTCGGTGGGAGGGGTTCTGAACATGGCGAGTGCGGCGAGGGCCGCTACGGCGGCGAACGCCGCGGTCAGCACCGCCTCGGGCAGGCGGGCGGCGAGGGTGGCAGCGGCGACGGCGGGCAGGATACCTGCCGCCGCGAAGAAGGCGCCGGTCTTCCACCGGACGTTGCCGGAGGTCGCGTGGGCGTAGAGGGCGGTGGCGGAGGTGGCTGTGACGATGATGAGGGACGCGGTGGTGGCGGCGGCCGGAGTGAAGTCGAGGAGGTAGATCAGGGCGGGCACGGCCAGGACGCTGCCGCCTCCCCCAAGCGCCCCGAGGGCCAGTCCGATGACGGCTCCGGCGGCGAGGGCGAGTACGAGCGTGCTCACGTTATCCGGCCGCTGCTTCCGCGCGCGTCGACGACCGGTAGTCCGGCCGCTGCCCAGGCGTTCATGCCGCCCTTGACGTCGACGGCCTCGATGCCGCGTCCGGTCAGCAGCTTGGCGGCCTGTTGCGAACGGTGCCCGGAGCGGCAGACCACCACCAGGGGCCGCCCTTCGGCGGCAGCGGGCAGGGCGGTGCCGGCCGCGAGGCGGGAGAGCGGGGCGTGCACGGCGTCGGGGGCGTGTCCGGTGTTCCACTCGGCCTGCTCGCGCACGTCGAGGAGTACGACGGCGCCGCCGGTGGTGCGCTGGTGGGCCTGGATCGGGGTGAGGCGGGCGGTGCCGCGTCGAAAGAGGGACATCCGGCTTCCTTCCGGTTCTCGGGGTCGGGGAGAGGTGGTGGTTCAGCTGCCGGCCGTCAGCGGGAGGCCTGCCTCCAGGGCGGCGTCGAAGGAGTCGTCGACGGCGACGACGTCGCGGCCTGCGGCATCCAGCAGGGAGGCCGCGATGGCCGCGCGCATTCCGCCCGCGCAGTGCACCCACACCGTCCCGGCGGGGACGTCGGCCAGGCGCTGGTGCAGGTGGTGGACGGGAATGTGAACGGAGCCTTCGATCCAGCCCTGGGCGCGTTCGGAGTCGCGGCGTACGTCCAGGACCACGTCCGGGCCGGACTCCTGGGCGGCGAGGTCGGCGAAGGTGGCACGGGGGAAGGAACGCGGGGTGTGGCCGGCGGGTATCCAGTCGCCGGGGGTGCCGGTGGCGGCCGCGGCCGGGCGGTCGATGCCGACGCGGACCAGTTCGCGCTGGGCGGCGGCGAGCTGGGCGGGTGATTCGGCGAGGAGGGTGACGGGCTTGCCCCAGGGGATCATCCACGCGAGGTAGGTGGCGATCTTCCCCTCCGCCTCGAAGTTGAACGATCCCGCGACGTGCCCTTCGGCGAAGGCGACCCGGTTACGCAGGTCCACCACCCACTCCCCGGCGGCCAGACGCTCCGCGATGCCCGCCGCGTCGGTCAGGGGCGGTGCGCTCAGGTCCACCGGCCGGGGGCCGGCGGCGTTGGCCGGACCCATGTGGGCGTAGTAGGCGGGTACGTCGTCCAGGCCGGCCAGCAGGGCGGCGACGAACGAGTCGACGTCCTTGACGAGGGCGTCGTTGGCGGACTTCTCCTTGCCGATGGTGGTGGCGTCGCCCTCGGACTGGGAGGAGGAGCAGAAGCTGCCGAAGCCGTGGGTGGGCAGTACGGGCGTCTCGTCGGGGAGCTCGGCGGCCAGGCGGTGGGCGGAGGCGTGCTGGTCCCGGGCCAGCTCTTCGGTCAGCCGGGGTTCCACCAGGTCCGGGCGGCCCACCGAGCCGATCAGCAGCGAACCGCCGGTGAAGACCGCCGCCACCGCCCCTCGGTCTTCCAGGACGTAGGAGGTGTGGTGTGGAGTGTGGCCGGGGGTGGCCAGCGCCCGCAGTGTGATGTCCTCGTCCACGCTCACCGTGTCGCCGTCGGCGACGGGCGTGCGGGCGAAGGAGACACGGGCGGCGACGGGCACCAGGTAGACGGCGCCGGTCAGGCGAGCCAGGTCCAGGCCCCCGGTGACGTAGTCGTTGTGGACGTGGGTCTCCACCACGTGGGAGATCCGCACTCCCCGCGCGGCGGCCGCTGCCAGGACCCGGTCGATGTCGCGGGGCGGGTCGACGGCCACTGCGGTGCGCGCGCCTCCCGCCAGGTAGCTGCGGTTTCCGAGGCTCTCGGTCTCGACGGTGTCGATGAAGAACACGTGGTTGCTCCGTTCGGCTGGGCAATTACCCCCGGGGGTATATTTCGAGCCTAGCACGGGTACCCCCGGGGGTATTTTTACGCCAGGGAGAACCCGTCCGCACGGGGCGCCTGCCCGGCCCCCTCCAGTCCACGCACCCAGCGAAAGGGATGACGCCATGCGCTACGACCGGACCGTCCACTGCAGCACCGACTTCGCCACCACCGTCGCCGCCGTCCGCGACGCCCTGGCCGCGCAGGGTTTCGGCATCCTCACCGAGATCGACGTCACCGCCACCCTGAAGGCCAAGCTCGGCCACGACATGGAGGACTACCTGCTCCTCGGAGCCTGCAACCCGCCCCTCGCCCGTCAGGCTCTGGACGCCGACCGCGCCGTCGGCCTGCTCCTGCCCTGCAACGTCGTCGTCCGTGCCGACGGCGACCGCACCGCCGTCCAGGCACTGGACCCCGGCGTCATGGTCACCCTGACGGGCCTGCCCGCCCTCCAGGACATCGCCGACGAGGCCACCCACCGCCTCGACGCCGCCTTGAACGCCGTCGAATCCGTCGGCTGACCCACACGAGGTCGGTGAGCCGCCGGAGTATCGCTGCCGCGCAGGACCCTCCGGTGGGAGGATCACGGCTTGGGGGGCACAGGGTTTCGAGTTGTTGAGGGGGAAGTCGCGACGGTTCTGGGAGCGGTGGCCGTCACCGGTGCGGCAGGGAACATCGGCTCAGTGGTGCGGCAAGCCCTGCGGCGCGAGGCGGCCAGGGTGCGCCTTCTCGACCGCGTGCCGCTGCACCTGGAGGCGCCGAACGGGAATCGGGCGAGTGGTCCTGGCCAGCAGCAACCGCGTGACCGGCTTACACCCGACGCAGCGCCTCACCGGGCCAGTTCGGGCTGTCCGTCACCTGCCTGCGCATCGGCAGTTGCGAGCAGGCACCCACCGAGCCCCGCCACCTGGCGAGGCGGCTGAGTCCACGCGACACCTTCGGCTACGTCAAAGCCGCGCTCACGGCGCCGGCTTCCACGCGGTTCGCCGCGGTGTACGCCGTCTCTGCCGATGCTCGCCACTTCTGGCAGCTGCCGACGGAAGCGGAGTTGGACCACAACCCCGTCGACGACGCCGGAACCCACGCCGGACACATCCCGGGCGCCGACACCACCGCACCGCACGGGACTCCGCAGGACGGCCCCTACGCAACGCCGGAGTTCACCTGGCGGCACCTGCGGCCTTGAGAGCCGGCCCGGGGTGCAGTCCCGAGCCTTCCCGCAACTACCGCATCACGCTGCGGGCTGCGGCTGGCGCAGTTCCGTCTGGCCGAAGAGGAGTGCGTAGCCGGTGGGGAGTTGGTGGAGGATGCGGGTGAGGAGGTCGGGCCCGGTGAGGCGGGTGACGACGGCGAGTACGGCGCCGGTGTCCCAGCGGGCGACCGCCGGGCTGGTGCCGGCGCGGGCGGCCATGTCCTTGATGAAGCTCCAGCCGGTGAGCCGTTCGGTGGCGGGGATCTGGGCGGTCAGGGCCAGGGCGGCTTCGACGGGCAGGGCCTGGGCGAGGTCGACGCGTTCGTCTCCGACGAGCTGCCGGCCCAGGGCGGCCAGGACGGTGCGGACGGCTTCCTCGGCGCGTTCGCGGGTGGGGTAGGCGCCTTCGTAGCGCACGCGTTCCAGCATCTGCTCGAACGTCATGGCGGGGTGGGCCTGGTGCGGTCGAGGCTGGTCGTACATGGTGCTGCGGTTGCCCTTCTCTTCGAAGGTTCGGTGTCCGGACGGTGGTGTCGGCCGGTCAGGTGGGCTGGGGGTGGCCGAAGAGGAGGTCGTAGCCGGGCGGGAGCTGGAGCAGGACGTCCCGCATGAGGGTGTCTCCGGCTGCGGCGGCCACGGTGGAGAGGACCGCGCCGATGTCCCACAGGGCCGTCGTCTCGGTGGCGCCTTCGATCCAGGCTGCGGTGGCCCGGACGAAGCGTTCGGGGGAGAGCGGCTCCGCGGCCTGCAGGGGGTTGAGGAGGATCAGGGCGTAGGTCTCGGGGAGCCGGGCGGCGAGCTCGGCCCGCACGGTGCCGACCAGGTGGGCGCCCAGCAGGGCGAGGACGACGCGGGCTGCGCGTTCGGCTTCTTCCCGGGTCCGGTACTCGCCGCGTTCCTGGACGTGGTCCAGGAAGGCTTCCCGGCGCATCGACATCTCACGTCACCTCCGGAGGAGGGGTGAAAGGGCAAGGGGTGCGGAGGACGGGGTGCCGGAGGGGGATCGGGTTCCCCGTCCTCCGCCGCTGGTACCGGCCGGATCAGCCGGAGATCTGCTTGCGGCCCGCCTCGCCGCCGATGACGATCTTCCGCGGCTTGGCGCGCTCGGCGATCGGAATCCGCAGGGTCAGGACACCCGCGTCGTAGTCGGCCTCGATGCGCTCGGTGTCGAGCGTGTCGGCCAGCATGATCTGACGGGAGAAGACACCGAGAGGGCGCTCGGAGAGCTCCATCTGCACGCCGTCGGACTTCTCCACGGGCCGGCGCTCGGCCTTCACGGTCAGCATGTTCCGCTCGACGTCGATGTCGATCGCCTCGGTGCTCACACCGGGCAGGTCGAAGGCGATCACGTACGCGTCGCCGTCGCGGTAGGCGTCCATGGGCATGACGGACGGCTTCGACCACGTGCCCGACGTACCCGAAAGCTGCTGGACGATCCGGTCCATCTCGCGGAACGGGTCGGTGCGCATCAACATCGCGAAACACCTCCAGTTGGTTCAGGCAGGAACTGCCAATGCGCTTCAACGTGCTTCCGTTGTAACATGTCATCGAAACGATGACAAGCAAGCAGTCATCTGGAGGATGACAGACCACGGAGACCGCCATGACCGAGGCCGCAGAGCCGACCGCACCCGTCACCTTCCTGGCCGCCGCCGCGGCACTGGAGACCATCAACCAGGCCGTCAAGGACGCGCAGCAAGCTTCCACCAGCACGTCGGCAGCGGCACCGGCCGCGGGCCCGCACCCGGCCCTGGCCGCGCTGCTGATGCTCCGCGAGATCCGCGAGCAGCTCGCCGGCTGGGAAACCGGCCTGATCGAGAACGCCCGCAGCGAGGGCGCCAGCTGGGCCGACCTCGCCGGCCCCCTCGGAGTCGCCAGCCGCCAGGCCGCAGAACGCCGCTACCTCCGGATGCGCCCCGGCAAAGCCGGAAGCACCGGCGAGGAACGCGTCCAGGCCACCCGCGACACCCGGGCCGCCGACCGCAGCGTGGACACCTGGGCCCGCGACAACGCCGCCGACCTGCGCCGCCTCGCCGGCCAGATCACCGCCCTGGCCGGCCTGCCCGCCGGCGCCGAAGGCGCCATCGACGACCTGAACCAGGCCCTCGCCCACAACGACACCGCCCGCCTCGTCCGCCCCCTGGCCGACACCCGGCCCCACCTGCGGCCCGAGGACGCCGCACTCGCCGAACGCATCGACACCCTCACCCGCCACACCGACCAGCTCCGCCGGGACACCCGCGACCAGCGCAGCACGTGATCCGCAATCGATACGGCGCGGCCCCGGCCCGAACCGGTCACCGCCCGCTCTCCGACCGCCTGCCCTGCCCTTGCGCGGCGGTCGCGACGGCCACAGGCTGCTGGTAGGCGCCCTGGCCAAGTGGACCCGCTGTCGGATCGGGGAGGTGAACGGGCATGCGGCACCCGCGGAAGCACGAGCCGCGCGACGGGGGCAAGGAGCGCAGCACGGTGGTCCTGGACGTGCGGGGCATGGTCCGGGCCACTCAGCAGAACACCGTCGCTGCCGTGCTGGGCCGCCGGCCGGGTGTGCTGGACGTCGAGGTGAACGCGGTCGCGCAGTCGGCCACGGTCGTCTTCGACCCCCGCCGGACCTCCTTGGCCGAGCTGCGCGGCTGGGTCACCGAGTGCGGCTACCACTGCGCGGGCCAGTCGGTGCCGTCCCACATCTGCGACCCGATGGAGGAGCCGGATCCGCCCGGAGTGGTGGAAGTGGTGGAAGCGGCCGAAGCCGTACCGTCCGCGCACGCGGGGCACGGGCCGGAGGGCGGACCGTCGCCTGACGAGGAGACGGGCCACGGAGCCCATCGCGGCGGTGCGGGGATGTCGATGGCGGCCATGGTGGCCGACATGCGCAACCGCTTCCTCGTCGCGCTGGTCTTCTCCATTCCGATCGTGGTCTGGTCCCCGATCGGCGAGGAGGTCTTCGGCTGGCACGTGCCCGTGCCGTTCGGGCTCCGTCAGGACGTGTGGGCGCTCCTGCTGAGCCTGCCGGTGGTCTTCTACTCGTGCTCGATCTTCTTCGTCGGCGCCGTCCGGGCCCTGCGCGCCCGGACCCTGGACATGATGGTGCTGGTCGCGGTCGCCATCGGCGCGGGCTGGCTGTACTCCCTGGTCATCACGCTCACGGGCGGCGGAGAGGTCTTCTACGAGGCCGCCACCGTACTGGCGTCCTTCGTGCTGCTCGGCCACTGGTTCGAGATGCGCGCCCGCGGCGGCGCCAACGACGCCGTCCGTGCGCTGCTGGACCTCGCCCCGCCCAAGGCGCTCGTCCTGCGGGACGGGGAAACGGTCGAAGTCGCCACCTCCGAGGTGGTCGTCGGGGACCTGCTGCTCGTCCGCCCAGGGACGAAGATCGCCACGGACGGGGTCGTGGAGGACGGCGAGAGCGAGGTCGACGAGTCGACGGTGACCGGGGAGAGCCTGCCGGTGCACAAAGCACCGGGCTCCGCCGTAGTCGGCGCCACCCTGAACACCAACGGAACCCTCCGAATACGGGCGACCAAAGTGGGCGCCGACACGGCACTGGCCCAGATCGTCAAGCTGGTCCAGGAGGCCCAGAACTCCAAGGCCCCCGGCCAGCGGCTCGCCGACCGGGCCGCGTTCTGGCTGGTCTTCGTCGCCCTCGTCGGCGGAGGACTCACCCTCGCCGTCTGGCTCCTGGCCACCGACCGGCCCTTCAGCAGCGCGATGCTGTTCGCGATCACCGTGGTCGTCATCACCTGCCCGGACGCTCTCGGCCTGGCCACTCCCACCGCGATCATGGTCGGCACCGGGCTGGGAGCCAAGCGAGGGGTCCTGTTCAAGAACGCGATGGCCCTGGAGGCGTCCGCCGGCATCCAGACCGTGGTCATGGACAAGACCGGCACCCTCACCAAGGGCGAACCGGAGGTCACCGAGGTGATCACCGCACCCGGCAGTGACGGATACGAGGTCCTGCGCCTGGTCGCGGCGGTCGAGCGGGAATCCGAGCACCCGCTGGCCGAGGCGGTCGTGCGCCACGCAGAATCGCGGGGCGTGGAGCAGGTGCGGGCCCGGCGGTTCGAGAACGTGCCCGGTCACGGGGCGACCGCCGTGGTGGACGGCCACCGGGTCGCCGTGGGCAACCTCCGGCTGGCCGAACGCGAGGGCGTGTTCCTCGGTCCGCTCGCCGCCCGGCGGGACGAGCTGGCAGCCACCGGCCGTACCGTCGTCATCGCCGCCGTCGACGGCCTGGCCGCCGCCCTGATCGCCATCGCCGACGCGCCGCGGGAGACCTCCGCGTCCGCCGTACGCGAACTCCACGCGCTCGGCGTCGAGGTCGTCATGCTCACCGGCGACAACCGGGCCACCGCCGAGCGGATCGCGCAGCAGTTGGGCATCGACACCGTCATCGCCGAGGTCCTGCCCGGCGACAAGGCAGCCACGATCGCAGAGCTCCAGCGCGGCGGCCGCAAGGTCGCCATGGTCGGCGACGGAGTCAACGACGCCCCCGCCCTCGCCCAGGCCGACCTCGGCATCGCCATCGGCGCAGGCACCGACGTCGCCATCGAGACCGCCGACCTCGTCCTGATGCGCTCCGACCCTCTCGACGTCCCCACCGCCCTGCGTATCGGCCGGGGCACCGTGCGCAAGATGCGCCAGAACCTCGGCTGGGCCATCGGCTACAACGCCATCGCCCTGCCCATCGCCGCCGGCGTCTTCGAGCCCGCCACGGGCCTCATCCTCCGCCCCGAGATCGCCGCCCTGTCCATGTCCGGATCCAGCGTCATCGTCGCCGTCAACGCCCTCGCCCTCAAGCGCCTCCACCTGCCCCGTTCGACCCCTCCGGCCGCAGCCGACGCAGACGATCGCCAGGTCGGTTAGCCGAGCCCATGACGTGCTGCGCCCGGCGCGGGGGCGCCCTACGGTGGGAAATGTGACCCGCCACGAGCCCCGCACGCAGCCGCAGTCCCGGCCGGTCCCGCGGCTCGGATCGCTGCTCGTCCTTGCTCTCCTGATCGGGTTGCTCGGGATGCACGGCCTCGACACCTCCGCTGCGCTGCCGGCGACGGGCGTGACGGTGCACGTGTCCCACCACGCGGCAGCCACCGGCCCGCTGTATCCGTGCGACCACGAGCAGCGCGGCCCGGTCCGAGACGCAGGTCATGCGGACCAGATGTGTGCTTCCCCGGCCCTGCCCGGTGTCCCCGGCGTCGCCGCGCCGGATATCACGCCTCTCAGCAGCATGCCCGGCAGCCTCGTGTTTGCCCAGCCTGCACCGTCGCTCGCACTGGTCCATCAGCGCGCCGGAGGGCGGGCACCTCCCTCGCTCGCCGGTCTCCAGGTCCTGCGGACGTAGGAACTCCTCCCGTGGCACGCGCCCGAGCACGTCGGCCACGGAGAGCCAGCCCCTCCCGCATCCGAATCACTGGAGCTCAGCGACATGAACACGAACCGATCCCTGCCGCGCCGGGTTGCCCTGGCGGCCACCGCGGTCGCCGCCGGACTGGTCCTTGCCGCGTGCGGCGGCGACAACACCACGAACACGGCCGGCACCGCTCCGGTCACCGCGACCGCCCCGGCGCCGTCGGAGGCCGACCGGCACAACGAGGCGGACGTCGCCTTCGCGCAGGGGATGATCCCTCACCACCGCCAAGCCATCCTGATGTCCGACATGGTCGCCGCCCACGGCGCATCCCCCGATGTCAGGGCACTCGCAGAAAAGATCAAGAAGGCGCAGGCCCCGGAGATCGAGACCATGACCGGCTGGCTCAAGACATGGGGCGAGAAGGTCCCCACCGGCGTCAGCATGGACGGCATGGGCCACGGCGACGACTCCGGCATGCCCGGGATGATGGACGACCAGGACATGGATCGGCTGGGCAAGGCCAGGGGCAACGCCTTCGACACCATGTTCCTGACCATGATGATCGACCACCACGAAGGCGCCATTGCCATGGCCAACACGGAGAAGCAGCAGGGCGTCTACGGCCCCGCCAAGGCCTTGGCCGACGACATCATCGCCTCCCAGACAGCCGAGATCACCCTGATGCGCGGCATGCTCAAGACCGGCTGACATCGGCAGGGCGGCGCCCTCGCCCGGCCGCCCCGACAGAACTCGGCCCTGCCCCGGAAACGCGCACCTCCAGCGCGGGCCAAATCTTGCTCAAGGCCGGCCTCTGCCCGATGTCCGACAAGGGCCGGCACCTACTTTGTCCAGACATGAGTGTCGATCGTGACTGCGAATCCGAGGTGGTCCTCGCGCGGCGCCGAATGGTGCGTGCGGGGTTGAGCGGGGCCCTGGCGTTAGGGGTCGGGCCGGCGTTCGGGCCGTCAGCAGCCTCAGGCGCACGGGCCGGGGAGGCAGCTGTCCGCAGGCCGCGGCCTGCCGGGCCCCGGCAGGCGTGGGGCGAGCTGGAGGCGGGAAACCGGCGCTGGCGGACGTTCCACGAGAGCCATCCGGACCGCGCCGGGCATGTGCGCCGGGCGCTGGTGGGCGGGCAGCATCCGTTCGCCGTGGTGCTCGGGTGGGTGGACTCTCGGGTGCCGCCGGAGTTGGTCTTCGACCAGGGGCTGGGCGATCTGCCGACCGTGCGGTCGGCGGGCGAAGTCCTGGACGAGGCAGTCCTGGGCAGCATCGCCTACGGCGTGCTGGAACTGGGTGTCCCGCTGATCGTCGTCCTGGGGCATCAAGGGTGCGGGGCGGTCGCTGCGGCCGTGCACGCCGAGGCCGGCGGTGAGCTCCCGGCGCACATCCGCTACCTGGCGCACCGGATCCGGCCGGCGATCGACCACCGGCTTCGGGGCGACGCCCGGATCGACGCGGCGGTCGCCGAGAACGTCCGCCGGGTCCGGGCGCGCCTTGCCGCCGAGCCGGATCTCGCCACCCGGGTCGCCGACGGTTGCCTGGCCGTAGTCGGTGCCCGCTACGAGCTGACCAGCCAGTTGGTGCGCAAGGTGCCCTGATCAGCCTGGGCCGGTGAACTTCCCAACGGACCCGCACCAGCTAGACTTGCAGAGTTATGCAATTTACTAGTTCTGGATATGGTGGACGGGGGTCGCGGTGTGGCCGGGTTCGAGGAAGCGGCGCTGGAACGGGTCCGCGTGGCGCGGGCTCGTCTCCAGGCTGCACAGGAAGCTGACGATGCCTTCGAGGAGGCGCAGGCCGCGGAGGAGTTGGAGGACGCCTTGCGCGTGGCCCACGATCACGGCGTGGCCACCGACGCAGGAGACGGCCGGTGAACCGGACAGCAGCACCGGCGCATCCGAGGCGTCGGTGATGGCCCGGCACCCCAGCGGCCGGCCTGCCGTCGAGGTGCTCAAGCACGTGTGGACGGTGCCGCTGGTGCCGGGTTCCGTGCGGGCCGCGCGCGAGCGCAGCGAACGGTCCCTCGTCTCCTTCGGGCTTGAGAGCTCCAGCGCCCTCTTCGGCGCCGTGCTCCTGGTGGTCAGCGAACTGGTGACCAACGCCGTCCGGCACGCTCAGGACTCCACGGATGCGGAGGTGACTCTCCACATGGCCGAGCACCTGCTCGTGGTCTCGGTCGAGGACCTGGACCCGCGCCCGATAACGCTGGCCGACGCCGGCCAGACCTCCGGGCAGGGGCTGCGCACGGTGGCTGACCTGGCGCGCGCGTTCGGCGGCGACATCCGTATCCAGCCTTCCTCCGGCGGGCACGGCAAAACGGTGGTCGTCCGCTTCATCCTGCCGGAAGGCACACCATGACCAGCAGGAACCAAAGGGCCGTACAGCTGTACAAGATCACCTACCTCGGAACCGGCCCTGAGTCGGAGGTTCGCACGGTCGAGGCCGGCGAAGTCGCGGCCGCCATCGAGTACGCCGGCGAACACGGCATGCAGGTCCGCATCCGCCCGTGCCGCCACCCGGTCGAGAAGCCGAGCACGAAGGAGGAAGGTGCGTCATGACGGACAACCTGCCCGAGAAGGACACGGCGACGGAGCACGAGAAGTGGAAGGAGAAGGGCGTTGCGATGCGGGCCTTCTTCTACATCTTCGGCACGCACGTGTTCGCCGGGTTCATCTGGTTGCTGTTCTACTTGGGGCAGCACGCCCAGAAGTGAGGGGGACCGAAGTGGGCCCGAACGCCTGCGGCGCGGTTCGGCATATGAGGGAGCGGCCGTCTTCCGGTGTCAGAAGCACGTTGAACCCGCACTGACGGAAGACGGCCGCGTACGTGGGGCGCGGTCCCCGCAGGGCCGGCACCTTTCAGGCGTGGCGGCTGGCCTTGAGGTCGGCCAGTAGTTCGGCCTGGCCCTCCAGAACGCCGGAGAGGATGCTTCGGGCGACCCGCAGGAGATCGACGATCTCGGGGTCGGTGAGCGCGTAGTACACGCTCGAGCCCTCCCGGCGGGTCACCACCAGGTTGGACTTGCGCAGCACGGCCAGCTGCTGGGAGAGGCTCGCGGCCTCCACCCCGACCTCGGGCAGCATCTCGGCGACCGCGTGCTCGCGCTCGGCCAGGAGTTCCAGGACGCGGATGCGGACCGGGTGCCCCAGCGTTTTGAAGAACTCCGCCTTCAGCTGGTACAGCGGTGTACTCACCTGGGTACCCCTGTCGTGACTGCCCATCTCATCCACCCGGAACCGTTCCTTCGTAGAGGCATCCGTTCGCCCCTCTTCACACCTTGCGACCTCCACAATTGCAGATCCTTGCAACTCGTGGACCCGGCGGGGCACCGTCGTGACGTTCGGCACGCCGGGGCGGGGCCTTCGTCGGTCAGGCCTTCTTGAGGAACTCGGTCTTCAGGACCAGGCCCTTGACCTTCTTGGTGTTGCACTCGACCTCGCCGGGGCGAGAGGTGAGGCGGATGTTCTTGACCAGGGTGCCGCGCTTGAGGGTCTCGGAGGTGCCCTTGACCTTCAGGTCCTTGGTCAGAGTGACCGAGTCCCCGTCCTCCAGGACGGTGCCGTTGGAGTCCTTGAAGATGATGTCGCTCATGGCGGTGGTGTCCTTCGTCGCTGTTCGTGTGGATGGTGGTGCTGTCTCAGGCGAGGGCGGGTGACTCGGGAGAGTGCGAGGTGGGCCAGTCGTCGGTGGTCCACTGCTTGACCGTGCCCGGGGCACCGTGGGCGGCCAGGGCGCCGGCGAGGTCGCAGTGGACGGGCATGGGCGGGCAGGTCGCGTCGGGGACGAGCGAGCCGTCCGCGGGGATCGCGGCGAGCTCGAGCCGGCGTCCACTCTCGGCGAGGCGGCGGGCGGCCTGGGCGACGGCGATCTGTCCGCCGGCCGACCAACCCAGCAGACCAGTCAGGTCCAGGATGACCGGTCCGGTGCCCCGGGCGAGCGCCCAGCCGATCGCTCCGGTGAACCGGTCGGTGGCGTCCGCGCCGAGATACCCGGCCAGGGACAGCACGCCCAGGTCCTGGCGAGTGGTGTAGCGCCATTCGATCGTCATCGTCAGCTCCTCGGCTTTACAGGGGAAGGGTGATCCAGATGGCCTTGCCACGCCCGTCCGTATCCGCCCGTACGACGGCGGTGCCGCCGAGCTCCATCGTCATCTCCACCACCATCGCCAGGCCGCTGCCCGGGGCGGTGGCGAGCGCCCCGAACAGGGCGGGGTGGTAGGGGTGGCGGTCGTGGACGGCGAACGCGAATCCTCCCGGCCCGTGCGCGTAGGTGACCGTGATCATCGGGGACGTCACGGCGGCATGACGGACCGCGTTGGTCACCAGCTCGGCCACGATCAGCAGCGCCGGCCCGACGCTCGGATGGCGAAGGCCCACCCCGCACTCCACCAGGACGAGCTCCGTGGTCTCGCGGGCGATGCGGACGGCGGCCCCCATGGCCGGCACGTCCAGCACGTGCCGGTAGGGCATCGCCTCGACCTGGACGGTCACCGGCCCACCCCGTTCACGGTGCGGGCCAGGCGGAACCCGGACACGGACTGCGGGTGCAGGCGCAGCAGGGTGTCATGGGGGCCGTGGGCCCAGCCGGGCAGGGTGCGCCGGTAGTGGGCGGCCTCGTCTGGGTCGGCGATGACATCGGCCGGGCCGTGGGCGCTGACCGTCCAGCCGGTGCCGGCTGGGCTGCGGATCTCGTCGACCTGGTAGGTCAGCAGCGCCCGGCCGGGGATGGTGGCGGCTTGTACGGGGGCCCGGACGACGAGGCGTCCGTACTCCATCACGTGTGTGGCGGGGCGGACGACGGCCACCTCCCGCTGGATGTAGACGAGTCGGCCTTGGGCGGAGCCCTCGAGGAGCCAGAGAGCCTCGGTGCCGGAGACCTCGATCATGCGGAGGTCGGCGGGGACGGTCATCGTGCGGCCTTCCGGATGCGGTGCGGTCGGTGGTGCGTACGGGGCAGCAGTCCTGCCCGCTCCAAGTGCTTGCGGGCGCCGGCGATCGCCTCGGGGGTGGTGGCGTACTCACGGCCCTCCAGGCGCAGCAGGTCCAGGGCGCCGACGGCGTCCAGGGCCTGGCGCTGGCCGGGCCGGATACCGGAGGTCATGACGGCGATGCCGCGCCGGTTCAGCTTCTCGACCGCGTCTTTCAGGACGAGGGCGCCGGTGGCGTCCAGGGTGGTCACCCTCGCCATGCGCAGGATCACCACCTTCACGTCGGAGACCTCGGAGAGTTCGAGGAGGAAGCGGTGGGCGCCGGCGAAGAAGAGCGGTCCGTCGATGCGGTAGGCCACGATGTACTCGGCGAGCAGGGCGTGTTCCTCGTCGCTGTGCTCGCCAGGCAGGTCCGGGCGGAAGTCGACCTGCTCCATCCGGGCCTGGTTCGCCACCGCCTTCAAGGCGAGGGCTCCCGCGACGACGAGGCCGATGATCACCGCGTACACGAGGTCGAGAACCAGGGTGGCCGCGGCGGTCAGGACGAGCACGACGGCATCCGAGCGGGTCGCCTTCGCCATCGCGCGCAGCGATCCGACCTCGACCATGCGGATCGCCGTCGCCAGAAGCACGCCGGCCAGCGCGGCGAGAGGGATCTTCGACACCAAGGGGGCGGCGGCGAACACGATCACCGCGAGCACCGCGGCGTGGGTGAGCGCGGCCAGCCGGGAGGAGGCGCCGGTGCGGACGTTGACCGCCGTGCGGGCGATCGCGGCGGTGGCCGGCACACCGCCGAACAGCGGGGCCGCGAGGTTGGCGATGCCCTGCCCGAACAGTTCCTTGTCCGGATCGTGCTTCTGCCCCACCGTCATCCCGTCCGCCACGGTCGCCGACAGCAGGGACTCCAGCGCGGCGAGCGCCGCGACCGCGACCGCCGGGGCCAGCAGCGAGCCGAACTCGGAAGCCTTGAGGAAGGCCAGGGACGGAGCGGGGAGCCCGGAGGGAAGGTCACCGATCGGGGCCGCCTCGTCAAGACGGAAGACCTGCGCGATCACGGTCGCGGCGATGACCGCGACGATCGAGAAGGGGACCGTCGGCTTCCACCTCGCCCCGGCCAGCATCACTGCCGCGACACCCACCGAGAGGCCGATCGCCGTCCAGTTCGGGAAGGCCACGAACTCCACGAGCGCCCGCCACGCCACGAGCAGGACCTTCTCGCCCTCCGGCTTCTCGACGCCGAGCGCGTTGGGTATCTGCTGGAGGCCGATCACGCACGCGATCCCCAGGGTGAAGCCCTCCACCACCGGCGCCGGCACGTACCGCATGTACTGTCCGGCCCGCAGCAAGGCGAGACCGATCAGGAGCACGCCGGCCATCACGCCAACGGTCAGGACACCGCCGGGCCCGTACTGGGCAACGATCGGCACCAGGACCACGGTCATCGCACCGGTCGGTCCGGACACCTGGATGTTCGACCCGCCGAACAAGGCTGCGAGCGCGCCCGCGACCACAGCGGTGGCCAGTCCCGCCTCCGCGCCCAGACCGGAGGAGACCCCGAACCCTAGCGCGAGGGGAAGGGCGACGATCGCCACCGTGAGCCCGGCCAGCAGGTCCCGGCGGGGGCTGCGGGCCATGACGGCCCAGTCGGCCCGGGCGGGCAGAACGCAGCGGACCCGGCCGAGCACGGCGGTCAGGGCGGTATTCACGCTCACGAGGCCGGGACCTCGGACTCGCGCAGTTCCTCCAGCAGCTCGCTCTGCCCCGTCAGGACCTCGGTCAGGATCCGCCGCGCCGCCAGCATCAACTGAGCGACGTCCCCGCCGGCCAGTGCGTAGACGACGGTAGCGCCGTTACGGGTCGAGGCAACGATCCCCGAGCGGCGTAGGACCGCGAGCTGCTGGGACAAGGCGCAGGGCTCGACCTCGATCGCGGCCAGCAGGTCCCGCACCGGCATCGGCCCGTCCTGCAGGAGCTCCAAAACCCTTATCCGCACCGGGTGCCCGAGCATCCGGAAGAACTCGGCCTTCGCCTGATACAGCGGAACCGGCACGGTCTCGCACCCTTCTCACCACCCCGAACGGGGCATACGCCTGGCGCCGTGCCCGCGGCTACCTACTGACACAGCAATCACAGCATCTATTAAATTGCAGATTTCTGCAATTTACAGATCCTGCGATCCGCTACCCGCTGCGGGTGCACTGCCTGCGATGAATCTCGTCGAGGGACGAGGGCCAGGAGCCGGTGACGGGAGGATATTTCTTCTTCCGGGTGCTCGACTTGGCGCTCCAGAAGAACCCAATCGGGCGTGCAGAGCGCCCGCCCGCCGGGCCGCCGCGTCCCTGGCCTGAACTTCACGGGCGGCCAAGGAGGCCACGGAGGATCATCCGGAGCGTCGCGCCGGAACCCCCGATGGACACGGCGACGGCGACACCAGCGATGTTGGCGAGGCCCACCGTTCCGGAGACGGCAGCGATCAGCGCCCAGAAGTGAGCGACTGTCGAACCCTTCTCGTCACACCTGCCACGCACCACATCCACCGCAGGGCGGGACCTACGCATCCGGACCAGCCCGAACCAGCCGGAGAAGACCGGGCCGGCCACGACGAGCTGGGTGAAGATCAGCGCAAGCTGGGTCCCACCCATGGGGACGGGTTGGAAGGTGATGCCCCGAGCCATTTGGCGATGCAAGAGCGCCGATGCCGCCTCACTCGCGGGCCGTCGGCCTTGGGAAGCACTGCCGTGGCTGCACGCACCGGTCAGCGAGGAAAGCTACAGAGCTGCGGCGGTCACCCGCCGGCCCACCTCGTTCACCGCCACGCGCTCCCCGGACAAGCAACTCCTCTTCCAGCTCTACCCCGACGGCACTGGCATCAGCGTCCACATCACACCCGCCCCGCTACGGACGGCCACCTCACAGGCCACGCAGTCCGATGAATCAGTCGGTGCCCTGGTGCCGTACCACCTGACCCACCTCGCCGAAGCCGACAGCGTTCAAGACGTGACCGACGTCGTTGCCGACCAGGTCGTGCCCGCCTTCGGGCCCCAGGGCCTGGTCCTCATGAGTGCCCACGAAGGCCGCCTGCACGTCATCGGCCACCGCGGCTACAGCACGGAGTTCATCAACCGCTTCGACGGTACGCCCCTGACCTCCCGTACCCCGACCGCGCACGCGAGGGCCACGGGCGACGCCGTCTCCTTCCCCGACTTCGCCGACTTCCGGCGCACCTACCCCGACGCACCCCGCTCCGCCTCCGGGAACGCCTGGGCCTTCCTACCCCTCACCGCCTCCGGCCACAGCATCGGCTCCCCCGTCCTCTCCTACGACCAGCCCCGCCCCTTCCCACCGACCGAACCTGCTCTCCTCGCCTCCCTCGCCGGACTGATCGCCCAAGCCCTGGACCGCGCCCGCCTCTACGACGCCCAGCACACCCTCGCCCACACCGTCCAGACCGGCCTGCTGCCCCCGCCCTGCCCCACGTCCCCGGCCTTGACGTCGCCGCCCGCTACCAGTCGGCCGGCCACGGCATGGCTATTGGCGGCTACCTCTACGACCTCATCCACACTCCCACCGCCATCACAGCGGCGATCGGCGACGTCCAAGGCCACAACACCGCCGTCTTCCTGATGGGACAGGTCCGCACCGCTGTCCAGGCGCACGCCACCGCAAGCGCCTCCCCCGGAGACTTGCTCGCCCGCACCAACCGCCTCCTGACCGACCTCGACGCCGGACTGTTCACCAGCAGCCTGATCGCCCAGCTCGACCTCGCCCATCACCGCGCCCGTCTCGCCACCGCCGGACACCCGCCACCCCTGCTCCGCCACCCCGACGGCCGGACCGAATTCCTGAGGCTGCCCCCCGAACTCGTTCTGGGCATCGACCCCGAGGCCGACTACCCCACCACCGAAATCACACTTCCGCCCGGCTCCGTACTCCTCGTGTACAGCGATACCGACGGATCTCAATCGGGCGCCCCTCGACTCGGGTCCGTGACCTATCCGAACTGTTCACACACAAGACGTGACGACTGTCGCGCACAGTAGTCATGTAGTACGTTGCAGCGCCCTGTGCGCCCTTGCGACGCAGGCGGGCGCACTTGACAGCCTGCGGTTGTCGGCGGCTCCCCCATGCCGAATCGGTCGACGCGCACACAAGTGGCACGCACACGGAGAATGAAGCATGGATCCGTTGCCGGGAGCACCGTGCTCTCTGCCCTGCGGAGCGTCGGCGGCCCCGGCTCCTTCACGAAGGTGGTTGCGATGCCGACGTGGCGACTGCGGGACTTCCGCGACGACGACCTGGACCGCGCCATCCAGATCTGGGACCAGAACCAGCAGGCGGACGAGGCACCTGCCGTCTTCCCCGTTTCGGAGGTCGTGACCGCAGCCAGGGCCGGAGGACCCGCCGTGGTGGCGGTGGTCGGCGACGAGCTGGTCGGTGTCGCCGTGGCGCAGGCCTGTGGCGAGCGGGGTTGGATCATGGTGGTGGCTCTGGCCGGGACGTGGCGCAACCGCGGAATCGGGAGTTCCTTGATCGCCGAGCTTGAACGGCGCCTGCGGTCGCTGGGAGCCCGCCGGATCGGCGCGCTTCTCGCGCCGGGGGCGACGGGAACCGCAGCGTTGGAGAATTCCGGATACCGCTCCCGGGCCGGGCTCGTCTTCTACGAGAAGGTCGAACACCTCGGTGCAAGCGACGCCGGCCTCCTCGCGGAACTCGGGGGAAGGATGCTTCCGGAGGGTCTGTGGGACAGCCTCGCCGGAATGGAGCGGGAGAAAGAGGCCATCGAGCGGCGGATCGTGCTACCGCTGGCACAGTCCGTGCTGGCCGAGCAGTACGGAGTGAGGCCGCCGAAGGCGGTCATCCTCTTCGGACCGCCGGGCACGGGCAAGACCAGCTTCGCCCGAGCGGTCGCCTCGCGGCTGCGGTGGCCCTTCGTAGAACTCTTCCCCTCCCGGCTTGCATCGTCCCACGAGGGAGGGCTGGCGACCTCGCTGCGGGAGGTGTTCACGGAACTGGCCGAACTGGAGACGGTGTTGCTCTTCATCGACGA
The DNA here is from genome assembly GCF_053615355.1 of Streptomyces sp. CLCI03. Lineage (NCBI taxonomy): Bacteria > Bacillati > Actinomycetota > Actinomycetes > Kitasatosporales > Streptomycetaceae > Streptomyces > Streptomyces sp. CLCI03. The sequence continues at coordinate 7,743,445 of NZ_CM132132.1, read as the reverse complement.
GGTCGAGGAGATCGCCTCTGTCCGGTCCGGTACGGCTGTCGACCCCAGTCACGGAGTCACCAACGAACTGCTCAAGCTGATCCCGAGCTTCCGCGACCACGACGACCGCCTCCTGATCTGCGCCACGAACTCCGTCCGCTCCCTCGACCCGGCGTTCCTTCGGCCCGGCCGCTTCGACTACGTCATCCCCGTCGGCCCGCCGGACCCGGAGGCCCGTTCGGCCGTCTGGCGGCGCTACCTCGGACCCGCCGCCGTCCATGTCGACCTGCACCCTTTGGTAGAGGCAAGCGCAATGTTCACGCCGGCCGATATAGAGTTCGCCGCTCGCAAGGGCGCCGCCACCGCCTTCGAACGCGAAGTCGCCCAGCGGAAAGGCATCCCGATCGGCACGCAGGACTACCTGCAGGCCATAGCACAGACCCGACCCACACTCACCGACCAGGCACTGAAAGACTTCGTCGAGGACACCGAGGAGTACGTGCGCATGTGACATCGAGGCACACGCCGCGGACCCGACCAGTATGCCTTCCGCGGCGACGCCCCTTCTGCCGGCTCCGCGTGCGTGCCCATGGTCCCGGTGTTCCCGCCCACGGCCGGGCCCGGGCGGGACGGGCCTGCAGGACACCGGCCTCGACCTTGGCGTACATCTCCTCCAGCGGTACGCCGGTGAGCGGAAACGCGGGGGTGCCCAGGACGAAGGCGCTGCCGAAGAAGCTGAGCCGGGCTCCGCTGGGGGGTCGGCGATCGGGTCGAGGTCGCGTACGGACTCTAATCCGCCCAGGAAGCCGAGCCGGCAGGTCCGGCCGCGCGGCCGGACCCAGGGCCGACGAGTCACGCAGGACGCTGTTGCCGACGACGCCGAACACCGCATCGAGGCCGATCTCCCGCTCCGCGACCTGCGTGACGAGCGCGCAGTCGTCGATGAGCACGTCGGCGGCGCCGAGCTCCTTCAGCAGGGGCGCCCTCAGCGGATCCCGGGGCGCGGCGATTACGGTCACCCCGTAGTCGACCGTCAGGTTAACCACGGCCTGGCCGAGCGAGGAGGTCGCTCCTCGCACCAGGACGGTCTCGCCCGGCCGCAGGTCCAGATTGCCGAACAGGCCGCTCCACGCCGCCGCGTACACCTCGGGAACCGCCGCGAGATCAGCCCAGCCCAGCGTCGAGCGGACGGCCACAACGTTAGTCGCCGGTACGGCACCGCGGAGCATGACGCCGCCGACTGCTCCCCGCGCCCGTAGGGATGGTCCCACTCAGGGGTGCCCGAAGCTGGCCTGCCGAACCTGCTCCCCCGGCTGCGGGGACGTGCTCGATGACGCTGCAGACACCAGTCGAGGGCATGGGACAACGCTGCTTCCTGGGGCGAGAGCCAACCTCAGGACGCCTGCACCTGAAGACCTTGGATGATGGGATAGGCGACGCTCTGTAGTCGGTCCCGATGGGCCAGTCGGGCCGGTGGCGTGCGCCACGAGCCACTTCGTCGGTACCGAGCAGGCGCGCCGTTGCCCCGTGCTGGTTCCGTGCTGACTTCGATCGCACAGATCCTGGGATACGGCAGGTCGTAGCCCCGATCGGATGAGTTGTCGTACCACTCGATGGTGGTCCCGATGAAGCTCGCGGCGACGATCCTGCGGATTCCGGTTGCTGATGGTGCGGCTGTTGCGGGGGAGGTCATGTGCACCACTTCCGGGGTCTGCGGGGACGTTTGGTGTGGCCACACCGTAGAAGCCCGCAGGTCGGCAGCGTATGTGGCGGGACATCACATTCAGGCACCGCCTTGTGTCCCCAACCACCACATCACCGCCTCGGACACCTTGAAGGCTTCCGGAACACCTGACCGACCACTGCCGTGAATGGGCGGACCAGCCCGTTTTACACCCCCCGGTGCTGACTCCCGTGCTGGTTCGGTGCTGACTACGCAGCGTTGAAATCGGTCTACCACCACCTCATGCCCGGCTCCATCGGCAAAGCCGCGAAGATCCTAGACGTCGGCCTGGCGGTTTGACCGGCGAGGATCAGCACGTGCTACGTGGTGACCGACGACGTCGACGGCCTGCACGATGCCTTCCGGACCGGCCTCAAGTCGGCGTACGGGAGGGTCCCCACGCGTGGGCTGCCGCGCATCGGGCCGCTGAAGGACATGTCGTACGGCGTGCGGCAATTCCTCATGACCGATCCGGGAGGCAACTGCATTCGCGTCGGGCAACCGACGAGCGGGAACCAACGCCACCGACCCGCCCCGGACGAGACCTTCGCCCGCGCACTCCACATGGCGTCCCTCTTCGCGGACTCGAAGGACGACCCGAGCGGCGCCGCAAGGTTCATCGATCGCGCTCTCCACATGAAGGACGAACGACCCACCCCGGTGCAACTGTTCCGCCTCCTGGTCCTGCGCGCGGATACCGCCGGCCGCCTCGGCGACAGCGAGACCATGACGACCGCACTCGATGAGGCCGCGGCAGTTCACCTCACCCCCGAGGAACAGGAGTCGGTCCAAGACGACATCGCACGCCTCAAGGATCTCCGAAACCAGCGGCCGCAATAGGTCCGTTCGACGGCTGCCGGAGCGTGACGCGGCGGGCTTCCGCTTCGAGCCGCGGCGGCTGAACCGAGTACCGGGGTAACTGCCTGCGGCTGAGCCCGCGTGTGGCCGACTCCCCGCTGCAACCCTGCGCCGCGCGTACGAGGTGCACGACGCCGCGCTCGCCGCGCTCGCCGCGCACACAGCCTGAATCGAGATCCCCGGCAAGCGGTTGGACAGTTGGGGAGCGCGCGGGCTTCGGCCCGGCTGGAGATGGAGTGGCCCGCCGCGCGGGCCTCCCCAGGGGCCGGCCATCGGGCGTCCTCGTCACGGCCGAGTGTTCCAGCAGGAGGGCGAGCCGGGTGAAGGTCCTGGGCGGAGTGCCTCCTCCCAGGAAGCGCAGGCTGCTGCGGATCCGGCTCGCCGGCTCGCTCTCCTCGCTTCGGCCGGGGTGGTGGAGCAGTACCGCGGCAGTCTTGCGGCTCTGGTCGAGCATGCCGAGCGTTCCACCATGGCCCCACGAGAACCGTCTCTCACGGGTGGCCATCCGGCCGAGAACGGCCAGGGATTCGGTGATCGCGGCGAGGGCCGCGTCGAGGTGGTCCGGTGTGGAGCCGCAGATGTCGGCTCAGACGGTGAGCCAGTTGGAAGCGGTGGTCGTTGGAGGCGGCCGGCCGACGCCATAGCTCGAACGGCTCGGCGAGAAGACGGACGCTATCAACAACAAAAGGACGACCGTCGGCGCGTCCAGCCCGGAGCTCCCTCGCAAAAACGCCCACCCTCCTGTCGGAGGATGCCTTTCAGCGGCGGCGTGCGCAGGTCCAAGCCCCCATGCCCTGGATCTTGGCGAGTCTCCTGGCCGTCGCGATCTGCTCCGCCTTGGTGGCGAGGTCCGCGCGTGGTGCGTATTTGCGGCCCCCTGCCGCGTCCCAGCTCGACTGGGTGAACTGCAATCCGCCGTAATGGCCGTTGCCGGTATTCGCCCGCCAGTTCCCACCGGATTCACACCGTGCGATGGCGTCCCAGTCACGGTTCGGTTTGGAGTGCACCGCAGCGGCATCGGCCCCGGAGGCGTTCAGCAAAGCCACAGTCAACAAAACCACAGTGCACGCTAGTTGACCGATCGTGCTCCGGCTTCGCCGGTCCTTGCGTTGACGCGACATCAGTCCTCCTTCGCTGTTGGGGCGGGCCTGCCGCGAACAGCGGGCGGGCCCGCGAACGACCACCTTCAGGCCGCTGCCACAGCACAGCACGGACCGACGCACCTTCAGCCGCACTTGCCGTCGGCGAAGGAGTGACGTCACCCGAACGGACGCTCTACAGCTCCTCGGGAGGCCTCCCCCGCTCAGAAGAAGCCCGCCCAGATGCGTGACACGCCGAGGTGACGGGCTCCAACCAGCGCGCCCTCCAAGCCGACCCCGGCACTACCATCGCCGCCATCGGCGAGCACAACGCCCGCAAGACCGCCGTGCCACGCACCCAGCTCCTCCTTCCCCACCGGCAGACTCATCCGAACTCCTCTTTCCTGCAGACAAGTTGACGTGTCTGGTCCCGCACCAGTGCGCATGGTGCGGCTACCGCAAGGCGGGGCCTGGTCCCGCGTCCGCCGCGCTGCCCAACTCCGACCGACGGCCTGCGCCCCCGGCATCGCCCGAGCCGAAGGCTTTCGCCGGGCCCAGGTGCGGCGGCACCTCGCATCGAACCGACACCACGGCGCCCCCTCGCGTCGCCGCGCCCCCGGGATTTCGCGTCTGGCCGGCGCTTTACCGCGTCCACCGGCACGGACGGCGCGAAATAGGGCCATGGACAAGGGGCGGGAGGCGATGGATGGCCTGGGATGCAGATGTGGCCGTGATCGGTGCGGGAGCAGCAGGGCCGAGCCTGGCGGTGGATCTTGTCCAGACCTCCCCCGGGAGCGGGCGGCACCCACGGTGATCGTGGTGGAAGCGCCGCCGGGGCCGCTGCGTTCGCCCGCCCGGACGTGGCGCTTTGGGGAAGCGGGTTCCGCTCTGCTGTCGGTGAGTTGGGACCGGCTCCGCGTATACGGCCCGGACGGCGCGTCACTCGCACCCTCTGAGCAACCGTCCGCACGGTTGGGGAATCCGCGCCTCTTGCGGGTAGGCAGCTCATGGACAGGGTGTGAGCAGACGGCAACTGGGGTGGCTCCGAGCCGGTCGACAAAGTGGCGCTCATCCTCCTCTGCAACCGAATGGCGCGCCCCGGACATCTGCACCCCGACTCCGACGGGCTTGAACGGTCAATTCGAACGCTTTCGGGTAGAAGCGGGCTGTGAACGAGCGAGAGCACAACCGCGAAGCGAATGACTTGTTGGCGGGACTCCGAATAGACAATCAGCGACCTGAGCAGCCTGTGCTGTTGGACTCCTCAGGAGCCCCGATCCGGACCTGGCAGGAGAACTATCCCTATGACAGGAAGGTACGGCGCACCGAGTATGAGCGGGCCAAACGGATCCTGCAGATCGAGTTGCTCAAGCTGCAGCGCTGGGTGAAAGACTCCGGTTCCCGGCTGGTGGTGATCTGCGAGGGCAGGGACGCCGCCGGCAAGGGGGGCACCATTCAGCGGTTCACCGAGCGGCTCAATCCGCGCGGGGCCCGGATCATCGCCCTGGACAAACCGACCGAGCGGGAAGCGGGACAGTGGTATTTCCAGCGCTACGTGCCTCACCTGCCAACTGCTGGAGAGATCGTCTTCTTCGACCGCTCCTGGTACAACCGGGCCGGGGTCGAGCGCGTGATGGGGTTTTGCACCGACGAGCAGTACAGGCTCTTCCTGCGACAGTGCCCGGCTTTCGAGGACATGCTGGTGGCCGACGGGATCCTGCTGGTGAAGTTCTGGTTCTCCGTCTCGCGCGCGGAGCAACGTACTCGCTTTGCGATCCGCCGGGTGGACCCGGTGCGGCAGTGGAAACTGTCCCCCACCGACCTGGCATCGCTCGACCTGTGGGACGCATACACGTCCGCAAAGGTGGAGATGTTCCGGGCCACCGACAACGAGCGCGCACCGTGGACCGTCGTCAAGAGCAACGACAAGCGGCGGGGCCGATTGGAGGCCATTCGTAGCCTCCTGGCCCGCATCGACTACGACCGCAAGGATCCCGAAGCCGTCGGCCGGCCCGACCCCCTGATCGTCGGCGCTGCCGACACCCTTTTGGAGGCCGGAGAAGAAGCCACCGTTCTCTCACCCACACCGCTGGCTGACCTACCCCTGGGCCCCGGCCGCCACCCGCGAGATCCGCGCGACCACTGATTCTTTGGGCAGCAGGTATCCGTTCCGACTGGTCGAGTACAACCGCCGTCGTTCAACCCGCACACAGCGTGGGTTTCGGAGGCTTCATAGCGGCCACAAGCGCAAAGGAGAACGGAGACGAGGGAAGGAGCAGCCCATGACGACGATGGTCCTGCTGATCGCGCCCATGGCGTTGGCCCTGCTGCTCGTGCACAGCCGGGGTGGGCGCCGTGCCCGACACCGGGCGAGCCGGTTCTGACGAGCGACACAGCCCGTGCGGTCCGGCGTCACACGAGAGCGCAAGCGAGGTGAACGGGGTGTCCATGCGTGCCAAGGGATGGGCCACTTCCTTTCCCGTACACCGAGGGGTTCGCGAGGCACGGCAGTGGACCGCGGAACGCCTGGACTCCCTGCAATGGACGACGGACGCCCCGGACGCGGCGCACTCCGTCCTGCTGACGGTGTCGGAGCTCGTCACCAACGCACACGTCCACGCACACAGCGACGCCGGGCTGGTGCTCACCTGGGACGGCCGGTGCCTGCACGTCAGCGTCGCCGACCGCGACCCGTGCCTGCCGGCCCAGCGCGACCCCTCACGCGAGGCGACTTCCGGACGAGGTCTGGCCATCGTCGACGCCCTCGCCGATGCCTGGGACGCCCATTCCTTCCACGGCGGCAAGAGGATCACCGCCTGCTTCCATCCCGGCGCGCCACCCGCGCCGCACACCTGACACGGCCGGCTTCGGGCGAGCAGAACCGCTGGAGCAGGTTCGAGTGGTGGCCTTTGTGACCCGGCGCCGTACTCGACGGCGCCGGGCCGGCCGTCGATGCTCAGACGGTGGGCGTCGCGAAGCAGTAGGTCGTCGTCGCCAGCTCGTTTCCGTCGTGGCTTCGGCGGCCCCTACCGCGAACGCCTGACGACCGACCGGTTCGAGAAGTCCCTGCGGGTGGTCGTCAACTCGGTGCTCTTCCGCTCCTCCGGCCAGAACCTGACCACCGCCGGCACTTACACCGAGATGGCGTCCCGCCCCACCGAGCCGGCCCTCCTCGGACTCGCCGCCCTGGCCGTCCGCAGCCGCCTGAAGCGCTTGACCCCGAACCCGCCCCGACTGTCCGCGCTGCACGGGCGCAGCCGCCCGGCGGGCCGCTTGCCGGCGTGCCGGGGACCTGGCCGGGGTGTCCGACTGCAACGTCGCCATCCGCCACCACCCGCCTGGCGGTCGCCGACAACATCCGGTCGCGTTCATCTCCCCCGAACACGGCGGACGCGAATGGCACGCCGACCCCGCCACCGTGACCCAGGCGTAAGGGACTGGTCCTGACGCCTGGCGCTTCTGCCCCCGGGCAGATCCGGGGGAACGGATGGAGCCTCCGGAGCAGTGTGCGTCCCGGCTCTTCAACGATGCGGCACGCCACCGGGCCGACCGAAGCACAGTATGACGTTCCGTCAGAACATTTACACCCAGTCCCGGGTTGTTTTCATTTTTCGAGTCTGGAACCGTCACTCCCGTAACTCACCCCCCTCACAGCGGACTTGGGTGCGGAACGTTCCGGCTGCAGAGCCCCTCACGCGCCCTGACGCGGCGCGACGCGGACTCGACGCACCCATGGTGCGCCCCTCACGGTTCGGCTACGGCCGACCGGGGGCGCCGACCGCTTCGCAAGACGAACTGGGAGACCAGGCAACAGTGAAACGTACGAGCACTCTCGCCCTGACCGCAGCACTGCTCGCTTCATCCGCACCGCTCGCCGCCATCGGAGCCGGTACGGCGCACGCCGCGGCCCGCACGTACTTCGTCAGCCCCAGCGGCAGTGACAGCAACTCGGGCACCTCCACCCAAGCTTCCTTCCGGACCCTCCAGAAGGCCGCGGACAGTGTCGAGCCGGGCGACACCGTCTCGATCATGAACGGCACATACTCCGAGCTTTCGGCGGGGTCGAACGTGCTGACCATCAAGCGCTCCGGCCTCCCCGGAGCCCCCATTACCTTCACCGCACATCCTGGCCACCATCCGGTGATCCACCCGGTGAAGGCGTGGAACGGCATCAGCGTTCACGGCGCCTCCTACATCTCCATCAAAAACCTGGAGGTCAAGGGCAACAACGCAGCCCTCACCCTGGCCGGAGCCGAACGGGAATCGAAGAAGGGCGACCCCACCTACAACACCAACTGCATCTCCCTGGAACAGGACCGGTCCACGGGTGCGCTGCCGCACCACGTCGAGGTGACCGGCAACGAGGTGCACGGTTGCGCCGGCGGCGGCATATCAGCCATCGACTCCGACCACGTGACCATCTCCGGCAACCACGTGCATGGGACCTCCTGGTACGCGGTGTACGCCACCAGCGGCATCTCCGTCCTCACCCCGCGCGACGTGGGGGGCGGCGACGCCGGGACGTACAAGATCCGCATCACCGGCAACCGCGTCCACGACAACGAGACCAAGATCAAATGGGAGAGATGCGGCTGCTACTCCGACGGCAACGGCATCATCATCGACACTCTCAAAGGCGACGCCGGCCACCCCGCCTACAGCGGACGCGTACTGGTCGCCAACAACCTCTCGTACGACAACGGCGGCTCCGGCATCCACTCCTACAAGAGCCAGCACGTCGACATCGTCCACAACACGGCCTACGCCAACGGGCGCAGCACCCGCATGGAAAGCTACGCCAACATCTTCGCGCACGACAGCACCGACGTGCGGCTGCTCAACAACATCGCGTACGGCCGGCCGGGGCAAGCGACGAACAGCAAGTCCCGCAACGTGGACGTCACCTACGACTACAACATCTACTTCGGCGGCAAGGCCCCCGAGGTCCAAGGCCCGAACGATGTCATCGCCGATCCGAAACTCGCCGAACCGGGCACCCGGGCGGACGCGGACTTCCGGCTGAGCGAGGGCTCCCCCGCTGCCGGCTCGGGTACGCCGTTCGCCGCCGTCACCACCGACTTCACCGGAGCCCGCCGCGCCGATGGCGCGCCCGACCGGGGTGCCTACGGCTTCGGCGCCAAGCGCACGGGTGGCCCGGAGAATGCCCCCGAGGCCCCCTCCCCCGACCGGCAAGGTGACGCCCCCTCCGGGAGCGGTCAGTCCGCCGGTAGTGACCTCGCCGCCTCACCGGGCGTGCAAGCCGCCAACGGCACCCACGGCGGCTCCGGGCTGAAGCCGCACAGCGGGAGCGGTCCGCTCGCGGAGACGGGCGGCTCCAGCCCGGTGCTACCGCTCGGCATCGCGGCGGTGGTCCTCGCCCTCGGCGGCGGCCTCCTGTTCGCTGCGCGGCGCAAGCGCTCCTGATCCCTTCGGACCACTTGGTCGCCGAGATATGGTGCCGGCCCCTTCTGCCAGGGTCGGCACCCCCGCGCGCCCTCCCGCAGGACCCGCGCTCATCACCTGGTTCGCCGAACGGCCCTCAGCCCCTGGCAGACTGACCACCATGGCGGCGGCAATACACCGGATCGAAGCGGCGACACCCACGGGGCGGCCGGCACCGGACCCCCCGCGCGTTGCATGGCGCAAACAGATGAGGCAGCGCGTATTGGACGCCGCTCGCGACCTCACATGCGAAGCCGGCTGGGACCAGGTCAGCCTCTCGGCCGTCGCCGCCCGCGCCGAAGTGTCGCGCCCTTCGGTGTACAAGGAGTTCGGCAACCGCGCCGGCCTGGGGCGTGCGCTGGTGGTCCTCGAAACCCAGCAGTTCCTGACGGGTGTGGCCGATGCCCTCTTTCCTGGTGCCCCCGACTCCCATGCCTGCCTCCGGGCGGCCATCCTCCACGTATTCCAGGAGGCCGACAATCGGCCCCTCGTACGGGCCGTCATCACAGCCGCCCGAAAAGGCTCCGACAGCCTCCTTCCGTATCTCACCACCCGAGCGGACCCCATATTCGACGCCGGTCGAACCCTTGTCCGGGAGTGGCTGGCCACGCGATACCCGCAACAGCACGCAGAGTCGGTGGAGATGGCCGCAGACGTCATCGTCCGCATGACCATCAGCCATCTCATCCTGCCGACCGACGACCCACACCTCACCGCCCGACGACTGGCGGCTGCGGCCCTGAAACTGCTCCAGCAGGACGTCATTTCTCACAGCGGCTCGGTCCAGCCTGCCGATAGGCCACCTGGTGGTGCGTCTGTCCGGGGGTGATGGAGTGGCCGAGCGGAGGCAGCGGCGCTGACAGGGGAACGGCTCCCCGGGTACGGCCGGGCACCCTGCTCGGCCGGCGAAGTGGAAGGATGCTCTCGTATCGCAGGTCGAAGAGTCCGTCGAGGTCGACGTCCCCGTGCGCACCGCCTACGACCAGTGGACGCGATTCGAGTCGTTCCCGCACTTCATGGACGTGGTGGAGCGTATCGAGCAGCGCACAGACACCATGACGCCTTGGGTCACGAAGGTCGGTGGGGTGACCAAGGAGTTCGAGGCGGAAGGCGCGGCCAGGAGACCGGCTCCTGACGCGGCAAGGTCTGACCCTGGCTCTGCCTCCACCGGGTGAACGCCCGCCTCCCCCGCGCGGAACCTTTCGCGCCCTCCGGAGCCGGGAACTGTTCATGGCCGGAGGGGAAAGCCCGGAGCAGGGAGGCCGGCGGAGCCGCGACGGATGCCGCCCCGTCGTGGTGTTGGTGCCGTAGCCGACGGACCACTACCCGCGGCCGCAAGCGGTGAGGGGTGCCGCTGCCGGCGGCAGTGTCGTGTCCCGCAGGTACCAGCGGTCGTCGTCCCCGGGGACGCGTGCCTGACCGTCCCCCACGAAGGCACGTCGGAGGGGGCCCTGTCCCACGGCCCGGCCAGGGCCCCTCCCCTCATTCACGCGGCGCCGGCGAGAGCGCGCCTCAGCCGTCTCCAGCACAGGCCGGGCCACGATGGAGGGCCGCGGGCCGGTGCCTGCGGGTGAAGGGAGAAGGAACTTGATCAACGTGGGCGTACAGCGCTGCGGCACCTCGGTCCTGATCAGCGCCGACGGGGAACTCGACGAGGACGCGGGCGCGGTGCTCTTGCCGGCCCTGGACCACGTCACCGCCGATGAGCGGGACCTCCTGGTGGACCTGCACGGCGTGACGACCATGGACACCGACGGCCTGTTCCACCTCCTGGACCTGCACCGGCGCGCCGAGGCCCTGCGCCTGAGAGTGTTGGTCACCGGCTGGCAGCCCCAGCCTCAGCAGCTCATGGCGGAGGTGGCCGGTATCCCGCGGCCCGGCACGGCCACCGGGGAGCGGTACGCGGTGGCAGGCTTCCGCCGGCTCCTCGAGGACCGAGCCCAGCGCGCACGGGACCACGCCGACTTCGGCGCCGGATGGCTCCCCCGCGCCTGACCCGTGGACGGGTCCGCAGTCCCAGGCGGCGACTCGTGCGAAAGGTGTCCACCGTAATCCAACCGCCTCGTGGAGTCTCACCCGGTCGCACCTCGGAGGAGGCGATTCGATGTTCTCGCCCGGCACCGTGCACGGGACGACTCCGGTGCGCAGCAGGCGTATATGACGCGGCGCAGAATTCGGCCCGTGCTGCGACCGGGGTCCGTGACGGCGATGACGGACTGCCGTCGGTAGGTGCTGCCGCCTGCAGTCCCCGCCCTCTCGTTGCCTCAGCTGAGCATCCTGACCTGGGCACCTCGGCCCCGGTTGGTCCCCCTTCGCGGCCCCGTGCACGCAGGGGCGATCTCGGGGCGACCTCGGTCGCCATCAGCGTGCGCACCGGACTGCGAAATCACCGCCCCCCGAGGGTGACGCCGCCGCAGGGTTTTGCGCACGGGCCCGACTTCCGGACACGTTGGGAGAGCGCTCCTGCAGGCGGGTTTGTTTCACTGGTAGGGGAGGAACAGTGGCGAACTCGGTGGCCACCGGCCGCTGCGTACGGTGACAGGCGGTGACCGTCGTGAACGGTACGGAGTTCGCGGAACTGCCGAGTTCGGTGTTGGAGGTCTCCCAGCGGGCCGCTCCTGGTGAGCTGCCCATTCTGGTCCAGGACGCCACGCGGCGGCTCGGGTTGCTGGACGACACGCTGGCCGGCTGGGCTTACCGGACCGCCTCCCCGCAGCTGGCCTCGGGTTCCTCGCCGGTGATGATCCACAGCGACTCCCCACGGCGGCCACAGGCGCTACAGTTCACTTTAGTTGCCGTATGACAATTTTTTAGGTGCTGAATAGTGGTTCCGGCCGGTGATGGCAGCTATCCATCGTGCTTCCGGTTCGCCCGAGTTCGCACGACCCTTGCGGCTCGGCGGACGCAGGCAAGCCGCCCGACCTTCGACCACTCAGTGAGGAATGGCGCCCACCATGACGAAGTTTCTGGCTGTGGAACGCGCACTGCGCACGGCCGCACCGCACGACCTCCTGACCACTGTCCGGTCGGCACTGGTGACTCATTACGGCGCTGTCGAAGTCGACCTTCTGATGGCCGACTACAGCCTGAGCGTCCTCCAGCAGGTCACCGCGCTTCCCCACACCGCTGAACCGCTGCTGGTGCACACCACACCGCAGGGCCGCGCTTTCGGCAGTCAGGAGCCTTACGGCCAGTACTCCGCCGAAGGCAACACCCTGGACCTCCACCTGCCGGTGACAGTGCGGGGAGATCGGCTGGGGATTCTCACGGTGCGCTTGCCGGAGCACCTGTCCAACCCGGAAACGGTCGGGGAGCTGAGGGACGTCGCCGAGCTCCTAGGACACGAGATCATCGTTGCCGAGCGCGACACCGACGTGTACCTGCAGGCCCGGCGGGCGAGCCGCCTCACCCTGGCCGCCGAGATACAGTGGCAGCTGCTGCCCGGCCGCTCCTGCACCCGCCCTGAGTACGCCATCGGAGCGCAGCTGGAACCCGCCTATGACATCCATGGCGACAACTTCGACTGGTCCACGACCGCGGACAGCCTCACCATGACCGTCACCAATGGAATGGGCGAGGGGATCCAGGCCTCGCTCCTCACCAACCTGGCGGTCAACGCTCTGCGCAATGCCCGGAGAGCCGGGGTGGGCATCGAGGACCAGGCCGCGCTGGCGGACCAGGCCGTCTACAGCCAGTATCACGGTCGGGAGTACGTCTCGACCCTCCTGCTGCGCTTGGACCTGGCCACGGGCCGGGGCGAGATCGTGGACGCGGGCTCCCCTCAGCTGTGGCGGTACCGGGAGAGATCCGTCGAGAGAGTCCACTTCGAGGCACAGTTCCCCCTGGGCATGTTCGAGGAGTCCCACTACTCGGCGCAGCCCTTCCAAGCCTTCCCGGGAGATCGCCTGATCTTCGTCAGTGACGGTGTGTACGGGGCTGCGGACAAGGGCGGCGTGGCCTACAGCGAACGTGCTCTGGCCCGCGCGATCCATGCCACGAGTCTTCTACCCGCCGCTGCGGTCCCGCGCGCGATCCTGGAGACGCTGGCCGCATATCGCGATACTGCCGCTGATGACGACGCCCTGGTCACATGCCTGGACTGGTTCGGCCGCCCCTCGGAGTAGCGCCAGGTCCCTGTGAGGGAGCTCCTGCAGGACATGAGGCATTGCGCCGAAGGGGAAGCTGACGGATTCGCCTGGGCGTATGACGCGCACGCGGCGGCTTGCAGGGGGATAGTTCCGACACAGTGGGCACACGCGGGGTATCCCGTGCAGCCGACGCCCAGAGACGGGGGTGTGGCCGTAAAGGGGACGTACCTGCTCGTTGGGAGTGACGGCCATCATGGACGGAGCGGGACCCGAAGATCCTCTGGCCTCGATGGCACACGATGTGGCGAAGGCGGCAGCAGCTCTGGTGGACCTGTGGGACCGCACTGCCCGCGCCGCGTCGCCCCGGTTGTCGGGTCTGCAGCTGTGCGCCTTGATGATCGTCCGTGTCAGTCCTGGCATCAACCTCACCCGACTGGCTGAAGAAGTCGGAGCGGGTGCCTCTGCCACGAGCAGGCTGTGTGACCGGCTCGAGGCTGCGGGCCTGTTGCGTCGCAGGCGGAGGCCGAACGATCGGCGTGAAGTAGGGCTGGTCCTGACGCACCAGGGCCACGAATCGGTGGACGCCATGCATGAACGTCGCTGCAGAGCCATGCTCGAAGTGCTCCGGTCCATGCCGTCCGATCGTCGGCTGCATCTGCTCGAGGGGTTGCGGGCCTTCTCCGAAGTGACGGAGGCAGGCGAGGGGTAAGGAGCCGACGTATCGACCCTGCACCGGCCCCACCGGGTCAGGCAGTATCCGACAAGCCGGCGCTGCCGCCGGGTCGGGCGTCGATGCCGATCAGACCTGTGGCTGCGTCGCGGAAAGCTGCCAGGCTTTCGGCGAGGGCTCGCCTTTGTTGGGGGGACATCCTCTGCAGCACCTCGGCCGTCCTCTGTACGCGCTGGGAACGGGTGTCGGCCAGGACGGCGTGTCCGCGTCGGCTCAGGGTCAGCTCGACTTCGCGTCGGTTTGTGCTGACACGGGAGCGTTGAACCAGTCCCGCCGCTTCCAAGCGATCGCACAGGCGGCTCACGGCGGGCGGGGCTGAGCCGAGCGCTTCACCGAGGTCACGCAGATTGATCCCGTCCCGTTGTTCGATAACGGTCAAGGCGCGCATCTGCGACGGGGGGACCGGGGTCCCGGCTGCCTCGTGGTTCGGACGCCAGAGGACTTCGAGCAACTCCGTGACAGCGCATGCCTCTGGAACTCCCTGCTCATCGGCGAGGGGGTGAACGGCTCGGGGCATCGCACCACTCTGTCAGCCGGAGGCTCATTTGTCAGGCGCCGCGGCACACAGCACGGCCCCCGCCGCCCAGAGCGCATCCCCATGGATACGAGGCGTCGGCCGCCAGGATGTGAAGAGGGTGAGCATGCCGAGCGCGTCTGTCGTGTGAAGCGGCGGCGGAGGGCAAGGCCTGGTTGCCAGAGGCACCCAGCCCAGATAGTTTCCATAGGGAAACTATTCATCCTCGACATGATGAGGTGAGGGGTTCGCACAGCGGGCCTCGAGCATGTGGTGAACCCCACAAAGGCAAAAAGGTCCGCGCCGGGCGCAGTGCACAGCCCTTGGCGGGAAGCGCCGCATCCGGTGCTCGTGACGGACGACCTGGCGGTCCTGCTGTCGGTCAACGATGCGGCTGCCGTCGTGCTTCCGGGGGCCCGTCCCGGAGACGCGCTGGCGGATGTCGCGCCGGCCTGGCTCGCAGCCGCCCTTGAGCGGCGTCCGGACGGCCATGGCGGACATGCGACGGTTCACGGCCAGATCGCCGGCCGGACCTACGAAGCGCACACCACCGCGTGGAACGACGGCACCGTGGTGTGGTGGCTCGTCGACGACACCGACCACCGCCTGGCGCGCGAGGCCCTCCTGGTGGAGCGTGAACGCACCGCGTTCCTGACCCAGGCGTCCAACCTGCTGCTGTCGTCGCTGAACCTGGAGCGGTGCATGGACGTCACAGCCCTGATGGCCGCCGAGCACCTCGCCGACGCCGCAGTGGTGATCGCCCCCGCCCACGCCCAGGAGCTCCCGGTAGTGACGTGCCTGCAAGACGGTAAGCCCTCGAACTCCCGCGTGGCGGCCGCCCCGGAGGACGTACCGGGTCTGGCGGAGGCGCTGCAGGGGTTCCCGCCGGTTCCGTCCCGGTGGATCGACCCGGCCGCAGCACCGACCTGGCTGGTCCCGGAGGAGTTCGGCACGGTGGGGTCGATAGTGATCACCCCGCTGCCCGGGCACGGCGTGCCCGCTGGCGCCCTGGTCCTGCTGCGCCGCGACAGCAGCGCCGTGTTCACCGAGGCCGAGGAAGTCTTCGCCCGGCTCTTCGCCGCGCGCGCGGGAGCCGCGATGTCGGCGGCCCGCCTGTACGCCGAGCAGGCGTCGATCTCGGAGATTCTGATGCGCGAACTGCTACCGCCGTCCCTGCACCATGTAGCAGGGGTGGAGTACGCCGGCGGATACCGGCCCTCGAAGGACCACGAGCGGGTCGGCGGGGACTTCTACGACGTTCACCCCGCCACCGTGGAGGGCGACGCCTCCCTCGTGGTTCTCGGGGACGTGTGCGGCAAGGGACTCGAAGCAGCGGTCATGACGGGCAAGATCCGCAACACGATGCACGCCCTGCTGCCACTGGCCGACGACCACCATCGGATGCTCACCCTGCTCAACACCTCACTGCTCAACACGCACGACGCCCGCTACGCCACGATGGTCCTGGCCTCCGCACAGCGGCAGGGCAGCACGGTGCGGCTGCGGCTGACCAGCGCCGGGCATCCCGCCCCACTGATCCTGCGCGCAGACGGCCGGGTGGAAGAAGCTCTCACCCGGGGCAGCCTTGTCGGTGCCCTCCCCCACTTCACGGCCGTGTCGGTCGCCATCACCCTCGGCCCTGGTGAGGCCTGCGTCCTCTACACCGACGGGATCAGCGAGGCCCGCGGCGGGCCGATGGGGCGTACGGAGTTCGGTGAAAAGCGTCTGCACCGTGCGCTGTCGGAATGCGCGGGCATGCCCGCTGAAGCGATCGTCGAACGTGTCCAGATGCTCGCCTCCCAGTGGGTCGGGGCCGGACGGCACGACGACATGGCCGTCGTTGTCATCTCCGCCCCGCGCAGCAACCACCTCAGCATGGTGGACGGTCACACCCGGGGCAGGTTCACCGCATGAGGGCACACAGCATCGGCACCAGCCGCATCCCGCCGGTCGAACGGTCGACGCAGCGTCTGTGGGAAGCGGCCGTTGCCTGTGACGAGGCGGTTGCCGTCTCAGCGGTCCGCGAAGTCCTGGATGCCGGCCGGGAGCCCGAGCAGGTCCTGCTGGACGTGATCGCCGTCGTACAAGGGCGAGTCGGCGAGGAGTGGGCAGCCGACCGGATCAACGTGGCGCAAGAGCATGCCGCCACCGCTGTCGACGAACCGGCCGCCGGGACGGTGGCACACCCTCCGGCCTCTTTCACCAAACCTTTCCGGGGCCGGATCACTGTGGCCTGCGTCGATGGCGAGTGGCATGCCCTGCCCGCACGGCTCCTTGCCGAAGTCCTCGAACTGCGCGGCTGGAACGTCGACCACCTCGGCGCCCAGGTCCCCACCCACCACCTTGTCGCACACCTGCGCCGTACCGGGCCCGAGGCCGTGGCCCTCTCCAGCTCGATTGCCACCCGCATGCTCGGCGCCGACGCCTGGGCCTCCGACGCCCGAAGTGCGGCCGAGCACATGAATCGCGGGCCTCTGGAGGTGACGAGGCCGGACCGTCAGGCCATCGACGACCTGCCACACCTGGACGACCAGGAGTACACCTTCGTCACCCGCAATCGCACCCAACTCGTCGGCGCGGTCCTCACCGCCCTCGAGGACGTGGACCCTGCTGTGCGCAACTACGGCCAAGCCCAGCGCGAGCGCACCGCCGAGGGGTTCTGCCACACCACACTGGTCCTCGGCGTCGCCCTCTACACCGGCGACGAGACCCTCTTCACGGACTTCCTGCTGTGGACCGCGGACATCCTCGCCGCACGCGGAGTCCCCGCCCGGCCCCTCCCTCCGGCCCTCGCCGCCCTGGGCCGGCAACTGGAAGACTTGCCCCGCGCCACCGCCATGCTCCGCACCGGCACCACCCACCTCACCAGCGCCCCCGTCAGGAACTCCCGATGAGCATCCTGCCCCCGCGCCCACTCGAGATGACGTCCGTCCGCACGAACGACACCGTTCGCATAGAGCTGTTCGGCGACCTCGACCACACCACCACCCACCGGCTCCTGGACACGGTCACCCGCGTGCTCATCGATCATCCCGGCCTCGGGGAGCTCCGCCTGGGCTGCGCCGGCATCACCGCCATCGACTCCATCGGACTGTCCACGCTCCTGATGATCCGCCGACAGTCCGACGCCGCCGGCGCCCGCCTGTACCTTGAGGACCGGCCCCTGCGCCTCGAACGGCTCCTGGACCTCACCGGAACCCTGGACTACCTCACCAGCACGAGCGGTGGGCCCGCCGTGGTGTCGGAGGGATCCGGGCAAGCCGCCCCAGAGACCGCGGTCAACACCCCTGATGCGCGAACGGACGGGCGCGTGGCTCGGGAGACTCGTCCTCCCCTGTAACGCGCCGGTCCGTACCGCAGCCCCCGAGGGCCAGATGTCCTTCGCCCCCGTTCACGAGAGTTCCCAGCGGCCATACGGGATGGTGTCGGGCGTTCCCACCGAAGAGGGAGTGATCAGCTGTGTCTGGTGAGCAGAGGGCCGAGGCGAAGGTCGAGCAGGCCAAGGGCGACGCCCGCGAGGCCAAGGAGAAGGTCAAGGACGTCTTCAAGCCCTGATCGTCATGCCGCAGGGCTGGGACCGCAGGATGGTCCCGGCCCTGTCGTGTGCGCGCTTCGCCTACCTGACTACACCCTGCGCGCTGTCCGACCCGTGGCCGCCGACTCTGCCCCCGAGGAAAGCCCAAGCGCTTGGCGTCCATGGGGAAGGCGTCGTGGAAGTAGCCGCCGTGCCGGCCGTGCGGGTCGCACACCCGCCGTGTGGCGGAGCCGTTCGTGCACATACCGAGCGGGGATCTGGGGTGGTTCAAGGCCCGTCCGGCGACGATCGGGATCTGTCTCGTACAGTGCCGGACGGGGACTGCGGTTCACGGTCTGTCTAGGCGGTGAGCATGCCGCTGCGCAGGCGCGCCAGGATGCGGGTGAGCAGGCGGGATACCTGCATCTGGGAGATGCCGAGTTCGACACCCATCTCGGACTGGGTCATCTCCTGGGCGAAGCGCATCCGGAGAATCTCGCGGTCACGTTCGTCGAGTTCGCGCAGGAGGGGCGCGAGGGTGTGGAAGTCCTCGAAGAGGCCCATGGCAGGGTCGATGTCACCGACCGTTTCGCTCAGCGGCCGGCCATCGCGGTGGACGGTTGTGCGGTCCGGGACTCCGGTGGAGGAGTCGATGGAGTCGCTGGTGTAGCCATTGGCGGCCACCAGTCCCTCGATGGCTTCTTCCTCAGGGAGTTCGAGGTGCTCGGCTATCTCCTTGACGCTCGGTGCACGTCCGAGAACCTCGGTGAGTGCCTCCTGGGCCTTGGCGAGTTCGAGGCGGAGTTCCTGCAGGCGGCGGGGGACGTGCACGGCCCAGGTGGTGTCGCGGAAGTACCGCTTGATCTCACCGGTGATGTAGGGGAGGGCGAGGGTGGAGAACTCGACCTCGCGGTCGGGGTCGAAGCGGTCGATGGCCTTGATCAGCCCGATCGTGCCGACCTGGACGATGTCGTCGGGCTCGATGCCGGCGTTGATGCGGGCGGTGAACCGACGAGCGGCGAAGTGGACGAGGGAGATGTTCATCTCGATCAAGGTGTTACGCGCGTACCGGTACTCGCGAGTCCCCTCTTCCAGCTCCCTGAGCCGCACCAGGAACAGACGCGACAGCTCCCGCGCGTCCGCGGGCGCCATCTCGCGGGCGTTGTCGATCTGCGGCAGGGGCCCCGCGGGCTGCCTGGTGACGACCGCGGGTTCGGCGCCGGTGAAGGCGTCCGGGGCGGTCTCCCGGGCGGGAATGGTGGCTGTGGCGACGTGAGACATGAAAGCGTTCCTCCCCTGCACGAATGGCTTGCGCGGGCGTGTGCCCACACAAGCGGAATCCCAATCGGACGGACCTGGGTCGCGGGTCCTGTCACGGCATCACCACCCGAGTGCTTCGAGCGCGTGGCCCGGCTTCCGTGCGGCCCGGCCACGCGGTACATCCGGGTGCTGTGCCAAACCCTCAGGCGGCTACGGCGCGCATCTGCGGCCGGCACAGTTCGGCCTGGCCGAAGAGGAGGGCGTAGCCGTCGGGGAGCCGGCGAAGGATCCGGGCGAGGAGGTCGGGTCCGGCGAGCCGGGCGACGACGGCGAGTACGGCGCCGGTGTCCCAGCGGGCGACGGCCGGGGTGGCGCCGGCGCGTTCGGCCAGGTCTTTGACGAAGCCCCAGCCGGTGAGGTGTTCGGTGGCAGGGATCTGGGCGGTCAGGGTGAGGGCGGCCTCGACGGGCAAACACTGGGCGAGGTCGACGCGTTCGTCGCCGGTGATCTGCCGGCCGAGGGCGGCGAGGACGGTGCGGACGGCCGTCTCGGCGCGTTCGCGGGTGGGGTGGGCGCCTTCGTAGCGGACGCGTTCCAGCATCTGGTCGAACGTCATGGCAGGGGCGGCCCGGTTCGGTCGAGGCTGGTCGTACATGGCTGCGGTTGCCTTTCTCTGCGAAGGGTCCGGCCTTGCGGCCGGTGGACAGCTGGGATGGAGGGTCAGGTGGGCTGGGGGTGGCCGAAGAGGAGGTCGTAGCCGTGCGGGAGCTGGAGCAGGATCTCGCGGGTCAGCACGTCACCCGCGGCGGCGGCCGCGGTGGACAGGACCGCGCCGATGTCCCACAGGGCCGTCCTCTCCGTGGCGCCCTCGATCCAGGCCGCGGTCGCACGGACGAACCGCTCCGGCGAGAGCGGCTCCGCCGCCTGCAACGGGTTCAGGAGGATCAGGGCGTACGTCTCGGGGAGCCGGGCGGCGAGCTCGGCCCGCACGGTGCCCACCAGGTGTGCGCCGAGCAGTGCCAGGACGACGCGGGCCACACGGTCGGCGTCCTGCAAGGTCTCGTACTCACCTCGTTCCTGGACGTGGGCCAGGAACGCCTCCCTGCGCATCGACATCACATCACCTCCGGAAAGGGGTGAAGGGGTCCGAAGAGGGGTGCGGAGGGCGGGGTGCCGGAGGGGGGAATCGGCTCTCCCCCGCCCTCCGCCGCCGGCTGGTACGGGGGGTCAGCCGGAGATCTGCTTGCGGCCGCTCTCGCCGCCGATGCTGATCTTGCGGGGCTTGGCGCGCTCGGCGATCGGGATCCGCAGGGTCAGGACACCCGCGTCGTAGTCGGCCTGGATACGCTCGGTGTCGAGGGTGTCGGCGAGCATGATCTGGCGGGAGAAGACACCCAGGGGCCGCTCGGAGAGTTCCATCTGCACGGTGTCGCCCTTGGCGGCCGGTCGGCGCTCCGCCTTCACGGTCAGCATGTTCCGCTCGACGTCGATGTCGATCGCTTCGGGGCTCACTCCGGGGAGGTCGAAGGCGATGACGTACACGTCGCCTTCGCGGTAGGCGTCCATCAGCATGACCGACGGCTTGGACCAGGTCCCGGACGTACCAGACAGCTGCTGGACGATCCGGTCCATCTCACGGAACGGGTCGGTGCGCATCAACATCGCGAAACACCTCCAGTTGGTTCAGGCAGAAACTGCCAATGCGCTTCAACGTGCTCCCGTTGTAACATGTCATCGAAACGATGACAAGCAGGATGTCGCCTTATGGATGACAAGGCTTTCGGAAGCGTCGTGAAACGAGATCGCTCCCCCCGTCCCACCGATCCTCACCCCGGACGCCGCCGCAGCACTGGAGGTCATCCACCAGGCCATCGAGAAGGCGCACCGGTCATCCGCCGGGGAGATGGCGGCCGCGACGGCGGAAGGCTTTGCTCCGGAGCAGGCCCTGGCCGCCGTGCAGCTGCTCCGCGAGATCCGGGAGCGGCTCGCCGGCTGGGAAAGCGTCCTGATCGAAACGGCCCGCACCCAGGGCGCCAGCTGGGCCGAGCTCGCCGGGCCGCTCGGGGTCGCCAGCCGCCAGGCAGCCGAACGCCGCTACCTGCGGCTGCGCCCCGGCGCAGCCGGGAGCACCGGGGAGCAGCGCGTGCAGGCCACCCGCGACGCGCGTGCCGCCGACCGTACCGTCACCGCCTGGGCCCGCGACAACGTAGCCGACCTGCGCCGTCTCGCCGGCCAGGTCACCTCCCTCAGCGACCTCGCCCCGGGCGCCGAGGCAGCCGTCGGCGCACTCAACCAGGCCCTGGGCGGCGACGACGCCGCCGGCCTGATCGGCCCCCTGGCCGGCACCCGACCCCACCTGGGAGCCGGCGACGCCGAACTCGCCGACCGCATCGACGCCGTGACCCGCCACGCCGACCGGCTCCGTCAGGACAGCAACGACCAGCGCAACTCCTGAACCCGCCCGCACGCCGCGGCGGGGCGGCGTGCAGGCCGTAGTCCGAGGAGGTACCCCGCGTCCGAGCGCCCCGAGCGATCCCACCGACCCGACCGGGAGACCGAAGCAGTGCCCGCTGTCGACGTCTTCGGGCGCGCGGCCTTCGTGCGGCCCGTCGGCGAGATCGACATCGACACCGCGCCGTCGCTCAGCCGCGCTCTGGCGCACGCTCTCACCTTCGTCGCCGCGTCCCGGGCCGACCGCGTCGTGGCCGACTGCAGCCGTGTCACCTTCTGCGACTCCTCCGGGCTCAACGCCCTCCTCGCCGCACGGCTGCGAGCGGTCGAGGCCGGCGCCACCATCCATCTGGCGAACCCCGCTCCCCAGCTCCGACGCCTGCTGCAGATCACCGGGGCGGCCGCCCTCTTCCCCCGGGAAGACCCTGCCTGGCCCGGTGCAGCCACGGCCCTCCAGCAGGCGCCCCGCCGCGCCGAGGAACACCCGAACGACGGATAGGCGGCAGCGACGGAGAGGATGTCCGTCTCCAGGCGCTGGAGATCGGCACCGGGGTCGAGTCCGAGTCGGTCGACGAGCATCGTGCGGGCGCGGCGGAGGGTGGCAAGCGCGTCGGCGAGTACCTCACGGTGGCGGGGGCCGCGCAGGTCAACCGGGCTGCCGTCGTCGTGGAGGGCCCGAACCACACCGAGCACTTCGATTCGCATGACCCCATCCTCCGTGTCGGGGTCCTCCTGCGCCCAACCGTACTGATCGGGTGCTGATCGCCGTCGCCCACGCTGATCCGGTCAAGTCCCCGACCCACGAGGATGGTCCCTCATGACGCTCACCATTCCCGGCTTCGATCACATCCGCCTGCCCGGTGCGGACGGTGTGGAGCTGGCTGCGGCTGTCGGCGGCAGCGGCAGCCCGGTCGTGCTGTTGCACGGTTTTCCCCAGACGCACCTGATGTGGCGACACGTAGCCGAGCGGCTCGCCGACGAGCACACGGTGATCTGTCCTGACCTGCGGGGCTACGGCGCCAGCGACAAGCCGGCGGCCACCGACCCCGCTGTGTACGCCAAGCGCACCATGGCCGCCGACGCCGTGACCCTGGCGGCGGCCCTCGGCCACGAGCGCTTCGCCCTCGTCGGTCACGACCGAGGCGCCTTGGTCGCTTTCCGGGCGGGGCTGGACCACCCGGAGACCATCACGCACCTGGGCATCCTTGACATCGTGCCGACGCTCGACATGTGGAACGTCCTGCGCGGAGCCTCGGCAGCGGTCGGCTACCACCTCTTCCTCATGGCGCAGCCGCCGGGCCTGCCGGAGGCGATGATCGAAGGCAGCGCGGACGCGTTCTTCGGCTCGTTCCTCGATGCCTGGGCGAACGACCCGACCGCCATACCGGAGGATGTGCGTGCCGCGTACCTGCGGGCGAGCGCCGCAGCGGTGACATCGATCGTCGCGGACTACCGGGCCTCGGCGGGCATCGACGTCACGCACGACCAAGCGGACCTGGACGCCGGGTCGCAGCTGGCCATGCCCGTGACGGTCGTCCAGCAGGACTGGGGCGCGAAGCTGGGCTACGACGCCGCTGCGGTATGGAAGGCGTGGGCGCCGGACCTGGACCACCGGCTGACCCGAGCGGGTCACTTCATGGCCGAGGAGGCGCCCGACGAGATCGCCGAGGCGATCCAGGACCTGCTGGCGCGCTGAGCCTCCTGTTCCCGACCGGCCGGCTGTGCCACGGCGGGTCGGCGAGCCTGGGCTTGTCGACCTGCCGGTCGGGCCCGGACAGCAGCCTCGCCCGAGGATCACCCCGGTCGTCCGCACCCCGGACACCTACGTTCCGGCGCTGATGTGCTCGGGGCGGGCCTGGCTTGCGCCGCGCCCGCACCCTCGGCAGCTCCCGCAGTGCCGGCGGTCCGGGTTCAGGGCCGGCCGGGGTCCAAGAGGTTCCGGGCGAACACGGAGAGGGCCTGGGCGATGCGCTCGTGGGGGATGCCCAGGGTGTTGTGCTGATGGTGGTAGAGCTGCGGGGCCAAGGGGCCGAGGGCGATGTCGGCGAGCGCGTCGGGGTCCGGGGATCCGCCGGCGATGAGCAGGGTGCGCACATGGAGGCGCCAGAAGCCGTAGGCGCCGGTGGTGTAGCGGGCGGGCCCGGTTTCCGCGCCCAACGCGAGGGGCAGGTGCCGCCGGATCAGGTCCAGGTAGGCGATGTAGAACGCGGCCAGTCGTTCGGCGGGGGGTGCGCCCGGCCCCAGCGGCGGGGGGCCGTAGATCATCTGCCCCTGTAGCCGGCGTTCGTGCTCGTCCAGGAGGGCGGTGGCGACGGAGGGCGGGTCGGGGAACGCGCGGTACAGGGTCGCGCGGCCGACACCCGCGGCCTTCGCGATCTGCTCCATCGTCACGGTGCTCGGATCGTGTGCGGTGAAGAGCGCTTCGGCGGCGGAGAGGATCTGTGCGCGATTGCGCAGCGCGTCGGCGCGCTGCCGGGGTGCGGTGGCGCCTCGGGGTGCCGCCTGGAGGTCACTGCGGAGGACCACCTGCGGGGCGGGATGCTCGTCGCCGTTACTCATGCAGGTCACCTTACTTCCCAGAAACTTAAGTGGACAGCTTGTCCGTTTAGGAGGCTCTGGGCTACATTAAATGAGACGAGCGTCCGTTTAATGTGGGGGAGAACGAGATGAACGCTGCGCTGCTCGCGGCAGCCCTCCTGGTGGGGTGCCTCCTGGCCGTCCAGGCATCGGTCAACCTGCAACTGAACAAGGCCGTGGGAACCCCTTACGGCGCCTCCACGGTCCAACTGGGCGTGGCCGCCGGACTCCTGGTGGTCCTGGCGGCAGCGACCGGGTCACTCGGCGCACTCGGGAAGCTCCCCGGCGTCGAGTGGTGGCAGCTGCTGGGCGGCCTGGCGAGCCCCCTCTACATCACCAGCGGCATACTGCTCTTCCCCCGGCTGGGGGCCCTGGCCTCGGTCGGGCTGTTCGTCACGGGGCAGATGTTCTCCTCCTTGGCCCTCGACCTGGGCGGCCTCCTCGGGCTGG
The DNA here is from genome assembly GCF_053615355.1 of Streptomyces sp. CLCI03. Taxonomy (NCBI): domain Bacteria; kingdom Bacillati; phylum Actinomycetota; class Actinomycetes; order Kitasatosporales; family Streptomycetaceae; genus Streptomyces; species Streptomyces sp. CLCI03. The sequence continues at coordinate 7,718,780 of NZ_CM132132.1, read as the reverse complement.
AGAAGAAGGGCCTGAGCCCGGGCGTCGCTCTCGGCGCCCTCGCGGTCCTCGCGGGCATCATCGTGATCATCCGGGGACAGCAGGCGACCGCCCCGCCCGGAGCCCCGACGATGTCGGGCCCGGGCCGGATCGGATGGATCGCCCTCGGCATCGTCGCCGGCGGTGTGCTCCCGGTTCAGGGCGCGGTCAACGCCGAGCTCCGGCATGGTCTGGGCACCCCGATCACGGTGGCCGCCTTCAGCTTCACGGTGGCCACGCTCACCATCACCGTCGTCCTGCTGGTGCTGCGCCTGACGGGCAGGACCCCCAGGCCGCAGCTGGCCCCGCTGAAGGCGATGCCCTGGTGGGGCTGGCTCGGCGGAGCCTGCGCCGCGGGCTACGTCACCGGCACGTTCCTGCTGATCCCCGAGATCGGCGCCGCGGTGACCGTCGGGCTGACCGTGACCGGCCAGCAGCTGACCTCCGCCCTGATCGACCACCGGGGCATGTTCCGGCTGCCGACCCGGGTGCTGAGCGTGCCGCGTCTGACGGGACTCGGCCTACTGCTCGCCGGATCGCTGGCCATCCAACTCGTCTGAGCTCGCGCTCGTACGACCCTGACAGAGAAGGCTGTTCCTCTTGGAGACCTACGCCGTAGGGCCCGAACTGCACGCCCTGCCCTCTGCGCTGCCGATACCCGACTCAGGCATGCAACCGGTCAACGCCTACCTGCTGCGTGGTGAACAGCCGATGCTGGTGGACGCGGGCATGCCCGTGGACCGGGACGCGTTCGAAGAGGCCCTGTGGTCCCTGGTGGACCCCGCCGATCTGCGGTGGATCGCCATCACCCATGACGACCGGGACCACACCGGGAGCCTGACGCGGATCCTCGACCGCGCTCCCGGCGCCAAGATCGTCACGAACGGGATATCACTCACCCGACTGTCCGAGGAATTCGAGATCCCGCGTGGGCGGGTCGTGACGGTGAACTCCGGGAGCCGGATATCGATCGGCGACCGGACCGTCAGCTTCCACCGGCCGCCCACGTTCGACTCACCGGGCACGCTCGCGGTGTTCGACCACGAGGCCGGCACGCTTTTCAGCTCGGACAGTTTCGGCACCGTCCTACCTGAAACCGTGCAGCACGTCGGTGACGCCGACGCCAAGGAATTCTTCGAGGGCTTCGACGTCCTGAACCGGGCGATCGCCCCGTGGACGGCCCTCGTCGACGCGGAGAAGTTCCTCCGCACGGTCCGGTCGGTGTCCTCCCTCTCCCCGGCCCGACTGCTGTCCGCCCACGGGCCGACGGTGGAGGGCCGGATGGTCACCGCCCTGATGGAGGCCATGGCCCGCATCCCGTTCCTGCCGGCCTGGCTCCCGGGCTCGGACGTCGACCTCGAAGCCGCCTTGGACGCGCACGGCGCCCGGGCCGCCCCCTGACCGTCCGGGCACTCGACCCTCAGCCGCCGTTGAACTCTCGAACCTCGGCAACTGCTGAGCCCTGAACCACCACTCCATCACTCCCCCACTTCCTCGAAACCCCTCGGAGCCACCGTTGACCACCGCATCCCTGACACCGCCGCCGGGCATCATCACCGTCTTCTCGGACATCTGGTGCTCGTTCGCACACATCGCCCTGCACCGTCTGCACGCCACGCGCAAGCGGCTCGGACTCGAAACCCAAGTCCGCTTCGACCTGCGGGCCTTCCCCCTTGAGCTCCTCAACGACGCGCCCAGCCCCCGCCCCGGAACCGACAGCGAGGTGGGCCGGATGGCCAGTCTGGAGCCGGCGGCCGGCTGGCAGCTCTGGCAGGCCAAGGACTGGCTCTACCCCTCCACCATGCTGCCCGCGCTGGAGGCGGTCCAGGCCGCCAAGGAGCAGTCCCTCGCCGCGTCCGAACAGCTCGACCTCGGCCTGCGGAAGGCGTTCTGGGCCGAATCGCGGTCCGTCAGTCACCGCAAGGTCATCCTGGACGTGGCCGCGGAGACCGGCGTCGTCGACGTGACGGCGCTGGCGGAGGCCCTGGACGACGGCCGCGCCCGCAGCAACCTCTCCGGCCAGACCTCGGTCGCCCGTACCGAGGCGGTCAGTTGCAGCCCGCACCTGTTCCTGCCCGACGGCAGCGACTGGGCCAACCCCGGGATCGACGTGCGCTGGGAAGGCTCCTACGGCGTCGGCTTCCCGGTGATCGAATCCGACGACCCGACGATCTACGAGGGCCTTCTCCTGGCGGCTGCCACGGGCTGACGCCGCGGCCGGAGTTCAGAACTCTCCCTGCGGACCGGAGCCCATTTCGCCGGAGTGGAGCGAGGCGTCGGATACGGAACTTGGTGAAGGAGACCTTCACCTCTGCCGGGGCCCTGGGCCGCAGACCGTGAGCGCGTCAGGCAGAAGCCGGCCGCTTCTCCGAATGCGGCGCGAGGCACACCCCGCCGCAGCACCAAGGGGCGCCTCACCGACCTGGGGGCGGTCATCCACACGGAGAGCACCGACCAGAAGACCGCCGTCGTCGATGCCGTCCTGGCCATCGCCGAGGAGATCGGCGTGACGCCGGCCCAGGTGTCGGTGGCCTGGGTGCGGGAGCGTGCCGCCCGGGCCGCGACCTCGCTCATCCCGATCATCGGGCCGCGCGATCTCACCCAGCTCGATCACCATCTGGGCGCTCTGGACATCCAGCTGACCCCCGAGCAGTTCGCCCGCCTGTCGGAAGTCAGCGCGGCGCCCCTCGGAGTTCCCCATGAGGCGATCGCCGGATCCCTGGGCAGCATCCAGGGAGGCGACACCAGCCGCGTCATCGCCCCTGTCGCACCGGTGGCCTGACGCCCACGTCACCTTTCCGTGGCCCCGCAAGGGGGCACCCGGCCTCCGGGCCGGCATGACTGCTCCCCCCTGCAGTTCGCATGATCCGGGGGCGCCGGGCACCGGAGGCACCGGACCGCTGAGGCCCCGTCCGACCGATGGCCCCGTCGCGGAGCGCGTGCTCGGCGAAGGCCCGGCGGCCGGGGTCAAGAGCGGCGCTCACCTGCGGTGACATTCGCCGTGATCAGGCGGAGCAGGTGTCTGGCGGTGGCGTCCTGTTCCGGAGTCAGGTTCATCGCATCGCCGATGGCGAGCGGAACGGTCCGGGCCTTGACCTGAAGGGCCGCACCGGCCTCGGTGAGACGCACGGCGACCGAACGCTCGTCGTCCACGCGCCGCTCGCGCAGGACCAGGCCGTTGGCTTCGAGGCGCTTGAGCAGCGGGGAGAGCGTGCTGGACTCCAGCTGAAGCGCGGCACCCAGGTCCCGTACGGAGAGGGAGTCCCGCTCCCAGAGGGCGAGCATCACCAGATACTGCGGGTAGGTCAGTCCCAGTTGATCCAGCAGGGGCCGATAGCTCGCCGTGACCGCACGCGAGGCGGCGTAGAGGGCGAAACAGAGCTGGTCCTCCAGCCTGAGCGAGTCGCCTTCCGCCCGCCCGGTCGCCGCCTTCTCCATGTCGCCGGTTCCTTCTGCTTCCGCCTGGTCCGCTGCTCCATCGGCTCGGATCCCCGGCTTCTCATCCTAGTGTTCGAAGACGCGCGATCACGGCGTGCACGATTAAGTTGTGCACAACTTAATCGTGCACTATCTTCCTGTTGTGCCTGCCGGGCGGCGGGCACGACGACCACCGAGGATCACCATCCCTCGACGCCCTACGCCTTGGAGAGTCCGACATGACTGAGAAGAGTGCTCGTCCGGTCCTGGAACCTGCCGCGGCCGCATTCGCGGAGGCCACCGCAAAGCCGCCGTTCCTGTTCCAGATCCCGCCGGCCGAGGGCCGCGAGGCCGTCGACGACGTCCAGTCCGGTGACATCGCCGAACCCGCCGTCGACGAGGAGTGGGTGACCGTCCCCGGCGGCCCCACCGGCTCGGTCCGCGCGCGAATCGTCCGCCCGACCGGGTCATCCGGGCCGCTCCCGGTGATCGTCTACATCCACGGAGCCGGCTGGGTGTTCGGCAACGCCCGCACCCACGACCGCCTCGTGCGCGAACTTGCCGTGGGAACCGGCGCGGCCGTGGTCTTCCCCGAATACGGCCTCTCCCCGGAACACCGCTACCCCGTCGCCATCGAGCAGAACTGGACGGTGGCCCGCTGGATCGTCACCGACGGCGCCGGCCACGGCCTGGACGCCACCCGGATCGCGGTCGCCGGGGACTCCGTCGGCGGCAACATGAGCATCGCCCTCACCCTCATGGCCAAGCAGCGCGGCGGCTTGGACCTGCGCCAGCAGGTCCTCTTCTACCCCGTCACCGACGCCGCCTTCGACACCGGCTCCTACCACCAGTTCGCCGAGGGCTACTTCCTGCGCCGCGACGGCATGCAGTGGTTCTGGGACCAGTACACGACGGACGAAGCCCAGCGGGCGGAGATCACCGCCTCCCCGCTGCGCGCCACCCCCGACCAGCTCACCGGCCTGCCCCCGGCCCTCGTCATCACCGCCGAGGCCGACGTCCTGCGCGACGAGGGCGAGGCGTACGCCGACAAGCTCCGCACCGCCGCGGTCCCCGTCACGGCCGTCCGCTTCCAGGGCATCATCCACGACTTCGTCATGCTCAACACCCTGCGCGAAACCCACGCCGCCCAAGCCGCCATCGACCTCGCCACCGCCACCCTGCGCACCGCACTCGACACCGCCTGAGCAGCCCGGACCGCGGCGGGCCCGCGGCGTCACCGCCGCGCCCGCCGCATCGCAGCACCGCGCCCGGACAGACCGGCGCGGCCGAGGCCCGGTGGCGAGGGAGGCGTCCTCCTCGTCCGAGACACCGACGCCATACACGAGCGCCTCTCTGCGGCAGGTACCCGTTCAGCGCCGAGAAGGACCAGTGCGAAGCCGGCACGGGGAGGACATCGGCCGGTGGCTCGGTTCACAGCGCCGGAACGGGGACCGCCTCAACTCCGAGCAGCAGCGCCGACTCGGTGAACTCGGGTCCGGTGTGCAGGAAATGCCGGATGGGGACGTTCGCCGCAAAGGCCGCGCCGGCCGTCAGGGCGGCCACCATGTCTCCGCGGCCGGGCCCGCCCGTCAAGGAGGTGTGCTGGTGGCTCTGTGTGCGGCGGTAGACCACGTACGCGACGACACACGAGAGCGCCACCGGTGTAGACGTCCTTCAACGCCGACCGGCGGGTGAGGCAGCCAACGGCTGGTCGGTGGCCGGACGGCTACGGGACCTCACCCGCTTCCGGCCCACCTGCTGCGCAGCCGTCACTCCCGGCAGCCGTACACCGCGGCCACCTCCGCCAGCCCCTCCAGGCCGCCGTCCGCGCCACTTCCCTCGCCCACGCGGGCGAGCAGGAGCACCCGGGCCGGCACGCCTGCGGCCGCGTACGCGGCGAGCCGGTGATGACCGTCCAGGATCGTGCCGACCAGCCACCGCTCCTCGTGCTGGGCCTCCACGTACCGGTCGTCGATCCAGCCGAGGACCACCGCGGCGGGCCGCTCCCCCGCCGCTACGGCGGCCGCGTGCCGGGCGACGGCCGCCGGGTCGAACGCTTCCGGCGGCTGCGAGGGCAGGAGGGCGCCGTAGGTGAACGGCACCCGGCCTCCCGGAACGGGCGCGGTGAGCTGGAAGTGCGCGACGCCGGGCCAGTAGTCCCCGGGACGGTCGCAGTCGGGGCCGTCGCCGTCCTCGCCGTCCGCCTCCGCCCTGGCGGCCGCACGGCGGTACCACCACGACCGGGCCGGGTCGGCCACCCGCTCCAGGGGAAGATCGAGGAGAAGCGCGCGGTAATGACCGGTCTCCAACTCGCCGAGTACGGGGCTCCACTCGGCGAGCAGCGCGGTGTCGAGCCGATCCAGGTCAGCCAGTCGCCCGCGCATGCGGGCCGCGATCCGGGCCGGCTCGCCGTCCGGCCAGCCCAGCAGGGTCAGGCCCAGCTCGCAGGTGTCGCACAACGAGCCGACCCGGTACAGCGGTTTCCCGTCGAACGTCAGGGACCGGTCCCAGCGCGGCCAGGAGGAGCCGGGCGACGGCGGATCGAAGGCGACCCGGATCCGGCCCGCGCCCTCGTCGATGGAGAACCGGGCCCGCGCGCCGGACTCGACCACGAGGTCCCGCACCACTGCGGGCGCGCGCTCGGTGCGGCCGTCGGCCCAGGCGGCGCGCACGGCCGCCGCGTACGCCGCGCCGCTTGCCCGCTCGGGCAGAAGCGGGTCGCGGCCGGTGAGCCGTACGAGTGCGTGGTGGACGTCGTACACGCGTTCCTCGCCGCTCTCGGCCAGCCATCGAAGCAGGTGCGGTACTGCGGCGGGATCGCCCATCAGCTCCAGGGCGACGGTGAACGCGGTGTGGTCGAGTCCGGTCACCTCGGACAGGTTCCTGGCGATCGGCGCCGTCCACGCGCGGGCACCGAGGCGGCCCAGCGCGAGCGCGGCGCGGCAGCGCGGGGCGGCGGGGTCCTCCAGGAGGGTGCCGAGGAGCGGCGCGAAGGACGGGTCGCCGGAGAGCCCCATGGCGTCGACGAGCTCGGGGGCGGGCGAGCCGCCGGTGCCGGCACTGCCCCCACTGGATGCGGGGGCGTCCTGCGCGTAGGTACGCAGGAGCTCGGCGGGCAGTCGCAGCCCGCGCGCCACAGCGGCCCTCAGGAGGTCTTGGCGGTCGTCGCCGGAGAGTTCGGGCGTGGCCAACAACCGCAGCAGCACCGCTTCGCCCGGCTCGCCGAGGCTTCGCAGGAGCCAGGTGAGGTAGGGGCGGAAGGCCGTGCGGTCCGTGTCCGATCGGTACAGCTCCTCGACCGCCTCGGCGAGAGGGCCGGGCCGGTCGGTGTTCAGCAAGTACAGCGCGGTCCACGGGTCGTCGGCGCACAGAGCGGCGCGGAGTCGTACCAGGACGGTGTCGTGATCCCCCATGCGAGAAGTATCGGCCACGAACGGGGGCAGCCGTCGAGGCAGGCGAAGCGGCGTCTTGGGGGGCGGGCTCGACATGCCCCGCTCCCCCTGCTGGGCGCGGGCTGCTGCCGGCGGGCAGGTACCGCGGCTCCGGCCCCCGCCGGGGGCCGCGGTGGGGGTGGTGGAGCGGGAGCGGGCCGCCATCGGGGAGACCCCCAGCCGGGACGCGGGCCCGGGCCGTGCGGCAGCGGCGTGGCCAGGGAGTGGAGGGTCGCGTCCACGAGGTGGCCACCAGAGCCGTGCCGGTGGTCCGCTTCCCGCTCCGGCAAGATGTCCATCACCAACAACACCATCTGCGAGGGCGCGGCCGTGTCGCTCCTCGATTGCCGGACGACGGATCGAGGCAGGAATTGCGGCTGTTCACCCGTGGAGGCAACAAGAAATGAGTGGCGAAGCCCGGCTGATTCCGGTCGGTTTCTATTCGGACATCGAGTTCGGTCGCTCCGGGCAGCCGGCGCTCTACGATTCGATCCTCAAGCCGCATCCGGACAAGGGTCGCATTCTCGGATATCTGAGAGCCTCGTACATGATCCTCGTAGGGGGCATGGGCATGCGTGACGAACTGTCACCCGATCGGGAGTTCGCTGACGCGTTCAAGCTGATGACGGATGGCGTCTGGATCTGGCCCAGTAGCTATCCGCACTACGTCGAGCACTATGACGCGGAGATTCCACCTCTCCTCGCAGAGCTGGCGGCATCTCGGAACTGGGAGCCTCCAACCTTCCACGAGGAAGAGTTCGAGGACCGGATGCCGTTCGGCGACTGACAACGACCGACACAATGAGGTGAGTCGCCCCACCGGCACCTGAGGAGCGGCACGGTCGGGTGATCGCGCGAGTCGGCCCGCTGGTCACAAGTCGCGCCGGCCCACGAAAACGTGCGGCTCTGAACCTGCGATCCGCTCGTTGAACGGATCCACGACGCCGGTCAGGACGGCCAGGCAGAACTCGGCTCGACCGGAGAACCCCACGATGGCCACTGGCCACGACGCCGAACGCGACGCCATCACCGCAGCGATCCAACGGCTCCTCGACGGCCGTCCAACCCGGTCCACCGGGGCGCTCACCACGCTGCAACTCGCCGCCGAGGCAGGCGTCGAGCGATGGGTCCTCACGCACAAGTACGTTGACCTCAAAGAAGAATTCGTCCGCCGAAAGTCCGAAGCGAACGGCATCCCACCCGCGTACCAGCATCGTCACGCCCGCGCCATCGACGCCGAAGCCGCCGCCCAGGCCCTTCGGGAAGACAACGACCGGCTTCGCGAGCGCGTCGCCATCTACGCCCAGGTGAGCCGGCACCCAGGCCGCGGGTAGAAGCGTGGGACCAGGAGCACGATGCGGTACACCGTGGAGCGATCAAGGCGCCTTGCGGATCAGCCGTGGTCCTCCCATTGCGCCTGGCAGAATCGGGCCTCACTCACCGCGGTGTCCCCGTCCCTTCTGGCCCGGACGTACATGTTGAGGCCGTCCACGCCGAGATCGCCGCCACAGCCGATCACCAGCCCCAGATCTCGTTCTTCGATGTGCTGGATCAGGGCTGTGTCGACGGCCGAAACCGTCATGCCGATCAGTCGGATGCCCGCGAACTCGACCTGAGGCCCAGTTCGTCCGTGAATGGTGACAGCGCCGAGGGTTGGGGGCCAGTTATAGCCACTGGAGTAGTGAGCGGTCACGCCTACGCGGTCGAAGCGGTCCTCACTCAAGATCCACTGTCCCAGGCCTTCCCAAGGCGTTCCGAAGGGATAGCGGCCATGGCGGGTGGTCGGCTCCTCGCTCAGCGCAGCAGCCACCTCCTGCGGCTTCATACCGAACCTGAGCGGACCGACGCTCTCCAGTGGTGTCCAGTCCCAGTGCTGTCGCTCCTGCTGAGCTCTTACTGGCCACGCCCCAACGTTCGGAGGCTCGTCACGGACGTCGCGCCAACGGATGACCGGCTCGGACCCGAACGGATTCTTCGCCAGCTCGGGACCAACCAGCAGCGCGTTGGTGATCATCGTGTCCAGGCGCCGTGTGTACCCCTCGGGCGTCAGCCCCTGCTCCTGTGCGGCGCCCATGGAGACCCCCCATGCCTCGACTTCCGGATCACCGCTCCAGTTCACTCGTACGGAAGTCCCCTCCCGGAGTGCGAGGTCCTGAATGTCTGCGCGCACCTCGGACGGCACCCGGGCAATGAGGTCGATGTCCCGCAGGCGCACCAACGGTCCATCCATCGCATCGATCGCTACGGCGACCAGGCGGTTGTCCTCGCCGTAGACCGCACTCACACCCCAGTCTGTGTAGTAGCCCCAGCCGATGCCGCTGCCCAACCCCTGTGAGACGTGGGCAACCGCTCCGTCCAAGGCCGATGCCACCTCGTCTGGGTTCATCCCGAACCGCAGCGGCCCTACTTTCACCAGTGGCTCAAGCAGCCACTCCGCCCGCTCTCCGGGCTTCCTGTTCCACCAGTGCACGGCAACCCCCACGATCGCTCCGAATACCCCTGACGCCACTCGCCAGGGATCTTGCGGATCAACCTAGACGTGACCTCCGACAACGCGGTGTCCAGAAACGTCCGCCGGCACAGCCGCTGAGCCGTGATCGGTTGGCGTCGAAAGCAACAGCTCGGAGTAGGCGAGAGAACGGGCGGGCGGCACCAGGTCGTTGACCGGACCACCGCAGGACACGCCGGACCTGAGCACCTTCCCCGCTCGGCCCGGTCGGTAGGCGTTGCACAGGGAGACGATAAAGGGGGCAACGGAGTTGAACGAGCGGTACCGTGGTGTCCGCCCATCCGCCGCGGCTCCGAAACCGGCTCACCTGAGGAGCCAGGTGACGACGGCCCCGGCGGCGCCGCTCACGGCGGCCGGCGCGAGGAGTCGTAGGCCTAGGGCGAGCCATCGGCGGGTACGGGGGGACGGGTTCGGGGTGTCGGTGTCGGTGTCGGCCATGACAGTGCTCCTTCGCGACGTAGCGGGTCGCCCGGTGCGGCCCGTCTGCGGCACCCAGTACGGCTCTTCCGGGGAGTTTCCGGCGAGGTGTCCGAAGGCTGTGGAGCCCTGTGCGGCCATGAAGAGCCTGATGGGCTGACATCTCACCGTTTTTACGGGGAGTTGGGAGAGTGGCGGTGGAGAAGCGGGCGCAGCAGGTCTGGGCGGAGCTCGCGGCGGTATACAAGAGCGCGGGAGACCCGACGCTCAAGAGCCTGGTGCGCCTGGGAACTCAGCAGACTCCGCCGGTAAGGATCTCCGCGTCGACCATCAATGACTGGCTCAACGGCCGCACCGTGCCCAGCAGGAACTACGACCGGTACGTGATGGCACTCATCGCCTTTCTCCAGCAGGAGGCGGAGCGCAAGGAGAGCGGATACGCAAGGCGGCCCGAGGGGCGCTGGCAACACCTACTGGCGGCGGCCCGCCAGGAACGCGAGGCCGCACGCGGCGGCCGGCCCGCCACACGGGCCACGTCACCGGCCCCGCCACCCGGTTCTGCGACGCTGCCCCCGGACCCGGCGGGATTCACCGGCCGCGCGGCCGAACTGGACCTGATCCTGGACCTGCTGGACCCGGACGGTGACCCCGGTGGCCGTTCGGGCGACGCCGCAGCGGCCGCGGTGGTGGTATCGGCGGTAGCGGGGATGGGAGGTGTCGGTAAGACGGCCCTGGCTGTGCACGCCGCGAATCAAGCCTGGGAGCGAGGGTGGTTCCCCGGCGGGATTCTCTTCGCCGACTTGCGCGGCTACAGCAACGGGCCGCGCGTGGAGGTGGGCGCGGTCGCCGACCGGTTCCTGCGAGCACTCGGCGTAAAGGTGAAGGATCTGCCGGACACCGATGCGAAGCTGGATGCCTGGCGCCTTCACCTGAACACCCAGGCCGCACAGGGCCGTCCGCTCCTCGTCGTTCTGGACAACGTTCGCGAACCTGGGCAGATCGGCGCCCTCCTGCCCGCAGCGCCGCATCGGGCCCTGGTCACCTCGCGGCACACCCTGTCCTCGCTGCCCGCCCGCCGCGTCGACCTCGCCCCGCTGAGCTCGGCCGACGCCGTCGGCCTTCTGGACCGGACACTGCGCGACGCGCGCGTCACCGGACAGCGCGATGACGCGCTGCGGCTGGCGCGGCTGTGTGGGCACTTGCCACTGGCGCTGAAGATCATCGGTGCCCTGCTGAGGGACGAGCCCGTCCGGTGCCTGGCCGACCAGGCCGACGAACTGCAGGACGCCCGGGACCGCCTGGACCTGCTCACCTACGACGGGGACGACGACGAAGGCCGCCCCTTGGCCGTGCGGGCATCGCTGGAACTGTCCTACCAGCACCTGACCGAGCCGCAGCAGCGCGCACTGCGCCTGCTGGCCGCAGCGCCCGGGCCGGACGTGTCGACCACCGCGGCCGTCGTCCTCCTCGACAAGACCGCCACCCATGCCCGGCGTCTCCTGGTCGACCTGGCCAGGATCCACCTCCTGGAGCCCGCCACCACAGGGCCGGAGCGCTGGGCGATGCACGACCTCGTCCTCCTCTTCGCCGACGACCTCGGCCAGAGGGAGGCAGCAGGCGACGGCCGGGAGGCGGCGGTGTCGCGCCTGCTCCATCACTACCTCGCCACCGCTCAGGAGGCCGACTCCCACCTGTGGCCCGAGCAGACCAGGCCCGCCTCGGGGACCTTCACCGACCGAGACCAGGCGCGGGCGTGGCTGGACGCCGAGCGGAGCAACCTCGTCGCGGCCGCCCTCGCCGCCCCCGCACACCACCCGGCCGCCACCGGCCTCACCCAGGCCCTCGCCACGTACTTCACCCATTTCGGCCACTTCGCCGACTCCATCCGCCTGAGTACCACGGCCGCCGCCGTCTTCCGCCGGGCCGGCGACCGCCTGGGCGAGGGCGACGCCCTGAACACCCTTGGCGCGGCCCTCGTCTCGGTACGCGACCTCGAACGGGCCGCCGACATCTTCAGGGAGGTCGTCGGCATCTGCCGGGATGCCGGCGACCGCCGCCACGAGGCCATGGCGTTGCACAACCTGGGCAGCGCTCTGATGCGCCTGGAGAGATTCCCCGAAGCTGCCGAGAGCTTCCACCGCGCTCTCACCTTCTTCAGCGAGACCGACGATCTCGTCGGCCAGGCCCAGGCGATGGGTAGCATGGCGGCCCTCGCAGTGGATGCGGGCCGGCCGGAGCAAGCCGTGCAGACCCTCACCGAGATCGTGGTCCTCTTACGCGAGATCGGTGACCGCGGCGGCCTGGGCATGGCTCTGGGCAACCTCGGGCTCGCCCTGGCCAGGTTGGGCCGACCGGACGAGGCCGTCACGGCATACACCGATGCCCTCGCCGCATTGCGCGACGCCGGCGACCGCCAGGGCGAGGGCACGACGTTGCGTAGCCTCGGCTCCATCCTGGTCGAGTCAGGTCGAGCGGGGCAGGCCGCCAGGACACTCACCGACGCGATCGCCGTCTGCCGGGAGATCGACGACCGCCACGGCGAGGCCATGGCGCTGAGCGACCTCGGCCTGCTCCGGTACCAGGAGCGGAGATTCGCCGACGCCGTCGGCCACTTCACCACCGCCGCCACCCTCTTCGGGGAGACGGGCGACCACAGCCACGAGGCCTCGACACTGAACAACCTCGGCGGCGCCCTCGTCGCAACGGGCAGGCTGACCGACGCCATCGACGTCGGAACCCGCGAATTGCGGATGTGCCGCGAGCTCGGCGACCGCGAGGGGGAGGGCATCGTGCTGAAGAACCTCGGGCGCGCGCTGTCCGAGCTCGGCCACTTCGATGAGGCCGCCGACCGCCTCACCGACGCCGCCGCGGTCTTCCGCGAGCTCGGCGACCGAGACCGCGCAGCTGAGGCGCTGCTGCTCGCGGTCGCGGCGCGGGCCCGCGCCGGGCGAGGACAGCCTGACTGATCCCGTGCCGCGAGGCGCATGCGGGAGCACTGTCAGAAGGGCGAAGCATCCGCGCCCGGGCGGGGCGGGATCACCCGCGTGGAGCGCCGGCCTGAAGGAACCCCTTCTTGATCATTCTTGGTCCGGAGAATCACCGGCGGCCTCACCGAACTCGCAGGGGTCAGCCGACCAGGCCGCGGCCCGCACTCGGCCGGCTGAAGTCGGGCATGGCGTTGGATTCGGCGAGGGTGTCCAGGACGGTCCGCTCGCCCCCGTGACCGGAGAAGCTGGTGCGCGCCGCCTCCCTCCCGTCGTCGGCGTAGCCCTTGACGCACTTCGCGCCGGCCCACTTGCCGGTGTCAACGGTGTCGGCGGTGAAGTCCTTGAAGGCGGACCCCTGGCCGGCCGCGAAGTCCTGATGCTGGGTGGGCACCTCGGAGTACAGGCGGACGACCGGCTTCGCCATGCTGCGGTCAGGCCAGTAGACCCTGATTGAGGCGATCCTGTTCAGACCGGTCGCCTTCAGGGAGTAGGTGGACCCGTCCATCGGCAGGACACAGCTGTCACCCGTGTGACCGCTACCGCTGAACAGGGTCACCTCGGGCCGCACAGGCTGCCGGGCAGAATCAGACATCGTGTTCCTCCAGGGGGTTGGGAACCTCACCTTTACCCCTTCACGAACTCTCCGTAACAGGTGAACACTTTCCGTGACGATATTGGCGATGGGGCGAGCTGCCGCCGGGGCGGTGACCCCTCCCCCACACTCGGCATCCGCGCAGAGGCGGCACACCCCGCCCGGACCGAAACCGTCCGGAAAACTTCCTGACCCTACTGCGGCCGGCCCGCCGGCTACGCCCCAGACGTCCGGGCGTTGTACCGCGCGACCGGCTCGGCGACGTCTGCGCGGTCCACCGGCGGGAAGGCGACGTCCGGCACCAGCCGGAGCGCCTCGGCAAACGCCGCACGCCACCACGGCCGCCGCGGCCTACCCGCGCCGGGGTGCGTCTCACGGACGTGATCCCCGACCCCGGGCCAATGCCCGGTCCAGCCGCCCGCCATCGAGAACAAGCCACCGGGACCCACATGCCGAAGGACCACCACTCCACCATCTCCACGCCCCACCCCACGCCGCCAGGGCGCCGAACACGGGCCCAGGCCCGCACCTTCGAGCGGATCCGCGCACACCGTCGGGCGGTGAGGACCGCTCGACTTCCGCCATGAGCAGACGCAGGGTCAGGGAGCGCTTCTCCGGCGGGAGGGCATCGAGCGCCGTGCGGGCGTGTGCGGTGCCGCCAGCGGTGTCTCCGGAGCTGGCCGGCATGAGGCCGCATCGCATCTCCAGGTGCGTCGCGAACCGCGGCAACGTCGCCGGGAGCACCGCCGCGGCAACCTGGGCGGCGACGGCCGCGGACTCGTCCCCGAGCCGCGCGACGAGCAGGTACGTGAATCGCCGTGCCTTCCACCGGCGACATCAGGGTGCCCGGCCGGCACCCGCAGACGGGCAGATCGTTGCCGATGAGAAGCTCATGGCCCAGCATCGCCTGGAGCTGCCGTTCGCCTTCGTGTCGAGCTCCGCCGCCTGACTTTGGTCCGACCGGCTGGATGTGCCGGTGGTTCGTGCTGGGGTGCTCCGCCGCGCTACGGAGTCGAGGTTATGAAGGATATCGAACGGAATCGGATGAAAGTTCGCCATCCGATCATTCCCGAACATCAATCTCAGGAGTCGCAGATGCGCCCCATCGGAGCGGCCTGCCTCGGCACGGCCACGCTGGTCACCCTCCTCGCCTGCACCCCCGTCGCGGCCGCAGCGACGGACACCGGTTCCGCCCAGGCCAGGGACAAGGCCCGGATCATCACAGTCCTGGGCGAGGTGCAGCAGCTGACCCGCTTCCCCGTCACCACCGGCAGGGTCTCGCAGGGCGATCAAGTCGTCGTCCGCTCGGTCCTCACCGACGAGGCGGGCAACAAGGTCGGCGAGACCCACGGCACCTGCACCACCACCCGGGGCATCGTCCAACCAGGCGACGAGGAAGCGGAGCAGTGCCTCGTGACCTACACCCTCCCGGGCGGCCAGCTCACCGTGCAGGGAATGTACTTCAACTACCTTGACCAGGGCCCCTTCGACAACGCGATCACTGGCGGCACCGAGGAGTACAAGAAGGCTCGCGGCTGGGTCCACTCCGACACGATTCGGACAACCCCGACGGTCAAGAGGCGCTTCACGATCCACCTCGTCTGACGGACCCGGACGTCCACATAACCCCGGAATCCGGCCTGCTCCCTTCGCGTCGCACCATCGGAGACGGTCGTACGAAGGGAAAGTACGGGGCGCGGGGACGCCCAGGGCGGCTCACCCTTCAGATCGTCAATCGCACCGACGACACGAGCGGGCTCGTGGTGCTTCCACGCAAGTGGGTGGTGGAAGTGACGCTGAGCCGTCTGAGGCGCTCGCGGCGCTTTGACCGGGACGTCATCCCGCCCTCTGACAGCGCGAGTCGCAGGTCTGGCCGCGGCGCAGCGCGACCGAACTCTTCTGCCTTGTCCGCAGGCTCTCGGGACAGGCGGGCACGGTCCTGGGCCGAAGACCGTCCCGGCCGGTCTGCGCGCGCGGGTCAGGCCGAGGCCGCCCTGGCCGCGTCCCACAGCGGCGCGTCCTCCTCCCATGCCCCGTGAGAAGGGCCGTCGTAGCGCGAGGCGTAGGCCCTGTGGAGGAGACCGATACCGCGGTAGCCCCCGGCCCGGGCGTACTCCACGACGCGCCGCCCAGGCCACGCGGCCTCCGCCAAGCGGTGCGTCAGGTAGTGGAACTGGGCGTTCCAGGCTCGCTGCCATGCGTCGAGCCGGTCACCGTGCGCCTTGTAGGGGACTCCGCACACCTCCAGGAATGCCCGTGGTCGGTGGCGGCTGAGCTGGTGCCGCCTTTGAGCACCCGTCTGACGGTGGTCGTCGGCAGCCGACCGAGCCGGGCCCGTCGCTCCATCTCCCGCAACGGCGTGTAGCCGGCCCGTGCGTAGGTTGCCTGCGGGGCGAGACGAAGTTCGGCCGACGTGTTGACCAGCCGCGGCGGAGGAACGACGGTCGGCCCCCGACGCGCACGGGTCCGGGCCTCGCACCACAGTCTGCGAGCCTGTTCGACAGAAGCTCCGCAGGCACGTGCGAGTCGTTCCTGCCGTCAGAGCTGCAGCACCCCAGGTCAGAGGCCTGACCATGTGGCACTGCACAGGCAACCGGCAGCGACGCAGGTCGTGCCGGGCTCGGCCGCCGGGTGCCGAACTTCGCGATCTCGGTCATCAGCGCGGCGCCGGTCGGGATCTCGTCCCGGCGCACGCACCGGAGGTCGATGTCAGCCCGGGCAGGAGCCGGCACAGAGGGAGCCGATGGTGTAGGTCCCCGCGAGATTTCCCCTGTTGCCGGCGGTGGTACTGCCGATCCGATTCGTGTAGTTGACGTTGTGGTAGTAGTGGAACCTGCTGTTGGTTCGGTTGTAGACGGACCGGGTGTTCGTGCCGGCTCGCATCCATGAACACTGGGAACGGGTGTCGGTGGAGTTCTGGGACCACTGGCATTTCTGTCCGCCCCCGTCCTTCTCCGAGTAGAAGCAGATCCAGCCGGAAGCGCAGTTGTCGTAGCCGCTGATCGAGACGTCGTCGGCCTGGGCCGCGGGCGCGAGTGCAAGCGCTGCACCGACGAGTCCGGTCGTTACGGCCAGGGTGAACTTTGTCCGACGGTTCATTACCCCTCCTTCGACTGAGGCGAGATTGCCGTGGCGGCCTGCACCGTCGAGGCTCGGGCTGCCACCGAGAAGTCTGGTGGGTACACCGATCGAGCGGCTACGGATGAATCAGCCAGTTCGTTGAACTTCGTTCGCCATAAGCCATGTTCGAGGCGCTTCGTGCCATCGGAGCCGGAACTCCCCATGTGAGCGGTTTGTCGTCCACCGATTCCTGAGGGGCCGTTCGTACGAGCCGGATCCGTAGTGCTCCACTTCGCACCGGTGTCAATCGGTGGTGCCACAAACGCGGGGAGAGGTGTGAGATGCTCGTGAGCTCGGAGGATGGCCCGTCGCAGGCTAGGCCGACTCGTTGCCGGACGAGAGCACGATCATGGCTGAACCCGAAGGTTGCCCGTCGTCGACTGCGGACCGGGAATCCCAGAGGCCGGCCTCTGGAGCCCGCCGGCGCCCTTCAGCTTGCGGGGAGCGGGCCGAGCCCGATGCCTACATCCGCGAGGGGCTGCTGGACACGGACGTGTCCACCCATGTCGCCGACCATGCCGTGGCCGTGCTGACCGAGCTGCTCAGCAATGCCGCCCGCCACGCGCACGCCACCCGCGTGGGGGTCTCGCTCAAGGCCACGCACGACGAGATCGTCCTCACGGTGACCGACAACGGGCGGGGAATCCCGGCCCAGGGCCGGCGCAGCGGCCTGCGCAACCTCGACGAGCGCGCGCGGAGCCTGGGCGGCACGTTCGCCGTGGAACGGCCGGTCGAGGGCGGCAGCGTGCTGATCTGGCGGGCCCCGCTCGCCGGGGCGGCCGCCGAGTGACCCGTCAGGAGCCGCACATCTCCACGGACTCCACCGGCTCCACGGGCTCCACCGGCTCGGGCGGCTCCACGGGCTCGGGCGGGTCCGCCGCCAGCCGGAAACCCGTGACCAGATCCGGTGTGATGCGCAGCGCGCGCACCATGGTCTGCGCCACCCAGGGGCGCAGCCGCGAGGCGTAACCCTCCGGGTCCTCCACCGGGGTGGCGTAGCCGGTCACCACGACGCTCCAACCGAGATGCGTGTCGGGGTCGATGACGTCGGCCTCGTAGGCGACCACGACCCCTGGAGCCTCCGACGGTGCGAGGAGGGCGGCGAGGGCGCCTCCCCCCTCGTGCACCCTCACGATGATGCTCTCGCCCTCGACGAGGTGGTTCACGGGCCGGACGGCCGGCAGGGCGTACTGGGTGAAGACGATGCGGCCCAGCGACACCGTCGCCAGCAACCGCAGCGCCTCGTCACGGCCGAGCTGTTCCATCCGCCGTGCCGGGGCCACGGCAGCGGCCCCCGGGTGTGCCGCGTCGCGGTCCATGCTCCACGCCTCCCTTCGCGTCCGGCGGCCGCGGTACGCGGCCTGACCACCGAGCTCGTTCGCCGGACCGGTCGACACCAGGGCCGAACGGTCCCCCTTCGGCCGCCCGGGCGGCCCCGAACGGTCATCTCCCCGACGACAGGAGCACCCGGTCGGCGCCGAGGACCCGCATCGGACCGGCCACCAGGCGGGGGACTCCGGCGAGCGTGAGCCGGGTACCGCGGACGGCGCACGACCGGTGGATCCTCAGCAGCAGGTCGATGCCGGAGCTGTCGCAGAAGGTGAGGCCCGAAAGGTCCAGGGTGAGTTCGGGCCCCCATGACCGCGCGATCTCCATCAGCTTGGGTCCGACCTGCGTACTCGTGTAGAAATCGAGTTCGCCTCCGAGGGACGCCGTCACTTCGGACCCCTCTCCTACCGCGCACGTCAGTGCGATCAGCTGCGTGGCCATGACACACCTTCACGTTCCGTGCGGCTCCGTAGCGGCGGCCGCGCCCTTCCCCGTGCTCCTCATAGCTCATCGGACCGTCGCCACGCGCGGAAGGACCGGTCGGCCCCTGCCAAGGGCCGAAGGTCCCTCTTTCCCCGTTGCCCGGTGGGCGCGGGCAGGCGCGCCGGAACAAGGGCCGATCGGCCCTGTCCGATCGGCCCCGCGAACGGCAGGATGCAAGCATGCGCACGCCCGCGGATGGTGGGCGCCTGTGAAGGAGTTGCCTCATGCCGGCGAGCGGCCCGTCGTCCGCGAGGTCGTCCGCTCCGATCAGTGTGTTCCTCCTGAACGACCACGAGGTCGTACGCCGAGGCGTCCACGACCTCTTGGACGCCGAGCCCGACCTGACCGTGGTCGGTGAGGCGGGCGCGTCGGGCTACGTCCTCAAGCAGATCACCGGCACCGACCTCGTCTCCGCCGTACGCACCGTCGCCTCGGGCCGGTCCATGCTCGACCCGGGCGCCACCACCCGTCTCATGGCCCGGATCAGGGGTGACGCCCCGAAGCAGGAACAGCCGCCCGGACTGCCGGGGTTGACCGACCGGGAGCGCGAGATCCTGATCCTGGTGAGCGAGGGCCTCACCAACCGGGAGATCGGCAAGCAGCTCTTCCTGGCCGAGAAGACCATCAAGAACATCGTCTCGCGCCTGTTCACCAAACTCGGTGTGGAACGGCGCGTACAGGCGGCGGTCATCGCCAGCCGCGCCTTGCTCCCGCCGGACCGACGCCCGCCGACGCCGACGGGCCCGCCGAACGACGCCGCTCGCCGCTGACGTCCGAACCGTGTGCGTGCCGGACACCACGGCCCCGGCCTCGCACCCGGTCGGCCGGCGGGACACACTGCGTAGGTGCTGATCAGACGAGAAACCCCCGCCGACCTGGCCGCGGTCCGTGCGGTGACCATCGCCTCCTCCTACGAACCGCACGAGGAGGAGCCCGTGGAGGTGATGCTGCGCGACGCACTGCGCGAGGGCGAGGACCGGATCCCGGAACTCTCCCTGGTGGCCGAGGACGCGGACGGCGCGATCGTCGGCCACGCGCTCTGCTCCTGGGGCCGAATCGGTACCGTCCGGGTCCCCAACCTCAGCCTGCTCGGTGTCCACGGCGACCATCGCCGCCGCGGCTTCGGAACGGCCCTGGTCCACGCCGCTCTCGACGCCGCGAACGCCCTCGACGCCCCGATGGTCGTCGTCCTCGGCGACCCCGACTTCTACGGGCGGTTCGGCTTCCGCCCGAGCACCGACTTCGGCATCGTCGGTGAGGAACCGGCCTGGGAGCACCTGTTCCAGATCCGCGCCCTGGCCGCCCACGACCCGGCCGTGCAAGGCGAATTCGTCTACCCCGAACCCTTCGGCCGCATCTGACATCGGCGCGGCGGCGCAGTGGAATCCGGCCCACCTCAGTGGGCGTGCGGGACGACCGCGACGGGGCACGGCGCGTGGTGGAGGGCGGCCTGGGCCACCGAGCCGATGTGGGTGCCGACAGGGCAGTGGCGTATCCGGCGGCCCACGACGAGGAGTTCGGCGCCGGCGGCCGCCGAGAGCAGTACCTGGCCCGCGTTGCCCGTCCGGACCTGTTCGATGACCGGAACCTCCGGGAACTTCTCCCGCCACGGCTCCAGCGCCTGCTCCATGGCGACCTTCTCGTACGGCTCCGCTCCGCCGAGCTGTTCGGCGAGCCACATCGACCCGGGGCCGTATCCGTACACCGGCGGCAGGCTCCAGGCCCGTACGACGCGCAGGGTCGCACCCCGGGCGGCCGCCGCCTCGAAGGCGAAACCGAGGACGGCGCGGCTCTCGTCCACGTCGCCCTGATGGCCCACGACGATCTCGCCGCTCCGGAGCGACCCGGCGACGGCGAAGCTGCCGCGCACCGACACCACGGGGCAGGGAGCGGCGGCGATGATCCGCTGCCCGGAGGAGCCCAGCAGGAAGTCGCGCAGGGCGCCGTGCCCGCGGGTGCCGATGACCAGCATCTCCGCCTCCTCCGCGAGCCGCAGCAGCGCGGGGACCGCGGCTTCCGGGACCAGGGACGCGGACACGGGAAGGTCCGGATACCTCCCGGTCACCTCCGCCTCCGCCTCGCGGACGACCCGCTCGGCGCGGTCGGCCTCGGGCTGCCGGTCGGGGGTGCGGGAGTCGGTGGGGTGCTGCCACGGCCAGGCGTGCACCAGGTGCAGGTGCGCGTGTCGGCGTACGGCCTCCTGTGCGGCCCAGTCGGCTGCCGCGAGGCTCTCCGGGGATCCGTCGATCGCCCCCACAAGGGTCTCGGTCACTGGTCTGTCCTCCGTACTGCCCCGGCTCGGGGGCGTGGTCAGAGCGTGGATTCGGCGGCGGGACGGGACACTGGCGCCGTCGAACTTCAGCCTCGTCGTCGTCCCGGCGTTGCCGGCAGGGGCCGATGGTCCCTCCGCGAGGGCCCACCTCCCCTGCCGGCCGACTGCCGTCAGGAGCACCGTGACGGTGTCGGCTGCTCAGTCGACGAACCTCTCGGTCTGCCGCACGAAGGAGCGGGGATGACGCAGTACCCGATCGCCGAGCTCGACGCCCACTGGCGCGCCGCCAACTACCTGGCCGCCGGACAGATCTACCTGATGGACAATCCGCTGCTGACCGAACCGCTGCGAGCCGAGCACATCAAGCCCCGGCTGCTCGGCCACTGGGGAACCTCCCCCGGCCTCGACCTCGTGTACACCCATCTCAACCGGGTGATCAGGGAGCGCGGCCAAGAGGCCCTGTGCGTCTGGGGACCGGGGCACGGCGGACCCGCGGTACTGGCCAACTCGTGGCTGGAGGGCACGTACACCGAGACGTACCCGGACATCGGGCGGGACGGCGAGGGCATGCGGAAGCTGTTCCGGCAGTTCTCCTTCCCCGGCGGGGTCCCCAGCCATGTGGCACCCGAGACCCCGGGCTCGATCCACGAGGGCGGCGAACTCGGCTACTCCCTCGCGCACGCCTACGGCGCCGCCTTCGACAACCCCGATCTGCTCGTCGCGTGCGTCATCGGCGACGGCGAGGCCGAGACGGGCCCCCTCGCGGCCTCCTGGCACTCGAACAAGTTCCTCGACCCGGTCCGCGACGGCTCCGTCCTGCCGATCCTGCACCTCAACGGATACAAGATCGCCAACCCGACCGTCCTGTCCCGCATTCCCGAGGCGGAGTTGGACTCCTTGCTGCGCGGCTACGGCCACGAGCCGTTCCACGTCACGGGCAGCGATCCCCTCAGCGTGCACCAGGCCATGGCCAGGGCGATGGACCGGGCCTTGGACCTCGTCTCCGAGATCCGGCGCGAGGCTCGGATCGGCAAGGGCGATTTCGCCCGCCGCCCGTGGCCCATGATCGTCCTGCGGACCCCCAAGGGCTGGACCGGCCCCGCCACCGTGGACGGCGACCCCGTCGAGGGAACCTGGCGGGCCCATCAGGTCCCGCTGGCCGGCGTTCGGGAGAACCCGGAGCACCTGAGGATGCTGGAGCGGTGGCTGCGTTCGTACCGGCCGCAGGAGCTCTTCGACTCCGAGGGGCGCCCCACTGAGCAGGTTCTGGCCTGCGTTCCGCGCGGTGACCTGCGCCTCGGCGCGTCGGCGCACGCCGACGGCGGGCGGCTGCTGCGTCCGCTCCCGCTGCCGGACCTCGATGCCCACGCGGTCTCGGTGGACAAGCACGGCGGCTCGCTCCACGAGCCCACCCGGGTACTGGGTGCCCTGCTGACGGACGTGATGAGGCAGACCGAGGAGCGGCGGGACTTCCGCGTCGTCGGCCCGGACGAGACCGCCTCCAACCGGCTCGACGACCTCTTCGAGGTGACGGGCAAGGCGTGGCAGGAGGAGATCGAGCCCACCGACGTGCATCTGGCGCGCGGCGGGCGGGTGATGGAGATCCTCTCCGAGCACACCTGCCAGGGCTGGTTGGAGGGATACCTGCTGACCGGCCGGCACGGGCTCTTCTCCACCTACGAGGCCTTCGCGCACATCGTCGACTCGATGGTCGCCCAGCACGTGAAGTGGCTGCGGACGGCGCGCGAGCTTCCGTGGCGGGCACCGATCGCGTCCCTCAACTACCTGCTGACCTCGCACGTCTGGCGCCAGGACCACAACGGCTTCTCCCACCAGGACCCCGGTTTCGTCGACCACGTGCTGAACAAGAGTCCGGAAGTCGTACGGGCCTACTTCCCGCCCGACGCGAACACCCTCCTCGCGGTGGCCGACCACGTCCTGCGCAGCCGGGACCAGGTGAATGTGATCGTCGCGGGCAAACAGCCCTGCTTCGACTGGCTGACGATGGACGAGGCCCGGACCCACTGCGCCCGCGGCGCCGGTATCTGGGAGTGGGCGGGGACGGACGACGGCACGGGCGAGCCGGACGTGGTGCTGGCCTGCGCGGGGGACGTTCCGACGCAGGAGGTGCTCGCCGCCGCGGCTCTGCTGCGCGAGCACCTGCCGTCGTTGGCGGTCCGGGTCGTCAACGTCGTCGACATCGCACGGCTGATGCCCCGGGAGGAGCACCCGCACGGGATGACGGACATCGAGTACGACTCGTTGTTCACCGCGGACACGCCCGTGATCTTCGCGTACCACGGCTACCCGTGGCTGATCCACCGGCTCGCCTACCGCCGGACCGGCCACCCGCACCTGCACGTCCGCGGCTACAAGGAGTCGGGCACCACCACCACGCCCTTCGACATGGTGGTGCGCAACGACCTCGACCGGTACCGCCTGGTCATGGACGTGATCGACCGTGTCCCCGGCCTGGCCGGACGCGCCGCGGCCCTACGGCAGAACATGGCCGACCAGCGGATCCGCCACCACGACTGGATCCGCGCCCACGGCAGTGACCTGCCGGAGATCGTGGACTGGTCCTGGCCGTACTGACGGCAACCCCGACCCCGCCCCCGACGCCGCGTCGGACCGGATCGAGCGTGCCGCGCCGGCGTCAGGCGCCGGGGTCCGGGGCGGCGGAGTGGCCGCGGGCGGGCTCCTCGGCGGGGCCGGCCTGCGGGGCGCGGGTTCCGGGGCGGGCCGTGAAGTGGGTGAGCGTGCCGGTCAGCTCCAACAGCTTTTCCAGCTGCGGGGGCCGCCCGTCCAGGTGCAGGACCGCGCCGGCCTCGTCGGTACGGCGGCGGACCATCAGCAGGGCCGACAGCCCGCTCGGGTCGACCGTGGTCAGGCCGGTGCAGTCCAGCCGCACCGTACGCGGCCGAGGGTGGTCGGCCAGCGCGCCGCTGACGGCCTCGACGAGGAGGTCGGCGTACCGGTGGTCGAGATCGCCCCGGAGTTCTACGCGGAGGGTGTCGTCGCCATGGCGGCACGACAGCTGGAGCGGGGTGGCGGGTGAGTGCGTCATTCGGCGCCCCGGGCGGCGCTCCGGTGAGTGAGGCGGGCGGCACCGGCGCGGAGCACGGCGCAGGCTCTGGGGAAGTCGCCGAGCCGGCGGCGCAGCAGCGTCAAGGCGGGCAGCAGGGAGGCGGCCGGGACGTGGCGGGCGTTCAGGACGTCCGCGGTCCAGAGCAGGAATCCGCAGAACACTTCCTCGTCGCCGGTGTACAGGGCGGCGGCGAGGAACTCGACGATGTGGGAGAGGTCTTCGGCGGTGCGTTCACGCTGTACGTCCGTGTAGTCGCGCAGGGCCGGGTACGCGTCAGCCAGTTCGGCGAGGACCTCGCGGACCAGGCGGGGCCGGCTGCGGGCGACGAGGGTGTACTCCTGGTCCTTCAGGTGCGGGAGGTCGTCGATCATCTGGTGGCCGGGGCGGGGCTGGGGCAGCGGGCCGCGGGCCAGGTCGTCGGCGGCGGTGCGGGCATCGGGCGCCCACGCGTCCGCCCCCAGGAGACGGGCGTGGCGGCCGCCGGGGCCGAACGCGGCTCCGCCGACGATGACGGGGGTCCCGACGGCCTGGCAGGCGGTGATCGTGGCGTGTGCGGTGGGCAGGCGGGTGGGGATGGAGCTGGAGAGGGCCACCGCGTCGGGCCCGGTGCGGTGCAGGTGGGCGAGCAGGTGCGGGGTGGGTACCTGGGCGCCCAGGTAATCGACGCGCCAGCCGCGCATCCGCAGCACCTCGGCGAGCAGCCGCGCGGGCAGGGCGTGCCATTCGCCGTCCACACAGGCCACCGTGATGCGGCCCCGGTGGGGCTCCGTCCGTGCCGCGGGGTGCAGGGCCAGCGCCGCGACGGCCCGGTCGCTGATGGCGGTCGCGGCGTGTTCCTGGGCGACGGTGATGCGGTTCGCGGCCCATTCCTCGCCCACTCGCCCCTGCACGGGGCCGATCACGTCCAGCAGGACCGCCTCGGGGTCGAGGCGGTCGTCGAGGGCCTGGAGGACGGCCCGGACCGCGGCGGGTTCGTCGAGGGCCATGACGGCTTCCCACACCCGCTCGGCCAGGGCCTCCGTGCGGGTGGTGCGGGTGGTGGGGGCCGTGCCGTGCTGTGGAGTCATGCGGTGAACCTTCCCCGGGTGTGGCCGTCCACCGCGCTGAGGTGATTGGTTCGCGGTGCGGAGATCACCACGATCGCCATGTCGTCGTGCCGACCGCCGCCCACCCACTGCGAGGCGATCATCTGCACGTGTTCCACCACCGCCTCGGCGGGTATGGCGGCGCACTCCGACAGGGCTCGTCGCAGCCGCTCCTCGCCGAACATCACGTCGCCCATCGGTCCGCCGCGCGCCTCGCTGATCCCGTCGGTGTACAGGACGCAGGCGTCACCGGGTGCCAGGGTCACCGAGACCGTCTCGGTGGAGATGTCCGGCAGCACGCCCACCAGGGTGCCTTTCGTGGGGGCCGGCTCGATGCGTCCGTCGGAGCGCAGGACGAGGGGGGCGGGGT
This sequence comes from Streptomyces sp. CLCI03, assembly GCF_053615355.1. Lineage (NCBI taxonomy): Bacteria > Bacillati > Actinomycetota > Actinomycetes > Kitasatosporales > Streptomycetaceae > Streptomyces > Streptomyces sp. CLCI03. The sequence continues at coordinate 7,693,662 of NZ_CM132132.1, read as the reverse complement.
GGCCGGCACTGGTCAGCCGAAGGCGTACGTTGTTCCCGTCGCGGGCCGCGGAGGCCAGCACCATCGTCGCGAACCGGGTGCTCTCGGAGTTCAGCAGTGCGGAGTTCAGCAGACTGAGCATCCGCTGGTGGTCGTCCGCCATGGGCAGCAGCGCGTGCAGGGTGTTGCGGATCTTCCCGGTCATGACGGCGGCCTCGAGCCCCTTGCCGCAGACGTCGCCGAACACCACCAGGGACGCGTCGCCCTCGGCGGTGGCGGGGTGGACGTCGTAGAAGTCGCCGCCGACCCTTTCGTGGTCCTTCGCGGGGCGGTAGCCGCCCGCGTACTCCACGCCGGCGACCTGGTGCAGGACGGGCGGGAGCAGCTCGCGCATCAGGGTGTCGGTGATCGACGCCTGCTCCGCGTAGAGGCGGGCCGCCGACATCGCCGCGCCGGCGCGGGCGGCGAAGAGGCGCGCGAAGACCTCCTCGCTCTCGGTGAAGGCGGGGGCGTCGGTGCCGCGCAGGAGGACCAGGGCGCCGGCGGGCACACCGTGGCCGGGCAGCGGCGTGATGACGATCGACCCCACACCGTCCAGGTCGTCCGGAACCAGCCAGGCCGGCGCGGCGCCGGGGTCGATCCACCGGGACGGGACGGGCGGGAACCCTTGCAGGGCCTCCGCCAGGCCCGGTACCGCGCCGGGGTCGACGGCCAGGAGTTCCACCGACGGGGTGCCGCCGCGGACGCAGGTCACCACCGGCAGCTCGGAGCCGTGCGCGGGGGCGATGACCAGGGCCGCGTCCGCGAGGTGTTCCGCCGCCAGCTGCGCGGTGACGTCCATGCAGCGGTCGAGGTTCAGCGAGGACAGCAGCAGGTTGGACGAGCGGACCAGGAACGCCGTGCGCTCCCGCTCCGTCCGCAGTGCGTCCCGGGCGCGTTGGTGGCCGGTGTCGTCCACCAGCCACCACACCACCGTGCCGTCGTCACGGACGGTGGGATGCGCCTCGAACGATCCCTCGCCCACCGGTCCCCGTACGGCCCGGTCCGCCCCGTCGGTCGACCGCCGTGCCGCGGGCACGCCCGCCGCGTCCTCGAACACGTGCCGCGCGTGGGCCGATGCCAGCCACGCGGGCACCGCCTCGGCCAGGGGCGCACCCGGTCGGGCCCGTGGGAAGACCAGTCGGGCCGCCTCGTTGACGATCACCAGGCGCGCCTGGGGATCGACGGAGAGCACGGGGTACGGGGCCTCGCTCCACCGGAGGTCCGCTGCCGGTGAACCGGATGTCATCTGCGGGGAAGGAACCACACATCGAAGGCCCGCTGTGCGAACCCCTCACCTCTTCGTCGAGACGGAAATCGAGACGGGAACATCATTGCCCTGCGGCAACCATCCTCCATCCACCGCGCCCGCCGCAACCGGGCCCTCGTACGACAGAGTGACGAGACGTCATCCGCGCGGGTGGCGGGGGCGGGTCGCGGGCGCCCGGGAGGGACTCCGTGGCTTCCCCGGCCCCGCGTGTAGGAGGATGTCGGGGTGAGCGGAGAAGAAGCGGTCGTCACGACGACCATCGACCGAGGCGTAGCACTCGTCAGCCTGCGCGGTGAGATCGACGAGGACCACGCGCCCGCCCTGGCCCGAGCCCTCGCGGCAGCGGCGGCGGGCGGCCTCGCGCTCACGGTCGTGGACCTCTCCCGTACGCGGTTCGCGGACTCCTCCGTCCTGCACGCTCTGTTCGACGCCCGGCGGGCCCACCGGGCCGCGGGAGTGGGCCTGGTCCTCGCCGGTCCCCTGCAGGCGGCGGTGCGGCGGCTGTTCGAGGTCACCGGGGCCGCCTCCGCCTTCCGCATGGCGGACTGTCCGGAGGCAGCGATGAAGCCATGAACACCTCACCCGCCCCCGAAGACTTCCCGAGCCCGGACGAGCGGCGGCCGGGTCGCCCGCCGGAATCCGCGGCCGCCGCCCGCGCACGGGTCTGCGAGGTGCTGCGGCTGGCCGGCGTCGGTCTCGACAGCGTCACCGCGGCGGACGCCTTGCTGGTCACCTCGGAACTCGTCACCAACGCGATCCGCCACGGCGGCGGCGTCACCGCTTTCCGGGCCGACATCGCCGATGACGTCCTGCTCCTGTCCATCGGCGACGCGGACCCCAGGCTGCCCGCCCCTCGTACCGGTACGGTCGAGCGCCCGGGCGGGTACGGCTGGCCGCTGGTCCAGCGCCTCGCCGAGCGGGTGGACTGCCGTACGCACCCGAACGGCAAGACGATCAGCACCGTTCTGCGCCTGGCCTGACGGGCCGGCGGCCCGTCACAGGAAGCGGCGCAGCGGGCGCACCGCCAGCTCCTGGGCGCGGTGCAGGGGGGAGCGCCGCTTCCAGCGCCCCGCGGCGATCCGCGTGCAGTCCCCCAGGTCCTGGTCGTAGTGCTCGTCCAGGGTCCGGGTGACGTCAGGGTCCATCACGGCGAGCATGACCTCCTCGTCGTGGTCGAGGGAGCGGCGGTTGAAGTTCGACGAGCCGATGAGGGAGACCACCCCGTCCATCGTCATGATCTTGGCGTGCATCATCGTCGGCTGGTACTCGTGGATGTGCACGCCGGCGGCGATGAGCGCCTCGTAGTGGTGCCGGCCCGCGAGTTGGCACACCCGCTTGTCGGTGTGCGGCCCGGGCAGCAGGATCTCGACGGTGACACCCCTGCGGGCGGCGGCGCCGAGCAGGTCGACGAAGAAGTCGTCGGGAGCGAAGTAGGCGGTCGCCAGGCGCACGCGCTCCTCGGCCGATTCGAGGATCACCCGCATCAGGGTCTGCATGTCCTGCCAGCCGAAGGCGGCCGAGCCGCGCACCACCTGGACGACGGCGGAGCCGGCGGGCTCATGGGGCACGAAGCGGTCGCGCGCGTCGAAGAGTTCGGGGTGGCACTCGGCCCAGTTCTGGGCGAAGGCCGCCGCGATCCCGTCGACGGCGGGCCCGCGAACCTCGGCGTGCGTGTCGCGCCATTCGCGCGGGCCGCGGGCGTCGCCGCACCATTCCTCCGCGATGCCCACGCCGCCGGTGAAGGCGATGCGCTCGTCGACGACGAGGACCTTGCGGTGGCAGCGGTGGTTCTGCTTGAGCGGGGAGAGGAAGGCGGGTCTGCGGAACCACGCGATGTCGACGCCGGCCTCGTCCATCAGGTCCAGCAGGTCCTGTTCGATGAGGCGGCTGCCGAAGCCGTCGAGGAGCAGCCGCACCCGGACGCCTTCTCGTGCCCGCTCGGCGAGGGCCTCGGCGAACCGGCGGGCGATGGCGCCCTTCCAGTAGACGAAGGTCATCATGTCGATCGTGTGGCGGGCCGAGCCGATGGCGTCGAGCATCGCCGTGAAGATCTCGTCGCCGTTGCGCAGGGGGCGTACGGAGTTCCCCTCGGTCGCGGCGATGCCGATCAGCCGTTCCAGTCGACGGCGGATGCGGTGGATGCGCTCGTCGGCCGAGGTGGCGGTGGGGGTGGGCCCGGGCCTGGGGGACCGTGCGGTGCGGTCGGATCCGGCGGCGACGGGTCGTATCCCGGCGACTTCGGTGTCGGTGACGTCTGATGTCATGGAGGGCTCCTCGGGCCGGGCGCTGCGCGCCGTGGCTGCGGCCCGCTCGGGTGGGACCCGTGGCGGAACCGATGGTTGTCGGATGCCCTTCTGGCCGGGATCGCCGCTCTCAAACGCCGGCGGTCGCCCTTCGCCTCCGCTCCGTGGGGTCGGTCAGCCGCTGCGGGGTGGGACGACCATGGTCGTCGCCTCGGCCACATCGGGCGCGGTGGCGAACGCCACGTCGGCCCCGGTGATCTCCAGGATCCGCGCCATGCGGGGCGGTACGGTCCCCGCCAGGACCACCGGTCGCTCCAAGGCGGGTTGCAGCAGGACGCTGAGCGCGGTCGAGTCGATGAAGGTCACCTCGGCGACGTCCAGGACGAACCGGGCGACACCCGATGCCCGGGGGTCCATGGCGAGCCGCAGATCGACCAGGTTGTCCATGTCGAACTCACCCGCCATCACGACGATGCGCACATCCCCTTCCGATCGCGTCTCGACGTGACTGCGTGCCTCGGCTTCGTTCGTGTCCCAGCTCATGGCAGTCTTCCCCACATTCCTTCGTGCGCTCGCGGCTCGTCGCCTGTGTGTCCGGGTTTCACCGTGTACGGGGCAGCTTGACGACGGTGATGAAGAAGTCGTCGATCTGCTGGATCGCCCTGACGAACTGGTCGAGGTCCACCGGCTTCGTCACGTAGGCGTTCGCGTGCAGCTTGTAGCTGCGCAGGATGTCCTCCTCGGCGGCCGAAGTGGTGAGCACGACCACCGGGATGGTGCTCAACTCCGGGTCCTTCTTGATCTGTTCGAGCACCTGCCGACCGTCGTACTTGGGCAGGTTCAGGTCGAGCAGGATCAGGTCGGGGCGGGGCGCGTTCGCGTGCTCGCCCCGGCGGTAGAGGAAGTCCAGCGCCTCCAGGCCGTCGCGCACCACGTGCAGCACGTTCCCGATCTTGTTGTCCTCGAAGGCCTCGCGGGTCATCAGCTCGTCGCCCGCGTCGTCCTCGACGAGCAGGACCTCGGCGGGGGCGACCTGAGAGCGGTCGGTGGGCATGCTCATCGGTGGTTTCCTTCGGTGGGTACGGGGAGTGGCGCGCCGTCCGCGCCGGATGCGGCTTCCACATCGTGCGCGTTGTCCGCATTGTCCACGGTGTCCGCGGCGACGGGCAGGGTGAAGACGATCCGGGTGCCCTCGGTGTGGGCGGTGTCGATCCGGATGTGACCACCCGCGTGCTCGACGATCTTCTTGCAGAGCGAGAGGCCGATTCCCGTTCCGCCGTACGTCTCCCGGGCGTGCAGCCGTTGGAAGATGACGAAGACCTTCTCGGCGAACTCGGCCGGAACACCGATGCCGTTGTCCGTGACGGCGAAGGTCCGGAAGCCCGGTTCCGCGGCGGGATCGTCGACCTCCGTGACCTCGACGCGCGGAACGCGGTCGGGCGAGCGGAACTTGACGGCGTTGCCGATCAGGTTCTGCCAGAGCATCGTCAGGAGCGTGGGGTCGCCCACCACGTCCGGGAGCCGCTCGGGCCGGGTGACCTCGGCGCCGCTCTCCTCCACAGCGGTGGCCAGGTTGCGCAACGCCCGGTCCAGGGCGCCGTCGAGCGCGACCGTCTCGCGCGCGTCCTGGACCCGCCCCACCCGGGAGAAGGCCAGCAGGTCGTTGATGAGGACCTGCATGCGCTTGGCGCCGTCCACGGCGAAGTTGATGTACTGGGCACCGCGGGCGTCGAGCTGGTCCCCGTAGCGCTTCTCCAGCAGCTGGCAGAAGGAGGCCACCTTGCGCAGCGGTTCCTGGAGGTCGTGCGAGGCCACGTACGCGAACTGCTCCAGCTCGGCGTTGGAGCGGCGCAGCTCCGCCGCCTGCGCGTCCAGTACGGCGGCCGTCCGGTCGAGGCGCTCGGCGGTGCGCCGGGACGCGTTCAGCTCGGCGACGGTCCGGTGCCGCATGGCTTCCACAGCGCTCGCCAGGGCCCGTAGGTCGGCGGGGCCCCGCAAGGGGATCTCCTCCTCGAAGGCTCCGTCCGCGACGCGCTGCGAGGCGGTCCGCACCAGGCCCAACGGCCTCAGCACGCCCACGTGGAGCAGCACCGCGAGAGCGCCGCCGGCCAGCAGGAAGGCCACGACGATGGCCAGGAGGATGTGGTCGCGCTGGGTGCGCGCCTCGCCGAAGGTGGTGCGTGCTTCGGACTGGACGCGGTCCAGGCGTGCTTGTTGCGCCGCGATCCGCCGACGGACCTCGTCGAAGCGGTCCTTGCCGGCCTGGAGCGAGGGTGGGGGGCTGCCGCTGTCCACGGAGGAGATGGCGGGGATCGCGAACTCGTCGCGCCAGACCCGCGCGGCCTCCTCCACGGCCGCCAGGTCCCCGCGTACCCCGGCCTCGCCGTCGAGGACGGTCGCCAGGCGCTCGGTGGCCTTGCGCTCGTTGACCAGGCCGCGTTCGTACGGCTCCAGCAGGGCGCGTTCGTCGGCCAGCAGATAGCCGCGGACGCCCGTCTCCTGGTCGAGGAGGGCCGTCTCCAGGCGGAGCGCGTCCCGCTGGGCGGGGAGGATCCCGTCGACGAGGCGGTTTCCGGCCGTGGTCGTGTGCGACAGGAGGGCGGCCCCGACGGCGCCCGTGCCGACGACCATGAGGGCCAGCACGGCCAGCACGGTGGTCAGCCAGCCCTGCAGACTGAGGGCGCGGCGGTCCGGGGCCCGCACTCGGGAGTTCGCTGCCTGTGGTGCGGGGGAGGTCACGTGGGGGTGTTCCATTCGAGGTGGAGTACGGCGACGTCGTCGGCCAGGCCGCCCCAGTCCGCGGCGAGGCCCTGCGCCGCGTGGATGAGGGAGTCGACGAAGGGTTCGGCGGGCAGGTCGGTGTGCTTGCGGGCGATCTCCAGGAGACCGGCTTCGTCGAGGCGGTCGGAGCCGGGTCCGATGCGCCCTTCGATCAGTCCGTCGGTGAACAGCATCACGGCGCCGCCGGCTTCCACCGGGACCTCGGTGACGGGCCAGCCCGCGCCCCATCCGGGCAGGATCCCCAGCGCGGGCCCGCCGGGCACCGTCCGCAGTTCCACGCCGGCCGCGGAGCGGACCAGGAAGCCGGGGTGCCCCGCACGCTGCACGGAGACGGCGCGGCTGCCGGGAGCGCGGGTGAGGGAGACCAGGGTGGCGAAGATCTCCGGGCCGGACCGCTCCGCCAGCAGGATCTGCTCCAGCAGCCCGAGCAGTTCGGCGTCGCGGGCCCCGGCCATCACGAAGGATCGCCAGGCCACGCGCAGACACACGCCGAGCGCCGCCTCGCTCGGACCGTGGCCGGACACGTCTCCCACGACGGCGTGCGTGGACCCGTCGGAGGTCTGGACGACGTCGTAGAAGTCCCCGCCCAGCAGGGTCTGGGCGCGTCCGGGGTGGTAGCGGGCGCAGACGGTGACGGCGTCGGCCGGGTCGTCCCGCAGCAGCGGCGTCGGCAGCAGACCGCGTTCGAGGCGCGCGTTCTCCTCGGCCCGGAGCCGGCCGGCTTCCAGGGCGACCGCCGCGAGTTCGGTTCGCTTGCGCTGGATCGCGTACCGGATGGCCCGCATGAAGACGTCGGGCTCCAGACGCCCCTTGACCAGGTAGTCCTGTGCCCCGGCGGCGACGGCGCCCAACCCCGCCCGTTCCTCCGACAGCCCGGTCAGAACGACCACGGCGGCCTCGGCGGACACGGCGAGGACCTTCTTCAGGCCGTCCAGACCCTGGGCGTCGGGCAGGTTCAGGTCGAGCAGGACGCACTCGGGGGCTTCGGCCGCCAGCATGTCCAGGGCCTCGGCGAGGGAGGCGGCGCGGCCGAGGCGGACATCGATCCCGCTGTCCTCCACGAGCTCCTCGACGAGCACGGCGTCGCCCTCGTCGTCCTCGATGAGCAGGACGTACGGCGGTACGCCGTTCCACAGGGCCAGGGAATCGTCCGGTTCCGCGGCGGAGGCCTGTCGGGGGTGCGCCGCCTGCTGAGATGGCGTGCGGGGCGCTGGGGGTCGGGCCCCCAGCCCGAGAGTGCTCGCCATGGCGTCGCGTCTGTCCCTTCTTCACCGCTGGAGGCGGACGCCCGACGGACGCCTGGTTGCGTGAGGCAAGCGTAGAATGATCATTTGCCGTAAGGCAATGTTTTACGAACTCAATGATTGTGCCGTACGGGCGGACGGGGATCTGACCCCGCCCCGGGAACGGCTCGTTTCAAGCGCTGTTTCAGGCGCTGTTTCAGGCCGTGTCCGCGATCCGCTCGATCGTCCGTGCCGGACCGGTGTCTCCGGGTGAGCCGGCGCCCTCGACCTGATCGTCGGAGGCGTCCACGGGGCGACCGGACGGCAGCAGGCCGTCGGCGGCCTCTCGGAATGCCGCCAGACCTGACACCAGCGCGTCCACCGCTTCCGGTGCCATCCGGGCGAGGACCGCCGAGAACGCCCGGGCCCGGATCGCCCGCCGCTCCTCCAGCAGGGCCCGCCCCCGGGGCGTGAGGCGCAGCTCCACCTCGCGCCGGCTGCTCGGGTGCGGCGAGCGGGTCAGCAGCCCCAGGGCCTCCAGCCGGTCGCAGAGCCGGGTGACGGACGGCGGGCGGGAGCCGAGCACGTCACCCAGGGCCCGCAGATTGACGCCCTCGGCTCCCTCGACCGCGATCAGCGCCCGCAGCTGCGACGGGGAAACGGCCGGATCCGCGCCGTCCTGGCCGTGGGCGTGCAGTACCGCGAGGAGCTCCGCCGCGGCGCCGAGGGCCGCGGCCGGGTCCTCGTGCGCACCGGGTCGACCGGGACGGGGCATACCACCACTGTGCCACCGTCCCGTTCGGCCGGCGCCGAGACACCCCTACTCCGTGCCGGGTCGACCGTGCCAGTCGAGACAGACGACCATGGCGTCGTCCGCGGCTTCGATGCCGCCCCGGTGCGCGGCCAGCTCCTCCAGCAAGGCCCGGGGCACCTGCGAGGACGGCAGCAGTCTGGTGTTCATCACGGCCCGGGCCAGCGCGTGCAGGCTGTAGGGATCACCGGCCGGGGACAGGACGTCGTAGACGCCGTCGCTCAGGAAGAACAACCGGTCCCCCGGCAGGACGCGGAAGCGCTGGACGGTGTAGACGGTGTCCTCGAACATGCCGAGCGGCAGCTGGGCTTCGAGTACGACCTGCTCCACCACTCCCCCGCGCAGGCGCCACAGCCGGGGCGATCCGGCGTCGATGACCTCGACCTCGCCGGTGTCCAGGCTGAAGCGGAGCAGCAGCACCGCCAGGTGCAGCCGTCCCTGGTACTGGCCGTACAGGGCCTGGTCCGCCAGGGAGGCCTGATCGGCGAGGTCGAGGCCGGACCGTCGGGCGTTGCGCAGGGCGCTGACGGCGAGGCTGGTCAGCAGGGCCGCGTCGATGCCCTCGCCCATGCCGTTGTTGACGGTCAACGTCAGGTGGTCGGCGGAGGCCGACCAGTCGAAGCAGTCACCGAAGATTCCGTACGCGGGCTCCAGCTGACCGCCGAGGTCGTACTCGGGCCGGGAGCAGGAGCGTCCGGGCAGGAGCTGCCACTGCATCTCGGCGGCCAGAGTGAGCCGTCTGGCCCGTCGGGCCATGAGGAAGAGGTCGGTGTCACGGTCGGCTACGAGGATCTCGTGGGCCAGGGCGTCCGCCACGTCCCGCAACGGGCCGAGGAGTCCGGGACCGTACGCGCCCGCCGCGTAGCGCACGCTCAGAACTCCCAGGCGGTCGCCGCGCACGCTGACCGGGAGGTGGACGGTGACTCCGTCCTCCTCGGTCACCACGTGCGGCTCCTGCGCACCGAAGGCCCGGCCCTCGGGACCGTTGTACGCCGACACGGACTCCGCGGTGAAGGGGTGCGCGGTGACGGGTTGGAGCCGGGCCGAGGCGTAGTCCGCCATCAGCAGCTCGGCGCTCCGTGCCCCGTGCTCGCGGGACAGGACGTCGCGGACCGTCTCGAACAGCCTGTGCGGGGCCGCGTCCCGCAGCGCGCGCTCCACTGCGTTGCCTTCAGTCACCGGTCCGGTACCTGCCTCTTTCGTCGACTGTCAAAATGGGGGCCCAGAAGCCGCCGGTTCGCCGGCGAAGGGCAGTTCGTGGGCCCGGTAGGGAGTGTCACATGAGCAAGCGGGAGAGCGGCTCCAGGCGACCCGTACGGTCGGCGGTGGCGGAAATGAGTGAGCTGATCGAGCTGTTGGAAGTGGTCTGGGAGCGGGGCCGCGACACGGTCAGTGCCCCTCCGGTCTCCTCCGCCCAGGCCAGGGTGCTGTTCCTGGTCGACGGGAACGGGGGAATGAACCTGAGGGAACTCGGCAGGCTCTTGGAGGCGGCCCCGCCGTCGGTCACCCGGCTCTGCGACCGCCTGCAGGCCGTCGGATTCCTCGAACGGCACCCCGGATCCGACGACCGGCGCGAGGTGCTCCTCCAGTTGACGGCCGCCGGCCGGACGTACCTCGAACGCCTGCGCGCGCGGAGGCAGGAGGCACTGGCCACGGCGATGGCCGCGATGCAGCCGGCCTCCCGTGCCGCGCTGGCGGTCGGGCTGGCCGACTTCTGCACGGCGGTCGGCACCCCCCTGAGACTGCCGGCCCAGGAAGCCCTCACTCACCGGAGCGCCTGACGCCGGGCGGGGGCGGGCGGGCGGGGAGCCGCGCCGCGAGGGCCGGGACCTCGTCCCCACAAGCGTGATCAAGCCATGGTTTCCGTCACCCGACCGGCTCATCAGGATCTAGAGTGTGCGCGTGACCGAGCAGAATCCCGAACTCATCGCCGGCCGATACCAACTGGTCGAACGCATCGGACAGGGCGGCATGGGCCGGGTCTGGCGCGGCCTTGACCAGCAACTCTTCGGGCGCGAGGTCGCCGTCAAGGAGATTCTCTTCCCGCCGGGCATAGAGGACGGCGACCGCGCCGCGCTGTTGCGGCGGTTCACCGGCGAGGCCCGCGCGGCGGTCACTCTCAGCCACCCGGGAATCATCACCATCCACGATGTCGTGGAGCATCACGGGGCCCCCGTCATCGTCATGGAGTTGGTCCGCGGGGAGTCCCTGGCGGCCGCGATCCGCAGCCGGGGCCGGCTGCCCGTGCAGCGGGTGGCCGAGATCGGCGCGGCGATGCTCGACGCGCTGGCCGAGGCTCACGCGGCGCGGATCATCCATCGGGACATCAAGCCGGACAACGTGCTCCTGACCAAGGACCGCGTCGTCCTCACCGACTTCGGCATCGCGCACCTCGCGGACGCCACGACCAAGCTGAGCCACAGCGGGATCGTCATCGGCACGCCTCAGTACATGCCGCCGGAGCAGCTCGAAGGCAAGCGCCCGACTCCCGCCAACGATCTGTGGGCGCTCGGCGCCACCCTCTACCACGCCGTCGAGGGACACCCGCCGTTCGACGTGGAGGGCCTCCACGCCCTCGCCGTGGCCGTCTTCACCCGCCCGCATCTGCCGCCGGTCCACGCGGGACCGCTGGCGCCCGTGCTGGACGCCCTCCTCACGAAGGATCCGGCGCAGCGCGTGGACGCCGCGGAGGCGGCGCGGATGCTGGCTTCGGTGCTGCGCCCCTCGACGCCCCCGGCCGACGCGTCCACCGGGCCGGGAGCGGGACACGAGACCGCGCCGACTCCCCCACCGGATCCGCGGGTGACCCCGGCTCCGGAAGCGGCGGCGGAGCCGACGCCCCACACCCCCACGGTCCTGGACTCCGACACCGCCTCCGACACCGACTCCGGATCCGCCGCCGACAGCCCGCGGCGCCCCGTACCGGACCGGCCGACGGTCCCGCCCGTCCCCGCACCCGTAGCCGTACCCCCGGCCGGGGACCCCGGCACGCTCGCAACGCCGGCCACGGCCGAGCACGACGAGGGAACGTCGACCCGTCCGCGCGCCCTGCCCAGGCGAGCCGTGGTCCTGGGCGCGGCACTGGCCGTACTGGCCACGGGCTCCGTCCTGACCTGGAGCCTGAGCCGTGACGATGACGCGCCCCGCGGCGGCGGGACGGCCGGCAACGGCGCGTCGGGGTCCGCCGTCACCGTGGTGATCGGCGTGGACGCGCCGCTCAGCGGCGGGTTGTCCGCGATGGGCCTCGGTGTCAAGAACTCCGCCGACCTGGCGGCGAGGACCGCCAACGAAACCGGGCACGTCCCCGGCGTGCGCTTCGAGATCAAGGCCCTGGACGACGGCGCCGATCCCGCCAAGGGTGAGGCCAACGCCGCCCGATTCGTGTCCGACGAGAAGGTGCTGGGCGTCGTCGGCCCCGTCAACTCCGGTGTCGCCAAGACGCTGGTGGCACCGCTCGCCCGGGCGAACATGGCCGTGGTGTCCCCGAGCAACACCGACCCCGTGCTGACGCTGGGCCCGGACTGGGCCGCGGGTACCGCCTCCCGCCCCTACTCCACCTACTTCCGCACCATCGGCACGGATGTCGTCCAGGGGCCGTTCGCCGCCCGGTACCTGCACGGCACCGCGAAGAAGACCAAGGTCTACGTGGTGGACGACGCGAGCGCCCACGGCACCGCCCTCACCTCCGGCTTCACGCCCGAGTTCGCGAAGCTCGGCGGGGCGGTCGTCGGTACCGAGCAGGTCGATCCAGCGGAACGCGCCTTCGCGGGCCTCGCCACGAGGGTGCGGTCCTCGGGAGCCGACGCCGTCTACTTCGGCGGTTACTACGACACCGCGGCCGTCCTCTCCCAGCAGTTGAAGCAGGCCGGGGTCGGCGTCCCGCTGATGGGCGGCGACGGCATCTACGACGTGCAGTACCTCACGACGAACCCGAAGGCCGAGGGCGACCTCGCGACCAACATCGGTGTCGCCGCGGAGGAATCGGCGGCCGGCCAGGACTTCCTCACCCGGTACCGGAAGGCGGACTATCCGGAGGCCGCCGGTTGGTACGGTCCCTACGCCTACGACGCGACCTGGACCCTGATCGAGGCCGTGAAGGCGGTCGTGACGGCCAACGGCGGCACCCTTCCCCCCGCCCCCGACACCCGGGCGAAGGTTCCGCAGGCCGTGACAGGGGTCGCCTTCGACGGTGTCACGGGCCGCGTCGCCTTCGACGGGAACGGCGACACGCTCGACCGCCGGCTCACCGTGTACTCGGTGAAGGACGGCAGGTGGGCCATGGTGACGAGCGGGACCGCCGCCCGCTGACGCAAGCCGCACCGGCGACCACGACGGCGGCCAAGGCGTGGAGGGACACGGGGACCACCGCCGCTCCCGGCAGGCGGCAGGCCGCGCGACGGCCTGCGGGGACCGTTCCATCGCACCCCCGTTCCGCCTTGATCGCACCACCGGATACCGTGCACGGTCTCGGTCGTAGCCGGCTGTGTCCGACCGTCCGCGTCCTGTCGACAACCTGCCGTGGTGACCTCACGGCCAGGACGGCGGTGTCGTCGTCGGCCCCGGCGCCTGGGACGTAGCGGGCCGGGAGCGCCGCGCTACGGGCCTCGCCCCGGTCACCGCGTGCGGTGGCCGGGGCATCCGGTGTTCGGTGGTGGGAGTGCCGCGGCCGTGCGGCTACTCGGGCATCAGGGCTACTTGGGCATCAGCACGGTGTCGACGATGTAGACCGTGGCGTTGGCCGTGGGGACATTGCCGCAGACCACGGTGGAGGCGTCGTTGACCTTGTAGGACTCTCCGGAGCCGGCCGTGGTGATCCTGCCCTTCTCCAGGGTCTCGAAGGAGCCGTTCTCCAGCTGCTTCGGGGTGAGCTTCTGGCCGACGACGTGGTAGGTCAGGATCTTGGTCAGCTGCTCCTTGTCGGCGAGGACCTTGTCGAGGTCGGCCTTCGGGATCTTCGCGAAGGCGTCGTTGGTGGGGGCGAAGACGGTGATGTCCTTGGCGTTGTTGAGGGTGTCGACGAGGCCGGCCTGCTTGACGGCCGCGACGAGGGTCGACAGGGCCGGGTTGTTCGAGGCGGCCGTGGCCACCGGGTCCTTGGCCATGCCGTCGAAGGAACCTGCCCCCTCCTTGGGCACACCCGCGCAGGCGGTGCCGAAGGGCTTGTCCATCGCGGTCGCGGGCTCGGACGAGCCCGCGGCCGGGTCGGATCCGTCCGCGCTCGCCGAGGCGGCGGGCGCGGCGTCCGAGGACTTGCCGTCCTCGGAGCAGGCGGTCAGTGCGAAGGGCAGCACGGCTGCGGTGGCGACGGCGAGGGCGGTACGACGGAAACGAAGGGCGTTCATGGTTTTCTCCATGGCGAATCGAGGTGTGTCGAGGGAAGAAAAATGGAGGAAAGGGACTTTTCGGGCCGTGCAGATGGGTCGGATGGTCCGGGTGGGTGAGGTGGTCCGGCTGGGTCAGGTGGCGGTGACGAAGACGCTGTGCCGTCCGCTGGCCCCGTCGGGGATGGTCCGGGCGCGCTGCTCGGTCTGCACCTGGCCGGTGCCGTCGGTCGCGCGCACGGTGAGGTTGTGGCCTCCGGGTGTCGTCTTCCAGGGGAAGGACCACTGGCGCCACGTGTCGGTGGTGGCCTGCTCGGCGAGCTCGGCCTCCTGCCAGGGGCCGTCGTCCACTCGGACCTCGACCCGCTGGATGCCACGGTGTTGGGCCCAGGCGACACCGGCGACCGTCACCGTGCCGGCGGTGGTCCGGGCGAACGGTTTGGGGGTGTCGATGCGGGCCTGGGTCTTGATGGGGGCCCTGCGGGCCCACCCGCGCTTGACCCAGTAAGGGTCGTAGGAGTCGAAGGTGGTCAACTCGATGTCCTGGATCCACTTGCAGGCCGAGACGTACCCGTACAGTCCCGGTACGACCATCCGTACGGGAAAGCCGTGGTCGAACGGCAGCGGTTCGCCGTTCATGCCCAGGGCGAGCAGCGCGTCCCGGCCGTCCATGACGTCCTCCACGGGTGAGCCCAGCGTCATGCCGTCGACGGAACGGGCCACCAACTGGTCCGCCCGGCCACCCCGGGACGGGGGTGTGACGCCCGCCTCTGCGAGAAGGTCCGCGAGGCGGACCCCCAGCCATCGGGCGCTGCCGACGTACGGGCCTCCCACTTCGTTGGACACGCAGGTCAGGGTGATGTCGCGTTCGATCAACGGCCGTCCGAGCAACTCCTGGTAGGTGTAGGTGCGCGGGCGGGTGACACCCTTGCCGTGGATCCGCAACCGCCAGGTGCCCGTGTCCACCTTGGGCACCACGAGTGCGGTGTCCACCCGGTAGAAGTCCTTGTTCGGGGTGGTGAAGGCGCTGAGACCGGGAATGCGGAGCGCGGCGCGGGACGGGATGTCAGCGGCCGGGGACGCGGGAGCGGGGAGGGTGACGGCCGCTCGTGAGGCGGCGGCGCCCTGGCCGGAGCGTCCGGTCAGGGTCCGGCCGAGCACCCCGGCTCCGGTGGCGGCGACCGCCGTGACACCGGCGCCGATCAGGAAGCCCCGCCGATTCCATCCGGAGGTCTCCCCGGCGGGCTCTGCGGCGCCGTCCCCCGGCGCCACGGGTGCAGCGGTCAGGAATCCGACGAGCAGGTAGAGAGCGGAGGCGCCCGCCACGGCTCCGAGCAGCGAGGGCAGTACGTCGCCCACACCCCCCGAGTCGGGCCGGGTGAGCGCCGCGACCGCGCCGACCGCGCCGACCGCGAGCACGCCGGCCGCTCCCGTACGCCGGTGCCGCAGGGCGAACAGGCCCAGCAGCGCCGCCAACACCCCGATGGTGGCCAGGATCCCCCACCGGAGGACCAACTTGTCGCTCTCGCCGAAGGTCCGGATCGCGTAGTCCTTCAGCCAGGCCGGTGTCCGGTCGATGGCGGCTCCACCGACCACGGTGACCGGCCCGGCCTGAGGCCGCACGAGGGAGGCGACCAGCTCGCCCACGGCCAGGGCCGTGAATCCGGCGAGCAGTCCGCTCGTCGCGGCGAGTGCGCCGCGTTCGATGGTCCTTCGATCGATCCTCACGCTGGGCATTCGGCACCCTCCGCACCCCGGATGGGTCACCTCACCCGATCAAGTGAAGATCGGTTTCTTGCTGACGCGTGGGTGGCCGGGCCCGGGCGGCCCGAAGGCCGGTCCTCCGCCGACAAGCGAGGACCGGCCTTCGGGGTGGCGCAGGTCAGGCGTTGACGCAGGTGTTGCCGAAGGCCGGGTTGAGCAGCCCGATGACGCTGACGGAGTTCCCGCACGCGTTGACCGGGATGTGGATCGGGACCTGGATCAGGTTGCCCGACAGCACCCCCGGCGACCCGATGGCAGCCCCCTGGGCCCCGGCGTCCGCCGAGGCCATCGACGCACCCCCGACCACGACGGCCCCGGCGGCCAGGACGAGAGCGGCGTTCTTCAGAACACGCGACATGAAGAGATCTCCTCGATCGGTACTCGACGGCATCCCCGGTACGGAGTTGCCGCGCGGCCCGGTGACCGGCCCGCACGCCCCATTCGTCGTCACGCGGGTTCCGGCTCGGTCTCGCGAGCGGTGTTCCCCCGAAGGGATGATCCATGGGCCACTCGGATCGAACACCCGAGCCTCCCCGGTCCGGGTGAGCGGTCAGGAAGGGCGCTTCCGCCCGTGGTCGTCCAGGCTGTACGCCCCGCCCCTCGCCGCCCGGCGGTCGCCGCCACCGGCGAGGCACCGGCCCTCGCCCCCGGAGGAGTTCGAGGGGCTGCCACAGCTTCCCGCCCCCTGGAGGCCGGCGAACTCACGCTGTGGCGGTGGGGGGTCGGTATCCGCGTCGGCAGCGCGTCGCCCAGGAGCCGGCGGGCCGAAGGCGTTCACCGCTCGCGCGCGCGACGACCAGGTTGCCGTCCTCGAAGCCGATCCGGTCGCCGACCGCCAAGAAGCGGGGGCGTTCCAGTTCGAAGGCGTATCCGTCGTCGGTTTGGAGTTCGTTCATGAGCACCGCGCGCGAGGCGGCGGTGGTCCCATCGGCGATCAGACGCATGTGGGAATGGTCCCACACGGCCGCTCGGCTCGTACGTCAACCGTGGTCCGGGCCCCTGCTGTTCGGCCCGCTCGCGGGCCAGTGGCAGAGTGAGCCGGATGATCGGACACCTGTACACCGTTGTCATCGACTGCCCCGACCCTGATGAACTCGCCGGTTTCTACGAGAAGCTGCTGTCGCTCACACGGCAGGACGACACCGGCGACTTCGTCGTGCTCCAGAACGCGGCGGGCACCCCGGTGGTCCTCTTCCAGCGGGTGGAGGACTATCGCGCGCCGCGGTGGACGGATCCCGAGCGTCCTCAGCAGATCCACCTCGACGTGATGGTCGCGAACCTCGATACGGCCGAGGCCCAGGTGCTCGCCCTCGGCGCGAAGCTGCTGGACGGTTCGGACAAGCCGATCGGATACCGCGTCTACGAGGACCCCGTCGGCCACCCCTTCTGCCTGATCACCCCCGAGGGAGCCTGACCCGCCCTTCGAGGTCCGGCGTCGACATCGACTCGAACCGGGTCGCTGACGGCCGGTTCGTGATCCACTACCTCTGGGCCACCGGGATGGGCCGAGAGCCGGTCGGGGTGAGCCACCTTCAAGGAGTGACGCTCGGCGGTGCTGGGGGCCCATACGTCCACGCCTCCGGGAGAGGGCCGGAAGACCCGGCGCCGGTCGGGCGGGGCGAGGGTGACCGCGATGCGGGCATCGGTCCGCGCCCGGCTCGGGGCGTGCGTCCCACTCCGCGGTGATCACCCACAGCCGTTCGTCCGCAGCGGGCCGGCGCGGTGTCAGATGCGATGCGTCGCACAGCGGTTGGCATTCGTCGTGGGCGTACTCGGGGGATCCCGACAACACGGCGAGGTGCCGTGGTCGGCGCCGCGCGGCCGCCCCATCGGCGTGCCCTCGTGGGCCTGGTCCACCGCCGCCGGCACGACACGCTCGCGCAGATCTCCGCCGGCTTCGGCATGTCCGTCGGCACCGCCCACGCCCACGTCACGGCTGTCGTCCAGCACCTGTCCGGCCGGGCCCCCAACCTCCTGCGGGTCCTGCGCGAGGCCGATCCGGACTGCGTCCTGCTCGACGGGACGCTCGCCGAGTGCGACGGTGTCGGCGACAGCCGGGCCGGCCTCTCCCGGAAGCAGCGCCGTCACGGAGTGAACGTGCAGGTCGTGGCCTCACCGCCCCGCTCCGTAACCGGACAATGAGCAGTGCCCCCGGTCGTTCTTCGGTTCCGGGGGCACTTCCGTTCACGGCCTCGGGGCCTCACGACCAGACAAGTCGCCCTTCGGCAACGGAACAGACCGGATAGTCCCCCGCACCGATCCTCGTCAGCATCTCCGCCACGGAGTCGAAGTAGTCAGCCAATGACGCGTACTCGCCGGTGACCGTGGGCGTACCCACGAACCATCTGCCGATACGGCCGTCCCTCGCGTCGATGAACTGTCCCATCCAGCCGTCCCGGTCCGACTGGAACGGGATCCACTCCTCGCGCCATTCGTCCCCACCGGACAAGGGGTGATTCGTGTAGAGCCTCTCCATCGCCCGGATGCCCAGAAAGAAGCTCCCCTCGTCCGGGAACCCGGCGTAACCGCAGCAGGCCACGTCGTCGTCCACATCGGCCTCGGGAAGATCCAGGTTGTTCCGCAGCAGCCACGCCCGCAGTTCCTGAGGCCATGAGACACCCATGCGCTCCTCGGCGGCCGCGAGCATCCGCTCCGGGGCCGGGCCGGGCAGTTCCGCGTGATCGGCAGGAGCATGCTCCCGGAGGAGATTCATTACGCGGGACCAGCTCTCCAGCACACTCATTCCCCGCTGCCCCTCTCTGCACGGATTCGCTATGCCACTCGACGGGCTCACCTACTGTAGTTCGAACACCTCCCTCACGGCGCGGGAGCCCTGTGCGTTGCGGTCCTCAACCTGGCTCGACCCGAGTCACCCGATCAGTGGCCACTCTGAAAAGGCTCACTGTCAGGGCTCGGACATAGGGTCCGGGCATGAATCTCCAGCATCCCGTCCCCGGCGCCGAGGGCCCGGACGACGCCGCCTACCTCCCCCGGCTCGACATGCGGCTCGTGCCGGCCAGTACCCCCATATCGGCGCCCGTCGCGAAACTGGGCGGCGAACCCGTCTGGCTGGATGAGCCCAGCTGGCCGGTGTCCCCCAGGACAGGAATCCCACTGGACTTCATCGGCCAGTTCCCCGTTCCGGGCGAGCCCGGCGAGCAGCCGCGGATGGCCTACCTCTTCCTCTCGTACGAAGATTACGAGACAGGCGGCATGGACGTGGACGACGCAGAAGCTGTACTCCTCGTGCAGCCGGGCGGCCGGATCCCCGGCTTCGCCCTCATCGGACCTCCCGGAACGACGGGGCGCTGCCTGTGGGCCTTCGATTCGGAGGAGGAGAGGGTGCCCGTCGAGTTCCGCATCGAGTTCCGACCGGTGGGAGACGAACTGGAAGCAGAGCTGGAAGAGGACGGTGTCCTCCCCGTCGACCACTACATCGGTGGGCGGGCGGCTTACCCCGACTGGTCGGGGTACGAGGCACCCTGGCGCTTCTTCTTCAAACTCGACCACGGGGACGGCGACCCGTACTTCCTCAACTTCGCAGACGGTGGCGGCTATGCCTACCTCAGCCCGGATCGACTCGAAGGCCGCTTCAAGTGGGAGGCGGCCTGAGGGCTGTCCCGTTACTGCGGGGGCGTCAGGCCCGCCCCGGCTTCGTGGACGTCAGAGGAAGAGAAGTTCGACGTCGTTCGCGCGGCTCGCGCCGGCTGCCGCCGGAACGCTGCGAAGCCGCCGTAGGACCGGCCGACGTCGGGGCTGCTGGTGTCTCCGTCTCCTGGGAACAGAGTCAGCCCCATCTCGTTCTCCCTCAGATCGTCGAACAGGCAAAGGATCGGCCGGCCCTGCCCAGGGCGATGCGGAGATCATTTACGGGACGACCCTTAGCATGCGACGCATGGCCATCAAACTTGAGAACGTCGGCATCGCCGTTCGCGACCTCGAAGCAACGGTCTCCTTCTTCACCGACCTCGGCCTCACGGTCGTGGGCCGTGACACGGTCAGTGGTGAGTGGACCGACACGGCCGTCGGTCTTGATGGCAATCACGCCAAGATCGCGATGCTCCAGACCCCGGACGGTCACGGTCGCCTCGAACTCTTCGAGTACATCCACCCCGAAGCGATCGAGACACCGCCCACCCTTCCCCACGAGATCGGCATGCATCGCGTCGCCTTCTCGGTCGACGACATCGACCAGGCCTTGGAGACGGCCGCACGGCACGGATGCCATCCACTGCGCGGTGTGGCGACCTACGAGGACGTCTACAAGCTGACGTACCTCCGCGGCCCCAGCGGCATCCTCGTGATGCTCGCCCAGGAGCTGAAGAAGGATGCCCCGTCGCGCGACGCTGCCGCCGGCGAGGGCTGAACGAGCACCCGGCGCGCTCGGTGGATCGGCGCGGGCGTCGGCCGGGCCGCCGAGCGACCCGGCCTTCAACGGATCAGGCGTGGACCGAAACCCATTCGGTGCACTTGCGCTCGCTGCCCTTCGCGATGCACCCGCGCAGCTTGTACGCGTGGCCCTCGGGCAGGTTGCCGGAGACGACCTTCATGTAGATCGCCTTGTGGCCACGCGTGGAAGCGATGCGCCCGGTGCTCAGTTCGGCCTCGACGGCCCACCCGTCGGGGCTGATGTCCTTGGCGATCAGGGAGTCGCCCGGAATGTTGGGCGCGGGCTGCGGATCGGCGTTCCAGCGGGCGAAGCCCATGTCGTGGCCGTCCGTGGGGCTGACGAGGTTCATCGTGAACGACCCGTCCCCCGACCTCGCGGCAACGCCCGAGACCCCGGTCCTGGACAGGGTGAAGTCGATGTGTGCCGAGAGGTCGCCCACCTCATCCGCGCCGGCGGTCGCGGCGCCGGCCGTGAAGGCCACGCCGACGAAAAGGGCGGTCGAACCGAGGACCGCTCCGATGCGCTTGTGTATCGAACCCATGATTTCCTTTGTTCCCGCGCGCGACGGCACGCCGCCGCGCGCACGCTCTCCCGCCGGCCTCGAACATCGCCGACGGTCGGTCAACACCACTGTAACCAGAGCTTGTTGGAAAGCTACTGGCGGGTATCGATCGAACCGCCGTACTCGCCGAGCGACTTCGGCGGCGCCCAGGAACAAGGGGGGCGGGCCCCGGGAACATCGGCCGACGCTCGACGCCGACCGCGACAAGGGGCGGCCCCACGACGCCGAGGCGCCGGGGGCCGATCCTGCTTCGCCCGCGAGCCAGGTGGGTGCTCGCGGGGCGACGTCAGGCCCTGTCGCGCTTGTCGCGCAGGGAGTCCTGGATTCCGCGGGCGCGCTCCTCGGCCTCGCTCAGGGCTTCCTTCGTCTTGCCCTTGGCCTGGTCCATCTTGCCCTCGGTCTTCATCCGGTCATTGCCGGTGACCTTGCCGACGGCCTCCTTGGCCTTGCCCTTGGCCTGATCCATCTTGCCCTTGTCCGCCATGGTGAACTCCTTGGTGTAGGAAATCCTGACGGGCCCCAAACTAGGCCGAAACAGACAAACGTGCGCGGCGAGATCGGCGGTCACGCAGGTCTTCGAGCCTCGGCCTCTGGGCCGCACGCGTGAACATCGGCGCGTCGCGGTCACCGCGGAGCCCGGGTCGCGGATCGGGCCGTTCGGCCCGGCCGGCAACGACCTCGGTTCCGACGGGCCGTCTGCCCGGTCGTCGTTGTCCCATGCGCGGGAGTTCGCCACCGCCCTCCTTCTAGGCCGTCTCTTCCTCGGGTTCCTCGATGAGATGCATGGCGGCTTCCTCGGCCGAGGCCGCCCCCGCGTCGATCCCCACGTCGCGCGCGAGGACGGAGTTCCCGTGGGGCGAGGAGGTGGCAGCGGCCAGCCGTCCGGCGCGCGGGCCGCCCGCCTGCGCGTCCATGGGCTCGCCCTCGCCGTCCACCAGGTCCCCGATGCCGTCCCCCGCGGTGGGTTCTCCGTCGGGCTCTTCCCTGGCGAGGCGCTCGTCGAGGCTCTCCCCCCGGCGTTGCGCTTCACCCGTGGTGTCGTCCCCATGCCTCGTGTAGGGCCGCTCGGGCGGCGAGTATCCCTGGTCGAGCACGGCGTCCGTGCCGGGCTCGCCGAGGCTGTCGTCCATGTCGGGCTGCAGTTCGGAGGGCTCGTCCTCCGGCTGAGGCTGGTAGACGTCGTCGCCGCGGGCACTGGTCTCGCTCATGATCCGTCCTCCTGCTCGTCCCTCTCGTCGCGGTAGCCGTCGGAAGCACCGCCTGCACTGCTGCCCCTCCCCAACGTACGACGATCACGCGGATCAGCGGCATCCTGGCCTTCTCGGACCCGCTGTCCTCCTGCCCGCGACGGCCCGGCGAGCACGCCGGATCAGTCGGATTCGCTCGCGAGGCGCAGGGCGAGGTCCTGCAGGATCTCCTGTGCCGACGCCGGCGACCCCGTTTGGTCGAAGGCGTCCGCGACCGCCTCGAATGCGAGCACGAAGCCGCTGATCAGGGCACTGAGCGGGCCGGACAGCTGATCCAGCACGGCGGACCCGACCTCCGCCGCATCGGCTTCCGCCGGCACCAGGAACTCCGCCGGTGTCACCTCGCCGAGCAGGGAGGAGACGTAGTCCGCGCCGATCCCGCTCCGCACACCGGTCAGTGCCGCGATGGCCTTCAGCTTGATCTCGTTGTCGGTCATCCCGCGAGCGTACGGCGGAGCTCCCCGCGGGAACCGCCGGCGTACCGCGAGCCCGAAAACCAGGCCCGGCCCGGCCTGGCCTGGCTGGCAGGGCAGGGCTCAGGGCCCGGCCAGGGCGCTCTCCGCGCGTGTCTCGACCGTGCGTGGCCGGGTAGGCGTCCGGGGAAAGCGCAGGACACCACCCTGGGCCGGCGCGCAGGAGGTGCGCGGACGAGGAGGACGACCGGACCCGATGGCAGCAGGCGGTCCGCCGACCGCCCCGGCGGGCGTCTTCCGCACGTTCGGCCGTTCGTGCGCATGCAACCGCACGGTCAGGGCACGTGGCCGGTACACAAACAGTTGCGGTTCGTGTAGCGAAGGAGTGTCCGTGCTGCCCATCAAGGTGACCGACGACGGAGTACTGATCGTCCGGCTGCAGGCCGACCTCGACATCGGCCGTCGGGCCGCGACGACGTGGACGCTCGACGGCCTCCTGACAGCCCACCGGTCCACGCCCGTGGTGCTCGAACTGTCCGACGCCGCACTGAGTCCGGCGGCCATGAGCATCGTCGTCAGGGCGGACCGCATGTGCCGCGAGGCAGGCACGGCGGCTGCCGTGGTCACCTCCTGCGCGCAAGCCCGTCGCACCCTCGGGACGGATGCCGGAGCGCCCGCGCCGGACGTCCACGCCACCGTTCCCCTGGCCGTCGCCGCCCTCGCCGCCACGGTCGGTTCGGTGGCGTAGCGGGCGGTCCCGGAGGTCCGCGTCGGCGTGGGTCGGTCCGTCACCGACTCCGCCCATGGGCGGGCTCCCCGAGGAGCCTCCCGTCACGCCTGCGGCGGCAACGGGCCGCGCAGCGCGCTGCGGCCGTGGTCCCAGTTCTCGCGGACGTGGTGTGCGAGGCGGTCCTCCAGGAGGACGGTCGCCGAGCATCCGAAGGCGACCTCCGCCTCCAGGTCCGGCCTCGCAGCGCCGCACGGCCTCGGCCATGCGCCGGGACCCGGGTGAGGACGTGACCTCCACACACAAGAAGTGGCCGACGAGGGCCCCGCGCAACGCCCGGTGCAGGCCGAAGAGCGACATCTGGTCCACGGTCGCGAGCAGCGGCGCCGGCGCTCGGTCCAGGTAGCGTCCGTAGGTGGGATTCAGGCCGAGGTGGGCCATGAGGTCCGCGAAGACCGCGCGTGGCGGGGCGGGTGCGGACGGCCGCAGGGGCCGGGCCGAGGAGGGCTCCGGTGAACCGGGCCGGCGAGGTCCGTCGCCAGGGCAGGAGTTACCACCTCCCGCCACTCTCAAGCTATAGCGCATGGGGGGGCTTGCCACAAGACCCGGGGCACGGCGGAGAATCCTCGACCGAGGCCACAACCTGCGGAAATGGGGCTACGACGTGCGTGTGTCGCTGTCGACGCGTGAGGGACGCGGTGACGTCGAACCAAGGATGAATACGTGCTCGACAAGAGCTTCGACAGAACGGGAGGGGCCGGTGGTGCGATCGGTCGCCACAGGACGACGGAACACCGCCACCACGGAGGTATCGCAGTGATCGAGCAGTACGTGAGGGACCTGCGACAGGTCGACCCGACACGGGTCGCGGTCGTCGGCGGCAAGGGCGCGCACCTCGGCGCACTGTCGCGGATCGACGGCGTCCACGTACCGGACGGCTTTTGCGTGACGACGGACGCCTTCCGCCGGATCATGGCGGGGGCGCCGTCGATCGACGACCAGCTCGATCAGTTGTCGCGCGTGGACCCCGACGACCGGGTCGCGGTCCGGACGCTCAGCGAGCGGATCCGCCGGACCATCGAGGAGGTCGTCGTCCCGGACGATGTCGTCTCCGCGATCATCGGCGCGCTCGCCCGGTTCGGGGAGCAGGCCGCCTACGCCGTCCGGTCCAGCGCGACGGCGGAGGACCTGCCGACGGCCTCCTTCGCCGGCCAGCAGGACACCTACCTGAACGTCGTGGGGCCGGCGGCGATCCTCCGGCACATCAGCCGGTGTTGGGCCTCGCTGTTCACCGAGCGGGCCGTGACCTACCGCCGACGCGGTGGCATCGACCACCGTACGGTCCTCATGGCCGTGGTCGTGCAGCGGATGGTCTTCCCGCAGGCGTCCGGCATCCTGTTCACGGCCGACCCCGTCACGGGCGACCGCAAGGTCGCCACCGTGGACGCGGGCTTCGGCCTCGGCGAGGCCCTGGTCTCCGGCCTGGTGAACCCGGACGTGTTCCGGGTGCGCGACGGCGAGGTCGTCGCCAGGACGATCGCCGCCAAGGAGCGTGCCGTGCACGCTGTACCGGCCGGAGGTACGCGGGAGGTGGCGGTCGACGCCCGGCAGCAGGAGCGGCCCGCGCTGACTGATGCTCAGGCCGTGAGCCTCGCAGCGCTGGGGCGGCGGATCGAAGCGCACTTCGGCCGCCCGCAGGACATCGAATGGTGCCTGGTCGACGGCGACTTCCGGATCGTTCAGAGCCGGCCGATCACGACGCTGTTCCCCATCCCGGAGGTGGGCGACGAGGAGAACCACGTCTACGTCTCCGTCGGCCACGGGCAGATGATGACCGACCCCATGAAGCCCTTGGGGTACTCCATGTGGCAGCTGACGGCCATGGTGCCGATGCACGAGGCCGGCGGGAGGCTGTTCGTCGACGTCACCCGGCGCCTGGCCTCGCCCGCGAGCCGCGCCGGTCTCCTCGACGCCCTGGGGAAGGGCGATCCGTTGGTCAGGGACGCTCTGGAGACCGTCCTAAAGCGAGAGGACTTCGTCCCCTCGCTCCCGGACGCCGGTCCCGCCGGACCGCCGGCGGGGACGCCGGCCGGCGGCGCGCCCACCCCGATCGCGACCGATCCGGCCATCGTCACCGAACTGATCGAGCGCAGCCGGGCGTCCGTCGCCGCTCTGGAGCGCGACATCCGGACGAAGACCGGACCGGAGCTGTTCGACTTCCTGCTGGAGGCCTTCGAGGAGCACAAGCGGGTGCTCGGCGATCCGCTGAGCATGCAGGCGATCATGGCGGGCATGGAGGCCACCTGGTGGCTCAACGACACGTTGCAGGAGTGGCTGGGCGAGAAGAACGCGGCTGACACGCTGACTCTGTCCGCTCCCGACAACGTCACGTCGGAGATGGGGCTGGCGCTGCTCGACGTCGCGGACGTCGTCCGCCCGCTACCGGAGGTGCTGGCGTTCCTGCGGGAGGTCCAAGGCGAGGACTTCCTGGAGGAGTTGGCGAAGGTCGCGGGCGGCAGCGAGGCGCGCGACGCCATCGAGGCCTACCTCGACCGGTACGGCATGCGCTGCGTCGGGGAGATCGACATCACGAGGCCGCGTTGGCGCGAACGCCCCGCCACGCTGGTGCCCGTACTCCTGGACCACGTCAGGATCTTCGAACCGGGCGCCGCCGAGCGGCGCTTCGAGGAAGGACGGCTGAAGGCGCAGCAGAAGGAGCAGGACGTACTGTCGCGCCTGCGCGCCCTGCCGGACGGGGATCGGAAGGCCGACGAGACCCGGCGGATGATCGAGCGGGTCAGAACCTTCATCGGATACCGGGAGTACCCGAAGTACGGCATCATCGGCCGCTACTTCGTCTACAAGCAGGCCCTGTTGAAGGAAGCCGAACGTCTCGTGCGGGCGGGTGTGCTGCCCGAGCGGGAGGACTGCTTCTACCTGACGTTCCAGGAATTCCGTGACGTCGTACGGTCGCACCGGGTGGACGACGGGCTGATCCAGCGGCGCAAGGAGGCGTTCCGCTCCTACCACGAGCTCACCCCGCCCCGGGTGCTCACCTCGGACGGTGAGGCCCTGAGCGGGGCGTACCGGCGCGAGGACGCGCCGGCCGGGGCCCTGGTCGGCCTGCCGGTCTCCGCCGGGACCGTGGAGGGGAGGGCTCGTGTCGTCCTCGACATGGCGGAGGCCGATCTCGAAGCGGGAGACATCCTGGTCACGACGTTCACCGACCCCAGCTGGTCACCGCTGTTCGTCGGGATCGCCGGTCTGGTGACGGAGGTGGGCGGCCTGATGACCCATGGCGCGGTGATCGCCCGGGAGTACGGCCTGCCGGCCGTGGTGGGCGTGGAGCGGGCCACCTCGCTGATCCGGGACGGGCAGCGGATCCGTGTGCACGGAACCGACGGGTACGTCGAGATCCTGTCCTGACCCGGCCGGCCGGCCGGGAAGGGCGGCGACACGCCCACACCGTCGGCCCGATCCGATCGACCGTCAGTGCCCTGTGTCATCATACGAACGCGCGGCCAGGAGGTGGGCGCGCGTTCGATTGATGTGCCAGGGGGTTGGGGATGGGAGCGGGTACGGAGCCGGACGGTTCGTCCAGGTCCGACGAGGAGTGGGAGCGGTTTCTGCGCGAGTCGGCGGCGGGTGCCGCCGACGCCCCCAAGGAGCCCTCGGCACGTGCCCGCGACGTGGCACGGCGGCTGCGTACGCAGCCCGGCGGCAGTCCGGAGGGCTGGCGCAGCTACGCACCGGCGCGGCCCAAGCGGCGCACGGGGTGGTATCTGGTCGGGCTGCTGGCCTCGTTGGCGCTGCTGGTGGTGGCGTTCGTGCCGGGGCGGGTCGTGGACCTGTTCGCCGGCGACGACCACGAAGCACCGGCGGCCGCGGGCCGACGCCCCACCATGGACGAGCCGTTCCGCGGCTCGCCTGCGGCGAACTGGGCGAACGGGGCGGAGGGGATCAGCGTGCCGGCGGCCGAGGCGGTCGGCTGGATGAGCGCGGCCCAGGTCGAGCAAGCCCTCGCCCGCAGCCGGGACTTCGTCGTCACGTCCGGCCTGGACCGCGGGGTGTTGCGGGGTGAGCGCCCGGAGAAGGCGATCGCGCTGATCAACCCGCACCAGAAGGACGTCCAGGACCTCCTGAAGACGGCTTTCCAGACCCCGGGCGAGAAGAACGACCCGCTTCTCCTCTTCAGCCGCTTCCAGCCCGCCCGCACCCAGTTGGTCGGCGACGTCGTGAAGACCCGGGGCGGACTCACCTACCGGGAGGGCGAGCGCGGCGCGCTCCAGGTGACCGCCGACGTCACCTTCGTCTATCCGGTCACCCGCGCGGACGGAGGCGGCGACGACGACGAGATCGTCCGCACGATCGTCCGGCGCGAGTTGGTCCTGAGCTGGGACGACCCCGACAAGGTGACGACGGAGCCGGGCACGTTCTCGATCGTCTCGTACAAGTACGACATGACCAACGGCGGTTGCGGCGCCCCCACGGGCTACCTCACGCCGCCCTTCGGCAGGGAGCGTCGGGCGGACGAGGCCGGCAAGGAGGTCGACCCGTACGACCGCACCGCACCGGTCGCGCAGGGCGGCCCCGCCGAGGACGAGTGCGGGCGGGCCATCCGCTCCTAGGGGCGTGTCCGCCTGGACCGTGTGGTGAAGGCGCCGACGGGCCGGACGAGGTGATGCCCCGGTCCGGCCCGTCCACTCGCCCCTACAGGTCGAGCTGATACTGCCGTGTCGTGTGTGTGGGCAGGTAGCCGAGGCTGTCGCTGATGTGTCTCATGTGCGTGTTGCTGTCGGCGGTGTCGGTCAGGAGACCGTCGAGGTCCGGATAGTGCCCGTGGGCTCGGCGGATCGACTCGGCCTTCATCCAGCGGCCGAGGCCGTGTCCGCGGTGCTCGGGCAGCACGCCGGTGCCGTAGTGCTGGGCATCACCTGTACCGCCGCCGGGCACGACGAGTTCGGTGAACCCGGCGATCGAGCCGTTGGAGGTGTCGATGGCGACGACGGTGTGCAGGTGGTCGCCGCGCTGTTCGACGGCTTTCGCCGCGGCCCGGACCCGGTCCACGTCCCAGAGGGTGGTGCCGTGGTCGCTGTCCTCCATGGGCATGTCGTCCATGGCGCGGCGTGAGTCGGCGAAGGTCCGGGCGAGATCGTCGGGGACGGTTCCCTGCCAGGACGCCAGCCGGTAGCCGGTGTGCGGACGCTCGATGATCTCTGCCAGGGAGGGGATGTCCACCTCGGCCAGGGCCAGGCGGGAGTACCTCAGGGTGAGGACCCTGCGGAAGCCGCGGGCCGGCAGGAAGCGGTCGCCGGGCGATCCGGCCCCGGCCTGCGCCACGACGCAGCGCCGGTTGTTGTCCCGGGCTGCGGCCACGGCCGTGTCCAGCAGCCGGGAGCCGACGCCCTTGCGGCGCTCCACGGGATGAACGTGGAGGGTCAGGTCGGCCAGGTGCGCTTGTCCGCCGTCGAACAGGCGCAGGAAGGCCGTCCCGACCGGGTTGTCATCGGTGTCGGACGCCAGCCATGCAAGGCGTCGGCTGTGCGCCCCATGAGCCGGGTCGGTCAGTGGGGTGATGCGGAACGACAAGGTGTCTCCGTCATGAGGGGGTGGCAAAGGTCAGTACGCGGGCTCAACTGCTGTGCACTCCTGCGCATGTGCTCCACACCTCCTCGTCGACGGTGCCGGTCCGGATCGACACGGACGGCGGGGAGAACGTAGCCGGTCCATCGGCTCCTGGGCAAAGGATTAGCCGAACGCCGCTTCGGCCGCGGGAGCACAGCCACTCACCGCATGCCTCTCGCGGGTGCCGGCCCTGTCGAAGGCCGGCCGCCGTCCGCCGTCCGGCTTCGACCTCAACGCCGCCGGGCGGCTCCATCCGAAGATCCCCCTTCGACCGCTCCGGCGGCGCCCCGGTCCGGGCCGGCGTCGCTCGTCGCGGTGGACAACGCGGCGGTGGGACGGACCCGTTGCCGCCGGAAGGCCGGGACGGCCGACAGTCCGAAGCCGAGAACCGCCGCCACGACATGGCCGATCGTGGTGAAGTCCGGCAACGGCGCGGACCAGTCGGCGCCGCCGAGCGGCCATGCGAGGACGAAGACGGCCCAAGGGAGGCGGCCACGGCGCGGCAGGGCGAGCGTACCGATGGCCAGTACGGTCTGGGCTCCGTAGCTGACCCCGTAGTCCAGCGACTGCCGCACCTCCGCCGGATACCAACCCTGCCGCAGCGCGACGACGATGACGACCGCGGTGAGCAGGGTGGCCACGACATGCCCCCCGAGGAAGACGGCTATGGCGCGACGCTTGCCCCATCGGTGCTCCACCCAGGCCAGGAAGCAGCAGACGCCGAGGCCCAGGGTGATGAAGGTACCCACGAAGTCGGTCGAAGCGACGTCCGTGAGGGTGCCGTCGAAGAACAGCACGCTGCCGAGCAGTGCGGACACCGGGTGGTCCCGCAGGTTGTCCAGGTTGGTACTGAGGTGGCCCAGCACGTCGGCCGCCCGATCGACGGACAGCCACTGTTCGACCCAGACGTGACCGACCAGGAGCAGGCAGACATAGGCGAGGGTCAACGGCGCGCGGCGCGGGTACGCCCGCACGGCGCGGAGCGCTCCACCCGAAGGACGCCACGGTGACTGAGAGTTCATACCGTGGCATTCTCCGGGTCGGGTCGAGGGTCGAGCCCGGCGGGTGCCGGAGGCGTCCCGCCAGGGACCGCGTCGCTCCCCCGCCTCAGTCCTCCAGGCGGGAGAGCCAGGTGGTGAGCAGCTTCTCCAGCGCCGCGGCCTCCTCCGGCGTCACGAGGTCCAGCAGGCGGCGTTCGTTGCGCATGTGGTCGGTGAACGCCCGGTCGACGAGGTCGCGCCCGGCGGAGGTGAGGGCCACGATCCGGCCGCGCTGGTCGTCCCCGGAGCGCCGCCGAGTGACGAGCCCGGACCGTTCCAGGCGGTCGATCCGCTTCGTCATCGCACCGGTGGTGACCATGGTGTGCGCGGCGAGCTCGCCCGGCGCCCGCTCGAAGGGCTCGCCCGCCCTGCGCAGTGCGCACAGCACGTCGAACTCGCCTTCACCGAGGCCGTAGCGGTCGTAGACGAGGCGGAGTTCCGCACCGAGCCGGTCGGCGAGGCGGTGCAGTCGGCCGATCACGCCCTGCGGGTCGAGATCCAGGTCAGGTCTTTCGCGGCGCCAGTCGGCCTGGATCCGGGCCACCCGGTCCACGCGGTCCCGCGGTGCTCCGTGGCCTCCCGCCGCATCATTCGCTTCCATGGAAGCTACAATACCTTCCATGGAAGCAAACATGCGCTGGGTGGCACTGACCGCTGTGGCGCCGATCGCCTGGGGGGCCAACTACTTCGTCACCCACGCGTTCCTGCCGGCGGACCACCCGCTGTACGGGGCCGCCCTACGCGCACTGCCGGCCGGCCTGGTCCTGCTGGCGTTGTGCCGCCGGCGGCCGCGCGGCGTGTGGTGGGGGCGGTCCGCCGTCCTCGGGTTGCTCAATGTGAGCGTGTTCTTCGTCCTCGTCTTCGTCGCCTCCCAGCTGCTGCCGACGAGCGTGGCCTCGACCGTCATGGCCGTCTCCCCCTTGATCATGATGCTCGCCGCCTGGGCCCTGGTGGCCGAACGGCCCGGCGCCGCCCATCTGGCGGGCGCCGCGATCGGGCTGGGCGGGGTGAGCCTCATGCTGCTCGGCGGCGCGGGCGGGATCAGCGTGCCGGGCGTCCTGGCCTCCGCCGCGGCGGTCCTGGTGTCGTCCTTCGGCCACGTCCTGGCCAAGCGGTGGAACACCCGTACCGCCGATGCCGGTGTGCTCGCCTCGACGGCTTGGCAGCTCACCGCCGGGGGCCTGCTCCTGCTGCCGGTCGCGGTGGCCGTCGAGGGCGCGCCGCCGCCGATGTCCCCCTCGGCCTTCCTCGCGTTCTGCTACGTCGGCCTGGTCGCCACCGCACTGGCCTTCGTCGCCTGGTTCGCAGGTCTTCGCCGCCTGCCCGCCGGGACGGTGGGCCTGCTGGGGCTGCTCAACCCGGTCACGGGTGTGCTGCTCGGGACGGCGATCGCCGGGGAGGTGCTGACGGGCCGGCAGCTGTGCGGCCTGGCCCTGGCATTGGGCGGAGTCGCCCTGGGCCGGCCCTCGGCCGAGGTCCGTCATGAGGCCTCCGCGGACGGGCCGACCTCCGGCCACGCCGACGCCGACCTCCCCCGGCGAACGGCCGGACCCTCCTCACGGCCCTCACGGCCCTCACGCTCCTGACGGCCGTATGACGGGACAGGCGTCCGGCGCCCGACGCGGCCGTTCTATGGTGGGGGCCCCGAACGAAGAGGTTGGCCATGACGAACCGTCACGCGGTGGTGGTCGGAGCCGGGATCGGCGGCCTCACGATCGCCGTCGCGCTGCACCGCCGGGGCTGGGACGTCACCGTCTGCGAACGCGCCCCCGAACCCCCCGTCACCGGCGCCGGCATCGGCCTCGCCCCCAACGCCCTGCGCGCGCTCGGCTCGATCGGCGTCGACGTCTCCCGGGCGATCGGCGGCACCGTACCCGAGACGATGGGTGTGCGCCGCCCGGACGGCCGGTGGCTCACCCGTACGGGCACCGCCGACATGACGGCCCGATACGGAATGGCACCCCTCGCCGTCGCGCGCCCGGCGCTCACCGCCACGCTCTCCGCGGCACTGCCGCCCTCGGCCCTTCGTCACGGCACCGAGGTGACCGGCGTCGACGATGCCGAGGGCCGCCGCCCGACCGTTCGCACGGCCACGGGCCCCGACCTTCCCGCCGATCTGGTCGTCGCCGCCGACGGCATCCACAGTCCGTTGCGCCGCGCGCGCTTTCCCGCGCACCCCGGCCTGCATTACATCGGCGAGACCGCCTGGCGGACCATCGTGGAGGCGCCGGACCTGCGCATACGGGCCATGAGCGAGACATGGGGGCGGGGGAAACGGTTCGGGGTGACCCCGCTCGTGGACGGCCGCTCCTACCTCTACGCCACCGCGATCGTCCCGCCGGACACCCGCTTCGCCGACCCGCGCACCGAACTGCGGCAGCGCTTCGGTTCATGGCACGCGCCCATTCCGGCCCTGCTGGACCGCGTCGGGCGGCTCGACCCTGCCGATGTCCTGCGGAACGATCTCTACGATCTGGCCGCCCCGCTCCCGCGCCTGCACCACGGCCGGATCGCCTGGCTGGGCGACGCGGCCCACGCCATGGCACCCAACCTCGGCCAGGGCGGTTGCCAGGCCATCGAGGACGCGGTGGTCCTCGCCCAGCTGCTGCCGACCGGAGAACGCGGAGCCGGCGGGGGCGGCGGGGACGGCTCCGATTCGGCCGTTCCGGCGGCCCTCGCCGCGTACACCGCCGCTCGCCACGCCCGCACCGACACCGTGCGCCTGCGTGCCCGCCGCATCGGACGCCTGGGAGTCCTCCGCAATCCGGTCGCGGCGGCTGTCCGCGATCTCGTGGTCCGTGCCACCCCGGACCGGCTGGCCCTGCGCGGCATGGACGATCTCTTCAACGGATTCCGCCTCCCCGCGTAGCGGTGAGGAAACCGGTCTACGGGGCGGTGCGGGCCGGGAAGGAGAAGCTGTAGCCCTGCTCGGTGAGCCAGGGCAGGTACTCCTTCAGCGCGGCCACGGTCTCGCTGCGGTCGCCGCCCCCGTCGTGGAAGAGGACCGTCGGCTGCTGCGGGAGCTTGCCCTCCACGGTGGAGAGGATGGCCTTCAGGCCCGGCCGGCTCCAGTCCTTGGGGTCGACGCTCCAGCCCAGCGGCCGCATCCCGCTCGCGGCGGCGATCGCGCGGCTGTCGGGGGTGAAGGCTCCGCCCGGCGCGCGGTAGTACGTGACGGGGACCCCGGGCACGGCCTTCTCGATCATGGCCTTGCCGTCGAGGATCTGCTGCCGCTGGTAGGCGACGGGCTTGTGGTCCATCGTGACGTCGTGGTCGACGGAGTGATCACACAGCTGGTGTCCGTCGGCGGCGACCGCACGCACCAGCTCCGGGTACTTCTGCGCCTTGGTACCGATCATGCAGAAGGTCGCCTTGACGTGGTGCTTGCGCAGCGTCTCCAGGACCTGGGGCGTCCAGCGGGGGTCCGGGCCGTCGTCGATGGTGATCGCGACCTGGCGGCCGCTGCCCTGCGCCAGCCTGGATATCGCCGACGGGACCCCGGCGCCGCCGTGGGTGGCGCTCCGGGCGGCTTCCTGAGCGGCTCCCCGGGCGGCGCCCGCCGGACCGGCCGGTGCGGAGTTGCCGACGGGGGGTCCGTCCGGTGCGCGGTCCACCGAGCCGTCCGTAGCAGCGTGAGCGGGAGTGCCGGCTGCCGCCAGGAGGCCGAGAAGGGCGGCCGCGGCCCCGTACCCCGCCCGCCGACGACGACGTGCGGAAGTGGTGGTGATGCGCATGGACGTGCTCTTCCTTTGCCCTCAGCCCCCGGATCACACTGGTCGGTCCAGGCTAGGTCATCCGTTCGGAGCAACCCTTCGACCGAATCACCCTTTTTGTGTGGCTCAGTGCACACGGGCTCCTCCGCGGGAGGGCGACAACCTCGGAGCGCCAACGGCTGTGGCCCCCTCCGTGGTGCCGGGTCGCCTGTGAGCAGTGTCACGGGCACTCGCCGCGGCGGTGGCGCCGGTGGCGCACCCCTACCGTGCCGTCGCCGCTTGCCCGTGCTTTCCGATGAGCGCGTACGAGGCGATGCGGTCGGCGAGGTCGTACACGGGCGTGGCCAGCATCAGCTCGTCCGCCCCCGTCTCGCTGGCCAGGTGCGCGAGCCGCTTCACGACGGTCTCCGGCGCGCCGACGGCCTGCTGGGCGCGGAAGCCGGCGAGGGCGTGCCGTTCCTGCTCCGTGAAGGGGTGGTCGGCCGCCTGCTCGGGGGTGGGGAAGGGCAGCCGGCTCTCCCCCTTCAGGAGGCCGGCCTTCACGACGTTCATCGGTCCCGCACGTCGTACGGCCTCCTCCTCCGTCTCCGCGCACACCGCCTCCACGCACAGCAGCACGCGGGGCCGCTCGCACCAGCGGGACGGGGAGAAGGCCGACCGATAGCGCTCCAGGACCTCGGTGGTGTTGTCCGGCCGGATGTGGTGGGCGACCGCGACCGGCAGGCCGAGTTCCGCGGCGAGCGCGGCCCCCGCGGGGCTGGAGGCGAGCAGCCACGGTTCCGGCAGCGGGCCCAGCGCCACCTCGTCCACCAGGAACGACAGGATGGCGGCCACGTCGTCCCGGTACTCGGCATCCGTCGCCGGGCCGGCGCCGCGACGCAGCGACCGCGCGGTGGCGTCGTCGAAGGTGCCGGGCCCACGGCCGATGCCCAGGTCGATACGGTCCTCGTGCAGGGCGGCCAGCGTGCCGAACTGCTCCGCCAGCGCGAGGGGGGCGTGGTTGGGCGCCAGCACTCCACCCGAACCGAGCCGGATGGCGGAGGTCAACGCGGCCGCGTGCGCCGTCAGGACGACCGGTGGGAACGCGCCGATCGCGGGAGAGTGATGATGCTCCGCGTACCAGAGGCGGTGGTAGCCGAGGTCCTCCAGTCCTTGGGCGAAGGCCGTGGTGTCCCGCAGGGTGTCGACGGCTCGGGTGCCCGTTTGCACCATCGCGACTTCCAGCGCTGAAAGGGGTATGTCGAGCATGGCGTCAGCATAGGGATCGCGGGCGGCGGCGCGGGCGAGCGTGATCGTTTTCGCGCCACACCGCCGCACGCGGCGCATCGCCGCGCCGCACGCGCCTCACCGCCGAGTCGCTTCGGCTCAGTGCCCCTTGAGCAGGGCGCAGACGAAGTCCTCCTGCACGGTGCGCAGTCGGGCCAGTAGCGCCGGCTTGTTGCTCTTACTGGTCTGGGTGTTGATCGAGAAGGTCAGCGACCGGGTGCCGTCGGGGGTGGTGGCGGCGAGCTGGGTGTACCCGGGGAAGTTCCCGGTGTGTCCGTAGAGCACCCCGCAGCGGGTGGTGTACTGGAAGATCGCCAGCCCGGCGGCGTTGGTACCGGGACCTGCGGGCTCCGAGGAGTCGCCGGGTCGGAAGGTCAGCTGCTCCTTGCGCGTCGGCGCCGACAGCATCGAGGGGCCGCCGTAGGCGCGGATGAAGGCACCCAGTTCCTTCGGGGTGGAGACGATCCCACCGGAGGCCCAGACACCGGACGCGCCCAGGGCCTCGCTGATGTCCTCCGGTTCGGCCGGCGGCTGGACGTCGTAACCGTGCAGGTACGGACGCGGGAGCCGGTATCCCAGGGGCAGGCTCGTGCGGCGCAGCCCCAGCGGGCGGTACACGAGCTCCTTGAGGAGGTCCTCGTAGCGGCGGTCGGTGACGGCCTCGGCCATCAGCGCGACGGCGATGTTGTCCGAGTTGGAGTACTCGTACAGGGAGCCGGGGACGAAGAGCAGCGGCTTGTCGGCCACGAAGTCGAGGAGGGTGCGCGGGTCGAACACGTGGCGCGGGTCGGCGTTGAGGATCTCCAGGAACCGGGGGGCGGTCGAGAAGTCCGGGAGACCGCTCGTGTGCTGGAGGAGCTGGCGCAGCGTCACCGCGTGCCAGGCCTCGGGCTGGTCGGGCAGGCGCTCGCCGATGGTGTCGTCGAGGGAGAGCAGGCCTTGGTCGACGAGCTGGAGGGCTACGGCCCCGCTGAAGGCCTTGGCGATGCTGGCGATGCGCATGTGGTCGTCGGGGTGCGGTGGGCGACCGGTCGCGATGTCGCCGACTCCGGCCGTGTACACCTCCGTACGGTTGCCCCGGGTGAGCAGGGCGATCACCCCGGGTGGGCCGTCCTCCTGGGCGACCAGCCCGTCGAGCTGCCGCTGGAGGCCCTTGTCGTGGCGCCCCGGCCCGTCGCCCGGGCCGGGGTCACCGGCCGCCTGCGCGGGCTGCAGCAGCCCTCCGAGCACGGCGGCGGTCAGGACGGTGACGGACAGTCCGGTGCGGAGGCGGCGGCTCCGGCGGGCGCGGGCACGGGTCGGCATGTACGTGGCTCCTGGGTGTGCGCGGGGACGGTCGGGGCGGGCGCTGCCCGGCCCGGCCCAGCAGTAGCAGCCCGAGCGGCGCTCCGGGGGCACGGCGCGCGCCGCGACCCCCCGGTTGGCCGTGCAAGTCGCCGCGGCTCGTCCGACAGTTCGCTTCGGCCGCCCCGAGGCTCGGCGCGCGAGGCGCCGACTCGGTTCCGCCCGTCCTGTCGGTCTGTCAGTAGCCGCTGTCGGTACTCGCTGTCAGTACTCGCTGTCGGTACTCGCTGTCAGTGGTCTCGTGCATGCTCGTCCCATGACGCTCGCTCCCGCCGAGGCGCTGCACGACCTCGCCCACCGCCACCTGCCGCCCGACGACGCCGCGCGGTGGATCGGCCTGCTCACGCCGGGCCTGCGCCTGGCCCACGCGGGCGACGGACCGCCGGCCGGGCGGCTCGGTGGGCTTCCGGAACTGCCGCTCGACCTGCCGTGGCCCACGTGGGAGGGACACGGCCCGTTGTCCCACATCGCCTCGCTCGACTGCGCGGCCCTCGCGGCGGCCGGCGACTGCGGACTCGCCCTGCCCGACTCCGGAACCCTGCTCTTCTTCCACTTCGAACAACCCGGCCTTCGTCGCCCCGGTCCCCGGTGCCACGCCGCCGCCCGGGTCCCCCTGATCACATGACGGCGCGGCCCCCCACCCTCGTCCTGGGGGCCGCGCCGCAGCGGCAGTTCACGACCGACCGCGCCACGTGACACGTCCGTTCGCCCGTGTCGTGACGGCCTCGCTGTGGGCCGCGCCACTCTCCGGGGGCATCGGGCCGGGCATGCCCGATCATGATCGGATGGACGCTGGATTTCTTGGTATCGCCGAGCTGGTCGAAACCCCGCGCGTGGCGGTGGTGGTCGACGTCATGCGTGCTTTCACGGTGGCTGCCTGGGCCTTCGCCCGGGGCGCGGAAAAGATCGTTCTCGCGGAGTCGCCGGCCGAGGCCCTCGCCCTCAAAGCGCGCCACCCCGCATGGGTGGCGCTCAAGGACGGTCCGCCCGCGCCCGGGTTCGACACCGTCAACTCGCCCGGCATGCTGCGGTCCATGGACCTCGGCGGACGGACCGTGGTGCAGAAGACCACGGCGGGGACGGTCGGCGCGCTCGCGGTCAAGGAGGCGTCGCTGGTGCTGTGCGCCGGCTTCGTGGTCGCGGAGGCAACGGCTCGGGTCCTGCGGACGCGAGGGTGCGACAGCGTCACTTTCGTGGTCACCGGCGAGGACGGGCGGGCCGAAGAAGATCTGGCGTGTGCTCAGTACATCGCCGGCAGGGCCACCGAGGCCGAGACGGACGCCGCCGTGTTCCTCCGCCGGGCCGGCGAGTCACGCGCCGCCGCCGAGCTGCGGGAGGGCGTGCGTCGAGGAGTCCATCCCGATGACGTCGCCCTCTGCCTCGAACTCGACCGCTTCCCCTTCGCCATGGTGGCGGCCCTGGAAGGCTCGCTCATGGTTCTCCGTCCGTACGCCCTGCCTCCACTGACCGACTGACCGACTGACCGACGAAGCCTCGATCTGATCGCCGGCAACCGGCCGCCGGGGGTCGGCCGCTGCTCTCCACGGGTGAGGCGGGGGCGCCGGCCGGAGTGCACTGCGGCGTCGCCCCGTGCGTCCGACCGGGCCGGGACCGGTTCGCGCCCTAGCGTGGGTCGGGAAGATTCCGGGCGTACCGCCGCCGGGATCCCGCCCTACGGAGGAACGTCACCCATGACCGCCACCATCCAGGAGCTCACCGGGGACTACGTCCTCGACCCCGCCCACACCCGGATCGGCTTCGTCGCCCGCCACGCCATGGTGACCAAGGTCCGCGGCGCCTTCCACCAGTTCGAGGGCACCGCCCATCTGGACGGTGGCGATCCGGCCCGCTCCACCGCCCAGGTGGTGGTCAAGACCGAGAGCATCGACACCGGCGTCGAGCAGCGCGACCAGCACCTGCGTACCAACGACTTCCTGGACGCTCCCCACTTCCCCGACATCACGTTCCGCACCACCTCGGTCGAGCCGCGCTCCGACTCCGAATACCGCGTCACCGGCGATCTGACCGTCAAGGACACCACCCGCCCGGTCACCATCGACTTCGAGTACACCGGCAATGCCGTCGACCCCTACGGCAACCTGCGGGTCGGTCTGGAGGGGGCGGTGACCATCTCCCGCAAGGAGTTCGGCGTGACCTGGAACGCGGCCCTGGAGGGCGGCGGGGTGCTGGTCGGCGACAAGATCGTGCTGGAGTTCGACATCTCCGCGATCAAGCAGGGTCAGTAGCGGGCGGAGCGCTGACAGGGATCCGGCCGGCGACGCCGGTCCGGCCGGATCACCGCAGGTGGTCCGGCCGGACCGGGCCGGGCCCGCCGTCGACCGTCAGCCGGACCGGTGCCGTCGCCGGGGGCCGCGGCAGGCGCAGGCCCGGGCCGCCGGGCGTGATCGAACCGAGGACGCTCGCGCGCCGGGCGCCGGTGCAGGCCGGAACGGTGCCCGGCAGGCCGTGCGCGGTGAGCCAGCCCAGTACGGCGAAGGCGTACGCCTCCTTCGCCCCCGCGGGCAGCCCGAGTTCGTCCGAGGACCGCACCACGCACCCACCGCGCCCACCGCGACCGTCGACCCCGTCGGCCCGACCTGCGCCCAGTTCCTGCCGGAGCCGGTCCATCAGCACCGGGTTGCGGATCCCGCCTCCGGACGCGATCACCTCGGTCGCCCCGAAGGGCCGGATCGCGTCGGCGACCGTCCGGGCCGTGAGCCGGGTCAGCGTGGCGACGACGTCCTCGACGGACAGCGGCTCGCACGCGTCCAGCGCCGCGCGCAGATAGGGCAGGTGGAAGCGCTCCTTACCCGTCGTCTTCGGCGCGGGCCGGGCGTAGTACGGGTCGGCGAGCAACCGTCGCAGCAGCGGCGGGTGGACCGTGCCCCGCGCGGCGAAGGCCCCGTCCACATCCATCGTGGGCACGTCGCCGGGGGTGTCGCGCGGGGTGTCGCGCCCCGCCAGAGCGGTCACGGCCGCGTCGATCAGCGCGTTGGCGGGGCCGGTGTCGAAGGCCAGCGGTTCACCTCCGGTGCCCGCCACCCCGCCCGGCACGACCGTGACGTTCCCGATCCCGCCCAGATTGAGTGCGACCGGTACCCCGGGGCGTCCCCGCAGCCACATCACGTCGACGATGCTGACCAGCGGCGCACCCTGCCCCCCGGCTGCCACGTCGCGCGTGCGGAAGCCGGAGACCACGGGCCGGCCCGTCGCCTCGGCGATCCAGGCCGCCTCGCCGATCTGGAGGGTGCCGTGCACCCGGCCGTCCTCGGTCCAGTGGAAGACGGTCTGCCCGTGCGACGCCACCAGGTCGGCCCGTCCGCCGCACAGCTCCGCGTCGGCCCGCACCGCCGCCGCGGCGAAGGCCTGTCCGATGCGGGTGTCGAGCCGGCACACCGTGGCCAGGTCCACCCGGGCGGGCGGCAGGGCCCCGGCCAGGTCCGCCCGCAGCTCGTCGTCGTACGCCGTGCTGATCATGCCCAGGGGCGTGAGCACCAGCGTGTCGCCGTGGAGGGAGAGGTCGGCGGCCGCCGCGTCGATCGCGTCGTACGAGGTGCCCGACATCAGCCCGATCACCCGCAGCGCGCTCACCGCAGCGCCCGCTCGTGGTCGTCGCCGCGCAGCGTCAGTAGCGCGACGGCGCTCACCGCGCAGGTCGTCGCGGCGTAGTACCCGGGGACGTCCACGTTCCCGGTGCGCTCGACCACCTTCGTGATGATCAGTCCGGCGCAGCCCGAGAACACGGCGTTGGACAGCGCGTACGCCAGCCCGAGCCCGGTGCAGCGCACACGGGCCGGGAACATCTCGGCCAGCATCGCGGGGCCCGGACCCGCCATCAGGCCGACACCGGCGCCCGCGGCGAACAGCGCCGCCCCCTTCACGTACGCCGGCCCGTCGGGGTCCTGCACCAGGTGCAGGAGCGGGAGCGCGAGCGCGGCCGTCAGCAGGGCCCCCGCCACCATCACCGTGCGCCGCCCGATCCGGTCGCTCAGCCAGCCGGCGGGGAGGATCGAGGCGGCGAATCCCAGGTTCGCCAGGACGGTGCCCAGCAGTGCCCGCTGGAAGCTGGTGCCGAGCGTGCCCTGCAGGTAGGAGGGCAGGACCACCAGGAAGGTGTAGCCGGCCGCCGACCAGCCCATCACCCGCCCGACGCCCAGCGCCACGGCCCGGACCGTCTTCCGGGGGCGCGGCCGGGGCGGTCCGGGGGCGGGCGGCCCGGTCCGTACGCGGGCGGGCGGTTCCTCGGCGGGAAGCCGCAACCGTAGCCGCAGCGCGAGGAGACCCAGCGGCAAGGTGAGCAGGAACGGCACCCGCCAGCCCCATCCGTGCAGCTGCGCCGAGGTCAGTACGCTCGCCAGGACCACCGCCACCGCGGCGCCGGCGAGCAGGCCGAGCGCGACGGTGAACGACTGCCAGGCCCCGTACAGGCCCCGGCGGCCCGGTGGCGCGCATTCCGTCATGACGGAGACCGCCCCGCCGAACTCCCCGCCCGCCGAGAGCCCTTGCAGGATCCGCAGCAGTGTCAGGAGCCACGGTGCGGCCGCGCCGATCGACGCGTACGTCGGCAGCAGGCCGATCGTCGCCGTGGCACCGGTCATCAGACAGACGACCAGGACGAGCGCGGGCCGCCGGCCCACCCGGTCGCCGAACCGCCCGAACACCGCGGCACCGACCGGCCGGAAGAAGAACGCCAGGGCGAACGACGCGTACGCCTTGACGAGCCCCTCCACCTCGCTGCCACCCACCGGGGTGAAGAACTGCGCCGCGATGACGGTGGCGAAGTAGCCGTAGATCCCGAACTCGTACCACTCGATGAAGTTGCCGACGGATCCCGCCACCAGCGCCCGGCGGACGTCGTCCGGCCGGGCCGTCGCATCAGGCCGCACCGGACCGGGGACGGGTGTGCTCATGGATCAAGCGTGCTGACCGCGGGGCGGCTCCACAAGCGCCGTCCGCCATCTGCCCTACACCGGATGCGGTCCGTGCACCCCGCAGGTGCACGGACCGCGTCCGGTGCGCGGCTCAGGCGCGCCGGGCGGCCACGAGGCGGAGGGCGACGAACAGGGCGACGCCGGCGAGGGCCAGGACCAGCGAGCTCTCGATGAGCTGCGTCGGCCAGTAGTGCGAGACCGGGTGGAACTCCGCGTACCGGCCGGTGACATCGATGCCCGCCGGGCAGCTGACCACGTCCTGGAACCGCTCGGAACAGACGTATTCGGGCAGGTGCTCACCCGTGGAGGTGACCAGCCCCGTGTCCATCATCAGGGCGGAGTAGGGCATCGCCTGCGAGGCGTGCCCCGACAACGGCACCGTGCCCGTCTCCACGGGGAGGATCGACCACCGCAGCGCGCCGAGGGCCGGCATCACCAGTCCGGTGAGGATCCCGGTGAGTGCCATCGCGGCCAGTGTCCGCCGGACCAGTTGGCCGATGAGCACGCCGAGTGCCACGCCGAGCAGGCAGTAGGCCATGAGCACCGGGCCGGTGGCCTCGTACGTCCCACGGTCCGCCCAGTGGAACCGGTAGGTGCCGGTCACCCGTGCCCAGCCGATGCGGTAGACCGCGACGAAGGCGGCCGAGCCGAGCAGCGACACGATCGCCGCGACCACGACCTTCGAGCCGAGCCAGGCCTTCGGGGTGCTCGACTGGGTGAGGGCGAGCCGCCACGTGCCGCTCTCCAGCTCACGGGCGGTCATCGGGCCGGCCACGAAGGCTCCCACCAGCAACGGCAGGAACAGCAGTCCTGTGGCGGCCTTCTCCATGCAGATCCGCAGCAGGAGGTAAGCGTCGTTCGTCCACGCCACGCCCGCCCCGCCCGTGTCCGTGTCGCCGGCCCCGATGCGCAGGGCGATCACGGCGACGAGACAGGCGGCCACGACCGCGGGCACGGCCCACAGCGCGCGTCGGTGCCGGCGGGCGGCGACCCAGTACGGGCCCTTCAGCGTCAGGCCGCTCATACCCGCACCTCCGTCGTGGTGAGGGAGTCCTCGGTGGAGCCACCGGTGGAACCCGCGGCGGAGTCCTCGGCACTGAAGGACGGGCCGTCGGGGGAACGCAGATGGGCGAGCAGGAGCTCTTCCAAGGTCGGCAGCGCCGTCCGCCAGACCCGGTGGTCGACGGGCCCCCGCGGCCGCACGAGGGCGGTGAGCTGGCGGCCCGTCGTACGGGACTCGACGACGGTGTGGGAGGCGAGTCGGTCGGCGGCGGAGGCGGGACCGGTGAGCAGCAGGTGGGCCGCGCCGATCTCGTCGATCGGGCCGCACAGGCGGATCCGGCCGCGGTCGACCAGCAGGAGGTGGTCGCAGGCGCCCTCCAGCTCGGTGAGGATGTGCGAGGACATCACCACGGACGTGCCGTTGTCGGCGGCGTCGACCATCAGGGTGCCCATGAGCTCGCGCCGGGCGAGCGGGTCGAGGTCCGCCATCGGCTCGTCGAGGAGCAGCAGGTCGGGGCGCTTGCCGAGGGCCAGGGCCAGGGCGAGGCGGGTGCGCTGCCCGCCGGAGAGCGTGCGGACCCCGGTGCGCGGGTCGAGTTCCCCGGCATCGACGATCCGCTGCGCGGTCGCCGCGTCCCAGCGTCCCGGGTTGAGCTCGCGGCCCATCCGCAGGGTCTCGCCGATGGTGAACTGCGGATAGAGGGGCTTGTCCTGCCCGACGTACGCGAGCGCCTCGCGCGGCACCGTACGCAGGGTGCCTTCCGTGGGGAGCGCGAGGCCTGCGGCGAGGGTCAACAGGGAGGACTTCCCCGCCCCGTTGGGCCCGACGAGCGCGCACACCCGGCCTTCGGGGAGGCGGAAGGAGCAGTCACGCAGCGCCCAGCCTCCCCGACGTCCGTAGCGCAGTCCGAGGTTTTTCGCCTCGATCACGGTTTCCGTCATGCTTCGCCGTCCCCCTCGAAGTGCTGTTCCAGTACCGATGTGAAGAGCGCGGCCACGTCGTCGCGCTCCAGGCCTGCCTCCCGGGCCCGCCGGGCCCAATCGGCGAGTTCGTCGTGCAGTGGAGAATCGGCCGGGGCGCTGCCCAAGGACTTCCGGATGAAGGTGCCGAGCCCCCGTTTCGCCTCGACGAGGCCCTCGCGTTCCAGTTCGCGGTAGGCCTTGAGGACGGTGTTCGGGTTGATGGCGGTGGCCTCCACCACCTCGCGCGCCGCCGGCAGTTTGTCGCCGGGCTCCAGCAGGCCCAGGCGTAGGGCCTGTTTGGTCTGCTGGACGATCTGCAGGTAGGTGGCGATGCCGCTGCGCCGGTCGATGCGGTATTCCAGCACTCAACACCACCCTTTCACTAGGTAAGTAGTGAAAGGGTGGTGCACGGGTGCGACTTCTGTCAACTCACAGCGGAATCAGGAGGGATGACGCCGGGGCGGTCATCGACTCATCCGGCGTCCGGGCCGCCCTCCGACCGATCCGCGCGTCCGCCCTTCGGCTCGTCGCCGAGCCACAGCGGGTGCTCCCGCTCCGCCCAGGGGCGCTCGACGGACCCGGTACGCATGCCCCTGCGCGCTTCCGGGTCGGCGAGGGCCATCCTGATGTGCCCCGCCAGCACCAGCCCGATGCCCAAGGCCAGCCAGTCGTGCACGAAGGTGGCGCTGGTGCGCCACACCAGGGGTGTCAGATGCGTGAACCACATCAGCAGGCCGGTCGCCAGCATCACGAGGACGGCGCCCGCGATCCACGAGGCGTAGAGCTTCTGGCCGGCGTTGAACTTCCCCGCGGGCCGGGATCCGCGCCGGCGGTCGCGTCGACGCACCGCGCGCAGCCACTTCCTGTCGTGCGGCCCGAAGCGGTTCAACCTGCGCAGGTCGGCCCGGAAGGCGGGGGATGCCAGACCCAGCAGGAACGGCGCGGGCAGCAGGATGCCGGCCCATTCGTGGACCGTCACCACGAGATCTCTCCGGCCGACCAGTTCGGCGAGCTGCGGGACGTACAGCGCGGCCGCGGTCGCCACGCACAGCAGCGTCAGCGCGGCGGTCGCGCGGTGGACCCAACGCTCGGCACGGGTGAACCTGGCGACCCGTCGGGCCGGTTCAGACGGTGGGGGTGTCACTGCGCCCGTTGGACCCGCCGACCCAGGCATCGACGTCATAGCCCCGCTCCTCCCAGTAGCCGGGGCGCACCTCGGAGGTGACGGTGATCCCGGAGAGCCATTTCGCCGACTTGTAGAAGTACATCGGCGCGACGTACAGCCGGACCGGGCCGCCGTGCGCATGACTGACGGGCTCGTCCCGCATCCGCAGACAGACCAGCACGTCGTCGCGTCGGGCCTGCGGGAGCGTGAGGCTCTCGCTGTACGTGCCGTCGAAGCAGGTGAAGCGGATCGCCTTGGCCTCGGGATCGACACCGGCGGCGTCCAGGAGGCGGGACACGGTGACGCCGGTGAAGGCGGTCTCGGGGACCCGCCAACCGGTGACGCACTGCACGTCCCTGACGACACGGGTCTGCGGCAGCGCGCGCAGGGCGTCGAGGGTGTACGTCGCGGGGCGCCGGACCAGGCCGTCGACGGTGAGCCGGTAGTTCTGCTCGTTCTTGCGCGGCACGGAGGTGGCGACGGAGTAGTAGCGGAAGCCGCCTCCGTTGGGCAGCAGCCCGGTGAGCCCGGTCGGGTCCTTGTCCGAGGCGGCCCCGAGGAAGGCTTCGATCCCGCGCTGTACGTACGGTGCGGCCACGAGGCCCCCGGCGCCGAGCCCGACCATGCCGAGCACCAGACGGCGACCGACGGGGGTTCCCTCGAAGTCGGAATGGTCTGTCGTCACCCCTCGATTCCAACACCCCGGGGTACGGGACACCAGAAGGACCGCCGCGACGTCAGACTTCCGTCACACGTGCCGCCGGCCACGCGGTCCCGCGCCCTGGTTGCCGAGGCGGCCGCCACCTGCACGAACGCGACGGGTAACCGCCACCGCCCATGGATCCGGCACGATGCCCCCTCCCGACCCTCGGGGGTCGGGAGGGGGCACTCTCGTACCGCGGGTCGATCCGCGTTCGCCCCGACCCGCTCAGGCACTCTCGGCGGCGAACATCCAATGATGCTTTTCGAGGTCTCCGGTC
Source organism: Streptomyces sp. CLCI03 (assembly GCF_053615355.1). NCBI lineage: Bacteria > Bacillati > Actinomycetota > Actinomycetes > Kitasatosporales > Streptomycetaceae > Streptomyces > Streptomyces sp. CLCI03. The sequence continues at coordinate 7,648,863 of NZ_CM132132.1, read as the reverse complement.
AGGGCGATCAGGAGGTCCTGGGTGACCGGGTCGGGGTCGTCCGTGGCCCGGATGCGGTCGCGCATGCGGGCGATCACCGTGCTCAGGGCGTCGACGAGGATGCGGACGGCGTCCACGTCCTTGATCCAGCCCTCCGGCACGCCGGTGATCGCGGTGGACGACGCCACCGTCGCGGCCCGGCCGTCCGGGGTGATCCCGAGGGCGGAGGCACGCTCGGCGACCACGTCCGAGTGGGTACGCGCCGTGGTGACGACCTCGTCCAGCTGGAGGTGCACGGACCGGAAGCGGGGGCCCACCACGTTCCAGTGCACCTGCTTGGACACGAGCGAGAGGTCCACCAGGTCCACCAGAGCGCCCTGCAGCGCTTCACCGACGACCTTCAGGTCCGCTTCCGGGAGGGCGTTCTTGACGACGGACACAACGTCTCCATTCATATCGGAACAGGTATCGACAGAACCGCGGCTACCCGCCAGGAGCGACACAAAACAGTTCGGCCGCCAACGCTCCGATCTTGACTCCCACCCCGCCCCACCGGAGACTCGACACACTTGCTGATCTTCACCGGGGGGCTGAAGAACTTGATCGTTTTCTATGCGTGCGCGGGACTACCCATAGCCGCCTTGGTCGCGTACCTGCTCTGGACCGATCGAGCCACTCGCACCAGGAACCTCGACGGGTTGCAGATGGAGGACAAGGCTCGGCAGGAGGCCCGCTTCGACAAGCTGTCGCCGGCGCGCAGGTTCTACATCCCCCCGAACGAACTCAACCGTCGCGGCCGCCGCTGACCCAGGCCCTCGGCCGGGTCACGCCAGGTGCCCGAGCAACAGGTCGACGAGGCGTTCCGGGCTGCGGAGGGGCAGATAGTGGTCGGCGGCCGGGACGACCACGCCGTGGGCGTCGGGCAGGTCGGCGACGAGCCGGTCGGCGATCGCCGCGATCTCCGGGTGGTCCTGGTCACCGTGGACGACCAGGACCGGCACGGCGATCTCACGCAGCCGTGACGCGGCGTCGCGGTCCGGGAAGTGCGCGAGCAGGGATTCGGCGGCGATACGGCGTACGGCGTTCTCCGCCACCATCGTTTCGATGAGTTCCCCGCCGGGGGCGGTGCGAACCAGCGAGGCCCAGATCGACAGTTCCAGCGCGGCCAAGGCCTCCGCGTCCCGCTGCCGGCGGGCGGTGGCGTAGGCCTCGGCCGCCGGGTCCTGGGGCCAGACGTGTCCGCTGACCGACGCCCCGACCAGGGCCAACGAGGCGACCCGGCCGGGGTGGACGAGCGCGAAGTCCAGCGCCGTTTCCCCGCCCATGCTCAGTCCGACCAGCGCCGGGCGATCCAGGCCGAAGTGGTCGAGAACGGCACGCAGGTCCTCGACGTCGTCGAAGGGGCGCCCGGGCGGGCCTGGGCGCCCGGATCACCGGAGTTCACTCCTCGTGTACGTCGCAGTCGGTGTAGACGGTGGGCCTCGTCATCAGTGTCGACAGCCGCGCGGCCAGTTCGCCGGTTTCCGGTGCGTCGCTGTTGGCCATGGCCTCCTCGTACGACGCGAACTCGACGACGGCCAGATAGCGGCGGGGGTTGGCCCGGTCCTGGAGCAGGGTGCGGGTGGTCGGGGCGCCGGCGCGGGCCTGCGCGCGGGCCTGCTCCTCGTAGGCGCGCAGCAGGTCGCGCACCTCGTCGATGCGCTCCGTCTCGAAGTCGACGATCTGGGCGAACTTCATTGTTCGGTTCCTCCTGGCGTACGGCGGTCCCCGCGGGCGCGGTTCTTCTCTCCCCCTCGCCCAAGCAAACACCTCGGGAGTGCCACCGGCCCGGATCACACGCCCGTCATTCGTCGACCGTCGCCCGTCGTACTCGCGTCAGCGGCGGAGCACCTTGCGGGAGACCAGGTTGCCGAGCAGCTGTGCCGACTGCACCAGGGCGATCAGGACGAGGACCGTCACCACCATCACCGAGGTGTCGAAGCGCAGGTAGCCGTAGGTCATCGCCAGGTTGCCGACACCTCCCCCACCGACCGTGCCGGCCACCGCCGAGAAGTCGATCAGTGCGACCAGCATGAACGTCAGGCCGAGGACCAAGGGCCCCAGGGCTTCCGGGACCAGCACCGTGAGCAGGATCCGCAGCGGGCTCGCGCCCATGGAACGGGCGGCTTCGATCACGCCGGGTTCGACGGAGAGCAGGTTCGACTCGACGATGCGGGCGACCCCGAACGTCGCGACGACCGTCATGGGGAAGATCGCCGCGTTCGTGCCGATCATCGTGCCGACCACCTCGCGCGTGACCGGTGCCAGCGCGACGATCGCGATGATGAACGGGACGGGCCTGATGATGTTGATGAGCGAGCCCAGGACCGCGTGGACGACCCGGTTCGGCAGGACGCCGCCCTTGCGGGTCGCGTAGAGGGTGAGGCCCGCCGCCAGCCCTCCGGCCGTCGACAGCGCGAGGGTGATGAGCACCATGTAGACGGTCTCACCGGTGGCATCGAGGACCTTCGGCCAGAACGTGCTCCAGTCCGCCTTCATCGGGTACCCGCTTCCACGCGGTCGGCGACGGTGAGTCCGGCGACCACGGCGTCGACGGCGTCGGTCGCGCCGCGCAGCTCCAGGGTCACGCTGCCGAGGGGGCGTCCCCGTACCTCGCCCACGCCTCCGTGGACGAGTGTGAAGTCGACACCGTGGGCGTGCAGGAGCTTCGAGAGACCGTCCGGTCCGGGGCGGCCGTCGGCCACGGGCAGGGTGATCAGACGGCCCGGGTGGCGGGCGCGGAGTCGTTCCAGGAGCGCGGCATCCGGCTCGCCGTGCCGCGCGGAACGGACGAAGGCGGCGGTGGTCGCGTGGCGGGGCCGGGCGAAGACCTCGTACACCTCGCCGCTCTCGACCACCTTGCCGTTCTCCATCACCGCGACGCGGTCGCACAGGGTCCGCACGACGTCCATCTCGTGCGTGATGAGCAGGATCGTCACGCCCAGCTCGCTGTTGACCCGACGGAGCAGGGCGAGCACCTCGCCGGTGGTCTGCGGGTCGAGGGCGGAGGTCGCCTCGTCGCACAGGAGCACCTTGGGGCGGGTGGCGAGCGCGCGGGCGATGCCGACGCGTTGGCGCCGGCCGCCCGAGAGCTGCTCGGGATAGCGCTTGCCGTGGCCCGCCAGGCCTACGAAGTCCAGCGTCTCCTCGGCGCGGGCGCGAGCTGTCGCGCGGTCCGTACCGGCGAGGCGCAACGGGTAGAGCACGTTGCCCAGGACGGTGCGCGAGCGGAAGAGGTTGAACTGCTGGAAGATCATGCCGATCTCCCGCCGGACGGTGCGCAGGCGACGCTCGCCGAGGGACGAGAGGTCCTGACCGTCCAGCAGGACGCTGCCCGAGGTCGGCTCCTCCAGGCCGTTGGCCAGGCGTAGGAGGGTGGACTTGCCCGCGCCGCTGTGACCGACGACCCCGAAGACGGTGCCCGCGTCGACGGAGAGACTGACGCCGTCGACGGCGCGCGATCCGCCCGGGAACTCCTTGGCGACGTCGCGCAGTTCCACGGCCGCGGTCATCGTCCCAGCTGCTTCTGGATGCGTGCGACCTCGGCCCGGAGGTCTGCGGCGGGCAGCTCGATGTGGTGCGCGGTGCCGTTGCTGGTGCGGCGGACCTCGTCCTGCACGGCCTGGGAGGCGTACAGCTCGACGACCTTGCGGTGGTCGGCGTCGTCCTTGCGGTCCGCGCGGGCGGCGATGACATTGAGGTAGGGGACGGACTGCGGGGCGGCGGGGTCGTCCTTGAACAGCGCGGTGTCGGCCTTGATGCCGGCGAGTTCGGCGACGCCGTCGTTGATGACCGCGGCGTCCGCGTCCTGGAGGGTACGGGGGGTCTGCTGGGCGTTGACCGGGGTGAGCTTGAGGTGCTTGGGGTCGGCGGTGATGTCGTCGGGGGTGGCGAAGAGTCCGGCCTCCTTGCGGAGCTCGATCAGCTTGGCCTGTTCCAGTACGCGCAGTGCGCGGCCCTGGTTGGCGGGGTCGTTGGGGAGGGTGATCTCGGCCCGGTCCGGGAGATCCGCGAGCTGCTCGTGCTTGCGGGAGTAGAGGCCGAGAGGGACCACGGTGGTCGCCGCGATGGGCACGATGTCGGTCTTGTTCTCGGTGTTCGACTGGGCCAGGAAGACCAGGTGCTGGAAGGCGTTGAGCTCGATGTCGCCGGCGCTGAGGGCCTTGTTGGGGAGCGAGTAGTCGTCGAAGACGACCGGTTCGACGGTCAGGCCCTGCTTCTTGGCCTCCTTGGCGAGGACGTCCCATTCCGGGGAGTCGCCGGAGACGCCGACCCTGATGCGGTGGGCGTCCGTGCCTCCGGCGCCGCAGCCGGAGACGAGCAGGGCGAGGGCGACGGCGGTGGACGCGGCGAGCAGGGTACGTCGACGCGGCGGTGCAGAAATCATTGTGTGATCCATGTGCAGAGGGAGACCGAACCAAAGGGATGAGCGAACCGTAGATCGAAATCGCCATTGGACCTTGGAAAGAAAGGTTCTCTTCGTGAATCTGAAACGAATGAAAGAATCTCCGGTCCTACGGTGCGGCCTCCGCGACCGGACTCCGTAGAGCCCGCGGACGCCACCGCGGACGCCCGGGATGCCGGACCCCGCGCGGGTGGCGCGATGCCCTCCGACGGCCGAACCGTCCGGGCCACCCGGGTGACCTTCGGCACCGGTTGGCCCATGCCGGACCGGCGTGGCGACCGCGTCACGGTGCGCGCCGGTCGAATGTGGGCGGATCGTCCGCAACTCGCTGTAGGACGCCTCCGCCGGGAGTATCAGTCATGCATCGTTTCGTCCCCGTACTGCCAGCCGCCCTCGCCCTGACCGGGGCCCTCGCCGCCCCCTCGGCCGCCGCCCCCGCGGCCGACCCGAGGCCGATCACCTCCCCCTACGTCCAGGCTGCCGCGGATGTCACGGCCTCCGGCGCGCTCAGGCGGTCGAAGAACATCGACTGGGTACGTCACGTCAACACCGGCCGGTACTGCGTGAATGTCAGCGAGGAGGTCAACCTGGCTTTCAGCGTCGTCTCCGTCGAGCTGCCCAATTCCAACCGACGTAGCTTCAGCACCACCCCCAACCGCGTCTGCGGCCCGGACGCCGTCACGGTCAACACCTACGACCTCCGGGGCAATTACGCCGACAACCCGTTCACGGTCATCGTGTTCTGACCCGGCGTCGACCCTTCCCGGGTGCCGGTCCCGCCTCCGGGGCCGGCGCCGCCCGCGCGTGACGGCCCGCGGACCGGCCCCCCGACCGGTCCGCGACCGTCGGATCAGATGACGCCCTGCGCCAGCATGGCGTCCGCGACCCGCTCGAAGCCGGCGATGTTCGCGCCGGTGACGTAGTCGCCCGGGGCCCCGTACCGCTCGGCGGTCTCGTACGCGACGGCGTGGATCGAGCGCATGATGCCCGCCAGCTCGTCCTCGACCCGCTGCGCGCTCCAGGCCACCCGGCCGGCGTTCTGACTCATCTCCAGGGCGCTGACCGCCACCCCACCCGCGTTGGCGGCCTTGCCGGGCCCGAACGCGACCCCGGCCTCCCGCAGGATCCGTACGGCCTCGGGGGTGGTCGGCATGTTGGCCCCCTCGGAGACCGCCTTGACCCCGTTCGCGACGAGCGTGCGGGCGTCCCGCTCGTCCAGCTCGTTCTGCGTCGCGGAGGGGAAGGCGACGTCCGCCGGCACCTCCCAGACCCGCCCACCGGGCACGAACCGCGCCGAGGATCCGCGCCGCGACACGTACTCGCTCACGCGGCCCCGGTCGACCTCCTTGACCTGCTTGAGCAGCGCGAGGTCGATGCCCTTGTCGTCGACGACGTAACCCTGGGAGTCCGAGCAGGTCAGCGGGTTCGCACCGAGCTGCTGCAGCTTCTCGATCGTGTACAGCGCGACGTTGCCGGAGCCGGAGACCACCGCGGTCAGCCCGTCCAACGACTCACCGCGGACCGCGAGCATCTCGGCGGCGAACAGCACACTGCCGTAGCCGGTCGCCTGCGGCCGGATCGCGGAGCCGCCCCAACCCTGCCCCTTGCCGGTCAGGACCCCGGCCTCCCAGCGGTTGGTGATGCGCCGGTACTGGCCGAAGAGGTAGCCGATCTCGCGGCCGCCGACACCGATGTCCCCGGCGGGCACGTCGGTGTGCTCGCCGATGTGCCGGTGCAGCTCGGTCATGAAGGACTGGCAGAACCGCATGACCTCGGCGTCGGAGCGGCCGTGCGGGTCGAAGTCGCTGCCTCCCTTGCCACCGCCGATCCCGAGGCCGGTCAGGGCGTTCTTGAAGATCTGCTCGAATCCGAGGAACTTCACCACGCCGATGTCCACCGACGGGTGGAAGCGCAGGCCGCCCTTGTACGGGCCGAGCGCGCTGTTGAACTCGACGCGGTAGCCGCGGTTGACCTGGACCCGACCCCGGTCGTCCTGCCACGGGACGCGGAAGAGGATCTGCCGCTCGGGCTCGGTGAGCCGCTCCACGAGGGCCACGGCCGGGTCGGCGTACTCGGGCCGGGCGGTGAAGACGGGGGCCAGGGTCTCCAGGACCTCCCGTACCGCCTGGTGGAACTCCGGCTGCGCGGGGTTGCGGCGCTCGATCTCGGCCCGCAGTGCTTCCAGCCTGTCCTTCGAGTCCTTCACGTGTGTCCCTCCAGGGAGTGCGCGGTGCGCAGACGACGGCAGGTCCATGGTGTCCGCGGGGCCGTGCGTACCGGTCGATTCCGCGCGCGACGCGCTCCGAACGCACGCTTTCGGAAAAGTTTTTCCGGAGCCTGGCCCCTCTGTGGAGGCTACCGCGCACGGCGCTGATCTGGGCAAGGCTTCTGCCCTGCGGACAAAAACGCGTCCGGCGCGTCGAGGCGTGCCCACTTCCGCCCGGCCCCTTCCGCCCGGCACGCGCCCTACCGGGGCCTGCGGGTTTCGGGCAGGATGACCCGGCGCACCGGAGGTCACCCGCGGCGGCGCACCCCCGCCCGGTCCCGACCGTGATCCGGAGGCACCAGTGACGTGGCACGACGACCAGGCGCGGCGTGACGAGCTGTACCGCGACCCCTATCCGCTCTACGACCGCGCGCGCCGGGCGGAAGGGCTGACGTACGTACCCGAGTTCGACGCGTGGCTGGTGGCGCGTGACCGGGACGTACGGGAGGTGCTGCTGCGCGCGGAGGACTTCTCCTCGGCCAACGCCCTGCTGCCGGACGTCCCGCTCTCGGAGGCGGCACTCGGCGTCCTGCCTCGGGGGTTCGGGCCGCGGCCCACCGTGGTGTCCAGCGACGGGGCGGCCCACCGTCGGCACCGGGCCCCCCTGAACCGGGGGCTGTCCGCCGGCCGGGTGGCGGCCCTGATCCCGTACGCCCGCACGTGCGCGAACGAGTTGGTGGACCGCTTCGCGGCGGACGGGTCGGCGGAGCTGGTCTCGGCGTACGCCCGGCAACTGCCCGGGATGGTGGTCGGCCGGCTGATCGGGCTGGACCCTGCCGACGTGCCCGCGGCCGTGCACGGCGGCTACCGCGCCGAGGAGCTGCTGTTCCGCCCGATGTCTCCGGAGGGTCAGGTGGCGGCCGCCGAGGACGTGGTCGCGCTCCAACACCTGCTGGACGGGTACGTCCGCGACCGGCGCGCCCATCCCCGGGACGACATGTGCTCGGCCATGGTGGCCGCCCTGGCCCCCGGTGCCGACGAACTCACCCTCGAACAGCGCCACGAACTGGTGACGAGCCTGCAGAATCTGCTGATCGCCGGATTCCTCACCACGAGCGCGCTGATCGCCACCATGCTGCTGCACCTGCTCGCCGACCGGCGGCAGTGGCGGTCGCTCCGCGCCGATCCGTCCCTGGCCCCGGCGGCGGTGGAGGAGGCCGTCCGCCACGACACCGCCATCCAGGCCTTCCGGCGGATCACCACCCGTCCGGTGACGCTCGCCGGGACGGAACTGCCCGCCGGGGCCGCCCTGCTGGTGGCGTACGGCTCGGGCAACCGCGACGAGGAACGGTACGAGCGGCCCGGGGAGTTCGACATCACCCGGCCCGGGAACCGACAGCACCTCGCCTTCGGGTACGGCACCCACGGCTGCCCGGGTTCCCAACTGGCGCGCGAGCAACTCAGGCTGACGCTCGACCTGTTCGTCCGACGCATGCCCGATCTTCGGCTGGACGCCGACCGTCCACGGCCGCGGATGCGGCCCACGCTGATCCACCGCTCACCGCAGGACCTGTACGTCACCTGGTGACTCGGGGGCGGTTTCACTCGTTCGGGCCACTGGTTGTTGCGGGGGTGTGGCAGTCCCGTGGCGGCGTGCGGCGATCCCTGGCCGGGCCGTCCCCCCATGCCTAACATCCCCGGCATGGCGGCGGCGGCGCACGTCGCCACGGACCCCGTGCCCGCGCCCCGCCGCGCCCCTCCTCCCCTCCCCCTCTGCCAAGGACCAGGTCCGCCATGAGCGTTCCCACCCCCCTCGACGTCGGCCAAGCCCATCCGCGGCTGCGCGAGCTGACCGTCGTCGACGTCCGCACCCCGGGCGAGTTCGCGTCCGGCCACCTGCCGGACGCCGTCAACGTCCCCCTCGACCGGCTCGTACGGAGCCTGCCGGAGCTGCGGCGGGCCGCCGAACGCAGGCCCCTGCTGGTGGTGTGCGCCTCCGGTGCCCGCTCCGAGAACGCCGTCGCGACCCTGACCGCCCAGGGCATCGCCGCGTCGAGCCTGACGGGTGGCACCCAGGCCTGGGCCGCGGAAGGCCACGGCCTGCAGTACCCCGACGGCTCCCGGAAGCGGGCCGTGTGGGCCATGGAACGCCAGGTCCGCTTCACCGCGGGCGTCACCGTGCTGCTCGGCCTGGCCCTCGGGCTGCTCCTGCACCCCTCCCTCGCGCTGCTGTCCGCCGCGATCGGGGGCGGCCTGGTCTTCTCCGCGCTCACGAAGAGCTGCGGGATGGCGGTCGTCCTCGGCAGGCTGCCCTTCAACCGCCAGGGGGCCGGGGGCCGGGCGTGAGCGCACCCGGCCCTGCGAATCCGACCTCCTGCGAGGGCAACCCCGCCGGGCCCCACGACGTCCTCCCGTGCAGGACGCGCCGCCCAGGAAGCGGTGCGTGGACCGCTGAGAGGACCACGTGATGAGCGAGAAGGCCCGGCGCCTGTTCGACGCCCTCGACCTCGACCAGGACGGCACGCTGACCCGTGCCGAGGTCATCGGCGCCCTGCGCTCCAAGGGCCCGACCCTCGCGGCGCAGGGTGCGATCCCGTTCTGGGGCGTCGGGGGCACCGACGACTCCTCCGCGCTGTTCGACGCGGCCGACCAGAACGGCGACCGCGTGCTGACGTTCGAGGAGTTCGCGGCCGTGGTCAACCGCCGCTTCGGCTGGTAGCGGCGCGGCCACCCCGCCCAACGGGGCCGTCCGAGCCGCCAACTCCCGGGGACGGCGCGGCGGTCCGACGGTCCGGGCCGGGGACGTCCGGGCATTGGGTACGCTCTCGGTTGGCTTCGGGGCGCCGGCAGGTGCTGGATCGCCGCAATCAGAGATGGGTCCCCATGGGTAGTGCACCGTCCGCCGACTTCTTCCAGCCGCTCAAGGCGGACGACCCGGCCGTCGTGGGCGGCTACCGCCTGGCGGCCGTGCTGGGCGCGGGAGGCATGGGCAAGGTCTATCTCTCCTACACTCCGGGCGGCCGGCCCATCGCCATCAAGGTGATCCGGCCCGAGTTCAGCGAGGACCCCGAATTCCGGCGACGCTTCCAGCAGGAGGTGCGGTCCGCGGAGCGGGTCCAGGGGCTCTACACCGCACCCGTCATCGACTCGGACACCGAAGGCGCCCAGCCGTGGCTGGCCACGGCCTACGTACCCGGCCCCTCGCTCGCCCACGCCGTGGCCCGGCACGGCGCACTGCCGGTGCGCAGCGTGCTGCTGCTGACCGTCGGGGTCGCCGAGGCCCTGCACGTCATCCACGGCGCGGGCATCGTCCACCGGGACCTGAAGCCCGCCAACGTGCTGCTCGCCTCCGACGGCCCGCGCGTCATCGACTTCGGCATCGCCCGGGCCGCCGACTCCACCGCCCTGACCAGTACCGGGGTCAGCGTCGGGACCCCGGCGTTCATGGCGCCGGAACAGGCCTCGCTCGGCACGGTCACCCCGGCGACCGATGTCTTCGCCCTCGGGCAGATCGCCGCCTTCAGCGCGATCGGGGCGTCCGTCTTCGGCGACGGGCCCTCGCACGCGGTGCTCTACCGGATCGTGCACGAGGATCCCGACCTCAGCGCCCTGCCGGAGGAGTTGCGGCCGGTGGTCTCCCGATGTCTCAGCCGGGACCCGGCCGACCGGCCGACCCTGGCCGAGGTCATCGAGCTGTGCAACGCGGCCTCGGACGTGCCGCTGCGCCAGGGCGAGGACTGGCTGCCGCGGGCCGTCGCCGGTTCCCTCACCGAACGGCTGCAGCTGCCCGCGCCGGTCCCCACCCCGCCGCCGACGGCCGCCCCGACGCCGACGCCGACCGAGGTCTCGCCGCAGGCCCCGGGTGCGGCGCCGGCTCCGGGTGCGCCGGTGGTGCCCGCCGCTCCCGGGTACACACCGACCGGCCCGGCCGCCGCCGCGCCGACGCAGACGGCTCCGGCGCGGGGGACTCCGGGGGCCGTGCCGCCGGGTTACCCGACGCCGCCCCCGTACGCGCAGCCTTCGTACCCGCAGCCGCAGCACCGGCCCCAGTACAGCCACCCCCAGTACACGCAGCCCTCGTACGCCCCCGGGCACGGCACGCCGCCGCCCTTCCACCCCCAGGGCTTCGTCCCCGGCCCGCCCGCTCCGCCGCGCCCCAAGCGGACGGCACTGATCGTCGTCGGGTCGGTCGCGGCGGCGGTCATCGGGCTCGTGGTCATCGGGTCCCTGCTGCCGGACGGCTCCACCAAGGGCGGCGGCGACAAGGCCTCGAAGGGCGGCGCCTCGTCGGGGGCCTCGCAGAAGCAGCCCGACCCCCAGCCGGTGGCGTACCAGCGCATCGAAGTGCCGCAGAACCACCAGCTGATGCTCGCCGACAACCCGCCGCGGCCGGCGGAGGAACCGACCGGTGCGGGGGTGCTCTACGGGCACGCGGACCTCTTCTACTACCGCGACACCCTCTTCGGGGACGAGAAGTTCGGTACCACGAACGGCAAGATCGTCCTGCTGAACAACTCCGAGAAGGGCTCCCTGGAGACCTGCCGCGCCGTGACCCGTTTCACCGAGAAGGTCGGCCTCGACCAGCTCACGGACGGGTCACAGGTCTGCGTGCTGAGCAAAGCCGGCCACATCGCGCTGGCGACCTACCGCGGCAGGTCGGGCGGGAAGAACGAGACCGGTTTCATCACCGTCGACGTGACGGTCTGGCGCAACGCCGAGCCCGCCGCGAAGGACTAGACGCCGGCAGCCAGCGCCTGGGGAGTGGCTTGTCGGTGGGATCGGAGAGGATGGGTCCTCGAAGATCGACGACGAGGGCGGCGGGAGCACCGCAGGCCTCGTCCTACGGGGAGGATGGCCACCGTGCAGGAAGTGACGCGTCACGAGGTCGGCGAGGAGCGGACGGGTCGAGCCCTGGAGGACATCCGGGGGCGGACCTTCGGCCGCTGGCACGGACTGCGCTACGGCAGCCTGTCCATCAAGGGGATTCAGGAGACGGGCGACGAACTGCTGGACCACGTCGGCGCCCTCACCCTTCAGGATCCGCAACTGGTCGGCGAGTCGGGCCGGTTGGCGCTGCGGACGGCGGCGGAGTGCGCGCTCGGCGTTCTGACGCTCGGCACCTGCCCCGACGGGGACTTCGAGGTTTTCTTCCCCCTCGTCGACGAGGAACTCAGCAGCGAGGACTTCGCCTTCGGCGACGCGGTCGACCAGGCGCCCACGGCGCGGGTCTGGGTGGACGCCTTCGCGCTGAGCGTGATCACCGGGCTGCTGTGGGAGCGGGCCCGGGTGATCGGTCCGCTGCTGGGGAAGGACTACGCTCCCATGTTCCACGCGGGGCTGCCGCACTCGTCCTTGAGCTCGGTGTCCGACCCGGCCGAACTCGCCGAGATGGACGCACTGTGCGACTACCTCCACCTGGTGGAGACGCCGCGCTCGCCGTGGATCGCGTCCGGGGTGACGCCCCTGCGCAAGCCGGAGGCCGCGGAGCGCGCCGCGGCCGCCGCGCGCCTCGACGCGGCGGGCCCGCAGACCCCCGACCAGCGACTGTTGCGCGTACTCCTCGACGACGACCAGGCCGCGTTCGAGCGGGCCCTGACCGACCGGCTCCTGGAACACCGCGACAGTGCCGGTGCGGACGCCGAGCCGAGGACGCTGCTGCCGGTCGCGGTCGTCGCTCTGGCCGCCCTCGCCGTGCACGCACACGGCTGGGAGCTGAACGTGCGCTCCGGCTACCTCCCGGCGAGCCTGCTGCGCGCCCCGAGCGAGTAGGGGCGCGCACCGCGGACCCCCCTAGGAAGGGAGTACGACGGCCGCCGCGGTCGGGAGTACGGCGGGGCGGTCGAGGAAGGCGAGCACGGCCCGCTTCTCCGGGAGGTACACCTCGGGCAGGTCGATCTCCGGGAGGGTGATCTCGCCCTGGCCGACGAAGCCGAGGCGGTTCATCAGGGCCACCGCCTTGGCGTTGGAGGCGTCGGGCTCGGCCACCGCGCGCAGCACGGCCGGGTCGCGGAAGGTGAACCGGATGAGCGAGCCGATCAGGGTCCGGCTGAATCCGGGCCGGGGCCGGCCGGTCACCGGGGCCAGCATCAGATGGACGCCGAGGTCGCCCTCCCGGACCTCGTAGCACTCGCTGACCCGGTCCTCGGTGGGCTCGTACGTCTGGAAGAGCGCCACGGGCTCGTCGTCGAGTCGGACCATGAACGCGTGGTGCGTGTCGCGGCGGTCCACGTCCTCGTAGATCTCCTGGACCAGTTCCCGGCTGGCGCCGTTCATGCCCCAGAACTGCGCGCGCTCCTCGACGACCCAGGAGTGCAGCACGGCGGAGTCCGCGGCGGGGTCGACCGGGGTGAACCGGACCGTGCCGAAGCCTTCGACGGTCTCGGTCAGGACGTCCGCGCGCGGGGAGACGAGGGGGGTGGACTCGGGTCTCATACAGGTTCCGTTTCTGCTTCTGCTCGTGCGGCAAGGACCGGCGGGCGCGCGCGAGCACGCGCACGCCTCCTTGCTTAGGGTGCCCTAACTATAGGCGCGCCTAGAACGAGCTCACGCGCGGCCCACCGAGCGCGTGAGGCATCCACGGGTCAGGGGCGTCCGACGGAGGTGTAGCGGAATCCGATCTCGCGCAGGCGCGTGGGGTCGAGGAGGTTGCGGCCGTCGAAGAGGACCGGTGTGCGCATGACGCCGCACGCCTCGGTCCAGTCGATCTCGGCGAGTTCGGGCCACTCCGTCACGATCACGGCCGCGTCCGCGCCGGCGAGTGCCTGCCGCGGGGTCGGGAAGCGGTCCACGGAGTCCCACGGCTCCCCGGCGGCCGGGCGGGCCAGGGGGTCCCAGGCACGTACGTGCGCGCCTTCGGCGAGCAGTCGTCCGGCGAGCACGGTGGACGGCGCCTCGCGCATGTCGTCGGTGCCGGGCTTGAACGCCATGCCCAGGAGGGCGACGTGCCGACCGGCGAGGTCACCCAGTTCGTCCTTGAGGTGTTGGATGGCACGGCGCTTCTGGATGTTGTTGACGTTGATCACGGCGGTGAGGAGCTGGGGGTGGAAGCCGGTGTTGGAGGCCATCTGGCGCAGGGCTTCACTGTCCTTGGGGAAGCAGGAGCCGCCCCAGCCGATGCCCGGGCGCAGGAAGTGGGCGCCGAGGCGGTGGTCCATGCCGACGGCTCCGAGGACCTCGGTGACGTTCGCGCCGGTGTTCTCGCACAGGGTCGCGATCTCGTTGGCGAAGCTGATCTTCGTGGCGAGGAGCGCGTTGGAGGCGAGTTTGACCATCTCGGCGGACTTGACGTCCATCGTGGCCACGGGGGCGTCGATGCCGGTGTGCAGGGCGGCGACGAGGGCGCCGGCCGTGTCGTCGTCCTGTCCGATCACGATGCGGTCCGGAGCCATGAAGTCGGGGATGGCTCGGCCTTCGGCGGTGAACTCGGGGTTGGAGACGTAGCCGACGTGGGAGAGCCCGATCGCGTCCAGCAGGACGCGGGCGCGCGCACCGGTACCGACGGGGACCGTGGACTTCATGGCGACGGCACGCAGGTCGTGGGCCTCGGCCAGGGAGCGGATGACGGACCATACGCGGGTGAGGTCGGCGTCGCCGGAGGCCGAGGGCGGGGTGTCCACGCAGACGTAGGCGATCTCGGCGCCGGTGAGCGTCCGGTCGAGGTCCTGGGTGAAGGTGAGACGTTCCTTGTTCCGGGCGATCATGTCGCCGAGCCCGGGTTCGTGGATGGGAACGTCACCGGCGAGGAGGATGCGGACGCGTTCGGGGTCGATGTCCCGGACCGTCACGTGGTGACCCAACTCGGCGAGGCACGCGCCGGTCACCAGGCCGATGTATCCGGCGCCGAACACCGCGATGCGTCGCTCTGCCATGGTCTGCCCATTCTCTTCGCGGTCGGTCAGGCGGTGGTTCCGACGGGCCCGGAAGAGGCCCTGATCATGGGCGACACCCTACTCGCGCCGCCTCGGCGTCCAGGACGGCGTCCTTCGAAGCGCGGGCCGTGGCCGGCGGCGGCGCTCCGGACGGCGGGAGGCTGATCATCACTTAAGATTCAAGGCGGCCGCCGGGCTGCGGCTCGTCGCTGTACGCGGCGACTGCGGAACGGTCGGGCCGACCGGTCCAGGAGCGCGGCCCGAGCAGGGCAGCGCCTCGGTCCGGATGGCGACCATCTGACGCTGATCATGAAGATCCCGGGGAATCGTGTGACAGCCGGCGTGCGTCTCAGTGGTGTGGGGCCCACAGCCCACCCGCCCACGAACAGAAGACCCCCAGGGAGAAGTGAGGTATGCCAGTGATCTGCGTCGGAGGCATGATCGGGATCGGCAAGACGAGCGTGGCCGAGCTGCTCGCCAAGGAGCTCGGCAGCGAGGTCTTCTACGAGAGCGTGGACGACAATCCGATCCTTCCGCTCTTCTACACGGCGAGCCCCGAAGAGATCCAGGCGAAGCGCTACCCCTTCCTGCTGCAGCTCTACTTCCTGCAGACCCGGTTCGCCTCGATCAAGGAGGCGTACAAGCAGGGCGACAACGTCCTGGACCGGTCCATCTACGAGGACTGGTACTTCGCCAAGGTCAATCACGACCTGGGCCGGATCAGCACCCTCGAGATGCAGGTGTACGAGGGGCTGCTCAACGAGATGATGCGCGAGATCGACGGTCTGCCGTACCGCAAGGCGCCCGATCTCATGGTCTACCTGAAGGCGGACTTCGAGACGGTGCTGCACCGGATCGGGCTGCGGGGCCGCGGATTCGAACAGGACGAGAGCCTCGTCGAGTACTACCGGACGCTGTGGTCCGGCTACGACGACTGGGTGCACAAGCACTACTCGGCCAGCGAGGTCCTCGTCATCGACATGAACCACACGGATGTGGTGAACAACCCCGAGGACGCGGCCCGCGTGGTCCAGGAGGTCAAGGACACCCTGGCGGCGGTCGCGCACCGGCGGATCTGAGCCCGCCGCGCTCGTTCGGTCCGCCGTGAGCGGGGCTCGTGTGGTGCGCGCCCCGCGCCGGCCCGGGCCGACCCCGCGGCGAGCGGTTCGTACAAGACCGGTGCCGCCGGGGCGCCGGACACTGCCGTCATGACCCCGTCCAGCGAAACACCCGGCACCCGCCCCCAGCCCTCCGACTCCCGGTCGCGGTCCCGGCCGCGCGACACCGCGCGCACCTCCCGACCGTTCACGCCCGCCGCGGGCCGGTTCGCCCCCACCGGCCTCTACGACCCCGTGGCCGCCCTGATCCGGGAGCGGCTCTGGCGCGGCCTGCTGGCCATGCACGTGGCTCCGCGGCCGGCGGAGGTGATCGTCGACGTCGGCTGCGGCACCGGCTCCCAGGCCCTGCTGCTGCACCGCGTCGAACCGGCCGCCCGCGTCATCGGAATCGATCCGGACCACCGCGTCCTGACCGTCGCCCGACGCAAGGCCCGGGTCGCGGGCGCCGCCGTCGACTGGCGCCAGGGCATGGGCGACGAGCTGGTGGACGTGCTCGGGGCGGGCAGCGCGGACCGCGCCGTCTCCAGCCTCGTACTCCACCAGTGCCCCCTCCCGATGAAGCGGGCGATCCTGGCCTCCCTGCACACCGTGCTGCGGCCCGGCGGCCGACTGGTCCTGGCCGACTACGGACTCCAGCGCACCCGTCTGATGCGCACCGCGTTCCGCGTCGTCCAGCTCGCCGACGGCCGGGCCGACACACAGCCCAACGCCGACGGCATCCTGCCCTCCCTCATGACCGAGGCCGGCTTCGACCAGGTCCGTGAGGTGGAGGTCGTCTCAACCGTCACCGGCTCCATCTCCGTGTACGTGGCCCGACGCGCCGGCGGCTGACCGCGACGGCTCCCGCAGCACCCGCAGGACGGCCGCCGGAGTCATCCCGATCATTTCCCGCATCCGGTGGGTCAGGTGGGCCTGATCGGCGAAGCCGCCGGCGGCCGCCGCCTCGGCCGGGCTGCGCCCCTCCTCCAGGGCCTGGGCGCTCCGGCGCAGCTTCGACCAGATGCGCCGACGGGCCAGCGGCATGCCCAACTGCTGCCGGGCCAGGGCCCGCAGCCGCTGCGGTGACAGACCCACCCGGGCCGCGACCACGTCCATCGGGACCGGCTCCTCCAGGCCCTCCAGCAGGGCCGCCGCGGCGAGCAGTCTCGGGTCCAGCCCTGCCGAGGGCAGGGCCGCCGCCCGACCGAGCTCGGCCTCGTCGAGCAGGCCCAGCTCGGGCACCGCCAGGATGCCGGAACCGGAACCGCACCGGCCGCGCAACCGGTCCGCCAGGACCGAATGGGGCTCCACGAAGAGCGTGAGCAGCTCCCCCGCCGCCACCATCCGGTGCGCGGTCATGGGCGGCACGAGCAACGCCGTTCCTCTGACGACCGTGCCGTCCGCCCCGGCGAGGGCCGCTTCGCCCCGGGGTGCCAGGACGAGCTGGAAGGCGGCGTGCCGGTGCACGGACCCTGCGTGCGACTCCCCCCGGTACCACGCGTACCCCTGCTCCACCCCGAACCGCGGCTCCAACTCCCTCCCCACGCCCGGTCCTGCGCTCCGCCGTTCGTCCCGCATCCGACCGCCGCCCGTCCCCATGCGCCCAGACTGCCAGAGCGCGCGAACCCGGGCCGGCAAGGTACCGGATGAGCGCGAGCCCGCCACCGCCACGTGCTTGCCGGGGCGGTCGAACTCGTCGACGATGCTTCCTAGCCACGGCCTTCCGGATCCCATCGGGCCCGGCCGGGGCAGGGGAGAACAGGGGAAACAGTGACAACACACAGCATTTCGAAGAGGCGTCCGACGGTCGCGGCAGCACTCATTCCGCTCTTCGTGATCGCCGGGCTGCTCCTGGGCCCTGCGGCCACCGCCTCGGCAGCCGCTCCGGCCGCCCGGCAGGCTCCCGCCGCCGCGGCGCTCCCGCAGGGCGGGGTCCTCGCCGGCGCCGGCGTGGTAACCGGCCTCCAGGCACCGATGTCGTCCCAGGTCCGGGCCACCACCGGGACCAAGAAGGGCAAGAAGAGCAAGAAGAAGAAGGGCGGCCTGTTCAAGACTCTCTTGATCGTCCTGCTCGTCCTCGTCGTGCTGTTCGTCGCCCTGTACCTGGTCCGCCGGGCTCTGCGTCGCAGGTCGGCCTAGCTACGGCAGCGCGAGCGCCCTGTCCATCCGGGCGCGGATCTCCTCGTCCTGGAGGACCGCCCGGTAGTCGCCGTACTCCGAGAACCGGCGGTCCGCGGCCTTCAGTGCCGTGAGGGCTTCCCGGACCGGCGGGGTGAGGTGGCCGTGGCGGGTGAGCGCGTCGAGGGCGGTGGCGAACATCCCGTGCCACTGCCCGTCGGCGGCATAGGTCAGCACGGCCTCCACTGCCTGTGCGGGTTCCGGCAACGGTGCTTTCGAGGGCTGCCAGTACGGCGTGAGTTCACCGGGGAGCAGCGGGTTCTCGCCCCACGCGTTCAGCACGTCTCGAAGTTGCCGGACCAGCCACCCCGCGCGGGAGACCTCGTCCCGGAGGGCTTCGCGTACCGCGGGCAGCAGCACGCGGGCGTGTGCGCGCAGCGGTCGCAGGACGTCGGCGACGTCCGGCTGCCGCGGATCGCTGAGGGCATAGCCCCGGCCTTGCATGTCCCGGTAGGGCGCCACGAGCCGCTCGACGAGATCGGGCAGGGCGCGGGGGTCCCCGATCCGGGTCAGGGCCCACCGCGCGTGGTCACCGACGGTGCCGTCGAAGTACCGTGATTCGCCGGTGTCGTCGAGGAGGGCGGCGAGCCGGTCGGCGTGCGGGGCCGCTGCCCGGCCGAGGATCGCCAGCAGGTGCGCGGCCTTGTAGCGCACGTCGTCGTCCGGGTCGGCCAGCAGTCCGGCCGCGAGCGGCAGCACGGCCGATGCCACGGAGGGCCGGCGCGACAGCAGCCGCCATGCCTGGTCCACCGCGCAGCGGCGTAGCTCCGCGTCGCCGATCCGGGTCCCGGCCTCGGCCAGCGCGGCCACGAACGAGGTGGCCGCCGTCGGGTCCGGCTCCAGCAGGCTGCCGACCCACTCCGCGACGTCGTTGCGGTCGTACGGGTACTCGCATTCCAGGGCGTACCAGACCTCCCCGAACCTCGGGGCGACCACGGGGTCGGTCAGGATCTCCAGCAGCTCGGGAACGGCGCGCGGCACCGCCTGCGGATCGAGCGGGGACGAGGCGACCACGGCCGCCACGCGCAGCACCGGGTTCTCCTGGTGGAGGAGCCCGTCCAGGACGGCGCGTACCTCGGCGTCCGTCGAGTCGGTGAGGTCCTCGTCGGCCGCGGCCCGGCCCAGCGCCACCAGCAGGGCCACCTGGACGGAGGGGTCCGTCTCCACGTACCACCGTTCGAGCAGGGGTGTGGTCCGGTCGCTGATCAGCAACAGCGCCTCCCGGCGCACCTCGGGGTCCGCGTCGTCGAGCAGCCTTCGGATACGGGGCCACTGCTGCCACCACACCGCCGCCCGTTCGGGGTCGACCTCCTCACCGTCTCCGGCCAAGGACATCAGCAGGTCGACCAGGTAAGGCCGTTGGACCGATTTCGGGTCCAGAGCCAGATCCACCACGAACGGCAGCGCGGCCGTGCCGACCGCCGTGCTCCCGAGGACGAGGTCCTGCAGTTCGCCGCACGCCCGCTCGACGGCCTCCGTGCGGGTGGTGGAGTCCGCCCGGGCGATCCGGCGCAGCACCTTCGGCACGTCGGTGGCCGGACGGTCCGGCCCCGCCTCCCCCAGCGCCTGCCAGTCCACCGCGTCGAGCGCCTCCCACATGTCTCCCATGTCCCCCGCCTCACTCCCGCACATCCGTTCCCCGTACGGGCATCGTGCCAGTGCGGGAGCGGGCGGGGCGCGGCATTTCCCGGCGGGGGTCTTGTCGGTCGGGACGGCTCGGGCTGTGGGCGGGTCCGTGTCAGTCGTCGACGGGGTCGGGCAGCCGGCGGAGTTCGAGCAGGGCCACCGAGATCTTCACCGCGGTGGAAATCGTCAGGGCTTGGAGGAACGGCATCCCCATCAGCCACAGGGCCACCATCATGATCGTGAGAACCAAGAACGCGGGGACCAGATTGGTCCGCCTGATAGCGGTCCGCAGGTGAGCGGCTCGGCTGCGATGCTGATCGTCCGGAGCGATCGGGCGCGTGGCGACGCCCTCCTCGTTGGCGTGCGGCATGGGCTGCTGGCCTTTCCTCGGGTGCTCGGCTGCGGAGACGAGCCTCGGGCCCGCCGGGGTGGACTGCCACCGCTGCCACCCGCCCCGCCGCCATCCGACGTACAGGTTCACCTCACCGGCCCAGGTGGGCGACGCCCCGAGCGGTGGAGGCGCGCTCCCCCGGAACCGGGGGCCGGTGTGGGCCGAGTAGCCTGGCGAGTCATGATCATGAGGAGCACTCCTCGGCTCCCGGGACCTGGGCCGAGAGCGTCGGAGAGTCGGAGAGCCGGAGAGTCGGCTTCTCGCCGCGATGCCCGAGGTGATGCCGGAGCCGGCCGATGCGGCCGGAGTGGGAGCTGATGCCCCTGGAAGGCGTCGGACCGCTGCGGTTCGGCATGCGTCTCGCGGAAGTCGTCGCGGCCCTGCCGGACTTGACCGCGCTGCGCCGCTTCCAGGCCGACCCCGCCTCCCGCGAGACGCTCGGCGTGGAGTTCGCGTCGGGTCCTGCTGAGCCTGCCGTCCGTGCGTACGTCGTCGACGGCCGGCTGTTCTGCGTCGCGGCCGATGCGGCCCGCGGGCCCCAGGTCACGCTCTGGGGGCGCCGGTTGACGGGCTGCGTCCCGGCCGACCTGGAACGGTTCCTGGGGCACGCGCACATCTGTGAGGTGGTCGATGTGTCCTACGGTCCGCGGGGGAACCCCGGGGTCGACGGGCTCGGGTTGGTGGTGCGGCTGCAGGAGGTCGCCGAGCGGGTGGTGACGCGGCCGGTCGTGGTGGGCCGGGCCCGGGCCGACCGGTGCACCGCGACTGGGAAGGCGCGATCCCGGAGTGCGAATGGGTGGGACGCCTGTGGCCTTCGGCGGGTGGACCGACATCCAGGCCCCCGCCCGGCCACGCGACGCACTGGGGTGAATGACAACCTCTCTTCTGACCAGGGGCGTTCCCCGATGGCGGCGGGACCGTGACGGGTGAGGCACCTCCTGGGCGTCGTCCGTCGAGCCGTACGGCGGGCTCGGCGGCGGCCCGGGGCACAGCCGTGAGGCGGTCGACCATTCAGAGCCTGCGATACCCACCATCCCTCAGGTCAGCGGCCTGACGAGGTCGCCCGTCGCCTGCCGTAGTGCTGCGGCCAGTCGGTCGCGGGCCTCGGTCTGGGCGGCGATGCGTTCGTCGAGCACCGCGAGCCGCTCCGTCGCGACGCGCAGCCCTGTGGCCGAGGGCGCCGCGGCCGCCACGTTTCCGTCCAGGCAGGGCGCGAAGACCCGTACGTCATCCAGCGTGAGCCCGGCGGCCAGCAGGTAGCGGATGTTGCGGACGCGGACAGACGTCCTTTCGTCGTAGATCCGGTAGCCGTTGGGTGCCCGCTCCGATGAGATCAGTCCCGCCTCCTCGTAGTGCCGCAACGCCCGCGCCGTCGTCCTGGTCAGCTTCGCCAACTCGCCTATCAGCACCTCTGCCACCTCCGGTGGCCACTCCTATCACGCCACGACAGCCCCGCCGTCGACCGGGAGGACCACGCCGGTGACGAAGGACGCTCCGGGCGAGGCGAGTTGGGTGATCGCCCAGGCGACCTCCTCCGGTCGGCCGATCCGGCCCATCGGGGTGTGCGCGAGCTGCCAGGCGCGTACCGCCGCGATCCGGGCCGGCGCCAGGCCCTGGTGTTCGCCGATCGGGGTGTCGACCGCGCCGGGTGCGACGGCCACGACCCGGATGCCCCGGGGAGCCAGTTCCACCGCCCAGCTCCGGGTCAACAGCTCCAGAGCGCTCTTGGTGGCGGCGTAGACCGAGTTGCCCGGCCAGGCCCGTTGGCCCACCGAGGTGCTGACGTTGACGATGAGGCCGGCCGTCCCCTCCAGGGCGGGCAGCGCCGCTTGGGCCAGCAGGACGGGTGCGACGAGGTTGGTGGCGATCTGGGGAGCGATCGTCTCGGGCGTGAGTGCGCCGAGGGCTCCGCCGCGTACGATGCCCGCGTTGTTGACCAGTACGTCCAACCGGCCGTGGATCTCCAGCACCCGCCGGACGATCCGCTCGGGCTCACCCTCGGCGGTGATGTCCGCGGCCAGTGGGGTGATGCGGGCCGGGTCGGCCGCGGCGGTCCCGTCGAGCGGTTCGGCCCGACGGCCGACCGCGATCACGTGGGCGCCCTCGGCCGCGAAGGCGCGGGCGGTGGCCCGGCCGATCCCGGTACCGGCCCCGGTGACGACGACGATCCTGTTGCTCTGCCGTTCGGCGTTGTTGTCCATGCCGGTCATCGTTCAACCTTGCCGCCAAGGGCAAGGTCAAACGGCCTCCGGTAGCGGCGGGAGGTTCAGGGGGCTTCGTCCGGTGGCAGGTTGGGCACATCGGCGCGGAAGAGGCTGACCAGCAGCCCGTACGGCCGGCCTTGCGCGAGGTCCGTCGGATACGGCTCGGTGGCCATCTCGCGCAGTCGGGCCTCCAGCGCGTGCGCCTCGGTGTCGGTGAGCCACAGGTGGCGCAGCATGGTGTGCGAGGCCTGGCCGGGCTGACGCGGCAGCATCTCGCCGAGCGCGGCGTTGATCAGGAACTCCGGACCGACCTCCGCGTCCTGGTGCAGCTTGAAGGCAGGGGCGGCCAGCGCGAAGTACTGCTCGGTGCCGCCGCGTACCCGGCGGGTCTCGGTCAGCCGGACCAGTCCCGCCTCGCGCAGCACGCGCACGTGGTAGCCGATGGTGCCCTTGCTCATCTCCAGCGCCTGGGCGAGCTGGCGCAGCGTCGCGGGGCGCTGGCGCAGCACGTTGACCATGCGGTGACGCAGCGGGTGCCCCAGGGCCTTGAACTGCTCCGGCGAGCGCAGCACGAGGTGGCCCTGCTCGTCGCGAGGTCGCTCGTCCTGGCCCTGGCCCTGGTCCGGGTCACTCCCGTGAGCGGGCGTGGGTGCGGGTGGCTGCTGTTCTGCCATGAGTAAAAGTGTCCACGAACCTAAACACTTTTGACAACTTCGTCTCACCGGCCCCAGAATCCCCCCATCAAAGAAGTGGCGAGGATTCTCGCCACTTAACGGAGTTACCTCAGGAGTCAGATGCCCCTCGCCACCGCTCATGTCGCCACCACCCGGCCCGCGCGCTATGTCAAGCAGCTCGTCTCGCACATGGGCCACAAGGTCACCACCAGCCTCACTCCCGACGGTCGCGGCGTGATCACGTTGACCGCCGGGGCCTGCAGCCTCACCCCCACCCCGGATCAGCTGGTGCTGACCGCCACCGCGGTCGACGCCGAGTCGCTGGCCCAGGTCCAGGACGTCATCACCCGCCATCTGGTGCGCTTCGCCACGCAGGAGGAACTCGCCGTCGAGTGGAGCTCCGCGATCGACGGGGACGATCTGGAGCCCACGCAGCCCGTGATCGGCGAGTACCTGCTCAGCCACCACACCCCGGCCGACGACATCCTCGGCGAGCTGGCCATGGCCACCCGCGAGGCCACCGCCGGCGCCGCGTACATGCAGATCTCCTCCGACGAGGGTGCGCTGCTCACGATGCTCACCCGGCTCACCGGCGCCCGCTTCGCGGTCGAGGTCGGTGTCTTCACCGGCTACTCGGCCCTCTGCATCGCCCGCGGCCTGGCCGACGGCGGCCGCCTGCTCGCCTGCGACGTCAGCGAGGAGTGGACGGCGGTCGGACGGCCCTACTGGGAGCGTGCGGGCGTGGCGGACCGGATCGACCTGCGCATCGCCCCCGCGCTGGAGACGCTGCGCGCGCTCGACGCGGAGCCGGTCATCGACATCGCGTTCATCGATGCCGACAAGCACAACTACCCCCTGTACTACGAGGAGATCGTGCGCCGACTGCGACCGGGCGGGCTGGTGGTGCTGGACAACGTCTTCCTCGGCGGCAGCGTCCTCGACCCCGCCTACCAGGAGGAGCGCCACCTGGCGATGCGTCACCTGAACGACCTGATGGCGGTAGACGAGCGGGTGGAGTCGGTGATGCTCCCGGTGCGCGACGGGATCACCATCGCCCGGCGCCGCTGACCTGGCGGCCGCCCGCCCGTATACCGGGCGGGCTCGACCGGGCCGATCCCCCGGACGCGGGTGCGCCCCGCGATACGGCCGGCGGGGCCACCGCCCGACGACGGCTGCCTCCGGAGCCCCCGGCCGACGTCCTGCTGCGCCTGCTGGACCCGACCGCCGGGGACGCCGGGCGGATCCTGTTCAGTCAGGTGTCGGCCCGTGGACGCGCGCGCCGAGAGTCGCGACGGCGCCGACCATGCGGTCCCAGAACGCGTCGGTCTCCAAGGTCACGGCCACGCGCGCGTTGACCGGGCGGCCCGTGGAACGGTGCAGGTCCACGACGGTGGCTCCGCGCGTGTACCGGCCGTTCAACTCCACGGCGACCTGGGCGTCCACGCAGTGCACCAGCCCGGGATCGATGACCCGGGCCACCGCCACGGGGTCGTGCAGCGGCGGACTGGCGAACCCCCACAACTCGCGGTAGGTGGAACCGAAATAGGTCAGCAGGTCGGCGCAGATCTGCCCGAGGGGCGTGCCCAGGGCCACGAAGCGGGCCACCACTTCGGGCGTGGCCAGTGCCTGGTGCGTGACGTTGAGCCCGCACATGGTGACCGGCACCCCCGAGCGGAAGACGATGTCGGCGGCCTCCGGATCGGTGACGATGTTGAACTCGGCGGCCGGGGTCCGGTTTCCCCGCTCCGTCGAACCGCCCATCAGGACGATCTCGCGGATGCGGGAGGCGTCCTGCGGGTACCGCCTCAGCAGCAGGGCGATGTTGGTCAGCGGGGCGGTCGGGACCAGGGTGACCGGCTCGGGGTGCTCGGCCAGCAGCCGGTGGATGAGGTCCACGGCATGCTCAGGAACGACATCCACCGTCGGGACCGGGAACATCGGCCCGTCCAGTCCGCTGACCCCGTGCACATCGGCGGCCACACCGAGCGGCTGGACGAGCGGCCGGTCGCAACCCGCGGCGATGGGAACGTCCGTGATGCCGGCGACCGTACAGACCCGGCGGGCGTTGAGCGTGGTCTTGTCGAGGGTCTGGTTCCCCGCGACCGTGGTGATGGCGAGCAGGTCCACCGCCGGGTCCGCGGCGGCCAACATGATGGCGAGGGCGTCGTCGTGTCCGGGATCGCAGTCGACGATGATCGGGACGGGCACGTCACTCCTGGCGCTGCGGGGCGTGGAACTCCAGTGTGCCGCCGGGCCGGTGCCCTGACCACACCGCCTCGCCCGGACCACCAGGACGGCGCGCCGAACGGGCGACGCGAAAACGGTGGACCGGTGGAACGATCCGGTCCCTGGCGCGCCGTGGGGTCAACGCGTGGAGACGGCGGATCCCGCTGCCGGGGAGGGGCACGCCATGGGTGGGTTCGGCGATGGCTCGTACGGGCGACACGGCGGTGCAGGATGTCACTCTCGTTCGGTCCAGCCGCCCCGAGTCCGAGGTGGACCAGGCCGTAGCCGACGGCCGTGAGGACCAAGGCGCACGCTCCCGTGGAGCCCGCGGTGGCGCCGAGCAGGAGCAGGCCGCACGCGCCCACGCCGAGGCTCGCCAGGACCGCTCACTCGCCACTGCCGACCAACCGGGCGGTCAGCGGCGCGAGATGCCGCCAACTCCGGAGCAGAGAAGTGGCCGGGATGCCCCGCTGTACGTCGCGCAAGGCAACAGTCGGGCAGGGTGGCAGCCAGGCCCTGGAGTCGCGTGGTGCGAGGTCGTCGGGGAAGGGCCGCCACCCCTCCGGGGCAGCGGCCCTCGCGTATGCCGCCGCCGGACCGTCGGGACCGGGAGCCGGCGGGAACTACTTGCCGATGATGCTGCCGGTCCACTGGCCGGCGGCACGCTGCATGAGGGCGTCGTTGCTCAGGATCTGGGTGCCGGGCATGGCCGCCATGCCGATGTCGCCGGCCGGCGCCGCACCGTTGTGGGAGCCCACCGTGTTGTCGTGGCCCGCGTTGAAGACGTCGTCACCGGCCACCTGGCTCAGGTCACCGAAGACGATGGAGTACGTGTTGCTGACCGGTGCGTAGATGGTGAAGGCGTCGTCGGCGGAGGCGGCGGACGCACCCGCCAGGAGGATGCCACCAGCGGCGAGAGCGGTCAGGGCGCAACGGATCGATCGCACGAGTACTGCCTTTCGTGGAGGGGTGGTCGAGCAGTGCGAAGGTAGGCCGCCTCGCGCCACAAGACCCCGAACCCGGCGCCGTACGGCCCGAGTCCATCCGTACGGCGCAGCCGACCGGGGGACGCCCGGGCCGCTCAGCCGTACAGGCCCCAGCGGTCGAGGCCGGAGTAGATGACAGCGGTCCGGTAGTCGGGGCGGGAGTAGAACTCGGCCTGGCCGGTCTGGATCGCGATCAGCGAGTCCGTGCCTCGCCACCAGGTGTCGGCCAGCCCTTCCACTTCCGGGACCGGCTCGTAGGACCCGAGGTCGAGGGCATCGACGTCACCGCCGGTGACCTTGGTGATCTGCTTCGCCCACATGGTGGCGTGATACGTGAGCGCGACCGACTCGACCCATCCGCCGACGCTCGCGTGCAGGGGCACCCACGCCGCTGTGCCGAGACCGAACTCGCCTCGGGGACCGATCATGAAGCCGTAGGAGACCGACGTCCGCTGGTCTCCCGCCCAGAACCACCAACCGTCCGACAGCGTCGCCTCCGGCACGTCGGGGCAGAACCGCTTCGGACCGCCCTCGTACGTCGGAACCGGCGGCAGGACCAGTCCACCCCACTGCTCGTCGAAGGCCTCGACCCTGTCGAGCACCGCTTCGGGGATCCCGCGCTCCAGCCAGCGAGCCCGGTACTGTGCGGCTCCCAGGCCTTCGAGTCGTAGCCCGTGGGTCCTGACGAAGGACTGAGCCCGCTCGGAGAGCTCCTCCGGCGCAGGAGTGAGGTAGTCATTCACCGGGTGGACGCTACACAGCCCGGGCAGGTCCGCGCCGGGCGATAAGCCACCGGTCGCGGTGGAACGCGTTCACGCCGTGGGCTCCTCCACGATCACCAACGTGCCGTGGCTACCGGGGCCGACAGCGTGTCGGGCGCCCGCCGGCACCCGGTACATCTCGCCCGCCTCCACCGGGACCTCGACACCCTCCACCAGCAGTTCCATCCGCCCGTCGAGCACCAGCAGTATCTCGACGGCTTTGTGCGTCTCTTCCGGGACGGGACTGCCGTCCATCCGTAGGACTTTCACGCAGGCCGTCCCCACCTCTCCCAGGGAGGAGGAACTCCAGGCGCCGGGCAGCGCGGCGGCCGCTTCCAGGACGTTGATCGAACTCATCGCATGCCTCCTGTCGGGCTGCCTGCGCCGTGGCGCAAGCAGCCCGTGCATCACTTTCGACGGATGCCGAAAAGCTATCCGAGCTGGGACGATCGTCGGCTGACCGTTGGGTAAAACCTGGCGCCCGCCGCGGCTCGCAGGTCAGTCGGTCGGCGATTCGTCGGCAGCCGAGCGGCGACCTCCGAGGGAGGCGACCAGCGCGTCCGCCACGATCGCCGCGTCCGCCTCCGCGACCTCCGCGGGGTATTCGGGCAGCAGATCGTCCCAGACGGGCAGCCAGGATCCGTACAGCTGGCTCTGCCCTTCGGGCCGGGCGAAGAACCAGATGTGCAGGTGTGCGCCACCGTCCCCGATGCGGTAGACGTGGGCTCGCGAGATGTGGGGCAGAGCCTGTACGTGGCGGACGATGTGCGTGGACAGGACCCCCAACTCGGCCGCCAGTTCATCGGGCAGGTCGGCCATGTCATGGTGCTCACGCGGATGCAGCATGAGCGCCAGCGGCACGCCGACTCCCGCGATCCGGGAGAGCCGCCAACCGTCGTTGAACCAGATGCCTTCGTCGCGGGCGCGGCACGCCCCGCAGTCGGCGGGGTCCTCGCCGTGTCGCGGCGGCTCGGGCAGAACCGGTGGACGCAGCGGCGCGACGCGCAGTCCGTCCGGCTCGAACGGGCTGATGTCCCACCCGGTCATGCGGGCGAGCGGGAGCCGGCGCGCGTCATCCGCGGCGGTACGGGCATGGTCGTAGAACTGGCTGCGGCCATGATCTGCCGCGCTCGGTCAGCCATGACGGGCCGTCCGCACGCACGCGGTGCCGGTTGTCGCGGTGTTCACCGCACCCCTCTCATCTCACGTCGTGACCGACCGAGGAGGCGGACGACGCGGGCCGGGCCGGGCCGTCACGGTATGGCTAACGGTGTTAGCCGTCAAAGTTCAGGGACGTGCCGCACCTGGTGGTGGGGCGTGGGACCTCAGCCGTTGCCGTTCCGCCGGCGCACGTAGCGCACGTACGGCGACATCCATGAACGCGGTTCTCGGCGTGTCCCGTCCGGACCGCTGAACCGGAGCTTTTCCGCCCGCGCCGTGCGGGTGTTCAGTACAGCAGGACGCGGGTCACGATCACCTGCGGCGGGGCGGCGTCCTTGGCGATGACGTACTCGATGATGCCCAGCGCCCCGTCCTCACCGAGCGGCAGGAGCCGGCATTCCGGCCAGTCCTCCGCCACCGTGCTTCCTGCGACGAGCCCTCGGGTCTCGCCGATCTCCACCATCGCGGCGACGACCGAGCCCATCGCCCACGGGGGCAGCGCAGGGTCGGTCATGAAGGCGGTGACGTCCTCCGACAGCACACACGGCAAGCCCTCGGAACCGTCGTCGAAGCGCTCATTCAACGGGCAGTCCCGCGGCCCGCCGCCGCTCGAGCATGTCCTGGACGGCGATCGTCGGCATCGTGCCCGTGAGCGCGGACGCGACCCGGCGCTGCCGGCCCGGATCGGATTCGAGCATCGCCCGGCCCCACCAGCGCAACAGGACGCCCTTGGCCTCCTCCGGCCGGGCGGCCAGGAGCTCGGCGTAGAACTCCTTCGCCACCTCCGGCGTCAGCGCGTCGGCGATGCCCTTCGCGTTGCGCGGCACGCGCTCCGGCTCGTGCCGGCGAATCGGCTGTGCGGTCATCGCCCGCCCCTTTCCTTCTGCTCAGAGTCTGCCCTGCCGGCGCCCTCACGGTCGACCGCCCGGGCCGGATCGGCGCCTTCGGCTCCGGAACCGGTACGCGGCGGTCCCCGCCGTCGACCGCCGGATGGCCCGGCCGTCTGTTCGACCGACGAGGGGCTGAGGGTGGACGCCGCACGACGGTATGCCGCGATCCGGCTACCCGAGGGGTCCTGGTGGGACCGGGACGTGCTCGCCCCAGCTCCGCCTGGCCGCAGGCCATGATCTGACGCACCACCATGGTCCGGAGCTGGTCTCGCCCCCTGGGTACGGCCTCCGGACGCGTGAGCTTGTCCCCCCGCCGGGCTGCCCGAGGCTACGTCCGGACCGCCCGGGCCCGCGAAGGCTCCGGGCGGCATCCTCCAGGCTTCCGGTGCGCCGACCAGGCGTCGTGGCGCGGACGTTCGTCCACCGAACCCGGTGCGGAGGGGGAGTCAGGCGTACGGTCGAACGACCGGCCGAGCCTCACCCGGCGGGGCCGGTCCTCCTCCACGTCCGACCCGAACGGGAGCCCGCCGATGCGCCTCTACGCACAGACTCCAGCACGTCGGAACCGCCAGATCCTCGCGGACCTGATCGCCGTGGGCCTCATGGCCGCCGCCGTGTGGTTCGCCCTGACCGTCCACGACGCCATCATGCTGCTGGCCGAGCCGGGCCGGAGGGTCGAAAGTTCGGGCGACAGCCTCGCCACCGAGCTCGGCAACGCCGGCGACGCGGCCTCGAACGTACCGTTCGTCGGCGATCTCCTGCAGAAGCCGCTGCAGTCCGCTGCCGACGCCAGTACCGGGATCGCCAACGCCGGACAGTCGCTCCAGGACGCCGTGAGCCAGGTGGCCACCCTGACCACACTGGCGCTGATCGTCGTCCCGGTGGCCGTCGTCCTGTTGCTGTGGCTCCCTGCCCGGCTGCGCTGGATCCGGCGCAGCGTGATCATGCGGCGCCTCCTCGATGCGCCCGGAGGCGCGGACCTGCTCGCCCTGCGCGCCCTCACCGGCCGGCTCAGCGATCTCGCCGCACTCCCCACGCCCGAGGGCGGTCTCGCCGACGCCTGGCGGCGCGGGGACCAGCGGGTCATCGCCGATCTCTCGGAGATCGCGCTCAGGCGGGCCGGCCTGCGGCCCTGACGGGCGGAGGGGCCGGCCGTCAGTCGCAGGGGCGTTCCGTGCGGGAGAGGAGGTGGAGGTGGAGGCGGCGGTGCCCGAGGGCCGCGGCGAGGACGTAGGCGCCGCCACCCGCGACAGCGAGGACCCAGTACAGGCCGGGAGCGGCGAACCAGAGTGCCGCGGTGGAGGTCAGGGCGAGCCAGACGCCGAGGCCGTAGTGCAGCAGGTCGCGGCGGACGGCGCCTTCCGCGAGGTAGAGCAGGCCGACGATCAGACCGGAGCCGGCGGGCCAGAGGACGTTCTGGAGTTCCGGCTGTTCCAGTACGGAGGTGAGGCCGGTGATGGCGAGGAACAGGGCGGTGAAAGCGGCGATCCAGGCTGCGCCGAGCAGCCGGCCGGACAGGATCTCCTGTGCCGTGGCTCCGACCTGGGCCCGCAGGCCGGCCAGGGTGGCCAGCACGATGCCGACCACGAGCCCGCCGCCGAGGAGCGTCGTGGGCAGCCAGTCGGGCAGGGGGAGCAAGGGGTCGGCGCCCTGGGAAGCCGCGGCGGTGCCGTGGCCGAGTACGTAGGCGAGCCCGAAGCTGAGGTAGGCCGCGCGGTTGTCGACCTCATGCGGACGTCTGCCGGGGCGGGCACGGACGACGGACGGCGACATGGTTGCGGAGCTGGACACGGTGGAGACCTCCATGGAGGACGGCAGGGTGACGGGGTGACGGGGGTGGAGCGCGCCGCACGGCGATGGCCGACGAACGCCCACCGGGGCCTCGGAGCGGCTGCTCAGCAGGCGCCTTGCGACGGTCGAGCCGGGCCGTAGGCGTTGACCACCCAGGTGGTGCCGCCGTCCGACAGGCCCGCTCCGGAACGGATCTGCGGCAGCGCCGCGTTCACGAGCGAGGTGGCCGGCGTCGCGGGGGGCCGCGCGGCGACCGGGGCCGCGCGTGCGGACCCGGGCCAGGTCGTCTCTTTCGGATCTTGTCGGTCGAGCCCGGGTCGTCCGGTGCGGTGCCTCGCAAGGCGGAGGGGCGCTCGTGTACCGGACGTACTCGTGTGCCCCGACAACCTGGGGGTCCCCCCGGACGGAGTCTGGGGGATGAGGTGCCGTGCCGGGCGGGCCGGGCCCGGCAAGATCCGAAAGAGACGGCCTAGGTGCGGCGGCGGGCCCGCCCTTCGTGCGTCCGAGGTTCATGGCGCACAGCCTCGGCGTGGGCGGTGTCCACTATCCATGCCCTGAAGAGGCGATGACCGTCCAGTCCTGTCCGTCCCTGTCCACTCGGCCCCGTGTCACGGGGCGGGGACGGCGTGACGGCGGGGACGGCACGCTCCGTGCCGTCCCCGCCGTCACGCCGGTCGCTCAGCCCACGCGTTCGATGCGTGCCCGCCGGATCAGGTTCTTGCCCGGCTCGCGCACCGTGTCGAAGGCGGCGTTGTTCAGCAGGACACAACTGCCCGACGGGCCGTTCACCGTCACCGTCGTCGCCTGGCCGTTGTCCAGGTTCGTCACCTTCAGCTTCGTCCCCACCGGGAACGTCCCGCTCGACGCGGCCGGCGCACCCGCCTCACCCGACAACGTCACCGTCGACCCCTGACACACCACCTCACCGGTGGCCGGCGGCACCTGCACAGCCGCTCCACCCGTCGCACCCGCCGCACCTGACGCACCCGCCGCAGGCGCCGCGGGAGCCGCAGCGTCACCGCCACCACCCACCCGCTCGATACGCGCCCGCCGAATCAGATTCTTCCCCGGCTCCCGCACCTTCTCGAACGCCGCATTGTTCAGCAGGACACAACTACCCGACGGGCCGTTCACCGTCACCGTCGTCGCCTGGCCGTTGTCCAGGTTCGTCACCTTCAACTTCGTCCCCACCGGGAACGTCCCGCTCGACGCGGCCGGCGCACCCGCCTCACCCGACAACGTCACCGTCGACCCCTGACACACCACCTCACCGGTGGCCGGCGGCACCTGCACAGCCGCCCCACCCGTCGCACCCGCCGCACCTGACGCACCCGCCGCAGGCGCCGCGGGAGCCGCAGCGTCACCGCCACCACCCACCCGCTCGATACGCGCCCGCCGAATCAGATTCTTCCCCGGCTCCCGCACCTTCTCGAACGCCGCATTGTTCAGCAGGACACAACTACCCGACGGGCCGTTCACCGTCACCGTCGTCGCCTGGCCGTTGTCCAGGTTCGTCACCTTCAACTTCGTCCCCACCGGGAACGTGCCACTCGACGCAGCCGGCGCACCCGCCTCACCCGACAACGTCACCGTCGACCCCTGACACACGACGTCGGGTTCTGCCGCATTGCCGATCGCCACCGTGGCAGCGACCCCGCCGATCACCAGGGCTCCCGCGACGGCAGAGAGCACGAACTTCTTCTTGAGACTCATGGTCCGTTTTCTGGACACTCGACACTCCTCGATCCGATGGACGTTGCCCCCCTGACGTCCTGCATACGGCCGAGTTCTCAGGGGAGTTCAGTCCTGTTGCCTTTTTACGAATCAGGCCGCGGGGAGGTTTGGGGCGCTGTGCGGCGAGCCACCGCGAGGCTCGTGACTCGTGCGCGCGCGTCCGAAGAAGCAGGTCACGACCCCAGGGCCACGGACGGTCATCGCGCGTACGGCACGCCTGCCGACGGTCTCGATCGACGCGGGGCGAGGAGACCACAGGCACGTTTAAGGCTCAGTTGATCTGCTCTTAAGCATCCCGCCGCGCTCACCGCCAGGCGCCCGCGAAGAGCGGGCGACCACCGTGCGCACCCCCGGCTGCACCGTGTGGCGTCCGTGTCGGGCCCGCATCATCGTTTCTTCCCTTGCAGCCCTGTGACCTGCGACGAAACCACTTTCCACGTACGAGTGACATGGTCGGGATTCGTTGGTTTCGGGCTACTTGCTTCGGGATCATGGTTCCGGTTCCGCACATGACGTCGGCATGAGGCCGTCGGCATGTGCAGGCCGTCCCCGAGTGTGTTTCGCGCCGCGACCCGGGGCGGCCCCCGCCGCGCCCCCCGTCCCGGGGGCGGGCCGTACCGCACCACGAGACAGAGGAGCCGCACCACATGTCCATGCCTGTTGTGAGCATCTGGGACAACACCTTCCCGGGCGCCCAGCCCCACTACCCGAGGGCAACCGCCTGGGACGTCGAGTGGCCCCTCGAAAGGGGCACCGCCTGGGTGTTCTACAGCAGCCCGGGCCAGACCCGGGTCAGGAAGCCGGTGATCCTCGCCGACGGGTTCTCCTCCGGCAAGAGCGATCCCGACGCCCTGTGGAACGGCCTGGAGAACGGCGAGTACCCGCTCATCTCCCAGCTGCGTGAGGCAGGCTTCGACCTGGTGCTCCTGGGCTTCGACGAGCGGTCGGCGTCCATCATCGACAACGCCGACGTGGCGATCGAGTGCATCAAGAAGGCGATCGACGACCGCGAAGGTTCGGCCGAGCTGACGGTCGGCGGCTTCAGCATGGGAGGGCTGGTCACCCGGTACGCCCTCGCCAAGATGCATCACGAAGGCGACGACCACCAGACCTCGACCTTCCTCTCCTACGACACCCCGCACACCGGAGCCTGGCTGCCGATCTCGGTACAGGCGTTCGCGCACTTCGTGAAGGACAACTGGGGCGGCCTCCCCGGATTCGGTGAACTCCTCGGCAGCTTCTCCCGGATGGTCAACAGCACGGCCGCCCGGCAGTTGCTGCGCTGGCACATCGAGAGTGTCTCCGCGGAGCCCCGGCAGGACCGGGCCCGCACCGACTTCCTCGCGGAACTGGAGCGGGTGGGCAGCTGGCCCCCCGGTGTGCGGCGGCTCGGGGTCGCCAACGGCACGGGAACCGGTGCCGGGAACAACATCCCGGCCGGCGTGACGGCGATGCGCACCACCGGTGCGGAGCTGACGGGCACCCGGCTGGACACGCAGGACACGGGCGAGCAGATCGTCGCCATCCTGAAGAAGACCGGCTCCCCCGAGATCCCGATCGCCACCAACAACCTGCCCGACATCGACGGCGCTCCCGGTGGCCTCTTCCCCGAGGCCCTGAACCTGCCGGGCCGCCCCGCCAACTTCGGCACCGCCGCCATGCTGGCCGGGCTCCTCGAAGGCGAACCCGCGGAACTCACGTACAACGCGACCACGTTCGTGCCGAGCGTCAGCGCCGTGGCGGCCGGCGCGATCGACGACCGTGACGCCCTCTACAGCAAGATCGACCCCGCCGACAGCGAGCTCGACCACTTCTTGTGCGCGAGCGAGAACCAAGGACACACGGTCATCACCGTGGAGCTCGGCGAGTGGATCGTGGACAAGCTCCGGACTCCCTGACCTCCAGGCCCCCTGCCGCGACGGCGGCCGTCCCGGTTCCGCTCGCTCGGCGGGCCGGGACGGTCACCGGGCCGCCTTGGGATCGGGGCCGAGCGGCCGCTTGTAGTAGCGCCAGGGGAACCAGCCCGCGCCGACGGGGATCCAGCCCTCCGCCTCCATCCGTCGGTGGCGGCCGCCGGCGGAGAGCGTCACACGGCAGTGCTCCCACGGGTGCGCGGAGGCCTCCACCTCGTGGAAGAAGGATCCGTAGCCGACGAGGTGCCATCCGTCGCGTCCGGCCTCCTCCAGGGCGGCCATCTCGTTGAACGCGGTCAGCGGACTGAGGATGCGGCGCTCCGCGGCGCCCGCCCCACCGCCGGTCGGCGCACCGGGTGCGGACGCGCCGGCGAACCTCTGCTGGGCGGCCTGCCGGCTCACTCCCAGGATGCGGCCCACCGTTTCCCAGCTGTGTCCGGCGGCCCTGGCGCCCTGTACGGCCTCACGCAGGAGCCGGCTCGCCTCCTCGGCTCCGACCCGCGAGGCATCCACCAGGCGCAGATAGCCGTCGGCGTCGTGTTCGAGCGCGTCGGCCAGGCCCTCGGGGGCGCCGATCACGGCCGCCGCGATGCCTTCGCGGATCCTGGCCGTCTCCAAGGGGCCGAGGAGGGGTACGTCGCTCATCGCCGGGCGCCCACGAGCGGTTCCAGCGCGTCGAGCACGTCCGCGTCGTGTCGGGCGCGGACCGCGGCGGCATCGGCCTCGGCCGTGGTACGGGCGAGCAGGGCTCCCCCGGCGGCGACGAGCACGAGGGACACGACGACCAGGGCGGCCGAGGCCACGGCCCCGAACCGGTCGTGGAACATGACCGTCACCGCGGGCAGCATCACCGCGAGCGGCAGCAGGGCAGCCGTGGTGGGGGCCGTGGTGGAGCGAGGGCCGCCCTCCTCGGAGGAGACCGTCTTCTTCAAGATCGTCATACGTCAAGAAAACCTTGACAGCCCTGCTCTGTCAAGACTTCCTTGACGCGCGGGCGGCGACGGTCACCTGATCGACAGCGATCGGAACGGCTCGCAGCCCGGTCGTGGAGCTCCGGTGCCGCCGACCGTTCGACGCCCCGACCAGCCGATACGTCACATTCCGGACAGCATCTCGATCTGTCGGACCGGGCGTCGGGCCACGTCCGCCGGCGGCCCGGATCTCGGCGGACCCGAAATGGTCTGCGCACGGCGGCTTGACCGATCGACCTGCGGCAACGTAACTTCGAGCCGACCGGCCCGTGAACTGATGGAGGAGGCGAAGTCGGATGTCGATCATCTCCGAACTGCACCGCCCCGCGCATCAGGTCGCCTGGACTCCGGGTCTCGTAGCACACGGCTGCTGAACAGCCCTCTTCTCCGGTGTGCCCTTCTGTGGCCCCGGCATCTTTCGATTTCTCACACCGCCTGCGGCACGTCGTCGCGTGCCGAGTCGCGCCCCGGATTCTCCCCCGGGCTGCGCCAGCGAAATAGAAAGCCCCTGAAATGGCTACTAGCATAATCAGCTCGACCATGCGCGGAAATGAGGATGTGCCATGGTAGCGGCGCGGATCACCGTCAACGGGAAAGAGACACCGCTTTCCCCGGCTGCACCCCACACCACTGTGCTCGATCTCCTGCGCGATCGTGGCCTCACCGGTACCAAGGAGGGCTGCGCCGAGGGTGAGTGCGGCGCCTGCTCGGTGCTGGTGGCCCGTCCTGGCGTGAACAAGCCCACCGACTGGGTGGCCGTCAACGCATGTCTGGTGCCGGCCGCGGCACTGGACGGCCAGGAGATCATCACCTCCGAGGGCCTCGCCACGGTCGGCGAACCCGGTGAGCGGCCCACGCTGCACCCGGTACAGGAGGAGATGGCGGTCCGCGGCGGTTCCCAATGCGGTTACTGCACGCCCGGGTTCATCTGCAGCATGGCGTCCGAGTACTACCGGCCCGACCGCTGCGCCCACGGCGAGTCCGCCGACAGCGGCGACGCCCACGACGCCGAGCACGGTCCGAACGGCTTCGACCTGCACTCGCTGAGCGGCAACCTGTGCCGCTGCACCGGCTACCGCCCGATCCGCGACGCCGCCTTCGCGGTCGGTGAGCCCACCGAGGACGACCCGCTGGCGCAGCGTCGCGAGCAGGACCCGCCCGCGCCGGTCGCCACCGAATACACGCAGGACGGCGCCACGTTCCTGCGGAAGGACACCCTGGCCGAAACGCTGCAGCTGCTGCGCGAGCGGCCCGACGCGGTCGTGGTCGCCGGCTCCACCGACTACGGCGTCGAGGTGAACATCCGCTCCCGTCGGGCGGAGTGCGTGGTCGCCATCGACCGGCTGCCCGAACTCCGGGAGCTGCGCGTCGAATCCGACCACATCGAGATCGGGGCGGCGGTCACGCTCACCGAGATCGAGCGTCGACTCGACGGCGATGTCCCGCTGCTGGCCGAGCTGTTCCCGCAGTTCGCCTCCCGACTCATCCGCAACAGCGGCACCCTCGGCGGCAATCTGGGTACCGGCTCCCCCATCGGTGACAGCCCGCCGGTACTGCTCGCCCTGGAGGCGTCGCTGGTGCTCGCCGACGCCGACGGTGAGCGCGTCGTCCCGCTCGCGGAGTACTTCACCGGCTACCGGCAGAGCGTGCGCCGCCCCGATGAGCTGATCCGCGCGGTGCGCATCCCGCTTCCGCTGTCGCCGGTCACGGCCTTCCACAAGATCGCCAAGCGACGCTTCGACGACATCTCCAGCGTGGCGATCGGATTCGCGCTCGACATCGAGGGCGGAATCGTCCGCAAGGCACGCATCGGTCTGGGCGGCGTGGCCGCCACCCCGATCCGCGCCCTCGCCACCGAGGCCGCCCTGGAGGGCAAGCCGTGGTCGGCGGAGACGGTCGACGCCGCGGCCCGGGTGCTGCGGGGTGAGGGCACGCCGATGAGCGATCACCGTGCCAGCTCCGTCTACCGTTCCGCGATGCTCGGCCAGAGCCTGTTGAAGCTGTACGCGCAAACCACCGAGGCGGTGTCTTCATGAGCCATTTGTCCGAGCGTCCCGAGAAGCCGGTGGTCGGCCTCTCCATGCCGCACGAAAGTGCCGTACTGCACGTCACCGGCGCCGCGCTCTACACCGATGACCTGGTGTACCGCACCAAGGACACGCTGCACGCCTACCCCGTCCAGGTCATGAAGACCCGGGGCAGGATCACCGCGCTGCGCACCGAGCCCGCGCTCGCCGTGCCCGGTGTGGTCCGCGTACTGACCGTCGCCGACGTGCCCGGTGTCAACGACGCCGGTATGAAGCACGACGAGCCGCTCTTCCCCGACGAGGTCATGTTCCACGGCCACGCGGTCGCCTGGGTGCTCGGTGAGACCCTGGAGGCGGCTCGGCTCGGTGCGGCGGCCGTCGAGGTGGAACTCGACGAACTGCCCTCCATCATGACGCTGAAGGAAGCGATCGAGGCCGAGGCCTTCCACGGCGCCCGGCCCCTGATGGTGACCGGCGACATCGACGCCGGCTTCGCCGACTCCGCGCACGTGTTCAGCGGTGAGTTCCAGTTCTCCGACCAGGAGCACTTCTACCTGGAGACGCACGCCGCGCTGGCCTACATCGACGAGGCCGAGCAGGTGTTCATCCAGAGCAGCACCCAGCACCCCTCGGAGACCCAGGAGATCGTCGCGCACGTCCTCGGTCTGCACAGCCACGAGGTGACCGTGCAGTGCCTGCGGATGGGCGGCGGCTTCGGCGGCAAGGAGATGCAGCCGCACGGCTTCGCGGCCATCGCCGCGCTCGGCGCCAAGCTGACCGGTCGGCCGGTCCGGGTGCGGCTCAACCGCACCCAGGACCTCACCATGTCCGGCAAGCGGCACGGCTTCCACGCCGACTGGAAGATCGGCTTCGACGCCGACGGCCGCATCCAGGCGCTGGACGCCACGCTGACCTCGGACGGCGGCTGGAGCCTGGACCTGTCCGAGCCCGTGACGGCCCGTGCCCTGTGCCACATCGACAACACGTACTGGATCCCCAACGCGCGGGTCGCCGGTCGCATCGCCCAGACCAACAAGGTCTCCAACACGGCCTTCCGCGGCTTCGGCGGTCCGCAGGGCATGCTGGTGATCGAGGACATCCTGGGCCGGGTCGCGCCGCTGCTCGGCCTGGACCCGATGGAGCTGCGCAAGCGCAACTTCTACCAGCCGGGTCTCGGTCAGGCGACGCCGTACGGCCAGCCGGTCCCGCAGGCGGAACGGATCGCCGCGGTCTGGCAGCAGGTCGAGAACGACGGCGGCATCGCCGACCGCAAGCGCGAGATCGCGGCCTTCAACGCCGCGCACCCGCACACCAAGCGGGCGCTCGCGATCACCGGCATCAAGTTCGGCATCTCGTTCAACCTCACGGCCTTCAACCAGGCCGGCGCGCTGGTGCTGATCTACAAGGACGGCTCCGTCCTGATCAACCACGGCGGCACCGAGATGGGCCAGGGCCTGCACACCAAGATGCTGCAGGTGGCCGCGACCACGCTGGGCATCCCGCTGCACAAGGTGCGGCTGGCGCCCACGCGTACCGACAAGGTGCCCAACACCTCCGCCACCGCCGCCAGTTCCGGTGCGGACCTCAACGGTGGCGCGGTGAAGAACGCCTGTGAGCAGCTGCGCACGCGGCTGCTGCAGGTGGCCGCCAGCCAGCTCGGTTCGAACGCCTCGGACGTGCGCATCGTCGACGGTGTCGCCCGCACCCTGGGCAGCGACAAGGAGCTGGCCTGGGACGACCTGGTGAACACCGCCTACTTCCAGCGCGTTCAGCTGTCGGCGTCCGGTTACTACCGGACCGAGGGGCTGCACTGGGACGCGAAGAGCTTCCGGGGCTCCCCGTTCAAGTACTTCTCCTACGGCGCCGCCGCGGCCGAGGTGGAGGTCGACGGTTTCACCGGCGCGTACCGAATCCGCCGGGTGGACATCGTGCACGACGTCGGCGACAGCCTGTCCCCGATGATCGACATCGGTCAGGTCGAGGGCGGTTTCGTGCAGGGCGCGGGCTGGCTGACGCTGGAGGACATGCGCTGGGACACCAGTGACGGGCCGAACCGCGGCCGGCTGCTGACCCAGGCCGCGAGCACCTACAAGCTGCCGAGCTTCTCGGAGATGCCCGAGGAGTTCAACGTCACGCTGATGGAGAACGCCACCGAAGAGGGCGCGGTGTACGGGTCCAAGGCGGTCGGCGAGCCTCCGCTGATGCTGGCGTTCTGCGTGCGCGAGGCGCTGCGCCAGGCGGCCGCGTCGTTCGGTCCCGCAGGGGTCAGCGTGGAACTCGCCGCTCCCGCGACGCCCGAGGCGGTCTTCTGGGCGATCGAGTCGGTCCGCGAGAAGGCGGACGTGCGGAGCGGCGACGGCCAGGCTCCGGACGACAGCGAGATCCGTACCGACACAAGCGCTTTGAGCAATGCCTGACATGACCTGGATCGCCGCGGTCACGCGGTTGCGAGCACGCCGGGAGCCCGGCGTGCTCGTGACCGTCGCGACCGTGCGCGGCCATGCGCCCCGTGGGGCCGGTGCCAAGCTCGTCGTGGGACAGACCGAGACCTGGGGTTCGATCGGCGGCGGCAACATCGAGGCCGTCGCCATCGATCGGGCCCGCCAGCTCAACGTCGAGCCGGATCCGGAGCCGGAACTGATGGAGTTCGCCCTCAACGACAAGGTCGTCGGACCCCACGGTGTGCAGTGCTGCGGCGGTGCTGTCAGCCTGCTCCTCGAACCGCTGCCGGTGGTCCAGGCGGTGGCCGTCTTCGGCGTCGGGCACGTCGGACTGGAGCTGGCCCGCATCCTGGCCCGCCACAACCTCGATCTGCACCTGATCGACACCCGGTCCGACATGCTCACCGACGAGCGGCTGAGTGTGCTCTCGGACGCGGTGGCGCAGATCCACGTGCACCACACGCCGCTGCTTCCGGAGGAGGTGCTCGCGGAGCTGCCGCCCGGCGCCCACGTCCTGATCATGACCCATGATCACGCCGAGGACGCCGCGCTGTGCGACGCCGCCCTGCGCACCCCTGGTCTCGGCTCGATCGGTTTGATCGGCTCGGCCGCCAAGTGGGTGCGGTTCCGCAAGCGCCTGGCCACCGAGGGCGGTCACGACGCAGCCACCATCGATCGGATCAAGACTCCGATCGGGATGACCGAGATCACCGGCAAGGAGCCGGCCACGATCGCGGTGAGCGTGGCGGCGGACCTGCTCCGTACCTTCGAGCAGGACCGCCCCGGGGCGGTACCGGACCCGGTGGCCGAGGTACCCGTGGTGCCTGAGGTGCCTGAGGTTCCTGTGGTCCGGGAGGTCGAGGTCCGCGCGGCCGCAAGGACCTCCGCGGTCCCCAAGGTCCGCGAGGTCCGCGAGGTCCGCGTACGCTCCGGCATCCGTTAGGGCGCTTCTTTCGGATCCCGCCGTGCCGGGCGAGCCCGGCCGGCGGGATCCGAAGGAGACACCCGCCGGCCGCCGAGCGCGCTCAGCTTGTGCGACCGGTGAGCGCGAGCGCTGCCGCGACGGCGGTGGCGGCCGCGGGCCACGCACGGCGTATTCGGCTTGAGGGCATGCGGGGGTTGCCTCCGTTGCTCGTGTGACAGGTGAGCCAAGCGGAGGGTTCCAGAGCACCTGTCCGAGACGCGAGCGTGATCGTTTCGTCAACGGCCATGACAGGCTTGGGAATTGATGGCATGTGACGGCAACGGACCGATCCGTACGGGCGGGCCGCCATTCCCGGGCCGCGAACGCGAGGGCCGCATCGGTCACATCACCGTGTCGGCCCGCGCTCGGACGATCCGCGGGACGCGCCCCGGCGCCCCGCGCGTCCGCCGGCCGGGTCAGGGTCGCGCCACATCGGCCAGAGGGTCGGCCCGCCCTCCGGGAGCCGGATCTCTCCGGTGATCCGGAAGCCCAACTTCTCGTAGAACGGGAGGTTGGTGACGTTGCTGGATTCCAGGTACGCGGGCTGCCCGAGCCGGTCGCAGTCCGCCAGCTGCTGGCCGAGCAGCGCCGAACCGACGCCCATCCCCTGGAGCCCCCGGTCCGTCCCCACGGACGGCAGGTACCAGTGCGGCGTCAGCGGATGGACCTCGTGCATGGCGTTCTGGACCTCCCCCGCCCGCTGCAGGCCACGGAGGCCGAAGACGCCCGCGTACCGCGGCAGCGCCGCCAACTCCGCTGCCCCGGAGGGCTTCCAGGCCCCGGGTCCCGACCACAGCGCGGCCCCCAGCAACCGCCCGTCCTGCGTCGCGGCGACCCGGACGGCGCCGGCGCGCGGCCGCTGCTGCCGCTGGGCCAGCCGGAAGTAGCGGGCGATCCCGCGTTCCCGGTCGGCGGCGGGAATCATCCATGCCATGACCGGGTCGTCGGCGAAGGCGCGGGCGAGGAGCGCGGCGACCGCCCCGGACTCGGCGGGCCGGGCGAACCGGATCCCGTACCCGGCCGACGGCAGTGCTGAAGGTGCGCTCATGGGGTCACGGTAGGCAGCG
Source organism: Streptomyces sp. CLCI03 (assembly GCF_053615355.1). Classification (NCBI taxonomy): domain Bacteria; kingdom Bacillati; phylum Actinomycetota; class Actinomycetes; order Kitasatosporales; family Streptomycetaceae; genus Streptomyces; species Streptomyces sp. CLCI03. Next base: position 7,607,264 of record NZ_CM132132.1, on the reverse strand, counting down.
GGGTCGGGCCGGGGCGGCCGCGCGGCGCGGGACACGCCGTACGAGCCACCCGCTCGACCGCTCGATCCGACCGGCCCCGGCGCCCGCGCGTGGTCAGGAGGTGCGCTTCAGGGTCCAGGTGTTGGGGTTGAAGCTGGGCACGGCGGAGTAGCGACAACCACTCGAGTAGTAGGTGTTGGTGATCGTCCAGCCGGCGGGCGGCCACGTGGACGCGCAGGCGTTGACCTGGGTGCCGACCGGGTAGCCTCTCAGGTCCTTGATCTGCTTGGTGTTGGGCGTGAAGCCGGAACCGCAACCGCCGCTGTTCCACCACTGGGCGTCCACCCAGCCGTCCGGGGTGAGCGTGCTGGAGCACATGGTGAGCGTGTCGCCGGGTGCCGCGGAGGCGGGGCTCGCCGCGATGGCGAGGGCGGTGACGGCCATGGTGGCCAGAGCGGCGGCGTGACGGATGCGGATCACGGGACGTTCCTTCCTCGGCGCGCTGGGATCGCTGCCGACGGTCGGCAGGCCGCACCAGGCACCGCGTCATTGCTATCCGACCGCTTCGGGCTCCAGAAAGTCACCTTTTGGGCATAACTCCGCGGCGGTTTAGAGCCGCCAACCTCTGGCGCATCTCCGGCGCGCCTCAGCGCCCGCCCCGGATCAACCGATCGGCTGCCGCATCTCGGCGCGCACCTTCAAGGTCGTCTCGGCGGTCTTGGCGAGGTCGACGGAACCGGGCTTCTGCGACGCGGTCTCCTGGCCCAGGATCCCGACCGAGGCACCGGTGTTCTCGTCGGCCCAGGCGCACATCGGCAGGGAGCTCTCGACCCCGCCCTGTCGCACCGTCAGCACCTGGCAGGACAGGGTGACGTCGGATCCGGTGGGCGTGATGTCCCGCACGGGGGCGCCCAAGGACGAGCCGTCGGACTCCGCGGCGCCGCTCAGCATCTTCTTGCGAGCCTCCGCGGGGTCCTTGAACCGGCCGTACATCCCCGAGACGACCAGGGCGCCCGACTCCTTGGGGGACTCGAAGGCGTACTGGCCGACAGCCGGCTTCGGATCGCGGATCTTCGAGTCGTAGGTGCCCTGCAGGGCCTTCTTGCCCTCGGTGTCCGAATGGTCCTGGACCAGCTGGTACTTGCCGTCCACCAGCGTCTTGGGAACGGTGAGCCGGTACCGGGCCTCGGGGAATCCGGATCCGCTCAGACCGGCTCCGATCGCGCCGAGCACGCCGAGCACCACCAGCGATCCCACGACGATGCCGATCACCATGCCGGTCCGGTTCCTGCGCGGCGGCATGCCCGTCGGAGGCTGCCCCCATGCCCCTTGGCCGGGGTACTGCTGCGGCGGGTAGGGCCGGCCCGGGAACGGCTGCTGCTGTCCGGGCTGTGCCGCGTACGGCTGTCCGCCGTGGGGGTACGGGGGCTGCGGGGGCCCGTAGGGGCCGGGGGGTTGCTGGGGCGGGGGCATGCTCATGCCCAAACGGTACGTCAGCCCCGTACGCGGCAGAATGTCGCGGGTCCGGGTCGCGGGGACGGCCCCCACGGGTCCACTCTTCCTGGGTCGGGCGGACGCGTGATCTGGGCCTGAGCCCACCCTGGAAAGTAGGATCAAGGAATGTCTGACACGACCGAAACTACGCCCGGCTGGCTGACCGACGACGAGCTGCAGATGGCCCGGGCCCAGATGCCGATCCTGTATGTCGAGGCCGTCCCCGTACGCGTGGACGACACCGGCGAAGTCACCACCATCGGACTGCTCCTGCGGATCGGCACGGACGGGGCGATCAGTCGGGCCCTGGTGTCCGGCCGTGTCATGCACCACGAGCGGATCCGTGACGCGCTGCTCCGCCACCTGGAGAAGGATCTGGGTCCCGTGGCCCTGCCCCGCATCCCCACCTCCCTCCAGCCGTTCACCGTCGCCGAGTACTTCCCCACGGCGGGCGTCACCCCGTTCCACGACCCTCGCCAGCACGCAGTGTCCCTTGCCTACATCGTGCCGGTCACCGGTGACTGCCGGCCGCGCCAGGACGCCCTGGACCTGGTCTGGTTCAGCCCGCAGGAGGCACTCTCGGCGGCCGTGCAGGGTGAGATGCCGGGCGGGCACGCGGCGCTGCTCAAGCAGGCCCTCGCGCACGTGGGCTACACGTACTGAAGTCCCCGCGCGCAGCGCGCACACCGCGCGGCGACGCGCCCGGCTCCGGCCGCCGTCCGCATTCCTCGCGGACGGCGGCCGGTGCCGTACCCCCGGCTAGGGGGTCTGCGTCGGCGTGAACTTCGTGAGGATCAGCAGGGTGTCGACGAGGTCTTCGGCCGGGGCGCCGGTGGCCAGGCGGCGTAGTTGCTGTCCGAAGACGAGGGCGACGGCCACCCCGGCCAGGCGTTCGGGGTCCGGGACGCCGAGGTGGGTCAGGATCCGGGTGGCCAGCAGGTCGTAGGCGGCGAAGCACTCGGCCGCGGCGGCGCGCAGGCGTTCGTCGCGGCCGGCTTGGACGTACAGCTCGAACGGCGCGATGTGGCGGCTGTCGAAGGCGTTGCCGCCCGCCACCTGCGCCACGACCTCGGCCGCCTGCCCGATGTCGAAGTGCTCGTCGGAGCATTCATCGGCGAGTGCCGTGAAGTGTCGGGTCTCCTCGGCCACGAAGTGCAGCAGGCTCTCGCGCAGCAGCTCGTGCTGGGTGGCGAAGTGGTAGGTGACGGAACCGAGGGAGACTCCCGCCTCCTTGGCGATCCGCCGGTTGGTGACGGCGGCGACGCCGTCCTGCCCGATGATCCGCAGCACGGCGTCGATGATGCTCTGGCGGGTGTCGGAAGCGTGGGGCATGGCGTAATTCTGCCCCATCCACCGCCTCGATCGCCCAGGTGGGGCCGGGTGGTTGGGGACGAGGAGCTGTGGACAAGGAGCGGAGCCGTCCATACTGTTCGTTCGAACGAACAGTTGAGGGACTTCGCCAGCCGCACGGGAGTGCTCGTGGACATATCCGGATCGAACGTTCTACTGACCGGCGCCACCGGGGGCATCGGCGCCGCCCTGGCCGCGCGCCTCACCGCGCAGGGGGCCCGCCTCACGGTCAGCGGGCGGCGGGAGGAGGCCCTCAAGGCCACCGCCGACGCCTGTGGCGCCCGTACCGTGGTCGCCGATCTGGCCGTACGGTCCGACGTCGTCCGGCTCGCCGAAAGCTGCGCGGAGGCGGACATCCTCGTCGCGAACGCCGCCCTGCCGGCCAGCGGCGACCTTCTGGACTACACCGAGGACCAGCTCGACCGGGCCCTCGACGTCAACCTGCGCGCGCCCGTGCTGCTGTCCCGGTTGCTCGCGGAGCACATGGTGGGCCGCGGCCGCGGGCACATCGTGCTCGTCGGCTCCATTTCCGGCAAGGCGGCGACCAAGTCGACCTCCCTGTACAACGCGACGAAGTTCGGGCTGCGCGGATTCGCCCTCGCCCTGCGCCAGGAACTCCGGGGAACGGGGGTGGGGGTGTCCCTGGTCCAGCCCGGCTTCGTCCGCGACGCCGGGATGTTCGCGGCCACCGGTGCCACTCCGCCGAAGGGCATCAGGACCGTCACGCCCGGCCAGGTCGCCGACGGCGTCGAACGGGCCGTCCGCCGCGACCGGTGCGAGGTCAATGTCGCACCGCTGGAACTACGGCTGCTGAGCGCGGTCGCCGGGCAGTTCCCCGGGTTCGCCGAGCGCGTCCAGGCCCGTACGGACGTCGACGGGTCGGTACGACAGATCGTCGAGGCCCAGCGCTCCAGCCGCTAGTCGCCGGCCCCTGGCCGGGTGCAGCCGTTCGCACGCACTCCCGCTCGCCCCAGCACCAGCACCAGCACGCCTTCCCTGCCACCCCCACGTGAACGGAGAGCACAGCTGTGTCGAGTGAACACCTCCCGAGCGATGTGCCCGACCCCGCCCCGGCGCCCGGCGCCAGGGCGGGGGTCGAGCGCCGGTCCCTGCTCCGCCTGGGGGCCCTGATGGCCGCGGGCGGGGTCGCCGCGCTGGTTCCCGCCCCGGTCGCGTTCGCCGCGACGCGGGGCCGGGGCACCGACTCGGTGACCACCACCTACCGCGGCCACTCCCCCTACGGCAACGACCAGTGGGCGTACGTCCCCTTCGACGTCCCCGCCGGAGTCCGGCGGATCTCCGTCGCCACCACCCACGACGCCGCCGCCGGCATCCTGGACCTCGGCGCCTTCGGCCCGTCCGGCTTCCGCGGCTGGTCGGGCGGCGCACGGACCGGCTTCACCGTCTCCGCCGCGGACGCCACCCCCGGCTACGTGCCCGGACCCGTGGACCCCGGCGGCTGGTCGGTCATCCTGGGGCCGATGGTCGGCAGCACCGGCGGTATGGCCTGGCAGGTGGACGTCACCCTCCACTTCGGAGATCCGCTCCCCCGGGCCCCGTACGACATCCTGCCGACCTCGGTGGCCGGGCGGGGCCCCGGCTGGTACCGGGGTGACCTGCACCTGCACAGCGTGCACTCCGACGGGCAGCGCACGGTGGACGAGATCGTCGCGGCGGCCCGCCAGGAGGGGTTGCACTTCATCGCCACCTCCGACCACAACACCAGCTCCACCGGGGTGACATGGCGCGGCAACGTCCCGACGGACCTGCTGGTCGTCAACGCCGAGGAGGTGACCACCCGGCACGGCCACTGGCTGGCGGTCGGTCTGCCGCAGGGGGAATGGGTGGACTGGCGCTACGGTCCCGCGAACCAGGGGGCGTTCGAGGCGCAGGCCCGGCGCGTGCACAGTCTGGGCGGACTCACGATCGCCGCCCATCCTCTCACTCCGGCGGCGGGTTCCTTCTGGGAGTTCGGCCTCGATCGCGTGGACGCGCTGGAGGTGTGGAACGGACCCTGGACGCTGGACGACGCGGCCAACATCGCCGCCTGGCACGTCATGCTCTGCCTCGGCAAGCGGGTCGCCGCCGTCGGCAACAGCGACGCGCACAGCCCCTCGGACGCCGTCGGCCGCCCCCACAACGTCGTGTACGCCGACAGCCTGTCCACGCCCGCCGTACTGGACGCGCTGCGCCTGGGCCGGTCGTACGCCGTCGAGTCCGCCGCCGTGACCTTGGACTTCACCGCCCGCACCGGCGCAGCCGTCGCGGGGCCCGGCGAGGAACTGCCGCTGTCGTTCTTCGACGCCGTCGACGTGACCTTGAACGTGACGGGCGCTCCCGACAGCATCGCCACGCTCAGCACCGAGTGGGGCATCATGGCCGCCACCTGCATCGACGGCAGCGGCACGGGGCAACTGCGCTGGCGGGGCTGGGGCAAGGCCTCCCTGTTCGCCCGGGCCGAGGTGCGCCGGCCCAAGCCCGCCTCCACCACCCTGGACCAACTGGTGGCCATCACCAACCCGGTGTGGTTCCACTCCGCGCACCTGCCCCCGTACGACGTCGAGCGGCGGGTGCTCTTCCACACCGAGCGCCGATCCGACGGGTCGTGGGGCGGCATGCGTCCGCTGCCGGGTACCGCCGGATCAGGCTCGGGTACGGGCTCGTTCACGGGGATGCAGAGCGCCGTGGCCGGCATGGCGGACGGCTCGGTCGTGGTGCTGGGCATCGCGCCCGACAACGGTCTGTGGCTGACCTCCGTACGGGGTTCGGCCGCCCCGCAGCCCTGGCAGCGCGTCGCCGGGCCGGACGGCTCGACCGGATTCACCGTGCGGGAGGCGGACATCGCCGCCTTCCCCGAGGGCACCTGCCAGATCGTGGCGACGGCCATGGACGGCACCACCTACCACCAGCAGCGTCGCGCCGACGGCGGGCTGCCCGGGTTCCGGGCCCTGCCCGGCTTCACCGCGAAGGGCCGCTGGGGCGCGACGAAGGTGTCGATCGCCGCCATGCCCGACGGCTCGGCCCAGTTGATCGGTTACGGCACGGACGGTGCCATGTACCACTGCGTGCGCGGGCGGGACGGTGCGTGGACGGCCTGGGGCCGTCTGGCCGGCTACGACGGGGCGCCGACGTTCTCCGGTCCGGCCCTGGCGATCACCGGGATGCCCGACGGGTCCTCCCAGGTCCTCGCGATCGGGCTCGACGGGATGGTGTACCACCAGGTGCGGCGGCCGGACGGTTCCTGGACCGGCTTCCGGCCCCCGCGGGGCGTCACCACCGCCACGATGGGCGCGAGCGCCATCGGCATCGCGGGGACGCCCGACGGCTCGGCCCAGGTCGTCGCGGTGGGGCTCGACGGACGGGTCTGGCACAACATCAGGAGGCCGGACGGCTCCTGGACGCCCTTCTCGCGGATACCGGGGCCGAACGGGAGGGACCCCTTCCCTGCCGGGCAGGTCCGCATCACCGCCCTGCGGGACGGCTCCACGCACGTGACGGCGATCAGCGCCGGTTAGGAACCGGGGCCCTGCTCCGGAGCCCGAGCCGTGGGGTTCCGGAGCGGGGGCCGGGACCAGGGCGCGTCAGGGTCGGCCGACTCGGGCCGGAGCCCGAGCTCGCGGAGCTGGTTGACGGCCATCATCGCGAAGAACATCTCGTTCGGGTTGGCTCCGCCGCCCCCGAGTGCGGTGACGGCTTCGACGTAGCGGGCGCCGAACTCGCTCGGCCGTACCGGTCCGCTCTCGCCGAGCAGCCCGAGCGCCGTCTCCTGCAGGGCGGTGGCCTGTTCCAGCAGCCCGTCCAGGTAGGGCACCACCTCGGCGCCGCGGCGCAGGGCGAAGGTGTGGCCGTCGGTGAGGAGTGCGGCCCGCCCCTCCTCGAAGAGGAGGGCGACCGCGCCGAGTACGGTCTGGATCTTGAGCTGGTCGGCGTCGGCCATGGCCCCGCAGGGTCCGTTGCCCTCGTCGGAGAGGTGGAGGACGCCGGGGTCCCTGAGGTGGACGATGACGTGCCCGGCGCAGTGGCCCTGGCTGCGCAGCACGCGTACCGCGCCGTCCGCGAAGGTCCAGCCGGTGAATCGTGACGAGCCGATACGGATCCGCTCCGGGGCTCGTTGCTCGTAGGTACGGGTGGTGGCGCCGAAGGGGCGCATGGGCTCGAAGAGCGACATCAAGTGGGTCGCCAGGGCGGGCGGGGCCAGGGGCAACGCCCCGGCGACGCGCTCGAAGGTCCGCACCCAGTACGCCACCGGGTCGCTCATCTGGTCGAGGTCGGGTGCGGGGACGTAGTGCTCGACGGGCACACCCAGCTCGTCGGCCAGGTCGTCGTTGCCGACGTGGTCGGGGTGACCGTGCGTGGTCAGCACCAGGGCCCGGAACCACGGCCCGACCCGGTCGGCGGCCTGCCGCAGGGCCGTCCGGAAGGTCGTGGTGACGCCGGTGTCGACCAGCACCAGGGTGTCGCCGGCCCGGTGTACGAGGGCGTTGGCGACGTCGGGCCGGTCGTGTGCGGTGTCCAGTTCCTGCCCGAGGACCAGCAGGGTCCGTTCGTCGATCTCGATCACATCACCGAGCGCGGTCATCGGTCCTCCCGCGGTCCCGTCGGTGCACGGCGTACGCTCCCCCGTCGACGAGCGTACGCCGCATCCGGAGTCGTGTCCCCGCGAGGCCCACCGCTCCGGTGGGCCTCGCGGGGAACGCCGTCCGCACCCATGTGGTCACTCCTGGCGCAGGCTGGTGACCAGCTCGCGGGGCAGCCCGTGGGTGTCGTGGAGGTAGTGGAAGTCCTCCTCGGTCAGCGGGCCGCGGAACCGGGGCCGGGCCAGCACCTGCCGCCCGCGTTCCAGCAGCCGGCGGAACCGGCGCTCCTCCTCGCACAGGATCGGGAGTACGTCGCCGGGGTCCATGTCCTGCCGGAAGCGGTCCAGGGTGTGCCGGACCAGTTCGTCCGGCAGGTCCCCGAGGCTACGCGAGGGGTCGTCGCGCCACAGCAGCGTGAGCATCCGTCGCAGGACGTAGCCCTGCCCGGTGTTGGCCGGGCGTACACCGTCGCCGAGGACCACGACGGCCGAGCGCAGGTGGTCGCAGACCACGCGCAAGGACCGTTCGTCCAGGGGCCACAGGGCCGGTACGAGGCTGCGCCACGGGTCGAAGACGTCGCACTCGAACACGGACGGCTTGCCCTGGAGGAGGGAGGCGAGCCGCTCCAGGCCGAGGCCGGTGTCCACGTTGCGCTGGGGCAGCGGCACCAGGGAACCGTCGTCGAGCCGGCGGTGGGTCATCGTGACGTGGTTCCACACCTCCACCCAGCGGTCGTCGCGGGTGGGCGTCGACTCGGGCGGGCCGTCGCCGCTCCAGAGGAAGATCTCCGAGTCGGGACCGCACGGTCCGACGGGCCCGTTGGACCACCAGTTGTCCTCCACGGTGGGTTCGACGGGGACACCGCGGTCCTGCCACAGCTCCAGGGAGGCGGTGTCGGGCCCGGTCCGGTCGTCGCCGGCGTACACGGTGGCGTACAGCCGGCCGGGATCGATGCCCAGCCCCTCGGTGAGGAGCCCGTACCCCCAGTCGAGGCTGCGGGGGCCGTCGTAGTCGCCCAGCGACCAGGTGCCGAGCATCTCGAAGACCGTCAGGTGGGTGGCGTCGCCGACCTCCTCCAGGTCCGTGGTGCGCAGGCAGCGCTGGACGTTGACCAGGCGGCGGCCCTGCGGGTGGGGGCGGCCCTCCAGGTACGGAGTGAGGGGGTGCATGCCGGAGGTGGTGAAGAGTACGGGGTCGCCGGGCGGTGGCAGCAGCGTCGAACCGACGATGCGGCGGTGCTCGCGTTCTTCGAAGTACTCGACGAACGTGCCGGCCAACTGCTCGGTGGTGGTGTGGTGGTTCATGGGGTGACTGCTCCTTCGCATCGCGCGGGGGAGGCACCGGAGAACGGGACCGTGCAGTCTCCGACCGGGGGCGAGGGCGCCACGGCACAACCGACGGACCGTTGTCCGGTCGCCGGGGAGAGGGGGAAGGTCAGGCGGCGGCAACCGGCGAGCTGGTCGCTCGCGCGGTCGCGGTGGTGCTGGGGCCGGTGACGTTCATGCGGCTCACCCTAGTGCGAGCCTGCCGCCGGTGCGCGGGTATTTTTCGCGCCGGCGGCAGGAGCGAGGCGGGACGGGGCGGGTCGGGGACGGGGCGGGTCGGGGACGGGGACGGGGGCGGGGGGCTACCCGGTCGTGGTCTCCTTCTCCACCCACGCCAGGTACTCCTGCGAGGTTCCGACGGTCGGGAGCACGATCCACTGCGGCACCTCGTACGGGTGCCGCTCGTGGACCCACGCCTGCAGTTCGGTGACCTTCTCCGCGGTCGTCTTGAAGGAGATCCGGTACTCCCGCTCGTGCTGCACCGCGTCCTTCCACCAGTAGAACGTGGTCATCCGGGCGTCGATGTGCGCACCGGCCGCGAGCCGGGCCTCCACCGCGGCCCGCGCGATCTCGTACGCCTTCGTCTCGTCGTCCACGGTCGTCTGCGCGATCACGATGCTCGCCATGCGGGTCCTCCTGGGTCGGGTTCGGCCACCCTACGGTCGGCGCCCACCCGCCCCGGTACTCCGGTCCGCGCCGGCAGGCACGAACCGACCGGAAGGTGGGTAGGGCTGACTGCCGCGGCGCGGCTGTCGTGCGGCGGCAGGGGAACCGGTTCGGGGGAGGAACTGTGGCGTTGCTCGATCAACTGCCCGCTCTGATAGGCGTCGTGGTCGGTTCGCTCGGCTCCTACGCCGCACAGACGCTGACCGAGCGTCGGCGGTGGACGCGGCAGCGGCAGGAGCGGTGGGACGAGAAGCGCTTCGAGACGTACGGCCGTTACGCCAATGCCCTGAAGGCGCAGCTCCGCGTCACCCAGCGCATCGGCGCCTCGCTCGGATTCGCCGACGTGGCGGACCCGTTGGCACCGGCGGAGGGTCTGCCGATGCTCGCCGACGCGGAGTCCCACCGGGCGACGGAGTGGGAGTCCGTCCTGCTCGTCGGGGACGCGGCGACGATCGCGGCGGCACGGCACTGGCACGAGACGATCTGGACCGTGGAGCTGCTGGTGCGGGAGGGCACGGTCGACGGCGAGAGGTGGACCAAGGCGCATCGGCTCGCGAGTGCGGCACGCGACGCCTTCTACGAGAGCGCACGGAGCGACCTGGGGATAGGGGGAGCTCCACCGCCGTCGGGGCAGTGGCCACGACAGTGGCAGGCCGAGCTCTCCGGGTGACCCCGAGGTGTGGAGGCGGCCTAGTGCTGGGGCAGGTGGGTCCTGGCGTCCTCGTACGTGCCCTCGCCGGGTGCGGTGGCCACGGCGTAGCTGAGGTTCAGTACGCCGGTCCGGAAGGTGACGGCGGACAGCAGCTCCAGCGGGATCGTCGGTGCGTCCTCCTCGAACAGGCGCATGCCGTTGCGTACGGCGATCGGGTGCAGCAGGAGGTTCAGTTCGTCCAGGAGGCCGGCGGCCACGAGTTGACGTACGACGGAGACCGAGCCGCTGATCCAGACGGGGCTGTCCGTGGCCGGCTCGTTCTTGAGCGCGGCGACCGCTGTGGTGAGGTCGCCGACGAGCTGTTCGGAGTTCCGCCAGGTGAAGTCGAGCCGACTGTTCGACACCACGATCTTGCGGGCGTCGCCGAGCACCTCGGCGAACGGGGCGTCCTCCCCACCGGCCGCTTCCCGCCCCGGCCAGGCGCCCGCGAAGCTGTCGTAGGTCCGGCGCCCGAGCAGCAGCGTGTCGGCCCTGCCGAGGGTCGCGTCGACGGCCGCCCCCATGTCCTCGTCGAAGTAGGGGAAGTGCCACTGGTCGGGCGCCTCGACGACACCGTCGAGCGAGATGAACAGCTGCGCCTTGATCTTCCTCATACCGGTCTCCGGGAGCTGGTCGTCGGTCCGTCCGTGTACGGCCCCATCCAAGGGCATGCGCCGGCAGGATGCCGCTCGACTCCCCGACGGCAGCCGATACGCAGGCGTTGTAGGCCGGTGACAGACCGGCGGTGCAGGGTGGCGGGCGGTGCGCGGGTCCTCCCGTCGCATCCCGACCCGATCCGTGGACCGCCGCGCCAGGAGCCGCCCCAGTGACCGCTGACTCCGTGCTGCCGCGCCGGGGCGTGCCCGGCCCCGAGGCGCCGCATGACGACGTACCGCTCCCGAAGAGGCGCGGGTACCGGTATCCGGCCTGGCGCGGCGCGGCGGCGGGCCTGCACGGGGTCGGCGCGGTCACCGCAGTCCTGCTGGCGCTCGCGGCCATCGGGGCGGTGATCAGCGAGCCGGTCCTGATACCGTCGCTGGCCGCGAGTGCCGGGGTCCTGCACAGCGCCCCCACGCTCCCGATGGCCCAGCCCCGGAGCGTCGTCGTCGCGCACCTGTTGGGCGCCGCCGCCGGGTACGTGGCCCTCGCGCTGGGGCAGAGCAACCCCTGGAGTGCGGCGCTGGCCGGAGGACTGACGTTCGCCGCGACCACGCTCGCGCGGACGCCGCACTCACCCGCCTGCGCCACCGCGGTCGTGGTCGTGCTGCAGACCCCGGCTCCCGGACGGTTCGTCCCCCTGCTGCTCGGGGCCGCCGTGGTCCTCGTGCTCGGCGGTTTCGCGGCGTCCCGCGTACGCCGGGGAGCCGCCCGGTACCCGGTCCGCTGGTGGTAGTGCGGCCCGACTGACGTTCACTTCCATTCCATTGCAACGAACACGTCGCACACTGTTGCGTTAAGCGCGAAACCATTGCAATGAAATCCTCTATTTGACCTGCAGTGATGCAGATTCAACGCAACGAGTATGTTGCCAGTTTCTCGAACGCAACGTAGCTTTTCGTTCATCAGAAACCGCGGGGCGCACGGAGCGCAGCCGCTGATGAAGGAGAAGCACCATGCAGAAGTTCGCCACCACCGCCCCGATCGCCGCCGTCCTGGACGTCCCCGCCGGGCTCATCCGGTTCATCGCCGCCGACCGGGCCGACACCACCGTCGAGATCCTCCCCGCCGACGCCTCCAAGAGCCGCGACGTGAAGGCCGCCGAGCAGACCGGCGCCGAGTACAGCGACGGCGTGCTGCGGATCGCGGCCGCACCCGCGAAGAACCGGGTCCTCGGCAACCACCCGGGATCCGTCGAGATCACCGTCCAACTGCCCGCCGGCTCCAGCGTCGAGGCGAAGACCGCGGCCGCCGAGTTCCGCGGCGTCGGGCGCCTCGGCGACGTCACCTTCGAGAGCGCCCAGGGCACGGTCAAGCTCGACGAGACCGCGAGCGCCCACCTCACCCTGATGGCCGGCGACGTCACCGTCGGACGCCTGGGCGGCCCCGCGCAGATCACCACCCAGAAGGGCGACCTCCACATCACCGAGGCCCAGCGCGGCACCGTCGAACTCACCACCCAGGCGGGCGACATCACCATCGGCACCGCCCGCGGGGTCTCCGCCACCCTCGACGCCGGCACCGCCTACGGCCGCGTCCACAACGCCCTCACCAACACCGAAGGCGCCGCCGCCGGCCTCACCATCCGCGCCACCACCTCCTACGGCGACATCACCGCCCGCAGCAACTGAACGAACATCTGGACCGGTACGGAAGGATCGGGCGGCGGCACCCTCATCAGGGCCGCCAACCGAGGACCCTGGCCAGTGACAGCATCAGGCCGAGGTGGGTGACGACCAGGAACACCCACTCCATGGGACCCATGCGCCATCGGCCGCGGGCCGTCGCCCGCCATGCGTACGCCGTGGTGCCGACGGCGAGCAGGAGCAGCGGCGCCCAGAGGACGGCCCACCAGGACCGGACTTCGGTCAGGCGGAGTACGAGGGACAGCACGGCGAACAGCGTCGAGGGCAATCCCCATCCCGGCTTCTCCTGCTTCTCGCCGGTGGTCGATATGCCTGCCGAGGCGTTCAAGGCATGTCCTTTCGGGGGCGTTTTCGAACAGGGCTCACCATAAACGCCGTTTGAACAGACACGCTCAAGAAATTGCTCCCTCCTCATGCGGCCACGAACCCTCAGGCCTCGGGCCTGGCGCCCTGAGCTGCGGATCTTGCGCCGTTTTCGACCCAATGGCCGGAGGTGAAGTCCTTCCAACCGGGGCAACCCGTACGGGCGTTCGCACGTCTTGCAGGCCGGACCGCCCACCTGCTCGTTCTCCCGCGCACGCGAGGTACACAGGCGGCCGTCCCGGCCGGAACTCCTTCGGCCAGGACCAGGGCGGGGGCTCTCGCCGACCCCCGCTCTCGTTCCTTCCGTGCGTCGCGCAGTTCGAGAGGCCTTCCCCCATGTCCGTGGTCGATACCGATTTCAGCGTCCTGTCCGAGGAGTTCGCCGCTGGTCCCGAGCGCTATTTCGCCCAACTCCGGGAGCGGAGACCGGTGCATCACGAACCGGCGATCGACAGCTACTTCGTCTCGCGTCACGCGGACGTGAAGCGGGTGCTGACCGACCATGAGCTGTTCACCACCGAGAATCTGCAGGTGCGCGCCGAGCCGGTGATGCGTGGGCCCGTCCTCGCGCAGATGACAGGGGCCGAGCACACCGCCAAACGAAGAATCGTCGTCCGGGCCTTCACCGGATCGGCGCTGCAGGACCGGATACGCATCATCCGCGCCAACGCCGCCGAGCTCATCGCCCCGTTCCTCCCCCTGGGCCGGGTGGACCTGGTCAACGACTTCGGCAAGCCGTTCGGCATGCACGTGACCCTCGACGTCCTGGGACTGGACCGGAAGGACTGGCAGCAGGTGGCCGCCTGGCACAGCGGGGTGGCCGAGTTCATCACCGGCCTGAACCTCACCCCCGAGCGCCGCCGCCACTGCGTCGACCAAGCCGAGCGGTTGGAGGCCTATCTCCTCCCGGTGATCGAACAACGGCGCCGCGATCCCGGCGACGACCTGATATCCCAGCTGTGCACCGCCGAGTTCGACGGCGTCGCCATGACCGGCCGCGAGGTCACCGCACTGATCATCAACGTTCTGGTGGCCGCCACCGAACCCGCGGACAAGACCCTCGCCCTGCTCTTCAAGCACCTCGTCGACCATCCCGAGCAGATGGCGCAGGTCCGCCGGGATCCGGATCTGCTGGGCGCCGCGATCGCCGAGACCCTGCGCTACACCCCGCCGGTCCAGCTGATTCCCCGCCAGGCGGAGAGCGACGCCGTGTTCGCCGGCACCACCGTCCCGGCGGGCGCCACCGTCTTCTGCATGATCGGCGCGGCCAACCGCGACCCCGACGCCTTCACCGCGCCGGACACCTTCGACATCCACCGCTCGGACCTGGGCACCGCCCGCTCCTTCACCGCTGCCGCCCAGCACCTGGCCTTCGGTACCGGACTCCACCAATGCGTCGGCACCGCCTTCGCGCGCACCGAGCTGGAGACCGTCGCGGGGATGCTCCTGCCCCTGCTCGACCAGGTCCGCCACAGCCCCGGCTTCCGGTACCAGGAGACCGGCCTCTACACCCGGGGCCCGGTCGCGCTGTCGCTGGACTTCACCCCCGTCCGATGACGCGACTCGTACGCGCGTGACCGACGTACGTGAGCGTCGCACGTGAGCGCCGTACGTGACCGCCCTACGTCCGTCCCTCCCCGGGACTTCCCCCCGTACACCCCCCACTCTCAGGCGAAGACGACCATGACATCGACCGACATCACCCGAGCCATCGACGATCTGCTGTTCACCCCCGGCCTCGACCTCACCGAAGCCATCGACCGGCACTTCACCCCTGACTACCGCCAGCGCACCAACGGCGTGTGGAGCGACCGCGCCTCCTTCACCCAGCACATGACACGCCTGCGTTCCTTGATCCGCAGCGGGCACATCGAGGTCCACGACGAACTCCGTGACGGGACCCGCTACGCCGACCGCCACACCGTCACCCTCGTCCACGAGGACGGCCACACCTCCCGTACCGAGGTCTACCTCTTCGCCCTGCTGGCCGCCGACGGCCGCTTCCGGCGCGTCGAGGAGACCACGCTCCTGGTCACCGGTCACGCCGACGACGGGAACCTCGGCCTCGTCAAGTGACATGAACGGGCCTGCGTGGAGATCGACTTCGCGCAGGCTCAGGGTGTCCGCGACAGTGCCCGGCCACCCGCAACCGCTGTCCACCGCCGCAATGAAGGATGGAGCCGCCATGGTGTCCGTGGGGGAAAGACTGAGCAGAGCACGTGTACGGGCGTTCGTCGGCCGGGACGAGGAACTCGAACGGTTCGGCGAGGCGTTGGCGGGTGATCCGCAGGCACCGTTCGCGTTCTACGTGTACGGTCCGGGCGGCATCGGGAAGTCGACGCTGCTGCGGCGGCTGGCGGACCACGCCCGGGCCGCCGGCCGGCTGCTCGTCGAACTCGACGGCCGCTTCGTCAGCCGCGACCCGGCCGATTTCGAGCACGCCGCCGGGCCGTTCCTGGACGTGCCGGGCACGGTCCTGTTCGTGGACTCGTTCGAGCACTGCCAGTGGCTGGAGAGCTGGCTGTGGCACCACTTCCTGCCGCGTGCCGCGGACGACACCCTGGTCGTCCTCGGCGGCCGGCGGGCTCCGCAGCCGCAGTGGGCCGCCGATCCGGCCTGGTCCCGGCTCCTGCGCGTGAGCGAGCTGGAGCCGTTCTCCGCGGAGCAGGCCCGGAGCCTGCTGGTGGCGGCGCAGATCCGGCCCGAACTGCGGGACCGGGTGCTGCGCTTCGCCGGGGGCAACCCGCTCGCGCTGTCGCTGGCGGCCGCCGCCGGATCGGAGGGCTGCGGCCGGGAGGAGATCTGGGCACCCACGGCGGACGTGCTGCGCACCCTGCTCGCGGGGCTGATCGGGGAGGTGCCCACGGCGTCCCACCGTCGCGCCCTGGAGGTGGCGGCGCAGGCCCACTCGACGTCCGAGGAGCTGCTGGCCGCCGTGCTCCCCGGGGAGGACGTGCATCCGCTCTTCTCCTGGCTGCGCGACCTGCCCTTCATGGAGTCCAGCCTGCGGGGGTTGTACCCGCACGACGCGGCGCGCGAGACGCTGGCCGCCGACCTGCGCTGGCGGGCGCCCAACGCCTTCGAGGCGATGCGTCAACGCCTGGCGGACGAGTACCTGCGCATCCTGCGCGAGGCGCCCGAGGAACGGGTGTGGACCGTCACCGACGATCTCTTCTACCTGTTCCGGGAGGGCGCGACGCTGGCCCGACTGCGCTCCTGGTCCCGCGAGGACGAGGTCCACGACCGTCCGCTGCACCCGGACGACATCGATGTCATCCTGCGCATGGCCGCCGAGACGGAAGGGGCCGCCTCGGCGGACCTGGTCCGCTACTGGACGCGGCGTCAGCCGCAGTCGTTCAGCGTGTACCGGCTCGTGGGCACGGGCCGGATCGTGGCGTTCACGGCGCGACTGGTCCTGCCGTACCCTCCCGATGCCCAGGACCTGGCCACCGATCCCGTTGTCGCCGCGGCCTGGCGGTACACCGAGGACACCGACCCGGTGAGCCCCGGTGAGCACATCGGCGTCAGCCGTTTCTCGATCTACCCCGAGCAGTACCAGGTGCCCTCCCGGGTCATCGACCTGAGCAGCTCCCGGGCCCAGGCGGAGGCGGCCCGCGCCCGCGGACGCGCGTACGGGTTCGCCGTGTTCCAGGACGCCGAGACGTGGGCCGCGCGGGTCAAGGGCACGCTGGTGGACACGGGGGCGCGGCCGCGGGTCGGCGCTCACACGTACGGGCTGTTCGGCGTCGACTGGCGTCAACTGCCCGTGGAGACCTGGCTCATGCGTTTCATATCGGCCACCGAGGCGCCCGCAGCCCCGTCCGGGCCGTCGCCCGTTTCGCGCACCGCGTTCGACCAGGCCGTGCGCGAGGCGCTGGCCCACTGGCGTGACGCGGACGCGTTCTCCGCCTGCGCGCTGATGCGGTCCCGTCTCGCGGCCGACTTCGACAGTCCTGTCGGGGAGTTGCGTGCCCTGCTGCGCGGGGCCGTCGACGAACTGGGGCTCGACCCGCGCGGGGTGCGCGCCCGCGAGGCCCTGACGGCCGGCTACTTCTCCGGCGCGCCCACCCAGGAGGCCGCTGCCCGCCGCCTGGGTCTCCCGTACGGCACCTATCGCCGCCATCTGCGCCAGGGCCTGGATCTGCTCTCTGAGGCCTTGTGGCAGCAGGAGCTGCACGATCCGCGGTAGCGACGGTGGACGCGCACCGCCGGCGGGCCCGGTGGACAGGTGCGGACAGGAGTGGACAGTGGCCGGTCCTGGCGGACCTGGATAGTGGACAGCGTCCGCGTCGAGTCTGTGCGACATGAACGTTGCACTCACGCAGACGGGCCGGGCCGCAGGCCGGGCTCCCCGGCCGGGAACGGTGCTGGCCGCGCTCGCCGCGGCCCAGTTCACCGTCATGCTCGCCACCTCGATCGTCAATGTGGCGCTGCCGCAGATCCGCGCGGGGGCGAACCTCTCGGACGGCGGGACCACCTGGGTGGTCAACGCCTACGGCCTGGCGTTCGGGGCACTGCTCCTGGCGGGCGGCCGGGTGGCCGATCTCCTGGGCCGCCGCCGGGTGCTGGTCGGCGGGCTCGCCCTCTTCGCACTGGCTTCGGCGGCGGCCGGACTGACCAGCTCCTCCGGCGTGCTGATCACCGCCCGTGCGGTGCAGGGTGTGGGTGCCGCCGCGATCGCCCCGGCCGCGCTCGCGCTGGTCATGGACCGGTTCCCGCCCGGCCCGGGGCGCGGTAGGGCGCTGGGCGTGTGGGGTGCGGTCTCGGGCGCGGGAGCGGCGGGCGGCGTGCTGCTCGGCGGTGTGCTCACCCAGGCGTGGGGCTGGCCCTGGATCTTCCACTCGGTGGCCCTCGGATCGGCGGGGGTACTGGCCGCCGTGGTCGCGCTGGTACCACGGGACACCGCGGCGGAGACCGGACATCAGGGCGCACGGCAGGGCGAACGGCAAGCCGTGGCGAACCGCGGGCGGTTCGACCTGCTGGGCACCGTCACCGTCACCCTCGCCCTGACCTCGCTGGTGTGGGGGCTGACCACGGCACGCGGCGCCGGCTGGACCGACGCCCGGGTACTGGGCTCCCTCGGCGCCGCCGCCGTGCTGCTGCCGGCCTTCTACGTGATCGAGCGCCGCCGGCCGAACGCGCTCGTACCGCCGCGGCTGCTCCGTACCGGCCGGGTCGCCGCGGGCAATCTGCTGATGGCGCTGCTGGGGTCCGTATGGATCGCCCTGTTCTTCTTCCTGCCGCTCTACCAACAACAGGTCCTCGGATCCGGCCCCTTGCTCACCGGGGTGGGACAACTCCCGCTCGCGGTGGCCCATATGATCGGCTCCGCGCTCGCTCCGCGGATCGCCCGAGTCGTCGGAGCCACCGCGACCGTGACCGCGGCGCTGCTGACCGAGGCCGCCGGTCTGTTGTGGCTGTCGTGGATGCGGCCGGACGGGACCTACCTCGTCGACGTCCTCGGGCCGAGCATCCTGGTCGGCCTGGGCCTGAGCATCGCCTTCGTCCAGCTGACCGCGCTCGCGGTGGACGGCGTACCGCGTGAGGACGCGGGTCTCGCCGGCGGACTGGTGAACACCACCCGCCAGGTCGGCGGCGCCATCGGCCTCGCCGCGCTCGCCACCCTGGCCGGCTCCGTCACCGCCCACGCCTCCACCGACCGACCGCCTCTGGACGCCCTCACCGCCGGCTACCAGACGGCCTTCACCGCCTCCGCCGCCGTCCTGGCCGCCACCGCACTCCTCGCCCTGTTCCTGACCCGCCGTCCCGGCGCGCGTACGGCGACCGACACCACCGCCCGACCGGCCGGCGCCGATCCGGGAACCTCTCCGCTCCCACCGGTCCCGCTGGACCGGTAGATCAGCCACACCAACCACAACCACAGCCACAGCCACAGCACCGACACATCTCATCCAGACAGGAAGTACAGCCATGGTCACCATCGACGAAACCGCCCCCGTGATCGTCCGCCTGAGCACCGTGATCGACGCCCCGCTCTCGACCCTGTGGGCGCTGCACACCGATGTCGCGGCCTGGCCGACCTGGAACACGGACATCGACCGGACGGCGGTCGACGGACCGCTCCTTCCCGGCCGATCCTTCCGCTGGCTCACCCACGGCCTGGACATCACCTCCACCGTGTGCGAGCTGGTCCCGGGGAAGCGGATCGTGTGGGGCGGGACCGTCGAGGGCATCGTCGGCGTCCACGTATGGACCTTCGAGCAGTCCGACGCCGGTGTCGTCGTCCACACCGAGGAGTCCTGGAGCGGAGAACCCGTCGACGCGGAGGTCGACGAACTCGGCAAGGCTCTCCACGCCTCCCTCGAAGGCTGGCTCTCCCACCTGAAGAACCGTGCGGAGCAGCCTGCCTGACGGGACATCACCTCGATGTCGCCACACCCGCCCCTCTCCCCCGATCGACCCGTCCACGCATCCACGAAAGGGATTCCCGCCATGACGACCACCCCGCCGTACCTGACCGGCCACTACACCCCCGTCGCCGACGAGATCTCCGCGACCGACCTGACCGTCGAGGGCTCCCTGCCGCCGGAGCTGACCGGCCGACTGCTGCGCAACGGCCACAACCCCAAGCCCGGTGTCACGCCCACCCACTGGTTCAAGGGCAGCGGCATGGTCCACGGCATCCGCCTGCGCGACGGCCGCGCCGAGTGGTACCGCAACCGCTGGGTCCACACCCCCGCCCTCGAAGGCGCCCCGTACATGACCGAACACGGCCCCGACCTGACCGCCAGCACCGCCGGCACCCATGTCATCGAACACGCCGGACGCCTCCTCGCCCTGTGCGAGGCCAACCTCCCCTTCGAACTCACCCCCGACCTCGACACCGTCGGTGCCCACGACTTCGACGGCAAGCTGCGCGGCGCGATGACCGCACACCCCAAGGAGGACCCGGTCACCGGCGAGCTGCACTTCTTCGGCTCCTCGCCCTTCCCGCCGTTCCTGACCCACTACGTCGCCGACGCCAAGGGCGCCATCACCCACAGCGCCGAGGTGCCCGGAGCGACCGCCTCCCTCAAGCACGACTTCGCCATCACCCGCCGCCACGTCGTGTTCATCGAGGGCAACGTCACCTTCGACCCCACCGAGCACTCGGGCATCCCGTACAGCTGGAGCGACCACCAGCCCTCCCGCATCGGCGTCATGCCCCGCGGCGAGGACGGCGCCCGCCACACCCGCTGGTTCTCCATCGAGCCGGGCAACATGCTCCACGTCTCCAATGCCTACGAGGACGGCCAGGGCCGCATCGTCCTGGAAGGCCCCACCGTCGACCGGGAGGGCTTCCAGCTCTCCTGGAACTGGTGGGTCGGTGCGCCGGGGCGCGGCAGCGAGCCCAACACCCGCTCCTACACCCGCCGATGGGTGATCGACCTGTCCGCCGGCACCGTCGACGAGCAGATAATCGACGACCTCGCGATCGAATTCCCCACCCTCAACGAGGACTACCTCGGCGCCGAGAACCGCTACCAGTACGCCATCTCCTTCCCCGACGAGAAGGGCTTCGGCGGCTACGGCATCGTCAAGTACGACCGCACCACCGGCGCGCGCCGCATCCACCAGGTCGGCGACGCCCGGCTGCCGAGCGAGGCGGTCTTCGTCCCCGCCGCAGGCGCCACCGGCGAGGACGACGGCTACCTCCTCAGCGTCGTCTCCGACCTCAAGCAGGACGCCTCACAACTGCTGGTCCTCGACGCCTCGGGCCTCGACCGGATCGCCACCGTCCACCTGCCGCGACGCGTCACCGCGGGCATCCACGGGTCCTGGATCCCCGACAGCGAGCTCGACGGTTCGGCGAGCTGACCCCGAGCGGGGATGCGCCCACCCTGTGGCGCATCCACCACCGCTCCCCCGAACGGCCCTTCCCCGGGGCCGACTGCCGGAGCCGCGTGCATCACGCGGCTCCGGCACGCTTCTGTGCCGGCGAGCCGACGCGCGGTCGGGCCGGCGTCACCGGGCAACGGAGAGGTCGACACCGGGACCCGGCAGCTGTCAGGTCGTGATGACGAGTTTGCCTCGGACGTGCCCGTTCAGGAGGGCGGTGCGGGCCTCGTCGATGGAGGCGAGGGGGTAGTTGCGGGTCTCGGCGACGCGTAGGCCGCCCGCCGTCACCCCGGTGGCCAGGCGCACCATGTCCTCGCCGGTGGCCCGGTAGGCGAAGTTCACCGCCCTGATGCCCCGGGCCGCGAGAGCGTCGGGGTCGGTGGCGAAGACCGTGCTGAGCAGCCGGCCGCCGTCGCGCAGCAGAGGTGCGATACGGGTGGAGACGGTCTCGGCGTCGTCGGCGAGGTCGATCACGGCGTCGATGCCGTCGGGGTGGGCGGCGCGGACCGCGTCCGCGACATCGGTGGTGCGGTGATCGATGGTCTCGGCCGCGCCCAGGGAACGGGCGTATGCGTGGTCCGCGGCGGACGCGACGGCGATGACGTGGGCGCCGTGGTCGGTGGCCATCTGGAGCGCGTACGAGCCCACGCCGCCGGTCGCACCGACCACGAGGAGCTTTTCGCCCTCGGTCAGGCCGAGCCAGTCCACCGCGCTCTGCGCGGTCCCGCCGGTCATCGGCAGCGCCGCGGCGGCCACGGGGTCCAGGCCCTCGGGGCGGTGTGCGAGCGCCGCCTGCCGGGGGGCGGTCATGTATTCGGCGAAGGAGCCGTGCTCGAAGGAGTGCGGCCACACGAGGCCGAACACCTCGTCTCCGACGGCGAAGCCGGCGCCCTCACCGGTCGCGGTCACCATGCCTGCCACGTCGAAGCCGAGGGTGAGGGGGAAGGAGAACTCGGCTCCCGAGCCGGCCAGCTCTCCGCCGGCCGTCTTGAAGTCGAGCGGGTTGACTCCCGCCGCACGAACCCTGATCTGCACCTCGCCCGGCCCGGGGTCCGGAACGGGGACGTCCCGAAGGGCGGGGGTATCGCCGAAGGCGTCGATGACGTAAGCGCGCACAGCGGGGGCCTTTCAGACATGGCCGCCGAACCCTGCGGCCTGAGGCAGCCGGAGTCGGAGGACGGTCGGACACCGACATGGACCGCAAGGGATCATCGCCCGGGAACGACGGACGGAAGCGCCCGGAACACCCCGATCGGCCAGGGGCGACCCGGACGGCGTATCGGAAGGCGGCCCGGAACCTACGCTGCGGGGGCGCGGCCGACCACTGTGGGAGCCGTGTCGGGCAGCGGCACCGAAGCCTCCCGCACCTGCGCCCTCATCCGTCGTCGACGCCTCGCTTCGCCATGTGCCCCCACGCACACCGCCGACCAGCCCCCTGCCGAACCCCTACCCGCAACCGGGCAGGGGTCTCGGCCGTGCCGCCCGCCCCACCGGGGTCGGGTGCGGGTGCGGTGCGGTCCTCAGCTCAGCGCCGCACGGGGATCGACGCGCCAATGGTTCGTCCTCAGGACTCGGTCGGCGAAGGTCACGTCCCGCTCTTCCAGGAGCTGGAATCCCAGTGAACGACATATGCCGTTCGAAGGGGTATTCGTCACCGTCGGGAACGCGTGCACGAGTCCCCACCGGCCGTCGTCCCGGGCACGCTCCAGCAGTGCCCGCACCGCCCGCCCGCCCACGCCACGCCCCTGGAACTCCGGCAGCACCATCCAGCCGATCTCGGATATCTCCTCGCCGTCCTCCGAGTGGGACCAGAGCGTCACGGTGCCCGCCGCCACCGCGGGATCCGCCTCGTCGAGAACGATCATCTTGATCCACTGCGCACCCGACTCCGCGCTCCGAACGTCGCGACGGACCTTGTCCTCCATGCCTTCACGCGGAAGCGGCCCACCGAGATCGGTCATCATGGCCGGGTCGCACCGCATGCGTACGTAGGCATCCACATCGCCCAGCTGGACGTCCCGCAGCTGCATCCCTACTCCTCTGTCGGCTCTCCACCTGATGCTCTCGATCATGCTGGACGTCGGGTCGACGATGCCGGCAGGCGACCCGGGTTCCGCCGGAAGCGCACATCACGAGCCGTTCCTGCCGCTGAGATCGGCGGCCCTCAGTCGTCACCGGGGCGGGGCGGCCCCTCGTCCGGCCCGGTCCGCAGGTCCAGCATGGCGAGCAGCGCCGCCAGGTCTTCGGGGCCTGCGGTACGGGCAGAGACCGCCGCGTGGGCTCGCTCGCGGCGGCCGGCGGCGAGGCCCGCGGCGGTGTCCCGGCAGCGCGGCTCACCCCTGGCATCCGCTCCGGAACCGATCTCCGTGTCGGCGAAGGAGCGGTGCTCGGCGGCGCCCGCACAGGTGGGGGCGATGCCTGGTCGCCTGCGGCGCAGGGCGCTCCGGGCGACGCCGGCCAGGATCTGCGCCAGGTGGCGCGGGCGAAGCGTGCTCGGGCGGAGCAGCGGGCCGACGGGTATCCGTAGGGCGTTGCCACGGGCGTCTGCCATGGGGTTCTCCTCGCCGTTCGGTCGGGTGCCGGATCGGTGGTGGCGGCCGGGACCCGGAGGTCGTGCGCCGGGTGGTGCTGCCGGCCGGGGAGACCGGAGCGGAGCGGCCGTTCGGCCTGCCTCAGCGGGATCCGGTGAGGGATCCGGTGAGGGAGCCGGCCACCCCCTTGGCGCGGTGGACCGTACGCGCCGCGGCCGCCTCGACGGGGCGGCGGACGGCAGCCACCGGATGCCTGTGATCGAACGCGTGCCGGGATCGGAAGACGAGCGAGGGCTTGCCGTGGGTGTCCACGGCGGCGATGAGGAGCCCTCCCAGCGTGGAGAGGTCGGTCAGGAAGTGGGCGCGCTGCCGCGCGCGCTCCTGTGGGTCCTCCACCGTCCAGAAGGCATGCGTGGTGAGGGAGGTCGGCACGAGCGTGGCGGCGAGCGTGAGCGCGCTCAGGCGCGGTGCGCGCCCGGTCGCGAACATCAGTCCCGCCGCGGCCTGGATCGTGCCGGTGACGCGCGCCAACCGGAGCGGATCTCCGGCAAGGGCCGGGACGCGCTTCCCGACCTCCTGGATGACGGGTCGGGCCCCTTCCGCGACGGTCTCGGGGCGGTGCAGGGTGCGTAGGCCGCCCGTGACGAACGGGGCGGCGAGGAGAGGGCGGGCGAGCTTTCGTAGAACGGCCATGGCCCGCTGTTGCCCACACCCCGCCCTTCCATCCGGGCGGATTCCTGTGCGCCCCCGACCGGGGCTCGCCCGGGACGTGGCGGCGGCGGGACGCATGACCGAGCCGTGGTGGGTAACACGCCGTCAATGAACAACGCACACTCCGCAGGCAAGAGATCCGGCCTCCTCCTCCTGCTGCTGCCCTTGCAGGCGGCCTCGGTCGCCGGTCTGGGATTGCTGGTGACCGGGCCGCTGGCCGGCCGGTGGCCGCTCTCGGTGGAGGACGGCGTCAACCAGGCCTTGGCGGACCGGCGCGAGATCCTCGTCACGGCGGTCTCGGCGGGGATGTCGCAGCTGGCCGCCACCGAGAGCATCGTCACGCTGACGCTCGTCGCCGTGCTGGCCCTGCTGCTCGTGCCGGGGGTGCCCCGCGTCCACCGGTGGCGGGATGCCGCGTTCCTCGCCGGGTCCGTGGCCGCCCAGTCCGCGGTCTTCCTGCTCGTCACCGTGGTGGTGGGGCGTGCCCGGCCCGATGTGTCGCACCTGGACGCGGCGCCGCCGACCTCCAGCTTCCCCTCCGGGCACGTCGGGGCCGCCACGGCGCTCTTCGGCGGACTGGCCGTGCTCGCGGCCGGGCGGTTGAGCGGTGCCCGGCGCGTCCTGGTGGTGGGCCTGCTCCTGCTGGTCCCCACGGCGGTGGCGGTCTCCCGGGTGTACCGGGGTATGCACCACCCCTCGGACGTCGTGGTGGGGCTGCTGAACGGCGGGTGCACCCTGCTGGTGATGGCGTACGCGCTGCTCCGGTCCACACCCGGTACGAGGACCCCGGCGGGCCTCGCCGCGCCCCGGACCCGCCCGGACGACACCCGGGCCGCCCACATCGCCACCACCCGGGTACCCGCCACCGCTCCCACCGCTCCCGCCGGCCCGCGCCGGGCCGTGGTGGTCCGCCACCCGCACGGCTGCGACGACGGCACGGCCGCCCGGGTGCGGGATCTCCTCCGCGGCCACGGCCGCACGGACCAGGTGTGGACCTCGACCACCGCCGAGGAGCCGGCGGGCGCACTCGCCGCCCGCGTGGCCGAGGCGGACACCGACCTGGTGGTGGTGTGCGGAGGCGACGGCACGGTACGGGCCTGCGCCGACGTGCTGTCCGGCGGCGGGATCCCGCTGGTGATCGTCCCCTGCGGGACGGGGAACCTCCTCGCCCGGAACCTGCGGCTGCCCACCGATCCCGACACGGCCCTGCGGGAGGCCCTGGCCGGGACGACCGTCGGGATCGACCTGGGCCGGATCCACGGTGACGGACTCGTGCCGACCCGGTTCACGGTCATGGCCGGGGCCGGGTTCGACGCCGCCATGGTCCGGGACGCCTCCGCCCGGCTCAAGCGGCGCCTGGGCTGGGCCGCGTACGTACTCTCCGCACTGCGCCACCTCGGAGATCCCCGGATGCGGCTGTCGGTCCGGCTCGACGGGGGCGCCCCGCTGGAACGGCGGGCCCGCATGGTCGTCCTCGGCAACGTCGGCTCCCTGCAGGGCGGGCTGCCCCTCCTGCCGGACGCCCGCCCCGACAGCGGCCGGCTGGAGGTGGTGCTCCTCGATCCGCGGGGTGTCACGGGCTGGCTCGCGGCGGCCCGGCACCTCCTGACCCGGTCCGCGGCGCGGGCGTCCGGGCCGTGCCTCTCCGGCGGCCAGGACCGGCGGGCGGCGCACGGGGCGTTGGAGTACTTCAGCGCCGGGCGGATCGACCTGCGCTTCGCCCGACCTCAGCCGCGCGAGCTCGACGGCGACGCCTTCGCCGCCGGGACCCGGCTGACCGCCGAGGTCGAGCCGGGCGCGTTGCGCGTCTGCCTGCCCGTACGCGAGCCGGCCGAGCCGATCGCCGCAGCCGGGCCGGTCCGGGCGGCCGACGGGGCCGAGGAGCCCGACGGGGCGCGCGGCACGGCCCGCCCACCCGCGCGGACCGGCCGACCGGACGGGGTGCGCTGACATGGGCACCGCCACACGCGTACCGCAGCGCAGCCAAGTGAAGGCCGCGGAGGCCGAGTTGCGGATCCAGGGCGAGGAGCTCTCCGCCGAGGAGGCGTGGGCCGCGCTGCGCCGCTACGGCGGGTGGAACCTCGTACGGGACTCCTTCGTACGCTTCCGCTACGCCGACGGGTTCAGCCACTCCCGGGCCCTCGCCCTCCAGACGGTCCTCGCGATACTGCCGCTCGCCATCGCGCTCATCGGCCTGTCCGGCGTACTGCACACCGAGGACATCGGCCGGATCGCGGAGCTGACGATCCGCCGGCTCGTGAGTGGTCCCAGCCAGGACGTCGTGGACGACGCCCTGCGGGAGAGCCACCGCCACGCCGGGGACGGCGGCGAGGTGGCCCTCTGGCTGGGGCTGTTGTTCTCGATCGCCAACGTCACCACCGCCATGTGCCAGGTCGAGCGGGGCGCCAACCGGATCTACGGCGTGGAGCGCGACCGCCCCTTCGTGCGCAAGTACACCCGTGGGCTGGTGATGGCGCTGTCGGCGGGGCTGCCCCTCGGGCTCGCCTTCTCGGTCACCGTGCTCGGCTCCGACCTGAGCCTGGCGATGACGGAGGTCTACCACCTGGGACCGACCGCGCACCGGGCGTGGGACGTACTGCGCCGGCCGGTGGGCATCCTGCTGGCCGTCGTCGCCACCAGTGCCGTCTTCCGGCGCTCCCCGCGCCGCACCCAGCCGGGCTACACCTGGCTCGCGTTCGGGGCCGCCGTGCACCTGGTGCTGTGGCTCGGCGCGACGTGGGCGCTGAGCCTGTACGTCGGGGCCGACAGCTCCTTCACCACCGTGTACGGGCCGCTCAGCGCGTTCATGGCACTGATCCTGTGGTCCTACCTCACCTCGCTCGCCCTCTTCCTGGGCCTGTCCTTCGCCGCCCAACTGGAAGCCGTACGGGCGGGCGTGGTCGAGCCGGTCACGGCGGACCCGGGGATCTGATGCACGGCCCCACGGGCCGGCCGGCCCCTGCCCCACCGCACGGAGAAAGGAACCCCACCGACCATGACGGAGCGATCCGACCGACCCCGCCCCCGCCCCCGATTCCGGCTTCGGCGGCTGCTCGCACGACTCGTGTCCGGGCGGACCGGGCCCGACGCCCGGTTCGGCATGCGGCTCTTGGCGACCGTGGCCGCGACCGCGCTGGCGGCCGTGCCCTTCTCCCTCGCGCTGGTCCTCGTGGAGTCGCGGTGGCCGCCGCTGCGGCGGCTCGACCAAGGCGCCGCCGAGTGGCTGCACCGCACCGCACTGGACCACCCCGCCTGGGTGCGGGTGCTCGAATTCCTCACGCACGTCGCCTGGGGGCCGCTGACCATGCGGCTGTTGGTGGCCGCGGTGGTGGTGTGGCTGCTGTGGCAGCGGGCGCTGCGGCTGGCCGCCTGGGCGGCCGTGACCGCCGTGGGGGGAGGCCTGGTGGGCCTGCTGGCGAAGCACGTGGTCGAGCGAGCCCGCCCGCACCTGCCCGACCCGGTGTCCCACGCGCCCGGTTTCTCCTTCCCCTCCGGGCACGCCATGACGGCCACCACTTCCTGCGCCGTACTGCTGCTGGTCCTGCTCCCCCTGGTGCCGCGCGCGTGGCGCCTACCGGCCTGGGTGCTCGCCGTGGTCGCGGTGCTCGGCGTCGGCGGCACGCGGGTCGCGCTCGGCGTGCACTGGGTGAGCGACGTGATCGGGGGCTGGCTGCTCGGCCTCGCCGTGGTCACCGCCACCACCTTGGCCTTCGAGGCGTGGCGCGGCGACATCGGCCGCCCCCGCACCACGCCCGCCGAGGGCCTGGAACCGGAGCTGGTGACGGCCCACCCGGAACCGCCTGCCGGAGCGTCCCAGGGCGGGCGGATGCACGGCGGCCTGCGGTCCGGCCGAGGTGGTCGATGATCCGGTCCGCCGCCCGACTACGAGACCTCGAACAGCGAGACGCGGTCACGCGGTCACGCGGAGGAGCTGGGGACCCGGTTGAAGATCCGGCCGCCGAGGTCCATGCCGACGACGGTGCCGCTCGCGTCGCGGGTGAAGAAGCCGCGCTGCCCCCGCAGTCCGCCGGCGGTGACGATGAACTCGTCGCCGTCGCCGGGCAGCAGGCCCAGCGCCGCCGGCTCGTAGTCCGCCGGCATCTCGAAGTCGGCCGATTCGCGGACCTCCGGCTTGATCACGACTCCGATGGTCAGCGCCGCTTCGTCGTCGGCGACGGTGAGCGTCATGACGTCGTTGTCGAAGGCCCCGACGACCTCCCGGGCCCGCACCGCGTCGTACGGCAGCGGCTCCGGGTCCTCGTCGACGACACCGAGGTGGTGCTCCAAGGCCCAGCGGACGGCGGCCCGGTTGAAGGGAATGCCGTTCGGGCCGGCGTTGGACATGGCGACGACGGCGAAGTTCCGTTCGGGCGCGATCAGCAGCTCGACGAACTGGCCGTTGGCCGATCCGCCGTGCTCGATCGTCCGTACGCCGCCCTCCAGGTCGCGCAGGAACCAGCAGATGCCGAAGCCGTCGCCGAGGTTGCTGCCGCGCAGTTCGACGGTATGCTCCCGCATCCGGTGCAGCAGTTCGGCCGGCAGCAGTCGCTGCCCGTTCTCGGTGAGCCCGTCGCCGAGCTGGAACCGCGCCCAGGCCAGGACGTCGGCCGCCGTGGACGCGAGACCCCCGCCGGGGTTGTTGGCCCGGGTGAGCCGCCATTCCTTCGCGACGGCGAGGTGGCCGTCCTCGTCGGCGTTGTGGCCCACGGCGAATCGGCGGGTCATGACGTCGGCGGTGCCGAAGAAGCTGTTCGCCAGTCCCAGCGGCTCGAACAGGAGCGAGGAGACGGCCTTCTCGTACGTCAGACCTGTCACGTTCTCCAGGACGCGCCCGAGCAGGTTGTACGCGGCCTGGCTGTAGGAGGCCCGGGCACCCGGCTCGTCGATGATCTCCAGGTCGGCCAGCTTCCCCACGAAAGCGGCCAGGGCGTCGTCCCCGTCGCCGGTGTCGACGACGATGTTCCAGCCCAGGCCCGAGGTGTGGTTGAGCAGGTTCATGACGGTGATCGTGTCCGCGGCCTTCTCATCCGCGAGGACGAGCTCGGGCACGTACCGGCGCACCGGCGCGTCCAGGTCGATCCGACCGTCGGCGACCAGCCGCATCAGCGCCACCGCGGTGAACGTCTTCGTCGCGGAGCCGACCTGGAACAGCGTGTGCTCGTCGACGGGCAGCGGGTTGTCGAGGCTGGTCACGCCGTGACTCACGAAGGTCTCGCGGCCGTCCGCCCACACGCCGACCGTGACGCCGGGTATGCCGAACGTCCTGGCGGCCCGCTCCACGAACTCGGCCGGTTCGGTCCGGGACGTCTCGCCCTGCGGGTTCGGGGTGGTTTCGGCGTTCATGGGGTTCTCCTGATCGGGTGTCGTCGCTCTCGATGACCACGACGATGCCCGGCCCCCCTGACAGGCCACTGGCAGGGCACTGACAAGCCGCTGACACGTCCGTCCCTCCCTCATGGGCCGCCCTTCCCTACAGCGGCAGTGCCAGGCGCGACGCGATACGGAAGCGCATCTCCCGGGCGGCCCGACGGACATCCTCGGGCTGCGCGTCGTCGTCGAGGACGCCGAGGAGGACCATCAAAGCTCTCGCCTCGTCCCCGCTCAGCAGTTTCAGGCGTGGTTCGGTGACTCCGTCGAGGAGGACGTCCAGCAGGTCTTCGGTCATGCCCGGACAACGCACGGTCGCCCCGTCCGTCACCCGGGCCAGGGAACGTGCCCGCGCGGCCGATCGGCAGGTGCGGTGCGTGGCGGTGCAGAGCGGTGCGGTGCGGTGCGGTGCGGTGCGGTCCTACACCTCGATCTTCCCTGTCAGCCGCCATTCGAGGTAGGTGGCGAGCCTCGGTGCCACCCAGGTGCGGCTGTCGTCCTCGTGGTTCCAGACGAAGACATCGGGCCGGTCGATCCTGGCCAGGAGCGCGAACAGGTCGCCGTTCCCCGCGTCCGCGAAGAAGAGCAACGGGTCGAACGGCATGTACAGGGTGCTGAACGCGGCGTCCCCACGGAGGTTCCGATTCTCGGCCGCGATCTGTTCGGCGGACCAGATGAGCCCGTCACCGTACTCGTCCTCGATGCCGTCGCTCTCGCGCAACAGCGCGGTGAGGTCCCTGGGTAGCGCATGGCCGAGGACCGCCGCACAGCGGAGCAGCGCCGGCTCCGACACCGGAGGTTGGAAGACGGTCGTGCCGGGCAGGGCCGCAACGGCTTCGGTCCACACGGTTGACCTGGCCTCCATGGACTGTGCTTGTGATCGGGTCGGGCCGTAGGCCCCGCCGGCGGCCGACGGGGCCTACGCGCGAACAGTACGGCCTCGGTCGGGACGGCTCCGCGCCGACCGGACCTGCGCGCCTCCCGGCCGGGAGGCGCGCAGGTCCGGTCGGGGAGGGATTCAGGACGCCTTGTGGCGGCTCTCGGATTCGGCGTTGGCCATGGCTTCGGCTTCGCTTTCGAGCATCGCTATGGCCACGCCGAACGCCTGGGCGATGTGGCCGGCGGCCGACATGACACGCGCGGTGCCCACCACGGGGGCGATCGCGACGAGCACGTCCTGCAACTGCTCGACGGTGAAGTCGGCCTTGACCGCGGGGCTGATGTGGGCGAGGTAGGAGATGGCCGGGGCGTCCATGGCGACGAGGGCGGCAATGCGCGTGGTGATGAGTGTCTTCTCGTCCATGCCACAGTGCTCGATGGAGTCGATGGTCATCGCGGCGAGCGTGTCGAGAACGGGAGCGTCGGACCTGGTGGCCATGTCGGAACCGCCTTTCGGTGCTGAACTGAGCCGGCCGCGCCGGCCCTGACCGCGGGACCAGGGGCGTGTCGGCGGGTTGCCGTTTCAGCGTAGGCGTCCCCCCAGGGCCGCGCCCGTTGGGCTGTCCGGACGAATTCCGGCCGCCGCGGGGCCCGCGCCGAAGGGCCGCTCGGGGGCTCCCGCGTCGGTGCACCCACCCGATCGGAGGTCGCTGACGGACCGGACAGTAGGGTGACCGGATGGACGCTTCCTCGCACCCCCGTCCCTTCCGCCTGCTCGTCACGGGTGGGGGGACCGGCGGTCACACCTACCCTGCTCTGACAGCGGTCCGCACGTTGCGTGGCCGCCTCGCGGCCGAAGGCGCCACGCTCGACGTGCTGTGGATCGGAACCGCGGACGGTCTGGAGGCGCGGGTCGCCCCGGCCGAGGGCATCGCGTTCCGGACGGTCGCCACGGGGAAGATCCGCCGATCGGCGAATCCCCTGAAGATGCTCTCGGCGGCGAACGTCAAGGACATGGCGCGGGTGCCGCTCGGAGTGGCCCAGGCCCGAACGATCGTGTCCGAGTTCCAGCCGGACGTGGTCCTGGCGACCGGCGGGTACGTGGCCGTTCCGGCCGGCCTGGCCGCCCGGTTGTGCAAGCGCCCGCTGGTCCTGCACGAGCAGACGGTCCGACTGGGGCTGGCGAACCGTAAGCTGGCCGGCTCGGCGACGCGGATCGCCGTGTCCTCCGAGTCGTCGCTCCCGCTGCTGCCGGCCGAGGTGCGCGACCGGGCCGTGGTCACCGGGAACCCGGTGCGGCCCGAGATCCTCACCGGGCACCCCGACAAGGCGGTGCACACGCTGAACCTGACGGGGTTCGACCGGCGTCTGCCCACGGTCTACGTCACCGGCGGGGCGCAGGGCGCCCAGCAGATCAACGGCGTGGTGCGGGAGGTGCTTCCGTGGCTGCTGGGCCACGCGAACGTGATCCACCAGTGCGGGCCCGCCAACGTCGACGAGCTGCGGTCCGCCGCCGCGGCTCTCGATCCGTTCCTCGCGGGCCGGTACCACCTGACGGGCTTCGTCGGGCCGGAGCTGCCGGACGTACTGGCGCTCGCCGACGTGGTGGTGTCCCGGTCCGGAGCGGGGACGCTGGCCGAGCTGACCGCGCTGGGCAAGCCCGCGGTGTTCGTGCCGCTGGCCACCTCGGCCGGGAACGAGCAGGCGCACAACGCGCGGCACCTGGCGGATGCGGGCGCCGCGGTGGCCCTGCTCGGTGAGGTCACCGGCCGGTCCCTCGCGGAAGCGGTCGGTCCGCTGCTGACCGACCCCGCCGGGCGGACGGCGATGGCCGCGCGGGCCCGTGCGTACGGGCGGCCGGACGCCGCGGACCGACTCGTGGACGTGCTGCTGTCCGCGGCGGCGGGAGCATCCGCCTGACCGGTGCCTCCCGTACGTGGGCATGATGGGACGGGCGAGGAGGTGCGGTGATGGCCGAGCGCGTGATCGAGGTGGACGGCATCGAGCTGTGCACCGAGTCCTTCGGCGATCCGGCGGATCCGCCCGTCCTGCTCATCATGGGCCTGGGGGCTTCGATGCTCTGGTGGGACGAAGGCTTCTGCCGGATGCTGGCCGCGGGCGGGCGGTTCGTGATCCGCTACGACCACCGCGACACGGGCCGGTCGGTCACCTACGGGCCGGGCCGCCCCGAGTACACCGGCGCGGACCTGGTCGCCGACGCCGCCCGCGTGCTCACCGCCCATGAGATCCCGGCCGCGCACGTCGTGGGCGTCTCGGCCGGAGGGGCGTTCGCGCAGCTGCTCGCGCTCGATCACGCCGACCGTGTCCGGTCGCTCGTCCTGATCAGCACCTCCCCCGCCGTGCCCGCCGACGAGCTGCCCCCGGGCCTGCCGGCGGACCTCCCTCCGCCGACCGAGGAGTTCCTCCGGTTCGCCTCGGCCGCCCGGGTCGACCGGTCGGATGTCGAGTCGGTGATCGAGCACGAAGTGGCCTACGCGGGCGTGCTCGCGGGAGGGCGGCGCCCGTTCGACGAGGCCGCCGCCCGCGCCCTCGTCCGCCGCGATGTCGAGCGCGCGTACGATGCCGGCGCGGCCTCCCACCACGACGTGCTGAGGGACGGCACCGTCCCGCAGGCCCCCCTGTCCTCGATCGCCGTCCCCACGCTGGTGATCCACGGGAGCGCCGATCCGATGTTCCCGCTCCGGCACGGTGAGGCGCTCGCGGAACGGATCCCGGGGGCACGGCTGTTGGTCCTGCCGGACGCCGGGCACGGTGTCGATCGCGCCGACCGGTCGACCGTCGCGGCAGCGATCCTCGACCACACCGCCTAGACCATCGGGGCAGACCGGGCGGCGAGTTCCCGTACGGCGACCGTCAGGAAGTCGTGGGGCGGGCGGCCGGTGAGGCGGTGGACGGTGTCCGTGGTGCGGTCCTCGGCTCCTTCGGCGATGGACCGGTCCATCCCGGCCAGCATCGCGGCGAACGCCGGCGGGACGGCCGCGGCCAGGCGGTCGCGCATGGCCTCGTAGGTCAGGTGGTGGTGGACCACCTGACGCCCGGTGACCTCGGTGAGGAGTGCGGCGATGTCGTCGTGGCTCAGTGCCCGCGGTCCGGTGAGGACGAGGTCGGCGTCGGGCGCCCGGTCGTCGGTGAGGGCGCGGGCCGCGACGGCGGCGATGTCCTCCGCGTCGACGAATCCCACGCGTCCGGTCCCGGCCGCGGTCCGGATGACGCCGTCGGCGCGGATGCTGTCCGCGTGGGCGTGGGCGCCGGTGAAGTTCTGCATGAACCAGGAGGGACGCAGTACCGCCCACGCGTCGAACAGGCCGGGCAGAGCTCGGTGGACCTGTCCGACCGCCGGGCCGCCCTCGGGGATCGCCGAGGAGCTCAGCAGTACGGCGCGGCGCACTCCGGCGGCGCGGGCCCGGTCGAGGAAGGGCAGCATGACCGCCGCCGGGTCGGGATCGCCGACGGGTGGCACGAGGTAGACGCTGTCGGCTCCGGCCACGGCGTCGGCGAAGCAGCCGGGGTCGTACCAGTCGAAGCGGACCGGCTCGGCGCCCGGGACCGGTGCGGCCCGGCGGCTGCCGGCCTTGACGCGCCGGCCGGCGGCGACGAGGTGGGCCGTGGTGCGGCTGCCGGTGGTGCCGGTGGCGCCGATGACCAGGGTGGTGGGGGTGGTGGCGGTCATCGGGCGCTGCTCCTGGTGGCGTGCGTGGTGAAGGCCGCCCCGGGTTCCTGGACGGCAAGGGGGTTCCAGTAGTCGCGGTACGAGGTGAACCGCCCGTCCTGGACGGTCACGACGGCGATGTAGGTCATGTCGAAGGGGTTCCCGGTCGCGACGAGCCGGCCCACTCCGCGCATCTCGACCACGATGGTGCTCGGGTCGGTGGTCTCGTGGATCAGCAGGTCGGGGAAGTCGTGCAGGTCTATGTGGTCGGGATAGTCGCGCATGTAGGCGGCGACGGCCTCCCGCCCCTCCAGGCGCCGTGGCCGACCCGCGGGCGCGAAGGGGAACTCCATGACGCCGTGTTCGGCCCACAGGCCGACCCAGGAGGCGATGTCCTTGTCCAGGAGCAGGCGGAGGCTCTGGCGGTACAGATCCGAGGGTGAGGGTGAGGTGGTCGTGGGCACGACGGTTCTCCGTCCACTACGATACGGACCGACGGTCCGCTTCTCTCCCGAAAGATACGGACCGCCGGTCCGTTTCGCAAACCGGAGGGAACCCGATGACCGTCGAACGCAAGCCGCGCAAGGACGCGGTCCGCAACCGGGCGGCCGTCTTCGCCGCCGCCGACACCCTCTTCGCCCGGTGCGCGAGTCCCGAAGAAGTGACCATGGCCGACATCGCGGCAGCGGCCGGCGTCGGCAAGGCGACGCTCTTCCGCGCCTACGGTGACCGCGACGGACTGATCCGCGCGCTGTACCGGGCACGGCTCGAACCGATCACGGAAGCGGTCGAGCGGGGCCCGCAGCCGCTGGGCCCGACCACACCGGCACCCCTGCGCGTACCGGCCCTGCTCGACGCCCTCCTGTGCTTCAAGCTCGACAACCGCCACCTCGCCCTGGCGTTGGAGGGAAGCGGCGCCGACAGCCCCTACCGGACCGAGCACTACGAGCACTGGCACACGCTGCTCCGGGACCTGCTGCGGCGCGTCCCCGGTCCGGCCGACACCGACTTCACCGCCCACGCGCTGCTCGCGGCCACCCGGGCCGATCTGGTCGCGTACCTGGCGGGCGACAAGGAGGTCCCCCGCGAGGAACTCCGGGCGCAGTTGGCGGGCTTCACCGCCGCGGTCCTCGACGCCCGTGCGGGGCGAGGCACGGACGCCGCCACGGAATGACCGCCCGCCGCGGGAGCAGCCGGCGTGCCCGCCGTCACCCGCGGCCGGGTTCCTCCGCCCGCCGGACAGAGCCGTCCGCCGGTGCCGCGCGCCTGAGTTCCAGCCAGGCGGCGAGCCGTACGTCCGGATCGTCGAGTTCGAGGTGGAACAGCTCGCGGATCCGCCGCAGCCGGTGGCGCAGTGTGTTGGGGTGCAGCTTCAGCCGGGCCGCGGCGGAGGCGATGTCGCCCGTCGCGTCGAGCCAGGCGATCGCCGTGTTCGCGTAGTCGGTGCCCTGGGCGCGGTCGTGGGCCAGCAGCGCGTCGACCTCCGGCAGTCGCAGCCAGGCGTCCCGCTCCAGCTCGTCGCCCAGGCGGTCCAGCAGGATCCGGTGCCGTACGTCGGAGGTCGTGGCGACCGGCCGACCCGGACCCCGGTGCGCGGTGGCCCGCAGGATGCCGTCCACCTCGCGGCACAGTGCGGCGGACCGGCCGAGGTCGGTGTACGGCCCGGACACCGCCGCCCGCGCGCCGTCACCCACCGATCGGCGGACGGCCGCGAGCGCGCCGTCCGCGAACCGGTGGCCCGCCGCCTGCCCCGTCGCGGGCAGCAGGACGTACACGGCGTGGGCGGCGGCGGCCACGGTCGCGGTCGCCCGGTGCGCGGCGCAGTGCCGCATCAGCACCCACTCGGCCTGCGTGAGCAGCGCCGGATCCGCGCCCGCCGGCAGGGCGGGCGCGAAGGCGGTGAGGCAGAACTCCGTACCGGGCCGCAGTCCCAGCAGGTCCGCGGCCTCGTCGGCGGGCGGGCCGGAACGGTGGAGCACCGCGCGCAGCGTGTCCCGTCGCATGCGCCGCTCGGCCTCCGGCAGGTTCAGGGCGCGCAGGAGGTGCGGTGCCGCGAACCGTGCCGCGTCCAGCAGTCGACGCTCGTCGTCGGCGTCGATCCCTTTCTCCGGTTCGATGCAGGGCCGGTGTGCGGTCTCAGCGACGGCCGATGGTGGCGACGCCCCGTACCCGGGTCGTCGACGACCCGCCTGGGTGGCGCGGCGGGCGGCGTCGTTGATGGTCATCACCAGCCGGTGGGGTCTGCGCTGCCTCGGCGAGGGCTTCGGAGTTGGACGTCGGTTCGGGACGCTCAGCCGAACCCGGCCCGGCGCCAGGAAGCGGTGACGGGGCGGACCGGGGGCGGACCGTGCTCAGGTGCGGTTCTCGTCGACGAGCCCGATCAGGACATCCATGTCCGGTACGTCGAGTGCCGGGTATGCGCAGCCAGCGGAACGGGAACCCGGTGCCAGTCGGCGGCAGCCTCCGCCGCCTCCACGAGCGCGGTCAGCGGGGTGTCGGCCGTCACCGTTGCTCACTGCGGCCGGCGTGGAGAAGGAACGACTACGGCTACCGCCCTGATCCGCCGGACAGGACCTGGGCGCCGCCGACGCGCGGGGTCCTCGACACCTTGACGAGCGCCGGCTGGGTGACGCCTGTCGCGCGGAGAGCGTCGATGAGGATCTCAGTGACCCAGGTGGCGCAGTCCAGCGACCATTCGCGGGCGGTGCAGCGGAAGGACTGCCCGTACCGGAGGTGGCCCGTTTCCGTCTCCCCGGCCAGGGGCAGCGCCAGCCCGGACTCCAAGGTGGCGTCATCGGACGGCTCCGGCTCGATGGTGAGTTGCCCGTACGAGCTCTCACGGGCGGCCGCGAGGATCTCGGGCATCCGACCTGGGAGGTCGGCGGTCTTCGTGCCGGCGACCGAGACGGTGAACCCGGCCGAGCGGACGGGATCGGCGAGGGCGAACCACTCGGCGGCCACGGCCAGGTCGGCGCGGGCGTCCCGTGCCTCGTACAAGGGGGCTACGGTGTGCAGGCCGGTGAGGCGGAAGTCGCCGACGCGGTGGAGGGCGTCGCCGAGCACGGTGGCCATCGGGAGCACGGGCAGGCGCTGCCCCGGCGGTGCGTCGGCGACGTCGACCTGCAGCCAGGCGAGTTGGCGCACCCTCTCGGCCTCGCCCGTCCGGCGGTCGCGCCCCTGCTGTCCCCAGTCGCCACCCGCGTCGTTGTGGCCCCAGCGCACGCCGTGCGGCCCTGCTGCGTGGAAGGAGCTCCAGCCGTAGGCGACCGTACGCCTGACTGCGAGTGCGAAGACGTCCTGGGTCTCGGCGTTCACCCAGGGGTGCAGGGCGAGTACGCCGTGGACCCCCATGATCATGGGGGCGGGAATGGAGGCTTCCGGCACGGCGCTCTCCTCGTGCTCGCTGGGGCGGTGTCCTGCCCCGATCGCAGGGGCAGGACACCGAGGTTGCGTCAGAACGACAAGTCAGGGCGTCAGAACGCGCCGCACCACAGCTTCTGGGTCTTGGTGACGGCCTTCTCCGGCGAGTCATTGACACCGATGATGTCCACGTCGATCCGGCTGCGCCACTGCACCTGCATGATGCGGTTCGTGCAGACCTTGCGGGCGGCGGCGCGGTTGGCGCTGCCGGTACCGGAGTACACCGTCTTGCTGCCGGTGGCGACGGTCTTCCACTTGTTGTCGCGGTAGTCCAGTGCCTGCAGCTCGATGGTGACCTTGGCCTTGGTGCCGGGACCGCTGATCTTGACCCACCAACCGTGCCCGGACGCGGCGGCCGGGGCCGTGCTGGATATGTGGACGTTGTCGCCGTTGGTGTAGAAAACGCCGGCGCTCGGAGCGCCCTGCGGCTGCGAGACCGCGGCGGAGTCAGGGCCTTCCTCGCCGAAGATGGCCCCCTCCTCGGAAAGGTCGGCGGGTGTGAGGGCGTCGGAGACGAAGCCCGCGTCCGCCGGCCCATCGGGTTCGGCGGCGTGGGCGGGCACGGTGGTGGAGAGGCCGAGAATGATCGCGGACGAGACCGCGGCAGCGGCTACGAACGTGCGCATGGTGGTGGATCCCCCTGTGGGCAGAGCCGCCCGAGGCGAGCTTTCTTGTACTGGTCGCCCGCCACCCTACAGACCGAAGGGACGGCGTACGCAGGTGATTTCCGCCCCGGGGATCACAGCGGGCCGGGTTCGGCGCTCATGGCGAGGGCGCATCCTCAAGGGGGGTCGGGAGCGGTCCAACGGTTGTTTGTTCGCGTGTAGTTGCTCTTTTTTGGGGGGCTGGGGACAGCCTGGGCTGCCGGCGATCGCCGGACGTCGCGTAGGGGCGGGCTGCGAGGTGAAGGAGGCAGGGCGCCTCAGGTAGGTGATCCGCTGTCGTCAGGCCGGCGAACCGGAAGTCAAGGTCCCGCTCGCCATGATGCGGCCAGGTGACCAAGGGCCGGTGATCGAGGCCATCCGGGCCGTGGTCCGGGCGGGTTTTCTACGGGGCGGCGCTGGCCTCCGCGACTTCGCCGAGACGACCTGACCACCCGGCCGCGCATTTCCGCCCACGGGCGGCTCGCATACGGCTCCGCCGGTACCCGTCGGGCCGTATCGACCAGCAGACAGGCCGGGGCCCTCGGAGGCGGGCGTTGCCCTGCGCAGGACGGTTGCGAACGGCAGGTTCGAAAACCAGGGGTCAGGGCGGGAACTCATAAGGTGCGCGTACCGCGGGGGTGTAGCGCAGAGGTAGACGTGCCCTCTTGCTCAGTGGGAAACCGGTTCGAATCCGGCCGCTCCCCCGCCGTGCGTGCCCACGAAACGACCGGCGCCGGGACGGATACCCGACGTCTGGCGACAGGTTGAGGCCGCTGGGCCGGGCGCAGCATCCGCTCCGGCCGGGTCGAGTGACGGCAGGTGCGCGCGTCGGCGTGCCACACGTGCTCGGCCGGGCGCGGGCCGCGCAAAGCTTCGACGGGGGCGTCCAGGAGCAGGCCCGGGCCGGCGAGCGTCATCCGGCCGGGGTCGCGGGCCGGGCAGGGCAGGTCCGGATCCCGGGCAGCAACAAGATGGGGTCGACGTGCTCGTCCCGCTCCCCCGGACCGAAGAGGTACTCGAGGAGCTCGGCTACATGGAACTCGACCGCCGCGGCGCCGAACTCCTCTTCCAGGTCCTGACCGAACGCGAGGAGAAGAACAGCGTCACCATCGCCTCCAACGAGTCCTTCGGCAAAGCGCACATGTTCCGGCGAACGTGTGCGAGGCGGCGCCGAAACCTCACGGCGTCGGGAGTTCGTCTTGCGCCGCCATCTTGTAATCGTGGTACTCGGAGCAGACAACGGCCTCGTTGACCCAGCGGTCTGGTCGAGCCCCGAGCTCGCTCTCGGCAAGGTCGAGTGCCTCCTCGGGGGTCGACTTCGTGGCGATGACCTTGCCCCAGGTCTCGTCACCGGGATCGATCGGAGGGAAGTTGTCGATGGCCGAGTAGGTGGTGGTGCCAGCGTCTTCCACTTCGCTCAGGAAGATGGTGATGCCCTGGCGGTCTGGGCCGAGGGCGATCCAGCGAAGCGCCTGGCGGCCCTCGTGTTCGAAGCCGCCGAGGAATTGCTCGACCTGCCTCCCGCGGTGCAACGCTCCTACTGCGAAGGATCGGGTGAGGTGTCGCACCTTACTGTCTCCGTTCTTGCTGGTCGGGCAGGCGTCCTGCATCGGCAGGGTCCGAAAAGTAGATCATGATGCCTTCGGGGTGCATGCCGAGGACCGCGGCGACGAGCTTGGGGTCGAGAGTGTTCACCAGGTCGGCCAGACGGGTGCTCCTGAGAATTCGTGGCCCGATGCCGCATGGGACCGTTCGGGTGGGCGGTGCCCACGGGTCGTCGGCCGGAACCCGGACTCCGCCTGCGGTAGCCGGGGCGGTAGGAGCGGCCGGGACCGTCGTGGGGGCGGGGGTGTTGGCGGCGGCCGCGGCGACGGCCTGGCCCCGGCCCGGACCCGGCCGGTGGGCATCGGTGAGGACCCGGGCGACGTCGATCACCGCGGCATCGAAAACCGCCCATCGCGGCGGCGATGCCGGGCCAGGCCGACGGTGCCGCCCGCTGGAGGATCCGGGCCGTGCGGCAACGGCCCAACGGAATCGCCCGTCACCAGGCCGACTATGAAGGTCTCCGTGGTGTGACAGAAGGGCTGGCGCACCGAATGGGAAGGGGAGGATCCGTGCGGCCAGAACCCACAAGGGACGAACAGGATGGCGATGCGCGACTGCAGCGCATTGGTGCCAGGGCCCGGCAGTGCTGGGGAGAGTCGGAAGCCACCCTCGGGCCGGGTTCGGCGGAAATGTCCGCTTACCTCGCGCGGCGACGAGGCGTCGTCGCAGCCGTCCGGGAGTGCTGGCTGGAGGAGGGGGCCGTAGTCCCGGTGCTTCGTCGTCTGATCGAGGAACTCGGCCCGTCCGAGGACGCGGGTGGGACGGCATTCGCCGTGGTCAACTACATGTCCGAAGCCTTTTGTATCCGGCTGTCCTTCGCCATGAAGTTCACACGGTGGCACGCCATCGGCGGTGACCTCTCCGACGAGAAGACGGAGAAACGGTTCGACGGCTTCATCACCTGCCCTCAGTACCCCGGCCCGGGTGGTGGCCTGTCACGTCCGTGCGAAACCGTGCGACAGTCGGCCAGCCCGCTGACATGATCGGATCATGAA
This sequence comes from Streptomyces sp. CLCI03, assembly GCF_053615355.1. NCBI lineage: Bacteria > Bacillati > Actinomycetota > Actinomycetes > Kitasatosporales > Streptomycetaceae > Streptomyces > Streptomyces sp. CLCI03. The sequence continues at coordinate 7,566,855 of NZ_CM132132.1, read as the reverse complement.
CAACACGACCGGAGAAGGCCCGTACCGGCAGCTCCTGGCCGCCGTGGCGCTGCTGGCGGCACCCGCACCCGACCAGCTGGCCTGGCTGGAGAAGCACGACGTCCCGGTCGACGAGATCGCGCTGAACTTCGATGACGCCGTCGTGATGGCACCGCAACTCGGCGACGTGGGGTGGCTCGCCCCCGAAGCACTGTCCGACCTCACCCGCATGAACGACCTGCTCAACCGCCTGACCGCTGACGAGGGCGCCACCGTCTGGACCGCCCAGGGACTCAGGACACACGAACAATGGGAGCGAATCCGTCAGGAAGCCGAACGGTTCCTCCATGCGGACGGAGAAACGGAACGAACGTTGCCGCTAGCCCGGACATGCCACTGACTACCGACCACGACGGCCTCTGCACCGGAATCTCGCGCCGAGCTCGCCAGGCGCAACTCGGCACGCTCGCAGACCTCGGCATCGACTGGGCGCAGTAGGCGGCGCCGGGGAGGAGTTCCTCGCACTGGCCCCAGCAGACCAGCGCGAGGAACTGTGGTCCATCGCCGGAAGCCTCGCCGGGGGTCCCGGATGCCGCGGTTGTCGAACGGGTCGAACCAGGCAGCCTCTCGAAGGTCGCCCACACCCAGGAACTGGTTCGCGGGGTGGTCGGGGTCCTCGATGCCGGTGAACTTGGAGTGGAAGAGCATCAGGACATCGTGGTCCTGGAACATCAGGTCGGAGCAGCTGTCCCAGCCGTAGTCGTCCTCGTGTTCCGGGAGGGCGTTGTGGTCGTCCTCTGCAGGGCGGTCTTCGAGGTAGGTCGGGGCGTCTTCGATGGCCAGGTGCAGTGCCATCTCCTCCGCGGTGCAGTTGGGGTTGGGCCAGTTTCCCCTGGCAAGGTCGGCGGCCAGGTCGTCGAAGGCACGCGCCATGCGACGACGCCAGCGGTGGTCGGCTGTCCATGTGAGCGGGGGCATTCGGTCGAAAACCCCCCAGGTGGAGGAGTCAGCCTCTGCGAGGAACTGGTCCCCCAGATGCTGCGCGTCGTCGTAAGCCTGGTCTGCAAGGACGACCAGTGCGGTGTGGAGCAGGTCTTCCGCAAGGGCGAACTCCTCGGCCTTCAGTGGGAAGACCTTGACCTCCAGACAGGCACTGCCAGCATTCGCCGCACCCTCCAGCGCACCCAGACCGGCGGCCTGACCGCCCTGCCCACCAAGACCCGCGCATCCGAACGACGCATCGCCCTCCCCAGCGAGTGCATCCATTCGTTGAAGGAACACCGTGACGTACAGGACCGAGAGCGTGACGGTGCAGTGGAGGGCTGGAAGGACAACGGCCTCGTCTTCAGCACGCCGGCAGGAGGGCCGATCGATTCGGCGAACCTCAATCGCAGCTTCCGCGCCCTCCTCGATCAGGCCGGACTCCGCCGCATCCGCTTCCACGGCCTACGGCACTCCACCGCCACCCTGCTCCTGGAGCAAGGCGTCGAACTCGTCGTGATCAAAGAACTCCTCGGCCACGCCCACATCGGCGTCACCGCCACCGTCTACGCCCACGTCCGACTCCGGCTCCGGCTCCGGCTCCGGCTCCAGCGCGACGCCATCGACCTCCTCGGCCGCGCTCTCCGGCGCTCCGACGACGCCACCAGACAGCCCGACGACCGCGGCGAACCGCCGCTCTGTGCAGCACCCGTCCGCTGACGTTGCCGTCAACTACTGCCGTCAGGCGCCCCCAGCGCACGCAAGCGGCCCCACCAGAATGAACCTGGTGGGGCCGCTCGATTTCCATTCCTGTTCAGCATCAGGCGGCTGATGCAACACCACGGTAGTAATCGGCGGCTTGCTTCAGCGCGAGAGCCAACGACGGCAAGCCTTCAGAGTGACGCCACTCACGAGTTCCTTCTTGGCAAGATCGCCACACACGGACGTATTCGTCATCAAGTTCTGACGACTGAACGATCATTTCGTCGAACTCGGAATCCGAGAATTTCCGCTTACTTCGATCCAGAAATCGCTCGTTCAGCTCGTCGCGCGCAACGAGAAGTTCACCAACTCGACGGAGGTGCAATCCACCAACGATCGGGCTGACAATAATCTCCGTCAATACTCTGGTGTACTGCGACGGGCCGCCCACCTGACTCACCCTCTGTTCATCCTTCCTCGTAACACGGCCATCCCGCGACGCCCTTCAGGGAGATTAACCCCGCCAGCCCGCAGGATGTCGAAGCAATAGGTCACACAGCTATTATCAAACCCGTCGTACCCGCCAAGGTCCGCACCAATGGTCCCTCTCTGAGCCTCGTAGGCCGCTTCTGCATCGGGGAGGTCGAAAGTGAGCGACCTTGTGTTAGGGCCAAGATCGCCAGCAATAGCGTCCGCGCCTGTGGTCGCACGGCCGGTAAGTCCGCCCTGCCTGGTGGGAGGCCCGTGGATAAACTGCTCGGTGAGTCGCGATCAACCGTCGGCCATGTCAATTCGAATCACGGCGTGTCCGGTAGGTGGAACATCAGGGTCATAGAGAACCGTAGCGGTACCACCACAGTTATGGACGAGGACCGGGGTGACCCCAGCCAGCACATAGTACGTGTGCTCGCCGGGCGGGCGTCAGCTGCGTTTTCGCTGGTCAGCGAATTCCGGCCTGTCCGTGGGTGTGCGTGGAAGTGCCCCGTGGTGCGCCTGTGTTGCCGTCGGCGTTGCCGTCAGACGGCTACGTGCGTGAGGGCGGTGGAGTGGGCTTTGGCCGGTGTCCTGCCCGGGTTGGGGTCGGGCATGGTCAGGGGGCCGTACGCCGGCCCGGCAACTCGGGCAGGTCGTGATCCTGCCCGGAATTTGAACGAGTGGCCCCCTGGCCTTGCCCGACGCGGGCCCCGACCCGGGGAGGTGGGTAAAGCCCACGGAGCCGACCGGCCCCACCTCCAGGCCTACGCCCTGACCAACTCCCTGCCGTCGCCACGCCATCGGCCTGGCGTTCGCCGTGCTGGCGTGTCCGGCTTCTCCTCGCTTCCGGCGCAACGCTGTGCTGTTTCTGCGTGGCCTGGTCGCTGGCCGGCCCGCGGTGGCGGAGCCGAGAGCGGGCCGGGTGGGCGGCCGTGCCGCGCGCGACCCGCGTCAGCGGGTCGCCTTGAAGACGTAAAGAAAGTTTGGACGCGCCAACGGCCCCGGCGGTAGGCCAGGACCGTTGGTTGGGTAGCAGGTGTGGTTGCTCGTCCGACGCAGACGCCTGGGTGCGGTCCACGTCCCGTCACCCCAGGCCTGTGCAGCGCCACCAGCGTTGCCGTCACGACTGCCGTCAAGCCATCAAACGGCGATCCCTGCCACCGCCTCCAGCTCGTTTGCCGAAATTCAAGAGGTAAGACCACGCATGGCTCTCAGTGCATCAACAGACCGCCGAAGTGTGGCCACCAATCTGGCAGCCTGCTCCCGAACCTCATTACGACCGTCAGGGCGCGCACCGTGCGGAGACAAAAGCGTTTCAAGCGGCTTCCACGCCTCAAAGACGAGACGTGTCTGCTCAAGCGCTTCCCCTGAAAGGCGCACAGCCATCTCCGCATCGCCCTGCTTGGCTTCGTGAAGCCAAACCGAAAGGAGCGATTGCTCCACGATGAAGCGGCCTGTCCACTCTGAGATCTTAGCTCCGACAAGTTCGGACGAAAGGATCTTGATAGCTAGATTATTTTCGATGGAGTTGGATGGGGCCAACAGCTCCTCTGGAGGATCCCATTCATCCGGCATCTCATCCAGCCATCCCCAGTTCGGCGGTACTGACACTCCGCTCCTTTCATCAACCATGATGTTCTCGGAGCCAGTCTGTCGCGCGGCCCGTAGTCTTGGGAAGTCCTTCGATTCCGCCAGCCTCAAGTACGTTCATGCAGTACGTTACACAGCTCTGCCTACCGAGACTGTAGGGCGGGTACGTCCCTTTAGCCGTTCGGCTGATCTGCGTTTCGATGTAGGACAGGGCCCCTTGAACTCGCGGAAGTTCAACTCGTACGTTGATGGTGAACGGAGAAAGGGTCTCGGGTTTAAAATGCCTGACTCCGTTGGTGGCCACATCAACCCCTCCCCACTGCTCAGTGTGCATGACTTCGCCGTCATGCGCCTGCACGGTGATCAAGGCGTGTTTCTTCTCTGGGTCCAAATGGACCGTTGCCACCCCATCACAGTTATGGACTAGGACTGGCGCGGCGCCTGCGAGCACATAGTACGTGTGCTGGCTGAGGTGCCGTCATCTGCGTTTTTGCAGGTCAGCGCAATTCGGCCAGTCCGTGGATGTGCGTGGAAGTTCCCCTCTGTACGCCCCTGTTGCCGTCGGCGTTGCCGTCAGACGGCTACGCGCGTGAGGGCGGTGGAGTGGGCTTTGGCCGGTGTCCTGCCCGGGTTGGGGTCGGGCATGGTCAGGGGGCCGTACGCCGGCACGGCAACTCGGGCAGGTCGTGATCCTGCCCGGAATTTGAACGAGTGGCCCCCTGGCCTTGCCCGACGAGGGCCCCGACCCGGGGAGGTGGGTAAAGCCCACGGAGCCGACCGACCCCACCTCCGGGCCTCCGCCCCGGCCAACTCCCCGCCATCGCCCGACCGTCCGCCTGGCGCTCGTCGTGCGGGCGCATCCGCCTTCCCCTCGCTTCCGGCGCAACGCTGCGCTGTTTCTGCGCGGCCTGGTCGCTGGCCGGCCCGCGGTGGCGAAGCCGAGAGCGGGCCGGGTGAGCGGCCGTGCCGCGCGCGACCCGCGTCAGCGGGTCGCCTTGAAGACGTAGAGAAAGTTTGGACGCATCTTGCTTCGGCGGTACGCCGTGGTCGGTTGCCGAGCGTCCGGCTGGCTGCTGGCCTGGGGCGATGGTCTGCGGGTTGTGGGTCCTGTTCAGGCTGGGGGTGGTGGTTCTATTCGGCTCGGGTGACCTTGGCGTGGTCGGTGAAGACGCGTCTGAACAGGTTGTGACCGGTGCGTCCGGTGTGGCGGAGTGCCCAGTCCTGTGCGGCTTCCTGCTCGGCGTGAGGTCCGGATTCGGCTTCGCAGTTGGCAGCGGTGCAGAACGCCTCGTAGGTGATGCCGCCTTCAGGGGCGTGGCGGATGGTGCGGGTGATGTGCCGGTATACGGCGCGGGGGCTCACTGGTGACCCTCGGGGTGGCGTCGCATGTAGACGTTGCAGTCGCTGACGGTGGCCATGTCGCCGAACGTGCGGGCCCGGTCGCGTACGTTGGCCAGTTCGGCGCAGCCCGCGCAGCCTTCAACGGGAGTCGGCTCCAGTTCCAGGCGCAAGGGGAGTTCGACCGGCTGGGTGGAGTACCTGGTCGGCTCCGTCATTGCACATCGCCACCTCTCGAACGTCACATGGCCGACCTCTTGACAGGCCGGTGCTCTAGTTCAGTATTCGAGTGGCCGAAGCACTCCCGCTACGGTTCGCAGTGCACTAGTGTGCTCCCACTGACATCACGTCAACTCAACGGAGGGGCACGCCTTATGCCCAGTCCCAAGACGTTCACGAAGATCGCGGATCACTTCCGGGAACGCATCCTGTCGGGAGAGCTTGAGCCGGGCGCCAAGCTGCCGACGAACCGGGAGATCGCCGGCCAGTGGCAGGCCGCGGCCGCCACCGTCTCCCGAGCCTTGCAGGCCCTCCAGGTCGAGAACTTCATCCGCACCACCCCGCGCGGCACCTACGTCGCCGACGACCCTCGCTGGACGCTGTCGGCGCGGGACCGGCTGGCCCGGGTCCAGCGGGTCAAGTCGTTCCTGGCAGAGGGCGAGACAAGCCGAGTGACGGCCGCCGAACTGATCATCCCGCCGCTGTATGTGGCGGAGATCTTCGACCTGGAACCCGGGGACCAGGTAGTCCGGCGCGAGTGGCTGGCCGGCCGGGGCAAGACCCGGACCGTGTTCGCCGTCACCTGGTACCCGGCCCCGTTCGCCGCCCTCGTACCGGACCTGCTGAACACCGCCCCGGGCCGCAATCACGGACTGTCCGCCCGAGTGCTGGAAGCCACCGGGCGCACGATCACCCACGCCCGCGACGACATGCACGCCCGCCCCGCCGACGCCCGAGAGGCCAACGCACTGGGACTGCCGATCGGCTCCCCTATCCTGGCCGGCGCCCACCGCTGGTCGGACGCGGAAGGGATCATCGAGTACGGGGAGTGGTGTCTGCCGCCCCGGTTCACCATCGGCTACGAATACCAGCCCTGACCGATCCACGCGAAGCGTCCCCGAAGGCCAGTCTGCGGCCTTCGGGGACGCTGCCGTTCGCATACCCGCCTCAGTTGGCGTCGCGGCCTTCGAGGCGTTCGACGCGCTCCTCCAGCTCCTCGATCCGCTCCAGGGCTCGTTCCAGCTTGTAGGCCAGATCCGCTACTCCGGCCTCCGCCGGGAACTCCTTCTGAGGGGCGGTCGACGACTCGTCCACCGGCTGCACCGTGACCGGCACCTCAGTGCCGAACTCGCCCCCCACGACGACGTACGCCATCGACCCGTTGCGCTGGTGGGCCTTCTTCATCCTGCCCTCCAGGGCGAGGAAGGTCAGGGCCTGGTCGGCGGATTCCGGGTCGCCGCCGATCGTGTCAACCACCTCGTCCACGGTGACCGTGGCTCCCCTGGCCAGTGATCCGTCTCTGATCTTGCGGACCAGGCGGCCGTGGGTGAGCTGGGTGGCGAAGCCGTGGTCGTCCCAGTCGCGCACGTAGACCTCGTCGCCGGGCAGCTCACCGGGGTAACGCAGGAGGAAGTTACCGGCCAGCAGGGCGATGGCGTTGGTGACCACGTTGAGCGGCACCGCGTAGTGCTCCGCCAGGACCTCGCGCGCGGGCAGTCTGGCACCGGGGGCCAGGGTGCCGGAGTAGATCTGCTGCTGGAGGTCTCCTGCGACCTTCTCGAAGGCGTCCTCGAAGTCGGCCGAGCGCGTGACGAATGTGCCGCGTCCCTGGCGGGCGATGACCCAGCCCTCGTTCCTGAGCAGCCGGATGGCCTTCTGCACGGTCAGGCTCGATGCCTTGTAGGTCTGCATGAGCTGGCTCTGCGTCGGCAGGAGCTGGCCGGGCCGCAGTTCGCCGTCTCGGATCTGCTGCCGCAGGTCGTCCGCGATGCGTTCGAACGTCAAGCGCGCTTCGTCAGCAGCAGCCATGTCCATCCCTGGTCCCAGTCCGATTCCACCCGCCGCAGGCCGCCCACTGACTGTCGCGTTTCACCAGCTCAGCGGCCTCACGGGGTCAGAGTAGCCGCCTGACGGATGGACCACCGCAAGAACGGATGGAACTCAATAGGGATGGACTTCGGATGGAATGAATGTAGGGTTGCGGCACGCGATCACCCACACGGGTGACTCGCACCCCTCTACCTGGAGGTTTGCTGTGAAGACCATGCCCATTGACCAGTCCCAGGCCCTGATGATCCTGGCCTCCGAGCCCCGGCCGCACTTCAAGGACCGCGAGGGCCGACAGCCCGCGATCGACCGGGGCACCGGCGCCCACGTGCACCTGGTGGACGTGATGTTCGCGTTCAACGGCCGCGCCGAAGTGATCTCCGTAAAGGTCCCGGAGCCGGGTCTCGGCAAGGGACTGAAGGTCGGCCTGCCAGTGGCTTTCACCGGGCTTGTCGCCTCGGCCTGGGAGAACGAGATCAACGGCAAGGACCGGCACGGTGTCTCCGTTCGCGCTGACGCGATCACCGTCAAGGCAGGCGCCTGATGCCCGAGAACTCTCTTGGGGTCGCGCTTCTGGTCGTCTCCGGCCTCGGCGCGCTCGGACTGCTGGGCTGGGCCGGGTACTGCTTCGCCCGCTGGTACCAGGCCGATGCCGAGACCCGGGTCAGTCTGCGGCAGGCGCGGCGGATGCGGTGGGGCTGGAAGCGGCTCGCCCCGATGCTGAGCCTTGCAGTCAAGGACGCCACCCCGACCGTGCTCCAGCAGTACGGCCCGCAGGAGCAAGCGACCAAGCCGCGCGTGCTGGTGCCACGCCTGCGCACCCGCGCCGACGCCTTCGGCGTCACCGTCACCGCCGATGCCCTGCCGCAGGTCGGGCTGAGCGCCTGGCTAGAGGCATCCGAGGGCCTGTGCGACGCCTGGGGTATGCGGCGCATCCGGATCAGCCAGCCCAAGCCCGGAGTGATCGTCGCGCGAGGCTTCCGGCGCGAGCCGCTGGAGGCGGTGATCCGCTCACCTTTGCTCGGCCCGGACGGCTCCCCGGTGTGCCGACCGGGGCAGTTCGTCTCCACCGATGACGTGCTGCTCGGCTGGGACGAAGACGGCACACCAATCGTGCTCAACCTCGCCTACTCCGCCCACGCCCTCATCGCCGGCCTCACCCGCTCCGGCAAATCGATCACCGTCAACACCCTCCTCGCCTACGCGTCGCTGATGCGGGACGTGCGGCTGATCGTGATCGACCCCAACCTCGGTGCAGTCGCGCCCTGGTGGCGTACCGCCTACAAGGTCTCCGACGCCGTCCACCCCGACGAGCCGACCGAGATTCTGCGCTGGGTGCGTGAGGAGATGCAGCGCCGGGAGCGGCTGTTCTGGTCCGGCCGCACCGACCGCATCACCGAATTCAGCCCCGAGCTGCCGCTGCTACTCGTGGTGATCGACGAGGTGGCGAACTACACCCGGCACCCCGACCGCAAGGCCCGCGAACGCTTCGAGGCCGAACTGCTGGCCATCGCCAGCCAGGGCGCCAAGTTCGGTATCCGGCTGTGGCTGCTCACCCAGAAGCCCTCCGCCGACGTGCTCACCACCGCCGTGCGGACCAATCTGCCCGCCCGGATCTGCCACCGCGTCGACACCGTCGAGGACTTCCTGCACCTCTTCCCCGACGGCCGGGAACTGGACATCACCGCCGCCGACCGCACCATGCCCCAGGGCGTCTCCATCGCCTCCGTCGGCGACTTGCGCACCCCCGTCCGGCTGCGCTCGGTCTACCTGCCCACCGAAGCCTGCTGGCAGATCAACGACCTCATGTGCGCCGAAGGGCTCAAGGTCCGCGACCTGCCCGACCGCGTCGACCTGGACAAGGCCGCGTGACCGCCGCCTCCTGGTCCCGCTTCGCAGTGATCCCCGGCAAGGGCGTGTAGTCGCCAAACCCTCGCCCCTGCCGGGGCCTCCCTCCCTTACCCGTCCACAGCACACGCGTGTGCCGCAGCGCAGAGAGGTCCCGCCAGCATGCCACCGCACAACCCCACCGCCACAATCCCCCGCCCCGAAACCGCCACGGCCGCGCTGCCCGCCTTCACCGGGTACCAGGACCTGCTCGGCCTGGTACGGCAGCTGTCCACCCTGGGTGGCTGTGCCCAGCCGATCCGGCTCAAAGGGCAGCGCACCGAGATCGACGCCTTCACCAGCGAGATCCTGCGCGAACTGAAGTCCAAGGAACTTCCCGCCGGGCACCTCCTGGTCCGCTGCGGCAACCGCCGCAGCACCCGCTGCCCCTCCTGCGCCGAGCTCTACCGCCAGGACACCTACCACCTCATCGCCGCCGGCCTGCGCGGCGGCAAGAACATCCCCGAACAGGTCGCCACACACCCCCGCGTCTTCGCCACGCTCACAGCACCGTCGTACGGGCCGGTCCACGGCCGACGCACGGGCGGCTCTCCCCGCTGCCGATGCGGACGCACCCACACCAAGGACGATCCGCGCCTCGGCACCCCGCTCGACCCCGAGCGGTACGACTACACCGGCGCGGTGCTGTGGAACGCCCACGCCCCCGCCCTGTGGGCCCGCTTCATGCTCCACCTGCGCCGCACCATCGCCGCCGCAGCCGGTGTCCCGCAGCGCCTGCTCTCCAGGGTCGTCCGGGTCTCGTCCGCCAAGGTCGCCGAGTACCAGCAACGCGGCCTGATCCACTTCCACGCCGTCATCCGCCTCGACGGCCCCGCAGGCCCCTACACCCCACCACCCGCATGGGCCACCCCCGAACTCCTCGCCGACTCCATCCGGCTCGCGGCCGCCCGAGCCCACGTCGACGGGCCCACGCTCAAAAATCTCACGCACTCCTTCGCCTTCGGCGAGCAGGTCGACACCAGGATCATCCGATCCGCGGCCTTCCAGGGCGGGACCACGATCACCGAGGGCAAGGTTGCCGGATACGTCGCCAAGTACGCGACCAAGGGCACCGAAGCCGCCACCGGCAGCCTCAACCACCGGCTGAAGAGGATCACCGACCTCTGGTTCGAGTCCGTACCCGAGCACGCCGCCCGCATGATCCGCACCGCCTGGACCCTCGGCAACCGCGACGACCTCAAGCACCTGAACCTGCGCAAGTGGGCCCACATGCTCGGCTTCCGCGGCCACTTCTCCACCAAGACCCGCGCCTACTCCACCACCCTCGGTGCCCTCCGGGCCGCCCGCGCCGCCTGGCACCGCCGCCACACCCCTCCGATCTCACCGACCACCCTCGTCCTCGCCCACTGGGCCTACGACGGCACCGGCCTCACACCCGACCTCGAACGCCTCGCCGCCCTCATCGGCGGCGGACCAACGCGCGAACAGGCGATGGCCGCAGGTGCGTGACGACGAACTCCTCACCGTCCCCGAGGCCATGGCCCGCCTCAAGATCGGCCGCTCCGCCCTCTACGACCTCCTGCGCACACGCCGCCTGGCCTCCCTGACCATCGGCCGCGCCCGCCGCATCCCCGCCCACGCCCTCGCTGACTACGTCCAACACCACCTGGAAGAGGCCGCCCGATGACCGCCCCCAAGCGCAAGAAGGCCCGCGCAAACGGCGAAGGCACCATCTACCAGCGAAAAGACGGCCGCTGGGAAGCCGCCAGCTACGTCCTCGCCGCCAACAGCACCAGCAAGCGCGTCCGCGTCTACGGCAGCACGCGGAGAGAAGCCGCCGACAAACTCGCCGAGAAGATCGCCGACAGCAACCGCGGCCTGCCCATCGCCACCGCCGACAGCACCGTTGGCGACTACCTCACCTACTGGCTGAGCAACGTCGCCGTCCACCGGCTTCGGGAGAACACTCACACCCGATACGCCGCCTGCGTTCGCCTCCACCTCATCCCCGGCCTCGGCACCAAGAAGATCGCCCGCCTCACGGCCAAGGACATCCGCACCTTCCTCGACCGGCTCCGCACCACCTGCCAGTGCTGCACCCAGGGACTCGACACCGAACGGAAGAAGTGCTGCGTGGTCGGCGAGTGCTGCCAGAAGCGCCTGTCCCCCTCGACCGTCACGTACGTGCACTCGGTGCTCAAATCGGCGCTGGAACACGCGCTCCGCGAAGACGAGCTGCCCCGGAACGTCGCCCGGAATGTTAAGACCACTGTGCACCGACCCAGACGGTTCCGGCCGCTTACCGCAACGGAGGCCCGGCAGTTCCTCGGCGCCGCCCAAACGGACCGACTCCACGCGCTGTACGAACTCGCCCTCCGCACCGGACTCCGCAAGGGCGAACTCCTCGGCCTCCATTGGGAAGACCTCGACCTCACCACGGGAACGGCCACCATCCGCCACTCGCTCCAGCGCACCCGAACCGGCGGACTCACCCACCTGCCCACCAAAACCCGGGCATCCGAACGCCGCATCGCACTCCCCACCGAATGCTTGTACTCCCTCAGGGAGCACAAGCAGCAGCACGACAAGGAGCGCACGACCGCAGGGCCGGACTGGACAGACAGCGGCCTCGTCTTCACCACGCCCACTGGCCAGCCCCTCGACCCCGCTAACCTCACCCGCCGCTTCCGCACCTTCCTCCACCGGGCCGGACTCCGACGCATCCGATTCCACGACCTACGGCACTCGACCGCCACCCTGCTCCTGGAACAAGGCGTCGACCTCGTCGTCATTAAGGAGCTCCTCGGCCACGCCCACATCGGCGTCACCGCCGGCGTCTACGCACACGTCCGACTCCGCCTCCAACGCCAAGCCATCGACACCCTCGGCAACGCCCTCGGCGCCCACGACGACGCTGACGACCCACCCGCCGCAGCCGTCGTCCGCTGACGTTGCCGTCACCGTTGCCGTCAAAGCCCCAACACCCATGGAACGGAAACTGCTGGGGAGTGCGTCCGTGCACTCCCCAGCAGTTTTCCCTATTCATTAGCGCTAAGCGTCAGAAAATCCGTTGCGCATTCACTGCCGAAATGCCGTCCCAGCGGGCATCATTTCGAACAGATTTTCAGGTCCCCTCATTGCGCCCCCCGTTGCCTCGCGAGCGACGATGGGCGAGCCGAAAGACGCAGTTCACCTCCCGGCATGAAATCTAGCGTCACAGCTTCAAGGAGGTCACCCACTGGAGGGAATTCAGCTGGTGTCGGATGCCGCTCATCATCAGTCAGCATGACGAAATCGATGAAGGCCGTAACGCTTGATTCAGGATCAACGAGCGAGACCTCTACGCCGAAACGACCTCGATGTCCCGTGACGACACAGCGCACGACTTGGAACTGCCGGAGCCCACTGAGCTGCCACATCCCGTCACGATCTTCCATGAAACCCTCCCTCAGAAGTGGACACCCTTCTTCCAGGGTACCCATTCGGTCTTGTCGTGATCGATGAAGGAGTTGAAATCATCGAAATCCATGTCCTCGATGATCCATTGAAGCCCACCGTCATCGTCATGGAATCGGCGATAGACGCTCGGATGGAATTCATCCAAGAACCCAGGCTTCATCGTGAACACGTGGTACCCGTCTTCATACACACCCTGGCCAGCATACTGCCGCACCACTGAGTGGGAATTTCCCAGGTAGGCGAAGTTACGCCCGTTCAAATCGGTCGCCCTGTGATTCTCCGGATTCAGCCCGCCTGCCTCTGAATCGCGATTCCCCTTCTGAGGGGATCGGTACAGCTTTACCGGCTCATCGGCATCTCCACAATTGTGGACCAGGACCGGCGTGGCGCCTGCCAGCACATAGTACGTGTGGAAGTCGTAGACCGTGAGGTTGTGTGTGGTGACGGCGAAGGGGTAGTTACGGGTCGCCTGGACCGTGAGGGTGCTGCCGTTGGGCTGGCGGAGTTTCTCGCCGATCTTGATCTCGCCGGCGTCGACCCACTGGTGGCGGGTCTCGCTCCACGAGGGGTGGTGGTAGGTGGAGGTGATGACCGCCGGCGGGCCGCGGGGGTTGGCGTCGTCGGTCAGAGTGAGGTCGGTGAACTCCTTGTCGTCCGGCGTGGTGATGGTGTTGGTGACCTCCTTCGGGGCGGTCTCGCCCGTCTGGGGGTCGGTCGCCATGACCTTGTCGCCGACCTGGATGTCCTCCATGGCCTTGGTGGTGCCGTCGGCCATCAGGACGTGGGTGCCGGTCGGGAAGCTGTTCAGCTTGCAGGCCGGGGCTCCGCCCTCCGAACCGCTCCCACCACGGGATTCGGCGCTGGCGGACTGGGTTTCCCCGTCCGCTTCGCTTCTGCTGGATTTGGAGTCTGTTCCTGCGCTGTCGCTCTCGGACTTCGAGCCGGCTTTCTCCTTGGCTGCCTTGGCCGCCTTCGCTTCGGCCTCCCGGGCTTCCTGAATCGCCTTCTTGCTGCGGCTGAGGGCTTCAGAGGCGCGGGAGGCGTTGCGTTCGGCTGCGTGGACGGCGTCGTAGGCCTTGTTCATCTCCTTGTAGATCTTGAAAGCCTTGATGCCGACCTTGATCGCCTTCGCGATCTTGCCCCAGGGGACGGCGCCCAAGGCCGTGTTGATGCAAGCCATCACATCGCCCTTGGTGAAGCAGTCCCGGGCGTCGTTGTAGCCGATCAGGTCCCCGATGAGCTCGACAACCTCATGCTTGAGCTGACCGGTCCGCTGCTTGGCCTTGGTGACCTTGTCCTGGGCTTCGTCGTAGTCCTTCTGTTCAGAGGAAGATCCACCGGACGAGCCACCATTGCCCGGGGCGTCACCCGTGCTATTGCCATTGCCACCCGAAGCGCCCTTGGAACGAGGGGCTGTGCAGCTGGTGAAGTTGTCGCAGAACTCCTTCATTCCGCTGGGGTCGGACTTGTTGATCGGGCTGTTGCTGGAGTACGCGTAGCCGTTCCACTGTTGTGGGTCGCCCGGGTCGATGATCGGGTCCGGGCTGATGAAGCGAGCCGTTTTCGGGTCGTACTCTCGGGCGCCCAGGAGGGTGAAGCCTGTGGCCTTCTCCTTGGTGCCGCCGACGAAGCCCTTGTCACCCGCCCACGTGCCCGGCGCTGTACCGCGTTCGTTGCCGAACGGGTCCGAGTGGCGGCGGACGTGGGTGAGGTCGGTGGCGTTGAACTGGACGCCGCCCGTGCCGTGGTGGTCCGAGCCCTGGTAGGTCAGGGTCGAGGTGCCGCCGTTGGTGGTGCGGGTGACGGACAGGCCGCCGGAGACGCCGTAGGTGCGGACGTTGGAGACCTTGCCGCTGGCGGTATCCAGGGTGATCTGGTCGCTGCCCAGGTTGAGCGTGGTGCTGCCCGGGTCGCGGCGGATCAGCTGGTTGCCGGCCGTGTCGTAGAGGTAGCTCGTGCCCGCGCTCTCGCCGGTGCCGGTGATCTTGTCGAGCTTGCCCTGGTCGTTCCAGGTCAGGGTCTTGGTGCCCGGGGTGCTGGTGACGGATGTGGTGTTGCCGCTCGCGTCGTACGTGTAGGACATGACCTTCGTGCCCGTGGCGGCGCCGGTTTCCGTGGAGGTCATCAGCGCGTGCGGGCCGCCCGTGCCGCCGCCCGTCTTCGGGTCGGTGGAGGGGGTGTTCGGGCCCGTGCCGAAGGTCTGGGTGACGGTCGCGTCCTTCGACGTGTCGCCCGTCGGGTCCCTGCGGACCAGCTTGGTGCGGTTGCCCAGCTTGTCGTAGTCGTACTGCTGCCAGTACGGCGCCGGACCGCCCACGCTCGGCTTCCCAGCGCCGTCCACCGTTGGGCCGTCCGTGTTGGCGCAGCCGCCGATGCCGCGGACCGACGGCTGCGGAGCCGTGGTCTGGGCGCCGGTGTCAGTCCAGGCCTGGGTCAGGCGACCCAGGTAGTCGTGGGTGAAGCACTGCAGGTCACGGGCGGTGCCGTCCTGCGTGTTGCCGATCGAGGTGAGCTGGCCGGCCTGGTTGTAGGTGTAGTCGATGACGTCGACGCCGGCCTTGGCGGAGGTCTGCTTGTCCAGGAACGAGCGGACCGGCCTGCCGGCGGCCAGGTCGTAGTCGGTGGTCGACACGATCTGCTTGCCAGTCTTGCCGACCGTGCTGCGGATCGCGCGGCCGTAGGCGTCGTAGCGGGTGTCGACCAGGTATGGCGACAGCGCCGAGCCGATGAGGCCGTCGAGGGCGACGACGTTTCCGATGATGTCGCTCTTGAAGGTGAGCGTCTCGGCCCCGAGACCTGCAGCGGGAATGGCAGGCTGCTTGCTCTTCCACAAGTTGCCGAGTTCGGTGTAAGTGTTGGCGGTCTCGTAGACGCCGGCCAGCTTGCCTTCGGACGCCGGGATAGTGGTCTTGGTGCCGAGCGGGCGGTAGCCGCCGTCGTAGCCCGTGACCTCCGAGACGTACGCCTGGCCTGCGACGCCACCGACGTAGCGGGTGGTGCTGCTGGGCTTGCCCAGCACCTTGGTGTCGTAGGTGAACCCGGCGACCTGCTTGACCGGGTCGACAACCGTGCCCTCATAGGTGGCGAGGGTCCGGCCGAGGATGTCGGAGACGACGGTGGCGCTCTTGCCGCGGGCGTCGGTGACCGTGATCTGGTTCTTGGCGTCCTCGTACGTGGTGGTGCCGGTGCCGGCGTCAGGGTCGCTCGTCTTCACGACGCGGCCGAGGAGGTCGTAGGCGAAGGTCCACTCGTTGCCTGCGGAGTCCTTGCGCCATAGTTCCTTGCCCTGGGCGTTGTAGCCGTAGGTCGTCTCGTCGTAGGAGCCGGTGGGCGTGTTGGCCTTGTACTGGCGCAGCGCCACCCGCTGGCCCATACCGTCGGTGATGGACGCCGAGGCGAAGGCGCCGTTGGGCGGGACGGAACGGACCTCGTCTGCGCCCAGGTACTCCGCCTTCGAGCGCCACTGCTCCACGCCGTACGACTGGAAGACCGTGGCGGTCGGACGGCCCAGGCCGTCGAAGACCTGGTAGGTCTGGGACGGGATCTTGCTGTCGGGCTGGACCCCGCCGTTGGGCAGGAACAGTGCGGCCGACGGCAGAGCCTCGTCGTTGTAGTAGGCGGCGCTCGTCTTCACCTGCCGGCCCTGCGAGTCGAACAGGGCGTCGGTGATCAGGCGACCGTCCACGCCGGAGGCCGTGGTGGCCTGGGTCTGGCGGATGCGTCCGATGCCGTCGTAGATCGTGTAGGTGGAGCTGTAGGTCTGGCCGTCCGGCATGAGCGCCTTGCTCAGCACGGTCGACGGCGCGTTGGTGCCGTTCATGCCGTACGAGAAGGTGCGGACCGGCTTGAAGCCCCTGGCTCGTTCCTGGCCGGGCTGCCAGACGTTGACGATACGGCCGAAGGCGTCGTACTCGCGTTCCGCGACGTGGTCGTTCTCGTCCCTCGTCTTCACCGGCAGGGAGCGGCCGGTGTCGAGGGTGTTGACGGACTTCCAGCCCAGCGGGTTGGTGTGCGTGACTTCCGACGGCAGGGCGCCCGTGGCCGGGGTGTATTCGGTCTTGGTGACCGCGCCGCCCGGGTGGGCGGCGTCCCTCCGAGTGTGGTTGGTGGTGGTGGTCACGCGGCCGTACGCGTCGTACGTCGACGTGGCGTTCAGGCGGTAGACCGGCGTGCTGAAGCCGTCGTAGCGCTCCAGGACCTCCGTGCCGGTCTGGTCGGCGGTGGTGCCGGTCTGGCCGAGGGGGAGGTTGTCGAAGTAGGTGCGGGTGTCGCCGACCGTGTTGTTGCGGTTGGGGGGCTCGCCGCAGCCGCCCGAGAAGATCAGGGTGCGCGAGACCAACGGGGTGGGTAAGCCATCGGGGGCGGTGGCGTACTCGAACATCGTGCACAGGCGTTGGTCGAGGCGTGAGGTGTCAGCCCAGTCGTCGACCTTGAGCGGGCGGGTGGCGAGGGTGTTGTCGTAGGTGGACGTGCGCTCGCTGGTGCGCCAGTTGCCGTTGGCCAGCTTTACGCGGCTGGTCACCTTGGCCGTGTTCATGGCGCGGGCGGTGGTGGGCGGCATGCCGCCGGACTGGGCGCGGGTCGCGGTGATCGCGCCGAGCCAGGGCGTGGAGACCTCGTCGGCGACGACGTTCCCGCCGTCACCGTCGTAGGTCTGGGTCTGGCGAACGAAGCCGGACAGCACCTCCTCGTCCTTGATGGTGCCGCCCTGGGCGTCGGTGACGTCCACGCTGCGCTTGGTGCCGTTGGCGAGGACGTCGCCGTCCATGCCGCGCAGGAACGTGGCGACGGACTTGGTGCGCGGGCCGTCGCTGCCGGTGCCGGTGCGGGTCGTGACCGTGGCGAAGCCGCGGAACTGGTCCCAGGTGCGCGTCTTGGGGTCGGTGAACTCGGAGTCGTTGCGGTGCCAGGCGATGCCGCCGCCGTACTCGTACTCCGTGACCGTGGAGACCTGCCCTGCCACCAGGTCCTGCTGGGTGATGGACTGGACGACGACCTTGTGGAACCAGTCGTTGACCGGGTCCGGGTAGGACTGGCCGGGCAGGTACCACTTCACCGGCATGCAGGCCATGGTGTTGGCGTCCTCGGACGCCGGCATCCGGTTCTGGAGGCGCGAGCACTCCGGGGCCTTGTAGACGACGTTGATCCGGCCGCCGGTCTCGGTGGTGATCGCCTGGATGCGCGGGCGGTTGTACGGCAGCGCGGAGGCCTCGGTTCCGTCCGGGCGCTTGACGACGCCGTCGACGCGGTTGGGGATCTGGATCGGCTGGAAGGAGACCGCGGGGAGGGTCAGCGGGGTCTTGCCGTTGGTGCCGGTGCGCTGGACGGAGTCCAGCCACAGGGTCGGGGAGGTACCGTCGCCCGGATCCTGGAAGGACTGGTTCAGGGCGTACGAGTCGACCGTGCGGTAGTTCGTGCCGTCCAGGACCTCGGTGTCGATCTTGGTGACGCGCCTGGTGGTGAAGTACGTCGGCGAGAGGTTCAGGCACTGGCCGGTGGCGGCGCATCCCTGGTCGACCGGGGTGTCGGGCCAGGACTTGGCGTTCGCCTTGGTGCGCTGGGACGGGTCACAAGTGATGGAGCCGGACGCGAAGCAGCGCTCGGTCGTACGCAGCCACACCTGGGCGGCGGGCTTGGCCGCGCCCTTGGCGGCGAGCTGGTCGGGCAGGCGCTGGCCGTAGCCGATCCAGGTCGGGTAGGAGCCGCGCTGGTACGCGGTGAGGGTGCCCTTGCCGTCGTTCTGGCCGCCGCCGCGGCTGTAGAAGTTGCCCTCCTGCTCGTAGCGGTACTGGAGCAGGTTCTGGTGCGGGTCCACGACGAAGTCGAGGTTCCACTGCCAGCCCATCTGGGCCCAGGAGCCGTTGGCGGGGGTGTCGGCGCCGAGGCACTTGTCCTGGCCGCTGTTGAAGTAGACGGGAACGGTGGAGACGGACTTGGCCTCGGGGTCGGTGCCGTCGCCGCCAGGTAGGCGGTTCGCGCCGAAGTAGTACTGGGTGCCGTCGGTCGTGGTGACCTTGAAGCCCTCGCCCTTCCAGGCGGCGTTGCGCTGCCCGGTGAGCCGCTCGATCTTCGTGCCGTCCTCGCCCTGGAGGCGGTAGACGCACGTTGCGTCGTCACGAACGATCTGGCCGGCGTGGCCGGCCAGGTTCAGGGAGAGGATGTCCCCCGCCCAGCACTCGTCGCCCGAGTCCTTGATGCCCGCGTCCTTACAGGACTTGTACGTACGGGAGATCGATCCCGGGTGCCAGTCCCAGCCCTCGCCGAAGAGGCCGGCCTGGGCGTTGGTGGAGGCGGTCCGGCCGTCGATGGAGGAGGAGTCGTAGCCCAGGCCGAGGCCAGGGGCCGGGCCGGCGATGGTGGAGGGCAGCTCGACGGTGTAGCCGTAGGTGAAGTTGGCGGCGTTCGAACCGGCCTGCCAGGAAGCGGAGGGCAGCAATGGGGTCGCGGTGAAGTCACCGCTCGCGCCGGACGGGCCGGGCTCGACGGCCAGGGCGACGGACTGGGGGGCGAGGACCTGCGGGGTCGCGGCGGAGGCCGAGTTCTCCGCTGTCGGCGCCTTCAGCATGCCCGCAGCCGGGCCCTTGGGCGCGTCGACCTCGCCGACCAGGCGCCCGGAGCCGTCACGGCGGGTCTCGACCGGCGTCCGCCGGGTGCAGCCCTGCGCTCCGGGCGTGGTCAGCGCACACGCCGGAAGCTGGACCAGCCGAGCCCGGTCGGCCCAGTTGGCCCCGGCCGACTTGGCCCAGGCGGAGACGTCGAGGCCGACCTGGAGCTTGCCGGCAGGGATGGCGCCGACGGCGGCGGTGCCGGTAAACGCGACGAGGGCGCCGTTGACGCCCGCGGCGCGGGCCTGGGCATCGTTCTTGACCTCGACCTTGACCTCGGCGCGACGGGTAGAGCTGTCACCGGCCCCGGAGCCAAGAGCACTTTGCGCCAGCGAAACTGGCCGATTTGCGCTATCGCGGGATGCGACCCATACCGGCAATTCGCCTGCACGCGCCGAATCGAGACCGGTCACCGACCGGCCCCTTCCCTCCCCCGATAGATTCACGACGGCCGCGCCGGCCGGCTTGGCCGAATCCTTCGGCACCGACCATTTCCGGCCGCCCTGTGTCGCATTTCCGGCCAGTTTCGCGCTCGAACCTTTCACCGGTTTGGCGTCAGGCAGCGGCGTATTCGGCGGCACCCACACCTTCGGCGGCGTCTCCGCCGCCTGAACTGCGGGAAGACCCGCACCAGAAAAGAGAACCGCGAGCGCGGTGGTGACCGCTACCCGCGTTCGCCCGCGTTTCCAACGCATGGCGAACCCACCCCTACGAGACAACTGAATCCCCCCACAGGAAACAGGAACATGGCGACACCGGGCCACTGGGCCCAGATCGAACGCACTTTAAGGAACGGACGTTCGACACGCCCAGGGATTTACGGAATCCACATCGCATGACCAATGTCACTCGGGGTGCAAGCCGGTATGCGCCGCCATGAAGTGGACATTCGAATCTCACAGACTGTTGACAGGTTTGCAGACTGGAAGGAACGGTGCGGCTGATCTCTGTCCACAGACCGCTCACAGCGAGGACCTCTGCCTTGAGGGCGAAACTTCCTTCACGCACACCCTGGCCGCCTGGCCTCCGAAGTCGACGTGCCGCGTCGGGCGTGCTCGTGCTTCCTGTCGCCGCCGTCCTCTCGCTCGGCGCCGGCCTGCTCGCCGCCCCACCGGTCCATGCCGCGGCCAGTCCTGGTCACAGCCCGGCCAATCCCAACTGGCCTGCCCCGACGCCGAAGCCTGCGCCCACGGAGGCCGAAAAGGCGCTGGACGCCGCCCGTGCCGAGGCCAAAGCCAGTGGGAAGCAGACCGTCGTCGGCCATCTGACGACCGAGAACACGCAGACCTTCGCCAACCCCGACGGCACGCTCACCACTGACACCGCGCCGGTCCCGCAGCGCGTCAAGGACGCCGCAGGCAACTGGCGCGGAATCGATCCCACGCTCCGCGTCCAGGCCGACGGCTCCATCGCCCCGAGCGCGGTACCGTCGAAGCTCAGCTTCTCCGGCGGCGGTAACGGCCCGATGGCCACCATGACCACCGCCGACGGCAAGAAGCTCGCGCTCAAAGCCCCGTTCGCACTGCCCAAGCCGACCCTCAACGGCGACAGCGCCCTGTACCAGGGCGTCCTGCCGAACGTCGACCTCGAACTCAGCGCGACCACCCTCGGCGGCTGGCGCCAGATCCTCATCGTCCGCACACCCGAAGCCGCGGCCAACCCGGCAGTGAAGAAGCTTCAACTCGGTGTCGAGACCGTCGGCCTGACCGTCTCCGCCGACGCGGCGGGCAACCTCAAGGCGGCCGATGCCCAGGGACGGATCCGTTTCTCGGCACCCACACCGATGATGTGGGATTCGGCCACCGCCGCCCCACAACAGAGCGTGTCGAAGACAGCGGGCACCCGCACGTTGGCGGCATCCCCAGCCGAGGGCGGACCGACCGTCGCCTCGACCACGGACGGCCCGGGCACCGGAGCCACCGTCGCCAAAATCAGTACCTCGGTGGATGCCAAGGGCATCCAGCTCGTCCCCGACGCCGCACTGCTGAGTCAGGGCACCGGCCCCTGGTTCATCGACCCGGGCTTGAACCCCACGCTCGACAACACCACCCAGGCCTGGGCCCAGGTCCAGGAGGCGTACCGGTCCACCAACGAGTACAACGGCACCACCGACGGCCAGGACAAGCCGGCCACCGGCTACTGCGGCTACGACGTGGGCAACCCGCCCTGCACCGGAATCGGCCGCACTCGCGCCTACTTCCAGGTCGGCATCAACTCCACGATCCACGGCGCCGAGGTCCTCGAAGCCCGCCTGTACGCCACGGTCGTCTCCTCCTCCAGCCCCTCGACCAACACGCCGATGGGCCTGTACCACACGCCGCCGATCGGCAACCCGACCAGCTGGGACCACCAGCCCTGCGGCGAGGCGTCCCGCATGGCCGGCTGCGCAAAGATCGGTAGCACCTGGATGTCCGGCTCGGGAGACATCTCCTTCGACGTCGTCAGCCAGATGAAGGCAGCGGCCCGGGACAAGTGGAGCAACTTCACCTTCGGTCTCGCGCCGGACGACGAGTACAACAAACACTTCCGCCAGCGCTTCAGCAACACCCCACACATCGTCGTCAAGTACGACTTCACCCCCACCATCTGGTGGCCCCGCACCAACCCGACCCCCGCCTTCGCCGACACCGGTGTCCACGGCGACTGCACCACCCCCGGAACGGCCAACCCCTGGGACAACCCCGGCTGGATCGGCGCACACACCGGGATCACGCTGAACGCCTCGACCTGGTCCCCCACCCATCAGCAGCTCCAGACCACGTTCCAGATCTGGGACGAGGACCGCGGACAGCAGACGTTCTACCCCCAGACACCCTGGAACGGTGACTACGGCGAGGTCGCCGTCAACCTCGACCAGCAGCCGGACCTCATCCACGACGGCCACGCGTACGGCTGGAAGGCCCGCACCACCGACGGCACCCTGACCAGCGCTGACTCGGCCCTCTGCTACTTCCGGGTGGACCGCACCCCGCCCACGGCCGCCGTCACCTCCATCGACTTCCCCGCCTCCGGCTCCATCGACGCCCACCCCAAGAAGGCCGGTGAAGAAGGCACATTCACCCTCTCGGGAACCGACCTCGCCCCGCTCGGCGGCGGCCACTTCTCCGGGCTCGCCTGCGGCCGCTGGACCACCGACCCGGTCAAGGCCGCGAACACCAGCTGGAAGTGCACCGACACCGCTCCCGGCATCGTCAAGCTGAACAATGGCAAGACCGACATCAAGGTCACCCCGCCTCGCTGGGGCACCAACTTCCTCTACTTCCAGACCCAGGACATCGCGGGCAACCTCTCCCAGCCCGTCGCCTACAGCTACTACGCACCGTCCGACCCCAACGCCCCCGCGCCGATCTTCGGCGACGTCGACGGCGACCGGAAAGCGGACATCCTGCTCCCGGACGGTGCGGGCAACCTCCGCCAGTTCAACGGCGGCGCAGACCCGTACGCGGCACCCAACGCCCGGATCCGACCCGCCCCCGGCGGCCACGGATGGAGCAACATCCAGACCACCCACCGCGGCAGCCTGGGCTTCAAGAACATCGACGACCTCATCGCGCACGAGCCGGGGAACCCCGATCTGCACCTGTACACCAACGACGGCAACGGGGGGCGCTTCGACGGACAGGCTGCTGGCAAGCTGGTCAAGCCCGTCGGGTGCGCCACTCCGACACTGGCGACTCTTGACTGCGCAGCCCACGGATACAGCGCCAACTGGTCCGACGTCACACAGATCGTCGCGCTCGGGTCGATCACGGGCGACGAGGCGGACGGCGACGGGAACCTGCCCCGCACCTCCCTTGTGTTCGTGGAGAACGGACGGTTGTGGCACAGCCCCGCCGGCAGCGCGGACGAGCTCAACTCCCCGGCCATCCTCCTCTCAGCCAACGACCAGCGCTGGGACGCCTACGACCTGATCACCCCCGGCCGAGCCCAGGGCACCGACTTCCCCACCCTCTGGGCCCGCTCCAAGGCCGACGGATCCCTGCACGCCTTCACGGTCAAGGGCACCCCCGAGGCGCCCGACCTCACCGGATTCACCGACCCCGCCTCCGGCACGCTCACCGGCAAGGTCGACCCCAAGGCCTACCCCCGCATCGGCTCCGACGGCGACCTCACCGGTGACGGCGTGCCCGACCTGTGGGCCGTGGGCACCGACCAGCAGCTCGTCTCCTTCACCGGCCTCGGCACGGCGACCCAGCACCCCACCGTCACAGGGATCGACCCGACCGTCGTCCCCCTCGGCAACCTCAACACACCCCGCTTCCAGTGGCTGCTGACCGGTCAGAGCGGAACCACCACCCCGAGCAAGATCGGCAACAACCCCGCCACCACCACCGGCATCACCTGGCCCACCGGCACCGTCGACGGCCGCACCACCCCCTACGCCGCCTTCAGCGGCGCCGACTCGACCATCACCGCCGGCACCGGGACCGACAAGGTCATCGACACGCGCAAGAGCTTCACCATCTCCACGATGGCCAAGGTCGACAGCGCCGGCGGCCTCGTCCTCAGCCAGGACGGCACGACCAGCAGCGCGTTCACCCTCTACGCCGATCCCAACGGCACCTGGAGCTTCGCCCTGGCCAAGGGCGACACCGCCGGCTGGGAGTACGACTGGACCTCCCCCGGCGGCAACTCCGCAGCACGCGTCACCAAGGGCGAGTGGACCCGGCTGACCGCCGTCTACGACGCCGACACGGGCCGGATGAGCCTGTACGCCAACGGGATCCTCGCCGCCGGCGGACACCACCGGGCCGCCGACAGCCCGGCCCCGGTCGGACCGCTCGTCCTCGGCCGGTACAAGGTCAACGGGCAGCCCGACACCTTCGGCGGCTTCATCGGCGGAGTCAGCAACCTCGCCGTCTACCCGTACGCAACTGCCCCCGTCGCCCCGGGGGCCGCCGGCCCCATCTCGCTGACCGTCGTGGGTGGCAAGTGCATCGACAACGACCAAGGAGGCACGGCCGACGGCAACAAGATCCAGCTCTGGGACTGCAACGGCAGCGGCCCGCAGACGTTCGAAGTGCGCGGCGACGGATCCATCCGGGTACAGGGCAAGTGCCTCGACGCCCGCAACGCCGGAACCACCGACGGGACCCTCATCCAGCTCGTCACCTGCAAGGGCAACCCCGCCCAGCAGTTCCATCCCCGAGCGGACGGCAGCATCTTCAACCCCGTCTCGGGACGCTGCCTCGACCTGAACGGGGCCCGAACCGAGAGCGGAACCCAGCTCTGGCTCTGGAGCTGCAACCGCAGTGACGCCCAGCGGTGGACCGTGGCCGCGCTGGCGACGGCACCCCTGCCGGTGCCGGATCCCCGGCCGGCCATGTGACCGATCGGCCCGGTTGACAGCAGCAGCGGCCGTCTCCCCTCTGCGGGGAGGCGGCCGCTTGCTCCGACAACCTGGAGCCGATGCTGTACGGCCAACGGTTCGAGGCCGCCGTGGCCTCGCGCGTCGGAGGCGGCGAACCGTGCGATCTCGTCGGCCGTCACTGCGAGTCGGGGGACACCCTGATCCGTGACGTCCGCCTGCGGGAACCGCGCGTCGACGATGTCGTCGCGGTGCCGGTGACCGGCGCCTACTGCTCCTCGCCGGCCAACAACTACAACGGCGCCCGGCGGCCGCCCATCGTGTTCTGCCGCGACGGCGAGGCCCGTGAGGTGGTCCGCCGGGAGACGTACGACGACCTCCTGCGGCGCGACGTCGGCATCGACGCGGGGTGAGTGCGCCGGGCCCGTGAGTCGCCTCGTGGGATCAGGCCGCCGCCCAGCGGTCCGTGATCAGCGCGGCCTGCTCCCGCAGCGCCTCGATCAGTTCCTGGGCGGCGCCGGCCGAGGTGGACCGTAGTACGGCGACGCTGATCTCCCGGGCGAGCGCGGGCGTGGCCAGGGGCCGCACGGCCAGGTCGGGGCGGTACGGGCCCAGGGCGAGCCGCGGGACGAGGGCCACGCCCGTCCCCGCGGCCACGAGGCCCTGGACCACCGCGTAGTCGTCGGTGCGCATCACGTGCAGGGGCTCGTACCCCTCCTGGCCGCACGCCCATGCCAGCACCCGGTCGCAGGGGTCGTGCGGGTCCGCGGCGCCCACCCATGCGGTGTCCCGCAGTTCACCGAGGGAGACCTGGTCCCGCGAGGCGCAGGGGTGGTCCTCCGGCATGACCAGGAGCAGCGGATCGGACAGCAGCGGGTGCACTTCGAAGTGCTCGTCGAGGTCGAGGCTGTCGCCCGGCTGTGAGAAGACGAGGGCGGCGTCGAGCTCCTTGGCCCGCAACCCGCGCAGCAGCAGGGGAAGTTCGCCCTCGGTGAGCGAGATGTGGACGCCTTGCCGGTGGAGGCGCTTGACCGCGGGTGCCAGCAGGAGGGCGCCCGCGGTGGGGAACGTACCGATGTGGAGGGTGCGCATGCCACGCTCGGCGAGGTCGCGTACCTCCAGTTCGGCGTGGCGCAGTCGGTCGAGTACGGCCTCGGCGTGCGGCAGCAGGGCCTCACCGAGCTCGGTCAGGGTGGCGCCGCGCGGTCCGCGCTGGACGAGCTGGGCGTCGAAGTGGGCTTCCAGGGCGGCGAGATGGTGGGTGATCGTGGGCTGGCTGTAGTGCAGGGCGCGGCCGGCCGCGGCGAGCGAGCCCTCCTGCGCGATGGCACGGAACACCTGGAGCTGCCTGACGTCGAGCATATAGACATCGTATGGAGGGGTAACGAAAAGTCCACCCTTCCTCGATGGCTGGACGGCTGCCACGCTCCGGGGGTGAACACAAGAACCACCGATCACCGCACCCCCTCCCCCTCCTTCTCCCCCGCTCCCTCCCTTCCTGACGGCGGTCAGCTGTGCGCCCCGTACGCCGAGGCGGTGCTGCGCCACGCGGGACGGGACTGGCTGAGGCTGAACGTCCCCGGCCATGCCGCGGCCCCCGGATCGGATCTCGCCGGTCTCTTCGGCTCGCGGATCACGGCCCTGGACTTCCCGCCGCTGCTCGACGGCATCGACCTCGGCCCGGACACCCCGCTGGACAGGGCGTTGGCGCTGGCGGCGGAGGCCTGGGGCGCGCGGCGGACCTGGTTCCTGACGAACGGGGCCTCGCAGGGCAATCAGATCGCCTCGATGGTCGCCCCCGCCCTCGGACGCACCCTCGTCGTGCAGCGCAGCGTGCACTCCAGCGTGATCGACGGACTGGTGCTTTCGGGCCTGGACGCCGTCTTCGTCCAGCCGTCCGTCGACCCGGAGCAGGGCATCGCCCACGGTGTGACCGCTGCGGACGTGGCGGAGGCGCTCGAACGGACGCCGGACGCGGCCGCCGTGTACATCGTCTCCCCGAGCTACTTCGGCGCGGTCGCCGACGTACGTGCCATCGCGGACACCGCCCACGCCGCCGGGGTACCGCTGATCGTCGACGAGGCCTGGGGATCGCACTTCGGTTTCCACCCCGGGCTTCCCGCGAACGCCCTCTCCGCGGGCGCGGACCTGGCGACGTCGAGTACGCACAAGCTGGCGGGCAGCCTGACCCAGTCGGCGATGCTCCACCTGGCGGAGGGCCCCTTCGCGGACCTGCTCGAACCGCTGGTGGACCGGGCCTTCCGGCTCGTGCAGTCGACCAGCGCGAGCGCCCTGCTGACCGCTTCGCTCGACCTCGCCCGAAGGAGTCTGGTCACCGGCGCCGCCGCGACGGGCGGCTCGATCGAGGCCGCCGACCGGGTACGGCGCGCCGTCCGCGCGCTGGGCCGTTTCACGGTGGTGAGCGACGGGTTCCACGCCTTCGCCGACATCGTCGGAGCCGATCCGCTGCGCCTCGCGATCGACACCCGGGCCGGCGGGATCACCGGCCACGAAGCCAGGCGCCGGCTCTTTGGGGACCACCAGATCATGGTCGAGGTGGCGACCGACGCGGCGATCGTCGCCGTGATCGGCGCCGGGTCGGCCCCGGACACCGACCGGTTCGTCGAGGCCCTGCACACCCTGCCCTCCCCGCTCACCACCGCCCCGGCCGGTACCGGTACCGGAGCGGGAGCCGGACTCGGAATGCTGCGACTGCCGGCTCCCGGTGCCACGAAGCTGAGCGCCCGCGAGGCGTTCCTGAGCCCGGGCCTGGTCGTGGCCGCGGAGGAGGCCGTCGGACGGATCTCCGCCGACACCCTGGCCGCGTACCCGCCGGGCATCCCCAACGTGCTGCCGGGCGAAGTGATCACCGCCGAGGCCGTCCGGTTCCTCCAGCGGACCGCGGCCGCGCCGAACGGCCATGTCCGCGGCGCACTCGACCTGGGCGTGACGCGCCTGCGCGTCGTCGCCTGAGACACCGGGCGTACCCGCTCCGGTTCGCCCTTCGTGCAAGAAGGCACTCGACGAGTGGGGCGCCGGCACCGGGGCGGTCCCCGCGGTGAACGTCGACACCGGCTCCTGACCCGCACGCACCCCTGAAGGGCAGTCGCAGTGACCGACGACATCGACACATGAACGACGGAGGAGGGGTACGGACCGTTGTCCGTACCCCTGCTCCGTCGTCGTGACGGGACCCAGGGAGCGTCTGTCTAGCCCAGCAGTCGGCGCTTCTGCTCGGCGAACTCGGTCTCGGTCAGCACGCCCTGTTCCTTGAGGGTGCTGAGCTGCTTCAGCTGCTCGATCTTGGTGGTCATGTCGTCGGCCGGCGGTGCCGCGGCGGGCGGCGGGGGCGGCGGCGCCGCCTGCTGCTGGGCCTGTTGCTGGGCCTGCTGCTGCTGTGCGTCCTGCTGCGCCCATCGGCCGCCCTGGCGGCGGGACACTCGGTTGGACACCGCGGTGGCGGTACCCGCGATGACGGCGGTGCGGGCGACCCCGCGAAGGAGTCCGGGCATGGTGCTCATCTCCAGGCTGTGGGGGCTTCACTCTCCGGCGGGCGGGTCCTCCAAGGCGTCCAGCGACGCCAGTAGGGCCTGCACGGGAATCCGTCCGGCGGCCACGAGCTGGGCTCCGCCGCGGCGCAGGGCACGGGCGAACGGCGCCGCCCAGGTGTTCTCGTAGATGATGACCCCGGCCGAACTCCCGGGTTCCAGGGCGGCTGCGGCCTCCTGGATGTCACCGCCGTCGAGCAGGCCGGACGACGCGCCCTCGAACACGGTGAGATCGATCTCGCCGCCGAGGTCCTGGAGCTCCAGCGCGGTCACCGTGCCGTCCTCCTCCTTGCGGATGAAGGCGAAGTCGAAGATGCGGATGATGCCCCGGTCGACGAGGTCGACGAGGATCGGGAACCCCTCGCCCGTCATTCGGTTGCCCGGGAACTCGACCACGATGTAGTCGACCGGGCCGAGTTCGTCGATGTCGCCGAAATCGGCTCGCGGCTCGGTCTCGCTGCTCATGGCAGCTCCTGTCGGAGAGGGGGGAAAGGTCTTTTCATTCCAGCACGCTGCCCGCTCCCCCGCACGTCTGGCCGATCCCGCCGGGCGCCGGGCCGCCGGGTCAACCGGTCAGCTCGTAGATGCTCTGCCCGGTCAGCCACAGCCCGAGCAGCAGACAGACGAACACGATGGCCTCGTCCTTGTGGCCCTCCATCCACGCGCGCATCCGCAGCAGCCGGTCCTGAGCGGCCTCGGGGGCGAACACCATGTAGAGCTCGGCGGCCAGCAGGCCGGAGCTGGCGAGCAGGCAGAAGCCGAACAGGGCGATGAACGTGGTCGCGTGCGAGGTGTCGGCCTCGATCACGGTCGTCGCGCCCGCCGCGACCATGCCCCACGGCTGGATCAGCACGGCCAGGCCCGCCGCGGCCCATACGGAGCCGACCTCCACACGGGACGGCTCCGCGGTGGCGTCCCGGTCCGCTTTCCCCTTCATACGGCGGTAGCGGCGTGCTCCGTAGACCACCAGTCCCACCCCGATGGCCAGCTTGAGGGCGAGAGCGGCCACGCCGGGCGGGGAACGGGGCGACGGAGGTTGGCCGCCGGTCAGGGCCAGCACGATCGCGATCACCACGACGAGGTTGGCCAGCCACGCCAGGAGGAAGGCGAGCCCCTTCCACACTCCCCTGTGCGAGGACACCACGAGGATGAACGCCATCAGGGGCAGCGGGTAGAGGGCGATGGCCAAGGCGATGAGCATGAGGTCGAGGACCATGGCGCCCCAATCGTGCGACGACATACGACACTACGCACCGGGCCGGCCTCCGACACCTTTTGCCCATCGAGATGCCGCCCTCGTCCGCGTCCACCAACCTGGACGCAGACGAAGGAGGCCGCCATGACGACGACCCGGCATCCGCCGTCCGTGCCGCACGCCGCTGCGGGCCGCTGATGTGGTCGGAGCGCAAGGCACGGTGGCGCAGCCGCTCCCGGGAGCTGACCGCGGCCGCCAAACGCACTCAGGAGCGGGCCGAGATCCGATTCCCCGTGATCACCCATGTCACGGAGCGCATGATCGGCGTGAACATCTTCGACTCCGCCACCCGGTTGGCCGCCCAGTGCTTCCTGACAGCGGTGCCCCTGCTCTTCGTCGTCGCCTCGTTCGCCCCGGAGGGGGTGCGCGACCAGCTGGTCTCCTCCGTGCGCACGATGTTCGGGCTGACCGGTCAGGCGAGCGACCAGCTGAGCAACGTGTTCGACGGCTCGGGCGAGGACGACATCCGCAACACGGTGGGAGCGGTCGGCGCCGTGATCGTGCTGCTGTCGGCGACCGCGGTGAGCCGTGCCATGCAGCGGCTGTGCAAGCGTGCCTGGGAGATCCCGCGGGGCGGGACGCGGATCGCGATCTGGCGCTGGTTCGCCTGGATCGGCGCCTGGATGGTCCTGCTGATCTTCCAGGGGCCGGTCCGTGACGGATTCGGACTCGGCCTGTGGCTCGGGATCCCGCTCACGCTCCTCCTGCAGACGGCGGCCTGGTGGTGGAGCCAGCACATCCTGCTGGGCGGGGTGATCCGGTGGCCGCCGCTGCTGCCCGGGGCGCTCCTCACCGCCGCCGCGGTGACCACGCTGTCGCTGGGCGCACGGTTCTACATGCCGAACGCCCTCAACCGGGCGCTCGCCACGTACGGGTCCACGGGCTCGGTGTTCGTCATCCTGTCGTGGCTGATCGTGCTGTGCGTGGCGGTGGCGATCGGCATCACCCTGGGCGCCGCCCTGGCGCAGGAGCCGTACCTCGCCCGGCGGCTGGGGAGCCCGCTACCGAGCAGGCTGCGGCAGGACAGCGACTGAGGGGCGGAAGACAGGCCCTACGAGCGCCCGTGGGGCAGCGGTGCGGGGTGAGTGCCATCCTGGTGGACAGGGGTCCTGGTGGCCGGGAGGTCAACGACGATGGCGAAGCGCGACACGACCGAGGCCATGACGACGACCGCGGCGGGCGGTGGCCCCCGGCTCTCCCCCGAGGATCGGGCGGCGAAGGGCCGGGCGGCCCGGACGGCCGCCCCGAGATCCGCCCACGGGGACTTCGAGCCGTCGCCGGACCGGGCGGACCCGATGGACGTCATCGAGCGGCAGTCGGCCACCCGGTTGCAGGAGCTGGTGCCGATCCGCTACGGCCGGATGGCCGAGTCGCCGTTCCGTTTCTACCGGGGCGCTGCCGCGATCATGGCCGGTGACCTGGCCGGCACACCCGACTCGGGTATCCGGGCCCAGTTGTGCGGCGACGCCCACATGTTGAACTTCCGGCTGCTCGGCTCCCCCGAACGGAACCTGCTGTTCGACATCAACGACTTCGACGAGACGTTGCCCGGGCCGTGGGAGTGGGACGTCAAGCGGCTGGCGACCAGCCTGGTCATCGCCGGGCGGGAGAACGGCTTCTCCGATCGCGAGCGCGCGTCGATCGTGACGTCGGCGGTGGCCGGCTATCGCGAGCAGATGCGCGATTTCGCCCGGATGAACAACCTCGACGTCTGGTACGCGAGGGTGGACGAGTCGCACCTCCAGGCGGTGGCGGAGGGTGCCCTCCACACCCGGGGCCGCAAGAACCTGACGGAGGCGCTGAGCAAGGCGCGCGGACGCGACAGCCTGCAGGCGTTCGAGAAACTCACCGAGGTGGTCGACGGCCGCCGCCGCTTCGCCGCCGTGCCGCAGCTGATCACTCCGGCCTCCGAACTGCTGGGTCAGGAGGGCGAGGCGATCGAGGACCAGATCCGGGGCGTCGTCCGGCGGTACGGGGACAGTCTCCAGACGGACCGCAGGCACCTGCTGGAGCAGTACGCCATCGTCGACATGGCCCGCAAGGTGGTCGGTGTCGGCAGTGTCGGCACGCGCTGCTGGATCGTGCTGCTGTTGGGCCGCGACGGCGAGGACCCACTGATCCTGCAGGCCAAGGAGGCCGGTGACTCGGTGCTCGCCGCGTACGCGGGGCCCAGCGAGTACGCCACCGGCGGCGAGCGGGTGGTGGCCGGTCAGCGGCTGATGCAGGCCGCGAGCGACATCTTCCTCGGCTGGCAGCAGACCCACGGGCTCGACGACGTCGAGCGGGACTTCTACGTACGCCAGCTGCGGGACTGGAAGGGCATTGCCGAACCCGCCCGGATGGTGCCGCGGGGCATGCGGGTCTTCGCCTCGCTCTGCGGCGTGACCCTGGCGCGGGCGCACGCCCGGTCCGGCGACCGGATCGCCATCGCGGCGTACCTGGGCCGTGGCGACGTCTTCGACCAGGCGCTCGTACGGTTCGCGGAGAGCTACGCCGACCTCAACGAGCGGGACCACCAGCGTCTGTTGGACGCCATCGCGTCCGGTCGGGTGACCGCCGTCGCGGCCTGAGCCGGACCGGACCGGCGCTTCGGCCAGTCGGCTGACAGGCCTGACACGGCGGGCGAGGTGCCCGGCCGCCTCCCGCGGCCGTGGCACTCTGCGCGCATGACAGCAGCGAAGGCGGGACCGGCCGGGGCGGCGGGGAAGACGAGACTCATCCTGCTGACACTCGCCGCCGGGCAGTTCCTGATGGCCTTGGACAGCTCGGTCATGAACGTCTCGATCGCCACGGTGGCGGAGGACATCGGCACCACCGTGAGCGGGATGCAGGGCGCGATCACGGCCTACACGCTGGTGATGGCGATGCTCATGATCAGTGGTGGCAAGGTCGGCGCGCTCATCGGACGCAAACGGGCGTTCATGATCGGTTGTGTCATCTACGGACTGGGATCCCTCACGACCTCGCTCGCCCCGAACCTGACGGTCCTGCTGCTGGGCTGGTCGTTCCTGGAGGGCGTGGGCGCGGCGCTGATCCTGCCCGCGATCGTGGCGCTCGTCGCCTCGAACTTCGGCAAGGAACAACGGCCCGCCGCCTACGGTCTGGTCGCGGCGGCCGCGGCCGTGGCGATCGCGGTCGGACCGCTGATCGGCGGCGCCGCGACCACGTTCTTCTCCTGGCGCTGGGTCTTCGCCGGGGAGGTCGTGATGGTCCTCGTGATCCTGCTGCTGGCCCGCCCGATCGTCGACGCGCCCCCGGACCACCGGCCGCGGATCGACGTGCTCGGCGCGGTCCTGTCCGCCGCGGGGATCGGGCTGTTCGTGTTCGGCATCCTGCGGACCAGCGAATGGGGTTGGTTCCGGCCCAAGGCCACGGGTCCCTCGTGGTTCGGGGTCTCGCCCGTCGTCTGGCTGGTGATGGCCGGGCTGCTGCTGCTCTGGCTGTTCTTCCGCTGGGAGGCACGCCTGGTGGCCCGCGGTGTCGAACCGCTCGTCGACCCGGAACTGCTGAAGAACCGGCAGCTCTCCGGCGGGCTGACGATGTTCCTCTTCCAGTACCTCGTGCAGATGGGCGTGTTCTTCGTCGTCCCGCTCTACCTGTCGGTGGCGCTCGGCCTGTCCGCCCTCCATACGGGCGCACTGATCCTGCCGCTCTCCATCACGCTGCTCGCCGCCGCGATCGGGGTCCCCCGGTTCCTCCCGAAGGCCTCGCCCCGGCGCGTCGTGCGGTGGGGAATCCTGGCGATGTTCGCCGGCGCCGTCGTTCTGATGGCCGCCCTCACCCCGGACTCCGGCGCGGAGGTCGTCACCGTGCCCATGCTGCTCATCGGGCTCGGGATCGGGCTGCTCGCCTCCCAGCTCGGGGCCGTCACCGTGTCGGCCGTACCGGACGAGCAGAGCGCCGAGGTCGGCGGCGTCCAGAACACCGTCACCAACCTCGGCGCCTCGATCGGCACCGCACTCGCCGGGTCGATCATGATCGCCGTGCTGACGGCTTCGTTCCTGACCACCATCGACCAGAACCCGGCGATCCCGGCCGATGTGAAGACCCAGGCGCACACCGCCCTCGCCGGGAGCGCCCCGTTCCTGTCGGACGAGCAGCTCACCACGGCCCTCGAAGAGGCGGGCACGGACCCGGTGGTGGCCCAGGCGGCACTCGACGCGAACGAGGAGGCACGGATCGAGGGGCTGCGGGCCGCGCTCGCCCTCCTGGCGCTGGCGGCGCTGCTCGCCCTCTTCTTCACCCAGCGGATCCCGGTGGCCCAGCCGGGCGCCGCACGGAAACCGGAGGGCGCCCCGTCATGACGGGTGCGGACTCGGGGTCGTCCCCTCGGCGGGGGCGGTGGTGTCCTCGGCGAGGAAGTCCGTGACCGCGAGGGCGAAGAGCAGGGCGAGGGCGAGGCCCACGACCACCCAGCCGGTGGGGTAGGACCACAGGACGTAGACGATGACGGCGATCGCGACCAGGCCCCAGGTGAACCAGGCACGGTGGCGCCGGATGAACGGGCCGACCGGACCGGTGCGCAGGCCCAGCCGGTCGGCCGTGGCACGGGTGGCGACGATCCCGGAGTGCCAGATCTGGCGGGCGGCCGTGGCGTACTTGCCCGGGCCGGAGAGCCAGGCGGCGAGGGCGATCACGACGCCGAGGACCACGACCATCCGGATCGTCGTGCGCAACAGGCGGATCATCGCGTCGTAGACGGAGCCGGCCGCGGCCTGGGAGACGGTGTCCGGGAGCGCGTTGAGGTAGACCGTACGGAAGACGGTCAGCCCGAGGCCGAGGACCGCGACGGAGAACGCCACGGCGAGGGCCGCGGTGACCAGGATGCGGCGCCGGTGGGCGGAGAGCAGGACGCCGGCGGCGACGAGCAGTACGGCGATGATCGGCAGCCATACGCCGAGGATCTGGAGCAGCCGGAAGCCGGTCTTGACCCGGCCGATGTCGTTGGACTGCACGACGGTGAAGTCGGTGTGGATCTCCGGGATCTTGGCCGCGACGCCCATCCCGGCATCCACGAGCCGCGTTTTGACCTGTTCGATCACCGGCGCGAGGTCGATGGTCACGGCGTCGTTCTTGATCTCCACCGCGCCGTCACCGCTGCCGGTGAGGGCCTTGACGAGCGAGGTGTGGATGGTGCGGTTGGCGTTGGTCCAGATCGTCTCGAACTGGTCCGAGGCGATGACGTCCTGAGCCTTCTCCTTGACGAAGCTGCTGACCGCGCCCTCCAGCGAGCCGCCGAGCTTGCCCAGTGCCTTCTGGAGCAGCGGCCGTTGGTCGGGGGCCACGTCCTCCAGGAGGGTGGCGAGATCGAGGTGCTCCATCAGAGCGGCGGTGACCCGGTTCGCGGCGGCCGCCTGCACATCGGGGTCGGAGGCCAGTGGGGCGACCGTGGAGACGTAGCGGTCCGTGTTCCCCACGATGCTGGAGGTCCAGGACGCGACGATGCCGAGCGGGGCCAGCACACAGCCGATGATGATCAGCAGTGCGGACAGCAGCGACTTCATCCGGTGCTTCGGCGGAGTCCGTCGCGCGGCCTCCGATTCCAGGGCGGCGACCCTGGCCCGCAGCGCCGCGAGTTCGCCCGCGTTCTCGTCACCCTGCATGGCTGACCTCCTACCGGATCGGGAGCCGGTGGATCCCTCGAGATCCGGTTGGATGACGCTGAAGCTGCGCCAGGGCAGGCGATGGCGGCTCTCCTTGCCTCCACAGCCTGCCTCGGCCGGCCGGGGGCGGCATCCGCAGCTCGGCCGTACGGATGAACGCGCGGCGGGGCGTCGGTTTCGACGGGTGGGAAGGCCGGGGCCGGCGTGCTTACGCGCTGCCACTCGGCGGGGGGGGAGGACGTCCGTGCGGAGCGGACGATCGAGGGAGAAGGAGGAGCACCCACTCCTCTCCACTCTCAAGTTATAACGCACAGGGGGGCTTGCGGCAAGGCCCCTCCCGTCCCGCAGAATCGCTCCTCGAAGCCAGGACCTGCGAAAACGGGAGATGCCCCTCGTGCGTGTGCAGTTGTCGGTCGACAGGTCGTTCGATGAGTTCGCGGGTACCACACCGCAAAGAGGAGCCGCTGAGATGAACTCCCTGACCACCAGTGCGTTCGACCTTCCCGCCCGCCTGGCCCCCAAGGCCGACCCGGCGCTGATCGGCGAGGACGAGAAGCACTTCGCGGCCGTCGCGGAGAGCCTGGAGCAGACGATCGCCGAGCTGTCGGACCGTCTGGAGACCCTGCGGCGGTCTCCGGGCGGTCTGGGCCGTGAGGCGATGGACCGGGACGTGGAGATCCATCGGCTGACGGGCCGTCTGCGGGCGCTACGGCGCTTCGGGTCGGACCTGTGCCTCGGTCGGATGGTCGGCGAGGCCGATTCCGAGCCCGTGTACATCGGGCGGCTCGGTCTCACCGACGACGCCGGCAACCGGCTGCTGATCGACTGGCGTTCGCCCGCGGCCGAGCCGTTCTTCGCCGCGACCCACGCCGACCCGATGGGCCTGGCGAGCCGCCGCAGGTACCGCTGGACCCGGGGCCGGATCGGTGACTACTGGGACGAGGTGTTCCTCGCCGACGCCTTCGAGGGGCACGCCGCGCTCGACGACCAGTCCGCCTTCATCGCCGGGCTGGGCGGCAGCCGCTCGCCGCGGATGCGGGACGTGCTCGCCACCATCCAGTCCGACCAGGACGCCATCATCCGCGCGGGCTCGGGGGGTGCTCTCGTCGTGGACGGCGGTCCGGGCACCGGCAAGACCGTCGTGGCCCTGCACCGCACCGCGCACCTCCTCTACTCCGACCCTCGCCTCGGTCACCGTCGGGGCGGCGTGCTGTTCGTCGGCCCGCACCAGCCGTATCTGGCCTATGTCGCCGATGTCCTACCCAGCCTCGGCGAGGAGGGCGTGCGGACCTGCACCGTGCGGGACCTCGTCGCCGAGGGGGCCGCGGCCGTACCCGAGGCCGACCCGGAGGTGGCGCTCCTGAAGTCCTCGGCGGCCATGGTGAAGGCGATCGAGAAGGCCGTCAGGATCTACGAGGAGCCGCCCACCGAGGGGATGACGGTCACCACGCCGTGGTCCGACGTCCGGCTGAGCCCGGACGACTGGGCGGAAGCGTTCGAGGCCGCCGCCGGTACCGCGCACAACGAGGCACGCGAGCTGATCTGGGAGGAGTTGGTGACGATCCTGCTCGACAAGTTCGACGACGAGGACCTCTCGGCCGACCTGTTGCGCGGATCACTGCGGTACGACGAGGAGCTGATCGCGACGCTCGACCGCGCGTGGCCGACGATCGACGCGGCCGATCTCGTCGGGGACCTCTGGTCGGTGCCGTCCTACCTGCGGATGTGCGCTCCGTGGCTCGGCCGCGAGGAGGTGGCGATGCTGCAGCGCGCGGACGCCCAGGCGTGGACGGTGTCCGACCTGCCGCTCCTGGACGCGGCGCGGCAGCGGCTCGGCGACCCGGAGTCGGCGCGACGGCTACGGCGGCGGGGCGCCGCGCTGGCCGCCGAACGCGAGCGCATGGCCGGGGTCATCGACGACCTGCTCGCGGCCGATGACGACGGTGAGGGCGCGGTGACGATGCTGCGCGGCAAGGACCTGCAAGGCAGCCTGATCGACGAGGACGCGCTGCCCGGGGCGGACCCGGACCTGCTCGCCGGACCGTTCGCGCACATCGTCGTGGACGAGGCCCAGGAACTGACCGACGCGGAGTGGCAGATGCTGCTGCTGCGCTGCCCGTCCCGGAGCTTCACGATCGTGGGGGACCGCGCCCAGGCCCGGCAGGGGTTCACGGAGTCGTGGCGGGAACGGCTGGAGCGGGTCGGTCTCGACCGGGTCGAGGTGGCCTCCCTGAGCATCAACTACCGGACGCCCGAGGAGGTCATGGCGGTGGCGGAGCCGACCATCCGGGAGGCGCTCCCGGACGCCAACGTGCCGGTCTCCGTCCGCGGCAGCGGTATCCCCGTCGCGCACGGCTCGGTCACGGAACTGACCGCGATCCTCGACGGCTGGCTGGCGGAGCATGCCGACGGGGTCGCCTGTGTCATCCGCGCCGAGGACATCGGCGCCGCCGACATGGGAGCCACGGACATCGGCGCGACAGACATCCGGGCCGGAGCCTTCCGCGAGACCTCCCGGGTCCGGTCGCTGACGCCCGGACTGTCGAAGGGGCTGGAGTTCGACCTCGTCGTGCTCCTCGACCCGCAGACCTTCGGCACCGGGATCGAAGGGGCGGTCGACCGCTACGTCGCGATGACCCGCGCGACGCAGCGACTCGTCGTCCTCACGCGTTCCTGACCCGGTCGTGGACCGGTGCCGTCGCGCCCCGCTCGCCGGTCCCGCGGCGCCGCCTGACCGCTCCGGCCGCCACGATCAGGAGGACCGCGGCGCCGTACGCGGTCACGCTCAGCGCCGGTCGGTGGCCGACGACGGGCGCGAGGAGGTAGACCGCCGCGCCCGCGAGGGCGATGCCGAGCCATTCCCAGCGGCCGTCCAGGGCCACGAGGGCGATCAGCAGCAGGGCGTACCAGGAGTAGCCGGGGGTGAGGAGCACGAAGGCCCATCCGGTGACCAGGAGGGCGCCGCTCCAGGGGCGTCCGGGGTCGCCGCGCCGCATCACGTACAGGGATACCCCCGCCATGGCGATGAGGAGTACCGCGAACGCCCAGCTGTCGGGCAGGAGAAGTCGGAGCAGGGCGTACCGGGAGCCCGCGGACGGGTCGTCGTAGCCCTCCTCGTCCAGGTAGCCGCCGAGGTAGCCGAGGACGGAGTCGTGCGAGAGGAGGATGTAGGGCAGGTAGGCGAGCAGGACGAAGGCGGCGGCCGGGAGCAGGACGGCGGCCGCGTCGCGGACCCGGCGCACCCCCGACAGCGCACCGGGCAGGACGACGGCGGGCATCAGTTTGGTGGCGACGGCGGCGCCGATGACCAGGCCTCCCACCGCCCGGTGGCGGAGCCCGCGCCGCGCGACGAGTCCGAGGCCGATCACGGTGAGCAGCACGCCGAGGACGTCGACGTGCGCGTTGTTCACGGCTTCGATCGGTACGGCGGGACACCAGGCCCAGTAGGCCGCCCGGCGCGGGTCCAGGCCCCGGCGGCGCAGGATCAGCAGCAGTGCGCCCGTCACGCCGAGGGAGAGGAGACCGGCTCCGATCTGGAGCGGCTTGTGCCGGGCACCGTGCGGGGAGAGCTGGTCGACGGCCAGGAAGTACGCCTCGGCGACGGGCGGGTAGATGGTGTGCACGGCGGGCCGGTTGATGCGGGTGCAGTGCGGTACGGGGCCTTCGCCGGGAATCGGGGCACGGTCCGGGCCCGCGCAGGCGGCGCCCGTGGGGAAGAGCCAGGGGTCACGCAGCCGGGCCGGTCCCGGATCCTGCGGGGCGTGGTCGTACGGCGAGATGCCGGCCGACTGGACCCGGCCGTCCCAGGCGTAGCGGTAGGAGTCGGTACTGGTGCGGGGCGGCGCCACCAGCCCGGTCATGGCGACGGCGAGGGCCCCGGCGAGGAGCAGGGGCACGACGTGGCCGGTCGGGACCTTGCGCAGGGCGAGCAGCGCGAGGGCGAACAGTGCCCAGCAGGCCGCGTACCGGAGGAACAGCCCCGTGCCGTCGGTGAAGTAGCCGTCGTGGCGGACGGTCAGGACGAGGGCGGCGATCAGGGCGAGGACGGCGGTCGCGGTGAGGAAGATCGCGGTCGCGGTCGGGTCGGTACGCGGTTTCACCTCCGCAGCGTTTCAGCTACGGGTCCGGAAGGGCCGTCCGCCGTCCCGCACGTCCGCGTTCCGTAAGGTGTTCCGTCCGCTCTTCGGGGCGTCGGCGCGGTGTCATGGGATCATGCGCTTCACTCCACCCCCGGGCCCGCCGATCACGTTCAGGGCGCGGCTGCACGACGCCCGCACCGCGACGGTGATCGGCCGGCTGCTCGGGCTCGCCGTCGTCGTCTGTTTCGCCACGGGTGTGCTCAGCCACGTCCTCCAACACCCGCCGGTCTGGTTGGCCGACCGGCTGCCGAGCCGCCCGTACTGGGGCTACCGGCTCACCCAGGGGCTGCACGTGGCCTCCGGCACCGCCGCGATCCCGCTGCTTCTGGCCAAGCTGTGGGCGGTCTATCCGCGGCTCTTCACGTGGCCGCCGGTACGGTCCGTGCTCCACGCGCTGGAACGGCTCTCGGTGGCGGTGCTCGTGGCCGCCGCGATCTTCCAGCTGTTCACCGGGCTGCTGAACACCTTCCAGTGGTACCCCTGGCCGTTCTCGTTCGTGCCCGTGCACTACGCCGTCGCCTGGCTCCTGCTGGGGGCGCTGCTGCTGCACGTGGCCGTTCAATGGCCGCGGATCCGTGACCACTTCACCCGTCGCTCCCCCGGCACCCTGGCTCTGCCCGAGGCCGACGGTCCGGACCGGCGGCAGCTGTTGGCGGCGGTCGCGGCGGGGGTCGGGGCGGTCACACTGACCACGGTCGGACAGTCCGTCACCGCGCTCGGCCCGCTGGAGCTGTTCGCTCCGCGCAGCCCGGCCCACGGACCGCAGGGGCTGCCGGTGAACCGTACGGCCGCCGCGGCACGGGTCACGGCGGCCTCGCCGGACGGCTGGCGGCTGACCTTGGCCGGTCCACGCCCGGCCGCCCTCACCCTGGCGGAGCTGCGCGCGCTCCCGCAGCACGAGGTCACACTGCCCATCGCCTGTGTGGAGGGCTGGAGCAAGTCCGCCCGGTGGACGGGCGTACGGGTACGGGACCTGCTGGAGCTGGCCGGCGGGGGCCCGGCCTCCCGCTGCCGGGTGGTGTCGCTGGAAGCGGTGGGCGCGTACCGGGTGATGGAGATGGGCCGGCTGTACGCGCAGGACCCGCTCACCCTGCTGGCGCTGCGCCTGAACGGTGAGGAGCTGTCCCTGGACCACGGCTACCCGGCGCGGATCATCGCCCCGAACCGGCCGGGCGTGCTGCAGACCAAGTGGGTCGGCCGACTGGAGGTGGTGTGATGGCCTTCCGGTACACGGTCGGCGGGATCGGCGTGGCCGTGATGGCGTTCGGTGGCTTCCTGCTGGTGCGGGAGCCCGAGCCGTGGCGGATCGTCCTGTGGCTCGCGGGCGGCGTCCTCGTACACGACGGGCTGATCGCCCCGCTGGTCATCGCCGTCGGGGCGCTCTGCGCGGCGGCGGGCGTGCGTCTGCGCGGGGTCCCGCGCGCCGCGCTGGTCGTCGCGGGTTCCTTGACGGTGATCGCCCTGCCGCCGCTGCTGCGCCCCGGTGGTGTGGCGAACCCGTCGGTGCTGCCGTTGGACTATCCGCGGAACTGGCTGCTGGCGATGGTCGCGATCGGCGCGCTCACGGCCGGGTACGCGGGAGGGCTCGCCTGGGGGCGCCGGCGGGCGGCCCGTCGTCGCTGAGGAGCGGAACGGCGAAGGGGAACGGCGAGGGGGGAGTCGACGCCGGTGCGGCGTCCGCTCCCCCTCCGCCTGCTTGTTCCTGCCCGGTCAGCGCCGCAGGCCCACGAAGGCGCGGCCCGCGGCCTGCCAGGTCTCGGACCGGGTCCAGCCTGCGTCCGCGGCCTCACCGCACAGTGCGCGGGCGCCGAGCCGGGCCCACCGGAAGGGCGCCCCGCGACCGCCGCGGCCGTCGTCGACGTGCACCTCTACGCGTTCGTCCACGTCGACGGTGGTCACCTCGACCAGCAAGGAGCCTTCCGGGGCCGCGAGTCGGGCGGCGCGATGGAGCAGCGCGGCCGGGTCGCCGCCGATGCCGATGTTGCCGTCGATGAGCAGGACCGTGCCCCAGCGGCCTTCGCCGGGCAGCGGATCGAAGACCGACCGGCACAGCGCGCTGCCGCCGGCCCGTGTCGTACGGGCCACCGCCTCGGGGGTCACGTCCACTCCCAACGCCCGGTGCCCGCGCGCGGCCAGGGTGGCGACGAGGCGCCCGGGGCCGCAGCCGATGTCCAGGACGGGCCCCGTACAACGGGCCAGGACCTCCTCGTCGGCCTCGTCCGGTTCGGCGCACCACCGTTCGACGTCCAGCGGGAGCAACCAACCGTCCGAGCGCCGCAGGTAGAGGGGGCCCTGGCCGGCGCGCAGCGCGTCGGCGTAGGGGTCGGCCCGCCAGGCGAGCGCCGGTTCGGCGAGCTGGGCGGTCATCGTGTCACCGTGCGCAGGCCCGCGTGCAGGGCGGCGAAGCGGCTGTCGGGTACGGCGGCGGCGACCCGCGCCGCGTCGGCCGGGGTGTCCACGTCGCACAGCTCGGGCAGGTCCCGTACCGTCCGCCCGGAGGCGGTCAACCGGGCGCGCTGCACCTCGCCCGTGGTCGGCAGCGACATGGGTACGCCGCGGAGCAGGGCCGGGTCGGGTTCGGCGAGGCCGAGCGCCCAGAAGCCGCCGTCGTCGGCGGGGCCGAACCAGGCGTCCGTCTCGTCGAAGTCGAGTGCTCGTGCGAGCAGGTCCGGGGTGACCTGCGGGGTGTCCATGCCGATGAGCAGGGCCGGTCCGTCGGCCCGGTCGAAGGCCGCGGCCAGCCGGGCGTCGAGCCCACCCGCGCACTGCGGGACGACCTCGATGCCGTGGGGCAGCCAGGGCCCGGGCGCTCCGTCGAGTACGAGGACGCGCCGCCGGGCCGGGGTGGCCAGTACGGCGGTCAGGGTGTCCTGGAGCGCGGCCCGTGCCAGCTCGGCGGCCTGCTCGGGGGTGAAGTGCGGGGTGAGTCGGGTCTTGACCCGGCCGGCGACGGGCGCCTTGGCGATGACGAGGAGGGTGCTCATGCGGAGACCCCCTCGGTGGGCGCGGACCGGCTGCCCGGTGGCTCGGCGAGCACCTCGCGCATGTCGCGGACCGCCTGCCAGGTGCCCCGCCAGGTTCCGGTGACCTTGGACTTCCCGGATCGCGGCAGGTAGGGGATGTCGGTCTCGGCGACGCGCCAGCCTGCGTCGGCGGCCCGGACGACCATCTGGAGCGGGTAGC
The DNA here is from genome assembly GCF_053615355.1 of Streptomyces sp. CLCI03. Classification (NCBI taxonomy): domain Bacteria; kingdom Bacillati; phylum Actinomycetota; class Actinomycetes; order Kitasatosporales; family Streptomycetaceae; genus Streptomyces; species Streptomyces sp. CLCI03. The sequence goes on along the minus strand of NZ_CM132132.1, from coordinate 7,524,797 downwards.
CGCTGCGCCGGTCGGTCAGTTCCAGACCGAGCAGCGCCTCGCGGCGCGCGACCCGCATCGGTCCGAGGTCGTGCAGCCGCAGTCCGGTACGGCGGCGCAGCATCCGCGCCAGCGCGAGGTTCCCGGCGCGGGCGTGCACGGGCCAGGCGCCGCGCCCTCGGGGCCTGCGGCGGCCGAGCAGGAGGTCGGCCTCGCCGGCGGCGACGCGCACCGCCATGGGGGCGAGCAGCCCGGGGTCCATGGAGGCGTCGCAGTCGCAGAAGCAGACCAGGTCGGCGCGGGCCGCGAGGAGCCCGGCGTGGCAGGCGGCGCCGAAACCGCGCCGGCTCTCGTGCACGACGGTGGCGCCCAGGCTCCGGGCGATGTCAGCCGAGCCGTCGGTCGAACCGTTGTCGACGACGATGGCGCGCCATCCGGCCGGCACCCGCGCCAGCACCCAGGGAAGCGCCTGCGCCTCGTCGAGGCACGGCAGTACGAGGTCCGCGCGGGGCGGAGAGCAAGCTGATGAAGTCACCCTCCACACCGTAGGAACGGGTACCGGGGAAAAGGGGCCCGTAGACCTTACGAAACGCGGACGCCCGGCCCGTGGGAGGGGGTGCGTGCCCCACCCGGGCCCGGAGGGGTGGCAGCCTGGGGGCATGGCAGTGAGCGATGCGGAGAGTACGAACGAGGGACCCTGCGCCGGGGGGACCACCCGGGCCGACGTCGCGGGGACGGCCCAGGCCGGTGCCGCGGTCGGCGTCCAGGGCAGCGTTCTGGTCGTCGACGACGATCCGACCGTCTCGGAGGTGGTGGCGGGGTACCTGGAGCGGGCCGGATTCGCGGTCCGTCTGGCGGCGGACGGCCCGGCCGGACTGCGCGCCGCCGAGGAGCACCGGCCCGACCTGATGGTCCTCGATCTGATGCTCCCGGGGATGGACGGGCTGGAGGTCTGCCGCCGGCTGCGTGCCGGGGAGCACGGTCGCCGGCCCGTCCCCGTCATCATGCTCACCGCGCGCGGCGACGAGGACGACCGGATCCTGGGCCTGGAGGTGGGCGCGGACGACTACGTGACCAAGCCGTTCAGCCCGCGGGAACTCGTGCTGCGGGTGCGCTCCGTCCTGCGTCGGGCGCAGGCCGGCGCCCCGGCCGAGGCTTCGGAGGGTGGCCCGCAGGGCGGTCCGCGGGTCTCGGTGGCGGGCCTGGTGCTGGACCCGGCGGCCCGCCGGGTCCACAAGGAGGGCCGGGAGCTCGCGCTGACCCTGCGGGAGTTCGATCTCCTGGCCTACTTCCTGCGCCATCCCGGCCAGGTCTGCGATCGGGAGCGGCTGATGCGCGAGGTCTGGGGCTGGGACTTCGGCGACCTGTCGACGGTCACCGTGCACGTCCGGCGGCTCCGGGGCAAGATCGAGGACGATCCGGGGAGCCCGCAGCTGATCCGGACCGTCTGGGGTGCCGGTTACCGCTTCGAGGCGGCCCCGGACACCGGGTCCGGCCACGCCTTCCGGACGGAGGACGGCCATGCGTGACCTGCTGCTGATCGCCCTGTACGCGCTCCTCGGCGCGGGCGCGGCCGGACTGCTCGGGGCCGTGGCCCTGCGGATACTGCGCCGGCGCAGCGTCGCCGTCTCCCTCGCGATCGTCGCCGCGGTCGCCGTGTCCGCGATGCTCGCCGGAACCCTGACCGTGGCTTGGGCGATGTTCCTGTCCTCCCACGACCTGACCGTCGTGACCTTGGTCGTCGCGACGGCGGCGGCCGTCTCGATGGCCACCGCGCTGCTGCTGGGCCGTCAGGTGGTGCGGCGCTGCCGGGAACTCGTCGGCGCGGCCCGGATCTTCGGGGAGGAGGGCACGTTCGAGGCGCCGACCGCACCCGCCCCCGCCGAATTCACGGCGCTGAGTCGGGAATTGGCCCTCACCAGCGAACGGCTGGCCGCTTCCCGTGAGCGCGAGCGGGCCCTGGAGGCCTCGCGGCGCGAGCTCGTGGCCTGGATCTCGCACGATCTGCGCACGCCGCTGGCCGGGCTCCGCGCCATGTCGGAGGCGCTGGAGGACGGCATGGCGGCCGATCCCGCCCGCTACCACCGGCAGATCCGCACCGAGGTGGACCGCCTCAACTCCATGGTGGGCGACCTCTTCGAGCTCTCCCGCATCCACGCGGGCGCGCTGTCCCTCACCTTGACCCGGATGTCCCTCCACGATCTGGTGGGCGACGCCTTGGCCGGGACCGACGCGCTCGCCCGCGAGCACGGCGTTCGACTGGTCGGCGAGGGGGTCGCCTCGCTGCCGGTGGAGGTCGACGGCAAGGAGATGACCAGGGTGCTGTCCAACCTCCTGGTCAACGCCATCCGCCACACCCCGGCCGACGGTACGGTCGCGATCGCCGCCGAACGCCGCGCGGACTCGGTGGTGGTCTCGGTCACCGACGCCTGCGGAGGCATCCCCGAGGAGGACCTCCCGCGCGTCTTCGACACGGGCTGGCGCGGCACCCCGGCCCGTACCCCTCCCTCGGGCGCGGGCCTGGGCCTGGCGATCGTCCGGGGCATCGTGGAGGCCCACGCGGGCCACGCGAACGTCCACAACGTCTCCGGAGGTTGCCGCTTCGAGCTGACCCTGCCGGCCGCCACCGGATAGGTGACCGGTCCTGGCCGCTGGGTACGACCTGGTGTTCCCCACCGGTTCCGCCACACGGCCGCCTCTGGTCCGTCTGACCTCGCGGAGCGCGCGGGCCGGGCGGAATGCCCGCGCTGCGCGAGCGGCTTCGGCGTCGCGGACGGACACGCGTTCGCGAATTCCCCTCCGCTGTGAGCCTGCGCCGGGTTAAGCTGGCCGACCTCGATCCGCAGCCGTGGTTCTCCGTCGGCGCCGGGTACGGCCGTAGCCGTCCGGTGTGTACGGGCCAGGTGCAAGATCTCCGCTCACGCGTGGAAGGTTCTTGCCGTGGAAAATGTCGAGCGCGATGACATCGTGCCGCCCGCCGAACGCCCCGTCCTGCTGACCGTCGTCGGTCCGCGCAAGGACGAGGGCAACAGTCCGACGGGGATCGTCGGCCGGTGCCTGGCACGGCAGTTGCTCGCCATGGGCCGACAGGTGCGGGTGTTGGCGGAGCCGGGCCGGTGCGACGGCTGGCCCGACACGGTCGACGTCGTGGAAGGGTCCGTCACACGACCGCTGGAATGTGTCCGGGCCTTCGACGGTGTCGAGGCCGTGTTCCTCGCCGGAGCCCATCCGTCGACGGTCCCGGACGCCCTCGCTCTCGCCCGGAAGGCCGGTACCGAGAAGATCGTCGTGCTGTCGTCCCACGGTCCGGAGCACGAGGCGGCGAACCCGCCGGAGACCTGGTTCTGGCTGGCGATCGAGAAGGCGGTGGAGCGGTCGGGCATGGCCTGGACGCACATCCGGCCCTCGGCCGTGATGGGTGCCGTCATCGAGGGCACCTACCCGGCCACGGGGTCCGACTGGCCCGCCACCGTCCGGGCCGACGGGGTGGTCCGGGAGGCCCACCTCGGTGAGGGGCACTACCCCTTCATCCACGAGGAGGACCTCGCGGCCGTGGCCGCCGTGGCCCTGACCTGTGACGACCATGCCGGGACGATCATGGAGGCGGTGGGCCCTCCGCTGAGCACCCGCGCCCGGGTACGGAGCATCGGCGCCGCCCTCGGCCGTGACATCGCCACGGTCGATCTGGCGCCGGACGACTGCCGGGCGCACTGGCGAGGTCTCGGCTGGCCCGAAGGCGCGATCGACGTGACCCTGTTCGCACTCGAGGTCTACGGCGCCCGCTACGCCGAGCTCCTGCAGTGGACGCTCGACCAACGACCGTCCGTGCAGGAGGTCATCGGCCGTCCCCTGCGCACCTACGACGAGTGGGTGCGCGAGCACATCGACACGTTCCGCTGACGCGGATCCCGGCCGGCCCGGCCGGCCGGGACGAGCGGCCGGGCGTCAGCTCTGTGTCACGGTCCCGTCGCCGCGGAAACGGCCTGGCCCGTGGCCAGTTCGGCCATGCCCGCGGCGAACGGGACGACCGGGCGCCAGCCCAGCTCGTGGCGCAGGCGCGCCGAGTCGGCGGTGATGTGCCGGACGTCGCCGAGGCGGTACTCGCCGGTGACGACCGGCGCCGGGCCACCGCACGCGGCGGCCAGGGCCACGGCCATGTCGCCGACGGTCCGAGGGTCGCCGCTGCCGACGTTGTACGCGGTGAAACCCGCGGGCCCGGTGGGCGCGGTGGGCGCGATGACCCCGGCCGAGGCGTCCAGGGTCTCCAGGGCCACCACGTTGGCCGCGGCCACGTCCCGTACGTGGACGAAGTCCCGGCGTTGTCCGCCGTCCTCGAAGACGCGCGGTGCCTCACCCCGCGCGAGCGAGGACCGGAAGAGCGCGGCCACGCCCGCGTACGGGGTGTCGCGGGGCATCCCCGGTCCGTAGACGTTGTGGTAGCGCAGTGAGATGACCCGTCCGGCGGTGGCCCGGGCCCAGGAGGACGCGAGGTGTTCCTGGGCGAGCTTGGTCGTGGCGTAGACGTTCCGGGGGTCGGTCGGGGCGTCCTCCGTGACCAGTCCCGGCGCCAGGTCGGCGCCGCAGGCCGGGCAGCGCGGCTCGAACCGCCCCGCGCGCAGGTCGCTCTCGGCGCGCGGCCCGGGCCGGACCGTGCCGTGGGCGGGGCACGCGTAGCGCCCCTCGCCGTAGACGACCATCGACCCGGCGAGCAGCAGCCGTGACACCCGGGCCCGCGCCATCTCGGCCAGCAGCACCGCGGTGCCGAGGTCGTTGGCCGACACGTAGCCGGGGGCGTCCCCGAAGTCCTTCCCGAGCCCCACCTTGGCGGCCTGGTGACAGACGGCGTCCACGCCCGTCAACGCCTCCGCCACGGCATCCGGGTCCCGTACGTCCCGTCCGTCCTCCGCCAGGTCGAAGACCACCGGGTCGTGGCCGCGGCCGATGAGCTCGGCGACGATGTGCGAGCCGATGAAGCCCGCGCCTCCAGTCACAAGTACGCGCATGCCCCGACGCTATGCCGCGCACCGCCCCGCGCCGCTCGTACCGGGCCGCACGTCACGGATCCGTAAGAACGGCGGCAGGGCGGTGGCGCACCTGCGCCCGGTCAGCGGAGGGGACCCGCGAGCGGCCCGGGGAGCGCCGGCGTGGTCTGGGCGGGCGGGGCCCCGGCGGGGCGGTTCTTCGCGGTCGGGTCCGGGGTGCGCGGCGGGGTGGTGCCGCAGAGGGCCTGGTCGCGGTAGTCGCGCATGGCGGCGTCGGCCGGATGCAAGTCGAAGTCGGTGCCGTCGGCGTTGACCCGCTGGTACTTCATCAGGTTGTACCCGACGGCGAACTGACGCCTGCCGTCCGGACTGGACAGGGCCCAGGTGCCGGCGCCCCAGACTCCGCCGTCGTGGCCCCAGGCCGGGCCGCAGGGCGTGTCCAGGGAGTAGATGCCGAGGCCGTAGTGCATGACCACCGCGCCCGTCTGCTTGTTCTTGACGTCGTAGGTGGTGCGCATCTGGTCCAGCTGGCGGCGCGGCAGGAGGTCGCCGCCCAGCAGGGCGCGGTAGAAGGTGTTGAGGTCCTGCGGGGTGGAGACGAGGGCACCTGCGGTGCCGGCCCAGGTCATGTTGTAGTCGCTGTAGTCGCGCGGGGGGTCGATCAGCCCGTAGAAGCTCTCGTACATGCGGGCGTGGGCGCCGCGGATGCGCGGGTCGGTCCCGGGGAAGTAGGTGTCGCGCAGCCCCACGCGCCGGATCACGTCCCGCGTGATCACCTGCTCCGGGTCCTGGCCGGTCACCTTGCGGAGTACCTCGCCGAGCAGGATGTAGTTGGTGTTGGAGTAGGACCAGTCGGTTCCGGGTTCGAACAGCTGCGGCCGGGCCACGCCGTGGCCGATCAGCTCTGCGGGCTCGATCGTGCGGTACCGGTGCTGGTCCAGGCTCTCCGTGGTGCCCTTCGGAAGGGAGGGGAAGGCGTCGCCGAGGTAGTCCTGGATACCGCTGGTGTGGTTGAGGAGCATGCGTACGGTCACCTTGCGGCCGCGCTCGCCGGGCAGCAGCTCGGGCACGTAGTCGCCGACCGGCCGGTCCAGGTCCACCCGGCCCTTCGCGGACTGCTGGAGGACGGCGACGGCGGTGAAGGTCTTGGTGACGCTGCCGACGCGGTGCCGCAGGTCGGGGCGGACCTTGCGCCCGGTGGCGATGTCGGCGAGACCGGCGGCGCCGTCGAAGCGCTCGCGGCCGTCGCGGACCCCGGAGTAGACGCCGTACAGGCCCGCCTCCCGGATCGCGTCCAGTCCGGCCTGCAGCTGCGTGCGGTCCAGGCGCCGGGCGGCGTCCTGACCGTAGGCGCTCGGTCCTTGCCGGGCTGCGGCGCTCGCGGCGGGCGCGAGGCCCGCCAGGAGGGCTATGGCGACGGCGGTGGCCGAGACGGCACGCCGCAGGCGCGGTGCGGGTCGGTCGGCGGGACGGGTGTGGGGCACGGCGGCTCCTCGTCGGTGGCCCGGTGGGGCCCGGCGATCTCTGTCCCTGCAATTCTTCGTCCCGGACCCGCGCCGCGACCTCCTTCGCAGGGACGAAGCGGGCATCAACCTCCAGACCGAGAAGCACCTTGACAGGCCATTACATTTGTCACGTCAGCCTCTCGGCCGCACCCCCTCGTCCGGACCGACCCCCCTGGGCTCGTACACCCTCCGATCAGGGGACTGTGACTCCGCCCACCCTCCCTTGACCGGGGAAGGAAGGGCTACCTAACTTCGAAGGTATGGCCCCCCACGAACCCACCCCTGCCTCCGACGCCTCCGACGCGTCCGACGCGTCCGAGCTGGTCGATTTCGCCGTCGACCTCACCTCGCAGGAGGTGCTCCGGCGCGCCCAGGTGATGGCGGCCCTCGGCCCGGACTGGGATCCGCTGGAGGTGCTCCTCGGCGAGGAGGCCGCGTACGACCTGCTCTATTCCGGGCTCGACGCCGAGCAGCAGCGCCTCTACGACGACCTGGTCGCGGCCGGTGTGCTGCCCTCGCGCGGAGACGGCAGTGCTGCCGCTTGACCCGCAGGCCGATCCTGGGCGTCGTGCCTGGGTGGCCTGCCCGAAGTGTGCGGACGCGCGCGGCTGCGAACCCTGCGAGCAGCGGCGTACCTGCTCCACGCACTGGCGCTACCTGCTCACCAACACCGGCAGCATGCTGCACCTCCAGTGCCCCGGCTGCACCCACGTGTGGGTGCACGAGAGCGGCTTCGGAGCGACCCGCTCCCTGTGGGACCGCGTCACGGGCGCAGGGCCGGGCTTCTGACCCGCCGATGACAGCCCCGCCGGGGGTCAGGTGGCGGTCCAGCCTCCGTCCAGGGGGATCGAGGCACCCGTGATGTAGCCGGTGTGCGGGCCGCAGAGCCACAGAACGGCCGCGGCGACCTCCGCCGGTTCGATCAGCCGCTTGATCGCCGGGCGGCTCAGCAGCACGTCGGACACCACCTGACCGGTGTCGATGCCGTGGGTGGCGGCCTGGGCCTCGATCTGTCGCTCGACCAGTGGTGTGCGGACGTAGGCGGGGTTCACGCAGTTGCTGGTGATGCCGTGCGGGGCTCCTTCGACGGCCGTGACCTTGCTCAGCCCGTCCAGGGCGTGCTTCGCGGTCACGTATCCGGCCTTGAAGGCGCTGGCGCGCAGCCCGTGCGCGCTGGAGATGTTGACGATGCGGCCCCAGCCGCCTGCCCGCATGTGCGGCATGGTCCGGCGGATCAGCAGGAACGGGGCGTGCACCATGACGCGCTGCATGAGGGCGAAGCGGTCCGGCGGGAACTCGGTCAGCGGGGCGACGTGCTGCAGCCCGGCGTTGTTGACCAGGATGTCGATGTCGGCCGGCAGTTCCTCGACGGTCTCGGCCCGCGCCAGGTCCACCACGTGCGCCCGCCCGCCGATCGTCTCGGCGACGGCCTTCGCCGTGGCGGCGTCGATGTCCACCACGTGGACGTGGGCCCCGGCCGCGGCGAGCGCCGAGGCGACGGCCCGCCCGATGCCGCTGCCCGCGCCGGTCACCAGGGCGGTGCGGCCCGCCAGGTCGGTGCCCGCGGTGGCGGCTGTCGCGTGCGGCGCGGGAGGGGGCACGGGAGGGGGCACGGGAAGGTATCCGCTTGTCATGCCCGGAATCATCCGGGACACCCGTGGGCCGCTCCCATGTGCGCGGCCGCCACAGTCGGGTCGCGGGGTGTGTCGGCCGCGGCCAGGGCGTGCCGCGGAGTCGGACCTGTGCCCGTACCGGCCCGCTCAGGCCCGGTCCGGGGCCACCGCGCGCAGTGAGTACAGGATCGGGAGGTGGGAGTCCCCGAAGGGCAGCCGGTACCGGCCGTCCTCGTCCGCGGACAGGATGCCGCGGGGGTCGAAGTCGGCGGCGACGTGTTCGCCGAGGTGCTTGATCGTGAGACCCGCGCCCGCGGCGGCGGTGACGATCTCGCCGATCGAGTACGGGTACTGCACGGATTCCTGGGGCGGCAGGCTCACGCCGGGTTCCGCGTAGGTCGCGGTGAGCGTCTCGTGGTGCGGCTCGCCCCCGCCGTAGGGCCAGTCGACGACGAGCGGATCGAGGGTGGCGACCGCCTGGAACGCCGGATGCAGGTCGACGAGGACCAGGCTGCCGCCGGGCCGCAGCGCCGATGCCGCGCCGGCCATCCAGGCGTCGAGGTCGCCGATCCAGCACAGGATCCCGTAGGTGGCGACGACCAGGTCGAAGCGGCCGGCCAGGGTCGCGGGCAGGCGCTGGGTGTCGGCCTCGACGAAGGTGGCGGGCAGGCCCGTCCGGGCGGCCAGCAGCCGGGCCCGTTCGATCGCGATCGGTGAGAAGTCGACGCCGGTGACCCGGGCGCCCAGCCGGGCCCAGTTGAGCGTGTCCATGCCGATGTGGCACTGGAGGTGGAGCAGGTCCCGGTCGGCCACCTCCCCCGCGAGGTCGCGTTCGAGCGCGCGCAGGGTCTGGCGTCCGGTGACGAACGACTCGACGTCGTAGAACCGGTCGGTGGGCGTCGAGCCGTGGATACGGGCCCACCGGTCCCACAGGGCGCGATTGGGCGCGAGGCCGTCGTCCGTACCTGGCCTGAGATCGGGCATGGACCCGAGGATGGCACACCCCGACCGTCCCCGGGGAGCCGTTTCAGGCGGGCCCGAGCAGGTTCAGGCGGGCCCGAGCAGGTTCAGGAGCGCGGCCAGTGCGTCGGGGCGCCGGTCGACGGGGAGGTGGTCGACGAAGTGGACCGGGCAGCCGAGCGCACGCGCGCCGCCGTCCGCCTCGCGGCTGTCGCCGACCATCAGCACATCGGCGGGGGCCAGGCCCAGCCGGTCGCAGGCGGCCTTGAAGATCACCGGATCGGGCTTCTGGACGCCCAGCTCGAAGGAGAGCACGTAGGCGTCGACCAGTTCGTCGAGCCCGTGCGCGCGGAAGATCGGCCGCAGGTCCCATCCGATGTTGCTGACCACGGCCACCGGAAGCCCGCGGCGGCGCAGTGCGCGCAGGGTGGATTCGGTGTCCGGGTAGGGGCGCCAGGCCGCTGGGGTCATGTGGCGGTCGTAGAGCGCCCGCACCAGCTCCGGATTCGTGACCCCGGCGGCGTGGATCAGGCCGCAGTAGGCCTCCCGGTGCAGCTCCGCGCTGATGTCGCGCCGGTCCCACGGGGTTTCGAGGTGGGCCGGCACGTGCTGGGGCGACAGCCCGCCGGGCAGGGCGCCGTACTCGGTCAGCCGCCGTGTCGTCTCGCCGAACTCCTCCTCGCCGGACGGGATGCCGGTCTCGGCGAGGGCGGCGGCGAGCCACTCCCGCGTCGACTCGACGCGCAGCAGCGTGCCGGAGAAGTCGAACATCACTCCTTTGATCATGTGGTGATCGTAGTCCGGTGCACGCCGCCGCCGACCGGGTGCGGGCGCCGCGGCCGGCCGGGCGGCCGCGGTGCCCGGGCGGGGGTCATGCGGTCGGGTGGTCAGGTGGTCGGGTGCAGCCGCGAGGGGACGGAGGTGGCCGGTGCGTCCTGCGGGCTCCCGTCGACGGTGGCCAGGGCGCTGCCCGCCAGCCAGGTGCGCCAGTCGACGTTCCAGTCCCCGAAGCCGTTGTCGAAGGGGGCCATCTTCTCTCCGCCGCTGTTGACCACCTCCACGATGTCCCCTTCGCGGACGGTCTCGAAGAACCAGGCGGCGTCCTCGGTGCTCATGCCCGTGCAGCCGTGGCTGACGTTCTCCTCGCCCTGCGCCTCGACCGACCAGGGCGCGGCGTGGATGTACTCGCCGCTCCAGGTCACCCGGGTCGCGTAGGAGACGGGCAGGTCGTAGAACTCGCTGGTGCCGCGCTTGATGCCGACGGTGTCACCGCGCATGCGGACCTTGGGCTCCTTGCGCAGCACGACCTTGATGCCGCTGCGGGTCCGGAAGCCTTCCTTGCCGGTGGTGACCGGGATGGTCCTGATGACCCGTCCGTTGCGGCGTACGGTCATCCGGTGGGTGGCGGAGTCGGTGACGGCCTCGATCCGGTCCGCGATGGTGAACTGCACGGCGTCGGAGGGGCCTCCGTAGTCCTGGTCCCCGACCTCGACCCCGTCGAGACCGCTGCGCACGCGGACGACGGTGTGGGCGGGCCAGTACGTACGCGGCCGGAAGTGCAGGGTCGATTCGTCGACCCAGTGCCACGCGCCCTCGACATGGGGCTCCGAGGTCACCTGCAGGCCCCGCTCCAGCCGGGCGCGGGCCGGGAGGTCGTCGGCGGGCACCGGGCGGCTGAGGCTCGCCGTCACGATCTCCCCCGCTCCGTACGTGCCGGGGCCGGGGCCGAACTCGACCGTCAACCGGCCCCCGTCCGTGGGGGGAGCGGTCCGGAACGCCATGGTCACGCCGACCGCGGTCCCGTCCGGGTCCAGGGCGCCGACCTGCACGGTGTAGGTCTCCCCGGCCCGCAGCGGCTCGCTGTTGAGCCAGCGCTCGCTGTGCGGGGCGAGCTCACCGGCGAGGTGACGGCCGTGCCCGTCCCGGACCGTGACGTCCGTGAGGCGGCCCGGTTCGGCGAGGGCGATCTGGAGCGGCCCGCCGGAGTCCGTGGGGAGTACGTCGGTCCGGGCGGTCCGGGCCGTGTCGCCGAGGGCGGGCTCCTTCACGACGGATCCCACACCGCGCGCGGTGGCCCGTACCCGCTGTTCCTGCCAGCCGCTGCACAGGCCGGGCCGGAACATGCGCACGGCGCACGGCCCGTCGCCGGACACGCGGCCCTCGTCCAGCACCCTCCCGACCAGCAGGGTGACCGCGGCCTCGCGCGGCGGGCCCGCCAGGGTCCCCTCCGCGGTGTCCGCGTCGGGCGCGCGGCCCGGCGCTGCGGCGACGACCAGCATGGCCCCCGTCACCGCAGCCACGGCGCCCCACGCCTTGGTCGGTTGTCTCCGTCGCATTCGTGGCATAGCCGTATCAAAGCGATGTGACACCAAAATGATGATCACTCCCTCGGCGCTGCGGCCGAACGGGCACGCAAGAGAACTCGTACGGAGCACAGAACCCGCCCTCGGCGAGCGGGGATCGGCCGCGGGTCCGATAATCGGATGCCCTCGCGCCGGCCGCCCGCGAGAATGCGGCCATGGCCATCGCTACTACCGTCCGCCTCGCACGGCCGGACGAGCTGACCGTGCTCCAGGACATCGAGAGGGCCGCCGGTCGCTGCTTCCGGGGCATCGGCATGCCGGAGATCGCCGACGACGAACCGTTGACGCCGGACGAGCTCGCGCCCTACCAACGGGCCGGACTGGCCTGGGTGTCGGTCGACGGGGCCGGCACCCCGGCCGCCTATCTGATCGCCGAGCACGTCGAGGGGAACCTGCACGTCGAGCAGGTGTCCGTGCACCCGGACCATGCCCGCCGCGGGCTCGGTAGGGGGCTGCTGGAGCACCTGGCGGGGTTCGCCGGGCGCGCGGGCGTGCCCGCCCTGACCCTCACCACCTTCACCGAGGTCCCGTGGAACGCCCCGTACTACGCGCGCTGCGGGTTCCGGCGGCTGGACGACGCGGAGCTCACCGCGGGCCTCCGGGAGATCCGCGAGCGCGAGGCGGCGCACGGCCTGGACCGCTGGCCCCGCGTCTGCATGCGGCGGGACGTCCGACGGCCCCCCGGACCGACAGCATGATCAATTCAACAGAACGATGCGACAAGGGTTACGTGATGTTCGAAGGACGACTGGTACGACTGCGCGCACTGCGCTCCGAGGACGCGGAGCATCACCTTCGGTGGCGCAACGATCCGGAGGTGGTCCGCTGGGCCGCGGCCGGCGATCCCTGCTTCGGCCCGGTCACGGCGGAGGCGGTCGGGCTCGGCTTCGACACCATGCTGCGCCTGAGCCCGCGGGAGTCGGCCGTGTTCACGGTCGAGGACCTGGCGGACGGCAGCGTGGTGGGCATGGTCGACTATCGGGACCTGGACCCGTACGCGGGAGTGGCCACGCTCGGAGTCACCATCGGAGAGCGGAGGTTGTGGGGTCGCGGCCACGGCAGCGAGGCGCTACGGCTGCTCGTGGACCATCTGTTCGGCGCCTACGGTCTGAGCCGCCTGGAGCTGGACACCTGGAGCGGCAACGAGCGCGCCGTACGGGCCTTCGGCAAGCTGGGCTTCCGCGAGGAAGGCCGACGCCGGTCGGCCGTCCTGCTGGAAGGCGAGCGCTACGACAGCGTGCTCTTCGGGATGCTGCGGGAGGAGTGGGCGAAGCCCGCATGACGCGGTGGACGGGCGGGCGGCACCCGGCCGGATCCGTACCCGCGCCCGTACCCGGACGCACCGGGGCTCCTCTTCGCCGAGCGTGAACCGGCATCGCGGCGGTGGCCGCGATGTGTTGAGGTGGCCTGATGGACCTTCTTGTACTGGGCGGGACCGCATGGCTGGGGCGTGAGATCACGCGGCAGGCGCTGGAGCGGGGGCACACGGTGACCTGCCTCGCGCGCGGTGAGAGCGGAGCCGTCGCGCCCGGCGCGCGGCTGGTGACGGCGGACCGGAACGAGGAGTCCGCCTACGCCGAACTCCTCGAACGCGACCACGACTGGGACGCCGTGATCGAGGTGTCCTGGCAGCCGGCCTTCGTCCGCGGCGCGCTCGCGGCCCTCGCGGGGCGGGCCCGGCACTGGACCTACGTCTCCTCCATCAGCGCCTACGCCGACCACGGCACGGTGGGCGCCGACGAGTCGGCGGCGCTGCTGCCGGCGGCCGAAGGCGCGTACGTGGGGCGGGAGGAGTACGGGGAGGCCAAGGTCGCCTGCGAGGAGGCGTCGCGCGCCGCGGTGGGAGACCGGCTCGTCATCGCCCGGGCCGGTCTGATCGGCGGCCCGGGCGACGCGAGCGGACGGTCGGGATACTGGCCGGCGCGCTTCGCGCGCGAGGTGGACCAGCCCGTGCTCCTCCCCCGGCCGGCCGGCGTGCCGACGCAGGCGATCGACGTGCGCGACCTGGCGGCCTGGCTCCTGGACCTGGCCCAGCAGGGCACCACCGGGACCTTCGACGCCGTCGGCCCCGTCGTCCCCTTCGACGACTGGGTCGCCCTGGCGGCGGCCGCGGCCGGGTACACCGGACCGGTGGCGGTGGCGGACCCTCAGTGGCTCCTCGACCAAGGCGTCGGCGCGTTCATGGGCCCCGAGTCGATGGCCATGTGGATGCCGGATCCGAAGTGGGCCGGCTTCTGCGCCCGCAGCGGAGCCGCGGCCCACGCGGCCGGGCTGCGCGACCGCCCACGCGCCGACATGCTGGCGGACGTCCTGCGGTGGGAACGCGCCGAGGGACTGGACCGCCCCCGCCGAGCCGGTCTGAGCACGGCGCGCGAGCAGGAACTCCTCACCGCACTCGCCGACGCACCGTCCCCGGACGGCACCCCGACCCCCTGACGGTCACTCAAGGCCGTACCTCCGGGCCGACTCCTCCTCCTGGGCCAGTCGGTGCAGCGCCTTCAGCACCGGCTGGAACAGGATGGTCGCCGCCACGGCGGTCTCGGCCTTCTCCGCCTCCGAGGGAAAGGTCTCCACGAAGTCCAGGTCCCGCACGGCGACTTGGTGCATCAGCCGCGCGTACGGGGCCATCAGCGTCGCGTCCCACGGGTAGCCGAGCCGCGTCAGCGTGGCCACGGCCGCCACGAGCGAGCGGTGCACCGGGGAGAGTTCCCCCAACTCCCTTGCCGTGGACCAGCCCAGCGTCCGGAGCAGCTGGTCGACCTCGGCGCGCGCGGCGGTCGTCGCCTCGTCCTCGCCGTCAGCGCCCTCGCCCGTACCCGCGCCCGTGCCGTCGTCCTGTTCGGACCCGGGGGGCAAGGCCCACAGGGCCGCGCCCAGGCGCATCGTCCGACCCAGGGACTCGTCGTCGACGTGCGCGAGCACCTGTCGGACACTCGCCACCGGCACCTGGCCGACCTGGATCATCGCGCGGACCAGCCGCAGTCTGCGCAGATGACCCTCGTCGTAGTCCGCGGTCGTCGCGCTGACGCGGCGGCCCGGTGGCAACAGCCCTTCGCGCAGGTAGTACTTGATGGTGGCGATGGCCACGCCGCTCCGCTCACTCAGTTCCGCGAGCCGCACTCTCTTGAACCTTCCCTCGGCGAGTGCCACCATCCCATCACGTGACGGTTGGACAGCAGCGCTATCCAACAAAGCGATCGGGAGGCCGGCATGTTCGCGAAACCCTTACCGGGCCGTACCACCGCAGCCGCCGAGGGGGACGTCGTCGTCCTGCTCATCGGCATGCGCATCAACCACTTCTGGGCCGTGCACCATTGGGTTCCGGTGGTCCTGGCCATGCCACGCATGCTCCGCGAACTCGCCCAGCACCCCACCCGGGGCCTGCTCGGCCGTGTCCTGCTCACCGCCTCGCCCCGCACGTACTACGTGGTCCAGTACTGGGAGTCCAAGGAGAAGCTCTACGCGTACGCCGCGGCCCCGGACATGCTCCACCACAAAGCCTGGTCGATCATCAACCGCAAGGACCGCGCGGGCAAGCTGCGCCGCCACGTGGGCCTCTGGCACGAGTCCTACATCGTGCCCGAGGGCTCGTACGAGTCGATCTACTTCGACATGCCCCCGTTCGGCCTGGCCGCGGCCACCGGGGTGCTGCCCCTGGAGAGCCGCGGCCGACGCGCGGCCGACCGGTTCGCGCACCGGACACCCGCCGCCGGAACGGATCGGCGCGCCGGGTGAGGCGTGGCGGCGGTCACCGCCGTGGGGCCGTGGTCACCGCCGCGGCCGGGTCGCGACGGTGACCGCGACGGTGACGGTACGGGTGTAGGTACCGCCCGGGTCGTGGTCCAGCAGCGCGCGCCGCAGCTCGGACGCGAAGGCGTCCTTGCGGTCGCCCAGCAGGGCCGGGTGGGAGGAGGCGCGGGCGAACTGCAGGCCGATCACCTGGTCCACGGTGCAGCGTGCGGACCGCTCCCACCTGGTCGTCCCGACGCGGGAGAACTCGGACTTCGCGAGCTGGTCCTCCGCGTCCCGCACGTGGTCCGCCCCCGCCCCCGTCCCCGTCCCCGCCCCGGGCCCGAGGAAGCGGGCGCGCACCTCGTCGACGACGGCCGGCCAGGCCGCCGCCAGGGAGGTGACGACCGCGATCCCTCCTCGGGGTGCGAGCACGGCGTCCAGGTCGGCCGCGACCCGCGCCCGGTCCATCCGGTGGAACGCGTCGCCGATGACGCACAGGTCGATCCGGGGCAGGCACAGCCGGCCGATGCCGGCGGCGTCGCCCCGCAGCCAGGAGATGTTCCCGTGGCCCTGTTCCTCGGCGAGCGCGCACCCTTCGGCGAGCATGGCCGGCTCCGGGTCGACGGCGTAGACCTGCTCGACCAGCGGAGCCAGCGGCAGACCGACCGTGCCCGGTCCGGCGCCGAGGTCCAGGACGGTCTGGGAGCCGTCGAGCGCGAAGCGGTCCGCGAGGAGCGCGTAGAGCTCCGCCGGGTACGGGGGCCGGTAGCGGGCGTAGTACGGGGCGGCGGACGCGTACGGGGTACTCATGGGGTCCTCCCTGGCCGGGGTCGCATCCGCCGATGGTGGAGCACAACCCGGCCCAAGGCGGCGCCTGGCCCCGCAAATCCCCCGTACGGATGCCTCCCGTTCACCTGGGCACCCGGTACGCCCCGGTACCGATCAGTTCCGCGGGGTCAGCCGCTCCCACAGGAAGGTGTGGACGAGGGCCTCGTTGAAGGCCGTCTGCCGGTGGTCGGTGGCGCCCGCGTGGCCGCCCCCGAGGTGCTCGTGGAAGAGGACGGGATGCCCGTACTCGCGCAGCCGGGCGGCCATCTTGCGGGCGTGGCCGGGGTGCACCCGGTCGTCACGGGTCGAGGTCAACAGGAGCAGCGGCGGGTACGCGGGACCGTCCTCCCGGATCCGGTGGTAGGGGGAGATCCCCTCCAGGTGCGCCCGGTCGGCCGGGTTGTCGGGGTCCCCGTACTCGGCGATCCAGCTGGCTCCGGCGAGCAGCTTGTGGAAGCGGAGCATGTCGAGCAGCGGTACGTGCGCGACGACCGCGCCGAAGAGTTCGGGGTCGCGGGTGAGCATGGCGCCCATCAGCAGACCACCGTTGCTGCCGCCCTCGATGCCCAGCTGGGCGGGGGTGGTGATGTCCCGGGCGGTGAGGTCCCGGGCGACCGCGGCGAAGTCCTCGTAGGCCCGGACCCGGTTCGCGCCGAGGGCCGCCTTGTGCCAGGCGGGCCCGTACTCGTGCCCGCCCCGGATGCCCGCGACGACGTACGTACCGCCGCGCGCGAGCCAGGCCCGTCCGGTGACCGCGCTGTAGTGCGGAACCATGGAGATCTCGAAGCCGCCGTACCCGTAGAGCAGGGTGGGGCCGGGGCCCGGGCGGTCCTCGGGTCCGACGACGAAGTACGGCACCCTCGTACCGTCCGCGGAGGTCGCGAAGTACTGGCGTACGGCGAGGCCGGCGGTGTCGAAGAGGGCCGGGCTCTGCTTGAGGGTCTCGCTCCCGCCGTCGTCACCGGCCGTGCCCCGGTACAGGGTGGCGGGCTGGAGGAAGCCGGAGACCTGGTGGAAGTACTCGTCGCCGACGTCCGGGTCCGTGTCGGTGACCGAGGCGGTGGACAGCGGCGGCAGTCCGGGCAGCGGTGCGCGACGCCATCCGCCGGCGCCCTCGCCCGGGGTGAGGAGCTCCATCCGGGAGGAGACGTCCGCGCGGGTGCTGAGGATGAGGTGGTCACGGGTCCAGCTGTACCCGGCGAGCGCGGTGCGCTCGTCCGGCGTGAACAGCACCTCGGCCTCCCGCTCCCCCGCCAGGAAGGCGTCGAGGTCGAAGGCCAGCAGACTGCCCGCGGGGTGGCCGAGCCACGGCGACTTGATGGTGACGGTCAGCCATCGGCGGTGGACGGAGGCGCCCGCGTCGTCCGGGACCTCGATCTTCAGGGGCGGACCGGCGGCGTCGCCCGGCAGCAGGAAGAGCTCCTGGTTCCAGAAGTCGATCTGCCGGTGGACGAAGTCCCGCGCGAAGCCGGGGGTGTCGTCGTGCCACCCGGAGGCGGACAGGTCCGTCGGCCGGCCCTCGTAGACCAGCTCGGCGTCCGTGAGGGGCGTACCGCGCCGCCAGCGGCGGACCTGGAGCGGGTAGCCGGACGCGGACATCGAGCCTGCGCCGAAGTCCGTGCCGATCCAGACCCGGTCGTGGTCGATCCACCCGATCCGGGTCTTGGCCTCGGCGACGGCGAACCCGTCCTCGACGAACTCCAGGCTCTCCAGGTCGAACTCGCGCACCACGCAGGCGTCCGCTCCGTCCCGGGACAGCAGGACGAGGGCGTGGCGGTGGTCGGGGGCCAGGACCCGGCTGCCCGCCCAGGCCCACTTCTCGCCCTCGGCCTCGGCGAGCGCGTCGAGGTCCAGGAGCACCTCCCAGGCCGGGTGGTCGGTCCGGTACTCCTCCAGCGTCGTCCGGCGCCACAGGCCGCGCACGTGGTCGGCGTCCTGCCAGAAATTGTAGAGGTGGCCGCCTCTACGGACGGTGTAGGGGATCCGGCCGTCGTCGTCCAGCACCTCGCGCATCTCCTGCTCGAGGACCTTGAAGCCGGGGGAACCGGTCAGCGCGTCCACGGTCTCGGCATTGCGTTCCCGCACCCAGGCGAGGGCGGCGTCGCCGGATACGTCTTCCAGCCACAGGTAGGGGTCTTCATCGCTCATCAGGCGATTGTGCAGGAAGCGACCGCCGGTGTCCGCCGGCCGCCCGCTCAGGCGTCGTCGGTCGTCGGGCCGGCGGATCCGACGGAGCCGAGGCGGGCGTCGCGCAGCGCCGTGTGCACCGACCAGGTCACCGAGACCAAGGGGACCGCGACCACCGCGCCGACCACCCCGGCGGCGATGGCTCCCGCGACCACCGAGATCGCCACCACCAGCGGGTGCAGCCGGACCGCCCGGCTCATCACCAGCGGATGCAGCAGATGGCCTTCGATCTGACCGATGACCACGATCAGCGCGACCACCAGGCCCGCGACGAAGGGCCCCTTCGCGGCGAGCGCGACCACGGCGGCGACCGCCAGCGCGACCGGCGATCCGATGAGCGGGATGAAGGCCGCGAAGAACTCCAGCACGGCCAGCGGCACCGCCAGCGGGACCCCCAGGAAGTACAGGGCCACCCCCACCAGCAGGGCGTTCGTCGCCGCGACGAGGACGATCCCCCGGGTGTAGCCGGTGAAGGTACGCCAGGCCGCGGCGCCCGCGATGCCCACGCGGGCGCGCACCGACCGGGGCAGCTGGGCGCAGAACCAGGACCACTGCCGGTCGCCGCCGTGCAGGAAGAAGAAGGAGCAGAAGGCCCCGAGGGCGAGGACGGTCAGGACGTGCACCAGGGCCCCGGCTCCGCTGAGTGCCTGGCTGAGCAGGGTGGAGCGGTGGCTCGACAGGTAGGAGCCGAGGCGGGACTGGAGGTCGGAGAGCGCGTTCGGGTTCAGCCGGAAGGGCGGCTTCTCCAGATACTCCTCGATGCTGGAGATTCCGTCGCGGAACTCCCGGGCCAAGGTGGTGCTCTCCCCCGCCACCGCCGTGCCGACCAGGGTCAGCACGCCCAGCAGGACCAGCGCGCTGCCGAGGAGGGTGACCGCGACGGCGACCGAGCGGGGCAGGACGCGGGCGAGGCGCCGGGTGGGCCACCACAGCAGGGCGGCGACGACGAGACCGAGGAAGAGCGCCACGGCGATCTCGTGGAAGCGGCCGAGCACGGCGAAGAGCGCGTAGACGGCGGCGCCGACCACCAGCAGGCGCCAGGCGTACGACGCTGCCGTACGCAGGAACGCGGACACCGGCGGCATGACCCATGGGTGCCACGGCGGGCCCGCGATGCCACGCGCCGGGCGCCGGATTCGCCCGTCCGTGATCGATAGGGGGCGGGTGCACGGAAAATCCGTTGCCGCGGCCGCGGCGTCCACGGACGATGGCATCTCGTGAGCGCTTCCCGATGGTCCGCCGTCCTGCCCGATTTCGCCCCGTTCCGATCCGGTCGGGACTTCAGGCTGCTGTTCTACCAGGGCACGGTGACGTACTTCGGTTCGTTCATGGCGATGATCGCGCTGCCGCTGCAGATCAAGCACCTGACGGACTCGCCCATGGCGGTCGGTGCGATGGGTGCGGTGGAGCTCGTTCCGCTGGTGGTCTTCGGGCTGTACGGGGGCGCCCTCGCCGACGCGGTCGACCGGCGGCGGATGATCCTGCTGACCGAGGCCGGGCTCGGGGTGCTCGCCCTGGTGCTCCTGGTCAACGCGCTGCTGCCGGATCCGCTGCTGTGGCCGCTGTACGTGGTCGCGGCGGGGGTGTCGGCCCTGAGCGGGCTCCAGCGGCCGGCACTGGACTCGCTGATGGCGCGGATCGTGCCGCATGAGCAGCTGACGGCCGCCGCGGCGCTCAACGGGCTGCGTTACCAGTTCGGGGCGATCGCCGGTCCGGCGCTGGCCGGTGTGGTCGTCGCCTTCGCCGGTCACGCCGCGGCGTACGCCGTGACCGTGCTCGGTTTCCTCGCCTCGGTACTGCTGTGCCTGCGGCTCAGTCCGGCGCCGCCGGTGAAGGGGGCCGAACGCCCGTCGTTGCGCGGGATCGCCGAGGGCGCGCGCTACGCGTGGAGCCGGCCCGTCCTGCTGGGGACGTACGCCGTCGACCTGGCGGCGATGTTCTTCGCCTTCCCGAACGCCATCTACCCCTTCCTCGCGGACGAGCTCGACGCGGTCTGGGCGCTGGGGCTGATGTACGCGGCCGGGGCGGTGGGCTCACTGGTGCTGGGCATGACCAGCGGCTGGACGTCCCGGGTGCGCCGGCACGGGCTGCTGGTGGTGTTCGGTGCGGCGGTCTGGGGCCTGGCGGTCGCGGGGGCCGGCGCGTCCTCCGGTATCTGGCTCGTGCTGCTGTGCCTCGCCGTGGCGGGTGCGGGCGACATGGTGAGCGGGCTGGGCCGGGCGACGATCTGGAACCAGACGATCCCGGAGGAGCTGCGGGGCCGGCTCGCGGGCATCGAGGTGCTGTCGTACAGCGTGGGACCGCAGCTGGGGCAGGTCCGGGCGGGCACGATGGCCGGCTGGACCGGTACCCGATCGGCCTTCTGGGGCGGCGGCCTGGCCTGTGTGGCGGCGGTGGCGATACTGGCCGCCCTGCTCCCGAAGCTGATCTCCTACGACGCCGACACCGACGAGGACGCGCTGCGCCGCCGGGCGGCCCGGGAGGCGGAGCCGAGCGGCGCACCGGCCTGAGGCGCCTGGCGCGCCGCCGGTCAGACGCCGGTGGTGGCGGTGATCCGGCCGTCGGCGACGGCGGCGGTCAGCAGCGCGTGGTCGGCGTGGGTGCGGTCCGCGTAGCGGAGCGCGAAACCGGCCACGGCGCGGTCGAAGGTGTCGCCGCCACCGAGGTAGCCCGCGATGGCGATGCGGTCACCGGTGCGGGCGTGCGCGCGGGCCAGGGCCCGGCCGCACAGCTCGGCGTACTGGGTGAGCATGGCCGGGGACATGCCGGCGATGTCGGCTGACCCCTTCATGTCGCGCAGCTGCCGGCCGTAGAAGTGGCGACCGGCGGGTCCGGTCGTCCAGCCGAGGAAGATGTCGCTCGCGGCCTGCATGCGCCGCTGACCGGCGACCACCCGGTGCCCTTGGTGATCGTGCCCGTCGTCCGGGAGGTGCCCTTGCAGGACGGACGGCACGGCCTCCTTGATCTGCAGGAAGAGCGGGTCGTCGGCGTCGCGCCCGAGCAGCAGCACGATGAAGCAGCGGGTCCCGACGCTCCCTACGCCGACCACCTTGCGTGCCGCGTCGGCGAGGCGGAACCGGTCGAGCAGGAGGCGGCGTTCCTCGGGGAGGGTGTCGCGGTACTTGCCGAAGACCTCGGCGACCTCCCGTGAGTCGGCCCGGGCGAGCGGCTCCAGCAGCGGCGGATCGTGGATGATGCGCCGGCGCCCGCCCTGGACCTCGGTGAGCTTGCCGAGCGCGCGCAGGCTGGTGCGACGGCGGGCGCGGGCCAGATTGGCCTCCACCCGGTCGCGCAGTTCCGGCGTGCGGATGAGCGGCAGCAGGTCGGCGGTGTCGATCCGGTGGTACCAGACGTCCAGCTCGCGGTGTCCGGCGAGCTCCCGGATCGTGCGGCGGTAGGCCCGGGCGGCGCGACGGGCCGCTCTCGCGGCGCGGTCGTCGCCGTGCCCGTTGTCGCGGGCGGCCACCGCGACGCTCGCCGCGAGCCGTTTGACGTCCCATTCGAAGGGGCCGGGGAAGGTCTCGTCGAAGTCGTTGAGGTCGAAGAGCAGGGCGCGTTCGGGGGAGGCGAACATGCCGAAGTTCAGCAGGTGCGCGTCCCCGCAGAGCTGGACGGTGAGGCCGGTCTGCGGCCCGGCGGCCAGGTCGGCGGCCATGACGGCGGCCGCGCCGCGCAGGAAGGCGAGCGGCGATGCCGCCATGCGGCCGTAGCGGATCGGCAGCAGCTCGGGCACCCGGTCGGTGCCCTGCCGTCGCAGTACGCCGATGGGGTCGGGCCGGTCCGGTGAGGCGGTCCACCGTCCGTGCGCGGCGCGGCCGGTGATCTTGCGTACGGCCCGTCCGCGCCGGAGCCGCTCAGCTGGACTGGTCATGCGCCGCTCCTCGTCGCCGGTCCCTCCTCATCCTCGCCGTACGGGTCCTGTCGCGCATGTCGCCGTCCCCGCAGCGGTCCGGGACGGGACGGCGGCCGCGGTCAGCTGTCCTTCTCGGCGAGGATCCGGTCGGCCGCGTAGTGCGGGCAGTTGAGGGTGTGCCAGGTCACCGACAGTGACCCCGCTCCGGTCCGCAGGGTCCGCACCACTCCGTCGGCGGCGGTGGCCTTGCAGAAGGGGCACATGACGGTCTCCGGGCGCAGTAGATCGAACATGCCGTGTCCTTCCCGCAGCTTTCTCACACCGGACCAGTCCAGAACTATCAAATCCGGCGCCATTCGGCCGCAGTACCCACAAGTACGGATGGATATCGGGGGCCACGGCCCTACGGATCGTGCGGTGGGAGGGGAAACGGGAGTCCCCTTGGGCAACCGCCCCACCCCGTGAGGAGCCGTGCGGCGGACCGGAGTTCACCTTCTGACCCGGGTCGGGGCGGCCGGGGCGGCCGTCACCCCGGTGAGGCGGGTGACGTCGTACGGGTTGCGCGGGACCGGGGCGATGACAGGAACCGGCACCGGCACCGCACCGGCACCTTTCCGGGAGGTTACTCGCGAGGAAACAGGGCCTTTGGCCATGGCGAGCACCCTCCGACCGAGAGCCCTTCGAATCTCATGATCGAATGCGAATTCGCCATGCCGATCGAAGGACATCTCGCATCCGGGACATGACTATGGAGTGCAGAGCGACGCGATGTCGGCAACACCGCCCGGGGCCGGTTCAGTTCGCGCAGTCCGTGTCCCGGGCCGGGCGGCGGCCGCTCGTGAGGAACTCGGTGACGGCCCGGTCACCGCACGCGTTGCCGTTGCCGAGGTACAGGCCGTGGCCGCCCTGCTCGACGGTGACCAGGCGGGCCCGGTCACCCAGCGCCTCGCGCATCTTCAGCCCGCCGGAGAGCGGGGTGGCCGGGTCCCGGCGGCTCTGGAGCATGAGGATGTTGGACGGGCCGTCGTCGGTGATCCGGGTCGGCTTCTGCGTCGGGGTCTTCCAGAAGGAGCAGGGCAGTACGTTCACCGGCATGCCGGCCGTGAGCGGGTACCGGGCCCGGTCCGCCTCGACCGCCCGCCGGTAGGCGGCCACGGGCGCGTCCGGCCACGCGACGTCGTTGCAGATGACGCCGACCATGAGGGCGGCGTCCGCGTCCGGGACGGGCGCGGCGAGTTCCCTCGGGAGCACCGGGGTCGCCGCCGGGTCCTGCGCCGCCCGCACGAGCCGGGCGAAGGGGGCGAAGGCGGCGTCGGCGTAGAGCGCGTTCTGGAGGGCCTGGCGCAGGCCGGTCCCGGTCAGCGGTACCCCGGGGGTCGTGGTCGTCCTCGGCTCCCGGTCCAGTCGGGCCGCGAGCGCCACGAGGAGCGGCTCCACCTCCTGCTGCCCCGCGGCCAGTCGCAGGCCGTCGCGGTCCCGGTCGGGGTGGGCCGCCCAGGCCGCGAAGTCGGGGAGGCGGTCCGCCGCGCCCTGCGCCATGTTCGCGAGCCAGCCGCGCGCGACCCGTGTCGGGTCGGGGTCGCCGCTGCTGTCGAGGACCCAGCGGTCGGTGTGTCGGGGGTACTTCTGCGCGTAGACGGCGCCGACGTACGTCCCGTACGAGGTACCCCAGGCGGAGAGTTTCCGCTCGCCGAGCGCCTCGCGGAAGCGGTCCATGTCGCGGACCTGGTTGGCCGTGGTGAAACTGCGCAGCTCGGGGCCGCCGTTGCGGGCGCAGGCCGCCGCGATGCGCCGGGAGCGGGCGACGTTCTCGGTGATCTCGCCGTTCGGGCCCGGCCAGGACCGCAGGCTGGTCAGGTACCGGTCCTCGGGGGCGAGGCCGCAGCTCGCGGTGGTACTGCCGCCCACTCCGCGCGGATCGAAGGCGACGAGGTCGTAGGCTCCGGCGAGTTCCCGCCGCAGTGCGTCGGCCTTCTGCGTCAGGCGCTGCACACCGGAACCGCCCGGCCCGCCGGGTATCACGACGAGCGTGCCGCGCCGCGCCTCGGGGCGGTCGCTACGGATCCGGGAGACGGCGACGGTGAGCTGCCGGCCGTCGAGGTCGTCGTAGTCGAGCGGGACGGGCAGCTCGGCGCACTCCTGGGCGGCGGGCGCGCCCTGATGGGTGCAGGGGTGCCAGTCGAGCCGCGGCGCGGCGGTCGCGGGTGCGGGCCGGGCAGCGGCCGGTGCGGCGGTCGCGGTCAGGGCGGTCGCCGCGGTGGCCGTGGCGAGGGCGAGGAGCAGAGCCTGGTGCGAGGCCCGGTGCGGGGCCTTGTGCGGGTGAGTCGTCATGGCGCAAGCCTTGTTGATCTCACCGCGGGGTCACATCCGGCGGGCCGGTCGGCCACCGGTGGGGCTAACCCCCGCTCCCCGGGCGTCGGCTCAGGGCAGCGGCACGCCTCGGGCCGTGATCCAGAGCTCGTACCACTCCTCGTGCGTGAGCTCGGGCTCGCGCAGCGCCGCGTCGGCGCAGGCACGGATCCGTTCGGGGCGCGCGCTGCCGATGACCGGCGCGATGGCGGCGGGGTGCCGCATCAGCCACCACAGCAGGACCGTCTCGGGCGTGGTGTCCTTCTTCCGGGCCAGCTCGGTCAGCAGGTCCGCGGTGGCGCGCTCGGCGGGTGTCTCCTGGAGGCCGGTGAAGCGGCCCTGCGCCAGCGCGCCCCAGGCCTGGAGGCGGATGCCGTGGTCGCGGCAGTGCTCCAGTGTGCCGAACGGGAACCCGTTCCGCGCCGAGTCCGGCGTGTTGAGCAGGACTCCGGCCTCGACCCAGGCACGACTGTGCAGGCTCATCTCCAGCTGGTTCGCCACCAGCGGTACGTCGAGCCGGGCCTGGAGGTGGGCGATCTGCGCGGCGCCCATGTTGGAGACGCCGAAGCCCCGTACGAGGCCCTGGCGGTGCAGGGAGGTCAGCGCGGCGGCCGTCTCGTCCACGTCCGCCAGCGGATCGGGGCGGTGCAGCAGGAGGACGTCGATCACGTCGGTCCGCAGCCGGGTCAGGCTCTCCTCGACGCGCCGCGCGATGCTCGCCCCGCGCAGGTCGTACATCCCGGGGCGGTCCTCGTCGCCCAGTCGGATCCCGCACTTGGTCTGGAGCGTGATGCGCTCGCGCAGCCCGGGCGTGCGCGCGAGCACCTCGCCGAAGACGGCCTCGGCCTTCCCGTGCCGGTAGATGTCGGCGTGGTCGAAGGTGGTGATGCCGCTGTCGAGGGCGGCGACGACGGCCGCCTCGGCCGCGTCGATGTCGGCCGGACCGTACGGGTCCGGGTCCCAGCTCCCGCCCAGGCCCATGCATCCGTACAGCACTCGGTCGCCGCCGGGGTTCGCACTCGCGTTCGTCACGGTCCCACCCTAAGCGGTCCCCGAGGTGCGCCTCGCGGTTTCCGACAGCGATGCGGAACGTCTCACACCGGGCCCGATGCACGGCCTGACCGGCTCATACCCAATGATGTCCGCATGCAGAGACACATGGAGACCGGACGGTGGTCGCGGCGGCGAACGCTCCGCCGCCGGTTCGGCCGCGCGGTGACGACCCTTGGCCTGTTGACCGCGGTGGCGTGCACGTCGGCGCAGACACCGGGGTCGGTGGCCGGCGGCGGTGCGGGCGCCGGGACGGCCGACGACGTCTCCGTGGCGACCTGGAACATGTGCGGCGTACGGCAGTGGGGCTGTGAGAAGACGGGTGGACCGAAGGAGAAGCTGGGGCAACTGCGCGAGCTGATCGATGATTCCGGCGTCCAGGTCCTGCTCCTGCAGGAGGTGTGCTCCGAGGACCTGACCTCCTTCGCCCGCTCCCTCGGCCCGCAGTGGCAGTCGGCCTTCGAACCGTACGCCGAGGTGGACGCGACCGGTCGCCGTACGTCCGTCGACTGCACCGGGCAGGGCAAGGGGCAGGCCGGCTACGGCCTGCTGGCCGGCTCCCAGCTCACCGACGTGGAGGCGATACCGACCGAGCAGCCGACGGTGGGACTGCACCGCGGGATCCTGTGCGCGCGGGTCCCGGCCCAGCGGCTGCGGGTGTGCAACGCGCACCTCTCGCTGCGGGAGAGCGACGACGAGCACCCGGACTGGGACTTCCGCGACGACCAGCTGAGCTCACTGTTCGCCGCCGCCTCCACGGACGCCGCTACGGTCTTCGGCGGCGACTTCAACTCCCCGCCGCCGGTGGGCGACAAGAACACGACCGCCTGGATCTGGCCGAGGGAGGCGTACACCACCTACCGCGAGTGCGACCAGAAGGGCAGCAAGCGGGCGGGGCGCGCCACCCTCAAGGACGGAACGAAGATCGACTACCTGTTCACCCAGCTCCCCCGCACCGCCTGCGAGGTGGTGGACACCAAGGCGTCCGACCACCGACCGCTGGTGATGCGGGTGACCCGCCCGCCCGAGGACCCGGCGAAGATCAGTACCGTGCGTTGAAGTACGCCCCCTGCGCGGGCACGGGGTAGGAGTTCATGATCAGGGTGAAGGGGACGGCCGTCCACGGCGAGGCGTTGCCGACGGCGTCCACCGCGATGGCCTCGACGAAGTGGTCGCCCTGGTTCCAGGCCCAGCCGGGCTCCCAGACCCAGCTGCCGTCGGCGCGCACCTCGCACGACCCCAGCGCCGCGCCGCCCTCCTGGAAGTCGACGCGGACCGCGCCCGTGGCGTAGCCCGAGAAGCCGACGGCGGGGCCCGACAGCTGCTGGTGGGCGGCCGGGGCGGTCACGGTCAGCACGAGGCGCTGCGCCGGCCGCGGCAGCGGCGGGGGCGCGGGCTCGTACTCGGGCAGGGCCGCGGACGCGTTCTCCACGGCGGTGAAGACCACTTCGGTGCGCTCGGTCTGGTAGTTGTTCGCATCGGCGGCGAACAGCCTGATGACGTGCCGGCCCTTGGGCCAGGGGGTGCTGCGTTCCCAGACCCACGTGCCGTCCGCGGCGACGGGCGCGGAGCCCTTGTGCTTGCCGTCCTGCCAGAAGCTGACGCGTACGGCGCCCACGGCGGTCCCCGTGAACCGGACGGTGTTGGCGGGGACCCGCTCCTCCGTCGTCGGCGTCAGCACCACCGGGCGGGGGAAGGCCTCGTCGCGCTGCACGAGTGAGGTCTGCGTCAGGTAGGCGTCGATCGCCGACGTGTCGCGCTGCGGCTCCTCGTAGCCGTTGCGGACCATGCCGAACCGGGGGGTGATGCCCTCGACGAGGAGGTTCAGCAGTCCTATCAGGGTGGGGAGGTTGCGCAGGGTGACTTTCCCGTGGTCGGTGATCAGGGGAGAGTCGTTGTAGACGAAGTTGAAGTTCTCGTGGCCCTGGAACAGCCTGACGAACGGCTCCACCTGGCTCGCGTACTGCTCGTCCTGGGGCGAGGTGACCAGATAGATGTTGGCCGAGCGGTTCGCCCCGCTGTGCACCAGGTCGGGGAGGACCGAGTCGAGGACGCGGACGTTCTGTTCCGTGGCCTCGCCCATCATCACCCGGACGGCCTCGGGGTTGCCCTCCTTGACGCGGGTACCGATCTGGAACTGGGGCACGCTGGCCACGATGTTCCTGAAGCCGTACTTCAGGCCGAAGAACAGGGCCGCGCTGCCGCCCTTGGAGCTGCCGAACATGGTCACCTGGTCCGGCGAGAGCGACAGGGCTCCCATGACGCGCGAGATGAGCCCGGCGACGGACTGCTCCAGGGAGAAGTCCATCCCCTTGCACAGGTAGTAGGTGTTCGCGCCGTCGAACAGGTCGCGGACCCACAGGATGTTGGAGCGCAGCAGGTCGAGCTTCCCGTTGGCCCAGCCGTACTCGTTGGTCGCGTAGCGGTTCGCGAAGACGACGACCAGATGACGATTGCCGTTGCGCGCGTGGGAGAACCGGTACTCGATGGGCACCGCCCCCGAGGTGTCCACGCCGGTGAAGACGCGGCGCGTGCTCTGGGCTGTCTTAGACATGCTCGGAATCCATTCTTCTCGCCGGCTGGCGCGGCACCTGACCGAGGGTGCCTCCGTTCCAGGGACCTGCCTGACCTGACTGACCTGCCTGAGCCGCTTGGCCCGCCTGACCCGCGTCGCCGCGCCGGCCCGCCTGGCCCGTCGGACCCGCCGCGCGGCCGCGGGCCGCTCCGACGGCCGGGGCCTGTGCCCGGGCGGGGTCGAGGTCCCCACCGGCGATCAGGATGCGATCGGTGAGCCGGGCCGAGGCGTAGCCGTCGTCGAGGTCGCAGAACTCCTGCTGGAACCAGCGGTAGCGGGCGGCGTAGCCCTGTTGGATGCGGTCGATGTTGCGGATCGCCCCGATCAGCTCGGGGGAGGTGTACACGAGGGGGCCGGGGGCGGACTGCTCGAAGTCGAAGTAGAAGCCGCGCAGGGTGTCCCGGTAGTGGTCCAGGTCGTAGGTGAAGAAGAGGATCGGCCGCCCGGTGTTGACGAAGTCGAACATCAGGGAGGAGTAGTCCGTGATCATCACGTCGGCGATGAGCGAGAGGTCCGCCATGTCCGGGTAGTCGGACACGTCGAAGACGAAGCCGTCGCCGGCTCCCGGTACGGGGTCGACCACGTTGGGGTGGCGCCGTACGAGCAGGACGTGGTCGTGGCCGAGCTGCGCCTTGGCCTCGTCGAGGTCGATGCGGAAGTCGAGCTTGTACTTGCCGGGCGCGTAGAACTGGTCGTCGCGCCAGGTCGGCGCGTACATGATGGCCTTCTTACCGGGCGGCAGGCCGATGCGGCGGCGTACTTCGGCCGCCCGCTGCCCGGAGTCCGCGCGGCGCAGGATGTCGTTGCGCGGGTAGCCGCTCTCGACCATCTCGCCGGGGAACTGGAAGGCCCGCTTGAGGATCGGGGTGCTGAAGCTGTTCGGGGAGACGAGCATGTCCCAGTTCCGCACCTCCTTCTCCACGCGCTCCAGGTACCGCTTGTCCGCGAAGTGCACGGCTTCGATGTCGTGGCCGATGCGCTTGAGCGGGGTGCCGTGCCAGGTCTGCACGACGACCTGGCCCTCGCGCTTCTCGAACCAGTCCGGGAGGTGGTTGTTGGCGACGACGTACTTCGCCCGGGCCATGGCCTCGTACCAGTCGGGGGACCACATGCGCACGGGCCGCGCGGTGGGGGGAACGTCCACCTGGTCGTCGCGCACCACCCACAGGTGTTCGAGGTCCAGGCCGCGGCGGAGCATCTCCTCGTGCAGCGCGCGCGGGCTGTCGGAGTACTGGGTGCCCTTGAAGGCGTCGAACAGCACGGCCTGGGTGACGGGCTTGCGGCGGGCCGCCGGATACGTCTTGGTACGCATCAGCTTCTGCCGGTAGGGGCCGCGGGCCTCGTCCGGCATCGCCGAGTGGACCAGCAGGGAGAGCCGGTCGTAGGCCTCGGACTGGAGCTCGTAGCGGCGCTCGTTGCTGCCCATCTCCCGCGGCAGGGTCGGGATCAGATCCTGCGTCATCTTGATCATGAGGTCGGCGGTGCGGCTCTCCGGGGTGACCGCGGAGGGGTCCTGGCGGCGCAGGAAGAAGTCCCAGCGGCCGGCGGCGAGCGGAATGTCGCCGGCCAGGGTGCGCATCGCGGCGGGGGTGACGACGAAGCGGAACTCGTCGCCCCGCCAGGTGATCGGGGCGACGCGCTCCGCGCCGTGGGCGCGGGAGCGGACGACGACGTGCGCCATGGCGTACTCGGACGCGTCGAGCATGTCCTGCGCGGCGTAGCCGACGACGACCTCCAGCGAGCCGTCCTCACGCCAGGTGGCGGACCGGGCCAGCGGGAGGGTGTCCCGTTCGAACAGGACGACGTAGCCGGAGCCGTTGCGGTGCACGAAGACCTCGCGGTCCCCGGCGTCGGTCTGCAGTCCGGCCGGCATCCGGTAGTGGCCGTCGGTGGCGTCCTCCGCCATGACGGGGTAGATGGCCGCCTTGCGTCCCTCGACGTGGAAGGTGGTCTTCCAGCCGTTGGCGCCGGTGTTCCAGGTCTCGGGGACCCCGTCCGAGGCGTTCGTGCGGTGTCCGGGGACGAGCGCCTTGACGGGTATGCGGGTGACGAAGAGGTACCAGCCCTCGCCGCCCGGTGTGAAGTGGACCCACGAGTCGTGGCGACCGGCGCCGCTCATGCTGGTGACCCGGAACTTGCCCCACTCGGGGAGCTTGGCGCCGAGGTAGACACCGCCGAGCTCGATGTGGTCGCCGACCATCCGGTGCCGGGTGATGCGGCAACGGACGGTCTCCACGCGGAGCTTGAGCTTGCCCTGCAGGAAGAGGGGCACCACGCGGATGTTCTTGTCGACGTACCGGTAGGGCGGGTTGGCCGCGCTGCCCGCGCCACCCCGGGCTATGCCCTTGTAGCGGAACAGGCCGCGGCTGAGCACGCCGGCCGCGACGTCCCAAGTGCCCTCGACCCACACGCCCTTGCGCTTGAGCCGGGACGTGTCGAAGCTGACCTGGAAGCCGGACCAGTCGTAGCAATAGCGGTTCTGGTTCGAGTACTCGGTGGCCTGCGGGTAGTAGGTGGTCTTCGCCTTGGCGACGACCACGCGGCCCTGCTTCTTGTTGCGGAGCGCGATCGCCTTCATCGACATGTGCCGCTTGTGCACGTTGATGAAGCGGACGTACGCCGAACCCTCCAGGGTCAGGTGGTCGTTGTCGTCCCAGGCCGCCCGCATCAGCGAGCCGTGGAGCGAGAGTTCCTTGTCGAGCCGGTAGGCGCTCTTGTCGAGGCCGATCGAACGGTCGCCGAGGTAGGGATAGTTGAGGTAGCGGTGGAAGCGTCGCTGAACGGGCAGGGGCCCGCCCTTGCGCTCGAACTCGACGACGTCGAGCAGTTCCTTCAGGCGCCCCTCGCGCACCAGCAGCCACTTGACCCGGGCGTCGGCGGGGAGTTCCTGGATGATGTCCGCGTCGGCCTCGTCCAGGAACTCGTTCGCCCACTGCATGAAGGCGTCCTGGTACTCCTCGTCGGCGTCCGGCAGCACCTTCAGGTGCAGCATCAGGTCCGACTTCAAACAGGCCAGGTCGTACTTGCGCTTGTGGTCCGAGTAGGAGCGGGCACGGTGGCCGGCGAGGAAGCGGCTGACCGACTGCACCGCGGAGACGCGGTCCTGGAGGTTGCTGAACTCGGTGTGCCGCTGGGTGATGGAGGGGGCCGCACCGCCCTCGCGTCGGCGCCAGAAGTAGACGATGTCCGTGAGGATGTCGACCTTGGCGGCGCGGAAGTGGGCGAACATGTTGACCCAGGAGTCCTCGTACATGACGCCCTCGGGGAACGCGATGTAGTGGTAGTCCCAGAAGGACCGTCGGAACACCTTGTTCCAGACGGTGCGGTCGTAGATGAGGTCCGGCAGTTTGGTGATGTGCGTGCCGCGCCTGCTCTTCTGCATGGGCGCCTTGTGCAGGGGGGACTGCCACCGCTTGGTGGAGTTCATCATCTGCACGTTGCCCGACACGAAATCGGAACCGGACCCTTCGAGGGTCTGCACGAGCAACTCGTACGCGTACTCGGGTATGACGTCGTCGCCGTCGACGAACGCGAGGAATTCGGCCTGGGGATGAGCGGCCCGAATACCGACATTACGGGCATGTCCCGGCCCCATCGACTCCTGACGCAGGAGCCTGAACCGGGGATCACGGCGGGCGAAATCGGCCGCTATGGCCGTCGAGGAGTCGGTCGAGCCGTCGTCGACCATGATCACTTCGAGGGCGGAGAACGTCTGCCTTGCTATCGATTCCAGACATTCCTGGAGGTATATCTCCACATCCTGGAAAGGCACGACAACACTCAGGCGGGGCATACCTGCCACTCAGAAAGCTCCTCGATAGACACACTTCTCACGGCGCACCGGAAGTCGCCGGGGCACGCCGCCAGACCCGCCCCTGAATCTGGTCACCACCGCTCCCCGAACACTCGACCCGCCCCACCGCACTCGACCGCACGTTTATACGACCTTCACAGCGCGTGCGCAGCGTAGGCCAATCACTTCACGGCGAGCAAGTATTCATGGGCGCTTCACAGGCTCAAGGCTTCGCGTATGCGAATGAGCGGCGCCCTCCCACATCTGCGGGGGAGGTCAACTCCGCCTGCACCCAGGGTGCGGCATGCGGAAGGGATGCTTCAATCGCCGCAGCACGGGTATTCGGGTGAGGTGGATCACCCCACCCGACACCACGGACCGAAGGCCAGGCCCGGGTCCGTCTGATCCTGTCGGGCGATCAGCAGCCCGCCGTCCATGTCGATCATCGCGATCGTGACCGCGCCACGGGCGTCGGGCGAGAGGGCCGGCAGCCCCGCGCACCGGTCCCCGACGGGGGCCCACCAAGTGCCGTACTGCTCGCCCTCCGTCGGGTAGGCGGCGATCTCCGGGTAGCCCTCGGCCCCCCGCTGCAGCAGGACGGTGCAGTCGTACCCGCCGATGCGCGTACGGGCGACGTCCACCGGGCCGACGCCGCCCGCGCCACCCAGCGGCATGAGCGCGGGCGCCACGCCGGGGCGGGCCTGCGGGCGGTAGGCGATGACGCCGCCGTCCGCCGGGTGGCGCCAGAAGTAGGTGCCGGTGCCGGCGCCCGTCTCGTAGGCGCTGTACGTGCCCTCCACGGCGTCGGCCTTCATGCGCCCGAGCCACCTGAAGTCGCTTCCCGGCATGTCCTGGCCCCAATACGAGGCGCCGCCGCGGAAGGTGACCAGGAACTCGGCGCGGCCCTGGGCGGTCACCAGGGGGACGACGGCTCCGCGGACCCATTTTCCTTGGTAGTCGGCCCAATTGGCCCATGCGCCGTCGGCGCGCCGGGTCCGACCGCGCGCTCCCACGCCGAACCGGGTGGAGAGGATGTGGAGCGCGCCGGTGCCGTCGGGGAGCACGATCGGGTCGCCGGGCGGGGGCAGGGGCGCCCCCGACTCCGCCCCGGCCTGCTCCTGGCCCGGGTCCTGGCCGTGACCCTGGCTGTGGTCCCGGCTGTGGTCCTGGCCTGGGGCCCGACCCTGCTCGCGCTTGCGCTCCGGGAAGGGGTTGCCCACCGCGCGCCAGTCACCGAGCGGGCGGCCCGTCTGGTACTGGGTGGCGATGATCAGCTCGCGGCCGCCCGGCGCACCCTCCCGGTGGCGGGTGCCGGCGAACCAGACGAACCCGTTGGAATCCTGGGCGAGCGTGAACCGGCCCGCCCATCCCTCGACGGGGAACAGGTCGGGGCCGTGCCAGATGTCGGAGCCGGGCGCGGACTCGGTCCAGCGCACCAGGCCGTCGGCGCAGCTCGCGTAGGCGGTGAGTCGTCCGTCCCTGCCCAGTCGGAGCCAGCTCCGGGCCGCGCTCCCGCCGTCGGCCGCCGCGGCTATCTCGGAGCCCGGCACCGCGGCCGCGGAGGAGGTGACACCTCGGTCCGCTTCCATCCGTCCGCGTCGCGCCATGTCCCGCCCACTCCTGCCCCAACTCGTACCTTTTGCCCGGCCTTACCCGGCGAGCCGTTGGACAATTTACGGCAGTGGGGCAACCAGCGGATGTCGGGGGCGCATGCCCACGACAGCCTCCGCTTCCCTGCAACCTAGCCTGATCCACCCGCCTCCACCAGCGGGTGCCGGCCGGACCTCGCCATCGGCCGGACCATCACCCGGACCATCGCCCGGGCCATCGTCCGCAAGCCGGAAAAGTCGGGTTCGGGTACTACGTGGGGAGTACGCCTGAAACGCTACGCCGGGGTGACGCAGGTGACGTGGGACGCCGTCTAGCGTGGCTGTATGGACGAGCTGCGCGAACGCCCGGGTCCCCCGTGGCGGCGATGGGTGGAGCGGACCGGGCGGGGCCCGGCCTGGCGCTCGGCGCTGTTCGTCTCCCTCTTCACGCAGATCGGCGCGGGCTGGGCGGCGCACGCGCAGAGCGGGCGGGTGGCGCTGGACGGCTTCGCCCGGCTGCTGCTGCTGATCGGGCCCGCCCTGCTCGTGGTGCGGCACCGGTACCCGGTGGCCGTGGCGTACGGGGTCAGCGTCGTCACCCTGGTCTATGTGGGTGCCGGCTATCCGTACGGTCCGGTGTTCCTCAGTCTGGCCCTGGCCTGCTTCGCCGCCGTCGTCGCCGGACACCGCCGGGCCGCCTGGGGTGCCGTCGGCCTGTTCTGGGCCGGGCACCTGCTCATCGGCCACTGGCTCTACCGGTGGCTCCCGCCCACGGGGGACGGCCCGAGGCCCTGGGCGCAGGAGGTGGGGGTCACCGCGTGGGTGCCGGCGGTGCTCGCCGTGGCGGAGCTGGTCCGCGTACGCCGGGAGCAGTGGGCCCGGGAGCGGGTCGAGCGGGCGGCGTCCGAAAGACGCCGGGTGGACGAGGAACGGCTGCGGATAGCCCGGGAACTGCACGACGTCCTCGCCCACAGCATCTCGGTGATCAACGTCCAGGCGGGGGTCGGGCTGGCCCTCCTCGACTCCGACCCCGAACAGGCCCGTACGGCGCTCGCCACCATCAAGGCGGCGAGCAAGGAGGCGCTGGGCGAGGTCCGGCAGGTCCTCGACACCCTGCGCTCCCCCGGCGAGGCGCCGCGCTCCCCCGCGCCCGGTCTGGACCGCCTTCCCGAGCTCGTGGAACAGGCCGCGACGGCCGGGCTGGGCGTGGACGTCTCGACCGACGGGCAGGCGCGGGCACTGCCGCCCGGGGTGGATCTCGCCGCCTTCCGCATCCTCCAGGAGGCACTGACCAACGTGATGCGCCACTCCGGTGCGCGCACCGCCCGCATCCGCCTCGTCTGGCAGCCCCACGCCCTGGAGCTACGGGTGGACGACGACGGCCCGGCCACGGGCGGCGCCCCGGACGATGGCGGCAACGGCCTGGTCGGGATGCGCGAGCGGGCCGCGGCCCTGGGCGGCACCGTCGAGACCGGCCCGCGACCGGACGGCGGCTTCCGGGTGGTCGCCGTACTTCCGCTCAAGACCGACGCGTTCGAGGAGGACCTGTGATCCGCGTACTGCTCGCCGACGACCAACTGCTCGTCCGGGCCGGTTTCCGGGCCCTGCTCGACGCCCAGCCCGACATCGAGGTGGCCGGCGAGGCCTCCGACGGCGACGAGGCCGTACGGCTGGTCCGGGAACTGCGTCCCGACGTCGTACTCATGGACATCCGGATGCCGGTGCTGGACGGACTCGCCGCGACCCGCCGGATCGGCGAGGACGAGTCCCTGGCGGCCGTGCGGGTGGTCATGCTCACCACCTTCGAGCTCGACGAGTACGTCTTCGAGGCGATCCGGTCGGGCGCCTCCGGCTTCCTGGTCAAGGACACCGAACCGGATGAACTGCTACGGGCGGTCCGGGCGGTGGTCGCGGGCGACGCCCTGCTGTCCCCAGGCGTCACCCGCCGGCTGATCGCGGAGTTCGCGGCCCGCTCGAAACAGCCCGCGACGGCGGCCGGACTGGGCCGACTCACCGACCGGGAAAGGGAGGTGATGGCGCTGGTGGGCATGGGCCTGTCCAACGAGGAGATCGCCCGCCGCCTCGTCGTCAGCCCCCTCACGGCGAAGACGCACGTCAGCCGCACCATGGTGAAACTGGGCGCCCGCGACCGCGCCCAGCTGGTCGTCCTGGCCTACGAATCCGGCCTGGTCCGCCCCGGCTGGCTCAGCTGATCGGCCACCGCTCCGACAACTCACGGACCGCTACCGCGCCGAGTCGTCCCGGCTCTCGTCGAGCGCTTGGGCCGCCCTCCCCCGCTCGTCCCCCGTCCGCACCGTCCACGGTCGAGACCCCGTCGGCCGGCCGGGGCCGTGCCAAAGACCCGAGCGTGCGCGCGTGCGGAAAGCGAGGGCACCGAGATCAGTAGAGCCGGCGGTCCAGGTGCGCCGGCCAGGAAAACCCTCATATCCTGTGAAGGCCGCCTGGTCGATCTCCTTCAGCTCCTCGGCCGGCCGCTTCAGCTCGGCGAAAGCCCGCTCTTCCTCCTCTTCGGAGAGGTACTCCTCGGGGCCGTCCGGCTCGCTGAGAAGCTCTGAGGCGGTGACGCGGTGTCCTCGGTGAGGCGGTAGAGCGAACCACGGGACGTGCGCAGGACCGGATCGGCCTCGCTCTGCACCACGACCCGCCCGACGAGGCGCGGAGCCACCGGTCAAGGCCTCCCCGCGATAGGGCGCAGGGGCAGGGGCAGGGGCAGATCACAAATCCCTGGACTTCCGGAGGCGGGCGAGACCAGGATGGCCCGTGGAATCTTTGAAGATCATCGCGGGGGATGCGACCAACCCGCAGGCCAAAGGCCCGAAGGTCATTGCGCACATCTGCAACGACCTCGGCGGATGGGGCAAGGGGTTCGTCCTGGCGATATCACGTCGCTGGCCCGAACCGGAGCGGGAGTACCGCCGGTGGCACCGTGAGCGCGCGGGCAACGACTTCGCCCTCGGAGCGGTGCAGTTCGTACACGTCAGAGCAGACATCTGGGTTGCGAACATGGTCGCGCAGCGTGGGATGCGGACCGGAAGCGGCGGTCCGCCCATCCGCTACGAAGCCCTGGAACGATGCCTGAACTCCGTAGCCGAGCACGCCCTGGCCCACAACGCCTCCGTGCACATGCCCCGCATCGGGTGTGGTCTCGCCGGAGGGAAATGGGAACGCGTCGAGCCGGTCATCAGCAAGACCTTGGGCGCGCGCGATGTCGCCACCACGGTCTACGACCGGGCGTAGGGCTGTTCGCCCAGCCCGCTCCGCAGAAGACGATCCGCCGCCCCGTTCGAACCAGCACCCGTATCGCCTTGACCTGGACTTGGCGGCGAGCGCGCGGTCAGAACCAGTGCAGGCAGTGCGGGGGACGGTCGGTGCGGAAGAGGGCGTCGGCGAGGGTGACCGTGCTCGGGTGGTGGGCCCGGATGTGTCCGGCACGCACGAGCGTGCTCGGGGTGGTGCCGCCGAGGTAGATCGAGCCCAGGTCACGCACGTCCAGGGACAGGTCGGGCTCCCGGTCTGTCGGGATGCAGTCGGCCTTGCCGTCCTGGACGGTCAGCAGGTAACGGCCGTGCTCGCCGAGGAACGGGTCGTCGACGTCGAGGACGAGTTCGCCGTCCGTGAACCAGCCACGTGCGGTCAGCGCACCCGGGATGTCCAGCAGCCGCACCCAGAGCCAGTCCATCACGCCGTTCACCTCGCCGGCGCGGAAGTCCGCAAGCTGCCAGCGCAGCGGGTGTTCGGGCGGGACGTGCCTGAACACGACCTGAGAGACCAGGTCGTGTCCGAGTGCGAACCGGGCCAGGGCGGTGAAGACGGCGGGGTCGGTGGCGATGGTCTCGTCGACCGTCAGGGTGCCGGACTCGACCGAGTAGCTGGCGTACCCGTCGGGGATGCCGTCGGCGTCCCGGTGGACGGCGACGTGGCGCGGCGCCGGCGATATCGGGGGCTGCCCCGCGCGCAGGGCCCACCAGCGGTGCGGCCGGGACAGCGCGCCGGGCTGGGCGCGGCGGTAGCGGTCGTAGACCTCTTCCAGGATCTCGCCGCACTCGGCACGCCGCAGTACCTCGACCGAGGTGTTGTCCGGTCCGGGCGCTGGGGCGCCCGTGACGGTGCGGGCCCGGGGAACGGCGAGGGCGGCCCGGTGGCGCGGCACCGTCAGCCGCTCTGTGTAGGTCGCCGGTCCGTAGCCGAACCTGCCGTAGATGGAGGCCTCGGAGGCCAGCAGCACGGAGAGGAATTCTCCTCGGGCCCGGAACTCGGAGAGCTGGTGCCGCATCATCGTGCTGAGCACGCCTTGGCGCCGGTGGGAGGGCAGGACGCCGACAGCGGTCACCCCGGAAGCCGGGATGACGGTCTCACCGGGCAGGGTGAGTTCGAAAGAGTGCGCGGCGGCGGTGCCGACGGGCCGTCCGTCAGCGGTCAGGGCGAGCAGACAGCGGTCCGTTTCGAGCGCCGACCACCAGAGCCCACCGCCGTCGATCGGGGTTTCCGGGAAGCGGCCGAACGCGGCATGGACTGTGTCAACGAAGACGTCGAGATCCTTGTCGGTCGTAGAACGGATCTCCATCGCTGCCGTGCCTCCTCGGGATACCGGCACCACGACTCGTGGTGACCGACCACAGTGCCGTGTTGACCCGTCGCCAGACGAATTATGGCTCAGCCCGGGCCGGTCACAGCACAATCCGGTCCCGGTCCAACGTCGGGGGTGGGTGCGGTGATCGGCGGTCGGTCGATCGTGAGCGAGGTGTCAGGCCGCACCGGGCCGTAAGCGTCCGCCCCGACGGACGCGGGTGAGGTGATCACGTCGTGTCCGGTCTCGGCTTCGGCATGCCCACCGGCACCGGCCTGCACTCGGATGCTGAGTCGATCTGGTCGATTTCGGACTGGGCACGGCGAGGCCCTTCGTCTTCTCGGCCGGCGCGGCGTTCGACCCTGAGCAACTCCCTTGGCTGTGAGACGTCGTCGCCGAAGACAAGCGGTCGCCCCCCTTCGGATGATCCGTAGGAATGCGCGGTACGGATCTGCAGGTACGGGCTGTGCAGAGTCGAGCGGGCCGCCTACCGTTCGGAGGTGAGCACCTCTTTTCAGACGATCGTTGACCTGGACGCGACCGCCGAGGACGCCGTCGCCCACGGGGAGCGGGTGGCGGCATGGCTGGTGCGCGAGGCCATCGTGGGGCTGCCGGACCACGCGCCTGGGCCGCGGTGGGAGCAGGCGACCGGGTTCCGGGAGGCGAGCGGGAGCGATGGGCTGACCGTTGTCACCGGGCGCACGGTGTTCTTCTCGCCGCAACACGGCGGAGCACCCATCTGTCCGTACTGCGCGGTGGCATTCGGGGAGGGGCACCGTGAGGTGTTCTCGCCGGCCATGGACGAATGGTGGGACACCGGCTGTGCCGACGTGCCGTGTCCGGCCTGCGGCCGGGCGGTGCCGCTGGCCGCATGGGAGTGGCCCGGAGACGGGCTCGCCTTCGCATACCTGGGGTTCGAATTCCGGAACGGGCCCGCGCTGCTGCCGGAGTTCGTTGCGGAGCTGAGCAGGGTGCTCGGGCACCGCACGCGGTTCGTGCGGGGAAGGATCTAGGTCTCGCGGTTCCGGGTCCGGCCGGTGTTCCGTGGCGTGACGTATCCGTCGAGTAGGGACCGTGGAGCCGGGTCCACGATCTGCCACGCCCCTCAGCGTGCGACCGGGGCCCGCGAACAGGGCTACGACCTGCAGAAGGAACCACCGACGACACCTTCACCGAGCCCCGCGTGCCCCGAATCGGAGTTCCCGTAGGAACCGCGCCCACCTACGCCGCCGCGGGATCCGCTGCAACGTCCCTGACAAGGGCGATCAGTTACGTAACCGCGCTT
The DNA here is from genome assembly GCF_053615355.1 of Streptomyces sp. CLCI03. Taxonomy (NCBI): domain Bacteria; kingdom Bacillati; phylum Actinomycetota; class Actinomycetes; order Kitasatosporales; family Streptomycetaceae; genus Streptomyces; species Streptomyces sp. CLCI03. The sequence continues at coordinate 7,485,566 of NZ_CM132132.1, read as the reverse complement.
CGACCCGGTCGCACTCCTTGACCGGAGGTCTTCCCGTCCACGGTCACCAGTCCCGGCCGGCGACCAGCACTCTCACATCCGGCCACGCATGACTGAGGGCCGAAAGGGCGGGCGAAAGGGGGTATGCCAGAGTGAGAACCATGACCCGTTTCGAGAGGGATGACGAGCTGACCCCGTACCTTCAGGGGTCTACTTCGGCGTCATGGTCTGTGAGAGCGGCCGCAGGCCGGCGTCTGGCCGCCGTCGCGGAAACTCCCGAAGTGGCTGAGGTCTTGCGCCGACTGTTGCTGGATGGTCGCGACACCTTTGTCACTCAAGAGACGGCGGAGGCTCTGCTCGGACGCTGGGACGTGCTGGGTCTGTGCATGGTGCTGGCCGCGCTCGCCCGCGCGAATGACGACACCGGCGATCACCTTCATGCTGCGATCCTCAATGTCTGCGGCCAGTCCGCCGAGGACGGGGAACGGCTCGCGGCACTGTGCTCAGCGTTGGCATCGGATCCGGACGACGCCGTGAGCGGGGAAGCCCGCAAGATTTCGAACCACCGCGGTCGCCTGACCTCTACCGACCCTGAGTGAGGATCCGGACGCACCTGGCGGATCCACTGGGTCAGCAGGAGGCCGACTCTTGGTGAACCGGGTGTTCAGGTACGGCTTGATCGGATCCAGGACTCCGACTGGTCCGCGTTCGTGGCGAGTTCGCCCACCACAAGGTCTGCCGCCCCGTAGCCCTACCCTGCAGCCATGCCGAGGATCAGGCCGAGCAGGAGGCGCAGGACGGCTGACACAAAGCCCCGTGACACGGCCTGGTGTGGGACAGGTCTCAGTCCCGCAGGACGTTCCGTGCCCGGTCGAAGGCCGAGTCCTCCTTCCTGTCGAACTCCTCCTTCGTGAAGACCGGGCTCCTCATCGACACGCTGCGCGAGACCCCGTTCTGGGACCGCTACTTCACGGTCGTCGATCTCCTGGTCGGTACGGAGAACGGCTACGCCCGCACCTACGGGGTCGAGGCCGTCACCACCATCACGACCTGACGCGACACCGAACACGCGGCGCCGGTGCGACCGGCCCGTCGCTCGCCCCTCAGAGGCGGTAGGGCCAGACGCTGACACCGCTCCGGTCTGCGCGGACCTCGATCCACGACCCGTCGGCGTCATCCGGCAGCGCGGGCTCTGCGACGTCGAACAGGACGGATGTCGCGCCCAGCTCCAGGAACGCCGCGCCGTCCTCGGTCAGGTTCAACCGTCCCTGGAAGACGATGTGGTCGCCGTCCTGCGACAACGCGGGTCCGGCGGAATCCGCCGGACCCGCGTTGGTCCCCCAGACGATGTCCTCATCGACGGTCCACTCGACGTGGTGCTCTTCGCCCGCCGCCCCGAGGGCACCTTGCCAGAGCACCACTGCGGTCCCCACCGCCGAGCGGACACGAACCGTCGTGGGCGTCGACGGGCCCTGTCGTACTTCTTCCACCGTGACCAACACCCGATCATCGTCCACGATCCCCCTCGCGACCGAGTACGGCGCGACGGATGCTCAGCGGCCGGCGACCTTGTCCGTGCGGTCCGTCTGCGGTCCCAGTTGCTGCAGTTCGGCCAGGAGTTCGCTCTGGCCCGTGAGGAGCTCGGTCAGGATGCGGCGCGCCGCGCGCAGGAGGTCGGCCACGTCGCCGCCGGCGAGGGCGTAGCTGACGGTCGCTCCGTCCCGGATGGACACGACGATGCCGGACCGGCGCAGGACCGCCAACTGCTGGGAGAGGTTCGACGCCTCGACATCGATCGCGGCCAGGAGGTCGCGTACGGGTACGGGGCCGTTCTGCAGGAGTTCCAACACGCGGATGCGGACGGGGTGTCCGAGCATGCGGAAGAACTCGGCTTTCGCCTGGTAGAGGGGTACCTGCATTCCCATGAGTGCTCCTGCTGTTGCTTCAAACCTTGCTTGGGGGGCGCGGGGCTTCCGGTCGGCCGGCCACCCATACATTCATACGGACGAGCCCACGCACGCCCGGCGATTACCTGTTTCAGATGTGCCGGATTGAAGAATTCTTCAACTCATGGGCATGCGTGGGCGCGAAAATGCCGGGTTCAGAGCTCCAGGGCGGCCTCGATCCGCTTGAGCTGGTGGCGGGCCATGGCCAGGTTGGACTGGCCCTTGTCCAGGACGAGATACAGGAAGAGGCCGCCGTGCCCCCGGCCCTTGAGGAGCCGGATGAGGTGGTACTGGCCGCCGAGGGTGATCAGGACGTCCTCGATCTCGTCCTTCAGGCCCAGCATCTCCATCGTGCGGACCTTCGCCCGGATCACATCCGTGTTGCCGGCGGCGGCGACCGTGAGGTCGAGCTCCTTGCCGCCGCCGAGGGTCCCCAGCGCCATACCGCTGGTGTAGTCCACCAGCGCGGCTCCCATCGCACCCTCGATCGAGGTCATCGTCTCCTTCAAGGAGACCTCAACGTTCGCCATCGGTATTGCTCCCTTGCCTGCTACGGACTCCGCCCGGTGATCGATTGCCGGTGACACCGGACGGCTTGTGATCCAGACGCTACCGAGCGTGCGTGGCGGCGTCCGGGGAACGGGGGATTGCGTGGAATGTGCGCATCGCACCACCCTGCCCCACCCGTCCCACCTGTCCCACCCGTACCGGCGCGCCCGTACCTGCGCGCCCGGCCGGGACCTCCGACCGGCCGCAGCTGGGGTACTCCCGTGGAAGTAGCCGGGGTGCAGCCGGCCGTACGACGACCGACAGGCCCTTTCCGAGGAGTCTCGGGGTGAGACGAAACATCCGAGCTCTTGAGGAGATGAACCGAGATGGATGCCTTCACCACCCTCGCCTACGACGGGCCCGGCCCGTGGATCCTGTTCGTTCCGCTGATCTGGGCGGCGGTCGTCGTGGGTGTCGTCACCGTGCTGCGCCGCACCGCCGGGCGCGGGCGCCGCGGGGCGGCGGCCGCGTACGGGGAACGCTCGCCGATCGCGATCCTGGGCCGGCGCTTCGCCGCCGGGGAGATCGACGAGGAGGAGTACTGGCGGCGACTGTCCGTCCTGGACGAGCAGTTCGGCCGCTCCCTCAAGGACGGGGCGGCGTGACCCCGCCGAGGCCCGCCGCTCACGTCGCCGCTCCCCGCGATCGTCCCCGCTCCACGACCGGAGTTCAGGCCGTGGCGACCAGCAAGGACTCGGCGACGGCGGTACGGGCGTAGAGCACGGAGCGGCCGGCCCGGTGGGAGCTGACCAGGCCGGCCGCGCGCAGCGCGGTGAGGTACTGGGACACCGCGGCGGCCGAGAGCCCCGTACGGCGGGCCAGTTCGGTGGTGGAGGCAGGACTTTCCAGCTCGGTCAGGAGCCGGGTCCGGGAACGACCGAGTACGGCCGCCAGGGCCTCGGCCCGGCCGGCGGGTCGGGGTTCCCACAGGGCGCCGGTACCGCGCGCCGGATAGGCCAGTTGCGGTGGTTCCGGGGGCGTCACGCGGGTGAACGGCACCGGGCCGGTGAAGACCGAGGGGATCAGCAGCAGCCCCTCCCCCGCCGTCCCGCGGGACAGGGGCCGGTGCCGGCGGGACAGCCGGAGCGCGTCGTCGCCCCAGCTCACCGAGGGGTGCAGGTCGCCCAAGAGGCGGCCGGCGCCGTGCTCGGCGGCCTGCCGGGCCCGGTGGAAGACGTCGGCGTCGAGCACCGCGCGGATCCGCGCCCAGTAGGGCGCCAGGGCCAACTCCCAGTAGGTCTCGATCTCCTCGGCGACCCGGACCAGGCGGGCCCGGGGGTCGGCGTACAGGGTGCGTGCGCGCGGGCCGAGGCGGCCCTGTTCCTGTCGCAGGCGGTCGAGGTCCTGGCGGACCCGGCCGGTGGGGGTGGCCCGGACCCGGGCCAGTTCCTCCGCCAGGGAGGGCGCGGGGCCGGTGGGCGCCGGGTTCAGGAAGTCCGGTACGTAACCCGAGGGCGGGATCAATTCGGCCAGCCAGCCCCGGTCGAGGCCGGTGGCCGCCAGCCGCGGCCCCACCTGGTCGGTCCAGGGCCGGTGCACGTGGGGCGTGGCCCCGGAGGCCAGCAGCCGGTAGCTGGGCCCGACCTCCCACATCGGTGAGACGGCGAACCGCATCTGGGCGAGATCGCTCACGGAGAACGCCAGTTCCGCCCGCACGTCCCGCACGTCCACCCCGAGGATTCGGTCATGCCTTAATCAATGGCCTGGCAGCCTATCGGGTGCCGATCATCCGATCATGACCTCACGGACGAAGACCGCGGACGCGGCGGGCACCTGGAACCTCGGCGACCTGAAGATCAACCGCATCGGCTTCGGCGCGATGCGCCTACCCCAGACCGGCGAAGCGTTCGCGCACGACGCCGCACCCCGGGACCGCGGCCAGGCGATCGCCGTGCTCCGTCGGGCGGTCGAGCTCGGCGTGAACCACATCGACACCGCCGCGTTCTACTTCTCGCCGCTGCGCTCCGCCAACGAGCTGATCAACGCGGCGCTGGCTCCCTATCCGGAGGACCTGGTGATCACCACCAAAGTCGGACCGGGCCGGGGACCGTCCGGGACCTGGCTCGAACACGCCACCCCGGAGCTGCTGCGCGGACAGGTCGAGGAGAATCTGCGCCAGCTCGGCCGCGACCACCTCGACGTGGTGAACCTGCGAATCGTGGGGACCGACTCCATCGCGGAGCGTTTCGGCGCGCTGGCCGAGCTCCGTGACGCGGGCCTCATCCGCCATCTCGGCATCTCCAACGTCACCCCCGAGCACCTCGCCGAGGCACGGGCGATCGCGCCGGTGGTCTGCGTGCAGAACATGTACGGGATCGGGGTGCGGCCCGAGCACGACGGGTTCGTGCGCGCCTGCGGCGAACAGGGCATCGCGTTCGTCCCCTTCTACTCCATCGCCGGCACCGGACGGCAGGCCGGCGCGAGCGGCGCCGAGCACGAGGAGGTGCGGGCCGTCGCCCGAGCGCACGGCGCGAGTCCGGCGCAGGTACGGCTGGCCTGGACGCTCGGGCGGGGACCGCACGTTCTGGCCATTCCCGGCACGGGCGACCCCGACCACCTGGACGCGAACGTGGCCGCCGGGGCGCTGCGCCTGTCCGAGGCGGATCTGGCCGTCCTGGAGGCCGTGCACCACGGCTGACGGGACCCGGCGCCGACCATCGCGAGCCCGATCGGCAGGACGCCGCTAGGGAAGGTCGGCGGTCGGCGGGTCGGCCTCGTACACGTGAGGGGTGTCCCCCTGCCAGTCCAGCAGATCGGCGCCGCCGAGGACCACGTCGTCGGGGTCGGGCATGCCGGCTCGGCGCAGGAACTCGATCACGTCGTCGTCGGAGCGGGCCAGGCCCAGGGACTCCTCTCCGTTCGCGGTCCGCAGGGTCACCTGGCGGCCCCCCGACGGGTGGATGCGGTGTACGACGACCGGTGCGTGGTGCATACCTCCAGCCTCGCCCCGTCGGCCCGGCCCGGCACCCCAGGAGGGGTCAGGGGGTGCGTCCGACCGTGGCGGCGCGGTCGGCGCGCTTGGGGATGCGGAGCGTGGAGGGGTCGGGGTAGGTGGCCTTCTCCGCCTGCAGGACTTCCTCGATCTCCGCCTTGAAGGCGGGCTCGAAGAAGTCGACGGCCAGCAGCAACCGCAGTCCTTCCAGGGTCGGGTCGAGCAGCGGGCGGCCCATGCGGGCGCCGCCGCCGCTCAGGCCCGGGAAGCCGGCGCGGGCTGTCTCCGGTCTCTCTCCCGCGCGCTCCTCGAGGTCGGCGGCGGCGTAGCCGGCGATCAGCGCGAGTTCGGCGAGGTACTTGCGGGCCCCGAGGGCCATCTCCTCCGCGCCCTGCAGGGTCTGGACCGAGCCGCCCGCCACTTTGAAGTCGTCGCTGATCCTCTTGAGGCCGCGCGCCTCGTACACGGCGTGGGCCTCCTCGAAGAGCCGCCCCGCCTCGTCGACCGCCTTCATCGCCGTCACCAGCTGGTCGATGTCGATCTCGCGCTTCACGTTGCCTCCTGGTCCGGAACTGTGCTGCCCCGACCGTAGGAGGCGGAGCCACCGGTGCGGAACACCTGTGCACGGTCCGTTATCGACGCCTTCGGTGCGGTCCGGGACCCCTCTTGCGGCACCGTCGTCAACTGGCCATGCGGTCTTGCGAGTTGAAGCCGGTGTACCAACAATGCGCATGACAACCGGAGGATCTTCGGTCGCATTGTCCTCAGAGGGGAACCCCCACATGAACAAGCCTCTCACCGGTGCCTTACTCTCCCTGCTCCTGCTGGGAGCGGCGGTCGGCCCCGCCGTGGCCGCGCCCACCGCACCCACGGACACCCCGCCCACCGCCCCCGTGGCCACCGCCGCGGCGGTCGACTTCGCGGGCACCGTGGCCCTCAGCAACTGTTCCGGGTCCGTCGTCCGCGCGCCCGGCTCCGGGCCGAACGACCTCGCGCTGGTCCTGTCGAACGGACACTGTCTGGAGTCGGGCTTCCCGGCGGCCGGCGAGGTCGTCAAGGACCGCCCGTCCAGCCGCTCGTTCTCGCTGCTCAACTCGGCCGGATCGAAGGTCGGTACGCTCCGCGCGAGCAAGGTCGCGTACGCGACCATGACCGACACCGACATCTCGATCTACCAGCTGACCCGAACCTACGCCCAGATCCAGAGCCAGTACGGCATCAGCGCGCTGACCCTCGACGGCGCCCGCCCGACCCAGGGGTCGGCCATCAAGGTGGTCTCCGGCTACTGGAAGCGCATCTACGGCTGCAACGTGGACGGCTTCGCCTACCGCCTCAAGGAGGGTGACTGGACCTGGAAGGACTCGGTCCGCTACACCTCCGCCTGCAACACCATCGGCGGCACCTCCGGGTCACCGGTCGTCGACACGGCGACCGGCAAGGTCGTCGCCGTCAACAACACGGGCAACGAGGACGGCGCCCGCTGCACGGTGAACAACCCGTGCGAGGTCGACCAGAACGGCAACGTGACGGTCCGCCAGGGCATCAACTACGCGCAGCAGACGTACATCGTCGTCCCCTGCATAGCCCCCGGCAACAAGATCGACCTGAACCGCCCCGGCTGCACGCTGCCCAAGCCGTAGTCCCTCGCGTGTCCCCGCCCGACCGGAAAAGCCCCACGGCCGGGCCCCGGGCGGGGATACTCGAAGGCGTGGAACTGCACATCGATCACCGCTGGCTGCTGGAGCGGCAGGAGGCCCTGTTCAAGGACGTGGCGGTGGCCGACCACTCCGCCCTGGTCGCCGCCGTGGCCCGGCACCGGGTGAACACGCCGAGCCTGGAAGTGGACGACCCCGACGCCTACTGGCGTGCCGCCGCCCTGCTCGACGCGATCGTGCTGCTCCGACCGCTTCCCGACTCCAACGAGTACTTCGCCTACGGGGTCGCGGTCGCGTACATCGAGGCCTCCGGCGAGACGGTGGACGCCACCTACGAGCAGTGGCGCGACCTCATCACCGACATCCGCATGCTGCGCGCCACCGTCTTCGACGTGGCCGCCAGACTCCGCTCCTGGCAGCCGACGCAGAGGCCCTGAGGAAGGTCAGCGCCGGCGGGGTCAGCGCCGGCGCTGCGCGGGGGTGCCGACGAGGAGCGCGTCGGACACGAGGCGTGCGCCGCGGGCGAGCCGGCCCAGCTGCTCCAGCTCGACGGCGTACATCCGGATCGAGTTCTCGATGACCGACTCGGCGATGCCCATGGTCGGGAGCTCGGCGCGGCTGGTCTGCAGGGCCGCCCGCACCGCGCGCATCTCGTGCTGCAGCTGGAGCTGGACGTGCCGGGCCAGGAGGGCGTGGTGGCGGGTGAGCGTCAGGTAGCCGCCGTAGCGGGCCGGGAGCAGATCCCGCAGCCACCGTGTGGCCGTGCGCTCCCAGTCGTGCGTACCGGGTGCCTTGACCTGCATGGGCCAGTCAGGGCTGAGGGTAAACGTGGCCGTCTGAGGCATTCTCGTCACTTCCGAGTGGTGTCGAACTCTGATCGAGACGTTCTTGGGGGGCGGCCTCGGCCCAGGGGTTGACCGAGGCCGCCATGGGCGCTCTGCGGGGATCCGAAAGCCTGGACCCGACACGCGGTCGCGACCTGAGGAGGTTCGTCGTTCCGCGCGTACGTTCGGGAGGACATGGGGGTCCTCCTTGGCATCTGGTGGATCCGGAGCGCCGTCGTCAGTAAACATATATACCGTCGAGTAAGCAAGAGTATGAAAAATTTCATGCACTTCGAGGGCTGAATATCGCCTGGTGAACCAGGCCGCGAGGGGCTACAGGAAGAAGCCGTGCTGGTCGGCCACGTGCTCGTAGCTCTCCAGCCGCGCCTGGGTCCGCTCCGGGTCCGCGTCCGCCATGGCCTGCAACAGGGCCGCGGACAGCATGCCGGGCGCCGCGTACGAGTCGAAAACCAGCCGGGATCCGGTCCCCGCGATCAGGGCCACGTCGGCCTCGTCCACCAGCGGTCCCAGCGTGGGGTCCGTGATCAGCACCACACGCAGCCCCGTACTGCGGGCGGCGCGGATGGCGGCCAGGGTCTCCTTGGCGTGCCGCGGCATGGCGAAGGCCAGCACCCAGGTCCCGCCGGCCGCCCTGGACTGCAGCAACGCGTCGAAGGCGACGCTGCCGCCGCGGGTCACCAGGCGTACGTCGGGGTGGATGCGCCGGGCCGCGTACGCGAAGTACTCCGCGAGCGAGACCGAGATGCGCAGGCCCAGGATGGTCAGCGGCACCGAGGCGGCCAGCTCGCGGCCGATGTCCAGGACCTGGTCGGTGTCGGCGAGCAGCCTGCGCACGTTCTCCAGGTTCTCGATCTCGGCGTCGACGGCTTCCTGCAGCTCGTTGCGGCGGATCTGTGCGCGGGTGTCCGGGGCGCCGGCGATGGCGCTGAGCGCGATCGGCTGCAGCACGTCACGCAGGGCGGGGTAGCCGCTGAAGCCGAGGGAGGCCGCGAAGCGGGTCACGGAGGGCTGGCTCACGCCCACCCGCTCGGCCAGTTCGGTGATCGAGAGGAACGCCGCCTCGGTGAGGTGGTCGATCAGGTATTGGGCGATGCGACGCTGGCCCGGTGACAGGCGGCGTCCGTCGAAGAGCGCGAGGAGCCGGTCGGCCGGAGGACGAACCTCTTCGGACGACTGACCCCCTGGTGTGATCGCAGCCGCTTGTGCGCGTGCCTGCTGCCCCGATGACACTCGAGGGCCTCCCTAACTCATGTCACTCGCGCTCCAACATAGCTCACCCCCTGTGGCCGATGATGATCAGTCCTGGGCGCGTGAGGTGACGGGAGCGTCGGTGCGGTCGCCCAGGAACTCGTACCAGCGGCGCTGCAGGCACAGGTAACGGGTGTCGGCCTCGACGAGGTCGAGGAAGGAGCCGATCGTCGTGGTGAGGCGCTCGCCGAGGCCCGGGTCGCTGAGGGCTCCGTCCTCGGTGAACGCCTGGTGCGCGCCGGCCAGGCTGAACATGTCCGGGTAGACGCGCGCCCCGAGGTGTTCGAGCGGTACGCGCAGGGCCCAGAGCCCGCGGTTGCCTCCGACCATCGAGGGCGAGGCCGACACCAGCAGGGTCTGCTTGTCCTTGAAGGGCTGCGGACGGTAGCGCGAGACCCAGTCGATGGCGTTCTTGAGCACGCCGGGCACGGAGGCGTTGTACTCGGGCGAGGCGATGATCAACGCCTGGGCGGCCTCGATCCGCGCGCACATGGCGAGGGCCCCTTCGGGCAGTCCCTCGTCGGCCTCCGCGTCGCCGTCGTACGGGGGCATCGGGAAGTCGGCGAGCGTGGCGGTCCGTACGGTGGCGCCGGCCCGGGACACCAGCGAGGCGACGAGGGAGCCGAGGCGGGCGTTGACCGATCCGGTGCGGGAGGAACCGGACAGGACGAGCACCTGCAGGGAGGTACGGGCGGGCTCGCCGTCGTGCGGACGGCCCGGGTCCGTCGGGAAGTGGTCGATGTCGGTCGGGTTCATGCCGTCTTCTCCTGCTCTCCGCCGCGATCGGCCCGACGCGGGGCCACGCGCGGCGGGACCCGCACACTTCGGTGTGCGGGTCCCGTCCGGGCCGCGGGTCACTTCGCGCCGGGGTTCTCCCAGCGGTAGAACTCGTGGGCCATGGCGTCCTTCGGACTGCGCCAGGTGTCCGGGTTGTGCGGGCTGATGTAGGCGGTCAGCCGGTCGCTGAGGTCCCGGAACTCCGGGTGCTCGGTGACCTTCGCGATGGCCGGGCCGGGCGGCCGGTCCGACTCGATCAGGTGCAGGTAGACGTCGCCGAACTGGAACAGGCTGCGGCGCGTGACCCCTACCAGGTGCGGGAGTTCACCCGCGTCCGAGCCCGCGAAGAGCTCGGCGATGTCCGGCGCCGATCCCGGCGCCATCCGGGCGACGATGAGAGCGCGGTGCGGCTGGTTCATCCGTGCGTGCCTTTCGTCTCAGACCCGGCTGACGGCGGGGGCGCGGCCCTCACGCTGACGCTTCTCGATCTTGTCCCGGATCAGGGCCATCTGGATCGGGGAGTTCCGGTTGATGTTGTCCGTCATCCACGCGTCGTCGACGGGGGCGTCCGGCTTCATCGCGAAGTCCTGGGTCCACTTCATCCGGGTGCCGCCGGGCACCTTGAAGTACTGCCAGTGGATGTCCATGTGCGCGAACGGGCCGGTCTCCACCCGCCGGGCACGAACCGTGAGGCCCTTGCGGTCGACGGTCCGCTCCGAGACCCAACTCCACACCTTGCCGTTCTCGTCGGGGTGCATGGTCAGGCGGAAGCGGGTGGTGTCGCCCTGTTCCTCAAGGATTTCGAGGGAGGCGTACTCGCTGAACAGGTGCGGCCAGCTGGGGAGATCGTTGGTCATCTCCCAGACGACGTCCACGGGCGCGTTGACGGTGATCTCGTTCTCGGTGTGTCCTGCCATGTCAGGCTCCGGTCATCAGACTGTGGTTGACGAGGTCGAGGAATTCCCCGGGGGTCTTGCAGCGGTCGGCGTGGGTGGGCAGGGCCCGCCCCCGCCGGTTCTCCAGTTCGCCGACGATCCCGAGCAGGCCCAGTGAGTCGAGGCCGTACTCGTCGAAGGCGGAGTGCGGCCGGCTCGCCAGCTCGGTGGGATCGACGGTGATGCCGGCCTTCTTCATGAGGGCCGCCAGTTCCTCCAGGGTCAGCCGGTCGGACATCTTGTTCTCCCTTCTTCCTACGAGTCCTTGCGGACGACGAGCGCGGAGTTCGACCCCATCCGGCCGCGGCTGAGCACCAGCGCGGTGCGCAGCTCCGCGGTGCGGGCGCTGCCCGTCACCACGTCGAGGTCGTGACACACGTCGTAGACGTTCGGCGTCGGCGGCACGATGCCGTGCTCCAGGGCCAGCACCGCGGCCGCGGTGTCGAGGGCGGGAGCCGCGCAGTACGCCCTGCCGGTACCGGACTTGGGCGCCGTGACCGGCACCTTCCGCCCGTGCGCGCCGAGGGCGGCGGCGATGGCGGCGGCCTCGGCCGCGTCGGCCTCCGGGGTCCCGATGGCGTCGGCGAAGACCACGTCGATCTCCTCGGGCGCGCAGCCGGCTTCCCGGAGGGCGCCGCGGATGGCGTGGGCCAGTCCCTCGCCGGACGTGTCCCGTCGTCGGGTGCCGGTGAAGGTCGCGCCGTGGCCGGCCACGACGGCCCGTACGGTGGCGCCGCGGCGCCTGGCCTCCGTCCCGTCCTCGACGACGAACATCGCGCCGCCCTCGGCGGGGACGAACCCGCAGGCCTTGTCGGTGAACGGCCGGTAGGCGCGCTCGGGATCGTCCTGGGTGCTCAGCCCCTCGTACTCCAGCTGGCAGACGATGGAGTACGGCGCGAGCGGTGCCTCCGTCGCCCCGACCAGCATGGCCCGGCTGCCTTGGCGGATCCCTCGGACGGCGTGCGCGAAGGCGTCCAGGCCGCCCGCCTCGTCGCTGGCCACGACCCCGCAAGGGCCCTTCAGCCCGCGCCGGATGGAGATCTGGCCGGTGCTCGCCGCGTAGAACCAGGCGATCGACTGGTACGGGCCCACGAAGCGCGGCCCCTGTTCCCACAGGTGCTGCAGTTCGCGCTGACCGAACTCGCCGCCGCCGGATCCGGCGGCGGTGACGACACCCACGGAGAAGGGGTCGCCCTCGTAGTCGGCCCGGCCGAGCCGGGCGTCCTCCAGGGCGAGGTCCGCCGCGGCGAGCGCGTGGTGGGTGAAGCGGTCGGTCTGGACGAGGAAGCGGTCCTCGACCAGGGCGCCGGGGTCGAAGCCCCGGACCTCGCCCGCGACGCGCAGCGGCAGGTGTTCGCAGCCCGCCCGGGTGACCCGGTCCAGCACGCTGAGGCCGGACTGGGTCGCCTTCCAGAAGGCTTCGGCGCCCACGCCGTTGGGCGCGACGACACCGATGCCCGTGATGACCGTACGGCTGGTCACGAGACCTCCTCCTTCGGCCGGGTCATGACCACGGCGGACTGGAATCCGCCGAAGCCGCTGCCCACCGAGAGCACGCTGCGCAGCTTCCGGCCGCGGGCGACCTTGGGCACGTAGTCCAGGTCGCACTCGGGGTCGGGCGTCTCGTAGTTCGCGGTCGGCGGTACCACCTGGTGGGTCATCGCGAGGACGCAGGCCGCGAGTTCGATGGCACCGATCGCGCCGAGGGAATGCCCCACCATGGATTTGATGGAGGTCATCGGCGTCTTGTAGGCGTGGTCGCCCAGGACCCGCTTGACCGCCGCGGTCTCGTGGCGGTCGTTCTGCTTGGTGCCGGAGCCGTGCGCATTGACGTAGTCGATCTCGTCGGCGGCGACGCCGGCCTGGGCGAGGGCGGTTTCGATGGCGCGGGCCATCTCCAGGCCCTCGGCGGTCAGCCCGGTCATGTGGTGGGCGTTGCCGAAGGTGGCGTAGCCGCCGATCTCGCAGTAGACGGTCGCACCGCGGGCACGGGCGTGTTCGAGCTCTTCGAGTACGAGGACGGCACCGCCCTCGCCGAGGACGAACCCGTCCCGGTCGGCGTCGAACGGCCGGGAGGCGTGGGCCGGGTCGTCGTTGTTCGGCGAGGTCGCCTTGATGGCGTCGAAACAGGCCACCGTGATGGGCGATATGGGTGAGTCGGAGGCGCCCGCGATGCAGACGTCCATCCGGCCCTCCGCGATGGAGTGCACGGCGTAGCCGATGGCGTCGAGCCCCGAGGTGCAGCCGGTGGAGACCGTCTGGACCGGGCCCCGCGCCCCCGTCTGCTCCGCGACGGCGGAGGCGAGGGTGGCGGGGGTGAACGCCCGGTGCAGGAAGGGGCCGGCCCGCTTGTGGTCCACGTCCCACCAGGAGCCGGACTGGCTGACGGCCACGTAGTCGTGCTCCAGCCGGGTGGTGCCGCCGACGGCCGTGCCGAGGGAGACTCCGGTCCGCCAGGCCTCGTCCGTGGTGAGGTCGAGTCCCGCGTCCTTGACCGCCTCCCGGGCGGCGACGAGGGCGAACTGGATGTAGCGGTCCGCCCGGTCCGCCTCGCCCGGTTCGAGGCCGTGCGCGGCGGGGTCGAAGTCGACCTCGGCGGCTATCCGGGAGCGGAACCCGGCCGGGTCGAAGAGGCTGATCCCACGGGTCGCCGTGCGGCCGTTGGAGAGCAGGTCCCAGAAGTCGCGGACGCCGATCCCGCCGGGCGCGACGACACCGACTCCGGTGACGGCCACCCGCCGGCGGGTCACGAGACCGCTCCCGTACGGTCCGGGGGCTGCTCCCACGCGGTGCCCTCCGGGTGCGGTGCCTGCTCGGTGTCCACGTGGCCGAGCTCGGGGCGCGGGGCCAGCGGGCCGAGGTGGAAGACCATGCGCGCCTCGGTGTCCCCGACGTTGCGGAAGCGGTGGCGCACGTTCAGCGGAACCAGGAGTCCCTGGTCGGTGCGCAGCGGATGGGCCTCGCCGTCGAGGTCGACCTCAAGGCGGCCGCTGACGACGTACACGAACTCCTCGGAGTACGGGTGGTAGTGCTCGGCGATCGACTCACCGGGGGCCATGATCGCCAGGCCCATGAAGCCGCTCGTGGAACCCACGGAGGTCGGGGTGAGCACCGCCCGCAGGTCTCCGCCTCGCCGGCGGTTGGGGGGCGTCTCGCTGAGGTCCACGATGCGTGGGCGCTGTTGGGTCATGGCGGGTTCCTCCTGCGTGTGGGGAGAGCCTGGGTGCGGATGGGTGGGTGTCGGGGGTGGGGCGAGTGGGTGGCACGGGCCCCTGGGTGGACCGGATCGACCTGACCGACCGGACGGGCCGGCATGCCTACCGGGCCGGACGCGCCGGACGGACCGGGGAGGATCAGGAGTCCGCGGGTGCCCTGCGGTCCGTGATCAGGTTCATGGTGTGGCCCGTGGCGCGGACCCGCCTGCCGGCGCGGGCCGTCAGCCGGTCGAGCACCGCCGCCTTGCGCGGTCCCGATACGCCGAAGGTGGTGTCGGGCTCGGCGTCGAACGGGCCGCGCACATCGATGAGCCGGACGACGATGTCGTCACGCTGGAAGATGCTGCTGCTCCGAACGGGGCTGCCCGGGTTCCGTGCGGCCTCCTCGTCCTGCCGGGCCAGGAACTTGGCGAGCGCGGCGCCGCAGCCGGGCTTGGCCGGGTAGAAGAGCGCGTGCCGCTGCACCTCGGCGGACTCGGGCTCGGGTGCGGCGATGTGGTGGACCGCCGGGAGCGCGGCGCGCATGAAGAACATGCGTGCGGACTCCGGATCGTTCAGGTTCCGGTCCTTCTCCAGGTACGGGTTGAGTGCCTCTTCCGCCGCCCGGACCCCGGGCTGCTCGGAGACGTGGCGCAGGGCGGCCATCAGGTCGCCCTGGACCTCCACCGTGCGCACGACGCGGTTGCCGTACATGAACAGCGAGGTCCGGCAGAGCCGGGTGTGGTCGTCGACCCGGGCCTCCGGCGAGGCGTAGCTGGAGAGGATCGAGGCGACCTCCTTCTCGCTGCCCGGCTTGACCGTGAAGGTGAGGGCGTGGCGCACGATGCCGGCGCCCAGGCGGGGGGTCTGCTGCAGGCGCGCCGTGGCCGGGCGGTCCGCCTGGCCGTAGCCGCGGCCGGTCTCGCGCAGGACTGTGAACTTGAGCGGGCGCATCGCGCGGGCGCACGCGCCGAGCGGCTTCACCTGTTCGGCGTGGTACTCGCTGTTGACCCATGCGAGGTACTGCGGGGCGCTCTCCCACTCACTGGTGATGAGCCATTGGGAGGGATTCTCGAAGGACTGGCACAGCTGATCGCTGATGTGGCCCGGAACCGACGCGATGTCGTCGCGGAGCTTTTCGTACGCCTCGAAGAACTGCTGCTGGGTCCCCTCGTGGAGATCCATCAGCAGGACGACCCGGAGCATGGAGCCGTCGAAGGCTGACTGCGACACCCGTTCGGACAGGGTGGTTGTCATCTACTCACTCCTTCATGAGGGGGTGGAGATCCATCGCGTACGGACCCCTCGTCCGTCACCGGTGGCGTCCGCCCGGGCCGGCGGCCGCCTCGGTGGGGAACGGCAGGCCGGCGCGTCTCAGGGGGAGCCGCTGTCGCTCATCGTCGTCCGGGTGGGGACGTACCGCTACATGTCCGGATCAAGCGGGTGACAACCGGCGAATCAACTGGGCCTCATCGCGGATCGGGGGCATAAAGACTCCACTCCCCCACACAGAAAACAGGAGCCCGCAGCTGATGGAAGACAACGCCGATGTTCGCGTACCGGTTCTCGTCGTGGGCGGCTCCCTCGTGGGCCTGTCCACCTCGCTTTTCCTGAGCCGCCACGGAGTGAGGCACCTGCTGGTCGAGAAGCACTCCGGCACCTCCGCACACCCGCGGGGCCGTGGCATCAACGCCCGGACGATGGAGCTGTTCCGCACGGCAGGGGCGGAGCGCGCGATCCGCCGGGCGGCGTCCGTACTGGAGGGAAATCAGGGCATTCTGCAGGCCCGGTCGCTGATCGACGGCGACCACAACTGGCTGGTCAAGTCGATCGATCCGGCCGGGGCGCTGGCCCGGTTCAGTCCGACCGGCTGGTGTCTGTGCAGCCAGAACAACATCGAGCCGGTGCTGGCCGAACAGAGCCGTGAGCTGGGCGCGGACGTGCGGTTCGCCACCGAGCTGATGAGCTTCGACCAGGACGCCACAGGGGTGAACGCCGTGGTGAAGGACCGGGAGACGGGCGAGCACATCACCGTGCGCGCCGACTTCCTGATCGCCGCGGACGGGCCGCGCAGTCCCGTCAGGGAGCAGCTGCGGATCCCCCAGACGGGTAATGGCGAGCTGTTCCACAACGTGAGCGTCACCTTCCGCTCGGAGAAGCTCGTCGAGGTGCTGGGCGACCTGCGCTTCATCGTCTGCTACCTGATCCGCCCGGGGGCGGACGGGGCACTGCTGCCGGTGGACAACAAGACGCAGTGGGTCTTCCACGCCCCGTGGCACCCGGAGCAGGGCGAGACCCTGGAGGACTTCACCGACGAGCGCTGCGTGGATCAGATCCGCGACGCGATCGGCGTGCCCGACCTGGACGTGGAGATCGGCGGCAAGGCGCCGTGGCACGCGGCCGAACGGGTGGCGCAGCGGTATTCGTCCGGTCGGGTGTTCCTGGCCGGGGACGCGGCCCACGAGATGTCCCCCACGGGGGCGTTCGGCTCGAACACGGGCATCCAGGACGCGCACAACCTGGCGTGGAAGATCGCCGCGGTACTGGACGGCTCGGCCGGCCTCGGCCTGCTCGACACCTACGAGGCCGAGCGGCTGCCCGTGGCCAGGGCCACCAGTGAGCGGGCGTCGGCCCGTTCGGCCGAACACAGCCACCCGGGGTACGCGCCCCCGCCCACGATGGGCGGCGGGCCGGGCAGCGGGGTCCTGACCACCGCCATGGGCTACTGCTACCCGCAGGGTGCGCTCGTCGGCGGCGAGCCCGGACGGCCCGTCATCCCGGAGAACCTGCGCCTGGTCGGCGACACCGGGACCCGGGCCCCCCACATGTGGGTGACCCGGGCGGGTGAACGGATCTCCACGCTGGACCTCTACGAGCGTTCCTTCGTGCTGCTCAGCGGTGCGGGGACGCCGTGGCAGGGGGCCGCGCGGCGGGTGGCCGAGCAACTGTCGCTGCGGCTGGACACCTACACCATCGGCTCCGGGCCGGATGCCGACCTGGTCCAAGAGGGGCGCTCCGACTGGGCCGAGGTCCACGCGATGAGCCCCCGGGGCGCCGTGCTCGTACGGCCGGACGGGTTCGTGGCCTGGCGCTCGGAGGAAGCCGTGACCGATGCCGCGGCGACGCTGCGCGAGGTCCTCTCGACGGTGCTGCGCCGGGCGTGAGAACCTCGCCCCCGCTTCCGCCGGCCGTGCGTGCGGCCGGCGGAAGGGGTTCAGCGGCAGGCCCAGCAACCTGCCCAGCAGCCGGCGGCCGGTACGGCGGTACGCCGGCGGCCGGGCCCGGCGGCCGCGGCCTCGTCGCCGCCGGCGGTACGCCCGGCGTAACACGCGACGACGACCGCGATCGCGGCCAGTTCCTCAGGGGCGGCGACGCCCCGCTCCACACGCAGCAGGCTCGCTATCGGGACATCCTTCGACATCGGCACGGCCTCTCTCACGGGGGCTGCGCGTGCGCCCGGTCGCTTCACGAGGGGCGGACCGGCTCGGCTCCGGCGCGGGCGGCACGCGGGTGGCTCGGAGCGCTGACGGGACGTGTTCCGCGTGAGCGAACCGGCCGGCGGACTCCGGTGGGAACACCGGGAGTCCTGTCGCGACCGACGCTACAAGAGCGCTTCCCGCGCGGCACTTCGGACCGGCCGTGGTGACCGGCCACCGGCCGCTGCTGTGCCGGGGCTGTGCCGGGAACCTGTACGCCGTCTGCACCATGGACCACGCGGGCGGGAACACGGTCGGGCAGTGGGAGGTCGACCACGAGATGCCCGTGCCGTGCCCGTTGTCCGGTCTGCTGCCGTTGACCGGGACGGCGGCCTCCGTCCATGACCTGCCCGGCGCCGAGGAGGTACTCGGTCCGCCGGCATGACGTACGGCGAGTTGGTCCGTACGGGTGAGCGCCCCGCCGCCGCCGTCCGTCCATCGGCGGCGGCGGTACGGGCCCCGGTCGACGTTCGAGGCGGCGCCCCGCGGGGCGCCGCGTTCACTGCTTGAACTCCCGCCGCCTGAAAGCGCTTTGCCGGTTCAATCTCTTGACTGCCCGTGAGGGCGCGGAGGACAGTGTCCAGCGGCGCCGCTCTGAGAGCGCTCTCAAGCGCGCCGATCCGCTGACCCTTCCCCCCCGCACCGCGCCTCGGCGCGCTTGAGAGAGGGCATCCATGCACGAGATATCCGGCGGGAAGCGGCCGACGGTCCGGCGGGCCGTCTCGGCCGCGCTGGGCACGATCACCGTCGTCGCGGCCATCGCCGCGGCCGTGATCCTGCCCGCGAGCGCCGCGGCTCCTCCCGCACCGACCGGCTGGTCCCGAGTGTTCCTGGACGAGTTCGACGGAGCCGCGGGATCCGGGGTGAACACCGCCGACTGGCTCTACACCACCGGCACCTCCTACCCCGGTGGACCCGCCAACTTCGGTACCGGCGAGATCGAGACGATGACCGCCGACCCCGCCAACGTCTCCCTCGACGGCACGGGCAACCTGCGCATCACCCCGCGCCGGGACGCCGCCGGCAACTGGACGTCCGGCCGCATCGAGACCCGGCGGGCCGACTTCGAGCCCCCGGCGGGCGGCAAGCTCCGGTCGGAGGCCCGCATCCAGATGCCGAACGTGACGGGCCCGGCCGCCAAGGGCTACTGGCCCGCCTTCTGGATGCTCGGCGCTCCGTACCGCGGCAACTGGTGGAACTGGCCGGGCATCGGCGAGATCGACATCCTGGAGAACGTCCAGGGCCTCAACAACGTCTGGGCCACCCTGCATTGCGGCACGACCCCGGGCGGCCCCTGCAACGAGACCTCCGGGATCGGCGGCCAACGCGCCTGCCCCGGCGCCACCTGCCAGGCCGGCTTCCACACGTACGCCGTCGAGTGGGACCGCTCGACCGCCGTCGAGGAGATGCGCTTCTACGTCGACGAGTTCAACTTCCATACGGTGAGGGCCGATCAGGTCGACGCGACGACCTGGACCAACGCCACGAACCACGGCTACTTCATCATCCTGAACGTGGCCATGGGCGGCGGTTTCCCGGACGCCTTCGGCGGCGGCCCGGACGCGGGCACGCAGCCCGGGCATGCGATGGTCGTCGACTACGTGTCCGTCCTGCGGTCGACCGGCGGCACCACGCCTCCCACCACACCTCCCACCACCCCGCCCACCACTCCTCCGACGACACCACCCACCACCCCGCCGACCACGCCGCCCGGCGGGCGCGACGCGTACACGGCGATCCAGGCCGAGTCCTACGACGACCAGTCGGGCCTGTCCAAGGAGAACACCACCGACAGCGGCGGCGGTCAGAACCTCGCGGCGATCGGCAACGGTGACTGGGCGGTCTTCCGGGGCGTCGACTTCGGTTCCACCCCGGCCCGGCAGTTCTACGGACGGGTGGCCTGCGGTGCGGCCGGCGGGGTCAGCGGCCTGGTCGAGGTCCGGCTCGACAACCCCGCCTCGGCTCCGGTCGGCAGCTTCTCGGTCGCCTCCACCGGCGGCTGGCAGAGCTGGCGTACGGTGCCGGCGAACATCACGGCGGTCACGGGCACCCACGACGTGTACCTGACCTTCGCCAGCGGCCAGCCGGCCGACTTCGTGAACGTCAACTGGTTCGACTTCGGTCACTGACGGCCGGCCGTGTCGTCCCCGCGGGACGTCGCGGGGACGACACGGGCGCTGCGGCCCCGCTGGACGGCCGGGGCCGCGCGGGACAGGCTGGTGAGCGACCGCCGCAGGAGACCGCAGCCGGAGCGGGAGCCGCGGCGGGAGCCGCGGCAGGAGGACAGCCCATGGCCGACGAGGAACCCCGCGCCGAGCTGGACGCGCGCTACAGCGAGGAGCGGGCCGAGGCCGTGCCCTGGCGGGAGGCCGTCACCCGGCTGGCCGCGGCGGAGCTGTACTGGCTGACGACCGTACGCCCCGACGCCCGCCCGCACGTCACCCCGCTGATCGGCGTCTGGGCGGACGGCGCCCTGCACTTCTGCACCGGGCCCGAGGAACGCAAGGCCAAGAACCTCCGCGGCAACGCGCACGTCGTCCTGACCACCGGCACCAACACCCTCCACGAGGGATTCGACCTGGTCGTCGAGGGTGTGGCGGCCCGGGTCACGGACCCCGCGCGGCTGCGCCGGCTCGCCGCCGCCTGGGAGGCGAAATACGGCGCCGAGTGGCACTTCGACATCGGCGACGGGGTGTTCGTGAATCCCGACGCGGGCGAAGCGGTGGTCTTCGCCGTGCGCCCGAGCACGGCCTTCGGTTTCGGCAAGGGCGGGTACAGCCAGACGCGCTGGCTGTTCTCCTGACCCGCCCCCTGCTCGGCCGGCCTGTCCCGCGGGAACCGTGACATCGGTGGGGTTAGGCTCGAAGCAGGTCGCGAAGGGGATGGTGCGCATGTGTCGGTGGCTCGCCTACTCGGGTTCGCCCATGCTCCTCGACACCGTGCTCTACCGCCCGGAGCACTCGCTGATCAATCAGAGCCTCCGCTCCCGGATGGGCGCGGAACCGACGAACGGCGACGGTTTCGGCATCGGCTGGTACAGCGCCGACGGCGATGGCACACCGGCCGTCTTCCGCGACGTCGGCCCGGCCTGGAACAGCCGCAACCTGCAGGAACTCGCCGCGCACGTCCGCTCGCCGCTGTTCTTCGCGCACGTCCGGGCCTCGACGGGGTCGGCGATCCAGCAGTCCAACTGCCACCCGTTCCGCCACGGCCGCTGGCTGTGGATGCACAACGGCGCGATCGCGGACTTCCACCGGCTGCAGCGCGACCTCTGCATGGCCGTCGATCCGGCGCTCTTCCCCTGCATCGAGGGGTCCACGGACTCCGAGGTGATGTTCTACCTGGCGGTCACGTTCGGTCTCGACCAGGACCCCCCGGGCGCCGTGGCCAGGATGGCGGGGCTGGTGGAGCGCCTCGGCAAGGAGCACGGCGTGCCCGAGCCGCTCCAGATGACGGTCGCGGTGAGTGACGGCGAGCGCGTGTGGGCCTTCCGCTACTCCAGCCAGGGGAAGTCCCGGACGCTGTACTACAGCAGCAGGGCCGAAACCGTCCGCCACCTCCATCCTGAGCTGCCCTACCTCAAGGAGGTCTCGGACGAGACCCGCCTCGTGGTCTCCGAGCCGCTCGGGGACCTGCCGGGCGTCTGGAACGAGCTCCCCGAGAGCAGCTACGCGGTGATCCCCTCCGGCCCCCACTCGGACTACCTCCCCTTCCTTCCCGAACTCTGACCCGCCGGGCCGGGCGGGGGCGTGGCGGGCGAGGTGGCGGGTGGGCGCTCCCCCGAAGGGCATGCCCGTCGTCACCTTCCGTGTCCGCATCGGCACGGTCGAGCCGAACCGCGCCATCGACGCACAGCGAAGGCAGGGGTCTGACGTGAGCTACGTGAAGCGGGGCGCCGCCCACGCGCGCGACAGCCGGTACCTCACCACCCGGATCACCGCCGACGGACGCGAGGGCTTCGCCGTCGAGCCGGGCCGCTACCGGCTGGTGGTCAGCAGGGCGTGCCCCTGGGCGAGCCGGGCCGTCATCGTGCGCCGGCTCCTCGGGCTGGAGAAGGCGCTCCCGATGGCGGTGGCGGGGCCGACGCACGACGAGCGGAGCCGGCGGTTCGACCTCGATCCCGGGGGCCGCGACCCCGTGCTCGGCATCGAGCGGCTCCAGGAGGCCTACCTCGCCCGTGACCCCCACTACGACCGGGGCATCACCGTTCCGGCCGTCGTCGACGTGCCGACCGGCGAGGTGGTGACCAACGACTTCGCGCGGCTCACGATCGACATGTCGCTGGAGTGGGCGGCGTACCACCGCGAGGGGGCCCCGGCGCTCTACCCGCCCGAGCTGCGGGCGGAGATCGACGCCGTGAACGAGACCGTCTACCAGGAGGTGAACAACGGCGTCCACCGTGCGGGGTTCGCCGGGTCCCAGGAGTCCTACGCCGCGGCGTACGACCAGCTCTTCGCCCGCCTCGACCGGCTCACGGAGCGGCTCGGGGCGTCCCGTTACCTGGTCGGCGGCACCATCACCGAGGCGGACGTACGGTTGTTCACCACCCTCGTGCGCTTCGACGCCGTGTACCACGGCCACTTCAAGTGCAACCGGCAGAAGCTGTCGGAGATGCCGGTGCTGTGGGCCTACGCGCGCGACCTGTTCCAGACCCCCGGCTTCGGCGACACCGTGGACTTCGACCACATCAAGCGTCACTACTATCTGGTCCACGACGACATCGACCCGACCGGCATCGTGCCCGCCGGGCCGGACCTGTCGGGCCGGCTCGCACCGCACGACCGGGCGGCGCTGGGCGGCCGCCCCTTCGGCGACGGCACCGCGCCCGGACCCGTCGCTCCCGAGGAGACCGTCCCGCCGGGGGCGAACCCGCTCTCGTCCTGAGCCGGCGCGCGGGCCGGCGCCCGGAGGCCGTCGCCGGCCCGGGACCCCGAGCGCCGCCCGCGCTCCGGTTCACCCGTCCAGAGGGCGCCAGGCCGGGCCCGCCCCGTCCTGCCGGACCTGCCCGAACACCACGTCGGCGAAGTGGACGCCGAAGCCGATGGTGTCGGGCTCCGCCAGCTCGGCGACGAGGCGGCGGCGGTGACCGGCGGTGAGGGCGCCGTCGTGGTCGAAGCCCGAGGACCAGGTCGGGTGGTCGATCTGGAGGGGCGAGTGCACGGCGTCCCCGAAGGCGATCAGACGGCGCCCGCCGCCGGTGATGACGAACTCGGCGTGCCCGACGGTGTGGCCGGGGGTGATCCGTACCCGCACACCGGGGAAGATCTCCTGACCCTCCGTGATCGTCCGCACGCGCGGCGCCAGGGCCGCGACCTGCTCGGCCATGCCCTGGGCCACCAGGAGATCGCGCCCCTCCCATTCGCCCGCGGAGATCAGGTACGCGGCGTGGGCGAACACCGGGTGGTCGCCGCCGGGCGCGGGGTGGCAGGCCCAGCCGAGATGGTCGGCGTGGAGGTGGGTGAAGGCCACCGCTTCGATGTCCTCGGGACGGCGACCGAGTTCGGCCAGACTGCGCACGAGCGAGCCACCCCGGATCGTGGCGAGCGGGCCGTCCGGGGCCGCGTGCTCCTGCGGGCCGAAGCCCGCGTCGATCAGCAGGGCGCGGCCGCCGTGCTCCACGAGCAGACCGCCGACGCTCCCCACGAGGTGGCCATCGGGATCCAGGTACTCCGGGTGCGCGGCCCACACCTCGTCGGTGCTGTCCTGGAGCAGCTGCAGGGGGCGCAGCCGCACGTCGCCGTCCGGCACGTACGACACCTTGGTGTCCCCCAGCCGTATGGAGCGGATTCCCGCGGGTCGGCGCAGTCGTACGTCCTGAGTTGCCGTCAAGTCGGCCATGGGTTCTCTCCTGTGAAGTGCCATCAGGTCACCGCGGCGTGCTCCGGCGACGACGCCACCATAAACATCAAGTTCGAATCATTCAAGCTGTAATTATTTCGACTTCATGGACTTGCTAGGCTGGTGCGATGACGACTCCCCCCGAGCTGCGGGCCATCGCCGAGCGACAGCTGTGCGGTCTGGTGAACGGGCTGGCCCAGCGCATCGCGGAGCACGTACGCGAGCGCGCCGCCACCCTGGGCCTGACCGCGTCCCAGGCGACCGCGTTGCGGGAGATGAGCGGGCCGATGACCATGCGCGAGCTCGCCGAACGCATGAGCTGCGAGCCCTCCAACACCACCTTCGTCGTCGACAAGCTGGAGAAGCAGCTCCTGATCGAGCGTCACCCGCACCCCACCGACCGCCGCGCGAAGCAGCTCGTCCTGACCGCCGAGGGCACCGCGCTCCGCGAACGTCTCCTCGCGCTCCTCGCGGTCGACTCCCCGCTGGCCGGCCTCGCCCCGGAGGAGCAGCGCGTGCTTCGGGACCTGCTGGAGCGGGCCGCGACCCGGCCGTAACCCGCCTACGGGGGAGCGACCCGGGGCGATCACCGGTTACCCTTCTGCCCGTCGAGGCCACCGTCCGTGGAGGAGCATCCGTGACCGAGCCGCGTCCCGGCAGCCGCCCCACCCTGGAGGCCGTCGCCGAGCACGCCGGGGTGTCCCGGGCCACAGCCTCCCGCGTGGTCAACGGCGGTGACGGGGTCCGCGCGCATCTGGTGGACCGGGTGCGCACGGCGATCCGCGAGCTGGGGTACGTCCCCAACCCCGCGGCCCGCACCCTCGTGACCCGACGCACCGGGGCCGTCGCGGTGATCATCGCGGAGCCGGAGGTCCGGATCTTCTCGGACCCGTTCTTCTCGCGCCAGGTCCGCGGCATCGCCAAGGAGTTGACCGCGCACGACACCCAGCTCGTCCTGCTGCTGGTCGAGGACCGCGGCGACTACGACCGGATCGAGCGGTACCTGGCGGGCGGCCACGTCGACGGCGCCCTCGCCTTCTCCCTGCACACCGACGACCCGCTGCCCGCCATCACCCGCCGCATCGGCATGCCCACGGTGTACGGGGGCCGGCCCGGTTGGACCACCGGGACCGGGGAGGGCACGGACGAGGGCGTGGTCTACGTCGACGCCGACAATCGCGGGGGCGCCCGGGAGGCGGTGCGGTACCTGCTGGCGCAGGGGCGGAGGCGGATCGCGCACATCGCCGGCCCGCTCGACCAGACCTCGGCGGCCGACCGGCTGAGCGGCTACCGGGACGCACTGGCGGCGGCCGGCCCGGAGCTGTTCGCCGAGGGGGACTTCACCCCGGCGGGCGGGGCCCGCGCGATGGCGGAACTGCTGGACCGGGACGCCGGGATCGACGCCGTCTTCGCCGGCAACGACCTGATGGCGACCGGTGCGCTGCGCGTGCTGCGGGAGAGCGGTCGCACGGTGCCCGGGGACGTGGCGCTGGTCGGCTTCGACGACGCCGAACCGGTGGCGGAGAGCGCCGATCCGCCGCTGACGACCGTACGCCAGGACATCGAGGGCATGGGCCGCCTGATGGCGCGGCTGCTGATGCGCAGCCTGAACGGCGGTCCGGACGGCGGTCGGCACGGGCGGACCGCGCCCGATCCGGTGATCACCGCCACGGCCCTGGTACGGCGCGCTTCGGCCTGACCCGGCGCCGGGCCCGCGGTGGGACCCGTACCTGACCCGGCACCGGCACCGGACACACCGCGGGGGCCCACCGGGGGTGGGCCCCCGCGGCGGGGAGCGCGTGCTCCCGGATCAGCGCCGGACCGGGCACTGCTTCCAGGAGAAGTGGTACACGCTGTTGATGCTGCCGTCCGTCGAGTCGAGCGCCATGAAGCTGGTGTGCGACGGGTCCGAGGTGCCCACTTCCGCGCGCAGCTCGGTGTTGATGTTGAAGTTGCGCTGCTCGCCGCAGGGAGCGAAGACCAGGGCCTCGATGCCCGTGGTGTCGGTCGCCTGCCAGTTGTCGACGAGTTCGCCGGTGAACTTGTGGGTCCGGTACGCGGTCTGGCTCATGCCCTGGAAGTAGTAGCTGGCCTTCTGCGTGCCGACCGCGCCCGGCGCGAGGCTGCCGAAGCCGCGGTAGTCCACCTTGGCCACGGCGTAGGTGTAGCCCTGGGGGACGTGCACGTCGAGGGAGAGGAGGCAGTTCTTGCGGCCCTCGACGGCGGAGACACCGCCGCCTGCCTGGGCCAGGTACTCGCTGTAGGTGACGGTGAAGGCCGTGTTGTCAGGCGACACGGCGACGGCGGCACTGCCTGGACGGCAGCCCGATCCGTTCACGGAGGCGACGTCCACGGTCACCTGGTCGGAGGGGGCCGCGGGCGCCGAGGGCGAGGCCCCGGCGGCGGGGGTGAGCGCGACGAGGGCCGCGGTCACGGCGGCTGCGGTGAATCCGGTGCGGAGGGACTTGATCACACCGCCATGGATAGCGGTCCGGGGCCGCCCCGGTCGGCCGACGGGCACGCGGGCTCACCTCGATGGCCGTAGCCCATCACCGCAGAAACGATAAATCTACCCAAACCCCTCCACCGAATGGCCCCAGCCGGCCCGGAGCACCGAGTCGCACCGGCCGCTCCTTCCGATTTTTCCTAATATCGGCGAGGTCCTTCAGGCCACCAGCAGTCTCCCGCGGCGAGGAGTTCCATGCCCCGCGCACCACGACCACGCTTCACCGCCCTGTCGGCGTCGGCGCTCGCCGGCGCCCTGGCCCTCGCCCTGACCGGCCCCGTCCAGGCCTTCGCCGCGGTCCACCACACCGGCGACGAGGCCGGGGTGCTCGGCGAGGAGCACGCCCGCGCGCACGCGCGGCTGCGCGAGGCCGCCAAGGGCAACAAGGGGTACCCGCAGTCGAAGCGCACATCGAGCCTGGCCTCGCTGCGGGAGTCCCAGCTCAAGGGCAACGCGAAGTTCGACGCGGCCCGTTTCGGCCGCTTCACCGCGTTCTTCCCCTCCCCCGACTTCGGCGTCCACGTGGCCCAGCTGCCGACGGGCAAGGTGCTGCTCTTCTCCTTCGAGCGCGTGGAGGCCGATCCCACCAAGGAGACCGGGCCCACCAACACGGTCGGCCGGACCAACGCGGGCCGCGCCTACCTCTGGGACCCCGCCAGGGGAACCGGGGCCGAGGCCTTCACGAACGTGCCGCCCCCGGTGGTCCTGATGCCCGACGGCGCCTACGCCCCGCGCCCGGCACCGTTCTTCTGCGCCGGTCATTCCTACCTCCCCAACGGAATGGTGGGGGTGTTCGGCGGCAACGTGGGCGGGAAGGGCGGCAGCGGCGCCAAGCTGTCCTTCGTGTTCGACCCGTGGACCGAGAAGTGGTTCCGCAACCGCGACATGGCGGTGGGGCGCTGGTACCCCTCGGTGGTGACCGGGCCGGACGGCCGGCAGATCATCATGTCCGGCCAGTCCGAGCGCGGTACGGGCACCCCCACCCCGGTGGTCGAGCGCTTCCCGGCGCTCGGGCGGCCCGTGCCCTGGCGTGCGTACGACATCCCGGCGAACGTGCCCGCGGAGCGGCTCCGGTCCCAGGCCCCCTTCCGGAACGACTATCCGCACCTCTTCTCGCTGCGGGACGGGAAGATCTACGGACTGGGCCGCGACGCGGACCAGCAGTGGCTGTTCGACCCGGTCAAGGACACCCGCACCGACCTGCCCCGGCGGCCCGCCGACTTCCGGGGCTACGGCTCCGCGGTGCCGCTGCCGGCCGGTCTCCGGGGCCCGGACTCCGTCCTGGTGCTCGGCGGCGACCCGCGCGACCCGCTCACGTACCGGCTGTCCGGCGGCCGCTGGACCATCGAGGAACCGCGGGCCTTCGGCCGCACCCAGGACGGGACCCTGATCCTCCCCGACGGGACCCTGATCACGGTGAACGGCGCCCTGGACACCCGGGACTACGGCAACGGGCCCTTCAACCCGAAGGCCGATCTGAAGTACCGGCAGATCGAACTGCGCGACGCCCGCGGCCACTGGAAGCTGGGTCCGGCCCAGCGGCTGCCCCGCGGTTATCACTCCAACGCCCTGGTCCTGCCGGACGGCCGGATGATGGTCACCGGCGACGAGCTCCAGCAGATCGCCAACGATCCCGACATCAAGGACGGGATGGACGGCAGCATCGAGCTCTACGAGCCCGCCTACCTGCACCGGGGCGCCCGGCCGGCGCTCGACCGGGCCCCGGGGGGCGACCTCGCCCACGACGCGGCCTTCCAGGTCACGAGCTCGACGGCGAAGGACGTCACGCGCGCGGTGCTGCTGGCGCCGACGACCGTCACCCACTCGGTGAACACCAGCCAGCGCCACCTGGACCTGCGGATCACCGGCGTCCGCGGCTCCACGATCGGCCTGCGCACGCCGCCGAGCGCGGCCGACGCCCCGCCCGGCTACTACATGCTCTTCCTGTTGGACGCCAAGGGCGTGCCCAGCACCGCGAAGTGGATCAAACTGGGCACCCGCACCCGCTAGAGCGGGTCCGGTGCGGAGGCCGGGCCCGGGGCGAGGCGGACGACCGCCGCGCGGCCGATCGTGCGGACGCGGCAGTCGTACGGGCCCGTCACCAGGGCCGCGTCGTACGGGAGCAGGTCCGTGCGGTCACCCGGGTGTTCGAGGACCGCCGGTCCTTCCAGCGCGGCCACCAGCAGGGTGCCGCCCGACGGGACCGCGAGGGTGAGCGTGCCCCGTACGACGGCCGTCTGCGCCTCCACCGCGCCCCTGCGGTACATCACGTTGAAGTTCACGACGGGTCCGGCGAGGAGCAGGCAGTCGGTCGGCTCGTCCCCGGGGAAGTCCTGCGGTGCGAACCGTTCGTCCACGACCCGGTGTACGCCCGCCACCGTGAGGTCCATCCCCGCGCCCTCGGCGAGGGTCAGGGTGCGCGCGATGCCGGGGAAGGCCGAGAAGGGCCCGTCGGCCCCGACCTCGGCCAGGCTCACGCGCCAGCCGAAGTCGTCCATGCCGGCGCCCTCGGGCCAGGCCGCGATCTCGCGGGTGACTCCCCCGCCGTTCTTCCAGACGGTGGCGGTCCGGTCGGCCGCCCTCAGGACGCACAGCGCGCCGGCTCCGCTCATGCCGCCCGCCCGGCCAGCCGCTCGCCCAGCTCTGCGGCATCGGCGAGAAACCATGCCTGGGTACCGCGGTTGCACTCGCGGACGAAGTCGCGCAGCGCCGGACTGGCCTCCGTGTGGCGCGAGATGTCGCCCAGGACGACGATCCCGACCCGGTACTGGACGAACTTCTGGATGATCGCGCCGGCGACGCGGGTGCTCAGCCGGAAGAACGCGTCGTCGAACCGCCCGGCGGGGATGACGACCCACTGGGCACCCTGGTAGCCGGCATCGCCGATGTAGTCGAGCGCCTCGCGTTCACCGGCGATGACCTCGCCCTCCGCCGCGCACATCAGCACGGACACGTCGTTGATCGTCTGCAAAGTACTCATGGAGGCCGAGGCTACTTCAGGCGCCCTTCTCCATCGAGGGGCGCAGGCGACCCAGCAGGGCGTAGAGCGTCGCGCTCTCGGCCTCGTCGAGGGTGTCCAGCGCACCGTGCATGGCCTGCATCTCCTCGCGTACGCGGCGGATGACCTCGCGGCCCGCGTCCGTCGCGACGACGTTCTTGACGCGGCGGTCGGCCGGGGCGGGCTCCCGGCGCACCAGCTCGCGGGCCTCCAGCCGGTCGACGATGCCGGTCACGTTGGAGGCGTCGCACACGAGCAGGGTGGCGAGGCCGCGCATGGGCACGGGGCCGTCGAGCTGGGCGAGGACCCGGGCCTGGGTGGAGGTCAGGCCGTGCTGGGCCGCGGCTGCCGCGAACTCGCGCCATTGGGCGGTGCCGATCGCGGCGAGCAGCTCCAGCAGCTGGAGCTTGGTGGGGGTCTGCGTGGCGGTGTCGCTCATACCTGGAGCGTACTCAGGATGCTTCACATTATCAATTGTTTACTTGACCACCTTAACTATCGACGTCTACCGTCGGTCGAGTTACTTGAGAAGGTCAAACATCTGCGTTCCGAAGCTCTTCAGCTCCGAAACACGAAGAAGGTTCACCCCAGTCATGAGCACCCACTCCCCCGCCACCCCGGCCGCCGGGGCCCGGAACGAGACGGTCATCGTCTTCGCCCTGAGCCTGGCCGCCATGGTCGTGTCGATGATGCAGACCCTCCCGGTCCCGATCCTCGGCCTGATCCGCGAAGACCTCGGCACGACCACGGCCAACGTGAGCTGGGTGACCACCGCCACCCTGCTGTCGGCCGCCGTCTTCACCCCGCTGCTCGGCCGGTTCGGCGACCAGCACGGCAAGAAGCCCACCCTCGTCGCCGTGCTCGGCGTCATGGTCGTCGGCTCCGTCATCGCCGCGCTGGCCACCTCGCTGCCGCTGCTGATCCTGGGCCGGGTGCTCCAGGGAGCCGCCACCGCGATCTTCCCGCTGGCCCTGTCGGTCCTGCGCGAGGAGGTGCGGCCGCAGAAGCTGCCGGGCGCGATGGCCCTGGTCAGCGGCACGCTCGCGTTCGGCAGCGG
The DNA here is from genome assembly GCF_053615355.1 of Streptomyces sp. CLCI03. NCBI lineage: Bacteria > Bacillati > Actinomycetota > Actinomycetes > Kitasatosporales > Streptomycetaceae > Streptomyces > Streptomyces sp. CLCI03. Next base: position 7,455,631 of record NZ_CM132132.1, on the reverse strand, counting down.
GCTCGCGCTCGTCGCGACCGGCCTGCTCACCTCCGGTTCCGGTGCGGACTACCGCAACGCCTTCTGGATGGCGACCGGCTTCGCGCTCCTCGCCCTGCTCGCGGTCGTGTTCCTGGTCCCGGCGACCCGCCACAAGACCGGCGGCCGCACCGACTTCCTCGGCGCGCTGACCCTCGGCATCGCGCTGCTGCTGCTCCTGCTGCCGATCTCCCAGGGCCACGAGTGGGGCTGGGGCTCCGCCCGCACGCTGGGCAGCTTCGCCGGCGCCGCCGCCATGGCCGCCGTCTGGGTGCTCGTCGAACGCAAGGTGCGCGAGCCGCTCGTCGACATGAAGATGTTCGTCCACCGCCCGGTGCTCATGGCCAACCTGGCCGGCGTCCTCGTCGGCTTCGGCATGTTCGCGAACTTCCTCGGCGTCTCGTACCTCGTCCAGATGCCCGAGGCCCTCACCGGCTACGGCTTCGACGCGTCCATCCTGCGCGCCTCCGTGCAGTTCCTGCTGCCGGGTGCCATCGTCTCGCTGCTCGCCTCGCCCGTGGGCGGCCAGATCGTGCGCCACCGCGGTCCGCGTACGGCACTGGCCCTGGCCGCGGCCCTCGGCGCGGCCGGCTTCGCCTGGCTCGGCCTGGACCACCAGCACAGCCTGTCGGTGATCGGCGCCGGTCTCGTCGTCGGCGCGGCCGTCAGCTTCGGTTACGCCGCCATGCCCGCCGTGATCATGTCCAGCGTCCCGCACCACCAGAGCGGCATCGCCAACGGCATCAACTCGATCTCCCGCTCCACGGGCAGCGCGATCGGCAGCGCCGTCGTCACCACGATCCTGGCCTCCAAGACCGTGGAGCACCTGCCGGCGGGGGTTCCCCCGCTGCCCGCCGAGTCCGGCTTCACCCTCACCTTCGGGATCGGGGCGGTGGCCTTCGCTCTGGTCGCGGTGATCAGCTGGATCGGCCTGCGGGGCGGGCACGGCACCGTGGCCGCGGCCGCCGGTCGCCCCGTGGCGACCGAGCCCGCGGCGGCGGCCGAGCAGGCGGACACGGCCGCGAAGGCCGAGAAGGCCGACGCCACCCGCTGACCGAGCGCCCGTCCGCCGGCCCGGCGGCCCGACCTCCGCGTGTCGCTCGCGGCGGTCGGGCCCCCGGGCCTTGCATGGTGGATCCATGAAGGCTACGGACGTCATCGCCGACGGTTTCGGACGCATCCGGGAGATCGTGCACGAGGTCGTGGAAGGGGTCCCGGCGGAACTGCTCAACGCGCGCGTGGACCCGGCGGCGAACTCGGTCACCTGGCTCGTCTGGCACCTGACCCGGGTCCAGGACGACCACATCTCGGACGCGGCCGGCACCGATCAGGTGTGGGACGCCGAGGGCTGGTCGGACCGGTTCGCCCTCCCCCTGCCCGCCGGGGCGACCGGGTACGGGCACACGTCGCGGGACGTCTACACCGTCCGGGTCGACTCGGGCGAGCTGCTGCTGGGGTACTTCGACGCGGTGCACGAGAGGACCGCCCGGTTCGTCCGAGGGCTCGCCGCCGCCGATCTCGACCGGGTGGTCGACGAACGCTGGGATCCGCCGGTCACCCTCGGGGTACGCCTGGTCAGCGTGCTCGGGGACGACCTCCAGCACGCCGGGCAGGCGGCTTTCGTTCGGGGTGTGCTGGAGCGGGAACGGGGCGTCTGAGGACGCCCTCGCCCGCCGGCACGACTCCCGCCGCCGCCGAACGCACGCACCGAGGGCCGGAACCCGTACGGGTCCCGGCCCTCCCCTTACTACGCTCCGCTCGCTTCGAGCATGCCCTCACGCTCGACGATCTTCACCCGCTCGCGGCCCTGGGGCTCACCGAGGGCCTTCTCGGCCGCGTCGAGGCGGTGCCAGCCCTCCCACGTCGTGTAGCGGACGCCGCGCTCGGCGAGGAAGGCCTCCACGGCCTCCGGCGCCGGGGCGGCCGGCTCGCTCAGGCGGCCCTCCGCGTGGTCGGCGAGGAGGTTCGCGACGGTCTCGTTCGCGTCACCCTTGGTGTGGCCGATCAGGCCGACCGGACCGCGCCGGATCCATCCGGTGACGTACGTCGACCGCAGGTGGCCACCGGCGTCGATCACGCGGCCGCCCTCGTCCGGGACCGTGCCCGACTCGACGTCCCAGGGGAGCTTGGGCAGCTCGTCGGAGAGGTAGCCGACGGCCCGGTAGACGGACTGGATGTCCCAGTCGGTGAAGTTGCCGGTGCCCTTGACGTTGCCCGTGCCGTCGAGCTCGGTGCGCTCGGTACGCAGTCCGACGACCTTGCCGTCCTCACCGAGGATCTCGGCGGGCGACTCGAAGAAGTGCAGGAACAGCTTGTGCGGGCGCTCGCCGATGTCGCGGATCGCCCAGTTCTCCAGGGTCTTGGCGACCATGTCGGCCTGCTTGTTGGCGCGGCGGGTGGCTATGGAGCCCTCGTCGTAGTCGATGTCCTCGGGGTTGACGATGACCTCGATGTTGGGCGAGTGGTCCAGCTCACGGAGCTCCATGGGGCTGAACTTGGCCTGCGCCGGACCGCGGCGGCCGAAGACGTGCACCTCCAGGGCCTTGTTCGCCTTGAGGCCGTCGTAGACGTTCGCCGGGATCTCGGTCGGCAGCAGCTCGTCGGCCGTCTTCGCGAGGATGCGCGCGACGTCGAGGGCGACGTTGCCGACGCCGAGCACGGCGACCTTCTCGGCCTCCAGCGGCCAGGTGCGCGGGACGTCCGGGTGGCCGTCGTACCAGGAGACGAAGTCGGCGGCGCCGTAGGAGCCGTCGAGGTCGACGCCCGGGATGGTCAGCGCGCGGTCGGCCGTGGCGCCGGTGGAGAAGATCACGGCGTCGTAGAAGGACTGCAGCTCGTCGAGGCTGATGTCGTTCGGGTAGTCGACGTTGCCGAAGAGGCGGACCTGCGGCTTGTCGAGCACCTGGTGAAGGGCGGTGATGATGCCCTTGATCCGGGGGTGGTCGGGGGCGACGCCGTACCGGATCAGGCCGAAGGGCGCGGGCATCCGCTCGAAGAGGTCGATGGACACACCGGGCTCGACGGCTGCCTCGGACTTCAGCAGCGCGTCGGCGGCGTAGATACCGGCCGGGCCGGCACCGACGATTGCTACCCGCAGAGGGCGAGGCATGGCAGAGGTTCCCTTCGAGCGACGGCAAGGTGGATCAAAGGGAACCCTAAACGAAGGTAAACCTAACTCAGCACCCGGTGTCTCTTTATGACCCCATAATCAAAACTTATGACCTCCCCAAGCGACGCTTGGAGCATAGAGGAACTCGCTGGTCAGCGCCGGCGTCACCTGACAGACTGAAACCGCTCGATCACCCCAGGAGGACAAGATGGCTGACGAAACCGACACCCCGCAGGACGAGTCCCCGGCCGACGCGGCCAAGCGCAAGTTCCGCGAGGCCCTGGAACGCAACGCCGCGAACGCCCAGTCCCAGCAGTCCCACCAGAGCCGGGCGAAGGTCCAGGGTGCCAGCAGCGGCCCCGGCGGCAAGAACAAGAAGGTCCGCCGCAAGACGGGCTGACCCTCGATCCCGAGGAGCTCGCCCCCCGCCGCCACGGCCGGGGGTGGCTCGATCCGGCATTGGGCCACACGGGTGAGTGGGGATAACCCCGAGCACTGTCGACAGTTGATCAGCACGTCCCGCCGAGGGCAGCCATCACATGCGACAGTGCGACAGAAGGATCCCCACATGTTGAAGAAGTTCATGGCCACCGCAGCCGCCACCGCCGCCGTGCTCGGCGCGGGTGCCGCGGCCGCCTCCCCGGCGATGGCGATCGGCAACGACAACGGCATCAACACCGTGAACGGCAACAACGCGGCCCAGATCTACGGCAACCAGGAGACCGCGGGCAAGATGAGCCCGCAGCTCGGCGCCATCCAGGGCTCGCTGAACAAGCTCTGCGTCGGCCTGCCGGCCAAGGTCAACGCCCAGTCCGTGCTCGCGCTCATCGCGAACGTCGGCGTCCAGGACGTCAACGTGCTCGCCAACCCGCAGAACCAGCAGTGCGCCGAGAACTCCACCCAGGCCAAGGGCGACGAGGCCGTCTCGCACATCGCCAGCAACATCCCGATCCTCTCCGGAAACCTCTCCCAGGGCAGCTGATCGGCTCGATTCCGCGCCGGTGTCACGCGTCACGCGTGACACCGGCGCGTTTCATTTGGTCTAGACCTTGACAGGTTCAGACCATTTTCGGTTCAGTGGGCACCGTTGCCCCCACGGCAAGTCCCCCCACTGAAGGAGCAGTTACGTGATACGTGCGCTTCGCCTCCGCGCCCTCGCCCTCACCGCCGCCGCGGCCGTCACGGCCGGCCTCGCCCTCACCCTCCCCTCCTCCTCCGCCGTCGCCGCGACCCCCTGCGCCGGCGCCTGGGCCTCCTCGGCCGTCTACACGGGCGGCATGAGCGCCTCGTACGGCGGCCACAACTGGCAGGCGAAGTGGTGGACCCAGGGCGAGACGCCCGGCACCACCGGCCAGTGGGGCGTCTGGGCGGACCAGGGCACCTGCGGCGGCGGGAGCACGGACCCGGACCCGGGCAACCCCTCCGGATTCGTGGTCTCCGAGGCCCAGTTCAACCAGATGTTCCCGAACCGGAACCCCTTCTACACCTACAACGGCCTGGTCGCGGCGCTGTCCGCCTACCCCGGATTCGCCAAGACCGGCGACGACACCACCAAGAAGCGCGAGGCCGCGGCCTTCCTCGCCAACGTCTCCCACGAGACGGGCGGACTCGTGCACATCGTGGAGCAGAACACCGCCAACTACCCCCACTACTGCGACGCGAGCCAGCCGTACGGTTGTCCCGCCGGGCAGGCCGCCTACTACGGGCGCGGACCCATCCAGCTCAGTTGGAACTTCAACTACAAGGCCGCCGGTGACGCCCTCGGCATCAACCTGCTCGCCAACCCGTACCTCGTGGAGCAGGATCCGGCCGTCGCCATGAAGACGGCGCTCTGGTACTGGAACACCCAGAACGGCCCGGGCACGATGACCGCCCACGCCGCCATGGTGAACGGCGCGGGCTTCGGGGAGACCATCCGCTCGATCAACGGCTCCCTGGAGTGCAACGGCGGCAACCCCGCCCAGGTCCAGAGCCGTATCTCGAAGTACCAGAGCTTCACGCAGCTGCTCGGGGTGACCCCCGGGAACAACCTCGGCTGCTGAGCCGCGGTGCCGTGACGGTCACCGCGTGCGCAGCGCGGTGGCCAGCTGGGCCCGGGAGCGGACGTCGAGCTTCTGGTAGATACGGGTCAGCCGGGCCTCCACCGTCTTGACGCTGAGGAACAGCTTCGCCGCGGCCTCCTGGTTGCTGGCGCCCTGGCTGACCAGCAGCGCGAGCCGGGTCTCGGCATCGGTCAGGGTCGCGGCCGCCGGTACCCGCGCACCGGCGCCGTCGCCGGGGGCCGGTTCCCTGGCGAGTTCCGTCCAGGGGGCGGCCCCGGCCCGGTCGAACACCTCGGCCGCGGCCCGCAGCGCCGCGCGGGCCGGCGCCCGCCGGCGCCGGCGGCGCTCCACCCGGGCGAGGGCGAGCAGCGTACGGCCGCGTTCCAGCGGCAGCCGCAGCACGTCGAAGCGCTGGGCGGTGGCCTCCAGCAGATGCACGGCCGCGTCCGCGTCGCCCTGCGCCGACAGGCACAGCCCGCGGGCCCGGTCGAGGGCCGCGACGACCCCGGTCCGGCCGAGGCCGACGGCGATCGTGCGGACGGAGGCCAGCAACCGGGCCGCCTCCTCGGGGGCGTCCGCGGCGATCAGGGCCTCGGCGAGCTCCCCGTGCCAGCGCAGGATCGAGGGGTCCACCACCTGCTGGGCGGCCTCCAGTTCGGCGACCCGACGCAGGGTGGCGACGGCCTTCGCCGCCTCTCCCGTGGCGAGTTCGACGAGGCCGAGCGCATGCAGGCTGCGGGAGAGGAAGACCTGGTCCTGCTCCTCCTGGGAGGCCTGGATGCCGCGTCGGGCGTAGCCGGCGGCCCGGGCGAAGCTGCCGCCCATGGCCTCCGCCATCGCGGCGACGTACCAGGCGGGGCCGGGCGAGAGACCCGCGTCTATGGTGAGTTCCAGGGCGCGGCGGGCGTGGGCGGAGGCGGCCTCGCACCGGCCGCCGCGCAGTTCGACCTCGGTGAGGCTGCGCAGGACCTCGAAGACGTCCTCGGCGGAGCCGGTGCGCTGGACGGCGGGCAGCAGGACCATGAGCTGGCGGCGGGCGTCGTCGAGGCCGTCGTCGAAGAGGGCGTGCCGGACGGCGAGGTACTGGGGCGCGTTGCGCATGCCGAGCGGTACCTCGGGGGCGGGCAGGGCGAGGGCCTCGGCCAGGATCGCCTCGGCTCCGGGGTCGCCCAGGATCCGGCCCATCCGGGCCCGTACCGTCAGGGCCATGGCCTCGGCGACCTGGTCGCCGCCGAGTGCGGCGAGCGCCCCGGCGCGGGCCGCGGCGTCGCGGGAGCGGACCGGGTCGCCGTCGCTGAGGTTGTGCTTCCAGGCGATCCTCAGTTGGACGGCGGCCTGCAGCGAGGGGTCGCCCGCGGCCTCGTCCATGGCGTACGCGATGGTCTCGTCGAGGGCGCCGAGGGCCTGCCCGGCGGCGTCGATCACGGCGAGCCGGGCCCGGACCCGGTCGGCGGGCGAGGCGTCGCGCGCCAGGACGGCTCCGGTGGCACGGCGGGCGAGGTCGGCGCGGCCGGACCAGCCGGCGTCCTCGGCGGCCGCGACCAGGCGGGCCAGTTCCTCGCCGGCCAGCCAGGACGGCGTACGTTCGGCGGCGAGCAGGCCCAGTTCGGCGGCGAGGGCACGCTGGCCCCGGCGCCGGCAGGCCGCGGCGGCCTCGGTGATCTCCTCGGCCAGCCACTGGTCGGGGGTGTCCACGGCCAGCGCGCGGTGTCGTACGGCCTGGACGGGATCGTCGACGGCCTCGGCCAGGGCGGCGTGCCCGGCGGCGCGTTCGGGCCAGCCCGCGTCGGCGGCCAGCGCGGTCGGCAGGGCGCCGGCGGTGAACTCGACGGAGCCGTCCTCCCCCACCCTGACCAGCGCGGCCCGTTCCGCCTCGGCCAGCTCGGCCTCGGCGTCGGGCCGGCCCGCCCGGCGCAGCAGGGAGATGGTGGGGCGGGCTGCGAGGGCGGCGAGCAGCAGGGTGCGGCGGGCCTGGACGGGGGCTCCGGCCAGGAGCCGGCGGGCCACCTCGCGGGCCTGTCCGGAGACGGGCAGGGCGTCGGCGTGGTGGGCGCTGCAGTCGCGGGCCTCGGCGGCTTCGGCGAGGGAGTGGCCGAGGGCGAGGGCCAGGCGCGGGTTGCCGCCGCTGGCCTGGTGGATGCGGCCGGCGAGGCGGGCCGGGAGGCCGTGGCGGACGAGGAGTTCGGCTACCTCGTCGGCGCCCAGCGGGGGGACACGGATGGCGGGGACGCCGGGGCCGCAGAGGGGTTCGCCCACCGGGACCCCGCCCTGGACGCATTCGGCGACCAGGACCCGTACGCCGGGCGGGGTGAGGCGCAGGGCGAAGCGGAGCAGGTCGGTGCTCTCGGCGTCGAGCCACTGGGCGTTGTCGAGGACGAGGAGGACGGGGTGCCGGTCGGCGAGCGCCCGCAGCACCTCGACGACGGCGAGGCGCAGTGCGATGTGGTCGCGGCCGGCCCGGGGGGCGTCGGCCTCGCGGCGCAGGAGGGCGATGGCGGTGCGCTGGGGACCCGAGAGCTGGTCCAGGGCGGCGCCGGGTACGGAGGCGAGGAGGGCGGCGGCGGACGCCTCGGGTATCCATTGGTCGGCGGCCTCGGGGGCCAGACACAGCACGGTCTCGCGGCGTGCTTCGGCCGCGGCCACGACGGCGCGCACGACCTCGGTCTTGCCCGCGCCGGCCGGTCCGATCAACAGCGCCCGGCCGTGCGCGGTCAACGCGCGGTCGACCGCCTTGACCAGTTCTCCGTGTCCGACACTTGTGTCAGCGTGCCCCGTCGCCGCCACCACGCACAGCCACCAGCCTCTCGATCCCCAGCTCCTGTGCCCTTCCTGTGAGAGGCGACAATACGAGGTCGAGTGGCGGGCGACCACGGATTGTGACGCAGAAATCAGTCACGTCCCGGGAAAACCCGTCGGACCTGCCGATACGAGGTGTATCAGCAGGTCCGCGGGCTCGCTTTGGTCCGTACTATCTGGCCGTCAGGCCGAGTTGGCTCCTGATCAGAAGGTCAGGTTCCAGGAGTCGATCTTGCCGGTGTCGCCGCCGGCGTTGTCGTTGACGCGCAGCTTCCAGGTGCCGTTGGCGACCTCGGAGGAGGCGTTCACGGTGTAGACCTGGTTGATGTTGGCCGTGCTGCCGCCGGAGCGGTTGTGCAGGTTGTAGACGCTGCCGTCCGGGGCGACCAGGTCGACCTTGAGGTCACCGATGTAGCTGTGAACGATGTTCACGCCCACCTTGAGGGCGGCCGGGGCGTTGCCGGTGACACCGGTGACGGTGATCGGGCTCTCCACGGTGGAGTTGTCCGCGATGGCGTAGTCCGTGGTGTTCTCGCGGCCCGAGGTGGGCGGCGTCGAGGTCACGGCGGCGACGGTCGCGGCCGCGTCGGCGAGGCCGGCGCCGCAGCCACCGGTGCAGGTGCCGGGCAGCGGACGGGCGTTGGTCTTGATCGCCGACTCGATCTGGGCCGGGGTCAGCGAGGTGTTCGCCGACTTCAGCAGCGCGGCCAGGCCCGCGATGTGCGGGGCGGCCATGCTGGTGCCCTGGTAGGGCTTGTAGATCTCGGCACCGGGGGTGGTGGTGCCGGCGTTCAGGGTGGAGAGGATCGCGTTCTCGGGGGTGGTGACGGTGCCGGGCGTGTCGGTGGCGCGGCGGGTCTCACCGCCCGGGGCGGCGATGTCGATGATCGAGCCGTAGTTGGAGTAGTACGAGCGCTCGCCGGCGCGGTTCGTCGACGCCACGTTGATCACGTTGTTGCAGCTGGCGGGCGAGTAGCCGGACGCGTTGGCGTTGCTGTTGCCGGCGGCGACCACGACGGTCGTACCGCGGGCGACGGCGGCGTTGATGGCGTTCTGGTAGCTGGTGCCGCAGGCACCGGGGCCGCCGAGGCTCATGTTGATGACCTTGGCGGGGGTGGCGTTGGCCGGGACGCCCGCGACGGAGCCGCCGGAGGCCCAGGTGATCGCGTCGACGATGTCCGAGGTGGCACCGCCGCACTTGCCGAGCACGCGGACGGGCTGGATCTTCGCGCCGTAGGCGATGCCGGCGACACCCTTGGAGTTGTTGGTGGCCGCGGCGATGGTGCCCGCGACGTGGGTGCCGTGCCAGGAGGAGGTGCTGGCCTTGGAGCCGACACCGCACTCGCCGTCGGTGGCGTTCCAGTCGCCCTCGTCGGCCGGGTTGCTGTCTCGGCCGTTGCCGTCGCGGGCCTCGGAGGAGGTCGAGATGAAGTCGTAGCCGGAGACGATGTTCGGCGCGACGTCCGAGTGGGCGACGTAGCCGGTGTCGATCACGGCGACGGTGACGCCGGAGCCCGTGGTCTTGTCCCAGGCGCCGGGGACGTTCATGCCGGCGGTGGACTCGAAGAGGTCCCACTGCTTGGCGTACTCGGTGTCGTTCGGGGTGACGGCCTGGGCGTAGGCGCGGGTGTCCGGCTCGACGTAGGCGACGTCCGGGTCTGCGCGGAACTGGGCCATCACGTTCGCCGCGTCGGCCGGGGCGGTCGCACCACCCAGGTTGACGAGCGCGGCACCGGTGCCGAGGCGGCGGTCGAACTTCGCCTTCTTGCCGGCCTTCTTGCCCTTGGCGGTGGCGTCGTCCGCCGCCGCGGTGTTCGAGCTGGCCTCGGTGGCCGAGGACTTGTATCCGACGATGAGGTTCTCGACCGGCGCGGTGGGGGCGACCGTGGCGGCGGGGGCCGCGGCGGGGGCCTCCACGGCCAGGGCCACGGAGGCGGTCGCGGAGCCGGCGAGCAGGGTGACCGACATGGCCACCACAGATATGAGCCTACGTCTGGAAGCGTGCACGTGTTCCCCTTCGAGGGCCGTTCCCGGGCATGCCGGAGCGGCCGGTCAGTGCAGTGTGGGAGGTTCCGGCGGCCGCGGGACCGGGAGCGAGTTGGTCGAGCTCGCCCCGGCTCCGCCGCGCGCCACGTCGCCCGAGCCGCAACAGCGGGGCCAGGCAACGGCGGTCCCGGCTCTCCCCCCGGCCGATGCCGCCTTCACGCCATGTGGGGTTGGCGTGTGTGCCGCAGAGCCAGGGGAAGATCGCCGGTGGGCAGACAGTAGGCAACACGGGGATGAACTCGATACGGGGAAAACCCTTGTCCACCCCCTGCGGCACCCCCCGGGGGCCCCTTGGCAGGGCTCTGACCAGGGATGTTCGGTGACCGCGCGCACGCCGCGCGGGACCGGGGGTGGAGGCGGGGGCCGGCTCTAGCGGGGCGGGAACAGCTTGCGGAAGTACGTCCAGCTGGTCTCGTTCGGCTCGCTCCACTTCTCCGGCGCATGGGCGAATTCAGGCTGATTTTCGGCGATATATGCGCGGGTGCGCTCCGGAACCTGCGCGTACGAGTCCAGCTTGCGGCCGCGGCAGTGGAAGGTGAGGCCGCCGGGGCGCTGCCCCTGTTCCATCCAGGGCAGCCACGGGGACATCCGGGTCCAGGACATCGTGGCGGGGACGCTCACCGCGTCGGTGGTCAAGGTGCTCGCGGGCGCGAAGAACTCGAACAGCTCCAGGGCTCGGTAGGTGTCGTCGGCGGACTGTGCCGGGTACTCCGCGACCGGCAGGGGCGAGGGGTAGGCCAGCGGGATCTCCAGGCTGAAGCAGATCTGGTCACCCAGGTCCGTCATGGGGACCGGGAAGGGGCGCCACTTCTGGTCGGCCGGATCGTTCCGGACGTGGACGACCGGCTTGTCCTGCCAGGTCTCCAGGATCTCCCGGGTCACGGGGTCGAGGTAGAAGGCGGCTTCCCGGGACAGGAGCTGGTAGCCGCCGATTTCCTCGTCCGCCACGAGGCGCGCGACGTTGAGCCCTTCGAAGCCGAAGAGGCGCCGGTAGGGCTCGCCCGGGGCCCAGGAGTGGACGTCCCCGGTCCACCAGTAGGTGACCTCGGCGCCGTCGAGCGAGGCGCGGGTGCGGGCGAAGGCGTGCAGGAGCTCGGCCGGTGTCAGCTCTGTTGTCATACGCCCCACTGTGCGCGGTCGCCGCACGGCCGGACAAGCGGCCCCACGGACAACCTCGGCCGCGCCGGCGCCTGCGGGACCCGGTGCCTCACGCCGAGTTGGGGCGCACCGCGGCGGTCGTCGGCCGGATCCTCGGGACCGACGTCCTCGGCTGAGCGCTCGCCGTATCCCGGCCGACGTCGGTGCGCGACGGGCGGCCGGTCGGGATGCGGCGACTCAGGCGTACCGCTCGAAGAGGGCGTGGAGGTACCCCTCCAGCCGCTCGGTCAGGACACGAGCCGTCAGGTCGACGCGGCCCAACTCGCGCCAGGGCACGCCGACCTTCTCCGCGTCCGGCGCGAAGCCCAGCGCGTCCAGCAGCCGCCAGTGGAGATGGGCGGTGCGGTCCTCGGCCAGGGTTCCTCCCGCGGCGGCGTAACGGTCGGCGAAGCGCATCCCCGCCGGTACGCCGTGCAGCAGGGCGAGGGCCGTCGAGCAGTGCGCCACGTCCAGGTCGGCGGGCCCCCAGGAGGTCTCCACCCAGTCGACGACACCGCTGATCCGCAGATCCTCGCCCGTACCCGTGAACAGGACGTTCCCCGGGTGGAAGTCCCGGTGCAGGAAGCGGCCCTGGTAGGCCGGGGGTTCGCGGCGGATGACGTCGATGGCCCGCTGCCACAGTTCGGGCCGCTCGGTGTCCGCGGGCGGACTCACGCGCTCGGCGGAGGCCCAGGGCTGGTAGGTGCGCGGCCGCCGCTGCGCGGGCACCTGCAGGTGATGGATGCGTACCAGTTGGCGGGCCAGCAGGTCGGCCCGGTCGTCGGCCTGCCGGTCGCCCACGCGCACGGTTCCCGGCAGCAGGGACATCAGCAAGGAGGGGTGGTCGCAGTGCCGCGCCGTCGCGTCCACCGCCACCAGTTCGGCCGCCGGTACGTCCGTGTCCGCGAGCAGCCGCAGGATGTCCGCCTCACGGGTCAGCAGTCCCTCCGCGTGCCGGACGTAGAAGGGTGCGACGAAGGACCGCAGCACGAGCGAGCGCCGACCGTCCGGGCCGCCCAGGTCCAGCCGGCGCATCCGCGAGGTCCAGCCGCCGCGCAGCCGTACGACGTTCTCGACGCGTTCGGCCTCGGACAGCCCGTGCTCCACCCAGGAGCGCGTGGCGTCCCAACCCTCGCCGTACGGATCGTCGCCCACGCCTTCGGTCTCTTCGCCCGCCGTCATGGAGACAGCCTATCGATCTTCCCCGGACCACCATCCGGATGTCAGGTTGACGACGGCGACGCCAGCGGCGACGGTGACCGGCATGGGGAACGAACACCGGCTGCTCACTCTCGCCCTCTGCCTGGTCCTGAGCGGCGTGCTGATCGCGGCGGTACTGGGGGCGTGGCGAGCGGTCGGCCCGCAGGCCGGGGCGGCGGACGGGCGGCCGGTGGCCTCCGACTACGTGGACATCCGTGAGGTTCCGCGCGTTCCGGCGGCCGCTCCCGCCTCCGGGGCCGAGGGGTCGACCGGTTCGATGGTGGTGGATTGCGGCCGCAACGAGGAGCGTCACTACAACGAGGACAATCTCGTGGTCTCGCCCGGCCTGCCGGGCGGCGCCCATCACACGCACGCCTACGTGGGGAACCTCGCCACCGACGCGCTGTCGACGGAGGCCTCGTTGGCCGCGGCCGCCACGAGCTGTGCGGGCGGCGACCGGTCCACGTACTACTGGCCCGTCCTGCGTCGCCCCGATCGGCCGGGCACGCGCCCGCACGAGGATTCGGCGGGGCACGGCAACGTCGGCGAGATCGTGCCGGAGGCCTCGGTCCAGGTGGAGTTCCGCGGCAATCCCGTGAGCAAGGTGGTGCCGATGCCGCGCTTCCTGCGCGGGATGACCGGGGACGCCGTCGCGTACACGGCGGGCAGCGAGGCGGACGTCCGGGCGCGGTGGGGGTGTTCGGGCTCCCCCGACCGGGCCACCACCCGCTATCCGCGCTGCCCGGCGGGCGAGCGCGTCACCCGCACCCTCGTCTTCCCGAGCTGTTGGAACGGCATCGACACCGTCGGCGTCACGCACCGCTCGCACCTGCTGTTCACCGCCGCGAACGGCGTCTGCCCGAAGGACACCTTCCCGGTGCCCGAACTGCGGGTCTCCCTCGCCTACGACATCCCCTCGGGGCTGAACGTGGCCCTCGACTCCTTCCCCGAGCAGCGGCACAGCCCGAAGACGGATCACGCGATGTTCGTGAACGTGATGACCGATCGGCAGATGGCCACGGTCGTCGACTGCCTCAACAAGGGCCGTGTCTGCCGGACCTGAGCGACCCGACCCGAGCGACGGGATCCGAGTGACGTAGGTCACGTGAACCGAATCCGTCCTGGTGGCGTGTTCCGACCGCACCACATATGCGAGGAAGACGGAGAGGGTGAGATGGCCGGACCACTGTGGCCCCGCACTCGGCGGGGCTCGACCGATGAGGCACTGATCAAGTCGGTGTACGAGGAGCACGGCCACGCCCTGCTCGCGTACGCCACCCGACTGACCGGGGATCGGGCCGCCGCCGAGGATGTCGTACAGGAGACGCTGATCCGGGCCTGGCGCCACTCCGAGGTGCTGGTCAACGGAAAGGGCTCGGTGCGCGGCTGGCTGCTCACGGTGGCCCGCAACATCATCACCGACCGCTACCGGGCCAAGGCCGCCCGACCGCCCGAGGTGTCCGGGGCCTCGTCCGCTCCCCCGGTGGAGGCGGACCACGCCGATTCCGTGGTGGACAGCATGACGGTCCTGGGGGCCCTCGATCAGCTGTCGCCGGAACACCGGGACGTCCTGAAGGAGTTGTACTACCGACAGCTCAGCGTGGCGGAGGCGGCCGACAGCCTCGGCATCCCGGCGGGTACGGTCAAATCTCGCTCGCACTACGCCCTCAAGGCGCTGCGCGACGTCTTCAAGAGCGACGGATTCAGGGACATCGGTTCCAGAGAAGGAAAGCGATCGGGCAGGCCGCCCCAGCAGCCCGCCGGACTGCGTGAGGTGGTGGCATGAACCGGCAGCGGCACGAGGAGGAACTGCTCGGCCCCTACGTGCTCGGCGTCCTGGACGTCGAGGAGATCCGCCGGGTCGAGGAACACACCAGCGGATGCGTGCAGTGCCGGGAGGAGGTGGCCGCGTTGCGCGAGATGGAGGCGGCTCTGGGCGAGGTGCCCGACGAGGCGTTCCTCGACGGACCGCCGCAGGGCGGTGACCTGCTGCTCCAGCGCACCCTGCGGCAGATGCGCGGTGAGCGGGCCGGTGACTCGCGACGGCGCGCGGGCCTCGCGGGACTGGCCGTGGCGGCCTCGTTGGCCGCCGTGTTCTGGGCCGGCACCCAGCTGGGTACGGGCGATCCGGACGCGGTCGCGCTGCCCGCACCACCGTCCCCGACGGCCACGGCGAACCCTTCGCCGCCGCCCGCCGGGACCAAGACGCTCTCCGGGACCGATCAGTCCTCGGGCGCGCGGATGACCGTGCAGATGACGCCCGCGACGAAGTGGGTGCGGGTGCGCGCCGCGGTCACGGGAGTTCCACCGGGTGAGCGGTGCCGGCTGGTCGTGGTCTCCAAGAACGGCACGCGCACGACCGCGGGCAGTTGGGTCGTGGGCGGCCAGGAGAACGGCGAGGGCAAGGGCGCGGGGCTGGACGGTTCGGCGGCCGTGGACCCGGCGGACGTCAAGGCGATCCTGGTCGAGAACGAGTCGGGCCGGACGTTCGTGTCCGTACCGGTCTGACCGGAGCGCGAGCCCGGACCCCGGACTCCGGTTCCGGGGTCCGGGGTCCGGGGTCCGGGCGGGGACCGGGCCGGAACGTGACGGAGCCCGGGAGCATATCCAGCTCCCGGGCTCCTGTGTGCCACCCAATTGCGCACACCGGCACGTTTAAGAGTCGCGGATCATTCTTAGATCGACGTGTTCTACCTTTGAACTACCGCGCCATGAGAAGAGGCACAGAGGGGACTTGAACCCCCATCCATCGATGATCGTCCACGCTCGGTCGATCCGGTGTTCGGCGGCGAATACTGAGACTGGAGCGATAATCTGAGATTGAAGGGCCGCCTCTACCAGCTTGGGCCACCCCGGCTCGCAATGCCGGGGGAGGGATTCGAACCCCCAACTGACACCCTCGTTCAGCTTCAACATCAGTTTCAGCTTGCGCTCTCGCGCACCCCCCGCAGACATGCGGAGGGAGTCTTCGGGGCTACTTGAACAAGTAGCCGAACACCGCGTCGCCGATCCGCTGGTCGGTGACCTCGGCGCTGTTGGCCTCCTCGCGGGCGAACTTGACGGCCTGCTGGAGCTTCTCCACGCGGTCGAGCAGCTCGTTGACCCGACGGGCCGGCAGCGCACCGGAGAACTTCACGGTCGTCCAGTACCCGACCGGAACGTCCTCGTAGTACACCTCGACCTGCGCCGGGTGCTTCTCGGTGGCCTCGGCCTTCACGTGGTTGCGCGGCACCTTCTTGGTACGGATGGTGCGCACCGGGTCCGTCTTCCAGGAGTCCGTGGACGGGTCCAGGTTCCAGGATTCGGAGGCGTCCAGCACCGGCAGCTTCCGTACGAAGGTGTGCATGTCGGTGAGCTGCTTCTCCAGGAAGAGCAGGTACGGCACGGGCACCTGCGCCAGCAGGACCGTTCCGTCCACGACGACATCGGCGGCCGCGGTGCGGTTGGCCCAGTCCTTGGTCGCCGTCACGTCGAACAGCCTCGTCAGGGTGCCGGCCGTCGCCCGCAGCACGTCCTCGGCCTTGACCTGCACCCGGGTCGACTCGGGCGGCAGCTGCTCGCCCTCCTCGTCCTTGGGCTGGTAGGTCCGGGAGATTCCGGCCAGCAGGGCGGGCTTCTGGACGTCGTGGTGAGCCTGCGTGAGCTCTTGGAGGGACTTGGACTTGACGCCCTTTTCCACTGCGATGATCTGATTCAACTTCGGCACGTGATCAACCTAGCAGCCGATCGTCCGCTCATTCATCGGAATTTCCGGCACCTTCGCCCGGTCCAGCAACTGACGCATATCCGCGGCGGGAAGTGCGGGATTGGCGGCCGCGGCGGCCGCCGCCTCGGGATCAGGGTCGGCGAGCAACTCCCGGATCCGGGCCACCGGGAGCCGGGGGTCCCGGCCGGCGGCGCCGCGTGTTTCCGGGTCCCGGACGAGCCGGTCCAGGAGTTCCGGCTCCAGGCCGGGGTCACGCAGGGCCAGGCGCCGGGCCCTCGGGTCCGGGGAGTCGCCGAGGCGTGCGGCGAGCCCGGCGGCGGGAAATCCCGGCCTGGAGACCAGCATGCCCACGGCGCGGTGGGTGCCGTTCAGGAACAGGTCGAGGAGCAACTCGGGCGGCGGCTCGGGGTGGAACTCGGCGAGCAGCAGCCGTACGGCGAAGTCCTCGTCGCCCGCGAGCAGTTCGACGGCGTCGGCCGGTAGGCCGGGGCAGACGGCGGCGCTGCGGCGCAGCCAGGTGTGCGCGGAACGGGCGCACTGCTGTAGGAACGCGGCGTCCGTTCGACGCTCCCACACCCATCCCAGGGTGGGCAGCCGGTCCTCGGCGTCCACGGTGTGGTCGACGGCGGCGCGCTCGGACTCGGTCAGCTCGGGGCGGGCCGACACCTGGAGGCGGACCCTCGGGTCGGGGTCGACGGCCAGCCGGGCCACCAGGTCGGGCGGGAGCGAGGGGTTGGCGGCGAGCGCGGCGATCCGTTCGCCCCGCGCGAGCAGGCGTTCTGCGAGTTCTCGGGTGAGTCGGCCCCTCGCCAGGACCTCCCCCAGGTGCCACCCGCTCCCCGAGCGGTCGACGAGCCAGGTGGTCCGTTCCTCGTCCTCGTGGCAGACCCGCAGGGCGGCGGCCTGCCGCACCTGTGGGTCCTCGTCGTGCAGGAGCCGCTCCCGGACCTCGTCCGCGAGCCGGCCCCAGGCACGGCAGGCCGCCTCCCGGAACATCGGGTCCTCGTGGTCCGCGAGTCCCGCCAGGATGTGGGCGGGTGCGGTGCCCCACCTGACCAGTTCGCCGGACACCATGCCCCTGGGGTGGTCGAGCAGCCGCTCGTAGGCCCGGTCCGGGAGCGGGGCCACCCGCCGCCGGTAGGCCAGGGGGCCGTGCGCCAGGGCGAGGTGGACCGACGCGGACGGGTCGTCGACCAGCCGGGCACGCTGGTAGGGGTCGGCTCCGCCGTTCTGGGCGAAGGCGGCCCGGACCCGGCGGTCCGGGTGGACGAGCACGGCCTCGACCACCTCTTGCGGAAGAGCCGCGCGCTGCGCAACCGCGCGACGCAGCCACTCGTCTTCGTGGCCGAGCAGTCGCAGCAGCACGTCCGCCGGTGCGGCCTCGTTCCCCGCGAGCCCGTGCAGCGGCTCCGTCCACCGATCGCCCATGCCGTCCTGATCCCTCCCCCGGTGACGCGGAACGGGCAGGGTAGCAAGGAAGCCCACACGCGGACCGATCATCACATTGCGGTCCATGACATCCTGTGACGTCACAACTCGCCGGGCGGATTCGGCGGACGTCCGGGGATATGGGGAAGGTCCATGAGGCTCTGCTTCCTGGTGGAGGAGCACTACCGCCACGACGGCATGCCGAACGAGGTGATCGGACAGCTGACCGCTTGGGGGCACCACGTGGATGTCGTGCGGCCCGGCGGCTCGCTGCTGCGCATGACCGAGGCCGTGGACGCGGGCGCCCACGACGCCTGGGTGCTCAAGACGGTGTCCGGCGGCCCGGGACTGACCCTGCTCGAAGCCGCCGCCGCGGCCGGGCTGACCACCGTCAACGACGCGCGGTCGATCCGGGGCGTACGGGACAAGGCACTGGCCGCCGCCCTCGGGCGCGGCCGGGGGCTCCCGCTGCCGCCCACCTACGCGGTGGCCCGCCCCGAGTTGCTCCGGGAGATCCCGGAGGCGGAGTACCCGCTCGTCGTCAAGCCGGCCGACGGCAGCTCCGGGCGGGCCGTGCACCTGGTGTCCTCGCCGGAGCGGCTGGAGTCGCTGCTGCCCGTGCTCGCGGGCGAGGGCCTGCTCATCGCCCAGCCGTACGTACCCAATTCGGGCACGGACATCAAGGTGTACGCGGTCGGTGGCGAGCTGTTCGCGACCGAGCGCTGTTCACCGCTGCACCCCGATCCCTCGGTACGGGAGCGGCGCGTGCCGCTGTCGGCCGAGGTGGCGGCGATCGCCGCCCAGGTGGGGTCGGTCTACGGGCTGGACCTGTACGGCGTGGACGTGCTGCTGGGCCCGGACGGCCCGGTGGTCGTCGACGTGAACGACTTCCCGAGCTTCCGTCAGGTGCCGGACGCGGCCGCGCGGGTGGCCCGCGCCGTCCTCGACCTCGCACGGGCGGGCGGCGCCTGCCCACCCCCGCCGCCGCCCGTGGCGTTGCCGTACCCGGTGCCCCTGTCGATCCCCGCACAGGTCTCCGCCGTGGGAGGTGACGGCGCGTGAGGATCGGCCTGATCACCCCGGAGCCCGGGCACCCGCTGCTGGCGGACACGACCGCGCTGCTGGCCCCGGAGCACACGGTCGAAGCCCTCGATCCGGTCACGCCCGGGGAGGTACCGCTGCCGCTCGCCGAGGTGTACCTGCTGAAGTCGCGGACACCGCACGCGCTGGGTCTCGCGCGCCACCTGGAGCGGCGGGGAGCGGCCGTGGTGAACTCCGCCGCGGCCACCGAGCTGTGCCAGGACCGTACGGCGATGGCCGAGCTCGCCCTGCGGGCCGGGCTGCCCTTCGCCGCGACCCGTACCCACGACTCCCTCGGAGCGTGGGCCGCGGGCGCCCTGATCGAGGCTCCCGTGGTGGTCAAGAGCCGGCGCAGCCGCCGGGGCGACCTCGTCGCCCGCGTGAACGACACGGCACGGCTGCGGGAGTTGGCCCGCGAATGGCCTCACGAGCCGGTCGTGGTGCAGGACTACGCGCCCAACAGCGGCTGGGACCACAAACTGTGGGCCATAGGGGACCAGGTGTTCTCGGCCCTGCGCCGCTCGGAGCTCTCCCCCGAGGGCCGTGGCCCCACCCGCCCGCTGCCGCTCGCTGAACTGCCGTCCGGCTGGGCCGAACTGGTGCGCGAGGTGGGTGCGGTGTTCGCGCTCGACGTCTACGGCGTGGACATCATCGACACCGGCGGCGGGACACCGCTCATCGTGGACATCAACGCCTTCCCCGGCGTCCGGGGCCAGGCCGGCGCCCCGGAGGCCCTCGCCGAGCTGGCCCTGCGCCGGGCCGCGGGGCGGCCCTGAGGACTGCCGGGCAGGTCCGGACGGGGGAATGCGCGGGGCAGGACGGTCGTGGCCCGGTGTCGTGCCACGGCGGGGCGGCGGACGCCGTGAGGATCGGAGCATGGGCGTCGTCCTGCCGGTCCTCTTCGCGCTGTTCGCGGCGTTCAGCAACGCACTCGCCACCGTGCTCCAGCGGCGGGCCGCGCTGACCGTGCCGCAGAGCGACGGCTTCCGATTCGGCCTGGTCCTCGATCTGCTGCGGCGGCCGCTGTGGATCGGCGGCATCCTGGCCGTGATCGCGGCCGGGGTGGGCCAGGCCGTGGCGCTGGCCACGGGTGCCCTGGCCCTCGTACAGCCGCTGTTCGTGCTGGAGCTGCCGCTCGCGCTTCTGATCGCCTCGCTGGTGACGCGGCAGCGGCTGCCGGGGGCGCTGTGGCTGGCCGTGGCGGGGGTGGTGGCGGGGCTCGGGGTCGCTCTGGTGGCCGCCTCGCCCGTGGGCAACCGGACGGACGTGCCGGCCGAGCGCTGGGTGGTGGCCCTGCCGGCGTGCGCGGTCGTCGTGGCCGCCCTGGCCGTGGCCGGGATGCGCCTGCCGCCCGGCCGTGCTCGGGCCGGCTGCCTCGGCGCCGCCACCGCCGTCTGCTACGCGCTCACCGCCGCGCTGATGAAGTCCTCGGTGCACGTCCTCGACGACAGCGGCTTCGTCGCCTTCCTGACGACCTGGGAGACGTACGCCTTCGGGGCCAGTGGCATCTGCGCCCTGCTCCTGCTGGAACACGCCATGCAGGGCGGCCCGCTGGTCGCCTCGCAGCCCGCGCTGACCCTCGGCGACGCGAGCATCAGCATCGCGCTGGGGGTGGTCCTGTACGAGGAACACCTGCGGTCGGGCTGGTGGCTGCTCCCCCAACTGCTGGGCATCGCCTTGATCTGCGGGGGCGTGCTGGCGCTCGCCCGGGCCGGCGAGGGAGCGCCGTGAACGGCGCCCTCGGCGACGGGTACCGTGCGGGCAGTCGAGCGGAGGGCGGGATCCATGCGAGCGGTGGTCTTCGAACGGTACGGCGAGCCTGCCGAGGTACGGGAGGTACCGGAGCCGAGTCCGCCGGCGGGCGGGGTGGTGGTACGGGTGGAGGCCACCGGGCTGTGCCGCAGCGACTGGCACGGCTGGATGGGGCACGACCCGGACATCGTGCTGCCGCACGTGCCCGGCCACGAACTCGCCGGTGTGGTCGAGGCGGTGGGGGCCGGTGTCGTGAACTGGCGGGTCGGTGACCGGGTCACGGCGCCGTTCGTGTGCGCCTGCGGCAGCTGCGCCGACTGCGCGGCCGGCGACCACCAGGTGTGCGCGCGGCAGACGCAGCCCGGGTTCACGCACTGGGGGTCCTTCGCCGAGTACGTGGCCCTGGACCACGCCGATGTGAATCTGGTGGCGGTGCCCGAGGAGCTGTCGTACGCGACGGCGGCCGGTCTCGGGTGCCGCTTCGCGACGGCGTTCCGGGCGGTGGTGGCACGGGGCCGGGTGGCGGCGGGCGAGTGGGTGTCCGTGTACGGCTGCGGCGGGGTGGGGCTCTCCGCCGTGATGATCGCGGCGGCGGCCGGGGCCCGGGTGGTCGCCGTGGACACGGCGCCGGGGGCGCTGGAGCTGGCGCGGAAGTTCGGAGCGGTGCACTGCCTGGACGCCCAGGACACCGCCGACACCGCGCGGGCGGTCCGGGAGGCGACCGGTGGGGGCGCGCACCTGTCCCTCGACGCGCTGGGCTCACCGGCGACGGCGGCGGCCTCGGTGGCCGGGCTGCGCCGACGCGGGCGGCACGTGCAGGTGGGACTGCTGCCGGCGGCGGCCGGGGCGGCGGCCCTGCCGATGGACCGGGTGATCGGCTGGGAGTTGGAGATCCTGGGGAGCCACGGCATGGCGGCGCACGCCTACCCGCCGATGATGGAGCTGGTCCGGGGCGGCGCGCTGCGGCCGGACCTGCTGGTCACCTCGACGATCCCGCTCGACGCCGCCCCGGCGGCCCTGGCCGCGATGGGCACGGCGGCCGGGCGCGGGGTCACGATCATCCTCCCGGGATCGCGCGCCCGGGGCTGAGCCGCGACCGCCCGGTCCCGGCGGCCGGCGGCCGGCGGCCGACCTGGCCGCACCCGAAATGGCGGTACGGGCGGACCGCAGAGCGCTCGACCACACGGGGTGGGACCCCTCACGCATCGGTTCCCTCGCCCGTGCCCGGGTCTCCGCCAAGGACACGAGAGGTCCGTCGAGGGCGTGAACACGGCGAGGACCTCCGTGCGGTGGGCGCCGTCCAGGAACTCACCGCACAGGTCTTCGCGTCAGGGACCCCGGCCGCGCGCCACTCCGCGGCGACGCTCCCGTGGGCGTACCGGCTAACTCGGCAGCGGGGTGCGCGCGTACCTGCCCGACAGCAGGTGGCCCGCTCCCGGGGCCACCGCGTCGAGGTCCAGGGCCCGCAGCATCTGGTGGGCCGTGCACACCGCCGCGGACACCACGGGCTTGCCCAGGAGCTGCTCGGCCTCCTCGATGGCGCCGAGGGAGGGCATCTGCACGCACGCCGAGAGCACGACCGCGTCCGCGTCGGCGTACTCCAGGGCCCGCGCGAGGCCCGGCAGCCGGGCCGGGTCGTGGGCGGCGACGTCGAGGTTGTCGGGGATCTCCAGGGCCTGGTGGTCCAGGACCTCGATGCCCTCGTGCGTCAGGTAGTCCACGACGGTCCGGGTCAGCGGGCGCATGTAGGGGGCCAGCAGCACGATCTTCTCGGCGCCCATGGTGTGCAGCCCGTGGACGAGGGCGCCCGCACTGGTGACGACCGGGGCGGGCGCGCCGTTCTCGACGGTCCGGGTGTGCAGGCGCTGCTCGGAGGTACGGTGGTAGCCGAGCCCCATGCTCATGATGGCGACCAGGCAGGCGTAGCCCAGGACGTCGACCCGGGCGTCGGAGAGTTCCACGGCGCAGCGGTCGGAGTCGGCGTCCATGGCCTTGAGCTGTTCCGGGGTCACGTGGGTCATGCGCATCCGGCTGGAGTGGAAGGTGAAGCGCTCGTCGGGTACGACGGCCTGGCGGGCCCGGAGGATGGCCGGAACCTCCGTCTCCATGGTGACGTTGGAGCTCGGCACGATCTGGCCGATGCGGTGGGTACGGGGGGACATCGCTCTCCTCAGCGGGCGTCGACGACGGGGTTGGTCAGGGTGCCGATGCCTTCGACCGTGGCTTCGACGGTGTCACCGGGGCGCAGGTACTCGGGCGGGACCATGCCGGCGCCGACGCCGGACGGCGAACCGGTCGCGATGACGTCGCCGGGTTCCAGGGTCATGCCGGAGCTGATGTCGGCGATGAGGCGGGCGATGGGGAAGAGCATGTGCCGGGTGTTCGACTTCTGCTTGGTGACGCCGTTGACGCGCAGCGAGAGGTCCAGGTTCATCGGGTCCCGGATGTCGTCGCGGGTGACGACCACCGGGCCGAAGGGGGCGTAGGAGTCCTGGCCCTTGGAGAAGAACCACTGGCCGGAGCGGCGCTGGTCGCGGGCGCTGATGTCGTTGAGGATGCTGAAGCCGAAGATGTGCTCGTACGCCTCCTCCTCGCTCACCCGGAAGGCGGGGCGACCGATGACGACGGCGAGTTCGCACTCCCAGTCGAGCTGGGTGGTCAGGTCGGCGTTGTGCAGGATCGGCCGGCCGGGGCCGGTGACGGCGGTGGCGGGCTTGCCGAAGAGGACGGGCCGCGGCGGCAGGTCCTTGTCGGTGTCGAGGCTGCGGCTGGACTCCTCGACGTGTTCGATGTAGTTGAGACCGACACCGATGATCTTGCCGGGGCGCAGGGGTGCGCACAGGGACACGGCGTCGATCCGGTGGACGGCCTCGGCGGGCCAGGCCTCGGGACCGGCGGCCAGCAGGCCGTGCGCGGTCTCCTGGGCGGCCGCGCCGGCCAGGATGAACGACAGCAGGTCCGCGGGCAGTCGTACGCCGGCCTGCCGGGCCAGGGCGGTGAGGTCCACGACGAGGTCGTCGGCCTGTGCGCCGAGACGCACGGAGGCGTCGTCGAGGGTGTAGCTGAGCAGCCGCATGAGGGCTCCTTGCGTAGGAGAGGGAGGGTGCCGGGGGGGGATCGGCGGCGGGGCTCCGCCGTACCGGGGCCGGTGTCAGGGCCGGCGGCGTCCGGTACGGCGGAGCGGTTCAGGGGGTGGGCTGGTGGCCGCCGTTGTCGGGGTACGCCTCTTCGCGGTGGAAGCCGAGCGAGCGCATGACGGGGAAGTCGTCGAAGGAGAACAGGCAGGCGTCCTCGGACGCGTCGAGGTTGTGGTGCTCGTGCCAGGCCCAGGACGGTACGCAGAAGATGTCGCCCTGCCGCCACTCGAAGCGCTGTCCGGCGATCACCGAGACCCCGTGGCCCTTGGCCGCCGTGTAGATCACCGAGCCGGTGTGGCGGTGGGCGAGGGTGGCCTGGCCGGGGCGCAGCAGCTGCATGTGCGCGCCCATGGTCGGCATGACGGAGCCGCCGGTGACCGGGTTGGTGTACTCGGCGATGATCCCGTCGTACGGGGAGCCCTCGGTCGCCTTCGCGAGGCCGCGCAGGGCCTCGTAGGTGGGCTCCCAGGGGTAGGCGAGGAGCGGGGAGTAGGGCCGGGTCCACTTCTCGACGCCGTACGGCAGCAGGTTCGCCGCGTAGGTCAGCAAGGAGGAGTTGATGACCTTGCCCGGGGTCTGGTACAGCTCGGGGTGGACCTCGTAGAACCCGGCGTCCAGGGCGTTGACCAGGGGGATGTCGAGTCCGTCCTGCCAGATGACGGGGGCGTCGTCGGCGTCGTTGCCGTGCTCGTGCCAGGTGCCGTTGGGGGTGATGGCGAAGTCCCGGGGGCCGACCTTGAGCTTCTGGCCGTCGACGATCGTCCAGGCGCCGGTGCCCTCGTGGACGAAGCGCAGCGCGGCGGCCTGGTGGCGGTGGGCGGTCATGGCCTCGCCGGGTCCCATGATCTGCAGGCCGGTGTAGAGGAGGCCTGCGGCGGCGCTGACGTCCCCCCGGCCCGGGTTGACCAGCATGACGACGCGGCGGCCGGCGTCGTCGCCCTTGACGAGGCCGAGGGCCTTGTGGACCAGGGGGCGCAGTTCGCTGTAGCGCCACAGCACGGGGACGGACTTCGGCTGCGGGTACCAGGGCTCGATGTCGTTGGCGACGGTCCACAGGGCGCCCGCGTCGAGGGTGGCGAGCTCCTCGTAGTAGCGGGTGAGTTCCGGGGTGTCGGACACCCGGGCACGGCCGAGCACGGTGTCGTCCTGCTCGATGGTCATACGTCCTCCTCGGGAGCGGCGGGGGTGGCGAGGGTGGGAACCGTGGGCGCGACGGTGAAGGTGACGGGCGGCCTGGGACGGTTGTCCACTTCGAGGCGGAAGACGTCGAAGCGGTTGTAGTGGCCGACGATGTCGTGCATCTGCTTGGGCTGGATGCACCGGGCGAGGTCGATCTCGCCGTAGACGATGCCCTCCTCGTCGACGAGGGGTTCGGTGACCGGGCGGCCGTCGGGGCCGAAGATCCCGGACAGGGCGCTGCGGGGGCGCGTGAACTGCTTCCGCAGTTCCTCGTCGTCGCCGGCGAGGGCGTCCACGATCTCCGGGGAGATCGTGGAGCAGGCGACGACAGAGAAGACCTTGCCCTCGAAGCTGTGGGCGGCGGTGCGGACGGCGATCGCGTCGGCCATGTCGTAGTCGGCAGGAGCCACGGGCAGGGCGATGTAGCAGGAGGCGTGGACCAGTTCGCCCTGCGCGAGGAGGGCGAAGCGGGCCAGGGTGTTGGTGTTCTCCCCGCAGGCGAGGGCGCCGAGCGGGCCGACCGGGGTGTCGTGGACCTTCAGCGAACTGCCGTCGCCGCCGGTCCAGGTCAGCTTCTCGGCCCAGGTCGGCACCAGCTTGCGGTGCACACCGAGGAGTTCGCCGTCGGGGCCGATGGTCAGCAGGGTGTTGTAGAGGACGCCGAGGCTGTGCGCGGCCCGCTCGTTGACGCCGATGACGAGGACGACGCCGTGCCGGCGGGCCGCCGCGCGCAGGCGGTCGACGTGCGGGCCGGGGATGTCGACGGAGGCGCGCTGGAGCCGCTCGAACCAGGGTGAACCCTGGACCGGGTTCATCGTCCAGTTCCAGTACGGGTAGCCGGGGACGAACACCTCCGGGAGGACGACGAGTTCGGCGCCGTTCGCGGCGGCCTCGGCGATCAGGGCGACGGCCTTGTCGACGGTGGCGGCGGTGTCGAGGTGGACGGGCGCGGCCTGGACGGCCGCTGCCGTGAAGCGGGGCAGGTGGTCCCTGTCCATGGGCGTGGGTACCTCCGGCTCTATCGGTGGGCGGGGACGGCCGCGCGGGGCAGCCAGCGGCGGTGGACGGACGCGGCGGGCCGGCGCAGGAGCTCCAGGCGCGGCGGGATCCGGTCGGTCCGCGCCGCCGGGGGCCGCCCGCTGCCCGCCCGCCAGGCGCGCGCCCAGGGCGCGGCCGGACCCTGGTAGCCCTGGGCGGCAGCGGCGTGCAGGGTCCACAGGGGGTCGTGGAGCTGGGCGCGGCCGACGCCGCACAGGTCGGCCCGGCCGGCCAGGATGATGGAGTTCACGTCGTCGTACGTGGAGATCGCGCCGACGGCGATGGTGGGCACCCCGGTGGCATTGCGGATGAGGTCCGCGTAGGGGGTCTGGTAGCTGCGGCCGTAGCGCGGCTTCTCGTGGGCGACGACCTCGCCGGTGGAGACGTCGATGGCGTCGGCGCCCGCCTCGGCGAGCGCGCGGGCGATGGCGACGGCGTCGGCCTCGGTGGTGCCGCCCTCGGCCCAGTCGGCGGCGGAGATCCGCACGAGCAGCGCCTTGCCGGCCGGCCACACCTCCCTTACGGCGCGCAGCACTTCGAGCGGGAACCGCAGTCTGCCGTCGAGATCGCCGCCGTACTCGTCGGTGCGCAGGTTGGTCAGCGGGGACAGGAAGCCCGAGAGCAGGTGGCCGTGCCCGTACTGGAGTTCCAGGGCGTCGAAGCCCGCCCGGTCGGCCCGCCGGGCCGCGGCCGTGAAGTCCCGTACGAGGGCGTCCATGTCGGCCCGGTCGGCCTCGCGCGGCACCGGGCCGCGTTCGTCCCAGGCCAGGGCCGAGGCGGCGACCGGCTGCCCGCCGCCGTGGGTGGCCGCGCGGCGGCCGGCGTGGGTGAGCTGGATGCCGAGGCAGGTGTCGCTCTGGCCGTGGACGAAGTCGGTGAGGCGCCGCCAGGCCGCCTCCTGTTCCTCGTTCCACAGGCCGGGGCAGCCGGGGGTGGCCCGGCCGTCGGCGCTGACGGCCGTCATGCCGGCGAGGACCAGCCCGGCGCCGCCGACGGCCTGGGTGCTGAGGTGGACGAGGTCGAAGTCGCCGGGGACGCCGTCGCGTGCGGTGTGCAGGGCGGTGGGCGGTACGACGACCCGGTTGCGCAGCAGCAGGCCGCCGAGCGGGAAGGGGCGGAACATCGGCGGCACGGCCGAGGAGCGGTTGACGGCGGTGGTGAAGCCCTCGTCTCGGACGCGCAGGTTGTCGTAGGTGACGCGGCGGCTGCGGGTGAGGAGGTTGAAGGCGAACTGGTGCGGGTCCTGGCCGGTGTAGCGGTCGATGTGCTCGAACCACTCCAGGCTGGCCTGGGCGGCGCGCTGGGTGGACTCCACCACCGGCCTGCGTTCCTGCTCGTAGGCGGCGAGGGCGGTCGGCACGTCCGGGTGCTCGTGCAGGCTGGCCGCGAGGACCAGGGCGTCCTCCATGGCGAGCTTGGTGCCGGAGCCGATGGAGAAGTGCGCGGTGTGGGCGGCGTCCCCGAGCAGGACGACGTTCTCGTGCCGCCAGGTCGTGTTGCGGACCGTGGTGAAGCGCAGCCACTTGGAGTTGTTGGGGATCAGGCTGTGGCCGTCGAGGTGGTCGGCGAGGAGTTCCTCGCAGCGCCGGATGCTGTCCTCGTCGCTGGTGCCGGGCGGATGGTCGCGGTCGGCGAACTCCGCGAAGCCGGCACGCCGCCAGGCGTCCTCGGTCATCTCCACGATGAAGGTGGAGCGGGTGGCGTCGTAGGGGTAGGCGTGCACCTGGAGGGTGCCGAAGTCCTGCTCGTCGACGATGAAGGTGAAGGCTTCGAAAACCTTGTCCGTGCCGAGCCACATGTAGCGGCCGGAGCGCTCGTCGAGGTCGGGGGCGAAGGTGTCGGCGTAGGCGGCGCGGGTGGCCGACCGGACGCCGTCGCACGCCACCACCAGGTCGTATTCGGCGGCGAGTTCGGCCGCGGGCGGGGCCTGGGTGCGGTAGCGGACGTCCACGGCCAGTTCGGCGCAGCGCCGCTGGAGGATGCGCAGGAGGTGCTGCCGGCCGAGGGCCGCGAAGCCGTGGCCGCCCGAGGTGAGGGTGTTCCCCCGGTGCCGGACGTCGATGTCGGCCCAACGGGCGAACTCGGCCGACATGGCCTCGTAGATCTCGTGGTCGGCCTGGGCGATGCCGTCGAGCGTCTCGTCGGAGAAGACGACCCCGAAGCCGAAGGTGTCGTCGGGGGCGTTGCGTTCCCAGACGGTGACCTCCCAGTGCGGGGAGAGCTGCTTGGTGAGGGCCGCGAAGTACAGTCCGCCGGGCCCTCCTCCTATGACTGCGACGCGCACGGCGTGCCTCCTGCTGATGGTGCGGTGGTGAGTAGTTCCGGTTGCTGCGGTCCGGCCGTGCCGAGCAGGTCCCGTACCTCGTCGGGCCAGGGGGTCGACCCGGTGGCGTGGGCGGCCGAGTGGGCGATGACCATGCGGCCCCTCGCCGCCTCGCCGCCCTGTGCGCCCCGTACGGTGAAGGCGTAGTGCAGGGAGGCCGTGCCGACCTCGGTGACCTTCAGCTCGGTGCGCACGGCGTCCCCGAACCAGAGGCGGGCCCGGTAGTCGGCCTCGAAGTGGACCCGGGGCGTGCTGCCGAACAGGTGCGACAGGCCCAGGCGGTGGAGCAGGACGGCCTCGGCCGCCTCGACCCAGCGCACGACGGTGGAGTGGTGGTAGTGGCCGGCGGCGTCGGTGTCGGTCCACTCGACGCGGCGTTCGACGACGACGCGGGCGGGCTCGGCCGGTGCCGGGGCGGGGATCGGACCCGGCGTGGGGGCGGCGTCGGTGCGGGCGCGTTCGCGCAGCTCACCGCGCCGGAGCTTGCCGGTGCCGGTACGTGGGAGCGCGCTGACGAACTCGACGGCGCGCGGGTACTTGTACGGGGCGATGGTCTCCTTGACGTGGGTCTGGAGCTCGCGGACGGTCGCCCCGTCGGCCGGGACACCGGCTGCCAGGACCACGTACGCCTTCACCAGCATGCCGCGCCGGGCGTCCGGGGCCCCGACCACCGCGCACTCCTCGACGTACGGGTGGGTGACGAGGGCCTTCTCGACCTCGGGGCCCGCGATGTTGTAGCCGGAGGAGACGATCATGTCGTCACTGCGGGCGACGTACCAGAAGTACCCCTCCGTGTCGCGGATGTAGGTGTCACCGGTGATGTTCCAGCCGTTCCTGACGTACGAAGCCTGGCGCGGGTCCTCCAGGTAGCGGCATCCGGTGGGGCCGGTGACCGCGAGCAGTCCGGGCTGCCCGTCGGGGACGGGCTCACCGTTCTCGTCGACCACGGCGGCGCGGTAGCCCGGAACGGGCCGGCCGGTGGCACCGGGCCGGATGTCCTCGTCGGCCGCGGAGATGAAGACGTGCAGCATCTCGGTGGCGCCGATGCCGTCGATGATGCGCAGACCGGTGGCGGCGTGGAACTCGTGCCACACCGCGGCCGGGAGCGGCTCCCCGGCGGACACGCAGCGGCGCAGCCCGGCCAGCCGGTCCACCGCCCCGGCCTCCATGATCGCCCGGTAGGCCGTGGGCGCGGTGAACAGCACGGTCACGCCGTGCTCCGCGACCAGGTCGGCCAGTTGCAGCGGAGCCGCCTGCTCGATCAGCAGGGTCGCGGCCCCCACGTGCAGCGGGAAGACCACGAGTCCGCCGAGCCCGAAGGTGAAGGCGAGCGGCGGCGTGCCGGTGAACACGTCGTCCGGGCGGGGCTTGAGGACGTGCCGGGAGAACGTGTCGGCGTTCGCCAGGACGTCGCGGTGGAAGTGCAGGGTCGCCTTCGGGCGCCCGGTGGTACCGGAGGTGAAGGCGATCAGTGCCACGTCGTCCGCGGCCGTGACCACGGTGGTGAACCGGCCGTCCTTGGCGGCGCAGCGCGCGGCCAGGTCGTCCGGTCCGGGACCTCCGTAGGTGAGGACGGGCAGGTCGGGCGGACCGGGGCGGTGGCCCGGGGCGAGCTCGTCGGCGTAGCGGTGGTCGCACAGGGCGAGGGAGGGCCGGCTGATCTCGGTGAGCTCGGTGAGTTCTCCGGCGCGCAGCAGCGGCATGGTGGTGACGGCGACCCCGCCGGCCTTCAGGACACCGAACCAGGCGGCGACGAGCCAGGGGTTGTTGGGGCCGCGCAGCAGGACGCGGTTGCCCGGCCGGAGACCGAAGTCCTCGGTGAGGACCTGGGCGACCTGGTTGGCGCGGTGCTGCAGTTCGCCGTAGGTCCAGCGCTCGGTCGGGGTGAGCAGACAGGGACGGTCGGGGCCGTGCCGCTCGACGGCGTCGTCGAGCAGGCGCCGGGCGCAGTTGAGGCGGTCCGGGTACTCCAACTCAGGAAGTTCGAAGTGGAGTTCGGGCCAGAGGGGGAAGGGCGGAAGCCGATCACGACAGAAGGAATCGGCGTACGCGGAAGGGGAGAGCTCCATGGGGCGGCACCTCGATCAGGGAGCAGCGGGGAGATGGATGCACGCTATGTCGAATATTTGGCGTCCGTCAACATCTCGCGATATCGAGTGGACCGGAAAGCCCCTGGAGGGCCTCCGTGCGCCCACCGGACACCTGTGCGGCCACCTCCGCGAACACCCCCGCGGCCGCACCTGCGGACACCTGCGCGGACACCCGCCCGAACGCCTGCGGCACGATTCAGGAGGCGGGGACGCGCACCCGCACCGACTTGCCGAACTCGTGGGCGACGACGGAGAGTTCACCACCCAGTTCGGCTGTCATGAGCTGCACCATCAGCAGCCCGCGGCCGCTTTCGGACTCCGGGTCGACCTCCGCGCGAGGGGCGGGCAGCCGCGGCAGTCCGGCACCCCGGTCGGCGACCTCCAGCCGGAACCAGCCGCCGCCCGCCGCGACGACGACCCGCATCCGGCCGGCGCCACCGGCGTGCCGGACGACGTTGCCGACGAGTTCGCTGACGGCCAGCAGCAGGGCGTCCACGACCTCGCCGGGAACCCGCCAGCCGTCGAGAGTGGCGCGCACACGGGACCTGACCTGCGGAACGCTCGCGGCGTCGGGGGCGGCGACCCAGTGGACGTAGCTTCGGACCGCGGGAACCGCAGGGGTGTCGGCGATGGTGAGCATGACGTGCTCCCGGAGGGGGAAGGCGGCGCCGCCACTGCAGTAGCTCGTGTAACTGATCCGAAATCTGGATCGTTCCTGGGCTTGTGGTCAGCGGAAATGCGTCGCTAGAGTCCTTGATTACACGTGTAACACGCTACGCCTCCCCCGGTGACTCGCGCAAGCATTCCGGACAAACGACGCGAAGCCTGCGTCCGCCCCACCGGCCGCATCGCCACCGCTCCACCGCTCCACCGGGACGACGCCGAATTGGAAGGGCCGCAATGACACGAACTCCTCCCGCCGAGATCGACATGGCCGACATGACCTGGCCGCCCCCGCCGTACCGGTCCCCCGTACCGCCCGTGACGGGCTCGGACGGCGTCCGCCGCTTCGACGGGATCACCTACGCGACCACGCCCGGCTACCGCCCCCGGCTGCTCGACGTGCAGGTGCCCGCCGGCGAAGGCCCGTTCCCGGCGATCGTCTGGATCCACGGTGGCGGCTGGCTGGACGGCGACCGCCGCTACCCGCCGCCGACCGTCCCCGCCGAGCTGCTGCACGGGGCGGTACTGGCGGCCGGGCTCGCCCTCGTCTCCATCGACTACCGGCACAGCCTTGAGGCTCCGTTCCCGGCCCAGCTGCACGATGTGAAGGCCGCGATCCGCTACGTCCGCGCGTTCGCCGCCGACCTCGACATCGACCCGGACCGGATCGGTGTCTGGGGCGAGTCCGCGGGCGGCCACCTGGCCGCGCTCGCCGGGCTCGTCGGCCCCCACAGCCCGCAGGGCGCGGAGCTGGAGGGTACGCAGGGCGTCGGTTCCGGCGAGACCGGGGTCCGCGCGGTCGTGGACTGGTACGGCGTCTCCGACCTCGTGGCCCTGACCGACCACCCCCTGCCGGCCATGCCCGGTGCGGACTTCCCCGACCCCTACGAGGCCCTGCTCGGTGCCGGCGTCGCCGAGCGGCCCGACCTGGCGCGGGCCGCGAGCCCCGTGACCTACGCGGCCGGCTCGAACCCGCCGCCGTTCCTGCTGGTCCACGGGACCCACGACGGCCTGGTCCCGTACAGCCAGAGCGAGGCCCTCGCGGCGGCGCTGAAGGGCGCCGGGGGCGAGGTCACCCTGCAGCCCGTGGACGGCGCCGATCACATCTTCCTCGGCTCCCACGACATCCCCGCCATCGTCGCGGGGGGCGTGGCCTTCCTGGCCCTGCACCTGGGCGCGGGAGCCTGACGGCGCCGGTCCGACGCCCCCGTTCCACCACGGGGGCGCGGCCCCGCCGGCCGCGCCCCCGCGTTCCCCTCCACAGCGCACCCGGCCGCGGGCCCCCGCCGCGGTCACGAGAGGCAGCCATGTCCGGCAACCCGACCACCACCACCCCGCACGGCAGACCCGGCGGACCCCACCGATCCGCCGGGAGCGGCCGGCGCGCCGAGCCCGGGGCGCCGCGCCGCCGCGGCCTCCTCGTCGCGGGTGTCCTGCTCCTCGCCGGCGCCGTGCTGCCGGCTCTCGTCGTCCGCTCCGACGTGGCGGATCCGCCGTTCCAGGGGCTGGACGACCGCTGGCTGGTCCTGATGGGCGGCCCGCACGAGGGGGCCTACCAGGCCGCCGCCACGTTCCTGGACCTGATCGGCGGTCCGGTCGGCTCCTTGATACCGCTGTCCGTACTGCTCCTGCTGCTCGTCCGGAGGCGCTGGGTCTCGGCCGGCTTCCTGCTCGCCGCCACCCTCGGCGGCAACATGCTCGTCGTCCAGGGCCTCAAGCACCTGGTGGACCGGCCGCGCCCGGCCCACCCGCTGGTCCGCGTCGACCACGGCTCCTTCCCGTCGGGCCACGCGGCCACGGCGGCGCTCCTGGTCGTGCTGCTCGGGGTGCTCCTGATCCCGGTCGCCCGGCGGCGGGCGTGGTGGATCGGGGGCGCCGTCTTCGTCCTGGCCATGATGTGGAGCCGTACCTGGCTGCACGCGCACTGGCTCAGCGACACGGCGGCCGGAGCCGCGGCGGGCGCCGGGGTGGGCCTGGTGGCGTGGTGGCTGTTCGGCCCGGCCCTCGCCCGGGAACGCGCCCGTGCCCACGACCGCCGGGGGGCGGCCGCGGGCGCGGGCCCGGCCTGACCCGAGCACACGCCGTCGGCCGGGGCTCGTATCGGGCCCCGGCCGACGGGTCCGCCGGGCGGCGTCATTGATACGGGACGTCGATGCCGGCGGCTCGCAGGTTCGTTTCGATCAGGGCGTTCAGCCGGGCGACGGCCGGCGCCCGGTCCTCGCGGTGGTGGTTGACCGCTCCGTACCTGGCGGCGGTGTCGGACCGGCTCCGGGGCGGCATCGACAGGAGCGCCCGGTCGCCCAGTAGTTTGTGGGTCAGGAGGGACGCCAGCTCTTCGATCCGCGGGTCGTCGGGGTTCCAGGAGGCCGCTTCCGCCGCGCGCTTGGTCAGCTCGACGTACCCGGGATCGTCGAGCGAATGTTCCAGCCGCGTCAGGAAGCCGTCGAAGATCTCCGGGATCAGGGCCCGGGTCAGTACCAGGGCTTCTCGTTGCGTGGCGACGTAGTCGGGATCGAAGCCGAGATCGGTGAGTCGCTCCAGGACCGCGCAGGCCCGGTCGGGCAGCAGGAGACGGTCCCCGCCCGTGAGTCGGCGCAGCGTGTCACGGCGGGCGATCAGGTCCTCGATCCGTTCGGTGAGGCGGCGAGCGACGTCGTCCAGGGCTGCGGCGAACGGCTCGGGATCGGCGTCGAGCACGTCACCGATCTCGGCCAGCGGGACTCCGGCCGTCGCCAGGGTCCGGACCTGGACCAGGCGGAGCAGGTCGGCCGATCGGTACCGCCGGTAGCCGGACCCGTCGCGTTCCGGCTCGGCGACCAGGCCGAGCCGGTGATAGTGACGCACGGTCTTGATCGTGACCTCGACGAACGCCGCCGCCTGGCCGATCGTGAGCCCGCCTTTCATCGGATCAGCACACCTCCTGATCTTGAGAGTTACAGGTGATCACAGGGGTGAGGGTAGCTCGCAGCCCTTCCGGCCCGTCGGCCGGCGTACGAAGCGGCCCTCGTCCACGACGGGTATTGACCTTGACCTCGGGTCAAGGTGCACGGTCTGCACAGAACCGGCACCGTGGACAAGGGGATTCATCATGGCGACAGGCAACAGCGGCTTCTCCGAAGCAGGGCTGCGCAGACTGCGGGACGTACTGGCACGACATGTCGAGTCCGGGAAGATCCCCGGACTCGTCGCCCTCGTCTCCCGGGGAGACGAGACGTACGTCGAGGTGGTGGGGACGATGCGCCACGACGGGGGTGCGCCGATGCGTCGGGACACGATCTTCCGGATGGCTTCCACGTCCAAGCCGGTGA
Organism: Streptomyces sp. CLCI03; assembly: GCF_053615355.1. Taxonomy (NCBI): domain Bacteria; kingdom Bacillati; phylum Actinomycetota; class Actinomycetes; order Kitasatosporales; family Streptomycetaceae; genus Streptomyces; species Streptomyces sp. CLCI03. The sequence continues at coordinate 7,421,579 of NZ_CM132132.1, read as the reverse complement.
CGATGGCCGCGGCCATGATCCTGCTCGACGAGTGTCGGCTACGCATGGACGACCCGGTGGATCCCTGGTTGCCCGAACTCGCCGACCGTCGGGTGCTGAAGCGGCCCGACGGCCCGCTGGAGGACACCGTGCCGGCCCGGCGGCCCATCACCGTACGGGACCTGCTGACCTCCACGTTCGGGCTCGGGATGGATTTCGGGTCGATGGACTCCCCGATCAGGGCCGCGACCTTCGAGCGTCTCGACTACAGCGTGGCGTCCGGGCCGGCGCCCGCCCCGGACGAGTGGATGCGCCGCCTCGGGGAACTGCCGCTCTCGTACCAGCCCGGCGAACGATGGCAGTACGACCTCAGCAACGAGGTGGTCGGTGTGCTGGTCGCCAGGGTCACGGGCAAGCCGTTGGAGGCGTTCCTGCGTGAGCGCGTCCTCGATCCGTTGGGCATGAAGGACACCGCCTTCCACGTCCCCGCCGACAGGATCGACCGGCTGCCGCCTCTGTACGGGCCCGATCCGGAGACCGGACGGTTCGTCGTGTGGGACGAGGCGGTCGGTGGAAGGGCGAGCCGGCCGCCGGTGTTCCAGGGGGCCGGCGGCGGGCTGGTCTCCACCGTCGACGACTACCACGCCTACTTCCGGATGCTGCTGAACCGGGGGACGCACGGCGGCGAACGGATCCTGTCCCGGCCTGCGGTCGAGCTGATGACCACCAACCGCCTCACGCCCGGACAACAGGCCGCCCGGGACGCCATGTACGGCAGGATCGCCCATATCGCCGTGGGACAGGGACTGCACGGCGGCTGGGGCTTCGGCATGGCCGTACGCACCCATCGCGGCGGGTACGCGCCCGTCGGTCAGTTCGGCTGGGACGGCGGCACGGGCACCACGGCCTACGCCGACCCGGACAACCGGCTCACCGGGGTCCTGCTCACCCAGGTCGGGATGTCCACCCCGGATTCACCACGGCTTGTCCACGACTTCTGGACCACGGTCTACCAGGCCGTCCAGCACTGAGAGAGCCACGCGCGGGCCAGGGGACAGCAGGTCCGGCGGTCAGGCGGTCAGGAGGTCTGGCGGTGGACCAGGAGCGGTGTCACCGCCGGCACCGGCGCCGCCGTGCCCGTCTCGATCAGCTCGTGCACGGCGTCCGCGATCCGCGCGGCCGACGGCAGGTCCAGCCGGACCGTGGTCAGCGGGGGCTGCTGGAGCTCGGCGAGCACCAGGTCGTCACAGCCGACCAGGGCGACCTCGTCGGGCACGCTGATGCCTTCGGCCTGGAGCGCGTGCAGCAGCAGGGCGGCGTACTCGTCGTTGTAGGTGAAGGCGGCGTCCAGTTCGAGGCCGCGCCAGCGCCGGGCGAGGGCGGTCGCGGACTCCCGGGTGTAGGACAGTTCGACGGGCGTGACCGTGGCCATGTGGCGGGCCGCGACCGACTCGGCTCCCGCCAGGCGCGGCTCGGCCAGCGTGCCGAGGCCGCGCTCCTGGGGCATGACCACGCCGATCCGGGACCGGCCGCGCGCGATGAGGTGCTCGGCCGCGGTGGCACCGATCCGGGTGTGGTCGAAGCCGATGGTGTGCACCCCCTCGACGGGGTGGGACGCGAAGGCCAGCATGCCGCGCACCCCGGCCCGGGCCAGTACCTCGGCCGCCTGGGGGGTGAAGCGGTCGCCGTCCAGGGCGACGACGGCCGCGGGGCGCAGTTCGGCCCAGGCCCGGGCGGCGTCGAGGGGGTCGGCGAAGCGGCCCGCGTGCAGGACGGCCGTGTAGCCGAAGCGGTCGAGCTCGCTGTGCAGATCGTCGACCCAGTCGCTGACGAGGCGGCCGACCGCGGAGATCGACGCGGGCATCAGGACGAGGTTGCTGCGGCCGGCGCGCAGCGACCGGGCGGCCGCGTGCGGTACGTAGCCGAGCTGCTTCGCCGCGTCGAGCACCCGGGCACGGGTCCCGGCGCTCACCCGGTGGCCCTGGGTGTCGTTGAGGACGAAGGAGACCGTGGCGCGCGAGACCCCGGCGAGGCGGGCCACGTCGGCGCTGGTGATGGATGCGGGGACGTGAGTGTCTCTGGTCATGACGCCCCTCGACGCTCCTTCTGTGCGGGTGACTCCTTCCTTCTCAGGTTACACGAGTTAAATCAAGGGGGCCGGGGTGTGCAGGAGCCGGGAGGCTCCCGCGAGGTCGTCGAGGGCGGTGACGACCGAGTCGAAGCGCATCGTGGTGCGGGTGCGCGTGTCGTACGGGCGCCAGCGCGGCAGGTCGGGGTGGTTGGGGTCGCCGGTGCGGACGAAGGCGATCCAGGCCCGGTGCATGGCGTACGCGAGGCCGTCACGGACGGCAGGGGTGAGGCCGGCCAGGAAGGGCGCGTGCGACCACTGGTCGAAGTTGTCGAAGACGAAGGGCAGTTCGAGGCAGTGCGCGGCGCCGAGACGGCCCTCGTACGCGGGGGTGGGGAGGTCGAACTGGTAGGCCCACACGGGGCTCCCCGCCTCGGCCCGGGCCTCGGCCAGCCGCAGGGCGGGCACCCGGAACAGCTCGTCCGTGATGAGGTCCATCAGGACGTCGGCGGCACGGGCGCCGGGCCGGGCCCGCTCGTACGCGGCGTACACGCCTTCCGCGGCCTCGCTCCCGAAGGTCTCCGCGATCCGGTCGACCACCTGCGCGCGCGTGGCGGCGGCGTACCCCTCGTCCAGGGCGAAGCCGAAGTTCGCCTCCTCCCGGGTCCAGCCGATCATGACGTCGATACCGGCCGCGGCCCCGCCCAGCAGGGCTTGCGCGGGGTGCCCGGTGAGGGTCACCTCGTCGATCACGGGCAGGAACGGCGTCGGCCAGTACCCCCAGCGCACGGTCTGCGCGAACAGTCCGCCACCGGCCGCGATCAGCTCCGGCCAGGGCAGCGTACGCAGCTCCGCCAGGTCCTTGGCCCCGGCCAGCTCCAGGAAGGCGGCGGTCCGCTCCAGGTACGCGGCCGGGCCGGGGAGGTCCAGGCCGAAGGGCGGGCTCTGCAGGATCACCCGCCGGATCAGGCCTTCGGTCCGCGGATGACCGGCGAGGACGGCGGTGGACACCGCGCCGCCGGACTGCCCGGCGACCGTGACGCAGTCCGGGTCGCCACCGAAGGAGGCGATGTTCTCCTTCACCCAGCGCAGGGCGGCCAGCTGGTCGGTGAGCCAGAAGTTGCCGCCCTCGTCGCCGTCGCCGCGGCCGTCACCGACCCCGCCGCCGCTCTCACCGGGGTAGAGGTAACCCAGCGGTCCGATGCGGTAGTTGACGCTCACGACGACGAGATCGCCGTCGCGGGCGAAGGTTTCGCCGGAGTAGCCGGGCAGCGAGCCGGACCCGGACACGAAGCCGCCGCCGTGGATCCAGACCAGCACCGGGCGGCGGGCGTCGTCGGCGGCGGGCGTCCACACGTTGAGGGTCAGACAGTCCTCGCCGAAGGGGGGCGCCCCGTGCCCACCGAGCACGGGGTCACCGCCCTCCACGTACATCTGCGGCGCGCTCGGACCGTCCGTGGTGGCGTCCCGGGTGCCGCTCCAGCCGGCGTGCGGCCGGGCGGGGCGCCAGCGCAGGTCACCGACCGGCGGGGCGGCGTAGGGAACGGCGCGGAAGACCGTGACCCCGCCGTCGATCGCGCCGCGCAGGCGGCCTGCGGGCAGGTCCACCACCGTGCGGTCCTGGGCCGGGGGGTTGGGCATGAGCCGTTCCTTCCTCGCTGCCGCGCGCCGGACGCGCGCCGCCCGATCGAGAATATGGCGGAAATTTGTCGAACGTCAATGTTGCTCAATAATTGACGTCCTGGGAGCGCCTCTCAGAGCCACAGGCTGTTCGAGGCCATCCGCTCCGACTCCGCCTCCAGCAGCGGAGCGAAGGCCCGCCACAGGACGAGGCAGGTGCCGACGCCGACGAGGGCGCCGGCGACGGTGTCGCTGAGCCACTGGGCGTGCAGCCAGGTCCGGCTGCCCATCATGGCGAGGACGTACGAGGCTCCGAACGCCCACCACCAGCGTCGCGCACGGGGCGGGAACACCACCACCGCAACGCAGACCACCAGCGTCACCGCGCTGAACACCTGCCCGGACGGGTACGAGCCGTCGTTGACCAGCACCAGCGGGTGCGGCGGACGCGGCCGGTCGGCCAGCTGTTTGAGGGGCAGGAGCACGACGAGGTTGGCGACGACGGTGGCGGCGAGGACGAACAGCCCCGAGCGCCAGCGCCCGTAGACGCACAGGCAGCCGATCACCAACAGCGGCAGGACCATCCCGAGCGGGCCGCCGAGCCGGTCGAGGACGGTGGTGAAGCCGCCGAGGCCGTCGCCGTCGGGGGACGCCGCGCCGGCGGAGTCGTTCACGGAGGCCGCCCAGCTGTCGTCGAGCCCCTGGAAGAAGGGCCGCCGGTCCAGCCGGACCAGCAGCCCGGCGAGCAGCGCCAGGACCAGGAGGGCGATCCCGAGACCGAGGGCGTGACGCGGCGGGGCCGCCGGAAGGTGATGCCGGGGCGGCGGGTCCGGCAAGGACGGCCGGGACGGCGGCACGAAGGAGGGCGAGGGGAACATGGCGGGCCTTTCACGGTCGTCTCGCCAGGCGGTGGGGGCACGCGGAGAGCAGGCACGGGACGGTGGAACGCGAGGAAGGGCGCTGGGCAACGCCTCGGTGAAGGCCATCGGGACGCGAGCTCGGGCTGCGACATCAGGGGTGCGACGTCGGGGTGCCACGTCGAGGTACGACATCGGTGTGCCGCGTCGAGGTACGACGTCGGGGTGCGACCGGAAGCCGCGGCGGCACGGCGACACGGCGCACGACACCCGATGGCACGGTGGACTTCCGATGACCCGTCGGCGACAGGATCGTCGCGGCGCGGCACGGAGTATGGCCGACGCGTCACGACCGCCACAAGGGCAAGGGCTTTTCTCGTCACATCCGCCGCGTCCGCCGGCCGGGCAGTGATGGTTACACGAGTGCTCCGACCAACCGCCCCGACGGTCACGATCTGTACAACGACGCGCCCTGAGACCTGGCGGAGGCCGGAAATGGGTGCTACACAGTGTCCACCGCACTTGGTGACACGTGTAACAACATCACGTTACGAACGACGTCCGCCACCGCAGTTCCCGGCGACGACGTCGTCCGGCGCCCGCTCATGGGCCGCCCCCTCTTCCTCCCTCGCACGCCACCTCCCCGCTCCGTCCCCCGAGGAGTCGTCATGGCCACGCCCGAAGTCGTCGAACCGTCCGTACCCCCGACCGGGGAGCCCGCCCCCCGGCGTGGTCTCCTGCCTCTCCTGCTGGTCGCCAACTCGGCGATGATGGCGCTCTACATGGGCGTCGGCTCCGTTCTGCTGCCCACCCAGGTCGCCGCGATCGCCCCCGACGACAAGGTCGCCGTCCTCGGCCTGATCGGCGGGGTCAGCGCGGTCTTCGCCACCGCCTTCAACCCCATCGCCGGCGCCCTCTCCGACCGCAGCGGGCGCCGCAACCCGTGGATCGTGGGCGGTGGTCTCGCCTCGCTGGCCCTGCTCGCCCTCCTCGGCAACGTGGGCACGGCGCTGCTCGTCGGCATCGTCTGGTGCCTGATCCAGGCGACCATGAACGTCTTCCAGGCGGCGGTCACCGCGATCGTGCCCGACCGGATCCCCGCGTCCCGCCGGGGCACCGCGTCCGCACTCGTCGGTCTCGGTCTGCCCATCGGCGGGACCGTCGGCGTGCTCATCGCCTCCCGGACCGCCGACCAGTTGCGCACCGGCTACCTGATCCTCGGCGCGATCGTCGCCGGATCCGCCCTGCTGCTCAGCCTCTTCTGCCGGGACGTCGCGCGCACCGGACCCGCCACCGAGGCGCCCGCCGGACCCAAGGGAGCCCAACTGGCCGCCTTCCTCTCGGCCCTGGCCAACCACGACTTCCGCTGGGCCTTCATCGGCCGCGCCCTGATGGTCCTCGGCTACTTCTCCGTCGTCGGCTACCAGCTGTACATCCTCGGCGACCACATCACGTTGCCCGAGGGACTGACCCCGCCGGCCGCGATGGCCGTCCTCACCCCGGTGTCGATGGTCGCGATGGCGGTGTCCACGGTGGTGGGCGGTCTGCTGTCCGACCGCTGGAACCGCCGCAAGGTGTTCGTCGGTGTGTCGGCGGCGCTCGCCGGGCTCGTCATGGTGGTCCCGGTCATCAGCCCGACCTGGACCGGCATGCTCGTCTTCAGCGCGCTCAACGGACTCGCCTTCGGCTGCTTCATGGCCGTCGACACCGCGCTCGTCACGCTGGTCCTCCCGCGGGCCGAGGACGCCGCCCGCGACATGGGCGTCCTCAACATCGCGAACGCCGGGCCGCAGATCATCGCCCCGTTCGTCGCCTCGGCCGTCGTCACCGGCCTGGGCGGCTACACCCCGCTCTTCCTCGTCGGCGGAGCCCTCTCGCTGGTCGGCGCGCTCGCCATCCTCCCGATCCGCAGCGTGCGCTGACCCCCTCCCCCGGGCCCGCCCGTCCGCAGCTCCGGCGGGCGCACGCCGAGGGTCGTGCGCCCGCCGGTTCCCACCCCTGCTCACCCTCGATCACCTCCCCTACCAAGGAGCAACCTGTGAGACGCAAGCGAGTTCTGCCGCTGGCCGCGCTGCTGCTGTGCACGCCGGCGCTGGCCGGTACGGCACCGGCGGTCGCCGCGCCGCGGACCGCGCCCGCCGGCCCGTTGCGGATCCTGCTCACGAACGACGACGGCTACAACGCCCCCGGCATCCGCAAGGCCTTCGAGCGGCTGACCGCCGCCGGGCACGACGTCACGATCGTCGCCCCGCTCACCAATCAGAGCGGCACCGGTACGAAGATGCTGAGCGGCCCGTCGATCACGGTGAAGCACCCCGAGCCGAAGGTCTGGGCGGTCGACGGCACCCCCGGCGACTCCGTCGCCTTCGGGCTCGCCGAGGTGTTCGCGGGCGACGCCCCCGACCTGGTCGTCTCCGGTACCAACTTCGGCCCGAACGTCGCCGGTCTGGCCACCCACTCCGGGACGGTCGGCGGCGCCGTCGCCGCGCTGGAGCACGGTGTACCGGCCATCGCGTTGAGCACCGGCGGCGTCGCCGCGCCCGACCCGGTCACCACGGTCAACGCGATGGGGCCGACGCTCGACTTCGCGGTCAAGCTGATCGACCGGCTGCGGACGCGGGCCCGCTCCGGGGCGCTGCTGCCCAAGGGCGTCGGTCTGAACGTCAACCACCCGGTGGTCGGCGCGGACGGCAAGGGAACGGCCGCCGGTGTGGCCGCGACCTTCCAGGACCCGCAGACCCTGCTCGAACCGGACTTCACCGACGCGGGCGACGGCACCTGGAAGGTGACGGTGAAGGTGGACCTGCGGCCCGCGGCCAAGGGCGGTGACGTCGAGGCCGTGACCGCCGACCGGATCGCCGTGAGTCCCATGAGCCCGAACTGGAACACCGGGCCGGTCGACCAGGCCGTGACCGCCGCGCTGATCGCCGGGCTCCGCCCCTGACAGGCCCCGGTCGGGGCGGAGCGCGCACCCCGCTCCGCCTCGGCCGGACCCCTCCCGGCCCCACCCCGGCACGGCATCCGCCCCGCCCCGGGGCGACCTCGGCACGCATCGGCACATCTCCAGGAGGACGGATGAAGAGGCTCCGGAAACGGCTGCCCTCGGCAAGGTCCCTGCTCGGTACCGCACTTGCCCTGGTGGCACTGCTCGCCTCCGTACCACCTGCGACCGCGTCACCGTCGCCGTCGACGTCGCCGTCCGGCGGGTCGTCGTCGCACCCGGTGGTCACCGTCGCGCAGGGCGCCCTGCGCGGCCGGTCGCGCGACGGCGCGCAGGAGTTCCTCGGCGTCCCCTACGCCGCTCCCCCGGTCGGGGACGCCCGGCTACGGGCCCCGGCGCCCCCGCCCCGGTGGACCGGCGTACGGGAGGCCACCCGGCAGTCCCCCGCGTGCCTGCAGTTCTCGCCCTTCGGCCTGAGCGATCCGGCGGCCGCCGACGAGGACTGCCTGTACCTGGACGTCTACCGGCCCCGGACCGCCCGTCCCGGAGCCCGGCTCCCGGTGATCGTCTGGATGCACGGAGGTGCGTACAGCCAGGGAACGGGTACCCAGTTCGGCGGGCGGACCATGGCCGACCTCACCGGAAGCGTGGTCGTCAGCATCAACTACCGCCTGGGGCAGCTCGGTTATCTCCAACTGCCCGAGCTCGGCCGGGAGAACGCCCTGCGGTCCGGGTCCTTCGGGCTGATGGACCAGCTCGCGGCGCTGCGCTGGACCCGGGCGAACATCGATGCGTTCGGCGGGAATCCGGGCAGCGTCACGATCTCCGGGCAGTCCGCGGGCAGTGGTTCGGTCTGCGCGCTGCTGGCCGCCCCGTCGGCCGCCGGCCTGTTCCACCGGGCCGTGCTGCAGAGCGGTCCGTGCACCCTGCTGGGGACACCGGACCGGGCGGAAGCCGAGGCGCAGGCGCGGTCCTTCGCCGCGGCGGCGGGGTGCGTCGCGTCCGCCGAGATGGCGGCCTGTCTGCGCGCCGCGTCCGGTCCGGCGTTGGTCGAGGCGGCCCGTGCGCTGCCCACACGGGGGCCGGCCGCCGGTGACGGGCTGCTTCCGGTCGCTCCCGCGCAGGCCATCGGGAGCGGCGCGTGGAACAAGGTGCCGGTGCTGATCGGGAGCACCCGCTCCGAGGCCCGGTTCTTCGTCGCCCTGACCCAGCCGTACCTGACCGCCGAGCAGTACACGGCGCAGATCCTGAGCGCTCACGGGGCGGCGGGGCCCGAGGTGCTCGCGCGCTACCCGGTCGCGACGTACGGCTCGCCGTACCTGGCGCTGTCGGCGGTCATGACGGACTCGACGTTCGCGTGCCATACGGCGTGGACGGCGCAGCTGTTCGCGGCCCAGGTGCCGACGTACGTCTACGAGTTCGACGACCCGCGGTCGCCGACGCTCGCGGGGGCGCAGGTGCCGGGCCTGGACGAGTCGAACGCGCACAGTGCGGAGTTGGCCTATCTGCACGACTTCACGATGGGCGAGCGCCCGCTGACCCCGGTGCAGGTCGCGCTCGGGAACCGGATGAAGCGGTACTGGGCGGCGTTCGCCCGCTTCGGTGCCCCGGTGGTGGCGGGCCAGGCCCCGTGGCCGCCGACCGGCGTCGGATCCGGGGCCGGGGCGGCCGGCGTGGTGCTCACCCTGGATCCGGCGGAGACGCGGACGACGACCTCGTTCGGGGCGGAGCACCAGTGCGCGTTCTGGCGGACGCAGCCTCCCCGGCCGCTCTGAGGTTTCCGCGCATCCCCGACCGGACGGCCGCGGGGTTTGCGTCAGGCGGCCGGCGGCCGTGGGCGTCGCGACGCCCACGGTCGGACCTCCTCCAGCTGCGCCGCGACCCGGAGCAGGGTCACCTCGTCGTCCCGGCGGCCCACCAGTTGCACGGCGAGCGGCAGACCGTCCTCGCCGAGGCCCGCCGGGACGGAGGCGGCCGGGTGCCCCGTGACGTTCCACAGTGCGGTGTAGGCGACCATCGGGCGCGAGCGCGCCAGCGCCGTCAGCAGCCCGGCGCCGTCCAGGGCGCCGACCGGCCGCGGGCGCTCGGCGACGACCGGGGTCAGCAGCAGGTCCATGGTGGTGAACATCCGGTCGGCGCGCTCCGCCAGCCGCTCTCCTGCCCGGATCCCGCGTTCCACGGCGGATTCGGGGACCAGCCGGGCGAGCGCGAGGGTGCGCCGGGTACGTCGTTCCAGCAGGTCGGGACGTTCGACGGCGTCGGCCTCCGCGCGGACTCCGCCGCAGAACTGCGCGGCGAACGGGGCCGTCGCGTCCGGGTAGCGGGGGTCGACCTCCCGTACGTCGTGACCCAGTTCGCGCAGCGCCCGTACGGACTCCAGGACGGCCCCGACGTGTTCCGGATGCGGGCGCACCCCGGGCACGGCGGGCTTGACCGAGTAGCCGATGCGCAGTCGGCCGGGCGGGGTCTCCAGGGCCCGCACCCAGCTGGTGGTCGCGGGGCGGGCGCTCCAGCGGTCGGTGGGGGTGGTGCCGGCGAGGACGTCGTAGAGCAGTGCGGCATCGCCCACGCTGCGGGTCAGCGGCCCCACGGTGCCCAGCGCGTACCAGAGGTGCGCGTGGGGGGCGGTGGAGACCCGGCCGCGCTGGGGCTTGAGGCCGAACAGGCCGCAGCAGGCGGCCGGGATGCGGATGGATCCGCCGCCGTCGCCGCCGAGGGCCGCTCCGATCAGTCCGGCGGCGACGGCTGCGGCGCTGCCGCCGCTGGAGCCGCCGGGGGTGCGGGTGGTGTCCCAGGGGTTGCGGGTGTGGCCGTGGGCGGCGGATTCGGTGAAGGGCCACTGGCCGAACTCGGGCATGGTCGTCTTGCCGATGACGACGGCTCCGGCGGCGCGCAGGCGGCGTACCGCTTCGGAATCGGCGGCGACGGGGGTGCGGTTGGCGGAGCCGCCGAAGGTGGTGACCTGGCCCGCGACGTCCAGCTCGTCCTTGACGGCGACGGGGACGCCGTGGAGCGGACCGGTCGGCGCCGTGGCGTCACGGGCATCGGCCTCGGCGAGGGCCTGCTCGGCGAGGACGACGCGGAAGGCTCCGAGGACGGGGTCGGTCCGCCCGATGCGGCGCAGCGCGGCTTCGACGAGGGCGCGTGAGGTGGTCTTGCCGGTGCGGACCAGCTCGGCCTGGTGCGCGACCCCCTGGAACATCAACTCGGCGTCTTCCGCGTCCTGTTCGCGCCGTCGTGCGTCGTCCTCCGCCATGGAAACCACCCTTTTCCCCTTACCTGTCGGTAACTCCGGTGCAAGGCTGGTGTCCCGGCGCCCGCGCGTCAACCCCGGCAGGGATGTCGTCGGCGAACCGACGGATCAGGCGTGCCGGGAGGCGCCCCTACAGGGCGTAGCCGTCGGGGATCTTCCCGCAGGGCGCGTAGACACGGAATACGAGCGTCCCGGTGTGCTTGTACCAGGCCACATGGACCTGGTCGCCGGTGTCCCGGTTCTCGAACCGGAAGCCCGTGGTGGAGAGGTTCTGGCCGATGGGCTTCCAGCCCTGCCGCGACAGCCGGGAGCGGAGGCGCTCCTGAGCGGCCCGGGCGGTGTCCTCCGGGAGGCCGGTCGTCTCCTGTTCGAGGCTGAAGGTCCGGACGTCCGGGCGGCTCTCGTCGATGTGGGCGAGGGAACGCAGTCCCCGGTAGTAGCAGGCGCCCGTCTCCATCCGGTGGGGCAGCGAGCGGGGCCCGCCGGGCAGGGCCAGATCGTTCTCGACGCGCTCGGCCTCCGCGCCGATTCGTGTGGCGACGACATGGGGATCGACCTCGGGGTACGGTGCGCCGTTCCACAGGCGGTACGCGCCCCAGCAGGTGGCCAGGAGGAGTGCGGCGACGCCGAGTACCAGTGCCGCGTACACGGGGCGAGGACGCGGGCGCGGCCGCGGACGCGACGGCGCCGCCGGCGCGGAGGGCTGTACGGAAGTCATGGTCCGGACCGTACGGGGTGGGGCGGTGGGGAACATCGGGGCGGGTACTCACCTCGGCGTGAGTACCCGCCCGGTCCGACGGACACCTGGCGGGACCCCGTGCGGGTCAGGCCGCCGCCCCGGCGGGGTGCGGTCGGCGGTCGCGGATCCGGAGCACCATGACGGCCGTGGCGGTCGCCGCCACCGCGACGACCCCCAGCGTCAGCAGCCAGGCCGGGACCCCTCCCACCGTGAGCAGCTCGTCGTGGTGGATCACCCGGCGGTACGGGGTGTCCTGGGCGGTGGCGCGCAGTTCGTGGTCGGCGTCGATCCGCCCCGGTACCGGGAAGCGCTGGTCGATGGCGGTGAGGAAGACGGGTTCGGCGCCGGCGAGTTCGGCGAGCGGCCCGCGCTCGGGGTGGATGGTCCCCGCGAAGGTCACCTCGGGTGCGGACCCGCCGATCGGGGAGGCGGGCTCCATGCGGTGGTCGGCGAGGACGTACAGGCCGAGGGACTGCGGGGTCTTCGCCATCCGGGAGAGCCTCATCGGGTAGACGAGGCGGTCGCTGTCGAAGCGGATCCGCAGCGGGTCCAGGTCGCCGCGCAGCGGCTTGCCCTGTTCCCGGGGGGCGAGCCGGACGGCCACGTACTCCCAGTGCTGGTCCACGTACGGCTCGACCTCGGTGGCGAGGCGGTCGGGGAGTTCGAAGCCGTTGCTCTCCAGCCAGTTCTTCAGGGCGCCCGGGTCGGTGGCGGTGAGCCGGGCGACGTCGAAGTCACCGAGCTGTTCACGGCCGACGACACCGACGGGCGGGGCCGCGCCGCCGGGCATCGGGGCTCCGGCGCTGTCCCCCGTGTTCGAGGAGAAGGGCCAGTCGCGCTCGCGCGGCCAGAAGTAGGTGCGGTTCCTGTGCTCGGGCAGGGTGAGCCGGCGCAGTTCGTCGAACATCGCGCCGTCGCCCAGCTCGACCGTGGCCCGGCTCGGTACCGGCATGATCCAGGCGGCTCGGTGGGCGTCCCCGCCGACGGAGAACCGCATGACGATCTGCTCCGTACGGCCGTCCCAGCGCACGACGGAGGTCTCCCGGTCGACTCCGATCCGGGACTGCCCGTCGGGGATCATGGCCCCGCACCCGCACGCGTAGGCCGGGTTGACCAGTGCGCCCAGCTGGGTCACGAGCAGGGCGAACAGCAGTGCCACGATTCTTCGTTTCATCCACACGGGGTCTGTGACGAAGGCCCCTGCGATCCGGTTCCGACCCCCCTCGCCGACCGCTTCGACCTGGCCTCATACTGTGCCCCATGACGGGGAGCGAGAAGCAGCGGCAGGCTCTGCTGCGCCGGTCCGCGGTGCTGCGCAGCCCGCTGGTTCCGGATGCCGTGGTGTTGGAGATCGCACGGCACGACTGGGAGTCCATCGAGTGCGGCTGCGGCCGCTCGGCGGGCCATCTGGTGGACGCCGTGCGGGATGCCGCCGAGGGGCATCCGTCCGCGTTCCACGCGCTGGAGGGGCATGTCTTCTTCGCGGAGCACCTGAAGCCGCCCGCCCCGGCGGTGTGCGGTGTCCTGATGGCCGCGTGGGCCGCGCACCCGCCGCGGCAGGCGACCCGCGAGGCGTTGTTGTGGACCCTGCTCGCCCTGCTGTGCACGGTGGACGACGGCGGTACCCACGAGGCGGGACTGCACGGGCAGTGTGCCGCCTTCATCCGTACGGGTGTGGACGGTTTCCGCCGTGAGGTCGCCACCGCCCCGGGGTCCGGGGCGGCCGCCTACGCGGAGGGCATCTTGGACATCCTCGGCCTGCCGGCCTGAGCCGGCGGTCGGCCGGCGGCCGTCAGGCAGCTCCGCAGCCGGGCCACGCCGACGTCCTCCAGGGATGCGGCGAAGGTCCGCGGCGGTGACGGGGGGACCGCCAGCAGGGACGGGACCACCAGGACCGCGCAGCCGGCGGCCTCGGCGGAGGCGGCGCCGTCCGGTGAGTCCTCGACCGCGACACAGGCGCCCGGGGCGAGGCCGAGGCGCCCGGCGGCCGCCCGGTAGGGGTCCGGGTGGGGCTTCGTACGGGCGGTGTCGTCGGCGGACAGGGTGAAGGCGAAGGGGACATGGGCCAAGGAGCCCCCGACCACCGAGTCGACGACGACCCGCGGTGACGCGCTGACCAGGGCGAAGGGCACGCCCTCCGCCTCCAGTGCGGTCAGCAGCCGCTGGGCGCCGGGCCGCATCGGCGCCCCGGCCTCCACCTCGCGGAAGAAGCTCTCGGTGAGCGCCGCCGCCACCTCGGCCGGGTCGCCCGCGCCCGAGACCCGTACGAGGTGGGCGGCGGTGTCCTCCACCGCCCGGCCGACGACCTCCGGCGCGTCCGCGTCGGTGAGGCGATGACCGAGGCCGTCGGCTATCTCCTCGGTGGTGCGCCACCACAGCACCTCGGTGTCGACGAGGGTGCCGTCCATGTCGAACAGGACCGCGGCGAGGGCGCTCACGCGGGCCCGGCCACGACGAGCACGGGCCGCTCGGCCAGTCCGACGGTGGCGCGGGCGCCCGGCACCAGGGCTCCGGCGTCCCGCGAGGGCAGGTCCGCCTTGACGCTCACCCCGTCCGGCAGCTCCAGGTGGAGCCGGGTCACGGAGCCGAAGAAGGAGGCGGAGGCCACGGTGGCCGTGCCCTCGGTGTCGGCGGTGACGGTGACGTTCTCGGGGCGGACGAGGACCTGTACCCCCGGCGTCGTGGGGATCGGGCCGTCGACGGGCAGGCGCGCTCCGGCCACCTCGACGAGGCCGGACCCGGCGAGCCGTCCGGGCAGCCGGTTCATGGTGCCGACGAACTCGGCGACGAAGGGGGTGGCCGGGCGGTCGTACAGCTCGGCCGGGGCGGCGCACTGCTCCAGCTTCCCGGCGTTCAGGACGGCGACCCGGTCGGCCATCGACAGGGCCTCCTCCTGGTCGTGGGTGACGAAGACGGTGGTGATGCCGAGCGAGAGCTGGAGGCGGCGGATCTCCTCGCGCAGGTTCGCCCGTACCTTGGCGTCGAGCGCGGAGAGCGGCTCGTCGAGCAGGAGGACGCGCGGGCGCAGGGCGAGGGCGCGGGCGAGGGCGACGCGCTGCTGCTGGCCGCCGGACATCTGGTGCGGGTAGCGGTCGCCGTGGTCGGGCAGGCCCACGAGGTCGAGGAGTTCGGCGGCGCGCTCACGGCGCTCGGCCGCGGCGACCCCCCGTACCCGCAGGCCGAAGGCCACGTTGTCGCGGGCGCTCAGGTTCGGGAAGAGGCTGTACGACTGGAAGACCATCCCGGCGTCGCGGCGGTTGGCCGGGACCCGGGTGATGTCCTGTCCGTCGACGAGGACCTCGCCGGAGTCGGGCTGTTCGAAGCCGGCGACGACGCGCAGGGCGGTGGTCTTCCCGCAGCCGGACGGGCCGAGCAGGGCGAGGAGCTCACCGGGTTCGACGGTGAGGTCGAGCCCGTCGAGGGCGACGGTGGATCCGAACGCCCGGCGCAGGCACCGGAATTCGACGCGCGCGCCCGTGGGCCGGTCGGCGTCCGCCGGCTTCCTGGCCGCGGGCAGGGTGGTGGGCGTGGTGGGCATGGGCTCAGGACTCCTTGCGGGAGGTGGTGGCGGGTGCGGCCGCGGTGGTGGAGGGGGCGGTCCCGGCCCGGGAGAGGGCGATCAGCAGCAGCCAGGTGATCAGGAGGCTGAGGATGGACACGGCCACAGACATCCGGGCCTGCGCTCCGGAGATCGAGACGATCCACACCGCGAAGGGCTGGAACCCGAGGAGGGAGGCGATGGTGAACTCGCCGAGCACCAGGGCCAGGGTCAGGAAGGCGGCGCCGGCGAGCGAGGCCCGCAGGTTCGGCAGCAGGACGCGCAGGACGACGTACGGCCAGCTCGCCCCGCAGCTGCGGGCGGCCTCGACGAGGGTCGGTACGTCGAGGGCGCGCAGGCCGGCGTCGAGGGAGCGGTGGACGAAGGGGAGCGCGAGGACCGTGTACGCGAGGACCAGGACGACGGGGAACTTCTCGTTCTGGACGGCGAGGAAGGTCTGGTAGAGCGGGGTCCGCGACAGGTGTTCCGGCCCCCAGCGCAGCACGGTGGTGATGCCCGTGACCAGCGCGATCGGCGGCACCACCAGCGGCAGCATGCACATCACCTCGACGATCGGACGCAGCCGCGGCGGGCCGATGCGTACGGCCACCAGCGCGGGCACGGCGATGAGCAGCGACAGGGCGATGGTCGCGGCGGCGAGGCCGAGGGAGAGCAGCAGGCTCTCGGTGAAGCCGTCGGCGGAGAGCAGTTCGGTGTACGCCTCGAAGGTGACGCCCTGGCCGGGCACGTGGACGGTGAAGACGAAGGAGGCGACGAGCGGGATCAGGAAGTAGGCGCCGGCGACGGCGAGGACGGCTCCGCGCCAGATCCGGGAGCGGGGCCGGCGGGCCGGGGTCCGTGCGGGGGCCCCGGTGTCCGGTCGCCCGGTGTCCTCGGTGCGGTCGGGGTACCGGGTGGTCGGGGTCATCGCAGCCATCGGGCGCTCCGTCGCTGGAGGGGCAGGTAGACGGCCATGACCAGACCGGCGATCAGGATCATGTCGAGGCCGAGGGCGAGCGCCACGTTCTCCTGGCCGGTGAGCACGTTCCCGGACAGCGCGTCCGCGATCTTGAGCGTGACCAGGGGGACGGAACCTCCGACGAGGGCCGCGGCCGTGGCGTGGGCGGCGAAGGCCGTCCCGAAGAGCAGCACGAACCCGCCGAGCAGGGAGGGCGCGAGCACGGGCAGCCCGACGTGGCGCCAGAACTGCCGTCCGGTGGCCCCGCTGCTCTGGGCGGCCTCGCGCCATTGCGGGCGCAGTCCGTCCAGCGCCGGGGCGATCACCAGCACCATCAGGGGGATCAGGAAGTACAGGTAGACCACGGTGAGGCCGGTGAAGGAGTACAGGTTCCAGCCGAGGGTGGTGAGGTCGGCGAGCTGGGTGACGACGCCGGAGATCCCGACGGTGGCGATGAAGGCGAACGCGAGGGGTACGCCGCCGAAGTTGGCGAGCACGCCGGAGGCGGTCAGCGCGGCGCCGCGCAGGCCCGCCGAGCGGGAGGTGACCACGGTCTGGGCGATCACCACGCCGAGGACGCCGCCCACGAGTGCGGTGAGGGCGGAGAGTTGGACGCTGCCGATGAGGGAGCCGAGGTAGGGGCCCTGGAGGGAACGCGCGAGGTGCTCGCCGGTCACCTGGGTGGCGCCGCTCGCCGGGTCGGTGCGGGTGACCGCGCCGTAGGCCATGGCGCCGAGCGGGATGCCGAAGCAGAGCCCGGTGAAGGTGAGCAGCGGGAGGGTCGCGAGCCAGGTGCGCGGGCCGCGCCGCCGACGGCGGGTGCCGGCGGCGGCGCGGGGGGTGGTGGTGGAGGACATCAGGAGAGGGCCTTGTCCCACTTCTCGGCGAGGGTGGCCTTGGCCTTGTCGAGCTCCTCGGAGGCGGGGAAGGTCGGGGTGCCCTGGACCTGCGGGAGCTTGGCGACGGCGGCCTGGTCGGCGGTGCCGTCCTGGGTCATGCCGGGAAGCAGGACCGGGCGGGCGTAGCCCTTCAGCCAGAGGTTCTGGCCCTCGGCGCTGTAGAGGAATTCCAGCCACAGGCGGGCGGCCGCCGGGTTCGGGGCGTCCTTGTTGATGGCCTGCGAGTAGTACTGGGCGTAGACGCCGTCGGCGGGGACGGCGACCTTCCAGTCGACGCCCTTGCCCTTGAACTGGTCGGCGTAGCCGGCGTTCAGGTAGTCCCAGTCGATGGAGATGGGCGTCTCGCCCTTCTCCACGGTGGCCGGGGTGGACTCGACGGGGATGAAGTTGCCGCTCTTCTTCAGCTGTCCGAAGAAGTCGATGCCGCGCTGGATGTCGGCGAAGGAGCCCTTGTTGGCGAGGGCGGCCGCGTAGACGCCGCCGAAGGCCGAGCCGGACTTGGTGGGGTTGCCGTTGAGGGCGACCTTGCCCTTGTACTCGGGCTTGAGGAGATCGGCGAAGGTCTGCGGGCAGGTGGGGATCCGGGCGGCGTCGCAGCCGATGGAGACGTAGCCGCCGTAGTCGTTGGTCCAGCGGCCGTCGGCGTCCTTCTGGGCGGCGGGGATCTTGTCCCAGGCGGTGACCTTGTAGGGGGCGAAGAGGTTCTCGGCCGCGCCGCTGCGGGCGAAGGCGATCCCGAGGTCGAGGACGTCGGGGGCGCGCTTCTGGCCCTTGCGGGACTTGACGGCGGCGATCTCGTCGGAGCTGGAGGCGTCCGGGTTCTCGCTGTTCACCTTGATCTTGTACTTGGCCTCGAAGGCCTTGATGATCTCGCCGTAGTTCGCCCAGTCCGGCGGCAGCGCGATCACGTTGAGCTCGCCCTCCTTCTGCGCGGCGGCGGCGAGGGCCTCCAAGGAGCCGAAGTCGGCGACCGAGGTCGCGGCGCCCGGCTGCACGCCGTTCTTGGCGCCGTCGGCGCCGCCGGACTTCGGGTCGGGGGCGGCACCGCACGCGCTGAGCGTGGTGAGTACGGCGGCGCTGAGCAGAACGGCCGCACCGCGACGGGCGGAGGAACTGAGCACGGTCTCTCCCGGAGACGAGGGTGGGTTCACTTGTCTGAACAAGTTGGCTCCAGTTCGCCCGGGCCCGCTGTACGGACGGTGAACGGCGCCTGTCCCCGGGAGCACCACTCGAAGAAGAGAGAAGAATGACCGGAAGAAGCCGTGACAGAACCTGTTGGAATGATCATGGGAGACCGGTGCACGGCGAACAGGGGGCGAAGGGCATGGGTACGAACGCGGGCACGGCCAGGTACCTGGAGATCGCCGAGGCGCTGCGGCGGGCGATCCTCTCGGGCGAACTCCCGGTGGGGGCGCACCTGCCCTCGGAGAGCGACCTGGCGGCCCGCTGGTCCGCGTCGCGCGGGACGGTCCGCCAGGCGGTCGCCACCCTGGCCGCGGAGGGACTGATCGGCTCCCGCCAAGGCGCGCGGCGCATCGTCCTGCGCCGCGAGCGCCGGCACAGCTTCGGCGAGCTGAACAGCTTCGCCCAGTGGGCCGAGGGGCTCGGGCACCGGGCCGCCAGTCGCTTCCTGACCCGCGCCCGCAGGCCCGCCACGGCCGAGGAGGCGGAGCGGCTCGCACTGCCCCCGGGTACCGAGATCCTGGCCGTGCTGCGGCTGCGACTGCTCGACGGGGAACCCACGATGGTGGAGCGGACCGCCTACGCCGACTGGGTCGCGCCGGCCGTCGAGGCGCTACCGGTGGACTGCCGCTCCGTCATGGACAGCCTGGCCGAGGACTCGGGGGTCACCGCCCACTACGGCGAGCACCTCATCGACGCGCTTGCGGCCGGCAGCGAGGACGCCCGGCTGCTCCAGATCCGGCGCGGCAGCCCGCTGCTGCGCCAGCGACACGTGTCCGCGACCGCCACCGGCCGCCCGATCGAGTGGTCCGACGACCGCTACCGGGCCGGCAGCGTGACCTTCAGTGTGAGCAACTCGTCGGTAGCAACTCCCTTGGAGCGACGCGTCGGAGACCAGTGACCGCGTCAACCGGCCGCGCGCGCGGTCTCGTGCGCGGTCTCGGCGATCGCCCCGGGCAGCCAGTCGGCGACCCGGCCGAAGTCGAAGCCCAGCGCCGAGGCCCGGCCGTTGTCCATGGCGTAGGCCCGGTCGAAGGAGAAGGGCGAGGCAGCGGCACCCTCCCCCACCACGCGGTACGACGGGTCGCGTCCGACCTGCGCCGCGACCGCCTCGCAGAGCGCGATCACGTCGGGCGCACCGTGCGAGGCCGCGTTGACGGGCCCGGTGAAGGTCTGATCCGTGGTCCAGTACAGGAACGCGGCCATCTCCTGGTGATGGATGAACGAGGTGGCGTACGGGGCCTCGTGGACGTCGACGGCGGTCCCGGCGGCGATCCGCTCCACGTAGTGCGCGAGCCTCCCGGTGAATTCCGCCGGGCCACCGCCGAGGACGTGCGCGGCGCGCACGCCGACGTACGGGAAGACCGGGTCCCGCAGGAAGACGGCCTCGGCCTGCCGTTTCCCCTCGGCGTAGACGTACGCGGGCCAGTCCTCGGGCGGCCGGCCCGTCGCCCCCGCGAACGGCAGCCGGGCGGGATCGAGCGAGGCCTCGGCGACGGGGACGGGGACGGGGCCGGCGGGGACGGCGGGGACGGGGAGCGTGGCCGGGTCGTAGACCTCCATCGTCGAGGTCATGACGTAACGGCCGGTCCGCCCGGCGAACACCCGCCGGGCGACGGCGGCCTGGAGCGGTGTGTAGCAGACCTGGTCCACGACCACGTCGAAGTCGCGCGGGCCGAGCGCCGTCCGCAACGCTGCCTCGTCATCGCGATCGGCGACGAGCCGGCCGACGCCGGGCGGGGGCGCGCCGGAGCCCCGGTTGAGGACGGTGACCTCGTCGCCCGCCTCGCGCGCCCCGGTGACCAGGGACTTTCCGAAGTACCGGCTGCCGCCGATGACAAGAATCCGCTTCATGCGTTCGACTCTGCCGCTGTATCGTCCCCAGCGGAACCGA
Source organism: Streptomyces sp. CLCI03 (assembly GCF_053615355.1). Classification (NCBI taxonomy): domain Bacteria; kingdom Bacillati; phylum Actinomycetota; class Actinomycetes; order Kitasatosporales; family Streptomycetaceae; genus Streptomyces; species Streptomyces sp. CLCI03. The sequence continues at coordinate 7,401,651 of NZ_CM132132.1, read as the reverse complement.
CCACCCGCTGAACGCATCGTAAGGAAAACTGATGATCGATGTGCAGCGGCTGCGTGTCCTTCGGGCGGTGGCCGAACACGGCAGCTTCAACCGGGCCGCCGGCGCCCTGCTGTTGACCCCGTCGGCCGTCTCGCAGCACATCGCCGCGCTGGAGCGTGCGGTCGGCCACCCGGTGGCGGTGCGCAGCACGCGCGGGGTCACCCTCACCGAGCCCGGCCGACTGCTGGTGGAGGCGGCCGAGTCGATCGCCGCCGAGCTGGACCAGGTCCGTCACGCGATCGACCGGCTCACGGCGCCACGGCCGCGCATGACCGTCGCCACCTTCACCAGCGGGGGCCGGCACCTGCTGCCCGCGGCGCTGGCCCGGTTCGTGGCGGAGCACCCCGAGGTGGAGCTGACCGTGCGGGAGAGCGAGCCCGAGGACGCGGTGCCGATGGTGCGCGGCGGCGCGGCCGATCTCGCGCTGGCCTACCACTTCGACGGGCCGCCACCCGTAAGCCCGGGTGAGCGTCCGGGGCTCGACTGGGTTCCGCTGATGGAGGATCCGCTGTGGCTGGTGCTGCCGCGCGGCCACCGCCTCGCGGACCGGACCTCGGTGGACCTGGCCGAACTGGGCGCCGACCGCTGGGTGCTGGGCTGCCTCAAGACGGAGGCCTTCCTGCGCCGGTACGCGGAACTCGCCGGTTTCGACCTCAGGGTGGCGGCCTCCACCACCGACTACTTCTTCGCGCAGACGCTGGTCGCGGCAGGCGTCGGCGTCTCCCTGATCCCACAGGTCTCACTCGCTCCGACCCAGGAGTCGGCCGTGGTCCGCGTCGAACCCCCGCGCCCCGCCCGGCACATCGGGCTCGTCCTCCCCCGGCGGCGGCGCCCACAGCCCCACGCCCAGGCGTTGGCCGCCGCCCTGACCGTTGCCGCCTCGACCCACACCCCGACCGGAGAGTGCCCTTGAACCACCTTCTGTGCGGACTGGCCGCCAATCCCGCGCTGCCGCCCGAGCTCGTCGACCGACTGCTGACGCTCGCGCTGCGGGAGGCGAGGGCCGACCCCGAGTCGCAGTTCGCCGATGACCTGCTCCACGGCCTCGCCGACCGCGCCGATCTGCGCCACGACCAGATCCTGGAACTCGCCGCGCACTCCGACACGATGGCCCGCCACCTCGCCTACGGAGGGACGCTCGACGCCGCCGACGTGGATCCCGGTTCCATGCCGAACGCGGCCGTGGCCCTCCTCGACGAGCGCCGCGGGAACCTCGCGTGGGCCCGCTTCCTCGCCACGCACCCGGACGCGCAGATCCGCTGGAAGTTGGCCTCCTGCCCCGGCCTGCCGCAGGACGCCGTGGACCTGCTCGCCGCCGACCCCGACGAGGAGGTCGTGAAGGAACTGGCGCTCTGGACGGACTCGCCCGTGACCGCCCGCCTCGCACTCCACCCGGATCCCGAGGTCCGCCTCTCGGTATCGGCCAACCTGTCCACCCCGCTCGAAGCCGTCCTCGCCCTGGCCGATGACCCCGAACTGCCGCTGAAGTGGGCGCTGTCCGAGCGAACCGATCTGCCGCAGGCGCTCTACGCCCGGCTCGTCGCCGAGTCGCATCCCGGGCTCCGTATCGCTTTCGCGCGCAACCCCGGGATCGGCCAGGAGCTGATCCGCGTCTTGGCCGCCGATCCTGAGATCGAGGTACGGCGCGCCGTCGCGGAGCATCCGTATGTACCGCTCGACCTGCTGAGCGAGCTGGTGGTCGGCGACCGGGCGGCCTGGAACGCGCTGCCGCGGATCGCCGCCGCCACGCCCGCCGAACTCACCGAGCTGGCCGGGTCCCGCCACGCTGCCGTACGGATGCTCGTGGCACAGCGGCGCGATCTGCCCCCGCATCTGCGCGAGGCGCTGGCGGTCGATGCGGACGCGTCCGTGGTCCGGGCCATCGCCCCGCACCCCGGGCTGTCCGAGGAGTCGCTGCGCGCCATGGTCGCCCGGCACGGGGTGCAGGTCCTCGCCGCGGTGGCCGCCAACCCCGACGCGTCCGGTCCCCTTCTGGAGTACCTGACGCAGCATCGGCCGGGGGTACGGAGAGTGCTCAAGGAGATCGCCGAGCACCCCCACGCGACCGGCCCGGCTCTGCTCGCCTGCCTGGCGGACCGTACGTCCCGGCCTCGGGCGGCCGCCCACCCGGCGCTGCCGCCCGAGGCCATCACCGAGCTGCTCTCCGACGAGGACCATCAGGTGGCGGAGGCAGCGGCGGGCAATCCCTCGCTGCCGCGCACCGTGATGGTGGAGCTGGTGCCCTGACGGCCCGCCGGCCGGGATCACCCCGCCGGCGCCGGCGGGGGTCCCGGACATGGAGCGGTGACCGATCCCGGTGTCACCAGGCCCGTCTCGTATGCGAGGACGACGGCCTGGGCCCGATCGCGCAGCGACAACTTCGCGAAGATGCGGGCCACATGGGTCTTCACCGTCGCCTCGCTCAGCGTGAACGCGCGCGCCGGCTCGGCGTTGGAGAGCCCGGCTGAACCCCCGGTGAACTCCCGCCGACGCCCCGCGGCCGGACCGGCCCGAGTGAATTCGTCACTTCCCCGGGCCGGGGGTCGTTAGGGCCTGGGGGTTGACTCGGGGGCGAAGGGATGACGGAATGCGGCAGTTTCCTCTGGAGATGCACCACATGGCACCCGGTCGGGTGGTCGAGTGGCGGCTCAGGTCCACGGCGGCTGAGGCCGCCGACACGGGTGACCCGGTGGGCAGGAAGGCGTCCTTCAACCAGGACAAGCACTTCACCGTCGCCGAGGAGAGCAGGGCCGCCGACGACCCGGTCGCGTCCTGGGTCGCGGTGACCTTCGAAGTGGTCGGTCCGCTGGACGAGGGGGCGCTGGCGCAGTCCCTGCTCTCGTTCGTGCAGCGGCACGAGGTCCTGCGGTGTGCGTTCCGCCGGCTGGCGGGCGAGGTGGCCTGTGAGCCCTTCGACCCCGCCTCCCTGGCCCTCGAACCCCAGCAGGTGGCCGCCTTCGAGACCTCCGACCTGCTGCGCGAGTTCCTCGTCGAGCGGTTCAAGCGGAGCATCGACACCCTCTCCTGGCCGCTGTTCATCATGGGTGCGGTGGAGCGTGAGGACTCCGCGACGGTCTACCTCGCCTTCGACCACATCGTCTGCGACGGCATGTCGATGCCGATCGTGGCCCGCGAGGTGTCGCTCGGGTACGAGGCCCTGTGCCGCGGCGAGAGCGTCGAACTGCCGCCCGCCCCCAGCTATCTCGACTTCGCCGAGGAACAGCGCCGGCGCTACCTGTCCATCGACGCCCGCGACGAACGCCTCGACTGCTGGAAGGCGTTCATGGGGGAGGCAGGCGAGTTCTTCCCGCGTTTCCCCCTCGACCTGGGCGTCGAACCGGGCCGGATGTACCCGATCGTCAACGAGGCCTCGACCCTGCTGGACGCCGCCGAGGCCGAGGTGTTCGAGAAGACGTGCCTGGCGGTCGACGGCAAGCCGTTCATGGGGGTGCTCGCCTCGGTCGCCGTCTGCCTGCGCGAGGCCGGCGGTCCGGGCGTCTACCGCGGCCTGATGCCGGTCAGTGAGCGCGGCAGGGACACCTGGGCGCATTCGGTGGGCTGGTTCGTCAACACCCTGCCCATCGAGTTCGACGCCTCGCCGGGCCGGGACTTCGCCCAGGTCATGGCTTCGGTGCGAGCCGGGTTCGGCGAGATGATGCGCCACCTCGACGTGCCGTTCGTGCGGGCGTGGGAGTTGTTGGCGCCCGAGGAGTTCGCCGCCCGTTCCTGGCCGCACCCGGTGAACTTCTTCTCGTACATCGACATGCGCAAGTGCCCCGGGGCCGAGCGTCACGACGACTGGCGGCCGACCACCCATGTGTGGTCGGCGCGCGCCAACGGGGCCTGTTCGTGGTTCCAACGGGACACGGAGGGGCTGCACATGAACTCCCTCTACGTCGACACCCCGGCGGCCCGCCGGACCATGGGCGACTTCCAGGAGGCGCTGCGCCTCACCGTGCAGGAGATCTCCCGGTCCGGCGGGTTCCGTCGGCCCATCGCGCTGACCGCGCCGCGGCGGCCCGTACGGACCCCGCTGGACGTGGCGGCGTTCGCCCGCCGCGGCTGAGCCGCGCCCCCGGGTCAGGCAGGTCGGGCCGGTCGGTCCGGTCAGGCCGGTCGGGCCGCCCCCCGTAGGCCGGCCGCCGAGGTGCGCCGCAGCACGGCGATCCCGACCGCGAACGCCCAGTAGACGAGGAGGGCGGCCGTCAGCGCCGTGTTGCCCCAGCCCACGGCGCTGTAGAAGCGGGCGGCATCCGTCCCGAAGAACAGTGAGGGGACGAAGGCGAGGTTGACGGCGGCGACGGCGTAGGCCGTGTACCCGGTCCAGCGGGGCAGGATCCCGGCGCGCAGGATCGCGTACCCGGCGGCGGTGAGCAGGACGGCGGTCAGCAGCCGGGCGGCCGAGCCGTGCAGCAGCATGTTGGCGTGGGCGAGCGGGCCGTCCACGGTCGGGTCGAGGCCTCCGCCGGGGTTCTCCAGGACGATGCCCGCCTCGACGGACGCGGCGACCAGGGTGATGGTCACGTAGGCCAGGCCCGCGCCGAAGACGAGGCCGGCCGGCCCGTCGAAGGCGGGTCCCGCGCCGCGGATGACGTGGCGCAGGCCCGCGAGGAAGACGAGCAGGGCGGCGCAGGTCAGGAGGTTGAGGAGGATACGGGCCAGGACGTTGCCGGCGGGCGGCGGTCCGGAGTGCACGAAGTACAGCGGTACGGCGACGGCGGCGAGCGCGCCCGCCGTGACGCCGCAGATTCCGGTGAGCCTTAAGAGGTGTTTCTCGTTCATCGGTTTCCGTCTTCCTCTCGTGCGGGTGGAGACTTCTCGATTCCGTCGAGCAGGCGGGCGATGCCGCAGGCCACGATCGGGTCGACGGCGCCGTCCTCCTCCTCGTCCAGGCCCGCCTCGCCCGCGAGCGCGCACAATGTGGGGAAGTTCCCGGGGTCGAGGCGCTCGGCGAGGATGCGTCCGTACGAGGCGGCGCCGGCCGGGTCGAGTTCGGTGGCGACCCTGGCCAGGTCGCGCACGGCGCCCGAGATGAAGGTGGCGAGCGGGATCAGCTCGTCGCGGGCGGCGCCGGAGCGGGCGAGCGGACTCAGCAGTGCCTCGAACCAGGCGAGTTGGTTCGGTCCGACCGGGGCGCTGACCGTGGGGACCCGCACCATCCACGGATGGGCGCGGTACGTCGACCACAGCGCGTCGACCCAGGCCTCCACCTCGGCGCGCCAGCCCACCCCGGGGGCTGCGGGCGGGCGGCCGCCGGCGGTGTCGGCCATGGCCGCGAGCAGGTGTTCGCGGCCGGGCACGTGCCGGTAGAGGGCCATCGCCGTGCAGCCCAGCTCGGTGGCGACGCGCTGCATCGACAGCGCGTCCAGCCCGTCGGCGTCGACGACGGCGACGGCCGCGTCGACGATCCGGCGCGGGGTGAGGCGCGCGCGACCCTCGGCCGTCCGTTCGGCGTCCACCCGCCACAGCAGGTCGGCGACGGTGTCGAGGTCGGGCGGTGCGGTGGATCCGCTCGGCCCGCGGGGCTCACGGGGCATCGAGGCCCCTCCTCTCCGACCACGACCCCGACCACTGGGCGCGCACGTTTATGACGTACACAAAGTATATGACGTAAACATGCGCGGCAAGGGTGTGCGGCGGTGCGAGGGCGGTCCTCGGGTCGCGGTGTCGCTCAGAGGCGGGCCGCGCGGCCCAGCAGCAGGGTGCGTTCCTGTGCGTTGCGGGTGAGGGAGGCCGCCCGCTCGAACTCCGCCCGGGCCTCCTCGCTCCGGCCCAGCCGCTCCAGCAGGTCTCCCCGTACGCTGGGCAGCAAGTGGTAGGCGCGCAGGGCCGGTTCCCGGGCCAGGGCGTCGACCAAGGGCAGGGCCGCCGCCGGGCCCTCGGCCATGGAGACGGCCACCGCCCGGTTGAGTTCCACCACCGGGGACGGGATCAGCTGGACGAGGCGCCCGTACAGCGCGGCGATCCTCGGCCAGTCCGTGTCCTCGTAGCGGACCGCCGCCGCGTGGCAGCCGGCGATCGCGGCCTGGACGGCGTACGGGCCGTTCCCCGCCCGGCCCAGCGCCCGGGCGCCCCGGTGGATGAGCATGCGGTTCCACCGGGACCGGTTCTGGTCGGCGAGCAGCACCGGCTCGCCGTCGGGGCCGGTGCGGGTGGCGATCCGGGAGGCCTGGAACTCCAGCAGCGCGGCCAGGCCGTGCGCCTCGGGCTCCTCGGGCATCAGGGCTGCCAGTACGCGGGCCAGGCGCAGGGCGTCCTCGCACAGGGCGGGCCGGACGAGGTCGTCACCGGCGGTGGCCGAGTACCCCTCGTTGAAGACGAGGTAGATGACCTCCAGGACGGAGGAGAGGCGCGCTTCGCGGTCGGCGCCGTACGGGACCTCGAAGGGCACCCCGGCCTTGGCCAGGGCCCTCTTCGCCCGGACGATGCGTTGGGCGACGGTGGCCTCGGAGGTGAGGAAGGCGCGGGCGATCTCCTGGGTGGTGAGCCCACCCATCAGGCGCAGGGTGAGCGCGATCCGGGCCTCGGTGGCGAGCACGGGGTGGCAGGAGGTGAAGATCAGGCGCAGCAGGTCGTCGTCGATGTCCTCGGGGTCGGCCGGCTCGGCGGGCGGGGGCACGTCCTCCAGGCTCCGGCCGACCTCCGCGAGCTTGCGCGCGTAGGTCTCCTTGCGGCGGACGAGGTCGATCGCACGGTGCTTGGCGGTGGTCATGAGCCAGGCGCCGGGCCGGTCCGGGACCCCCTCCCGCGGCCACTGCTCCAGCGCCGCGACGAGGGCGTCCTGGGCGATCTCCTCGGCGATGCCCACGTCCCGCACGACACGGGCGACCGAGGCGATGATCCGCGCGGACTCGATCCTGAACACCGCTTCGACCGCCTGGGCCGCACTCACTGCCGTCACGGCCACCCATCAGAGCAGCCGTGACGAGGCAGGGCAAACGCGGCGCGGGCGCGCGGGATCACATCTCCTGGATCTCCCGGACCTCGGCGCTGATCTTCCATTCCGCCGGGTGGATCTCCAGGAAGCGCCGGGTCCACTCGATGGCCTCGGCCTTGTCCTTGCACTGGCTGAGGGAGTAGCCGCCGACGACCTCCTTGGTCTCGGTGAAGGGGCCGTCGGTGTAGCTGATCTTCCCGTCGGACCAGCTGAGGCGGGTGGCCTCGGAGGTCGGGAGCAGTCCGGCGGTGTCGAGCATGACGCCGGCCTTGGTGATCTCCTCCAGGAGGGCACCCATGCGCTGCTCGAACTCGGGCGGGAAGGCGGTGTCGGCGGGCAGGTCCTGCTCGTTGATACGGATCATCGTCAGGAAGCGCGGCATGGTGACTCCTCGGTCGGGAGGGCGGGGACTCTCCCCGCCTCTCACCCTTGCGTCGAACGGGAGACGCCCGGATCGACAGCCTCCGGGAAATTCTTCGAAGATTTTCCCGGGGCCGCCACCGCGGCCCCCCGTCCGGCCGCGGATCCGGGCCACCCGGGTGGCCCGGACCAGGGCGTTCGGGCAGTCGGACCGGGGTGTCACGGCCGGCGCCCGCGGGGCCCGACCGCCCGGCCGCACCGGCGACTACTCACGAGTAGGATCGCGGCCCCGGACACCTTCGAGAGGACCCCACGATGCCCCGCGCCTCCTCCCCCCTCCTGCTGGCCGGCCTGCTGGCCACGGCGGCGGTCGCCCACGCGGCCGTGCCCGGGAAGTTCGACGCGACCGTGCCCCGTTCGCTGCCGGGCAGCCCGCGCGCGTGGACGTACGCGAGCGGGGCGGCCGAACTGGCACTCGCCGTCGGCGTCGCCCATCCGCGCACCCGCCGGGTGGCCGCGCTGGCCACCGCGGCCTTCTTCGTCGGCGTGTTCCCGGCGAACGTGAAGATGGCCGTCGACGCGCGCCACGGCTCCCCCCGCACCCGGGCCGTGACGCTCGGCCGACTGCCCCTGCAGGTGCCGCTGGTGCTGTGGGCCCGCAAGGTGAGCCGGGACGCCTGAGACCGTCAGCGGCCGTCTCCCGTCCAGTCCCAGTGACCCGGGTCCCCCGCGCGGCGGCGGTAGTGGGCGCGGCCGCCCGCTCCGTAGCGCCCTATCTCGGTCGGGAGCCTGGCCTCCTCCGCGAGCTGGGGCGCGCTCCAGCCGGTGATGTCCAGGAGGAGCCCGTCGAGCGGCCCGCCGACCAGCTCGCCGTAGGTGTGTCCCGGGCGCGGCCCTGGGTCGGGGTCCTCGTGGTCGGCGCCGTAGACCCGGCGCCGAAGCATCCTGTCGTCCATACCGTTCAGCTTCACAGCCACCACTGACAACGGACCCGGCGGCCGCGGACCGGTGCGGCGGCGATGATGGGGGCCGCCCTCCCGATCCGGGGCGGCGCACGAGCGAGGAGCGACACGTATGACACGTCGGGTGCACCAGCCACTGGAGAACCAGGAGTTCGACTTCATCCTCTCGATGACGACCGGACCCGTTCTCGCGTACTTCTGCGGCACCTGGCCCAAGGCCGTCGAGGCGTGCCGCGCGATGGACTCCGTCGTCGGAGAGCTGATCGAGGAGTACGGCACACGGTTCACCGCCGTCCGCACCGACATGACCCGCTGCCCCGAGCCGACCAGGCGTTACGGGGTGACGGGCGCACCGACCGCCGTACTCATCAAGGACGGCGAGGCGGTCGCGAGCCAGGCGGGACCGATGACGCGCGAGGAGTTCCGCGCGTTCCTGGACGCACACCTCTGAGCCCGGGGGTTCAGAGCAGGGTGACGGCCCGGCGCTCCAGGGCGAGGGCGCCGTCCACCAAGGCGGCGAGCTCGTCGAAGAGGGCCCGTCGCCCGGGGGCGTCCGCGTCCGGGTCGGCCGCGCGCGCCAGTTCCGCGAGCCGGGACCAGTTGCCGGCCGCATCGCGGAACAGGGCGGCCGCCTCCGGTCGTCCCGCGAGGTCGAGGAAGTCCGCGTAGAGGGGGCGGGTGGCGCCGGGAGCGGTCCATTCCTCCTCCAGGCACGCGTACAGCCGTCGGGTCCCCGCGAGGAACGCCTCCGGGGTGCCGAACCGGCGCTCCCAGCCGGTCCTGGTACGGACGTCGCGCAGCTGGGCGGCGAGCTTCTCCATGCCCGAGAGGCCGAAGTTGACGTCGAACCTGTTGCCCAGCACGGGCCCGGTGAGGCGCGCGGCGGTGGCGGCCACGGCCCCGTCGATGTCGGGGGATCCGACGGCGGGGCCGGTGGGTACGAGCATCCGGTGACGGCCCTTGCGGTGGCCGGTCCAGGCCTCGCCGAACTCCCGCTCCGCGATCCGGTAGGGGGCCGGGGCCCCGTCCTCGACGTGGAGGATGTCGCCCTCGTACCCGGCGAGGACCACGGTGTACGGATCGGCTCCGGCCATCGCGTCCGGGATCCCGCCGTGCCAGGGGAGCCGGGACCGGTCGACGGCGCAGAACACCGGCCGGCCCGCGTCGAGGGCGGTGTGCACGCGGTCCCAGCGGGGGCGGGAGCTGTGGGTGATCTCGTAGGGGACGCCGAGCCGGTCGAGGGCGGCTTCCACCCAGGGGTCGGGGTGGGCCTGAGCCACGATCGTCAGCAGGGGTGGGTGCCCGGCGTACTCGAAGACGAAGTACATGAAGCCGATGCCGCCCGCGAGGCCCGCGACCAGTTCCTCCTCGTGCACGCTGCCGAGCGCGTGCCGGACGAGGGAGCTCTCACGGTGCCGCCCGGTGCCGAAGTCTTCGTAGAGGAGTCCGTTGGGCTTCGGCAGGGGTGCCTGCTCGGTCATCGGGCCAGCGTAGCGGCGGGGGCCGACGACCGGACTTCCTGTACAGTTGTCCAGAAAATACCGACCGGTATACCGGTCGGTACGTCGCCCCGCTCACCGAGCACACCGATCCGCACACCGAACCCGAGAAGTGGAGGCGGCCATGCACACGGTCGCTCAGATCCTGATCGGCCTCGTGGCCGCCCTGCACGTGTACTTCATGGTGCTGGAGATGTTCCTGTGGCAGCGGCCCCCGGGACGCGCGCTGTCCGGCTTCGACGCGGACACCGCCCGCCTCACCGCGCCGCTCGCCGCGAACCAGGGCCTCTACAACGGCTTCCTCGCCGCCGGCCTGGTCTGGTCGCTCGTCATCGACTCGCTCGCCACCCAGATCTTCTTCCTCGTCTGCGTGATCGTCGCCGGGGTCTACGGGGCGGCCACCGCCAACCGCCGGATCCTGGTGGCCCAGGCCCTGCCCGGGGCCCTCGCCCTCGGCGCGGCGCTGCTGGCCTCGTGAGCCCGGAGGAACCCCGTACGAAGGACCCGCGCGCGGAGGACCCCCGTACGGCCCGGACGAAGGGGCGGCTACGGACGAGCCTGCTGGCCGAGTGCGCCGACCGGCCGCTCGCCGAGGTCAGCGTCTCGGCGGTGGTCCGCCGGGCCGGCGTCGGCCGGGCCACCTTCTACCTGCACTACGAGGACCTCACCGCGCTGGCCGTGGACGCGTGCGCGGACGTGGTGCACGCGGCGGTCGACGCCCTGCACGCCTGGCAGACCGGCCCGTCACCGCTCCCCCCGGCCCGGCCCCCCGCCGCGCTGGCCGCCTTCCTGGCGGAGGCGGCCGGCCGGGCGCCGCTCTACCGGACCTTGCTGCTCCCGGGCGGCGACGGCCCGCTCGGCAGGCGCCTCCACCGGGAACTGCGCGCCCGGGCGGTGGCGGAACGCGCGGCGGTGGGCGCCCCGCACCCCGAGCTGGTCGGGTCGGCGGTCGCCGCCGCGTTCACCGGCGTCCTCGCGGACTGGCTGCACGAGGACATCCGAGCGGATCCGGAGACCCTGGCGGACCACCTGTGGCGGCTGCTGATGGCCCTCCACCGCGCGATCGGGCCCGGCGGTGGACCGAATCCGGCGCGGACGCGGTAGCGCGGGCGCCCGGGACGCGCGAAGCCCCGCCGGGCGGACCGGCGGGGCTTCGCGTCACGGGCGCGGCCCGTGAAGTGGACTACCTGAGGGGAACCACCTTCTCGGCCTGCGGACCCTTGGGCCCCTGGGAGACGGAGTACTCGACGCGCGCGTTCTCCTCCAGCGACTTGAACCCGGTGGTCTCGATCGCGGAGAAGTGCACGAACACGTCGGGGCCGCCGTCGTCCTGCTGGATGAAGCCGAACCCCTTCTCCGAGTTGAACCACTTCACGATGCCTGTTGCCATCTGGCTGATCCTTCACAACGTTCCACTGCGGGCCGCACACGCGGCCGTCTCGATCCTGCCCAACGGTCCCCCGGAGCACACGCTGAACGCGGCCGACCGGGGCAAGCCGTACATTCGAACTTCTGGCCGCCTTGTCCGCGAAATGAGGGAGCGGATCATCCGGGAGCCCTTCGAGAAGCCCTTCAGGAGGCCTTCGGAGGGCGCTTCAGGGGTCGCTTCGGGAGGGCCTCGGAGCCCACGTGTTCACGCGCCGCCGTCCGCGGCGGGCAGCGACGCGGTGGTCGGAGACGGCAGGGCCGCCGCGCGGGCCCGCCGCGGTCCTCCGGCCCGGCAGCCCAGGCAGTCGGCATGCCCCGCGTGGGCGCCGGCGTCCCGGACGCGCCAGTCCCAGTCGGCCTCGGGCCGGGGTCCGCTCGGCTTGCCCCATCCGGCGAGATGCAGCACCCAGGTGACGATCCCGGCCACGACGACGACGCCGAGGCCGAGCCAGATCCCGGGGAACCAGGCCGCGCACACGGCGGCGCCCGCTCCCGCGAAGCCCAGCAGGGCCAGGGTGGTCCCGGTCCAGCCGGCCACCGTGTGGCCGAGGTCTACGTGGCCGTGCGCGCTCATGATTCTCCCTGGTCCGACCTTCAGCAGTACGCTCACGAGAGCGGGAAGCTTATTTCGCGAGGTAAGCATCTCACTCACTAAGTAACTTAGATCCTAAGGAGTATTTGGGTGCAGGGCAAGACCCGCCCCCCGGCCACGGCCGGCGAGGCGATCGCGCGCATGGACCAGTACGTCGCCCTGGGCATCGTCGGCCAGCAGGAGGTGGCGCAGCTGCTCGGGCTCAACGTCACCGACCTGACCTGCCTGGGACACATCCTGGGCGCCGGGGAGACCCCGCTCGCCGCCGGCGATCTCGCCGGACTCCTCGACCTGACCACGGGAGCCGTCACCGGGGTGCTCAACCGCCTCGAACGCGCCGGGTACGCGCGGCGCGTCCCCGACCCGGCCGACCGGCGCCGGGTCCGGGTGGTGGCCGATCCCATGGCCGCCGCGCGGGTCATCGCCGTGTACCAGCCGATGTACGACCGGCTGGCCACCCTCTTCGCCGACTACACCCCCGACGAGATCGCCGTGATCGCGGACTGGTTCGGCCGCGCCGCGGTCGAGATCCGCGCCCACTGTGCCCAGGTGCGGTCGGGGGAACTGACCGCCGGGGAGGTTTAAGGCCCCGCTGGTACCATGGGCGGTTGACCATCTTCTTTTCTTCCCTCCCCTTCTTTCTGCTTCGAAAGGTCCTGCATGAGGAATCCGTCAGCTCATGGGCGCTTCGGTGTGAAGGGCGGTGCCAAGGCCGGTGCCCGAACCCCCGCCAAGGCCGCCCGGACCCTCGGCCCGCAGGGTGAGTTCACGATGCACGCGCCGAAGGAGCCCGCGCTCGCGCCGGTGAAGTCCTTCGCCGAGCTCGACCTGCCCGCCCAGCTGGTGGAGACCATGGCCTCGCTGGCCGTGACGGAGCCGTTCCCGATCCAGGCCGCGACGCTCCCGAACGCGCTGGCCGGCCGGGACGTCCTCGGCCGTGGCCGGACGGGCTCGGGCAAGACCCTCGCCTTCGGCCTGGCACTGCTGGCCCGTACCGCGGGGCAGCAGGCGGACCCGAAGCGGCCGCTGGCCCTGGTCCTCGTACCGACGCGCGAGCTGGCGCAGCAGGTGACCGAGGCGCTGGAACCGTATGCCGCGGCGCTGAAGCTGCGGATGGCCACCGTGGTCGGCGGGCTGTCCATCGGCCGCCAGGTCAGTTCCCTGCGCACCGGCGCCGAGGTCGTGGTGGCCACCCCCGGGCGGCTCAGCGACCTGGTGGGGCGGCGGGACGTACACCTGGAGCGCGTGAAGATCACCGTGCTCGACGAGGCCGACCAGATGTGTGACATGGGCTTCATGCCGCAGGTCACCGAGATCCTGGACCAGGTGCACCACGCGGGACAGCGGATGCTGTTCTCGGCGACCCTGGACCGGAATGTGGACCAGCTCGTCCGGAAGTACCTGAAGGACCCGGTCTCGCACTCCGTCGACCCGCAGGCGGGCGCGGTGTCCACGATGGACCACCACGTCCTGCACATCCACGCGGCCGACAAGGTCTCGGCGGCGACCGAGATCGCGGCCCGGGACAACCGGGTGCTGATGTTCCTCGACACCAAGCACGGGGTCGACCAGTTCGTGAAGCACCTGAGGGCCATGGGCGTACGGGCGGAGGGCCTGCACAGCGGCAAGTCGCAGCCGCAGCGCACCCGGACCCTGGCGCAGTTCAAGACCGGGGCCGTCACCGTCCTGGTCGCCACGAACGTCGCGGCGCGCGGCATCCACATCGACGACCTCGACCTCGTGGTCAACGTGGACCCGCCCGCCGACCACAAGGACTATCTGCACCGGGGCGGCCGTACCGCCCGGGCCGGCGAATCCGGCCGGGTCGTCACCCTCGTCACCCCGAACCAGCGTCGGGACATGGTCCGCCTGCTCGCCGACGCCCGGATCCGGCCGACGATCACGCAGGTACGGTCCGGCGAGGCCGCACTGACCCGCATCACCGGCGCCAAGGCTCCCTCCGGGGTCCCGCTGGCGGGTTCCGCGCCGACCGACGCCAAGGGCAAGCCCTCGGGCTCGGACCTGGCCTTCCGCGGCATCGGCACCCGCCCGGGCCGGGGCAAGGAGTCCCGCAAGACGATCGAGGCGCGTCAGCAGGCCGAGGCCCGCCGTGCGGCCCGGGTGCGCCGCGGCATCTGACCCGGGTACGCCTGCCCCGCGTACGCCTGCCCCGCGTTCCCCGGACCGGATCCGGTCCGGGGAACGCGCCGGCCTGCGGTGTCAGCCCCTGCGGCGGCGGTTGCGCGCCACGATCGCGCGGGTGACCACGGGCGGGAGCAGGTCCTTGGCCAGCTTGCGCCAGCGGGCACCGGGCCTGGGCGGGGCGGGCCGCTGCGCGGCGGCGGGAGCGGGCGCCGGAGCCGGTTCCGCCGGCGGCGCGGGGTGCAGAGGCTGCGGGGGCGCCGGTGCGACCACGCCCTCGTCCCCGATGCGTACCAGGGGGCGTCCGTCGATCACGTCCACACCGTGCCAGAGGTCGCTGCGCCCCTCCAGCCACGCGAGCAGGGCAGCCTGGTGGGGCTCCGGATCTCCCCAGGTCGCGTAGAGCTTCGAGCCCGAGACGCAGATGGGGTGCAGGTCGCCCGTGACCACGGCGCTCCAGACGGCGGCCGCGACGCCGGGGCAGTGCTCGGAACGGTAGTCGTCGAAGACCACCACCGCGTCCGGGGTCGCGACGAGACGCGAGGACGCGATGTCCGTGGCGACGTGCTCGTAGAGGTGCGAGGCGTCGACGTGCACGAACCGGCAGCTCGTCGGCTTGACCCGGTCGGCGACGACCGAGGTCGGGGCTTGGATCAGCGTCGGCAGCGCCTCGTGGAAGGCCAGGTAGTTCGTCTCGAAGCCGCGGCGCGTGAGCGTGGGGTAGGAGCTGCGGTTCTCCGCGACGTTGAAGTCGTCCGTCGCGGGCGAGTCGAAGAGGTCACAGACGGTGAACTCCTCGCCGGGCCGGAGGTACCGGCCGAGGAAGATCGCGCTCTTGCCCATGAAGGCACCGAGCTCCAGCAGGTCACCCAGCTGCTCCTCGTCGCTGTTCTGACGTGTCAGGAACCAGTCGAAGAGCACTTGGTCGTACGCCGAGAACCAGCCTTTGACCTCCTCGTACGTGGTGGGCACGGGCGGGGTCGGCTCACCGTCGGGGGTCGTGACGGAAGCTTGTGAAACGTGCGGCACGGAGAGTCGTCCTCCAGCGAAGTGGCATCGATTTTCACGCTGATACCCGGCCGGGTAACGGCACCTTACGCCCTGGATCGACGCGTGACGAGATGTAAACGCGATCATCATGTGATTCCGGTTTCCTGTCCGTCCTGTGCTACGCCCTCGGCGCTCGGGCCGATGGCGCGACGCGCGTGCGCCGGGTCCGAGCGGTGGCCGCCGGCAGGTGCCGGGGCTCGTACAGGTCCGGGGCCCCGCCGCGGCTCTCGGCAACTGCGGTGCGTGGAGCCGGAGATGGGTGACCGCCACGCACTCCGCTTGCGCGTCCGATCAGCGGCCGGTGTCGCGGGAGGATCCCTTCAGGCGGCCCGGTCAGCCGACGGGCTTGCCGTCCTCGTCGTCCTCGTCGGCAGCCCGGTAGTGGTAGGCGTTCCACCAGTCGTCGTCCTCGTCCGTCAGGTCGTCGTCGCCCTCGCCCGGGTCGTCGACCTCATACACGACACCGTGCCATCCGCGGTCGTCGTCGGCGCTCCGGCGGACGCGCTCCCGCTGCCGTTCGTCCAGCGCCGCGAGCGCGGGGTGCACCTGCTTCCGGGCGTGGTCCCCCAGCGGGTCCTCGCAGGCCGTGCGCGCGCGGATCGCCCGGTCGGCGCCTTCGGCGAAGCCGAGCGCCGCGAGGCTCGCGGCGGCCACCGCGGAGGCGGCCCACTCCCGCGGGCCGTGCGGGTACGCGTGCAGCAGCAGGACGCCCGCCACGCACCAGAAACCGACCAGCAGGACGATCCCCACGCACCCGCAGCAGTCCAGCAGCCGCCCCCGGTCATGCGTCGGCGTCCGCGGGATCCGGGTGATCCGGGGCAGCAGGGCGTCCCGGTCCCGTGCGTACGCACTGCGCCCGATCAGGTACTCCGTGTCGTACCGGTCGATACAGCCGATCGACACCGGCTCGGGGTCGTACCGGCGTACGGCGTCCAGCAGAGCGGCGGGCAACGGGTGGCCGGGCGGCGTCCGACCCGGGTCGCGGCCCGCGTCGGTCAGCCGCGCCGCCCCTTCCCCGTCGATGTCGAGGTACCCGCCGAGGAGCAGCTCGGCCGCCGCCGCCTCGATCTCCTCGGACCTCAACTCGGCGGCGTGGTACGGCTCCAGTTCCAGGCCGGAGACCAGCCGGAGGACGGCACGCCGCAGCCGTGCCCGACGCCACCACCGCAGGCCGATGACCGCGTACACGGCGGCGGCCACGGTGAACGCGGATACGGCGAGGAGGAGTTGGAACACGCCCCGAGGCTACGTCCGCGACCGGCGGGGCGAACACGCAATATTCCGGTACCTGGCTCGGGTCGGACCTGCTCCTCGGCCGTCTTCCCGAGCAGGTCGAGGAATTCGGTGCGCGGGTGGGACCATGGCTCCGTGGTGACGGACGCACGGTGGGAGCGGATTCGGGAAGGCCTGGTCTTCGGGCAGGTGTTCAGGGGCACGGTCGTCAAGGTGCCGCGTCCCGGTGCGATCGGGATCGTCGTGGACATCGGCCTCGATGTCGAAGGCTTCGTCGACGTCCTGCTCCTGCCGCGACGGAGCGAGTCCTGGCCGACCGAAGGCGCGGTCGGCGACTTCGAGATCTGGTGGGCGGACGACCGGAAACAGATCCGGCTGAAGCCTGTCGACCCCCGGTACCTGAGGGCCGACTTCGCGGACTTCGCCGCGAAGACCCGCCCCGGGTGGCCGTCGGACATCGGTCGCCCGGTCCGTTCACCTGAACCACCGTCACCCGACGCGACCGACGCTCCGCTCCGGGACCGGGCGAACGGCTGACCGGACCCCGGTCCGCCGTTCAGAGCCCGGTGCCGCGCCGCAGGCGTTCGGCGGCCGCGTTGCGGACGCGGCGGGTGCGGGCGTCGGTGGCCAGCAGGGCCAAGGCCTCGTACGAGGTCAACAGCCGGGCCGCGGTGCGCTGGCACCAGTCGGAGGCGGCGGTGAGCTCCTCGGCGGACCAGGCCTCGCCGCGGGTGACGGCCTTGAGCAGGTTCCACTCCCGCAGCCGGCGCTCGGGGAAGGCCCGGCCGGCGAGGGCGGCGGCCATGGCCCGGGCCCAGGCGGGGAACTCCTCCTCGGCCAGCAGTTGCACGGCCCGCCGGTCCAGATGGGTGACCACCGCGCTCTCGGCCATCACCCGGTCGGGATCGCGCAGCACGGCGGCCACGACCTCCGCCTCGGCCTGCGCGCCCGCGCCCGGGCCCGGGCCCGGCGCCGCGGCCAGGGCCTCCAGGTGGCGGGCGTAGCGCCAGTGCTCGGGAGGCTCGTCGGCGTCGGGGCCGTTCATCGGGGGCCGCGCCGGTATGCCGGTGGCGGGTCGCTGCCCGTCGTTTCCTCTCGCCATGGCCCCCATTCCACACGACCTCCGTCGGCGGCCGACGGTCAGGGTGCCGTCAGGGGCCGTTCAGCGGTGCGGCGCCCGCATCCAACGCTCCGCACCGACCGGTCGGTGGCCGCCGCCCCGGGAGGTCCGTACGCCGCGCGCGTGGCCGTCAGACCTGCTCGAAGTGGAAGGACTTGATGAAGCAGTCGCGGGGCTGACCGATCGCGAAGAAGATGCAGTCCACGAGCGACTGCGCCGTGAGCGGGTCCTTCGCCGTGCGCGGCGCGCCCTCCCAGGACTCCGAGAGCGGGTCGTGGTTCTCGAAGTCCGGCGGGTAGAGGGAGATGACGCGGACGCCCTGGTCGCGAAGCCTGCGGGAGAGGATCTCGGTGAAGCCGGCCTGCGCGCTCTTGGCGGCGTAGAAGGCGGCGTGGGCGTCGGACCGGTGGTGGCCGGTCTCCCCGCAGCCGGAGACCATGGTGACGATGTCCGGCCCGGCCGACTTCAGGAGCAGTGGGAGGAAGGCCTTGGTGGCCAGGACGGTGCCGGTGGCGCCGGAGGCGAGGGTGTCCGCCACGTCCTCGTCGGAGGCGGACAGCAGGTCCGTGCCGTGCTGGTAGCGGGAGCCGTTGTTGACGAGCACGTCGATGTGGTCGGCCCGGGCGGCGACCGCGGTGGCGAACTCCCGTACGGAGGCGGGGTCGCTGAGGTCGCAGGCGTACGCGTGGACGCGGTCCGCGGCGTGACCCTGGGCGCGGATCTCCTCGCGGACGCGTTCGGCGGCTTCGAGGGTCCGCGCGGAGAGGTGCACCTCGGCGCCCCTGCCGGCGAATTGGAGGGCGAGGGTACGCCCGAAGTCGCGGCCGGCGGCGGTGATGACGACGCGCTGGTGTTCCCGTGGCATGTCTGCGCTCACTCCCGCTCCGGATTCGTGGTCCGTACACATGATCTCAGGTGCGTGCGGAGGTGGCTGGGGCGGGGGCGGGCCGGGGGCAACCGCGGAGAGCCGGGCCGTTCGGGCGACCGGGGCGCGGACGCTGACGCGTACCGACTCTCCGCGTCACGCCTCAGGCCCCGCCCGTCTCCGGATCCCCCTCCTGGTCCGCCTCCGGCAGCGGAGCCCCGGTCTCCAGCAGGGTCTTGAGGCTGGACGCGAGCATCGGCCAGGCCCGGCCGCACATGCCGATCAGGGTGCCGCCGGGTTCGAAGTCCTCGTGCAGGATGGTCAGCCGGGCGAGGGTGTCGCCGACGGGCTCGATCTCGTACGTCACCTTCGTACGGCGTTCCTTCGCCAGTTCGGCCCGCAGTTCCTCGCCGATCCCGACCGAGGCCGCCCACTGCGGGGTGAAGGTGTGCCAGGTGTAGGAGAGCAGGCGGTCCGGGACGCAGTCGAGGACCACCTGTTCGGGGTCGCTGGTCCGGGCCCCCCGCTCGACCCAGTCCATCGGCGAGCCCACCGCCCAGTCGGTCTCGAAGCTCAGGCCCCAGTACCGGCGGGTGAAGGCGGGCTCGGTGAGGGCCTGCCAGACCCTGGCGGGATCGGCCTGGATGTACAGGGTGTAGGTGATCGCGCTGTCGCTCATGGCCCCATGCTGCGGGACCGCGGACCGCGGACGCCGGATTTCCCGATCATGGCGGTGGTAGCGGGGCGGGGCCGTACGCCGCACCTACCCCGGTCGGTGAGGCGCCCGGTCCGTGGTCGGTCCACGTGGAAGGCGAGCCCGCACAGCCCGAGGCCTGCCCGCGCCGCGGCCCGCCAGGCGCGGAGCGGGCCGTCCAGGACGCTTTCGCGGGGCTCGGAGTCCAACCAGAGCTGCCCCTGCGCCCGCGCCCGCTCCTGCGGGTCCCATCACCTCACCGCCGGGTGCCCTCCTCGGGGAGTTCGGTGGGTGGGGTGCGGGTGGGGGCGGGGAGGCCGAGGCGGGTGCGGGCGGCGTGCACCGCCGCGAGTTCGTCGTCGCCCGCCCGCCCCCAGTCGCTCAGTTCACGGATCTGTTCCGGCGTGGCCAGCAGGCGCGCGTACTCCGGGTCCGCGGCCGGTGGCAGGACAGTGATGCGGGCCGCGATGCGGGCATGGACACCCTGCTCGCCGTGCCGGTAGCCGAGCGGGACGGCGTCGCGCGTGGAGCCGGCCGTCGGGGGCGGGAGGTGCGCGGCGCCGGTGGCCCGGGAGATCAGCAGCAGAACCCGGCCGTCGGGGGCGAACAGCCAGGCCGACAGGTCCTGTACGGGCAGCCACTCCGGGACCGGGCCGGGGTGCCAGGCGCCGAGCTGCGGGATCCGCCGGGTGCGCAGGACCCCGAGCCGGTCGAGGGCGGTCGGCGCGGTGGGGCGGCCGTCCTCCAGCAGGGCGGTGCCGGAGCCGTTGACGCGGGCGCGCAGGGCGGACAGTGCGCGGCGGGCGTCGCCGGGGTCCATCACGTCGGGCAGGTCGGCCGGTTCGGCGAAGTGGATGCCGGTGATCTCCTGGGCCGGGAGGCGGACGGCCTCGATCCGGTCGGGGGTCCAGGTGCCGCCGTCGTAGACGTGCAGGATCTCGCCGGGGAAGCGCATCTCGGGCGGGAAGCCGGGGGTGTCGGCCGGGATCCAGTCGACGGCGAGGCCGCGCGGGTAGCGGCCGTCGACACCGAGCTCCTCGCGCAGCTCACGGGCGGCCGCCGCGGACGGCGCCTCTCCGGCGTCCACGGCCCCGCCGGGGAGCAGCCGGTCGGAGCGGTAGTCGACGCTCTGGACGAGGATCCGGCCGCGGGTGTCGGTGACGAGGACGACGGCCGCGGTCCAGACGGCGGCCCGCGAGGCCCCGTACTCCGCCGGTGTCATCCAGGTCCCCGTCCGCTCCCGCTCGTCCTCGTCGATCGCGCCCTGGTCGGTCAGCTGCGGCATCGGACTCCGTTCACCGTGGGTGGACCCGCCGGACTGTGCAACAGCGGGCACGGCCCCCGGGTTACGGCGACCGCCCCACCCTCACCGACACCCCGCGCCTTTACCGTCCCTATACCTCCTTATTACTTGGTTATGTGTGTCCTGGTACGTTCCGGATGCGGACTGGCGGTGTGAGAACCGTCGGTCCGACCAATGCGGACGGACCCGGGAGAGACCTCTACATGCGAGACCCGTTGCACCCCGCGCGACCACGTGACGTGCGGCGCGTGACGGGCCCCGCCGCGAGGGCGGCGGCCGCGGGGTCCGGCCGGCTCGCCGGAGTCGACGCCGTACGCGGCCTGGCCGTCCTCGGCATGTTCGCCGTGCACGTCGGCCCCGGCCCGGAGCCCGAGGGCGCCGGATACCTCCTCGTCGCGGCGGACGGACGCGCCCCGGCCCTCTTCACCCTGCTCGCCGGCTTCTCCCTGGTTCTCGCCCAGCGCGGGCAGGACCCGGCGCGGCGCCCGGCGGGCTGGACGCGCCGCTGGCGTCCCCTGCTGATCCGGTGCGCGCTGCTGGCCGTACTCGGGCTGTCGCTGGCCTCGTTGTGGCCCGGGATCCTGGTCATCCTGGCCTTCTTCGCCGTGTACTTCCTGGCGGCCGAGCCCTTCACCCGGCTGTCCACCCCGGTGCTCACCGCCGTGGCGGCCGCGTCGGTGGTGGTGGGACCGCTGCTGTCGTTCCTGCTGGGCCCGGTGTTCGGCTACGAGGTCTCCGGGCGCGGCCTGGTCCCCGAGGCCGCGGACCTGGCCAGCTGGTCCGGGCTGGGCCGCGTGCTGCTGGAACTGCTGGTCACCGGGGCGTATCCGCTGGCCACCTACTTCCCGTACGTGCTGGTCGGGATGGCCCTCGCCCGGCTGTGCGACGTGCGGGTGCGGTCGGTGGCCCGGCGGATGGCGGTGTGGGGGACGGTGGCAGCCGTCGCCGGGTACGGTTCGGCCTGGCTCGCGAGCCATGTGTTCGGCGCCCGGCAGCGGCTGCTGGAGGCGATCGCCGTCCATCATCCGCAGGCCCTGTCCGCGGCCGATCCCGTACGGGAGGTCCTGGCCGGCCAGTACGGCGCCGTGCCCAGCACCTCCTGGTACTGGCTGTTGGTCGCCGACCCCTACAGCCAGACCCCGCCCGAGACCCTGGGCAACGCGGGCGTCGGCTGCGCCCTCATCGGCCTGTGCGCGCTCGCGGCCCGGCACGCGGTGGGCGTGCGCCTGCTGCGGCCGCTCACCCTGCTCGGGGCGATGGCCCTGAGCGCGTACGTCGTCCACGCGCTGGTGCTGGCCGGTCCGGCGCACGGCGCGGCGTCCTGGTCCGCCTGGTTGGCCTTCAGCGTCGCGGCTCTGGCCCTGACCTGGGCCTGGCAGCGGATCTGGGCCGACAGCCCGCTGCGCCGGGGCCCGGTGGAACACGTGCTGCGGCTGGCCACGCGCGTGCGCGGCCCGGCCTGAACGCGCGTCATCACCCGTGCGTGTGACGGGGTTCGGCTCGTACGGCGCCGGTACGGCAGGCTGGGCGGATGCAGCTGCGCCACGCCCTGCCCCTGACCCTGCCTCTCGCCCTTGCCGCGCTCGTGTTGACCACCGGGTGTGTGACGGTACGTCCCGCCGCTCCCCCGGACGCGCCACGGGCGGCATCCGCGGCGGACCGTACGCAGGCCGGGCGATCGGCACCCCTCGCCCTGCCGTTGGGCCCCCTGCCGACAGCATCCGAACCCGCCTCACCTGCCTCGCCCGCATCATCCGTGTCACCCGTCTCGACCGTCCGGCCCGCGCCGCCCTCGGTCCCGGAGGCCGGGCCGGCACCCGTTCGGGCCGCGGCCGAGCGGCCGCATCGCCCGCGCCGAGCCGAGGCGAAGGCCCCGCACCCCCGGCGACCCGACCGGCGGGCGAAGCCGGCGGCGCCCTCGAAGCCCCGCAAGCGGCCGCCGACGGTGGCGAAGCCCCGCCCCGCGCCGCAGCGTTCGTACGACATGTCCGCCCTGTGCGAGGCGGCCGAGGGCACCGTGCACCCGTCCATCGTGGCCCTCTGCCGCTGAGCGCGTCTCGGCCCGTCGCACGGTTCGGTCATGCCCTGGCAGGCCGCGGGGATACCCTCGGAGCCGCGGAGCGGACGACACGGGGAGCCAGGAGCATGTACCACGCGGGGCCGTCGGCGGTGGACGCCGTACGGGCGCTGAAGGAGCTGGCGCGCGAGCGGCCGGACGAGCTGGAGCTCTTCGAGGGTTTCACGGACGCGGAGTTGGACGGTTGGGCCGTCCCGGTGCCCGAGGAGGTACGGGTCGTTCTGCGGGAGATCGGCGGCCTGGAGACCGAGGACCACGAGTACCGCTTCGGGCCGCGCGGCCGTGAG
This sequence comes from Streptomyces sp. CLCI03, assembly GCF_053615355.1. NCBI lineage: Bacteria > Bacillati > Actinomycetota > Actinomycetes > Kitasatosporales > Streptomycetaceae > Streptomyces > Streptomyces sp. CLCI03. The sequence goes on along the minus strand of NZ_CM132132.1, from coordinate 7,379,063 downwards.
GTGTTCACGGACGGCTGCTGGACCCTGGGCGAGACGGACTTCGGGGAGGGCTCGCTGATCGTGGGGGTCGGGGCCGCCGGCTGGGGGCCGGTCGTGGCCGTCAACCCGTGGGGGTCCGACCCGGATGTCACCGTCGAGGCACCGGACTTCACCACATGGCTCGCCGGGTTCGCCGAACGACTCGCGGACGGGGTCGCGGACCGGCCGAGAGGCGCGTTCTCCGTACCGGCCACCTCCACCGTCGCACTCGCCGAGGCGGATGAGCCGGGCGAGGCAGGCGAGGCGGATCAGGCGGGTGGGGCAGGTAGCGGGGTCGATCGTGAACTCGCCGCCCTCGTCGGCCGCGGCGACCCGCTCACCGATCTCGTCGACCTGCACGGCCTGCCGGGCTACCCGTGCTCCGTGGACTGGGAGCCGTACTTCTCCACCGTCCACAACACCGCCGACACCGGAAGCAGCGAGGTCCAGTTCGAGATCGTCGGTGAGGGGCGGGCCCTCCTGCTACGCAGCGTGGTCAGCGGGGACTCCTCGGCCGGGCCGTACGCCGCCACCGCGTGCCGGCCGACGCCGCCCGGCGTGCGGTCGCCGAGCTGCGGGAACTGGCCGACAGCTGCCCCGGCCTCGTCGAGCTCGAAGCGGGCTGCGCCGACTCCGACATGGACGGCTGGTCGGTCCCGGTCCCCGAGGACGTCCGGACCGTGTTCCGGGAGATCGGCGGGGTGGCGATCGCGGGACTCCCGGCGCTGCGCCTGCTGCCGGGGGCGCCCGAGCACGCCGTGGACCCCGAGCTGCACCGCATGCTGGGCGGCGACGGGTCGTACTGGCCGCTCGCCCGGATCGTGCACGGGCGCGGCCACGCGCTCGCGCAGATCCGCATCGACCCGGCGACCGGCCGCTGGGGGTACGTCGTCTCCGTGCCCGGCGACGGTGAGAGCCTGCGGACGTACCCGGAGTTGGCGCTTCTCGCCGAGTCCCTGCCGGACCTGCTGCTGACCTTCGCGCGCCTGGCCCGGCGGGCGGCGGCGGGCCCGGACTTCGCCGCGCGGATGGCCCGGGACACCCGGTGGCTGTTCCCCAACACCGGGGAGCCGTGGCCTCGGCCCGCCCCGGTCGGCGAGTGGGCCGGTTCGGTGGACCCCCTGCTCGCGGCGGCCACCGAGCTGCCGGACGGGACGCACGCGGCGGACCTGCGGGCCGTGCCGATCCCGAGCGACCTGTGCTTCTACCGGGCGGCCGGCTGGCCGTACGCGGCCCGGCTGGAGCGGCTGCACTTCGCGGCGGCGGGCCGGCTGGCCGCCGCCGTGCCGGTTCCCGGGCCGGTGCCGGTTCCCGCGTCCGTGAACGTGCCCGTCGTGGGCTGACGGCCGCGCGACCTCGGGACCGGTTCATCCCACCGGCCCCGGCCCGGCGGCCCGGGAGTGGCGGGCGGGTTCGCTTGGATGGGGCGGGCGGGGCCCGACCGGAGCCCCGTACAGCCCTCCACCTCAGGGAGTCGCCATGATGAAGATCGCCCTCTTCGGCGCGAGCGGCAGCATCGGAACCCGGGTGCTGCGCGAAGCACTTCGGCGTGGCCACGAGGTCACGGCCGTCGTCCGCGATCCGGCGCGGCTCCCGGACTCCGGGAGCGGGACCGGGGCCGGGGCGCTCGTCGTGGTGCGCGGCGATGTCCTCGATCCGGGGTCGGTGGCCGCGGCGGTGGCCGGGCACGACGTGGCGGTCAGCGCCTTCGGACCCGGCCGCGGGGACCCGGCCGCCCTGGTGACCGCCGCGAAGTCGCTGATCGGCGGGGTGCGCTCGCTCGGTACCGATGCGCCCGCGCCGCGGGTGGTCGTCGTCGGCGGGGCGGGGTCGCTACGGACCCCCGCGGGTCCGGCCGTCTGGGACGAGCCCGGTGTTCCGGAGCCCGTCCTGGCCTTGATGCACGCCCACGGGGACGCCCTGGACTTCCTGCGGAGCGTGCCGGTCGAGGAGGTGCGCTGGACCTGTCTGAGCCCGGCCGCGCAGATCGGGCCGGGCGAGCGGACGGGCACCTACCGGCTGGGACTCGACGACCTGGTGGTCGACGAGGAGGGCCGGAGCCGGATCTCCACGGAGGACTTCGCCGTCGCCCTGGTCGACGAGATCGAGCGGGACGCGCACGCGGGCCGGCGGTTCACCGTCGCCCACTGAGCGCCCGGCAGGGCGTTGCGGGGAACGTGCGGGGACCCGTACGCGACGTGCGCGACGTGCTGGAAGGCCTATATGGGTGGAGGCGGCCGCTCAGGTTACCTACAGTGACCAGGCACCCGATGCCGAGCAGGAGCGGATCATGCGCATCCACTATCCCCGTACGCCGCACCTGCCCTGGTCCCCCGGGGCCACGGCGGACGACGTCCGGGCCGTCGGACCGGGAGCGCTGGCCGGGCGCGAGGTCGTCGTCACGGAGAAGCTCGACGGGGAGAACACCACCCTGTACGCGGACGGCCTGCACGCCCGCTCCCTCGACTCGGCGCACCACCCCTCGCGGGCGTGGGTCAAGGGCCTCCAGGGCCGGATCGGCCCCGGGATCCCGGCCGGTTGGCGGGTGTGCGGGGAGAACCTCTACGCCCGGCACTCGATCCCGTACGAGGACCTGGACAGCTGGTTCTACGGCTTCTCGGTATGGGACGGGGAGCAGTGCCTCGACTGGGACCGGACCGTACGGTTCCTGAGCGGCCTGGGCGTGCCCACCCCGCGCGTGCTGTGGCGGGGCGTCTTCGACGAGCGCGCGCTGCGCCGGCTGAAGCTCGACACGGCGCGCCAGGAGGGGTACGTCGTACGGACGGTGGCCGGTTTCGCGCGCGAGGACTTCGGGCGGTGCGTGGCCAAGTGGGTGCGGGTCGGCCATGTGCAGACGAGTACGCACTGGATGTTCGCGCAGGTCGTACCGAACGGGCTCGGTCCGGCGGCCCCGTTGTGGGCCGTGCGCTCGGGGGCCGAGGCCGACGTCCCGGGCCTGCTCGCCGCGCTCGGGCCGAGCGGCACCGACGCCCCCGACACCGCCGGTGTCGCCGACGCGGAGGAGGTCGCCGAGGCCGTGGCCCGCATCGACGGGGCGGGGCGGACCGGGGAGGACCGGTTGGCCGGAGTCCTGGCCGCCGTGCTCCACCGCGAGCCGCGGGCCCGGATCGCGGCGCGGCTCGCGGCCGGCCCGGTCGGGATGGGACTCGCACGACGGGTCTGCGACCTGGTGGGGCTGTACCCGTACCTGCAGCAGCCGTTCCCGGACGAGGACCGGCGGGCCGGCCAGGTCCGGATGGCCGCCGCGGCCGATCTCGGCGTGCTGCACGCGCTCGCCGGGGCGCTGGCGGACGGGCCGGCGGCGCGGGAGTGCGTGGAGTGGTCCGCGCTGTGCGCCGAGGAGGCGGGGTTGCTCGGCCCCGATCCGCTGGAGGCGCTGCGCGGCGGGCTGAGGGAGGCGCTCGCCGGGCTGGACCCGGAGGCCGCGGACCGCTGCTGGGCGGAGGCCCGGCGGGCGTTCGGGCAGGGCAGGATCTCGGGATCCGCGGTGGAGGAAGCCGTGGCGGCGACCTGGAAGTGGCGCGAGGGAACGTTTCCCCGACTGGTGCAGCTGTGCGGGCCCTCGGGCAGCGGGAAGAGCACCTTCGGCCGCGAACTGCCCGGCGTGGACACGTACATCGGCCTGGACGACCTGCGCACGGCCAGGGGGTCCCGGGCGGACCAGGGGGCCAACGCCGAGGTGTTGAGCGAGGGCCTGGACCGGCTCGACGCGGCGCTCGCCAGGGGCGGGACGGTGGTGTGGGACGCCACCTCGCTCACCGACCAGCAGCGTGGCCTGGCCGGTTCGGTCGCCCGGCGCCGTGACGCGCTGGTCACCCACGCCGTGGTGCTGGTGGAGGAGGCGGAGCTGGTGCGGCGCAACGGCGTGCGCCCGCATCCGGTGCCGGCGCAGGTACTGGCCGCGCAACTGCGCCGGTTCAGCCCGCCGTACGCCGGTCAGGCGCACCGTACGTGGTACATCGGTGCGGCCGGCGTCGTCGAGGACACCGCCGGTGGCCTCGCGGCCGGGCCCACGGACACCGGACGGCAGCGGGGACAGGCACAGCGGCGGGAACAGGGACGGGGGGCGTACTGATGCGTACCAGCGAGGAGCTCTACCACCAGGTCCGTTGGGACTCCCGGTTCGATCCGGCGCGGTTCGTGCTCGGGCTGCTCCAGCGCGGGGCCGCGCCGAAGCGGGTCCCGCTGCCTTCCTTCGTGCCCGGCGGCGACATCCCCTGGCACCGGGTGCTGTTCGTCGAGGCGGACGGTGAGCTGGTGTGGGACCGGGCCACGGGCGTGGACCGGATCGACGTCACCTCGGCGGGCCGGGTCCGTGATCCGCGCCTGCTGCGGGCCCCGTTCTTCACCGCGCGGACCCCGCACGCGTGGGACCCGGCGGGCGGCGGCGCCTGGCGGCCCGCCGAGCCGGTACCCGGCGGCGGGGAAGGGAACGGGAACGGGGACGGAACGGCGGCCACCGTCTCCTCGGTACGGCTGCTGACCTGGAACACGCTCTGGGACCGGTACGACGCCCCGCACATCGCCACCGCCCGGCGCCGGCCGCTGCTGCTGGCCGATCTCGCGGCCGCCGATGCCGATGTCATCGCGCTGCAGGAGGTCGAACCCGAGCTGCTCGGGATGCTGCTGGCGGCGCCGTGGGTACGGGCCTCCTACACCCTCGGTACGGATCCGGGCGGCCGGGACGTCGACGCGTGCGGGCTGCTGGTGCTCAGCCGGCTGCCGGTGCGGGAGGCGGGCATGCACCTGTTCCGCCCGCACAAGGCCGTCACCGCCGTCACGGTGGACACCATGGCCGGCCCACTGGTCGTCGCGAACACCCACCTGACCAGCGACCACACCGAGAACGGGCACCTGCGGCGGGAAGCCGAACTCGCCCGGCTCGCGGAGGGGCTCGGCGGCATCGAGGCCGGGGTGGCACTGCTGGGCGACTTCAACGACGGCCGGCACGGCGCCGAGGGGCCCGCCGCCGCGCTGGGCATGCGGGACGCCTGGAGCGACGTACACGGGGCGGCGGACGACACCCCGACCTTCGACCCGACGGCCAATCCGCTGGCCGCCGTGGGCTCGCTGTCGGGCCGGGCGGCCCGACTGGACCGGATCCTGCTGCGGTGCACGGCCGCCCGGGTGGCGCGGGCGGCGCTGCGTGGCGACTCGCCCGCCCCGGAAGGGTTGTTCATCTCCGACCACTTCGGTGTGGAGGCGACGGTGGAGTTCGGGGAGCCGGGCGGCGCGCCCGCGCGCCTCGACGTGCCGGCGACCGCGCGGACGGCGGTGGCATGGCTGCCGCCGGCCCTGCCGGAAGCGGTACGGGAGCTGCGCCGCACGCTCGACCCGCAGGCCGGGCGGTGGCCCGCGCACGTGAACCTGCTCTTCGGATTCGTCCCGGAGTCCTCCTTCGCCGAGGCGCTGCCGCTGCTGGCGGAGGTGGCCGCGGCGACCGGGCCGTTCCCCGCCCGGCTGGAGGGGGTGCACAGCTTCGGGCACCGTGAGGACGCCACCGTCTGGCTGGATCCGGCGGCGGCCGGTGAGGCGCCCTGGCAGGAGCTCCGGCGCTCGCTGGCGGAGCGGTTCCCGGGCTGCCGGGGGCGGACGGGCGAACAGGGCGGCTACACCCCGCATCTGACGCTGGGACGCAGCCAGGACCCGCAGCGGGCGGTCGCGGCCTTCGCGGCGCGGCTGGGCGGCCCGGTGGTCGCGCGGGTCGGGGAGGTGGCCGTGCTCTCGCGGCGCGGGGACGGGCCGATGCGGGTCCGGGCGACGGTGGCACTGGGGACGGGCGAGGTGCGCTGGGAGCCGGAGACGGTCGAACGGCCCGCGCCCGCGCCCCGGGACGGGGCCGCCGAGTCGGTCACCGCGCGCATCCGTGCCGCCCTCGGCGACGGTCGGGTGCACACGGCGGGGTCGCGCCGTATGGGCTGCGCGCTGCCGGAGGCCGATCTGGACCTGGTGGCGGCGTTGCCGGGCGGTCCGGCCGAGGTGGCGCTCGTACGGGACCGGGTGGCGGCGGCGCTGCCGGAGGCGGGGCGGTTGCGCGAGGTGACGGGGGCGCGGGTGCCGGGGCTGCGGTTCCGCGTCGGCGGGCTGTCGGTGGATCTGGTCACGGTGTCCACCGGCGGGCTGGATCCGGCGGACGCGGTGGCCCGGCGGGCGGAGCTGGGCGAGGCGGCGGCGCTCGCGCTGAGCGCGGTCGGTGACGCGGATGCGGTGAGGGAACGGGTGGGCGCGGAGCGGCATGCCGCGTTCGCCGGGCTGGCCCGGCGGGTGAAGGCATGGGCGCGGGCCCGGGGGCTGGACTCGGCTCCGTTCGGGGGGCTGCCCGGGTTGGCCTGGGCGGTTCTCGCGGCGCGCACGGTGGAGGAGGTCGGGGCGCTGCCGCCCGACGCCCTGCTGCGCGAGTTCTTCGGCAGGTGGGCCGCCTGGGACTGGCGCGAGCCCGTGTCGTTGTCGGGGGCGGATCCGGGTGCGGCGGCAGGCGGGCCGGGTGCCGCACGGTACGGGCCGGGTGCGGTCACGGTCCTGACCCCCTCGGAGCCGGTGCGCAGTTGTACGGCCCAGGTCGGGCCCGGCCTGCGCGACCTGCTGGTCCAGGAGTTGTACGCGGCCTGGGAGCTGCTGGAGTCGGGTCCCGCGGACCGCGTGTGGGTCCCGGGGCCGCCGCCGCTGCACCGTCGGCACGCCGCTTGGGCGGTGGTGACCGTACGGGCGGCCACGGAGGGGGAGTTCGAGGCGACCCTGGGTCGGGTGCGCGGACGACTGCGGTCCCTGCTCGGGTCGTTGGAGGAGGCCGGTGTCGCGGACGCGCACGCCTGGCCCCGCCCGTTCGAGTCGGGCCCGGCCCTGGCACGCTACGCGATCGGCCTCGGCTCCACTCCCCCGGACGCGACGCGCCTGGCCGCCCTGGTCGGCCCCTGGCGCAGCGGACTGCCGGGGGTGGAGGTCTCCTGGGCGGCCGGCGGTGAGGTGCCGGACCTGGCGTGACGGGTCGGGTCACGGGCCACGGCGACGACGGCCGCGGGCACGGGCACCGGCACCTGCACCGACACCGGCGGCAGGACGGGTCAGATCTCGATGATGATCTTCCCGGCGGTGTGCCCGCCCTGGCTCAGCTCGAAGGCGGCCGCCAGCTCGCCCAGCGGGAAGGTCTTGGCGACCGGCACCTTCAGCTGCCCGGCGTCGGCGAGCCGGCCCAGCTCGGCCAGATCGCTGCCGACCGGTCGGACCCACATCCACTCGCCACCCGCCCCGAGCACACTCGGGTCGGCGATGGAGGCGTGCCGTCCGTCGTCGTGGAGGACCTCCCGGGTGACGGCGCCGACACCGCCGACGAAGTCCGCGACGACCGTGGGGCCGTCGGGCACCAGGGCCCGTACCCGCGCGGCGAGTCCGTCCCCGTACTCGATGGGCTCGGCGCCCAGTTCCCGTACCCGGTCGTGGTTGCGCGGGGACGCCGTGCCGATGACCCGGGCGCCCAGCGCACGGGCGATCTGCACGCCGAAGGAGCCGACACCGCCCGCGGCGCCGTGGATCAGGACGGTGTCGTCCTTGCCGGTGCCGAGGCGGGTCAGCAGCTGGTAGGCGGTGAGCCCGGCGAGCGGGAGCCCCGCCGCCCCGGCCCAGTCGAGCGAGGCGGGCTTGTGCGCGAGGGCGCGTACGGGCACCGTGACGAACTCGGCGAAGGTCCCGCCGTGCACGTAGTCCTTGCGGGCGTACGCGATGACCTCGTCGCCCTCGGCGTATTCGGGGGTGTCGATGCCGACCCGCTCGACGGTGCCGGACACGTCCCAGCCGGGCACCACCGGGAAGACGACGTCCATCAGGGGGTCCAGCCCGCCCGACATGATCTTCCAGTCGACGGGGTTGACGCCGGCGCACCTGACCCGGACGAGCACCTCACCCGGTCCGACCTTGGGCATCGGCAGCCGGGTCTCGGAGAGCACCTCCGTCCCGCCGTACGTCTCGTACGCCATCGCCCGCATGGTTTCCTGGCTGCTCCGGCCCGACTGGGACATGTACCCGACCTCTCCGTGTGCTGGTGGAACCCGCCCCCGGTTCATCCCACCATGCACGAAGCGCCCGCCCCACGAGGTGGAGCGGGCGCGGCGCGGCGCGGCGTCGCCGTGCGTCGCACGGCCGACGCGGGAGGGTCACTCGTACTCGGTGCCGCCCTTGCGCGTCAGGTACGCCGGGCTGACGGCCTTGGCGATGGCCCGGCCGCCCACGACCGGGCTGTAGCGCTCCGTCGACGGTCGGATGACGACGCCCTCGCGCAGGTGCACGGCCTTCCCGGAGACGGTCTCGCGGCCGCTCGCCAGGTCCAGCACCGTGTCGAGGTCGTACGGGCCCTCGTACAGCCGTGGCACCAGCGGAAGCTCACCGTCCGTCAGGACGGCGACCGGGTCCAGCCAGCGCGTCTGCCCGTCGATCTCGGCGGAGACGTCGAAGACGGCGAGTCCGGGCGGCGCGTCGGCGGTGCGTACGTCGGTCCCGTACGAGAGGTCCTGGACGCCCTTGCCGTACACCTCGCCGAAGATCCCGACCCGGGTCGCGCCGAGGCGGTCGGCCAGGGCCGCGGCGACGGCCGGTACGTCGTGGCCGCGGACGGCCCGCCAGTAGAGGTTGCGCTCGTCCTCCTTGAGCGCCAGTCCCTTCGAGCCGAACCCCTTGGAGGAGACGTAGGACCGCTCACCCTCGACCACGTACGTGAACAGGCAGGCGGTGCCGTGCAGTTTCTCGGTGAGGACGACCGGCTCGCCGGGCTCGAAGATGTGCGGGTAGCGCTGGAGGTTCTCGATGTCGACCCACGGCATCAGGTCGGCGGCGGCCTCGACGTCGCCGCTCATGGTCGTGGGTATGGGCGGGGCCCATTTGGTGATGCCGAGCAGCTCCGCGAAGTCCGTCTCCTCCTTGGCCGCCAGGGCCAGGTCGACGTCGGCGAGCGCGCGTGGCCGGCACACCAGTCCTTGCGAGAGTTCGCCGCGGAGCCGGACCGCTTTGACCCGGTCGGCGGAACCGCCGGCGAGCCGTCCGGTGAGGCCGAGCTCCTCGATCAGATCCGCGGGCAGCACGGCCTGTTCGGGGATGTAGATGGCGAACTCGCCCGTCCGGTAAGCCCCCTTGGCGATCACGGCGCGGTAGAGGCCCACCTGGGCCAGTTCCAACGCGTCGGCGTTCGGGTGCTCATGGACGGTCAGTTCTTCGGCGGTCACGCGCAAGGTCGACATGGGACGGCTCCAACGGTGGTCAGGGACACGGACGACGCCCGGTGGTGCGGCGCGTCGGTGACGACCACTCTGCTGCTCGCCATTTCCGCTGGTCCAGCGATTATCACGGTGCTAGCCTGCCCGCCCCGCCCCGGCGCCCCACGACCCACGCCCGACGACCCACGACCCACGACCTTCACCCGACGCTCCACGTTCGGTGTTCCATGTGCCATGTTCCGCGTTCCATGTCCCGCAGGAGGCTCCCATGTCAGCTCGCCCGGTCACCGTCGTCACCGGCGGCAGCAGAGGCATCGGTGCGGCGACCTGTCTGCGGCTGGCCGCGAACGGGCATGATCTGGCGCTCGGTTACACCCGTGACGCGGCGGCGGCCGAGGCCGTCGCCGAGCGGGTCCGTGCCGCCGGCGCCCGCTGTGTGACCGTGCGCGGTGACGTGTCCGAGGAGTGCGCCGTCGAGCGGCTCTTCGACATCGCCGGCGCCGAACTCGGCAGGGTGACCGGGCTGGTGAACAACGCCGGGGTGACCGGCCAGCTGGGCCGGCTCGCCGACGCCCGCACCGAGGACCTGCGGCGGGTGGTGGAGGTGAACCTCCTCGGGTACCTGCTGTGCTGCCGCCGGGCTGCCCGGGACATGGCGGAGGCCGACGGCGGGGCGATCGTGAACGTCTCCTCCACGGCCGCGACCCTGGGCAGCCCCGGGGAGTACGTGCACTACGCGGCGACCAAGGCGGCCGTCGACGCGCTCACGGTGGGGCTCGCCAAGGAGCTCGGTCCGGACGGGATCCGGGTCAACGCCGTGGCACCGGGCATCATCGAGACCGACATGCACGCGGCGATGGGCGATCCCGACCGTCCGGCGAAGGCGGCGGCCGGCATCCCGCTCGGTCGGCCGGGCCGGCCCGACGAGATCGCCGGGGCGATCGCCTGGTTGCTCTCCCCGGACGCCTCGTACACGACGGGCACGGTGCTGCGGGTCTCCGGCGGCCGCTGATCGAGGCCGGGGCCGCCCGTCCAGGACTCAGATCCCGTGCCCCTGGCTGAACACCACCATGAAGAGCAGCAGCGCGACGGCGGTGAGGCAGGAGCGTGCGAACGCCGTCGCCACACTGTGACCGTCCGGCCGGGGGCGGCGGCGCGGGCACCGGTCGAGGCTCAGCGCATCGCCGCCTGGGTGGCCGGGCCATAAACGCCCGGGGAGTCGCCCTTGATGGAGCGGTCGCGCTGCAGCTGACCGACACCGCGCTTGGTCTGGCTGTCGTAGACACCGGTGACGGAGACGTACGTGAACCCCTGCCGGTACAGCAGCTCCTGCAGGGCACGTACCTCGGGGCCGGTGTCCCCCATCCGCAGCGTCCCGGCGGAACCCGACGGGCCCGAGGCCGAAGCACTGGGCGAGGTCGGCGGCTTCGCGTCCTGGCTCGCGGAGGCACTCGGCGCTCGGGAGGGCGTGGGAGAAGCGGAGGCGGCGGAGGACCGTGCGGACGCGGTCGGCCGGGGTACGCCGACCTCGACGCCGGAGTTCGGGTTGTGCCCCCGAAGCATCGGTACGGACAGCTCGGCGGGCGCTCCGGCCCGCGGCGGATGCGCTTCGGGACCGCTCAGCAGGAGCACCAGGGCGCCCACCGCGGCGAGCGACAGCAGGGTGAGGACGGCGAACGGGAGCCGACCGCGCCGGCCACGGGCAGCAGTCGGGCGCGGAGCCGCGGCGCCGGCGGCCGCCGGGACCTCGGATGCCTGAGCGTGCGCCGGGCCGGGGAAGGCGAGGGGGCCGGCCTGCGGCCAGGCGGGCACGGTCGACGGGGGCGGTGGGCCCGAGGGGGCGACGTACGGGCGTACGAGCAGGTGGTCGTCGGGGACGATCCCGCTCTCATCAGGGTCCTGGCGCATGGTGGTCTCCCGGCGGGGACGGGGGCCGGCGCGGCGGTGCGGTGCCGGCCCCCACCCGGTCGGTCAGGCTCCCTGCCGCCGGGCGGCGGGAGCCGGGGCTGCGGCGGCGGGGGCGCCGGGCAGACCGAGGATGCCGTGGGCGCTACGCGTACCGTGGGTGCCGCGTGCCGGAGAACCGCCGATTTCGGCCGGGTCGATCGACGGGCGAACGGATCTGGACATCTGACGTATCTCCGAAGTGCGGCTCACGCGGTGATTCTTGATCGGCGCACTCTTGCCCCCATGCGGGGGCCGGGTCAAGCCCGGTGTCCGATCCGCCCCTGTCCATCCGATCTGTCAGGGGTGCGGCGGATCGCCGTGACCCACACGGTGGTGGCGGCCGCGAGCATCAGGGCGGCACCGCCGAGCGGGGCGGCGGGCTCGGAGAGTCCGTCCACCGCGAGACCGCCGCACAGTGCGCCCGCCGCTATGGCGAAATTGAACATGGCCACCATCAGCGAGGACGCGGCTTCGGGCGCCTCCGGGGCCGCCTTGATCATCCAACCCTGCACGCTCACCGAGACCCCGCCGTAGGCGAGTCCCCAGGCCAGCAGCAGCACGGTGCCGACGGCCGGTCCCGGCAGCACCGCGATCGACGCGAGGACGACGGTGAGGGCGGAGCTGACCACGAGGAGGGTGCGGTACGCGTCGCGCGGCCCGGCCAGGAAGTTCCCCGCGACCCCGGCGACGCCGTAGCCGAGCAGCAGGGTGCTGATGTGTCGGGCGTCGACTCCGGACACCTCCTGCAGGATCGGCCGTACGAAGGTGTAGGCGGCGAACTGCCCGGTCACCACGAGGAAGGTCACGATGACCCCGGCCCGCACGGCGCGGTTCTCCCGGAGCAGGGCGGGGAGTTCGGGGAAGGTGATGTGCCGGGTCGCCGGGAGCGGGGGCAACAGCACGAGCAGGGCGGTCAGGGTGACGAGGCCGAGGCCGCCGACCGCCGCGAAGGCGGTGCGCCAGCCGCCGAGTTCACCGAGCAGGGTGCCGGCGGGGACGCCGAGCACGGAGGCGGTGGGGACGCCGCCGAAGACGAGCGCTGTGGCGCGGCCGACGTGCCGTTCGGGGACGAGGCGTACGGCGAGTCCGCCGGCGACGGCCCAGAATCCGCCGACGCTGACGCCGACGAGCAGGCGGGCCGCCAGGACGACGGCGAAGTTCGGGGCCAGGGCGGCGGCGAGGTTGGCGGCGACCATGAGGGCGATGAGCACGCACAGCACGAGACGCCGGTCGAGCCGGCCGGCGCCGACGGTGACCAGCGGCGCGCAGAAACCGGCGACCAGCCCGGGCGCGGTGACCATCAGGCCCGCGGTCCCGTCGGAGACGCCGAGGGCGGCCCCGACGGGGGTGAGCAGCCCGACGGGCAGCAGTTCGGAGGTGATCAGGCAGAAGATCCCGAGGGAGACGGCGCAGACGGCCGCCCAGCCCCGCCACGGAGCCCCGTCGCTCCCCGGTGCGGATCGGGCCACCGGCGGGGAGACGGACTCCGCACCGGTATCGGACCAGGAACCGGACTCGGACTCGGACTCGGAGCCGGACTCCGAGCCGGAACCGGGCTCGGACTCGGACTCGGACTCGGGACCGGACCCGGGACCCCCGGTCGGGCCGGACTCGGGCGGCGGCGCGGGACGGTTGCCGGGCGCGGCAGCTGAGGTCATGGATCGGTACTCCGTACGGACGATCGGCGGGCAGGACACGGCACGGGGAGCCGGGGGTCGCGCCTCCCCCTTCACCCGTACTGCCGTTCCAATTTCCCACACGCCCCGACCATTCCCACCGGGCCGGTGTCACCCGCACGCGTGAGAGGGGAACCGGACCGGCCCGGCGGTACGGCAAGGTGGTCGGATGCAGTTACGCCGCGCCGTGCCCCTCTCCCTCGTCGTGCTCCTCGCGAGCACCGGCTGTGTCTCCGTCGGGCCGCGGGATTCCGCGCCGGCTCCCGTACGGGGCTCCGTTCCGCCGGCCGAAGCACCCGAGGTTCCGGCCCCCCTGGCCCTGCCGTTGGGGGCGCTGCCCGAGGTCGCCGCACCGTCACCGGCCCCGGCCCAGCGCCCGGACGCGGACCGCGGGCCGGCGCCGAAGGCGGGCCCGGAGCCCGAGCCCCCGCGCGAGCGGGCCCCCGCGAAGGCGGCTCCGCCGCGGCGCAAGCGGGTACCGGGAGCGGCGACGAACCATCCGCGGCGGCGGCCGGCCCCGCCGCCACGTCTGGACCAGCTGTGCGCGGCCGCGGACGGCACGGTGCCGCCGTCCATCGTCGACCTGTGTCTGCGGCAGTACGGCCGCTGACCACCGCGCCCTCCCCCAGTGCGACGCTTGACCCTCCCCCTGTGTCAGACCTTGTAGTGGAGAGCGTCATGTTCACCATCGGAGACTTCGCCAAGCACGGCCGGGTGTCGGTCCGCATGCTGCGTCACTACGACGCCCTCGGACTGCTGCGCCCGGCACGTGTCGACCCCTTCACCGGCTACCGCTCCTACGAGGCCGGGCAGCTCGCCCGCCTCAACCGGGTCATCGCGCTCAAGGAACTCGGATTCTCCCTGGACCAGGTGGGATCGATCCTCGCCGAGCGGGTGGGCCCGGAGGAGCTGCGCGGCATGCTGCGACTGCGGCAGGCCGAGCTGGAGAGCGCCATGGCCGCCGCGGCGGCCCGGCTGGTCCAGGTCGAGGCGAGGCTCCGGACCATCGAGAAAGAGGGATCCATGCCCGCCGACGACATCGTCGTGAAAAGCCTTCCGCCCGTCCGGCTCGCCGAGCTGACCGGCACGGCCGGGAGTTACGAACCGCAGGACATCGGCCCGGTCATCGGGCCGCTCTACGACGAGCTGTGCCGCCGGATCGAGGCGGCCGGGGTCGTCCCGACCGGCCCGGGGACCGCCTACTACGAGGACGTGCCCGGGACGGGATCCGCGTCGGCCGTCCTCGTCCACGCCGGACTGCCGGTGGCGGCGTCGGTCCGCGCCGAGGACCTCGGGGGCGAGGTCCGGATCGTCACGCTGGCGGCGGTGGAGCGGGCCGCGACGGTGGTGCACCGAGGGTCGATGGACGGGATCCTGCCGACGTCGCAGGCCTTGGCCCGGTGGATCGACGCGCACGGGCACCGCTCGGCCGGGTACGCCCGCGAGCTGACCCTGGCCTGCCCGGACGATCCCGATCAGTGGGTCACCGAACTCCAGGAGCCGCTGGCCGCCACCTCCTGACCCCGGCCGCTCAGGGGCGGCGGCCGCAGGCTCGGGCACACCGCCGGGCCGTGTCGCGCCGGGCCGTGCGCAGCCTGCGCACGGTGGTGTGGCCGCGTCGCTTCCACTCGCCCCGGGGCAGCGCGGCCCGCTGTCCGCCGCCCGCGATCAGGGCGTTCACCGGCGTCATCGGGTCGGCGGCCATCGCCTTGGCGAACAGGACGCCGACCACGAGCGGGACCAGGGCCACGGCCAGGGCCGAGCCGGCGGTGGTCACGTGCTGCATGCGCGGGCGGGCGGGCGTCGCGCCGCTCGGGTCCTGTGAAGTCATGTCCCCATTCCAGCGGCGGAGCAGCGTCCGGGAATCGGGGTGGATACTCAGGCCGTTGGGTGTGAGGTACTCAGACGGGCGGGGCGGGGGTGGGTGATGGTGGTACCCGGGCAGGGTTTCGAGCCCGCGACCGGCGACGGTCCGGCGGCCGCTCCGGTCGGGCGTCAGGCCGAGCTGCGCACCGCGTACGAGGGGCTGCTGCAGATCCGCCGACTGGTGAACGGCCCGGCGGGCGCGGCGGTTCCCGCGCCGTGGGAGGTGCGGCGGCCGCCGCGCGCGGTGGCCCTCGCCCTGGAGGCGGCGGGCGTCGCGGCGTCGGCGGTGGACGAGGAGGGGCGGCGTACGCGGACGGGCTACCGCGTGGCGGCCGGAGCGGAGCCCGGGCGGGCGGAGGTGACCTGGGTGGGCCCGGCGGGCGGCGGAGCGGCCGGTGAGGAGCAGGAGCGGCTGGCGGCCTGCGCCGCCGTGCTGGAGTCGCTGGGCTGGGTGTGCCTGCTGTACCGGGGCCCGCGGCGGCGCCGCTTCCTGGAGGTGGAGCCCCCGGGCGGACCGGGCGGACCCGGCGGACCCTGAGTATTCCGAGCCGACCCGGCGGACGGCCGCCGGGTCGGCGCTCAGGGTGAGGCACGCGGGGCCGGCACGGACACCTCGTCAGGGGCGTAGCGTCCGGCCAGCGCGGTCACCGTCTCGGCGAGGGCGCGGCGCAGTTCGGGCGGGCCGAGCACCTCCGCCTCCGTGCCCAGGCGCAGCAGGTCGCCGACGGCGACGGCCTGGGACTCCACGGCGATGCGCAGCCGGACCCAGCCGTCCGCGTCGGCCGGTTCGGCTTCGGCGAGTGCCCGGGTGCCCGCCGCCCCGAACTGCATGGGCAGAAGCAGCTGCCCGCGCGGGGACAGGCGGAGTTCGGCGGTCTGTTGCCGGAGCGCGGCGTCCAGGCGGCTGGTGGACTCCTGCCAGTACGCGGCCAGTTCGAATCCGGCGGGCCGTTCGAAGCGTTCCGGCGTCGTGTCCACGGTCAGGAACCGGGAGACGCGGTAGGTGCGTACGGCCTCGTCGACATCGGCGACGAGGTACCAGATGCCCCCTTTGAGGACGAGGCCGAGCGGACGCAGTGCGCGCCGTACCTCACCGCGCCACCGGCGGTAGTGGGTGCGCAGGACGTGCTGGTCCCAGACGGCCTGGGCGATCTGCGCGAGGTGCGGGACGGGGTCGGCCTCCCGGAACCAGGCGGGCGCGTCGAGGTGGAACCGGTCCTGGATCCGGCGGGCCCGTTCGGCGAGCGCGGCCGGCAGCGCCGCCTGGAGTTTGAGCTGGGCGGCGGCCAGATCGGCGCCGAGGCCGAGTTCCCGCGCGGGTCCGGGGGCGCCGGCGAGGAAGAGGGAGCCGGCCTGGGCGTCGGTGAGGCCGGTGAGGCGTGTGCGGTAGCCGTCGGCCAGCCGGTAGCCCCCGGCCGGGCCGCGGTCGGCGAGGACGGGGACGCCGGAGGCGCCGAGGGCGTCGATGTCGCGGTGGATGGTGCGCACCGACACCTCCAGCTCGGCGGCGAGTTCGGGCGCGGTCATCCGGCCGCGGTTCTGCAGCAGCAGGAGCAGGGAGAGAAGCCGGTCGGCGCGCATGGCGTCATTGTCTCCCGTACCTGACAGAAGGTGTCAGGTACGGCTGCCAGCCTGGGGCACACCGGGCGGAGAGGCCGTCCGGCAGGCCGAGAGGACCGTCGCCCATCATGCCCACGCCCGTAGAGACCGGTGGCCGCTTCACCTTCGCCAACTGGCAGGAGAGCCCGGTCGGCGCCGCGGACGCCGTCCCGCGGCTCGCCCATGCCCATGTCGCCAACGCCTTCACGGGCGGGATCTCGGCGGCCGGGACCGCCTGCGACTACACGATCGCCTACACCGGGGAGAACCTCGGTTCCTACAGCGGGATGGAGTTGGTCTCCGGCGGCCTCGACGGCCGCGAGGGCAGCTTCGTCCTGGAGGAGCGCGGCACCTTCGACGCCGACGGCACGGTCTGCCGTTTCGAGGTGGTGCCCGGCTCCGGCACCGGGGACCTCGTGGGGCTGACGGGTTCCGGCGGTTTCACCTACCGCCACGGTGACACCTCCGTCGCGTACACCTTCGTCTACGAGCTGGGCGAGGCCCCGTCCCGTTGAGGAACGGGGACGAGCCGTCGACCGAGCGGCCGCTCCGGCGGGTCCCGGGACCCGCCGGAGGTCGTTACCGGAACCAATTGGTCCGAAGAAATTGTTGAATTCGGTTCCACTGTCCGGAAATACTCGGCCAATTTGGCGATGAGTGGACTGATGTTTCATCATCATGACTGCACGTCAGCTTTCGGCGTGCGTCAGAGGGAGGCGGGGGCGCCGGGGGGTCCCCCGTTCACACCGGATCGATGCCGCGGGCGAGTCACAGCTCTCGCCGCGGCCGCCGTGGCTCCCGTCCCCGTTCCCGTCACCCAGGCAAAGGCTCATGTCCGCCCAGCAGCTCACGGACCTCATACGTTTCGCCCGCCACAACTCGCCCTACTACCGGGACCTCTACGCGTCCCTGCCACCGCACGTCGACCGCCTCACCGACCTTCCGGTGGTCGACCAGCAGGACTTCTGGGCGGCCAACACCCTGCACGACAGCCGTGTGCTGACCGGCCCGCTCAGCGAGGCCACGGTCTACAAGACCGGCGGCACCACCGGGTCCCCCAAGTTCTCCGTCTACACCCGCGACGAGTGGCGCACCTTCGTCACCGCCTTCGGCCAGGGGCTCGTGGACACCGGTCTGCGCCCGGGCCACCGTGTCGCCGACCTCTTCTACGCCGGGGAGCTCTACGCCAGCTTCCTCTTCGTCCTCGACTCGCTCGCCCACGCGCCCGTGGACAACGTCCGCCTGCCCATCGGCGGCGGCGCGCCGCTGGAGTCGACGATCCCCACGCTGCGCGATCTCGCCGCCCAGGTGCTGACCGGCACACCCACCACCTTGTGCCGGCTCGCCGAACAGGTCGTCTCCTGCGATGTCCGGCTCGACTCCGTGGAGTTGCTCCTCTTCGGCGGTGAGGCCCTCTTCGACGACCAACGGCGCCTGCTGGCCGCCGCGTTCCCCGGTGCCGAGGTCCGTTCCGTCGGCTACGCCAGCGTCGACGCGGGCCTGCTCGGCCGCCCGGTGTCCGGCCCCGACGCCCGGGTGCACCGGGCCTTCTCCCCGTACGCGGTCGTCGAGATCCTCGACGACTCCACCGATGAGCCCATCACGGAACCGGGGCGGCCCGGCCGCGTCGTCGTCACCAGCCTCTTCCGTCGGCTGATGCCGATCATCCGCTATCCCGCCGGCGACCGGGCCGAGTGGACCGGCACCGGGCCCGGCCACTTCCGGATCCTCGGGCGCGCCGAGGAGGGCGTGCGGGTGGGTCCCGTCTCCCTCTACACGCAGGACGCCCAGGACGCCGTCGCCGCGGCGGACACCGCGGGCCACGTGGTCGGCATGCAACTCGTCGTCCGCCGCTGGGACGGCCGTGACGGACTCGTCCTGAGACTGGCGACGACCCCCGGTGACGAGGCCCGCGGCCCGGTCGCGGGCGACCGGGCGGCACTGGCCGAGGCCGTCGTCACGGAGCTGGAGACCGTACGGCCGCTCTATCCGGACAGCGTCCGTGCCGGGTTCGTGCACCCGCTGTCCGTGGAGTGGGCGCGCCACCGCGACCTCGCCGTCAACCCGCGCACGGGCAAGCTCGTCCGTGTCCTCGACGAGAGGCCGACCGCATGACCGCCGCACCCCTGACCGACACGGCCGACAGCGCCGACACGGAGGAGCAGCCGGAGCGCCGGACCGGGGCCGAGCACCGGCGTGCTCCGCTGGTGCTGCGCAACCGCGCCTTCGGCGCCGTATGGCTCGGCCAGGTCCTCACCCAGGCCGCCGTGCGCATGTTCCAGGTCGGCGTGTCCTGGTGGATCGTGGCCTACGCCGTGCCCGAGGCCCGCGGTCTGGCCTCGGGGCTGTTCATGGCCGTCTGCACGCTGCCCGCCGTGGCGCTGGCACCCGTCGTGGCCGGGGTCGTCGCCCGGTGCGCGCACCGCTCGGTGCTGCGGACCGCCGCCGCCGTGGCCGGGGTCGCCTCGACCGCCCTCGCGTTGTGGGCGTACAGCGGCGACCTGCCGCTGACCACGGTGTACGCCGCCGGTCTCGCCCTGGCCACCTGCCAGGCGTTCTTCGACCCGTGTCTGACCACCTCGGTCCCCGAACTCGTCGACGACGCCGACATCGAGACGGCCACCGGCTTCGAGCTGTCCACCCAGTCCTTGGCGGGCCTCGTGGGCGCGCTGCTCGGCGCCCTGACCGTCGACCGGGCGGGCGTGGCCGGACTGTCCGCCGGCTGCGCGGCCGCCTATCTCGGCGCCGCCGTGCTCGTCGCGAGCGCCCGGTTCCGGACCGTCGTGGTGGACAGCCACGACGGTGCGGCGACGGCCGCGCCCCCGCGGCGCCCGCTCCGCCGCATCCTGGCCGAACTGCCCTCCGTACGGCGGATCCTGATCTGCTTCACCGCGGCGAACCTGTTCACCGCCGCCGTGTTCGTGGTCATCCCCCTCTACACCCGGTCGGTGCTCCTCGGCGGAGGCGGCACCGTGGCCCTGCTGGAGGCCGCCCTGGGCACCGGGGCGCTCGTCGGCGCGTTCACCGGCACCCTCGTGCCGGGCCGGCCCACCGTCGCCGGCGCCTGGTGCCTGGTGCTGATGGCCCTCGCCCTGGCGACGCCGGGACTGTTCACGCAGCGCCCGGTCGTCGCGGGCGCTCTGGCCGTGGCCGGCTGGTGTGCCGGGGCCGTCAGCGTCCGCTTCGTCGCCCTGTTCCAGCGGATGGTGCCGGCGGCGGACAAGCCCGGCTTCTTCGCCGTGATGCAGGCCGTCCTGGGCGCCTCCCTTCCGGTGGCGTCCCTGGTGTTCGGCTCCGCCGGCGATCACCTCTCCCCGCAGACGCTCTGCCTCGCGCAGGGCATCGGACTGCTCCCCGCGGCCTGCGCGTTGGCCCTGCTCGGGTTCCGTACGCCGGAGGCGGCCGCCGCGCAATCCGCGGGAGGCGAGCGATGAGCCCCGTGATCGGCCCGGCCGTCCGCGCGGACATCGCCGAACTGCGCCAGCTCTACTACGCCGTCTACGGACCGCACTACCCGGTGGCGCTCGGCACCGACCCGGCCGAGATGGCCCGGCTCATCGCGGACCCGCACTCCCTGTGGCTCGTCACCCGCTGCGCCGACACCGGGGCCCTGACCGGGTCCGCCGCCATCCGCGGCGAGGCCGGCAGCCGCACCGGCCGGTTGGAGGGCATCGCCGTGCACCCCGAGCACCGCTCGGCGGGCCTGGCCGCCGCCCTGACCGAGGCCCTGTGCGCCGGCATGCTGGACACGGGCCGCCTGGACTCGGTGTACGCCACCGTGCGCACCGTCGGCGCCGGTCCGCAGCGCGTCGTCGCCCGCAACGGCTTCCGCCCCCTGGGCATCCTGCCCAACGCGGTCGATCTCAGCACCCGTGAAACCCTCGCGCTCTACGCGCGTCACGCCGACGGAGTGCTCGACCGTCGGATCCCCGTCGCCGAAGTACCGGCCCCGCTGATGCCGTTGCTGCGCACCTCCGGGTCCGCGCTCGGCATCGAGTACCCCGGCGTCACGGCCACCGACCGCCCGCTCCCGGCGGCCGTGACGCACACGGCCGTCGAACGGCTGGAGGTGATCGAGGCGCCGGCCTTCGTCCGCCGCCGCTTCCGCGAGCGGTTCCCGCACGCCGAGGGTTGGTTCTACCCGCTGCACACACCGAACGTGCTGCTCACCCCCGAGGACGGCCGCTTCGAGGTCTACGCCTACCTCAACCGCGCCGGCGGCTACGGCTCCCTGCTGACCGCCCATCCCGACCCGGCCGCCGCCGCGGCCCACCTCGAACCCGTCACCCGGGCCCTGGCCCGCGCGGGCGCCGGCTACGTCGAAGCCCTGGTACCGCTGGCGCACCACGAGGCCCTCTCGGCCTTCCTCGCCCAGGGGTTCGTCGCCGGAGCCCTCTACCCGGCCATGCGCGCGGACGGCGACGGCTTCCACGACTACGTCGTCCTGTCCCGCTCCGGCGAGCGCATCGACTTCCGCGGCGTCGCCGTCGAACCGCCCCTCCAGCCGTACCTGGACTGCTACGTGTCGGCCTGGGCGTCGACACACCTGCCCACATCATCCGAGGTTGCCTCATGAACCCCCATCTCGCGCCGGTCGCCGTACCCGACCCGGCCCTGCTGCCGCACGTACAAGAACTGTGCGACCTGACCGACCCGTACGCCTTCGGCCCCGAGCAGGACGCGCTGTTCGCCGCGGCCATGGCGGAGAGCAACGCCTGGCACACCGAGCGCTCCGCGTTCTTCCGTTCCCTGTACGAGGCCACTCCCCCGGCCGAGCCGTACCGTACGCCGCTCGTCCACGCGAACTTCTTCAAGCGGCACGAGGTGCTCTCGATCCCCCGCGAGGACGTGGACCTGCACCTGACCTCCTCCGGCACCACCGGCCAGAAGTCGCAGATGTTCTTCGACCGGTGGACCATCCGCTCCGCCCAGCGCATGGTCGCCCGGATCTTCGACCGCAACGGGTGGATCACCCCCGACCAGGAGGTCAACTACCTCCTCTACAGCTACGAGCCGGCCCCCTCGCTGAACCTCGGGACCGCCTTCACCGACAACTACCTGTGCGATTTCGCCCCCGCGCGCAGCGTCGCGTACGCGCTGCGCAACACCGGCGGCGAGCACGAGTTCGACCCCTTCGGCTGCATCGCCGCACTGCGCCGCTTCGAGCGGGAGGACGCCCCGGTCCGCATCCTCGGCTTCCCGGCCTTCCTCTTCTTCACGCTGGAGCGGATGCGGGCCATGGGGCTGCCTCCGCTGCGCCTGCCCGAGGGTTCCCTCGTCGTCCTCGGCGGCGGGTGGAAGGGCCACTCCGACCGGCGCATCGGCAAGGAGGAGCTGTACTCCCGGGTCACCGAGCAGCTCGGCATTCCCGGTGAGCGGATCCGGGACACCTTCGGGTCGGTCGAGCACTGCATCCCGTACATCGAGTGCGACCACCACCGGCTGCACGCGCCCGTCTGGTCGCGGGTGACGATCCGCTCCACCCGCACGCTCGAACCCCTGCCGTACGGGGAGCGGGGCTACCTGCACCTCGTGTCGCCCTACATCACCTCGGTGCCCGCGCAGAGCGTGGTCATGGGCGACCTCGCCTCCCTCCGACCGGGCGACGCCTGCGGGTGCGAGCTCCCGACCCCCTGGTTCACCGTCCACGGCCGTGCCGGGGTGAGCCGCAACCGCAGCTGCGCGGTGGCCGCAGCGGAACTGATGAAGGGAATGGCGTGACCGTGAACGTGCACCACCACTACTGGCAGGGCTCCTTCATCGACGACGAGGAGGCCGCCCGCCGCCTGGCCGAGCTGCCCGCGGCCGTCGAGGCCGCGCTGGCCGAGGGGCTGGAGACCGAGACCGTCCTGGCCGCGTGCGACGCCCTCGGCGCCGCCCTGGCCGACCCCGACCACCCGGTGCGGGCCCGGCTCGCCGCGCACCTGCCCGAGGGCGAGGACCCGGCCGTCCTGGCCGAGTTGGGCACTCTCCTCGGCCGGCGGGAGCTGACGCGCAAGCTGCGCCGGGAACTGGGGAGCGCGACGCCAGGCCGGCTGAACCGGGCGGATCCGCGCGAGACGGTCTACGAGGCGTGGGCGCCCGTCGGGATGGTCGCCCACATCGCGCCGGGCAACGCCGCGACGGTCGCGCCCCTGAGCATCGTCGAGGGCCTGCTCGCCGGCAACGTCAACGTGCTCAAGACCAGCGGCGACGACACCCTGCTGACCCAGCACCTGATGGCCGAGCTCGCGGCCCTGGATCCCAGCGGCGCACTCGCCGCGCGGATCGTGGTCCTGCGCTTCCCCTCCTCCCGGCAGGAGTGGCTGCGTCTGATGTGCGCGCCGGCGGACGCCGTCGCCGTCTGGGGCGGGGAGGCCGCCGTCGAAGGGGTGGCGGGCCATGTACCGGCCGGGGCCCGGCTGGTGGAGTGGGGGCACCGGATCTCCTTCGCCTACCTGACGGCCGACGCGTGGTCGGACGCCGGGACGCTCGACGCCCTGGCGGACGACGTCTGCCTGTACGAGCAGGAGGCGTGCTCCAGCCCTCAGGTGGTCTACCTCGACACCGAGGACGAGGACGAGGTCTTCGGTTTCGCCGAGCGGTTCGCCGCGGTGCTCGCCACCCGGCCGCCGGCCGCGACCGGTGCTCCGGCGCGGGAGCCGGACCCGGCGGAGGCGGCCGAGCTGACCACCACCGAGCTGATGGCCCGGCTGGAGGAGCACCTGGGTCTGACGCGGGTGTTCGCCGCCCCCGACGGGTCGTGGCGGGTCATGGCCGACACCCGGTCCCCGCTGACCGCCTCGCCGCTGCACCGCAGCGTGTGGGTCAAGCCGCTGCCCCGCAAGCGGCTGATCGCCACCCTGCGGCCGATGCGCCGCTACCTGCAGACGGCGGGCATCGCGGGCAGCGCCACCGACATCGCCGAGCTGTCCCGCACCGCCCTCGCCGCGGGCGTCACCCGGGTCACACCGGTCGGCGCCATGCTGCGGAGCTACGCGGGTGAGCCGCACGACGGCGTCTACGCCCTGCAGCGCTACAGCCGCCGCGTCGCGGTCCAGGCCGATCCGGCCGGCTTCGCCACGACCGCCTGCCTGGACGACCTGGTCCGGCCCGTGCTGCTGCCTCGTCCCGCGGGCCCGCTGCTGGGCAAGGAGGACGTGCAGGAGCCGGCCCGCCGGCTGACGCGGGCCGATGCCGAGCTGTACTTCCGCAGCGGCGGCAGCACCGGCGCGCCGACGCTGTCGGTCTTCAGCTACGACGACTACGACACGCAGATGCACGCCGCGGCCCGGGGCCTGGTGGCCGCCGGCTACGACCCGGCCGTGGACCGGACCGCCAACCTGTTCTACTGCGGTTCCATGTACGGCAGCTTCATCAGCTTCTTCTCCGTGCTGGAACGGCTCGGCGGGGTGCAGTTGCCGCTGTCGGCGGGACCCGACCACCGGGCCACGGCGCAGGCGCTGATCGACCACGGGGCCGACACCCTCTTCGGCATGCCCTCCTACCTGTGGCAGCTGCTGCACGCCGAGGAGGAGGCGCTGCGCGCGTACGGCGGCCTGCGCAAGGTGTTCTACGGCGGCGAGCACTTCACCGAGGAGCAGCGGCGCACCTTGAAGGACACCTTCGGCATCGAGGTGGTCCACTCGATCACCTACGGCAGCACCGACCTCGGCCCGCTGGGCTACCAGTGCACCGAGAGCTCCGGCGGCGTCCACCACCTGCACGCCGACCTGCACACGATGGAGATCCTGGACCTGGCCGAGGATCGCCCGGTGGTCCCGGGCGAGACGGGCCGGCTGGTGTTCACCACGCATGCCCGGCGCGGCCAGCGGCTTGGCCGGTACGTGATCGGTGACCTGGGCCGGGAGGTCCCGGGCCGTTGCCCGTGCGGACGGCACGCGCCGCGTTTCGAGCTGCGGGGCCGCACCGGCGACGTGATGCGGGTGGCGACGTACTTCCTGAACCTCCGGCGCTTCCTGGACCTGGCCGAGGAACAGGGCGGCCACCGGGGCGAGCTGCAGGTCCGGCTCGACTCGGCCGACGCGCGCGAGCGACTGACCGTACGGGTGGAACGGACCGCGGCGAGCGACCCGGAGCGGCTGCGGGAGGTCTTCCTGGCCGGCTACCCGGAGCTGCGCTCTGCGGTCGAGGAGCGGCTGCTGGAGCTGGTGGTCGAGGCGGTGGACGGCGCGTCGCTGGACCGCAGTGCGACCAGTGGCAAGCTCCTGGCCGTGGTGGACGCGCGCCGTTAGACGAGCGGGGCGCGGGCCGGCCCTCAGGCCGACCCGCGCCCCTTCCTGTCCCCTGGGGGTGTCAGGTCACGGTGCGCCGAAGGTGAGCGTCAGCTGCGGTGTCCCTTCGTTCGCCTGTGCCTCGGAGGACCACAGCCACAGGGCGTCGGTGCCGGTGCTGGTGAGCGCGAGGCCGTAGCTGCCGCCGAGGGCCGTCGCGACGCTCGCGGTGGTCAGCCCGGTGGTGTGCACGGCCGACCCGTCCGCGATCCCGGCGAAGGTGCCGAGCGCCGGACCACCCAGCGCGGGCCGGTTGTTGTACGTGGTCCCGCCCTCGCTCCACGAGCCGGTGATCGGGACCACCGAGACGGTGTCCGTGGTGCCGGCGCCGCTCTGCGTGCTCGTCTTCACGCTGAGCGCGGCCGCCTTCAGTACCGTGCCCGGGGGTGCGGCGGGCAGGTCGAAGCGCAGGTAGCTCGCGTAGAACGAGGTGCCCCGCACGGCGAGCGATCCCGAGGTGCCGTAGTTGGTGGCGGGTGCCCCCGCGTTGGCGTAGGTGTCCTCCGCCACGGGGACCTGGACCACCGAGTCGGCCGGGGCGGTGGCGAGGGCGTAGTGGTTCTGCACCTGTGCCGCGCTGAGCACCGTCGGGTAGACGGCGGTCTCGTCGAGCCGGCCCGCCCAGTAGTCGCTGGTCGGACGGTTCGGCCAGGCGTTGAGGTTGTCGCCGCCGGTGCGCCAGTAGCCGGCGTAGTTCTCGTGCGTGGTGACGTTCAGCGTGCCCTTCGGCGCGCCGTCCACGTAGAGGGTCATCCCGCCCGGACCCTGGGTGGCGACGACATGGTGCCACTGGTTGTCGTTGTAGGCGGCCGGGGTGGTGATCGTGCGGGTGGCTCCGGTGTAGACGCCGAAGACCAGCCGTCCGTCGTTGGTCATGTAGACGTGCTTGTCGTACTGGTTGGAGCCGCCGGCCTGGCGGTTCGCGAAGCCGACGAGCTTGCCGCCTCGGGTGGTGTCGGTCCGGAACCAGGTCTCGACGCTGTAGGTGCTGCCGATCGACTGCCGCTTGTCCCCGTACACGTGGGTGTTGGAGCCGTTGAAGCCGATCGCCGTGCTCGCGCCGGAGACCGCACCGGGCGTCTGCCGCAGGGCGGGAGCGTTGTTGTGGACGCCGCTCTGGTTGCCCGCCGAGGAGTCGGCGACGAAGGGCAGGGCCGATTCGTCGTAGCGCCAGTACAGCTCGGCGCCGTCGGAGCGGACCTTGTTCGGGTAGGCCTCCGCCGTGGTCGGGACGGTCACGCTCGCCGTCGCGGACAGGGCGCTGGTGTTGCCGGCCCCGTCGGTGGCCGTCACACGGTAGGTGTACGACTGGCCGGCCGCCACGGTGGTGTCGGTCCAGGAGGCCTGCGGTCGCCGGAAGAACAGCGAGTCGGCGGTGATTGTGGCGATCGGCGTGGCCGCGCCGTTCCGGTAGATCCGGTAGGTCAGCGCGCTGTCGTCGAGGTCGAGGCTGGTACGCCAGCGCACCTGGGCCTCGTCCGACTTGAAACTGACCGCGCTCGCCACGGGCACGGTGGGCGCGCCGGTGTCCCCGGTGGAGGCGAAGCGCGTCAGGCTCTGCTGCGCGGCTCCGTTGACGGTGGTGAACTCCCCGCCGACCCACAGGTACTGGACGCCGGCCTTGGAGCCGACCGTCATCACGCGCGGTCCGATGCCCTCGCCGATGCCGTCGTTGGTGTCGGGGGCCCAGCCGAGCTTGCCGGTGCCGGTGGTGGGCTGGGCGAGCAGGTGGTGGCGCTGTCCGTCGGGGAACTCGCCGACGCTGGAGCAGTCGTGCGCGTGCGAGGCGCTGTAGAGCACGTTCTGGTAGGGCAGCACGGCCTGGGTGGCGCCGAGGCAGGTGTCGCGCCAGCGCTGGCCGAAGTCGCCGAGGTTCAGGGCGATCCGGCCGTCGAAGACCCCGCCACCGGTGCCCTCGTTGCCGGTGTAGAAGCCGGTGGCGTCGGTCGCGATGTCCTTGACGACGGAGTTGGTCTCGATGAAGCCGGCGTACGACTTGGTGAGCGCGCCGCTCGTCGCGTCGACGACGGCCAGTGCGTGCGTGTTCGTGCCGTTGACGGTGAAGAAGTCGCCGCCGAGGATCACGTTCTCGCCGTCCGGGGTGACCTCGACGGCGCGCCCGGGTTCGTCGACGTCGGCGGTGAAGGGCTTGAGCGCGCCGTCGGTCGCGCCGACGGCGGCGAAGCGCCCGCGCGGCTGACCGGCGACGGTGAGGAAGTCGCCGCCCGCGTAGACGGTGTCGCCGGTGACGGCCAGGGCGCGCACGGTGGCCGCGAAGGCCGGGCGGAAGCCCTGCTTCACGGTGCAGCTCGCCACGTCGACGGCGGCGAGACTGGAGACGGGGGTGCCGTTGACGGCGCCGAAGTAGCCGCCGACGTACAGGGTCTCCTTGTCCGGGGACAGGGCGAGCGCGCGGACCGTGGCGGTGCCGGAGCCCACGGTGAAGGACAGCTCGCAGGAGGTCGGGGCGCCGGTCGCGGCGTCGAGGGCCACGAAGTTCACGGCCGACCGCTCGCTTCCGGAGCCTCCGGCCGGCGGGCGCACCGTGGAGAAGGTGCCGCCGACGAAGACCTGGCCGCCCGCCTCGGCGAGGGCCCAGACGACGCCGTCGGGCTGCCAGGTGGACAGCGCGTCGGCGGTGAACGCGACGGGCGGGGTGAGCGCCGCCGCCTGCGGGACCAGGCCGAGGCCCACCCCCGCTCCGGTTCCGGCCAGGGACAGGGCGAGAGCGGCCACCAGCCCTCGGGATCTACGCATGAATCCCCCAGTTCGATGTGCGGTACGGCCGTGGGTGCGACCGTGCGGGAGATGGCCGAAAATCGCCGAACAGCAGTCCACGACCATGCCCACGGGCGCACCCTAGAGCGATTCGAGGCCTGATTCATCCCACTTGACACATCGGATGCAGAATCGCGCCGGCCCCGGGCTCACGCGCGGGGCTTCGCCCGGACGTGCATGCGCTCGCCCTGCCGCCCGAACAGGCTGAGGATCTCCACCGGTCGGCCGTCGGCGCTGGTGAACCAGTGGGGCAGCCTGGTGTCGAACTCGGCCGCCTCGCCGGGGCCGAGGACCAGATCGTGCTCGGCGAGGACCAGGCGCAGCCGGCCTTCCAGCACGTACAGCCACTCGTAGCCCTCGTGCGTCCGCGGCTCCGGCTCTCCGCCCCGGTCGGGGATGAGCATCTTGTACGCCTGGAGAGGGCCCGGGCCGCGGGTCAGCGGCACGGCCGTACCGCCGTTCGGCAGGGTGCGGGGGGTCAGCCGTACCCGGGGGTCTCCCACTTCGGGGGCGCCCACCAGGTCGTCCAGGGGTACCTGGTACGCGGCCGCCAGTGGCAGCAGCAGTTCCAGGCTGGGGCGGCGCTGCCCGGACTCCAGCCGGGACAGGGTGCTCTTCGAGATGCCGGTCGTCTCGGAGAGCGCGGCCAGGGTGAGTCCGCGTCGGGCGCGCAGCCGTCTGAGCCGGGGGGCGACCTCGTCGAGGACCGCCTGGTGGGGGGATGGCGTGTCGTCCATACGGCCATTGCACCCGGCCGTCCCGGAAACGGCAACAAGGTTTGCCGCCGGCGACCCGGCGACCGCACCCTCCCGGCATGAGCCCACACAGTGATTACGCGACCGGACACCGACAGCACCGCACCGGCGGCCAGGACGGGACGGCGTCCACGGGCGCGCACCGGCTCGCGGTCCGGTGGGCGCTCGCCGGTCTGTCCCTCTCCGTTCTGCTCTCCTCGCTGGGCACCGGCATCGCCCACGTCGGCCTGCCGACCCTGGCCCAGGTGTTCTCCGCCTCCTTCCCGGCGGTCCAGTGGGTCGTCCTCGCGTATCTCCTCGCGGTCACCGCCCTGGTCGTGGGAGCCGGACGCCTCGGTGACCTGGTCGGCCGCCGACGGCTGCTCCTGGCGGGGATCTCCTTGTTCACCGCGGCCTCGGTGCTGTGCGCCGCCGCGCCGACGCTCTGGCTGCTGGTCGGTGCCCGGGCGGCCCAGGGGGTGGGCGCGGCCGTGATGATGGCCCTCACCATGGCGTTCGTCGGTGAGACGGTTCCGAAGGAACGGACGGGCAGCGCCATGGGGCTGCTCGGCACGATGTCCGCGGTGGGCACGGCTCTCGGGCCCTCGCTGGGCGGGGCCCTGCTCGCCGGGTTCGGCTGGCGGGCGCTCTTCCTGGTCAACGTGCCTCTGGGGATCGTGGCGTTCCTGCTCTCGCACCGCCATCTGCCCGCCGATCGGCGCGAACCCGGGGGCGATCGGGCCCGCTTCGACCACCTGGGCACGCTGCTGCTCGCGCTGACCCTGTCGGCGTACGCGCTCGCGATGACGCTCGGTGGCGGCCGTTTCGGGGCGCTCGACACGGCGCTGCTCGTGGCCGCCGCGTGCGGGGTCGCCCTCTTCGTACGCGTCGAATCGAGGGCCGCCTCCCCCTTGGTCCGCGGGGCGCTCGTCCGTGATCCGGTGATCGGGCCGGGCCTCGCCTCGAACGCGCTCGTGTCGACGGTGATGATGGCGA
The DNA here is from genome assembly GCF_053615355.1 of Streptomyces sp. CLCI03. Classification (NCBI taxonomy): domain Bacteria; kingdom Bacillati; phylum Actinomycetota; class Actinomycetes; order Kitasatosporales; family Streptomycetaceae; genus Streptomyces; species Streptomyces sp. CLCI03. Next base: position 7,349,955 of record NZ_CM132132.1, on the reverse strand, counting down.
CGCTGGTGGTCGGGCCGTTCTACCTCTCCCGGACGCTCGGGCTCGGCGCGGCCCCGGTCGGATTCGTCCTGTCCGTCGGTCCGCTGGTCGCCGCGGTGACCGGGGTGCCCGCCGGCCGTCTCGCGGACCGGTTCGGAGCGCGGCGCACGACCCTGCTCGGGCTGCTGACGATGACGGCCGGCGCCACCGCCCTGTCCTTGACACCGGCGTCGCTCGGGGTCCTCGGGTACGTGGCCCCGCTCGCGGTCGTGACCGCCGGCTACGCGGTGTTCCAGACGGCCGACAACACCGCCGTCATGGCGGACGTCGGCCCGGAGCGGCGGGGCGTCGTCTCCGGCATGCTGGGGCTCTCGCGCAACCTCGGCCTGGTCACCGGCGCCTCCGTCATGGGCGCCGTGTTCACGCACGCCTCGGCCTCGGCCGACATCGCCTCGGCGCCCCCCGGGGCCGTGGCCACCGGGATGCGGTTCACCTTCCTGGTCGCCTCGGCCCTGATCCTCGTCGCGCTCGCCGCCGTCGCCGTGGCGGGCCGAGCGGCACCCCCGTCCGACGCCTGATCACGCGGCGGGCAGGGGGCGGCACAGCAGGGCGGCCGGGGACGGGCGGGTGGCGAGGCGGGTGGTGAAGGCGATGCCCGCCGCGTACTCGGTGGGCAGGCACTGGCCCTTGTGGTTGCCGTAGGCGAAGTCTCCGCCGGGGCCGCCGGACGGACGGTTGTCCCCCCGGTCGAACCACACCGTCCGGCCGGCTCCGGGAAGCGCCGTACGGGCCGGGGCGCACAGCGCGGCCGAGACCCGCTCGCCGCGCAGGCTGTAGCCGATCAGGAACTGGCCCGCCGGGCACTGGAACTTGGTGTACCCGCCGGCCCAGTCGCCGCCCGGCGGGACGTACGTCTCGTCGCGGACCACGGTGTGCCCGCCCGTCGGGGTGCGCAGGTCGGAGCTGGTGCACAGGCCGCGGCCGCCGGTGTGGGCGAGCCCGGCGAGGCGGGCGCCGTCGGGGCAGACCGCCTTGCGGGCCCCGCTGTCCCAGTCCCCGGCGGCCCGGGTGCGCAGCGAGGCGTTGTGGTCACGGTGGTCGGTGGTCAGCTGGTACCAGGAGGTGGTGGCGGGGACCGGTCCGGTGCGGCCGGGGGTGGTGGCGAGCGGGGACCAGCGGGCCGTGCGCCAGTCGCCCGCGTCCAGGACGCCGGAGCGGTGGCCGGTCGCGTCGTAGCGCAGCAGGGCCCAGCTGTCGCCGCCGGGGTTGCCCTGGGCGTCGGTGCTCCATCCGACGAGGGGCCAGTACGCGAAGTCGGCGTCGACGCGCGTCAGGTGGGCGGTGATGCGGTCGAACCAGGTGCGCGGGGCGGCGCCGTTCTCGTCGGCCCCGATGCCGAACTCGCTGATCCAGACGGGGGCGGTGAAGTGCGTACCGGTCTCCGCGGACACGAAGAAGGCCTGGTCGTAGAGGGTCTGTTCGAGCTCGGCGGCGGTCATGTCCTGGTAGCGGAGGTCATGGGTCTCGCCCATGCCGGTCGCGCCGCTGTGCCGGGGGCCGGTGTACCCGTAGAAGTGGGCCGAGTAGACCAACTTGTTCGAGGTGACCAGGGTGTGGGACAGGGTGCGTACCGGAGTGAGGGTGGGGCGGCCGTGCGGGAAGCCGTCCACGGGCAGGCCGAACCAGTTGATGCCCTCGACGACGATCAGCAGGTTCGGGTTGGCCTCGGTGAGGATGCGGTCGGCGGCCTCCTGGGCGGCCGCGTGCCAGTCGTGGTTGTCGCCGAGGCCCCAGTTGGGGTCGTCGAAGACGTCGCGGCGGACCTCGTTGTAGAGATCGGCGCCGACCACCCGCGGGTTGTCGCGGTAGCGGCGGGCGAGGAGGACCCAGTCGTCGGCCCACTGCGCGGTGGAGCGACCGCTGTTCCAGCGTTCGTTGCCGTCCAGGCCGCAGCACCAACGGGTGGTGACGGTGTGGTTGTTCAGGATGACGGCGAAGCCGGCGTCGGTGAGGGCGTCGACCACGGCGTCGTAGACCTGGAGGGGCGTACGGCCGCGCAGGGCCGGATTGGCGGCGACGGCGGAGTCCGGGACGGGAGTGGTGTCGCGCAGCATCTCGTTGGAGAAGGGCAGCCGGATGCTGTTGAGCCCCAGGGACCGGAAGTCGGCGAGCAGGGCGGGCAGGGGCGCCCGGTCCAGGCCGATCGGGATGCCGTGGGCGTTCTGGCCGCTGTGGTGCGTGGCGGGATCCTCCCGGTCGCCCGAGCCGTTCCAGGAGCCCTGGGCTCCGTCCCAGTTCCCGGAGCGCAGGCGGAAGCGGTCGCCCCGCGCGTCGACGATGTACCGGCCGCGGGTGGACAGCGGTGGCGTCCAGGCCTCGGCGGTGCCCGGGGCGACCGTGGGCGGCGGGGCGGCAGCGTGGGCGGGCTGCGCGGAGGGCGCCGCGAGGGCGCCGGCCACCAGCAGGAGGGCGCACAGGGCCGCGCGTAAGAGGCTCTTCATCTCGCTCCTGCCGGAAAAGGCCGTCCCGGCGGGCGGCTGCCGCGGGCAGGTTACCGGCGGGTCGCTTCCGGGGGAAGTCGAACGCGGGGACGGTTTCCGCCACGGTCGGCACCCGCCGGATCCGGCCGGTCGAGACCCGATCACGCACCGTCACCCTGGAGAAACGGCCCCGCGCGGGGCCGCGCCCCTCTACCGTGCCCTGAGGTGAACGGCACGGCACCGGAGGGCGGGGCGGATGGACGACGAGGAAGACATGCGGTTGGCGGGTATGACGCCGGAGATCTCCCGCCGCACCCTCACCCTGCTACGGGGTCTGGCGGGCCTCGAACCGCCCGAGCAGGTCCCCGAGGAGGCCATGGTCGTCGCCGACGCGGTGCTGGCCGAGCACGGCACCGACGGGCTCAGGGTGCTGGTGATGACCCTGGCGGCCTGGGCGACGGCTCAGATCGAGAACGTCGCCGAGCTGAGCGGGCGCAGCCACGAAGCCGTCCTCGACGCGATGGAGCTGGCCTGCCTGGAGGCGAACGCCGAAGACACCCCTTAGCTCGTGCCCGGTCGATCGGACCGGGCTCGAACGGCAGGACCCCGTGAAGGATCCCAAGGCGCACAAGGCCTCAGGAGCCCCGTTCCCGCATCGGGCGTGGAAGAAACCGGGTCCCGTCCGGCCGCGATATGGCGGCTGTCGGCGACACTGGGAGAGCAGGAGCGTCGTGGGGGGTCGTGATCGGAGGCCGTCGTGAGCACACCTTCCCCCATCCGGATCGCCGCCGTCCTGTCCACCGAGCACCGTGGACGGCTGATGTCCCAGGCCCGTGAGGTCAATTTCCCGGAGAACGCGCGCATCTTCGACGAGGGCACCCGGGCGGATTCCTTCTGGATCGTCCGGTCCGGCACCGTGACCTTGGAGATCCCCGTCGCCGGCCGCCGGCCCGCGCCCGTGGAGAGCCTCGGCCCCGGCGAGCTGGTGGGCTGGTCCTGGCTGTTCCCGCCGTACGTGTGGCAGCTGGGCGCGGAGGCGATGACGCCGGTACGGGCGTACGAGTTCGACGCGGCGACCGTGCGGATGCTGATGGACGCCGACCCCACCTTCGGTTCCGCGATCGGGCACTGGGTCGGACGCGTCCTCGCGATGCGCCTCCAGCAGACGCGCACCCGCCTGCTGGAGATGTACGCGCCCCGCCTCAGCAGCACCGCCTAACCACGTACTCCCGCCCGCTCGGCCGCCCCGCGCCGCAGGCACAGCGCGGCCGGGACGACCGCGGCGGCCACCGCCACGGCCGCGCAGGCGCCGAGCGTCGCCGCGAGGGCGTTCCACGGGACCACCAGGCCGCCGCGGACGTGCAGGACGCCCAGCGCCGCCCGGACGCCGGCCAGGTTCAGGGCGGCGACCAGGGTCCCGGCGATCGCGCCGACGAGGACGACCAGCAGGGACTCCCCCGCCACCAGGCGCAGCACCTGCCCTCGGCCGGCGCCGGCCAGCCGCAGCGCCGCGAGGTCGCGGGCCCGGTCGGAGGTGGCCATGACCAGGGTGTTCGCGAGCCCGATGCCCGTGTAGAGCAGGGCGATGCCGAGGACCAGCAGGAGGCCCGCCCGGGTGGTGCGGCCGGTCCCGGGCCGGTTCTCGGACATCCACCGGTCCGCGGTCAGCACGCGGCCCCCGGCCGGCCGGGCGGCCTCGGCCAGCGCGGCGCCGACCTCCCGGGGGTCCGCGCCGGGGGCGAGGCGTACGTCGATCCGGTCCACCGTCGCGCCGGGGGCGTTGGCGGGGGTGACGTAGGCCCCGTTGCCGCCGGTGCCGATGCTCATCACGGCGGCGATCCGCAAGGACTTGCGGGTACCGTCGCCGAGCCATACCTCGACGGTGGATCCGACGGTGTGCCGCTCCCATTCCTGGGTGACGATGACGGAGTCGTCGTCGAGATCGGTGATCGCGCCGGCCGTGAGGGGCAGTCGGGCGGTCCGGGCCAGTGCGGCGGGGTCCACGGCGCGGGCGTCGGAGCGGATCAGCGCCGTCCCCTCCTCCCGTACGTGGACGGCGGTCGCGGCGGTGGCGGAGACCTCCGTTCCGGGTACGGCCCGGATCCGTTCGATCGTGGTCGGATCGAACCCGCCCGCGCCGGCCGTGATCACGTGGTCGGCGGTGGTCCGCCACCGGATCTCGGCGGCCTTGGCCTCGTTCAGCGTGGCGGTGGTGCCCAGCAGGGATCCGGCGAGGGCCACGGTGACCAGGACGGGGGCGGCGACGGCCGCGGTACGGCGGATTCCGGCCGACGCGTTCTCCCGGATCAGCATCCCGCCGGCGCCCGGCAGCCGGGCGGGGAGCCAGGCGATCGTCCGGACCAGCGGCCGCACGAGCACCGGTGACAGCAGGGCGAAGGCGACGATGAGGAGCATCGGACGGCTGATGTAGGTCTTGCGGTGGAGCAGGTCGGACGGGTCGGTGAGCAGGGCGTGGGCGAGGGTGCCGAGTCCGGCCACCAGCAGTCCGGCGCCGACGATCCAGCGCCCCGGGGTCATGGTCCGCGTCTCGAACGCGGCTTCGCGCAGCGCCTCGGCGGGGGCGACCCGGCCCGCCCGCCAGGAGGCGGCGACGGCCCCCGCGAGGGCGACGAGCAGGCCGGCCCAGAAGGCGGCGTGGAAGGGCCAGGTGGCGTCGCCGAGGGTGAACCAGCGGGGCGCGAGCCCCTCGTCCACCAGGTACGAGACCAACACGGGCGCCCCGTACGCCCCGAGCGGGCAGCCCGCCGCGGAGGCGGCCACGCCGAGCAGCAGCGCCTCGGCGATCACCGTGCGGCGGATCTGGCCCGGGGTGGCGCCGACCGTACGCAACAGGGCGAATTCCTCGCGGCGTCGGGCGACGGCGAAGGCGAAGGTGGAGGCGACGACGAACACCGAGACGAAGCCGGTGACACCGCCCGCGGTGCCGAGCGCGGCGTTCACGGCGAGCAGTGCTTCGCCGTCGCGCTCGGGATCGGGGTCGGCGTACCGGCGGTCCCGGCCGGTCAGGACCCGGACCTCCGCGTCCCGGCCCGGGAGCGCCCGGACGGCGTCCCGTACGGCCACCTCCACGGCGGTCGGGTCGGCGGCCACGACGAGCTGGTCGATGGCGGGCGAGAGGCGGGCGGCGCGGGCGTCGGTCCAGAAGACGGCGTCCTCGAAGCCGCGGTCGGTGACGGTGCCGACGACGGTGACGGTGCCGTGGTCGGTGTCGATCCGGGCGCCGGGCCGGGCCCAGCCGGTGGTCACGACCTCGTCGTCGGAGTGCGGGGCGCGGCCCCCGTCGAGGGTGTACGGGGCGAAGGCGGCGACCGACCAGGGATGGCCGACCAGGTGCTTCGGCCCGCCGAAGGCGCGGACCGGGAAGGACCGGTCCTCGGTGGTGGGGCCGAGGGCGGCCAGCAGCCGGGCGAGTTCGGGGGTGACGGGCCTGGGGTGCGCGAGCTCGGCGGTGCGTTCCCCGCCGGCGACGGGGACGCGCAGCACGTCGTCGCCCTTGACGACGACGGGTGCCTGGGCGAACCGCTCCGGCAGGCGGAGCGGGGCGTCCAGGGTGGCGGCGAGTCCGAGCCCCATGGCGGTGAGGAGGCCGACTGCGAGGGCCAGGGCCACGAAGCTTCCGACGAAGGTGACCCAGCGGGTGCGGGCGGTGCGCAGGGCGAGGGTCAGCACGGCGCCGCCTCCAGCGCGGTCATCCGGGCGGCGATGTCCTGGGCGGGCGCACCCCGGAGTTCACCGTTGTGCCGGCCGTCGGCGAGGAAGACCACGCGGTCCGCGTAGGAGGCGGCCACGGGGTCGTGGGTGACCATGACGACCGTCTGGTGTTCGGTGTCGACCATGGAGCGGAGCAGGGTGAGCACCTCGCGGCCGGTCCGTGAGTCCAGGGCGCCGGTGGGTTCGTCGCCGAAGAGCACCTCGGGGCGGGTGATGAGGGCGCGGGCCAGGGCCACGCGCTGCTGCTGCCCGCCGGACAGGTGCGCGGGTCGGTGCCGGGCCCGGTCGCCGAGTCCCACCCGGGCGAGGGCCTCGCGGACCTCGGCCTTGGCGGGGCGCCGGCCGGCCAACCGCAGCGGGAGGGCGACGTTCTGTTCGGCGGTCAGGGCGGGCAGCAGGTTGAAGGCCTGGAAGACGAAGCCGATGCGGTCGCGGCGCAGCAGGGTCAGCCGGGTCTCGCCGAGGTCGCCGAGTTCGGTGCCGCCGACGCGCACGCTGCCGGAGGTGGGCCGGTCCAGTCCGGCCGCGCACTGGAGCAGGGTGGACTTGCCGGAGCCGGAGGGGCCCATGACCGCCGTGAAGGTGCCCCGGGGGAAGTCGAGGGAAACCCGGTCGAGGGCGGTGACGGCCCGGTCGCCGGAGCCGAAGACCCGGGTGACGTCAGTGAGTTGGATCACGTCGTTCTTCATGCCCCCAGCCAACCGTCGCGGATCGCACGGCACAGCGGGCCCAGGCCGTGTCCCGGGGGTGGGGCCGGCCCTACCCCCGGAGGGGGCCAGGACCCCGTCCGGGCAGATCACAGCCGTGCCGCGGCAGGTTTCGGGGAGGTGTCCCGGTCGGTGTTCGGCCGATTCGGCGGCTCGCTCCCCCACAGGTCAGCCCGCCCGCATGGCTGCGGTCTGCAGTCATTCGTACACGATCGGTGACGAAAAATGGGGGTGGGAGCGGGCGTTCACCGCTCACGTCGGCAAGACTGCGTCCGCTATCCGAAACACCAACCCAAGGGAGTGTTCGAAATGCGGTCCATCGCAAAGGGTCTCGGGCTCGGTTCCGCCGCCATGGCGCTCACCGCGCTCACCGCACTGGCCTGGCCGGGTACGGCCGGGGCCGCACCGACCGGTACGGAGAGCCTGTACGCCCCGTCCGCGCTGGTGCTCAGTGTGACGACCGGACCCGATGCCGAAGCGGGCACGGTCAGGCGCGCCGTGACCCTCGTCTGTTCACCGACGCCCGGCGGTACGCACCCCGACCCGGTCGCCGCGTGCGCCGAGTTACGCGCGAACGGCTCGCAGCTCGACCCGCTCGCCGCACCGGCCGCCGACGCCGTCTGCACCAGGGAGTGGAACCCGATGACGGTGTCGGCCGTCGGGGTGTGGCAGGGCCGCCGGCTCGACTACAGCTACACCTTCGCCAACCCGTGCGGCCTGCGGAACACCTCCGGCACACTGTTCGGCTTCTGACCCCCCGTGGATCGCCGGGCCGGGCGGCGCCGTGCGACCGCCGTCCGGCCCGGCCCGCGGCGACCTGCCGCCAGGACCACCGGATCCTCAGCCCAGTTCGAGGCTGGTCACCCCGAACAGTTCCGTCAGGGCGAGGTCCGGTGTCGGGCCGGTGTACATGCGGGCGGTCTCGAAGGCCGGTGCCAGGCCGAGGCGTTCGAAGAGCGCGCCGGCCTCCGGGTTCGCGTCCGGTACGTCCACGGACACCTCCCCGTCCGGGGCGTGCCGGGCCAGCCGCCGCACCAGGGCCGCCGCCACCGCCGGGGTGGCCGCGTAGAGGGGGCCGATCCGGTGGGCGGCGCTGGAGGGGCGGATCACGCCGAGGCCCTCGATCCGGCCGTCCCGGACGGCGGCCAGGGCGGTGCGGCCGGGCAGCCCGGTCCAGGCGGACAGGAAGGCGTCCCGCGCCGCGGGGAAGAACCGCCGGTCGTAGGCGGCGAGCCGACCGAAGGGCAGGGTGGCCGCGTCCACGATCTCGACGGCGCGGTCGTCCTCCCCTTGCGGCACGCCTTCGTAACGGAAGTTGTTCCACGCCGAACGGAACCCGGATTTGCGGTAGTTGTCCTGCTGGTCGACGACTCCGTCCAGGCCCACGAGCCGACCGTCGAGCCGTTCCGTCCCGGCGTGCCACAGCCGGATGCCGTACCCCTGGCCGCGGACGGCGGGCCGGGCGATGTAGAAGCCGATGAAGCCGAAGCCTCCGCCGTACCGGACGGCGGAGATGCAGGCCACCGGCTCGCCGTCCAGCCGCCCCACGAGGAACCCTTCCGGGTCGGCGACCGCGAAGGCGAACCGGTCCGAGTCCCCCGGATTCCATCCTTCCTCGTCGGCCCAGTCGCGGATCAGCTTCATGTCGGCGGCGCTCGCGCCGGCGATCTCGAATCCCGTCATGCCGGTGTTGTACCAGATGGGGCCGGTGTGCGCAGGGGTGCCTGATCAGCCGTCAGGAGACGTGTGAAGGCGGCTTGATCGGCCTCTCGGTGGAGGTCGCTGACCTGCCCGTCCCCTACTTCGACGACCCGCCACACCCCGTCCGCGCGCAGCGCGAGGTCGGTGGTCACGAAGGGGCAGCCCAGCGCCTCGACGGCCGCCCGGACGGGTGCGAGGGCCGGATCGAGGACCGGATCGAGAGTCGGATCGAACGGGTGCGGGACCTCGGCGACCGGGCTGTCGGGGTGGGCCGTGACCAGCCGGGGCACCCCGTCCCGCCACCACACCCGTACCTCGGCGGCCGCCCCCTCCGGCGTGACGAAGTGCTCGAAGGCCCTCAGCACCACCCCGCCCGTCAGGAACTCGCCCTGCAGTGCGACGAAGCGGTCGACGACGCGATGCAGGGCGGCCGGGTCGGCGAGGTCGGGCACGTAGCAGGCCTCGTCCCACTCGTGCTTGCGGGACTTCACATAGTCCTTGACGACGGCGGCTCCCGGCGGCAGGCCGGCCGCGAGGGCCGCCAGCCCCTCCGGGTCCGGGACCGCGCCCGGCCCCGCCGGCAACCAGCCGCTGACCGGGGTCAGTCCGGCGAAGGTCTCGTACCAGCCGGGGAGTTCGTGCGCGCGCCGGTACGCCTGCGGGGTGACGACGAGCTCGCCACCCCGCAGGCGCAGGGCCGCGTCCAGTGCGGCGTACGGACCCGCGGGGATCATCCAGCCCCGGTACCAGAGGGCTCCGGCCCCCTCCGGAACACGCGCGACGGCCCGCTCCGCGTCCCCGGCGAGCAGCGCGTCGTGGTCGATGAGCAGGGCGGCGCCCCCGGCGGCACGCAACTGCCGGGCCTCCGCCGCGAAGTGGGCGTCGGCCCGGCGCTCGTTCAACGGGTCGTGGCAGTAGAGGACGGTGGTGGTGGTCGCGGTTGTCGTAGCCATGCGCCCACCCTATGAACGGCTCCGTCGATCACCGTACGGATTTCAGCCCGCGCAGATCACGTCGTCGAGCCGGATGGGGTCGGAGTCGAGACGCACGTAGGCGGTGAAGGTGTCCGTGGCACCCGAGGCCCAGTGGGTGGTCACGGTGGCCCAGCCCACCGAGGCGGCCTTGGCGACGGTGACCGGGCCGACGGTGATCTCCTGCGGCTCCTCGTGGGAGCAGAGCAGGACGTCGATGTCCTCACTGACCTGCTGTCTCTCCTTGAGGATCTGCGAGATCCGGTTCTCCCGGTCCTGCGCGGAGGGACCGTGGTCCCCGTAGAAGCCACTGAGGAAGTCGCTGATCTGGGCAGCGGTGTGTCCCTTCCCCGCGACGGCGGCAGGCGCGGCGAGGGCGGGAACGGACGGCATGACCGGCAGCACGAGCAGGGTCAGCAGCAGGGCACCGAGACGGTACGGCTTGAGCATCATGTCCGGTCTTGTACCCGCCGGGCCGGTGGATCGGGAGGGCGGGGCCCGGATCTCACTCCTGCGGGGGTCGGGATTCACCGCAGAAACGACCCTCCGGCCGGTGCGCGGAAATCGGCTCGCGGGCGGCCCGCACCCGTACATAGGGTCGACGCATGGGGAAGCCACTTGTCGCAGTGTTCAGCGGGGCCGGAATGTCCACCGAATCCGGAATTCCGGATTACCGGGGGCCCCAGGGCCTGTGGCGGCGGGAACCCGACGCCGAGAAGCTCGTGACCTACGCGTACTACATGGCCGATCCGGAGATCCGGCGCCGCTCCTGGCTGATGCGCGCCGAGCTCGGCGCGCTCGGAGCACGCCCGAACGCCGCGCACCTGGCCGTGGCGGAGCTGGAGCGCGGTGGCACCCCGGTACGGGTGATCACCCAGAACGTGGATGGGCTGCACCAGCTCGCCGGGATGCCCGACCGCAAGGTGTTCGAGCTGCACGGCAGCGCCCGGTCGGTGGTGTGCACGGACTGCCACGCCCGGTCGGGGATGGACGAGGCGCTGGCCAGGGTGGCCGCCGGGGAGCCGGATCCCGCCTGCCTGGTGTGCGGCGGGATCCTCAAGTCGGCGACCGTGATGTTCGGCCAGCGGCTCGACCCCGAGGTGCTGGGGCAGGCGATCGCCGTGGCCAAGGGCTGCCAGATCTTCATCGCCGTCGGGTCGACCCTGCAGGTGCAGCCCGCCGCGTCGCTCGCCGGGATGGCCGCGGAGGCCGGGGCCCGGCTGATCATCGTGAACGCGGAGGAGACCCCGTACGACCCGCTCGCCGACGAGATCGTCCGCGAGCCGATCGGTACGGCCCTGCCGGCTCTGCTGGCCCGGTTCGCCACGTCCTGACCCACGCCCCGACGCGCCCGGCCACACCCAGGCCCGACACGTGGCCCGATACCTGGCCCGGCGCCGGCCCGGCCGGCTAGCCCGCGTCCGCCGCCCGGCGCATCTCCCCCACGTCCAGCTTCTTCATCCGCATCATGGCGGCGGTGGCCCGGGCGGCGCGCCCGGGGTCCGGGTCGGCGATCAGGTCGATGGCACCCGGCGGGATGACCTGCCAGGACACGCCGAACCTGTCCTTGACCCAGCCGCAGACTCCCTCTTCGCCGCCGCCACCGGTCAGCGCGTCCCAGTAGTAGTCCGCCTCCGCCTCGTCGGCGCAGCGGATCTGGAAGGAGATCGCCTCGGTGAAGGGGAACTGGGGGCCGCCGTTGAGGCCGATGAACCGCTGACCGTTGATCTCGAACTCGACGACCATCACCGAGTCGGCCTCGCCGGGGCCCGCCTCCGTGTACCGGCCGATCCGGCCGATCTTGCCGTCCTTGAAGACGGACAGGTAGTAGTCGGCGGCCGCTTCCGCGTTGCCGTCGAACCACAGACACGTGGTGAATCCGTTGCCGCTCATCTCTGCCTCCGGGCCGGTGACGGGACGGTGGACACCGTCCCTCACATGCAGACCGGCCCCGGACCCGAAATTCATCGGTGGGTCCGGGGCCGGTCCGCATGCAGCCGGTATTTCGCCCGTTCGGCCTACTTGGCGAACTCCGCGCCCTGCGCGAGCATCCGCTCGACGACGCGCTCGGCGGCGTCGCCCTTGTCCAGGTCGCAGAACTCGGCGCGGAACGCCGCCCGCGCCTCGGCGTACTCCGCCCCGAGCGCGTCCGCGTTGCGCACGGCCTCGATGAGGCTCGCCGAGTCCGCCAGCAGCGGTCCCGGCGCCTTCGCCTCCAGGTCGAAGTTGAAGCCGCGCAGCGTGTCGCGGTAGTGCGCCAGGTCGTACGTGAAGAGCAGGATCGGCCGGTCGGTGTGCGCGAAGTCGAACATCACGGAGGAGTAGTCCGAGATCAGCACGTCGGCGACCAGCAGCAGGTCGGTCGCGTCGGGCCAGCGCGACACGTCGACGACGAACCCGTCGCGGACGCCGTCACGGACCTGCTCCGTCACGTGGTGGTGGCCACGGATCAGCAGGACGTGGTCCTCGCCCAGCTCGCGACGGGCCTGCTCCAGGTCGATCCGCAGGTCGAGCTTGTAGCCGCCCGTGAAGGACTCGTTGTTCTCCCGCCACGTGGGCATGTAGAGGACGACCTTCTTGCCCTCGGGCAGGCCGAGACGGCGACGGACCTCGGCGATCCGCTGCGCGTCGGGCCGTACCAGGGCGTCCGTACGCGGGCCGCCGGCCTCGATGACCTCGCCGTCGTAGCCGAGGGCGCGCTTGAGGAGGGGCGTGGCGTAGGAGCTCGGGGAGGCGAGCAGGGTCCACTGGGCGCTGTCGTGCGCCAGCCCCTCCAGGATCTCCGGGCTCGTGTAGTAGTCGTGCACGAAGTCGTGGCCGATCTGCTTGATCGGCGTACCGTGCCAGGTCTGGACGACGACCTGGCCGGCGCGGCGGTGGAAGCGGTCCGGCACGTTGTCGTTGGTCACGAAGTAGCGGGCGCGGGCGAGCACCTCCCACGACTCCACGCTGCCGTGCTGCACGGCGCGGGCGGTCGCGGGGATCTCCGCCTGGCCGTCGCGGACCAGCCAGACGTGGTCGAGCTTCTCGCCGCGGCGCACCAGTTCCTCGTGGATGGCGCGGGGGGAGTCGCCGGCCCGCTGCCCGTGGAAGGTTTCGTAGACGACCATGTCCTTGACCGGCAGGGCGCGCTGCGCCGGGTAGGTCTCGACGCGGGCGACGCGCTGCGCGTAGTTGGAGCGGTCGTGCGGGCTGAGCAGCGGGTCGACGACCAGCGCCATGCGGTCGTAGAAGCGGGCCTCGACCCGCATCCGGCGGCCCTGCACGGTGATCGGGTGCGGCCCGGCGAACAGCAGGCCGGGGCTCATCTGGACGGGGGCGCCGCGGTCGACACCGAGCAGTCCGGCGGTGGTTCCGCTCTGCGCGGCCGGGCGCAGCGTCGGCCACCAACGGCCCTCGGGGATCGTGGTGCGGCCGGCGTACGCCTCGGGGAGCACGGGCTCGAAGACGGCCTCGAAGGTGGCACCGTCTCGGGTGACGGGGTAGCTGAACTCCACGCCCTGCGCGTTGTGCAGGACGAGCTCGTAGGCCTCGTCGGTCGGCGCGACGAAGCGGCCCCGCAGGGTGAGGGTGCCGTCCTCGGCGGTGACCTCGTCGAGCAGCGGCGGGGAGGGCTGTACCGAGAGGGTCAGGTGGCCGGTGTTTCCGCGCTTGGCGAAGAGGGCACGGTCCCTCTCATCGCCGGGCAGGGGCAGGACCAGGCCTTCGAAGCCGCCGCGCTCGTCGTGGACCATGCGGTGCTTGGTGCCGTCGGGGCCGATGACCGAGAGGCTCCACGGCTCGGGGGTCCACTCGCCGGGCTCGCACGCGGCGTCCGGTACGGCGGCCAGGTCGGCCAGCGGTACGCGGGCGGTGAAGGTGGCCCGGTCGGCGCCGGACGCGGCGGTCTCCAGCGGGTAGGACAGGACGGTGCCGGTGGTGACGTGGACGGCCTGCAGCGCGGTGGATCCGATGGCCTCGGCGGTGAGTTCGCCGGTGATCTCGACGGCGTCGTCACCCACGGCGTGGACGTCCAGGGCGCGGGCGCGGGCGATCTCGACCTGGATGGTGAGGGCGCCGGCGACGGTCGGGACGATCCGGACGTCGGGGGCCACCCAGTGCGGGGGCGGGTTCTGCCCGGTGTCGTGCTCGCCGCCCCGCAGGCGGGCGCGGTGCAGCCCGCCGGCTCCGGTGACGGCGATCGACGTGGTCCATATGCCCTGGTTCCACTTGCCGCCCGACTGGAACATCGAGGGGTCGACGACGGCCGTGAAGCCGGCCCAGTCGGCGTGCCGCAGGGCGAGGTGCGGGGACATCACCGTGGCCATCGGGGAGGCGACGGTCCGGGCGCTGACGACGGAGCGGCGGCGCTTGCCCCCCTCGCGGAAGACCAGCATCTTGCGGGTACCGAGGCGGCTCTCCGCACCGAGGTGGCCGGGGAGGGCGTAGCCGCGCAGCAGCAGCTTGCCGTCGACCCAGGCCGCCTGCTCCAGGCGGCTGACGACGCGGCGCTCGCGCGGGCCGAGGGTGAGGATCTTGGCCGGGACCGGCGGACGGCCGCGCAGGAAGGGGTAGTCCGCCTGCGGGCGGGCGAGACCCTTGACCGGCACGCTGTAGTGGTAGTCGCGCTGGTGGTGCTGGAGCGCGATGAAGTCCTCGACGCGGCCTTCGCCGGCCAGGTACGCCTTGAGTCGGTCGGCGACGGTCAGGTCGGACCAGGGACCGGTGCCGATCTCGCGGACGAGACCGCCGACCTCCTTGACGAAGGCGGCGCGGAAGTCGGGGCCACCCTCGCCGACGTACTTGTAGATGAGCGGGAGTTCCTCGCTCAGCACGTTGTAGTCGTAGTCCCGCAGGTAACGGACGTACTTGGCGCCCTGCTTGGCCTTGAGGGACTCGCGCACCAGGCGCACGGACTTCACGCGGTCGATGAGGGAGATCGGGTCGGTGGAGCGCTGGGTGATGGAGCGCTCGCCGGTCTCGCGCACACGCCAGTGGTAGACGCAGTCGCTGATGATGTCGACGCTGGAGGCGAAGTAGTGCGCGGGGATGCTGACCGGGGCGTCCTCGTAGAGGATGCCCTCGGGGTACTGGAAGCCGTGCCGGTCCCAGAAGCTGCGCCGGTACACCTTGTTCCACGCGGTGCGGTCGGTGACCAGCGCCGGGAACTTCGAGATGTGGGTCTTCAGCTGGGTGCGGGCGAAAGCGGCCCGGTGCCCCCAGGACTGCTGCATGCCGACGGAGCGGAAACGCTTCACGTTGCCGCCCGCGAAGTCCGAACCCGTCTCGTCGAGCGCGTCGATGAGACGCTGGTAGGCGTAGTCCGGCATCGTGTCGTCACTGTCGACGAAGGCCAGGTACTCACTGTCCTTGTCGGCGTGACGGGCACCCACGTTACGGGCCGCGCCGAGGCCTGCGTTGTCCTGCATCACGACGCGGAAGCGCTTGTCCTTGGCGGCGAAGGCCTTGGCTATGACGGCGCTGGTGTCCGTGGACCCGTCGTCCACGAGGATGGCCTCGAAGTCTTCGAAGGTCTGGGATGCGATGGATTCCAGGCACTCGTCGAGATAAAGCTCGACGTTGTAGACGGGGACGACGATACTCAGGCGCGGCGGCATGGGTGGCGGTTTCTCCAGCGTTTTATGCTTTGTCGATGATCAGCTGCTCACAGCATCCTACTCTGTAACAGAGTCATAAACTCCACCCATATGGGGCATACGAAGCCAACCGCCAGGGCGGACGGCAAAGAATTCAGCCGTCCGCCACTTCGGCGATGCGGGGGGAGACGGCCCGACCGGCCCGGATCGGGCCGGTCAGATCTCCAGATCGGACTCGATCTTCTTCAGTTGATGGCGGGCCATCGCGAGGTTGGCCCGCTTCTTGTCGAGGGCCAGGTAGAGGAAGAAGCCCGTGGAGCCACGGCTCTTCATCAGTCGGATCAGGTGGTACTGGCCGCCGAGCGTGATCAGGATGTCCTCGATCTCGTCCTTGAGGCCGAGCATCTCCATCGTGCGGACCTTGGCGCGCACCACGTCCGTGTTGCCCGCCGCCGCGACCGCCAGGTCGAGGTCCTTGCCGCCCCCGATGGTGCCGAGGGCCATACCACTGCCGTAGTCGACGAGCGCGGCACCGATCGCGCCTTCGATGGTGGTGGTGGCTTCCTTGAGCGCGGTCTCCACATTGACCATGAGAGTGTCCTCTTTCTCGTTTCACTGTTACTGGGATGTGAGGGGAACGTGACTGGCTGTAGTGGGAGGTGGCTGCGGCGGAACGCACCGGACATCTCGGGCTCGGCCGCCGGTCGGACCACGGATCAACCGGGTGGGGCTCCGGGGCCCCGTCGCCCGAGGGTGTGGTCGATCAGTTCGGCTATCCGGAGGCTGGAGCGCCGGGCCTCCAGGTGGAGGCGCCCGACGTTGACCCGCGGCTCGGCGGTCAGGGTGAGGACCGCCGCCAGGCCGGCCGCGTAGGTGGCGACGTATCCGTCCTCACCGCGCACGAGCAGTTCGCGGAAGGCGCCCTGGCCGGTGCAGTCGCTGAGCCGCTGGGCCACCCCGAGGGCGGCCGCGGTCAGCGCGGCGACGGACTCGGCCTCGGTGGCCGCGCTGTCCTGGGCGAGGACGAAACCGTCGGCGCTCGCAGCCAGGGCGCCGGTGAGCTGAGGTACCCGGGCCCGCAGCCTGCGAAGCTCGGCGAGTATCTCGGCCTCCGTCTCGGGGGGCACCGTACTCATGTCGGCCTTACTCCTTTCGGGCTGCCTACGCTCGGAGCGGTCGGCGCGCAGGGCCGGTCGCAGCGGGAGCCTCACAGACTTGCCTCCAGTGCGTCGCGTAACCGGCGGAGCAGCGCCACGTCCGGGGATTGGGCCTCGGTCATCCAGTCGGGCAGGGGCGCCACGGCCGGCGGCGGGGCCGGGGTGTGCGGGGTCTCGACCAGTCCGGCCGCCGCGAGGCGCCGTACGTCGAGCAGGGTGTGGAAGGCGGGCCGGCCGAGGACCCACGCGAGGTCGGCCGGGGTGCGCAGGCCGTCGGCCTGGCCGAGCAGGGCCCGTTGTCGGGCGGTGATCGTCTGTCCGGGCGCGGCCGCCCGGGGGACGACCGGGGAGGTGTCCAGCAGGGGGTACGGCCAGACCGCGTCGAGCAGGTCCCGGCGGCGCCGGGTCTCCCGTTCGACGGCGGCCGCGGGAACGGACCGGACCGAGCCGATCCAGTGGGTGGCCCCGCGGCGGAAGCGGGAGGGCCCGCTGCCCGGGGAGAGTGCGAAGAAGGCGGCGTCGAATATGGCGGCGAGGTGGCATATCTCCAGCTCTCCGCCGGCGAGCCCGCCGCTGTCCACGAGGAAGCGCGCGACCTGACGGCGGGCACCGGCCCGGTCCACGGCCTCGCGCCAGCGTTCGGGGGCGAGGCCGCCACCGGTGGTGAGCAGGACGTCGAGACCGGGGGTGGCCGGGCTCTCCGCGTGGACGATGCGGCCGTCCTCCAGGAAGAGGGTGCCGCGGTCGCGGAGCAGGGCGCCGGTGGCGCGCTCCGCGGCGAGTCGGGTGAGAAGGGGGGAGACAGCGGCGAAGGCATTCGGGGCCGTGGCGGTGGCCGGGGAGGTCATCTCAGTACCAGCCCCTCGGCCAGGGCACGGAGCCTGTGGCGCGCGAGGGCGAGATTGCCGTCCGCACGGTCGAGCCACAGGTGCAGGAATACGCTGCTGTCGAAGCTCGTCTCGACGAAGCGCAGTACGTGGTATCCAGTGCGGGTGGTGACGATCAGATCCTCGACGGGCGGGCCGGCCGGTAAGCCGGCGGACGAACCGGCGGAGGGAACGGCTCCGCCGCCGTGTGCCGGGTCGGTCCCCGCCGGGGCGAAGGACTCGTACTCGGCTGCCGCCCGGGCCAGTTCGGCGGTCTCGGCGGCGGTGGTCTCGTGGTCACCCACGGGCGACTCCCCGGCGGTGCCGAGGGCCAGTCCGCTGCTCCAGTCGACCAGCGCGGCCCCCCGCGCACCAGGCAGGGCCATGGCTTCGAGCAGGCATTCGTCGATCCCGGGCACGCGGGCTCCCCTCCCGGCCGGACGTGCGGGGTGCACGGTTCGTACGGCGCGACAGGAGGGAACTTACTCAAGTTCCACTGTACGAAAGGGCGTTCTGGCATTTTCCGCTGGAACATGCCAGGAAGGGTGCGAGAGCTTGGCCGGAACGCGTCGGAATTTGATCACGAAGCGAGCGGAAGATCGTCCGCGAGGCGAAAGGACCCTCCCTCGCGCTGCACATAACCCTCGTGGCTGAGGGTGCGCAGCAGGTGGTAGACCGTGGGCAAAGGGATCCCGGTGAGCCGGGCGAGCCGTTTCGCCGTCACCCCGCCCTCCGCTGACATCGCCTCCAGGAGGCGCAGCGCGCGCTGCACGGAGCCGATCAGGGTGGGTGTGCTGTCCTTCTGACTGTGGTCGGTGCCCATGACTAGTCCCCCTGCTCCGGTACGAGGCCTGGCAAACCCATCAAAGTGGCTCACCGGGCGCAAAACCAGCGGACTCGCGTAAACCTGAGCATAAGATCACCGCATCCCGGCTCTTGGCGGACCGCTATCGCGTGCAGGTCACGTACGCCGGGAGCGGGGTGCCGGCGATCAGGTGACGCGGCAGGGACAGGCCGAAGCGACGTTCCACGACGGCGAGGGTACGGCGGTCACGCTCCGCGTCGCCTTCGCCCGCCGGGCGGGCGCACGCGCCGTCCGGGGTGAGGATCCCGGCCGCGATCAGCTCCGGGAGCAGGAAGTCCGGCCGGTGGCCGCCGCGCCAGCATTCCTCGCCGAGGCCGAAGCAACAGATCAGTTCGCCGTCCCGGGCGTACGCGAACTGCTTGGGCGGACGGTCGGGCTGGGGGTCGAGGTGGACGGCCTCGACGCCGCCCCGGGAGACCTCGGCGAGCCGTTCGGCTCCGGCCGGCAGACCGTGTTCGACGGCGAAGGACCAGCCGCCCCACCGGCCGACCCGGGCCACGCCGTCACCGTCCACGGTCTCGGCGACCATGCTCCAGGCGTCGTGGGCGTCGAGCGGCCCGGGCCGCACGCCCGGCAGCGCGCCGAGCCGTACGGCGAGTTCGCCGGGGCCTATGCCCCGGGCGAAGGTCAGACCGGCGAACCACTGGTCCCAGTCGGCCAGCCGACTGATTCCGTCCGCCACGTCCTCTGCGATGTCCACCATGTCCGCGCTCCCCACGGTTTGCCCACCCCGCCGGTGCTTGTTCCCCGGCACGATAGTCAGTCCGTGGGCTTCTCCGGGAGGAGGCGCTCGACCATCGTCCGAATGAGCCCCTGCGCCGGGTGCGCCTCCAGCATCGCGGGCGCGGTCAGGTCGTCCACGATCAGGCCCAGCATCGCCAGGTACATCAGGACCACACCCTGTCGGTCCCCGGGCAGGCCCGCGTCCAGGTGCCACCTGATGTTGGCCTCCAGCTCCAGGCCCTGGAAGGACGCGAGCTCGGTCTGGAGCTCGGGGCGCCGGGTGCCCTCCAGCCGCAGCTCCAGCATGGCGATGTGCACACTGCGCTCGCGCCGCATCCGCTCCAGGAGCCGGGTGAGCAGGACCTCGGTGTCCAGCGGGCCGGCCAGGTCCGCCGGGTCCGGGACCAGTCGCTCCCGGGTGCGGTGCAGGATCTGTACGAGCAGCTGGGACCGGTTGGCGAAGTAGTTCGAGGCGGTGCCCGTGGGCACGCCCGCCTCGGCGTCCACCGCGCGCAGGGTCAGGCCGCGCGAGCCCTCGCGCGCCAGGACTTCGATGGCGGCGTCGAGCAGTGCGGCGCGGCGCTGCGGGTTCTGGCGCATGGGCGGATCCCTGGGGGTGGGTGGGGCGCATCGGGGCACATCGGGTGAGCACTGCAGGTGCAGTGATTCGCACACGGTAGCGGACGTGCCCGGTCCGGGCCCTCCCCAGCGCCCCCTCACCCGTGTCAGGCTGCCCGTCATGGAGCGGATCATCGAGCAGATACGCGAGGACCTGTCCCGCCGGATCGCCGTCGCGGCGGACCGGCTCGCCGATCGGACGCTGGCCGAGGACCCCGCCTACGCCGCCCTGCTGGGCCGGGCCGAGCTGCGCGAGCGGATCCACGACACCCTTCGTCAGGCCGTCGAGGGGCTGCTCCGCAGTTGCCGAGGTCTGCCGGTGGAGCTCGCCGACGCCCGGGCCGTCGGCGCGCTCCGGGCCGAGCAGGGCCTGCCGCTCGCCTCCCTGCTGCGTACGCACCGCCGCGGTGGCCGGATGCTCTGGCAGAGCCTCACCGAGTCCGTGACCGCGCACGACCGGGCGGCGCTGCCCCGGCTGCTGCCGGCCGCGTCCGTGCTGTGGGACGTGGTGGACCGGACGGCGGACGCCATGACCGAGTCGTACCGCCGGACGGAGGCCGCGCACGGCGACCGGGACCGGGAGCGCCGGGCGGCGCTGCTGGACGTGCTGCTCGACGGCGCGGACGGACCGTCGGCGGCGGCCGAGGCGGCCGCCGCGCAGCTCGGGCTGCCGGAGCGGGGCCGCTTCACCGTGGTCGTGCTGGCCGCCGAGATGTCCGCCGGCCCGTCAGGGACCCCGTCCGGCAGCCCGTCCACGGCGCCGACCGCGGCCGTCCCGCCCGCCCCGGCAGGGGGGTCCGGGGCGGCCTCCGCCCCGCGGGTGCTGTGGCGCTACCGCGCCGACGGGGAGGTCGGCCTGGTGGAGCTGGGCCACCATCCGCTGGAGTCCGTACGGGACCTGCTCGCGCCGCTCGGGGTGCGCGCCGGGGTCGGCCCGGTCGTCGGGGCGCCGGCCGAACTGGCTCGCGCGCACCGGCTGGCGGCCTTGGCGCTGCGCACCGCCCCCGAGTCGGAGGGCCCGCGTACCGCGCTGCTGGACGAACGGCTGCCGGCGGCGCTGGTCGCGGCCGAGGCCGAGCTCGCCGGCCGGCTGCGTCAGGTGGTGCTGGGTCCGGTGCTCGCGCTGCCCGTGGAGGACCGGCGGACGCTGCTGACCACCTTGGGCACCTGGCTGGCCTGTCAGGGCTCGACCACGGACGCCGCGCAGCGGCTGTACTGCCACCGCAACACGGTCTCCAACCGGCTGCGGCGCGTGGAGCAGCTCACCGGCCGCTCCCTGTCCGACCCCCGGCACGTGGTGGAGCTGGCGCTGGCGCACTCGGCGGTGCTGCAGCGCGTCGAGGCGGAACCGGTCACCCGTCCCGCGGCGCCGGGTCCGCGGACCGCGCGGACCTCGCGGACTCCAGGAGGTACGGCACGTCGATCACCGCGACGCCCGGCGTGAAGAGGAGCCGCGCCTTCAGCCGCAGGGCGTTCTGGTTGTGCAGGGGCTGCTCCCACCAGTGGCCGACCACGTACTCCGGGATCACCACCGACAGCATGTCCGTCCCGGGCGCGGCGGCCAGTTCCTCGACGTGGGCCAGGATCGGGCCCACCACCTCCCGGTACGGCGAGTGCAGGATCCTCAGCGCCAGGCCGGTGTCGTGCCCGTCCCAGGCCTCGCGCAGACGGGTCGCCTCCTGCTCGTCGGCGGCGACGGTGACCGCGGTCAGGGTGTCGGGGCGCAGCCCCTGCGCGTAGCCGATGGCCTTGAGCGTCGGGGCCTGCACGGCGGCGACCAGGACCAGGACGTGGTGGCGGGCGGGCTTGCGCGGCATGGCGTCGGGGGCGACGGCGACCTGTCGGGCGACCTGGTCGTAGTGGCGGCGGACGCTCTTCATGCCGAGGAAGAGCAGGGGCATGGCGATGACGACCAGCCAGGCTCCGTGGGTGAACTTGGTGAGCAGGACGATGACCAGGACCAGTGCGGTCAGGGCGGCGCCGACCGCGTTGATGGCGCGCCTGCGGTGGATGTGGATCCGCTCCTCGCGCGGGGTGGTGGGCGAGGCGAGCACCTTCTTCCAGTGCCGGACCATGCCCGACTGGGAGAGGGTGAAGGAGACGAAGACGCCGATGATGTACAGCTGGATGAGGCGGGTCAGTTCGGCGTCGAAGGCCACGATGAGGGCGATGGCGGCGAGCGCGAGCAGGACGACGCCGTTGGAGTAGACGAGCCGGTCGCCGCGGTTGAAGAGCTGGCGGGGCGCGTACCGGTCCTTGGCCAGGATCGAGGCGAGCATCGGGAAGCCGTTGAAGGCGGTGTTGGCGGCGAGGATCAGGACGCCCGCGGTGACGGCCTGGAGCAGGTAGAAGAGGAAGTGCCAGCTGCCGAAGGTGGCGCGACCGATCTGGGCGAGGGCGGTGGACATCGGGGTGCCCGGGGGCAGGCCCAGTTCGGTGGGGTCGGCCGCGACGTGCACCTGGTACGACATGGCCAGGGCGGTGATGCCGACGAACATCGTCACGGAGAGCACGCCCATCGCGGCGAGCGTGGTCGCGGCGTTCTTGGCCTTGGGCTTGCGGAAGGCGGGTACGCCGTTGCTGATGGCCTCGACGCCCGTGAGGGCGGTGCACCCGGAGGCGAAGGCGCGCATCGTGAGGAACACCAGGGCGAATCCGGTGTAGGTGTCGACCGGGGTGATCGGGAGGTCGGAGGACTCGGCGCGGATGGTGTCGCCGGTCCCGAGCCGTACGGCTGCGACGGCGAACATGAGGTAGATGACGAGGACGAAGCCGTAGGTGGGGATGGCGAAGACCCGGCCCGACTCCCGCACACCGCGCAGGTTCATGAGGGTCAGCAGCACCACGAAGGCGACGGACAGGACCACTTCGTGGTCGCTGAGCGCGGGGACGGCCGAGGTGATCGCGGAGACGCCGGAGACGACGGAGACGGCGACGGTCATCACGTAGTCGACGAGCAGGGCACTGGCGGCGGTGAGCGCGGCGGTCTGCCCGAGGTTCTCCGAGCTGACGACGTAGGCGCCGCCTCCGCCCGGGTAGGCGTGGCAGGTCTGCCGGTACGAGGCGACGACCACGATGAGCAGGAAGACGATGGCGGCGGCCGCGTACCAGGTGAGGTGCAGCAGTGCGACGCCGCCGAGGGCGAGGATCAGCAGGATCTCCTCGGTGGCGTAGGCCACGGAGGAGAGCGGGTCACTGCAGAAGATCGGCAGGGCGAGTCTTTTGGGCAGCAGGGTCTCGCCCAGGCGGGCGGTGTCGAGGGGCTCGCCGACCAGCATGCGTTTCGCATTGATACGCCTCATTCGGGCATGATCGTCGATTCCTTTCACCGATCATCCCTTTTGCCGCTTGTGTCACCCGGCGAGCTCCTCCGCCCGGTGCGCCAGCCACAGGTCGTGCCGGGCGCTCGGGGACTGGAGCAGGGAGCGCTCCAGCAGCACCTCGATACGGCTCAGCCGCTTGCGCGCGCCCGGGACGGAGACGCCCAGCGCCGCGGCCGCCGCCGCGAGTTGGGCGTCGTGCGCCAGCCAGGCGCGGACCGTGTCCCGGGCGCCCGACGGAGCGTCAGGGCCGCTCAGCGCGCTCAGCCGGGCGATGGCCCAGGCGGTCACGCGCGGATCGCGCAGCACCGCGTCGAGACCGGGGGTGGCCGCCGCGGCCACCCCCGCGCCCCGTGCCGTCCCCGGGGTCAGCCGCAGCGCCAGCGAGAGCGCCGCCTGGTCCCCCAGGCGCGCGAGGTCCAGCCCGAGCAGCCCCTCGACCAGCCGGAGCCTGGCGGCGAGGGTGTTGCGGTGGATCCTCAGCAGCCGTGTGGCGTGCGAGGCGAAGTTCAGCCAGGCGTGGGCGGTGGCGCGCAGTTCCTGTCCGCCGGGGTCCTGGGGGCGCCGGGGCTCGTACGCGTCCAGGGGCGCGAGCAGGGTCTCGGCCCAGCCGGCCCCCGCCTCCCGCGCGGCGAGCACCAGCTCCGGGCCGGGCCCGAAGCGGGCGTGCCGCTCGTCCCGCTCCCGGGCGACAGCCAGGGCGTGGAAGGCCTGGGTGTAGGCGGCCGGGGCCTCGCGCAGGGGCAGCTCCCCGCTGGCCCCGACCGTGCAGTCCGGGGCGACCGCGACCAGCGCGTCCGCGAGCGAGTCGTGGCCGGCGGACGCCGCCTGGCCGCCCGGAGCGAGCACGATGAGGTGGCGTACGTAGACCGGGCAGCGCACGGTCCAGGCCCGGCCCTGCGTCAGCTCCGCGCACAGTCGGGCCACTTCGGAGAGCCGGCCGGCGCGGCACTCGACGACGTACAGGCGCATCGGCTCGGGCAGCGAGGGCCCCAACGCCTCCGCGATCTGGTGGGCACTGGGGAGCCGGCCGTCCATCAGCAGGCGGAGCACCGCCTCGCGGGCCCGCGACTCGGCGAGCGCGGCCCGCTCCTCCCGCCGGGCGGCCTCCTCGGCGCGCAGGACGAGGGCCAGCGGCGCGGCGGCGTCCGCGAGCAGGACCGCGGCGTCGGGGTGGTGCGGCTGTTCCAGTACGGCGGCCAGTGCCCGCCCGCCGTACAGCGCGAACAGCAGAGTGGCGGAGCCGGGGGCGTGCAGCACGGCCGACCGTACGCCGCGGGCGGCCAGTTCGGTGGCGCCCCGCACGGCGGTCTCCGGGCCACGGCCGTGTTCGGCGTCCACCACCCCGGCCCATCCGCCGAGGCGGGCGGAGAGCCAGTCCAGCAGGGCGGCCGACCCGCCGGAATGGGCGAGCCGGTGCAGCTTGAGGACGTCGTCGGAGCGGGACACCGGTGCATTCAACCATCCGACGCTCACTGTGCGCTGTGATACCCCTCTCGGCCGGTCACTGTGCACGGCGAACCCTGCCGACGGGCGCCGGGCCGCATAGGTTTACCCATGAGCGGCCGGATCCCGGCATCCACGGGGGAACCCCGGGGTCCGCCGCCGCTCACATCTTGCGCGCCGCGCTGCGGATGGCCTCCCGGATGCGGAAGTAGGTGCCGCAGCGGCAGATGTTGGCGATGGCGTCGATGTCCTCGTCCGTGGGGTCGGCGGTGCGCTTCAGCAGGGCGACGGCGGCCATGATCTGACCGGGCTGGCAGAAACCGCACTGGGAGACGTCCTGTTCGAGCCAGGCCTCCTGCACGGGATGCAGGTCCTCCCCGTCCGCCAGGCCCTCGATGGTGGTCACCGTTCTGCCGGCGCACGCGGAGACGGGCACCACGCAGGGGCGGATGTCGGCGCCGTCCAGGTGGCTGGTGCAGGCCTTGCAGACGTCCACCCCACAGCCGTACTTGGGGCCGTGGATCCCCAGCATGTCGCGGAGCACCCACAGCAGGGGCAGGTCGTCGGGGGCGTCCACGGTGACGCTCCGCCCGTTGACGGTGAAGGTGTGCGAGGGCACTGCGTACTCCTGGATCCGGGGCTATCGGGGGTAGGGGGTGAAGTCGACGTCGAAGTCGAGGGGGAAGCTGCGCGGCTTGGAACCGGTGGCCCTGGCCCAGGCGTTGGCGATCGCGCCGACGGCGGCGGGCACGCCGAGCTCGCCCGCTCCCCCCGGCTCCTCGCCGGTGGCTGGCAGTACGAAGACCCGTACGTCCCGCGGGGTGTCGCGCTGCCGGGCCCAATGGAACTGGCTGTAGCTGCCCTCCAGCGGAAGCCCCTTGTGGAGGTGCAGGCCGGCACGCAGGGTGGTGGAGATCGCGTCGGTGAGGCCGCCGATCATCTGCGCCTCCAGCCCGCGCGGGTTGACCGGCAGGCCCACGTCCACGGCGATGACGGCCTTGGTGACGCGGACGTGGTCGGGGTCGCGTGCGTCGATCTCGACGAGGCACGCGGTACGGGACTTGTACTCCTCGTGGAAGGCGATGCCCTGCGCGCACCCGGCCTCCATCGGCCGTCCCCAGTTCCCTTCCTTCGCGACCTTGTCGAGTACGGCGCGCTGGGCGTCGGTCTTCAGGAAGGTGCGCCGGAAGGCGTACGGGTCCCGGCCCGTGCGGGCGGCGAGTTCGTCGACCACGATCTCCTCGGCTCCGCGGGTGTTGGCGGAGTAGACCGAGCGCCAGGAGGCGGTGGGGATGCCGGTGGGCACCTCGGTGAGGGCCTGGGTGGTGAGTCCGAAGTGGTAGGGGGACTTCACCGTGGTCAGGAAGAGGGTCTGGGCGAGGGTGGCGTTGCCGATGCCGAGCGGCAGACTGGCCGCCGTGGCGGTGATGATCTCGCCGAGGCCGTGCCGGAAGTCGGTCTCGGCGGCGGCCACGCGGTGCTCGAAGCTGAGGACCTCGCCCAGCAGGTGGGTGGCACGGATCCTGTGATGGGTCGCGGGGCGCATCCGGCCGTGCCGGGTGTCGTCCACGCGCGTCCACATGAGCCGGACCGGGCGGCGACAGGCCTTGGAGATACGGGCGGCCTCCAGGGCGGCGTCGAAGAAGAGCCGCCGGCCGAAGGATCCGCCGGCCTGGACCACGTGCACCGTGACCTCGGACAGCGGTAGACCCAGTTCGGCTGCGATGGTCTCGCGGGCCACGATCGGGGACTTGAGACCGGACCAGATCTCGGCCCGGTCGTCGCGCACGTCGGCGACGGCGGAGTTGGTCTCCATCGGGGCGTGGCTGACGAAGGCGAAGTCGAACTCGGCGTCGACGTACGGGGTCAGCAGGGGCGGGACGAGCAACGGCGGGGTGGCGGCGCGCAGCTTGGCGCGGATCCCGTCGTCGGACAGTTGGTCGGCGGGGCCGGGGCCCCAGGTGACCTGGAGGGCGGACTTGGCGTCGATGGCCTGGCCGAAGGTCTCGGCGACGACGGCGACCCCGGTCGGGACGGTCACCACGTGCAGGACACCGGGCATGGCCCGGACGGCGGCGAGGTTGGTGACGCCTCGGACCGTGCCGCCGAGGGTGGGCGGGCGGCGCACGACGCAGGGCTTGGCACCGGGCACGTCGAGGTCGAGGGTGTACCGCAGGGCGCCGGTGACCATGGCGCGGGCGTCGACGCGGCCGGTCGGCCGGCCCACGAGGGTGTGCCCGGCCCGCTTCTTGGGGGTGGCGCCGAGGACGATCAGGCCGGGGTCGGCGGCGGCCGCGGCGAGGTCGCCGTAGTCGGCGGTGCGGCCGTCGGGGGCTCGGACGGTGCCACCGGACGTGGCCAGCGAGGCCGGGGCCAGGCTCCAGCGGCGGGCCGCGGCCGCCACGAGGCGGGCCCGGGCGGTGGCGGCGCACTGACGGACGGGCCCGTAGAGGGAGCGGACGGAGTTGGAGGATCCGGTGAGCTGGTTGAAGAGCAGCTCGGGTCGGGCGTCGTCCAGTTCCACGCGGACGTCGGCCAACGGGGCGTCGAGTTCCTCGGCCACCAGCATGGCCACGGCGGTGGTGAGGCCTTGACCGACCTCCTCGCGCGGCAGCCGGAAGCGGATGGTGCCGTCCGCCTCCACGGCGAGCGCCAGCAGGGCGGAGGTGGGGGCGCCGGCCAGGATGAACAGGTCGCCGAGGTCGATCACGTCGGCGATGGCCGGCAGGGAGGGCACCACGGCGTGAGCGGGTTGCGGGGCGAGCGCGTCGGCTCCGGCCCGGGTGACCAGGGCCAGGGTGGGCGCGGCCACGAGGTGGGTGAGGAAGGAACGGCGGCTCTGCCCCGCGGCGTGGTTCGGCCCGGTCATGTCGTTGTGTCCCCACGCTGCGCGGGTCCGCCCGCGCAGACCTCCCCCGGCTCATTACCGGCACGTAGGGTAGCGACCCGGCAGGGCGTTGGGAAGCCCTGATCACGCCGCGTCACCTACGCCGACATCACTCTTTCGGGGGTATCCCGAGGGCCCGCCTTGATCCGTTCCTTACGCGATCGTGGCAATGGGCAGGGCTCGTACAGCTCGGCCGTACGATCGAGCGGTGGCCACCGGATGGCCTGATTCCGGCCGCCGTTCCCGGGGTGGATCCACCCGGACCGGCCGATGCCCGGGCGCCGCGCGGGAGTTCACCTGACCGAATTCGTTCGCACGCTCCGAGCGGGTCCGGAGGCCTGCGGCATATACCAGAAGCAAGAACGTAGCGGATGTTGCCAAACGCCTTACACACCGTCGCGCCCTGTGCAACAGTCGTTACCGGTCCTTCCTTCAGACTTGGCCGTGCCGCGCCTGTATCGGAGTTCTCATGCCGTCCCACCTGTTCGCGGACCGTCCCGCGCAGCCGCCCGAGCCCGGGTCGGTGGACGCGCTGATCTCGCAGACCCGGCGGCTGCGGGGGGAAGTGGACGCGGTCCGCCGCGACACCGTCGTCGACGACGACGACGCCCAGGGCCGCTGGCAGCGCGCACTGTGCGATCTCGCCGTCCACCACCTCGACGACCTGCGCGAGCACCTCGGTCAGCTCAAGGAGGGCCTGCCGCCGGCGCCCGAGATCGTCGAACAGCCGCAGGTGGCGCCCGAGGCCGTGCCCGAGGCCCAGACCCGCGTCGGCAGCGCCGAGTGGAACCTGCTGACCGACGAGGTCAGTTGGTCCGACGAGCTGTTCCAGATCTTCGGCCGTTCGCCCGAGTCCGGCGCGCTCCCCCTCGACGAACTGGGTTCGACCCTCTTCTCCGAGGACCAACCGCTGCTCACCGCCTGGGTCACCGCCTGTCTGGTGGACGGCAAGCCGATCGACGGCGAGTTCCGCATCGTCCGGGCCGACGGCCGGGTCCGGACCTTGCACATGAGGGGCGAGCCGGTACTCGACTCCGACGGCTGTACGGCCTCGATGTGGGCCGTCCTGCGGGACGTGAGTGAACTGCGCCGGAGCCAGCGCGCTGTGCGCGAGTCCCGTGACTCGCTGCAGCGCCAGCGGGAGATCGCGCAGACCGAGCGCCGGCTGGCGGTCGAGCTGCAGGAAGCCGTGCTCCCCCCGTGGCGCGGCTCCCTGCGGTTCCCGTACGGCAGCGCGGGCACGCTGGACGTGGCCGCGCACTACCTGCCCTCCGCGACCAGCGCGCTGATCGGCGGCGACTGGTACGACGCTCTCGAACTCCCCGACGGCAGCTCGATGTTGACGGTCGGCGACCTGACCGGGCACGGGGTGACCGCCACCTCCGGGATGGCGATGATGCTGGGCGCCCTGCGCGGCATGGCCATGGCCGGCATCGAGCCCGGCCCCCTGATGGGCTGGCTCAACCAGCTCCTGGAGACCTCCGTACAGCCCGCGCTCGGTTCGGCCGTGTGCTGCCGCTACGATCCCGCGCGCCAGGTCCTGTCCTGGGCGCAGGCCGGCCACCCGGCGCCCCTGCTCTTCCGTCGCGGGTCGGGACGTTCCCTGCTGCCGCCGGAGGGCGTCCTGCTGGGCGCGACCTCGGGAGCCTCGTACGGGCAGGTGGAGGAACACCTTGAGGTCGGCGACCTGTTGGTGCTGCACACGGACGGACTGACGCCGCGCAGCATCGAGTTCAGCCGGGCGGACGGTACCGAGCGGCTGCTGGCGCTGGCGCCGCGGTTCTCGGCGGCGCGGTCGGCTCAGGAATGCGTGCGCATCGTGATCGAGGAGTTCGGCGAGAGCGAGCGCGAGGACGACGCCTGTGTGCTCGTCGCCCGGGTCGGCGGGTAACGGGCCCGTACGTTCCCACGGAGGGACTACGGAGGAGCTTCAGGGCCGCGCCGTCAGGCGCGGCCTTTCTCGTCTCCGTACAAGGGCCTCACGCAAGGACCTGACCGCCCTACGCCCCCGTGGTGCGCGGCGCCGGGGTGTCCGGGAGGGCCAGCTTGATCTCCTGACGCAGGTCCTCGATGCGCGCGTACCCGGAGTACTGGGCGGTGAGCCGGTACATCTCGCGCAGCCGGTCCCAGGTCCGGTGCGAGGAGGTCTCGTTCATCGAGACCAGGGCGAGGCGCGCGTACCGGTCCGCCTGCTCCGGCTCGTCGGCGATGAAGCAGGCCGAGGCCATGGAGATGTAGTCGAAGATCTGCGAGCGCTGGTAGCCCTCGCCGCGCAGCCGCAGGGCCTCCTTGGCATGGCGGGCGGCGATCGGCGCCGCGGCGGCGTCATGGTCCGCGAGGGTCCGGTAGGCGAGGGCCTGCATGCCGTGCAGGTCGGCCTCGTCGAAGTGCTGCATCCAACTCGGCGGGGGCACATCACCCTTGTCGGAGACGAACAGTTCCTCCGCCTCGCCGAGGGTGCGGCGCATGGCCTGGCCCTTGCCCATGGCGGCCTGCGCCCAGGCCTCGATGGTGTGCAGCATGGCGCGCGTGCGCGGGAGGGTCTGCTCGCCCGAGCCCGACTGGGCGAGCTTCATCAGGTCCAGGGCCTCGTTCGGCTTGCCCAGGTGGACCATCTGGCGGGCGGCGCGGGACAACGCCTCGCCCGCGCGCGGCCGGTCGCCACCCTCGCGGGCCGCGTGCGCGGCGATGACGAAGTACTTCTGCGCGGTGGGTTCGAGGCCCACGTCGTGGGACATCCAGCCGGCGAGGACCGCCAGGTTGGCCGCCACCCCCCACAGGCGCCGCTGCAGGTGGTCGGGGTGGTGGTAGGCGAGCATGCCGCCCACCTCGTTGAGCTGGCCGACGACGGCCTTGCGCTGCAGTCCGCCACCCCTGGAGGCGTCCCAGGCACGGAACACGTCCACGGAGCGCTCCAGCGCCTCGATCTCCTGGGAGCCGATGGGCGCTGCCTCGTAGCGGTCGTAGCCCGCTGGGTCGGCCTGGAAGGAATCCCCGAAGTTCCGGGCCTCCTTGGCCAGGGCGGGGTCGGTGTGCAGCCAGTCGTACATGGCGTTGCTGAGGGCGGAGCCGGCGGTGAGCACCGCTCCCGCGCCCATCAGACCGCGACGGTTGAGCATGAGGTCCATTCCCGTGAATTCGGTGAGGACCGCGGCTGTGCGTTCGGGCGCCCATGGCATCCCGTCGGGGTTCTCACGAGCCCCGTCCGGCTGCCGTCTGGAGGTGCGCCGCTGCCGTACGAACCCGAGGTCCTCGATGGTCACGACACGACCGAGCCGCTCGGTGAACAGTGCTGCCAGTACCGTGGGCACCGGTTCGCGGGGGGCCTCCCCCATGTCGATCCAGCGCCGCACCCGCGAGGTGTCGGTGGCCAGTTGGGGGTGGCCCATGGCCGCCGCCTGTCTGTTGACCATCCTCGCCAGTTCGCCCTTCGACCAGCCGGCCAGGCCGAACAGGTCGTTCAAGCGGGTGTTTGGACCTTTGCTCACGTCAAGCCCCCAGGTTCTCGGCTGAGTTGACAGTAGCCCGCCGTCAGATGCCCAGCGACTATTCGCCAGGCTTCGCCAGGGCACGCCCGATGGTTCGCCACCTTGCGCCGGGTGTCAGGTAGGAATGCGCCTCCCCGACCCGGTTCACCGGCGGAACTCCCCAGGGTGAAGTACGGGATCCGGCGGGGCGGCGTACGCAACTCGTCGGCGCACGAAGGGATCCGTATCACCATGTACGCAGCAACGTCCTCCGTGTCCGCACCGGTCCGGTCGCACCGCACGCTCCCGGCGGGCGGCGGCAGCCCCTACCTCGAACCCGGCCGTCCGTCGGCTCCTGCACAGGGCGCCGTCCGGGCGCGCCGGATGCCCGGCACCGGATCCCTGCCCGTCAGCGGAAGAATCGACCTCTCGGGGCCGCAGGGGGCGCAGCTGCGCACCGCGCTCGCCTCGGTGCAGCGGATCTGTCCGGAGTTCGCCCCGGTGCAGGTGCTACGGCGCAGCGGCCGCTCGGTCCTCCTGGTGGGCACCACCGGACGGATGACCGCCGTCGCGAAGGTTTTACTGGATCACTCGCCCGAGTGGCGTGAGCGCTACCGGCACGAAATAGCGGCATACCGGGCGTTCGTCCGGCACCGCCCGCCGGTCCGGGTGCCGCGGCTGATCGCCGCCGACCCCGAGAACTGCACGCTGGTGGTGGAGCGGATGGCGGGCCGGGTCGCGGCACTGCAGCGGCACCCGGTGGAGCCGCCGCCGCGGGTGGACCTCCGGGCGGCCCTGGGCGCGGTGTGCCGGGTCAACCAGTGGCGGCCGCCGGCGGAGTTGTTCGGGACTCCGATGAACTACGCGCGGCGGATCGCCCGCGACTACGAGTTGGGCCTGCTGACCGACCGGGACCTCGGTGACCTGCAGAAGCTGCTGCACGGCGTGAAGCTGTCGGGTACGGCGCTGCAGTTCAACCACGGTGACGCCCTGCTGTCGAACCTGCTGCTGTCGCCGGCCGGGCCGGTCCTGCTCGACTGGGAGCACGCGGGCTGGTACCTGCCGGGCTACGACCTGGCGACGCTGTGGACGGTACTGGGCGACGCCCCGGCCGCCCGCGCCCAGATCAGCCGGCTCGCCCAGTCGGCCGGTCCGGCCGCGCGGGACGCCTTCCTGGTGAATCTGATGCTGGTCCTGACCCGGGAGATCCGGATGTCCGAGACGGCGGTGCAGCGCTCGATGCTGGCGACCGCCCCGACCCAGCCGCTGCCGGTGGGCGCCCTGGCCTCCGGCGAGGAGCAGCGGCTGCTGCTGCGCCGCCTGCACGACGATGCGGGAATGGCGCGCCGAGCGGTCCGCGCGGCGGTCGGCACCCGCTGACCGTCCCCCGATACGCGAAGCCCCGTGGCCCCCACCGCCACGGGGCTTCGCCGGTTCACGGCCGCGGACCCGGGGCGTGGCCCCTCATCCGAGAGGCGGACCGGGCTCCCCCACACGGTGGAGGCGGATCCGTCCGGCGGGCGATCCGCGTACGCCGGCGCGGCTGCGATCTTCGAAAGGGAGCGGGCAAAGGCTGTCCGCGGCTCCGGAGGAGACCATGCCCGTACCCGTCGACGACCGCCCGTCGGGCGGTCGCGTCCGCGCCGCCTGGAAGTCCGCGCACACCCCGGTGGAGGGGGTTCCGCGCTGGGCTCGGATCTGCGCGTTCGCCATCCCGTTCACCGTCCTGCCGTCCGGTCTGTGGCGGCTGGGCCTGCTCTTCGTCGACCACTCCTCGGCGGACAGCGGGCAGCTGCCGCACTGGCTGCCGCTGGAGGTGTACGTCGTCCTCCTCTCGGTGCTCTCCGAGCTGCTGGCCTTCACGGCGGTCGGGCTGGTGGCCGCGTGGGGCGAGGTGCTCCCCCGCTGGATCCCGGTCCTGGGCGGCCGGCGGATCCCGGTGGTGGCCGCCGTCGTCCCGGCCGCGCTCGGTGCCGTCGCGCTGACCGGACTCTGGACCGTCCTCGCGCTGGTGACCCAGGTATCCGGGACCACCCTCCAGGGCGATCCGGTGCCCACCGACTTCCCCAGCGAGGTGGGCGGCCGGAGCGCCCTGTGGTTCTACGTCTGTTACGCCCCGCTGGTCCTGTGGGGCCCGCTGCTGGGCGTGGTGACCGTGGCGTACTGGAGGCGGCGGCGCCGGATGCCGTGACATCACCCCCGAGGACACGCAGCGAGCCCGCGACCTGTCCGCCGGCGGATACTTCCCGGATGGATGGATCAAGGAATTCTTGGGTCAACACCACGCACGACTGGGCCGGGTCCGTGGACCGGGACCATCTCGACGGGATCCGCCGCAGATCCGCGGAGTTCATGCCCGGCGGGCCGGAACACCTCGTTCTCGAGGTCGTCGCCTACGCCGCCGACGAGGCCGCAGGCCGGGGCGGCGGACGGTGCGTGGTGACGCTGCACGCCGACGGCTCGGTGTCGGTGAAGGACGACGGGCGGGGCACCGACACGCGGGTCGACGAGCACGGCCGGGTGGTGAAGAAGCCGGTCATGGCCACGAAGGACCTCCGGTTCTTCGACTTCCCGGAGGCGGAGCGGCTTCCGGACGGACATCCGCGTCGTGGCATGTCCGTGGTCGCGGCGCTCAGCGAGTGGCTGATCCACACCAATCGCCGCGTCAACGGGTCCTGGAGTCGGCGCTACGAGCGCGGCGTGCCGGTGACCGATCTGCTGCCCGTCGAGGCCGACGGCACCACCGGGACCTGTGTCCGCTTCCTGCCGGACGAAGCCCTGCGTGCGCGGTGGTCGTTGACCGCGGACGATCCGGCGCTGTGGTCCGCGCACTGGCCCTACCTGACCGCCCGCCTCGACGACCGGCGCCACGGCGAGGACCGGCCGGGTCCGTGACCACGGGGCGGCTCGACCCGAGTGCGGTGCGCGGCGTGGGCGCCCTGCCCCGCGTGCACGCGCCCGGCGCCGGATGTCTTGACATCCCATGATCCCCCGAACACCTTTTCTGACTCAGCATCAGAAATGCTGGAGGCACTTCCCCTCCTCCCCACACCGCTGGAGCCTGCCCATGTCCGCAAGCGCTTCACGCACCACCGCCCCCGCCACCCTCCCGTCCAGACGTACGGTCCTCGCCGGAACGGGTGCCGGGGTGCTCGCCGCCACCGTGCTGCCGTCCGCCACCGCCCGGGCCGCCGGCGCCCAGGACGGGCCGCCGCTCGGCGAGTACGACGTCGTCGTGGTCGGCTCCGGGGCGGCCGGGATGACCGCCGCGCTCACCGCCGCCAAGCGGGGCCTGAGCGTGCTGGTGGTCGAGAAGGCCCCGACCTTCGGCGGATCGGCCGCCCGGTCGGGCGCCGGTATCTGGCTGCCCAACAACTCGGTGATCCTGGGCGCGGGGGTACCGGACACCCCGCAGAAGGCGGCGACGTACCTGGCCGCCGTCGTCGGGCCAGAGGTGCCGGCCGACCGGCAGGCCGCGTTCCTCGCCAACGGGCCGCGGATGCTGGACTTCGTGATGGCCAACAGCCCACTGAGGTTCCGTTTCATGGAGGGCTACAGCGACTACTACCCGAATCTGCCGGGAGGCCTGCCGAACGGTCGCTCCATCGAACCGGACCAGATCGACGGGAACATCCTGGGTGCCGAACTGTCCCACCTGAACCCGGCCTACATGCCGGTCCCGGCCGGGATGGTGGTCTTCAGCCAGGACTACAAGTGGTTGAACCTGGCGGCGGTGAGCGCCAAGGGTCTCGCCGTGTCCACCGAGTGCCTGGCGCGCGGCACGAAGGCCGCGCTGCGCGGCGAGAAGCCACTGACGATGGGGCAGGCCCTGGCGGCCGGGCTGCGCGCCGGTCTCCAGCGGGCCGGAGTTCCGGTGTGGTTGAACAGCCCGCTGGTGGACCTGGTCCAGGAGGGCGGTGCGGTCACCGGCGTGGTGGTGGAGCAGGGGGGCGTACGGGGAACCGTACGGGCCCGGCGCGGGGTGGTCATCGGCTCGGGCGGCTTCGAACACAACGCGGCGATGCGGGCGCAGTACCAGCAGCAACCGATCGGCACCCAGTGGTCGGTGGGAGCGAAGGAGAACACCGGCGACGGGATCCGCGCGGGGCAGCGCGCCGGAGCCTCGCTGGCGCTGATGGAGGACGCGTGGTGGGGGCCGTCGATCCCGCTGCCCGGGGAGCCGTACTTCTGCCTCGCCGAACGGACCCTGCCGGGCGGGCTGATCGTGAACGCGAACGGCGCGCGGTTCGTCAACGAGGCGGCGCCGTACAGCGATGTGGTGCACGTGATGTACGAGAAGGACCGGGGCGCGGTCGGCTCGCACATCCCGGCGTGGCTGATCGTGGATCAGCACTACCGCAACAAGTACCTGTTCAAGGACATCCTGCCGACGCTGCCCTTCCCGGACGCGTGGTACCAGGCGGGTGCCGCGAAGAAGGCATGGACCTGGGACGCGCTGGCCGGCCAGATCGGGGTCCCGGCGGGCGCGCTGCGGGCGACGCTGAGCCGCTTCAACGCGCAGGCGTGGAGCGGCGACGACGCCGACTTCCACCGGGGCGACACGGCGTACGACCACTACTACACGGACCCGGGAGTGCACCCGAACTCGTGCCTGGCACCCGTCTGGGTCCCGCCGTTCTACGCGTTCAAGATCGTGCCGGGTGATCTCGGTACGAAGGGCGGCATCGTCACGGACGCCCGGGCCCGGGCGCTGCGCCCGGACGGTTCGGTGATCCCGGGCCTGTACGCGGCCGGCAACGCGAGCGCGGCGGTGATGGGCCACAGCTACGCGGGCGCCGGATCGACGATCGGCCCCGCGATGACGTTCGGCTACGTGGCGGCGAACGCCGTCGCGGACGCATGACGCCCGTCCCCTGGGTGACGGAGGACGGTCAGCCCTGCTGGAAGAGCTCGGCGGGGAGCGGCTTCAGGAGGGCGTAGAGGTCATCGGTGATCGGGCGGTCCCAGCTGGCGATGGTGACCAGCACGTTGTCGCTGCGGTCGAACTGGACGCAGGAGATGCGGGACTCCGACAGCTTGACCTTGCGGACGATGAGGAGGTTGTCGCCCTGCATGACGGGGCAGTCCTCGACGCCGGTGACCTCGACGTCCTCGTCGTTCTCCAGTGCGTCGAGGAGCTGGGCCACCTCGAAGGGGATCTGGCCGTCGGTGAGGTCCCGGGCCGGAGAGCCCTCCGGGAGGTTCCCGATGATCATCGCGGGGCCGCGTCCGCCGAACAGGTCGTAACGGAGGAAGACACCCTGGCAGCTGCCGTCGGGCGCGGGCAGCAGCCCGGCCCCGAGATTGCCCGGCCAGTCCCCCGGGTCCATGGCCAGGACATCGAAGTCCGGGCCGGCGGGTGTGGCGGCGCGGTGGCGGCGGAGGAAGGACATGCCGCCATGGTACGTGGCCGCGCGAGTTTTCCGGTCCGGGGGCCCGCATCCGGGGACCTGCCCGGGCCGGGCCCGCCGGCCCGGCCGGTCAGACCGGTGGGACGAGCGTGAACCAGTGCGGGAGCAGGGCGGCGTCGCCCTCGGCGCGCAGGGCGGTGGGCGGGAGGCGGCGCCACAGGAACAGGGCGAGGTCGCAGGCGGTCCCCGCGGCCTCGACGTCCGCCGGGGCGGTGGAGCCGGGCTCCAGCAGGACCTGGTCACCCGAGAAGAGGACCGTCCAGGATTCCGGTCCGTCGGTACGCCGGAAGCGGTACCTCTCCCCCGCCCCCGGCGGTGCCTGCTCCCATCCGCGGCGGGCCGGGGCCATCACCTCGACCGTCTGGGTCACGGCGTCCGCGGCGACGGCGGGGTCGAGCGGGCCGGGGGTGCCGGTCGCGGACTCGGCGTCCCAGCGGTGCACGGCCAGCTCGATCAGCTGCATGCGCAGCCAGAAGCCGGAGGTCCGCTCGGCCGACCAGGTCCAGACCGTGGTGTCCGGGCCCAGCTCGTGGAAGAGGTCCGCCAGCTCCCCGGCGCCCTGTACGAACCAGTCCGTCAGCGCGTCCGGGGCCTCCGGGGGCTCGGGGAGGCCGAGGCCGGCGGGGTCGGGCGGGGCCGTGAGCCGCTCGCGCAGGATGTGCGCGAGGTAGCGGTGCACCCCACCCAGGTGTCGGACGAGGTCGGTGACGGACCAACCGGGGCAGGAGGGCACCGCGGGCGCCGGCTCGCCGGGGTCGAAGGCCCGGCGCACCGCCTTCTCGAATGCCGCCGTCTCGGTCCGGAAGATGACGAGTCTCTCGACGTGATCCATACGGTTGACCCTGCCCGGCGGGGGGTGGATCCGATCACGTTGAGCTACGGGCGAACGCCTCCAGTGCCTCCCTGAGACCGGGCCGGTCGGTGCCCAGCTTGCGGCAGGCCGCCGACAGGTCCCAGTCCGGCGAGGGCAGCACCACGACCTCCGGCACGGGCTCCTTGTCGGCCCGCACCGCGAGGTCCGCGGCCCGCTGCTCCTCCTCCGTGAGCTCGTCCTCCCAAGCCAGGCCGCACGGCAGGGAGCCGCCCAGCCCCAGCAGGGTGTCGGTGGTCTGCGCGGCCAGCCCTTCCGCACCGCATTCCCGTGCCGTCACCAGGGCCTGCATCAACAGGTCCGTGTCCCGCAGCTCGGTGCCGAGCGCGGCCAGGGCGCAGGCCAGTTCGTAGCCCGCCGGTGACGCCGAGAGCAGGGCGACCGCCTCCTGGAGCAGCCCGGCCCGGTCCTCGGGGGCGGCGACCTGGGCCGCCACCCGCAGGGCCTGGCCGATGCCCGAGGCGGCGCCGAAGGCGCGGGCCCGGCGAAGGGCGTCGTCGGCCAGGGCGCGGGCCCGCGGCGGATCGTCCGCGGCCACCGCCCGGGCCAGGTGCAGCTGCCAGGGGCACCAGGACGGGTTCTGGATGCCGCGCGGGGTCAGCCGCCGGTCGACCGCCTCCAGTTCGACGATCGCGGCCTGCGTCTCGCCCCGGGACAGGAGCAGTTCGGCGTACACGGTCTGGGAGTCGGGGAAGACGACGGCCGCCGGGAAGGGGCTGCCGTACTCGTGCTCCTGGGCCAGTTCCCAGGCTTCCTCGGGCCGGCCGCGCGCGAGCAGGGTGGTGAGGAGGATGGCTATGGCGTACCAGTGCACGGGGGTACGCCGGCCCACGCGTTCGGCGAGCCGCAGCCCGGCCCGGGCCAGTTCCTCGGCCTCCACGAGCCGTCCGCGCCGGTAGCGGACGTAGGCGCGCAGGCTGTAGGCGAAGGAGAGGTGCGCCCCGCGCCAGCCGTGCCGCTCGAACTCGGCGGTGCCCGCCTCGAACAGCTCCTCGGCCCGTCCGGGCCGGTCGGTGTACATGTGGGCCATCGCGACGAGGACCGGGACCTCGAAGCCGCGGTCCTCGTGGGCCCAGCTGAAGGGCCGATCCAGCACCCGTCCGGCGTGGTGCAGCACCACGTCGACCGGCTCGCCCCGCAGGCAGGCGTCCCAGGCGCGCAGCCCGATGATGTACCGCTCGGTGAGGTCGCGGCCGGTGAGCCGGTCGGCGAGGCGGGCGAGCCTGCGGGAGCGGGCCGGGGAGTCGGTCTCGGCGGCGTTGAAGGCGTCCCACATGAACTGCTCGGACTGCAGGCGCAGCCGGGCACGTACGTCCTGGGTGTAGGGGATCTCTCGCGCGAGGGATTCCGAGGCCTCGGCGAGGCGGTCGCTGTGGGCGAGGACCTGGGCGAGCCGGATGACGATGCCCTGGCGCAGGGTGGGGTCGTCGGAGGGTTCGGCGAGGGCGGCCCGCAGGTGGTTGACGGTGTTGGCGGGCTCGGTGAGCAGCGAGGCGCAGCCCAGTTCGTAGAGGACGGCGGCGCGTTCGTCGAAGTCAGGGGGTTCGAGCAGGGCGCGGGCGAGCTGGCGGCGGGCGGCCTCGGGGGCGCCGGCGCGGAGGTTCTCGCCGGCGGCCTCGCGCAGGGTGCGGACCACCCAGGGGTCGTTCTCGGGGTGGGTCTCCAGGAGGTGGCGGGCGGCCGCGGAGGAGCCGAGTCCGGCGTCGACGACGGCGGCCGCGGCCTTGCCGTGCAGGGCGACGCGGAGCGCGTCGGGGATGGCGCGGTAGATGGCGGTGGCGATCAGCGGGTGGACGAACTCCAGCCCGGCGTCGGGTTCCTCGGCGGTGGCCGCCGAGAGGATGCGGGAGTCGCGCAGCCGCCTGGTGGCGTCGACGGCCTCCTCGGCGCCGAGGGCGGCGACCCGGGCGGCGAGGTCCTGCGGGATGGCGGTGCCGAGGACGGCGCAGGCCCAGGCGAAGCGGACGGTGGAGGGGCCGAGGCGTTCCAGGCGGGCGACGAGGCCGCTGCCGCGCTGGGCGGCGGCGAGGTCGCGCAGTTGCGGGGCGTTCGCCTCGACGGGGGTCAGGCCCTTGCCGCGGACCTTGGCGGTGAGTTCGACGGCCTCGAAGGGGTTGCCGGTGGTGACGGCCCAGGCCTCCTGGCAGAAGGCGTCGTCGGCGTGGGCGCCGACGGCCTCGCGGACCAGGGTGGCGACGGCGGCCGGGGTGAGCGGGGCCAGGGGCAGCGGGCGCTGTCCCGCCCGGCCGGGCAGCGTACGGAAGGCGTCGGCGTGCTCGGGCAGTTCGTCGGGACGGTAGGCGACGACGAGGAGCAGGGGGAGGTGTTCGGCGCGCGGGGCGAAGGCGGCGAGCCAGCCGAGGGACTCGGGGTCGGCCCAGTGGGCGTCGTCGAGGACGAGGGCGACGGGGGCGCGCTTGACGACGAGGTGGGTGAGGACCCAGTCGAGTCCGTCGCGCAGGCCCTGCGGGTCGGGCGGGGCGCCCTGTTCGGGGGCGCAGAGTCCGAGGGCCGGGCCGACGATGGAGTACCAGCCCCCGAGGGCGGCGCGCAGTTCCTGCTCGGAGGTGCCGGCGAGCTGGGGCTGGATGAGCTGGCGGGCGACGTGGAAGGGCTGGCTCTGCTCCTGTTCACCGCCGCGGGCGGCGAGGACGGTGCAGTTGCGGACGTGGGCGCGACGGCGCAGTTCGGCGAGCAGGGTGGTCTTGCCGAGGCCGGCGGGGCCGGAGAAGGCGAGCAGCGCGCCACCCGCGTCCGGCCCGGGACCGGTGAGTTGGTCCAGGGCTTCGTCGACGATCGCGAGCTCGGCGTCGCGTTCGACCATGGTGCGCCGTGTGCGGGTCCGGCGGTCCGTCATGGCTGGTACCCCCCAGGCCTGTTCGGGGGTTCAGCGTACGCCCGGCGCACAGCGCGAGGGATGCCACTGCGGAAAAGAATCCGATCTTCTTTTCCGGGGCGGATCAGTGGTGTACGGACCGGGCCGCGAGCCCTTCCAGGACGGCCACGGCCTCCTCGGCCCGGTCAGCGGCGACGAAGAGGTGGTCGTGGTGGTAGCCGGCGATGACGTTGCAGCTCAGACCGTGTGCGCCGAGCTCGGTGGCGAAGGCCGCGGTGAGTCCGACGGCGTCGAGGGCGGAGTGGATCCGCAGGGTGATCCAGCCGGCGGTGTAGTCGTAGGCGAGTCCGGCCGCGTCGGCGTCCTCCTGGCGCAGGACCAGGGTGAGCCCCTCGGGTTCCAGGACGGTGGCGACGGGGGTGGTCCCGGCGGGGACGGTGGTGCCGTCGACGGTGCAGAAGACGTACCGCCCCTCGTTCAACTCGGGCCGCATCCCGCTCAGAAGTTTCCGCAGGTCCTGCTCTCCACTCATCCGGCCACTCTACCGATCGCCCCGGCGGGCACCGGGTCCATCGCCCGGCGCGCGGCGGGCCACGGGCGGCAGGATCCGGTACGCGTCGGCCGGTTCGTCGCGGACCACGGCGACGTCGTCGATCGCGCGGGGCGGGGCCGGGCGGACGGCGTGGGTTCCTCGTACGGCGCGCAGCGCGCCGGGCCGGCTACGCGGCCTCGGCCTTTCGGCGGGTGAAGGTCATGCCCCCGTCCTGCCCGGCGTCCCGAGCCGACATCGAGGGATTTCGGCGGCCACCGGGCCGGCGGCTCCGCGCCCGGTGGTGCGCCGCGTCCGTACGGTGCCCGGTCAGGTCAGGTCGAACTCACCGCCCCGGGCGTTCAGCACGAACTTGTGCCACTCGTCCGGCGAGAAGATCAGCGAAGGGCTCTCGGGGCGCTCGCTGTTGCGCATCGCGATGAAGCCCTCGACGAAGGCGATCTGGACGTCGCCCACTCCCCGGCTGCTCGACTGCCAGTCCGCCTCGGTGAGATCGAGGTCCGGCTTCCCCCAGCCTGCGAGGGGTTGTGAAGTCATGCTCTCGGCCACGTGCGTGCTCCTCCCGGTACGTCGTCCGGGGGCCAGGTTAACCACCGCGGCGGGTGCCGGACAGGCCACGGTGCGTCACCCGTGGCCGGTCCGGGTCCCCGGCCGGCCCCTCCGTCGTCGGCCGGGCCTGTGTTCAGGAGGTCGGCTCCTGTGCCCCCACCAGCCATATCGCGAAGAACTGCGCGCCGCCGCCGTAGGCGTGCCCGAGCGCCCGGCGAGCGCCCGGAACCTGGTGCTCCCCGGCCTGGCCGCGGACCTGGAGGGCCGCCTCCGCGAAGCGGATCATGCCGGAGGCGCCGATCGGGTTGGTGGACAGCACGCCGCCCGAGGGGTTGACCGGCAGGTCGCCGTCGAGTTCGGTGACCCCGGCCTCGGTGAGCTTCCAGCCCTCTCCCTCCGCCGCGAAGCCGAGGTTCTCCAGCCACATCGGCTCGTACCAGGAGAACGGCACGTACATCTCGACCGCGTCGATCTCCCGGCGCGGGTCGGTGACACCCGCCTGGCGGTAGACGTCGGCCGCGCAGTCCTTGCCGGCCTGCGGCGACACGAAGTCCTTGCCGGCGAAGAGGGTGGGCTCGCTGCGCATCGCGCCGCCGTGCACCCAGGCGGCCGGTTTCGGGGAACGGGCCGCGCCCGCCCGGTCGGTGAGGATCATCGCGCACGCGCCGTCGGAGGAGGGGCAGGTCTCCGAGTAGCGGATCGGGTCCCACAGCATCGGCGAGGCCTGGACCTTCTCCAGGGTGATGTCGTGCTCGTGCAGGTGCGCGTACGGGTTCTTCAGCGCGTTGCGCCGGTCCTTGTACGCCACGAGCGAGCCCACGGTGTCCGGCGCCCCGGTGCGCCGCATGTAGGCGCGCACGTGCGGGGCGAAGAAGCCGCCGGCTCCGGCGAGCAACGGCTGCTGGAAGGGGACGGGGAGCGAGAGGCCCCACATGGCGTTGGATTCGGACTGTTTCTCGAAGGCGAGGGTGAGGACCGTGCGGTGGACGCGGGCCGCCACCAGGTTCGAGGCGACCAGGGCGGTGGACCCGCCGACCGAACCGGCCGTGTGCACGCGCAGCATCGGCTTGCCGACGGCGCCGAGGGCGTCCGCCAGGTACAGCTCGGGCATCATCACCCCCTCGAAGAAGTCGGGGGCCTTGCCGATGACGACCGCGTCGATGTCCGCCCAGGTCAGTTCGGCGTCGGCGAGGGCGCGGGCGGCGGCCTCGCGGACCAGGCCGGCGATGGACACGTCGTGGCGGGCCGCCACGTGCTTGGTCTGGCCGATCCCGACGATGGCCACGGGCTCTTTACTCACCTTGCGTCCCCTTCCAGGACGGCGACCAGGTTCTGCTGGAGGCAGGGGCCGGAGGTGGCGTGGGCGACGGCCCGTCGCGACGCGCCGCGGTGGATCCGGGCGGCCGCCTCGCCGATGCGGATCAGGCCGGCGGCCATCATCGGGTTGGCGGCGAGCGCTCCCCCGGAGGGGTTGACGCTCACCTCGTCGGCGAGGCCGAGGGCCTTGCGCAGCACGACCTCCTGGGAGGAGAACGGGGCGTGCAGTTCGGCCGTGTCCACCGGGGCTTCGAAGACACCGGCGTGTTCGGCGGCGAGCCGGGTGGACGGGGAGTCGGTGAGGTCGCGCAGGCCCAGGCTGTGGGCCTCGATGCGGTGGTCGATTCCGGTGATCCAGGCGGGGCGTTCGCAGAGCCGCCGCGCGAGGTCGCCGGCGGCCAGGACGACGGCGGCCGCGCCGTCGCCGATGGGCGGGCAGTCCCCGGTGCGCAGCGGCCGGACCTGGTGGTCGCCCTGGGGGACGGGGCCGCGGAGCTGGGCGTGCGGGTTGGCGACCGCCGCGTCCCGGCTGCGTGCGCCGACGGCGGCCAGGGCGGCCTCGTCGGTCTCGCCCGCGTCGATCAGGGCCTGGGCCTGGAGGGCGGCCAGGGCGACCGCGTCGGGCCAGAGCGGGGCGACGTAGTACGGATCGAGCTGGCGGGTCAGCACGTCACGGACCGATCCCGGGGAGGACTTCCCGTACGAGTAGACGAGCGCGGTGTCGGCCTCGCCGGTCTGGATCTTGACCCAGGCCTCGTAGAGGGCCCAGGCCCCGTCCATCTCGACGTGCGATTCGGAGATCGGCGGCCAGGCGCCGACCCCGTCGAGGGTCATCGTGAAGGAG
The DNA here is from genome assembly GCF_053615355.1 of Streptomyces sp. CLCI03. Classification (NCBI taxonomy): domain Bacteria; kingdom Bacillati; phylum Actinomycetota; class Actinomycetes; order Kitasatosporales; family Streptomycetaceae; genus Streptomyces; species Streptomyces sp. CLCI03. The sequence continues at coordinate 7,307,082 of NZ_CM132132.1, read as the reverse complement.
AAGGCCCGGCCGGCCAGGTAGTCGCTGGAGCCGGAGCAGGTGAAGCCGATCTCGCCGGCCTTCAGGCCGGTGGCGGCCAGGACCTGGTGGAGGACCGGCATGACCATCTCGACTTCGCTGAGCTCGTCGGTGCGGCGCAGGTGGTCGCTCTGCGCGAAGGCGACCACCGCGACCTCGCGGGCGTATCGGGCCATCAGATGAGCTCCTTGTACGCGTCGTAGTCCGCGTCCGGTTCGCCGGTGGGGCGGTAGTGGTCGGGGTAGCGACCGCCCTCGGTCCATACCGGCTCGACGCGCAGTCCCATGCGGACCTGGTCGTAGGGGATGCCGCCGATCCGTCCGTGGAGGGCGAGGCCGGCGCCGTCGAGGGCGATGTGGGCGTAGACGTAGGGGACCTCGATGTCGAGGTTCTTCGCCTTGATGTTGACGATGCAGTAGGTGGTGACCGTGCCGGCGGGTCCGACCTCGACGCGGTCGGTGGTGGCGACCCCGCAGGTGGGGCAGGCCCCGCGCGGCGGGACGTACACCTTGTGGCAGGAGGGGCAGCGCTCGCCGACGGTCCGCCGCTCGGAGAGGGCGTCGATGTAGGCGGTCTGGGCGCGGCCGGGGCTGTAGACGTAGTCGAGCCGGGCCTCGGCGACGATGCCGGTGACGGCGTCGGCGAAGTCCCCGTCGTGCGGGACGGCTTCGCCGCCCGCGGGGCCGTCGTACGGTTCGAAGCAGGCGATGTCGGTGATGGCGCCGGTGCGCTCGGCGGCCCAGCGCACGCGTACCCGCATGCCGGTGCGGACCGCGTCGGGGCCGGGCGCGTCGAGGGCGTGCAGGAGGGCGGTGTCGGCGCCGTCGAGCCGGACCAGCACCCAGGCGAAGGGGGTGTCCAGGGGCTGTTGGGGGCGGGGCCGATCGTTCCACGCCCAGGTGGTGACGGTCCCGGTGGCGCCGACCTCGACGAGCTCGCGGATCTCCTCGGCGGTGACGGGGTCGTACTCGACGGGCGGGACCATCACCTTGCCGTCGGAGGTCTTCACCCCGAGGACGGTGCCCTCGCGCAGGCCGGTGAGGAAGGCGCTCTGGACGGGCCCGAGCGACCGGGTGAAGGGGAACTCGACGACGAGGGGCGCGCGGAGGATCTCCGGTGGGGAGGCAGCTGTCATGGTGGCTCTCCGATGCGATCGATTCGGTTGATGTCAGCCCCGCCGGCGCTTGAGGCGCTCCCCCCAGCCCCGCCGGCGCTTGAGGCGCTCTTTCCAGCCCCGCCGGCGTTTGAGGCGCGGGAGTCCGGGGCAGCGCCCCCGGCAACGGCGCCGCACCCGGCAGGGCACCGGCAGGGCACCGGCACGGCCCGCACTACTCGCGCCGATACACCGCCGGCCGCTTCTCGGCGAACGCCCGCGCCCCCTCCTTCGCATCGGCGGTGTCGAAGATCGGCCACCCCCGCAGCAGTTCGGACGCCAGCCCTTCCCGCTCCGTCAGCTCGGCGGTCTCGTAGACCGACGCCTTGACCGCCTCCACCGCCAGCGGCCCGCACGCGTTGATCCGCTCCGCGATCTCCAGGGCCGCCGCCAGCGCCGTACCGTCCGGCACCACCCGCCCGACCAGCCCGATCCGTTCGGCTTCGGCGGCGGAGTACGGCCGGCCGGTCAGCAGCATCTCCAGGGCGTGCGTCCGCGGGATCTGGCGCGGCAGCCGCACCGTGGAGCCGCCGATCGGGAAGAGCCCGCGCTTGACCTCGAACAGTCCGAAGGTGGCACCCTCGGCCGCCACCCGGATGTCCGTGCCCTGCAGGATCTCGGTGCCGCCGGCCACGCAGTAGCCCTCGACCGCCGCGATCACCGGCTTGCGCGGCCGGTGGTGGCGCAGCATCGCCTTCCAGTGCAGGTCGGGGTCGGCCTTGAGGCGGTCCCGGTAGAGGTCGCCCGCCATTCCCTTCCCGGCCAGGGCCTTGAGGTCCATTCCGGCGCAGAAGTCCCCGCCCGCGCCGGTGAGGACCACCGAGCGGATCCCGTCGTCGGCGTCCGCCTCCAGCCAGCCGTCGTACAGCCCCACCAGCAGCGGCAGCGAGAGCGCGTTCTTCGCCTCGGGCCTGTTCATGGTGAGCACCAGCGTGGCGCCGTGCCGATCCACGGTCAGGTGTTCCGTCCCACCCATTGCCGTCCTCCCATCTCAAGACCTAGAACAGGTTGCAGTAGGGGAGGGTGCAGTTCAATAGTTTTCTGACACTCAGTCAGATTTCTTGGCGGGCACCCTTCCCAGTTGCCGTCTCCGGCGCTCTAATGACCGCCGGAGCAGGCCGGCCATGTGTCCGGTCGCCGGGAACTTCGGGAACATCCAGGGTCAGGAGGAACGGTGGAGTACAACCTTGCCGACCTGTTCGAGTCGGTCGTGGACGTGGTCCCGGACCGCGAGGCCCTTGTGTACGTGGACCACCCCGGGACCGGCGCCGAGCGCCGCCTGACGTACGCGGAGCTCGACACGGCGGCGAACCGGATCGCCCACCACCTGCTCGACAGCGGTCTCAAGGCGGGCGAGCACCTGGGCCTGCACCTCTACAACGGGATCGAGTACCTGCAGACCGTGCTGGCCTGCCTGAAGGCCCGGCTGGTCCCGGTGAACGTCAACTACCGGTATGTGGAGGAGGAGCTGGTCTACCTCTACGACGACGCCGATCTCGCCGCCCTGGTCTTCGAGGGCGAGTTCACCGAGCGGGTCGCGGCGGCGCTGCCGCGGACGACGAAGCTCCGGCACCTGATCCGGGTCGGCGAGGCTCCCGCCGGCGCCCCGGAGCCCTCGATCGCGCCGATCCCGTACGCGGACGCCGAGGCGGCCGGCTCACCCGGTCGCGGGTTCCCGCCGCGCAGCCCCGACGACCTGTTCATCATCTACACCGGCGGCACGACCGGCATGCCCAAGGGCGTGATGTGGCGGGCCGAGGACCTCTTCTTCGCCGGGCTCTTCGGCGGCGAGCCCTCGGGCGAGCCGGTGAAGCGGCCGGAGGAGTTGGCCGAGCGGGTCGCGGCGCGCGGCGCGGGGCTCACCTTCTTCCCGGCGCCGCCGTTGATGCACGGCACGTCGACGCTGACCTCCTTCATCGCCTTCAACTACGGCCAACGCGTGGTCATCCACCGCAAGTACGCGCCCGAGGAAGTGCTCCGCACGATCGAGAAGGAGAAGGTCTCCAGCGTCTCGCTGGTCGGCGACGCGATGTTGCGGCCGCTGATCGACGCCCTGAACGGGCCGCTCAAGGGCACGGACCTGTCGTCGCTGTTCAGCGTCTCCTCGTCGGGGGCGATCATGTCGGAGACGGTGCGCGCCGAGTTCCAGCGGCTGGTGCCGAACGTGCTGCTCCTGAACAACTTCGGGTCGTCCGAGTCCGGGTCCAACGGTCGGGCGACGGACGACTCCGGCCCGGAGAAGGGCTTCCGACTGGAGGTCAACGACCGTACGCAGGTGGTGGACCCGGTGACGCACGAGCCGGTGGCGGTGGGCGAGCCGGGACGCCTCGCCCAGCGCGGGCACGTCCCGCTCGGCTACTACAACGACCCGGGGAAGACCGCCGAGACCTTCTTCCAGAAGGGCACGGAACGCTGGGTGCTGCTCGGCGACATGGCGACCGTGGACGAACAGGGCATCGTCACGGTGCTCGGCCGCGGCTCGCAGTGCATCAACACCGGTGGCGAGAAGGTGTATCCGGAGGAGGTCGAGCAGGCGCTGAAGTCCCACCCGGACGTGTACGACGCCTTGGTGGCAGGGGTCCCGGACCCGACCTGGGGCAGCCACGTGGCCGCGGTGGTCCAGGTCCGGGAGGGTGCCCGGGCCCCGTCCCTGGACCAGATCCAGAGCCACTGCCGTACCAGGCTGGCGGGCTACAAGATCCCGCGGCAGTTGGTCATCGCGCCCGCCATCCAGCGCTCGCCGAGCGGCAAGGCGGACTACCGCTGGGCGAAGGCGGTGGCGACGGAGGCGGACACGGCGTAGTCGTACGGTCGCACGCCCCGCGCCCGCTCAGGACGACGCCGGCGCGGGTGTGAGGGGCGGGGCGGAGGGTGCCGTGGGGGCGGTGGTGGCGTCGTCCTCGTCCACGCAGGTCAGCACCATGAATACCGGTACAGGCCGACCTGACGCCTGCTCGCCCATGAGGCTGGACATCACCGTCCAGTTGCCCTTCGTCAGGGTCAACGTCCGCTCACCCATGTCGGGGCCGTCCTGCCAGCCGTGGTCGGAACGGGCCCGCGCGAAGGCCGCCGCCACGGCGGCGTCCGCCGTCTCCGGCGCATGACGCCCTGAGAGCCGTTCGTGGCACGTGCGCATGCCCCCGGAGGGTTCCCGCTCCACCGTGACGCCCTCCGCCGCCAGTATCGAGGTCATCTCCGACACCACCGCTTCGCGAGGCAGCGGCGGACCCGAGTAGCGCGGGGGCAGCGGGCCGAGGTCCCGCAGCAGATAGGCGCCGGCGGCCACCGTGGCCGTCGCCAATGCCGCCAAGGCCAGGAACGCCACGGCTGCGAGCACCAGGATCCGTCGCACGATGATGTGGGTCCTCTCGGTTCGCGATACGGTCGGCCAGTCTGCCACCCCGTCGATCTTGACCGATCATCGGCCGTCCGGTATCGCCGATTCGCCCGTACCGCGCGGGTCGACGAGGATCGGAAGACGCCGCGCCGCGAGGTCGCCGAGATCCCCCGGAGTTCGTTCCGTCATAGGTGGTGAGGGTGGACATGTGGGGCACCACAACAGACGATCACTCGTTCGAGTCATTGATTTCACCTGCGGATTCCTGGCAATCTACCGAATGATCGGTCGGTTCTCATGATGAGGTGACGGCATGGCGGTGTACACGGATCTGCACGACGAGGGCGAGCGGCTGGGCCATGACGAGTTGGCCGCGCTCCAGCTCACCCGGCTGCGGGCGACCCTGCACCGTGCCTACGAGAAGGTCCCCTTCTACCGGCAGGCCTTCGACAAGGCGGGTGTGCATCCCGACGACTGTCGGTCGCTCGCCGACCTCTCCCTGTTCCCCCTGACCACCAAGGCCGATCTGCGCGACCAGTACCCCTTCGGGATGTTCGCCGTGCCGCGCTCCCAGGTGCGCCGCATCCACGCCTCCAGCGGTACCACCGGGCGGCCGACCGTCGTCGGGTACACCGACAAGGACCTCGCGACCTGGGCGGATGTCGTGGCCCGGTCCATACGCGCGGCGGGCGGACGGCCCGGCCAGATCATCCACATCGCCTACGGGTACGGACTGTTCACCGGCGGCCTGGGCGCGCACTACGGCGCCGAGCGCCTCGGCTGTACGGTCGTGCCCGCGTCGGGCGGGATGACGGACCGGCAGGTCCGGCTCATCGAGGACTTCCGACCCGAGGTCATCATGGTGACCCCTTCCTACATGCTGACCCTGCTGGACGAGATGGAGCGCCAGGGGATCGACCCGCGCGCGACCTCACTGCGGACGGGGATCTTCGGCGCGGAGCCGTGGACCGAGGAGATGCGCCGGGAGATCGAGGAACGGCTCGACATCGACGCGGTGGACATATACGGCCTGTCCGAGGTCATCGGACCGGGTGTGGCCCAGGAGTTCGCGGAGACCAAGGACGGCCTCCACATCTGGGAGGACCACTTCTTCCCCGAGGTGGTCGACCCGCTGACGGGCGCGGTGCTGCCGGAGGGTGAACCGGGCGAGCTGGTCTTCACCTCCCTCACCAAGGAGGCCATGCCCATCATTCGCTACCGCACCCGGGACCTTACCCGGCTGCTGCCCGGGACGGCCCGGCCGGCCTTCCGTCGGATGGAGAAGATCACGGGCCGCAGCGACGACATGATCATCCTGCGTGGGGTGAATGTGTACCCGACCCAGATCGAGGAGGTCCTGCTGCGGACGCCGGGGCTGGCTCCCCACTTCCAGCTGCGGCTGACCCGGGAGGGCCGGATGGACGCCCTGACGGTACGGGTGGAGGCACGGCGGGAGACGGACGCCGAGCGGCGGCAGGACGCGGCCGACGCCGTGGTCCGGGCCGTCAAGGAGGGGGTCGGAGTCTCCGTGCGGGTCGAGGTGGTCGACCCGGAGACGCTGGAGCGCTCGGTGGGGAAGATCAAGAGGCTGGTCGACCTTCGCGGATCCGGCCGCTGAGACCACCCCTTCGGGCCCATTTGGAGGTGGCCCCCGGGAGCGAGCCGGCGCTCGGGGGTAGTCCATGAGGTGTGATCTCCTCCCTCCGGCAGCTCTACGACCGGCTCCAGGGCTCCCAGATCGGGCTGGCCTGGAGCCGCGGCCGGGAGATGGAGCTGATGCACCGGGCGATGGGCTTCGCGGCTCTCGGCTTCCTCACCCTGGTGCCGCTGCTGGTGGTCGTGGCGGCCGCCGCGCCCGGGAGCGGCTCGGGATTCGGCCGTTGGCTGGGGCAGGCCCTCGGGGTGACGGAGGCCTCGCGGGTCCGGGTGGAGATGCTGTTCGGCGCCGCGGACCTGGCGCTGGAGCGGACGACCGCGTTCGGTCTGGCCGCGCTCGCGGTGTTCGGCCTGACCTTCGGGTCGGCCGTGCAGACCGGCTACGAGAAGGTCTGGGACCTGCCGACCGCGCGCTGGCACACGATGTGGCTGCACGTCGTCTGGCTCGCGCTGCTGGTCTGCTACCTCGGCCTGCTCGTGGGGATCCCCTCACCGTCGGACAACGCCTTCGGCACGATCCTCGGCGCGCTGGGCGACCTCGTCGGCACCTGTCTGTTCTTCATCGTCTCGCAGCGCCTGCTGCTCGGCGGCCGGGTCCGCTGGCGCGCCCTGGTGCCGGGAGCGGTGGCGACCAGCCTCGGGCTGCTGGGGCTGCGGATCTTCTCGCAGCTGGTGTTCTCCCCGCTCATCGCCTCCAACGCGGTGATCTACGGCCCCTTCGGTACCCTGCTCGTCGTCCAGTCCTGGCTGGTCGGCGTCGGCTTCGTGGTCTACGGGGGCGCGCTCGTCGGCCGTCTCGTGCACGAGCACCTCACCTTGCGGCGGCTCCGGCGCAGCGGGCTCTTCCCGCCCGAGGACCCCGCCGCGCACCCTCCGCACCCCGGCTGAGCGGGCTTCGCCGCGCCGGTGGCCGGGGTCGCCGGCCGGCTCAGTCGCCGGGCTGGGCGAAGCGGTCGCGCAGTTCCCGCTTGAGGATCTTGCCGCTGGCGTTGCGCGGGAGGGCGCCCACGAAGAGCACCCGCTTCGGGGCCTTGAAATGGGCGAGCTTCTCCCGGGCGTAGGCCATCAGTTCACCCTCCGTCACGCGGCCCGGCTCCCCCGCCTCCCCGCGCGGTACCACCACCGCCGTGACCGCCTCGATCCAACGCTCGTCGGGCAGCCCGATCACCGCCGCCTCGGCCACGCCCGGGTGGGTGTAGAGCACGTCCTCCACCTGCCGTGGGGCGACGAGCACCCCGCCCGAGTTGATGACGTCCTTCACCCGGTCCACGACCGTGAAGTACCCCTGCGCGTCGCGCACCGCGAGGTCGCCCGAGCGGAACCAGCCGTCCCGGAAGGCCTTCTCCGTGGCCACCGGGTCGTTCCAGTACCCGAGGCAGAGCTGCGGTGAGCGGTAGACGACCTCGCCCGCCGTGCCGTCCGGTACATCCCTCCCGTCCTCGTCCACCACCTTCGCCTCCACATGGCGCACGGGCCGCCCGCAGGAGTCCATCCGCCCCTCGTGCTCCGCCGGCCCGAGCACCGTGGCCAGCGGGCCGATCTCGCTCTGGCCGAAGCAGTTGTAGAAGCAGAGGTCCGGCAGCCGCTCGCGCAGCCGTTCCAGGACCGGGACCGGCATGATCGAAGCCCCGTAGTACGCCTTCCGCAGGGCGCCCAGCTCGCGCACCGCGAACTGCGGGTGGTCGGCCAGGCCGATCCACACCGTCGGCGGGGCGAAGAGACTGTCGGCCTCCCCCGCCTCGACCAGGTCGAAGATCCGCTCCGCGACCGGCGCGTCCACGATCGTGTTCCGCGCCCCGACCGCCAGGTACGGCAGCAGGAAGACGTGCATCTGCGCCGAATGGTAGAGCGGCAGCGAGTGGACGGGCCGGTCGTCCTCGGCCAGGTCCAAGGCCTCGATCGCGCTCTCGTACTCGTGCACGAGGGCCCGGTGCGTCATCATCGCGCCCTTGGGCAGGGCGGTGGTCCCCGAGGTGTAGAGGAGCTGTACCAGCGCGTCCGGATCCCGGTCGGCCGCGAAGGGCAGCGGATCGGCCAGCTCCGCCAGGAAGGAGTCGGGGGCGTCGCGCAGCGCCCGTACCCGGTACCCGTCGGGGATCCGCCCGGCCAGGTCGGGATCGGCGAGGACCAGGGCGCTCGCGGAGTTGTCCAGGATGTGGGCGAGGTCCTCGCCGGTGAGGTTCTGGTTGACCGGGACATGGGTGAGCCCGGCCCGGGCGCAGGCGAGGTAGGCCAGCAGGTAGGCATCGGAGTTGTGGGCGAAGGTGGCGACCCGGTCCCCGGCGGCCAGTCCGTACCGCTCCCGCAGCAGGGCGGCACCGGTGGTGACGGCCGCGTCGAGTTCCGCGTACGTCCAGGTCCGTTCGCGGTAGCGGACGGCCGGGCGGTCGGGGACCCGCCGCGCGCTGTGCCGCACCAGTCCGTCGACCGTGTCGTCCCGTACCGCTCGCCCTGCCCGCACCGCCCGGTCTGCCGTCATGGCGCGATCCTCGTCCCCCCGTACGCCCAAGGTCAATCACCGGATACCGAACGGGATGTCGACAGATCATCGGAGGAGCTGAATGAGTGTGGGGGCACGGAGGTACCGCCTGTCGACGGGTGACCACGCCCGTTCACAGGACACTTGGGAGGACTGTTGCGTCTCAGCACGCGTCCCGCACTCCGCCGCGTCGCCCTCACGGGCGCCGCTCTGCTCGCCGCGACGGCCGCCGTGCCCCGGGCCTCTTCGTCCGATCTACTGCGCGTAGCGGAAGTCGTAGTAGCTCTTGCCCGCAACGAGGACCGAGGTGAAGGAGACGGGCAGGCCCTGCCCGTCGCGCGGTACCTCCTGGGAGGTCTGACGGGTGAAGCCCAGCGAGACGCCGGGCACGAAGACGTTCTCCGGATCCTCGGCATCCACGGTCCACCCGCGCTCGCGCAGATCCGCGAGGACCGTGTCGGCGGGGGCCGTGAAGACGTCATGCCCGTCCAGGAGGACACGCGTGGTGCTCTGTCGGCCCTCTCCGGGCCACCACAGTTCCACGGCGGTCGTGTGGTCCTCCGCATCGAAGAAGACCGTGTAGCCGACCCCGTCGAAGTCGCCCGTGAGCCGACGCGCCCGCCGGGAGGTGGGGCCGATCACCCGCGGCTCGCCCCAGGGCCGGAGCGCTGTCAGGGCCTCCTCGTACGGACTTCCCAGGTGTACGGGCCCGGCGGCGGTCGGTGGTGCCAGGAGCAGATCCATGTTGTTTCTCCGATTGTCTACTTGAGCACTTCGTAGTCTATTTCCCAGCCTCGTTTCTCCAGCATCTTCTGGAACTTCTTGTTCACCTTGAGGCTCTCGACCATGTCCGCGATGTGCGTGTCGTACTTGTCGCCGTACAGCTCCCGGATCTCGTCGATGTCCTTCTTCATCGCCAGGTCCCACCGGCCGGCATCGATCAGCGCACGTTGCTCGGCACGCCACTTGATGGATTCCGCGCTGGACCCCGTGCTCGTCACACCGCGGTGATCGTCGTACTCCATCCGGATCGCCGGGCCCATGCCGGCGCCGCCGCCGTCCTTGTTGGTCTTGAAGCCGGGCTCGTCCAGGTGCGCGTACGCATTCTTCGCCGGGATGTGGTTGACCTCCATGTTGGTATCCGTGCGCCGCGTACCGTCGGCGTTCTTGAGGTTGGCCGGGCTCAGGCCGCTGTACCAGCCGCCGTGCTCCGTGCAGCCCTTGGCGATGAGGCCCTCGGGGTCGGACCAGCGGTGCGGGTTGAGTACGTACGCGACGGGGTTCGCGGCTGCGCCCAGGCCCAGAGGGTCAGGACTGGCGTAGCGGGCGGTCTGGGGATCGTAGTGCCGGTGGAGGTTGTAGTACAGGCCCGTCTCGGCGTCGTCGTATTGTCCCGGCATGCGCAACGGTGTGTAGGCGGCCGCGTTGCGGTTCCAGGTCGTCGCGCCCCATACGGTGGCCCGAGCCTGCCAGGCGATGTGGCCGTCCTCGTCCACCAGCTCGCTCGGCGCGCCCACCAGGTCGGTGATGATCGCGAAGAACCGTGCGTCGGCGTGCTGATCGGCCTGCGGCTCGGCGGTCGGCGGAGTCTCCGGCGCGAGCAGGCGCCGTTCCCACTGAGCCAACGGGAGGTATCCGTCGTACTCCCACGTGGTGACCGTGGCGTGCGCGGTGTCCACCTGCTCGGCAAGACGGTTGCCGTCCCAGGCGAAGTACACGGAGTGCACGGCGGTCCGGTCGTCCTGTGCCATGCGGTGCTTTGCCGTCCGGCGCCCCAACGGGTCGTAGTCGTACCGCCACAGGACCCCGTCGGGGGTCCGGCAGGAGGTCATGCGATTCTCCGCGTCCCAGGTGTACCGCCACGCTTCCTTGCGGCCCGACAGGGTCGTCCGGTGCCGGGCCACGGTGCGCCCCGCCTCGTCGTACTCGCACCGGATGTTCCCTGCGCCGAGCAGCCGTGTCCCGTGGTACGTGCGCTCGCCGCGCCCCTCGATGCGGTGCGCGCGGTCCGGCCAGTCGGCGGCAGTCTGGTTCCCGGCCAGGTCGTAGGCGTAGGACTCCTGCCAGTTCGCCGCCGTGACCCGGAGCGGGCGGCCGACCGGGTCCATCTCGAAGCGGACCGTCACGCCGTCCAGCTCATCGGTGAGGCGGTCGAGGTGACCGTCCGCGCGGTAGCCGTAGGCACGGGACCGCAAGGTCCGGTCTCCGGCCGTCACCCGGCGCGTGGCGAGCCGGCCGGCGGTGTCCCAGGTGGAACCGATGACCAGCGGTCGGTCATCGGTTCCGATGGTGCGCGTCAGCTCCCGTCCCCGGCCGTCCCGGTCGAAGCCGATGTGGTGGCCGCCCACCAGAAGGCTGCTGCGTCGGCCTGCCGTGTCGTAGGAGGCCCGGGAGACGGTCCCTCCCGGTGTGGTGCGTGCTGCGACCCGGCCTGCGACGTCGTAGGCGTATCGCATGGTGCGCCCGTTCACCGTCTCCGCGACGATCCGGCCGAGTGGATCGCGTTCGAGGGTGACGGAAGAGGCGGATGCGGTGGCGGGATCCACGGCGGACGGCGCCGTGGAGACGGCGGAGGTGAGCTGTCCCGCCGTGTCGTACCGGTAGCGGGTCGATGCGGCGCCCACGTGCTTGCCGGTGACGCGACCGCAGGTGTCGTACTCGCTGGTGATCACTTCGCCGGTCGGGGTTGTGACGGAGACGATCCGCCCCGCGGCGTCGTAGGCGTAGTGGAGGCTTCGGCCGTCGAAGTCGGTCTCTCGCGTCATGTTCCCGGCCGCGTCGTACGTGTCGTCCCAGGTGAGGCCTTGGGGATTGCGTACCTGCACAAGTCGCAGCTCGGTGTCGTGCCGGAACTCGTAGCGGGCGCCGTCGGCCCCGGTGCGCGCGGTCAGCAGGTCGAACGGGCCGTACTCGAAATGGGTGGTGTCACCCGCCGCGTCCGTGTGCGCGGTGCAGTTGCCCTCGGCGTCCCAGGTCCAGCTCTCCACACCGCCGTCGGGCGCGGTGGCGCGCAGCGCCCACCCCTGTGGACTCCATTCGGTCCGGGTCACCGCCCCCTGGGGATCAGTACCTTCGACGGGACGGCCGAAGGCGTCCCGTACGACCGAGAAGGAGTTTCCCAGGGAGTCGGAGAGGGTGAGGGCGAGGCCGGCGGCATCGCGGGTGAGCCGTTCGACCGCACCCGTCGGGTCGGTACGGCTGATCACGGCCCCGTTCTCGTCGTGGCCGAAGCGGGCGACGGAGCCGTCCGGGGCGAGGACGGCCGTCCGGTTGCCGCGTTCGTCGTACTCCTGCCGCCAGGTGGCGCCGTCGGGGCCGGTCAGCCCCACCAGCAGGTTCAGGTCGTTGTACTGGGCGGTGGACCTTGTGCCGTCCGGGAAGTCGAGGACGATGAGGTTGTCCTGGTCGTCGTAGGTGAACCGGGCGGTGTTGCCCAGCGGGTCGGTCCTGGCGAGCAGGTTGTCGAAGCCGTCCCATTGCCGCAGCACGGTGTGTCCGAGCGGGTCGGTTTCGGCGACGACCTGGCCGAGGCCGTTGACGTGATGGGTGGTCACGGCGCCGGTGGAGTCCGTGAACCGGGTGATGCGCAGGTCCGGGTGGTGCGGATCGGTCGCATAGGAGAACCGGGACGAGAGCATGCCGTCCGGGCCGGTGGTGCGTACGACGCGGCCGGCTGTGTCGTAGTCGTAGGAGTACGCCGCTCCGTGGCGATCGGTCCACGAGGTGATCCGGCCCGCTCCGTCGTAGTCGAAGAGCAGCGGAGCGCTGTCGTCGTGGGCCACGGCCCGGAGGTTCCCGGCTTCGTCGTAGCCGAAGGTGTGGAGCGTCTGCTGTCCGTCGGGCGTGCGCAGGGCGTGCGCTGTAAGGAGGCCCGTGGGGTCGGTGGTGAAATCGACCCGGTAGCCCCCTTCGTGGGTGGCGGAGATCGGTCGGCCGTCCGCTTCCCGGTGGAAGTGCACGGCGTTGTCGTTGCGGTCCTTGATGGAGCTCAGCCAGTGGCAGGCAGTGCCGTGGTAGGGGTTGCCGGTGAAGGTACGCGTGAGGCCGGAGTGCGCATCGGATATCGCGTAGGTCACGTCGCCGAACTCGGTGCGTTCCACGAGGCGCAGCGGAAGCCGGGAGCAGGCCACCGGAAGGACGGCGTCGCACTCGTCGCGTGGCAGACGCGGATAGAACAGCAGCGAGCCGTCCTCACGTGCCCAGACGCTCCCGCCCAGGCCGTCGACGTCGATGTCCAGGCGCTCGTCGACGGTGGAGGCCCAGCCGGGGCCGTAGCTGCGGCCGTAGTCGTACCCGGAGACGTGGGTGCGGCGCAGCAGCAGCGGCAGGACACCGGGGAGAGCGAGGTCGGTGTGGGCGAGGACCATCTGACCGCTGGCCACGTCGACCGGATCGGTCTCACAGCGACGCGAGTTGAGGGGCACACCGTTCCGACGCGGATCGTCCTTGACATCGCGGGTGGACTTGGGGCCCCGGGCGGCCGATCCGTCCGCGCCGCCACTGCCCGTGCCCTTTCCACCCGCGTCACGCCCGGGTCCCGTCCCGTCGCCACCACCGGAGTTCTTGCGATTCAGGCGGTTGAAGGCGTCGTGGATGGCGTCGTCGTTCTTCTTGTGGTCGGTGGATATCTTCTTGACGGCCTTGGGGAGGGTGGTACCGACGTGGTCGCCCATGGCCTTGGTGGCCTTGACCAGGGCCGCCATGGCCTTGTCGGCGACAGGGTCGATGGCCTGGGCGATGGAGTCGCGGCCGCGGGTGCGACCGTGGTGGGACTTGGCCTTGGTGAGGTGCGTGGTCGTCTTGCCGTGGATGTTGGTACTGACGGAGTTGAGGCTGGTGCCGGCGCGGGCGTGCTCGGAGTGCTCGATGTGGAGGTCGACCAGGCCGGTGCCGCCGCCCCCACCGGCTCCTGAGCCGCCGGCGGAGGCGAGGTGGAGTGCTTCCTTGCCGGACTTCACTCCGTCGTCGAAGCCTTCCTTGCCCGCGTTCTTGGTCTGGTCGAGGTCGACGCCGTCCTGGAAGCCGAGGGCCATCGAGCCCAGCTGGACGACGAGGTCGGCGGCCATGCCCTCCAGGGCGGCGACGGCCGGCTCGGTCATCGCGGACACGATGTAGCCGACGGCTTCCTCGACGCACTCCTTGATGAGCCGCTTGACGACCTCCTGGGTCAGCCGCATCGCGGCCGCGCCGAACAGGGCGGACAGGCCCGCGGTGACGGGGATGAGGGAGAGCGCGATGCCGGCTTCGGCTGCGAGGTAGCCGAGCTGGACGAGAGCCGCGTACTTCATCGTCTCGACTGCGTCGGCTGCCATGTCCATCGCGCCGGCGATGGTGCGGGCCGCGTCCGCGATGTCCTTGAAGTGTTTGCCCTTGACCGTGTTCCAGTGCCGGTTCAGGGCCTCGATCGACTCCCCTTTGCTGGCGGAGAGGAGGCGCTCGACGTGGTTGTTGGCGAGCTGGCCGTCGTCGAGGAGGTCCTCGGCGAACTCGCGGAGCGAATCGGCCATCGCCCGGTAGGCGTCCTCGTCGACGTTCGGCCAGGCCACACCGATCAGGTCCAGCAGTGTGTCCGCCCAGTCGGGCACCGTGACAGCCACGTGAACCTCATCCCCAGCAAGTCAGAACCGTTCAGATAATCGAACAGTCCTATCACGCAACTGATCTGACAGGTAATCCGCACCTGCAAATCCGGGCAGCCGAGGAAGGGGTCGCAGCTGCATCCGGGCGTACGACATGCATGAGATCTCTCTTCTTACGCACGCCGGGGGCTGTTGGGAGCCGTCGGGGCACCCACCCGGGGCAACCCCCAGCCGTGGGGGGACGTCTTCACGTCGCCGAAGCTGAGGGTGGCGCCGGTCCGCGAACGACGGCGAGTCGCCCCGCCGAACCCGCCGCCGCCCGCCCCGCGCGCGTCGGTCACCCCGCCGGCGTCGCCCCGAGGGCGGCGGCCAGGGCATGTTCCTGATCCGGGGTGATGCCCAGGGCGAGCGGTACCCGGCGGGGGCTGTACGGGGAAGAACACACCGGGATCGGGTTGGCTTCCGTCACCGCCCACCGTGGCCCACCGGCCGGGTCGGGCTCCCCCACCAGGGTCGCGGCCAGTTCCCGGGCGGCGTCCGCGCGTATCCCGCAGTGGGCCAGTGCGCGGGCGACGGTGTCGGGGGCCTCGGCGGGCAGGTCGGCGTCGCCGAGCATCGGGAGCAGGAGCAGCAGGCGCTCGGACGGATCGGTCAGGCCTTCGCCACCGTTCTGGGTACTGGTGGCGAGGGTGACGAGCTCCGTCCACGACAGGCCGGGGCGGGCGTCGTCGGCGCCGCACTGGCCGAGATGGCCCAGGCGCCCCCATCGGGGGTGTCGGACGAAGAACTCGACGTTGTTCTCGTCCTCCTCGTTGGCGTAGACGGCATAGGCGGTGTGCCCGCCGTCGAAGCGGAGCCGCAGTACCGGTCACGGCAGGTCGGGGTTGCCGAGGCGCTCCACCATCTCGTCGTAGGCGGACGCGTCCACACCGTACGGCTCGGAGGGCTCACCCGGATCGCCGATCGTCAGCATCAGATGGGCTAGCCAGAAGGCGGGCTCGCGTGCGAGCTCCTCGCCCGCGACCAGCTCGCGGTCCTGCACGTACTCGGGAACGTCCATGCTCATGGGAGGAGGGTAAGGAGCATCCCGGACGCGGCCTGGCGCGGGGGCACGTCGGAGCGTGCGGGGGCTCCACCAGGGCCTGTGCGGAGCAGCGATCGTGGTTCAGATGATCGCCGAAGCCGCCGGCCACGTCGTCGTGGACTCGACCCCCGCCCGCGCCCACCACGACGCGGCCGGCCCGGTCGTGGACGAAGAAATCCTGTCCGCCCTGGGTACGGCCGCCGAGGCCGAGCCGGATCCGGAGCGCGGAGCACCTCCGGCGGCGGCGCGACGTTGCGGTGCGACGGAAGGCGGCTGCCCCCGGCCGCTCCGGCGGCGGTCCGACCTGCACGGTTCATCTGTCGGCCGACCGGCACCGCCGTCCACTGTCTGTCGTTCGTGGTCAACCCCGGACAGGCCGGCGACAAGGCGTACTCCTCCCGCGCGGCGCCCGGGGCGCATGCGTCGCCCCGCTCAGCGAAGACCGCGCTTCTCGCGTTCGGCTTCGATCAGCTCCTCCATGAGTTCCTCCGGTCTCACCCTGTACTCGGTGTCATCGAGGGCGTCGTAGTCCTGGGTGCTCAGCGCGATGCCGAGATCGGCGAGTTCGGCGGCCAGCCGGGTGAACGCGATTCGCTCGTCGGGCTCGTCCTGGTAGCTTGCCCGCTCGGCAGCGGCCCCCTCGGTCAGGGTGCGGCCGACCATGCCCCAGAAGGTGAACTCGGTGTCCAATTCCGTGAGATGCCAGGCCCGTTCCGCGGGTTCGTCGGGGTGCAGCCAGTAGCCGATCCACCCCTTTCCGCCCTTCGCCACGAGCTTGACGTATGTGGCCATCTCCGCGGCTGCGGCGTTGACGGCCTGCATCTCCGGGTCCGCGAGTTCCGTTTCGCTCAGATAGCTGGTGTCCAGGAGCGGGTGAACCTCTCCTGCCTCGAAGAAGTCCAGGTCGAGAAGGCGGGTGAAGTCGGTGCGCCCTTCCCACTGCGCCACCAGGAGAACGCGCAGATCGTCGGGTACCGGACGGCCGTCCAGCCGCTCGCGGGAGAACTCGGCGAGCCGTTCGTCGTACATACGCCCCCTCCAGAGGCCGAAGCAAGATCCTCACGTCAACGTAACAGCGGTGTCCGACAAGAGGCCGAGCACGCCGGCGGCTGCCGACCACCCTCGTGATCCGGAACCGGAACACGGCCTAAGGGCTGACCGCCAGGAAGAGGTACGCGGCCAGCAGCACGATGTGGACTCCGCCCTGGAGCAGTGTGGCGCGCCCGGGGACGATGGTGAGGGCGCTGACCACGACGGTGAGGGCGAGCAGCACCATGTGGATCGGGCCGAGGCCGAGCAGGAGCGGGCCGGAGAGCCAGATCGAGGCGAGGGCGATCGCCGGAATGGTCAGGCCGATGCTGGCGATCGCGGATCCGTAGGCGAGGTTGAGGCTGGTCTGGACGCGGTCGCGGCGGGCGGCCCGGACGGCGGCGAGGGTCTCGGGCAGCAGCACGAGCAGGGCGATGATCACACCGACGACCGCCTGGGGCAGTCCGGCGGCCGCGACGGCCCGCTCGATGGTCGGGGACACGGCCTTGGCGTCGCCCACCACGGCGACGAGCGCGATCAGCAGCAGGGCGAGGCTGACGAAGGCGGCGCGGGCGGTGGGCGGGTCGGCGTGTTCCTCGCCGCCGGCCGCACCGCCGCCGGTGTCCACGGGCAGGAAGTAGCTGCGGTGACGGACCGTCTGGACGGCGACGAAGAGCCCGTACAGGGCGAGCGAGGCGACGGCTGCGAAGGTGAGCTGTGCCGTGGAGAACTCCGGTCCCGGCTTGCTGGTGGTGAACGTCGGCAGGACCAGACTGAGGGTGGCCAGGGTCGCGACGGTGGCCAGGGCGGCCCCGGAGCCCTCGGGGTTGAACACGGCGACCCGGTTGCGTAGGGCGCCGACGAGCAGGGAGATGCCGACGATGCCGTTGCAGGTGATCATGACGGCGGCGAAGACGGTGTCCCTGGCCAGGGAGGCGGTCTTGTCGCCGCCGTCGGCCATCAGGGTGACGATGAGCGCCACCTCGATCACGGTGACCGCCACGGCGAGGACGAGGGAGCCGAAGGGTTCGCCGACGCGGTGGGCGACGACCTCGGCGTGGTGGACGGCCGCGAGCACCGCGCCCGCGAGACAGAGCGCGACGAGCGCCACCGCGAATCCCGGTAGGTCCCGTCCCCAGCTGAAGACGAGCGCGACGAGCGCGACGACGGGGACGACGACGGTCCAGTCGGTCAGGAACGATCTGCGGGTTGCCGTACTCATATCGGCCAAGTTGCCAGAATTGTCCCGACGGTGCGGCGCAAGGCGCGCCTCCTGGCGCCTCTCGTGGCATTTCTCACGCGATCCCGGGCGTGGCGGGGGGGGGCGAGCGCGCGGGTGCCGAGCGGCCGTACGCGGGGTGCCGCGGACGCCCGGACCGGCCGGGGAGCACCTGGGTGGTCCGGGCGGACGGGCCGCGGCCTCGGTGCGCCGGCTCGCCGGCCGGCCCGGGGCGGCGGCCGGACCTGCGCCCCGGAACGGACGGCCGGGATTCCCGCCGGTCGGCCCCCCGGGGGGCGCGGTCGGCGCGTACCGTCACATCGCGCGGTCGTGGCCCTCCCAGTAGGGGTCGCGCAGCCGCCGCTTGTAGAGCTTGCCGTTCGGGTCGCGCGGCATCGTCTCGATGAAGTCGACCGTCTTGGGGCGCTTGTAGCCGGCGAGCTGTCGCTCGCAGTGGTGCAGGATCTCCGCGGCCAGGGCGTCGCCCGCCACGAAACCCTCGGCCGGTTCGACGACCGCCTTGACCTGCTCGCCCCAGTCGGCGTGCGGGATGCCGAAGGCGGCGGCGTCGGCGACGGCCGGGTGGGTGAGCAGGGCCGACTCGATCTCGGCGGGGTAGATGTTGACCCCGCCGGAGATGATCATGTCGATCTTGCGGTCGCGGAGGAAGAGGTAGCCCTCCTCGTCCATCAGGCCGAGGTCGCCGACGGTGAAGAAGTCGCCGATGCGGTTCTTCCGCGTCTTGCCCTCGTCCTTGTGGTAGCTGAAGCCGCCGGTGTTCATCTTGAGGTAGACGGTGCCCAGTTCGCCGGGGGGCAGCCGGTTGCCGTCGTCGTCGAAGATGGCGAGTTCGCTGATCGGCCAGGCCTTGCCGACCGTTCCCGGCTTCTTCAGCCAGTCCTCGGCGGTCGCGAAGGCGCCGCCGCCCTCGCTGGCCGCGTAGTACTCCTCCACGCACCGGCCCCACCAGTCGATCATCGCCCGTTTGACGTGGTCGGGGCAGGGCGCGGCGCCGTGGATGGCGTGCCGCATCGAGGAGACGTCGTACGCGTCCTTCGTCTCCTGCGGGAGGGCCAGGAGGCGGTGGAACTGGGTCGGCACCATGTGGGTGTGCGTGCAGGCATGGCCGTCGATCAGGCGGAGCATCTCCTGCGGGGTCCACTTGTCCATCAGGACCAGCGGATGCCCGATGTGCAGGGCCGCGCCCGCGAATTGGAGGACGGCCGTGTGGTAGAGCGGCGAGCAGACCAGGTGGACGTTGCCGTCGAAGGGGCGGATGCCGAAGATACCGAGGAAGCCGCCCAGGTACGTCTCCTCCGGGAGCTTGCCGGGCAGCGGGCGGCGGATGCCGCGCGGGCGACCGGTGGTGCCGGAGGTGTAGTTCATGACCCAGCCCAGCGTGCGGCCCTCGGGGACGGTCGCGGGCTGCCCGTCGAGGAGCTGCGCGTACGGGCGGAAGCCGGCGACCGCTCCGACGGCGTAGCGGTGGCTCGCGGGCAGGGCCGCCTCGTCGGCGGCGGCCGTGGCGGCCTCGGCGAAGCGCTCGTGGGCGATGAGGACCTTGGCGCCGGAATCCGAGACGATCCAGGCGATCTCGGGGCCCACGAGGTGGTGGTTGACGGGAACGAGGTAGAAGCCCGCCTGCGAGGCGGCCAGGTAGGCGGTGAGGAACTCGACGCCGTTGGGGAGGACGACGGCGAAGACGTCCCCCTTCTCCAGTCCGGCGGCGCGCAGGCCGTGGACGAGACGGTTGACGTCGGCGTGCAGCCGGCCGGCGCTCCATTCCTCGCCCTCGGGGGTCACGAGTACGGTGCGCCCGGGGTCGGCGGCGGCCTGGGCCCAGAAGCCGTTGGGCGGCTGCTGGTCGGTGGCGGGGGTCGTGGACGTCGTCGCGGTCATGTCGGTCACGCCTCTCGGACTCGGCCGGCGATGCGGTTTATGCGGTCGATCGTCCTCTCGAAGCCGCTGGTGAGGTCGTCGAAGACGGCCTGGACGCCGCGTTCCTCGGTCATCCGGCCGACGATCTGGCCGACGGGGGTACCGAGCAGGGGCGCGATCTCGTACCTCTGGATCCGGGAGACGGCCTCGGCGACGAGCAGGCCCTGGAGCGGCATGGGGAGCGCGCCCGGACCCGCCGGGTCGTCCCAGGCGTCGGTCCACTCGGTGCGCAGCTGGCGGGCGGGCTTGCCGGTGAGGGCGCGGGAGCGGACGGTGTCGCCGGAGCCGGCGGCGAGCAGTTTCTCGGTGAGGGCGCGCGAGTGGAGGTCCGCCTCGGTGGTGGTGAGCCAGAGCGAGCCGAGCCAGGCGCCCTGGGCGCCGAGGGCGAGGCCGGCGGCGATCTGCTCGCCGCTGCCGATGCCGCCGGCGGCGAGGACCGGGAGGGGGGCGACGGCCTCGACGATCTCGGGCACCAGGACCATGGTGGCGATGTCGCCGGTGTGGCCTCCGGCCTCGTAGCCCTGGGCGACGACGATGTCGATGCCGGCGTCGACGTGGCGGCGGGCGTGCTTGGCACTGCCGGCGAGGGCGGCGACGAGGACGCCGTGGTCGTGGGCGCGCGCGATGACGTCGGCGGGCGGCGAACCGAGGGCGTTCGCCAGGAGTTTGATCGGGTAGTCGAAGGCGACGTCGAGCTGGCTCCTGGCGACCTGCTCCATCCAGCCGGTGATCCGCCAACCGGAGGCCTCGCCCTCGGCGAGCTCGGGCACGTGGTGCTTGGCGAGGGTGTCGCGGACGAAGGCGCGATGGGCGGCCGGGATCATCGCCTCGATGTCGGCCTCGGAGATGCCGTCGACGGCCTTTTTGGCGGGCATGACGACATCGAGGCCGTAGGGCTTGCCGTCGGTGTGCGCCTGCATCCAGTCGAGGTCGCGCTTCAGGTCGTCGGGGGCCGTGTAGCGGACCGCGCCGAGCACACCGAAACCGCCCGCGCGGGTGATGGCAGCGGCGACCGCCGGGAAGGGCGTGAAGCCGAAGATGGCGTGCTCGACTCCCAGTTTCTTGCTCAGCTCCGTCTCCATGGGCGGCAGGATGCCGCAGCCCGCCGGCCGAGGGAAGAGATTTTCTGATGCAGTGTCAGATTCTTTACGGGTCGGTCGGTGCGGAGGGTGCCCGATGGGCGGGCAGATACCCACTACCGTGCGGATCGCCTGCGGCGCGCTCGACGGGTACCGGGCTCCGGCCGGCCGGTCCGTTCGCGGCGCGCTCGACCGGTACGGGTCGCGGGCCGGGCACGCGGACACGCGGGCTCCGGGCGGAGCGGCGGGCCGGCGTAGAGGCGGGCCGGCACTCGGCACGCCCGGAGGACGACGGTCCGCCCGCGGCGGCCGCGGGAGCCGTGCGGACAGCGGGGCTGCGGGCGCGGAATGCGCACGGCGGGTGCGGGTGTTGTGGGCGCGGGTTGCGGACGAGGAGGACCGGACATGGCAGCGGACACGGGGGCCGAAGCGGTGGCGGAGGTCGGCACGGAACGGCCGGACGACATCGGTCGTGAGCGACCGCACGACCGTGGAGAGGGAAGCGAGGGAGCCGAGGGAGGCGACGGCGTGGCCACACCGGGCCGCGGGCTGAACCGGCGGCGGCTCGGCGCGCGGTTGCTCGCGCTGGGCGGGGTGCTCGTCCTGCACGCGGCGCTCCCGGGCTCCGCCGGCGCCGCGGGCGGTCCCGCCGAACGGCGCGCGCTCCAGGGGCTGCGACTGCGGTACGGGTCGGCGCGCCAGGCGGGCCTGTCGGAGCAGCACCTGGAAGGAGTCGCGGACGAGGCCCGGCGCTTCCTGGGCCCCTCCCCCGAACACCCTTACTACGCCGGGGCGGTGGTCCTGGCCGGCCGCGGCCGCACCATCGCCCTGCACCGCGCCATGGGGTACGCGGTCCGGTACGCGGACTACGACGGCCGGGCCGACCGGGTCCGGGAGTTCCCGGCGGCCGAGCGGATCGCGATGTCCGAGGACACCGTCTTCGACCTGGCCTCGCTGACCAAGCTGTTCACCTCCGTCCTGGCGGTGCAGCAGATGGAACGCGGGCGCCTGGAGCTGGAGGCTCCGGTGCGCCGGTACCTGCCGGAGTTCGTCGGCGGCGGCAAGGAGATCATCACGGTCCGCCAGCTGCTCACGCACACCTCGGGGTTGCGTTCCTGGGCGCCCTTCTACCAGGAGTCCACGCGGGAGGGGCGACTGAGGCTTCTGTGGTCGGTCCGACCGCAGGAGACCCCGGGGACCGTCTACCGGTACTCCGACCTCAACCTCATCGCGCTGCAACTGCTCCTGGAACGGATCACCGGTCGCACTCTGGACACGCTGCTCCGCGACGAGATCACCGCTCCGCTCGGGATGCACCGCACTCGTTACAACCCACCGCTCTCCTGGCGCCGTGTGATCGCCGCCACCGAGGTCCAGCGCCCGCCCTGGTCCGGCCTGGACCGCGGGTTGGTGTGGGGCGAGGTCCACGACGAGAACGCGTACGCGCTCGGCGGCGTCGCGGGCCACGCCGGGGTCTTCGGCACCGCCTGGGACCTGGCCGTCCTGGCCCGCACCCTCCTCGACGGCGGGGTCTACGCGGGCAAGCGCATCCTGCGCCCCGCCTCCGTCGAGCTGCTCTTCACCGACTACAACACGGCCTTCCCCGGTGACGACCACGGCCTCGGCTTCGAGCTCTACCAGCACTGGTACATGGGCGCCATGGCCACCCCGCACTCCGCCGGGCACACCGGCTTCACCGGCACCTCCCTGGTCCTGGACCCCTCCACCGACTCGTTCCTGATCCTGCTCGGCAACTCCGTCCACCCCGTGCGGACCTGGCGGGCCGGCAGCGCGCCGCGGGTCGCGGTCGGCAACCGCTTCGCCCGCGCCGTCCCGGTCCGCACCCGGCACGGCGGCGCGGCCTGGTTCTCCGGCATCCTGCCCGGCGCCTCGGGCACCCTCACGCTGCCGCCGCTCGGCCCGGCCACGGCCGCCGCCCGGCTGCGCTGCGCCGTGTGGTGGGACACGGTGCCGGGCGAGGGCGCCCTGCACCTGGAGGCCTCCGCCGACGGGGAGCACTGGGAGCCGCTGCCCTTCAGCACGCTGCGGTCCACCGGCGGCGCGCCCGAACAGTGGCCGCGGGGCTCCGTGAGCGGCTGGTCGGGCCGCGTCTGGCACCGCCTCGAAGCCCCCCTCACGGCCGCCTGGGCGGGACGCGAGGTACGGCTGCGCTTCCGCCACACCGCGACCGGCCGCTACGTAGGGCGCGGGGCCTACGTGGACGTCGTCCGTGTGGCGGAACCGGGCCGGCTGCTCTTCGCGGAGGACCGCCCGGCGGACGCCGACCGCATCGAGGCCATCGGGTGGACCCGATCGACGGACTGACCGCTCCGACCGGGTAGGTGGCTCAGTGGCGGACCAGGCAGAAGGGGTGCCCCGCCGGGTCCGCGTAGACGCGCCAGCCGCGCCCGTCCGAGCCGTCGAGCAGAGTCCCGCCGGCCGCCAGTACCTCCTCCTGGGCCCGGTCCAGGTCCGGGACGCCCAGGTCCAGGTGGAACTGCTGCGGCCGGGTGGGGTCGGGCCAACGCGGGGGCACGTGGTTCAGGGCCTGCTGGAAGGCGAGGACCGGGCCCGAGGGCGTGTGGAGCGTCGCCCAGCTCTCGTCGAGCGCCCAACGCCGGTCCTGCTGGTTGACGTTGCCGCCCAGCAGGGAACGGTAGAACTCGGCGAGCGACTGCGGATCGGGGCAGTCCAGGACCACGCACTGCAGTTCAGCGATCATGGTCGGATCCTAAGTCCTGTCCTGTCGAGCGGAGGAGATCGGGGAACGGCGCCGACGCTTGCCTCGGGCGGGGTCCTGGCGGGCGGCGCCGGCCGGCCGGACGACCTCCACCGGTAGCCCCCGCGCACGGGCCGCGGCCACCGTGTGGCCCGTCCCGCCCTGCCTGCCGCCGGGCCCGCCGTCCCACACCGCGACCAGGAGTTCGGCCCGGCCGAGCAGGAGTCG
This sequence comes from Streptomyces sp. CLCI03, assembly GCF_053615355.1. Taxonomy (NCBI): domain Bacteria; kingdom Bacillati; phylum Actinomycetota; class Actinomycetes; order Kitasatosporales; family Streptomycetaceae; genus Streptomyces; species Streptomyces sp. CLCI03. The sequence goes on along the minus strand of NZ_CM132132.1, from coordinate 7,283,564 downwards.
GTCGGCGGCGGCGTAGGCATCCGTGCCGGCCCTTCGGTACGGCATGACCTCGACCTCGGCGGCGGCCTCGACGAGGCGGTCGAAGGCGACGGCGTCCGGGCCCTCCCGCATCCGCGCCCCGTAGTCGTCCGAGGGGAGCACCGCCACCAGCCGCCCGCCCAGGGCGAGTACGGCATGCCCGAAGACGGTGTCGGCGCCGGGGGCCAGGCAGGACATGCCGGTGAGCTCCGCGGCCGGGTAGCGGCCGAGCAGCGTGCGCAGCGCCTCCTCGACCGGCGCGACGCTCGCCGCGGTGAGGTTCACGTGGCCGGTCACCGCGATGGTCGCCATGGCTGTACTGCTCCGCTCCGAGGGCCGGTGTCGTCGCCACGGGCGGGTGGCGACGTTCCCCTGATGCGGAGTCGACGCGGTCGCCGGCGGTTCGTGTCCGGCCGGAACCGCGCCCCCTGGAGCGGGAGCCGTTCGTCAGCGGTCCGGGAGCGTCTTCTGGAGCCAGTCGAAGACGACTTCGCAGTGCAGCTGCGGGGCCATCGGGGAGCAGTGCAGCTGCGCGCCTTCGGCGGCCGTCAGTTTCAGGTAGTCCTTGGGCGAGGTGAGGGCGTCGTACATGCGGCGCGGCTGGCCGGGGTAGAACTGCTCGCCCTCGTAGTCCAGTACCAGGGTGGGGGCCTTGATCCGGCCGACGACATCGGTGATGGTCAGCGCCTGGATGCGGGTGGCGGGCGTGTAGAAGTCGGTGAACAGCTTGCCCTGCCGCGCTTCGAGCATGGCCGGGATCGAGAAGGGCTCGAAGCGCTTCTTCATCACGTCGGCCGCGTCCGGAGGCAGTTCGGGGACGACCTCCTTGTTCCAGATGTCGTTCGTCTCCTGCTTGTCGGGGGTGAGGATCTGCCGGATCTCGGGCGGGAAGCCCAGCCACGGCTCCACACAGCCGGGCATGGCGACCAGCGCGGCGATCCGGGACTCGAAGGCGGCCGCCCGCGGGGCGAGGTCGCCCGCCATGCTCAGGCCCGTCAGGGCGATCCGGCCAGGGTCCACGTCGGGGCGGGCGGACAGCCAGTCGACGAGAGGGGTGACGACCTTCTCCCAGGTGGGCGTGAACACCACCTGGTCCACGAAGAGCAGCTGTCCCTGGCCCGGCCCGTCGTAGACGAGCGCGTTCCAGCCACGGTCCAGCGCGGCCGGGACCCCGTAGGTCCACATGTCCACGTTCTGGCCGTCGCTCCCGTTCGTGAGGATCACCGTCGGGCGGGGGCTGCCGCTCGTGTCGGGGCGGAAGAACCACACCGGCAGCGGCGTGCTGCCGTAGGGGACGTTCGCCTTCACCGGCGCGGGCTCGCACAGGTCACAGAAGGTGTCCCAGGCTCCACGCCCCGCCTTGTAGAGCTGTTCCTCGCTGCCGGGGTCGTCCGACCCGAGGACGAAGAAGAGCGCCTGGCCGTAGTACTGGGCGGCGCGCAGCGCCCGGAACTGCTTGGTCCGGGTGTCCGCCGGCGCGCCCGGAGGTGCCTTCAGCAGCTGGTCACCGAGGGCACGGAAGGTCTTCACGTACGACTGGGCGCCCAGTCCCGAGTCGTTGATCGCGTTCACGGCCGTGAGGACCTCGCCGACCTCGGCGGCGCCGGCGCCCGAGGCACCGAGCGCGAGGAGCCCGTTGAAGTTGTAGCCCGGGTCCTTGAACAGGGTCATCACGCCGGGGGTGAGACCGCCGGCGGCCGCGGTGGGGGTGGCGGTGCCGCTGGACTCCGCCGCCGGAGCGCCGGAGGCGCCGCCGCGCGCGCAACCCGCAGCGAGGGCCGCACCGGCCCCGGCGGTGAGCAGGGCGCGTCGGGTGGGGCCGGTGTGCCGATCACCAGGTATGCGGTTCATGCCTCCGGAACGTAGCGCCGACCCGGCGCGCCGGCCTGCCGTCCCGCCGCGCGCGGTCCGCGCCGAGCCCGCCGTCCGTACCCCGGCCGTCGTCGTGCGCGGCAGGTGGCGGGGCCGGGGGCCGGGGTGGTGGCGCGGTCTTCCGGGGGCGGGCGCTCTTGCGCCGTCCGGGGTATGCGGGGGCGGGTTTCCCCACCCCGACCGCCTCGGCGGAAGGACGGCGGCGACGATCGCACGCGGCCCAGCGTACGTATGGGCCCCGACCGGCCGGGGGGGGAGGCCGATCGGGGCGGGCCCGGGCCGACCGGGGGGGTGGCCGGCCTGGGCGTGTGAGGGTGGGCGCGCGGTCCCACACCTGGATGAACGGTCAACCAATCCGGGAAGTTCCCGGCCGGGCCGGCGGTTTCCGGCGGCACCGCCGGGGTCAGCCCTCGGCGAGGACCGCGTCGAGCATCCGCCGGGTGATGGAGGTCAGTTCCGGGAGGTCCGGGGCCGATCGGGAGCGTGCGAGGGCGCCGGCCAGCCGGTCGTAGAGCAGTCCGTCCGTCCAGGCGACCAGCAGTTCGGCGGCCTCCTCGGGCCGCCGCGCCCCGAGGGCGATGAGGATGGCCGTGGCGCGGGCCCGGGCCCCCTGACCGGCCCGGTGGAAGTCCGCCTCCAGTTCGGGGTTGCGGGCCGCTTCGAGGCTCAGCTCGAAGCGGGCCAGCTGGCGGGCGCGGCCCACCGTCAGCCAGCGGTGCAGCAACCCGGCCAACGCGGCCGCCGCCGCCTCCCGGTCCACCGGCGCGAGCCCGGGCTGGGGCGGGGGCGGGGGCGAAGGCCGGGACGGGCCTTCGCCGCCGACCTCGCCGACCTCGCCATCGCCGACCTCGCCGCCCGCATCGCCGACCTCGCCGAAGCCACTGAGCTCGCCGACGTCGCCGAGGTCCAGCTCGGCCAGTCGCGCGTAGCAGGCCCCGATCAGCGCCGTCCTCGTACGGAAGTAGTACGAGGTGCTCCCGGCCGGCAGCCTCGCCGCACCGTCGACCGCGCGGTGGGTCAGGCCCCGGAGCCCGGCGGCGGCGACGAGGTCGATCGCGGTGTCGGCGATCAGCGTTCTGCGGTCCGCCGCGGGCGGGCCCGTACGGGGGGTGGACATCAGGCCACTCTACAGCTGTAGAGTGACGGCATCGGACTCTACACATGTAGAGGATCCGGTGGAGGAGAACCGAGGAAGAGGAAACGGGGGACTCGTCATGTCGACGGTTCAGCGACACGCGGTCGTGGCGGGCGCGGGGATCGGCGGGCTCACCGCGGCCCTGGCCCTGCACCGGCACGGTTGGCGGGTCACCGTGTGCGAGCGGGCGGCCGGGCCGACCGCCGTCGGCGCCGGGATCGTGCTCGCCCCCAACGCCCTGCGCGCCTTCGACACCATCGGCTTCGACATCGCCCGCGCGGCGGGCCGCGCCGTCCCCGCCGCGATGGGCCTGCGCCGCCCGGACGGCCGCTGGCTCAGCCGCGCCGACACCGCCGCCCTGAGCGCCCGCTTCGGCGGCCCGCCGCTCGCCCTGCACCGCTCGGCCCTCGCCGACGCCTTGGCCGCCGCCCTTCCCACCACCGCGATCCGCTACGGCGTCGCCGTCACCTCCGTCGACGACGCCGACGGCTCCCCCGTGGTCCGCACCGACGCCGGCGACCTCGACGGCGCCGACCTGGTCATCGCCGCCGACGGCATCCACAGCCCGCTGCGCCGCCAGTACTTCCCGGGCCACCCCGGCCTGCGCCACAGCGGCGAGACCGCCTGGCGCACGGTCCTGCCGGCCGCCGCGCACCTGGCCGGGACGGCGACCGCCGAGACCTGGGGCCGCGGCGAGCGCTTCGGCGTGGTCCCGCTCGCCGACGGCCGGACCTACCTCTACGCCACCGCCGTCGTCCCCGCGGGCCACCGTCCCGCCGACGTCCGCGCCGAACTCCTACGCCGCTACGGCACGTGGCACGACCCGATCCCGGCCCTGCTGGACCGGATCGACCCGGCGGCCGTGCTCCAGCACGACCTGTACGACCTGGCCGCGCCGCTCCCCCGCTTCCATCACGGACGCCTGGCCTGGCTCGGCGACGCCGCCCACGCCATGACCCCCAACCTGGGTCAGGGCGGCTGCCAGGCCGTCGAGGACGCCGCGGTCCTCGGCCACCTGCTGGCCGACGCCGGCCCCGCGCAGGTCCCGGCCGCCCTCGCCGCCTACAGCGCGGCCCGCTGCGCCCGCACCGACGCCATCCGCGTCCGCGCCCGCCGGGCCGGGCGGGTCGCCGCCCTTCGCCACCCCCTCGGCGTGGCCGTCCGCGACCTCGCCGTCCGGGCCACCCCGGCCCATGTCACCACCCGGGCGATGGCTGCGCTGTTCGACGGATTCGCGCTCCCGGACGGAATGGACACCGTGCCCAAGGGCGTTGGTGCTCGTTGGTGAGGTTCGCCGACTGTTCCGACGCGAAGGCAGGCACAGACACATGACGACCGACATCGACTGGGACCACCCGACCGACCCCAGGGAGGGCACCTGGCAGCTGGACCACGTCAAGCTCTACGCGGGCTCGGGCGGCTCGGAGGGCCAGTACTGGAACGGCACCCAGACCCTCCTGCTGACCACCCTGGGCCGGGTGTCCGGCAAGCCGGTGCGGACCCCGCTCATCTACGGCGAGGCCGACGGCAATTACCTGGTCGTCGCGTCCAAGGGCGGCGACCCCGCGCACCCGCTCTGGTACCGCAACCTCTCCGAGCACCCCACGGTCCGCATCCAGGTCGGCACGAAGATCATGCAGGGCACGGCGCGTACCGCCACCCCCGAGGAACGCGCCGCGTACTGGCCGGTGATGGTCGGGCACTGGCCCGCGTACGACGAGTACCAGTCCAAGACGGACCGCGAGATCCCGATCGTCGTCATCGAACCCACCGGATGACCACGACGGCCCGGCCCGTGCCCGAAGGCGCGTGCACGGGCCGGGGCGCGCACCGCGGGAACGGGCCCACGGGAGTCTTCCTCCCGTCGGCCCGTCCGGGACGCGTCAGATCGAGCCGACGACCTTGCGCGGGGTGACGCGCACGACGACGCGCTGGGCGTCCTCCTTCGACGCCGGGTTGAAGTCGGCGTAGGCCTTGCCCGTGTACTTGCGCGACAGCTCGTCGATCAGCTCCTGCCCACCCTCCGTGGTCAGGTGGGCCGTGCCGCGGACCTCGGCGTAGGAGTACGGCGCGTCCGCCGGGTTGATCATGACGGTGACCCGCGGGTCCGCGCGCAGGTTCTTCTCCTTGCGGCGGCCGACCGTCGTGGAGACCAGCAGGTCGTCGCCGTCCCGGGTGAGCCAGGTGATCGACAGTTGCGGGCTGCCGTCCGGCTGGATCGTGGCCACGGTCGCGAAGACCGGGCTGTCGTCGATGAGCTTCTTCAGGTCGTCGGAGAGTGCGGCGGACACGCGGCGGTTCCTTCCCTCGGCTGACTGCCCTCCCCGGGCCGACTGGCCTCGGAGGGGACCGGCAACGGACAGCCTGCAAAACCGGCGCCACCACGGGGGCCCGGCGGGCGGACGCGGCAGGCACGATCCACCCGTCCGGCCGAGCGATCTCGCACCGCACCGGCCGCCTTCGGGCCGGGGCGTGGCCGCGCCGCGACGGCTCCCCGCAGAACGCGCGGGAGGTCTTCGAGGGCTCGGACCTGGTCTTCTCGGCGACCGGTGGCACCTGGAGCGCCCTGCGGCCGTGGAGCTGAGCGGCCCGCCTGGCCGGTCAGCCCCTCAGCCCGTCACCAGGACACGGTTCCGGCGTCGTCGAAGAATCCGCCGGTCGGTCCGTCGTCGGGCAGGGTCGCGAGGTGAATCGCGATCGCCGCGCCCTGCTGGGGGGTGCGGACGCCCTGGAAGCCGTTGAGGTCGGTGGCGGTGAAGCCGGGACAACCGGAGTTGATCAGGATGTCGGTGTCCCTCAGCTCCTTGGCGTATTGGACGGTAACGGCGTTGAGGAAGGTCTTCGACGCCAAGTACGCGGTGGGCACCGGGCCCATGTCGATGCCGGGCGTGGTCTGCAGGGTGAGCGAGCCGACGCTGCTGGACATGTTCACGATCCGCGGCGATGTCGAACCGCGCAGCAGGGGCAGCATCGCGTTGGTGACGCGGATGACCCCGATCACGTTGGTCTCCACGACGGCTCGTACCGTCGCGGGATCGACCGTGGTGGGCGTCTGCGGCGAACCACCGGTGATCGCGGCGTTGTTGACCAGGACGTCCAGCCTTCCGACCCGGTCGGCGATCAGCTCGGCCGCGGCGGCCACACTCGTGTCGTCCGCCACGTCGAGCGGGACGCCGAAGGCGTCCGTCCCGGCCGCGCGCAGCTTCTCCACCGCGGTGTCGCGGCGCTGTTGATCCCGCGCGCCCACGCCGATGCGCCAGCCGAGGGCGCCCAGGCCCGCCGCGATCTCGTATCCGATTCCTTTGTTCGCGCCGGTCACCAGCGCGATCGTCTGTTCAGTCATGTGATCCATCGTGGTGCGGACGCGTGTGGGGCGTCCAAGACCGACTCGGTGGGTGGCGATACCCCGCGGATATCGGTCCTGGTCAGCGGCGGATACGATGATGCGGTGGAGACGCGGGAGTTGCGATACTTCGTCGCCGTCGCGGAGGAGTTGCACTTCGGGCGGGCGGCGCAGCGGCTCGCCATGGCGCAACCACCTCTGTCCCGGGCGATCCAGCAGCTGGAGCGGCGGCTCGGAGTGGTTCTGCTGCACCGCACCGCTCGCGCGGTCTCCTTGACCGAGGCCGGGTCGGTGCTTCTGCGGGAGGCCCGGGCCGCGCTCGCCGCGGTCGAGGCCGCCGAGCGCCGCACCCGCCGCGCGGCTGCCGAACGGCCCGGTGTGGTGCTGGCGACGAAAGCCGGAGCGGCCGGCGAACTGTTGTCGAAGCTGCTGGACGCCTACGCCGCCGAGCCCGGCGCGGTCGCCGTCGAGGTGGTGCTGTGCGGGCCCGGGGAGCAGGAAGGGCTGCTGCGCGACGGGCGGGCCGACGTCGCTCTGCTCCAGCGGCCCTTCGACACGACGGCCGGACTCGACATCGAGGAACTGCGCGCCGAACAGCAGGTCGTGGTGCTGCCCGCGGGGCACCCCTTGGCCGACCGACCCCATGTGTCGATGGCCGAGGTCACCGCCCTGCCGGACCTGCCCCTGCCGCGCTGGCCTCGACGGGGCGGGGGCTGTTCGGACGGACCTGGCCCTCAGGTGCGCGACCACACCCAGCTGTTCCAGCTGATCGCGCTCGGACGGGCCTGCGCGGTCGTGCCCGAGTCCCTCCGAGCCCACCTGCGCGACGACCACGCGACGGTGCCGGTGGTGGACGCACCGACGGTCACGACCGTCATCGCCTGGCCACCGCACAGCAGATCCAAGGCCGTCGCCGACCTGGTCCGCACCGCGACGCGCCTCTGACGACGGCACGGTCCGAAAGAGACGACCCAGGGCGTGCCCTGCCGATCAGTCAAGCCCCCTAGTGCCCGAGTACCGCCATCGCCGCGTTGTGCCCGGGGACCCCGCTGACACCGCCGCCTCGGACCGCGCCCGCCCCGCACAGCAGGACATTGCGGTGGGCGGTCTCCACGCCCCACCGGCCGCCCTGGTCGGCGTAGGGCCAGGACAGGTCGCGGTGGAAGATGTGGCCGCCGGGCAGCCGCAGTTCGCGTTCCAGGTCCAGCGGGGTCTTCGCCTCGATGCACGGGCGGCCGTCCGCGTCGAAGGCGAGGCAGTCGGTGAGCGGTTCGGCGAGGTGCGCGTCGAGTTGGGCGAGGGTCGCCGTCAGGAGCACCTCGCGGGCCTGCTGGTTGTCCTTCTCGAAGAGCCGGGCCGGGGCGTGCAGACCGAAGAGGGTCAGGGTCTGGTAGCCCTGCTCCACCAGTTCCGGGCCGAGGATCGTCGGGTCGGTCAGCGAGTGGCAGTAGATCTCCGAGGGCGGTACGGAGGGCAGTTCGCCGGAGGCGGCCTCCGCGTAGGCCCGGGCGAGCTCGGCGTAGCCCTCGGCGATGTGGAACGTGCCGCCGAAGGCCTCGCTCGGGTCCACCGAGGTGTCCCGGAGCCGGGGCAGTCGGCGCAGCAGCATGTTGACCTTCAGCTGGGCGCCCTCCGGAGCCGCGGCCGCGCCTGCGGGCGGGGTCTCGCCGAGGAGTTCGGCCAGGGCCTTCGGCGAGGCGTTCACCAGGACGGTACGGCCGACGACCCGGCCCTCCCCGGCCGCCGTACGGAACACCACCTCGGCCGGGGCGACCCCGTCCGTGTCGATCCGCAGCACCTCGTGGCCGGTCGCGATCTCGGCTCCGGCCGCCCGGGCCGCCGCCGCGAGGGCGTCCGTCAGCGCGCCCATGCCGCCGACGGGCACGTCCCAGTCGCCGGTGCCGCCGCCGATGACGTGGTAGAGGAAGCAGCGGTTCTGCGCGAGGGAGGGGTCGTGGGCGTCCGCGAAGGTGCCGATCAGGCCGTCCGTGAGGACCACGCCGCGGACCAGGTCGTCGGCGAAGTTCCGTTCCACGGCCTGCCCGAGGGGTTCCTCGAAGAGCATCCGCCAGGCGGCCTCGTCGTCGATCCGGGCCCGCAGTTCCGCCCGTGTGGGCAGCGGCTCCGTCAAGGTCGGGAACACCTTCTCCGCGACCCGCCCGGTGGTCCCGTAGAAGGCGCGCCAGTTCTCGTACTCCCGCTCCGAGCCGGTCAGTCGCGCGAAGGACTCCCGGGTGCGCCGCTCGCCGCCGCCGACGAGCAGTCCGCCGGGCCGCCCGCCGCGCTCGGTGGGCGTGTACGAGGAGATCGTCCGGCGGCGTACCGCGAACCGCAGGTCGAGGTCGCGCACGATCTTCGACGGGAGGAGGGAGACGAGGTAGGAGTAGCGCGAGAGTCTGGCGTCGACGCCCACGAAGGGACGGCTGGAGATGGCCGCCCCTCCCGTGTTCCCCAGCCGTTCCAGGACCAGCACCGAGCGGCCGGCCCGAGCCAGGTACGCGGCGGCCACCAGGCCGTTGTGCCCACCGCCCACGATCACGTCGTCGTACACGTCCCGCCCGAAGGTCGTCATGGCTCTTGGTAGCACACCTGGCCGAGCCGCTCCAGACAGTGTGCCTCGTCGGCGTGGGCCAGGACCGTGTCGGGATGTTCGTCGCCGAGGGACCGTTCGCGGATTCCGGAGAGGTCGCGGTAGATGGGCAGCGCCTCGTCCCAGCGGCCCAGCCGGCCCAGCCCTCCGGCGAGTTCCCGGCGGCTGACCAGGGTGTCCGGGTGCTCGGGGCCGAGCACCTCGGCCCGTAGGGCACCCACCTGACGGGCCTCGGCCACGGCTTCCTCCCAACGCTCCAGACGGCCCAGGTTGACCCCGAGGACGTGCCGGGCGCGCAGCGTCTCGGGGTCGGTGACCCCGTAGGCGCGGGTGCGGTCGCGGACCAGGGCCCGGAACAGGTCGAGGGCCTGGGCGCTCCTCCCGGTGCGGCCGAGGGCGATGCCGATCTCGTAGCGGGCGGCCAGCGTGTCGGGGTGGTCGCGGCCGAGCACCCGTTCCCGTACGAGGCCGACCTCGTGGAAGGCGACCAGGGCTTCCTGCCAGCGGTCCAGGCGACCGAGCGCGTACGCCGCCTCGTACCGGGTCAGCAGGGTGTCCGCGTGCTCGGCGCCCAGGACGGCCGCCCGGTCGGCGGCGACCTCGGCGGCGGTGGCGTGGGCGTCCGCGAACCGGCCCAGGGCGCCCAGCGCGCAGGCCAGGTTGTGCCGGCAGCGCAGGGTGTCGGGGTGGAGCGGGCCCATCGTGCGCTCGCGGGCGACGAGCACCGCGCGGTAGACGTCGTGCGCCTCCTGGTGGCGGCCGAGCCGGCCCAGTTCGTACGCCGTCTCCTGGCGCGCCGCGAGGGTGTCGGCGTGATCGGCGCCGAGGACCCGGGTGCGCCCCTCGGCGACGGCCGTGTACCCGGCGAGCGCTTCCGCGGGCCGGCCCTCGCGGCTGAGCGCGTACGCGCGCGCGTGTCCGGCGGCGAGGGCGTCGGGGCCGCTGCCGCGCGGGCCGGCGGGGCGCGGGAAGCCGTACGCGGCGGTGAGCCGCGGGTCCTCGGCGGGCGCGGGTCGCACGATGGTGGTGGTGCCGGGGTGGACCGGGGGGTATGCGCCGCGCGGGCGCGGCACCGGCGACCGGCCGGCGGGGCGCGCGGCCGTCCAGGCTCCGGTGAGCACGGCCCATTCGCCGCTCGCGGGCCGTGCGTCGATCCCGGCCTTGCGGCCGGCGGTCATGCCGCGGGCCCAGGGCGGGAGCGGGGCCTGGGCGCCGGGCAGCCCGCCCGGGCCCAGCCGTGCCTCGACGAGCCGGCGGTGCACGTGGCGGGCGTCGCCGGGCCGGTCCTCGGGACGCTTGGCGAGCAGGTCGAGGACCACCTCGTCGAAGTAGCCGGGCAGCTCGGGGCGGTGCTCGCGCAGCGGTACGGGCGCGTTGTCGCGGTGGCCGACCAGGACCGACCAGGAGTCGCCGAGGTCGAAGGGCGGGGCGCCGGTGGCGATCTCGTACAGGACGCAGCCGAAGGAGTAGAGGTCGCTGCGGTGGTCGACCTCGCCGCCCGCGATCTGTTCGGGCGACATGTAGTGCGGGGTGCCCATGGCCATGCCGCCGCCGGTGAGCTTGGCGGTGAAGCCGATGTCGTGGGCGAGGCGGGCGATGCCGAAGTCGCAGATCTTCACGGTGCCGTCGGTGAGCCGCATGATGTTGGCGGGCTTCAGGTCGCGGTGGACGACGCCTTGGTCGTGGGTGTAGCCGAGGGCGGCGGCCATCTGCTCGGCGATGTCGACGACGACGTCCACGGGGAGCGGGCGGGTGTCGTTGTCCTCCAGGAGTTGGCTGAGATTGCGGCCTTCCAGGAGCTCCATGACGAGGTACAGGGGGCCGCCGGCGGCGCTGTCGTCACCGAAGTCGTGGACGACGGTGACTCCGCGGTGCTGGAGGGAGGCGGCCACGCGCGCCTCGCGCCGGAACCGCTCGCGGAGCACCTGGGTGAAGTGGGCGTCCTGCTCGGCACCGATCGGCTTGAGGCACTTCACGGCGACCTGTCGGCCCAGCGATTCGTCCCGGGCGCGCCATACCTCGCCCATGCCGCCGCGCCCGATCAGATCGAGCGACCGGTACCGGCCCTGGATCAGTCTGGACTCCGCCATGTCTTAAAGCCGCCCCCGTTGTCGTGCTACGCCCTCCCCGGCCGGTCCAGTATGGCCGCTGATGTACGCAGTGTGTACGGCGAGGGGCGGCTCCCGGGGCCCATGCGACGCATCGCTTTCAAGATGTGACCTGGAGGCAGCTGCCAGCGTAGACCTGCGGGAATGCTGCGCAGTACGCGCCCGGTGAGGCGCAGGCGTCGGGTGACGCTGCGCGGGGCCGGTGCGGGCCGCCCGTACAGCTGGTGCGCCCAGCCCGGGAGGGAACCGTACGCCAGACCGGCGATCGGCGGCCACAGCAGGTTTCGGCCACGTACGAGGAGGGCGGGGACGGGCGGGCCGCGCAGGAAGTCGTCCACGGCGAGGGCGTCGGGGCCGGCGGCGAGTTCGGGGCGGATCGCCTCGAAGTACGCGGCGAGCGCGGCGGTGTCGGCGGGGACCGTGGCCGGTTCGAGCCCGACGAGGCGGGCGCTCACCCGGTTCTCGTCGACGTAGCGGTCGGCCTGGGCGGGGGTGAGGCGGACGCCGGAGCGGCGCAGGACGTGCAGGAAGCTGTCGATCTGCGCGCAGTGGATCCACAGCAGCAGCTCGGGGTCGTCCACGGGGAAGCGTGCGCCGGTGTCCGGATCGGTGGCGGACAGTTTGCGGTGGATCGCGCGGACGCGGAGACCGGCGTGCTCGGCGGCCTCGGTGGTGCCGTAGGTGAGGGTGCCGACGAAGTCGGCCGTGCGCAGCAGTCGTCCCCAGGCGTCCCGCCGGAAGTCGGAGTTCTCCATGACCCCGCGGACGGCGCGCGGGTGGAGGGCCTGGAGGTAGAGCGCGCGGAGTCCGGCGATCCACATCATCGGGTCGCCGTGGCACTGCCAGGTGACGGACGACGGGCCGTACAGCCCCGGGTCGGCGCCGGGGCGCGGTCCGGTACCGGTGGTCCCCATCGCGTACCTCCCCGTCACAGGCGTCCGGCGGCTCCAGCCTACCGATCGGGGGCCGCGGTCGGCGGAACCTCGGGGGCCGAACCGTTCCTTCCCGTCTCTTGCCGAGCGCCGGCCCGGGCGTCGGCGGCATAGAGTTGCGGCGTGCAGCTCTACACGATCGGCGAGGCCGCCCAACTCCTCCGCGTCAGCACCGACACCGCGCGCCGCTGGGCGGACGCGGGTCGCTTCCCGACCCTGCGGGAGGGCAACAAGCGGATGGTCGAGGGCGTGCATCTGGCCGCCTTCTGCGTGGCGCTCGCCCAGGAGGCGGCCGAGGGGGACGGCGAGTCCGCGACGTCGGCGCGCAACGCGCTGCCCGGGATCGTGACGGCGGTGACGCTCGGCGAGGTCTCCGCCCAGGTCGAGATGCAGGCCGGTCCGCACCGCGTGGTCTCCCTGCTGACCCGCGAGGCGGTCGAGGAGCTCGGGCTCGCGGTCGGCGTGCGGGCCGTCGCCCGGGTGAAGTCCACCAGCGTCCACATCGACCTCGACTGACCGGGCCGACCGAGCCGACCGGGCCCTGGCCGACCGCTCGGCTCGGTGAGTCGGGGTCGGCCCGCTCACTCCTTGTCGAGCTCCGTGTCGAGGCGAGGGCCGCGACGATCAGGGCGAGGTGGGTGAAGGCCTGCGGGAAGTTGCCCAACTGCTCGCCCCTGGGCCCGATCTCCTCCGCGAAGAGCCCCACGTGGTTGGCGTAGGTGAGCATCTTGTCGAAGGCGTAACGGGCCTGCTCGACCTCACCGGCCCGGGCGAGGGCGTAGACGTAGAGGAAGCTGCACAGGGAGAAGGTGCCTTCCGAGCCCCGTAGGCCGTCGGGCGAGGCGGCGGGGTCGTAGCGGTAGACGAGGCTGTCGGAGACGAGTTCGCCGTCCATGGCCTCCAGGGTGGACAGCCAGCGGGGATCCTTCGGGGAGATGAAGCCGACCAGCGGCATCATCAGCAGGGAGGCGTCCAGGACGGTGGTGCCGTAGTGCTGGACGAACGCCCGACGCTCCGCGCTCCAGCCGCGGGTCATGATCTGGCGCAGAATGGCGTCCCGGGCGGCGGTCCACCGGGGGATGTCGGCCGGGCGGGCGAGGGCGGTGGCCTGGCGGATGCCGCGGTCCAGGGCGACCCAGCACATGACGCGGCTGTAGGTGAAGTCCTGCCGGCCGCCGCGGGTCTCCCAGATGCCCTCGTCGGGACGGTCCCAGCTGTCGCACAGCCAGTCCAGGACCTCCGCGAAGTGCTGCCAGCCGTCGTAGCCGGCCGACTCCCCGGACCGGCCCGCCTGGACCAGCGCGTAGACCGCCTCGCCGTAGATGTCCAACTGCAGCTGTCCGGCGGCGCCGTTGCCCGCGCGCACCGGGGCCGAGCCGCGCCACCCCGCGAGATGGCCGAGGGTCTCCTCGGACAGGTACGGATCCCCGTCCACGCGGTACATGATCTGCAGCGGCTCGCCGTTGGGGGCGGAACCGTCCATGATCCGCCTCTGAAGCCAGCCGCGGAAGGCGTCGGCCTCGTCGGCGAACCCGAGGTCGAGCATGGCGCGCACGGCCAGGGAGGCGTCGCGGATCCAGGTGTAGCGGTAGTCCCAGTTGCGTTCGCCGCCCTCCTCCTCGGGCAGGCCCATGGTCGCGGCGGCGATCGGCGCGCCGGTGGGCGCGTACGTCATGAGCTTGAGGGTGATGGCGGAGCGGTTGACGATCTGCTGCCAGCGGCCCCGGTAGGTGCAGTGCCCGATCCAGTCGTGCCAGTAGCGGCGTACGGCGGCGAACTCCTCCACCAGGTCGTCGGGCGTCGGCGGCCGGGGCGGCTCGGCGCCCGCGTCGCAGACCGTCAGGACGACGGCCGCGCGTTCACCGGCGGACAGCGTCACCGTGGACCGTACGTCGCTGCCGTCGGCCTCCAGCGTGACGTGTCCGACGGCGTGCAGGTGGGCGGTGGTGCCCGGCGCCTCGAAGCGCGCGGCCGGGCCTTCCACGACGAGGGCGTGGGGGGCGCGGCCGTAGTCGAAGCGCGGCCGGCACTCCAGCGCGAAGCGCACGGAACCTCGTACCACGCGCAGCACCCGTACCACCCGGTGCCGGTCGGTGACGGTGTGCGGGTCGTCGACGGGCATGAAGTCGACCACTTCCCCCACGCCGTCCCGTGTGAGGAACCGGGTGATCAGGACGGCCGTGTCGGCGAGGTAGAGCTGGCGGGTGACGACTCCGGCGCCCTCGGTCCCGCCTTCGGCGGCGGGGGTGTCCGCGGTGATGGCGAAGTATCCGCCGTGGTCGTGGTCGAGCAGCCCGGCGAAGACGCTGGGTGAGTCGAAACGGGGCGAGCAGAACCAGTTCAGCACGCCCTCGGAGGAGACCAGCGCGCACGTCTGGAGGTCCCCGATCAGTCCGTGCTCGGCGATGGGCGGATAGGGACGCATCGGCCCTCCACGGTTCGCGGGGAGACCCTCGGGCCGCGCGGGCCCGCGCGGCCCGCGGCTTCGGCCTCGCGTGGCTCGGGCCGCCTCTCATTCTCGGATCCTGCGCCGGTGATCGCCACGCGGCCCGCAGGCCGCGGTCCGCAGGCCGCGGTCCGCAGGCCGCGGTCCGCAGGCCGCGGTCCGCAGGCCGCGGTCCGCAGGCCGCGGTCCGCAGGCCGTGGTCCGCAGGCCGTGGTCCGGTGGACGCGGGAGCCGTGGTCACCGGACGGCGGGCCGCGGGACCGGTCCCGTGTCATGACAGGGTGAGGGCATGACGACGCACCGCGCACCCGCACCCCTTCCACTCCCCCGGCCCTGGTCGGACACCACCACGGCCCACGCGGACCTCGTCGCGGCGAAGGCGCTCGTCTACGACCCCTGCGGGTTCACCTGCTCGCAGCCGGTCCCGGAGGCGGAGAGCGCCGACTACGCCGCCCACACCTTCACCGTGGACGGCCTCGCCGTCCGGTTCCGCGCGGCGAGGACGACCCCCACGAAGGTCGGCCAGTTCGTCACCGTCTGGAAGCGCTCACCGCAGGGACCGATCCAGCCGTTCGACGCCGCGGACCCGGTGGACCTCTTCGTCATCGGTACGCGCGACGGTGAGCACTTCGGCCAGTTCGTCCTCCCCCTGGACGCGCTCCGCCGGCACGGGATCGTCTCGACGGACGGCGCCGGCGGGAAGCGCGCCTTCCGGGTCTATCCGCCCTGGGTGACCACCACCAACCGGCAGGCCGGCAGTGCCCAGAAGTGGCAGCTGGAACACTTCCTGCCGCTGCCCCGGCCCGAGGACGGCCCCGTCGATCTCGATCGCGCCCGGAAGCTCTACTCGTGAGCCGGCCCGTCAGCGGCACGCTGCACCACGTCGAGCTGTGGGTGCCGGACCTCGACCGCGCGATCGCCTCCCTCGGCTGGCTCCTGGAAGCCCTGGGGCACACCCCCTACCAGCACTGGGCCGACGGCCGCAGCTGGCGGCTGGGGCCGACGTACCTGGTCGTCGAACGGTCCCCGGCCCTCAGCGCCGACCGGCACGACCGCTGCCGGCCGGGGCTGAACCACCTGGCCTTCCACGTGGAGGACGCGGCGGCGGTGGACCGTCTGGCGCGGGAGTCCACCCGCCACGGCTGGCAGCTGATGTTCCCGGACCGTCATCCCCACGCGGGCGGCTCCCGGCACTACGCCGCCTATCTGGAGAACACGGACGGCTTCGAGGTCGAACTCGTCGCGTTCACCGCCCCGGACTGACGCGCGGGACCCCCGCGGCCGGCGGCGGTCGGGCCGGCCGACCGACGGCGTCCGCGTCGGGTCAGTGGGTGCGGAACGTGCCGGTGTACACGTCCGTACGGTTCTCCGGTGCGTCGGAGTGGGTCTCGGTGAGCACCGCCCGTACTCCCTTGCCGTCGGCCACCAGGCCTTGGTAGTCGCCGAGGAAGTAGCCCCCGGCGAACGGAGCCTGCAGCCAGTCGAAGACCCGCGAGATCTGGCGTTCGGTGCGTCGCCGCGGGTCTCCGTGCGGCAGGGTGGCCAGCTGGTAGGCGGTGGGCAGGGTGGTGGTGTTGCCCGGCCGGAGGAAGCGCAGGTCGTAGTAGGTGAGCGCGAGCGTGCCCCGCTCGTCGACCGCGACCGACGGGGAGAAGGCCGGCACCCCCGCCGGGCTGATCAGCTCCGGGGCTCCCCAGGTGCGGCCGCCGTCGGTGGAGCGCACCAGCTGGACGGCATCGAACTCGCCGCCGGAGAAGTCCGAGCCCTCGTACGCCATGTAGAGCGTGCCCGACTTCGGGTCGACGGCCGGGCTGGGCAGGGTGGACGCGGCGCGCAGCGCCTTGGTGGGGTCGTTCGGGTCGACCTCCGGTACGGAGGTGTCCTCGGCCACGGTGACCGGGGCGCTCCAGGTCTCTCCGGCGTCGGTCGAGGTGACCATCTCGTAGCGGGCCTCGACGACGGTGCTCAGGTCCTCGGAGTAGGTGATGCGGTCGAAGAAGTCGTACAGGGTGCCGGTGTGCCGGTCCACGACGATCTGATGGCCGATGGTCTGGGTGTCGGGCACGGTGCTGGTGTCGACGAAGCGCCGGGCCCCGCTCCAGGTGCGGCCGCCGTCACGGGTGACGGAGATGTAGCCCGGACCGTCGAGGGAGCCGGCGCCGGGCGGGTCGTTGTCGAGGCGGTTCCAGACCTGGTAGGCGGTGCCCTTGCGGATCGGGTCGGCGGTGAGCGAGGGCTTGTCGTTGAAGAACGGCTGCTCGTCGACGTGTGTGGTGGTGAGGTTCTGCCATGTGCGTCCGCCGTCGTGGGAGGTGGCGGCCAGCAGGCCGGTGCGCGTGCTCTTGACGAAGTCGACGCCCTCGCCGCTCGCGTAGACGGTTCCGTCCGGTCCGGTGCTCACCCAGGGGTCGGTGGCCCGTTCGAAGTCCGCTCCGCCCGGGGCGCAGAGGCTGAACGGCAGCGTGCTCCGGTGGAAGGCGCGGCCGTCCGTGGTCCAGCTCGCCACCAGGCCGCGGGCGCCGCCGTCGTTCCAGCGGTCCTGCTGGAACACGGTGACCACGCGCCGGGAGTCGCGCGGATCGACGGACAGGTACGGCTCGACCTCGGTGCCCGGGTAGGCGACGCTGTCGGGGGATCTCGCGCCGATGGTGCAGTCCGCGTACGGGTCGCCGTGGGACACCTTGACCAGGGGCGGCGTGCCGTCGGGGTTCCGGTCCGCCGCGGACGTCACTCCGGTGACCGTGACGAGCAGGAGCGCGGCGGTGGTGACGGCGGTCAGGGGCAGGACGGCGCGCATGCGGGATCTCCTCCGGGCCGGTCGGCTGGGGCCCCGGGACGCCGTCGTCGGGGCGGCCCGGGGCGCGGAGCCGTACCGGAACGCAAGGGTGGGGGGACTCCGCTCGGTCCTTTTCGGCGCTGCGGCCGGTGCCCTTGATGGGCCGAACGACGGAGTCGCCCCCGGAGTCACGGACGGGCACGGCGGAGCCGCCAGGCAGGCGCTCGATGTGCCGCTCGGCCATGAGGTGGGCGGCCCGGTGCAAGGTGGTGTCGGGGCGGATCGTGACGGCCGGGGTGGTCATCAGGTCGGCGCGGGTGGGCGGGTGCAGACCGCCGGGGCCGTCCGGCCCTGGTCAGCGGACCAGCACGGCCTCCCCGAACTTGGGTACGACGGCCGTCCAGCCCAGTTCGTCATCGATCCGGTCCCGCAGCGTTTCCGCGGCGCTCTGCTCGCCGTGGACGAGGTAGGTGGTGTGCGGGGCCGGGGCGGCGCGCAGCCAGTCGATGATCTGGTCGGCGTCGGCGTGCGCCGAGAACAGCGGGACGTCGGCGACCTCGGCGCGTACGGGGACGTACTCGCCGAACATCTTGAGCGTGCGGGCGCCGTCGACGAGGTCTCGGGAGCGGGTGCCGGCGGCGGCGAAGCCGACGATGACCACGGCGTTGCGGAGGTCGGGCAGGATCCGGTGGAGGTGGTGCAGGACGCGGCCGCCGGTCGCCATGCCGGCGGACGAGACGATGAGCGCCGGTCCGCCGGAGTTGTTGATGTCAATGGACTCCTGGACGGTGCGGGCGGCCAGGAAGGGTTCCGGGCTGATCGCCGCCTCGCCCCGGGCGAGGATCTCGGGGCGAAGCTCGGGTGAGTGGGCCCGTACGGCGTCGCGGTAGACGTCCAGTGCGGCCAGGGCCATGGGGCTGTCGACGTAGACGGGTACGTGGCGGGGCAAGGTGCCGTCGCCGCGCAGGGCGGCGAGTTCGTGCAGGACGACTTCGGTGCGGTCGATCGCGAAGGCGGGGATGACCACGGTTCCGCCCCGGGCCAGTGCGCGGGTGATCACCGAGGCGAATGCGCGCCGTGCGCTCCCGTGGTCGTGGCGACGGTTCCCGTACGTCGACTCCATCAGCAGGACGTCGGCGCCGGAGAACGGCTCGGGCGGCAGCAGGAGCGGGTGGCCGGGGCGGCCGAGGTCGCCGCTGACGGCAAGGGTGTGGCCGTCCTCCGGCGTCAGGTGCGCCCAGGCGGAGCCGAGGATGTGGCCGCCGTGGTGCAGCATCAGCTTCGTGCCGGCCATGATCTCGATCTCGCTGCCCACCGGTACCGGGTCGACGTACTCGATCGTGCGGTCGACGTCATCGTCGTCGTAGAGCGGCTTGGCGGGCCGATGCTTGGACCAGCCGTGCTGGTTGGCGTGCTCGGCGGCCTCCATCTGGAGGCGGGCGCTGTCGCCGAGGACGATCTCGGCGAGCCGGGCGGTGGCCGCGGTGGTCAGGATCGGCCCTCGGAATCCGTGCCGGACCAGGCGCGGTAGCCGCAGTGGTCCAGGTGGGCGTGTGTGACGACGACGGCGTGGATGTCCGAGGCGTCGCAGGGCAGCTTGTCCCAGTTGCGGCGCCGTAGGTCCGCGACACCCTGTAAGAGTCCGCAGTCGACAAGGATCCGGGCGTGGTCGCTCTCGACCAGGAACTTGCTGCCGGTGACCGTCCGCACTCCGCCGAGGAACCTCAGCAGGGCCGGGCGGGCGGTAGCGGGGCACGGGGCTGACCGGGACATGGCAGCGGCCCTCTTTCGGGAGCGGATGCCGGTCTCCACCGTCGCACCGCGGCGCCCTGTCCGCCGGGTACCGACCGGTCCCGGGTAGGGGCCGACCGGCCCAAGCGGGACCAGGGGGTGCGAGCACAGCCTGATGGTGACCCCTCCCGCACAGCGCACAGAGAGAAGGCCGCGCCATGAAGGCACTCGTCTTCCACGGGCCCGGACAGACCTCCTGGCAGGATGTTCCGGACCCCTCGATCAAGGACGCCGCCGACGCGATCGTCCGGGTCGACGCCGTCACCATCTGCGGCACCGACCTGCACATCGTCAAGGGCGACGTCCCCGAGGTCACACCGGGACGGATCCTGGGGCACGAGGCCGTCGGTACCGTCGTCGAGACCGGCGGCGATGTCCGCGGCGTCCGCCCCGGCGACCGCGTCCTGATCTCCTGCATCTCCGCCTGCGGCCGCTGCCGGTTCTGCCGCGAGGGCCACTACGGCCAGTGCCGCGGAGGCGGCGGCTGGGTCCTGGGCCACACCATCGACGGCACCCAGGCCGAATACGTCCGCGTCCCCTTCGCCGACCTCTCCGTCCACCCGCTGCCCAGCGCCCTGGCCGGCCACGACGCCGTACTGCTCGCCGACATCTTCCCGACCTCCTACGAGGTCGGCGTGCTCAACGGCAACGTGCGCCCGGGCGACACCGTCGTCGTGGTCGGTGCCGGACCCATCGGGCTGGCCGTCATCGCCACGGCGCAGCTCTACAGCCCTGGGCGGATCATCGCCGTCGACCTCGCCGCGTCCCGGCTCGCCGCCGCCCGCGGCCTCGGTGCCGATGCCACCGCGAGCGCGGACGAGGAGCCCGAGCGGCTGGTGGAGGACCTCACCGACGGGCTCGGCGCGGACGTGGTCATCGAGGCCGTCGGCGTGCCCGAGGCGTTCGAGATGTGCACCCGCATGGTCCGCCCGGGTGGCCGGGTCGCCAACATCGGGGTCCACGGCAAGCCCGCCGTCCTCCACCTCGAAGACCTGTGGATCAAGGACGTGACCATCACCACCGGTCTCGTCGACACCCACTCCACCCCCATGCTGCTGCGGATGATGGCCGCGGGCCGCCTGCCCGGGGCCGCGATGGTCACCCACCGCTTCGAGCTGGACCGGATGGAAGAGGCGTACGACGTCTTCTCCCGCGCGGGAGAGACCGGCGCCCTCAAGGTCGTACTCGGCGGACCGCAGCACGACACGGTCGCCGTACCGCCCGAGGAGCGGTGAGTGCCGTGACGAGCATGCCGAGCATCCGTCCCCGGCACTCCGGCGAGCTGACCGGACGCACCGACCTGGGCCGCCGCCTGGCGGCCCGCCGCGAAGCCCTCGGTCCGAGCCGCGACGAACTGGGCCGGCGGTGCGGCGCCGACGGCTCATGAACGGCCTGCGCGCGGTCGTCTTCGACACCGACGGAGTGCTCCTGGCCACGGCGGACCGCCATGCGGCCGCCTGGAAGGAGACCTTCGACGGCTGCCTCCCCGAGTGGCAGTCATCGCACGCCGGTGCGCGACCGCGCCCGTTCGACGCCGTCCGCGACTACCGGGACCTGGTCGACGGCCGCTCCCGCCTCGACGGCGTACGCGCCTTCCTCGCCGCCCGTCACGTCGACCTCCCGCCCGGAACGCCCGAGGACCCGCCCGGGTGCGCCACCGTCCACGCGGTCGCCGCCCGCAAGGAGGAGGTCTTCGCCGCGATGCTGCGGACCGACGGCGTCCGCACCTTCGAGGACGTGCGGCCGGCACTCCAGGAACTGCATGGAAAGGCGGTGCGGTGCGCGGCTGTCTCGGCTTCCCGGCACGCCCGCTCCCTCCTGGAGTCCGCGGAACTCGCGGACTGTTTCGACGCCCTGGTGGACGGCCAGGACGCGGCCGTGCTCGGGCTTCCGGGCAAACCCGAACCCGCACTCTTCCTCGAAGCTGTCGGCCGTCTTGGCGTGCCCCCCGCACATGCCGCCGTGGTGGAGGACGCTCTCGCCGGCGTCGAGGCCGGACACCGGGGCGGCTTCCGGTTGGTGGTGGGGCTCGACCGCGAGGACGACCCACGCATGAGGGACGCCCTGGGCGCGCACGGCGCCGATCTGGTCCTCCCCGACCTCGGCGGGCTGCCCGCCGTACTCGAAGGCGATCGCCCGTGACCACCGCATGGCGATGGGAGTACCGACGCTACGATCCCCGGACCGAGCGGCTGGTCGAATCCGACACCCCCAACCGCTACCGGGCTTCCAAGCAGGCGGACACCCTCATGCTCGGCCACCTCTTCCGCCCCGCCGAACTCGCGTCCTTGTTCACGCGGCTCGGATACCCCTTCGACGACGGCCTCTGGCGCAGGACGGTGGACCACTACCTGCGGCGCACCTGCCACGGCTCCACGCTCAGCAGCCTCGTCCACGGCTGGATCCTCGCCCGGCAGCAGGGCCCGGACGCCTGGCGCCACTGCCAGGAAGCCCTGCTCAGTGACATCACGGACGCACAGGGCGGCACCACCGGCGAAGGGATCCACCTCGGTGCCATGAGCGGCACCCTCTGCCTCGTCGAGCGCGGCATCGTCGGACTCGAACCCCACGGCGACGGCCTGCGCATCGACCCGGTGCCCCTCTCACAGGTGCCCGGTTCCTCATTCTCGATCTCCTACCTGGGGCACCGGGACATCCGTATCCGGTTCCGGCCGGGTCGGCTCGGCTCGGCATCAGCGTCCCCTCGTCGCTCCTGGGCCCGGTGCCCCTGGTCCTGCCCGGAGGCCGGCACGAACGCGTTTCCGCAGGCCAGGAGCGATGGTTCCGACTACCAGGGAGCTGATGCGACGGGCGGCCGGTACCGGCGGATCGGAAGTCGAATGTGTGGAGCGGAGGCTGTGCCGTCTCACGTGGCGGCGCGTTCGCGATGCACACACTGTGGATGTATCAGCCGTTGGGAAAGGTGAACGGGATGATGAACAGGCAACAAGAGGCTCCGCGGATCGTGGTGGGTGTCGACGGATCGCCCTCGTCCCAGGCCGCGCTGCGCTGGGCGGTCCGGTACGCAGGGCTGGTGGGGGGACGCGTAGAGGCGGTCGGCGCCTGGGACCTGCCCGGTGCCGCGTCGTGGTCGGCGCCGGCGGTGGACGCCACGTTCGACGAGGAAGAGGCCGAGCGGCGTCTGGTCGAGGAGGTGCGCACGGTCCTCGGTGAGGACGGCGCCGCGTCCGTGCACCAGCGCCTGGTGCGCGGAAATCCGGTCGATGTCCTGGTGGATGCGGCACAAGGTGCGGACATGCTGGTCGTGGGCGGCCGGGGGCGCGGCGGTTTCAGCCGAGCCCTGCTCGGTTCGGTGAGCCAGCAGGCGGCGCTCCACGCTCCGTGCCCGATCACCATCATCCGACAGGACGTGCCCGTCGCATAGCCACCGCATCACCGTGCGATCCGGCGGGCCGGTACGTCGCGGCGGGCCGGGACAGGTCCTGCGCCGATGGGTGTCTCGGCGCTCACCTCCTCAGCAGCGCTCCTCGGCCGGACGGAGGACCGAATGGTCCCTGTAGGGATCCGTCCGGCCCATGCGGACAAGCCGTCGGCGGCGTGACAGTGGGCACCAGCCCCGCACCACGGAATCAAGGAGCACCCGCCATGAGCACCAAGCGAGTCCTGGTCGCCTACGGCAGCAGGCACGGCGCCACCGCAGGCATAGCCGAACAGATCGGCAGGACCCTCCGCGAGGACGGTCTCGACGCGGTCGTGCTGCCCGCCGACGACGTCCACGACGTCCGCGCCTACGACGCCGTGGTCCTCGGCGGCTCCCTCTACGCAGGCCGCTGGAACAGCAAGGCCGAGCACTGCGCGGAACGCAACGCCGAATCCCTCCGGCACCGCCCGGTGTGGATGTTCAGCAGCGGCCCGCTGGACCGTTCGGCCGAGGAACACGACATCCCTCCGGTCTCGGCCGTCGCCCGGGAAATGCAGCTGGTCGGAGCGCGCGAGCACATGACCTTCGGCGGCAGCGTCACGGCCCACACCCCGGGCTTCCTCGCCAAGGCACTGACGCGCCAGGGCAAGGGCGGGGACTTCCGCGACCCCGAACGGATCCGGAACTGGGCCCACCACATCAGCGCCGAGGTCGTCGCCGCCTGAAGGGACGGCCCGGCTCGGCACGCACAGCACGGAGGTGTGCCATGCACCGGCGGACGAAAGGGACGGGAGCCAACCCGCTCAGGCGGGATGCCGACCGCACCCGGACCCGTATGCGTGCCGCCTTCGCGCTGACCTGTCTGCTGGCCGTCATCGCCGGCTTCGCCCTCGGGCGGTCCGCCTGGACCGACGGCCACCGGTCTGCCGAGAACATCGCGCGCCACCGGCACACCGTGACGGCCACCACCGTCGGCGAGACCACCTACCGAGCGGGTGAACTGCCCAGCAGCCGGCCGGTCACCGTGGCGGCCGCAACGTGGCACTACCCTTCGCAGCGCCCACACTCCGCGACCATCCCCGTTCCGGCGGGAACCCGGCACGGGGACACGGTCCGTCTGTGGGTCGACGGAAACGGCACCGTGGCCGCCGCGCCGCCCAGCCGATCCGACATCGCTCTGAACGCGGTGGGCATCGGCACCGGAGCGCTGGCCGGCATCGTTCTCGTCGGCGGCGCCCTTGTCGCCGTGCGCCTGCGGATCGTGGACGCGTGCAGCGCACGGTCCTGGGAATCGGAGTGGGCAGACATCGAGCCCCGGTGGTCCGGCCGCCTGCGCCCCGGGCAGGGAGCCGGCGATGACTGAGACCGTCCCGGGCCTCGCGCAGTGAGCGCGGCTGCCGTCGAGCGGCCACCCGTGCGACGCGCGAGGCAACCTTGCGCGCAGGCGCAGACCGTGACCGACTTGATCGCAGCACCCGATGGCGAAAGGGACGGTGGTTGCGTTGGGTCTCAAGAAGGCGGTCTACGAGAGGGAGCTGCTGCGACTCCAGACGGAGCTGGTCAAGCTCCAGGAGTGGACGCGTGCGGAAGGCGCCCGCCTGGTCGTCGTCTTCGAGGGCCGTGACGCTGCGGGCAAGGGAGGAACGATCAAGCGCGTCGCCGAGCACCTCAACCCCCGTGTCGCGCGCATCGCAGCCCTGCCCACACCGACCGGCCGGGAGCGTACTCAGTGGTACTTCCAGCGGTACGTCGAGCATCTACCGGCCGCCGGAGAGATCGTCCTCTTCGACCGCAGCTGGTACAACCGTGCCGGGGTGGAGCACGTCATGGGTTTCTGCACGCCCGCCGAGCACCAGCTCTTCCTGCGCCAGTGCCCGCAGTTCGAGCGGATGCTGGTCGAGGACGGGATCCTGCTCCGCAAGTATTGGTTCTCCGTCAGCGACGCGGTGCAGGAGGAACGGTTCCGGCGCCGCGCGGAGGACCCGCTGCGCCGGTGGAAGCTCTCCCCGATGGACCTGGAGTCCCTCACGCGCTGGGAGGCATACTCAAGGGCCAAGGACGAGATGCTCGTCCACACGGACACGGCCGATGCCCCGTGGTACGTGGTCGAGAGCGACGACAAGCGCAGCGCACGGCTCAACATGATGGCCCACTTGTTGTCCTCGGTTCCCTACGAGGACGTGGCCGTGCCGTCGCCGACCTTGCCGCCGAGGCCGCCGTCCACCGGCTACCAGCGTCCGTCCAAGGAGCTGCAGACCGAAGTGCCCGACCACGCGGCCACCCTTGCCTAGTCCCGGACTTCCAGCACCTCGGTCAAGGGGCGGCGGGGTGTGTCGGGGCCTGGGGGGCCGTAGCCGAGGCGGAAGACCATCTGTACGTGTCCCATGGCCGCGACCGGGTCGCGGGCCGTCCAGCGCAGCTCCGGCCATTCCAGGGGATGGGAGGTCATCGAGGTGGCGAGGCCGTCGGCGGTGGCCTGGAGGAGTACCCGTTCCATCGCCTGACCGGCGCGCAGCCAGTCGACTCTCGCGTCCCGCTCGGTACTGAGCAGAGCCAGCTGCGGTCGCTTCTCGAACACGGCCCAGCCGCGATCCGGTATCGGGTCGGCCCAACCGAAGTCGCGTACGGGGGCGGGCCCGCCGGCAGCCCTGGGGCCGAACGCGGTGGTGGGAATGCCGTCGGGACGTGTGCCTGAAGCGCTCCGCGTGGGGGAGGTCCAGGCCGTGGTCTCCGCTCGGGCGAGCGGATCGATCTCCTCGCGGTGTTCTGCGTCCCGTACGAGCCCGAGCACGGTGTCGATGTGCCAGGTGTCCGGGACGGTCAGCCGGCAGCCCTCCCGACGCGCCGCGGTCCACAGGCCGTCCAGCAGCTCCGTCGGCACCGGCTCCTCACTGAAGGGGTACCGGCTGGTGTGCCGACGCCGGATGGCGTCGTGCAGGGAGGCGGACTCGCGGTCCGTGTCCGCGGTCTCGTCGATGGTCACCGTGGCGAGCAGCCATGGTTCGGCGTCGTCGGGCAAGAGCTGCACGCGGACCGGGAGGCCGCTCCGGGCCGCGGACACGCGGAGGTTGAACAGTGCCGCAGCACAGCCGAGGTGGAGGCTGCGGTGGACCGGGTCGGTTCGGGTCATGGCGCGTTCAGCGTCGCCGTACAGGGAGAGTGCACCGCTCCCGACGTGGAACACGAACTTCCATGGCTGGGCGTTGTGCATGGATGGGGCGGTGACGGCGTCGCCCACGAGCCGGATGACGGTGTCGGGGTCGAAGTGTGGTGCGGTCACGGGACTGTTCCTGTCTGTGCGGCCTCGGTCGTGCGCCGCGACGGCGACGGATGAGGTGGCGTGGTGGCGTGGTGCGTCACCGCGCGGGTGAGGCGGGGCCGACGCGGGTGCGTCGCGGTGGCGCCCTCAGGTGGGCCTCCTTCAGCCGTGGGCGATGACGGCCACGGGGGCTGCCGCGTGGTGCAGAACGGCGTGGGCGGCCGAGCCGAGGTGAGCGCCGAGGGGAGAGCGGCGCACATGGCGTCCCACGACGAGGAGTCCCGCGCCCCGCGAGGCGCGAACGAGATGCTCGCCCGCGGATCCCAGGCGAACGTCGTGGCTGACGCTCACCTCCGGGAACTTGTGCCGCCAGGGCAGCAGCACGTCTTCCACCATGCGTGTGACGCTCCTGGCGATGTCGCGTTCGTCGTCCGGGTCGAAGAAGGGGACGTAGCTGTAGGCGGCCGGCATCTTCCAGCCGTGCACGGCCTTCAGTGGGCGATCGCGCCGCGCCGCCTCTTCGAAAGCGAAGGCGAGTACCCGGTCGCACGCTTCGTGGATGTCGACGCCCACGACGACCTCGGCCCGTGAACCTGCGCTCGGGCCGTCCGAGCCCTCCGTGTCCCCCGAGTCCTCCGCGTCCGCCGGGTCGTCGGCGACGCGCACGAGGACGACCGGGGTGTCGGTCGCGACCACGGTCGACATCGCCACCGAGCCGACGAGGAAACCGACCAGGCCGCCCAGACCGCGCGATCCCAGAACGAGCAGACCCGCGTCGGCGGCCTCGGCCGCGAGGGCGGCGGCCGGTCGGGCCGTCAGGCAGCGGGTCGAGATCTCCAGGTGCGGGTGGCGCTCGTGCAGCTCCCGCACCGTCCCGGTCAGCGCGTGGTCCGCCCAGAGGTCGACGTCCTGGCGTCCCAAGCCGGGGAGCACGGGGTCCAGGGGCCAGTCGACCGCGTGTACGAGCCGCAGCGACACCTGCCGCAGGACGGCTTCCCGTGCGGCCCAGCGTGCCGCCGCCCGGCTCTCCGGGGAGCCGTCCGCTCCGACGGTGATGTGGTGTTTCATGGCTGCGCCTTCCTGCGTCCGGTCCGGCGCCTCGTCACCAGGGCATCGCGTGGCGGGCGTGGTCGGGGTGCGTGGTCGCCGTGTCGTCGGTTCGGGCGGTCACCTGCGATGCCACGGTGACGACCCCGTCGAGTCGCTCGACGAGGCTGAGGAGTGCGGTGAGCTGACTCCGGCGCTCGACATGGCCGTCGAGGGTGACGATGCCGTCCACCACGTGGACGTCGATGTCGCCGGTCGGCACACCGAGCACTTCCGTGAGGACCTCGCCGGTGACCCGTCGGCGTATCTCGGAGTCCGGCCGCAGGAACATGCGGAGCAGGTCGCGGCGGGTGACGATGCCGACGAGCCGGTCCTCGACGTCCACGACGGGGAGACGTTCGATGCCCCGGCGGGTCATCAGCCGTGCGGCGTCAGCCGCCGTCTCTTCGGCCCGGACGGTGACCGCAGGCGCGGACATGACATCGCCGGCGGTGGGCGGCTCCGCCTCTGTGCCGTTCTGCCAGGACGTATCGGGGCCGGGCGCGGCATAGGCCAACAGGTCCGTCTGCGACACGACGCCCACCACACGGTCCTCGTCGTCCAGGACGGGGACTCCGGAGATGTCGTACTGGGCGAGGAGCTTCGCGGTGTCCTTGAAGGCGGTGCCCGGGGCCACGGAGACGACCTCGTCGGTCATGAGGTCCGCCACCTTGATGTGTTTCATGAGACCCTCCTGCTCCGCGGCGTCGCGCGAGGCTGATGTCCGTTGTCGGGGCGTGCACCCACCTTCTGTCGTCGCCTGCCGGTGATCGAGGGCCGAACGGTCCCGTTCCAGGGCCCGTAGGGCCCCAGGTGCCGAGCCTAGGACGATGGGGACCTTTGGTCCCGTCGAGGGGTCCCGGGCGGCCCTCTTCCCGAAGCTCCGAGGATGCCGGCGGGAAAGGTGTCCCTCATGGCTTCTCGGATGGGAGGAATCGTGGACAGCACATTCCGTACGCCGGACACCAGCTCGGTCGTCGTCGGTGTGGACGGCTCGCAGCCGGCGCGCGTCGCTGCCCTGTGGGCGGCCGAGGAGGCCGAACGTCGGGACCGACCGTTGCGCATCGTCTACGGTGCCGACACCGACGGCAGGGCCTTGTACCTGCCCGCGGAGACCGTCGAACGGGTCCGCGTCGGCGGTCGGGAGCTCCTGGACGATACGGCGAAGGCCGTGTCGGCCGCGTTCCCGGGCCTGAGCGTGACCACCGAGTTCAGCCGTACGGGCGCCGTCGAGAGCCTGCACCGGGCGGCCGGGCTCCACGGCACGATCGTGGTCGGCAACCGCGGCCTGGGCGGATTCGACTCCCTCTTGCTCGGTTCGGTCGGCCTGGATGTCGCGGCCGCCGCGATGACCCCCGTCATCGTCGTCCGCGGCGTGGACGAGGTCGAGGAGACCGGCACCGTCCTCGCGGCGGTCCGTGACGAGCACGACCTCCTGTACGCCCGGTACGCCGCCCGGGAAGCCGAGCTGCACAAAGCGTCGCTGCGGCTGCTCCATGTATGGCACATGCTGGATTCCGTCGGCGAGGTGGTCACGATGCTCGACGGCGTCGACGCGATCGCGGGCGGCCACGCGGAGACCCTGCGGGCCGTCACGGACGCGATCCGCGAGGAGTTCCCCGATCTTGACGTGCGGGCCGACGCCGAGAAGAGCATCTCCGTCGCCGGCGTCCTGGTCGAGGCGTCCCGCCACGCCGATCTGCTCGTCATGGGCGGCCGCCGGGTCCCCGGCGCCCTCGGAATGACCCGCGACCTGGGCAGGGCCACGCACAGCCTGCTGCACCACGCCCACTGCCCTGTGCTCCTCATCCCCCGGACCGGCAGCGACTTCGGGATCCGGTCATGACCGTCCACCCGGCAGGAAGCGGCGACATCGTCGTGGGACAGGGACTGGCACCTCGCCCTGTCCTGGGCCGCCGACGAGTCACAACGGCGCCGGCTCCCGCTGCGCCTGGTGCTCGCGGTACCGCCCCAGCACGACACCCAGCACGTCGACGGCACCCCCGGCCAGACCGCCCTGAGCCAGGCCGGATCCGACAGACTCGAACAAACGTGCTATTGAGTGCGTGGCCGCCACCCCGAGGTCGCCGTCACCGGTGATCTGCTCGGCGGCTTCCCCGCCCCCGTCCTGGGCGGTGCGGCACGGGAAGCCCGCATGATCGTCCTCGGCTCCCGGCACCTGAGCCGCACCGCGGAGGTCTTCAGCGCCGGCTCGCTCGTGGTCCCCGTCACCGCCCAGGCCCGTTGTCCGGTCGTCGTCGTGGGCGACGCCGAGCACATCAGCGGGCAGCCGCCCTACGTCGTCGCGGGCATCGACGACAGCGCGTCCGCCGCGGCCGCTCTGGCCTTCGCTTTCGACGAGGCCGACCTGCGGGGTGCGGCGCTGCGGGTCGTGTGCGTGTGACAGCGGCCGCTGATCATGCTCGACGAGAGGACGGCACTGCGGGGGCAGCGCACCGTGCTCTCCGAAGCCACCGCCGGCCCCTCCGAGAAGTACCCCGACGTGCACGTGACGCACGAGGTACTCACCGGCCACCCGGTCGAGGAACTGGCACAGGCCGCGGAACACGCCCTGTCCGTCGTCGTGGGCCGCCGCGGCAGCGGCGGATACACCGGCACGCGGATCGGATCCGTCGTCCACGGCCTGCTCCACCGCGCGCACTGCCCGGTGATCACCGTCCCGGCCGACCGAGCCCGCCACGACCGGCCGCGCCGCAGGCCGTACGGCGCGACGGCCCGCTGTACGGAAAGGCCGGGCCTTCCGGCCGGAGATACCGTGGAAGCGATGACCGACTCGTCATCGCTTCCGGCCGGAGGTGGGGATGAGCGCAGGCGAGCAGCCCACCCGCGGCGGTGTCCCCCGGCTGCGGCTCGACGAACTGCTGGACGAACTGCAGGTACGGATCGACGAGGTCAGGGGCACCCGGGACCGGCTGAACGGTCTGCTCGAAGCCGTCATGTCCGTGGGCCGGGAACTCGACCTGCCCCAGGTCCTGCGCGGCATCGTCGAGGCCGCCGTGGTCCTCGTCGACGCCGAGTACGGGGCTCTCGGAGTCATCGGAACCGACAAGAAGCTGGCCCAGTTCCTGCCCGTCGGCATCAGTGACGAACTGCGCGGGCAGATCGGGGACCTGCCCTCCGGCCACGGCATCCTCGGCGAGCTGATCCGCCACCCCGAGGCACTGCGGCTGTCCGAGCTGTCCGAGCACCCCGCCTCGTACGGGTTCCCGGCCCACCATCCGCCGATGCACTCGTTCCTCGGAGTCCCCATCCGGATCCGTGAGGAGGTCTTCGGCAACCTCTATCTGACCGAGAAGCGCGGTGGAGTCGAGTTCGACGCCGAGGACGAGGCGGTCCTGTCGACCCTCGCGGTGGCGGCCGGCATCGCCATCGAGAACGCCAGGCTCTTCGAGGGCCTCCGGCTGCGCGAGCGCTGGCTGGAGGCCGGCTCGGCCATCACCAGCGCCCTGCTCTCCGGAGCGCCCGAGGACGACGTCCTCGAAGGCATGCTGGAACGGGCCAAGGACATCACCACCGCGGACATGGGCGTCTTCTACCTGCTGGGCTCCGCCGGTGAACTGCGGGGCTCCCTCGCCCTCGGAGAGGGGGCGGAGGCGCACCGCGGGATCGTCCTGCCCAGCATCCGGGGGACGCTCGCCGAGGCCGCACTGGCTCGCGACGGCCTCGTCACGGTCCCCGACGTGGCGACCGACGAGCGCGTCACCGTCCAGCCCGAGAGGTGGACCGGATTCGGCCCGGCCGTGGCCGTCACCGTCGGCACCGAGGAGAAGCTCAGCGGCGTCCTGATGCTCGCCCGGCGGCACGGCCGCCCCGGTTTCGCCAGCGAGGAGATCGCCGCGCTGCCGGGATTCGCCGGCCAGGCCGCCCTCGCGCTGGAGCTGGCCGAACGACGTCGCGACACCGAGCAGATGAGCCTGCTGGAGGACCACGACCGCATCGCCCGCGACCTGCACGACCTCGCCATCCAGCGCCTCTTCGCCACCGGCATGACCCTCCAGAGCGCCCAGCGCTTCATCGACCACCCCGAGGCGTCCGAACGGCTCTCCCGTGCGGTGGACGACCTGGACGCCACCATCAAGATCATTCGGTCCACCATCTTCGGACTCCGCGAGCACGGGACCCCGGGTCAGTCGTCCAAGCTGCGCTCCCGCCTGGTCCGGGCCATGGACGAGGCCGCGGCAGCTCTCGGTTTCGCACCGGCCCTGCGGGTGGAGGGGCTGATCGACACCGACGTACCGTCGGCCGTCGCGGACGAGGCCCTCGCGGTGGTGGGGGAAGCACTCACCAACGTCGCCCGCCATGCCGAAGCCACGCAGGCGGAGGTCTCCATCGCGGCGGGCGCCGGAAACCTGACCATCACCGTGACCGACGACGGCGTCGGCCTGTCCGAGAGCGGTCGGCGCAGTGGACTGCGCAATCTGGCGGAGCGTGCCGCAAGGCTGAGCGGCCGGATGCACATCGCGGCGCGGGACGACGGAGCGCGGGGGACGCGCCTGGAGTGGCAGGTGCCGCTGGCTCCACCACCGCGGTGACCGGCACCGTCGTCGCTACCGCTTCGCCGTCCCGGTCTCGTGCTCGTGCACCTGAGCGGCGATGACGGCCGCCTGGACCCGCCGCTCCACGCCGAGCTTTCCCAGCAGCCGCGAGATGTGGTTCTTGACCGTCTTCTCGGACAGGTAGAGCCGCTTGGCGATCTGCCGGTTGGTGAGGCCGTCGCCGATGAGTTCCAGGACGGCCCGCTCACGTTCGGACAACGCCGCCAGCCGGGCGTCCTGCGGCTCCTTCGCCGCCTCGGGGTCCCGCAGGGAGTGCATCAGACGGGCGGTGGTGGCCGGGTCCAGCATGGACTGCCCGGTCGCCACCGTCCGTACGGCGGAGACCAGGTCGGAGCCCTTGATCTGCTTCAACACGTACCCGGCGGCACCCGCCATGATCGCGTCCAACAGCGCGTCCTCGTCGTCGAAGGACGTCAGCATCAGGCAGGCCAGGCCGGGCATGCGGGAGCGCAGCTCTCGGCAGACGGTGATGCCGTCGCTGTCGGGGAGCCTTACGTCGAGCACGGCCACGTCCGGGCGGAGCGCCGGCCCGCGGTCCAGTGCCTGCTCGGCCGTGCCCGCCTCGCCGACGACGGTGATGCCCGGCTCGCCGTCCAGGAGGTCGTGCAGCCCGCGACGGACCACCTCGTGGTCGTCGAGGAGGAACACCTTGATCGGTGCCCCGGCGGAGGCATTCGGATCGTCGGACATGACCACCTCCGATTCGGCCGCTATGACACATTTCCATCCGAATTATCTCAGTAAGGTGGACGGCGCACCCGTATCAGAGGAAGCTGCCGCTGCCCTAGGGCGCGTACAGGTCGAGAAGGCGCACGCGGGCGGCCTGCAGCCGGTCGGCGAGAACCTGCCCGACCCAGTGGCCGAGCGCGGAGCCGAAGGCGGTGTCGGCGTCCATCAGCGTCCGCACGCGCTCCGCGTCGGCGTGGCCGCCCTCCCGGAAGAGCCGCGTCCCCTCCTCGAAGTCGACCTCATGGGCCAGTTCCATCAGTCGGGAGCGGCAGTCGGCGGACAACGCCTCGGAAATACGGGTGGGTGAAGGGGTGCTCATGGACGGCCTCCTGTTCGAGTCCGCCTTCAGTCTTGGTGGTTCCACCGATCGCGACCATGGGCCCTGCGGTCCCGTCCGGGGGCCGATCGGCCCCTGTCCGAGATCGGCGCGCGTGGAGATCCTGGCAGCAGACCGCTCGTCCGCGGAGTGTTCGCCTCCCTCACCACGCCGTCCGTCCGGATCGCGGCCCGCTCGCTCGACGAAGGACGTCCACGATGAAAAGCCACCCGGCCGGTGCCACCACCTCTTCACCTGCCGTCGGTGTGCCGGGACGGCGGATGGAAGAGCTCGGCGTCGACGAGGCGCTGCGGCTCCTCGGCACCGCCGAACTGGGCCGGATCGTCTTCACCCACCACGCGCTGCCCGCCGTACGCCCCGTCAACCACGTTCTCGATGCCGGCGACATCATCGTCCGCGTCCAGGACGGATCGACCTTGGCCGCGCTGCTCGCGACCCAGCAGGGTGCGGGCGTGGTCGTCGCCTACGAGGCCGACGACATCGACCCGGGCGAACACCTGGGCTGGAGCGTGGTCGCCACCGGCTACGCGACCGCTGTCACCGACCCCGCCGAGATCGACCGGTACGTGCGCCTGCTGCAGCGCTGGACCGCGGGCGGCGCGTCGGGAGCGATCCGGATCCGGCCCGACCTGGTCACCGGCTTCCGTCTGCGCGAGGGCGGCCCGTAGCGGTGCCCCTTCGCGCGCTTCACCTCCACGCGGCTCTCCGCACGTCACGATGGTGCGGCACACGCCCGCAGGAGTTCCGGAGGTGCCATGCCGAAGCGCGGACGGACCGTGGCGGTCCCACCTGCTTTCCGCGGCTACCGGGCCGGCCTGCTCCGGGGTGACGTGCCGGCCGGCATCACCGTCGCCGCCTATCTCGTACCGCAGGTCATGGCGTACGCCGGCGTCGCCGGCCTGCCGCCGGTCGTGGGCCTGTGGGCCGCCCTGCCGGCCATGGTCCTGTACGCCCTCAGCGGGTCCTCCCGTCTGCTGTCCGTCGGACCGGAATCGACCACCGCCCTCATGACCGCCGTGGCCGTGGGCCCGATCGCGGCCGGTGACCCCGCGCGGTACGCGGTGCTGTCGGCGGCCCTGGCCGTCGTGGTCGGCCTGCTCTGCCTCGTCGCGTGGGCCGCCAGGTTGGGCTTCCTCGCGGATCTCCTCTCCCGGCCGGTCCTCGTCGGGTACCTGGCCGGGGTCGCCCTGATCATGATCGTGGACCAGCTCCCCCGCCTGACCGGGACCAGCGGTGGTGGATCGGGCTTCTTCCCCCAACTGCTCTCCTTCCTCCACCACCTCGGTGACGTGCACCTGCCCACGGCCGTGCTCGCCGCCGGATGTCTCGCCCTTCTGTTCGCCCTGCCCCGGGTGTGGCGCCCGCTGCCCGGGCCCCTCGTCGTGCTGGCGCTCGCCACCGCCGTGGTGGCGGGCTTCGCCCTCGACGAGAACCACGGCATCAGCGTCATCGGAGTCGTGCCGACCGGCCTTCCGGGCTTCGCCCTACCCGATCCGTCGGACTACGCCGACCTGGTCCTGCCCGCCTTCGGCGTGCTCCTCGTCGGATACTCGGACGTAGTCCTGACCGCGCGCGCCTTCGCGCGCCACGACGACCCGCACCCCTTGGCGGCCAACCGCGAGCTGCTCGCGCTCGGTGTGTCCAACATCGGCGCCGGCGTCCTGCACGGCTTTCCCGTCAGCAGCAGCGCCAGCCGCACCGCCCTCGCCGAGTCGGCCGGCGCCCGCACCCAGGCGTACTCCCTCGTCGGCGCCGTCTGCGTGGCCGCCGTCCTGCTCTTCCTCGGCCCACTGCTGGCCCACACCCCGTCGGCCGCCCTCGGCGCCATCGTCGTCTACGCCGCCGTACGCCTGATCGAGGTGGGCGAGTTCCGCCGGCTGGCGGCCTTCCGCCGGCGCGAGTTCCTGCTCGCCCTCGGCTGCGGACTGGGCGTCCTCGCCCTCGGCATCCTGTACGGCGTGCTCCTCGCCGTGGCGCTGTCCGTCGCCGAACTCCTCACCAGGGTCGCCCGCCCCCACGACGCGGTGGAGGGCATGGTGCCCGGTCTGGCCGGCATGCACGACATCGACGACTACCCGACCGCGCGCACCATTCCCGGTCTGCTCATCTACCGGTACGACTCCCCGCTGTTCTTCGCCAACGCCGAGGACTTCCGCCGCCGGGCCCTGGCATCTGTGGCGGTTCAGGACGAACCGGTGCACTGGTTCGTCCTGAACACCGAAGCGAACGTCGAGGTCGACATCACGGCCCTCGACGCTGTGGAGGCCCTGCGCGGCGAACTCGCCGAGAAGGACATCGTGTTCGCCCTCGCCCGGGTCAAGCACGACCTGCGCCGCCCCCTCGACGCCTACGGGTTGACGGCGAAGATCGGGCCGGAGCACATCTTCCCCACGCTCCCCACCGCCGTCGCCGCCTACCGGGACTGGCAACGCGGCACAGGCCGCGAACCGGCACTCTGAGCAGGTCCCGGCCTGTGGCCAGGATTGCCGGCACTTCGGCACAGCAGCTCGGTAGAAGTCGAGCGCAGTACGCCGCCGTGGGCACGGTCGACGACCATGGGCGCGCCGGCTGCCCACCCGAGGTGCAAGGTGCAGATCAGGACGCCCCCGGGCTGGTCAGCCGGTCCGCCTGAGGACGCTGCCGGAGCCGGAAGCTCCGCGACGGAGCCGAGCGCGCCGAGGACCTCCTCCACCGCTACGGGCACGCCAAGGCCGTCGTACTGGCCCGCTTCGTACCGGTGGTGCGCACGGTGCTCAATCCGCCGGCCGGAGCCTTGGCGTGCCCGCCCGTGTCTTCACCCTTTGGCAGGTCGTGGGCGGGCTCCTCTGGACCGTGGGTCTCGTCCTCGCCGGATACGCCCCCGGCGCCTCCGTGCCCGACGTCGACCGTTACCTCCTGCCGATCGTGGCCCTCGTCGTCCCCCTCACCCCGGTGGCCGTCGAAATGATCCGCCGGCGGGGTCCCCGTACCCCGCGGGGGGATGCGCGGTGAGCCCGGTCGCCCTGGACACCGGTCACGCGGTGATCGTCGCCGCGGCGCTGCCCCTGGTCGTAGCGCCGGCTCGCGCGGCCGTCGGGAGCGGCGGCTCCGCGCCGTCACTCCTGACCGGTGGGACGCAGCTCGCGTTCGAGAGCGGACAGGGCGAACGCGTGTGCGGAGGTGTGCTGCCAGCGGGACCGTCCGAACATCACGTCTTCGGAGATTCCGCTCAGCATGGCCACGGCTCGGATGGTGAATTCGGTGATGTCCACGTCGGCGAAGTGCCTCCGATCCCGACCCTCACGCAGGATGGCTTCCAGGCGCTCGTCCCAGCCGTCCAGCAGCTCGGTGAGGGTTTGCCGGCTTGCTTCGTCGTGGCGCTGAGCCAGTACCTGTGTCCACAGCGCGTAGCGTTCGTCGCCCTGGTGGCGGGGCAGGTAGAAGCGGACGAACAGGTCCAGCTTCTCGGCAGGGGACGCGGCCTGGTCGGCGGCCTGGTGGAACCGGGCCCAGAGGTCCGCTTGGCTCCACGCGAGGACTTCGAGCAGGAGCCGGTCCTTCTTGCCGAAGTGGTAGAGGATGTGTCCGGTGCTCATGCCGGCCCGCTCGGCGATGTCCGACATCCGCAGGCCCGCCGCCCCCTTCTCGGCAATGACGCTGATGGCGGCCCGCATCGCCCGCCCTCGCGCCTCGTCCCCGCTGCGCTGACGCTTCCTGTCGACCGGGACCCGGTCGACGGACCGGGACACGGCGCCGGCCTCGGCGCCCGCGGACCCGATCACGCCGCCCGACGGGAGGAGCCGGTCGGGCAGCCCGGGCCCGGTCTCTGACGTTGGCATGAGCTCACTTTCAGTTCCGGAAATCCAAGCCACAAGTCTAGGTTCCGAGAGTTTAGATTCTTAGTCTAGACTGAAAATCTAGTCAGGACGATGGGGAGTGTGACGGCCGTGTGCGCGGCCACCCCGACGGCCGGCGGCCCGTCCGTACGACCCACCACCCAGGAGACACCCTCATGACGCGCGGATTCGATGTCGTGGAGACCTGTATCGCCGACCTGCGCGCGGCGCTGGAGAAGGGGGAGACCACCGCGGTCGGCCTGCTCGACGCCTACCTCGCCCGGATCGACGCCTACGACCGCCCCGGCACGGCCACCGCTCTCCATGCGATGGTCGTGATGAACCCGGACGCCCGCGCCGACGCGGAGGCCTCCGACGCCCGCCGTGCACGCGGAGAGACACTCGGCCCGCTGGACGGCATCCCGTACACCGCCAAGGACAGCTACCTCGCCGAGGGGCTCACGGCCGCGTCCGGCTCACCGGCCTTCGAGCACCTCGTCGCCCAGCGCGACGCCTTCGCCATCGAACGCCTGCGCGCGGGCGGGGCCGTTCTCATCGGCCTGACCAACATGCCGCCGATGGCGAACGGCGGCATGCAGCGCGGTGTGTACGGCCGCGCGGAGAGCCCGTACAGCGCCGACTGGCTCACCAGTGCCTACGGCTCCGGCTCGTCCAACGGCTCCGGCACGGCGACGGCGGCGTCCTTCGGCGCCTTCGGCCTCGGCGAGGAGACCTGGTCCTCGGGCCGGGCCCCCGCGTCGAACAATGCGCTGTGCGCCTACACGCCCAGCCGCGGCGTGATCTCGGTCCGCGGCAACTGGCCGCTCGTGCCGACCATGGACGTCGTCGTCCCGCACACCCGCACCATGGCCGACCTCCTCGAACTGCTCGACGTCATCGTCGCCGACGACCCGAACACGCGCGGGGACCTCTGGCGCGCACAGCCGTGGGTGCCGCTGCCCTCCCCCTCGCAGGTACGGCCCGCCTCCTACCCGGCCCTCGCACCCGCCGACGCCGAGTCCGCATCCGACGCACTCGCCGGCAAGCGCGTCGGCGTACCCAGGATGTACGTCAACGCCGACCCCGACGCCGGAACGAACCCCGACGGAGGCATCGGCGGCCAGACCGGTCAGCGCATCGACACCCGCCACTCGGTGATCACCCTGTGGGAGGCCGCCCGCCGCGACCTGGAGGCCGCCGGCGCCGAGGTCGTCGAGGTCGACTTCCCCGTGGTGTCCAATTACGAGTCCGACCGCCCCGGCGCGCCCTCGCTGCTCACCCGCGGACTGGTCAGCCGCGAGTACCTCACCTTCGAGATCGAAGACCTGTCCGCCTGGGCATGGGACGACTTCCTGCGCGCCAACGGCGACCCTGCGCTCCCCACCCTGGCCGAGGTCGACAGCACCCGCATCTGGCCCAAGCAGGAAGGCGAACTGCCCGACCGCTACGAAGGCTTCGACGACACGATCGGCGACTACCCGCGCCTCGTGCGCGAGCGCCCGTACGCGTCCCTCACCGACATGCCGCACCTCGAGCAGGGGCTGCGCGGGCTGGAGGAGACGCGCCGCGTCGACCTGGAGGAGTGGATGGACGGACTGGGCCTGGACGCCGTGGTCTTCCCCGCCGTCGCCGACGTGGGTCCCGCCGACATGGACGTCTCCGTGGCCTCCGCCGACCTCGGCTGGCGCAACGGCGTCTGGGTCGCGAACGGCAACCTGGTCCCCCGCCACCTCGGCATCCCGACCGTCACCGTGCCCATGGGCACCATGGCCGACATCGGCATGCCCGTCGGGCTGACCTTCGCGGGCCGCGCCTACGACGACAACGCCCTGCTGACCCTGGCCGCCGCCTTCGAGAAGACCGGCAGCCGCCGCACGGTACCGCCGCGTACGCCGCGGCTGTCGGCACGGTGACCTGACCGGAGGTCTCCGGGCGGGTCGCAAGGGCCATCAGCGGATGCGACCCGCCCAACGAAGCGGAGGCCGGGGTGCGGGCCGGACGCGTCGGCGCCGCCGTCGGAGGTGGCGGTGACGACCTGGACGCCGTTCGCATCCACCGCGCCGTCGGCGAGATCGGCGGCGCGGGCGGTGGTGGCCTGCTGCTTGAGGCGGGCGTTCTCCCGGTCGGCGGCCTTGAGCCGGTCCAGGAGGCCGGCGATCTTCTCAGGGAGCTCGGCGCGCGGGGCGCCGAGCTGTTCGGCGATCCGTGCGACCGGATCCCGCTCGCGGGCGAGGTAGGCGAAGCCTCCGACGCCGACGGCGGCCTCCGAGCGGCGCACGCCCGCGCCGACCATCGTTGTCGGTCACAGCCACTCAGCGGCGTACGCGTGGCATGCCGAGGCCGATCCAGGAGATGATCTCGCGCTGGATCTCGTTGTTGCCCCCGCCGAAGGTGAAGATCACCGCGCTGCGGTAGCCGCGTTCGAGTTCGCCGTGCAGGACCGCGCCCGCCGAACCGTCCTTGAGCGAGCCGGCCGCGCCGACGATCTCCATCAGCCAGGCGTACGCGTCCCGGCGGGCCTCCGAGCCGTACACCTTGACCGCGGACGCGTCCTGCGGGGTGAGGGTGCCGGCCTGGACCGCGCCCACCATCTGCCAGTTGAGCAGCTTCATCGCGTCGAGCCGGGCGTGGGTGCGCGCGAGGCGGCCGCGGACCCAGGAGAGGTCGATGACCCGGCGGCCGTCGGCGAGTTTCGTCGCGGCGGCCCAGCGCTGGACGTCGTGGAGGGCCCGGATGGCCATGGTGCCGTGGGCGGCGAGGGTCACGCGCTCGTGGTTGAGCTGGTTGGTGATCAGGCGCCAGCCCTTGTTCTCCTGGCCGACGCGGCGGCTCGCCGGAACGCGGATGTTCTCGTAGTAGCTGGCGGTGGTGTCGTGCGAGGCGAGGGTGTTGATCAGGGTGCAGGAGTAGCCGGGGTCCGAGGTCGGGACCAGGAGCATGGTGATGCCCTTGTGGGCCGGGGCCTCGGGGTCCGTGCGTACGGCGAGCCAGACCCAGTCGGCGGTGTCTCCGTTGGTCGTCCAGATCTTCTGCCCGTCGACGACGTAGGTGCCGGTCTCCTCGTCGCCCTCGCGGACGGCCTTGCACTTGAGCGCCGCGAGGTCGGTGCCGGCGTCGGGTTCGCTGTAGCCGATGGCGAAGTCGATCTCCCCGGCGAGGATCTTCGGCAGGAAGTACGCCTTCTGCTCCTCGGTGCCGAACTGCATGATGGTCGGCCCGACCGTGTTGAGGGCCATCAGCGGCAGCGGTACGACGGCCTGTGCGGCCTCGTCGAAGAAGATGAACTGGTCCATCGGGGTCATCCCGCGGCCGCCGTACTCCTTGGGCCAGCCGACCCCGAGCCAGCCGTCGGCGCCGAGCCGGCGGATGGTGTCCCGGTAGAAGCGCTTCTGTGCGGCCGGGTCCTCGTAGCGGGCGTAGACGTCCTGCGGCACGAGCTCGGCGAAGTAGGCGCGCAGTTCGGTGCGCAACTGCTGCTGCTCAGGCGTGTATTCGAGGTGCACGGCCCCTCCGGGGTCTCACGGTCCTACCGGGCGCTGTGGTGGCGGCGGTCAGAGTAGAACCTGTTACAAGAATTCGGAAGGACCCGGGTGCCGGCAGCTCCAGGTCGGCGTTCATACTCGCCACCATGACGAGCCCACGCAGCAGAGCGGAATTCTTCGTCGAACCCGAGCGGGACGGCCGCTTCGGCGGCCCGGCGACCGGTGACGAGCGGCCGATGCTGGTCGCCTTCCTCGCGGACCACCGCGCCACCCTGGAGCTCAAGTGCGCAGGCCTGAAGGCCGAGTTGGCCCACCGGTCGGTGGAGCCGTCCACGCTCTCGCTGCTCGGGCTGGTGCGGCACCTCGCCGATGTGGAGCGCCGCTGGTTCCGGCTGGTTCTGGCGGGCGAGGACGCGCCGCCCCTGTTCTCCTCGGCGCAGGATCCCGACGGGGACTTCGACGGGGCCCTCGCGGATCCCTCGGCGGTCGAGGCGGCCTGGCAGGCGTGGCGGGCCGAAGTGGCCTTCGCCGAACGGTTCGTGGCCGAGGCGCCCGATCTGGACGTCGAGGCCGTCGACGCGTGGCGCGGGAAGGTGTCGCTGCGCTGGGTGCTGATCCACATGGTCGAGGAGTACGCGCGGCACAACGGGCACGCCGACCTCCTGCGCGAACGGATCGACGGGGCCAGAGGTATCTGAGGTCACGGGCCGGCCCGGCCGACTCACCGGAAAGGCAGGTGTGGTTCCGGCGTCTGCCGCACAATGTGCGGATATGGACATCGACGCATGGCGCCGCGAGGACCCCGAGTTCACGCGGGCGGTGACGCAGATCCACGAGCCGGGCGCGCTTCCCACGGACCCCGAGATCCCGGCCCGACACGCCTACTGGGAGCTGCTCCCGGGGGACGTACGGGCCCGGCTGCTGGAGAAGGCCGGCCGGTGCCTGACCTGGTGGGCCGGGCCGGACGCCGACGGCCGGCCCACCGCCCTGGTGGTCGGGGACCGCGGGCTGTGCCGGGTCGGCCAGGTGCTGCGGGACGGCGTGGCGGAGTACCGCGGGCAGCGCACCCGGGTGGAGCCCGGCTCGCTGCACAGCCGGTCCTTCGACGGGAGGCCTGCGGCGGACGGGCGGGCCACCGCCCCGGGCCTGCCGGGGGTTCCCGTACTGCGTCTGGAGCTGGACCGGGAGGCCCAGGGGGTGCTGGGCCATTTCCCGCTCCCCGTCCAGGACTTCCTGCAACGGCCGTTCCTCACCGGGGAGGACCGTGTCACCGCCGACTGGTACTACGACGAGACCGTCGAGCCCGACCGGTCCAGGTGGTTCGTCGCTCTCGTCCTGTCCGCCGGACACGCCCTGACGCTCGCCGAGGGCACCCGGACCCTGGACCGGGGCGCCCGACCGGACCAGGCCCGGTGGCACGGGATCCGGTACCACCAGGCCCGCCTCACACCGCGCTGACGCCCGCCCCCGCCAGGCCCGGCACGTCTGCCGTACGACGGAACACCGCGCGCCGCGCGCCTTCGACGGCGCCGCGTACGTCCTCCCGCCGAGTGGGATGTCAGGTGAAGAGGTACAGGACGTCGAAGTGGACGAGGTCGCGGGCGGGGTCGAAGAGGTACCGGCCCGAGGGGATCCCGTCGGAGGCCTGGCCCGCTGCGCCCTGGCCGTTCGCGTACGCGTCGAAGCCGGGGCTGTGCTGCCAGGTCGCGGCGGGCAGGTACTGCCGCAGCGCGTCGGGCAGGTCGGACGGAGCCCCGGCGGCGGTGAAGGCGTGGTCGGGCTTGCCGGTGATCGCGGCCGCGCCGCCGGCCGGGAGATGGGCGACGCCGACCACGCGGATCCGCGAGTCGGGGCCGGGAATGCTCCGGCCGTCACCCGTGTCGTCGATGTCGTAGCCCAGCCAGTGCGCGTCGGTCAGCTCGCCGAGGAACGGCCCGAGCCGCCGGTTCAGCGGCTCCAGGTCGGTGCGGACCTCGGGCCGGCGCGGCGGCTCCGGCCACATCAGGTAGGTCAGGCCCGCGCCCGCCGTCAGCAGCGGGAGGCCGGCGATCAGCAGGAACCGGCGGCGGTTCGTGCGTCCCCGCTGCGTGTCCATGATCGCCGTCCCCCGTAGCCCGTAGCCCGTAGCCCGTGACCGGTCACCTGCCACCGGTCACCGGCCACCCCTCAGTTCAGGGCGCCGATCATAGCCGTCGCCGTCGCCGTCATCGCCGTACGGGCCGCCGTCAGGTACGGCCGGGGGTCCGCCGGGGTCAGGTGGGTACGGATGGCCTCGGTCATCGCCACGTTGAGGGCGGTGCCGATGTTGACCTTGCGGATGCCACCCGCGACGGCCGCCGCGAGCTCGGTGTCCGGCAGCCCGGAGGACCCGTGCAGGACGAGCGGCACCTCCACGGTCTTGGCCAGACGGGCCAGCAGCACGTGGTCCAGGGCCGCGGTCCGGCTGGTCATCGCGTGGCTGCTGCCGATGGCGACCGCCAGGGCGTCGACCCCGGAGTCGGCGACGAACCGCCGGGCCTCGTCGGGGTCGGTACGGGCGCCGGGCGCGTGCGGGTCCAGCGGGGCGGCGCCGTTCTTGCCGCCGACCTCGCCCAGCTCGGCCTCGATCCACAGCCCGTTGGCGTGGGCCCAGTCGGCCGCGGACCGGGTGGCCTCCAGGTTCTCGGCGTACGGGAGTTGCGCGGCGTCGTACATCACCGAGCTGTATCCGGCGTCGCAGGCCTGCCGGAGCAGCTCGGGGCTCTTGACGTGATCGAGGTGCAGGCCGACGGGGACCCCGGCGGCCTCCGCGCACGCGACTGCGGCCCGGGAGATGGGCAGCAGCCGCCCGTCGCGGAACTTCACCGCGTTCTCGCTCAGTTGGAGGATGACCGGCAGGCCGGCCGCCTCGGCCCCGGCGACGACGGCTTCGGCGTGCTCCAGGGTGATGATGTTGAAGGCGGCGACGGCCCGGCCGGCCGCGGTCGCCTCCAGGACCAGATCGCCGGCACGGACGAGGCTCATCGGACGGCCTCCTCGCCGGTGGCGAGGATCACCGAGCGCGTGAGATGGCGCGGTGCGTCCGGATCCAGCTGCTGGTGGGCGGCGACCGCGAGGGCGAGTCGGTGGACGCGGACCAGTTCGGCCAGCGGGTCGAGCCCGCCGGGCACCCATTGGCAGCCGGTGGCGCGGACCTGGTCGGCGAGCCCGTCCGGGGCCTCGTCGAGCGACCAGGTGACGGTGCCGGGTCCGGAGACGCTGATCGGCCCGTGCCGGTACTCCATCGCCGGGTAGGACTCGGCCCAGGACAGCGAGGCCTCGCGCATCTTCAGCGCCGCCTCGTGGGCGAGCCCGACGCTCCAGCCGCGGCCGAGGAAGGTGAACTGGCCCCGGCCGGCGATGTCGGCGGGCAGCGGCTCGACGAGGGCGGTACGGGCGTCGGCGACCACCGAGGGGGTGTGCAGCCCGACGTGGGCGCGCAGCAGGGTGAGGGCGGTGGTCGCGAACCGGGTCTGCACGACGGACTGTTCGTCGGCGAAGTCGAGGACGACCAGCTCGTCCGCGGCGGTCATCACCGGGGTCGCCGGATCGCCGACGACCGCGGTCGTGGGTACGCCCGCGTCGCGGAGCCCGGCCAGCAGGTCCAGTACCTCGGTGGTGGTGCCGGACCGGGTCAGGGCGACGACCCGGTCGTAGCGGCGGTGGCGCGGGAACTCCGAGGCGGGGAAGGCGTCGGTCTCGCCCTGGCCGGCCTCCTCGCGCAGCACGGCGGCCGCCTGGGCCATGTAGTACGAGGTCCCGCACCCGACGATCGCGGTACGCTCCCCCGGCTGCGGCAGCACCGCCCGCCTGGCAGGGGCCAGTTCGGCGGCCCGCTCCCAGCATGCGGGCTGTGTGCCCAACTCGTACGCGACGTGACTCATGCAGGCTCCCTCTGTGACAGGCGGGTCCGGAAGGCTCGATTGCGTTTTCCTGCAAGGTAGCGGCCTGTTTCACGCAACTTCAAGCATCCACGGCTGGAGCGGCTGAGTTAGTGTCGCCGGGCGGGCCGACGGGTACCGCCGGGAAACGCCGTGGAACGTATGTCGCAGAACACCGAAGGGGGCGGCCGATGACCCGCAAGGAGCGCTGGCAGGCGCTGCTGGACCTGCTCGTGGAACGGGGCGAGCTGGAGGTGGAACCGGCGGCGGAGACCCTCGGCGTGTCCGCCGCGACCATCCGCCGCGACCTCGACCAGCTGGCCGAGCAGCAGTTGCTGGTCCGCACGCGCGGCGGGGCCGTGCTGCACGGGGTCTCGTACGAACTCCCCCTGCGCTACCGCACGTCGCGCCGGGCCGCCGAGAAGCAGCGGATCAGCGAGGCGGTGGCGGCCCTGATCACCCCGGGCGAGGTGATCGGCCTGACGGGCGGCACCACGACCACCGAGGTGGCGCGGGCCCTGGCCGGGCGACCGGACCTGGCCCAGGGCTCGCCCGCGCTCACGGTGGTGACCAACGCCCTCAACATCGCGGGCGAGCTGGTGATCC
Organism: Streptomyces sp. CLCI03; assembly: GCF_053615355.1. Classification (NCBI taxonomy): domain Bacteria; kingdom Bacillati; phylum Actinomycetota; class Actinomycetes; order Kitasatosporales; family Streptomycetaceae; genus Streptomyces; species Streptomyces sp. CLCI03. Next base: position 7,239,381 of record NZ_CM132132.1, on the reverse strand, counting down.
GACCGCAGTTCAAGATCGTGCTGACCGGCGGGGTGGCCCGCCCCCAGTCGTACGAGCTGACCGGCCCCCTCGCCGAGCAGGTACTGGGCCAACTCGCGGTGGACACGGCGGTGCTCGGCGTGGACGGCTTCGACCCGACGGACGGCGCGGCGACCCGCCACGAGGACGAGGCCTCGATCAACCGCCTGCTGTGCGAACGCGCCCGCCGGGTGGTCGTCGCGGCCGACTCCAGCAAGCTGGGCGTCCGCGCGTTCGCCCGGATCTGCGCGACCTCGTCGGTGGACGTGCTGGTGACGGACACCGGCCTGACGGCGGAGGTCGCCGAGGAGTTCGCGGCCGCGGGCGTGGAGGTGCTGCGAGTCTGAGGGGCGCGGCCGGAGCCTCCCGGGCCCGGCCGCCCTCCCGTCCCCCGCGGCCGTGCCCTACAACCGCCTGCTGCTGGCGACGAGCTCGCCCAGCGCGAAGCCGTCCACCCGTACCGACGTGGCCGCGCCGGCGCCCGGTACCGTGACGTCCGCCCGCCCGTCGGGGATGTCCACCGACGTGCGCGGCCGGCGGTCGAGGTACACGTCCACCCGGTCGACGTTGGCGGTCTTCAGGCTGAGGCGGAGCGAGCCGTCGGCGCGCGTGACGTCGGCGATGGTCAGCTCGCGCACGGGCTGGGACCGCAGGAGTTCGCCGGCCCGCGCCATCAGGTCCACATTGCCCTCCAGGAGGTCCCGGCGGGTCATCCGGTGGCGTTCGTCCGGGACGACCCCGAGGTCCTCCAGGGGCGTCCCGGCCCGCTCGCCGACCCGCAGGGATCTACGGATCGCCACGCGCATCCCCGCTCCGTTCGGCAGCGGGAGGTACGGCGAGGAGGCGACCGGGAAGTCCTCCATGAACCGGCCCTGCTCCCAGACGTTGGCGCCGCCCGCTCCGGTGTTGTCGTCGGTGCCGAGCACGGTGCCGATCGCGTGGTCCTGGAAGCCGGCCGCGAACATGTCGGTCGCGGAGTAGCAGCGGGCGTTGGTGATGAGGACGACCGGCCCGAAGTACTGCTGGCCGATCCGGTTCGCGAGGTCCTCCGGAGTGAGGGGCAGGGCGGCGGAGAAGGTGGCGCCGGTCTCGACGGACTGCTCCATGGAATTCACCCATGCCCGCAGGGTGGGGTTGCTGCGGCAGATGCGCAGGTTGAGGGGGGTGTTGATGAACTGGAACGGTTCCGGGGTGATCCGCTGGGGCGTCAGGGTCTGGAGGGTGAGCTCGGAGGCCCAGACCGAGCCGCCGCCGTTGCCGCGCACGTCGACGATCAGGCCGTTCTGCGGCAGCTCGCCGATCAGCCGGACGAACTCCTCGACGAAGGCACCGGCGTCGGGGACGTGGAACGTGTGGATGCGGATGTGCCCGAAGGTGCCCGAGGGGGTCTGGACGGTACGGGCCGTGAAGACCTCCGGCATCGTGCTCGCGGTCTCGCCCGCCGCGATGTCCGGGGACCTCCCCGCGTCCACGGCCAGTTGCTGCTCGATGACGTGGGGGACGAAGAGCATGACCTCGGCTCGGCTGACCTCCTCGGACTCGTGGTCCAGGCCCAGGACGAGCGAGGCCTCGCCCGCCGGGCCGGCCGCCGACGGGCGGTTCTCCACGATCTGCCAGTTCTCGCGCAGTTCGCGGGCGACGCCGTCGGTACCGATGTAGCTGACGGTCACCCATTCCTCGAACGGGGGCAGATGGGCCGAGAGGGAGCGCACCGTCAGCGACTCGACGCCCCGGCTGCGCCGCCGCGTTGCCTCCGGCGAACCGGGCGGCATTGAGCTCGACGGCCTGCTCGATGGGGACACCGTTCCAGTGGGTGACCTCGACGCCCGGCGCGAAGGTCGGTGCGGAGAAGCCCTGGACGACGCGGGTGATCAGGAAACGGGGCTCCGGTCCGTCGGTGCTCTCCTCGACCAGGAACGGGAGGAAGGCGATCTTCCCGGCGAACGGTGCGGGCAGCTGGTAGTTGGTGTGCAGGTCCCGGACCGAGTGGAACACCTTGGACAGCTCCGCGTGGAAGATCCACTCGGGCGGCATGGTGGCCGCCGTCTGCTGCTCCGGCTGCCGGCGGATGAGGCGCAGCCGCTGTACGGGGTTGACGGCGTGCATCGAGATCTTCAGGGGCAGGTGTACGTAGTTCTGCTCCAGCAGCACCAGCGCCTGGTCGACGAGGAGCATCCGCTGGTCGAGGGTGAGGGTGCCCGCACCCGTGAGGAAGGTTTCGAGCTGGGTGGCGGCGGCCAGGTGTTCACGCACCGGTTCGGCGGTCAGGCTGAGGTACTCCTTCCACCGACGGCCTCAGTGGGCCGGCAGCCGCTCCGATTCCCTGAGCAGAGCCGCCAGGACGGGGGCGATCAGCGGGTGGGTCTCGCCGCCTCGGCGGGTCGCCGCGAAGACGCGGCGGGTGGCGGCCGGGCCCGTGACCGGGCGGACCTGGACCTCCTTCAGGTCCATGCCGCGCAGGGCCGAGCGCGGTACGAGGGCCACTCCGGCCCCGGCGCCCACCAGCGCCGTCACGGCGCGGAAGTCGTCGGAGGAGTGCACGAACCGGGGCTGGAAGCCCGCCAGTTCGCAGGCGAGCAGCGTCACGTCGTGGCACGGGTTGCCGGGGTACTGGCCCACCCAGTCCGCGTCGGAGAGGTCCGCCAGCGACACCGCGGGGAGGTCGGCCAGCGGATGCCCCGAGGGCAGGACCGCGTCGAAGGGTTCCGCGTACAGCGGGAGGACGGAGAGTCGGGCGTCGTCGGCGCCCGGGCCGCCCCGGTACTCGACGGCCAGCGCGAGGTCGGCCTCGCCGTCCAGCAGCAGCGGCAGGCTCTGGTCGCCCTCGGCGTCCCGGACCCTCAGCCGGATGCCGGGCCGTTCCAGCGCGAGACGGGCGATGGCCGGAGCCAGTACCTCCGCGATGCCCGTCGCGAAGGCGGCGACGGTGACCTCGCCCGCCGAACCGCCCGCGTACGCCGCGAGTTCCGCCTCCGCCCGCTCCAGCTGCGCGAGCACCTCGTGGGCGTGGCCCAGCAGGATCTCACCGGCTGCGGTGAGCCGTACGCCACGCCCGCTGCGGGTGAGCAGCGCGTGGCCCGTCTCCTGTTCCAGCGCCGCGAGCTGCTGGGAGACGGCGGAGGGGGTGAGGTACAGGGCTGCGGCCGCGGCGGTCACCGTACGGTGGTCCGCCACGGCCCGCAGGATGCGCAGCCGGCGGGGGTCGATCACCCCACCATTGTCTCAGGGTGCGCAGGCCCCTCCGACCTCGTGTTCCCCTGCGACCTCGTGTTCCCCTGCGGCCTCGTGCTCCCGTCAGGCGCCGGCGGTCCCGAGGGCCGCACGGGCGTCGATGAAGGCGGCCACCGCGCGCTCGACGTCGGCCGTCGAGTGGGCCGCGGAGAGCTGGACGCGGATGCGCGCCGCGCCCATCGGCACCACCGGATAGGAGAAGCCGATCACGTACACGCCGCGCTCCAGGAGCAGCTCCGCCATCCTGGCCGCCTCGGCCGCGTCGCCGATCATGACGGGGGCGATGGCGTGGTCGCCGGGCAGCACCTCGAAGCCGGCCTCGGTCATCTTCGTGCGGAAGAGCGCGGTGTTGGCGGCGAGCTGTTCGCGCAGGTCACCGGCGGACTCCAGCAGGTCCAGGACCTTGAGGGAGGCGGCCGCGATGACCGGGGCGAGGGAGTTGGAGAAGAGGTACGGGCGCGAGCGCTGGCGCAGCAGTTCCACGATCTCGGCGCGGGCCGCGACATAACCGCCCGAGGCGCCGCCGAGGGCCTTGCCGAGGGTGCCGGTGATGATGTCGACGCGGTCCATGACGCCGTGCAGCTCGGGGGTGCCGCGGCCGCCGGGGCCGACGAAGCCGACGGCGTGCGAGTCGTCGACCATGACCATCGCGTCGTAGCGGTCGGCCAGGTCGCAGATCTCCGCGAGCGGGGCGACGTAGCCGTCCATGGAGAAGACGCCGTCGGTGACGATCAGCTTGCGGCGGGCGCCGCCCTCGGTGGCCTCCTTCAGGCGGGCCTCCAGCTCGACCAGGTCGCGGTTGGCGTAGCGGAAGCGGCGGGCCTTGGAGAGGCGGATGCCGTCGATGATCGAGGCGTGGTTGAGGGCGTCGGAGATGACCGCGTCCTCGGCGCCGAGGAGGGTCTCGAAGACGCCGCCGTTGGCGTCGAAGCAGGAGGAGTAGAGGATCGTGTCCTCCTGGCCGAGGAAGGCCGAGAGCCGTGCCTCCAGCTCCTTGTGCACCTCCTGGGTGCCGCAGATGAAGCGGACCGAGGCCATGCCGTAGCCCCAGCGGTCCAGCGCGTCCTTCGCGGCGGCGACGACCTCGGGGTGGTCGGCCAGCCCCAGGTAGTTGTTGGCGCAGAAGTTGAGCACCTCGCCGGCGGCGCCGCCCGAGGTGACGGCGACGGCCGCGTTCTGCGGGGTGCCGATCACGCGCTCGGGCTTGTGCAGGCCGGCGGCGCGGATCTCGTCGAGGGTGGAGCGCAGGTCCTCGCGGACGGTCTCGAACATGGTGCGGTTCTCCTTGTGCGGCGGAGGGCGACGAGGGAGGGGGGCCGGGCCCCGCGGAGGGGGGAGGGTGTGCGGGGCCCGGCCCGAGGGAGATGGTTCGATGGGTGGGACGGCAGGTACGGCGACCGGTACGGCGGCCGGTACGGCGAAGGCCGCGCCGACCGGCGTGGCGGTCGGTTACGCCGTCCAGTCCAGGATGATCTTGCCGCTGCGGGCGGTCGACGCCTCGTCGAAGGCGGCCTCGAAGTCACGGTGCGAGTAGCGGCCGGTGATGACCGGGCTGAGGTCGAGCCCGCCCTCCAGCAGCACGGTCATCGCGTACCAGGTCTCGAACATCTCACGACCGTAGATGCCCTTGATCGTGATCATCGAGGTGACCACCTTCGCCCAGTCCACCGGGAACTCCTGGGCGGGCAGGCCCAGCATGGCGATCCGGCCGCCGTGCGTCATGTTGTCGATCATGTCGCGCATGGCCTCGGCGCGCCCGGACATCTCCAGGCCGATGTCGAAGCCCTCGCGCAGGCCGAGCGTGGCCTGCGCCTCGGCGATCGAGGACTCGGCGACGTTGACGGCGAGCGTGGCGCCCGCCTTGCGGGCGATCTCCAGGCGCTCGGGGCTGACGTCGGTGATCACCACGTTGCGCGCGCCGGCGTGCCGGGCCACGGCCGCCGCCATGATGCCGATCGGGCCGGCGCCGGTGATCAGGACGTCCTCGCCGACCAGCGGGAAGGACAGCGCCGTGTGCACGGCGTTGCCGAAGGGGTCGAAGATCGCGGCGACGTCCAGGTCCACGGCGGTGCGGTGCACCCACACGTTCTGGGCGGGCAGGACCACGTACTCGGCGAAGGCGCCGTCGCGGCCGACCCCGAGGCCGATCGTGCTGCGGCACAGGTGGCGGCGGCCGGCCAGACAGTTGCGGCACTTGCCGCACACCAGGTGGCCCTCGCCGCTGACCAGCGCGCCGACCTCGATGTCCTGGACGTCCGCGCCGAGCGCCGCGACCTCGCCGACGAACTCGTGGCCGAGGACGAGGGGGGTCTTGACCGCGCCCTGCGCCCAGCCGTCCCAGGCACGGATGTGGAGGTCGGTTCCGCAGATACCGGTGCGCAGCACCTTGATCAGCACGTCGCCGGGGCCGTACTCGGGCTCGGGGACGTCCATGAGCCACAGGCCGGGTTCTGCCTTGTGCTTGACGAGTGCCTTCATGGGGTGGCTCCAGGCATGCGGAAGGGTACGCCGCGGGCGGATGGGCCCGAACGGCGGTGGTGACGTGCACCAATCTGCCGATCGGCGCGGTGATCAGTCCATCGAGACTTTCTTAAGCGGGTCGACAGCACAGCTTCACGCCTATGCTCCTCCCGTGACGGGGAAGGGGCTCGCGCCGGCGACGGCGTGGGGAAAAGGGGAGGTGAGGGGCGTGCCGAGTCTGCGCAGCAGAGCGCTGTCGGCGGCGCTGATCGCGGCGGGACGGCGAAGACGGTACGCGAGCGCGGAGGCCGTCCGGACCAGGGTGGCGGAGTCCGCCCGCAGGCCCGCCTCCCATCTGCCGCCGCGTTGGCTGGGTCGGGTCGCCGACATCTCGCGGACCTTCGTCGGAGCCTGGCCGGTGTACGACGTCTCCCCGCTCGGGACGGAGCCCGCGGCGCACGTGCTGTACGTGCACGGCGGCGGGTACATCCACGAGCTGGTCCGCCCGCACTGGGCGCTGATCCGGACCCTGGTCACGCAGGCGCGGGCGCGGGTCGTCGTACCGGCGTACATCCTCGCTCCGCGCGGCACGGCCGACCGGACCGTCCCGATCGCGGCCGACCTGCTGAGCGGTCTGATCGCGAGCGGCGGCCCCGCCGGGACGGTGCTGATCGGGGACTCGGCCGGGGCCGGGCTGGCGCTGGCGGCCGCGCAGCGGCTCCGCGACCGCACCGGGGACCAGCCGTCCCGGATCGTGCTGATCTCGCCCTGGCTGGACGTGACCATGAGCCATCCGGACCAGGCGGCCCTGGAGGCGGCCGATCCGCTGCTGGCCCGCCCGGGGCTGCTGGAGGCCGGTCGGTTGTACGCCGGGACCCTGGCCGCCGACGACCCCCGGGTGAGCCCGCTGCACGGCGGTTTCACCGGGCTGGCGCCGATGACGGTGTTCACCGGGACCCGGGACGTGCTGACCACGGACAGCCGGGAGCTGCTCCGCAGGGCCCGCGCGGAGGGGGCCGAGGTGGAGTTCCACGAAGCGGCGGGGCTGCCGCACGGGTACCCGCTGCTGCCCGTCCCGGAAGGGCGGGCGGCGCGCGAGCGGATCGTCGAGCTGATCAGGTCGACGGCGCAGCTCCGAGAGCACGGCGGGCACGGCGGATCGTGACGGCGGTTCGGTGACGGCCGCCCCCTACGCCGTGCAGGTCATCAGTGAGCTGATCGGCCAGGCACGGTACGCCGTCCAGTACGCCTCGTCGCGTACGGCGTCGGCGGGCGGGGTCCGGTTCGGCTGCCAGCCGACGGTGACGAAGCCCGCCTCGACGGCGGCCTCGGCGAGGTCGGCGTGGGCCCATTCACGGAATTCGAAGGGCACCGGGGGCTGGGTCAGGAAATGCGCCTTGAGCAGCGGCGCGTCGCCGTCCGGGACCCGGTCGAGGATGCGCACCCCGTACGGCGACCAGTCCACGCGCGGGAACGCCCCCGCGTTGGGGACGATGGCCAGCAGCCGCCCGCCCGCCCGCAGGTTGGCGCGGACGGACCGGAACATCGCGTGCAGGGATCTGCGGTCGGGCGCGTAGCTGAAGACGTAGGCGGCGGTCGCGAGGTCGAAGGGGCCGAGGTGGGGCAGGCCGGCGGCGTCGGCGACGTGGTACTCGACGTCCGGCCGGTCCTTGGTCGCCTCGTGCGCGCGGGCCTGTCGGATCATCTCCTCCGAGACGTCGACGCCGACGGTCCGCCGGGCCCCGCCTCGGGCCAGCAGCCGGGTGTTGTATCCGTATCCGCAGGCCAGGTCGAGGGCGTCGAGCCCGCGCACCCCGCCGAGGGCGTCGAGGGCTCCGTGCAGGGTGTAGGTGTCGGCCGCGGAGAAGGCCGCCGTGCTCGTGGACTCCGCGTAGCGCTCGCCGATGGTGTCGTACTGGAACCGCATGCTCTGCCTTCCGGGGGCCTGCCGGGGGTGGGACGCCTGGGTATCGTGCCCCGCGCCGTCCCGCGAGGGGTGGCCCGCACACCCGTGCGTCCCCCGGACGAGGGAAGCGGTCGGCCTATCGGCCGGGGCACGGCCGCGACCGGCCGGGATGCAGCGGCCGCCGCCGAGGGCGCATCCTGGCTGTGTGATGGCCAGAGCGGACAGCCTCGGCGCCGCGCCTGACACCGGCGATGCCCCCGATGCGACGACCCAGGTGCTCGTGCGGGCCGCCACGCGTGCACTGGAGGCCGTCGGCGGGTACGCGGCCGGGATCTACCTGCGCTCGCCCACGACCGGGCTGCTCCTGCTGGCCGTGTTCACGGGGCTGCCGCTGCAGCTGTTCCGGCCCTGGTGGCGGATGCAGGTGAACCGCCCCTACCCGGTCGCCGAGGCCTACCGTTCCGGGCAGGCCGTGCTCCTGCCCGACGCGGAGTCGGCGATGAGCCGCTTCCCGCAGCTGATGGCCGGGCTGCCGTTCACCTTCGCCTCGCTGTACGAGCCGGTGACCGCCGGGACGGAACGGTTCGGGGTGCTGGTGGTGCTGCGCGAGGCGACCCCGGGGATCCCGGTCGGGACCGCGGACCGCGAACGGCTGCGGCGGGCCGCGGAGCAGCTGGCCGCCGACCTCACCGCCCTCGCGGCGGCCGGGGGGCGGGTTCTGTGGGAGGGCGACCCGATGGGGGTACCGGCGCCACCGCCCGAGGCCGGGGCCGAGGGGGCCCGCAAGGCCGCGGACCGGCTCGCGCAGGCGGTCCTGTCCCTGGACCGGGAGGGCCGGATCGGCTACGTGAACACCGCGGCGGAGGCGCTGCTCGGCGTCGACGGGCCGCATCTGCGGGGGCGGCTGCTGTGGGAGGCACTGCCGTGGCTCGGGCATCCCGCCTACGAGGACCACTTCCGGGCCGGTTTCATGTCCGGCGAGCCGGTGCACTTCCCCGCCCGACGCGGCCGGCACCCGCCCGGGCAGTGGCTGTCGGTGGACCTGTATCCCGCGGCCGACGGGGTGACCCTGACCCTGGGCACCTCCGTGAAACCTGCCTACGCGCCCGCGTCACGGATCCGTCAGGACCCGGACACCGGCGCTCACACCCACGCCCACGCCCGCGCCGACACCGACGCCGACACCGACGTGGACATGGATGTGGACATGGATGTGGACGTGGACGGGTACGCGGACCTCGACGTGTCCGCCGACGAGGCCTCGGCCCTGTACCGGCCGGTGGCTCTCGCCATCGCGCTGACGGAGGCGGTCACGGCCCGGCAGGTGTCGGCGGTGGTGACCGAGGAGCTGCTGCCGGCCTTCGGCGGCCGCCAGCTGGCGATCTACCTGCTGGACGAGCGGCATCTGTACCTGGCCTGGGAGACCGGCTTCCCGCAGGGCTTCCTCAACCGGTTCGACGGGGTCTCCCTCGACGTCCGGCTGCCGGGCGTGGAGACGCTGACCACGGGCCGGCCGATGTTCTTCGAGTCGATGCAGCACCTGGCCGCCGCCTATCCGGGGATTCCGCTGGACGCCGATGTCGGCGCCCGCGCCTTCCTGCCGCTGATCGCCTCAGGGCGTCCCGTCGGCTCGTGCATCCTCGGCTTCGACTCGCCCCGCGGCTTCAGCCCGGAGGAGCGCACGGTGCTGACGGCGCTGGCCGGTCTGATCGCGCAGGCACTCGCGCGGGCCCGGCGCTACGACAGCGAGGTGGCGCTCGCCCGCGGTCTGCAGTCGGCCCTGCTGCCGCACCGGCTGCCGGTGCGCGAGCACGTGGACACCGTCGGCCGCTACCTCCCCGGCACCCAGGGCATGGAGGTCGGCGGCGACTGGTACGACGTCGTCGAGACGGGCGCGGGCCTGTTGGCCCTGGTCATCGGGGACGTCCAGGGCCACGGTGTGGCGGCCGCGGCGACCATGGGCCAGCTGCGCAGCGCGGTACGGGCCTTCGCCCTCAGCGGGAGCACCCCGGAGCAGGTGGTGAGCGGTACCAACCAGCTGCTCATCGACCTGGATCCGGGCCAGTTCGCGAGCTGCTGCTACATGCTGCTCGACCCGGCGTCCGGCTCCGTCATGGCGGCGCGGGCCGGGCACCCCCAGCCGTTGCTGCGCCACCCGGACGGCCGGACCGAGGTGCTGGACCTGGCGGGCGGGGTGGTGCTCGGCATCGATCCGGAGGCCTCGTACCCGGTCACGGAGCTGCGGCTGACGACGGGCTCGATCCTCGCCCTGTACACGGACGGGCTGGTGGAGAAGCCGGGGCTCGACATAGACGTCGGGGTGGAGCGGCTGCGGACGGCGCTGGAGGCGGCCCGGCCGTCCCCGTTGACCGAGACCGCCGACCGGCTGATCAGCGAGGCGGGCAACACCGCCGATCGGCCGGACGACATCGCCCTGTTGCTGGCCTCCCGTACCGGCGGGGATCCGTAGGAGGTCGGGCGGTTCAGTCCGGGCTCGCCAGGGTGAGCGCGCTGTTCACCAGGCCGACGTGGCTGAACGCCTGCGGGAAGTTGCCGAGTTGGCGTCCGGCCAGGGGGTCGTACTCCTCCGCGAGCAGGCCGACGTCGTTGCGTACGGCCAGCAGCCGCTCGAACAGGGCGCGGGCCTCCTCCCTGCGGCCCGTCATGTGCAGGGCGTCGGTCAGCCAGAACGAGCAGGCCAGGAAGGCTCCTTCGTCACCCGGCAGTCCGTCGACCGTGGAGCCGGCGGTGCTGTAGCGGCGGACCAGTCCGCTGCTGCCGAGCTCGGCGCGTACCGCGTCGACCGTGCCGATGACGCGGGGGTCGTCGGGCGGCAGGAATCCGACCCTGGGGATGAGCAGGGTCGCCGCGTCGAGCTCCTCGGAGCCGTAGTACTGGGTGAAGGTGCCGCGCACGGGGTCGTAGCCCCGGTCGCACACGTCGGCGTGCACCTCGTCGCGCATGGCCCGCCAGCGTTCCACCTCGCCGTCCAGGGAGGGGTCGCTCTCCAGGGTGCGGACGGCCCGGTCGGCCGCCACCCACGCCATCACCTTGGAGTGCACGAAGTGGCGGCGGGGGCCCCGGACCTCCCACAGGCCCTCGTCGGGCCGCCGCCAGTTGCGTTCGAGGAAGTCGAGCAGCGCGAGCTGGATCCGCCAGGCGTGCCGTTCGGCGGGCAGCCCGGCCGTTCGGGCGAGGTGGAGGGAGTCGATGACCTCGCCGTACACGTCCAACTGGAGCTGGTCGACGGCGGCGTTCCCGACCCGGACCGGGGCGGAGGAGGCGTAGCCGCGCAGCCAGGGCAGTTCGCTCTCGGGGATCCGTCGCTCGCCGGCGATGCCGTACATGATCTGGAGGTCGGCGGGGTCGCCGGCGACGGCGCGCAGCAGCCACTCGCGCCAGGCGCGGGCCTCGTCGAGGAAGCCGGTGGACAGCAGCGAGCCGAGGGTGAGGGTGGAGTCCCGGAGCCAGCAGTAGCGGTAGTCCCAGTTGCGGACGCCGCCGAGTTCCTCGGGAAGGGAGGTGGTGGCCGCGGCGGCGATGCCGCCGGTCGGTGCGTAGGTGAGGGCCTTGAGGGTGATCAGGGAGCGGGTGACCGCCTCCTGGTACGGGCCCTCGTAGCGGCATTGCGAGGTCCACTCCCGCCAGTCGGCGAGGCTCTGGTCGAGAGCGTCGAAGGGGTCGCAGGGCTCGGGGCGCGGCCGGTGCGAGGGGTGCCAGGTCAGGACGAAGGCGACGCGCCGGCCGGCGGTGACCGGGAACTGTGAGCAGGTGCTGTTCGCCTCGCCCCAGGTGCGGACCGGGGGTTCGCTGCGGAACCAGGCGGAGTCGGGTCCGGCGACCGCGACCCGATCGCCGTCGCTGCGGCGTACCCAGGGCACGACGTGGCCGTAGTCGAAGCGCAGGCGCAGGGTGCTGCGCATCCGGACCGTGCCGCTGATGCCCTCGACGATGCGGATGACGTCGGGGGCGATCTCGCGCTGGGGCATGAAGTCGGTGACCTTGACGGTCCCGGTCTCGGTCTCCCAGTACGACTCCAGGATCAGCGAGCCGTCGACGTAGGCGCGGCGGGTGCAGGGCTCGCCGACGGCGGCGTCGAGGGGCGCGATGCGCCAGTGGCCGTTCTCCTCCTCGCCGAGGAGCTTGGCGAAACAGGCCGCCGAGTCGAAGCGCGGCAGGCACAGCCAGTCGATGGACCCGTCGCGGCCGACCAGTGCGCTGGTCATCAGGTCGCCGATGAGTGCGTAGTCTTCGATGGGTTGTGTCATTTGTGCGCTATTCCCCTGAATGTCCGGGGCCAATCAGCTCAGGCCCCGGACACCTCTCATGGCATCAGGAGATCGTGACGAACTGGCCGATGCTCGGTACGCCCTGGGCGTCAAGGGCGAAGAGCATGTAGGTGCCCGGCAGGACCACACCGGTGTCGGCGGGCACGGACACGTGGTACGCGCCCCCTCCCGCGGCGGTGGACACCACGGGTACCCGGCGTTGGTCGTTGTCGGTGGAGTGGGTCGCGGCGGCGGCCCGCATGAGGACGAAGGACGCCACCGGGCCCTGGGTGCTCACCGTGAGCGAGGCGCCGGGAGCGGCCCTGGGGGGTACGCCGGCGGTGATGGCGGGGCGCGGCTTCGGGGTTCCGTCCGCGTTGAGCAGGTACGGCGGGGTGAAGATCGCCCCGTCGGGGTGGTTGGTCGCGCAGTCGCCGCACAGACCGCCGCCGCCGGAGAAGATCCGTCCGTCGGGCAGCAGGTTGGCCACGCTGTGGTAGTTGCGCGGCACGGCCATGGTGGCGAGCGGGGTGAAGGTGCCGGTGGCCGGGTCCCACAGCTCGGGGGTCAGGACGGAGGTGGCGTCGCTGAACGGCACCGGATGGGCCTGACCGCCGAAGACGGCCACCTTGCCGTCGGGCAGGACCACGCTGTTGCTGAAGGCGCGGGCGTGCTCCATGTCTCCCGTGCGGGCGGCCTGGACCTGGTTGCCCGAGATGCCCACGGTGTAGGCGCGCCGGGTGGCGGGGCTGTCCTGGTAGGCGGGTGAGCCGCCCAGGGTGAGCAGTTTGCCGACGTCGTAGGCGACGGCGTTGCCGGTCATGGCGTCCGCACTGTCGGCCCGGGTGCCGGCGGGGGTGATGCCGCCCTGCCCGCTGGTGGAGATCCAGTTCATCTGCTTGCTCGGGCCCAGTTGCAGTACCTTGCCGCCCGAAGTGGCGTGCAGCCACATGTGGTTGTCGGCGCGGTAGGGTCCGGCCGGGTCGGCCGTCAGTGCCGGGGCGGCGGGCACTCCGGGGAGGGTGCGCCAGGTGCGGGTGTCCGGGGACCAGACCTCACCGGCCTTGTCGGTGCCCGTGGATCCGCTCCAGGAGCCGCCGAGGACGAACGCCTCGCCGGTGGAGAGCAGGGTCATGGCCTGGTAGCCGCGGGCGATGTTCATGCTCGTGGTGGCGGACCAGGCGTCGGTGGCGGGGTCGTAGATGCTCGCCTTCTCCGCGTTGCTGCCGCCGGTGACCAGGACCCGGCCGTCGGCGAGCATGGCGATGCCGGGACAGAACATGTCGTGTCCGGTGTTGTCGATGCGCCGCTGGGTGATCTTGCCCGTCTTCAGGTCCAGGATCGCGGTCTGCGTGTAGCCGTTGCTGCCGCCGAAGCGGTCGACGGCGTACGCGGACCAGGCCAGCAGCTTGTCGCCGGGCAGGGCCGCGGTGGCCACCGGGACGAGCGGGAAGCCGGTGATGCGGCCCCAGGAACCGTGGACGGCCGGGCTGGACGGTCCGCTCAGGCGGATCTCGCCGGCGGAGGTCCACGGTCCACGGCCGCCGGCCTCACCGGTCGCGGTCAGCCGGACGAAGCGGGCGGACGCGGCGCGGGTGAAGGTGGCGGTCTTGACGGTGTCGTCGTCGCGCCAGGTGCCCGTGGCCACCGGTGCGGCGAAGGTGACGCCGTCGGTGCTGGTGGCGATGGAGTACGCGCCGACGCGCCCGTTGGAACCGTTGGAGCGGGGATGGTAGACGAGGGCGGAGACCAGTTCCGTGCGGTGCATGTCGATGGTGATGCTGTGCGGCAGCGGGGTGGGGGTGGGAGCCCACTTGCTGTGCCAGAGCGTGTCGTCCTTGCCGTCCAGGACGTTGGCCGCGCGGCCGTTCTCGCTGCCGGTCTCCTCGTCGCTCGCCGTGGCCGTCCATCCGGCGCGGGAGAGGTCGATGGTGGCCGCCGGGGTGCCGGGGTCGCCCAGCAGGTCGATCTCGGCGGCGGAGGACCAGGGTCCGCGGCCGCCCGCCTCGCTGAGCGCGGTCAGCCGGACGAACCGGGCGCCCTGGGGGGCGAATCCGAGGGTCTTGGTGCTCGCGTCGTCCGCGAGCGTGCCGGTGGCGACGGGGGTCCCCCAGCCCAGTCCGTCGGCACTGAGGCTGATGCTGTACTCGCCGACGCGCCCGTTGGGCCCGTTGGTGCGGGGACGGTAGACGAGGGCGGAGACGACCTCGGTGCGGTGCATGTCGACGGTGATGACGTGGGGCAGCGGGGTGGGGGTGGGAGCCCACTTGCTGTGCCAGAGGGTGGCGGTGTTCCCGTCGAGGACGTTGGCCGCGCGGCCGTTCTCGGCGCCGGTCTCCTCGTCGCTCGCCGTGGCGGTCCATCCGGCCCGGTCGAGGACCGGGGCCGTCGGCTCCATCGCGTTCGCGGGGACGATGCCGTGGTGCGGCGACTGTTTCGCCGTCTGCTGGTCGAAGGGCACGGGCGCCGGACGGGGTGCCGGGGCGCGACCGGCCGCTGCCGTACTCGTGACCACGAACAACGGGGTCAGACCGATCAGCAGCGAGCCGAGGCCGAGGGCGATGAGCAGGTGGGAACGGCGTATCGCGCGGTGAAGGGCGAGGAAGCGCCTGTTCTGCAATCTGACCTCCTGGGGCGAACCGATGTGCCCCGTAGAACATAGGTGAGCACAGCAGCAACTCGCCTGAGATCAAAGAGAGTTGGCGCAAAACTGTCTGACCGGGCGAAATGCGTCGATGCCGGGCGGGCCACTGCGGCCCACGCGGCGTCGACGATCGCGGCGGTCTGGCGACCCCTCAGTCGCGTACGAGGAGCATCGCGACGGCGAGGACCACGCCGAGGGCGACGGCGAGGGCGCCGTGGGCGAGGCGGTGGCCGCGCAGGACGGGCAGGAAGCGGTCGACGGCGTAGCGGCCGGGGCCGGTGAGGGCGAGGGCCGCTGCGCCGGCCGTCAGCAGCAGCTCGTACTCGATGCCCTTCGGGGCGAAGAAGGAGCCGGCGCCGTGGACGGCGATCGCGTTGATGAGGGTGCCGACGATCGCGGCTCCGGCGAGCGGGGTGAGCAGTCCGAGGGCGAGGCCGAGCCCGCCGAGGGTCTCCGTGAGGCCGGCGAGGACCGCCATGGCGTCACCCGCAGGGTAGCCACTGGCGGTGAAGAACTGACCGGTGCCGCTGATGCCGCCGCCCCCGAACCAGCCGAAGAGCTTCTGCGCGCCGTGCGCCGCCATGGTCAGACCGAGGACCAGGCGCAGTAGGAGCAGGCCGGTGTCGTGGCCGGGGGTGGAGAGGGCGGCGAGTGCGGGACGTACGGCCGGTGCGGCGGCCTGCGGCTTCGTCGAGGTGACGGAGGGGCTGGTCATCGGGGGGGGTCCTTCCGGTCGGGCGGCCCGGTGGGGAGGCAGGAGGAGTTGTTCAAATTCGAACCGCTGGACCCTGACCCTAACCATTGATTCAAATTGGAACAACCTGTGTAGTCTGGAGCCATGGCTGAACCGAGATGGCTGGACGACCGCGAGATGCGCGCCTGGAGCGGCTTCCTCGCCGCGTCGGCCCTGGTGAACCGCCGCCTCGACCAACAGCTCAAGGACGAGGCGGGCCTCTCCCACCCCCAGTACGAGATCCTGGTACGGCTCGCCGCCGCGCCCGGGCGCGAACTGCGGATGACCGAGCTCGCCAACGGCTTGATCAACTCCAAGAGCGGGCTGACCTACCAGGTCACCCAGATGGAGAAGGCCGGTCTGGTCCGCCGCCGCAGCTGTCCCTCCGACGTGCGCGGCGTCTTCGCCGTCCTCACGGACGCCGGCAGCGCCAAGCTGGAGGAGGCGGCCCCCGGGCACGTGGCGACGGTCCGGGAGATCCTCGTCGACGTCCTCACCACCGAGCAGCTCGACGCGCTCGCCGACGGGCTGGGCGAGGTCGGTCGCCGGCTGCGCGGAGAGGCCACCGGAACGACTGCGACCGCCTCCGAGGTATCGCGGCCCGATATCGGGGTATAGGGCCGCCATGGACGGAAAGGTCTGGCTCGCCCTGGGCACACTCCTCGCGGTGGGGGTCGCGATCCTCGCCGCCGTGCTGCTCACACGAGTCTTCGCGGCCCGGCGGCTGCTGGTCGACGCGGGGATCCCGCTGCAGGACAAGGCTCTGTTCTGGGTCGCGGTCGTCTACACCATCTCGCCGGTGGACCTGATCCCCGATCCGGTGTACCTGGACGACATCGGGATCCTGCTGGTGGCACTGCGCGCGCTGCACGCGGCGGCCGGAGCCGCCCGCTCCTCGAAGGAGCCCGGCGCCCCCGCCTGAGCCGGCCCGGTCCGTCCCTCTCGGGGATCAGACGTGCTGGTCGAAGAGGACCGGATTCCCGTCCGGGTCGACGACGAGGAAGCTGCCCGGACCGGAGCCCGACCCGTCCACCTCCGTCAGGAACTCCACGCCCCGCGCCTTCAGCCGCCGCTGCGTCTCGCGGATGTCGGTGAACGAGTCGAGGGCGCTCGCGTTGCTGTCCCAGCCCGGATTGAAGGTCAGCATGTTCTTCTCGAACATGCCCACGAACAGCCCGATCACGACGTCGCCGTTCTTGAGGATCAGCCGGCCCTGCTCGGGATTCCCGCCGAAGGCGGCGAATCCGAGCTTCTCGTAGAACGCGCGGGAGGCGTCGAGGTCGCGCACGGTCAGACTCACGGAGAAGGCGCCGAGATCCATGCGCCCCAGCCTTCCCGCCCCACGGCGGGGCCGCAACCCGCGACGTCCGCCGCGGAGGGTCAGCGGACGCCGCGGGGTCGGAACTGGATGCTGATGCGGGGACCGACGGCCCGCGTCGACTTGGGTACGGCGTGCTCCATGCTCCGCTGGCAGGAGCCCCCCATGACGACGAGGTCGCCGTGACCCAGGGGCAGCCGCAGCAGGGTGGGCCCGCCACCCCGGGGCCGGAACGCGAGATCGCGCGGGTCGCCGACCGAGACGATGGCCACCATCGTGTCCTCGACCGAGGACCGGCCGGTCCGGTCCCCGTGCCAGGCGACGCTGTCGCGGCCGTCGCGGTACAGGCACAGGCCGGCGGTGGTGAAGGGCTCGCCGAGCTCGTCGGCGTAGTGACGGGTGAGCACCTCACGGGCGTCGGTGAGCGAGGGGTGGGGCAGGGCCCGGTCCGCGGCGTAGAAGGCGAGCAGCCGGGGCACCTCCACCTCCCGCTCGTACATCTGCCGCCGCTCGGCCTGCCAGGGCACGTCGGCGGCCAGCCGCTCGTAGAGCGCGTCGGCGCCGCCGAGCCAGCCGGGCAGGTGGTCGACCCAGGCGCCGGCGCCGAGCTCGGTGCGCCGCATCCCGTCGAGCGGGCCGAGCCGGATCTCGTCGCCCTGGTCGAAGAGGGAGCCCTGAAGGCCCTGGACTGCGTGCATGCCCCCAGCCTAACCCTGAAACCGAACAGATGCGCGAATATGCGAGCGGTGTGCCCCCGCCCTGACCCCGGCGGGCTGGTCCGCCGAGGAGTCGCCCGGCCTCGTCACGGCGGGACTGGAGGGCTACGAGGCCCACGAGTTCCGGTACTAGGTGGTCGCGGCGGTCGTGCGCGGCCGGCAGAGCAGCGTGACGGCCAGCGAGAGCCCGGCGGCGACGGCGATCGCAGGCCCCGGGGTGAGGCACTGGGCCAGGCCTCCGGCGAGCGCGGCGCCGATGCCCTGCCAGGTCATCCGGCCGGCCGACTCGACTCCTTGGACCTGGCCGCGGACGGCGTCCGGGGTCTGTTCGAGGAGCTGCTCCTGGAGGGGCAGGGTGGCCGCGAACCCGACGCCGGCGAGGCCCACCGCGACGGCCGCGACCAGGATCGGCGGGTGGACGGCGAACAGCAGGAAGGGGGCGGCGAGCAGCAGCCGCAGTGCGAAGGCGAGCCGGCGGCGGCGTTCGGCGTCGAGCAGGCGGCCGACGATCAGGTCCCCGAGGAGCATGCCCGCCGACGCGGCGGCGAGGAGGGTGCCCGCCCCGCCCGGGTCGTAGGAGAGGAACAGCGCCTCGCAGCCGACGATCAGGCCGTTCGGGACCCACAGGTTCAGCAGCAGCATCCGCCGGCCGGGGTGGGCGAACAGCTCGGCGTTCGTCGTCCAGGTCCGGCGCAGGCCGGGTCGGCCGGTGAGCCGGATCGAGTGCTCCCGGACGGTGGCGGCCACCACCGCCGTCCCGAGGGCGGTCAGGGCCGCGGCGACGGCGAAGAGTCCGTACGGGCTCAGGTACCGCAGCAGCACGGCGCCGACGGCGTAGCCGATGATCACCGTACCGCCGGCGGTGACGTTCATCAGCGAACGGGCGGGCGCGTACGCGGAGCCGGGGACGACCTCGGCGAGCAGCCCCAGCCGGGTGCCGGTGCCCAGGGACTGGAAGAAGCCCAGCGTCAGCAGCAGCGCGAACCGGGCCGCGAGCGGAAGCCCCGGGACGGACTGGGCGGCGATGCCCGCCAGCGAGACGAGTTGGAGCAGGAGGAGCGTCCGGCGGGGCCGCTTCCCGTCCGCCACCGACATCAGCGTCAGCGCGCCGAGCACCGTCGCGAAGGTGGCACCGTACATGCTCACGGCCGTCAGGAACGGGGAACCGGTCCGGTGGTTGACGAGGGTGCCGAGCGCGAAGCCGGACAAAGTGCTTGCGGTGACGGTGAGGGTGAAGCTGAGGTAGAGGCCGCCGAACTCCCGGTCGCGGAGCAGGGAGCGGTAGCCGATGGTGGCGGTGGTCGGGGGTGCGCCGGGTCCGACGGAAGGGTGTGAAGGGTGTGAAGGCATGAAAAAAGCCTCCGGACACCTGCACGGGGGCACGCGAACCGAAGGCCGACGGGTTCATTCTAGCAGGCGTACCAGCCCAGTTGACGGACACGTCGGGTCCCGCGAGCCGCACCGAAAGCGTATTACCGCAGCGTAGGCGTGTGATCAGGGACTCACGGTCTTGGCCGCAGGCGCTGCGCACGGTAGCGTCACGGCGACATTTCCACATAGCGACGACGGCGAGACGGAAGTCCGGTGTGAATCCGGCATGGTCGCGCCACTGTGTGCTGCGGCGGCATCTCCACGATGGCGACGCGGCGAGTCAGACCCGAGGACCGTCGTCCTGCACCACCGTATGGGACGCGTTGTTCCCCGAGGAGGTTCCATCATGGCCGAGGCAATCGCTTCCGCTGCCATATCCACCCCCGCCGCCGGCTCCCTGTCGGCTCCGCTGCCTGTGCGCGCGGTGCTGCCCTGGGCACTCTTCGTCGGTCTCCTGATGCTCGTCGCCCTGTACTTCGTCGGCGCCGAACAGGGCGCCACGGCCGTGTTCGCCGGTGAAGGCGTGCACGAGTGGGTGCACGACGGTCGTCATCTGCTCGGCTTCCCCTGCCACTGAGAGGCCACGCACATGTACGCCTCCACTGTCAGAGGACTACTGGTCCGCGGCATGCTCGCGGGCCTGATCGCCGGGCTGTTCGCCTTCGCGGTCGCCTACGTGGTCGGTGAACCGCCGGTACGGGGTTCGATCGCCGTGGAAGAGGCCCAGGCCGCCAAGGACGCCGCGGGTGCCCCGAGCGCGCACGCCGGGCACGGTGGTGACGCCGCGTCGGGCGAGGCCGCGGAGGAGGAGGAAGAGTTGGTCAGCCGACCGGTTCAGTCGACCTTCGGCCTGGCGACCGGTGTTCTGGTCTACGGGGTCGCGCTCGGCGGCATCGCCTCGCTCGCGTTCTCGTTCGCCCTCGGCCGCGTCGGCGGGTTCAGCCCGCGGGCCACGGCCGCTCTCACCGGGGCGGGCGCGTTCGCCCTGGTCTACCTGGTGCCGTTCCTCAAGTACCCGGCGACCCCGCCGGCGGTCGGCAACCCGGACACGATCGGGCAGCGCACCACGCTGTTCTTCCTGATGATCCTGCTGAGCGTGCTGCTCGGTGTCGGCGCGATCATCCTCGGGCGGCGGCTGGCACCGCGCCTGGGCAACTGGAACGCGACGCTGGCCGCGGCGGGCGGCTTCATCGTCGCCACCGCCCTGGCGTTCGCCGTCCTGCCGGACAACAGCGACGCCGTCCAGCCCGGTTTCCCCGCGGCCCTGCTGTGGGAGTTCCGGGTCGCCTCGCTGGCCGTCCAACTCGTCCTGTGGGCGGTGTTCGCCATCGTCTTCGGAGTCCTCGCCCAGCGGCTCCTGGCCGCGCGCGCCGAGGGCACGGAAGCGACGGCTCCGGCTCAGCAGGAGGCTCCCGCGCTCGGCTGACGCCGACCGTGGCGCCGATGCCCGGGCCCCGCCGACCCCCTCCGGGGACGGCGGGGCCCGGGCACATGCGCGTCCGGGCGCCCGGGCGCCCGCCACGTGCGTCGGCCGCCCTACGATGGGCACATGAGCGCAGGCAGACAACTCGCAGGTGCACACGGTGCGCAACCGGCGGGGGCCACGCCGGACGCGCCGGACGCGCCGGACGCGTCAGGCACCCGGGTCACACCCGAGCGGGGCGACCGGCTGGAGGCCGCCGCGTCCGTGCTGGCCCTGCTGGCCGATCGCACCCGCCTGGCGCTCATGGAACGCCTCGGCCGGGGCGAGGCCGATGTCACCACCCTCACCGAAGCCTGCGGGGCCGCCCGACCGTCCGTCAGCCAGCACCTCGCCAAGCTCCGCCTGGCGGGGCTGGTCACCACCCGCAAGGACGGCCGCCGGGTCGTCTACGCGCTGGGGCACGGTCATCTGCGGCGGCTGGTGGACGAGGCTCTGAACGTCGCCGACCACCAGCTCGGTTCCCTCCCGCCGCACGACTGACCGGCGCGCCGGCCGGAGCCGCCGGCCGGACGGCCGGGTGCCGGGAGCTGTCCCGCGACGATCGCGGCGAGCGCGAGCCCGAAGCCCACGCATTGGACCGGGCCGAGTGTCTGGCCGAGCAGGACGGCCCCGAGCAGCGCGGCGACCAACGGTGAGAGCAGCCCGAGCAGCGCGGCAGAGGTGACGGGGAGCAGGCCGATGCCCTGGAACCACAGGACGAAGGTGGCCAGTCCGCAGACCAGGGAGAGCCACAGGTAGCCGAGGGCCGCGGCCTGGCCGATCGCGGGCGGCGGGCCTTCGGCGAGGAAGGTGACGGGGAGCAGGAACAGGCCCCCGGCCGTGAGCTGCCACCCGGCGAAGGCGGTGGGGCCCATGCCGGCGGGACGCCCCCAGCGTTTGGTGAGCGTCACCCCCAGCGCCAGGGTGGCCGCGGCGGCCAGGCCCGCCGCGAGGCCCACCCCGTCGAGCGCCGCCGCCGGGCCGATCACCACCAGGCCGATGCCCACGACGCCGATCACGCCCCAGGTCAGGCGCCGGGCGGAGAGGCTCTCGCCGAGGACGGTCACGGCCAGCAGGGTGACCATCAGCGGCATGGCCGCCGTCAGCGTGGCGGCCACGCCTCCGGGCAGGCGTTCGGCCGCGATGAAGAGCAGCGGGAACAACAGGCCGATGTTCAGCGTGCCGAGCACCGCGACCCTCCCCCACCAGGCTCCCCGGGGCGGTGTCCGGGTGAACGCCAGGGCGATCAGGCCGGCGGGTAATGCCCGGAGCAGGCCCGCGAAGAGCGGGTGTCCGGGCGGCAGCAGCTCGGTGGTGACGATGTAGACCGTGCCCCAGGTCAAGGGGGCGAGCGCGGTCAGGAGGGTGCGCGGCAGGTTCCCACGGGCCGCCCGTGCGGCTGGACTTGTCATGACTCGGAGTCTCATCGGGCCCGATCGATGAGTCCAACACATGTTTGTCAGCTCATTGATCGTGATCCACGATGGATCGATGGAGCTCCAGCAGATGCGCTACGTCCTCGCCGTCGCCGAGACGAACAGCTTCACCCGGGCCGCCGAACGGTGCCTGGTCGTGCAGTCCGCCCTGAGCCACCAGATCGCGCGCCTGGAGCGGGAACTCGGCGCACGGCTCTTCGAGCGCACCAGCCGCCGGGTGCGGCTGACACCGGCCGGTGAGGCGTTCCTCCCGGCCGCCCGCCAATGTCTGGAGGCCGCCGCGCGGGCGGCCGCCGAGGTCGCGGCGGCCGTCGGGGAGGTACGCGGTCGGCTCGCCGTCGGGCTGATCCCGACCGTCGCCGCGGTCGACATCCCGGAGGCGCTGCGCGACTTCCGCGGACGGTACCCGCACGTGCGCGTCAGCCTCCGGGTGGGTGCGAGCGAGGATCTGGTCGAGCAGGTCCGGGAAGGGGTCCTCGACGTGGCCTTCCTCGGGTTGCCGACCACCGCCCACCCCCAGGGTGTCGGCGTCCGCGAACTGGCCCGGGACCGGCTCGTCGCCGTGGTCGCGCCGGACCATCCGCTCGCGGGCGAAGCGACGGTCGACCTACGCGGGCTCTCCCGCGAGGTGTTCGTGGACCTGCCGACGGGAACGGCCGGACGGATCCAGTCCGACCTGGCGTTCTCGGCCGCCGGTCTCACCCGTGACGTCGCCTTCGAGGTGACGAGCGCCGACTACATCGCCCGACTCGTGGGACCGGGCCTCGCCGTGGCCATGCTCCCCTCCGCCTACGCGCCCCGGCTCGCCGGTGTGGTGACCGTCGAGGTGACCGACGCGCCGGCCCGCGTCGAGTACGTCGTCTGGAGCCGCACCGGCCGCACCCCCGCGGCGACGGCCTTCCTCGCCGCCCTCGACGGCCACGTCCGCACCTAGGGCGTGTCCGGACCGGACGGCGCAGAACAGGTGCACAGGTACGCACATGTTGATTACGCTGGAGTGGACGTGCCGCCATCGATCCGCCGACCGGGACGGGGACCGTGCTGTCCGTACTGCGCAACAGCGCCTACCGCCGCCTGTTCACCGCCCAGGTCGTCGCCCTGGTCGGGACCGGCCTCGCCACCGTCGCGCTGAGCCTGCTCGCGTACCGGCTCGCGGGCGAGGACGCCTCGGCGGTCCTCGGCACCGCCTTCGCGATCAAGATGATCGCCTACGTCACCATCGCCCCGGTGATCGGCGCGATCGCCGACCGGGTCCCGCGACGCGTCCTGATGACGGCCATGGACCTGATCCGCGCCGGTGCCGCGGCGGCCCTTCCGTTCGTCACCGAGATCTGGCAGATCCACGTCCTGATCTTTCTGCTCCAGGCGGCGTCGGCGGCGTTCACCCCCACCTTCCAGGCCACCCTCCCCGAGATCCTGCCGGCCGAACGCGACTACACCCGGGCCCTGTCGATGAGTCGGCTCGCCTACGACCTGGAGAGCCTCTTCAGTCCGGTCCTGGCCACGGCACTGCTCACCCTGGTCTCGTACGACTGGCTGTTCGCCGGCACGACCGTCGGATTCCTCGCCTCCGCCGCGCTCATCGTCGCCACGGCCCTGCCCGGACCCGCCCCGATCGAGCGCACCGGCGGTGTCCGCGCCGAGGCCCTCTTCGGCATCCGCCTCTTCGGGGCCACGCCCCGGCTGCGGGCCCTGCTCGCGCTCGACCTCGCGGTCGCCGCCGCCGGAGCCGTCGTCCTCGTCGACACCGTCTCCCTGGTACGCGGCCACCTCGACCGCCCGGCCGGCGCGGTCCCGCTCGCCCTCGGGGCGTACGGCGCCGGCTCCATGGTGACCGCGCTGCTCCTGCCCCGCCTCCTGCGACGCTCCACCGACCGTGCCGTGATGCTCCGCGCCGCCTTCGCCCTCCCGCCGGCCCTGGCGGCCGGGGCCGCGCTCACCGCGACCGAACCGCGCGCGTGGTCCTGGCCCGCGCTCCTGGCCGTCTGGGCCACGATCGGCGCCGCCTGCTCGGCCGTCCTGACTCCGGGGGGCCGGGTGATCCGCCGCTCCACCGCCGGCGCGGACCTACCCGCCGCGTTCGCCGCCCGCTTCTCCCTCTCCCACGGCTGCTGGCTGCTCACCTACCCGCTGGCCGGCTGGCTCGCCGCGGGGGCGGGGCTGCCCCTCACCGTCCTGGTCCTGGCCGCCGTCTGCCTGTGCGCCACCACGGCCGCGGCGGCGCTCTGGCCCGCCCGGGACCCGGACCGGCTGGACCACGTACATCCGGACCTGCCACCCGGTCACCCGCACCTCGCCGATGCCCGCCCCGCCACGGGCGGTTGGCGACACGGGCACCACTACGTCATCGACCGGCACCACCACCGCTGGCCCACGAGAACGCCTGGCCGCCGGCGTCCCGCGCGGCGCCCTTCCGCATGAGCCCCACCGCCCGGTGTGCACGGGGGTGGTGGGGACCCTCGGAGCAAAGATGACGGAAGGTGCCCCGACAGGATACGAAGACCCTCGTGAGTGAAAACACCCAGGCGGCGACCGTCCGCGTGTTCATAGCGCTGGCCCCGCCCGACGAGGCGAAGGAAGAGCTGGAGAAGCGGCTGGAGCCGACCTACGCCGCGTACCCGCGCATGCGCTGGAACCGTATCGAGGACTGGCACATCACCCTGGCCTTCCTCGGCGAGCTCCCGGTCACCGCCGTCGACCTCCTGCGACCGCCGCTCGCCCGGCTCGCCGGGGCCCGGCGGCCGCTGCGGCTCGCGCTGCGCGGCGGCGGGCACTTCGACGAGCGGGTCCTGTGGACGGGGATCGACGGGGACCTCGACGGACTGCACCTCCTCGCCGCCGACGTGCGCGCCGCGGTCACCGACTGCGGCATCCCCTTCCACGGCCGGCCGCTGCGCCCGCATCTGACGCTGGCACGCTCCCGCCGCCACGACACCACCAGCGCGGTGGAGGCCGCCGACGGGCTCGACGGCTTCATCGGCCGCCCGTGGGAGACCCGTCGCCTCCACCTCGTCGGAAGCAACACCGGCCGCGGTCCCGGCCCCATCCACTACCGCGACATCCGGTCCTGGCCCTTCGAGGGCGACGGCTGACGCCGGCGCCCCTTCACGCCACGGCCTCCTCCCCGGGTGCCGCCCGGCCGCGTCTCGTGGCGACGGACGGACCGCCCCCGGGCCCGTCGGTGGTCCGCCCGAGCCGAACACCCGCCGAAAGACCGGACGGAGTGGCATGAGGATGCTGACCAACTTGCCCTGGTTCGGCTCGACCGCCTGACCCGACCTTCTGCTGTTGGAGGCGAAGAACTACATGACAAGTGGGAACCATGCCCGACCCAGTGACTTCGAGTAACCCGCTCCAGAAGGGAGATGTCGGATGAGGAGTGGCGTCCGTTTCCTGATCGGCTCGCTGGTGGCCGTCCTCCCGCTGGCGGTGTCCTGCACCGTGCAGACGGACGAGGACAGGGCGCGGCAGGTCGTCGGGTCCTGGAAGTCGCCGGCCCTGGGCACGATCCAGTTCCTCAAGGACGGTGCGCTCGGAGAGGTGAGCCTGCCTCCCAGCGTGTGTCACAAGGGGGCGTGGTCGGCCGACACGAAGTTCACCGGCACCTGGCGACCCTGGCACCTGGACTCCGTCGGGCCGGCTACGGAGGTCACGTTGACGGCCGTCGCCGGTGGCCCGACGTGCGACCTGTTCTTCCTGTACTCCACGGATCAAGGTCAGGCACAGCTGGACCTGGCCTATGCCCCGGAGGGTAGCGAGCCCTTCGTCCGGCAGTAGACCAGCAGACCGGTCATCGCGGAGGACCTGAGCCTCCGCACGCGGTAGGTCCTCGGGGTTCCGCTGTGGCGGGCCTACGTCCGCCTCGCGCGTGGGTGGTGGCGCACCGCGCATGGATGGACGGTCAACCTGTGGGGCAGGGATTCCGCCTGTCGCCGGCAGCTCCGCCCGAGCCCTGTGCCACGCCCGGGACCCCCGTCTGTCTGTCACTGCGGGGCGGGCTCCCCTACCGTCTCAGTGAGCGGCGCTCAGTCGGCATGGTGCCTGACCGGGCGTCACCGAAGTCGGCAAGGGGTCGGCCAGAGGTCGGCATCAGTACCGCCGAAACGCGTGCAGGCACCGAGGACCGCCACGATCGATAGCCGAGAACATCCAGTCCGACCTGCAGAAACACTGCTCAGAGAGTCACCCGTTGACCTCGCCGGGAGATACGCATGAGGATGCTGATCAACAGTCCGCAGACCGTGGTCGCCGACGCCCTACGGGGGATGGCGGCCGCCCATCCCGAACTGGACGTCGACGTGGAGCGGCGGGTCGTCGTACGGCGGGACGCGAAGGCCGGCGGGCGGGTCGGGGTGGTGTCCGGGGGCGGTTCCGGGCACGAACCGCTCCACGCCGGGTTCGTGGGGCACGGGATGCTGTCGGCCGCGTGTCCCGGAGAGGTGTTCACCTCGCCGGTGCCCGACCAGATGGTGCGGGCGGCCGCGGCCGTGGACTCCGGCCAGGGCGTGCTGTTCGTCGTCAAGAACTACACCGGGGACGTGCTGAACTTCGAGATGGCCGCCGAACTCGCCGAGGAGGACGGCCTGCGGATCGAGCGCGTGCTGGTCGACGACGACGTCGCGGTGACCGACAGCCTGTTCACCGCCGGGCGCCGCGGCACCGGGGCCACCCTCTTCGTCGAGAAGATCGCCGGGGCGGCCGCCGAGGAAGGAGCGCCGCTGGACCGGGTGGCCGCGCTCGCCCGACGGGTCGACGCCTGCTCGCGGAGTTTCGGGGTGGCGCTGAGCGCGTGCACCACGCCCGCGAAGGGCAGCCCGACCTTCGACCTGCCGGACGGGGAGCTGGAGTTGGGCATCGGCATCCACGGCGAACCGGGCCGGGAGCGGCGCCCGATGATGTCGGCGCGCGAGATCGCCGAGGTCGCCGTGGGCGCCGTACTGGAGGAGCTCGCGCAGATCGGGCCGGCCGACGGTCCGGTGCTGGCCCTCGTCAACGGGATGGGGGCGACCCCGCTGCTGGAGCTGTACGGCTTCCACGCGGAGGTGGTACGGGTGCTGGCCGAGCGCGGTGTGCCGGTGGCTCGGGCGCTCGTCGGAAACTACGTCACCTCGCTGGACATGGCGGGGTGTTCGGTGACGCTGTGCCGGGCCGACGAGGAACTGTTGCGGCTGTGGGACGCGCCCGTCCGCACGGCGGCCCTGCGTTGGGGCCTGTGAACGTATGGTGGCGGTGGGACCGGCCCGACGGGTGCGAGGCGAGGAGATCCGGTGCGTGACGCAGAGTTCTTCCGGCGCTGGATGGCGGCCGCCGCGACCGCGGTGGAACGGGAGGCGGACCGGCTGACCGAGCTCGACTCCCCCATCGGGGACGCCGACCACGGGAGCAATCTGCTGCGGGGCTTCACGGCCGTGCGCGCCGCCCTGGAGGCCGAGCCGCCGGACGCGGCGCCCGGCGCGGTGCTCCAGCTGGCCGGGAGGACGCTGATCTCCACGGTCGGCGGGGCGTCGGGACCGCTGTACGGGACGCTGCTGCGGCGCGCGGGCAAGGCGCTCGGGGAGTCCGCCGAGGTGTCCGACGAGGAGCTGCGCGCGGCCCTGTCCGAGGGGGTCGGGGCAGTGGCGCAGCTGGGCGGGGCGGCGCCGGGCGACAAGACGATGCTGGACGCGCTGCTGCCGGGCGTGGCCGCGCTGGCCACCTCGTACCGGGCGGCCGGGGTCGCGGCGGAGAACGGGGCGCTGGCGACGGTTCCGATGCGGGCCCGCAAGGGACGGGCCAGCTACCTGGGCGAGCGGAGCGTCGGCCACCAGGATCCGGGGGCGACCTCGTCGGCGCTGTTGCTGGGGGCGCTGGCGGACGTGGCGGAGCAGGCGGGTGCGCGGTGACGGCCGAGCGGCAGGGGCCCGGCTCCGCGTCCGACGCAGGCCCGGCCCTGGTCGGCATCGTGCTCGTGTCGCACAGCGCGCGGGTCGCGGAGGCGGTGGCCGAGCTGGCGCGCGAACTGGCCGCCGGCGGACCCGTGGCGCCGGTGTCCGCGGCGGGCGGCACGGCCCTCGGCGGGCTCGGCACGAGCACGGAGCGGATCGTCGCGGCCGCCCGGGAGGTGGACCGCGGCGCCGGGGTGGGCCTGCTGGCCGACCTGGGCAGCTCGGTACTGACGGTGAAGGCCCTTCTGATGGAGGACGAACTCCCACCGGGGTCGGCCCTGTTGGACGCGCCGTTCGTCGAGGGCGCGGTGGCTGCGGTGGTCACCGCGTCCACCGGAGCCCCCTTGGCGGCGGTCGCGGCGGCCGCCGCGGAGGCGTACACCTATCGCAAGGCCTGACCCCGAACGGCGCCTCCAGAGGCTAGGGCCGGCCGCGGAGGTTTTCGATGTCGCGGCGCTCGCGCTTCGTCGGGCGGCCCGCTCCCCGGTCGCGGATGCCGACCACGGCGGCCTCCACGGGCGTGGGCGGCGGGGGGCTGTTGTCGATCAGGCACTCGGCGGCGACGGGGGCGCCGACCCGCTTGGACACGGGCCGCTTGACGACGACGATCCGCTCGCGCCCCGCGTGGAAGAGCCGTACCTCGTCCCCCGCACGCACGGGCTGCGCCGGCTTGGCGCGCTCCCCGTTGACCTTCACGTGGCCCGCCCGGCAGGCGGTCGCCGCGATCGAGCGGGTCTTGGTCAGGCGCACGGACCAGATCCACGCGTCGACCCGTACCGTGCCCGTTCCCGTTCCCTCATCAGCCATGCCCCGACTCTAGCGAGCCCGGTGCGGTGGACCGGAACGAGTTTTGGCAGATGCGCCAAGAAGTATGGCATCTGCCATGGAGATCGGGCCAAGAGAATTGCAAATGCGCCACATGTACCCATACGTTGTCGCCCATGCAGTCCTACACCATCGGACAGGCGGCGCGTCTGCTGGGCGTCAGCCCGGACACCGCTCGCCGCTGGGCCGACGCCGGCCGGGTCGTGACCCATCGCGACGAAGGCGGTCGACGCCTGATCGACGGACGCGACCTGGCCGCCTTCTCCGTCGAGGTGGGCCAGGGGGCCCACCTCGACGACGGGGAACCGTACACCTCGGCGCGCAACGCCTTTCCCGGCATCGTCACGGCCGTCAAACTCGGCGACGTCGCCGCCCAGGTCGAGATCCAGGCAGGTCCCCACCGCCTGGTCTCGCTGCTCACCCGTGAGGCCGTCGAGGAGCTCGGGCTGGAGGTCGGCATGCAGGCCACCGCCCGCGTGAAGTCCACCAGCGTGCACATCGACCGCACCTGATCCGGACGGCGCGGCCCGCCGTCCCCCCGCGGTCCCCCGCACCACCCGCTCAGCATCACCGAACGTCCCCACCCGCTCCGCCCGTCACCGGCGCGGGTCACCACCGCGCGGTTCCGGCACCAGGCCGGCCGCCGACCCGACCGAGGAGCATCTGCTCATGTCCCCGATCACGATCCGCCGCACCGCCGCCGCCGCGCTGACGGCCGCCCTGCTCGTGCCGCTGGCCGCGTGCGGCAAGAGCGACGACAAGAAGGCCGCCGCCGACCCCACCCCCGCGCCGAAGGCCGTGAACCTCACCGTGCTGGCCGCCTCCTCGCTCACCGACGTCTTCAAGACCGCGGGTGAGGAGTACCAGAAGACCCACCCCGGCACGAAGATCACTTTCTCCTTCGCCGGTTCGCAGGAGCTCGCGGCCCAGGTCAAGCAGGGCGCCCCGGCCGACGCCCTGGTCACCGCCGACACCAAGACCATGGACGGGCTGAAGGCCGAGACCGGCGACGCCACGATCATCGCCAAGAACCGCCTGGTCATCGCGGCCACCAAGGCCAACCCGTTCAAGATCGACGAGCTCAAGGACCTCGCCGACACCAAGATCAAGGTCGTGCTCGCCGCGCCCGAGGTCCCGGTCGGCCGCTACAGCAAGCAGATCCTCGACGCCCAGAAGATCGAGGTGAAGCCGGTCTCCCAGGAGCCCAACGTCCGTGCCGTGCTGAGCAAGGTCGAGCTCGGTGAGGCCGACGCCGGTCTCGTCTACAAGACCGACTCCGCCAAGTCCGGTGACAAGGTCGTCACCGTGGACATCCCGGACGACCAGAACGCCGTGGCCTCCTACCCGGCCGCCACGCTGAAGCAGTCCAAGAACGCCACGGACGCCGCCGCCTTCGTGGCCTGGCTGAGCACCCCCGAGGCGCAGAAGATCCTCCAGGACGCGGGCTTCCAGAAGGCGTAACCGCCGTACGACCCACGCCCCTTGAGGGGCTGCCTGAACCGTGGGGGGACAGGCAGCCCCTCTGGGCGTTCACGTGCCGGGGCCCCGGACCCACCACCGGGCGCCGACCACCCGCCGTCCACGCTTCTCCCGCATCCGACACCCGCAGCCAGGAACCCTGATGAGCAGACTCCGCAGCCGCGCCGGCACGCGCTCCGGCATACGCGTCCCTACCCGTGCCCGCGCCCGCACGCGGCCCCCGTTGGCCCTCGCGCTCCCCGCGCTGCTCGCCGTCGCGTTCCTGCTGCTTCCGCTCGTCGGCATCCTCGTCCGTACCCGGTGGGGCGAGCTCGGCGAACACCTCACCAGCCCCGGCGTGGTCGAGGCCCTGAGGCTCTCGCTGCTGGTGTCCCTGTGGGCCCTGGCCCTCTCGCTGCTCCTCGGCGTCCCGCTGGCCTGGCTGCTGGCCCGCGTCGAGTTCAAGGGCAAGGCCCTGGTCCGCTCCCTCGTCCTGCTTCCGATGGTGCTGCCGCCTACCGTCGGCGGTGTCGCCCTGCTCCTCGGCTTCGGCCGCCGCGGGCTGCTCGGTCCCTGGCTGGAGGGCACCTTCGGGATCACCCTGCCGTTCCACACCTCGGGCGCCGTCGTCGCGGCCACGTTCGTCGCCATGCCGTTCCTGGTGATCAGCCTCGAAGGAGCGCTCGGCGGTCTCAGGCAGCGCTACGAGGAGACCGCCGCCTCGCTCGGCGCCTCGCCGGTCCGGGTGTTCTTCACCGTGACCCTGCCCATGGTCGCCCCCGGCCTGATCGCCGGCGCGGCACTGACATGGGCCCGCGCGCTGGGCGAGTTCGGGGCGACCATCACCTTCGCCGGGAACCTGCCCGGGACCACCCAGACCCTGCCGCTCCAGGTGTACCTGCTGCTGCAGGACAAGCCCGAGGCCGCCACCTCCGTCTCGCTGCTGCTCCTGGCGATCGCCATGGGTGTACTGATCGCCCTGCGCGGACGCTGGACGGGCACCCCGGTGGCCCGCGAGGCCGCTCCGGCGCCGGTCCCCGAGGAGCCGCCCGCCGAAGCCGACCACCCCTCCGGCAGCGCCCGCACCACCACCGGCGTCGGCGGTGTCGCGCCGCCCCACGACGGCGGCCGCTGGCCCCTGCACGCCACCGTCACCGGCTTCAACGAGCTCACGCTCGACGCCGAACCGGGCACCACCATCGCCGTGGTCGGCGAGAACGGCGCCGGCAAGACCACCCTGCTGCGCGCCCTCCTCGGCCTCACCCCGCGGGCCCACGCCGCACTGCGCCTCGGTGACACCGACGTCACCGCCCTGCCTCCGCACAAGCGCCAGGTGGCCTGGGTACCGCAGGACGGGGCGCTGTTCCCGCACCTGACCGCCGTGGCCAACACCGCGTACGGGCTGCGCGCCCGCGGGGTGCCGCGCGCGCAGGCCCGGCGCGAGGCCCTGGCCTGGCTGGACCGGCTCGGTGTGTCGCACCTCGCCGATCGCAGGCCCGCCCAGCTCTCCGGCGGCCAGGCCCAACGGGTGGCGCTGGCCCGGGCGCTGGCCGCCCGCCCCCGGCTCCTCCTGCTGGACGAACCGCTCGCCGCGCTCGACCAGACCACCCGGGCCCGCGTGCGGCACACCCTGCGCACCCATCTGGCCGGCTTCGGCGGGGTCTGCCTCATCGTCACCCACGATCCCGTCGAGGCCGTCTCGCTGGCCGACCGGGTCCTCGTACTCGCCGACGGCCGGGCCTTGCAGGACGCACCGCCCGCGGAGGTGACGCGGCACCCGCGGTCCCCGTGGGTGGCCCGCATGCTGGGCCGCAACGCCTGGCCGGGCACGGCGTCGGCCGACGGGCTCACCCTCGCGGCGGGCGGCCGGCTCGTGGTCGCCGAGGCGCTGCCCGAGGGCGCGAAGGCGCTGGCGATCATCGCTCCGGAGGCGGTCTCCGTGCACACGGACCGGCCCGGCGGCAGCCCCCGCAACGTCTGGCCGGGCACCGTACGGGAGATCACCGCGGTCGGCAGCCGACTGCGGGTGCTGGTCGCCTCGGACACCGCGCCCGATCTGGTCGCCGAGATCACCCCCGACGCGGCGGCCGAACTGAGCATCGTGGACGGCGCCTCGGTGTGGACGAGCGTGAAGGCCACCGAGGTCACACTGGTACGCCTCTGACGGCGCGGGTCCCAGGGGCCGATGGGGTCCGGTGGTGTCCGGGTGTCCGGGTGTCCGGCGGGCGTTTCGCCCGGCTCTCAGCCCGTGTCCTCCGGGCCCGCCAGTTCGAACTCGCACCACACGCACTTCCCGCCGCCCCGGGGCTCCACCCCCCACTCGTCCGCGAGCCGGTCCACCAGCATCAGCCCGCGCCCCGACACCGCCCAGTCGCCCGCCTCGCGCCGCCTGGGCAGGGCGCTGCTGCTGTCCTCCACCTCGATCCGGATCCGGCCCTGCGCCGTCAGCCGCATGCTGACGTGACCGCCGCCCTCCGTGTGGACCAGGGCGTTGGTCATCAGCTCGTCCGCCGCCAGTTCGATCTCGTCGGCCCGGTGCCGCGCGCCCCAGGCCGCCACCGCCGCCCGGATCAGGTGCCGGGCAAGCGCCGGGGCCTTCGTGTCGCCGGGCTCCAGCCGCTGCTGCAGCGGACCGCCGCCGCGCGCGGTCGGGGTGCCGCGGCGGCGCAGGACGAGCATCGCCATGTCGTCCCCGCCGCCCGAGTCGCCGACCAGGTCGCACAGCACGTCGGCGAGTTCCTCCACGTCGATCGGGCCGCTGTGGACCGCGGCCAGCAGCTCCCGCATCCCGCTGTCCGAGTCGGCGCCCGGGCGGTCGATCAGGCCGTCGGTGCACAGCAGCAGGGTGTCCCCGGGGTGCAGTTCGAGGCTGGTGACCGGGTAGCCGGAGCCGGTTCCGGACTGCTCCCGGGGCGGCAGGCCGAGCGGCAGCCCGCCGGCCACCTGGACGCGGTGGACGCTGCCGTCGCCGCGCTTCACCACCGGGTCGAGGTGCCCGGCGCGGACCAGTCGGGCCATCCCGGTGGTGAGGTCCACCTCGGCGTAGGTGCAGGTGGCGAAGCGTTCCGTCTCCAGCTCGCGCAGGAAGGCCGAGGCCCGGGCCATCGCGGCGCCCGGCGTGTGTCCCTCGACGATGTAGGCGCGCATGACGATGCGCAGCTGCCCCATGACGGCCGCCGCGTCCGTGTCGTGGCCCTCGACGTCGCCGATCATCACCCCGACCCTGCCCTCGCCGAGGGGGACCACGTCGTACCAGTCGCCGCCGATGTCCCGCCCCATCCGGGCGGACCGGTACCGTACGGCGATCCGCGCGCCCGGCACGTCCGGGATCCGGCGGGGCAGCATGGCGCGTTGGAGTCCTTCGGCCAGGTCGTGCTCCTGCTCGAAGAGGATGGCCCGCTGGAGGCTCTGCGCGACCCCGCTGCCGAGCGCCATCAGCAGGTTCCGTTCCTCTGCGGTGAACTCGCCCTCCCGTGTGTAGAGCAGCCCGAGCGCTCCGATGGGCCGTCCCTGGGCGATCAGCGGGAGGTAGACGCCGCTGCGGACGGACAGCGGCTCGATGTACGGCCACAGGTCCGGGTAGCGGTGCTGGAACTCCTCCCGGGAGACGAGGATGACCGACTGCATGGTGCGTACGGCCTCGCTCATCGGGAGTCGCGCGTCGATACGCGTGTACTCGATCTCGGGCACGTACGAGCCGAGCTGCCCCTCCGCGACGAGGTGGATGCGGCCGCCGTCGACGACGCCCAGCATCACGCTGACCGCGCCGAGGTGTCCGAGGGCCTGCGGGTCCTTGAGGATGTCGGTCACGTCGTTGACGGTGCGGGCGTGGGCGAGGATGGCGGTGGTCCGCTCCACGACGCCGGTCATCCGGCGTCGCCCCTCGATCTCCTCGCCGCCGGCACCGGGCTCGCCGGGGTCGTGGGCGGCGTCGCGGAGGATCCCGATGACGCGGTACGGGCGACCGGACGGCTCCCGCAGGATGTGCCCCTGGATATGGGTCCAGGTCGATGAACCGTCGCGGGCGCGGCTGCGGACGTACGCCCCGTAGTGGCTGCGGCCGTCCTTGATCGCCTGCGCGACCCTGGTGTCGAGGCGGGCCTCCTCACCGGGTGCCAGGCGGCTCCGGAGTCCGCCGGGGGTCCCGTCGTACTCGTCCGGGCGCAGGTCGAGCACCTCGAGGGCGGTGGGATCGAGATGCATCCGTCCGCTGTCGAGGTCCCAGTCGAAGGTGCCCATGCGGTTGAGCGCGAGGCTGGTGTCCGGCCTCGCCGGCCAGCCGACGGCGGGGTTCTCTGCCCTACGGGCCATGCAGCCAGGGTCTCACTCCCGCCCGCCGGTGTCCCTGCGGGAGCCTCGGACACCCTCCGTGCCCGGTCCGACACGGCTCGGGTCGGGTCGTCGGGCCATCGGGCCGAGGCGCCCGTGGGCCGGGCGGCTCACGGTCGTGTGTCGTCCGCCAAGGCCGCGTCATGGACCAACAGGGCGATCTGGACGCGGTTGTTGAGGTCGAGCCGGGTCAGGATCCGCGACACGTGGGTCTTCACGGTGGGCAGTGCCAGGTGGAGGTCCCGTCCGATCTCCGCGTTGGACAGGCCGCGCCCGACCGCCAGGGCCACCTCGCGCTCGCGCTCGGCCAGCAGCGCCAGCCGGGCACGGGCCGAGGTCGCCCGGGTCTCCTGGCCCGAGTCGCCCGCCACCTGGTCCATGAGCCGGCGGGTGACGGCCGGGGAGAGCACCGGGTCGCCGGCGGCCACCGTCCGGATGGCCGTCACGATCTCCTGCGGCGGGGTGTCCTTGAGGAGGAACCCGGCCGCTCCGGCCCGCAGCGCCCGCAGGACGTGCGCGTCGGTGTGGAAGGTGGTCAGGACCAGCACCTCGGGGGCACCGGGCAGGGCCCGGAGCCGCTCGGTGGCGGCCAGCCCGTCGACGCCGGGCATCCGGATGTCCATCAGGACCAGGTCGGGGGCGTGCGCGGCGACCAGCGCGGGCACCTCCGCCCCGTCGGCGGCCTCCGCGACCAGCTCGATGTCCGGAGCGCCGCCCAGCATCAGGCGCAGTCCGGCCCGGACGATCGCGTCGTCGTCGACCAGCAGGAGGCGGATCACCGGTGCCTCGTCCCCCGTCTCTCGTCGCGTCCTTCGTGCCCCGGGTCCCGTCCTGGCCCCCGGTCAGCCCTGCCAGGGTAGCCAGGCCCGCACCCGGAACCCTCCGTCGGCCGGTAGGGCCGTCAGTTTCCCGCCGGCCAGCCGGGCACGTTCGGCCAGTCCGATCAGTCCCTGCCCGCCGCCCTCGGCCGGCCCCGGGACCGCGCCGGTGTCCGGGTCCGCTCCGGGTGGCCGGGTGTTGCGGACCTCCACCGTCAGCCCGTCGCCCGGGCCCCCGGTCACCCGCACCTCGGCCGCCGCACCGGGCGCGTGCTTGCGTACGTTGGTCAGCGCCTCCTGCACGATGCGGTACGCCGTACGCCCCACCAGGGCGGGTGGCGCGGCCCCTTCGGGCGGTCCGGCCAGCTCGATCGGTCCGCCCGCGGCCCTGGCCTCGGCCACCAGGCGGGGCAGGTCCGCCAGTTCCGGTTGCGGACGCTCGCCGCCCTCCGCGCCCCCGGTACCCGGCCCCGTCCGCAGTACGCCGATCACCTCGCGCAGGTCGTGGAGCGCCAGATGGGCGCTCTCGCGCATCACCCCGGCGGCCCGCTCGATCTCCGCCCCTGGGGCGCCGGGATTGAACTCCAGGGCGCCCGCGTGCACGCTGAGCAGCGACAGCCGGTGGCCGAGTACGTCGTGCATCTCGCGGGCGATCTCCTCCCGCGCCTCCATCCGGGCCCGCTCGGCACGTGATTCCGCGTCCGCCTCGGCCAGCTCGGCGCGCTCGCGCAGCGAGGCGATGAGCTGCTGCCGGGACCGTCGGAACAGCCCCCAGCCGATGGCCCCGGCGATCAGGGCGAAGTAGGTCACCGCCGCGCCGGCCCGGTCCTCGGACATGTCGGGCAGCTGCCACAGGAAGAAGGGCAGCGGGCCGAAGACCAGTGCCGCCACCCCGGCCGTGGCCTTCCACGGCCGGGTCGCGGCCACCGTGAACACGGCCACCATCGCCGGGCCGGTCAGGTAGTGCGCCACGCTCCCGGCCAGGAGCAGCCCCACGGCCAGCTGGACCGGCCACCGCCGGCGCAGCAGGACGGCCGCGCACCCCAGTCCGCTGACGACCTGGTCGGCGGCCCGCCAGCCCGGGCCGAGGCTCTCCGCAACCGGGATGGACCGCGAGCTGACGGCGGCGAAGCAGGCGGCGAAGAGGAACAGGGCCAGGTCGGCGGCCCAGTCCCGGCGGGTGCGGTGGATGCGGCGCATGGGGTGGAAATCTACGGGGGCGGGTGCGGGAGCGGGCGGCCGCGCCCCGTACCGAATACTTAAGTACGAGTGGGGGCCGCCCTAAGGCCGATGCCCCGCCGGGTGGCCGACTCCTACCGTCGGAGCATGACCTCCACCACCCCGAAGTCTCCCCTGGCCACCGTCACGGGTGTGCTCTGCTTCGTCCTCGTCGTCGGCGGCGCGAGCGGCCTGCTGCACGAGTGGCTCGGCTGGATCCACTTCATGGGCTTCGTCCGCTTCCTCGCCCCCGACGGCTACGAGATCTACAGCTACATCGTCATGATCGCCCTCGGTCTCGCGGTGGGCGCCGCGGGCGACACCCTCTCCCGCCGCGGCCGCGGCTGACCCTCGGTCCGCCACCACGCCCCGGTCCGTGACGGTGTCTCCCTCCCCGTGCGGGGAGGGAGACACCGTCGTGGGCGGGGCGGTCAGCTTTCCTGGGCGGGAACCTCGGGCTCCTGCGGGGCCGTCCTGGCCGGTTCCGGCGTCGGCTTCGGCGGAGCGGACGGCCGAGCGGACGGGGGCGGGGGTGCGGCCGAGGTCTGCGGGCGCGGCGCGGAGGACCGGGGAGTCACGGCGGCCGTGGGAGACGCCGGAGCCGCGGTGGTCGCGGGAGCGGCGGACTTCGGAGTCGGTGACTGCGCGGTCGGCGCGGAGGGCGGGGTCGAAGGTGTCGGCGAGGGCGGCTTCGACTCGGCGGACGACGGCGAGGGCGACGCCTTCGGTGACTCGGCCGGGGTCGTCTTCGGTGACTCCGACGGGGACGGCTTGGGTGACTCGGAGGGGGACGGCTTCGGTGACTCGGCCGGGGTGGTCTTCGGTGACTCCGACGGAGACTTCTTCGGTGACTCCGACGGCGACTTCGAGGGCGACTCGGACGGCGACTTCGAGGGCGACGTGGAGGGGGACTTCGACGGCGACTCCGAGGGGGACTTCGACGGCGATGTCGACGGGGACTTCGACGGTGTCGGCGAGGTCCCGGACGGGCTGGGGGAGGTCCCGGACGGGGTCGGCCTCGGCGAGGTCCCGGACGGGCGCGGGTTCGTCACCGTCGGGGTCGGCGTGAGCGGCGGCGTCGGGACGGGCGGCGGCGGAATCGGCCGGTCGGGCTTGGGCTTGCCCTGGTGGTCGCCCTTGGGGCGCTCGTACCACTGGTTGTCCCGGTGGTCGTAGATCACGATCTTGGTGATGACGGTCGGCGCCGGCGCGATGGCCACCACCTTCGTCGGCTGGTAGGAGGGCCACGTCTGTCCGAAACGCTTCGGGGCGGCCTTCAGCGCCACCGGCGGACCCAGCGGGTTCCCGCACGCGCAGCGCACCCGGGGCACGCCCCGGTCGTCCACCAGCACGGCCGTCCCGGCCTGCAGCACGGCCTGGTAGGGGACGAGCTTGCCGTCCCGGTAGCTGTGGTTCGTCACCCGGGTGTCCATCCGCAGCTGCACCGAGGTGAGCGAGCGGAGGTAGCCGGGAACGGCGGCCGGCTGGATGCCGAGCCCCGAGGCGAAGGCCGCGTTCTTGGCGGGGTCGGCGCCGAGCGATCCGATCAGCTTCTCGACGTCACAGCTGGCGACGTTCCTGGTGCCGCCGTACACGCCCGGCGCGGAGCCGCTGACGCTCCTGGTGCCCACCGGACCGGTCGGGCTGGCGCTCGGGCTGACCTGGGCGGTGCCGGTGCCCTGGGGAGAGGGTGGCGGGGTCTCCGGCGGGGGCGGCGCGTCCTTCACCACCGTGGACTCGGTGAAGGGGTCGGGGCCGGTGGCGGCGACCGGCTGGAGGAACACCTCGCCGCCGGCGTTGTCGGTGGTCCCGCTCGGCCGGATGAGGACCACGGCCAGCGCCACGACCGCCGCCACCGCGACCAGCGCGGTGACCAGCCGTGGGACCGACCGCCACCAGGGCCCGTTCGCGGATCCCTGACCCGAACCACCGGGGCCCGCCGGGCCTCCGGGCCCACCCGGCGGCGCCGGCGGCGGCGGTGGCGGAGGCCCCTGCTGCCCGCCCGAGAGCGGGCCGGAGGGCGGCCCGGTGGGGCGTTCTCGAGACGGCGGTCGGCCGGACGGTTGTGTGGTCACGGGCTCTTCTTCCCAGGAGGAGTGAGTTCCCCGGGGACCATTGTGTGCGCCGTCCGGGTGGTGCCCGCAAGCCGAGGGTGTCACGGTGGCAGGGTGAGTCCGACGCCAGGATCTTCATCGTCGGGGGGCTCCGCGAGGGCATGGCGGGACGCCCTCGTCGCCGTCGTCGCGGGATTCGTGGTGATGGCCGTCGTCGCCACCGCCGGGCTGTGGTGCGCGGGCGCGGGCGACCTTCCGGGCGGTGCCTTCCCGCATGTGGTCGCCGCGGTCGTGGTGATGGCGGCGGGCGGTTCGCTGGAGGTGTCGGGCGGTGCCGGTTCGCTGGCGGGGGCCGAGGTGAGCCTGTCGGTGGTCCCCCTCTCGGTGAGTCTGGCCGGCGCCCTGCTCACCGGCTACCTCTTCCTCCGTCCCCTGCACAACCGGGCCGTGGCCCGACCCCGCGAACTCCTCGGCCGCGCTCTCCCGTTGGTGGTGCTCTGGCTGCTCGCCCTGACCGGGGTCGCCTTCCTCGCCCGCGAGACCTTCGGCATCTCCACCGGCGACTCCCCCATCGGGACCATCACCGAACTGCTCGACGCCGCGCCCACGGTGGGCTTCCGGGCCGACCTGCCCGCCACCCTCCTGTACGGACTGCTGTGGATCCTGGGCCTGTTGCTGATCGCCCTGCTGGTCTCGCGCCGCGCCCCGCTGCCGGCGCGGCTGGTCCGCTTCCACTCGGCACTGCGTCCGGCGGCCTTCGCCACGATGCTGCTGCTCCTCGCCTACGTCGTCCTCGGCATCGGGGTCGGCGTGGTCGTGGCCGCCACCCAGGGCCATGCCGACCGGACCCTGGCCGTGATCCTGCTCGGGCTGCCGAACCTCGTCTGGCTCGCGCTCACCCTGGGCTTCGGCGGCGCCTGGGAGGGCAACGTCGAGGGGCCCTTCGGGCTGCCGATGCCACAGGTGCTGGACCAGGTCCTGCGCGGCTCCGACCCGTCCCGGATCGACGTCTCCGCGCTCGCGGAGCAGGACTCCCGGGCGTGGTGGCTGGTGGTGGTGGCCGCCGTCCTGCTGCTCGGCACGGGCGTCCTGGCCGCCGTACGCTCCCCCGCCCACGTCCGCCCCTGGCAGCACGCCCTCCACCTGGGCGTGGCGCTGGCCCTGGCGACCTTGGCGGTCTGCCTGCTGGGCCGGATCCAGGCGCAGTTCGGCCTCTCGCTGCTGGGCATCGGTGAGGTGGACGGCCTCGGCGGCCAGGTGCGGCTGGAGCCCGTGCTGTGGCGCAATGTCGGGCTCGGGCTGTTGTGGGGTGCGGTGGCGGGCTTCCTGGGCGCCCTTGCGGCCCGTCCGCTGCGCCGCGGCGGACGGGTCGACACTCCGGCCACCACGACCGGCGCGACGCCCGCGACGCCGGAGTAGACCGGTCGACTCGTCGTCCGTACGGTTCTCGCGCACCGGAAGCGGACCAGCTCGTCCTGGAGCGGATCAGGCCGAACGGCCGGACGCCCCGGATGCCGCGGGTCCCGGCGGGTCGAACACCGGGAGCGCCCATGACGGCACCGGCGGCGGGGCGGGCAGGTCGGTTCGCGCGGCCCGCACCGCCGCGCCGTCGTCGGACGGTTCGGTCGTCGGCGGTCGGTCGCCCTCTCCCGCGCGGCGCAGGGCTCCGGTGAACTCCAGACAGCTGTTCCACCGGTCGTCCGGCGACTTGGCCAGCGCCTTCGCCAGGACCTCGTCGACCGCCTCCGGCAGGTCCGGCCGCCGTGAGCTCGGCGCGGGCGGGGCGTCGTACTGGTGGGCCCACAGCAGGGCGATGTCGTCGTCCCGCTGGAAGGGCGGTTCCCCGACGAGGGCCTCGTAGACGACGCACCCCAGGCTGTAGACGTCGCAGCGGCCGTCCACGGGCTTGCCGGAGATCTGTTCCGGCGCCACGTAGGTCAGGGTCCCGACGAACTGTCCGTCGGTCGTGAACCCGGTCAGGGACAGCGATTTCTTCGTCAGTCCGAAGTCCGTGAGGTAGGCGTGTTCCGGGTGGTCCCGGTCCGTGCCCGGCGCGATCAGGATGTTGCCCGGCTTCACGTCCCGGTGGACGAGGTCGTGGGCGTGTGCCGCGTCCAGCGCGGAGGCCACCTGGCCGGCGATCCGCGCGGCCGTCGCCACCGGCAGCGGGCCCGTCCGGTCCAGCATCACCCGCAGGTCCGGTCCCTCGACGAGGCGCATGGCGATGTAGAGCAGCCCTTCCGCCTCCCCCGCCTCGAACACGGGAACGATGTGCGGGTGCTCGATGGCCGCGGCCACCTTCGACTCGTGGGCGAACCGCTGCCTGAAGGTGTCGTTCCGGGCCAGCTCGGGAGCCAGCAGTTTCAGGGCCACCCGCCGGTCCAGGCGCAGGTCCCGTGCCTCGTAGACGACGGCCATGCCGCCGCGCCCGATCTCGCTTTCCACCAGGTACCCGGCGATCTGCTGCCCGCGCAGGTCGGTGGGGGACCCGCCGGCGCGCTCCGTGTGCTCCTCGGCCACCGTCAGTCGCCTCCGGGGTCGCGGGTGTCCACGATCCGGGTCGGGTCATGGGCCCCCGACCGGTCGGGGGCGTCCCCGGGGCGTTCGCGCGGGACTCCGACCGCGTCGGTCGGGGTCCTTTCCCTGCGTACGGCGTCCTCGCCGTCCGGACGCGGGTCCGTGGGCGGCACCTCCGTGGGGGGCGGGGGGCGCCCGGGTTCGGGCGCGGCCGGGGCCCCCGGTCCGGCGACCACCGCGTAGGTCGTCATGCGGTCCCCGTCGTCGTAGAGCCACCGGCCCGACTTCTCGTCGTAGAGCCACACCGACTCGCCGTCGATGACCACTCCGGCACGCAGTCCGCGTACGGAGCGGCGGAAGGCATCGGTGTCGATCCTGCCCGAGGCGAGCTCGTCCACGGCGCGCCGGTAGCGTTCCAGCGCCTCGGAGCCCCGGGTGAGCAGCGGCCGCGGGTCCTCGGAGCGGACCGGGGGACGTCCGCCGGCCGTCGGCGGCGGGTGCGGCACGGCGACCAGCAGCCGTCCGTCCACCCAGGCGGACCAGCCGTTGGCGCACAGGACCTCCCCCCACTCCCCGCGCCGGGACAGCAGTTGCACGGGTAGGAACGGGTCCAGGGGCACGGTCGGCCGGGAGACGTCGGGGCTCTCCCAGGCGGACAGCCCCTCCTGTGGCACCACGTGGGTGGGCCGGAAGTCCGCCACCTCGCCTCCGGGGTATCCCAGCGGGCTGCTCATGAGGCCTACTTCCGCATGATGGTCGGCTCGTGGCGGCGCAGCAGCCGGGCGACCAGGACGCCGAACAGCACGGACAGGACGACGAGCATGCCCATCTCAAGGAGCCACAGGTGGGCCTCGTGGTCGAACAGCGGGTCCTGGGTGATCTTGCCGGGCACGATCGCGCCGAGGTCGATGGTGCCCGCCATCGCCCCCATGGCCCACCGGGCCGGTACGAACCAGGCCAGCTGTTCGATGACGGGGACGCCGGTGAGTTTCAGCAGGGAACCGCAGAAGACGACCTGGACGATCGTGAGGAGGACCAGCAGCGGCATGGTGACCTCCTCCTTGGCCACCAGGGCGGAGATCAGCAGGCCGAGCACCATCGCCGTGAGGGACAGCAGGGCGACGGCGAGGGTGATTTCGAGGAGTGGTGGCATGAAGTTGCCGCGGCCGCCCGGGGCGTTGATGGTGACTCCGGCGAGGCCGACGAGGGTGAGGACCACGGCCTGGGCGACGGTGATCGCGCCGAGGACCACGATCTTGGACATCAGGTAGGCCGACCGGGACAGGCCGACGGAACGCTCCCGCTGGTAGATGACGCGTTCCTTGACGAGTTCGCGCACCGCGTTGGCGGCGCCGATCAGGACTCCGCCCACGCACAGGATGAACAGGGCGTTCAGGGCCGTCTCGGCGTTGAGGGTGTTACCGGCCAGAGCGCGGGTCATGGCGCCCATGACGAACGGCAGCGCGACCATGATGACCAGGAAGGTGCGGTCGGACCGGAGCACGGCGGCGTACCGCCGGATCAGGGTGGAGAGCTGGGAGCCCCAGCTCTGGGCCTTGGGTGGCGGGTGCGGCGGGACGCCGGCGGCCCGTTCCGACCGGGCCGTGAGCGGGGGCAGGCCGGCGACGGCGTCGATGTGGCGGCGCTGCAGCGGTGAGGCCCGGTACTCCCCGGCCCAGTCGCGCTCGCGCTGGTTCTCGAAGGCCTCGAAGGCTTCGGGCCACTGGTCGAAGCCGAAGAAGTCGAGGGCATCTCCGGGGGCGCCGAAGTAGGCGATGCGCCCGCCGGGCGCGAGGACCAGGAGGCGGTCGCAGCCTTCGAGGTTGAGCACGCTGTGGGTGACGACGATGACCGTGCGGCCGTCGTCCGCGAGGTCGCGCAGCATGTTCATCACCGAGCGGTCCATGCCGGGGTCGAGGCCGGAGGTGGGCTCGTCCAGGAAGAGCAGGGAGGGCTTGGTGAGCAGTTCCAGGGCGACGGAGACGCGTTTGCGTTGGCCGCCGGAGAGGCTGTGGATGGGCAGGTCGGCGCGCTGTTCGAGGCCGAGTTCACCGATCACCTCATCGACCCGGGCCTGGCGTTCGGCCTTGGCGGTGTCCTG
Source organism: Streptomyces sp. CLCI03 (assembly GCF_053615355.1). Lineage (NCBI taxonomy): Bacteria > Bacillati > Actinomycetota > Actinomycetes > Kitasatosporales > Streptomycetaceae > Streptomyces > Streptomyces sp. CLCI03. Next base: position 7,196,574 of record NZ_CM132132.1, on the reverse strand, counting down.
CGGGAAGCGCAGTTCGGCGGCGTACGTCAGCGCGCGCCGGACGGTGAGCTGGGAGTGCAGGATGTCGTCCTGCGGGACGAGGCCGATTCGGCTGCGCAGCTCGGCGTAGTCGCGGTAGAGGTCGCGCCCGTCGTACAGGACGGTGCCCCGGTCGGCGGGGCGCAGGCCGGTCAGTGCGCCGAGCAGGGTGGATTTACCGGCTCCGCTCGGACCCACGACGGCGAGCAGGCATTTGGCGCCGACCGGGAAGGAGACCCCGTCGAGGAGGGTCTTGCGGCCGCGGTCGACGACGACCGTGAGGCCCTGCACGTCGAGGGAGACCTCGCCGGTGTCCACGTACTCCTGGAGCTGGTCGCCGACGAGGCAGAAGACCGAGTGGCCGATGCCGACGATGTCGCCCTCGGTGACGGGGGTGGCCCGGGTGACGGCGGTGCCGTTGAGGTAGGTGCCGTTGTGGCTGCCGACGTCGACGATCTCGTAGCTGCCGTCGGCGAGGGCGTGCAGTTCGGCGTGCCGGCGGGACACGGTGAGGTCGTCGACGACGAGGTCGCTGTCGGGGGCTCGGCCGATGCGGACGGTGGTGCGGACGGGCAGCGGTCGTACGGTCGTCGGCTGCCGGAAGGTGCCGGTCATGGACGGGTTCGCGACCGGGGAGGGCCGGCCCGTGCCCGCCGCGGGGGGAGGCGGGGGCGGCGGAGGCGGCGGAGGGGCCTCCGGTGGGGCGGCGCCGATGACGGCGGCGCGCGGCCCGTCGTCGACGCTGCCGAAGCGCAGTTCGGTGCCGACGCCGACGCTCCACTCGTGGACCCGGTGGCCGTCGGCGTAGGTGCCGTTGGTGCTGCCCTCGTCCTCCAGCGTCCAGTGGTCGCCGTCCGGGCGCAGGATCGCGTGGTGCCAGGAGACGCGGGCGTCGTCGAGGCAGATCTCGCAAAGGGGGTCCCGACCGACGTGGTAGATCCGGTCGGGATCCATCTCGGTGGCGCCCCAGTCGGTCACGAGGACGAGCTGGGGCGCGGTCGGCACACCGGGGCGCTGGACCATGACCAGATTTTCCCACGATCCCGAGGGTCCGGCACCGGTCGGGCATCGTCGCAGGTCAGAGCCCTCTTATGGGTAATGACAACGGTCCCCGTTGCAGCCTTTGCCGATCCCGCCGGGGTGCGCTTCACTTCACGCGACGGAACCGAACACACGGGTGCCGCGACGAGACGGGGGACGCCATGAGTGGGCACGACCACGCGCACGACGGCCACGGACACGGACCCGGGTCGGATGGCCACGGCCATGGACCCGGAGGGCACAGCCACGGCGTGTCGGCGGACGCCGACCGGCGCTGGCTGGCGATCGCGCTCGCCCTGATCGGCGGGTTCATGGCCGTCGAGGTGGTCATCGGCGTCATGGCCAACTCGCTGGCCCTGATCTCGGACGCGGCCCACATGCTGACGGACGCCGTCTCGATCGTCCTGGCGCTGATCGCCATGCGGCTGGCCGCGCGCCCGGCCCGCGGGGGTTTCACGTACGGCCTCAAGCGGGCGGAGATACTCTCCGCCCAGGCCAACGGGCTGACGCTGATCCTGCTGGGGCTCTGGTTGGCGTACGAGGCGGTGCGGCGGCTGATGGACCCGCCGCCCGTGGAGGGCGGGCTGGTCGTGGTGACGGCGCTCGCGGGCATCGTGGTCAATGTGGCCGCGGCCTGGTGCATCTCCCGGGCGAACCGTTCCACGCTCGTCGTCGAGGGTGCCTATCAGCACATCCTGAACGACCTGTTCGCCTTCATCGGGACCGCGATCGCCGGTGTGGTCGTGCTGACCACCGGTTTCCGGCAGGCGGACGCGATCGCCACGCTGGTCGTGGTGGTGCTGATGCTCAAGGCGGGCTACGGGCTGGTCCGCGAGTCCGGTCGGATCCTCCTGGAGGCGGCTCCGGCCCATGTGGACCCGGACGCGGTCGGCGACCGGCTGGCCGGGCACCCGCCCGTCACCGAGGTGCACGACCTGCACATCTGGACGATCACCTCGGGTCAGGCGGCGCTGTCCGCGCACGTACTGGTGGAGCCGGCGGGCGACTGCCACGCCGTCCGCCGGGACCTGGAGGCGCTGCTCGACAAGGAGTACGGGATCACGCACACCACCCTGCAGGTGGATCACGCGCAGGACTCCCTCCTGACGGTCGGCCGCGCGGGCGGCGCGTCCGACGCCCACTGCGCGGACGCGCACGGTCCGGTGCACCGGCAGGGACCGCACGACCACTGACGGCGAAAACGCGTACCGCACGTCATTGGCAGGGGTCCGTACGGGGCATGGATGGACCCATGACGCACAAACGCAGTGCCGGACTGCTCCTCTTCCGGCGGACCGGTCCGGAGGCGGAGTCCGGTGTCGAGGTACTCCTCGGACATATGGGCGGACCGCTCTGGGCCGGCCGGAAGAGCGGCGACTGGGCCATCCCCAAGGGTGAATACGGCCCGGAGGAGACCCCGAGGGACGCCGCCCGTCGGGAATTCACCGAGGAGATCGGGCTGCCTCCGCCGGAGGGTGACTACCTGCCGCTGGGCGAAGTGCGGCTGACCAGCGGAAAGCTGGTGACCATCTGGGCGGTGGAGGCGGATCTCGACCCCGCGCTGATGGTGCCCGGGACCTTCTCGATGGAGTGGCCGCCGCACTCCGGGAACGTCCAGGACTTCCCGGAGCTGGACAAGGTGGCCTGGTTCGCTCCGACACTGGCGCAAAACATGCTGATCCCCTCCCAACTTCCCTTCCTGGAGCGACTGTTGGGGCTCCTGAAGGTTTGACCCACACTTGCACTTGCCAACACCCTTACCTGCATGGACATTGCACACATGACGAACGTCGTGCTGGTGGGAACCTTGGACACCAAGGGTGTGGAGTACGGCTGGCTGCGCGAGAGGCTGCTGCGCGCCGGCGTCGAAGTGGTACTGGTCGACACAGGAATCATGGGCGAACCCCGGGTGCCCGCCGACGTCCCGCGTGACGCGGTGGCCCGGGCGGCGGGCACGGAACTGTCGGAACTGCGCACGGCCGCCGACCGGGGTGCGGCCGTGACCACCATGGCGAGGGGCGCGGAGGCGACCCTCTTACGCCTGCACACCGAGGGCCGGCTGCACGGGGTGCTCGCCGTCGGCGGCAGCGGCGGCACCTCCATCGCCACCCGGGCGATGCGCGCCCTGCCGCTGGGCGTACCCAAACTGATGGTCTCGTCCATGGCGTCCGGTGACGTCCGCCCCTACGTGGGCTCCTCGGACATCACCATGATGTACAGCGTGGTGGACATCGCGGGGATCAACAGCGTCTCCGCACCGATCCTGGCGAACGCCGTGGCGGCGATCACCGGCATGGCCAGGTCCTACGCCCGCACCTCCCCGGAGGGCCGCCCGCCCCGGCTGGGCACGGGCGGCCGCCCCCTGATCGCGGCGAGCATGGCGGGCGTGACCACGGCCGGGGTGGACGCGGCGCGCGAGCGGCTGACGGAACTGGGCTACGAGGTGCTGGTCTTCCACGTCAGCGGCACCGGCGGCCGTACCTTGGAGACCCTCGCCGGCCAAGGGGTCTTCGCCGGCGTCCTCGACCTCACCCTCAGCGAGCTCGCCGACGACCTGTGCGGGGGCGTCCTCAGCGCGGGCCCGGACCGGCTCAGCGCGGCCGGGCGGGCCGGAATCCCGCAGGTGGTGAGCCTGGGGGCGCTGGACATGGTGAAGTTCGGCCCGCTGGAGAGCCTGCCCCCGCAGGTCCGCGAGCGGGGCGTCCACGTCCACAATCCGTCCGTCACCGTGACCCGTACGACCCCGGCCGAGTGCGCGGAACTCGGCCGTCGGGTCGCCGCCAAACTGCGCGTGGCGAACGGACCCACGGCGGTCTGCGTCCCGCTCCGTGGACTGTCCACGCTCGGCGCGCCGGGTGGGCTTTACCATGACGCCGACGCGGACCGGGCCTTGTTCTCGGCGCTGCGCGAGGGCCTGCGGGGAAGTACCACCAGGCTCTACGACTACGACACGCACATCAACGATCCGGCCTTCGGGCAGGCGGCGGCCGACCGGTTGCACGCCATGATCGGCGCGCTGTCGGCCGCGGCCTGAGCCATCCGCCGTGGTGGGGAACCGGCCACGGCGGAAACCACGTCCCTTGGGACGTCCGGCCCGGGGAGGCCGGCGGACGACGGTCCCGGACCGGTCGTCCGAGCGGACACGGCGGCGCCACACGACAGGCAGAGGGGCGGGAACGATGAAGGACACAAGGGCGGCCTGGTCGGTCCCCGGTTACACCGAGGTCCGTGAGCTCGGCTCGGGCGGCAGCGGCCGCGTGGTGCTCGCCGTCCACGACGGTACGGGCACCCCGGTCGCGGTGAAGTACCTCAGCGACCGGCTGCGCCAGGACCCGGCCTTCGTCGGCGAGTTCCGGGCCGAGGCCCGCCTCCTGGGCGGGCTGCAGACCCCGTACGTGGTCAGGCTGTACGAGTACGTGGAGGCGTCCGGCGGCGCCGCCATCGTCATGGAGCTGGTGGACGGGATCTCCCTGCGCGCCCTCCTGAAGCAGTCCGGGCGGGCCGACGCCGAGGCCGCGCTGGTGGTCCTCAAGGGCTCCTTGCTGGGGCTCGCGGCGGCGCACCGGGCAGGCGTGGTCCACCGCGACTACAAGCCGGAGAACGTGCTGGTCGCTCCGGACGGCTCGTCGAAGCTGGTGGACTTCGGGATCGCGGCGAACCGGGGCAGCACGCCCGGCGTGGCCGGAACCCCCGCCTACATGGCTCCCGAGCAGTGGCAGGGCCGCCCGGCCTCGCCCGCGGCCGACGTCTACGCGGCGACGGCGACCTTCTTCGAGTGCCTCACCGGCCGCAAGCCCTTCGACGGGGAGAATTTCGCCGAACTCGCCGTCCAGCACATCGAGGCGCCGGTCCCCGAGACCGAGGCGCCCGAGCCCGTACGCCCGTTGATCCGGCGCGGCCTCGCGAAGGCGCCCGAGCAGCGGCCGGAGAACGCCGAGGCGTTCGTGGCCGAGCTGGAGGGCGTGGCGCTGGCGGCGTACGGGCCCGAGTGGGAGGAACGCGGTCAGCGCAAGCTGGCGGCGCTGGCCGCCCTGCTGCCGCTGCTGTTCCCCTCGGCGGGTGGCGCGGCGGCGGGCACCACGGCGGTCGCCACGACCACCGTGCCCGGCGGTTCCGGCTGGGCTCCGGGCCGTCGCGGCTGGCTCGCGGCGGGCGTGGCGCTCGTGCTGGGAACCGTACTGGTCCTGACGACGGACGCGATCGGCGCGGCCCCGGACGCGGCCTCGGCGGTCAGCGCCTTCGCCACGACGAGCGCGGCCCCGCCCGGCTCGGCCTCGCCGAGCGCGAACCCGAGCCCGAGCGGGTCCGCCTCCCCGTCGCCGAGTCCGAGCCCCTCCGCGTCCCCGAGCCCCTCACCGTCCGCGTCCGCGTCCGCGTCGCCGTCCACCTCTCCGTCCTGGTCGCCCACGCCGACCCCGACACCGACGCCCACGCTGAAGGTCACGGACATCGCCGTGTCGCTCAAGACCGGGGTCTACCGGGGCGACGCGACGATCTCGGTCAGCTCGCAGGGCACCGGTTCGGTCACCGTGACCGTGGAGTGGTTCCTGGGCGGTACGCAAGGCTCCTACTCCGTGCCCGACGGCGCGGAGTCGTTCGTGGTCCCGGCCGGATCGACGGCCGCCCAGGTCAGGTCCCACACCTTCAGCCGCGGCAACGGCTGCTACGGCGGCGTCCGGGTCACCACCAAGCCCACCGCCGGGAACAAATCCGCCTCGGCCTCGCAGTACCTGCTGCGCTGCAAGGAGCAGGAGGTGCCACGATGAGCGGTTCCGGCGCTCCCGACGGCGACGACTACAGCGCCACCGTCCTCGGCAGCCATTGGTTCAGCGGCCCCCCGGACGCGACGAAGAGGATGACGGCGCCCGAGCCGGTGGTTCCCGACCGGGTCGAGGGCTCCGTGCTCCGCTTCGGTCCCGGGGTCACCGCGGCCATGCCCGCGCCGTTCCCCCTCGACGCCGTGACGGCCGTCGTACCGGCACCTGGGCGGCGCCGCCTGGCGGGCCTGCGACGGTACGCCCTCGCGGCGTTCGTCCTGGCCGCGGTCCTCGCGTATCTCGGGTGGCAGCGGTTCGGTCCGGGGATCGAGGTCCGGGACGTGACCGTGAGCACCGATCCCAAGGGACCCGCCTGTGACACGGCGGCCGATGTGGTGGCCGTCGTGACGACCGACGGGCGCCCGGGCATCCTCACCTACCGGTGGGTGCGCAGCGACGGCACCCGGTCCGAGCGGCTGACCGAACGGGTGCCGCGCGGGCAGCGGGAGGCCCGGCTGCACCTGCTGTGGACCTTCAAGGGCACGGGCAGCTACCCGGCGAAGGCGGAACTGCAACTGGTGTCGCCCGGGCAGCGCACGGCCGCGGTGGAGTTCACGTACCGCTGTGCGCCTTAGGGAGTGGTGGGCAGCCGGATGACGGCGCGCCCGCCGTCGAGGTCGACCCGGGTGCGCGGCGGTGCACCGTCCTCCTCGTCGTCACGCATGACGAGGGCGCTCTGCCGTTCCTTGAGTTCGTTCTGCTTGCCCGGCGAGAAGCTGGCGTGGAGCTGCTCGAAGCCGGTGGCGGAGATCTGTCCCTGGCGGCCGTTCCACCGCCAGGGCAGCAGTCCGGCGCGGCCCGCGCGGACCAGTGCCAGGTCGAGGAAGGCCACGGCGGTGAGCACCAGAGCCAGACCGGGAAGGGTCATGAAGATGACGAAGCCCATGCGGTGACGGTAGCCGAGGCAAGGTTCGGCCGTCCGGCCGAGGTGCGGGAGGCCCGCGGCCACGTCCGTGCGTGGCCGCGGGCCGTTCCGCGTTCCGCCCCCGCCGCAACCGGGGGACGGAAGTCAGGGGGGCGCCGACCGAAGGCGAATCCCGGGTCAGAACCGGGCGTGGGCGGTGATGTCCGCCTCGAACTCGCCCGTCATCGCCGGGGTGACCGTCGGCCGGCACTGCCGGACCGCCGCCAGGTAGTCCTGCGTCGTCGCGCCCAGCTGCGCGGCCGCCGCGCCCCGCGCGCCCACCGCCTCCAGGTCCCGCTCGAAGGACACCTGCGCCGCGATCCGCGCCGCGTGCTCGATGTCGGCCGGGGTGAACAGTTCGGTGGCCGCCACCAGGGCGTTCACGTCGACGTCCGCGCGGCCCGCCGTGTAGCGGGACCAGATCGCGGCGCGGGCGCCGGCGTCGGGGGTGCCGATCGGGATGAGGTAGTCGAAGCGCCCGGGCCGCAGGAATGCCGGGTCCAAGGAGCGGATGGAGTTGGTGGCGCACACCAGCAGCCGCTCGTCGCCCTCCCGGAAGCCCGGTATCAGCTTCAGCAGCTCGTTCGTCACCCCGTGGATCCCGCCGGGCTGCGCGGGCTCGGTGCGCACAGGGGCGATCTCCTCGACCTCGTCGATGAAGACGAGGACGCGCTCCAGCTCGGCGATCCGGGCGAAGGCGTCGCGCAGCGCGGCCGCCAGGTTGCCCTCGTCGGCGAGGCGGGAGGGCAGCAGTTCCACGAAGGGCCAGCCGAGCCGGGAGGCGATGGCCCGGGCGAAGGTGGTCTTGCCGGTACCGGGCGGGCCGAAGAGGGTGATGGCGCGCGGAGGCCGCACGCCGTGCGAGGCGGCCCGTTCGGGCTCGGCGAGCGGCAGCACCACGCGCCGCTCGATGAGGTCCTTCTCCTTCTCCATGCCGGCGACCTTGGCCCACAGGTCGTTGGGGAGGAAACGGCCGCCCAGGTCGTCGAGGAGGCCGGCGGCCGGTCCGTGCAGCGGCTCGGTCTTCTCGAAGTAGGCGACGGCCGGCTGCCGGGTGTATCCGGCGTTGAGGAGGCCCTCGCCGAGCATGTCCTCCTCCGGCAGGACGTACGCGATGCGCCCGACGCGGGCGGCGATGAGCCGTCGCTCCAGTTCCACGAGCAGGGCGCTGGCCAGGCCCCGGCCGCGCCAGCCGGCGGCGATCGCGATGCGCATGACCCAGGCCCGTTCGCCGGTGACGCAGGCGAGCGCCGCGCCGATGGGGACGCCTTGGTGGACGGCGACCACACAGGGCTGGCGGTCGGTCAGCGCGCTGATGCACTCGGCGAGCGAGAAGACGGACTCCTGGCCGAGTTCGGCCGTGGTGTCGATCAGATGGACCACCGCCGCGAGATCGCTCTCGCGGTAGTCGTGGATGAGCCAGTTCACCGGGTACCGCCCCTCGTTCGTGCTCCTGCGGCGAGGCTAGGGGCGACGGGCCGGACGATCACGCTCCGTGGTGCACAACACCCGGTCCGGAAACCGTCCGTGGCGTCCATAGACTGTGCTTTCCGCCGACACCCCGCGCCGAGGATCCGCACACCTTCATGCCTTCCGACATACCCCACATATCCGAATCCCGTCGGCGGCGCGTTCTGGTGTGGCTGGTCCCCCTCGTGTGGACCCTGGGGCTGGGTCTGTGGGGGCTCTCCCGGCAGGACAGCGTGTGGCGGGACGAGGCGGCGACCTGGCAGGTGGCGGGGCGGTCGGCGGGTGAGATATGGGCGATGCTGGCGAACGTGGACGCCGTGCACGGGCTCTACTACCTGCTGATGCACGGCCTCTTCGAGGTCTTCGGGGCGAGTACGACGACGCTGCGGCTGCCGTCGGTGCTGGCCGTCTCCGCCGCCGCGGCGTGCGTGGCCCTGATCGGGCGGCGCCTGGCAGGGTTCTGGGCGGGGCTCGGCGGCGGGCTGGCCCTGGGGCTGCTGCCGGCGGTCCAGTTCTACCTCCAGGAGGGCCGCCCGTACGCGCTGGTCGCGGCGGGGGCCGGGCTCTCCACCCTGCTGCTGGTCTCGCTCCTGGAGCGCGGGCCCGGGCGGCGGGCCTGGCCGCGCTGGGCGGCGTACGGGATCGCCGTGCTGGTGTGCGCCCTGTTGAACTGGCTGTCCCTGCTGGTCCTGCCCGCGCACGCGACGACCCTGGGGTGGGTGCGGGCCGGGCGGCGGATATGGCTGCGCTGGGCGGCGTACGGCTCGGGCGCGGTGGCGGGGGCGCTGCCGCTGATCCTGTTCAGCCGCCGCCAGTCCGAGCAGGTGTCCTGGATACCGCCGCTGACCTGGACCATGCTGATCGGGCCGGGGATCCTCCTGACGGTCGGCGGCCTGGGCGCGTGGGCGGGCCGGGCCGGGCGGGCCGGCGGCCGGGCGGAGCGCAAGGCGCTCTCGGTGGCGGCGGTGGGTCTGCCGCTGCTGGCGGTGCCGCAGCTCGGGCTGATCGGGCTGTCCCTGGTGCAGCCGCTGTTCCAGGACCGGTACGTGCTGTTCAGCATGGTGGGGCTGGCGCTGCTGATCGGCGCCGCCCTGGGAGCCGCCGTACGGGCCTGCGCGCCGCGCCTGCCGAGGGCGGCGGGGCTGGTGGTGCCGGGCGTGGTCGGTGTCTCGGTGCTGGCCCTGCTGCCGGTGGAACTGGACAAGCGGGCCCCGGCCAGCCGGATCGACGACGTGCTCGCGGTGGCCGGCGAGGTGGCCGGGCTCAAGCGGGACGGGGACGCGGTGCTGTTCGTGCCGGCCGCGCGGCGGGACACGGCGCTGGTCTCGCCCGACGCCTTCGGCGGGCTGACGGATGTGGCGCTGGCCGCGTCCCCGGCCGCCTCGGCCACCTTGAAGGGCGAGGAGGAGGACCCGACGCGGATCCGGGAGGCGCTGCTGGGGCAGCGGCGGGTGCTGCTGGTGACGGACGCGGAGAAGGTGGCGAAGGCGCCGTCGGCGGACCGGGACAAGGCCAAGACGGCGGTCCTGCGGGAGCACTTCGCGGTGGTGGCGGACCGGCAGGTGCGGGGGCGCCGGGTGACGGTCTACGAGCGGCGGGGATAGCCGCCGATCGGCTGCCGACATCCGACATAGCGGGGCCTGTCCGGGCATGCCCCGGTCTTCACATCAGCTTCACAGGATTCACAGGGGATTCATACGGAACACCATCCTCCGGACATAGGTTCGGGGGGCAGGGTGGAAAAATGATCCACTCCACGCTCCCCCGAACGGCCCGGCGCACCCGTGCGCGGCGGGCGTCCCGGATCCTGCTCGCGCTGGCCGCGATGGGCGCGCTGCTGGGCGTGGACGTGCCCGACGCCGGACCGCCGCTCGGCGTGACCGCGGGGGCCCCGGCCGGCGCGACCACCGACCGGGTGGGGGCGATCTTCGCGGGCGGGCCGGACGGCGGACACCACTGCACCGCCTCGGTGGTGCACAGCGAACGGGGCGATGTGATCGCCACGGCCGCGCACTGCCTGGAGAGCCCGGACACCACCCTCTTCGCGCCGGGCTACCGCGACGGCACGGCCCCGTACGGGTTCTGGAAGCTCACCGGCGCGTACCTCGCCCCGGGCTGGACCGACGGCCAGGACCCGGACGACGACATCGCCTTCGCGACGGTGGCTCCGGTCGACGGCGGGCGGGCCGAGACCGTGGAGGACCTCGTGGGCGGTTTCCCGGTCGCCGCCGAGCGGCCGGACGACGCCCTGGTGACGATCATCGGCTACCCGCGGAGCCTGGATGCCCCGGTGCGCTGCACGAACACCACCGACCTCTTCTCGGCGACCCAGCGCCGGATCGGCTGCCCGGACCTCACCGGCGGCACCAGCGGCAGCCCCTGGCTGGTGGACGGCGTGCTGGTCGGGGTGCTCGGCGGCTACGAGGGCGGCGGGAGCGTCCCGGAGATCTCGTACAGCGCGGTCCTGGGCGAGCGGGCGGCGCAGCTGTACCGGCAGGCGCGGTCCTGAGGCCGTCGAACTCCGATACCAAAGGACCGAACAACCGTCCGGTCGCGTCGGCCGGGGCGTCGCCGACGGACTCCCAGGGGTCCGTCGAACCTCATGGATCGCCTCATGTCGCGGGCGGCGGGGACCTGTTCAGCGGTAGCTGCCGAATCCCTGGCGACGGGGGTCGGTGTGGTGTTTCCTTGAAGGCGTCCAGCTGAACGGACACCACCGACCGGACCGTAATCCGCAGGCCTTCCCAGCGCGTCGGACCGGTGTCCGGCATACCGGGGCGAAGACGGAGCCGGCAGGGCCGGCGCGCCGGAGGCCGAGCTGTTGGGGGGAACTCCATGACCGCCGCGCACAACGTCCCGGACATCCTGTCGCAGAAGTTCGCCGAGAACCCCTACCCGACGTACCGCGCCTTGCGCGACAGCCCGGAGCTCGTGTGGCACGAGGCGACGCAGAGCTACCTCGTCTCGCGCTACGAGGACGTGGCGCGGGTGTTCAAGGACAAGGAGTCGCTCTTCACCACGGACAACTACGCCTGGCAGGCGGAGCCCGTGCACGGAAAGACCCTGCTCCAGATGAGCGGACGCGAGCACGCCACCCGGCGCGCCCTGGTGGCTCCCGCGTTCCGCGGGAACGAGCTCCGGGAGAAGGTCGTACCGCTCGTCGAACGCAACGCCCGCGAGCTGATCGACGGCTTCCGCGGGACCGGGTCCGTGGACCTCGTCAGCGGCTTCGCCTCCCACTTCCCCATCACGGTCATCGCCGACATGTTCGGTCTGGACCGGTCCGGCCAGAAGCACATCGGCGGCTGGTACCGGGCCTTCGTGGCGTTCACCGGCAACCTGTCGGGCGATCCCGAGTGCGCCGCGGCCGGAACCCGCGCCCAGGCCGAGTTCGCCGCGTACATGCTGCCGGTCATCCGCGAACGACGCGGCCGCCTCGGCGATGACCTGCTCTCCGCGCTCTGCACCGCCGAGGTCGACGGCGTGAGCATGAGCGACGAGGACATCAAGGCCTTCTGCAGCCTGCTCCTGACCGCGGGCGCCGAGACCACGGACAAGGCCGTCGCCGCCCTCTTCGCGAACCTCCTGGCCAACCCACGACAGCTCGAAGCCGTCCGTCAGGATCGCGGGCTCATCGACCGGGCCTTCGCGGAGACCCTGCGCTACAGCCCACCGGTCCACATGATCATGCGCCAGGCCGGTACCGACGTCCCGATGTGCGGGGGCACCATCCCCGCCGGCGCCACCGTCACCTGCCTGATCGGAGCGGCCAATCGCGATCCGGGACGCTATGCCGACCCGGACCGGTTCGACATCCTCCGCGACGACCTGACGGCGACCACCGCCTTCTCGGCGGCCGCGGACCACCTGGCGTTCGCGCTCGGACGGCACTTCTGCGTGGGAGCGCTGCTGGCCAAGGCGGAGGTGGCGATCGCCACGAACCAGCTCCTCGACGCGCTGCCGGACATGCGACCGGCCGACGGGTACGACCCGGCCGAGCAGGGGGTCTTCACCCGCGGGCCGAAGTCCGTGCGCGTGGAGTTCACGCCGACCCTGGGCTGAGGCGACCCGCAGCGGTGCACCGCTGCGGGTCGAACGATCCCCGCCCCGTCAGGGGACACCGGCGCGGCCCGGCCGGCCGCCGCCCTCCGTCGTCATCGGGACCAGCGGCCGGCCGGGATGCGTTCCGCGTCGGGTGCGGAGGGCTGTGCGGGGAGCAGTTCGATCGACAGGCCACGGGAGGTGTCCGCCCGGATCTCGCGCACCCCGCGGCGCAGTCCGTCGCGCAGCCGTCGGCCGAGCGGGCGTTCCACGAGCCGGTGGATCAGCCAGGCGAGCGCCAGCATCGTGGCGGTCACCCCCATGACCAGGGGTACGGGAGCCACCTCGTGGCGGAAGTGATGGATGAGGGTGAGCCCGGCCATCATGTGGATCAGGTAGAGGGGGTAGGTGAGCGCTCCTGCGTACGGGAGCCAGCGCCAGCGGACGCCGTCGAGGGCGCCGAGCGCGATGGCCGCCATCAGGGCGAAGCCGAGGGCGACGACCAGATGGGCGGGCCAGGCGGGCGTCCGCTCGGTGGCCGCACGGCCCAGGCTGGAGACCATGCGGGCGTGCACGTAGTGCTGCGCGAGCAGGAACTGGACGCCCACGACGGCCCACAGGACGGCGTTCGGCCGGAAGCGGCGCATCAGGTAGAAGCCGATGCCGGCGATGAAGTAGGGCGACGAGGACGGGGACGCGAAGAAGGAGAGCACCCCGCTGTCCGCGCTCGGGGCCACGACACCGGCCAGCGTCCAGACCGCGCAGAACAGGACGCAGTTGCGATAGGTCACGCCGCGCATGACCACGATCGCGAAGAGGACGTAGAACTTGAGCTCGACGAAGAGCGTCCAGTAGGCGTCGTCGATGTTCGGAACCCCGACGCCGCCCTGGAGCATCGACAGGTTCACCATGACGTCGGTGACCCCCCTGACCGCCCTGACCTCGGGCGAGAGGAACAGCACGAGGGAGGTGAAGGCGACGGCCGCCCAGTAGGCGGGGAAGAGCCGGGAGACCCGGGACACCGCGAAGTCGCCCACGCTGCGGCCCCAGGCGCTCATACAGATGACGAACCCGCTGACCAGGAAGAATATCTCGACGCCGAGCCAGCCGTAGACGGCGTACCGGTGGGCGTGGGGGAAGACCTCCGCGGGCGGCTTCCCCCAGGCGCTCTCAAGGGCGAAGTAGTGGTAGAAGAGCACGCCGAGCGCGGCGAGGACCCTGATCCCGTCGAGGACCGCCAGGCGCCCACCGGGGGCCGCTCCGGCCGCCGCGCGACCCTGGCCACCCGTCTCGGACACACCGGCTGTACTGCGCGAGGTCATCCCTCGACCGCCCCCTTGAATGTACGACTGTCCGATTACCGCTCTGGACCAGCGGAACCTTACAGCTCACGTACGCCCAACTCACATCGCCGGCCCGGGAGTCAGTCGAGAACGCCGGGGGCCTCGAACCAGGTCGGCTCGTCGCGCAGCGCCCGGTGGATCCGGTCCAGGCCGAAGGGATCCAGCGGAGGCAGAGCGTCCACATCGAACCAGGCCACTTCGAGGGATTCGTGATCGTTGGCCCGTGCCTCGCCGCCCGTCGCCCGACAGCGGAAGGTGATGTCCTGGAACTGGCAGATGTCCCCGTTGGGGTAGGTCATCTGCTCCGTCATCTGGACGAGGACCACGCGCTCGACCACGCAGCGCACCGCCGTCTCCTCGTACACCTCGCGCACGGCGGTCTCGGCGGGCTGCTCCCCCGGCTCGGCGATTCCGCCGACCACCGCCCAGTGCCCGGTGTCGGAGCGCCGGCCGAGCAGCACCCGGCCGAGGTCGTCGAAGACGATGGCCGTGACTCCGGGCAGCAGGAGCAGCTGGTGCCCGGCGGTGGCGCGGATCCGGCGGATGAAATCGGGTGTGGTCATGCCCCGACCCTACGAGGCCGCCGGCCGGAATCCGGCGTCAGGCGGCGCGGCGCGAGCGGATCCGGCGGTCGAGGATCCACCCGAGGCCGCCCGCGGCCAGCAGGAGCAGGGCGTACTCCGGGAGCGGGCCGACGACGGTGGCCGGGGTGCGGCCGGAGCGCAGCGGGATCTCGGCGACCAGCGCGTCCGCGGTGAACATCTCGGTCTGCGAGACGATCTTCCCGTCGGGGCGGATGACGGCACTGACCCCGCTGGTGACGGGGACGAGGACGGTCCGGCTGTGCTCGACGGCACGGATCCGGTCCATGGCGAGCTGCTGGTAGGTCATCTGGGTCCGGCCGAAGGTGGCGTTGTTGCTCGGTACGGCGATCACCTGGGCGCCGGCCTGGACGGTGGAACGGACGGCGTCGTCGAAGGCGGCCTCGAAGCAGGTGACCATGCCGACGCCGCTGCCGGCCATGTCGAAGACGCCGGGTTCCTTGCCGGGACCGAAGTCGCGGCGCACCCGGTCCACGTCGGAGCTGAAGAGGCGGACGACGGAGCGCATCGGGATGCGCTCGCCGAAGGGCTGGATCTTGCGCTTGTCGTAGGTCACGGTGGGGCCCTTGACCGGGTCCCACAGGATCATCGTGTTGCGCAGCGGTCCCGTCTCCGGGGCCACCACGGCGCCGATGGCCACGGGTACGCCGATCGCCTTGACGGCCCGGTCGATGACGGCGTGGGCGTCGGGCTCGGCGTACGGGTCGAGGTCGGAGGAGTTCTCCGGCCAGACGACGAAGTCGGGCTTGCGGGCGCGCCCGGCCTTGACGTCCTCGGCGAGCTGGACGGTGCGCTTGACGTGGTTGTCGAGGACGGCCCGGCGCTGGGAGTTGAAGTCGAGCCCGAGGCGGGGCACGTTGCCCTGGATGACGGCGACGACGGCGGTGCCGTCCTCGGCCGCGTCGGAGACCAGCGGGCGGGCGGCGAGGCCCACACCGATCGGGGCGGCGACGGTGAGCACGGTCAGCGCGGCGGTGGTGCGGCCGGGGTGGCGGCGGGCGGTGCGCAGGGCCTCGTAGAGGCCGAATCCGCACAGGGCGACGCCGAAGGAGAGCAGCGGCGTACCGCCGAGGGCGACGAGCGGGGTGAAGACGCCGTCGGCCTGGCCGAAGGCGAGCTTGCCCCAGGGAAAGCCGCCGAAGGGGGCGCGGGCCCGCAGGGCCTCGCCCGCGACCCAGACGGCGGCCGCGAACAGCGGCCAGGCCGGGAGCCTGCTGACCAGGGCGATGCCCAGGCCGGTGAGGCCGATGAGGAGGGCTTCCAGGGTGCTCAGCGCCAGCCAGGGCACCGGGCCGACCTCCTCGCCGGTCCAGACGAGGAGCGGCAGCAGGAAGCCCAGTCCGGCGAGGAGCCCGAGGCCGAAGCCGGCGCGGGCGCGGCGGCCGTGGAGGCAGCCGGCGAGCAGGGCGAGGGCGAGGGGGGCCAGCCACCACAGTGGGCGGGGCGGGAAGCTGAGGTAGAGCAGTACGCCGGAGAGGGTGGCGAGCACGGCGCGCAGCAGCCACAGCCCCTTCCGGTTCGCGGCGGACCGGGCGGTCGCGGGGGGCGCGGCCGCCTCGGCCGGGGGCCCGTCGGCGGACTGCGAGGGCTCGTTCCCGGTCGTGCGGGTGACACTGCTGCTCATCTGGCGGAGTGTACGTCCCCGCGCCTCGCGGGCCGGTAAGCGCCCGGCCGCGCTCCGCGGGTCACCCCTCCACCGGGCGAGGGCTCTACCGGGCGAGGGCACGCAGATGGGTGCGGATGACGCGGACGGCGTTCTCGGCGTCGTCGACGGTGACGGTGAACCGCTTGCCGTCGTCGAGTACGAGGACCACTCCCTCGCCGCGCCGGACGATGATCGCGGTGCCCTTCTCGGGGCGCCAGCGGTGGCCCCAGCCCCCCCATTGCTGCGGGGTGATGCTGGGCACGAACTCGGCGGAGGTGATCTCGGTGAGCCGGATCCTGCGGCGGGGCACCCCTATGTGGCCGCAGCGCACCTCCATGGCCTCGGCGTCGACGGTGACGGCGACGTGTACGAAGGCGAGGGTGCCGTAGAGGATGAGCAGCCCGACGGCGAGGCAGCCGATCACGGACATCAGCAGCGGGATGATGCCGGCGGTCCAGGCGTAGTCGACGGCGAGTTCGACGCCGAGCGCCAGACAGGCCGCGCCGATGGCGGCGAGCAGCCACTGCACACGGTTGGAGGCGCGGCCCGCCCAGAGCGGACCCGGAGGGTGACCCGTCATGTGTAGCAGCGTACTCACGTTCCGCTTGCCCGCCACCGTCTCTCGCCCACCCGGTTCAGCGCGGCTCCCGCGCCGCGGACGAGCGCGTCGCGCAGGGCCGGGTGGCGGCCGGTCATGAAGCGGTGCAGGTTCCTGGAGGCGAAGGCGACCCGCTGGGCGCCGCGGCGGCGCTCGGTGTCGTAGGCGCGCAGCGCGTCGGGCAGCCCGGCCGGTCCGGGCGGTCCGGCCGCGGCCACGGCGCGGGTCAGGGCCTCCGCGTCGAGGAGGGCGGTGCAGGCGCCCTGGCCGAGGTTGGGTGTCATGGCGTGGGCGGCGTCGCCGACCAGGGCGATCCGGCCGTCGGCGACGAAACCGGGGAGCGCGGGGTACAGGTGGCGCATCTCGTACCGGATCCAGGTCGTGGGGTCGGTCGCGGCGAGCACGCGCGGGATGGGGTCGTGCCGGTCGGCGAAGGCGTCCCGCACCTCCTGTGCGGTGGTGGCCCCGGGGACGGTGGCGTACCAGTTGGTGCGACCGGCCTCGACGGGGGTCATGCCGAAGAAACGGCCCGCGCCCCAGGTCTCGCCGTACAGGCCGGTCTCGAATCCGGCGATGCCGATCCAGGCGGTCGTGCCGATCGGGCGCGGACCGGCGGACCGGCCGAAGTACGTCGTACGGACCACGCTGTTGATGCCGTCGGCGCCGACGACCAGGTCGGCGCCGAGCGCGGCCGGGTCGGTGAGGCGCCGGCCGTACGCGATCTCGCCGCCGAGGCCGTCGAGCGCGGCGAGCAGCGCGTCGAGGAGATGGGGCCGGGATATCAGCAGTTCGGGGCGGCCCGCCCGACGTTCGATCCGTTCGAGGGGGAGGGCGGCCAGCACCTTCCCCTCGGGGCGCCGGATGCGGGCTTCCCGGTACGGGACGGCCCGCGCCCGCAGTGCGTCGCCGAGCCCGAGCCGATCGAGGGCGCTCTGGGCGGTGGGGTGGATCCCGAAGGCGGTTCCGTAGCGTTCGAGCGCGGTGCGCCCTTCGAGGACGGTCACCTCCCAACCCGCGCGGCGCAGGCCGATGGCGGTGGCGAGGCCGCCGACCCCCGCGCCGACGACCACGGCCGTACCCGCCGCCCGGTCCGGTGCCCACCCGCTCACGGTGTCGCTCATGGCCGTCCCCTTCGCCTCCCGATCCACGACCACCACAACCGTGGTACTACACTTCTGGTACCACGGGTGTGGTTAAGCTGGCAACGTGAATCAGGACCGGAGGGACCGGCTGCGGGACGCGGCCATCGCCGTACTGGCGCGGGAGGGTGGGCGCGGGCTGACGCACCGGGCCGTCGACGCGGCCGCCGCCGTGCCGACGGGCACCGCCAAGAACTACTTCCCGACCCGCGACGCCCTGCTGCGGGCGGCGGCCGAACGCTGCGCGGAGCGGTACCACGCACTGGCCGAGGCTCTGGCGGAGCCCGGCTCCCAGCACGGGGCAGGAGCCGGAGCCGGGGCGGTGGCGGGGCCGGGGCCGGGGCCCGGAGCGGGGCCCGCCGACGCGGCGCAGCTCGCGGCCCTGCTCGCGGCACTGCTGCGCGACACGGCCGGGCCGGGCCGCACCCGCGTACTGGCGTATCTGGAACTGCAGGCCGAGGCGGCGCGCCGCCCCTGGCTGGCCGCACTGCTGGACCCGGTCGCGGCGGCGGATTTCGCGGCGCACGCGCACCTGCTGCGGGCGGCCGGGCTGCCGGCCGGGCCGGAGCGGGCCCGCGCCCTGACCCTCGCCCTGCACGGCGCCATCCCCCACCTGCTGACCGGCGCCCCGGCCACCCTGGCGGCGGCCGGCCTGGACGACCTGGACCGATTCACACGCGAACTGCTGGCGACCGTGTGCGGGGAGGAGACCCGATGATCACCCGATCGGACCGGGCGGTGGGAGCCGTCGTCGGCTCGGCGGCCGGTGACGCACTGGGCGCGCCCTACGAGTTCGGTGCGGCGGGCGAACTGAGCGCGCGCGGCGCGGAGATGGCCGGGGGCGGCGGCTGGGACCCCGGTGAGGCCACGGACGACACGCAGATGGCCGTGCTCGTCGCGGAATCCCTGCTGGAGTGCGGCGGTCTCGAACTCCCCGACATCTTCGACCGGTTCCGGCGGTGGGCGGCCGGGCAGCCCAAGGACATCGGACTGCAGACCGAGGACGTGCTGACCAACGGCGAGTCCTGGGAGCTGGCCGCGGCCCTGCACTTCCAGATCAACGCGCGAGCCGCGGGCAACGGTTCCCTGATGCGGGCAGCCACCTCGGCGGTCTACTTCGCCCCCGCCGGGCGGGAGGGGACCATGGAAGCCGCCCGGCGGATCGCGGCGCTGACGCACGGCGACCGTGCCGCCTGGGAGGGGACCGCGATCCTGCACGAACTCGTCCGCGTCGCCCTGGAAGGGGCCGATCCGATCGCCGCCCTGCCCGCGACGCTCGCCGCGGTGCACCCGGCCCACCGCGAACGGTACGGCCGGGTGCTCGCCCCCGACTGGCATCCGGAGTCGGCCACCGAGTTCAACGGGGCGGTGTGGCCCTGCCTGGGCTCGGCCGTGTGGGCGCTGCGCACCACCACCTCCTTCGCGGAAGCCGTTCGGGCCGCCGTGGACCTCGGCGGGGACACCGACACGGTGGCCGCGGTGACGGGGGCCCTGGCCGGGGCCCGGTACGGCCGGGCGGCGGTCCCCGCACACTGGACGGCGACGTTGCACGTGCCCCTGCCCGGCTTCGGGGACCGGGTGCTGGACGCGGACGACCTGCGCGTGCTGGCTCAGCGGCTCGCGGCGGCCGGCTCCCGCTGAAGTTCGAGGCGCCTCCCGCGGAAGGCCGCGCGCAGCCGCCGGTCGTGCGTGACCAGCACCAGGGTGCCGCCGAAGTGGGCCAGGGCCGCCTCCAGTTCCTCCACCACGGCCGGGGCCAGATGGTTCGTCGGCTCGTCCAGCAGCAGCAGGTCGAGGGGCCGCGCCACCAGGTGGGCCAGCTCCAGCTTGCGGCGCTGACCGGCCGAGAGGGCGCGTACGGGCCGGCCGAGGTCGGCCGGGGCGAGCAGTCCGTGCCCCGTCACCAGGTCGGCGTACTCCTGGCCGAACACCTCGACGACGGAACGGCGTTCGCGCTGCCACGGATCGTCCTGCCGGAGCAGCCCGACCCGCGGCGGTGTCCTCACGCTGCCCCGCGCGGGCTCCAGTTCACCCGCGAGCAGGTGCAACAGGGTCGACTTCCCGACGCCGTTGGGTCCCGTCACCAGGAGCCGCTCCCCCGGCGCCAGCGTGAGGGAGAGGGGCGCGAGCCGGCCCGGCAGGGCCACGTCGGCGACCTCCACCGATCCCGTCTCCGCGCCCGCTCTCACTCCCACTCCTGCCCCCGCTCCCGCGCCCACTCCCGCCGAGCCGTCGGTGAAGCGGCCGGTGAAGACGAGCGGGCGCGGGGGCGGCGGGACCGGGTGTTCGGTCAGCCGGGCCAGGCGTTCGCGGGCGGCGCGGATGCGGCTCGCGGCGCCGTGGGCGCGGGACCGGGCGCGGAAGGCACCGGCTCCGCTGAAGCCGCGCGGCAGCTTGCGTGGGATGGCGGCGAACCGCCCGATGTTGGTGTCGGCGAGCCGCTCGGCGTCCCGCACCTCCTCGCGCCACTGCTCGTACTCCCGCTCCCGGCGGGCCCGTTCGGCGGCGCGGCCCGTGCGGTAGCCCGCGTAGCCGTTGCCGTAGCGGCGTACCGTCCGGCGGTCCTGGTCCACTTCGAGGACGGCGGTCGTGACGCGGTCGAGGAAGAGCCGGTCGTGGGTGACGGCGACGACGGTGCCGCGGTGGGCGAGCAGATGCGCCTCCAGCCAGGCGACCGCTTCGTCGTCGAGGTCGTTGGTGGGTTCGTCGAGCAGCAGCAGTTCCGGTTCGGCGGCCAGGGTCGCCGCGAGCGCGAGCCGGGAGCGCCCGCCGCCGGACAGGGTGCCGAGCCGGCGGTCCGGGTCGAGCTCGGCACGTTCGCCGAGGCGGCGCAGGGTGGCCGCGACGCGCCGTTCGGCATCGTGGCCACCGCGCGCCTCGTAGGCGGCCAGGAGGTCCCCGTAGGCGAGGAGTTCCTCGGGCTCGGCCCGGTGGAGTCGGGATTCCGCGGTGCGGATCCGGCGCTCCAGGGCGCGCAGGTCCGCGAGGGCGAGGTCGACGGCGTCACCTACGCGGGCGGTCGGCGGGAGGTCGAGGGTCTGCGCGAGGTGCCCGACGCCGCCGGGGGCGGTGACGGCGACCTCTCCGTGGTCGGGGCGCTCCCGTCCGGCGAGGAGCCGGAGCAGGGTGGACTTGCCGGAGCCGTTGTCGCCGACGACGCCGACCCGCTCGCCGGGCCGGACCGTACAGCTGACGCGGTCCAGGACGACGCGGGTGTCGTAGCTCTTGGTGACCTCGGACAGGACGATCTGGGTGGTGGCGAGTGGAGCGCGCAAGGGCGGTCCCCCTTCCGAGTAATGGAGACGAACCGTCTCGTCTCGTTACGTGGGTAACGATAGATCAGGCACTCCTTGCACGCAAGACGATTCGTCTCGCCGGGGGGTGTGGTCGGGGGTCGGAGGTCGGGACTCGGGAGGTCGGGCCCGTCAGCCGACGGGCGCACCCTGACCCGCGAGCGACCGGCCTTCGGCGTACGCGAGCGCGGCGGCGGGCAGGGTCCCCTCGCGGCCGCTGCGCAGCACGACCAGTCCACCCGTGCGGGGCAGACCGGGCTCGGGCAGCAGGCCCAGCCGGCGCAGTGCCTGGACCGCGACGGGCTCGGCGGAACCGTGGTAGATCAGCTCCGCACCCTGGGTCCGCGCGGCGAGGGCGGCCCGGATGGATCCCTCGACCAACTCGTAGTGCGTGCAGCCGAGCACCACGTCGGTGACATCGGCCGGGGTCAGCGCGGCGGCCGCGGCGACGGCGGCCGTCACGGCGGCTTCGTCGGCCTGCTCCACGGCATCGGCGAGCCCGGGGCAGGGCACCTCGGTGACCCGGGCCCCGGTCGCGAAGTCGCGGATGAGCCCGCGCTGGTAGGTGCTGCCGGTGGTGGCGGGGGTGGCCCAGATGGCCACGCGGCCGCCGGCGGCCGCCGCGGGCTTGATCGCCGGCACGGTCCCGATGACCGGGATGACCGGCTCCAGCTCGGCCCGCACGGCGTCCAGGGCGTGCACGCTGGCGGTGTTGCAGGCGACGATCAGCGCGTCAGGACGGTGCGCCGCGGCGGCCCGGGCGACGGCCAGTGCCCGCTCGGTGAGGTCGGCCGGGGTCCGCGGACCCCAGGGCATCCCGTCCGGGTCGGAGGACACGACCAGGTCGGCATCCGGGCGCAGCCGCCGCACCGCCGCGGCCGCCGCGAGGAGGCCGATTCCGGAGTCCATGAGTGCGATCTTCACCTGGCCACCTTAATCGACCCCCGCCCCGACGAGGCCCTCCGACGGCAACACCCACGACCGACCGGACCCCGCCCGGAGCACCCCGGCGTCGGCGCGGGAAAGCCCCGGGGTGCCGTGTCGATCAGGGCGGATCGGGGGCGGTGGTCGGCGCCCTGGGGCTCCCCCTGGCCGAGGGGAAGGGTCGCGAGGCGACCGAGGACAACGCGGTGAGGCGCGGTGTCGACCACCGCGAGCCCGCCCTGACCGACGACACACCGCCAGGGGCGCCGATCCCTCGAAGGGCGGGCCCGCGGCAGCCGGTGCCGTGCACAGCGGGGCGGCGAGACGGACTACACGCACACGCACAGGCACCGGCACCGGCACCGGCACCGGCACCCGAGCCGGGAGACCTCCAGGCCCGAGCCGGAACCGTCACACCCGAGCGGGAAGCCCACCGCACCCCGGCCGGAAGCCTTCCGCGCCCGGACCGGAACCCCACCCCCCGGACCGGAGTCCCGCCGCTCCAGGGGGCGCAGCCGCCCGGCCGAGCACACCAGGGCACCGCCCGGCCCGGGGCGGGAGACCACCGCCGGAAAGCCGCCGCACCCGGGGCCGCCCGGATGCGCGACACACCCGCCGGCGCGCGGGACACTGCCGCCATGGGCCTCCTCACCGCCGCCTGCGCGGCTTACGCCTCCCTCGCCGCCTGGCTCTGGCTCACCCTCGCCCAGGGCATGTTCTGGCGGACCGACGTCCGCCTCCCGCCGCGCACGGCCCCCGCCCGCTGGCCGTCCGTCGCGATCGTCGTCCCGGCCCGGGACGAGGCCGAGGTGTTGCCGCGGAGCCTGCCCTCGCTGATCGCCCAGGACTATCCCGGCGAGGCGGAGGTGATCCTCGTCGACGACGGCAGCACCGACGGCACGGGCGAGCTCGCGCGCCGGCTCGCCGGGGAGCACCCCGGGCTCCCGCTCACCGTCGTCTCCCCCGGCGACCCCGCACCCGGCTGGACCGGCAAGCTCTGGGCGCTCCGGCACGGCATCGCCGTCGCCCGCACCGCGCACGCCACCGAGCCCGACTTCCTCCTCCTCACCGACGCCGATATCGCCCACGAACCGGACAGTCTCCGCGAATTGGTCGCCGCCGCGACCTCCGCCGACCTCGACCTCGTCTCCCAGATGGCCCGCCTGCGGGTGGTCGGGGTGTGGGAACGGCTCGTCGTACCGGCCTTCGTGTACTTCTTCGCCCAGCTCTACCCCTTCCGCCGGATCAACGAGCCCTCCGCCCGGACCGCGGCGGCCGCCGGCGGCTGCGTTCTGCTGCGCACCACCTCCGCCGTACGGGCCGGGATCCCCGACTCCATCCGCCAGGCGGTCATCGACGACGTCTCGCTCGCCCGCGCGGTGCAGCGCTGCGGCGGCCGGATCTGGCTGGGGCTCGCGGAGCGGGTGGACAGCGTGCGCCCGTACCCCGCGCTCGCGGACCTGTGGCGGATGGTCTCGCGCAGCGCCTACGCGCAACTGCGCCACCAGCCCCTGCTGCTGGCCGGCACGGTGGCCGGCCTGGCGCTCGTCTACCTCGTGCCCCCGGCCGCCCTGTCGGCGGGCCTCATGACCGGACACCCGGCCGTCGCCTGGGCGGGCGGCCTGGCGTGGCTGCTGATGGCGGGCACCTACCTGCCGATGCTCCGGTACTACCGCCAGCCGGCCGCGCTCGCCCCGCTGCTTCCGTTCACGGCGCTGCTGTACCTCCTGATGACCGTCGACTCGGCCGTTCAGCACTACCGGGGGCGCGGGGCGTCATGGAAGGGCCGAACATATCCCCGCCCCAGCGACGCCTGAAACCGTGAACTGCCGCACGAAAGTGCGTCATCCGAGGTCATCGCGTTGTGACACTGCGTCAGCACGAAGTCGGTGCAACACCCGACCGGTGAGTACGAGTACGAACAAGATGGGGCGGAAGTGGCGAATCGTGCACGTGAACGTCAAGTGAAAGGTGAGGCCCTGACCTGCGAATATGCAGGTCAGGGCGGGGTTGACGGCACCACGCTATGGACCCGGTGAAGCCGTGGGCTTAACTTAGGTCCCATGACCTCCCCCCGCTCCACTTATGGCGGCGGTTACTACTCCGCGCCCTCCTTCCCGGACACCCCCATCTACGACTCCCTCGTCGCCGAACGCGGCACCCCGCAGATCGCCCCGATCCGCGTCCCGGCCGCCTACGAGTCCCCGAGTGCCGGATACTCGAGCGGCGGGTACCTGCCGGCTCTCGCGTCGTCGATGCCCGCGCTGCCGCCGGCCCAGCCCCAGCAGCAGCAACAGACCTCGGGGTACGGATACCCGTACCAGCAGCAGTCGGCCCCGCAACCGATGCCGCTGCAGCAGGCCCCGGCCCCGTACATCCCGCAGCAGCAGCCGATGGCGGCCCGCGGCGGATACATGCCGCAGCCCCAGCCGCAGCAGCCCCGCCCGGTCGCCATGGCCACCGGGTACGAGGCGATGCGTCCGGCCGCGCCGCGTCCGATGCAGGTGCCCGCACCGGTGCCGGCCGCCTCGTACGAGGACCCGTACGGCCGCCCCTACCAGGGGCGCGGCTACTGACGGGGCGCCGAGACACGGGTGGCCGAGGGGCCGGCAGGATGCCCCTATGTCGAACTTGCACGTGCAGGCGCTCCACGTCCATCCCGTCAAATCGGTAGCGGGAACCGCTCCCGACGAGGTGGCCGTGGAGCCCTGGGGTCTGTCCGGGGACCGACGTTGGGCGCTGATCGATCCCGAGGGCACGGTCATCACCCAACGCCGTCATCCGCGCCTGGCCCTGGCCGCGGCGCGTCCGGCGGGTGGTGGCCGGATCGCCGTGACGGCGCCGGGCATGGCGGAGCTGTGCGTGGAGGTGCCCGAGCCGGGTCCGCTGGAGCCGGTGATGTTGTTCGGGAAGAAGGTCGAGACCGTGGCCGCGGCGACCACGGCGGCCGACTGGTTCAGCACGTACCTCGGGGAGCCGGTACGGCTGGTGCACATGGATGATCCGGCGGTACGTCGTCCCGTGGATCCGGACTACGCCCTGCCGGGCGAGACGGTGAGCCTGGCCGACGGATATCCGCTGCTCATCACCACGCTCGCCTCGCTCGACGCGCTCAACTCGCTCATCGCGCAAGGGGACCATCCGGAGGAGGGTCCGCTACCGATGAACCGTTTCCGTCCCAATGTGGTGGTTTCGGGTGCCGAGGCGTGGGCGGAGGACGGGTGGCTCCGCATCGCGATCGGCGATGCCGTCTTCCGCGGCGTGCGCGAGTGCGGCCGATGTGTCGTCACCACCACCGACCAGGAGACGGCCGAGCGGGGCAAGGAACCGCTGAAGACGCTGGCCAAGCACCGACGGATCGGCCGGTCGCTGGCCTTCGGGCGGATGCTGGTGCCGGTGCGCCTCGGTACGGTGCGCGTCGGCGACGAGGTCCGTGTCCTTCTCTGACGGAAGGGGTGGGAGGTGCGGGAGGGTGGTCGCGGACCGGCGACCGGCCGACCGGATTGACACCTTCGAGGGGCTCGGCGCCCCGGCTGGAACCAACTGGCACGACCAGGCCGTTGGAGCAGTCAGGACAGAGGCGCAGACAGGCGGAGACTGGCACAGGTTGGGGGAGCCGGACCGTGCGGACAGCAATGGGTGTGTGGCGTTGGCGGCGCAATCCGCTGCGCCGGCCGACCGATCTTTTCGAGGCGTGGGTGGCGTTCGCCGCGCTGGTGTGTGTCCTGGTGGTGGCTCCGGCCGTCGGCTGGGTCGCGGGCCTGCGGGTGGACGGTACCCTTCAGCAGGCCGCGCACGAGCAGCGGCAGGAGCGGCATCTCGTCCCGGCGGTGGTGCTGCGGCCCGCCCCGGAGTCGGCGACGGCGGACGCGAGCGCCGACACGTCGACGCAGCGGACGGCCCCGCACCGGACGCAGATCGTGGCCTCGTGGACCGCGCCGGACGGCAGCAGCCACGAGGGAACGGTGCCGGCCGCGGAGGAACCACCGCGTCCCGGCGAGCGGTTCCGGATCTGGACCGACGTCGGCGGCAGGGTGGTGGGGCAACCGCTGGACCCGTCCGCGGCCGTGTTCCACGCGGGGATGGCGGGGCTGGCCGCCGCGATCTGCGTGGCCACTCTGGTGGAGACGGTCCGACGGCTGGTCGTACGGCGGCTCATGCATCAGCGGTACATACGTCTGGACCGGGCCTGGGCGGCGGCGGGGCCGGACTGGGGCCGAGCGGGCGCGGGCAGCTGACCTGGCAGCTCATCGGCTCCGCGCGCGCTACGGTGGAGCGGCCGGACGGGTCGCTCCAGTGACTCCGGTGGCTGCGGTGACTTCAGACTTCAGTGGCATCGGTCGTATCGGCAGCGCGAGTACGAGGGTGGGGGCACGACAGCACCATGGTTCAGGGCACGGTCCAGGTGACGCACAGCGGGACCTCGCGGTGGCGGCGCCGCTCCGGTGAGTATCCGACGCTGACCGCCGCGCTCGCCGTCGCGGGAGACGGGGACGTACTGACCGTCGCCCCCGGCACCTACCGCGAGAACCTGGTCCTGGACCATGCCGTCACCCTGCGCGGACCCGAGGGCGGTACGGGGTCGGTGCGGATCGCCCCGGTCGACGGGGTCGCGCTGACCGTGCGCGCCTCGGCCGTCGTGCAGGACCTGTACCTGGAGGGCCAGGACCGGGCGGCGCCCGCGCTGCTGGTGGAGGACGGCTGCCCCGAGCTCACCGACCTGCGGGTGAGTACCCATTCCGCCGCCGGCATCGAGGTACGCGGCTCCGGAGCCCGACCGCTGGTGCGACGGTGCACCGTGGAGAATCCGGCCGGTGTCGGCATCGCCGTCCTGGACGGCGGCGCCGGGGTGTTCGAGGAGTGCGAGGTCGTGGCCGCCGGGCAGAACGGCGTCTCGGTGCGTGGCGGCGGCCGGCCCCGGCTGGAGCGCTGCCGCATCCACCACGCCACGGGCGCGGGCATCGGGATCACCGGGGAGGGCTCGGGGCTGGAGGCCCTGGGCTGCGAAGTGTACGAGGTCAAGGGTGCCGGGGTGCAGATCGCCGCGCGCGCCACGGCCCGGCTCACGGACTGCTCGGTGCACCGCACCTCGGCCGACGGGGTCACGCTCGACACCGACGCGGTGCTCACCCTGACCGGCTGCGACATCCACGACATTCCGGAGAACGCGGTCGATCTGCGGTCCCGTTCGGTCCTCACCCTCAGCCGCACCACCGTGCGCCGTTTCGGCCGCAACGGCCTGTCCGTGTGGGACCCCGGCACCCGGGTGGACGCCGAGTCCTGCGAGATCCACGACAGCACGGGGGACTATCCCGCCGTGTGGATCAGTGACGGGGCCACGGTCTCCCTCGACTCCTGCCGGGTGCACGACGTACCGGACGCGCTGTTCGTGCTCGACCGCGGCTCGCGTGTCGACGTCGTCGACAGCGATCTGTCCCAGGTGCGCAACACCGCCGTCTCCGTGAGCGACGGGGCCACCGCCCAGCTCGACGACTGCCGGATCCGGGAGGCGGCGACCGGGGCCTGGTTCCGCGACCACGGCAGCGGCGGCACGCTCGCCGGCTGCACCATCGACGCCGTCCAGACCGGTGTGATCGTCACCAAGGGCGCCGACCCCACCCTGGAGCGGTGCACGGTCACCTCCCCCGCCGAGGCCGGCTTCTACGTGTCGGCGGGCGGCCGGGGCACCTTCACGGCCTGCCGGGTGTCCGGCAGTTCCGGCTTCGGCTTCCACGTCATGGACGGCTGCCGCACCACGCTGACCCGCTGCCACACCGAGCGTTGCGCCCGCGGGGGCTACGAGTTCGCCGAGGACGGGCCGACCGTCGTGGAGTGCACCGGCGACGAGTCCGGCGCGCGGCTCGCGGACCGGTCCGCCCCGGGTGGCGGCGCCGTCACCGAGGCGCGGGCGGGCGTCCGTACGGCCACCGGGACGCAGGGCCCGGTGGCGCCGGCGGCGCCGACGCCCCCGCCCTCCGTGCCACGGCCCGCGGACGGGACGCAGGACGCTCCGGCCGCTCCCGCGCCGGGTTCCGTCGAGATGCTGGGCCGGCTCGACGCGCTGGTGGGCCTGGACAGCGTCAAACGCGAGGTGCGGGCGCTCACGGACATGATCGAGGTGGGCCGGCGGCGGCAGCAGGCGGGTCTGAAGGCCGCCTCGGTGCGCCGGCACCTGGTCTTCACCGGCTCCCCCGGCACGGGCAAGACCACGGTCGCCCGGCTGTACGGGGAGATCCTGGCCTCGCTCGGGGTGCTGGAGCGCGGGCACCTGGTCGAGGTGTCCCGGGTGGACCTGGTCGGTGAGCACATCGGCTCCACGGCGATCCGTACGCAGGAGGCGTTCGAGCGGGCGCGCGGCGGGGTGCTGTTCATCGACGAGGCGTACGCGCTGGCGCCGGAGGACTCGGGCCGGGACTTCGGGCGCGAGGCGATCGACACGCTGGTGAAGCTGATGGAGGACCACCGCGACGCGGTCGTCGTGATCGTCGCCGGGTACACGGCGGAGATGGAACGCTTCCTGACGGTGAATCCGGGAGTGGCCTCGCGGTTCTCCCGGACCATCACCTTCGGGGACTACGGTCCCGAGGAGCTGCTGCGGATCGTGGAGCAGCAGGCGGAGGAGCACGAGTACCGGCTCGGGGAGGGTACGTCGCAGGCGTTGCTGACGTACTTCGCCGAGCTGCCCAAGGGCCCGGCCTTCGGCAACGGCCGCACGGCCCGCCAGACCTTCGAGTCGATGGTCGAGCGGCACGCGGGCCGGGTGGCCCAGCTCGCGGAGCCCAGCACGGACGAGCTCACCCTGCTGTTCCCGGCGGATCTGCCGGCGCTGCCCGCCCTTCCCACTCCTTGCTGACCGGGAGCCGCTGACCCGGCAGGTCGGCCCGCGCTGCGGCGTCCAACCGGGCGAGCAGGGCGTCGCGTTCGGCGGCGAAGGCCGGATCGGCCTGGTAGTCGCCGTGGCCCAGGATCGGGGCGGGCAGCGGATGCCGGGCGCTGCGCCCGTAGGCGAGCGGGTCGGCGAGCGGCCCGCGGTCCACGTCCTGCCCCGCGCCGGGCAGGGCCGGGCCGCCGATGGGGTCGGTGGCCCGCCAGAGGTTGCGCCAACAATCGACCTCGCGGTGCAGGGCGGTGAGCGGCCCGGGGCCGAAGTAGGCGGGGAACCAGCGGCCGTAGAGGCGGGCGAGCGGGGATCCGTAGGTGAGCAGGGCGACCCGGCGGCGGGCGGCCGGCGGTAGCTGCCAGACGGCCGCCGCGGCGAGCACGCTGCCCTGGGAGTGGCCCGAGATGACGAGGCGGCCACCGGTGCGACCGGTCCAGCCGGCCATCCGCCAGGTCAGGTCGGGGACGGCCCGCTCGGCGTAGCAGGGCGGTGCGAAGGGGTGGGCGGCGCGCGGCCAGAAGGTGCCGACGTCCCACAGGATCCCTATGGTCCGGCGGGCGGCGGGGTCCCGGTAGGCACGGCGGCCCCAGGCGACGAAAGCGGCGATGCCCAGGCCGATGAGCCAGGACCCGGCGTCCTGGGCGGCACGGGCGGCGGCCTCCAGCAGCGGCAGGGTCCCGCGGGCCGCCTCGCCCGGAACCTTCCCGCTGAACCAGGCCCCGGCCAGCGCGCCCGCACCGAGCACCAGGGTGATCCCGGAGACGGCCGCCACGAACCAGGGCGCGGAGTCCGTGAGCGCGGCCGCGGTCCGCGCCCCGGCGATCCGGCGGCTGCGGTCCAAATCCGGCGTCTCCCCCGAGTACTCGGCGGCCACGGCGGCGGCGAGCCGACCCCGCGCCCTGCCTCCGCGCGCCGCGAACCAGGCCGCGAGCAGGGCCAGTACGAGGAGCATCGGGGGCAGCACGGCGGCCTGCCAGGACAGCAGCACGGGCGGCCCGGGCAGTGCGGCGCCGCGCATTCCGGGCGTGGCTCCCCCGTCCAGCCAGTCGGCGACGCGCTGGGCGACCCCGCCGGACATCACCCCGCCGAGCGCGCAGCCGAGCATGGCGACGGCGGGACCGCCCAGGCCCCGCAGGGCGGCCGCCGGGTCGGGGGCCCTGCGGTACAGGTACCGGGCGACGGCGGCCAGGGCGAGCACGCAGAGCCCCTGACCCAGCATCAGCACGCCGAAGGTCAGGTCCCCGGGGAGCCGTCCGGTGGCGGTCCAGTCGGGCCGGGACCAGCAGGCGTGCACGAGGACGGCGGCGAGCAACGCGAGCGAGGCGCCCGGCAGCAGGGTGACGGCGGCCCGGTCGAGCCGGTGGTCGGGCCGGGCCTCGGTGCGGCCGCGCCGGCAGACGACCGAGGCCACGGCGACGGCCCCGACGGCGAGCAGGACCTGGGTGAGCGTGCCGAGGGCCGCGAGGAGAGGGGCACCGGCCCGGCGGTCGTGGCGGGCGGTCGGTACGGAGACGGCCACCGCCACGGTGAGCAGCCCGGCGGCGGTGTGCGCGGCGCGCAGCCGGGCGACGAGCCGGCGGCCGTACCAGAAGCCGGGGCGCCCGAGGGCGGGCACGGGGTCCGAGGCGGTGTCCGGGTCGGCGGCTCCGGCGGGCGGGGGCTGGGACTCGTAGGCGCTCCAGGTGCGGTTCGACAGGTACCAGAGCAGCCCGGTCAACGCGGCGGGGACCAGGGCCCCGAGGGCGAGGCGGCGCCCTGGCTGGGCCCACCAGCCGCCGCCGGGCGCGAGGAAGCCGAGCCAGGAGCGGAACCGGGAGCCGGCGCAGGTCCCGGAGCCGGCGCACTGCCAGGCGAGGAGGTCGAGCGCGACCTCGCAGGCGGCGGCGATCAGCAGCACGGTGAGGCTGAGGGCGAGGATCCGTACGAGGACCCCGTACGTGCGCACGGCGCGCGGCGCGGGCCGGTCGGCGGGCGTGGCCGGCCGGGCCCAGTGGGCGAGGTTGGCCACCATGAAGGGCAGGAGCAGCAGCCACAGGGCGCGGGCGCCGTTGCCGGAGGTGAGCCGGGACCAGCAGTAGGCCTCGGGGACGGGTCGCCCGGCGTACCGCTCGGGGTGGGCCTCGGCGTCGGCGTCCTCGGTGCGGCGGAAGACGGCGGCGGTGGAGTCGCCGGTGACCCGGACGGTGCGCGGGTCGCCGAGCAGCTCACCGGGGGCGGCGCCGGCGACTCCGTGGACCAGGAGTTCGAGGGCGAGGGGGGTGGCGGGCGTGGCGGGCACGGCAGGAGGACGAGTGCCGGGCGGGGTGTCGGGCGGAATGCCGGGCGGGGTGTTGGGCAGGGGGCCGGGCCGGGGGTCCGGTGGGGAGGTGTCGGGCTGGGGGCGGTCGGGCACAACGGCCTCCGCTCGCGGGGCGGGATCGGCGCGACTCCAGCATCCCGCGCGCGGGGGCCGCTGCCCAGGTCCCACGCGGGGATCGACACGGATCGGACGGCGTCGGACGAGATCGGGCGAGGTCGGACACCGTCGAACGCCGTCGGACGGGATCGTTCAGGATCGGGCGAGATCACTACGGACTTCTCGCGGGTGCGGGGCTATGGTGGCGCGCACGCCCGTTCAGCACCTCACCCCAGGGGGTACCGCCCATGGCTCGCCGACTCCGCCCGGTGGGGCTCGACTTCATCGAGGACGCGCCGGTACGGCTGGTCTTCGCCGCCGACACCGTGGCACCGCCCGAGGCCGTCTACCACGCGCTCGCCGAGGAAGTGACGGGCTGGGCCGACTGGTTCGGGGCCGTGACGCTGGCCCGCCCCACGCACGGGGGCGCCGGTCGCGAGGTCAGACTGAAGGGTGGTGTGCGCTTCCAGGAGACCGTCATGGCCGCCGATCCCGAGCGGCGGTACGCCTATCGGGTCGACACCACCAACGTCCCCGGGGTGCGGGCCCTGTTGGAGGAATGGCGGCTGACCCCGTCCGGTACCGGCACGCACGTCCGCTGGACCTTCGCGGCGGACGGGCCGACCCCGTTCCGCCTGGGCCTGACCGCCGCCCGCCCGGGCCTGGGCCACTCCTTCCGCACGGCGGTGCGCAGCCTGGACCGGCGCCTCAGCGCCCGTCGTGCGTCGGGCCGGTGACCGCGGCGAGGCGGGCGAACTCCCACGGGTCGTGCGCGCTGAAGACGGTGACCTCGTCGGCGTGCTCGCGGACGAGTGCGCGCAGGCGGTCGCGGGTCGCGGTGCGTACCGCGGCATCGGTCTGCGCGCCCTGCTGGACCGGTTCGAAGACCGGGTGGGCGAGCGGCGGGGTCTGTTCGAGCTCCCCGTGATACGTGTACGCGTCGCCCGCGTGCAACAGCCACCGGCCGTCGTCGTCGCGCACCGCGACCCCCGCGTGCCCGGCCGAGTGGCCGGGCAACGGCACGAGCAGCAACTCGCATCCCAGCCCCTGCGGTCGCGCCACCCCGGGGAAGCCGAACCATGTCGTGTGCCCGTCGACGGTCGCGGGTGACAGCAGCGGGCCGTGCGCCCGGTGCGCCGGCATGAAGCGCTCGACACTGTGCCGGTGGTGCGCGGCCGAAGGATCGGTGACGGCCCGGTACTCGTCGGGGTGCACGTGCACCCGCGCGTGGGGGAAGTCCGCCAGCCCGCCCGTGTGATCCCGGTGCAGGTGGGTGAGAACGATGTGCCGCACGTCCCGCGGCTCGTACCCGAGGCGGGCGACCTGGTGCAGCGCGCTCTCCCGCGGGTCCAGCACGGGCTGGGCGTAGGCCACCCAGTCCGCGCCCAGCGTCCGGTCGGGCTGCAGCAGATCGGTGGTGCCGATCCCGGTGTCGACCAGGATCGGTCCGTCCGTGTCCGTCTCGATGAGCAGGCAGTGGCAGACGGCGGGCGGCGCGCGGTGAGCGGCGCCCGGCGCGGGCTCCGATCCGAGCGGTGGAATCGTACGGAGCGAACCGCAGTTGAGATGATGGATGCGCACAAAGACCCCCTGGAGGTACACGGGCGGGCTGTTCGCGACGGACGCTACGAGGGGCTCCCGTGACTCACCAAACGGTTGGACACGCGCCGGAAGGCGCCCAGGACGGCCCGCCGACGGACGGCCCACCGGCGGACGGCCCGCTGGCGGACTGCCCGGACACCGCTCTCGTCCCGCCCGCCCGGGAGCCGCACTGTCCGGTCGACATCACCCTCGGCGCGCTGGGCGGCCGGTGGACGCCACTGGTCCTGCGGGAGTTCCTTCGCCGCGGCGAAGCCACCTACTCCGAACTGTCCACGGCCCTGCCCGTCCTGTCGGACAAGGTCCTCTCTGACCGGCTGGCCCAGTTGACCCGGGTGGGCGTCATCGAGCGTCACCGCACCCCCGGCTGGCCTCCCCGGGTCCGCTACGTCCTCACCGGCCGGGGCCGCGCCCTCGAACCGGTGGTGCACAGCATGTGGGAGTGGGGCAGCGTAGGACAGCCGTAGGTCGTCCGCTCAGGCGACCGGTTCGCTCCAGATCCCGGTCGTCAGCAGCGTGTCGATGGTCTTCGCGTACGGGGCGATGTCGAGCCGCTGCGCCGCCAGCCACTCGTCGGAGTAGTACTTGTCCAGGTAGCGGTCGCCCGGGTCGCACAGCAGGGTGACGACGCTGCCCGTGCGGCCCTCCGCCACCATCTCCGAGATGATCTTCAGGGCGCTCCACAGGCCGGTGCCGGTCGAGCCGCCCGCCTTGCGCCCTATGGCCGTCTCCAGCGCCCGACAGGCGGCGACGCTCGCCGCGTCCGGGACCTTCATCATCCGGTCGATGGCCCCCGGCACGAAGCTCGGCTCCATCCGCGGCCGGCCGATGCCCTCGATGCGGGAGCCGCAATCGCTGCTCGCGTCCGGGTCGTTGTTCGTCCAGCCGTCGAAGAAGCAGGAGTTCTCCGGGTCCGGCACGCAGACGCGGGTGTCGTGCTGCATGTAGTGCACGTAGCGCGCGATGGTCGCCGACGTGCCGCCGGTGCCGGCGGTCGCCACGATCCAGGCGGGCTCGGGGTACCGCTCCAGGCGCAGCTGCTGGTACATCGATTCGGCGATGTTGTTGTTGCCGCGCCAGTCGGTGGCCCGCTCCGCGTACGTGAACTGGTCCATGTAGTGCCCGCCGGTCCGGGCGGCGAGCTCGGCGGACGCCTCGTACATCTTCATCGGGTCGTCCACGAAGTGGCATTCACCGCCGTGGAATTCGATGAGGCGGCACTTCTCCGGGCTGGTCGTGCGCGGCATGACGGCGATGAAGGGGACACCGATCAGCTTGGCGAAGTACGCCTCGGAGACGGCGGTGGAGCCGGAGGACGCCTCGATGACCGGGCGGCCGGGGCGGATCCAGCCGTTGCAGAGCGCGTACAGGAACAGCGAGCGCGCGAGGCGGTGCTTGAGGGAGCCCGTCGGGTGCGTGGACTCGTCCTTGAGGTAGAGGTCGATGCCCCACGCCTCGGGGAGCGGGAAGCGCAGCAGGTGGGTGTCGGCGGAGCGGTTGGCATCGGCCTGGACCTTGCGGACGGCCTCCTTCAGCCAGGCCCGGTAGTCCGCGTCGCTGCGATCGACATCAACGGTCGTGGCAGTCGTACCGGTGGTTCTGGTGGTGCCGGTGGTGCTCATGTGCCGCGCTCCTTCGTGGGTGAACTTCGCCCCCCCCTTCTTCGCAATGTACCTCTCCCACCTGCACAAACGTTCGCTTTGGGGATCCATGCACATCCCTTTCGATCGCGTTCGGTTGCACTGCGCGGCACCGTGGGTGACCCTGGTGGAGCATTACCGAGGGTGCAGCACCCGTAACACTCATGTCGGGGAGTCGCAGCCGTGATCAGTCATTCCCGCAGGCACTGCGTCGTCGAACTGCAGGCCTTGCCGTCGCGGATCGGCCAAATCCGCAGAATCGTTTCTGCACAACTGCGCCACTGGGAGCTGGATCCGCTCATAGACCGGGCTGCGCTCGGCGTGACGGAACTGCTCAGCAACGTCCACCGCCACGCGCAGCCGGACAAGACCTGCACCGTGGAGATCGAACTCCGGCTCGGGCGGCTCACGGTCTCGGTCATCGACAGCGATCCGCGGCTGCCGGTCGTCCACGAGACGCGGGCGGAGGCACTGGAGACCTGTGGGCGCGGGCTCGCCCTGGTGGCGGCGCTGAGCGAGGCCTGGGGGGCGCGCGAGCGGCCCGACGGCCCCGGCAAGGCGGTGTGGTTCTCGCTCACGGCTGCCCCGACCCCGGCGGCACCGGTGCGGCCGGTCCCGATCAGGGCCACGCCCGTACGCGAACCCGCGCGCTCGGTGCTCCTGGCCATCGATCCGGGGGCCGTCGCGACAGGCCTGCCGGTGGCCTCGCCGGTCGGCGCCCGCCCGGGGTGACCGACGGCCGGCCACCACACCCGGCCGGCCCCCGTCCGGCGGTCCGGGGTGGACACCCGAGGAGGACACCCGCCGGGCCAGGGCTCCGGCCCGGGCCAGGGCTCCGGCCTAGGCCAGGGCTCCCAGCGGGTCGTCGAGCACCGGCTGCCACGCCAGCTCCGCCGCGCCGACCAGGCTGTTGTGGTCCAGGGTGCACGGCAGGATCGGCACCCCGCCGCTGCGGCCCCACAGACTGCGGTCCGCGACCACCGCGCGCAGCCGATCCGGGTCGGCGTGCAGCAACTCCCGGTGCAGTCCGCCCAGGATGATCCGGTCCGGGTTGAGGATGTTCACCAGGCCCGCGAGGCCGAGGCCGAGGCGGTCGATCAGCTCCTCCGTGGCCGCCCGTACCGCCGGTTCCGCGGGCTCGTCGCGCAGCAGGTCGCGGGCCTGCTGGAGCAGCGACACCTCGGGGCCGGGGCTGCGGCCCGCCGCGGTGAGGAAGGCCAGCGGATCCGCCTCCACGTCCAGGCAACCGCGGCTGCCGCAATGACAGGCCCGCCCCTCGGGGTTCACGGTGAGGTGGCCGACCTCCAGCGCCAGGCCCGAACTCCCGCTGTGCAGGCGGCCGTCCAGCACCAGCGCGCCGCCGACCCCGCGGTGCCCGGTGGCCACGCACAGCAGGTGCTGGGCGCTGCGCCCCGCGCCGTGCCGGTGCTCGGCCAGGGCCGCGAGGTTGACGTCGTTGCCGGTCAGGGCCGGGCCGTCGATCCCGGCCGCCTTCACGCACTCCGCGAAGATGGCCCGTACCGGGGAGCCGGCCGGCCAGGCCAGGTGCAGCGGGTTGAGCGCCGTACCGTCGGGTTCCGCGACGGCCGAGGGGACCGCGAGGCCCGCGCCGACGCAGCGGCGGCCGCTCCGAGCGAGCAGCTCCGCGCCCGCCTCCACGACCGCGCCCAGCACCTGCGCCGGATCGGCCGAGACGGTGACCTTGCCGGGGGCGGTGGCCACGATGCGGCCGCCGAGGCCGACCAGGGCGGCGCGGAAGCCGTCCGAGTGCACCTGGGCGGCCAGTGCCACCGGGCCGTCCTCGGCCACCGAGAGCCGGTGCGAGGGGCGGCCCTGGGCTCCGCCGGTCCCGCCGGCACCGCCGGGGCGGGAATCGACCCGGATCAGCCCGAGGGCCTCCAGCTCGGCGGCGACCGCTCCGGCGGTGGCGCGGGTGACCCCGAGCTCGGCCGTCAGGACGGCGCGGGTCGGGGCGCGGCCGGTGTGGACGAGCTCCAGCGCCGGCCCGAGCGCGCCGCGACCCCGTTCCAGCCTGGTCCGCGCCGCCGTACCGGACGCGGACGGCGTGGTCACATCCCCCACCCGCGGCGGGGCCCCGTTGCCGTTCATGGCATCGATCCTCGCATGATCGGAGGGCGCCGGGTGCCGCCGCTCAGCCCAGCCCGCCGACCCGGAGTGTGATGTTCAGCCGCCCGGTCAGTCCGAGCTCCCGCGGGCCCGTTCCCGGCAGGACCTTCGGTACCCCGTGATAGGCGAGTCGGCTCGCCTCCCCGAAGACGAAGAGGTCCCCGCTGCGCAGCTCGACGTCCTGGTACGGGCGCCCGCGGGAGGCGGTGTTCCCGAAGCGGAAGACACAGGTGTCGCCGAGGCTGAGCGAGACCACGGGCGCGGTGGACCGCTCCTCGGCGTCGCGGTGCATGCCCATGCGGGAGTCGCCGGCGTAGAAGTTGATCAGGGCGATGTCGTAGGCCGCCCCGGGCTCCGGCCCGGGCGGGGTCCCGTACGCGGCGGCCACCGCCTCCCGCCCCAGTTCGGCGAGCCACGCAGGCATCGGCTTGACCGGTGCCCCGTCGCCGTCGACGGCGGTGCGCGCGTATCCGTACGGGTACCAGTGCAGGCCGAGGCACACCTGGCGGGCGGTCATCACCCCACCGCCCGGGGTGCGTACGGTGCGCAGGCCGGCGGGCGGCCTGGCCCACTCGCGGCAGGCCGCCAACAACTCGCCCTGGCGCCGCGCCCCGAGCCAGTCCGGCACGTGCACCGCGCCGGGGGCGATCACGGTCCGCTCGCGCGGGAAGAGTTCCCCGTTCATGCTCTCCATTGTCGCGGGCGGGCTGATAGGACTCACGGTATGGAGATCACCGAACATGTGAAGACCCTCGCGCGCGAAGGCGAGCTGCTCGCCGAGGTGGCCGAACGCGCCGGTACGGACGCCGCGGTCCCCACCTGCCCGGGGTGGCGCGTCACCGACCTGCTGCGGCACACCGGCTCGGTGCACCGCTGGGCCACCGCGTACGTCGCGGAGCGGCGACTGGAGCCGATGGGCTTCCCGGACGCGCCGGAGCTGGTCGGCGGTGAGCTGCTGGCCTGGTTCCGGGAGGGCCACACGGACCTGGTGCGGACGCTGGGCGAGGCGCCGGCCGATGTGCAGTGCTGGACCTTCCTGCCGACGGCGCCGCCCTCGCCGGTGGCGTTCTGGGCCCGGCGGCAGGCGCACGAGACCGCCGTGCACCGGATGGACGCGGAGGCCGCGCTCGGTGTGCTGTTCTCGACGGTGGAGCCGCGGTTCGCGGAGGACGGGGTGGACGAGCTGCTGACGGGCTTCCACGCCCGACCGCGCAGCCGGGTGCGGACGGCGGAGCCCAAGGTGGTGCGGGTACGGGCCGCCGACACGGGCGCGGTGTGGACCGTGCACCTGTCGGCGGAGCCGGCCCGGACGGTGCGGGGCGACACGGGCGAGCCGGCCGACTGCGAACTGATCGGCGAGGCGGCCTGGCTGTACGAGGCGCTGTGGAACCGGATCCCGCTGGCGGGTCCGGCGGTGAGCGGCGACCTGACGCTGGCCCGGCTGTGGACGGACACGGCCGGAATCTGACCGTGGGAGGGCCGGGGGCGGCGTGGAGGGTCTTGTGACGGGCGGTGCACGCTGTGACACTCCACGTATGGAGCGACGTACGCAGGCGGACCGGGACGCGATCACCATCGAGATCGGCTACGCCGTGGTCAGCGCCTGCTTCGCGGCCGCCCTCGCCTTCGGCGCGGTGTACGGTCCCGCGCTCGCGTTCTCCCTGCCCCCGTCGGTACGCCGAACCTTGGCCGTGGCCGGGGTGATCGTGGCGGGGGTGGTCTTCCTGCTCCGTGTCACCCATGTGCTGTGGGGATTCGCCCGCCGCCCGGAGAACGACGGGCGCTGACCACGGGCACGGCGTCACCCGTCCGGAAATTCGGGTGCCGGGGCCGGCGCGGACCGTAAGGATGACGGGCATGACCGGTGAGACGCGGGCGGGGAGTCGGCAGGACACGGGTGGGGCGGGGCGGCCGCTCGCCTTGGTCACGGGGGCGGGACGGTCGGCGGGGATCGCGTCGTCCGTCGTGCTGGACCTGGCTCGGGCCGGGTGGGACGTGGCCTTCACCTACTGGACCCCGTACGACCCGCGGATGAGTTGGGGCGCGGAATCCGGTGCGCCCGAGGAACTGCGGGCCGCGGTGACGTCCTTGGGCGCGAGAACGCACGCGGTCGAGGCGGACCTGAGCGATCCGGCCGTACCGGCGCGGCTCTTCGACAGCGTCGAGGAGGCGCTGGGCGACGTCACCGCGCTGGTGCTCTGCCATTGCGAGTCGGTCGATTCGGGCCTGCTCGACACCACGGTGGAGAGCTTCGACCTGCACTTCGCGGTCAACGCGCGGGCCGGCTGGCTGCTGATCCGGGAGTACGGGCTGCGGTTCCGCGGCCGGCACGGCAGCGGGCGGGTCGTCAGCCTGACCAGTGACCACACCGCCGGCAACCTGCCGTACGGGGCGAGCAAGGGCGCCCTGGACCGGATCACGCCGGCCGCCGCCCAGGAGCTCGCCCACCTGGGTGTGACCTGCAACGCGATCGACCCCGGGCCGACCGACACCGGGTGGATGACCGGGCAGCAGAAGGCGGACACGGCCCGCGCCACTCCCCTGGGGCGCGTCGGTACACCGCAGGACTGCGCGAACCTCGTCACGTTCCTCTGCTCCACCGAGGGCGGCTGGATCAACGGCCGGCTTCTGCGGAGCGACGGCGGCCTGGGCGGGGCGAACGGCGGTTGAGTCACTCCCCCACCCCGGCACGCCGCCCCGTTGGACACGGGGGCAGCCCTCAGCCGAGGGTGGCCGCGTACGTGGTCTGGGCGCGGTACTTCCATGTCGGTCCGGCGTTCCACGGGTTGGGCATGACCGTGCTGGTCGCGTACGCGTAGCCCGCACCCCGTTCGAAGGCCGTGCGGAGGGTGGCGCGCATCGCCTCGGGGTCGGGGACGTCGTGGACCAGGTGCCAGAACGCCGTGCCGCTCGGGTCGAGTTCGGTGCCGGAGCGGTAGCCGGAGGCGTGGTCGAAGACGTTGCCGCCGAGCCAGCCGGCGCCGGTGTACGCGGCGTACGTGTCCTCGAAGGTGACGAAGATGTCCGCGGTGCGGTGGGCCGGTTCGAGGTAACAGTCGGCTATGGCGGTGCCGGGATTGTTGACGACGAGGTCGGGGACGGTCGGGTCGATGGCGTCCATCCGCTCCTGGACGTAGCGGCGCAGCTCGG
The DNA here is from genome assembly GCF_053615355.1 of Streptomyces sp. CLCI03. Taxonomy (NCBI): domain Bacteria; kingdom Bacillati; phylum Actinomycetota; class Actinomycetes; order Kitasatosporales; family Streptomycetaceae; genus Streptomyces; species Streptomyces sp. CLCI03. Next base: position 7,156,948 of record NZ_CM132132.1, on the reverse strand, counting down.
CGTAGTAGTCGCGGGTGGTGTTGGCGGGGCCGCAGTCGCGACCGACGACGTCGAAGAAGATGCCGTCGACGTGGAGGCGGCCGTCGGGCGGCCTGAGGTAGTTGTCGACGGAGGCCTTGGCCGCGGCGATGTCGCGGTTGCCGTGGTCGGTGTGGACGTAGCCGAGCACCCGGGTCTTCTCGCCGGTGGAGGTGGTACGGGCGCGCAGCGCGTCGGCGCGGGAGCGCCAGGGGGCGTCGAAGGGGGAGTCGCCGTTGCCCGGGTTCAGTACGACCACCGAGGGCGCCGGCGCGGTGGTGGTGAGGTCGGTCAGCATGGGGTCGTTCGCCCAGACGTAGGCGGGGACGGCGATGTCCAGGCCTCGTACCCCCGGCGTCCGGGGCGTCGGGGGCGGGTCGGGTGCCGGCGCGGCCGACGGGGGCGTGTCGCGTGCCGCGGCGATGATGGCAGGCGCCGACACGGCCAACACGGCGGTGACCAGGGCGGCGTACAGGGCCTTCACGGCGCGAGGCATGAACGTTTCCTCCGGCGGCGGCAGGGGGCGACCCGAGGAACACTAGACGGGCGGCCCATCGTTCAAGGCTGAACCGCCCGCATTCGTATGAGGAACAGAAGAGCGAGCCATCCCCTCATCATGTGAATCTCCCGGATCCGCGCGGCGGTCCGGGTCCCCGCCCTCCCGTCATACGGCCGGCAGTCCGACCCCGTGCGCCAACTGGTCGGCGGCGTGCGCGAAGAAGCCGGCACGGTCCTCGACGACCCGGTTGAACTGGCCGAACAGCTCGCAGGACACCAGCCCGATCAACTGGGCCCAGGCGACGACGAGCGCGGCGGTCACCGCCGGGGGCAGTCCCTCGGCGAAGTCGGCGGTCATACGGTCGGCCTCGGGGCGCAGGGTGGGCGGCAGCGGCGGAAGGGCGAGGCCGGGACCCTCGTACGCGGCGCGGAGGATGCCGATGAAGGCGTTGGCGACGCGGGAGGCCGGGCCGACGGTGTCGACGGGGGCGCTGTAGCCGGGGACCGGGGAACCATGGATGAGGGCGTACTCGTGCGGGTGCTCCAGCGCCCAGGAGCGGACGGCCTCGCAGACCGCGATCCAGCGGGTGCGGGGCGGGGCCCCGGCGGCGCGGGCGTGGGCGTCGGCGGTCTCGGCGGCCGCGCCGACGCTGTCGTACGCGTCGATGATGAGAGCGGTGAGCAGTTCGTCCCGACTGGGGAAGTACCGGTAGAGGGCGGAGGAGACCATGCCCAGCTCGCGGGCCACGGCGCGCAGGGAGAGTTTGGCGGCTCCCTCGGCGCCGAGCATGCGGCGCGCCTCGTCCTTGATGGCGGCGGTGACCTCGATGCGGGCCCGTTCCCTGGCCCCTCGCACGGTATTCATGCGGGCCAGTCTGCCACGCGAACGGAGCACCGCACAGGAAACGGATTGCCGCTCCAATTCGAGAGCACTGCTCTTGCTTTGGTGCATCGATCCGTGCACACTGCTCTCAAGCGAGAGCAGTGCTCTCTCGATGGAGGAAGTCGAAGCGGCCCCGGAGGTCACGATGAACGCGCCCACCCCGTACTACGTCCAGGCCACCCCGCTCGCGATCCGCTTCAACTCGCTCTTCGGCAAGCTGGCGCGCTTCGGCATCAGCCTGGCGGGCACCGCCGAGTTGTCGGTGCGCGGCCGCAAGTCCGGTGAGATGCAGCGGATCCCGGTCAACCCGCACACCTACGAGGGCGCCCAGTACCTGGTCTCGGCCCGCGGCCACTCCCAGTGGGTCCGCAACATGCGCGTGGCGGGCGGCGGCGAGCTGCGTGTCGGGCGCAAGGTGCGCGCGTTCACCGTCACCGAGATCACCGACCCGGCGCGGAAGGCCGACATCCTGCGCGCCTACCTGGAGAAGTGGGGTTGGGAGGTCAACCGGTTCTTCCAGGGGGTCACCGCGAAGTCCTCCGACGCCGAACTCCGGGCGGCCGCCGGCGACCACCCGGTCTTCCGGATCACGGTGTCCGGCTGACGGGCGCCGGCGGCCGTCCGGACGGCCGCGCGCCAGCCCGGCCCGGCCCGGACTGCTGTGACCGGTCCGGACTGCTGGACCGGTCCGGAGGCGGCGGCCGCTCAGGACGGCGACCGGTCCGCCCGGACCGGTCGCTCAGTCGAACGGCCGACGCAACCGATACACCAGCCGCTCCCGCAGGTGGTGCCGCCACAACCACGGCGGCAGCTCACGGTGCGGGACGAACGACCACAGGTCGTCGTCGGCCTCGTTGCCGCGGGGGCAGCGTCGCAGCAGTTCCAGGCAGCGCCGGTCCACCGTGCGGTGGAGCCGCGCCACGTGGGCCAGGGCGATGACCCCCTGTTGGCGGATCACCCGGTCCGCCGACTCCAACGCCCTCGCGACCATGGGGAGCACGGCCGCGGGGTCCTCGTGGTTGAGGGCGAGCCCGATCACCGCCTCCCCGACCCGCGGCTCGCCGCGCTCGAAGGCGGCGAGGACGACGTCCGGTCGGTCCTCGTCGAGGAGGTTCGAGCGACCCCGCCAAAAATCCGGACCACCCGCGCCGTCCGCCGTACCCGTACCCGTACCCGCGCCGTCCGCCGTACCCGTACCGTCGGCAGCACCGGTGCGGTCGGCCGTACCCGTACCGGTGCCCTCCGCCGGGCCCGCACCGTCCGCCCGGGCTTCGCCGTCGCCCCCGCCCACCACTGCCCCTAGCCCTGGCCCTGGCCGCCGCCGCTGCGGGCCGCCGCTTGTCGGGCGTCCATCATGTGCAGCGCCTTGCGGGCCAGCGGGTACGTACGCACCAGCTCGGCCAGCGTCGTCGAGCCCCGGGTGATCCGGGCGAACGCCCGCCACGCCGGACCGAAGCCGGTGATCGCCACGTGCAGCAGCCGCGGCTTGGCCTCGAAGAGGTGCAGCATCCGCGTACCGACCCCCATCTCCACGCCCAGCCCGGCCTTCACCGCGAAGGCGTAGTTGAGGGCCTGGCGGCGCGCGTCCACGGCGTCCTGCGCCTCGGAGATCTTCACCGCCCACTCCCCCGCCAGCCGCCCGGAGCGCAGCGCGAAGGAGATCCCCTCCCGGGTCCACGGCTCCAGCAGTCCGGCCGCGTCGCCCGCCACCAGCACCCGGCCGCGCGAGAGCGGTGAATCGGGCTTGCGGCAGCGGGTCAGGTGGCCGGAGGAGACGGCCGGTTCGAAGCCGGCGAGTCCGAGCCGGGCGATGAAGTCGTCCAGGTAGCGCTTGGTCGCGGCACCCTCGCCCTTGGCCGAGATGACCCCGACGGTCAGGGTGTCTCCCTTGGGGAAGACCCAGCCGTAACTGCCGGGCAGCGGGCCCCAGTCGATCAGTACCCGCCCCTTCCAGTCCTCCGCGACGGTCTCGGGGACGGGGATCTCGGCCTCCAGGCCCAGGTCCACCTGGTCCATCTCCACGCCGACGTGCGCGCCGATCCGGCTCGCGCTGCCGTCCGCGCCGACCACCGCGCGGGCCAGCACCGTCTCGCCGTCGGCGAGCACCACGGCGACGGTGCGCCGGTCGGGGACGGCCGCCCCGTGCTGCTCGACGCGGGCCACGGCCGTACCCGTACGGATGGTGGCGCCCGCCTTCTCCGCCTCGGCGACCAGGCCGGCGTCGAACTCCGGACGGTTGATGAGCCCGAACAGCATGTGCTTCGAGCGTCGGGTGCGGGTCAGCTTCCCGTCCATCGAGAAGGTGACCGCGTGGATGCGGTCCTTGAGGGGCAGCACGAACCCCGGAGGCAGGGCGTCGCGGGAAGGGCCGATGATGCCGCCGCCACAGGTCTTGTAGCGAGGCAGCTCGGCCTTCTCCAGCAGCAGGACGCGCCGCCCGGCCGTCGCCGCCGCGTACGCGGCCGAGGACCCGGCAGGTCCCGCGCCGACCACGACCACGTCCCACACCTCGCCGGTCTCCCCGGCCGCCTCGTCGCCCGCCCCCCGGTCGTCCTGCCCCGTGCCCACGCCTGCGTCTGCGCCCACGCCTGCGCCCACACCGGCGTCCGCGTCTGCGTCCGCGCTCGCGCCCGCCTCCGCGCTCGCGTCCATGCCTGCGCCTGCGTCCGCCCCTGCGTCTGCGTCGCGTACGTCGTCGTCGCTGCTCACGATGTGTTGCTGCTCCTGATCACCCGGTTGCTCCGATGCCGGGGAAATCCTACGGCGAGACACCGCCCGGTCCCGCTGTGCGAGGATCAAGACTGTCTTTCGCCCACCCGGCATACGCACACCCCGCGCGTGCGGGCGGCGTACGAACAGAACAACGTCGCACCCAGAAGGAGCGTGCCCATGTCCCAGAATCCGATCGCCGAGACCATCGCCTCGCTGATGCCGCGCGCCAAGCGGGAGCTGACCGAGTTGGTGGCCTTCCAGTCGGTGGCGGACTGGGCGCAGTTCCCCAAGAGCGAGAGCGAGGCCGCCGCGAACTGGGTGGCCGACGCCCTGCGCGTCGAGGGCTTCCAGGACGTGGCGCTGCTCGACACCCCCGACGGCACCCAGTCGGTCTACGGCTTCCTGCCCGGCCCCGAGGGCGCGCCGACCGTGCTGCTCTACGCGCACTACGACGTCCAGCCGCCGCTCGACGACGCGGCCTGGACCTCCCCCGCCTTCGAGCTGACCGAACGCGACGGCCGCTGGTACGGGCGCGGCGCGGCCGACTGCAAGGGCGGGTTCATCATGCACCTGCTGGCGCTGCGCGCGCTGAAGGCCAACGGCGGTGTGCCCGTGCACGTGAAGGTGATCGTCGAGGGCTCGGAGGAGCAGGGCACCGGCGGCCTCCAGCAGTACGCGGAGGCGCACCCGGAGCTGCTGACCGCCGACACCATCGTCATCGGCGACGCGGGCAACTTCCGGCTCGGGCTGCCGACGGTGACGGCCACCCTGCGCGGCATGTGCCTGGTCAAGGTGAAGATCGACACGCTGGGCGGCAACCTGCACTCGGGCATGTTCGGCGGCGCCGCCCCCGACGCGCTGGCCGCGCTGATCCGCGTACTCGACTCGCTGCGCGCGGCGGACGGTTCGACGACCGTGGACGGCCTGGCCTCGGACGAGGTGTGGGACGGCCTGCAGTACCCGGAGGCGGACTTCCGCGCCGACGCGAAGGTCCTCGACGGGGTCGAGCTCATCGGCGAGGGCACGATCGCGGACCGGCTGTGGGCCCGCCCGGCCGTCACGGTGCTCGGCATCGACTGCCCGCCGGTCATCGGCGCGACGCCCTCGGTGCACGCGAGCGCCGGCGCGCTGATCAGCCTGCGGGTGCCGCCGGGCGTGGACACCGCCGCGGCCGTCAAGCTGCTGCAGGCCCACCTGGAGGCGCACACCCCGTGGAAGGCGCGCCTCGAACTGGAGGTCGTCGGTCAGGGCCAACCGTTCCAGGCGGACACCGACAGCCCGGCGTACACGTCGATGCGCAGGGCCCTGGAAGCCGCCTACCCCGGCCAGGAGATGCAGATCAGCGGCATGGGCGGATCGATTCCGCTGTGCAACACGCTGACGTCCCTCTACCCCGAGGCGGAGATGCTGCTGATCGGGCTGAGCGAGCCGGAGGCCCAGATCCACGCGGTCAACGAGAGCGTGTCGCCGCAGGAGCTGGAGCGCCTGTCGGTGGCGGAGGCCCTCTTCCTCGTCGACTACGCGGAGTCCAAGCGCGCCTGACCCGCCCGCCGGTGCCCGTACCGGCCGACAGAGCATGAACCCTTACGTGGGTACGCCCAGGACGTTCCGCCGCCGCGCGGTGCGCCCTGGGCGTACTTCGCTCCGGGTGAATTCACGTCCCCGCGGCCGCGGACCGGCCGTACGTTCGTCCGTATGGATCTTGTCGAAGTACTGCCGAACCGACTCCACATGCTCCGCTTCCCCATCGGCCAGGCCTACCTCTGGCAGGACGGCGAAGCCCTCACCCTGATCGACGCGGGCCATGCCGGGTCCGCCGACGGGATCGAGGAGGCGATCCGCTCCCTCGGGCTGCTGCCCGAACGGTTGGAGCGGATCGTCCTCACGCACTGCCACCGCGACCATGTCGGCGCGGCGGGTGAGCTCCGGGCCCGCCGGGGCGCGCGGGTGCTGGCCCACCGCCTCGACGCGCCGGTGATCCGGGGCGAGCGGCCGATGCCCGAACCGGTGCTGCTGGACTGGGAGATGCCGCTGTACGCGCACGGCCTGACCGTCCCCGAGGCGCCGCCCACCCCGGTCGACCACGAGGTGGAGGACGGGGAGGCGCTCGGCTTCGGGGACGGGGCGTACGTCGTGCACGCCCCGGGCCACACGGACGGCAGTATCGGGATCCACCTTCCGCGCCACGGCGTGCTGTTCACGGGCGACTGCGTCGCCGCCGTCGGCCCGCTGATGCTGGGCGTCTTCAACGTGGACCGCGCGCGGGCGATCGAGACCTTCCACCGCCTGGCCGCGCTCGCCCCCTCGATCGCCTGCTTCGGCCACGGCGATCCGTTGACGGTGGACACGGCCGCGGCCCTGGCCGAGGCCGCGGCGGGCACGCCCGTCTGAGGGGCGTACCGGCGCGTGGTCGTTCAGCCGACCGGCGTGCCCGCCTCCAGGTACGCGGGCCGGTCGCGTTCGCGGGCGCGCAGGGCGCGGCGCAGGCGTTCGTAGCGGTGCCGCGGGAGCATGTCGGCGGCCTCGGCCTCGGTGACGAAGCGCCAGGCCCGCAGTTCCGGGCCGGGCAGCCGGAGCCTGGCCGTCGCCTCCGCCGAGAGCCGGCCGCCGTCGAAGAGCAGGCGCAGCCCGCCGTAGCCGGGGGGCTGGGGCGGCTCCCAGTCGACCACCAGCAGCCCGGGCGGCTCCTCCAGTACGAGGCCCAGTTCCTCGGCGACCTCCCGTACGCCCGCGCCGGCGGGTGCCTCGCCCGCTTCGACGACCCCGCCCGGGAACTCCCAGCCCGCCTTGTACGTCGGATCGACCAGCAGCACCCGGTCCTGGTCGTCGAAGAGCAGGACCCCGGCGGCCACCGTCTCCCGGGTGGGCTCCGGGGTCTGCACGATGTCGCAGACCTTCGCCTCGTCGGAGCGGACGGCCTCGGCGACGCGCTCGGCGGTCTCCCGCGGGGTCAGCGTCCCGTTGTCGATGACGTGCGCGTCACCGGTCAGCCAGCCGAGGGCCTGCTGGTAGACCGGGATGTGGTCGTAGGCCCACTGCCGGACCCGCAGATCGACCTGCGCGGGCTCTCCTGGTTCCTCCCGTGCCGCGATCCGCTCCCGAAGGATCGTTTCCTCAGGCGCCAGCAACACATGGCGCACCGGGATCCGGCGAGCCGCCAGCCCGCCGAAGATCTCGTCCCGGTACTCCTGGCGCAGCAGGGTCATCGGGACGACGAGCACCCCGCCCAGTTCGGCCAGCATCGCCGCGGCCGTGTCCACCACCAACCGCCGCCAGCTCGGGAGGTCCTGATAGTCGCTGACCTCGGCCAGTCGCTTGGCCGGGAGCAGCACGCGCAGCGCGTCGCCGATGAACTCCGGGTCGAACAGGGTGCTGTCCGGCAGGATTCCGGTCAGTTCGCGGGCCGTGCTGGTCTTTCCGGCGCTGAACGTGCCGTTGATCCAGACAATCACGTCTACCCCTTTCCCCATGGCTCGTCCGGAGCCCCCAGTGGCTTGCCCGCATCAGCCTGCCACGAAAACCTCGCGATCGGCCCAGTGCTTATCCTCAAGGTCACAGCCCTGCTCGTGAGCCCCGGAGGATTCGCCACCGTGCCCCACAACCGCCACCCGTCCGAGCTCCGCTACGGCAACCGGCCGACCATGAAGGACGTGGCGTCCCAGGCGGGCGTCGGTCTGAAGACGGTGTCGCGCGTGGTCAACGGTGAGCCGGGAGTGACTCCTGAGACCGAAAGACGGGTCCAGGAGGCGATCGAGGCCCTCGGCTTCCGCCGCAACGACAGTGCCCGCGTGCTGCGCAAGGGCCGTACCGCCACCGTGGGCCTGGTCCTGGAGGATCTCGCCGATCCCTTCTACGGTCCGCTGAACCGGGCGGTGGAGGAGGTGGCCCGCGCGCACGGGGCGCTGCTCATCAACGGCTCCAGCGCCGAGGACCCGGACCGGGAAAGGGAGTTGGCGCTCGCGCTGTGCGCCCGCCGGGTGGACGGGCTGATCGTGATCCCGGCCGGGGACGACCACCGCTATCTGGAGCCGGAGATGCGGGCCGGTGTGTCCACGGTGTTCGTGGACCGCCCGGCGGGCCGGATCGAGGCCGATGTCGTCCTCTCGGACAGCTTCGGCGGCGCCCGGGGCGGCGTGGCCCACCTGATCGCGGGCGGCCACCGACGGATCGGCTTCATCGGCGACCAGCCCCGCATCCACACGGTGGCGGAACGCCTGCGCGGCTACCGCTCGGCGATGACGGACGCGGGCCTGCCCGTGGCGGACTCCTGGATCTCGCTCGGGTCCACGGCCCCCGAACGGGTCGCGGCGGCGGCCGGCGCGATGCTCACGGGCCCGGACCCGGTGACCGCCGTCTTCGCCGGCAACAACCGGGTGACGGTGACCCTGGTACGGGTCCTCGCGGCGTACGCCCGCCCGGTGGCGCTGGTCGGCTTCGACGACTTCGAGCTGGCCGATCTGCTCCGCCCGGGCGTGACGGTGGTCGCCCAGGACCCGGCGGCCCTGGGCCGGGTGGCCACGGACCGCCTCTTCCAACGCCTCGCGGGCGCGGACCTGACGCCGTGCCGCATCGAACTCCCGACCCGCCTGATCCCCCGCGGCTCGGGCGAGATCGCCCCTGCGAACTGACATTCGAGTGCGGTGGGGTCGCTTCTCGCCGCGCGCACGCGCCCCGCACCGCACGCCAGCAGCGCGTTCACCCGTACATGCGCACATCGGACCAACTTGGCCGGAGCACTTGAATCGCTCACCCGTTTGCCGTGTCTTTTCAGTGATTTGACGCTCCGCCACGCCTCTGCCAGCCTCGCCAACCCCGGAACAACGGGGAACAACCGGAGGCGCCATGAGCCCGCAGTACACCGCGCAGAAGAGCCGAAGCCAGGGGCGCGAGGGGTGGTCCGTCATCTTCCGCCACCCGGTGCGCCTGGACCCCTCGACGGGCCGCCCGGGCAGAAGGGTGCGGCGCGGACTGGGCACATCGGTGGACGCCGAGGCGGACCTGCTGGTCGGGCAGCTCAACGAGATCCTGGGCACGAAGTCCCTCTGGGACCCGCACTCCCGCCAGCAGGCCGCGGGGCTCTTCGACAGCCGTGTTGTGGACGTGTTCTACGAGCACCTCGAGACCGGCAGGACCGACTTCCGCAGGATCCGCGACGAGCTCCTCGCGCTGCCCGGCGCCTCCGACGGCTACAAGCACGTTCTGCTGGTGGGCACGACCGGGGCGGGCAAGACCACGGTCGTGCGGCAACTCCTCGGGACGGACCCGGAGACCGAGCGGTTCCCCTCCACATCAACCGCCAAGACCACCGTGGCCGACACCGAGATCGTGCTGACCGAAGCCGGGCCGTACCGGGCCGCCATCACCTTCGCCGGCCGTGACGAGGTCATCGACCACCTCACGGAGAACGTCTCGGCCGCCGCCCTCGCCCTCTTCCAGGGCAAGTCCGAGGAGGACGCCCTCCGACGTCTCGTCGACCACGTGAACCAGCGCTTCCGCTTCAGCTACGTCCTGGGCCGCCCCGAGGTCCCCGCGGGCGACGATCACCTCGACGAGGACGACGAGGACGACGAGGACGACATCGACGACGGGGGCGCCGCTGAGGACGTCCTCGGCCTCGCCGACCTGGAGGTCATCGACCCGGCCGCCACGGTGGCCATGCTCGTGCAGACCGTTCCCCGGCTGCGGTCCATGGTCGAGAAGTGCGCCGCCCACGCCCGCGAGGAACTGCGCGCCACCGACGAGGACGCCCGGGTCGTCGAGGAGATCGTGGAGGAGACCCTCGACACCGACCTTCGCGCTCTGGAGGAGTTCCACGCCGTCGTCGACGGCCTGCTGCACGAGATCGAGCTCAGGTTCTCGCTGCTGGCCGAGGGCGAGCTGCGCCGCACCCGTCAGGGATGGCCGCTCAGCTGGACGCTGGAGACCGAGGACCGTGCCGCCTTCCTGAAGACCGTCATGCGGTTCTCCAGCAACTACGCACCGCTCTTCGGCCGGTTACTGACACCGCTGGTGAACGGGATCCGGGTCGCCGGGCCGTTCGTCCCGACCTGGGCGGAGGCCAGTGACCGCCTCGTCCTGGTGGACGTCGAAGGACTCGGCCACACGCCGAAGTCGGTGGCCTCCGTCTCCACGGACCTGGCCAAGCGCATCGACGAGGTGGACGCGATCCTCGTCGTCGACAACGCGACCGCGCCCATGCAGGCAGCTCCGGTCTCTGCCCTCAAGGCCGTTGCGGTGTCCGGCAACTCCGGCAAACTACACTTTCTCTTCACGCACTTCGACCACATGCGGGCCGACAACCTCCCGCGCTTCTCGGATCGCAAGCGCCATGTCCTCGCCTCGGTCGAGAACGTCCTGAACGCCATGGGCAAGGAACTCGGCCCCATCGGCGAGCGCGCGGTCCGTACCCGGCTCGAGCACCACTGCTACTTCGTCGGTGGCATGCACAGGCCGCTGGACGGCTGGGGGAAGGAGGGACGGCGGACCGCCGGGCAGATGCGGGCGCTCAGCGCGGACCTCTCCGCCGACGAGGCGGCACCGGACACCGGGCCGGCCCGGCCGGCGTTCGACCGGATGAACCTCTCCATCGCGGTCAGCGAGGCAGCGGGTAACTTCCACACCCGATGGCGCGGGCTGCTCGGCCTGACGCACAACCCGGACGCTCCCAAGCAGCACTGGACGCGGGTGAAGGCTCTCGCCCGGAGGCTGGGCGAGGGCTGGGGCGACGAGTACGACTCCCTGCGGCCGGTCGCCGACCTGCGCACGGAACTCCAGGTGCAGATCTTCCTCCTACTGCAGCGTCCCGTCCGCTGGGAAGGGGGCGAGCCGACCGAGGAGGAACGGCAGGCGGTGATCGACGAGATTTCCAGTGCCGTGACGGGAAAGCTGTACGCGCTGACCGAACAGCGCCTCAAGTCCGACGTCCAGAACGCATGGCTCGACGCCTACTGCCAGCGCGGAGCGAAGTCGACCTTCGCCCGGGCGCGCATCATCGACAGCGACGTCTTCGGGCGCGGCGTCCCCGTGCCGACCGCTGCGGCCTCCCCCGACCGGAACGGCTTCCTGAAGGCCGTGGCGGACATCGTGACCGAGGTCGCGGAGGAGAACAGGTTCGTCCTCGACTGAGGACGACATACCCCGGGGCCCGGTCCGGGAAGGTTCCCGGACCGGGCCCCGGGGGCGGGCCGCACAGCCAGCGGTCGGCTCGGTCCGATCAGTTGGTGGCCGTCAGGGTGGCCGAGCGGCGCGGGATGGCGAAGGCGTCCAGTTCCGCGCGGGTCAGGCCGGTGAGGGCGGTGACCTCGTCGGTGCCGACCGCGCCGCAGTCGAGGCCGCGGACCAGGTAGCCGGCCAGGGCCTTGGCGGTGGCCGGCTCGTCCATCACGTCGCCCTCGATCTTGGCCACGTACGCCTTCAGGCGCGCCGCGGCGGCCTCCAGGCCCTCGCGGTAGAAGGTGAAGACGGCCGCGTAGCGGGTCGGCAGGTGCGCCGGGTGCATGTCCCAGCCCTGGTAGTAGGCGCGGGCCAGGGCCCGGCGGGTCAGGCCGTAGTGGAGCTTCCAGCCCTCGTGCACCTTCTCGGTGGTGCCGATCGGCAGCACGTTGGTGGAGCCGTCGGATACGCGTACGCCGGTGCCGGCGGCCGCGACCTGCATGATCGCCTTCGCGTGGTCGGCGGCGGGATGGTCGCTGGCCTGGTACGCGGCGGAGACGCCGACGCAGGCGCTGTAGTCGAAGGTGCCGTAGTGCAGGCCGGTGGCGCGGCCCTTGGAGGCCTCGATCATCCGGGCGACGGTGGCGGTGCCGTCGGAGGCCAGGATGGACTGGCTGGTCTCGATCTGGATCTCGAAGCCGATCCGGCCCGGGCGCAGGCCGCGGGTGCTCTCGAAGGCCTCCAGCAGCTTGACGAAGGCGCTGACCTGCTCGGCGTAGGTGACCTTCGGCAGGGTCAGGACGAGGCCCTCGGGCAGGCCGCCGTGCTCCAGCAGGCCGGAGAGGAAGATGTCCGTGGTGCGGATGCCGCGGTCGCGGACGTTGGACTCCATGCACTTCATGCGGATGCCCATGTACGGCGCGTTGGTGCCGTTGGAGAAGGCCTCCGAGACGAGGCGGGCGGCGCGGGCCGCGGCCTGGTCCTCCTCCTCGTCGGAGCGGACGCCGAAGCCGTCCTCGAAGTCGACGCGGAGGTCCTCGACGGGCTCGCTCCGGAGCTTGGCGCGGACGCGGTCGTAGACAGGTACGGCCAGCTCGTCGGAGATGCCGAGCACCTTGGCGAAGGTGGTGGCGTCCGGGGCGTGCTCGTCGAGCGCGGCGAGGGCCTGGTCGCCCCAGGAGCGGATGGTGTCCGCGGCGAAGACGTCACCGGGTACGTAGACCGTGTGGATCGGCTGCCGGGTGCCGGGGTCGCCCGGGTAGTGGCGCGCGAGTTCCGCGTCCACCGGCGCGAGGGAGGCGCTGATGCCCTCGCTGACCGCGCCTGCGAGGCTCGTCGCCACCTTCTCCTGCTGACCCATCGTGCACTCTCCTCTTTTCCGCTTCACGGAAGCATAGATCCGCATAGCAGAATTTAGTCACGAGGTTCCGCTCCGTCAATGGTCCCTCCGCCGTCCTGGACAAACGACCCGGGGCCGCACGGTGACAAACACCACACGGCCCCACGGTCGGAGAGTACGCAGGTCAGCGACTGTGCACCCGGATCAGGCCGGAGTGGGCGCCGCCGGCATACGGGGAACACAGACGGCCGTGAAGACGGCCGCGCCCAACCACATGACCAGCCCCAGGCCGACCGCCGCGTAGACGGCCTTCCCGTTCGCGGCCAGAACGCCGCCGAACACCGCCGCGTTGAGCAGCCCGGCCTCGGTGGCGAGCCAGGCCACCCACGGGTCCAGCCGGGCCAGCGAGCCCACCAGACCTTGGACGAAAAAGGACAGGAACAGCAGCACCGCCCACCCCAGGCACAGGACCGGCACCCCCACCCACCACGGGGCCGGCGGCCAGAACAGCAGCACCACACCGATCAGGACGCCGGCCGTGACGGCCGCCGCGACCCCCCGGCCGCCCGCGTCGGTCACGTCGGCGGAACTCCTGGAGACGAAGAACGTCACCAGGTAGGCGAGCAGTGCGGCGCCGAGCGTCATCAGGGTCGTCGAGCCCCAACCACCCAGTCCGACGAGCTGGGCGTACACCCCGGCAGCGGCGAGCAGCGAGCCCCACAGGAGGCGTGGTCGGGTCCCGGGCACGGACGAGGCCGGGACCGGGTGGCCGGACCCGCCGCGAACGGCGGGGGCCGGCGCGGGCGCTTCGGCCCCCAGGGCGGTCGCCGTCCCGCGCCCTGCCGCCGGGTCGGCGGCGGCCCGCGAGCGCGGCCGGGGCCGGGGCTCGGGCCGGGGTTGCGGCCGGGGCCGGACCCGCGTCGCCGCCTTGCGCAGCCGGTCGATCACCTGCTGCGCGTCGGCCGGTCGTGCCGCGGGTTCCTTGGCCAGCAGCTCCAGCACCAGCCGTTCCAGCTTCTCGGGCACCGAGGGCCGCAGCTCCCTGATCGGGGTCGGCTCGCTGGTGAGGTGCTGCGAGAGCACCGACAGCCCGGAGCCGGTGAACGGCGGCCTGCCGGACAGCAGCTCGTACAGCATGCAACCGAGGGAGTACAGGTCACTGCGGCCGTCGATACGGCGGTCGCCGCGTGCCTGTTCCGGGGACATGTAGGTCGGTGTGCCGATGGCCGCGCCGGTGGCCGTCAGGCCGGTGCCCGTCTCCTCGGCGAGGCGGGCGATGCCGAAATCGCAGATGGTGACGTCGGCCTCGGCGGGCCCGTGGACCATGATGTTGGCCGGCTTGATGTCCCGGTGGACCACACCGGCCCGGTGCGCCGCGGCCAGGCCCTCGCAGATCTGCACCGCCCACCGGACCACGGCGGCGGGGTCCGCACCCGAGCGGTGCTCGCCCAGTACGGCGGTCAGGGGCCTGCCCCGTACCAACTCCATGACGAGGAAGAGCACCGGACTGCCGTCGACTTCGACCTCGCCGTGGTCGTGGACCGTCACGATCCGAGGGTGGGTCAGGCCCGCGGCCGTGCGGGCCTCCTTACGGAAGCGCTCCTCCAGGAGGTGGTCGCCGGCCACGCCCCGGGAGATCACCTTGACCGCGACCTCCCGGTCGAGCCGTAGGTCCCGGGCCTGCCACACCTCGCCCATCCCGCCCGCCCCGAGCCTGCGCTCCAGCCGGTAACGCCCTTCCAGTAACGCGCCCCGCATCGGAAGAATCCCTTCCCCGTTCCCACGCCCTCCCCGGGCTGACCGCAGCCTACGCCCGTCCCGCGACCGCACGAGAGGGGTTGCGCGCAGCGTCCGCCGCCTCGGGGACGACCGGGTCCGCATACGACGAGGGCCTCCCGGCCCGGTGGGGACGTCTGCGTCCGCACCGGGCCCGGGAGGCCCTCACTCGTTCGTGCACCCGGTGAGCGACGTGTCGCCGTCCCGGGATCGGGCTCTAGCCCTTGCGCGCCTTGATCTCGTCCGTCAGCTGCGGGACGACGGCGAACAGGTCGCCGACGACGCCGTAGTCGACGAGGTCGAAGATCGGGGCCTCGGCGTCCTTGTTGATGGCCACGATGGTCTTCGAGGTCTGCATGCCGGCCCGGTGCTGGATCGCGCCCGAGATACCCGAGGCGATGTACAGCTGCGGGGAGACCGACTTGCCGGTCTGGCCGACCTGGTTGGTGTGCGGGTACCAACCGGCGTCGACGGCGGCACGCGAGGCGCCGACGGCCGCGCCGAGGGAGTCCGCGAGGGCCTCGATGATGCCGAAGTTCTCGGCACCGTTGACGCCACGGCCACCGGAGACGACGATCGCGGCCTCGGTCAGCTCGGGACGGCCGGTCGACTCGCGCGGGGTGCGAGCGGTGACCTTGGTACCGGTGGCCAGGGCGCCGAAGGTGACGGCGAGCGCCTCGACGGCGCCGGCGGCCGGAGCGGCCTCGACCGGGGCCGAGTTCGGCTTCACGGTGATGACCGGGGTGCCCTTGGAGACGCGGGACTTGGTGGTGAACGACGCGGCGAAGGCGGACTGCGTCGCGACCGGGCCCTCGTCACCCGCCTCCAGGTCGATGGCGTCGGTGATGATGCCCGAGCCGATACGGACGGCCAGGCGCGCGGCGATCTCCTTGCCCTCGGCGGAGGACGGGACGAGCACGGCTACCGGGGACACGGCGTCGTACGCGGCCTGGAGCGCGTCCACCTTCGGTACGACGAGGTACTCGGTGAACTCGGGGGCGTCGGCGGTGAGGACCTTGACCGCGCCGTGCTCGGCGAGCACCGCGGCGGTGGCGTCGGCACCGGCGCCGAGGGCGACGGCGACGGGCTCGCCGATGCGGCGGGCCAGCGTCAGCAGCTCAAGGGTGGGCTTGCGGACGGCACCGTCCACGTGGTCGACGTAGACGAGAACTTCAGCCATGGGACTGCTCTCCTGCGATTGCGAAGTGTCTGGGGGCTAAGAGGGGTGGCCGAGGTTCTTAGATGAACTTCTGGCCGGCCAGGAACTCGGCCAGCTGCTTGCCGCCCTCGCCCTCGTCCTTGACGATCGTGCCGGCGGTGCGGGCCGGGCGCTGCGCCGCGGAGTCGACCGCGGTCCAGGAGCCCTCAAGGCCGACCTCGTCGGACTCCAGGTCCAGGTCGGACAGGTCCCAGGACTCGACCGGCTTCTTCTTGGCGGCCATGATGCCCTTGAAGGACGGGTAGCGGGCCTCGCCCGACTGGTCCGTCACCGAGACGAGCGCGGGGAGGGAGGCCTCCAGCTGCTCGCTCGCGGTGTCGCCGTCACGGCGGCCGGTCACGGTGCCGTCCTCGACCTTGACCTCGGAGAGCAGCGTGACCTGCGGGACGCCCAGGCGCTCGGCCAGGATCGCCGGCAGCACACCCATGGTGCCGTCGGTCGACGCCATGCCGGTGATGACCAGGTCGTAGCCGGCCTTCTCGATCGCCTTGGCGAGCACCAGCGAGGTGCCCATGACGTCGGTGCCGTGCAGGTCGTCGTCCTCGACGTGGATGGCCTTGTCGGCACCCATCGAGAGCGCCTTGCGCAGCGCGTCCTTGGCGTCCTCGGGGCCCACCGTCAGGACGGTGATCTCGGCATCGTCGGCCTCGTCGGCGATCTGCAGCGCCTGCTCGACGGCGTACTCGTCGAGCTCCGACAGCAGGCCGTCGACGTCGTCACGGTTGACGGTCAAGTCCTCGGTGAACTGCCGGTCGCCCGTGGCGTCGGGCACGTACTTCACACAGACAACGATCCTCAGGCTCACGCCGGCTCTCCTACCGCATCGTCTTTTCTGGTACCGCCTTATGCAGGCAGCATAGGCGCCTTGTCGGGCGGATCCCGGTCGGGGCGGCCCGCGCTCCGAAGGGAATGTTACTCGTCAGTACACCGTGGGTCCCGCCAAGTCGCAAGGCTGCCGAGCTGTGATCTGCCCAACGCCGTCCGACCCTTCCAAGCAGGGACGATTCAGTCGCGCAACGCGTTGAAGCGCCCCTGGTGGTACAGCAGGGGGCGGCCTTCCCCGGCCGGATCCCCGACGACCGCCTCAGCGATGATCACACGATGTTCGCCGGCGGGCACACGAGCCACCACCCGGCAGACCAGCCACGCCAGTACGCCGTCCAGCACCGGCACCCCGTGCGGGCCCGCGGCCCAGCCTGTCGGCGGACCGAAACGGTCCGCTCCGCTGCGAGCGAACAGCCCCGCCAGCTCCCGTTGGTGCTCGCCCAGTATGTGGACGCCGAGGTACTCGCTGTCGCGGACCGCGGGCCAGCTGGAGGCCCCGGTGCCGATCGTGAAGGACAGCAGCGGCGGATCGGCGGAGACGGAGTTGAGCGAGGTGGCGGTGAACCCCACCGGGCGGCCGCCGTCCTGGGCGGTGATCACGGCGACGCCTGCGGCGTGCTGCCGGAAGACCGAGCGCAGCAGGTCGGGCGAGCCGGGGCGGGACGCGCCCGGGGCCGGGGCGGTGCCGGGACGAGGGGAACGGGGGGACGGAGCCGTGGGGGCCGTCGGGACTGTCGGTGCAGTCATCAGGGTTCTGCCTTCTGCCGCGGGACACGCGGGCGCTGTCGAGGATCGGGGGGCCGGGGTGGTCAGTGGGCCCGACAGCGCGCGCTCGCGTGGCGGACGAGATCCACATGGACCCGTCCGTAGAGCAGGAGTTCATACCGCATACCGCCAGCCTGGCGATCTCCCGTGGACCCAGTCAAGCGAGATCGGGCAGATGTCAGGCGCGTCACGCTGTGTGCGGGCGCGTGCACCGGCGCCCCCGGCCCCTCGGCGGCGGATCGCCCGACGGCGACGTCCGGCCGCCCGACGGCGGGGCCCCGCGTCATACGGCGGCCCCCAGGGCGGCGATCACGTCCACCTTGCGCGGCATCCCGGCCGCCCGCCGCACGATCCGGCCCGCCGAGTCAAGGACCAGTACGGTCGGGGTCTTCTCGATCCCGAGGGCCCGCACCAGGTCGAGCCGCTCCTCGGCGTCGATCTCGATGTGCGCCACCCCGTCCACCATCGCGGCGACCTCCGCGAGGATCCGCCGGGTGGCCCGGCAGGGTTGGCAGAAGGCGCTGGAGAACTGCACCAGGGTGGCCCGCTCCCCCGGTTCCGCGCCCAGTTCGGCGGCTCCCAGTCGGGTCCGCGCGTCTTCCCGCCCCAGCACTCGCGCTCCCGTCGCCGTATTCGTCCGCGTACATCATCCTCGTACGCTCGTCCGTGATCCGAGCACCCGGCGGACCCCCGACATTCCCTCGACATTCCCGGCGTGATGAGAATCTCCCCGGGTAGGAGCCTCTGGACTGGCCAGCGGGCCGCGTATGGGGCACGATCCCCATGGTCGCGTACCTACGCTTCCGTAACTTCCGGCCGGGAGCACCTCCCCAGGCAGAAAGCGGGGTCTCCCCACCATGGCTGAGCTCGTCTACCCTCCCGTGATCGGCGCCGCGCACGGACTCTTCCGCGCGCTGGACATCCGTATCGACATGAAGGGCACCGAGAACATCCCCCGCAAGGGCGGTGCGGTCCTTGTGTCGAACCACATCGGATACCTCGACTTCATCTTCGCCGGCCTGACGGCGCGGCCGCAGAAGCGCCTGGTCCGCTTCATGGCCAAGGAGTCGGTGTTCCGGCACAAGGTGTCCGGTCCGCTGATGCGCGCGATGAAGCACATCCCCGTCGACCGCAAGCAGGGCGAGGCCGCCTACCAGCACGCCCTGGACTCGCTGCGGGCCGGCGAGATCATCGGCGTCTTCCCCGAGGCGACGATCTCCCAGTCCTTCACGCTCAAGAGCTTCAAGTCGGGCGCCGCGCGCATGGCGCAGGAGGCCGGCGTCCCGCTGATCCCGGTGGCGCTGTGGGGCACCCAGCGACTGTGGACCAAGGGCCGCCCGAAGAACCTCAAGCGCAGCCACATCCCGGTGACGATGCGCGTGGGCGAGCCCGTGGAGGCTCCGGCCGACCAGTACGCCGGCGCGATCACCCGGCGGCTGCGCGAGCGCGTGCAGGAGCTGCTGGACGCCGCGCAGCGCGCCTACCCGGACAAGCCGAAGGGCGCCGACGACTCGTGGTGGCTCCCGGCCCACCTGGGCGGCACCGCGCCGACGGCGGCCGAGGTCCGCGAGGCCGGCTGATCCCCTCCGCGCATGACGCCGGCCTCCCGGACCGCCGGCGGGTCCTGGAGGCCGAGGCGGTGGCCCGGGTGACCGGCAGTCAGCTCCGGGTGCCGGTGGGGGTCTCGCACGGGGCGGCGAAGCACTGCCACTGCTGATCCCCGTCCGGGACGTGCACTCCGACGCCGTCGTGCCGGCCGGGACGGTGCTCGCCCTTCTTGTCGTGACGGTCCCACGTATCGTGGTGGTCCCACGTGTCGTGGTGATCCGTTCCGGGCTCGGTGCCGCCCGGGGGTTCGCACGGGGCGGCGAAGCACTGCCACTGCTGCCGCCCGTCCGGGACGAGCACCTTGCCGTCGGTGCCGTCCGCCATCACCTGGTGAGGCGCTGTCGGGGTGGCGGCGAAGGCGGTCGTGGGCACCAGCACGCCTCCCGCCGCG
This sequence comes from Streptomyces sp. CLCI03, assembly GCF_053615355.1. Lineage (NCBI taxonomy): Bacteria > Bacillati > Actinomycetota > Actinomycetes > Kitasatosporales > Streptomycetaceae > Streptomyces > Streptomyces sp. CLCI03. Next base: position 7,137,762 of record NZ_CM132132.1, on the reverse strand, counting down.
ATCGCGGTCGAGGCGACGAGCAGGGCGAGACGTCGGGTTCGAAGAAGCTGGGTCATGGCCGTTCTCCTCCTGCGGGGAAGCCGGTTCGGACTTTCCCTCCAGTACGCCTCGCCCGATGCCTCCCGTCATGCCGCTGCATCTCGTGACTTGACGGATCGCAGAACCCCTGACCTCGGTTCGACTCGTCCGGCAGGGGGCCCGTCACCCTGCCGCCCCGCCCTCCCGCCTCCGGCGGCGGTGGGCCGCGACCCGCGCCCGCGTGGCACAACTGCCGGAGCAGTAGCGGCGCGCGCTTCCCGGACCGGTGGCGAGGAAGAACCGCCCGCAGCCCGCGGCGGCGCAGGCGCCCCAGGCGATCCGCCCGTACTCCGTGAGGAGTTGGGCGAGCGCGAGGGCGCCCGAGGCGAGGAACCACTCCCCCCAGCCGGCCTCCTCGCCCCGGTCGACATGCAGGTGCCAGGGGTGTCCGTCGTGGCGGGTGAGGCGGGGGCGGGTGCCGTACTCCGCGAACAGCGCGTTGAGGGCCTCGGCGGCGCGGTCCTCGTCGACCTCGCCCAGCACCTCCCCCATCCGGTGGGCCGCGGCCCGCAGTTGCGCCGCGCCCGCCTCGGTGAACGCTTCCTCCGTGAGGTCGGCGGGGCGCTCCCCGTGCCCGGCCAGCAGCTCCGCGAGCTCGGCGCGCGGCAGTTCGGGGGTCACCCGGACCGCTTCGGCGAGGTCGATCAGTCGCCGGGCCGCCGAGAAGCCCTCCCTCGGGTCACCCATCCCACGTCCTTTCGCCGTACACGCGCATGACGTAACGTCTTGTGCGCCCATGACGTTACAGCGTACCGGGGAGGGGTCCCATGGGCGGTTTCGGGCGGTACCTGGCGGCGGCGCTGGCGGCGCGCATCGCCTCGGAGGGCATGGGCATGGCCGTGGTGCTGCTCGCCCTGGAGCGCACCGGGAGCGCGGCGCACGGGGCGTTCGTCCTGACGGCCTGGCTGGCCCCGCACGTCCTGGCCGCCCCGCTCGCGGGCGCCGCGGCGGCCCGGACCCGCCGTCCGCGCCTTTTCCATGTCGGCTCCCTGGCCGGGTTCGCGACGGCCGTCGCGGCGCTGACCGTCCTGCTCGGCCGGGCCCCGGTACCGCTGGTGCTCGCCGTGGCGGTGCTCGGCGGCTCCTGCGGGCCGATGGTGACGGGCGGGCTGTCCAGCCTGATCACCGCTCTGGTCCCGGCGGGAGCCGGGCGGGACCGGGCGTACGGCTGGGACGCCGCGACCTACAACGCGGCGGCGGTGACCGCGCCGGCGGCGGTCGGCCTGGTCACGGCGCTGGGGTCGGCCGGGCCCGCCATGGCCGTCCTGGCGACGTCCGGAGCCCTGGCGGCGGCGCTGGCGGCCACCCTCCCCTACGAGGACCAGGGCGCGGGCCCGGTCCCGGGCGCGCCCCGCGCCGGGCTGGGGGCGGGGCTCGCGGCCCTGTGGCGGGTCCGGGAGCTACGGGCGGTCACCTCGGCCACGACCCTGGGCTTCGTGGGCATCGGCTCGCTCACCACCGTCTCGGTGCTGCTGGCCACGGAACTCGGCAGCCCGGGTGGCGGGGGTGTGCTGATGACGGCCTTCGCGGTGGGCGCGCTGGGCGGCTCGCTCACGGTGGGCCGGATCACGTCCGTGGAGCCGGGCCGGCTGGTGCGGTGGGCGCTGGCCGGGACCGGGGCGGCTCTCGCGGCGGCCGCGTTCGCCCCGTCGGTGGCCGTGACGGCGGCGGTGTTCGCGCTCGCCGGGGTGTGCGACGGGCCGCTGCTCACGGCCACGCTGCGGATCCGCGCGCGGTACGCACCGGACGGGGTGCGGACCCAGGTGTTCACCCTGGGCGCGGGGCTGAAACTGACGGCCGCGTCCGCCGGGGCGGCCCTGGTCGGGATCGCGGCCGACGCGCCCGCGGCGGCGCTGCTGACCGGGATCGCCGGGCTGCTGATCGCGGCGGCGTTGTTGCACGCCCTGACGGTGCCGCGGAAGCCCGCCGGCGCCGCCCGCACCGAGGCCGCGGAGCCTACAGAGCCGTCGGCAGGTTCCGCCACAGCATCGGCCGGTCCACGGACTCCTGAAGGGCCTTGAGCACGGCCGGGTGCGGGGCGGCATGGAGCTCGGGGTGGTCGATCTCGCCGAGTTCCGGGCGCACGGGGAAGGCCAGGCGTTCCTGGTCGAGGTCGAACCGGGCGTCCACTCCGGGCTTGTTGCCGCGCGGGTCGAGGCGGGACCAGCGCGTACCGCCCGGCAGCCGCAGGGCGACCAGGCCGTGCACCACGGGGTTCGTGCCGTCGTCGTCGGCCAGGCGTTGGTAGCACAGGGCCCCCGGGATGCCCTGGGCCCGCAGCAGGGCGACGAGGGCGTGGGCCTTGGCGTAGCAGACGCCGTTGCGCGTGGCGAGGACGTCGGACGCGCGCCAGGCGACGCGCGGGTCACCGGAATCGGCCGAGTGCGGGATGGCGTCGCGGACGAATTCGAAGGCGGTCTTCGCGTATGAGTATGCGTCGGCGTGGGACGACCAGAGCGTGTCGGAGGTTTCCTGCACGACCGGATGCCAGTGGTCGATCGCCTCACTGGACGCCAAGTAGGCGTGGATATCGGGGTTCTGCTGAATGAGCCGCATGGCCGGAGCATAGGCAAACCCCCGACCGTAGATCAATGAATTTACGGTCGGGGGCATAGCTATGCAGTACTGCGGAGTGTGCCGACTAGCGCGCCAGCTCTTCCTTCAGTGCCTGGAGGAAGCCGTCCACGTCCTCTTCCTGGGTGTCGTAACCGCACATCCAGCGGACGTCGCCCGCGGCCTCGTCCCAGAAGTAGAAGCGGTAACGCTTCTGCAGTCGGCGCGAGACCTCGTGGGGCAGCCGCGCGAACACCGCGTTCGCCTGCACCGGGTAGAGGATCTCCACGCCGTCCGTCTCGCGCACGCCGGCGGCGAGCCGCTGCGCCATCGCGTTGGCGTGTCGGGCGTTGCGCAGCCACAGGTCCTTGGCGAGCAGGGCCTCCAGCTGCACCGACACGAAGCGCATCTTGGACGCGAGCTGCATCGACATCTTACGGATGTGCTTCATCTGCCGGACCGCGTCCGGGTTGAGCACCACCACGGCCTCGCCGAACATCATGCCGTTCTTGGTGCCGCCGTACGACAGCACGTCCACGCCGACGGCGTTCGTGAAGGCGCGCATCGGCACGTCGAGGGAGGCCGCGGCGTTGGCTATCCGGGCGCCGTCGAGGTGGACCTTCATGCCGAGCCGGTGGGCGTGCTCGCAGATCGCCCGGATCTCGTCCGGGGTGTAGACCGTACCCAGCTCGGTGTTCTGGGTGATCGACACGACCTGCGGCATCGCCCGGTGCTCGTCCTCGAAGCCCCAGGCCTCCTGGTCGATCAGCTCGGGGGTGAGCTTGCCGTCCGGGGTCGGGACGGCAAGCAGCTTGAGGCCCGCCATCCGCTCCGGCGCGCCGCCCTCGTCCACGTTGATGTGGGCGCTCTTGGCGCAGATCACGGCGCCCCAGCGGTCCGTCATCGCCTGGAGGGCGGTGACGTTCGCGCCGGTGCCGTTGAAGACCGGGAAGGCTTCCGCGTACGGCCCGAAGTGGCTGCGGATGACCTTCTGCAGGTGTTCGGTGTAGTCGTCCTCGCCGTAGGCGACCTGGTGGCCACCGTTGGCGAGCGCGATGGCGGCCAGGACCTCCGGATGCACACCCGCGTAGTTGTCGCTCGCGAAGCCGCGCACCGCCGGGTCGTGGTGGCGCCTTGCGTCGGTCTTCCCTGCCTCGGTTCTCACGGTTGCGGAGTGAGCCACAGACGCTGTCCGTTCACATCGATGGCGGGCCGCTCCCAGACGCCGGCGATGGCCTCGGCCAGTTCCGTCACGTCGGTGAAGCCCGCGAACTTCGCAGTGGGACGCTCGGCGCGCATCGCCTCGTGCACCAGTGCCTTGATGACCAGGATCGCAGCTGCCGCGCCGGGGCCCTCGTCACCCCCCGCCTTGCGGAAGGAGTCCGCCATGGCCAGGGTCCAGGCCTCGGCCGCCGCCTTGCCCGCGTTGTACGCGGCGTTGTTGGCGACCGGCTTGTGCGCCCCCGACTGGCTGATCAGCACGTAGCGGCCGCGGTCACTGCGCAGCAGGCCGTCGTGGAAGGCCAGCGAGGTGTGCTGGACCGTGCGGATGAGGAGCTTCTCCAGGAAGGTCCAGTCCGCGAGGTCGGTGTCGGTGAAGGTCTTGCTGCCGCGCCAGCCGCCGACGAGGTGGACCAGGCCGTCGATCCGGCCGAACTCCTTCTCGGTCTGCTCGGCCCAGGCCTTGGTGGCGTCCAGGTCCAGCAGGTCCACGGTGTCACCGGTGATGGTGGCACCACCGTGGGCGTAGCGTGCCGCGTCGACGGCTTCCGCGAGCCGCGCCGGATCGGCGTCGGACGCGATGACCACCGCACCCGCCTCGGCGAGGCGGAGCAGGGTGGCGCGGCCGGCGGGCCCGCCGGCCCCGGCCACCGCCACCACCGCTCCGTGCAGCTTTCCGTTGCCGTTCCCGGAGCCGTTCATCTGTGCAGCCTCCTGTGGGCGAGCGCTCACGCGGCGACTCGCTCGGCCTGCTCTGCGTTCAGGGCCGTGATGCCCTTGGTCGAGGCGATCGTGCCCTTGAGCTTCTTGGCGAGCGCCTCAAAGAACATGCTGAGCGGAAACTCGTCCGGAAGCACGTCGTCCACGAGCTTGCGCGGCGGCTGCGTCAGGTCCAGGGCGTCGGCACCCTTGGCCCACTTCGAACCCGGGTGCGGGGCGAGGTAGGTGGAGACCAGCTCGTACGCCTTGAACCAGTGCACGAGCTTCGGGCGGTCGATGCCGGCCCGGTACAGGTCCTCGATCTCGGCGCACAGCTGGTTGGTGACCTGCGGGGCGCGCATCCAGTCGATCTTCAGCTTGTTGTCCGTCCAGCGCACGACGTCGTGCTTGTGGAGGTAGGCGAAGAGCAGCTGGCCGCCGAGGCCGTCGTAGTTGCGGTTGCGGTCGCCGGAGACCGGGAAGCGGAACATCCGGTCGAAGAGGACGGCGTACTGCACGTCACGGCCGTGCTCGTTGCCCTCGGACTCCAGCTTCACGGCCTCCTTGAAGGCGGTGAGGTCGCAGCGCAGCTCCTCCAGGCCGTACATCCAGAACGGCTGGCGCTGCTTGATCATGAAGGGGTCGAACGGCAGGTCACCGTGGCTGTGGGTGCGGTCGTGGACCATGTCCCACAGGACGAAGGCCTTCTCGCAGCGCTCCTGGTCCTCGACCATGCGGGCGATGTCCTCGGGCAGGTCGATGCCCAGGATGTCGACGGCGGCCTCGGTCACCTTGCGGTAGCGGGCGGCCTCGCGGTCGCAGAAGATGCCGCCCCAGGTGAAGCGCTCGGGGGCCTCGCGCACGGCAATGGTCTCCGGGAAGAGGACGGCCGAGTGGGTGTCGTAACCCGGGGTGAAGTCCTCGAAGGTGATGCCGAGGAAGAGCGGGTTGTCGTACCGGGTGCGCTCCAGCTCGGCGAGCCACTCGGGCCACACCATCTTGAGCACGACGGCTTCCAGGTTGCGGTCCAGGTTGCCGTTCTGGGTGTACATGGGGAAGACGACCAGGTGCTGGAGCCCGTCGGCGCGCTCGGCCGCCGGGTGGAAGGCCAGCAGGGAGTCGAGGAAGTCCGGCACCTTGAAGTCGTCCGCGGCCCACTTGCGCAGGTCGGCGACGAGGGCCCGGTGGTACGCGGCACCGTGCGGGAGCAGCGGCGAGAGCGCCTCGACCGCCGTGATCACACGTTCCACCGCGGCCAGGACGGTGGCACGGCCGTGCGCGCCCTCGACCTCGAAGTCGATGGAGCCGTCCGTGGCCTGCCAGGGCCGGATCTCCTCCACGGCGGCCTTGAGCTCGGGCCACGCGGGGTGGTCGACCACCCGCGCTCCAGCGGTTATCACGGCGCCGCCGGTACCGGGCACAAGAGTTTCCGTCATGTCACTTCCTCCACAGGAGAACCTCACGTATGGGCAGGGTATGCGTGCGAGGCTCTCCCCCTCAAGAGGGAACTCGGGAAATTATCCTGCCCCACCCCCCATTTCACCGGAAGTCTTCCCGTCCATTGCTGTGGAATCGAGGACTCCGCCCAGTTGCGCCAAGGCCTCCCCGACCGAAGACCATCGGTCGACAGATCCGGGGCGGGCGGGGCCCGGCAGGCGACAGAGGCGCACATCACACGCCACGGAAGTGCGGAATGACCTTTTCGCCCCATTGCCTCAGGGTCTCCAGACAGGCCTCCTGCCCCACGGTCCCCATCTGGATCAGGCACATGATCTCGTCGGCGCCCGCCTCCCGCAGCCGCTCCACGTACGCGATCGCGTCGTCGGCGGTGCCGTAGGCGTGATCGGCGTCGAAGGTTGCCGTCGCGTTCGGCCGGACGGGGATGTCCAGCTCGTGCAGCCGGGCCACCATCCGCTCGGCGGCCCCGCGCATCTCCGCGGCCTCGTCGGCGCCCGCGACCACGGCCTCGTCCGGGACGCCGGCCCCGCCGTACCAGTGGCCGATGGACTGGGCGAAGAACCGCTGCCCCCGGGTGCCGATCCGGCGCGCCTCCTCCCGGTCGTCGAGCACGATGGTCGGGCACAGCACGGAGAAGTGGTCGTTGACCACCGTGGACACGAAGCCGCTGCCGTCCCGCCCGGCGATCGCCGCGTCGTAGACGGAGCGCATCCCCGCGACGGACTCGGGACCGGCGAAGCCCATCACCAGCGCCCCGATCCCCAGCTCGGCCGCCCTGACCAGGGTCTCGCCCCGGCTGCACGCCAGGAACAGCGGCGGATGGGGGGTCTGGCGCGGCCTCGGCAGGATCGGGTGCGGATCGATGTCGATCAGCCGTCCGTGGTACTCCAACTCCTCCTCCCGCCAGGCACGGCCGATGATCCGCAGGGCCTCCTCGACCTCGGCCGCGGTGCGGTCCCGGTCCACCCCGCACAAGGACGTCTCCTGCTCGGTGCCACCGCGCCCGGCCCCGAGATCGAGGCGCCCGCCCGAGAGCAGGTCGAGCATGGCGGCCCGCTCGGCGACCCGCACGGGGTGGTTGAAGTTGAAGGGCATGCACACGACGCCGTGGCCGATGCGTATGGTGTTCGTCCTGGCCGCGACCCAGGTCAGGAAGATCTCGGGGGCCGACATGTGCGCGTACCACTTGAGCGAGTGGTGCTCGACCGCCCAGATCCGGTCGAATCCCATGCGTTCGGCGAGCACGGCCTGCTCGACGCAGTCGCGGATGAGCTGGTGCTCCCGTTCCACCGTCGGGTCGGCAAGCTGAGCTTCGAAGATCACGGAGAATTCCACTGTGCCTCCAGGGTTGCGTCGCGTACCCGGTCTCACTTCAATTCGAAATATGACTAGTAGTCAGGAGTCGAAGAAGCAAGACCTGCCGCCGACCGCGTGGGCCGTTCTTGGCCTGCTCTCCTTCCCCGGCGAGCGGACCGGGTACGAGCTGAAGAAGTGGGCGGACTCCTCGCTCCGCTTCTTCTACTGGTCACCGGCCATCAGCCAGATCTACGCGGAGCTGCGCCGTCTGGAGGAACGGGGCTACGCGGCCTCCGTGCGCTCGGGGCCCGAGGAGGCGCGGGCCAAGCGCCGCTACGCCATCACCGACGCCGGACGCGACGCGCTGGCCGGCTGGGCCGCCGACACCGCGGAGGCCGGTCCCCCGGTCCTCAAGCACGGACTGCTGCTGCGGATCTGGCTCGGCCACCTGGCCGAGCCGGAGCGGCTGCGCGCGATGGTCGGCGAGCACCTGGAGCGCACCCGGGGCGAGCTGGCCGCCGTACGGGAGGCGATGGAACACGCGAGCGGCGTACCGGAATGGACGTTCCCGACCCTCGCGCTGCGCTGGAGCGAACGGCAGCACCTGGCCGAACTCGACCTCGCCGAGGCCCTGCTCACGGACCTGGACGGGCTCCGCGAGGAGCGGCACGATCCGGATCGTCAAGCCGACGGGGACGCGCCCACGCCCGGGTGACGCGACAGGAGCGACGCCGCTCCCGGTGGGGCGCACAACCCTGGCGGGAAGCGGCCGGAGCGCTCCTCGGGGGCCTTGCACGCCCGGTCCCATCGCACCCTCGGCGCACTAGCATGCGACCTCATCGCGCGCGGCCGGTCGGGACACCGAAGCCGCGCGGGGAGCCGCCGTCGACGGAAGCGAGAGAACCTTGACTTTCCTCACCATCGGTCACCGCGGGGTCATGGGTGTCGAACCGGAGAACACCCTGCGGTCGTACCTCCGAGCGGAGCGTTGCGGCATGGACGTCATCGCTCTGGATCTGCGTCTGAGCAAGGACGGAGCCCTGGTCGCCGTGCACGACCCCGACGTGGACCGGACCACCGACGGCTCGGGGGCCGTCGCCGATCTGACCGTGGCCGAACTGCGCGAGCTGGACGCCGGTCAGGGCGAGCGCGTCCCGGTCCTGGAGGAGGTCCTGGACGCGGTCCGGGTGCCGATCCAGGCCCTCGTCGGTGACGTGGCCACCGCCACCGCGCTCGCGGCGCTGATCCTGCGCCACGACCTGACCTCCCGGATCGAGGTGGCCTCCGCCCAGGACGCGGTGCTCGCCGAGACGGCCCGGCTGGTGCCGGGCGTACGGACCGTCCTGTACGCGGCCTCCGCCGGCGGCGAGGCCGGGTCGGTCGTGGAACGGGCGTCGGCCGTGGGCGCCGCGGGGGTCGCCGTGGACGTCCACCGGCTCAGCCTGGAGACGGTGGACTCGGCGCACGCGGTGGGCCTGCGCGTGACCGGCCTGGCGGTCGACACCCTGGACCTGTTGCGGCTCGCGCGGGCGCTCGGACTGGACGGCGCGGTCACCGACTTCCCGGAGATCCGCAGCACCGGCCGCTTCACCGCCTGACGGCGGCGACCCGGCTCCGGCTTCGGCTTCGGCTTCGACTCAGAGCGACTTGACCAGCAGCTCGAAGGCCAGGTCGTCACGGAGCGGGACGCCGAAGCGCTCGTCACCGTAGGGGAAGGGGCTCATCTCGCCGGTGCGCCGGTATCCGCGGCGCACGTAGTAGGCGATGAGCTCCTCGCGTACGTGCACCACCGTCATCCGCATCTCCTTGGCGGCCCACGTCTCACGGGCGCGGCGCTCGGCCTCGGCCAGGATCTCCTTGCCGAGGCCCGCGCCCTGGAGACCGGGGCGGACGGCGAACATCCCGAAGTAGACGTGGTCGTCCCGGTGTTCGAGCTGGCAGCAGGCGACGATCTCGTCCGCGCGCTCGACGACGAGCAGGACCCCGTCCGGGGCGGCGATGACCGCGCGGACCCCGTCCGGGTCGGTGCGCTGCCCGTCCAGGTAGTCGGCCTCGGTGGTCCAGCCCGCCCGGCTCGCGTCGCCTCGGTAGGCGGACTCGACGAGCGCCACCAGTTCCGGTACGTCCGCCTCCACGGCGCTGCGGAAACTGAGGGCTTCGGGCTGGGCGGTCGTCATCGGGCGCTCCGTTCAGTGCGGCGGCATATGACATGCCGGGAAGGCACGGAGAGCCTAACCCGGAGCCGCGTGAGGGTGCGGTGAGAGGGGCATCTCTCCCCGTGACGCCGACGAACCGGGAGGTTCCGCCGTGCACGGTTCCACCACGTCCCTCACCTCCTCCGTCTCCTCCTGGCTGCTGGTGCTGCTGTGCGCGGTGAGCGGTGCGTACTGTCTGCGGCGGGCGCGGGGTTCGGGCGGCGCCGCCGGGGAGGCGGTGATGGGATTCGGGATGGCCCTGATGGCGGTGCCCCTCGGCGGGCACGACGACGGGTGGCGGGCGCCCCTGCTGGGCGTGGTCTTCGGCGGTGCGGCCCTGCACGCCCTGTGGCTGCTGCGGGGCGGCCCGCACCACGCGCACCACTTGGTCGGCTCGCTGACGATGGTCTACATGACCCTGATGGCGGGCACCGGGTCCGGGCACGGGCAGGAGCACGCCCAGGCGGCCGGCCCGCCCCTGCTGACGGGCGCGCTGCTCCTCTACTACGCCGGGTACGTGATGCTCGGCGGGACCCGGCTGATCACCGCGGGCGGCCCCGTGTCGCCCCGGTCGGCCGCCGGCCGGGGCGGACCCGCCGAACTCATCCGCGCCTGCCGACTCGCCATGGGAATGGGAATGTTGGCCATGTTGCTCACGATGTGACGGCGCCGGCGGACGTGTCCTGCGTCACCAATGGCCCGCGGACGTACCCGCAGGTAGTCCCTCGCTCATAGGCTGGCGGCCATGATGGTCCCCGCCGTTCTCCTCCTGCTCGGCGCCCTGACCGCGGTGCTCGCCCCCCGTCTGCTGGCCCGGGCCCGATGGCCCGAGCGTGAGCCGGTCGTCGCCCTGTGGGTGTGGCAGTGCGTGGTCGGTGCCGTGCTCCTGTGCTTCGGGCTGTCGATGCTGCTGAGCGCGGCGGCCGCCTGGCAGGAGGTCCGGGGCCGTCTGTTCGCCTCCGCCCCGCACGGGGTGGTCGACGCCTACGCCTTGGGCGCGGCCGGCGGGCCCTGGGCCGCTCTCACCGCGCTGGTGCTGGCGGGCGGCGGGTTGTGGACCGCCGCGATGCTGACCGGTGAGGTGCTGCGGGCGCGGGCCCGGCGGCGAGCACAGGGCAGCGAACTGCTGGTACGGGCCCCGCTGCTGCCCGGGGAGGACCCGACGGGCGCGCGGCTCGTCGTACTGGAGGGTCCCCGGCCGGACGCCTGGTGGTTGCCGGGGGCGGCCCCGCAGCTGGTGGTCACGACGGCGGCGCTGGCCCGGCTGAAGGGCAGCCAGCTGGACGCCGTGCTGGCGCACGAGCAGGGCCACGCCGCGGCCCGGCACGACTGGCTGCTGCACTGCTCGCGGGCGCTGGCCCGGGGCTTCCCGCAGGTGCCGGTCTTCGCGGCGTTCGAGGCGGAGATGCACCGGTTGGTGGAGATGGCCGCCGACGATGTGGCCTCCCGGCGGTTCGGGCGGCTGACGATCGCGCTGGCGCTGGTCGGACTCAACGAGGACCGGGGGGTGTTCGGGTCCTCCTCGCCCGAGCACGCGCACGTGCCGCAGCGGGTGCGGAGGCTGTTGTCGGCGGCGCCCCGGCTCTCCCCCGGCCGTCGGCTGCGGCTGACGGCACTGGCGACGCTGGTCCCCGCGATCCCGCTGGTGGTGGCCTTCGTACCGGGGCTGAGCGCCCTGGCTTAGACGGCCCGGCAAGGGGGCCTCGGCGCTGCCCGCCGCCCGTCGACGCTCGACGGTGCGAGGATCGAGGCATGCGCAAAGATCCCCTGTGGTGGACGGGCATCGGCTGTGCGCTGCTCGCGGCGGTCTTGACGGCGTTGGTGGTGGCGGGATGGCGGCCGCTGATCGCGTACGACGAGCGGGTCGCGCGGGATCTGCACGCCCACGCCGTGACCCACCCCGCCGTCACCCGGTCCATGCGGGTGCTCAGCGACTGGGTGTGGGACCCCTGGACCATGCGGGCGCTGGCGGCGGTCGCCTGCGCCCTGCTGTGGTGGCGGGGCGATCGGCGGAGGGCGCTGCTGGTGGCCCTGGTGACCCTGGCGGCGTCGGCGCTGCAGCAGGGGCTGAAGCTACTGGTGGGGCGGGATCGTCCCGTGTGGTCGGATCCGGTGGACTCGGCGCAGTACGCGGCGTACCCGTCCGGCCACGCCATGACGGCGACGGTGGTGTGCGGACTGCTCCTGTGGCTGCTCCCCCGCCCGCCGCCGGGCCGGGCGCCGGGCGCCCGCGTGGTCGCCGCCTGGACGGTGGCCGTGGTCTCGGTGCTCGGGGTCGGCTTCACCCGGGTGTACCTCGGGGTGCACTGGCCGTCGGACGTGCTGGCGGGCTGGCTCCTGGGCGTGGCCCTGGTGGCTCTGGCGACGTCCATGGCCGTGCGCGAACGCGGACGCGATCCGGTGGAGCGGTAAGGGTACGGCGTGCCTGCCCTGGATGATCCCCCGTGTCACCCAGAGCAGGCGACCCCGTGCGCTGAGTATATTGGCCGGGAGCCAGTCAACGCAGGAGTAAGCATGTCCCCGCGCAGCGCATCGGTCAATGAAGAATTGCGCAGACGTTCCCGGGAGCGGCTGCTGCAGTCCACGGTCGAACTCGTGGCCGAGCACGGCTACGAGGCCACGACGCTCGGCGACATCGCCGACCGGGCGGGCGCGGCGCGCGGCCTGGTCTCGTACTACTTCCCGGGCAAACGGCAGTTGCTGCAGTCCGCGGTGCACCGGCTGATGCACCTGACCCTCCACGACGCCCTGGAGCGGGAGCCCCGCAGCGAGTGCGGGCGCGAGCGGCTCGCGCGTGCCGTCGACGCCGTCCTGGGGCTGGCCCGGGACGAACCCCTGCTGATGCGCACGCACATGGCGGGCATCCTGACGGCCGAGGGCTTCGTGCAGTGTCCCGAGCAGCAGCGGTTGGCGGAGCTGCTGCGGGACACCGTCGTGCGGTACGGCTCGATGGACCCGGACACGGACTATCCCTTGCTTCGGGCCCTGTTGATGGGCGCGGTCGTGGCGATCCTGCTGCCCGGGGCCCCGATGCCGGCGCAGCGGCTGCGGGCCGAGCTGTTCCAGCGCTACGGGCTGGACTGGGAGCTCGGAGTTCCGCCGGACGGCGGGCCGCCCGGCGGAACGTTCCCCTCACGGACCTGGCGCCCGTAGCACCACGGACGCGCCGGAGGTCAGTGGTACTCGGGCTGGGTCTGCACGTTGAGCCGGTCCATGCGCACCCGCGTGGCGTTTTCGGTGCGCCGGTCGTCGAGCCGCAGCACGTCGAGGCCCTTGACGATGTCGTTCGAGTAGATGTGCCCGTTGTAGTAGTACGCCGACCAGGACCCGCCGAGTCCGAGCTGGTCCGTCGTCAGCGGCCCGCGCTCGAAGTAGGCGATCTCGCGGGGGCGGGTCGAGTCGGTGAACTCCCAGACGGAGACGCCGCCCTGGTACCAGGCCTGCACCATGATGTCGCGGCCGCCGCCGACCGGGACCAGCGAACCGTTGTGCGCCACGCAGTTCTCGGTGTCGGCCTGGTGGCGCGGGATCTTGAAGTAGCCGCGGAAGACGAGTTTGCGCTGGTCCCCGCGGCCGGTGATGTCGTAGATCCCGTCGGCGCCGCGGTCGGGACCGGTGGCCTCGTTGCAGGTGGCGCCGCCACCGCCGCCGAGTTCGTCGGTGAACACCACCTTGTTCGCCCGCTCGTTGAAGGTGGCCGAGTGCCAGAACGCGAAGTTCACGTTGTCCTGGACCCGGTCGATGACCCGCGGCTGCTCGGGCCTGCTGATGTCGAAGAGGATGCCGTCACCCATGCAGGCGCCGGCAGCCAGGTTCTTCGACGGCAGCACGGTGATGTCGTGGCAGCCGGTGGTCTTGGAGACGCCGGGGTTGGTGGGCGTGCCCGGGTTGCCGCCATCGGGGAAGAGGACCGGGAAGGCGACGACCGCGGCCTTCGTCGGTGCCTTCTTCGGGATTTTCACGACCGAGATGCCGTCGTGCGGCGGCTTGCAGTCGGGGAAGGCCTCGTTCGGGGAGTACGAGGCGACGTAGAGGTAGAGGTCGCGGTCGCCCGGCACCAGGGTGTGGGTGTGCGAACCGCAGGCCGTCTCGACGGACTTGATGTACCGGGGGTTCTTCTTGTCCTTGATGTCGAAGATCTTGATGCCCTCCCACGAGGACTTCTCCGTGGCGGGCTGCGAGACGCTGTTGCAGGAGTCGTCGCTGCGCGAGGAGTCGGTGGAGAGGAAGAGCAGGTCGCCGTGGACGGAGATGTCGTTCTGGCCGCCGGGGCAGAGCACCTGGGTGACGGTCCTCGGTGCCTTCGGATCGGCGATGTCGTAGATGGTGAAGCCGCTGTAGCTGCCCGCGTAGGCGTACCTGCCCTGGAAGGCCAGATCGGTGTTGATCCCCGTGGGGTCGGTGCTGGGGATGTTGGCCAGGGGCTTGACGTTGGCGCTGTGCACGATCTCGTCCTGGCCGGGGATGTCCCCCGGGGCGAGTCCCCGGCCCTCGGTGAGGCCCGCGTCGTGCTGATGCGCACTGCCGGATGATGATTCGCCCGGGTCGGGGGTGGCGGCGGCCGGTCCGGCTGCCGCCAGGAGCGTGGTGAGGAGACCGGCCGCGGCGACGGCCACCCCCACGGTCCTGCTGTGTACCCGCCTGCTGTGGAGCGAGGTCACTGTGCCCTCCTTTGAGAGCCCGATCGGTTCCGCCCGCGAGGGAGCGGAACCAGGACCCCGGCAGTATCTTCCCTTCATGGACATGGCAAAAGCCCACGGGGTCCTCCGCACTGTCTTATCGGCGCGGCCCGGCCGGTTCGCCGCCACGGCCGCGGCCACGGTCGTGACCGCCGGCCTGCTGCTGACGCTCCCCGGCTGCCAGGGGGACGACGGATCGGATCGGGCCACGATCGTCGCGCCGGGCGGGCCGGGCGAGGAGGCCCGCCACCTCACCCCGGAGGAGGCCGCGAAGGCGAAACCCGACGACAGCCCGAACGCCGCCGACCGCACCTACGTGTCACGCATGATCGAACACCACCGGCAGGCGCTCACGATGAGCGCCCTGGCACCGGACCGGGCCGCCTCGGAGGGGGTCGAACGGCTGGCGGAGCGGATCACGGCGGCCCAGAAGCCCGAAATCGGCGCGATGGAGAAGTGGTTGGCCCGCCACCCTGCCGCGACCACTCCCCCGGCCACCGCCACGCCCGCGGCACCGGCGGCGGGCCATGACCACGGCGCGATGCCGGGAATGGCTACCGAGCGGCAGCTGGCGGAACTGACCGCGGCCACGGGGACCGACTTCGACCGGCTCTTCCTGAAGCTGATGACCGCCCACCACGAGGGCGCCGTGACGATGGCCGGCGAGGCGCTGGCGGGTGGGAACAACGTGGCCGTGGAGGAGATGGCGACCGAGGTGGTGGCCACCCAGAGCGCCGAGATCCACCGGATGCGCGCGATGGGCTGACTCCGCGAGGGGCCGGTGTCATGCTGGGGGTGTCTTGTGGGTCAGGCCGGATCAGGGAGCTGGGACCACCTGCGGGAGGAGCTCCGCCGTGCTTCGTGTAGCCGTCGTCGGATCGGGCCCCAGCGGGGTCTACGCGGCCCAGACGCTGGTACAGCAGCGCGAGGTGCCCGGGGTACGGGTGGACGTGCTGGACCGGCTCCCCGCCCCCTACGGGCTCGTCCGGTACGGGGTCGCCCCCGACCACGAGAAGATCAAGTCGCTCCAGGGCAGCCTGCGCACCGTGCTGGAGGACGAGCGGATCCGCTTCCTCGGCAACGTCGAGGTCGGCGGGGAGGCGTTGCCCACCGGCCGGCTGCTGGAGCTGTACCACGCGGTGGTGTACTGCGTCGGCGCGGCCCGGGACCGGATGCTGGGGATTCCCGGCGAGGAGCTGACCGGGGTGCACTCCGCCACGGCCTTCGTGTCCTGGTACAGCGGACACCCGGACGCCGCGGCCGAGGTGTTCGATCTGCCCGGCGTGGACGCGGCGGTGGTGGTCGGGGCCGGCAACGTCGCGGTGGACGTGACGCGGATCCTGGCCCGGGGTGCGGCCGAACTGGCGCCGACGGACATGCCGCAGCCGGCGCTCGGCGCGCTCGCGGAGAGCGGGGTGCGCGCGGTGTCGATGGTCGCCCGTCGCGGACCCTCGCAGGGCCGGTTCACCACCAAGGAGCTACGGGAACTGGGCACGCTGCCGGGGGTGGACGTCCGCACCGATCCGGCCGAACTGGCCCTCGACCCCGTGTACGCCGACCCGGTGGCGGCCGCCGCCCTGCCGGCGGTGGCCCGACGGAACCTGGAGGTGCTCCGCGGCTGGGCGCAGGCCGAACCGGCCGGCCTACCGCGCCGCATCGCGCTGCGGTTCTACCTGCGCCCGGTGGAGATCCTGGGCGGGCCGGACGGCCGGGTCACCGGGATGCGCTTCGAGCGCACCGCCCCGGACGGCCGGGGCGGGGTGATCGGGACGGGCGTGCACGAGGACGTCGCGGCGCAGTTGGTGCTGCGCTCGGTGGGGTACAAGGGCGTTCCGCTCGCCGGGCTGCCCTTCGACCCCGCGAAGGGCACGGTCCCGCACGCGGCGGGCCGGGTGCTGCGCGCGGGCCGGGCCTCGGTCGGCGAATACGTGGCCGGCTGGATCAAGCGCGGTCCGACCGGGGTGATCGGCACGAACCGGCCCTGCGCCAAGGAGACCGTGTCCGCACTGCTCCAGGACGCGGGGACATTGGTCCGGCGCGACCTCCCGGGGGATCCGTTGGACGCGCTGCGGGCGGCGGGGCTGCGCCCGGTCCGGTGGCCCGGCTGGCTGGCCATCGAGGCGGCCGAGGCCGACCTGGGGCGCTCCCTGGGCCGCCGTTCCGTCAAGATCCCCGATTGGGCCGGCCTGCTGGCCGCGGCTGACCCGGACCGGTCGTAGGCCGGTTCCCGCGGATCGCCGTTCCCCGGGCGCTCGCGCAGGCCGGGCTCCGTGGCCGCGGGGCGGGGTTCCGGCAGCGCCCTCGACCACCTGGTGCCGCGTGGGACCGACGGCCGTGGGTGACGGCCCCGCCCGTCGCGGAGGTGCTTCCGGGTGGTGATCCGGCCGCGATGCCCTCGCGCGGGGAGTGTCGCCGGGCCCGCCGCCGCGCGCGGGCCGATCATGTCGCGGGAGCGAAGCCTCGGAGCGGCAAACGGATGGAGCGTCATGGCACCGAACGGATTCCGCCGGTCATGGGATGGTTGGCGGCCCTGGGTCCTCGGGACGGCGACGGTGGCGCTGCTGGTGTCGACGTCCTCGTACGCCGCAGCGGCGGCCGGGGCGGGCGCGGCCGTCCGGAACCGGCCGGGCATCGCGAGCCCGGCCGCCGAGGGTGCCGCCCGGTGCCCGGACCACTGCGAAGGCCCCGGTGTGCCTCTCGGTGACGTCACGGTGGTCAAGGAGGACGCGACGACCGGCAACCCTCTGGGAGGCGCCGTCTTCCAGCTCTGGGAGGAGACCAACGGCATCCCTGGACTCCAGCCCACCGGCAGCGACCCGGACACCTCCATCGGCGACACCTGCACCACCTCCGCCGACGGCACGTGCGCCCGCACCCTGCCGACCGGCGTCTACTACTGGCAGGAGACCCAGGCCCCGCCCGGCTACGACCTGCCCCTCAACCCGGTGTTCGGCCCCCTGGTGCTGACGGAGGAGAACATCGCCGAAGGCGTGACGGTGACCGCCGAGAACACGGCCACGCCGGTGACCGCCGGCGAGGTCGCGCGGCCCGCCCTCACGGACCCGGTCGGGGAGGTGGGTACGGCCTTCGTGCCATGAGCGTGGCAGGTGATGGCCGGAGGGGGCTGCGGGACGTGTCGGCAGGCTCTTGGGCCGTGGCCGAATCCGACCGGGCGCAAGGGGAGGGTGCGACACATGTGCGCCTTGACACCCCCGGCCGACCTGGCGTCAGGCTACCGGTCCCGGCCCGGCCGAAGCTCCCACCGGCAGTGGGGCATGGACCTCTATGCGGTGAGCCGGGCCGCCTCGGCCGCGGCCGCCGCCAGGACGCTGTCGAGGAGACCGGGGAAGAGTGACTGGAGTTCCTCGCGGCGCAGGGCGTTGAGCTTGGTGGTGCCGCGGTAGGCCTGGCGGACGACGCCGCTCTCGCGCAGGACGCGGAAGTGGTGCGTGGTCGTGGACTTGGTGACCGGCAGGTCGAAGGAGGAGCAGGCCAGGTCCTCGGCCGAGGCGGCCAGGTCCAGGACGATGGACAGCCGGACCGGGTCGGAGAGGGCGTGCAGCACGCCCTCCAGGCGGATCTCGCCCTCCTCGGGGTGGGCGAGGGTGCGGGAGGTGTCCCGTTCCGTCATGTCCCTGCTCCACTCACTCGGTCGATGTGTTCCGGATGCCGCGCACCCCATCGTACGAGAGTCGTCGAAGCAGGCGGGCGGGTCGGGGAAACCGGTTCGGCTCCGGGGCGGGGCCGCCGGAGCCGAACCCGCGTCACCAGGAGCGGTGGTACTGCTCGGGCGTACGGATCTCCCCGCCCAGCTCCTTGGCGGCGCGGCGGGCCCAGTACGGGTCGCGCAGGAGCTCCCGCCCCAGCAGGACGGCGTCGGCCTCCCCGTTGGCGAGCACCTTCTCGGCCTGTTCCGGTTCGGTGATCAGGCCGACGGCGGCCACGGGCAGGGCGGTGCCGGCCTTGACCCGGGCCGCGAAGGGGACCTGGTAGCCGGGGCCCACGGGGATCGTGGCGTGCGGGGCGAGGCCGCCGGTCGAGACGTCGAGCAGGTCCACGCCGTGCGCCGGCAGCAGGTCGGCCAGGCGGACCGTCTCGTCGGCGGTCCAGCCCTCCTCCTCCAGCCAGTCGGTGGCGGAGATCCGGAAGAAGAGGGGGAGCTCCTCGGGCCACACCGCCCTTACGGCGTCCACGACTTCGAGGGCGAAGCGGGTGCGGTTCTCGAAGGAGCCGCCGTACTCGTCGGTGCGCTTGTTGCTGTACGGGGAGAGGAACTCGCCGATCAGGTAGCCGTGGGCGCCGTGGATCTCGACGACCTCGTACCCCGCGGCCAGCGCGCGCTCGGCTGCGGCCGCGAACTGGCCGGTGATCTCACGGATCTCCTCGACCGTCAGCTCATGGGGTACCGGGTACCCCTCGGAGAAGGGCACGGGGCTCGGGGCGACCGGCTGCCAGCCGTGCGCCTCGGCTCCGACCGGTCGCCCGCCCTTCCAGGTGCGGTCCGTGGACGCCTTTCGGCCGGCATGAGCGATCTGGATCCCGGGGACGGCGCCCTGGGACTTGACGAAGGCGGTGATCCGGCGCAGCGCCTCGACCTGGGTGTCGTTCCAGATGCCGAGGTCGTAGGGGGAGATCCGGCCTTCCGGGGAGACGGCGGTGGCCTCCTGGACGATCAGTCCGGTTCCGCCGGTGGCACGGGCGGCGTAGTGCGCGAAGTGCCAGTCGCCGGCCACGCCCGCGTTCGGCCCGAACGCCTCGGCGCTGTACTGGCACATCGGGGCCATCCACACCCGGTTCGGGATGGTGACGGAGCGGAGCGTGTAGGGCGCGAACAGGGCGGCGAAGGCGGCGGGGGCAGCACTCATCAGGCTCTCCAGATACGACCGGGCATGCCGGGGATCGATCAAGTACGAGAGTCACCGTACTACGGATTTCCTCGTACTACGAGACCTCTCGTACAAGCTCGTCGAGTTCCGTGCGCAGCGCCCCGGCCAGGGCCGCCAGATCCGGGACGGCGGCCGCGTCGGCGACCAGTCCGTAGTGGACCGTGCCCTTGTACGTGGAGACCGCGACGGCCAGCGACTGCCCTCGGGCCAGCGGGGCGAGCGGGTAGACCTCGCGGACCGGGCTGCCGCCGAGGGTGAAGGTGAAGCTCGGCAGCGGCACGCTGGTGACGAGGATGTCGAAGAGCAGCCGGGCGGCCTGGGCCACGAGCGGGCCGCCGAGCCGGTGGCCGAGCGGGTGGACGTGGTCGGCGAGGAGGGCGACGGCCCCGGCGCCGCGGGCGGGTCCGGCGTCCTTGTTGCGGTCCATGGCGGCACGCACGCCGGCCAGGCGGCGCAGCGGATCCGCTTCGGCGAGCGGCAGCCGGAGCAGATAGCCGGAGAGCCGGTTCCCGGCGCCTCCCGAGCCCGCGGGCCCGCGGCGGCGGGAGACCGGGATCAGCGCGCGCGGTCCCGCGCCCCAGGGCTCGGGATCGCCCCGCCCCGCCAGCCAGCGCCGCAGCGCACCGGCGACCAGGGCGATCAGCACGTCGTTGACGGTGCCGCCGGCGCCCTTGCGGACGAGGTTGACCTCGTCCAGGTCGAGGGCGAGGCCGGCGACCGCGCGGGCGCCCGAGCCGGTGGAGTCCGCGGTGAGGGCCGTGGGCACCCCGAGCGGCAGTCCGGCGCGGGCCACGGCGGCCCCGATCTCCAGGGCCTGGCCCACGTCCTGGACCCGGGCGGCCAGGACCCCGGGAAGTCGGCGCAGGACGGAGCCGCCCCGCTGCTCGGGGACCGGGCGCGCGGGTGGCCGCGGGACCGTGGCCTCGTCGAACAGGGTGGCCGCCAGGGCCAGCGCGCCCAGACCGTCGGCGAGGGCGTGGTGGAACTTGAAGAGGACCGCGAACGAGTCGGGATCGGGTCCGGCCAGTACGTGCGCCTCCCACGGAGGCAGCGTCCGGTCCAGCGGCCGGGCCATCAGCGGTCCGGCGGCGGTGTGCGGGACGCTCTCGTCGGTCCGCACGAGGAACACGTGCCGGGCCGGGTCGAAGCCGGGGTCGGGCGACCATGCGGCCGCGCCGACGGGCAGCAGCACGTCGCGGATCCGGCGGCGCAGGCGGGGTACGGCCACGCAACGGGCGGTGAGCAGCCGGGCGGCTCGCTCCGCGGCGTCGGGTCCGGCGGCGTGGAAGACGGCGAGGGCCCCCAGGTGCATGGGATGGTCGGCGGATTCGATCCGCCAGAAGGCGAGGTCGAGCGGGGACAGGTGCTCGGTGACCACATACGTCCTCTCGCGTGCGGCGGCAGTGACCGAAGTCAATCCATTACGGACACCTGCATGCAAGCAACAATCATTTCAGGGCGGTAAACGATCGGTATTGATCTGCTCATCAGGATCCCCGCACCGTCCGCCGGGTCACTGTCACCGGGCGGGTGCAGACTGGCCGAAAACATACTCCGCAAGGAACGCCCGCGGAGGACGACGAGGCCCGGAGGTGCCGGCCATGACCGACGCAGTGCTGCTCGTGGGAACCCGCAAAGGACTCTTCATCGGACGCCGCCGGGGCGAGGCGCCCTGGGAGTTCGACGGACCCCACTTCAACGCCCAGGCCGTCTACGCGGTCGCCGTGGACCGGCGGGGCCCGGTGCCCCGGCTGCTGGTCGGCGGGGACAGCGCCCACTGGGGCCCGTCCGTCTTCAGCTCCGACGACCTCGGCGCGACCTGGCGGGAGCCCGCCGCGCCCGCCGTGAAGTTCCCGAAGGACACCGGGGCCTCCCTGGAGCGGGTCTGGCAGCTGCAGCCGGCCGGCCCCGAGGCCCCCGACGTGGTGTACGCGGGGACGGAACCGGCCGCGCTGTTCCGCTCGACCGACCGGGGTGACTCCTTCGAGCTGGTCCGTCCGCTGTGGGAGCACCCGAGCCGCGGGAAGTGGGTACCGGGCGGCGGGGGCGAGGGCCTGCACACGGTGATCACCGACCCCCGCGACCCGGACGCGGTGACCGTGGCCGTCTCCACCGCCGGGGTGTTCCGGACCACCGACGGCGGGGCCAGCTGGAACCCGTCCAACCAGGGGGTCTCGGCGGTGTTCCTGCCGGACCCGAACCCCGAGTTCGGCCAGTGCGTGCACAAGATCGCCCAGGACGCCGGGGACACGGACCGGCTGTACCTGCAGAACCACTGGGGCGTCTACCGCAGCGACGACGCGGGCGGCCGGTGGACCGACATCGGCGGCGGTCTGCCCTCCGACTTCGGCTTCGCGGTCGCCGCCCATCCGCACCGGCCGGACACCGCCTACGTCTTCCCGCTCAACGCCGACTCCGACCGGGTCCCGGCCGAGCACCGGTGCCGGGTCTTCCGCACCCGGGACGCGGGCGCCACCTGGGAGCCGCTGGCCCGCGGACTCCCGGCCGGGGACCACTACGGCACGGTGCTGCGCGACGCGCTGTGCACGGACGACGCGGACCCCGCGGGCATCTACTTCGGCAACCGCAACGGCGAGGTGTACGCCAGCCACGACGACGGCGAGAGCTGGCAACTCCTCGCGGAGCACCTGCCCGACGTCCTGTGTGTACGGGCGGCCACGTTCGGCCAGTAGAGTGATCCACCGTGGCAGCACGACCGTTGAACGAGATCGTCGAGCCGGGCTGGGCCCGTGCTCTGGAGCCGGTGGCGGGGCAGATCGCCGCCATGGGCGACTTCCTGCGCGCCGAGATCGCGGCGGGGAGGACCTACGTACCGGCCGGGGCCAATGTGCTGCGCGCCTTCCAACAGCCCTTCGACGAGGTCAAGGTGCTGATCGTCGGGCAGGACCCCTATCCCACGCCGGGGCACGCGGTCGGACTGTCCTTCTCGGTCGCCCCGGACGTACGGCCGGTGCCGCCGAGCCTCGACAACATCTTCCTGGAGATGCACCGGGACATCGGCACCGGCCGCCCGGCGAACGGCGACCTGACCCCGTGGACCCGGCAGGGCGTCCTGCTGCTCAACAGATCGCTCACGACCGCGCCCCGCCGCTCCAACGCGCACCAGGGCAAGGGCTGGGAGGCCGTCACCGACCAGGCCATCCGCGCCCTGGCCGCGCGCGGCAAGCCGCTGGTCTCCATCCTCTGGGGACGGGCGGCCCGCAACCTGCGGCCGCTGCTCGGCGAACTGCCCGTCGTGGAGTCCTCGCACCCCTCCCCCAAGTCGGCCGACTACGGGTTCTTCGGCTCCCGGCCGTTCAGCCGGACGAACGAGCTGCTGGTGGGTCAGGGTTCACAGCCTGTGGACTGGCGCTTGCCGTCAGTCAGTTGAACGTATCTGATATTCACCGGATAAATACGGACAGATGCCCCGCGGGAAGGCCCTGCCCGAACACCTTGTTCCGATAAGCCAGTAGCATGCGGCGCCATGAGCTCCCCCACTGGGCCCGCAAATGGCCTGCCCGTACGAATGCCGCGACCCCGCCAGACCGGACGGCACCGCCGGCCCGAGCCCGCGGTGGCGCCCGAGGGCGCGCCCGCGCTGGTGCTCGCCGTGCCCGGTGCCCCCTCGGCCGCCTCGCGAGGGCTCGCGGAAGAGATCATCAGCATCGGCCGCTCCGAGCTGCCGGGCCTCGACGCCCGCATCGGCTTCCTCGAAGGTGACGACGACACCGAGTTCCCGTCGCTGTCCGGCGTGCTGACCGCCGTCGCGACCGAGCGTGTCGCGCGCGCGGACTTCGCCCGCGCCGCCGGCCACGAGGTGCCCGCGCCGACCGGCCCGGACGCCGTGGTCGTCCCGCTGCTCGCCGGCCCCGACAGCGATCTGCTCCGCCGGATCCGCCAGGCGCTGATGGACTCCTCCGCCGCCGCCGAGCTGGCCGACGTGCTCGGCCCGCACCCGCTGCTCGCCGAGGGCCTGCACGTGCGTCTGTCGGAGGCGGGCCTGGCCCGTGCCGACCGCGCCCGGCTCTTCACCGTGACCACCGCCGCCGACGGCATCGTCCTGGCCACCACCGGTGGCGAGGAGGCCGTACAGGCCGCCGGGATCACGGGCATGCTGCTGGCCGCCCGGCTCGCCGTGCCCGTCATGGCCGCCGCGCTCGACCAGGAGGGTTCGGTGGCCGCGGTCGCCGAGCAGCTGCGCCGCGAGGGGTCCACGCTGCTCGCGCTCGCCCCGTACCTGATCGGCCCGGAGGCCGCCGACGGTCTGCTCGACACCGCCTGCAAGGAGGCCGACTGCGCCACGGCCGAGGTGCTCGGCGCCTACGGCGCGCTCGGCAAGCTGGCCGTCGCGCAGTACGCCGCCGCCCTCGGGATCGCCCAGGACGCCGCCGCACACTGACCCGCCCGTACGACGCGAAGGGCCCCCGACGGCCACGGTCATCCGTGGCCGTCGGGGGCCCTTTCCCATGGCCCGCCGGCCCGTGTCAGCCCAGGACCACACAGGTGGCCGCGGGCACGGCCATCGAGCCGGCGAGGCGCGGCTGCCCGGTCAGCGGGTCCACGTCGAACCAGGTGACGTCCCCCGAGCGCTCGTTGGCCGCGTAGAGCCGCCTCCCCGAGGGATCGACGGCGAGATCGCGCGGCCACGCTCCGCCGCAGGCCACGGCTCCGGTGAGTCGCGGTTTCTCCGGCCCGTCGGCGAGGGAGAGGGTGACGATCGTGTCGGCCCCGCGGACGGCCGCCCAGACGAAGCGGCCGTCGGGCGAGGCGACGACCGCCGAGGGGTAGGCCCGTACGGCCTCTGAGGCGCCCACTGAGGCCACCGGAACCTCTCCGGCCGGTTCCAGTCGCCCGGAGCCGCCGTTCCAGCGGCAGACGGTCACCTGGGGCTCCAGCTCGTGCAGGACGTACGCCACCTCGCCCGCCGGATGGAAGGCGAGGTGACGGGGGCCCGTCCCGGCACGCAGCGCGGTCTCGGTGTGCGGCCGCGGCGCCCCGGTGGTCGGGTCGAGCGCGCAGACCCGTACCGAGTCGGTGCCGAGGTCCACGGCGAGCACCCAGCGGCCGGTCGGGTCGGGCAGCACCTGATGGGCGTGCGGGCCTTCCTGCCGGTCGGCGTCGGGGCCGGAACCCTGGTGCGACAGGACGTGGGCGGGCCCGCCGGGGCGGCCGTCGGCGGCGAGCGGGAGGCTGCTGACGCTGCCGGAGGTGTAGTTGGCGGTGAGCAGTCTGCGCCCCGCCAGGCTGAGGTGGGTGGGCCCGGAGCCTCCCACGCGGACGGGCGCGCCGAGGGGGGCGAGGCCCGCGACGGTGGTCTCGAAGGCGGCGACCGTGCCCCGCTCGGTCTCGTTGACCGCGTAGAGGACACCGGTGGAGCGGGAGAGGGCGAGGTACGAGGGGTCCTCGGCGGGGGTGACCGAGAGCGGGGTCAGCGCCCCGGTCCTCGGGTCCACGGTGGCGGTGGTGACACCGCGGCCACCCGTCGAGGTGAACGAGCCGATGTAGGCCCGGGGTTCACCGCTCCGGCTCCTGATGTCCGTGCCACCCACGTCGAGCCCCTTTCACCGCTGCCGGATCCGTCCGGAGCCGACGGTAACAGAAGGTCTAGACCAAGTCCCGCCCCCTGGCCCGCTCCTGCGCGCCGGGGTGGTGGACGTAGGCGGTACTGCTGCTGCGGTCCTCGTAGGTGCGGTGGAAGACCGGGGTGGCGGAGCCGGAGATCGGCGGCACGATCCAGGACCAGTCCGCGCCCACCTCGCGCCCCTTGCGCTCCTCCCGTTCCATGTGGGACAGGAAGCGCCGGGACTCGGTGTGATGGTCGGCGATGGTGACCCCGGCGCGGTCGAAGGAGTGCAGGACGGCCCGGTTGAGCTCGACGAGCGCGCGGTCCTTCCAGAGGGAGCGGTCGCTGGAGGTGTCCAGGCCCAGCCGGCGGGCGACCGCGGGGAGGAGGTTGTACCGATCGGTGTCGGCGAGGTTGCGGGCGCCGATCTCGGTGCCCATGTACCAGCCGTTGAACGGCGCGGCCGGGTAGTGGATGCCGCCGATCTCCAGGCACATGTTGGAGATGGCGGGTACGGCGTGCCAGCGCAGTCCCCAGTCCGCCCAGCCCGCGTCGTCGGGGTGGTCGATCGGAACCTCCAGGACGGCGTCCGAGGGAGTGTCGAACCAGCGGGGCTTGTCGTCGACGCCCTGGACCACCAGCGGCAGGAGGTCGAAGGGGGTGCCGGGGCCGCCGGGCCAGCCGAGCTGGAGCAGGGCCTCGGTGAGCGGGCCGTTGCGGGCGTCGCCGACGGTTATGGACGGGTGGTCGCCGTAGCCCGCGTATCTGACCAGTTGCTCGCTCCAGATCAGCGGGCCGGGGCGGTCCGGGGCGTCCGGGGCGAAGACGGTGATCGTGGGCCTCACCCGGCCCCGGTTGGTCGCCTCGCGCAGGTGGTCGAAGCACTCGGCGGCTATGTCGTCGGCGTCGGTGAGCCCGCGGCGGTCGCGGACCCGCAGCGAGTTCCAGTAGAGGCGGCCTATGCAGCGGTTACTGTTGCGCCAGGCGACCCGGGCCCCGTGGACCAGTTCCTCGGGGGTGTGCGCATAGGTGCCGGTCTCGGCGAGTTCGGCCCGCACGGCGGCGAGTCGGGCACGCGGATCGCCGGCGTCCGGGTTCTCCCGGTGGAAGAGTCGGATGAACTCCTCGGCCGCTTCCCACACCTGAGCGGTGGTGGAGCGCTGTTGAAGAATTTCCATTCCGGGCGGTTACCCCCTGTCCGACCAGATCCACCCTGTACATGCCGGATGAATGTGCAATAAACAATTACCCGTTGTACATGTCGCAGGTCAGCGCGGGGTGATTGACAGTCAGGGAGCACTCCTCCGGGTGATCCCTCATGGATCGGGCTGCGGTGAGGCGCGCGGGGGCGTACGATCCGGCGCGCTCCGGGAGTTGGCGGTGCGCCGGGTCAGCGGCAGGGGCGGCTCATGTAGAGCGCCCGCTCACCGGTCGCCGGTGTGCCCTCGTACAGCACGGTGTCGAGACCGCAGAAGGAGAACCCCATCCGCCGATAGGCGTGCACCGCCGGGGCGTTGACCGAGCTGACCTCCAACCACAGGTGCCGCGCGCCCCGTTCGCGGGCGAACCGCTCGGCGCACTCCATCAGACCCCGGCCGATGCCGCGACCCCGGTGGTCGGGTGCGACCTCGATGTCCTCGATGGTCAGGCGCCGGTTCCAGGGCGCGTATCCGACGGCGGCGTACCCGCACAGCAGCTCGCCGTCGAGAGCCACGAAGGTCCGGGCGTCGGCGTCCGAGTCCTTCCCGCCGCCGAAGACCTGCTCGTCGTGCTCTTCGGGCGGGAACGCCTTGCGCACGGGCGGGTCCACGGGGACCTCGCGGAGCAGGAAGCCGAAGCCGTCGCCCGGACCGGGCTCGCTCACCTCGAACACCGTGGCGGTGGTGAAGGAGGAGTCCAGGGCCTCGATGGCACCCGCGTCCTCGGGACGGGCGGGGCGGTACACGATCGATTCGGCCGAGCCGTGTGCGGTGGTCATGAGATCAACCGTACGCAAAAAATCCCCCGGCCGAATTGGCTGCCGAGGGACGGAAGAGCGTATATTCAATGGTTCACGACTTCGCTTTGAACGAAGTCGTAGTGAAGCTTACGAGGACACTGTAGCGCGGCAGGAGTGCAATTGTCAACCGAGGAATTCCGGAAAGAGCAGCAATTCGTCACCGACCTCTATCGGCGCCTCGACGGTCTGCGTGACCAGGCCGAACAGGTGGTCGAAGGCGCGCTGCGCGATGTCGGAACCGGCTTTCAGGCGCGGCTGGAGCGGGACGTCCTCGTCGCCGAGCAGTCCGGTCTGCTTTCCGCCCTGAATGCGGGCGAGAACGGTCTCTGTTTCGGCCGTCTGGAGTTCTCCGACGGCCGGGACCACCACATCGGCCGGCTCGGAATCCGGGCCGACGACGCGGAACGCACCCCACTGGTCCTGGACTGGCGCGCGGACGTGGCCCGCCCCTTCTACCTCGCCACCGGTCACACCCCCATGGGGCTGCGCCGCCGCCGGCACATCAGCAGCCGGGGGCGCGTGGTCACCGCCCTGCACGACGAGATCCTCGACCTGACCGACGCGGAGCGCACCGGACACGAGGGCGCCGACGCGGACGCCGTGCTGCTCGCCGCGCTCGACGCCGCCCGGACCGGCCGGATGCACGACATCGTGCGCACCATCCAGGCCGAGCAGGACCGGATCATCCGCTCCACGCACCGCGGGGTGCTGGTCGTCGAGGGCGGTCCCGGCACCGGCAAGACCGCGGTGGCGCTGCACCGCGCCGCCTACCTGCTGTACGCCCACCGGGAGCTGCTCGCCAAGCGCGGTGTGCTGATCGTCGGACCGGGCCCGGCCTTCCTCGGCTACATCGGCGGGGTGCTCCCGGCCCTCGGCGAGACGGGCGTGCTGCTGGCCACCCCGGGCGAGCTCTTCCCGGGTGTGCACGCCACCGCCGCCGACCGCCCGGGGGCCGCCGAGGTGAAGGGGCGCGCCGCGATGGCGGAGGTCCTCGCCCGGGTGGTGGCCGACAGGCAGTGCCTGCCGGAGACCGTGCCGGCGGACACCGGCGAGGAGTACGACACCGTCCCCGAGCCGGCGCTGGAGATCGACCACGAGGAGTACGGGACGCTGCTGCTGGACCGCACCATGGCGTACGAGGCGCGGGACCGGGCCCGAGCCACCGGGTTGCCGCACAACCAGGCCCGTCCCTCCTTCGTCTTCCCGATCATCGACGCGCTCACGGCGCAGCTCGCCGACCGGTTGGGCGCCGATCCGTACGGCGGTCCGAACCTGCTCGGCTCGGACGACATCGCCCAGATCGGCAAGGAGATCGCGACGAGCGCCGCCGTGCACGCGGCGATCGACTCGCTGTGGCCCTCCCTCACCCCCCAGCGGCTGGTCTCCGACTTCCTCGCGGACCCGACGCACCTGCCCGCGCACGAGGCCGACCTGATCCGGCGCGCGCCCTCGGCCCGCCCCGACTGGACCCCGGCGGACGTGCCGCTCCTGGACGAGGCGGCCGAGCTGCTCGGCGAGGACGACAGCGCCCGGCGGGCCGCCGAGGAACGGGACCGGCAGCGGCGCGTCGCCTACGCGCAGGGGGTGCTGGACCTGTCGGAGGGCTCGCAGTCGTACGAGTTCGAGGACGAGGAGAACGAGTTCCTCGCGGCCCACGACATCATCGACGCGGAGCGGATGGCCGAGCGTCACGAGGAGTCCGACCACCGCAGTACCGCAGAGCGGGCCGCGGCCGACCGTACCTGGGCCTTCGGGCACGTCATCGTGGACGAGGCGCAGGAGCTGTCGGCGATGGCGTGGCGGCTGCTGATGCGGCGCTGCCCGACCCGGTCGATGACGCTGGTCGGCGACCCGGCGCAGACGGCCGACGAGGCGGGCTGCGGCTCGTGGGAGCGGATCCTGTCGCCGTACGTGGGCGAGCGCTGGGAGCTGGTCCGGCTGGGGGTCAACTACCGCACGCCGGCCGAGATCATGGAGGTGGCGGCGGCCGTGCTGCGGACCCGCGATCCCGGCTTCGAGCCGCCGCGGTCCGTACGGGCCACCGGGGTGCGGCCGTGGGCGCACGCGACCGGTGATCTGGCGGCGGCGACCGGGGAGGCGGTGGCTCGGGAGCTGCCGGCCGAGGGGCGGCTCGCGGTGATCGCGCCGCGGGCCCGGCACGCGGCGCTGGCCGCCGTACTGCCGGGGGTACGGGAGGGCGTCGAGCCGGATCTGACCGGTGAGGTGGTCCTGCTGGACCCTCGCCAGGCCAAGGGGCTGGAGTTCGACACGGTGATCGTGGTGGAGCCGGCCGAGCTGCGGCCGAGCGATCTGTACGTGGCGCTGACGCGGGCCACCCAGACCCTCGGGGTGGTGCACACCGCCGGCCGGCTGCCGGCGGGGCTGGCGGACACCCCGGAGGGGCTGCTCAGGCGCTGATGACGAGCGGCGCCCGGGGGTCGGTGCGCAGCGGGGTCGCCAGTGCCACGAGGGTGTGTTCCAGGCCGTGGAGGTGGGCGAGCGCCGGTTCCGCGGCGGCGGGCCGGGGCTGCGGCACGGTGGCGGGCCCGGGCGTGCCGTGCGGGGCGGTCAGGGCTTCCACCGCGGCCTCGACGCGCCAGCAGGCGGCGGCGAGCCGGGCGTCGTGCGAGGCCTGCGGATCGGCGGCGACGGCGACCAGCCCGCGTACGTCCCGGGCGCAGTCGTCCAGCAGCGCGAGCACCTGCCGGGCGCGGGCCTTGCGGGCGCGCAGCGGGCTCAGCGGGTGGACGAGCGGCGCGAGGGCCATCCGGACCCGGCCCAGCAGCAGCTCCAGTTCGGCGGCGTGCGGGGCGGGGTCGGCGTCCGGGTCTCCCGCGAGACGCTCCAGGGCGGCCGCGGTGGCGGCGCGTACGCAGTGCAGGGCGCGCTGGATCCAGGCGTCGTTGGCGGCGTGGGTGGTGACCGGGAGGATGATCACGACGGCGAGGGCGGCGCCGAGCGCGCCGATGGCGGTCTCCTGGAAGCGCAGGAGCAGCAGTCCGGGGTGCAGGACACCGAGGAGGCCGTAGAGCAGCCCGGCCATGACGGTGACGAAGAACATCATCCAGGAGTACGAGGGCGCGGCGGTGTAGAAGATCCCGAAGACGCATACGGCGACCAGTGCGGCGGTGGGGGCCGGCGCGCCATGCAGGGGTACGGCGATCAGCAGGCCGGCGGCGATGCCGACGACGGTGCCGAGGACGCGGCGGAAGCCCCGTACGAGGGTCTCGCCCCGGGAGGTGGTGTTCACGAAGATCCACCAGGCGGTGCCGACGGCCCAGTACCAGCGGTCGTCGGAAAGCGCCTGGCCGATGCCGAGCGCGAAGGCGCAGGCGGCGGTGGCCTGGAAGGCCTGTCGGGTGGTCGGGCGGGCGAGCCCGGTCCCGGGCAGGCCGGGCGGGGCCGCGGGGGGCGGGGTGCGCCGCTCGATGGGCCAGAGCAGGAAACGCACGGCTCCGGCGGCGAGGAGGGCCAGGCCCACGGCGGCGTAGAGCTCGGGCAGCTGCGCGGGCCGGGCGTGCAGGAACTGCGTGACGAAGAACATCATGAAGCCGAAGATCCCGAGGGCGTGGCCGCGGGGGCCGAAGCGGCGGGCGTAGACCCCGGCGAACACGACGGCGAGGAAGGTGGCGTCCCGGGCGAGCGGCACCCCGTGCAGGGTGGTCGCGAGGGTCAGGACGGGGAATCCGGCGACGGGCAGCAGGGCGGTGGTCAGGCGTTGGGCGCGGACGTCTCCGTCGAGCACGGTGAAGAGGGCGAGCAGGGCCGCAAGTCCTCCGGTGATGGAGGCGGTCAGGGAGAGACCGCACACTTCGGCGAGGGCGACGGCGGCGACGACGCCGATCACGGCGCGGGCCGAGTTCCGCAGTCTCATACGCCCCGGATCCGGAGCCACGAACATCCTCTTCACGGCGGTGTGCCGCCCCCCTTGCAGTGCTGCGCGCCGGCCCGGCGCCGCCCGGGGGTGGTGGGCGGCGGACGGGCACGGCGAAGGCGCCGCGCTCCGGAACCGGCCTCGTTGCCGTCCGGCGCTGCGCGGCGCCGTAAGTACATGGATACGACACAGATAAGCATCCGGAGGCCCACTGGCTCAAACGGGCCCTCCAGTGCTGGGCCATTGGTACAGCGCGGGAGCCGGGATGTCGGCCATGAGCCTGCCATCGGACCACTGTCGACGGCGGCAGCTCACCGGCCTGGGCCGCCGGCGTGGCCGACCGTGGCCGACTCTCGTCCGCGTGACCACGCGCTGTTATCGTGCAGCGACCCGCGGGGCGTACGGAAGGGGACCGACGTTGACGCGTACGGCGGAGTTCGGGGCGGCCGAGGCGTTCAGCCGGGCCGCCGTGGCGGTCTTCCGACTGAACGGACGGTTCACCGCGGCCCTCGACCGGCTCGCGGTCGCTTCGGGGCTCAGTGCCGCACGCTGGCAGATACTCACCACGGTCACGGAGGAGTCACTGTCCGTGTCCGCCGTGGCCCGGCGGGTGGGGACCAGCCGGCAGAGCGTGCAGCGCATAGCGGATCTTCTGGTGCGGCAGGGTCTCGCGGTCTATCTGGACAATCCGGCCCACCGGCGGGCCAAGCTGCTCACCGCCACCGAGCAGGGCGTGGCGGCGAAGCGGGAGATCGACTCCTGTCTGGCCGAGCTGACCCGGCAGTTGTGCGAGGGCCTCGGGGGCGAGGGCGAGGTATACCGCACGGCCGAGGTGTTGCGGGGCCTGTCCGGCGCGTTGTCGTCCATCGGATCCGACGACTCTGCGTGAGGCCCGCGCACGTGTCCGCCGCTATACGGACAAGCCGGCCTGAAAGAGCCCGTGTTTTTCCAAAGAGTTGACTGCACCGAGGAACGCTCTTTGCGGTACCGTTCGCGCCTGACGCGGGGTTTCAAGGCCGGGGGACCTTTTGAATCGGTTTGTCTTCAGAGTGCTGGGACCGCTGCTCGTCCAGACCGATGACGGTCCGTTGCGCATCAACGGCCGACGCCAGGCCACGGTCCTCGCGATGCTGGTCCTCTACGCCGACCGAATCGTTTCGGTGGACACCCTCGTGGACGCCGTCTGGCCGGAATCTCCCCCGGCGACGGCCCGCAACCAGATCGCCATCTGCGTGGCCACCCTCCGCAAGACCTTCAAGCAGGCCGGGGTGACCGATCTGCTGATCACCTCTCCCCCGGGCTACCTGCTGGCCAAGGGCGAGCACCGGATCGACGTCCAGGAGTTCCTGGAGCGGGCCGAACAGGGACGGGACGCCGCCCGGCACGGACGGACCGATGAGGCGTGCACGCAGTTCGAGGAGGCGCTCAGCATCTGGCGGGGCTCCGCGCTCGACGAGCCGTCCGGCTCCCGGCTGGAGGCGGAGACCACCAGGCTGGAGCAGATGCGGCTCGCGCTGATGGAGGAACGCGCCGGGCTGATGCTCCAGCTGGGCCGGCACCGCGCGCTCACCGGGGAACTCACCGAGCTGGTCGCCCGGCACCCCCTGCGCGAGCAGTGCCGCGAACACCTCATGCTGGCGCTGTACCGGTCCGGGCAGCGGGCCGAGGCCCTGGAGGTGTTCCTGCACGGCCGCCGGTTACTCACCGAGCAGCTCGGGATCGAACCGGGTCCCGGACTGCGTCAGTTGCACGAACTGATCCTGCGCGACTCCCCCGAACTGACCCGGCCCCCCGCCACGGCGGTGCCCGCGCCGGCGGCCCTGAGCACCATCCCGGCCCAACTGCCCGCCGACGTCATGGCGTTCACCGGCCGGCAGCGGGAGATGACCTCGCTGGACCGGCTCCTGAAGGAGCCCTACAACCCCCACACCCCGGCGCTGGCGACCATCGTCGGCGTGGGCGGCGTGGGCAAGACCGCCCTCGCGGTGCACTGGGCGAGCCAGGTCGCCGACCAGTTCCCGGACGGCCAGCTCTTCGCCGATCTGCGCGGCTACGACGAGGAGCACGCGCCGGTGTCCCCCGCCGCCGTGCTCGACCGGTTCCTGCGGGCCCTCGGAATCGGCGCGCCCCAGATACCGGCGGATCCCGACGAGCGGGCCTCGCTCTTCCGGAGCCTGCTCAGCACCCGCAAGACACTGATCGTCCTGGACAACGTACGGTCCTTCGCCCAGCTCAGACCCCTGCTCCCGGGTGGCGGGCGCAGCGTGGTGCTGGCCACCAGCCGGGAGAGCCTGGGCGACCTGACCGGGGACTACACCGCGCTGACCCTGCGGCTGCGGATGCTGGAGCCGACCGAGGCGACGGCACTGCTGATCAAACTGGCCGGGGCCGACCGGTTCGGCAGCGACCCGGTGGCGGTGGAGCAGCTCGGCGCGCTGTGCGACTGTCTGCCGCTCGCGCTGCGGATCGCCGGGGCGCGGCTGGCGGCCAAACCCGGTCTGAGCGTACGGAGCCTGGTGGCGCGGCTGCGCGACCACCGGTCCCGGCTCGACGTGCTGAGCCCGGGCGAGGGCGGGGTGCGGGCCGGCTTCCGGCTCACCTACCGGGACCTGGCCCCCGAGGCGGCCCGGATGTACCGCAGGCTCGGGCTGCTGCGCACCGCGGACTTCGCCGCCTGGGCGGGGGCGGCCGTACTGGACACCGACGTGTGGCACGCGGAGGAACTGATCGACCACCTGGTCGACGCGCAGCTGCTGGAGGTGGCCGACGCCGAGCCGGGGCGGGCCACCCGCTACCGGTTCCAGGACCTGCTGCGGTTGTTCGCCCGTGAGCGGGCGGAGTCGGACGAGCCGGAGGGGGAGACCGACGCCGCGCTGGAGCGGGCCTTCGCGTCCTGGCTCTGGCTGGCGGAGGAGGCGCACCGGCGGATCGACGGCCGGGAGTTCCCGGTGGGCCGGACGCCCGCCCCGGCTCCGCGCTTCCTGCCGGAGCTGGCCGACGAGCTGCTGGCCACGCCGATGGACTGGTTCGAGTCGGAGCGCACGGCCGTCACGGACCTGGTGGCGCACGCGGCGGAGACGGGCCGGGCCCGGTACGCGTGGACGCTGACCGAGAGCGCGGTACCGCACTTCGAGACGAAGAACTACCTGGAGGACTGGCAGCGCTGCGCCGAGCAGGCGCTGGCCACGGCCCGACGTACCGGCGACGAGCCGGGCGAGGCGACGATGCTGCGGCTGCTGGGGTCGCTGGCGATCTACCAGCGGCGGTACGAACAGGCCGAGGGCTGGAACATGGCCGCGCTACGGCTGCTGCGGAACGCCGGTGACATGGGCGGGGCGGCGCTGGCCCAGCGGAACCTGGCGATGTGCGCGCGGTTCCAGGGGGACTGGGAGCGGGCCCTGGAGTACTGCGAGGCGGCCCTCAGCGGTTTCCACGCGTCGGGTGACATCGGCAACGAGGCCCACCTGCTCGGCTTCCAGGCGCAGATCGAGCTGGACCGGGGCAACGTGGGCGGCGCGCTGCCGCTCGCCGAGCAGGCGGTGGCGCTGAGCCGGCGTACCGGATCGGTGCGGGCGGAGGCGCAGAGCGTGTACCGGCTGGCCGAGGTGCGGCTGCGCGCGGGCGATCTGGACGAGGCCGCGGAGGCCTTCGGCGCGGTGCTGCGGCTGACCCGGGGCGAGGGCGACCGGGTCGGGGAGGCGCACGCGCTGCGGGGGTTGGGCCAGACGCAGTGGAGCCAGGGCCTGCTGCCGGCGGCGGGGCGGACGCTGCAGCAGGCCCTGGAGATCACCGATGAGCTGGCGGACCGTTTCCTGTACGCCCGGGTGGAGACCGATCTCGGGTGTGTGGAGGCGATCGGCGGCCGCCCGGCGGAGGCGGCGGAGCGGTTCCGGCGGGCGCGGGCCGCCTTCGGCGAGGTCGGCGCGCAGCCCTGGCGGGCGCAGGCGGACCGGCTGCTGGCCGCGGTCCAGGGCACGGCGGTATCGGCGGGCGGTCCGGGAAGTGGGGGCGGTCCGGGCGGTGGGGTCGCCGGTGAACTGCCGCATCGTTCCTTCACGGCGGCGGAACTGACCTTGCTGCTGACGCACCCGGAGAACGACAAGCCGTAGCGGAGCCTGCTCCCGGCTCGTCGAGGACCCGCCGCCGTACCGGCGCGACCGGATCTTCCGTGGACCGCGGCACGTGCTGGTCGACATCGACGGCGTCCGCGACCGAACCCGCGGGAACGGGCGGGCGGGGGCGGGCGGGGGCGGGTCAGCCCCAGGGCATGTCGCCGTGCTTGCCGGCGGAGCCGTGGCGCGGGGGGTCCACCGGCTTGACGACGCCCCAGGGCATGTCGCCGTCCGCCTGCGTGGTGGTGTGCGTGTCCGCCAGGACGGTCGACGCTGCCCCCGTGCCGACGAACATCCCCGCAAGAACGACCAGGCAGGCCGCCGCCGTGGTGTTCGCCGTCTTCGCCGTCCGCGTGCTGCGCATCTGGGAATCCCCTC
The DNA here is from genome assembly GCF_053615355.1 of Streptomyces sp. CLCI03. Classification (NCBI taxonomy): domain Bacteria; kingdom Bacillati; phylum Actinomycetota; class Actinomycetes; order Kitasatosporales; family Streptomycetaceae; genus Streptomyces; species Streptomyces sp. CLCI03. The sequence continues at coordinate 7,102,768 of NZ_CM132132.1, read as the reverse complement.
TCGGTGGAGCATCACTGCCGCTCGCTGCGGCATGAATGGAACAGTAGGGACGCCTCCTTTTCCTTCTGTGTTCCATCGATTTCGTGACCCGGACCGCCCTCGAAATCGACACGATATCGAGGAGACAACGCACTCCACTAGCTTCGTTCAGAGATTCTTCTCCATGAATCACGGATGGGGCGGTACATGGAATTCCGAGTGCTCGGACCGGTCGAGGTACGGCGGGACGGTCGCCGGGTCGCGTTGTCCGGGGCGAAGCTGCACACCGTGCTCGCGGCGCTCCTCGTGGCCCGTGAAGAGGTGATCTCCGACGAACGGCTGTGCCGGCTGCTGTGGGGCTGGGCTCCACCGGCCACCGTCAGCGCACAGCTCTACACCTATGTTTCCCGCTTGCGCAAGATTCTCGGCGACGATGTTCTGATCGATCGTCGACCGCCCGGATATGCCATGAGCATCGGTAATGCGACGCTCGACCTGAACGAATTCGAGAAGCTGGCGCTCGGCGGCCGCGAGGCGCTGATCGCCGAGGACTTCGAAAAGGCAGGTGAGCTGCTGCGCCGCGCCCTGGCCCGGTGGAACGGGACGCCCTTCGCCAACGCCACCGAATACCTGGCCGACGCCGAGGCGCCGCGGCTCACCGAGGCTCGTGCCGTCACCCTGGAGCACCGCATCGCGGCGGATCTCGCACTGGGCCGGCACGAGCAGATCACCGGTGAACTGACCGGCCTGGTCGCCGAGTTCCCGTTGCGCGAGCGCATCCGGTGCCAGCTGATGACCGCACTGTGCCGGTCGGGGCGGCAGGCGGACGCCATCCACCTCTACCACCACGGTCGCACGGTGCTCGCCGACGAGCTGGGGGTGAACCCGGGCGAGGAGCTCCAGGCCACCTACCGGGCGCTGCTGGAGGGCACGCTGGACCGCCGGCCGCGCACCGCGGCCGTGCCGGCCGGTCCCCGTCGGGTCGCGGCCGGCCGCGCGGACGGCGCCCCGGCCATGCTGCCGCCCGACACCGTCGACTTCACCGGTCGGGAGCCCGAACTGGAGCTGCTGTGCCGTGCCCTGGCCCCCGACGCGCAGAGCACCGGGCGGCCCCGCCGGGTGCTGGTGACCGGGATGGCCGGGCTCGGCAAGACCGCCCTGGCCGTCCACGCGGCCCACCGCTGCCGACGCCACTTCCCCGACGGGCAGTTGTACGCCGACCTGCGGGCGCCCGACGGCACGCCCCGGCACCCCACCCGGGTGCTGCGCGGGCTGCTGCGCGCACTGGGCCCGATGGACGACGTACCGGCCGCCGACGACCAGGACCAGCTGGTCCGGCTCTACCGGGAGCGGACCCGGGGCAAGCAGCTGCTGATCGTGCTGGACAACGCCTCCGGGGCCGCCCAGTTGGGTCCGCTGCTGCCCAACACCCCGGAGCCCGCGGTCCTGGTCACCGGGCGGACGGCCCTGCCCACCGTGGCCGGGGCGCACACCGTGGCCCTCGCCCCCCTGGCCCCCCGGGACTCGCTGGAGCTGCTCTCGGCGGCGGCCGGTCCGGCCCGGGTGGCCTCGGCACCCGGTGCGGCGTCCTCGATCGTCGAGCACTGCGCCGGTCTGCCGCTGGCCCTGCGGATCGTCGGGACCCGGATCGCCGCCCGGCCGCACTCCACCCCGGACCGGCTGGCCGGCCGGTTGGCGGATCCCGTGACCCGGCTGCGGGAGCTGCACTCGGGCGATCTGGACGTGCACAGCTCGCTGCTGCCGTCCTGGCGGGCGCTGGACGCGGAGGTGCGTTCCGTGTTCCCGGCGCTGGCCGCGCTGGGTCCGCAGCCGTTCCCGGCCGCGGAGGCGGCGGTGTCGCTGAGCCTGCCGGAGGTCGAGGCGGAGCGGCTGCTGGAGGCGCTGGCCGACGCGGCCCTGCTGGAGGTCAGCGGCGCGGACGAGCGGGGCCAGCCCTGCTACCTGTTCCACCCGCTCGTACGGCTCTTCGCGCTCTCCCTGGGCGAGGGGGCCGCGCCCGGCCGAGGGACCGCCGCCCGCACGGAACATAACCGGCGGCTAACTCACCGCCCCTAGCCTCGCCCTGCCCCGCAGCAGGGCGCTCCGGCCCGTACCCACCCCGGGCACGCACCAGCCGACGGCCCGTGACACCGAATGGAGTTGGACCATGACCGAGCTCCTGCCCGCTCGCGCGGACAGTGCCGCGTCCTTCCCGATGACCGAGACGCAGCAGGCACTGATGATCGGGCGAGGTGAAGCAGTCGAGCTGGGCGGTATCGGCTGCTACGGATACTTCGAGTGGGAGCGTGCGGACCTCGACCCGGAACGCTTCGCCGCCGCCTGGCGCAAGGTGGTCGCCCGCCACGACATGCTCCGCGCGATCGGCCGCACCGACGGCACCCAGTGGGTGCCGGCCGACCCCCTGCCCTTCGACATACCGGTCGTGGACCTGAGCGAGCTGTCCGCCGACGCCTCGCGGGAGCGGCTCGCCGAGCTGCGCGCCGAGATGAGCCACGTGGTCTTCCCGGTGGGCAGCTGGCCGCTGTTCGACCTGCGGATCATCCGGCTGGGCGGTCCCGGGAACCTGAGCCGCGTCCACCTCGGGATCGACCTGCAGGTGCTGGACGCCTCCAGCGCCTTCCAGGTGCTCTTCCCCGAGCTCGTCGACCTGTACGAGAACCCGGACGTCGAACTCCCGGAGCCCGGGATCAGCTTCGCCGAGTACGCCCGCTGGCGCGCCGACGCCCTGCCGCACACCGAGGCCTTCCGGGCCGCCCGCGACTACTGGGTGGAGCGCGTCCCCACCCTGCCGCCGGCCCCCTCGCTGCCCACGGGCGGCTCCACCGACACCGGGCGCGAGGTGCGCTTCGACCGGCGCGAGCACCGGCTGTCCCCCACCGAATGGCAGCGCTTCTCGGCGCGGGCGCACGAGGCGGGGCTGACACCGTCGGTCCTGCTCACCGCCGCCTTCGCCGAGGTGGTCCGGTGCTGGGCGGAGGAGTCGGACTTCACCATCAACTACCCGATCTTCCAGCGTCCGGCGGTGCACCCGGACATCACCGGCGTCCTCGGTGACTTCACCAATGCCGTGATGCTCGCCGCCGACGGGTCGGGCGCCACCTTCCTGGACCGCGCGCACGCGCTGCGCGACCAGCTCGCCCGCGACGCGGAGCACGGCTCCTTCAACGGCGTCCGGGTGCTGCGCGAGCTGACCCGGCTGCACGGGGTGGGCGCTCAGGCCGGCATGCCGGTGGTGGTGACCAGCCTCCTCGACTACCCGGTGCGCAGGCCCGTCACGGACCTGGGCCGGGAGGTGTACTCGATCTCGCAGACCCCGCAGGTCTCGCTCGACGTACAGCTGCGCGAACTGGCCGGTGAGCTGCGCGTCATCTGGGACTTCGTCGACGGGGCGTTCGCGCCCGGCTTCATCGACGCCGCCTTCGGCGTGTACGTGGACCTGCTGGAGCGGCTCACGCGGGACCCGGAGGCCCTGCGTACCGGGCGCTTCGACCTGGTCCCGGCGGCCGAGCGGACGCTGCGCCGCCAGGTCAACGACACCGCCGGGCAGATCCCGTACACCACCTTGCACGAGCTGTTCGCCCGGCAGGTGGAGCGCACGCCCGACGCCGAGGCCGTGGTGGACGCCTCCGGCCGGCGCCTGAGCTACGCCGAACTGGCCTCGTACGCCTGGCGGATCGGGCAGACGCTGCGGGAGCACGGGGCGGCTCCGGGCGAGCTGGTCGCCGTGGTGATGGAGAAGGGCTGGGAGCAGTACGCCGCGGTGTACGGGATCCTCGCCTCGGGCGCCGCCTATCTGCCGCTGGATCCGTCCGTGCCGGCGGAGCGGCTGCGCCGTCTGCTCACCGAGGCCAAGGTGGACCGGATCCTCACCCAGTCCTGGCTGGACTCCCGGATCAGCTGGCCGCCCACGGCCCGCCGCTACCGGGTCGACAAGGACTTCGAGTCCGGGAACGCGACGCGGCCCGAGACCGCGCAGACCCCGGCGGACCTCGCCTACACCATCTTCACCTCGGGGTCCACGGGTGAGCCCAAGGGCGTGATGGTCGACCACATCGGCGTGGTCAACCTGATCCGCGATGTCGCGACCCGCTTCGAGGTCGGTGCGCGGGACCGGCTGCTGGCCATCTCCGGGCTGCACTTCGACGCCTCGATCTACGACGTGTTCGGGGTGCTGACGCAGGGCGGGACCGTGGTGCTGCCGCCACCGTTCGAGCACGCCGAGCCCGATGTGTGGGCGGATCTGGTGCGGGCGGAGCAGGTCACCCTGTGGAACTCCGTGCCCGTCCTGATGGAGCTGCTGGTGGGCGAGGCCGAGGTGCGCGAGCGGCGCGGCGGCGACCGGCCGCTGGAGTCCCTGCGGCTGTCCGTGCTCTCCGGGGACTGGATCCCGCTGACGCTGCCGGACCGGCTGCGGGCGCAGAGCCCCCGGATCGAGGTGGTGGGTTCGGGCGGTCCGACCGAGACGATCTGCTGGTCGTTGTTCCAGCCGATCGGCGAGGTCGACCCGTCCTGGACGAGCATCCCGTACGGCAAGCCGATCACCAACCAGCGCTACTACATCGTCGACGCGGCCGCCTACGAGCGCCCGCTCGGAGTGGTCGGCGAGATGGCCGTGGCCAGTGACGTCGGGCTCGCGCTCGGCTACTGGAACGACGCCGAACGCACCGCGAACCGCTTCGTGCACCTCCCGGAGAGCGGCGAACGCGCCTATCTGACCGGCGACCTGGGCCGGTACCTGCCGGACGGCAGCATCGAGATCCTGGGCCGGGACGACTTCCAGGTGAAGATCCAGGGCCACCGGATCGAGCTCGGCGAGATCGAGGCCGTGCTGCGCCAGGACGCCGCGGTCGAGGCGGCCGTGGTGGTGGCCCCGGCCAGCGCCCACGGGGTGCGGCGGCTGCACGCCTTCGTCGTGGCCGACGAGGACGCGGCCGGGCCGGTGCTGGAACGCCTCGCCGCGCAGCTCCCCGGCTACATGGTGCCGGCCGCGCTCACCGTGCTGCCGGAGCTGCCGCTGACCCGCAACGGGAAGGTCGACCGGCTGCTGCTGGCCTCCTCCGCCGGGCGGCAGCAGTCCGCCGACGAGGCGGCCGTACGGGACGCCGGGGACGGGTCGGGCAGTGCGCTGGAGCTCGTGCTGTGCGCGGCGGTCGCCGACATCCTCGGCCTGGACGGGGTGGCGCCCGGTGACAACTTCTTCAGCCTGGGCGGCGATTCGCTCAGCGGTACCCGGCTGGCCGGTCTGCTCAAGGAACTGCTGGGGGTGCCGGTGCCGGTGAAGACCGTGTTCCAGAACCCGCTGATCCGCGAGCTGGCCGAGAAGATCGCCGCGGACGAGCAGCACGGCGCGGAGGCGGTCGCGGCGGCCGAGGCCTTCGGTGAGCTGGACGCCGACGAGACGGACACCGCCGATGCGGACGGCTGAGGACACGAGCCGGTTCAGCACGGCCATCACGGACGATTCCGAGAGGGGACAGTCATGAGCCTCACCCTGCCCGCGCCCGTCACCGATCCGCTGGACGAGGACGGGTTCCGGGGCGGCGCGCCGCAGGCGCCCGCGCCCGACCTGGTCGATTTCGCGGCGCACGCCAACACCCGGCTGAGAGAGCGCGATTCCGTCCTGTACGACCTGCTGGCCCGGGAGTCGGCGCGCCAGCGCGACACCCTGATGATGGTCGCGGCGTCCAGCGTCGCGGATCCCTCCGTCCTGGCGTGCGAGGGCAGCGCGCTCGGCAACCTGACCGCCGAGGGCTTCCCCGGGAACCGCTACCACGCCGGATGCGGGGTCGCCGACGAGATCGAGCGCCTCGCGATCGAGCGGGCGTGCGCGGCGTTCGGGGCCGAGGACGCGATCGTGCAGCCGCACTCCGGTTCCTCCGCCAACCTCGCCGTGATCACGGCGCTGCTGAACCCCGGTGACTCCCTGCTCGGGCTGGACCTGGACTGCGGTGGACACCTCACCCACGGCTCCCCCGCCTCGGTGACCGGCCGCTACTACCGGGCCCACGGCTACCGGGTGACCCCGGACGGGCTGCTCGACTACGACCAGATCCGTGAACTGGCCCTGGAGCACCGCCCGAAGCTGATCGTGTGCGGGGCGAGCGCGTACCCGCGCAGCATCGACTTCGCCCGGTTCCGGGAGATCGCGGACGAGGCCAACGCCTATCTCCTGGCGGACATCTCGCACATCGCGGGACTGGTCGCGGCCGGCCTCCACCAGAGCCCCGTCGACCATGCCCACGTGACCACCACCAGCACCTACAAGCAGCTGTACGGCCCGCGCGGCGGGCTGATCCTGCTCGGCCGGGAGGCCCGTAAGGCCGGGCCGGAGCGCGGCACGCTGGCGGCGACCCTGCGCCGGGCCGTGTTCCCCTTCACCCAGGGCACGCCCGACCTGGCGTCGGTGGCGGCCAAGGCGCGCGCCCTGGACTTCGTGGCGAGCCCCGACTTCGCCGAGCTCGCCAAGCGGCTCGCCGACGGCGCGCAGGCGATCGCCGGGCGCCTGTCGGACCGGGGGTTCCGGCTGGTCACCGGCGGTACGGACACCCACATGGTGCTGCTGGACCTGCGCGGCACCGGGGTCACCGGGGATGTCGCCGAGCAGGCCCTGGAGTCCTGCGGGATCGTCGTCAACCGCAATCGGGTCCCCGGCGACACCACACCGGTCCGGGTGACCGGTGGACTGCGGCTCGGCACCAACACGCTGGCCGCGCGCGGGATGGACCACGCGGTGGCCGCCGAGTGCGCCGACCTGGTCGCCGATGTCCTGGTGGCGCTGCGCGCGCAGGGCGGCGTACTGCCCGACGCGCTGCGCGACCGGGTGCGTACCCGGGTCTCCGAGCTGTGCGCCGCCCACCCCCTGCCGGGGTATCTGCCGTGACGTTCAGCGGCTTCCCGCCCTCGGCACTGCGCCTGTACGAGGACCTCGCGGCCGACAACGACAAGGAGGCGTGGCGGTTGCGCCACCGCGAGCGGTACGAGCGTGACGTACGTGCGCCGATGGACGAGCTGGCCGCTGAACTGGGCACGTTCTTCGAGGAGTGGGCCGGGCCGGCCGGGGTGCGGGTGCTCGGTCCGGTCCGGGACACCCGGATGTCCCACGACAAGTCCCCGTACAAGACCTACCAGGGCGCCTATCTGGATCTGCTGCCCTGCCTGGGCCTGTGGGTGCACCTGGACCGGCACGGCCTCTACGCCTCCGGGCGCTGGTACCCCTACGCCGGGGCCGAGGTCGCCCGGTACCGCGCCGCCGTCGAGGAGGAGGACGGCGGCGCGGAGCTGGCCCGGGTCGTGGGCCGGCTGGAGGCCCGGGGGTTCGCCCTGGGCGGCGATCGGCTCAAGTCCCGGCCGCGGGGGGTCCCGGCGGACCACCCGCGGCTGGGGCTGCTGCGCCACCGCAAGATCGACGCGGGCCGGCGCTTCGGTCCGGACGCCGGGCTGCACACGGCGCGCGCCGGGGAGCTGGTGCGGGAGACCTGGCAGCTGGTGCGCCCGTTGTTGGACTGGGTGGCGGCCCGCGAACTCACCCCACAGCCCCGCGAGCGAGGAGTTGACGTACCGTCATGAGCATCGGGAGTTTCGAGACCGTCGATCTGCGCAGCGACACGGTGACCCGGCCGGGTGCCGGGATGCGGGCCGCGATGGCCGCGGCCGAGGTCGGCGACGACCTGTTCGGGGAGGACCCGACCGTCCGCGCGTTGGAGGACCGGCTCGCCGGGCTCTTCGGCTTCTCCGGGGCGCTGTTCACCCCGTCCGGGGTGATGGCCAACCAGATCGCCCTCCAGCTCCTCGTCGGTCCCGGCGAGGAGCTGGTGTGCGACGCGGAGGCGCACATCCTGGCGCACGAGGAGGCCTCCCCGGCCCGCTACGGCGGGATCCAGACGCGTACGGTGACGGCCGAGCGGGGGGTGGTCACCGCGGCCCTGCTGGCCGGCGTGGTCCGGCGGGGGAACCCGTACACGCTCGGCACCCGGGCGGTGGAGGTCGAGCAGACCCACACCCGGGCCGGTGGTACGGTCCACCCCCTGGACACCCTGCGCGCCGTACGCGAACTGGCGTCCGGCGCGGGCCTGGCGGTCCACATGGACGGGGCCCGGATCTGGAACGCGATGGCCGCGACGGGCACCTCGGCGCACGCGTACGGGCGAACGGCCGACTCGCTGGCCGTGTGCCTGTCGAAGGGGCTGGGCGCGCCCGTCGGCTCGGTGCTCCTGCTGGCGGCCGAACAGCTGCCGCGGGCCCGGAAGTTGCGGCACGGCCTGGGCGGCGGCATGCGCCAGTCGGGCATTCTGGCGGCTGCGGGTCTGTACGCACTGGACCACCACGTGGAGCGGATCGCCGAGGACCACGCCAATGCCGCGCTGCTGGCGGCGGGGCTGCGGGACGCCGGGTTCACCGTGCGCCCGCCGGAGACCAACATCGTCCTCATCGAGGTTCCCGGCGCCGACGAGGTCGTCGCACGGGCCGCCAAGGAAGGAGTACTGGTGACCGCGCCGGGCCCGGAGACGGTCCGGCTGGTCACTCATCTGGACGCAGGACGACAGGCGTGTCGGCGGGCCCTCGGGGTGCTGACCGCCGTGATGACCGATGTCGTCACCGGGACGCGGGACACCGCGGCCACGGGACGCTCGTAAGTAGCGGAAGAGAGCGAAGTAGCAGCATGAGTTTAGAAGTACGGCCCGCCACGGCGGATCTGTGGGACGACATCCGCCAGGTGCTCCAGCCGAAGAAGAGCGCGCACACGTGCTGGTGCATGGCGTGGCGGCTGTCCACCGGCGACTACGGGCGGCTCACGGCGGACGAGCGGGGCGAGCACCTGCGCGGCCTCATGGAGAAGGCCGATCCGCCGCCCGGGGTCCTCGGGTTCCTGGACGGCGAGGTGGCCGGCTGGTGCAACGTGGCGCCGCGCCGGCAGCTCGACCGACTGACCTCCTCGAAGACGATCACACCGGTGGACGATCTGCCCGTGTGGTCGGTGACCTGCTTCGTCGTGCGCAAGGACTTCCGTGGCAAGGGGGTCGCCTCCGGCCTGTTGGAGGGGGCCGTCGAGCACGCGCGCGCCCACGGTGCGCCCGCCGTCGAGGGGTATCCGGTGGATCCGGAGGGCGGTCGGGTGAATCCGACCCTCGCCTATGTCGGGACGATGGACATGTTCGAGCGGGCGGGCTTCCGCCGGGTCCACCGCACCGAGGCCAAGAGCGACAAGCGCCACCGCTGGGTCATGCGCCGCGACCTGGTCTGACGGTCCTCGTGGTACGGGGAAGGGGCTCCCGCTGTGCGGGGGCCCCTTCCCTCGTGCGGGCGCCGGTCAGGGCGTGTGCGCCGCGATGTCCCAGAGGTGGGCGGGACGCCCGCAGCGCATGGCCTCCCAGGCCGCGCGCCGGTAGCAGCCCGCCACCAGGCCGTCCCGGACCAGGCCCGAGGCGCCGTGCAGGTGGACCGCGTCACGGGTCACGTCGAGAGTGGTCTCCGCGGTGAGGGCGATCAGCCCGGCGGCCTCCCCCGCGCTGAGCCGGTCCTCGTCGAGGTCCCGGGCCGCGTCCCCGACGGCCCAGCGCACGGCGTCGAGGCGGGCCAACAGGCCTGCCACGCGCAGCCGGGGACCCTGGTGCTTGACCAGGGCCTGGCCGAACTGCTGCCGGCCGCGGATGCGGGAGACGACCGCGGTCAGGGCGGCCGCCGTGATCCCGGCCAGCAGCGAGGCCTGGTGGACGGCCGCGCGCAGGCCCACGCGGGCGAGGGCCTGTTCGGCGGCCAGGCCGCTCAGCAGCACCGCCTCGGCGGGCAGCCGTACCTCGTCGAAGACGGCACCGGCGACGGCTCCCCCACCGTGGTCGCGCAGCGGGCGGACCTGGACGCCCTCGGTGGGCAGGCGTACGAGTGCCACGCACGGCCCGTCGGGGCCGTCGGCCAGGACCAGCAGCGCGCCCGGGGCGACGCCGGCGGCGAAGGGGCCGCCGGTGCCGGTGAGGACGACGGCGCCGGTGTCCGGGTCGGATTTCCAGCTGATGCCCGGCGGTACGGTGCCGCGCGGATCGGGCAGCCGGCCCGGCACGGCCAGTGCCAGTTCCCCGGTGCGGACCTGGTCCAGGACGGCGTCGGCGGCTTCGGGGGCGAGCGGGCCGAGGCCGGAGATCAGGTCCAGGGCGAGGAGGGTGTCGGTGAGCGGGAGGGGCTGCGTCGCGTTGCCCGCCTCCTCGCACACCATGGCGACGACGGCCTGGCCGAGGTCGAGGCCGTCGTGGCCGATGGGCAGGGCGAACTCCCAGGCCCCGACCTGGGTCAGCGCCTCCCAGGCGCCGGCGGGCGTGTCCCCGTCGACCTCCAGCCCCTGCCGCACGGTGAGCCGGAGCTGCCGGAAGAGGGAGTCCTCGTCCTCCCGCTCCCGCCAGCGCTCGGACGCCGCCGCGCTCTGAGCGCCCGTACCGTTCCCGCCTACCGCCTGTGTCGTCACGGCCGTACCTCCGCCCCTGAGTCGAGACGCAGCCGGGCCAGCGTCTCCAGCATCATTTCGGCGGTGCCGCCCGATATCCGCATCCCCGGGGCTTCGCGCAACGCCGCGTCGAGTGGGTGTGCCACCCCGTCGACCTCGGGGTCGTCGAGGGTCATGCTGCGGTCGCCGTCGAGTTCCGCGGCCCACCAGGCCACCTCGGCGGCGAGCTCGGTGGTGTACCACTTGGCGGCGGCGGCCTCGTCCTCGTTGAGTTCGCCCCGGTCGAGGCGGGTGAGGACGCGGCGGACCAGCGTGCCCGCCGCGAGCAGCCGGGCGTTGAGCTTGGCCAGGCCGATCTGGTCGTGCTGGCCGGCCTCCAGCCGGTCGGTGTGGGCCTCCAGCCGTTCCACGGCGGCCCGGTACCAGCGCAGCGCCTTGACGTAGTAGTCGAGTCCGGTGCGCTCGAAGGCGAGGGTCTTGACCACGATGGCCCAGCCCTGGCCGGTCTCGCCGACCACGTCGTCGGCGGTCACGGCCACCCCGTCGAGGGTGACCTCGTGGAAGGCGTCGTCGCCCATGCCCGGGATCTGCCGGATGGTGACGCCCGGCTGGGCCAGCGGGACGAGGAACAGGCTGAAGGCGTCGTCCTCGCCGCGGGCCAGGCACAGTCCGTAGTCGGCGAGCCGGGCGAAGAGCGAGTGGACCTTGGTGCCGTACAGCTTGTAGCCGCCCTTGCCGTCGGACACGGCCCGGGTGGAGAGGATGTTGAGGTCGGATCCGGCCTGCGGTTCGCTGAACAGCACGCAGCCGAAGGCGGTGCCGGCCGCGAAGCCCGGCAGGTGTCGGGCCTTCATCGCCGGGCTCGCGACGTTGAGCAGGGTGGATCCGACGATCTGCACGGTGAGGGTGTGCAGCAGGTCGGGGACGTCGTGCATGGCCAGTTCCTCGACCAGTACGGCGGCCGCGACCTGGCTGATGCCGCGGCCGCCGTACTCCTCGGGCCACTGGGGCGCGAGGAGGCCCCGCTCGCCCAGGGCCCGGTGGATGGGCCGGGGGTCACGGGTGCGCCGGGCCTCGGCCACGGGGGCCGAGACCAGGATGTCGTGGATGTCCTCGCGCAGGGCCCGCATGGGGGTGCGGGGCACGTCGGCTCCGCTCCGTACGAGCCCGCAGTCCGCGGGCGCGCGGTAGAACTCGGTGGTGAGCACGGGCAACTCCCTAGGTGGTGAGCGGGGATGCGGGCGCGGCGACGGCCCGGTCCAGCACGTCCTCGATTCCGGTGAGCAGCCCTCGCACGTCCTCGGGCGCGGCCGCGTGGCGGTTGTACTCGGCGGTGCCGCCGATCTCGCCGTCCCGTTCAACGAGGCCGATGCAGGCCAGGGCGGCGGCCGGGTCGGGGCTGTACAGCTCCAGGTGCCGGGCGGGCGGCCCGGGCAGCTGGCCGACCTCGATGCCCGGCAGGTCCAGGGGGACCGACGGGTAGTTGTGGAGGGCGAACAGGACGTTGTACGGCGGGGGCGAGCCGCCGTCGAACAGGACGTCCACGGGCAGGCGTTGGTGGGCGAGCGCCTCGGCCACCGCGGTCCGGGTGCGGTGCAGCAGTTCCCGGAAGGTGGGACCGCCCGCCAGGTCGAGCCGGATCGGCACCACGGTGGTGAACTGCCCGACGGCGCCTTCGAGGGCTCCGGCGAAGCGGCCGGCCGCGGGGGTGCCGATCACCTGCGAGGTACGACCCTGGCTGCGGGCCAGCACGACGGCCAGTGCGGCGAGCAGCGTCATGAACGGGGTGGCCCCCTCGGCCGCGCCGAGCTCCAGCCCGGCGTCGACGGGCCCGCGGGCCAGCCGTACCGGCAGGTGGCCGCGTTCGAATCCGCCGGGCGCCCGGGGTGCGGGCGGATCGGCGGCGAACACCGCTCGGCGCCGGGACAGTTCGGCCGATCCGTCGGGTCCGGCGAGCCAGCGGTGCTGCCAGTCGGCGTAGTCGGGGAACTGCAGGTCGGGCGGGGCGAGCCCGGCCGGGCCCGCGCGGTAGCCGGCGGCCAGGTCCGCGAGGAAGACCCCGGAGGACCAGCCGTCGAAGACCGCGAGGTGGGAGGCGAGGATCAGGACGTGCTCGTCCGGGGCGAGCCGCAGCAGCCGGAAGGCGCTGGTGCGGCCGCTCTCCAGGTCCAGGACGGTGGAGGCGCTCTCGGTGAGCTGCAGGGCCACGCGTTCGGCGGCGGACCGCGCGGTGAAGCCCGAGAGGTCGGCCCGGGTGAGCCGCAGCACCGGTTCCTCGTCCACGTGCAGCCGGGGCTGACCGGTGGTGGAGACGGCGAGTCTCGTACGGAGCGCCTCGTGGCGGCGCAGCACCCCGGTGAGTGCCTCCACGAGCCGCTCGGGGTCGAGGGGGCCGGTCAGCCGCAGGGCGTGCGAGCCGGTGGCGACGGCCGGGTGGGTGCGTTCGCGGCGCCACAGCCGGGACTGGAGAGCGGTCGGGGGGACCGGCCCCGCGCCGGAGCGCGGGGCCGGGTGGGCGGGTACGGGCCGGCGGGCGGCCAGCATCAGGCGGGCCAGTTCGCGCTTCGCCTCCGGGAGCGCGGCGAGCGCTCCTTCGAGCCCGGCCGGGTCGGCCATCAGGGACCGTCCGGGTGCTGGAGGGAGCCGAGGAGGGCGGCGGCCTCGTCGTCGCTCATGTTCTCGATCTGCTCGAAGACCGCGAGCAGCCGGTCCTGCTCACCGGCGGCCTCGGCCTTGGCGGCGCGGACCAGTTCGGCGAGCCCGGAGACGGTCGGGCGACCGAAGAAGTCGGCGAGGGCGATGTCGATGCCGAAGAGGGCGCGGACCCGGGAGACCACGATGGTGGCCTGCAGGGAGCTGCCGCCCAGGGCGAAGAAGTCGCCCTCCACGTCCGGGTTCTGCCATTCGAGCAGCGGGGTGAGGATGTCGCGGCAGATCTGCTCCTCGATGGCGTCGCGGGGCGCGGTGCCGCCCTCGGCCGACAGTTCCGTCGGCTGCGGCAGCGCGGCGGTGTCGACCTTGCCGTGCGGGGTGAGGGGCAGTTCGTCGAGGACGACGACGACCGGCACCATGTAGCCGGGCAGCCGGCCGGCCGCGTAGGCCCGCAGGCCCTCGGCGTCGGCGACCTCGGAGGCGTACGAGCCGACCTGCTCGACCGTGACGTAGGCGGCCAGCATGCGCTCGCCGCCCGCAGCAGGCTGGGCGACGACGACGGCCTGCTGCACGGAGGGGTGCCCGGTGAGCACGGACTCGACCTCGCCCGGCTCGATGCGGTGGCCGCGCACCTTGAGCTGGCGGTCGGTGCGGCCGAGGAAGTCCAGGTTGCCGCCGGGCAGCCAGCGGACCAGGTCGCCGGTGCGGTAGAGGCGCTCGGTCTCGGGGCCGTCCGCGTAGGGGTTGTCGGCGAAGCGGTCGGCGGTGAGGTCGGGACGGCCCAGGTAGCCGCGGGCCACGCCGGGACCTGCGACGCACAGTTCGCCGGGGACGCCGGGCGGGACCGGTCGCAGCCGCTCGTCGAGGACGAAGGCCTGGTGGCCCGGCATGGGGCGGCCGATCGGCGGGTTGCGGTCGTAGCTGCCGGTGCAGTCCATGAGGGTGACGGCGACGGTGGCCTCGGTGGGTCCGTACCCGTTGACGAACCTGCGCTCCCCCGCGGTCCATTCGGCGACCAGCCGGCCGGGGAAGGCCTCGCCGCCCACCGAGACCAGCCGCAGGTCGGGCAGACCGGCCTGGTCGAGCAACGGCAGCAGCGCGGGCGGGAGTTCCGCGACGGTGACCGCGTCCTCGCGCATCCGGGTCTGCAGCAGGACCGGGTCTCGGCGCTCGTCGTCGGTGGCGATGACGAGCGAGCCGCCCGCCAGCAGGGTGGTGAAGATCTCGAAGACGGAGACGTCGAAGGTGAGCGGGGCGAACTGCAGGACGCGGTCCTCGGCCCGGATCTCGTAGGCCTTGGCGATGGTGCGGGAGAAGTGGGTGACCGAGCGGTGCTCGATCATGACCCCCTTGGGGGTGCCGCTGCTGCCGGAGGTGTAGAGCACGTAGGCCAGGTCGCCGGGGGTGGCGGTCGGTGCGAGGGAGGGGACCTCCCGGACGGGGGCGGCCGTCCCGGTGGTCACCAGCTCCAGTGGTACGGGCAGCTGTGCGGTCTCGTCGACGAGGGCGTGCCGGACCTTGGCGTCGGCGAGGACGGTACGGGTCCGCTCGGCCGGGGCGGCCGGGTCGATCGGGACGTAGTGGGCGCCCGCCTTGAGTACGCCGAGGACGCCGGCGACGGCGGCCGGGCCGCGGGAGACGCACACGGCGACGGGGTCGCCGTGGCGGACCCCGCGGTCGCGCAGCCGGTGGGCGATGGCCTCGGACCAGCGGTCGAGGGCCGCGTAGTCGAGCCGGGTGGAGCCGTGGCGGACGGCGACGGCGTCGGGGTGGATGGTGGCCCGCTCGCGGAACGCGCGGTCCAGGGTGGTGGTCCAGGCGGCCTCGTCGACGGGGCCGCCGCGGGACAGCTCGCGGGCGTGCCGGGAGGCGGCCGGCTCCTCGACCAGGCTGATGTCGCCGACCTGGAGGTCGGGGTTCTCGGCGACCTGCTCCAGGACCTGGCGGAAGGCACCGAGCAGGGCGCTCGCCGTGCCGTGCCGGTAGAGGGAGGTGTTGTATTCGAGGGAGAGTTCCAGGCCGTCGTTCTCGCCGACCAGGAAGCTCATGTCGAACTTGGCCGCACCGTCGTGCAGTTGGTCCATGGTGAACTCGACGTCCGCGGCCTGCGCCCGGTGGGTTCCCCAGCGGCCCAGCGAGGTGAACTCGATCTGGAACAGCGGGTGGCGCAGCGGGTCGCGGACCGGGCGGACGGCCTCGACGACCTGCTCGAAGGGCAGCTCGCTGTTGGTGAAGGAGTCCATGACGGAGGCCGCGGTGCGCGTGACCAGCTCGCGGAAGGTGAGCTGGTCGGTGACCTCGGTCCGCAGGGTGATCATCTGGACGAAGCAGCCGATGACCTGTTCCAGGTCGGGGTGCGGCCGGGAGGCGCTGGCCGTGCCGACGACGACGTCCTCGGTGCGGGTCCAGTGCCGCAGCAGCGCGTTGAAGGCGGCGAGCAGGGTGGTGAAGACGGTGGTGCTGTTGGCGTCGGCGAGTTCGGTGAGGCGGTCCAGCAGCTTCTGGTCGAGGGTCAGTTTCAGACCGCGGCCGTCGCCTCTGGTCTCGGGGCCGCGCGGGTGGTCGGGCAGGACCTCGGTGGCGACGGCGCCGGCGAGGATCTGGCGCCACTTGGTCGCGAGGGCCCGGCCGTGCTCGTCGTTCTCCAGCTTGGCCCGCTGCCAGGCCGCGAAGTCGGCGTACTCGACGGCGAGCCGGGGGGCCTCGTGGCGCTTGCCCGCGGCGGCCGCCGCGTAGCTCGCGGTCAGTTCCTCGGTGAAGATCCGCGTCGAGCCCGGGTCCCAGGCGACGTGGTGGACGACCCAGAGCAGGACGTGGTGCTCGGGGGCGAGTCGTACGAGGTGGGCGCGGACGGGCGGGCCGGCGGCCAGGTCGAAGGGTGCGGCGGCGCAGCTCGCGGTGAGTTCGGCGAGTTCGCGGTCCGCGTCCTCGCTGCCCGCGAGGTCGGTGCTCTGGACACCGAGCACGAAGGAGGGGACGGGTTCCTGCCAGGGCACTCCGTCGATCTCGACGAGTTTGCTGTGCAGCACCTGGTGGCGGGCGACGACGGCGTTGAGCGCCTCGTGCAGGGCGGCCCGGTCGAGGGGTCCGCCCAGGCCTATGGCCAGGGCTATGTTGTTGCGGGCCTTGCCGGCGCCGAGCTTGTCGACGAACCACATCTGCTCCTGCTGGAAGGAGGAGCGGGAGCGCGGTCCGTGGTCGGCGCGCTTCAGTTCGACGCGGCGGCCCACGCCGGCCGTCATCTGGTTGCGCATCCGGCCCAGCAGCCGGGAGCGCTGTCCCTGGGGCAGCCGGCCGAGCCGTTCGGCGAGATCAGACATGGGTTCCTCCGTTGCGGTGCAGGTCGGCGAGGAGAGCGGCGAGCGCGTCGGGCAGGTGCTTGGCGAAGTAGTGGCGGCCGCCGGGGATCACGGCGAGGCGTACGTCGGCCGCGTACCGGCCCCAGGCGCGGTAGCCGGCTTCGTAGCCCTCGGTCGCGTCGTCGGCGTCGCCGATGATGCAGGTGAGCGGGGTGGCCAGGGGGCGGTCGTAGCCGTCCGGGGTGCGGGCGAAGAAGCGGGCGGCCTCGGTCATGTCGTGGCGGACCATCCGCAGGACCGCGGTGAGGTCGCTGTCGTCGAGGACGCCGTCGAACCCGTCCATGGTGGTCAGGTACGCGACGAGGTCGTCGTCGCCGGAGACGCGTTCCATCTCCAGGGCGTACGCGGGGTCCTCCTCCGGGAGGGCCGCCGCGAGGTCGAGGGCGATCGGGCGCTGCCCCAGCCGTTCCAGGACGTGGGTGGTCTCCAGGGCGGTGACGACTCCGGCGCAGTGGCCGTAGACCGCGTACGGGCCCCGTACGGTGCGGGCGATCTCCGCGGCGGCGAGTTCCGCGAACTCGGGGACCGGCAGCATCGGGCCGGGGCGCAGCGGGTCGTGTCCGGGCGGGGAGACGGCCAGGAGTTCGATGTGCGGCGGGAGCTGGGCGGCCAGCGGCTGGTAGGCGATGGCGTCGCCGCCGCCGTGCGGGAAGCAGACGAGGGTCAACGCGGTGGTGCCGGCGGGGCGTTCGGGGGTGAGCCGGTGCAGGAGTCGGTGCTGCCGCGGGCCCGCTGCCGGGTCCGCTCCGGCGAGTTCGGCGGTGCGGGCGGCGAGACCGGCCGGGGTCGGGTTGCTGAACAGGTCGACGACGCGCAGGGCGGTGGCCGCGCCGTCCGGCAGGGCGGTGGCGACGGCGCGGACCGCGCGCACGGCGGCGAAGGAGTCCCCGCCGAGGGCGAAGAAGTCGTCGTCGGGGGCGACTTCGGGCACGCCCAGCACCTCGGCCCAGACGGCGGCGATCCGCAGGGCGACCGGGTCCGTGTCGGCCGGTACGGGCGCGGACGCGGCGGGCCGGCTCACGGCGGTGCCGGCGAGGCCGGCGGGACGCGGGTCGGGCAGCGCGCCCCGGTCCACCTTGCCGTTGGGGCTCAGAGGCAGCCGCTCCAGCAGCACCAGTTCGGCGGGGACGCAGTGCGGGGGCAGGACGGCGGCGAGGGCGGTCCGTAGGGCCGCGGTGTCGAGGTCGGCGCCCTCCTCGGGGACCACGTAGCCGACGAGGCGGTCGGAGCCGGCGGTGCGGCGGGCGGCCACGACGGCCTCGCGGACCCCGGGTCGGTCGCGCAGCGCGCTCTCCACCTCGCCCGGTTCGATGCGGAGCCCGTTGAGCTTGATCCGGAAGTCGGTGCGGCCGAGGAGTTCGATGGTGCCGTCGGCGCCGTAGCGGGCCAGGTCGCCGGTGCGGTAGAGGCGTTCGGTGCGGCCGGGCTCCAGTTCGACGTGGACGAACTTCTCCTCGGTGAGTTCGGGCCGGTTCAGGTAGCCGCGGGCCAGTCCGACGCCGCCGAGGTGGAGTTCGCCGGGTACGCCGACGGGGACGAGGCGGTCGTTCGGGTCGAGGACGTAGGTGAGCTGGTTGGCCATGGGCCGCCCGTACGGGAGCTTCGTCCACTCGGGATCGACCCGGCCGACGGGGAACTCCACCGAGTGGATGGAGGCCTCGGTGGCCCCGCCGAGCGCCACGAAGGACAGGTCGGGCGCGAAGGCGCGGATCCTGTCGGGCTGGGTGACGGGGATCCAGTCGCCGCCGAGGAACGCGGTGCGCAGCTTCGGCAGGCGGGGCCCGCCGGTGTGTTCGAGCTGGTCGGCGAGGAGGCCGAGGAGGGCGGGGGCGGAGTTCCAGACGGTGACGCCGTGCCGCTCGACCAGGTCGGCCCAGTGGGCCGGGTCCTTGGCGGCGGCCGGGTCGGGCAGGACGAGGGTGCCGCCCGCGGCGAGGATGCCGAGGGTCTCGTAGACGCTCATGTCGAAGCTGGGCGAGGACAGCGCGAGGACCGAGTCGCCGGGCCCGATGCCGTACGAGCGGTTGAGGTCGAGCAGGTTGTTGACGACGCCGCGGTGTTCCAGGGCGATGCCCTTGGGGGTGCCGGTGGAGCCCGAGGTGAAGATGACGTAGGCCAGGTCCCGGGAGGTGACGGGGACGGCCGGGCGGCTCGCGGGCAGCTCGGCGAGGGCGGCCCGGTCGGTGTCGAGGAGCACCTGGGCGGTGCCGGCGGGGACGGGCAGCCGGCCGATCAGCTCCGCGTCGGAGACGACGATGGGCGGCGCGGCGTCCTTCAGCAGCAGGGCCAGGCGTTCGGCCGGGTAGTCCGGGTCGAGGGGGACGTAGGCGCCACCGGCCTTGAGGACGGCGAGGATCGCGGTGACCAGTCCGGGGCCGCGGCGCAGGCACAGGGCGACGGTCCGGTCGGGGCCGGCGCCGGCTTCGATCAGCCGGTGCGCGAGCCGGTTGGCGCGCTCCTCCAGCTCCCGGTAGGTGACGTTCCAGCCGCCGAGTCCGCCGAGGATCACGGCGGGCGCGTCGGGCCGCCGGTCGGCGTGCTGCTCGAACAGCTCGTGCAGGCAGGCGTCCTGGGGGAAGGGGGCGCGGGTGGCGTTCCAGTCGTCCAGGGCGGCCCGGCGCTCGCCGTCGGTGAGCAACGGCAGGGCGGACAGCGGGGCGTCGGGGCGGTCGAGCGCCCCTTCGAGGGTGGTGAGGAAGTGGCCGAGGAGCCGGTCCACGGTCGTGGCGTCGAACAGGGCGGTGGGGTACTCGACGAGGGCGCGGACGGCGGTGCCGGTGTCGTGGACGCTGATCATGAGGTCGTACTTGGTGGCGTGCGAGGAGAAGTCGATGGGCTCGGTGGCGACGCCCGCGAGGCCGGGGGCGGTGTCCGGGGTCTCGTCGAGGAGGAACATCACGGAGGTGAGCGGCGGCCGGCTGGGGTCGCGGGGCAGGCCGAGGGCGTCGACGATCAGGTCGAAGGGCAGTTCCTGGTGCGCGTACGCCTGGAGGGTGGTGTGGCGGGTGGCGCGGACCAGCTCCGCGAAGCCGGGGTCGCCGCCGGTGCGGATGCGCAGCGGCAGGGTGTTGACGAAGAAGCCGATGAGTTCGCCGAAGGCCGGGTGGTCGCGGCCGGAGACGGAGGTGCCGACGACGATGTCCTCCTGGCCGGTCCAGCGGCGCAGGGTGGCGGCGAAGCCGGCCAGCATCGTCATGTAGAGCGTGGCGCCCTCGGACTTGCCGAACTCCCGCAGCCGGGCGATGAGCCGGGGCGGGAGGTCGATGTAGCGGGAGGCGCCGGCGTGGCCGAAGACGGGCGGTCTGGGCCGGTCGGTGGGCAGGTCCACCGGGGTGGCGCCGCCCAGTTCCTCGCGCCAGAAGGAGGTGAGGCTCTCCAGCCGGTCCCCGCTGACGCGACGGCGCTGCCAGGTGGCGAAGTCGGCGTACTGGAGGGCGAGCGGGGCCGTCGCCTCGGTGGGGGCGCCGGTGCGGGCGGCGTAGGCGCGCTCCAGTTCGGTGTAGAGGACGCGCATGGACCAGCCGTCGGTGACGATGTGGTGCAGGTTGAGGACGAGGACGTGGTCCTCGGCGTCGATCCGGCCGAGCCGGGCCCGCAGCGGGACGGCGCCGGCCAGGTCGAAGGGGGCGCCGGCGTCGGCGTCGTAGAACGGTCGGGCCGCCGCCTCGTCGGGCAGCTCGGTCACCGGGAGGGGAAGCCGGTAGCCGTCGATCACCCGGGGGACGGCCTCGGTGGCGCCCTCCTGGTAGCGGTAGACGGTCCGCAGCACCTCGTGGCGGTCCACGATGTCCTGGAGCGCCGCGTGCAGGGCGGGGACGTCGAGCGGGCCGCGGATGCGGGTGGCGACCGGCACGTTGTAGGCGGGGCTGCCGGGCTGCAGCTGGTCGATGAACCACAGGCGGCGCTGCGCGAAGGAGAGCACCGGTTCTTCGGCGGGGTCGCGGGGTGCCGGCTCAGGGTCCTCCCGTACGGCGGCGCGCCCGCCGGTGCGGCCCGTCAGGGCCTGGAACAGTGCCCGGCGGGACTTCGGCAGTGCGGCTATGCGTTCGGCGAGGGACTCGCTCACCTTGAGCCTCCGTGCGTCTTCGGGAGTCGGGAGAGGGATACGGCGAGGTGGCGCCGCGGGATGCGCGGCGCTGGGCGTGGGGAGTTGGCGTGGGGGGTCGTACGGGCACCGGTTCGGGTGCGGTGTACGGACGTACGGGGTGGGGGCGGGGGTGCGGTGCGGAGTGGGCGCCGTTCGGCCGGCACCCACTCCCGCTCCCCCGTCGTGCGTCGATCAGGCGGTGATCCTGGCCTCGTCGGCCGCCGGAGATCCCTCCTCGGCGTTGTCACCGGCGGGCATTTCCTTGATCTTGGCCACCGGTCCGGCGAGCAGGGTCAGGCCGCCGACGATGGTGACCGTGCCGGCCACGGCGAGGCCGGCCGTCAGGCCGATCCCCTCGCCGAGCGCGCCGCCGGCGAAGTAGCCCAGCGACAGGGCGCCGTACACCGCGGAGAGCGCGGTGCCGCTGACGCGGCCCATCTGCTCGTTCGGGGTGACCCCCTGCACGAGGCTGAGGACGTGGATGTCGAACATCGGGGAGACGAAGCCGATGACGGCCTGGACCACGATCAGTCCGACGAAGCCGCCGATCGCCCCGCCCGTCGGGACCAGGATGTAGCCGGCGCCGAGCACGACCGCGGTGATGACGAGCAGGCGGCCCACCGAGAGGCTCTTGGAGACGACCTCGGAGAGCACCGCACCGACGATGACGAAGACCGACATGACGGCGAAGGCGACGCCGACCTGGCCGGGGCTGAGGTCCAGCACCTTGTACGCGTAGACGATCAGGAGCGCGTCGCCCATCGCGGCACCGAGGTTGACCACGACGTTGGCGGTGAACAGGCCGCGCAGGACCGGGTTGCCGAAGAGCGTCCGCATGCCCTCCTTCATCTCCGCCTTCGCGGAGGCCTTGCGCTCCTCGGTCCGCTCGCGCACGTCCCGGTGGCGGATGACCAGCAGGGCGACGAGCGAGATGAGGAAGGTGAACGCGTCGGCGGTGATGGCGCGTGCGGCGCCGAGCAGCTGGATGAGTGCGCCACCGGCGCCCGCGCCGACCGCCTCGGCGACGCTGCGGCTGATCTGGAGCTTGGTATTGCCCTCGATGAGGTTCTCGGTGCCGATGAGCTGGGGCAGCCAGGACTGGTACGAGACCTCGAAGAAGGTGGTGAGGCAGCCGGTGATGCCGGCCACGATGAAGAGGTGGGTCATGCTGACGGAGTCGAGCGCGAACGCCAGCGGGATCGTGGCCAGGGCCAGGAAACGGCCCAGGTCGGCCACGATCATGACGGTGCGCCTCGACACCCGGTCGGCCACCAGCCCGGCGATCGGGGCGAGCAGCAGGAAGGGGAGGAAGCGCAGCGCGCCGAGCACGCCGACCTCCAGGGCTCCTCCGTCCAGCACCACGACCGCGAGGGTCGGTAGCGCCAGGAGGGAGATCTTGTCTCCGAAGTTGCTGACGGTCTGCCCGAACCACAGGCGATTGAAATCGGAATGCCGACCGAGTGCCATGTCGACGCCCTTTTCTGATTGGGTACGGAATTGTCGGACGGCACTGACGCTATGGACCCCGAGTTAGACCCCGGTTATGAATTCCGGGAATGTAGAACCCTTGTAGACATGCGATGGGTTCAGCTGGAGAACCGTGCGATGTCGGCGCTCTCGCGGGCGATGCCGGCCGCCACGGCGGGGGTGTGGGGCTCGGCCCCGGGGAAGGGTTCGACGGTCACCGGGGCCCCGCGGCGGCCTCCCGACCAGGTGCCGACGGCCAGGCCGTCGACGAGCACGGTGGCGCGGATCTGCCCGCCGCCGGGCCACACGCGGCGTTCGTGTGCCGCGGGTACCGACAGCTCGCGGCTGCGGTATCCGACGAGGTAGTTGTCATAGGCCGGCAGCAGGCGGACGTCGGGCTCGGCCGGGGTGGGGAGCGGCTCGGGTCCGGTCTCGCGTACGGCGGCCCACGCGCTCCTGCCCGTGGTGGCCTTCAGCCCCGACCAGTGGACGAAGTCCAGGGCGTCGGACGGTCCGTACGCCGCGCGGTAGCGGCGGGCGAGTTCGCGTTCGGCGGCGGCTCCGGTGAAGGGCAGGGGTCCGGTCGCGGGCAGCCAGTCGTCGAGGAGGACGAAGGTGGCCTCCCCCTCCCGTTGCGGGCCGTGGCAGACGTGGCCGGCGAGCGCGGCGCGGCGGATCAGGTGGAAGGCGGACTGGCCCTTCGGTTCCACCCCGAGGGTGGTGAGCCGGTCGGTGAGCTGGGCACGGGTCAACGGCCCCTCGGCTGCGATCGCTTCGGTGATGAGCCGTTCCGAGCGTGCGCACAGGGACTCGTCGAGGCCCAGTTCGCGCAGCCGCCGGGCGGCGAGCGCGAGGTGGACCGGGCCGAAGAGGGCCAGCAGCCAGCGGGCGTCGGCGGCCGGCACCAGCTGGAGGGTGCCGCGCATGAACCAGCCGCGGACGGCGGTGCGTTCCACGTCGGTGGCTCGGCGCACCGCGTCCTGGGTCAGCCCGCGGGCCCGTACCCGCAGGCCGAGCTCCGCCGCGGGCAGGTCCTGTGCCTGCACGGCCAGCACCCGGTCGAGGACGGCGGCGACCGATTCCTCCCGGACCTCGCCCCCGATCGCCTGTGCGCGCGCCCTGAGCAGCCGGTCGGTCGTCGTACGTCGTTCCACGTGTCCAGTCTTTCAGCCGTGCGGCCGTGGCCGCGTCTTCTCGTCGCGGGCCGCCACGCGTCCGACGGCCCGCCCACCACCACCGGTCCGGTGCTCCGAACGACGCGCGGGCCCTGTGCCGGGCGGCGGGGAGCCGCCCGGCACAGAGCCGGAGCCGGAGCGTGCCGCGGTCAGCGCTTGCGGCGCAGCACCGCGTAGTAGCCGGGCAGCCGCAGCGCGTCGGAGTCCGACTGCGGGTCGATCGCATGCAGTTCTATCGCCTCGTCCTCGACGACCTCCCACCCGTCCGCGCCGAACGCCTCGGCCAGTTCGGGTCGGGTGAAGCGGTGCGAGTGCCGGACACCGGCCGCCTCCAGCGGGCCGACCAGGTCCTCGGCGCGGCCGCGCTTGCCGCCGACGAAGCCGAGGTAGCCGAAGGAGTTGCTGGAGTAGTCGGGCTCGTGGACGATCAGCGTGCCCTCGTCGCCCAGCAGGCGGTCGGCGACGGCGGCGAGCCGGGCCCGGGCCTCGCTGTCCAGGACGTGGAAGACGCCGCGGACGAAGATGTTGTACGGCCCCTCGCCCAGGACGGCGGCCTGCTCCGTGTCGGTCATGTCGATCGCCAGGTAATCGACGTTCGGCACGCCCTCGGCCTCGCGCTTGGCGTGTTCGATGGCGCTGGCCGAGACGTCGACGCCGATGACCGAGGGGTAGTGCGGGGCGAGTTCGCGGCTGTAACGGCCGTTGCCGCAGCCCAGGTCGATGACCGGCAGGCCGCCGCGGAAGTGGCGTCGTGCCTGGCCCAGCAGCCAGTGGAACTCCTCGCCGCTGTCGGCGTCCCAGATGACGTCGCCGCCGCGTCCGGTGCGCCGGATTCCGGCCCAGTACCGCTCCCAGGCGTCGCCGGTGTCGCGCTCCTCGGTCGTGACGGGGGCGGCGTCGTCCTCGCCGGGCGGCGGGGAGTGGCGCTCCCAGATCTCGTCCTCGGCGAGGGCGTCCAGCAGGGCGGTGAACTCCTCGAACATCGAGTCGATGAGTCCGTCCGGGTAGACGGCGGGCAGGAAGTCCCAGTTGAAGGTGAGTCCTTCGGGCTTCTCGAAGACCTGGAAGTCGAGGGAGACCTGCGGGGTCTGGGAGATGCCGTAGACGGGGGCGCCGAGCTCCGTCTCCTCGTACTGCGGCGGGTGGCCGGCCAGGCTGGTCATCACGACGGGCATGGCCGGGGCGAGGGAGCCGCGCAGCTTGGTCAGCTCGCGCAGCACCTGTACCCCGCTGAAGTAGCGGTGTTCCAGGTCGGCCCAGAGCCGGCGCTGGACGGCCTGGGCCCGTCCGGCGAAGGTGCTCTCCGTCTGTTCGACGGCCAGCAGCAGGGTGGTCGTGGTGTCCGCGAGCAGCGAGTTGACCTGCGGGTGCAGCGGAAGGCGGTTGAACAGCGGGAAGTTGATGGTGAAGCGGGCCTGTCCGGCGGCCCGGCCGAGGATCTCGGCGTAGGCGGCGGCCAGGACCCCGGACGGGGTCACCTCGCGGGCGTGGGCGCGCTCCTGGATCCGGCTCCACCGTTCCGGGGCGACGACGTGGCTGCGGCGCTCGAAGCGGACGGGCAGCTCGGGGGCGTCGGCCGGGCGCTCGGGCAGTTCGGGGGCGGGCGGGAGGGTGGCGAGGCGGTCGCGCCAGTACCACTCGGAGCGGCGGTAGAGCTCGCTGTCGCGCAGCGAGTTCCCGACGGCGAGCACGTAGTCGCGGAAGGTCAGCTCCAGCGGGGCGAGTTCGGCGCCCGGTTCCACGTAGTAGGTGACCAGGTCGGGGATGAGGACCTGGAAGTAGCTCCAGGCGTCGGCGACGAGGAAGTCCAGGCAGAGGTGGATCCGGGCCCGGCCGTCGCCGAGCAGGCTGATCCGTACGTCGAACAGCGGCCAGGCGTCGCCGTCGAGGACCTGGTGGGACAGTCGCTCGCGCAGCGCGGCGAGTTCGGCCTGCCGGGCTTCCTCGTCGAGGCCGCCGAGGTCGGTGACGGGGATCTCGTAGGCCGGGATCTCCTCGAAGACCTGCTGGGTGCCGTCGGGCAGGACCCGGGTGCGCAGGGCGTCGTGGCGTTCGACGAGCCGGCGCCAGGCGCCCTCGAAGCGGGGCACGTCGAGCTTTTCGCTCTCCCACTCGAAGTAGCCGTGGCAGCCGACGTTGCCGAGCTCGACGAGGCCGCCGCGGCCGATCCACAGGGCCTGCTGGCTCTCGGTGAGCGGGAAGGGCTCGAAGCGCGCGGCGGGGTCCGGGACGATCGCGGGGAGGCCGCCGAAGGAGCTGCGGCCGCCCGCGCGTTCGGTGGTGACGAGGGTGGCGAGTTCGGCGACGGTGGGGCAGGTGGACAGGTCGGAGAGGCTGAGCTCGACGCTGTAGCGGCGGCGGATCGCGTCGATCAGCTGGAAGGCCAGCAGCGAATGCCCGCCCAGCTCGAAGAAGTTGTCGTGGATGCCGACGCCGTCGGTGCGGAAGGCGTCGGACCACAGCCTGCTGAGCCCGTCCTCGACCTCGTTACGGGGTGCCTCGTAGCCCGCGCCGACCGCGTCCCGGCCCTCCGGGGGCTCGGGCAGGCTGCGCCGGTCGACCTTGCCGTTGGGCAGCCGCGGGAGGGAGGGCAGCACGACGACGGTGGCGGGGACCATGTAATAGGGCAGGGTGCGGGCGACCTCGGCGCGCACGGCGGCGGAGTCCGGTGCGGCCGCGCCGGCCGGGGACACGTAGGCGATGAGCCGCTTGTCGCCGGGGCCGCGCTCCTGGGTGACGACGACGGCCTCGGCGATGTCGTCGAGGCGGGCGATGTGCGTCTCGACCTCGCCGAGCTCGACGCGGAAGCCGCGGATCTTGACCTGGGAGTCGGAGCGGCCGAGGAGTTCGACGGCTCCGTCCTCGCGGCGGCGGGCGAGGTCGCCGGTGTCGTAGAGCACCGGGTGCGGGTCGTCGGCGAGGAAGTTGGGGTGGAACTTCGCGGCGGTGAGCTCGGGGCGGCCGTGGTAGCCGGCCGCGACCCCGGCGCCGGAGACGTGCAGGCGGCCGACCTCGCCCTCGGGCACCGGGCTGCCGTCCTCGTCCAGGAGGTGGACGCGGAGGTTGGCGATGGGCACGCCGACCGGGACCTGCCGGGTGGCGCGGACCTCGTCGGAGGTGGCCTGGCTGGTGAAGTCGATGCCGGCGCCGAGGTCGAGGCAGGACAGGACGTTGGTGGTCTCGGTGGTGCCGTAGGTCATCACGACCCGGAAGGGGGTGTCGACGGGCGGCCAGCTGTGGACGCGCTCGGCGGTGGTCACGAGGATCCGCAGCGCGGTGTCCGCGGGCCAGTCCAGGCCCCAGGCGGGCTCGGCCAGGGCGGCCACCAGCATGGTGTGGGTGATGCCCTCGCCGACGAGCCAGTCGCGGATCTGCTCGGGGGTCTGCGCCTGCCCCGCCTCGGGGATGTGGATGGCCGCGCCGGCGGGCAGGTAGGCGAGCCACTCCATGATCTGGACGGCGAAGCCGGGGGTTGACATCCAGGAGGCGCGGTCGCCGGGCCGGACCCCGTAGGCGCGGGTGGTCCAGTGCACGAGGTTGGTGAGCGCCCCGTGCCGTTCCAGGACGGCCTTGGGGGTGCCGGTGGAGCCGGAGGTGTAGATCAGGTGGCTGACGGTGTCGGGGCCGGTCACCACCTCGGGGGCGGTGTCGGGCAGGCCGGCGCCGGCGGTGGCGACCTCGGCCTGCGGGATGTCCTCGGGTATCCGGCGGCCGAGGTCGGCCGGGGTGAGGACGAGCAGCGGGGCTGCGTCGGCGATCATCGCCGCGAGCCGGTCGTCGGGGTTGACCGGGTCGAGGGCGACGATGGCGGCGCCGGTCTTGAGGACGGCGAGGGAGCCGATGACGTACTCGGCGCTGCGCGGGTAGCAGAGGCCGATCCGGGTGCCTTCGGCGGCTCCGCGGGCGATCAGCGCGTGCGCCAGCCGGTTGGTGGCGGCCTCCAGTTCGGCGTAGGTCCAGCTGCGGTCGCCCTGCGCGAGGGCGGTGGCCCGGGGGGTGCGGGCGGCCTGTTCGGCGAGGAGCTGCGGATACCCGGTGGTGGGGAAGGCGGCGTCCGAGCGGTTGAAGTCGAGGAGTGCGGTGGTCACAGTGCGGGCCCTTTCTTACTTCGCGAAGGCTCGGCTGCGCAGCAGCCGCACGGGGAGAGCGTTGATCCCCCAGGTGAAGTTGGAGGAGTTGAAGGTGACGGGTCCGGCGAGTTCGAAGCCGTCCAGCACGCCGAGCATCTCGGTGAGCAGGGCGCCGAGCTCGAAGCGGGCCAGGCGCGCGCCGAGGCACAGGTGGCGGCCGTGTCCGAAGGCGACGTGCCGGTTGGGGCGGCGGTCGACCCGGAAGGCGTGCGGGTCGGCGAAGACGTCCTCGTCGCGGTTGGCCGAGACGTTCCACAGCGTGACCCGGGCGCCTTCGGCCACCGGGATCCCGTTGATCTCGGTGTCGCGGACGGCGGTGCGCAGGGCGTGCACCCCGGGGGTGGTCCAGCGCAGGATCTCCTCGACCGCCGGGGCGATGCCGCCCTGGCCGAGGCCGCGCAGCAGCCGCCACTGGTCGGGGTGTTCGGCGAACATGTGGACCGCGCCGGCCGCCGAGTAGCGGGTGGTCTCGTTGGCGCCGGAGAGGACGCCGTTGAGGTTGAAGACGATCTCGTGGTCGCTGAGGGGCCGTTCGACCCCGTCGCCCTCGTCGACGAGGGTGTCGTGGGCGATCTGGCTGACCAGGTCGTCGCCGGGGCGGGCCCGGCGCTCGGCGAGCAGCTCGATGAAGTAGAGGAAGATCTCCGAGTGCGCGTTGGTGCGTACCTCGTCGTCCGGGGAGTCGAAGGCGTCGGTGGTGAGGGCCCCGATCCAGGCCCAGTCGGCGCGCGGGATGCCCATCATGGCGCAGACGACCCGGTTGGGCAGTTGCTTGGCGAGGTCGATGAAGTCCAGCTCGTCGCGTTCGAGGGCCTCGGTGACCAGCTCGCCGACGACCTTCTCGACCATCGCCTCCAGGCGCGGCATCTGCTGCGGTCCGAAGGCCTGGTGGAGGGCCCGCTTGAGTCGGGTGTGGTGCGGGACGTCGGAGACGATGAGCATGCGCTGGGCGACGGCGGCCACGGCGGCCGGATCGCTGCCCAGTCGCATGCCGCGCGCGGAGCTGAAGGTGTCGCTGTCGGCGTACACCTTCATGATGTCGCGGTGCCGGCTCAGCACCCAGAAGCCGCCGTCGTCGCTGCCGGGCTCGGGGTGCCAGTGGACGGGCGAGTGGGCGCGCAGCCAGGTGAAGGTGGGCCAGAAGTCGTTGCGGCCGAAGGGGCCCGGGTCGAGCAGGTCGATCTCCATCTCAGGCTCCTCGCAGGCTGAGCGGGCGGGTGTCGGGCCAGTGGGCGTCCACGAAGCCGGCGCATTCGTCCTCGGTGCCGTCGAAGCCGGCCGGCGTCCAGCCGTCGGGGGTCTCACGTGTGGCGGGGTACAGCGCGTACTGCCCCTCGTGGTTCACGAGGACCTGGTGGGTGGTGGGCACGGTGTCCTCCGGACTCGGGCGGGTGGGGACGGTGGGCGCTCAGGCGCCGGTCGTGGTGGGGGCGGGTGCGGGGGCGGTCGGATCGCCGCCCGCGGTCCGCAGCAGGGCGGTCAGCTGGTCCAGTACGGGCCTCGGGTGGCGCAGTACGGCGTGGTGACCGCCCGTGGTGGTGTGCCGGGTGAAGGCGGCGGTGGTGATCGCGGCCCAGCCGTCCAGGTCGGCGGAGGTGACGGTCTCGTCGCCGTCGGCCCCCCAGGCGTGGACGGGCGTGTCGAGTCGGACGCCGGGCTTGTGGACGTAGCTCAGGGACAGTTGGGCGTCCTTGCGGAGCATGTCGACCATCAGGGCGCGGGTGTCCTCGTCGAGCAGTTCGGGGTCGAGGCCGGCGGTGTCGAAGAGCTTGTCCAGTTCTTCTCCGTCGTCGACGATGCCGCGGCCGGCGCCGTCCCAGTGGCCGGGGGCCCGGCAGCCGCTGACGACCAGGGCCCGCGGGGTGACCCGGCGGGAGACCTCGTAGCCGAGGAGACCGCCGAAGCTGTGGCCGAAGACGATCAGGGGCCGATTCCCCACGGTGGACACCAGTTCGGTCGCGATGGCCTCGACGGCCTCGTCGAAGCTGTCCGGCATGGGTTCCCGCCAGCGGTTCTCCCGGCCCGGCAGCTGTACTCCGTACACCTGGGCGGTGCCGGCCAGCTCGGTCTGCCAGGGGCGGAACTGTTGGCAGCCGGCGCCGGCGGGCGGCAGGCACAGGAGGACGGGCAGGGCCCGGTCGGCGGGGTCGTCGGTCCAGGTGGAGATCCAGGCGCCCATGGCTCAGGCCCCTTCGGCGGTGTCGTCGGCCGGGGCGTCGGCGGACGCCTCCCGCTCGGCGGAGAGCCGGTCGAGTTCGGCGGCGAAGTGCCTGGCCGTCGGCTCGGCCAGCAGCGCGCCGAGGCCCACCCGCAGTCCGGTGACGCGACGCAGTTCGGAGACCGCGCGGGCGGCGGCCAGGGAGTGGCCGCCCAGCTCGAAGAAGTCCGCGTCGGGGCCGGGGATCTCGGTGGCGAGCACGTCGGCCCAGACGGCCATCACGATGCGCTCGCTCGTGGTCGGACCGCCGCTCGGGGCCGCCTCCGGTGTGCCGGGGGTCCCTTCCGGCGCCGCCAGGGCCCGGGCCAGCGCCTCGCGGTCGGCCTTTCCGGTGCTGAGGGTGGGGATCCGGTCGAGCACCCGTACGGCGGCGGGCACCGCGGCCGCGGGCAGCTGCTTGCGGCAGCGTTCCACGACCAGTTCGGCGAGGCCCGCAGGGTCGCTGCCGGGGGCCGCGACCACGGCGAGGCCGAGGGTCTGCCCCGAGGCGAGCGGGCAGCAGGCGGCGGCGACGACCTCGGGGAGTTCGGCGGCGATCCGTTCCACCTCGCCCAGTTCGATGCGGTGGCCGCGGATCTTCACCTGGTCGTCGCGGCGGCCCCGGTACTCCAGTTCGCCGCTCGGGCGGCGGACGACCACGTCACCGGTGCGGTACATGCGGGTGCCGCCGCCCTGGAAGGGGTCGGGCAGGAAACGGCTCGCGGTGAGCCCGGGCCGGCCCCGGTAGCCGCGGGCGACGGCGGGGCCGCCGAGATAGAGCTCGCCCTCGGTGCCGGCGGCGACCGGGCGGAGCTCCTCGTCCAGGACGTAGGCCCGGTAGCCGGGCAGCGGAAGTCCGATGGTGGTCACGTCGTCCCCTCGTCGGCTGTCGGCCCAGGTCGCGGCGATGGTCACCTCCGTCGGCCCGTACACGTTGAGCAGCCGGCGGCCGCGGACGAACCGCTCGGCCAGGGCGGCCGGGCAGGCCTCCCCGGCGACCACGACCACCTCGGCGGAGTCGATGCCGGCGCCGTGCGCGGCGAGCAGCGACGGGGTGAGGGAGACGGTGCGCAGGCCGGCGGGCAGCGGCTCGCGGCCCTCGGCCGCGGCCTGGCGCAGCCCGTCCAGGGAGAGGTCGGTCAGGGCGACCCCCTGGCCGTGCGTCAGGTAGAGCAGGGTGCACCAGAGCCAGCCGTCGAAGGCGGGCGAGACGGCGTTGAGGCCGAGCCCGCCGGGGGGCAGTCCGAGGCCGCCGAGGGCCTCCACGAAGGTGTCCAGGCCCCGGTAGGTGACCTCGACCCCCTTGGGGCGGCCGGTGGTTCCGGAGGTGTAGATGAGGTACGAGCAGCTGTCGGGGGCGGGTACGGTCACCCCGAGCGGCCCGGGGGCGCCGCGGCGGACGTCCGCGGGGGCCAGCAGGGTGGTCCCGCCGGGCTCCAGGCCCGTGGGTACCTCGGTGGCGACCAGGACGGCGGCCCCGGCGTCGCGCAGGACGCGGCCGAGGCGTTCGACGGGATGCGCGGGGTCCAGGGGTACGGCGGTCCCGCCGAGGCTCCAGACGGCGAGCAGGGCGGGCACGCTCTCCCGGGATCGGCCGAGCAGCAGCCCGACCGAGGTCTCGGGGCCGACCCCGGCCGCGGCGAGCGCGGTGGCGTAGCGGGCGGTGCGGGCGGTGAGCGCCGCGTAGGTGAGGGTGCCGTCGAAGGCCTTGACGGCGGTCTCGTTCGGCTGTTCGCGGGTCCACCGTTCCAGGCGGGCGAAGAGCGGCGGGAGCGCGGCGTCGGCCGGCTCGGCGGGGCCCGGTTCGGCCCGGGCCGCGCGGGGCGGTGCGTCGTCGGCCGGTGCGCCCGGGGCGGTGGCCCCGGCGGACTCGGCGTGCCGGTCGGTCATCCGTCGTTCCTCTCGGTGTCCGCGGGGCGGGCGGCCGTGGTGGCTCGCAGGCGCGGGCCCACCACCTGGCCTCCCCCGCCCTGCGGGAGCTGCATCGATTTGGTCTCCAGGAAGGCCTCCAGTCCGGCGGTGCCGCATTCGCGCCCGATCCCGGACTGCTTGAACCCGCCGAACGGGGCGGCCGGGTTGAACTGGCCGCCGTTCACGTCGACCAGGCCGGAGCGGAAGCGTCGGGCCACCCGCTCGGCGCGGGCTCCGTCGCCGGACCAGACCGCGCCGTGCAGCCCGTAGCGGGTGCCGTTGACGATCCGGACGGCCTGGTCCTCGTCGTCGTAGGGGATGACCGAGAGCACCGGTCCGAAGATCTCCTCCTGGCCGATCGTGCTGAGCGGGTCCACGTCGGCGAAGATCGTCGGCCGGACGTAGTAGCCGGTGTCCAGCCCGTCGGGCCGGTCGGGGCCGCCGCGGACCAGGCGGCCGGCGCCGTCCTCGACGCCCCGGCGGATGTGGTCGGTGACACGTGTGTACGCGGCGGCGGAGACCAGGGGGCCGAGGTCGGTCGCCGGGTCGCGCGGATCGCCGGTCACGTACCCGGCCATGGCTTCTCCGGCGAGCTGTACGGCCTCGTCCTGGCGGTCCCTCGGTACCAGCAGTCGGCTCCACTGCAGGCAGGTCTGGCCGGTGTTGAAGAGCATCTGGTCGACGGTGGCGGCCACGGACGCGGCCAGGTCGGCGTCGTCGAGGACGAGGCTCGCGTTCTTCCCGCCGAGTTCGAGGTGGACGCGCTTGACGGTGTCGGCTCCCAGCGCGGAGACCTCGCGGCCGGCGCGGGTGGAACCGGTCAGGGAGACCACGTCGATCAGCGGGTGGGTGACGAGCGCGGTGCCGACGGCGGCGCCGGTGCCGACGACCATGTTGAAGACGCCGGGCGGCAGATCGGCTTCGGCGATGGCCTCGGCGAGCAGCCGGGCGTGCAGCGGGGTGATCTCGCTCGGCTTGTGGACGACCGTGCAGCCGGCCGCGAGCGCGGGCAGGATCTTCTGGACCGTGAGCAGCAGCGGTGTGTTCCAGGGGGTGATGCAGGCGGCCACTCCGGCGGCCTCGCGCACGACGAGGGAATGGCCGACGCGCTCCTCGAAGGTGTGGAGGGCGGCGGTCTCGACGCAGTGCGCCGCCATGCCGAGGGAGAGCCCGACATGGGTCTGGCGGGCCATCCGGGCGGGTGCCCCGACCTCGGCGGTGATGGTCTCGGCGAAGCGGTCGGCCCGGACCTCCATGGCCTCGACGACCCGGCGCAGCAGCGCGGTGCGTTCGCGCAGCGGCGTGGCGGCCCAGCGCGGGAACGCGGCCGCGGCGGCGCGCGCGGCGAGGTCGGCGTCCCGGGCGGTGCCCGCGGGCACGGTCGCCAGGGCGCGCTCGGTGGCGGGGTCGGTGACGACCAGGCGGCCGTCGGCGTCGGAGGCCACCCAGGCGCCGCCGATCCACTGGTCGGTGTAACGGGGCGGCAGGGGGGCCGTGTCGGGCTCGGCCCCGGCGGGTCTAGAGTCCTGTGGCTCGGTCGGCACGGTCAGCACGGTCACGGTGGGGTCCTCACTCGGTCACGGGATCACGGGCTCGCTGAACAGCTGGGTCGGTGTCACGCGGTCGCCTGGTCGGCCGCACGGGCCAGGGCGGCCGCGGCCCGGTTGTCGGGCCTGGCCCGCCGCACGGGGCGGGCCAGGGCGGTCGTACGGGCCTCCGGGCTCCAGGCGGGCGTCCCGGCCCGGCGGGCCGTCGGCCGCAGCGCGCGGACGGTGGCGGGCGGGGCGCCGGTGACGGCGGAGACGGGAGCGGTGGCAGCGGCGCGCGCGGCGGCCGGGATCAGGGTGCCCAGCAGCCGCTGGGTCTCGTGGCCGGGTGCCACGGCCAGCTCGTCGCGCATCCGGCGGGCGCACAGCTCGTACCAGCGCCGGACGCAGGCGAGTTCACCGCGCCGGCCGTGCGCGGCCATCAGCGCGCGGTAGGTCTCCTCGTGGTGGCGGTCGATCTCCAGGGTGCGCTTGCAGACCTCGATGAGCTCCACGAAGTCCTCGCGGGCCTCGGCGTCGGCGCGCAGTGCTCCCAGGGCCCGCAGCGCGAGCGCCCTGAGGTACTCGCGCTGTTCGACGACCCAGTCGGCGCTCTCGCCGCGCAGGAACTCGCCGCCGTAGAGGCCGATCGCCGCCCGCAGCCGGGTGCGGGCGAGCGGGGCGTCACCGGCGGTGGCGGCGCGCAGGCCGGTGTGCACCAGTTCCTGGAACCGGTCCAGGTCGCACCAGAGGCCGCTGATGTGCAGGACGTACCCGAAGTCCCGGTAGACCAGCTGGATCCCGGAGTCGCCGGGGCGGTCGGGGTGGGCGTCGAGCACCCGGCGCAAGGCGTGGGCGGCGACCTTCAGGGAGCTGCCCGCGGCGGAGTCGGCGTCGGGCCACAGGGAGGCGTAGAGCCGGTCGCGGGTGAGCATCTGGCCTCGGTGGACCGCGAGGTACTGGAACAGGCCACGGGCCTTGCCGGCCCGCCAGCGCTGGACGGGGGTGCCGTTGACGGTCAGCTCGAAGTCGCCCAGGAATCGGACCCGTACCGCCGGCCCCGCTGTTTCGGTCGCTGCGGTGGTCATCGCGTCCTCCCGGTGGTTTTCAGCCTGCCGCTCTGCCTGCGAGGAGTGTGTCCGGGGGGTCTACAAGGGCCCTACAACGGCCGGATCCGATCGGTGTAGAGCGGTGATAGGGCGTTTTTCGACACTGATGAGCACGACCACCCGAACCGCCGAATCCGAAATGAGGGCTGTTTCATGACCAGCAGCGACACCCGGCTTCAGAAGGTCGTCATCCTGGGCGGCGGCACGGCCGGCTGGATGACGGCCGCATACCTCGGAAAGGCGCTGCAGGGAACGGTCGACATCACCGTGCTCGAAGCGCCGACGATCCCGCGCATCGGTGTCGGCGAGGCCACCGTGCCCAACCTGCAGCGTTCCTTCTTCGACTACCTGGGCATCGCCGAGGACGAGTGGATGCGGGAGTGCAACGCGAGCTTCAAGATGGCCGTGCGCTTCGTCAACTGGCGGACCGACGGGCAGGGCGAGTCGAGCGCCCGTGAGCTGCCGGGCGGCGGCCCGGACCACTTCTACCACCCGTTCGGGCTGCTCCCCGACTACGACCAGACCCCGCTGTCGCACTACTGGTTCAAGCGCAAGTACGAGGGCCGCACCACCGAGCCGTTCGACTACGCCTGCTTCCGCGAGCCCCCGGTGATGGACGCGATGAAGGCGCCGCGCTGGCTCGACGGCCGGCCGGCCACCCGGTACGCCTGGCACTTCGACGCCCAGCTGGTGGCCGACTTCCTGCGCCGGTTCAGCACCGAGAAGCAGGGCGTGAACCACGTGCAGGACGAGATGGTGCGGGTCGAGCAGGACGAGCGCGGCTACGTGACCACCCTGCACACCAAGGGCGGACTGGCCCTGGACGCGGACCTGTTCGTGGACTGCTCGGGCTTCCGCGGCCTGCTGATCAACCAGGCGATGGAGGAACCCTTCATCGACATGAGCGACCACCTGCTGTGCGACAGCGCGGTGGCGACGGCCGTTGCGCACGACGACGAGGCGAACGGCGTGGAGCCGTACACGTCCGCGATCGCCATGTCCTCCGGCTGGGCGTGGAAGATCCCCATGCTGGGGCGCTTCGGCACCGGCTACGTGTATTCCAGCAAGTTCACCGACCAGGACACCGCCACCGCCGAGTTCGCGGACATGTGGGGCCTGGACGTGGAGGAGACGAAGTTCAACCACATCCGCTTCCGCGTCGGCCGCAACCGCCGCGCGTGGGTGAAGAATGTCGTCAGCATCGGCCTGTCGTCCTGCTTCCTGGAGCCGCTGGAGTCGACCGGCATCTACTTCATCACGGCCGCGATCTACCAGCTGGCCAAGCACTTCCCGGACAAGACCTTCAACGACGGTCTGATCAACAGCTTCAACCACGAGATCGAGGTGATGTTCGACGACACCCGCGACTTCATCCAGGCACACTTCTTCTAC
This sequence comes from Streptomyces sp. CLCI03, assembly GCF_053615355.1. NCBI lineage: Bacteria > Bacillati > Actinomycetota > Actinomycetes > Kitasatosporales > Streptomycetaceae > Streptomyces > Streptomyces sp. CLCI03. The sequence continues at coordinate 7,067,331 of NZ_CM132132.1, read as the reverse complement.
GCGCCGCGCAACGACACGCCGTTCTGGCAGGCCAACAAGAAGCTGACCCTCCCCGACAACATCCAGCAGAAGATCTCCGCGTACAAGGCCGGCCTGCCCATCAACTCGCCGATCACCGACGAGTCGACGTACTACGGCAACTTCGAGGCCGAGTTCCGCAACTTCTGGACCAACGGCAGCTACTACTGCATCTTCGCGGGTCTCGGCCTGGAGCCGGACGCCCCGCTGCCCTCCCTGGCCCACCGGCCGGACTCGGTGGCCGGTGCCGAACCCCTCTTCGACACGGTCAAGCGCCAACAGCAGAACCTGCTGGAGACGCTGCCCACCGCCTACGACTACCTGCGCCAGTTGCACGGCGCGTAAGGCCCACCGCTCCCACGGCCCGGCAGCACGGCTCTCCCGCCGGCTGCCGGGCCGCAGTTGCCTCAGCCACCTCAGGAGTCAGACATGCCCCACCGCTCCGTGCCCCACCCCGCCGCACCGGACGAGTCGGCCGGGGACCGGCCCATGGACCTCCGTCCCTTCATGGCCGCCTTCCCCACCGGGGTGTCCGTCGTCACCACGCTGGACTCCGATTCCGTGCCGCACGGCCTGACCTGCACCTCCCTCGCGAGCGTCGCGCTCGAACCGGCGACGCTCGTGGTGTGCATACGGGCGGCGAGCCCCACCCTCGCGGTGCTGCTCGCCGAGGGCCACTTCGCCGTGAACCTGCTGCACGAGCGGGCCCGCGGCACCTCCGACCTGTTCGCCTCCGGGGCGCCCGACCGCTTCGACCGCGTCGAGTGGCGGCTGCCGCTCGGGGCGGGCGGACCGCACCTGACGGCGGACGCGCACGCCGTCGCGGACTGTGCCGTGGTGAGAACCGTCGGCTTCGGGGACCACACGGCCGTCTTCGCCGAGGCCCGCCGGGTGACCGTACGGGACGACCGGGAACCGCTGCTCTACGGGCTGCGCCGGTACGCCCCCTGGTCCGCGGCGGCCGCGGCCCCGACGCCCGCCCCGCAGTCGGCCGCGCGCCACGAACCGCCCGCCGCGCTGCGGCCCGCCGCGCCGGAGGGAGCCACCCGTGTCGTCCGCTGATCCGCTGCCGGCCCTGCTGATCGCCGTCCCGGCGGTGATCCTCGCCTGCCAGGTCGGCGCCTCCGTCTGCCGCCGGTTCGGCCAGCCCCCGGTGGTGGGCGAGATCGCCACCGGCATCCTGCTGGGCCCCTCGCTGCTGGGCTGGATCTGGCCACAGGCCCAGCACGCGCTGTTCCCGACGTCCGTGCTGCCGTACACCTCGGTGCTCGGACAACTGGGGCTGCTCGCCTTCATGTTCCTGGTCGGGCTGGAGCTCGACCTGAAGAGCCTGCGCGGTCACACCAGGGTCGCGGTGGCCGTGAGCCAGGCCGGCATGCTGCTGCCGTTGGCCCTGGGCGCGCTCCTCGCGATAGCCATGTACGACGGCTTCGCCCCGGACGGCGTCGGCCGGATGCCGTTCATCCTGTTCATGGCCGTGGCCATGAGCATCACCGCGTTCCCGGTCCTCGCCCGGATCCTCATCGACCGGGGCCTGTACGGGACTCCGCTCGGCGCGCTCGCCATGGCCTGCGCGGCCGTGGACGACGTCGTCGCGTGGTGCCTGCTGGCCCTGGTGGTGGCCCTCGCCGGTGCCGGGTCCCCGATGGAGGCGGCCACCACGGCCGGACTCGCCGTGGCCTTCACCCTGGTGATGCTGTACGCGGTACGGCCGCTGCTGGCCCGCTGGTCGGCCCGCGCCGACCGGGCCGGCGACGCGGCGGTCCTGGTGGCGCTGTTCAGCGGGCTGAGCCTGTCCGCGCTGGCCACCGACCTGATCGGCGTGCACGCGCTGTTCGGGGCGTTCCTGTTCGGGGTGGTCACCCCGCGCACCGGGCAACGCATCGAGGCGTCGGCGGCCCGGCTGCGCGCGTTCACGGTGCCCGTGCTGCTGCCGCTGTTCTTCGTGCACACCGGGCTGCGGACGGACATCGGTGGGCTGACGGCCGCGCCCGAGCTGTGGCTCTGGACGGCCGCGATCCTCCTGGTCGCCTTCCTCGGCAAGTGGGGCGGCGCGGCGGGAGCGGCGCGCGCCTGCGGAAGACCCTGGCGGGAGGCCCTGTCGATCGGCGCCCTGATGAACTGCCGGGGACTGACCGAGCTGGTGGTGCTCAACGTCGGTCTGGAACTCGGCGTCATCGGGCCGCAGCTGTTCACGATGCTGGTGCTGATGGCCCTGGTGACGACGGCGATCACCAGCCCGGCCCTGACCCGGCTGCGCGCCGGGAGGGAGGTGAGCCGCCGGGCCCCGGCGCAGGCCGAGCCCGAGAACGCGCTCTCCGGGCCCTGACGGGCGTACCGGAACCGGAGGGTGTCCGCCGACCGGAACCGGAGGTGTCCGCCCGCCCCGGCCGCGCCACGGCTGTTCAGGCACCCTCCGGCCCGGTCGGTACGCACAGCACCGGGATCGGCGACAGGTGCAGCAGCTTGTGCGGGGTGGAGCCGAGCAGCGCTCCGCGCAGTGGGCTGTCGCCCCAGCTGCCGACGATGATGACGCGGGCCCGGTGGCGCTCGGCGGCGTCCAGCAGGGCCTGCGCGGGCTTCTCGTCGGCCACCTCGACCGTGGAGGGCACCCCGGCGGCGTCGGCCTCCTCGACGGCGTGCGCCAGCGCGCTGCGGCCCGCCTGGCGGACGGCTTCGCGGTGGGCGCGGGACTCCTCGCCGGTGGCGCCCGGGGCGGCCGCGCCGTAGACGAGGACGAGGGGTTCGCCGAAGGCGGTGGCCACCTCCAGCGCCACCTGCAGGGCCCGCTCCGCGCCCGGTGACTCGTCGTATCCAAGGACCACGGACATCGGGGCTCCTAAGAGGACTGGTGCTTCCCTGCGTGGACGAGTTCCGGGTCGACGACGCCGCGCCGCTCCTGCCAGAACCTGCCGTCCCGGACCCGCCAGAAGCACATGACGGCCACGCCCACCAGCGCGATGCCGATGCCGATGACCAGCGGGGGGCCGAGGCCGAACCAGGAGACCCCGCCGGCGGAGTTCTCCGGGTCGGACATGTCGCCGATCGACTCCACCAGCAGCCAGGCCAGCAGGCCGGCGCCGATCACCGGGCCGAGTCCGATGAGCACGAAGTTGTGGACGTTCTCCAGGAGATGGCGGCGGTAGTAGATGGCGCAGGCCAGGCCGGTCAGCGCGTAGTAGAACGCGATGAGCAGGGAGAGCGCGGTGAGCGAGTCCAGAAGCGCGTTCTCACTGATCTGGTTGACGACGAGGTACCAACCGATGGCGATGCCGGCCACCCACCACGTGCTCACGTCCGGGGTGCGGAAGCGGGGGTGGATGTGCGCGAGCCCGTGCGGCAGCGCGTGCCGGCGGGCCATGGACAGGGCGGTGCGGGAGGCGGGGATGATCGTGGTCTGGGTGGAGGCGAGGGCCGAGGTGCAGACGGCGAGGAGCACCACCCAGTCCCAGCCACCCATGACCTCGTGGGCGAGGACCGCGAAGATGGCCTCCTCCTCGCCCGCGTTCTCGGCGAGGTAGGCGGTGCCCGCGTAGGCGACGACCGCGAAGCCCACGGACAGGTAGGTGACGAGGAGGATCACGGTCGACCAGATGCCCGCCTTGCCGGGCGCGGTGGCGGAGTTCTCGACCTCCTCGGTGAGGTTGACCGCCGACTCCCAGCCCCAGTAGATGAACACGCCGAGCAGCAGCCCGCCGGTGAGGGCGGCGCCGCCCGCGCCGAAGGGGTTGAGCCAACTGAGGGACGGCTCGATCGAGTCCAGGGTGCTGGTGTCGGCGTAGACGCGGTAGATGGCGACCACGGCGAAGGCCAGCAGGAAGAAGACCTGGGCGAGGATCAGGACGTCCTGGAGGTGGGCCGAGAGCTCGGTGCCGATGACGCAGATGAGGGTCATGGCGAGGATCACCGCGACGGTGAGGCCCTGCCGGATCCAGGCGTTGGCGGCCCAGCTGTCGAGTCCGACGGCGAGCAGCCCGAAGTTCACGGCGACGTCCGCGAGGGAGCCGATGACGAGGACGCCGGTCATGGCGATCGCCCAGCCGCCGAGCCAACCCGCCCAGGGGCCCATGGCGCGGGTGACCCAGGAGAAGGTCGTCCCGCAGTCCTGGTCGACCTTGTTGAGGTAGTAGAAGGCGGCGGCGATGAGCAGCATCGGGACGAAGGAGGCCAGCATCACGCCGGGCGCGTAGATACCGGCCAGCGCCACGATCGGGCCGAGGACGGCGGCCAGGGAGTAGGCGGGCGAGGTGGAGTTCAGGCCGATGACGAGTGCGTCGAGGAAGCCGATCGCGTTGGCCTTGAGCCTCGCGTCCAGGCCCTCCGGTCCGGCACCCGCACTGCCGTCGTCCGTGTACGAGTCGTGACCCATGTACGAATGGTCACGCACACGGCAGCGCCGCGCGAGGCGAGGCGACCGCGGTCGGCGCCGCTGTCAGGGGCGGGTGTTCCAGCCCGCGATCACCGGGAGGTCGTGTTCCGTGGAGAGCACGCTGACCGTGCCGGTGCGCAGCAGGAAGAGCCGGCCGTGTTCGGGCTCCAGACGCAGGTAGCGGGCGGTGAGGACACGCAGGAAGTGGCCGTGCGCGACGAGCACCACGTCGCCGTCGTCCGCGCGGAGCACGGGGGCGACGCGGGCCAGGGCGCGGTCGGCGCGGGCGCCCACCTGGGCGGCGCTCTCGCCCGGGTGCTCGGCGTCGCCGGGCGGGACGCCGTGGGTCCACAGGGACCAGTCCGGCGTGCTCTCGCGGATCTCCGCGGTGGTGATCCCCTCGTAGCCGCCGTAGTCCCATTCGTACAGGTCGGGGTCGGTCTCGCCGCCGGTGAGCCCGGCGAGTTCGGCGGTGGCGACGGCCCGGCGCAGGGGGCTGGTCAGCACCAGGGCGGGCCGCTGGTCCCGGAAGAAGGGGGCCAGCTCGATGGCTTCCTCGACCCCGCGCGCGGTCAACGGCAGGTCGGTGCGTCCCGTGTGCCGCCCGTTCGCGCTCCAGGCGGTCTCGCCGTGCCTCACCAGCAACAGGTCACTCATCCTTCGGACCCTATGCCTTCCGGCATGTCGACGCCGGAGCACCCGGGCGGGCGTGTCACTGTCGGGCGTCATGGACGAGAACCGGGAGGCCGGGCGGAGGGCCGGTCCGCCGCTGCTCCCCCCGCGCATGCCCGCGCTGATGGTCGTGCTGACCGGGGTGACCGGGCTGGTGGAGGCGGCGAGTCTGCTGGCGCTCGGGCCGGCCTTCACGGCGATGCAGACGGGCAACGTGCTGTTCGTGGCCTTCGGGGCGGCGGGGGCGGGGCGGCTGGAGACGCTGGCGCCCGGGGTCTCGTTGGCCGCGTTCGTCGTCGGGGTGGTGTGCGGATCGCACCTGGAGTCCGTGACCGAGGTCCGTGGGAGGCGCTGGTTCGTCATAGGCCTCATCTCCGAGGCGGTGCTGATCCTGACCGCGGCGGGCATCGGTTGGGGCCTGGCCACGCAGTACGGATCGCCGTCACGGCGGCATCTGGCGACGATGGCGGTTCTGGCCCTGGCGATGGGGTTGCGCAACACCACGATCATGCGGGCGAACGTGCCCGGGGTGCCGACGACGCTGGTCACCCGCTCCATGACCGCCTTCATCGGCGCGACCGCCATGGGGCGGGAGAACACGTACGGGTTCGGGACGGCCGGCTGGAAGCTGCGCGGCCTGTCCGTCCTGGCCATGTTCGCCGGCGGGTTCCTCGGGGCGCTGCTGCTGCGGACCGGTGCGACCGTGGGCTGGTTGCTGCTGCCGGCCGGCGCGACGGTGCTGGTCGTGGGCCTGCTCTACCGGAGTCAGCCCGAGCTGCACACCGACCAGGCACCTGGCCGGGAACCATCGGGGTGAACGGGGCCATTGGTACAGTCGGGGCGTGGCGGTGGACGAGCTCGACACCAGAATTCTGCGCCTGCTGATCGAGCAGCCGCGCACCAGTGTCCGTGAGTACGCCCGGATCCTCGGCGTCGCGCGCGGCACCTTGCAGGCACGGCTGGACCGGCTGGAGCGCACCGGTGTGATCACCGGCACCGGGCCGGTGCTCTCCCCCGCCGCGCTGGGCCATCCGGTGCTGGCCTTCGTGCACATCGAGGTCACGCAGGGCCATCTGGACGACGTGGGGGACGCGCTGGCCGCCGTGCCCGAGATCATCGAGGCCTTCTCGATCACCGGCGGCGGGGACCTGCTGACCCGGGTGGCGGCCCGGGACAACGGGCACCTGGAGGACGTGATCCAGCGGCTGATCCAGCTCCCGGGCGTGGTCCGCACCCGTACGGAGGTGGCACTGCGCGAGCGGGTGCCGCACCGCTTGTTGCCGCTGGTCGAATCCGTGGGCAGAAATGCCAGCAAAACCTGACAGGATTATCGAAACAGGACGCGACCTGCAGGACGGGCGTAACGGATGATTTCCGTCATATTCGATCTCGATGGCACCCTCGTGGACAGCGAGCCCAACTACTACGAGTCCGGGCGCCGCACCCTGGAGCGGCACGGGGTCCCCGATTTCACGTGGGAGCAGCACTCCCGCTTCATCGGCATCGGCACGCGCGAGACCCTGGAGATCCTGCGGGACCGGTACGGGATCCGGGCACCGGTCGAGCAGCTGCTCGCCGAGCAGAACGCCGCCTACCTGGAGCTGGCCCGCACCCGGACCGAGGTCTTCCCGCAGATGCGGGGGTTCGTCGAGCGGCTGCACGGCGAGGGCGTGGCGATGGCGGTGGCCTCCGGCTCCTCGTTGGAGGCGATCGACGCGGTGCTGTCGGGCACCGGGCTGGACGCGCTGCTGACGACGACGGTGTCCGCCGAGGAGGTGGCGCGGGGCAAGCCCGCTCCGGACGTGTTCCTGGAGGCGGCCCGTCGGCTGGGCGCCGAGCCCGCCGACTGCGTGGTCGTCGAGGACGCGGCGCCCGGGGCGCGGGCCGCGCACGCCGCGGGCATGGCCTGCGTGGCGGTCCCGTACACCCCGGCCATCGCGGGTGACCCGGCCTTCGCCTCCGCCGGCCTCCTCTTCCCGGGCGGGCAGCCGCAGTTCAGCGCGGACGCGGCGTACGACTGGTTGTCCGCGCGCCGGACCGCGTAGCCGGCCGAGGGGGCCACCGCGTCGCTGCTCGGCGGCCGCGCGCCGCCCCGAGGAGACCGTGTCCGCTCTCTGGCGGCCTGCGGGGGCGACTGTCACCATGCCTGCGTGACCGCGACCCTGACCCCGGACGCCCGCAGCGGCGGACCGCGCCGTTGGCCGCTGCTCGGCAACCTCCCCGCCTTCGCCCGCGACCCCTTGTCCTTCTTCGAGTCCCTGCGTGACGGCTACGGCGACTGGGTGCCCTGGGCGCTCGGCCGCCGGCGCAACATCCTGGTCTCCCGGCCCGAGCACGCCGGGGAGCTGCTCGGAGCCGTCGAGTCCACCTTTCGGCCGACGGAACTGGGCTGGGCCTTCCGCCAGTTGCTGGGCAACGGGGTGGTCGTCGCCACCGGGGACGACTGGCGGCGCAAGCGCGCGCTGGTCCAGCCGGCCGTACGGCCGCGCCAGGTGCGCTCGTACGCCGCGACGATGGTCGAGTGCGCGGACGCCCTGGCGAGCGGCTGGCGCGCGGGCCGACGGATCGATGTGCACCGGGAGATGGCCGGACTCACCCAGCGGATCGCGGTGCGCACGCTCTTCGGGAGCGACGCCGCCGGCCGGGAGGGGCCCATCAGCGCGGCCATGGCCACGGCGCAGCGGGAACTGGGCGCGGAGTTCCGCGGGCTGACGCTGTTCCTGCCGCCGTGGGTGCGCACTCCCGGGCGGCGGCGGATGCGGGAGGCGGTGGCGGTGCTCGACCGGGAGATCGAGCACGTCATACGGGAGCACGAGGCGGCGTCGAGCGCCGGTGCGGAACGGGACGACCTGCTGAGCCGACTGCTCGCGGCCCGCGACGAGACCGGCGGCCCGCTCTCGCGCAAGGAGCTGCGGGACGAGTCGATCACCCTCTACATCGGCGGCCACGAGACCACCTCGACCACCCTGACCTGGGCCTGGCAGCTGCTGTCGGGGGCGCCGTCGGCACGGGCCCGGCTGACGGAGGAGCTCGACCGGGTGCTCGGCGGGCGGCTGCCGACCTACGACGACTACGCGCGGCTGCCCTGGACCCAGCAGGTCGTCAAGGAGGCCCTGCGGATCTATCCGCCGATCTGGCTGATCTCGGCGGTGGCCACGGAGGGCGCGACGCTCGGCGGGCGCGCGATACCGGCCGGGACCTCGGTGTGGACCAGCCCCTGGTCGATGCACCGCGACGCCCGGTGGTTCCCGGACCCGGAGGCCTTCCGCCCGGAGCGGTGGGACGCGGACGCCCCGCATCCGGTGCCCGAGCACGCCTGGTTCCCCTTCGGCGGCGGCCCGCGGGCCTGCCTGGGGGCGCGGTTCGCGCTGGTGGAGGCCGCGCTCGTACTGGCGGTGCTTGCGCAGCGGTTCCACCTGGACAGCGGGAACACCCGGGCCGGGGTCTTCCCCGGGCTCACCTTGCAGCCGACCGGTCCGGTCCTGGCGACCCTGCGCCCCGCCGGCACCGCCTCGCACGACGGGGGCGGCCGCTGAGCGTGTGAACGGCCACCTCGACGGCTCACGCAGGAGCCCGGGAAGATCCGGCACCCGCCCGAAGTTGGTAGAACCGTGAACAACATGCGGCGGGACGCGGATGTGCCGGTGGACGTGGACGTGGACGTCGTGGTCATCGGCGCCGGGCAGGCGGGCCTGTCCAGCGCCTACCACCTCGGCCGGGCGGGGATCGACCACGTGGTGCTCGACCACGCCCCCCGCCCGGGCGGGGCCTGGCAGTTCCGCTGGCCCTCGCTCACCTACGGCAAGGTCCACGGCATGCACGCCCTGCCCGGCATGGAGCTGACGGGCGCCGACCCGCTACGGCCGTCCTCGCAGGTCGTCGGGGAGTACTTCGCCGCGTACGAGGACCGCTTCGACCTGCGCGTACGCCGCCCCGTGGACGTGTCCGCCGTACGCGAGGGGGACGCGGGGCGGCTGCGCGTGGAGACCTCGGCCGGCGTCTGGTCGCCCCGGGCCCTGATCAACGCCACCGGAACCTGGGACCGGCCGTTCTGGCCGCGCTACCCGGGCCAGGAGACCTTCCGCGGCCGCCAACTGCACACCGCGAACTATCCGGGGCCGCGGGAGTTCGCCGGGGCGCGGGTGATCGTCGTCGGCGGGGGCACCTCGGCGGTGCAGCACCTGCTGGAGATCGCCGAGGTGGCGGCGGGGACCACCTGGGTGACCCGGCGGCCCCCGGTCTTCCGCGACGGGAGCTTCGGCGAGGCCGAGGGGCGGGCCGCGGTGGCCCTGGTGGACGAGCGCGTGCGCCGAGGGCTGCCGCCGCAGAGCGTGGTCAGCGTGACGGGACTCCCGCTGAACGACGCCGTCCGGGCCGGGCTCGCCTCGGGCGTGCTCGACCGGCGGCCCGTCTTCGACCGGATCACCCCCACCGGTGTCGCCTGGGCGGACGGGAGTCACGTGGACGCGGACGTGATCCTGTGGGCCACCGGATTCCGGGCGGCCGTCGACCATCTCGCCCCGCTGCGCCTGCGCGAGCCGGGCGGCGGCATCCGCGCCGAGGGGACCCGGGCCGTGCGTGACGAGCGGATCCACCTGGTGGGCTACGGCCCGTCGGCGTCGACCATCGGCGCCAACCGCGCGGGCGGCGCGGCGGTCCGCGAGATCCGCCGGCTCCTGAGCCGCGAAGCGGCGGGGGCGCCGGTGGGCTGATCCACCGGGCCCTCCCGGGTGGCATCCCGCACCCGCCGGGCCTTCCGTGGGTTCCGGAGGTCGACTCTCCGGACGGCATGCGGACGTTCTTCGAGTTGCCGGCAACACATGTGCGGACCAAGGGGTTCGAGCTCCGCCAGGTCATCGCCGAGGGCGACGACGTGGTGCTCCTCGGCCGCATGGTGTCCGAGGTCCGCAGGACGGGCCGGGACATCGACACCGCGTTCGCCCTGCACGCCACGGTCCGGGACGGGCGGATCACCCGCTATCACCTCTACGAGGACACCTACGCGGTGGCCCAGGCCTACTTCGGCGACTGAGCGTGCGGCCGGGGACAGCCGCACGGCGCCGCGGCCCGCGGCGTTCTACTGTGCTCGCATGGAGCAGCGCATCACCCTCGTCACCCTGGGGGTTTCCGATCTCGCCCGATCGAAGGGTTTCTACGAGGCCCTGGGCTGGCGGGGACAGGAGGTCGAGGAAACCGTCTTCTTCCAGGCCGGCGGGCTCGCGCTGGTGCTGTGGGACCGGGAGCAACTGGCTCGCGACTGCGGGGTCGAGCCCGGACCGGTCAGGGGGACCGGTGGGTTCGGGGGGATCGCCCTCGCCCACAACGTCCGCTCCGAGGCCGAGGTGGACGAGCTGCTGGCCGCGGTACGACGGGCGGGCGGCACCGTCACCAAGGCCGCGGCCGTCAACGCGATCGGGTTCTATTCCAGTGCTTTCACCGACCCGGACGGCCACTGCTGGGAAGTCGCGCACAATCCGGGCTTCCCCCTCGCCGCGGACGGCTCGGTCACCCTGCCCGATTTCGGGGGCCCCACGACCTGATCGGCGTCACGCCTCACCCTGCCTCGGGCGCCCCGACGGGGAACTCCCGGTCCGGGGTGGAGGCCGCCTGGGCCCCCTCGTCCACGTAGACGCGGACCGTCCCGTCCCGCACCTCGACGACCGGGTCGCGCCAGTTCTCGGTGGGCCCGGGGACCAGGACGTAGGGGATCCGCAGCTCGGCGTCGTAGACCAGCAGTGACACGATGTCGTAGAGCCACTGGCCGATGGAGGTGTACCCCTGCTCGGGGTGGTCGTCCGGGCCGCCGGTCCGGACGACGAAGAACCGCTCGTCGAGCCAGTAGCCGCCGTTGTCCAGCCACTCCCCCTCCAGGACGGGTGCACCGTCCACCCACAGCAGCGCCCGGCTGGGCCCGCCCCGGAGCAGCATCACCGCGCTGTGGCGGTCGTCGCCGTTGAACCGGACCCGGATCTCGTGCGGGCTGTAGCAGTCGATGAAGGAGCTGCACGCCCCCGGGACGGGGCCGCTGCGGCGGTAGGGGCGGTCGTCCGGCCGCGGCTCGGGATCCTGCCCGCAGATCTCGGGGGTGCGGCAGGCCCGGTCGACGCGCCGGGAACAGCCGAGTCCCATGGCCGCGAGATCGCGGGGGGCCGCCCGGGAGAGCAGTTCGGCGAGGCGGACCTGGTAACGCTCCTCGCCGACAAGCGGGATGAGATCGTTCCGCTTCTGCCACCACAGGCACAGGTCCACACCGGCCGGGGAACGGGCCAGCCAGTCGGCCCAGGCCGCCGTCCGCCCTCCCCAGCGTTCTTCGATCGCATGCCGCCGGGCCGTTTCGGCCTGCTCGGCCTGCTCGGCGCTCGCGGGTTCCTCGGCGCGTACGGGCTCCTCGGCGCGGGCCGCCGACCCGCCGCGCGGCGGCTTCGCTCTCCATGGCCAGTTCACGGCTCTCGGCCCCCTCGGTCGACGCGTCCGGCAGGCCGCCGATCGTAGAGCCGCTGCCCGGGCCGGCGCCCCTCATTTCCCGGTGGGACCGGCCTGACCTGTGCGGGGGCCCGCGCCCGCGCGGATCCGGTTGAACTCCGCGACGTGCTTCTTGTGTTCCTCGTAGGTCGCCGAGAAGCGGGTGTCACCCGGCTTGACGGTGACGAAGAACAACCAGTCGCCGGGTGTCGGGGCGACCGCGGCCGCCATCGCCGCCAGCCCGGGGTTGTCGATCGGCGTGGGTGGCAGTCCCTGGCGTTCGTAGCTGTTGAAGGGACTGTCGATCCGGGTGTCGCTCAGCTTGGTGTCCACGGTGCTGCGGTTCAGCGCGTAGTTGATGGTGGAGTCCATCTGCAGCGGCATCGACTTCGCCAGCCGGTTGTGCACCACCCGTGCGACCTTGCCCATGTCGGCGCGGCCCTCGGCCTCCGCCTCGATGATGCTGGCGAGGGTGGCCGTCTGGTACGGGGTCATTCCGTGGGCCTTGCCGCCGTCGGCGACGGCCCGGGTGGCGAGCTTCTCGTTCGCCGTCCGCACCATGTGCGTGAGGAGGGTGGCCGGGGTGGACTTCGAGGTCACCGGGTACGTCGCCGGGAAGAGGTAGCCCTCCGGATTGCCCTTGGCCTCCGCGGGCAGTGCCAGCCCGGTGGTGGCCACCGCCGCCTTCGTGGATCCCGGCGGGAGCTTCAGCTCGCGGTCGACCGCGGCGTACACCTGCTGGGCCCGCCAGCCCTCGGGGATCAGCAGCCGACGTGGCGTCTCCGGTACGTCGGCGCCGCGCAGCATCGGTATCAGGACCGCCGCGCCGAGGGCGAGCAGCGTGCCGAGGAAGAGCGCCAGCCGGCCCCGGCGGGTCAGCCGGGAACGGCGCTGCGGCGGCCGGTTCTCATGACGCATACGGGAAAGCTAACCCCCGATTTGTCATATTTCCGGCACCCGGCCCGCGCGCCTGTCATACGGTCACACGTTTACCGGAGCCAGCTGGAAGCCCTCCGGCGGCTCGGGCGTCAGCGCGGCGTCCCGATCCCGGCGGACCAGTGCGGCGTAGCGACCGTCGACCTTCAGCAGCTCCTCATGGGTGCCGCGTTCGGCGATGCGCCCGGCGTCCAGCACCACGATCTGGTCGGCGTCGCGGACGGTGGAGAGACGGTGGGCGATGGTGATGGTGGTGCGTCCGGCGGAGAGGTTGTCGATGGCCCGCTGGACGGCGTGCTCGGTACGGGTGTCCAGGGCGCTGGTGGCCTCGTCGAGGATCAGCACCGGCGGATCCCGCAGGATCGTGCGGGCGATGGCCAGGCGCTGCTTCTCGCCTCCGGAGAACCGGTAACCGCGCTCGCCGACCAGGGTGTCGTACCCGTCGGGCAGGGAGGCGATGTGCTCGTGGATCTGGGCCGCGCGGGCCGCCTCGGTGATCTCCTCGTCGGTGGCGTCCGGCTTGGCGAAGCGCAGGTTGTCGGCGACCGAGGCGTGGAAGAGGTACGTCTCCTGGGAGACCACGCCGATCGAGCGGGCCAGCGAGTCGAAGTCGAGGTCGCGCACGTCCACCCCGTCGAGGGCGACCCGTCCGCCCGTGACGTCGTAGAGCCGGGGCACCAGGTAGCTGAGCGTGCTCTTGCCGGAGCCGGTCGGGCCGACGACGGCGAGGGATCCGCCGGCCGGGACGGTGATGTCGATCCCCGAGAGGGTCGGACCGTTCTTGGCGTCGTAGGCGAAGTGCACGTCCTCCAGGGTGACCTCGCCCTTGGCCCGGTCCAGCCGCACCGGGTCCGCACGCTCGGTGATGTCGACCGGCAGGTCGAGGTACTCGAAGATGCGGGCGAACAGTGCGAGGGAGGTCTGTATCTGCACGCCGGTCGACAGCAGGCTCACGGCGGGCCGGAACAGGCCCTGCTGGAGCGTGACGAAGGCGACGAGGGTGCCGACGGACAGCGAGGGGGCGCCCGTCTGCAGGGCTATGCCTGCCGCCCAGTAGATGAGCGCGGGCATCGCGGCCATGACGATGCCGATCGTGGACATCCGCCAGCGCCCGGCCATGCTGGAGCGCACCTCGAGGTCGACGAGCTTCTCCGACTCCGCGGAGAAGGCGGCGGTGAGGGACTCGGAGCGGCCCATGGTGCGGCCGAGCAGGATGCCGCTCACCGAGAGCGACTCGGTGACCGTCGCGGCCATGGCGGCCATCTGCTTCTGCCGCTTCGTCGTGATCCTCTTGCGCTCGTGTCCGACCCGCCGGCTGATCCACACGAAGACGGGCAGCAGGAGCAGCGAGACCACGGTGAGCCGCCAGTCGAGCGCGAGCATGGCGACCACCGTGGCGATGACGGCCGTCAGGTTCGAGACGAGGGAGGTCGCGGTGGAGGTGACGGTGGCCTGCATGCCGCCGATGTCGTTCGCGATGCGGGACTGCACCTCCCCGGTGCGCGTCCGCGTGAAGAAGGCCAACGGCATCCGCTGGAGCTGTGCGTAGACGGCGGTGCGCAGGTCGTGCATGACGCGCTGGCCGACGGTGGTGGAGATGAAGGTCTGGAGCACACCGAAGACGCTGGTGACGACGGCGGTCAGGATCATGCCGAGCGCGAGCAGGCTGAGCAACCCCGTGCGGCCCTGCGGGATCGCGACGTCGAGTATCTCCCGGAGCATGAACGGCGAGGCGACGCCGACCAGCGAGGAGGCGCCGACCAGCAGACCGACGACGACCAGCCGGCCACGGTAGGGCCGGAACAGCCCCACGATGCGGCGCAGCTCACGCGGCTGCTCCGCCGGGGCGGGACGGGTGGGGTCGATGGGCTCTTTCGATGGGATCCACTTCGGTTCGTCGTGCGGCATGGGCACCCTCTCGGGGGTCGGAGGTCGGTCGTCGGGTCGGTCGGTCGGTCTACGCGAAGGTCCCCTTCGGCGAGGTCGGGACCATTGGAGCATAGGTCATTGTTACCTATGCTCACAATGAACGGCATCCTGATATCGTTCCCGCATGAGCTCCGCCTCCGACAGCGATCGTCTCCTCGCCGAACAGCTCCTGCGCCTGACGCGCAGGCTGCACCGGATCCAGAAGCGCCACATGGTGCCGCTCGGGATCACTCCCGCCCAGAGTCGTTTGCTGCGCCTCGTCTCGCACTACGAGGGCGAGCAGGCACCCCGTATGGCGGATCTCGCCGCCCGCCTGGAAGTCGTCCCGCGTGCGGTGACCACCCTCGTGGACGGCCTGGAGGCGGCCGAGTGCGTACGGCGCGCGCCCGACCCCGCGAACCGCCGCGTCATCCGGATCGAGCTCACCGACACCGGCCGCGCCACGCTGCGCCGGCTGCGCAACGCGCGAACCGACGCGGCGGAGGAGATCCTGGCTCCGTTGACCGCCGACCAGCGCGAGGTGCTCGGCGGGCTGCTGAACGCCCTGTCGGACGCCCCGGCGGAGCACACCTGCTGAGTAGGCCACCCGGGGGCCTCCATGACGCGAGGGGTCGCAGATGCCGCTGCTGGAACCGAAGCCGGGGGCCCTGCGCCCCCGTGGCATCCGCGGCCCCGCCCCCGACCGGCTCCCCGGGCACCGGTCCGGCGGCACGCCCGAGCCTCTGCGCACCGAGCTGACCGCACTGCTCGGCCCCGAGAAAGTGCTGTGGAAGGTCTCCGACCTGGTCCGCTACGCCTCCGACGCCTCCCCGTACCGCTTCGTCCCCCAGGTCGTGGTGATCGCCGAGGACATCGACGACGTCTCCGCGGTGCTCTCGTACGCCCACGGCCGGCAGCGCGAGATCGTCTTCCGGGCCGCCGGGACCTCGCTGAACGGCCAGGCGCAGGGCGAGGACATCCTGGTCGACGTACGCCGCCACTGGGCCGGGATCGAGGTGCTGGAGGAGGGCCGGCGGGCCCGGATCCGGCCCGGCACCACCGTGGCCCGGGCCAACGCGGCCCTCGCCCGGCACGGCCGGATCCTGGGCCCCGACCCGGCCAGCGCCGCCGCCTGCACCCTGGGCGGGGTCGTCGCCAACAACGCGTCCGGCATGACGGCGGGCACCACCCGCGACTCCTACCGCACACTCTCCTCCCTCACCTTCGTCCTGCCCGGCGGCACCGTCGTGGACACCGCCGACCCGCTCGCCGACGAGGAGCTGTCACGCGCCGAGCCGGCCCTGTGCCACGGGCTCATGGAGATCAAGCGGGAGATGGAGGCCGATCCCGCGCTGGTCGCCCGGATCCGCGCCAAGTACGCGATCAAGAACACCACCGGCTACCGCCTCGACGCCTACCTGGACGGCACCACCCCCGTCGAGATCCTGCGCGGACTCATGGTCGGCTCGGAGGGCACCCTCGGCTTCATCTCCGAGGTCGTCCTCGACACCCTCCCGCTGGACCGCGAGGTCTGCTCGGCCCTGCTGTTCTTCCCCTCGCTGCACGCGGCGGCCGCGGCCGCGCCGCTGTTCAACGAAGCGGGCGCCGTCGCCGTCGAGCTGATGGACGGCAACACCCTGCGCGCCTCCGTCAGCGTCGCCGGGGTGCCCGCCGACTGGGCGGACCTGCCCCGCGCGACGACGGCCCTGCTCGTGGAGTTCCGGGCCGCGGACCGCGCCGGCCGGGACGCCTGCGCGGACCGGGCCGCCCGGGTCCTGGAGGGGCTCGACCTGGTCGCCCCGGTGGCCTCGATCACCAACACCTTCACCGGCGACCCGCGGACGGTCGGCGGCTACTGGCAGGCCCGCAAGGCTTTCGTCACCGCCGTCGGCGGCGCCCGCGCCCGGGGCACCACTTTGATCACCGAGGACTTCGCGGTGCCGCCGGCCCGGCTGGCCGAAGCCTGCGAGGCGCTCCTCGCGCTCCAGGCGGAGCACGGCTTCGACGCGGCCGTGGCCGGCCACGCGGCCCACGGCAACCTGCACTTCCTGCTCGCCTTCGACGCCTCCGACCCCGCCGACGTCGAGCGGTACGGGGCCTTCATGGACGCCTTCTGCCGGCTCACCGTGGAGCGGTTCGACGGCTCCCTGAAGGCGGAGCACTCCACGGGCCGCAACATGGCCCCCTTCGTGGAGCTGGAATGGGGCCCCGCGGCCGCCGCCCTGATGTGGCGCACCAAACGGCTCGTCGACCCGGACGGGGTGCTCGCGCCGCGTGTCCTGCTCGATCGCGACCCCCGCGCCCATCTCCGCGGGCTGAAGACCATTCCGCAGGTGGAGGCGGTGGCCGACCCCTGCATCGAGTGCGGCTTCTGCGAACCGGTCTGCCCCAGCCAGGACCTGACGACCACTCCGCGCCAGCGGATCGTGCTGCGCCGCGAGATGATGCGCCAGCAGCCCGGCTCCCCCGTGCTGGACGGGCTGCTCGCCGCCTACGGCTACGACGCGGTGGACACCTGCGCGGGCGACTCCACCTGCAAGCTCGCCTGCCCGGTCGGCATCGACACCGGGGCGCTGATGAAGGACTTCCGCCACCGCCGGCACAGCCCGCGCGAGGAGGCGGCCGCCGCCTTGGCCGCCCGGCGGTTCGGGGCCGCCGAGTCCGCCGCCCGGCTGGCGGTGGCGGCCGCCGACCGCATCCCCTCCCGGGTCGGGGACCCCCTGCTGGCGGCGTTCACCGGGGCCGCGCGCAAGGCCGTACGCCCGGATCTGGTCCCGCGGTGGCTCGCGGAGCTCCCCGGCGCCGCGGCGCGGCACCTGCCGACGACCCGGCGGGTGGGCGCCGCAGCCGTGTACTACCCGGCCTGCGTCAACCGGATCTTCGGCGCCTCGGAGGGCCGGCCCGGCCCCTCGCTGCCCCAGGCCGTGGTCGCCGTGTCGGAGCGGGCCGGCCGACCCGTCTGGATCCCCGGCGACGTCGGCGGCACGTGCTGCGCGACGATCTGGCACTCGAAGGGCTACGAGGCCGGCACCCGGGTGATGGCCAACCGGATCGTCGAGGCGGCCTGGGGTTGGACGGCCGGCGGGCTGCTGCCGCTGGTCGTCGACGCCTCCTCCTGCACGCTGGGCATCGCGCGCGAGGTGGTCCCGTACCTGACGCCGGAGAACCGGGCCCTCCACGCGGAGCTGCGGGTCCTCGACTCGATCGTGTGGGCCGCCGACGAGCTGCTGCCACGGCTGGAGATCCGGCGCACGGTGGGATCCGCCGTGCTCCACCCCACCTGTTCGATGCGGCACCTCGGCGACGAGGACCGGCTGCGGGCGGTCGCCCAGGCGTGCGCCGAGGAGGTGGTGGTCCCCGACGACGCGGGCTGCTGCGCCTTCGCGGGCGACCGGGGCATGCTGCATCCGGAGCTGACGGCCTCGGCGACGGCGCGCGAGGCGGCGGAGGTGACCGCGCGGGCCTTCGACGCGCATCTGTCGGCGAACCGGATGTGCGAGGTGGGCATGGACCGGGCGACGGGGCGGAGTTACCGTTCCGCTCTGCTCGAACTGGAGCACGCCACCCGCCCCT
Organism: Streptomyces sp. CLCI03; assembly: GCF_053615355.1. Classification (NCBI taxonomy): domain Bacteria; kingdom Bacillati; phylum Actinomycetota; class Actinomycetes; order Kitasatosporales; family Streptomycetaceae; genus Streptomyces; species Streptomyces sp. CLCI03. The sequence goes on along the minus strand of NZ_CM132132.1, from coordinate 7,049,393 downwards.
GAGCGCCGGGGCGTGCGACCCCCGTGACCAGGTGCCGCGCCGCCACCCGATGCCGTAAACCTGCTGGCCGCGGCGGGCACCCCGCGGAAAATCGATTGCCCGGCACCCGTCCGGAAGGCGAACCTTGCTCGGTTTGGACCACTCGACCAGTCATGGGGCGTCATGCAGATCAGCGATCTTCCGTATCCGGATCCAGGGGTACCCGACGCTCGTTCCGGCCCCCGGTTCCTGCTGTGGCTGGGGCGCGGTCAACTCGGCGGCCAGCTCAAGAGCCTGTGTTGGGGAATGCTGCACTTCACCGGCGTCGCCGCCCTGCCGTACGCGGTGGGCCTCGGCGTCGACGCGGTGGTCGACCACGAGCCGAACAGGCTGCTGCTCGTCGGCGCGCTGCTCCTGGCCATCGGGGTCGCCATCTCGGTCGGCGACTCGATGCTCCACCGCACCGCCGTCACCAACTGGATCACCGCCGCGGCCCGGGTGCAGCAGCTCCTCGCGCGCAAGACGGCCGAGCTGGGCTCCGCCCTCACCCGACGGGTCGCCGCGGGTGAGGTGGTCGCCGTGTCCACGGGCGACGTGGAGAAGATCGGATGGTTCGTCGAGGCGGTCTCGCGTTTCCTCGCGGCCCTCTTCTCCGTCGTCCTGGTCTGCGTGGGCCTGTTGTTCTTCGCCCCGGAGCTCGGTGTGGTCGTGGCCATCGGTGTTCCGCTGATCGCCCTGGCCCCGCTGCCCCTGCTGCCGCGCGCCACCCGACGCGCCGACGTGCAGCGGGAGAAGGCGGGCAAGGCCACGGAGCTGGCCTCCGACACCGTCGCGGGCCTGCGCGTGCTGCGCGGCATCGGGGGTGAGGAACTCTTCCTCGGCCGCTACCGCGAGGCCTCGCAGGAGGTCCGCAAGGCCGCCGTGCGCAGCGCGCGGATGTGGGCGCTGATCTCCGCGATCCAGGTGGTGCTCCCGGGCGCCCTGATGATCACGGTGGTCTGGTACGGCGCCACGCTCGTGTCGGACGGGCGCATCGCGGTGGGCGAACTCGTCGCCGCGTTCAGCGCGGTGGCGACCCTGCTCTATCCACTGCGGCACTTCCAGGAGATCGCCATGGCGTACTCCTTCTCCCGTCCCTCCGCCAAGCGCGCCGCCCGGGTGCTGTCGCTGAACCGGACGGACGCCGTCGCCGCCACCGAACGCACCGCGCGCACCGAGCCGGTGCGGGCACCCGCCCCGGGCGGGGACCTGTACGACCCGCGGACCGGGCTGCTGGCCCCCGCGGGGCGGTTCACCGCCGTCGTGTGCGGGGACCCGGACCTGGCGGGGCGGCTCGCCGAACGTCTGGGCGGCCACCCGATGGACGAGGCCGCGGCCTCGGATACGGGCGCGGAGGCGGAGGCCGGGGCGCCGTCTTCGGCGGCTGCGACCGCCGAGACCACGGCCGACACGGCCGGGGCGCCGTCCGTGCTCCTCGGCGGGGTCGCGCTGGACGAGCTCGACCTGGACACCGCGCGCACCCTGGTCCTGGTACAGGACAAGGATCCGGTGCTGCTGTCCGGGACCCTGCGGGAGCTGTTCGACGTACCGGCCTCCGGGGCGGTCGAGTCCGCCGCGGCGCTGGACGCGGCCCAGTGCGCGGACGTCCTGGACGCGCTGCTGCAGTCGGCGCCGGACGGGGTGGAGGACCCGATGGACGCCCGGATCACCGAGCGCGGCCGGTCCCTGTCGGGCGGCCAGCGTCAGCGTCTGGCGCTGGCACGGTCCCTGGTCACGGATCCGGAGGTGCTGGTGCTCGACGAGCCGACCTCCGCGGTCGACTCGCACACCGAGGCGCGGATCGCGGACGGCGTCGCGGCCCTGCGCGCCGGCCGGACCACGGTGGTACTGGCGTCCTCGCCGCTGCTGCTGGACCGCGCGGACCGGGTCGTGCTCATCGACGAGGGCACGGTGGCGGCCGTCGGCACCCACCGCGATCTGCTGCGGTCCGAGCCGCGCTACCGGGCGGTCGTCACCCGTGAGACCGACGAGGAGCAGCGGCTCGGCGGGCTGGAACTGACAGAGCTGGAAGAAGCACTCACAGAGATCGAGGAATCCGCATGATCGGCGTGGCGCCGCCGGAGTACGACCCGGCTGCCCCCGAGTCGGCCGCGACCCTGCCCGTGGGCACGTCGGCGACCGTACGGGGCTATGTGCGCGGCCTGTTCCGGCGCCACCGGCGGGCCTTCGTGGTGCTGGTGAGCGTCAACGCGGCCGCGGTGATCGCCTCCATGGCAGGTCCGTACCTGCTGGGCCAGGTCGTGGACGACCTCTCGGCGGGGGCGCGTGAGCTGCATCTGGGGCGTGTGACCCTGCTGTTCGCGCTGGCGCTGGCGGTCCAGACGTTCTTCGTCCGGCTGGTCCGGCTGCGTGGGGCGATGCTCGGGGAGGAGATGCTGGCCGATCTGCGCGAGGACTTCCTGGTGCGGTCGGTGGGTCTGCCGCCGGGCGTGCTGGAGCGGGCCGGCACCGGTGACCTGCTGTCGCGGATCACCACCGACATCGACCGGCTGGCGAACGCCATGCGCGAGGCCGTGCCGCAACTGACGATCGGCGTGGTGTGGGCGGGGCTGTTGTTCGGGGCGCTCGCGGTGACCGCGCCGCCGCTGGCGCTCGCCGCGCTGGTGGCGCTGCCGGTACTGGTGATCGGCTGCCGCTGGTACTTCCGGCGGGCGCCGTCGGCGTACCGCTCGGAGGCGGCCGGCTACGCGGCGGTCTCGGCCGTGCTCACCGAGACGGTGGACGCGGGCCGTACGGTCGAGGCGCACCGCCTCGGGCCGGAGCGGATCGCGCTGTCGGAGCGGCGGATCTCGCAGTGGGTGGCGTGGGAGCGGTACACGCTGTTCCTGCGGACCGTCCTCTTCCCGGTCATCAACGTCACCTTCGTGACGATCCTCGGCTCGGTGCTGCTGATCGGCGGGTTCTGCGTGATGCGGGGCTGGATGTCGGTCGGGCAGCTGACCACGGGCGCGCTCCTCGCGCAGATGCTGGTCGATCCGATCGGTCTGATCCTGCGCTGGTACGACGAGTTGCAGGTCGCCCAGGTCTCGCTCGGCCGCCTGGTGGGCGTGCGGGAGATCGAACCGGACGCCGGGGACGCGAAGGTGGCGCCCGAGGGCCGGGACGTGCGGGCCCAAGAGGTCCACTTCGGCTACCGGGAGGGCGTGGACGTCCTGCACCAGGTGTCGATGTCCGTGCCGCCGGGCACCCGGATGGCGCTGGTCGGCCCCTCGGGCGCGGGCAAGTCCACGCTGGGGCGGCTGCTCGCGGGCATCTACGCGCCTCGGACCGGCGAGGTCACCCTGGGCGGGGCGCGGCTGTCCCGGATGCCCGCGGAGCGGGTGCGCGAGCACGTGGCGCTGGTCAACCAGGAGCACCACGTGTTCGTGGGCACCCTGCGGGACAACCTCCGCCTCGCGCGGTCGGACGCCGGGGACACCGAGCTGTGGGCGTCGCTGGCCGCGGTGGACGCCGACGGCTGGGCCCGTGCCATGGAGGCGGGCCTGGACACCGAGGTCGGTTCCGGCGGCACCACGCTGACCCCGGCGCAGGCGCAGCAGATCGCGCTGGCCCGGCTGGTGCTGGCCGATCCGCACACGCTGGTGCTGGACGAGGCCACCTCACTGCTGGACCCGCGCGCGGCACGGCACTTGGAGCGCTCGCTGGCCCGGGTGTTGGACGGCCGTACGGTCATCGCCATCGCCCACCGGCTGCACACCGCGCACGACGCGGATGTGATCGCGGTGGTCGAGGGTGGCCGGATCAGCGAACTCGGCTCGCACGACGAGTTGGTCGCGGCCGACGGGGCGTACGCGGCCCTGTGGCGCTCCTGGCACGGCTGAGCCGGGTCAGGACGCCCGGGTGGCGGCGGGGGTGGGACGCGGTCCCGCCCCCGCCGGTAGGTGGGTCAGATGAAGCCGAGGGCCGAGGCTCCGCCGAAGCCGCCCAGCAGGATGAAGACCGGCATGAGGACCTTCAGCTCCACCCAGCTGCCGGCACGGAAGCGCATCGCCTTCGGCGGGCCGATCGGGTACCAGCGCTTACCGGCGATCGGCAGCGGCCACAGGACCGGGCAGCCGGAGACGGTGAGCGCGTCGCCGATGTCGTGGACCAGAGCCCCGAGCACGATCGGCAGGCCGAGCCAGAGGTATTCCTGGCCCGTACCGGTGAACAGCCAGTTCGCACCGTTGCCGGGCTGGTCGAGCACACCGGCGAGGATCCAGGCGCTGGTCGCGCCGAGCAGCCAGACCAGGACGTCGCTGGACATCCGGGCGGCCCGCCACAACAGGCCCTCGACCGCCAGCACCAGATGCACGAAGAGCAGGGCGAGGACACCCCAGCGGTCGGCGGTGACGGCGAGCAGGGATGCCCCGCCGCCGATCAGCACGGCCCAGAGCCAGGTGTGCGTCAGGGTGCGGTGGCCGCCGGTGCGGCGGGCGTCCTTCTTGGAGCGGGTGCCCTTGTAGACGGCGTAGGAGATCTTGTCGACCACCTCGCACACGCCTTTGGAGAGCGGTCCGAAGGCGCGCGAGATCGTCGCCGACTTGTGGTCGAGGTCGGGGGCGAGGGCCGCCCCGGCGCAGATCAGCGCGCCGACGACGAGGACCGGCCAGGGCATGGGGTGGCCGGCGGCCGCGGTGGCCGCGCCCACCCCCAGCCAGGCCGCTGCACCGGACAGTGAGTGCGCCGGACCCATCATGGTCGTTCCCCGCCCCGCTGGTGTGTGGTCGGGCCCGGTCGACTGTTTCGTTCGGGCCGCATCGACGGCACAGCGTACCGTCGGTGATCTTCGTTCCGTCCGCCGGTTCCCTGATCCGGGGGGAAGCCAGGCAAGATGGGGGGTGTGACCCTCATTGATCAGCTCCCGCCGAACGCCGACCCCGATGCCCTCTTCGAGGCTTTCTCCTCGTGGGCGGAGGACCAGGGCATCACCCTGTACCCGGCTCAGGAGGAGGCGCTGATCGAGGTCGTCTCCGGGGCGAACGTCATCCTGTCCACGCCGACCGGCTCCGGCAAGAGCCTGGTGGCGGCCGGTGCGCACTTCACCGCCCTGGCGCAGGACAAGGTGACCTTCTACACCGCTCCGATCAAGGCGCTGGTGTCGGAGAAGTTCTTCGACCTCTGCAAGCTGTTCGGCACCGAGAACGTCGGCATGCTCACCGGCGACGCGTCCGTGAACGCGGACGCTCCCGTGATCTGCTGCACCGCCGAGGTGCTGGCCTCCATCGCCCTGCGCGACGGCAAGCACGCCGACATCGGCCAGGTCGTGATGGACGAGTTCCACTTCTATGCCGAGCCGGACCGCGGCTGGGCCTGGCAGATCCCGCTGCTGGAACTGCCGCAGGCGCAGTTCATCCTGATGTCGGCGACCCTCGGCGACATGAAGCGGTTCGAGGAGGACCTGACCCGGCGTACCGGTCGGCCCACCTCGGTGGTCCGCTCCGCGACCCGGCCCGTCCCGCTCTCGTACGAGTACGTCACCACGCCGATCACCGACACGATCACCGAACTGCTGGAGACCCGGCAGGCGCCGGTCTACATCGTGCACTTCACCCAGGCCCAGGCGGTCGAGCGGGCGCAGTCGCTCATGAGCATCAACATGTGCACGCGCGAGGAGAAGGACAAGATCGCCGATCTCATCGGCAACTTCCGCTTCACCACCAAGTTCGGCCAGAACCTCTCCCGCTACGTCCGGCACGGCATCGGTGTGCACCACGCGGGCATGCTGCCCAAGTACCGCCGCCTCGTCGAGAAGCTCGCCCAGGCCGGTCTGCTGAAGGTCATCTGCGGTACGGACACCCTCGGGGTCGGCGTCAACGTCCCGATCCGCACAGTGCTGTTCACCGCGCTCACCAAGTACGACGGCAACCGGGTCCGGACCCTGCGCGCCCGGGAGTTCCACCAGATCGCGGGGCGCGCCGGACGCGCCGGCTTCGACACCGCGGGCTATGTGGTGGCCCAGGCCCCCGAGCACGTCATCGAGAACGAGAAGGCGCTCGCGAAGGCGGGCGACGACCCGAAGAAGCGCCGCAAGGTGGTGCGCAAGAAGGCTCCCGAGGGCTTCGTCGCCTGGTCGGACACCACCTTCGAGAAGCTGATCGCCGCCGACCCGGAGGCGCTCACCTCGCGCTTCAAGGTCACCAACATCATGCTGCTGTCGGTGATCGCCCGGCCCGGCGACGCCTTCCAGGCGATGCGCCACCTGCTGGAGGACAACCACGAGCCCCGCAAGGCCCAGCTGCGGCACATCCGCCGGGCCATCGCGATCTACCGCTCGCTGCTGGACGGCGGTGTGGTCGAGAAGCTCGACACCCCGGACGCGGAGGGCCGCACCATCCGGCTCACCGTCGACCTCCAGCAGGACTTCGCGCTCAACCAGCCGCTGTCCACCTTCGCCCTGGCCTCCTTCGACCTGCTGGACCCGGAGTCCCCCTCCTACGCGCTGGACATGGTCTCCGTCGTGGAGTCCACGCTGGACGACCCGCGGCAGATCCTCGCCGCCCAGCAGAACAAGGAGCGCGGCATCCAGGTCGGCCAGATGAAGGCCGACGGGATCGAGTACGAGGAGCGGATGGAGCGTCTCCAGGACGTCACCTATCCCAAGCCGCTCGAAGAACTGCTCTCGCACGCCTACGACGTGTACGCGAAGAGCCACCCGTGGGTGCGCGACCACCCGGTCTCGCCGAAGTCGATCATCCGCGACATGTACGAACGCGCGATGACCTTCACCGAGTTCACCTCCTTCTACGAGCTGGCCCGCACCGAGGGCATCGTGCTGCGCTACCTGGCGAGCGCGTTCAAGGCGTTGGACCACACCATCCCCGACGACCTCAAGTCCGAGGACCTCCAGGACCTGATCGCCTGGCTCGGCGAGCTGGTCCGCCAGGTCGACTCCAGCCTGCTGGACGAGTGGGAGCAGCTGGCGAACCCGGAGGTGGAGACGGCGGAGCAGGCCCAGGAGAAGGCCGACCAGGTCAAGCCGGTCACCGCGAACTCGCGCGCCTTCCGCGTCCTGGTCCGCAACGCCATGTTCCGTCGCGTGGAGCTGGCCGCCCTGGACCACGTCAACGTGCTGGGCGAGCTGGACGCCGAGTCGGGTTGGGACGCGGATGCCTGGGGCGAGGCCCTCGACGGGTACTGGGACGAGTACGACGACCTGGGCACCGGCCCCGACGCACGCGGCCCGAAGCTGCTGCAGATCGAGGAGGACCCGGCGCACGGCCTGTGGCGCGTCCGCCAGACCTTCGCGGACCCGAACGGCGACCATGGCTGGGGCATCAGCGCCGAGGTCGACCTGGCCGCCTCCGACGAGGAGGGCCGGGCCGTCATCCGGGTCACCTCCGTCGGCGAGCTCGGAGCGCTCTGACCGTCCGCAGCACCCCGCCGAACCCGCCCGCACCCCCGGACCCGCCGGACCCGACCGTGGAGATCCTCTGATGACGAACCCCGCCGAGAGACTGGTCGATCTGCTCGATCTGGAGCAGATCGAGGTCAACATCTTCCGCGGCGCCAGCCCGCAGGAGTCCCTCCAGCGCGTCTTCGGCGGGCAGGTGGCCGGCCAGGCGCTGGTGGCCGCGGGGCGCACCGTCGAGAGCGACCGCCCGGTCCACTCGCTGCACGCGTACTTCCTGCGCCCCGGCATCCCCGGGGTGCCGATCGTGTACCAGGTGGAGCGGGTGCGCGACGGGCGGTCCTTCACCACGCGTCGGGTCACCGCGGTCCAGCAGGGCAAGACGATCTTCAATCTCACCGCCTCCTTCCATCAACCGGAGGAGGGCGGCATCGAGCACCAGCTGCCTCCTCACCACGTTCCTCATCCGGACACGCTCCCCAAGCTCGCGGACGAGATCCGCGAGCACCTCGGGGCGCTGCCGGAGGCGCTGGAGCGGATGGCCCGCCGCCAGCCCTTCGACATCCGGTACGTCAATCGGCTCCGCTGGAGCCACGAGGAGCTCAAGGGATCCGATCCCCGCAGCGCCGTGTGGATGCGCGCGGTCGGCCCGCTGGGCGACGACCCCCTCATCCACACCTGCGCCCTCACCTACGCGAGCGACATGACCCTCCTCGACGCCGTGCGCATCCCGGTGGAGCCCCTGTGGGGCATGCGCGGTTTCGACATGGCCTCGCTGGACCACGCCATGTGGTTCCATCGGCCCTTCCGTGCGGACGAGTGGTTCCTGTACGACCAGGAGTCACCCATCGCGCACGGCGGCCGTGGCCTGGCCCGGGGCCGCATCTACGACGTGGAGGGCAGGCTGCTGGTGTCCGTGGTCCAGGAGGGCCTCTTCCGCCCGTACCCCGCCAAGCCCTCCTAGGGGTGTCCTGGTCGACCGCCCGCTCCCTGATCCACCTCTGATCGACAAGCCACGCCCTGGCCCGCCCCGGAGAACTGAGCACACCCATGCCCACCCCTGCCGTCCCCTGCCCCTGCGGGCTGCCCGCCACCTACCGGGAGTGCTGCGGCACCTTCCACTCCGGTGCGCGCTCGGCACCCACCGCCGAGCGGCTGATGCGCTCCCGCTTCAGCGCCTTCGCCGTGGGCGACACCGCCTACCTGCTGCGCTCCTGGCACCCCACCACCCGTCCGGACCGCCTCGACCTGGATCCCGAACAGCGTTGGGAGCGGCTGGAGATCCTCTCCACCGAGCGTGGCGGGATGTTCGAGACGGAGGGCTCTGTGGAGTTCCGCGCCCACTACCGCGAGGGCCGGCACACCGGCTCGCTGCACGAGCACAGCAGCTTCTCCCGCGAGGCCGGGGCCTGGGTCTACGTCGGCCCCCTCTCCCCCGTCGAGTTCGACTGACCCCGCGCCCCCGCCAGGGCGAAGTCCAGGCTGGTGCGGTACCAGTGGATCTCGTCCGGCGGGCCGGCCTTCAGCAGTCCCGTCGCCACCGCGGCTGCCGCCGGAACCTGTGGGTGCCCGTACGGAAGGGGCGGGCCGAGGGCGGCCAGGACGATCCGCTCCTGCGGATCGGGCACGGCCTCCAGCAGCTCGTCCTCGGGGAGCACGGAGGCCAGCACGGCGGCGCGCTCCCACGGGTCGGCGGTTCGTCTCAGCAGCAGCCCGATGTGCCGCCCGCGCCAGGTCCGCGGGCGCAGATCCGTCCTGGCCGCCATCAGCTCCCGGTCCTCCGGGGGCGCGATCCCGCGCAGCTTCGCGGGCTCCCGCGCGGCGAAGCTCCGTAGCTCCGCGGTCAGATAGAGCCACACAACGGCCCGGTACCGGTTGATCCGGTAGCCGACCGGGATCACGTGCCCGCAGCGCGCGAGCCGGGTGAAGCGGCTCGGGCCGACCCCCACCACCTCGGCCGCGGCCTCCGCCCCGGCCACCGTCTCGACCTGCTCGCGCAGCGCGCCCGGCGGACCCGCCGCCGACCTGACCCGGTCCAGCTCGGCCCGTGCGTACCGCGCGGCGCCGCCGAGCGTGCGCGGCCCGGCCCGGACGATCCCCAGCTGGACGGCCCTGGCGAACTCGCCGCGGCTCAGTCCCAGTTCACCGGCGGCCTGCGCGCCCCCCACCAGCACGTCCGCGGCTCCGTCGGTCACATCGTCCCGAAGTGCGATCCCCATCTGCGTCATTACGGTCCTCCCCCACGAGCAGTGACTCTGTGTGAAGACCGTAACTCAGCGCAACGACACCCTGCGAGGCCTGTGGACAACCCCCGAGCGGGGGCGTGCTCAGCCGCCGGTGATGCGCCGCTCAGCGACGCCTAGGTGCTCGCCCACCCGGTTGACCAGCAGCGTCATCTCGTACGCGACCTGGCCGATGTCCGACTCGGCGGCGCTGAGCACGCACAGGCTGCTGCCCGCGCCCGCCGCCATGACGAAGAGTGCCCCCTCGTCGTACTCGATCATCGTCTGTCGCACCTCGCCGGCCCGGAAGTGGCGACCGGACCCCTTGGCAAGGCTCTGCAGACCGGCCGCGACGGCCGCCAGGTGTTCCGCGTCCTCCCGCGCCAGCCCCGCGCTCGCTCCCGTGACCAGGCCGTCGTTGGACAGCACCACCGCGTGCCGCACCTGCTGGACCCTGCGCGTCAGGTCGTCCAGCAGCCAGTCCAGTTGCTTGTCCAGTGCCATTCCCAGCCCCTCCCCGTCGACGTCGGCCACTCGGCCGCGCCCCACCCCTCGTACTTGTGCCGCAAGCCTTCCCCACCAGTGCCTTTCGGGCAAGGAGGATGTCCCCATGGCGAAGAAGATGACTCAAGAGGAATGGCGGGCATTCGTCTCGCACTCCACCCGCACCGGAAAGCTCTCCACCGTGCGCGAGGACGGAAGTCCGCACATCGCTCCCATCTGGTTCGTGCTCGACGGCGATTCCTTCGTCTTCAACACCGGGAAGGACACCGTCAAGGGACGCAACCTCGCCCGCGACGGCCGGGTCGCGCTCTGCGTGGACGACGACCGGCCGCCCTTCTCCTTCGTGATCCTGGAGGGCCGCGCCGAGATCAGCGGCTACGCCGACGACGCCGACGAACTGCTCACCTGGGCCACCCGGATCGGCGCCCGGTACATGGGCGAGGACCAGGGGGAGGCCTTCGGCCGCCGCAACGCCGTCCCGACCGAACTCCTCGTCAGGGTGCCGATCGACAAGGTGATCGCTCTCGCCGACATCGCCGACTGACCCACCCGCCCCGCCGACCGGGCCGGTTCACACGGAATCGGCCTGCGGCTCCACCGAGTCCAGCAGCCGGGCGGTGTGCACCCGCCCGGCGTACTCGACCAGCCTGATCAGTACTTCCTTCCCCGAGTCCCGGTCCCGCGCGTCGCACAGCACCACCGGCGTCCCCTGCTCCAGGTCCAGTGCCCGCGACACGTCGTGCGCCCCGAACCGCCGCGCGTCCGTGAAGCAGTTGACGGCCACCACGAACGGGATGCGCCGGTGCTCGAAGTAGTCCACCGCCGGGAAGCAGTCCTCCAGCCGCCGCGTGTCGGCGAGGACCACCGCGCCCAGCGCGCCCTGCGACAGCTCGTCCCACAGGAACCAGAACCGGTCCTGCCCCGGCGTACCGAACAGGTACAGGGACAGCCCGGACCGGATGGTGATCCGCCCGAAGTCCATGGCCACCGTCGTGGTGGTCTTCTGGGCCACACCGCCGGTGTCGTCGACCAGTTCACCCGCCTCGCTCAGCGCTTCCTCCGTCCGCAGCGGCCGGATCTCGCTGACCGCCCCCACCAGCGTGGTCTTGCCCACCCCGAAGCCGCCCGCCACCAGGATCTTCAGCGCGAGTGCGGCCAGTTCGGGGTCCTCCCCCGGACCGGGATCCACGCCCGGGGCGTCTCCGGCAGTTCGCTCGTCATGCTGTCCCATCAAAGCGCTCTCAATCCCTCGATGACTTCACGCAGAATCCGCTCGTCCGGCAGTTGCGCGGGTGGTACCGGCCGACTGACCTTGACGTGCCCGCCCTCCAGCAGGTCCCCGAGCAGCACCCGCACCACCCCCACCGGCAGGTCGGCGTCGGCAGCCAGTTCGGCCACCGACTGGGTCTCGGACCGGCAGAGGCCGAGCAGTGCCCGGTGCTCGGGGCCCATCAGGGACTCGGCCGCCTCGTCCGTCCCCTCCGGATCGACCACGACCAGCGCGATCAGGTCGAAGCGGACCCCGTGGGGTCCCGGCTTCGTACGCCCGCCGGTCATGGCGTACGGACGGACCAGGGGGCCCGCGTCGGCGTCGTACCACTGGCCGTTCATGTGCCGGACCGCCGCCCTCAGCCGGCGGCCGGCGGGCGCGCCGCGAACCGGGGCGGGGTGTAGAGGTGCTCGCCGACCCGCTTCACCAGTCGGGCCATCTCGTAGGCGATCAGGCCGATGTCGGCACTGGCGGCGCTGAGCACGGCCAGGCAGGAACCGTCGCCGGCGGCCGCGACGAAGAGGAAGCCCTCGTCCATCTCGACCATCGTCTGGCGCACGCCCCCGGCGTGGAAGTGCCGGCCCGCGCCCTTGGCGAGGCTGTGGAAGCCGGAGGCCACCGCGGCCAGGTGCTCGGCGTCCTCCCTGCTGAGCGCGCTGGAGGCGCCGACCGCCAGGCCGTCGTTGGAGAGGACCACGGCGTGCCGGACCTCGCGGACCCGGAGCACCAGGTCGTCGAGCAGCCAGTCCAGTTCGCCGGACCTGCGGCCGCCGTCGAGGTCGATCCTTTGGTGTTCGATCATCACACTTCTCCTTCGCTGCCTGCGTGAGGGGAGTTCTCCTGGGCGCCGCGGACCCAGCCGGCCCGGTAGGCCGCCATCCGGTCCCGGGCCTGCTCCGGGCTGCGGCCGGGCGGCTCCTCGGGCGGACGGGACGCGGTCGGGGCCTTGGCGGCGGGGGCCTCCCGGAGCTGCGGAACGAGGCTGGCCTGGCGCACCCGGCGCGGCAGTTCCGTGACCGAGGCCGGGGGCGCCGCGGCCGCCTGGGTACGGGCGCCCGCACCACCGGGGCCGCGTGGCCGGAGCGGAGCCACCGGGGCCGGACGGGGTTCCTCGCCCGCCGGGTCCGGAGCCGGGTCCGGCGCCTGGGGCGGCGTCGGGGCCGGCGTCGGGGGCTGCGTGTCCTCCCGTACGACGGCCATGGCGGGCGGCTGTTCGGCCCGCACCACCACCTTCGGTCCCGGTGAGGACGACGGGGACGAGGCACGGGCCGGAGCGGGGGCCGCCGACTCCGGTCGCGCCCCCGTGTCGGAGTCCGGAGCCGAACCGTTGGGGGAGGCGGTGGCGGGGGCTCCGGCGCCCGCCGTGATCGCGCTCTGGAGCATGGAGTTGGGCAGGAGCACCACCGCGGTGGTGCCGCCGTAGGGAGACGTGCGCAGGTGCACCTTCACTCCGTGGCGCGCCGAGAGCCGGCTGACCACGAAGAGCCCGAGCCGGTCGCTGTCGAAGAGGTCGAGCGACTCGGACTGTTCGATGCGGCGGTTGGCGTCGCCGAGGGTGTCGGGGCCCATGCCGAGTCCGCGGTCCTCGACCTCCAGGACGTATCCGGTGCCGACGGGCTCGCCACTGACCCTGACCTTCGTGTGCGGCGGCGAGAACTGGGCCGCGTTCTCGATGAGTTCGGCGAGCAGGTGGGTGAGGTCGGCGACGGCGCCGCCGACCACGGCGGCTTCCGCGAGCCGGCGGACCTCGACCCTCGGGTAGTCCTCGATCTCGGAGACGGCGGCCCGCACGACGTTCGTGAGCGGGACCGGTATCCGCCAGGCCCGGCCAGGGGTGGCACCCGACAGGATGATCAGGCTCTCCGCGTGTCGGCGCATCCGCGTGGTCAGGTGATCGAGACGGAAGAGGTCACCCAGTTCGTTCGGGTCGTCCGCGCGCCGTTCCATCGAGTCGAGCAGGGTGAGCTGCTTGTGCACCAGGACCTGGCTGCGGCGCGCGAGGTTGACGAAGACGCCGGAGATGCCGCCGGCGAGTTCCGCCCGTTCGACGGCGGCGTTGAGCGCGGCCCGGTGGACGGTGCCGAGCGCCTCGCCGACCTGGGTGATCTCGTCCTCGGCCGGCGGCCCGGGCGGGGTTTCGGCGGCGACGTCGATCTCCTGGCCGGCGCGCAGCCGTTCCATGGCCTGCGGGAGTTTGCGGTGGGCGATCTCCAGGGCGGTGTTGCGCAGCGAGACCAGTTCGACGACCAGGGCCCGGCCGATCCGGACCGAGATGACGAGGGAGGCGGCGACGGCCGCCAGGCCCAGCAGCACGGCGGCCCCCGCCGGGGTGAGCGCCCCTTCGGTGAAGGGGTCGGCCCGACCGGCGGCGGCGAGGTGCGCCCCCGCCTCGACCTCCCCCATCGAGGCGGCGATGGCGCTGTGGGCGGCATCCCATCCGGCGGGCACCCCACGGCTGTCCTTGGAAGTGCCGGCGGCCAGCGCCCGGTCCTCGGCGCCGGTGAGGTCGGCGTAGGCGGCGCTCTTCGCGGCGGACTCCCAGACGGCCTGCTGATCGGCGGGGAGGTCGCGAGCGGCGGAGTCGGTGAGGGCCCGGCGGGACTCGACGGCGCCGGTCAGCTGCCGAAGCGTTTCGGCCGTGCGCGGGCCGGGGGCGGCGAGCAGCGCGTCCTCCCGGGACAGCAGTTCCGCGGCGCGGGAGAATTCGAGCAGGACCCTCGCGTCGGGGCCGAGTTCGGCCTTCTCCCCGCCGGTCAGGGCGCCGCCGACGGCGAAGGCGGAATCGACCACGCGGGTGTAGATCGCACAGGCCGCCTCGGGGGTGGCGCGGCGGTCTGCGATGTCCTTGCGCGAGGAGCCCAGGCTTTCGGCGGCGGCGACGAACGCCTCCAGCCGGACCACGATGTCGGAGCGGTAGTCGCCGGAGTCCGCGACGGTGTGCCGGTCACCGAGCCGCAACCGCTGCACGGCGGCGTCGGTCCGGCGGGCCTGCCGGTCCAGGGCGCCCTGGTCGGCGGTGGGGTCGGCGAGGAGCCGGACGGCGGCGCGGCGTTCGGCCTGGAGCTCGGTGACGGCGGCGGCGACGGGCGTGCGTATCTCGGTGTCGACCCGCTGGACGCGGCTGATCCGGGCCATGTCCTGGGCGGTGTTGACGGTGGCGAAGGCCCAGAGGGCGAGGAGCGACACGACCGGGACCATGAGCAGCGAGACGATCTTGGCGCGGACGGTGGCGGGGCGCAGCCGCAACCGGGGCCGGGGTCGGTCTCCGCTCGCGCGGGCGGCGGGCGGGTGGGGCTGGTGGGGCCGCTGGGCCCGGAGCTCCGCCGGTTCCTCGGCCGGCGGCCCGGCGTGGGCCCGGCGGCCGCGTGCCGGGGGCGCGGGCAACCTCGGCGCCGCTGCTTCCGGTTTTCTGCGGGGTGTTCGCATGGGCTCCTCGTTCCGGGCGGTGCCTACGGGTGCGGTGGGGCGGCAGAGCGGGTGGGGCGGCGGGTGTAGCGGCGGAGCGGGTGGGGCAGGTGTGGTGGTGACGCGGTGGCCGCGGGGCGAAGGGGTCACGGCCGGTGCGTGCGGTGCACGGCGGTGCGGCGTGTGGCGGTGCACGGTGGTGCGGTGCCGGGGGAGCGGGAGCGGCGCGGTCGACGGATGGTCCGTGCGCGGCCGACGGGCCGCCGGGGGCGGGCCGACGGGCGACCGGTGGCGCGTCAGTGGGCGGTCACGGTGTGCTCCCCCACGTGTCGGGCCGAAGCGGAGGCGGCGTGCCCGTCGACCGTCGGGGAGAGCGCGACGAAGGCGGCGGTGATGAACAGGTAGGAGCCCAGCCCGACGGCGAGCGGGAAGATGAACTGCATGGCCGTGGCACCGGGCAGGACCGCGTCCGAGGGGCTGACGCTGACGGCGACGGCCATCATCCCCGTGTAGTGCATGCTGCTGACGGCGGCGCCCATGACGAGCGAGGCGACGGCGACCGCCACCGGTGACTTGATGTTGAGCGCGGCCCAGAGGGCGGCGGTCGCCGCGATCACGGCGATGGCGACCGAGAGTCCGACGGTGAGCGGGTCGTAGGAGACGTCTCCGTGCAGTCGCAGGGCCGCCATGCCCAGGTAGTGCATGCTGGCGACGCCGAGTCCGGTGGTGAGACCGCCCAGGACGAGGGACCGGCCGCGTTCCTTGCCGTAGCCGACGGCGAAGACTCCGGCGCCGACGACCACCATGGCGACGAGCAGGCTGAGGATCGTGAGCGGCACGTTGTAGTGGATCTCGGTGCCCGTGACCTCGAAGCCGAGCATCGCGACGAAGTGCATGGTCCAGATGCCGGTGCCGATGGCGGAGGCAGCGGTGAGGAGCCAGTTGCGGCGAGAGGATCCGGTCGTGGCGAGCGCGCGGACGGTGCAGCGCAGCCCGAGGGCGGCGCCGATCGATGCCATCACATATGACAGCACGGGTGTCAGCCACCCATAGGCGGCGTGGTCCAGATGTCCCAGGTGTCCCATGGCCACGGGACGCTAGTCCGGGTGAGGGCGCGAACAGGGGGCGCATTTCGAAAGCAGCTGTAACTGCTGGAATATGACAGAGCTACGTTCATCTCCGATCACACCACGCGCCAGCTTGCTCACGGTCCGCTGAGACGTGCGAGGGCCGCCGTGGGAGATCATGGGCGCATGAGCGAAGACCGGACACACGTGCAGGAGTTCTTCGGGGCCCGCGCGGCCGATTGGGACCGCAAGTTCCCCGGGGACGGGCCCGCGTTCACCACCGCCGTGGCCGAGTTCGGACTACGGCCCGGGGACCGCGTGCTCGACGCGGGCTGCGGCACCGGGCGGGCCATGGCCGCGCTGCGGACCGCCGTGGGACCCGGCGGGACCGTACTCGGAGTGGACCTCACCCCCCAGATGCTGGTCGCCGCACGGCGGGCGGGACGGGACGCCGAGGGCGCCCTGCTGCTCGCCGACGTGGCCCGGCTGCCCCTGCGCGACGAGGTGCTCGACGCGGTGTTCGCCGCCGGACTCATCGCCCACCTGCCGGACCCGGAAGCCAATCTCCGCGAGCTCGCCCGCGTGGTCCGCCCCGGTGGCGGGCTCGCGCTCTTCCACCCGATCGGGCGAGCCGCCCTCGCCGCGCGCCACGGCCGCGAGCTGACCCCGCAGGACATGCGGGCCGAGCACAACCTCGGCCCGCTGCTGAGCGGTTCGGGCTGGGAGATGGCCTCGTACGCGGACGACGACGACCGTTTTCTGGTGCTGGCCGTGCGTCGCCCGTGACATACGCCTGTACGTCGCCCCCTCGCCCGGGGTCCGCGGAGGTGCTCGGGATCAGGCCGGAGGCTGGGCCTCGGCTCCGGCGGGCCGGCGGGGATGCGGCACCGGGCAGCCGCCCGAGCCGGGCACGGGGAACGTGCCGAGCTCACCCACGTCGTAGCCGTCCGGATAGCCCTTGATCTCCGGGTTCTGGCGGGCGTAGTGCGGGGCCCGGCGCGGGGGCAGCAGCCGTACCGCGCGACCGCGCAGCCGCAGGGCGCCTTGGACGAGGCGCCGGACCGGGGGGCGCGGGGCCTCGTACCGGAAGGCGTCCAGGAGCGACTCGTCGAGGAGGGCGAGGCTCGCGCGCCGCACGGCGGGGGCGACCGGCGCCGGGTACCAGGAGGCCATGAGGTCGAGGGTGGAGTCGGCGACCGCGCGGGCGCCTTCGTCCCAGCCGAAGTGGGCCTCCTCGTAGGCCACGAGGGTGGCTTCGAACTCCTCGTAGGAGCCCGGGATGTCCGTGATGCCCAGATGGCGGCCGAGGGCGGCGTAGTAGTTCGCGCAGGCCCGACGCTCGTGATGGGTCAGCGGACGCCAGCCGTAGGCGTCCAGCCAGCGCGCCGGAATCACCACGAAGGTGCACAGGACGTACCGCATGTCCTCGTTCGAGATGTCGTAGCTGCGGTGCATCTGGTTGACGCGGCGGATGGCGGTGCGTGCGGTGTCGCTCTCGAAGCCGTGCTCGACGACCGCGTCCAGGAGCAGCGCGGTGTCGTCGTAGCGCTTCTGGGTGCGGTCGGTGAACTCGGCCGTCTCGGCCAGCAGGCCACCGATGCTCGGGACGGCATAGGTCCGGAACAGGGCGAGTTCCAGGGCGCGGGTGAAGTCCCAGGGGAACTCGTAGGTGGCGGTGAGCCGGTAGATGGCGAGGAAATCCTTGTCGGGATCGAGACGGAGGATCTCCCTCAGCCGATCGTAACGCTGCACCTGGTGTCCCTTTCTGTGGCGGGTCCCCAACTCTACGTGCAGGTAGCAGCCTTGGAAATCGTGTCCGGGAAGCTCTCGACGGGCGGGTTACCCGCTGGTTAAGGTGCGCCGACGAGAGAGCTACCAGGAGGCCAGGTGTCCGACGACGAGGGTGGCGGCTCGCTGTACGTGCTGACCGCCGTGCTGCTGACTCCGGCGCAGTTCCCCAGCATCCTGGGCGACGACTTCCCCGAGGCCTGCTCCTTGCTGGGCGTGGCGCCGGGCGGGGAGGGCTACGGGCTGGTGCTCGGCCAGGACGAGGAGGGCGCGCGCTGGACGGTCGTCGTGGACGACGTCTCGCTCGTCGCGACGGCCATCGCCTCCTGGGACTGCGGGATGGAGTACGACCTGTCCCCCGACGAGCGGACGATCGTGGTCTCGCTGGCGGGCTGGCCGCTGGACCTGTCGGTCGCCGCTTCGGGGATTCCGGAGCCGCACGATCCCGAGCAGGGAGCGGACGGTACGGGGCGGGTCCCGCTCGCCCCGCCCTCGGCGGACTCGTGGGGTCCGGTGCAGCGGCGGATGGGTGCGGACCAGATCGCGCGGGAGTGGGCGGACTGGCGGGAGCGCGAGGCCACGGACGGCGGGGCGGCGGCCGCCGCGCATCCGGGGCTCGCACGGGCGCTGGAGGAGGCCCTGGCGTATACGGAGACCGCGCCGCCGCCCGGCCGGGTGCGGTCCTCCTTCGCCGGCGAGGGCGCACGGACGCTGCGGGTGGACGGACCCGGGTGGTCGCTGGTGGCGCGCACCGGCGAGGCCGCCTTCGTCCTGCTGGACGAGGAACCGAGCGAGGTGCTCACGGTCCCGCACGAGGGGGACGGGGACCTTCCGGACCTGCCGGACCTGCTGGCGGCACTGGACCGGATCGCGGTCCGCCCGTCATGAACCCGGGCCGGGGCGGCGACGGCCGATGCGGCCGTGATGTACGACGCATACCGATCGGTTCGTCGACGCCCGACCCCGGGTGCGGGCCGCACCGACCCCTCATAATCGAAAAGATTCGGCCTAAGAGGCTGGAAATCGCTCTGGATCCCCCTCCTCCGGAATGATCGAATCGGCCAGTCACGCGGCTCAAAGGTGTGCACCCACACCCGCGGCCCATTCCACGACGGAGGCCATTCTTGAATTCCATGTCCTACCTGGACCTGCACCGGGAAGTTTCGCAGGACATCGACGCGGAGATCGACACCGCGCTGGAGCGCCTCGGCTCACTGGGCGGCACGACCAAGAACTCGGTCGCCAAGCTCTTGGAGCACCGCAAACTGAGACATCCCCTCTCGGTGCTGCCGCTCCTCACGCACGCCATAGAGACCGGTAATCCGAGACCGGCCATCCCCCTGTCCGCCGTGCACCTGCTGTGGTGGACCTCGGCCTGCTATCTCGACGACCTGGCGGACGCCAACGGCGCCTCCATCTCCGGCGAGCTCACCGAGAACGAAGCACTGCTCGCCTCGGTCATCACGGGAAACTCGCTCCCGATTCAGATCCTCCTGTCGCAGGATCTCCCGGAGCCGGCGCGCGCCGCGCTGATAACCGAGATCCTGAACGGCTGGATCATCGGCGTCGACGGACAGATCGACGACATGCGCGGGGACATCCACGGCGCGTCGCGGAAATCGGTGGTCGAGACGTACCGCGGCAAGTCCGGCGCCCCCTTCGGAATGATCACGGCAATGGCCGCCATATTTTCGGGAACGACAGCCGAGAAGGTGGAGCTGTGGCGTGAATTCGGCTATGTCTTCGGCATCCTTTGGCAAATATTCAACGACCAGGAAGACATCCTGTCCGGTCGCAACGAAGACCTGCTCAACGGCACCGTCACCTATCTCCTCGCCTCCGTCGTCGAGGACGCCTCGCCTGAATCCCGGCAGCACATCCTGGGCCTGTGCGCCGCCGCCGGGCGCTCACATCAAGCCAGAACGGAACTGGCGGCACTGCTGCGGACACCCACCGCCCTCGACCGGTACCGGGCGGAGATCGACGTGTTCCGCGCCGAGGGGCACCGCATCCTGGACGAACTGGGCGGCGACGAAACCTACTTGCCGGTGCTCCGGCACCTCGTGGACCACGCGTCCCAGATGCTGCTCGAAGCGGACCTCGACCTCGACCTGGCCCCGGTCGTCGTGAGCGGCGCCGCCTGATCCGGTCATCGCCGTGTGTGGCGCGCCGCCCGACCTGACCGTCGCGTGCGGCGCCGCCTCCTCGCCTCGCCGCCGCCCGGGTGGGCCGCCACCACTCGGGCGCGTCCGCCGCCGGGCGGCCATGCGAACGGGCCCCGCCCCGCGGTCGCGCCTACAGGGCTCCGCGCCGTGGCCGGAGCGCCGGCCGCCCCGCGGGGCGACTGATCGGCGGGCGCCGTCAGCGGCCGATCTGCTTCCTGGACATCCCCCGCAGACGACGCCGCTGGGAGGAGTCCAGCAGGAGGTAGGCGGCGAGCGGCACGCCGATCAGGACCAGCAACCCCGCCCAGAAGCCCACGGTCCAGAACAGCACGATGGCTGCCACGACTCCGGCAACCGCGATCTTTCCGCTTGTGGACACCTGCGGACACCTCCTTCTGCCGTCGACCACTCCTACCCCCCTCAACGCGCCGTCACGACCACGCGTTCCCCGACAGCCGAACGGTCTTCGAAGTGACCCGGGTCACGGACGCGCCCTCCTCGTAAGGTGCCCGCGGTGGGGTACCCTCGGCCACCCCGTACCCAGTAGTCAAGTTTGAGGAATGCGTGCTCTCCGAGATCTCCGGCCTCATCCATCACTCCGCCGTGTTCCTTCCCGCCGACCCGGCCCGCGGCGGCCGGATCGCCCTTTGGCGGACCGACGGCAGAACCCCCGGCACCGACTCCCCCGCCACGACGACGGGCGCCGCCGCTGCCGATGACGCTGGTCCCCCCGCCCGCTTCGGCAGCCGGGAGGAGCTCACGGTCGTCACCCCCGACCTGCGTCGGGCCACCGTGGTCGCGCTCGTCCTGTCCCTGGACGAAGCCCTGCCCCTGCTCACCCGCGCCCGGTCCACCGCGGCGGAGACCGACACCGCGACAGGTGGGACCGACACCGGGGCGGCCGGGGCCGACACCGCGACAGGCGGGGCCGGCGCCACGCCGGCCGGGGCCGGCAGCGCGGCGTTCTGGGGCGCCGCCGCGCTGCTCGCCCTGCGCTTCGCCGCGCGCGGGAAGCTCCTGCCCGGGCTGAGCCCCGCCGGCCACGACGCCTGGCGGATCGGGCCGCTCGGGGCAGCCGACCTCGACGAGATCCGGGAACTGGCCGCCGCCATGCCGCCCGCGGCCCACTGCGTGCCGCTGAACGCCGACGGGCCGCCCCGGCTGCCCGCGCCGGAGCCGCTGCTGCGGGCCTTCCTCGACGCCGTCGCCGACACCCTCCCCCGCTCCCCCGCCGCCCCCGCGGCCGCCGGTGGGCCCGCCTACGCCGAGCGCCCGCCACGGCTCCACCCCGAGCTGCGCGCATGGGCCACCGAGGTGGCCGCCGGCCACGACGCCGGGGTGCGGATCTCCCTGCGGATCGAGCTCGACGGAGACCTCGACGCGGGCGCGGCACAGGCGCACGAAGCCGCCCCCACCTTCCGCTGCGTCCTGCAGCTGCACAGCCTGGCCGACGCCGCCCTCGTCGCCGATGCCGCCGACGTCTGGGCCGGTTCCGGAGCCGCCGCGGCCGCCTTCCCGCCCGGAGCCCGGATGGACGCGCTGCGCTCCCTGCGCCGCGCCTCCCGGCTGTGGCCCCCGCTCGCCCCGCTGCTGGGCGCGGCCGTCCCGGACACGGTCGAACTCGCCGACGAGGACGTCACGGAGCTGCTCGGCGAAGCCGGCGCCGCCCTGGCCGCCGACGGGGTCCAGGTGCACTGGCCGCGCGGTCTCCTGCACGACCTGAGCGCCCGGGCCGTGCTGGGCTCCCCCGAAGACTCCACCGCCCGTGCCCGCTCCTCCGGTCTGCTCTCCCCCGGTGCCCTGCTCTCCTTCAGCTGGCGCCACGCCTTGGGCGACCAAGGCGATCTGACCGGGGCCGAACTCGACCGCCTCGCCGAATCGAAGCGCCCCCTGGTGCGGCTGCGCGACCAGTGGGTCCTGGTGGATCCCGCCGAGGCCCGCCGGGCCCGCGCCCGCCAGGACCGTACGATCGCCGCCTCGGAGGCCCTGGCCGCCGTACTCACCGGGTCGGCGGAGATCGACGGGAAACGGGTCGACGTAGCGGCCTCCGGTCCGCTCGAAGAACTGCGTGCGCGGTTGGCCGCCGACCCGCAGGACGAGACCGACGCCGTCGACGCGCCGCCCGAACTGCGCGCCACCCTGCGCGACTACCAGCTCCGCGGCCTGCGCTGGCTGGCCCGGATGACGTCGCTCGGCCTCGGCGCCTGCCTCGCCGACGACATGGGCCTCGGCAAGACCGTCACTCTGATCGCGCTCCACCTGCACCGCAACCGGCCCGAGGACCCGACCGCCGCCACAGGCACCGACCCTGCCACCGCCACCGCCACCGCCGGACCCACCCTGGTCGTGTGC
Organism: Streptomyces sp. CLCI03; assembly: GCF_053615355.1. Lineage (NCBI taxonomy): Bacteria > Bacillati > Actinomycetota > Actinomycetes > Kitasatosporales > Streptomycetaceae > Streptomyces > Streptomyces sp. CLCI03. The sequence goes on along the minus strand of NZ_CM132132.1, from coordinate 7,027,251 downwards.
CCGGCCTCGTTGCTGGGCAACTGGCAGCGGGAGATCGAGAAGTTCGCCCCCGGCACTCCCGTACGCCGCTTCCACGGACCGGGCCGCAGCCTCACCGACCTCACCGGCCTCAGCGACTTCGACAGGGGTTTCGTCCTCACCACCTACGGCACCATGCGCCTGGACGCGCCCGAACTCGCGGCCGTCCGCTGGGGCATGGTGGTGGCCGACGAGGCCCAGCACGTCAAGAACCCGCGCTCCTCCACCGCCAAGGCCCTGCGCACCATCCCGGCCCCGGCCCGCGTGGCCCTGACCGGCACCCCCGTCGAGAACGACCTCTCCGAGCTGTGGGCCGTCCTCGACTGGACCACCCCCGGGCTCCTGGGCCGCCTCGGCACCTTCCGCTCCCGCTACGCCGACCCCGTCGAAAGCGGCCACGACCCGCAGGCCGCCGCCCGCCTCGGAGCGCTCGTCCGGCCGTTCCTGCTGCGGCGCAAGAAGTCCGACCCCGGGATCGCGCCCGAGCTGCCGCCCAAGACCGAGACCGACCACACCGTCGCCCTCAGCCCCGAGCAGACCTCGCTCTACGAGGCGGTCGTGCGCGAGACCCTCGCCGCGATCTCGGAGGCGGACGGGATGGAGCGGCGCGGCCTGGTGGTCAAGCTGCTGACCTCCCTCAAGCAGATCTGCAACCACCCGGCCCACTACCTGCGCGAGCACGATCCGGCGGACCGCGGCGCCAAGGCGGCCGCGGGTGGTGGCGCCGCCCGCTCCGGGAAGTTGGAGCTCGTCGACGAGCTGCTGGACACGATCCTGGCGGAGGGCGGTTCGGTGCTGGTCTTCACCCAGTACGTGACGATGGCCCGCCTGATCGAACGGCACCTGCAGGCCCGCGGGATCGCCTCGCAGCTGCTGCACGGGGGGACGCCGGTGCCGCGCCGCGAGGAGCTCGTCGACCGGTTCCAGGCGGGCGAGGTCCCGGTCTTCCTGCTGTCCCTGAAGGCCGCGGGCACCGGGCTGAACCTCACCCGGGCCGGCCATGTCGTCCACTTCGACCGCTGGTGGAACCCGGCCGTCGAGGAACAGGCCACCGACCGCGCCTACCGCATCGGCCAGACCCAGCCCGTCCAGGTCCACCGGATCATCGCCGAAGGCACCGTCGAGGACCGGATCGCACAGCTCCTCGCGCGCAAACGCGCCCTCGCCGATTCCGTCCTCGCGGGCGGCGAGGGCGCGCTGACCGAACTGACCGATGCCGAACTGGCCGAACTCGTGGCACTGCGCCCGACCGCGCGCGGGGAGTGAGCGATGAACACCCGAGACCGAGACCGCGACCGAGAGCCCTACGAGAAGACCTTCCCGGCCGTAGCACCCACCCGCGGCCGCGGCTTCGCCCACACCTGGTGGGGTCATGCCTGGGTGCGCGCCCTGGAGGACAGCGCGCTCGACGGGACGCAGCTCAAGCAAGGTCGCCGGTACGCGCGCTCGGGCGCGGTCGGCGCGATGTCGGTGCGCCCCGGCGGGCTCACCGCGGTGGTGCGCGACCCGGACGGGACGGCGCACCGGACGGACGTGCTGGTACAGGAGTTCACGGAAGCGGAATGGAACCGACTGCTCGACCTGGCAGCCGCGGAGGCCGGGCACATCGCGGCTCTGCTCGACCGGGAGGTGCCGCCGGAGCTCGCCGAGGACGCGGCCGCCGCCGGGGTGGAGCTGCTGCCCGGCATAGGGGACCTCGATCCGCGGTGTGACTGCGGCGAGTGGGACCACTGCGCGCACACGGCCGCGCTCTGCTACCAGGTGGCACGGCTGCTGGACCAGGACCCCTTCGTCCTGCTGCTCCTGCGGGGCCGGGGCGAGCGGGAGCTCGTGGACGATCTGGCTGAGCGGAACACGGCGGACGCAGAAGCGGAGGCGGAGGCTCCGAACGGGTCTGTCGACGAGGGGGTTCCGGCGGCGGAGGTCTTCGCGGTGGGCGCCCCGCGTCCCGCGCTGCCCCCGCTCCCGGCGCTGCCCGAGGCGCCGGGCCAACCACCGACGTTGGACACCGAGGCGGAACCGGAACCGCATCTCGACGTGGACGCGGTGGAGTTCCTGGCGCAGACGGCCGCGACCGAGGCCCACCGGCGGCTCGCGGAGGCCCTGGCTCCGGGCCACGCCGATCGCGCTCCGACGGCCCCACTCTCGCTCGCCGAGGACGCCGTACGCCTCACGGCCGAGGCCGATGACTTCCGGGTCCGCTCCCGCCTGGCGGCGGCTACCGGACGCAGCCGGGCCGAGATGGAACTGGCCGTACGCGCCTGGGGCTTCGGCGCGGCCCCGGGCCTCGCGGCGCTGGAGGACGACTGGACGCCGGACCGGAGCACGCTGGACCGCGCCCGGGCGGCCCTGGCCACGGCCTGGGCGGACGGGGAGGCGCCGGTGCTCCGCCGGGTCCGCGCCCGCTGGACTCAGGCGGGCACCGACCGGCAGCTTCGGCTGGGGCGGGAGGGGCGCTGGTGGCCGTACCGCCGCGAGGCGGGGCGCTGGATCCCGTCGGGCCCCTCCGCCCCGGATCCGGGCTCGGCGCTGGAGGCCGATCCGGCCCCGTGAGGTTTCGGCCCGCGCGGGGCCGTGTACCACCGGCGCCCTGGCCGACGTACGGCTTGCCGGGACCCGGTACCCGGACGACGATGGGGACGGCTCCACGGCTCCACGGCTCCACGGCTCCACGGCTCCACGGCTCCACGGCTCAACCGCTCGACGATCCGAGGCGGCGCGACGCTGTGGCTCCGCAACTCCGTAGCTCCGTACCGCGCGGCACCACGGGAGGGTGACATGGGTGGTCCGTCGGTGGCGCTGCCGGGCGGGGCCGATCCGGCCGCGCGTACGCGCGAACTGCGGCGGGCCCATGCCGCGTTCACCCGGGACGGGCGGGTCGAGGGCCCGGTGCGGGCGGTCATCGCGCGGTCCTGGCGGCGGTGCGCGCGGGCCCGGCTCAGCCCGGAGTGCGCGCCCCGGGTGGAGCTCGCGGAGGCGGAGCTGCGGTCGTACCGGGAGGAGCACCCGCTGGCCCGGGTGATGCCGCTGTTCCGGGATCTCGTCGGGGCGTTCGCCGCGCACGGGGCGCACCTGCTGGCCGTGTGCGACGCGCGGGGCCGCCTGTTGTGGGTGGAGGGCGAACCGGCCACCTTACGGAGGGCCGAGTGCCTCGGCTTCGTCCCGGGTGCGCGCTGGGCGGAGTCGGCGATGGGGACCAACGCCCCCGGGACGGCGGTCGCGACGGGCGAGCCGGTGCAGGTCTTCGGGGCCGAGCACTTCAGCCGGCGGGTGCACCCGTGGACCTGCGCGGCGGCCCCGGTGCGGGATCCCCGGACGGGCAGGCTGCTGGGCGCGGTGGACATCACCGGGGGCGACGGCCTGGCCCACCCGCACTCCCTCGGCTTCGTCCAGGCGGTGGCCCGGGCGGCGGAAGCCCAGTTGTCCCTGCTCGCACCCGAGCCGCCGGCCGCGGCGGACACCCTGGCGGCCCTCGGCCAGGACGAGGCGCTGCTGGTCACGGCCGGTCGCAGGCTTCGGCTGGGTCGGCGGCACAGCGAGATCATGGCGCTGCTCGCGCACCACCCGGAGGGGCTGTCGGGCGAGGAGCTGACGATCGCCCTGTACGAGGACGAGTCGGTGTCACCGGTGACGTTGCGCGCCGAGGTCTCCCGGCTGCGCGCCCTGCTGGGGGCGTCGGCCCCGCTGTCGCGCCCGTATCGCACGGCCGGTCGGCTGGAGGCGGATTTCACCGTCCTGACCCGGCAGTTGGCCACCGGGGCGGTGTCCGCTGCCCTCCACCACTACCCCGGGCCGTTGTTGCCGGCCTCGACCGCGCCGGGCATCGTCCGGCTGCGGCGCCGCATCGAGGACCAGGCGCGGGCGGCCGTGATCGCGCGGGCCGATGCCGGACTGCTGACCGACTGGGTGTGCGGGCCGTGGGGCGCGGACGACCCGGAGGCGTGGCGGGCGCTGGCGGCGGCGCTGCCGCCGGAGCGCCGCCCGGCCGCGCTGGCCCGCGTACACGCCCTGGACCGGGAGCTCGGCGCGCGCCCGGACCTCCGTACCCGGCGGCGTGCAACGTATCCGCAACCTGCCCGCTCCTAGCCTCCACCGGAGCGCTGTCCGACGGCGGCCGGCGCCCGGCAAGGGGAGGACACCATGGCCCGCTACGCTGCGCCCGGAACCGAGGGGGCGCTCATGTCGTACGCGCCCCGGTACGACCACTTCATCGGCGGCGCGTACGTCCCGCCCGCCCGCGGTCGCTACTTCGAGAACCCCTCCCCCGTCAACGGCCAGGTCTTCACGGAGGTCGCCCGGGGCACGGCCGAGGACGTGGAGCGGGCGCTGGACGCGGCCCACGCGGCGGCGCCCGCCTGGGGCCGGACGTCGGTCGCCGACCGGTCGTCGATCCTGCTGCGCATCGCGGACCGGACGGAACAGCATCTGGAGGCCCTCGCGGTCGCGGAGACCTGGGAGAACGGCAAGCCGGTACGGGAGACCCTGGCGGCCGACCTGCCCCTGGCCGTGGACCAGTTCCGGTACTTCGCGGGGGCCCTGCGCGCGCAGGAGGGCGCGCTGAGCCAGCTCGACGACGACACCGTGGCCTACCACTTCCACGAGCCGTTGGGCGTGGTCGGGCAGATCATCCCGTGGAACTTCCCGATCCTGATGGCGGTGTGGAAGCTGGCCCCGGCGCTGGCGGCGGGCAACGCGGTGGTCCTCAAGCCGGCCGAGCAGACCCCGGCCTCCGTCCACTACTGGCTGAGCCTGGTGGCGGACCTGCTGCCGCCGGGCGTGGTCAACATCGTCAACGGCTTCGGGGAGGAGGCGGGCAAGCCGCTCGCGTCGAGCCCGCGGGTGGCGAAGATCGCCTTCACCGGGGAGACGGCCACCGGCCGGTTGATCATGCAGTACGCGGCCGAGCACCTGAAGCCGGTCACCCTGGAACTCGGTGGCAAGAGCCCGAACCTCTTCTTCGACGACATCTGGTCGACGGACGACGACCTGCGCGACAAGGCCCTGGAGGGCTTCAGCATGTTCGCCCTCAACCAGGGCGAGGTGTGCACGAGCCCGTCGCGGGCGCTGGTCGAGCGGGGCCGGTACGGGGAGTTCCTCGACGCGGCGGTGGCGCGCACCGAGCTGATCGTGCCGGGGCACCCGTTGGACACGGACACGATGATCGGGGCGCAGGCCTCGGAGGAGCAGCTGAAGAAGGTCCTGTCGTACGTGGAGATCGGCCGACGCGAGGGCGCGAAGATCCTCACGGGTGGCGAGCGCCGACAACTGGAGGGTGACCTCGCGGGCGGCTTCTACGTCGAGCCGACCATCTTCGAGGGCGACAACCGCATGCGGATCTTCCAGGAGGAGATCTTCGGGCCGGTGGTGTCGGTGACCTCCTTCCAGGACTTCGACGACGCGGTACGGATCGCGAACGACACGGCATACGGCTTGGGCGCGGGCGTCTGGACCCGGGACATCAACACGGCCTACCGCACGGGCCGCGCGATCCAGGCGGGCCGCGTCTGGACGAACTGCTACCACGCGTACCCGGCACACGCCGCCTTCGGCGGCTACAAGCAGTCGGGCATCGGCCGCGAGACCCACAAGATGATGCTGGAGCACTACCAGCAGACGAAGAATCTCCTGGTCTCGTACTCACCGAAGCGTCTCGGCTTCTTCTAGACCGCCAAGTCGACTCACCAGAGGGTGATCTACCCTCCCGGAGCAGGTTCGGAAGAGGGTCACCCGTCGACGCAGGCGCACGCGCTTTCGGCCGGCTCCCGTCCCGGCGGGGGCCGGTTCGGCGAGGGCGAGGCCGCTCGGGTCGAGCGGGCGTACTCGGTGGGAGTGCGACCGTAGTGCTTCTTGAAGGCTCGGGTGAAGTGACTGCCGTCCGCGAACTGCCAGTGTGCGGCGAGTTCCGAGATGCTCAGCCGCCCTGACGGTGCGGCAAGGGCGAGCCGGGCCTCGTGCAGTCGCCGGTGGCGGATGTAGGTCGTCACCTGCTCACCCACCGCGGCGAAGGCACGGTGCAGCGTACGGACGGAGACGTTGAGTTCACGCGCGAGCATCGCCGGAGAGAGTTCGGGATCGGCGAGCCGACGGTTCGCGAGGTCCTTGGCCGCCTGGGTGAGCGCGGGAGCCAATCGGGGTTCCACGTCGTCGTACCGACCCTTCGCCACCGCCTTGGTCAGCTCGATCAGGGTGCCTTCGGCGGCTACCACACCGGCCGGGCCGAGGTCGGCCACGGTCGTGTGGATCATGTCGGTGAGGGCTGTCAGCAGGCGCATCTCGGCCGAGTCCGCCGGCCCGGTGATGCCTCAAGTCCCGAGCAGGGGTTTGAGCTCACCGGGGGGGCAGGACGAGGAACTTCGCCGTGAGGTGCGCCGAGGTCTCGAAGGCCGTCAGGTTCCCGAGGTGCCGGACGAGGAACTGCCCGGCCGACACGGTCCGGTCGCCGTAGCCGGGCGGGCCGCCCAGCGTCCATGCGCCGCGCCGCACGACGTACATGGCAACCAGATCCTGATCGCCACCCGGGACGTCCGCGGTCCGGGTCGCCGACTCGGCGTGAAGATCGGCCATCGCCGCGCCGTGCACCTTGGCCACGTTGCCCTTGACCCGGAAGTCACCGATCGTGTCCGGGCTGAAGGCCGGGAGTTGGAAGACGTCGTCGCCGACCTGCGTCTCCCACCCGCGCCGGAAGGCGTCGAGCCCCCGCGGTGCGGAGCCCGGGGCGGTGGAGTCCACTGCGAACACCCCGCGCGTGCCGGGGACCTCCGCTCCAGTGCCGTGCATCCCTCTCCGTCCTCTCGTACGCATTGCTCCGACGTCGTCCTGCGGTGGTCGTGTTCCGCAGGACGACGCCATGACTCAGGTGGACACCGTGCCAATCTTCCTATGAGGGGATCACATTGCGGAGTTCGGCGGGCGCGAGGCTCCGACCGCCTACGGCAGGGGTCTTCTTCGCCGCCTCGGTCAGAGCTTCCCGATCGAGTCCGAGGCGAATGCGGCGACGGCCTCGTCGTACCACGTGGCCAGGGCGATGAAGTTGACGTGCTGGTCGGTGTCGACGTCGCCGATCCGGGAACGCAGCGGGACCCCGTACGAACAATCGGCACGGTGCAGGCGCTCGGGGCGCAGACGGGTGGCGGCCGGAGCGAGCCGGCTGATGTGTTGACCGACGAGCAGTATCCGGAACGGGCCGACCCCCCCTCGCCGATGGGGCGTTCGAAGCGGTGCAGCCGCAGCCGGATCCGGGCGTCTTCCAGCCGGTGGGCCATGCCGATCGTGCCTGCCGCGATCGGGTCCCGCCGGGACCGTCCCTGCCGGTGCCGGCTCCGGTCGCCCGCAGCGTGCGTGGCTCGACGGTCAGCGGGCGATCGAGATCGCGAAGGGGGTGAATCCGGTGGACCGGATGACGTGCGGGACGAACAGAATCGCGGCCTCCGTGGCGCGGGCGGTCCGGATCCCGCCGAGATCGGTGATCCATTCCTTGTGCCAGCCGAGGTCGACGAGCAGTTCACGGACGGTCTGCTTGGCCAACGGGTCCTCGCCGGAGAGGAAGGCGGTCGGCGGCTGGGTGAGCGTGGCCGGGGCGGTCATCACCGGGAAGAGCATGGTGTTCAGCGTCTTGACGACGTGTGTTTCGGGGAGTGCCGCCTGGAGCTGTTCGGCGAGGCTCGATCCGGGGTGGATGAGGTCGGCGGGCAGTCCGTCCGGTCCGTCGGTGGTGGCGTTGGAGACGTCGATGAGGATCTTGCCGTGCAGCTCTTCGCGCAGGGCGGCGAGACGTTCCAGGGAGCCGGCGCCCGGGGTGGCGTTGATGACGATCCGGGCCGTCCGAGCGGCGTCGGCGGCGGCACCCGGCGCGCGGTCCGCGACGCTCACCTCGTGCCCGGCCCGGGTGAGGGCCGCGGCCAGGTTGCCGCCGACACGGCCGTTTCCGAGAACTGCGATCTTGGTCATGGTGACGTGGTCCTTGCGTAGGTTCGGGTGGTGGTGTGCGGGGTGCGGGTCAGCGGGAGAGCGTGGCGACGGCCTCGGCGTGGACGCCGGGCGCGGCAGCCAGGAAGCTGTCGCTCTGCGGGGTCCACGGGCGGCCCTCGGCGTCGGAGATCCGTCCGCCGGCCTCGGTGACGAGCAGCGCGCCGGGCAGCAGATCCGCTCGGGCGCCGGCGAACTGCCAGAAGGCGTCGATCCGGCCGGCGGCCACGTTCGTCAGGTGCAGGGTCGCGGGTACGGAGGTGCGGACGACGAGCGCGTCGAAGAGCATCGCGGTGATCGAGGAGCCGACGCGCCGTACGACCTTCTCGTCCTCGTCCGGCCGGGCCTGGCTGGTGGCCACGATGCTCAGGCCGAGGTCCGCGGTGCCGGAGACGTGGAGCGGCCGGCCGTCGAGGTGGGCGCCGGCGCCGGTGAGCGCGGTGTAGGTCTCGCCGGTCAACGGCAGGTGGACCACGGTGAGTACGGGCAGGTTCTCCCGTACGAGGGTGGCGGTCACCGCCCAATCCGGCAGGGCGTGCAGGTGGTTGACGTTGCCCTCGGCCGGGTCCACGACCCACCATTCGCCGGGCGGCAGCGCCCCGCCGTCCAGCTCGTCCTCCACCCAACCGGCCTGCGGGCGCAGGCTCGTGAGACGGGGGCGCAGGATGTCGAGGGCCGCGTCGTCGTTGACGGCGAGCGCGCGCATCAGCTCTTCGCGGGTCTCGTAGCGGACCACGTCGCCGAAGCGCTCACGCAGCGCGGCACCGGCGGCGCGCACGGCGGTCGCGGTGTGGTCGAGCAGGTCGGCGTCGGAGGTGACGACATCGGCGGTCTGAAGTGTTTCGGACATGGTGGTGCTCCTGTCTGAGGAGGGGTGATGAGGCCGGTCGGGGCCGAACCGCGCGTTGCTTCCCGCGCTTTCGCCTCGAAGCTATAAGCCTGCACCGTTAACTTCAAATGCATGTGAAGCACGGCAAGAATTACTCACATGCAATTGAATGCGCACCTGCCCGCCGTGCTCGACGTGCTGCCGGCGGAGGGCGGTGCGGCCGGGGCGGCCGGCGGTCGGGGCGTCCGCTCGACTGCGCGTCACCGCCCCTGCGACGACGGGGGGACGACGCGCGTGGTGGAAGCGCCGTGGGCGCGGAAGAGGGCTCAGTCGAGCAGTTCGGCAGCCCGTTCGGCGATGGCGTAGACGGTCGCGTCGGTGTTGGCCGAGGGGATGGACGGCATCACCGAGGCATCGGCGACCCGCAGTCCGGCGACGCCGTGTACGCGAAGGTTCGCGGGGTCGACGACGGCATCGGCGTCGGTTCCCATGCGGCAGGTGCCGGTGAAGTGGAAGTAGGGGCCGGTGGCCTTGCGGATGAACTCTTCCTCGGACGCACCGCTCGTCCCGGAGCCCAGCACCGCTTCCTGCTTGCGCCATTCGGCGAACGCGTCGGCCTCCCCGATGCGGCGTGCCACGGCCAGGCCCCTGCGCATGACCTCCAGGTCACGGTCGTCGCTCAGGTAGCCGGGGTCGACGACGGGAGCGCCGGCGGGATCGGCGTCCGCCAGGCGCACGGTGCCCCTGCTGTGCGGAGCCATCGCGGAGAAGGCGATGGAGTAGCCGTTGGCCGGCGGCCGGCCCCATGCCGACAGGAGCGGTGCGGCGACGATGTAGACCTGAAGGTCCGGCCGGGCCGCGGCGGGGTCGCTGTACAGCAGACCCATCATTTCGGCCGGCGGGTTGGCAGGAACGAACGGTACGGGCTGCCTGGCCTCGTACACCACCGCCGCCATCGGATGGTCCTGCAGATGGGATCCCACTCCCGGCAGGTCGGCGACGACGCCGATGCCGTGTTCGCCGAGGTGTCGTGCCGGGCCGATCCCTGACAGCATCAGGAGGTGCGCGGAGCCGATGGCCCCCGCGGTCACGATGACCTCGGCGCTCTCGACGGACAGGTGCTCGCCACCCACGGTGTACTCGACGCCGGTGCAGCGGCCCGCGGTGATGCGCAGCCGTCGCACGGTCGCGTCGGTGACGAGGTCCAGGTTCGGCCGGTCGAGGAACGGGCGGATGTAGGCGTCGGCCGCGCTCTGGCGGGCGCCGCCGGGCAGATTCATGTCGCTCCACCCGAACCCGGTCTCCAGCCCGCCGGCGATGTCATCGGCGCGTGTGAACCCGGCCTGCACCGCGGCGGCGACGCCCGCCGTGGCCAGGGGGTGGGGCTCCGGAACCGGGGCGACCACGACCGGCCCGTCCGTACCGCGCACGGAGGCGTCACGACCTCGGGTGCTCTCGCTGCGGCGGAAAGAGGGCAGCAGATCGTCGAAACCCCAGCCCGGAGCACCGAGTCCGGCCCATTCGTCGTAACCGGAGCGGTGCCCACGCAGGTGGTAGAGGCCATTGATGCTCGACGATCCGCCGAGCGCCCTACCGCGCAGCACGTCAGCGGCCCTGCCGGTACCGGCCTGCACGGTCGAGGCGCCCAGCCAGAGGGATGACGGGTCGAACCCGAGGAATCCCCAAGGAGATGCCATCGCCTCGGTCGCGTCCCGGGCTCCCGCCTCCAGCAACAGCACCCGCGCCGGGGCGTTCCGAAAGCCGGGAGGCGATCACGCACCCCGCGGTTCCCGCTCCCACAACGACATGGTCATAGTCATAAGGGCTCTGGCCCATCATGTCTCCGCTTCCCACGGCAGCACTGTTCGACCACCGGGTTTCAGGAGAAGGCTCCTCGACGATCAAGGAGCTGATTGCTTGCACGTACCGAAGGGGCCGAAGAGTCGGGATGGTCCTCTTCAGGTCGGCCCTGCGCCTCGCTCTGCCGCATCCGAGCTCGGCGCGCGGAAGGCGTGGAGCCGGATGTTCAGCAGCGAGCGGGCTCCGGTGGAGCAGAGCTGTCCGGAGGCAGGTGGCGCGCTGCCGGCGCTGACGGGCGCCGAGGTGGGCCGGTGGCGGACGATCACCCTGATCCGGTGGGCCCGGGCCCGCCCGGTCCGGGCCTTGCCGATCATCCCGTCGGGGATGTCCGTGTCGGCGCCGGGCCCCGCGATGACGGCCGTGCGGCTGGACTTCTCTTGTTTCACGAGCTTCTTGTCCTTGGTGTGTACCCGTCCAGGAACAGCCCGGGTTTCCCTTCTGCCGTCGAATCTTAGGAATAGGGACAGGGCACGTACGTGAACCTCCGCGCCGCCCGTTCGGAACCTCAGCGCCATACGGGTGGCGGGTCGGTCGGCGTCACACGGCGCCGGGTCGGGCTGTTCGTGCGCGCCGACCGTACGAGGCCGACCCGACGGCTCTGTCTCACACGCGAAAACGGCGCCTGACCTGGGCTTTCACCCGTCAGGCGCCGTTGGCGGACCGAACTGGAACAGGACGTCAGGTCGGCGTGTGGGCGGTCTTGTCGGCCGTGGTGCCGTCCTCGTCCTGGGCCTGCGAAGCAGCAGGTTGTTGCGGAGCGGGTGGGGTGCGGATGAGCAACGCGACCAGTACGGCCAGGGCGCCGAGCACGGCACCGATACCGAATCCCCATCGGACGCCCGTGGCGAGGGCGCTGGTGGCGTCGGCGCCCTCGGCCGCTGCCGTGGCGGCGTGTCCCGACATGACGCTGATGACCAAGGCGGTACCGGCGGCCGCCGCGACCTGCTGGAGCGAGCCCAGGATGGCGGAGCCGTGGGGGTAGAGGTGCGGCGGCAGTACGGCCAGACCGGAGGTGAAGACGGGGGTGAAGACGAACGCCATGCCCGCGCTCAGGGCCACGTGCAGGGCGAGGACCAGCCACGGTGAGGTCTGTTCACCCGTGAGGGCGAAGAGAGCGAGGCAGAGCGCTGTGAGTGCGGCTCCGGGTACGACCAGGCGCGGTGCGCCGAGGCGGTCGTAGAGCTTGCCGACCTGCGGTCCGAGCAGGCCCATGGTCAGGCCGCCGGGGATGAGGAGCAGTCCGGTCTGCAGTGAGGTCAGGCCGCACACCTCCTGCAGATAGATCGGCAGCAGGATGAACGCGCCCATGAGGGCCATGAAGGACAGGCACATCAGACCCAGCGCCACGGAGAAGTGCCGGAACGTCAACGCACGCAGGTCCAGCAGCGGTGCGGACGAGCGCTGCAGTGCCAGCTGACGCCAGACGAAGAGGCCCACCAGCACGGCGCCGACCAGAGTGATGGCCTCCGGGGGCACGGGAGCCTGGGTCGCGTCCCCGGCACCGAGCCCACTCAGGCCGTAGACCAGGGCGCCGAAGCCCCCTGCCGCCAGGGGAACGGACAACCAGTCGATCGGAGTGGCCTGCGGCTCGCCGATGTTGATCAGATTGCGCCGACCGAATATGGCCATGGCTCCGGCGATGGGGAGCACGGCCAGGAACAGCAGCCGCCATGACCCCAGCTGCAGCAGCACACCGGAGACGGCGGGGCCGAGGGCGGGGGCGACGGAGATGACGAGGGTGATGTTGCCCATGACACGGCCGCGGTCCTGCGGGGGTACGAGGGTCATCAGCGTCGTCATGAGCAGCGGCATCATGACGGCGGTGCCGCTCGCCTGGATGACGCGGGCGCCCAACAGTACGGGGAAGGCGGGCGCGGCCGCGGCCAGGGCCGTGCCGGCGAGGAACAGTGCCATGGCGAGGACGAAGGCGGTCCGGGTCGTCACACGCTGCAGGAACCACCCCGTGACCGGGATGACCACGGCCATGGTGAGCATGAAGGCCGTGGACAGCCACCCGGCGGCGGCTGCGGTGACCTCGAAATCGCGCATGAGCCGCGGGATCGCGTTGACCATGATCGTCTCGTTGAGGAGGACGACGAACGTGGACAGCACGAGAATCCGCAGCACGGTGGTGACGCGGGCGGGCGAGAGCGTGGGCGATTCTTGTGGTGCGGGCATGGCGCCTTCCGTCAGGTGAGTGTCCTCCGCGCGTGGCGGTCACACTGACAGACTGCGGCGCAGGGAAGAACTCATCGGTCTTCTCCGATCCTGTCGGTGCCGCCGCCCGAGCTCAAATCATTTTGCCGACCCGGAACGGCCGAGGCATGCCTTCCTTCCGAAGGTCTGAAGTTCGGCACCCGGTTCCCCGCCGGGCGGGGAACCGGGCTCGTCCGTCGTTCAGTCGCAGCAGTCGCAGCAGCACTTGCACGGATTGCAGCAGCCACCGCCACCTCCGCCGCAGCCGTCACCCGAGCCACCACCGGAACCGCCGGAACCGCTGGAGCCGCCGGAGCCGTGACCGCCGCCCGAGCCGCCGGAGGAGCCACCCGAGGCGCCACCACCCTGGCCGCCGAACCAGCCGTCGCCCCCGGAACCGTCCCGCCCCGAGCCGCCGCCACGGTTGCCGTCGCCGAACTGCCAGGACTCGCCCTCGTCCCCGCCGGAGTCGTCGCCGCAGCGACAGCATCTGGGGCACAATCCGCAATGGCGACATATCCGAGCCGACTCGCGGCACCGCCGGCACTGCCCCTCCGACGACCGGTGCGCCGACATCGCCCCGCCCTCCGGGGCCGCGCCCGCGAGCTGCCCCACGCCGCAGGCCGCGCCCGTGCCGGTCCCCGAGGGCGTCTCCGTCTCCGTACGGCGGCCCAGCCAGGGCAGCATGCGCGGACCCCGCGCCTGGCCGCGGTGCTGATGGTGACGGTGTCGAGGATCGAAGACGCGATCGACGGCACGCTCCAACTCGCCACCCAGAAGCGCCCCCACCAGCCGCCCGTCGACGAACACGACGTCGGACAGCGCGAATCGGATTCCACGGACCGCGTCGTCGCAGAGCCGGCGCACCTCCGCGCGGTCCGTGCCGGTCACGGCGATCGGGTTCCACGCGCCGGACGCCGCGTCCGCGTCCAGGTCCTCCACCGCGTCCAGCAGATGCGCCAGCCGCCCGAACAGACGGCCGGCTTCCGCCAGCGGTTCGGCGTTGCCCGGGCGACCCGTGAGCACCGCGGTGTACGCGAAGGCGGCCGCGGTCGCCGTCTCCGCGGGCTCCGTGACCGTCAGCAGCGAGCCACCGGGGCCGGTCGACCGCTCGATGTCCGGCTGGCGCTCGACCGCCTCGATCAGCAGCGTGGTGTCGAAGCCGAGACGTTCGCCGCCTGCGACTCCCGCGCGGTCCCAGTTGTGGGCGATCCGGCGTGCCGCCAGCGCCACCGGGCGGCGCCCCAGCAAGCCGTCGCCGTCGACCACGTGGTCACGCATCTTCGCCGCGGCCAGCACCAGCGACACCGTCGCCGCCAGCCGCGCACCCTCGCCCTGCGCCACGTCCGCCGACCGCATCCCGCGCAGCGGGCACGGACCGGCACCCCGCCGCCAGTCGCCGGTACGCTCCGACTGCGCTTCGGTCAGCACCGAGACGATCAGTCCGTCGTAGTTGGTGGCCACCCTCGCGAACTGCCCGTACTCGCTGCGCAGAGCCAGGCACAGCCCGCACAGGTGCGCCATCCACTCGGTACGCAAGCCCTCGCCGAGGCGATGACGGCATGGCCTGATGATTCCGAACACCGAAGTTCTCCCCCTAGGAACAGCTACCCGCATCCGGTCGGACGGCTCACGGACGCAGGACTGCGCATGAGGTACGACCTGGCGTGACGTCAACCGCATGTGACATCGACGCGCGGCCGACATCCTAGATGAGCCTTTCCGGAGGTCACCGGCCACAGGGTTGTTCGGATGGGCTCAACACGAGCGCGGCGGTGAGGATCCGCGGCGGCTTCGTCGCCATCCGCTGCTGCCGATCGAGCAGGGCGAGACGTTCGCGAAGCCGTGCGTCCAGCTCGACGGCCTTGCGGTGGAGGCTCTCGGAGGACTCCTTGGGCTTCTCGCCCCTCCGTTCCTTCTCGGAGGCCGCCGCGGCATCGAGGATCAGCCGCTCACGCTCCGAGGTCAGTCGCTCGGTCACCAGTTCCCGGGTCCTGGACAGCTCGGCCAGTCGCCTGGGCTGGACCTCGGCCAGGTACGCGGGAAGCCGGTTGGCGATGATCCAGCTGGTCGCCTTGTCCTCGGCGTCCGCGAGCCAGGGCAATGCGCGTGCGACGTCGGCCGCCGCGCCCTCGGGCGCCGCGGCGCAGTCGAGGTAGGGCGCGGGGCCGGCCGGGTGTACGGCGCCGCGGTTGTCGACGTAGGCGTAGGAGAACCTGCGGGCCACCGACTCGTCGGTGCCGTCCGTGACCTCTTCGACGACCCCGACGAGGAGGTGCGGTGCGTCGAGATCGGCCGAGACGAGCACGGCGCCACGGTTGAGTGAACCTCCGAAGTTCCGGATGGTTTCGGCCATGACGGCGTCGTGCAGCGGGTGGCCGGGAGCGAGCAGGTCGACGTGGGCGCGGTCGTCGGGCTGAACATGGCCGAGGTCGAAGGTGACGTGGTCGTACCTGGTGGCGATGGGGCCGTTCCCCGCCGAGCGGACGTGCTGCGGCACGTGGGTGATCTCGTAACGCCCCTGCGTCCGCTTGACGATCCGACCGCCGAGTCGGGTGAGGGCGTCCTTGAAGGTCGCTTCGATGTCGTGCGGCTCAAGGCGCCGGGCACGAGCGTCGTCCATCGTGTCGCGCAGCACGCGGAGATCGGCGTCCGAGAGGTGCTCCGAAGCGAGCGCGCGTTCGTCCAGGAGGCCCTTGAGGCCGTCTCCGACGGTGCTGTCGATGACCTCGTACATCCTGTTCCTGACCGCGGGCTGCTCGCCGTACTGGATCGCGTCGAGGAGCATGTCGCGCAACGGGACCTCGGCGAAGGCCTCCCCCAGGACGTCGAAGACCTTCCCGCCGTACGTCTGGCGCATCTGGTCGAGCTTCTCCAGCAGGCGCGTGAACACCTCGCCCTCGCGGGTGTTGGAGGCCACGAGGTTCCAGAGCCGGCAGACCTCCGTCTGACCGATGCGGTGGATGCGGCCGAAGCGCTGCTCGATGCGGTTGGGGTTCCAGGGCAGGTCGTAGTTGATCATCAGGTGTGCGGCCTGCAGGTTGAGGCCCTCACCGGCGGCGTCGGTGGCCAGCAGGATCCGAACGTCGCTGTTCTTCGTGAACTCCTCGGTGATCTGACGTCGCTCGGCCCGGCGTACACCGCCGTGAATGGCCTTGACGGCATCGGATCTCCCCAGCAGGGAGCCGATCTTGTCCTGCAGATAGTGGAGGGTGTCGCGGTGCTCGGTGAAGACGATCAGTTTCCGCGGGTTTCCCTCGGGGTCCGTCACCAGCGCGTGGTCCCGCAGGAGGGCGGCCAGTTCGGTCCACTTGCGGTCCGTGCCCGCCTCGCGCACCCGCTGCGCCGTCCGCACCAACGCCCTCAGCTCGATGAGCTCGGCGTCGAGCTCATCGACCGTCCGGGCCGCCGTCGCGGCGTCGAGCAGTTCCTCCTCCATCTCCTCGATCTCCTGGGCGTCGAGGTCACCGTGGTCGAGGCCGGCGAGGTCGACGGCGGGCACGATCTCGCGGCAGGTGCCGTCGAGGATCTCCCGCTTCCTGCGCTCCAGGCGTTCGGTACGCCGCACGAGACTCTTGTGGATCGCCTCGGGGCTGGAGGCCAATCGTCGCTGCAGCACGGTGAGCGCGAAGCCGACGGTGTTCTTGCGTGTGCCGCCGACCCGGTCGGCTCGGTTCATCCCCTCGCGGACGTAGTGGGTGACGTCCTCGTAGAGGTCGTACTCGAGCGCCGTGAGTTCGTAGGGGACCGTCTCCGCCAGGCGCTCGGGGAAGAGCTTCCTGCCCTCGAAGGTGAGCAGATCCTCCTTGATCATGCGTCGCATGATCCCGCTGACGTCGACGCTGCTCTTCTGCCTGCCCTCGAACCGGTCGCTGTCCAGCAGGGTGAGGAAGAGTTGGAAGTCCTCCTCTTTCCCCGAGTGCGGAGTCGCCGTCATCAGGAGCAGGTGACGAGTGATCCCACCGAGCGTCTCGCCGAGCTGGAACCGCTTGGTCTTCTCGACCTTGCCACCGAAGTAGTGGCCACCCATGCGATGTGCCTCGTCGACGACGATCAGGTCCCAGTCCGTCTCCTTGAGCTGCGCCTTCAGGTCCTCGTTGCGGGAGAGCTGGTCCATGCGGGCGATGAGGAGCGGGTGGCTCTCGAAGACGTTGAGATGGAGCCGCGAGTCGGCGAGCTGGTTCGTGAGCAGGTCGAAGCGGAGGCCGAACTTGAAGTAGAGCTCGTCCTGCCACTGGTCGACCAGACCTCCAGGAGCCACGACGAGGCACCGCTTGACGTCGTCGCGGAGCAGGAGCTCCTTGATGTAGAGCCCGGCCATGATCGTCTTTCCGGCACCCGGGTCGTCGGCGAGCAGGAAACGCAACGGTGTACGGGGCATGAGCTCGCCGTACACGGCGCGAATCTGGTGCGGGAGCGGCTGAACGTCACTGGTCGCCACGGCGAGCATCGGGTCGAACAGGCCGGCCAGGGAGATCCGCTGAGCCTCGGCGACCAGCTTGAAGTCGGGCACCTTCGCGTCGAAGGCGCGACTCCCGCCGCGGGCGATGCTCAGCCTGGCCTCGTCCTTGCGGAAGACGACCCGCTGGTCGAGGATGCCCCCGGCGGTCTTGTAGGTCAGCTCGACCGCGTTCGCACCGTGCTGCTGCGCGGCGATGATCGTGACGACCTCCGCCGGTACGACCCCGTCGATCCGCAGACCGGGCTTGAGCTCCTCGAGCAGCACGTGCGCAACCTCCCGCTTGGTGGCCTGCGAACGTTACGGACGTTCCGGCGATTCACTGGTCCCGTCGACTTGGTCGACCGGGGTCGCTAATCTTCCCAGAGGTTGCGCGAGTCGGCGGGGGCAATGGAACGAGAAGCACGTCATCACCTGCGCGGTGTGGTGGACGACGTCAGCAGGTGGCGCGAGCTCGCGGGCGGGATCGTCGAGCGGCGAAAGCCCGTCGAGTCAGCGGCGGAAGACGCCACCCGGCAGTTGCTCGGGCGAGTGGCCCCGCTCGGGGCCGGGACCGACATCGCATGGCGCGTCCTGCAGGTCTCGCCTTCCGATACCGACCTGCTGACCGCCCTGGCCCGCCGCGAGGCCCTTCCCGCGCTCACAGCCGGCGCCCAGGAGGGCGTCCGAGGGCTGTCCGACGAGGCCGGTCGGGCGCTGACGGCCGTCCGCGCGCTGTTCGGCGCCCGCCGGATCCTCTCGGGCAAGAGCCGCAAGGAAGAAGCACAGCAGGCCGCGGCGTACCTGCTGTCCCTCCACGAGAGGTTCACGGGTGTCCGACTCGTACCCGAGCTGGAGGCCCTGGCGACGTGGGACGCGAGCACGACCCCGCCGGTCGGGCCCTCGGCCGTGCTGGACGAGCGGGTCGGCTTCGCCGAGCGCCTCGGCGTACGAGCCGAGCTTCTGGAGCGGCACGAGCTGGAAGGCGCCAGGACCGCGATCACCGCGATCGATCGAGCCCTGCAGCGCGAGAGCGAGTTCCGAGCGGCGGTCAGCTCCGCCGGCAATGCCGTGCGAAAGGTCGAGGTGCGCAAACTGGTCGCCGAGATGCCTGTCGAACGGCTCAAGGACGCGACCAGCGGACAGCTGCGCATCACGGCGCTGATCGACGCCGGCATCCGAAACGTGCAGCAGGTCCTCGACCAGCAGGCACGGATCCGGACGCTCCCCGGGGTCGGTGAGACGACGGGCAACCGGATGATCGGTGCCGCGCAGACCATCCGGCAGACCACGATGGACGACATGCCGATCCGCATCGACATCAGGAACCGGAACGAGAACACCACGAAGCTCCTCACGAAGATGCGGGCCTGGGACGCGGCACGCTCGATCCGCGGCGCGACGGCGGACCTTGCGGCTGCCGACTCGGTTCGTCCGCTTCTGAAGAGCCTCGATTCCCGGACCTCCCACGTGGTGCTGATTCCCGAGGCCCGTGGCGTCGCCGCACTGCGGTCCGCGCTGGCAGCCGTCGAAGCACGCGGTGCACTGCTCACCGGTGGGACCAGCACGGCGGCTGATGATCCCTGGGAGGACTTCCTCTCCCGGCCGGCCGACTACTACGCGATGCTGGCGGAGCTCGGGTTCCTGGCGGACGACGCGGAGAAGACCCAGGGCGACCTGCCGGCCGAGATCGTCGAGGCGATCAGGGAACTCACCCTCGACACCACCCATCTGAAGGCGTCCCTGCGCGGATACCAGTCCTTCGCCGCCCGCTTCGCGATCGTGCAGCGCAAGGTCGTCATCGGTGACGAGATGGGCCTCGGGAAGACGGTCGAATCACTCGCCGTGCTCACCCACCTGCGCGCCAAGGGGTCCTCCCACTTCCTGGTCGTGTGCCCGGCCGCGGTGGTGACCAACTGGGTGCGCGAAGTCCAGGCCAAGTCCGCTCTGGGTGCGTACCGCCTCCACGGACCGGCGCGCCAGGACGCCCTGAAGTCCTGGATCCGCAACGGTGGAGTCGCGGTCACGACCTACGACATCCTCGGGTGGCTGGAAGGCCAGATCCCGCGCCGTGCCGAACCGGCGTGCCTGGTGTTCGACGAAGCGCACTACATCAAGAACCCGGACGCCAAGCGAACCCGACGCTCCACAGCCCTGATCGAACGCTCGGAGCGCGCGATCCTCCTCACCGGCACCCCACTGGAGAACCGGATCGAGGAGTTCCGCAATCTCATCGGCTACCTCCGGCCGGACCTTCCGATCAATGCCTCCGAAATAGCTCCTCGCCAGTTCCGCAAGCAGGTGGCACCGGCGTACCTGCGGCGCAATCAGGAGGACGTCCTCACCGAGCTCCCCGAGAGGCTGGACATCGACGAATGGCTGCCGATGTCCGGCGCCGACGAGCAGCACTACCGAGCGGCCGTTCTGCAGGGCAACTTCATGGCCATGCGCCAGGCCGCCCTACGCGCCGGCAGTAAGTCCGAGAAGATGCAACGCCTCATCGACATCGTGCAGGAAGCGGAGGAGAACGAGCGCAAGGTGCTGGTCTTCTCGTACTTCCGTGACGTCCTCGACGCGGTGGCGGCGCACCTACCGGGGAAGGTGTTCGGCCCTCTGACCGGTGCCGTACCCGCCGCGATGCGGCAGAACATGGTCGACGAGTTCTCCCGAGCCTCTCATGGGGCCGCCCTCGTCTCGCAGATCGTGGCGGGCGGCGTCGGCCTGAACATCCAGGCGGCATCGGTCGTCGTGATCTGCGAACCTCAGCTGAAGCCGACGACCGAATGGCAAGCCATCGGGCGCTCCCACCGGATGGGGCAGCTGGAGTCGGTGCAGGTGCACCGCCTTCTCTCCGAAGTGGGCGTCGACCAGCGCCTCGTCGAGATCCTCGCTCGCAAGAACGAGCTCTTCGCGGAGTTCGCCCGTGTCTCCGCGACCGCCGACAGTGCCCCGGAAGCGTTCGACATCACGGATGCCGAGCTCGCCCGGGAGATCGTGGCGGCCGAGCGCGAGCGCCTGCTCTCGGGTGGCTGACGGCTGCGGGTGCGTCGGGCGTCGCGTCGGGGCGGCTCGGGGTTTGATGTACTTCGGTCGATCGGTGTTCTCGGTGGCGTGAGCGTCCGCTGTGCGGATGACCATGCCTGCGGCCGGTCTGCTCCAGGGACCGGCAAAGAGTGATGAGGCTGCGATGAGTGAACTGACGAAGCCCGAGGTCGAAGTTCCGAAGGGTGATGCTCCGCAGGAGTTGGCCGTTCGGGACATCGTCGTCGGGGACGGGGCCGAGGCGAAGCCGGGCAGGGTGATCCGGGTCCACTACGTCGGGGTCACCTTCGAGTCCGGAGTGGAGTTCGACGCCTCCTGGGACCGGGGCGAGCCGTTCAAGTTCGCCGTGGGCGGTGGCCGGGTCATCAAGGGCTGGGACCGGGGAATCCGGGGGATGAAGGTCGGTGGTCGGCGCGAGATCGTCATTCCCCCGCGCCTCGGCTACGGCAAGCAGTCCCCCTCGCCGTTGATCCCGGCGGGTTCCACGCTCGTCTTCGTGGTGGACCTGCTCTCCGTGGTCTGAGCACGACCCGCCGATCCCGTTCGTCCACCGCGCCGTGCGCGGGAGCGGGCCGAGGAAGCGTCCGCCCACGCCCCCCGTCGGCGGGCGCGCCTCCGGGACGTTCGGCCGAGCCCACCCCCGTGAAGCTCGACCCGACCCGGCCGGCGCCAGCGACCCCTCGACACTTCAGTGGCGGCGAGGCATTGGTAACGTACACCAGAGTGTCAGTCCGGCGTCAACCAAAGTGGTGCCGGAGCCGGCCCGAGGGGCTTCGAGCAACACTGTGGTGGGCAAGGGCTCGGCATCACACCAAGGAGGTCGTGCACGTGGACGATGACGGGGCGCCCACCTTCGCCCAACTCCTGGACCACCTCTTCCGCGAGGTGCACCCCCCTTCCCGGGGGCCCTACACCTACGCGGAGGTCGCCGGGGGCATCCGCGAGAACGCGACCGGCGAGGGACGCGGGGTGACGGCGAGCGCCATCCAGCAGCTGCGCACCGGCGCCAAGCGGAACCCGACGCGGCACACCATCAAGGCCCTTGCCGACTTCTTCGGCGTGCCGGCGGGCTACTTCGTCGACAGCGCGGCGGCCGAACGCACCAAGGCGGAGATCGGTCTCCTCGCCGCCATGCGCGACCGGGACGTCCGCAAGCTGGCCCTGCGCGCCAACGGCCTGAGCGTCGACAGCCTGAAGATGCTGTCCACCGTGATCGAACAGGCCCGGAAACTCGAAGGACTCACCACCGACGAACCCACGCAGGACCTGGACCTGGACGACTGAACCACGCCCGCGACACGACCGGACCCCGCCCTCACAGCGGGGTCGCGGACATGCCAACATGGGGCGCGCGTACCGGCTTCCAGGGCGAGGTGCGCCCCGGCCGCCCGGCGTCAGCAGAGTGAGGACATGGACCTTGAGCAGCTGCGCGCCTCGTGCGAGGCGCGCGTCGAGGCGCTCGGACTCCCGCACCGCTTCAGCACCCGCGACCTCCGCGACACCGTCGCCGAACGACGCGGACGCCCCATGGACGGCGAAGAGGCTCCGCCCGCCGCCGGTATCCGCTCCCGCAAGGGCGACCTCCCGGCGGAGACCGCGTGGCTGCTGCTCGTGGCGGACGCGTACACGCGCCGCCCGGCCCGCGAGCACGAAGGCGCACCCGTGGGCACGGCCTCGTGACCGCCCCGCGGCAGGACCCCCTGCGCGACCCGCGCTTCTTCACCGACCCCTACCCCACGTACGACCGGCTGCGCGAGGGCTGCCCGGTACGACGTGTCCCCACCGGCTCCGGCGGGCACCAGGCGTTTCTGATCACCGGTCACGCCGAGGCCCGCGAGGCGTTCACCGACCCCCGGCTGTCCAAGGACACGGCCCGCTTCTTCGCCGACCGGCCCTCGGACCGCGACCTGCACCCGGCGATCTCCCGCAACATGCTGGCGAGCGACCCGCCCGCGCACACCCGCCACCGGCGGGTGGCGACGCCCCTGTTCACCACCGGACGCGTCCGGGAGCTGCGCCCGTACATCACCCGGGTCGTCGACGACCGCGTGGCCGCGTGGCGACCGGGCGCGGAGATCGACCTGGTCGCGGACCTGGCGGTGCCCCTGCCGGTCACCGTGGTCTGCGAGCTGCTGGGGGTGCCTGAGTCCGACCGTGCCACGCTCGCCGGCTGGTCCCACGACCTCTTCGACGCGACCGACACCGACCGCGTCGACGCCGCGTCGCACCGGATCGGCGACCACCTCACCCAGCTCGTCGACACGGCCCGCGCCACCCCCGGCGACGGCCCGCTCCACGCCCTCCTGCACGACTGCGACGCGGGCGGCCTCGACCGGGACGAGATCGTCTCGCTGGCCGCCCTCATCCTGGTCGCCGGGCACGAGACCACCACGCACTTCATCGGCAACGCCGTCCTGGCCCTGCTCCGCCACCCGGAGGCCTTCGACCGCCTGCGCCGGAATCCGGACCTGATCCCCGCCGCCCTGGACGAGCTGCTCCGCTTCGACTCCCCGGTGAGCGTGGCCACCTTCCGCCACAGCACGCAGGACCTGCGCGTCGGCGGGGTCGACATCCCGGCGGGCTTCCCGGTGCTCATCGCCCCCGGAGCCGCGAACCGCGACCCCGCGGTGTTCCCCGACCCGCACCACCTCGACCTCGACCGCGACGCCGGCGGCCACCTCTCCTTCGGCCACGGCATCCACCGCTGCCCGGGCGCCCCCCTGGCCCGCGCCGAGGCGGAGATCGCCCTGCGCGTCCTGCTGACCCGCTTCCCGAACCTCCGCCTGGCCGTCCCCGCGCAATCCCTGGCCTGGCGCCGAACCCGCCTCACCCGCGGCCTGACGGCCCTCCCCCTGACCCTCTGAAGCCCCGTACACAACTGCCTTGGCAGCGGGGGTGGTTCGAGTCATCCGTGCGCCTCGGATGTCACCCGATGGGCTGACCGGGCCCTTTCTCGTGCATGGCGCATCGATGTGGTCCTAACCTGAACACGCAGCGTGCCGAGGCACGCTGCGGCCCCTCCCGGCTTGCCCCGAATGCAGGATTCGGGAGAGGGCCCGGCCGCGCCGCATCAGCCCTCCCCCTGCGGCCGCGGCCGGCCGACCGGCTCGGTCGGCGCGGTCCGGCGCGTCGGCGTCGGTCGTCCGGTTGCGAGCACGATCGTCCGGACCGGATCCCTCGTCCCGAGATGCCGAGCGGCGGATATGGGACTAGCGTCACTAAGTGATGACCGCAACTGCGGGGAACACTCAGCCCGCAGGAGCGCGCCCAAGCACCTTGCTTGAGGAATCGCGCGTCGGCCCGGAGGTCCGCCGCCCCAACAGGCGGCGTTGACAGGGGAAATCGCGCGTCGCAGCCATGCGGTCGGTCACGCACCCGCGCTCCACCCCTTTGCGCGGGAGGGCGTCCTTCGACGTCCCGAAGTGCGTGGCACGTCAACGACAAGAAGGGTTCGGAATCATGCAAGCACTGAGAGTGAAGCGACTCTTCGCGGTCTCCGCCATCGGTGTCCTGATGGCAGGCGGCGCCGCCCTCGGAGCCGCAGGTACGGCCTCGGCAGCGGCCCCCACGCATTCGGTCACGTACGTCAGCGGCGGTGGCTGGGACGACGACCACGGGTACGGCGGCCACCACGGCTACTACGACGACGATGACGACTGGGGCGGAGGCTGGGACGACGGCGACTGCTGATCACGCAGCTTTCGGCACGGACGGACGGACCGGCGCGGGAACACCCGCGCCGGCCCTTCCGTGCGTTCGGCCGCGGCGCACGCTCGGCCTCGGCGTCCCCACCGGGGTGTCACGGCGGCGGACGGTCCTCCGGCGGGTGCCGGTACGTGTCGGGCCGCGGCTCCATCCGGGACACCACCTCCGCGAGCCGCGCGCAGAGCTGTTTGATCTCCTCGTGCGTCCTGTCGCGTTCGGTGATGACGGCCGCGATCAGAAGTGCCGTCAGCGCGGTCGTGCCGTTGAAGGCCTGGAGCGTGACCATGCTGGCGACGACGTCCTCGCCGACGAACGGACCTCGGTCGCCGTCGGCCGCCAGGATCGCCAGCGTCACCACGGCGAGCGCGGACGGCGCCGCCCCGGCCAGCCGGAAGCGGAAGGCCGCCCAGATCAGGAACGGCGAGACGAGGAAGAGCAGGTTCGAGTCGCGCGTCCGTGTCGCCAGGAGCGTGACCAGGACCGTACCGATGGCCAGCGCCACCGCCTCGATCCATCGGCCGACACCGGCCCGCACCGGCCACCGGGCCTTGCGCAGCACCAGTAGGAACGGCGTGACGACGAGGATCCCCATCGCGTCACCGGTCCACCACACCGACCACGTCGGCCAGAAGTCGCCCGCGTCCAGTGCTCCGGAGAGCACCAGGACACCGCTGCCGATGGTCGCACTGATCGACATCCCGGCGAGCGCGCCGAGGAAGACCAGTGCCAGGACGTCCCGCAGGCGGTCCAGGTCGTTCCTGAACCCGGCCCTGCGCAGCATCAGAGCGGCGCAGACCGGAGCGAGCGTGTTGCCCGCGGTGATGACCAGTACGGAGAGCAGCGACGGCCCGAGGGACACGTTGACCAGGAACGCGCCGAGTGCGATGCCCGGCCAGACACGCAACCCCATCAGGAGCAGAGCGGCCAGGGCGACGCCCGTGGGCGGCCACAGCGGGGTGACCTGGTCGCGCACCAGCTGCTGGAGGAGGCCGACCTGCGCGGCCCCGTAGTAGACGGCGGCGACGGCGGCGATGCGCAGCGCGGTGGACCCGAGACGACCCATCTCCGCGCTGCCCACGACAGCAGTCTGCGCTCAGATCCCGGCGCCGGCGACCCCAAGGGCCGGCGCCCGACGACCGTCGTGGGTCAGTCCGGCTCCCGCGGGCCGTCGTAGCGGACGACCAGGACCGCGGCGTCGTCGCGGTGTCCCGTCAGGTCGGCGACCTTGACGACGGCGGAGGCCAGCACGTCGGGATCGGCGTCGAACCCCGCGCGCACCAGCTTCTCCACCTCGGCCAGACCGGCCTCCATCGGGTAGTGCGGGCCCTCCACCACTCCGTCGGTGAGCAGGACGAGCACCCCTGCCTCGGTCAGACGCCGGTGGGTCACCGGATACCGTTCCCCGGGCACGACGCCCAGCGGCGGGCCGCCGCGGTCGAGCGCGATGCCGTGGCGACCGTTGGCCGTCGCCCAGACCATGGGCACGTGGCCGGCCCGGGAGACCGTCAGATCGCGGCTGGCCGGGTCGAAGCGCAGGAAGCAGCAGGTCGCGAAGAGGCCGCGCCCCATGGCGATCAGCAGGTCGTTGGCGCGGCCCAGTACTTCCTGGGTGTCGCTCGTCGTCTGTGCGAGGGCGCGCAGGCTGGTGCGTACCTGCCCCATGAAGGCGATGGCTTCCACGTCGTGGCCCTGTACGTCGCCGACCGTGAGTCCCAGTGACCCGTCGTGCATGACGAAGGCGTCGTACCAGTCGCCGCCGACCTCCAGACCGCCTCGTGAGGGCGCGTACCTGGCGGCCAGTCGCAGCCCGGGCAGTTCGGGCAGTCCCGGTGGGAGCATGTGGCGTTGCAGAGCCTCGGCCAGTTCGACCCTGGCCCGCTGGTACTCGATCCGGTCCAGGGCCTGATCGACGAGCTGTCCGAGTGCGACCAGAAGTTCTTGGACGTTGTCGGGCTGCTCGGGACGGTGTCCGCGCATCACGGCTCCTGGCTCTCCGCAGCGTCCCCACCTCACCCTAGCCGCTGCTCCCGGGGGCCTCCACAGGGGTGAACCCGTGGTGGACCGGCGGGACGGGCGGGCTCCTGCCGGGGGCTCTGCCGGGTGGGCTCAGGAGCCGATCTCGAACTCGGGTGCCCGGAGGTCGTCCAGGCACGCGGTCTTCGGCGCGGCCGGGTCGTCGAAGAAGGAGACGGCGATCTCCTGGGCGCATTTGGAGGTGGCGAAGACGACGTGCGGCTCGAACGGGACCGTGACGACCTTGGCCTTGCTCAGCGTCTCGGCGACGTACGGTCCGTTGTCAGCCCCGGTCTGGGAGTCGAACCCACCGGACAGGGCGAGCGTCGGGATGTCACCGCGCGTGACGTCCCGGATGGAGGGCGCCGCCGCCGGGACGTTCCAGGCGTCGCAGTCCGGCCGGAGGAAGGCCAGCTGCGGAGCCTGCTCCTGTACCGAGCGGGGGAACGACGGGAAGGCTTTCCGCCCGCCCTGGAGCGCCTCCCGCTCGGTCTCGTAGGGGGTCCACTCGCTGCAGAAGACGCCGTAGACGAGGCCGTGCGCGACCCTTCCCATGGCCTGGGGGCTGAGCTTGCCGCCCGCCCACTGCTGGGCGATGCGCTGCGGCTTGCCGTGCGCCAGTTCGTCGAGCGCGGCGGGTACCTGGGGCGCCACGTGGGTGGCCGAGGTCATCCAGTTCACCAGTGCTCCGCCGTCCAGGACGACCTTCACCGGCTTGTCGCTGCCGGGGAGGGTGACGGTGGTGGTGACGGGACGGGCTTCGAGTTCGCGGACGAGCCGGTCGAAGGTGGCCGACAGGTTCGGATAGCGCTTGTTGCACGCGGGCTGCTCCGCGCAGGCCTTGAACAGGCCGTCGAAGCCCTGCCGGGCGCTGCTCCAGGTCGCCGCCGACCCGGACGTGGAGGGCGGCAGGATGCCGTCGATGCCCACCGAGCGGAGCCCCTCGGGGTGCAGGCGCATGTAGGCCAGCGCCAGGTGGGTGCCGTAGGAGATCCCGTACAGGTTCCACCGGTCGAGGCCGAGGGTCTTGCGCAGGTCCTCGTAGTCGGCGGCGCTCTCGGTGTCGTTGTAGGCGCCGAGGTCGATCCCCTGGGCGGCCAGTCGGTCGCGGCAGGCCTTGGTCGCCTCGACGTGCAGGCGTTCGGTGGAGGGGGCGTTCTGGACGAGGCCGACGGAGCGTGCGTTGAACGCGTCGATGTTGGGGCACAGGAGGTTGGGTTCGGCGGAGTAGGTGCCGCGCTGGGACATGAGGACGACGTCACGGTCGCGGTTCAGGCCGCCGTCGATCGCCATCTTCGCCTCGCCCACGGCGTCGTCGCCGGGGCCGCCCGCGAGCCACACGATGGGGTCGGGTTTCGGGTCGTCGGTCGCGGCGGGCACGATCGCGACTCCGAGTCGTATCGTCCGGCCGTTCGGTGCGGCGCGGTTCTCGGGCACGGTGAGCGTTCCGCAGCGGGCGTCGTCGAGGGCCTCGATGGGTTCCGGCGTCTTCGGGCAGGGGCCCGGTACGAAGCGGGCGTCACCCACCGTCCGGGCGACCGTGCCGATCGGCGCGTCGGGGCTGGGGCTGCCGTCGGTCCGTGGCCGTGCCTGAGCGGGGGCCGTGAGCAGGCCGGTGACGAGGAGACCGGTCACGAGTCCGGCCGACGTGGCCAGGAGCCGGCGTGCGGTGCGGCGCCGACGGGGCGCGGGGTGGAGTGCCATCTGCCCTCCTGGTCACTTCGGGATGATCGTGAACGGTTCGGCTGCGAGGCCGCCGTCCACGCAGTCCCGTCGAATCCCGTCCTTCGCCCGATTCGGCCCCGTCTTCGCGTCGTGCGCGCCGGTGAGGGGGCTGTCGCACCGGTCCGTGCCGTCGACCGGGCGGAGGGCAGCGGTTCGGGCGCAACGCTCGCTCTCGACGCTACCGGCTGGACCGTACGCGCGCACGCGGGGCGAACTGGGCCCCGCGGCCCGGAGGGAGGGGGCGCCCTCCGGGCCGTCGCGTCAGGACGGGAGCCACTCCCGCCAGGTGGCCTCGTTCTTCTTCGCCCAGCGGGCCGCCGCTTCCTGGGGCGACAGCTTCTCCTCGGCGATCATCAGGGCGACGTCGTTCTGCATCTCGGTCGTCCACCGGAACTTCTTCAGGAAGGCCGCGGCGTCACCGCCGCCCGCCGCGAAGCGGGCGTTGAGGAACTTCTGCAGCGGCGTGTGCGGGTACGCGCAGGCGACCTTCTGGGGGTCGGTGTCGCAACCCTCCTCGTAGGCGGGGAGCTTCACCTCCGTCATCGGGACCCGCTCGAACAGCCACTGGGGCTTGTACCAGTAGCTCAGGAACGGCTTCTTCTCCTTGGCGAACTGCTTGATCTGCGTGATCTGCGCCGCCTCGGAGCCCGCGAAGACGACCTGGTAGTCGAGGTCCAGGTTCTTCACGAGGGCCTTGTCGTTCGTCACGTAGGACGGGGAGCCGTCCAGCAACTGGCCCTTGCCGCCGCTCTCGGCGGTACGGAGCTGGTCGGCGTACTTGTTCAGGTTCTTCCAGTCGGTGACGTCCGGGTGCTGCTCGGCGAAGTACGTCGGCACGAACCAGCCGATGTGGCCGGTGACCCCGAGGTCGCCGCCCCGCTCGATCGTCGCCTTCTCGTCGATGTACCGCTTCTCCTGCTCCGGGTGGCCCCAGTCCTCCAGGATGGCGTCCACCCGGCCCTGGCTGAGGGCGTCCCAGGCGGGGACCTCGTCGATCTGGACGGTGTCCACCCGGTAGCCGAGCTCGTGCTCCAGCAGGTATTGGGCGACGGCGACGTTGGCCTGGGCGCCGACCCACGACTGCACGGACAGCGTCACCGTGCGGGAGCCCTTCGCGTCGGCGTACGGGGAGGCCTGGCGGGTCATGTCGGCGGCGCCGCAGCCCGTGAGGGCCGTCAGGGCGACGGAGACGGCGGCCGCCGCCGCGAGGACGGCGGAGCGTGTGGTGCGAGCCATGTCAGGCCCCCTTTCCGGTGAGGTCGCGGCGCCCGGTGGGCTGGGTGACGCGGTCGAGCATCAGGCCGAGGCAGACGATCGCCGCGCCGGCGACCAGACCGGTCGCCAGGTCGCCCTGGGCAAGGCCGAAGACCGCGTCGTAGCCGAGCGCGCCGCCGCCCACGAGGCCGCCGATGACGACCACGGCGAGGACCAGCACCACACCCTGGTTGACGGCCAGCAGCAGCGCGGGCCGGGCCAACGGCAGCTGGACCTGGAGCAGTTGCTGTCGACCGGTCGCGCCCATCGAGCGGGCGGACTCCAGCGTGCCCGGGTCCACCGCGCGCACGCCCTGGGCCGTGATGCGCACGACCGCGGGCAGCGCGTAGACCACGGCGGCCGCGGCGGCCGGGGCGCGGCCCACACCGAACAGGGCGACGACGGGGATCAGGTACACGAACTGCGGCATCGTCTGGAAGACGTCGAGCACCGGACGCAGCGCGCGCCCCAGGCGGCTGCTGCGGGCGGCGGCGACGCCGAGGGCGAAGCCGAGCAGCAGGGTCACGGTGACGGCGGCCAGGACCTGGGACAGCGTGTCGAGCGCCGGGTCCCAGACACCGAGGACACCGATGGCGGCCATCGCGAGGACGGCCGTCGCGGCGGTGCGCCAGGTGCCGATGAGCAGGGCGAGGACGCCGACCGTCAGCAGGACCGCCCACCAGGGCAGCCACTGCAGTCCGTCGCGCAGGGGGTTCAGGACCCACGTGGTGAAGTGCCCGGCCCAGTCCGCGGTGCCGCCGACGAGGGGCACGCCGGAGTAGAGGTGGGCGGTCATCCAGTCCACGGCGCCGTTGACGGGCTCGGCGATGTCCACCGTCCACGCGTCGGGCCAGGTGAGCCGGTCGAGGAGGCGGGCTCCGACGGCGACGACGGCGGTCACCAGGGCGGCGAGTGCCCACAGGAGTCGGGACCGGCCGGCCGGGGCTTCGCCGATCCGCTGCCCGGCCGCGGCGGTGACGCGGTCCAGGACGACGGCGAGCAGGACGATCGGTACGCCGGCGGCGAGCGCGGCGCCGACGTCGACGGAGGCCAGCGCCTGGTAGACGCGGTCGCCGAGGCCGCCCGCTCCGATGACGGACGCGATCACGGCCATGCCGAGCGCCATCATGATCGACTGGTTGACGCCGAGCAGGAGTTCCTTGCGGGCCAGCGGCAGTCGGGCGGTCAGCAGCCGCTGCCGGCCGGTGGCGCCGAGGGAGGTGGCGGCCTCCACGACCCCGGCGTCCGCGTCGCGCAGCCCGAGCGCGGTCAGGCGGGCCATGGGCGGGGCCGCGTAGACGACGGTCGCGAGGACGGCGGCGGGCACACCGATGCCGAAGACCAGGACGACGGGCAGGAGGTACGCGAAGGCCGGCAGCACCTGCATGGTGTCCAGGACGGGCCGCAGGATCCGGTGCATCCGGTCGGACAGGCCGGCGGCCAACCCGAGGAGGCCTCCGATCAGCACGGACGCGGCGACGGCGACCACCATCAGGGCGAGGGTCTGCATGGTGGGAACCCACATGCCGAGCAGTCCGCACACGACGAAGGCGGCGACGGAGGTCAGCGCGAGCCGGACGCCGGCGACGCGCCAGGCCAGCAGAGCGGCGGCGGCGGTGACGCCGGCCCAGCCGAGAGCGAGCAGCACCAGGTACACGGCGCGGACGGACACGACGACGACGTTGCTGACGTGTCCGAGGAAGTAGAGGAAGAGCGGGTGGCCGTCGCGGTTGTCGATGATCCAGTCGCTGGTGCGTTCGAGCGGTCCGGACAGGTCGACGGAGAGCGAGGCCGGCCAGTTCCCGGCGCCCAGGAGCGCCCAGCCGAGGACGAGCGCGACGGCCGCGCAGGCGACGATCAGCCGGCCGCGGTGGCGCGTGAGCGTGCGCAGCACTCCGGGTCCGGTGTCGGTGGACGGCGTGGGGGCGGACGTGGTCGTGGTCGTGGAGTCCGGCGGGGCGGGGGTGACGGTGGTGGTCATCGGCCGCACCGCCCGGCGTGGTGCGCGGCCGCGGCGGCGCCGGTCGTGCCGCACGGCGGCGGCCAGGTCGTATGGTCGTACATCAGGCCACCGCCTTCCCGGTCGTGGCCGGGACCCCGGCGACGACACCGAGGAGTCCCGCGTGGTCGACCACGCCGAGGCACCTGCCGTCCTCGACGATCCGCGCGTTCTCGCCGGTCCGGGCGACGGCCTCGATGGCCTCGTGAACGGTGGCGCTCGGGGCGAGCGCGGGGCCCGCGGCCCGGGACTCGTCGCCGAGCGCGGGGCGCATCGCCGCACGCACGGTCAGCACCTGCTCGCGCGGCACGTCGCGGACGAAGTCCCGGACGTAGTCGTCGGCGGGAGCGCCGACGATCTCCTCGGGCGTGCCGAGCTGCACGATCCGGCCGTCGCGCATGAGCGCGATGCGGTCGCCGAGCTTCAGCGCCTCGTTCAGGTCGTGGGTGATGAAGACCATCGTGCGTCCCTCCTCCCGGTGCAGGCGTACGACCTCTTCCTGCATGTCCCGGCGGATGAGCGGGTCGAGCGCGCTGAACGGCTCGTCGAACAGCAGGACTTCGGGGTCCACGGCGAGTGCGCGGGCCAGTCCTACGCGTTGCTGCTGGCCGCCGGACAGCTGGCTAGGCCTGCGGTGCTCCATGCCGTCCAGGCCGACCTTGGCGACGAACTCGGCCGCGCGTTCGCGCCGTTCGCCGCGTCCCACGCCCTGGATCTCCAGCCCGTAGGCGATGTTGTCGAGCACGGTCCGGTGCGGGAGCAGTCCGAAGTGCTGGAAGACCATGGCCGCCCGGTGGCGGCGCAGCTCGCGGAGCCGGCCGGTGTCCATGGACAGCACGTCCTCGCCGTCGATGGAGATCGTGCCGGAGGTCGGTTCGATGAGCCGGGTGAGGCAGCGTACGAGCGTCGACTTGCCGGAGCCCGACAGGCCCATCACGACGAAGACCTCGCCCTTGCGGACGTCGAAGGAGACATCGCGGACGGCGGCGGTGCAGCCGGTACGTTCGCGCAGCTCGGCGGCGTCGAGGGCCGCGAGCTCCTGGTCGGCGGGCACGCGGTCCGCCTTCGGGCCGAAGACCTTCCACAGGTCGCGTACGGAGAAGACGGTCTCCGCGGCCGTGTCCGGCGTTTTCGTCAGGGGGATCGTGGGCTGGTTCATCGGGTGGTTCCTCCCAGCAGGTCGGCGCACTTCTCGCCGACCATGAGCACGCCGATCATGGGGTTCACGGCGGTCATGGTGGGGAATACGGACGCGTCGGCTATCCGGACGCCGTCGAGGCCCCGGATCTTCAGGTCGGGTGCGACGACGGCGAGTTCGTCGTCGGCGGCCCCCATGCGGCAGGTGCCGGCCGGGTGGTAGACGGTGTGCGCGACGTGGCGGGCGTACGCGCTGAGTTCCTCGTCGGAGGTCACCTCGGGGCCCGGGCACACCTCGCGCTTGAGCCAGCCGGCCAGCGGTTCGCTCGCCGCGATCTGTCGGGCGATGCGGATGCCGTCGACGAGGGTCCGCCCGTCGTAGTCGTCCTCGTCGGTGAAGTACCGGAAGTCGAGCGCGGGCTTGACCTCGGGGTCGGCGCTCGTCAGGTAGAGCCGGCCGCGGCTGCGCGGCTTGGGGATGTTCGGGGTCATCGACACGCCGTGCGCGGGCCGTTCGTAGCCCAGGCGCTCCGGATTGTCGGTGAAGGGGATCTGGTAGAAGTGGAACATCAGGTCCGGGCCTTCTGCCCGGGGGTCCCGGCGGACGAACAGTCCGGCGTCGGAATCCATCGCGGAATTCTCCGGGATCGGCCCGTGGGTCTCCCACACGATGACCGACTCGGGGTGGTCGAGCAGGTTCTCGCCGACTCCCGGCAGGTCGTGCACGACGGGGATCCCGAGCTTCTCCAGGTCGGCGCGCGGTCCGATGCCGGAGTGCAGCAGCAGGCGCGGGGTGTCCACGGCCCCGGCGCACACCAGGACCTCGCGCCGGGCGCGTACGACGTGCTCCGCGCCCTCCTTGGTACGGATGTGCACGCCGGTGGCGCGGGTGCCGTCCAGCTCCAGCCGGAACGCCCAGGTCTCCAGGGCGATGTGCAGGTTCGGCCGGTCCAGGAACGGGTGCAGATAGGCGACGGAGGCGGAGGACCGCTTGTTGTTCTCCGGGTGGTAGGCGAGGTCGAAGAAGCCGACGCCTTCGTCGAAGGGGCGCTTGTTGAAGCCCTCGATCCGCGGCACACCGAGTGCGGTCTGCGCCGCGTCGACGAAGTCCCGGGCGATGTCGTTACGGTCCGCCTCGCCGACGGGGACGATGTTGTTGCGCAGCCGGGCGAAGTAGGGGTCCATGGCCGCCGCGTCCCACCCGTCGGCACCGGCCTCGGACCACTCGTCCCAGTCGGAGGGAAGGGGCTTGAAGGCGATGAGGGTGTTGTGCGAGGAACAGCCGCCCAGCACCCGGGCGCGGCTGTGGCGGATGTGCGAGTTGCCGCGGGGCTGTTCGGTGGTGGGGTAGTCGTAGTCGAGCTCACCACCGAGCAGGCCCATCCAGCGGCGCAGGGTGAGGACGTCGTCGCGCCCGACGTCGCTGGGGCCGCCCTCGATGACGGCGACGCTGATGTCCGGGTCCTCGGTCAGCCGGGAGGCGATGACGGATCCGGCGGTGCCGCCGCCGACGACGACGTAGTCGTACAGGTGCGGGTCGTTCGTGTGCGGGTCGTTCACGTGGTGGTCGTTCGCGTGCTGGTCGTTCATGTTCAGCCCTTCGCCGTCGCGCCCGCGAACCAGCGCACGGGGCGCGGGGCGAGGTTCTGGTAGATGTGCTTGGCCTCGCGGTATTCGGCGAAGCCGCCGGGGCCCAGTTCGCGGCCGATGCCGGACTTCCCGAAGCCGCCCCACTCCGCCTGCGGGAGGTAGGGGTGGAAGTCGTTGATCCAGACCGTGCCGTGGCGCAGCAGGCCGGCGACCCGCCGGGCCCGGTCTTCGTCGGAGGTCCAGACCGCTCCGGCGAGGCCGTACTCGGTGTCGTTCGCGAGGGCGACGGCCTCCTCCTCGGTGCGGAAGGTCTCGACGGTGAGGACCGGGCCGAAGACCTCCTCGCGGACCACGCGCATACCGCGGTGGCAGCGGTCGAGGACCGTGGGCCGGAAGAAGTAGCCGGGACCGGCCGGCCTGCCGCCGCCCGCGCGCAGCACCGCGCCCTCGGCGAGGGCGGAGGCCACGTACGCCTCGGTCCGTGCCAGCTGGGCCGCGGAGACCAGCGGTCCGCACTCGACGCCCTGGTCGGTTCCGCGTCCCAGCCGGATCAGTTCGGCCCGGCGGGCGAGCTCGGCGACGAACCGGTCGCGCAGCGGTTCCTCGATGATGAGGCGGGAGCCGGCGGAGCAGACCTGGCCGCTGTGGATGAAGGCGGCGTTCAGTGCCTGGTCGACGGCGGTGTCGAAGCCCTCGGGCGTCGAGCACGCGTCGGCGAAGACGACGTTGGGGTTCTTGCCGCCCAGTTCGAGAGCGACCTTCTTCACGCTGTCGGCGGCGGCCCGGGCGACCTTGGTACCGCTGAGGAGACCGCCCGTGAAGGAGACGAGGTCGACGTCGGGGTGCGCGGCGAGCCGGGCGCCGACCGTGTCGCCGGGACCGGTGACGACGTTGGCCGCACCGAGCGGGAGTCCGGCCTCCAGCAACAGCTCGATCAGCACGACGGTGGTCAGCGGGGTGATCTCGCTGGGCTTGATCACGAAGGTGTTGCCGGCCGCGAGGGCGGGAGCGATCTTCCAGCTCGCCTGGAGCAGCGGGTAGTTCCACGGCGTGATCAGCGCGCAGACCCCGACCGGCTCGTGCACGACGACACTGCGGATCTCGGCCGCACCGGTGTCGACGACCCGCCCGCCGTCCTCCTTCTCCACGAGGTCGGCGAAGTAGAGGAAGGCGTCGCGGACGCAGTCGACGTCGACGCGCCCCTCTTCCAGGGTCTTGCCCGCGTCCCGGCTCTCCAGGACGCCGATCCGCTCCCGGTCGCGCTCCAGCAGTTCGGCGACCCGACGCAGCAGGGCGGCCCGCTCGGCGACGGGCGTGCGCGGCCAGGCACCGGCGTCGAAGGCGGCCCGCGCCGCGGCCACGGCGTCGTCGGTGTCCAGGACGCCGCCCTCCGCCACGACCTCGAAG
This sequence comes from Streptomyces sp. CLCI03, assembly GCF_053615355.1. Lineage (NCBI taxonomy): Bacteria > Bacillati > Actinomycetota > Actinomycetes > Kitasatosporales > Streptomycetaceae > Streptomyces > Streptomyces sp. CLCI03. The sequence continues at coordinate 6,992,073 of NZ_CM132132.1, read as the reverse complement.
GGGGTCGCGTCGACGGGGTCGATGATCTCGCGCGTGGCCCCGGACAGGGCTGCGCGCCACTCTCCGCCCACGTGGATGGTCTGCTGTGCTGCCGTCACGGTACGTATTGCCTTTCGTTCCTTTGAGTCCCCCTGTCGGTCAGACCGACTTGATCCGCCCGCCTGCCCCGACTCCCGGAACCCATGCGCAACGCCTTGCGGAGAGTGTCCTGGTTCACTCCCGAAAACACCCCAAATACGGACATGTGATGCAGATCTTTGGTGTCGCCCGGGGGCAGATGTGTGCGCAGGTCAGGCCCGCCGAGGGGTGGCAGGACGAGGACCGCCCGGAGCGGCGAGGCGGTGAGCGGACCTGGGCCGGGCCGTCGCCGACGCATGCCGTGACCTGGGACACAGCACCCGATCGGCCGGCTGCGGCCGCGGCGGAACGGCGCAGAGGTGATTCCGGTTGACTACGCTCCGCACCGGACCCACGCGCTCGCGGGATCTCGTTCTCCACGGGAACCGGCAGAAGGAGCGGAACGACGTCGGCCCCGCCTACGCCGCTGAAACGAGCCGGCGCGGCACCACTGCGACGGCTACAGCCACGCGGTCGCCTCCGCGCAACTCGTCCGCTCCTGGTACCGCCGCGCCCTCGTCGATCTCTCGCACCGGCCCCACGTCGAGCGCGTCGCCATCCAGACCAACCTGAGTTGCCGCACGGACTGGCTCGCGGAGGCCGACCCCGCCACGCTCGCCCTGTGGTGCACCTACCACCCGGGACAGACTCCGTACGACCGCTTCCTGGCCAAGCTGCGCGACCTCGCCGACCGGGGCATCCGCCACAGCGTCGGCATCGTGGGCCTCCCGGAGAATCTGGAGCACGCCCGCCGGCTGCGCGCCGCCCTGCCCTCCCACGTCTACCTGTGGGTGAACGCGGCCGACGGCCACACGTACGACGACGCCGAGGCCGACCTGTGGACCGCCCTCGACCCGCTGTTCCCGTACAGCAGGCACCCGCACCGCTCGGCCGGACTCCCGTGCCGCACGGGCGAGTCGGTGCTCTCGGTGGACGGTGACGGCACGGTGCGCCGCTGCCATTTCGTCCGTGCCGAGCTGGGCAATCTGTACGACGGCTCCTACCGGACCGCGCTCGGCCCCCGTCCGTGCCCGCTGACCACCTGCGACTGCCACATCGGCTACGTGCACCTGGAGACGCTGCCGCTCTACGACGTCTTCGCGGGCGGTGTCCTGGAACGCGTACCGGCGGCACCGGACGCCCGTGATTCCCCTGCTCAGGAGACCCCCGGTGGGCGACTGACCCCGTGCCCGCGGGGGCTGTCCCCGGTGGGGACTTCCGTGGCGATGGCCGGTTTCCCGTCCGGGCCGGGCGGAAGGACGATAAGTTAGGTTCACCTAACTACGCCCCTCACGAGGAGACTTCATGCCCGTGGAGCACGCCTTCGCCGCATTCGGGCTGCCCGGTGAACCAGGTTCCGAGGAGTTCTGGGCGGGGGCGGGGGCTCCCGCGTCGGTGCCCGCCGACGGGGGCGGTTGGGTGACCCTGTTCCTGTGGCGGGGCTCGGCGGCCCGCATCGGCTTCGAGAGCTGGTCGCCGGACGTGCCGCTGCGCCGCTGGCACGACACCGACTGCTGGTACGCCGAGGTCCGCATGCCCGCGCGGCTGCGGGTGACCTACCGGTTCCTGGTGGACGGGACCGCGTACGCCGACCCGTTCAACCCGGCCGGGGCGGGCGGTGACCGGTCCGTCGCCGCCACCCCGGACGCCCCGGCCCAGCCGCACTGGGCCACCGGAGCGGGCGGCGCCGACGCGGTGCTGCCCCTTCCGCGGGCCCGGATCCGCTGGGCGAGCGAGCGGCTGGGCGGGCGGCGGACCGTACGGGTCCACCCGGCGGGCGGCGGTGGGCCGGTGGTACTGCTGCTGGACGGGGACGACTGGCTGTATCTGCACCCGGCGATGACAGCCTTCGACTCCGCCGTCGCGGCCGGCGAGATGCCGCCCGTCACCCTCGTCTTCCTGCCGACGAGGGACCGGGAGGCCGAGTTCGGGTGCCGGCCGGAGCTGTGGGAGGCGGTCCGGGACGAACTGCTGCCGCTGGTCGCGGAGTCCGGCGTCCCCGCGGACCGGGACCGTCTCGTGGTCGCGGGGCAGAGCCTCGGCGGGCTCAGCGCCGTGTACGCGGCGCTGGAGTTCCCCGACCTGGTGTCCCGGGTCGCCTGCCAGTCGGCGTCGCTGTGGTGGACACCCGAGGCCGTGAAGGCGGCGGACCCGCTGGGCGGTCCGGTCGGCGGCTCGGTCGCCGCACGGCTACGGGAGCGCCCGGACCTGTCCGGCCTACGGATCGCCTTCGACGTGGGGGAACACGAGACGCGGATGCTGCCCCACTGCGCGCTGGTCGAGTCCCTGACCGAGCGGGCGGGAGCGACCGTGCGGACCTCCCGGTCGGCGTCCGCCCACGACCGTGCGGGCTGGCGCCAGGCCCTGCTCCGGGACGTGGCCTGGGCCCTCGGCTGAGCACGGTCCGGGCGGATCGAGGGGCGGGTCGAGGGGGCGGATCACGGCGTCAACGGGCCACCGCCAGGCAGTACTCCTGGTCCCCGGCGAGGAGGTTGCGGTGGGTGTCCTCGGCCGTGATGACCCCGTCGTCCAGGACGAGCACCCGGTCGGCGGCGTCCAGCAGCGCCGGGCTGCTGGTGATCACGACGGTGGTGCGGCCACGGCGCAGCTTCGCGATGTTGCGGGCGATGAGCTGCTCGGTGACCGCGTCGACGGCCGTGGTCGGGTCGTGCAGGACGAGGATGTCGGAGTCGGCGGCCAGGGCGCGGGCCAGGGAGAGCCGTTGGCGCTGTCCGCCGGAGAGGTTGGCGCCGCGGTCGCGGACACCGTGGTCGAGTCCTTCGCGGTGCAGGGCGACGACGTCGGTCAGCATGGACGCCTCGACGGCCGCGTCGACCGTGCGGCTGGTGCCCGAGGGGTCGATGTTGGTGCGGAGGGTGCCCGCGAAGATCTCCCCGTCGTACGGGTTCACCAGCAGGTGCTCGCGTACCGCCTCGATGGACAGGGCGGCGAGCTCCTCCCCGCCGACCCGCACGGCTCCCTCGTACGCGTGCGGCGGGACCTGCACGGCCAGGATCGCGGCGAGGTCGGCCGCCGCGCGCGGCTGGTAGGCGGCGATCGCCACGAACTCGCCCGCCGGCACCTGGAACTTCAGGTCCCGCAGGGCCCCGTACCGGACGCAGTCGATCTCCAGGCCCCCGCCGGCGGCCGGACGCTCCGGTCCGTGGGTCGCCACCGGGGGCGCGACCAGTACCAGGGCCATCCGTTCGGCGGACGCGCGGGCCATCATCACGTACTTGGGCATGTCCGAGAACAGCTTCAGCGGTTCCATGATGAATTGGGCGAGCCCCACCGCCATGACGAGTTCCCCGACGGTGATGTCGCCGTTGAAGGCGAGCCCGCCCGCCGTCAGGGTCACGGCGACGGCGAGCACCGCGTTGAGGGCCGTCGCGGTACCCGCGTAGGCGCCGTTGACCCCGGCCACGGTGATCGCCTGGCTCTTGGCCTCCGTGCTGACCTCGCGGTAGGAGCGGAAGGCCGCGTGGTTGCCGCCGAAGCCGTGCAGCGGGCGCAGGCCGGTGATCAGGTCGGCCACCTTCGCGCCCGCCCGGGCCACCCGGGCCTGCTGTTCGCGGGTACTGGAGCCGATCCGCTTGGACATCACGCTCAGGATGGACAGGATCAGGGCGGTGCCCACCATCACCAGCAGGCCGAGCCGGATGTCGGCCAGCCCGAGCGCGACCGCCGCGACCAGCACCGCGACGAGTGAGCTGATCAGCAGCGGCACCACCTCGATGATGTCGGCCGTCTGGTCGGCGTCCTCGGTGGCGATGGTCAGCACCTCGCCGGACTTGAGTCCGGCGTCCCGGGCGACCGGCTCCAGCCCGCAGTCCGCGACCCGCACCCGCCAGCGGTGCGCCTCGGTCGTGTTGGCCTTCTGCAGGATGCGCATGCCGAAGCGCCACGACAGCGACACCGTCGTGATGATCACGGCCAGGGAGCCGATCGACAGGGCGAGCGCGCCGGGGCTGCGGTCCTGCATCGTGTGCTCGACGATCAGGCCGAGCGCGATGGGGAAGGCGGTCTCACCGGCCTGGTACAGGCCCATGAGGATCGTGCCCCAGGTCATGGCGCCGATGTTGCGGCGCAGGGCCGTCCGAAGGATGTCGGACCCCGGTCGGGGCCGCTGTGCGTCAGGAGTTTTCATCGAGGTGGCGGGCAATCATCTCAGGGGTTCGCAGGGTGAACAGATCACGGATCGTGATCACAGGACCGTACTCCCGGCGGAGGAGGCCGATCAGCCGCACCGCCAGCATGGAGTGCCCTCCCAGGGACACGAAATCGCTCAACGCGCTCACCTCGTCGTCGTCCAGGTCGAGTGCTTCGGCGAAGAACTCGCACACGACGGTCTCGGTCCCGGTCTCCGGTCCGCGCTCCCCCGCCGTGGTCAGCGTGCCCAGTGGCCGGGCCTCCGGCAATGCCTTGGTGTCCGCCTTTCCGTTGACGGTCAGCGGGATGCGGTCGACCTGGGCGTAGTGCGTCGGGCGCAGGAAGTCCGGCAGGGCCGCGCCCACCTCGGCGGCGACGGCCGCCAGATCGCCGCCGTCCGGGCCGTCGAGCACGAGGTAGGCGGCCAGTCGGTACGCGCCGTCGGCCTGTGGGTCGGGCTGGGCGACCGCGGCGACGAACCGGACCGCCGGGTGCGCGGCGAACGCGGCCTCGACCTCGCCCGGTTCCACGCGGTGGCCGCGGATCTTGACCTGCTGGTCGGTGCGGCCCAGGTACGTCAGGTTCCCGTCGGTCCGCCGGGAGACCAGGTCCCCGGTGCGGTACATGCGTTCGCCGGGTGCGCCGAACGGGCAGGCGACGAAGCGGTCCGCGGTCTGGGCGGGCTGTCCGAGGTAGCCGCGCGCGATGCCGACGCCCGCCACGTACAGCTCGCCGGGGACTCCGTCGGGCAGCGGCCGCAGCCACGGGTCCAGGACGTACACGTCCGTGTTGTCGATGGCCACGCCCACCACCGGGTCCTGGCATTCGAAGGTGCCGACGCCCAGGGTGTTGATGGTGTACTCGGTGGGTCCGTACAGGTTGTAGCCGGCCGTTCCCTCGGTCTCGGCGAGCCGCTGCCACAGGGCCGGGGTGACGGCCTCGCCGCCCAGCAGCACCAGCGCCGGCCGCCGCTCGGGGTGGTCGAGCAGGCCCTCGGCCACCAGCTGCTGCGCGTAGGTCGGGGTCACGTTGATGACGTCGATCCCGTGCTCCAGGCAGTACTCGACCAGCCGGGGGGCGTCGCGGCGCAGTTCCTCGTCGCAGATGTGCACCTCGTGGCCGTCGGCGAGCCAGAGCAGTTCCTCCCACGACATGTCGAAGGCGAAGGACACGGTGTGGGCGATGCGGAAGACGCGGTGGTCGTGATCGGCCAGCACGGGCTCGAAGATCCGGCGCTGGTGGTTGATCAGCATGTTGGTGAGCCCGGCGTACTCGGTCACCACACCCTTCGGCCGGCCCGTGGAGCCGGAGGTGTAGATGGTGTACGCGGGGTGGCGCAGGCGGTCCGGGTCGTCGGGGGCGAAGGTCACGAACGGCTCGGCCTCGGGGAGCGGCCGGTCCAGTTCGATCAGGTCGCCGGTCAGCCGGGGCGACACGGCGCTCACGGTCAGGGTCACGTCCGGGCGGGCGTCCGCGACGATGGCGGCGATCCGCTCGTCCGGGTGGTCCAGCTCCAGCGGCACGTACGCGGCGCCCACGCGCAGGACGGCGAACAACGCGACGATCGAGTCGAGGGAACGCGGGATGGCGAGGGCCACCGTCGTCTCGGGTCCGACGCCGCGTGCGGCGAGCACGCCCGCGAGCGCGCGGCTGCGGTCGCGGAGCAGGCCGAAGGTCATGGTCCGGCCGTGGGCGACGAGCGCGACCCGCTCCGGATCACGGTCGGCCGCCCGGTCGAACCGGTCGACGACGGTGTCCGTGCCGACGTCCGTGCGGGCGGCGGGCTCCGGCGCGTGCCCCGCGCCCGGCAGCGCGCCCACCGGCCCGGTGGAGCGGGCCAGGTCGGCGAGCACCCGCAGGTAGTCGTCGAGGAGCGCGCGGGCGGCCTCGGTGTCGTGGTCGCGGTACTCCAGTTTGACGGTGAGCCGGTCGCCTGGGGTGACGACCCAGGTGAACGGGTAGTGCGTGGAGTCGTCGGCCCGTACCGCGGTGATGCCGTGCCGGGTGTTCATCGCGGCGAACGCCTCCATGTCGAGGAAGTTCTGGAGCACGAACAGGTTGTCGAAGAGGGTGTCGTGGCCGCCGGCCCGTTGGATCTCGCCGAGTCCCAGGTGCTCGTGCTCCATCGCCTCGACCCGGGCCGCCTGTACGGCCGTCAGGTAGTCCCGGACGGTGTCGTCCGGGCGGGCCCGCGTCCACATGGGCACGGTGTTGAGCAGGACGCCGACGACCTCGGAGAGGTTCTCGCCCTCGCGGCCGGAGACGGTCACGCCGAACACCGCGTCGGCGCGGCCGGTGCGGGCGCCGAGCAGGAGGCCGAACGCGCCGGTCAGGACGGAGTTGAGGGTGACGCCGTGGGTGCGGGCGAGGTCCCGCAGCAGCTGCGACTCCTCGGCGGCGAGGGTGTGGACGAGGGTTCGGGGCAGGGCGTCGACCAGGGCCGGTGCCGGGCCGGCGAGCAGCGTCGGGCCGGGGAGTCCGGTCAGGTGCTGGGCCCAGAAGCGTTCCGAGACGGCCGGGTCCTTGGCGGCGAGCGCCCGGGCGTAGTCCTCGAAGCCGGGTGTCGCCGGGGTCGCGGGTGTCGACCGGCCCGCGACGGCGGCCTCGTAGGCGTCGAACAGGTCGCGCAGCACGATCTCGCGGGACCAGCCGTCCCACAGCAGCAGGTGGTAGCTCAGCAGCAGGCCGTCGCGGTCGCCGGGCAGCCGTACCACGGTCATGCGGATCAGCGGCGGCTCGCCGGGGTCGAATCCGGTGTCCCGGTCGCGGGCGAGCAGGGCGTCGATCTCGGCGTCCGTCGCGAGGTCGACCGTACGGACGGCGACGCGCCGGCCCGCGCCGAGGACCTGGACGGCCGCGCCGTCGTCGTCGGTGGTGAAGCCGGCGCCGACGACCGGGTGCCGGGCGATCACCCAGGCCATGGCCTCGGCCAGCGCGTCGGTGTCCAGACGTCGGTCGAAGGTGAACCAGCTCTGCGCGACGTAGTGTCCGGCCGGGCCGGCCAGCTGTGCCTGGAAGAACAGGCCGCGCTGGAGCGGGGTGACGGGCGCGGTGCGCTCGGCGGTCGTGGCGGCCACCGCGATGTGCTCCAGGGCGGCGAGCCAGTGGTCGGTGATCTCGTCGGGTATGCCCTCGGCGAGGGTGAAGACCGCGTGGAGGCTTCCGGTGGCCGCGTCGGTCCAGGCGTTGACCTCGACGGCGTACGGGTGGCCCTCGTCGACGCCGGTGAGGTGGAGGGCCTGTGACTCGTCTCCCCGGCCCAGGTAGTTGAACAGCACCTGTGGGCGGGCGGTCAGCAGCGGGGCCGTCTGCGGGTTGAGGTACCGCAGGCCGCCGTACGCGACGTGCGCGCGGTCGTCCGGCCGGCGTGCGGCGACCTCGCGGGCCGCGGCGACGGGGTCGGTGTGCGCCGTGAGCCGCACCGGGGCGATGGCGGTGAACCAACCGACCGTACGGGTGTAGTCGTGGTGCGGCGAGGCCGGGACCCGGCCGTGCCGCTCCACCTCGATCGCGAGATCGGTGGGCGCGGCCTGGACGTGGGTCAGCGCGGTGCGCAGCGCGCCGCACAGCAGCTCGGTGAGGCCGACGCCGAGTGCGGCGGGCGCGGTGCGCGTCACGTGGTCGGCGGCCCCGGGTGCGAGGACGACCGTGGTCGTGCGCGGCCGTTCGGCCACGGGCAGCAGCGGGGGCGCCTGGAGGGTGGTGATCCAGTGCCCGAGGTCGTCGGTCTCGTGGGCGGAGGTGTCGGCCAGGGCCCGTGCGTAGGCGGCGTAGGAGGTGGTGGGCGGGGCGAGCGGAGTCCCGCGCAGGGCGGCGGCGAGGTCGTCCAGCAGGATCAGCCAGGAGACGGCGTCGACGGCGAGGTGGTGCACGGTGACCACGAGGGTCCGGGTCGCCTCCAGCCAGGAGAACGCGATGACTTCTCCGGACTCGGGGTCGAGCCGTCCGGCGGCCTCGTCGGCGGCGGCCGTCGCGTCGGGCGCGGCGCTGCGGACGACGGTGGCGGCGCGGGCGGGTTCGGTGCGCAGGGCCCACACGCCGTGCTCGGTACGCAGCCGTAGGCGCAGGGCGGGGTGGGCGGAGACGACGGCGTGCGCGGCGCGCTCCACGTCGGCGAGGCCGGTGCCCTCGGGCGCGACCAGGGTCCGGGCCTGGGCGAACCGGGCGAGGGAACCGCCGAGTTCGCGTCGGCGCAGGATGATCGGGGTCGGGGTCAGCGGGCCGTCCTCGACGGGTTCGGGTGCGGTGGGCGCCGTGGCCGGCGGGTTGCTCGTCGCCAGGTGCTCGGCGAGCGCGCGCGGGGTCCTGAGCAGGAACACGTCCCGGGGGGCGATCGTGAGGCCCAGTGACCTGGCCCGGTTGACGACGGTGATGGCGAGGATGCTGTCGCCGCCGGCCCGGAAGAAGTCGCTGTCGCCGTCGACGGCGGTGCCGGGCAGGGTGTCGGTGAAGATGTCGATCAGTGCGGCGAGCGCGGCGCCGGTCGCGGCCACCGGGACGGCGTGCGGTACGGGGTGCGCTACGACGTGCGCCGCGGCGCGGGCGGTCAGGGCCGCGCGGTCCAGTTTGCCGTTGACGGTCAGCGGCAGGGCGTCGACGGGCAGGACCAGTGCGGGCACCATGTGGGCGGGCAGTTTCGGGGCCAGCAGTGCGGCGAGGGCGGCGGTGTCGAAGGAGTCCCCGCCCACGACGTGCGCGACCAGGTGGTCCGCGCTGTCGGCGACGGTGACGGCCACGTCGACCACACCGTCGAGTTCCCGGATCGCGGACTCCACCTCGCCGAGCTCGATGCGGAAGCCCTTGAGCTGTACCTGGTCGTCCGCGCGGCCGGTGAACTCCAGTTCCCCGTCGAGCGTACGGCGGGCGAGGTCGCCCGTGTGGTACATCCGGGAGCCGTCGGCCGCGAACGGGTCCGCGACGAACCGGCCCGCGGTGAGGGCCGGCCGGCCGAGGTAGCCGAGGGAGACCTGGTCGCCGGCGACGTAGATGGCGCCCACCCGGCCCGGCGGGACGGGTCGGAGCCGGTCGTCGAGCAGGTAGGTGGCCAGTCCGGGGATCGGACCCCCGATCGGGCTGACGTCTTCGCCGGGACGGAAGTCCTCGTCGGTCAGGACCCGGTGGGTGACGTGCACGGTGGTCTCGGTGATGCCGTACATGTTGACCAGCTCGGGCGAGGCCGTCCCGTACCGCTCGACCCAGCCGCGCAGCCGCCCCAGGTCCAGCGCCTCGCCCCCGAAGACGACGCGGCGCAGGGCGGTGGCGGGCCGGCCGGCGTGCCGGTCGGCCTCGATGAACCGGTAGAAGGCCGACGGGGTCTGGTTGAGGACGGTCACCCCGCGCTCGCGCACCAGGCGGTGGAAGTCGACGGGCGAGCGGGTCAGTCCGTAGTCCGGCACGAGCAGTTCGGCGCCGTGGGTCAGCGCGCCCCACAGCTCCCACACCGCGAAGTCGAAGGAGTAGGAGTGGAACTGCACCCACACGTCGTGCGGGCCGAACTCCATGTCCGGCCGCGTGTTCGCGAGCAGGGTCACCACGGCGGAGTGCGGGACGACGACGCCCTTGGGCCTGCCGGTCGACCCGGACGTGTAGATCACGTAGGCGGGGTCGTGCCAGTCGACCGCGGGCCCGTCGGGCCCGTCCTGGGCGATCTGGGCGACCTGGGTGTCCGGTGGCGGCTGCTCCCCTTGTACGAGCACCCGGGCCGGTACGCCCGCCCGGTCCAGGAGCCGCGTGAAGCGGCCTCGGTGCTCCGGGTCCACGAGCACCACCTGCGGGGCCGCGTCGGCGAGGACGTACTCCAGTCGTTCGTCCGGGTAGGCGAGGTCCAGCGGTACGTACGCACCGCCCGCGGTGACGATCGCGACGAGGGCGACGACCTGTTCGAGGGAGCGCGGGACGGCCACGGCGACCCGCTCGCCCGGCCGGACCCCGGCGGCGCGCAGGGCCCGGGCCAGTTCGTCCTTCGCGGCGGCCAGTTCACCGTAGGTCAGTGATCGGGTGGCGCCGTCGAGGGCGCACCGGGTGACGGCGGTGGCGGCGGGATCGCGGTGCGCGGCGGCGTCGAACAGCTCGCCGAGCGTCGTGGGGGTGAGCTGTGCGGGGGGCCGGGTGCCCGTGGCGGCCAGGTCGTCGACGAGGTCGTCGGGCCGGGTGAGCAGGCTCGTGAGGGTGCGGGTGAAGGTCGCGAGGACCGTCCGGGCGGTCGACTCCCGCACCAGCGCGCCGTCGTGGATCAGGTTGAAGCGCGGACGGCCGTCGGGGGAGCGCTCCACCACGAGGGTCAACGGGTAGTGCGGGGCGCCCTCGTTCACGATGTCGCCGATGACGAGGGTGTCCTCGGGTCCGCGCAGGGCGGCCACGTCGGTCGCCACGTCGAACACCACCAGGGTGTCGAAGAGCGGGCCGGCACCGTGCAGCCGACTGATGCGGGCCAGCGAGACGTGCTGGTGCGCGAGCACCGCGCTCTGGTGGTCCCGTACCGAGGCGAGCAGGTCGCGCGCCGTGGTGGTGGTGGCCCATCGGGCGCGTACGGGAATCGTGTTGATGAACAGGCCCACCATGTCCTCGATGCCGGGCACGTCCGCGTCACGGCCGGACACCGTGGAGCCGAAGACGACGTCCTCGGTGTGCAGGAGGCCGCCGAGCGTCACCGCCCAGGCGCTGTGCACGGCCACGCTGAGCGGGACGCCTGCGGACCGGGCGGCCTCGTCGATGTCGCCGTCGGGCGAGGTGGCGGTGTCGTCGAACCGGTCGGACGGGGTGTGCCCCTCGGCGACCAACGAGGGGCCGGGCAGTCCGGCGAGCTGTTCGCTCCAGACCCGGTCGCTCTCGTCCTCGTCGTGTGCGGCGAGCCGGCGCACGTAGTCCCCGAACCCGCCGAGCGGGTGGACGGAACCGGGCGCGTGGTACTCGGTCAGCAGCGCGCGGAGCATCGGCGGCACCGACCAGCCGTCGGCGACGATGTGGTGCACGGTCTGCACCAGGACGGCGCGGCCGGCGCCCGTGCGGATCAGGGTGTATCGCATCAGCGGGCCGCGTGCCAGGTCGAACCCGGCGCGGCGGTCGTGTTCGGCGAGTTCGCGGATCTCCTCGTCGGTGATGTCGGGGCGGTCCAGGGTGGTGAAGGGGGCCTGGACCCCGGCCTCCAGGACGGAGACCACCCGGCCGTCGGCGAGGGCCGTGAACCGTGCGGCCAGGTTGGGGAAGAGCGTGAGCAGGCGGGTGGCCGCCGCCGCGAGCCGGTCGGCGTCCGCCTCTCCCTCCAGGGTCAGCAGCTGCTGCTCGACATAGCTGCCCGTGGAGTCGCCGTCGAAGACCGAGTGGAAGTAGAGGCCCTCCTGCAGCGGGGTCAGCGGCAGGACGTCCCGCAGGGTCGGGCCGTCCAGCTCGTCGACGTCGGCCTGGGTGAGCGCCGGCACGGCGAAGTCGACGGGCGAGTGGCCGCCCAGGCCGAGGGCGGCCAGGTCCTGGCCGGCCAGTGCGGCGAGTCCGGCCAGGGCCTCCCGGAAGTATCCGCCGATGGTCTCGATGTCCTGGTCGGTGAACAGCCCGTCGGGCCAGGAGAGGGTGGTGACCAGTGCGTAGGCGCCGCCGGCCGAGGCGGGTTCGGCGATGGCGTTGAACTCCAGGGCGCGCGGGAGCCGCATGCCGGGGTCGCGCTTCTCACCCAACTGACCCGTGGTGTGGGCGAGTTCCCAGTCCGCGGCGGATCCGGCGTCGAACCGGCCCAGGTAGTTGAACAGCACCTGGGGCGCGGGCGCGTCGAACGTGGTGTCGGCCAGGTAGCGCAGGGCGCCGTAGGAGAGGCCGTTGCTCGGCACTCGGGCGAGGTCCTCCTTGACCGCCTTGAGCGCGGAGACCAGGTAGGTGGGGGCCGTGAGGTCGGTGGCCGTCCCGGGGTCGACGGTCACCGGGAAGAGGGTGGTGAACCAGCCCACGGTCCGGGAGAGTTCCGGCTCGAAGCCGGCGGAGTCCGCCACGTGGCGTCCTTCGCGGCCGTGGCCCTCCAGTTCGATGTGGGCGAACGTCTGGTCCTGGCCGAGGTCACGGCGCCACCGGGCGAGGGTGACGGCGAGGGCGGTCAGCAGCACGTCGTTGACCCCGGCGTGGAACTTCGCGGGGATCTCGCCGAGCAGGGCGGCAGTGATCTCGGGGCCGATCGCGAGGGTCGTCGTGCGTTCCCGGGCGACGGTGTCGGTCGGGGCCGGCGCGCGCCGGCCCAGCGGGGCGTCCTCCCCCGGCAGGGCGCGCCGGAAGTAGGCCAGGTCGGCGTCGAACACCGCGCGCTCCAGCAACTGCGTCCAGCGCCGGAACGACGTGCCCACCGGGGGCAGAGCGATCGGCGCGCCCGAGACGTGCCAACGCCAGGCCGTGGAGAGGTCCTCCATCAGGATCCGCCAGGACACGCCGTCGATCACCACGTGGTGCGCGACCAGCACCAGTTGGCGCGCCGCGCGGCGCCAGACGGCACGCAGCATCACGCCGTTCTCCGGGTCCAGCCCGGCGGTGGCGAGCGCGACGCACGCGTCGAGCGGCCGGTCGCTCTCCTGCCATCCGGCCGTGGCGCGGTCCGGCTCCGGGATCTCGAAGCTCCAGCGCTCGCCTCGGACCAGCCTGGCGCGCAGCATGTCGTGCCGTGCGACGACGGCGGTGAGGACGGCGTCGAGGGCGTCGGGCGTCAGGTCCGCAGGGGTGTTCAGCACCACCGACTGCACGAAGCCGGCGACGGCGTCCGTGGTCTCGCCGAGCCACTGCACGATCGGCGATCCGAGGACGGTACCGGTGGCGACGTCGCCGTGGTCCACGGCGGCGGCCTCGCGGTCGGCGACGGCCGCCAGCGCGCCCACGACGCTGTGGGTGAAGATCTGGCGGGCGGTGACGTGGAGGCCCGCCCCGCGCAGGGCGCTCAGCAGGGAGATCGCCAGGATGCTGTCTCCGCCGAGCTGGAAGAAGTCCTGGTCGACACCGACCGCTTCGCGTCGCAGGACCGTCGCGACCGCCGCGCACACCAGGCGCTCGTTCTCGGTGACGGGCGGGGCGAGGGCGCCCGCTCCGGTCGTGGGCTCCGGCAGGGCGCCCCGGTCGAGCTTGCCGTTCGCGGTGAGCGGGAACTCCTTCATCACGACGATGTGGGCGGGCACCATGTACTCCACCATGTGCCCGGTGGCCCATTCCTTGACCTCGTCGGCGCGCAGGTCCTCGCTCCCGGTGGCGGGGATGACGTAGCCGACGAGGTAGGTGCCGCCGACCGTGTTCTTCTTCGCGACGACGCAGGTGTGCCGCACTCCGGGGTGTTCGGCGAGGCCGACCTCGACGTCCTCTATCTCCAGCCGCATGCCGCGGATCTTGATCTGGTTGTCGGCGCGGCCGAGGAAGTCCAGGGAGCCGTCGGGGGCGAAGCGGGCGAGGTCGCCGGTGCGGTACAGCCGGGATCCGTCGGCGGCGAAGGGGTTGGCGACGAAGCGGGAGGCCGTCAGGCCGGGCGCGCCCACGTATCCGCGCCCCAGCAGGAAGCCTCCGACGTACAGCTCGCCGCCGACTCCGATCGGGACCGGGCGCAGCTCGTCGTCCAGCACGTACAGCTGGGTGTTGGGGTTGGCCTTGCCGATCGACGTCGACAGGCGTTCCGCGGTGCCCCGGTAGATCACGTGGGAGACGCCGATGGTCGTCTCGGCCGGGCCGTAGCCGTGGTACATGGGTATGTCGAGCCGGGTGCGGAAGCGTTCGTACAGCTCCGGGGTCAGTACCTCGCCGCCGCACCACACGTGGCGCAGGCTGTCGAGCCGTCCGGAGTCGCCCGCGATCTCCAGCAGGACGTCCAGCATGGACGAGACGAGGTAGGTGAAGGTGACGCGGTGCTCGGCGATCACGCCGAGCAGGTGGTGGGGGTCGCGTTCGCCGCCGGGCCGTAGGACCACCAGCCGGCCGCCGCACACCAGGGGCAGGAAGATCTCGTTGATGGAGATGTCGAAGGACAACGGTGCCTTGAACAGTGAGGCGTCGTCGTGGCCGAAGCCCAGGATCTCGTCGACCTGCCACAGCAGGCGCTCGCTGATGGCCTCGTGGCGGATCATCGCGCCCTTGGGCCGGCCGGTCGAACCGGACGTGAAGATCACATAGGCGAGGGCGTCGCCGGGGACGGTGACCCCGGTCTCCGTGCCGGGGTAGGAGTCGAACCGCCAGTCGGCGAGGTCGACCGGCACGGCGTCCGGTTCGTCCGGGGCGTGCTCGCCCGAGTCGTTGAGCTGCAGGACGACGCGTGCGTCGGCGATGACGACGGAGCGGCGGGCGGCGGGCCACTGCGGGTCGAGCGGTACGAACGCGGCGCCGGCCTGGAGCACGCCGAGCAGGCCGATCACCATGGCGGCGGAGCGGTCCAGGGAGATGGCGACGACCTGTTCGGCGGTGAGTCCGCGTTCGATCAGGTGGTGGGCCAGCTGGGCGGAGTACTCGGCCGCCTGACGGTAGGTCAGTGAGCGGTGTTCGTCGACGACGGCGACGGCGTCCGGCCGCAGGCGTGCCTGCTCGCGGAACATCTCGACGATGGTCGGGCGGATCCGGTCCGCCGCGGTGTCGTTCCACCGGGCCAGGGTCACGAGCCGCTCCGCGACTCCGGACGGGCCGATGGTGGACAGGGGCCGGTCGGGGAAGTCGGCCAGGTCGTCGAGGGCGAGCTGCGCGTCGGCCCGTACGACACCTTCCGGCAGGGCGATGCTGCGGCCGTCCGGGCCGTGCCGGCCCTCGGTCCCGACCTCCCAGCCGGCCGTCGCGGCTCCGCCGCTGTCCGCCCAGCCGAGAACGTCGGCGAACAGGGTGCCGGGGGTGAGTTCCAGGCCGTCGGGGCTCCGGCCCGTCGCCCAGTAGGCCAGTCCGATGGCGCACGCCCGGGCGATGGTCGTGTCACCGTAGTCGCCGGCCCGCCGGCGCACGTCGGCCAGGCGGGTGGGTGAAAGCAGCACGAGACGATCGGTCGATTCCGTCATCGGAGGCTCAACGCCCTTTCCAGATCGATATGTCGGCCCAAGCGGAACAGGGGCGGACTAGCTGCCTTCGCGCCAGGCCCGCCACAGTCGTGCGTAGCGGCCGCCCAGGGCCACCAGTTCCTCGTGCGTCCCCTGCTCCACGACGCGACCCGCGTCCAGTACGGCGATCCGGTCCGCCGCCATCGCCTGGGTGAGTCGGTGGGCCACGAACAGCGTGGTCCGGCCCGCGCACGCGGCGAGCACGGCCCGTTCCAGCTCGGCCGCGCCCTCGCTGCCCGCCTCCGCCGTGGACTCGTCGAGCACCACCACGGGGGTGCGGCCCAGCACCAGCCGGGCCAGGGCGACATGGGCGACCTTGGTGACGTCGAGGCGTTCGCCGCCCTCGCCGACCGGGGTGTTCAGCCCCTCGGGCAGCGCGTCGACCCATCCGTCGGCGCCGACGGTGCGCAGCGCGTCCAGCAGGTGGGCGTCGGTCGCCTCCGGTGCGGCCAGGCGCAGGTCCTCGGCGAGCGGACCGGAGAAGACGTGCGTCTCCTGGGTCAGGATGCTGACCAGGGCGCGCGCGCCGGCCTCGTCGAGGCCGGCGAGGTCGGTGGACCCTATGCGTACCGATCCGCTCTGCGGGGTGCCGATGCCCGCGATCAGTGCGGCCAGGGTGGATTTGCCGGCGCCCGTCGCCCCGACGAGGGCGAGCGAGGTGCCGGCCGGGATGGTGAGGTCGACGTCGCGGACGACCGGTTCCTCGGAGTCGGGGTAGCGGAACGTCAGCCCCGTGACCTCGACGGCCACCGGCCGCGGCGCGTCCGTGGCGCCCGCCACGGCCAGGGCGCCCACCAGCCGGTCCTCCGCCTCCTCCTCCAGCACTCCGACCAGGCGGGTCAGGCTCGCGCCCGACTTCTGCGCCTCGTCGAAGGTGAACATGATGGAGCCCAGCGGGGTGAAGAGGCGGTGGAAGAGCAGCGGGGCCGCGGAGACCTCGCCGAGGGTGGCGGCGTCGGCCTCCAGCAGCGCGTACCCGACCACGATGATCAAGGTGAGGCCGATGAACTCGGCGCGGTTCTCCCGGCCGACGAACCGGCCGAAGAGCCGGAACACCTCGACGCCGAGGTCGCGTACCCGCCAGGACTCCTGGGTGACCTTCTCCCGGACGGCCCCTTCGAGGCGGTACGCCCGGACCGTGTCGATCCCGTTCAGTCCGCTGATCAGGGCCTGCGCCCGGTCGGCCTGGGCCGCCCGCTGCCCCCGGTAGAGCGGGGCGGAGCGGGGCAGGTACCAGCGCAGGGCCAGGCCGTACGCGGGCAGCGCGCAGGCGCCGGCCAGTCCGAGCCGCCAGTCCAGGCCGAACATGCCGAGCGTGGCGATGAAGACCAGCACCCCGGCCGAGAACACGGTGGGGACGGCCGTCCTGATGCCCTTGGAGAGGACGGCCACGTCGTCGCCGACCCGGGAGAGCACGTCTCCCCGGCCGACCTGCTCGACCCGGGCGCTCGGCATCCCGAGCACCGCCCGGACCGCGCCTTCGCGCAGCCGGGCGAGCAGGTCCGCGCCGAGTCGCCCGATGAGGTAGGTCGACAGGGCGGTGGCCGCCGCGCCGAGCAGCGCGGCGGCCACCATCAACACCCCGGTGGTGACGAGGATGGAGCGCGGTCCGCCCGCGACCACCCCGTCGACGACCCGGCCGAGCAGGAGCAGCGGGAGCACCTGGAGGGCCGCCCCCGCCACCGTGGTGAACACGGTGGCGAAGGTCAGCCAGGGCACCTCGCGGCAGTGCGTCACGACCCAGCGGGTGGCCTCGCGTCCGCTCGTCGTGCGCAGGGTCGACGGGGCGACGCGCGTGGCGGTGATGCTCACACCTGACCGACCGACTTGACGAGTTCGTCGATGGCGTACGGCAGGGAGAGCAGGGTGCCCTGGGACATGGCCGCGCCGACGGCCGGACCCTCGCTGTCGAGGAGGTAGGAGACCTTGCCGTTCTTGACCGCGTTCAGGTTGGTGAACAGCTGGAACTTCTTCAGGGCTTCCTGGTCCGCCTTGTCGGCGATGACGAAGATGCGGTCGACGTCGACGAGGTCCATGCGTTCCGGGGAGAGCGTGGTGTAGAACTTGCCGTCCGCGATCTTGTCGATCTCGGTCTGGCCCTTGTAGCCGATGCCCGTGACCAGTCGGCCGCGGACGTCGGTGGTGGTGAAGGGGGCCACCGAGTCCTTGTACCAGGACAACGGGACGGCCGTCTGGTTCGCGAACTCGGGGTGCGCCTTCTTGGCCGCGTCGAGCTTGTCCTGGATGCCCTTCACCAGCTCGGTGCCCTTGGCCTCCTGGCCGAGCGCCTTGCCGATGTGGACGGCGTTGTCCTGCCAGGGGGCGCTGAACGGCTCCTTCTCGGCCTTGGTGCGGCCCACGGTGGGGGCGATCTTGGAGAGCTTGTCGTAGCCGGCCTGGTCGATCTCGGAGTACACCGCGATGATCAGGTCCGGCCGCAGGGCCGCGATCTTCTCGTAGTTCGGGCCGGCGTCACCGTTGTTCATGATGACCTCGGGGCGGGTGTCGCCCCACTTCTCCTTCACCCACGGCCACTGGGTGTTGATGTCGGGGGAGGTGCCCGGCGGGTTCGGGTACTGATCGACCATGCCGACCGGCTTGATGCCGAACGCCAGGATGGCCTGGTCGTCCGTGTAGCCGACCGAGACGACCCGCTTGGGAGCCTTCTCCACCTTGGTGGATCCGAAGGCGTGCTCCACGGTGACCGGGAAGGTGCCCCCGGCGGCCGGGGCGTTGTCGCTCTTCTTGTCGGCCTGGTCCGCCGAATCGGAACCGCATCCGGCCAGGAGGCCGACACCGAGGGTCGCGGCAAAGACCCCGGCCGCCAACCGCTGCCAGGGCTTCGTACGTGTCGATCGATGGAAAAGCATCCGAAATCCCTTGCTTTCGTGCCGTCCATTGCAGTTCCGCCCGAGGGCAGCCAAACCCTACCGCGCCCAAGTGAGGCTAGCCTAGCCTTACTTGCGGCGTAACTTTGTTTGATCTATGAGGTGCGCACGTGGGCACGCCCGATGGGCACGATGAGCGGCCGGTCCCCGACCGGATCGTCGATCACCTTGGCGCGCAGTCCGAACGCCTCGTACAACAACTCAGCGGTGATCACGTCACGGGGATGCCCCTGCGCGAGGATCGAACCGGCCTTCATCACGATGAGGTTGTCGCTGTAGCGCGTGGCCAGGTTGAGGTCGTGCAGCACCAGGACCACGGTGCATCCCGACTCGTGGAGGTCGTCCACGAGGTCGAGCACGTCGATCGCGTGCGCCAGGTCCAGATACGTGGTCGGCTCGTCCAGCAGCAGCAGGTCGGTGCCCTGGGCCAGCGTCATCGAGATCCAGACCCGCTGCCGCTGGCCGCCGGACAGCGCGTCGACCGGGCGGTCGGCCAGGTCGGAGACCCCGGTCATGGCCAGGGCCCGCGCCACGACCTCGGCGTCGTCGGAGGACCACTGTCGTAGCCAACTCTGGTGCGGATGGCGGCCCCTGGCGACCAGGTCGGACACCGTGAGCCCCTCCGGCGCCACCGGAGCCTGAGGGAGCAGACCGAGCTTCCTGGCCACGTCCCGGGTCCTGAGCCGGCCGATGTCCTCGCCGTCGAGCACGACCGATCCGCTGCTCGGTTTGAGCAGCCGGGACAGGGTCCGCAACAGGGTGGACTTCCCGCAGCCGTTGGAGCCGATGATCGTGGTGATCACCCGTGGCGGGATCGACACGTGGAGGTCGTCGATGACGACCCGCCCGCCGTACCCGACCGTGACCCCTCTGGCCGCCAGCCGTACGGCCTCGTCCCCGTCGGTCTCGATTCCGGCGATCTGCGATACGGCCACAACTCCCCCTGAGGTAGGCATGTCTGAAGAGGTATCGACCCCCGGCTAGCGCAGATTGGCCCGCACCAGCAGGTAGATGAGGAAGGGGCCGCCGATCACGGCGGTCACCACGCCCACCGGGAGGGTGATCGGCAGTGCCGTACGGGCGACCAGGTCCGCGCCGATCAGCAGCAGGGCCCCGACCATCCCGGAGGCCGCCATGGGCGGTGTCGGGCACTTCGCCAGCCGCATCGCCACCTGGGGCGCCACCAGCGCGACGAACGGGACCGGCCCGGCCGCGCTCACCGCCACGCCGGCCAACAGCACGGCGCACAGCAGCAGCACCGCGCGCACCCTCGTGTACCGGACACCGAGGCCCGCGGCCACGTCGTCGCCGAGGTGCAGGGGCTTGAACTGGAACGCCACCACCGTCACGACGACCGTCAGGGCGGCGGTGCACCACAGCGCCACGCCCACGTCGTCCCACGACCGGTTGTCGAGCGAGCCGACCAGCCAGGCCTGGGCCCGGGCGACGTCCCTGATGTCGGCGGTGACCAGCAGCCAGGTCGTGATCGCCTCCATCACGGCGCTCACCGAGATGCCGATGAGGATGAGTCGGAAACCGTCGATCCCGCGCCGCCACGCCAGGAAGTAGACGAGCAGTCCCGTGCCGAGCCCGCCCGCGAGCGCCGCCCCGGACAGGCCCACGGAGCCCTCGACCGCCGCGGCGGTCCCGCCCGACACCGTCACCAGGAACACCGCGACCACGCCGGCGCCCCCGGTGATCCCCAGGATGTCCGGGCTGGCCAGCGGATTGCGCGCGATCGACTGGGTGATCGCCCCCGAGACCCCGAGCGCGACGCCCACCACCAGACCGGCCAGGGCCCGCGGCATCCGTAGGTCCATGATCACGAACCGGTCGACCTGCTCGCCCCCGCCCACGACCGTGGCGATGACCCGGGACAGGCCGATGGGGAAGTCCCCGACGCCGATGGAGACGCAGAACACGAGGAAGGTCGCCGCCGCCAGCAGCAGCGTGACGCACACGACCCAGGGCCGCCAGACGAACGAGACCGGACCGAGCCGCATGCCCGGCGTCACCGATGCCTTCACCTCGGTCCCGGTCATGCGCTCTTGAACTTTCCGCGCCACACCAGGGCCGCGAAGAACGGAGCCCCCAGGAGGGCCACGACGACCCCCGCGTCCAACTCCCCGGGCCGCACCAGCAGGCGCCCCACGATGTCGCAGACCAGCAGGACGATGGCGCCGAGCAGGCCCGCGTACGGCACCAGCCAACGGTAGTCCGGCCCGGTCAGGTACCGGGCCATGTGGGCCACCATCAGGCCGAGGAAGGCGATGGGGCCGCACGCCGCCGTGGCGGCTCCCGCGAGCAGGGTGATGGCGGCGATGCCGACGGTCCGACTGAGCACGATGTTCACCCCCAGCCCCCGGGCGACGTCGTCGCCGAGGTTGAGCAGGTTGAGGGCCGGCAGTGTGATCAGCGCGAGCACCAACCCGACGGCGATGAAGGCGATCACGGGCCCGATGACGTCGAACCCGACACCGGCCACGGAGCCCGCGTTCCAGAACCGCAGGGCGTTCAGCGAGGCCTTGTCGGACAGCGCGACCGCCGTGGTCATGGCGGCGAGGAACACCGTGACCCCCTGCCCGGCCAGAGCCAGGGTCAGCGGATTGCCGGCTCCCCGGCCGATGCTCGCCAGTCCGAAGACGACGACGCCCGCGACCGCGGCACCGAGGAAGGCGAACCACACGTATTGGAACGGGTCGGCGAACCCGAACAGGGCGATCACCAGCACCACGGCGAACGAGGCGCCCGAGTTCACGCCCAGCAGGCCCGTGTCGGCGATCGGATTGCGCGTGTACCCCTGGATCAGCGCCCCGCCGACCCCCAGGGCCACGCCCGCCACCAGCGCGAGCACCGTGCGCGGCACCCGTACGGTGCGCACGATGAGCCGTATCTCGGTGAGCCGCTGATCGGGGTCCGGCGCCGCCGACAACCCGCGCCACACCTCGGCGGGGGTCAGCGCCCGCGCGCCGACGGCCAGCGAGACCACCACGGCGGCCAGGAGGACCAGCACGAGGGTGACCGAGCCCACGACCCGCCGGCGGCGGGCCTCCGACACGCCCCGGGGCACGGGGCGTTCCACTGCGATCGTGCCCATGTCGCTCTACGTCATCCCTTCGATCCACCGGGGTGGCACGGCCGGTGGCACCCGCCACCACCCGGTCGGGTCGGCACGCCGACGCAGCCGCGACCGAAACTTAGGCAAAGCTAAGCTGATCCCACGGCACACTGTCGATAGACAAAACGGTCAGGCAGGGGTGGCGAACAACCAACTCGCCCTCAAATATGCACTGTTGAACGATTAGGTAACCCTAACCTTACTTGTCCGCGACGACGGCACGCAAACGCGCCCCGGCCCATGGCCGGGGCGCGCTTCGAGTCCGCGAGGAGTCCCGATCCGTCAGGTGTGCAGACGGCTGTTCGGACCGTCCTGGTCGCCGGCGCTCTCGTCGTTGAACCAGTAGTCGCCGGCCGCCAGGTACCGGAAGGAATGGGTGCTCCTGCTGGGCAGCTCGACGGTCACGGCGCGCTTGCCGTCCTTCCTGCGGGCCAGGGTGTGGACCCCGGGCTGCCAGTCGTTGAAGTCGCCCACCACACTGACCGGTCCCGGCGGGGTGTCGACGGGCAGGATGAAGGTGACCTCGGTGCGGTCCTTGCGCAGTTTGCGCTCCAGCATGGTGAGCTCCTGACAACGGCAGTGGGGGTGGTACGCCGCCCATAGTCGGCGGCGGACGCACCGGACGCACCCCGGCGCCGCCACTCCCACCACGGACCCACCACATCGAGTGACTCGCGGGCACGCGATGTCACCCTGCGTGTCGGCGCGCTCGGAGTGCGTCCCCTCCCGCTCCTGTCAAGGTACGAATGGCCGGGACTACGGCCTCGTCCCGCCCCCGGGCACGGTGGATATCGACCTTCCTGCGCAAGAGCAGGAGCGAATCGCCGTCCGTACCGGAGGCATCCATGTTCCGCCGCGCAGGGGCCTTCGTGACCCGTCACCCCCGACTCGTCCTCGTCGGCGCGCTCGTCTTCCTCGTCCTGTCCGTCGTGTTCGGCATGGACGCGGCCGGTCGGCTGAAGACACAGGGATACGACGATCCGCGGTCCGAGTCCAGCCGCGCCGCCCGACTGGTGGGCGAACGCCTGGGCGCCTCCCCCAACCTGGTGCTCGTCGCGCGCAGCGGCGGCGCTTCCGTGGACGACCCGGCCGTCCGCGGCGCGGGCGAGGAACTGACCGGCAGGCTCGCCGCGCAGCCGCACGTGAGCGCCGTGACCTCCTACTGGACCGACCGCGCGGCGGAGCTGCGCGGCCGCGACGGCCACGCGGCGATGCTGGTCGCGCACGTGGCCGGCGAGGGGGAGGAACTCGCGGCGCGGGCCGAGCGGCTGCGCGCGGAGCTGGCCGCCCCGGCCGACGCCGGGAAGCCCCTGACGGTGCACGTCGGCGGGAGCGCCCTGGTCGACGCCGAGCTCCAGGACATCTCGGAGTCCGACCTGAAGCGGGCCGAGTCCGTCGTCCTGCCGGGCACCCTGATCCTGCTGGTCCTGGTGTTCGGCAGCGTGGTCGCCGCCGCCCTGCCCCTGCTGATCGGGGTCCTCGCCATCGCCGGGACGCTGCTGGTCCTGAGCGTTCTCGGCAGTGTCACCGACGTGTCCGTGTTCGCGCTGAACCTCACCACGGCCCTCGGCCTGGGGCTCGGCATCGACTACGGACTGCTGGTCGTCTCCCGGTTCCGCGAGGAGCTGGCCGCCGGGTTCCTGCCCCGGACCGCCGCCGTACGGACCGTGCGCACCGCCGGTCACACCATCGCCTTCAGCGCCGCGACGGTCTCCGCCGCGCTCGCCACGCTGCTGGTGTTCCCGCCCTACTTCCTGCGCTCCTTCGCCTACGCGGGGATCGCCGTGGTGGCGATCGCCGCGGTGAGCGCCGTGACCGTACTGCCCGCCCTGCTCGCCCTGCTCGGGAAGCGGGTGAACGCCTGGGCCGTGCCGTGGCGCCGCACGGTCCGCTCCGGCTCCCGGTCCCGGTTCTGGGAGGGGCTGGCGCGGATCGTCGTACGCCGCCCGCTGATCGCGGCGCTGCCGGTGATCGGACTGCTGACGCTGCTCGCCGCGCCCTTCGCGCACGCCGATTTCGCCACCCCCGACGACCGGGCGCTGCCGGTCGGCGCGGCCGCCCGGCAGACCGGTGACCTGGTGCGCGACCGCTTCGACATGAAGGGCGCGAGCGCGCTGACGGTCGTCACCACACGCGCCGTCCCCCCGGGTGAGCGGGCGGAGTACGCCCGCCGCCTGTCCGCGTTCCCGCAGGTCGCCCAGGTCGTGGGAGCCGACGGCGGCTTCCGGTACGGCGAGCGGGCCGCCACGGCGACCGCCGGCACGGCCGGAGCGGGCGTCCGGACCGCCGGGCCCGTCGAGGGCCCGGTGCGGCTCTCCGTGGTGCCGCTGGTCGACCCCCAGTCGCACGCCGCCCAGCGGCTCGTCCGCGATGTCCGCGCGCTGCCCGGCCCGGCGGGCGCCGAGGTCCTCGTCGGCGGGCCGAGCGCCGTCCTGGTCGACGCCAAGGCCACCGTGGGTGACCGGATCCCCCTGGCGCTCGCGCTGATCTCCGTCACCACCTTCGTGCTGCTGCTGGGCTTCACGCGCAGCCTGCTGCTCCCGCTGAAGGCCATCGCGCTGAACGCCCTGAGTCTCGCGGCCGTCCTCGGCGCCATGGTCTGGGTCTTCCAGTCGGGTCATCTGCACCAGCTGCTCGGCTTCACCCCGGGACCCCTCAGTACGACCATGCCGGTCCTGCTGTTCTGCATCGTCTTCGGGCTCTCGGTGGACTACGAGGTGTTCGTCCTCGCCCGCATCAAGGAGGCGCACGACGCCGGGGAGGACAACGCCCGCTCGATCGTCACGGGCATGTCCCGCACGGGCGGCATCGTCACCACCGCCGGCGCCCTGCTCGCCTTCACCCTCCTGAGCTTCGGCACCTCGCGGGTGTCCCTCCTGCAGTTCTTCGGGATCGGCGCGGGCCTCGGTGTCCTCCTCGACGCCACGCTCGTCCGGGGTGTCCTCGTCCCCGCGCTGATGCGCCTGGCGGGCGGCCTGAACTGGTGGGCGCCGCGACCCGTCCGGCCCAAGGAGCCGCTGCCCGCGTCCCGTCCGCCGCCGGCTCCCGTCCGCAGGTGTCCCGCGGCCCGGCCCGCCCCGCGTACCCCGGCCCGCGCCCGGCACTGACCACCGCTCCGTACCCGTACCCGTCCCCTGTCCCCCGTCCCCCGTCCCCCGTCCCCCGCACGACCGTCCACCTCCCGCACGCTCCTCACGGCAAGGAAGAACTCCCATGACCGACATCGCCATCACCGGACTCGGCTGCCGCTTCCCCGGCGCTCCCGACATCAGCGCCTACTGGAAGCTCCTGCTGAGCGGGGAACGACAGTTCTCCGCCGTGCCGAAGGAGCGCTGGAACCATGAGACCTTCCACGAGCCCGGCAATCCGTCGGCCCCCCATGCCGCGTACACCGACCAGGTCGCCTTCCTGGACGACGTGGACCGCTTCGACGCCCTGCACTACGGCGTACCGCCCGCCCGCGCCCGGGCCATGGACCCGCAGCACCGGCTGCTGCTGGACGTCACCCGTGAAGCCCTCGACGACGCCGGGCTGGGCCGGGGAGACTTCGACCGGGAGAACACCGGGGTCTTCTGCGGCCTGTCGGTGTCCGACTACAAGGACCTCATGTCGGCCCCCATCCGGGCCATCGCCCTGGCCGAGGACGCCCAGCGGTCCGCCGGGGAGCCCGGTGACCTGCTCGACGCCGTCAAGGACCACGCGGGATCGCTCGGCACCGTCCAGGCCTTCAGCCTGCCGGGCAGCCTGCTCAACATGGCCCCGGGCACCGTCAGCCGGCACTTCGACCTCGGCGGGCCCAGCTTCGCGGTGGACGCCGCCTGCTCCGGCTCCCTCGTCGCCCTGGACCAGGCCATCGCCCAGCTGCGCCAGGGCAGCTGCCGCATCGCCGTCGTCGGTGGCGTGTACCTCAACCTCACCCCGGACAGCCTGATCGGCTTCTCCACGCTCCGGGCGCTCTCCGCCACCGGGATGTGCCGCCCCTTCGACGAGGCGGCCGACGGTTTCGTCCTCGGCGAGGGCGCCGGCGCCGTCGTCGTACGGCCGCTCGCCGACGCGCTCGCGGCGGGCGACCGGGTCTACGCCGTGATCAAGGGCATCGGCTCGGCCAACGACGGCGCGTCCCCCGGGCCGCTGGCGCCCGCTCCCGAGGGCCAGTTGCGCGCCATGCGCCGGGCCTACGACGACGCCGGGGTCGCCCCGTCCTCGGTGGACTTCCTGGAGGCCCACGGCACCGGTACCGCGACCGGGGACCGCGCCGAGGTCGAGGCGCTGCGCCGGCTGCGTACCGAGTACCCCGACGACGACCCCTCGCTGTGCTACGTCGGCGCCGGCAAGGCCCTCATCGGGCACTCGCTGTCCGCCGCGGGCATCGCCGGGCTGATCAAGACGGCGCTGGTGGTCCACCACCGGACGATCGTTCCGCAGCCGAAGACCGCCCCGCACCCGGGTCTGGGCATCGACGCCGCGGGCCTGCGGCTCGCCGACACGGCACGGCCCTTTCCGGACTCCGGCACTCCGCACCGGGCCGCCGTCAGCTCGTTCGGCTTCGGCGGGACGAACGTCCACGTCGTCCTGGAGGAGCGGCCCGCTCCCGCTCCCGTTCCCGGCGCGGACGCCCCGGACGCCGGCCCTCAGCTCGTCCTGCTCTCGGCCGGTGGTCCCGAGCAACTGGACCAGTACATCGGCGACGTTCTCGACGCACTCGACGCGGCGGACCCCGCCCCGCTGGCAGCCGTGGCCCACACCCTCGGCTCCCGCCGGCCGCTGACGGCCCGGCTCGCGATCGTCGCCGACGACACGAACGCGTTCGTCGAGCGGCTGCGTCACGCCCGCCGGCAGCTCGTCGAGGGCGAGCGGGGCGACCTCGGCGACGGGGCCTACGCCGCCGACGCCCCGCTGCCGGCCGAGCAGCGCCGCCTCGCCTTCGTCTACCCCGGTCAGGGCAGTCAGCGGCCGGGCATGATGCGGGACCTCCACGAGCGGTTCCCCGGTTTCCGGGCGACGGTCGACGGCCTCGGCGCCGCGGCCCGCGAGGACGCCGGCTTCGACATCGCCGAGCTGCTGTACGGCGAGCCGGCGACCACCGACGGCGACAGGGACAGGGACAGGGACAGCGGCGACGCCGGGGAGAACGGGCGCCGGCTCGCCTCCACCGAGGTGTGCCAGCCGCTGCTCGGGACCGTCCAGATCGCCACCACCCGGCTCCTCGCCGGCTTCGGCATCGCCCCCGACCTGGTCCTCGGCCACAGCGTCGGGGAGTTCGCCGCGGCCGCGGCGGCCGGCGCCCTCACCGACGAGGACACGGTGCGGCTGCTGGTGCACCGGGGCGCGACCCTCCGGGAGGCCGAGAGCTGCCTGCGCGGCGGGATGCTCGCCGTGCAGACCGACAAGGAGACCTGCCGCCGGCTGGTGAACGGCATCGACGACGTGTGGCTCGCCTGTTTCAACCAGCCGCGTCAGGTCGTGGTCAGTGGTACGCCGCAGGGTCTCGACGCCATGCGGCAGGCCTGCGCGCGGGCCGGGGTCGTCACGGTGGCGCTCGACGTGTCGAACGCCTTCCACTCGCCGCGGCTGGCCACCGCCGACGAGACGATGCGCGCCGACCTCGCCGGGCGCCCGGTCGGCAGCCCCGTCCTGCCGTTCGTCTCGTCCGTGGACGCGGCCGTCTGCACCGACCCCGAGCGGCTGCGCGAACTGTGGGCCCGCCACGCCTCCGCGCCGGTCCTGTTCGGCGACGCCGTGCGCACCGCCTACGACCAGGGGGCGCGCGTCTTCCTCCAGGTGACCGGCGGCAACTCGCTGCTCACCTCGGTCCGCCGCAACCTCGCCGACCACGGCGACGTCCACGTCGTCCCCGTCACCGGGGCGGCGCCGGACGGCGGGCAGTGCCTCGTCCGTGCCCTCGCCCGGCTCGCGGTCCTCGGTGCCCCGGTCGACCCGCGCGCCCTGGTCCCCCAGGAGGAGCGGCGCCTGCTCGACCTGCCGGTGGCCAAGCTCGCTGCCCAGTCCTACTGGGTCCCCCGTCGGCGCCCGGGGAAGACCGGTGCCCCCGTCCCCGCGCCCGCCCACCAGGGCCGGCCCGGGCCCCAGGCCCCGTCCGTATCCCCCGAGGAGATCACGATGAACGACTCGCCGCTCCGACCGATGGACGAACTGCGCCGGCTGGTCCAGCAGCAGACGGCGCTGCTCGCCCGCCTCGCCGAGACGCTTCCCGGGCCGAACGCAGCCACGGAGGCGGCGCTGCTGGCCCGCCTCGCCGAAACCCTCCCGGAGCTCCCCGAGATCCCCGAGCGGAGCCGGCCTGCCGAGAGCGACGCGGCGCCCACTGCCGCACCGGTCGTACCGGACGCGCCGGACGCGCCGGACGTACCGGACGTACCGGACGCACCGGCCGTCCCCGCCGCGCTCGCCGACGAGGCACCGGCACGGCCGGGGGTCGACATCACCGCCGTCCGGGAGTCCCTGCTCGCCCAGGTGGCCCGGGTCAGCGCCTTCCCCGTGGCGCACCTGCACGACGACCGGTCGCTGATCGACGACCTCGGTTTCGACTCGCTGATGCTGACCGACCTGTTCACCTCGCTCAAGCGACAGTGGCCCCGATGGACGCTCGACGAGACGGCCGCCGACAGGCCCACCATCGCCGGGATCATCGCGGTGATCGCGAGCGACCACGGCGACGCCGTACCGGCCCCCGTCCCCGAGCAGCGCACCGGAGCCGACGAGGTCCCGGCACCGCCGCCCACCGAGGTGGCCCCCGCTCCGCCCGTCGCTCCACCCGCCGGCCTTCGGGCGGCCACGGACCCGGTCGCCGCCCCGCTCCCCGAGGAGCACACCCGGATCGAGTGCTTCCCGGAGGTCACCGCCCACACCGAGCGCGTCGCGACGCTCTCCGAGCTGGGGCTGTCCAATCCGTACTTCCTCGTCCACGAGGGCGCGCTGACGGACACCACCGTGATCGACGGCCGGGAGCTCCTCTCCTTCTCCAGCTACAACTACCTGGGCATGGCCACCCACCCGCAGGTGAACGCGGCGGCCCACGAAGCGATAGAGCGCTGCGGCACCTCGGTCTCCGCCAGCCGCCTGCTCTCCGGCAGCCGACCGCTCCATGTGGAACTCGAGAGCGAGCTCGCCGACCTGCTCGGTTGCGAAGCGGCGATCACCCTGACCAACGGCCACGCCACCAACGTCACCGTGATCGGCCACCTCGTCGGCCCCGGGGACCTCATCGTCCACGACGCCCTCGCCCACGACAGCATCCTTCAGGGGTGCAGGCTCTCCGGCGCGACCCGGCGGCCCTTCCCCCACAACGACGCCCATGCCCTCGACGCCCTGCTGACGCAGGTCCGCGACCAGTACCGGCGGGTGCTCGTCGTCGTCGAAGGCGTCTACAGCATGGACGGCGACATCGCCGACCTGCCCGCCCTCGTCGACGTCAAGCGGCGGCACGGCGCGCTGCTGATGATCGACGAGGCGCACAGCATCGGGACGATCGGGCGGACCGGGCGCGGCGTCGGCGAGTACTACGGCATCGACCGCTCGGCCGTCGACCTCTGGTCGGGCACCCTGTCCAAGGCGCTGGCGAGCTGCGGGGGCTACGTCGCGGGGAGCCGCCCCGTCGTGGAGTACCTGCGCTACACCGTGCCGGGCTTCGTCTACAGCGCCGGAATGACCCCGGCCGACACCGCGGCCTCGCTGACCGCCCTGCGCATGCTGCGGGCCGAACCTCAGCGGGTGGCACGGCTCTCGGAGAATGCGGCGCTCTTCGTCCACCTCGCGCGCGAGGCGGGCATCAACACCGGGGACAGCCATGACACGCCGGTCGTACCGTGCATCGTCGGGGACTCGCTGAAGACCCTGCGGCTCGCGGAGGCCCTGTTCCAGCACGGCATCAGCGTCAACCCGATCCTCCATCCGGCCGTACCGGAGGAGCTGGCCCGGCTGCGGTTCTTCCTCACGTACGACCACACGCCCGGGCAGATCCGCCGGACCGTGGCCGCCCTGACCCGCGAGCTGCTGCTCCTCGACACGGCCCCGGTCTCATGACCTCCGCGGCCGTGGACGCCGGCTTCCCGGCCATCGCGCCGGGCCGGGTCCACCGATGGGGCGGAGCCCGCCTGATCGTCGCCCGGGCCGATGACCTCAGGCAGGTGCCCGCACTCTCACCGGCCGAGCGGCGCGTGCTCCGCACGCTGCCGGCCTGGCGGCAGGCCGAGTGGACGGCGGGTCGGTTCCTCGCCAAGCGGCTGGTGGGCGAGGTGGTCCCCGGGCCGGCGGACGGTGTGGAGATCCTCCCCCGGGAGGACGGCAGTCCCCGCGTCCTCGTCGGCGGCGGCCCGATGCCCGCCCTGCACCTCTCCATCAGCCACACCGCCAGGCACGTCGCCGCGGCGCTCGCGCCGGAACCGGTCGGGGTGGACCTGTGCGAGATCGACTCGGCCGACGCCGTGCGCCGGGTCGCGGACCATTTCCTGTCGCCCGAGGAACTCTCCCTCATCGGCACGGGACGGCCGGACGCCATGACCGGGGCCTGGGCGCTGAAGGAGGCCGCGGTCAAGGCCGACCGGAGCGGCATCTTCGGCGCCGCTCCGCTCGGCATCCCGATCCGCGGGCTCCGGCCGCCCCTCCTCGGCGGACGGCGCCGCGCCATGGTGTGGCGGGCGGGCGAGGCGGTGCTCGCCCTGGTCCTCGCGCACCCGGGTGACCGAGTGCCCCGCGTGACGGCATTGCGTTGGTGCTCCTTGCCCGGCGGGATCATTCTGGTCTGAGGAGCGCCTGGCCGTGCACGTCCCCGTAGGACGGCGGCAGCGGAACGAGCGAGGGCGAGATGAGTGGCGATGGAGCGAGTTCCCACCTCTCCTGGTGAGCGGCCCGAGGAGACGGGCGCCTCCCTCGAGTCGGCCTACACGGCCTCGGCGACGATCAACGAGCAGGGCATCGTCACCGAGTGGAGCGAGGGGGCGACCCGACTGCTCGGCTACGTGCCGTCCGAGGTCGTGGGACTTCCCGCCGCCCACCGGCTCGCCGATGTCCTCAGCGAGGCGGCGCGCCGGTTGCCGGACGAGCAGGAGCGGTGGAGCGGCACGGTGGCGCTGCGGCACCGGGACGGTCACCGCATGGAGGTGGCACTGCTCGCGCACCGCTGGACGTCCAGCGGCGGAACCACCAAGTGGTTCGTGGTGTCCGCCGTCGGGGGCGCGCCCCGGGCGCCCTGGGAGGAACCGCTGAAGGAGTGGGCGTTCACCCAGTCCCCCTGCTTTCTGGCGATCTTCGACACGGATCTGCGACTGGTGCGGGCGAACGCGGGCATGGAGCGCACGCTCTCGCTCACGGAGGCCGAGATGCGGGGACTACGGCTGCCGGAGATCGCGCCGGATCCCGTGAGCGACGAGACCGAGCGCCGGATGCGCCTGGCGTTGGACTCCGGTGAGCCGCAGTACATGGAGGCCTTCGTCCACCCGACGGGCGTCGGCGGGGAGCACGGTTGGGCGACCTCGCTGGCGCCGTTGCGGGACCCGGACGGCCGGGTGCACGCCGTGTGTCTGGCCGCGCACGACCGGAGCGCGGTGGAGAGCGTCCAGCACCAGATGCTCCTGACGGACGCGGTCGACACCGCGCCCATCGGGACCACGCTGGACAGCGTCCGCACCGCGCACGAGCTGGCCGACGCCGCCGTCCCCCGGTTCGCCGACTTCGCGGTGGTCGACCTGCTGGAGCCGTTGCCGCGCGGGGACGAGCCGTCCTCGGTCCAGGCCGACGTGCCGGTCACCGTGTGCCGTGCCGCGGCGCGGTCGGTGCTCGACGGGACCCCCGAATCCGGGGTCGCCGTCGGGGACACGACCAGCTATCCCCCGCTGTCACCGCCCGTCGAGGCGCTGGTCGCGGGCCGGGGCGCCGTGTACGGGGCCGAGGACCCGGCCTTCGCCCGGTGGGCGGCCCAGGATCCGGAGGCCGCCTGGATCGGGGAGTACGGGGCCCACTCGATCATGGTGGTGCCGATGCGGGCCGGCGGGGGCACCCTCGGGGTGGCCGTCTTCGGCCGACACCGGCGCCGGGAGCCCTTCCAGCAGGAGGACCTGCGGGTGGCCGGGGAACTGACGGCCCGGGCGGCGGCCGGGATCCGCAACGCGTACCGGTCCGGCCGGGAGCACACGACGACGATGACGTTGCAGCGCAGCCTGCTCCCGCACACGCTGCCCGACCAGGCGGCGCTGGAGATCGCCTCCCGGTACCTGCCGGCGGCCGGCGAGGCCGGGGTGGGCGGCGACTGGTTCGACGTGATCCCCTTGTCGGGCGCCCGGGTGGCACTGGTCGTGGGGGACGTCGTAGGCCACGGCATCCGGGCCACCGCCACGATGGGACGACTGCGCACCGCCGTACGCACCCTGGCCGACGTCGACCTGGGACCGGACGAGCTGCTCACGCACCTCGACGACCTCGTCATCCACCTGTCCGCCGACGAGAGCGACCAGGATTCCGGCGAGGAGACGGCCGGGGGCATCGGCACCACCTGCCTGTACGTGGTCTACGACCCGGTCATCCGGCGCTGTACGGTCGCCCGGGCCGGACACCCGCCGCCGGCCGTGGTCTCGCCCGAGGGTTCCGTGTACCTCCTGGACGTCCCGGCCGGTCCCCCGCTGGGACTGGGCGGCCTGCCGTTCGAGACGCTGGAGGTCGAGCTGCCGGAGGGCAGCATCCTCGCCCTGTACACCGACGGTCTGTTGCAGGCCCGCGACCACGACATCGACGAGGCGCTGGACAGCATGTTCGCGGCCTTGGTCCGGCCGGCGGACACGTTGGACGCGGTGTGCGACCGCGTCCTGACGGCCATGTTGACGCACCGCCCGGACGACGACGTGGCCCTGCTCGTCGCCCGGACGCGGGGTCTGCACGCCGACCAGGTCGTCGTCTGGGACCTGCCCTCCGACCCCTCCGTGGTCGCCACGGCGCGGCGCCAGACCACCGACCAGCTGACGGCCTGGGGGCTGGAGGAGGCCTCCTTCGTCACGGAGCTCCTGGTCAGCGAGTTGGTGACCAATGCGATCAGGTACGGTCAGCCGCCCATCCAGCTGCGGCTGATCCACGAGAAGAACAGCACGCTGATCTGCGAGGTCTCCGACGCGAGCAGTACCGCCCCGCACATGCGGCGGGCCCGGACCTTCGACGAGGGCGGCCGGGGTCTGCTGCTGGTGGCCCAGCTCGCCCAGCGCTGGGGCACCCGGCACGCGGAGATCGGCAAGACCATCTGGGCCGAGCAGTCCCTCACCGGGTTCTGAGGGCTCCGCAGGCGACGAGGACGCGTACAGAGCCGGGCGGTATGCACGGAAATGTCCCCTGTGACGCGCCTGTGACAGTTGACGGACACCTCCATGAAGTCCCGCCGACAAGCTCTTTATCAGGGACAAACACCGACATTCAGGTATACGTCCCCTGCTTCCGAGGACGTGAGCAGTGATGACCAGGCCGATCCGTCGGAGGAAATCATGAGTCTCACCCTCGTCGCCCCGCAGACCGAAGCCACCGCCACCGCCCCCACGCTCGCCCCCCGCGAGCAGGAGGCCCTGCGCCACATCGCCGCAGGCTGCACCTACCTGCAGACGGCCCGCCAGATGGGGCTCTCCAAGCACACGGTCGACGCCTACCTGCGCCGCATCCGCGCCAAGCTGAACATCAGCACCACGGCCGAGATGACCCGCCTGGCCATCTCGATGGGACTGTGACAGCCGCGGTAGGGACATCGACAGGAAGACGGAGGACGCCCGTGACGGGCGAGGCGGTCTACGGGCCGCCGGGCAGGCCGTAGAAGACCGGCCGGGCCCAGACCGGGGGCTCCCGCGGGGGCACGGAGTCCCTCGGGGGGACGGGGGGACGGGAATCCTCCCGCGACGGCGGATCGGCGTGACGGCCGATGCCGCCTCCAGTGGCGTCGCGCAGCGCGGCCACGAATTCGAGGCAGGACCCGTAGCGGTCCTCGGGGACCTTCGACAGAGCCTTGGTCAGTACGTCGGCGGCGGCGGGAGCGATTCCCGGCCGCCTTTCCGTGAGTGGGGGCGGGGGGTCGTACTGGTGCGCCCACAGCAGCGCCGCGTCCTCCTCGCGCTGGAAGGGCGGCCCGCCGGCGAGGGTCTCGTAGACGACGCACGCCAGGCTGTAGAGATCGCACCTGCCGTCCACCGGCCTGCCGGAGATCTGTTCCGGCGCCATGTAGTCGAGCGTGCCGACGAACTCCCCGTCCGTGGTGAACCCGGTCAGCGCCAGCGCCTTCTTCGTCAGCCCGAAGTCGGTGAGGTAGATGTGCTCGGGGTGGTCGCTGTCGGTGCCCGCGGCGACCAGGATGTTGCCGGGCTTGACGTCGCGGTGCACGAGATCGTGGTCATGGGCTGCGTCGAGCGCCGAGGCCACCTGGGCGGCGATGCGCAGGGCGGTCGCGACCGGCAGGGGGCCCTCGCGGTCCAGCAGGGCGCGCAGGTCCAGGCCGGAGACGTAGCGCATGGCGATGTAGAGGACGCCGTCGGTCTCACCGGCTTCGAAGATGGGCACGATGTGCGGGTGGTCGATCGAGGCGGCCACCCGTGATTCGTGGGTGAAGCGGCGCCGGAAGGTCTCGTCACGGGCGCGCTCGGGGGCGATCAGCTTGAGCGCGACGGTACGGTCGAGACGCAGGTCCTTCGCGCAGTAGACGACGGCCATGCCACCGCGGCCGATCATGCGCTCCACCCGGTAGCCGGCGATCTGCTTGCCGATGAGGCCCGAGGCGCGGCCCGCGTACACGCTGAGGTTCGACACCTCGCTCATCGGACGTCCCCCTCGCCCGGCCGTGTGACGCCGCCGGACGCGGCAGGCCGCTCTTCCATACCTGGAAGTCTATCGACCGCCCCACCCGCGCGCGCCGTGGACGGGAACGGGGAGGGGGACGGTCGGGACGGGCCCGTACGCGCACCCGGACGCGCCCGGTGACCGGTCCCCGAGGGGAACCGGTCACCGGGCGCGTGCGGGTGCATGGCGGTCAGTCGTCGTCGTTGCCGCCGGCGCCGCCGTTACCGCCGAGCCCGCCGGTGGTCCCGCAGCCGAAGCCGATGCAGAGGCCGCCGTCACCGCCGGTGCCGCCCTTGCCGCCGTCGCCGCCGGGCAGCGCGACCCCGCCGGTGCCGCCGGTGCCGCCGTTGGCGCTGCCGTTGCAGGTCCCGGCGCAGATGCCGCCCTTGCCTCCGTTCTTACCGCTGCCACCCGGCACGCCCGTGGCGCCGGTGCCGCCGTTGGCGCTCCCGTTGCACAGCCCGGCGCAGATGCCGCCCTTGCCGCCGTTGGTTCCGTTCACCGATCCGTCGCAGCTGCCGGCACAGACCCGGTCACCGACCCGTACGCTGCCCTTGTCGACCTTGACCCCGCCGAGCACCGCCTTGCCGTGGAACCGGCCGCCGCCGGGACGGGCGTCGCCGCTGCCGAAGGCGGAGACGGTCTGGGCGGACGGGGCCGGGGCCGCGGTGGCGACCGGTGCGACGGCACCCGCGCCGATCAGAGTCGCGGAGATGATGAGGCCGAGCCGAAACTTCGTGGATCGCGTACGCATGAGACTCTCCCTTGCCTGGAATTGCATTCCGTGACGCGGCTGCGATGTCCCGCTTTCCGCGTTCCTGCCGAGTGGGCCCGATCGATGTCCGGCCGTTCGTATTCCCGAGGTTTTCGCCGACGCCCCGGCCTGTTGCGCACCGGGGCGTCGAGGCCTCACGAGCGGACGTCGTCAGCCATCAGGGCGAACCAGTCGCCGTCGGCGTAGTACTTCTTCCAGGTGTCGATCTGCTTTTCCGAGATCTTGTACTTGTCGGCGATCTTCTTCGTGGTCTCTTCCTCGTCGTCGGCCGCCAGCACGATGATCGCGATGCGCACCTTGTCGACCACGGTCAGATCCGCCTTCGACTTGTCGGGCAGGTCCTTGAAGGTGAAGCAGCCGACCCCGCCGGGCTGACCGGGTTCACCCGGCTG
Source organism: Streptomyces sp. CLCI03 (assembly GCF_053615355.1). Classification (NCBI taxonomy): domain Bacteria; kingdom Bacillati; phylum Actinomycetota; class Actinomycetes; order Kitasatosporales; family Streptomycetaceae; genus Streptomyces; species Streptomyces sp. CLCI03. The sequence goes on along the minus strand of NZ_CM132132.1, from coordinate 6,956,800 downwards.
ACCGGGCTCGCCGCCCCGGCCGCCCTTGCCGCCCTCTCCACCCTCTCCGCCCTTGCCGCCGAATCCGACGCAGTGTGCGGGCAGGTCGGCCGGGGCCGAGGCGCTGATGCTCGTGGGGGTGTGGGACTGCGACGCCTGCGCGGCGCACGCCGTACCGGTGACGAGGGCCAGAGAGGCCGTGGCCAGGATGATCGGACGCTGCCAGGACTTCGTGAACATGAGGGGTTTCTCCGTTTCGGCACATACCGAGAGGGGGGTGGAGGGTGGGGGAGGCCCGAAGGCCTCCACCCCGTTGAGCCGGGTGCTACGGCGAGCGGTCAGAAGAGGCTGCCGCCACCGGCGCCGCCGTTACCGCCCTCGCCACCGATCAGGCCTCCGAAGCCGCCGTCGCCGGCCTTGCCGCCGTTGCCTCCGTTGAAGAAGCTGAAGCCGCCGTTGCCGCCGTTGCCGCCCTTGCCGCCCTTGAGGAAGCCGTCGCCGCCCCCGCCGCCGCCACCGGCGTTGCCGCCCTGGAGGACGCCGAAGCCGCCGTCGCCACCGTTACCACCGGCGCCACCGATCCGGCCTTCGCCGCCACCGCCGCCACCGCCACCGGCGCCACCGAGCAGGAAACCGTCTCCACCGGCACCGCCGTTGCCGCCCTTACCACCGGTGCCCTTGACGCTGCCGCCACCGGAGCCACCGGCACCACCGGCGCCACCGACGAGACCGCCGGTACCGCCCTTGCCACCGTCACCTCCGGCGCCTCCGCCGTTCGGGAGGGCCGTAGCCACGTGGGAGGCCACCGGAGCGGCCGAAGCCATGGACGCCGGAAGCACGACCCCTCCTGTGACCACAGCGGCCGCGGCGACCAGAGTGGCGACGCGGAAACCGCGGCGGGTGGAGCGGGTGCCATTGCTGGTGTGCATCTTGCGGTTCATGACTTTCTCCTACAGTTCAAGAGGGGTGTTTGACGTACCCGGATTTCCGGGACGGTGCGGTGATATCGGCGAGAGAAGGGATCCTCGGGGAGGTATTCCTTTTCTTTCGTCTGCCTCGTTTTCTTTCCGGTGAGGCCCGCACCACAAGTAAGCCCCGGGGGCCACACCCGGGTCATGTTCCGGAAACTCGGGACTTGACACCCTCGTGAACTCGGGATAAAAGCCGCCTCCGCCCGGTGGGGGCGGGCGGTGCACGGCGCGCCCGCGTACTCCGTGCAGGAACGGCTCCAGAGTGAATCCCTGCAGGTCACGGCGGGGCGACGGTGGCGTCCCGCCGGGTGGTGCAGACCGTGAGGATCTACGCCCTCGGACTGCCGGAGGTGGTCGCGTCGACGACCGTCGCCCACCTTCGTTCCCGGGCGGTGATGCGCCGGATCGGCATGAACCGGGACCCGGCCGACGACGTCGAGGATCCGAGCGTGCCCGAAGGGCCGCTACGCCGGTGCGTGCTGTACCGGGCCGCCGCAGAGACGCTCCGTCCGCCGGCGTCCGTCTGATCACGTCGCCTTCGCGTCAGCACCGCAGACTCGTCGGCCTGCCGACTCTGCCCGGGACGCGGTGGATCCGCGATGTCGGCGGGGGAAGCGGCACCCGTTCGTGAGCGTGCTGCTGGTGGCGTGCTCGGCCGTGGTGGCCGGCGCCCGGTCCTTCGCGGCGATCGGGCAGTGGGCGCGAAGCGCCCCACAGGCCGCCCTCGCCCGACTCGGTGCCCGCACCGTCTCGGTGTTCGGCGTCCGTCTCGCGCCGAGTACGGCGACGATCCGCCGGATCATCGACCAGGTCTGCCCCGGCGGCCCGGCCGACCTGCCGGGATGTGACCCGGCCGGGGCGGACACCCTTGCGTGTGAAACCGCCCTGGCGGGGGGCGGACATCGAAACGACGCTCTTCTACGTCTTCACATCGGACGGGGTCGAGAACGGGCCCGGCCCCGCCCCGAGGAACGGGGCGGGGCCGGGCCGGTTCAGCGGGCCTGGACGAAACTGCGGCCCTGGTGGCCCTCGGCGGCGCAGGAGCGCTTCTCCGCGGCCGTCATCTTGCGGGTCTTGACCACCACGGCGTTGCTCTTGCCGTCCGTGCCGTTCTTGGCCGGGCCGGTGATCGTGTCCTGGAAGAACCAGTAGTAGTGGCTCCACTTCGGGCTGTCGTAGTGGGTCTGCCAGGTGCCGGAGACCTTCTGCATCACCTGGGCGCGCGAGATCCATCCGACTTCGCCCGGCTTCACCGTCATGTTGAGCGAGCTGCTTTCCGAGTGGCTGCTCGACCAACTATGGCTGTAACTCGCGGTTACGCTCAGGTCGACGATGCCCGCTATGTTACCGCCGGCCGTGACGGAGACACCCAGCGAGTCGGTGGATCCCACCGTGTCGTCCCAGGTCATCGACTGGGTCGCGTCGGAAGTGGTGCAGTTGAACAGGGAGTTCGACACCTGGCGGAAGTCACCCAGGTACGCCTCCCCGAGCTCGGGCGAGTTGAAGGTGCACTTGCCTTCGCCCGAGGCGCAGTCCGCCATGAGCTGCGGCCGGGTCGGCTGGTCGGCGGCGGACGCCGGAAGGGTGGTCGCCGCAGCGACGGCGCAGGCCGCCATCGTCATGGTCAACGCGCGGGCCGCGTAACGCCTGACGCGGTGTGTGGTCATCGTGGTGCCTCTCACGGTGCTGGGGGGATCGGTGAACCGCCGTACGGCGGCGGCGAATTCACTCGCCACCGGCCCGCACGTCGATCACCGCCTCTTGCTCCCGGAATTCTCCCGACCTACCGGAGGCATACGGTCCGTTCGAGTCAATCTGCCGCCGGGCCCAGCACCGTGACCTCCGGGCCGAAGCCGACCGCGAGCCGGCCGCCCGGTGCCGCCGCGAGCACGGCCGCCGGAAGCGGCAGCGCGTACTCGTTCCCCACCTCGCGCCCCGTGGTGAGGTCCCAGAAGCGCACGGCCTGCCCCTGGCCGATGGCCATCACCGGCCGGGCACCCCCGGTGGTGACGACCATGGGCCCGTTCGGATCCGTGTGACCGCTCAGGGGTTCGCCGATCTCCCGCAGGGTGGCCAGGTCCCACAGGCGCACCGTCTTGTCCCGGCTCCTGCTGACCGCGACGGGTCTGCCGTCGATCAACGTGGTGGCCACCGAGGTCACCCAGTCGGTATGGCCGGTCAGGGGTTCGCCGATCTGCCGGCCCGTGCCGAGGTCCCACAGCCGTACGGTCCTGTCCCAGCTGCCGGTGACCGCGACGGGCCGCCCCGCGAGCTCCGCCGTCGCCACGGCGGTCACCCTGCTCGTGTGACCGGTGAGCGGCTCGCCGACCGGGCGGCGGGTGGCGAGGTCCCGGATCGCCGCGGTGCGGTCGGTGCCGGCCGTGACCACGACCGGCCGGCCCGCGAGGGTCGCGCCGGCCAGGGCCAGCACCCGACCGTGGTGGCTGGTGACGGGCTCGCCGATGTGTTCCCCGCCCACCGGATCCAGCAGGCGCAGGATGTCACCGGAACCCGCGGTCACGATCACCGGCCGCCCGTCCACCTCCGAGGCGACCATCGCGGTCACCTCGCCCTCCAGGCCCGCCACGGGGACCGTGACCTGTCGGCCGGTGTTCAGGTCCCGGACGCGCAGGGTGCGGTCGGCGCCGGCCGTCACGACCACCGGGCTCCCGTCGAGGACGGTCGTGGTGACCGCCGTGACCGTTGCGGTGTGACCGGCGCGGGGCGGACCGTCCCCGGGGGCGAGGGCGTGGGAGAGGTCCCAGGTCCGGAGCGTGTGGTCGGCGCTCGCCGTGACGGCCACGGGCCGCCCGTCCACGACGGTGGTGGCCACGTCCCAGACCTTGCCGGTGTGTCCGGTGAGCGGCCGGCCGACGGGCTGTCCGGTGGCGCGGTCCCGTACCACCACCGTGTCGCCCTGCTCCACCGTGAGCAGGACCGGATCGGTGCTGTCGGACGGACCGGCCCCGCGGCCGGAGATCCGGTGCCACAGGTCGGCCTCCCGCTCCGGGCCGGGCGGGAAGGCCGGCGCGGTGTCGCCCGCGCCGACGGCGTCGAGCACCCTCATGCCGTGCACGCGCGGCCGATCGTCCGTCAGGTCCCATATCCGCAGGGTCCCGTCCGCTTCGGTGGTCAGGGCGACGGTACGCCCGTCCAGCAACGCGGTCTCCCGCGCCCGGGTGCGGACCAGGGCGCCGTTCTGGCGGGCGAGGGCCAAGGGGCCGATGAAGCGGGGCTCCTCGCCGTCGAGGCCGACGGCGACGGCCTTGCCGTGCACCACCGTCAGGGTCGTCACACCGGGTCGGTCCACGCCGCCGGAGAGGGCCGCGGCCGCCTCGGGGCCGTCCGACGGCTCGCCGGTGGCCAGGTCCCACAGCCGCCCCTCCCCCGAATCCGCCGCCGGGTCCGGATCCGGGTCCGCCTCCTGGCCCGGATCCCGGGCGGTGACGGCGAACACCCGTCCGTCGACGTCGACGGTCCGCACCACCTGCAGCGACCGGGCCAGTTGACCGCCGGTGGCCAGGTCCCACACGCGCACCGTCCGGTCCACGTCGACGGGGTCGACGGTGAGGACGACCCGGCGGCCGTCCAGCGTCGCGATGCCGGTCGCCGACGGGAAGGCGGCGACCCGGCGGCCGGTGCGCAGTTCCGCCACGGACAGGGTCCCGTCGGCCCCGAGGGTGAGCAGGACCCGGCGCTCGTCCAGGACGGCGCTCTCCACCAGTCGGACGAACTCCCCCGCCGCGCGGCCGGTGGCCAGGTCCCAGACGAGGACCGAGTCGTCGCCGTGCAGGCTGAAGGCCACGGGCCTGCCGTCGGCGACCGCCGTGGCCACGGACAGCACCTCGGCGGTCATCGAGGACACCGCGTCGGTGCGGCCGGTCACCGGATCGTGCAGTTGCCCGCCCGTCGCGAGGTCCCAGACGCGCACGGTGCGGTCCCGGCTGCCCGAGACCGCGACCGGTCTGCCGTCGACGATCGCCGTGGCCACCGTCCGCACCGGGCCGCTGTGCCCCGTGAGGGGACGCAGGCGCCGCTGGTCCGGTACGGGGCCGTCGGCCCACTGCGCGGTCCACCGCGGCTCGGGCAGCGGGGCATTCACGTCGTCGGGCGCACCCGTGGAGGTCTCGTACATGCCCCCGAGGCTAGAGACCGCCTCTGACATCGCCGTTCCCTACCACACCGAGTGCCGCCGGCCGGAGGGGGCGGACCACCACCATTTCGCCCTGCGCGGGGCGGCGTTCCGGTGGGGGGCGGGGGCGGCGATTATGCGCGGCCACCGCCCATGTGCGGGTGGTGCGGATGGCGTTGAGTCGGACCTGCCGATCGGCCGGCAAGGAATCCACGTCAGCGCACGATCCACGCACCCGACCTTCGAGGAGGTGATCCGGATGAGCGTCCTCAAGCTTCAGAACATGGAGGCCCGCACCACGCAGAGTGCCGCCGCCACCGTCAGCCTGACGAGCAGCAGCAGCGACTGCTGCAAGTCTCCGCACCAGCCGCACGACCCGAACTGACGCACCGGGTCCGTGCGCGGGCTCGGCGCGCCCCCGCACGGACCCACCGTTCCCGACGGCCGCCGCCGCGGCCGCTGCTGCCGGCGGCTCCGGACGATCACAGAGGCTGAGATGCGCAACGAACGCTGGGTCTACCGCTTCCTCTTCGCGTGGAACGACACACTGTTCTTCGACCCGCTCGACGTCTTCTACGAACCGAACGCGGACCACTTCCTCGCCGCGTTCGACGAGCGGGTGCGGGCCCGGTTCGTCCGCAGCGGCATCTGGTGGAGCTTCCGCCACAACCAGAACCTGCCGGCGCAGGGCTGGAAGATCCACATCTCGTCGAGCCACCGTCACGTGCGCGAGGTCGCCACCTCGGTGATCGGCCACCTGACGGAACGCGAGATCGACTTCAAGATCGCTCTCGATCTCAACATCTTCGAGATGCTCAACTCCAAGGCCATCTCCCGGGGCAGCGGCGGCAAGCTCGTCACCGTCTACCCGCGCGACGACGAAGAGTTCCGGACCTGCCTGGCGGACCTGGCCCGCCTCCTGAAGGGCGTCGAGGGCGCCTACGTCCTGTCGGACCTGCGGTACCGCGACAGCAAGGCCCTCTACTTCCGCTACGGCCAGTTCCTCGACACCCACACCGTCGACGTCCTCGGCCGGAGACGACCGCGCATCCTCGGACCGGACGGACCCGTCCCCGACGACCGGCGCCCCGGCCACGCGCAGCCCTCCTGGGTGCCCTGGCCGTTCGACGACTGGCGGCCCGCCGACGAGGACGCGGAGGACGACGGCCTGCTCGGGGGCCGCTTCCGGGTGACCGGCGCGATCCAGTTCTCCAACAGCGGCGGTGTGTACACCGCCGAGGACACCGCGGACGACGACCGCCCGGTGCTGCTCAAGGAGGCCCGCCCGCACACCAACATCAACCCGCGACAGGACCACGACGCCGTGGACATCCTCGGCCGCGAGTGGATGTTCCTGAACCGGCTGGCCGACACGGGCGCGTACCCGGCCCCGATCGCGACGTTCCGGCACTGGGAACACCACTACATCGCCGAGGAGTTCGTCGACAGCTCCGACATCCGCTCGGTACTGCTGGAACGCAACCCGCTGGCGCGGCCGGGGTTCGACGTCGAACGGTCGCGGGAGTACCTGCGGATCTTCCTCGCCGTCTTCCGCGGACTGGCCCGCGCGATCCGGGCCGCCCACGACCGGGGCGTCATCCTCACCGATTTCACCGCCGCGAACCTGCTCATCGACCCGGACACCTACGAGGTGACCGTCGTCGACCTGGAGGCCTGCCGGCTGGCCGAGGGCGGTGACGACGCGCTGGCGAAGCCGGTCGAGCTCTACACCCCGGGATTCAGCCTCTCCCGCAACCGCTTCAAGGCGTACGGACCGGAGGGCGACCGGTACGCCTTGGCTTCCACCATGGCGTACTTCGTCTTCCCGATCGCCGCCATGTCGTACCTGCGTGAGGACGTCCTGGACCTGTACCGGATCTTCATCACCGAGGGACTGGGATGGCCCGAGCGGGTGCACCGGCTGATCACCGACCTGGCCCGGGACCGGATCGACCTCGACGGCCTGCTGAAGGCCCTGGAGGACGAGGGCGACGACCTGCCGGCGCGGGTGGAGGCCGCCCCGGTGCCCCCGGTCGTCGAGGCGGAGTCGGGGCTCGTGGACGCGGAGGCCGGGGTGGCCGCCTTCATCGGGGCGAGCGCCGACACCGACCGCGACACGCTCTTCCCCGTGGACCCCTTCGCGCACGTCACGAACCCGCTGAGCCTGGGCTTCGGCGCGAGCGGCGTCCTGTGGGCGCTGCACGCCGGCGGGGTCCCCGTCCGGCCCGCGTGGCGTGACTGGCTGGGCCGCAGGCTCGCGGACATCGATCCGGCCCGCTATCCGGACGGCCTCATGAACGGCCTGTCCGGAATCGCCTGGGCGGCCGACTCCCTCGGGCTCGGCGGACCGGCCAGGGAACTGCTGACCCGGGCCAACGAGCGCGCGGTGGACACGGGCGACCACACCTTCTACTACGGCCTCTCCGGCGTCGGCATGACCGACCTGCGCTTCTTCCTGCGCGGCCACGACCCCCGCGACCTCACCGCCGCGCAGGAGTGCGCGCAGGCGCTGCACGAGAGCGCCCGGCGGGAGGGCGGCCACGCCCACTGGCTGAACGAGTTCTCCACGAAGGGGCCGCTGACCGGACTGGGCTTCGGGCAGGCCGGTGTCGCGATGTTCCTGCTGCGCATGCACCAGGTCACGGGAGAGGCGCGCCATCTGCGGCTCGGACGGGAGGCCCTCGCCTGGGAGATGGCCCACGCCGCACCCATCGACGACGACGGCGGCCCGGTCATGTTCGAGCACGAGGGGACGATGGAGCCGTACGTCGAGGTCGGCTCCGCGGGCGTGCTGAAGGTGCTGCTGCGCTACGGGGACACGGACGCGGCCCGGACCGTCCTGCGCGGGCTGGACGTCCGGTACTCGGTGATGCCGGGCTACGCCTTCGGCATGGCCGGGGTCGCCGACGCGCTGCTGGACGCGGCCGAGTTCACCGGCGACCGGTCCTACCGTGACACGGCGCTGCGCCAGCTCGACTTCGTCCGGAGGGTCTTCCTCTTCGAGCCCGCCGAGCGCTTCGGGCTGCCGCGCGCCGACGGCCGGCCGCCCCTGCTGGCTCTGCCCGGTGACGGACTGCTGCGCTGCTCCACCGACTATCTGACCGGATCGGCGGGCGTGCTGCGGGTGCTCCACCGGGTGAACCGAGGAGGCCCGGCCGACTTCCTGCTGGACGAGGTCGGACGGTGAGGCAGCTCTGGCGCACGCTGCGCGGTCACCGGACCCCGTTCGTGGTGATCCTCGTCGCCGAGGTCACCACGAGCGGGCTGGAGGCCCTGCTGCACCCGCTGCTGCTCAAGGCCCTGTTCGACGAGGCGATCCTGACCGCCGACCCGCGGCGTTTCCTGTTCCTCGGCCTCACCTACCTCGCGCTCGGGCTGACCCTCAACCTCACGGGGTACTGGATCGCCTGCCGGCGCAAACGGTTCGAGAACGCGTTCACGCTGGTGCTGGAGAGCGAGCTGCTGGGCCGCGCGCTCGGCCTGGACGGCCGGACGATGACGCGGGCGGGCAACGCCTCGTACGTCAGCCGCATCCACAACGACGTCTCCCAGGGGGTCCTGCCGGCCGTCGACGTGTCCCTGCGCATCGCACGGCAGGCGGTCACCTCGGTGGTGTTCCTGGGGGTGCTGCTGTACCTGTCCTGGCAGGCCAGCCTGATCCTGCTGGTGATCGTGCCGCCGCTGGTGTTCGTGAGCAACCGGCTCGGCCGGCGGATCGAGGAGAACACCGGTCCCGAACGCGAGGCGGAGGCCCGCTACATCAACACGCTGACCCGGACGCTGGAGGCCTTCCCCGCCCTGCGCGGGCTGCCGGCGCTGCTGCCGGGCACGCGCCGCGCGAACCGGGACGCGCTGCGCGGCTTCCTCGGCATCACCTTCGTCAACTTCCGGCTGGCGCAGCGCCAGCGGACCCTCAGCGACCTGGTGATGAACCTGTCGGACACCGCCTCGATGATCGTCGGAGCCTTCTTCGTCTTCTCCGGCCGGATGACCTTCGGCAGCTTCCTCGCCTTCGTCAACTCGCTGTGGCGGGCGGTGACCGGGGTGTTCGACCTCATCAACATGATTCCGCAGGCCCGCCGGAGCACCGCCGTCCTCGAACGGATCGAGTCCCTGAGGGAGTCCCGTCGGAGCCCGTACCACGACGAGGGGCCGCTGGTACGGGTCCACGGGGCCCGTGTCGTGTACGGCGGCGCGGACGGGGACGAGGGCGAGGAGAAGCACGGCGGGAGCGGCGGCACCGGGGTGGCCGGGGTGTCGTTCGACGCCTTCGAGCAGCGTGCCGGCGAGCACGTGCTGCTGCGCGGCCCCAACGGCTGCGGGAAGACCACGCTGCTGCACATCATCTCCGGGACGCTCGCCCCCGACGCCGGGTCGGTCACCCTGCCGCCCCGGGTGGCGAGCCTGACCGCTCCGGTGAACCTGCCCCCGCTGCCGGTGCGCGACCTCGTCCCCGACGAGCGGCTGCGCGCCGCCCTGGACCTGGACGGATCGGCCGACCGGCTGCCGTCGGAGCTGTCCTCGGGCCAGCGCCAGCGCGCCGGCGTCGCCGCGCTCCTGTGCGAGGACGCCGACGCGTACCTCGCGGACGAGCCGTTCGCGAACCTCGACGACCGCGGCCGGGAGCTGGTGTTCCGGCTGCTGCGCGAGCGAACGGCCGGACGGGCGCTGCTCGTCGTGCACCACGGGGACGAGGACCTCGACGGCCGCTTCGACCGCGTGGTGACCCTGGCGGCCGGACACCCGCCGGCCCGACTCTCGTGAGGCGGTCGGGCGAGCGGTCGGGGCGAGCGGTCAGGCGACCAGGTCGCGGGTGGCGGTGGCGAAGGCCGTCCGGTTCGGGTGGCCTGTCTTCTGCAGGAGGCTGGCCACGTGCTTCTCGACGGTGCGCAGCGAGATGTGCAGCCGGCCGGCGATGTCCTTGTTGCTGATGCGTTCGGCGACCAGCCGGGCCACCTCGAACTCCCGGACGGTGATCCCGCACCGGCGCAGGTCCGCGGGCACCCGCTCGGTGCCCGTGCGCCGTTGCCGCACCGAGGCGCCCATCCCGCGCAGCAGCGCCCGGCTCGCTCCGGCGACCGCCTGCAGGCCGGCGTCGTGGAAGTACTCCTCCGCCTCGCGCAGCCACTCGACCGGAGTGCCCCAGCCGTCGTCGTAGGCCGACCGGGCGACGAGGCGCTGACACAGCCTGCGCGCCATGGGGAAGGGTTCGGCCGCCTCCAACGCCGTGCTCGCGGCGGCCGTGGCCTCGTCGGGGCGGCCCTCGCGGCCGAGCAGCACGGCGTGCGCCAGGCCGGTGAACTGGTGGTTCCAGCGGGTGGCGCCGGCGCTCGCCCGGGTGACCTCGGCGTGGTGGGGTCGGCCCATGCGGCCGGCCAGCACACCGAGCAGCAGGATGATGCCGTGCTTGCCGAAGCCGCCCATCGCCGGGTTCTCCGCGTCGTAGGCGAGGGCCTGCGCGAACTCCTGCCCGGCGGCCTCGTGCCGTTCCTCCAGCAGCGAGCAGACGGCCCGTGCCAGCCCGTACGACATCGCGCGGACGCCGGGCGCCGCGTCCAGCAGCGGGGCGAGGCGTTCCAGAGCCCCGCGCATCTCGGCCCGGCGGCCCTGGTGGGCGTACCGGACGGCCTCGGCGAGCCGGAGCATGGCCAGGGGGCGGCCCAGTCCGAGTCGTGAGGCGTCGGCTGCGGCCTCCCGGATCCGGTCCCGGGCCTCGTCGTAGCGACCGTGCTGGATCCGGTCCAGCGCCAGGACGAATCCGGTCTCGTGGGCCAGGGGCAGCAGCCCCATGCCCAGGGCCTCCTGGCGGGCCTGTTCGATCCGGGTGGGTCGGCCGTCGTGGCTCGCGGCGACGATGGCCAGGTGTACGTCGGCGGCCACGCGCGGGACGGGGAGCCGGCTTGCGAGGGCGATGGCGCGGGCCCGCCGGAAGTGGGCCGCGGCCGTCCGCTCGTCCTGTTCCCGGGCCAGTTGCCCGAGCAGCAGCAGGGCCCTGCAGGCCACGTCGGGCAGGTCGACGCGCTGGGCGGCGTGCAGGGCCCGGAGGGCGTACCGGGTGGCGGTGCGCAGCCGGTCGGGGGCGAGCCGGCCCAGTTCCACGTGCACGGCGGACAGGTCCACGAGGGCGGCGTACTGGTCGGCCGGGTGGCTTCCGAGCAGTTGGCGGGCGATGTCGAGGTGCCACAGGGCCTCCGCGGGGCGGCCGGTGAGGGTGGCGAGGTCGCTCAGCCGGGCATGGAGTCCGGCGCGGCGCTCGGCGGGTATGTCGTGCTCGCCGCCGTCGCCGCCGAGGGTGTTCAGGAGGGCGGCGGGAGTGGGCAGGCCGTCGAACCGGGCCGAGCGGGCGACGGCGTCCAGGAGGCGTTCCAGCACCGTGGCGCGCAGTTCGGCGACGGTGTCCGGTTCGACGAGCCGGTGGGCCCGGGTGAGCAGGTCCACGGCCCGGTCCGTCGCGCCCTCGCCCGTCGCCCGCCCGGCCGCCTCGCAGTACAGACGGATGGCCTCGGGGGTGTCGCCGGCGTGCTCGTGCAGCTGGGCGGCGTGCTCGCACCAGGTCCCGGGCAGCCCGGGGTGGAGCTCGGTGAGGGCGCGCGCGGCCCGCCTCACGTACCGGGTCCGCTCCCCCGGGCCGAGGTCGTCCAGCAGGGCCTCGGCCGCCAGCGGGTAGCGGAAGGTGTACCACTGGGCGCCGGGACCGTCCGGCGTGATCAGGTACGAGGCGACCGCGGCGCGCAGGACCGCGGACAGTTCGGCGTGGTCACGGCCGAGGGCGCGCTCCAGTACGGGCAGGGCGAAGCGGCGGCCGAACAGGGCGGCCATGCCGAGGAGTTCCACGCCGAGCGGGCCGAGCCGCTCGGCCTGGCGTCTGACGTTGTCCGCGACGGTGGGTGGGACGGTCGGCGTCCCCGGGTCGCGGCGGGCGGGGCGGCCGGTGAGGTCGTGGACGAGTTCCTTGACGACGAAGGGGATGCCGGCGCCGCTGTCGACCGCGCGGTGGACGAGGTCGGGGCAGACCTCGGTCGGGGGGACGCGCAGCTCGGCCGCGATGAGCAGGTGCACGTCGGGGCGGCTGAGGGGGCCGAGGTCGAGCACCGCGGCGGCGTCGCGGCCGCGGGCCCTGGAGGCGAGTTCGGTCGCCGCGCAGGGTGCGCATCCGGTGACGAGGAGCAGGGCGGCCGGCTGGTGCCCGATGTTGTCGAGGAGGTAGTCGAGGACCGCCAGCGTCGCGGCGTCGGCGTCGTGCAGGTCGTCGAGGACGAGGAGGCAGCCGTGGCGCTCCCCGACGACGGTGAGCAGGCGCAGCATGGTCTCGGCGACCACGAGGTGCGAGGCGGCGTCGGCGCCCGTGTCCCGGGCGCCGGTCAGCAGCCGGGCCATGACCGGGCCGTAGCAGCCGAGTTCGTCCGGGTCGGGCAGCAGGCCGGCCCGGGACAGCAGGAGCAGGGCCTCGACCAGCGGCCGGTACGGGACGGGCGAGCCGACCGCGCTGGCCCGCCCCCGTACGGTGACCATGTTCGTCTCGGCGGCCACGGCGAGGGCCTCGGTGGCGAGCCGGGTCTTGCCGACACCGGGCTCTCCCGTCACGAAGAGGGCCGCGCCGCGCCCGGCGCGGGCGTCCGCCAGCGCGCGCATGATCTGCCCCATCTCGGCCCCGCGGCCGATGAGTTCCCCTCGCCTCGGGTGCGGGCCTCCGTCCGGGCCCGCGACGGTACAGTCCTCCGGCAGCGCCGGCCAGAAGATGGACACCGGCTCGTCCCCTTTCCGGCGGGCCCTCCGAGGCGCCGCCGGGGATGACGATAGGGACGCCGCGCGTGCCCCCTGTAGCCGTCCGTTTGGGGGGCTTGTGGGGGTGGTCAGCCCCCGTCGAGACTGTCCTCCCGTACCCGTCGGGCCAGGTCGAGCTTGGTGTAGGTGGGGCGGCCCGCCTGCTGGTACTTGGCCTTGACCCGGTCCAGGTAGTCCTTGGCGGTGTGGACGGTGATGCCGGCCCGCCGGGCGGCGGATTTCAGGGTCAGTCCGGAGGCGTAGTCGAGGAGGATCTGCCGTTCCCTGGGCGAGAGGCGGGGGCGGGCCGGGCTGTCGTCGTAGGCGCAGGCGAAGGCGAGTTCCGCGGAGAGGGCGCCCTGGCCGGAGGCCAGGTCCTTGATGGCGGCGACCAGGGTGGGCAGGTCGTGGTCCTTGGTCAGGTAGCCGTCGGCGCCGGCCCGGATGGCCTCGATGATCCGGGAGCGGTCGGGCACCGTGCTGATCATCAGGACGCGGCTGCCGGTCCGCAGCAGTCGCCGGATGTTGTCGGCGGGGGCGGATCCGTCGCGCAGGACGAGGTCGAGGAGGACGATGTCGGGCGGGGAGTAGGCCGTCGCCCCGAAGCCGTAGGGCAGGTGTGCGTCCGGTGCGCCGAGGAGTTCGCCGACGGTGGCGGCGGTCGCCACGAGTCGTAGCTCCGGCACGCCGCCGAGCCAGGCCCGCAGGCCGTCGAGGAGCATCCGGTCGTCGTCGACGACCGAGACGGTGATCACCCGGGCCATCTCAGCTCCACCCGAACGCCTTCGCCGGGGGCGGTGTCCACGGTCGCCCGGCCTCCCACCTCCACCATCCGGTCGTGGATCGAGCGGCGCAGGCCGAGGCCGGGCCGGCAGTGCTCGGGATCGAATCCGGGGCCCCGGTCGACGACGGTGACGAGGGCTCCCCCGCGGGCGTCCGGGTCCTTGGTGGCGGTGAGGTAGGCGTGTCCGGTGCCCGCGTGGCGCCGTACGTTGTTCAGGGCCTCGCGGACGGCGTCGCCCAGCGCGGCGGCCACCTCGGGGGGCACCTGCGGCAGCTCGTGGTACTGGGCGGTGACCCGTAGTTGGAGGCTCTCGACGGACCCGACCGCCTCCTCCAGGGCGGTACCGATCTCCCGGTGGTGGACCTCGTCCGCGGTCTGCTGGATCAGCCGGCGGAGGTACGCGGCTTCGCGCGCGCAGCGCCGACGCACCTCGGGGGCGTTGGCGTCGACCGAGCCGGAGGCGAGGGTGGTCAGGGTGGCGAGGACGGTGTCGTGCAGGGCCCGGTGGTGTTCGAGCCGCTCGGCGTAGCGCGCCTTGTGGGCCTCGGCGGCCACCGCGCGGGCGTTGGCCTCGTCGAGGAGGCGGCCCTGGCGCAGCAGGTACCAGCGGAAGAGCCAGGTCATCACGGCCGAGGACACGATCGAGTTGAGATGGCCGAGAATCACGGCGGGGCTCGCGCCCACCGCCTGGTAGCCGATGAAGTGGGTGACCACGAGCAGGGCGATGACGGTGAGGGCGTGCAGTCGTTCGAGGGAGATGGCCGCGACGGCGCTGGCCGATCCGCCGAGCAGCATGGCCCACGCGATCGCGGGCGGCTCGCGCAGGCCGCCCCAGGTGCACAGGGCCAGGGGCAGGAGGCATCCGACGACCAGGGCGTCCGCCCAGATGTGCCGCCGGTCGAACCAGCCGCGCCGCAGGGCGGTGCCGTAGGTCAGCGCGCTCAGTCCCAGGGCGACGACGAATCCCACGTACTGCAGGGGCAGTTCCGACCGGCGCTGGGCGACGGCGAGGGCGCCCACCGTCAGATGGCTCGCCCGGTACAGGAGGGTGGCCACGATCATGAAGGACTGGGCGCGTTGCAGGCCCGACGCCACCCCGCTCGTCCCCCGTAGTGCCCGTGTGCGCCGTACCGGTAAGGACAGCAACGCCAAGACACACCCCTCCGTACCCATTTGCCTGTGACATCTGCCATTTTGCCCTAGCAGGTGCACGTCAAATAGGCGCGTACCGGCCTGCTCACGGGCTTGGCCGAGGGGGCACCACAGGTCGGCCGGAAAGGTGTTCCCGGCGCCGGTCCGACGCCCGTGCGACGGCCGTCCGGCCAGGACGACGACCGGGCGCCGGCCACCGGCACCGCGTGTCGTGGGCGTCCTCGATGGCGCGATCGGCCTCCTGTCACGGCCCGTCGTGCATCCGGATCTCGACGCGGTCGATGACGCGGGCCGCGTTCACCTTCGAAGGCTCGGTCGGCCGGGCTCGGTCGGCGGGGCTCAGTCCCGGGTGACGAGTCCGGTGACGAGGGCGGCGGTGCGCCGGTGCCAGGCGCCCGCGCCGCGGAGCATCGCGTGCCCGCCCGTGGACATCGGGATGGCGGTGGCGTCGGCGCCCGCGAGCCGGGACCGGCGGACGAACTCCCAGGACCCGGCGGCCGAGGTGACCCGGTCCGCCTCGTCGTGCAGGAGGTAGAGCCGGCGGCCCGCGAGGTGGTCCACCGGTTCGCCCGGCGGACACCAGGGGGCGAGGGCCACCACGCCGTGGACCAGGGGTGCGCCGGCCGCCCGCAGCGCCGCTCGGCCGCCCATCGAGTGGCCGACCAGGACCACCGGCACGTCCCCGGCGAGCGTCCGCAGCCGGGCGAGGGCCGCCTCCGCGTCGCGGGCGGCGTCGCAGCGGGAGCCGTTCCAGCCGCGGTGGCGGTAGCGCACCTCCGCCACCAGGACGTCGCGGCCTCGCGTCGCGCGGGCGACGGCGGCCGCGAAGGGCCGCATCCGCAGCGCGGGCAGGTTGACCAGGGGCGGCGGCTCCGGCCCCTCCTCGCGCCCGCCGTGCAGCAGCAGTACCGCGGCCGCCGGTGTCGCGGGGGACGTACGGAGCACGAGGGCGCGACCCTGGCCGGTGGACTCCGTGTCCCGATCGGTCCCGGCCGTCACCGTGCCTCCTGGCGTATGCGGCGCGGCGGGCGCGGGAAGAACCCGCTGGTGCGGGCCACGTAGTCGGCGTAGCCGGGCCGGTCCGCCATGTGCGCCTCCAACAGTCTCTTGCCGCTGCCCCAGATCAGCAGCGCGCTCATCACCAGCGGTGAGACCAGCGTGAGTGCCGCAGTCTGCCAGGTGGCGCAGGCCAGCAGATAAAGACCCCACCAGACGAGGAAGTCGCCGAAGTAGTTGGGGTGCCGGGTCCAGCTCCACAGACCCCTGTCCATGACCCTGCCCCGGTGTTCGGGGCGCTTCTTGAACCGGGCCAGCTGGAAGTCCCCGACCGCCTCGAAGAGCAGTCCGGTGGCCCACAGCAGCAGGCCGACGGCGGCGAGCGGCCCGAGCGGTACGGGCACGTACGACGCGACCTGCACCGGCAGCGAGACGAGCCAGACGAGCGCGCCCTGCAGCAGGTAGACCTTGCGCAGGGCGTAGAGCCGGGGGCTGCCCGGTGCCCGGGCGAGCATGCGTGCGTAGCGCGGGTCCTCGCCGTGTCCCCGGCCGCGCCCGGCGATGTGCAGGGCCAGGCGCAGTCCCCACACGACGGTCGCCGCGGCGACCGCGAGGCGCCGTCCGTCGTCGCCGTACCCCGCCGACAGCAGCCAGCTGGTGAGCGCCACCGCGGCGAAGGCGACGCCCCAGGCGATGTCGACGATCCGGTGCAGGCCCTTGACGGTGGCGACGGCGAAGGTGGCCAGCATGACGGCGAGCGCCGCGCCGGCCGCGGCGGCCAGGTTGAGGGACAGCGCGGCCCCGTCGAGGGTCATCGGGACTCCCGTGGCCCGTGGTCGTCGGCGGTGAGCAGCAGTTGGCGTACGTCCAGGTAGCGCGAGCGGAATCCGGCCTCGGAGTAGGCGAGGTAGAGCTCCCACATGCGGTGGAAGGTGCGGTCGAAGCCGAGGGCGGCGACGGAGTCGGCCTGTCGGTCGAACTCCTCGCGCCACAGCCGCAGCGTCTCCGCGTAGTGGTCGCCGAAGCCGTCGTCCGCCACGGTACGCAGTCCGGCCGCCGCGCTCGTGCGGGCGATCGCCTCGCGGGAGGGGATGAGCCCGCCGGGGAAGATGTACTTGCTGATCCAGGTGTGCGTGCGGGCGGTGAGGAGCATGCGCTCGTGCGGCATGGTGATGGCCTGGAGGGCGACGCGGCCGCCCGGGGCGAGGAGCCGGCGCAGGG
Organism: Streptomyces sp. CLCI03; assembly: GCF_053615355.1. Lineage (NCBI taxonomy): Bacteria > Bacillati > Actinomycetota > Actinomycetes > Kitasatosporales > Streptomycetaceae > Streptomyces > Streptomyces sp. CLCI03. Next base: position 6,939,801 of record NZ_CM132132.1, on the reverse strand, counting down.
CGGCGAAGTAGGTGGCCCAGTACTCGGCGCCGACCGCTTCGATCATCTCCACACTGACGACGGCGTCGAAGGAACCCTCGACGTGGCGGTAGTCACGCAGTTCGACGGTGACCCGGTCGCCCAGGCCGGCCGCGGCGATGCGCTCGCGGGCCAGGTCGCGCTGCTCGGCGGAGAGGGTCACGGTCAGTACCTCGGCGCCCCGGGAGGCGGCCCGGACGGCCAGCTCGCCCCAGCCCGTGCCGATCTCCAGCAGCCGGGTGCCCGGACCGACGTCCGCGAGGTCGAGGAGCCGGTCGATCTTGCGGTGCTGGGCGGCGGTGAAGGTGGCGGGCTGCGCGGGGAAGGCGGCGAAGACCGCCGAGGAATAGCTCATGCTCCGGTCCAGGAACAGCGTGAACAGTTCGTTGGAGAGGTCGTAGTGGCGGTGGATGTTCTCCCGCGCGCCCTCGGGGGTGTTGCGCTGCTGCTCCGGGCGTCGGCGTACCCACGCGTCGCGCAGTCGGCGCAGCGGCGCCGGCACCAGCTCGTCGACGTGGCCGGCGAGCACGGTCAGGACGCCGACCAGGTCGTCGCTGTCCCATTCCCCGGCCATGTACGACTCGCCGAAGCCGATCAGGCCGTCCGCGCCGATCCGGCGGTGGAAGGCCTCGGGGTCGTGGAGGGTGAGGGTGGGCAGCGCGCCGGCCTGCCGGGGCACGTCGTACGCGGCCGGCTCCCGGGGGCCGCGGCGGACCCGCAGCGGGAGCCGCGCGAGGGCCCGGGCGAGGATCCGCTCGGCGACGGCGGTACGCAGGGCCGAGGTGCGGGGCTGCCGGGCCACGTCGGGCCAGCGCGCCGGGTCGACGGGTGCGAGCGCGCTCTCGTGGGCCGGGATGTACGAGACGGTCACAGGGTGCCTTCCTGCGGGGGGCGGACGGGACTGACGCAAGGGACGGGACGGGCGGGACGGGGCCGGACCGGGAGGCCGCGGAGGAGGAGACGGATGCCGTGGAAGCGGATACCGAGGGACACCCGGGCGGTGGACCACGGGTGGCGCAGGGCGGCTCCGAGCAGGGTGCGGACGCCGGCCGGGCGGTGGCTGCCCCGCACCGTCGCGGTGAAGGGGCAGGTCCCGTCGCCGTGGCGCAGTTGCACGGTCAGGTCGAGGTCGTCGCCGGGTACGGGCAGCCGCATCCGGTAGAAGCCCTCGACCGCGAAGAACGGCGAGACGTAGAAGTCCTTGGGGACGTCGGCCAGTCCGTCGGCGCCGGGGCGCAGCAGGTAGCAGTGGCGCTCGCCGTAGGTGTTGTGGACCTCGGCGACGACGCAGACCGGGGTGCCGGCGCGGTCGTGGCACCAGTAGAGGGTGAGCGGGTTGAAGACGTGGCCGAGGACCCGGGCGTGGGCGAGCATCAGCACGCGGCCGTCGGCGTCCGTCACGCCGTGGGCGGCGAGTTCGGCCTGCAGGCCCGCCCGCAGGGTGGCGGCCTCGCCGCCGAAGTGGTCGCGGGCGTCGAACCGGGCCAGCGGGCGCAGCGCCCGGGGTATGCGGGGTGGATCGTCGATGTCGATGAGCCACAGGTAGGTGCGCTGCCGGAAGGCGTGCCGGATCGGGGTCGTGCGGGTGTGGGCCACCGTGCACGCGTAGAGGGCCGGTACGTGGGGCGGGGCGGCGGGCCCCGCGGAGACGCCGTTCACCACCGCACCCCCAGGGCCTCGGCCGCGGCGACGCCGGAGCGGCAGCCGTCCTCGTGGAAGCCCCAGCCGTGGTAGGCGCCGGCGAAGGCGGTCACGGACGTGTTCAGCCGGGGCAGTTCCTCCTGCGCCGCGACGGACCGGGGGGTGTAGACCGGGTGTTCGTACACCATGCGGGCGATCACGTCGAAGGGATCGACCCGGCCGCGGGCGTTGAGGGTGACGATGTGCGGCTCGGCGGTCGGCAGTTGTTGGAGCCGGTTCATGTCGTAGCTGACCTGGACGCTCTCGGGCCGCGCGGAGCAGGAGGGGAGCCAGTAGTTCCACGAGGCGCGCGCGTGCGGGGAGCGGGGCAGCAGCGAGGTGTCGCGGTGCAGCACGGTGGGATTGCGGGAGTAGCTGAACGCGCCGAGGATCCGGACCTCGTCCTCGGTCGGATCGGCCAGCAGGCGCAGCGCCTGGTCGGGGTGGACCGCGACGACCACGGCGGCGTACGGGGTGGAGTCGCCGTCCGGCGTGAGCACGCGCGCGTGGTCGGCGGCGCGCACGACGGCCCGGACCGGGGTCGAGGTGCGGACGGAGGTGAGGTTCTTGGCGGCCTTGGCCACGTAGTCGGCCGAACCGCCGGTGACCGTACGCCACTGCGGGGATCCCTTGACGGACAGCAGTCCGTGGTGGGCCAGGAAGCGGAAGAGGTACCGGGCGGGGTACTGGAGGGCGGTGTCCGGCGCGCACGACCAGACGGCCGCGACGAGCGGAATGGCGAAGTGGCCGACGAAGTAGCGGGAGAAGCCGTGCCCGTCGAGGAACTCCCCCAAGGTCTGCCCGCTGTCGGGGGAGGCGAGCAGCCGCCGGGCGGCGCGGTGGAAGCGCGGCACCTCGGTGAGCATGCGCAGGTGGCGGCCGCGCAGCAGGTTGCCTCCGCCGAGCAGTCCGGCCGCGCCCCGGGCGCCCGCGTACTCCAGGCCGCAGCCGTCGCACCGTACGGACATGCTCATCTCGGATTCCTGCGTGGTGACGCCGAGTTCCCGGAACAGCCGCAGCAGGTGCGGGTAGGTGCGCTCGTTGTGCACGATGAATCCGCTGTCCACGTGGACCGTGCCCGCGTCCTCGGTGGTCAGTTCATGGGTGTGCGCGTGTCCGCCGAGGCGGTCGTCCGCCTCGTACAGCACCACGTCGTAGGCGCGTTGCAGGATGTGGGCGGCCGTGAGTCCTGCCACGCCCCCGCCCACCACAGCGACTCTCCGCCGGTCCACGTCGATCAACCCCTCGCGCTCGCCTGCCCGGCACGGCCGGTGCCGGGCGTTTCACGGGTACTTCGGTGCCGGTCGACCCGTGGATGGGAATCTTGTTCCGACGGGTGCCGGGAGCCGGCCGGAACCGCCGCCCCACCACCCCCGACGCCGCCACCCGCGGCGGGGCGCGCCTCGCCGCCGAGGCAGTGGCGCATCCGGTGCAGTCCTCGCCGTGCGTGGCTCTTGACGGTGCCGAGCGGCAGTCCGGTGCGCTCGGCGATCTGGGCCTGGGTGAGGTCCGCGTAGAAGGCCATGGCCAGTACCTCCCGCTGGGCGCGGGGCAGCTTCGCCAGTTCGCCGGTGAGGAGCAGCCGGTCCAGGACCGTTTCCGGACCGGCCGGCGGCTCGTCCGTGGGCGGGAGGGCGGCGCCTGCCGCGGCGACCAGGGCGAGCCGCCGGGTGCGGGCCGTGAGGGCGTCGGCGATCTTCCGCCGGGTGATGCCCACCAGCCAGCCGGGGAACGGCCCGCGCTCCGGCCGGTAGTTGGCGCGGCCCTGCCAGGCGGCCAGGAAGACCTGCTGGCTGACGTCCTCGGCCTCTCTGGAATCGCCGAGCGTACGGGTGGCCAGGGCGAGGACGAGGCCGCCCCAGCGACGGTACGCGGCGCTCAGGCACCGCTCGTCGCCGCGTACGAAACCCTCGGCGACCTCGTGGTCGAGGAGCTGCTCCCGGACGGTGGACACGGGGGACGGCCGGGCGGTGACGCTCTGTGCGGTCATGGCGACTGCTCCTGGGGGCCGGGGCCGGTTCCCGTCCAGATTCCGGCTCGCCCGTGCATCGATTCCACTCGCATCGGTTGTGCGTCGCATAATGGATCCATGAACGAGTCCGCACAGCCCGGCGAGATCGGCGAGATCGGCGAGATCCTTGAGGCCGGCGAGATCCGTGAGACCGGCGGGCCCGCCGAGCCCGCGCACGGAGTCACCACCGGGGCCGTGGCACGCCGGCTGGGGGTCGCCCCCACGACGCTGCGCTCCTGGGACCGGAGGTACGGCATCGGGCCCGCCGCCCGCGAGGACGGCAGGCACCGGCGGTGGACCCCCGGGGACATCGCCGTCCTGCAGGAGATGTGCCGCCTGACCGCGTCGGGCGTGCCGCCCGCGGAGGCCGCGCGCGCCGCCCGGGCCGGGTCGGTGGCCGTCTCGCCCGTGGCCGCCTCCCCCGCGCCGGCCCGCCGGCCGGGATCGGGCAACGGACTGCCGCTCGGCGACGTGCGCCAGGAGTGCCGGGGGCTGGGGCGGGCCGCCGTCCGCCTCGATTCGCCGACCATGGACGAGATGCTCGGCTCCCTGATCGGCGAGTACGGCCTGGTCACCACCTGGGAGGAGGTGATGGTGCCGACCCTGCACGCCGTGGGGCGCAAGTGGGAGACCTCGGGCGACCAGTACGTCGAGGTCGAGCACCTGCTCTCCTGGCACGTCTCGACGGCGCTGCGCCGCGTGAGCATCGGTGCGCTGTCCGGGCCCCGGGCGACCGCTCCGCCGATCCTGCTGGCGTGCGTACCCGGCGAGCAGCACACCCTCCCGCTGGAGGCGCTCGCCGCGGGTCTCGCCGAACTGGGCCTGCCTGCGCGGATGTTCGGGGCAGCGGTGCCGCCGGAGGCGCTCGTCCAGGCCGTGCGCCGGACGGGGCCCGGCGCGGTCGTGTTGTGGGCCCAGGCCCGCTCCACCGCGCACCACGCCCTGGCCCGGCATGTCGCCGACACCGCCTGGGGGGTCAAGGGCGCCAGGGCCCGGACCACGGTCCTCCTGGCGGGCCCCGGCTGGGCGGGTCCCGCCCCCGCTCCGGGCATGCTGCGCCCCGGCGGGCTGCGGGAGGCCCTGGGCCTGCTGCGCGGACTGTGCGAGGCGGCGGCGACCGCGCCGGGCGGCGAGGGGCCGGGAAGCGGCGGCCGGGCCTCTCAGCGCCCCTGACCGGCGCGGGCCCGCTCGAACACGTCGTGGATCTCCCGGGCGACGAGTCGCGGCCGCTCGACGGCGATGCCGTGGCCGCTGTCGGTGTCGGAGACGTGGCGGGCCCGCAGCTCCCCGGCCAGGCGCCGCTGGGCGGCCAACCAGGCCGGCCAGGTCGAACCGCCTCCGACCGCGAGGTCCCACGGACGGTCGGAGGTCAGCACGACGGCGGGCAGTCCGCGCGGCGGGGCCGGCGCCGCGCGCAGTTCCTTTACGGCGGCGGGGTAGTCGGGTGTTTCGACGCCCTTCCCGGGGTTCGCGGACCGGATCCTGTCCATCCACGTCGCCCACTGGGCCGGTGTCAGCGTGTCCTTCAGGAACGGGGAGGCCCCGTCGACGGTCACCAGCCCGGCGGTCCGCGCCGGTTCGGTCCGCGCGTACAGCGAGGCGATCATCGCGCCCCAGGAGGCGCCGACCAGGACGTACGGCGGATGCTCACCGGCCGCGGCGAGCGTCGCCCGCAGGTCCTCGACACCCGCCGCCGCCGTGGTGGGCCCGGTGACCGGCGTCGAGCGGTTCGGCGTGCCGTCCAGCCGGGTCGTGCCGGGGCGGTCGTAGGCGCACACCCGCGTGAACCGGGCGACCTTCGGGAGCACCGCCGACGGATCGGGCCTCGGCTCGGCTTCCGGCCGGGCGGCGTCCACGCTGTGGGTCCACTCGTCCGAGGCGCCGCCGGCCCCGGACACGAGCACGACCGTGGGGGACCCGGATCCACGACAGTCCAACGTCACGCGGCGGCCACCGCCGATGTCCACCGGGCGGGCCGGGTCGGCCCCGTCGTCGGCGGCGGCGGCCATGGGTACCGCCCCCGCGCACAGCGCGAGCGAGAGCGCGAGGGTGACGACGGCGGACGCGTGACGGGTCCGGACCGGGCGACTTCCGAGCACCCGTCCAGTCTGGCACCGGAGCTCGATCTGGAGCACAGCATGCCGATCGGTCAACCATGGGTGCCCGGCTCGACCTGCGACCACCTGCTGATCAGCCTGCCCTACCTTCACGGACCCGATCTTGAGCATTGTCCGCTGCCCGGGGGACACGCTCGCATCCTCTGGACCCTGCCGGTGACGGCAGCGGAAATCGAGTTCCGTAGACGTCACGGTCATGAGGCGTTGGAAGAGCTGTTCGATGAGGCGGAGATCAATCCGATCGATCCCTTCCGGGCATCGGTGGTGTGAGGCATCGGCCGAACCTCTCCCGACGGTCACCGTTCGTGATCACCGGCGGCCGACGTCCAGGGCGCATACGCGTCTCCTGAACATGCGGACCTCCCGGTCCCGGGCCGGTCACGGTCCGTCCTTGCCGCGGGCCGCGCGGAAGCGGGCCAGTCCCTCGGGGAGTCCGACCAGGGGGGCGGGGTAGTCGTACCGGGCCCGTTCCGGGTCGGCCAGCCGCCAGGGCTCGTGCACCGACGGGCCCGGCAGCTCGGCGAGTTCCGGGACCCAGCGCCGCACGTACGCGCCTGCGGGGTCGTACCGCTTGCCCTGGATCACCGGGTTGAGCACCCGGTTGGGGCGACTGTCGGTCCCGGTACCGGCCACCCACTGCCAGTTGAGCTGGTTGTTGGCCACGTCGCCGTCGACCAGCAGGTCGAGGAAGTGACGGGCTCCGGCTCGCCAGTCGATGTAGAGCGTCTTGGTCAGGAAGGACGCGGCGAGCAGTCGGCCCCGGCCGGGCATCCAGCCCTCGTGGGCGAGTTGCCGCATGGCCGCGTCGACCACGGGGTAGCCGGTGCGGCCCTCCTTCCAGGCCCGCAGGTCGGCCTCGGCCGCCTTGCCGCGCCGCCAGCGGTCGGCCCGGGAGCGGTAGTCCCGGACGGCCGCGCCGGGGCGGGCGGCGAGGAGCTGGTACTGGAAGTCGCGCCAGCAGAGCTGCCGTACGAAGGCCTCGGCGCCCGCTCCGCCCCGGGACCGCGCCCGGTGGACGGCCTCGGCCGCCGAGACCGCGCCGAAGTGGATGTACGGGGAGAGGCGGGAGGTGGCGTCGCCGGGGAGGTCGTCGTGGCCTGCCTCGTACCCGTCGGCGTACTCCCCCAGCCAGTCCGTGAGCCGCTGCCGGCCCTCCTGCTCGCCCCCGGTGGCCAGGCCCGCCGAGACGGAGGCGACCTCGTCGCGGGACGGGAGCGCCTCCGAGCGGATCGCGCCGGGCACCCGGACCTGCTGCGGCGCGGCGAGCGGCTCGCGCAGCCGCTCGCGGGACCAGCGTCTGAAGTAGGGGGTGAAGACGGCGAAGTGATCGGATCCGGCGGGGGTCACGGCCCCGGCGGGCAGGGCGGTGACGACACCGTCATGGACGTACAGCCGTCGCCCGTCGGCCTCCAGGGCGCTGCGCAGCCGCTGCTCGCGATGCAGGGCGAAGGCGCTGCACCCGGCCGCCATGTGCACCTCGTCGGCGTCGGCCTGCCGTACGACGGCGCACACCTCGGCGACGGGGTCCCCCGAGCGCACCACGAGCCGGCCGCCGCGCTCGCGCAGCCCGGCGTCGAGTCCGGCCAGGCAGTCCGCGAGGAAGGCCAGCCGGTTGGGCGCGGCGAAGCCGGCGCGGTCCACCGCCGGGTCCCGGACGAAGAGCGGGACGGTCTCGTTCCCCGAACCCAGCGCGGCGCGCAGCGGCGGATGGTCGTGGACGCGGAGGTCCGAGGTGAACAGGACGACCGAGACGTTCATGGTGCTGCTCCTGGCATCGGGCCACCGGGCGGACCCAGCGGGGGCCGCGCGGAGGTCGCTGGGCTGGCCTCGCCCGTCATTCGGCGCGGGCGGCCGCGGCGGATGCACCGGACGCACCGGACGCGGCGGGCGCCGTGGACGCGGCCGACCCGCGGTCGTCACCCGCCTCCGCCGTGCGCGCGATGTTGCGGGCCATGCCCCCGAAGACCACGGCGTGGAACGGGGAGACGCTCCACCAGTACAGGTGACCGGCCAGGCCGCGCGGGTGGAACAGCGCCCGCTGCCGGTATCGGGTGCGCCCGTCCCCGTCCTGCTCGGCGTACATCTCCAGCCAGGCCAGGCCCGGCAGCCGCATTTCGGCGCGGAGCCTGAGCAGCCGGCCGCGTTCGATCTCCTCGACCCGCCAGAAGTCGAGGGAGTCGCCGACCCTCAGGTGTGCGGCGTCGCGGCGGCCCCGGCGCAGTCCGACGCCCCCGACGAGCCGGTCGAACCAGCCGCGGACGGCCCAGGCGAGCGGGAAGGAGTACCAGCCGTTCTCCCCGCCGATGCCCTCCACGACCCGCCACAGGGCCTGCGGGGAGGCCTCGACGGTGCGCTCACGGACATCGGAGTAGAGGCTGCCGCCGGCCCAGTCCGGGTCGGTGGGCAGCGGGTCGCTGGGGGCGCCGGGCACGGAGGCGGAGGACCAGCGGGTGAGGACCTGGGCGTCGCGGACCTTCTTGAGGGCGTAGGTGAGGGCCGTGTCGAAGTCGAGGGGCGTGCCGGGCGGGTCGGGCACCCAGGTGGCGATGTCGTGCTCGTCGCAGACGACCTCGTACTTGAGGGATTCGGCGAGGGGGCGGGCGATGGCCCGCGGCACGGGGGTGACCAGGCCGACCCAGTGGCTGGACAGCCGTGGGGTGAGGACCGGTACGGGCAGGATGACCCGTTGGGGCAGCCCGTCGACGCGGGCGTAGCGTTGCATCATGTCGAGGTAGGTGAGGACGTCGGGGCCGCCGATGTCGAAGGCGCGGCTGACCTCGGCGGGCATCCGGGCGCTGCCGACCAGGTAGCGCAGCACGTCGCGGACGGCGATGGGCTGGATACGGGTGCGTACCCAGCTGGGGGTGACCATCACGGGCAGCCGCTCGGTCAGGTAGCGGAGCATCTCGAAGGAGGCCGAGCCGGAGCCGATGATGACGGCGGCGCGGAGCACCGTGGTGGGGACCCCGGAGTCCAGGAGGATGCGCCCGACCTCGGCGCGGGAGCGCAGATGGGGCGAGAGGTCGTGGTCGGGCACCCCGCTCGGGGTGAGTCCGCCCAGGTAGACGATGCGGCGTACGCCGGCGGCGCGGGCCTGCTCGGCGAAGTTCCGCGCGGCCAGGCGGTCGGTGTGCTCGAAGTCGCGCCCGGTGCCGAGGGCGTGCACCAGGTAGTAGGCGACGTCGACGTCCCGCAGGGCGGGGACGAGCGACGCGGCGTCGGTGACGTCGCCGCGGACGATCTCCGCCTGCCCGGCCCAGGGGTGGTCGCGCAGTTTCTCCGGGGTGCGGGCGAGGCAGCGCACCCGGTGGCCGGCGGTGATGAGTTCGGGGACGAGCCGGCCGCCGATGTAGCCGGTGGCTCCGGTGACCAGGCACAGCGTGCCCGGGGCCGAGGGTCCATGTGCGTCCGTCATCGAGTTGCTCCGATCGGGTGTCGCGGGTGCTCCCCCGGAGTTCTTCCGGGGGTACGGTCCGGCCGGATGCACGGACCCGCCGCCCACGAGCTGATCGTGCGGAGCGCGAGCGCGCCTACTTCGGCATGAGGACCGTGTCGACGAGGTAGACGGTGGCGTTGGCGGTGGGGACGTTGCCGCAGACCACGGTGGAGGAGCTGTTCACCTGATAGGCGGTGCCCGAGCCCTTGGTGGTGATCATTCCCTTCTGGAGGGTCTGGAAGGAACCGCTGCCCAGCTGCGTCGGGGTGAGCTTCTCGCCCACCACGTGGTAGGTGAGGATCTTGGTCAGGGTCTCCTTGTCTGCCAGGACCTTGTCCAGGTCCGCCTTCGGGATCTTCGCGAACGCGTCGTTGGTCGGCGCGAACACCGTGATGTTCTGGGCGTTGTTCAACGTGTCCACCAGGCCGGCCTTCTTCACGGCCGCGACCAGGGTCGACAGCGCCGGGTTGTTGGAGGCGGCGGTGGCGACCGGGTCCTGCGCCATGCCGTCGAAGGAACCCGCGCCGCTCTTGGGCACCGAGGCGCACGCGGTACCGAACGGAGCGTCCGTTCCCGCGCCGGTGTCGCCGATCGGATCGGGTGAAGAGACCGCGTCGGGAGCGGCGGCCCCCTCATTGCTCGTACTCTCCTCCGAACAGGCGGACAGTGCCAGCGGAAGCAGCACTGCGGCGGTCACGGCGAGGGCGGCACGACGGAAGGTGTGAATGCTCATGGTCTCTCCTGCGGCTACGGGATCCACCCATCGGTGAATCACGTCGGCCATTCGGCACGGTCCCTCATCCGGATGGCCCCCTCACCCGAACGAGTGGCAGCTCGCACAAGCTGTCGATCGACGGTCCGGGGGCTGCCGAAGGCACCGCCCGCCGCGACCCATCCGCCTGCCCCTCGGCTCCGAATGAGCTGTGCAACCGAGTACTCCTGGAGGACCTCCCCGGTGAGAGAGAACGTGCGCATAGGCCGGCATCCGTCGGCCGCTCCCGACCTGCCGGAACTGATGGGCCGGGTGGCCCGCGGTGATCAGCAGGCGTTCACCGCCGTCTTCGAGGCGGTGTCGGGTCCCGTACTGGGCCTCGTACGGACCGTGTTGCGGGACCCGGCCCAGTCCGAGGAGGTCGCCCAGGAGGTTCTGGTCGAGCTCTGGCGGACCGCCGCCCGCTACCAGCCCGCGCGGGGCTCGGTGATGAACTGGGTGCTGACCCTGGCCCACCGCCGGGCCGTCGACCGGGTGCGTTCCGCACAGGCGTCGACCAACCGCGAGAAGCGGGCGGCGCTGCTGGACCACACCACCGCCTACGACGAGGTGGTGGAGCAGGTGGAGAGCCGGCTGGAGCGCGAGCAGGTACGGCGCTGTCTGCACGGGCTCAGCGAGATGCAGCGCCAGGCGGTCACGTTGGCGTACTACCGGGGGCTGACCCACCGGGAGGTCGCGGAGTTGCTGGCCCTTCCGTTGGGTACCGTGAAGACACGGCTGCGCGACGGGCTCATCCGGCTTCGTGACTGCCTGGGGGTGGGCGTGTGAACACCGCGGATCTGCACACGTTGACGGGCGCGTACGTGCTCGACGCCCTGGATCCGGGCGAGCGGGCCGCCGTCGAGCGGCACCTCGCCGACTGCGCGTCCTGCGCCCAGGAGGTCCGGGAGTTCTCCGAGACCGTGACGCGTCTCGGGCTCGCCGTCGCGGCGCCGCCGAGTGCCGCGCTGCGCGACGAGGTGATGCGCCGGATCGCGACGGTACGCCAGGATTCGCCCACGACGGCGCGGACCGGTCGCGGCGGCCACGTACGCCCCCGCTGGCGGCCGGTCCCGAGCTGGGCCCTGGCGGCCTGCCTCGCCGGGGCCGTGGCGCTCGGCGGTGTCGCCGTGGCGCAGTACCAGCAGGCCGAGGACGCCCGGCAGCAGGCGCAGCAGGCCCGGATCGCGAACGATGCCGTGGGCGCGGTCCTCGCGGCCGCCGACGCCCGGGTGGCCACGGCGCCGCTGCGGGACGGGGCGGTGGGCACCGTGGTGGTCTCGGACTCCCGCAACCAGGCGGTCTTCGCGGCCTCAGGGCTGCCGGCGCCGCCCGGCGGGAAGGTGTACCAGCTCTGGTACAACGACGGCGGCGGCAAGATGCGTCCGGCGGGTCTGATGGGCTCCGGTGCCCCGGCGACGGCCACGCTGCTCGACGGTCCGGTCGGCAAGGCGTCGGGGATGGGTGTCACCGTCGAACCGGCCGGTGGCTCGCCGCAGCCGACCTCGGCTCCGGTGGCCCTGCTGACCTTCCCGACGGCCTGACCACCCTCCGGGCCCTCGGTGCCGGGGCCCGGTGCCGGGGCCCGCTGCCGGTCAGGCCGTGGCGGATGCCCGGAAGCGGTTGCGGTACTCCGTCGGCGTCGTGTCGAGCTTGCGGCGGAAGGCACGGACGAGGGTGTCGGTCGTGTTGAAACCGCAGACGGTCGCGACGCGTTCGAGGGTGTCGTCCGTGGACTCCAGCCGGTTGCGGGCCACTTCGACCCGGGCGGATTCGATGTAGGCGGCGGGGGTCATGCCCAGTTCCGTCTTGAAGATCCGGGTGAGCTGCCGTTCGCCGACGTGCGCCTGTTCGGCGAGGTCGGCGACGGTCAGCTGCTCGGCGATGTTGCGCGTGATGTAGTGGCGCAGGTCCTCGATGCGCCGCGTGGTCGACACCGGTTCGAGCGGGACGCTGAACTGGCTCTGGCCGCTGGGCCGTTTCAGGTACATCACCAGCTGGCGGGCGACGCGCAGGGCGACGGCCTCGCCGAAGTCGTCGGCGACGAGGGCGAGCGAGAGGTCGAGGCAGGCGCTGATGCCGGCGCCGGTCCACACGTCGCGGTCCCGGATGAAGATCGGGTCGGCGTCGACCTCGATCGAGGGGTGCTCGTCGGCGAGTTGGCGGGCGGTCGACCAGTGGGTGGTGGCCCGCCTGCCGTCCAGCAGCCCGGCGTCGGCGAGGATGTGCGCGCCCACGCAGACGGATGCGACGCGCCGGGCCGTGGCGGCGAGGGTCCGCACCCGGTCGACGACGGCGGGGTCGGCGAGGGCGCGGACCCGACCCCGTTCGTCCACCTCGACCGATCCGGGCACCAGCAGGGTGTCGATGCTCCGCCCGACCACCTCCCGGAAGGTGGTGTCCGGGAGGATGCGGACCCCGGCGGAGGTGGTGACGGGGTCCATGGTCTCGGCGGCCAGGGCCACCCGGTAGCCCGACGCCTCGCCCAGCTCCCGCCGTAGCAGGGCGAACACCTCCGGCGGGCCGGTGACGTCCAGCAGGTCGACGCCGTCGAAGAGGACGACGACGACGAACCGTCCCACGGTGCTCAAGGCTGGTCTCCGTTCGGTGCGACGACGGTCGTGTCCGACCCCACCGTATGTCGGTTTCTGCGGGTTGGATGACATTGCCGACATCCGGGGGCGGTCATAGCGTGGAGAGCACGGCCGCCGCTCCGCGGCCGGAACCCCCGAACGACACCCCAGGAGGGTATGCCCATGTCCAGCACGACCTTGCGCGATCTGAGCGGCCTCGACGCGAGCCCGGCGTCACCGGCCGAGGCGACGCTGATCCTGATCGACTACCAGAACACCTACACCCGGGGCGTGATGGAGCTGACGGGGTGGGAGGCCGCCCTCGACGCCGGCGCCGCGCTGCTGGAGCGGGCCCGTGCGGCCGGGGCGAAGGTCATCCATGTGATCAACGACGGCGGCGAGGGAAGCCCGTACGACATCCGGGCCGAGATCGGCCGGATCCATCCGCGGGTGGCCCCGGTCGAAGGCGAGGTCGTGGTCGTCAAGACGGTCCCCGACGCCTTCGCCCTGACCGATCTGGGCGACCACGTCGACGCCGCCGGCCACAAGGACGTCCTCCTCGCCGGGTTCATGACCCACATGTGCGTGGCCTTCACCGCGCAGGGCGCGTTCCTGCGGGGGAACCGGCCCACGGTGGTCGCGGACGCGTGCGCGACCCGGCCGCTGCGGACGGCGGTGGCCGAGGTGTCCGCCGAACAGCTCCACCACGCCGCGCTCGCGACGATCGCCGACCTCTACGGGGTCGTCGTCCCGTCCGTCTCCGCCCTCGACTGAGGCGACGGCCGGTCCGTCAGCCCGCCGTCGCCACGAGGCGTCGCAGCGCGGCCTGGGCGGGTGGGCCCCAGGTGGGCTTGCCACCGGGGCGGCCGCGGACGCCGGCCTCGCCGATGAGGATGCCGCCGAGGGCTCGCTGTGCCGCCCAGCCACGGGCGCGGCGCCGGGTCGCGTCGTCCACGGCCGGCCGGTAGGCGGCGTGGAAGCGTTCGACGGCGCCGTCCGGCAGCAGGTTCCAGGGGGCGGCGAGGTCGCAGGCCGGATCGCCCGCGCAGAGATCACCGAAGTCGATCACGCCGCAGAGGGTGCCGTCCGCGGTGAGGACGTTCGCCGGGTGCAGGTCGCCGTGCAGCCACACCGCCGGGCCCGACCGGACGGGCGCGGCGACGGCGTCCTCCCAGACCGCGCGGACGGCGTCGGGGTCGGGGATCAGCCCCATCTCCGTGGCGGCGGCGAGTCCGTCGGCGAACGCGTCGGCGTGGTCGGCCAGTGGTCCCCCGCGGCCGTGGTTGCCCAGGGGTGCCCCTTCGGGAGCAGGTCGGTGAAGGGCCGTCAGGAAGGCGGCCAGGGCGTCGGCCGCGTCCGCGGCGTTCGTCACGGGAGCGCGGTCGGCGGGCTCGCCGGGCACCCAGGTGGTGACGATCCAGGGACGCGGGAAGCGCTCGGAGGGCTCTCCGATGCGCTGCGGTACGGGAACCGGCAGCGGCAGGCCCGGGGCGAGGACGGGCAGCCAGGCGTGCTCCTTGCGCAGCAGCGCGTCCGCGGACGGCGTCGCCCAGGGCAGCCGGACGGCGAGGTCCTCCCCGAGCCGCCACAGCTGGTTGTCCCAGCCGCGGGCACCGAACCGCACGGGGCGGTCCGCCAGGTCGGGGTGCTGATCGCGTAACAGGTCCCGGACCAGCTCCGCGGTGACCTCTGTCCGGTCGTGCGTCTCGGTGTGTGTCATACGCACCCACCGTAGCCGGGTCGGCCTGCGTACAGCCGGCCCGACTCAGAGTTCCTCGCCGAGCGGCAGCCGGTGGATGCCCGGCAGGTACGCGTCGAGCTCGCCCGGGGTGAACCGGGACATGCCCACGACGTGCCAGAACTCACCGGCCACATCGCCCTCGTACTTGTATCCGCCGGCCGGTGTCAGCGCCGCCCAGCCACCCGCCATCCCCATCAACGTCGCGCGGGGGGACGGTGGTTCCCCGTCCCCGGGGACGTTCCAGAGCCGTACGGTGCCGTCCTCGGCGCCGCTCGCCAAGGTCGTACCGTCCGGGGCGAAGGCGAGCGAGAGCACCCGACCGGTGTGCCCGACGAGGTCGGTCAGATGCTCGCCCGTCACGGCGTCCCACAGGGCGACGGCCCGGTCGTCGCCGCCGGTGGCCAGCAGCGGGCGGCTCGGGTGGGCGGCCACCGCCCACAGCCTGCCGCCGCGTCCGCGCAGCCGCGGACCGGCCTGCCCGTCCCGCCAGACGACGGCCGTACCGTCCCAGCTCGCGCTGGCGAGCCAGGCGCCGCCGGGGCCGTAGGCGACGCCGTACACCCGGTCGGCATGCCCGCCGAGCTGATGCAGGAGGGCGCCGTTGCGGGCGTCCCACACCCGGACGAAACTGTCGTCGCAGCCGGTCGCCAGGACATCGGCGTCCGAGCGGAAGGCGATGGACCGGACCCGGCCCCGGTGTTGGGTCAGCGTCGACACGGGCGAACCCGTGGGCCGGAACCAGACGCGGACGGAATCGTCGTCGTTGGCGGTGGCGAGCAGGGCCCCGTCGGCGTTGAAGGCCTCCGCCCAGACGTGCTCGGTCTCGGCGTCGAGCTCCCTGAGGTACTCCCCGCCCACCGGGTTCCACAGGTACATGTCGCCGTCGTTGCTGGCCGTGGCCAGGACCGCTTCGACCGGGCTGAAGGCCGCCGAGACCAGCCGGTCGCCGCGCCCGGTGAGTTCGTCCGTACGGCGGCCCGTGCGCGTCTCCCACAGCCGTACGACCCCGTCGTTGCCGGCCGCCGCCAGCTGCGTGCCGTCCGCGCTGAAGGCGACCCCGCTGATCCGGCGGCCGTGGCCGCGCAGGATGCGCTTGCCCTGACCGGTGGCCGCGTCCCAGATCTGCGCGCCGCCGTCGTTGCCGACGGTGAGCAACTGGCTGTCGCCTGGTCGGAAGGCGCACGCCCAGGCGGTGCCGCGGTGCTCGGTCGGCTGCTGGGGGTGAAGGGCGATCGTGTACCCGTGGGGGCGCCCGGTGACCGTCCACAGCCGGACCGCGCCGTTGCTGTCGCAGGCGGCGAGGAGCTTCCCGTCGTCGCCGAAGAGCACCTGGTAGACGGCGCCGGTGCCCCGTTCGAGGACTCCGGCGGGAGTGCCGACCACCGGGTCCCAGAGCCGGATCTGGCCGTCCGTGTCACCACTGGCCAGGAGGTTTCCCTCGGGGTGGAAGTCGAGGACGTACACGCGCCCGGTGTGTCCGGTGAACTCGTGCAGCAGCCGCGCGTCGGTCGTCCGCCAGATCCGTACCGTGCCGCCCTGTCCGGGACCGCCCCGGTCGGCGGTGGCGAAGAGGGTTCCGTCGGGGCTGAACCGGGCCCGGTAGACGGCGCCTTGATGGCCCTCGATCTCGCGCACGCAGTGCCCGGTGGTCAGGTCCCACAGGCGTACCTTCGCGCCCGCGTCCCCGGTGAGCAGCAGGTCGCCGGGTCCGTACACCGCGGTGTAGACGGGCGCGGTGTGGCCCGGCATCCGGTGCAGCGGCTCGCCGGTGGCCACGTCCCAGACCGTGACCAGGCCCTCGCGGTCGCCCGTGGCGAGCAGCGTCCCGGCCGCGTCGAAGGAGACCGGCCACACCCCGTCGGGGTGGACCCGCAGATGGTGGCGGCAGGCCCCGGTCACCGGGTCCCAGAGCCGCACCGCGCCGTCGGAGCCGCCGGTGGCGATGACGTCCGGCCGGAACTTCACGGCGTACACGCGCCCTTCGTGCCCCTGGAGGGTGCGCACGGCCCGGCCGTCGTCGGCGCCGCAGACCAGGACGGAGCCGTCCTCGCTGCCGACCGCGAGGAGTTCGCCGTCGCTGCTGTAGGCGATGGGTTCGGGAAGGCGGCTCGTGCGCATGCCGAATCCGTACGGGACCCCGACGGCGGAGGGCCGGAACCCGGCGTCCACGGGCATCCCGGGGGCGATCGCGGCGGTCCCCAGCTCGGGGGCGGCCCGTACCTCGTCGTCCATCGTCACGTCGATGAGCGCCGCCCGGTGCCAGCGGCTGCCGGCCAGCAGGGCGCCCCGTAGATCGGTCCTGGTCAGCCGCGCCCGGCTGAGGTTGGCGCCGGACAGGTCGGCCCGGCTCAGGTCGGCCCGGTCGAGCCGGGCGCCGGTCAGCCGGGTGCCCCGCAACAGGGCGCCGGAGAGGTTGGCGCCGATCAGCCGGGCGTCCGTCAGATCGGCGTCGGTGAGGTCGACGCCGGAGAAGTCTCGGTGCGAGAGGTCCTCGCCGGCCAGCCGGGCGCCCCGTAGATCGGCGTTGGCCGGTACCCGTAGCCGGTCGGAGATCCGTACGGCGTTGGCGCGGGCGGCCTCGCCGACCACCCGCCCCGGGGAGTCCAGGACCTCGCGCACCCAGCGGGCGCACTGCTCGTGGTCGGCGAGGTCGCAGAAGAACTCGACGGCCAGCTGGCTGAGCGGGCGTGCGAGGAGCACGGTGTGCTGCCCGCGGGCGAGCTGGCGGGCGGCCTCCCGCGCCACCAGCCATTCGACGACGGAGCCGTGGATGAACTGGAAGACCCCGTCGTCACTGCGGACCAGCAGGCTGCCCGCGCCGACCGCCTGGGCGCGCTCGGACGCGGTGAGCGGGGACTCGGTGAGTTCGCTGAGGGTGCCGGCCACGGTCTCGGTGAGCTCGTCGAGCCGTAGGGCGCTGCGGCCGCTCTCCCACAACCGCCAGGCCAGCGCGGTCACCGCCGCCCACAGTTGGTCGAGGGTGAGCCCGGGCGGCGCGCCGGGACCGCCCTGGCCGCGCCGCTCCTCGTGACCGAGCCAGGAGGTGAACACGTCCTCGTACAGTCGTGCGGGGCTGAGCGCGCGGCCCGCTCCGGCGACCGCGCGCAGTTGGTCCTGGCTCAGGTCGGCGACGAAGGAGAGCAGCCGGGGATTGCGGCAGAGCATCAGGAGGTCGGGGATGTTGCGCAGGAGCTGGTAGCGGCGGTCGGCGGCCTGCTCTTCTCCGTAGCTGCGGACGAGGTAGGAACGGATCTGGGCCGGGGTGAAGCCCTCGACGGCCAGGATCCTGCGCTGCGGGAGCAGGCCGACGCGCTCGCCGAGCGCGGTGAGGACCTGGGCGTGCGACTTGAAGTGCTGGGTGCGGCTGCTGACGACGATCTTGGCGTGGTCGACGGCGGCGTCGAGGAGGACCTGGAGGTGGTCGGCGGCCCGGTCGTAGCTGACCCGGTTGACCAGTTCGTCGAAGCCGTCGAAGAGCAGGACGACGCGGCCCTGGGCCAGCATGTAGCGCAGGGCGCGCAGGTCGATGGTGTCGACGTCGTGGCCGGCCAGGTGCGCGGCGACCAGGCCTTCGAGGCTGTGCGCCCGGTCCAGGGAGTTGAGCGGGATCAACAACGGGGTGAGGTGCGGGAGCTGTTCGGGGATGCGCCGGGCGAGCTCGCGCAGGGCGAAGGTCTTGCCGTGTCCGAAGTCGCCGAGGAGCAGGACGAACCGGCCGTGGTCGGATTCGAGGAGTTCCAGCAGTTCCTCGACGAGTCCGTCACGTTCTTGACCGGCACCGCCCTGGCCGTCGGGGCGGTCCGCGTCGCGGTAGCGCTGGGGGAGGTAGAGGCCGGGGGCGTACTGCTCGCTGCCGCTGAGCCGGGCCGTCTGCGCGGCGACGTAGCCCCGTAGGTCGAGCAGGCCCTGGAACTCGATGAAGCTGCGGACCCGGACGCGGACGCCGTGGGCGGCGGCCCGGCGGCGCAGTCCGGCGGCCGGGGCGTCGCCCGCGTACACCAGGACGGCCTCGGAGCCGGTGTCGGTGGCGTGCACCTGGGCGATGAAGCGGTCCAGTTCCTCCTCGGTGGGGCTCCCCGGGTGGACGGCTATGCGCTGCTGCTGCACGACGCCGTCCTCCTGCTCCCGCCAGGTGGCCATGATCTGCGCCATGTCGGCCGGATCGCGGCGCGGGACGTCGCGCAGCCGCACGCCTTCCCGGCGCACCCGGCAGATCTCCTTGACGCGCTCGGCGAGCGAGGCGGCCGGATCGTCCAGGGGAGCCCGTCCGTCGGGCCGCTCGACGTCGATGACGGCCGGCAGTTCCGGTACGGGGAAGACCCGGCGGGTCTGTCGCCACGCGGCGGGGAAGGTCTCGGACGCGGTGGTGATCCGGTCGTCCCAGCGGGTCACGCCCTGGGCGTCGATCCGGAGCAGCTGGAACCGGGCGGGGGCGGCGGAGCCGAACAGGGGCAGCTCACCGGTGGCTCCGGCGGCCGCGGCGCCGTCGGCCCCGGCGAGCTGGGTGCGGCTGGGGGCCGAGGTGGTGCTGCGCGGGCCGCCGGTCGGGCCGTGCAGCAGCAGGTGCAGCCGTGGGGCGGCGAGCCGGGCGAAGGTGTCGGCGTCCCGCAGCCCGCCGGGGCCGCCGACCGCGTCGCCGGGGCGGCGGCCGTCGGTGAGCGGGTGGCGGAGCGCGCCGACGCGCAGCCAGCCCTCCTCCTCGTAGCGGCGCATGGCTTCGGCGAACCAGGCGGCCTGGTCGCGGCCGATGAAGCCGTACTGCTCCTCGGGGCGGTGGCTGTAGGCCATGGAGGAGTTGAATCCGGCGACGACCGTGCTCAGTTCGGGCACCGGGAAGAGGGTCCAGGGCTGGTCGCTGTCGAAAACGGTGTCCAGGCCCTGGTAGAGACCGCGGAACAGCCGGGTGTAGTGGCGCCATTTGGGCCAGTAGGGCGGCTGCGGAGCCACCTCGTCGGCCTCGCAGGTGTGGAAGTAGGCCTGGGAGGCGGCCTGGTTCACGTCCTGCGCGCCCGGTACCACCATCACGCGCTGGGGGGACAGGTCGAGCTGGGACCGTAAGGCGGTGAGGAAGCTGAGGGCCTGGTCGCATTCGCGTGGGCTGCCGGACGCGGTGAGGTCGCCGGTGACGACCATCAGATCGGGGGCGGGTGCCCCGGCGTCCCTGAGCATGATGAGGTCGCCGCGGATCTGCCGGCTGAGCGAGTCGGGTTCGCGGCCGCGACCGAAGTCGGGTCCGGCCAGGTGCAGGACGGTCACGGCGTCCTGCGGGTCGTGGCCGGCCGCGGCGGCCTGCGGGTAGAGCGGCGCCCTGGCCGGTCGCCGGCGCCCGGACCAGCCGGGGCCGGCGAGCGCGCTCGGCTGCGGCTGCCCGGGGTTGGGCTGCTCCGGGTGGCGGACGGGTCCGGGCCCGCTCCCCGGATAGCCGGGGCGGCGGCCCGGGCGGGCATGGCCGTCGACGGCCTGGCCGACACGGTTCAGGAGCAGGGAACGGGCCGCGTCGATGTCCGCGACGCCGACGAGGTCGACGTAGGTGATCGTGGCGAGGAGTCCCTCGATCGGGATCTCGTCCACCCGGACGGTCAACAGCCTCCGTTCGGGCGACTCGGGCGAGGCCCGGAGCGCGGCCTGCCATTCCATGCGACCGTAGGTGGAACGCTCGTAGTGGCGTGACAGTACGGCGATGACCGCCAGGGACTCGCTGACGCCCCGGTCCATGAAGTCGATGAAGTTGGTTCCCGGTACGAAGTCCCAGGCCTGCACCACCGTGCGGTAGCCGGCTTCCTCCAGGGTCCAGGCGATCCACGCGGCCCATTGTTCGTCTGCCGGGGAGTAACTGATGAAGAAGTCGAACTCTCTTGCGGGAGCGCCGAATTGCCCGTCCGTCATCATGGGTCCATCGTAGGGCCGTGCCCCCGTCTGCGGGTTTGTCCCGGCGAGGACGAGGTGGTCCCCCACGGGACACCGGACCCGCCGCCCGGGCGAGCCTGTCCGATTCCTTCCGCCCCGTCTGATGCCGGGGCGTGTGTATGTGCGAACCTGTTCGCCGTGTCCCTCCTCAGGCGTCTGCATCCACTGGACTGGCTGGCCGGCGGGCTGCTCGCACTCGGTGCGCTGTGCGTCGCCACGGGCCTGCTGCCCACCGGGCCCGCCTCGGACGTGCTGCAGCGGATCGGCCCGCTGGTGGTGTTCCTGGCCACCGTGATCGTCCTCGCGGAGCTGACCGGCAAGGCGGAGGTCTTCGACGTCGTCGCCACGTGGGTGGCCCGGGCGGGGCGCGGCCGGTACCCCCTCCTGTTCTGTCTCTGCGTGCTGTTCGCGTCCGTCACCACCATCACCCTCAACCTGGACACGACGGCGGTCCTGCTGACCCCGGTGATGCTGGCGCTGGCGACCCGGGTCGGTATCGCGCCCGTACCGCTGGCGATGACCACGGTGTGGCTGGCCAACACGGCCAGCCTGCTGCTTCCGGTGTCGAACCTGACGAACCTGCTGGCCGCGGACCGCATCGCGCTGACCCCGTCGGAGATGGCCGCCACCATGTGGGCTCCGCAGCTGGCCGCGATCGCGGTCACGATGGCCTGCCTGTGGGGCTTCTACTGGCGCCCGGGGCGTCGCACCGAGACCCGCTACACGCCGCCGCCCCTGCCGCGGCCCGCGGACCGGGTCCTGTTCCGGGTGAGCGCGGTGGCGTGTGCCGGGTTCCTGCTGGCGATCCTGCTCGCCGACGTGCCGCTGTGGTCGGCGTCGATGGCGGCCGCGCTGATCGTGGTCGTGGCCTTCTGGTTCCGCAGCCGGGAGACGCTGCGCCTCTCCCTGATCCCCTGGCGGCTCCTCGTCCTCGTCCCGGGCATGTTCCTGGTCGTGGAGACGGTCAACGCCCACGGGTTGCACGACATCCTGGCGGCGGCGATGGGGTCCGACAACGACGTCGTCGGCATGCTGCGGTCGGCGGCGGTCGGTGCGGGCTTCTCGAACGTCCTGAACAACCTCCCGGCCTATCTGGCGGGCGAGGCGGCCATTCCGGTCGCCAATCACGAGCAGCTGCTCGCCCAGCTGATCGGCGTCAACGTGGGACCCGTCATCACGCCGTGGGCCTCGCTGGCCACCCTGCTGTGGTTCGAGCGGTGCCGCTGGCACGGGACCCGGATCGACCTGGGCCGCTTCTTCGGTACGGGCGCCGTGCTGGCGGTGGCGGGCACCCTGGCGGCGACGCTGGCCCTGGCCGCCACGAGCTAGGTGTGTTGTTCGGACAGGTTGGTGGCGCGGCTGGCGGGGGTTTGGCCTGCGATGCCGGTGTGGGGTCGGTGGTAGTTGTACCAGTGCAGCCAGTCGGTGAATGCTTCCATCCGTTCTCGGTCCGAGGTGTAGGGCCGTTGGTAGGCCCATTCCTCGAGCAGGGTGCGGTGGAAGCGTTCGACCTTGCCGTTGGTCTGTGGCCGCCAGGGGCGGGTCCAGCGGGGGCTGATGCCCAGCTCGCGGCAGGTGCTCCGCCAGGTGTTCCTGCTGTAGGACCAGGCGTTGTCGGTAAGGACCCGCTCGACGCGGATGCCCAGGGACGCGAACCACGCGGTGGCCCGGGTGAGAAAGCCTGCGCAGGTCGGGGCGGTCTCGTCGGGCAGGTCCTCGGTGTAGGCGAGGCGGGTGTGGTCGTCGAGGGCGGTGTGGAGGTAGGCGTATCCGGCGCCGTTGCGGCGGTCCTTGTTCGGGCTGCCGGCGGCCCGGCCCAGGACCTTGTGGCCGCCTCCGTCGGGGATCCGGCCCAGCTTCTTGACGTCGATGTGGATCAGCTCGCCGGGGCGGGCGCGTTCGTAACGGCGGACGGGCTCGCCGGTGGCCCGGTCCAGGGCGGCCAGGGGTGGCTGACCGTGCCGGGCGAGGATGCGGTGGGCGGTCGAGGCCGCGATGCCGCAGCGGACGGCGAGCCGCAGTGGGCCGATGCGGTGTTCCCGCCGCAGGCGCAGCACCTCGGCCTCGACCTCGGCAGGTGTCTTTCGGGGCTGGTGGTGGGGGCGGCTGGAGCGGTCACCCATTCCGGCGACGCCGAGCTGTCGGTAGCGGCCGGCCCAGCGGGCCGCGGTGGTGTGGCTGACCTGGAAACGTTCCGCGGCCCGCCGCACGGGCCATCCGTCGTCCACGACACAGCGGGCGAGACGAAGTCGTCCGGTCTCGGTCAGCGGGGCGTTACGGTGGACCACGAGGGCCTCCTCGGCTAGGTGCAGATGTCGCAATCCACACCGAACCCGGAGGCCCTCACCCATTTCAAGCACCCAGCACGTGTGTCACCAACGTCCCGGGACAACACAGCTAGGGCGTGTCCGCGAAGTCCCGCCTGCCCCGCGGTGCCCGGCACCGCACCTCGCCGCGTTGTCGGGGCGCCCGAGTACGTCCAGTACACGGGCGCCCCTCCGCCTTGCGATGCTTCCCCTCGGCCCTGGCGGGCCTGGGGAGACCCCATGGCACCGGACGCCGCGTGGCCCGCCCTTCGGGCGGCCGGCGCTACTTTCCGGACACCCCCTAGTACGCGCGCCGGGCGATGACCCCCACCTCCTCCAGCAGGTGGGCGAGGGTCTCGCCGCGGGCCGCGACGAAGCTGCGCCCGGTGTCGGCCCCGGCGAATCCCGGTCTGAACTGCGCCCCGGACAGCGTGCGCAGCTCCACGCCCGCCTCGGCGGCGAGCAGCGCCCCGGTCGGCAGGTCCACGCCCTCGGCGCGGTAGCCGACGAATGCGTCGATGGTGCCGCGCGCCAGCAGGCTCCAGCCGAGCAGCGGCGCCCACAGCTGCAGGACGCGCCGGCAGCGCAGCTCCAGCACCGCGCGCAGGGCCACCGCCGTCGGGTCGCCCCGTTCCACGGCGTATCCCTGGGTCCAGGCGACGACGGGCCCGGGGCGCGGCAGGGTGCGGGCGGGGCCCGGCAGCTCGCCGGACGGTCCGTGGGCTCCGTACCCCTTGACCGCGTGCCAGGTCTCCCCGGTGACCGGCTCGTGCACCACTCCCATCACCGGGGTGCCCGCCAGGCACAGCCCGATCCCCACCGCGTAGGTGGGCAGCCCGATCACGACGTTGTTGCTGCCGTCCAACGGGTCGACCAGCCAGGTGCGTTCGCCCGCCGCTTCGAGGAGCCCGGCCTCCTCGGACAGGATCCGGTCCCGCGGGAAGTGGCGCTGTATCCGGCTCAGTACGAGTTCCTCGGCGGCGAGGTCGAGATCCATCTGCACGTCCCCGGACGCGCCCTTCGTCCGCACGCACCGCGCCGCGGCGAAGCGCCTGCGCAGCAGGCCGCCCGCCTCCTCCGCCGCGGCGACGGCGACCTGCCTCTCGTGGTCGAAGTCAGGCCCGCTGTTGGGCATCGATCCTCCTGAGGACGGTGTGGACGCTGCGCACGGTCTGCGCGGTGTCGCACAGCCGGCGGGTCGTGCGGCGCGGTCGGCCGTCGAGCGGGCCGAGCGAGAGGTCGAGCTGCCCGGGGATCGACATCCCGTGCACCAGGGTGGCCGCCGGCTGCGCCCCCTCCAGTGCGGTGGCGTGGAACTCGCCCGCCGCCACCGTGTACGTCTCCCCTCCCGCGCTGACGTGGGCGGGTCCGGGCTCGCTCCGCACCAGGAGGGAGGTCGGCCGGATCTCGTCCACGCCGTCGCTCCCGCTGAACACCTCGAAGATCCGGTGGGTGGCGCCCTCCTCGCCGTCCCGCACCACGGTCGTCCGTACGGGCAGATTGGCCACGCGCCCGTACAGCACGCGGCTGCGCAGTTCCCAGCTGTGGGCGTGCATCGGTGACGCGTCCGGATCGGCGCGGTTGCCGATCTCGAAGAGATGCACGCAGATTCCGCGCGGCCCCTCTCTCAGCAAGGGCAGGCAGAGGAATCCGAGCGGATGACGGACGGCATGTAACTCGCGCGCCCCGGAGGCGATTTCCTCCAGGGTGACGAGAGTGCTTTCGAGCTCGCGGTCCATGGGCACGCGCCGGAGCGCATCACCTCCTGTAGGGGTCCTCCGCGTGCAGGGCCTTCTCGATGATCTTGCCGATGTCGCTGTCGGTGAAGACGCGTGGCAGGGGCAGTCGCAGGTCGTCGAAGAGCGTCCGGACCTCGTCGACGGTGGGCTCCTGGCCGAGCGGGGAGGCGACGCGCAGGTCGAGCACGGTCGCCTGCTCTCGGCTCTGGTGCAGCTCGGTCACGTAGTAGTCGTAGAGCGGCTGTCCGCGCTCCACCAGCAGGTTCACCCGGTTCTGGTCGTCCTGGGTGATGATGAGGCAGGTCTCGGACAGGTCGAAGCGCAGGGTCGGCACGGCGGCCGACAGGTGCACGCTGATCTCCAGGGTGGTCAGCTGCCTCTGGTACCAGCATGCGGCGAGGACGGTCGCGTACGACTCGCGGCGGACCCGGTCGGTGGTCCACAGATCGTCCCCGCGACGCTGCGCGCCGAACATCTGCCGGAAGCGGGCGTAGGCGGCGCAGGCCCGCTCGTCGGCCGGATTGACGATGTCGATCTTCACGTTGAGCTGCGAGCGCTGTTCCTTCGCGGCGGCCACGCACAGGGGCAGCGTGACCGCCCGCAGGTAGGTGCCCGTACCGCCCTTGAAGTACCAGAGGTTGGTGTGCTGGCGGGCCTTGCGGAGCGCCTCGCCGACCTCGTTGCCCGAGAGCGAACGCACCATCGCCAGGTCTTCCAGGGCCTGCCGGGTCCCGCTCATCGCCTCCTGGATGCTCGCGGGCCGGCGCACCCGCTCCACGATCGACCCGGTCGCGAGGAGACCGAGGACGACGAGGGTGGCGCCGGAGGAGACGTCGTCACTGATGACGTCGCCGAAGATGTCGAGGAGTCCGACCGCCATCGCGATGCCCAGGGCGACCACGACGTCGGCGTTCCGCAGCACCCAGGCAACGAAGCGTTCCAGCCGCCCTACGTGCGCTGCCATGAACGCACCCCCCTCCCCCACCCCGTGTTCCGATGGTAGGAGATGCGTCGGTGGCGCCACTAGAGCGACTTCACGTCGCGCGGACGCCGTCTAGGCCGTGGTCAGCAGCCGGTCGCGCAGCTGTCGCGCGGTCCGCTCCCGTAGTCCGACCCGGTCGGTGAGGTAGCCGTGCACGGATCCGTACCGGGCCTCCAGGTCCGCGAGCACCAACTCCATGATCACGGCGGGGGCGCGGCCGTAGCTCGGCCACTTCATGACCCGGTCAGGGTGGGCGGCGCGCCAGTCGGCCGCGAGTCGTTCGGTGGCCAGTTCGGTGAGCGCGAAGTCGGCGAGGACGTCAGCCCGTTCCACCCCGAGCAGGGTCAGTACGAAGGCTCCGATCAGCCCGGTCCGGTCCTTGCCCGAGGTGCAGTGGAAGACCGCGGGGCCGGGGGCCTGCGCCAGTTCCTCCAGGACCTGACGGATCTCGTCGGCCCCGTCCTCGGTGACCTCGGCGAACCGGTCCGCGAGGTAGCGCCAGGGGTCGATGTCGGGGTCGATCTCGGCCTGGTCGTAGGGCCGGTGCTCGATGCTCAGGTTGACGTAGCGGAAGCGGTCCGCCTCGGGAACCCGTCCCTTGGCCTCGATCTCCCACGGGTATCGCAGGTCGATCACGGTCCTGATCCCGAGCTTCAGGAACCGCTCCCGGTCGCCGCCCGCCAGCTTGCCGAGCGAGTCGGCCCGGTACAGCGTCCCCCATCGCACGGTCCGCCCGTCGGCGGACCGGTAGCCGCCCAGGTCCCGGAAGTTGTGCAGACGGTCGAACTCGACGTGCCGTTGCATCGGATCTCTCCCCCATGATCGGACTCTCCCACCAGCATGCCTCAGGCGTCGGCGATCATGAGGGCATGTACGACTGGTGGGAAGTGCGGCCGGAGGGTGAGAGGCCGCGGTGGACGGTCGATCCGTGGGTCGGGGTGGGGCCGCTGCGTTTCGGTATGACTCCCGATGAGGTGGTGGACGCGCTGACCGGGGTGACGGTGGAGGAGCCGTCCTGCGTCATGACGTACCGGGTGAAGGGCGCGCCGCCCTCCGCTTCCAGGTGTGAGTTCCGTGACCTGGGTCTTCGGGTGTTCTACGACCGCGAGGCGCGGTTGGAGGGTCTGACGGTGGACGCGCTGCGGGGACCCCTGCTCTTCGCGGAGGGCGTGGGGCTGACGGGGCGCGTGCCCTCGGAGGTGGAACGGTGGCTGGTCGAGCGGCACGCGACCCGCTTCCCCGACGACGAGGACGAGCTCGGTCACCTGGGAGCCGGGATCCCGGGGTCGTGGAGCCTCGGTCTGGTGGTGAACGTCCAGCGGCTGGGCGACCGGTTGGTCACCCGACCGGTGGTCTTCGCCGAACACGTGCTGGACGACGCGCACCACATCCTCCCGCGCGAGGCCTGGGACATCTACTGAGCCCGCGGGCCTCGCGCCCGGGCTCCGGGGCTCCGTTCAGAACGCCAGCCTGAACAACGCGCCCCCGCCCGGGGCGGCCTCCGCGGTCAGCTCGGCGGAGTGCGCCCGCGCGATCTGCCGGGCCATGGCCAGGCCGAGCCCCGACCCGGGCAGGGCGCGGGCCGCCCCGGCCCGGTAGAACCGGTCGAAGACGTGCGGCAGGTCCTCCGGCGCGATCCCCGGACCGTGGTCGCGGACCGTCAGTTCCGGGCCTCGGCCGCCCGGGACGCCCGCCACCAGCTCCACCTCGACGGGCAGCCCGTCCCGACCGAACTTGGCGGCGTTGTCGAGCAGGTTCCCCAGCAGTCGGCTGAGTCGCGCGGGTACCCCGGGCACGACGACGGGTTCGGTCGGCACGTGCACGTGGAAGGGCACGGCCGGCCAGTGGGTCCGCGCCGCCCGCGCGCCATGTTCCACCAGCGCGCCCAGCGCGACCTGTTCCACCAGCGGTCGCGGCTCCTCGTCACGTGCCAGCTCGATCAGGTCGTTGACGAGTCCCGTCACCTCGCGCAACTGCCGCCCCAGCGCGGCCGAGGCGCGCTCGCGCTGATCGGGGGTGAGCCGGTCGGCCCGGGCCAGCAGCTCGGCGTTGGTCCGCAGGGCCGTCAGCGGGGTGCGCAGCTCGTGGGAGGCGTCCGCCACCAGTTGGCGCTGCGCGGCGATGGACTGTTCGAGCTCCCCCAGCATGGTGTTGAAGCTCGTCGCCAGCCGGGTGATCTCGTCCTCCCGTCCCGGTGGGGGCAGTTCGATCCGGTGTCGGGCGTCGCGGGTGGCGGCGATGCGCTCGGCCGTCGCGGTGAGTCGGGCGACCGGGGCCAGGCCGGTCCGCGAGACCCAGTACCCGAGGAAGGCCGCCAGCAGCACCCCGGCCGCCGCCGTGAGCACCAGCCACCGGGCGGCCTCCTCGATGCCGTCCTCGACGGTGTCGGCCCGCAGGGCCACCTGGAGGGCGCGCCCCTTGGCGTAGTCGGTGGTGAGCATCCGGGCGGGGAACCCGGCCACCGTGATGTTCGTGTAGTAGGGGGCCTTACGGCCCGCGGCGACCTCCCTCGCGGCCGGATCCACGGGCAGCTGTCCCGGCGGTTGCGGGTCCTTGGCCGGGTCGGCGGGCACCACCTCGGCGCAGGCGGGAGCGGCCAGGAACCGGCATTCCCCGGCCAGGACGCCCGGTGCGTCCCCCGGGTTGCGCTGGGCGGCGAGCCGCGCGGACTGGGTGAGGCTGAGGTCGAGCTGCTCGTAGAGCGCGGAGCGGACCACCAGGAACGCCGCCGCGCACACCCCGACGGCCACGAGGGCCACGGCGGCGGTGACCGACAGCGCGAGCCGGGTGCGCAGGGGGCCGCGCCTGCGCCAGACCCGGCCGAGCCGCCGGCGGCCGCTCACGCGGCGTCCAGTCGGTAGCCGACCCCGTGGACGGTGTGCACCAGCCGGGGCTCGCCCGCGGCCTCCAATTTCCGGCGCAGGTATCCGACGTAGACGGCGAGGGAATTGGAGTCCGGCCCGAAGTCCCGCCCCCACACCAGTTCGAGGATCAGCTCGCGCGGGAGCACCTGGCCGGGGTGGCGCAGGAACAGCTCCAGCAGGGCCGCTTCGGTCCGGCTGAACTCCAGCGGCCGACTCCCCCGGCGTCCGGTCCGGGTCACCGGGTCGAGGACGAGGTCGGCGAAGCCGAGCGAAGCGGTGGCCCCGGCGGGTCCGGGGGCGGCCCGCCGCAGGAGTGCGCGGACCCGGGCGACCAGCTCGTCCAGGGCGAAGGGTTTGACGAGGTAGTCGTCGGCGCCCGCCTCCAGTCCGTCGACGCGCTCGCTGACGGAGTCGAGCGCGGTCAGGACGAGGACGGGGGTACGGTCGCCCAGCGCCCGCAGCTGCCGGCAGACGGCGAGGCCGTCGAGTACGGGCATCATCACGTCGAGGACGACCGCGTCGGGCTCCCAGTCAGCCACCTGGGAGAGGGCGGCGAGCCCGTCCGGGACGCCCCGGACCTCGTACCCCTCGACCGCGAGCCCGTCCTCGACGGCGGCCCGCACCTCGGGCTCGTCGTCGACGACGAGGATGCGCTGCCTGCCCGTACCGCCCGTAGCGCGTGTGCTGCCTGTGCTGTCCGTGGAGCTCATGGGTCACAGCCTGCCAAAGGCGTCTGAGAGAACCTCTTAGAAC
This sequence comes from Streptomyces sp. CLCI03, assembly GCF_053615355.1. Taxonomy (NCBI): domain Bacteria; kingdom Bacillati; phylum Actinomycetota; class Actinomycetes; order Kitasatosporales; family Streptomycetaceae; genus Streptomyces; species Streptomyces sp. CLCI03. The sequence continues at coordinate 6,910,923 of NZ_CM132132.1, read as the reverse complement.
GTTCGTGAGGCCGGACAGGAGTCGGCTCCCCGACCGGCTCCCCGACCGGCTCCCCGCGCCCCACCTGTGGCGTTCAGGCTTCGGGGCGCTTCCACACTTCGGGCCCGCCGCCCTCCCAGGTGATCGGCCCGTCCTCGCTCAGGTCCACGTCCTCCAGGCCGGCGCGACGCAGGAACTCGGCGACGTCCCTGGGGGTGTGGGCACGCCCGAGGTCCGCGTCCACGCCGAGCGCATGAACGGTCACCTTCCGGCCGCCCGTCGGGGACACCGGATGCACGACGATCTCCGTCTGGTCGGACACGCCCCCAGCCTGCCGTGCCGGCACCGGTCCAGCACGCCGAGCCGGCCGTCCGGCGGACGGCGCGCGGGGAGCCGTACCGGGACGCAGCCGGTACGGGAGACCGTGGCCGCTGGTGTGGCGGGCGATCCACCCACGGCTCCGGGGCCCGTGTCCTCGCCATCGGCGCTGGTCAGGTACGGGCCACGGGCTCAGACGCCTTCGATGATGCGGTCGCCCGCCACAACGGCCATGACCCGGCGATCGGCGGACGGAGCCGGGGACGGGGACCGCGGATCAGTGGACACCGCGAAACCCCGCTTGAGGTGAATGGCGTTCACCACTGTAGGTGAACGCCATTCACCTCGCTGCGGGTCCGGGCGATGCCGTGCCGGGTGGCTCCCCGATCGGCTCACGGACCGTCGCCGGTACCGGGAAACGGGGGCCTGACTATGCCGTACCGTCCCCAGCGGTTTCACCGAACCAGTCCTCGTTGAGTCCGCTCGGCGGCGTGGCAGAAGGCACTCGTCCATGGAGGAGTCGTGTCGGACTGCAGAATGCGAGCCCGCCGGAGTTCCAGTAAGGCCGCGGAAATCCACGACGTCACGACACGGAATCTCGGGGCTTGACCGACTCTGCAGGGGGCTGACCAGCAAGGAGCCACCTGGCCTGCTACCTCGAAGCCCTCACCGAAGCGCTCGTCTCCGGCAGCAGGTGACGGCGGCCGGCCCGGATTCCCCAGGTACGGCCGGTCGAGACGTCAGGCTCCGTCACGCATACCTTGGCCTGGGAGAGCACTCACCCGGTTGGGGGAGGGAGATCGTACCGGCGGCCGACGCCACCTCGCCGCGGTCGATGCGACGTTCGGAACATGACCAGTGTCGAACGGACGATGAAGGCGCTCTGGAGCGCCTGGTGGCAGCGATGGCCGCGCTGGGTGGCCTGGGCAACGATGTCGTGGGCGGTGCTGTATGCCGGCTTCGGCCTGGCGTGCGCGCTGACCCGGACCTCCTTGCTCCACCACGGCAGTGAATCAGGCTCCCCCGGTCTGGGTTGGGCGGCTGTGGCAGTGGGTGCATCGGCGGCGCTGGTGAGCGCCGCGGTGCTGCTGTACGGGCTGCGGCCGGCGCTACGCGGCCTGCTCTGGGTGGCCTGCGGATTGGCCGGGGTCACCGCGTTCAGCCTGCTGATGGATGTGATCACGCTGATGCTCGGTCAGGGAGTGGACAGCAAGGCCTCTGCCGCGAACAAGGCCTTGGCGGCGGTCGGGGCGGTCCTGCTCGCGGCCACGGCCCGGTCGGACCGTCGGCCGGCCGGTACTGCAGTACGAGCGCCGTCCGCTGCACCCCGGCGCGTCCAACTCACCGCCTGGGCGGGAACCCTGACCTTTGTCCCGTACGCGGCGATGAAGCTGGTCTGGGCGTCCGGCGGCACGTTCGCGGGGATCACCGGTGAGGAGATGCTCGCGGTCTCGGAGCGGAACGGCGCCTCGGGGATCTTCCTCACGCTGGAGTCCTGGGGCCTGGACCCCACCGCGCTGCTGGCCGTGCTCGGCGTCTTCCTGCTCTGGGGCCTGGTCCGCCCGTGGGGGCAGGTGTTCCCGCGCTGGACGCTGTTCCTGCGCGGCCGACGGGTGCCGCGCGGGCTCCCCCTCGCTCCGGCTCTGCTCGGCGCCGCCACGCTCGCGCCGTACGGCGTCGTGGGAGTCGGGTACCTGGTCCTGGCCACGGCCGGCCTGGTGACGATGCGGCGCGGCGACTTCCACTCCTCGGGCGACGCGCTGCTCGTCGGCTGGATCGGGATGGTCGCCTTCGCCGTCTACGGCATCGCCCTGGCCATCGCGGCCCGCTCGTACTGGCTTCGGACCCGTCCCGAACAGGCCGTCACCAAGACGTTCCCAAACGGTCGTTGACGACCTTCGGCAGGGCGGCGAGCGTTTCACGTTCCGAGGGCGCCCGCACCCGGCCGTCGCACCATGGAGACGTCGATCGGGTCCTGAACCTCCTCGGTGAATCCGTGGCGCTCGTACAGCCGCCGGGCGGCGCTGCCCTGGAGGACATTCAGGCGAACGGGCAGGCCGCCGGCATCGATCCGTTCCAGCAGTGTTCGCAGCACGGCCGATCCGAGCCCCCGGCCCTGGATGGCCGGAGTGAGATAGAAATGCTCCAGCCACCACCCGTCCTCGGCCGGTCGTACGGTGACGCAGCCCGCGAAAGCGCCATCGGCCACGATGACCGACGTGTGCTGGGAGGAAAAGGAATCCCGCAGCCGTTGCCGGACCCGGTGCTCGTCGAACCGTCCCAGCCGCTCCAGGTCCGGGCGCATCACCGTTGCCCGCAGCTCTGCGGCCGCCTCGACATCCGCCAGCTCCGCGGAACGCAGCGCCCATTCCACGGGACGGCCCGACCGTATCCCGTCCACCCCCGCATTCGTGTCCACGGGCCGAAGTATCCCAATGGCCCGCTGCGAGCACGCGCACAGCAGGACCGTCCACCCGCCGGGCACGCAACAGCCCCTGTCGCGCACCACGTCGGCAGACCGTCCACCTATGGCTCGTGGCTCCCGGATCGGCTCTTAGAACGTTCTTAGGGCGCACCGGGAGTGTGCGCTCATGACCACCACCACACCCCACACATCCGCGGCACTCTCCGTCGTGATCGGTGCGGGCGGCACCGGCGGGCACATCTATCCCGGTCTCGCCCTCGCCGAGGCGCTGCGCGGTGCCGTGCCCGGCGCCGTGGTCTCGTTCATCGGGACCGAGCGGGGCCTGGAGACCGAGCTGATCCCTCGCGCCGGCTACCGCCTGCACACCGTCGACATGATCCCCTTCGATCCCGCGCTGGGCGCGAAGCGGTACCTGCTGCCCGCGGCGCTGCTGCGCTCGGCGCACCAGGCGCGCTCGGTGATCCGGGCGCAGGTTGCCCATGTCGTCGTGGGCATGGGCGGATATCCGAGTGCCCCCGCCGTGCTCGGCGCCCGACTGGCGGGGCTGCCGGCCGTGATCCACGAGTCGAACGCGGTGCCCGGCCGTGCCAACCAGTTCGCGGCCCGGCTCACCCCGCACGTCGCGGTGGCCTTCGACCGCAGCCGGGGCCACCTCTCGGGCGGTGACCGGGCGCTGACCACCGGGATGCCGATCTCGGCGGCCCTGTCCGGCCTCGCGGAGCTGCCCGGTCCGGAGCGGGTGGCGCTGCGCGCCGAGGCCCGGCGCGCGCTCGGGGTGCCCGCGGGGCGCCGGCTGATCGTCTTCAACGGCGGCAGCCTGGGCGCGATCCGTCTCACGCGGGCGGCGGCCGCGCTCGCCGACCTCTGGCAGTACCGGGACGACGTACAGCTGCTGGTCAAGACCGGTCCGGACGCGCTGGCGGACACGGTGGCCGAGCTGGTGTCGTCCGGTGGGGAGCGGATCGCCCGGGCCGTGCCGTACCTGGACCGGATGGACCTCGTCTACGCGGCCGCCGACCTGGTGGTGTGCCGTGCGGGCTCCGCGACCGTCGCCGAGCTCGCGGCGACCGGGGTCCCGTCGGTCCTGGTGCCCTACCCGTACGCCCCCGGCGACCACCAGACCCACAACGCGCGGGTGCTGTCGGACGCGGGCGCCGGACTGCTCCTGCCCGACTCCGAGACCACCGCCGAACGCCTCGCCGGTCTCATCGGGCCGCTGCTGGCCGACCCGGCGCGGCTGTCGGCGATGGCCGGCGCCGCCGACCCCGGCCCGCACGCGCGGGCCGCCGAACTGCTGGCCGCGGAGGTACTCCGCGTCGCCGGCCTCGTCCCCACCCCTCACCTGGAGCGCATATGAACAGCTGGACCGACCGCACCGTCCTCGTCACCGGCGCGGAGGGCTTCATCGGCTCGACGTTGGTGGACCTGCTGGTGGCGCGGGGTGCGCGGGTGCGCGCCTTCGTGCACTACAAGCCGTACGCCGAGAAGGGCCACCTGGCCCGGTACCTCGCCGACCCGGACGGTCCGGTGGAGATGTGGGCGGGTGACGTCCGTGACGCGGGCCGGGTCAGCGACGCGGTGGCCGGCTGCGACACCGTCTTCCACCTGGCGGCGCTGATCGGGATTCCGTACAGCTACGCCTCGCCGGGCGCGTACGTGCAGACGAACGTCACGGGCACGCAGAACGTGGCGGAGGCCTGCCGGCGGCACGGCGTGCGGCGTCTCGTGCACACCTCGACCAGTGAGGTCTACGGGACGGCGCTGACCGCGCCGATCTCCGAGAGCCACCCGCTGCAGCCGCAGTCCCCGTACTCCGCGTCGAAGATCGGCGCGGACATGATGGCGCTCTCCTTCCACCACGCCTTCGAACTCCCGGTGACGGTGGTGCGCCCCTTCAACACCTACGGGCCGCGCCAGTCGGCGCGCGCCGTCATCCCGACGATCCTGGCGCAGCTGCACGCGGGGTCCCGGGAGATCCGCCTCGGCTCGCTCACGCCGACCCGGGACTTCACGTACGTGACGGACACGGCCGAGGGCTTCCTGGCGGTGGCCGAGTGCGATCGGGCGCTGGGTGAGGTGGTCAACCTCGGCACCGGTGAGGAGATCTCGGTCGGCGCCCTGGCCGAGGCCCTCATCGCGGCGTCCGGCCGGGACGCGGAGGTGGTGGTGGACCCGACCCGGCTGCGCCCGTCGGGCAGCGAGGTCCAGCGCCTGCTGTCGGACAACTCCCGGGCCCGGGACTGGGCCGGCTGGCGGCCCCGGGTGGGCCTGGAGGAGGGTCTGCGCCGCACCTCGGACTGGATCGCGGCGAACCCCTCGCTCTTCGCCCCCGACCGGTACGCCGTCTAGGACGGCCTCTCCGGATCCGACCGGTGCGAGCCGGCCGGATCCGGCCCGGGGCGCCGTCAAGCGGACGTCCCGGTGATATCCCGGTGAACCGTCGACCGCCCGCCGGATATCTTGGCTGGTCCCGCACCGATCACGGAGGTCCTCCCGCATGAGCAGCACGACGCCGTCGTATCCCGACCGTATGGAGCTGACGGGCGAGGGCCTGGTCCTGCGTGACTGGACGGCGGCGGACCTGGCGTCGATGCCCGAGCTCTTCGACCACCCCGACATCGCCTACTGGACGCCGATCGTCTCCCCCTTCGACGACGCGGCCGCCCGCAATCGGCTGGAGCGGGCCCGGCAGCTGCGCCAGGAGGGTACGGCCCTGCTGCTGGCGATCACCGTCGACGGCGGCGCCCCGCTCGGCGAGGTGATGCTCAAGCGCGCGCCCGAGGGCACCGAGCTCGGCTACGCACTCGGGCCGGCGCACCGGGGCCGGGGTCTGGCCGCCCGCGCGGTGCGGGTGATGGCCGCGTACGCCTTCGAGGAGCTGGGGGTGGAGCGGGTGATCCTGGAGCTGGAGGCCGAGAACGCCTCCAGCGTCGGCGTGGCCACCCGGGCCGGCTTCCGCCTCCTGGACGTGCCGTTGATCACGGGCGAGGAGAAGGGCCGCCCCTACGCGCTCCAGACCTGGGGCCTCGACCGCTCCTGACCCTGGAGAGCGAGGCCGGAGGCGTCCATCGGGGCCGCGGGGTGCGGGTCGGGGGCCTGGAGGGCGAAGGCCTCGGCCAGCAGCTCGTACGAGCGCCGACGGTCCGCCGGGTCGCAGGTCAGGGTGTTGATGATCAGCTCGTCCACGCCGTGGCTCGCGGCGAGGGCCGTCAGTACCGCGGACACCTGCTCCGGCGCCCCGGACACGAGGGCCGTGCGGTGCACCTTCGCCCGTTCCAGTTCCGCGCCCGTCCAGCGGTGGCGGCGGGTGGTCTCGTACGACGGCAGCGGCCCGTCCTCGCCGAGATCCTTGCGGGCGCGCCACAGCAGCAGGCTCTGGGCCAGTTCCTCGGCGCGGGAGGCGCTGTCCGCCGTCACCACGCGTACCGCGAGCGCGCCGCCCGGTCGACCGCCGGTGGAGGTACGGAACCGGTCGCGGTAGTCGTCGAGGGCCTCCTGGCCGCCCGTCGGGGAGAAGAAGTGCCCGAACGCGAACTCCGTGCCCAGCATCCCGGCCAGCCGCGCCGACTCGCGTCCCGCGCCCAGGAGCCACATCTGCGGCGGGACCGGTGCGTGCGGGACGACTCCGCCCTCGCCCAGCAGGGCGCCCAGTCGGGCCAGCCGGTGCGGGAAGTCGCGGGCGGGTCCGCCGGCGCGGCCGATGCCGAGGTCGACGCGGCCCGGGTGGAGGGAGGCCAGTACGCCGAACACCTCGGCCACCTTCGCCGGGTCGTAGCGGGGCAGCAGCACGCCGCCGGTCCCGATCCGCATGCGCGAGGTGTGGGCGAGCAGGGTGCCCGCGAGGATCTCCGGCGCGCTGCTCGCGAAGCCCGGCGAGTCGTGGTGTTCGGCGACCCAGTAGCGGGTGTAGCCGAGTGCCTCGGCGGCGCGGGCGAGGTCCACGGAGGCGCGTAACGCCTGGTCCGGGGTGTGGTCCTCGCCGACCGGGGTCTGGTCGAGTACGGACAGTCGCAGCTTCGTCATGACGGGCCGCCTTTCAGTGCTGGTGGGCGGGGAGACCGGTGGCGCCCGCCATGGTCGCGGGCACGATCCTGAAGTCCCGTTCGAAGACCAGGTTGTGGAGGTCCGCGGCGGCGATCGCGCGCAGGGTGGGCAGTTCGGCGGCGGCCTGCGCGTCGTCGAAGACGTTCAGCGGCCATTCGGAGACCGTCGCACCGCGCAGGTGCGGGTGGTGGAAAGAGGCTCCGTAGTGCGCGTACAGCGTCACGGGCGGGATGTCGGCCGCCGACTGCTCGTCCCACCACAGGGTCCAGGCGTGGAAGAGGCTGCGGTCGTCCGCTCGTTGGACACCGCTGGCGTCGATCACCCCCTGCCCGAGGAGGAGTTGGTCGTTGAGCTCGGCGAGCGCCTGGCGGGCGTACGGGTCCAGCAGGCGGGCGGCGGTGCGGAAGTGCTGCTCCTTGTCGGGGCGGGAGACGGCGCCGCCGTGGATGCCGTCGCGCAGATCGGCGAAGTGGCGGAGCAGGGCGTCGAGGTTGGGGACGTCGGAGGTGGTCATGTCAGCTCCAGGGAGGGGAGGTTGTCGGGGTCGTTCGGTGAGGTGAGCCGGTGCAGGGCCAGCCCGAGCCAGCCGCGCATCGACGCCGCCGGATGCCCGCCGGGAGCCGGGCCGGGGCCGGGACCCGGGCCCGGTCCGGGGGCGGGCTGCAGGAACGCTCCGTGGCCCGTCTGCCGGAACTCCCGTACGGCGACCTCGACCCCCGCCGCCCGCAGCAGGCGCCCGTAGCGGTGCACGTCGTCGCCGACGGGGTCGAGGTCGCCGGTGGCCATCACGGCCGGGGCGAGTCCGCGCAGGTCGGCGGCCTCGAAGGGGGTGCTGTGGAGCCGCGTGCCGTCCGCGGCCACGGGCAGCCCCGGAGCCCGGTAGTCCTGCCAGGCCGCCCTCAGGTAGGAGGCCGTGGGGAACAGGTCGGGGAAGCGGTGGTACGAGGCCGCCGCGCACCCCGGGTCCAGCGGCGGGTACGCCAGGACCTGCGCGGCCAGCGGAATCCCGCGGTCGCGGCAGACGAGGGCGGCGGAGGCGGCGAGGGTGCCGCCGGCGCTGTCCCCGCCGACGGCCAGGACGGGCGGGGCGGACGGGTCCCCGGCGGGCCGGTCCCGCTGTTCCCCGGCCCAGGTCAGGGCTGACAGGACGTCCTCGACCATGGCCGGGTGGCGTACCTCGGGGGCCAGCCGGTAGTCCACGCTCACCACCGCGAAGCCGGAGTGGTGGGCGAGTTCGGCGGTGGCGCCGTGCCAGTCCCGGGCGGATCCGGCACGCCAGCTGCCTCCGTGGGCCCACACCAGCCAGCCCTGCGGTGACGGCCTACCGGGCCGGTACACCCGGGCGGACAGGGGCCCGGACGGGGTGGGCACGGACACCTGCTCCCAGCTGACGACGGTGGGTGTGGCCATCGGGGTTCCTTTCCATCGGTAGCCGGCGCTCGCGCCGGGCCCGGGGCCAACGTTCGCGGCCGGGACAGGGCTGTCACAAGGCGGAGTTGCCTTAGTGGAGGCGCGCACTTCGTCAGCTGGACCGCTCGGTGCGCAGGAACAGGACGGTGGTGAGGATGCCGACCACGACGATCACGGTGTTGACGATGACCGCGGTCGTGATGCCGGCGTGGATGTCGGTGTGGGCGGCGGCGACCGCGGACATGATCGGGGTGCCCATGGTGATGCCGATCTGCTGGGTCATGGTCGCCAGACCCGTCGCCATGCCCTGCTCGTGGTCCGGCAGACCTGTCGTCGCCGTCACCATGAACCCGACGATCACCAGCATGTTGCCGACGCCACCGGCGAACGTCGCCGCCAGCAGCAGCCACATCGACGCCGACGTCTCCCCCAGCGCCACCAGGCTCAATGTCGCGACGGCCTGCAACACACCACCGATGATGAGGGTGCTGCGGGTGTTCGTCGCCGCGATGACCCGCGGTGCGATCGAACCACCGATCACGGTGCCTACACCCAGCACACCGAAGGACAGACCCGCCGTCAGCGGCGAGAAGTCCAGGACCTCCTGGAGGTACAGGGTCATCAGGAACACCAGGCTGGTCTCCGTCAGGAACGCGATCAGACCCGCGACGTTGCCCCACGCCACCGTCTTCTTCTTCAGCACCGACACCGGCACGAGCGGGTCCGAGCTCTTCGACTCGATGGCGTAGAACGCCACCAGCAGCACCGCACCCGCGGCCAGCCAGCCCAGCGCCGACGGAGCGCCCCAGCCGTGCTCACCGGCCTGCGTCAGCCCGTAGATCAGCGCCAGCAGACCCAACGTCACGGCCGTCGCACCCGGCACGTCCAGCTTCGGACGCACCTGCGGACGCGACTCCTTGATCACGGTCGGAGCGATGAACAACACCGCGAGCGCCACCGGGACGTTGATGAAGAACGCCCACCGCCACGACAGCAGATCCGTCAGGACACCACCCAGGATCGCGCCCGTCGTGAACCCCGCCGACATCAGAGCACCGTTGAGACCCAGCGCCTTCTGACGCAACGGCCCCTCCGGGAACGACGTCGTCAACAGCGACAGACCCGCCGGCGTCACCGCCGCCGTCGCGAGGCCCTGGAACACGCGCGCCGCGATCAGCATCTCCGGCGAGGTCGCCAGACCACCCACGAGCGAGGACAGGCCCAGCACCGCCAAACCCACCAGGAACAACCGGCGCCGACCGAACAGGTCCGCCACCCGACCGAACAACAGCGTGAAACCCGCCGCGCACAACGCGAACGACGTCGCGATCCACTGCAGATTCGACAACGAGAAACCGAGCCCGTCACCGATCACCGGCAACGCCACGTTCAGAATCGAGAAATCGACCGCCAGCATGAACTGCGCCACCAGCAGCACCACAAGAACCAGCTTGAGACGCCCGTCCAGCCGAACAGGCCCCTCCGTTCCCGTATCGACGACCCTCGTACCCTCGACGACCGACATCGCGAACCACATCCTCTCGATCACGCAACGAGCTGTTGCGTCATCGACTCTGGACCGGTCGGAGGGGGTTACCCAGCCCCCTGGTCTTGCTGGCGCCGCGCAAGCTAGCACTCCCAGGGCCACCTTCCCGGGCCCCCTTCGGCGCCGTCCCCCGGCACACTGGAACGCATGGACACACCGACTGCTCTGGGCGAATTCCTCCGCACTCGTCGCGCCCAGCTCCAGCCCGAGGACGTCGGGCTCCCCTCCCACGGCACCCGCCGGCGCGTGCCCGGGCTGCGGCGCGAGGAGCTCGCCCTGCTGGCCGGCGTGAGCATCACCTACTACACGCACCTGGAGCAGGGGCAGAGCACGAACGCCTCGGACAGCGTCCTCGACGCCTTGGCCCGCGCCCTGCGCCTGACCCCGGACGAGCACGCGCATCTGCTGAACCTCGCGCGGCCGCCGCGTGCCAAGCGGGCCCCGTCGCCGCGTCCCGAGTACGCCCGTGACACCACGCGGCGTCTGATCACCTCGATGCCGCACGTCCCGGCGGTGGTCCTGGACGGCCGCAACAACGTGCTCGCCTGGAATCCGCTGGGGCACGCCCTGCTCGCGGGACACGTGGACATCGCGAGCCCCGACGACCCGGCCGTCCGCCCGAACCTCACGCGGATGCTGTTCCTGGACCCGCACACCCGGGATCTCCACACGGACTGGAAGAGCGAGGCACGGGTCGCCCTTGCGGCCCTGCGCCTGGTCGCCGGCCGCAATCCGGAGGACCGCGCGCTCGCCGAGCTCATCGGGTCGCTCATGCTGCAGAGCCCCGACTTCGCCTCGCTCTGGTCGAAGCACCCCGTACGGGACTGCACGGTCGGTACCAAGAACCTGCACCACCCGGTGGTGGGCCCGCTGACCCTCGATTTCGAGAACCTGAACCTCACCGACGGCACCAACCACCGGATGCTGCTCTACAGCGCCCCGGAGTCCTCCCCCTCGGACGCGGGGCTGCGCATGCTGTCGAGCCTGACCGCGGCGTCCACGGGAGCGCGGCACGACAGCCCGAAGCCCGCGTCGGCGGATGCGGACGCGGGCGGGGAGGCGTAGCGGGAGGCGTACGAGGTACGGGAGCGGGGCGGGCGGTCAGGCGGTCAGGCGGTGCGGTGGCCGCCACCCGCCGCCGCGGGGACCGGAGCCGGGTCCTGGTCCTGGCCTTGCCCTTGGCCCTCGTACGGGGCCACGGCCGGGTCCGGGGCGGGCCGGGTACGGGGCTTGGCGCGGCCGAAGCGGCGCATGACGGGCATCTCCACGAAGCGGAACAGGAGCCAGCCGCCCAGCAGGGACGCCGCGAAGAAGCCCGCGATCACCAGCAGGGCGACCGGGACGCTGTAGGTGTTCTCGCCCAGCAGGGAGCGGAAGTAGAAGATCGTGACGCCCTGGACGAGGTAGAACCCGAAGGACACCTCGCCGAGCCACACCATGGGGCGGCTGCGCAGGAAGGTGGCCCGGTCGTCCACGTCGGCCTGGGCGGTGGCGCCGATGAGCGCGGCGACGGGAACGATCGTGGCGACGACGAAGCCGTACTGGAACGGGGCGACGAGCGCGGCGGCGTAGCCGAGGACGGTCAGGGCCAGGGCGGCGCCGAAGCCGACGCGCCGCGGCCAGAGTCCGGCCAGGACGACGCGGGCGAGCAGGATGCCGAGGGCGAACTCGAAGACGCGGCCCAGCGGCAGCAGGTAGCCGAACCAGAACTGCAGGTCGGAGACGGGCGTGATGGCCGACTTCGGGGTGTCGGGGACGACGTAGGTCGAGACGAGCTGGACGGCGACCATGCCGACGACCATCAGGGCGCTCCACACCCACAGCGCCGCGCCCCGGATCGTGCGGATCGGGACGATGAGCAGCGGGAAGAGCACGTAGAAGAGCAGCTCGCTGCCGAGGGACCAGCTCGGCGGGTTCACGCTGAGGTTGATGCTCGCCTGCGGGAACCAGGTGTGGATGAGGAGCAGGTTCGGCAGCCAGTCGGCCACGCTGGTGACGGCGGCGCCCGCGAAGAGGATCATCGCGGCGGCGAAGACGACGATGTGGTTCGGGAAGATCTTCAGGAGTCTTCGGCGGAGGAAGGCCGTGACGCGCTCGCCGGGCCGTGAGGCCCACGCGAGGACGAAGCCGGAGAGGACGAAGAAGAACGAGACGCCGAGGTAGCCGGCCTTGTTGAAGGCGGTCGAGAACCCGTCGGCGACGGAGGCGTCGGCGAAGGGGTTGATCGGGGCGTTCGGCGGTATCGGGGAGTCGGTCAGTGAGGAGTGGAAGAAGAAGACGGAGAGTGCGGCGAAGAACCGCAGGCCGGTGAGGGAGGGCAGCTTCGCCCGCTTCGCGGCGTCGGGGGACGTCGTGGAGGCCACAGGGATCGCTCTTTCTGGAGTGGGTTCGTCGGGGGCGGCGGCCGGGACCGGGCTCCGTCGTGCGGGGCGCGGTCCCGGCTGCGCGAAGGGGCGTACGGGACTGCCGGGAAGGGCGCGGGAGGCCTACTGCTCGATCTCGTTGCGGTAGACCATGAGCTTGGCGTCCTTGGCCACGTAGTAGTTCTGGACGGAGTAGGCGATGGTGGCGAAGTCGAGGCGGCCGTCCCCGTTGAAGTCGGCCGTGGCGATGCGGGCCACGGACTCCTCGGAGACCCGCCACTTGGCCCAGATGCCGTTGGCGGCGTCGATCGCCTTGTAGTACATGACGCCCTGCCAGGGCCACGGTCCGCGCAGCGCCACCAGGAACTCCTCGTCACCGTCGCCGTCGAAGTCGGCGCAGACGATCTGGTGGCCGGGGCCCTCGCCGTTCTCGTTGGGGTCGCCGTACACGTCGAGCAGGACGCGGTTCCAGCCCTCGCCGCCCTCGGCCTTGGTGTAGACGGCCACGGTGTTGCCGTGGAAGGGCTCGATGGCGGCGACGTAGGCCATCGGGTCGTCGCCGAGGCGGCCGGCGTTGAGGTCGCCGCTGCCGCGGAAGCCGGTCTGCTCGAACTGGGTGAGCTCGCCCGTGCCGATCAGCTCGCGGACCCATTCCTGGCGGGCTTCGTCGAACCAGAGCCAGGTCACGCCCTCGTCGGAGGCCAGCAGCAGGGATTCGAGGTCGGAGCCGGGGACCAGGCCCCGCTTCTTCTCGGCGCCGTGGATCATTCGGAAGTGGCTGTCGTCGATGACGGTCATCGGCCACTCTTCCGCCGTGTGCACGTCGTCGGGCTGGGTGAACAGCACGACGGGCAGGACGGCGTGCACGTCCTCCTTGGCGACGATCGGGAGGCCGATGATCTGCAGCCGGTCGGTGCGGGTGAAGTGGCCGGCGCGCAGACGGTGCATGCCGGTGGCGCGGCCGACGTAGTGGCGCTTCCAGCGCGACTCGTCCTTGTCGGGGGTGCCCGGGTTCTCCAACCAGTCGATCTTGCCGCCTTCGGTGTTGGCGTCGTGGATCGTGCCGATCGGGCCGTAGAGGTCGTAGCAGACGATGACGTCGGGGTGGCCGTTGCCGCTGACGTCGGCGAAGTCGGCGCCGACGGGCATCTTGATGCGGTCCGCTATCAGCCGGCGGGTCCAGTCGCCGTCGTTGGCGTACCAGTAGATCTCGCCGAGGCGCAGCCCGTAGCCGAACAGGTCGGGCTTGCCGTCGCCGTCGATGTCGGGCGCTTCCAGCCAGTAGCCGTCACGGAGCTGGTCGGCCACGACCTCGGCGGTGAACTTCGGTGTGCGCAGGGCGGTTTCGGTGTGCTTTCCGGTGCCGGTGGTGGTCATGAGTGGCTCTCCAGGGAGGTGAGGGCGGTCGCGGGGTGGAGGGTGCGCAGTGCGCGGGGTACGGGGTGGTACTCGATGGCGAGCCAGATGCAGTCGGTGTCGGCCCGGTACTGGTGCCAGGGGTAGTGGTAGGTGCACTGGGGGCCGGTGGCGCAGAACGGGTCCGGGGTGGTGTAGCCGGGGCTCATCAGGACGTCCTGGTAGAGCGAGGCGTGGTCCCGGTCCCGGAAGCGCTGCATCCGGCCGAGGCCGTGGACCTGGGTGTGGACCTCGATGAAGTCGTGGCTGTTGTGGACGGCGCAGTCGGTGCCGGCGGGTGAGAACCAGAGGTTGGCGCGGACGTTGAACTCGCGCAGGTCCAGGGCGCTCTCACGTTCGCCGAGTACGTGGGCCGGGTCGAACAGGACGGTGTTGATGTCGTCCTGGGGGCTGCGGTACAGGGCGGTCTCGCGGGGGAATTCGCCGGGGCCGAGGAGGTCGGCGAGGTGGGACCAGCCGGGTTCCTCGGTGATGCCGGTGATGTCGGTGCCGTCGGGGGCGGTGCGCAGGAGGAGGAGCGCGTCGGCCTTCTCGATGCGGGTGTCGGCGAGGACGGTCGAGGAGAGCGGGGGGATGGTCTTGCGGGGTGTCTCCGCGATGGTCACGGGCGTCACGCCGGGGTTGACGACGATGGTGCGGCCTTCGACGGTGTAGTCCACGGCGTCGCGGACGAGCGCGGCCCTCAGGTACGGGGTGCTGAAGTTCAGCGGGCGTTCGACGGCGGACGGGGTGGCGCTCATACGGCTGCTTCCTCTCGGGGGTTCAGGTGCGGGCGAAGTCGGCCGTGCGGGCGAGCTCGACGCTGAGTTCGTCGACGGCGCTGTCGGGGACGAAGGGCTCGGGCGCGGGTCCCAGGCCGAAGAAGTGGGCGAGTGCGGCGACCGTGCGGTCTGTGGCGCGTCCGTCGCCGTACGGGTTGGCGGCGGTGGCCATCCGGTCGTACTCGGCGCGGTCGCGCAGCAGGGCCAGGGTGCGGGTGACGATGCCCTCGGTGGCCGTGCCGACCAGGCAGGCGGTGCCGGCGACGATGGCCTCGGACCGCTCGGTGACGTCGCCGAGGACCAGGGTGGGCTTGCCGAGCGCGGGCCCTTCCTCCTGGCTGCCGCTGCTGTCCGAGACGATGACGTCGGCGCGGCCCATGAGCTTGCAGAAGCTGAGGTAGGGCAGCGGGTCGACGACGGTGATGCTCGGGTGGCCGCCGATGTACGGGAGCAGCGCCTCGCGGACGACGGGGTTGCGGTGCAGCGGGACGACGACGCGGACGCCGGGCTCGTCGGCGATGCGGGCGAGGGCCCGGCCGATCTGTGGCAGGTGCGGCCAGGCCTCGCGGCGGTGCGCGGAGGCCAGGACGATCCGGCGCGGGTCGTGGTCGAGGTCGGCCAGGGCCGGGTCGCCGTAGCTCCCGGCGCGGCCGCTGGCCCAGCGCAGGGCGTCGATGACGGTGTTGCCGGTGACGGTGATCGTGTCGGCGGCGATGCCCTCGCGCAGCAGGTTCGCCAGGTTGCCCGGGGTGGGGGCCAGGTGGAGGGCGGCGACCTGCGCGACGAGCCGTCTGTTGCCCTCCTCGGGGAAGGGCGAGCCGAGCCGGCCGCTGCGCAGTCCGGCCTCGACGTGGACGACGGGGATCCGCTGGTGGAATCCGGCCAGGGCTCCGGTGAGGGTGGTGGCGGTGTCACCGTGGACCAGGACCGCGTCGGCGGGCGCGGTGGCGAAGTAGTCCTCCAGGCCGCGCAGCGAGCGGTAGGTGACCTGGGAGAGGGTCTGCTTGGGGGCCATCACCTTCAGGTCGACGTCGGCGGTGAGGCCGAAGGCCTCCAGGGTCTCGTCGAGCATCTGGCGGTGCTGCCCGGTGGAGATCACGACGGGCTCGAAGCGCGGGTCGTCCTGGAGGGCGCGGATGACGGGCGCGAACTTGATGGCTTCCGGCCGGGTGCCGAGGACTACGGCGACGGAACGCATGGCTTCCTCATCTTTCTGACACGTTGGGAATCGAAATCGAGCCGTGGCGGGGCGTACGAGGGCACGGCACGGCGGTGTACCGCGGGCCTGACGAGAGGTGGTGGCCAGGGGATCGGATCTCACTGCGAGGGGCTTTTCAGCTGCCCTCTTCCGGCCAAGACACAGCTTTCCCGGAGCCGGCCGGGGAGTCAACGAACGCCCGCGGCCACTCGAACGGCCCAGCGGGAACGTCAGAAGCCCCGCACTCCGGAGACCGGAGTACGGGGCTTCTGACCAGGGATTACATGGGGGTGTGGGGATGCCGGCGTCAACCTCGGGCGGGCTTGATCGACATGGAGTGGCGGAAGAAGTCGGAGGGGTCGTACTTCCTCTTCACCTGCTGCAGGCGCGGGTAGTTGTCCTTGTAGTAGAGCGTCTGCCACGGCACACCGGACCTGTTGCGGCTCGGGTCGGTGACGTCGCGGTCGGGGTAGTTGATGTAGCAGCCGTCGGTGCTCTCGTCGATCAGCGGTACGCCACCGGTCGCCGAGAAGAAGTCCTCGTACAGGTCGCGCAGCCAGCCCAGGTAGTACCCGTCCTCGCCTTCGTCCTGCCAGAAGGTCTGGAAGCACATCTTGAAGATGGACGAGCGCTGCGCGTTCGCCGTCGCGTCGGGTGCCATGGCGTTGACCTGCCCGCCGAAGGAGAAGAGCACCAGCATGGTGTCCGGGTTCTTGAAGTCCGGCCGGCTCATGTACCGGTAGAGCGCGGAGATCTGATGGTCGGTGAAGTTCGCGCGCATGTAGGCGGACTTGTGCGCGCCGCGTGAGGTCGGATCGGTGATGACCGGGTTGTTGGTGCCGACCAGTCTGGTCGCCTGGAGCCAGGGCAGGGTCCTGGGCTCCGCGAGCTGTGGCATGGCGGGCAGTTCGCCGGTGGGGCGGGTGAGTGCCTTGGGGGTGACGCCCGTACCGGCCGTGATGGCCGCAAGATAGTCGTCGAGGAGTCTTCTCGCGTTCGGCACGGTCGCGTCGACCTGGGTGAACATGCCGAGGCTGCCGTGCGCCTTGGAGCTGACGTTGAACAGGCTGGAGAGGTCGCGGTAGGGGGAGTCGGGGGCGCTGTTGGCGGCGTGCCAGGCGCCGAAGTTCTTCAGCAGCCGGGTGAACTTCGCCTCCGTCAACTGCTCCCAGGGGAAGTCGACGGCGCTGACCAGTACCTTCGACGGCGGGGATATCAGCTGTTCGGAGGGTTCGGAGCCCTTCGCGCCCGGGGAGCGGAACCAATAGCGGGTCACCAGGCCGAAGTTTCCGCCGCCCCCGCCGGTGTGCGCCCACCACAGCTCCCGGTGCGGATCGTTCTTCTCCCGGGTCGCGACGACGGTGCGTACGCCGCCCTTCCCGTCGGTCACCACCACTTCGACGGCGTAGAGGTGGTCGACGACCAGGCCGTGGGCCCGGGAGAGCAGGCCGTAGCCGCCGCCCGCTATGTGCCCGCCGGCTCCGACGCTGTAGCAGATGCCGCCGGGGATGGTGACGCCCCAGCCCTTGTACAGGGCCTCGTACACGTTGATCAGGCGGGCGCCCGCCTCGACGACGAACGCGCGGAACTTCGGGTCGTAGCCGACGTGCGTCATCTCCGAGAAGTCGATGATGACCTGGGTGGCGGAGTGGGCGGCGAAGTCGGCGAAGCAGTGACCGCCGCTGCGCACCGAGACCCGCTTGCCCGCCCGGACCGCGTCTCTCAGCGCGCGTTCGGCGTCCGCGGTCGAGCGGACCATCTTGATGTACTCCGGGCGGGCCACGAACCGCTGGTTGTTGCCGGTGGTGAGCATTTCGTAGCGCGGATCCCCCGGCCTGACGACGGATCCGGTCCCGGCGGCCGCGGCGCGGGCGGCGTCGCCGGAGGGGCTGGGCGCGGCTGCCGCCGCGTGCCCGGACAGGGCGCCGGCCACCGCCGCGCCTCCGACGACGGCCGCGCCACGGGTGAGCATGGTCCGGCGATCGACACCGTTCATGTGCGTCTACCTCGACTTCTGTTCGACGATGGAGTGGGTGCCGAACCCGGCACCTGGTGCGTTCGTGAGTGGTGCGGTGGGGAGCCCGGTGTCGGGCCGCGGGTGCGGCTCGCCGCTCCCCCGGTTGCCGTGGCTCCTGTGGCCGCGGCGGTCGAGTCGACCGGAGAGCGCCGCGGTGCCCAGACCGGCGGCGGCCAGGCCGGCACCGATCCAGGTCGGCGAGGTCCACCCGAGGCCGTGGGCGACGGCGAGGCCGCCGAGCCAGGCGCCGAGGGCGTTGCCGAGGTTGAAGGCCGCGATGTTCGCCGCGGAGGCGAGGGCGGGGGCGCCCGCGGCCTGCTGCATCACGCGTGCCTGCAGCGGCGGCACCGTCGCGAAGCCGATCGCGCCGAAGGCGGCCAGGGTGATCGCGGCGGGCAGGGCGGCGTGCGAGGTGAACGTGAAGATCACCAGGACCAGGCAGAGCCCGCCGAGGATGAGGTACAGGCTGGGCATCAGGGCCCGGTCGGCCGCCCGGCCGCCGAGGACGTTGCCCACGCACAGTCCGACACCGAAGAGGACGAGGAGCCAGGCGACCGCGCCGTCGGAGAAGCCGGCCAGTTCCGTCATCATCGGCGCGAGGTAGGTGAAGGAGGCGAAGACCCCGCCGAAACCGAGGACGGTGGTCGTCAGCGCCAGCCACACCTGAGGTTTGCGGAAGACGGCGAGTTCGCCGCGCAACGCTCCGCGTTCCGGCGCGGGCTGCGCCGGCACCAGGGCGAGCAGACCGAGCAGTCCGACGATCCCGATGCCGGTGACCGCCCAGAAGGTCGAACGCCAGCCGAACTCCTGGCCCAGGAAGGTGCCCAGGGGTACGCCGAGCACGTTGGCCAGGGTGAGGCCGGTGAACATCAGGGCGATGGCGCTCGCCCGCCGGTCGGGT
The DNA here is from genome assembly GCF_053615355.1 of Streptomyces sp. CLCI03. NCBI lineage: Bacteria > Bacillati > Actinomycetota > Actinomycetes > Kitasatosporales > Streptomycetaceae > Streptomyces > Streptomyces sp. CLCI03. The sequence goes on along the minus strand of NZ_CM132132.1, from coordinate 6,892,545 downwards.
GCCACCAGGTCGGCGGCGACGACGGATCCGATCCCGAAGAACGCGCCGTGCGTGAGGGCGGCGATCAGCCGCCCGCCCATGAGTGCGGTGTAGTCGCCGGCCAGGGCGCAGAGCAGGTTGCCGGCGATGAAGACGGCCATGAGGACGACGAGCATGGTCTTGCGCGGCAGCCGGGCACCGGCCGCGGTCATCAGCGGTGCGCCGACGACCACGCCGAGGGCGTAGCCGGTGACCAGCATGCCGGCGGAGGGGATGGACACGGACAGGTCGTCGGCGACCTCCGGGAGGAGACCGACGATGACGAACTCGGTCGTCCCGATGCCGAAGGCACCGATGGCGAGGGCGAGGAGGGAAGCGCGCATCGGCCCGGTCAGACCTGTCGCAGGGCGCCGCCGTCGACGCTCCACTCGGCGCCGGTGACCTGCCCCGCGAGGGGTGAGAGCAGGTACGCGACGACGCCGGCGACATCGTCGGGGGTGCCGATGCGGCCGGTGGGGAGTCGGCGGACCTCACGGATGAAGTGGTCGACGGCCTCGTCGGCCGGGAGGCCGAACCGCTCGCCGAGCTGCTCGGCGAAGCCGCCGGGGGCGTCGAAGAGCGCGGTCCGGGTGGGCCCGGGAGAAACCACGTTGGAGCGTACGCCGCGGGGGCCGAACTCCGCGGCGAGGGACTTGGAGAGGGAGAGCAGTGCCGTCTTGGTGGCGGCGTAGTCGACGATGCCCGGGTCGGGGAATCGGGCGGCCTCGCTCGCGATGTGCACGAGGGCGCCCGCTCCGCTGTCCAGGAGCGCGGGGAGGGCCGCACGGGTCATGCGGACCAAGGAGTGGAAGTTGACCTCGAAGGTGCTCTTCCACTGCTCGTCGGTCACGTCGAGGAAGCCGGTACGGGACCGGAGCGCGCCGACGTTGTTGACGAGGCCGTCGAGCCGGCCGTGGCGTTCGATGACCGTGTCGGCCACGTGGCGGGCGGCGTCGGGGTCGGTGAGGTCGGCGGCGACGGTGCTGACCCGGTCGCCGAGGCCTTCGGTGTTCCAGGGTTTGCGGGCGACGCCGACGACGGTGGCGCCTTCGGCGGCCAGGAGGCGGACGGTTGCCTCGCCGATTCCGGACGACGCGCCGGTCACGAGGTACACGCGGTCTTCGATACGGAGGTCCATCACGTTCCTTGAGAAGAGGAGACCTGGGGAGGAGACCTGGGGAGGGGGCGCCCCGGCACGGTCGGGGGAAGGAGGCCGTGCCGGGGCGCCTCTGGGGGGGGAAGGGCCGGTCAGGGAGTTCAGCCGGTGGCGGCGGGATCCTTCGCGGCCTTGTTCCGGAGGAAGAGGACGGTGGTGAGGATGCCGACCACGACGATCACGGTGTTGACGATGACCGCGGTCGTGATGCCGGCGTGGATGTCGGTGTGGGCGGCGGCGACCGCGGACATGATCGGGGTGCCCATGGTGATGCCGATCTGCTGGGTCATGGTCGCCAGACCCGTCGCCATGCCCTGCTCGTGGTCCGGCAGACCTGTCGTCGCCGTCACCATGAACCCGACGATCACCAGCATGTTGCCGACGCCACCGGCGAACGTCGCCGCCAGCAGCAGCCACATCGACGCCGACGTCTCCCCCAGCGCCACCAGGCTCAATGTCGCGACGGCCTGCAACACACCACCGATGATGAGGGTGCTGCGGGTGTTCGTCGCCGCGATGACCCGCGGTGCGATCGAACCACCGATCACGGTGCCTACACCCAGCACACCGAAGGACAGACCCGCCGTCAGCGGCGAGAAGTCCAGGACCTCCTGGAGGTACAGGGTCATCAGGAACACCAGGCTGGTCTCCGTCAGGAACGCGATCAGACCCGCGATGTTGCCCCACGCCACCGTCTTCTTCTTCAGCACCGACACCGGCACGAGCGGGTCCGAGCTCTTCGATTCGATGGCGTAGAACGCCACCAGCAGCACCGCACCCGCGGCCAGCCAGCCCAGCGCCGACGGAGCGCCCCAGCCGTGCTCACCGGCCTGCGTCAGCCCGTAGATCAGCGCCAGCAGACCCAACGTCACGGCCGTCGCACCCGGCACGTCCAGCTTCGGACGCACCTGCGGACGCGACTCCTTGATCACGGTCGGAGCGATGAACAACACCGCGAGCGCCACCGGGACGTTGATGAAGAACGCCCACCGCCACGACAGCAGATCCGTCAGGACACCACCCAGGATCGCGCCCGTCGTGAACCCCGCCGACATCAGAGCACCGTTGAGACCCAGCGCCTTCTGACGCAACGGCCCCTCCGGGAACGACGTCGTCAACAGCGACAGACCCGCCGGCGTCACCGCCGCCGTCGCGAGGCCCTGGAACACGCGCGCCGCGATCAGCATCTCCGGCGAGGTCGCCAGACCACCCACGAGCGAGGACAGGCCCAGCACCGCCAAACCCACCAGGAACAACCGGCGCCGACCGAACAGGTCCGCCACCCGACCGAACAACAGCGTGAAACCCGCCGCGCACAACGCGAACGACGTCGCGATCCACTGCAGATTCGACAACGAGAAACCGAGCCCGTCACCGATCACCGGCAACGCCACGTTCAGAATCGAGAAATCGACCGCCAGCATGAACTGCGCCACCAGCAGCACCACGAGAACCAGCTTGAGACGCCCGTCCAGCCGAACAGGCCCCGCTGCTCCTTCCCCCTCCCCTGAACCCGCGTCAACACGCGCTCCCTCGACAACCGACATCGCCATACATCCTTTCGATCACAACTGAGGCCTTCCGACTCGAAGGCCGGTACTCGCCGGGGAAGCCGGCTCAAGCAGGGGTGTGCGCCGAGGCCCGGCGCCGGAGTTCTTCGGACAGTTCCTGCCAGTCCTGTGCGCACTGGGCGGCCGCGGCGGCCGCCGTCTCCACGCGGTACGGGGGTATCGCGGCGACGATCCGCTCCCACTGACGCAGTCCGCTCACCTGGAGGTCGAGCATGCGGAGCAGGAGCCTGCCCGCATCGCTCAGCCTGAGCAGGGGGTCCTTGCACAGGCTGCCGACGAGGGCGGGCAGTGGCTGCCCCCGGACCCGGGCGGGTACCGGGGGCGGTGCGGGGGCCGGGGTGGTGCCGGAGCGCCGCTGGGCGGCCGGTACGGGGTCCGCGCCCGCTCCCATCCGGCGTCGTACGTCCCGCACGGTCGAGGGTGCGATGCCCGCCTCCCGTGCGATCTGGCGCAGCGACGCGGTGGGCCGGCCGGCCATCAGTCGGGCCGCGGTCTCCCGGCCGCGGACCGGATCGGCCGGCCGGACGCGGCCGTCCTGGCCGACGCGTCCCGGTGGGGCGGGCCCGGGCACCTCGCGGCGTCGTAGCGCCCCGACGGTCTTGCCCGCCAGTCCGGTCCGCCGCGCGATACCGCGGTCGGACCACTCCGGGTGGGACCGCAGGATCCGTAGCGCCGCCGCGGTCCGTTCCGCGTGGGTGAGCGGGAGCCCGTGACTGATGTTGGCCTCGACCGAGAGCACGAACGCGTCCTCGGCGCTGCCGTCGAAGTACGTCACTCCCACCGTGTCCTGCCCGCGCAGTACGGCGGCCCGTAACCGGTGCGTGCCGTCGATGATCCGCATGGTGGGGCGGTGCACGAGCAGCGGCGGCAGTGTCCAGCCGGATTGTGCGAGGGCCTGTGCGTGGCTCTCGTCGACCTGGACGGTGCGGGGGGAATCCGCGGCGAGCAGGGCGCCGACCGGCACCTCGGTGACGACGTCGGGGGTCCGCGTCGCGTGCCGTGGGTTCGGCTGGTCCATGAGGTTCACCTCCTTGTCTGCACTCGGTGCTTCGTGGACCGCTCCGTTCGGTGGGGCGGCCTCGGAGAAGAAATTACGTAATTACCGTTCGGTAACCCATCGGGAAGGCGAACCCCGTTGAGATCTGGGCAAGTTGACGAAGGAGTGCCAGGTGGGGTGGGCGACCGCGGAAGTTCCCCGGTCGCCCACCGAACGACCGCTCAGACCCCGACGAGCTCTTCCGCCCGTACGAACTCCCGCAGCCAGGCGAGGAATTCGGGGCCCAGGTCGGCGCGTTCGCAGGCGAGCCGGACCGTCGCGCGCAGGTACTCGGCGCGGTCCCCGGTGTCGTAGCGCCGGCCGGAGAAGACGATGCCGTGCACAGGGCGCCCGGCCCGGACCAGTGTGCGCAGCGCGTCCGTGAGCTGGATCTCGCCGCCCCGCCCCGGGGCGGTGTTCCGCAGGACCTCGAAGATCTCGGGGTCGAGGAGGTAGCGGCCGATGACGGCCAGGTTGCTGGGCGCGGTGCCGGGTTCCGGCTTCTCCACCAGCTCGGTGATGCGTACGCCGTCACCGCCCGCCGACCGGTCGACCGCGGCGCATCCGTACAGGTGGATCGCCTGCGGGTCCACCTCCATGAGGGCCACGACACTGCCACCGAGCCGCTCCCGCACCTCGGCCATCCGGGCGAGCAGGGGGTCACGGGGGTCGATCAGGTCGTCGGCCAGGAGGACGGCGAAGGGCTCCCGGCCGACGTGGGGCGCGGCGCACAGGACGGCGTGCCCGAGACCTTTGGGGTCGCGCTGCCGTACGTAGTGGATGTCGGCGAGTTCGGTGGAGGCGCGGACGCTCCTGAGTTTGTCCTGATCACCCCGGCGCCGGAGGGCTTCCTCCAGCTCGTGATTACGGTCGAAGTGGTCCTCCACCGCCCGCTTGTTGCGGCCGGTGACCATCAGGATGTCGGACATCCCCGCCGCCACGGCCTCTTCCACCACGTACTGGATGGCCGGCTTGTCGACGACCGGAAGCATTTCCTTCGGGGTGGCCTTGGTCAGCGGGAGGAATCGCGTGCCGAGTCCCGCGGCGGGGATCACTGCTTTGGCTATCCGGTGAGGTGTGGAATTCATGTCACCGACGTTAGGGCGCAGCGCACTCCGACGGCTTGAATTGCCCTGCCATTCTTCCTACTTGGGCAATTCCAATTCCGGATCCGTCCGGGCCGTGATGCCCCGACGGATGAGTCGCCACAGCTCCCTGAGCTCGCCGGCCACCGCGCCGGGGCCCTCTCCCCGACCCCGGCGCACCCGGGTGACGACACCGCCCACCAGATGCGCCGTCAGCAGGGCGACCGGGCACGGGTCGACCTCGGGATCCAGCTGACCCTGCTCCGCGGCCTGCTTCAGCAGCTCCTTGACGTCAGGGAGCCAGCAGCCGCACCAATCGGGTCCGGCGCCCACCCGCTCCTGGGTCAGCCGTGCCGCGGCGCGCACGGCCGCGTCCGTCTCGATCAGGCGGCCGAGGGCGAGGACGAGCGCGGAAACGGTGTCCAGCGCCGGGCCGCCGCGGGCCGTCACCCCCTCGACCACTCTGCGGGTGGCGGCCCGCCCCGAATCCTCGACGGCGGAAGCCAACTCCCCTTTCGCCGCGAAGTGAAAGGTGAGGGCTCCGATCGAAATCCCGGCGGAACGGCTCAACCGGGAAAGCGACGTCCCGTCGTACCCATTGCGGTCGAATTCAGCGGCGGCCACCGAGATCAGATGATTACGGGTGCGTACGCCGCGCTCTTGCTTCACCACTGCGCTATCACTGCCATCCAGGTCGTTCCTCACTCGCCATCGCGCCCCGTACGGAGCTGGCGACCTCCAGCGTCACCCGGACGCCGACCGTCGACAACGCGGACTTGACGAAGAAGCGCCCGTGCCCCGCCTCCCGGGGAGCGGCCCGGCGCGACCCCGGCACGGACACCGCGGGCCTCCACCTCCAACGTGCCGAAGTCGGGGGCGGAGCGCCATGGGTTCGCTAGAAAAAAAACGAACGTTCTGTATTCTGTAACTACTACCGACGGCGCACGCCGACGTCCGCAGTGGAGGGGGAACAGATGACGGCACGGACGAGGACCCGAGCCCTGACTGCCGGTGACACCGCCCTGGCCGACTTCACGGAACGCCTCTTCGGTCACTTACCGAGAGCCGACCAGCGCCGCTGGGCCCGGGTCTACCTGCAAGGACTGCTCACCACCCCGGGAAAGAAGTCCGTACGGCGGCTCGCGGCATCCGTCACCGAGTCGCCCACGGCCTCCCAGTCCCTGCAGCAGTTCATCAACGCGAGCCCGTGGGACTGGACCCCGGCCCGCACCGAACTGCTCCGCTGGGTGGAGGAACGACATCCCGTACGGGCCTGGACGATCGGGCAGGTGTGCTTCCCCAAACGTGGCGAGCACTCGGTCGGCGTGCACCGCCGCTTCGACCCCGTCGCCGGACGCATCGTCAACTGCCAGCTGGGCTTCTGCCTCTTCCTGTCCCTGGACGACGGCATGAGCGTGCCCGTGGACTGGCGGCTGGCGCTCCCCGAGGCCTGGGTGGCGGATCCCGTCCTGCGCCGCCGGGCGCGCATCTCCCCCGAGGCCGTCCACCAGAGCCCGGAGGCTCTCGTCCTGGAACTCGTCGAATCGATCGCCGCCCGTACCTCGTCGGCGCGTCCGCCCGTGGTCGCCGATCTCAGCCGCCTCGCCGGCGCCGCCGCGCTGATCGGCGTACTCGGCCGCCGCGGGCACGACTTCCTGGTCTCCGTACCCCCGACCCTCGCGGTACGGGCCGCCGCCCTGACCCACGGGGGCGACCCCGCGCGCAGGCCGGGGCGCGGCGGGACCACCGCGGGCGACTTCGCCCGCCTGGGCAACACCAGCCACCCGTACTCCGCGCCGCTCGCCGGCCCCGACGCGCGGCCGCAGCGGCAGCTCATCCACTCGGCGCTGGTCCGGCTGCCGGAAGGGGACGCGGCCGGGCGGGGGGCGCAGCAGATCTATCGGCTGTTCGGTGAGCGGCGGCCGGGCCGGCAGGGCGGCGGACCCGTCTGGCTCACCAACATGAACCGCCACCGGATGGACGACCTGCTGCACCTGGTGCGGCGGTCGGCCCGGTCCACGGCGGTGCTCGGCTCGCTGGCCGACGAGTTCGGGCTCCTCGACTTCGAGGGGCGGTCCTTCCCGGGCTGGCACCACCACATGACGCTGATGTCGGCGGCGTACGCCTACGCGTATGCGGTGCGGGGGCGGGAGGGGGAGCGGGGGGAGCTCGGGCAGCGGTCCGCCTGAGCGGCGCGGCGCGGCTTCGGGGATCCCGGCCGCGCCGGGCACCGGGCTCCGCCCGGACCCGCGCCTCGAACGCCGGCGAGGCTGGAATCGGCGGAGCCCGGCTCCCGGGTGCGGACCGGACCTGCGCCTCGAACGACGGCGGGGCTGGAATCGGCGGAGCCCGACGCCCGGGTGTGGGACCGCGTGGGGTCAGGCGCGGATGAGGGCCAGGGCCTCGTCGCGGACCTTCGCCAGGGTGGCCTCGTCCCGCGCCTCCACGTTCAGACGCAGCAGCGGCTCGGTGTTGGAGGCACGGACGTTGAACCACCAGTCCTCGCCCGTCACCGTGAGACCGTCGAGCTCGTCCAGGGTGACACCCTCGGTGTCGCCGTACGCGGCCTTCACCGCCGCCAGACGGGCCGCCTGGTCACCGACCGTCGAGTTGATCTCCCCCGAGCCCGCATACCGGTCGTAGGAGGCCACCAGCGCCGACAACGGACCGTCCTGACTTCCCAGCGCCGCCAGCACGTGCAGCGCCGCCAGCATGCCCGTGTCCGCGTTCCAGAAGTCCTTGAAGTAGTAGTGCGCCGAGTGCTCGCCACCGAAGATCGCACCCGTCCTCGCCATCTCCTCCTTGATGAAGGAATGACCGACACGGGTGCGGACCGGGGTGCCGCCGTTCTCCCGGACGACCTCCGGCACCGACCACGAGGTGATCAGATTGTGGATCACCGTGCCCGAACCACCGTTACGGGCCAGCTCACGCGCCGCGACGAGGGCGGTGATCGCCGACGGGGACACACCGACGCCGCGTTCGTCCACGATGAAACAGCGGTCCGCGTCGCCGTCGAACGCGATCCCCAGATCCGCGGCCTCCGCCACCACACGGGCCTGCAGATCCACGATGTTCTTCGGGTCCAGCGGGTTCGCCTCGTGGTTCGGGAACGTCCCGTCCAGCTCGAAGTACATCGGAACGACATCGAGCGGCAGGCCGTCGAAGACGGTCGGGACGGTGTGACCACCCATCCCGTTGCCCGCGTCCACGACGACCTTCAACGGACGGATCGACGCCAGGTCCACCAGACCCTTCAGGTGCGCGGCATAACCGGGAAGGGAGTCCTGCTCCGTGACCGTGCCCGGAACCGTGCCTCCGGCGATCGCCGGCACACCCTCGTCCGACCACTTCTCCACCAGCTCACGGATCTGCGACAGTCCCGTGTCCTGACCCACCGGAGCCGCACCCGCACGACACAACTTGATGCCGTTGTACCGCGCCGGATTGTGCGACGCCGTGAACATCGCACCCGGCAGACCCGACGAACCCGACGCGTAGTACAGCTGATCCGTCGAACACAACCCGATCAACGTCACATCCACACCCCGCGCCGCCGCACCCCGCGCGAACGCCGCCGACAGACCCGGCGACGACGGACGCATGTCATGACCGATCACGATCGCCGCGGCGCCCACGACCTCCACGAACGCGGCACCGAACAGCTCGGCCAGGGACTCGTCCCACTCGTCCGGCACGACACCACGCACGTCGTACGCCTTGACGATGTTCGAAAGGTCGGGCATTTCCACTCCTTCAGGGGGGACCGGCTGTGCTTCGGACGCTACCCGCCGCCCGGCTCGACACAGCCCGTCCACGCCCCATCCCGCCGAGGCTTTGGCAGATCGGCGTCAGCCCGGGGCCACCCCGCCTCTCTCCCGGTACCACCGCGCCGCCGAGCCGAGCCGGCTCAGCGGGCCGGGCCCCGGTGCGATGCCGGCGCGTTCCCATGCCGCGTCGGCGCGGTACCAGTGGTCACCGGCCAGCAGGGTGAACTGACGCTCGCTCACCCATCCGGGGGTCGCGGCCAGGGCGTCGAGGCATCTGCGCCACGACCAGTCGGCCTCGGGCCGCGCCGGCAGCACCCGGTGAGCGGCGAGGGCGTCCATGAGGTCGCGGTTGCGCACCGGTTCCGGGTGGTGTGCGTGCAGGACGCCCGGGGCGTCGCTCTCGGCGCCATCGGCGAAGGCGAGCGCCACGATGAGCCGGGCCAGGTCGTCGACGTCGACGAAGGAGGCACGTCCCGCCCCTCCGTCCCACCCCGCCGGTACGCGCCGGAAGGCGTCGACGAGAGCCGGTACGGCCCACCGGTCGCCCTTTCCCAGCACGAGCCCCGCGCGCAGGACCAGTCCCCCCGCGTCGAGCACCGCCTCTTCCCCCGCCAGCCGGCCGGCGCTGGCCGCGGATACCGGGGCGGGCGTCAACTCGCCGACGTCCTGCCCCCGATGGGGTCCGGGTCCGTACACCGCGCAGGTGGACAGGTGGATGATCCGCCCGACTCCGGCCCGCCGGGCCTCGGCCATCAGGGCAGCGGTTCCGGCGGAGTTGACGGCGGTGCACCGCTCCGCGTCCGGTCCGACGTAGGAGGCCAGGGACAGCAGCACGTCCGCACCGTCGCACACCCCGCGCAGGGACGGTCCGTCGGCCAGGTCCGCGCCCTTCCAGTGCGCCCCGGGTAATCCCGCCGGAGGCTGCGTACGGGACACCGCACGCACCATGGCTCCCTGACTCCCCCGGCTCCCCCGGTCTCCGGGGCCCTGTTCGGCCAGTCGACGCAGCACCGCCGAGCCCACGAAGCCCGTCGCGCCGGTGACGACGACGTGACGGGTGCTCAAGCCCCCTTCTCCGATGCCGACCTGGACCTGCGCTTCGGCGCCGGGGCCTGCTGCGGCTCCGGCTTCGGGTCCGCCGCCGGCTCGGGCGTGGGCTCGCTCGGCGGCAGCGTCAGGCGCAGTCCGTCGCGGATGTCGTCGGCGGCCACCGCGGGCAACAGGTAGCGCCACAGGGAGGCGATCCGCTGCGGCAGGTCGACCCGGCCGGTGGACGCCTGGGAGAAGAGCTGCGCCCCGGTGAAGGAGCTGACCAGCACCCAGGCCAGTTCGTGGTCGTCGACGTCCGGCTGGAGCTCGCCCTTGGCCCGGGCGAAGCGCAGCTGCTGGCGGAACTCCAGTACCCAGGCCTGGTAGGCCACGTCGTCGCGGAGGCCGAACTCGCCCTGTTCCACGGCCAGTCGGACGCCTGCGCGGAGCACCGGATTGTGGCGGAGCTGCTCGGCGAGGTAGAGCGTGATGTCCACCAGGTGCTGCAGGCCGTCCTCCCCGGCGGGGAACTCCAGGCCGTCGCCCTGGCCGACCATGACGGCGTAGGCGAGCTCCTCCTTCGAGCTGAAGTGGAAGTACATCCCGCCCTGCGTGACGTCCGCCCGCTTCATGATCTTGCTGATGCTGGCTCCGCTGAAGCCGAACTCGTCGAAGACCTCCGCCGCGGCCCGCAGGATGGCGGCTTTGGTCTGAACTGCCCTGAGTTGAGGGGCGCGTTGCTGCTTTCGTTCTGACATGGGCACCTAACTAATCTCGACAAAAAAAACGAACATCCTTTATTTTAGGACCTGCGCCGAACAAGCACCAGCTCATGTCCGACGTCCAGGGGGGCTCCACCATGACCGTGTCCACCGATCGTTCCGCCTCACCCGTCGCCGCGCTCAGCAGCGCCTTACCTCGGGAGTACGTACACAAGAGCGCACACTCGGAAGTCCTGCTCACCGGATGGCGCACCGTCGCGCCTGACGAGTTCGTCGTCACCGCCCAATGGCCCCGCACCCACAGCTTCTACACGCCGGACGAGGGCCACCACGATCCCCTGCTCCTCGCCGAAACGGTCCGCCAGGCCATCCCGCTCCTCAGTCACGTCGCGTACGACGTCCCCTTCGGTCACCGCCAGATCTGGGACACGTTCCGCTACGCGACCGACCCCGACGCCCTCGCGGTCGGTTCGACCCCGGCCGACATCTCCCTGTACATCCGCTGCTCCGGCATCTCGCGCCGCGGTCGCAGACTCGCGGGTCTCACCATGCACGTGACCGCGACCCGCGACGGAGCGTTCCTCGGCACCGCCGAGGCCGGATTCACCAACCAGCCCGAGGCCGTCTACCAGCGCCTGCGCGGCCGGAACGCGGATCTCGCCGAGGTGGCCGCCCGCACCATCCCGCTTCCGCCCCCGCTGACCCCCCGCCGTGTGGGCCGCGACCGCTTCCACGACGTGGTCCTCTCCCCCACCAGCTCCACGCGGCGTGCCCAGCTCCGGGCCGACGTCAACCATCCGATCCTCTTCGACCACCCCGTCGACCACGCCCCGGGCATGCTGCTCCTGGAGGCCGTTCGCCAGGCCGCGTACCGATCCGCCTTCCCCCGGCGGGGAGTCCTGACCGACATGGAGATCCGCTTCTCCCGCTACGCGGAGCTGACCTCGGCCTGCTGGATCGAGACGCTCCCCAACCCCGGGGAGACGACCACCATGCCGGACCGGCATCCCGTGAGCGTCGTCGCCCACCAGAACGGCGAGGTCGTCTTCGACGCCACGGCGGCCGTCGCCACCGCGACGACCGTCCCCCTCCGCTTGCACACCGCGGGCTGACCGGCCCGTCCCCGCCGAGGAAGGACCGTCGGTGATCCGGTCGGTTCATGAGCGCGCCGGCTCATGAACCGACCGTCGGACCGGCTCCACCCCCGCGGAGGAACGACGAAGGCGCCTGATCGGGACCGTGCCCGACAGGCGCCTTCTTCCGTTCGCGCCCGAGGCCGCCTCCGCTCAGACCTCCGGTCAGACCTTCCTGACCACGCTCGACTTGAGCTGCATCGCGCCGAAGCCTTCGATCCTGCAATCGATGTCGTGGCCGTCGACGCCTTCCACCAGGCGGATGTTGCGCACCTTCGTGCCCGCCTTGATGCCCGAGGCGCTGCCCTTGACCTTGAGGCCCTTGACCACCGTCACGGTGTCGCCGTCGGCCAGCACATTGCCGACCGAGTCCTTGATCACCCGCTCCTCGGCGGCACCGCCGGACTCGCCGGGGGCGAGGGGCCACTCGTGGCCGCACTCGGGGCAGACCAGGAGCGCACCCATCTCGTAGGTGTACGCGCCCGCGCATTCGGGGCAGGGAGGCAGGGGGTTCTCAGTCACCCCGTCAGTATATTTCAGGGCCCATCGCCGCAGGTCAGCGAGCGGCGTGCCCCGGACCGGTCCGGCCCCGACCCGGGCGCCGGCCCTACGAGTGCTCCAGGGCGCGCAGCCCCCGTAGGAGCAAGGACAGCCCGAAGTCGAAGTGCGCCGCGAAGTCACCGCTCGTGAGCGTGGGCAGCACGGCGGCGAGCTGCGGATAGCGCTCGGGCTCGGCCGCGAGGCGCAGACGCTCGGGATCCGACGCCCCGCCGTCCCCCGACGGCCGGAGCGCGGCCTGCTCCTCCAGCGTGTGGCCGATGGTGAAGTGGGCCAACGCCATCAGCGAGCGCGCCGCGTCCTCCTCGCCGAAACCGGCCGTGCGCAGCACGTCGACGACCGCTTCGGCGAAGCCGAGGGTGTGGGGTCCGGTCGCGTGCGTGCCCGCGTAGACGCGCGCGCCGTCGCGACGGGCGAGCAGCGCGGTCCGCATGGCTCGGGCGAGGGTGGCCAGCCGCTCGCTCCAGTCGCCGCCGGTGTCGGTGTCGGTGGCCGCGAGGCCGGCCAGCATCCGTTCCGCCATCGCGGTCAGCAGGTCGTCCTTGGTCGCGAAGTACCGGTACAGCGCGCCGGCCTGGACGTCCATCGCGTCGGCGAGGCGGCGCATCGTCAGCGCGTCGAGGCCGACTTCGTCCAAGAGGTCCAGGGCCGTGTCGACGGTCCGGTCCCGGTCGAGGCGGGCCGGGCGACCCCGGGTCGGGGTTGACGGAGAACTCATGGACCTCACTATAGTGAACACCGTTCACGTGAACACTGTTCACTAAATGTGGGAGGGATCGCCGATGGATACCGATGTGATCGTCGTGGGCGCGGGACCGACCGGGCTGCTGCTCGCCTGCGAGCTGGCCCTGGCCGGCGTACGGACCCATGTCGTCGAGCGACGCACCGGGCCCCAGCAGGACTCCCGGGCGCTGACCCTGCATCCGCGCAGCCTGGAACTGATGGACCTGCGCGGGCTCGCCCCCCGTTTCCTCGGGCTCGGCCGGACCGTGCCGGGCTGGCATTTCGCCGCCCTCGACACCCCGCTGGACTTCGCCGCCCTCGACAGCCGCCACCCGTACACGCTGTTCCTGGCCCAGGCGCGCACCGAGGCCCTGCTGGCCGAACGGGCCGACGAGTTGGGGGTGCGGATCCACCGCGGCCACGCGCTCACCGGCCTGCGGCAGAACGAGGACGGGGTCGAGGCACAGGTGCGCGGGCCGGCCGGGGACCCGCGGCACGTTCGCGCCGCGTACCTGGTCGGATGCGACGGCGGGCGCAGCCTCGTCCGGCAGGCGGCCGGAATCGACTTCCCGGGCACGGACGAGACCCTGACCGGGGTCCTCGGGGACTTCGCCACCGTCGGGGCCGGCCCCGCGGCCCTCGCCGCCGCGCGGAACGCGGGCGTGCTCGCCGTCCCGCTGGAAGGCGGCCTGACCCGCTTCGTGTACATCGATCCGGAGCGGCTGCGGACGCCGGCGCGGGTGCCGGTGACCCTGGAGGAGTTCCGTACGGGGCTCGTGCGGATCTGCGGCTCCGACTTCGGGGTCGACCGGCCCCACTGGCTCTCGCGCTTCGGCAATGCCACCCGGCTGGCCGCCGCCTACCGCTCCGGCCGCGTCCTGCTGGCCGGCGACGCCGCCCACATCCACTTCCCGGCCGCCGGTCAGGGCCTCAACACCGGGCTCCAGGACGCCATGAACCTCGGCTGGAAACTGGCGGCGGAGGTGCGCGGCTGGGCCCCGCCCGGGCTCCTCGACAGCTATCACGCCGAACGCCACCCCGTCGGCCGGGCCGTCACCGAGAACACCGAGGTGCAGACGCTGCTGGCGGAGCTGCCGCTGGTGGCCCGCTACCGGCGGCCGGTCGCCGCGCTGCGCGGGCTCTTCGAGGAGCTGCTGGGGATGCCCGAGGTCAACCGCCGGCTCGCCGACCGGGTCTCCGCGCTCGGCACCGCCTACCCGCCTGCCCGCCCCGACGCCGATCCGCTGATCGGCCGCCGCATGCCCGATATCGGCCTGAGCACGACCGATCCGGCCGGTCCGGGTCCGGGTGCGACGCGGGTGTACGAACTCCTGCACCGGGGCGGCTTCGTCCTGCTCCGCCTCGCGCACGCGCGGGAACCGCGGCCGCGGACGTACGAGGCCCCCGCCGCCGGACGGGGCCCGCGCATCAGCGCCGTCACCGCCCGCGCGACCGAGGAACACCCGGAGCTCGACGGGGTCCGCGAGGTCCTGGTCCGCCCCGACGGGCACGTCGCCTGGGCCACCCGGAGCCCCGACCTCGACCCGCGCCGCACCGGCCGCGAGAACGCGCTCGCGGCGTGGACGACGCGGGCCGGCGCACCCTGAGACCGGGCACGGGCACCCCTGCCCGGCACGGCCCGGCCCGACCGCCGCGCGGTCAGCTCGTCCGGCGGGTCGCGTGCAGGCTCCCGAGCAGGGCGAGGCCGCGGGCGCTCGGGCTTCCCGGTTCGGCGTGGTAGATCACCAGTTGTTGGCCGGGCGCCCCGAGCACGGCGAACGACTCGAAGGCGAGCGAGAGCGGACCGACGTCGGGGTGGTCGAGTTCCTTGGTGTCGCGGGTCTTGCCGCGGACGCGGTGCGCGCACCAGAGCTCCGTGAACTCCGCCCCGTTCGCGCTGAGTTCCCGTACCAGGGCGCTCAGGCGCGGGTGGTGCGGGTCGAGGCCGGTCGCGTGGCGCAGGCCGGCCACCACCGCCTCGGCCGCGAGGTCCCACCGGACGAAGAACGACCGGGCCGCGGGGTCGAGGAAGATCATGCGTGCCAGGTTGTCCCGCCGCGTGAACGGGGAGAACAGCGCGTCGGCCAGGGCGTTGGCCACCAGCACGTCGGTGGCGGGGTTCAGGACGAAGGCCGGGGTGCCCGTGTATCCGTCCAGCAGTTGGCGCAGCGGGGCGCCGATCGACTCCCTCGGCCGGCGGGCACCGCGCCGGCCGCCGTCCGGGGCCGTGCCCGCCGGCCGGAAGAGGTGCTCCCGCGCTGCTTCGTCCAGGCGCAGGGCGTCGCCGATCGCGTCGAGGATCTGCGGCGACGGGCCGCGTTCGCGCCCCTGTTCCAGCCGCGCGTAGTAATCGCTGTTCATCCCGGCCAGGACCGCGACCTCCTCGCGACGCAGCCCTGCCACGCGGCGGCGTCCGTAGGAGACGAGTCCGACGTCGTCCGGCCGCAGGCGGGCGCGTCGGGCGCGCAGGAAGTCTCCGAGATCGCTGCTGGTCACGGCTTCAGACTAGAACGGCCCTCGCGCGGTTGCCTGGGTGCGGCGCACCCGGGCAGGCGCGCGGGGTGGCTCGCCCGTGTGGCGGAACTGCCGTGCGTAAATGGCGGGTTCTGGCTCATACCGATGGCCGGTCGGTCCGATGATCTTGCGTAGGCTCGTATCGCCCGACCTGTACGCCCCCCACCGGAGGAGCATCGTGCCCCTGCCCATGAACCGACGTCTGGCCCTCGGTGCGGCCCTGCTGGCGGTGACGGCCGCCGTGGCTCCGGCGACCACCGCCCACGCCGCGCCGATCACCGCCCAGGGCGCCCCCACCACCCCCGATCTCGAAGCGCTGACCCAGGCGTTGCGGAACACGACCGCCGCCGGCGCGCCGGGCGCGTTGGCCCGCTTCAGCGGACCGGGCGGGGTCAGCGTCCGGACGGTGGGGGTGCGCGACAGGGCCACGGGCTCGGCGATGGACCCGCAGGCCCGCTTCCGGATCGGGAGCGTCAGCAAGACGTTCACCTCCGTCGTCCTGCTGCAGTTGGTGGACGAGGGCCGGATCGACCTGGACACGGCCGTCAACCGGTACCTGCCCGGGCTGCTGCCCGACGACCGGATCACCGTGCGCCATCTGCTCACCCACCGCAGCGGGCTGGCGGACTACACGGACGCGATGTTCGAGCACACCGTGCCGGGTTTCGAGGCCGTGCGCAACAAGGTGTTCAGCTACCAGGAGCTGGTGGACCTCTCGCTCCGCGAACCGCGGACGACCGAGCCCGGCGTCGCGTACAAGTACTCGAACACCAACTTCGTGGTCGTCGGCATGCTCATCGAGAAGGCCACCGGCAACGGCGTGGCCGAGGAGTACGAGCGGCGCATCATCAAGCCGCTGAAGCTGCGCAACACCTCCTACGTGCACCCCGGCACGCAGATCAAGGGACTGCACACCCGCGGCTACCTCCACCCCGACGAGGCCGGCGCGCCGCTGGTCGACTCCACCGAGCAGACGGTGTCGTGGGCCCAGTCGGCCGGAGCGGTGATCTCCAACCCCGCCGACCTGAACACCTTCACCTCCGCGCTCCTCCGCGGCCGGCTGCTGCCCGCCCGCCTGCTGGACGCCATGCTCACGGTGACGCCGACCGACGCCACGAACACCCGGTTCTACGGGCTCGGCCTGCGCCGCTACGACCTGTCGTGCGGCACCTCGGTCTACGGGCACACGGGTACCGTGCAGGGCTTCTACACCTACGCCTTCTCCACCCGCGACGGGCGCCGCTCGCTCTCCGCGATGGCGAACACCTCGAACAGGGGGGAGGCGAACACGGCCCTCGGCGGGACCCTCGAAGCGGCGTTCTGCGGCAAGCCGGCCCCGAAGACCACCCAGCGCGGATTCGGCTTCGCCCCGGCCGAGATGGACCTGCCGGAACACAACGCGCGCTGACGCCGTAGCACCCTCCTCCCGAACGGGGCAGACCCGGCCGGCTCGCGTACGCCGTCCCGTACGCGGCCGAGCCGGGGCTGCCCCGTCGCCGTATCCGCTCCGCCCGTGAGCGGTGCGTGGACCTTGTGAAGAATCGGCGGATCTGATGAATCATCAGGTCACCTGTCCCGGACTATTGACTCCGTCGATGGCAGTCGCGATTCTCGTCCCACCATTTGTGAGGTCCATGACAAGTCATGGCTGTGACCGCGGCTCGTCGTGTCTCCGAACGGATCCGGCTCCTCGACCGTGCCATCCGGCTGACCTTAAGACGTGAGTGATGACCATTTCTCGACACACGCACCACAGGCGTAGGCCCCTGGCGGTCCTGTCATTGCTCCTCGCCGTGGTGGCCATGGTGCTCGGCCCCGTGCCCTCCTCCTCCGCCGCCGATCCCGGCTGGTGGAACCCGGTCGCGCGGCCCGCACCCGACTCCGACATCAACGTCACCGGCGAGCCCTTCAAGGGCACCGACGCCCAGGGACGGGTCCGGGGCTTCGTCGACGCGCACGACCACCTGATGTCCAACGAGGGCTTCGGCGGCCGGCTCATCTGCGGCAAGCCGTTCTCCGAGGCGGGGGTGGCCGACGCGCTCAAGGACTGCCCCGAGCACTACCCCGACGGCACCCTCGCGATCTTCGACTTCATCACCAAGGGTGGTGACGGCAAGCACGACCCGAACGGCTGGCCGACCTTCAAGGACTGGCCCGCCCACGACTCGTTGACCCACCAGCAGAACTACTACGCCTGGGTCGAACGGGCCTGGCGCGGCGGTCAGCGCGTGCTCGTGAACGACCTCGTCACCAACGGCGTCATCTGCTCGGTCTACTTCTTCAAGGACCGCGGCTGCGACGAGATGACCGCCATCCGTCTCGAAGCGCAGAAGACCTACGACATGCAGGCCTACATAGACAAGATGTACGGCGGCCCGGGCAAGGGCTGGTTCCGCATCGTCACCGACTCCGCGCAGGCCCGCGACGTCGTCCAGCAGGGCAAGCTGGCCGTGGTCCTCGGCGTCGAGACCTCCGAGCCGTTCGGCTGCAAGCAGATCCTGGACATCGCCCAGTGCAGCAAGGCGGACATCGACCGCGGCCTGGACGAGCTGTACCGCCTCGGCGTGCGCAGCATGTTCCTGTGCCACAAGTTCGACAACGCCCTGTGCGGCGTCCGCTTCGACGAGGGCGCCCTCGGCACGGCCATCAACGCGGGCCAGTTCCTGTCGACCGGAACCTTCTGGAAGACGGAGAAGTGCACCGGCCCCCAGCACGACAACCCCATCGGACTGGCCGCCGCCGCACCCGCGGTGCAGAGCAAACTCCCCGAAGGCGTGGCGATCCCGTCCTACGCCGCCGACGCCCAGTGCAATACGCGCGGACTCACGGAACTCGGCGAGTACGCGCTGCGCGGCATGATGAAGCGCAAGATGATGCTGGAGGTCGACCACATGAGCGTGAAGGCCGCGGGCCGGTCCTTCGACATCATGGAGTCCGAGTCGTACCCGGGTGTGATCTCCTCGCACAGCTGGATGGACATGGAGTGGACCGAGCGGGTCTACAAGCTCGGCGGTTTCATCGCCTCGTACATGAGCGGCGCCGAGGGATTCAGCGCCGAGGCGAAGCGGACGGACGCGCTGCGCGACAAGTACAACGTCGGCTACGGCTACGGCACCGACATGAACGGTGTCGGCGGCTGGCCCGGACCGCGCGGGGCCGACACCCCGAACCCGGTGCGCTACCCGTTCCGCAGCACCGACGGCGGCTCGGTCATCGACAAGCAGACCACCGGTTCGCGCACGTGGGACCTCAACACCGACGGCGCCTCGCACTACGGTCTGGTCCCCGACTGGATCGAGGACATCCGCCTCGTCGGCGGCCAGGGTGTGGTGGACGACCTGTTCAAGGGCGCCGAGTCCTACCTGACCACCTGGGGGAACTCCGAGAAGCACAGGTCCGGGGTGAACCTCGCCACGGGCTCCCCCGCCTCGGCGTCGAGCGCGGAGTGGTGGAACCCCTTCGTGAACTTCTCCCCGGGCCGGGCCGTGGACGGGGACTCCGGCTCCCGCTGGGCGAGCGAGTGGAACGACAACCAGTGGCTGCGCATCGACCTCGGGTCCGCGAACCGCGTGGGGCGCGTCACCCTCGACTGGGAGGCCGCGTACGGCAAGGCGTACCGCATCGAGGTCTCCACGGACGACACGAACTGGCAGACCGTCTGGTCCACGACCGCGAGTGACGGCGGCCTGGACACGGCCCGCTTCTCCGGGGTGACGGCCCGCTACGTCCGCGTCCAGGGACTCCAACGCGCGACGAAGTGGGGGTACTCGCTCCACGAGGTCGGCGTCTTCAGCAGCTGATCCCGCCGAGCGGGACTCCAGGGGCCGGGGTCGGCCGGATCTGCGGATCCGGCCGACCCCGGCCTCCCTCGCACCACGCACCACGCACGACGCACCGCGGCACGAACCGAAAGGAACGCCCATGGCACGGATGCCCTCGGCCGACCGACGCCGGCAGCTGACCGAGGCCGCCATCCGCGCGATGACCCGCGACGGCGTCGCCGGGACGACGACCAGGTCGATCGCCGCCGAGGCGGGCGTGTCCCTGAGCGTCTTCCACTACTGCTTCGACTCCAAGCAGGCCCTGCTCGAATCCGTGATCGCGGCGATCACCGACCACAGCGTCACCCTGGTGAAACAGGCGATCCAGCCCAAGGCCACGCTCCGGGAGACCGTCCGGGCGGGCTTCCAGGCGTACTGGGAGCATGTGTCCGCCCACCCGGGCGAACACATGCTGACCTACGAACTCACCCAGTACGCCCTGCGCCGACCGGACTTCGAGCACCTGGCGCGGCGGCAGTACGAGCGGTACTGCGACACCTACACCGAACTGATCGAGCAGCTCCGCCACCACATGGGCTTCGAACTCCACGTGCCCGTCCGGGTGCTGGCCCACTACCTGGCCGCCATGACGGACGGTCTGACGCTGAACCATCTCGTCCTCGGCGACGACAGGATCGCGGCGAACATCCTCGACATGATCACCGACCACGTCGCGAGTCTCGTCGGCGACGACCGGGAACCCGAAGGCTAGGCCGTTTCGGCGCGGACCTGCCGGGCGGCCTCGACCAGGTTCTCCAGCGAGGCCGCGGTCTCCGGCCAACCGCGGGTCTTCAGGCCGCAGTCGGGATTGACCCACAGCCGCTCGGCCGGGATGGCCCCCAGCCCCTTGCGCAGCAGCGCCGTCACCTCGGCCACGGAGGGGATCCGCGGCGAGTGGATGTCCCAGACGCCGGGACCGACCTCGCGCGGGTAGCCGGCGCCCGCGAGTTCACCGGCGACCTGCATGTGGGAACGGGCGGCCTCCAGGCTGATGACATCGGCGTCGAGGTCCTCGATGGCCGCCACGATGTCGCCGAACTCGGCGTAGCACATGTGCGTGTGGATCTGGGTGTCCGGCCGGACCCCACCGGTGGTGAGCCGGAAGGATTCGGTGGCCCAGGCGAGGTACGCGGCACGGTCGGCGGCCCGGAGCGGGAGGGTCTCGCGCAGGGCGGGCTCGTCGACCTGGATGACCGAGGTGCCGGCCGCCTCCAGGTCGCCGACCTCGTCGCGCAGGGCGAGGGCCACCTGGCGGGCGGTGTCACCGAGGGGCTGGTCGTCGCGTACGAAGGACCAGGCGAGCATGGTGACGGGCCCGGTCAGCATGCCCTTGACCGGCTTGGACGTCCGCGACCGGGCGTAGGTGGTCCAGCGCACGGTCATCGGGTCGGGGCGGGAGATGTCACCGGCCAGGACCGGGGGCCGGACGTAGCGGGTGCCGTAGGACTGGACCCAGCCGTGCTGGGTGGCCAGGTAGCCGGTGAGCTGCTCGGCGAAGTACTGGACCATGTCGTTGCGTTCGGGCTCGCCGTGCACCAGGACGTCGATGCCGGCCTTCTCCTGGAAGGCCAGGATCTCCCGGATCTCCGCCTCGATGCGGTCCTCGTAGCCGGCGGTGTCGATGCGCCCGGCGCGCAGGTCCGCGCGGGCGGTGCGCAGTTCGGTGGTCTGCGGGAACGATCCGATCGTGGTCGTCGGGAGCAGCGGGAGGCCCAGGTGTGCCCGCTGGGCGGCGGCCCGCTGCGCGTACGGTTGGGCGCGCCGCCCGTCCGCGTCGGTGACGGCGGCGGTGCGGGCCCGGACTGCGGGATCGTGGGTGAGGGCGGAGCCGGCGCGGGAGGCCAGGTCGGCCCGGTTGGCGGCGAGTTCGGCGGCGATCGCGCCCGTGCCGCGGGCCAGGCCCCGGGCGAGGGTGGCGACCTCCGCGGTCTTCTGGCGGGCGAAGGCGAGCCAGCGCCGGACCTGCGGGTCGATGTCGCGTTCGGCGGTGGCGTCCAGCGGCACGTGGAGCAGCGAGCAGGAGGCGGCCACGTCCACCCGGTCGGCGAGCCCCAGGAGGGTACCGAGGGTGCCGAGGGACTTCTCGAAGTCGTTGATCCAGATGTTGCGGCCGCCCACGACGCCGGCGACGAGGCGCTTGCCGGGCAGTCCCCCGACGGCGGCGAGGTCGTCGAGGTTTCCGGCCGCGGCCTCGGTGAAGTCCAGGGCGAGCCCCTCGACGGGGGCCTTGGCCAGTACGGGCAGCGCCTCGCCGAGCCGGTCGAAGTAGGAGGCGACGAGCAGCTGGGGCCGGTCGGTCGAGCCGCCGAGCTCCCGGTACGCGCGGGCGGTGGAGTTCAGTTCGGCCGGGGTGCGGTCCTGCACGAGGGCGGGCTCGTCCAGCTGCACCCACTCGGCTCCGGCGGCGCGCAGGTCGGCCAGGACCTGGGCGTAGACGGGCAGCAGCCGGTCGAGCAGGGCCAGCGGATCGAAGTCCGCGGCCACGCCCGGTGCGGGCTTGGCCAGCAGCAGGTAGGTGACGGGGCCGACCAGGACCGGGCGGGCGGTGTGGCCCAGCCGGAGCGCTTCCGTCAGCTCGGTGACCTGTTTGGTCGAGTCGGCGGTGAAGATCGTGTCCGGGCCGAGTTCCGGCACCAGGTAGTGGTAGTTGGTGTCGAACCACTTGGTCATCTCCAGCGGCGCCACGTCCTGGGTTCCGCGCGCCATCGCGAAGTACCCGTCGAGCGGGTCGGCCAGGGCGGCGGCGCGGTGCCGCTCGGGGACGGCGCCGACCATCACGCTGGTGTCCAGTACGTGGTCGTAGTACGAGAAGTCGCCGGTCGGCACCTCGGTGATGCCGGCGTCGGCCAGTTGCCGCCAGTTGGTCCGGCGCAGTTCGCGGGCGGTGTCCCGGAGGGCGTCGGCGGTGGTGCGGCCCTTCCAGTAGGCCTCGACGGACTTCTTCAGTTCGCGGTTCTGGCCCTGGCGGGGGTAGCCGTACACGGTGGCCACGGTGGGCCGTCCGGCGGCGGGGGTCGTGCTGGTCACGGAACTCTCCTTCGCGAGCGTTCTCCTGTGGACCCGATG
Source organism: Streptomyces sp. CLCI03 (assembly GCF_053615355.1). NCBI lineage: Bacteria > Bacillati > Actinomycetota > Actinomycetes > Kitasatosporales > Streptomycetaceae > Streptomyces > Streptomyces sp. CLCI03. Next base: position 6,870,343 of record NZ_CM132132.1, on the reverse strand, counting down.
AGGGGCCGAGGGCGCGAAGGGATGACGAACCGGGCGGATCCCGACCGGGTACGTGCAGGTGCACGCGTCCGCGGTCGTCCGCCTGATGTGTCGCCGACCCGCCCACGAGGTCACCGGGATCTCCGTGCGCGATCGGTCGCGCACGGGCAACGGGCAGGTCTTCGGACTCGCGGGCGCGTCCCGTCGTACGGATGCCGTACGAGACTCCTACTGGCCGTCGCTTCCCAGACCCGGTCGGGTCCAGTGCGTATGACGGCGGTCGTTCCCGCTCACCGCTGCGGGGCAGTCCCGGATTCCCACCGGGTTCCCTCTTACGACGCATCCCGCCTGGCGGACGGGGCGAACCAGCTGCTCGGCCAGAGTAGACGGCGTTCCCCGATGGCGCGCGGAGTTGTCCGGTATTCGGATGGTCGGGCGAGACTCATGGGGGTCGAAATTCGGCCATTGAGTGAATTGCGTCACTGAGGCGCGAGTTGTGTCCCTCTTGTCCGTTTACCGGATCTAACTGCCCGGTCAGCGCAGTACCTTGCAGCTCACTCCATCGAGATCCCTCGATGACCACCGGAAGACCGAGGAAGTATGGCTGGACCGGTCCCGCGCGCCGCGCTCGGCTGCGCCCTGGCACTCGGCGTGCTGACCGCCTGCTCGACGGCGAACGACGCCGACGGCAACGACTACGTCGGGGACTACAGCCGGCATCAGCCGCTCGCCGTCGTCGGATATCCCTCCACGGGATCGCTGGGGATCACCCAGGAAGTGGTGTGGCGGATCGCCGACGGCGACGTCGACGGGCTGGCGTCGCTCGTGTCCGACAAGCAGGGCGAGGGCATCCCCGAGAAGACCGCCCAGAACTGGGTCAGTGCCTTCCGCAAGGGCGCCGGCGGGCCGGTCACCGCGGAGTTCTACGACGAGGGCTCGTACCGCCAGACGGTCGTGCTCTACCTGCACCACACCGGCCAGATCAAGGAGCTCTACGTCCGGGCCGTGCTGGTGGACCACAAGGAGGCCTGGCTGGTGCGCATGACCGAGGCGGACCCCGCCGAAGCCACCGCCGTGGAGCCGTGGATCCCGAAGACACCCGGCGAGCTCGAATCGCGGGTTCCCCGATGAGCGCCCGCCCGAGGACGGCGCTCGTCGTCCGCGCCGCCCTGGCGTCCGTGCTGGCCTGCGGCGCCCTCACCGCGTGCGGCTCCGACGAGGAGGCGCTGCGGTACGCGACCGACTACGCGAACCACGATCCGCTGGGCGTGGTCGGCTATCCCACGTCCGATTCCCTGCGGATCACCCAGCAGTTGGTCTGGCGGCTCGCCGACGGCAAGGCCGAGGAGGTGGAGGCGCTCGCCGCCGACCCCGACGAGGCGAGGGGGGACGTGGAGCGGACCGCCCGGAACTGGATCCGGTCCTTCCATGAGGGGGCCAAGGGGAAGGTGACCGCGGAGTTCTACGACGAGGGGTCCGTGCGGCAGCTCGTCGTCGTCTACTTCCACGACACGGGCCAGACCAAGTCGTTCACGGTCCGCATCACCGGACGGACCGGGGAGGACGGCTGGCACGTCACCATGCGCGAGCCGGATCCGAAGGAGGCCTCGGCGACGCTCGACTGGGTGCCGCGGATCCCCGGGGCCCTCGGCTCGAAGACGCCTCGATGACCCGGTCCGGCGCCGGCGCCGCGTGAAAGGGCGCCGTCCGTGGATTCCTCCACCGGACGGCGCCCTCGACGGCACGGGAACCGGAACGGGACCGGGAGCGGTCGGATCAGGATCGGTCCAGCAGCGTGGTCAGGACCTCGTGGAGGACGGCCGCCGGATCGGCCACCGCCTGCGCCGAGCGCCAGGCCACGAACCCGTCCGGGCGGACGAGGATCGCACCGTCCGGGGTCGTACCGTGCACCTCGGTCCAGTCGCCGCCGTTCGCCGGGATCAGGTCGGCCTCCGGACCGGTGCCGATCGCGTACACGTCCAGGGGCAGGCCGAGCTCTTCGGAGACGGATCGCCCGGCCGCCCGCCACGGCGTCTCCTCCGAGCACAGCAGGACGAAGGAACGTTCGTAGAGGTCCACGGTGGACCTGGGCTCCGGATCGCCCGGAGCGCAGAGCCACATGTGCGGCGCGCGGCTGCCCGGATCGCCGCAGAGCCGCATCCGTTCGGGCACGACCGGTCGGTCCGGATCGGCTCCGAGCACCACGCCCTGGTTGTAGTGGTAGCCCATGGCCACGGACAGGACCCCGCCCTGCCGGCCGCCGGCGCCCGGCGCGGCGTCCGGGAGGGCCGCCGGCGCGGACCCGACGGGGAGCGTGTGCTCGGGGTCGGGCTCGTACCCGGGGTGGCTGTGCTCCGCCGAACGCGCCGAAGCGCGCTCACTGGTGGCCCGGGCCACCGGCAACCGCTCGGTCTCGTAGGTCTGCAGCAGCCCCGGCCCGGCCGAGCCGTTCAGCACCGCGGCGAGCTTCCAGGCGATGTTGTGGGCGTCCTGGATGCCGGTGTTCGAGCCGAACGCGCCGGTGGGTGACATCTCGTGGGCGGAGTCGCCGGCCAGGAAGACCCGGCCGACCGCGTACCGCTCGGCGACCCGCTCGGCGGCGTGCCACGGCGCCTTCCCGGTGACCTCGATGTCCAGGTCGGGTGCGCCGACGGCCCGGCGGATGTGCTCCACGCACCGCTCGTCGGTGAAGTCCTCCAACGTCTCGCCGCGGTCCGGGTGCCAGGGCGCGTGGAAGACCCACCGCTCGGCGTTGTCGACGGGCAGCAGGGCCCCGTCGGCGTCGGGCTTCGTCAGGTAGCACACGATGAAACGCCGGTCACCGACCACATGGGAGAGCATCTGGGACCGGAAGGTGATGCTCACGTTGTGGAACAGGTCTCCGGAGCCGCTCTGGCCGATCCGGAGCGCCTCCCGTACCGGGCTGCGCGGCCCGTCGGCCGCGACGAGGTAGTCCGCGCGCACCGTGCTGTGCTCCCCGGTCTCCCGGTTCTTCACGATCGCGGTGACCCCGCCGGGGTCCTGGTCGAAGGAGAGGAGTTCGGTGGAGAAGCGCAGGTCGGCCCCGAGTGTGGGGGTCACGGACATCAGGACCGGCTCGATGTCGTTCTGGCTGCACAGGCACCATGCCGCCGGGCTGAAACGCGCGAGCGCGCCCCCCGGGTCGATTTCCTCGAAGAGCCACTCCTGGTCGTCACCGGTCAGCGAGCCGCCCTGCATGATGCCGTGGTTGTCCGCCAGGACCGAGGCGGCCTCACGGATCCGGTCCTCGACGCGGGCGACCCGGAACAGTTCCATCGTCCGTACGTTGATACCGCGTCCGCGTGGGTGCATCGAGGTACCCGCGTGCTTCTCGACCACCATGTGCGGGATGCCATGCCGGCCGAGGAAGAGCGAGGTGCACAGACCCACCAGCGAGCCGCCCACGATGAGGACCGGGACGTGGTGGTCGACGTTTTCCTTCATGGCTCTTCCATGCCCTGTACGAGGCCGGTTCCCTCGCTCGTTCACCCGCTTGGTTCTCTCCTCTCGCGCCGCACGGATTACGGAACGACGATCGGTTCGGGTGGCGCCGCCCCGTGGCGACCGTGTGGTCTCGAAGGAGTGTGAAGATGACAACCTTGTCGGAACGGATATCCCAGTCCGCCTTCGACGGCTCGAGGCTTCGGGTCGTGCTGCTGCTGGATCTGTACGACGGTGCGCAGAATCAGTTCCTGGAGGTGTACGAGCATCTCCAGAAGCAGGTGTCCTCCGTCCCCGGACACATCAGCGACGAGTTGTGCCAGTCGATCGAGAACCCGTCCCAGTGGCTCATCACCAGCGAATGGGAGAGCGCACCGCGGTTCTTGGCCTGGATCAACAGTGAGGAACACGTCGCGTCGGTGCAGCCGCTCCACGGCTGTGTACGGGACACCCGCTCGCTGCGTTTCAGCGTGTTGCGGGAGATCGGCAAGGGGCCGGCCCCCGGCTCGCACTCCCCCACCGGCCCGCCCTCCGCCGAAGCCTCCTCACCGGACGCCGCGGATCGGGCCCGGGGCAGCCTCCAGGTCGCTCCACGGCGTGGCGACGGCGTGGTCCGCCACGCGCTCACCTTCACCGTGAAACCCGGCAGCGAACCGGTGGTGGCGGAGCTCCTCGCCGGGTACACGTCCCCGCAGGCCCAGGTGGACGAGACCACCCGGCTGCGCCGCACCTCGCTGTTCATGCACGGCAACCGTGTCGTTCGGGCGGTCGAGGTCGAGGGCGACCTGCTGGCGGCCCTGCGGCACGTGGCCCAGCAGCCCGAGGTACGGGCGTTGGAGGAGGCCATCAACCCGTACCTGGAGCAGGACCGGGATCTCGGTGATCCCGGATCGGCGCGGATGTTCTTCACCCGTGCGGCGCTCCCCGCGGTGCACCATGTGGCGGCCGGCGGACGCGAGCGGGCGGACGTCGGGCGGCACGCCCTCTTCTACCCCGCGAAGGACGGGTGCGGCACGGCGCTCGCCCGGCTCCTCGCCGGGCAGGACGAGGCGGCCGTGGACGACCCGACGAGCCCCATCGAGGGCAGCACCGTCTTCCAGCGCGACGACATCGTCGTGCGCCTCCTCGACCTGCGCGGCCCGCTCGACGCGCGCCCCGCACTCGCCCTCGGTGTCGAGGGCGACCACAAGGCCGCCGTGCTCGCCCGGCTGCTCGACAGCGCCAAGGACGGCGTCCCCACCACCGACCAGGAGATCTCCCGCTTCCTCGCGCGCTCTGAAATGCGCCTGATCACCGACCGGCGTTCGCCGGTCCAAGCCTGAGGAGTTGTCCGTCATGACCGCTCGACTGACCATGGAAGAACTGGCCGCGCTCATGAAGAAGGGGGCCGGCGTCACCGTCGACCCCGCGGCCATGGCGAGCCGCCCCGACTCGGGCTTCGACGAGTGGGGCCTGGACTCCCTGGGCCTCCTCGGCATCGTCGGTGAGCTGGAGAACCGGCACAGCCGGCCGCTGCCGGCCGACGCGGACCGGTGCAAGTCCCCGCGCGAGTTCCTCGACCTCGTCAACAACGCCCTGGCCGCCTGACAACGCCGCCCGGGACACCGCCCACGCCCTCGAGACCGGCTTCGTGCCGGTCTCGAGGCGTTCGGTCGTATGCCGGGGGGCATCAGCCGGGCACGGTGCACTCGAACGCGTGCAGGTACGCGTTGACCGGCTGGATCTCGCCGATCACCAGGCCGGCGTCCTCCATACGGGCGCAGAGGCTGGCCTTGGTGTGCTTCGCGCCGCCGACGTTGAGCAGCAGCAGCAGGTCCATGGCCGTGGTGAACTTCATCGACGGGGTGTCGTCGACCAGGTTCTCGATGATGACGACCCTGGATCCGGGGCGGGCAGCCTCGACGACGTTGCGCAGGGTCCTGCGGGTGCTGTCGTCGTCCCACTCCAGGATGTTCTTGATGATGTACATGTCGGCGTCGACCGGGATGGCCTCGCGGCAGTCCCCGGGGACGATGTCGGCCCGTGCGGCGAGCGGCCCGTCCTCGCGCAGGCGCGGGTCCGCCTTCGCCGCCACGCCCGGCAGGTCGAGCAGGACGCCCCGTACCGTCGGGTGCTTCTCCAGCAGGCTCGCCAGTACGTGGCCCTGGCCGCCGCCGATGTCCGCGACGACCGAGATCCCGGTGAGGTCGAGGAGCTCCGCGACGTCCAGCGCCGACTGCATGCTGGAGGTGGTCATGGCCCGGTTGAACACGTGGGCCGACTCGTGCGCGTCCTGGTGCAGGTAGTCGAAGAACCCCTTGCCGTACAGCTCCTGGAAGACGCTGCCGCCGGAGCGGACGGCGTCGTCGAGCCGCGGCCATGCCTGCCAGGTCCAGGGCTCGGTGCACCACAGGGCGATGTAGCGCAGGCTGTGCGGGTCGTCCTCGCGCAGCAGGTGCGACATCTCGGTGTGGACGAACCGTCCGTCCTCGGTCTCCGCGAAGATCCCGTAGCAGGACAGGGCGCGGAGCAGTCGCTGCAGGGGCAGCGGCTCGGCGTTCACCGCGGTCGCGAGCTCGGCCGCGGTGGCGGGCGACTCCCCGAGGGCGTCGGCCACTCCCAGGCGGGCGGCGGCCCGTACGGCGGCGGCGCAGGCCGCCCCGAAGACGAGCTCGCGCATGCGCATGGCCGGCTGGGGGGTGTGCTGGGGGGACGGGATCGGGGTGGTGGTGGGACTTACCGTGGTCATGACGTCTCGATTCTGCTGATCGGGGGGATCACGCGTCAGCACATCCCGGCCGGCACGGAGGATGCGCACCGGTTGTTGACGAACTGGTTGCCCGTTCCGGTCCCCTGGTTGGCCAGGTCCGCCGGCTTGTTGTCCCGCACCACGTTGTCCCGGATGACGTTGTCGGTGTTCGTCGCGCCCACGAAGCTCTTGAACAGCAGGATTCCGCCCGACAGCGGGGAGGCTCCGACGTTGCCGCGGATGTCGTTCGAACGGATGACCGTCTGCTCCGCCCCGGTGAGGACGATGCCGACGCCCTGGATGTCGGGGAGGCGGGTGTTGCCCTTGCAGAACTTGTTGTTCTCGTGGATCCGGTTGTTGCGGATGGTCATGTCGCCGGCTCCGGGCTCGCCCTCGTCGCCGACGACGAAGATGCCGCCGCAGTTGCCGGTGAGCTCGTTGCCGTAGACGGAGAGGTTGCGCACGCGTCGGACGGTGACGCCGATCCGGTTGCCGGTCAGCGTGTTCCGGCGGACCACGGCGCCCAGGGTGTCGGTGGCGCCGCCCTCCCGGTCGACGGTGTTGGCGATGAAGAGGCCCGACTCGGCGTTGTCGCGGGCGGTGTTGTCGCGGAAGAGCCCGCGCGTGGACCGTTCCTGGGCGATGCCCCAGGTGCCGTTCTTCTCGGAGATCACCCGCTGGACGCTCAGCCGGTCGGTGTAGGAGGCCCAGATGCCGTTGCGCTTGAAGCCCGAGACGGTCAGCGAGCGGATGTCCACGCCGACGACGGGCTGCTCCGCCGTACCCATGACGCAGATGCCGGTGTCGGCCTGCGAGCAGGCGAGCGCCCGGCCGGACGTCGCGGGCGTGGTGGAGGTGGCGGGCTTCGCGGGCGGCTGCGCGGCCGGTGCCTGGGCCGCCCCGGGTGCCACCGGGGCCCCCGTCGCGCCGGGGGCCTGCGGCGTCACGGGGGCGACCGGCGTGACGGCCGTGACCGGCGGCCTGATCACCGTCCGGGCACCGTACCCGCGCAGGGTCAACCGCTTGGTGATCAGCACGTTCTCGTAGTAGGTGCCGGGCATCACGGTGATGGTGTCGCCCGGCCTGGCGTAGTTCACCGCGTCCTGGATCGAGTCGCCCGGGTGCACTCTGCGTCCGGCGGCGGCCGAGGACGGCGCGAGCACGCCGAGACCTGCGGCCATGACGACTGCGATGCACGTGAGGGACTTGATTTGTCGGTTCGTCACGATGCCGAAGTTATGGGCGATGGCGACCGCTCGCCACACTGCGCGAGCGGATGGATACACCCCGTGGGCAAACGGCCGCATTTTGACGTCCGGAGGAGTGGATAGTCGTACTCCGGGCGACGGCCGAACGGGGTGACGCCCGGTCAGCTCCGGCCCTACGGCGTGTCGCCCGGTCCGGACGGAGCCCGACGGCGCGTCACACGGCGGCGAGACTCGCCGCGCCGAAGGAGACGTCGAAGCGGTCGCACCAGATGGTCACGCTGCTGAAGTCGGCGATGTTCACGTCGGCGGGGACCGGGTAGTTCTGGTCCCCCTTGTTGCCCTTGAGCTTGCCGAGGCTCGTGTGCTTGCCGTCGTCGAAGACGCGCCAGCCCGCCACTCCCTCCTTCACCGGAGCGTCGGTCAGCCACACCCGCAGGTCCGGTCCGTTGCTGGTGTCGAGGTTCGCCAGTCGCAGGGTGTGGGACCCGTCGGGGAGTCGGATGAGTTCCACCGTGCCGGTGGTGCTGTGTTCGTGGCTGATGAGCGTCCCGCGGGCGACGGTCACCGGGGCGGCCGGGGCACCCGGTACGGCCGCGGACGCGCCCGGGCCCGCCGGCGCGGCGGCGGCCGGGAGCGCCTCGCGGACGGTCTCGTCCTGCCACAACTTCCACGGCTGCAACCAGTACAGGGCCACCGCCACCACCACCGCCACCGCGATCGACGCTCCGCCCCACAGCCGCCCGCGCCGCCTGATCCGTGTCACTGCCGTTCCCTCTTCGTCGTCCTGATCCCGTCCCTACGGATTCAACGCGGCCGGGCCGCCGTGCGCCATGCCCGCGCCGATGACGAAAGTCTTACGCCGGCCCGCCCGGCCGTTGCCCCCTGCTCCGCATTCGTGCTGGTGGTAGTGGGTTTCCCGGCGACGACGGCGATGGGCAACGGGCAACCCGTCGACCCGGGTGCGGGCCGGGGGCAGGCTGAAGTCGTCAGCACGAGGCAAGCTCCACAAGGGGAAACCATGCGCAAGATGTTCCGCGGCGCCGCCGCGCTCGCCACCGCCGTCGTCGCCGTGATCGCCCTCAGCGGTTCGGTCGAGGCCAAGCCGGCCGACGCGTGGGCCGGCTGCCCGGACGGTGCGGTCTGCATCTACCCTCAGAACCAGAACCCCGCCGTCAAGCCGACGCACGTCTTCTACTCCTACGGGGCGCACAATCTGAGCAACCAGTTCGGGAACCACTGGGTGCTCAACAACCAGTACGGCGGTGCGACCGCAAATCTGTGCACGGGGTCCGGAGGTTCGGGCTGCGGCAGCCCCATCGCTTCCAAGACCGGTGTCTACGCCGACCTCACGCCCATCAACTCGATCCGGCTCAACCGGTAGCCGCGCCCGTCAGGGCGGCGTGCGGAGCCGCCCGCCAGGTGGCTCCGCACGCTCGTACGCCGGTCGTACCGGTCCGAAGAGGCGGTCGTCGGCCCCACCCCCGCTGTAGCCTGGGCACTCCCGTACCGCTGCCTGGGCGCGCACTGCCATGGGGGATGTCTTGGGGGATCCGGACCACCGGCGGAAGACCGATAGCCGGCCCGAGTTCGACGGCGCCGCGATGCACTTCCCCGCACAGCTGAGACGTCTGCGGGTGCAACGTGGCCTGTCCCTCGCCGACCTCGCCCGGCAGACGCATTACAGCAAGGGCTACCTGAGCAAGATCGAGACCGGCTCGAAGCGCGTCACCGTCGACGTCGCACGACGCTGCGACGACGTACTGCGGGCCGGGGGTGAACTGGTGCGGATGGTCCGGGAAACGGGCCCGCGTGGCTCCGAAGGCGACGGCACCGATGGCTCCGGCACCGACGGCCCGGGCGCCGCCGGTCCGCAGGTGGACGCCGAGTGTCCCTACCGGGGCCTGCCGGCCTTCACCGCGCGGGAGGCCCGCTGGTTCTTCGGGCGGGACCGGGCGACGGCCGAGCTGATCGAGCGGGTCTTCGAACGGATCGGCGACGGGCCGCTGATGCTGCTCGCCCCGTCGGGTGCCGGCAAGTCCTCCCTGCTGAACGCCGGTCTGGTGCCGGCGCTGCGCGGGGGCGCCTTCCCGATGCCGGGCTCCGACACCTGGCCGGTGCTGCGGTTCACGCCCACCGCGCACCCGATGGGGGAACTGCTGGACTGCGCCGCGAGAGTCCTGGGCGGCGATCTCGGCGTCACCGTGGACGAGGTGCGCGAACGGCCGCACGCGCTGCTCGAAGCCGTCCGGCGGCGCTCGGCCGAACCCACGGAGAACGGCCCCCCGGAGGGCGGCCCCGACCGGACGCCGCCTCCCCCGCGTCCGGTGCTGCTCGTCGACCAGTTCGAGGAGCTGTTCACGCTGTGCGCCGACGAGGGCGAGCGGCGCGCGTTCGTCCGGGTGCTGTGCGCGCTGGCGGCCGCCCCACCCGAACCGGCAGGTCCCGAAACGGCAGGTCCCGAGACGGCCGGCCCGGAACCGGGGGGCCTCGACCCCGCGGTCGTGGTGCTCGGCGTACGGGCCGACTTCTCCGGGAACTGTCTGGACCTGCCGGAGCTGGCCCCGGTGTTCACCCGAGGGCTGTTCGTCCTGCCCCCGATGTCCCTCGCGGAGCTGCGGGAATCGATCACCCGCCCCGCGGACCTCGCCGGTCTGACCCTCGAACCGGGCCTGTTCCCGCTGCTGATGCGCGATGTCGGCCTGCGTGACGATCCGCCCGACCGGATGCCCTCCGGGGTGCTCCCCCTGGTCTCCCACTCCCTGCTGGCCACCTGGGGCCAGCGCGAGGGCGCCACCTTGACCGTCGCCGGCTACGAGCGCACCGGCGGCATCCAGGGGGCGATCGCCCGCACCGCCGAGGAGGTGTTCACCCGCCTGTACCCGGCAGAGCAGAACACGCTCCGCCGCGTCCTGGTGCGGCTGGTGCACGTCGCGGACGGTACGGGGGCCACGCGCCGCCGGATGAGCCGGACCGCCCTGATGGAACAGCTGACCGACGCCGGCCCCGCCGCGGCCGCGCTCGACACCTTCGTCCGGGCCCGTCTGATCACCATGGACAGCGACACCGTCGAGATCACCCACGAGGCCCTGCTGCACGCCTGGCCGCGGTTGCGCGGCTGGATCCGCGCCGACCGGGCCGGGCTCCTGGTCCATCAGCAACTGGCCCACGCCGCCGCCGAATGGGAGCGCGAGGGGCGCGATCCGTCGGCGCTGCACCGCGGGACGCGGCTGGAGAACGCCCGGGCCTGGGCCGACGAGCACGACGGCCGGGACCGGCTCGGCCCGCTGGAGGCCGCCTTCCTACGGGCGAGCCAGGACGCGCAGGACGGTCGCGAACGGCAGGCCGGTCGCCAGGTGCGGCTTCGGCAGTGGACGCTGGCCACGCTGGTGGTCCTGCTGGTCCTCGCGATGGGCGCGGGTGGGCTCGCGTACCAACAGCGCGCGGGCGCGCTCGGCCAGGAGCGCGTCGCCCGGTCGCGGGCGCTCGCCCTGCAGTCCGCGGCGCTGGCCGTGGGTCGGCCCGAGGACTCGATGCGGCTCGCCGGTCAGGCGTACCGGACCTCGGCGACGATCGAGGCCCGCGGGGCGCTGCTGAGCACCCAGTCCCAGCCCTTCGTGGCGCGCCTGGACGGGCACGAAGGGCCGGTCAACGCGGTGGCCTTCGCGCCGGACGGGCGGACGCTGGCGACGGCCGGTTCGGACGGGACGGTGATCCTGCGGCGGGTGGCCGACCGCCGGACGATCGCGACCTTCACCCTGCCGGGGCGGGTGCGCGCGGTGGCCTTCAGCCCCGACGGCTCGACCCTGGCGGCCACGTCGACGGACGGGCCGGCGCGGCTCTGGGGCACCTCCGTCGGTGGGGGCGGCGGCACGCCGCTCCCGGCGAGTACGGCGGGCGCCCGCGCCGTGGCCTTCGCGCCGGACGGGCGGAGCCTGGCCGTCGCCGGTGCCGACGGGACGATCGGGTTGTGGGACGCCGCCGGGAGCCATGGCGCCTTGGCCTCCCTGGCCGGTCACACCGGGCGGGTCAACGCGTTGGCGTACTCCGCCGACGGCCGGACGCTGGTGTCGGCCGGCGCCGACCGGACCGTACGGCTGTGGGATCCGGTGGGGGCCGAGCCGCTCGCGGTCCTCACCGGGCACACCGACGAGGTGCTGGGCGCGGCCTTCGCCCCGGACGGCCGGACGGTCTCCACCGGGGGCGTCGACCGCACCGTACGACTGTGGGACGTGGTGGGCCGGCGGACGACGGCCACGCTCACCGGGCACAGCGACGACGTGAACGGGGTCGCCTACACGCCGGACGGGACGACGGTCGTCAGCGCGGGCGGCGACGGCACGACCCGACTGTGGGACGTGGCCGGGGGCCGGGCGGTGGCGACGCTCGCCGGACACACCGACTACGTCCTCGGGGTGGCCGTGGACCGCCGGGGCGCCGTGCTGGCCACCGCCGGTTTCGACACGTCGGTGGTGCTGTGGGACCTGCGGGGATCGGCGCTGACCTCGCGGCCGTTCACGGAGATCTGGGACGCCGCGTACAGCCCGGACGGGAAGCGGCTGGCGACCGCGGAGGCCGATCACGCGGTCCGGTTGTGGGACGTGGCCGAGCGCCGGGTCGTGGCCACGTTCGAAGGACACAGCGAGACGGTGTTCTCGGTGGCCTTCTCCCCCGACGGGCGGACCCTGGCGTCGGCCGGTTCCGACGGGACGATCCGGCTCTGGGACACGGGGGCCGGCGGGGAGCCGGCGGTCCTCACCGGGCAGGGCGGGACCGTCTTCTCTGTCGCCTTCTCCCCGGACGGGCGGACGCTGGCCTCGGCCGGTTCCGACGGCGCCGTACGGCTGTGGGACGTGGCGGGGCGCCGCCCGCTCGCGACCCTGGCCGGTCACACGGACTTCGTCGACGACGTGGTGTTCAGCCCCGACGGGCGCACCCTGGCGAGCGCCGGGGACGATCTGACGATCCGTCTGTGGGATGTCGCGGGGCGTCGTCCCGTGGCCGTCCTCACCGGTCATCGGGGCGCGGTGCGCGGGGTGGCCTTCAGCCCGGACGGGCGGACGCTGGCGAGCAGCGGCAACGACGGCACCGTGCGGCTGTGGGACGCGCGGGACCACCGCTTCCGGGCGGCGCTGGCCGGCCACACCGGCTCCGCGCGGGGCATCGCCTTCTCCCCCGACGGCCGCACGCTCGCGAGCAGCGGCAACGACCGCACGGTACGGCTGTGGGACGTGGCCGGGCGCCGACCGGTGGCCGCGCTGTCCGGCCACACGAACGCGGTGTGGGGCGTGGTCTTCGCCCCCGACGGGCGGACGGTGGCCAGCAGCGGTACGGACGGAACGGTACGGCTGTGGGACCTGGACGTCGGAGCGCGCCTCGCGGCGGTCGACAGGCTGCGGGCGTCCGACCCCGAGGGGCAGGACGGGGGTCCGTCCCTCGGGGTCAGGCGTTCGCGATGACGAGCAGGGTCCGCGCCGCGACCGGGCCCGACAGGCGGCAGCGGTGCGGGACTTCGCCCCGGTGGTGGGCGCTCTGGCCCGCGCGCAGGGTCAGCGGTTCCTCGCCCTCGACCTCCAGGACGATCTCGCCCTCCAGGACGTAGAGGAAGTCCTCGCCGGGGTGTTCGAACCAGCCGCGCTCGCCCCGGCCGGGCTCGAAGTGGTGCTCGTAGGCCTCCATCAGAGCGCTGCGCCCACCGGGGATGAGCACGTGGGCGATCTGGCCCGCGGCCTCGTCCACCCGGATCACCTGCGGGTCGCTCTCGTGGCTGACGGCGCCGGGCCGGTCGGGCGGCCGCAGGAAGGTGCCCGGGGTGACGTCCAGGGCCTCGGCGATCCGGTAGATCGAGCTGAGGCTGGGCGTGGCGAGTCCGCGTTCCAACTGGCTGAGGAAGGGCTGGGAGAGGCCTGAGCGGGTGGCGAGCGCGGCCATGGAGACGCCGCGCTGTTTGCGGCAGCCGCGGATCACCCGTCCGACCTCGATCGCTTCGGGCGTGGGTTCGGGGCGAGACACGCAGGTGAACGTACCTCATGGGGTCCGGCGGGCCGGCGGGCCGCGGGAGGGTTCGCACTGCCGCAACACTCCCGTCATAAGCGTGGTCAATTATTGACCTCACTTATCAACGCGTCGGAGCACATCGGAGCACGTCGGAGCACGTCGAAATCCGGCGGAACGACGGCACCCGACGAACGCGCCGCAACGAACGAGGAGTCGCCCCGTGCACGCCACCCCCTCACCCCCCGGCCGGGGCCTCGCCGGGCTCGGCCCGGCCCTGGGCGCGGCCGGCGTCGTACTCGCGCTCTGGTACCTCCTCGCCCACTCCGGCGGGGTCGCCCCGGGACTGCTGCCCACCCCCGGCCGGACCATGGCCGCTCTGGCGGACAGCGCCCGCAGCGGCACCCTGGCCACCGACCTCGGTGCCAGCCTGTCCCGGGCCGGACAGGGCTTCGCGCTGGGCGCCGTCATCGGCAGCGCGCTCGGCTTCACCACCGGCTACCTACCGAAGGTGTCCGCCGCCGTCACCCCGGTGATCTCCTTCCTGCGGCCGATCCCGGCCATCGCCCTGGTGCCGCTCGCGACCGCCTGGTTCGGCATCGGCGAGAGCGCCAAGCGTCTGCTCATCGCCTACGCCGTCCTGCTCGCCGTCTGGTTGTACGTCCACGACGGGGTGTCCCGGGTCCCGGTCTCCCATCTGCGGGCGGCCCGGTCGCTGGGGGCGCCGCTGCACCGGCGGTTCACCGAGGTGCTGCTGCCCGCCGCCGCCCCCGCCGTGCTCGCGGCACTGCGCTACGGGGCCTCGGTGGCCCTGCTCGCACTGGTGGCGGCCGAACTGGGCGGCGCGGACAGTGGGTTGGCGTACCGGCTCCAGGTCGACGGGCAGTTCCTGCGGGTGGACCGGATGTTCGCGGGGCTGCTCGTGCTCGGGCTGCTCGGGGTGGCCGTCGACCTCGTACTGGCCGCGGTGGGCCGCCGGTTCGTGCACTGGAGCGCGTCATGAGCCTGGAAGTACGGCTGGAAGGGCTGTCGGCGGGCTACGCGGCCGGCGCCCCCGTGCTGGAGCACACGGACCTGAGGTTCGCAGCGGGCTCCTTCACGGCGCTGCTCGGGCCCAGCGGCTGCGGCAAGTCCACGGTCCTCAACACCGTGGCCGGCTTCGTACGGCCCACCGCCGGGCAGGTGACGGCGGGGGCGGAGCCGGTGCGCGGCCCCGGCCCGGAACGGGGCGTGGTCTTCCAGCACTACGCGCTGTTCCCGTGGCGCACCGCCCGCGGAAACGTCGAGTTCGCCCTCAAGCGGCTCGGCCTGCCACGCGCGGAGCGCCGCCGGCGCGCGCTCGCGGCGCTGGCCGAGGTGGGGCTCGCGGACGGCGCGGAGAAGTACCCGGCCCAGCTGTCGGGCGGGATGCAGCAGCGGGTGGCACTGGCCCGTGCGCTGGCCGCCGAGCCCGAAGTGCTGTTGATGGACGAGCCGTTCGGAGCGCTGGACGCGCTGACCCGGACCCGGATGCAGACCCTGCTGCGGGAGTTGTGGCAGCGCCGCGGCACCACCGTCCTGTTCGTCACGCACGACATCGACGAGGCGCTGGCTCTCGCCGGACGCGTGATCGTCCTCGGCGGGATCCCCGGGCGGGTGCTCGCCGACCACGTCGTGCCGACCGGCCCGCCCGATCCCGACCTGCGCTCCCTGATCGCCCGCCACCTCGGCTCCGAGTGATCCCCGCACCCCCTGCTCGCCGTCTCCCCTGACCCCTGCTTCCTCCTCCTGTCCCCGGAAGGACCGTTCACCATGCTCAGACCCCGCGCGGCGGCCGCCGTACTGCTCGCCGTCCTGCTCTCCCCGCTCGCCACCGCCTGCACCGGCTCCGCCTCGGGCACCGCGGACGGCGCCCGCCCGGCCGTCACCCTCGCCACGAGCGACCATCTCGGCGGCGCCCCCGTCCACCTGGCCGAGGAGGGCGACCTCTGGTCGGCCGAGGGCATCGCGGCCACCGTCACCACCCAGCCCACCGGCCGGGACGCGCTGAACGCCGTGCTCGGCGGTCAGGCCCAGCTCGGCGTCGTCGGCGATCTGCCCGCCGTGACGGCCGCACTGGGCGGGCGCGAGCTGCGGGTCGTGGCCGACCTGTCCCGGTTCTCCGACTGGCGGCTGCTCACCCGGACCGACCGGCAGATCACCGGCTTCGCCGCGCTGAAGGGCCGCAAGGTCGGGGTCCCGCAGGGCACGAACGTCGAGTACGCCCTGTCGCGGATGCTCGCCTCGGCGCAGCTGACCGCCTCGGACGTGACCGTGGTCAACCTGGCCCCGAACCAGGTCACCTCGGCCCTGGCCCGCGGCGACATCGACGCCGGTGTCACCTTCCCCAGCTTCTACGACGCCGCGCGCACCGCCCTCGGCGGCGCCTACGCCGAGCTCCCCTTCACCGGATACACGGCCAGGACCCTCCTCGTCGCCGGCCCGTCCGCTAACGCGGAGAGCACCACCGCGGTCCTGCGTACGCTGCTGCGCGCCCAGCGGGAGCTCGAAGCCGACCCGGCCGCGGCGCGCAAGGCCGTACTCGCCCAGTCCAAGGGCGTCCTGCAGGCCGCCTACGTCGAGACCTACCAGCCCCGCTACACGTACGGCACCACCCTCTCCCCCGAACTGCTGGCCCAGTTGGAGGAGGAGGCCGCCTGGGCCAAGGCCGCCCAGAACCTGCCCGGCGCCGCCGACCGCGCCGCGCTGCTGCGATTCCTCGACTCCGGCCCCCTGACGGCCGTCGACCCGGCCGCCGTCACCGTCCGCTGAACCCCGCACGCACACACCCGCACGCACACGCACACGCACACGCACCGAGGAGAGATCCCATGACCGTCGACCAGAACACCCTGCGCCGCCGCGGCGTCGGCCTGATCGCCCACGACCCCGAGCGCAGCTACGGCGGCCTCACCCTCTACACACCGATCACCAGCGCCGGCGAGATCCACCTCGTCGACATCGAGGGCCGACCGGTCCACACCTGGAACTCCCCGCACCCGCCCGGCCGTCAGGCCCAGATCCTGCCGAACGGCAACCTCTTCTACGCGGCCAAGGACACGAGCGGTCCGACCCTCTTCCCCATCTGGGACGTCTACCACGGCGGCATCTTCCAGGAGCTGGCGCCGGACTCCACCGTGCTCCGCGAGGTGCGGCACCCCTTCCACCACCACGACGCCTCGATCCTGCGCAACGGCAACCTGCTCATCGGGGCCGTGGAGCCGCTGGACCCGGCCGACGCGGCCCGGATCCGGGGCGGCATCCCCGGCTCCGAGGCGCCCGGCGGGGTGATCTACGGGGACGTGGTGTACGAGCTGACCTGGGACGGGGAGATCGTGTGGCGCTGGGCCGCCATCGAGCACCTGGACCCGGAGGAGGTACCGCTGAACCGGCACTTCGCCCGCAACCACTGGCCGATGGCCAACACCGTCAACGAGAGCGCGGACGGCTCGATCGTGGTGGGCTTCCGCAGCGCGTCCACCACCGTGTCCGTCGATCGCACCGACGGGTCGGTGCGGTGGCGCATCGGCCCGGACGTGCTCGCCCAGCAGCACCATCCGCACGAACTGCCCGGCGGCACCCTGCTGGTCTTCGACAACGGCACCTACCGCGACACCACCTCGGTGCCGTACTCGCGGGTGCTGGAGCTCGACCCGTCCACCGGCAAGGAGGTGTGGGCGTACGAGGACAACCCGCCGCAGAACTTCTTCAGCCCGTACATGTCCAGCGCCCAGCGCCTGCCGAACGGCAACACCTTCATCGCCGAAGGCTCCTTCGGGCGGCTCTTCGAGGTGACTCCCGGCGGGGACGTGGTGTGGGAGTTCGTGGTCCCGCAGTTCCGGTCCTTCGGGGAGGGCGTGGGCCTGGAGTCCTCGGCCGGCGCCCAGAACTCCGTCTTCCGCGCCTACCGGTACGCCGCCGAGCAGTTCCCCTGGCTGTGAGGCGCACTCGCACACCCCGTGCGTCCCGTACGGCCCTCGCACACCTGACGCCCCCATGTGCCACAGGTACCCCACGTACCTCTCATGCACCCCGAACTATTTCGCCGGAAGGCGTTTCATGTACGGCCGATGAAATTGCCGGGCGCTTATCCGGATAGCGATCAGAAACGTTGACAGCCCTTCTCCGGGCCGCCTGGCTTACGCCGCAGACGTCGACATCGGCGGCCTCTTCCTGCGGCCCGTCATTCTCGACGGGCTGCTCATCACCCTTCAGGTGGCCGCGTACAGCGCGGTGCTGGGCCTGGTCGGCGGTGTCCTGCCGGCCCTCGCCAGGCTCTCCGCCAACCCGGTGCTGCGGTCGGTGAGTTGGACGTACGTCTGGCTGCTGCGTTCCGTGCCGCTGATCGTCGTCCTGCTCTTCCTCTACAACCTCGGGGCGCTCTACCCCACCCTCAGCATCGGGGTACCGTTCGGACCGGCCTTCCTCACCTTCGACGCATCCCGACCAGCCCCGGACATGGTCATCGCGGTCGTCGGCCTGAGCCTGGCCGAAGCCGCGTACGCGGCCGAGGTGGTACGGGCGGGCCTGCTCTCCGTGGACCAGGGTCAGCACGAGGCGGCGGCCGCGCTGGGACTGCCCGGGCGTTACCGCTTCACCCGGATCGTCCTGCCGCAGGCACTGCGGGCGATCGTCCCCTCGCACCGGCCCCGGAGGCGGTCCGGTTGGGCGCCGACGACGTGCGGGAGGTCCTCGAACTGATCCGGCTGACCGAGCCCGGCCCCTGCCTGCCCCGCACCGTCGAGCTGGGCACGTACCTCGGCATCCGCCGGCGGGGCCGGCTGGTCGCCATGGCCGGGGAGCGGCTGCGTCCGCCCGGCTGGACCGAGATCAGCGCGGTGTGCACCCATCCCGACCACCGCGGCCAGGGCCTGGCGACGAGGCTGGTGCGGGCCGTCGCCGCGGGCATCCGGGAGCGCGGCGAGGTCCCGTTCCTGCACACCTCGGCGAGCAACACGCGGGCCGTCCGGCTCTACGAGTCGATCGGCTTCACCCTGCGCCGCCGGCCCTTCTTCCTGGCCGTCCGGGCCCCGGGCAACACCGCTGCCAAGTTCTCTTAATATTGCGGTCATTGTATGCCACCACTATCGGACGTAGCGTTTTCGAAGAAATTGATGACGGGCCGAATTACCTGATCCGCATCGGCTTCCCTTTTCCGCACGCCGAGCAGGAAGGCGCAATTCTCCGTGTCCGCTCCCTCATCTTCCCCGGCGCCCCTGCACCTCGCCGTCGCCCTCGACGGAGCGGGCCGGCACCCGGCCGCCTGGCGCGAGCCGGGTGCCCGACCCACCGAGCTGTTCACCGCCCGCTACTGGGCCGGTCTCGCCGCCGAGGCCGAAGCCGGGCTCCTCGACTTCATCACCTTCGAGGACGGTCTCGCCCTGCAGTCCTCCTCACCCACCGGATCCGACGAGCGCACGGACCGGGTCCGCGGGCGGCTGGACGCGGTGCTCACCGCGGCCCGGGTGGCGCCCCTGACCCGGCGCATCGGGCTGGTCCCGGCCGTGACGGCCACCCACACCGAGCCCTTCCACATCTCCAAGGCGATCGCCACGCTCGACCACGTCAGCCGCGGCCGCGCCGGCCTGCGGATCCAGGTGTCCGGACTCGCCCACGAGGCACGGCACTTCGGACGGCGCACCGCTCCGTTCGCGGACGGGGAGCTGCACGCGGAGGCCGCCGACCACGTCGAGGTGGTCCGGCGACTGTGGGACAGCTGGGAGGACGACGCGGAGATCCGGGACGTGGCCACGGGCCGCTTCGTCGACCGCGAGAAGCTGCACCACATCGACTTCGAGGGCCGCCACTTCAGGGTGAGGGGCCCCTCGATCACTCCACGCCCGCCGCAGGGGCAGCCTCTCGTCACCGCGTCCGGCACCGGCGAAGCCTCGTACGCGCTCATCGCCCGGTCCGTCGAGGTCGGGTACGTGCCCGCGCACGACGGGGACGGTACGCGCGCCGCCGTGGCGGCGATCCGACGGGCCCGGGAGGCGACCGGGCTCGCCGCGGACCCGCTGCACCTCTTCGGTGAACTCACGGTGTTCCTCGACGCGGACGCCCCGGCCGCCGCCGCCCGCCTGGAGCGCCTCGACGCGCTCGCGGGCGACCCGTACGCCGGTGACGGCGCGGTCTTCACCGGAAGCCCCGGGCAGTTGGCGGACCTGCTCCTGGAGCGGCGGGCGGCAGGACTGTCGGGCTTCCTGCTGCGGCCGGGCGTGATCGCCCACGACCTGCCCGCCATCACCCGGACCCTGGTGCCGGAACTCCAGCGGCGCGGGGTCTTCCGCCGCGCCTACGAGGCGGACACGCTGCGCGGCCTGCTCGGGCTGGAGCGTCCGGCCAACCGCTACGCACGGCCCGCCGCCTGACCGCCGCGCGACCCGCCGCCCGACCCCGGACCATCCGGAAGGACGAACCATGAGCAGCAAGCCGCTCAAGCAGATCCATCTCGCGGCCCACTTCCCGGGCGTCAACAACACCACCGTGTGGAGCGACCCGGCCGCCGGCAGCCATATCGACTTCGACTCGTTCGTCCACTTCGCGCGGACGGCCGAGCGCGCCAAGTTCGACTTCCTCTTCCTGGCGGAGGGCCTGCGGCTTCGCGAACAGGGCGGTGAGATATATGACTTGGACGTGGTCGGCAGGCCCGACACCTTCACGGTGCTCGCCGCCCTGGCCGCGGTGACCGATCGGCTGGGCCTGACCGGCACCATCAACTCCACCTTCAACGAGCCCTACGAGGTGGCCCGCCAGTTCGCCACCCTCGACCACCTCTCGGAGGGCCGGGCCGCCTGGAACGTGGTCACCTCCTGGGACGCCTTCACCGGCGAGAACTTCCGGCGCGGCGGATTCCTGCCGCGCGAGGACCGCTACTCCCGCGCCCAGGAGTTCCTGGCCACCGCCACCGAACTCTTCGACTCCTGGGACGGCTCCGCGATCGCCGCCGACGCGGGGTCCGGCACCTTCCTGCGTGACGCGCGGGCCGGGGCCTTCGCCCACCGGGGCCGGCACTTCGACATCGAGGGTCGCTTCAACGTGCCGCGCAGCCCACAGGGCCGGCCCGTGATCTTCCAGGCGGGCGACTCGGAGGAGGGCCGGGAGTTCGCCGCCGCCGGCGCCGACGCGATCTTCGGACGGTACGGAACCCTGGACGCGGGCCGGGAGTTCTACGCGGACGTCAAGGGCCGGCTCGCCCGGCACGGCCGGACGCGCGACCAGCTGAAGATCCTCCCCGCGGCCACCTTCGTGCTCGGCGACACCGACGCGGAGGCCCGGGAGATCGCGCACGAGGTGCGCCGCCTCCAGGTCAGCGGGCAGACCGCGATCAAGTTCCTGGAGCACGTCTGGAACCGGGACCTGTCCGCCTACGACCCGGACGGCCCGTTGCCCGAGATCGACCCCCTGCTCGGGGAGAACACCATCGCCCTGGGGCGGGCGAGCGTACGGCAGTTCCGCGATCCGCTCGCCACCGCCCGGCAGTGGCGCGAGCTGGCCCGGGCCAAGAACCTGTCCATCCGCGAGCTGGTCATCAGGGCCACCGCCGACCAGACCTTCGTCGGTTCGGCCGCCACGATCGCCGAGTCGATCGACGCGCTGGTGCAGGCCGACGCCGCCGACGGTTTCATCCTGGTCCCCCACATCACCCCGGGCGGCCTGGACGGCTTCGCGGACTCCGTCGTACCGCTGCTCCAGGAGCGGGGGGTCTTCCGTACCGAGTACGAGGGCACCACCCTGCGCGACCACCTCGGCCTCGCGGTCCCGACACCTACCTCCGCCTCCGCCTCCACCTCCGCCCCTGCGCCTGCGCCTGCCTCGGTCTCGTGAAGTTCCTCGCCATCACCCTGATCGCGGACTCCCCGGACCCGGTGACGGGATGCCTCAGGCCCACCCGGGAGCGGTTCCGTGAGGTGGTCGCCGCCGCACTGCGGGCGGAGGAGCTCGGCTTCGACGGCTTCGGCGTGGGAGAGCGCCACGAGCGGCCGTTCCTGTCCTCCTCACCGCCCGTGGTGCTCAGCCACATCGCCGCGCTGACCCGCCGGATCCGGCTGTTCACCGCCGTCACCACCCTGAGCCTGCTCGACCCGGTACGGGCGTACGAGGACTACGCGACACTCGACCACCTCAGCGACGGGCGCCTGGAGCTGATGATCGGCAAGGGCAACGGCACCGCGCAGCGCGAGCTGTTCCAGGTGACCCCCGAGGACCAGTGGGCCCGTAACGCCGAGGGCTACGAGCTGTTCCGCCGGATCTGGCGGGAGGACAAGGTCAGCGCGCGGCCGCGCTTCCGGCCCGCGCTCAGCGGCGCCGAGGTGCTGCCGAGGCCGTACCGGCGGACGCTGCGGGTCTGGCACGGCAGTGCCACCAGCCGGGAGTCGGTCGACCTCGCGGCGCGGTACGGCGATCCGCTGTTCTCGGCGAACGTCACCCACCCGATCGGCCCCTACGCCGAACTGATCCGCCACTACCGGGAGCGCTGGGAGCACTACGGGCACGATCCCGCGCGGGCCGTGGTCGGCGCGGGCACGGCCGGCTACCACGCGGCCCGGAGCTCACAGCAGGCGGTCGCGGCGTACCGGCCCGCGTTCGCCCGCTACCTCGCCTTCCACGAGCAGCTGGGCACCGCCCCGGTCTTCCCGACGCTGGAGGACTTCGTCGAGCGGAGCTCGGCACTGATCGGCAGCCCCCAGCAGGTCATCGAGAAGGTGCACCGCTACCACGAGGCCTTCGGCCACACGGCCCTGCACCTGCAGGCCGAGGCGGGCGGGCTCCCCGAGGCGGACCACCGCGCCTCGCTCGAACTCTTCCAGTCGGAGATCGCCCCGGTCCTGCGCCGCGCGATACCCGACCCCGCCTTCCCCGACCCCGCCCTCCCCGACCTTTAAGGAGTCCGGCCATGCCCGGCATCCCTCTCGGGGTCCTCGACCTCGTCCCCGTCTCCTCCGGTTCCACCGCCGCCGATGCCCTGCGGCGCAGCATCGATCTCGCGCGGCGGGCCGAGGAGTTCGGCTACGCCCGCTACTGGTTCGCCGAGCACCACCTCAATCCCGGGGTCGCCGGGACGTCCCCGGCGGTCGTGCTCGCGCTGACCGCATCCGCGACCTCGACCATCCGGCTCGGCTCCGGCGCCGTACAGCTCGGGCACCGCACCGCGTTGTCGACGGTCGAGGAGTTCGGCCTGATCGACGCGCTGCATCCCGGGCGCATCGACCTCGGGTTGGGCCGCTCGGCGGGCCGCCCCCGGCCGTCCGAGGGTCCGGCGCCGCGGCCGCCGCTCACCCCCGTCGTGGACGGGTACACCCCGAACGGGCTGCGGATCCCCGAGCCGTTCTCCTTCGCCCCTCTCCTGGGCCATCCGCGGGTGGCCCTGCAACAGGAGCTGCTGAACCTGCCGGGGGCCCGGCCGCAGGAGTACGGCGAGCAGGTCGACGACGTGCTCGCGCTGCTGCGGGGCGAGTACCGCTCGCCGGAGGGGGTGGAGGCGCATGCCGTCCCCGGCGAGGGGGCCGAGGTGGACGTGTGGATCCTGGGGAGCAGCGGCGGGGTGAGCGCGGAGACGGCGGGCCGCAACGGGCTGCGGTTCGCGGCGAACTACCACGTCAGTCCGGCGGCGGTGCTGGAGGCGGCCGAGGGGTACCGGGCCGCGTTCAAGCCGTCGGCCGAGCTGGAACGGCCGTATCTGACGGTGTCCGCCGATGTGGTGGTGGCCGAGGACGAGGAGGCGGCGCGCGAACTGGCCACCGGCTACGGGGCCTGGGTACGCAGCATCCGGACGGCCGAGGGTGCCATCCCCTACCCCACCCCGGCCGAGGCGCGGGCCCTGCCGTGGACCGAGGAGGATCGACGGTTGGTGGCCGACCGGGTGGAGACCCGGTTCGTCGGCTCGGCGCGGACCGTCGCCGATGACCTGGAGCGACTCCAGGAGGCGACGGACGCGGACGAGTTGCTGATCACCACGATCACGCACGGGCACGCGGACCGGGTGAACTCCTACCGCCTGCTCGCCGAGGAGTGGCACCGCCGGTCGGCGTGAGGGGCGCGGCGCCGACCCGGGCTGCCGTATCGGACGCGTCCGGTTCACGTGCGGACGATCACTCCGATCGATGGCCGCCTTCGGCGCTCTGCTGCCACTGGTCGAGCATGCGGCGCGTCGTCAGCGTGATCGGGTGGCCTTCACCGAGGACGCGCACCATGTCTTCGAGCAGGAGGGCGAATGCGGCCGCGGCGCCGACGGCATCACCGGACTCCCCTGTCCATCGAGCCAGGTTGCCCCTGGCGATGAGCGTGTCGGGGTGTTCAGGACCCATGACCCGAGCGGAGATCTTCAGCAGTTCGGAATATTCATGCACAGCCTTCTGCGCATTCCCGGACTTCCCCCGGCAGAAGGCGAGATTACCCCGGGCCGACAGCGTGTCCGGGTGCTCCGGCCCCAGCACCTCGGCCGCCTTCCTGAAGACTTCCTCGAACTCGACCGCGGCCTCTTCCGGACTTCCGGTCACCGCCCTGAGGCGGGCGGAATTGTTCTGGGCGATCAAGGTTTCCGGATGGAGTTCACCGAAGATCGCCTTTCGCGCGTCCAGCACCTCGTCGAGCTTCTCCTGGGCGCCGACCAGGTCGCCGGAGAGACTCAGGTATTCAGCCATATGACTTTGAGTGGTCAAGGTGTCAGGGTGCTGTGGGCCCAGGACCCTTTTTCGGGTTTCCAGCGCCTCCCCGAGGTGTTTCAGAGCGCTCCGCAGGTCACCGGACTCCCCCAACCAGGTACCGAGGCTGTCCTGGGCTTCCAGCGTGTCGGGATGCTCGGGGCCAAGGGTCTCCCCGGCCACGGCGAAAACGCGACGGTAGTACTTGTGAGCGGCATCGACCATACCGACCCTGGCGAGGCTTTCCCCCAGCCGGAAGACAACGGGGTGGACATCGCTCTCGTACAGGGGTTCTTCAGCACATTCGATGAGTGCGACGACATTGGCCCGCAGGGCGACCAGGGCAGTGGCATTGGACTGCAGACCGAGGGCGGTGTCACGTTCGACCTGAGGCCAACTGGCGGTCAGGGAGTCGGCGGCCGCCCGGGCCGTCCGGCGGCGCTGGTCAGCAGTGAGGCTTTCGCGGACGGCCCGTTGGACGAGCTGGTGGACCCGTACGGTCCGGATCCCGTCTTCGGGTCCGTCGGGTATGCAGTCGACGAGGCTCAGCTGGCGAAGGTTGTGCAGGGCGTTCGTCACCTCCTCGGCATCGGTCTGCGCCGATGAGGGCTCCGGTTCGTGTCGCGGGGAGCCGTACGCGGCATGGGTCATGAGGTGGTTGAGGACGGGTGCGCCGGTCAGGACGCCGATCGGGATGCCGTTGGGATCCAGCATGGATGCCAACTGGAGCACAGGGCGGGCGAGTCCGGCAGGATGCAGCTCATCGGCGGCCTCGATGGACATGTTCCATACCGCGGCCAGGGTGTGCTGGTGATCTCCGAGGTCCCCCGGAGGGGGCATCGCCGTGGCCAGCGTTCGTTCGGCCAGACGGGCTCGGTACGCCGTGCACGTCAGGCGTTTCGTCGGCATGTAGGCGGCGGCCTGGGCCAGGGCGAGTGGCAGGTGGCCGAGATCGTCCGCGAGGGCGGCAAGCTCGTGCCGTTCTTCCGTCCGCCCATATTCGGCCAGTTCGGCGGCGAGGTAGGACACGGCCTCCGCCTCGGTGAACACTCCTACGTCCATCAGACGGCGGCCCCGGAGGATCCGTGCGTTGCGGTTGCGGGTGGTGATCAAGCACTGTCCCGAAGATCTCTGCGGTGGCCACAGGTGCAGCAGGTTCGCCGCCTCCGTGACGTCGTCCAGGACGAGCAGCCAGCTTCGATCGGTCGTCTCCAGCCAATCGCGGAACATGACCGCGGCCTGTTCCGGTTCGTCCGGGACACCTGCGCAGACTTTGCGTGCGGCGGCGGCATACGTGGATACGACCGAGTCACGGCTGGTCGCCGTCGCCCACACCTGCACGTCGACCGAACCTCGGATCGTCTTGGCGTAGTGGGCCGCGAGCTGCGTCTTGCCGACCCCGCCGGTTCCGGCGAGAACCTGCGACAACACCACCGTGCCCGAGCCGGCCAGTGCCGCGTCCAGTTCACCGACGAGAGCACGGTCCTGGAAACACGAAACGACCTGCGGAAAGGTACCGACCAGCACAGGTTCGTGCGGCGGTCCGGGGAGCGGCCGCTGGGCTTTGGCCTGCTCCCACCGGGCCTTCCACACCTCCTTGCTGCTGGTCCATCGTGCTCTCGCCTTGGCACGGGAGGAGATGTCGACGGTTTCCGCTCCCGGCAGTCCGGACCACACCAGTAGCACTTCGACCAGTGCCCACAGGTCCTCGAAGTCCTTGGCCGGGGTGCCCTTCTCGAACCAGCCGCCCACGGTGCTCGACCTGAGCTCGCCCATCCCGGCGGCCTTCCGTCGGGAGTTCGCCTCGTCGATCGCCCCTTCGCGGCTGATGGCCTGGTTCGGCCGGGCGTTGCCCTCATCGGTCGGCCCGTTGCGTTTCCTTGCCTGGAGCGCCCGCCCTTCCAGCGCCGCCAGCGCGTCGCGCAGCGTCTGCCTCTCGGCTCCCGGATTCGTCTTCTTGCTCACCGCGTCCCCTTCGCGAGTCCCGGAATCCGGCGGATCCGCCCGGATGATGGCTGGACGTGCTTGCGACCTGGCATGTCGTCGATTCCATCCGCCCGGTCCGGCAAGTCTTCGCCGGCCCGGACCGTCCTGCTGGGATGTCTCTCGTGCCGCTCGACCGTCGGCGGCTTGGACGGAGGAATCGTCATGGACGTCACGGTGTGGGCCCTGGTGCCCGTCGTCTGCATGGTGGTCACGGCCACTGCGGCCGTGCTCATCGTGGTCGCCGCGGTGAAGGGCACCCCTTCGCGGGACCGCGCCCGGATTCTCGAGGCCGTCGCCGAGGTGGTGCGGGCCGTGCGCGGCCGCAGGTGACGATCCCGCTTCGGCACCCGCCTGCCACCCCATGCCCGCACATCATGCTGGAGTACCCCGGGCCGGGACCGCGCAACCGTCGAAGGGCCGTGTTCGCGGCCGGGGTTCGACCACGTCCCGCACCGACGCCACGCGCCGCCGGAGGGATCCGGCGGCGGGCGGTTCGTCGGTCAGTTGTCGCGGACCGCGACGATGCCGTTGAAGACACCGACGTACGCGGTGCCGTCGGGGCCGAGGGTGATCGGGGCCCAGTTGTTGTCGTAGAGCGGGCCGGTGCCGGTCAGCTGCCGCCAGCGGCGCTCGCCCGTGCGGAAGTCCACGGCCGTGAGGTACCAGGCGTCGATGCCCCAGGCGTTGGGCTCCTTCTCGTAGAAGTAGAGCAGCCCGTTCGCGGTGGAGAGCTTGGGGACCACGGAGGGAGCGCGGATCGCGCTCTCCCAGACCGTGTCGCAGCCGCTGCCGTCGGCGCGTACGTCGATGCGGGCGACTCCGCCCACGACGGACTTGCCCAGCAGCAGGGTGGTGGGGTTCTCGTAGCCGTAGTTGTTCTCGACGACGATGCTGTTGCCCCAGGTGATGAGCGAGTTGTCGGTGGTCGAGGCGCCGGAGCCGAACACCGGCACCTTGCAGACCAGTCGACGGTCGGCGGGCACGTCCACGCCCCGCTTGTAGACCAGGACGTTCATCCGGTCGTCGGCGTTGTCGGTGATGGCGACGTAGTTCTGGCCGAAGAGGTCCGGGGTCGTGCCCGAGCCTTGGTTGACGGAGCCGGGCTTGGACGCCGTGCCACGGTCGTACGTTTGGCGCCACTGCACCTCAGGGGTGCCGTCGGCGCCGGCGCGGAAGCTGTAGAGCGCGTGGTCGGAGACGATGGAGACTCCGTCCTCGGCGACCGAGAAGGAGTTCTGGATCTCCTCGCCCGGCAGTCGGACGGAGCGGATCCGGTCGGTCGCCGGGTCCACCGTGCCGACCCGTCCCTGGCGGGTGACCCACCAGATCCGCCCGTCCCAGTCGGGCATCACGGAGGTGACGGGGTCGCAGGTGCCGCTGGGCCACAGGTTGGTCCAGGTCACGCAGTCGTGGGGGACCTGCCCGGTGAGGTCCCAGTCGTCGTCGACCGTGAACTTCCAGGTGCCGTCGGGGCTTTGGGAGTGTCCGAGGCGCAGGATGTGTTGGCGGGAGTCGGCCAGCACGGCCCGGTCCTGGTCGTCCAGGTAGAAGTAGGCGCCGCCCGAGGTGTCCTTGAAGATCTTCGCGAAGTCGAGCGAGGTGATCGCCTCGACCGTCGAGGAGCGCTGCGGGAGCTGGTATTCCGCGAGCGTGGCGAGCGTACGGGGTTCGAGGAGCTTGACCTTGAAGCCGGAGAAGGTGCCGCACACCGTGACGAGCCGGCCGGCCGAGTCGAAGGTCGCGGTGGCGCACTCACCGCCGAGGGCGGCGATCTTCTCGCTGGTGACCTTCGGGTTCCTGCCGAGCGGGCCCGACCACGGGGAGGTGGCGCTGCCCGCCGCGTCGGAGTGCATGCCGCTGCGGCCGTTGGGTGCGAGGAAGGGGTGCTGCGGCGGTGCCTCGCCGGGCAGCGGTGCGGCGGCCGCGGGGCTGCCGTCGTAGTGGGTGACGAGGCGGTGACCGGGGGCCTTGGGTATCTCCTCGGCCTGGGCCGAGGAGCCGCCGTACATCACCGTGAGTGCGGCGACGACGGGCAGCACGGCGCAGTTCAGCGATCTTCGGAGCATCCGGGCTTCCTCCATGTCTCTGTGCGTTGTTGACATTGCGTCTGATGTCGCGCCGCCGCCAGACGCTAGATCGCACCGCACGAGGAGTCCATGGACGGGCCGGATGATTCACGAACGCGCAACAGTCGATCAAGGATTGAGGCCGGCCACCACGTTCGCGGTGGCCGTCAGACCGTTGTGGATGGTCGTGGCCATGCTGCTGCTCGCGAGGTAGAAGCCGAGCAGTGCGCAGACGAGGGCGTGCGAGAACTTGAGTCCGCCGCTGCGCAGGAAGATCCAGGCCAGGATGAGGAGCAGGACGACCACCGAGAGAGAAATCACCATCGAAACCTCCTTACTCGCCGCCATGGTGGCGCAGGAGGGGGTGCCTTCGGGCGAAAGATGTGTCCGCCGTACGGGTGTTGACCGTCCGTGACGGGCGGTCGGTCCTTGACGATCTCGTCACGACCGGTCGGCCCCGACGCGGCACTGTCGAGGACGGTGGAGTCGCCGCCGCCGTCCGGAACAGACGGACGCGAATCCGGGCACGCCACGGGCCGCCGGACGCAGGGGTCTTGTCGGGCTCCCGCCCGCCGTGCCATATATGTCTAGACCAATAAGGAGCCAAGGAAGCCGAGGAAGGCACCCCCGTGCGACGCAGCGCCCCCACGCTCGCCCTCTGCCTGGCCGTCGCAGGCCTCACCGGCCTCACGGCCTGCACCACGCCCGACACCCGACCCCCGCCCGCCCCCGCCGGCCTGACCGCCCAGGCCGGCAGCGCCACCAGCGTGCACGTCATGTGGAACGCGGCCGCCGACCGGGACGGGGTGACCGGCTACCAGGTCTTCGAGGCCGACCGTCTGGTCCGTGAACTCCCCGCCGAGAAGACCATGGTGGACATCACCGGCCTCGCCCCGCAGACCGGTTATGCCTTCACGGTCCGGGCCGAGGACGCCGCCGGCAACCTCTCCGCCCCCGCCCCGGTCACCCGGGTGACCACGCCCGCCGCCAAGGCCGAGGACCGCACGGCTCCCACTCCCCCGGCCGCCACCACCGCCCGGGCGACCGGACCGCGGTCCGCCCGGGTGACCTGGACGGCGGCGACCGACGACACCGGCGTCACGGCCTACGACATCTACCAGGGCGGCGTCCGCATCCACACCGCCGGCCCCGGCGAGAGCGCCACGACCCTGGACGTCCTCCGGCCCGACACCGTCTACACCTTCACCGTCCGGGCCCGCGACGGGGCGGACAACTCCTCCCCCGACGGCCCTGCGGTGGACGTGACGACCCCACCCGCATCCGGTGACGGCCCGGGCACCGCCCCCGCCGAATTCGCCGCGACCGCCTCCCCCGGCACCGTCACCTTGACCTGGACCGCCCCGGACACCGGTGGCGAGACCACCGAGTACGAGCTGTACGTCAACGGACGGCCCACCACCGTCATCCAGTTCGGAGCGGGTGCGGTGCCCAGCGGCCGGGCGGAACACCGGATCACGGTGGCCGAACCCGCCGGCACGGTGTGGGCCGTGAAACTGCGGGCCAGACTGCCCGACGGCAACTGGGGATCCTTCTCCGCGGAGCGGCGGATCACACTCGTCGCGTGAAAGAAGACACCGATCCGGCTCGAACGGCGCGGCCGCCCGGAAAGATCGCGCACAATACATCCGTGTTCGGTGAGTATTCGTTCCATGACAATCAGGCAGACTCCGCGGACGGCGATCCCGGACCGGCTCCCTGCCCGGTGCCCGGCAACCTCCCCCCGGAACCTGCGAGCTTCTTCGGTCGGGAGCAGGAACTCCAGCTGCTCGAAGACCTGTTGCGCGAACGAAGACTGGTCACGCTCACGGGCGTGGGGGGCGTCGGCAAGTCGCGGCTCGCCCTACGCGCCGTCGCCGCCGCCCGCCAGGCCCGCCCCGACGGAGTCTGGTGGGCGGAGCTGTCCCCGCTGCGCGACCCGAGCCTGCTCACGGCCACCGTCGCCCACACGGTCGGCCTCGCCGACCACTCTCCGCGCCCTCCCGACGAGGAGCTGTGCGCGTGGATGGCCGACAAGGAGCTGCTCCTGGTGTTGGACACCTGCGAGCACCTGGTGGCCGACTGCCGCCACCTGGTCGGTGAACTCCTGCAGTCCGCACCCGGGTTGACGATCCTGGTCACCTCCCGCGAGCCGCTCGGCATGCCGACCGAGGAGGTCCTCGAGGTCCGGCCGCTGCCCTGCGAGGGGGCCGACAGCGACGCCCTCGCCCTGTTCCGGGCCCGCGCCCTGGCCGCGACCCCGGGGGCGGCTGCCGTCTTCGCCGACCCCGCGCGGACCGCTGTGGCCGCCGAGGTGTGCCGACGCCTGGACGGCATCCCGCTCGCGCTGGAACTCGCGGGCGCCCGCATGCGGTTGTGGACGCTGGAGCACATGGCCGAGCGGATCGGGGAGCGCTTCGAGGTGCTGTCCGACGCCCGGGCGGCCGCGTTACCGCGCCGGCATCAGACGATGCGGACCACGATCGGCTGGAGCCACGAACTGTGCGAGCCGCTGGAACGGCTGCTGTGGGCCCGACTCTCGGTCTTCACCGGTGACTTCGACATCGCGGCGGCACGCGCCGTCTGCTCGGGCGGACCGCTGCCGGCCGCCCGGGTGGAGCGCGCGCTGGCGGGCCTCGCCGCCAAGTCCGTGGTGCTGCGCATCGAGGAACGCGGGACCGGGCCCCGCTATCGGATGCTGGACACGATCCGCGAGTACGGGCAGGACTGGCTGGGCGAGCTCGGCGAGGTGGAGATCGTCACCGACCGGCACGCCCACTGGTACGCGGCGCTCTCCCAGGCCGCCGACCGCGGATGGCTGGGCCCGGGGCAGGTGGACTGGTACCGCAGGATCACCGCCGAGCACGCGCAGCTGCGTACGGCCCTGGAACACCTGATCGCCGCCGACCCGACGGCGGCGCTGGAGATGGCCGGGGCGCTGTGGTTCTACTGGTTCGCGTGCGGGCACGTGCACGAGGGCCGCGGCTTCCTGGAACGGGCCCTGCGGGCCGCTCCGCGTTCGGGGGCCGCGTACAACCAGGCCGTGTGGGCCCTCGGGCTCACCGCGCTGCTCCAGGGCGACCTGGACGCGGCCCAGAAGCTCGGCGGCGAGTGCACACGCGACGCGGCCCGGCTCGCGGACCCGGAGCGGGAGCTGCGCGCGGGCTACCTGCACGCGGTCTCCGTCCTCATGCCCGGCGATCCCGTACGGGCCCTGCGGCTGGCCGGCCCCCGGGCCCGGGCGGGACACGGCGGACGCACCAGCGGCGCGGGCTGGCTCCTGTGCAAGCTGGCCACCGGCTACGCCCTGTGCGACCTGCGGCGTTTCGAGGAGGCGACCGAGGAGGCGCGGTCCCTGCGGGAGGCCTGCGTGGAGCTGGGCGAGCGCTGGCTGCGGGCGTACGCGGACTACATCCTGGCCGTGGCCGCGCTGGGCCTCGGGGACCACGGGGAGGCCGCCCGGCACGTACGGGCCATGCTCTCGGGGAAACGGCTGCTCGGCGACCGCTTCGGCATCGCGCTCGGCCTGGACCTGCTGGCCGCGGCGGTGGCCGGGTTGGGCGACGGGGAACTCGCGGCGCGGCTGCTGGGCACCGGGCACGCCTGGTGGCGCACGGTGGGCCGGCCGCAGATGGGCTCGCCCTCGCTGACGGCCCTACGGGACCAGGGCGAGCGGCAGGCCCGCGCGGCGATCGGGGACGCCGCCTACGAGACGGCGTTCCTGGGCGGCGCGGCGGCGCCCACCGGCTGAGTCTCGGCCGGTGGGACCGGGGTACGGCCTAAATCCTGGGCTCCCGTCAGTACGGGAGGGGTCTGCCCGACGGTGTACGCAGGTCCAGGTCTCGGGGGGCGGGCTTCGGGACGGGCTTACGGATCAGCTGCTGGCGCATGCTGCCTCCTCGCTCAGACCAGGGCCGGGCGGCGGGGTTCCACCGTGCGGCTGTCGGGGAGCAGTTCACCGGTGTCGTCGAACATCACGACTCCGTTGCACAGCAGGCTCCAGCCCTGTTCCGGGTGAGAGGCCACAATGCGGGCGGCGTCGTGATCGGCGCTGTCGGCGGTAGGGCAGGGTGGCTGGTGGGAGCACATGGCGCACCTCCTCGCGAAGTGGGGCGGGAGCGCCGGTGGTCACCCGGTCGATTCCGCGATCCACGGTGGCGGTGAGTATTACTGATCGCCGCCCCCGGACGGAACCCATATCCGCCGTCCAGTTCACGGTGTGTATGCCCGATTACGATGCGCTCATGCCCGCTATCCGGATCATTCACCGCACGTCTTTTCCGCCGGTCGAGGCGTGGTCGATGCTCACGGACTGGGAGCGCCACGGCGCACAGGTCCCGCTCACCCGGACGATCATCGAGACGCCGCCGCCCACCCACGTCGGAACGATCTTCACGGCACGTACGGGCGTGAGCAGGATCACATTCGACGACCGCATGGAAGTCGTCGTGTGGCGACCCCCCGTGGAGGGTTTGTCGGGATTGGTTCGACTGGAGAAGCGCGGCCGGACGGTGACGGGCTGGGCGGAGATCGAGATCCGCCCCCTCGCCACGGGCGGCGCCGAGATCCACTGGCGCGAGGAGCTGCGCCTGCGCGGCCTCCCCCGCGCCCTGGATCCCCTGGTCGCGGCGGCGGGCCGGCTCCTCTTCGGCCGGGCCCTCACGCGGCTGCTCCGGCCCTGAGGACGCCGCACCGTCCGCCGCGCAGGCCGAGCCACCGGGGTACGGGGCGTCCGCCCCGCACCCCGGCGACCGCACGACCTCCAGACGGCCTAGCGGATCGGCATGCCGGAGATCGTGCGGGCGATCACCAGGCGCTGGATCTCGCTGGTGCCCTCGAAGATGGTGTAGATGGCGCTGTCCCGGTGCATGCGCTCGACCGGGTACTCGCGGGTGAAGCCGTTGCCACCGAGGATCTGGACCGCCTGGGCGGTGACCTTCTTGGCGACCTCGCTCGCGAAGAGCTTGGACATCGAGCCCTCCGCCGACTCGAACGGCCGGCCCGCCACCGCCATCCAGGACGCCCGCCACACCAGCAGTCGGGCCGCGTCGATCTGCGTCCGCATGTCGGCGAGCTGGAAGGCCACGCCCTGGTTGTCGATGATCGGGCGGCCGAACTGCGTACGGGTCTTCGCGTAGTCGAGGGCCACCTCGTACGCCGCGCGGGCGGTGCCGACGGCCATCGCGCCGACCGCCGGCCGGGAGGCCTCGAAGGTGGCCATGGCCGCGTTCTTCACCCGCTCGCCGCCGCCGCTGCGCGCGCGCTCGTGGGCCCGCGCGAGGCGCTCGTCCAGCTTCTCCTTGCCGCCGAGCAGGCAGGAGCCGGGGATCCGGACGTCCTCCAGCACCACCTCGGCGGTGTGCGAGGCGCGGATGCCGTGCTTCTTGAACTTCTGCCCCTGGGACAGGCCGGGGGTGTTCGGCGGGACGATGAAGGAGGCGTGCCCCTTGGTCCCCAGCGCCGGGTCGACGACCGCGACGACGATGTGGACGTTGGCGATGCCGCCGTTCGTCGCCCAGGTCTTGGTGCCGTTGAGCACCCACTCGTCCTTGGCCTGGTCGTAGACCGCCCGGGTGCGCATCGAGCCGACGTCGGAGCCGGCGTCCGGCTCGGAGGAGCAGAAGGCGGCGACCTTGACGTCGTCCGGGGTGCCGTACATCTGCGGGATCCAGGTGCCGATCTGCTCCTCGGTGCCGTTGGCGACGACGCCGATGGCCGCGAGTCCGGTGCCGACGATCGACAGCGCGATGCCCGCGTCGCCCCAGAAGAGCTCCTCCATGGCCATCGGGATGCCGAGGCCGGTCGGGTCGAAGAACTGTTGGGCGTAG
Source organism: Streptomyces sp. CLCI03 (assembly GCF_053615355.1). Lineage (NCBI taxonomy): Bacteria > Bacillati > Actinomycetota > Actinomycetes > Kitasatosporales > Streptomycetaceae > Streptomyces > Streptomyces sp. CLCI03. Next base: position 6,836,440 of record NZ_CM132132.1, on the reverse strand, counting down.
AAGTCCAGCGAGTAGATGCCGACCTTGGCGGCCTCCTGGATGACGGGCCAGGGAGTCTCTTCGCGCTCGTCCCATTCCGCGGCGGCGGGGCGCATCACATCGGCGGCGAAGCCGTGGATCCAGTCCCGCACCTGCTTCTGGTCGTCGTTCAGCTCCATGGTGAACTCCGCCATGTCCCCTCCACCTGTCTGTACTCGTCCCTGCGGAAGTTACTAGCGGTAACCTACGCGAAGGCCACAGTCTGTTACTGACGAGTAAGCACTGTCAAGCACCGCCCGCACCGGCCCTGCCGCCGGACGGGATGACCGCCGATTCGATCGACAGGGTGTGCGGGGTGTTACGTTGCGTGGGCGTCACGCACATCGCAAGGGCGGGGAGAGAAACACGTCATGGAGACCACTCAGCAGGCCGGTGAGCCGGGAGCGGCCGAACGCCGCCGCCGGGAGCTGCTCGAAGCCGCCGACCGGGTCGTGCTCAGGGACGGCCCCAAGGCCTCCATGAACGCGATCGCGGCGGAGGCCGGCATCACCAAGCCCATCCTCTACCGGCACTTCGGGGACAAGGCGGGCCTCTACCAGGCCCTCGCCGTCCGGCACACCGACGCACTGCTCGACTCGCTGCGGGCCGCGCTCGACGCCCCCGCCGAGCGGCGCCGCCGGGTGGAGTCGACCCTCGACACCTACCTCGCCGCCATCGAGGCCCGCCCGCAGGTCTACCGCTTCCTCATGCACCCCGCCGAGGACTCCCACACCGCGGAACGCGGCTTCGACGTCGGCCTGCACTCGGCCCCGCTGCTGCGCCGGCTCGGCGAGGAACTGGCCGAGGTGATCGGTGAACGGGTGGACCTCGGCCCGGGGGGCGAACGCCTCGCCCGGATCTGGGGGCACGGCATCGTCGGCATGATGCACGCGGCCGGCGACTGGTGGCTGGGCGAACGCCCCTGCGAGCGCGCGGAACTGGTCGCGGGCCTCACCGACCTCCTCTGGGGCCGCCTGGCCACCGCCGGCAACCGCGCGGACGGCCCGGGCTTCTAGCCCGACCCTGTCGGCCTCGCCGGCACACCCGGCCCCGCCGGCTCATTTCAGCCTCGCCGGCGTTTGAGGCGCGGTGCCCGGCGGAGCCGGGTTCCTGGGGCTCCGCCCAGACCCCGCCCCCCACACGCCGGCGAGGCTGGAGATGCCCTCGGCACCCCACGGGGTCTTGCGGATGGCGCGCCGCAGGCGACGGGCTCGCAGGCCCGTCACGCGGTCCGCGTACACCGTCCCGTCGAGGTGGTCGCACTCGTGCTGCAGGCACCGCGCGAAGAACCCCGTCCCCGAGATCCGCACCGCCGCCCCGTCCGACGTGACCCCTTCCACCACCGCGTGGTCGAAGCGGGGGGTGCCCGCCTCCAGCCCCGGCAGGGACAGGCATCCCTCCGGCCCCAGGAACTCGTCCCCGTCGGCCGTCACCAACCGCGGGTTGACGATGTGCCCGACGTGGCGGACGTCCTCGTCGTCGGGGCAGTCGTAGACGAACACCCGCTGCCCGACGCCGATCTGGTTCGCGGCGAGCCCGACACCCTCGGCGGCGTACATCGTGGCGAACATGTCCTCGATGAGCCGGTCGAGTTCCGGGCCGAATGCGGTGACTTCCGCGCACGCGGAGCGGAGCACCGGATCACCCAGCAGGCTCATGGTGCGGACGTGGCCGGTGGTACCGGGGATGGGGCGCTGTCGCATGGCCGTAAGCCTACGACGGGCGACTATATGAGGAGATCCGCGGCGGGGCGGGGGCGCCGCGGTCAAGGCCGCGGCAGGTACTGGATAGGCTGGGGCCGACCGACGCAAGGAGGACAAGGGACGATGGCAGGCAACACGGAGCCGCTTTCGCCGCGGGCCAAGCTGGCCGTGACGGCGGGCAAGGCCGCGGCGGCGGTGTCGCGGGCCGCGGGACGCGGAAGCGGATCGGTGATCGGTGGCAAGGTCGCACTCAGGCTCGACCCCGATCTTCTCGGCGCGCTGGCGCAACATCTCGATGTCGTCCTCGTCTCCGCGACGAACGGCAAGACCACGACGACCCGACTGATCGCGGAGGCCCTGCGGGCCAGCGGTCCGGTCGTCTCCAACGCCCTCGGCGCCAACATGCCGGCCGGCATCACCTCGGCGCTGGCCGGTGGCTCGGACGCCAAGTACGGCGTCATCGAGGTGGACGAGAAGTACCTGGCCGGAGTGGCCCGGGACGTCACCCCCAAGGTGATCGCCCTGCTCAACCTCTCCCGCGACCAGCTGGACCGCGCCGCCGAGACCCGCATGCTCGCGGAGAAGTGGCGCGAGGGCCTGCAGGGGTCCAAGGCGGTCATCGTCGCCAACTGCGACGACCCGCTGATCGTGTGGTCCGCGTCCTCCTCGCAGAACGTGGTGTGGGTCGCGGCCGGCCAGGAGTGGAAGGACGACGCCTGGTCGTGCCCCTCCTGCGGTGGCGTCATGCAGCGCCCCGGCGACGACTGGTTCTGCGGCGAGTGCGGATTCCGGCGCCCGACGCCGACCTGGGTGCTCTCCGGCGACCACGTCCTGGACCCGCACGGCTCGGCCTGGCCGATCCACCTCCAGCTGCCCGGCCGCGCCAACAAGGCCAACGCCGCCACCTCGGCCGCCGTGGCAGCCGTCTTCGGCGTCCCGCCGCAGGTCGCGCTGGAGCGGATGTACCAGGTGCAGGCCGTCGCCGGCCGCTACGACGTGGTGAACTTCCAGGGCCGTGAGCTGCGGCTGCTGCTCGCGAAGAACCCGGCGGGCTGGCTCGAAACGTTTTCGCTGATCGATCCCCCGCCGACCCCGGTGATCCTCTCGGTGAACGCGCGCGGCGCCGACGGCACCGACACCTCCTGGCTGTGGGACGTGGACTACCCGCGGCTGGCCGGTCACCCGATCTTCGTGATCGGTGACCGCAAGCTGGACCTCGCGGTCCGCCTGGAGGTCGCGGGCCTGGAGTTCCGGGTGTGCGACACCCTCGACGAGGCCGTGCAGCTCGCGCCGCCCGGACAGATCGAGCTGATCGCCAACTACACCGCCTTCCAGGACGTGCGCCGCCGCGTCGGCAACTAGTACCCATAAGGACAAGAGCATGAGCGACAACAGCCTGCGTCTGGTGTGGGTCTACCCGGACCTGCTGAGCACCTACGGAGACCAGGGCAACGCCCTCGTGGTGGAACGCCGGGCGCGCCAGCGCGGCCTGGACGTGCAGCGCGTGGACGTGCGCAGCGACCAGCCGATCCCCACCTCGGGCGACATCTACCTGATCGGCGGTGGCGAGGACCGGCCGCAGCGCCTGGCCGCGGAGCGCCTGCTGCGCGACGGCGGTCTGGAGCGCGCCGTCTCCAACGGCGCGATCGTCTTCTCCGTCTGCGCCGGGTACCAGATCCTCGGCAAGGAATTCGTCAACGACCAGGGACAGCGCCAGGAGGGCCTCGGCCTGCTGGACGTCGTCACGGTGCGCGGTGAGGGCGAGCGGTGCGTCGGCGACGTCCTCGCGGACATCGACCCGCGCCTGGGCCTGCCGCAGCTGACGGGCTTCGAGAACCACCAGGGCGTGACCCACCTCGGCCCGACGGCCAAGCCGTTCGCCCGGGTGAGCATGGGCCGTGGCAACGGCACCGGTGACGGCACCGAAGGCGCGTACAACGACACGGTGTTCGGCACGTACATGCACGGTCCCGTGATGGCCCGCAACCCGCAGATCGCGGACCTGCTGCTGAAGCTGGCCCTCGATGTGAACGCGCTGCCGGCCATAGACGACCGGTGGTACGAGGCGCTGCGCGCGGAGCGCATCGCGGCCGCGACGCAGCCCGCGTAGCACCCCGTTCAACGCCCTGCCGAGCGCTCATCGGGGCGGCCTCCTCATCATGTGTTCGGCCCGGTTTTCCCTAGGGGGAACCGGGCCGACGTCGTTTCGTACGACGAGTGCGACCAGCATGTGGAGGATGGTTCAGTCCACCTCTCCACCGCTTGTAGGGTGGCCGTAGTTCCAACCGGACGACGTGGTCCGGTCGTCGGCCCACGTTGCAAAGGTCCGTTCCTGCCATGCGCATAGGTGTGCTCACTTCCGGTGGCGACTGCCCCGGTCTCAACGCCGTCATCCGCTCCGTCGTGCACCGCGCCGTGGTCGACCACGGCGACGAGGTGATCGGCTTCCTCGACGGCTGGAAGGGCCTGCTGGAGGCGGACTACCGCAAGCTCGACCTCGACGCCGTCGGTGGCATCCTCGCCCGCGGCGGCACCATCCTCGGCTCCTCCCGGGTCCAACCCGCGCACCTGCGCGACGGTGTGGAGCGCGCCCGCGGTCACGTCGCGGACCTCGGCCTCGACGCGATCATCCCGATCGGCGGCGAGGGCACCCTGAAGGCCGCGCACCTGCTCTCCGAGGCCGGTCTGCCGATCGTCGGGGTCCCGAAGACCATCGACAACGACATCGCCTCCACCGACGTCACCTTCGGCTTCGACACCGCCGTCGGGGTCGCCACGGAGGCGCTCGACCGGCTGAAGACCACCGCCGAGTCCCACCAGCGCGTGATGGTCGTGGAGGTCATGGGTCGCCACACCGGCTGGATCGCCCTGCACTCCGGCATGGCGGCCGGCGCGCACGCGATCGTCGTCCCGGAGCGCCCCTTCGACATCGACGAGCTGACGGAGATCGTCGGCGAGCGGTTCTCCGCGGGCAAGCGGTTCGCGATCGTCGTGGTCGCCGAGGGCGCCAAGCCCAAGCCCGGCTCGATGGACTTCGAGGAGCGCGGCAAGGACATCTACGGCCACGAGCGGTTCGCCGGCATCGGCAACCGGCTCGCCGTGGAGCTGGAGAACCGCCTGGGCAAGGAGGCCCGGCCGGTGATCCTGGGCCACGTCCAGCGTGGCGGCACGCCCACCGCGTACGACCGGGTCCTGGCCACCCGCTTCGGCTGGCACGCCGTGGAGGCCGCGCACCGCGGCGAGTTCGGCATGCTGACCGCGCTGCGCGGGACGGACATCGTGATGGTGCCGCTCTCGGAGGCGACCTCGACCCTCAAGACGGTGCCGTCCGAGCGGTACGACGAGGCGCAGACCGTTCTGTGACGTCCCCTTCCGTGACGCCCCTTTTGTGACAGGCCGCCCCCGCGCGCACGAGCGCTCGGGGGCGGCACTACTGTGGTGGGGCATCACGGTCAAGGGAGTGAACAGATGGATCACAGCGGGCACGGCATGGACATGCACATGGACATGGACCTGCCGCCGTTCACTCTCGGGCGTGGGCTGGAGTTCTCCTTCGACGCCTTCTTCCTGATCGGCTCGCTGGTCGGGCTCGCCCTGTACGGGTGGGGCGTGCTGCGGCTGCGCCGGCGCGGGGACTCCTGGCCGCTGGGCCGGACCATCGCCTTCACCGTGGGCGTGCTGACCGTGATCCTCGTGATGTGCACCAAGCTGAACGACTACGGCATGGTCATGTTCAGCGTGCACATGGTGCAGCACATGGTGATCAGCATGATCACCCCGATCCTGGTGCTGCTGGGCGCCCCGGTGACGCTGGCGCTGCGCGCGCTGCCGCCCGCCGCCCGCGGTCACAAGGGGCCGCGCGAACTGCTGCTGATGCTGCTGCACAGCCGGTACATGAAGGTGATCACGCACCCGGCCTTCACGATCCCGATGTTCATCGCGAGCCTCTACGCCCTGTACTTCACCCCGCTCTTCGACTTCCTGATGGGGAGCCGGACCGGGCACATCGCGATGATGGTGCACTTCCTCGCCGTCGGCCTGATCTTCTTCTGGCCGATCATGGGCATCGACCCGGGCCCGCACCGGCCGGGCTACGTGATGCGGATGCTGGAGCTGTTCGCGGGCATGCCCTTCCACGCCTTCTTCGGCATCGCCCTGATGATGGCGAGCCAGCCGATGATCAAGACGTACGAGAACCCGCCGGCGTCCCTCGGCATCGACCCGCTGCTCGACCAGCAGTGGGGCGGCGGCATCGCCTGGGCCTTCAGCGAGATCCCCTCGGTCCTGGTCCTGATCGCCCTCGTCTACCAGTGGTACCACTCGGAGCAGCGGGCCGCGCGGCGGTCCGACCGGGCCGAGGACCGCAGCGGTGACAAGGAGCTGGCTGCGTACAACGCGTATCTCGCGTCGCTCCAAGCGCGTGGCCAGTAGCGCGACACCGGCTTCGCGCGCCACCATGGGGCATGACCGGATCCGTTAAGGCGATGTGCGTCATGACCTTCGCCGCTCTGGTGGCCGTCGCCGCGTATTCCGTGGCCCTCGGCAGCAACGGCTGGCTGTGGTTCGGCTGGGTGGTGCTGGGGCTGCTGACCGCCGGGATGGCCGCGACGCGCAATGTCTGAGTAAGGTCCCTTCCCGCCCCCTGACGTCCCGCGGCTCACCGTTCGTAAAATGGCGGTGACAACGGGACATCGACAGGAGCGGCCTGGTGTTCTACCACTTGCTCAAGCACGTGTTGCTCGGCCCTCTGCTGCGGCTGCTGTTCAGACCTCGGATCGAGGGTCTGGAGAACATCCCGGCCGAAGGGGCCGCCATCGTCGCGGGCAATCACCTGTCCTTCTCCGACCATTTCCTGATGCCCGCGATCCTCAAGCGGCGGATCACCTTCCTGGCGAAGGCCGAATACTTCACCGGACCCGGGGTCAAGGGGCGGCTGACCGCCGCCTTCTTCCGCAGTGCCGGGCAGATCCCCGTGGACCGCTCGGGCAAGGACGCCGGGCAGGCCGCCCTGCGCGAGGGGCTGGCGGTGCTGGCCAAGGACGAGCTGCTGGGCATCTACCCGGAGGGGACGCGCTCGCACGACGGCCGGCTCTACAAGGGCAAGGTGGGGGTGGCGGCGATGGCCCTGGGCGCGGGGGTACCCGTGGTGCCCTGCGCGATGGTCGGCACCTTCGAGATCCAGCCGCCCGGCAAGAGGATCCCGAAGATCCGGCGGGTGACGATCCGCTTCGGCGAACCGATGGACTTCTCCCGGTACGCCGGGATGGAGCGCGAGCGGGCGGTCCTGCGGGCGGTCACCGACGAGATCATGTACGCGATCCTCGGACTGTCCGGCCAGGAGTACGTCGACCGGTACGCGGCCGAGGTCAAGGCCGAGGAGGAGGAACAGCGGAAGAAGGCCCGGCGCACGACGCGCTGAGCCTTCTCCCGCTCGCTCCCGCCGGTCCTTACCGGACGGCGGGCAGCTCCTCCGGCGCCGGGAGCGCCGAGGACTCGGCCCGGGCGTCGGACGACAGGGACTTCGCCGCGGCCGGGGCCGGGGCCACGGGGGTGGCGTGCGGGGCGCACGTCACGTCCTTGGCGTCGACCTTGCCGGTGAGCAGGTAGCTGTCCACCCGGGTGTTGATGCAGGGGTTCACCAGGCTGGTGACACCGTGCGAGCCGGCGCCCTTCTCGGTGATCAGACGCGAACCGGCGAGACGGCGGTGCAGCTCGACCGCGCCCTTGTACGGCGTGGCCGCGTCCCGCTCGGACTGGACGATCAGTACGGGCGGCAGCCCGTGCTTGGCGCCGACCGCGATCGGGGTGCTCTGCTTGGCCTTCCAGGTCGCGCAGGGCAGGTTCATCCACGCGTTGGACCAGGTCAGGAACGGGTACTTCTGGTGCAGCTTGGTGTTGTCCCGGTCCCACTTGGACCAGCTGGTGGGCCACTTCGCGTCGGCGCACTCGACGGCGGTGTACACGGCGTTGCTGTTCTCGGAGGCCGCGTTGCCCTTGGTGTCCGTCATGTCCGGGGCGATGGCGTCGATCAGCGCCTGCTCGTCACCGGCCTCGTACGCGGCCCAGGTCTGGGCGACGGGCACCCAGGAGGAGTCGTAGTACGGGGCGCCCTGGAAGAAGCCGATGAGCTCGGCCGGGCCGACGACCCCACCGAGCGGGGCGGCCTTGGCCTTGGCGCGCAGCTTCTGGTAGCGGGCCTCGACCTTGGCGCGGGTGTCGCCGAGGTGGAAGACGGCGTCGTTCTTGGCGACCCAGTCCTGCCAGTCGTTCCAGCGCATCTGGAAGGCGACGTCCTGGCCGAGGTTGGCCTCGTACCAGATGTTGTCCTGCGACGGGTCCACCACGCTGTCGACGATCATGCGGCGCACGTGGGTCGGGAAGAGGGTCGCGTAGACCCCGCCCAGGTAGGTGCCGTAGGAGACGCCGAGGTAGTTCAGCTTCTTCTCGCCGAGGCCGGCCCGGATCACGTCGAGGTCGCGCGCGGTGTTCGGCGTGGTCATGTGCGGCAGCATCTCGCCGCTGCGCTCCTTGCAGCCGTCCGCGTACTCGGCGGCGAGCTTGCGCTGGGCGCGCTTGTCGGCCTCGGAGTCCGGGACCGGGTCGGCCTTGGGGGCCTTGACGAACTCCTGCGGGTCGATGCAGGAGATCGGCGCCGAGTGGCCGACACCGCGGGGGTCGAAGCCCACGAAGTCGTAGGCCTTGGAGGTGTTGACCCACAGCGGGCTCTTGGTGGTGACGCGGCGCGGGAAGCGCATGCCGGAGCCGCCGGGGCCGCCGGGGTTGTAGACGAGCGCGCCCTGGCGCTCCTCCTTGGTGCCCGTGCTGCCGATCCGGTCGACGGCGATGTCGATGGTCTTGCCGTACGGCTTCGCGTAGTCGAGCGGAACCTTCACCCAGCCGCACTGGATGGGCTTCTCGAAGCCCCAGTCCGCCGGGCAGTCCTTCCAGTCGATCCCGGCACGGGCGGCGCGGGCGGCGGCGATCTGAACGCCCAGCGCCTCCGGCAGCCTGCCGTCGCTGCCGGCGGAGGCCGCCGCGGCCGGCGGGGCCAGCAGCAGGCTCGCCGCGAGTGTGCCGGTGATCAGTGTGGCGGCGCTCCCCAGCGCCGCGTTGCGTATCACGTGGTTGTTCCCCCTGCGTCAGGTACCGCCGTGGGCGGCCGGGTTGGTCGGGTTCGGTCGTCGGCGTGCAGGGGGATCCTGTCGTCTGATCGGGACCTGGCGACAGGGCCGGATCGACTTCTTTGCCAACCCGATAACCGGAAAGGCGTGTACCGCTGAGCGGTGCCTGATGCGTCCCGCTTTCACCACCCGTACGTTCGGCAGGCCGCGTCGAGCAGTTCGCGCACCCGCAGGGCGTCCGGGGCCAGGGCCGTGACCAGGACGGCCGGACCGGCCAGCGGCGTCACCGCCGCGAACTCCCCCAGGACCGCCGCGGCGGGCGCGTCCTCGGCGAAGGCGGGGTCCACGACGAGGAGTTGACCGAGCGCCCGGTGCCCGGCCAGGCCGGCCGGACCGTCCCAACCGCCGGGCGCGCCGGGGCCGCAGGCGAGTTCCTGGTCCAGCAGCGGACGCCCCCGGTACTCGACGGCGAGGCGACTGCGCAGCAGCCCCGGAACCTCCCCGGTGCGGCCGAGCACCTGCTCCTCGCGCAGCACCAGCCGCGCCGTGGGGGCGAGTCGGACCCGGGTGCGCACCCTCAGGTCGCTGCCGCGCACCGAGACCAGCGGCTCGGGCAGCCACCGGAGCGTGGCCCCGTCCTCCAGGGTGAGGTGGACGTCGTACCGCGCGGGCGCTCCGGTCCGGCCGGGCAGTGCGAGGGTGGCCGCGGCGGAGCCGAGGGAGAGGTGCGCACCGGGGCCGACGGTGGCCTCGACGGTGAGGTGGTCCCCGCCGAGCGGGGCGCTCATCGCGCCGACCAGCATGACCCCGGCCTCGACCCGCGACGACGAGCGGGTGCGGCGCAGCGCGAGGGGGCCCTCCCCGGCGAGCAGCGGCAGGGCGGTGCCGCCGCGCCCGTCGGCCACGGCGTGGATGCGGGCGGTGGCGCGCAGGCCCGCGGGCGGCGTCGGTGGTGCCTGCGCGATGTCCTCGGTGGTCGCGGCGTTCACCGCGAGGACCAGGCGGCGATCCGCTCGCGCACCCAGGCGGCCACCGGGCCGACCCCTTCGGGGCCGCGCAGCGACTGGAAGGCGACGGGGAGTTCGCCGCGCTGCTCGGCGGCGTCGCGGGCCATCCGGCCGAGGTCGGAGCCGACGTGCGGGGCGAGGTCGGTCTTGTTGACGACGAGCAGGTCGGCGGTGGTGACACCGGGGCCGCCCTTGCGGGGGATGTCGTCCCCGCCGGCCACGTCGATGACGAAGATCTGGGCGTCGACGAGTCCGCGGGAGAAGGTGGCGGTGAGGTTGTCCCCGCCGGACTCGACGAGGATCAGGTCCAGTCGGCCGTGTTCCCGGAAGGCGTCCTCCAGTTCCTCCACGGCTTCCAGGTTGGCGGAGATGTCGTCGCGGATGGCGGTGTGCGGGCAGGCCCCGGTCTCGACGGCGGCGATCCGCTCGGGCGGCAGCACGGCCTCGCGGAGCAGGAACTCGGCGTCCTCGCGGGTGTAGATGTCGTTGGTCACGACGGCCATGGACAGCTCGGAGCGCAGCGCGCGGCACAGGGCGGCGACGGTGGCGGTCTTGCCCGAGCCCACCGGTCCGCCGAGTCCGATGCGCAGCGCCCGCCGGGTGCCGTCGGGGCGCAGGGGGTCGGCGCTGTGGGTGTGCCGGTGGGGGTAGGTCACGGCGTGGTCGAGGTGCATGGGGGGTGTCTCCTTCGGGAGGTCAGGAGGTCAGGAGGTCGAGGGGTCAGGAGGCGAAGAGGCGGACCGGCCAGTCGGCATGGACCTGCGCCGAGATGTCCAGCAGCGGCGAGGAGGCCGCGGGCAGCGCCTGCGGGCCCTGGGAGCGGGCGCGCAGCGCGGCCCGCTCCGCCTCGGCGGCGACGGCGTCGAGTTCGGGGGCGAGTCGGGCCAGTACGCCGCTCGCCTCGAAGGGGTCCAGGCCCAGCAGCCGTACGGTCGCCGTGGCGGGCCCGCCGACGCTCTCGTACGCCGCCACGTGCGCGGCGTCCGACGGCCCGAGGCCGGCCGCCCGGGCGGTGACGCCGAGCACCACGGGCTGGTGGGCCCCGCGCGGGAACGCCGCGGCCAGGGCCTCCAGTTCGGCGGCGGGCCAGGTGGCCCGGGCGGCCCGCAGCAGCTGCCGCCCCAGCCGTCGGGCCGCGGTGCGCAGCGCCGGGGAGGGGGTACGGGCGTCGGCGGCGGCGTCGAGGGCGGCCGGGTCGAGCCCGAGGGCGGCGGCCGCGGCGAGCGCGGCGGCGGTGAGGCCGGCGGTGTGCAGCCGGCCCCGGCAGAAGTCCTCCAGGGTGGCGGCGTCATGGATCCGGCCCGCCTTGCAGGCGGCCTCGGCCCCGCCGGAGTGGGCGTGGCCCCCGGCGGGGAAGCGGCCGTCGGCGAGGACGAGCAGCGCGGCGCGGCTCATCGACAGGGACCTCTTCTCGAACGGTCGGAACGGTGGGGACGGTCGGGACGCGGAGAGCGGTCAGAACAGGAAGTAGCGCTGGGCCATGGGCAGTTCCGCCGCGGGCGCCGGTTCCACGGGCTCCCCGTCGATGGTGACCGTGAAGGTGTCGGCGTCGACCTCGACCCTCGGCATGGCGTCGTTGCCCCGCATGTCGGCCTTGGTGACCTTGCGGGTGCTCTCGATGGCCACGAACCGCTTGCCCAGCCCGAGGCGTTCGGGCAGCCCGTCGTCGAGCGCCGCCTGGGCGGTGAAGTTCAGCGAGTTGAGGCCGGGTGCGCGGCCGTGGCTGCCGAACATGGGTCGGGGCAGGACGGGCTGCGGCGTGGGGATGGAGGCGTTGGCATCGCCCATCTGCGCGTAGGCGATCTGGCCGCCCTTGATGACGAGTTCGGGCTTGACCCCGAAGAAGGCCGGGTTCCACAGGACCAGGTCGGCGAGTTTGCCGGTCTCGACGGAGCCGATCTCGCGGGCGAGCCCTTGGGCCACCGCGGGGTTGATCGTGTACTTGGCGACGTAACGGCGGGCCCGGTGGTTGTCGGCGGGGCCGTCGCCGGGGAGGAAGCCGCGGCGCTTCTTCATCACGTGGGCGGTCTGCCAGGTGCGCAGGACGACCTCGCCGACCCGGCCCATGGCCTGGGAGTCGGAGGAGATGATGGAGATGGCCCCGAGGTCGTGGAGGACGTCCTCGGCGGCGATGGTCGAGGGTCGGATCCGCGATTCGGCGAAGGCGAGGTCCTCGGGGACGGCCGGGTTGAGGTGGTGGCAGACCATCAGCATGTCGAGGTGTTCCTCGACGGTGTTGACGGTGTGCGGCCGGGTGGGGTTGGTGGAGCTGGGCAGTATGTTCGGCTCGGAGACCACGGTGATGATGTCGGGTGCGTGCCCGCCGCCCGCGCCCTCGGTGTGGTACGAGTGGATGGTCCGCCCGGCGATGGCGGCGAGGGTGTCGGCGACGAATCCGGCCTCGTTGAGCGTGTCGGTGTGGATGGCGACCTGGGCGCCGGTCTCCTCGCAGACCGAGAGGCAGGCGTCGATGACGGCGGGGGTGGCCCCCCAGTCCTCGTGGATCTTGAATCCGAGGGCGCCGCCGCGCAGCTGGGAGTGCATCGCCTCGCGGGACATGGTGTTGCCCTTGCCGAGCAGGCCGATGTTGACCGGGTAGGCCTCCAGGGCCGCGAACATCCGGGCCAGGTGCCAGGGCCCGGGGGTCACGGTGGTGGCCTTGGTGCCTTCGGCCGGTCCGGTGCCGCCGCCGACGAGGGTGGTGATCCCGGAGGCGAGCGCCTCCTCGATGACCGTCGGGGAGATGAAGTGGACGTGGGCGTCGATGGCGCCGGCAGTGACGATCTTCCCGTTGCCGGCGATGATCTCGGTCTCGGGGCCGATGACCAGTGCGGGATCGACCCCGTCCATGGTGTCGGGGTTGCCGGCCTTGCCGATGCCGCAGATCCGGCCGTCGCGGATGCCGAGGTCTGCCTTGACGATGCCCCAGTGGTCGAGGACGACGACGCCGGTGATCACGGTGTCGGGGGCGCCCTCGGCCCGCGTGGTGCGGGCCTGCCCCATGGATTCACGGATCACCTTGCCGCCGCCGAAGACGGCCTCGTCGCCGGCCCGCCCGGGGCCGCCGCCGAGGTCCTGCTCGATCTCGACGAAGAGGTCGGTGTCGGCGAGGCGGATCCGGTCTCCGACGGTCGGCCCGAAGAGGTCGGCGTACACCTGGCGCGAGAGCTCAGCCATCGAGCGGTCCTCCGGTCTCGCCGCGCAGTCCGGGCACGGTGCGCGAGCCCCCCAGGGGGACGAGTTCCACCGCGACCGGGATGCCCGGCTCGAAGCGGACGGCGGTACCGGCGGCGACGTTGAGCCGGAGCCCGTGGGCGGCGGCGCGGTCGAAGTCGAGGCCGGGGTTGGCTTCGGCGAAGTGGTAGTGGGAGCCGACCTGGACGGGCCGGTCGGCGGCGTTGAGCACGGTGAGGCGGGTGACGGGACGGCCCTCGTTGAGGAGCACCGGGCCGTCCCCGTAGGCGATTTCGCCGGGGATCATGCGGGGGTACTCCGTTTCAGACGATCGGGTCGTGGACGGTGACGAGCTTGGTGCCGTCCGGGAAGGTCGCCTCGACCTGGACGTCGTGGATCATCTCGGGGATCCCCTCCATGACCTCCTCGCGGGTCAGGACGGTGCGGCCCGAGGCCATCAGCTCGGCCACGGTCCGGCCGTCACGGGCACCCTCCAGGAGGTGCGACGTGATCAGCGCGATCGCCTCCGGATGGTTGAGGCGGACCCCGCGCGCCCTCCGTTTCTCGGCCACGTCGGCGGCCACGTGGATGAGCAGTCTCTCCTGCTCGTGCGGTGTCAGTTGCACGTGTATCACCAAGCTTCCGGGACAAGATCAACAAGGGGCGGGGCGACCCTATCGGCCTTCAACACTTTGTTGACCTGCGCATATCCGAACCAAGCGAGTCTTGCCCAACACTGGGAAAGGCTTTCCGCCCCGACCACCGCCGCTTTACCGGATCATGGGTGATCATTGGCGGTCGAACGTGGCCGCCACGCTAAGCGCTGCGCTTTTCCGCTGAGTTAACCCACGTTTCCGGCAGGTACCCGGTTCAACTCCGGTGCCCCACGCGCCCGATTCCGTATACGGCTCCGCACGCGGACGCCCCCGAGGAGACAGATGTTCATCAATCCCGTCCGACACATCACCTTCGACGCCCTCGACCCCTACCGGGTCGCCGAGTTCTGGTCCGCGGTGACCGGCTACACGTTCCACCCCGACGACGTGGAGGGGGACGACGAGGTCATGCTGGAGCCCGGCCGGCCCGGGGTGCCGGGGCTGCTCTTCATCCGGGTCCCGGACGCCAAGTCCGTCAAGAACCGGGTCCACTTGGACATCCAGCCGTCCACGGGCACCCGGGACGAGACCGTGGAGCGCCTGATCGGCCTCGGCGCGAAGCTCGTCGACGACCGCCGCGACGCGGACGGCGTGGCGGGCTGGGTCGTACTCGCCGACCCCGAGGGCAACGAGCTGTGCATCGAGCGCAGCGCGGGCGAACGCGGCCTGCTCTGAGCCGTCCCCGGCAGGTCAGCGGCCGAAGACGCTCCGCGCCGGGGCGCCGACGGCCCAGGGCAGCGCGATCCACACCGTCTTGCCGCCGTCCTCGGTCGGGGTGACCGAGAGCCGGCCGCCCGCCTCCGCGGTCAGCCAGCGGATGATCACCATGCCCCGGCCGTTGTCCTGCTGGACGGCGGCCGGGAGCCGCTTGGGCCAGCGCGGGTGGCTGTCGGTCACCCCGACGCGCAACCACTCCTGGCGCTCCAGGCGGATGTCGACGGTGAAGGTGGGCGACTGGCCGAAGGTGTGCTGCACGGCGTTGGTGGCGAGCTCCGAGACGATCAGCCGGACGCTGTCGGCGGTGTCGGCGTCATCGGGGAGTCCCCACTCGCTCAGCACCTCCGCGACGTAGCGTCGGGCAGTGGCGACCGAGGCGGGATCGCTCGGCAGAGTGACGGATGCTTCCTGGTGATCTGCCATGGCGACGGTCCCTTTCCCACCGGGGCGAAAAGCCCCGGATCTGTGCTGGACGCCAGAGTGCCACCCATCGTGCCGTCACATCTGCCTTTCCCCCAAGATATGCATATATCTGTCGCTCGATGCGGTGAACTCTGCTACGGAAGAGCGTATTTGGACGGCAAACTGGTGCGAGCTGTGCCGGTGGAAGGAGGCGGGTGTGCAGCACGGTCCCGCGGTGCGCCGACGCAAGCTCGGCGAGGAACTGCGTGCCCTACGCGACCGGTCCGGACTCACCAGTGGTGAGGCGGCCCGGATCATGGGGTGGCACCAATCGAAGATCAGCCGTATCGAGACGGGCCGCAGCGGCGTGAAGCCGGAGGACATCCGGCTCCTCCTCGATGCCTACGGGGAGATCGTCAGCCCCGAGCAGCGCGCGCTGCTGGAGGCGCTGTCGGCCTCGGCCGCCGGCCCCGGTCCGGCGGGCGACACCGGGCGCGGCCGCCAGTGGTGGCACGACTACCGGGGGCTCCTGCCGCAGGAGTACCGGGACTTCATCAGCCTGGAGGCCGGGGCGCGGTCGGCCCGCACCGTGGAGCTGTCCGTGGTGCCGGGTCTGCTGCAGACCCCGGAGTACGCGCGGGCCGTGACCCGGGCGGCGCTGGGCGGGCTTCCGGAGCCGAAGGTGGACGCGCTGGTCGACGTACGGTTGGCCCGGCAGACGGTGCTGCGGGCCGATCCGCCGCTGGAGCTCAGCGCCGTACTGGACGAGGCGGTGCTGCGCCGTCAGATCGGCGGGCCCGGGGTGATGGCCGAGCAATTGCGACATCTGGCGGAGGTGTCGAGGCTGCCTCAAGTGCGCCTGCAGGTGCTTCCGTTCAGCGTCGGAGGGCATCTCGGCCTGACCGGACCGTTCGTTATTTTTTCATTTCCGGACATCGCTGATCTGGATGTGGTGGTACTCGACCATTTGACGAGTAGCCTCTATCTGGAGCGGAAGGAAGACCTTGAGGCGTACGGCGCCGCGTTCCGCACCATCCAGGCGCACGCCCTCCCGCCCCAGGACTCGTCGGATCTCATCAGCTCACTCGCTGACGACGCGTAAGGAGGCACCCCCGTGTCCGCAACCCCGTTATCTCCCGGCGGACTTCGGATCAGCGCGCGGTGGCGGCGGAGCAGCCGCAGCACCGGAATGAACAACTGCGTGGAAGCGGCAGTCCTGGACGGCGGTCTGCTGGCCGTCCGTGACTCCAAGCGGACGGACGGCCCGGCCGTGCTCTTCACCGGATCCGCCTGGACCGGCTTCCTCGCCTCGGTACGGGCCGACGTGCACGCGTAGCCCGGCCCGGGACCACCCGGACACCGACCGGGAACACCCCGGGAGCGACCGGTACCGCCCGGAAACCCCGAACGCCCAGGACTTCGGCCGCTACGGCCTACCGGCCCCGGCCGTCCGTGGCTCCGGCGGGTGCGGTCGCCAGGATCGTCCCGACCGCCCGATCGATCTCGTCCCCCGTGAGATCGGCCCGGGCGGTCAGCCGCAGCCGGGAGATGCCGTCCGGCACCGACGGCGGACGGAAGCACCCCACGAACAGTCCCGCCTCGCGGCAGTCGGCGGCCCAGCGCAGTGCCGTCGACGCCGAGGGGGCCCGTACCGACACCACGGCCGCGTCCGGCCGGGCCGCGGTCAGGCCGGACGCGGTGAGTCGCCCGTACAGCTGGGCGGCCACCTCGCGGGCGCGGTCCGCGCGCTCCGGTTCCCGCCGGAGCAGGCGCAGGCTCGCCAGCGCCGCTCCGGCGGCGGCCGGGGCCAGTCCGGTGTCGAAGATGAAGGTGCGCGCGGTGTTGACCAGGTGCCTGATCACCTTGGCCGGACCGAGCACGGCCCCGCCCTGGCTGCCCAAGGACTTCGAGAGGGTCAAGGTGGCGACCACGTAGGGCGCCCCCGCGAGCCCGGCGGCGTGCAGCGCGCCCCGGCCGCCCTCGCCCAGCACGCCCAGCCCGTGGGCGTCGTCGACGACCAGGGCGGCGCCCTCGTCCCGGCAGGCGGCGGCGTACTCGGCCAGCGGGGCGGCGTCCCCGTCCACGGAGAACACCGAGTCGCTGACCAGCAGCGCCCGGCCCTCGTGCGCGGCGAGCGTCTTGCGCGCGGTGTCCGGGTCGGCGTGCGGGACCACGGCGGTCCCGGCGCGCGAGAGCCGGCATCCGTCGACGATCGAGGCATGGTTCCCGGCGTCGGACACGACCAGCGTCCCCCGGCCGCTGAGCGCGGTGACCGCGGCCAGATTGGCGGCGTAGCCGGAGGACAGGACGAGCGCGGCCTCGAAGCCGCAGAAGGCGGCGAGCTCCCGCTCCAGTTCGGTGTGCAGCTCGGTGGTGCCGGTCACGAGCCGCGAACCGGTGGCTCCGGCGCCCCAGGTCTCTGCCGCCTCCTGCGCCCCGCGGACGGTCTCGGGGTGCAGGGACAGACCGAGGTAGTCGTTGCTCGCGAGGTCCAGCAGCGGCGACACGGACGGCCGGGGGCGCAGGGTGCGGACGAGGCCGGCCTCCTCCCGCGCGCGCTCCGCGTCGTCGATCCACGCGAAGACGTCCACCGGGTCGGGAGTGAGCTGGGGCATCGGCACGTCCTCGTGTTTTGTCGGCAGTCCACAGACCTGCCCCGACCCTAGCTCGCGTGACCGCTGCGCCAGGTGTGGTGATACACACACACCCATCCGGCCATGTTGTGCGATCTCTCCTTGGCCGGGAGCGGGGGTGTGGGACAGGATCTGGTCCATGGACCTGCTGAACACCCTGGTGGACAAGGGGCTGCGGCGCGAGCTGCCGACCCGCGAAGAAGCGCTCGCCGTACTGGCGACTTCTGACGACGAACTGCTCGACGTGGTGGCCGCCGCCGGCAAGGTGCGCCGCCAGTGGTTCGGGCGTCGCGTCAAGCTGAACTACCTGGTCAACCTGAAGTCGGGCCTGTGCCCCGAGGACTGCTCCTACTGTTCCCAGCGCCTGGGATCGACGGCCGGGATCCTCAAGTACACCTGGCTGAAGCCCGAGGAGGCCTCCCAGGCCGCCGCCGCCGGAGTCGCGGGTGGCGCCAAGCGGGTCTGCCTGGTCGCCAGCGGCCGCGGGCCGACGGACCGGGACGTGGACCGCGTCGGCAAGACCATCGCGGCGATCAAGGAGCAGAACGAGGGCGTCGAGGTCTGCGCGTGCCTCGGCCTGCTCTCGGACGGCCAGGCGGAGCGACTGCGGGACGCGGGCGCGGACGCCTACAACCACAACCTCAACACGTCCGAAGCGACGTACGGGCAGATCACCAAGACCCACACCTACGCCGACCGCGTCGACACGGTGCAGAAGGCGCACGGCGCCGGTCTGTCCGCGTGCTCCGGTCTGATCGCGGGCATGGGCGAGAGCGACGAGGACCTCGTCGACGTCGTCTTCTCGTTGCGCGAGCTGGACGCGGACTCGGTGCCGGTCAACTTCCTGATCCCGTTCGAGGGCACCCCGCTGGCCAAGGAGTGGAACCTCACCCCGCAGCGCTGCCTGCGCATCCTGGCGATGGCACGGTTCGTCTGCCCCGACGTCGAGGTCCGCCTCGCCGGCGGGCGCGAGGTGCACCTGCGCTCGATGCAGCCGCTGGCCCTGCACATCGTCAACTCGATCTTCCTCGGCGACTACCTGACCAGTGAGGGCCAGGCCGGTCAGGCCGACCTCGACATGATCGCGGACGCCGGTTTCGAGGTGGAGGGCGCCGGTACGTCGACCCTTCCCGCGCACCGCTCCGACATCGCGGCCGCCGCCACCGGTGGGGGCTGCGGTTCGAACGGCGGCGCCTCGCTCTGCGGTTCGGGCGCGCCCGCCGAGGGCGACGAGGCCGCGGGCTGCGGCTCGGCGTGCGGCGGCTGCTCCGGCCACGCGCCGGCGGCCCGGACGTCCGCACCGGTCCAGGCCGAGGCCGGCGAGGTCCGCCCGGAGCTGGTGGCGGTGCGCCGACGCGGCGCGGGGACGGACGTCGCCCCCAATGCCTGATCAGCTCGGCCCCCTGTCGGCCGGCGCGGAACTGCTCGCGCTGGACCGGCAGCACGTCTGGCACCCGTACGGCCCGATGCCCGGGCGGCAGGAGCCGCTGGTCATCGCCTCCGCCTCGGGGGTGCGGCTGCGGCTCGCCGACCCGTCCCAGGGACACGGTCACGAAGAGCTGGTCGACGGCATGTCCTCCTGGTGGTCGGCCATCCACGGCTACAACCACCCGGTGCTCAACGAGGCCGCCACCGCGCAGCTGGGCCGGATGTCGCACGTGATGTTCGGCGGGCTCACCCATGAGCCCGCCGTCCGGCTCGCCGCCAAGCTCGTCGAGATCACCCCGCCGGGGCTGGAGCACGTCTTCCTCTCCGACTCGGGCTCGGTGTCCGTCGAGGTCGCGGTCAAGATGTGCCTCCAGTACTGGCGTTCGCTGGGGCGGACGGGCAAGACCCGGCTGCTGACCTGGCGCGGTGGCTACCACGGGGACACCTGGCAGCCGATGGCGGTGTGCGACCCCGACGGCGGGATGCACGAGCTGTGGCAGGGTCACCTGCCGCGGCAGGTCTTCGCGGACGCGCCGCCCGCCGGTTTCGACACGCCCGTGGACCCGGCGTACGCCGACCACCTGCGCGCCACGATCTCGGCGCACGCGGACGAGCTGGCCGCGGTCATCGTGGAGCCGGTGGTGCAGGGTGCGGGCGGTATGCGCTTCCACCACCCGGGCCACCTGCGGGTACTGCGCGAGCTGTGCGACGAGTACGGGGTCCTGCTGATCCTGGACGAGATCGCCACGGGCTTCGGCCGTACGGGCGCGCTCTTCGCGGCCGACCACGCGGGGATCACCCCGGACGTGATGTGCCTGGGCAAGTCGCTGACCGGCGGCTACCTCACGCTGGCGGCCACGCTGTGCACGCCGCGGGTGGCGGACGGCATCTCGCAGGGCGAGGTCCCGGTGCTGGCGCACGGGCCGACCTTCATGGGCAACCCGCTGGCCACGGCCGTGGCCCTGGCCTCGATCGAGCTGCTGCTCGGTCAGGACTGGGCGACGGACGTCAAGCGGATCGAGGCGGGGCTGCGCGAGGGCCTGGCGGCGGCTTGGACCATCCCCGGGGTGAACGACGTACGCGTCCTGGGCGCCATCGGCGTGGTCCAGCTCGACCACGAGATCGACGTGCCGGCGGCCACCTGGGCGGCGGTGCGCGAGGGCGTGTGGGTGCGCCCGTTCCGGGACCTGATCTATGTCATGCCGCCGTTCGTGACCGGCGACGAGGACGTGGCCCGGATCTGCCGTGCGGTGTGCGCGGCGGCGCAGGAAGGTTGAGATGTCCGTATTGATGGTGTCCGGCACGGGCACCGAGATCGGCAAGACGGTGGTCACGTCGGCGATCGCGGCCGCCGCGGTGGCCGCCGGCCGCTCGGTGGCCGTGCTCAAGCCCGCGCAGACGGGTGTCGGCCCGCAGGAGCCGGGGGACGCCGCGGAGGCGGTCCGACTGGCCGGCCCCTCCGTCACGGCGGTGGAACTGGCCCGCTATCCGGAGCCCTTGGCCCCGGACACGGCGGCCCGGCGCTCGGGACTGGCGACGCTCTCCCCGGCGCAGATCGCGGAGGCCGCGCAGCGGCTTTCGCAGGACCATGACCTGGTCCTGGTGGAGGGCGCGGGCGGACTGCTCGTGCGCTTCGACGAGGCGGGCCACACGCTGGCCGACGCGGCCCGCCTGCTCGGCGCGCCGACGCTGCTCGTCGCCCAGGCGGGTCTCGGCACGCTCAGCTCCACCACCCTCGCGGCGGAGGCGCTGCGGGCCCGGGACCTGATCGGGTCGGGTGTGGTGGTCGGCAGTTGGCCGCGGATCCCGGATCTGGCGGCCCGCTGCAACCTGGCGGACCTCACGAAGTCCTCGGGACTGCCGCTGCTGGGGGCGGTCCCGGAGGGTTCGGGAACCCTCACGCCGGACCGGTTCCGCGCGTCGGCCCCGACCTGGCTGGCCCCGTCACTCTCGGGCACCTGGGCGGTGGATTCCTTCCTCTCCACGTGGGCCCCGCCGCCCTACGTCCCGGCCACCCCCGACCCCGCCGGCGTCTGAGGCGCGGGGCGGGCGACGGGGGCGCCGGGCGGGCGCAGAGCGGCTTCACCGCGGCGGGTCCTCCCCGGTGAGTCCGTCGACGGACTCACGGATGAGGTCGGCGTGGCCGGCGTGGCGCGCGTACTCCTCGACGAGGTCGAGAAGGACGCGCCGGAGGTTGGGGCGTTCGCCGCTCCGGGTGGTGTGGGCACCGAGTTGGTCCAGCCCACCCGCGCCGAGCGCCTCGTCGACGATGGCGCGGGAGCGGGCGACCGCTCCCCGCCAGAGGGCGTGGAGCGCCTCCGGCGTGTCCTCGGCGGCGGAGCGGTGGTCCCAGTCGGGGGTGCTCTCCCAGTCGACCGCGTCCCAGGGAGCACCGACCGGGGAGCCGAGCCACAGCCGGGCGAAGTGACTGTCCTCCACGTGCGCCAGGTGCTTGAGGAGGCCGCCGAGAGTGATCGTGGACGTGCCGAGTGTGGCGCGCAGGCCGGCGGCGTCCAGGCCGGAGCACTTCCAGGCCGAGGTGGCCCGTTGGCGTTCGAGTGCGCCGAGGACGGCCGCCGCCTCGGTGCCGGCGAGGGGCGGTTCCGGCCAGGCCTCCGCGGTGGGATCGGTCATGGCCGCGAACCTTGATCGGCGACGCCGACGGCGCCGACGGCGCGGCCTGCGGGTGACGGACCGAGCGGCTTGACCCAGCGCGTCCACTGCTCCTGGGGCCGGTAGCCCACCGCGTCCCACACCCGGTGCGCCCGCTCGTTGCGGTCCAGCACCATCGCGTCCCCCCGGCGCCCGCCGAGCGCCACGAACCGCTCCTCCGCGGCGGACAGCAGCGCGGCCCCGACGCCTTGCCTGCGGTGCCCCGGATGCACGGCGAGCCGGTAGAGGTGGCAGCGCCATCCGTCGAATCCGGCGATCACCGTGCCGACGAGTTCCCCGTCGCGCCGGGCGAGGAGCAACGCCCCGGGGTCCCGGTCGTGCAGACGCTCGACCCCGGCGAGATCGTCGCTGATACTCGTTCCCTCCGCGGCGGCCTTCCAGAAGTCCAGGACCGCGGCCAGGTCGGTGGTCGCCGCAGGGCCGATATGAAGATCAGTCATGGCCGAACCCCATCATCCGGTCGCGCTCCGCCGAAAGAATGATCCGTTCCCTTTGCTTGTCCTTTACCATGTGGTGAAAGGTCCCTCTTGAGTGAAAGGTGTGAGCGTCCGCCCATGGGCGAGCCTCCCAGTCCCCGACATACCCGTTCGCAACATCGCGCGATCCCCCGCCTCCTGGCCGATCATGGGACGGAGGTGATCGACCGATGACCGAGGTGCTCCTGCTCGTCGTGGCACTGGTGCTCTGCATCGTCTGCGGGGTCTTCGTCGCCGCCGAGTTCTCGCTGACGACCGTCGAACGCAGCGAGCTCGAACGAGCCGTCGAGCGCGGCGAGCGCGGCGCGGACAGCGCCTTGGCCGCCGTCCGCACCCTGACGTTCCAGCTCTCCGGCGCCCAGCTCGGCATCACCGTCACCGGCCTGGTCATCGGCATGATCTCCAAGCCCTCGATCTCCGCCCTGCTCCAGGGCCCCTTCGAGGCCATGGGCCTGTCGACCGCCACCGCCTCCTCCGCCGCGCTGATCCTCGGTACCGCGCTCTCGACCGTCGTCCTGATGGTCGTCGGCGAGCTGGTGCCCAAGAACTGGGCGATCTCCTCCCCGCTCGCGATCGCCAAGCGCGTGGCGACCATGCAGCGGGTCTTCAGCCGGGCGTTCCGGCCCCTGATCAGCCACCTCAACACCACCGCGAACCACATGGTGCGCCGCTTCGGCCTGGAGCCGGCCGAGGAGCTGGCCTCCGCCCGCACGCCGCAGGAGCTGGTCGCCCTCGCGCGCCACTCGGCGAAGGCCGGCGCGCTGGAGAAGGACACCGCCGAGCTGTTCGTCCGTACGCTGAACCTCGCCGATCTGACCGCCGAGAACGTGATGACTCCGCGCGTCCAGGTCACCGCCCTCGACGTGCAGACCACGGCCGAGGACGTCGCGAACGCGACGCTGGCCACCGGCCTGTCCCGCTTCCCGGTGTACCGGGGCAGCCTCGACACCGTCGTCGGCACCGTCCACGTCAAGGACGTCCTGGCGCTGCCGGCCGCGGAGCGTCGCCGCCGCCCCGTGTCGCAGCTGCTGCGCGAGCCCCTGTTCGTACCGGAGTCGCTGACCGTGGACCGGCTGCTGGACCGGCTGTCCGGCAAGCAGACGATGGCCGTGGTCATCGACGAGTACGGCGGCACGGCCGGCGTGGCCACGCTGGAGGACATCGTCGAGGAGGTCGTCGGCGAGGTCCGCGACGAGCACGACCCGCACGAGACCCCGGATCTGGCCCCGGCCGGTACGGACGAGGCCGGGCACCTGCTCTACTCCGCCGACGGCGCGGCGCGCACCGACCAGCTCCGGCTGATCGGGCTGCGCGTGCCGGACGGCCCGTACGAGACCCTGGCCGGCCTGATAGCGACCGAGCTGGGCCGGATCCCGGCGGTCGGCGACCGGATGGAACTGAACGGCTGGCGCCTGGACGTGGTGGACGCCGTCGGGCGTCGGGCCTCGCGTGTGCTGCTGCACGCCCCGGCCGAACCCGCCGAGGGTACGGAGGAGGCCCGATGACCGTCATCCAGCTGCTGATCGGCCTGGCGACCCTGGTCGTCAACGCCTTCTTCGTCGGCGCGGAGTTCGCGCTGATCTCGGTCCGGCGCAGCCAGATCGAACCGTACGCCGAGCAGGGCGACCGGCGCGGCCGCGCCGTCCTGTGGGGCCTGGAGCACGTGTCGGCGCTGATGGCGGCGGCCCAGCTGGGCATCACGCTGTGCACCCTGGTGCTGGGTGTGGTGGCCGAGCCGGCCATCGCGCATCTGCTGACCCCGCTGTTCGACCTGGTCGGGGTACCGGCGGGCCTGACCCACGCGATCTCCTTCGTGGTGGCGCTGACGCTGGCGACGTACCTGCACATGCTCTTCGGCGAGATGGTGCCGAAGAACGTGGCGCTGGCCGAGCCCGTGCGGACCGCGCTGCTGCTGGGGCCACCGCTGGTGACGCTCACGCGGGCGCTGCGGCCGGTGATCTTCACGATCAACGCCTTCGCCAACACCCTGCTGCGCCTGCTGCGGGTGGAGGTGAAGGACGAGGTCGGCGCGACCTTCACGGACGACGAGCTGGCCCGGATGGTCAAGGACTCCAGCGACGCGGGGCTCCTGGACGACCGGGCGAGCGAGCGCCTGCACGACGCCCTGGAACTGGGCCGGCGTCCGGTGACCGACGTGGTGCTGCCGGCGGACCGGGTGGTGACGGCCCGCGAGGGCATCACCCCGGGCGGGCTGGAGCTGCTGTCGGCCGACTCCGGGTACTCCCGGTTCCCGGTGATCGACGCGGAGCACAAGATCCTGGGCTACCTGCACGTGAAGGACGTCCTGGACGTGGACGACGAGGAACGGGACGAGCCGTTCCCGGTGTCGGCGCTGCGACCGATCGCGCAGGTGCGGGCGGAGACCCCGTTGGACGACGCCCTGACCGCGATGCGGCGCAGCCGTACGCACCTGGCGGCGGTGCTCGGGGCGGACGGCGCCATGACGGGCCTGGTGACGATGGAGGACGTGCTGCGGGAGCTGTTCGGCAGGCCCCCCTCCATGTGATCGTTCGAGGTGTGCGGTCCCCGGCCCTGCGCGGCCGGGGTACCGCGCGGTAACATCACTCCGCCATGGAGATGAATGCCTCTTACACCAGTTTTGTCGCGATCGGTGACTCCTTCACCGAGGGCATGTCCGACCTGCTTCCGGACGGCTCCTACCGCGGATGGGCGGATCTGCTGGCCGCCCGCCTCGCCGCCCGGGAGCCGGGCTTCCGCTACGCGAACCTCGCGGTCCGCGGCAAGCTGATCGGCCAGATCGCCGAGGACCAGGTCCCCGTGGCGGCGGCGATGGGCGCCGACGTGGTGACCCTGGTGGGCGGGCTGAACGACGCCCTTCGCCCCAAGGTGGACATGGGCCGGGTGCGCGACCACCTGGAGTCGGCGGTGGAACTCCTGGCCCCGTCCTGCAAGCGCCTCGTCCTGATGCGCTCCCCGGGGCGCAACGGGCCGGTCATGGAACGCTTCCGCCCGCGCATGGAGGAGCTCTTCGCCACCATCGAGGAGCTCGGCGCCAGGCACGGCGCCGTGGTGGTCGACCTCTACGGGGCTTCCGTGCTCGCGGACCCCCGGATGTGGGACGTCGACCGGCTGCACCTGACCGCCGAGGGCCACCGCCGGGTCGCGGAGGCCGTGTGGCAGGCGCTGGGTCTGCCCGCCGAACAGGACTGGCGCACCGCACTGCCGACCGAGGCTCCCCCCGGCTGGGGCGTGCGCCGGGCCCAGGACCTCAGCTTCGCCCGGCAGCATCTGCTCCCCTGGATCGGCCGCCGCCTGACGGGCCGCTCCTCCGGGGACGGCCGCCCGGCCAAGCGCCCCGAGCTGCTGCCGTACGAGGACAGCGCCTCGTAGCAAGCCACAATCCCGAGTGGTGGCCCTACCTGCGTAAACACACAGCCGTGGCCCAAGTAGAATCCCTCCACTGTTCTACGCCAGAATTCATCTACGCAGATCAGAGGCAATGTGAGAAACGCTGCGATAGATCGTTTCTCACAATCTCTCACACGAGCTCCTTTTGATCTCCCCCGTGGAAGGCGTCAAGGGCCTCAGCCGCGCCCCTCATGTCCTCGGCTTCGATGGACACGTACTTGCGCTTAGTGAAGGCCGCGTTCGTGTGGCCGGCCCACGCGGCGAGGATGACGTCGGGCACCCCGCTCAGAGCGAGTGCCTTCAGGACCGAGTGCCGCGCGTCGTACAGCCGCACGCGGCGGAGCTCCAGGGTGGCCATGAAGTCGTAGGCGTACTCGCGCAGCTGCCGCGTGTTAAGCGGGACGCCCAGCTCGTCGACGGCGACGTAGCCGGAGTCTGTGTAGCCCTCCCCCGCCCTCTCCTGCTCCTGCGCTTGGCGGATGCGCAGAGCGCGGAGCGCCTCCCAGGGGCCGCGGGGCAGCGGGAGCACTCGCTCGCCGGATGCGGTCTTGGTGTCCTTCTCCAGCACGCGATGGTTGCCGATCATCGTCCGCGTCTGGTTGATGGACAGCAGCCCCACCTCGAGGTCGACGTCCGACCAGCGCACACCGCAGACCTCAGCCGGCCGCAGACCCATCAGCGACAGCAGCAGCGGCGCAAAGAGCCGGTCCTCATGGATCCCACGGATGAAGGTCTGCACCTCCGCCACGGTCCACGGCTTGGCTCGGCCCCGCTCGCGCTTGTCGGTCTTCTTGTCGGCGAGTGACGGCCTTACCTCAGCGGCGACATTGACGGCGACAAGCTTGCGGACCACGGCCCGGGCCAGGGCCCCGCGGAGCCGCGTGAGGACTCCGTCGACAGTGCTGACAGCGAGGCGGGTGCCGCGCTCCCCGCCCCTTCTGCGCCCTCCGGCGACCAGCTCGTCGATGAAGTCGCGGACGTCGTCCTCGGTGAGCTCCTGCAGGCGGATGTGCCCGAGTTCGTCGTAGACGTGCACCAGGGCGAGCCGGTAGGTGCGGATGGTCGTCTCCTCGACGTCCCGCTGCTTGTACTCCAGCCACTGATCCAGCCACTCAGCTAGCGTGATCTTGTTGGGCACGATCAGCGTGCCCGCGTCGCGACCGGCCTGGATCCGCGCCCGCTCCGCGAGGACTTCCTTCTTGGTGTCTTTGGTGATCGTGAGCTGGATCCGCTTGCCGTTCTCATCCCGACCGGCGTCGACCATGGTCCGGTATCGGACCTTGCCGTCACGTAGCACGATCTTCTTCGGCTCTGCCATGTCGCCCCTTCCGTGCGGCTACGGCTGGCGGGAGCAGTCGCCGAGCCGGGTGCTAGTGACAGTGTGTCGCGTCCGCCAAGCCTGAGGCAGGGGTATGACACCCAGCGGCGATCACATCGGATCGCCGGGAGATGGGGAGCGTGTCCGCCGGACTCAGAGTCCCGAGACGCGCGGCAGGTGGCGCTGCTGAGGGCCCGTAACAGCACTTCCCGCGGCCCCTTTCTGTTCTCCAGCCATCGCCTCGCTGCAACTCTCCAAGGGTCCTTGGGAGGCTTTGTAAAAGCGAGCCCGGATCATCCACTGGCACTGAGCACCAACCAGCCAGGAGGATCTCATGTCGCACGACGGAGCCCGTCTCATCTCGTCCTGCATCCACTGCAAGCGTCCGGTTGCGGAGTTCGCGCACCCGCTCACGGGGCTGCCGCAGCCGCCCGTCCACTGCACCGTTCCGGGCGAGCCGATCGACTGCCCCGAGTAGCCCGGCCCTCACGGCAAGGGGCCCCGCGATGCACGCTCGCGGGGCCCTTGCTGCTCCTGGGGCTGTCGCTGGGATGCGGAACGCGAGAGGATCGCACGCATGGAAGCAGGGGATTGGGCGACATGGGCGGGTGCCGCTGGCGCCGGAGTGGCTGCGGTCGCGTCTGTAGCAGTGTGGTGGAGGGGGCGGAGCGCGATCACGTGGGAGCTGCAGCTGGCTGAACACGGTCGTTCCCGGGTCGTCAACTCAGGCAGCGGCAAGGCCCGTGACGTGCACTTCCGAGTCGGGTCGGCCGCCAACGCGGCGGACGTCGACACGGAAGCGCGGGTCAGTCTGGTGTCACCGGGGGAACCCGTGCCGGTCCTGGTGGCCGCGACCTACGGCAGCGCCCTGGACTACGCCGTGGTTGTCACCTGGCGAGGCTGGCTCGGTCGGCGGCAGCGCTGGACGTACATCGTGAACTAGTCCCGGCATACAGGGATCAGCAGTCGTATCGTCGCAGCATGGAACAGAGCGAACGAATACAAGCTTGGTGGGACACCCTCGACGAGCCCACGCACCAGAGGATCCTGAAACTCGAGGGAGACGAAGCACTGCCGGCCGACATCGTCCCGGGCATGGTCGACGCCCACGTCCTGGTGGTCGGTACGAAGTGGCCCGCAGACGACGGCTATAGCTTCCATCAGCCCGAATCCCTGATCACATTCCTCGCGGACCAGCGCGAGGAAGAGTAGGCACGACAGCGCCCACCCTGGGGGACCTGGGGTGGCGGCAAAGGCCCCGCCCTAGCAGGCGGGGCCCGGTCGCGGGTCGGTCACAGCAGGTCTTGCTTGGTGAGGGTTTCATGTGGCCGCCAGCGGCCGTCTTCCCACTCCTCCACCCGTGCGCGTTCAGCATTCGTGTCGAACAGGAACCCACGAAGAAGGTTCTGCGCACGGTGTTCGCTCTCGCAGTCAAGCGATGCCTGACCTCCGTCCGCTCCGAAGGCTGTTACTCGCCAGGTTCTGTCGGGACTTGGCTCCATGACTGCTCCTCCGCGTGGTCCGAAAGCCACGAGTGTAGTGAGGGTCAGTCGCACCACCGCCTAAGGGAACGTTAGCGCTGGCCCTCGTATGCTCCTGCGGTCAGCTTAGGGAGGGGATTCAGTGGCAGATCTATGGAGTGTTGCGCTGGGTGGTGCCATCGCTCTCGTCGGCGGAGGTACAACTACCTACCTGCAGGCGCGAATGCAACGCCGCGCCACGCGCGTGCAATACCTGTGGGACAAGCGCGCCACGATGTACCAGGACCTTCTGCGCGATGGCGGCGGGAAGGTCGCACACAGGGATGACGACGGCGCCTTCGAGCAGTACGGCTGGGCTGACGAGAGAGAGAAGCTCAGGCGAGACCTAACCGCGCGAGTCCAACTGTTCGGCTCGCCCGCCGTCGAGGAGCGCTGGCGCGCCTTCTCACGCGCAGAGCAGCAGCTGGACTTCTACGTAGTCGAGAACCTGCT
Source organism: Streptomyces sp. CLCI03 (assembly GCF_053615355.1). Taxonomy (NCBI): domain Bacteria; kingdom Bacillati; phylum Actinomycetota; class Actinomycetes; order Kitasatosporales; family Streptomycetaceae; genus Streptomyces; species Streptomyces sp. CLCI03. The sequence goes on along the minus strand of NZ_CM132132.1, from coordinate 6,807,751 downwards.
GGTGTCGGACGGTGACCGCAGCGCTGTGCTTAGCCATGACGCCGATCAGGATTCCGAGTATGTACGCCTGAAGGGCGAGGTGTCCGCAACTCGGCAGGCTCTTACCGAGCAGGCGCGGCGCGAGGTAGGCACGGATCCCCTATTGCGGGGATCCGGAGCTTAGCGGCACCTTACGCCAGGTACCACCACGGCCCCCACCTGCGGGTGGGGGCTTTCTCGCATCCGGAACTACCCCTGTCATATCCCTACCGCCCCGACGGCCTGCGGGTTTACGGTGCATCCATCGCCCCCCCCCCCCCCCCCCCCCCCCCCCCCCCCCCCCCCGGGGCCGGCGTCCCTCCCGGCCCTCCCCACGGGAGGCCTGCCGCGCGTCCAGCCCCGCGGCAGGCCGGACTTATGATGTGCCCGGATCCACGGGAGGGCAGCAGGGGATGCAGGACAGCCGATACCGGCAGGCGAGCCCGAGCAGCAGCAGCGGCGCACCTGGGGCCGCATTGGGGCGGTGGCTGCCGTCGGCGTCACGGTAGGGGCGATGGCAACGGGACTCGTTGTCCAGTACCTGGAGATCCATGAGCTCCGCGACCGGGCTGCATCGTCGTCAACGGCTGGCTGCCATGAAGCCCAGAAGCTGGTTGCGGACGTTGTCGCTCAGGCCCCGACGCGCACGGCGGGTGAAACCGAGTCCACGTATAACGCCGAGCAGGTCGCCTATAGGCCGCAGACCCTCAAGGCCGCGAACGCGATCCTCCAGAACCCCGACTGTTTCTCGGTCGGTGATCGGGCGTCCGCGCAGACGCTCGTCGATACGGCCAAGTCGACCAGCGGGCCGCTCACTCCTCAGCCTCGTCCTCGTACACGTGCGGCCGCCCGCCTTGCCAAGCGATGACCTCGGAGTCGCCGTGGACGAGCTCGTCGGGGTCGGGGATTTCGATCCGCCGCAGGAACTCGACCAGGTCGCGGTCGGAGTACGCCACGCCGAGGACGGTGTCGACGCCGTGGATGCGGATGACGACTCGCCGGCCGCCGGTGGGGGAGATCCGGTGCACGAGGATCGGCGCATGCTCCATGCGTCCAGCGTGCGGGGCTGCGGTCAGTCCAGCACGCCGAGCGCCCGGAGGGCGGTGTACTCGACACCCGGTGCACACAACACGGCTGAGAGCCGTCAGAGCCTCACATGCCCAGGCTGTCGAGCAGCGGCTGCATGCCGGCCAGGCGCGACGGGGCATCGACGAACGACCGGCCGGTCACGGCGATGAAGCGGCCGTCGCCGTACACCTCGACGGTGCCACCACCGACCGGCAGCCGCCGGCCCCGCTCGAGACTGCCGAACCCCCACACGTGCAGGCCGTCGCCACTGAGACTAACCTCGACCCACGTCGACGGAGCCAGGTCCAGAAGCCGCTGCGCCCAAGGCAGCGGCTGGCCGGACTCGTCGAGACAGTGGTCCAGGTCCACGCAAACGATGCCGTCGCCGTTCAGAACGAACCCCCGCCCGACGCCGGCCTTGCTGACAGCCGCAGACCGGTACGTCGACCACGTCTCAGGGTCCGTGCTGCTGGCCGCACGCCCGGCGGCCGTCAGGGGCACCTTGCGGGCCGTGTGCCGAATCCACCGCGGGCGAGACGTCAGCTCCGCCGGAACCGTCCGACGCGCTCGGCACGCGGCGGTGCGGCAGCGGCCCGAGCAGAAGCGGGCGTTGTGGGCATGCCGGGCGGCGAGATGGTCGCCGCACTGCTCGCACCGCCGTGTGTTCATACCCCCATGATACCGCCTGCTGTAACGGCAATCTAGGCTCTGACCTGCATGTTTGCCCTATCGGGTGAATGCCCGGAGCGCCCTGTCGGGCTCCTACCGACCGTCGCCACCAGACCCCCTGAACCGCCACCAGGGCCACGAACGACGGCCTGAGACCCCCTCCAGGGCCCTCTCAGGCCGGAATCCCCCAGACCCGTACCCAGCTTCAGCCGCAGCACCTCTCCGGTCTTCAGGGGGGTGGGGGGTGGGAGGGGGGCCCAGGGAGCCACGAAGCCCCGGCGCCTGGTGGCGGCCGGGGTCGTGGTCGACGCTGGGGTGACGCATGCTTCACGCCCATGGCTCCCGTGCGGCAGGAACGGAATCAGCATCCGCGCGGGTGGCTTTGACGTCGGGTCTGAGGGCGGTCAGGCCGCGTCGTTGTGGTCAGGCGTGACGTCAGGGGCCAGCGGCTCGGGGCCCAGCGCGAACACCCCGCCGGCCTTGCGCCTGAGCCACATCTGGCGGCCGCGGTCCATGTTCGTTCTGCCTTCACTCTGGTCGGCGTCGTCAGTGTCCACGCCGGGTTCCGTGGGGGTCGGGTGCAGCTCTCGCCACAGTTCGCGTCCCGCTGCAGTGCTGCGCTTCTGGTCAGGCATGGGCGTGCTCCTTCTCGGTGAACGTGGCGAGCATGGCGGGCAGGGACAGTTCGGCGGGGATGGTCCAGCGGGAGGGCGGCAGGTGCTGCTGCTTGACGGCCTGGGCGTGTACGAGGCGGGCGTCTTCGAGGGCCTGGTGCCGTCGTGCTGCTGCCTGCAGCTGGGGGATGGTCGGCACCCAGAAGTGGGCGCTGCTGCCGGCTGCCCACTTGAGGTAGGCGGGTGAGTAGTCGCGGCGCCTGACGTCGGGGGCGACCGCGCCGAAAGTGCTGTCGCGGCCGGCTCGGTCTTCGAGCGGCCAGGGCGGAGTCTCCCTGTCCTGCGGGCTGCCGGGCTTGCCATTTTTGGTCCATCGGGGCCACTGCTCGAACTGGTCGGCCATCTCTCCGGCGGTGAACAGGAGGTCGAGGGTGGGGCGGATGTTGGTCCGGTACTGCGGCGGGCCGGGGTTCATCACCTGGATGGTGAGGTTGGTCTGTGCGGCCCGGGTGTCGGTGTAGGCCTGAACGTTTTCAGGGGTGGGTCCGGTGGTGCGCGTGTCCTGCAGTACGGATTGGAGCCGCTCGTGGAGGTGCTGGAAGGCGGGCGCGGAGTTCTGCTCAATGTGGAACTGGCGTGCGTCTTCGGCGCGCTGGGCGGCTTCGGTGAGGACGGCGAGGAGGTTCTGGTTCTCGGCGAGGCGCATGCTGTCGCGCCAGGCGGAACCCCAGTTGTGGGCGGCGAGGTCGTCGGGCAATCGGCCGCCGGCGGCGAGGTCGACGATCTGCTCGGTGAGCTTCTGTCGGGCGGGCAGGAGGCCCATCGCGTTGGGGTCGACGGTGAACGTGGCGGTGCGGACGGCGTTGAGGCGTTCGTTGATGGTGGCGACGGCCCGATCCCGGTCGTCGTAGCCGGGGATGGCGTGGAGTGCGCTGGTGAGCTCGTCGGTCATGGCGTTCCTTTCGTCAGGTGCGGCGGAGGGGATGGTGATTCCGGGCTGTGTCGCGATGGCTTCCGTATCGGTCACTGGGACTCCGGATGGGGCTGGTAGCGGGGGCAGACGGGGGCGTGCGCGTCAGTACAGGGGCTGTGCCGGTCGGTGTGGAGGCGGGCGCCGCAGCCGGTGGGGCACAGCCGGTACTTGCCGCGGCGAACGGGAGTACTGCAGGCCTCGCAGAGGAGCGGCTCCCGCCGCCGCGTCCGAGTCACTTCGCCATCTCCTTCGGGCTGGCGATGTAGGGGTGGACGTCGAAGCGTGGGGACGGCTTGCGCCCGCGCCGACCGGTCTCGGGCGGCGGGATCAGGGCGAGCCAGCCGTATTCCTCCAGCTGCAGGAGGACGTCGTTCATGACGTCCATCTCCGTGGCCCACTCGCGGCCCTTGAGTGCCTGCCAGGCGTCGCGGGCAGAGAAGGAGTCCCCTGGGTTGTTGCGCCCCTTGAGCCAGGCGAGGACGTCCCTGAGGGGCTTGACGGCGCCTTCGCGGTTCTTGCCCATGAGGTCGAAGACGGCTCGGGCGTGAGCGATGAAGTACGGGGCCATGGCGATGACGTCTGTGATGCGTTGGTGGCTGATCTCCCGGGCGCCGGGGTCCTCGTAGAGGGTGAGGCAGGCCGCGATGCGGATGAGCTGGCCACGGAGCTTGCCGGCCCAGTCGGCCAGGTCGTGCAGGTCGCCACCGGGCTTCCGCCGCTTGGCGAACGCATTGTAGAAGTCGCCGAACGCCTGCCGTGCCGGAGCCGACAGCTCGATCGTGAGGACGTCGGGGCTGGCCCACACCTGCTTGATGAGGTCGCGGATCCGGTGGTCGTAGGCGCTGGACAGCTGCGCCGGGATGGACGGGGAGTCGAAGGTGTCTTCCTCGGTCGGGGCGGGCTTGGCATACAGGAAGCGGCCCAGGAGACCGGACTGCCTGAACTCGGGGTTCTGTTTCTCCAGTCCGGAGATGATGCCCGGCTGGACAATCAACCCGAGGGCCAGGAACGTGTGCGCCATCCGCGCGGAGGCCCGACCGGTGCGGTCGATGGTGTACGGGCCGCCGGTGTACGCCTCCAGGAGCAGGTCGGTGTTGGCCTTGCCGTTGTTGCCGTACAGGCCGGCCGCGACCTTGAACAGGCCGCCCTCGGAGGCGAGGGAGCCGATCCGGCCGCCCTGCTCGTACATGCGCTTGGCGAGCGCTTCGAGGGTGATGTCGCGGACCAGGAGCCGCGGCAACTCGGGGGCGTCGCCGAGTTCGAGGAGCTTCACACGGGCCGCCTCCGCATCTGCCTCAGCCTCGAGGCGCTTGTCCGGGGCGGCGTTGGCCGCGTTCTGCTCGGCCTTACTCATGCGGGCCGTGGTGATGCGGATCTCCTGGGCGGTCGCTTCGACGTCGGGGCGAGCCGCCTCCATCAGCTCTTCCTCGATCTCACGTAGCGGCCCGGCAGCGGCGTTCAGGGCCGGGGTCTTCTTCTCGGAAGAGTCGGCCAGGGCGGCCAGGTAGAGCGCGGTCGACTCCTGCCAGTCGGCCTTCACCTGCACACGGCGCCGGCCACCGGTCGCGGTGGAGATGGTGGCCAGCGCGGCGAACGCGACGAGGTCGACGGGCACCTGCAGGGACGCGGCAGCCGCAGTAACGAACTCACCCAGTCCCCCGAGGGAGGCCACAGGGAAGGGCGGTACCGGGGCGGCGGCCAGGGACACCGGCTCGTCCCACCCTCCATCCAGGATCTGTGTCCCAGAAATCCCAGAACTCGGGTCCGGTCCCGCCCCCTGAGATGGCACTGCCATTTTGGGATTTGTGGGATGCGAATCCGGGGTGAGCAGATCCTCGTATCCGAGCCCCGCGGCCAGGTGGTCGGAGACGTCCTTACCGCGGGCCGGCTCCAGCACCCGGACGGGAATTCCGGCGGCCCCAACGGAGGCAACGACAGTCGCGGCGTGCTTGGCGCCCGGCTCGTCGCGGTCCCGGATCACAATGATCTCGGAAGCCCCGACCAGGGCTCGCGTGTAGTCGTCGTGCCACTTCCCCGCCCCTCCCACGTTGCAGGTGGCGGTGGCGCCGGTCTCCCTCAGGTTGTCGGCGTCCTTCTCGCCCTCGACCACGAACACCGGGCCGCCGGCCGCGGCAGCAGCCAGCACCTCGGGCAGCCGGTAGAGCACGCGGCGGATCCCGGCGACGCCCGGGGTCTTGTCCGGCTTGTACTGCCGGAACGTCTTCCGCTCCCCGTCGTAGCCCGGCTCGATGCGCCGGACCAGGTACAGAACTTCGCCGTGCTCGTCGGTGTACGGGTACTCGGCGACGACCTTGGGTCGCTCCCGCTGCTGCAGCGGCTCGTCGAAGAGATCGGCCATGGTCAGGCCGAGGGCCGCGACGACGGCCTCTGTGGGACACCCGGCCTGGCAGTAGATGGCCACGCCCTTCGTGCCGTTAGTGACCGACAGGGAGGGCGCGTTGTCCTCGTGGGCGACGCACTGCCAAGAGTTGCCGCGGCCCTTGCTCCCCTTGGCGTTCAGCGCGTCGATGACGCGCCGGTATGCGCTCATGCGGCCACCGCCGGATCAGTCCGGAGGACCACCACGTAAGTGGTCCCGCACGGGCCGGTCTTCAGGACGGAGCGGACGAGCGGCAGCGGCGCGCGGTGCAGGTGCGGGTGTCCGCACCCAGGGCACCGCTCGACCTTCACCTGTCGGTGCCACTTGTGGGACCGGGAACGGTAGGTATCAATGCGACCCTCTACGCGACGGGGTTCACCCTGCGGTACGTTGGTAGCAGTCGACCCGCTGCCGGCGGAGACTTCCTGAGACGCCCCGGATACGAGCCGGGGCGTCTTTGCGTTCTGGCTCATGCGGCTCCTCGCTCCTCCCCGGACAGCAGGCGGACGAGGTCTGCGGTGATGACGACGTACCGGCTGCCGAACGGGATGGTCTTGACGGGCGAGTCGCCCTGCTTGATGCGGTCGAGCAGATGCTGCCTGCTGCAGCCGAGTGCGCTGGCGGCGATGGGGATGCTCACTGTCGCCGGCCAGGTGCGGACCTCGGCGAGTGTCGGCTGAGTCTTCGTGGTCTTGGCCCCGGTGGGCAGCGCGGCGATGCGGTTACGCGGCATGGGCTTCCTCTTCGGTGAGGAGGTCTTCGATCGACCGGCCGAGGGCGTCGGCGATCGCGGCGAGGACGGTGATGGGTGGTGTGACGCGTCCGCGCTCGTACTCTTGGATGGAGTAGGCGGAGCGGGCGATGGTGATCGCGAGAAGTTCGATGGAGATGCCTGCGGCCTTGCGGGATTCGCGGAGGCGGCGGCCTGAGAAGTGCCGAGCCATCGGGATGTGTCTCCTGAAAACACGAACGCCGAGCACGACTGACCGGTCTTCGGTCTCAGTCGTCTCGGCTTCCCGTGTCGGGGGGTTCCCGCCTGCCGTGTCGGTGGCTGGGTCCCGCCGTTCGCCCTTGCGTGCGCAACGCCATTCGGCTGCCCGTCCGTGTCGGTCGGGCTGCGCCCCTGGGGGCTAGAACTCGGTGTTCTCTTTGGCCGAGAACTGTACTACCGGGAAGCCGATACGGGTAGTCCCTCTCGGCTGGATCTTTCGTGCTTCGCTGTCAGCCGTAACGACAGGTCAGGTGTCAGAAGGTGTCAGGCCGACCGTCAGAACCGCCTGACACCCGCTCCCGCCTAGGAGAATGGGTGTCAGACCGGTCTGACGCGTCAGAGGTGTCAGGGGTGTCAGGCGTCGGCCATGGCGGGCACGATCCGGTACCGGCCGGGCTTGGCGGTGATGGCCAGGCGGCCGTCCTGGATGAGCCGTTGCAGCTCTCCGGAGACCCATCCGCGCTTCCGGCCGAGCCGTTCGCCGTGCTTCAACACGTCGACCGGACCGATCACCATGGTGCCCGCGCTCTCGTACTCGGCGAGGATCTCCTCGAGGACATCGCGCGCCTGGTCCGCGTTGAGGTCGCGCCCCTCCAGTTGCCCGAAGGGGACGTCCTCCTCGCCCGGCCGCGGCGGCGGCAGTTCCTCGCGCGGGTCGATGTCGAGGTCCTCGTCGTCGAGCCGGCTCACGGTCGTCTCCTCGTCCTCGTCGGCTACCGAGTTCTGCTCCTGATGGCGGGCGCGTTCCGTGTACGCCTTCCCCACGACGGATGCGGCGGCACCGGCGGTGATCGGGTCGGGCTTGGCGCCGTTCCGACCGGCCCATGCGGCCAGCGTCTCCATCAAAGACACGGAATCCCAGGTGAAGCGGCGGGTCCGGGCGGGCGACGCGTACAGGGCTTCGTCCACGCCGGGGGTGACGAGGTAGCAGTAACCGGGGCGGCGGTTGCCCCAGACGCCCGGGTGGGCGCCCGCGTCGAGTACTTCGTCGGGCAGGGCGAAGCCTTCGTCGCGCTTGTCGACTCCGAAGCACAGGACCGAGGGCAACGACGCGCGGGTGCTGGTCGACATCTGGTCGTGACTGGGCCGCTGGAGCGAGACAACGAGGGAGACGCCGGCGGAGCGGGCTTCTTGGGCGATGCCGGTGAACGCGTCGTCGCCGAGGGCGCGCAGCGTGTTCGCGGCCTCTTCGAACCACGTGACCAGGTAGGGCATGCCCTCGCAGCCGCACGGGCCATTCGGCTTGCAGGAGTGTTGGGGGTTGTCCTGAGTGCCGGCGCACACGGGTTCCCAGGCCCGGTACTTGTGGAGGCCGAGCCAGCGGGTGCGGGCGGGAATGACGGCCTGGACGGCTTCGACCATGGCCTCGGTGCCGGCTCCCGCCTCGACCGCCCAGTCGATGCCGGGCAGCAGGGGGCGGAAGTCCTGGAAGCTCTTCGGGTCGGACAGCCAGACGACGACGTCCTTCCTCGACAGGATCTCTGTCAGAACGTTCAGGGCCCCGTCGCCCTTGCCGGATCCGGTGCCACCTGCGATGAGCAGGTGGGTCCCGTTGCGGCCGGCGGGAACGTCTGCGGGCAGCCACATCATCAGCGGGTCGCCGTTGTCGTATCGGCCGATGACGAGCGGGTCCGCGATCGAGCCGCCCGGCAGGGCCGGCCCCTCCCACAGGACGATCTCGGACAGCATGTCCATGGGGACGATGACCAGGTCGCCGCGGCGGGCCGAGTCGGGGTCGGGGCTGTAGCGGATGGCGGTGGTCGGCAGATCCAGCGCGGACGCGATGCGGGCCAGGGCACGGGCCGCGTCTTCGTTGGTCTGCTCGCCACCCTCAAGGGCCAGCGGTACGGTCACCCGATTCGGCTCGACCTTGGCCTCTCCGAACTTGGCCTTGGCCAGGCCGACCTTCTCCAGCAGACCGCCGTCGGAGGATGCCGCCTTGGCACCGTCGGGGTCACGGCGCATGATCTGCCGAACGTTCCACGACAGGGCGCCGACGATCCCGCCGACGAACCACATGTCCCAGCTCGGCCCGAACAGGGCGGCCGACGTGAACCAGGACGAGCCGGCGGCCACGGTGATGGCCGAGTGCAGGCGCCGTTCCTTGCCCGTCGACCTGGCGGCCCACCAGGTGGAGCCGGTCAGGGCCACGGAGCCGAGCGTGAGGAGAACCCCCATGCCGGTGTCGCCTTCCCACACCAGGTTCGCGGCGGCGCCGGTGATGCCGACCGTTCCGACGCCGAGCCACGGCGGCAGGTACGGCTTCGCCCGGTGGAGCAGGTAGCCCTTGATGCCGCCCTTGTCGGAACCGCCTTTGAGCTGGTCTTCGTGCCGCTGCTCGATGTCTTTGCCGGTCATGGGGGGTGCCTCCTCTCAGTACTGGAACGGGCGGGCCTGTGCCGGCCGGTTCGGGGTGCGGGCGGACATGATGTCGGCGTACTCGCGCTGGAACGCGGCGTAGGTGGCCGCGGCCAGGGCCGCCGCGTCGGCGAGGGCTTCGCCGGACTTCTTCAGCTTCCGGGCGACCTTCCGGGCCCTCAGCTTGTGCTGGATGAAGTTGTCGTCCTTCAGGCCGCTGGCCTGGGACAGGGCGGCCTGCAGGATCTCGGCGGCGACCATCACCTCGATGGAGGCGTGGACGCCGAACGCGCGGAGGGTGTTGCAGTAGTTCCGCAGCTCGGCCGCGGACCCGAACTCGGGGTCGGGGAGCATCAGCTGAGAGCGGCCGTAGTTGCCGCCCCGGCCCTGGCCGCCGCCGGTCGTAGTGGTCTTGGTCGAGTTGACGTTGATGTTCGGGCCGAAGCTGAACGAGGGCCCGTGCTTGGTCTTGCTGCTGCCGCCCTTGGTCTGCGGGTTGCTGCTGGTGCGCTGCCCGTTGATCGGCATCAGATGTCCTCCAGCTCGGTCCGGGTGGATCCCGGCTCCCACCGCACCCCCACGCACGCTCGGCGCGGGGGACGGAAGGGGCCGGCTCTACCGGTAGGCGGCGCGGTCGAGCTTGTTCCGCTCCCGTCGCACGGTCGCCTCGACGGATGCCTGTTTGGCGTCCGGAACCCTGGCGAGGATCGCTTCGACGGCCTCCTCGCGGGACGCTCCGGCCTTCAGCTCGACGCGCGCCAGGTGCGAGATGTTCGGGCCCTGCTCGACCTGTTCGCGAACCGTGTTCGCCCTGTTCAACACCGGTTCGGGGAGCCCCGAACCGTGGTCGTGTTCGCGGACCTGTTCGGCCGTGATCACTTTCCCGGCACCGGGAAAGTAATCGAGCCCGGCGAGCTCGTTCAGGTCCCGCTCGGCGGCCAGCAGCTCGAGGCGTGCGGCGACTTCCGCTTTCGCTGCCTGGCGGCGGACACCGGCGATGGCGAGCTTGGCGTTCGCCTTCGACATCTCCGCGGCCACCCACTGGGAGTCGGCCGGCGACAGGTCCTTGTCGATGTGCTTGAAGACGGCCCACCACAGCACCTTCGCGACGATTGAGACGGCCGCTCCGACCGCGGCCATCTGCCAGCCTCCGGCCAGCATCCCCTCGAGGAAGATGGCGGCCGCCGCGACGAGGGCGAGCGCCCAACCGACCTTGCGGGGGAAGTCCCGCTTGGCCGGGTCGAAGCGGGCCAGCCACTCCAGCAGCAGCACGGCCAGCCACGCCGCGTCGAAGACCATGCCGGCCGCGTAGCCGACGCCACCGCCCAGCAGGTTGCCGATGCTGTGCGTCGACCAGACGATCGCGACGAGCGTGAGGGCCAGGACGAGGCCGCTGACGCCGACGAGCGCCATCTGGTCCTTGTCCTTGGGGAGCTTCGGCATGCGGACCGTGTACGGCTCCGACACCTGGTTCGTGGTGCCGTCGATGGTCCGGTCGACGAGCTGGTGCCGGATCTCCTTGATGAACTTCATCGGGCCTCTCCGTTCTTGTCGTCGGTCGGCTCTGAGATGGCGAGGAGGAGGATCTGAAGGCTGGCCTGCAGGCTGCCGATCAGTCGGCACAGGTCGAGGTCCGTGGCGTTCTCGAAGTCGAACTGCTCGCACTTGGCGAGCAGCTGCCGGGCCGTCTGTGCGGCGCGGGCGGTCATTCCCGGGGTGCTCATTCGGAGACTCCTTCGGCTACGCGCACCACACGGTGGGCGGCCAGGTTGGCGCCGTGCCGATCCGAGGCACGGTTCGCGACGATCAGGGCGGCCATCAGGGCCGGAATCTCGGGGAGGGGCCGGGCCGACCGGCCGACGGAACGCAGCGCGGCGTTCTCCGTCGGCCGGCGAATCGGCCAGTGCGAGCTCACTCGCCGTCCTGCGGTTCGATCGGGTCGCTGCCGCCCTGCCCGCACCAGTCGCATGCGGTGGAGGCGGCCTTCGGGGCGCTCACGACGTTCCGTCCTGGGCGTCGAGGCTGTCGACGAGCCGCCTCAGCGCCATGTCCAGGTGGACGGCCGCTCGCAGCATGGCCTTGTGGTCGTGGATGTTCGCGGACTGCTGCTCGTCCAGCGCCTGGCGGGCGAGACGACGGCTGACGGTCACGGACTCGATCGCCTGCTCGTCGCCGGGACCGTACAGCGGCGTGTAGGCGCTCATGACTCGTCCTCCTGAAGCGACTGCAGGCGGGCCCGTAGCGGCAGCAGCGTGTACAGCGCGTGCGCGGTGAGGGTGGCGGCCAGATCGCCGAGGCCGGCGGGACCGAACTCGTAGTGCTCGCCCTCGATCTCGACGGCCGCCCACACCCCGCGGTGCCCGTGCTCCGAGTACGGGTACTGCGACAGGAACGCCGTCAGCAGGGTGACGTCCCCGGTCCCCGGGATGTGGATCGTGGCCGGCTGTTCGACGCCCTGGTGGTGGATGTCCGCCCGGTGGATGTCGTCCCGGTGGGCGATGGCGCACCAGGAGGGCTCGGGCACCTCGACGACGCCGTGGTCGACCGTTCGTACCGACACGATGCGGGGGGCGGTCACAGCTGCACCCGGCCCTGCTCGCGGAGCTCGGTCAGCTGGGCGTGGACCTTGCGGAAGCCGGCCAGCTGCGCCTCGAGGGTCAGGATGACCGCGGCCAGGCCGTCGGGGTCCAGGCTCTCCATGAAGTGGTCGTCGACGATCTCGACCTGGGCGTGCGGCACGCGCTCGTGCATGTGCTTCGAGAACGGCTCCTGCCGGATGTACGCGGACAGGACGCGGAACTCCTCGACGTTGCCGGGTCCCTCGGTGAGGGGCAGGTACACGTTGGACGGGTCGGTCTGGCACCAGACGTCATACGGGTGGGTCGGCGTCTCACGGTCGCCGTCGTGGTCGACGGTGCAGCCGGCCAGGCAGGTGACCTCCTGCAGCTTGTCGGTGGTGCGGTCGATGAACGTCCACGTGCGGGGGACCGGCTTGGCGACGAGCTCGGCGACGAGGGGGAACTGCGCGTCGACGGAGCGCTGCGCGGCCTCCTGCTCGACGACCTCGCGGGACTTGGCCGTCGGCTGCGTCGGGACCGCGGACAGCTTCGGCTCCGGACGGAACATGCGGGGCAGGTCGGCGGGGATCGCGTTCACAGCGCCACCCCCAGCTCTGCCGCAGGGATGCCGCGCTCGTCGGCGTAGGCCTTGAGGGCGGAGCGGGGGATGCGGATGGTGCCGCGGCCGACGCCGACGCGGTACGAGCCGATCAGGCCTGTCCGGACGGCGACATACACGGTGGACTTGTCGACGTCCAGGAACTCGGCGACGTCCTTGACCTTGAGGGCCCCGGCGCCAGGGCGCACGGGGGTAGAGTTCTCCTGCATCTGCTTTCTCCAAGGCTCGATGCGCGGCCCTGACGGGCTCGGTGTTGGTAGCACCGGGACCCCCCCGTCGGGGCCTTTTGCATGCCTGACTTGTCCCGGCCTGTCGTTCCGCCGGGCATGGCACTAAGGTGTCTTAAGAGGCTCTGTCATGTCAAGAGGCTTCGTAAGGTGTCTTAAGAAGGGAGAGTTTGGATGGCTGGGGAAGGCAAGCGGCTACCGGTCTACCGGGAGGCGGCTAACGAGATCATCGAGCGCATCAAGAGCGGAGAGCTGCAGCCTGGAGGGGCCGCCCCCTCGGCACGCCAGCTCGTGGAGAGCACTGGCATGAGCAGTGCGACGGCGGCCCGAGTGCTCGGCGTGCTCCGCGACGAGGGATGGATCGACACCGTTCCCGGGCGAGGAAGCTTCGTGAGGACGCCCGCCCCGCTGACACGGGGCGCGGACCGGCTGTCCATGCTCCGTGGCGGTGGAACCGGCCTTGCCGATGGCGAGCGGGTCGAGATCCTGCTCGGCATCACTACGCCGGCCGAACAGGAGGTCGCCGATGCCCTCGGCTTGAACGTGGGCGACCTGGTCGCCGTGCGCCGCCGACGCTACGTCGACACCGCGGGAGTCTCTGCGGTGTCCTCCACCTGGATCGCGGGCACCTTGGCACGCGAGCTGCCCGAGTTCACGCGAGCCGAGCCCCTCCCCTCGATGACCTTCGGGCTCATCGAGGAGCGGACCGGACGCCGGGCCACCCGACGGCGCGACGCCGTGTCCGTCCGCGCAGTACCCGACGAGGTGGCCTCGCTCCTCGGCGTACAGGCCGGCCGTGACGTCCTCGTGGTCACCAACCGGTACTGGGACCAGCACGGTGAACCCACCGAGTACGCCGTCGACTATCACGCGCCTGGCCGCGAACTCATGTCTGAGTACGACCTCGACTGACGATGAGGTGGGGATGAGCGCAGCGCAGCACCACCCCAACGCAAAGAAGGCCCCGCCGGATGACCGGCGGGGCCTTCGTCTTTTGCTACGACAGGCATCTCACACACGTATCACAGACCTACACACAGAGTGCTGCGTAATGCGCCCGTGACCTGCATTTTCCTGCGCGGCATGGACATGTGCGGTCCTCCATGGACGGCAGGTAAACTCCCTCCACGTGACTGCCAAGCCCCGCATCCCCAATGTCCTGGCCGGCCGCTACGCCTCCGCGGAGCTCGCCGTCCTGTGGTCCCCCGAGTACAAGGTGACGCTGGAGCGGCGGCTGTGGCTCGCCGTGCTGCGCGCCCAGAAGGACCTCGGTATCGAGGTCCCGGACGAGGCCCTCGCCGACTACGAGCGTGTTCTCGAAACCGTCGACCTCGCCTCCATCGCCGAGCGCGAGAAGGTCACCCGGCACGACGTGAAGGCCCGTATCGAGGAGTTCAACGCCCTCGCCGGTCACGAGCACGTCCACAAGGGCATGACCTCCCGCGACCTGACCGAGAACGTCGAGCAGCTGCAGATCCGGCTCTCGCTGGAGCTCGCCCGGGACCGCACGGTCGCCGTCCTCGCCCGCCTCGGCAAGCTGGCCGGCGAGCACGCCGAGCTGGTCATGGCCGGTCGCTCCCACAACGTGGCCGCGCAGGCCACCACGCTGGGCAAGCGCTTCGCCACCGCGGCGGACGAGCTGCTGGTGGCCTACGCCCGCCTCGAGGACCTGCTGGGCCGCTACCCGCTGCGCGGCATCAAGGGCCCCGTCGGCACCGCCCAGGACATGCTCGACCTGCTCGGTGGCGACGCCGCCAAGCTCGCCGACCTGGAGCAGCGGATCGCCGCCCACCTCGGCTTCGCCGAGGCCTTCACCTCGGTGGGCCAGGTCTACCCGCGCTCGCTCGACTACGACGTGGTCACCGCGCTGGTGCAGCTGGCCGCCGCCCCCTCGTCGATCGCCAAGACGATCCGCCTGATGGCCGGCCACGAGCTGGTGACCGAGGGCTTCAAGCCCGGCCAGGTCGGCTCCTCCGCGATGCCGCACAAGATGAACACCCGCTCCTGCGAGCGTGTGAACGGCCTGATGGTCATCCTGCGCGGCTACGCCTCGATGACCGGCGAGCTGGCCGGCGACCAGTGGAACGAGGGCGACGTCTCCTGCTCCGTGGTCCGCCGCGTGGCTCTGCCGGACGCCTTCTTCGCCTTCGACGGCCTGCTGGAGACCTTCCTGACGGTCCTCGACGAGTTCGGCGCCTTCCCGGCCGTCGTCGCCCGCGAGCTGGACCGCTACCTGCCCTTCCTCGCGACCACCAAGGTCCTGATGGGCGCGGTGCGGGCCGGTGTGGGCCGCGAGGCCGCCCACGAGGTCATCAAGGAGCACGCGGTGGCCTCCGCGCTGGCCATGCGCGAGCAGGGCGCCGAGCGCAACGAGCTGCTCGACAAGCTGGCCGCCGACGAGCGGATGCCGCTGGACCGGGCCCAGCTCGACGCCCTGATGGCCGACAAGCTGTCCTTCACGGGCGCCGCGGGCGACCAGGTCGCGGTGGTGGTCTCCCGTATCGAGGCGATCGCCAAGCAGCACCCGGAGGCCGCCGGGTACGCGCCGGGGTCGATCCTCTGACCCCCGACGAGCTGAACGCCGCCCGTGACCGCGTCCTCCCGGACGTGGTCGCGGGCGGTCTGCGTGTGCTCTTCTGCGGAATCAACCCCGGACTCCTCTCCGCCGCGACGGGCCACCACTTCGCCCGCCCCGGCAACCGCTTCTGGCCCGTCCTGCACCTCTCGGGCTTCACCCCTCGCCGGCTGGCCCCCGCGGAACAGGAAGAGCTGCTGACCTATCGCCTCGGCATCACCAACGTCGTGGCCCGGGCCACGGCCCGCGCCGACGAACTGAGCGCCGAGGAGTTCCGCGAAGGGGGCCGCATCCTGACGGCCAAGGTGGAACTGCTGCGCCCCCAGTGGCTCGCGGTGGTCGGCGTCACGGCCTACCGCACCGCATTCGGCGACCGGAAGGCCCAGATCGGCCCCCAGGAGCGGACCATCGGCGCCACCCGCGTCTGGGCCCTCCCCAACCCGAGCGGTCTCAACGCCCACTGGACCGCCGAGTCCATGGCCCAGGAGTACGCCCGCCTCCGAACGGCCGCGGAAGCCTCCGAAGCCGGCGACGACTAGGTCGTCTCTTTCGGATCTTGTCGGTCGAGCCCGGGTCGTCCGGTGCGGTGCCTCGCAAGGCGGAGGGGCGCTCGTGTACTGGACGTACTCGGGTGCTCCGACAACGCGGCGAGGTGCCGTGTCGGGCGGGCCGGGCCCGGCAAGATCCGAAAGAGACGACCTAGGAGCTGTCCGGCGGCTCATGCGCCGGCGGGCCGTATTGCCGTACTCGGACGGCGCGGGCATCCGGAGTGCGGCATAGATCACTCACGGCTTGTCCGCGTTCCAGACCGTTCCCGCCCTGGCTCTGCTTGGCTGGTGGCTCTGACGATCACAGGAGGTCGATACGTATGGCGCTCACACACTGGGGGTTCATCTACACGGCGGACGGCAGCGCTGCAGGTGGCGATGTCAGCGTCGTGGACACGGGTACGTGCCGCAGTGTGTTCGTCGGGGTGGAGACGCCCGAGGAGGTCATCGAGGCCGCGCGCCGCCTGGTGGGCGAGGGCGTGCAGCT
This sequence comes from Streptomyces sp. CLCI03, assembly GCF_053615355.1. Taxonomy (NCBI): domain Bacteria; kingdom Bacillati; phylum Actinomycetota; class Actinomycetes; order Kitasatosporales; family Streptomycetaceae; genus Streptomyces; species Streptomyces sp. CLCI03. The sequence goes on along the minus strand of NZ_CM132132.1, from coordinate 6,791,666 downwards.
GATTGAACTCTGCGGGGGATTCGGGCCGGTATGGGCCGGGCGTGTGATCGAGGCGATCAACGGCGCAGTCCCCGTGGGCGCGGTGGGCTACGGACCCGAAGCGGTCGATCAGGTGCACGCGATTTTCTCGTGACGGGTGCCGGCTCCTTCACTCCGACTGGGACCGGAGCCGGAGCCGAATGGCTACGGCGGTGACGGTGCCGTGAAAGATGTGGGCCCTCTTTTCGTATCTCGTCCGCTGGTTCTTCGGTTCGGGGATGGTGTGCTCGATCTGGCGTCGGCGCAGGTAGCGGCGGTTCCGCCGGGATGAATACGCCTGGTCGCCGCCGAGATGATCGGGCCGGGTCCGCGGGCGCCCACCGTCCGGGCGGGCGACACGGACACGCTCCATCACGGGAACGAGCTGCGGTGGGTCGCCCCACCGACCCGGCGTGACGAGGAAGGCGAGAGGCCGGCAACTCCCTGACCAAGCAGATGAATCGTGCAGGTCAGCCCGCCCGAGAGCGTCCGAGCCCCTCATCGGGGCGGTGCTGCCTGGGCATCCGTCATCCCGGAACCCGGGGTGGCTTCTTGCGTGCTGGTCTCCCCGCTCCATGAACGTGCCGAGGACTTGAACCCGGGACCGGTCACACGATCCGTCGGACAGGCCCTAGAGCGGATCGATGACGGTGACCCCTGCCATGAGCTGGTAGGGGTCCTCCTCGGACCACTGCGCCACGTAGGCCACCAGCCAGTGCTCTCCGACCCGCCACAGGTGCACGTGGTCGGTGCAGTCGCCGATCTCCCCCCACGGCTGCGGTATCTCCTCCCCGCCGAAACCGCGCTCCCTCAGCGTCTCCAGACCCACGACCTGCGGCTCCCCCCACCGGTCGGTCACCGCCTGGGCGAGCGCCCCGTACTCGGCACCGATCTGATCGGCCGCCTCGATCCGGCCCGTGCCGTCGTCGTCCCAGAAGTCCTGTGTCCTGGCGAGCTGGACCAGGTGGAATCCCGGGCCGCTGCTGTTTCCTCCGGTCCGGACCGGCTCGGGCGGGAACTCCTTCGCCCGGAGCCGGTCGATCGTGTCGAGGTGCTCTGCCGTGGTCATACCGTCAGTATCCCGAGGCCCACTGACAACTGGCCCGACGTCACGCGTCCCGGCGGCGCACCGCCAGCCAGCCTCCCAGCACGGCGATCGCCGCCCACAGCGCCAGCACGCCCAGACCGGCCCACGGGCCGAGGTCACCGTACGACTGACTGCGCATCATGGCCTGTCCGGCCCGGTCCGGCATGAACTGCCCGATCCCGCTCGCCGCCGAACCGACGACGAAGGACACCATGACCACGAAGGGTATGAGCATGCTCAGGACGGCCACGCCGCTGCGCAGCACCGCGGTGAGTCCGGCCGCGAACAGCGTCATGAGCGTCAGGTAGAGGCCGCAGCCGACGACGGCCCGCACGGTGCCCGGGTCCCCCAGGGCGAGGGCGCGCTCTCCCATGAACGCCTGGCCGGCCGTGAAGGTCAGCAGTCCGGCGAACTGGCCGACGACGAGGGCGAGCGCCCCGAGCATCGCGATCTTCGACAGGTAGAACCGGGTGCGGTCGGGCACCGCGGTGAGGCTGGTGCGCAGGGCTCCGTTGTGGAACTCGGCGGAGAAGGCGGTCGCGCCGAAGGCGATGGCGGCTATCTGGCCGAAGTTGAGCCCGTAGAAGGCCGCGAGGAGCGGGTCCTCCCCCATGCCGCCCTCGTCGGTCCCGCCCAGTGCCGCGGCCGTCAGGGCCTGTATGCCCACCGTGGCGACGAGGACGGATATCAGGGACCAGAAGGTGCCCCGCAGGGACCGGATCTTGATCCATTCCGAGTGCAGTACGGCGGTCGTGGGCAGAGCGGCGCTCATGGCGAAGCCTCCTGGAAGTGCGGGAGCGGGTGGTCGGTCAGTGGGTCGCGGTGAACTGCGCGTGATCGGCGGTGAGGTCGAGATAGGCCTGCTCGAGCGAGGCGCGCTCATCGGACAGTTCCAGGAGGGGAACCCCTTCGCGGGCGGCGAGGGTGCCCAGCCGCTCGGCCTGTATGCCCTCGACGGTCCATCGCCCTTCGGTCGAGGAGGCCAGCTCGAAGCCGTCCCGGGCCAGTGCGGCCCGTAGCCGCACCGGGTCGGAGGTGCGCAGGCGCACCCTGGGGGTGCTCCGGGCGTCGATGAACTCCTTCATCGAGGTGTCGGCCAGCAGCCGGCCGTTGCCGAGCACGACCAGGTGATCGGCCAGCGCGGAGGTCTCCGACATCAGGTGGCTGGAGACCAGGACGGTGCGTCCTTCGGCGGCGAGGGAGCGCATCAGCTCGCGGATCCAGATGATGCCCTCGGGGTCGAGGCCGTTGGTGGGCTCGTCCAGCAGGAGCACACCGGGGTCGCCCAGCAGCGCGGCGGCGATGCCGAGGCGCTGGCGCATGCCGAGCGAGAAGGACTTGATCCGCCGCTCGGCGACGGAGGTTATGCCGGCCTGCTCCAGGACCTCGTCCACCCTGTTCGCGGGGATGCGGCCGGCCGCGGAGAGCAGGCGGAGGTGGTCACGGGCGGTCCGCCCGCCGTGAGCCGCCTGTGCGTCGAGGAGAGCGCCGACCCGATGCAACGGGTCCGGCAGGTCGAGGTAGTGCCGGCCGCCGAGGGTGGCCGTGCCGGATGTGGGCCGGTCCAGACCCAGGAGCAGGCGCATCGTGGTGGACTTCCCCGCGCCGTTGGGGCCCAGGAATCCGGTGACCCGCCCGGGCAGGACGTCGAAGGTGAGGCCGTCCACCGCACGGTGGGTGCCGTATCGCTTGGTGAGTTCTCGGATCTCGATGCTGTTCATGGCTCAAGACTCGCCGCCGGCCCCATCCCCTTCCCTCCCCCATGCGAGGGTGGCGTCTCCCCCACGTGGGGGAGACGGCCGCGAACAGGGCGCTGCCACCATGGAGTCATGAACCGACTGCTGCGCGCCCCGTTCCAACCGGTGACCTATTCACGCTGGTTGCACCTCTGCGTGCCGCTGCTCCTCCTGGCCGTATGGATGTTCATCATGCCCCGGTGGCCCTGGGTGCCGCTGCTGCTCGTCCTGCCGTTCGGGTTGCTGCCCTGGGTGCGACTGGCGGAAGGCCTTCAGGCGCGGTTCCTGCTCACGCCGTACGACCGCGACTCCTCCGACAGCGCCATAAGCCTGGCTCCGTCGGCCCACTGGGCGGACCGCTGGCGCACCGTGCTGTGGCTGGAGACGCGGATGGTGATCGCGGTCGGTGCGTTCGGCGCCACGGTCTGGCTGTCGGCGATGGCGGTGGAGCTCGTCGCGACAGCCGTCGGTCATCCTCTGGGTTCGGACCTCTTCCTGCCGTTCGTGCCCGGGCGCTGGGTCGCCGCACTGCTGGTGCCCGTGCCGTTGGTCGTCCTCATCGCCATCGTGGCCCTGCTCGGCGAGTTGATCACCGCGGTCGCCACCCGTCTGCTCAGCCCGTCCGCCGCCGAGCGGCTGACCGCTTTGGAGGCGCGCACGGAGCAGTTGTTGGAGCGCACCCGCATCGCGCGGGAACTGCACGACTCCATCGGGCACGCCCTCACCGTGGCCGTCGTGCAGGCGGGCGCGGCCCGCGCCGCGGGTGATCCCGCCTTCACCGATCGGGCGCTGTGCGCGATCGAGGAGACGGGCCGGGCCGCGCTGGAGGATCTGGAGCGGGTGCTGGGGGTGCTGCGGGAGTCGGGACAGCGACCGTCCCAGGGGCCGACGCTGGCGGAGGCCGACCGGCTGCTGGAGTCGGCCCGGGCTTCCGGCTCCGCCGTGGACGCGCAACTGACAGGGTCGCTGGAGAAGTTGCCGGGTCCGGTCACCCGGGAGGGTTACCGGATCCTGCAGGAGGCTCTGACCAACGTCCTGCGCCATTGCGGTCCCGTGCCGGTGCGGGTGCGGGTGGAGATGACCGCGGGCCGGCTGGACCTGGAGGTGACCAACCCCCTGCCGGAAAGCCCCGGGGTCACGGCGGGCGGCGGGAGCGGGCTGCGCGGGATCCGAGAGCGGGCCGCGCTGCTCGGCGGCGAGGCCGAGACCGGTCTGCACGAGGGGGGTTGGAGAGTGCGCGCCCGGCTGCCTCTGGAGCGAATACGCTGACCGGATGCCGGTTACCGTACTGCTCGTCGACGACGAACCCCTGGTGCGTGCGGGTCTGCGCGCCGTCCTGGACGCCCAGCCCGACATCGAAGTGGTGGGCGAGGCGGCCGACGGGGCCTCCGTGATCCCCTTGGTCCGGCAGTTGCGGCCGAACGTGGTGGCGATGGATGTGCGGATGCCGCTCCTCGACGGGATCGAGGCGACCCGCGCGGTGCTGCGGACGGTGGACTCCCCGCCGAAGATTCTCGTGGTGACCACCTTCGAGAACGACGAGTACGTCTACCAGGCGCTGCGGGCCGGCGCGGACGGCTTCCTGCTGAAGCGGGCCCGGCCTTCGGAGATCGTGCACGCGGTACGGCTGGTGGCGGAGGGCGAGACGCTGCTCTTCCCCGCGGCGGTGCGGGCCTTGGCCGCCGAGTACGGGAACCGACAGGCCCGGGCGGTGCTGGAGCGGGCCGCCCTGACCGAGCGGGAGGAGGCGGTCCTGCGGCTGATGGCGCGGGGGCTCACCAACGTGGAGATCGCCGCCGAGCTGATCATCGGGACGGAGACGGTCAAGTCGCACGTCAGCGCGATCCTGGCGAAGCTCGGGGCGCGGGACCGGACCCAGGCCGTGATCACGGCGTACGAGTCGGGGTTCGTCTCCCCCGCATGAGGGAAGGTCTGCTTCCGGCCGATGGGGGGCTGCTTCTCGCCGACACACCGGTCGGGCAGTACGATCCGGCTGACAAGCTCGCTACCTGGGAGGACACACGTTGGGGCAGCTGACCGGCGGGGACCCCTCTCTGCTCCGGCGGATCAATTCCGCCGTGGTGCTGCGCGCACTGCGGACGGCCGGATCGCCGACCCTGACCGACCTCACACGGTTGACCGGGCTCTCCCGGCCGACCGTCGAAGGTGTCGTGGAGGGGCTGATCGCCACCGGGCTCGTGGTCGAGGCGGACGCGGAGGAGGGTGCGCGGCGGCAGGGCCGCCCGGCCAGGCGGTTCCGGTTCCGGACCGAGGCGGGGCACCTGCTGGGCATCGAGATCGGCTCGCACCGGATCGCGGTGCTGCTGTCCGGGCTCGACGGCCGGGTCATCGGCGCCGGCACCAAGGACATCGCGGAGACGGCGTCCGCCGATGAGCGGCTGGAGAAGGTACGGGCGGCCGTAGCCGATCTGCTGCGCCGCGCCGGGGTGCCGCGGGACTCGCTGCGGGCGGTCGGCGTCGGCAGCCCCGGCATCGTGGAGGCGGACGGTACGGTCCGCCTCGGCACGGCGCTGCCCGGCTGGACCGGGCTGCCGCTCGGGGAACGGCTGCGGCGCTCCTTCCGCTGCCCGGTGCAGGTGGAGAACGACGCGAATGCGGCCGCGGTCGCCGAGCACTGGAAGGGTGCCGCGCGGGACACCGGCGACATGGTGTTCGTGATGGCCGGGCTCAGCCCCGGGGCCGGTTCGCTGATCGGCGGCAGGCTGCACCGGGGTTTCGGTGGAGCGGCCGGCGAGATCGGCGCCCTGCACCTGCTGGGCCGCGAGGTCACGCCCGAGCGGTTGCTGTCGACCACCGGTGAGCCGCTGCATCCGCTGGACGAGCCTGCCGTCGCCGAGGTCTTCGCGATGGCCAAGCGGGGCGACGAGCGGGCGGTGGCCGCCGTGGAGCGGTTCCTGCAGCGGCTGGTGCACGACGTGGCGGCGCTGGTCCTGGCGATGGATCCGGAGCTGGTGGTCGTCGGCGGCTGGGCGGCCGGCCTGGACGGGGTCCTGGAGCCCCTCCGCCAGGAACTGGAGCGCTACTGCCTGCGCCCGCCGCGGGTGGCCCAGTCGATGCTCGGCGAGGCCGCGGTGGCGACCGGCGCCCTGCGGCTCGCGCTGGACCATGTCGAGGAGGAGCTCTTCGCGGTGGAGAAGACGGTCACGGCCCGCCGCTGACCCCGCCGTGGATCCTGGGTCCGGTCCGGCACGGGCTCCTCGGGTCGCCCGTCGTCGACGCGCGCCCCGAGGGCGGTCCGCCTCCGGATACCGCGTCCGGATACCGCGGTCAGTCGGTCCAGACGTCCCACCACTGTTGCGACTGGAAGTTCTTCTGCCACAGCTGGACACGGGCTCCGTTGCCCACGACGTTCGCGTCGCGGTCCATGACGATGTTGCCGCCGCCGTAGAAGCGGGCGTTGTAGATCGCGCGGTCGCCGGACGGGTGGGACCAGCTCTGCTGCGGGGTGTTGTTGCAGTCCCAGATCTGCACCTTGGTGCCGTTGCGGCCGCCGCCGTTGAGGTCGGCGTCCAGGCATTTGCCGGGGAAGCGGTAGCTCTCCAGCGCGCCGTTGTTCCAGAGGTACCAACGCTGCTGGGTGGAGCCGTTGCACTGCCAGATCTGGACGACCGTGCCGTTGCCGCCGCCGTTCGCGTCCACGTCCAGACACTGCGTGGTGGGGCGCTTGGCGAAGTCGTTGGTGATCCGGACGGGCTGGTTCAGTAATCGCTGCGGTGCGGGGGCCGCCACCCCGGGTTCCGGAACGGTCCAGTGCACGGGCCGGGGCTCGTTCCGGTCCGGGACGGCATGCGTACCGGTGGGGTCTGCGCCGGCGGTTCCGGTGAGAGCGGTGGCGAGGATTGCGACGGCGGCTGCGGTGACCGCCGCCGGTCGGACGATGCGAGGCACGTTCTTTCCCTCCTGGCTCTTCGGGTGCGTGCGGGAGGCGCAGCGGCAGGCCGGGGTGCCACGGTGGTACGCGTGCCGGTGCCACGGGCCGGGAGACAGCTGAACACGGCCCGGGCCCCCGCGTCAGGGCGCCTATCGGCCACGCGGGCTCGGGCAGCGGCGGCCGAGGAGCCGGCGGGCCCGGGAGGCGTGGCCTCGCGTGGCCTCGCTGGGCGTGGCGGAGCCTGGCGTGGCGGGGGTGGCAGGCGCTGCGCTCCACCGATGCCCCGTCAGCCCCGGTTCCGCGCGTCCTCGTTGTTCGCGACAGGGATCCGGGCACGTGTACGCATACGCCCGCCGATCGCCGCCGTCAGTGGTCCGAGGCCGCGGTGGCCGGGAAGCCTCGCACAGGGTCGCGTCAGGAGGCGACGCGCGACTCGTGGGTGATCTCGACGTTGCCCGAGTCGCCGAAGGTGAGGCGGCAGGTGTCCGCGCGGTAGGTGGCCACCGAGACCGCAGCCGTGCCCGCGGTGGTGAAGTAGCGCGTGGTGACCACGAGCACCGGGGCTCCGGGCAGGCGGTCCAGCTCCTTGGCGTCGTCGGCGCGGGCGGAGCCGAGTTCCACCGAGCGGTCCTGTCCGTCGAGCACCAGCCGCTGCAGTTCGCGCAGGACGGCGCGGGCGCGGGCCGGGCCGGCCGGGGCCTCGATGGCGGGGAGTCCGGGCACCGACGCGGCGGGGACGTAGAGCAGTTCGGCGGCGACGGCCTGGCCGTGGGAGACGCGGGTCCGGCGCACCGTGTGCACCGGCTGGTCAGCGGCGAAGGCGCCCCCGGTTCCGAGGAGTTTCAGCACTGCGGCCGTCGGCAGGGTCTCGGCCGCGTCCACCGGCTCCCAGCCGTCGACGCTCTCGCCCGGCCAACTGTGCTGCGCGCTGCCGACGGCGACGCCGACGCGCGGCGGGGCGACGGTGGTGCCCACGCCACGGCGGCGCTGCAGGCGACCTTCGAGCTCCAGCTGCTCCAGTGCCTGACGCAGGGTCGCGCGGGCGACACCGAAACGGGCGGCGAGCTCACGCTCGTTGGGCAGCACCTCACCGACGGCGAAGTCCTGGTCGAGCGCCTCGCTGAGGACGGTCTTGAGGTGCCAGTACTTCGGCTCCGGTGCCGTTTCGAGCTGCGTGGTCCCCACCCTGACTCCTCCTGCCATCGCTGCACTCGCCGTGTGTTCCAGCGGCAGTTCCGCGCCTTTGTTTATTAAAGGTTCCTGCACTATCCCTGCGACGATAGGACGGCACACCCCCTTGGTCAAGACCAATGCTCATACCTTTGCCGGGCAGAACGGGCATACGTATCAAGCCGTTCATAGGATGTTCTCGTGGGCACGGAAGGCTTGTAGTCAAGGGCTACCGGACGGTAATCATGGCGGTAGGCACTACTGACATCCTGTCTCGCACGCGTCCAACCGACGAGGAGCAGCATGACCGCCACGGTCTCCTTCACGATCGATTCGCCGCTCGGCCCCCGCCCCACCACCATCGCCTACGAGCGCAAAGGCGCGGGTGAACCCCTTCTGCTGCTGCACGGCATAGGCCACCACCTCCAGGCCTGGCACCCGGTGATCGACATCCTGGCCGCCGAGCACGACGTGATCGCCGTCGACCTGCCCGGCTTCGGCGCCTCGGAGCCCCTGCCCAAGGGGGTTCCGTATTCCCTGGGGACGGTGGCCCCGGCACTCGGGGCGCTCTGCACGGCCCTCGGCGTCGAGCGCCCGCACGTCGCGGGCAACTCGCTCGGCGGTCTGCTCGCCCTCGAAATGGGTCGGAGCAACCTCGTCCGCTCCGTCACCGCCCTCTCCCCCGCCGGCTTCTGGACCGAGGCCGAGCGCCGCTACGCCTTCGCCACCCTCCTCGCGATGCGCGCGGGCGCCAGGGCGCTGCCCCTGCCCGCCGTCCGGCGGCTCTCGCGCACCGCCGCCGGGCGTGCCGCGCTCACCGGCACGATCTACGCCCGCCCGTCCCGCCGCCCCGCCGAGGCCGTCGTCGCCGAGACCCTGGCCCTGCGCGATGCCACCGGGTTCGAGGACACACTGGCCGCGGGCGGCTCCGTACGCTTCACCGACGACGTGCCCGGCATGCCGGTGACCATCGCCTGGGGCAGCCGTGACCGACTGCTGCTGCGCCGGCAGGGCGTCCGGGCCAAGCACACGGTTCCCGGCGCGCGACTGGTCCGTCTTCCGGGCTGCGGCCACGTCCCGATGAACGACGATCCGGCGCTCGTGTCCCGGGTGGTGCTCGACACGGCCCGCAGCGCACAGCTCGTGGCCGCCTGAACGACCCGACCCGATCCGATCCGGCCGGATCGGATCCCGGATCAACCGAACATCTGAACAGATGAACGAATGAGCGGCTGACGGCTGTTCATCCGGGGTTCGCGTGGGCAACGCGGCCGGGCCGGTGTGCGACGGCACGCTGGTCCGACCCGTCCTCGCCGGCCCCAGGAGACGTACCGATGGCATCGATCCCGCACACCCGACGGTCCCTCATCGGCGGTTCCCTCGCCCTGTCCTCCGCGCTCATCGCCGCACCCGCGCTCGCCGCCCCCGCCTTCGCGCGCTCCGGCCGGCCGGCTGCGCTCTGGGGCGTCCAGTCCGGCGAGATCACCGCCCACTCGGCCACCGTGTGGACCCGTTCCGACCGCCTGGCACGGATGTACGTCGAGACCTCCCCGAGCGAGGCGTTCCGCTACGCCGTACGCCGCCACCGCGGCCCGCTGCTCGGCCCGTCGAGCGACTTCACCGGCACCACCGTGCTCCGCGACCTGCCGCCCGGCCGGCAGATCCACTACCGGGTCGTCCTGACCGACCCCGACGACCCCCGCCGCAGCTCCGCACCGGTCCACGGCACCTTCCGCACCACCCCCGTCTCCCGCCGCCACGACGTGCGCTTCCTGTGGTCCGGCGACCTGGCGGGCCAGGGCTGGGGCATCAACCCCGATCTCGGCGGCTACCGCGTCTTCGAGGAGATGCGACTGCGCGACCCCGACTTCTTCCTCTTCAGCGGGGACACCATCTACGCCGACGGGCCGATCAACGCCACCGCGCCGCTGCGCGACGGCACCCTCTGGCGCAACGTCACCACCGAGGAGAAGGCGAAGGTCGCCGAGACGCTCGCCGAGTTCCGTGGGAACTTCCGCTACAACCTGCTCGATCGCAATCTGCTCGGCTTCAACGCCCAGGTCCCGGTCCTCGCCCAGTGGGACGACCACGAGGTGCGCAACAACTGGTACCCCGGCCAGCTCATCGACGACCCCCGCTACACCGTCAAGGAGGCCGACACCCTCGCCGCCCGTGCCCGCCAGGCCTTCGGCGAGTACTTCCCCGTCACCGACCTGCGCGGAGGCCGCGCCGAGGGCCGGATGTACCGGGTGATGCGGTACGGCCCGCTGCTCGACGTCTTCGTCCTCGACATGCGCACCTACCGGAACGCCAACTCCCCCGACACCCAGCCCGAGGACCCCATCGGCATCCTCGGCCCCGAGCAGCTGGCCTGGATCAAGCGCGAGCTGTCCCGCTCCCGCGCCACCTGGAAGGTCATCGCCGCCGACATGCCGCTGGGCATCGTCGTCCCCGACGGGGCGGCGAACTTCGAGGCCGTCGCCCAGGGCGACCCGGGCGCACCGCTGGGCCGCGAGCTCCAGATCGCCGAGCTCCTGCGACACATCAAGCACCAGCGCATCACGGGCACCCTCTGGGTCACGGCCGACGTGCACTACACCGCCGCGAACCACTACGCGCCGGAGCGGGCGTCCTTCACCGACTTCGCGCCGTTCTGGGAGTTCGTGTCCGGCCCGATCGGCGCGGGCGGCTTCCCGGCCGGGCGGCTCGACGCCACCTTCGGCCCGGAGACCGCCTACGTACAGTCGGCCCCCTTCGCCAACATGTCACCGTCCGAGAACCCGCCGTACTACGGTGAGGTCGACATCGACGGCGGCAGCGGGGAGCTCACCGTCCGGCTGCGCCGCCAGGGAGGGGGCGTGCTCTTCACGCGGACGCTCCAGCCCGGCCGCGTGGGTCAGTGACGTCGGAACGACCGGATACCTCCGGAAGCGGCGGCCGCTCCGGCCCGCGATCCGGAAATGGCCCGGAAAACTGGGTGAAATCGGCCAGATGGACACTTAACCAGTCGGTCACAGATCGTTCGTGATCACGCAACACCCCTGCGCCACAGTGGTGTGCATGACTGACCGTAACCCCGCCTCCGTCCACCGTCACCACCGTCACCACTGGCGCCGTGACGTCGTCGAACTCGCCGCTATGTTCTGCGCCGTGGCAGTCGCCGACGCCATCGCCAATCTCGTCGTGCACGGCCCGAGGGGCCCCGTCCTGCTCGTGGCCTCGGCCGTCGCACTCCTGGTGACGGCGGCCTTCCACACCTGGTGGGCCCGGCGCCACAGCCATGCGCCCCCGCCGCGGGGCACAGCTCCCACCGATCCCGAGTCGCTCCCGTCGACGAGCCCCGGCGCGGCCGCGACAGCGAGCGCGACCGCGACCGCGACCGCGACCGCGACCGCCAACAGCACCACCCTCTGGCGGATGCGCACGACCGTACGGGACGAGCCGGGCTCCCTGGCCGCACTCTGCACCGCCCTCGCCCGTAACAGCGTCGACATCCTGACCCTCCAGACGCACCCGCTTCCCGAGGGCGGCACCGTCGACGAGTTCCTGTTGCGCGCCCCGCAGGAACTGCCCTCCGCCGACCTCGGCCGAGCCGTCTCCCGGGCCGGCGGCCACAGCACCTGGATCGAGCGCGCCGACGCCCACGACCTGGTCGACACCCCCACACGGGTCCTCGGCCTCGCCACCCGCACCGCCCTGGACGCCGCCGAGCTTCCCCTCGCCCTGCGTCAGCTGCTCGGCCGCTGCACGATCCACTCGATCCCGGCGACCACCCTCGCCGGTCGCCCCAACGCCGGCGCGGACGCCCCGGTCGAGGGGGTCCTGGAAGCGACGGTGATGCGGCTGCGCGACCCCTCCGGCGGTGCGATCACCGTGGAGCGGCCGTACCTGCCCTTCACCCCGACCGAATTCGCCCGGGCCCGCGCCCTCGTCGAGCTCGACGCCCGGCTCGGCCCCCGCGTTCCGCGCAACCAGGACGTGCTGACCCTGCCCGAGGGCAACGAGATCACCGTGCGCCGCGCCGACGGCTCCGACCTGCCGGCGGCCCGCGCCATGCACGACCGCTGCTCCGAGCGCACCCTGTCGCTGCGCTACCACGGCCCCGTCCACGACGCCGACCGCTACCTCGGCCACCTGCTGAGCCCCCGCTTCGGCCGCACCCTCGCCGCGACCACCGCCTCCGGCAAGCTCGTCGCCCTCGGCCACCTGCTGTGGGACGGCGACGAGACCGAGGTCGCCCTGCTCATCGAGGACGACTGGCAGCGCCGCGGCATCGGTTCCGAGCTGCTGCGCCGGCTCCTCGCGATGGCCGTCGAGGCCGGGTGCGACAGCGTGTACGCCGTCACCCAGGCCTCCAACACCGGCATGGTCGCCGCCATGCGCGGCCTCGGCCTCCCTCTCGACTACCAGATCGAGGAGGGCACCCTGGTGATCACGGCCCGGCTGGACGCGACCCCGGTCAGCTCCCGCCTGCCCTACGAGCCGCCGTACGAGCTGCCCCGCGCGCTCCCGTACGAGCTCCCCCGCGAGCAGTCGGCTCCGCACCGCCGCCGCTGAACGATCCGTCCGGACCACCGGGACCCCGACCGGGTCCCGGCTCCGGCGGGGCGGCGGTTCCGGCGGGATCCGGCCAAGCTGCGCGCGTACCGCCCTCGGCGACGCTCCGGCCACGGCCGTGAAGTCGCTTGTCCGGCACGGTGGTTGAATGTTTTTCGCACGGACTGCCGACCTCGCTCCGGCCCTCGTCAGCAGTCCGACGGCAATCGGTGATGACGGGAACCCGTCTCGCATACGAAGATGTCCGCATGTCAGAGACCCTCCACAACGGCAGTGCACCTCGGCTGCCCCGCCAGGTGGCCGACGCATACGTCGACGACCTCATCGCCCTCGACCCGATCACGGGCACCTACCTCGGTGTCGCCGCGAGTTCGAGCAAGCTCCCGGACTTCTCCCCGGCGGGCCGTGCGGCCCTGGCCGAGCTCATCCGCGAGACCCTCACGCACCTCGACGCCGCCGAGTCGGTGCCCGGCGCCGACAGCGACGCCGAACGCCGATGTGCCCGGCTGCTGCGCGAGCGCCTCACCGCCGAGCTCGCCGTGGTGGAGGCCGACGAGGACCTGTGCGCGGTCAGCAACATCCACAGCCCCGCGCACTCCGTCCGTGAGATCTTCTCCCTGACCCCCTCCGACACCGACGAGGACTGGGCGGCGATCGCCGAACGCCTGCGGGCCGTACCGGCCGCCTTCGCCGGCTACCGCGAGAGCCTCGAACTGGGCCTGGAGCGCGGCCTGTACGGTGGCCCGCGCGCCACCACCACCATGATCGGCCAGCTCACGACCTGGGTCGGCCAGGACGGCTCCGAGGCACCCTTCTTCGAGGGCTTCGTCTCCGCCGGTCCCGACCCCCTGCGCACCGAGCTCGACGCCGCGGCCGCGGGCGCGACCGCCGCCGTCGTCGAACTCCGCGACTGGATGCAGTCGGTGTACGCCCCGGCCGTCGAGGGCAAGCCGGACACCGTGGGCCGCGAGCGGTACGCCCGCTGGGCCCGCTTCTTCAACGGCACCGACCTCGACCTGGAAGAGGCGTACGCCTACGGCTGGTCGGAGTACCACCGGCTGCTCGCCGAGATGAAGTCCGAGGCGGCCAAGATCCTTCCGGGGGCGGGCCCCTGGGAGGCGCTGGGGCACCTGGACGAGCACGGCACGCACATCGAGGGCGTGGACGAGGTCCAGGCCTGGCTGCAGGGCCTGATGGACGAGGCCATCGAGAACCTCGACGGCACCCACTTCGAACTCGCCGAGCGCGTGCGCAAGGTGGAGTCCCGCATCGCCCCGCCGGGCGGCCCCGCGGCCCCGTACTACACGTCCCCCTCGGAGGACTTCTCCCGCCCGGGCCGCACCTGGCTGCCCACCATGGGCCTGACCCGCTTCCCCGTGTACGACCTGGTGTCCACCTGGTACCACGAGGGTGTGCCGGGCCACCACCTGCAGCTCGCGCAGTGGACGCACGTGGCGGACCAGCTCTCGCGCTACCAGGCCACCGTCGGCATGGTCAGCGCCAACGCCGAGGGCTGGGCGCTGTACGCGGAGCGGCTCATGGACGAGCTGGGCTACCTCAAGGACGCCGAGCAGCGCCTGGGCTACCTGGACTGCCAGATGATGCGCGCGGCGCGGGTCATCGTGGACATCGGCATGCACGTGGGCCTGGAGATCCCGGCGGACTCGCCGTTCCACCCGGGCGAGCGGTGGACGGTGGATCTCGCGCAGGAGTTCTTCGGCCTGCACAGCGGCCGCCCTGCGGACTTCGTCGAGAGCGAGCTGACCCGCTACCTGTCGATGCCGGGGCAGGCGATCGGCTACAAGCTGGGCGAGCGCGCCTGGCTGCTGGGCCGGGACAACGCGCGTGCCGCGCGGGGCGATTCCTTCGACCTGAAGGCCTGGCACATGGCGGCGCTCTCGCAGGGCTCACTGGGTCTGGACGATCTGGTGGACGAGCTGTCGAAGCTCTGACGGCACGGCCTCGGCCGCTCCGGTGGCCGAGGCCGACGTCGGACGACGGACGACGGACGACGGACGGGCCGCTCATCCCCGGGGGTGGGCGGCCCGTCCGCGTCGGCGCCGTAAGACGCACACATCAGCAGCCGCAGTCGTCCGAATCGGTCGGCGCGGTCAGCGGGTCGGCCTCGGCGCGCTGCCGGCCGCCCTGCCAGGTCTCGACCTCGAAGCCCTCGCGGATCCAGTACTCGATGCCGCCGAGCATCTCCTTGACCTGGAAGCCCAGTTCGGCCAGGGCGAGGGCGGAGCGGGTGCCGCCGTTGCAGCCGGGGCCCCAGCAGTACGTCACCACGGGGACGTTCTTGTCCAGGAGCCGCTCGGCCTGATCGGGCACGAGGGCGGTGGGCAGGTGGACGGCGCCGGGCACGTGGGCCTGGTCCCAGGACGGGGTGGAACGGGAGTCGACGAGCTGGAAGCCGAGCTCGGCGCCCTGCTCACGGTGGGCCTTGAAAGCGGCGGCGACATCCGACACGTCCGCGTGGAAGGCCAGGCTCGCGGAGAAGTACGCGGCCGCCGCTGCCGGGGAGGCCGGGGGCACCCGCAGCACGGGGTTGGGGGTGGCCGTGGGGGCGGAGGTGGTGTTCTGCGTCGTCGTCATGGCAAGAAATCTACGATTCGTCGATCATCGCAGGAAGTGACTTTCCCCGGCCTTCTCCTTGTCCGACCGGGGAATTCCCTGCTAGACCTGCAGCATGACCGACTATTCCCCTGACGCCACCGACTGGCGGATCCTCGAAGCCCTCCAGCGGGACGGGCGCGCCAGTTTCACCGAGCTCGCCCGCTCCGTGTCCATGTCCGCGAGCGCCGTCACCGAGCGGGTCCGCAGGCTGGAGGAGAGCGGCGTCATCACCGGCTACACGGCGGTGGTGGATCCGGAGAAGCTCGGCAAGTCGATCCTCGCGCTGGTGCGACTGCGCTACCCGCACGGCAACTACAAGCCCTTCCACGACTTCCTGGAGGCCACCCCGGAGATCCTGGAGGCCCACCACGTCACGGGGGACGACTGCTTCGTCCTCAAGGTCGCGACGCGTTCGATGGCGCACCTGGAGGAGGTCACGGGCCGGATCGCGGGGCTCGGTTCGGTGACGACGAGCGTCGTCTACTCCTCGCCGCTGCCCCGCAGGCCGCTCAGTCCGTGAGCGCCGCCGTCCGGTGGCGCACCACGGAGCCGCCGCGCTGCTTGACGATCTCCAGCTGGGTCTGGACGCGGGTCCGCAGGTCGGCGACGTGGCTGACGATGCCGACGCTGCGGTCCCGCTCGCGCAGTGCGTCCAGGACGTCGAGCACCTCGTCCAGCGCCTGGTCGTCGAGGCTGCCGAAGCCCTCGTCGATGAAGAGGGTGTCGAGACGCATGCCGCCCGCCTCGTCCGTGACCACGTCCGCGAGGCCGAGCGCCAGGGCGAGCGAGGCGAAGAAGGTCTCGCCACCCGACAGGGTGGCGGTGTCCCGCTCGCTGCCGGTCCACGCGTCGACCACGTGCAGTCCGAGGCCGGAGCGCCCCCGTCCGCTCGCCCGCGCGTCGGAGTGGACCAGGGTGTAGCGGCCGCCGGACATGCGCAGCAGCCGTACCGTCGCGGCGGCGGCCACCTGCTCCAGGCGGGCGGCCAGCACGTAGGCCTCCAGGCGCATCTTGCGCTCGTTGTCGGCGGAGGTGCCGGCGGTGAGTCCGGCCAGCCGGGCGACCCGGTCGTAGGCCTCGCGCAGCGGGCCGAGCGCGCGCAGTTCCTGCTCGGCCTGCCGGGAGAGCCGGTCGAGCTCCGCGCAGCGCACCCGGGCCGCGTCGGCCGCCGACCCCGCCGTACGAAGCTTCGCCGCGGCGGAGGTCGCGGCCGCCTCGGCCGCGTCCGGTGCGGCCGGAGGCAGGGCTGCCGCCTGGGCGGCGCCGGTCTCGCGACGGCGGTCCGCCAGCAGGGCCTCCTCCGTCTGCCAGGCGTCCATCCGGTGTTGGAGCGCGGTGCGTTCGTACTCCGGGAGCACCGCGTCGGCGGCGGCCTCGACGGTGTCGAACCCGGCCTTGAACGAGGCGTCGGCGAGCTGGTCGTCGGCCTCCTTCAGCCGGGCCGCGGTGGTCTCGGCCCGGCGCAGCGAGGTGGCGGCGCCGGAGACGATCCGGACCCGGTCCTCCAGGGTGCGGGCACGGGCCGCGACGGTGGGCGCACCGTCCCGGACGAGGGCCAGTTCGGCCTCCAGTCCGGCCTGTTCGCGGTCCAGGGCCTCGCGTCGGGAGGCCCTGGCGGCGGCCCGGTTCTCGGCGCCCTGCCGGTCGGCGTTGCGCGTGGCGTGCTCCCGCTCGGCCCGGGCGAGCTGTTCCCGGGCGGCGTGCAGGCCGGCGGCCGCGGCATGGGCGGCGGCATGACGATCGCTCAGGTCGGCGGTCAGGGTGAGCAGTTCGGCGGTGGTGGCGTTCCCGGCGGCGGCCGCGGCCTCGGCGCGGGCCTCCTGCGCGGCGGCGAGCCGGCGCTCGACGGCGGCCCGCGCCTGCTCGGCCCGTTCGAGATGGGCATGGGCGGCGTCCTCGGCCGCGCGGTCCACGTGGCCGGGGGCCGGACGGGCCGGAGCGGGGTGTTCCGCGGACCCGCACACGGTGCAGGCCTCCCCCGCGACCAGTGCCTCGGCGAGCTCGGCGGCGATGCCGCGCAGCCGGGCCTCCTTGAGCTCCAGCCAGCGCTCGCGGGCGGCGGCCGACTCCTCGCGCAGGGTGAGCAGTTCACCGGCGGCGCGCGTCGCGTCGCCGTCGAGCTCGTCCCGTCGCCGGGCGGAGTTCAGTTGCATGCGGGCGGGTTCCAGTCGGCCCGCGAGCTGCTCGGCCAGGGTCGCGGCCTGCTGGGCGGCGTCCACGCGCTCCTGCAGCGCCGCGCGGGTCGCCTCCCAGCGCTCCAGCCACTCGGCGGACTCCTGGTGCTGTTCCTCGGCGGCGCGGGACTCCCGTTCCAGGTCGGCCCGTTCGCGGCCGATCTCGGCGCTGCGCTGTTCGGAGCGCTGCGCCGCGCCGAGGGCTCCCAAGGCCTCGCGCAGGCGCTGCTCGACGTCGGCCAGTTGCTCGGCGCCCGCTTCCCCCAGCGCCGGCGGGAGCTGAGCCCGGGCGGAGGTCTCGGCGTGCGCGGCGGCCAGGTGCGCGGCGGAGGCGGCGCCGCGCAGTTCCAGGGCGGGGGCCACCAGGGCTCCGCGCCGGGCCCGGTCCAGCAGGTCGCGCACGCGGTCCCGTTCGGGTGCGGCCTCGGCCAGCAGGGCGGCCCGCCGGAGGGTCTCCGCGTGGCGGCGCTGGAGCCGGTCGAGTTCCCGTGCGTCCTCGGCGGCCCGCCGGGCGGCGGCGTGCCGGCTCTCGACGGCGGCCAGCGCGTACTCGGCGACGTCGAGACGTTCGCGGGCCGCGCAGCGGGCGACGGCCGCCCAGGCGCGGACGGCCTCGGCGAGTCCGGGATCGCCCGGCTGGTGGCCGGGCATCGGCCAGGCCCGGAGGTCGGCGCTGTCGCCGGCGGCCTGGGCGAGCCGTTGGGCGGTGTGCAGCACCTTCTCGTCGCCGGCGCGGACCTTGGCCTCGGCGGCCCGGCGGCGCTCGCCGAGCAGGGCCTCGACGGCGGCGAAGCGGCGGGTGTCGAAGAGTCGGCCGAGCAGGCGGCCGCGGGCCGCCTCGTCGGCGCGCAGGAACTTCGCGAACTCCCCCTGCGGCAGCAGCACGACCTGGCAGAACTGCTCGCGGCTCATGCCGAGCAGCTGCTCGATCTCCTCGCCGATCTCCTGGTGGGAGCGGCTGAGCGGCTCCCAACCCTCGCCGGTGTGCTCGCGCAGCCGGCTCTGGGCCTTGTCCTTGGTGGTGCCCGTGCCGCGCTTCTTCGGGCGTTCCTGTTCGGGCCGCCGGGTGATCTCCAACCGGCGTCCGCCCGCGGTGAGTTCGAGGGTCACCTCGGTCGGGGTGTCGGCGGCGGCGTGGTCGCTGCGCAGGCTGGTGCCGGGGGCCTGGCGGGGGCCGGGCACGGAACCGTAGAGGGCGTAGCAGACGGCGTCGAGCACGGAGGTCTTCCCGGCTCCGGTGGGTCCGTGCAGCAGGAAGATGCCGGCGCCGGACAGGGCGTCGAAATCGATCTCCTGAGGTTCGGCGAAGGGTCCGAAGGCGGTCACGGACAGACGGTGCAGCCTCATCGGTGGGTCTCCCGGTGGCTGTCGTCGGCCCGTACGTCGTCGAAGGCGCCTTGCAGGACGGCCCGTTCGGCCTCGTCGGCGTGGCCGCCGCCGCGCACGTGGGCGACGAAGTCCTCGGCGATCTCCTGGTCGCTGCGGCCCTTGAGCCGCTGGGCGTAGGAGGCGCCGGCCTCCTCCTGGCGGCCCTCGGGGTCGAAGGCGAGGGTGAGGGTGTGCGGGAAGCGGGCGGCGAGGCGGGCCATGGGGTCGTCGGGTCGGACCGGGTCGGTGAGGGTGGCCTCGACCCAGGCGTCCTCGTGCACCTGGTGCGCCGGATCGCTCAGCAGGTCCTCCAGCCGTCCGCGCAGTCGGGCGAGGGTGCGGGGTACGGGGGTGTCGACGCGCTCGGCGTGGACGATGTCCCCTTGCGCACCCAGTTCGATCAGCCACATGGTCTTGCGGTGGTCGGCCTCGGAGAAGGAGTAGGCGAGCGGGGAACCGGAGTAGCGGACCCGTTCGGCGATGGTCTGGCTGCCGTGGAGGTGGCCGAGGGCGGCGTAGTCCACGCCGTCGAAGACCGAGGCGGGTACGGCCTCGACCCCGCCGACGGTGATGTCGCGCTCGCTGTCGCTGGCCTGTCCGCCGACGACGAAGGCGTGCGCGAGGACGATCGAACGGGTTCCGGGCGCGCGGCCTGCGAGGTCGGCCCGGATGCGGTCCATGGCGGCGCCGAGGACCGCCTCGTGGCTCACCTTCTCGGCGCCGAACTGATCCTTGACCAGGGCGGGCTCCAGGTACGGCAGGCCGTACAGCGCCACGTCACCGTGTACGTCGGTCAGGACGACGGGGTCGGCGCAGCCGGCCGGGTCGGTGCGCAGGTGGATCCCGGCCCGGTCGATGAGTCCGGCGCCGACGCCGAGCCGGCGCGCGGAGTCGTGGTTGCCGGAGATCATCACGGTGGGTACGCCCAGGTCGGCCAGGCGGTGCAGGGCCCGGTCGTACAGCTCGACGGCGGGCAGCGGGGGCACGGCGCGGTCGTAGATGTCACCGGCGACCAGGACGGCGTCGACCTCGCGTTCGCGCACGGTCTCGATGAGGTGGTCGATGAAGACCGCCTGGGCGCCGAGCAGGTTGACCCGGTGGAAGGCCCGCCCGAGGTGCCAGTCGGAGGTGTGCAGGAACTTCACTCGCCGGCCCCGCCGCGCATGCCGTCTCCCCCTGGTCGTCTCCCGCTCGCTGAACCCCTCTACGCTAACCCGTCCCCGGGGGCGCTCAGGGCGCGTACGTCTCCCCGCCGAGGGTGAGACCGGCGCTGCCCGCGGTGGTGTCGGCGAGCCAGGCCTCGAAGGCGGGCAGGTCCGCCTCGGGGAGGGCCACCTCGATCTCCACCTCGGCGCCGTAGCGCAGGTCCACCACGGTCCGGCCGGTGGAGCGCAGATCGTTCTGGATCTTGCCGGCCCGCTGGTGGTCGACGGTGACGGTGGCCAGCCGGTAGCGGCGCCGGGTGACGGTGCCGAGTTCGTCGAGAGCCTCGCCGACGACTCCGCCGTAGGCTCTGATCAGCCCGCCGGCACCGAGCTTCACGCCGCCGTAGTAGCGGGTGACGACGGCGACGGCGTAACGGATGTCGCGGCGCATGAGCATCTGCAGCATGGGCACCCCGGCGGTGCCGCCGGGCTCCCCGTCGTCGCTCGCCTTCTGGACGGAGGCGTCGGCGCCGACGACGTAGGCGAAGCAGTTGTGCGAGGCGGTGGGGTGCTCCTTGCGGATGCGCGCGACGAAGTCCTGGGCCTCCTGCTCGGTCGCGGCCGGCGCGAGCGAGCAGAGGAAGCGCGAGCGGTTGATCTCGGACTCGTGCATGCCCTCACGGGCCACCGTCACGTACTGGTCTGCCTTCACCTCACCACCCTAAGCGGTACGGAACGGGCCCCCTCCCGCCCGTGACGAGGTCGCGGCATCGCCCACGGCACCCCCTAGGGCCTGTCTTTCGGATCATGCCGGGCCCGCGGCGTCTGGCGCCGCACCTCGCCGCGTTCTCGTCGGTCGTCGATGCTCCGCATGGACTCCCTCCTCGGCCTTGCGATGCACGACACCGGACGCCGCGGGCTGATCCGCCCTGATCCGAAAGACAGGCCCTAGGTTGGCGGGTATGGAATCACGGGGGCGGAACTACCGGTACGTGGGACCGGCCGAGCTGAGGGCGCTCGTCCGGCCGGAGGGCGAGGGCCGGCGTATCCGCTCGGCCGAGGACCTCCAGGACTGGGCCGCGGGCCGGGCGGCGGCCGAGCTGTCCGAGCCCGTGACGTTCGTCGTGGACGGCGCCGGTGTGCTGCGGCTCGCGCCGCGGCGGAGCGAGCACGTGGTGTGCGCGGGTGGCGGCCCGGTGCTGAGCGCCGGGGAGATGACCTTCGGGCGGGAGGCCGGGCGGTGGGTGGTCCGCGAGGTGAGCAACCAGTCGACCGGATACTGCCCGGGCACCTGCTCGTGGCCGGCCGTGGCGGACGCCCTGGACGCGGCCGGGATCGGGCGTCCGGGCGGCTTCACCCACGAGGTGGTGTTCCGTAGGTGTCCCGCCTGCGCGCAGTTGAACATCGTCCGGGACGAGTACTTCGTCTGCGTCTTCTGCGACGGGCCGCTCCCGCCGAGGTGGAACGTGGACCCGTCAACGGGGTAGGCACCCCAGCACGGCCCGGAACCTCTCGCGCCCCGACGCGACGCTCGCTTCCCACAGGCCCGCGGCATCGCCGCTGAGCGAGCGGGCCTGCAGTGCCTCCTCCTCGGCCCGGAAGGCGGCGCCACCGAAACGATTTCGGTCGAGCAGGTCCATCGCGGTGAGCGCCGCATGACCGCAGGACAGTGCGTGGTCGGCGTCCGCCGAGGCGTTGGCCCGCAGTGCGTGCCGCAGGACGAGGACACCGAAGAAGGCGTACGTTCCCGCGACATCGGTGATGCCCTCCTCGCACGGCCGCAGCTCCGGGAAGCCCTCCAGCGCGCGTACCCGCTCGGCGGCATCGGGCAGCGCCCGGTCGGCGAACCAGAGGTCGCGCACGGACTCCACACAGAGGTCGAGGTCGGCCGCGCGGTCCGGCATGCCCGCCCGCAAGCCGATGAACAGGGGCGCCGCGCGTTCGGCGCAGGCGGCCACGTAGAGGCGGACCGCCTCGCCGTCACCCGTGCGCAGGGCCTCCACGACGGAGGCCTCCACCAGCGTGTCCACGTGCCACCCCTCGTATCCGTTCGAACGGAGCGACAGATTACCGAGCGGCCCCGGGACGGGCGTCCGGGAATCGGGCGCGGGCCGTTTCGGTTGACCCGGCAGAGCGCCGGTCCGAGGGCGGCGGGGAAACCGTCGTCAGGGTCTGCGGGAACGAGAACACCAGGAGGCGGCACACGTGTACGGCGATCCGGCAACCATCCGCAAGATCCTCACCGAGCTCGGCGACACCTGGGCCGTGGTGGGCCTGTCGAACAACCAGGACCGCGCGGCCTACGGGGTGGCCCGCGTGCTCCAGCGGTTCGGCAAGCGCGTGATCCCCGTGCACCCGAAGGCCGAGACGGTGCACGGCGAGCCCGGGTACGCCTCGCTGGCGGAGATCCCGTTCAAGGTGGACGTGGTGGACGTCTTCGTGAACAGCGAGCTGGCCGGTCCGGTCGCCGACCAGGCGGCCGCCGTCGGCGCGGAGGCCGTCTGGTTCCAGCTCGGCGTGATCGACGAGGACGCCTACGCCCGTACCCGTGAGGCGGGGCTGACGATGGTCATGGACCGCTGCCCGGCGATCGAGATCCCGGCGCTCTAGGTCGCCCCTTTGGGATCTTGTCGGCCGAGCCCGGGTCGTCCGGTGCGGTGCCTCGCAAGGCGGAGGGGCGCTCGTGTACTGGACGTACTCATGTGCCCCGACAACGCGGCGGGGTGCCGTGCCGGGCGGGCCGGGCCCGGCAAGATCCGAAAGAGACGGCCTAGGTGTGTTGTCCCGGGACGTTGGTGACACACGTGCTGGGTGCTTGAAATGGGTGAGGGCCTCCGGGTTCGGTGTGGATTGCGACATCTGCACCTAGCCGAGGAGGCCCTCGTGGTCCACCGTAACGCCCCGCTGACCGAGACCGGACGACTTCGTCTCGCCCGCTGTGTCGTGGACGACGGATGGCCCGTGCGGCGGGCCGCGGAACGTTTCCAGGTCAGCCACACCACCGCGGCCCGCTGGGCCGGCCGCTACCGACAGCTCGGCGTCGCCGGAATGGGTGACCGCTCCAGCCGCCCCCACCACCAGCCCCGAAAGACACCTGCCGAGGTCGAGGCCGAGGTGCTGCGCCTGCGGCGGGAACACCGCATCGGCCCACTGCGGCTCGCCGTCCGCTGCGGCATCGCGGCCTCGACCGCCCACCGCATCCTCGCCCGGCACGGTCAGCCACCCCTGGCCGCCCTGGACCGGGCCACCGGCGAGCCCGTCCGCCGTTACGAACGCGCCCGCCCCGGCGAGCTGATCCACATCGACGTCAAGAAGCTGGGCCGGATCCCCGACGGAGGCGGCCACAAGGTCCTGGGCCGGGCCGCCGGCAGCCCGAACAAGGACCGCCGCAACGGCGCCGGATACGCCTACCTCCACACCGCCCTCGACGACCACACCCGCCTCGCCTACACCGAGGACCTGCCCGACGAGACCGCCCCGACCTGCGCAGGCTTTCTCACCCGGGCCACCGCGTGGTTCGCGTCCCTGGGCATCCGCGTCGAGCGGGTCCTTACCGACAACGCCTGGTCCTACAGCAGGAACACCTGGCGGAGCACCTGCCGCGAGCTGGGCATCAGCCCCCGCTGGACCCGCCCCTGGCGGCCACAGACCAACGGCAAGGTCGAACGCTTCCACCGCACCCTGCTCGAGGAATGGGCCTACCAACGGCCCTACACCTCGGACCGAGAACGGATGGAAGCATTCACCGACTGGCTGCACTGGTACAACTACCACCGACCCCACACCGGCATCGCAGGCCAAACCCCCGCCAGCCGCGCCACCAACCTGTCCGAACAACACACCTAGGAGGTCGAGGCGGTGCCGCCCCCGTGCGTGTGCGCGGGGCCCGGCGCCGAGACCGGGGGGACCGACACGGCGAGGGTCATCTCCATCGGTACGGAGCCGTCGTTGCGGTAGGAGTGCGCGAGGTTCGCCTCGAAGGTGGCCGCGGCCCCGGCCGGCACGCGGAACTCCTCCTCGCCCACCACCAGGGTCAGCTCCCCGGCCGTGACGTGCAGCATCTCGATGGTGCCGGAGGGGTGCGCGACGGAGTCCGTCCCCTCGCCCGGCACCAGGTGCCAGGTCCACAGCTCCATCGGCCCGCGCTCGTCGGTGCCGATCAGCATCGTCGTCGAACTGCCCGCCTCGCTGGACCAGATCCGTACCACCTGGTCCGGCTGGACGATCCGGACCTGCGGGCCCCGGTCGTGGTCGAGGAGCGCGGAGATGCTGACGCCCAGTGCGTCGGCCAGCCTGACGGTGGTGCCGACGCTGGGGTTCGTACGGGCCTGCTCGATCTGGATGATCATCCCGCGGCTCACTCCCGCGCGAGCGGCCAGGGAGTCCAGGGTGAAACCGCGCTCGCCGCGCCACCGCTTGAGGTTCCGGGCGAGCGCCTGGGTGAGCTGTTCGAGGTCCGACACCATTCCGTCCAATATTTTGGATGACACGGTCCAACAGAGTGAACTAACGTGTTCTGTGTTCGATGCTGCACTCCAGCGTTCACCGCACTGTACTGCGAGGCCCCATGACCGCCCTCTTCGCCCTGGCCACAGCCGTGCTGTGGGGGCTCGCCGACTTCGGCGGCGGGCTGCTGACCCGCCGGATCCCGGCGCTCACGGTGGTCGTCGTCTCGCAGGTCGTCGCCGTGGTCGTGCTGGGCGCGGTGGTGCTCGGCACGGGCGCCTGGCGGGAGGCCGGTCCGCAGCTGTGGTTCGCGGTCGGCGCCGGTCTGGTCGGGCCGGTCGCCATGCTCAGCTTCTACAAGGCGCTGGCCCTCGGCCCGATGGGCGTGGTCTCGCCGCTGGGCTCCCTCGGCGTGGTCGTACCCGTCACCGCCGGGCTGATCCTGGGTGAGCGGCCCGGGCTCGGCCAGTTCGCGGGGATCGCCGTGGCGGTCGTCGGCATCGTCCTCGCGGGCGGACCGGAGCTGCGCGGCGCACCCGTCCAGCGGCAGGCCGTCGTCCTCACCCTGGTCGCGGCCTTCGGCTTCGGCGCGGTGATGGCCTTGATCGCGGAGGCGTCCACCACCGTGACGGGGTTGTTCCTGGCCCTCTTCGTGCAGCGGGTCACCAACGTCACCGTCGGAGGCGCCGCCCTGTGGGCGCAGACCCGGCGCGGCATACCCGCGCTTCCGGCGGGCACCGGACCGAAGATCCTGTGGGGGCTGCTGCCCGCCCTGGCCTTCGTGGGCCTCGCGGACGTCGCGGCGAACGGCACGTACTCGATAGCCGCCCAGAACGGCCCGGTCACCATGGCCGCCGTACTGTCCTCGCTCTACCCGGTGATCACCGCACTCGCCGCCTTCGCCGTACTCAAGGAACGACTG
The DNA here is from genome assembly GCF_053615355.1 of Streptomyces sp. CLCI03. Classification (NCBI taxonomy): domain Bacteria; kingdom Bacillati; phylum Actinomycetota; class Actinomycetes; order Kitasatosporales; family Streptomycetaceae; genus Streptomyces; species Streptomyces sp. CLCI03. The sequence goes on along the minus strand of NZ_CM132132.1, from coordinate 6,766,535 downwards.
CGCACGGTCCAGGCCGCCGGCGCCGGCCTGGCCCTCGCCGGAACGGTTCTGCTGGCCGCGGGCTGAGCGATTCCGACGCCGGAGGCCGCTACGAACGCTCGGCCTCGGCAAGTTCGATCTCCGCGAGCTCGGCCTCCGTCAGTTCGGCCAGACCGCGCAGCTGCTCCGGGGTCATCCCGTCCGGGATCGGCACCGGTGTCGGCGTGCGCAGCGGCGGCTGCCAGCCCGTCTCGGGCTGCCAGCGCCGTACGATGCGGGCCGGCGCCCCCGCCACCACGGCATGGTCGGGCACCTCGCCCCGTACGACGGCTCCCGCGGCCACGACCACGTTGCGGCCGAGGCGCGCGCCCGGCAGGATCACCGCGCCGGTACCGAGCCAGCATCCCGGGCCGATCTCCACGGGTTCGCTGCGCGGCCACTGCCGGCCGACGGGCTCGTGCGGGTCGTCGTAGCTGTGGTTGGTGGACGTGATGTAGACGCCGGGGCCGCAGAAGGTGTTGGACCCGATGGCGATCCGGGCGTCGGCGATGACATGACTGTTCCGGCCGATGACCACCCCGTCGCCCAGGACGAGCATCGGCTCGGCGCCGAGGTCGAGGTCCGGCATCATCCCGGCGGTGAGGGTGACCTGCTCGCCGATGATGCAGTGCGAGCCGAGCTCTATCCAGCGCTCACCGAAGACGGTGCCCTGCGGGAAGGCGAGCCGGGTGCTGTCACCGATCGCCCCGAACCTGAGCCGCCCCGGAGTCTGCGCGGTGACCGCACCGGCCTGCTGCATCCAGCGCCAGCCGGCGTGGACCACGCGGCTCGCCAACCGGCGGCGCGCGGCCGTCAGAGATGAGAACGTGTTCTGTTTCTTCGGCACCCGGCCACGGTAGTGCGCCCGACCCGCGTCGCCCCGACCACACTCCTGTGATCTTCACCCCATCGCGGGCACGATGCCGCGCGTGGCCTACGGTGCTGTTGGCGCGGCAACCGGACGACAGACGGCAGAGGAAGAGAACATGACGTACCAGGCGGCCCAGGCACTCGTGGCGGGTGTCGGCGGCAAGACCCCGGACATCGACCCGACGGCCTTCACGGCTCCGACCTCGGTCACGGTCGGCGACGTCACCCTCGCCGCCGGCGCGAGCATCTGGTATTCGGCGGTGCTGCGCGCCGACTGCGGCCCGATCACGCTCGGCGCCGACAGTAATGTGCAGGACAACTGCACGGTGCACGTGGACCCCGGCTTCCCGGTCTCGATCGGCGAGCGCGTCTCCATCGGCCACAACGCCGTCGTCCACGGCTGCACCGTCGAGGACGACTGCCTGATCGGCATGGGCGCGACCGTACTGAACGGTGCCGTGATCGGCGCCGGTTCGCTGGTGGCGGCCCAGGCCCTGGTCCCGCAGGGCATGGTCGTCCCGCCCGGCTCACTGGTCGCGGGCGTGCCCGCCAAGGTGCGCCGTGCGCTGACCGACGAGGAGCGCGAGGGCATCAAGGTCAACGCCCTGATGTACGTGGAGCTGGCCAAGCAGCACCGCGCCTCGGTGACCCCGGAGGTCTAGGCCGTCTCCGCCGGGGGGCGTGGCGTTGTCGGAGCCGTCTGACAGGATCCGCCGCATGGATCTTGCCGCTGTGTTCGCGGGCCTCGACCGGATCGCGTGGTCCGAACTGCACCATGCCTACGGCTCCGCCGAGGACGTCCCCGATCTGTTGCGGACGCTGACCGCCTCCACCGAAGAGGCCGCGGCGGAGGCCGAGCAGGAACTGTGGGACAGCCTCGTTCACCAAGGCTCGGTGTACGAGGCCACGGTGGCGGCCGTGCCGTTCCTGGCTCGCCTCGCGCAGGCGGGTGTGCGCCGCGCGCACCTGCTCGGCATGCTGGGGGCGGTCGCCGAGAGCACGGACGAGCGCGGCCTCGCCCGGGAGGGCGCGGCGCGCGCGGCGGTCGTCGCGCAGCTGCCGTCGTTGCTGCCCTCGCTGGCGGACGCCGTCCCCGAGGTGCGGCAGTGCGCGGCGTGGGCGGTGGCCCGGTGCGGGCCGGCTGCGGGCCCGGACACCCGTGCGGCGTTGCGCCGGCGCTGGGAGTCGGAGACCGATCCGGTGGTGCGGGCCGATGTGCTGACCGCGTGCGTCCGGGTCGATCCGGACGCGGCCGAGGGGATGGCCGCGATCGCCCTGAGCCCGGCGGAGGCTCCGCCGGTGCGCGTGGCGGCCCTGTTGGCGTGCGTGGAAACGGGTCGTCCCTGGGATCGGAAGTTGGCCTCTGTCGTGGCGGCGTTGTCGCCGTTGGACCGGCACACGACGGACAGTCAGTGGCGAGGCGAACCGCTGAAGGACCTCGCTGACGGCCTGCGCGAGCGCGGCGATGTCGACGCGGCGGTCGATGTCGTCGTCGCGGCGCTGCAGCGCGCGGTGGAAACCGTACGCGCCGGGGCGGATCCGGGGACGGCGGTCACCGAGGCGACCTGGGCGGCCGAGTCGCTCGCGCTGCGCTCACGGGCCGCGCCGGCCCGGTTGCTGCCGGCGATGCTGCCGCTGCTCGATGTTCCGGCCGCCGCCGACGACGTCGTCTCCGCCGTGCGCGACTGGGCCGAGCCCGCCCCGCAGGCGGTGCCGGCACTGGTCCGCCTCTCCCGGGGGACGGACGGAACGGCCGACCGGGCCCTCGCGGCCCTGGTGTCGCTGGGCGCGCCCGAGGCCGGGGAACTCCTCGCGCCCCGGCTCGCGGACCGGCCGCACGCGCTGGAGGCCGCCTTCCGACGCACCCTCGGCCCGCGCCCGGCTCCGCTGCCGTGCACCCCGGTGCTCCTCGACGCGGTCCGCGCGCGGCTGGCCGTCGTGACGGCCGCCGCCGCGACGCCGCGCGGGCGCCGGTCGCGATACGGCGACGGGGGCGGCCTCGCGGCCGTCAACGAGCCTGTGCATCTCGCCGGTCTGTCGGCCGGTTGGGGTCCCGCGGCACGGGCCGCGCTGCCCGAACTGATGGACGCGCTGCCCCACCACCCCCTCCCGATCTGCCGGGCGCTCGCCGCGGTCGCCGACGCCGAGCGGGACCCCGACGCGGTGACCGCGCTTCGGGCCCACGCCGGAACCGGTCCCCCGGCGAACCGTCAGGCGGCCGCGAGCGCCCTCCACTCCCTGACGGGCGACGCCGGCCCGTTGATCGCCGTCCTGGGCGACGCACTCGGTGAGCGGGGCGGCGCACGTGACCAGTGCCTGCGGACCGTCGCTCCGCTCGGCGAGCAGGCCCGTCCGATGCTCCCCCAGCTCCTCGCACTGCTCGCCGAGCCGCCGGAGACCCGGACCGCCCTCGACACGGCCCAGGCGGGACTGACGGCGGCCGCCACGGTCTGGGAGCTGACCGCCGATCAGGATGCCGTGCTGCCCATGATCCTGGAAGGCCTGACCTGGGCGACGAGGCCATGGGGCCACCGGGTCGCGAACCAGGCGGCCGCGGTCGCCGCCCTCCTCGGCCCCGCCGCACGGCCGGCCGCCACCCCTCATCTGCTGCCGATGCTCGACCGACCGGAGACGGTGGCGGGCGCCGCACGGGCGCTGGTCGCCGCGTACCCGGGCGATGACCGTCCGGCCGGTGTCCGGCTCACCGATCTCGCCGACCGGGTCCTCTCATCGGTGCGGCCGGGCGGGCACCTTCATTCCGCTCGGAACTCCCTGGAGGCACTCGCCGCCCTCGGACCCGCCGCGTTCACCCCCACCCGACGCGAACGTGTACGGCTGCTCGCGGACGGGGAGTGTCGCGTCATCGGCTCGGGCAGCCATACCGAGATCATCCGCGACGACGAGGAGTTCCGTGCCGCCGCCAGAACCGTCCTGGCGGGCCTGACCCGCTGAGCGGGCGGGCGGGCGGTGAACCGTGCTGCCGCTACTCGCCGACCGTGGCCGGGGCCGACTGTTGTGCGGGGATCTCCGCCTCGGCGGTGCCGGCGGCCGCGGCCGCCTTCTTCATGCGGCTGCGCACCACGAGCGTCACGGCGAGGCCGAACAGCACGGCCAGTCCCAGGGCCAGCCAGGAGAACCGCTTCAGCCACGGCTCGGCGACGATCCCGACCGAGTAGATGACGGCCGTGGTGCCGCCCGCCCAGAGGATGCCGCCGAAGACGTTGGCGATCAGGAAGCGCCAGTACGGCATGCGCAACACGCCCGCCAGCGGCCCGGCGAAGATCCGCAGCAGGGCCACGAACCGCCCGAAGAAGACGGCCCACATGCCCCACTTCTCGAAGGAGCGTTCCGCCAGGGCCACCTGCTGGGGCCCGAAGTGCTTGGGGAAGCGCCGGCCCAGCCGCTCCAGCAGCGGCTTGCCGCCCCGGCGGCCGATCGCGTAGCCGATCGAGTCACCCACGATCGCCCCGGTGATCGCGCAGAGTCCCAGGATCACGGGGTCGATCTCCCCGTGCTGCGAGGCCAGCAGCGCCGAGCTGACCAGGACGATCTCTCCCGGCAGCGGGATGCCGAGGCTCTCCAACCCGATGACCAGACCCACCAGGAGATAGATGCTGACCGCCGGAATCGTCTCCAGCCATTCCTGGATGTGCACCGGTACGTCCTCCCGTGTCGTCCCCGGCGCGCCCCCTGTGACACGCCGAACGGGCAGCCTATCGGCTCGCCACGACCGCCTTGGACCTCAGTGGCAGTTCACGCGACGATCGGCCCACGAACACCTGGCGTCGGCCGGAACCCAGCACCCAGGCGTGCTGCTCCGGGTCCCACGACGACAGGGCCCGTGCGTCGATGTCGAGGGTGACCCGCTCCGCCCGGCCCGGCGCCAGGACGAGCCGCCGGTAGCCGGCCAGCGCGCGGACCGGCTGGTCGAGCTCCAGCTCCGTGGAAGGTCCGACGTACACCTGGGCCACCTCGGTGCCCTTGCGGCGACCGGTGTTGCGGACGGTGAACTCCACGCGCAGCCCACCGCGCTGCGGCCGGACGGTGAGCTTCTCGTACTGCCAGGTGGTGTACGAGAGCCCGTGCCCGAAGGGGAAGAGCGGGGTCACGCGCTGGGCGTCGTACCAGCGGTGGCCGACGTGGATGCCTTCGGAGTACTCCTGGCGGCCGCCCACGCCGGGGTAGCGCAGCGGCTCGCCGCCGACCGGGGTGGCCCGCTCGTCGGCCGGGAAGGTCTGGGTGAGGCGGCCGCCGGGGTCCACGTCCCCGAAGAGGAGGTCGGCGGTGGCTCCCGCGCCCTCCTGGCCGGGGTAGTACATCTGGAGGACGGCTCCGGTACGCGGGAGCCACGGCATGGTCGTGCTGGAGGAGGTGTTGAGCACGACGGTCGTACGGGGGTTCGCGGCGGCCACGGCCTCGATCAGCCGCTCCTGCCCGCCGGGGAGAGCCAGGGAGGTGCGGTCCCGGCCCTCGGTGGCGTCCTCGTAGGCGAACAGCACCACGCTGCGGGCCGCCTTCGCGGTCTTCACGGCCTCGGCGAGGTCCGCGGCGCGGGTCGCCCCGGTGGTGTGCCGCAGCCGGAAACGCTGGCCCTTGTCGCCGCCCTCGGCGGTCACGGCGAGCCGGTGGGTGCCCGCCTTGAGGGCGATGGTGGTGCGGCGGACGCTCATCCCGTCGGGTGCGGAGCCGAGCAGTCCGCCGGCGAAGTACTCGGCCACGCCCTGCCGGACGGGGAACAGTTCCTTCCCGTCGAGGCGCACGACGGGCCGCTTCCCGGTGTAGTGGACGAGCAGGGTCCACTCGTCGTCGGCCGCGAGGCGGAACTCCGCCTCCTGGCTCCAGACCCGCCCGGGTTCCACGGCCCGCGCCTCCAGGTCGACGGCCGGGGTCAGCAGCTTCGCCGGGAGCGGCCTCCCGTACACGTCCTCCCCGAGGGCGTAGCGGACGGTCGAGCCGTTCCCCGCCCGTCGCCGGATGGCGGTGAGCGGACCGTCCGCCCCGTCGGGGATCACGTGCGCGCTGCCACCGCCGCCGACGAAGGGCACCTGGCCGGTCGGTCCGATCACCGCGATCGAGCGGGCGGAGGCGCCGGTCAGGGGCAGGGTGCCGTGTTCGTTGCGCAGCAGTACGGCCCCGGCGGTGGCCACCTTGCGGGCCGTCCGGGCCCCGGCGGCGGAGTCGCGCGGGGGCCGGGTGGCGGGCCGCGCCGCCAGCAGCCCGAAGCGGTCCATGGTGGCGAGGATCCGGCGGACGGCGAGGTCGACGGCGCTCTCGGGTACGGATCCGCCGCGCACCGCCTCGCGCAGGGGCGCACCGAAGTGGGTGCCGCCGGGCATCTCCATGTCGAGGCCGGCGCCGATGGCGGCGACGGTGCTGTGGGTGGCGTCCCAGTCGGACATCACCCAGCCGTCGAACCCCCAGCCGCTGCGCAACAGTTCGTCGAGCAGCGGCTTGCTCTCGCAGGCGTGGACGCCGTTGACCTTGTTGTAGGCGCCCATGACGGCGCCCGCGCCGGCCGCCACCGCGGCTTCGAAGCCCCGTAGCTCCGTCTCGTGGAGGGTCTGCTCGGCGGCGATCACGTCGACCGTGTCGCGGCCGTGCTCCTGGTTGTTGAGGGCGAAGTGCTTGACGGTGGCGATCAGGCCCTCGTCCTGGATGCCGCGGATCATCTCGGCAACGAGGTCGGCGGTCAGGCGCGGGTCCTCGGCGAACGTCTCGAAGTTCCGGCCCGCATACGGGGTACGGATGAGGTTGACCATGGGGGACAGCACGACGTCCTGGCCCAGTGCCCGGCCCTCGCGGCCGATGACGCGGCCGTACTCGCGGGCCAGCGCCGGGTCGAAGGCGGAGGCGAGCAGGACCGGCGCGGGCAAGGCGGTGGCGGGTCGGGCGACGCGTACCCCGGCGGGGCCGTCGGTGAGGCGCAGCGGCGGGATGCCCAGGCGGGGCACGCCGGGCACGTAGCCGGCCTGGCCGAGGGAGGTGGGGTCGGGGGCGCCGTGCAGGAGGGCGGTCTTCTCGTCGAGGGTGAGCCGCTCCAGCAGGGCGTCGATGCGGGCGGGGCCCTTGGCGCCGGCGCCTGCGCCGGCCGGTGCGGTGGGCGGCGTCCTGGGGGCGCCCGCGCCCGGCGGCACGCCGGGCGCGCAGGCGCTCGCCGCGAGGGCCGTACCCGCCGTGCCCGCCGCCGCGAGGAGTCGCATCGCGGAACGTCTGGACACGGCCTCGCTCATGGGCGCTCCCTGCGGCGTGGGTCGGCGGGAGCGGCCCGCGCCGGACCGCTCCCGCGCCCACTGTGCGCCGCGCGCCCGCCGGGTCCACCGAGACGCGCCACCGCGGCGCCGAGGTTCAGCCCTCCGGCAGCGGCGGCGCGCCTGCGGCGCCGCGCGACGGAGGCCGTCAGGCGTTGGGGCGCAGGGTCCAGATGACGGTCATCTCGCCCGTCACGGCCTCGTCCTCGCGCTGGATGGCGATGGTGACCGGGAATTCGGGGCGGCCACCGGCGTCGAGTTCGGCGACGACCTCCGCGGCCGGGCGGCCGAGGGTGGCGGTGGCGGTGACGACGCCCTTGGCGAGCTTCTTGTAGCCGATCTCGGCCTTCACGGCGAGCGGGACGGCGCGCGAGAGCTGGTCGCCGAAGGCGGCCAGGACGATCGCGCCGCTCGCGGACTCGGCGAGGGTGAACATCGCGCCGGCGTGCGGGCCGCCGACGTGGTTGTGGTAGTCGGGCTGGTCCGGAAGCCGGACGACCGCGCGCTCGGGGGTGGTCTCCAGGAACTGGAGGTTCAGGGTCCGGGCCATCGGCACGGTCGCGGCGAGCAGTTCGCCCACGTTCATCTGGTCTGCGCTCATGGAACGCGATGTTACCCGTGAGTAGTCGCCGTTGGCCAGAGCTCCCCAGGGGGCGGCCGTGGCTCCCCGTGGCCACGGCCACTATCGTTACCGGCCATGTGGCCAGGACAGCAGCAGCCGCCCGGGGGAGAACAGAACCCTCAGGACGCGCAACAGAACCCGTACCAGCAGCAGCCGGGGCAGCCGAACCCGTACCAGCAGCAGCCCGGCTACGGCTACCCGCAGCAGCCGGGGTACCAGCCGCCCCAGGGCGCCCCCGGCCAGCAGTGGGGTCAGCCCCAACTGCCGCAGCCGCCCCAGCCCGCCGCCACCGGCGGCGGGAGCCCGTACTCGACCAAGACCGTGGCGATCGTCGCCGCGGCCGCCGTCGTCGTCGTGGCCGCCGCGACCGGTGCGTTCGTCCTGACCCGGGACGACAAGAAGACCGAGGCCGACGACAAGCCGGCGGCAAGCCCCTCGGCGCCGGTCGAGGCACCCGCTCCGGCGGGCAGCAGCCCGAACCCGCGGGCCGGCGGCAACGCCCAGCCCGTCATCCCGGGCTGGAAGGTCGTCGTCAACACCAAGTACGGCGTCAGCTACGACGTGCCCCCCGAGTGGAACGTCAACGAATCCGGCGTGAGCCTCTCCTTCCACGACGAGGTCAAGAACGACGGAAGCCCCATCATCACGATGAGCGGCACCGCCACCCTCAAGGAGGAGTGGTGCACGGTCGACAAGGACGCGGACGGCAGGGTCGAGAAGTTCTCGCTCGCGGACACCGGCATCAAGGGTGCCCAGGGCGCCAAGGACACCGCGCAGGTGGCGACCGACAACACCAGTGCCTGGGCCTGGGCGGCCTTCGCCCAGAAGGAGCCCAAGGGCACGGTCAAGGTGGCCGCGGCCAAGGAGTTCACGACCTCCTCCGGGATCAAGGGCCACATGGTCGTGGCGACCGCTCCGAACCTGAAGAAGGAGCACAAGTGCTCCACCGACGGCAAGACGGTCGGCTTCGGCTTCAAGAACGCCGTCGGTGACTTCGCCAGCTTCGTACTCATCAGCGCGGCCGGGGTGAAGGACGAGGTTCCGGACGACGTCTCCAACAAGATCATGAGTTCCATCCGGCTCACCCAGCCGTGATCCGTCCCACGGCCCGGGCCGGCGAATCCGTTTGGATTCTCGGCCCGGGGCGGGGATAGTCCGGGGGTGAGTTCTCCCCGCAGCGCAGCACCCCGTACGCCCGTGAACCGCCGCCGACCCGAGTGGGCCGGCCGCAACTACAGCCTGCTCACGGGTGCGGCGATCATCACGAACCTGGGGAGCCACGGAGCGCACATCGCGGCCGCCTTCGCGGTCATGGAGGCCGGCGGATCCGTGGGCGACGTCGGACTGATCGCGGCCGCCCGCACGCTGCCGCTCGTCCTCTTCCTGCTGATCGGCGGCGCCATCGCCGACCGGCTGCCCCGCCACCGCGTGATGGTCGCGGCCAACGTCCTGAACTGCCTCTCGCAGGCAGCGTTCGCCGTCCTCGTCCTCGCGGGCGAACCCCAGCTGTGGCAGATGATGCTGCTGACCGCCCTGTGCGGCACCGGCACGGCCTTCTTCAATCCGGCGGCCGAGGGCATGCTGCTCTCCACCGTCTCCGGCGAACACTCCAACCGCGCCTTCGCGCTCTTCCGCATGGCGATCAACGGCGCCGGCATCGGCGGCGCGGCCCTCGGCGGCGCGATGATCGCCGCGGTGGGCCCGGGTTGGGTGCTGGCCGCCGACGCGGCCGCCTTCGCGTTCGCCGGCGCCCTGCGGGCCTTCCTCGACGTCAGCCACGTACCGGACCGGGCACCGGGCGGCGGTCTGCTGTCCGATCTGCGCGAGGGCTGGGTGGAGGTCCGGACCCGCCCGTGGCTGTGGAGCATCGTGCTCCAGTTCTCCGTCGTGGTCGCCGTCGTCGGGGCCGCCGACGCGGTCTACGGGCCGTTGGTCGCCCGGGACCAGTTGGGCGGGCCCGCGCCCTGGGGCGTGGCCCTGGCCTTCTTCGGCGTCGGCACCATCGCCGGAGCCGTCCTGATGATGGCGTGGAAGCCGCGCCGCCTGCTGCTCGTCGGCACGCTGTGCGTGTTCCCGCTGGCGCTGCCCTCGGCGGGACTCGCCGTGCCGTTGCCCGTGTGGGGGCTGTGCGTGGTGATGTTCGTCAGCGGCGCCGCGATCGAGGTCTTCGGTGTGAACTGGATGACCGCGATGCACCAGGAGATCCCGGAGGAGAAGTTCTCCCGGGTCACCGCCTACGACTGGTTCGGCTCGGTGTCGATGCTTCCGCTGGCCACCGCCCTGGCCGGGCCCGCCGAATCGGCCTTCGGGCGCACCTCGTCCCTGTGGGGCTGCGCCGTGCTGGTCGTCGTGCCCACCGCACTCGTGCTGCTGGTCCCGGACGTCCGCCGCATGACCCGCCGGACGCACAGCAAGACCATCGTCCCGGTGACGGCGACGTCGACGGCGGCCGCGGCCGAGCCCGCTCCCCCCGCTGCGCCCGCCGACGCCGTCGGTCGCTGAGACGCCGTCGGTCGCCGAGACCTCGTCGGCCGTCGGGACGCCGTCGGCCCCGGCCGCTCACCCCAGGCTGAACGCGCCCTCCGGCGGCACCGGGGAAGGAGCCGCGTCCACGTCGGCCACCGGCACCGCGCCCTTGCGGAACCGGGCCAGCCCGTCCCCGTACTCCACCCTGGCCGCGAACGCGTCCGCCGCGCACCTGCGGGCCAGTGCCCCCACCTCCAGCGGGGCGTCCGAGGCGAGCAGTACGGCGTTCCCGAACCGCCTCCCCCGCAGCACCCCCGGCTCGGCGATCAGCGCCAGCTCCGCGAACGCCTCGGCGAAGTTCGCCACCTGCGCCCGCAGGAAGTCGAAGGGCGCCCCGTCCGCCAGGTTCGCCGCGTACAGCCCGCCGGGCCGCAGCACCCGCGCGGCCGCCCGGGCGTACTCCACCGACGTCAACTGCGCCGGCACCCGCGAGCCGCCGAACACGTCGGCCACCACCAGGTCCACGCTCGCGGCGGGCGCGGCCTCCAGCCAGGCCCGGGCGTCGGCGGTGTGGACGGTGACCCCGGAGTCCGCCGCGAGCGGCAGGTGCTCGGTCACGAGGTCGACCAGGCCCGCGTCGAACTCGACGACCGTCTGCCGGGATCCGGCCCGGGTGGCGGCGGCGTAGCGCGGCAGGGTGAGCGCGCCGCCACCGAGGTGGAGCAGGTCGAGCGCGAGGCCGGGCTCGGCGGCGCAGTCCAGGACGTGCGCGAGGCGGCGTACGTACTCGAATTCCAGGTGCTGCGGATCGTCCAGGTCCACATACGACTGCGGGGCCCCGTCGACCGTCAGCAGCCAGGCCCGCTCCCGGTCCACGTCCGGCATCAGCTTGGCGGTGCCCTGGCCCACGTCCCGGACGACCGGGATCTGTTCGTCGCTCACCGGTCCATTGTCCGGCAGCGGCCGGGCGGGCTTCGAACAGCCCTCAGGCGGCCGCGGCGGACCAGACCGCCGCCGTCGCCTCCACGTGCTCCTCGGCCTGCGCGAGGCCCGCCCGGGCGGCCGGCTCACGCCGCGCCGGATCCAGCACGTTGCGCCCGAAGGCCTTGCGGGCGGCCGTCGACGGGGTGATCAGCACGACCCGCGCCCCCGCCTCCCGCAGTCGCTCGGCCTGCGCCGACGGCGAGGGGACCAGGCCCGAACCGAGCGACATCGGGGCGAGGATCACCACGCGTGCGTACCCGGCGGCCAGGTCGGCATTGGTGGCGGAGCGGATTCCGCCGTCGATGAAGCGGCGGCCGCCGACGGTGACAGGCGGCCACACCCCGGGCACCGCACAGCTCGCCGAGACCGCGTCGACGAGCCCGTCGCCGCTCCCCCGGTCGAACGCCTTGAGCTCACCGGTGAGGGCGTCCACCGCCGTGACGACGAGCCGGCGCTCGGGCCACTCGTGGGAGACCAGCCGGGCGGCCAGGACCTTGCGCCGCTCGGCCTCGCCGCCCGCGCCGGTGTCGGCGGCCAGGGCCATGGCGCCGACCCGCTGCCGGTAGGCCGTCGCGGTGCGCGAGCGCGCCATCGCGACGGCGTACCGGGCGAGGAGACCGGCCCCCAGCTTCGCCGTGGCCTCGCCGGAGGGGTCCCCGAGCTGGCGCTCGTACAGTTCCTGCGCGGTGAGCAGTCCGGAGGTGAGCTGGGCCCCGACCACGGAACCGGCGGAGGTGCCGACGACCAGGTCGGCGGTGGTGAGGTCCACGCCCGCGCGGGCGAGGCCGTACAGGATTCCGCACTCCCAGCCGATGCCGGTCAGTCCCCCGCCGCCGAGCACCAGTGCCGTGTCGCCGCTCATCTCCGCCCGCCCCTCCGCGCATGCCTGTGGTGACGGCAGTCTGGCGCAGCCGGGCCACCGCCACCACAGAGGGGTCCGGATCGGACCGGGATCAGATCCGGATCACCCCAGTACGGCCGTCACCGTCCCCGCGCCGACCGTCCGTCCGCCCTCGCGGATCGCGAAGCCGAGACCCGACTCCAGCGGGACGTCCCGGCCGAGCTCGACGGTCATCGTGACCGTCTCCCCGGGTCGGGCCACGGCGGCCTCGCCCAGGTCCACGTCCCCCACCACGTCGGCGGTGCGGATGTAGAACTGCGGCCGATAGCCGCTGGCGACCGGTGTCGTACGGCCGCCCTCGCGCCCGGACAGCACGTACACCTGCGCCGTGAACCGGCGCTGCGGCGTCACGCTGTCCGGCGCGGCCACCACGTGCCCGCGGCGCACGCCGTCGCGTGGTACCCCGCGCAGCAGCAGCGCGACGTTGTCCCCGGCCTCGGCGGACTCCATCGGCTTCCCGAAGGTCTCCAGCCCGGTGACGACCGTCAGGACCGGCTCGCCGTCACCGCCGAGGACCGCCACGCGGTCCCCGAGGCGTACGGTGCCGCGCTCGACGGCGCCGGTCACGACGGTCCCGCGCCCGGTGATGGTCAGCACGTTCTCCACCGGCAGCAGGAACGGCGCGTCCGTGTAGCGCACCGGGGTCGGTACGTACGTGTCCACCGCGTCCAGCAGCGCCTGGATCGCCTCCGTCCACCGCGGGTCGCCCTCCAGCGCCCCGAGTCCGGAGACCCGTACCACCGGCGCCGCGTCACCGCCGTACCCGTGCGCGGTGAGCAGCTCACGGACCTCCAGCTCGACCAGGTCGGTGAGCTCGGGGTCCCCGGCGTCGGCCTTGTTCAGCGCCACCACGATGTGGTCGACGCCGACCTGCCGGGCGAGGAGCACGTGCTCGGCGGTCTGTGGCATGACGCCGTCGAGCGCGGAGACGACGAGGATCGCGCCGTCGAGTTGGGCGGCGCCCGTGACCATGTTCTTGATGTAGTCGGCGTGCCCCGGCATGTCGACGTGGGCGTAGTGCCGGGTGTCGGTCTCGTACTCGACGTGCGTGAGGTTGATGGTGATGCCGCGCCGGGACTCCTCGGGGGCCCGGTCGATGCGGTCGAAGGGCACGAAGGAGGCGCCGCCGTGCTCGGCGAGGACCTTGGTGATGGCGGCGGTGAGGGTGGTCTTGCCGTGGTCGACGTGACCCATGGTGCCGATGTTGAGGTGCGGCTTGGTGCGCACGAAGGCCGTCTTGGCCATGATTCATTCCCGTGTCTGGAAGCTGCTACGGGACCCCGAGAGCGAGCCGACCCTCCCCCTGTGGGGTCCGCCGGACGATCCGGGAAGGGTCAGCTTCGTGCGCCGTCGAATGCGGCGAGGACGGGTGCGAACGCGGGTGCGCCTGCCAGTGCCTCCACGATTGCGGCAGCCTTCGGCGCGTCCGCGACCGCGGACCGCACTGCGAGGAAGGCATACCGGTTCATGCCCCTGATCCTGCCGGACGGTCCGGGACCCGTCGAGCGAATTTCGGCGTGGTCAGAGGTTCTTGAGCGCCTCGCGGACCGACAGCGGGGCCAGGGAGCCGCGTTCGGCCTCGACGAAGGCGCGTACGGCCGCCGGGTCCGTCTTCGCGTACTCGCGCAGGGCCCAGCCGATGGCCTTGCGCACGAAGAAGTCCGGATGGCCGGCCCGGCGGCGGCAGTAGCCGAAGAGCCGGTCGGTGTCCGTGGCGGACCTGAAACGGAGCTGGTGGAGCAGGGCGGTGCGGGCGAGCCAGGTGTTCTCGTCCTCGATCCACTCGTCCGTCACGGCCGCGAGTTCCGGGTCGGCGGCTACCAGCGGTCCGACCGTGTGCGCGGCGAGCAGGTCGACGGTGTCCCACCAGGGGACGGTGACGATCAGGTGCCGGACCACCGGCAGGAAGCCGGAGGAGCAGCGGGCGGTGTGGCGGCGCAGATAGTCCACCGCGAAGTACTGGTACTCGCGCTCCGGGAGGAGCCAGCAGCCCAGCGCGAGCGCCGCACAGTCCGTCTCGGACGGTGTCGGAGTGTCCTTCGTCACGGTCTTCGACAGTTCCCGGCGCAGGGGGGTGGGGATGCCGAGGAAGGGCGCGACGTCCTTCATGTAGGCGCCCATCGCCCGGGCCCGTACGGGATCGGCGGCGGGCGGGTACGCCTGGTGCAGCCGCTCCAGCAGGGTGTCCGCGAGGGCGCTGCGGGGAACTCGCGGAGGGCGCCGGTCGTTCGACTGCATGAGGCCCAGATTACGGCGCACCGCCGTATACGTGGGCTAGTCTCCCGGGATGTCCCTCCTCCTCGCGCCGTGGACCCGGCTGTCGGTGCTCGTCGTGCTGCTCGTCGCGGCCGGCGTGTGCGTGCTGCGGTACGAGCCGCAGCGCATCCTCTCGGAGGGCTGGCCCCCGGGGCTCCCGATGGGCACGGCGGTCCTGCTGTTCGCAGCCGCGTACGGCGTGTGCACGGCAGCCCTCGTGCCGCGCCCCCTGCTCAATCTGGCCGCGGGAGCCGTCTTCGGCAGCCAGTTCGGCCTTGTCGCGGCGGTCGGCGGCACGGTGCTGGGCGGTGCGATCTCCTTCGGGCTGGGCCGGGTCCTGGGCCAGGAGGCTTTGCGGCCGTTCCTGCGCGGGCGCTGGCTCCAGGCGGCCGACGGCCAGCTCAGCCGGCACGGTTTCCGTTCGATCCTGGCGGTGCGGATCTTCCCCGGTATGCCGTTCGTGGTGGCCAACTATTGCGCCGCGGTGTCGCGGTGCGGCTGGGGTCCCTTCCTCCTCGCCACGGCGATCGGGGTCGTGCCGAACACCGCCGCGTACGTGATCGCGGGGGCCAGTGCCTCCTCTCCCGGATCGCCCGCGTTCCTCGTCTCGTTCGGCTTCATCGTCGTCTCGCTGGTGGGCGGCGGGGTCCTCGCGTGGCGCAAACGACACCGTCTGACGCCCCCTCGAACCGAGGGTCGGATGCCCGAACCGGTACCCCAACACCCCCCTGTGGTCAGCGCCGCTTCGCACGGGCCCTAGCATCGGACGCGAACTGCCCGACGATCACAAGGACGAGCGCACCCCGACATGAGCTGGTTCGAATCCCTAATCCTCGGTCTCGTCCAGGGGCTTACGGAGTTCCTCCCGATCTCCTCCAGCGCCCACCTGCGGCTGACCGCGGCGTTCGCCGGCTGGCACGACCCAGGAGCGGCCTTCACCGCGATCACCCAGATCGGCACCGAGGCCGCCGTGCTGATCTATTTCCGCAAGGACATCGCGCGGATCGTCTCCACCTGGTTCCGCTCTCTCTACACGAAGGCCCTGCGGTCCGAACAGGACGCCAAGATGGGCTGGCTGGTGATCGTCGGCTCGCTCCCGATCGGCATCCTCGGTCTCGTCTTCAAGGACGCGATCGTGGGCCCGGCCCGCGACCTGCGACTGACGGCCACCACCCTGATCCTCATGGGCATCGTGCTGGGCATCGCCGACCGGCTGGCCGCCCGTGACGAGGAAGGCGGCCGGCACCGCGCGATCCGCGAGCGCAAGACGCTGGCGCAGCTGGGCGTCAAGGACGGTCTGATCTTCGGTGTCTGCCAGGCGATGGCCCTGATCCCCGGCGTCTCCCGGTCCGGCGCGACGATCTCCGGCGGTCTGCTGCTCGGCTTCACCCGTGAGGCAGCGGCCCGCTACTCCTTCCTCCTCGCGATCCCGGCCGTGCTGGCCTCGGGAGCGTTCGAGATCAAGGACGTCGTGGAGAACCCGGGGCACATCTCCTGGGGCCCGACGATCTTCGCGACGGTCATCGCCTTCTTCGTGGGCTACGCTGTGATCGCGTGGTTCATGAAGTTCATCTCGACCAAGAGCTTCATGCCCTTCGTGATCTACCGGATCCTCCTGGGCATCCTGCTGTTCGTGCTGATCGGCACGGACGTGCTGAGCCCGCACGCGGGTGAGTCCGGCTCCTAGCGGGGCCCCGCACCACCTCTTCGCGTGAACCGCAGGCCGCTCGGGAACGTTCCCGGGCGGCCTGTGCGTCGTTGTGCCTGAAGAGAGTGGAAGGCGAACGCAGGGGGTGCCCCATGGGTCGAGTGGTGCTGGAGCGGTTTCCCGCCGGGAGTCCGCGGGGAAGTTGGCCCGCCGAGGAGTACGCGGCGCAGCGGATGCGCGAGGGCGTACAGGCGGAGGTGGTCATGGACCTGGACAGCGACGCGTTCCTCGTCGTGGTCCGGCAGCGGGAGTCCCGTTCCGGTCATTGACCGGCCGCGGGAAGATCCGGTGGGCGCACGGCCCTTGGCCTCGCGCCCGCGCAGCCCCAGACTGACCCGATGACTCAGCGTGTGGATCTCGCGACGGTGATGGACAGGCTGGCGATCGACGAGGTGGTCACGGGCTACGCGGTGGCCGTCGACGACGGGGACTGGGCCGCGTACCGGGCCCTGTTCACGGCCTCCGGGAGGGTCGACTACAGCTCGGCCGGCGGGATCGAGGGCTCGGTCGCGGAGGTCGCGGACTGGCTGGCGGAGACGATGACGCTGTTCCCCGTCCGCCAGCACCTGATCGTGAACCGATTGATCCGGGTGGAGGACGTGGGCGGCTCCCCCGGGGACAGCGCCGAGGTCCGGGCGGACTTCCTCAATCCCATGCGGCTGGCGGGACCGGACGCCGACACCGCGATCACTTCCCCCAACTTCGTCGCCGCCGGACGCTACGGCTTCGCGCTGGCCCGCACCCGTGACGGCTGGCGGCTCACCCGCGTCACGGTGCACGAGAAGTGGCGGCACATGACCGCCTGAGCCGGACCGGGACCGCTCGACTGGCCCGGACGTCCGGCACTGCCACACTGGAAGCGGAGGCACGCCATGATCATGATGCGCATGCGGTGGTGGTCCCCTCGATGGCGTGCGCCCGCCGCCGTGGCCGCCGGGGCGCTACCGGCCCTCGCCTTCCCGGCCCCCGCCCTCTGGTGGTTCGCCTACGCCGCCCTCGTGCCCTGGATGCTGCTGCTGCGGTCGGCCCCCACCGGGCGGCGGGCCGCGCTGGAGGGCTGGCTCGGCGGCGCGGGGTACATCCTGGCCGTCCACCATTGGCTGCTGCCCAGCCTGCACGTGTTCCTGATCCCGGTGGCCGCGCTGCTCGGGCTGCTCTGGATCCCCTGGGCCCTCCTGGTGCGGGAGCTCCTCGGCGGAACCCCGGCGGCGGGCCGGGCCGGCTGCGCGCTGGTCCTCGTACCGGCGGCGTGGCTGCTGTCGGAGCTGGTGCGGTCCTGGCAGGGGCTGGGCGGGCCGTGGGGGCTGCTGGGGGCGAGCCAGTGGCAGGTGGCGCCGGCGCTGCGGCTGGCCTCGGTGGGCGGGGTGTGGCTGGTCAGCCTGCTGGTGGTGGCGGTGAACTGCGCGCTGGTGCTGCTGATCGCGGTGCCGGGCGCGCGGATCCCGGCGGTGGCCGGGATGACCGGCTGCGCGGTGCTGACGGGAGCGGTGTGGGTGTGGGCGGCGCGGCCCGAGGAATCGGGCCGGCTGCGCGTGGCCGTCGTACAGCCGGGTCCGGTGGCGGACGGTCCGGACAGCGCGGATCGGCGCTTCGACGTCGGTGAGCGGCTGACGCGGCCGTTGGCCGGGCAGCGGGTCGATCTGGTGGTGTGGGGCGAGAGCAGCGTCGGCGCGGACCTGAGCGCCCGTCCGGACCTGGCCCGGCGGCTGGCCGCGCTGTCCGCGGAGGTCGGGGCTCCGCTGCTGGTGAACGTGGACGCGCGGAGGGCGGACCGCCCGGGGATCTACAAGAGCGCGGTCCTCGTGGGCCCCCAGGGCCCCACGGGCGACCGGTACGACAAGATGCGGCTCGTCCCCTTCGGGGAGTACGTGCCGGCCCGTGCGTTGTTCGGTTGGGCCACCTCGGTCGGCAAGGCGGCGGGCGAGGACCGGGTGCGCGGCGACGCCCCGGTGGTCATGGACCTTCCCGCCCGCCCGGACGGGCCGGGCGGGGTCCGGATCGGCCCGCTGGTGTGCTTCGAGTCGGCCTTCCCGGACATGAGCCGGCGCCTGACCCGGGACGGGGCCTCCCTGCTCGTCGCCCAGTCGGCGACCTCCTCGTTCCAGGAGAGCTGGGCCCCGGCCCAGCACGCCTCGCTGGCCGCGCTGCGGGCGGCCGAGAACGGCCGCCCGATGGTGCACGCCACCCTGACGGGCATCAGCGTGGTGAGCGGCCCGTCCGGCGCGCGGGTCGGGGCCGCTCTGCCCACGTCCGCGAGCACGGCGGCCGTGTACGAGGTCCCCCTCGCCCGCGGCACGACCCTCTACGTCCGCTTCGGGGACTGGCCGGTGACCGCGGCCCTCGCCGCCCTCGCGGTGTACTGCGCGGTGGCGGGCAGCCGGTCCCTCAGGAGGCCTGCTCCAGAGCCGAGCTCACCACCCGCTCGCACAGCTCGTGGGTTCGCAGGGCGTCGCGGGCGCTGAGCGTGGTGCCCGCCGCGACCGCCTCCAGGAAGTGGTCGACGACCTGCTCGATGCCGCGTTGGCGGGCGACGGGGACCCAGTCCCCGCGGCGCCGCACAGTCGGCTGACCCTTGTGGTCGATGACTTCGGCGAGATTGACGACCTGCCGCTTGGTGTCGCGCCCGGACACCTCCAGGATCTCCTCGGTGGAGCCGGACAGCCGGTTCATGATGCCGAGGGCGGTGAAGCCGGCGCCGGACAGCTGGAGCACCACCTGGTGCATCAGCCCCTCGCGCACCACCGCCCGCACGTCGAAGTGGTCGGCCTCGCCGGGCAGGAGGAACCGCAGCGTGTCGACGACGTGGATGAAGTCGTCCAGCACCAGCGTCCGCGGGTCCTCGGGCAGCCCGACCCGGTTCTTCTGCATGACGATCAGCTCGCGGGCGTGGTCGGCGCACTGCGCGTAGGCGGGGGCGAAGCGCCGGTTGAAGCCGACGGCGAGGGAGACCCCGAGCCGCTCGGCCCGTTCCACGAGCTGCCGCGACGATGCGAGTTCGTAGGCGAGCGGCTTGTCCACGTAGGTGGGCACGCCGGCCTCCAGCAGCCGGGTCACGATCTCGGGGTGCGCCACGGTGGCGGCGTGCACGAAGGCCGCGTCGAGTCCCTCGGCGAGCAGCGCGTCGAGATCGGTGTGCCGGCGCGCGGCCGGTACGTGGTGGGTGTCGCCGACCCGCTCCAGGGCGTCGGGGTTCCGGGTCTGCAGGTGCAGCTCGATGCCCGGGCGGGTGGTGAGGACGGGCAGGTACGCCTTCTGCGCGATGTCGCCGAGTCCGATGCAGCCGACCTTCACCGGGGCCTCCAGGTTGGTTCCTTGTGGGATTCCAGCAGCTTAATCCCTGGTGGCGGGGGCCCTGTTCGCCGAGGATGAGCCCCATGACCATCAGCTCCGGATCACATCGCGCCGAACCCGCCACCACCGCCGACGAGCGGGACATGCTGGACGGGTGGCTCGACTACCACCGTGCCACCCTCGTCTGGAAGTGCGAGGGGCTCCAGGACGAACAGCTGCGCCGGGCCCCGCTCGCGCCCTCCGAACTGAGCCTCCTGGGCCTCGTACGGCATATGGCGGAGGTGGAGCGGTACTGGTTCCGGGAGGTCATGCTGGGCGAGGACCTGCCCGAGCTGTTCTGCACGAGCGAGGATCCGGACGGCGATTTCCACTTCACCGACAAGGCCACCTGGGCCGAGACGGAGCAGGTCTGGCAGACCGAGGTCGAACTGGCCCGTCAGGCTGCCGCGGGGCGTTCCCTGGACCTGGTCTCGCAGGCCGAGAGCCACCACCGGGGCGAGGTGTTCAGCCTCCGCTGGGTCTACACCCACATGATCGAGGAGTACGCGCGCCACAACGGCCACGCGGATCTGGTGCGCGAGCAGATCGACGGCGCCACCGGCGACTAGGGCCTGTCTTTCGGATCAGGCCGGGTCAGCCCGCGGCGTCCGGTGCCGTGGATCGCAAGGCCGAGGGGGGAGTCCATGCGGAGCATCGACGACCGACGAGAACGCGGCGAGGTGCGGTGCCAGGCGTCGCGGGCCCGGCATGATCCGGAAGACAGGCCCTTGATCCGTCCCTGCCGGCTTTCCGGAGGAGCCGGCGCGGCTCGGGCAAGGCCCTGGACGGCGGGTGGGTCCGTCACCCGTGCGGGGTGAATATCGCCCGCGGGTTTTCGCAACGGGGTCCTCGCACAGCAGAGTTGCGCGGGTGCATCCAACCCGAACCACGACAACGCTGCTGCTCGGAGTCGCCTGCGCCGTCTCGGCGGTCTCCGGCTGTGTGAATGTGAGCCCCGGACCCGTGCAGCCCGCGGCGGCCCCCGCCGCCGGGGTACCGCCCCGCCATGAGCCGCGCGGCGGGCCCGGGGCCGCCCCCGTGGTCGTCCGGGCGCCCGCCCTGGAGGCGCTGGAAGCGGTGGAGAGCGCCCCGGGGGCGCCCGCGGCCCCGGCGGCCCCCGCGCCCGCCCAGCGGTCCGCGCAGCGGCCCGTACCCGACGGCTCCGGTGGGCCCGTACGGGAGGCGCCGCCGGTCCCGGACATCCCGGAGCCCCGACGGGCCGCCGAGCCCGTCTCCGGGCGCCCTGGAGGCCGTCCACAGCGTCCCCGGCCCGACGCCGAGGTGGAGCGCGAGCTGATCCGCAAGCTTCCGGCGCGGCCGGCCGATGTGTGCGCGCTGGGCCGCAGGCACGGCCACTGGCATCCCGACAGTCCGGAGGCCCGGATCTGCTCGGGCGTCCAGGGGGACTGACCGCCCGCGGGCACAGGGGTGTCCTACGGGGACTGCTCGGGGAACGGCCGGGGTCCGGTCCCGGGCCCCGGCCCGGCTCCCGGTTCCGCGGCCAGGCGCCGCTCCAGGCGGGCGATGGCGGCCCGTACGCCGTTCCCGTACCCGTCGTCGGACAGCGCCCCGGTGGCCGCGCGGGCCCGGGCCAGGTGGATCCGGGCCGCCTCCGGCCGCTGCAGTTTCACGTAGTCGGCGGCCAGGCTCAGGTGCAGGGACGGGTAGAACACCCGCATGGCCGGATGCGGCTCCTCCCGTACGGGCCGCCCGTCCTGGGGCGGCCCGGTCCCGGGTCCGTCGTCCGGCTCGTCACCCGGCCCGTCGGCGGTGGCGGCAGCGGTCAGGGCGCGCAGGTCCCAGGCCAGCTCGTCGGCCGGGTCGTCCTGGGCATCGGCCATGTAGTGGGCCAAGGTGCACCGGTGGAGGGAGTCCCCCTGCTCGCCGATCTCCGACCAGATCTCCCCGAGCCGGTTGCGGGCCTCCTCGCGGTCCCCGGCGTGCAGCAGGATGACCGCCTGGCCGATCCTGGTCATGACGGCGTCCTCCGACGCCTCCTGCTGCTCCGTCACGGCGGCCTCCGGCTTGCTCTGCCAGACCTGCTCCGGTCTGATCATCTAGAAGCTAGCCGGAGGTACCGGCAATGGCGCCGAGGCGCGGGGGGAGGTCAGCCGAGGTTGGGGATCCGCCAGTCGATCGGCTCATGTCCCTGGGCGGCGATGGCCTCGTTGATCTGCGTGAAGGGCCGGGACCCGAAGAACTTCTTGGCGGACAGCGGGGAGGGGTGGGCGCCCTTGACGACCACGTGCCGGTCCTCGTCGATCAGCGGGAGCTTCTTCTGGGCGTAGGCCCCCCAGAGGACGAAGACGGCCGGGTCGGGCCGCTCGGACACCGCGCGGATCACGGCGTCGGTGAACTTCTCCCAGCCCTTGCCCTTGTGCGAATTGGGCTCGGCCTCCCGGACCGTGAGCACCGCGTTGAGCAGCAGGACGCCCTGCTCGGCCCACGGCATCAGGTATCCGTTGTCCGGGACGGGCAGGTCGAGCTCCTCCTTCATCTCCTTGTAGATGTTGCGCAGCGAGGGCGGGGTCTTGACCCCGGGCTGCACGGAGAAGCACAGGCCGTGGCCCTGGCCGGCGCCGTGGTAGGGGTCCTGGCCGAGGACGAGGACCTTCACCCGGTCGAAGGGAGTGGCCTCCAGGGCCGCGAACACCTGCTCGCGGGGCGGGTAGACCGGCCCGTTCGCCCGCTCCTTCTCGACGAACTCGGTGAGTTCTTTGAAGTAGGGCTGGTCCAGCTCTCCGCCGAGGACGGGGAGCCAGGACTCGGGCAGCATCTGGGTCACGGCGACAACCTCCGGTACAAGTTCGTGCGACTGCTCGTGCAACTGCTCCAGAACCTACCGGGGCCCACTGACAATGCGTCGGCCGCCCAGGGCGGCCGACGCATCGGTGCACGTACTACCAGCTGGTCTTGCGGTAGAACTCCCACATCTGCATGACGGTCTGCGGGTCCAGCGCCCGCTCGGCGCCCGCGATGTCCTCACGGGCCGCGACGTACAGCTTGCCCTGCCACAGGGGCAGCAGCCGGACGTCCTCGGCGAAGATCTTCTGGGCCTGCTCGAATTCCTGGACGCCGGCCGAGCGGTCGCCCTCGCGGCGGGTCTTCGGCAGCAGCTCGGTCAGGATCTGGTTGGGCTCGTACGGGGTGCCGACCGCGTTCTCCTTGCCGACGAACGGCGCGATGAAGTTGTCCGGGTCCGGGAAGTCGGGGAACCAGCCGCGGCCGAAGATCGGGTACTCACCGCTCTTGTAGCCGGTCTGGAAGGTCTTCCAGGGCTGGCTGCGCAGGTTGATCCGGAACAGCTGGCTCTCGTCCAGCTGACGCTTGAGCTCGGTGAACTCGTCGGCGGTCGAGGAGCCGTAGCGGTCGGTGGTGTACCAGAAGGTCAGCTCGACCGGCTGGGTGATCCCGGCGTCCCTGAGGATCTTCTTGGCCTTGGCGACGTCCGCGGCGCCGTACTTGTCGTAGAAGGGCGTCTTGTGGCCGACGACCCCCTTGGGGACCATCGAGTACAGCGGCTCGGCGGTGCCCTGGTAGACCTTGGAGACGAGCGCGCCGCGGTCGACGATCTGGGCGATGGCCTGGCGGACCGGGAGCTTGGCGACCGAGGGGTCCTTGGGGTTGAAGACCAGGTAGCGGATCTCGGCGCCGACGTTCTCGACGACCTGGACGCCCAGTGCGTGCGCCGCGGGGGTCTGGAGGTCGGTGATCTCCGGGGCCGACAGGCCTCGGTAGGTGGCGTCGATCTCCTTCGCCTTCAGCGCCGCGACCATCTTCGGGGAGTCCGCGAAGTAGCGGATGGTCACGGCCTTGTTCTTGCGGTTGGCGAAGCCCGTGTAGCCCGTGTTGGTGGTGAGCACCGCCTCGGCGCCCTCCTTGTACGAGTCGAGCACGTACGGGCCGGAGCCGGTGACCTTGTCGCCCTCGCGGACCTTGTCGGCCGGGTAGTCCTTGGGCGCGACGAGCGAGGCGGCGGGCGAGCCGAGGACGTACGGGAAGGTGGCGTCCGAGGTGTTCAGGTGGAAGACGACCGTCAGCGCGTCCGGCGTCTCGATCTTGTCGAGGGTGCCGAAGAGTCCCTTGGGACCGACGTTGGAGCCGATGGTCCTGATCCGGTCGAGGGAGTACTTGACCGCCTTGGCGTCGAGCGGCTCGCCGTTGGAGAACTTCAGGCCCTTGCGCAGGGTGCAGCGGTAGGCCTGGCTCGCCGCGTCCGTGAACTCGCAGTTCTGGGCCGCGTCGGGCTGGGGCTTGCTGGAGCCCGTCGGGAAGGCCAGCAGGGTCTGGTAGACGTTCCGGTACAGCTCCCAGGAGCCGTCCCACGCGGCCGCGGGATCGAGGGTGCTCGGTGCGCTCGTGGTACCGACGACGATCCTCTTCATATCGTCGCCGTCGTCCTCCGACAGCAGGCCGCATCCGGCGAGCAGGGATATGGACGCAAGGGCCGCAGAGATCTGCAGGCATCTGGTCCGGTTGAACACGTGCACGCTCCTCGATCAGCCAGGGGTGCGGCAGACCCTACCGCAGTGCCCCACGAATCCAATGGGTTGGTTTCGTGAGGCACTTGACCGGTTCCGTGCATATTCGATACGCATTTACCTCTCTTTCGGAGGCAAATATGTCCGATTATCGGTCAGTGGACCCCGGCATTGAGGAACATCCCGCCATCGACGACGAGAGTTTGCCCGGTGATCCATTCCGCTTGTGCAGATGTCAGGAACGCCGCGGCCCCGCCGATGTCCTCCGGGAGCCCGAGCCGGCCGAGCGGATAGGCCGCCGCCGCCTCCTGCTCCCGGCCCTCGTAGAGCGCCTGCGCGAACTTCGTCTTGACCACCGCGGGCGCGATCGCGTTCACCCGTACCCCGGGCGCCATCTCGTGCGCGAGCTGGAGGGTGAGGTTGACCATGGCGGCCTTGCTCATCCCGTAGGCCCCGATGAAGGGCGAGGCGGAGACCCCGGCGATGGACGCGATGTTCACGATCGCGCCGCCGTTGTCCTTCTGCCAGGCGTGCCAGGTCCGCTGGGCGAAGCCGAGCGCCGAGATCACGTTGGTCTCGAAGACCTTCCGCGCCACCCCGAGGTCCAGGTCCGCGATCGGCCCGAAGACGGGGTTGGTGCCGGCGTTGTTCACCAGGAAGTCGACGCGGCCGAAGGCCTCCATCGTGCGCTCGACGGCGACGGCCTGGTGGGCCTCGTCGTGCGCCTTGCCCGCGACGCCGATCACCCGGTCCGCGCCGAGCCGCTCGACGGCCTCCTTGAGGGCCTCCTCGTTGCGGCCGGTGATGCAGAGCCGGTCGCCGCGGGCGACGAGCGCCTCGGCGACGCCGTACCCGATGCCCCGACTCGCCCCGGTGATCAGCGCGACCTTGCCGCTGTCGATACCGCTGTACGTCATGTCCTACGCCCTGCCTCTCGTGGAACCGTCAGTTGAGCGGGCCGCCGGCCACGTACATGACCTGGCCGGAGACGAAGCCCGCGGCCTCGCCGGTGAAGAAGGCGATGGCGTTGGCGACGTCGTCCGGACGGCCGACGCGCTGGACCGGGATCTGGGTGGCGGCGGCCGCCTGGAAGTCCTCGAAGCCCATGCCGACGCGGGCGGCCGTCTGGGCGGTCATCTCGGTGGCGATGAAGCCGGGGGCGACGGCGTTCGCGGTGACGCCGAACTTGCCGAGCTCGATGGCGAGGGTCTTGGTGAAGCCCTGCAGGCCGGCCTTGGCGGCCGAGTAGTTGACCTGGCCCCGGTTGCCGAGCGCCGAGCTGCTGGAGAGGTTCACGATGCGGCCGAACTTGGCCTCCACCATGTGCTTCTGACAGGCCTTGGACATCAGGAAGGCACCGCGCAGGTGCACGTTCATGACGGTGTCCCAGTCCGTCTCGGTCATCTTGAACAGCAGGTTGTCGCGCAGCACACCGGCGTTGTTGACCAGGATGGTCGGGGCGCCGAGTTCGCTCGCGACGCGGGCGACGGCCGCCTCCACCTGCGCGCCGTCGGAGACGTCGCAGCCGACCGCGAGAGCCCTGCCGCCTGCGGCCGTGATGGCCTCCACGGTGTCCTTGCAGGCCGCCTCGTCGAGGTCGAGTACGGCGACGGCACGGCCCTCGGCGGCCAGCCGTACGGCGGTGGCCGCGCCGATGCCCCGGGCCCCTCCGGTCACGATCGCGACGCGCTGCTCGGTGGTGGACATGCTGGATCTCCTCGCCCTTGAGACGCGGTCGCCCAGAGGTGAGCAACCGCTTAGTAGCTTCAGCTGAGGAGACGCTAGGAGCCCTGGCACGCGGTGTCAACGCCAGGCGGGTCGCCCCCGTCCGCGTCTCGGCCGCGGGTGCCCCGGGCGAGGGCAGGAGGCAGGTCCTGGGGGCGGGGCGTCCGGGGCGGGGCCCCGGCCCGACGTCAGCGGACCAGCAGGTCCAGCAACCGCTCCACCTCCGCCGCCGGATCGGCCGTCAGGCCGGTGTGCACCGGACCCGGCTGCACCACGGTGCTCCGCGGCGCGATCAGCCAGCGGAACCGTCGCCCCGCGTCGTCACCCGCCGCCTGCCCCGCGTCGGCCCCGCCGCTGCACACGCCCTCGACCCCGCGCAGGGCGGCTCGTACCCCGGCCACATCGGCGCCTGGGTCCAGCGCGAGGAGCTTCGCCTCGTCGAGGTGGGTGCGCGCGGCGACGTACGTGTGCGCCCGGCAGTAGACGATCACGCCGGCGTTGAAGCACTCGCCCCGTTCCATCCGGGGCACCACACGCACCAGCGCGTACTCGAACACGTCCCGCTTGGTCACTCGCTGTCGCTCTTCTTCTTGTGGGTCTTGTGGGGCCATTCCGGCAGGTGGTCGGTGAGCCAGCCGGGAGGTCCGGCGGGCTCCCTCACCTCCGCCTCCAGCGAGATCCTCTCGTGGATGGTGGCCGCGCGCGGCAGCAACGCCTCCACATAGGCGCGCCGCAGCGCGTCGGTGGAGTCGAATCCCGGCTCGTCGACCAGCCACTCGTCGGGGACGTCGGCCGCGACCTCCGTGAGCAGTTCCTCGGTCACCAGCGGCGCGAGCGCGGCGGCCGCCGCGGCGATGTCCGGGCCCACGGGGGCCAGTACGTGGTCGGAGGCGTTGTAGGGCTTGGCGGCCGCGGCCGCCGCGGTGGGCCAGTTGTGGTGCCAGATCATGGTGGCGCCGTGGTCGATCAGCCAGACGTCCCCGTGCCAGACCAGCATGTTCGGATTGCGCCAGGAGCGGTCGACGTTGTTGATGAGGGCGTCGAACCAGACCACGCGCCCCGCCTCGACCGGGTCCACCTGGTACGCCAGCGGATCGAAGCCGATCGAGCCGGGCAGGTAGTCCATGCCGAGGTTGAGCCCACCGCTGGCCTTGAGCAGCTCCTGGACCTCCTGGTCGGGCTCGCCGAGCCCGATCACGGGGTCGAGCTGCATCTGCACCAGCCGTGGGACCCGCAGCCCCAACCGCTGGGCGAGGCGGCCGCAGATGACCTCGGCGACCAAGGTCTTGCGTCCCTGGCCGGCTCCGGTGAATTTCATGACGTAGGTACCGAGGTCGTCGGCTTCGACGATCCCCGGGAGCGAGCCGCCCTCACGCAGAGGCGTGACGTAACGGGTCGCGATCACTTCGGACAGCATCCGCCCAGGTTACGGCGGTCAGGTCGCGGGAGCCCACCGCGTGAGCAGTTCCTCGGTCGTGGTGACGGACGCCACCAGCGCGAGGGAGTTGCGGATCACCTCGGCGGTGCAGGAGGCGGGCACCCCGGCGATGGCGTCGGCCGGCACCACCACCTGGTACCCGAGGTTCACGGCGTCGAAGACGGTGTTCGGGACGGCGATGTTGGAGGAGACCCCGGTGACGACGAGGGTACGGATGCCGAGGTTGCGCAGCAGGGCGTCGAGGTCGGTCCCCGCCATCGGGGAGAGTCCGTGCAGTCGGCGCACCACCAGGTCCTGCTCGGCCACCACGATGGGCGCGGCGACCTCCACGGCCCGGCTCCCGGTCAGCTGACGCACGGGCAGCCGCTCCGCGGCCCGGAACAGCCGGGCGTTGGTGTTCGCGCCGAGCCCGTCGGGCCGCCGTTCGGCGACCGCGTGCAGCACCTGTACGCCCGCCCCGCGCGCGGCGTCGACCAGCGCGGCCACCCGCTCCAGCATCCCCGAGTCCCGGGCCTCCTTGGCGAGCTCGGGCAGCGCGCTCTCCTCGCCCACGACCCCGTTCTGGCACTCGACGGTGAGCAGCGCGGTGGTGTCGGGATCGAGATCGGGCATGGCTCCCCCTGGCGTGGCGACGGAAGAGCCCTCATGATTCCTGACACACAGTCAGATGTGAAGGGGTGCAGGACGGATGGACGTGGACGGGGCACGAACGGGAACCTCGCAGCGGCGGGGCCGGCGCATCATGATGAGCGACGCGGAAGTGGACGCCTTCCTGCGCGAGCAGAAGACCTGCCGGGTCGCGACGGTCTCCCCCGACGGGCGCCCGCACGTGGGCGCCCTGTGGTTCGCGTGGGACGGCAGCTCGCTGTGGCTGTACTCGATCACGCGCAGCCGCCGCTGGTCCGACCTGAGCAAGGATCCGCGGATCTCGGTGGTGGTGGATTCCGGCGAGTCGTACGACGAACTGCGCGGGGTGGAACTGTCCGGCAGCGCCGTCTTCGTGGGCGAGGCCCCGCGGACCGGCGAGCCCTGCCCCGAGCTCGCGGAGGCGGAGCGGATCTTCCCGGTCAAGAACTTCGGTATCGAGGAGATGCCGCACGACGGGCGGCACGCCTGGATCCGCCTCACGCCGGAGTCGGTGGTCTCCTGGGACTTCCGCAAGCTGTAGCGGGCACCGTCAGTCCCCTCGGCCGAGGCCCGCGGCCGCCTGCCGCAGGCTGTCGACCGCGGCCCGGACGGAGGGCCGGCGGTCGGCGTCCGCGCGCCAGACGGCGTACACGTGACGGCGTACGCTGTCGCACACCGGCAGCAGGCGCACGCCCGGCGGCACCGGGCCGCGGCCCAGCTTCGGCGCCACGCACACGCCGAGTCCGGCCTCCACGAAGGCCAGCTGGGTGTGGTGCTCCTCGGCGATGTGGGCGATGCGCGGCTCGATGCCCGTACCGCGCAGGGTGAAGACCAGCCACTCGTGGCAGAACTGTCCCTCGTTCCAGGAGATCCAGTCGTCGTCGCCGAATTCGGCGAGGGAGATCCCGGCGCCGGGGCTCACGGTCCGGTCGGTCAGTCGGTGACCGGCGGGGACCGCGATGTCGACGGTGTCGTCCAGCAGATGGGTCCGGGTCAGCTCGGCGGGCACCGGCATCCGCTTGTTGTTCCAGTCGATCGCCAGGGCCAGGTCGAGGTCCCCGCGCACGACGGCCGCCATGCTCTCCTCGGGCTCCTGTTCGCGCACCCGCACCCGCAGCTCCGGATGCCCGGCCCGCAGTGCGGCCAGGGCCTGGGGCAGCAGCCCGCGCATGGCGGTCGGGAAGGCGCCGATCCGCAACTCGCCCACGGCGCAGCCGCGCTGGGCCTCGACGTCGGCCTGGGCGAGTTCCACCTGGGAGATGATCCGGGCGGCGTGGTCGGCGAGCAGCCGCCCGGCGTCGGTGAGCCGGACCCCGCGCCCGTTCTTCGCCAGCAGGGGCTGGCCGACCTCGCGCTCCAACTTGGCGAGCTGCTGGGACACGGCGGACGTGGTGACGTGGAGGCCGTCGGCCGCGCCGCCGACCGAGCCGTGGCGGGCGAGGGCATCCAGGGTGCGCAGGCGCTCCAGGTTCAACATGTAAGCAATGCTACGGCGTCACCCAGAGAAACTTTCGCTTGTCCTACGAAGTTGATACGAGCACAGTAAAGGGCATGAGCGCACCGACCAGCCCCGGGCCGACCCTCCCGGCCGCCGCCACCTCCCCGGCACCCACCTCCCCGGTCTCCCCCACCGCGACCACCGCCGCCCCCACCACCACCCGGCGCCGGGGCGGCCTGCTGGACTGGCGGGTCCGGTTCGCGATCCTCTCGGTGATCTGGGGCTTCAGCTTCCTCCTGATCAAGGTCGGCACGGAGGCGTACGCGCCCTTCCAGGTGGCGCTGGGTCGGGTCCTGTTCGGCGCGCTCGCCCTCCTCACCGTGCTGCTGGTCCGCCGCGAGCCGCTCCCCCGGGGCCTGCGCACCTGGGGCCACCTGACCGTGGCGGCGCTCCTGCTCAACACCGCCCCGTTCTCGCTCTTCGCGTACGCGGAGCTGAGCATCCCCTCCAGCCTGGCCGGCATCTGCAACGCCACCTCGCCGCTGTGGGGCATGGCGCTGTCGATGGTCGCCCTGTCCGAGGACCGTCCGACGCGCCGCCGCTTCGCCGGACTGGGCCTGGGCTTCCTCGGCGTCCTGACCGTGCTCGGTGCCTGGCAGGGCTTCTCCGGCGTCGACGCCAAGGGCACCGCGTTCGCCCTGCTGGCGTCGCTCTGCTACCCCATCGGCTGGATCTACGTCCGCCGCACGCTGGCCGGGACCCCCGGCTCCCCGGTCGCCCTGACCGGCGGGCAGCTCATGATCTCCACGCTGCAGCTGGCGCTCGTGAGCGCCGTGTTCACCTCGGCGCCGACCTCGTTCCCGCTCTGGCCGACCCTGTCGGTGATCGCGCTGGGCGCCCTGGGCACGGGCATGGCCCTGCAGATGCAGTACGGGCTGGTGACGGAGGTCGGCCCGACCACCGCCCAGATGGTCACGTACTTCATCCCGGTCATCGCCACCACGGCGGGCGTCCTGGTCCTCGGCGAGCAGCTGCACTGGAACACCCCGGTCGGCGCCGCGATCGTCCTGGCCGGCGCGGCCCTCACCCAGACCCGCCCCGGCGCCCGTAAACCCGCCTGACCCGGCCGGGAGGTCCGCGGCGGTCACTCGTGGCGGCCCCCCGCCGCCCCGACGCTGACCGCCGCGGCCACCGCGTCGGCCAGGTCCGGCACCTCGTCGACCGCCAGCTGCGACACCGTCAGCCGCACCCCCGGCCCGGCCTCGACCCGGAAGATCGCCCCGGCGGACACCGCCCAACCGGCGGCGAGCAGCCGCGTCACCACCACCGTCTCGTCGACCACCGGCACCCAGACGTTGAGGCCGCTGCGCCCGTGCGCCCGGACCCCCCGCTGCCGCAGGGCCTCGACCAGTGCGTCCCGCCGCTCCGCGTACGACCGGGCCACCGTCGCCGTGTCCACCGCGCCCGAGGTCCACAGCTCCACCACCGCGTACTGCAGCAGCCGGCTCACCCAGCCCGGCCCGAGCCGCTGCCGTCCCCGCAACCGGTCCAGGGTGACCGCGTCGCCCGTGAGTACGGCGAGCCTCAGGTCCGGCCCGTAGGCCTTCGCCGTGGAGCGCACCAGTACCCAGTGTCGGGTCACCCCGCCCAGCGGATGGAACGGCAGGTCGACGAACCCGTTCCCGTGGTCGTCCTCGATCAGCAGCACCTCGGGGTGGTCCGCCAGCAGGGCCCGCAACTCCCGCGCCCGCTCCGCGCCCACCGCCGCCCCGGTCGGGTTCTGCGCCCGCGAGGTCACCACCAGGGCCCGCGCCCCGGCCTCCAGCGCCCGGGCCACCGCGTCGGTGCGGGGCCCGTCGTCGTCCACGGCCACCGGCAGTACGCGCAGGCCGAGCGCCGGAACGAGGTCCAGCGCGCCGCCCCAGCCCGGGTCCTCGATCGCCACCGCGTCACCCGGCCGCAGGTGGGCGCCGAGCACGCGTTCGATCGCGTCCAGCGCACCCGAGGTCACCGCCACCGGCCCCGGCGGCACCCCGTCCGCGTCGAAGCCGGCCCGGGCCAGTTCGGCGAGCTCCGGGGCGACGGGGGCCGCCCCGTAGAGGGTCGGCGCCTGCGCGTAGCGCCGGGCGGCCGCCGCGAGCGGTCCCTCCAGCGAAGGGAGCAGGGACACGTCGGGACTGCCCTCGGCGAGGTCCCGTACGCCCTTCGGCACCGACATCCGCAGCGCGTCCCGCGGCGTGCTCGACGGGCGGGCCCGCACCCGACTGCCGCGCCGCCCGTCGGTCTCGATGACCCCGCGCTCGCGCAGCGTCCGGTAGGCGGCGGCCACGGTGTTGGGGTTCACCCCCAGATCGGCCGCCAGCTCCCGCATCGGCGGCAGCACCGAACCCGGTGGGAGCGCGCCCGAAGCCACGCCCGCCTCCACCCGGGCGGCGATATCAGCTGCACGACGTCCTGTGATCCGATACTCTCCTAGCACAAACAACATTATGCACTAGTGCAATGGAGTTCGCACCATGACCGCCACGCCTGACACGGAGACGCCCGGGACGAGCACCCAGAGGACCACCCGGACCGACGGGACCGGGTCGTCCGACGGGACCGGGTCGACCGGACGCTACGAGCCCACCGACCTCACCGTGCCCAGCCGCTCCCGCGACCGGGCGCGCTACGACCGCGAGACGGTGCACGCGATACTCGACGCTGCCTACATCTGCCACCTCGGCTTCGTCCGCGACGGCGCGCCCGTGGTCCTGCCCACGCTGTTCGCCCGGGTCGGCGAATCGCTGTACATGCACGGCTCGACCGGGTCCCGCCCGCTGCTCGCGGCCCGCCGCAGCGACCCGGGCCTGCCCGTATGCGTGACCGTGACGCACGTCGACGCGTTGGTCCTGGCCCGCTCGGCGTTCCACCACTCGCTCAACTACCGCTCGGTGGTCGTCCACGGCACCGCCCACCAGGTCACCGACGAGGCGGAGTGCAGGATCGCCCTGGACGCCATGGTCGACGCCGTCGTCCCGGGCCGCTCCGCCGACGTCCGGCCCGCCGACGCCCGGGAACTCGCCGCCACCGCGGTGATCCGCGTGGACCTCGCCGAGGTGTCCGCCAAGATCCGCACCGGCCCGGTGAACGACGACGCCGAGGACCTGGACCTGCCCCACTGGGCGGGCGTGGTTCCGGTGGCCCCGGCCTACGGAACCCCGGTGCCGGACGCGGACCTGGCCCCCGGCACCGCCGTCCCGGACTACCTCAGCGCGCTCTGAGGGGTGCGCCGCTCGGGGGTGGGCGCGGTCGTCGCCGGCCTACGGGCCTCCGCCACGATCAGGGCGCCCACCGCCGTCAGCAGCAGTACGGTGCCCAGCACCACGGCGCCGGTCAGGCGCTCCCCGAGCAGCAGGACGGCGATGACCGCCGCGCTCACCGGCTCGATCAGCATGATCACCGAGACGGTGGCGGCCCGTACCGCGGCGGCGCCGGTGAAGTACAGCGCGTACGCCAGCGCGGTCGGCACGGTGGCGACGTACACCAGCAGCCACAGCACCCGTCCGAGGTCGGCGGTGTGCGGCAGCACGCCCTCCACCACGGCGAGCGGCAGCAGGCACACCGTGCCCACCGCGACCGACCAGGCGGTGGTCACCAGCGGGTCGCCGCCCGCCCCGCGCTGCCCGAGCCAACGGGCCCGCAGGGTCATCCCCGCGTACCCGGCGGCCGACAGCAGCGCCCAACCGACACCGAGCGGCCGCACCTCGCCGCCGCCGCTGCCCAGCACCAGTACGGCGAGCCCGGCCAGGGCTCCCACGACGGCGGTCACGCCGCCGCGACCGAGCCGCTCACCCATCCAGTACCGGGCGCCCAGCGCGATGATCACGGGCCCGGCGCCGAGGGTGACCACGGTGCCCACCGCGAGCCCGGTCTCGCGCACGGCGGCGAAGTAGGCGGCCTGGAAGAGGGTGAAGAGGAGCCCGGTCCCGATCAGCGAAGCCGCCGAGGGCCGCACCCGCCCCGGGACGGGCCTGGATCCGCGTACGGCGAGCACGCCGAGCAGCACCACGAGCCCGCCGGCACACCGCCAGAAGGAGAGGGCGAGCGGGCCGAGGTCACTGGCCAGGAAGAGGAGGGAGGCGGCCGCCCCGGCGGTGCCCCAGGCGGCTCCGGCGACGACGAGGTACAGCAGACTGCGCCCGGCAGCGGGCGAATGGTTCGACACAGAAGTCTCCGCGCATGCATGAAGGATGAAAGAAGCAGGTCATCGCTTCGCGAGCAGCACGGACCCACCCAGGGGCTTCCCGGGCCGGGTACCTGTCGTGGCGGCGCCGCCCGCGCTAGGCGGCGGGAGGCGGAAGCACGGTCGAATGCATGAACGCCACCCTAGCCCTTGCCGGCCGGGGCCGTCTCACGGCCCGGTACGGCCTCATCGGTCACGGCCAGGTCGGCCAGGACCGACACCGGCGGAGCCGGCCGGGAGGACTGCGCGATGAAGGCGCCACCGAGCACCAGACCGCCGCCGACGATCTGCCAGGTGGAGAGGTGTTCACCGAGCAGGATCCAGGCGAACACCGTGGCGACGACCGCCTCCAGGAAGGCCACGACGCCGGCGACCTGCGGCGAGAGCCGGCGCACCGAGACCACACCGGTGAGGTAGGCGAAGACGGTCGCGATCAGCACCACCCAGGCGAGCAGCACCGGAGCGGGCACCATCGCGGCGCCCACGGAGGCCTCGCCGCCCAACACCTGCCAGTCGATCTCCCAGGGGCGGGCGATCACGGTCATCACCAGGGCGCCGACGAGCATGCCGTACGCGATCACGCCGAGCGGGTCGGGCGCGTCCTCCCCGTCGGCGCCTTGGTCGGCGAAGACGAAGTAGAAGGCCTGGCAGCAGGCGGCGGCGAGGCCGAAGAGCACGCCGAGCAGGTCCAGGCTCAGCCCGGCCCAGATCTCGACCACGCAGGCCAGGCCGACGACGGCCACGGCCGCGCCCGCGGCGGCCCCGCGCGTCACGGGCTTGCGCTGCACGAAGCGGATGTAGCCGAGCAGCAGCGCCGGCCCCAAGTACTCCAGCAGCAGGGCCACGCCGACGGGAATGCGGGACAGGGAGGCGAAGTAGAAGGCCTGCACACCCGCGACGGCGATCAGGCCGAAGCCCGCGAGCAGCGCGGGCCTGCGCAGCAGGAGGCCACGGTGGCGCCAGGCCAGCGGGGACAGCACGAGCGCCGCCCCGGCCACCCTGAGCCAGACCATGTGGAGGGGATCCAGACCCGCCTCGATCAGCGGCTTCGCCGCCACTCCGGAACCACCGAACGCGAACGCCGAGACGAGGGCCAGGCCCAGTCCGGCGTTTCTCCCTGACGCTTGCATCCCGCCATCATGACAGGGCGGGTCAGGACCGTCACCGGGGTGACACCTGTTGAGACGGAGTCGAGATCACGCCCCGCCGACCCCGGCCACATCTGACAGGTCGTCAGTATTGAATGTTCCGCCCGCCGGGGCTACCTTCCGCCGCACGTACCCGACGAGAAGGGGTGGTCGCATGGCTGAAGTCACCGCGGAATCACGCATCGAGGCGTCCGCCGCGCAGCTCTGGTCCCAGTTGACGGACTGGGACGCGTACGGGCAGTGGAGCATGACCCACACGAACTTCCCCAAGGGCGGACCCGAGACCCTCGCGGTGGGCGCCACCTTCGCGGAGAACATGAAGATGATGGGCTTCCCCGCCGAGGTCGTCTGGACGGTCTCGGAACTGGAGGCCGAGCGCCTCTTCGCCATCACCGGCAAGGGCCCGATGGGTGTGGCGGTCCTCACCCGGTACACCTTGATCCCGGACGGCGAGGCCACCACGGTCCGCATCGACGGCGAGTTCACCGGGGCCGCCGTCTCCCTGATGGCGGGCAAGCTCAAGGACTCGGCCACCGCCGCGCTGAACGAGTCGCTGCGCAAGCTGGCCGGCATGGTCGTCTGACAGCGACACAGGAAGGCGCGCCCCGCGAGAGGAACTCGCGGGGCGCGCCTTCGCGTGCCGTGGCACGCCGGGGCCGGTCGGGCTCAATGCTCGTCGGCCAGGATCAGGTAGAGCTTCTTACGGGCGTCGTTGATGACGCCGAGCGCCTTCTCCCGCTGCTGGGGGGAGCCGGTCTTGAAGACCTGCGCGAAGGCTTCCATCAGGCCGACACCGGCCGTCCGGACCTCCTGCATCGCCTCGAAGTCGAAGCCTCGCCCGGCATCCGCCCAGGGGGCGTCCGGACCCGACTCGGCCTCGGTGCGGCCCGCCTCGGTGAGCGTGAACAGCTTCTTGCCGCCCTCGCTCGCACTCTCGATGAGCCCCTCGTCCTCGAGCAGCTGCAGGGTCGGGTAGACCGACCCAGGGCTGGGCTTCCAGGCCCCGCCGCTGCGCTCGCCGATCTCCTGGATCATCTCGTAGCCGTGCATCGGCCGATCGGCGAGCAGTGCCAGGATCGAGGCGCGCACATCGCCGCGCCGAGCCCGGCCCCGCGGTCCGCCGCGGCCGCCGCGGCCACCGAAGGGGCCTCCGCCGAAGGGCGGCCCGAACGGGCCGAAGGCGGCGCGCCGCCCCTTGAAACCCTCCCGACGATCGGGCCCGCAGTGGTCGTGGCCCCGTCCGTGGTCATGTCCGTGGTCGTGTCCGTGCTGTCCGTGTGAACGCATGACTGCGCTCCTTTCGTCACGTTGTCGTCTGTTCATCGGTTGTCCGCTGTCTCCACTATCGGCGACGGCTCGCGATGTGTCAACGATATATCGGAATGCATCGGAATCATCCTGCCCTACGTAAGGGGAGGCGGTGTGCGGGCGGGATGCGGAACACTTCGTCGGGTGATCGTGATGCGGCCCGTCCTGGAGATGTGCACCCCTGCCCCCTTCGACCTCTGGCCTGTAGCCGCTGTCGAGCGGTTCGGCTTCTTGCCCCTCGGTGGGGAGCTCTCACCCGCCGAGGTCGGGGCAGCGATCGCGAGCATCGCCGGCTTCAACGACAGCGACCTCGACGAGGACGGGCCGCCCCGGCCGACCGACCCGCTCTCCTCCTTCCTTCACGGACTGCTGACCTTCGAGAACGTCTTCGCTGCCGGCGGTCTGCAGGTCACTGACACGTCCACGGGCGTCACCTTCCAGCCCGGCTGCTGCGACGGGCTGGAGGACTGGCGCGACTGGCACCGATTCGCCGACGTGGGCGGCCTGCTCGGATTCGGCCACGACCCTGTGTCGCCCATGGCCGAGCGCTTCGGCGACACCGTCCGGCTCACCGTCAACGGCGAACAGAGCGACAGCCCGGTGATCGAACTGTCCGTCACCGAGCTCCGCACCCTCCTCGACGCCGCCGAACGCGACCTGACCGGCTTCTTCGCACTGGCCACCGGCTGGATCGCGCAACACCTGCCCGGCCACCGGGCTCCCGTCACCGCCGCCCTCGCCCGCGCGCTCGACCTTGCGGCACCGACCGCAACGCCACAGCCTCAAGCCACCGCACCTCGGTTCGCCGGCCAGGGGCGGGGCGCGACCGGTCAAGGCTCGGTGAGACCGGTCGCGGTGTCACCGTGACCGCTCGGGGTGCGGACGAAATGGGGTACGCGCCCGGACCGGTCGGGTGCGAACATGCCGCATGAGCAGCTTCCTTCCCACCCTCACCGAACGCCGATCGCCCTGGGTCACCTTCACCTCCTCGGCCGATCCCTGGGTCGCCGCGGCCGAGGCCGAGCTGCGAGCCCGGGGTGGGATCGTGCTGCGGTTGGACGGCGAGGAGCTGCACGAGAAGGGATGCATGTTCCGCGCATTCGCCCGTGAACTGGGCTTCCCCGGCTACTTCGGGCACAACTGGAACGCCTTGGTGGACTGCCTCGGCGACTGGCACGGGCCCGGACACGGCAAACAGGACGTGGCGGTGTTGATCGACGGCGCGGACACACTGCTGGACGTCGAGTTCCTCGATGTCCTCGTATCGGTCTTGTGCGACGGCGCCTGGCGGGCCAACTTCATGGTCGACCTCGATGGTGAGCCGCACTCGTACGGTTCCCCTTTCGCCCTGCACTTCGTCTTCCTCCTCGACCACGTCGCACCCGCCGATTTCACCGAGGCCGCCGCCTCGGACGAGCACGTGTCCGCGGCCGTGGTGGACGGCAGGCTGCTCCTCACGCTGACCGCGTGGGGCGGAGACCCTGTCTGGCCACCGGCCGGTGACGACTCCCCGACCACGGATGCTCCGCCCGTGGACGCCGAACGCCCTTGAGCCGCCGCTCACAACACACCGGCCGCTTCGCCGCCCTCGATGACCTCACGGCCATCGAGGCCGAGCCGTTCGAAGCGGTCACCGTCCGCCCGGCCGCCGTCGGGCCGGTCCCCCGACAGGGCCAGTCACCCCCGATTGGCCTTTGTCGACGATCAAGAAATCGTCCTACCGTCGGGACATGCGCATCCGAATCGTCGACGCCTTCGCCGACCGTCCCTTCCACGGGAACCCCGCCGGAGTCCTGCTCCTCGACACCGCGTTCCCCGGGGACGCCTGGCTCCAGCAGGTCGCCTGCGAGATGAACCTCTCCGAGACCGCGTTCGCCCACCCCCTGCCGCCCGGCGGGGACGCCGACTGGGCGCTGCGCTGGTTCACCCCGGCCGCCGAGGTCGACATGTGCGGCCATGCCACCCTCGCGACCGCTCACGTACTGGCCACCAGCGGGCTGGCCACGGGACTGATCCGCTTCTCCGCGCGCTGCGGCATCCTGACCGCCGAGACGGCCGAGGACGGCACGATCACCATGGACTTCCCGACGTCCTCGCTCACCCCGGTACCGGCGCCCGCCGCCGTGGATCACGCGCTCGGCGGCCCCCCGATCCTCTCCGTGCACGACACCGCCGATCACATCGGCGACCTCGTCGTCGAGCTCGCCGACGAGAAGACCGTCCGCGAGCTGGAGCCGGACCACGCGGCCCTGCGCGCCTTCGCCCGGCGTGGGGTGATCGTCACCGCGCCCGCCGAGGATCCCTCCCTCGGGTACGACTTCGTCTCCCGCGGCTTCTTCCCCGCCTTCGGGATCGACGAGGATCCGGTCACCGGAAGCGCCCACACCGCGCTCGCCCCGTTCTGGGCGGAGCGGCTGGGCCGCACCGAGCTGACCGGCCTCCAGGGCGGCGCGCGGCGCGGTCTCGTACGGGTGACCCTGGCGGGCGACCGCACCCTGCTGACCGGCAGGGCCGTCACCGTCGTCGACGGCGAGCTTCTCGCGTCGCCGCCCGCCGCCTGACCGACGGGACGGCCGGGGGCACGGACGCGGGACCGCCCGGGTCGGCTCAGCCCGCGTGCCCGTCCCGGTCGCCCTTCGACCGCGCCGTCCTCCGCTCCGTCCTCCGCGCCTTCGCCTCTGTCTTCGCGTCGGCCTTCGCGCGGGCGGCGGTCCGCCGCGCCTCCTCGTGCTCCGCCCAGGCCGCCGAGTCGATCCGCTTGCGGTAGACCTGCGCCGGCTCGGCCTTGCCCAGGTGCACCGTCCACCCCCACAGAAGGGCCGACACCACGAAGAGGACACCCGCCAGCCCCAGATAGGAGGCGATCTCCTCGCCCTCGGAGGCGCCTTCCTCGTGGAGGAACCCCGGTACGCCGGTGATGAGCACGTTCACCGACCACGCGAGCGCCGCGTTGAACAGGACGAGGGAGATCCAGTAGACGACCCGTACGGTCTTCGCCGGGCCGCTCAGCTCCCCCAGCAGCAGCAGGCGCCGCAGGGTGACCGGCCCGGTCCGGTGGCGGCCGCCCGTGTCCTGCTTGGCCCGGCGCACCGACGCGTAGCACTCGTCCAGCCAGCGCCCCGGCTCCGGGTCCGGCACGGAGTCGGTCGGCGCCGCCTGCTTGGCCTGGATCCAGCCCGAGAGGAACTGGATCTCCAGCTGGGCCTTCTCCAAGCGCCTGCGGTAGTGGTGGTCGCTGCTGCGCGCCTCGCGGCGGTCGCGGATGAGGAGGCTGATGCCGCCCACCAGGCCGGTGACCACGGGCACGAGGAAGGGCGCGAACGGTACCAAGGTGTCCAGAACAGCCACCGGGCGCGCCTCCTTGCTCGCCTCCAGCGTCGCATCGCCCCGGCATCCGGCACCGTCCGGAAGGGCCGATCGGGTGGCCCCGCCCGGGTCAGGGTGTCGGCAGCCAGCCCACCTTGCCCGCGAGCAGGGCGTAACCGCCGAAGGCCACGAGGTCGAGGAGCGCGTGCGCGACGACGAGCGGTCCCACCCGGCCCCAGCGCCGGTAGGCGAGGACGAAGACGGCGCCCATCACCATGTTGCCGATGAAGCCGCCGATGCCCTGGTAGAGGTGGTAGGAGCCGCGCAGCACCGAGCTGGCCAGCAGCGCGGCCATCGGCGACCAACCCAGCTGGCCCAGCCTGCGCAGCAGGTAGGCCAGCACGATGATCTCCTCGACGATCGCGTTCTGCAGCGCGGAGAGGATCAGTACGGGGAACTTCCACCACACGTCGGGCAGCGCCTCGGGGACCACGGTGAGGTTGAAGCCGCCGGCCCGGGCGCCCAGGTAGAAGGCCAGTCCGGCGCTACCGATCCCGGCCGCGACGAGGGCGCCCCGGCCCAGGTCCCACCAGGGGCGGGTGCGGTCGAATCCCAGTACCCGCAGTCCGGGAGCGCCCTCACGGGTCAGCAGGTGCGCCACCAGCAGTACGGGCACCAGGGCGCTCGCGATCCCGAACAGCTGCCAGGCGAGGTCCAGCCAGGGCCGGCCCGGGGCGTAGGAGCCGTTGAGCGTGGCCGCCTGGTCCTTGAGGCCGCCGGGCTTGGTGAGCGAGCCGATGAAACTGATCAGGGCCGAGACCCCGCTCGCGCCCAGCGACAGCGCGAGGACGAGCAGCGTCTCGGTGCGCAGCAGGCTCCGCCGCCCGTCCTCGTCCAGTTCCACGAACACCGGCTCCGGCTCCGTCCGCACGCCCGACTCCGTCCTGCCATCCCGTTGCGATCACCCCATACTGCCTCCTCGGCGGGCCGGGAGGATCACTGCGGGGCCATCACCGGCGATCGCCGGGATCACGGGGATCTCCGGGATCGCCGGGATCACGGGCATCGTCGGACGGTGTCGGGCGAACGGCCGGTCAGCGGGCGACGGGCACCGAGGCGCTCACCTCCTCCGTCAGCCCCACCGGCCAGGTGTGTACCGGGTCGCCCTTGTGCATCAGCTCCGTGTACCTCCGGGTCGTCGCCGCCAGTGCCTCGTCCCGCTCCAGTCCGCCGGCGAGCGCCCGGTGGTAGGTGTCCACCTGCCAGGTCGCCCCGTTCACCCGGCGCCGACAGCGCTCCTCGATGATGCCGAGGTAGTGGTCCCGGTCCGCGGGCTCGATGCCCCAGGCGTCCAGCCCCGCCGCCGCCATCGGCAGCAGCTCGTCCAGGACCAGCCGGACGGCCGGCACGCTCGCCGGCCCCCCGGCCCGGCCCCGGCGTGGCCACCGCAGCCGCGCGTCGATCCCGTACCGGCAGGCCGCGTCGAAGTTCGCCTCCGCCTCGGCGAAGGGCAGCCGGGTCCACACCGGTCGCGGTTCGTCCGCGAGGGTGCGTACGAGCCCGTAGTAGAAGGCGGCGTTGGCGACGACGTCGGCGACGGTGGGCCCGGCCGGCAGCACCCGGTTCTCCACCCGCAGGTGCGGCACCCCGTCGGCGACCCCGTACACGGGCCGGTTCCACCGGTAGACGGTGCCGTTGTGCAGGACCAGCTCCTGCAGCGCCGGCACCCCGCCCTCGGC
Organism: Streptomyces sp. CLCI03; assembly: GCF_053615355.1. Lineage (NCBI taxonomy): Bacteria > Bacillati > Actinomycetota > Actinomycetes > Kitasatosporales > Streptomycetaceae > Streptomyces > Streptomyces sp. CLCI03. The sequence goes on along the minus strand of NZ_CM132132.1, from coordinate 6,725,697 downwards.
CAGCACCCGCAGCGGTTCCTCCTCGTCGCATATCGGGAGCAGGGCCGGGAAGTAGCGGACGTTCTCGGCGAAGAGCTCGTACGCCGAGTCCACCCACCGCTCCCCGAACCAGGTGCGCGGCCGCACGCCTTGCGCCTGGAGCTCGGGCGGCCTGGTGTCGGTGGCCTGCGTGAACAGCGGTGGCCGCGACTCCCGCCACAGCTCACGCCCGAACAGGAAGGGCGAGTTGGCGCCGACGGCGATCTGTACCGCGGCCACCACCTGCGCCGCGTTCCACACCGCCGAGAACCGCGCCGGCGTCACCTGCAGATGCAGTTGCACGGAGGTGCAGGCGGCCTCCGGCACGATCGACCCGGAGGTCCAGATCAGCCGTTCGACGCCGTCGATGTCGAGCGTGAAGTCCTCCCCGCGCATCATCAGGATCTGCTCGTTGAGCAGCGAGTAGCGGTCCACCGCCGAGAGGTTCGCGGTGACCAGGTCCGTGCGGGAGATCGTCGGCAGAATGCCGATCATCACCACCCCGGCGTCGATCTCGGCGGCCTGCCTGTGGGCATAGCCGAGCCCGGCGCTGAGTTCCTCGGCGAGCTGGTCGAATACCCGGCCGCCGAGTCGGTGCGGAAGGACGTTCACCTCCAGATTGAACATTCCGAGTTCGGTCTGGAAATCGGTGCTCGCAATCCGCTCCAGCACCTGGGCATTCACCATTCTCGGCATCCCGTCGGAACCCGCGAGATTCAGCTCGATCTCCAGTCCCATCATGTTCTTGGGGCGATCGAACCTCTTCTCCGCCAGGAGCCGCTCCAGTCCCTCCAGACACTCGTGGAGCTTCCTTCGATACCGCTGCCGATCGGACAGGTCGAATCCGCCTGCCACGACCTTCTCCCCCATCGAAGCGTCCCTCCTCGAGTGGGCCTGGCCCGTGACACCCAGGCACGCGTTACGGTCGATGATGCCCCGGCAGCGTGATCCATAACGCGCGAGGGGCGTGCGTGGCGAGGAGCGCGCGCCGGTTTGGCCGAAGGGCGCTTCGGCACATTCACCTGGCAAGTCGCGTTATGCAAATTCCGCTTCGACTTTGCCTTGTTCGGATAACCGACGCTTTCCAGCCGAGCCCCCGTCCGGTAACCTCCGAGGTCAGCGCGACATGTTCGCGTGCATCCGACATGAATGCCATGTCAGCGGGTCCGGTAAGCGCCTTGCCGGCAATAGGCGGGACAGCTAGCCGAAACACTGCGTGAACACATGTCGTATAAACTCCGCAAACGAGGCAGAGAGTTGGCGCGCGGCCATTGCCCCTCGGCCCCCCTCTGGCCCCAGAATGCGAGTCCGCACCTGCCCCCGTTCCACCGGTCTCCCAAGTGAGAGGCGACCCACCATGCCGCTGCATGTCCCTCCGGCTCCCGCGCCCGCCCTGCGCAGCGTCCTCGCGGCACTCGGTTCCCCCACCGCCGTCCACGAGGCGCACACCCCGGCCCTGCGCGCGATCCAGGGGCCGCTGACCGCCGAACTCCCCCTTCCGGTCCACGTCCTCGACCGGTTGGGCATGTCCAACCTCGCGGCCGGTGGCAGGCCGCCGCGTACCCGGCTCACGGGCTGGCGGTTCCTGATCCGCAGCGGGGACCGCCACGTGGCGGCGGCCGACACCCGACTGACGCCCGACGGCTGGGTCTTCTCCCATTTCTTCGAGGGCCCCTACGTCGCGGCCACCGAACGCGCCCTGCGCCAGGCGGAGTCCCTCACGACCGGCTACCAGCCACGGCTGCTGTCGGTACCGGAGCTCTACATGCTGACCCTGTGGCTGCACGGGGCGGTGGGCGCGGACGCCGCCGCCGGGCTGCCGGCCGGAGAGGACCTGCTGGTACCCCTCGCCCCGGCCCCGCCCGGCATCGCCCCGTACCGACCGCATCCGGTCTCCGAGCTGCTGCCCGTCATGGTCCGCCGGCTGACCCCGACGCCGGCGCCGACCCCTCCCACCCTGGCGGCGCCGGCCGCCTGACCCGAATCACCCATTCGGCCTAGTCCTCCCGGGCCACTTGCGAACCATCCGAAATGACAGGGGAGTTGGCCTGAACCGCCCGCACGAGTGATGCGTCATCAATCTGTGAGGACAGCTGCCGGGAAATACCTGCGAAGCGGCTGTCATGGGGGAAGACTGATGACACGCTCCCCGCGGGTGCGGGGATGACCCAGGGGGACGGCCATGAATCACGCATCGAGCCGTAGCACACAGACCACACCGCAGCGAAAGAACGCATCCATGTGCCAGCACCAGCCAGCCTGCCCGTCAGCCGAATCCGCCGACCGGGAGGCCGCGCGCCCGGTGGCCAACCACCCGGAGCAGGGCTGGAGCCTGCTGTGCAATGGCGTCCTGCTCTTCGAGGACACCGGTGAACTCCTGCCGGACGGCCAGATCATCGCCCCGCACCGCCCGCTCGCGGCGGCCTAGGCGATCGAACCGTCCGGCCGACGGTGGAACGACGAAGGGGCCGGTCCGGGAGACTTCTCCCGGACCGGCCCCTTACTCATGTCAGGCGTCGTACTCGTCCAGCGGCGGGCAGGAGCACACCAGGTTGCGGTCGCCGAACGCACCGTCGATGCGGCGCACCGGCGGCCAGTACTTCTCGGCGGCCGTGACCCCGCCCGGGAAGACGGCCTCGTCCCGGGTGTACGGGTGGTTCCACTCGCCGCCCAGCGCCGCCGCGGTGTGCGGGGCGTTGGCCAGCGGGTTGTCGTCCACCGGCCACTCGCCGCCCGCGACCCGCTCGATCTCGCCGCGGATGGCGATCATCGCGTCGCAGAAGCGGTCGATCTCGGCGAGGTCCTCGGACTCCGTCGGCTCGATCATCAGCGTGCCGGCGACCGGGAAGGACATGGTCGGCGCGTGGAAGCCGTAGTCGATCAGACGCTTGGCGATGTCGTCCACGCTCACGCCCGTGGCCTTCGACAGCGGCCGCAGGTCGATGATGCACTCGTGCGCGACCAGGTTGCCCGGGCCGGTGTAGAGCACCGGGTAGTGCGGCTCCAGGCGCTTGGCGATGTAGTTGGCACCCAGTACCGCCACCTGGGTGGCGCGCTTGAGGCCCTCGCCACCCATCAGGCGCACGTACGACCACGAGATCGGCAGGATGCCCGCCGAACCCCACGGAGCGGCCGAGATCGGGCCGACACCGGTCTCCGGGCCCGCGGTGGGCTGCAGCGGGTGGTTCGGCAGGTACGGGGCCAGGTGCGCCCGGACGCCGACCGGGCCGACGCCCGGGCCGCCGCCGCCGTGCGGGATGCAGAAGGTCTTGTGCAGGTTCAGGTGCGAGACGTCGCCGCCGAAGTGACCCGGCTTGGCCAGGCCCACCAGGGCGTTCAGGTTGGCGCCGTCGACGTAGACCTGGCCGCCCGCCTCGTGCACCTGGGCGCAGATGTCGGCGACGTGCTCCTCGAACACACCGTGCGTCGAGGGGTAGGTGATCATCAGCACGGCGAGCTCGTCGCGGTGCTGCTCGATCTTGGCACGCAGGTCGGCCGCGTCCACCTCGCCGTCGTCGGCGGTCTTGACGACGACGACCTTCATACCGGCCATCACGGCGCTGGCGGCGTTGGTGCCGTGCGCGGAGGACGGGATCAGGCAGACGGTGCGCTGCTCGTCACCGTTCGCACGGTGGTAGGCGCGGACGGCCAGCAGACCGGCGAGCTCACCCTGGGAGCCGGCGTTCGGCTGGATGGAGACCTTGTCGTAGCCGGTCACCTCGCAGAGACGTTCCTCCAGCTCGTTGATGAGCGTGAGGTAGCCCTCGGCCTGCTCCACCGGAGCGAAGGGGTGCAGCTGACCGAACTCGGGCCAGGTCACCGGCTCCATCTCGGTGGTCGCGTTGAGCTTCATGGTGCAGGAGCCCAGCGGGATCATGCCGCGGTCCAGCGCGTAGTCCTTGTCCGAGAGCTTGCGCAGGTAGCGCAGCATCGCGGTCTCGGAGCGGTGCTGGTGGAAGACCGGGTGGGTCAGGTAGGCGTCCGAGCGCAGCAGGCCCTCGGGCAGGGTGTCGGCGGTGGTCCCGTCGAGCGCCGTGATGTCTGCGGCGTCCCCGCTGACGCCGAAGGCGGCCCAGACGGCCTCGATGTCGGCGCGCAGGGTGGTCTCGTCGCAGGCGACGGAGACGAGGTCGGCGTCGACCTGGAACAGGTTGACCCCACCCTCGCGGGCGGCGGCGACGACCTCGGCGGCACGGCCCGGCACGCGGGCGGTGACGGTGTCGAAGAACGAGCCGTGCACGATCTCGACCCCGCCGGCCGTCAGACCCGCGGCGAGCAGGGCGGCGTAGCGGTGGGTGCGGTTCGCGATCGTCCGCAGGCCGTCCGGGCCGTGGTAGACGGCGTACATGCCGGCCATGACGGCGAGCAGCACCTGCGCGGTACAGATGTTGCTGGTGGCCTTCTCACGGCGGATGTGCTGCTCGCGGGTCTGGAGCGCGAGGCGGTAGGCCTTGTTGCCGTCCGCGTCCACGGAGACGCCGACGAGGCGGCCGGGCAGCGAGCGGGCGTGCTTGTCCTGGACGGCCATGTAGCCGGCGTGCGGTCCACCGAAGCCCATCGGGACGCCGAAGCGCTGGGTGGTGCCGACGGCGATGTCCGCGCCGAGCGCGCCCGGGGAGGTCAGCAGGGTCAGCGCGAGCAGGTCGGCGGCGACGGCCACGACGGCGCCGAGCTCGTGGGCCTGGTCGATGACCGGCTTGATGTCGCGGACGGCACCGGAGGCACCCGGGTACTGGACCAGCACACCGTAGACGCCGCGCTCGGCGACCTCGGCCGGGATACCGGCGGACAGGTCGGCGACGACGACCTCGATGCCGATCGGCTCGGCGCGGGTCTCGATGACGGCGATGGTCTGCGGCAGCGCGTCTGCGTCCACCAGGAAGACGTTGCCCTTGGACTTGCCCACGCGGCGGGCCAGGGTCATGGCCTCGGCGGCCGCGGTGCCCTCGTCGAGCAGCGAGGCGCCCGAGGTCGGCAGCCCGGTCAGCTCGGCGACGACCGTCTGGAAGTTCAGGAGCGCCTCAAGGCGGCCCTGGGAGATCTCCGGCTGGTAGGGCGTGTACGCCGTGTACCAGGCCGGGTTCTCCATGACGTTGCGGAGGATCACCGGCGGCGTGAAGGTCCCGTAGTAGCCGAGACCGATCATCGGGGAGAGGACCTGGTTACGGTCGGCGAGCGAACGCAGCTCGGCAAGTACCTCGGCCTCGGTACGCGCCTCGGGCAGGTCGAGCGCCTCGGCGGTCTTGATCACATCCGGGACCGCGGCAGCGGTCAGTTCGTCCAGGGAGCCGTAGCCCACCTGGGCGAGCATCTTCGCCTGCGCCTCGGCATCCGGGCCGATGTGGCGCTGTTCGAAGGGGATGCCTCGCTCCAGCTGGGAGAGCGGAATGCGGTTGGCGGTCATGTACGGAGGCCTCCTGGTCGTATGACCTGCGAGGGGCACCACGGCGCGGGCACCCGGACGGCCTCCCCCTCTGTCATCTGCACCTGAGAGTTTCACCGGAGTCACGGGGGTCTCCCGAGGATCCGGCTTTCACCGTCGGTGAGGAGGGGGACCGGCACTGTGCCCGGTACCCGCCCTGCTTTCCAGAGTGGCCTCGTCCGTGCGGTACGTATGCCTGAGAGATTCCGGGGAGGATTTGCTCCTTCGGCGCCTCCGTCTCGTTCACTCGGAGGACTCTCCCGCACAGGGTCGACAGCCGTTCACCAGCGTACCAGCGAGGATCTGAACCCTCCCCGAGTGGCCTCCGCTGCGGATATGCACTTCTGTAGTCATTACGGAGCAGTTGCGACCTTTTGGAGGGACCGTGCAGACCGACATCGATCCGCGCAGCCTGATCGGCCGCAAGGCGTTCGACCGCAATGGCACCAAGATCGGCACGATCGACGAGGTCTACCTCGACGATGCCACGGGCGTCCCGGAATGGGCCGCGGTCCGGACGGGGCTCTTCAGCCGGGACGCGTTCGTTCCTCTGGAGCCGAGCGAGCTGGTGGGCGACACCCTGCGGGTGCCCTTCGAGCGCGCCCTGATCAGGGACGCCCCGGACTTCGGTGTCGGGCGCCACCTCTCGCCCGAGCAGGAGCTGCAGCTCTACCACCACTACGGTCTGGACACGACCCTGCCGGCGGACTTCAACCGCGACTTCGGCCGACTGGCGGGTGACGAGAGCTGAGCCGCGCCGGGCCCTCCCCGGCCTCCCACCAAGCCCTCCCTCAGGGCCTTCCCTCGGCTCCGTCCCCCACCAGCGGCAGCGGATCGGACGGCTCCAGTTCGGGGTCGTCCACCCGGAAGGTCCGCACCCGGCCGGGCTCCGATCCGGGCTGTTCGAACCGCACGGTCACCCGCCCGACCCCGCTGCCCTGCACCCAACCGGGCCCGTACACGGCATGCCGTACGTCGCTCCCCGCCGCCCAGCGCCGCTCGGGGGCCTGCTCCGGCTCCTCGGACGGCTCCGCAGCCCCGTGGGCACCTTCCACCTCCGTCTCGGCCGCACCGGACGTCACAGCTGCCTCTCCGGCCCCGTCCGCCCCGTCCGCCCTGGCCGTCCTGTCGGCCACATCGGCACCGCCGGCCCCGTCCGCCCTGTCCGCCCCGTCCGGCTCAGCGGCGAGGGACTGCGCGAACAGGTCCTCCTGCGTGTAGTCCGCCAGGCCGCTCACCCCGACCCCCAGCAGCCGCACCCCTCCCGTGGTGTCCACACCCTCCAGGAGCCGGGCCGCCGCCTCCCGCACCACCGCCGGATCGTCCGTGGGCCCCCGCAGGGTCTCGGACCGGGTCAACGTGGAGAAGTCGTACCGGCGCACCTTGAGCACGATGGTGCGCCCCGAGTGCCCCGAGTCCCGCAGCCGCCGCACGCACCGGTCGGCGAGCCGCTGCACCTCGCCGCGGATCCTGACCCGGTCGTGCAGGTCCACGTCGAAGGTGTCCTCGACCGACACCGACTTCGCGTCCCGCTCCGCGACCACCGGCCGGTCGTCCAGCCCGAGCGCCATCCGGTACAGCCCGGCGCCGGCCGAGCGGCCGACCATCCGGACCAGCTCGTCCTCCCCGGCCTCCGCCAGCTCTCCCACCGTGGTGATCCCGGCCCGGCGCAGGTGCTCGCCCGTGGCCGGCCCCACCCCGGGCAGGGTCCGCACCGACATCGGCGCGAGCAGCTCGCGCTCCGTCCCCGGCTCGATCAGCAGCAGTCCGGCCGGCTTGGCCTCCTCGGAGGCCACCTTGGCCAGCATCTTGGACCCGGCCAGCCCCACCGACCCGCTGAGCCCCGTGGCGGCCCGGATGTCCGCCCGGAGCCGCTCCCCCGTCTCCCGCGCGCCGCGCGAGTCGAAGGCCACCCCGCCCGCCTCCAGATCCACGAAGGCCTCGTCCAGGCTGAGCGGCTCCACCAGGGGCGACAGCTCGCGCAACAGGGCCATCACCACGTCGCTGACCTGTCGGTAGAGGCTGAAGCGGGGGATCAGGTAGGCGCCGTTCGGGCACAGCCGCCGTGCCTGCCCCATCGGCATCGCCGAGTGCACCCCGAAGCGCCTGGCCTCGTACGAGGCCGTGGCGACGACCCCGCGTGGACCGAGACCGCCGACGATGACGGCCTTGCCCCGCAGGCTCGGCTTCGACGCCTGCTCCACGGAGGCGTAGAAGGCGTCCATGTCCAGATGCAGGATGGTCGGCGCGGCTCTCACAGCCCGATGCTGCCCTACGCCACTGACAACGCCTCGGCTCGGGTCACACGGCCCGGTTGCGGCGGGCGGCCAGCTCGTCCGTCGGGTTGTGCCGGACGAGGGTCTCGCCGGTGTCCACGCGCTCCCCGTGCAGCTGCGACAGCGCGCTCTCGACGTCGCTCCACACCACGCCCACGGCGATGCCGAAGACGCCCTGCCCGCCCTGGAGCAGGCTCACGACCTGGTCCGGCGAGGTGCACTCGTAGACGGTGGCGCCGTCGCTCATCAGCGTCATCCGTTCGAGGTCCGAGAACCCGCGGTCCTGGAGGTGCTGGACGGCCGTGCGGATGTTCTGCAGCGCCACCCCGGTGTCGAGGAAGCGCTTGACGATCTTGAGGACCACGACGTCGCGGAAGCTGTAGAGCCGCTGCGTCCCCGTGCCGTGGACGGCCCGCACGCTGGGCTCCACCAGCCCGGTGCGGGCCCAGTAGTCGAGCTGCCGGTAGGTGATGCCGGCCGCGGCGCACGCCGTCGGCCCGCGGTAGCCGATCTGCTCGGGCTCCGGGTCGGCGCTCACCGGTCCGACCGGCGTCGACTCCGGCTGACGGCGCGCGGAACCGACCGCACCGCCGCGCAGCGGGTACGGCCCAGCCTCACTCCGTACGGGGGTGCCCCCGGTCGTACCGTCGCCCGTGATCCTCACGCCGACCCTCCGTCCTTGACCTGCCCACCTCGAAGGTAGGCAGTCACCAGGGGTGCGTCAACGATCGCCACACTCGGCACGCCGAGTGATAATCACCCTGAGAGTGGTTTCCCGTATCCCTTTGCGGGGAAAGGCTAATCGAATGGGCTGAGGATCCCCGAGGACGACGCGGCCGACACTCACTGCGGGCCGGTACCGAAGTCCTCCGGCGAGATCTGGTCGAGGAACTCGCGGAACTTCTCCACCTCGTCCTCCTGCTCGTCCGGAATGGCGATTCCGGCGTCGTCCAGCACGCCGTCACTGCCGTAGATCGGCGTCCCCGTCCGCAGGGCGAGGGCTATGGCGTCGGAAGGGCGCGCACTCACCTCGACCCCGCTGGCGAAGACGAGCTCCGCGTAGAAGACGCCCTCCCGCAGATCCGTGATCCGGACCTCGGTGAGCTCCTCGCCGATCGCCTCCAGCACGTCCTTGAACAGGTCGTGCGTCAGCGGTCGGGCAGGGGCCATCCCCTGCTGCGCGAAGGCAATGGCGGTCGCCTCCCCTGGACCGATCCAGATGGGGAGGTACCGGTCGCCTCCCACTTCACGCAGGAGCACGATCGGTTGGTTGGAGGGCATTTCCACCCGGACACCCACAACGTCGAGCTCGTTCACACAGCAACCCTAGGACCTGCTCGGCAGGTTTGGGTAGTCGGGCCCCCCACCTCAGGGCAGCCGAACCCCGAGAGCGGTCTGCACGAGGGCCTCGTGGAGCCGTACGGAAAGCCCCGCGAGCTCCTTCAAGGTGGCCTCCGCGTGAGCCCTGGTCTGCGGGTTGCGATGCCGGCGCAGCGGTGCGACGACCTGCTCCACCAGGCCCGCCTCACGGTCCGCGGCGGCCTTCATCGCGCGCAGGTGCCGCGGTTCCAGCCCGAAGCGGCCGAGGTCGGCCACCAGCCGGGCCACCGTGACGGCCTCGGCGTCGAATCCGCCGTCCGCGCCCTCGGCGAGCAGCCCGTAGGACTCCCACTCGACCAGTTGCGCCTCGTCCACCCCCGCGGCCGCGAGGAGCTCCTCCCGGCCCACCCGGGCCACGGTGGGGCGCTCCCGCCCGACTTCGCCGTAGACGGCCGCCGGTCCGGACGGGTCGACGGAGTCCCCGTGCGCGGTGGGCGCCGGGATGCGGATCTGTTCCCCGCGGGCGAGCGCGTCGAGCTGCTCGCGGATGACCTTCAGCGGCAGGTAGTGGTCGCGCTGCAGACGCAGGATGCGCGCGAGCCGCTCCACGTCCTCGGTGCTGAACTTGCGGTATCCCGAAGGTGTGCGTCGGGGCTCGACGAGTCCCTCCGCCTCCAGGAAACGGATCTTCGAGATCGTGACTTCGGGAAACTCGTCACGCAGCGTGGTGAGCACCGTGCCGATGCTCACCAGCCGCCCGGCCGGGCCGGCGGTGCCGGCGGTGCCACTTCGCGGGGCACCGCCGGTCGGGGTACGCAGCATGGAACCTTCCCTAAAAGGGTCAGATGCCCCGCAGGCTCGCGTAGAAGACCAGCCGGTACTTGCCGATCTGCACCTCGTCGCCGTTCTGCAGAGCGACGGAGTCGATCGGTTCACGGTTCACGTACGTGCCGTTGAGGCTGCCGACATCGGCGACGGTGAAGCCGCCTTCCTGGCTCCGGCGGAATTCGACATGGCGCCGGGAGACGGTGACGTCGTCCAGGAAGATGTCGCTCTGCGGGTGGCGGCCGGCCGTGGTCAGCTCACCGTCCAGCAGGAAACGACTCCCGGAGTTGGGGCCGCGCCGCACGATGAGCAGAGCGGAACCGGGGGGCAGCGCTTCCACCGCGGCCTGCGCCTCGGGGGACAGCGAGGAGGACGACACGTGCGGTTGTCCCGACACCTCGGCCTCGTAGGCCTCGAGGCCCGAGATCGAGATGGTGGACGTGGTCTCCGAGGCACGCTCCGGCGTCAGACCCGCCCGCAGCGGCGCACCGCAGTTCGAGCAGAACCGACTGGCCGCATCGCTACGGTGTCCGCACCTGCTGCAAATCTGCTCGGCCGACATGGACGGCTCCTCGCGCCGCGGGTACCCCGCGGATGCATTGGTGGCATACGGGTCGGGGGCAAACCCTCCACCCGCACTTGAGGTTGATGGTTCACCGAAACCTATGCGCCCGGTACCAGCAGGGTCAACAGACGACGCGCCGGGGGCACCCGGAACATCACCCGCGCCGGCGACCTCGTCGCGGAAGAGCGGCCGGTCGCCCTGCCCTTCCACGTCCGCGTGCCCGGCGCGGTGCCGTGCCGCGCCGCCTTCCTCGCGGTTCTTCTTGCCGAACAACTTCTCAAACAACTTCACGGGCGATTCCCCTTGACCGAAATAGACCCGCCCGTGGGGCAGGACGAACTCCGAATGCAGACACCTGCCGACCCGGACATTCTCACAACGTCCGTAACCACCAGACAGTTTCCACCACGCACGGCGACTTCCGTGCGCCGACCCCCCGCAGGCGTCCGCCCGCGTGGGCCGCTCCACTCTTCACTCCGCATCATGACGATGACGACCGAGCGTAGTCAGGCTGCTTCGCAGCCCGCAAGGCATCCACAACGATCTTCGCCGACCGTGTGACGGCAACGGTGGCCTGCTCCTTCTCCAGCGTCTGCACGACACCGCCGGGGATGTTCAGCGCGGGCTCCAGATCCTGGGGCTTGCCGATCACCTTGAACTCATAGGGTTGTGTGATCTTCTTACCGTCGATGGCGACTCCGCCGTTCTCGTCCGAGAAGTACGAGCTCGCCACGATGCGCACCCCGTTGATCTGGATCGCCTCCGCCCCGGCCGCCCGCAGCTCCTGCAGCGTGTCCAACAGCTGGTCGGACTGCACCTGACCCGTGGGATCCGTGATCTTCAGCGTGATGCCCGGACCCTGGGCTGCCACGGTACCGGCCAGGATGCCGAGTTGGCGTTCCTTCTCGACGGTCTGTCTGCGCGCCTCCTCGGCCTGGTCGGAGCTGCTCTCCAGCTCCTTGCGCTGATCCTCCAGTCGCTGCTTCTCGTCCTCCAGGCGCTTGGTCCGCCCGTCGAGCTCGTCGAGGATCCGTACGAGGTCCTCCTGGCGGGCCCCGCGCAGGGCGCTGGAGTCGCTGTTGGACCGGACCTGGATCGCCAGACCGAGGCCGAGGACGAACAGGAGCAGCGCGACGATCAGTTGGGCACGGCTCACCCGCGGGGGCCACAGCCCGGCCGCGAGCCGCTGCCGACCGGTCTCCTCGGGCTGCGCCGGCGCCTCCTCGGAAGGCTCCGAGGGCTCCGGCGCTTCCGGGGGCTGCACAGGCTCCGAAGACCGCGGCTGCTGCGGGGACTGCGGCAGCTGGGGCGGCTCGGGAGACTTCTGGGGCTCGGGGGACTTCGGGGGCTCCGGCGGCCGGCCCGTGCCCTCCGGCTCCTCGGGGTTGTCGTTCGTACTCATCGGCCTCACGCCCGGAACACGTGCCGACGGATGGCCGCGGCGTTGGAGAAGATGCGGATGCCGAGGACGACGACCACGCCCGTGGACAGCTGCGAACCGACCCCGAGCTTGTCACCGAGGAAGACGATCAGCGCGGCCACGACGACGTTCGACAGGAACGACACCACGAAGACCTTGTCCACGAAGATGCCGTCCAGCATCGCGCGGAGGCCGCCGAACACCGCGTCCAGCGCCGCCACGACGGCGATCGGCAGATATGGCTCCACCACGGCCGGCACTTCGGGCCGGACCAGAAGTCCGGCCACCACTCCGGCCAAGAGGCCCAGTACCGCGATCACGATGCACCCTTCTGCTGCTCTGCCGGTGTAGCTGTACGTACGGTCAGGCTCGACGCGGCCGGCAGCCGCAGGTCGTCCGCCGGGGACAGGGAGGAACGGATCCCGTAGCTCTCCTGCAGCACGTGCAGGTACTGTCCGTCCGCCGAGTCCTGGAAGGCCGTGCCCAGCCGCTTCTTGTCCCCCACCGCCAGCACTTCGTACGGCGGCACCAGCGGCCTGTTGTCGACCAGTATCGCGTCACCCGCGGCCCTGATCGCCGACAGTTCCGTCAGCCGCTGGCCGTTGATGGAGATGGCCTCCGCCCCGGACTGCCACAGCCCGTTGACGATCTTCTGCATGTCCCGGTCACGGAGCCGGCCGGTGTCCGAGAAGCCCGAGCTCTCGCGCGGTTTGCCGCCGCCGCCCGACGAGGCGCCCTTCGCGTCGTCCACGACCAGCTTGATGCCCGGGCCTCGGACCGCGGTGGCACCAGCCAGCAGGGCCACGAGCTCGCCCTGGCCCCCGCCGGGCTGCTTCAGTGCCGCACGCTGGCGGGCCGCGACATCGGTCCTGAGGCGGTCGATGTCACGCTCCAGGCCGTGCGTGCGGTCGTCCGCCCGTTCCACCCGGTCGATCAGTTCCTGACGCTCCTTGGCCAGCACGGGCGCCGCTATCCGTGCCTCGGCCGCACCGAGCGTGACGACCATGGCGGTGACGACGAGCCCGGCGGCGAGCCCCAGTTTCGCCTTGAGGGTGCGTGGCAGGCCGGCCGTGCCGTCCGCCTCGCGCCGGGCCGCGGCTTCCGCGTAGCCCTCGTCGAGACTGTGGTCCATCACGTGCGTCAGCAGCGACATGGAGGCGTCCGGGCGCGCAGGGGCCGGAGACGCCGGAGTCCGGTTGTGGGGCGGCTGCGACATGCCGCACATCGTCGCATGTCGGCAGCGCAGTCACCCAATGCGTCCATCCGGTGGGCCGGACGGGTGCCTCCGTACCCGGCCCACCGGACGTCCGCCCTACGTCATCGCACGCCCGGCACTCACTGCCCGGCGCCCTCGACCACGCCCGCCCACTCGTCGAGCAAGGCCTGTGCGGTGCCGTCGTCGGGGCCTTCGGCCCACAGGTGGGTGACCGCTTCCGCCGGGTCCGGGAGGACCAGCGCCCACCGGCCGTCGGCCTCGACCACCCGTACCCCGTCGGTGGTGTCCACCTGCCGGTCTCCGGCCACCTCCACGACCCGCCGCATGACGAGCCCCTTCACCGCCCACGGTGTCGCCACGTCCCGCCTGAGCACGTGGGCCCGCGGGATGCGTGCGTCGATCTGGCTCAGCGTGAGCTGTGTGCGCGCCACCAGCCCGAGCAGCTGTACGAACGCGGCCGAGCCGTCGAAGACGCTGCTGAACTCGGGAACGATGAAGCCGCCCTGGCCGTCGCCGCCGAAGATGGTGTTCTCCGCCCGGCCCACCCGGGTCAGGTCGTCGGGCGAGGTCGTCGTCCACTCGACCTGCGTGCCGTGGTAGGCCGCCACCTGCTCGGCCACCCTGGTCGTGGTCACCGGCAGCGCGACCTTGCCGCTGCGCTTCTCCGCGGCCACCAGGTCGAGCATCACCAGGAGCGCCCGGTCGTCCTCGATGATCCGCCCGCGCTCGTCCACCAGGGAGATCCGCTCGCCCACCGGGTCGAAGCGCACCCCGAAGGCGGCCCTCGCGGAGGCCACGATCTCTCCCAGCCGCACCAGCCCGGCCCGCCGGGATTCCCTGGTCTCGGTCGGGCGGGACTCGTCGAGCCCAGGGTTGATCGTCAGCGCGTCCACACCGAGCCGACCCAGCAGGCTGGGCAGAACCAGTCCGGCGCTTCCGTTCGAGGCGTCCACGACGACCTTGAGCCCGGCATCGGCGATGCCGGTGGTGTCCACCCGCCGCAACAGCGAGCCGGTGTAGGCGTCGAAGACGCTGCCCGGGAACTGCAGGTCTCCGATCTCTCCGGGGAACGCCCGCCGGTACTCCTGGCGTGCGTACACCCGGTCCAGTTTGCGTTGTCCCTGGAGCGAGAGGTCCGCTCCCCGCTCGTCGAGGAACATGATGTCCACGGAGTCGGGGACACCTGGTGAGGTCCGTAGGACGATTCCGCCGGCACTCCCGCGCGCGGTCTGCTGGCGTGCCACGGGCAGCGGTACGTTCTCCAGGTCGCGTACGTTGATGGCGCTGGCCTGGAGCGCGGAGATCACGGCCCGTTTGAGCGCCCTGGCGCCTCGGGAGTGGTCACGGGCCGTGGTGACGGTCGCCCCCTTCTTCAGGGTCGTGGCGTACGCGCCGGCGAGCCGGACCACCACCTCCGGGGTGATCTCCACGTTCAGGATTCCGGAGACCCCGCGCGCGCCGAACAGATGCGCCTGGCCGCGGGACTCCCAGATCACCGACTCGTTGACGAAGGCGCCGGCCTCGATCGTCTTGAAGGGGTAGACCCGCACGTTCCCCTGAACGATCGATTCCTCACCGATGAGGCACTCGTCACCGATGACGGCGCCGTCCTCGATGCGCGCGGCCCGCATGATGTCGGTGTTCTTCCCGATGACACAGCCACGCAGATTGCTGTGGGGGCCGATGTAGACGTTGTCGTGGACGACGGCCCGGTGCAGGAAGGCCCCGCTCTTGACGACGACGTTCGACCCGATGACGGTGTGCTCGCGGATCTCGGCGCCGGCCTCGACCTTGGCGTAGTCCCCGATGTAGAGCGGCCCGCGGAGCACGGCGTCGGGGCTCACCTCGGCCCCTTCGGCGATCCAGACCCCGGGGGAGATCTCGAAGCCGTCCATCTCGATCTGGACCTTGCCTTCGAGCACGTCGGCCTGCGCCTTGAGGTAGCTCTCGTGCGTGCCGACGTCCTCCCAGTAGCCCTCGGCGACGTAGCCGTAGATGGGCCGGCCTTCCTTCATCAGCTGGGGGAAGACATCGCCGGACCAGTCGACGGAGACGTCGGGGTCCACGTAGTCGAAGACCTCGGGCTCCATGACGTAGATGCCCGTGTTGACGGTGTCCGAGAAGACCTGTCCCCAGGTCGGCTTCTCCAGGAACCGTTCGACCTTGCCCTGCTCGTCCACGATCGTGATGCCGAATTCCAGCGGGTTCGGCACCCGGGTCAGGCACACCGTGACGAGGGCGCCCTTCTCCTTGTGGAAGCGGATCAGATCGGTGAGGTCGAAGTCGGTGAGCGCATCGCCGGAAATGACGACGAAGGCATCGTCCTTCAGGGCCTCCTCGGCATTCTTCACGCTGCCGGCAGTGCCGAGTGGCTTCTCCTCGTGGGCATAGGTGAGCTCCATTCCGAGCTCTTCGCCATCCCCGAAATAGTTCTTGACGAGTGACGCCAGGAACTGCACGGTGACCACGGTCTCGCTGAGCCCATGCCGCTTGAGCAGCCTGAGCACATGCTCCATGATCGGCCGGTTGGCCACCGGCAGGAGCGGCTTGGGCATGCTCGACGTCATGGGGCGAAGACGCGTGCCCTCGCCACCGGCCATCACGACGGCCTTCATGTCGGAAGAGTCCTCCTTGGGAGACGACAGTCGTACCGACCCTCACCCGTCTCGGTCGGTGACTTCGCAACTCCTCCGCGTCATCCGGCGCCGGGCGGGCTCAATCGGCCGTGGAGTCAGCCTTCACAAGACGGCGGACTTGAACCACGTAAAGGATTCCTGCCCACCAATAGAGGGTTGTACCCCATACGGCGAACGCCCATCCGAAAACTGCGGCCAACCAGGCCAACCAGCCGCTTCCGTCACTGAGCAGCAGCAAGGGAAACGCGTACATCAGGTTGAAGGTGGCGGCCTTGCCGAGGAAGTTGACCTGCGGCGGCGGATATCCGTGACGGCGCAGGATCCACACCATGACCAGCAACATCAGCTCGCGCGCGAGCAACGCTCCGGTGAGCCACAGCGGCAGGATCTCGCGATAAGTCAGACCGAAGAGGGTCGACAGGATGTAGAGCCGGTCGGCGGCGGGATCGAGCAGCCGGCCGAGCTTGCTGATCTGATTCCAGCGCCGTGCGAGCTTCCCGTCGAGGTAGTCGCTGATCCCGCTGAGCATGAGGACGGCGAGAGCCCACCCGTCGTACTCCGCGAGGATCAGCCACAAGAACAGGGGCACGCCGGCCAGGCGAGCCATGCTCAGGATGTTCGGAATGGTGAAAATTCGGTCAGTCTGAACCCGAGTCTCCTGGACCTCCACCCGGGGGCCTCCACTGTGACTGTAGAAATCTGTCGTTCGATGCCCTCTGACCCTACAGGAGACCGCACACGTGTCCTGAACGCAGAAAAGCCCCGCACCGAACCCGTAAAGGGCTGGTGCGGGGCTTCCGCAATGATTGTTCGGCGGCGTCCTACTCTCCCACAGGGTCCCCCCTGCAGTACCATCGGCGCTGAAAGGCTTAGCTTCCGGGTTCGGAATGTAACCGGGCGTTTCCCTAACGCTATGACCACCGAAACACTATGAAATTCTGAACATGCTGGTGTTGACACAGCTGTTCGTTATTTCAGAACTAACACAGTGGACGCGAGCAACTGAGGACAAGCCCTCGGCCTATTAGTACCAGTCAGCTTCACCCGTTGCCGGGCTTCCACATCTGGCCTATCAACCCAGTCGTCTACTGGGAGCCTTACCCTCTCAAGGAGGTGGGAATACTCATCTTGAAGCAGGCTTCCCGCTTAGATGCTTTCAGCGGTTATCCCTCCCGAACGTAGCCAACCAGCCATGCCCTTGGCAGGACAACTGGCACACCAGAGGTTCGTCCGTCCCGGTCCTCTCGTACTAGGGACAGCCCTTCTCAATATTCCTACGCGCACAGCGGATAGGGACCGAACTGTCTCACGACGTTCTAAACCCAGCTCGCGTACCGCTTTAATGGGCGAACAGCCCAACCCTTGGGACCGACTCCAGCCCCAGGATGCGACGAGCCGACATCGAGGTGCCAAACCATCCCGTCGATATGGACTCTTGGGGAAGATCAGCCTGTTATCCCCGGGGTACCTTTTATCCGTTGAGCGACGGCGCTTCCACAAGCCACCGCCGGATCACTAGTCCCGACTTTCGTCCCTGCTCGACCCGTCGGTCTCACAGTCAAGCTCCCTTGTGCACTTACACTCAACACCTGATTGCCAACCAGGCTGAGGGAACCTTTGGGCGCCTCCGTTACCCTTTGGGAGGCAACCGCCCCAGTTAAACTACCCATCAGACACTGTCCCTGATCCGGATCACGGACCGAGGTTAGACATCCAGCACGACCAGAGTGGTATTTCAACGACGACTCCACAACCACTGGCGTGGCTGCTTCAAAGTCTCCCACCTATCCTACACAAGCCGAACCGAACACCAATATCAAACTGTAGTAAAGGTCCCGGGGTCTTTCCGTCCTGCTGCGCGAAACGAGCATCTTTACTCGTAGTGCAATTTCACCGGGCCTATGGTTGAGACAGTCGAGAAGTCGTTACGCCATTCGTGCAGGTCGGAACTTACCCGACAAGGAATTTCGCTACCTTAGGATGGTTATAGTTACCACCGCCGTTTACTGGCGCTTAAGTTCTCAGCTTCGCAACCCCGAAAGGTCACTAACCGGTCCCCTTAACGTTCCAGCACCGGGCAGGCGTCAGTCCGTATACATCGCCTTACGGCTTCGCACGGACCTGTGTTTTTCAGTAAACAGTCGCTTCTCGCTGGTCTCTGCGGCCACCCCCAGCTCACGGAGCAAGTCCGATCACCAGTGATGGCCCCCCTTCTCCCGAAGTTACGGGGGCATTTTGCCGAGTTCCTTAACCATAGTTCACCCGAACGCCTCGGTATTCTCTACCTGACCACCTGAGTCGGTTTAGGGTACGGGCCGCCATGAAACTCGCTAGAGGCTTTTCTCGACAGCATAGGATCATCCACTTCACCACAATCGGCTCGGCATCAGGTCTCAGCCTTGTATGAGGGACGGATTTGCCTACCCCTCGGCCTACACCCTTACCCCGGGACTACCACCGCCCGGGCTGGACTACCTTCCTGCGTCACCCCATCGCTTA
>NZ_CM132132.1:6215000-6702500 GCF_053615355.1 Streptomyces sp. CLCI03 | reverse complement strand
ACGACGCCTTCGCCGCGTACCGCGTCCTGCTCGCGGGGGCCGGCGAGTACATGGCCGGTCGGGTGGCCGACCTGGACGACGTACGCAACCGCATCGTGGCGCGGCTGCTGGGTGTGCCGATGCCGGGTGTGCCCGACAGCGACGAGCCGTACGTGCTGATCGCACGGGACCTGGCTCCCGCCGACACGGCGCTGCTCGACCCGGCGCTCGTCCTCGGTTTCGTGACCGAGGAGGGCGGGCCGACCAGCCACAGCGCCATCCTGGCGCGGGCGCTGGGCGTGCCGGCGATCGTGGCGCTGCCGGGTGCCGGTGAGATCGCCGAGGGCACCATGATCGCGGTGGACGGCAGCACGGGTGACCTGTTCGTGGACCCGTCGCCGCAGAAGCGGGCCGAGCTGGAGGCCGCGGCCGCCGAGCGCAGGGCGGCTCTGGCCGCCTCGTCCGGTCCGGGTGCGACCTCCGACGGTCACAAGGTGCCGCTGCTGGCCAATGTCGGCGGTCCCGCGGACGTGCCGGCGGCCGTCGAGGCCGGGGCGGAGGGTGTGGGTCTGTTCCGCACCGAGTTCCTGTTCCTGGACGACAGCAAGAAGGCGCCGTCCGAGGAGAAGCAGTTCGAGTCCTACCGCAAGGTGCTCGAAGCCTTCCCCGAGGGTCGGGTCGTGGTGCGGGTGCTCGATGCCGGCGCCGACAAGCCGCTGGACTTCCTGACGCCGGGCGACGAGCCCAATCCCGCGTTGGGTGTGCGCGGGCTGCGCTCGCTGCTGGACCACCCGGACGTGCTGCGTACGCAGCTGACCGCGCTGGCCAAGGCGGCCCAGGGACTGCCGGTCCACCTCGAGGTCATGGCCCCGATGGTCGCCGACCGGATCGACGCCAAGGCCTTCGCGGACGCGTGCCGGGAGGCCGGTCTGAAGGCGAAGTTCGGGGCGATGGTGGAGATCCCTTCCGCCGCGCTGCGGGCGCGCTCGATCCTCCAGGAGGTCGAGTTCCTGTCGCTGGGCACGAACGACCTGGCCCAGTACGCCTTCGCCGCCGACCGTCAGGTCGGCGCCGTCTCGCGGCTCCAGGATCCGTGGCAGCCGGCGCTCCTCGACCTGATCGCCATGTCGGCGGATGCCGCCAGGGCGGAGGGCAAGAGCTGTGGTGTGTGTGGCGAGGCCGCTTCCGATCCGCTGCTGGCCTGTGTGCTGACCGGTCTGGGTGTCACCTCTCTCTCGATGGGTGCCGCTTCGATCCCCTATGTGCGGGCGACGCTCGCCAAGTACACGCTGGCCCAGTGCGAGCGGGCCGCGGCTGCGGCTCGTGCGTCGGACACCGCCGAGGAGGCCCGTAAGGCCGCTCAGGCGGTGCTGTCCGGCGAGTAGCCGGTAGCCGGATCGCGGTGTTCGTTTCGAGGGGCCTTCGCCGGTGGCGAGGGCCCCTCGGTACGTCCCGGCCCGGTCGTGGTGCGGTCAGTGGTGCGGTCCGGGTGCGTCCACCTCGTAGCCCGGGCAGTATTCGACGCCCGATTCGGGGGCGACGGGGTCTCCGGTGTCGGCGTCGGTGCAGTAGGCGTTGAAGACGGCGGCGGCCGACAGGACGGTGAGCCGGCCGCGGTCAAGGCGCCAGCCGTGGACCCGGGCCCGGCCGCCCTGACCGGTGGTGCGTACCACCAGTCCCCCGGGGCCGCCGAGGGCGAGTCCGGCGGCGAGGACCGTCACGAAGTCGAGGCCTTCCCGGGCGTCGACGCGCGGCGGTGCGTCCGGGTCGTCGGTGGTGTCGGCGTGCAGGACGGCGACGAGTTGTTGCGCCTCGGTCGGGATGCTGCAGACGAAGTGGTGGTGGCCGGGTCCGGCGCCGGCCACGAGGCGTTTGAGGGCGTCGGTGGCGCGGTCGAAGGAGGCGTGGCCGATGTCCTCGCCGCAGTCCGCGCAGTGGCCGACCTCGGCGAGGACCCCGGTGGCGTACTCCCAGGTGGCCTGGCGGACGGCCTCGTCGACGAGGAGCGGCACGAGCTCGTCGATCGGCTGACCGTCGTAGGGCAGGAGGGCGCCGCTGCCGGCGAGTTCGGCGGTGAAGCGGGCGCGGGCTTCGACGGTGTCCGGGTCGAGGCCGGTCTCCCCGCAGAACTCGGCGTACTCCTCGGGGTCGAACAGGGCGACGGTGGTGTGGATGCCCTGGGCGGCGAGGGACCTGAGCAGGCCGTCCACGTGGTGGAGGTAGTCCTGGTGGTCGTCGAAGGTGAAGCTGCGGTAGCCGCGCATGGCCGCGAAGTCCCCGGCGTCGGCCAGGAGGCCGACGGTGCCGGGGACCTCACGGCGCAGCAGGCGGCGCCGGTCGGCGGTGCGGGTCCGGTGCGTGCGCGTGCTCGTGCCGGTGGGCGTTCCCGTGTGCGTACCGGTGTCGTTCTTGCGTGGCATGACTCCCCCTGAGTGTCGCAATCACTTGCTCACTCAGAGTAATCATCGCTACTGACAGTGGCCTCAGCCGCGGGTGCAGGCCAGCTCCTCGTAGAAGTGGAGGAGGCCGATGTTGTCGACGGAGCCCGGGTTGACCGCCTTGGCAAGGGGGGTGCCCTGCAGGAGGCGCTTGACCGGGACCTCGATGCGCTTGCCGGTGAGGGTGTGCGGGATGGCGGGGACTTCCATGATCTCGTCGGGGACGTGGCGCGGGGAGAGTTCCTCGCGGATGGTCGCCTTGATCCGGGCGCGCAGGTCGTCGTCGAGGGTCGCGCCGGGGGCGAGGTGGACGAAGAGCGGCATCCAGTAGCCGCCGTTCGGCTCCTCCAGGCCGATGACCAGGGATTCCTTGATCTCGGGGAGGCGTTCGACGGCTTCGTAGATGTCGGCGGAGCCCATGCGGACGCCCTGCCGGTTGAGGGTGGAGTCGGAGCGGCCGTGGATGATCACCGAGCCGTGGTCGGTGATGGTGATCCAGTCACCGTGGCGCCAGACACCCGGGAACATCTCGAAGTAGCTGTCGCGGTAGCGGCTGCCGTCGGGGTCGTTCCAGAAGTGGATCGGCATGGACGGCATCGGGTTGGTGACGACGAGCTCGCCGACCTCGCCGGTGACGGGCTTGCCGGAGGGGTCCCAGGCCTGGAGGTCCGTACCGAGGCAGGCGGCCTGGAGTTCGCCGATGTGCACCGGGAGGGTGGGGACGGCGCCCGCGAAGCAGCTGCACACGTCGGTGCCGCCGCTGACGGAGGCGATCCAGAGGTCTTCGGCGACCTCGTCGTGGAGCCAGCGGAAGCCGTCGGGCGGGAGCGGGGAGCCGGTGGTGGCCACGCACTTCACGGCGGAGAGGTCGAAGTCGCGGGACGGGTGGACCTCGGCCTTGCGGCAGGCCATGACGTAGGCGGCGGAGGTGCCGTAGAGGGTGGCCTTCGTCCGCTCGGCGATGCGCCACTGGGCGCCCGTGTCGGGGTAGCCGGGGCTGCCGTCGTAGAGGACGACGGTCGTGCCCGTGAGCAGGCCGGAGACGAGGAAGTTCCACATCATCCAGCCGGTGGAGGTGTACCAGAAGAACCGGTCCTCGGGGCCGAGGTCGCAGTGCAGGCCGAGCTGCTTGAGGTGTTCGAGGAGGATGCCGCCCTGGGACTGGACGATGGCCTTGGGGAGGCCGGTCGTGCCGGAGGAGTAGAGCACCCAGAGCGGGTGGTCGAAGGGGACCGGCTCGAAGACGGGCTCGGTGTCGCCCGAGGTCAGGTCGGACCATTCGAGGGCGCCGGCGGGGGCGGGTGTGCCGAGGAGCGGGATGTGGACGACGGCGCGCAGGGACGGGAGGTCCGCCCGGAGTTCGGCGACGGTCTCGCGGCGGTCGTGCTCCTTGCCGCCGTAGCGGTAGCCGTCGACGGTGAACAGGACGACCGGCTCGACCTGCTGGAAGCGGTCGAGGACGCTGCGGGCGCCGAAGTCGGGGGCGCAGGAGGTCCAGACCCCGCCGACGGCGGCGGTGGCGAGGAGGGCGACCGCGGCCTGGGGGATGTTGGGGAGGTAGCCGCTGATCCGGTCGCCGGGGCGGACGCCGAGGGCGCGCAGTTCGGCGGCGAGCGAGCCGACCTGCCGGCGGAGCTCGGCCCAGGTGACGGGGACGACCTCGTGGGTCTCGTCGACGTACAGCAGGGCGGGCTCGGCGGCGCGTGCCGGGTCCTCGGCGGCGCGCAGGGCGTGCTCGGCGTAGTTGAGGGTGGCTCCGGTGAACCAGCGTGCGCCGGGCATGGAGCGGTCGGCGAGGACGGACTCGTACGGGGTGGTGAAGCGGACGTCGAACCACTCGGCGACGGCCTGCCAGAAGGTGTCGAGCTCGTCGACGGACCAGCGGTGCAGGGCGGGGTAGCCGCCGTCGGCCGGGGCTCCGTGGCGCTCGGCGGCCCAGGCCTGGAAGGCGGTGATCCGGGCCGCGGCGATCCGGTCGGGGCCCGGCGCCCAGAGGGGTTCCGGCTGCGTGGCTGAGGTCATGGGTCGGCTCCCGGTCAAGTCTGCGGCTCGCGCTTCGTGTGCGTACGGTGCCGTCGCGCGGGGGTGTGGGCGCGGCGGCTCACAGGGACCATGCCATGTGATCGTCCGCTGCACCAGGGCTGTCCTGGCGGGTCGGGTGATCGACTCGGGGGTGCCGCTGCCGGGTGAACGGCAGTTGAACGCCGTCCCCTCGGCCGGGGGCCGGTGGCAGGGTGAGCGGCATGAACGGTCGTGATCTGGTACGTGCGGTGAAGGACATCGGTACGGAGCGCGGTCGGCGCGCCTGGCGCTCGGCCTGGCGCCATCGGCGCTCGGACGCGGTGGGGCTGCCACGCCGGGGCGCGGAGCGGGCGCGGGTGCCGGGGTTGCTGACCGGTACGGAGGCCCGGCCGGGCGGGGGCGTGCTGCGGTTCGCGCGCTCCGAGCTGCTGGTACGGGTGATGGTGGGCGGCGCGGTGTTCTGGAGCTGGGACGGGGCCGGGCCGACGCCGTCGTACGCGGTGGTGGGCGAGGGCCCCGAACCGGATCCGCGGGCCGTGCTGGAGCCGGACACCGGGGGTGGCTGGCGGGTGGTGTCGGAGCGGGTGACGGTGGCGGTGTCGCGGCACGGGGCACTGGAGGTGCGTACGCCGGGCGGGACGGTGTTGCGGCGGGAGGCGCCGCCTCGGTGGTGGGAGCCGGTGGATCCGCGGATGGGCGCGGCGCGGTGGCTGCAGCGCAGCGAGGTGCCGGCGGACGCGCGGTTCTTCGGGTTGGGCGGGCGGGCCGCGGGGCCTCGGCTGCGGGACGGGGCGTACCGGCTGTGGAACACCGATCCGAAGGGGGGCTTCGGGCCGGGGGTCGATCCGCTGTACCTGACGATGCCGGTGCAGATGGTGGTCGCGGACGCGGGGACGCATCTGGTGTTCCACGACAACTCGTGGGACGGGCGGGTGGTGCTGCGGGAGGGTGAGGAGGGCGCGGGTTCGGGGGCGGACCGGCCGGGGGCGAGCGAGCTGCGGATGGAGGGCGGGCCGCTGCGGTGCTGGGTGCTGGTGGGGACGCCGGCGCGGGTGCTGCAGGGCTGGTCGGGGCTGACGGGTGCGGCGGCGGTGCCGCCGGAGTGGGCGCTGGGGTACCAGCACGCGCGGTGGGGGTTCGGGAGCGCGGAGGAGGTGCGGCGGGTGGTGGCGGGGTACGCGTCGCGCGGGCTCGCGCTGTCGGCCGTACACCTGGACATCGACCACTACGACGGGCACCGGGTGTTCACGGTGGATGCGGAGAGGTTCCCCGACCTTCCGGGTCTGGCGAGGGAGTTGGGGGACATCGGGGTGCGGCTCGTGTCGATCGTGGACCCGGCGGTGAAGGCGGGCGACGGGGTGCACGCGTCGGGGCTGACGGTGGGGGCGGGCGGGGCCTTCGTACGGGACGCGCGGGGCGCGGAGGTGCGCGGTGAGGTGTGGCCGGGCGAGTGCGCCTACCCGGATTTCACGGATCCGGCGGTGCGGGAGTGGTGGGGCGGGCTGTACGAGGAGCGGCTGAAGCAGGGCTTCGCCGGTTTCTGGCACGACATGAACGAGCCGGTGTCCTTCGCGCCGTTCGGTGACACGACGCTGCCGAGGTCGGCGCGGCACGCGCTGGACGGGGCGGGCGGTGACCATCGCGAGGGACACAACGTGTACGCGCTGGGGATGGCGCGGGCGGGGTGGGAGGGGCTGGTGCGACTGCGGCCCGACGAGCGGCCGTTCCTGTTCTCGCGGTCGGGGTGGGCGGGGATGCAGCGGTACGGGGGCACGTGGTCGGGGGATGTGGAGTCGAGCTGGGAGGGGCTGCGGGCCTCGCTGGCGCTGGTGCTGGGGCTCGGGCTGTGCGGCGTGCCGTACTCGGGTCCGGACGTCGGCGGGTTCGGGGGGTCGCCGTCGCCGGAGTTGTACGTGCGGTGGCTGCAACTGGGCGCCTATCTGCCGCTGTTCAGGACGCACTCGGCGATCTGGGCGGGGCGGCGGGAGCCGTGGGAGTTCGGGCCGGAGGTGGCGGAGCAGGCCGCGGCGGTGATGGCGGAGCGGGAGCGGCTGCGGCCGTACTTCGTGACGTTGGCGCATCTGGCGCGGCGTACGGGGGCCCCGTACGTGCGGCCGCTGTGGTGGGGGGCGCCGGAGGAGCGGCGGTTGCGGGACTGCGAGGACACCTTCCTGCTGGGTGACGCGCTGTTGGTGGCGCCGGTGCTGGAGTGCGGGGCGGACCGGCGGGCGGTACGGCTGCCGCGGGGGCGTTGGTACGACACGGCGACGGGGGCGGCGTACGAGGGGCCGGGCCAGATCCTGCTGGCCGCGCCGCAGGGCCGGATCCCGGTGCTGGCGCGGGCGGGGTCCGTGCTGCCGGTGCGTGCGGGCTCCGGTGGCGGGGTGGAGCTGGAGGTCTGGGCGCCGGCGCGGGGGCGTACGGGAGGCGGGGTGGTGATCCGGGATCCGGGGCCGGGCTTCGAGCCGGGCGAGGTGGAGCGGTACACGGTGCGGTGGGTGGGGGACGCGGTGGTGGTGGAGGACGAGGCGGGGAACCGGGTGGAGGGGGTCACCGTACGGGGGCTGTAGGCACGCGGGGCCCGGCAGGCGGTGGGGGTGCGCGGGCCCCGGTGACCGTGAGGGGGGGCGGGGCTCCTTTGCCCCCTCCGGCGGATGGGGCGGGGCTCCCTTGCCCCCTCCGGCAGATACGCAACCATCGGTTGCACATTCGTCGCAGGGGGACTAGCTTTATATGCAACCGAAGGTTGCGATAGATGGAGACGGCCATGGAGTACGGGAGCATCGAGCGCGAGCTGCACATCGACGCCTCGCCCGAGGTGGTGTTCGAGGTGCTCAGCAGCCCCGAGCACATCCGGGAGTGGTGGAGCGCCGACACCGCGTTCGAGCCGGTCGCGGGCGCGACGGCCCGGCTCACATGGACCGACGAGGACACCGGTCGACAGCAGTCCTCGCCGTTCACGGTCGTGGAGGCCGACCCGCCGCGGTCGTTCTCGTTCCGCTGGACCTACGACGAGACGGAGACGGAGGCGGCGGGTCCGGGCAACTCCCTGCTGGTGACCTTCGAGCTCGTCCCCACGGACAAGGGGACCACGGTCCGCTTCCGCGAGAGCGGCTACCGCGAGCGGGGTTGGGAGGCCGCCGTGCTCGAAGCCCACTACAACGACCACCGGCAGGGCTGGGACTTCTACCTGTCGCGCCTGGTCGCGACGGCCGACCGACTGGCGGCCACGCGATGAGCACCGCCGTCGACGACGACCTCTGGTCCGCGATAGGCGACCCGACCCGGCGCCGCATGATCGACCTCCTGCTGGCCGACGGCCAGGGGACGGCGACGACGCTCAGCGCGCACCTGCCCGTGACGCGGCAGGCCGTGACCAAACACCTGGCCGTGCTCGACCGGGTCGGCCTGGTCCGGTCCGCGCCGGCGGGACGGGAGAAGCGCTACCAGGTGGACGAGGCGCAGCTGGCGCGTGCCGTGGCGCAGCTGAACTCCGTCGGTGAGCTGTGGGACGCCCGCCTGCGGCGCGTCAAGGACCTCGCCGAAGCGATCCAACGGGCCAAGAACACGGAGCAGTGACACGGAGACGGAGAAGGAGGAGAGCGAGATGGTGGACATCCTGCACCGGATAGGGATCACCGCGACCCCGGAGAAGGTGTACGAAGCGCTCACCACGGTCGAGGGCCTGGCCGCGTGGTGGACGACCGACACGAGCGGGTCCGGCGACGGCGTCCTGGAGTTCCGGTTCGGCGACGTCGGCGGCTTCGACATGAAGGTGCTCGACCTGCGGCCGAACGAACGGGTGCTGTGGGAGGTCGTCGACGGTCCGGCCGAGTGGGTCGGGACGACGGTGAGTTTCGACCTGACCCAGGAAGGCGAGTGGACGATCCTCATGTTCGCGCACGCGGGCTGGCGCGAACCGGTCGCGTTCATGAACCACTGCAGCACCAAGTGGGCGATCTTCCTGATGAGCTTGAAGTCCCTGGTGGAGACGGGCTGCGGCGCGCCGCATCCGCGCGACGTGCAGATCAGCGACTGGCACTGACGCCCCTCTCGCGGGAAGCGGACGTGGTGGGTCGGACCGGCCGAGACCGGTCCGACCCACCACGTCCGGGCGGCTCCGGGCTCAGGCGTAGGTGCCCGCGAACCAGGACGCGGCCGCCTGGGTGTGGAGGGGGAAGGCCAGCGTCGACGGGGTGCGCAGGATGTGCCAGCCCGTGGTCTCGTCCGTCGGTTTCGAGGCGGGGAGTTCCGCGACCGGGCGGGCCGGGAGGAGACCGAAGAGGAGGAGATGGCCCGCCGGGGAGCTCAGGGCGTCGGCCAGCACGACCTCCGAGGCGGGAGCCGTGATGCCGGTCTCCTCGAAGAGCTCACGGACGACCGCGTCGCGCCAGTCCTCGCCGAAGTCGATGAATCCGCCGGGGAGGGCGACGCCGCCGAGGGCCGGTTCGATGGTGCGGGTGATGACCACGAGGCCGGTGCCGTCCGCGTCCTCGACGGGGAGGAGGGTGACGGCCACCGGGAGCGGGTTGCGGTAGGCGGTCACCCCGCAGGCCGCGCAGGTGCGGGGCCACTCAGAGGTGGAGTGGGGCGCTCCGCAGGTGGAGCAGTGCGAGTCCTTCAGGTGTGCCGACATCCGGCGATCGTATGCCAAGGGGGGTGCGGACGGCGGCGGTTGCGGGTCCCCACCCGGGCTCCCCCATGGACCCGCACCGGGAGCCGCACCAAGACCCGCCGTGGGACCCGCACCGGCCGCCGCGACCGCCGCGGATCGCGACCTCCTCGCCGCTGTCGCCGTCGCCCGGCCGTGAGTACCGTGCCCGCATGACTTTCACCTCGTACGAGGAATTCTGGCCGTACTACGTCGCGATGCACTCGCGCGCCGCCACCCGGTGGGTCCATCTCACCGGCACCCTCACCGGTCTGGCGGTGACCGCCTACGGGCTGGCGCGCGGCCGCAGGCGCTACCTCGCCGCACTCCCCCTGATCGGGTACGGGACCGCCTGGCCCGCGCACTTCCTGATCGAGGGGAACAATCCGGCCACCTTCGGGCATCCCGCGTGGTCCCTGCGCGGGGACGCGCAGATGATCCGGATGATGCTCGCCGGCCGCGACGCGGAGCTGGGCGAGATCGCACGGAAGTGGCTTGCCGAGAACCCGTGTCAAGGCCGTTCCCCCGTGGCAGACTTCTGACGATCCGTCAGATTGCTGACCTGGGAGGGGCATCGTGGCACGCACACGCACACCCGTCGTGAGCGGGTGGTTCACCGAGGACGCGCCGGACGGCGGGGGCTTCCGGTTGCTCGGCACCCGGTGCTCGGCCTGTACCGCGGTGTTCTTCCCGCGCGAGGACGCGTACTGCCGCAATCCGCACTGTCCCGGCGGCGGCGAGCCGGCCGAGGTGCCGCTGTCCTCGCGGGGCCGGATCTGGTCCTACACCGACGGGCGCTACCGGCCGCCCGCGCCGTACGTGTCCGACCCGGCCGTGCCCTGGGAGCCGTACACGCTGGTCGCGGTGGAGCTGGAGGCCGAGCGGATGGTGGTCCTCGGGCAGGCCGCGCCCGGGGTGGGGGTCGCCGATCTGGCGGTCGGGATGGAGGTCGAGGTGGTCGGGGGCGTGCTGAACGAGGACCTGGGCACCGCCGAGGCCACCGGGACCGTATGGACCACCTGGCGGTTCCGGCCGGTGGGAGGGCCCGCGTGAGCGCCGACGTCGCCGTCCTCGGGGCCGGTATGCACCCCTGGGGCAAATGGGGCCGCAGCTTCGTGGAGTACGGGCGGGCCGCCGCGCGGGCGGCGCTGGACGACGCCGGGCTGGACTGGACGCAGGTGCAGTCGATCGTCGGCGCCGACACCGTGCGTTCCGGATACCCGGGCTACGTGGCGGGCGCCACCTTCGCCCAGGCCCTCGGCTGGCAGGGGGCGCGGGTCACCAGCGTCTACGCGGCCTGCGCGTCCGGCGCCCAGGCCGTCGGGGCCGCCCGCGCGCAGATCCTGGCGGGCCTGGCCGACGTGGTGCTCGTCGTCGGCGCGGACGCCGCGCCCAAGGGGTTCTTCGCACCGGCGGGCGGCGACCGGCCCGACGATCCGGACTGGCTCCGCTTCCGCGTGCTCGGCGCCACCAACCCCGCCTACTTCGCGCTCTACGCGCGGCGGCGGATGGCCCTCCACGGGGACACCCTGGACGACTTCGCCCAGGTCAAGGTGAAGAACGCGGCGGCCGGGCTGCTCAATCCGCACGCCCGCTATCGAAAGAGGGTGACGGCGGAGGAGGTCGCCGCCTCGGCCGTGGTCGCGGATCCGCTCCGCCTGCTCGACATCTGCGCCACCTCCGACGGGGGCGCGGCCCTGGTCCTCACGAGCATGGACTTCGCGCGATCGCGCGGGGTGGCCGATCCCGTGCGGATCCGGGCCGTCTCCACCGTGACGCCCACGTATCCGCGTACGGTGCTGGACCTGCCGGACATCGCGACCGATTCGGCGGTGGCGGTGGCGCCGGCGGCCGGGTCCTTCAGGTCCTCGATCGCGCGCGCCGCCTACGAGGAGGCGGGGCTCGGCCCGGACGACCTCTCGCTCGCCGAGGTGTACGACCTGTCCACCGCCCTGGAGTTGGAGTGGTACGAGGACATCGGGCTGTGCGGGGAGGGCGAGGGGGCGAAGCTCGTCCGGGAGGGGGCGACGGCGCTGGGCGGCCGGATCCCGGTCAACACCAGTGGCGGGCTGGCCTCCTTCGGGGAGGCGGTGCCGGCGCAGGCGATCGCGCAGGTGTGTGAGCTGACCTGGCAGTTGCGCGGTACGGCCGGGGAGCGGCAGGTGCCGGGTGCGCGGGCCGGGATCACCGCGAACCAGGGGCTGTTCGGCCACGGCTCGGCCGTCGTCGCCGTGCGCTGAACGACCGGTGTCGTCCGAAGGCTTGACGACCCCCGGCGGCAGGTTCACACTCGCTCCACAGTCCCGCGCCGCGACCGGGACCCTGGTCCCCCCGTGAGAGCTGCGGCCCGTACCCCAGTCGGCGGGGGTACGGGCCGCCTCCGTGTCAGGCTCCCGCCGAAAGGCTCCGGCGCCGTTCGCGCGCCAGGGACATCGCGTGTTCCACGACCCCCACCAGCACGTCCTTCACGGATTCCCGGTCCCGTGCGTCGCACAGCAGCACCGGCACCCCGGGATCGAGGTCCAGCGCCGTCCGTACGGTCACCACGGGGTGCCGGTCGGCTCCGTCGAAGCAGTTGACCGCGACGACGAACGGGATCGCGCGCCGCTCGAAGTAGTCGATGGCGGCGAAGCAGTCGGCGAGGCGACGGGTGTCCGCGAGGACGACGGCGCCGAGCGAACCCTGCGCCAGCTCGTCCCACAGGAACCAGAAGCGGTCCTGCCCGGGCGTGCCGAACAGGTACAGCACCAGGTCCTCACGGAGCGTGATGCGCCCGAAGTCCATGGCCACGGTGGTGGTGCTCTTGCCCTCCACTCCCCCGGTGTCGTCGACACCGACGCCCGGCTCGGAGAGCCGTTCCTCGGTGCGCAGGGGTCTGATTTCGCTCACCGCACTGACCAGGGTGGTCTTGCCCACCCCGAAGCCGCCCGCGACCAAGATCTTCAAGGTCAGCGGCTCGACCGGCGACACCGCGTGCATGGCACCGGTGCGGCTAAAGCGCCCGAAGGCCATCGATCACCTCACGCAGAATGGATTCATCGGGCAGTTCTGCCGGTGGTACCGGCCTGGTCACGTGGACCAGTTCTTCATCGACCAGGTCGCCGATCAGGACACGGACGACCCCGACCGCGAGGTCGAGATCGGCCGCGAGTTCGGCGACCGACTGTGGTCGGCCCCGGCACAGCCCGAGGATGTGGGCGTGTTCCGGGGAGAGGGTCATGTCCCAGACCGGATCGTCGGCCGCCGGTTCGGCGACGACGAGCGCGATCAGGTCGAGTCGGTGCTGGCCCGCGTGGCTGGTCCGGCCGCGCGTCATGGCGTACGGGCGGACGACCGGCCCCGCGTCGTCGTCGAACCAGTGCGCGTGGTCGGGGTCCAGCTGGTCGGGGTCGGGGTCCTGCTGGTCGGGGTAGGACGGGTCGACGGGGAAACCGGCGGAGATGTCCGTGGGGTGGTCCTGGCCTGAATCACTCATGCCCTACGACTCACCCTCCGGCTGGCAGCCCGGTGCGCGGGGCGGTCGCCAGGTGGTCGCCGACGCGCTTGACCATCAGCGTCATCTCGTACGCCACCTGGCCGACGTCCGAGTCGGCGTCGGCCAGGACGGCGAGGCAGCTGCCGTCGCCCGCGGCCATGACGAAGAGGAAGGCCTCGTCGAGCTCGACGACGGTCTGGCGGACACGGCCGGAGTCGAAGTGCCGGCCCACGCCCTTGGCCAGGCTGTGGAAGCCGGAGGCGACCGCGGCCAGGTGCTCGCTGTCCTCACGGGTCAGGTCCTTGGAGCTGCCGGTGGGCAGGCCGTCGCCGGAGAGGACCACCGCCTTGCGGATGGAGCCGACCCGGTCGACGAGCTCGTCGAGGAGCCAGTTGAGCGGGCCGGAGCCGCGGCCCCTGGTGTCGTTGCCGGTCTGCGGTGCGGTCATCGACCGTCCCCTTCGTTCTCGTTCGCGGGACCGCCGGCGGCGGATGTGCCCGCCTCGGTCTCGGACTTCTGCTGTGCGTGCTGGTTGCGGCCCGCCGTCCAGCCACGCTGGAGTGCGGACATGCGCGTACGTACGTCATCCGCGTCGCGGTCGGCCACCTGGTCGGGGGCGGCTTCGGCGGGTGCGGCGGACGGGGACTTCTTGAGCTGGGGCGCCAGGCTCGCCTGGCGGACCCGGCGGGGCAGCCCGCCGATGCCGGGGCCGGGTGCGGCGGCCCCCGCGTCGGATCCGGCTTCGGGTCCGGCCGCGGCGGCCGGGGCGGGCTGCGGGACCACGGACACCGGGCGGGGTTCCACCCGGCGGCCGTGGTCGGCGACCAGAGTCGGGGTCGGGCGGCGACGCGGCAGCGGTACGGCGCCCTGGGAGCGGGAGCCGTCCGCACGCGGGGCCTCCACCCGCTGGGTGTCCAGTCGGACGGGGCCGGTGGGCGCGAGCGACTCGCGGTCGCGGTCGCCCTGGCGGGAGCCGCCCCGGTCCGCGTGCCGGTCGGTGTGCGGCCGGTCCGCCGGGCGCAGGCCCAGGAGGGCGCTGCGCGGGATGCCGTTCGGCGGGGTCTCGTCGTCGAGCGTGGCCATGACCGGGCGGGCGGCCCCGCCGGCGCGGCTCGTGATCGCGGTGGGGGCGTCGTCGAGCGCGGCGGGGTCGTCGAGGCCGTCCAGGCCGTTCAGTCCGCCGGCCGGGAGCGGGGCCTCCAGCTCGACGGGTCCGCGCAGTTCGGCGACGGGCAGCCGGCGGCCGGACGTCGCGCGCTCCATGGCGGCGGGCGTGGGCCGCTCGGACCCGGCGCGGCCGAGGTGGCCGGCCTTGTCGGATCGCAGGGGCTTGGCCGCGGCGCGGGCGCCGTCGAACCGGGCGCCGGCGCCGTTGGTCTCGGGGGCCTCGGTCAGCAGGGCCGCGGGCAGGAAGAGCACCGCGGTGGTGCCCCCGTACGGGCTGGGCTGGAGGACGACCTTGACGTTGTGGCGCTGCGCGAGGCGGCTGACGACGAACAGGCCGAGGCGGTCGGTGTCGGAGAGCTCGAACTCGGGGGTCTCGGCGAGTCGGAGGTTCGCGTCGAGCAGCGCTTCCGGCGTCATGCCGAGGCCGCGGTCGTGGATCTCCAGGGTGAAGCCGTTGGCGACGCGCTCGCCGTGCACCTGGACCGCGGTGTGCGGCGGCGAGAACACGGTGGCGTTCTCCAGGAGTTCGGCGATGAGGTGGGTGACGTCGGCGACGGCCGGGCCGACGATGCCCAGGCGGGTGAGTCGGCGTACCTCGATGCGCTCGTAGTCCTCGACCTCGGCGACGGCGGCGCGTACGACGTCCATCAGCTGGACGGGCTTGCGCCACTGGCGGGAGGGTGCGGCGCCGGAGAGGATCACGAGGCCCTCGGCGTGCCGGCGCATGCGGGTGGTCATGTGGTCGAGGCGGAAGAGGTCGGCCAGTTCCTCGGTGTCCTCGGTGCGGCGTTCCATGGTGTCGAGGAGGGTCAGCTGGCGGTGCAGCAGCACCTGGTTGCGGCGGGCCAGGTTGACGAACACCTCGGAGACGCCGCGGCGCAGGTCGGCCTGCTTGACGGCGGCCTCGACGGCGGCGCGCTGGAGGGTGTTGAGGGCCTGGCCGACCTGGCCGACCTCGTCCTTCTCGTATTCGAGGTGGGGCGACTCGGTCTCCACGTCGACGTGTTCGCCGGCGGCGAGGCGGCGCATCACGCTGGGCAGTCGGACGCCGGAGGCCTCGTGGGCCTCCTTGCGGAGCCGGGACAGGTCGCGGACGAGGTCGCGGCCGATGCGCACGGACAGGACGAGGGAGAAGACCAGGGCGAGGAAGCCGAGGATGCCGGCGGCCGCGGCCTGGACCATGACGTCCATGGCGACGGGCTCGATGCGTTCCTGGTAGCGGTTGCCGGCGGCGGTGTTCATGGCGGCCAGGTCGTCGAGGACCTTGGTGGAGGCCTCGTCCCACTGGGCGGCGGTGAGGTTGCGCGGCTTGTTGACCGCGCCGCCGGATATGAAGCGTTCCTCGGCGTCGCGCAGGGGCTGGGTCTCGGGGTTCTTCCAGTACTGCTCGAAGTCCTGCCGGTCCTCGGCGGGGAGGGTCACGAGGTTGAACTCGTAGAGCAGGGTGCGCTTGGCCGCGAAGTCGGAGACGTGGCGGACGTCAGGAGCGGTGATCTTGCCCGCGGCGAGGGCGGAGGCGATGACGGCGTCCTCGCGGGAGAGCAGTTCGCGGGCGCGGCTGATGCCGACGAGTGCGCGGCCTTCCTTGTCGACCTCCACGTTGTCCAGGCCGTGGAGGTTCATGAGGAAGTCGTAGCAGGGGTCGACCAGCCGGTTGTAGAGATCCAGCGCCTGCGTGGGGTCCAGGGCGTTCTGGTCGACGGAGCGGCGCATGGTGCCGATGCCCTGGAAGGCGGAGACGATCGAGCGCAGGCGCTGGGCGCTCTGCGGGCTCAGCTCGTCGACGACCTTGGAGTCGCGGGCACTGACGGTGATCCGCTCGACGGCCCGGTCGGTTTCGGCGCGGCGCTTGGTGAGTTCGGCCGTGGCGGCGGCGGCCCGGGGGTCGCCGAGGACGACCAGGGTCTGGCGCCGTTCCTTCTGGATGACTCGGGCGACGTCCTCGACGGGGTAGCCCACCTTGTCGATGATGTAGGCCACGTCGAAGAGTTGGATGGCCTCACGGCCGGTGATGACTGTCGCGAAGCCCCAGAGGGCGGTCAGGGAGACGAGCGGCACAAGGAGCAACGCCACGATCTTCCGGCGGATGGACTTCCCGCGAAAGCGCATGGCCTCCCCAGCCTCCCCCAGGTCAACCCCGTTACCGGGGGTCGGTGTTCCGTCATTTAAACGGCGTGAGCCTACTACTGCTGGGGGGCAGCTTCGAAGGCGTGTCCGGACGTTTTCGGCCTGACCCCGGGAGGAAGATCACCAGTTGTCCGACACTTCCGGTCAAGAGCGGCCCGATATGTGGCAGATGACACTTGGTGGGGCGTCAGTTCCCGCAACCCGATGGATGGCTGGAATTATTCGTTCCGCGATCATTCCGAGGCGAGAAGGTATCCGCGATGCGGGAATCTCCCGGCCCCGCCGAACGTCTGTCTGTGCGAGGGGGCACGTCGGAACGGACGTGCGGGACGGATGTGGCGGGGCAGACGCGTCATATGGCAAGTGAGCAGGGCGAGCAGGCATGACGGACCGCGCGGTGGGGAGTGAGCGGACCATGAGCAGTGACGAGGGCGACGGTGTGGGTGCGGGCCAGGGTGCCGACCCGGCCGGGCGGGGACTGTGGGTCGAGGAGCCGGCCCGGCGGCGCCGGATGCCGGATTCGGTACGGACGTCGGCGGTGCGGGCGGTGCTGATCGTGGCCGTGACCCTGACGCAGGCGACGATCACGTTCTTCCTGACCCTGACCGGGTCCTGGCTGGCCCTCCCGATGGGGCTCGGCGCGATAGCCGGGACGATCGTGGCCACCTGGGGCGTGCTGGACGTGTGGATCACCCGGCAGACCTGGAACCAGCGGTACGGGGTCCTGTCGGAGCCGAGCAGCACGGCGCGCAGCCGCCGCAAGGAGGCCCGGAGGGCTTCCCGGGCGGCCCGGGAGGCCTCAGCGGGCCGAATACCCCGCGAGGACGGCCCTCTGGCGGCCTCCGGGCGCTACCCGGCGCGCTGACCGCGCCCGCACCGGCGTACGTGCGCCCGCGCGCCGGTGCGACCCCACGGGGACGCCGTACGCCGACGTGGTCGCCCCCGCGTTCCCGCGAGGACGTCTCCCGTCGACGTGCGCGCGCCGGCTGTCCTCTCGTGTCAGGAAACGCCGCTGCGGCGGAACATCCGGGTGGCCGTGATCTCGCCGTGGATGGTCTCCGCCTCCGCGGACTGCTGCGGCAGACCCGGGCGCAGGTGCTCCTCGACGCTGATGTACTTCAGGCCCGCCCGCAGGTCCGCGTCGTTGCGCAGGCGGATCACCAGCGGGAACTCGGCGAGGGCCGTGGTGTCGAACAGACCGGTCGTGTAGAGCAGTTGGACGCCGAGCGCGTCCGAGACGGCCCGCTGGAGCTCCAGCAGGTACGTGGCGTTGGCACGGCCGATCGGGTTGTCGAGGAACAGCGTGCCCGCGTGCCGGTGCTTGTCACGGCCGCGGTCGTTGCTGCGCAGCGCCGCCATCGTGCAGTACAGCGCGATCGCGGCGGTCAGCAGCTGCCCGCCGGAGAACACGTCGCCCATCTGCCCCACCGGCACCCGCTCGGCGCGCAGCACGGCGTCCGGCTTCAGGATCTCCACGGAGATGCCCTTGGGCTCCAGGGCCGCCTGGACGCCCCTCAGCAACAGGGACATGCCGTCACGGCGGCCCTCGCCGAAGGAGGCGCTGCTGTTCTTCTTCACGGCCGTGCGGGTCGCCTCGTCGATGACCTCGCCGAGCCGCTCGGTGAGCGTGGCCTGGTCCGGCTCCTCGAAGCGGATCCGCAGGAACTCCTGGCCCGACCATTCGCCGAGGCCCTCGGGGAGCTGCGAGAGCCGCTGCGCGGAGCGGAGCGTGGCCAGGGCCGATTCGACGAGGCCGCGCAGGCGGTCGACGATGCTGTCGCGGTTGCGCTCCAGCTGCGCCAGTTCGTCGGTGAGGACGCGCAGCCGCGGCGCGAAGGCCGCGGCCCAGGCCGCCGCGTGCTCGGGCAGCGCGGAGGCGGGCAGTTCGCGGATCTGCTGGCGCGCGGGGGTGCGTACCTGCTCGTAGCGGGTGGCGTTGGCGTGCCGGACCAGGATGTCGCTCGCCTCGCGCACCGCGGAGTCGGCGGCCGAGAGCTCCGCCGCGCAGCCGCGCAGGGAGCGGCGGGCCTCGGTGGCGGACTGGCGGGCCTCCTCCAGGGTGCCCGCGTGCGGTACGGGCTCCTGCTCGTCGTCCTGGTGGGTGTGGTCGCGCAGCAGGTCCCGGAGCATCGCCGCGGTCTCGTCGAAGCCCCCGGCGCCGTCCTCGGCGGTGCGGTGGGCGCGCAGCAGGTCCGCGTGGGTGGTCCGGGCGCTCTCCACGGCCGCGGTGTGGGCGGCGAGTTGGGCGGTGGCCGTACGCAGCAGGGCCTGGGCCTGGTCGACGTCCTCGGGGACGAGCTCCTCGGGGAGTTCGGTGTGCGCCTCCCCCTCGCTGGGGGCGTGCCGTTCGGCCTCGCCGCGCAGTCGGCCGAGCTGCTCGCTCGCGGTGGACGCGCGGGTCTCCAGCATCTGCACGAGGGCCTCGGCACGGGCGGCCGCGGCCTGCCGGGAGGGGCCGTCGGCGCCGTCGGTGCCTTCGAGGAGCTGGGCGGCCCGGGTACGGACCTTGTTGGTGAGGCGGTCCAGTTCGGCGAGGGCGGCGCTCTCGTCGCTCTCGGCGCGGGCCTGCTCGGCGCGCAGGTCGGCGCCGACCCCGACCTTCTCGTAGAGCTGGGAGGCCGCGCGGTAGGCCTCGCGCAGGTCGGGCAGGGGCGCCCGGGGGGTGTCACCGTCGTTGTCGGGCAGTTGGTCGGGGGCGCCGGCGATCTCGGCGCGTTCGGCGCGCAGGGCGCGGGCGGTGCGGCGGGCGTCGTCGGCGGCACGCTGGGCGGCGCGGCGGTCCTCGTCGGCGGCGCGGGCCCGGTCCAGGCACACCTCGGCGCGGGCCTCGGACTCGGCGGCGTCGTCGGCGAGTTCGCGGAGCTTGGCCTGCCAGCCGGCGCGCTCACGCAGTCGGAAGGCGAGCCCGGCGAGGGCGTCGGCGACGCGGCGGGCGCGCTGGGCGGTGTCCTGGCGCTCCTCGCGGACCCGGGACGCGTCGGCCGCCGCCTCGTCGGCCTCGGCGCGTACGGTACGGGCCTCCGCGAGTTCGGCGTCGGCCTCCTCGGCGAACATCCGGGCGGCGGCGGCCGCTTCCGCGAGTTCGGTCAGGCGGCCGGGCGGGCAGCCGGTGCGCCAGGAGCCGAGGCGGGCGGCGAGTTCGCGGTCACCGCCGAGGCGGGCCGCGAGGTCACGGATCTCGGTGTCACGGACGGCGGCGCGGGCGCGCAGCGCCTGGCGCTCCTCGTCGGCGGCGCCCTCGTCGTGCATGGCCGGGTTCGGCGAAACGATGAAGACGCTGGACACCGCGGAGTCGGTGTCGCCGGCCGGCGGCAGCGGGGCCAGCAGGGCGGCGGCCGTGCCGACGGCGACGGTGGAGCGGGGCAACAGGGCGGCGCCGGACAGCACCTCGCGGGCCCGGCCGTGGGTGTCGGGGTCGGTGATGACGACGCCGTCGACGAGTTCGGGGCGGGCGGCGAGGACGGCGGCGTGGTCGGCGGGGTCCACGGACTGGGCGAGGTAGCGCCAGCCGGGGAGGGCGGGAATGCCGTGCTCGCCGAGGTACTCCACGGTGGCCAGGACGTCCGGGCCGGGCGGCAGCAGGCCGCCGTCGCCGAGCGCGCCGAGGATGCGGGCGTCGTCGGCTGCGGCGGTGCGCAGCTCGAAGAGCTGGCGTTCGGCCGCGGCGACCCCGTCCGTCAGCAGGGTGCGCAGGTCGTCGGCGTTGCGGTCGAGGTCGGCGACGGTCAGGCCCTCGCCCCCGGCGGTCCCGGTGCTCCCGGGGTGGCCGGGGGCCTGGGCGCCGGCGGCTCCGGGGCGCCCGACCGTCCCGGAGGCGGTGGCCGCGACCGTGGCGTCGGCCCGCGCGCCCGCGCGCGGGTGCGGGAGGAAGGCGTCGGGGACCGAGGGCAGCCCCAGCAGCTCCGCCAGGCGCGGGGCGGTGGCCAGGGAGGCCGCGGCCCGGTGCTCCGCCTCGTGGGCGGCCTCGGCCGCGTCGGCGGCGTCCGCCGCGCGGGCGGCGGTGAGTTCGGCGCGGGATTCCGCGGCGGCGGCCTCGCGGGCGGCCTCGGCGGCGGCTCGGGCGGCTTCCCGGGACTCGTCCCAGGCGGCCACGGCCGTCTTCTCGGCGTCGGTGGCGGCGAGGGCCGCGCGGGCCGGGTCGGCGTCGGGGGCGGTGTCGTCGAGCCAGCCGGCGCGGACCGCCTCGGCGGTCTCCTGCTGGACCTCGGCCAGCCGGGAGCGCAGGTGCTCGGCCTCGCTGCGGGCCCGCTGGGCGGCCGTGGCGGCGGCGGTGGCGTCGCGGTGCGAGGCCTCGCCGGTGGCCTGGAGGGCGGCGGAACGCTCCTCCTCCTCGTTGGCGAGCCGCTCGCCGTGCTCGGCGGCGGTGTGCAGGGCCCGGACGAGCTCACCGGCGGCCGTGGCGCGGGCGGCCAGCGCCGGGGCGGCGTCCCGCTCGGCCTCCAGGATCGCGGCGGCGACGCGGGCGGAGCGGTCGGCGGCGGCCCGGTGGCGCAGCACGTTCTCGGCGGCCTGCCAGGCGGAGTGCAGCGTGCGGGCTTCGAGGAGTTCGCGGCGCTGGGCGGCGGCGGCCTTGTCGGCGACGGTCAGGGCCAGCGAGGCGTGCCGGTAGGCGAGTTCGGCGGAGACGGCGGCGCTGCGGGTACGGGCGGATTCCGCGGCGGTGACCTGGTGGGCGGCGGCGGTGACCTGCTGGGCGAGTTCGGCGGCCCGGCCGCGGTCCTCGGCGGCGCGGGCGGACAGCCGCCGGGCGAGGGTGCGCGTACGGCGTTCCGCGCCCGCGTGCACGTCACGCAGCCGGGAGCGGGCTCCGGCGGCCTCGACGATGCGGGTGAGCAGGTCCACCGAGCCGGCGGTGAAGTCCCGTTCGGCCATGAGCTCGGCGCGGCGGCCGAGCTTGTTGCCGAAGCCGTGGACGAGGTCGGCGAGGCCGTCCGTGTCGCGGGTGTCGGTGACGGCGCGCAGCAGGAGGTCGGTGAAGTCGGAGTCCTTCTTGACCGCGAAGAGGCCGGCCGCCTCGCCCTCGTCGGCGTTCATCTCGCGCTGGTAGCGGAAGAGTTCGGGGTCGAGGCCGAGTTCGGTGAGGTGCTCGTTCCAGCGGTCGTGGATCTCCTCGAAGGAGACCTCCAGGTGCGGGTACGCCTTGCCGGCCTCGGTGAGGGAGTCGCGGAAGCCCTTCATCGTGCGGCGGCGGCCCTGGGCCCCGGAGGCGCCTTCGACGGGAGGGCGTACGGAGGTGGCCTCGGCGACGGGCAGGCTGTCGAGGCTCAGGCCGGGGCCCGGGCGGAAGGAGTACCAGGCCTCGGCGAACTTGCGCGGGTCGTTGGAGACCTGGCGGCCACGCCATTCGCTGACCTTGCCGACGACCACGCACTCGCCGGTCTGGGTGTGCTGCCACTCCAGGGCGACGTGGCCGCAGTCGTCGGCGAGCAGGAACTTGCGCAGCACGCCGGAGCTGGCGCCGCCGAGGGTGTTTCGGTGGCCGGGGAGCATCACCGAGAAGATCAGCTTGAGGAGGACGGACTTGCCGCCGCCGTTCTCCAGGAAGAGCACACCGGCGGGCGCGGGCCGGCGCGGCGGGCCGGTGGGCTCGTCCTCGAAGAACTCCGCCTGGGTCGGCGCCGGGTGGGGTACCGGCTCGCCGACTCCGCGCAGGTCGAGCACGGTGTCGGCGTAGCGCGCGCCGGCGGGCCCGATGGAGTAGAGGCGGATCCGGGACAGCTCGTACATGGCGGCGGACTCTCGTGGTGTCTTGGTGAGGCAGGACGTACGGGGATCGGGGCGCGGGCCGCGGGGCCCGGGGGCTCAGGCGTGGAACGGCAGGCCGGCGTCGGCGGCCAGGTCCAGGTCGTCGCCCTCGGGCGGCGGCAGCAGGGTGGCGGAGCCGTCGCTGACGGGGACCACGCCGAGCTCCAGCAGCTCGGCCATCGCCGCGCTGCCCGCCATGTCACGGACCTGGAGCTGGTAGCGGGGGGTGGTGCGGTAGGTGCCGCCGGCCTCGTCGCCGGTGCGCTGGAGGAAGCCGGAGTCGGTGAGGAAGGCGGCCGCCTTGCCGACGATGCCGGTGGTGGAGCCGGCGAGGCGGCGGGCGTCCTTGGTGGCGCCGGTCGCGCTGCGGCGGGCGTAGACGCGCCAGGCGGCCTCCAGGCCGGGGGCGTCGGAGGCCGGGTCGGTGTTCTCGCCGAGTTCCTCGGCGCGTTCCTCCAGGCGGCGGCAGGTCTGCCGGACGAAGGCGTCGACGCCGTTGACGGTGATGCGGCCGATGTAGCCGTCGTCGGCGAGGTCCTCGGGGCGCGGGAAGGCCAGGGCGGCCACGGCGAGGTGCGCGAGGCCGTGCAGGAAGCGGTCGGCGGAGTCGGCGGCGGTGCGGCGGGCGTAGTCGCCCATCCGGACGGCGAAGACGGAGTCCTCGCCGGCGGCGACGGCCATGCCGGCGCGCGGGGACACCTCCAGGACGACGAGGCCGAGACCGGTGGCGACGGCGTCGGCGAGCCGGCCGAAGGCGGGGTCCTCGCGGTAGCGGCGCAGGAGTTCCCCGTACTCGGCGTCCCGGGCCGGGAGCAGCTTGGGCTGCAGCCCGAAGGCCACGAGCCGGGCCGCGTCGGCGGCGTCCGCCGGGGTCACGGACCCTGTGGTGGCGGGCGCGACGGGAGCCGACGGCGCGTCGGGCTCGCTCCACGCGGGGTGCTCGGCGTGGTGGTCGCTCACGGGTGGGTCTCCTCGGCGGTGCGGGCTGTACGGGCCGTACGGGTGATGAGGGCGGGCTGTGTGGCGCCGCGTGACCGTGCGGCGGCGGGCGGCCGATCCAGCCTCGCCGGCGGGGCTGAATGTGGCCCGGCCAGAGCAAGGGCGCGGCTGGTCACACCGCCTCCGCTCGGTCCGCGGCCATGCCGGCGGCGTCCAGGAGGGCGGTGCCGACGATGAGGTCGGCGCCGCCGAACTCGTGGTCGTCGAGCTGCGTGCCGTCGTCCACGGCGAAGAGCAGCCGCTCCTCGCCCTGCCGGTAGGCCGTGCCGACGGCCGGGCTCGCCGCGTGGACGGCCAGGAGGGCGACCAGGTACGGCAGTTCGGGATCGCTGCGGCGGGCCTCCGCGAGGAGTCCGGACAGCCGGCGCGGGGCGTCGTGCGGGAGGTCCAGGAGCCGCATCGCGGCGGCGAGCTGCTCCTCGCTGAAGCGGCTGTCGTCCGGGGTGGCGATGAGGTCCGGCTCGGGCATCTCCGCGCCGAGGTGCTCGCGCTCCACGGGCGGGGTCAGCAGGATTTCGACCAGGTCGGCCACCCGCACCGAGACGGGGGTGCGCAGCCCCGCGCCGGAGGCGAAGAAGGCGGCGGTCACGCGGCTCGCCTGCTCCACGGGGAGCGGCAGGAGCGGGGCGACGAGCTGGCCGTACAGGTCGATGCCGGAGCGGGGCGCCGGGGCCGCGAAGGCCTGGCGGTCCTGTTCGGCGCGGAAGAGCGGGCCGGCGTCCAGCAGTCGGGACTGGAGCTGGGTGTGGCGGCGGATGCAGTCCTTGACGATGTCGACGAGTTCGGCCGCGCGCCGCTTGTTCTCCGGCTCCTCCGCCTCGTCGCGCGCCTTGCGGATGTTGGTCAGGATCGCGTTCTCGTGCCGGTAGCGGTCGGCGACGTGGTCCAGGGCCTCGGCGATCATGTCGGGCACGGCCTGCAGCCAGTCCACCGCCCGGACGTTGCGGCGGGTCGCGTCCAGGGTGCGGCGCAGGGTCTCGGCGTACTGGACGGTCCGGTAGCGGGCCTGTTCGGCGGCGAGCTGGGCGTCGGCCAGCCGGCCGCGGCTGATCAGCACCTCCAGCTTGACCTCGGCGGCGATCTGGGCGCTGGTGACGTCGGTGTCGAGGGCGCCGACGAGGACGTTGACGGCCTCGTCGGTGGTGCGCAGGTAGACCACGCCGCCGTAGCCGGGGACCTCTTCGATCAGCTTGAAGTCGTAGTCCCGGCGCACGTAGACGCCGTCGGGGCCGAAGGTGCCGTAGATGGCGCGGAAGCCACGGTCCACGCTGCCGACGTTGATCAGGTTCTCCAGCACCCAGCGGGCCACCCGCTCGTGCTCGGCCGCCGGGCGGTTCGGGGCCTGGGCCGCGACGCGCGGCAGCAGCCTGGCCACTATCTGCTCGTGGTCGGCGCCCGTGTCGAAGTCCATGTTGAGCGTGACCAGGTCGATCGCGGCCAGCGCGACCTCCGCCATCGCGTAGACCCCGTACTCGCCGGCCAGATTGGCCTTGCGTACGTCGAGGTCGTGCAGCGGGGCGGTGCAGGCGAGGGCACGCAGCCGCCGGGCCAGGCCCTCGTCGGCGGCCGGGCCCGGCGCCGGGGACGGAAGGGTCTTCGCCGGGGCAGGGAGAGTCACGGACAAAGACTAGGTCCTGTTGCTGACAACATCCCAAACGGCATGGTTCGGCCGGATCGTCCCGACCCTCGCTCCGGTCGCCTGCTCTACGCTCGGCGCATGGATTCCATGATCGCATCCGCTGCTGTGATCGACCTCAACGCCGACCTCGGCGAGGGCTTCGGGCGCTGGGCGCTCACCGACGACGAGGCCCTGCTGTCCGTCGTGACGAGCGCCAACGTGGCCTGCGGCTTCCACGCCGGTGATCCGTCCATCATGCGCCGGGTCTGCGAGACGGCCGCGGAGCGGGGCGTACGGATCGGCGCGCAGGTGTCCTACCGCGATCTGGCCGGGTTCGGGCGGCGCTCCATGGACGTGCCGCCCGGCGAGCTCGCCGACGAGGTGGCCTACCAGATCGGGGCCCTGGAGGTGTTCGCGCGGGCGGCCGGCTCGCGGGTGTCCTACGTGAAACCGCACGGGGCGCTCTACAACCGCACCGTGCACGACGCCGACCAGGCCGCCGCCGTGGTCGCGGGTGTCCGGTTGGCGGCCGGGTCCGGGGCCACCGGGGGCCTGCCGGTGCTCGGCCTGCCCGGGTCGCTGTTGCTGGTCGCCGCCGCGGAGGCGGGGCTCGCGCCCGTATCCGAGGCCTTCGCCGACCGCGCCTACACGCCGGCCGGGACGCTGGTCCCGCGCGGCGAGCCGGATGCCGTGCTGCACGACCCGGACGCGGTCGTGGCACGGGCCGTCCGGATGGCCGCCGAGGGCGCGGTGACGGCGGCCGACGGGTCGGCGGTCCGGGTGGCCGCGCGCTCGCTGTGCCTGCACGGGGACACCCCGGGCGCGGCCGGGCTCGCCCGCCGGGTCCGGGAGGCGTTGGGCGCGGCCGGGGTCCGGGTCGAGGCCTTCGCGTGAGGCCCCTGGTGGTGGGGGGCGAGGCGCTGCTGATCGAGCTGGACTCGGCGGACGAGGTCGTCGCGCTCCACGCCGAGTTGTCGCGCCGCCGGGACGCCGGCGAGCTGGGGCCCGTACGGGATCTGGTGCCGGCGGCGCGGACGGTGCTGGTGGACGGCGTACGGGACCCGGCCGCGCTCGGTGCCCGGATCGCGCGGTGGGAGGTGCCGCGGCTCGCGCCGACGCAGGGGCCGCGGGTCACCGTCCCGGTGCGGTACGACGGCCCGGACCTGGCGGAGGTGGCCCGGCTGTGGGGGGTCGTCCCGGAGGAGGTCCCGGGGATCGTCGGCGCCACCGACTTCCGGGTGGCCTTCTGCGGGTTCGCACCTGGTTTCGGCTATCTGACGGGGCTGCCGGAGCGCTTCCACGTCCCCCGCCGCGCGTCGCCCCGTACGGCCGTCCCGGCGGGCTCGCTGGCGCTGGCCGGGGAGTACGCGGGCGTGTACCC
Source organism: Streptomyces sp. CLCI03 (assembly GCF_053615355.1). Classification (NCBI taxonomy): domain Bacteria; kingdom Bacillati; phylum Actinomycetota; class Actinomycetes; order Kitasatosporales; family Streptomycetaceae; genus Streptomyces; species Streptomyces sp. CLCI03. The sequence goes on along the minus strand of NZ_CM132132.1, from coordinate 6,676,898 downwards.
GCGCTCCTCGCCCGGCGGCTGGCAGCTGATCGGCTCCACGGACGCGGTGCTCTGGGACCCGCTGCGGGAACCGGCGGCGTTGTTCGCGCCCGGGGTACGGGTCCGGTTCACGGAGGAGGACGGTCGTGGCTGAGGGGCTGCTGGTGCTGCGGCCGGGGGCGCTCACGACGGTCCAGGACCGGGGCCGCCCCGGGTACGCGCACCTGGGGGTTCCGCGCTCGGGAGCGCTCGACACGGCGGCGTACGCGCTGGCCAACCGACTGGTCGGCAACGCGCCGGACGCGGCGGTGCTGGAGACGACCCTGGACGGGGTCGGGCTACGGGCCCTGGCTGCGACCACCGTGGCCGTCACGGGCGCGCCCTGTCCGGTACGGATCTCCGGTCGCCCGGTGGCCTGGGGGGCGCCGGTCCGGCTCCCGGCCGGGGCGGAGCTGGAGGTGGGCCGGGCGGAGTCGGGAGTGCGCGGCTACGTCGCGGTGCGGGGAGGCCTGGCCGTCCCGCCGGTCCTGGGCAGTCGCTCCACGGACCTGCTGTCGGGGCTGGGGCCACCGGTCCTGGCGGCCGGGACGGCGCTGCCGGTGGGCCCGCCTGGCCCGGATCCGGCTCCGGGGGCGGATGCGTGCGGCCTGCCCGGGCCCCCTTCGGAGCTGGTGCTCCCGCTGCGGCTCGGGCCGCGAGCGGACTGGTTCACCGAGGCGTCCCTCGCCGGGCTGTGGCGGTCGGCGTTCCAGGTCTCGGCGCTGTCGAACCGGATCGGGCTGCGCACGGAGGCGGGCTCCGCGCTGGTCCGCGCCCGGGCGGGCGAGCTGCCGAGCGAGGGCATGGTGCTGGGCGCGGTCCAGGTGCCGCCGGACGGGCTGCCGGTGGTGTTCCTGGCGGACCACCCGGTGACGGGCGGCTACCCGGTGGTGGGCGTGGTCCCGCCGGGCCCGGCCCTGGACGCGGCGGCCCAGGCCCGGCCGGGTGTTCCGGTGCGGTTCTCGGCGGCCCGGTGAAACGTTCGAGGGGGCTCGGGCCGTCTCTTTCGGATCGTGCAGCGCCCGGCCCGCCCGGCACGGCGCCCTGATCGCGCTCCGCGGTCGCACGAGGTCGAGAGCACGAGGCCCGGCCCCCTCGGTCAGGGGGCCGGGCCTCGTGCTGTCGGTGGGGCTGCCGGCGCGGCTACACGGCCGATTCCGGGGCGATGCGGCTGCGGACGGCCGACTGGACGTCCTCCTCCTCCGCCGGGTCGGAGGCGAGGCGACGCAGCCGGGGCGCCACACGGGCGTCGGCCGTCTCGGCGTGGCGGGCGGCCACCTCGCGGGTGGTCTCCTCGCAGTCCCACAGGCATTCCACGGCGAAGCCCGCCGCGAAGGAGGGGTCGGTGCTGGCCAGGGCCCGTGCGGCCCGGCCGCGCAGGTGGGACGAGGCGGTCTCGCGGTAGATGTGGCGCAGCACCGGGGCCGCGCAGCCGATGGCGAGCCGGCCGGCGCCGTCCACCAGGGCGAACAGGCGCCGGGTGTCGGGGCCCGCACCGCGCACGGTGGAGCGCAGGGCGCCCAGGACCAGGCCGGCGTCCTCGGCGCCGCCGCGGGCGGCCAGGACGGCCGCGGCGGCCTCGCCGAGCGCGTCGGGGCGGTGGACCCAACGTCGGGCCCGTTCGACGGCCTCGGGGCCGCACATGCGCTCGTAGGCGGCCACGGCGGGCTCGTCGGCGGCGGCTTCGATGAGGTCCAGCACGGCCGGGTTGTCCGGTTCGGCGAGGACCAGGTGGTGCAGGGCGGTGGCCCGGGCGGCCTCGCCGTCGGCGCCGGCGGCGGCCGCGAGGATCGCGGAGCGGTCCTCCGGCTGGGCCACGGCGGCCAGGCAGCGGGCGGCGGGGACGTGCAGGGGGGTGCCGCGGCGCAGGCCGTCGGCAGCCCAGTCGAAGACGGCCTGGACGCCCCAGCCGGGACGGGGCCCGCTCGGGGTCATCTGGCGCTGCCAGCGGTCGAAGGAACCCTGCTGACGGGCGGCGCGCAGGCGCTCCCCGTACTGGGGGGTCTCCTCCCACAGGCACCACGGGCGGGGCTCGTAGGCGTCGCGGACGGCGGCGGCCAGCCGCGCCTCGCCCTCCGCCGTGGCGGGGAAGCGGGCGAGGACGGCCGCGGCCAGGGACCGCAGGCCTTCGTCGTCGTCGCGCAGGGCCAGCTCGTCGAGTGCCCAGGCCCAGTTGGCCCCGGAGGCGGCGTAGCGGCGCAGCAGCATGAGCGCGTCGTCGCGGCCGTAGGAGGCCAGGTGGCCCAGGACGGACAGGGCGAGGCCCGTGCGGTGGTCCTTCTCGTCGACGAGGTCGTCGGCGCTGAAGAGGTGTGCCTCGATCTCGCCCAGGGGACCGGCGAGGTCCAGGTACAGCCGGGCGTAGTACAAGGAGCGGTTCTCGACCTGCCAGTCCTGGCGCGGGTCGCGGAGCACGCACTGGTTGAGGGCCTCCAGGGCCTCCGCCCTGGGTGCCGCGAGTGCGTGCAGCGTGCCGTCGCCACGGCCCCGCTGAAGGAGCCCGAGCAGGGTACCGCTCGGTGCTATGACTGGTTCGAACATGGGAATGGCCTCAAATCAAGCTGGGGACGCAACCGGGAATCGGGATTCACAGGGCCGCGTAACAGCATGTGAGGACGTCCGCCGTCATGTTCCGCTCGATGTTGACCATTGCCTTCTCACTCTCGTCGGTGCTTCGTGACCATGGAGGCCGGGCCGGGCCGGCACACCCTTCGTGTCCTGCCCGCTTCTGCCCGTCCCCCGTGCTCGCGAATCGAATCCGACGCCATGATGACCCAGCCGGTTTGTGCGCCGCGACCACATTTATGGCCGCCGTGACCAACCTGTGAGGTCCGGATGTGCCCAGGCCGCGCCAGATCCCAGGCAAAACCGGACTACTCAGCTCCGAAAAGTTCCAGCAGGTCGGCCTTGGCGAACATGCGCGCCGTGTCCACGGCGGAGGGGGTTCCGGCCTTCGGGTCGGCCCCGCCGGCGAGGAGCGCGCGGATGACGGCCCCCTCGCCCTTGAAGACGGCGCCGGCGAGCGGGGTCTGGCCGCGGTCGTTGGCCCGGTCGGCCTCGGCGCCGCGGGCCAGCAGGGCCGACACGGCGTCGGCGTGGCCGTGGTAGGCGGCGAGCATGACCAGGGTGTCACCGCGGTCGTTGGTGAGGTTCGCCGGGACCCCGGCGTCCAGGTAGGCGGTGAGCGCCTCGGTCTCACCCTGGCGGGCGAGGTCGAAGATCTTGGTGGCCAGCTCGATGACGTCCTCGTCGGGGACGTCCTGGGAACCGGAGCCCTCCGCTGCGTGCTCGCTCATGGTTCGTACCGCCTTTCACTCGTTGCTGACATGGTCCGCCCGCCCGTCACGACGTCGAGGACCCGGCCGGGGCCGGGCGGGCAGGGGGGCGCACGGCGCTGCGTCCGTACGGGTGAATCGCCAGAGTAGCGCCCTGGCCTGCACATGTCCGGGTCGGGCCGAGGCAATGATCACCCTCGACGCGCCGCGCGCCGGGCACGCCACCCAGGCTGAGCCGGTCAAGTGAAAAACCCCTGAATTCACCCAAATGCACCTTTTGTCGCATTGATACTTCCTGTGAGCCTGGAAGAACTGATGGTGACTGTCCCCACCAACCAGGAGAAAACCTCATGGTCCTGTCCATCTCAGGCGTGGTCCTGCTCGGCATCATCTGCTTCCTCTTCTTCAAGAAGGACGGGATGAAGCTGACGCACGCGTTCGTCTGCTCGCTCTTCGGCTTCTTCCTCGCAGGCTCCGCCATCGCCCCGAGCATCACGGCCAGTACGGCGAGCCTCGCGAGCCTGCTCGGCGGGATCAAGCTCTAGCCCGGCCGTCACCCAGCGACACCAGCAGCACCCGGAACACGTCACACCCACAACTCCAGGAGACGCCCGTGGCCCGGCGCCCACTTCCCCGCATCCTCAGCAGCGGCACCATGTCGCTGGCCCGGGGCCGCGACCTCGCTCGCACGGCCGCCGACAGTGCCACGGACGTCCTCCATCCGCTCCTCGTCATCGGACGCGGCCTGCGCATCCTGGCCGCGACCGGACGGCGCCGGTGGTCGCAGACCCCCAAGGACAAGCGTGGTCCCGCGCTGTTCCTCGGAGCGGCCTGCGTCCTCGTGGTCGCACTCGTCCCCTACGGTCCCCTCCTCGCCCTGATCACCCTCATGGCGGCGGCGGCCTGGCACGGACGCGACCGCACCCCGGCGAAGACCGGACCCAGCGATGCCGAGACCGAACGGCTCGGCTCCCTCTACGAAGCCCTCGTGCCGTACTTCTCCATCCCGGAGGACCCGAGTCCGCTCTTCGCCCACGGCGGGGACTGGGACAAGGCCTTCAGCGGCTACGAGTTCGACGAGGCGGGCCGCATCACCCGGCTCCACATCCGCTACCCGGCCTACTTCACCGACGGCGAGGCCACCTCACGGGCCCGGATCGAGTCACTGCTGCACGCCAAGTCCGGGCGCGGACGGGAGTATCTCTTCGACTGGGACGAGGAGGGCAACCAGCTCGACCTGAGGGTGCTGGCGGCGCTGCCGACGGGCATCGCCGCCCAGCCGTTCGTCACCTCCCCCGGCGAGACCGTTCTCGGCTTCACCGACGCCGGCGGCGTGCAGCGCACCCTGCCCGTCCTGGAGGGCGACGAGCCCCGGGACGTACCTCCGGTGATCTGGCGCACCGGGCCCCGCTCCGCCGAGCCCCACCTGCTGGCCGTCGGTCAACCCGGCAGCGGTACCTCCACCCTGCTGCGCTCCGTGGCCCTGCAGGCCCTGCGGCAGGGGGGCGACGTACTGATCGTCGACGGCGGCGGCAGCGGCGAGTACTCCTGCCTGTCCGGCCGGGCGGGCGTCCTCGCCGTGGAATGCGGGCCGACCGGGGCGCAGGCCACCCTGGAATGGGCCGCGCAGGAGACCGAACGGCGGCTCATCGCCACCCACCGGGCCCGGGAGGTCGGCCGGCCCGCGCCCGAGGACACCCGGCGCCCCTTGTGGATCCTGCTGGACCAGCCGAGCGTGCTGGCCCATCTCTCCGTCGCCGAGGGCGGCCCCGACCCGCTGGCCCAGCTGCAGGTGCCGCTACGGCACGGACGGCCCGCGCACGTCACGGTGGTGGTGGCCGAGCAGTTCGGGCACCTGGAACTGCTGAACGACGCCGTCTGGCAGCACACCCGCGCCCGTGTCGTGCTCGGCCCCGCCGCCGTCCAGCAGGTCGCGGACGTCCTGGGGCTGCCGCCGCACACCACCCCGACGGCCCAGGTGCCGCCGGGGCGCGGGTACGCCAGGCTCGGCACCGGGCCCGTGCACCGGCTGCAGGTGCCCGCCACCCCGGACCCTTACGACGAGGCCACTCACCCGGCCTACCGCCAGGCCGTACTGGAACTGCTGCCGGAGCGCCAGCCGGGCCCGCACCGCCTCCTGTCGGCCAAGTCGCTCCGGGCACCGGCCGCCCTCGACGCGCAGCCGGAGGTCGCGGCGGAGGCTCCGTAGCCGGGCCGGGCGGGGCCGGGCCGACTACGCCACGAACGTGCGCGGCGGCTCCGCCCCGCTGCCGCCCGCGCCCGTGCTCACCAGCCGGGCCGCCGCCGCCAGCCGGGAGGCGGCCTCGTCGGCCACCGGCCCGCCCACGGTGAACGGCAGCCGGACGTAGCCCTCGAAGGCGCCGTCCACACCGAACCTCGGCCCCGAGGGCACCCGTACGCCGACCCGCTCCCCCACCTCGGCCAGCCGCGAACCGGAGAGCCCGCCCGCGCGGGCCCACAGGGTCAGCCCGCCCCGGGGCACCTCGAACTCCCAGTCCGGCAGCTCCCGGCGGACCGCCGCGACCAGCGCGTCGCGGTTCTCCCGGGCCTGCTCGCGGCGGATCCCGACGGCCTCCTGCCAGCCCCCGGTCCGCATCAGCCAGTTCACCGCGAGCTGTTCCAGCACAGGCGTCCCCAGGTCGGCGTAGGCGCGGGCGGCGACCAGGCTGCGGATCACGTCGGGGGCGGCGCGGACCCAGCCGATCCGCATGCCGGCCCAGAAGGCCTTGCTGGCCGAGCCGACGGTGATGACCGTGCTGCCGGCCGGGTCGAAGGAGCACACCGGGCGGGGCATCTCCAGCTCCGGGTCCAGCTGGAGCTCCAGCATGGTCTCGTCCGCCACCAGGACCGTGCCGGCCGAGCGGGCGGCCTCCACCATCGCCCGACGCTGGTCCTCGGAGGCCAGCGCCCCGGTCGGGTTGTGGAAGTCGGCGACCACATAGGCGAGGCGGGGGGCCGAATCGCGCAGCACCTGCCGCCAGACGTCCATGTCCCAGCCGCCGAGGCCGTCGGCCATGGCGACGGGGACGAGGCGGGCCCCGGCGGCGCGCATCAGCTGGAGGATGTTGGCGTAGGAGGGGGACTCGACGGCGATCCGCTCACCGCGGCCGGCGAAGAGGCTGCAAATGGCGTCGATGGCGCCCATCGCGCCCGTGGTGACCATGATCTGCTCGGGCATGGTCGGGATGCCCTGCTCGGTGTAGCGGTCCGCGAGCATCCGGCGCAGCGCGGGCAGCCCCGCCGGGTAGTCCCCGTGGGTGTGGGCGTACGGCGGCAGCTCCTCCAGGGCGCCTTGGACGGCCTTGGTGAGCCAGGGCTCGGGGGCCGGGAGCGCGGCGCAGCCGAGGTCGATCATCGAGCCGAGGGACTCGGGCGGCAGCGGCTCCAGGCCTCGGGCGGGCAGCGGGTTCCCGGCCGGGACGGAGGTCCAGCTGCCGGCGCCGCGACGGGACTCCAGGAAACCCTCGCCGCGCAGGGCCTCGTAGGCGGCCGCGACGGTGGTGCGGCTGAGGGAGAGGGCGACGGCCAGTTCCCGTTCGGCGGGCAGCCGGGCGGCGACCGGGACCCGGCCTTCGAGGACGAGCAGGCGGATGCCGTCGGCGAGGGTCCGGTAGGCGGGGAGCTTGCGCGTCCCGGGGACGCTGGGCCGCTCCTGCTGGGAGGTGATGAGACGGGCGAGCTGTGCGGCACCGACCGCCGAGGTCCATTCGGCCATGCTGTCCGGTCCACCTTCGTCGAATTGGCCTCGCCCTACCGGGGCGCGCCACCGTATTGGATTGCTTCCGCCCCTCCACCCTGTCACGCCGGAGGCCACCCGGACCAGGGGTGGGGGTATCCGCGTCCCCGGTGGCGCGTTCCCGACGGCCGCGACGGCGCGCCGTTCATCACGCAGCCATCGGGCCGCACCCTCCCCACGGGTGACAAGAGGCATACTGCCGCCGTGACGCACGTACGCCTTCGCCATCCGTATCTGGACCACCCGGCTCCGATCCCCTTCGCCCACCGGGGCGGCGCCGCGGACGGGCTGGAGAACACCGCCGCCGCCTTCCGACGGGCCGCCGAAGCGGGCTACCGGTACTTCGAGACCGATGTGCACGCCACGGTGGACGGGAAACTCGTCGCCTTCCACGACTCCACGCTGGACCGGGTCACCGACGGCCAGGGCCGGATCGCCGAACTGCCCTGGAAGCGGATCCGCGAGGCCCGGGTGGGGGGCACCGAGCCGCTGCCGCTCTTCGAGGAGTTGCTGGAGGAGTTCCCGGACGCCCGCTGGAACATCGACATCAAGGCCGAGTCGGCGCTGCACCCGCTGGTCAACCTGATCGCTCGGGCCAGGCTCTGGGACCGGGTCTGCGTGGGCTCGTTCTCGGAGAGCCGGGTGGCCCGCGCCCAGAAGATCGCCGGGCCCCGGCTGGCGACCTCCTACGGCGTACGTGGGGTGCTCGGCCTGCGGCTGCGTTCGTACGCGATCCCCGCGGCGCTGCGCGTGGGCGCGGTGGCCGCGCAGGTGCCGGAGACCCAGGCGGGCATCCGCGTGGTCGACCGCCGGTTCGTACGGACCGCGCACGAGCGGGGACTCCAGGTACACGTGTGGACCGTGAACGAACCGGAACGTATGGAGGCTCTCCTCGACCTGGGTGTCGATGGCATCATGACCGACCGGATCGACATCTTGCGCACGGTGCTGGACGGGCGCGGGGCCTGGGCCTGACTCGCCCTCCACCCCCTGCCCGGGCCGGAATGCCGTTGCGGAACGGGACCAGCGAGGGGGACGCCGCATGAGTGCGGACGAGAGCAGCAGGACCGAGGAAGCGGAACCCGGGGCTGAGGACGGGAGAGCCGCGCCCGGCACGGTGGCGGCCACCGCGGCCGGGGCCGCCGAGCGCAAGCGCGAGCAGCGGGGCTGGTATTTCTACGACTTCGCCGTCTCGGTCTACTCGGCGAGCGTGCTGACGGTGTTCCTCGGGCCCTACCTGACGGCCGTGGCCAAGTCGGCCGCGGACGCCGAGGGCTTCGTGCACCCGCTGGGCATCCCGGTGCGCGCCGGATCCTTCTTCGCCTACTCGGTCTCGGCCTCGGTGATCCTGGCCGTCCTGCTGATGCCGCTGGTGGGGGCCGTCGCCGACCGGACCGGGCGCAAGAAGCCGCTGCTGGCGGCGGCCGCGTACACGGGCGCCGGGGCGACCGCGGCGATGTTCTTCCTGGGTGGCGAGCGCTATCTGCTGGGCGGCCTGCTGCTCGTCGTGGCGAACGCCTCCCTGTCCGTCTCGATGGTGCTCTACAACGCCTATCTGCCGCAGATCTCCACCCCCGACGAGCGGGACACCGTCTCCTCGCGGGGCTGGGCCTTCGGCTACACCGCCGGCTCGGTGATGCTGGTGGTGAACCTGGTGCTCTACATGGGGCACGACTCCTTCGGCCTGTCCGAGGGCATGGCGATCCGGATCTGTCTGGCCTCCGCCGGTCTGTGGTGGGGCGCCTTCGCGCTGATCCCGTTGCGCCGGCTGCGGGACCGGGCCGTGGTGCGGGAGCCGGGCGCGGCGCCGGCCGTCAGCGGCTGGAAGCAGCTCGTGGCCACCCTGAAGGACATGCGGCGCTACCCGCTGACCCTGTCGTTCCTTTTGGCGTACCTGATCTACAACGACGGCGTGCAAACCGTGATCTCCCAGGCCTCCATCTACGGCTCGGAGGAGCTGGAGCTGGAGCAGTCCACCCTGATCGGGGCGGTGCTGCTGGTGCAGATCCTGGCGGTGGCGGGCGCCCTGGGCATGGGCCGTCTCGCCCGGATCTACGGAGCCAAGCGGACGATCCTGGGCTCGCTGGCCGCGTGGGCGGTGACGCTGGCGGCCGGATACTTCCTGCCGGCGCGGACGCCGGTGTGGTTCTTCGCGCTCGCCGCGATGATCGGGCTGGTGCTGGGCGGCAGCCAGGCCCTGTCGCGCTCGCTGTTCTCGCACCTGGTGCCGGCGGGCAAGGAGGCCGAGTACTTCTCGGCGTACGAGATGAGCGACCGCGGCCTGAGCTGGGTGGGGCCCCTGGTGTTCGGCCTGACGTACCAGCTCACGGGCAGCTACCGGGACGCGATCATCTCGCTGGTGGTCTTCTTCGCACTGGGATTCGTGCTCCTGGCGCGAGTGCCGGTGCGGCGCGCGGTGGAGGCGGCAGGCAATCCTGTACCGGAGCGGATCTGAGCGTGGGTCCGCGAGTGCGCCCCGCCCGGATCTACGAACGAATTCCGAACGAATTTAGACGTCGAAGCAAAGGGCCGGTAGTGTACGCCTTTGGCCTGCCAGGCGGACCGTTACTGCGCGCTCAAGAAGCGTGGACGTTGGGTGACATCTGCTGCCAGATGTGACAAAACGGGCACTGGTGGGTACAACAAGGGGCGGCACGACGGGCGACGCACGACCCGGAGCGGGAATCTATACCGCCGACCGGACGTTGACCGGATGACGACGACAGCGACACCTGTCCTGTGGGCGACAAGCCCGGGAGGCACGATTCATGAGTGAGCGAGCTCTCCGCGGTACGCGCCTCGTGGTTACCAGCTACGAGACGGACCGCGGCATCGATCTGGCCCCGCGCCAGGCGGTGGAGTACGCATGCCAGAACGGACATCGATTTGAGATGCCGTTCTCGGTTGAGGCAGAAATTCCGCCGGAGTGGGAGTGCAAGGCGTGCGGCGCCATGGCACTCCTGGTGGACGGGGATGGGCCCGAAGAGAAGAAGGGCAAGCCTGCGCGAACGCACTGGGACATGCTCATGGAGCGACGCACCCGCGAGGAGCTGGAGGAAGTGCTGGCCGAAAGGCTGGCGGTCCTGCGTTCCGGCGCCATGAACATTGCCGTGCATCCGCGGGACAGCCGCAAGTCCGCCTGACAGCCGGACGGATACACAAGCCGAGGGGCCCCGCCACACAGTGTGTGGCGGGGCCCCTCGGCTTTCTCCTGGGCTTTTCCGTGGACAGGCTCCGTGGACGGACGGGCCTGGACGGGCCTGGACGGGCCTTACGGGGTCAGCGGCGGCCGGTAGGCGGCATCCGGTCCGTCCTGCTGCCCCGGGCGGTCCTCGCGGATGACCTCGCCCTGGACGACCTTGCCGTCGGGGTAGTGGATCCGGGCCTGCTGGAAGGCGTCACCGAAGCTACCGGCGGGGGCCGAGGCCATCTTCCGCTCCAGCGAGCGGGTCGCCCGGCGGCCGATCCAGGCCCGGACGGGCGGCAGCAGCAGGACCAGCCCGGCCACGTCGGAGATCAGCCCGGGGAGCATCAGGAGCAGACCCGCCAGCATCGTCAGGCCGTTGCCCTGGCCGGGCTGCTGCGGCGTGGGCTGCTGCCCCTGCTGCGCCTGCTGGAAGGTGCTCGCCAGGTTCTTGAAGGCACGCCGTCCGGCCCGCTTGATCACCACCGCGCCCAGGACCATGCCGCCCGCGAGCAGCGCGGCCACGGCGAGCCCGCCGGCCACGTCCGCGACCAGGGTGAGCAGCCAGATCTCCAGGATCAGCCAGGCGGCGATCGCCAGGGGGAGGAACGTACGGGCGGGCGAGCGCCGCCGGGGGGCCGTGGAAATGCCGGTCGTCATACCATCCAGTGTGCCTGGGCCCGCATAAAAGCGACCTCAGCCGGAGGTACCGGACACCCCCTAGGGGGCGTCGTACCGGTCAGGCCCCGGCGCCCTTGCCACTGTCCTTGCCGCCGTCCTTGCCGAGCAGCTTGGAGGCCTGGGCCTTGAGGCCCCACTGGGTGACCCGCCACAGCGCCTCGACCAGGATGTCCTTGCTCATCTTGCTGTCGCCGAACTCACGCTCGACGAACGTGATCGGGACCTCCACCACGCGGAAACCCTTCTGCACGGCCCTGCGCGCCAGGTCGACCTGGAAGCAGTAGCCCGCCGAGGCCACCTCGTCCAGGCCCAGCCCCTCCAGGGTCTCCCGGCGGAAGGCCCGGTAGCCGCCGGTCACGTCCCGCATCGGGAGGTTCAGCATCAGCCGGGAGTACGTCGAACCGCCGCGCGAGATGAACTCGCGGCTCTTGGGCCAGTTCACCACCCGTCCGCCCGGCACCCAGCGGGAGCCCAGGACCAGGTCCGCGCCGGCCAGCGCGGTCAGCAGGCGGGGCAGTTCCTCGGGCTGGTGGGAGCCGTCGGCGTCCATCTCGACGATCACCCCGTAGCCCTGCTCCAGAGCCCGGACGAAGCCCGCCAGGTAGGCGGCGCCCAGCCCCTCCTTGCCCTTGCGGTGCAGCACGTGGACGTGGTCGTCACCGGCCGCCAGCTCGTCGGCGAGCTTGCCGGTGCCGTCCGGGCTGTTGTCGTCCGCGACGAGAATGTGGGCCTCGGGCACGGCCGCGCGCACACGCCCGACGATCAGCCCGATGTTCTCCGCCTCGTTGTAGGTCGGAATGATCACCAAGGCCGTACCGAGCGGTCCGTAGCTCCGCTTTCCGCCGTCGCTCACCGAGTCCCCCTTTGTGCTCTCGCACATCCTGTACGTCTGGTCGCAGAGGATGACTTTAGAACAGTGGCCGGGGCCCGCGGTCCTTCGGGCCGGTCGGACGCCCGCTGGCTGCGGGCCGCCGTGACCGTTGTCTACTGGACCGCGGACCCCGACATGGGGCCACCCGCCGCCCGGCGAAACCTTCCCTCGCCCCCGAGGCGCGGGCGCGCTGCGCAGACGGAGCCGTCCGGCACGGACATCCTGTGGTGGACCCGGCCGAACCTATCCGGGTCCGACCGCCCGTACCGAACCGAGGCCCGCCGGATCACCCCTGTGGGCGTACGAATACCTCCCGCCCACCGACGACGGTGGCGAGACACACCGGCAGGTCGGATCCGGGGGTCAGGTCGGGCAGTCCGGGGGTGCCCGAACGGGGATCGGTGGACCAGCGGGCCACCCGGTCGTCGGGGGCCTGGACCACCAGGTCACCCGTCTGCCAGACGGCGTAGTCGGCCGGCGCGCCGGGGACGAGAACGCCCGCGTCGTCGCGCCCCAGCGCCCGCCAACCGCCCCGCGTGTGGGCCGTGAAGGCGGCCCGTACGGAGATCCGGTGCTCGGGGGTCCGGTGGAAGGCCGCCGCCCTGACGGTGCCCCACGGGTCGAGCGGGGTGACCGGCGCGTCCGAGCCGAAGGCCAACGGGACACCGGCCTTGAGCATGGCCGCGTACGGATTGAGGGTGCGGGCGCGCGCGGCGCCGAGCCGGTCGACGTACATACCGTCCTCGCCGCCCCAGGCCGCGTCGAACGCGGGCTGCACCGAGGCGGTCAACCCCAGCTCCGCGAACGCGGCGATGGTGGCGGGCGTCATCATCTCCGCGTGCTCCACCCGATGCCGGGCGGCGCGGACACGGGCCAGGCCGACCTTCTCGGCGGCCGCCCGGACGCCCTCGACGACGGCGGTGATCGCCGCGTCCCCGATGGCGTGGAACCCGGCCTGGAGACCCTCCTCCGTGCAGGCGGCCACGTGTTCGGTGACGGCGCGCACGTCGAGGTACTCGGTGCCGGTGTGCGCGGCGTCCGCGTACGGGGCGTGCAGGCAGGCGGTGTGCGAGCCGAGGGCTCCGTCGACGAACAGGTCTCCGGCGGCCCCGACGGCCCCGAGCTCCTTGGCCAGCGCGAGGTCCCGGTCGGCCCAGTACCCGAAGACGCGCGGCCCGGGCCGCTCGGCGGCCAGGGCGAGCAGGCCGGTGAAGTCCTCGGCCGAGGAGATCTCGGGCCCGCCGCACTCGTGGACGGAGCCGATCCCGAGGGACGCGGCCCGTTCGAGGGCGGCCCGCTGCGCCTCGGCCCGCTGCGCGGGGGTGACGGCGGCCAGCGCGGCCCGCCGTACGGCGTGGTGGTCGTCGGCGGTCAGCGGCCGGTCGCCGTCGGGCCGTACCTGCGGGACGAGGGCGAGCAGGGCGGTGGTGACCACGGCCGAGTGCACGTCGACACGGCTGAGGTAGAGCGGGCGGCCGCCCGTGGCCTCGTCGAGCTCGGCGCGGTACGGGGCCCGGCGCTCGGGCCAGCGGGCGGCGTCCCAGCCGTGCCCGAGGAGCACCCGGTCGGCCGGACGGCTCGCGGCGTACGCGCGGACGAGGTCCAGCGCGGCGGACAGGGTGCGCGCGCCGGAGAGGTCCAGCCCGGTGAGGGCCAGACCCGCGGAGGTGGTGTGGACGTGGGCGTCGGTGAAGGCCGGAGTGACGAGCGCACCGCCGAGGTCGACGACCTCGTCCACGCCCTGCGCGAAGGCGTCCGCGGCGCCCTCGGAACCGACCCAGGCGATGCGGCCGCGCTCGACGACCATCGCGGTGGCGAAGGGATCGGCGGGGCTGTGCACCTCGCCCCCGCGGAGGAGAACGGTCCTGGTCGATGCTCCGGCGGCGTCGGCGGAGTGGGCGGTGCGGTCAGTCATGCCGACCAGTGTCCCGCGTCGCCCACCCCGGCCCCACCACCGGGTCCCCGCTCGGGCTCGGTTCAGACGCGGGGCGGGCGCGCCTCGTAGGGGGTGGACAGGACGACCGTCGTGCGCGTCGAGACGTGGGCGAGGGCGCGCAGGCGGCCCAGGAGGTCTTCCAGCTCCAGGGGGGTGGCGACGCGCACCTTCAGGATGTAGTTCTCGTCGCCCGCGACGCTGTGGCAGGCCTCGATCTCGGGGACGCCGGCCAGCCGGTCGGCGATGTCGTCGGGAGCACTCGGGTCGAAGGGCTTGACCGAGATGAACGCGGTCAGCGGCAGGCCCACGGCCTCCGGATCGACCACGGCCGCGTAGCCGCGGATGACCCCGCGCTGCTCCAGACGTCGTACTCGCTGATGGACTGCCGACGTGGACAGTCCCGTGGCCTTGCCCAGATCCGTGTAACTCATCCGCCCGTCCCGCACGAGCAGATCAACGATCTGGCGGTCCAGCTCCTCCATTGCGCTCATAGCCGCTCAACTTAAGGCCCAAGGGCACTCCAGGCCCAGTGCTGTCCGCCCACTGGAGGCATCTGCGGCAGGCATGTGACCAAGGCCACAGGGGTATGCAGGTGGAGGCCTGTCTGTTGTGGTTACTCGTGACGCTCGACGGGAATTGGTTGCTGTGGCCGAGGCCGAAGAACCTGCCCGCCCGGCCCACCCAAGGGGGAGTACATCCATGCTGAACACCAAGCGCGCCGGTCGCACCGAACCGGAGCCCCTGGAACCGCTCGATCCAGGGAACGGAACGTACCCGGACGACGGCGATTACCTCGACGAGATCGAGGGATTCGAGATCCATCACGCGATCTGCCCCGACTGCGGCCAGTCGATCGCCCTCGTCGCGGACGAGGAGTACCTGCCCCAGCACGCCCTCTGCCTGACCCCGTGGAACCCCTTCGGCCTCACCGTGTGCGCGGGCACCGGCCGGCCCGCGAGCGACGCGCTGCCCACCGTCGGCATGATCCAGCCGGTGGAGGCGCAGGAGTTCGAATCCGTCGTCCTGTCGACCCTGCCCCAGGGCCTGGACTGGCGGACGCAGCCGTTCTCGCACGTCGGCGGCCCGGGCTCGCGTCCGGTCCGTGTGGTGAGCCCCGCGCTGCCGCGGCCGCAGGCGCAGACGCGGCAGCAGCACGCGCAGGCGGCCTGACGGCCGCTCCGCTCCCCTACCAGTACGTTCCCTGCACCATGGCGGCCAGAGTGGCATGGTGCAGGATCAGGCTGTCCGGGTCCGCCGGGACCTCGACCTCGCCGAAGTGGGCCTGCCGGTAGGCGATGCGCAGCATGACGATCCCGTGCCGCAGGGCCGCGTAGAGGGTGTGGAACTCCATGTCCCGCGGGGTGTGGCCGGTGAGTTCGGCGTAGCGGCGCTCCAGGTCCTCACGGCGCAGGAAGTCCGGCAGGCCGGGCTGGCCGAAGCCGACCGTGAGGTCCTGGAAGAACCGGTGCAGGTAGACGGTCCAGCCGAGGTCCACCTCGCGGGGGGCGTACGCCGCCATCTCCCAGTCCAGGACGGCCACCGGCGTGAACCCGTCGTAGATGACGTTGCCGATCCGGGCGTCGCCCCAGTTCAGGACGGCGGGACCCTCGTCCTGCGGCCACAGCTCCTCCAGCCGGGCGAACGCCCGCTCGATGAGCGGGGACGGGGCGAGTCCGCCCACCACCCACGCGTAGTAGGCGCGTTGGGCGTCCACGTGCCGACGCAGGGGTGTGCCCTCGCTGTCGGGAAGGAGGAACTCGGCTTCCTTGGACGGGAATTGGTCGTGCAGCCGGGCCAGCAGCGAGATGCTCTCCTCCTGGAGGGCGGCACGCTCGGCGTCGGTGGCGGCGTGCAGCCAGTTGCCCTCGTAGGTGTAGGGCATGACATCGGGCGGGACCCGCCCCTCCGCGCGGGCCATCACGAAGAACGGCGCCCCGAGCGGCCCCGGATCCGCCTCCAGCCACTGCACCCGCGGGACGGGCACGTCCGTGTGCTTGCCGACCAGGCTCATCACGCGGTGCTGGCGCGGCATGTCGTACGTGGGGAAGACGGTGTAGGCGGCCGGGTCGGCGGCGAGTCGCAGCGCGCAGGCCCGCAGCGGGGTGTCGGGGTGCTCTATGTCGAAGAGCAGGGTCTCGCTGGACATCCCGTTGGATCCGGGGACGGAGACGTTCGTGACCCGCGCGCCGGGGAGCCTGACGTCCAGCCAGGCGGCGAGGCGCCGACCGAGTTCCTCGGGCTCCCGGGTGGAGGTGCGCGGACGTGGTGCGGTGGCCATGGTTGAGCCCCTTTCCTACGGGTCCTGGTGCTACGGGTCCTGGTCCTACTGGGCGACGGAGGAGTAGTCGGCGAAGCCGCTCGGGTCGTGGCGTCCGAAGCTGCCGTGCTCGAAGATGCCGTGGCCGATCTGCCCGTCGAGGGTGAAGCGAGCCGAGTGGTCGGTCACCCCGAAGGCGGCCATCGGATGCGCCGCGGGGTCGGAGAGGTCGTAGACGCGGCGGTCGCTCCAGCCACGGCCCTGCCAGGTGCCGTGCTGCCAGTCGCCGGCGGGCGGGTAGCCGGCGCCGACGGCGAGGGGGGAGGAGTTGAGGATCTCCACACCCAGTTCGAGGGGCTTGCGGGAGGGGTCCGTCAGGTGGACCACGGCCCGCTCGGGGTGCCGACTGCCGGGCCGGTAGCGGATCTCGGTGTGCGGCCAGCCGAGTTGGACGTCGTGGCGGCCACTGCCTTCGGGGAAGACCTGCACGGCCTCGTTCAGGGTGCGGTGGCCGTCGGCGTCCTCCTGGGCGATGACCATGACGAAGCGGTCCTCGAACCGGACCGGGATCCACAGCCAATGGAAGCCCTCGGGGCGGTACTCCTCGGCCGCGCGCCCCCCTTCCTCGCCGGGGATCGGCCGCACGCCCCAGCTCCGGTCGCGGGTCCCGGTCCACTCCCCCGGCGTGAGGGTGAACTCCTCCCCCTTGGCCCGGATGGTGCCGGTGACCTGGCCGGCCTGTACGAAGCGGCGGCCTTCCAGCATGAGGCGGTCACCTCGCCGCTGGACGTGGTGCGGCTCCCAGACGGCCGGGAACTCGGCGGTCCAGGTGATGTCGTACGAGAGGCCGCGCGGGTCGGCCGGGTCGGCGGCGCAGCGCAGCGTGAGCTGCTTGAGCGGCACGTCGACGGTGATGGACAACGGCCCCACCGAGAGGTTCGTCCGGTCGTCGCCGAGGGCGTCGGAGGCCCGGACGGCGAGCAGCTCATCGCCGACGCGGAGGGTGGCGTAGGCGTCGATGACCCCGGCGTTGGGGTAGACGCCGAGGCCGAGTATCAGGACGGCGCGGCCGGCGTGGTCGAAGACGTGGAAGATGCACCGGTCGTAGGCGTTGCGGTCGCCGCTGACGACGTGCTTCATCGACAAGGGCGCCTGATGGATGGGGTATTCGTCGAGCGCGACGGGCCGGTCGGCGGACATGGCGAACCTCCTGGACGGACGGCTTCGGGGATTTCGGGGCGGCTGCGGGCGGCCGTTGACGGCTGCGGAACGGCTCCGAGGTGCGGCTCGGCTGGATATGACGGTACGTCAGAAACCATCTCTGAGGCCACCCTTCTGGCACGCTCTGACAGAGCGGCGCGACGTGCCGGGGGGCTGCGGGGGAAGCGGGAGCCGGCGGGGCGGGGGTGGGGACGGCGGGTCCACTCGATCCGCATCAGGGTGGGGTACGGGGGTTTCCCGTCAGTCCCATCGTCCCTCCGGGTCGGGCCGGTCCCTCAAGGGCGCTCCTTCGTCGCGTCGCTTCGCGATGGCCTGCGGCCACCCTTGACCGACCGTCCCGCCCCGGAGAAACGAAAGACTGCCGAGAAGCCCCCAGAAGAACGAGCCGGTCGAAGCTTTCAGGGACGGGGACATCACAGCCCCTCAGGGAGATCCAGGTGGGCACGACCCCGAGACGAGGCCCATCCGGACCACGGCCCGCGCCGGGGACGCGCATCCGATCGCTACACGCTCCTCATCTCTCAGCGCCTCCAGCCCGTCCTGGGCTGGACATAGGCCGCCTCGGATCGCTACGCGCGCCTCCATGACCGCGACCGACCGTTGTTGGGGGCTGCAGTCCGGCAGGGGCTGGGACGTGACAAAGTCGCTTGGTCCGCTTGCCGGACGGTCTTGCCGCAACTACATCGCCGCATTCGCCTTATGGGCATCGAGAAGGCGATGGCGTCGACGCCGCATGTGCATGCACCCCTGGACTGGCCTTCGCTCGCCGAGTTCGTCCCCTTCGAGGACTAGGGTCGGGCACGAAAGCGCCGGTCACAGCCATTCGTTGACGTTTGCGACCAGTCGCACGCCTCACCCGGTCCGCCGAGCACCCGGATCACCTCCAGGACGGGCCCGAACTGCGGGGAGTCGGATCCCCACGCCCCACAACGGGTGACCATCACAGGCCCTGGGCCGTCCCCTTCGGATCACCGCTGCGGTTCTCCTCAGCCAGGGCGAGCGCGGCCTCGCGCATGACGGCAACGGTTCCGGTGAGCCAGCGGCCGACGGCGGCCAGTTCGGATTCGTCGAGACCTTGCACCACTTCGGCCATCCCTGCCGTCATCGGGGCCATGGCCGCACCCACGACGCGGCGGTGCGCGGCTGTGGCGGTCAGGGTGAACCGGCGGCGGTCGCCGGGATCTCTGGCGCGTTCGACGTATCCGAGAGCGGCAAGCCGGTCGATGATCTTGGTGATGGCGGCGTTGCTGAGGCCGGTTTCGCCGACGAGCCGACCCGGGGTGGTGCCGGGGGTGCGGGCGATGATGCCAAGCACCTTGTGCTCGGTGGCGTTGACGTGCAGCCGGGCCGCGAGCTGCTCGTGGTAGAGCACCACCCACAGGCTGAGCTCGTGGCCCAGCGTGGCGCCGTCCCGTTCGGTACTCATGCCGGCCAGCGTACAAGTCTTTCACTTTGGTGAAGAAAACTCCTTCACCAAAGTGAAAGGATGTGATGGGATCAGTCGCATGACCACACCCCAGGCACCGACCCGTTCGCGCCCGCGTCACCCCGGTCCGCCCTCGGCTTCGCTGCTCGGCCGCGTGTACCTCGCCGCCCTGATCACCCACCTGCCGATCTTGGCGGTGCTCCTCGCGCCCCAGGGCCGCAGCCGGGTCAGCTCGGAAAGCACGGCTGGATTACTGAACGCGCTCCTGGTCGGGCTCGTCATCGCGGCCGTGATCCTGGTGCCCGCGGTCTGCGCCCGGGTCGCCCCGGCGGGCCCGCGATGGCAGCCCGGGAACGCGCTCGCCGGAGTCCGCGCCCTGATCCGCACCGACCGACGGGCCTGGCTGCTGCGGCTCGGGGAGTTGACCGCCCTCTACACCGCCGCCCAGCTCCTGGGTGGGCTCGTCGCCCAGTTCCTTCCGTACATCTGGGAGAACCCGCTGTACGGCACTGAACCGGGTGCGACGCAGTGGGAGTTCCACTACGTGCACTTCGCTCTCCAAGGCGTCGTCATCTACCTGGCGGTGTGCGCGGCGACCGCGTGGTACGCCTGCCGGTTGCGGCAGCTGCTGGAGGACTGATCCGCAGCGGGCCGAGTCGCGAAAGCCGGAGTGACGCCACCGCACCCGAACGGTGGCGATCGGGGCGACCACGACGAAACGGCCGCCACGCCGTGCCGTCCCGGACACGGGTCAGTCGCCTCCGATGAGGAGCATCCGAGGATCGTAGGCGGCCTGTGACCAGCCCCGGACGGTCGTCGGACGCTGAGAGATGAGGAGCGCGTGGCGATCGGATGCGCTCCCCCGAACCGGTCCGGCCCTCTGTGGGACTCGCCTCTCGGTCGTGCTCACCAGGGGCTGCCCTGGGGGGCTGTGATGTCCCCGTCCTTCACGCCTTGGACCGGCTCGTTCTTTTGGGGGCTTCTCGGCAGTCTTTCGTTTCTCCGGGGCGGGACGGTCGGTCAAGGGTGGAGCGCAGCGACATCGCGAAGCGACGCGACCGGAGGGAGCGCCCTTGAGGGACCGGCCCGACCCGGAGGGACGATGGGACTGACGGGAAACCCCCATACACAGCTCTGATGCGGATCGAGTGGACCCCGCTCCCCGAAGCCCCCGCCCTGCCGGCCACCGCCCCGCCCCCGGCGACATCTCGAACGGATAGCCGCACCCCGGGGGCGATTACCCGGCCCTTCGGTTCCGCGTTGGCCGGGTATGACCATGCTTCAGTCTTCAACGGGCCGAAGGCGGCGCCCGGCGGCGCCGGGTTTCGAAGAATCGGTTCAGCGTCCGCGTGAGCAGGCGCAGCAGGTGCCGGACCCGCCGATCTACCGGGATCTGCTGGCGCGGTGGGCCGATGCCGGCCGGACGTTGCCCGGCCGGCGTGATCCGGAGTGGTCGCGGCTGACGTCCTCACCGGTCTGGCCCAGCACCAGCAGCGGGCTGTACTGACCTCGGTCAGCGCGTCTCCGGGCCCGCCAGGTGGCGGGCGATGACCATGCGCTGGATCTGGTTGGTGCCCTCCACGATCTGGAGCACCTTGGCCTCGCGCATGAGGCGCTCGACGGGGAAGTCCGCCGTGTAGCCGTATCCGCCCAGGACCTGCACCGCGTCGGTGGTGACGGCCATCGCCGCGTCCGTGCAGAACAGCTTGGCCATGGCCGCCTGGCGGGAGAACGGCTTGCCCGCGTCACGCAGCCGTGCGGCGGCGAGGTAGAGCGCCCGGCCCGCCTCGATCTTGGTGGCCATGTCGGCCAGCATGAAGCGCAGCCCCTGGAAGTCCGCGATCGGGTGCCCGAACTGCTTGCGGTCCAGGGCGTACGTGAGGGCCTCGTCCAGCGCGGCCTGGGCGACGCCGATGGCGCAGGCGGCGATGCCGAGGCGGCCGGCGTCCAGCGCGGCCAGGGCGATGCTGAAGCCCTGCCCCTCCTCGCCGATGCGGCGGGCGTCGGGGACGCGTACGCCGTCGAAGTGCAGCTGGGCGGTGGGCGAGCCCTTCATGCCCATCTTCTTCTCGGGCACGGCCGCGGTCAGGCCCTCGACGTCCCCGGGGACCAGGAAGGCCGTGATGCCCTTGGGGCCCTCGGCGCCGGTGCGCGCGAGGACGGTGTAGAAGTCGGCGACACCGCCGTGGGTGATCCAGGCCTTGGTGCCGGTGATGATCCAGTCGTCGCCGTCGCGCACCGCCTTGGTGGTGAGCGAGGCGGCGTCGGAGCCGGCGGCCGGCTCGGAGAGGCAGTAAGCGCCCAGCAGGCCGCCGCCGAGCATCGCGGGCAGGTGGGCGCTCTGCTGCTCCTTGGTGCCGTAGCCGGCGAGGCCGTGGCAGGCCAGGGAGTGCACGCTGACGCCGAGGCCGACGGTCAGGCGGGCCGCGGCGAGCTCCTCCAGGACCTGGAGGTAGACCTCGTACGGCTGCTCGCCGCCGCCGAATTCCCCGGGGTAGGGAAGGCCGAGCAGGCCGGCCTCGGAGAGCAGGGTGAAGACTTCCCGCGGGAAGCGGCCGGAGTCCTCCTCCTCGGCTGCCTTGGGGCGGATCTCGCGCTGCGCGATCTCGCGTACGAGGGCGAGGAGGTCCCGGGACTCCTCGGTGGGCAGCTGTCGGTCCACCGGCTGCGGGGCGCGGTCTGTCATGGCGGCGCTCTCCTCCCTGGTCGGGCACGGCGGCGACGCGTGAGGTGTGGGACGCGCCGCCGGGTCTCGGTTCTCTCACAGCCGATGTTGCCCTCCCGGGTTGCGGAAGGGGCTGTTCAGCGGCTGCGGCGGCTTGAGTATGCCCGATCAGGGGCTTCCCGTCACCGGGGCAAGATCACCGAGTGGATCGAGCGGCTCTCGGGAGCCGGGAGGTGCCGGACACTACGGGACGAACTCCTCCATCGGCTTCGGTGTCACCGGGAGTTCGTTCTTGTGAGCCGAGGCGGACGGACCGGGGCCGACGGTCTCGTGGCCCTGGACGGCGAGGGCCTCAGAGCCAGCCGACCTGGGTGACGAACATGGCGACGACGACCACGAGGGTCCAGCCCATGACGTGCTCCAGCCAGGTGGAGTCGTCCTTGGGGCCTCCGGTGCGGACGAGGTCCCGGGGGGCGGCGAGGGGAGTGGCGCTGTCGGCAGTCATGGCGTCCAATGTGCCGGCGTTCGCGGCTTTCGCGGTAGGGACGTCATGGGTGGTATGCGTCACGCAAACACCTACATACACGGACAGGAGCGGGCATGGGCCGGGAGGGTGGACGACCGGGCCCCGACCTCCTCGGCCGGGACCCGGCGCGCTGTTCCTTCAGCCGGCGCCTCCTTCGGCGCCCCGGTCAGGCGCGGGCCCCACGGTCGCGGCTCGCCATGCCCGCCATCGCGAGGCCGAGGCACAGGGCGACACCTCCGGCGATCACGTTGCTGACCACCGTTCGCGTCGTGTCCATCTCTCCGGCGATGGCCCACGGGGCGACGATCGTCCACGCGCCGAGGGCGACCGCCGTCCACGCCATCGCGTGGGTGCGCTCGTAGGCGGATCCCAGACCGCTCATGCACAGGCAGAAGGCGAGGCCGGCGATCAGGTTGTTGATGGCCAGCGGGGTGAGGCCGCTGAATCCGACGATCCACGGCGAGGCGGCCAGGTACAGGCCCGTGATCAGGGCCAGCGCTTCGACGGCCTGCGCCCGGGGAGTGGTGGTGACCCGCTCGAACCGGGTGCGCATCTCGGCGAGGTCGGGGTGGTGCTCGATGTTGGGATGGGTGGTCATGGCGGGCCGCCTCCTACTGAGAAGCCTTTATCTGCCATTTACCCCACTATGTTCCGCTTATCCGTACCCCTTGGTCAACGGTCATTTTCCCGGCGATCCAGCGGCTTTCTCACAGCACCCCCACCGCGCGCAGCGCCTCGAACTGCGCCCGGCTCGGACGGGCCGGCGCGTAGAGGTAACAGATGCCTCCGGAGCCGGAGGTGACCTTGCCGGAGGTGCCCACGCGCTTGGTGCGCAGCCAGATGTTCTCCCACTCGGATCGCTTGTAGACGCGGCGCACGGCGGTGTTGTCGCGCGAGTTGGGGTCGTTCGCGATCACGTCCCCGGCGGCGGTGAAGCCGATGACGGTCATCAGGTGGCCGGCGGTGCCGTAGCCCGCGCCCGTGAGTTCCTCGGGGCGGAAGGACTGGGAGGTGATGGCCGGGATGCCGGCCCGGACCAGGGTTTCCAGGT
The DNA here is from genome assembly GCF_053615355.1 of Streptomyces sp. CLCI03. NCBI lineage: Bacteria > Bacillati > Actinomycetota > Actinomycetes > Kitasatosporales > Streptomycetaceae > Streptomyces > Streptomyces sp. CLCI03. The sequence continues at coordinate 6,654,030 of NZ_CM132132.1, read as the reverse complement.
CGGTCAGGGAGGTGAGGCGGGTGACGACTCCGGCGAGGTCCGGGTAGGTGGCGGCGTACGCGGCGTTGAAGGGCCAGTTGCCGCAGCCCTTGTAGGCGGCGTCGTAGGTGGAGCGCGCCGCGTGGCAGACCTGGGGGTCGGAGTACGTGGGGTTCACCCAGGCCAGGGCGGAGGCGGGAGCCCGGCCGCCCCAGTACTCGATGATCATCTGCGAGGAGGTGGGGCTGCACCAGGCCTCGCCGCCGTTGTCGTATTCGGGGTACCGGCCGGCGTGGACCTCCTGCGAGTAGCGCGGGACCTTCAGCTCGTGGGCGGTGCGGGAGGGGGCGGAGGCCGGGACGGTGAAGCGGTCCGGGACGTCGGAGACCATGGCGCCCGCGAGCCATACGGTGGGGCCGTGCTGGGCTCCGGGTCGGCGGTGGAGGGTGAGGCGCAACTGCCAGGCCGCGATCCGCAGGCCGGCGGTCGCGGTCGGGGCGTCGAGGGCGAGGGTGTCGGTCCAGACGGTGGACCTGCCGTCGCTCTGGCCGTCCACCGACGTGCGGCGGATGTCCGCCTCGCCGGAGGCCCAGCGGCCCATCACGTACCAGGGGGTGGTGGTGCCGTCGGTGTAGGTGCCGCGCAGTTCGATCCGGATCCAGGTGCCCGCCGGGGTGCGGGCGTTCCAGGAGGCGATGGCCTCGGTGGCGGGCACGGTGGAGCGGTGCACGGGGGAGGTCCAGGTGGCGTACTCCCAGGTGCTCTTGCGGCCGGTGTGCGGGTCGGCGTACTCGGTGCGGCCGACGGCCGTCGCGATCTCCAGGCCGGGGCGGGTGCCGCCGACGGCGGTGGTGCCCAGGTGGGTGCCGGCGAGCCAGTGGCCGTAGGAGTACCAGAAGCGGTTGTCCACGGTGCGGCTCGGGGCCCGTGGGGTGGGAGGTGTGGGAGGGGTCGCCGAGGCGCTGCCGCCCGGGACGGCGGCGGCCGTGGCCGCGGTGGCGACCGCGAGTGCGGCGACGAGTACGGCCCTGCGCGGAGTGGGTTCGGTCATCGCGGGTTCCCCCAGGGTGGGTCGGTACGTCGGTGGCGGTCGGCCGCCATCCGGCATCACCCTTCCAGTTCCCGGCGGTGGCGGCCCGAAGCCACGGGCCGTGTCGGGCCTGTCTAGGCTGGTCGGGTGGAGCCACAGCAGTCACATCAGTCACTGGAGTCACTCGCCCGGGAGCTCGCGGCCCTGCCGCCCTCCCTCGGCCCGGTCCGCCTGATCGGGATCGACGGGCACGCCGGATCCGGCAAGAGCACCTTCGCGGGGCGCCTCGCCGAGGTGCTGGGGGCGTCCGTGCTGCACCTGGACGACGTGGCCACCCATGAGGAGCTGTTCGGCTGGGAGGAGCGGCTGCGCACGCAGGTGCTGGAGCCGCTCGCCGCCGGGCGGCCCGCGCACTGGGCCCCGTACGACTGGGTGGCGCGCAGGTTCGGGCCGGAGCGGGTGCTGGAGCCGGCGCCGGTGCTCCTGATCGAGGGGGTCGGGGCGGGGCGGGCGGCGCTGCGGCCGCGGCTGGCGCGGCTGCTGTGGATGGAGACCGCCCGCGAGCAGTCCTGGCAAAGGGGGCGGAACCGGGACGGGCGTGAACTTTCCGACTTCTGGGACGGATGGGAGCGCGCGGAGCGCGCGCACTTCTCCAACGACCCTTCGCGCCCCTTCGCCGACACCTTGGTGCGCGAGAGTGGTACGGGATACGAGTGGACTTCCGGGGCCCGTGCGACGCCGGGAACCTCCGCTTCCGTCACCGGGAGTGACGAACTCCCCCGGGCCTGAACGCCTCCGGAATTCCGCTCCGCCGAGGCCCGGCCGACCCGCTTGACCTGTGGCCCGCGGCGGCCTTACGTTCTCAATGCGAGGCCTTCACAGGCTGCCGCGGACACGAAGCCCCCGGTTGTTCCCCCGTGATCGGGGGCTTCGTTCTGCCCGCGACCCCCTCCCCGACGGTGTCACGCGGGGTCGATCCTCCCCGATCCTTCACCCTGAGTCACCGGCCACCCCAGGGGCGCACGCCGGAACCGGGCCCGTCGCGCCCTACGTAAGGTGCGTGACCGCGGGTACGATGCAGCCCTGATTTCATCGGCGCAGTGGGCAACTCATGTGCTCGTCACGGAGGTTGCCGCGCACCACGGGGGCAGGCTTGTGGGGGACGTGATGGATTTCGGCACGCCGGGCAGCATGCACGCCCCGGCCGAACTCGCCTGGCTGCGCGGGGTCGACGCCTGCACCATGGGCGCCTATCCGCAGGCCGAGGAGGAGTTCCGGGCGGCCGTACGACTCGACCCCACCATGGCCGACGCATGGCTGGGCCTGCACGCGCTCCGGGTGGACACCGGCAACGCGTTACTTCGCATGTACGCCCACCGGGACCGGTTCGGCGAGCAGCGCGCCCGGCACCGACGCACGCTGAACTCCTGGTACTGGCTGGGCTGGTGGGTGCAGCCGGTGCTGGAGAGCCGGCGGGACCTGCTCCTCGCCCATGCCTCGCACTGGCTGGACGGCCGCCACGTACCCGAGTTGGACCAGGCTCTGGCCGCGCTGCCACCGGTGGACACCGACGCGCAGGTACGGTTCCTGCACGCCTGTCGGGCCTATCTGGTCAAGGACTGGGAGCAGTTGGTCCGGCACACCGAGCCGCTGGTCGACGATCCGCTGCTGGGCATCGAGGCGGGGCTGTTCGGCGGGATGGCGCGGGTCCGGCTGGAGATGTACGGGCAGGCGGAGCCGATGCTGGCGGCGGCGCTGATGCGGTGTCGCAGCGAGCAGCCCCAGCGCAAGGAGCTGCGCTACTGGCTGGCGCGGGCGCGGGAGGGCACCGGGCGCAGTGCGGCGGCGCTGCCGCTGTACCGGGCGGTGCACCGGGTGGATCCCTCGTTCATGGACACCGCGGCCCGGCTGACGGCCATCGAGGACGGCGACGACACCGACGGTGTGGCCGATCTGGCCGGCCTGGCGGGGTACGCGGCGTACGGGAGCTACAGCGGGCACGGCCCGGCCCCGGCCGGTGGGGACCTCGCGGCGGTCGCGTTGGGCGGCGGCCCGGTCCAGGACATCGCGGCGGACGGCCAGCCGGAGCCCGAACCACCGGCTCCGCCCACTCCCCCGACGAGCCGGGTGGAGGGGGCTCGGCGCAAGGCGCCGGTCCCGCCGCAGGGCACGCCCGAGGGGCTGCCGGCCGGGCCGGCGGACCCGGCGGCGCTCGCCGAGGCCCTCGCGGAGCTGGAGCGGATGGTGGGCCTGGAACCGGTCAAACGGCAGGTGAAGGCGCTCTCGGCGCAACTTCACATGGCTCGGCTGCGGGCGGAGCAGGAGCTGCCGGTGCAGCCGCCGAAGCGGCATTTCGTGTTCTCGGGACCCTCGGGTACGGGCAAGACGACGGTGGCCCGGATCCTGGGCCGGGTCTTCTACGCCCTGGGGCTGCTCGGCGGCGACCACCTGGTGGAGGCGCAGCGGGCCGACCTGGTGGGCGAGTTCCTCGGGCAGACGGCGGTGAAGGCGAACGAGCTGATCGATTCGGCGATCGGCGGGGTGCTGTTCGTGGACGAGGCCTACTCGCTGTCGAACTCGGGCTACAGCAAGGGTGACGCGTACGGCGACGAGGCCTTGCAGGTGCTGCTGAAGCGGGCCGAGGACAACCGTGACCGTCTGGTGGTGATCCTGGCGGGCTATCCGGCCGGGATGGACCGGCTGCTGGCCGCCAATCCGGGGCTGTCCTCGCGCTTCACCACCCGGGTGGACTTCCCCAGCTACCGGCCGCTGGAACTGACCGCGATCGGCGGGGTGCTGGCGGACGCGAACGGCGACCACTGGGACGAGGAGGCGCTGGAGGAGCTGCGCAGCATCAGCGCGCACGTGGTGGAGCAGGGCTGGATCGACGAGCTCGGCAACGGCCGCTTCCTGCGGACCCTGTACGAGAAGAGCTGTGCGTACCGGGACCTGCGGCTGGCGGGCTTCGCGGGTGAGCCGTCGCGGGACGACCTGGCGACGCTCCGGCTGCCGGACCTGATGCAGGCGTACGGGGAGGTCCTGTCGGGCCGCGGCCCCCAGGAACGGCCGGAGCCGCCGACGCTGTAGCCGCTGCGCGGGACCTCTGCCCTCCCCGCCCCTCCGCCGTTCCCCGGGCTCCGCCCGGACCCGGCCCTCGCACGCCGGACGGGCTGAAGGATTCAGCCTCGCCGGCGTGCGAGGCGCGGGGTTCCGGGGCGGAGCCCCGGGGAGCAGCGCAGCAGGTCCTGGCTACGCGCCCCGCACGTACGACCGGTGCGACGGGTCGCGGACCTCGCCGACCAGCATTTCGAGGACGTCCTCCAGGGCGACCAGGCCGAGGACCCGCCCGGCCGGGTCCGCCACCTGTGCCAGGTGTGTGGCGTCCCGGCGCATGACGCCGAGGGCGTCGTCCAGCGGGACGGTGGAGCACAGGGTGGTCATCCGGCGCCAGACCCGCTGCGGGACGGCGCGCTCCCGGTCCTCCAGGTCCAGTACGTCCTTGACGTGCAGGTAGCCCATGAAGGCGCCGCTGTCGGCTCGGACGGGGAAGCGGGAGTAGCCGGTGCGCACGGTCAGCTGTTCGATCTGCCGCGGAGTCACCGCCGGGCCGACCGTGACCAGCCGGTCCGGGCCGAGGAGGACGTCGGTGACGGGGCGGCTGCCCAGTTCCAGCGCGTCCTCCAACCGCTCCTGCTCGACCGGTTCCAGGAGCCCGGCCTGCCGGGAGTCCTTCAGGAGCCGGCCCAGCTGGGCGGAGGTGTAGACGGCCTCGACCTCGTCCTTGGGCTCCACCTTGAAGAGCTTCAGGACGAGCTTGGCGCAGGCGCCGAGCGCGGTGGTGACCGGCCCGCACACGCGGGCGAAGGCGACCAGGCCGGGGCTGAACCACAGGGCGGTCTTCTCCGGGGCGGCCATCGCCAGGTTCTTCGGCACCATCTCGCCGATCACCAGGTGCAGGAAGACCACGGCGCTCAGCGCGACGACGTAGCCGAGGGGGTGGATCAGGCCCTGCGGTACGTGGACGGCGTGGAAGACGGGCTCCAGCAGCCGGGCCACGGTGGGCTCGGCGACCGCGCCGAGGGTGAGCGAGCAGACGGTGATGCCGAACTGCGCCGCGGCCATCATGCGGGGCAGGTTCTCCAGGCCGTGGAGCACCTGGCGGGCCCGGGCGGACTCGGCCGCGAGGGGCTCGATCTGGCTGCGTCGTACGGAGACGAGGGCGAACTCGGCGCCGACGAAGAAGCCGTTGGCGAGGACCAGCAGCAGGGCGAAGACGAGTTGGAGCGCGTTCATCGGGTGGCGCCTTCCAGCTCGGCCCGCTCGGGTGCGAGCAGGGTCGCGCCGTCGGCCGCGGCGGCGGACCGGTGCGTGCCGGCCGCGGGCACCGCCGCGAGCCGGACCAGCCGGACCCGCTCGGCGCGGTTGCGTCCGACCCGACGGACCGACAGCTTCCAGCCGGGGAGTTCCGCCCGGTCCCCGGGAGCGGGGATCCGGCCGAGCAGGTCGGCGACGAGGCCGGCGACGGTCTCGTACGGGCCTTCGGGGACTTCGAGGCCTATCCGACGCAGGGTCTGCACGCGGCAGCTGCCGTCGGCCTCCCAGGAGGGGCGGCCGTCCTCGGCGGGCACGGCGGCCAGTTCGGGGGTCTCGTCCTCGGCGAAGTCGTGCTCGTCGCGGACCTCGCCGACGAGTTCCTCGACGATGTCCTCCAACGTGACGACACCTGCGGTGCCGCCGTACTCATCGACGACGACGGCCATCGGCTGCTCGCTGCGCAGTCGCTCCAGCAGCGGCTGCACCGGCAGGGAGCCGGGCACCAGCAGCGGGGCGACGCAGATCCGGCTCACGGACGTGCGGTCGCGTTCCGACTCGGGGACGGCGAGGGCGTCCTTGAGGTGGACGACGCCGGTGATCTCGTCGATGCGGTCGCGGTAGACCGGGAAGCGGGACAGGCCGGTGGCGCGGGTCAGGTTGAGCACGTCGGCCGCGGTGGCCGTGTGCATCAGGGCGCTGACCTTCACCCGGGGGGTCATGACGTGCTGGGCCGTGAGCTCGCCCAGCGAGAGGGTGCGTACGAAGAGGTCGGCGGTGTCCTGTTCGAGGGCGCCGGCCTGGGCCGAATGGCGGACCAGGGAGAGCAGTTCGCCGGGGGTCCGGGCGGAGGCCATCTCCTCGGTCGGTTCCACGCCGAGCGCCCGTACGAGGCGGTTGGCCACGGCGTTGAGTGCGGCGATCACCGGCCGGAAGGCGCGGGAGAAGCCGTTCTGCGGGCCGGCGACGAAGCGCGCCACCTGGAGCGGTCGGGAGACCGCCCAGTTCTTCGGGACGAGCTCGCCGACGACCATCTGGACGGCGGAGGCGAGCAGCATGCCGATGACGACGGCGACGCCGGAGACGGCTCCCTTCGGCAGGCCCGTCGCGGCGAGCGGCCCGGCCAGCAGTGCGGCGAGGGCGGGCTCGGCGAGCATGCCGACCACGAGGGAGGTGATGGTGATGCCGAGCTGGGTGCCGGAGAGCTGGAAGGACAGCTCCCCCAGGGCCTTGACCACCGTGCGGGCACGGCGGTCACCGTCGGCTGCGGCGCGTTCGGCCTCGGGTCGCTCCACGGTGACGAGGCCGAACTCGGCGGCGACGAAGAAACCGTTGGCGAGGATGAGGGCGAAGGCCGCCGCGAGCAGAAGTAGCGGGATGGTCATGCCGCCGCCTCCGAGGGGAGGGCGGCGCGGGTACTACCGGACGATCCGTCCATTGCTGGAGGGAGTCACTCCTCAAGTCGCAGGTGCCCACGGGCCACGAGGTCCCGGGGCCGGTGGGAGGGCGCACAGCTGCGCCCCGCCACCAGGGTAGTCATTGATGCCCGGGCCGCAACGGTACGCAGCCGTGGGGATGGGCCGACTCAGTGGTCGCCGGCACCCGTTCCGCGGGCTTCGGCCAGGGCGCGCAGGGCGCGGGCGTCGCCGATCGCCTGCTGCTTGGCGACGCCCGGCTGGATGCCGAGGGCCGGCAGGCTGGTGCCGTCGCTCAGGTCGAGGAACACCCACGGGTCACCGGGGCGGAGGTTGACCCGAAGGATCTGGGCCCACTCCAGGCGGCGGCTGGTGGTCAGGTTGACGACCGTGACGCCGTTCTCGTCCGCGACCACCTTGGGGCGGCTGAGCAGGACGAGTACGGAGCTCAGCAGGACGGCGGTGAAGACGAAGCTGATCCGCTCGCCGGGGCTGAGGTTCTCCAGCAGCAGGGCGATCGCCGTGATGGTGGCGAACATGGCGAGCCCGACGCCCAGCAGGACGACCCGGGTGCGGGTCGGCCGGAAGGTGACCGGCAGGGTGGGTGGGGCGGGCTGGGCGGCGGACTCGGCCATGGTGCGGTGCCTTCTGGAGGTGGCGTTACGGGGCGGGTGGGGCGTGCCGGTGGGGCACGCCGGTCACCCTTTCAGAGACGGCAGGCGTGGATCGAGGTGGTGAGGATCGCACGCGCGCCGAGTTCGTACAGGTCGTCCATGATCCGCTGGGCTTCCTTGGCGGGGACCATCGCGCGGACGGCGACCCAGCCCTCGTTGTGCAGCGGGGAGACGGTCGGCGACTCCAGGCCGGGGGTGAGGGCGACGGCGCGCTCCAGGTGCTCGGCGCGGCAGTCGTAGTCCATCATCACGTAGCTGCGGGCCACCAGGACGCCCTGCAGGCGGCGCAGGAACTGCTGGACCTGCGGGTCGTCGGCGTCGGCGCCGTTGCCGCGGATGACGACGGCCTCGGAGGTGAGGATCGGCTCGCCGATGACCTCCAGGCCGGCGTTGCGCAGGCTGGTGCCGGTCTCGACGACGTCCGCGATGATCTGGGCGACGCCGAGCTGGATGGCGGTCTCGACCGCGCCGTCGAGGTGCACGACGGAGGCGTCGATGCCCTTCTCGGCGAGGTGCTTGGCGACGATTCCCTCGTAGGAGGTCGCGATCGTCATCCCGGAGAAGTCCTCGGGGCCCTTCGCCGTGCCGGGGGTGGTGGCGTAGCGGAAGGTGGAGCGGCCGAAGTTCAGCGGCAGGATCTCGTCGGCGCTGGCGCCGGAGTCGAGCAGCAGGTCACGGCCGGTGATGCCGATGTCGAGCTTGCCCGAGGAGACGTAGATGGCGATGTCCTTGGGGCGGAGGTAGAAGAACTCCACCTCGTTCTCGGGGTCGACGACCACGAGCTCCTTGGACTCCTTGCGCATCCGGTAGCCGGCCTCATGGAGCATCGCCGACGCCGGTCCGGAGAGTGAACCCTTGTTGGGGACGGCGATGCGCAGCATGGGGCTTCCTTTGGTGCGTGGGTTCGGGAATTGCGGGCGGATGTGCGTGCCGACTCAGAGGTGGGCGTAGACGTCGTCGAGGGAGATCCCGCGCGCCACCATCATCACCTGGACGTGGTAGAGCAGCTGGGAGATCTCCTCGGCGGCGGCTTCCTTGCCCTCGTACTCCGCGGCCATCCAGACCTCGGCGGCCTCTTCGACGACCTTCTTGCCGATGGCATGGACGCCCTTGTGGACGAGCTCGGCGGTACGGGAGGTGCTGGGGTCGCCGTCGGCCTTGAGCTGGAGCTCGGTGAAGAGCTCCTCGAAGGTCTTGGGGGTCTTGTTCGCCATGATGCCCTTAGGGTACGGGCTGACCCGGGTGCCCCGGTGCCCGGGTTCACTCCTTGGACTACGGCCTGATCCGAAGGACGGGCCCTAGCGCCAGGGCTCGCTCACGGTGCGCAGGGTCATGGCGGTGGAGACGGCGGCGGTGACCGCTTCGTGCCCCTTGTCCTCGTTCGACCCTTCGAGGCCGGCGCGGTCCAGCGCCTGCTCGTCGTTGTCGCAGGTCAGTACTCCGAAGCCGACGGGAACCCCGGTGTCGATCGACACCTGTACCAGGCCCTGGGTGACGCCCTGGCAGACGTAGTCGAAGTGCGGGGTGCCGCCGCGGATGACCACTCCGAGGGCGACAATGGCATCGTAACCGCGACCGGCCAGCACCTTCGCCACGACCGGGAGCTCGAAGCTGCCGGGGACGCGGAGCAGGGTGGGCTCGTCGATGCCCAGCTCGTGCAGGGCCCGCAGGGCTCCGTCGACCAGTCCGTCCATGACCTTCTCGTGCCACTGGGCCGCGATCACGGCGACTCGCAGGTCTCCGCAGTTCTTCACGCTCAGTTCGGGTGCGCCCTTGCCGCTCACAGCTCTGCTCCTCGGTGGTTCGTGACGGGTGTGGATGTATGTACGGGTGGTGGTGCGTGCTTACTGGTTGCCGCAGGCGGAGGTGGTCACGGGCCCGTCCAGCCAGGGCAGGTCGTGACCCATCCGGTCCCGCTTGGTGCGCAGGTACCGCAGATTGTGCTCGCCGGCCTCCATCGGCATGGACTCCCGGCTGGTGACCTCGATGCCGTGTCGGACGAGGGCGTCGGACTTCTCGGGGTTGTTGGTCATCAGCCGGACGCTGTGCACGCCGAGGTCGGCGAGGATCTGCGCGCCGGCGCCGTAGTCGCGGGCGTCGGCGGGCAGGCCGAGTTCCAGGTTGGCGTCGAGGGTGTCGCGGCCGCGCTCCTGGAGCTCGTACGCGCGCAGCTTGGACAGGAGTCCGATGCCGCGGCCCTCGTGGCCGCGCAGGTAGACGACGATGCCGCGGCCGTCGGTCCTGATGCGTTCCATGGAGGCGTGCAGCTGGGGGCCGCAGTCGCAGCGCTGGGAGGCGAAGATGTCGCCGGTGAGGCACTCGGAGTGCATGCGGACCAACATGTCGGTGCCGTCGCCGATCTCGCCGTGGACGAGGGCGACGTGCTCGACGCCGTCGACCGTGGAGCGGTAGCCGTAGGCGGTGAACTCGCCGAAGGCCGTCGGCAGGCTGACCTCGGCCTCGCGGCGCACGGTGGGTTCGGCGGAGCGGCGGTAGGCGATCAGGTCCTCGATGGAGATGATCGTCAGGCCGTGCTTGCGGGCGAAGGGGATCAGCTCGGGCAGGCGCAGCATGACGCCGTCCTCGCCGGCGATCTCCACGATGGCGCCGGCCGGGCGCAGGCCCGCGAGGCGGGCGAGGTCGACGGCGGCCTCGGTGTGGCCGTTGCGGACCAGGACGCCGCCGGGCTTGGCGCGCAGCGGGAAGATGTGGCCGGGGCGGACGAAGTCTCCGGGCTCGGAGACCCCGTCGGCGAGCAGGCGCAGGGTGGTGGCGCGGTCGGCGGCCGAGATGCCGGTGGTGACGCCGTGGGCGGCGCTCGCGTCGACGGAGACGGTGAAGGCCGTCTTCATCGACTCGGTGTTGTTCTGGACCATCTGCGGGAGTTCGAGGCGCTCCAGCTCGGGGCCCTCCATGGGGGCGCAGATCAGGCCGCGGCACTCGCTCATCATGAAGGCGATGATCTCGGGCGTGGCCTTCTCGGCGGCGATGACGAGGTCGCCCTCGTTCTCGCGGTCCTCGTCGTCGACGACGACGACGGGGCGGCCCGCCGCGATGTCACGGATGGCCTGCTCGACGGGGTCGAGGCGGAAGGTCTCTTCGGGGATGTCGGGCACGGGCTTGAGGCTGGTCATGCCGTTGCTCCTTCCAGGGCCGGGGCGGGGGTGGTGCGAGAACGCTGGTACCAGTCGTAGGCGCCCCACAGCACGAGGGCGAAGTACACGACGTAGACGAGGCCGGAGAAGGCCAGGCCGTTGGTGAAGGCGAGGGGGACGCCGACCAGGTCGACGAGGAGCCAGGCGAACCAGAACTCGACGAGACCGCGGGCCTGGGCCACCATCGCGACCATGGTGCCGACGAAGATGTAGGCGTCGGCCCACGGGCTCCACGACAGGTTCGGGAAGAGCGTGAAGAGGCCGCCGACGGCGAGGGTGCCGAGTGCCGCGCCGGCCAGGAGCAGCCCGCGCTCCTTCCAGGTGGCGGTGCGCACGGCGATGGAGCCGTCCTGGGCCTTCTGGCGGCCGAGCTGCCAGGCGCGCCAGCCCCACACGGCCACGCCGATGACGAGGAGCTGCTTGCCGACGCCGCCGGCGAGGTGGGCGGAGGCGTAGGCGGCGATGAGGATCAGGCCGGAGAGGAGCTGGGCGGGCCAGGTCCATATGGAGCGGCGCCAGCCGAGGGCGAGCGCGGCCAGGCCCATCAGGTTGCCGATCATGTCGGACCAGATGACCTTCTGGCCGAAGACGGTGAAGGCCTCCGCGTTGAGCCAGGTCAGGGCGCTCATCGGGGGTCTCCCGTCGGGTCGGCGTGCAGCGGGTCCACGCCGGCGGCCAGGAGGCGCTCGACGTACTTCGCGAGGACGTCGACCTCCAGGTTGACCGGGTCGCCGCTCTGCTTGATGCCGAGGGTGGTCAGCGCGAGGGTGGTGGGGATGAGGCTGATGGTGAACCAGTCGGCGGCGGCCTCGACGACGGTGAGGCTGACGCCGTCGACCGTGATGGAGCCCTTCTCGACGACGTAGCGGGAGAGGTTCTTCGGGAGGGCGACCTTGACGATCTCCCAGTGCTCGGAGGGGGTCCGGGAGATGATCTCTCCGGTGCCGTCCACGTGCCCCTGGACCAGGTGGCCGCCGAGCCGTCCGCCGAGGGCCATGGGGCGCTCCAGGTTGACCCGGGATCCCGCGGTCAGGGCGCCGAGGCTGGAGCGGTTGAGGGTCTCCTGCATGACGTCGGCGGTGAACTCGCCGTCCGCGGTCTCCACGACGGTGAGGCAGACGCCGTTGACCGCGATGGAGTCACCGTGCTTGGCGTCCTCGGTGACGAGGGGGCCGCGCAGCCGGAAGCGGGAGGCTTCCGCGAGCTGCTCGACAGCGGTGACCTCGCCCAGTTCTTCGACGATTCCGGTGAACACTCAGTGCTCCTTGGTGGCGGTGGAGGTGGTGACGGGGACGGGGACTGCGGTGATGCGGAGATCGGGGCCGATGCGGACGGCCTCGGTGATGTCGAGGCGCTGCGCGTCGGAGATGTTCTTGATCCCGGCGTCGGCGAGGGCCGCGGGGCCGGCGCCGAGCAGGGCCGGGGCGAGGTAGCCGATGACGCGGTCGACGGCGTCCGCCTCCAGGAAGGCGCCGGCCAGTGTGGGCCCGCCTTCCAGCAGGACGGAGCGGATGCCGCGCCGGAAGAGGGGGGTGAGGAGGTCGTGGACGGCGACGCGGCCGTCGTGCAGGGGCAGCCGGAGCAGTTCGACGCCGGGCAGGTGCCGGGTGTCGGCGTCCTCGCCGACGACGAGCAGGGTGGGCGCGGCGTCGTCGAGGATGCGGGCGGTCGGCAGGAGTGCGGCGCGGGTGTCGAGGGCGATGCGCAGCGGCTGGGTGGCGCCTTCGACGCCGCGGACGGCGAGGTGCGGGTCGTCGGCGCGCAGGGTGCCGCCGCCGACGAGGACGGCGTCGCTCTCGGCGCGCAGCCGGTGGACGTCGGCCCGGGACTCGGCGGAGGTGATCCAGCGGCTGCTGCCGTCGGCTGCGGCGCTGCGGCCGTCGAGGGTGGCGGCGTACTTCCAGGTGACGTGGGGCCGGCCCAGGCGTACGGAGGTCAGCCAGGCGGCGTTGCCGGTCTCGGCCTCGTCCGCGAGGAGTCCGGCCGTGGTGTCGATCCCGGCGGCTCGCAGGGTGGCTCCGCCGCCGCTGGCCTGCGGGTTCGGGTCGGAGACGGCGTAGACCACGCGGGTGATCCCGGCGCCTGCGAGGGCCTGGGCGCAGGGCCCGGTGCGGCCGGTGTGGTTGCAGGGTTCGAGGGTGACGTAGGCGGTGCCGCCGTGGGCGGCCGCTCCGGCCGCGCGCAGGGCGTGGACCTCGGCGTGCGGGCCGCCGGCCCGCTGGTGCCAGCCCTCGCCGACGACGACGCCCGAGGCGTCGGTGATGACGCAGCCGACGACCGGGTTGGGGCTGGTGGAGCCGAGTCCGCGGGCGGCGAGCTCGATGGCTCGGCGCATGGCACGGGTGTCCGCGTCGGGTGCTGCTGCGTGCGCGGCGTGTGTCGCCACCGGGTCCTCCTGCCTCAATCGGGCACGGACTCCGGGGCCTGTCGGGATACGACAGATGAAGCGGTACAGCGCACAGGGGACGCCGAGGCCGGAAAAACGGTTCGACCGGGCATATCCGCAGGGATATGCCGACGAACCGCCGACGGCGGCGTACCGGTGACTGGCCCGCCGCGCACTGCCTCCCATCCGGACTTTAACCGTCGGTCCAGGAATCTCACCTGGTCAACCGGCCGCTGGCTGCGGACGGGTCGCGGACTATAACCGCCGGTTCGGAATTACACCGACCCCGGAGTGCGCTGCTACTGGTACTCCAGCCAGTTTGCCACGGGTGATCGGGCGCCATGCGGGTGATGTGGTGTGGCCTGGCTCACAGTCGGCCGGCATCGGGGTGGACTTCGTCAAGTCGGGCGGGGTTGGTCCAGACCTATTGACCCGGGTGGTCTAGTCCTCTTAACGTTCCCTTCATCTTCCCGGGAACAGCCCGTCAGATGTGCGCACATCGCGGGCCAACACGCTTGCGCACCAATCCTGTTGCTCCATGTCGTGTCCAGTTGTGTCCAGTTGTGTCCTGCATCCTCCCCTCCCCAGGAGGCACAATGCTGTCCCCCACACGTACGAGAGCGATGCTCCTGGCATCCGGCGCAGCGATCGCCGGACTCCTGGTGGGCGGGCTCTCGGCGGGCGTCTCGCACGCGGCCGACAACGAGGGCTGTCGCCCCGACGGGCTGTACAAGACCGCCGGCGTCGACGTCCCGTACTGCTCGGTCTACGACGCCGAAGGCCGCGAGAAGATGGGCGCCGACCACCAGCGCCGCGTCATCGGATATTTCACGGGCTGGCGCACCGGCAAGGACGGCACCCCCGCCTACCTCGCCAACAACATCCCGTGGTCCAAGGTCACCCACCTGAACTACGCCTTCGCCCACGTGGGCGCCGACAACAAGATCTCCGTCGGCTCGGACGGCGTGAACAACGCCGCCACCGGGATGACCTGGCCCGGCGTCGCCGGCGCCGAGATGGACCCGGCCCTCCCCTACAAGGGCCACTTCAACCAGCTGACGAAGTTCAAGAAGCAGTACCCGAACGTCAAGACGCTGATCTCGGTCGGCGGCTGGGCGGAGACCGGCGGCTACTTCGGCGACGACGGCAACCGGGTCGCCTCCGGCGGCTTCTACTCGATGGCCACGAACGCCGACGGCTCGGTCAACCAGGCCGGCATCGACACCTTCGCCGACTCCTCGGTCGAGTTCATCCGCAAGTACGGCTTCAACGGCGTCGACATCGACTACGAGTACCCGACGACCATGAAGGACGCCGGCAACCCGCTGGACTGGCAGCTGGCCAACGCCCGCCGCGCCGGCCTGGTCCAGGGCTACGCCGCCCTCATGAAGTCCCTGCGCGAGAAGCTCGACCGCGCGGGCGCCGCCGACGGCAAGCACTACCTGCTCTCCGTCGCCGCCCCCTCCTCCGGCTACCTGCTGCGCGGCATGGAGACCTTCCAGGTCCAGAAGTACCTGGACTACGTCAACATCATGTCCTACGACCTGCACGGCGCCTGGAACGAGTACGTCGGCCCCAACGCCTCGCTCTTCGACGACGGCAAGGACGGCGAACTCGCCGCGGCCGGCGTCTACTCCACCTCCCAGTACGGCGGCATCGGCTACCTCAACTCCGACTGGGCGTACCACTACTTCCGCGGCTCGATGCCCGGCGGCCGCATCAACATCGGCCTGCCCTACTACACGCGCGGCTTCAAGAACGTGCAGGGCGGCACCGACGGCCTGTGGGGCAAGGCCCCCGCGACCACCTGCCCGGCTGGCGCGGGCCTCACCAAGTGCGGTGACGGCGCCGTCGGCATCGACAACCTGTGGCACGACAAGGACACCAACGGGGTCGAGTCCCCGGCCGGTTCCAACCCGATGTGGCACGCCAAGAACCTGGAGAAGGGCGTCGTCGGCGACTACGTCACCAAGTACGGCTTCCCGGCGAACACCACCCTGACCGGCACCTACGTCCGCAAATACGACTCCACCCTGGTGGCGCCGTGGCTGTGGAACGCGCAGAAGAAGGTCTTCCTCTCCACCGAGGACGAGCAGTCGGTGGCCGCCAAGGCCGACTACGTGATCGACAAGGGCATCGGCGGCACCATGGTCTGGGAGCTCGCGGGCGACTACGCCTACAACGCGGCCAAGGGCCAGTACGAGGTCGGCGACACGCTCACCGACACGATGTACCAGAAGTTCAAGTCGGCCTCCCCCTACGGCGCGAAGAAGGCGGGCGCCACCGCGCTGCCGACGCAGGCCGTCGACATCAGGACGGAGTTCACCGAGTTCAAGCTGGGCGACTCCAACTACCCGCTCACCCCCAAGCTGAAGATCACCAACAACACGAACGCCACCCTGCCCGGCGGCACCGAGTTCCGGTTCGACTACGGCACTTCGGCCCCGAACAACGCCTCCGACCAGTCCGGCTTCGGCACGACCGTGATCAGCAGCGGCCACACCGGCAACAACGTCGGCGGCCTGAAGGGCGACTTCCAGCGGGTCTCCCTGAAGCTCCCGGCCTGGCAGACGCTGGCCCCCGGCGCCTCCGTCGACCTGGCGTTCAACTACTACCTGCCGGTGTCCACGCCCTCCAACTGGACGGTGACCATCTCCGGCACCACCTACGCCCTGGCCGGCGACCTGGCCCGCGGCACGACGCTGGTGCAGCCAGGCAGCACCCAGCCGCCGACCACACCCCCCACCACTCCCCCGACCACCCCGCCCACCACTCCCCCGACCACCCCGCCCACCACTCCCCCCACGACCCCGCCGACCACGCCTCCGGGCGGGACCTGCACCAACCCGGCGTACGTGGCGGGCACGATCTACAACAGCGGCAACGTCGTCTCCCACAAGGGCCGCAACTGGAAGGCCCAGTGGTGGACGCAGAACGAGGAGCCCGGCACCACCGGTGACTGGGGTGTCTGGAAGGACCAGGGCGCCTGCTGACCCCTTGCGCCCCGATCCGTGAGTGAACGTGAGGACCCGGTGGCCCGGCGGCCACCGGGTCCTCGCACGTTCCGCGCGCACCCGGCCTCGTACGCTGCTGCGGTGATCACACACATCACCGCGTCCGACGCGGACTTCGAGGAAAACCGTCCCCGGATGTTCGGCATCGCCTACCGCATGCTCGGCTCGGCCGCGGAGGCCGAGGACACCGTGCAGGAGGCGTACCTGCGCTGGGCGTCCGCGGACCGCGAGGAGATCGAACACCCCGGCGCCTGGCTCGCCAAGGTCGTCACGAACCTGTGCCTCAACACCCTCACCTCGGCGCGGGTCCGGCGCGAGGCGTACGTCGGCCCCTGGCTCCCGGAGCCCGTCCTCACCGGCGACGGCACGCTCGGCCCGCTGGAGTCCGCGGAGCAGCGGGACAGTGTGTCCATGGCCCTGCTGGTGCTGCTGGAGCAGCTCACCCCGGTCGAGCGGGCGGTCTACGTGCTGCGCGAGGCCTTCGCCTACAGCCACCGGGAGATCGCCGCGGTCCTCGACCTGACCGAGGCGAACTGCCGACAGCTCTACCGGCGGGCGGCCGGCCGGGTGGCCGCCGAACGGGCCGCCGAGCCCGAACGGCGCTTCGAACCGGACCCCGAACGCTGGCAGAGCCTCGTGGAGACCTTCATGACGGCGGCCCGCGACGGGGACCTGGCCCGGCTGGAAGGACTGCTGACGGCCGACGTCCGCTTCGTGTCGGACGGCGGCGGCGTGGTCAACGCGGCCCTGCGGCCGATCCTGGGCCGGGAGAAGGTCGCCCGCTTCGCGGTCGGCGTGCTCAAGAAGTTCGCCGGGGACCTGCCGGTCGGCGTCGCGGAGATCAACGGAGTACCGGCGCTGCTCTTCGGCGAGACCGCCGTTCTTCTGGTGGAATTCGAGAACGGGCTGGTCAGCGGGCTCAGCACAGTACTCAACCCGGAGAAGCTGGAATTCCTCCGGGGGCAGTTGTCACATTCCTGAGGGCTGTCCGGTCTCCGCTGCCGAAAGACCCACATCGGCGAAAGGCGGACCCATGAGCACCATCCTCGTCACCGGCGGCACCGGCACCCTCGGCGTACTCGTCGTGGACCGGCTCCGCGACGCGGGACACGAGGTCCGTGCGCTGAGCCGGCACGCCCCCGACCACCCGGTCGACCTGACGGACGGCAGCGGGCTGGACGCGGCGATGACGGGCGCGGAGGTGGTCGTGCACTGCGCGAGCGACACGCGCGGCGGGGGCAAGGACGACGAGGTCGCCGCCCGGCACCTCGTCGACGCGGCCCGGCGGGCGGGGACCGTCACCAACATCGTCTACATCTCGATCGTCGGGGTGGACGTGGTGCCGCTCGGCTACTACCGGACGAAGCTGCGGGTCGAACGGCTGCTGGAGGCCTCCGGCCTGGGCCTGACCGTCCTGCGCACCACGCAGTTCCACGACCTGGTGGCGCGGCTGGTGGAGACGGCGGCGAAGCTGCCGCTCGTCGCGCCGGTGCCGGGCGGGGTACGGGTCCAGCCGATCGCCGTCGGCGAGGTCGCGGACCGCCTGGCGGAACTGGCGGTCCCGACCCCGTCGGGCCGGGTCACGGACATGGGCGGCCCCGAGATCCTCACCCTGCCGGACCTGGCCCGCACCTACCTGGCCGCGACGGGCCGCCGCCGCCGGGTGATCCCCTTCCCCTTGGCGGGCAAGGCCTACGCGGGCTTCAAGCGCGGCGGCCACCTGACCCCGTCCCATGCGGTGGGCCACCTCACGTTCGCGGAGTTCGCGAAGCTCAAGGCCCGACGGTAGGCGGGGGCCACGACCTGACCCCGCCCCGCGGCTCCCGTCGCCGCCTACCCCCCGAACAACACCGCCTGGGCGGCTTCGCGGGCTGCCAGTTCGGCTCCGGCCAGGACCGCCGGGTCGCCCAGGGTCGTGGCGCGGATCTCCGTCGGGACCGGGGTCAGTTTCGCCACGCGGTGGGCGACCCGGGCGGCCAGGGCCGGGCCGCCTGCGCGGCCCAGTTCGCCCGCCAGGACCACGCAGCCCGGGTCCAGGATCGCCGCTGCCGCTGCCGCGCCCAGGGCGAGCCGTTCGGCCAGGGCTTCGAGGAAGGGCTCCCCCGCGGCTCCGGCCACGGCCTCCTCCGCCGGGCCCGCGAAGCCGTGTGCGCGCGCCAGCTCGGTCACGGCCTCGCGGCCCACCAGGGCGTGGAATCCTCCCGCGCAGTCCTCGGCCGACGGCAGTCCGGCGGTGCCGGGCACCGGGAGGAAGCCGATCTCGCCCGCACCGCCGGAGGCGCCCCGGCGCAGCCTGCCGTCCAGGACCACGGCCGCGCCCACGCCCGCGCCGAGCCACAGCAGGACGAAGGAGTCCAGGTCGCGGGCGACGCCCAGGCGCTGCTCGGCGAGGGCGGCCAGGTTGGTCTCGTTCTCGACGACGACCACGGCGGGCAGGCTCCGCTGCAGGGCGGTGACCAGGTCCCGGTGCCAGGCGGGGAGACCGCTGGTGTCGCGGAGTTCGCCGGTGGCCGGGGCGACGAGGCCCGGGGCGCCTATGACGACGGTGTGCAGCTCGGCCGCGCCCGCTTCGCGCGCGGTGCGCAGCAGGGCGGCCACCGCGTCCTCGGGGGCGCCGACGGGCAGGGCGGCTTCGGCGAGGGGGCGGCCGAGGAGGTCGGTGACGACGGCGGTGACCCGGTCGGTGCGTACGTCGAGGGCGGCGAGGTGGGCGCGGTCGGCGACGATCCCGTACAGCTTGGCGTTGGGACCTCGGCGCTGTTCGCCGGATTCGCCGGCGACCTCGATGAGTCCGGCCTCGGTGAGCCGGTCGACCAGGTCGGCGACCGAGGGACGGGAGAGGCCGGTCATGGTCTTGAGCTGGGTGGCCGTCAGTGGCCCGGATTCCTGGAGGAGTTGCAGGGCGAGGCGGTCGTTGATGGCCCGGGCCGTGCTGGGCGAGGCCGGGGCCGGTACCTGGGTGCTGGTGGGGGCGGGAGTCACGGCGCCCATCCTAGGGAGTCGGGCCCATTATCTATCAGGCAGGGTCCCTGATAGTTTAATCCTCATGACCGGGGACACCGACCTCAGCCCGGCGCGCCTGCGCCATGCCCGCTACTCCATCGCCGCCGTCTTCTGCACCCACGGTGCCGTCACCGGCTCCTTCGCCACCCGTATCCCGTGGATCCAGGAGCACGCGCAGCTCAGCGCGGGCACCCTGGGCCTGGCCCTCGCCGCGCCCGCCGTGGGCGCCGCTCTCGCGATGCCGCTGGCGGGCCGGATCAACCACTGGCTCGGTGCCCGGACCGCGCTGCGGGTGCTGCTCTCGCTGTGGACCCTCTCGCTGATCCTGCCGAGCCTCGCCCCGAACCTGCCCACCCTCTGCTTCGTGCTCTTCGTCTACGGCGCCACCGCCGGCATGTCGGACGTGGCGATGAACGCGCTGGGCGTGGAGACGGAGAACCGGCTGGGCCGTTCGATCATGTCCTCGCTGCACGGCATGTGGAGCGTGGGCGCCCTGCTCGGTTCGGCCGCGGGTACCGTCGCCGCGCACACCGGGGCCGACGCCCGGCTTCACCACCTGGTCGCCGCGCTGGTCCTCACGGCGTTCGGACTGTTCGCCGTACAAGGGGTGCTGGACCTGAGGGCCGACCAGGAGGCGCCGGCACCTCCGCACTTCGCGCTGCCGCCGAAGTCGGCGCTGCTGATCGGGGCCGTCGGCTTCTGCGCGGTCTTCGCCGAGGGCGCGAGCCTGGACTGGTCGGCCGTCTACCTGCGGGACGTGCTGCACACGGACGCCGGCCTGGCGGCGGCCTCCACCACCGCCTTCGCCCTGACGATGGCCGTGGCCCGGCTGGTCGGGGACCGGGTGGTGGACCGGTTCGGGGCGGTGCGCACGGTCCGGGCGGGCGGGGTGGTGGCCACCCTGGGCGGGCTGCTCGTGGTCGGCGTCCGGCATCCGGCGGGTGCGCTGGCCGGGTTCGGGCTGATCGGGCTGGGTATCGCGGTGGTGGTCCCGCTGGCCTTCGCGGCGGCGGGGCGCAGCGGCCCGGCCCCGGCGCAGGCCATCGCCGGTGTCGCGACGATCACGTACACCTCGGGGTTGATCGCGCCGTCGGCGATCGGTGCGGTGGCGGACGCGACCTCGCTGGTGGTGTCCTTCGGGCTGGTGACCCTGCTGGCGTTCGCCCTGATCGCCGGCGCCGCGGTACTGCGCCCGGCGGCTCCGGTGGGGCAGGGTGGGGACGATCTCGGCGGGGCGACGGCGAAGGCCGGCTCCCCCGACCTCGACGAACCGGCCCGAACCCGCCCGTAACATGTCGATCGCCCGCAGCGGTACGTAGCCCGTGCGCCGCGGTCTCGATGTGTGAGCGGCCGGAGCGGCGGCCGTCCGGAGCAGAGGAGTGGAACATGGGC
The DNA here is from genome assembly GCF_053615355.1 of Streptomyces sp. CLCI03. Taxonomy (NCBI): domain Bacteria; kingdom Bacillati; phylum Actinomycetota; class Actinomycetes; order Kitasatosporales; family Streptomycetaceae; genus Streptomyces; species Streptomyces sp. CLCI03. The sequence continues at coordinate 6,633,671 of NZ_CM132132.1, read as the reverse complement.
CTCGGCGTGGGCTGGACCCTGCACGGAGACGGGCGGACTCCCGCCCCCGGCGCGGTGGTCCGCCCGGAGGAGCGGCTGTCGTGGCCGCGGACCGCCGGGCTGGGGGCGCAGCACGTCGTGGCGATGTTCGGCGCGAGTTTCGTCGCTCCGGTGCTGATGGGGCTGGACCCGAACCTGGCCATCATGATGTCCGGCGTCGCGACGGTGATCTTCCTTCTCGCGACGCGCGGCCGGGTGCCGTCGTACCTGGGCTGCTCGCTGTCGTTCGTCGGTGTGGCGGCGGCGATCCGGGCCGCGGGCGGGGACAGCGCGGTGGTCACGGGCGCCGTGTTCGTCGTCGGCGTGGCGCTGTTCCTGGCGGGCCTGGTGGTCCAGAGGTTCGGCGCCCGCGTGATCCACACGGCGATGCCGCCGATCGTGACGGGCGCGGTGGTGATGCTGATCGGGTTCAACCTGGCGCCGGTGACGGCGAGCACGTACTGGCCGCAGGACCAGTGGACCGCGCTGTTGACCATGTTGTTCACGGGGGCGGCCGTGGTCTGCCTGCGCGGGTTCTGGTCGCGCATCGCGATCTTCCTCGGGCTGCTCTTCGGGTACGGGATCTCCTGGCTCTCCGACCTGCTCTTCGGGAAGATCCACACCACGGTGGGCGGGGAGGCGGCCGTCGACCACTGGCGGCTGGACCTGTCGGCGGTCGCGAAGGCCGACTGGATCGGGTTCCCGTCCTTCCACGCGCCCGCGTTCGAGTGGTCGGCGATCCTGATCGCCCTGCCGGTGGTGATCGCGCTGATCGCGGAGAACGCCGGGCACATCAAGGCCGTGGGCGAGATGACCGGCGACCCGCTCGACGACAAGCTGGGTACGGCGATCGCGGCGGACGGTGCGGCGTCCATGCTGTCCACGGCGGTCGGCGGCCCGCCGAACACCACGTACTCCGAGAACATCGGTGTCATGGCGGCCACCCGGGTCTACTCCACGGCGGCCTACTGGGCGGCCGCGGGCTTCGCGCTGCTCTTCGGGCTGTGCCCCAAGTTCGGCGCGGTCGTCGCCGCGATCCCGGGCGGGGTGCTCGGCGGCATCACGGTCATCCTGTACGGGATGATCGGCCTGCTCGGCGCCCAGATCTGGATCAACGGCGGGGTGGACCTGCGTAATCCGCTGAATCTGGTGCCGGCCGCGGCGGGCATCATCATCGGCATCGGCGGTGTGAAGCTGCAGATCACCGACACCTTCGAGCTGGGCGGTATCGCGCTGGGCACGATCGTGGTGATCACCGGCTATCACGCGCTGCGGTTCATGGCGCCCGCGCACCTCAAGCAGGAGCCCCTGCTCGACGAGGGCACCTCCGGTTACGACGAGCCCGGGGACGGCCAGGACAAGCCCCGTTGACGGGGTTTCGCCCGAACCGGGGAAGCGTACGGCCAAGTTCCCCGGATCCACGTCGGTGCCTGCGACTCTGCCCCCATGGATGCGGTGCTGGCGCGGATGCGCGCCCTGGAGGAGCGGCTCCCGCCGCAGGACGGTGTCGCCGTCTTCAACCGGGTCTACCTGACCGTGACGGAGACCTTGCACCGGCGGATCGAGCACGGCGGTTTCCCCGCCCCCCGGCGGGCCGAGACGCTCAGCGTGCGGTTCGCCGAGCGGTACCTGACGGCGGTCGAGGCGGACCGGGCCCCGGCCTGCTGGCGGCCCCTGCTGCAGTACCGCCGGCACCCCGGGATCCGTCCGCTCCAGCACGCGCTGGCCGGGATCAACGCGCACATCGGCCATGACCTGGCGCTGGCGGTGGTGGCCACGTGCGGGGAGCTGAACTGTGAACCGCGGGCCCTGGAGGCGGACTTCGACCGGGTCGGCGACACGCTGGTCTCCCTGGAGGAGCACATCCGGGAGGATCTGATGCCCGGCCCGGACCTGCTGGAGATCGCCGACCCGCTGACCCACCTGGTCGGCTCGTGGAGCTTGGAGCGCGCTCGCGCCGGGGCCTGGTCGGCGGCCCGCCTGCTGTGGACGCTGCGCCGGGCGCCGGAACTGGCCGAGGAGTTCACGGACTCCCTGGACGCGGGCGTGGGCCTGGTGGGGCGCTGCCTGCTGACCCCGCGGGGCTGAGGCGCGGCGCGGACGGCATCGGGCCATCGGCCGAAAGAAGGCTACGGTGGTGATCATCTCCGCGGCCGAGCTGATCACGGTCCGCGGACGGCCCCGTTCCATGACGCGCTACGTGATGGCAGGAAGAATGAGCGAGCAGAACCACACCGTCCCCGACTGGTTTCGCGGCGACACGAAGCTTTACCGGTCCCTGCTGGAGCTGGCGGAGTGGCACCCGGAGGCGACGGAGATCGCCACCTCCGCCACGGTCCCGGACGACTACGCCGCGGAGACGATGCTGCACTTCCTGTCCGACGAGCTGATGCGGACCGGTTTCACCGACAACTGGGCGGTGACGTCGCACGGGCAGGAGATCGAGGACCTGATCGACGTGTTCCACGACATCGCGCAGCCCGAGCGGCACGTCGCCGGGCTGCACCTCGTCGGCCGGCGTGTCGCCGGACGGCACGTGGCGGGGCGGCGCGTCGCCGGGCGCGGACGCCCGGGGCATTGAGAACGGGCCGTCCCCGCGCTGCTCACGCGGGGACGGCCCGTGGCCTTGCGTACCCGGAGGATCAGTCCTCGGGGAGTTCGACCGGGGCGATGTCGTCGTAGACGTCGCCCGGGCCCGGGTTGGTGGAGTCCGTGGATCCACCGAGGTGGTGCATGACGCCCCAGACGGCGTTGAGGGCGGTCTGGACCGCGCCCTCGGCCCAGCCGGCCGTCCAGGAGATGTCGTCGCCCGCGAGGAAGATGCCGCGCTTGTCCTCGGGGAGGCGCTCCTGCATGAAGTGCGTGAACAGGCGGCGCTGGTAGCGGTAGTGGCCCGGGAGGTTGGCCTTGAACGCGCCCATGAAGTAGGGCTCGTCCTCCCAGGACACGGTGACCGGGTTGCCGATGATGTGGCGGCGGATGTCGACCTTGGGGTAGATCTCGCCGAGGGACTTCAGCATGACCTCCATCCGCTCGTTCGCGGACAGCGGCAGCCACTTGAGGCTGTCGTCGCACCAGGTGTACGAGAGGCAGATGACGGCGGGCTTGTCCGGGCCGTTGTCCAGCAGGTACGTGCCGCGGGTCATGCGGTCCGTGAGGGTCATCGACATGACGTCGCGGCCGGTCGGCTCGCCACTGTCGTCGACGGCCTTGTCCAGCCAGAACGGCCGGTCGACGGGGACGAACAGCTTGGACGACTCCATGTAGTGGGTGCGCTCGATCGCCGTCCAGTGGTCGATCGGGAACAGCGTGTCGTCGCACTCGATCTTCGACAGCAGCATCCAGGACTGGGCCGTGAAGATCGCGGCGCGGTACGTGCGGATGTCGCCGGAGGAGTCGGTGACCGTGATGCGGTTGCCGGCCGTGCGGTGCAGGCGGGTGACCGCCGGGCGCGGGGTGCCGTCGTGCAGGGAGGACAGCGAGGTGCCCTGGGCCCAGTGGACGATCTTCTCGGGCTCGCGCTCCCACAGGCGCAGCGGCAGCTGCTGCGAGCCGCCGACGATGCCGCGGTGGTGGTCGTCGGCCTCGGTGTAGACGACGCGCAGGATCTCCAGGATGGAGTTCGGGAAGTCGGTGTCCCAGCCGCCCGTGCCGAAGCCGACCTGGCCGAAGATCTCGCGCTTGCGGAAGGACTTGAAGGCCTCCGACTTGCAGAGGAAGCCGTAGAAGGTCTCGTCGTCGAGCTTCTCGACGAGCTTGGCCCAGATCTCGCGGATGCGCGGGACGTCCCGCTCGCGCATCGCGGTGTTCATGTCGGAGAAGTCGGCGCCCTCGTCGAGGCAGGCGTTCCAGGCCTCGGCGACGTCGCGGTAGATCTGCGGGAGGTCCGCGATCGTCTCGGCGTAGTGCGTCTCGCCCTTGAGGTCGACGACCGTCGAGGGGGTGGCCTCGGCGAGCGGGTTCGGGAAGGGCTCGGTGACCAGGCCGACGAGGTCGATGTAGTGCTGCAGGGCCGTGGAGGAGGGCGGGAAGCGCATGGCGCCCATCTCCGCGGTGAGGCCCTCGGTCTCGGCGCCCTCGAAGCCGACGGTGCGCAGGCGGCCGCCGATCTGGTCGGCCTCGTAGACGACGGGCCTCAGGCCCATCTTCATCAGCTCGTAGGCGGAGATGATGCCGGAGAGCCCGCCGCCGATGACGGCGACCTCGGTGCCGAGCTCGGTCGCCGGTATCTGGCCGAGGCCCGCCGGGTGGGCGAGGAAGTCGTCGTACGCGTACGGGAAGTCCGGACCGAACATGGTGATCGGCGGCTGTCCGTCGCTGTGCGGGACGGCGGTGGTGGGCACCGTGGACGTCATGGGGGTACGTCTCCTTGCGGCAGGGCTGGGCGGCAGGGCTGGGGGAAGAAGGGGGACTCAGACGAGGGAGGCGTAGAGCCCGGGGCGGCGGTCGCGCAGGTACGGGTTGTTCTCGCGCGATGCGGACAGCAGCTCGGGGTCGGCCTCGCCGAACACCAGCTCCTCGCCGCGTCCGGCCCGGGTCCGGGTGACCCCGTCGGGGCTCGCCAGGCAGCTGAGTCCGACGAACTCGAACTCGCCTTCCGGGCCGGTGCGGTTGACGTACGCGATGTACATCTGGTTCTCGAAGGCCCTTACCGGGACCAGCTGTTCGGCGACGAACTGGAACGGGTGCATCTGCGCGGTCGGCACCAGGAGGAGGTCGGTGCCGGCGAGCGCGTGCGCCCGGACGTTCTCGGGGAACTCCACGTCGTAGCAGATCATGATGCCGATGCGGAGGCCGTTCAGGTCCGCCTGGACGACGGGGGTGTCGCCGGGGGTGAAGGCGTCCTGTTCGAAGCAGCCGAAGAGGTGGGTCTTGCGGTAGTTCGCCAGCGCCGCGCCGTCGGGGCCGATGAGCTGGGCGGCGTTGTAGACGACGCCGTCCGCGCCCTCCGGGTAGCCGTACAGGACGGCGATCCCGTGGCGGCGGGCGATCTCGCCGATGGCCCGGGCACTGGCTCCGTCGGCCGGTTCGGCGAGGCCGGGGATGTCCTGGAGGTCCAGCGCGTAGCCGGTCAGGAACATCTCCGAGGTCACGAGGAGCCCGGCCCCGCTCTGTGCGGCGCGCGCCGCTGCCTCGTCGAGCGCCTTGAGGTTCTCGGCGGTGTCGCCGAGAACTCCGGAGCTCTGGAGGAGGGCGGTGCGCAGCGGGGGCATGGGCTACCTCTGTGACAGGCGGGGAGGGGGTCATAAAACGGTACGTTCGCGCGTTCGACCCGGACAAGCCGTGAGCGTTGCGCTCCGCGCATCGATTCGTTGCGTGTTCCACCACCGACGCGGCGATTCGTTGCGCGGGCGCCCCGGGCCCCCCTCGTGGACCCCGTACGGGCCCTGTGCGGCCCCTGTCGCGGCCTTCCTCTAGGCGCTCGCGCGGAAGGCCGGGTGGGCGGCCAGGAAGCGCAGGTCGTCGAGGATGTCGGGGGTGTGGTCGGAGACGACGCGGCCGCTCCAGCCGTCGACGAGGGCGGGGACGGTCAGGGTGCCCTCGAAGTGGTGGCCGGTGGCCTCGTAGGCGAGGCGCAGTGCGGTGTACTCGGCGGCTCGGGGGTCCGTGCCGAGGACGGTGGCGGTGATCGTGTGGGCCAGGCCCAGCTCGGTGAGGGTGTCGGTGATCCGCAGCGAGTGGGGACAGGCGACGCGGAGGTAGAGGTGGTAGCGGTGCGGTACGGGGGAGAAGCCGGCTCCGATGCGGCCGCGCGGGGCGGGCGCCGGGCCGGTGCGGGGCAGCGGGGTGCGGGGCAGGACGGTGTGCGACATGACTCTCCTGGGGTGGAGGACAACACGGCTGGGCCCCGGGCGGCGCGGTGCGCGCCCGGTCCGGGTCACTCGTCTCTGTGGGGGGTCAGCCGCGCGGGCCGAATGCGCTGCACACCCGCAGGAGGTCGATGTGCAGGCGCCGGGTGAGCCACCAGCGCCGTAGGGTCCGGGCCCGCGTGTCCGTGTGCTTGTCCGCGTGTGCCGTCGGGGCCGTGTCCACTGCCGCCCACCCCCGTCCCTCGTCCTCGGCCGCCGCCGTCCGGTGCTGGTTAGGCTTCCGGTGGCGGGCGTCGTCCGTCATGGCCGTCCCCCGCAGTTTCGTGGTGGCGCCGGGGGTCGTCAAGAAGGCGGTCACGACCTGGACGCCGTCGCCTTACGGAAGGAGTCACGCACCGATGTCCCCCGAGAGCGGCACGCTGTGCGGCAGTGAGGTACTCGACAATCCGGTCTGGGCCGCGCTGACGGGGCCGCACCGCGAGTTCGCCGAGTTCGCGCCCGCGGGTCTGGCGGCCCGCTACACCTTGGACACGTCGCCGTTCGCGGCGCTCGCCGATCCGCGGGATCCGCGGGCGTGGGCGGATCTGGCCGCGCTGGTCGGTCCCGGGGAGGAGGTGTGGGTGACCGGGTTGCTGACCCCGCCGCCGGGGTGGGAGACGCAGGTGAGCGTGCCGGGTGTGCAGCTGGACGGCCGGGCGGTACGGGCCGGGGCCGAGCCGGAGGCGATACGGCTGGGGCCCGGCGATGTGAAGGACATGCTGGAGCTGGTGGGGCTGACCCGGCCCGGCCCGTTCCTGGACCGGACGGTGGAGCTGGGCACGTACCTCGGGATCCGCCACGAGGGCCGGCTGGTCGCGATGGCCGGGGAGCGGATGCGGCCGACGGGCTGGTCGGAGATCAGCGCGGTGTGCACGCACCCGGACCATCGGGGCCGGGGCCTGGCGGGTCGGCTGGTGCGCGCGGTCGCGGCGGAGGTCCGCGAGCGCGGGGACCGCCCGTTCCTGCACGCGGCGGAGGCGAACACCGGGGCGGTGCGGCTCTACGAGGCGATGGGCTTCACCCTGCGCCGCAGCCCCCTGTTCCTGGGCCTGCGCACCCCGCGGCCGTAGCTCCAGGGCCCTAGGCGGGCGCGCCCGAGGTGAAGCGGCGCAGGAGCGGGGAGAGGACGAGTACCGACTTGGTGCGTTCCACGAAGGGCTCGCCGGCGATGCGTTCCAGGACCCGCTCGAAGTGGCGCATGTCGGAGGCGAAGATCTGGACGAGGGCGTCCGCGTCGCCGGTGACGGTCGACGCGGACACCACCTCGGGGTATCGCTCCAGTCCTCGCCGGATGTCGTCCGGCGAGGTGTTGTGCCGACAGTAGATCTCGATGAAGCCCTCGGTCTCCCAGCCCATGGCGGCCGGGTCCACGCGGACGGTGAAGCCGGTGATGGCTCCTTCGGCGCGTAGCCGGTCCACGCGCCGCTTGACGGCGGGCGCGGAGAGCCCGACCTCGGAGCCGATGTCCGCGTAGGAGCGGCGGGCGTCCTCGGCGAGGGCGTGCACGATGCGTTCGTCGAGATCGTTCAGTCGCACGGGGGGTGAATCACTTCTGTTCAGCGACCTCCTCGGCCGTGTCGGCCAAGGCGGCCACAGTGGCCAGGCTGGAGCGGCGCATGCCGTAGAAGAAGTAGATCACGAGCCCGGCGGCCATCCAGCCACCGAAGACCAGCCAGGTGATTCCGGGGAGCTCCGTCATCAGGTAGGCGCAGAGGAGGAAGCCCACGATCGGGGTGACCGGGAAGAGCGCGACCTTGAAGGTGCGGTTCATCTCGGGGCGGGTCTGGCGCAGGATGATGACGGCCACGTTGACGAGGGCGAACGCGAAGAGCGTGCCGATGCTGGTGGCGTTCGCCAGCTCGCCCAGCGGGATGAAGGCGGCGAGCAGTCCGCAGAAGAGGCAGACGATGATCGTGTTGACACGCGGGGTGCCGGACTTCGGGTCGACCTTGGCGAAGGCCTTGGGCATCAGGCCGTCGCGGGACATGGCGAACAGGATGCGGGTCTGGCCGTAGAGGACGGCGAAGACGACGCTGGCGATGGCGACGACGGCGCCCGCGGCGAGGATGACGCTCCAGAAGGAGTGTCCGGTGACGTTCTCCATGATCTGGGCCAGGGCGGCCTCGCTGCCCTCGAACTCCTGCCACGGCATGGCGCCGACGGCGACCAGGGCGACGAGGCAGTAGATCACGGTGACGATGCCGAGCGAGAGCATGATCGCGCGCGGCAGGTCCTTCTTCGGGTTCTTGGCTTCCTCACCGGCGGTGGAGGCGGCGTCGAAGCCGATGTACGAGAAGAAGAGCATCGACGCGGCGGTGCTGATGGCGGTGATGCCGAGCGGGGCCAGCGGGGTGTAGTTGCCGGCCTTGATGCCCATGAAGCCGATGACGATGAAGAGCGCCAGCGTCACGATCTTGACGCCGACCATGATCGAGTTGATCCGGGCGCTCTCCTTGGCCCCGCGGAGCAGGAAGACCATGCAGAGCATCACGACGACCAGGGCGGGCATGTTGATGTAGCCGCCCTCGCCCAGCGGGGCGGAGAAGCCCTCGGGGATGGTGATGCCGAGGGTGCCGTCGAGCAGCTCGTTGAGGTACTGGCCCCAGCCGACGGCGACGGCCGCGACGGAGACGCCGTACTCCAGGACGAGGCACCAGCCGCAGATCCAGGCTATGAGCTCGCCCATCGTGGCGTAGGCGTAGGAGTACGAGGAGCCGGAGACGGGGATGGAGCCCGCGAGCTCGGCGTAGGAGAGCGCCGAGAACAGCGCGGTCAGGCCCGCGACGATGAAGGCGATGAAGACGGCCGGGCCGGCGATCGGGGTGGCTTCGCCGAGGACGACGAAGATGCCGGTGCCCAGGGTCGCGCCGATGCTGATCATGGTCAGCTGCCACATCGTGAGCGAACGCTTCAGCGCGCCGCCCTCACCCTGGCCGCCCTCGGAGACCAACTGCTCCACCGGCTTGCGGCGGAGCAGCGGGTTGACGGGCCTCTTGGCCTCGGAAGCGAGGGGTGGCGCCTGGCCGTGGTCGAGCACGAGGGGACTCCTTGTCACTGCGGATCGGGGAGGTCAGGGGAGGCGTCGACCGCGACGATCCGGAGCAGGGCAGGGCCCATCGGAAGAAGGGTCTGCTCATGGGGGACCGCCGAGCAGGCGATCCGCGCCACTCCACGTACAGCGAGTGAGCCTACGAGCTGAGTGATACCGCCCGTAATGGACCATCCTTGCACATTGGCGCACGATCATTGCGCGGATCGGTCACGGACAGTCGTTTGTTGCGTAGGGATGATCGATCGCTGCGCAGGTCACCCCCGACCCCTTTTCTTGACACTTCGTCAGATCTGCCGCAGCGTGCCGCCATGGATCCGGACGTGCGCCACGAGATGGACGCCCCCGGCGCGCGGCGTACGGAGCCGCGGAGGTCGCATCGATGGCATTGGTGCGCTCCGCGGCGGTGGAACCGGGTCCGAGCGGGGTACTGGTGAACGCGGTGGCACCGGGGGTGGTGCGGACCCCGCGGGTCGCCGCCCTGCCGGGCGCCGAGGGACGGTGGCGCGACGCGGAGAACGCCCCGCCGGGCCGGGTCGCCGAGACCGCGGACATCGCGGCCGCCCCGCACCTCCTCGCCTCGCCGTGGCCCTCGTACCTCACGGGGCAGAGGCTCGTGGTGGACGGCGGGGTCGGCCTGAAGTCCCCTACCCGACGATCGGAGGCGACCAGTGAGACCACCGGGACCAGCGGTGCCGGCAGGACCGGAACTGCCGGCGGAGCCCGTACTCGGGCTGCAGCGCCATCCGGACGAGCCGGCGCCCTGGCAGGACGCGCTGCCCTTCCTGCGCGGGGTCGCCTGGTTGGACCGGGGGCGGCCGGTCCGCGCCGATCCGGCCGACACCATGCGGCTGCCCTGGGACACCGGTGAGCGCTCCACCCTGCCCATCGGCGTCCGGCTGGAGTTCACCACCGAGACCGCGCGGGCGGTGGAGGTCCGCTACCGGGCGACCGTGCCCGGCCCCACCGACGCGCTGCGCGACCTCGCGCACGGCTTCGCGCTGTGGGACCGGCACGGGGTGGTCACCGAGGTGTTCACCGACCCGGCCGCCGAAGCCGTCGTACGGATCGACCTGGGCGGCGGCACCGGCCCCTTCACCCTCCACCCGCCCGAGACCCAGTCCCCGCTGATCCTCGGGCTGCGCGGGATCGGCGGCCCGCTCACCCCGGCGCCGCCGGGGCCGCGCTGGGTGGTGCACGGCGACTCCATCACCGAGGGCTGGTGGTCCACCCGCCCCGCGCACGGATGGCCCGCCGTCACCGGCCGGGCGCTCGGCTGGGACACCGTCAACCTCGGCTACGCGGGGGCCGCGCGCGGCGAGTTGACCACCGCCGAACAGCTCGCGGGCCTGCCCGCCGACGTCCTCACCCTGGCCTTCGGCACCAACTGCTGGTCCCGGGTGCCGTTTTCGGCCCCCCTGCTGTACGAGACCACGCGCGCGTTCCTCGAACTGGTCCGCCAGGGGCATCCGCGGACCCCGATCCTGCTGGTCTCGCCCGTCCTACGGCCCGACGCCGAGCGCACCCCGAACAAGCTCGGCGCCACCCTCGGCGCCCTGCGGGACGCGATGGAGCGGGCCACCCGGGACCGGATCGCCGCCGGGGACGACCGGTTGGCCGTCCTCCCGGGCCGGGACCTGCTCGGTCCCGAGCACCTGGCGGACGGGCTGCACCCCAACGACAGCGGACATCAGGTTCTCGGCCTCGCTGTGGCCACGGCTCTGCGGCGCAGCGGGTTCGGTGTCGGGTGAGTGAAACACCCCACACCGGACCGGGTGAACAGATCTCTCCCATCGGAGCGTGTCCTGAGCACAGTTGACGCCACCACGGTGGCGGACACCGGACACCACACGTGGGAGAGATCAAGATGGGCATCAAGCGCGGAACCACCCTGGCCGCGGCCGCGATCGTCGTCGTCCTCGCGGCGACGGCCTGCGGCCCCACGGACGACAAGGCCGCGGACACGACCAAGCCGGTCGGGGCCGCCGCAGCCGCTCAGGACAGCAAGGCCCCGCCCGCCGCCGACGGCGCCTACGGCTCCGACGGAGGCTACGGCGCCGCGGGCGGAGGCTCCGGAGCCGCGCCCGCCACGGACGCCAAGCCGGCCGGACAGCTCGCGATGGCCTCCAACGACAAGGTCGGGCCGGTCCTGACCGACAGCGCCGGCTTCACCCTCTACCGCTTCGACAAGGACACCGCCAAGCCGCCGAAGTCCAACTGCGACGGGGACTGCGAGAAGACCTGGCCGGTGGTCGCCGCCGGTGACGTCACCGCCGCCGCCGGCATGGACCCGGCGCTGCTGGGCGAGGTGGTGCGCACCGACGGCAGCAAGCAGCTGACGGTGGGTGGCTGGCCCGCGTACCGCTACAGCAAGGACACCAAGGCGGGCGACGTCAACGGCCAGGGCGTCGGCGGCGTGTGGTTCGCGCTCGGAGCGGACGGCAAGAAGGCCGCGAAGGGGGCGCCGACCGCGGCCCCGGCGCCCGCGGCCCCGGCCGAGGGCGGGGGCGAGGCTCCGGCGGGTGGCGCCGCTGAGGCCGACGGGAAGCTGTCGGTGGCCAAGGACCCCAAGCTGGGCGAGCACATCGTCGACGGCAAGGGCATGACCGTCTACCGGTTCAAGCCGGACACCCAGTGGCCGATGACCTCCAAGTGCGTGGGCGACTGCCTCGCCAAGTGGCCGGTCGTCGCACCGCTGGAGAAGGCCAAGGACAAGGGGATCGTCGAGAAGAACTACACGGTGCTCAACCGCCCGGACGGCCAGAAGCAGCAGAGCGTCGACTGCTGGCCCGTCTACACCTTCACCGGTGACAAGAAGCCCGGCGACGTCAACGGCCAGGGCGTGGGCGGCACCTGGTACGCCGTGTCCCCCGACGGCAAGCTCATCACCGTCCAGTAGCCGGCGCCCCTCCCCTCCGTCCCCGCACTCCCCCCACCCCGTTCGCGCGGCCCTCGCCCACATCCCCCCTGGGCGGGGGCCGCGCCCGTTCCCGTTCCGCCCCCGGCAAGTCCTCTCTAGACTCGGCCGCATGCTGCGCGTACTGGCCGTCGACGACGAGAAGCCGCTCCTGGAGGAACTCCTCTACCTGCTGCGCTCGGACCCCCGGGTGCGCAGCGCGGAGGGTGCCTCGGACGCCACCGAGGCCCTGCGTCGGGTCACCCGGGCGCTGGAGTCCGGCCCGGACGGGGCCGACGCCATCGACGTGGTGTTCCTGGACATCCACATGGCCGGGCTGACCGGGCTGGACATCGCCCGGCTGCTGGCCGGGTTCGCGCGGCCCCCGCTGATCGTGTTCGTCACCGCCCACGAGGGCTTCGCCGTACAGGCCTTCGACCTGAAGGCCGTGGACTACGTGCTCAAGCCCGTGCGCCCGGAGCGACTGGCCGAGGCCGTCCGACGGGCCTGCGCGCAGCTGGGCCGGTCCGAGGAGGGCCCGGCGGGCATGCCGACGGGTGACGCCCCGGCGGCGGGTGGCCCGGCCGTTCCCGCGCCGCGCCGCCCGGTCACCGAGGTCACCGTCGCCGACCGGGCGTCGGACCAGATCGCCGTCGAACTGGGCGGGGTCACCCGCTTCGTGGCGATCGCGGACATCTCCTACGTGGAGGCGCAGGGCGACTACGCCCGCCTGCACACCGACGAGGGCAGCCACCTGGTGCGGATCCCGGTGTCCACACTTGAGGAGCGTTGGGCGCCGCGCGGGTTCGTACGGATCCACCGCCGTCATCTGGTGGCGTTGGCCCGGATCGACGAACTGCGGCTGGAGGCCGGGACCACCAGTGTCCGGGTGGGAACCGCGGAGCTCCAGGTGAGCCGAAGACACGCGCGGGAGCTGCGGGACCTGCTGATGCGGCACGCGACCGGCTGAAACCGGCCGCCGTCCCAGGCGCCTCGGGCCGTTCACCCCTGACCGTCCGGCGCTCGGGAGCGCCGTTCGTCGCGCCGGGAAGGGCGTACGGCGATCCGCCGGAACCGTCGGCCGCACGGCCGTTCCGATCGGCGCTCGGCCGCGTCACCCCTCTCGTATCGTGGATCTTCCGGCGCGGGAGGAGCGAGATGTCCGAGATCCAGGCGCTGGTCGACGCTCTGAGCGGGCTGCCCCGGGCCCGGCCGGCCGGGCCCGCCGAGGCCGAGGTGCTGCTGGCCCGACTGCGCAGTGCGGCCGCCCGCTGGGCCGACATCCTCTACGAGGCCCGCGAGGGCGTCCGCGAGCAGGTGCCGCCGCGCGCGGAAGCGGCCTTGACGCTGGCGTTCCGGCGGGCGGAGGAGTCGTACGTGGAGCTGGAGATCGCCCTGCGCGACTGCGCGGAACACCGCGACCCGGCACTGTGACAGGGCTGGTCCGGCCTGGCGGATCCGGCGGCTCCGGTGGGTCCGAATCGCGTCTGTCGCCCGGTCAGGGGCGTGCGTAGACTCCGGTCACCTCTCCCCTGCCGAAGGACCGCCCCGGTGAACCAGACGTACGCGCTGACCGCGGTCGCCGTCGTCGTCCTGGTGACGATCCTGGTCGGCGCGCTGGGCCTGCGGATGTCGCGGACCACCTCCGATTTCTACGTCGCCTCACGCACGGTGGGGCCCCGCCTGAACGCGGCGGCCATCAGCGGCGAGTACCTGTCCGCCGCGTCCTTCCTCGGGGTGGCGGGGCTGGTGCTGCTCCAGGGGCCGGAGATGCTCTGGTACCCGGTGGGCTACACCGCCGGGTACGTGGTGCTGCTCGTGCTCGTGGCGGCCCCGCTGCGCCGCTCGGGCGCCTACACGCTGCCCGACTTCGCGCAGGCGCGACTGGACTCGCTGGTGGTGCGCCGGATCGCGGTGCTGTTCGTGGTCGGGGTCGGCTGGCTGTACCTGCTGCCGCAGTTGCAGGGCGCCGGGCTGACGTTGGAGATCCTGACCGGGGCCCCGCACTGGGTCGGCGGGCTGGTCGTCGCGTTCGTGGTGACGGTGGCGGTGGGGTGCGGCGGGATGCGTTCGGTCACCTTCGTCCAGGCCTTCCAGTACTGGTTGAAGCTGACGGCCCTGCTGGTGCCGGCGTTCTTCCTGATCGCGGCCTGGGTCGGGGACGGGGCGCCGCGGGCCACCTTCGACGCCCCGGCCGTCTTCCGCGAGCACACCTCGGTGACGGTGGCCCAGGACGTGCGGCTGTCGGTGGCCGATCCGCTGACGGTGACGGTGACCGGGCGGGTGGACGGGCGCGACCACCTGTCGGCGCCGCTGACCCTGACCGCCGGTGAGCATGTCGTACGGGCGCACGCGCGGCTGGAGTTCGCCCCGGACACGCCCGTCCCGGACACCCTGGCCGAGGCGCGGCCCGGTGTGTCCACCTGGACGGCGGCGACCTCGGACGGGCTGCGCGCGTACCGGCTGTACGCCACGTACGGGCTGATCCTGGCGACCTTCCTCGGCACGATGGGCCTGCCGCACGTCGCGGTGCGGTTCTACACCAGCCCCGACGGGCGGAGCGCGCGGCGCACCACGCTGGTGGTGCTCGCGCTGGTCGGCGTCTTCTACCTGCTGCCGCCGGTGTACGGGGCGCTGGGCCGGATCTACACGCCCGAGCTCGCCCTGACCGGTGACGCGGACGCGGCGGTGCTGGTGCTGCCCGAGCGGATGCTCGGCGGGTCGCTCGGCGATCTGCTGGGCGCGCTGCTTGCCGGGGGTGCCTTCGCCGCGTTCCTGTCGACGGCGTCGGGGCTGACCATGGCGGTGGCGGGGGTGCTGCACCAGGACGTGCTGCCGGCGCGCGGGATACGCAGCTTCCGGTCGGCGGCGGTCGTGGCGATCCTGGTGCCGCTGGCCGGGAGCGCGGTGGCGACGGAGGTGCCGGTCGCGGACGCGGTGGGCCTGGCCTTCGCCGTGTCGGCGTCCTCGTTCTGTCCGCTGCTGGTGCTGGGCATCTGGTGGCGCGGGCTGACCCCGCCGGGTGCGGTGGCCGGGCTGGTCACGGGCGGCGGGGCGGCGCTGGGCGCCGTGCTGGCGACCCGGGCCGAGCTGGCACCGCCGGGGTGGACGCACACGCTGCTGGCGTGGCCGGCGGCGTGGTCGGTGCCGCTGGGGTTCCTGACGATGGTGGCGGTGTCGCTGGCGACGCGGTCGCGGATCCCGGCGGGCACGGCGGCCACCCTGGCGCGGCTGCACCTGCCGGAGGTCGTGGCCGGGGAGCGCGCGGGGGGTGCGCGGTGAGCGGGGTGGCCCCGGCGGTCGTGGCCGTGCTGGCGGTGGCGGGCGCGGTGCTGCTGCTGGGCGTGGGCTGGGCGGCGGGCATGCGGCACGCCCGGCACGGGGAGCGGGCGGCCGGCATGGATCTGGGGACCCCGGTGGAGCGGGCCACCTTCCACACCCTGCACACGGCTTCGCTGGCCGCTCCGCCGCTGCGCGCCGGGCTGACCGAGGACGCCGCCCGCAAGGCGGCCCGGCGGCTGCGGTCGCTGCTGGGCACGGAGGCGCTGTGCCTCACCGACCGGGAGTCGGTGCTGGCCTGGGACGGTCCGGGCGCGGACCATCATCAGCGGCGGGCGATGGCCCGGGTGGCGGTGATGCTGGCGTCGGGCCGCAGCCAGAGCGTGCGGACCGAGTGCCAGCGGCCGGACTGTCCGCTGAAGTGGGCGGTGGTGGCCCCGCTGACCGGTGAGGACGGGGTGCTGGGCGCGCTGGTGGCGTACGGCTCGCGGGAGTCCGCGGTGCTGGTGCGGGCCGCGACGGAGGTCGCGCGGTGGGTGTCGGTGCAGCTGGAGCTGTCCGAGCTGGACCGGTCGCGGACCCGGCTGATGGAGGCGGAGATCAAGGCGTTGCGGGCACAGATCTCCCCGCATTTCATCTTCAACTCGCTGGCCGCGATCGCCTCGTTCGTCCGGACGGATCCGGAGCGGGCCCGGGAGCTGCTGCTGGAGTTCGCGGACTTCACCCGGTACTCCTTCCGGCGGCACGGTGATTTCACCACGCTCGCCGACGAGTTGCGGTCGGTCCAGCAGTATCTGGCGCTGGCCGGTGCCCGGTTCGGCGACCGGTTGAAGGTGACCTTGCAGGTGGCGCCGGAGGTGCTGCCGGTGGCGCTGCCGTTCCTGTGCCTGCAGCCCCTGGTGGAGAACGCCGTCAAGCACGGGTTGGAGGACTCCACCGAGGAGTGCAGGATCACGATCACGGCGCGGGACGCGGGCGCGGAGGCGGTGATCACGGTGGAGGACAACGGGGTCGGGATGGATCCGGCCCTGCTGCGCCGGATCCTGGCCGGGGAGCACGGGGGTTCCTCCGGGATCGGGCTGCCCAATGTCGACGAGCGGATCCGGCAGGTGTACGGGGACGATTACGGTCCGGTGATGGAGACGGGCGTCGGGGCCGGCATGAAGGTCACCTTGCGCATCCCGAAGTACCGGGTGGGGGTGCACAGTTCGCCCTCGGGACAGCGTCCTCCCCGGCCCTGAGGGCGGGCGGAGCCCCGCCCCGGGAACGCCCGCGACCCCGGACCGTCCCTCAAGGACGGTCCGGGGTCGCGGGACGGTACCGGATCCAGCTCTAGCTCCAGCTGGCGTGCAGCGGCTTGCCCTCGGCGTAGCCGGCGGCGGACTGGATGCCGACCACGGCCTTCTCCTCGAACTCCGCGAGGGAGCCGGCACCGGCGTAGGTGCAGGAGGAGCGGACGCCCGCGATGATCGAGTCGATCAGGTCCTCGACGCCCGGGCGGGCCGGGTCGAGGAACATGCGCGAGGTGGAGATGCCCTCCTCGAACAGGCCCTTGCGGGCGCGGTCGTAGGCCGACTCCTCGCTCGTGCGGTTCTGCACCGCGCGGGCGGAGGCCATGCCGAAGGACTCCTTGTAGAGGCGCCCGTCGGCGGACTGCTGGAGGTCGCCCGGGGACTCGTACGTACCGGCGAACCAGGAGCCGATCATCACGTTGGAAGCGCCGGCGGCGAGCGCCATCGCCACGTCGCGGGGGTGCCGCACACCGCCGTCGGCCCACACGTGCTTGCCGTACTTCTTGGCCTCGGCCGCGCACTCCAGCACCGCGGAGAACTGCGGGCGGCCGACGCCGGTCATCATGCGGGTGGTGCACATGGCGCCGGGGCCCACACCGACCTTGATGATGTCCGCGCCGGCGTCGATGAGGTCCTTGACGCCCTCGGCGGCGACGATGTTGCCGGCTACGATCGGGACCTGCGGGTCCAGGGCGCGGATGGCCTTGATCGCGTTGATCATCGACTCCTGGTGGCCGTGTGCGGTGTCGATGACGAGCGTGTCCACGCCCGCGTCGAGCAGCTGCTTGGCCTTGGCCACGAAGTCGCCGTTGATGCCGACGGCGGCCGCGATGCGCAGCTTGCCGTTCGCGTCGGTGGCGGGGGTGTAGAGCGTCGCGCGCAGGGCGCCCTTGCGGGTGAGGATGCCGACGAGCTTGCCGTCCTTGTCGACGGCCGGGGCCAGCTTGCGGTGGCCGGCGTCGAGCTGGTTGAAGGCCTCGCGGGGGTCCATGTCGGCGTCGATGAGCAGCAGCTCCTTCGACATGACCTCGGAGAGCTGGGTGAAGCGGTCGACGCCGGTCAGGTCGTGCTCGGTGACGACGCCGACCGGGCGGCCCTCGGCGTCGAGGACGACACCGGCGCCGTGGGCGCGCTTGGGCAGCAGGGACAGGGCGTCGGCGACCGTCTGGCTGGGCGCCAGCGTGATCGGGGTGTCGAGGACGAGGTGGCGGGTCTTCACCCAGGAGATGACGTCGGTGACGACCTCGATCGGGATGTCCTGCGGGATGACGACGATTCCGCCGCGGCGGGCGACCGTCTCGGCCATCCGGCGGCCCGCGATGGCGGTCATGTTGGCCACGACGAGGGGAATGGTGGTGCCGGTGCCGTCGGGCGAGGACAGGTCGACACCCTGACGGGAACCGACCGCGGAGCGGCTCGGCACCATGAACACATCGTCGTACGTCAGGTCGTACGGCGGCTTCAGGTCATTGAGGAAACGCACGTGCTGAACATCCCAGTCGATCGAAGGATCCGTCTACGCCCCGGCAGGACAGCCGAGGAAACGCACGTACTTCATTCTCCCACGACCTGGCGTTCACGCCGCCCGGGCTGATCGTCCAGGACATACCGGGCCGGGTGGTCCTTTCCTACGGGACCTTGGTCCCGTAGGGCCGTGCCCGGCGGTGGACGGGGCCGTGGCGGCGGGCCAGCGGGAGTACCGATCCGCCGTGTCGGACGGCCGTGAACTCGGCGGCTATGGCCAGCGCGGTCTCCTCCGGGGTGGCGCCGCCGAGGTCGAGTCCGATGGGTGAGCGCAAGCGGGCCAGGGCGGCGTCCGTGACGCCCTCGGCCCGCAACCGTCTCTCGCGTTCGGCGTGGGTGCGCCGCGATCCCATGGCGCCCACGTACCCCAGGGGCAGGCGCAGGGCCAGTTCGAGCAGCGGTATGTCGAATTTGGCGTCGTGGGTGAGGACGCAGACAGCGGTACGGGAGTCCAGGCGGCCCGCGGCCCACTCGGCGGCCAGGTGCCGGTGCGGCCAGTCGACGATCACCTCGTCGGCGTCGGGGAAGCGGGCCGGGGTCGCGAAGACGGGCCGGGCGTCGCACACGGTGACCCGGTGGCCGAGGAAGGCGCCGATCCGGGCGAGGGCCGCGGCGAAGTCGATGGCCCCGTAGACCAGCAGCCGGGGCGGTTCGGCGGCCGATTCGACGAGCAGGGTCAGGGGCCGGCCGCAGAGCCCGCCGGCGGTGCCGAGCTCGGCGGTGCCGGTGCGTCCGGCCAGCAGCAGCGCCCGTACCCGGCGGGCGGCGGCCCGGTCCAGGTCGGGGCCGCCGGCGAGCCCGCCCTCGTAGGAGCCGTCGGCGTGGACGGCGAGCGCCCGACCCAGTTGGGGCGGTGGTCCGGAGACGACCCGGGCGAGCGCGGCCCGGGTGCCCCCGGCGGCGGCGTCGAGGACCGAGCCGAGCACGGGTCGGACCGGGTCGAGCCCGCGCACCGGGGTGACGAGGACGTCGAGGACTCCGCCGCAGGTCAGGCCCACGGCGAAGGCGTCGTCGTCGCTGTAGCCGAAGCGGTGCAGGCCGCCTTCGCCGGAGGCGATGGCGTCGAGGCACAGCGCGTGCACGGCGGACTCCACGCAGCCTCCGGAGATGGAGCCGAGCGCGGTGCCCTCGGCGTCGACGGCGAGGGAGGCGCCGGGGCCGCGGGGAGCGCTCCCAGTGACGGCGACGACGGTGGCCAGCGCGAATTCCCGCTGCGCGGCGCACCACGCGCGTAGCTGCTCGGCGATGTCGAGCATCAGCGGATGTATTCGCGGCGTGGGGTCTGTCCGGGCAGGTGCGGGCGCGGCGGCAGGACGGCCGGGGTCGCCGGCCGGGCCGTGGCCTGTCGGGGCGGTACGACGGTGGCGGCGGCCGACCGGGTGGGGCCGGGGTAGCCGTCGGGGAGCCGCGGGCGCGCGCCGAGCAGCTTCGCGGCGTGGGCGACGCTGGCGAGGGTGGCGTGGTGGTGCCAGCCGCGGAAGGAACGGCCCTCGAAGTCCCGGATGCCCACGGGTTCGCAGGTCTCGGCGAAGTCGAGGGAGACGCGGTCGGTGAGCTTGGCGAGCAGGAACAGCTGGGCGAGCGGCCGGTCTCCGATGTTGGTGATCCAGAACTCGGAGGGCAGCAGGGCGGCTTCGGTCCAGGCTCCGACCAGCAGCAGCGGGGTGGGCGGCGCGGGTACGGGGCGGTCCTCGCAGGGGGTGGCGAAGATCGAGGCCGAGGTCAGCAGGGTCACGGCGCCCTCGGCGCGGCCGTGGCGGGTCCATTCGACGACGCGGCGCTGGGAGCGCAGGGAGTCGATGAGCTCACGGGCGGGGGCGGTGTGCGGTCCGGGCTTGTGGCGGCCGGCGCCGCCGAAGGAGACGGGCAGTGAGCCGTCGACCTTGAAGACGAAGGGGATGTCCTGGAGGGTGAAGGACTCGATGCTCTGCGGGAGATCGCCGTTGGCGACCTCCATCACCACGGGCCGGCGCTGGAGTTGCCAGCCGGCGGCCATCCGCTGGACGGCGTGTACGGCGTCCTGGGCGGGGGTGAGGGAGCGTGCCGTGTCGGGGATGCCGGCGCGGCGGCGGCGCAGGAGTTCGTTGGTCCAGGGCCCGGGGAGGGTGAGGGTCCACTCGACCGGGAAGCTGGCCTCGCTGGAGGCGAGCCAGATCCCGCTCGCCTGTTGGCAGTTGGCGGTGCGGCCGAGCTGGGGGACGAACTGCCGGCCGACGCCGACGGAGCGGTCCCCCGCCTTCTCTATGACCATGGGTTGGAGCACCCAGGCCAGGGGGCGCTGCGCGGTGCGTTCGAGGTGCTGGGCGAGGGAGCGGCGGACCGGGGTCCAGTCCCAGGGGGACTTGCTGATGAACTGCTGGAGGCTCTGCTCGACGGAACTGGCCCCTGTTCCGGCGATGTTACGAATTGTTTTCTTCCCGGCGGTCCGCACCAGGCCGTTCAGATAAACGCGGGCCCAGTTTCGCTGGTCCCGCCGGGGTAATGATTCGAAGAGAAGAGAGATCAGGACGTCGATCAATTCGGAGATTTCCGTCGTGGAATCCTCCGGCAGGACTACGCGAGCCATCTGGGCCTCCCCCGCGACCAGCTAGATCCAATACCCTACTTGACCGCATAGAACGGCCGTAGGCCCCGGCGGCTACTTCCTGAGGTCGCTGGCAGTTTCGAGCCGCTCTTCCTCTACCACGAGGGGGATGGGGATCTGGTTCGCCGCATAGTAGATCGCGATCAGAAAGTGGGCGACAAGTGTGAGTGGTGCGGAGTAGAAGGCCAGCAGGACGGTGAGGGGGTAGGCGATGGCGCCGAGGCCGAAGCGCACCCGTGTGGCGCGTGCGCCCTCCTTGTCGACCTGCTCGTGGAAGAGGTGACCGACCCGGGTGACGTACCACCAGAAGGCCAGGAACGCCAGGGCGTAGGCCACGGTGACGCCGCTGTAGAGGACCGCGGCCGGGCTGGCGGAGTCGCCCTCCTCGGTGAGGTGCTCGGCCAGGACGTTGGTGGTGTACGGAATCACCGACACCACCATGAGCACCATCAGATTCAGGAACAACAGCGGACGGTCGACCCGCTTGAGGTGGCTGAAGATGGTGTGGTGATTCACCCACATGACGCCGATGATGAGGAAACTCACCACATAGGCGGCGTAATGCGGCCACTGTTCCCGGACTCCGTGCCAGAAGTCCGACCCGGTTTCTTCCGGAACCTTTAATTCCAGAACGAGGATCGTGATGATGATGGCGAATACGCCGTCACTGAATGCCTCGATCCGACCGGTTTCGTTTTCCATGACCTCCCCTTTACCACGCCTCGCATATATGCGACTCGGCGGCCGTCCGCGGCCGGCCCACACATACGGGGAGGGCGCTGCGGCGCCCTCCCCGCACACGCTACCCAGATTCCGGCCGTCAGCTGCCGAATCCGGCGGTCTGGCGCCAGATTCGGCCATCGCGGACGACAAGCGTCCCGAACGCGTGCTCCGGTTCACCGTTCAGGCTCATGATCGCCCGATAGAAGATGGTGTCCTCGGTCTCGATGTACTCCTGGAGTTCGACGAGCGTGGGCTTCACCGTGAGATAGCCGGTGAACGTCTCGCGAACCGCTTCGATGCCGACCGAGACCCCCTCGAAGCGCAGGAGCACGGCGTCGTCGGTGTAGTTCTTCATCACCGCCTCGATGTCCAGGGCGGCCAGCGCCTCCATCTGGCGGACGAACACCGGGTGCAGCTTGGAGATGTCGTAGTTGGCCATGTCGACTCCGTTTCAACTGGGAGAGGTGCCCACGATGGGTGCCGTTTCGGGTGTTGTCGCAGGTGAGGCGCAGGATTGGGCGCTGCCGGCGAAGGGCAGCCGCACCACCATCCGGGTCTCACCGGGACGCGAGCGGGCGGCGATCGACCCGTGGTGGCGCTGGGTCACGATGCGGTAGCTGAGGTGCAGCCCCAGGCCCGTTCCCTTGCCCACGTCCTTGGTGGTGTAGAAGGGTTCGAAGATCCGCGGCAGGGATTCCGCCGGGATGCCGCGGCCGGTGTCGGCGACCTCCACGACCATGCAGACGCCCTCGGCACGGGCACGCAGGGTCAGGACGCCGGAGCCCTCCATGGCCTCCGCAGCGTTGTCGACCAGGTTGGTCCACACCTGATTCAACTCGCTGGGATAGCCCGTCAGTTCGGGCAGTCCGGACTCGTACTCACGCACGATGCTGATGCCGGCGAGCTTGGCACGCAGGACGACCAGCGTGTTCTCCAGTCCGTCGGTCACCGGGAAGCGCTGTTCGGGCGCCCGGTCGAGGTTGGCGTAATCGCGGGTGGCGGAGACGAGCTGGGAGATCCGGGGGCCCGCCGCCCGCAGCTCCGCCGCGAGCGAGCGGATCTCCAGCAGCGCCGCCAGGTGGTCCAGGGCCGGGGCGAGGGCCGACTCCCCCACGCCGGCCAGCCGCTCCCGCAGCCAGCCCAGTTCCAGTCCCAGGTCCGCGACCCCGGATCCGAGCAGGCCGGGGCGTTCGGTGCCCGCCTCCTCGGCCCAGTCGGCGATCTCCTCCTCGGCGTCGGCCTGGGCGAACGGGTCGGTGGTCGCCGGCGGCGGCAGCTCGTCCAGTTCGGCGGCGACCCGGTCGAGGAGCGAGCGCTCCGCGCCCGTGGCGGCCGCGCCCCAGGCCTGGGCGGTACGGGTGAGCCGCTCCAGGGCGGGGGCCAGTTCCTGAGCCGCCCGGGCCACCGCGGCGGCCGGGTTGTTCAGCTCGTGGGCGAGCCCGGCGGCCAGGGTGCCGAGCGCCTCCACGGTGGCCCGCTTGCGGGCCTGGACCTCGGAGGACTTGATGCGCCAGGCCAGTACGGGGATCAGTACGGCGGCCACCCCGTGGCAGCGGGTCAGCATCTCGAAGAAGACCGGCTTCGGATAGGCCACCACCGTGGTCGACGGGCCGCTGGCGGCCGCGGTGGCCACGTAGGAGCCGTCGGTCAGCAGGGGCAGTTCGCCGGTGAACCGGTGGGCGGCCGAGGGTTTGCCGTCGTGCTCCTCGGCTGCGGCGCTCTCCTCCTCGGTGGAGTGCCGGGTGAGCACCTCCTCCCGGCCGTCGACGACCTTGGTGACGACCAGCCCGCCGGCGAGCAGGACGTGGAAGCCGGTGGCCTCCTCGCCGTCCCGGAAGAGGACGTCACCGTCGGCCAGGATCCGGGGCTCGGACACCGAGACCAGCCAGTCCAGCTGCTCGTCGGTGATCCCGGCGAAGATCTCCACCTCGCGCAGGGCCGCCCGTAGCTCCGGGTCCTTCATGTCCGCCGCGTTCACGCCGCACTCCCCTCGGCCCGGGTACGGGCGGCCAGTCGCAGGGTGGCCAGCAGGGCCAGCGCGCACACGCCGGCCACGGCGGCCATGAAGCCGACCGAGGTGCGGTGCAGCCCGTGGATGTTGGTCAGCATCCCGGCGAGGACCGCCGGCACGCTCATCGCGAGGTACGCGAAGACGTATACGGCGGCGGTCAGTTCACCGCGGTGCGCCGGCCGTGCGAGGGCGCTCAGCGCACGGAAGGAACCGAGGAAGGCCGCGCCCCAGCCGCTGCCGAGGACCGCCGTGGCCACGAGGAACACGACGGCCGAGCGGATCCCCAACGAGAGCAGCACCAGGCCGAGTCCGGCGAGGAGACCGAGCAGGCCGAGCACGGCGGTGCGCAGCGCCTCGGTGCGGCCGAGCATGAGCTGAGCGGCGGTGGCGGCGCCCGCGAGCAGGGCGACCGTTGCCCCGCCGACCAGGTAGTTGGTGGACCGCAGCAGGGACAGCGCCAGGTGCGGGCCGAGCGAGAGGTAGAAGCCGCCCACCGACCAGACGGCGACGATGGTCAGGACGAGGACGGCGAAGCGGCCCCGGGCGTCCGCCGGTATCCGGATCCGGTGCGGGACCACCCGGAAGCGGCCGCCGGCGCCCGGGGCGCTCTCCCGCATCCGGGCCACCCCCACCAGGGTCACGGCGAAGGCGCCGACCAGCAGCAGGTAGCTCAGCACCGTCGGGGCGGGCGCGAACTGGACGAGGAGTCCGGCCCCGATCCCGCCGAGCCCGATGCCCACGGTGGGGCCGGCGCTGTTGACCTGGGCGCCGAGCGCGGGTCTGGTCGTGGGGCTGAGTTCCAGCAGGGCGGCTCCCATCGCCCCGGTGGCCAGGCCGACGGCGAGCCCTTGGACGGCACGGGCGGCGAGCAGCAGTCCCAGGCCCTGGGCCGCGGCGAACAGGACCATGGAGACCATGGCCAGGATCAGGGCGCCGCCCAGGACCGGGCGGCGGCCCAGGGTGTCGGAGAGGGAGCCGAACAGCAGGAGTCCGGCCAGCACGGTGACCGCGTAGAGGGCGAAGACCACCGTGATGGTGCCGGAGGACAGTCCCCACTCCTGCTGGTAGAGCACGTAGAGGGCGGAGGGCACGGAGGAGGAGAGCATCAGCAGGACGAGGACCGCTCCCACCACCCAGAAGCCGGAGCCTCTGGGCGCGCCGGCCGCGTGCGCGGCCCGCTGCACCGTTACCCCTGTGGTCGTCTCGGACGTGTCGGCCACTGCGTCACTCCACTCCCCCGTGATGGGGCCCGTGGCGGGCCCCGTGGTGTGCCCGTGTCGGGCTATCGGGCGAGAGCCTGCTCGGCCCTCTGCAAGGCTCGGGCCGTGAGGACCCCCACGAGATGGCCGAGGTACTCGGCCGAGGTGCCGCGCCCGGGGACGAACAGTTCCCTGGGTTCGGCGCGGAAGGCCGCGAGCACGGCCTCCGTGCGGTACGGGCCCCCGCGCAGGCGGTCCTCGACCCCGCGCAGCCGCAAGGGCCGGGAGGTGGCCCCGGTGACGGCGATGCGGGGCCCGCCGGGGGTGATCCGTACGGCGGTGGCGCACACCGGGTAGCGGGTGGCGCGGTCGGCGGTCTTCTCGAACGCGGCGGCCGGGCCGGCGGCCGGCACCAGCAGGGCGGTGAGGACCGCGTCGGCGGGTGCGGGACCGGCCGCGAGCTCCTCCGCCGCGAGGGTGGTCCGCCCGCCGGGGCCGGCCAGTTCGACCACGGCGTCGGCGGCCATGGCGGCGACCGGTAGGTCGGTGGCCCGTCCGGCGGCGACGAGGTTGCCGCCGACGGTGCCGAGGTTGCGGACCTGGGGGTCACCGTTGGCGCGGGCCGCGGCGGCCAGTTCCGGGGCCTCGGCGAGCACCAGCGGGTCGGCGGCGAGCTCGGCGAGCGTGGTGAGGGCCCCGATCCGCAGCCGGGTGCCGTCGGGGGTGCGCGTGACGGAGCGCAGCTCCGCCAGCCGCCGGATGTCGACCAGGAGCGCGGCCCGGTCGGCTCCGGAGCGCAGGTCGGGCAGCAGGCTCTGGCCGCCGGCCAGGATCCGGGCGCCGCGCGTCCCGGACAGCAGGGCCAGCGCCTCGTCGAGGTCTGCGGGCCGGACGTAGTCGAACTCGGTGAGGATCACTGGGCTTCCCCTCTCAGGCGGCGCCAGACCTTCTCGGGGGTGAGGGGCATGTCGATGTGCTGGACGCCCAGGTCGGCCAGGGCGTCGACGACGGCGTTGACGACGGCCGCGGCGGGCGGGACGGTGGCGATCTCGCCGGCGCCCTTGGCGCCGAGCGGGTTGTGCGGGCTGGGCGTGACGGTCTTGTCGAGCGTGAAGAACGGCACGTCGGCGGCGCGCGGCAAGGCGTACGAGGTGAGGTCGGAGCTGACGAGCAGGCCCTGCTCGTCGTAGACGGCGGCCTCCATCAGGGCTTGGCCGAGGCCGTGCGTGATGCTGCCCTCGATCTGGCCGAGGACGATCTTGGGGTTGCCGATGTGGCCGGCGTCGTCGACGGCGGTGTAGGACACCACCTCGGTCTCGCCGGTCAGTTCGTCGACCTCGACGACCGCCACGTGCGTCCCGAAGGGGTAGTTGAAGTCCGGCGGGTCGAAGTGGGTGGTCTCGTCGAGGGCGGGTTCGATCTCCGCCGGCAGCCCCCAGCCGTACCACATGGACATCGCCAGCTCGGCGAAGGTCTTGGTGTTCCGCTCGTTGCCGTCCTCGTACACCCGGCCGCCCTCGTAGACGACCTTGTCCTCGGGAACGCCGAGGAAGACGGCGCCGGCCCGGATCAGCTTGCTCTTGATCTTGCGGGCGGTGAGGGCGACGGCGGGCGCGGCCATGCTGTAGGAGCGGGACCCGTAGGTGCCCTGCCCGTACGGGGCCTTCTGCGTGTCCCCCTCCAGGACCTGGACGGTGTCCGGGTCGATGCCGAGTTCGTCGGCGGCGACCTGGGCGAAGACCGTGCCGTGGCTCTGGCCGGTGGAGGCGGAGCCCACGGTGACGGTGACCTCGCCGGTCGGGTGGACGCGGATGTTCGCGCTCTCCCAGGTGCCGCCGAGCATGCCCTCCTGGGACATCCGGGTCGAGGGGCCGACCCCGCAGATCGCGACGTAGGTGGCGAGGCCGACGCCGAGCCGCTTGCCGCGGGTGCGGGCCTCGGCCTTGCGGGCGGGCATGTCGGCGTAGCCCGACAGCTCGATGGCCTTGTCGAAGTTGAGCTGGTAGTTCCCCGAGTCGTAGGTCCAGCCGAGGCCGTTGTCGTACGGGAACTTCTCCTTCGGCACCAGGTTCTTGCGGCGGACGGCCGCCGGGTCCATGCCGATCTCGGAGGCGTACCGGTCGACGAGGCGCTCCATGAGGAAGGCTGCCTCGGCGCGTCCGCTGCCGCGCTGGGCGCCGAGCGAGACGGTGTTGGTGAAGGCGGCGTACACCTCGCAGAAGGCGGCGTCGATGTCGTACATGCCGCTGATGGAGCGGCCCATCAGGGCGGTGGCGACGCCGGGGCCGATGGTGGAGGGGTAGGCGCCGAGGTTGGCGTAGCTGGTGCAGCGGACGGCGGTGATCCGGCCGTCGCGGGTGCCGGCGAGGGTGACGTGCTGGCGGTGGTCGCGGCCCTGGACGGTGGAGTTCATCAGCCCGGTGCGGGTGTCCACCCACTTCACGGGCCGGCCGAGCTCCTTGGACAGCAGCAGCACCAGCGCCATGTCCGGGTACAGGTAGCCCTTGGTGCCGAAGCTGCCGCCGACGGTCGGGGCGATCACCCGGAGCTTGTTGAAGGGGATGCCGAGGACCAGCGCCGAGAGCAGGAAGCGGTGGTTG
Source organism: Streptomyces sp. CLCI03 (assembly GCF_053615355.1). Classification (NCBI taxonomy): domain Bacteria; kingdom Bacillati; phylum Actinomycetota; class Actinomycetes; order Kitasatosporales; family Streptomycetaceae; genus Streptomyces; species Streptomyces sp. CLCI03. The sequence continues at coordinate 6,606,647 of NZ_CM132132.1, read as the reverse complement.
TGCGGGCCCTGGGTGGAGGCGTAGAGCGTGTACTCGCCGGTGGCCGCGTTGTGGTCGCCGACCGCGCCGCGGGGCTCGATGGGGCTGTTGATGGTGCGCTGGTTGACCAGGTCGAGCTCGACGGTGACCTCGGCCTCGGCGATGGCCGCGTCGGTGCGGTCCTTGTCGCCGCAGGTCCAGTACGCGTTCAGGTTGCCCGGGACGGCCTCGTGCAGCTGGGGCGCGCCCTCGGCGAGCGCCTCGTCGGCGCGGGTGACGACGGGCAGCGGTTCGTACTCGACGGCGATGGCGGCGAGCGCCGCGGTGGCCTGGCGCGGGGTCTCGGCGACGACCACGGCGATGGGGTCGCCCACGTGCCGGACGGTGTCGCCGGTGAGGACCGGGCGGGCGCCGGGAAGTCCGTAGGGGTGGGGCGGGAAGTGGCTCTCGACGCCGCCGGGGATCCAGATGCAGGGCAGCGGCATGACGTCGGTGAAGTCGGCGGCGGTGGCCACCTTGAGCACGCCGGGCAGCTGCTCGGCGGCCTTGGTCTCGATGGAGAGGATCTTGGCGTGCGCCACCGGGCTGCCCAGGATGGCCATGTGGGCGGTGCCCGGCAGGTCGATGTCCGCCACGTACGTGGCCTCGCCACGCAGCAGCTGCGGGTCCTCGCGGCTGTCCAGCGGCTGTCCGAGGACTCCGCTCCCCGTGGCCGGGGCCTCCCCCGTCACTGCGGTCATGTCCCTCACACCTCCTGTCCGGCTGCGGTGGAAGCGGCGACGGCGGCGGGCTCGGGCACGGTGGCGGGCACGGTGGCGGGCGCCTCGGCGCGGGCGGCCGCGCAGGCGCGCTGCACGCCCCGTACGACGCTGTGGTAGCCGGTGCACCGGCACAGGTTGCCGGTGAGCCATTCGCGGATCTCTGGTTCGGTGGGGGCCTCGCCGCCGGCGGTGGCGTCGACGAGTTCACCGAGGGCCATGACCATGCCGGGGGTGCAGAAGCCGCACTGGGTGCCGTGCTCCTGGCGCAGTGCCTCCTGGAGGCCGGACAGTTCGCCGCCGCGGGTGGTCTCGCCCTCGATGGTGGCCACCTCGCCGCCGGCGGCGGAGGCGGTGAGGACCAGGCAGCTCTTGACGGACCTGCCGTCGAGGCGGACGACGCAGGTGCCGCACTGGCCGGTGTCGCAGCCGACCTTGGTGCCGGTCAGCCCGAGGCCGTCGCGGAGCCGTTCCACGAGCAGTTCGTTCGGCTGCGCCGAGAACTGCTCGGGTCTTCCGTTCACCTTCAGTGTGATATCCATGCCAGCGCCTGCGCTTCCGTGAGCGGCCGGTTGAAAAGGGGCCCGCCGGGCTGTTGGAGAATTCCTCCGGAGTGCAACGGGCCGGTGTCCACGGGTGCGAATCCCAGATCCGAGATGATTCCCGCGACGATTTCCTTCGATTTCACGTCGTCGCCCGCGGTGAAATGCGCCAGGCGTTCTCCGGGTGCGGTCGTGGTACCGGCGACGGCGAGGGTTTCGAAATGCATGGTGTTCAGGGATTTGACGACCTGGGCGTCGGGGTACCACTCGGCGACCAGGTCGCTGGAGCCGCGTCCGCCGAGGTCGGCGGGCGCGCCGCCGGGGCCGCCGAAGGCGTTGGTGGCGTCCACCAGCACCTTGTCCTGCACGGCGTACGGCGGGAGCAGTCCGCGGACGCGTTCGAAGGGCACCATCAGCACCAGGAGTTCGGCCCGGTCGGCCGCCTCGGCGGGGTGCGCCGCCGAGGCGGCCCGTCCCAGCTCGGCCACGAGCGGGTCGAGGGTCCGCGGGCCCCGGGCATTGGCGAGGACGACCCGGTGGCCTGCCGCCACGAGGATCCTGGCCAGGGTCGAGCCGATCCGCCCGGTGCCGATGATGCCTGTCCGCATTGCCGCTCCTCGGGAGTGGAGGTCTCGGTCGATCTCGGTAGCGCTCTCAGTCCATGCCGATCCAGACCGACTTGGTCTGGGTGTAGCTCTCCAGCGACTCGGGGCCGCACTCGCGGCCGTAGCCGGAGGCCTTGTAGCCGCCGTAGGGCACGGCGGGGTCGTACTGGTTGTAGCAATTGACCCAGACCGTGCCGGCCTTGATCTGCGAGGCGACCCGGTGGGCGCGCCGCAGGTCCTTGGTGTGGACGCCGGCGGCGAGGCCGTACGCGCTGTCGTTGGCGATGCGTACGGCGTCCTCCTCGGTGTCGAAGGGGATGATCGACAGGACCGGGCCGAAGATCTCCTCCTGGGCGATCCGCATGCCGTTGTCGACGCCGGTGAAGATCGTCGGCAGGAAGTACAGGCCTTGACTGGAGGCTCCCTCGGGGGTCCATCCGCTGCCGCCGGTGCGCAGGATCGCGCCTTCCTTCTCGCCGACCTCGATGTAGGAGCTGACCTTGTCGAACTGGCCGCGGTGGGCCAGCGGTCCGAAGAGGGTGGCCGGGTCGCGCGGGTCACCGGGCTTGAGGTCGGCGGCCCGGCGGACCAGGCGTTCGACCATCTCGTCGTGGATGGGGCGCTGCAGCAGCAGCCGGGATCCGGCGGTGCAGATCTCGCCCTTGTTGTAGTAGATGCCGAAGAAGGCGAGTTCCTCGGCGGCGTCGAGGTCGGCGTCGGCGAAGACGATGTTGGCGGACTTGCCGCCGAGCTCCATCGTCACCTTCTTCAGGGTGCCGGCCGCCTTGCGGATGATCGTCTGGCCGACCGAGGTGGAGCCGGTGAAGGCGATCTTGTCGATGTCGGGGTGGCCGGTGAGGGTCTCCCCCAGTTCGACGCCCGGACCGGTGATGACGTTCAGCACGCCGTCGGGGATCTCCGCCTCCTGGAAGAGCTCGGCGATCTTCAGGGCGGTCAGCGGGGTGGCCGGGGAGGGTTTGTGGACCACCGTGTTGCCCGCCGCGAGTGCCGGTGCGATCTTCGTCATCGACAGCAGCAGCGGGAAGTTGAACGGGGTGATGGCGCAGACCACGCCCAGCGGTTCGCGCAGGGTGTAGGCGAGCTGGCCGCCGGCCGGGGCCCGCGAGGAGCCGTCGACGCGGGTCACGGCCCCGGCGTAGTAGTGCATGAGCTGGGCGGCCATGGGGGCGTCGACCGTGCTGGAGAACGCGAACGGCTTGCCCATGTCCACGGTCTCCAGCAGGGCGATCTCCTCCAGGTCGCGCTCGATGAGCTCACCGACCCGGTTCAGCCGCAGCGCGCGCTCCTGGGCGGACAGTCTGCTCCAGGGGCCCTCCTCGTACGCCGTGCGGGCGGCGGCGACGGCCGCGTCCGCGTCGGCGGCGGCGGCCTGGGCCACCGGCACGATCTCCTGCCCGTCCACGGGGCTGATGTCCGGTTCGGTACGGCCGTCCTGGGCCGGGACCCAGGCGCCGCCGATGAACAGTTTCCCGGGGTTGGCGAGGGGCTGGCCGCTCAGCTCACGCTTGGTCATGGCTGCCTTCCGGTTTCGGGGTGCGGGGGGACTAGCCCTTCGCGAGCTGCGTCAAGAAGGTCTCGGCGAGGGCCTTGGAGGAGTAGGGGTTCTGGCCGGTCGTCAGCTTGCGGTCGACGACCACGTGCGAGTCCCAGATGGCCTCCGCCTTCTCGTAGCGGGCGCCGAGCCGGGTGAGTTCGACCTCCAGGATCAGCGGGAGCCGGCCGGCCATGTTGGTGACCAGTTCCTCGTCGTGCGAGAAGGCCGTCATGCGGTAGCCCTCGAAGGGCCAGCGGCCTTCGCCGTCGCGCAGCGCGAGCAGCGAGGTGTGGCCGTGGCACACGGTGGCGAGCGGTTTGTCCTGCGCGATGACCCAGCGCAGGATCTGGGCGAGCTCGTCGGACTTGGGGAGGTCGCCGATGGCGCCGTGGCCGCCGCTGACGTACACGCCGTCGTAGTCGGCGATGTCCTTCTCGGTGAGGGTCTCCAGGGCGATGGGGGCGCTCAGCTGGGGGGTGTCCCCGATGACCCGGACGTACTCGGCGGCGTTGGCCGCGTCCTCGTCCGGCGAACCCTCGGGACGGACCCACCGCAGGAACTGGGGGTCGATGCTCGTCCGGTCGACGGTCGGCGCCGTGCCCGCGATCGTCGCCACGTCCACGTCGTGGCCGGCCGCCTTGAAGAGCGAGAAGGGCACGACGAATTCCTCGGCCCAGAATCCCGAGGGGTGCTGTTCACCGTCGAGCAGATGCAGTGTGGCTTTGGCCGTCATGACGACGAGAATCTTCATGATTCTCTCCTTGTTCTGGATTCGCTGCCGATTCAACACGCCACCCGCGGGGGGCGTAAGGGGGACGACGTCAGGCCCGCGATACTTCGTCACGTGCGTCCAACGCCGAGATGATGGTGCGGAATTCACCGACCAGGGGGTGGTCGGGGTGGGCTTCGGCAAATATGCGTTCCCCGTACAGAGCCGCCATTTCCGGCGAGTAGGGAAGGATCCCGGCCAGTGGCGCCCCGTAGACCGCCTCCGAGCGCCGGCGGGCCGCCTCCCGGTCGATGCCCTCGGGAGCCATGCTCAGTACGAGGTTCCGCCGGCAGGTCAGGCGTCCGGCGAGGGCGATGGTCTCCTCGACCCCCGAGAGGTCGATCCGGTCGGCCCGCGCCATGATCATCAGTACGTCGGCGCTCGCCATGGCGGTCACCGACTCGTTGTTGAGCCCGGCGTGGGTGTCGAGCAGCAGGACGTCGAGGTCGTGGTGCGCGGCCAGCCGGTCGAAGCCCTCCGGCAGCAGCCCCACGTCGTAGCCGCCGGCCATGATCTCGCGCAGGGCGGCCGTCCCGGTCCGGGCCGGTACGACGTACAGGGCCCCCGGACCGGAAACGGTGCCGGTCTGTTGGGCGGTGGTCTCGATCTCGCAGCGGCCGAGCAGGTAGTCGGTCAGGGAGGGGCCTGGCCCCAGGCGGAACAGCAGGTCCAGGGTGGGTGACTGGATATCGGTGTCGACCACCCCCACCCGGCGCCCCTCGGCCGCGAGGAGCAGCGCGAGGTTGGCCAGTACCGAGGACTTGCCCGTCCCACCGCGGTGCGAGTGCACGACGATGGTGCGGGTCATCTAGGCCACCACCCGGGTGCCGGCGCCGTCCGCGCGCGGCCCCCGCGCCGCGCGTGGCCGGTGCAGGGCCAGCATGGTGACGTCGTCGTGCTGTTCGGCGGTGCCGGTGTGTTCGCGCACCGCCCAGTCCATCCGGTCGACCACGTCCTTGCCGCTGGTCGGTGGCCCGGTGAGCAGTTCCAGCATGCGGTCGTCGCCGAGGAAGCTGCCGTTCGGGCAGCGGGCCTCGGGGACTCCGTCGGTGAAGGCGAACAGGGTGTCGCCCGGGTCGAGCTGGGCGTAGCCGAGGGTGTAGACGCAGTCGGGCAGGATGCCGACGGCCGGTCCGGTGATGTGGAGGGCGACGGGCGGGCTGCCGTCGGCGGGCAGCAGCAGGGGCGGGTTGTGGCCGCCGTTGATGTAGACGAGGCTGCCGGTGAGCGGGTCGAGCACCCCGAAGAAGAGGGTGGCGAAGTAGCCCTGCCGCAGGTGGTTGCGGGTGAGGTAGCCGTTGGTGGCGGTGACCGCGTTGAGCAGCGGGGTGGCGCCGACGACCGGGATCCGGCGGCTGCCGCCGGCTCGTCCGGCGGCGACCAGGTGCTGCAGGCCGCTGTTCTGCGCGGTGTGCCGCAGGAGGGAGCGGATGAGCGCCATGAACAGCGCGGCTCCGACCCCCTTGTCGCAGACGTCGGCGACGACGAAGGCGAGCCGACGGCCGCGGGAGATCTCGAAGACGTCGTAGAAGTCGCCGGCGACCTGCCGGGCGGGACGGAACCGCACGTCGATCTCCCAGCCGTCGGGGACGGGCATCGATTCGGGCAGGAAGCCCGCCTGGATCTCCCGGCCGATCTCCAGTTCCTTCTCGTAGCCCATGAGTTCGGCGCGGGCGTCGGCTTCGCGCAGGGTGCGGCCGAGTCCGGCGCGCTCCGAGCAGCTGTGCAGCCGGGCCCCGACGAGGGCGGGCAGGAAGGGTGGTACGAGGTAGTCGTGCCCGATCCGGACGTGCTTCTCCAGGGCGGCGAACTCCGTCACGGTCCAGACGACCACGATGGGGGCCCCGGCCCAGCGGCGCAGCCGGCGTACGGCCATCCGTACGGCCTCCCCGTCGGACTCGGCGGGGGCGAGCAGCACGTCCGCGACGGGCAGCAGTTCCAGTGCTCCTTCGCGCAGCTCCTTCAGGGAGCGGGTGACGAGTGCCGCGTCCATCGTCCGCAGAGCGTCGAGCAGCTCGGGCGGCGGTGGCGGGTACGCGTCGAGGATGATCACGGTCGTGGAGGGCATCGGTCCGTCCCCTCAGCCTTCACAGTCAGGGTGCTGATGTTGCGGCCGTCCCTGTGCGCGTAGCCGAACTCGTCCACGCTGGTCAGCGCCAGGTGGATGCCGAGGCCGCCGATCCGCCGCTGCTCCGGGGGGATCCCGGGGCAGGCGGGCGGCAGGCGGCCTTCGACGGGGTCGAAGGGGGGTGCGCAGTCCTCGATGACGATCTGCACCCCGCCCGGGCCGGAGCGGCCGCGGACGGTGATCCGTCCGTCGCCGCCCCGGTACCCGTGCATCACGACGTTGGTGGCCAGTTCGTCCACGGCCAGCCGGAGCCGGTAGGTGGCGCCCTTGTCCAGGCCCGCCGCCTCGGCCAGTCGTAGGACGAGCGCGGCGATGTCGCCCAGTGCCCCCACCGTCGCGGGCACTTCCAGTACGCAGGGCGTGCTCGCCAGTTCGACCATGTCAGTCACGGTGGTCACTCATCGGTCAGGACGATGCTCCGGTCCAGCCCGGCGGTCCGGATGGTCCGGGACACGGGCTCGATGGCGCCGACCACCTTGATGGTGACGTCGTTCGCGACCTTCTGCTGGGCGAAGACCAGGGAGCGCAGTCCGGCGCTGGCCATGTAGCCGACGCCGGCCATCCTGATCTCGACGGTGCGGGTGCCGTGGCCGGCGGCCTTCTCGATGGTCCGGTGGAAGTCCGGCGCGGTCTTGGCGTCCAGCTCGCCCGTCAGTTCGATCACGGTGGTGTCGCCCTCGATGCTCAGGGACACGGAAAGCGGCATGTCAGGGTCTCCTTCGGTCAGGGCGTGTTCGGTCAGGGCGTGTCGAGGTCGTCGCGATCGTCGGTGCGGCCCACGAGGATCACCACGGAGCGCGGGCCGATCAGGTACTTCCCGGCGTTGTCCAGCTCCTGTTCGGCTCCGGGGGTGCGGATGTCGTACGGTGCCTCGGCCCCGGTGTCGGCGAACAGGTGCCAGCTCCGGCCTCCCGGCAGGGCGGGCAGTTCCAGGTCGTGCGACTCCCAGTGCGCGTTCATGGCCACGTACACCACGTCGTCGTCACCGGTGCCGCAGCGGGCCACCGCCAGCAGCCGGCTCTCCGCCGACCAGTCGGGCTGCCAGGCCCGCTCCCCGTGCCAGCTGATGTCCGGCAGGCCCAGGTGCTCGCGGACCTGGCCGGTGGGGTGGGCGGTGGAGCGCAGCTCGCGGTGGTGCTTGCGGAATTCGATCAGCTCCCGGGTGAACCGGAGCAGTTCGGTGTTGTCGTCGACCTGGTCCCAGTCGAACCAGGAGAGCTCGTTGTCCTGGCAGTAGGTGTTGTTGTTGCCCTGCTGGGTGCGGGCGACCTCGTCGCCGGCCAGCAGCATCGGGATGCCTTGGCTGGTGAAGAGGATCGCGAGGGCGTTCTTCATCTGCCGGATGCGCAGCGCGTTGATCTCCGGGTCGTCGGTGGGACCTTCGGCGCCGCAGTTCCAGCTGTTGTTGTCGTTGGCACCGTCGTTGTTGTTCTCGCCGTTGGCCTCGTTGTGCTTGTCGTTGTAGGAGACCAGGTCGGCGAGGGTGAAACCGTCGTGCGCTGTCAGGAAGTTGACCGAGGCCGCGGTGCCGCGGGTGGCGTACAGGTCGGGTGATCCGGCGATCCGGGTGGCCAGTTCGCCGGTGACGCCGGGGTCGCCCTTGAGGAAGCTGCGTACGGTGTCGCGGTACTTGCCGTTCCACTCGGCCCAGCGGCCGTACGCCGGGAAGTTGCCGACCTCGTAGAGGCCGCCGGCGTCCCAGGCCTCGGCGATGAGCTTGGTGTGCCGCAGGACCGGGTCGTAGGCGAGCAGTTCCAGCAGCGGCGGGTTGGGCAGCGGGGTGCCGTCCAGGGCCCGGCCGAGGATGGCCGCCAGGTCGAAGCGGAAGCCGTCGATGTGGTAGTCGGCGACCCAGTGGCGCAGGCAGTCGAGCACGTAGTTGCGCACGACGGGGTGGTTGCAGTTGACGGTGTTGCCGGTGCCGCTGAAGTTGAAGTAGTACCCGTCGGGCGTGAGCATGTAGTACGTGGCGTTGTCGAGCCCCTTGAAGGAGATCGTCGGGCCCTGCTCGTTGCCCTCGGCGGTGTGGTTGAAGACGACGTCGAGGATGACCTCGATGCCGGCCGCGTGCAGGTCCTTGATCAGGGTGCGGAACTCGTCGCCCTGCATGCCGTAGCGTCCGGTGGCCGCGTAGCCGGCCTTGGGCGCGAAGAACGAGACGGTGTTGTAGCCCCAGTAGTCGAAGAGCTGCTCGCCGGTCTCCGGGTTGCTGCGGGGGTTGTCGCTCTCGTCGAACTCGAACACCGGCAGCAGTTCGATGCAGTTGATCCCGAGTTCCTTCAGGTACGGGATCTTCTCGCGCAGCCCCGCGAAGGTGCCGGGTGCGGTGACCTGCGAGGAGGGGTGCCGGGTGAAGCCGCGTACGTGGGTCTCGTAGACGACGAGGTCCTCGGCCGGGATGCCCAGCGGCGTGTCGTCGCCCCAGTCGAAGTCCTGGAGGCAGACGCGGGAGCGGTACTGGTAGCCGCGGCTGCGGTCCGGCTCCACGCCCCACACGTCACGGCCTGCGATGAGGCGGGCGTACGGGTCGGAGAGCACCTGCCGGGCGTCGAAGCGATGCCCGGTGACGGGGTCGTAGGGGCCGTCGGCCCGGTACCCGTACTCGATGTTCTCGTGGTCGAGGCCGAAGACGGTCATGGCGAAGACGCTGCCGGTGCGGAATTCCTCGGGGAACTCCAGTTCGGCCATCGGCTCGGGTTCTCCGCGCTTGAAGATGACCAGGGTCATGGAGGTGGCCTGGTCGGAGAAGACGGAGAAGCTGACCCCGCCGGGGACCACGTTGGCCCCGAAGGGGAACGGTTTGCCGGCGCGGACGCGGTACCCGCCCACCTCGTGGGTCGGGTACGCGTCGACGCGCAGCACCTGCTCGGACCGGGTCTCGGTCATCGCGCTGCCTTGGCCTTGGCCTTGGCCTTGGCCTTGGCGGCCGCGGCGACGGCCTCGCCGGTCTCGAAGAAGTCGAGGAACCCGGTGGCCGACATGACGAACCGGACCTCTTCGCTCACCCCGTAGAGGGTGACCGCGACGCCGGCGTGCTGGGCCTCGCGGTAGACCACGAGCAGGGTGCGCAGGCCCGCGCTGGAGACGTAGGTGACCGCGGTGAGGTCGATCTTCAGCGGCTTGCCCTCGCGGACCAGCGGCAGCAGTGCCTGGAGCAGCGAGCCGGATGTCTCGCTGTTGATCTCGCCGGTGGCGACGAGCACGGTGCCCGTCTTGTTCCGGCGTTCCTTGACGTTGAGAGTCATTGCGTTCCCCTCTGGTTGGGGCGCCCCCCGTTGAGCGCTACTTGGTCACCGGGCGCAGCCGGACCTTGACCTTCACCCGGCCCTGGACATCGGGCAGCCGTACGGTGAGTGCGTCGGCGTCGAAGTCGGTGTACGGCTTCTCGTCGATCTCCACGGACGCGATCCGCACCGAACCGGCGGGAAGCAGGTCGGGCGAGACGCGCAGGACGCGGTCGGGCAGGTTCGTCGGGTCGGGCTGGAAGTGGAAGTCCATCTCCCGCCCGTTGATGAGCAGGTTGTTGTAGACGGCGGAGAGGTAGCAGAGCTCCGCCGAGTGGTACATGGACATCGAGTGGCTGCCCTTGAGCCGCTCGGTGCCGAGCAGGTACGGCGTACCGCTGGCGAGCACGTTGAAGTAGACGGCTCCCTCGTCGTGGTCGAGGAAGAAGGTGTTGTAGAAGGCCTGGGCCTGCCGGGCCTCGCGCAGGTTCGCGTCGCCGCCGACCGTGCCGTTCAGGATGAGGTAGGCGAGGATCGCCTGCTCCTGCTGCCACCAGGCCTTGCGGTCGTGCCAGGCGAACCGGTACGCCTCCTGGTCGCCATCCTTGAGCCGCTCGACCACGTCGTACCAGCCACCGCGCTGCACGTCGCTGCCGACCGCCGGCATGATCTCGCCGATCTTCTTGGCGAGCTGCTCGTACTCCGGCTTGGCCTTCAGCGAGTTCATCCGCATCAGGTTCCAGGCGATCTTCAGGTTGTGGCCGACCACCGCGCGGTTCTGCTGCCAGCTGTGCGCGGTGTCGTGCGACCAGTCGCGGAAGAAGCGCTCCTGGACGAAGGGGCTGTTCTCGTAGTCCGGGAACTTGTCCGCGATGGTGTCGAAGGTGTACTCGAGGAAGTCGGCGTACTTCTGGTCGCCCGTCGCCAGGTACAGGTTGATCAGGTAGGCGGGCGCGTGGTCGCCGACCGAGTTCCAGTTCTTGCGCTCGGCGTTCTCGCCGAGGGACTCGTGGTCGGCGCTGAAGAGGATCGGGTCGATGTGGGAGTAGTAGCCGCCCTGCTCCGGGTCGAAGAAGAACTTGTCGAACAGCCGGATGGTGGCGTCCGCGTCGTTCTTGATCCGGATGTCACCGGTGACCCGGTACGTCTGGATGGGGCCGGCCAGCGCGTAGATCTGCTCGTACATCGGGATCGCGTCGTAGTCGTCGGAGAACTCCGAGGTGAAGAGCTTGCGCTCGCTGTCCCCGTCGACGCTGATGCCGTGGTACCAGAAGACCACGTCCTCCTCGCTGTCCACGACCCGCATGTGCTTGCGCAGGTACTCGGTGCCGCGCTCGGCGACCTCCAGGTACTCGTCCTTGCCGGTCAGCAGGTAGGCCGAGGCCATGCCGTAGACCAGCCGGGAGATCGTGTCGGTCTCCTGGACGTGGCTTGCGGTCTTGTCACCGCCGAGCCGGATCTCGGTGCGGTACTCGGTGAAGTCGACCGGCCCGTCGCCGAACTGCGCCCTCTTGTAGAAGTCGGCCAGGGATTCGATCTGCTTGATCCACCAGCTGGGCTCCTCGAAGCGGTAGTCCTCGGCCCCGCGGCCCAGGAAGACCAGGCGCTTGGCGTCGAAGCTGCCGCCGCGCTCCGGGTAGTGGACCCCGTAGACGAAGAGGAACCGGCCGGGCGAGAGCATCTCGTCGATGTGCCCGGAGGCGTCGATGTAGGGCTCGTCCAGGTTGCGGACCAGCTCGGCGCTGGGGTTGCCGGCGAGGGAGACGTCGAACTCGCGCCCGTCGGCGGTCTTCAGCCTCAGCAGCCGGGTCCCGGAGTCGAAGCGGGTGACGTAGCCCGCGATCGTGTCGGAGAAGGAGAAGGTCACGGCGTCAGCCATGGGTCACGCACCGTCCTTGTCGTGAGAGCCGTCGTCCTCGTATCCCTGGCTGACCTCGACGATGACCCCGTCGGGGTCGCGGACCCACACGGTCCGCCAGCCGCAGATGAAGTCGTCGAAGTCCAGTGGTCCCAGGGTCACTTCCGCCGCGTCGCCCAGCTCGGCCAGGAACGCGTCCACGCTGTCGGTCTGGAAGGCCAGGTGGCGCATACGGCCGGGGGCCTGCGGACCGTCGTCGTTCGCCGCCCGGGCCGGTGCGGTGTCGCCGGCCGCGAAGAGCTCCAGATACGCGTCCCCCTTGCGCAGGAACACGATCCGCGACTCGCCGAGGTCGACCACACGGGCCCGGGTGAAGCCGAAGTACCGGGTGTAGAACTCCTCGGTGGTCTTCTGGTCGGTGCAGTTCAGGCCCACGTGGGACCACCGCAGCCCGGCGGCCATCAGCCGGCTCCCCGGCCCCGACCGGCCGCGATCAGTTCGATGATGCGGCGGGCGAAGAGGTGGTGGTGGGCGCCGGTGCGGCCGGTGACCAGGTCTCCGTCGACCACCACGTCCTCGTCGACGTACTCCCCGCCCATGTTCCGGACGTCACCGATGAGGTTGTTGTGGCAGACCACCTTGCGGCCGCGGATCCGGTCCGGGATCGAGGAGGCCAGCCACATGCCGTGGCAGATGATCCCCTTGAGGACCGTCGGCTCCTCGAAGGCCCGGCGCAGCAGCTCGGTCGCCGGGGCGAGGACGTCCACGTCCTCCGTGTAGCGCAGCCGGTCGGCCACCATGCCGGAGGGCACGATGATCGCCGCGTAGCGGCGCAGCTCGTCGTCGCTCAGGCCTTCCAGGGACTTGTCGGCGGTGAACGGCGCCCGGTACTCGTGCCCGGTGAAGGTGATGGAGTCGTTGCCCCACAGCCGGGTCAGGAAGTCGACCTCGGCGCCTTCCTCGGCGAAGCGGCGCTGGTAGTAGAAGATCTCCGGCTCGTAGTAGTCGCTCTCGACCAGGACCGCGATCCGGGTCCCGGACAGCGCGCCCTCGCGCAGGATCGCGTCAGACACGGGAGGCCCCCTTCAGGAAGTCCGCCGCGCGCTCGGCGATCATCGCGATGGCGGTGTGGCAGTTGCCGGACGGGACCGCGGGCATCACGCTCGCGTCGACCACGCGCAGGTTCCGTACGCCGTGCACCCGCAGCTCGGGGTCGACGACGGAGAGGTCGTCGACGCCCATGCGGCAGGAGCCGGCCTGGTGGTGGTAGCTCTCCGACTTCTGCTTCACGAAGGTCCGCAGGTCGTCGTCGCTCACGTGGCCCGGGCCGGGCTGGAGCTCCTGCTTGTACCAGGGCGAGAAGGCGGAGGTCGCGAAGATCTCCCGGGCGATCTTGACGCCCTGCACCATCCGTTCCAGGTCCCACCGGTCGCCCAGGTAGTTCGGGTTGATCAGCGGATGGGCCAGCGGGTCGGCGCTCGCCAGCTTGATCCAGCCGCGCGACACCGGCCGTACGACGCCGGGCAGGATGGACACCGTGTCGGGGTGGTCCTGGCCGACGATCACGTCGAACGGCACGTGGACGAAGGCGATCTGCAGGTCGGGGGCGGGCAACCCGGGCCGTGAGGACAGGAATAGAGCGCTCTCCGACAGGTTCTGCGCCGGCGGCGGCAGTTCCTGGGTGACCTCGGCCATCAGCCCGGTCAGGACGTGGTTGTGGAAGTTCTCGCCGACCCCGGGCAGGGCGGCGGTGACCTCGATGCCGTGCTCGCGCAGCTGCTCGGGGTGGCCGATGCCGGAGAGCAGCAGCAGCTTCGGGGACTCGATCGCCCCGGCCGCCACGATCACCTCGCGTCGGGCCCGTACGGTGTGCGACCCGGGCGCCGCGGGGACGCTGTGGCCGTCCCGGACGGTCCGGCCCGGGGCGTCGCCGGCCGGAAGCGTGGCGGGAGCCTTCAGCTGGACGTACTCGACGCCCGTGCAGGTGTCCCCGTCGAAGAGCAGGCGGGTGCTCTGCGCGTCGGTGCGCAGGGTCAGGTTGGGGCGCCGTAGCGCCGGCTCCAGGTAGGCGGCGAGGACGCCTTGGCGGCGGCCGTCGGCCGCGTCGATGTGGTGCCAGCCGGTGCCGAAGAGGCCGCGCCGCGGTCCGTCGGTGTTGAAGTCCTCGATCTCCTGGTGGCCCAGCTCGACGGCGGCGTCGATGAAGGCCCGGGAGACCGGGTTGGGGTCGTGCCGGCCGGCGTTGGTGATCCGCTGCGGGCCGCGGGTGCCGGTGGTCGCGGCGGTGACGTCCTCCTGGCCCTCCAGCAGCGCGAAGTAGGGCAGCACGTCCTCGTGGGACCAGCCGGCGGCGCCCTGGTAGGCCCAGTTGTCGAAGTCCGAGGCGTGGCCGCGGATGTGCATCATGATGTAGAGGTTGCTGCTGCCGCCGGGGGCCTTGCCGCGCGGTTCGTACGTACGGCGGCCGTCGAGTCCGGGCTGCGGGGTGCTGGTGTAGCCCCAGTCCACCGGCCCGCCGAGGAGCTTGTACCAGGAGGACGGGTCGTCCACCTCGGGCGGGATGCGGGAGCCGCCCGCCTCCAGGACGAGGACCGAGACGTCCGGGTCCTCGGAGAGCCGGTCCGCCAGGACGCTGCCGGCGGTGCCGGAGCCCACGATGACGTAGTCGTATTCCTCTGCTCGTTCTGCAGCCATGACCGCGCTCCCCTCAGTCCTGGCCCAGCACCTGGAAGGGGACCGTGTCGTGGTAGTTCGCCATGTAGGCGATCTTTCCGTCGACGATCCGGAAGAAGTTCATGACCTCGGCCTCGATGGGCTCGCCGGAGGCGCTGACCGCGGTCAGGTGCGAGACGGCCGCGGCCTTCTCGCCGTCGACGACGAAGTGCACGGGCTCGTTGTGGAAGACCCGGTACATCGTGCCCATGCCCTTCATCATCGAGCGCAGGACCTCCAGGCCCTCGATGTGGCCGGCGAGCTGCTCGTCCATCACCTGGTCGTCGGCGAACAGGTCGCACCAGCGGTCCCAGTCACCGGCGTTGGCGTACTCGTAGTACTTCCGAAGGATCTCGGTGTGGCTCTCGTGTCGGTCCATCGCGCTCATCCCCCTGTCGGTCTATCGGTCCCTACGGGTTCCGTCCGGCGCGAACGGCGCCCAGAACTGGCTGAAGGCGGTCGCCGAGTCCCCGAAGAGACCGTCCCGGCCCTCGACGATCCGGCCGCCGCGCCACCGCATGAAGTGGAAGACCGGGTAGTCCATCCGCTCGTACGCGGAGGTGCTCGTCTCGTCCGCGCCGTCCCGCAGGGCCACGTTGCGGCACACGTCGGCGCTGCAGTCCTCGCCGACGAGGACCGCCTGGATGTCCATCCGGAAGGTGCCGCCCGTGAGCTTGTGGGTCTGCCCCATCAGCTCCAGGAAGGCGTCCAGGCTCTCGTACCAGCCGGCCAGCGGGTGGTTGCCCGGCACCAGCCAGCGCAGGTCCTCGGAGTAGTACTCCAGGATGCGCGCCCGGTCGCCGGAACCGAGGGCGGCGTACGCCGCCTCGACCCGCTCCCGTGTCACTTCGGTCATCGTCGCTTCTCCCTTCGCCTGTGCCCGTGCTCAGAGCGAGCCGGAACCGGGCATCGGCGCCAGGTCGTTGACGGTGTACTGCTTGATCAGCGGTCCGTCCGGACCGGCCACGACCGTCCAGGTCTGGTCGGCGTCGAAGCCCAGCCACTGGCTGCGGGCGGCCGGCGGGTCCCAGATCTTGGCCTGCCAGTTGACGAGGACCCGGACGACCGCCCGGTCGCCCTCGATGACGGGCTCCACCTTCGTGACGGTGTGCACCTCGTCGAAGAAGCGGTGGGTGACGGCCTCGTACCAGCGGCCGAACCCCTCGTGTCCGAGGAAGGTGTCCTCGGGGACCTTGAACTCCAGCTCCTCGGTGATCAGGGCGAGCACGTCGTCCGGATCCACGTGCTGGTCCAGCGCCACGTACCAGTTCTCGGCGAAACTGCGGATCGCTTCCTCGGTCAGCTGCCGCTCGGCGGGCATGCGGTCTCCTCCTGTCCGTACGGGGCTTGCGTCGGATGGCTCTGGAATCAGATCTGGATGTCGACGAGGAACGGCCCGGGGTGCGACAGCATCCGACCCACGGCGGCGACCGCCTCGTCCGGCTTCTCCACCCGCATCCCGCCGGCGCCGAGCGACCGGGCCAGCCCGGCGAAGTCGATCTCGGGGTGGGAGAGGTCGAAGGAGCCCGGGAAGCCGTGCTCGGGGATGTCCCGCTCCCGCCAGTACTGGGCGATGTTGTCGTCCAGCAGCCGGTACTTGCGGTTGTTGCACACGACGAACTTGGCGTCGATGCCGTGCCGGGCCGCCGTCCACAGCGCCTGGTACGTGTACATGGACCCGCCGTCGCCCGCGAAGCCGACCACCAGCCGCTCGGGCCGGGCCAGCTTGGCCCCGACCGCGCCCGGGAAGCCCACGCCGAGCGAGCCGCCCCGGGTGAGGTGGTAGTCGCCGGGGCGTTCCGCCGGCAGGTACCGGGTGACCAGCGGCGAGGTGGTCAGCGCCTCGTCGAAGACGATCAGGTCCCCGCCGGTGCGCTCCGCCAAGGTCTTCAGGAAGACGGCCATCGGCGTGCCGTCGTCCGCGCCGGACCCCGCCGACCGGATCTCGCGGACCCGCTCCCGGGTCCGTACGTCCAGGCGTGCGGCGGCCGCCGCCCTGCGCTGCGGGCCGAGCCGCCGCTCCAGTACGCCGGCCAGCGCGCGCAGCGCCTGCTTGGGGTCCGCGGCCAGGCCCAGGTCCACCGGGTGGTTCTTGGCGATCTCGTAGGCGTTCAGGTCGATGTGGACGACCTTGGCGCCCGCCCTGAAGGGGCTCTCCAGCTCGGGGAAGACCTCCGGGAAGACGTAGGTGCCGACGATCAGCACCCCGTCGGCGTCCCCGACGAGCTCCTTGCTGTGCGGGCCGAACATGTGCCCGGTCTGGCCGCGTCGCAGCGGGTGCGAGGCCGCGATGTTCACCTCGGACGAGTCGACCTCGTACACGTCGGCGCCCAGCAGCTCGGCGACGGCGACGAGCTCCTTCTGTGCCCCGGAGAGCGCGACCCCGTCACCGACCAGGACGATCGGCCGCTCGGCGGAGGCGAGCAGCTCGGCCGCCCGCCCCACCGAGGCGGGCGAGGGCGACACGTCGGTGAGCACCTCCGTGGAGGGCAGGACGGGCTCGGAGTTGAGCTCGTCCAGCACGTCCATGGGCAGCGCCACGAACACCGGTCCGCGGGGCGGGGTGAGCGCGATCTTCACGGCGCGACGGACGGTGCGCAGCACGGACCGCGGGTCGGTGACCCGCGTCGCGTACTTGGTCACCGGCTTGGCCATCGCCACCAGATCGCAGGCCATCTGCGCGTCCATGGCGTCGTAGCGCACCCCGGCGTCACCGGCGACCACGACGAGCGGGGTGTGGCCGCGCAGCGACTGGTAGAGCATGCCGATGCCGTTGCCCAGGCCGACACCGGAGTGCAGTTGGAGCAGGGCCGCGCCGCCGGTCGCCCGGGCGTACCCGTCGGCGATGCCGGCGGCCACGGTCTCCTGGAGGGCGAGGACGTAACGGAAGTCCTCCGCCGCGTCCACCGCGTCGAGGAATCCCTGTTCCACCGTCCCCGGATTTCCGAACATCACCTTCAGGCCGTCGGCCTTGAACTGCTCGATCAGCCTTTCCCGTCCGGGAGTGGCTTCCATGAATTCCCCCTCTACTCTCCGATTTCCCTGTGCCCTCCGGGATCACCAGCCGTATCGGGTGAGACCGTCCTCCAGGACTTCCACGATCTTCTGCCCCGTGAGATAGGAATCGGGGGTGGAACGCCCGGTGACGAAGGGGAAGTCGACGATGACCGAGACCGGTTTGCCGAAATTCCCGTGGTAGGCGCCGCGCGGGCCCGTCGCGTCGCGCAGGATGTACTCCAGCGGATACGGCGGCGGCCCCATGTTGAAGTCGGTACCGAGGAATCCGGTGCCGTCCTTGTAGTCGTACTCCTTGCAGTGGCCGGTCACGTGCTTGCCCCGGATGATGCTCCCGCGGTCGCTCCAGTCGCGGGCGAAGGCCAGGCAGGCGACGCCGTAGCACTCGGCGGCGACGACCTTGCCGGCCTTGTGGAAGGCCAGGATCAGGGCGTGCACGCGTTCGTTGTTGGCGAGGTCCACGATGGGGCCGCTGCCCCCGACGACGAGGATCGCGTCGTACCCGGCGATGTCGGCGTCGAGCTTGTCCAGATCGCGGTGGTACTGCTCCAGCTTGGGCAGATAGCCCTCGTCGCTGGTGTACGGACGTTCGGGGACCCACGCCTCGATGTCGAGCGGCGAGTCGAGCCGGCTCGACTGCTCGAACTCCCGCCCCAGTCGGGCGTTCTCCTCGGTGGTGACCGAGCGTCCCAGCGGGGGGTCGATGTAGTTCGCGTCGAGGCTCGGCGGGAGAGCGTGCGCACGCTTTCCGGTCGGCGTGGCGAATATGACCTCATATCCCCGCTCATCGAACTTCGACACGGGGCCTATCAGTTCCTCGGCCCAGTAACCGTGTTCGGAGACAATGACCAGAATCTTTCTGCTCACGTATTCCTCCAGGCGCCGCCTGTTGTCGTTGGCGTCCCCCACACTGGCCGCGCCCAGGTGCTTCGTCAAAGCGCTGGTGTGCGACTTCGTGAGGTAGCGGGGCAGGTCGTGGCCGCACATCAGGAAGTCGTCCGCGGACGTCAGGAAGTAGCTTCAGGACTACCTGACTTCGGCCGAATCGATGAACCGTTCCGGTGGTGCCGCCCTATGGTCTGGACGCGCTGTGAATCACAGGCGTACGAGCCGCGCCACGAATCACCGACCGCACGAGCGACACCACAAGAGAGCGCACGGGCAAGAGCACGAGGAGAGGGACGGGGACGATGACGATGGACCTGTTGTGCACACACATCGATCAGATACGTCCGGTGAAACCCACGGCCGTGGGCTGCGAGGAGTGCCTCATCGCCGGCGACACCTGGGTGCACCTGCGGATGTGCCTCAGCTGCGGGCACGTCGGATGCTGCGACTCGTCGAGGAACCGTCACGCCACCCGGCACTACCGGACCACCGAGCACGCCATCGCGGCCTCCCACGAGCCCGGCGAGGACTGGGCCTGGTGCTACGCCGACCAACTGATGCTGGACCCGGCATGAGCGCGGCCCCGGAGAGTTCCGCCGCCACACCCGCCCCCTCGGCGGCCGCGGCCGCCGAACGCGCGGAGCACAAGAAGCCGGTCATCCTCGCCGTGGACGACGACCCGCAGGTGCTGCGCGCCGTCCGACGCGATCTGCGCAGCGCCTACGGCGACCGTTACCGGGTCCTCGGCGCCTCCTCGGCGGCCGACGCCCTGAAGATCCTGGACTCCCTCGACGAACGCGGCCACGACCCGGCGCTGTTCCTCGTGGACCAGCGCATGCCGGACGTGACCGGCGTCGAATTCCTGCTGGAGGCGGTCAGCCGCTTCCCGGACGCCCGCCGCGTGCTGCTGACGGCCTACGCGGAGACCGACGCCGCGATCACCGCCATCAACCGGGTCCGGCTGGACTACTACCTGCTCAAGCCCTGGGACCCGCCGCACGAGCGGCTCTTCCCGGTCCTGGACGACCTGCTGTCGGACTGGCTGGCCACCTACCGGCCGGCCTACGACGGGATCATCGTCGCCGGCCACCTGGTCTCCCCCGGGACCCACGCCGTCCGGGACTTCTTCACCCGCAACGGCCAACCGTTCCGCTTCCTCAACGTCGAGCGGGACCCCGAGGCGCTGACCCTGATCGCCGTCCAGCCAGACGGGGCGCTCCCCCTCGTCCGCTTCCCGGACGGGTCGGTCCTCTCGGCCCCGACCGACACCCAGCTCGCCCAGCGCCTGGGCCTGGCCACCACCGCCTCGCGCCCGCACTACGAGTGCGTCATCGTCGGGGCGGGCCCGGCTGGCCTCGCGGCGGGCGTCTACTCGGCCTCGGAGGGCCTGTCGACGCTCATGCTGGACTCCCGCGCCCCGGGCGGCCAGGCGGGCACGTCCAGCCTGATCGAGAACTACCTCGGCTTCCCCTCGGGCCTCTCGGGCGGCGACCTGACCCGCCGGGCCACCATCCAGGCCTCCCGGTTCGGCGCCGAGATCCTGCACCCCGTGGAGGTGGTCTCGCTGACACGGGACGACCCGGCCAAGATCCTCACCCTGGCCGACGGCACGGAGATCTCCGCCGAGACGGTGCTGCTGGCCACCGGGGTCTCGTACAACCGTCTCGACGCCCCCGGCGCGGACCGCTTCGAGGGGGCCGGCCTCTACTACGGCGCGGCCACCACGGAGAGCTCGGCCTGCATCTCGCAGCACGTGTTCATCGTCGGCGGGGCCAATTCGGCGGGCCAGGCCGCGGTGCACTTCGCCAAGTACGCCGCCCGCGTGACGATCCTGGTCCGCGCCGCGTCCCTGGACGCGAGCATGTCCCGCTACCTGATCGACGAGATCGACCGCACCCCGAACATCGAGGTGAAGGTCCGCACGACCGTGGTCTCCCTGGCCGGGGACGAACACCTGGAGCGCATCACCCTCCACGACGCGGACACCGGCGAGGACACCGAGATCCCGGCCCGCTTCATGTTCACCTTCATCGGCGCCCGCCCGCACACCGACTGGCTCGCGGGCGTCGTCGAGCGGGACGAGTACGGCTTCGTCCTCACCGGCTCGGACCTGATCTCGAACGGCGGCGAACTCCCGGCCGAGTGGAGCCTGGAGCGCGCCCCGTACCCGCTGGAGACGAGCGTCCCCGGCGTCTTCGCGGCCGGCGACGTCCGCGCCCACTCGGTGAAACGGGTCGCGTCGGGGGTGGGCGAGGGAGCGATGGCCGTCTCGCTGATCCACCGCTACCGCTCGATGGGCTGAGAGCGAACGCCGCAGCGTCAGCCTTGCGATCAAGGAAGCAACGGATGCAACGTTGATTACATGATTACAGCCGAACAGAGCGAACAGCTCCGCGCGTGGTTCGCCGAGCGCCTGCCGGTCGACGTCTACGAGTCCCTGGACTCGGTCACCCTCGACCGCGAGGAGATCACGGTCGTCGGGGTCATACCGGCGACCGAATCGGTCAAGGAATTCCGCGAACGCACCCGCGAACAGCGCATCGAGGTGGCCCGCGAGGCCGAAGAGCTGTACCGCAGGAAGGTCGCCTGGGGCGTGCGGGTGGGTGAGGAGACGACCCTCTTCACCCACCTCGCCGTCCCGGTGATGACCCGCCTGCGCCAGTCCGAACGCCAGGTCCTCGACACCCTGGTCGCCGGCGGCGTGGCCCGCAGCCGGGCCGACGCCCTCGCCTGGTGCGTCCGGCTCGTGGGCCGCAACACGGACGAGTGGCTGACCGAACTGCGCGACTCCCTGGACAAGGTCCAACGGGTCCGCGCCCAGGGCCCGGACGTGTCCGAACCGACCGACTCCATGAAGTCCGACTCCGAATGACGAATCCGCCCCACGGCGGCGCGTGATCGCGTAAGGCTGACGACGACCGACACCCAGGGAGAGGCACGCACCCATGACCACCACCGTCGAATACATCCGCTACCGGATCGCATTGGACGACCAGTCGGCCTTCGAGGACGCGTACGCCCGGGCCGCCGAGTCCCTGGCGGCCTCGCCCGAGTGCATCGACTACGAACTGGCCCGCTGCGAGGAGGAGAAGGAGCGCTACATCCTGCGGATCCGCTGGACCTCGATCGAGGACCACCTGGGCGGCTTCCGCAAGGGCGAGCACTTCCCGGCCTTCTTCAACGCGATCCGTCCGTACGTGACGGCCATCGAGGAGATGCAGCACTACCTCGTGACGGGCGTCGTGGGCCCGGGAAAGGCCGCCGAACAGCGATGAGCACCACACCCACCATCTACGAGTGGATGGGCGGAGCGGAGGCGATGAGCCGCCTCACGGACGCCTTCTACACCCACGCCCTGCAGGACGAGATCCTGGCCCCGGTCTTCGCCGGCATGGACTCGGAACACCCCCAGCACGTCGCGGTCTGGCTGGCCGAGGTCTTCGGCGGCCCCTCGGACTACACCGCCCACCACGGCGGCCACCAGCACATGGCCACCAAACACCTGGGCCGGGGCATCACCGAACAGCAGCGCCGCCGCTGGGTGGACCTGCTGATGGACACGGCCGACGAGGTCGGCCTCCCGACGGACCCGGAGTTCCGCGGCGTGTTCGCCTACTACATCGAGTGGGGCACCCGCATGGCCCTGATCTACTCGGGCCCCAACCCACCCCCGGTCGACGCGGCCGAGATCCCGGTCTGGTCCTGGGGCCGAACCCCACCCTGGATCCCGAAAACCCCGGAAGCCTGACCCCTGGGGGCAGGTCTCCCACCTGCCCCCAACACACTCAGCCCCGCCGGCGTTCGAGGCCCTCTGTCCGCCCCGCCGACCTCCGAGGCGCTGCCCTTCAGCCCCACCGGCGCGTGAGGCGCTCTTTCAGCCTCGCCGGCGTTCGAGGCGCGGGGGGGCGGAGCCCCGCTCTTTCAGCCTCGCCGGCGTTCGAGGCGCGGGGTCCGGGGCGGAGCCCCGGCAACCGGCCCGGACGGCCCGGCCTCGGCTTCGGCCTCGGCCAGCACAACCACCAGCTCCGGCCCACCCCCACGCTCCCGCCAGAAGGCCACCGCCTCCTCCAGCACCTCGACCAGCGTCTCCCACTCGCCCGGCCGCGCATCCGCGTACCCACGCCACGACGTCACCGCCACCAGCCACCCACCACCGCCCGGCACCGGCACCGGCACCGGCACCGGCAACCACGACAGGTCCCGCATCGCATCGGCCAGCGCGTCCCAGTTCCCGCCGACCCACTCCGGCAGCCGCAAGGCATCCCCGCAGCGCCGCATCAGCTCGGCCTTGCCGCGTACCCCGTCCAGGTCCAGCCGTACGGTCGTCCGACCCGCCGCTTCGGCGGCTTCGAGCGCCGGGGCGAGCGGCTGCGGGTCCAGGCTCATCGGAGAACCGCCTTGAAGGTGTCGTAGTGGTCGTCCGTGTAGTAGAACTCCCCACCCTCACCCGTCACGATCCGCCGGGCTCCGCGATCACGCTCTCCCGGCGTCCGCACGGTGTACTCGTGGTAGTAACCACGCTTCTGCCTGGGCAGGGCCTTCTCGAAGTTCCCGAAGACCGTGCCGTCCTGCCGATAGGGGTACGGCCCACCCTTGTCGATGAGTGCGAGCACGTCACGGGCCTGCTGCGGCAGCCCGTCGGCCCGAACGGTGGCCATCCCCTTCGCCCACCCCGGGACGGCAGAGGCGGACGCCGCCTCGGAGGCGCTCGCGCCCGAACTCGCACTGGCGGCGGCAGGCACGGGCTTCTGCCCGCCACACCCCACCGCACCGACCAGCGCGGCACACAGGAACAGAGCCCCCAGCAAACGCAGCAACGATCGGGGCACGTTCCGAAAGATCATGCACCGATCGTGCCAAATATCCGATTCGCTCGCGAATCGCCCGGTCGCCTCAGAGGGCGGCCATCTTGGTGTAGGGACTCAGGATTCGCTTCTGGACCGAACCGAAGTCGACGAGAACAGCGATCCCCTCCTCGATTCCGACGACACGGCCGAGGCCGTGCTCGTCGTGGGTAACCCGGTCGCCGACGTTGAACTGCCGGATGGGCTGCTCCACGGGGGCCTTGAACGGGCTGGACGGCAAATGGCGGCGAGGTACTGCTGACTTTGTCATTGGAACCAGTATGCGCCCCGGAGGCCGCCGCGCGGTCCGCCGTTCGGATCTCAATTCCAGCACCATCCGCACCGGCGGCGACCGCGCACGGCCGCCACGGCCCGTCCTGCCCGGTCAGACCGCGTCAGTCGTCCGGGTCGGCCCGGTCCAACGCCGGCCGCAGCCCTGGGGCCGACTCGGTGAGGAGGTAGTCGGCGACCGCCGTGTCCGTGACGAGACTGGTCACCAGCCCCGACCTCAACACGGCCCCGATCGCCGAGGCCTTGCGCAGCCCGCCCGCGATCGCCACGACCTCGGGGATCCGCCGCAGCCGGTCCGCCTCCACGGTGATGCACCGCTCGCCGAGGTCCCGGCCCACACGACGCCCCTCGGAGTCGAACAGGTGCGCGGACATCTCCGCCGCCACACCCAGCGAGGCGTAGTGCTCCCGCTCCTCGTCGGTCAGCATGTCGTGCACGGTCGAGATGCCCGGCTCCCACGAACCGATCGACACGGCCGCGACCGTCACCTTGTCGAAGTACTCGAAGGCGCGCGCGATCCCCGTCTGGCTGCGCAGCGCGGCCGCGGTCGCGGGGTCGGGCAGCAGCATCGGCGCGTAGATCGGGTGCGCGTCACCGCCCGAGACCTGGGCGGCCCGACGTACTGCCTCGACCGAACCGCGCTCGGCGGTCCCCGCGTCGTACACCCCGGTCAACTGCACCACGGTGCACTGCGGCAGCCGGTGCAGGGAGGCGGCCATGTGAATGGTCGACCGCCCCCACGCCAGGCCCAGTACGTCGCCCTCGTTGACGAGCTCGCCCAGCAGGTCGGCGGCGACCGCGCCCAGGTTCTCCGGGTCGGGCGCGTCCTCGGTGGCATCGGCGGGCGACTCCACGACGACGGCGTGCCGAAGCCCGTACCGGGCCCGGAGCGCGTCCGACCGCTCGGCGTCGAGCTCGGCCGGTACCCGGATCTCGATCCGTACGAGGTCCCGTTCGAGGGCGGTCTCCAGGACCCTGGCCACCTTGAAGCGGCTCACGCCGAACTCCTCGGCGATCTGGATCTTGGACTTGCCCTCCAGGTAGAAGCGGCGCGCCATGGCCGCCGCCTGCACCAGCTCCGCGGGTCCCATCCGCAGGGCTGACCGTCCCGCCGACATTGCAGACACCGCGCTCTCCTCACTGCTGTTCACACTCTCGACTCGCCGTTCATCCTGTCAGATCCGACGGCCGTTGATCAGCCTGGACAGCTCCCGTTCACCGAGCTGTTCATCAACCCTTGGTTCAGTGGTCGCAAGCCCACGGCGCTGCCGCGATCGCCGCACCCGCCTGCTCACGCAGCGTACGCACGGCGGTGGCGGGATCGACCGCTCCGTAGACCGCGCTGCCCGCCACGAAGACGTCCGCGCCGGCCTCGGCACAGCGCTCGATGGTCGAGGCCGAGACCCCGCCGTCCACCTGGAGCCACAGCTCCAGGCCGTGCTTGGAGATCAGCTCGCGGGTGCGGCGGATCTTGGGGAGCATGATGTCGAGAAAGGGCTGGCCGCCGAAGCCGGGCTCGACCGTCATGATCAGCAGCATGTCCAGCTCGGGGAGGATGTCCTCGTACTGTTCGATCGGCGTCGCGGGCTTGAGCGCCATGGAGGCGCGCGCTCCCTTGGCCCGGATCTCCCGCGCGAGCCGCACGGGCGCGGCGGCGGCCTCGGCGTGGAAGGTGACCGAGCCCGCCCCGGCCTCCACGTACTGGGGCGCCCAGCGGTCCGGGTTC
This sequence comes from Streptomyces sp. CLCI03, assembly GCF_053615355.1. Taxonomy (NCBI): domain Bacteria; kingdom Bacillati; phylum Actinomycetota; class Actinomycetes; order Kitasatosporales; family Streptomycetaceae; genus Streptomyces; species Streptomyces sp. CLCI03. Next base: position 6,581,753 of record NZ_CM132132.1, on the reverse strand, counting down.
TCGATCATCAGGTGAAGGTCCAGCGGGATGTCCGTGGCCCTGCTCAGAGATTCCACGATCGGCATTCCGAGGGTCAGGTTCGGGACGAAGTGGTTGTCCATCACGTCGACGTGCAGCCAGTCGGCCCCCTCGACGGCCTTCGCCTCCTCGGCGAGTCGGGCGAAGTCGGCGGACAGGATGCTGGGATAAATCTGAGCGGCCATGCCCCAAGCCTGCCATGCCCCCACCGGGTTCCGGCCACGACCCCGCAAGTCGCCCCACACACGACAGGACGGGACCCCCGACCGCGGGTGCAGCCGGGACGGGACGACGCACGAGCGCCCCGTGGGGTCATGATCCGGCCGCCGTGACCGACACCCTCGCCCGTCTTGTCGAGATCGCGCCGGCGCCGGGCGAGCCCCCTGCAGAAGGATGGGAGCGACGTCGAGCGCAGGCTCGGTGTGCGGCCGCCCGCCGACGTCGTCCGGGCACACCTCAACGGCCCCGGCCCGGCTAGGCCGTTCTCCTCAGCAGTGCCAGGTACATCGCGTCCGTGCCGTGCAGGTGGGGCCACAGCTGGACGTCCGGGCCGTCGCCCAGGGCCGGCACGCCCTGCATGAAGGGCCGTGCGTCGATCAGTTCCGCGGACACCGGGGAGTGGCCGGCGCCGCGGCCCTTCAGGACGTCGTCCACGACGACCCGCGTCTCCGCGAGGTGCGGCGAGCAGGTCGCGTAGCCCACGATGCCACCCACCCGCACCGCCGACAGCGCCTCGCGCAGCAGCCCGCGCTGGAGCGGCGCGAAGCCCTCCAGGTCCTCCGGGCGGCGGCGCCAGCGGGCCTCCGGGCGGCGGCGCAGCGCGCCCAGGCCCGAGCAGGGGACGTCCATCAGGACGCGGTCGAAGGATCCCGGCAGCCAGGCCGGGCGGGTGCCGTCGGCCGCGATGACCTGGTACGGGCCCGGGTTGCCCGCGAGCGAGCGCTCCACGAGCCGTGCCCGGTGCGGCTGCTTCTCCGAGGCCAGCAGGAACGCCCCGCGCTGCGCCGCGAGCGCCGCCAGCAGCGCCGCCTTGCCGCCGGGGCCCGCGCAGCCGTCCAGCCAGCGCTCGTCGCGGCCCTCGACCGGTGCGGCCGCAAGGGCCATGGCTACCAGCTGGCTGCCCTCGTCCTGCACGCCGGCGCGACCGTCGCGGACCGCCTCCAGCGCGCCCGGTTCGCCGCCCTCGGCCATGCGGACGGCGTACGGTGACCAGCGGCCCGGCAGGGCCGACTCCTCGCCGACCGCGTCCAGGAGTTCCTCCGGCGTGGACCGGCCGGGGCGGGCCACCAGGGTCACCTCGGGCCGTTCGTTGTCGGCCTCCAGCAGGTCCTCGATGCCCGCGCGCCCACCGCCCAGCGAGTCCCACAGGGCGCTGACGACCCACCTGGGGTGCGAGTGGTACACCGCGAGGTGCTCCTCGGCGTCCTCCTCGTACGGCGGTGCGACCCGCTCCAGCCAGCCGTCGAGGTCGTGCGCGGCGATCTTCCGCAGGACGGCGTTCACGAACTTGGCGCGCCCGTCCCCGAGCACCACGCGGGCCAGCTCCACGCTCGCCGAGACCGCCGCGTGGGTGGGGATGCGGGTGCCGAGCAGCTGGTGGGCGCCGAGCGAGAGCACGTCGAGCACCGGCGGGTCCACCTCCCGCAGCGGGCGGTCGATGCACGCCTTGATGACGGCGTCGTAGGTGCCCTGGCGGCGCAGCGTCCCGTAGACCAGCTCGGTGGCCAGCGCCGCGTCGCGCGCTTCGAACTTCTCGTCCTGGCGGGCCTTCTTGAGCAGCGGCGGCAGCACGAGGTTGGCGTAGGCGTCGCGTTCGTCCACCGCCCGCAGCACCTCGAAGGCCAGCATCCGGACGGGGTCCTTCTGGGGCCGACGGTACGGTTTGGCCTGCTTGCCACCGGCGCCTGCGGGGGCAGGCTTACGACGGGGCTGACGGGGCTGTTCGCTCACGTGAAAGGTGCTCCGGGGTTACGAGTTCTACGAGTGCTACGAGTTCGGCGACTTCTACGGGTCCTGCCGGCCCTGCTGGTCCTGCTGGTCCTGCTCGTCCGCGGGTGGGACGCGGGGGCGTCCGCGCGCGGACGCCTCCACCGATCAGCCTACGTCGGCTCCGCCGAGCCGCTCGCCGGGAGCGATCCTGACCCCGCGGGCCCAGTCGGCGGCCCGCATCGGCTTCTTGCCCTGCGGCTGCACCCACAGCAGTTCCACGGCGTGCGAGCCGGTGCCCACGTACACGTTGTTCTTGGCCGGGGAGAGCGCGCCCGGCTCCAGGTCGGTCCGGTCGGGCACCAGGCCCAGCGAGATCAGCTTGAGGCGTTCCCCGCGGAAGACGGTCCACGCGCCCGGCGCGGGCGTGCAGCCGCGGACCACGCGGTCGGCGCGCATCGCGGGGGCGGTCCAGTCGATCCGGGCGTCCTCCACCGTGATCTTGGGCGCGTGCGAGATCCCGTCGTGGGGCTGGGCGACGGCGCGCAGGGTGCCGTCCTCGATGCCGTCCATGGTGGCGGCGAGCAGTCCGGACCCGGCGAAGGCCAGCCGCGTGAGCAGGTCGCCGCTGGTGTCGGTGGGCCGGATCTCCTCGGTGAGGATGCCGTAGACCGGGCCGGTGTCCAGGCCTTCCTCGATGCGGAAGGTGGAAGCGCCGGTCACCTCGTCGCCCGCGATGATCGACTGCTGGACGGGCGCGGCTCCGCGCCATGCGGGCAGCAGCGAGAAGTGCAGGTTGACCCAGCCGTGCCGGGGGATGTCGAGGGCGCTCTTGGGGATCAGGGCCCCGTAGGCGACGACCGGGCAGCAGTCCGGGTCGATCTCGCGCAGCCGGGCCTGGAAGTCGGGGTCGCGGGGGCGGGCGGGCTTGAGCACCTCGATGCCCGCTTCCTCGGCGCGTTCGGCGACCGGGCTGGCGACGAGACGGCGGCCGCGACCGGCCGGTGCGTCGGGCCGGGTGATGACCGCGGCGACCTCGTGCCGCCCGGAGGCGATCAGGGCGTCCAGGGCGGGTACGGCGACCTCGGGGGTGCCTGCGAAGACGAGCTTCACTGGGGGACTACCTCGCTAATCTCGGCTGTCAGCAGCGCACCAGTCTATGGGGCGTCGGTCGGGCCGCCCACCTGTGGTGTTGAGGGGGCGTACGCACACGCGCACGCCCCTCGCATATGCCGACACGCCCCCACAGCGTGACCTGGGCGACGGGTGGCGCGTTGGTCAAGAGAGATTGACCAAAACGGGCCGCGTGCGAACGGTGTCTGCGGCCCGATCCGCCCTTCAGCACCGGTTCGAGAGGCTTCTTCATGGCCGACCACGCCACCCACGACGCTCAAGCCCGGGCCAGCCTGCACCTCCTGGTACGGGACATCGAGCGGGTTCGCCGGCAGGTGGATGCCCTGCGTACGCTCACGGCCCAGCTCGGCAACGTGTACCGCCCGCGCCGATCGGGTCCCTCCACCGGCTTCGTCGTCTACGGCCGGGCGCCCGCGCCGACCGTCCGCCTCGCGCAGGAGCTGCGGGACAGCGTCGAGACGCTGGTCACCGCGGCGGTGGACTTCGACCGCTCGCTCGGTTTCTCGTGGGACGCGGTCGGTTCGGCGCTCGGCGTCACCAAGCAGGCCGTGCACCGGCGCTACGGGGCCCGGCGGGCGCAGTCCGCCGAGTCCGCGGAGCCGCTGGCCGAGGGGACGACGACCACCACCACCCGGACGATGGGGCCGCTGCCGACCGTCCCGGCGGCCCGCTCGATGCCGCCGCAGCCGGTACGCGAGGAGGCCCAGGCGGCCGCCGCCGGGGGTGTCACGGGCCCGAGGCTCGGAGAGGTTCCCCGCTCCCCCGCCTTCCCCGGTCCGCGCAACGGCTGACGGCCGTCCTGCCGCCGGGACGCCGACACCCGACGGCCGGCGGGCCCTGCGCGCCGCATCCGATTCCGCCCCCGGTGGGACGACCGTACGGGTCGCCCCACCGGGGGTTTCGGCGTTCGGCCCCGGCCACCCGCGCCCGCCCACCCGAGCACAGGGTCGGCGTGGCGGCGTGGCGGCGTCAGCCGATGTCGGGCGGGTCGATGCGGACCCGGACGGCCTCCGCCGCCGGAACCCCCTTCGCCAGCCGGGCCGCCTGCGCCTTCTTCAGTGCGGTCGCGAGGGCGGCTCCGCTGCCCGGCGGTACCCGGACCAGCGCCCGCTCCCCGGGGGACGGTTCCCCGCGCCGCCCCGGGAGCGGTACGGGTCCCAGGATCTCCGCGTCGGGCGGCAGGCCGGCTCCGGCCAGGAAGGCCTCCACCGCCTCGCCCCGACCGGCCACCGCCGCCATCCGGGACACCGGCGGGAAGCCGAGCTGGGACCGCTCCGCGAGTTCCCGTACGGCGTGCCCCACCGGGTCCCAGCGGACGAGCGCCTGGACGGGCCGCAGCGTCGGCTCGGCGACCACCACGACCTGCCCGTCGCCGCGGACCAGGGAGGCGGCCGCGATCCACCGCCGGAGCGCGTCCTCGCCGGCCCGCAGGTCGGGCCGGCTCAGCATGGCCCAGCCGTCGAGGAGCAGCGCGGCCGCGTACCCGGCGCCCGCCGCCACCGGTTCGGCGCCCGGGGTGCAGACCACGAGCGCGGGCCGGTCGGGTACCTCGTCGAGGACGTGGTCGCGCCCGGAGGTCCGTACGGCGACGGCCGGGAAGGCGCGGCCCAGTTCCTCGGCGGTGCGTCGGGCGCCGACCACCTGCGCCCGGAGCCGGAACGATCCGCATTCCTCGCAGTGCCAGGACGGCTCGCCGCGCCCGCACCACCCGCACGTCAGGTCCCGCTCGTCGGGGGCTTCCAGCGGCCCGGCGCAGACCGTGCAGCGGGCGGGGGTGCGGCACCGCTCGCACGCCAGCCGGGGCACATAGCCCCGCCGCGGTACCTGGACCAGGACGGGCCCGGTCTTCAGCCCTTCCCGGACGGTCTCCCAGGCCAGGCTCGGCAGGCGCGCCGCGCGGGCGGCCTCGTCGCGGGCGAGCAGCTCGTCCCCGACGGTCCGGATCCGGGGCGCGCAGGCCCGTACGGTCTCGCGGTCGGCGATCAGGGGCCTCGCCCAGCCGGACTCGACCAGTTGGGCGGCCTCCACGGTGCAGCTGGTGCTGCCGGCGAGGAAGCCGCAGCCGTCGCCCACGGCGCGCAGTTCCAGTACCTCCCGGACGTGCGGGAAGGGGGCGTTGTCGTCGCTGTGGCTGGAGTCGCCGTCGTCCCAGACGGCGACCAGCCCGAGGTCCCGTACGGGGGCGAACATGGCGGCCCGGGTGCCGATGACGGCCCGTACGGAGCCGCGGTGCACGGCGAGCCATTGGCGGTAGCGCTTCTCGGGTCCCGATTCGGCGGTGAGCAGGGCGTGCCGGCCCTCGCCGAGCAGGGCGGTCAGGGCGGCGTCGACGCGGGCGGCGGTCCGTCCGTCGGGGAGCACGGCGAGGGCGCCGCGCCCGGAGGCCAGGGTGGCGGCCATGGCGCGGGCGAGTTCGTCGGCCCAGCCGGGGCCGGGCAGGGCGGTCCAGACGGCGCGCGGGCTGCCACCGGTGGCGAGGGCGCGCAGGAACCCGGGGCCGGCGCCGTACCGCTCCCAGCCGGCGGGCTCGGGGGCGGCGGGTGGCGGTAGGGGTTCCGGTGAGGGCTTGGCCTCGGCGCGGGCGCTCCGCGCGGGCAGGGCGAGCTGGAGCACGTCGGCGAGGCTGCCCGCGTAGCGGTCGGCGACGGCCCGGGCGAGGGCGAGCAACCGGGGGCTGAGGACCACCTCGGGCGAGACGACGTGGGCGAGGGCGGCCAGTGCGCCCTCGTAGTCGGATTCGGCGCGGCGTTCCACGATGAAGCCGTCGATGAGGCCGCCGCCCTCGCGGCGGCCGCCGTGCACATGGTGGGAGCCGGCGCCGAACCGGACGCGGACGCGGACGCCGGGTTGGGCGGCCTCGGAGAGCTCTTCGGGGACGGCGTAGTCGAAGGTCCGGTCGAGGTGGAGCACGCCCTTGTTCACCAGGACGCGGGCGACGGGCAGCTCGGCGGCGAGGGCGGCCCCGCGCCAGGTGCGCGGCTTCGCCTTGGGCGCCTTGGCCTTCGCCTCGGCGACGATGTCCCGGATCAGTGCGAGCTGCTCCGGCGGGCCCCCCGCCTCGGTTTCGCTCTCGCCGTTGTCGCTGCTCACAGCAGCATTCTTACAAACGGCACCGACAGGGGGCGCTCTCCCGAGATCGAGGCGGGCGGGCGGTGGTGGTGGTGGAACCGTCCTTCGACGCCGGGCTCGCGCCCGACTCCAGATGAAGCCGCCATCCGGCGCACCGGGAGAGCAGGAAAAAACATAGGCATGCGTGCGCCGGTCGATCAACGCGGTACGGCCCCGGACCGATGGAGGTCCGGGGCCGTACGGGTCCGCCGTGGGGCGGGGTGTGCTTACAGGCCGGCGGCCGCGCGCAGCGCGTCCACGCGGTCGGTGCGCTCCCAGGTGAAGTCCGGCAGCTCGCGGCCGAAGTGGCCGTAGGCGGCGGTCTGGGCGTAGATCGGGCGCAGCAGGTCGAGGTCGCGGATGATCGCGGCCGGGCGGAGGTCGAAGACCTCGCCGATCGCGTCCTCGATCTTCTGCGTCTCGACCTTGGCGGTGCCGAAGGTCTCGACGAAGAGGCCGACGGGCTCGGCCTTGCCGATGGCGTACGCGACCTGGACCTCGCAGCGCGAGGCGAGGCCGGCGGCGACCACGTTCTTGGCGACCCAGCGCATGGCGTAGGCGGCGGAACGGTCGACCTTCGACGGGTCCTTGCCGGAGAAGGCGCCGCCACCGTGGCGGGCCATGCCGCCGTAGGTGTCGATGATGATCTTGCGGCCGGTGAGGCCGGCGTCGCCCATCGGGCCGCCGATCTCGAAGCGGCCGGTCGGGTTCACCAGGAGGCGGTAGCCCTCGGTGTCGAGCTTGATGCCGTCCTCGACGAGCTGGGCCAGGACGTGCTCGACGACGAACTCGCGGATGTCGGGAGCGAGCAGCGAGTCGAGGTCGATGTCCGAGGCGTGCTGCGAGGAGACCACGACGGTGTCGAGGCGGACGGCCTTGTCGCCGTCGTACTCGATGGTGACCTGGGTCTTGCCGTCGGGGCGCAGGTACGGGATGGTCCCGTTCTTGCGGACCTCGGAGAGCCGGCGGGACAGGCGGTGCGCGATGTGGATCGGCAGCGGCATGAGCTCGGGGGTCTCGTCGCAGGCGTAGCCGAACATCAGGCCCTGGTCGCCGGCGCCCTGCTTGTCGAGCTCGTCCTCGTCGCCCTCGACGCGCTTCTCGTAGGCGGTGTCGACGCCCTGCGCGATGTCCGGGGACTGGGCGCCGATGGACACCGAGACGCCGCAGGAGGCGCCGTCGAAGCCCTTCTTCGAGGAGTCGTAGCCGATTTCGAGGATCTTGTCCCGGACGAGCTGCGCGATCGGCGCGTAGGCCTTCGTCGTCACCTCTCCCGCGATGTGCACGAGACCCGTGGTGATGAGGGTTTCCACGGCGACGCGCGAGGTCGGGTCCTCGGTGAGGAGCGCGTCGAGGATCGTGTCGCTGATCTGGTCAGCGATCTTGTCGGGGTGGCCCTCGGTGACGGACTCCGAGGTGAACAGACGACGGGACACAACGCTCCCTGGGGTTGCAGCGGCTGCTGGCTGATCATTTGGCGGAACCACATCGGGGGCTGCGCCCGATCACGTTCCGGATGCAGTTTATCGGTCGCCACCGTTTCCTGGACCACCCGTCTCGCCTTATGGGAGCCGTGTGACCTGCGGCACTCCCATTCTTACGCACGGAAGTGGCCTGGAGAAGGGGAATCGACTCAGGCGCGTCGCGGCTGGAGCCGGACCGCCACCTGGTCCCAAATGACCTCGGCCAGGGCTTCCTTCGGACCATAGGGCACCTGAGTCTCAGAACCATCAGAGGCCAGGATGACCGCTTCGTTCTCCTCAGAACCAAAGGTTCGAGCCTCGCCGACCTCATTCACGACGAGAAGGTCACATCCCTTGCGGGCGAGCTTGGCCCGGCCGTTCGCGAGGACGTCGTCGGTCTCCGCGGCGAATCCCACGACCACCTGCCCGGCCCTGGCGCGATCGGCCGAGATCTCCGCGAGGACGTCCGGATTGCGTACGAGCGCCACGGGCGCCGGGTCCTGCCCGTCCTTCTTCTTGATCTTTCCACCGGCGTACTCGGCGGGCCGGAAGTCGGCGACGGCCGCGGCCATGACCACGACGTCGGCGTCCGCGGCGGCCTTGAGCACGGCCTCCCGCAGCTGCACGGCCGTCCCCACCCGTACGACGTCCACCCCGGCCGGGTCGGCCAGCGCGGTGTTGGCCGAGACCAGGGTGACCCGGGCCCCGCGGGCCACGGCGGTGCGGGCGAGGGCGTAGCCCTGCTTGCCGGAGGAGCGATTGCCGAGAAAGCGGACGGGGTCCAGCGGCTCCCGGGTACCGCCGGCGCTGATCACCACGTGCCGCCCGGCGAGGTCGGGCTCGGCCACCCCGCGGGCCAGCACCCGACGACAGACCTCGAAGATCTCCTCGGGGTCGGGCAGCCGCCCCTTGCCGGTGTCCTTGCCGGTGAGCCGGCCGACGGCGGGCTCGATGACGAGCGCGCCGCGCCGGCGCAGTGTGGCCACGTTCTCCTGGGTGGCGGGGTGCTCCCACATCTCGGTGTGCATGGCGGGGGCGAAGACCACGGGGCAGCGGGCGGTGAGCAGGGTGTTCGTCAGCAGGTCGTCGGCGAGCCCGTGGGCGGCCTTGGCCAGCATGTCGGCGGTGGCGGGGGCGACGACGACGAGGTCGGCGGACTGCCCGATGCGCACGTGCGGCACCTCGTGGACGGACTCCCAGACCTCGGTGGAGGCCGGGTTCCCGGAGAGGGCGGACCAGGTGGCCTCCCCCACGAAGTTCAGGGAGGCCGCGGTGGGCACCACCCGAACGTCGTGGCCGGACTCGGTCAGTCGGCGCAGCAGCTCGCACGCCTTGTAGGCGGCGATCCCGCCACTGACCCCCAGTACGACCTTCGGCTTGTCCACCACGCACTTCCCTTCTCGGTGTCCGACGCGGCCGACGCCTCGGCTCTGATCGTCGTCGTACCCACCCATGACACACCACAGGCCCGGCAGATGTTCTGCCGGGCCTGTGATGAAAGGACTTCTCGTGCCTTACTGGGCCGGGGCCTCGATGGCCTCGGAGGTCAGCAGACCCGCGTTGATCTCGCGCAGCGCGATCGAAAGCGGCTTCTCGTGGACGTGGGTGTCCACCAGCGGGCCGACGTACTCGAGCAGGCCCTCACCGAGCTGCGAGTAGTACGCGTTGATCTGACGCGCGCGCTTGGCCGCGTAGATCACGAGGCTGTACTTCGAGTCCGTGGCCTCGAGCAGCTCGTCGATCGGCGGGTTGATGATGCCCTCGGGCGCAGTGATGGAAGAGGACACGCTCTACCTTCCGAAGATGGGTGAAAGATTGGGCCGTCCTGGAATCGACCGAATCAAAAAAACGATCAACGATCAGACAACTGCCATCAAGGCTAGCAGCTCACGCGCCACGTCCTCGACGGAGGTGTTGACCAGGGTGGTGTCGAACTCGGACTCGGCAGCGAGCTCGATCTTGGCGGCGGCGAGCCGACGCTCGATGACCTCCGCCGATTCGGTGCCCCGCCCGGTCAGCCGGCGGACCAGCTCGTCCCAGCTGGGCGGTGCCAGGAAGACCAGCTGGGCGTCGGGCTTGGACTCGCGGACGAGTCGCGCGCCCTGGAGATCGATCTCCAGCAGTACCGGCTCGCCGTTGTCCAGGCGTTCCAGCACCGCGCCGCGGGGTGTGCCGTAGCGGTTGCCCGCGAACTCGGCCCACTCCAGCAGCTCGCCGTTGGCGATCAGCTTGTCGAACTCGTCGTCATTGACGAAGAAGTAGTGGACTCCGTGTCGCTCACCGGGCCGCGGCTTGCGGGTGGTGGCCGACACCGAGAGCCATACCTCGGGGTGAACCTTGCGCATATGCGCGACGACCGTGCTCTTGCCGACCCCTGAAGGGCCGGAGAGCACGGTCAGCCGCGGACGAACCTCTGCTGCCATAGAGCGATTATCCAGCTTCTCAGGACTGCCTGAGAACGCCGGGAGAACTTCAGTCGACGCCTCAGGCGCCGGTGCTGCCGAACTCGCGCTCCAGAGAGGCGATCTGGTTGGAACCGAGACCTCGGACACGCCGGGACTCGGAGATGCCGAGACGCTCCATGATCTGCTTGGCGCGCACCTTGCCCACGCCAGGCAGAGACTCCAGCAGGGCGGAGACCTTCATCTTGCCGATGACGTCGTTCTCCTGGCCCGTCTTGATGACCTCTTGGAGCGAGGCGCCGGAGTGCTTGAGTCGATTCTTCACCTCGGCCCGCTCCCGGCGAGCCGCGGCGGCCTTTTCGAGCGCGGCTGCGCGCTGTTCAGGGGTAAGGGGCGGAAGAGCCACGCCTACGTCACCTCGGATGTCGAACTGTCGGATACGGACCGGTGGGTAACCCTGAAGGCAACACACCTCGCGAGCTCCCGAACAGCGATGGAACTCGTTCGCTGCACGTTCACTCTGGTCGGAGACTAGCGGCCAACACCGCTCCAGTCAGCGAGAACGGACGAAAAGTCCTGGTCAGCCTCCACTGAACCGTACATCACGGACAAAATACCCCGGTTTTGTCCGATGAAGAGCGTTCGAGTTTCGCCAAGAAGAGCGAGAGGCCGGCCCGCGCGGGTGCGGCCGGCCTCTCGAAGTGACCGATTACGCGGTGACGGCCTCGTGGATCTCGTCGGCGAAGCGCCGCGCCGCGTCGCGCAGGGCGGTCACGTCCGGACCGTGCTTCAGGACCCCTCGCGAGACGTTCGGGACGACGTTGCGCACGGCCTTGCCGAACACGCCCGGCAGGTCCGCCGCCGTCGCGCCCTGCGCGCCGATGCCGGGAGCCAGCAGCGGCCCGTTGATGTCCAGGTCGAAGGAGGACAGATCGCCCAGGGTGGCGCCGACCACCGCGCCGAAGGAGCCCATGGGGGCGGCGTCCGCGTTCTCGGCCGCCAGGTGCGCCAGCATCGTCGCGCCGATCGTCCGGCCGTCCTCGCGGACCGCCCGCTGTACCTCCGCACCTTCCGGGTTCGAGGTCAGCGCCAGGACGAACAGGCCGGCGCCCGACTCCCGGGCCAGGTCCACGGCCGGCTTCAGCGAGCCGTAGCCCAGGTACGGGGAGACCGTCAGCGCGTCCGAGAACAGCGGCGAGGTCGGGTCCAGGAAGGCCGAGGCGTACGCCGCCATGGTCGAGCCGATGTCGCCGCGCTTGGCGTCCATGACCACCAGGGTCCCGGCCGACCGGGCGTCCGCGACGGCCCGCTCCAGGACGGCCACGCCCTTCGAGCCGAACCGCTCGAAGAAGGCCGCCTGCGGCTTGAAGACCGCCACCGACTCGGCGAGCGCCTCGACGACCGTACGGGAGAACCGCTCCAGGCCCGCGATGTCGTCCTGGAGGCCCCACTGGGCCAGCAGGGCGGCGTGCGGGTCGATGCCCACGCACAGCGGGCCCCGGGAGTCCATCGCCGCGCGCAGGCGGGTGCCGAACGGGGTCACAGTCACTTGGAGGCCTTTCGGGTCTCGGCGCCCACCGCTTCGGCGAGCGTCGCGTACGGGCTGGCGGCCAGGCGCGCGGCGAGGCCCTTGTGGATGGCGCGGGCGTAGAACGGGCCCTCGTAGATGAAGGCGCTGTAGCCCTGGATCAGCGTGGCACCGGCCAGGATCCGCTGCCAGGCGTCCTCGGCGTTCTCGATGCCGCCGACCCCGACCAGGACCAGGCGGTCCCCCACACGGGCGTACAGGCGGCGCAGGACCTCCAGGGAGCGCTCCTTGACGGGGGCGCCGGAGAGCCCACCGGTCTCCTTCACCAGGGCCGGGGAGGACTTCAGGCCCAGCCCCTCGCGGGCGATGGTGGTGTTCGTGGCGATGATGCCGTCCAGACCCAGCTCCAGGGCCAGGTCGGCGACCGCGTCGACGTCCTCGTCCGCGAGGTCGGGGGCGATCTTGACGAGCAGCGGTACCCGGCGGTCGGTCACCGTGCGGTCGGCGGCCTCGCGCACGGCCGTCAGCAGCGGCCGCAGCGACTCGGTGGCCTGGAGGTTGCGCAGGCCCGGGGTGTTCGGGGAGGAGACGTTCACCACGAGGTAGTCGGCGTGCCGGGCGAGACGCTCGGTGGAGGTGACGTAGTCCCCCACGGCCTCCTCCTCGGGCACGACCTTGGTCTTGCCGATGTTGACGCCGACGATCGTCCTGAAGACCGCCTCACGGGCCGCCAGGCGGGCCGCCACGGCCGCCGAGCCCTCGTTGTTGAAGCCCATCCGGTTGATCAGCGCGCGGTCCGGCACGAGGCGGAAGAGGCGCTTCTTGGGGTTGCCGGGCTGCCCCTCGGCCGTGACCGTGCCGATCTCGATGTGGTCGAAGCCGAGCATCGACATGCCGTCGATGGCGACGGCGTTCTTGTCGAAGCCCGCGGCGAGGCCGAAGGGGCCGTGCATGCGCAGGCCGAGGGCCTCGGTGCGCAGCTCCTCGTAGCGCGGGGCCAGGGCGGCCGCGACGAAGGTGCGCAGCACGGGCGTGCGGGCCGCCAGGCGGATCCAGCGGAAGGCCAGGTAGTGGGCCTGCTCCGGGTCCATCCGCTTGAAGAACAGATTGAAAAACGTTTTGTACATCGTCGGAAAATCCCTCTGCGCTCGTGAAGAGGGGGACACCCGTCGTGAAACCGGTGTCCCCCTCCCCGTGTCCGGGCTGGCTGTGCGGGCCTGCGTCAGTCGCGGGCCGCGGTCAGGTGCTCCGCGTGCTCCTGGAGGGAGCGGACGCCCACGTCGCCGCGGTTGAGCGCGTCGATGCCCTGGACGGCGGCGGCGAGCGCCTGGACCGTGGTCAGGCAGGGGACGCTGCGGGCCACGGCGGCCGTGCGGATCTCGTAGCCGTCGAGACGGCCGCCGGTGCCGTACGGGGTGTTGACGATCAGGTCCACCTGGCCGTCGTGGATCAGCTGGACGATGGTCTTCTCGCCGTTCGGGCCCTCGCCCTCGCTGAGCTTGCGCACCACGGTGGCGTTGATGCCGTTGCGGCGCAGCACCTCGGCGGTGCCGGAGGTCGCCATCAGCTCGAAACCGTGGGCGACGAGCTCGCGCGCCGGGAAGATCATCGAGCGCTTGTCGCGGTTGGCGACGGAGATGAACGCGCGGCCCTTGGTGGGCAGCGGGCCGTAGGCGCCGGCCTGCGACTTGGCGTAGGCGGTGCCGAAGACGGCGTCGATGCCCATGACCTCGCCGGTGGAGCGCATCTCCGGGCCGAGGACGGTGTCCACGCCGCGGCCGTGGATGTCGCGGAAGCGCGACCACGGCATGACGGCCTCCTTGACGGAGATCGGCGCGTCGATCGGCAGGGTGCCGCCGTCGCCGGTCTTCGGCAGCAGGCCCTCGGCGCGCAGCTCGGCGATGGTGGTGCCGAGCGAGATGCGGGCGGCGGCCTTCGCGAGCGGGACGGCGGTGGCCTTCGAGGTGAAGGGGACGGTCCGGGAGGCGCGCGGGTTGGCCTCCAGGACGTAGAGGATGTCCCCGGCCATCGCGAACTGGATGTTGATCAGGCCGCGGACGCCGACGCCCTTGGCGATGGCCTCGGTGGAGGCGCGCAGGCGCTTGATGTCGTAGCCGCCGAGGGTGATCGGGGGCAGCGCGCAGGCCGAGTCGCCGGAGTGGATGCCGGCTTCCTCGATGTGCTCCATGACGCCGCCGAGGTAGAGCTCGTGGCCGTCGTAGAGGGCGTCGACGTCGATCTCGATCGCGTCGTCGAGGAAGCGGTCGACCAGCACGGGGCGGGTCGGGGAGATCTCGGTGGACTCGGCGATGTACGACTCCAGGCGGGCCTCGTCGTAGACGATCTCCATGCCGCGGCCGCCGAGCACGTAGGACGGGCGCACGAGGACCGGGTAGCCGATCTCGTCGGCGATCGCCTTGGCACCCGCGAAGGTGGTGGCGGTGCCGTGCTTCGGGGCGGGCAGGCCGGCGTCGGCGAGGACCTGGCCGAAGGCGCCGCGGTCCTCGGCGGCGTGGATGGCCTCCGGGGAGGTGCCGACGACGGGGACGCCGTTGTCCTTGAGGGCCTGGGCGAGACCGAGGGGGGTCTGGCCGCCGAGCTGGACGACGACACCGGCGATGGGGCCGGCCAGCGACTCCGCGTGGACGATCTCCAGCACGTCCTCAAGCGTCAGCGGCTCGAAGTACAGGCGGTCGGAGGTGTCGTAGTCGGTGGAGACGGTTTCTGGGTTGCAGTTGACCATCACGGTCTCGTAGCCGGCGTCGCTGAGGGCGAAGGAGGCGTGGACGCAGGAGTAGTCGAACTCGATGCCCTGGCCGATGCGGTTCGGGCCGGAGCCCAGGATGATCACCGCGGGCTTGGTGCGGGGCGCGACCTCGGACTCCTCGTCGTACGAGGAGTAGAAGTAGGGGGTCTTCGCGGCGAACTCGGCGGCGCAGGTGTCGACCGTCTTGTAGACCGGGCGGACCCCGAGCGCGTGCCGGACCTCGCGGACGACGTCCTCGCGCAGGCCGCGGATCTCGGCGATCTGGGCGTCGGAGAAGCCGTGGCGCTTGGCCTCGGCGAGCAGCTCGGGCTGGAGCTTCTCGGCGGCGGCGAGGTCGTCCGCGATCTCCTTGATGAGGAAGAGCTGGTCGACGAACCAGGGGTCGATCTTCGTGAACTCGAAGACTTCTTCCTGGGTGGCGCCTGCGCGGATGGCCTGCATGACGGTGTTGATGCGGCCGTCGGTGGGGCGGACTGCGGTGGCGAGGAGCTCGTCCTTGTCGCCGGTGGGGCCGACGAAGGTGAACTGCGAGCCCTTCTTCTCCAGGGAGCGCAGGGCCTTCTGGAGGGCCTCGGTGAAGTTGCGGCCGATGGCCATGGCCTCGCCGACCGACTTCATGGTGGTGGTGAGGGTGGCGTCGGCCAGCGGGAACTTCTCGAAGGCGAAGCGCGGGGCCTTGACGACGACGTAGTCGAGGGACGGCTCGAAGGAGGCCGGGGTCTTCTCGGTGATGTCGTTGGGGACCTCGTCGAGCGTGTAGCCGATGGCCAGCTTGGCGGCGATCTTGGCGATCGGGAAGCCGGTGGCCTTCGACGCGAGCGCCGAGGAGCGCGAGACGCGCGGGTTCATCTCGATGACGATGACGCGGCCGTCGGTCGGGTCGATGGCGAACTGGATGTTGCAGCCGCCGGTGTCGACGCCGACCTCGCGGATGATCGCGATGCCGATGTCGCGCAGTCGCTGGTACTCGCGGTCGGTCAGGGTCATCGCCGGGGCGACGGTGATCGAGTCACCGGTGTGGACGCCCATCGGGTCGAAGTTCTCGATGGAGCAGACGACGACCACGTTGTCCTTGGTGTCGCGCATCAGCTCCAGCTCGTACTCCTTCCAGCCGAGGATGGACTCCTCCAGGAGCACCTCGGTGGTCGGGGAGAGCGTGAGGCCCTGGCCGGCGATGCGGCGCAGCTCGTCCTCGTCGTGGGCGAAGCCGGAGCCGGCGCCGCCCATGGTGAAGGAGGGGCGGACGACGACGGGGTAGCCGCCGAGGGTGTCGACGCCCTTGATGACGTCGTCCATCGAGTGGCAGATGACCGAGCGGGCGGACTCGCCGTATCCGATCTTGGCCTTGACGGCCTCGACGACGCCCTTGAAGAGGTCGCGGTCCTCGCCCTTGTTGATGGCCTCGACGTTGGCGCCGATGAGCTCGACGCCGTACTTCTCCAGCACACCCTGCTCGTGCATGGAGATCGCGGTGTTGAGCGCGGTCTGGCCGCCGAGGGTGGGCAGGAGCGCGTCGGGGCGCTCCTTGGCGATGATCTTCTCGACGAACTCGGGGGTGATCGGCTCGACGTACGTGGCGTCGGCGATCTCCGGGTCGGTCATGATCGTCGCGGGGTTGGAGTTGACCAGGATGACCCGCAGGCCCTCGGCCTTGAGGATGCGGCAGGCCTGGGTGCCGGAGTAGTCGAACTCGGCGGCCTGTCCGATGACGATCGGGCCGGAGCCGATGACCAGGACGGACTGGATATCGGTGCGCTTAGGCACGCTCGGCCTCCATCAGGGTTACGAAGCGGTCGAAGAGGTACGCGGCGTCGTGCGGGCCGGCGGCCGCCTCGGGGTGGTACTGGACGCTGAAGGCAGGCTGGTCGAGCAGCTGGAGGCCTTCGACGACGTTGTCGTTCAGGCAGACGTGGGAGACCTCGGCGCGGCCGTAGGCGGTCTCGGAGACCTTGTCGAGGGGCGCGTCGACGGCGAAGCCATGGTTGTGCGCGGTGACCTCGACCTTGCCGGTGGTGCGGTCCTGGACCGGCTGGTTGATGCCGCGGTGGCCGTACTTCAGCTTGTAGGTGCCGAAGCCGAGGGCGCGGCCGAGGATCTGGTTGCCGAAGCAGATGCCGAAGAGCGGGGTCTTGCGCTCCAGCACGCCCTGCATGACGGCGACGGGGCCGTCGGCGGTGGCCGGGTCGCCCGGGCCGTTGGAGAAGAACACGCCGTCGGGGTTCACCGCGTAGACGTCCTCGACGGTGGCGGTGGCGGGCAGCACGTGGACCTCGATGCCGCGCTCGGCCATCCGGTGCGGGGTCATGCCCTTGATGCCGAGGTCGACGGCGGCCACGGTGAACTTCTTCTCACCGATGGCGGGGACGACGTACGCCTCCTTGGTGGCGACCTCGGCGGAGAGGTTCGCGCCCTTCATCTGCGGCTGCGAGGTGACCTTGGCCAGCAGGGCCTCGTCGCGGACGCCGACCCAGGCCTCGCCCGAGAAGATGCCGACGCGCATGGCGCCGCGTTCGCGCAGGTGGCGGGTGAGGGCGCGGGTGTCGATGCCGCAGATCCCGACGACGCCCTGCTTGACGAGCTCCTCGTCCAGCGAGCGCTGCGAGCGCCAGTTCGAGGGGACGCGGGCGGGGTCGCGTACGACGTAGCCGGCGACCCAGATGCGGGAGGACTCGGGGTCCTCGTCGTTGACGCCGGTGTTGCCCACGTGCGGGGCGGTCATCACGACGACCTGTCGGTGGTACGACGGGTCGGTGAGGGTCTCCTGGTAGCCGGTCATTCCGGTGGAGAACACGGCCTCGCCGAAGGTCTCCCCCACAGCGCCGTAGGCGCGGCCGCGGAAGATCCGACCGTCCTCCAGGACGAGTACGGCGGGAGCTTTGGCTGCTCCCCTGGTGGAGGTCGTCATCGTTCGGCGCCTTCCGTCGTGATGGATGAGTTCATGAGATTGATGGCTTCGACCCAGGCGGCGTGTTCGGCCGCGCGGTCGGAGCGGAATCCGGAGTCGATCAGCTTGTCGCCGTGCGCCCAGGTGACGACGAGCAGACCGCCCTCGGTGAGTACCTTGCCCGCGATTCCCTTGTCGAGGCGGGCGCCGCGCAGCTGCGCGGCCGGTACGAAGAAGTCGTTCGCCCCCGGTCGGACCACGTCGAGGCCCGCGTCGGTGAGCGTGAGCTCGACCCGGCTGCGCAGGCCCAGACCGTGGGCGACGATCCGGTCGAGCCACTGTCCGGCGGTGGTGGACCCGTGGTACCGGCCGGTCAGGGCCAGCCGGTGCTCGGGAAGCCCGTCGGGTGCGGCGGGCAGCTCCGGCAGATCGTTCTGCAGAGCGCCGCGCCATTTCCAGCCCTGCCGCATCAGCCAGTAGACGAACGCGACGAAGACGGCCAGGCCGATCACCCACGCCATGCGGGCACCGAAGCTGGTCACCTCCGCCGACTGTCGTTCGGCGGCCTCGGCGGCCAGTTGGATTACTGCAGGTGTCACGCCAGTTTCCCGTCCACGACCGTTGCCCGGCCCCGCAGGAAGGTATGAGTGACGCGCCCCGGCAGCTCACGGCCCTCGTAAGGCGTGTTGCGGCTGCGGGAGGCGAAGTGTGCGGGGTCCACGACACCACGGTACGAGGTCTCGACCAAGGTCAGGTTCGCGGGTTCACCTGCCGAGACGGGACGGCCGTGGTTCTCCAGGCCGCCGATGCGTGCCGGAGCGAAGGACATCCGCTCGGCGACGCCCGCCCAGTCGAGCAGTCCGGTCTCGACCATCGTCTGCTGGACGACGGAGAGAGCGGTCTCCAGGCCGACCATGCCCATGGCGGCGGCGGCCCACTCGCAGTCCTTGTCCTCGTGCGGGTGCGGGGCGTGGTCGGTGGCGACGATGTCGATCGTGCCGTCGGCGAGCGCCTCGCGCAGGGCCAGTACGTCGCGCTCGGTGCGCAGCGGCGGGTTGACCTTGTAGACCGCGTTGTACGAGCGCACGAGCTCCTCGGTGAGGAGGAGGTGGTGCGGGGTGACCTCGGCGGTGACGTCGATGCCGCGGGACTTGGCCCAGCGGACGATCTCGACGGAGCCGGCGGTGGAGAGGTGGCAGATGTGGACGCGGGAGCCGACGTGCTCGGCGAGCAGGACGTCGCGGGCGATGATCGACTCCTCGGCGACGGCCGGCCAGCCGCCGAGACCCAGTTCCGCGGAGACGATGCCCTCGTTCATCTGGGCGCCCTCGGTGAGGCGGGGCTCCTGGGCGTGCTGGGCGACGACGCCGCCGAAGGCCTTCACGTACTCCAGGGCGCGGCGCATGATCACGGCGTCGTCCACGCACTTGCCGTCGTCGGAGAAGACGGTGACGCGGGCGGCGGACTCGTGCATGGCGCCCAGCTCGGAGAGCTGCTTGCCCTCCAGGCCGACGGTGACCGCGCCGATGGGCTGCACGTCGCAGTAGCCGGACTCCTTGCCCAGGCGCCAGACCTGCTCGACGACGCCGGCGGTGTCGGCGACCGGGAAGGTGTTCGCCATGGCGAACACGGCGGTGTAGCCGCCGGAGGCGGCGGCGCGGGTGCCGGTGAGGACGGTCTCGGAGTCCTCGCGGCCGGGCTCGCGCAGGTGGGTGTGCAGGTCGACGAGGCCGGGGAGGAGGACCTGGCCCGCGGCCTCGATGACGGTCGCGCCCTCGACGGAGAGGTTCTGGCCGACCTCCGCGATGGTCTCGCCGTCGATCAGGACGTCCTGCGCCTCGCCACCGAGTACCTTCGCGCCACGGATAAGGATCTTGCTCATGGTTACTTGCTCTCCTCGGTACGGGCGGGGGCGGCGGGGGTGGTGGTGACGGCGGGCTCGGAGCCTCCGAGCAGCAGGTAGAGGACGGCCATCCGGGTGGAGACGCCGTTGGCGACCTGCTCGACGGCCGTGCAGCGGTCGGAGTCGGCGACCTGGGCGGTGATCTCCATGCCGCGGTTCATCGGGCCGGGGTGCATCACGATGGCGTGCTCGGGCATCTTCGCCATGCGGTCGCCGTCGAGCCCGTACCGGCGGGAGTACTCGCGCTCGGTCGGGAAGAAGGCGGCGTTCATGCGTTCGCGCTGCACACGCAGCATCATCACCGCATCGGACTTCGGCAGCACGTCGTCGAGGCTGTACGAGACCTCGCAGGGCCAGGTCTCCACGCCGATCGGGACGAGGGTGGGCGGGGCCACCAGGGTGACCTCGGCGCCGAGGGTGTGCAGCAGGTGGACGTTGGAGCGGGCCACGCGGCTGTGCAGGACGTCGCCGACGATGGTGATCCGGCGGCCGCCGAGGTCCTTGCCGAGGCCCGCGTCACGACCGACCAGGCGGCGGCGCATGGTGAAGGCGTCCAGCAGGGCCTGGGTGGGGTGCTCGTGGGTGCCGTCGCCGGCGTTGACGACGGCGGAGTCGATCCAGCCGGAGGTCGCGAGCCGGTAGGGGGCGCCGGAGGCGTGGTGGCGGATGACGACCGCGTCGGCGCCCATGGCCTCCAGGGTCAGCGCGGTGTCCTTCAGGGATTCGCCCTTGGAAACGGACGAACCCTTCGCGGAGAAGTTGATGACGTCGGCCGAGAGCCGCTTGGCGGCCGCCTCGAAGGAGATCCGGGTGCGGGTCGAGTCCTCGAAGAAGAGGTTGACGACGGTGAGGCCGCGCAGGGTGGGCAGCTTCTTGATCGGCCGGTCCGCGACACGGGCCATCTCCTCGGCGGTGTCGAGGATCAGGACGGCGTCGTCGCGCGTGAGGTCGGCGGCCGAGATGAGGTGACGCTTCATCTGGATGGCTCCGTAGGTCGGGAGGGCGGGCGGACTGACGGGCAGGGGTGCGAGCGGGCAGGGCAGGGCTCGGCGCGGGCCCGGTCGGGGCCCGTCACTCGAACGGTCTACTGGCCTGCTGCCTGGGGGGTCCGCTGGCCGAGCAGCACGGCGTCACGGCCGTCCTCCTCCTGGAGCTGGACCTTGACGGTCTCCCGCAGCGACGTGGGGAGGTTCTTGCCGACGTAGTCGGCGCGGATCGGCAGTTCGCGGTGGCCTCTGTCGACGAGGACCGCGAGCTGCACGGCGCGGGGGCGGCCGAGGTCGCCGAGGGCGTCGAGGGCGGCGCGGATGGTGCGGCCGGAGAAGAGCACGTCGTCGACGAGGACGACCAGGCGGCCGTCGAGGTCGTCGCCGGGGATCTCGGTGCGACCGATGGCGCGGGCGGGCTTCATCCGCAGGTCGTCGCGGTACATGGTGATGTCGAGGGAGCCGACCGGGATCTTCGTACCGGTGATCTCTTCGAGCTTGGCGGCCAGCCGGCGGGCGAGGTGGACACCGCGGGTGGGAATGCCGAGGAGCACCACGTCGTCGGCGCCCTTGGCGCGTTCGACGATCTCGTGGGCGATGCGGGTCAGGACCCGCGCGATGTCCTGCGCTTCGAGAACGGGGCGCATGGAATCGGTGTTCTGCTGGGTGTCCATGAAAAGGACCTCCTTCTCCGCCTCACGGGACGGACCTTAAAGGACGTCTGATGTACGCCTCACACGGTACCAGGGAGCGGCCGGTGACTCGGACCGGGCCGGTACGGAAGGGCTCTCAGAGGGCTCCTGGGACGAGCCCCCAGGGGGGCGACGAAGACCATTCGGCTTGACGCATCCAAGTAACGCTGCGTAACCTCACAGTGAGTTACCAGCCGCGCGGCTGAGCCGCACGGAGGTCCGTAGTCACGTAGTCGCAGTGTCCACCAGTCACAGCGTCACAGCGTCCGGGAGCGTTATGTCCAGCGAATACGCCAAACAGCTCGGGGCCAAGCTCCGCGCCATCCGCACCCAGCAGGGCCTTTCCCTCCACGGTGTCGAGGAGAAGTCCCAGGGTCGGTGGAAGGCCGTGGTGGTCGGTTCCTACGAGCGCGGGGACCGCGCCGTGACCGTCCAGCGTCTTGCCGAGCTGGCGGACTTCTACGGGGTTCCGGTGCAGGAGCTGCTGCCGGGTACGACTCCCGGCGGGGCTGCCGAGCCGCCGCCGAAGCTGCGTCTCGACCTGGAGCGCCTGGCGGGCGTCCCGGCCGAGAAGGCGGGCCCGCTGCAGCGTTACGCGGCGACGATCCAGAGCCAGCGTGGCGACTACAACGGCAAGGTGCTGTCGATCCGCCAGGACGACCTGCGCACCCTGGCCGTCATCTACGACCAGTCGCCCTCGGTCCTGACCGAGCAGCTGATCAGCTGGGGCGTGCTGGACGCGGACGCGCGGCGCGCGGTGGCCCACGAGGAACTCTGAGTCCCGGGCTTCGGACCAGCAGAAACGTTTACCGGCGGGCGCCGGACCCTTGCGGGGGTCCGGCGCCCGCCGGTTTTTTCGTTCCCTGACCGCCGACCTCCGGCACCCGGGCCACCGCTCCCCCGCTTTCTCATACGGAAGGGCCCGCGACGCGGACGTCGCGGGCCCTTCCGTAGGGCGGTGCGGGCACTGGGCCGTGCGGTCAGCTCTCGCTGCGCCGCAGGCTCGGCTTCAGGTCCTTGAAGCGGGCCAGCAGCCCGTTGACGAACGAGGGGGACTCGTCCGTCGAGAACTCCTTGGCCAGCTGGACGGCCTCGTCGATGGCCACGGCGTCCGGGGTGTCGTCCACCCAGATCAGCTCGTAGGCACCGAGCCGCAGGATGTTCCGGTCCGCGACCGGCATGCGGTCGAGGTCCCAGTCCACGGCGTAGGTGATGATCAGATCGTCGATGCGGTTCACCTTGTCGGCGTAACCCTCGACGAGATCCATCGTGAAGGCGCTGACCGGCGGCTGCCGGTCGTCCGACCGCGCGTGGCGGATCCAGTCCGCGAGGACCTCGCGCACGGGCACGCCACGCTGGTCCGCCTCGAAGAGGATCTGGAAGGCGCGCTTGCGCGCATTGCTCCGAGCAGCCACGGGTTAGTTGCTCTTCCGGCCGAGGTAGTCGCTGGTGCGGGTGTCGACCTTGACCGTCTCGCCGGTGGTGATGAAGAGCGGGACCTGGATCTCGTAGCCGGTCTCCAGGGTGGCGGGCTTGGTGCCACCGGTGGAGCGGTCGCCCTGGACGCCCGGGTCGGTGTGCTGGATCTTGAGCTCGACCGCGGCCGGGAGCTCGACGTAGAGCACCTCGCCCTCGTGCTGGGCGACGGAGGCGGTGAAGCCCTCGATCAGGAAGTTGGCGGCGTCGCCGACGGCCTTGCGGTCGACCATCAGCTGGTCGTAGGTGTCCATGTCCATGAAGACGAAGTAGTCGCCGTCCATGTACGAGAACTGCATGTCGCGGCGGTCGATGGTGGCCGTGTCGACCTTGACGCCGGCGTTGAAGGTCTTGTCGACGACCTTGCCCGACAGCACGTTCTTGAGCTTGGTGCGCACGAAGGCCGGGCCCTTGCCGGGCTTGACGTGCTGGAACTCGACGACGGACCAGAGCTGGCCCCCGTCGAGCTTCAGCACCATGCCGTTCTTGAGGTCGTTCGTGGAAGCCACGGTTGCGGAATCTCCTGCACTGGAAGACCACGGGTGCGCGCACAGGCCCGGCAGAGCCGGCTAGAGCGCGAGCAGCTCCTTGGTCGTAATGGTGAGTAGCTCGGGACCGCCGTCCGCCTCGGGGCGCACGACGAGCGTGTCATCGATCCGGACACCTCCCCGGCCCGGGAGGTGAACCCCCGGTTCGACGGTGACCGGCACGCAAGCGTCCAGTTTACCCATTGCCGTAGGTGCAAGCTGCGGGTCCTCGTCGATTTCGAGGCCCACGCCGTGTCCGGTCCACGGAGCGAGGGCTTCCGAGTGGCCCGCGGAGTCCAGGACGGAACGTGCGGCGTGGTCCACGTCCCGGTACGCGGCTCCGGGCAGCAGGGCCTCGCGTCCGGCCCGCTGGGCGGTGAAGACGAGGTCGTACAGCTCGATCTGCCAGTCGGCCGGGCTGGTGCCGATCACGAAGGTCCGGCCGATCTCGCACCGGTAGCCACGGTAGTTGGCGCCCAGGCAGACCGTGAGGAAGTCGCCCTCCTCCACCCTGCGGTCGGAGGGCCGGTGCCGGGAGCGGCCGGAGTGCGGGCCGGTGCCGACGGAGGTCGGGAAGGCCGGGCCGTCCGCCCCGTGGTCGACGAGTCGGCGCTCCAGCTCCAGGGCCAGGTGCCGCTCGGTGCGCCCCACGAGGATGGACTCCAGCAGCTCCCCGAGGGCCTGGTCGGCGATCTCCGCAGCGATCCGGAGGTAGGCGATCTCCTCCTCGTCCTTGACGAGGCGCTGCTGCTCGACGGCGGTGCCGAGGTCGGCGAGGCGCAGTGTGGGCGCGACGGAGCGCAGGGCCCGGTGGCGGCCGACGGTGAGGTGGTGCTCCTCCACGGCGAGCGAGTCGGCCCGGAGCGCGGCGGCCAGATCGGCGGCCGCGACGGCCGGGTCCCCGCCGGGGCTGCCCAGGACGGAGGCGTTCAGGTGCTCGTCGAGGCGGCCCTCGTCGGCCTCGCCGGTGGGCGCTCCGGCGCAGAAGAGCATGTCCTCGGTGGGGCCGACGAGCAGCACCGCGCCGAGCGGGGACGCCCCGGAGAGGTAGCGGACGTTCGCCGGACGCGTGATCAGTGCGGCGGCGTTCCCCGCGGCGGCGCATCGGTCGCGAAGCAGGTCCCGGCGGGCGGCGTACACGTCTGACATGTCTTCGAGCGTACGAGCGCCCCGCCGATCCGGCCCGGCGAGCGCGTCCGGACGGGCTCCGGGAGGGGTCAGGTCGTCTCTTTCGGATCTTGCCGGGCCCGGCCCGCCCGGCACGGCACCTCGCCGCGTTGTCGGGGCACACGAGTACGTCCGGTACACGAGCGCCCCTCCGCCTTGCGAGGCACCGCACCGGACGACCCGGGCTCGACCGACAAGATCCGAAAGAGACGACCTAGGGGCCGGGTCGGCCGCCGGGGGCGGACAGGGCGCGGGCCAGGGCCTCGTCGAGGGCGCGGGCGGTGCCCTCGACGTCGAGGTGGGAGTTGTCGATGATCGGCAGTCCGGAGCCGTACCAGCCGGCCATCCGGCCGTGGATCCGCGCGACTTCCTCGTCGGAGAGCCGACGGTTGCCGGAGCGCTCGGCGTTGCGCTCCAGGACGATCTCCAGGCCGGGCAGGAGCACCACCGGCAGCAGGTTCGGCCCCACGTGTCGCTTCCAGCCGCCCAGCCCGACCACGGGCCGGTCGGGGAAGACGGCGTCGTCCAGGATGCAGGAGATGCCGTTCGCCAGGTAGTTGCGGGCGGCGAAGCCGCAGGTGCGGCGGGCGAGGCGGTACTGGGCCTCGGAGTGCTCGTTCCAACCCGCCTGGGGGTCCGCGAAGCCGGAGCAGACCCACTCGCGGACGTCGTCCAGGCTGACGTGGGCGGTCGGTACGGGCCGGCTGCCGGCCCAGTGCCGGGCGACGGTGGTCTTGCCGGCACCGGCCGGGCCGATCAGCAGGACGGCGAGGACGGCTCCGCCGGTGCCCGGCACGGCGGGAGGCAGCGGGATGTGCCCGGTGGCCTCCGGCACGGCGGGCACCGGCTGCGAGGGATACGACGGCTGCTGATGGGGCTGGTGGTGCGGCTGAGGCGGAGACTGCGGCGGGGGTGAACCCGGCCAGCCGTGCGCCGGGGGTATCGGCGGCTGCGGGGGCGCCGACGGGCGCGGTCCCGGCTGCCACGGGCCCGCGCCCCCATTCCCCACTCCGTGCTGCATCCGCTGCCACTCCGTCTCGTTCAAGCGACTGATGCGAGAACGTTATATGACTGCCGGGGTCCGGCCGTCCATCAGCGCCGTCAGGCAGAGTGTCAGGCGGAGATCTCGTCCGCCAGTGCGCGCAGCGCCAGCCGGTACGAACCGATGCCGAAGCCCGCCACCGTGCCGGTCGCCACCGCGGCGATGACCGAGGTGTGACGGAACTCCTCCCGGGCGTACGGGTTCGAGATGTGCACCTCGATCAGCGGCGCCGTGCGCTGCGCGGCCGCGTCCCGCATGCCGTACGAGTAGTGGGTGAAGGCCCCCGGGTTGATGACCACGGGGATCCTCCCGTCCGCCGCCTCGTGCAGCCAGCGGATCAGCTCGCCCTCGTCGTTGGTCTCGCGGACCTCGACGTCGAAGCCGAGCTCCTCGCCCAGCGCGTGGCAGCTCTCCACCAGACCCGCGTACGAGGTGGCCCCGTACACATCGGGCTCGCGCGAGCCGAGCCGGCCCAGGTTCGGGCCGTTCAGCACCAGGACGGGCCGGCTCACGCCGACACCTCACCGTAGGCGGCGACGAGGTGCGCCGGGTCGGGACCTTCCAGGACGGTCGGCTTGGCCAGCCCGTCGAGGACGATGAAGCGCAGCAGGTTGCCGCGGGACTTCTTGTCGACCTGCATGGTCTGGAGCAGCTTGGACCACTGGTCGCCGCGGTAGGTCAGGGGCAGCCCGACCGAGGCGAGGACCGCCTTGTGCCGGTCGGCCGTCGCGTCGTCGAGCCGGCCCGCGAGCCGGCCGAGTTCGGCGGCGAAGACCATGCCGACGGACACGGCCGCGCCGTGCCGCCACTTGTAGCGCTCGTTCTTCTCGATGGCGTGCGCGAGGGTGTGGCCGTAGTTGAGGATCTCGCGGAGTCCCGACTCCTTGAGGTCGCTGGAGACCACGTCGGCCTTGACCTGGATCGAGCGCACGATGAGCTCGGCGGTGTGCGGGCCCTCGGGCGTACGGGCCGCCGCCGGGTCCTCCTCGATCAGGTCGAGGATCACCGGGTCGGAGATGAACCCGGCCTTGATGATCTCGGCGAGCCCGCTGACGTAGTCGTTGACGGGCAGCGAGTCCAGCGCCGCGAGGTCGCAGAGGACGCCGGCCGGCGGGTGGAAGGCGCCCACCAGGTTCTTGCCCTCGGCGGTGTTGATGCCGGTCTTGCCGCCGACCGCCGCGTCCACCATCGCGAGGACGGTGGTCGGTACGGCGACCCAGCGCACTCCGCGCAGCCAGCTGGCCGCGACGAAGCCCGCGAGGTCGGTGGTGGCTCCCCCGCCGACGCCGACGATCACATCGGTGCGGGTGAAGCCGGACTGGCCGAGCGCCTTCCAGCAGTAGGCCGCGACCTCGACCGTCTTGGCCTCCTCGGCGTTCGGCACCTGGATGGCGACCGCCTCGTAGCCCTGCTCGGCCAGGTCGTCGCGCAGCGCCTCACCGGTCGAGGCCAGCGCCTCGGGGTGGATCACGGCGACCCGCTGGGCCTTCGTACCGATCAGGGAGCCGAGCTCGCCGAGCAGCTGCCGTCCGACCAGCACGTCGTACGCGTCGTGTCCGGCGCTCTCGCCGACGTGGATCCGCGTCACCTGGTCTGTCATACGTCCTTCAACTCCAGAGCGTCGAGGACCGCCTGGGCGACCTCTTCGGGGGTGCGGTCGTCGGTGGCCACGACGACGCGCGCGACTTCGGTGTACAGGGGGCGCCGGGCGTCCATCAGCTCGCGCCACTGGCGGCGCGGGTTGACGGCGAGCAGCGGGCGCGCGGCGCCGAGGCCGACGCGCCGTACGGCTTCTTCCACGTCCATCGACAGGTAGGCGACGGGCAGCCCGGCCAGCAGGGCACGGGTGCCCTCGTCGAGGACGGCGCCGCCGCCGAGGGCGAGGACTCCGGTGTGCCCGGCGACGGCGGCGGCGACCGCCTGCCGCTCCAGGTCACGGAAGTACGGCTCGCCCTCGTCGACGAAGATGTCGGAGATCTCCCGGCCTTGGGCCACGACGATGTCGGCGTCGGTGTCCCGGTAGGGGACGCCGAGTCGCTCGGCGAGGAGTGCCCCCACCGTGGACTTGCCGGATCCCATGGGTCCGACGAGGACGACCAGTGGTCCGGCGGTCACCGGATCTGCAGGTGGTCGAGGTACGAGCGGACGTTGCGACGGGTCTCCGGGACGGAGTCACCGCCGAACTTCTCCACGACCGCGTCGGCGAGCACGAGGGCGACCATGGCCTCGGCGACGATGCCGGCGGCCGGCACCGCGCACACGTCGGAGCGCTGGTGGTGCGCCACCGCCGCCTCACCCGTGGCCACGTCCACCGTCGCGAGGGCCTTCGGGACGGTCGCGATGGGCTTCATCGCGGCACGGACCCGCAGCAGCTCGCCGGTGGTCAGACCGCCCTCGGTCCCGCCGGAACGGCCGGAGGTCCGCCTGATGCCCTCGGGGGTGGAGACGATCTCGTCGTGCGCCTTCGAGCCGGGCACCCGGGCGAGGTCGAAACCGTCTCCGACCTCGACGCCCTTGATGGCCTGGATGCCCATGAGGGCGGCGGCGAGGCGGGCGTCGAGGCGGCGGTCCCAGTGGACGTGGGAGCCGAGGCCGACGGGGACGCCGTAGGCCAGCACCTCGACGACGCCGCCGAGGGTGTCGCCGTCCTTGTGGGCCTGGTCGATCTCGGCCACCATCGCCTTCGACGCGTCGGCGTCGAGGCAGCGCACCGGGTCGGCGTCGAGCTTCTCGACGTCGGCGGGGGTCGGGTAGACGCCGTAGGGGGCCTTGGCGGAGGCCAGTTCCACCACGTGCGAGACGATCTCGATGCCCGCGACCTCCTTGACGAAGGACCGGGCGACGGCGCCGAGCGCGACACGGGCGGCGGTCTCACGGGCGCTGGCGCGCTCCAGGATCGGCCGGGCCTCGGAGAAGCCGTACTTCTGCATGCCCGCCAGGTCCGCGTGACCGGGCCGCGGACGCGTCAGCGCCGCGTTACGACCGGTCTCCTTCAACAGCGACGGGTCGACCGGGTCGGCCGACATCACCGTCTCCCACTTCGGCCACTCCGTGTTGCCGATCATGACCGCGACCGGTCCGCCCTGGGACAGGCCGTGACGGACGCCACCGAGGAAGGTGATCTCGTCCTGCTCGAACTTCATGCGGGCACCGCGGCCATAGCCGAGTCGGCGCCGGGCCAGGTGATCGGCCACCAGCTCGGTGGTGACCGGGACGCCGGCGGGAAGACCCTCCAGCGTCGCGACCAGTGCCGGTCCGTGCGACTCTCCTGCGGTCAGCCAACGCAACCTGCTCAACGATGCTCCTCATGCTCGCGCCTGGTACAGCGACGGCGCGATCGGGTGCGCGGCCCGGACCCGCCTCACCCGATCCTCCCATGTCCGGAGGGGTTTATCGGGCCCCGGTCCAGCTGTCGGACGCCTGAGGCGTCAACGGGACCGCCGGCCGCGCTCGCGCTGCCAGGTGATCCCGTACCACAGGACGACGGAAGCGAAGAGTCCGATGATGAGCGCTTTGGCCCACAGGGGCAGACCACCGAAGGCCACTCTGGCCATGGTGAAGACGACGAAGGGGAGATCCCACTTCGACGCGAGTACCTGGCCCGTGCTGTCGCCGTCCATGCCGCCCCCTGTGAATACGCAGGTGGGAAGCTTAACGGGCGCCGAGCGCGCGCTCTCCGGCGGCCCTCATGGCGGCGAGCGGGCCCGGGGTCCGGCCGGTCATGCGTTCCACCTGGAGCACGGCCTGGTGGACGAGGAGGTCGAGCCCACCGACGACCTGGCCGCCCTGCTTCGACCAGGCGGCCGCCAGCGCGGTCGGCCAGGGGTCGTAGAGGACGTCGAAGAGGGTGCCCGCCCCCGCGGGTACGGACGCCGCCAGGGCATCGGTCGTACCGGCCGGGGTGGTGGCGATCACCAGCGGCGCGGACAGGGCCGCGGCCGCTTCGGACCAGTCGGCCGTACGGACGGGCACCCCGAGCCGCTCGCCCCACTGCCGCATCTCGTCGGCGCGGGCCGCCGAGCGGACGTACGCCGTGACCTCTCCGGAGCAGATCCGCGCGAGCGCGGCGAGCGCCGAGGAGGCGGTGGCCCCGGCGCCGAGGATGGCGGCGGAGGACACCTTCTCGACGCCGCGCTCGTGGAGCGCGGCGACGATGCCGGGGATGTCGGTGTTGTCTCCGAGGCGCTGTCCGTCCTCGGTGAACACGACCGTGTTGACCGTCTCGACGGAGGCGGCCGTGTCACTGATGCCGTCGAGCAGCGGGATGATCGCCCGCTTGAGCGGCATGGTCAGGGACAACCCGGCCCACTCGGGGCCGAGTCCTGTCACGAACTCCGGGAGCGCGGCCTCGTCGATCTCGAAGCGGTCGTACGACCAGTCGTCGAGGCCGAGCTCCTGATAAGCGGCGCGGTGCAGCACCGGTGAGAGCGAGTGCTCGATGGGCGAACCCAACACCGCGGCCCTTATGCGTGACATGTCCTGCTATCCGCCATTCTTCTGCTTCTGCCGTTGCTGGAACTCGTCGGCCAGCTTCGTGTGCTCTTCGTAGGTCTTGGTGAAGGTCGTCGTGTTGCCGTCGACCGACACGAAGAACATCCAGCCACCGTGGTCCGGACTGAGCGTAGCGGTCAGCGCGTCCAGGCCCGGGTTGTTGATCGGACCGGTGGGCAACCCCTTGATGAAGTGCGTGTTGTAGGGGTTGTCGAAGGCCTGGGCTTCCTTCAGGTTGAAGTTGATCTCGCTCTGGTTCTTGACGTAGTTGTACGTCGAGTCGAACTGGAGCTTCTGGTTGGTGACGTCGTTGGTCTTCTTGAGGCGGTTGTAGACCACCTCGGCCATCTTCCGGAAGTCGTCGTGGTTCTTGCCCTCGGCGTTGACGAGGCTGGCGACCGTGACCACCTGGAGCGGATTCGCCAGGCCCAGTTCCTTGGCCTTGCCCTCGATGCCCAGCTCCGCGTACTTCTCGGTCGCGTTCTTGACCATCTGC
Source organism: Streptomyces sp. CLCI03 (assembly GCF_053615355.1). Classification (NCBI taxonomy): domain Bacteria; kingdom Bacillati; phylum Actinomycetota; class Actinomycetes; order Kitasatosporales; family Streptomycetaceae; genus Streptomyces; species Streptomyces sp. CLCI03. Next base: position 6,551,743 of record NZ_CM132132.1, on the reverse strand, counting down.
TTGAGCAGCGAGTCGGGAGTGCTGTCCTTGCTGAGGTCGTACCGCGCCGGGTACAGGAAGCCTTCGAGCGGGTCGATGAGCTTCGGGTCGTTGTTCGCCCAGGCCGGCAGGCCGAGGTTCTTGACCTCGCGCTTGGCGGTCTCGGCTGTGGTGCCCTCCTGCTGGCCCAGCTTCTTGTCGATGGCCGCGTACACCGCGGAGTTGCGCATGCCTTCGCTGACCGTGATGACGTTCAGCTTGGAGGGGTCGCTCATCACCTCGACCGCGGACGCGGCCGACATCTTCTTCCGGAGCGGGTAGACACCGGCCTGGATGGCCTTGCCCGGAGGGAGCTTGGACGCGGCGTCGACGAACGCCTGCCCACTGGCGACGACGCCCGCCTTCTTGAGGATCAGGCCCATCTGCATCAGGCCCGAGCCCTTGGGGATCTCCACGTCGACGATGTCGCCGCTGCCCTCGCCCGCGAAGTCCTCGGCCGAGCTGAACCTGGCCTTGATGTAGTTGTAGCCGTAGTAACCGCCACCGCCGACCACGCCGAGGATGACGACCGCGGCGACCAGGCAGGCCGTGCCGCTGCGTTTCTTGGGCTTACCGCCCTTGGAGCGGCCACCCCGACGACCGTCGCCGTCGTCGTCGCCGTCGCCGTCACGGCCTCCACCGGCCGCGAGCGGGCTCTCCTCCGGCTCCTCCGCGGCCTCCGGCTCCTCGACGGGCTCCGGCTCCAGGTGCCGGCGGCCCGGGGGCTGCGGCGGCGCGTAGGCGTCCTCCGTGCTGTAGAGGTCGGGGGCCTCACCGGGGTAGCCCGCCACGGGCTGCTGGGTGTAGGGGTCCACGCCCGCGTACAGGTCGGTCTGCGCCGCCGCCGTGTACTGGCCCTGGCCGGTGTCCCAGCCCTGGCTGTCGTACACCGGCGGCTGCTGCTGCGGCTGCTGCTGGGCATAGGCCTGCGGCTGCTCGGCGTACTGCTGCTGCGGGTACTGGCCCTGCATGTACTGCTGCTGGGGCTGCTGCGCCTGCTGCGGGTACTGCCCCTGCTGCGGGTACTGCTGCTGCGGATACTGCGGCTGCTGGTACTCCGGATACTGCTGGTACTGCTGCTGGGGGTGCTGCTGCTGGTACTGCGGCTCCTGTGGGTACTCCTGCTGCTGCGGGGCACCGGCGTAAGGCACCTGGCCCTGCTGGGTCTGGTGCCCGGTCCACCCCTGGTCCCCGTACAGGGGGTCCTCAGGGTGCCAGGGTTCGGGGCCACGGCCCCGGCCATACTCAGTCATCGGTCCCCTAGAGCCGCGAGACGGAGGCCACGGACTCCGTCGTCCGTGGCACCCGGTTCCGCCTCTTTGACGGTGGGCGACGGCTGTTCGAATGCCGTCTCATCGCGCGGAACGTTACCGTATCGCGATCAGACAACCACTTCGACGCACTCACCAGGCGGATTACCTGATACCCGTTCGGTCTCAAGAGCGTTTTGAAGGATCACCACAGCGGCCGCCTGGTCGATGACCGACCGGCCCTTCTTGGCGTTCTTCCCGGAGGCCCGCAGGCCCTGTGCGGCGGTGACCGTGGTCATCCGCTCGTCCACCAGCCGGACCGTCACCGGCTTGATGCCCTTGGCGAGTTCGTTCGCGAAGGCCCGCACCTTGACCGCGGCCGGCCCCTCCCGCCCGCTGAGCGAGCGGGGAAGGCCGACCACGACTTCGAGGGGCTCGTACTCCTCGACGAGCTGCCGCAGCCGCCGGTGGGCGAAGGGGATGTCCCGGCCCGGAACGGTTTCCACCGGTGTGGCCAGCACCCCGTCGGGGTCGCACGAGGCGACCCCGATACGGGCGTCACCGACATCGATGGCGAGCCGGCGGCCGCGGCGCAGAGTCATCGTCAGACCGTCTCGACGACGAGGCGCTCGACGGCGCTGATGGCCTCCGGAACGGCGGCCGGGTTCTGGCCGCCGCCCTGGGCGACGTCCGGCTTGCCGCCACCGCCGCCACCGAGGGTCTTGGCGGCGGTACGGACCAGGTCGCCGGCCTTGAGACCGCGCTCGCGGGCGACCTCGTTGGTGGCGATCACGGTCAGCGGGCGGTCGTTCGCCACGGTGAACAGGGCCACGACGGCCGGGCGGTCGCCCGGGATGCGGCCACGGACGTCGAGGACCAGCTTGCGCAGGTCGTCGGCGCCGATGCCGTCCGCCACCTGGCCGACGACCAGGGCGACGCCCTTGATGTCCTGGGCGTTCCGGGCGAGCCCGGCGGCGGCCTGCAGCACCTTCTCCGCGCGGAACTTCTCGATCTCCTTCTCGGCGTCCTTCAGCTTGCCGAGCATGGAGGCGATCTTCTCCGGCAGCTCCTCCGGACGGCCCTTGACCAGCTCCTGGAGCTGGGCGACGACCGTGTGCTCCTTGGCGAGGAAGTTGTACGCGTCCACGCCCACGAGGGCCTCGACGCGGCGCACGCCGGAGCCGATGGAGGACTCGCCGAGCAGCTTCACCAGACCCAGCTGGGCGGTGTTGCCGACGTGGGTGCCGCCGCACAGCTCCTTGGAGAAGTCGCCGATGGTCACGACGCGCACGCGCTCGCCGTACTTCTCGCCGAACTCGGCGATGGCGCCCTGCTTCTTCGCCTCGTCGATGCTCATGATCTCGGCCGTGACGTCGAGTTCGCGCGACAGCACGTCGTTGATCTTCTGCTCGACGTCGGTGAGGACCGACCCGGGGACGGCGTTCGGGGAGCCGAAGTCGAAGCGGAAGCGACCGGGGCTGTTCTCGGAACCGGCCTGGGCGGCCGTCGGGCCGAGGGCGTCGCGCAGTGCCTGGTGGGTCAGGTGCGTGGCCGAGTGGGCGCGGGCGATGGCCCGCCGGCGGTGGATGTCGATGGCGGCGTACGCGGAGGCGCCCACCGTCACCTCGCCGACCTGGACGGAGCCCTTGTGCACGGAGACACCCGGGACCGGCTGCTGCACGTCGCGGACGTTGATGACGGCGCCCGAGTCGAGCTTGATCCGGCCCTGGTCGGCGAGCTGGCCGCCGCCCTCGGCGTAGAAGGGGGTGCGGTCGAGGACGACCTCGACCTCGTCGCCCTCGGAGGCGGCGGGCGCGGAGACGCCGTTGACCAGCAGGCCGACGATGGTGGACTCGCCCTGGGTGGTGGCGTAGCCGGTGAACTCGGTGGCGCCGGAACCGTCGGCGATCTCCCGGTAGGCGGACATGTCCGCGTGGCCGGTCTTCTTGGCCTTGGCGTCGGCCTTGGCGCGGTCGCGCTGCTCCTGCATCAGGCGGCGGAAGCCGGGCTCGTCCACGGAGAGGCCCTGCTCCGCGGCCATCTCCAGGGTGAGGTCGATCGGGAAGCCCCAGGTGTCGTGGAGCAGGAAGGCCTTGTCGCCGGAGAGGACCGTGCCGCCGGTGGCCTTGGTCTCGGTCACGGCGGTGTCGAGGATGTTGGTGCCGCCCTTGATGGCCTTGAGGAAGGCGGCCTCCTCGGCGAGCGCGACGGTCTCGATGCGCTTGCGGTCGGTGACGAGCTCCGGGTACTGCTGCCCCATCGTCTCGATGACGACGTTGATCAGGTCCTGGACGACCGGACCGGTGGCGCCCATGAGGCGCATGTTGCGGATGGCGCGGCGCATGATGCGGCGCAGCACGTAGCCGCGGCCCTCGTTGCCGGGGGTGACGCCGTCGCCGATGAGCATGGCCGAGGTGCGGATGTGGTCGGCGACCACGCGCAGCGAGACGTCCGTGTTCTGGGCGGCGCCGTACCGGACGCCGGTCAGCTCGGTGGCCTTGTCCATGACGACGCGCAGGGTGTCGGTCTCGTACATGTTCTGCACGCCCTGCAGGATCATCGCGAGGCGTTCGAGACCCAGGCCCGTGTCGATGTTCTTCGACGGCAGGTCGCCGAGGATCGGGAAGTCTTCCTTCCCGTCGCCGGCGCCCCGCTCGTACTGCATGAAGACCAGGTTCCAGATCTCCACGTAGCGCTCGTCGTTGACGGCCGGGCCGCCCTCGACGCCGAATTCGGGGCCGCGGTCGTAGTTGATCTCGGAGCACGGGCCGCAGGGGCCCGGGACGCCCATGGACCAGAAGTTGTCCTTCTTGCCCAGACGCTGGATGCGCTCGGCGGGGACGCCGATCTTCTCGCGCCAGATCTGCTCGGCCTCGTCGTCGTCGAGGTAGACGGTGATCCAGAGCTTCTCGGGCTCCAGGCCGTAGCCGCCGTCCGCCACGGAGCTGGTGAGCAGCTCCCAGGCGTACTTGATGGCGCCTTCCTTGAAGTAGTCCCCGAAGGAGAAGTTGCCGCACATCTGGAAGAACGTGCCGTGGCGGGTGGTCTTGCCCACCTCTTCGATGTCCGGCGTCCGGACGCACTTCTGGACGCTGGTGAGCGTCGGGGCGGGCGGCTTGGTCTCACCCAGGAAGTAGGGCTTGAACGGCACCATGCCCGCGGGCACCAGCAGCAGAGTCGGGTCGTCCGCGATGAGCGACGCCGAAGGGACAACGGCGTGACCGCGCTCCTCGAAGAAGCTCAGCCAGCGGCGGCGAATCTCAGCCGACTCCATCAGTGGTCCTCATTCCGGTCGTACGAAAGGTTGGGGCGGTGTGTGGTCTTGGTGTTCTCGATGGCCCGCAGCCGCCGCGGCCCGGGGAGGGCCGTGACGTTGTCGAGCCGGGCTGGGTCCTGGTGGAGCCCGAGTGCGTCGTTCAGCTCGTCCTCGCGCTGCGTCATTCCCGCTTTGACGTCGAGGGCGAAATCCTTGAGGCGGTGTCCCGCCTCCACGGCCTTGTCGGCCGCTTGGGCGGCGAGACTCTCCGGCGTCAGCTTCTTCAGCTGACGGTTGACCTTGGTGGTGGCCCACACGCCGGCGGCTGCGCCTGCGGTGAACCAGAAGGCTCGGCGGAACATCGGCGGTGTCAGCCCTTCTGCTTGCGGCGCCGGGCGGCCGGCACCGTACGTCCGACGATCACGGTTCGGCGGGATGCCTTCGGCGGCGTCCCGCCCGACGGCGCGGGGTCCCCCTTGCCCAGCGCCTTGCGGACGCCGTAGCCGAAGGCCGCGACCTTCACCAGCGGCCCGCCGAAGGCGGTGGCCACGGTCGAGGACAGCGCGGAGGCGTTGGAGGTGACCTCCTGCACGTCGCTCGCGATGGCGTCGACCCGGTCGAGCTGGGTGCGCGCGGAGCGGACGGTGGTGGAGGCGTCGGCGAGCAGGGGGACGGCCTGGTCGGTCACGTCGGCCACCAGCTTGGTGGTCGCCCTGAGCACCTGGGCCAGCCTCACCAGGGCCACGGCGAGGAAGGAGATCAGGATGGCCCAGAAGACGGCCACGATGATCCCGGCCACCTCTACACCGGACACGTCACACCGCTCTCTGTCTGTACCTGAACCGCAGGACTATTCGCCCTCCGACCCTATCGCGCCGGAGATCCTCGGCCGTACCGGAAATCCGGGAGGACCGGGCCCGCCTTGAACGCAGCGCATCCGGACCAGTACCCTCCGTGTCCCATGCGACAGAGACCCCTTCGAAGTACCGCCGGGGGCAATCTTCCCTCGGAGCTCGGCCGGTTCATCGGGCGGGGTGGCGAACTCGCCCGGCTGGGGCGGCTCCTGGAGTCCTCGCGGCTCGTGACGGTGACCGGCGTGGGCGGGGTCGGCAAGTCCCGGCTCGTACTGGCGGCCGCCCGGGTCGCCGCGGAGGAATCGCAGGAACGCTACGGCGACGGGGTCCGGCTGGCCGAGCTGGCCACCGTACGGGATCCCGCGCTGCTGGAGCTGGCCCTCGCCGAGGCGCTGCAGCTGACCGACCACACCACCCGGCCGCCGCGCACCGTCCTGACCGAGCACCTGGCCGGGAAGCGGATGCTGCTGGTCGTGGACGGCTTCGAGCAGCTGGTCGACGAGTGCGCCGACCTGGTACGGGAGCTGCTGCGCCGGTGCCCGGGCCTCCAGGTCCTCGCGGCGGGCCGGCGTCCGCTGGCCCTGGACGGGGAGTCGACCTTCCCGCTCGCCCCGCCGCCCCCCGAGGAGGCGCTGGCCCTGTTGGTGGAGCGGACGACCGCGGCCGACCCGGGGTTCGCGGTGACCGCGGAGAACCGGGCGGCGCTGGTCGAGCTGTGCGCCCGCCTGGACGGGATCCCGCTGGCGCTGGAGCTGGCGGCGGGCCGGCTGCGGACGCTGTCCCCCGAGCAGGTGCTGGCGCGGCTGGAGGACCGCTTCGCGCTGCTGACGGGCGGTGCGCGCGGCGGGCTCGCCCGGCACCGGGCGCTGCGGACGGCGATCGGCTGGAGCCATGAGCTGTGCACGCCGGCGGAGCGGTTGCTGTGGGCGCGGTTGTCGGTGTTCGCCGGGCAGTTCGACCTCGACGCCGTCGAATACGTGTGCGCGGGTCCGGATGTGCCGGTGGAGGACGTGCTGGACCTGGTCGGGGAGCTCCTGGCCCAGTCCTTGCTGATCCGCGAGGAGACGCCCGCCGGGGTGCGGTTCCGCATGCTGGAGACCGTACGGGTGTACGGGGCGGGGTGGCTGGAGTCCCTCGGCGACGCCGGGCGGCTGCGGCGGCGCCATCGGGACTGGTACCTGGGCCTGGCGACGTGGTGCGAGTCGGACTGGTTCAGCCCGCGTCAGCAGGAGGTGGCCGCGCTGGTGGAGGTGGAGCTGCCGAACGTGCGGCTCGCCCTGGAGTGCTGCCTGGACGAGCCGGACGAGGCTCATCTGGGCCAGTACCTGGCGGGGACGCTGTGGTTCTACTGGGCGGGCTGCGGGCGGCTGACCGAGGGGCGGCACTGGCTGGAGCGGACCCTGGAGCCGGTGGACCGGGCGGTGGAGTACGAGAGCTCGCGACTGAAGGCCCTGTGGGTGCTGGGCTATGTCGCGGCGCTGCAGGGGGACGCGGCGGCCTCGATGAGCGCCTTGTACGAGTGCCGGGACGGCGCGGCGCAGAGCGGGAACCCGGTGGCCTCGGCGTACGCGGTGCACCGGATGGGCTGCCTGGCGTTGGTCTCGGACGACATGGCGCGGGCCCGGGAACTGCTGGGCACGGCGCTGGAGCAGTACCGGGCGGCCGGCGAGCTGAACAGCAACGTGCTGATGTGCCAGGTGGAGCTGGGGATGGCGCTGGCCTTCCTCGGTGACCTGCCGGGCGCGCTCGCGCTGTGCGGGGAGGTCCGGGAGATCTGCGAGGAGCGCGGGGAGCGCTGGACGAAGGCGTACGCCCTGTACGTCCTCGCGTACGCGGCCCTGGACGCGGGGCGCGCGCAGGAGGCACGGCGGCTGCTGACCGAGTGTGTGGCGATCAACCATGTCTTCCACGACCTGGTGGGTCTGGTGCTCGCGCTGGAGCTGCTCGCACTGGTCACGGTCGCGGAGGGGGACGCCGCCGAGGCGGCGGTGCTCCAGGGCGCGGCGGAGCCGATGTGGGGCGGGGTGGGGCTGCAGCTGTTCGGCTCGGGGTACTTCAACGCCCCGCGGCTGATGTGCCGGGAGCAGGCGGGCGAGCTGCTGGGCGCCGAGCGCTACGCGGCGTACGAGGCCGAGGGGCGGGCGCTGAGCCGTGAGGCGCTGGTCGGGCGGGCGCTGAGCAGCCCCGAGGAGCGGTGCGGCGCCGGCGGGGTGCCCCGGCAGGCGGGTCGGCTGCGCGGCTCCAGGGTGCGGTCGGGCCGGGCGGCGGCGGACCAGCCGTAGGGTCGTGGCCGCCGCGTCCGGGAAAACGGAAAACCCGCCGCCCCATGGAGGGGACGGCGGGCTGACCGATCGGTGAGACCAGGCCTGCGTCAGCGGGCGTAGTACTCGACGACGAGCTGCTCGTCGCAGATGACCGGGATTTCCTTGCGGTTCGGGTCGCGGTCCAGGCGGAAGGCCAGGGCCTTCAGGTTGACCTGCAGGTAGCGCGGGGTCTCGCCCTCGCCTGCGTAGCCACCCTCACGGGCGACCTGGAACGGAACCTTCTCGCGGCTGCGCTCGCGCACGGTGATGACGTCGTCCGGGCGGACACGGAACGACGGCTTGTCGACCTTGTCACCGTTGACCTCGATGTGGCCGTGAACGACCATCTGGCGAGCCTGGTAGATGGTCCGGGCGATGCCCGAACGCAGGACCAGGGCGTCGAGGCGACGCTCGAGCTCGACGACAAGCGCCTCGCCCGTCTTGCCTTCGGCCTTCTTGGCGCGGTCGTACGCGCGGGCCATCTGACGCTCAGAGATGTCGTACTGAGCGCGCAGACGCTGCTTCTCGAGCAGACGAACCTTGTAGTCCGAGTTCTGCTTGCGGCCACGGCCGTGCTCGCCCGGCGGGTAGGGGCGGGCCTCGAAGTACTTGACGGCCTTCGGGGTCAGCGCAATGCCGAGGGCACGCGACTTCTTGACCTTGGGTCGCTTCTGGTTCACGGGGAACCTACCTCCATGTAAGTTAGGTGAGGCTTACCTTAGCGAGGAGGACGTAATGTCTCGACCACATGGGATCCCCCTGCCCAGTGCGCAGCGCAGTTCGGATTCAGACGAAACAGAATCCGCTTGCGCCGACGATAAGCAAGGTCAGCCGCGTCCCAGGGAAGGCGTTCGGCAGCTCACCGGAGCCGAACGCGTACGAACCCTCGTAGAGTCCAACGCCTCAGTATCCCTCACGCTGATCGGTGCTCGTGACAGTCACGAGGCCGAGGAGTTCGGGACAGGGCTGCCGGTCGCACGGACCGTCACCCCGGACGGGGACGTGATTCTCCTTGTGTCAGGGGAATCCGCGGCTGCCAGGGCAGCCGCTCACGCCCAGGACGACGACCTCACCGCCGTGATCGAGATCACGGATGTGGCGCCGGTGTCCGTGCCCCATCGTATCCGAGGCCGCGCCTGGCTCGCCGGGTGGCTGACGCCGGTGCGCGGGGACGACCGCGCCGCCTGCGCCGCGCTGCTCGCGGAGCGACAACCCGTGGGTGAGCTGCTGGGCATGCGGGAGTCCCTCGATCCCCCGCACGCCGGACGCCCGGCGTGGATGATGCTGCGCCTGGAGATCGGCGAGATCTCCGTGGACGACCTGTGGGGTGCCGAGCACGTGGACCCGGAGGACCTGGCCGCGGCCGAGCCGGACCCGATGGTCGCGCACGAGTCGGAACTCCTGCAGCACCTGCACGCCGCCCACGGCGACCGGCTCGGCGAACTGGGCGGCCTGCTCGGTGCCCGCGAGGCCCGCGGGATGAGCGCCGTCCCCCTCTCCCTGGACCGCCTGGGCCTGCGCGTCCGCTTCACCGGCGGCCCGGCCGGCTCCTTCGACGCCCGCTTCGACTTCCCGGAGCCGGTCGCGGACATCTGCGGCCTGCGCCGGGCCATGCACTCCCTGTTCTCGGCCGCCTCGTACTAGGGGGTGCAGGTCGCGAGCATGTCCTGGAGGGCGAGCTTCTCCGGCGCCGTCACGGACAGGCCGTACTTCGCCTTGATGCCGGTGTAGCGGCGCGCGTACTCGCACCAGTACGCACGCCGCGGCGGCCGCCATTTGTCGGCCGTCCGGCTGCCCTTGTCGTAGTTGGTCGGCTTGTCCACGGCGAGCAGGACGTCGAGGTCGTTGGCGTACTCCAGCCTGCGCTGCGGGGTCCACGCGTACGCGCCGCCCCGCCAGGCGGCGCCGAGCGCGACCACGTGGTCGGTCTGGATCTGCGTGGCCCGCCGGTAGGTGTAGGGCAGCACCTTGCCGGTGTACGGGTCGTGGAGCGTGCCGGAGAGCACACGACGCACGGGTTCCGGTCCCCTTCGCGGAGATCGTCGAGGTCCCGGCGCAGCACGTCGTCGCGGGTGTCGCAGCCGTTGCGCCCGCCGACGGCGTCGGTCTCGTCGGACCAGTACCTGCCGAAGTTCTCGCGCTTGTACGTCTGCCAGTTGCGGCCCCGCTCGACCTTCAGCCGGGCCAGCTGCGCCTCGGCGGTCGCCGCGTCCGGCGGGAATCCGGCGCCGGCCAGCGGCACCCGCCCGACCAGGGCGACCGCACTGGCCCGGGCCGACGCGGTGTCGTCGTGGTGGCATCCGGCCACCACGGGCCCGACGAGGGCGAGCACGAGGGCCAGGGCGAACGGCCGAGACGTTGCCATGCCCGGAGCCTAGGCTCGCCCGCCGGGACCTCGGCGGGACGACGCACCTAGGGCGTGTCGACCGTGCGGTCGAGGGAGCGCCAGATCCGCTGGGCCCATTCCAGGTCGGCGGGGTCCTCGTAGGTGCAGTAGATACCGGCGGCGGTCCCGTCGGTGACGGCCATGCCGTAGAACTCGTGGCGCGGCCGGCCATGATCCTGCGGAGTCAGCCAGAACGCGTACCGCACGCCCTCCCCCAGCGGCTCGCGCACCCGCTGGGCCGGTCGGGTGTCGGGGGCGCCCGACATCAGGACGGTCAGGAAGTCCGCGGGGGCGCGGCCCGGGACGTCGTCGGTCGCCAGGTTGACGGCGGCGCTGCGGTCCGGGGCGGTGAAATGGTCCGTGCCGTCCGCGAAGGACGCGGTGAGCCCGGAGGTCCGCAGGACCGACCAGTGGTCTCCGAGGTCGGTGCGGACGTCCACGGGCAGCGGGAACGGGAAGCGGCTGAGGACGTGGTCGCGGTCCCAGGTCCGGGTCAGGACGTGGGCGGCGGCCGGGTCGTGGATGTCGACGACGCAGGGCAGTTCCTCGGGGTCGGCGACCTTCGCGGTGACCTCGGCGCCGAGGAGGTCGTCGCCCCAGGGCTGGATCCGGTTGGCGAAGGTGCCCCGGACGGAGAGTTCCGCGTAGCCGGGCCGCTCCCACAGCTCGTGGGCGCGGCGCAGGGTGTCCTCGTCCACCTGCACCCAGGCGCCGAGGACCAGCTCGGTGCCGTGCGTCAGCCGGACGGACAAGAGGCAGCGGATGAAGCAGCCGACCCCGTCCGCCCGGAGCAGGGCGCGCACGCCGAGCCGGTGGAGGCGTTCCTCGGGCAGGCCGAGGGCGGCGTCGGGCAGGTTGCAGCCGAAGTCGATGCGGTTCTCGTCGGCGAGCGCGTCGCCGCAGCACGCGCAGGTGGGGAGGTGTGTGGTCACCTGGGCAGCCTAGGGCGCCCCTTCGGGGGCCACCGCTACGAGGTGCCTCCGCGCAGGCGTTCGCGGACCTTCTCCACCACGTCCGCGTAGCGGGCCTCGGCGCCGTAGCGGGTCGGCTCGTAGTACCGCTTGCCCTGGATCTCGTCCGGCGCGTACTGCTGCGCGGCGATCGCGCCCGGCACGTCGTGCGGGTAGACGTACCCCTGCGCGTGGCCCAGCTTGGCCGCGCCCTTGTAGTGGCCGTCCCGCAGGTGCGTCGGGACGGAGCCGGCGAGGCCTGCCCGTACGTCGGCCAGTGCCGCGCCGATCGCGGTGGTGGCGGTGTTCGACTTCGGGGCCAGCGCCAGCGCGATCGTGGCGTGCGAGAGGGTCAGCGCCGCTTCGGGGAAGCCGATCATCGCCACCGCCTGGGCCGCGGCCACCGCGATCGGCAGGGCCGTCGGGTCCGCCAGGCCGATGTCCTCGCTCGCGGAGATCATCAGGCGGCGGGCGATGAACCGGGGGTCCTCGCCGGCCTCGATCATCCGGGCCAGGTAGTGCAGGGCGGCGTCCACGTCCGAGCCGCGGATCGACTTGATCAGCGCGCTGGCCACGTCGTAGTGCTGGTCGCCGTCCTTGTCGTACCGGACGGCCGCCCGGTCGACCGCCTCCTCCAGCGTCCGGAGGGTGATCTCGTCCTCGCCCTTGGCGATGGCCGACCCGGCGCCCGCCTCCAGCGCGGTCAGGGCCCGCCGGGCGTCGCCACCGGCGATCCGCAGCAGGTGCGCCTCGGCGTCCGCCGGGAGCGTGACGGCTCCGCCCAGGCCCCGCTCCTCGGTGAGCGCGCGCCGCATCAGGGCGCTCAGGTCCTCGTCGGTCAGCGGTTCGAGCGTCAGCAGCAGCGAGCGCGACAGCAGCGGGGAGATGATCGAGAAGTACGGGTTCTCGGTGGTGGCCGCGATCAGCGTCACCCAGCGGTTCTCGACGGCGGGGAGGAGCGAGTCCTGCTGGGCCTTGCTGAAGCGGTGGATCTCGTCGAGGAAGAGGACGGTCTCCTTGCCGTACCCGCCGGCCGCGCGCTTGGCGCCCTCGATGACGGCCCGTACCTCTTTGACGCCCGCGGTGATGGCGGACAGTTCCACGAAACGCTTCTGGGTGGCCTGGCTGACCACGTAGGCCAGGGTGGTCTTCCCGATGCCGGGCGGGCCCCAGAGGATCACCGAGGAGGCACCGGCCGGGCCGCCGGCCCCTTCCCCGACCAGCCGCCGCAGCGGTGATCCGGGCTTCAGCAGGTGCTGCTGGCCGACGACCTCGTCCAGGGTGCGCGGGCGCATCCGGACGGCGAGCGGGGAACTCGCGGGGTCCTTCTCCTGGCGGTCTTCGGCAGCGGCGGTGAACAGGTCTGGTTCCACACAGGAAGCCTATGCGAGCCCACCGACAGGGCCGCCCGCGCTCAGGAGGTCCAGAAGTCCCACCAGCGGGTCAGGATCAGCATGCCGATGATCCCGACGTGCAGGACGGGCAGGACCCAGGTGAACTCGTCGAGGAAGGACTTGAGCCAGCCCGGGGCGGGCAGCAGGCCCTCGGCGACGTTGTGCGCGGTGACGTACCAGAACATGAAGATGGTGGCGACCCAGGCCAGGCAGCACCACAGGCAGAGCGAGTTGATGTTGTACAGCGACTGGTACATGAGCCAGGTGCAGAAGACGACGCCGAAGAGGGTGCCGGCGTTGAAGGTGAGCCAGTACCAGGGGCGGAAAGAGGCCCCGGCGAGCATGCTCATGCCGACGCAGACCACGATCCCGTAGGCGACGAGTCCGAGCATCGGGTTCGGGAAACCGAAGGCCGACGCCTGGTCGCTGGTCATGATGTTGCCGCAGGAGACGATCGGGTTCAGGCTGCAGGCCGGCTTGAAGCTCGGGTCCTCCAGCAGCTTGAACTTGTCGATCGTGATCACCCAGGCGGCGAGCAGACCCGCGGCGCCGGTGATCACCAGCAGCAGGGCCAGGGCCCGGCTCCCTCCGACGGTCCTGCCCCGGGCGGTGTCCGCGTCCGCGCTTCGTGTCGTCATACCGCCCGCTCCACATCTACCAGGTGATCAAGCACGGGCCATTGTGCCGTACGAGCCTGTGAACGGACGGGGGCCGGGGAAAGATCCCCGGCCCCCGTCGTGCGTACTGCGGTGCCGCCGCGACCGGTTGTCGTCAGGCGAGGCGGGCGCGGACCGTGTCGACCAGCTCCGCGACGGGGACGGGCGACTGCTCGCCGGACTCCATGTCCTTCAGCTGGACGACGCCCTCGGCGAGGTCCCGCTCGCCCGCCACGATCGCGAAGCGCGCACCGCTGCGGTTGGCGTCCTTCATGGCGCCCTTGAGGCCCTTGCCGCCGTACGACATGTCCGCCGCGACGCCCGCCTTGCGCAGCTGGGTCACCAGCCCGAACACGGCCGGCTTGGCCTCGCCGAGCGCCACCGCGAAGACCGTCGTCGTCGCCGGGATGTCCAGCTCGATGCCCTCGGCCTCCAGGGCCAGGACGGTGCGGTCCACGCCGAGCGCCCAGCCCACCGACGGCAGGGCCGGTCCGCCGATCATCTCGGACAGGCCGTCGTAGCGGCCGCCGCCGCCCACCGCGGACTGCGCGCCCAGACCGTCGTGGACGAACTCGAAGGTGGTCCGGGTGTAGTAGTCCAGCCCGCGCACCAGCTTCTCGTCGTCCTCGAAGACGACGCCGGCGGCGGTGATCAGCGCCCGCACCTCCTCGTGGTACGCCTTGCACGCGTCGCACAGGTAGTCCCGCAGCACCGGCGCGCCGACGAGCTGCTTCTGCACCTCGGGCCGCTTGTCGTCGAGGACGCGCAGCGGGTTGATCTCGGCCCGGCGGACGGTCTCCTCGTCGAGGTCGAGGCCGCGCAGGAAGGTCTGCAGCGCCTCGCGGTAGACGGGGCGGCACTCCTTGTCGCCGAGCGAGTTCAGCAGGATGCGGAAGTTCGACAGGCCGAGGGTGCGGTAGGCCTGGTCGGCCAGGATGATCAGCTCGGCGTCGAGCGCCGGGTCCTCGGAGCCGATGGCCTCGGCGCCGACCTGCGAGAAGTGGCGGTAGCGGCCCTTCTGCGGACGCTCGTAGCGGTAGTACGAGCCCGAGTACCAGAGCTTGGCCGGGAGGTTGCCCTGCTTGTGCAGGCTGGCCTCCAGGGCGGCGCGCAGCACGGAGGCGGTGCCTTCCGGGCGCAGGGCGAGGTTGGTGCCACCCTTGGTGGTGAGGGTGAACATCTCCTTGGTGACGATGTCGGTGGACTCGCCGACACCGCGGGCGAAGAGGTTCACGTCTTCGAAGCCCGGCGTCTCGATGTAGCCGTACCCGGCCTTGCGCAGCGGGGCGGAGATGGCGTCGCGGACCGCCAGGTACTTGGCCGAGTACGGCGGGATCAGGTCGTACGTGCCCTTGGGGGCCTTGAAAGTGCTCACGAAACCTTCGTCACATTCCTCGTCGTGGAGCGGCGGTGCCGTCTCCGAGCCCGGCGGCGACTTCCCGCAGGTAGGGGTTGGTCGCGCGCTCGCGGCCGATGGTGGTCTGGGGACCGTGGCCGGACAGCACCACGGTCGAGTCGTCGAGCGGCAGGCACACGCGGCCCAGCGATTCGAGCATCTCGGCGTGGGAGCCGCCGGGCAGGTCGGTGCGTCCGATGGAGCCGGCGAAGAGCAGATCGCCCGAGAAGAAGACCGGCGGGATGTCGGTCAGCTCGGGCATCCGGAAGGTCACCGACCCCTTGGTATGCCCCGGCGCGTGCGCCACGGAGAATTCCATTCCGGCCAATTTCAGGGTGGCGCCGTCGGACAGCTCACGGACGTCGTCCGGCTCCCCCACGGTCAGCTCGCCCATGAGCGGCATCCCGATGGAGCGGCCGAGGGCCTTCTCCGGGTCGCTCATCATGTAGCGGTCCTCGGGGTGGATCCAGGCCGGTACGTCGTGTGCTCCGCACACCGGGACCACCGAGGCCACATGATCGATGTGGCCATGGGTCAGAACGACCGCGACGGGCTTGAGCCGATGCTTCTTCAGCGTCTCCTCGACACCCTGGGCGGCCTGATGGCCCGGGTCGATGATGACGCACTCCTCACCGGCGGCGGGGGCGACCACGTAGCAATTGGTGCCCCAAGCGCCTGCGGGGAACCCGGCAATCAGCACGTTCGTCCTCAATCGTCGTCCGGCGGGAGGCTGCAGACAGGAATGCTGCTGCTCAGAGCCTACCGGCGCCGCTCATTACACAGCGAACCCATATACGGTACGGCCTATCCCAGCCCGGACAGCAGTAGCGGACACGTACAAGGAGACGACCCGGTGGTCACGAGCGATCAGCGACGGCGACAGCTCGCCAAGGAGAAGTACGAGCGCCAGCAGAAGCGCCGGGCCGAGGCCCGGCGGAAGTCGCGCCAACGGGCGGCCGTGATCGGTGCGGCGGTGGCCGTGGTGATCGCGACGCTGGTGGGCCTGATCGTCGGCGGGGTCTTCGACAAGGACAAGAAGGACTCGGCGGCGGACCCGTCCGCGAGCCCGTCGGCCTCGGCGAGCGAGCCGGCGCCCAAGCAGTCCCCCTCGCCGGAGATGGCGATCGACCAGAAGGCGAAGTACACCTTCGCGCTGAAGACGAGCGCGGGTGACATCAACTTCGCGATGGACGCGGCGAAGACCCCGCAGACCGTGAACTCCTTCAAGTCGCTCGCCGACAAGGGTTACTTCGACAACACCAAGTGCCACCGACTGACGTCCGCCGGAATCTTCGTACTCCAGTGCGGTGACCCCGAGGGCACCGGCCGCGGCGGCCCGGGCTACAACATCCCGGACGAGAACCTGGACTCGCTGGGCAAGGCCGACGCGAACGGCCAGGTCGTCTACCCGGCCGGCACGGTGGCGATGGCCAACACGGGCCGGCCGGGCTCGGGCGGCAGCCAGTTCTTCCTGGTCTACAAGGACAGCCCGCTGGCGCCGACGTACACGCCGTTCGGCAAGATCGACGCGGCCGGTGTGAAGGTCCTGGAGGAGATCGCGAAGGCGGGTACGGTCGACGGCGGCCAGGACGGCGCGCCCAAGACCGAGGTGAAGATCGAGAAGGGCACCGTCACCCAGAACTGACGTGATGCGCCGACCCCGGGACCGGCCGGTCCGCCGCCCGAACGCCGATATTCCGTCGTGCGGGATGCGGACAGCCGGCCCGGCGGTCGCCTATGTTGGCGTTGTGCAGGGCGGGCGCTGCCCGCCCCAGGAAACTGTGGACGATGCCCAGGGGGTGAACCCCTCGCAAGGCATCAGGTGGAGGAGGCGCTGTGAGCAGCGACCCGTGGGGCCGAGTCGACGAGACGGGCACCGTGTACGTGCGTACTTCCGATGGCGAGCAGGTCGTCGGATCGTGGCAGGCCGGCACCCCTGAGGAGGCCCTGGCCTATTTCGAGCGCAAGTACGAGGGCCTGGTGGTCGAGATCGGCCTCCTCGAAAAGCGGGTGCGGACCACTGATCTGTCCGCCAAGGACGCCCAGACGGCGATCGACCACCTGCGCACGCAGGTCGACGAGCACCACGCCGTGGGTGACCTGGACGCCCTGCGGGTGCGGCTGGACAAGCTGGTCACGACCGTCGAGTCGCGCCGCGAGGAACGCAAGGTGGCGAAGGCCAAGCAGACGGACGAGGCCCGTGCGGCCAAGGACGCGCTGGTCGTCGAGGCCGAGCAGCTGGCGCAGAGCGACCAGTGGCGCAGTGCCGGTGAGCGGCTGCGCGCCCTGGTGGACATCTGGAAGGGGCTGCCGCGTCTCGACCGCAAGTCGGACGACGAGCTGTGGCACCGGTTCTCCCACGCCCGTTCCGCCTTCTCCAAGCGCCGCAAGGCGCACTTCGCCTCGCTGGACGCCCAGCGCGAGGATGCCCGCAAGGTCAAGGAGAAGCTGGTCGCGGAGGCCGAGTCGCTGTCGAAGTCGACCGACTGGGGTCCGACGGCCGCCCGCTACCGCGAGCTGATGGCGGACTGGAAGGCGGCGGGCCGGGCGCAGCGCGAGGCCGAGGACGACCTGTGGAACCGCTTCCGCGGCGCGCAGGACGTGTTCTTCGCTGCCCGCAGCGAGGTCTTCGCCGAGCGTGACGCCGAGCAGATCGAGAACCTGAAGCTCAAGGAGGAGCTGGCCGACGAGGCCGAGAAGCTCGTTCCGATCACGGACCTGAAGGCGGCCCGTGCCGCGTTCCGCTCCCTGAACGAGCGCTGGGAGGCCATCGGCCACGTACCGCGGGACGCCCGGCCGAAGGTCGAGGGTCGGATGCACTCGGTCGAGCGGGCGATCCAGGAGGCCGAGGAGGGCGAGTGGCGTCGTACGAACCCGGAGGCGCGGGCCCGTGCGGCCGGTCTGACGGGTCAGCTCCAGGCGGCGGTCGACAAGCTGCGTGAGCAGATCGACGCGGCGCGTGCGGCGGGCAACAACGCCAAGGCCGACAAGCTCTCGCGCGAGCTGGAGGGCCGCCAGGCCCTGCTGGACCAGGCGCTGAAGGGCCTGGAGGAGTTCGGCGGCTGATTCGGGGCCGCCCGCGTACGCCGAGGGCCCCGGTACGGAGATCCGTGCCGGGGCCCTCGCGCTGTCCGCTACGGCCTGCGGGCCGAGGTGACGCGGTAGACGTCGTAGACGCCCTCGACGCCCCGGACGGCCTTCAGGACGTGCCCCAGGTGCTTGGGGTCGCCCATCTCGAAGGTGAACCGGGAGGTGGCCACCCGGTCACGGGAGGTCTGGACGGCCGCCGAGAGGATGTTGACGTGCTGGTCCGACAGGACCCTGGTGACGTCCGACAGCAGCCGGGACCGGTCCAGCGCCTCGACCTGGATGGCGACCAGGAAGACGGAGGACTGGGTGGGCGCCCACTCGACCTCCAGCATCCGCTCGGGCTCCTGGGAGAGGGAGTCCACGTTGACGCAGTCCGCGCGGTGAACCGATACGCCACTGCCGCGCGTGACGAAGCCGACGATCGGGTCGCCCGGCACCGGGGTGCAGCAGCGGGCCAGCTTGACCCATACGTCGTCGACGCCCTTGACGACGACACCCGGGTCGGCGTTGCTGCGCCGCTTGCGGCCGCGCGCCGGCGGGATCGATTCCTCGATGTCCTCGTTGGCCGCTTCCTCGCCGCCGAGGGCCGCCACCAGCTTCTGCACGACGCCCTGCGCGGCCACGTGGCCCTCGCCGATCGCCGCGTAGAGGGAGGAGATGTCGGGGTAGCGCATCTCGTGCGCGAGGGTGACGAGCGAGTCGCCGGTCAGGATGCGCTGGATGGGCAGGTTCTGCTTGCGCATGGCCCGCGCGATGGCGTCCTTGCCGTGCTCGATGGCCTCGTCGCGGCGCTCCTTGGAGAACCAGGCGCGGATCTTGTTGCGGGCCCGCGGGGATTTGACGAAGCCGAGCCAGTCGCGGGACGGGCCCGCGCCCTCGGCCTTGGAGGTGAAGACCTCGACCAGGTCACCGTTGTCGAGGGTGGACTCCAGCGGGACGAGCCGGCCGTTGACCCTGGCCCCTATCGTCCGGTGGCCGACCTCGGTGTGGACGGCGTAGGCGAAGTCCACCGGGGTGGCTCCGGCGGGCAGCGCGATGACGTCGCCCTTGGGGGTGAAGACGAAGACCTCGTTGCGGGAGAGGTCGAAGCGCAGCGAGTCGAGGAACTCGCCCGGGTCCTCGGTCTCCTTCTGCCAGTCCAGCAGCTGGCGCAGCCAGGCCATGTCGTTGACCGTGTCCTGGCCGGCGCTGCCCTTGGCGGCCTGCGGGACGTCGGTGCGGACCTTGGAGGTGCCGGCGACGGTCTGCTGCTTGTACTTCCAGTGCGCGGCGATGCCGTACTCGGCGCGGCGGTGCATGTCGAAGGTGCGGATCTGCAGTTCGACCGGCTTGCCGCTGGGCCCGATGACCGTCGTGTGGAGCGACTGGTACATGTTGAACTTGGGCATCGCGATGTAGTCCTTGAACCGGCCGGGGACCGGGTTCCATCGCGCGTGCACGGTGCCCAGGGCCGCGTAGCAGTCCCGGACGGTGTCGACGAGGACGCGAATGCCCACCAGGTCGTAGATCTCCGCGAAGTCACGGCCGCGGACGATCATCTTCTGGTAGACGCTGTAGTAGTGCTTCGGGCGGCCCGTGACGGTGGCCTTGATGCGGGCGGCTCTGAGGTCGACCTGCACCTCGTCGGTGACGACGGCGAGGTACTCGTCGCGCTTGGGCGCGCGCTCGGCGACCAGGCGCACGATCTCGTCGTACATCTTCGGGTAGAGGATCGCGAAGGAGAGGTCTTCGAGCTCCCACTTGATCGTGTTCATGCCCAGCCGGTGCGCCAGCGGGGCATAGATCTCAAGGGTCTCGCGGGCCTTCTTCTCCTGCTTCTCCCGCTTGAGGTAGCGCATGGTGCGCATGTTGTGCAGCCGGTCGGCGAGCTTGATGACCAGGACGCGCGGGTCCTTGGCCATCGCCACGACCATCTTGCGGACGGTCTCCGCCTGCGCGGCCTCGCCGAACTTCACCCGGTCCAGCTTGGTGACGCCGTCGACGAGCAGGGCCACGGCGTCGCCGAAGTCGCGGCGCAGGTCTTCGAGCCCGTACTCGGTGTCCTCGACCGTGTCGTGCAGCAGACCGGCCATGAGGGTGGCCGGGTCCATGCCGAGCTCGGCGAGGATGGTGGTCACCGCGAGCGGGTGGGTGATGTACGGGTCGCCGCTCTTGCGCTTCTGGCCGCGGTGCCAGCGCTCGGCCACCTGGTAGGCCTGCTCCAGCTGGCGCAGCGTCGACGTCTCGATCTTCGGGTCGTTGCTGCGGACTATGCGGAGCAGCGGCTCCAGAACCGGGTTGTACGGGTTCGAGCGCTGTACGCCGAGCCGGGCGAGACGGGCGCGCACGCGGTTCGAGGACCCGGCGGACTTCGTCGGCGCGGGCTTGACCGGCGGCGCCGGCGGGGGCGTGGCGGGGGCCGCCTTGGCCTGCTCGGCCTGCGGGTCGGGCTGCGCGGCGGAGATTGGCTGGACCTCGTCTGGCAAGAGCGCTCCTCACGGGGGTCCCCCCGGAGTTCGGGGGTGGTTCCGGTGCCCGTGTCCGGTCCGGACAACCCATGGTAGCGAGGGTTCGCGTCCCTCGTTCCGCGAGCCCCTGCGCCGTGCAGCTCCGCTCCCGGGGGTCCGGGGGCCGGCCCCCGCAGCGGGGCCGCACGCAGAAGCGGCGGGCACCCGGAAGAACCGGATACCCGCCGCTTCGGCAGAGCGGTACTCAGACCACGATCAGCGCGTCGAGCGGAGCATCGCCCAGGGCGGGCGCCAGCTTGGCGCGCCCCGGCAGGAACGACAGCTCCATCAGGACCGCCACGCCCGCGACCTCGGCCCCGGCCCGCCGGATCAGCGAGAGCGAGGCCTCCGCGGTACCACCGGTGGCCAGGACGTCGTCGATGACCATGACCCGGTCACCGGCCGACAGGTCCTCCGCGTGGACCTCGATCTCCGCGGTGCCGTACTCCAGCTCGTACGACTGCGCCAGCGTCGCGCCCGGCAGCTTCCCGGCCTTGCGCACCGGCACGAAGCCGATCCCGGCCTGCACGGCGACCGGAGCCGCGAGGATGAACC
The DNA here is from genome assembly GCF_053615355.1 of Streptomyces sp. CLCI03. Taxonomy (NCBI): domain Bacteria; kingdom Bacillati; phylum Actinomycetota; class Actinomycetes; order Kitasatosporales; family Streptomycetaceae; genus Streptomyces; species Streptomyces sp. CLCI03. The sequence continues at coordinate 6,531,149 of NZ_CM132132.1, read as the reverse complement.
CGCGCGCCTCCAGCCCGACGATCTTCGTCGCGCCGTACCGCCCGGCCAGGTCCACCAGCGTGTCCGTCAGCGCGGCGAACGCCTTGGGGTCCGCCAGCAGCGGGGTGATGTCCTTGAACATCACGCCCGGCTTCGGGTAGTCCGGCACGTCCTTGATCCGGTTGAGCAGCAGGTCCCGGACGTCCTCGGACAGCGGCGCGGTCAACGTCGCCGCCCCGACCGGCCCTGGGCCACGACCTGCGGCTCGTCCTCGGACTCGTAGGCCTCGTCCGGTGACTCGCCCTTGGCCGCCGCGGCCGCCCGCTTGGCGAGCACCCGCTTCTTGAGCGCCTTCATCGCCGGCTCGCGCTCCTTGAGGTCGACGACCAGCGGGGTCGCGATGAAGATCGAGGAGTACGCACCGGCCGCGAGGCCGACGAACAGCGACAGCGAGATGTCGTTCAGCATGCCCGCGCCCAGGAAACCGCCACCGATGAACAGCAGGGCGGCGACCGGGAGCAGCGCCACGACCGTGGTGTTGATCGAGCGGACCAGGGTGCCGTTGATGCTGCGGTTGGCGATCTCGCTGTACGTCCAGCGGGTCTGCTTCGTGATGTCCTTCGAGCCCTCCTTCAGACCGTCGAAGACGACGACGGTGTCGTAGAGGGAGTAACCGAGGATCGTCAGCAGACCGATGACCGTACCGGGGGTGACCTCGAAGCCGACGAGCGCGTACACGCCGACGGTGATGGTGAGGTCGTGGATCAGCGCGATCAGCGCCGCGACCGCCATGCGCCACTCGAAGGCGATGGCCAGGTAGATCACCACGAGGACCATGAAGATCCCGAGGCCGGTCCAGGCCTTGTTCGCGATCTGCTCGCCCCAGCTGGGGCCGACCAGGTCGGCGTTGATGGCGGCCTGGTCGACCTTGAGGTCGGTGGCGAGCTTCTGCTTGATGTCGGTGGCGGCGCCGGTGTCCACACCCGAGATCTGGATGCGCAGTCCGCCGGTGCCCAGCTCCTGGACGATCGCGTCGTGGCCCGAGACCTTCTCGGCGGCCTCCGTCGCCGCGGCGACGGAGACGGTCGTCTTCGGGGTGGTGAAGACGGCGCCGCCCTTGAACTCGATGCCCATGTTGAGGCCCTGGACGGCCAGGGCGACGATCGCCGTGATGGTGATCAGGATGGAAACGCCGTACCAGAGAAAGCGCTTGCCGACGAAGTCGTAGCCGACCTCACCGCGGTACAGCTTGGCGCCGAGATCTCCCAGCTTCGACATCTCTCACGCCTCCTTTGCGTCGACGGGGGCGGGGGCGGAACCGGTGCGGCGGGACCGTCGCAGCGGAGGCTTGGCGCCCAGCCGCTTCGGGTCCAGCCCGGACCACGGGTGACCGCTCGCGAAGAAGTTCGTCCGCGCCACCAGGGTCATGACGGGCTTGGTGAAGAGGAACACCACGACCACGTCGAGCAGGGTGGTAAGTCCCAGTGTGAAGGCGAAGCCCTGGACCTTGCCCACCGTGACGATGAAGAGCACCGCCGCGGCGAGGAACGACACGAAGTCGGAGACCAGGATCGTGCGACGGGCGCGCGGCCAGGCGCGCTCGACGGCCGGACGCAGGGTGCGGCCCTCACGGATCTCGTCCCGGATGCGTTCGAAGTACACGATGAACGAGTCCGCCGTGATGCCGATCGCCACGATGGCGCCGCAGACGGCGGGCAGGTTCAGCGCGAAGCCGATGCCCTTTCCGAGCAGCGACATGATCGTGTAGGTCAGGATCGCGGACACCAGGAGGCTGACGATGGCGATGAAGGCCAGGCCCCGGTAGTACACGAGCAGGTAGATCACCACGAGGGCGAGGCCGATGGCACCGGCGATCAGGCCGGCCTTCAGCTGCTCACCGCCGAGCGCGGCGGTGACGGTGGTGACGCTGTCCTCGGAGAAGGAGAGCGGCAGGGCGCCGTAGGAGAGCATGTTGCCCAGGTCCTGCGCGGACTGCTGGGTGAAGCCGCCCGAGATCTCGGCGTTGCCACCGGTCAGCGCCTGGCTCACGGACGGGTCGGAGATGACCTTGCCGTCGAGCACGATCGCGAACTGGTTCTGCGGCATCTGCTTGGTGGCGAGCTCACCGGTGATCTTGGCGAACTTGTCGGCGCCCTTGTCGGTGAACTGCATGGTGACGATCCACTGGCCGCGCTGGGGGTCGATCTGCCCCTTGGCCTCCTTCACGTCCTGGCCGTTGACCTGGGCCGGGCCGAGGACCCACTTGCCCCAGGCGTCGCCGCGCTGACCACAGGCGATCATCGGCTCCTCGGGCTTGGCGCCCTGGCCGGCGGCGGCGCGCTGCGCCGGGTCGTTGCAGTCCAGTGCCGCGAACTTGGCCTGGAGGGCCGCGGCGGCGGCATCGTCACCGGTCGCCGGAGCGGAGGCGGAGGGCGACGGAGCCTTGGTGTCGTCTGCCTTCTTCGACTCGCTCGCCGAGGGCGAGGGAGTGGGGGCGGCCGGGGCCTTGAGGGCCTCACTGAGCGCGCGGCCCTGGGAAGTGGCGCTGGACGACGGGGTGGCGGAGGGGCTGGACTTGCCATCCCCGGCCTTGGGAGCCGTGGAGCCGCTCGCGGAGGGGCTCGGGCTCGGGGTGCCCTCGGGAGCGGCCGGGGAGCCGTCCGCGAAGGCGATGACCGGGCGGAAGTACAGCTGGGCGGTGGTACCGACCTGCTCGCGCGCCTGCTGCTCGTTCGTCCCCTTGGGGATGTTCACGATGATGTGGTCGCGACCCTGGGTCTGGACCTCCGCCTCGGACACGCCCAGACCGTTGACGCGGCGGTCGATGATGCCGACCGCCGTGTTCATGTTGGTCTCGTTGATGGCGCTCTCTTTGCCGGGCTCGCTCTTGGCCTTGAGCGTGATGCTCGTGCCGCCGGCGAGGTCGATGCCCAGCCTGGGAGTCGTCTGCTTGGAGAGGAACATCCCAGCGGTGAGCGCCACCATCGCGATCAGGATGATCGCCAGGGCGCGCCCCGGCCTCCCCTGAGCCCCCGTGGGCCGCCGGCCCTTCTTCGGTGCTGCCACCTTGTCGTTTCTCCCTGTCCAACCGTCCCGCGCCGGGTCAGCGCGGGGACGGCCACGAAATGTGTGGTGGGGACCCCTGCCCCCCGCAGAAGTGTCACAGACGGGGACCGTGCGGGTCGCCGGTCGGGCGCCTCCACGGTCCCCCGCCGAGCGTTACTTCGCGCCGGCCTCGCCGTCGGACTTTCCGTCCTTGGGCTCGTCGTCGCCCTTGGGCGCGTCCTCGTCCTTCTTGCCCAGGTCGAGCTTGGGAGCCTCGTCCTCGTCCTTGGTGAGGTCCGTCTTCGGGGCCTCGGTCAGGGAAGAGGCGTCGTCCGGGACGACCGGCGTGTCGGTCGCCTCGTCGTCGTCGATGCCGTGGACGATGCGGTTGTACTCCGCGTCCTCCAGAACGGCACCGATGGAGTTCTTCGCGAAGATCGCGTGGACGCCGGGGGCCAGCTCGAGAGTGACCGTGTCGTCACCGATCTCCTTCACCGTGGCGTACATGCCGCCGATGGTGCGGACCCCGGTGCCGGGCGTCATGTGGTCGCGCATCTGCGCGGCTGCCTGCTGCTTCTTCTTCGCGGAGCGGGTCATCAGGAACATCGCCCCGATGAGCACGATGAACGGGAGGAGTGTCACGAGATTCACGGGACGGAGATCCTTCGCACGACCGCACGCGGACGGCGGCCTTTTCTACGGGGGTGGGCACACCGACCCGAAGGGTCGGCATCGGCGGAGTCTAGGCGAGTCCGCACCGATGGAACAACGCCCAGCATGGCACCGCAGTTCCTGAGGGGGCGAACCTCCGCGCCGTCAGGCCCCGAACAAGCCCTGTTGTCCGCTTGATCCACTCCCGCCGTGCTGCGGCGGTACGAGTCCCAGGTGGGCCCATGCGGCGGGCGTCGCCACCCGTCCCCGGGGCGTGCGCGCGAGCAGCCCCTCGCGGACCAGGAACGGCTCGGCGACCTCCTCCACGGTCTCCCGTTCCTCGCCGACGGCCACGGCGAGGGTGGACAGGCCCACGGGCCCGCCGCCGAACAGCTTGAGCAGTGCTTCGAGAACGGCGCGATCCAGTCGGTCGAGGCCGCGCCCGTCCACCTCGTACACCTGAAGGGCGGTACCGGCCACCTCGCGGTTGATCACACCGTCCGCCCGGACCTGGGCGTAGTCGCGGACCCGGCGCAGCAGCCGGTTGGCGATGCGCGGGGTGCCACGGGAGCGTCCGGCGATCTCGGCGGCGCCGGCGGTGTCGATCTCCACGTCGAGGAGGCGGGCGGAGCGGTGGATGACGCGCTCCAGCTCCTCGGGGGCGTAGAACTCCATGTGCCCGGTGAAGCCGAAGCGGTCCCGCAGGGGCGGGGGCAGCAGTCCGGCCCGGGTGGTGGCGCCGACCAGGGTGAAGGGCGGCAGCTCCAGCGGGATCGCGGTGGCTCCGGGGCCCTTGCCGACGATCACGTCGACGCGGAAGTCCTCCATGGCCATGTAGAGCATCTCCTCGGCGGGCCGGGACATGCGGTGGATCTCGTCGAGGAAGAGGACCTCGCCCTCCTGGAGGGAGGAGAGGATCGCGGCGAGGTCGCCGGCGTGCTGGATGGCGGGGCCGGAGGTGATGCGGATGGGCGCGCCCATCTCGGCCGCGATGATCATGGACAGGGTGGTCTTGCCGAGGCCGGGCGCGCCGGAGAGCAGGACGTGGTCGGCGGTGGCTCCGCGCTGCCGGGCCGCCTTGAGGACGAGGTCCAGCTGCTGGCGGACCTTCTCCTGGCCGACGAACTCCCCGAGGTCCTTCGGCCGCAGCGCCGCCTCGACGGCGGTGTCCTCGCCGTCGGCGGCGGCCGCCACGATCCGGTCGTCGCTCTCGTCTTCCCAGTTCACGCTGTCAGTCTGCCTTCTCGGTGGTGGTGCGTTTCTTCGGCCCCTCCGGGCGCGCCACGGGGCTCCGCCCGGAGGCCGCGCCCCGGACGCCGGCGGGGCTCGATCGGGTCAGCGGGCCCGGTTCAGGGACTGGAGGGCCGCCCGCAGGAGCTGCGGGACGGGGGCGGCGCCGCCGGCGGCGATGGCGGCCTCGGCCTGCGGGGTGACCGCCGCGACCGCGTCCTCCGCGTCGCGCGGGGCGTAGCCGAGGCCGATCAGTGCGGCGGAGAGCTGCTCGGTCCAGGGGGCGGGCCCGGAGGCCGCGGCCCGCTGGGCGCCCACGAGGCCGCTGCTGCCCAGCGGGGCCCCGAGCTTGCCCTTCAGTTCGAGGAGTAGTTTCTGGGCGCCCTTCTTGCCGATGCCCGGCACCGCCACGAGCGCCTTCTCGTCGCCGGTGGAGACGGCCAGCCGCAGCGCGTCGGGGCTGTGCACGCCGAGCATCGCCTGGGCGAGCCGTGGCCCGACCCCGCTGGCGGTCTGCAGGATCTCGAAGACCTGCCGCTCGTCGTCGTCGGCGAAGCCGTACAGGGTCAGCGAGTCCTCGCGTACGACGAGGGAGGTGGCCAGTCGGGCCGTCTCCCCCATCCGCAGGCCGGAGATGGTGGTGGGCGTGCACTGCACGGCCATGCCCACTCCCCCGACCTCGATCACGGCAAGGGTGGGGGCGAGTGCGGCGACGGGGCCGCTGACGAAGGCGATCATCGGGTACGGCCTTTCGAGGCGTGCAGGGCGACCGCCTGCTGGAGGCGGTTCTGGGCGGGGGCCCGCCAGATGTGACAGATGGCCAGGGCGAGGGCGTCGGCGGCGTCCGCCGGCTTGGGCGGCGCGTCCAGCCTGAGCAACCGGGTGACCATCGCGCCGACCTGGGCCTTGTCGGCCCGGCCGCTGCCGGTGACGGCGGCCTTGACCTCGCTGGGAGTGTGCAGGGCGACCGGTATCCCGCGACGGGCGGCGCACAGCATCGCGACGGCGCTCGCCTGGGCGGTGCCCATCACGGTGCTGACGTTGTGCTGGCTGAACACGCGCTCCACGGCGACGACTTCGGGCCGGTGCGTGTCGAGCCATTCCTCGATTCCCTGCTCGATGGCGACGAGTCGCAGGCCCAACTCGGCGTCCGCGGGCGTCCGTACGACCCCCACGCCGATCATGGTCAGGGGGCGGCCGGCCACCCCCTCGACGACGCCGACACCACATCGCGTCAGCCCCGGGTCAACGCCCAGTACGCGCACCCGTGCCCCCTTCTTCGCTCTCCTGTACGTGCAGCTTCGCAGGTTATCGGGTGGCACTGACAAAGCAGCGGGCCGCCGGGGTGTGTCCCCGTCGGCCCGCTGCCCGATGCTGTGAGCGGTGGACGCCGGTCAGGCGTCGACCTTCTCCATGACCTCGTCCGAGACGTCGAAGTTGGCGAAGACGTTCTGCACGTCGTCGCTGTCCTCCAGCGCGTCGATCAGCTTGAAGATCTTGCGCGCGCCCTCTTCGTCCAGCTCGACCTGCATGGTCGGCAGGAAGTTGGAGTCGGCCGAGTCGTAGTCGATACCGGCGCTCTGGAGCGCGGTGCGGACCGCGACCATGTCGGTGGCCTCGCTGATGATCTCGAAGCTCTCGCCGAGGTCGTTGACCTCTTCGGCGCCCGCGTCGAGCACCGTCTCCAGGACGTCGTCCTCGGAGAGCTCGCCCTTGGGCAGCAGGACGACACCCTTGCGGTTGAACAGGTACGAGACCGAGCCCGGGTCGGCCATCGAACCGCCGTTGCGGGTCATGGCGACCCGCACGTCGGACGCGGCGCGGTTGCGGTTGTCGGTGAGGCACTCGATGAGCACCGCGACGCCGTTCGGGCCGTAGCCTTCGTACATGATCGTCTCGTAGTCGGCGCCGCCGGCCTCAAGACCGCCGCCGCGCTTGACCGCGGAGTCGATGTTCTTGTTCGGGACCGAGCTCTTCTTGGCCTTCTGGATGGCGTCGAAGAGCGTCGGGTTGCCATCGATGTCGGCACCGCCCATACGGGCCGCGACCTCGATGTTCTTGATCAGCTTCGCGAAGAGCTTGCCGCGCTTGGCGTCAACCACGGCCTTCTTGTGCTTCGTCGTAGCCCATTTAGAGTGGCCGGACATCTGCCTGTCTCCTTCGCGTCACCAACAATGTTCGCCTCAGATCCTACCGGGACGCCGTTACAGCCCCGCGCGCACCATGTCGACGAAGTACGCGTGAACGCGGTCGTCTCCGGTCAGCTCGGGGTGGAACGAGGTGGCGAGTACGTTGCCCTGGCGCACGGCGACGGTGTGGCCGTCGTACGTGGCGAGCACCTCGGCGGCGGCGCCGACGGACTCGACCCAGGGGGCGCGGATGAAGACGCCCTCGACCGGGCCGCCCGCTATGCCCGCGAAGTCGATCTTCGCCTCGAAGGACTCGTTCTGGCGGCCGAAGGCGTTGCGGCGGACGATCATGTCGATGCCGCCCAGGGTCTCTTGGTCCTCACGGCCGTCCAGGAGCTTGTCCGCCAGCATGATCATGCCGGCGCAGGTGCCGTACACGGGCATGCCGGCGGCCACGCGCTCGCGCAGCGGCTCCAGCATGCCGAACAGCACGGCGAGCTTCGACATGGTGGTGGACTCGCCGCCGGGGATCACCAGGGCGTCGACCTCGGCGAGCTCCTCGGGACGCCGGATCGGCCTGGCCACGGCGTCCGCCGCGGCCAGGGCGATCAGGTGCTCCCGTACGTCGCCCTGGAGAGCGAGTACCCCGATCACGGGGTTCACGGGGGTGTTCGTCATGACCGATTACCAGCCGCGGTTGGCGTAGCGCTCGGACTCGGGGAGGGTGTCGCAGTTGATGCCGACCATGGCCTCGCCCAGGTTGCGGGAGGCGTCCGCGATGATCTTCGGGTCGTCGTAGAAGGTGGTGGCCTTCACGATGGCGGCGGCGCGCTTGGCCGGGTCGCCCGACTTGAAGATGCCGGAGCCGACGAAGACGCCCTCGGCGCCGAGCTGGCGCATGAGCGCGGCGTCGGCCGGGGTGGCGACGCCACCGGCGGAGAACAGCACGACCGGGAGCTTGCCGAGCTCGGCGACCTCCTTGACGAGCTCGTACGGGGCGCGCAGCTCCTTGGCCGCGGCGAACAGCTCGTTGTTGTCGTAGCCGCGCAGGCGGGCGATCTCGTTCTTGATCTGACGCAGGTGGCGGACGGCCTCGACCACGTTGCCGGTGCCGGCCTCGCCCTTCGAGCGGATCATGGCCGCGCCCTCGGCGATACGGCGCAGGGCCTCACCCAGGTTGGTGGCGCCACAGACGAAGGGGGTGGTGAACGCCCACTTGTCGGAGTGGTTGACCTCGTCGGCCGGGGTCAGGACCTCGGACTCGTCGATGTAGTCGACGCCGAGGGACTGCAGCACCTGGGCCTCGACGAAGTGGCCGATGCGGGACTTGGCCATGACCGGGATCGAGACGGCCTCGATGATCTCTTCGATCATGTTGGGGTCCGACATGCGCGCGACGCCGCCGTCCTTGCGGATGTCGGCCGGGACCCGCTCCAGGGCCATGACGGCCACGGCGCCGGCGTCCTCGGCGATCTTCGCCTGCTCGGCGTTGACCACGTCCATGATCACGCCGCCCTTCAGCTGCTCGGCCATGCCGCGCTTGACGCGCGAGGTGCCGATCGCCGACTCGGCGGACTGGGGGGAGGTGGGAAGCGTGCTCACGGATTGACCTCACTCGAAGGGAGCTCGAAAGGAAGACGGGGTACTGCTCGTACTACTCGGCTGAGGAAACCCCAAGGCATCAGTCCACTACAAGGGCCAATGTGGAGCCTGTGGCTCCTTCATTTGTCCCTCGCGGCCCTTGGAAACGGTCAGGGGGGTCTAGACCGGCCGATCTGCAAGATCCACCGGCGGCTCGTCGTCCATTTCGAAGGCGAGCGGGAAGGGCGCGTGCCCCGCCAGTCTGAACCAGCGGACCTTGCGATGCCTGCGCAGCGCGCGGGCGGCCCGTACCGAGTCGTTGAGGAAGCGCCGCGCCATCGGCACCCGACGGACGGCCGCCGCCAGCTCCTCCGTGGCCTCCGCCCCGCCGGGGGCCGCCTTGAGCACGTCGACCTGGTCGGCATCGGCGAAGACCGCCCGCAGCGCCTGACTGAGCTCGCTCTCCGCCACCTCGCGGTGGTCCTCCTCGGCCTGCCGGGCGGCGTGCGCGGCCTCGTACAGCACCAGGGAGGAGGCGGGGTCGAGCACCCCGGAGGTGGCCACCTCCAACACCACGGAGGCCCGCCGCACGAGCTGGGCGTCGAGCGCGGCCCGCGCGGCGTCCATCCGCGAGTGCAGCCGGTCGAGCCGGCCGGCGGTCCAGCTGAGGTAGACCCCGATGACTCCGAGAGCCAGGGCGATCCAGACAAGGGTTTCGATCACGCTGCGCGACCCTACCGCTCCGGACCCCCCGGCCCCCCATCGGGCCTGGTGCCGCCGTGGCCGTGCGCTCAGCGGAGGGCATGCCGATCAGGTCGGGCCGATCGGCACCGCACCGCTTGAGCTGCTTGATCCACATCCTGGGGGGATCATGAACTTCACGCGCTACCGCAAGCCGTCGGCCATCGCGCTGCTCACGGTGGGGACGGCGCTCGCAGTCACGGCCATGGCCGGGCTCGGTCGGAGCCATGAAGACCGTCTCGTCCTTCTCCAGGGGGTCCACGAGACGTCGTGTTGCCGGGGTGGCTCGCGCCGGCCGCCCTGACAGGGGCGGTCCTGCCGCATGACCACCCCGGGGGGCGCGGTCCACGAGGTGACGCTCGCCCCCGGCGGCCGGCCCGACGGAGACGGTCCGGTCAGGAGGACGAGGCGTCCTTCGAGAAGCCGAGGCGGGTGCGGAGCGGGACGCGTTCGTCCGTGGCCACCGCCGCCGCGCCGTCCGTCACCGTTTCGTAGACGGCCAGGATGTCCGCGCCGACCGTGGACCAGTCGAAGCGGCGGACGTGCGCCGAGCCGCGGGCGCTGAGTTCGGCCCGGCGTTCCGGGTCGCGCAGCAGGGTGATCGCCGCCGTCGCCAGGGCGTCGGCGTTCTCGTTGGCGAAGAGGTCGCCCGCCCCGCCCTGGTCCAGGACCTGCGCGAAGGCGTCCAGGTCGGAGGCGAGCACGGCGGCGCCCGCCGAGAGGGCCTCGACCAGGATGATGCCGAAACTCTCGCCACCGGTGTTCGGGGCCACGTACACGTCCACGCTGCGCAGCAGCCGTGCCTTGTCCTCGTCCGAGACCATGCCGAGGAATTCGACCCGTTTGCGCAGGTCCGACGGCAGGGAGGCGACCGCCTCCTCCTCGTCGCCGCGGCCCGCGACGAGCAGCCGTACGTCCGGGCAGGCCTCCACGATCTTCGGGAAGGCCGCCATCAGCACGGGCAGGCCCTTGCGGGGCTCGTCGATGCGGCCGATGAAGCCCAGGGTCCGCCCCGACCAGTCCGGGTTGGGCTCGGCCTTGGCGAAGAAGTCCACGTCGACGCCGTTGGGGATGACGACCGCGTCGCCGCCCAGGTGCTCCACGAGCGTGCGCCGGGCGTACTCGCTCACCGCGATGCGGGCGTTGATCTTCTCCAGGGCCGGCTGCAGGATCGGGTACGCCGCGATCATCGCCCGGGACCGGGGGTTCGAGGTGTGGAACGTCGCCACGATCGGCCCCTGCGCCGCCCAGCAGGACAGCAGCCCCAGCGAGGGCGAGGCCGGCTCGTGGATGTGGATCACGTCGAAGGTGCCGTCGTGGAGCCAGCGCCGCACCCGGGCGGCGGAGAGGAACCCGAAGTTGAGGCGGGCCACCGATCCGTTGTACGGGACCGGCACCGCCCGCCCGGCCGAGACCACGTAGGGCGGCAGCGGGGTGTCGTCGTCCGCAGGGGCGAGCACCGACACCTCGTGGCCGAGGCGGATCAGGTGCTCCGCCAGGTCCCGGATGTGGAACTGGACGCCACCCGGCACGTCCCACGAGTACGGGCACACGATGCCGATCTTCACTACGGGCGCTCCTCCAGGTCGTCCAGCCACAACCGCTGCAGCATGTGCCAGTCCTCCGGGTGCTCGGCGATGCCCGACGCGAAGGCGTCCGCCACCGCCTGGGTCATGACGGTGGTCTTCTCGGTCCGGGTCCCGGTCCTCGGCACCTCCACCTCGGGGTGGATCCGGCCGTACATCTTCGGCGTGTCGCCGTAGTGCAGGGTGGCCGGGAGCAGCACGGCGCCGGTCTGCTGGGCCAGCAACGCCGGTCCGGCCGGCATGCGAGCCGTGGCGCCGAAGAAGTCCACCTCGACCCCGGAGGCCGACAGGTCCCGGTCCGCGACGAGGCAGACCAGTCCGCCGGAGCGCAGTCGCCGGGCGAGGGTGCCGAAGGCGGCGCCGCCGCTGTGCGGGAGGACCTCCATGCCCAGGCTCTCGCGGTAGGCCACGAAGCGGTCGTAGAGGGTCTCGGGCTTGAGGCGCTCGGCGACCGTGGTGAACGGCGCGTTCATGTGGCCGATGGCCCAGGCTCCGGCGAGGTCCCAGTTGGCGAGGTGCGGCAGGGCCACGACCACGCCGCGGCCGGAGTCGAGGGCCTCGCGCAGCAGGTGTTCGTCCTTGAACTCGACGTCCGTGCTGAACCGTTTCGGGTCCATGGTCGGCAGCCGGAAGGATTCCATCCAGTACCGCATGTACGAGCGCATGCCGGCCTGCGACAGCTCGCGCAGCCGCTCGGGACCGGCGTCGGGCACCACCCGCGCCAGGTTCGACTCCAGCCGCAGCACGCTCTTGCCGCGCCGCTTCCACGCGAAGTCGGCGATCCGCCGGCCCAGGGCCACGGCGGCCGGCTCGGGCAGCTTCTTGACCCCGGCCCAGCCGAGCCCGTACAGCGAGTCGACCAGCTTGTCCTGCATGGCGCCCATCAGGCCGCGCCGCCCTCGGCGGCGGCCGCCGCCGCGTCGGCCTCAGCCGATTCGCGACGTACGGTGACGACCCGCTGGATCAGGGTGACGAGCGAGCCCACCGCCACGATCCACAGGGCGATCGGCAACAGCACGCCGATCCAGGAGGGCACGCCGAAGGTCTGCAGACCGGACAGGCCGGCCGCGACCAGCGAGATCACCAGCCGCTCGGCCCGTTCGATGAGTCCGTTGACGGCCACGGGCAGCCCGATCGACTCGCCGCGCGCCTTGGTGTACGAGACCACCTGGCCGCTGGCCAGGCAGAAGATCGCCACCGCACACAGTGCGTTGTCGTTGCCGTTGCCCGCGTACCAGAGGGCGAGGCCGCCGAAGATCGCCGCGTCGGCGACCCGGTCGAGGGTGGAGTCGAGGAAGGCTCCCCACCGGCTGGAGACTCCGGCCTGGCGGGCCATGTTCCCGTCCACCAGGTCGGAGAAGACGAAGAGGGTGATCGTGATGGTGCCCCAGAAGAACTCGCCGCGGGGGAAGAACCACAGCGCTCCGGCCACCACTCCGGCCGTGCCGATCAGGGTGACCGCGTCCGGGCTCACCCCCCGCCGGAGCAGAAAAGCGGCGAATGGCGTGAGAACACGCGTGAAGAATGCACGCGCGTACTTGTTCAGCATGGCCTTCCCGGAGGGTCGCTGGGCCGCACGGCCACCACGGCCACCGGCTGGCCCATCGTAGCCGGCACGCCACCGCGCGGACGCCGCGCACCCACCGGTTCGTGCCACGTAAGACGTACTTCACGCCATGGACCGGCTCCGGTGGGCCCTGGGTACGCCTCCGGGTACCTCCCCGGTACGACGTATGGACGGGATGTGACACCAGTGCAAAGCTCGAAGAATCCCGCATTCCTCCTCCGTGGAGGCGGCCGGGACACCGATCCGGACACCTCGATCCCCACCTCACCCGATCCTCCTCACCGTCACCACCGGGAGGCATGAGCATCATGGGAGCCACATCACACCAAGCCGGAGCCGCCGGCAGGGCACTGACGGCCGACCGCCCCTCTTCCATCCGGAATGTCGTGCTGGTCGGCCACAGCGGATCCGGCAAGACCACACTGGTCGAAGCACTCGCCCTGACCGCGGGAGCGGTCAACCGGGCCGGCCGGGTCGAGGACGGCGCCACCGTCTCCGACTACGACGAGATGGAGCACCGCCGGCAGCGGTCCGTCCAGCTGTCCCTCGTCCCCGTCGAATGGGACGGAATCAAGATCAATATCTTGGACACCCCCGGATACGCCGACTTCGTCGGGGAACTCAGGGCCGGTCTGCGCGCGGCGGACGCGGCCCTTTTCGTCGTCTCGGCCTCGGACGGCATCGACGGCGCCACCCGCATGGTCTGGGACGAGTGCGAGGCCGTCGGCATGCCCCGGGCCATCGTCGTGACCCACCTGGAGGCCGCCCGCGCCGACTACACACAGATGACCACCGTCTGCGGCGAGATCTTCGGCGCAGACGACCCCGACGCGGTCATCCCCCTCTACCTCCCCCTGCACGGCCCGCCCGGCCCCGACGGGCACGCCCCCGTCACCGGCCTGCTCGGTCTGCTCTCGCAGCGCGTCTACGCGTACACGTCCGGCGAGCGCGTGGAGCGCGACCCGGACCCCGCGGAGCTCGCCCTCATCACCGACGCCCGCGCCCGACTCATCGAGGGGATCATCGCCGAGAGCGAGGACGAGTCCCTCATGGACCGCTACCTGGGCGGCGAGGAGATCGACCTGAAGACCCTCGTCGACGACCTGGAGCGGGCGGTGGCGCGCGGCACCTTCCACCCCGTCCTGATGGCCGCCCCCGCCACCGACGGCGCCCGCCAGGGCCTGGGCACCGTGGAACTCCTCGAACTGGTCACCGGCGGCTTCCCCACCCCGCTGGAGCGCGCCGCCGTCCCCGTCACCCGTCCCGACGGCTCCGCCCGCCCGGACGTCACCTGCGATCCCGACGGCTCCCTCGTGGCCGAGGTCGTCAAGACCTCCTCCGACCCCTACGTCGGCCGTGTCTCCCTCGTCCGCGTCTTCTCCGGCACCCTGAAGGCCGAGGAGACCGTGCATGTCAGCGGGCACGGGCTCGCCGACAGGGGGCACGAGGACCACGACGTCGACGAGCGGATCGGCTCCCTCTCCTCCCCCTTCGGCAAACAGCAGCGCGTCCTCACCCGCTGCATCGCCGGCGACCTGGCCTGCGTGGCCAAACTCACCCGCGCGGAGACCGGCGACACCCTCTCCGCCAAGGACGACCCGCTCCTCATGGCTCCGTGGACCATGCCCGACCCGCTGCTCCCCCTCGCGATCGAGGCCCACAGCAAGGCCGACGAGGACAAACTGTCCCAGGGCCTGGCCCGGCTCGTCGCCGAGGACCCGACCATGCGGCTGGAGCAGAACCCGCACACCCACCAGCTCGTCCTGTGGTGCCTGGGCGAGGCCCACCAGGACGTGGCCCTGGAGCGGCTGCGCACCCGCTACGGCGTCCAGGTCGACCCCGTCCCGCACAAGGTGAGCCTGCGCGAGACCTTCGGCGCCAAGGCCGCCGGGCGCGGCCGGCACGTCAAACAGTCCGGCGGCCACGGCCAGTTCGCCATCTGCGAGATCGAGGTGGAGCCGCTCCCGCCCGGCAGCGGCATCGAGTTCGTCGACAAGGTCGTCGGCGGCGCCGTGCCCCGCCAGTTCATCCCGTCCGTGGAGAAGGGCGTACGCACCCAGGCCGCCCGCGGGGTCGCCGCCGGCTACCCGCTGGTCGACGTGCGCATCACCCTCCTCGACGGCAAGGCGCACTCGGTGGACTCCTCCGACGCCGCCTTCCAGACGGCCGGCGCCCTCGCCCTGCGCGAGGCGGCCGCCGAGGCCCGGATCGAGCTCCTCGAACCGGTCGCCGAGCTCGCCGTCGTCGTCCCCGACGAGTACGTCGGCCCCGTCATGAGCGACCTCGCGGGCCGCCGCGGCCGCGTCGTCGGCACCGACCAGGCCTCGGCCGGGCGCACCCGGGTCCGCGCCGAGATCCCGGAGATCGAGATCGGCCGCTACGCCGTCGAGCTGCGCTCCGTCTCGCACGGGACCGGCCGCTTCGCCCGGGCGTACGCCCGCCACGAACCGATGCCGCCGCAGATCGCGGAAAAGGTGCGTGAACAGGCCGAGAAGGGAACCTGATTGATGTAGCAGTGGATCGGCCGCCCACCCAACCAGCTTGCGGTGGGCGGCATTTCCCTGTCCCATGACCATGGGGTGAGATCCGCCGATAGGCTCATCGGCGCACCAAAAGAGCAGGAACGCACAGCGATGGGGGCAGCGGTGGCGGACGACGGATTCGACTTCAGGCCCGGAGCTCAGGTTCCGCTGCTGGGGGGTGGCGGGCAGACGGCGGCGACCAACGCCCTGGCCTCGGCCGCGTACCGGGACGGCGGCAAGGACAGCAAGCTCGAGAAGATACTCACCGCCAACAACGAGAACCACCCCGCGACGGTCAAGCCCCCGAAGATCTCCCTCTTCGAGCCCAGCCTCGGCGAGGCCTTCTGCCGCGCCGTGGAGGCCCGCACGCTCGGGGCCGGCCGCAAGCCACTGATCCAGTCCTTCGGCGCGGATCCTCAGACGGTGGTGGAGCACTGCCTGGCCGCCTCGCACATCCGCAAGGCCCGCGACCGCAAGCTCCGGCTGATCATGCTGGTCTGCGGTGTGCTGTTCCTGCCGGGGCTGCTGCTGTGGCTGGGCCTGTTCCAGCTGCGCAAGAGCCTCGCCTCCAAGGAGGGCAGGAGCTCGTGGCTGGGCACCGTCCTCCTCGTCGGCGTCGCCCTGGTGGTGGCCGTCCTGATGTTCAAGCTGCCGCTGACCGGATTCCTCGGCCTGTACGCCCGCGGCATGATCATCGCCCCGGCCCTGGGCTGGCTGCTGGCCCGCCGCACCTGTGAGGCCACCGCCCAGGACCTGCGCTCCCGTTGGGACGGACTGCTGTCGGGCGGTGGGGTCGGCGCCAAGATCCCGGAGGCCGTGCCCGGCAACCCCGACGAGAAGGCCCGCGAGGACCTGCGCCACCAGCTCGCCAAGCTGACCGCTGAGGACCGTAGCAACCAGGTCTTCTACGCGGGCCCCAAGGGCATCCTCGGCATGGGCACCCGCTGGGGCAGCTGGCAGATGGCCGAGGAGCTGGCCCCCAAGAGCGAGGGCATGGAGATCCATCCCTTCCGCAGCTGGGACGTCATACGCGGGATCGACGCCCAGCTCCGCAAGCTGGAGCGGGGCCCCCTGCACACCGGCGGCTTCCCGCCCGCCGCGATCCAGCACTGGATCGTCACCCCGATCGGCGAGGGGGCCGCCGAGGTGGCCCGCCCCACCGGCGAGAACGTGGACGCCTTCCTGATCAAGCCGCACGAGATCACCCGGATCTGCAACGAGCAGCAGTTCAGCGCCGGCAACCGGCACTACCTGGGCATCCAGTACCCGCTCTGGGACGGCCAGCTGGTCATCAACATGCTGGTCACGGTGACCGTGCTGTACAAGACGCTGCGCGTGGACGTCACCGCGCACGCCCTGGGCCCCGTGCACGGGCTGTTCACGTCCAAGTCCGCGGCCCCGGTGGTGGAGGTGCCCAAGAGCATCCGCTTCTGGGAGACCGTGGAGCGCCCGCTGCCGCTGGTGGACGCGCAGGAGGTGGTGCGCCTCGCGGTGCGGGCCCCGCTGACCTGGTACCCGCCGCTCCTGGAGTTCTTCGGCGGCAAGCTGGTCCTGCCCGAGCCGTTCGGCCTGCGTCACGTGTGGGCGAGCTCGATGTGGCGGCACCGGTTCATGGCGGACGACGCCCTGCGCACGGTGGCCCCGGTCCTGCGGTCGATCCACGCGGCGACCTTCAAGGTGCTGGAGGAGAACGGCGTCGACACGGACCGCTTCACGAACCGCTCCTCGATCATGAGCGGGCTCGTCCAGGAGCCCGCTCCGCGCAAGGCCGACGTCTACGACGCGTAGGTACGCTGGAGGGACGGCCGAGCAGGGACCGAGGAGGGAACATGACCGAGCGCAAGCCACCGGGTGTCAGCTTCGAGTCCTTCGTGGACCGGCAGATCCGACAGGCCACCGAACGGGGCGACTTCACGAGCCTGCCCGGCTACGGCAAGCCGCTGGCCTCGCTGGACGCGCCCTACGACGAGCAGTGGTGGATCAAGGACAAGCTGCACCGCGAGGGCTTCGCCGTCCTGCCGCCGGCGCTCGCGCTGCGCAAGGAGGCCGAGGACGCCGTGGAGAAGGTCCGGGCGGCCCGCTCGGAACGCCAGGTACGGGACGTCCTCACGGAGATCAACGAGAAGATCGCGGCGGCCCTGCGCATGCCCCCGCCGGGCCCGCCCCTGGGCCTGACGGAGTTCGACGTCGAGGCCGAGGTACGGGCCTGGCACAGGGACCGCCCGGCCCAGGCCTGACCGGGCCTGACGTTGCGCCTAGTCCACGGGCCAGGCGTCGGCGAGCATCTGGCGGGTGTCCGCCAGGAGTTGGGGCAGCACCTTGGTGTGGCCCACGACCGGCATGAAGTTCGTGTCCCCGCCCCAGCGGGGCACGATGTGCTGGTGCAGGTGCGCGGCGATGCCGGCGCCGGCGGCCGCGCCCTGGTTCATGCCGATGTTGAATCCGTGCGCGCCCGAGGCCTTGCGCAGCGCGACCATGGCCCGCTTGGTGAGGTCGGCGAGCTCGGCCGTCTCCGGCCCGTCCAGCTCGGTGTAGTCGGCGACGTGCCGGTACGGGACGACCATCAGGTGGCCGCCGTTGTACGGGTAGAGGTTCAGCACCGCGTACACGTGCCGGCCCCGCGCGACGACCAGGCCGTCCTGGTCGGACATGTCCGGAATCCCGCAGAAGGGACAGCCGTCCCCGGCCTCCGGGCCGGTCGGCTTGTTCTCCCCCTGGATGTAGGCCATCCGGTGGGGCGTCCACAGACGCTGGAACGCGTCCTGCGTGCCCACACCGATCTGCTGCTCCGGCTGAGTCGTCATGGCGGCAAGCATATGACCTTGGCCTGGCGTACGAGGAAGGCCCCCGGAAAGTGATCACTTTCCGGGGGCCTTCCTCGTACGGGAGCGGTCCGATCAGACCTGGACGCGGTCCGCGACGACCTTGGCCAGCTTGGCCAGCGCCTCGTCCTTGGCGATGCCGTTCTCCTGCGAACCGTCGCGGTAGCGGAAGGAGACCGTGCCCGCGGCCATGTCCTCGTCACCGACGATGATCATGAACGGGACCTTGAGCTTCTGGTGGTTGCGGATCTTCTTCTGCATCCGGTCGGAGGAGGCGTCCACCTCCACCCGCAGGCCCTGCTTCTTCGCCGCCGCGGCGAATTCCTGCAGGTACTCGACGTGCCCGTCGCCGATCGGGATGCCGACCGCCTGGACCGGGGCCAACCACGGCGGCATGGCGCCCGCGTAGTGCTCCAGCAGCACGGCGAAGAACCGCTCGATGGAGCCGAACAGCGCGCGGTGGATCATGACCGGACGCTGACGGGAGCCGTCGGGCGCGGTGTACTCCAGGTTGAAGCGCTCCGGCAGGTTGAAGTCGAGCTGCACGGTCGACATCTGCCAGGTACGGCCGATGGCGTCCTTGCACTGCACCGAGATCTTCGGCCCGTAGAAGGCGGCGCCGCCCGGGTCCGGGACCAGCGGGAGGCCCTGCTTCTCGGCGACCTGCGCGAGGACCGCGGTCGCCTCCTCCCAGGCCTCGTCCGAGCCGACGAACTTCTCCGGGTCCTTGGTGGACAGCTCCAGGTAGAAGTCGGTCAGACCGTAGTCGCGCAGCAGGTTGAGCACGAAGGTGAGGGTGGTGTCGAGCTCCTCCGCCATCTGCTCACGGGTGCAGTAGATGTGCGCGTCGTCCTGGGTGAAGCCGCGGGCGCGGGTCAGACCGTGGACGACACCCGACTTCTCGTACCGGTACACGGTGCCGAACTCGAACAGGCGCAGCGGCAGTTCGCGGTAGGAGCGGCCGCGCGCGTCGAAGATCAGGTTGTGCATCGGGCAGTTCATGGGCTTGAGGTAGTAGTCGGTACCACCGTCGAGCTGCATGGGGGGGTACATGCCCTCCGCGTACCAGTCCAGGTGGCCGCTCTTCTCGAAGAGCGCGCCCTTGGTGGCGTGCGGGGAGTAGACGAACTCGTAGCCCTCCTCCTCGTGCCGCTTGCGCGAGTAGTCCTCCATGACCCGGCGGATGATGCCGCCGCGCGGGTGGAAGACGGCGAGGCCGGAGCCGATCTCGTCCGGGATGGAGAAGAGGTCGAGCTCGTTGCCGAGCTTGCGGTGGTCGCGCTTCTCGGCCTCGGCGAGGAAGTCGAGGTGGGCCTTCAGCTCCTCCTTCGACGGCCACGCGGTGCCGTAGATGCGCTGGAGCATCGGGTTCTTCTCGCTGCCGCGCCAGTAGGCGGCCGCGTTGCGCATGAGCTTGAACGCCGGGATGTTCCGGGTGGTGGGCAGGTGGGGACCGCGGCAGAGGTCCTTCCAGCACAGGTCGCCGGTCTTCGCGTCCAGGTTGTCGTAGATGGTCAGCTCGCCGCCGCCCACCTCGACGTTCGCGCCGTCGTCGGTGGACGCGGAACCCTTGATGCCGATGAGCTCCAGCTTGTACGGCTCGTCGGCGAGCTCCTCGCGGGCCGCCTCGTCGGTGACCACACGGCGGGAGAACCGCTGACCGCGCTTCTGGATCTCCTGCATCTTCTTCTCGATGGCCTTGAGGTCCTCCGGGGTGAAGGGCCGGGCCACGTCGAAGTCGTAGTAGAAGCCGTTCTGGACCGGCGGGCCGATGCCCAGCTTGGCCTCGGGGAACAGCTCCTGCACGGCCTGGGCCATGACGTGCGCGGTCGAGTGGCGCAGAATGTTGAGGCCGTCCTCGGAGGAGATCTCCACCGGCTCGACGGTCTCGCCGTCCTTCACCTCGTACGCGAGGTCCTTGAGCTCGCCCGCGATGCGCGCGGCGACGATGGTGCGCTCGCCGGCGAAGAGCTCCGCCGCCGTAGTGCCCGTGGCCACCACGCGCTCGTCCCGCTCGGAATCGCGTTGGATGATCACACGGACGTCTGACACCGGTCTCTCCTGACTCAGGGGGTGCGCGGGCGAACGCCGCGCGCCTGAATCGTACCGAGCGGAGTGGCCGCGCCGCTAAACGGTTACCGGGTGGCCCGCCGGACGGGGGCTCCCGGCTCGGGCCGGTGGGCCGCGGGCCGGGCCGGTGGACCGCGGGGCGAGCCGGTGGACCGCGGGGCGGGGAGGGGCACCGCGGGGCGGGGAGGGGCACCGGCCCGTCGCGAAGCCGTGGCTCCGGTCAGGGCGGGCGCGGGCGGGTCCGTGGGGCGGGGTCCCCCGGGGCGTCTCCTCGGCTCGCGAACCCTTGGCCGGGTCGGCCCGTCGCCCGGCGGTGGGTTCGCTCGACCTGCGGGGACGCCCCGGTGTGCCCCACCCCACCCGTTGCCCGGCGGTGGACGCCGGTAGCGTGGCCCGCCATGCAGATACGCGCGCTGGACCTGAGCGACGACGCCACCGCTACGGCGGTGCACCGGATCGGGCACGCCGCGTACGCGGTGGAGGCCGAGCTGATCGGCTTCGACGGGATCCCGGCCCTGGGTGAGAGCCTCGCCGAGATGCGGCAGACCGACCTCCGCTGGGTGGGTGCCTTCTCCGAGAGCGGCGCCCTGGCCGGCTTCCTCGCCTGGGCGTCGGAACCCGAGGACGGGGTCTCCATCGACCGGCTGTGCGTGGATCCGGCCTGGTTCCGGCGGGGTGTCGCCTCGCTGCTGCTGCGCCATGCCCTGACCGAGCTGTTCCCGGGTCGCACGGTCGAGGTCACCACGGGAGCGGCCAACGCGCCCGCTGTGGCCCTGTACCAGCGCCTGGGCTTCACCCGTGGGCCGGACTTCTCCCCCGTCCCGGGGCTGACCATGGCCTCCTTCGGCCGGGCCGCCGACAGCACCCCGTGGGAAGGTGGAAGGGGATCTTCCGACCTGGCATGAGGTGACACCCATGGGAGTGACCAGGAAGGCGGCCGCTCTGGGCGCCGCGACGGCCCTGCTGGCGGGCGGGATGCTCGTCGCCACCCCGGCGGTGGCGGCGCCCGCCGCCGCGTGCACCGGGGACCAGCTCTCGGCCACCGGCGCGGACCGGACGGATTCCGAACGGGTGCGGTTCACCGTGGTCAACGAGGGCCCGACCTGTGAGCTGCGGGGCTTCCCGACGGTGGCGCTCTCGGGCCAGGGCTCCCCTGACCGCAACAAGCCGCTGCGTGTCATCCCCCGGGGCGAGGCCAGGCCGGTGGTGCTGGCCCACGGCGGGTCCGCCTCGACGCTGCTGACCTTCACCCCGGTCCTCGGCGAGGCGGACGGCTACTGCGCCTCCGGCGCCGATCCGACCGTCGCCCCCTCGCTGGTGGTGGGCGTCGGGCGGATGGGCTTCCAGGTGGCACCGTCCGACGGCGGCCGGTTCGCCCTGTGCGGCGACACCGTCCGCGCCACCGCCTTCCGCCCGGCATGATCCGAAAGACACCCGCTAGGTGCCGGTCGTACCGTCGAGCAGCTCGCGCAGGATGTCCAGGTGGCCGTTGTGGCGGGCCGTCTCCTCGGTGAGGTGGAGGAGGATCCAGCGCAGGTCGACGTGGAGGCCGTCGCGGACGGCTCGCTCGGCCTTGGCGTCCAGGGCCTGCCCGGCTACCAGTTCGCGGTGGCGGGCGCTCTGTTCGGCGTACTCGTCGAGCAATTGCGCGAGCGGGAAGTCGACCGCGATGCGCATCTCACGGTCGGGGTCCTCCTCGGTCCAGGGACCCTCGTCCGCTTGGCCGAGGAAGACCACCTGGAACCAGTAGTACTCGACCCAGCGGAGGTGGTTGATCAGTCCGCTCATGGTCATCAGAGGTGAGCTCGGCAGGAGCGCCTTGTGGGCGTCCTCCGCGGAGACTCCCTGGCACTTGGCGCGGGCGGTGGCGCGTGCGTAGTCGAGGAACGTGGTGAGCTGGGTGCGCTCGTCCCACGTGGGAGGCGTGTCGTCGATTCTGGTCATCGCACGAAGCGTCGCCGTTCGCGACAGCGTTTGTCGAACCGTTTCCGGGCCGGCCTAGTCGTCCGAGGGGAGGACGTCCTCCGGGTCGAAGGCCGCGTCCAGGGACTTCATCAGGCGGTCGCGCTCGACCTCGTCCAGAGGTACCGGTGTCACCTCCGCCGCGTCGGACAGTCGCCGGAAACCGCCCCGGCGTTGGAGGCGGCCCGTGATCCGGACCGGCAGGCCCACCAGGTGGGCGTGGCCCGCGATGCGGTACGCCTCCTCGTCGAGGGCCGCCCGGACGTACGGGACCTCCGCCCCGGCCAGCACCCGTAGGCGTACCGTCCCGCCGCCCCCGGCGGCCTTGCGCCGCATCCGCACCACGGCCCCGGCGAGCCGGACCGGTACGGCCGGTTCCGCTCGGGTGTAGCGGGCGGCGGCCTCGCGCAGCACGGGCAGGTCGCCCGGGGAGAACTCCACCGGCTCGGGGCGGGCCGCGCAGCCCGCCGGGACCCCGGCCGCCGGTGCCCAGGCGAGTGCTATGCGGGCCCCCTCCGAGCCCCGGACCAGGGCGATGAGCGCCTCGGCGAGTTCCCGGCTGACCCCGGCGGCCACCGCCGCGTCGAAGGCCTCCATGCCGCCGGTGGCCCGCTGGTAGTCCACCGCCTCGCGGGCCGCGTGCAGGGCGTGGTGCAGCCGGGTCACGGGGCCCCGGCCGCCGTCCACGGGGACGTACGCGCTCAGTCGGCGCCCGCCCGGGGCGGGCCCCACCAGCACCCCGTCCAGGGTGCGTTCGGCCTGCGCCTGGTGCCGGGCCCCGTAGTACCCGGCCCGGGCCCGGTCGGCGAGGGCTCCCGCGAGCAGGAGCCGGCGGGCGGCCGAGCGCAGCTGTTCCTGTACGGGCCAGGAGGCCTCGCCCCGGTACCCGTGGGGCCCCTCCGGGATCTCCCGCTCCCAGCGGATCTCGTCGCTGGGCACGCTCAGCCCCAGGAGCACCTCCCGGGCCGAGGGCAGGCCGCTGTGCGCGAGGGCGGTGAGCGCCTCGTCCAGCAGGTCCGCGCAGTCGGGGAAGGCGCGACTCTCCGGGACGAGCAGGCTGGTGCCCGAGCGGCCGGGCGGGGTCCAGCGGCCGTACCGACCGGCCGCGCCGCCGCGCCGCAGCCATCCGTGCCGGTGCAGCAGCGCCCCCAGCACCTGCGGGTCGACCTGCGCGGGATCGGGGCCGCCCGGGGTGTACGGCGGGGACGGGGACGGGATCGGTTCGAGGTGGGGTGAGTGCGGGTTCATCAGGGTGTCCCTCCCGACCCGACCCGGGTCATGATCTCGCACAGCGCACGGTCGTCGAAGATCCGCGTGGTCGGAATCCGTACGGTGGTGCGGCGCCGGCCGGTCACGGGGTGTCCGGCGAGGTTGGTCCAGTAGCAGCAGTGCCTCAGGTCGAGCCGGTCGTGTCCGGCGGCGAGCCACTGGTCGCGCTCCCTCGGCACGAGCATCACGACGAGGATCTTGTGGACGGCGACGGGCGTCCGGGCCAGCTTCACCAGGTGCTCGTTGTCGAGGGTGAAGCCGAAGGTGGCCCCGGCCGGACGCGGCGGTATCTGGTAGGTCGCCTTGAGCTGCACCTTGATGGTGACCTCGTCGTCGACGACGTGTTCGGGCGCTCCGTGGGATACGTGCCAGTCGATGCCGTTGTCGGGGAAGGGTTGGGACAGCGAGCACCCGGCGGCGGCCGCGACGGCGTGCAGGTATCCCACCTGGAGGGTCTCCATGCAGGCGGTGGTGGCGAGCGTGCCGCGCAGGGCTCCGGTCCGCGGACCTGTCCCCTCGTGCAGCACCCCGCCCGGTTCGGGCTGTGTGAGCGCCATGGCCGGCTCCCCCGTGCCTTGCGGGCTCTGCCGCGAGCGGTGCTGGGTGACGACCGGTCATGCGTACGGTCCCCCAAGGAAGTTGTCTCCGTAGCAGACCGCCCGCAAACGGCGTACGGGGCAAACAGCCCGGGTATCACCGATGCGGCGGGGGTCGTGTGTTCAGGAAGCTCCACCCGCCGCTCGGGGACGAGGAGTTCGCCATGACACGCTGGTACGAGGGCCCGCTGGCCGCATTCGACACGGAGACCACCGGGGTGGACGTCGAGCAGGACCGGATCGTGTCCGCCGCGCTCATCGTCCAGGAGTGTGCGGGCGGCCGGGTCCGCACCACGCGCTGGCTGGTCAATCCCGGGGTTCCGGTGCCCCCGGGGGCCACGGAAGTGCACGGGCTGACCGATGAGCACCTGCAGCGTCACGGGCGCTGGCCGGCGCCGGTGGTGGAGGAGATAGCACGTGCGCTCGGGGAGCAGCAGGTGGCCGGTCGGCCGGTGGTGGTGATGAACGCGCCGTTCGATCTGACGCTGCTGGACCGGGAGTTGCGCCGGCACCGGGCGTCCTCGCTGTCGCGGTACCTGGACAACCGGCCGCTCACGGTGCTGGACCCGCGGGTGCTGGACAAGCACCTGGACCGGTACCGCAAGGGTCGCCGGACGCTGACGGACCTGTGCGCGCACTACGGGATCGAGCTGGAGGGC
Organism: Streptomyces sp. CLCI03; assembly: GCF_053615355.1. Classification (NCBI taxonomy): domain Bacteria; kingdom Bacillati; phylum Actinomycetota; class Actinomycetes; order Kitasatosporales; family Streptomycetaceae; genus Streptomyces; species Streptomyces sp. CLCI03. The sequence continues at coordinate 6,506,740 of NZ_CM132132.1, read as the reverse complement.
GCGCACGACGCGGCGGCGGACGCGATGGCCTCGCTGGAGCTCGTCCGGGCGGTGGGGCGGCGGTTCGCGGCCCGGCTGGAGCGGCTGACGCCGGCCGAGCTGCACACGCTGCAGGCGGTGTGGCACGCGGCGCAGGCGCGGGGTCTGCAGGCGTGGTTCGCGCGTCAGGGGACCCCGGAGGCGGTGGATCCGCACTGGCCGCTGCGGCCGGACCTGTCGACGGCCGCCTAGGGCGACAGGGGCCCGAACATGCGGAAGGCCGGTCCGTCGATGACGGACCGGCCTGTCCCGGTGGGCGATACTGGGATCGAACCAGTGACCCCTTCGGTGTGAACGAAGTGCTCTCCCGCTGAGCTAATCGCCCGGGAACGCACTGAACAATACAGAAGGCTCGGGGCTGGTTCAAACCGCTTCCGCCGAGGGGGCCCGCGGGCCGATGGCCGGGTACCTACTCAGGGCACATCTGAGTACGCACACCCATGTCCTGACTGCGTGACCGCCGCCACACTCCGGATATGAACACGCCTCTGCCGCCCGCCGAAGAGCTGGCGCTCATCGACCGCGAGCTGGCTCAACTCGATGCCCGGCGGCTGTATCTGCTGGGCCGTCGGGACTGGCTGCTGCGTCTGCTGCTCCAGCCCGGCTCCGGTCCCGCTCCCGTCCGTTGGGGGCCCGCGGTGTCCGCCGGGCCCGCCGGGCCGGCGAAGGAGGCCTCCGCCCCGAGCGCGCAGAACGTGCTGCTCACCCTGGGCGCGGTGCTGCTGGCGGTCGCCGCGCTCGCGTTCACGCTGGTCAGCTGGGGCTCGATGGGGATCGCCGGCCGCTCGGCGGTGCTCGCCGCGGTGACGGCGGCGGCGCTGGCCGCGCCCGTGCTCCTGCTGCGCCGCGGCCTGCGGTCGACGGCGGAGTCGGTCGCGGCGGTCGGCCTGCTGCTGACGGTGCTCGACGCGTACGCGCTCCACGCGGTCGGTATGCCGGACGTGGACGGCACCGGTTACGCGGCGGGGGCGGCCGCCGTGCTGGCGGCCGCTTGGGCCGGCTACGGCTCGGGGCTGCGCACGCTGCGGCTCCCGCTGCCGGCCGCGGTGCTGGCGGCGCAGTTCGCGCTGCCGTTGGCGGCGCTGGCCGCCCGGCCGGGCCCGCAGGCGCTCGGCTGGGCGCTGCTGGCGACGGCGGCGCTGGACGCGGCGCTCGCGCTGCGGGTCAGGTGGGTGGCGATCCCGGCGGCCGTGACGGCGGCCGGGGCGCTGTTGATCGGGGTGGCCCAGTCGTGGTCGGCGGGGTCCGCGGCGGCGGCCGTGGCCCCGGCGGCGCTGCTGCTGGCGGGCGCGGCCCTCGGGGTGGCCGCCGCCTGGCGCGAGCCGCGTGCCTCGGCCGCGGCGCTGGTGGGCGCCTTGGCGGCGGTGGCCGGCCTGGGTGGGGTGGCCCGGCCGGTCCTGGACCCGGCCTGGACGGTGCTGGTGCACCTGCTCCTCGCGCTGCCGCTGCTGGCGGCGGTACGGGTCCCCGCGCTCCCGGCGGCGGTCCGGCGCGGGTCGGCCCGCGCCGGGGCGGTGGTGGCCTGCCTGGCGGCGCTGTCGGCGGGTGCCGCGGCGGCCACGGCCCTGGCGGCGCGGCTGCGGGTGCTGGGTGAGGTGTGGGCGCAGACGACCCCGGACCGGGATCCGTACGCGCCGGGGGCGGCGGTCACGCTGATCCTGCTGATCGCGGCGGGCGCGGGCTGGTGGACGGCGCGGGCGCTGTCCCGGCCGGAGCCGACGGTGGTGGCGGTGGTCCTGGCCTGGGCGGGGCTGTTCACGGCCCCGATGCTGTTCGGGTTCCCGGTGGTGGCGGTCTTCGCCGCGCAGCTCGTGGTGGTCGCGGCGGTGGGTGTCCTGGCCCTGCGCTCCTCGGGGCGCGGGGTCCGGATCGCGGCGGCGGTGTGTGCGGCGGTCGGTGCCGCGAGCGTGTCCCTGGGCGCGCTGGACGGCCGGACGGCGACCTTCGCGGTGTGGGGGCTGCTGGGCGCGGGCTGCGCGGCGGGGGCGGCGTACGGGGCGGCTCCGCGGCCGGTCCGCTCCGGGGCTGCCGTGTGCGCCGTCGGGTACGCCACGGGCCTGTTGGTGGCGGTGGGCGCGGTGAGCGACCTGGCAGTGGTCTGGTGGGCGCTCCCGGTGCTCGCGGTCCCGGCACTGGCGGCGGCGCTCGGGCCGCGGCTGGGTGAGGTCCGACTGCCCGTCGAGATCGCGGCGGCCGTGGCGGGCGTACTGGCGCTGGGCCTGTCGGCCGGCCGGGCCGGAACACTGGCGCTGGTCCTGGCGCTGGCCGGGGTCGTCTGCGCGGGCGCCGCGGTACGACCGGAGCGGCGGGTCCTGGGCTGGGCGGCCGGGGCGCTGCTGGCGGCGGCGACCTGGGTGCGGCTGGCGGAGGCCGGGGTGAGCGCGCCGGAGGCCTACACGCTGCCGGTGACGGTGCCCGCCCTCGTGGTGGGGCTGCTTCGGCGGCGCCGGGACCCGCAGGCCTCGTCCTGGACGGCGTACGGCCCGGGCCTGGCGGCGACGCTGGTGCCGAGCCTGCTGGCGGCCTGGGGGGACCCGGGCTGGATGCGTCCGCTGCTGCTGGGGGCGGCGGCGCTGGCGGTGACGCTGGTGGGCGCCCGGTGGCGACTGCAGGCTCCGCTGCTGCTCGGCGGGGCGGTGCTGGCGGCGGTGGCGGTGCACGAGCTGGCCCCGTACGTGGTGCAGGTCGCGGGTGCGCTCCCGCGCTGGGTGCCGCCGGCCCTGGCGGGCCTGCTGCTGCTGGCGGTGGGGGCGACGTACGAGCGACGGCTGCGCGACGCCCGCCGACTGCGGGCCGCGATCGGCCGACTGCGCTAGGCGGTGTCCGTACGGGGGAACGCCGGAGGCCCGGAGACGGTGAAGTCTCCGGGCCCCTGGTCCGGGTGGGCGATACTGGGTTCGAACCAGTGACCCCTTCGGTGTGAACGAAGTGCTCTCCCACTGAGCTAATCGCCCGGACGCACCGCAAACATTACCGCATGTCAGCGGTGCTCCTTGACCATCACTGGTCCTTGAGGCTCCAGGGCAGGACGAGCCCGTACTTCCACAGGTAGAAGCCGATCAGCGCGCCCGCGATGACGAGGCCCACGCTGGTCAGGATGATGTTGCGGCGGCGGACCTTGGGGTCGAGCGCCTTCTGTGCGGCCTCGGTGACTTTCCGCTTGGTCCAGCGCAGCACGAGGTGGGCCCAGGCGAACTCGGTGGCCCAGATCGCCAGGCCCGCGAAGATCGCGACCCAGCCGGGGCCGGGCAGGACGAGCATGGCGATGCCGGCGCCGATCACCGCGAGGCCGACGATGAAGACGCCGACCTGCCAGCTCAGGTGCAGGCTCCTGTTCCGCTTGATGAAGGCCGGGGCCTTCGACACGTGCGGCGTCTCCTCGGCGGCCTCGGCGGCCTCGGTGGCGGCTTCCGCGGTCGATCCGGCGGCGGCTTCCGTGGTGGCGTCTTCAGCGGCGGACCCGTGGGTTCCGCGGTCACTCCCCGTATTCATGGACCCGAATCTACCGGAGCTCGATGCACACGGGAATGCGGGTTTGGATCCGCCGTCCGAGGGACCCAGAGGTCCGCAAAACGGTCAGAGGGGTTTACAACGGCACCGTAGGTGGCATGTCGATTTCGCCGACGTGCGAATCCCCGAGCGCACACTGAGCGAAAGGCCCTGGCGCTTATGAACACCACGGTCAGCTGCGAGCTGCACCTGCGCCTCGTTGTGTCGAGCGAGTCCTCACTGCCTGTTCCCGCGGGCCTGCGGTATGACACGGCCGACCCCTACGCCGTGCACGCCACCTTCCACACCGGCGCCGAGGAAACGGTCGAATGGGTATTCGCCCGCGACCTCCTCGCGGAGGGCCTCCACCGGCCCACCGGTACCGGCGACGTCCGCGTCTGGCCGTCCCGCAGCCACGGTCAGGGCGTCGTCTGCATCGCCCTGAGCTCACCGGAGGGAGAAGCACTGCTCGAAGCACCCGCCCGAGCACTCGAGTCGTTCCTCAAGCGGACGGACGCCGCGGTCCCACCCGGGACCGAGCACCGACACTTCGACCTCGACAAGGAGCTCTCCCACATCCTGGCCGAAAGCTGAGCCAGGCCTACAGCCGCTCGACACCGTCCGACTCGGGGCGACGGTGCGGGTCGGACAACCACATACGGCGATGCCGGCGCTGTTCCCGCGGAAGCCACCCGCGAGGACGGCGCCGGTGTGCTCCGCGGGACCCGCTATTGTCGGGCGGCAGCGGCGACGGCTCCCGTCGTCGCAGGCCCGGCCCCTGAGGGAGACCCCGTGCAGATCCCCCACGACACCCGTCGCGCGCTCGACGTCGTCGTCGCGCTGGTGAACACCGCGGCCGAGACCGACCAGCCCGACGGGCTCTCGGACATCGGCGCGTTGCGCGGATTCGTCCAGGAGTACGCGATCAGTGACGTCGGCGAGCTCAGCGCCCGCGACCTGGCCGGTGTGCGGACGGTGCGCGGGAAGTTCGCGCAGGTCTTCGCCTCTCCGAACCCGCGTGCGGCTTCCATACTGATCAACGAGCTCGTGGCCACGGCGGGCACCACCCCGCAGCTGACCGACCACGACGGCTACGACTGGCACGTGCACTACTTCGCGCCGGGCGCGTCGGTGGGCGACCACCTGGCGGCCGACGGCGGCATGGCGCTGGCCTTCATCGTCGTCTCCGGCGAGCAGGAACGGCTGCGCCGCTGCGAGGCCCCGGACTGTCGGCGCGCCTTCGTCGACCTGTCGCGCAACCGGTCCCGGCGCTACTGCGACAGCCGGACCTGCGGGAACCGGCTGCACGTGGCGGCGTACCGGGCACGGCGCAAGGAGGCCGACGCGGAGGCGTCAGAGCATGAAGAGATCGTGCACCGCGGCGAGCAGCAGCAGGATGCCGATCACCGCTAGGAAGATCATCAGGGGTGGCTGGGAGAGGGCGAAGAGACAGCCTCGCGGCTCCTCCACCACAGGGGCGGGTACCGGCGGGTCACGGTGCGATGTGTCGAACATGTCGCGCCGATGATGACCTAGCGCACCCCGCACCGGCCCTCAACACGCCAACATCCGCGCGGGAGTTCGCTCGATCTTGTGGACGAGCGCGATCCGGGCCGATCAGGACCGCGACGCGTGCTCGGGCCCCGCGCTCGCCGCGCGGGCTCAGATCCCGTGCTTCTTGAGGATGGCCTCGATGTCGGAGAAGTCATCCGCGGGGGCGGCGGGCTGCGTCTGCGAAGGGGCCCGGGTGGTGCCCAGGGACGGCGCGGAGGCGGTCGGGGCGACGGCCCCGGCGGCCGGGCTCCCCTTGACCTTCTTCGCGGGCTTCCCGGACCCCTCGGACGCCGGCAGGCCGCGGCGCTCGATGGCCCGGGTGGTCATGAAGAGCAGCCAGGACAGCCCCAGCAGCCCGAAGCCGGCCCAGACGGTCGGGTTGAAGACCATCCCGGACACCCACTCCACGAACCCCGTCATCACCAGGGCGACCGGCACCAACGCGTACGCGGTGATCCGCGTGGCGGCCAGGAAGCGCTTGCGGTAGGCGGTGACCGCGGCGATGCCCAGGCCCGCCACTGACACCGCGGAGCAAATGGTCTCGGCAAGCATGCGGTCCTCCGGACTCTCGGCGGCTCGGCGATCTGTCCCTATCCATCCTGCACCGGCCGCCGCCGCGGCGGCCAGGGTCCGGGCCGCCCCCGGGCGGATCTCCGGGACATCTCCGGGTCGCGCCTCCTCCCTGGGGCCAGGTCCCACGCTCCCGGTCCCGGTCGGTGGGGCGGGCGGGGACTGGGAGACTGTCCGTATGACCGATTCCGTGATCCTCGACGTCTGGTGCGAACTGCAGTGCCCGGACTGCCACCGCGCCCTGGACGACGTACGCGCCCTGCGGGCCCGCTACGGCGACCGGCTGGACATCCGGCTGCGCCACTTCCCCCTGGAGAAGCACAAGCACTCCTTCGCCGCGGCCCAGGCCGCCGAGGAGGCCGTGGAGCAGGGCCAGGGCTGGCCCTACGCGGAAGCGGTGCTGGCGCGCACCGCGGAGCTGGCCGAGCGCGGCGAGCCGGTCCTGCTGGACGTGGCGCGTGAACTGGGGCTCGACATCGAGGAGTTCGACACCGCCCTGATCGACGGCCGGCACATCCTGATCGTCGACGCCGACCAGGCCGAGGGCAAGGCGATCGGTGTGACCGGCACCCCGACGTACGTGATCGACGGGCAGCGTCTCGACGGCGGCAAGAGCCAGGACGGCCTGCGCGCCCGGATCGAGGAGATCGCCGACCGCCTGCTCGCCGCCTAGGGCCGTCCTGGACAAGGTCCTGGACGAGGTCCTAGACGAGGTCCTTGGCGTAGTTGAAGTTGGTGGGTCGGTAGCCGAGGGAGACGTACAGCCTCAGGGCCGGGGTGTTGTCGGTGAAGACCTGGAGCGCCAGAGAGCGGTGGCCGGCGGCGAGGGCGGCGCGTTCGGCGAGGGCCATCAGGTGGCGGCCGTACCCGCGGCCCCGGTGCTCGGCCCGGACCTCGACGTCGTAGATGTACGAGCCCTCCGCGCGCGGCGCGAGCCATACGTGGCCGACGGGCACCCCGGCCGCCTCCAGGACGACGAAGGTGGCGCCGGGGGTGGCCAGGCCCCGAGGCAGTTGGCTCTCGTGGTCGGCCACCGACTTGGCGCGGGCGGCCTCCGCGGACATGCTGCGGCTGCTCCAGTTCGCGGCGTAGGCCTCGACGGCCCCGGCGTACCAGGCCTCGTACTCGGTGTCCGTCATGGGGCGACCGCGTACCTCCTCGGGGAGGGCGGGGGGCTCGGCCGGCAGGTCCTTGGCCATGTTCCGGCTGTACTCGGTGTATCCGAGGGCCTCGGCCATGCACAGGCCGGCCTCCGAGTCCGCCGGGACCGAGACGCGGACCCGGCGGCAGCCCCAGCCGCGCAGCACTTCCTCGGCCGCGAGCGCGGCGACGGTGGCCCGCCCCCGCCGCCGGTCGCCCTGCTCGACGGCGAGGTCGCGGATCTCGCCGACCGTCGGCCCGAAGGGGGTGTCGGAGGCGATCAGCAGGGCGCCGACCCGCCTGCTGTTGACCCGGATCTCGTACGGGCGCGAGCGCGCGCCGTCCGCCGTGTGCTGGAGCGGCCCGGACGGCCGCAGGGTGGTGGTCATCCCTTGAGTTCTACCCCTCCCCCGGCCGCCGCGACAGCCCTCCTCCGGCGGAAGCCGCCCCCGCTCCCGTCCCGGTCGCCCTACGGGTCGAGGTCCGCGCCCGCCATCACCTCGAAGATCCGCATCACCTCGGCCGTGACCGGCCCGGGGGCGGACCCCAGTTCGCGGTCGTCGATCCGCAGTACGGCCTGGGCGTCGCGCAGCGAGGAGGTCACGAAGACCTCCTCGGCCCGCTCCAGCACGTCGAAGGGCAGGTCGGTCTCCTTGGCACCGGCCCAGTCGACGATCAGGGCCCGGGTGATGCCGGCCAGGCAGCCGGAGGCGAGCGGCGGGGTGTGCAGCTCTCCGTCGAGTACCACGAAGACGTTCGAGCCGGTGCCCTCGCAGAGGCTGCCGAGGGTGTTGGCGAGCAGCGCCTCGGAGGCCCCGGCCCGGTGCGCGGCGGCGAGGGCGACCACGTTCTCGGCGTACGAGGTGGTCTTCAGCCCGGCCACGGCGGAGCGTTCGTTGCGGACCCAGGGCACCGTGACGACGGATGTGGTGTCCGGCCGGCGGGGGGAGTCGGCGACGGCGGCGATCAGGGTGGTCCCGGCGTCCCCGCGGTCGGAGCCGAGGGGGGAGACTCCGCCGGTGTAGGTGACGCGCAGGCGCCCGTGCTCCAGCGGGTTGGCCTCCAGGACGGCGGCGCAGGCCCGGCGGACCTCGTCGAGGTCGGGGTCCGGCAGCCCCAGGCCCCGGGCCGAGCGGGTGAGCCGTTCCAGGTGCCGGGTGAGCGCGAAGGCGCGGCCGCGCTCCGCCTTCAGTGTCTCGAAGACGCCGTCGCCCACGGTCAGGCCGTGGTCGAGGACGGACACCTTCGCGCTGTCCACCTCGGTCAGGGCTCCGTCGAGCCAGATCTTCATGGTGCGGTCCTTCCGATCGTGTCGTTCGTCCCCTGCGTGCCGCCGCTCACCTCGTGGCCCATGGCCACCCGCAGGAGCCGGGCGGCCTTGAGTTCGGTCTCCGCCCATTCGCGGTCGGGGTCGGAGCCCCACGTGATGCCCGCCCCGGTGCCGAAGAGCAGGCGGGGTCCACCGGCGGCCTCGCGGTCGATCCAGAATGTACGGATGCCCACGGCGAGCTCGGCGGTGCCCCGGTCGGCGTCGACCCAGCCGATGCCTCCGCAGTAGGGGCCGCGTGGGGCGGTCTCCAGGGCTTCGATGATCCGCAGGGCGGAGGACTTGGGGGCGCCCGTGACGGAACCGGGCGGGAAGGTGGCGGCGAGCAGCTCGGGCCAGCCGGTGCCGTCGGCGAGTTCGCCGCTCACGACGGAGACGAGGTGGACCAGGCCCGGGTGCTCCTCGACGGCGCACAGCTCGGGGACGGCGACGGAGCCCGTCGCGCAGACCCGGCCGAGGTCGTTGCGTACCAGGTCCACGATCATCACGTTCTCGGCGTGGTCCTTGGGGAGCAGGTCGTGGACGGTGCGGCCGGTCCCCTTGATGGGGCCGGACTCGATGTACCGGCCGGAGCGGCGCAGGAACAGCTCGGGGGAGGCGGTGGCGATCTCGACTCCGTGGGCGGCCAGGCGAATCGTTCCTGCGAAGGGTGCGGGGTTGCCGCGCGCGAGGAGCGCCGTGAGCGCGTCGACGTCGGCGCGGTCGGGGTGGGGCAGCGGCGCGGACATCACCCGGCAGAGGTTGGCCTGGTAGACCTCACCTGCGGCGATGTGCTCACGGACGCGCCGCACCCCGGCCACGTACGCGGCACGGTCGAGGGAGGAGGTCCACCGGTCGGCGTCGGGTCCGCGCCAGGCGCCCGGAACGGGCGCGGGGACGGGCTCGCGGCGTACGTCGCCGAAGCGCGCGCAGACGAGCCGGCCTTCGAAGTCGGCGGACACCGCCCAGAAGCCGGTGGAGTCGAGGGCGGCGGGGTCGCTGGTGACGTCTCGGAGGTCGGTCGCGAGAAGGCCGCCGAAGCGGGCCATGGGAGGCAGGTCGTGCACGGCTGCGAGTCTATGACCGGTGACGACACGGCGCCGGTGCGGTGACGGCAGGGTGACCTGTGGTGATCGAGCGGCAGCACGCTGCGGAAACGCGTTTTTGAGCTGGCCCGGTAATCCGCTAGAGTTCAACACGTCGCCAGGGAGCGAAGGGGAAAACCCCCGGAGCGAACATGGTGACCTGCGGACGTAGCTCAGTTGGTAGAGCACCACCTTGCCAAGGTGGATGTCGCGAGTTCGAGTCTCGTCGTCCGCTCGAAGTGGGGGATCTTCCCGAGAACCCCCGCAGCTCCAGGTGGAGTGGCCGAGAGGCGAGGCAACGGCCTGCAAAGCCGTCTACACGGGTTCAAATCCCGTCTCCACCTCCAAGGACGATTAGCTCAGCGGGAGAGCGCTTCCCTGACACGGAAGAGGTCACTGGTTCAATCCCAGTATCGTCCACTGATCCGCAAGGATCCCCGCGCGATTAGCTCAGCGGGAGAGCGCTTCCCTGACACGGAAGAGGTCACTGGTTCAATCCCAGTATCGCGCACGCAGCACCGGCATCACCTTGTTCCACCTGCGGCTTTCGGGCCGTGGAGCCCGCGCGATTAGCTCAGCGGGAGAGCGCTTCCCTGACACGGAAGAGGTCACTGGTTCAATCCCAGTATCGCGCACCACCTGAAAGCCCCGACCGTCCCACGGTCGGGGCTTTCGCGTTCCTCCGCACGAGTGGGTCGCGGCACATGAAAAAGGGTGCTGCCCGTCCGACTCCCCAGTCGTACGGGCAGCACCCTTCACCTGCCGTCCGTCCGCCGCTCCCCCGTCCCCACGGGGTTCGACAGGCCGATGTCCCGGTCCGGGCCGCTCTCCCGGACCTGGGGCGCCGCTCAGCGCCCCAGCATCACGCCCACGGACGACGCCTGTGCCGCCAGCTGATCGAAGCCTCCGAAGAGGAAGAGCAGCAGGGCGGCCAGGGGGAGGACCATGGCCGCGGCCACCAGTGGGTGGCGGGTACCGGACTCGTGGCCGTTGAACGCGAATGCCTTGCGCCCCTGCCGTGCGATGTCCGCCATGGTCCTCTCCCTGTCGTCTGGCAGCGGCGGGCTCGTGACCTCGGGGGACGAGTGCGCCACCCGCCGCTTGTCTTCAACACTAGGCGGGCGGGCGGCTCGTGGCCTCATGCCCTCGTACCCATTGCCGGGCCTCCAGGAGGATGACGGGGGCCGCCCCGTGTACTCCCCTGGGTGGAGACCGCTCCCCCGTTGTGGGGGACTTCCCGGAGGGGATGACCGGAGGGTAGTGACTTCGCTCACTTGCGTCACTCCCCGTGGCCGCGTGTCCGCCCACCCGCCGCCGGCAAGATCGACTCGGCCGGGAGTCGCCCGCGGTCGCGCCGGAGCGGGCCCTGACCTGCTCCGGGGCGCCAATCCCCTTGCTTCGACGGGTGTTTGGCCGACTCGACCGCCCCGGAGGAACGCCCGGACGGCAGCGCCGACACCCCCTCACGTGTGCTGCGCCGCACTGACAATCGAATCCCCCGGCGAGGGCGCGGCCTCTGAGCACGTATGCCGGATGGTCCGTAAGCTGTGCCAGGTCAACAGGACGACCGGTCAGCGGGGTGGACATGGCGATGATGCGGCTCCGGCGCGAGGACCCGCGTGTCGTCGGCTCGTTCAGACTGCACCGCCGGCTCGGCGCCGGCGGCATGGGCGTGGTCTACCTGGGATCGGACCGGCGCGGGCAGCGTGTCGCGCTCAAGGTCATCCGGCCGGATCTGGCCGAGGACCAGGAGTTCCGCTCGCGGTTCGCCCGTGAGGTGTCCGCCGCCCGGCGGATCCGGGGTGGCTGCACGGCGCGCCTGGTGGCAGCCGACCTGGAGGCCGAGCGCCCCTGGTTCGCGACCCAGTACGTACCCGGCCCCTCGCTGCACGACAGGGTGGCCGAGGAAGGCCCTCTGACGGCCGCGCAGATCGCCGCCGTGGGCGCCGCGCTCTCCGAGGGCCTGGTCGCCGTCCACGAGGCGGGCGTCGTGCACCGCGACCTCAAGCCCTCGAACATCCTGCTGTCGCCCAAGGGCCCGCGGATCATCGACTTCGGCATCGCCTGGGCCACCGGGGCGAGCACCCTCACCCATGTGGGTACGGCTGTCGGCTCCCCCGGGTTCCTCGCACCCGAGCAGGTACGCGGCGCCGCCGTCACCCCGGCCACCGACGTCTTCGCCCTCGGCGCCACGCTGGCGTACGCGGCCACCGCCGACTCGCCCTTCGGGCACGGCAGTTCCGAGGTCATGCTGTACCGCGTGGTGCACGAGGAGCCGCACCTCCAGGGCGTGCCGGACGCGCTGGCACCCCTGGTACGGGCCTGCCTCGCCAAGGATCCCGAGGAGCGGCCCAGCACGCTCCAGCTGTCGATGCGGCTCAAGGAGATCGCGGCCCGCGAGGCCCAGGGGCTCTCCGACGGGCGCCCGCCGGCCCAGCGGGCCCGGGTCGAGCGGCCGACCGGGCGGCTCCCCGAGGCGGAGCGGATCGGCGGAGCGGCCGAGGAGTACCCCGGCCGGCGTACGGAGCGTCGTACCGGCGGCAACACCACGCCCCGGGCCCAGGGCGGCACCCCGAGCGGCCCGCACTCGCGGCCCTCGTCCTCCCGCAACCCGCAGCACCCCGGCGGCCCGTCCTCCCGGCCGACCTCGGGGCGTACGGGCGGCCGTCCGGCCCCCAGGACGACGGGGACGGGACGGCGGCCCTCGCGGCCGGATCCGAAGCTGATGCGGCAGCGGCTGATCGTGTTCGTCGTGGTGACGCTGATCGTGGCGCTGGGCATCGCGGCGGCCCAGAAGTTGTAGGGCGTGTCCGCGGGGCAGGCGGGACTTTGCGGACAGGCCCTGGTCCTGGGCTACTGCTGCGGGGCGCGGCCCTGGGCCACCGCGTAGAAGGCGACCGCGGCCGCCGCGCCCACGTTCAGCGAGTCCACGCCGTGCGCCATGGGGATCCGTACCCATTCGTCGGCGGCGACCAGCGCGGGCGTGGACAGGCCGTCGCCCTCGGCGCCGAGCATCAGCGCGACCCGTTCGAGGGACTGCGGCGCGGCCACGTCGATCGGCGTGGCCTTCTCGTGCGGGGTGAGGGCGAGCAGCTTGAAGCCCGCCTCGCGCACCGAGTCCAGGCTCTTCGGCCAGGCTTCCAGGCGGGCGTAGGGCACGGAGAACACCGCCCCCATGGACACCTTCACCGAGCGGCGGTAGAGCGGGTCCGCGCAGTCCGGTGACAGCAGCACCGCGTCCATGCCGAGGGCGGCGGCGCTGCGGAAGATGGCCCCGATGTTGGTGTGGTCGTTGACCGCTTCCATGACGACCACGCGGCGGGTGGTGGAGAGCAGTTCCTCCGCCGTGGGCAGCGGTTTGCGCTGCATGGAGGCCAGGGCCCCGCGGTGCACGTGGTAGCCGGTGACGCGTTCGGCGAGCTCGGGGCTCACGGCGTAGACCGGTGCCGGGAGTTCGTCGATGACGTCGCGCATGACGTCGACCCACTTGGCGGAGAGCAGCATCGAGCGCATCTCGTACCCGGCGTCCTTGGCGCGTCTGATGACCTTCTCGCCCTCGGCGATGAAGAGGCCTTCGGCGGGCTCGCGCCTGCGCCGGAGTTCGACGTCGGTCAGGCCCGTGTAGTCGCGCAGGCGCGGGTCGTCGGGGTCGTTGATGGTGATGAGATCAGCCACAGGGTGATACTGCCTTGTCCTGGGTGCGGTGCCAACGGCCTGTCAGGCGCCGGTGGTGGGGAGGGTGCCATCGCCCGGGGCGTTCACGCGGACGACCTCGCCGATGACGATGACGGCCGGCGGGCGGACCTCCTCGGCGCGGACCGTCTCGCCGACGGTGGCGAGGGTGGCGTCCACGCGGCGCTGAGTGGCGGTGGTGCCCTCCTGGATCACCGCGACGGGGGTCTGCGCGGAGCGGCCGTGCCGCACCAGTGCCTCGGCGATCAGGCCGATCTTGTCGACGCCCATGAGGATCACCAGGGTGCCGGTGAGCTTGGCGAGGGAGGCCCAGTCCACGAGCGAGCGCGGGTCGTCGGGGCCGACGTGGCCGCTGACCACGGTGAACTCGTGCGCCACACCGCGGTGGGTGACCGGGATGCCGACGGCGCCGGGCACCGAGATGGAGCTGGAGATACCGGGAACGACGGTGCAGGGGATGCCGGCCTCGGCGAGGGCCTGGAGCTCCTCCATGCCGCGACCGAAGACGTACGGGTCCCCGCCCTTGAGCCGGACCACGGCCTTGCCGGCCTTGGCGTGCTCGATCAGGGCGTTGTTGATGGCCTCCTGGGCCATGAACCGGCCGTACGGGATCTTCGCGGCGTCGATGACCTCGACGTGCGGCGGAAGCTCGTCGAGCAGGTCGCGGGGGCCGAGCCGGTCGGCGATGACCACGTCGGCCTCGGCGAGGAGCCGGCGGCCGCGCACGGTGATCAGGTCCGGGTCGCCCGGGCCGCCGCCGACGAGGGCCACGCCGGGGGTGGCCTTGTGCCGGTGGGCGGGGGCGGTGAGGGTGCCGTCGCGCAGGCCTTCGACGACGGCGTCACGGACGGCCGCGGAGCGGCGGGGGTCGTTGCCGGTCAGCACGGCGACGGTGACGCCCTCGATGCGGCCCGTCGCGGGGGTCCAGGCGGTGGCGGCGGAGGCCTCGTCGGCGCGCACGCACCAGACGCGCTCGCGCTCGGCCTCGGCGGAGGCGCGCTCGTTGTCCTCGCGGTTCTGGGTGGCGATCAGCGCGTACCAGGCGTCGGCGAGGTCGCCGTCCTGGTAGCGGCGGCGCTCCCAGCGGATCTCGCCGGTCTCGGCCATGGCGTCCACCGACGGGGTGGCGGAGGGCGAGATGAGCAGGACGTCGGCGCCGGCCGCGATGAGCGCGGGAAGGCGGCGCTGCGCGACCTGTCCGCCGCCGATGACGACGACACGGCGGCCGGCCAGGCGGAGTCCTACGGGGTAGGCGGGGGTGTCGGCCATGGCGGATGCGGCTCCTGGGGGCGGCGGTGCTCTTGCGTGCCGCTGCGGCGCTGGAGCGGCGGTGTACTGACGTGCGGCTTCTTTGTGCTGGTCCACCATACGGCGCGGGTCGTCCCGAGGCGCGGACGGGGGCAGCGCCCGGCCTGATGGGGCTCCGCCCCGGACCCGCACCTCGAACGCCGGCGCGGCCGGGGGTGGCTTCGCGGTGGGGCGGGGCCCCTCCGGGACGTCTCCTCGGCTCGCGAACCCTCAGCCGGACCGGCCTGCCGAGCGGCGGTGGGTTCGCTCGACCTGCGGGGACATCCCGGAGCGGCCCCGCCCCGCGGCGGTCCGCAGACGCATCGCCTCCGGACCGGGGCGGGTCACTTCTCCGTCACGCCCGCCGAGTCGAAGGTGGCCACCTCGTGCATCGCCCGGGCCGCGCTCTGGACCAGGGGGAGGGCGAGGAGGGCGCCGGTGCCCTCGCCGAGGCGGAGGTCCAGGTCGACCAGCGGGCGCAGGCCCAGCTTGTTGAGCGCCGCGACGTGGCCCGGCTCGGCGCTGCGGTGGCCCGCGATGCACGCCGACAGGGACTCGGGGGCGATGGCGCGGGCCACCAGGGCGGCGGCTCCGGCGCTGACGCCGTCCAGGATCACCGGGGTACGCAGCGACGCGCCGCCCAGGAGGAGGCCGACGATGGCCGCGTGCTCCAGGCCGCCGATCGCCGCGAGGACGCCGATCGGGTCCGCCGGGTCGGGCTGGTGGAGCTCCAGGGCGCGGCGGACGACCTCGACCTTGCGGGCGTGCGTCTCGTCGTTGATGCCCGTGCCGCGGCCGGTCACCTCGGCCGGGTCGACACCGGTGAAGACCGAGATCAGGGCGGCGGACACCGTGGTGTTCGCGATGCCCATCTCGCCCGTGAGGAGCGCCTTGTTGCCCGCCGCGACCAGGTCGCGGGCCGTCTCGATGCCCACCTCGATGGCCGCGATCGCTTCCTCGCGGGTCATGGCGGGGCCGGTGGAGAGGTCGGCGGTGCCCGGGCGGACCTTGCGCGGGAGCAGGCCCGGGGTGGCCGGGAGGTCGCCCGCGACGCCGACGTCGATCACGCACACCTCGGCGCCGACCTGGTTGGCGAAGGCGTTGCAGACCGCTCCGCCGCCCAGGAAGTTGGCCACCATCTGGGTGGTGACCTCCTGCGGCCACGGGGTGACGCCCTGGGCGTGCACGCCGTGGTCACCGGCGAAGATCGCGACGGCGGCCGGCTCCGGGATCGGCGGCGGGCAGACCCGGGACAGGCCGCTGAGCTGGGCGGAGATGATCTCCAGCATGCCCAGGGCGCCGGCGGGCTTCGTCATGCGCTTCTGGCGCTCCCAGGCCTCGCCGAGCGCCTTCGCGTCGAGCGGGCGGATGCTGGCGACCGTCTCCGAGAGGAGGTCGTGCGGCTCCTCGCCGGGCAGCGCGCGGCGACCGTAGGTCTCCTCGTGGACCACCCAGGAGAGCGGGCGACGCTGCGACCAGCCGGCCTGGGCCAGCTCGGGCTCCTCGGGGAACTCGTCGACGTAGCCGACGCAGAGGTAGGCGACGACTTCGAGATGCTCGGGCAGGCCCAGCTCGCGGACCATCTCGCGCTCGTCGAAGAAGCTGACCCAGCCGACGCCGAGGCCTTCGGCGCGCGCGGCGAGCCAGAGGTTCTCGACGGCGAGGGCCGAGGAGTACGGGGCCATCTGCGGCTGGGTGTGCCGGCCGAGGGTGTGGCGCCCGCCCCGGGTGGGGTCGGCGGTGACGACGATGTTGACCGGGGTGTCGAGGATGGCCTCGATCTTGAGTTCCTTGAACTGCTTCGCCCGGCCCTTGGGCAGCGACTTCGCGTAGGCCTCGCGCTGGCGCTGGGCGAGCTCGTGCATCGTCCGGCGGGTCTCGGCGGAGCGGATGACGACGAAGTCCCAGGGCTGCGAGTGGCCGACGCTGGGCGCGGTGTGGGCCGCTTCCAGGACGCGCAGCAGCACCTCGTGCGGGATCGGGTCGGTACGGAAGCCCTTGCGGATGTCGCGGCGCTCGCGCATGACGCGCAGGACGGCCTCGCGCTCGGCGTCGGCGTAGCCGGGGGCCGCCTCGCCCGCGGAGGGCTCGGCGGGGGCGTCCACCGCGGGCTCGGCCTCGGGCTGTGCCTCGGCCTGCTCCGCCGGGAGCGGCTCCGGGGCGACCTCGGGGTGGATCTGGAGGGGCGCCTGCTCCGACGCCTGCTCCGACGCCTGCTCCGGCTCCGGCTCCGGTCGGACTGTCTGCGGCTGGGCGGGCTGCGCCGGGGCCGGCTCGGCCACGACGGCCGGGGCGGCGAGCACCGGCTCGGGCTGCGCCGGGGCCTCGGGCTGCTCCGCGGGGGCGGCGGCTTCCGGCTGCGCCGGCTCGGCCACGACGGGCGGGGCCGCCGGCGCGGGCTCGGGTTGGGGTTCCACGGCCGCCGGCTCGACCACGAGCGGCTGCGGCTCCGGCTGCGGCTCGACCGCGACGGGCTCGGGCAGGACCGGCTCGGCCACGGCGGCGGCCACCGGCTCCACCGGGGCGACCGGCTCTGGCTCGGGTTCCGGCGCGGGCTCGACGGCGACCGGCTCGACGGCGACCGGCTCGACGGCGACCGGCTGGGCGGCGACCGGCTGGGCGGCGACCGGCTCGGGCTGCGGTTCCGGCTCGACCGCGACGGGCTCGGGCAGGACCACCGCTTCCGCCGGAGCGGGGGCCTGGGTCGGCTCCGGCTCCGCGGCGGGCTCGGACACCGCCTCGGCGACCGGCTCGGCGACCGGCTCGGGCGCGGCGACCGGCTCGGGCGCGGCGACCGGCTCGGGCGCGGCGACCGGCTCCGGGGTCCACGGGGCGCCGGCCTGCGGCGGGATCTCGGCGGACGGGGCCACGGCGGCCTCGGCGGCCTCGGCGCGGATGTCCAGGTACTCGGGGCCCGTGGTCGGGGGGCCCGCCTGGGGGAACGGGGTGGGCGCCGGCGGGGTGCTCACGGCGGCCATCGGGGCGGCCTGGGCGGGCGCCGCGGCCGGGCCGCGGTCGGCGAGGGACCGTACGACTCCGCCGTTGGCCTCGGGCACGGGCGGGCCCATGTGCAGGGGGCGCCGCACGGGGGCCGCGGGAGCCACCGGGGCGGCGGGCGGCGGGACGACGAGCCCGCCGAGGTCGAGCGCGCCGGAGTCACGGCCGCCCGTCTCGTGCGCGCCCGCGCTGTAGCCGCCGTCGGGGAACACGGGCGGGGGGAACTCGGTGTACGCGGCCGGGGCCTCGGCGTAGGAGGACTCGGCGCCGTAGGCCTGGTCCGCGTACAGCTGCGGCTCGCCGATCTGGGGCGCGGGGAAGGCCGGGGCCTGCGGGACGACCTGCGGGTCGCTCCAGGCACCCTGGCCGCTCGGCATCAGCAGCAGTTCCTCGTCCTCCGGCTCGGCCGGATTGTCCATGAGGTCCTGGAAGGCGTAGCCGGCGGGAATCGGTGCCGGGATCTGGACCGGAGCGGGGACGCTCTGCTGATCCACCATGCCCGCGTTGTCCGGGAGACCCTCGCCCGGGACCTGGCCGGTGTCAGTCATGCTTACCCCTCGCCCATCGGTTTTGCCTCTTCGATCGCCCGGTCGCCCACGAGGCCGCCGAGCGGTTTTGCCTGCGGGGTTGCGGTGCGACGAGCTCGTCTCGCATGCGCCGGCACGACAACCAGTAAGCATTGTCGCGCCCGTCGGCCACCGTGACGGCCATAACCGTCACGGTCCTCTGTGGACTGCGCCACGTCGCGCGTCCAGGCGGTGTCGCGATGCCCGAATCGTCCGAGGCAGTACGACGATCGGCCAGCCTACCCCGGCCCTCCTCTCAGCGCGTGGTGGGGCGTTCGGCTGCCAGGAGGAACACCACGGAACGGTCCTGTTCGGCCCAGGTTCGGGTGTCCAGGCCCACGGACTGGAGCAGTGCGCACTCGACGGCGTAACCGTGTTCGGTGAGTGCCCTGCCGATCGCCTCCGCCTCGTCGCGGGTGGAGGCGTGGCTGACGATCCGTTCGGGGCGGCGTTCGGCGACGGCCGCGACGACGGCGGCGCCGCCACCGCCGACGCGGACGACATCGGGTTCGGGCAGGTTCTCCAGTACGTGCGGGGCGCGCCCGGCGACGGTCTGGAGCTGCACTCCGCGCGTGCGGGCGGCGGCGGTTATGCGGTCGCAGGCGGCCGGGTCGGCGTCCACCGCGATGACGGCGGCGCCGAGGGCGGCCGCGTCCACGGCCACGCCGCCGGATCCGGCGCCGATGTCCCACAGGAGGTCGCCGGTGCGCGGGCCGAGGCGGGCGAGTTGGGCGGCGCGCAGTTGTGCGGACCCTCCTTCTCCCGTGTCGGTCCGCGGCCTGGCCCAGCCGCGCTCGGTGGACCGGGCGGCGCTCCGGCCGAGGAGCCAGCCCGCGTCGGCCTGGGCCGGTCCCCCGCCGCCGATGACGATGACGACGTTCGGGTCGCGCCAGCTGTGGTCGGCGGCCTTGTCGGAGGTGAGGACGCTCACCTGCTCCCGGTCCGTGCCGAGTTCCTCGCAGACGACGAAGGTGCGGTGAACTCCTTCGAGGAGGAGGGCGAGTTCCGCGGGGCCGGCGCCGGGTGAGGTGAGGACCGCGACCTTGGCGTGGGCACGGCAGACGTTGACCGCGCGGCGCAGGGTACGGGGGTGGGCCACGACGACCTGGGCGTCGTCCCAGGGCATGCCGGCGCGGGCGAAGGCGGCGGCGACGGAGGAGACGGCCGGGACGACCTCGACCTCCAGGCCGTGCTCCGGGGCGCGCAGGACGCGTACGGCGCCGAAGAAGCCGGGGTCCCCGTCGGCGAAGACCACCGCGGTGCCCCTGTGGCCGGCGATGCGGCGTGCGGCGAGGCCGACGCTGCCCAGGCGGATGCGCTCGGCGGTGGGCGGTACTTCGGGAAGGGCGAGGTGGTGCGCGGCGCCGGCCACGAGGGTGGCGGCGGAGAGCGCGGACCGGGCGCCCGCGGTCAGGGGCGAACCGTCCCAGCCGATCACCGTGACCCGGTCGGCCATCGTCGTCAGTCTCCTGGTCTGGCGGGGGCACCTCCCCGCGGGGGCCGGGGGAGGGCGAAGTCGGTCGGGGCGGGCACGGTGAGACTACCCGGTCATCGGTTCAGTTCCAGTCGGCGCCGACGCGGTGGCCGTGCGCGTCGGCACGCTGTGGGAAGGCGGTGCTGCGGGCGTATCCGTCGTAGCTGTCATAGCTGTCGTAGCCGTCGTAGCCGTCGCCCTCGTCGAGGTCCTCGGGGACCAGGCTCCAGACGATGAGGTCGGTGCGGGTGTCGGTCCAACCGCCGTCGGCCGTCTGCGTACGGACTATCCACGCGTTGCGCAGGACGCCCTCGCTGATGCAGCCGATCTTCTGGGCCACCTGCTGCGAGGCGGTGTTGTCGGCGGCGGTGCGCAGTTCGAGGCGCTCGAACCCCTGGTCGCGGAAGAGCCATTGGGCGACGGCCAGGACGGATTCGCTGGCGTAGCCCTCGCCGCGGGCCCAGGGGGCGGTGACGTATCCGACCTCGGTGGCGCGGGTGTGCCAGTTGGTGCTCTGCAGGTGCACGATGCCGACGAGGCGCTGGGTGAGGAACTCGGTGACGGCGAAGACGATGCCGCGGCCCTCGGTGCGTTCCGCGTGGGAGTGCCGGGTGGCCCAGGCGTGCGCGTCGGTGGCGGTGTACGGGTGGGGCACTCCGGTCCAGGCGGTGACGTGCTCGTCGTTCATCATCTCGGTCAGCGCGGTGACGTCCTCTTCCTCGAAGGGGCGCAGCACCAGCCGGTCCGTGCTGATGGTGACGTCCGGGAAGGTGGTAGTCATGCGCAGCTCCATGCCTGAGACCGTGGTGCGACCGTGGTGCGATGCGACCGCGGTGCGGGACCGTTCGTGCGGGACCGTGCGTGCGGTTCGTAGGCCACAGCATGCAGCATCGACCGGGTGATGTGCAGGGCCGGGTTGCCCGGATGCGGGCAGAACTCGGCCCCGCGCGCCGTCAGGTGCGTGCGGGGCCGAGATTCATGACCGGTTCGGGAGGAACCGGATCACGAGGTACCGGTTCAGGAGGTGGCCGGGGCGCCGAAGGCGGGGATGACCGAGCCCTGGTACTTCTCCTCGATGAACTTCTTGACCTCGTCGGAGTTCAGGAGCTTGGCCAGCTTCTGGATCCGCGGGTCGTTCTGGTTGCCGTCCTTGACCGCGAGGAAGTTGGCGTAGGGGTTGCCCTCGGCCTTCTCCAGGACCAGCGCGTCCTTGGCGGGCGACAGCTTGGCCTCCAGGGCGTAGTTGCCGTTGATGATCGCGGCGTCCACGTCGTTCAGGGCGCGCGGGACCGTGGCGGCCTCCAGCTCCTTGAACTCCAGGCCCTTCTTGTCGGTGATGTCGGACAGCTTGGCGCTGGTGCCGACACCTTCCTTGAGGGTGATCAGGTTGTTCGCGGCGAGCAGCTGGAGCGCGCGGCCCTCGTTGGTGGTGTCGTTGGGGACGGCGATGGTCTGGCCGGCCTTGATGTCACCGATGGCCTTGATCTTCTTGGAGTAGAGACCGAGGGGTTCCAGGTGGACGTTCACGACGGGCACGACGTGCGTGTTGTTCTTCTTGTTGAAGTCGTCGAGGTACGGCTTGTGCTGGAAGTAGTTGCCGTCGACCTGGCTCTGCTCGGTGGCGGTGTTCGGCAGGACGTAGTCCGTGAACTCCTTGACCTCCAGCTTGAGGCCTTCCTTGGCCGCGAGCTTGTCCTTGACGAAGTTCAGGACGTCGGCGTGCGGGCTCGGGGAGGCCGCTATGACGAGGGGCTTGCTCTCGTCGGCCTTGCCGCCGTCGGCCTTCGCCGAGGACGGGTCCGAGGAGCTGCCGCAGGCGGTGAGGCCGAGGGCGAGCGCGGTGGCCGTGGCGGCGAGGGCGGTGAGCTTGATGTTCTTACGCACGAAGAGTGCCTTTCTTGCTGAACAAGTACCGATGACTTGCTGGTGGTGGCCCAAGCACGACAAGTGCGGGCTCTGTGAGGGGTGGAAAGTCTTCTCAGGCGGTGCGGCCGCGGCGGGCGAGGAGGCGGACCACGCCGTCGCCGAGCAGCTGGATCACCGTGACGAGGGCGATGAGGACCACGACGGTGGCGACCATGAACCCGGTCTCGAAGCGCTGGAAGCCGTAGGTGATGGCCTTGGATCCCAGTCCTTCGCCGCCGACGGCGCCGGCCATGGCCGAGTAGCCGACGAGGGTGATGACGGTGGTGGTGACACCCGCGACCAGGGAGGGCAGGGCCTGCGGGAGGAGCACCTTGCCGACCAGGGTGGGGATGCCGCCGCCCATGGACTCGACGGCCTCGATCAGGCCGTGGTCCACCTCGCGGACGGCCGTCTCGACGAGGCGCGCGAAGAAGGGGATGGCGCCGATGGCGAGCGGGACGATCATGGCCGTGGGGCCGATGAAGGTGCCGACGACCGCGGTGGTGACCGGGATCAGGAAGATCAGCAGGATGATGAACGGCAGCGAGCGGCCTATGTTCACGATCACGCCGAGGACTTTGTTGAGCGGCTGGTTCTGCAGCAGGCCGCCCTTGTCCGTGAGGACCAGCAGGATGCCGATGGGCAGGCCGCCGAGCACGGTCACCAGGGTGGACCACAGCACCATGTAGAGGGTGTCGTAGGTGCCCTGGGTGAGCAGGGGCTGCATTTCGGACCAGGTCACTTGGCACCATCCTTGACCAGCTCGGCCAGCTCGTTGTCGATCTCGTCGACGATGTCGACCTGGAGGCCCTGCTCGCGCAGGAAACCGACCGGCACGACGTTGTCCTCGTAGCCGCCGGGCAGTTCGATGCGCATGCGGCCGATCTGGCGGCCCGCGACGGTGTCCATCGCGGCGCCGAGGATCGAGATGTCGATGTTGTACGTGCGCGAGAGCTGCGAGATGACCGGCCGGACGGCGGCTTCGCCGTGGAAGGTGACGTCGACGACCGTGCGGTCGGGGCCGGTGGCGGTGCCGGTGACCGGGAAGAGTTCGCCGGCGAGCTCGGATCCGGGGGTGGCGAGGAGTTCGGCGACGGTGCCGGACTCGATGATGCGGCCGTTCTTCATCAGGGCGGCCGAGTCGCAGACGGTCTTGACGACGTCCATCTCGTGCGTGATGAGCAGCACGGTGAGGCCGAGCTGGCGGTTGAGGTCGCGCAGCAGCCCCAGGACGGAGCGGGTGGTCTCGGGGTCCAGGGCGCTGGTGGCCTCGTCGGACAGCAGCACCTTGGGGTCGCCGGCCAGGGCGCGGGCGATGCCGACGCGCTGCTTCTGGCCGCCGGAGAGCTGGGTCGGGTAGGCCTTGGCCTTGTCGGCGAGGCCGACGAGGTCGAGGAGTTCGAGGGCCTTGCGGGAGCGCTCACGGCCGGAGACCCCGAGGATCTCCAGGGGCAGCTCGACGTTGGCCTGGACGGTGCGCGAGGACAGCAGGTTGAAGTGCTGGAAGACCATGCCGATGCGGCTGCGCGCCTCGCGGAGCTCCTTGCCCGCGCGGCGGCCCCGGCCGGCGAGGGCGGTGAGGTCGACGCCGTCGACGGTCACCGTGCCGGTGGTGGGGCGCTCCAGCAGGTTGACGCAGCGGATCAGGGAGGACTTGCCGGCGCCGCTCTGGCCGATGACTCCGTACACCTCGCCCTCACGGACGTGGAGATCGACGCCGTCCAGGGCGGTGACCTCGCGGCCACGGGACTGGTAGACCTTCGTGAGGCCCGATGTGGTGATCACAGGGATTTCCGTCGCTGTCGTGTGCGCGGCGCAGCGGGGTGCCGGCACGGGGCAAACAATCTGGGGACGCGATACGGGACGAACCGTCAGAAAACGATGAGGTCGACACGTGCGCGGGGCATGGCCGAGCCGTGCTGTTCATCAGGGGACGAAGCACTGGCGCGACTGGTCTCGCTTCGGGGCGCGAGACTCAGGAGGGGACCCTCAGAAGGCGCACATTCGACACATACAACGAGCACCGGGCGTCATCGTCGCCTCGGTCGCAAGGGTGCGGCTGCTCGTCGTGGTCATGGGCCCCAGTAAACCAGACCTATCCCCTGACCGATCAACGGCGTCCGAATAGCGGACGCGATTCGACCGCATACCGGACGACACCGGGCGCACCACCCTTGCCCGACGCAGCCCTCTCCCCATCGCTGACCTGCACCGACAGTGATGCCGAGGCCGGTACGGCCGAGCCCTGCGGGGTGCGGTGACCGGGGCCGCTGTGGTCAAGACCACGGTCGGGACGCAGGGGTGCGCGCATCGGGTCTTTCGGCCCGTAATACCCTCGCTGCATGCTCGACGCCCTGACGGTCGCCATCGGCGTGGCCGCACTCGCCCTCGCCGCCTGGTGCGGCCACGCCGCGTGGCGGGACCAGCCGACCAAGGACTGGCATTTCATCGGTATGGCCGTCGTGACGGTTCTGGTCCTGGCCCAGCTGGTGATCGGTCTGGTGATGCTGGCCCGGGGCGAGAAGCCCGACGAGGGCACGGTGGTCTTCGTGGCCTACCTGGTGGGCGCGTTCGCCGCGGTACCGGCGGCCGGGATGCTCTCGCTGACCGAGCGGACCAAGTGGGGTTCGATCACGGTGGCCGCCGGCGCCGTCGTGCTCGCCGTCCTCGAAGTACGGCTCTACGACATCTGGGGAACCACCGGTGCCTGACTCCGACACGACGAACGACACCGGCACCGAAAGCGGCACGGACGCCGCCACCACCGCCGGTCGCAAGCGGCTGGTCTCCGGGCCCGGTCTGCTGCTGGTGTGGCTGTACGGGGTGATGGTGGTGGGCGCGGTCTCCCGCTCGGCCTTCCAGATCTCCACCGAGTTCGACCGGGCGCCGCTGGCGTACTCGCTGTCCGCCGTGGCCGCGCTGGCCTACGCCTTCATCACGTACTCACTGGTGCGTGGCGGCGAGCGGGCCCGTAAGGCGGCACTGGTCTGCTGCGCCGCCGAGCTGGCGGGCGTGCTGGCCGTGGGGACCTGGACCCTGGTGCGACCCGAGTCCTTCCCCGCCACGACCGTGTGGTCCCAGTTCGGGATGGGCTACCTGTTCATCCCGGTGATCCTGCCGATCACCGGGATGCTCTGGCTGCGCGGGCGCGGAGCGGCGACTACGCGCTGACCGTGAAGTCGGTCGGGTCCTTGGCTTCCTTCTCCAGGATCACCAGCTGGACGCCGTCGGACGCCGTGCGGCCACCGACCTTGACGTAACCGGCCTTGCGGTAGAGGCGCAGGTTCGACTCGCTCTTGTGCCCGGTGTGCAGGCGGAAGCGGGTGGTGTTGCCGGGGCTCGCCAGGGCCTCCTCGACCGCGCGCAGCAGGCGCGCCCCGAGGCCGTGACCCTGCAGGCGCGGGTGCACACAGAGCTTGGCGATCTTGCCGGTGCCGTCCTCGTCGACGTTGCCGCGCACGGTCCCGACGATCTCGTCGCCGAGCCGGGCCACCAGGACGGTGTCCGTCGCCAGCTCGCCCTTGAGGGAGTCCAGGGACTGGGTGAGCGGCTGGATGAGGTAGTTGCCGTAGAGCTCGGCCTCCCGCTGGAAGGCCAGGTACTGCAGTTTGAAGATCTGCTCAGCGTCCTCGGCAGCCGCCGCCGAAATGGTCACGCTCATGCCCATGTGCGCATGCCTCCAGCTCACCTGGTAGCCCGTTGGTCTACCGCTCCTTTCCCCGCAGGCCAGGAGCCGCAACCTCTGCAGCCAGCATTCTGCGCAGACATCCCAGGCAACGGGAACGGACGGGCCCCAAACTTCCTTGTGAGATACCCAACTCTCCTGCGATTTCACGGTAAGTGAGGTCTCTGGGCGAAAGAAGTGCCTTCATCAGCTCGGGGCAGCGTCCGGGCAACCGGGCGACCGCCGATCGGAGTGCGCGGTTCTCCTCGCCGTGCAGGAGGGCGTCCTCCGGCTCGGCAGCGGCGGCGGGGCCGGCCGGTGTGCTCCCGTCCGTCGAGTGCCGGCCGTGCCCGTACGGGACCTCGCGGCGGGCCCGGCGGCGGGCGAGACGCGCCTCCGCCCGGACCGCGCGGCGCAGCCATCGCGCCGGCTCCGCGGGTTCGGCCGGATCGGGGGCGTGCCGGCCGCTCTCCAGCAGCCTGACCCAGACGGCTTGTTCCAGGTCGGCCGCGTCCACTCCGGTGCCCGGGGCCTCCGCGGCCGCCTCGGCGGAGAGCAGCGGGCCGAGCTTGTCGACGTAATCAGCCTTCAGCAGGTCCATGCCGGGCGGGACGAGCGGGCCGGGCCGGACGGTTTCCCCACCGGGCCCGGCCCACTCGTACGGGAAGCGGCGCTCAGCGGTTGACGGGGCGTCGGCCCGGGCGGAAGGCATCCGCCGCGAGCAGACCGGTGTCCGGGTTGTCGGTGAAGATCCCGTCGATGCCCTGTTCGAAGTAGGTCCGGAAGGCGCCGAGGGCGTCCCCGTACGCGGCCGGGTCGGTGCCCCTGCGGTATTCGGCCGGCAGGAAGCTGTTCTCGTTGCGGGCGGTGTAGGGGTGCAGCAGCAGCCCGCGGGCGTGGGCGTCCTTCACCAGGGTGGTCGGTGCGCCGAGTTCGCCGGCCGCGTCGCGCGGAAGGATCAGGTCCATGGTCGGGCCGATGCCCTGGGCGAATCCGGCGATCCACTTCAGACCCTCCGGCTTGACCAGGTCCGCGACCGTACGCGGGTCCTTGGCCAGCTCGAAGTCCCAGGGGCGGGTGCCGGCCGCCGACAGCAGGACCACCCGGGGCGCGGAGACCAGTCGGGAGAGCCGCTGGATGCTGGAGGGCTCGAAGGACTGGAGGAAGACGGCGGCGCCCCGTCCTTCGCGCCCGTAACGGCGCAGGAGCTTGGCGAGGGGCTCCTCCAGGCCGAGGCCCAGCCCCCGGAAGTAGCTGGGGTGCTTGGTCTCCACGTGCAGCCACACCCGCCTGCCGCGCCGCTTGCCCTCGCGGTCGGCCCAGCGCAGCACCTCTTCGAAGGTGGGTACGGCCCACCGGCCGTCGTAGAGGGTGTTGCGCTGACGAACGGCGGGGATACGTTCCTTCGCGCGCAGGGTCCGCAGCTCGGCCAGGGTGAAGTCCTCGGTGAACCAGCCGGTGACCGAGACCCCGTCGACGGACTTGGTGGTGCGTCGGGAGGCGAACTCGGGGTGATCGGCGACGTCGGTGGTCCCTCCGATCTCGTTCTCGTGGCGGCACACAAGATGGCCGTCGCGGGTCGGCACCAGGTCCTGCTCGACGACGTCGGCGCCCAGGTCGAGGGCGAGCTGGTAGGAGCCGATCGTGTGCTCCGGCCGGTAGCCGCTGGCTCCGCGATGGCCGATCACCGTCGGGTGGGGGAGGTCCCGGTATCCCCCGTCGCCGTGTCCCTCGCCGTACCCGCCCTCGGCCGCGGTGGCGGAACCCGCCGCCAGTCCCGTGATCCCGGTCCCCGCCGCCAGGACGGCCGCCCCCAGGACCGTGCGCCGCGCTGCCCCACCCTGTGTCATGAGTGCCCACTCCTCGTCGTGATCGCCGTGTCGCGGCCCGCGATCGGCGTGCAGATGGTAGGCAAACAGGGGTGGCCGAGGGGCGTGCGACGAGGGATCGTCCGGGGAACTTGGCGCAAACGTGCGTCAACACTCTGTATCCGACACGTGAACCCGATGTGCGCTCCGACCTGACCCGCGAGTATCGTCCTCACCTGCGCTACCGCCGTGTGGTGGGTGCGCGAACCGCTTTTCGATGCCGGAGGGCCCACGTTGTTCCGTACGAAGCTCATCAAAGCCACTGTCGGACCGGTCATGCGCATGATGTTCCGCACCCGCGTGGAGGGCATCGAGAACATCCCCGGCTCCGGTCCGGTGATCCTGGCGGGCAACCACCTCACCTTCATCGACTCCATGATCCTGCCGCTGGTGTGCGACCGCACGGTCCACTTCATCGGCAAGGACGAGTACGTGACCGGCAAGGGGATCAAGGGCCGCGCCATGGCCTGGTTCTTCTCCGGTTCCGGCATGATCCCCGTCGACCGTGACGGGGCCAACGGCGGCGTCGCGGCGCTGATGACCGGCCGCCGGATCCTCGAAGAGGGCAAGATCTTCGGCATCTACCCCGAGGGCACCCGCTCCCCCGACGGCCGCCTCTACCGCGGCCGCACCGGCATCGCCCGCCTGACCCTGATGACCGGCGCCCCCGTGGTGCCGTTCGCGATGATCGGCACCGACAAGCTCCAGCCCGGCGGCGCCGGCATGCCGCGTCCGGGCCGGGTCACCGTCCGCTTCGGCGAGCCGATGGAGTTCTCCCGCTACGAGGGCATGGACCGCGACCGCTACGTGCTGCGCGCCGTCACCGACTCGGTGATGGCCGAGGTCATGCGCCTCTCGGGCCAGGAGTACGTCGACATGTACGCCACCAAGGCGAAGGCCGCGTAGCGCTCCCCTACTGACGCTGGAGTGACCGGCTGACGCCCGCCGCCGTGGTGGTGGCGAGGATCCAGCCGGTCACGATCAGCACGTACGACAGCCACTGGTGCAGGCCGCCCGGTGCGAAGGCCGCCTCCTGGCCGAAACTGACGATCGGCACCATCAGGTCGATCGTGTAGAAGACCGCGTTGAAGTCCGGGGCCTCCCCCGCCTTCAGGGCGCGCGGCGGGTCGATCCCGTAGGCGATCGACCCCGTCATGAGTAACGCCAGCAGCCAGCCCGCCGCCCGCAGCGGCCGGAAGCCGTAGCCGACGGTGGCGTCCTGGAGCAGCCCCCACGCCCGGGCGGCCCGGGGCAGGGTGTGCCGGTGCCTGCGCAGCTTCGCGAGCTGGACGGTCCGGGCGGCCGCCTCGTCGCCCGCCGTACGGTAGGCCGCCGCGAGCTGCTCGTAGGCGTAGGTGAGGTATCCGGACTCCTCCCGCTCCAGGGCGGGCAGCCGCTGCTCGGCGGGGAGGTGCGGGGCGAGGGTGCGGTAGGTCAGGCCGTCGATGGCGATCCGCTCGGGCCAGGCCCCCGGATCGATGTGGAGCAGGTCGAAGGTGGACCGGCGCAGGTTCACGTCGCCGCGGACCGGGTCGCAGCGGCGCAGCCACAGCTCGCCGATCGCGCAGCTGGAGGCGCGCAGGGCGGTCCCGTCCGGGTTGGCGAGGTCGGCGCGGGTGAGGTTGACCTGGCCGGGTATCCGGGAGCCGGTGAGGTTGACCATGCCGCGGGCCTTCAGCCGGTGCCCGCGCAGGTCGGTGCCGACGGTCAGGGTCTCGGCGTGCAGGGCGATCCCGCCGGGAGCGAGCAGCCGGGCGCCGTCGAGCTGGATCTGGCCGCCGACGGTGGCCCCGTTGAGGCGGAGCTGGCCGTGCACGGTCAGGTCGTTCGCGATGATGTCGGTGTCGACCTCGACGTGGTTCAGCTGGAGCGGGGGCTCGTCCGCCTCCTCGCCGACCGTGGGGCCGATCACCGCCCCCTGGAGGAAGAGGCCGCCGGCTATCTTGGCGCCCTGCAGCCGTACGGGGCCGGCGATCCGGCAGTGGGACAGGCGCAGGACCACCTCGACGCGCACCGTGGAGGCGGTCAGGCCGGGCAGGGTGGAGTAGCCGAGGACCAGGGCGCGCAGCTGGGCCCCGTAGATCAGGGGCTTGCGCTCGAACCAGCAGTCGCGCAGCCGGATGGGGTGGTCGATGACGGCGTAGCGCAGGTCGAGCTTGCCCACGATCTTCGCGCCCTTGATCTTGAGACCGGGGATCCGCCCCTGGACGACGGGGCAGGCTCCCAGCAGGATCGCCCGCAGCACCTCGGCGCGCAGGGTGCGGTCGGGACCCCAGTCGGCTCCGTCGACGGAGCTGTCCTCGGGGGCGACGCGGAAGTCGACCCCGTCACCGCGCGGGAAGGCCTCCCAGACGCGGCGCTCCGCCGGGGTAAGATCGTTGATCTCCATCGCCGCGATGGTGTCCCGACGTTCTACGAACTGTCAACTCCGGCCGGAACACCACCCCTTCACCGGAACGTCAGTGCTCGACGCCCTCCTGGAGCCGCTGCCCCTTCAGCAGGAACCAGGCGGCCACGGCGGTGGCCAGCAGTACGGCCGCGCCGACGCCGGAGGCGAGCCGCAGCCCGTCCACGAAGGCGTCCTGGGCCGCGCCCACCATCACCTGGGCGGTGTGCGGGTCCAGTGCCTTGGCGGCCTCGACGGCACCGCCGAGGGATTCGTGCGCGGCGTCGGCGACCGGGCCCGCGACCGAGGCCGGGGCGGTGAAGCTCTGGTAGACGCCGGTGACGATGGAGCCGAGCAGGGCGATGCCGAGGGCGGCGCCGAGTTCGTACGCCGTCTCGGAGACGGCGGAGGCCGAACCGGCCTGCTCCTTGGGGACGCTGGAGAGGATCACGTCGGCGGTGACGGTGAAGGAGAATCCCGCACCGAGGCCGACGACGAGCAGGGCGGCGCCGAGCAGTGGGTAGCCGCTCTCCTTGTGGATCAGGGTGAGCACGGCGAGGGCCAGGCCGATGGCGCCGAGGCCGCCGGCCACGATGGTCCGTACCGAGTACCGGCGGGCGTACCGACCCGCGATCAGGCCGGTGACCACCGCGCCGATGGCGGCGGGCAGTTCGGCGAGGCCCGCCTCCAGCGGATCGCGGCCCTGGACGAGCTGCAGGAACTGGGAGAGGAAGAAGACCAGTCCGGAGAGCCCGAAGACGGTGAGCAGGTCGGCGAGGACCGCGCCGGAGAAGCCGCGGTGCTTGAAGAGCCGCATGTCGAGCAGCGGTGACGGCAGGACGAACTGGCGGCGTACGAAGGCGTACAGGGCGCCCGCGCCCAGTGTCGCGGTGGCCGCGACCTCCCAGGTGACTCCGTGGGTGGCGACCTCCTTGACGGCGTAGACCACGCTGATCACGCCGACGAGGGAGAGGCCGACGCTGACGAGGTCCCAGGGACCGGCGACCGGGTTCTTGGATTCGGGAAGCAGCTTGATTCCGACGACGACCAGAGCGATCATCACAGGAAGGTTGATCAGGAAGACCGAGCCCCACCAGAAGTGCTGGAGGAGGGCTCCGCCGACGACCGGGCCGACGGCCGCGCCGGCCGAGGCGGTGGCGCCCCAGATGCCGATCGCGAGGCTGCGCTCCTTGGGGTCGTGGAAGATGTTGCGGATCAGCGCGAGGGTGGACGGCATCAGGGTCGCGCCGGCGACGCCCAGCAGGGCCCGGGCGACGATCATCATCTCGGGGCTGGTGGCGTAGGCGTTGAGCACGGACACGGCACCGAACGCGGCGGCGCCGGTGAGCAGCAGCTTCTTGCGTCCGATGCGGTCACCGAGGCTGCCCATGGAGACCAGGAGTCCGGCGATGACGAAGGAGTAGATGTCGCCTATCCACAGCAGCTGGGTGCCGGACGGCTTGAGGTCCTCGGAGAGTGCGGGGGTGGCGAGGCCGAGTACGGTCGCGTCGACGGCGACCAGCAGCACGGCGAGCACCAGCACGCCCAGGGCGAGCCAGCGGCCGCGGCTTTTGGTCTCCGTCCCGATCGGGCTGTTCAGGTGCTGGGTCGTGCTCATTTCTCCACACTCCGTCTGGCGCCACCGAGCAAGAGCTCGATGATCATGTACTGGAAGTCCTTGGCGGCGACCCGACCGTCCATCACGGCCCAGGCGCAGGTGCCGACGAGGCCGTAGAGGGCCTCGGTGAGCCATGCGGGGCTCAGGTCGATCCGGATGTCGCCCTCTTCCTGGCCGCGCCGGAAGAGCGCGC
Organism: Streptomyces sp. CLCI03; assembly: GCF_053615355.1. Lineage (NCBI taxonomy): Bacteria > Bacillati > Actinomycetota > Actinomycetes > Kitasatosporales > Streptomycetaceae > Streptomyces > Streptomyces sp. CLCI03. Next base: position 6,475,906 of record NZ_CM132132.1, on the reverse strand, counting down.
CGACGCGGGCGTCGAGCCGGGCCCATCCCTCGTTGACCTCGTCGCCCTCGAACAGCTGGTTCTCGGTGACGAGGAAGGCCAGGAGCTGGGCGTTGGGTTCGGCCTCGGCGACGAGGCGTCTGATCGCGTCCACCGCGGTGCCCTCGTCGAGGCGGGCCTTGTCGAAGGCCACCTCGAACTCGCGGATGCCGAGTTCTTCGAGGGCCCGTACGAGGGCGTCGCGTCCGGCGAAGTGCCGGTGGAGGGTCGCGCGCCCGATTCCGGCGGCGCGGGCGACCTCGTCCATCGTGGCGGTCGACTTGCGGGAAAGCAGGGCGGCCGCGTCGCGGAGCACCTGGTCACGATCCATGGCCATGAGACAAGCATACCCTGAATGAGACGTCACTGTCTCATTCAATCGAAAAATGAGCCGCCTCGGGGCAGCCGGAAGGGAATCCTGCCGCAATGAAGCCACTGCTGCTGATCGATGTCGACGGGCCGCTGAACCCTTATGCGGCCAAGGCTCAGCGCCGCCCCGAGGGCTACCGCACCCATCGAATGCGCCCGACGGGCTGGACGGAGGCCGAGCAGGCCAAGCCCCTGCGGGTCTGGCTCCATCACGGCCACGGGGCGGAGCTGCTCGCCCTCGCCGAGACCTACGAGCTCGTCTGGGCCACCACCTGGAAGGACGAGGCCAATGACTGGATAGGCCCGCACCTGGGGCTGCCGAGGCTCCCCTTCATCGACTGGCCGGTGATGCACGGCCGGGCGCCGCGCGGCACCTTCTGGAAGACCCAGTACATCCTTGAGTACGCGGGCGGGCGACCCTTCGCCTGGATCGACGACGACATCACGACGATGGACCGCGAGTACGTCGACCAGCGCCACCCGGCACAGACCCTGCTGATGCGCATCGACGAACGGATCGGCCTGGTCCGCGCGGACTTCGACACTCTCGCCACATGGGCCACACCGCCACCATTCGACTACTGATGGTGATTCGATCATGACTACCCGTGTTCAGCGGGCTGATGCGGACTGTGATCATTTGGAGTGACCGGGGCCCCGGAGCCTTCCCCCGCCGATCCGGAACACGGAAGTCTGCTCCCCGGTGGGCCGTTACCCGGGGCGGGTTCACCTGCACGTATTCCGTCTTCGGCAGGGAGAGAACCATGAACGCATCACGGAAGCTGGCCATCGGGGCAGCCGCGCTGGCACTGACGACGGTCGGCGGCGTCGTCGCCGTGTCCTCGGCGTCCGCCGAGTCCAGGGAGGCGCGGCAGGCCGCGGCGGTCACCACGGCGTGGGCGAAGGTGGCCGCGAACGGTCAGGTCCTGGGCGGGCAGGGCATCACCGGGATCAACAAGTTCGGCATCGGCCGCTACAACATCACCACGTCGTCCGGCCTCAACGGGTGCGCCCTCCTGGGCACCATCAACACCAACGGCGGCAACGACCCGGGGCCGGGCAGCTCGTCCATCCTGGTCGGGCAGGTGAACGGGAACACCCTCTTCATCCGTACCGCGACGCCGTCCCAGCCCGGCAGCGCCGCCGTGGACAGTGACCGGCCGTTCTCGATCAACGTCGTCTGCTGATACCCCGACATGCCGGAGGGGCGGTGGGGGCCGACGGGCCCCCACCGCCCCTCCGGGCGTGTCCGCTACTGCTTGTGGGCCGCCCAGGCGTGCTGGATGACCAGGTCGGCCTTCAGCTCGGTGAGCTGGGTGGCCACCGCCGAGGGGGCGGTGCCGCCGCGGCCGTTGCGGGAGGCCAAGGCGCCCTTGACGTTCAGGACGGTCCGGACCTCGGGGGTCAGGTGCTCCGAGATCTTCACGAACTGCTCGTCCGTCAGCTGGTCGAGCTCGATGCCCTCGCCCTCGCAGACCTTGACGCACTCACCGGCCACCTCGTGCGCCACCCGGAAGGGCACGCCCTGCTTGACCAGCCACTCGGCGATGTCGGTGGCGAGCGAGAAACCGGCCGGGGCCAGCTCCTCCATCCGCTCCCGGTTGACGGTGAGGGTCGCCATCATGCCGGTGAAGGCCGGCAGCAGGACCTCAAGGGTGTCGCAGGAGTCGAAGACCGGCTCCTTGTCCTCCTGGAGGTCCCGGTTGTACGCGAGGGGCAGCGCCTTGAGCGTGGCGAGCAGGCCCGTCAGATTGCCGATGAGCCGGCCCGACTTGCCGCGCGCCAGCTCCGCGATGTCCGGGTTCTTCTTCTGCGGCATGATCGACGACCCGGTCGAGAAGGCGTCGTGCAGCGTCACGAAGGAGAACTCCTTCGTGTTCCAGATGATGATCTCCTCGGCGATCCGGGACAGGTTGATCCCGATCATCGCGGTGATGAAGGCGAACTCGGCGACGAAGTCGCGCGAGGCGGTGCCGTCGATCGAGTTGCCGACCGAGCCCCGCTCGAAGCCCAGGTCGGCGGCGACCTGCTCCGGGTCCAGGCCCAGCGAGGAGCCGGCCAGGGCGCCCGAGCCGTACGGGGAGACCGCGGTCCGGGTGTCCCACTGGCGCAGCCGCTCCGCGTCCCGGGACAGGGACTGCACGTGGGCGAGTACGTGGTGGGCGAAGAGCACCGGCTGCGCGTGCTGCAGGTGGGTCCGGCCCGGCATGGCCACGTCGTGGTGCGTCTCGGCGAGGCCGACCAGCGCGTCCTGGAGGTCGGCGATCAGGCCGCCGATGATCCGGCCGTGGTCGCGCAGGTACATCCGGAAGAGCGTGGCCACCTGGTCGTTGCGGGACCGGCCGGCGCGCAGCTTGCCGCCGAGCTCGGCGCCGAGCCGCTCCAGCAGGCCGCGTTCCAGGGCGGTGTGCACGTCCTCGTCGGCGATGGTGCCGGTGAAGGAGCCGTCGGCCACGTCGGCCTCCAGCTGGTCGAGTCCGGCGATCATGCGGTCGAGCTCGTCGGCCGTGAGCAGGCCGGCCTTGTGGAGCACGCGTGCGTGGGCGCGGGAGCCCGCGATGTCGTACGGCGCGAGGCGCCAGTCGAAGTGGACCGACGCCGACAGCAGGGCCAGCGCCTCCGAAGGACCGTCGGCGAACCGGCCGCCCCAGAGCCGGACGTCACCCTTTTTGCTGCTCACAGCTACTGCTCCTCAAGACTGCATGGCTTTGACTGCTGGTAAGGCTCCGGGGGCCCGCCCGGCCTGGACGGCCGGCAGGGTTCCGGATGTGCAACCGCCTCCCCGCCGCGGAGGTAACGGGGAGGCGGTCCGAACTGCTGGTCGGTCAGGCGAGGTCGCGGCGGGCCGCGATCTTCGAGGAGAGACCGAAGATCTCGATGAAGCCCTGGGCCTTGGACTGGTCGAAGGTGTCGCCCGAGTCGTAGGTGGCGAGGTTGAAGTCGTACAGCGACTCGTCCGACTTCCGGCCGGTGACGACGGCCCGGCCGCCGTGCAGGGTCATCCGGATGTCACCGGTGACGTGCTGGTTGGCCTCGTTGATGAAGCCGTCCAGGGCGCGCTTGAGCGGGGAGAACCACAGGCCGTCGTAGACCATCTCGCCCCAGCGCTGCTCGACCTGCCGCTTGTAACGGGCCAGCTCGCGCTCGACGGTGACGTTCTCCAGCTCCTGGTGGGCCGTGATCAGCGCGATCGCGCCCGGGGCCTCGTACACCTCACGGGACTTGATGCCCACGAGGCGGTCCTCGACGATGTCGATCCGGCCGATGCCCTGGGCTCCGGCGCGGTCGTTGAGCTGCTGGATGGCCTGCAGCACGGTGACGGGCTTGCCGTCGATGGCGACCGGGACGCCCTCCTTGAAGGAGATGACGACCTCGTCGGCCTCGCGCGGCAGGGCCGGGTTCGAGGTGTACTCGTAGATGTCCTCGATCGGGGCGTTCCAGATGTCCTCCAGGAAGCCCGTCTCGACGGCGCGCCCGAAGACGTTCTGGTCGATGGAGTACGGGGACTTCTTGGTGGTCGCGATCGGGAGCTGCTTCTCCTCGCAGAAGGCGATCGCCTTGTCCCGGGTCATCGCGTAGTCACGGACCGGGGCGATGCACTTGAGGTCCGGGGCGAGGGCGACGATGCCCGCCTCGAAGCGGACCTGGTCGTTGCCCTTGCCGGTGCAGCCGTGGGCGACGGTCGTGGCGCCGTGCTTCTTGGCGGCGGCGACCAGGTGCTTGACGATGGCCGGCCGGGAGAGCGCCGAGACCAGCGGGTACCGGTCCATGTAGAGGGCGTTCGCCTTGATCGCCGGGAGGCAGTACTCGTTGGCGAACTCGTCGGAGGCGTCGGCGACCTCGGCCTCGACCGCACCGCAGTCGAGCGCGCGCTTGCGGATGACGTCCAGGTCCTCGCCGCCCTGGCCGACGTCCACGGCAACGGCGATGACCTCGGCGCCCGTCTCCTCGGCGATCCAGCCGATGGCGACGGAGGTGTCCAGGCCGCCCGAGTAGGCGAGTACGACGCGCTCGGTCACGGGTTTCTCCTTACGGTGCATTCAACGACAGGCATAACTATGCACTACTCCGTATGTTTCGTCAATCGACTCGGGGAGCGCTGCCCGCGCGCCCTCCGCCCCTCCCCCATACGTCCCACCTGACCTGCGGATATATGGGAGGCGAGGCGGCGGCCCGATTACCTACGATCAACCTCGACAACCACAGGGGAGGACGTATGGACACGGGCGCGGAGCCACGACCGCCCTCGCCGGGGGCTCCGGCGGCCGACTGGATCGCCTTCGACCACGCGGTCCGGCGAACCTCCACCTGGTGGTACGTGAGCCCCGTCGACACGCCGGACGCCGTGAAGCTGTGCCATCCCGACGGCCGGATCCGCGAGGCGACCCTGCGGTCGCCGCAGCCCCTGCTGTCGCCACTGCTGGAGTTCGCGGCGATCCGCTGCGCGGACTGGGTGCCGGCCGTCCGCGCGCGGGCCCGGCAGGTCCTGGCCAGGGCCTTGGCCGACGACCTCGCGGGCACGCTGCACCGGCTGACGCCGCTCGTCGTACGGCTCGGCCGGCGCGAGCAGGGCGCCTGGGCGCTGGAGCGCTTCGAGGACCTGCTCGACGAGGACCACGCCCTCCTCGCCGAACTGCGCGCGAGCCCGGACCCCCGGACCCGGCGGTTCGCCGCACGGCTGACCCTCGGGGCCGGGCTGCTGGACGTACGGGAGCTGGCCGCGCTGGCCGCGACGGAACAGGACCCGGCGACGGGCGGGCTGTGGACGGACGCGACGCTGGCCGCCCTGGCCGCCGACGGGCCGGACGACGAGGCCGTCGACACGCTGCTCGGCGGGCACGGCCAGATGGTCCGCGCGGCCGGGGTCACCGCCCTGCGCGGGGCCGGCCGGGCCGCCGAGGCCGCGGATCACCTCCGCGACCGCTCCGGGATGGTCCGGGCCTGCGCCCGTTGGCTGGTCCGCCAGGCCGGTGGCGACCCACGCCCGCTGTGCCGCGAGCCGCTGGCCGATCCCGCCCGCGTGACCCCGTACGCGGTGACGGCCTTCGCCGAGTGCGCGCGCCGCGAGGACGCGCCGCTGCTGCGCGCACTGCTGGTGCACCCGGCCGGTCAGGTGCGCGCCGCCGCCGTCGGTGGGCTGCGGCTGCTGGACGTCACCGACGTCGAGCTGCTGCGGCCGCTCCTGGACGACCCGGCGCCCGCGGTGGCCCGCGAGGTCGCCCGGAGCCTCGGCGCCTCGACCGACCGGCTGCCCGCCGACTGGCTGATGGCCCGTATCGAGCCCGGGCGGCCGTCGCACACCCGCCGGGCCGCGTACCGGCTGCTGTTCGCCCGGGGCGGGGTGGCCGGACTGCGCGCCTCCGTCGCCCTGCTGACGGACCGTGACCCGGCCTTGCGGACGATCGCCGCGCAGCGCGTCCAGAGCATGTGGAGCCCGAACCGGCCACCGGACCTGCCCGCGCGGGACCCTGAGGTCGGCGCCCTCCTGGACCGGTGCACGCACCTGTTCAGCGACCACGTCATGCGGCGGATGCGCTACGGCCTCGGGCTCCCGGTCCCGGCGGACGCATACTGATCGGCATGGGAAAGCTCTACGAACGCATAGACGGCCGGCTGCGCACGTTCATCGAGGAGCAGCCGATCTTCTTCACCGCGACCGCCCCGCTCACGGGTGACGGTCATGTCAACCTCTCCCCGAAGGGCCGGGCCGGAACCCTCGTCGTCATCGACGAACAGACCCTGGCCTACCTGGACTTCGGGGGCAGTGGCGCCGAGACCATCGCCCACGTCCGGGAGAACGGCCGGATCACCCTGATGTGGTGCGCGTTCTCCGGGCCGCCCAACATCGTGCGCATCCACGGCGAGGGCGAGGCGGTCTTCCGCGACGATCCGCGCTGGGGCGAGCTGATCGCGCTGTTCGGTGACGCCGACGGGCCGTCGGCGCGGGCGATCATCCTGGTCCATGCCCGCCGGATCGCGGATGTCTGCGGGTACGCCGTCCCCCTGATGGAGTACCAGGGCGAGCGGACGCTGCACGCCGAGTACTTCGGTCGCAAGACGGACGAGGAGTTCGCCGCGTACTGCGAGAAGAAGGAGTTCATCGGATCGAGCGTCGACGGCCTGCCTGCGCTGCCGCTGCCGCTTCCGCCCCGTACCGTCTGACATGTGCTGCGTACCGCTGTAGTCGCCGTCTCACTCGTCGTCACGACCCTGCTTCCGCAGGCCCCCTCGCAGGCGCCCCTGCCCGACCGGCTCGCCGACACCGGCGGGGGAAGCCAGCTCATCACCGCCGTGGCGCCCACCTCCGGCTCCACCACCGGTCGGGTGATCTGGTGGGAGCGATGGGCGGGACGTTGGCACCGGTCCGGGAGCGCGCCCGCGCGGTTCGGCGCGAACGGCCTGACCGAGGGCGCGGCGCGGACCCAGGGCACGGATACGACACCCGCGGGCCTCTACGCACTCCCCTACGCCTTCGGGATCCGGCGGGCACCGTCCGGCACGGACCACCTCTACCGGCGGGTGACCCAGGACTCCTGGTGGTGCCAGGACAACGCGTCCGCCCACTACAACCGCTGGGTCGAGCCGCTGCCCGCGGACTGCGCGCCGGGCGAGGCCGAGCACCTGGTGACGTACGAGAAGCAGTACGCGCACGCGCTGGTGATCGCCTTCAACTACGACCGGCCCGTACGCGGCCGGGGCGCCGGGATCTTCCTGCACGTCAACGGCAAGGGCGCGACGGCCGGTTGCGTGTCCGTGCCCGAGTCGGCCATGCGGGCGATCCTGCGCTGGGCGGACCCGCGCCGCCGTCCGCACATCGCGATCGGCACCGAATCCGGGGACCTGGCCGTGACCCGGTACTGAGCCGGGCCCGGCAGGATCCGGAAGAGCCGCAAGAGCCTGTTCAGCTCTCCTTCTGCGCCAGCCGCAGCAGGTGGTCGGCCAGGGCCTGGCCGCCCGCCGGATCCCGGCTGATCAGCATCAGGGTGTCGTCGCCCGCGATCGTGCCGAGGATCGCGCGGAGCTCGGCCTGGTCGATCGCCGAGGCGAGGAACTGCGCCGCACCCGGCGGGGTGCGCAGGACCACGAGGTTCGCGGAGGCCTCCGCCGAGATCAGCAGTTCCCCGGAGAGGCGCCGCATGCGCTCCTCCTTCGCGGACTCGCCGAGCGGGGCCTGCGGGGTGCGGAAGCCGCCCTCGCTGGGTACCGCGTAGATCAGCTCGCCGCCGGTGTTGCGGATCTTCACCGCGCCCAGCTCGTCGAGGTCCCGCGAGAGCGTCGCCTGGGTGACGCTCAGCCCGTCGTCGGCGAGCAGCTTCGCCAGCTGGCTCTGGGAGCGGACCGGCTGCCGGTTGAGGATGTCCACGATCCGGCGGTGACGCGCGGTGCGGGTCTGCGGGACGGCCTGGCCGCCTTGCTCGTTGTCCTGCGCCTGACTCATCGTCGTCTCATTCTCCGGATCCGTCCCCGCCTGCTGCGTCAAGGATGCCGGGCAGGGCCCGGACGAACGCGTCCGCCTCGGCCTCGGTGAGTACGTACGGGGGCATGAGCCGTACGACGTCGGGGGCGGGCGCGTTGACCAGGAAGCCGGCGTCCTGAGCCGCCTGCTGCACCTGGGCGGCGAGCGGCTCGGTCAGCACGATACCCAGCAGCAGTCCCGAGCCCCGGACGTGGGAGACCAGGGCGTGGCCCGTGCCCTCGATCCCGGAGCGCAGTCGCTCCCCCCGGGCCTTGACCTGGTCGAGCAGTCCGCCCGTGGCGATCGTGTCGATGACGGCGAGGCCGGCCGCGCAGGCGACCGGGTTCCCGCCGAAGGTGGTGCCGTGCTGGCCCGGCTGCAGCAGGTCGGCGACGGGGCCGAAGGCGACCACCGCGCCGATCGGCAGACCGCCGCCCAGCCCCTTGGCGAGGGTGACGATGTCGGGCTCGACGTCCTCGTGGGCCTGGTGCTCGAACCACTGGCCGCAGCGGCCGATGCCGGTCTGGACCTCGTCGAGGACGAGCAGGGTGCCGGTGGCGCGGGTGATCTCGCGGGCGGCCGTCAGGTACCCGGCGGGGGGTACGACGACGCCGTTCTCGCCCTGGATGGGCTCGATGACGACGAGCGCGGTCTCCTCGGTGACGGCGGCCCGCAGGGCCTCGACGTCACCGAACGGGACGTGCGTGACGTCGCCCGGCAGGGGCCGGAAGGGTTCCTGCTTCTTGGGCTGGCCGGTGAGCGCGAGCGCGCCCATGGTCCGGCCGTGGAAGCCGCCGTCGGTGGCGACCATGTGGGTCCGCCCGGTCAGCCGGCCGATCTTGAAGGCGGCCTCGACGGACTCGGCGCCCGAGTTGCAGAAGAAGACCTTGCCGGGGCGGCCGAAGAGCTGGAGCAGCCGCTCGCCGAGCGCGACGACCGGCTCGGAGATGAAGAGGTTGGAGACGTGGCCGAGGGTGGAGATCTGCTCGGTCACGGCCGCGACGATCGCCGGGTGGGCGTGCCCGAGGGCGTTGACCGCGATACCGCCGACGAAGTCGGTGTACTGCTTGCCGTCGGCGTCCCAGACCTGGGCGCCCTCGCCCCGTACCAGTGCGACCGCGGGGGTGCCGTAGTTGTTGGTCAGCGCCCCCTGCCAGCGCGCGCCGTACTCCTGGTTGCCGGTGCCCTTCGTCATTGCGTTCCCCCTGACTGGTGGTCGGGCACGACCATCGTGCCGATGCCGGAGTCCGTGAAGATCTCCAGCAGGATCGAGTGCTGGACCCGCCCGTCGAGCACGCGGGCGGTGTTCACGCCGTGGCGTACGGCGTGCAGGCAGCCCTCCATCTTGGGCACCATGCCGCTGGACAGCTCGGGCAGCAGCTTCTCCAGCTCGCTGACGGTGAGCTTGCTGATGACCTCGTCGCTGTTGGGCCAGTCCGCGTACAGGCCTTCGACGTCGGTGAGGACCATCAGTGTCTCGGCGCCGAGAGCGGCGGCGAGCGCCGCGGCCGCCGTGTCGGCGTTGACGTTGTAGACGTGGTGGTCGTCGGCGCTGCCGGCGATGGAGGAGATGACCGGGATCCGGCCGTCGGCCAGCAGGGCCTCGATGGCGCCGGTGTCGATGGAGGTGATCTCCCCGACCCGGCCGATGTCGATGACCTCGCCGCCGATCTCCGGGCTGTGCTTCGTCGCGATCATGGTGCGGGCGTCCTCGCCGGTCATGCCGACGGCGAGCGGCCCGTGCTGGTTGAGCAGCCCGACCAGTTCACGCTGGACGTGGCCCGCGAGGACCATCCGTACGACGTCCATGGCTTCCGGGGTCGTGACGCGCAGCCCCGCCTTGAACTCGCTGACCAGGCCCTGCTTGTCGAGCTGGGCGTTGATCTGGGGGCCGCCGCCGTGTACCACGACCGGCTTCAGGCCGGCCTGGCGCAGGAAGACCACGTCCTGGGCGAAGGCTGCCTTGAGCTCCTCGTCGATCATGGCGTTGCCGCCGAACTTGATGACGACGATCTTGCCGTTGTGGCGGGTGAGCCACGGCAGGGCCTCGATGAGGATCTGCGCCTTGGGCAGGGCGGTGTGCTTGCGGGCGGTGCCGCCGGAGGTGCCGGGCAGGCCGGCCTTCTCGTCGCTCATGAGGAGTAGGCGCTGTTCTCGTGGACGTACTCGGCGGTCAGGTCGTTGCCCCAGATCACGGCGGACTCGCTGCCGTTGGACAGGTCGGCGGTGATCCGGACCTCGCGGCCCTTCATGGAGACCAGGTCGCGGTCGTCGCCGACCGAACCGTTGCGGCAGACCCAGACGTCGTTGATGGCGACGTTCAGCCGGTCCGGGTCGAAGGCGGCCTTGGTGGTGCCGATCGCTGAGAGCACCCGGCCCCAGTTCGGGTCCTCGCCGTGGATGGCGCACTTGAGGAGGTTGTTCCGGGCGATGGAGCGGCCGACCTCGACCGCGTCGTCCTCGGTCAGCGCGCCGATGACCTCGATGCGGATGTCCTTGCTGGCGCCCTCGGCGTCGCCGATGAGTTGGCGGGCCAGGTCGTCGCAGACCTTGCGCACGGCCTCGGCGAAGTCCTCGTACGCCGGCACCTGGCCGGAGGCTCCGGAGGCGAGCAGCAGCACCGTGTCGTTGGTGGACATGCAGCCGTCGGAGTCGATCCGGTCGAAGGTGGTGCGGGTGGCGGCGCGCAGCGCCTTGTCGAGGGTGGCGCTGTCCAGGTCGGCGTCGGTGGTGAGGACGACGAGCATGGTGGCCAGGCCCGGGGCGAGCATGCCGGCGCCCTTGGCCATGCCGCCGACGGTCCAGCCTCCCTGCGAGACGGTGGCCGTCTTGTGCACGGTGTCGGTGGTCTTGATGGCGATGGCGGCGGCCTCGCCGCCGTCGGCGGACAGGGCCGCGGCCGCGGTCTCGATGCCGGGGAGCAGTTTGTCCATGGGGAGCAGAACGCCGATCAGGCCGGTGGAGGCGACCGCGATCTCGCCGGCGTTGAAGTCGCCGCCGAGCACCTGGGCGACCTTCTCCGCGGTGGCGTGGGTGTCCTGGAAGCCCTTGGGTCCGGTGCAGGCGTTGGCGCCGCCGGAGTTCAGGACGACCGCGCCGACGGCGGCGCCGCGCAGGACCTGCTCGGTCCAGTGCACGGGGGCGGCCTTGACGCGGTTGGAGGTGAAGACGCCCGCGGCGGCCAGACTCGGCCCGTTGTTGACCACGAGGGCCAGGTCGGGGTTGCCGTTGGCCTTGATCCCGGCGGCGATGCCCGCTGCCGTGAATCCCTGTGCTGCCGTGACGCTCACGGTGCGACTCCGATCGTCGAAAGACCCAGGCTCTCGTGAAGCCCCAGGGCGATGTTCATGCTCTGCACCGCGCCGCCGGCGGTGCCCTTGGTGAGGTTGTCGATGGCGCTGACGGCGATGATCCGGCGGGCGGACTCGTCGTAGGCGACCTGGACGTGGACGGCGTTGGAACCGTGGACGGATTTGGTGGACGGCATCCGGCCCTCGGGCAGCAGGTGGACGAAGGGCTCGTCGGCATAGGCCTTCTCGTACGCGGCGCGCAGCGATTCGGCGGTGGTGCCGGGGAGCGCCTTGGCCGAGCACGTGGCGAGGATGCCGCGGGCCATGGGCACGAGGGTCGGCGTGAAGGAGACGCAGACGCGCTCTCCCGCGAGCGGGCTGAGGTTCTGCACCATCTCGGGCGTGTGGCGGTGTCCGCCGCCCACGCCGTACGGGGTCACCGAGCCCATGACCTCGGCGCCGAGCAGGTGCGGCTTGAGGGCCTTGCCCGCGCCGGAGGTGCCGGTGGCGGCGACGATCACGGCCTCCGGCTCGGCGAACTTCCCCTGGTAGGCGGGGAAGAGCGCGAGGGAGACGGCGGTGGGGAAGCAGCCGGGGACGGCGATGCGCTTCGTGCCCGCCAGTGCCTCGCGCGCACCCGGCAGTTCGGGGAGCCCGTAGGGCCAGGTACCGGCGTGCGGGGCCCCGTAGAAGGCGTCCCAGTCGGCGGAGTCCTTGAGCCGGTGGTCGGCGCCCATGTCGACGACGAGGACGTCCTCGCCGAGCTGGGCGGCGACGGCGGCGGACTGGCCGTGCGGGAGGGCGAGGAAGACGACATCGTGGCCGGCGAGGACCACGGAGGTGGTCGCCTCCAGGGTGCGTCCCGCGAGCGGCACGAGGTGGGGTTGCAGGGAGCCGAGGAGTTGTCCGGCGTTGGAGTTGCCGGTCAGGGCGCCGATCTCCACCTCGGGGTGCGAGAGCAGGAGGCGCAGGACTTCTCCGCCCGCGTACCCGCTCGCACCGGCCACCGCTACACGTACCACCATCGGACCCTCCTCATCGATGGCATGACTATACGTACTTACGCACGTTTATGCAATGCTCTTGATCGCGGTGAGGACGGGGCGGCCCAGGACGGAGGGGTCGCGACCCTCAGGGAAATATGTAGCAGGAAAGGATGCGCCGCGACGCCGTTTCCGCCGCTTGCGACGGCCCCGGGCCCGTGGGCGGCAGGGATCGGGACCCCGGCTTGGATCCGGGCGGGCCGCAGGAAGCCGGACGGCCTACGCCGGGGCCTGCAGGCACAGGTGCCAGCTGCCGGACCGGCCCGTGAGGGTCATCGTGGACAGCGGTCGGACGTCCACGCTCCAGTAGGTCAGCGGCGGCGCCTTCAGCGCGTACACCAGGGCCGCCCGGACCACCGAGGGCTCCGCCACCGCCACGATCCGGCCTCCGTCGTCGGCCGGCCGGGTGTCGAGCCAGCCGCCGATCCGGGAGATGAAGGCGAGCAGGGACTCGCCGCCGTGCGGGGCGGCCCGCGGATCGCTGAGCCACAGGTCCACCGCCCCGGGCTCGTGGGCGGTCACCTCGGCCAGGGTCAGCCCCCGCCAGCGGCCCATGTCGCACTCGCGCAGCGCGGGCTGCGCGAGGGGCGCGTAGCCGAGGGCCTCGCCCGTGGCACGGCTGCGCGGGGTCGGCGAGCAGTAGCGCAGCTCGGCCGAGCCCAGGGGTACGAGGCCCTGCGCGGCGGACTCCACCGACCGCCAACCGGGTCCGTCCAGCGGGCGGTCGTCGTCGAAGCGCTCGGCGAGCAGCGAGGAACAACGGGCTGCGGCGACGAGCGAGACCCGAACATGCATGCGGTGATGGTGATCCGCATACCGCACCGGGTCAAGCGTCCGGACCGAGGCCGTCCGGCAGACCGGTGCGCAGCCGCTGGACCGCCTCGACCAGTTCGCCGGGCCCCGAGACCCCGGCGAAGCTCAGCCGGACGTGCGGTCCCGGCGGCTCCGCGCAGAAGTACGGGCGGCCGGGTGCCACCGCCACGCCGGCGCGCAGCGCGGCCGCCGCGAAGGCCGCGTCGTCGCCGTACCCGGTCGGCCGCACCCACAACTGGTATCCGCCGTACGGCACATGCGGCAGCTCCAGCGCGGGCAGCTCGCGGCGCAGGGCCCCCGCGAGCACGTCCCGCCGGTGGCGCAGCTCGGCGGCCACCGTCCGCAGGTGGCGGGGCCAGGCGGGCGCGCCGACGAGTTCCAGGGCGGCCTCCTGGAGCGGCCGGGGCACGAAGAAGGAGTCCACGACCTGGATGGCGCGCAGCCGGTCGACCACCGGACCCCGGGCGGCCAGGGCGCCCACCCGCAGGCTGGGCGAGGTGGCTTTGGTCAGCGACCGGACGTGCACGACGACCCCGTCCACGTCCTCGGCGGCCAGGGTCGCGGGCAGCGGACCGGCGCCTTCGTGGACCAGGGACCGGGCGTAGTCGTCCTCCACCACGAAGGCCCCGGCGGCCCGCGCGATGCGCAGCACCTCGGCCCGCCGCCCCGGAGCCAGGACCGCTCCGGTCGGGTTCTGGAACAGCGGCTGGCATACGAACACCCGCGCGCCGGTCGCCTCGAAGGCGGCGGCCAGCAGCTCCGGCCGGACGCCCTCGGCGTCCACCGGGACGGGCACGGGCCGGCAGCCGGAGGCTCTGGCGATGGCGAGCAGCCCGGGGTAGGTCGGGGACTCCACCAGGATCGGCGCGCCGGGCGGGGCGAGCGCCCGCAGGGCGGTGGCCAGCGCGCTCTGCCCACCGGCGGTGATCAGGACGTCGGCGGCGACGACCGCGCCGCCGATCTCCCGGGCGAACCAGTCGCGCAGCTCGGGCAGGCCCTCCAGGGGCGGCCGCCCCCAGGCTCCGGGGCGCCGTCCCGCCCGGGCCAGCGCGGCCGCCATGGCCCGCTCGGGCTGCAGGGAGTGATGCAGGTAGCCGCCGTTGAGCTCGATCACCCCGGGCGGCGGCACGGCCAGGGAGCCCAGCACTCCGGTGGCGTCGACGGAGCGCGGGACGATCTCCCCGGCCCCCTCGGCGCTGAGCGCGACCTCCTGCCAGGAGGTGTCGCCGGGCGCGGGGGCCGTCGTACGCGGTGCGGCGCGGAAGACCCCCGCGCCGGGCCGGGTGACGACGAGGCCTTCGGCGGCGAGCTGCGCGAGGGCCCGGGAGACGGTGACGGGGCTGACCCGGTAGCGCTCCACCAGGGCCCGACTCGACGGGAGCTTTCCACCCACCGAGTAGCGGTCGATTTCGACCCGCAGGGATTCGGCCAGTTCCGCCACACTGCTACGCTCGTACATGACAGCACAGAATAGCGCTACTCTCCCGACCACGATAGCGGTCAAGAACCCGGTACGCCGGGGCACCGCCCTCGCCCTGCTCGGCGTCGTCGCCTTCTCGCTGACCTTCCCCGCCACCGCCTGGGGACTGGAGAGCTTCGGTCCGTGGTCGTTGGTCGCGCTGCGCAGCGTCCTGGCCGCCGCCATCGCCGGCGCCTTCCTGCTGGCATGTCGGGTCCCGCTGCCGGCCCGTGAGCACTGGGTGGGGCTCGCCGTCGTCGCCGCCGGGGTCGTCGTCGGCTTCCCGATGCTCACCACCCTCGCGCTGACCACCTCCACGACCTCGCACGCCGCCGTGGTGGTCGGCCTGCTGCCGCTCACCACCGCCGCGCTGTCCGCGCTGCGCACCGGTGCCCGCCCCTCGCGCGCCTTCTGGGCCGCGGCCCTCGCCGGGGCGGCGGTGGTGATCACCTTCACGCTCGCGCAGAGCGGCGGCGCCCTCTCCGCGGGCGACGCCTACCTGTTCGGCGCCCTGCTGGTGTGCGCCGCCGGATACACCGAGGGCGGCCGCCTCGCCCGGATGCTGCCCGGCTGGCAGGTGATCGGCTGGGCGCTGGTCCTGTGCCTGCCGCTCAGCCTGGCCGGCTCCGTGGCCGGGCTCGCGTACGAGCCGGTGCACCTCACCGGCCACGGGCTCGCCGGGCTGATCTGGGCGGCGGCCGGCTCCACCTTCCTCGGCCTGTACGTCTGGTACCGGGGCATGGCCGAGATCGGCGCACCGCGGGCGAGCCAGCTCCAGCTCGCCCAACCGCTGCTGACGCTGGTCTGGTCGGTGGCCCTGCTGGGCGAGCACCTCTCCCCCGCCGCACCGGTCGCCGCCTGCGGCGTACTCGTCTGCATCGCGGTGACCCAACGGGTCAAATAGCCCCATGACGACCTAAACTGCAAGCACCGGATCGGACCGCCACCGAGGAGGTCAGTTATGCGCGCGACCGAGGGCGACCAGCTGGTGCAGCACGGCAGGATCGTAGGACAGCACGACAAGGTGGGCGAGATCACCCAGGTCCTGGGCGAGAACGGAACCCCCCCGTACCGGGTCCGTTTCCAGGACGGACACGAGGCACTGATGGCTCCCGGACCCGACTGCACGGTCCGCCACCCCTCAGAGCCCACTCACTGAATCAGCGCCGGGACGCCGCCGACCGGTAGTGGTCGGCGACCACCCGGGCCATCGCCCCGTTGGGGTCCGCGGCCACCTGCTTCGCCGAGAAGTACACGTGGCCGTGGACCTCCGGGTACTTGGCGGCGAACGTCAGGTGCTCGGACAGCTCCCCGGGGTCGCGCCAGGCCTCGGTGGGGCTGTCCTCGTCGCAGCGGTACAGCGCCTCCCCCACGTACAGGTCCACACCCGTACCGGCGACGGTCCGCGCCCACCACGGCACGATGTCCGCGTAGTCGGCGGTCGGGTGCCCGATGTGCCAGTACGCCTGCGGCACGATGTAGTCGATCCAGCCCTCCCTGACCCACTTGCGGGTGTCCGCGTACAGGTCGTCGTAGGTACCGAGGCCCGCGCGCGTCGGTGAACCGGCCGGGTCCCGGTCGGAGTTGCGCCACACCGCGAACGGGCTGATCCCGAAGCGGGGAGCCGGAGCGAGCGCCCGCAGCCGTACGGACATCTCGCGGACCAGGGTGTCGATGTTGCCGCGACGCCAGGCGGCGCGCGAGGTGAAGCCCGCCCCGTACTCCTCGAAGGCCTCGTCGTCGTCGAAGTACTCGCCGGCCACCGGGTAGGGGTAGAAGTAGTCGTCCCAGTGCACGGCGTCCAGCGGGTAGCGGGAGATCGCGTCGAACATGGCGTCCTGGACGAAGCGCCGCACCTCGGGCAGACCGGGGTTGTAGTAGAGCTTGCCGCCGTACTCCACCGTCCAGCCCGGGTTGCGCCGCGCCGGGTGCGAGGACGCCAGCCGGTCGAGGTCGGTGTGGTTGGCCACGCGGAACGGGTTGAACCAGGCGTGCAGCTCCAGCCCGCGGGCGTGCGCCTCCTTGAGCGCCGTACCCAGCGGGTCCCAACCGGGATCGACCCCCTGCTCCCCGGTCAGCCACTGCGACCAGGGCTCCAGCTTCGAGGGCCACAGCGCGTCCGCCGCCGGCCGGACCTGGAGGACCACCGCACCGAGGCGCCGCTCGACGGCGGTGTCGAGGAGGGCGAGCAGCTCCGATCGCTGACGCGCCGCGGAGAGCCCGCTCGCGGAGGGCCAGTCCACGTTCGACACGGAGGCGATCCACATCCCGCGGAAGTCGGCGGCGCCCGCCCGCCCCCCGGGGATCCTCGCGGAGGGCCGCGGCGCGGCGGCCGCCGACCCGGCCGTGGCGGCGGCGATCACCCCCACGGCTCCGGCCAGCAGGGCCCGTCGACCGATGTACGTCATGTGACAGCTCCGTTTCGCTGAGTGACAATGTGCGGTGTCCGCCCAGCATGCCCGCCCCGGCCCGCCGCCCGGCGCAAGGTCGGGAGTAACGTCGGGGGGCGTGGCGGGCGCCGGAATCGTACGGGGGACCCGCCGACGGATGAGCTGCGAAAGGCACGAAGTGACTGACCTCCCTTCCGACATCACACGGGTCGGCGTAGTGGGCTGTGGCCAGATGGGCGCGGGTATCGCCGAGGTGTGCGCCCGTAGTGGCCTTGAGGTCAAGGTCGCCGAGACCACCGGCGAAGCCCTGGAGATCGGCCGTACCCGGCTGCACAACTCCCTGACCAAGGCCGCCGAACGCGGCAAGATCACCGAAGAGGAGCGGGACGCCACCCTGGCCCGCCTCACCTTCACCACCGACCTCGGCGAGTTCGCCGACCGTGACCTCGTCATCGAGGCGGTCGTCGAGAACGAGCAGGTCAAGACGGAGATCTTCCAGGTCCTCGACCAGGTGATCACCCGCCCGGACGCGATCCTGGCCTCCAACACCTCCTCGATCCCGCTGGTCAAGCTGGCCGTCGCGACCTCGCGGCCGGACCAGGTCATCGGCATCCACTTCTTCAACCCGGCCCCGGTGCAGAAGCTCGTCGAGCTGATCCCTGCGCTGACCACGGGCGAGGACACGGTCAAGCGGGCCGAGGCCCTGGTGCGGGACGTGCTGGGCAAGCACGCGGTCCGCGCCCAGGACCGGTCCGGGTTCGTCGTCAACGCGCTGCTCGTCCCGTACCTGCTCTCCGCGATCCGGATGTTCGAGTCGGGCATCGCCAGCCGCGAGGACATCGACAACGGCATGGAGCTGGGCTGCGCCCACCCGATGGGCCCGCTCAAGCTGTCCGACCTGATCGGCCTCGACACCATCGCCTCGATCGCCGACTCGATGTACGCCGAGTACAAGGAGCCGCTGTACGCCGCTCCCCCGCTGCTCCAGCGCATGGTCGACGCCGGCCGCCTGGGCCGCAAGACGGGCGCGGGCTTCTACCCGTACGGCTGATCCGTACGGCCGATCCGTACCTCCGGCTCCTACGGCCGGCTCCTACGGTTGGCCGAGGCGCAGATGGTGCAGCAGGAGCAGCCCGGCCGCCATGTTGGCGGCCGGGATCTCTCCCCGGGCGATCATGTCCGGCACGAGCTTGAGGGGGACCCACTCCCGGCGCGAGGACTCGAAGTCGTCCTCGGGATGCCCGATGTGGGTGGCCCCGTCCGCCCAGTAGAGGTGGTGGCGGGCGTCGGTCAGTCCGTTGGACGGCTCGACGGTCATGAGGTGGTGGAGCGGGCCGGGTCGCCAGCCCGACTCCTCCTCCATCTCCCGGGCCGCCGCGACCTCGATGTCCTCGCCGTCCTCGACCACCCCGGCGGGCAGTTCCCAGCCCCAGCTGTCGGTGATGAAGCGGTGCCGCCAGAGCAGCAGCACCTCGTTGGCCTCGTTGACGGCCGTGGCGACGGCGACCGGCCGCAGCCGGATCACGAAGTGGTCCAGGTGTCGGCCGTCGGGGAGTTCCACATCGGCGAGGTTCACGTCGAACCAACGGTTCTTGTACACGGTCTGCTCACTCAGGTTCATCCACTGCACGGTTGTGCCACCTTCCGTTCGAGTAGGTGGCAACATGGCAGCAGCTCGGCCCGTCACAGCGGAACGCGCAGCGCCCCGTCGATGAGCAGCGCGGTCTCCTCCGCGCCCGTACAACCGCTGGTCAGAAGCTGTTCGCGGACCGCCCTCAACCGGTCCCGCAGACGCAGCGACTCCATTCCCTTGGCCCGCTCGGCCATCTCGGCCGCGGACGCCGCGGCCCGGTCCGCCTCCCCCTGACGCAACTGGATCTCGCACAGCATCGCCAGCCGGTGCACCCGGCCGCGGTCGTGCGCCGGGGTGCCGACGGCGGCGGTCGCCTGGATCCGCGCGGCTTCCAGATCGCCCAGACTGAGCAGCGCCTCGGCGACCTGGACGTTGACGAGCCCCGGCTGTACGTAGCCGGTCTCGTCCGGTTCGCTGCCCGGGCTGATCCGCTCGGCGGCCGCCTCGGCCTTGCGGATGCAGGCCATGGCGGCCCCGGTGTCGCCGAGTTGGGCGTAGGCCTTGGCCTGCATCGCGTACAGGTCGGCGGCCAGCGCCGGGGTGGTGTGGTGCCCGGCGGCGCGCAGCGCGGCCTCGGCGAAGGCGACGGCCTGGCGGTGCTCCCGTAGGTGCAGGGACTGGTTGACGATCAGCGCGATGACGTACGCGCCGAGCCCCCGGTCCCCGCTCGCCTTGGCCAGGCGCAGGGCTTGGTGGAAATAGCGCTGGGCCAGGCCGTGGGCGTCCGAGTCGTACGCGCAGATCCCCGCCACCGCCACGAGGGACCCCGTGGCCCGGTGCAGCCGGCGGCCGAGGTCGTCGGAGTAGCTCCCGCGCAGCAGGGGCGCGGTCTCACTGCCCAGGAAGCGGACGATCCGGTCCCGCGTGGCCAGCCCGCCGGCCCGGCGGTACATCAGCTCGTAGTGGGCGCGGGCGGACTTCAGGATCTCGATGTGCTCGGGACCGACCGGATTCGGGCCCTCGCGCGAGACGTCGACGTCCTCCGGCGGATTCTCCCACTCCCACACCGGGATGACGGCGGGCGTCCCGGTGACCGCCTCGGCGGCCAGCAGCTGGGGCCGGGCCTGGACGTCGGAACGCCACAGGGCGGCGGCCCGGTCCACGAACCCGCTCAGCGGTGAGGCGTGCAGCGGCACGGGCCGGTCCGCCGCCCCGAGTCCGATGTCGTCCAGCCCCAACGGTCGCCGCAGCCGCCCGCCGAGCACCTCGCAGATCAGGTCGGGAACCTGGCCACGGGGCCGCTGACCCTTCAACCACCGTGTCACCGCAGTGTGTTCGTACCGCAGTGCGAGACCGCGGGTGCGGCCTGCCTGGTTCACGTACGCGGCGAGTCCGGCGTGGGACATGCCCGCCTCGGCGAGGAGGGCGTCGAGCAGGACATTGGGCTGCATGGGCCGCTCCAAGGGCTCGTCGGTCTCAGGCTAGTGGGTGCGCGGTTCACACGGGGTGTGAACCGCGTACGCGCATAAATGCGATGCGCACTCTGCCGCGCGGACCCCTGGAGGCGCTTCACTGAAGAGCCTCGCCAAGAGGTAGCTCGGGTCGTCGGCTCCCCCTCGTACAGTGCGACGACCCGTCACCGCGCCGCCCGTTCTGCTGTCTGCCCGACACTCCATGGCAGGCGGGCGGCGCGTTCCGGCCCCGCCGGCGCCCGGTTGGTCGCCGCGCCCCGGCAGGGGTCGGGTCGAGAGCGCGCGCCGGGCTCATCCACCGGGCCCGGCGCGCGTGTCCGGGGCCGGCGGTCAGGGCCGGTCGTTGCGGAGCACCAGCAGGGCGACGTCGTCGGTGAGCCGCCCGCCGGTGTGCCGGAGCAGGGCGGCGTGCACGCCCGCCACCAGCCGCGTGGGCGTCGCCGCCGCCTCCCGCGCGAGGACGCCCGGCAGATCGAAGAACCGCCCGGCCCGGTCGCGGGCGTCCTCGGCTCCGTCGGTGCACCACGGGCGGCGGTGAGGCCTCGCCCCGGCTCGCCGGGGGCTGCGCCGCGGCCGGCGTCGGGCCGTCGGTCCGCCCCGGCGTGGGTCATCCCCCCACGCGTGATCATCCGTAGGACTCCCCTCCGGCCGGATCGATTGTGTCGACCGACCGGCGCCCCGGACACGGGCCGTCGGGGTTCTCACCCGAACGAGTGAGGGGCAGGTCCGGTGGTCCGGACCTGCCCCTCACGCGTGTACGAAGCGACTACGCGCCCCGGAGCACCGCCCCGGTCCGCTCGCCCGCCAGGGCCACCGCCGCGTCGCGCGCGGCCGTGGACTCCTCGGCGGTCAGCGTCCGGTCGGCCGCGCGGAAGCGCAGCGCGTAGGCCAGCGACTTCTTGCCCTCGCCGACCTGCTCGCCGGTGAACACGTCGA
This sequence comes from Streptomyces sp. CLCI03, assembly GCF_053615355.1. Lineage (NCBI taxonomy): Bacteria > Bacillati > Actinomycetota > Actinomycetes > Kitasatosporales > Streptomycetaceae > Streptomyces > Streptomyces sp. CLCI03. The sequence goes on along the minus strand of NZ_CM132132.1, from coordinate 6,455,087 downwards.
ACAGCCGCAGCGATTCGAGGAGTTCACCCGCGCCCTTGCGCAGCGCGGCCTCCACCGAGGACGCCGGGACCGACGCGTCGACGATCAGCGCCACGTCCTGGGTCGCCACCGGGAAGGAGGCGATCCGCGGAGCCTGGAGGGCCTCGCCACCGGCCGCCGCGAGGCGGTCCAGGTCGATCTCCATCGCGCTGGTCCGGGCCGGCAGGCCCATCGCCTTGACCACGCGCGGGTGCAGCTCACCGGCGTGACCGATGACCTGCTCCACCCCGCGGAGGGTGACGACCAGCTCGGCACAGCGGCCCGGGTGCCAGGGGCCGTACTGGCCCTGGCGGACCACCAGGTCGGCGCCGGCCTCGACGGCCAGCGCGCGGGCGGCCTGGACCGCGTCCGCCCAGTCGGCCGGGCGGCCCTTGCCCCACCAGCCGGCCTGCTCGCGCGCACCGGCCAGCACGACCGCGGCGTACCGCGGCTGCGCGGGCAGGGCCGCGTTCAGGGTGGCGATCTCCTCGTCCGTGGGACGCCGGTCGACGGGCAGCCGTACGGCGACACCCGGCTGGGCGGCGGCCCGGAAGACCGAACCGGTCTCGAAGAGCGCGAGGTCGTGGCTGCCCCGGCTGTCGTTGCGGCGCAGCGCGCCGAGCAGACCCGGCAGCAGCGTGGTGCGCAGCGCCGGCTCCTCGTCGGAGATCGGGTTGACCAGCTTGACGACCTGGCGGGCCACGTCGTGCGCCGGGAGCTGGAGCTGGTCGAAGACGCCCTCACCGATGAACGGGTAGCTGAGCGCCTCGACGTAGCCCGCGCCGGCCAGCGCGCGACCGACCCGGCGGTGCAGCTGCTGCCTGGCGGTCAGACCGCGGCCGGAGGGCACCTGCGGGAGGGTCGAGGGGAGGTTCCCGTAGCCCTCCAGCCGGATGACCTCTTCGGCGAGGTCGTTGGGCGCGGCGAGGTCGGGCCGCCACGAGGGGACGGTGACGACGAGCTCGTCCTGCCCGTAGACGTCGCAGCCGATCTCCTGGAGCCGGCGCACGACGGTCTCGCGGCCGTACTCCATGCCCGCCACCCGGTCCGGGTGGTCCGCGGGCATGGCGACGGTGCGGGGCGCGCCCGGGGCGAGGACCTCGGTGACGCCCGCCTCGGCGGTGCCGCCCGCGAGGAGCACGAGCAGGTCGACGGTCCGCTGCGCGGCCGCGGCGGCGGCCTGCGGGTCGACGCCCCGCTCGAAGCGCTTGGAGGCCTCGGAGGACAGCTTCAGGCGCCGGGCGGTGCGCGAGATCGACACGGAGTCGAAGTGCGCGGCCTCGATGACGACGTCCGTGGTCCCCGTGACCTGGCCGGTCTCAGGGTCGGTGACGGAGTCGGCGATCTCGGTGTTGGCGCCACCCATGACACCGGCGAGCCCGATCGGGCCGCTGTTGTCGGTGATCACCAGGTCCTCGGCGTCGAGCGTGCGCTTGACCCCGTCGAGGGTGGTGAACTTCTCGCCCTGCTCGGCACGGCGGACACCGATGGTGCCGTCGATGCTGGAGCGGTCGTACGCGTGCAGCGGCTGGCCGAGTTCGAGCATCACGTAGTTGGTGATGTCCACGGCGAGCGAGATCGGGCGCATGCCCGCCTTCTGCAGGCGGCGGGTCAGCCAGATCGGGGAACGCGCGTCGGGGTCGAGACCGGTGACCGTGCGGGCGGTGAAGCGGTCGCAGCCGGCCGGGTCGTCGACCTTGACCGGGTAGCCGTACGAGTTCGGCTGGGGCACGTCGAGCAGCGCCGGGTCGCGCAGCGGCAGGCCGTAGGCGGTGGCCGCCTCACGGGCGACACCGCGCATGGACATGCAGTAGCCACGGTCCGGGGTGATGTCGATGTCGAGGACCTCGTCGACGAGCTGGAGCAGCTCGATCGCGTCGGTGCCGACCTCGTGCTCGTGCGGCAGCACGATGATGCCGTGCGTGCCGTCGTCGCCCATGCCCAGCTCGTCGCCGGAGCAGATCATGCCGTGCGAGGTGCGGCCGTAGGTCTTGCGCGCGGCGATCGCGAAGTCGCCGGGCAGGACCGCGCCGGGCAGCACGACGACGACCTTGTCGCCGACGGCGAAGTTCCGGGCGCCGCAGACGATCTCCTGCGGCTCACCGGTGCCGTTGGCCTGACCGACGTCGACCGTGCAGAAGCGGATCGGCTTGCGGAAGCCCTCCAGCTCCTCGATGGTCAGCACCTGACCGACGACGAGCGGGCCCTTGAGGCCGCCGCCGAGCTGCTCGACGGTCTCGACCTCAAGGCCGGCGTCGACCAGCTTGGCCGCCACGTCGCGGCCGGTTTCACCCGCGGGGAGATCGACGTACTCCCGCAGCCAGGAAAGCGGGACGCGCATCAGATCTCACTCCCGAACGGCCGGGTGAAGCGAACGTCACCCTCGACCATGTCTCGCATGTCTTCGACGTTGTGGCGGAACATCAGCATCCGTTCGATGCCGAAACCGAAGGCGAACCCGCTGTACTTCTCGGGGTCGACACCGCAGGCGACGAGCACCTTGGGGTTGACCATGCCGCAGCCGCCGAGCTCGATCCAGCCTTCGCTGGAGCAGGTACGGCACGGGCGGTCGGGGTTGCCCACCGACTCGCCGCGACACACGTAGCACTGCATGTCCATCTCGGCGGACGGCTCGGTGAAGGGGAAGAAGTGCGGGCGCAGCCGCGTGGTGGTGCCCTCGCCGAAGAGCTCCTGGACCATGTGGTCCATGGTGCCCTTGAGGTCCGCCATGGTCAGGCCCTCGTCCACGGCCAGCAGCTCGACCTGGTGGAAGACGGGGGTGTGCGTCGCGTCGAGCTCGTCGGTGCGGTACACCCGGCCCGGGCAGACGATGTAGACGGGGGGCTTGCGCTCCAGCAGCGAGCGCGCCTGCACCGGGGAGGTGTGGGTGCGCAGCACGACACCGGACTCGTCGCCCTGGGTGCCCTCGGGGCCCCGGACGAAGAAGGTGTCCTGCATCTGGCGCGCCGGGTGGTCGGGCGTGAAGTTGAGGGCGTCGAAGTTGAACCACTCCGCCTCGACCTCGGGGCCCTCGGCGACCTCGTACCCCATGGCCACGAAGATGTCCGCGATGCGGTCCATCAGCGTGGTCAGGGGGTGCCGGGCGCCGGCGGGCACGCGGTCGTAGGGCAGCGTGACGTCCACGGCCTCCTCGACCAGCACCCGCTCGTCGCGCTCCGCCTCCAGCGCGACCGTGCGGGCCCCGAAGGCCTTGTTCACGGCGCCGCGGGCCTGTCCCACGCGCTTGCCCGCCTCGGCCTTGGCCTGGGGGGGCAGCGCGCCGATCTCGCGGTTGGCGAGCGCCAGGGGCGAGCGGTCGCCCATGTGCGCGGTCTTCGCCTCACGCAGCGCGTCGAGGTCGCCGGCGGACGCGAAGGCGGCGAGCGCCTCGTCCCGCATGCGCTCGATCTCTTCCGGTTTCAGTGCCTCGACCTCGACAGGGTCGTACGACTTGTTCGGTGCCGACATCTCTTCCCGTACTTCCGATGGCTGGCTGGTTGGGTCCCCCGCGCGACGCGCAGGACGCGCTCGGCACAAGGACACAAAGGTGCCAAAGGACGAGTCTAAAGGTCGCTGGGGGTGAAGGAGCCCGTGGGCCGCCTGCCGAGACGCTCCGCAGGACTACTGCGTGAGGTACGCGGGCGCGCTCACGGGCAGGATAAATCGGAACTCGGCGCCGCCGCCGGGGCCGCGGCCGACCGTGATGGTCCCGCCGTGGGCCTCCACGATGCCCTTGACGATGTACAGGCCCAGGCCGGTGCCGCCGCGCTTGCTCCCCCGCCAGAAGCGGGTGAAGACGCGGCCCATCGACTCCTCGGGGATCCCGGGGCCTTCGTCGGTCACGGTGACGGCGGTTCCCTTCTCATGTGGCGACACCCCGATGGTGACCGTTCCCTCGCCGTGGCGCACCGCATTTTCCAGGAGGTTGCCGAGGATCTGGTCGATCTTGTCGGGATCGGCCCACAGATCGGGGAGCGGACGGCTGACGCTCACGAGGAACCGCTCGGGGGCCTGCCCGTTCGCGGTGAGTGCCTGGACGTGTCGGCCGACGGCGGTGGCGATGTCGACGGGCTGGCGGCGTACCTCCAGGCGGCCGGAGTCGATGCGGGAGATGTCGAGCAGCTCGGCGATCAGCCGGGTGACGCGGTTGGCGTCGGCGTCGACGGTCTCCAGCATCAGCCGCTTCTGGTCGTCGGTGAACCGCTCCCACTTGGCGAGCAGGGTGGCCGTGAAGCCCTTGACCGAGGTCAGGGGGGACCGCAGCTCGTGCGCGACGGTGGCGATCAGCTCGGCGTGGCTGCGCTCGGTGCGCCGGCGGGCCTCGGTGCCGCGCAGGGTGACCACGAGGCGGCGCAGCGGGCCGGTGGGGTGCGTACGGACGTAGCTGGCGGAGACCAGCACCTCGCGGCCGCCGGGAAGCAGCAGGTTCCGCTCGGGCTGTCCGCGGCGGGTGGCGAGGCCCCCGTACGGATCGGTCAGCGCCCACCAGCGGCGCCCTTCGAGGTCCTCCAGCGGGAGGGCCCGCTCGATGGGGGTGCCGAGCGCCTGGGCGGGGTCGGTCGCGGTCATCCGGGCGGCGGCCCGGTTGAAGCAGATCACGCGCCCGGTGGCGTCGGCGACGACGAGCCCGTCGGGCAGGCAGTCGGGGTCGATCCCGAAGCCGAGGGCGTCACCGGGGGCGCCGCCGCCCAGGACGGCCCCGCGGGCCGTGCCCTGCGGCGGTACGCCGCGCAGCGCTTCGGAGGCGCGTGCGGGGGGCACCGCGTCGACGGGCCCGCCCGTGCGGGCGCAGGGGCCGACGGGCATCGGCGGACCGGCCGTCGTGCCGGCCCCCGGCGAGTTGTTCGTACCGACGGTCATGTCCCCGTACCCCACATCTCCGAGTAGCGCAGTGGGCCCCCCGGGCCGCCACATTACTAGCTGGGGGTCACAGAGCGGCACCCTCCGGGCGCCCGCTGTGCACGCGCGGACGCGTAGAGGCACACGGCGGCGGCCGTCGCGAGGTTCAGGCTCTCCGCCTTTCCGTGGATCGGGACCCGTACGACGGCGTCCGCCAGGGCCCGGGTCTCCTCGGGCAGACCCCAGGCCTCGTTGCCGAAGACCCAGGCGGAGGGCCCGCCCATGGTGCCCGCGTCCAGCTCGGCGTCGAGGTCGTCCTCGCCCGCGCCGTCGGCCGCCAGGATCCGTACGCCGGCCGCCCGCAGTCCCTCGACGGCCTGCTCGACCGGGACGCCGACGGCGACCGGGAGGTGGAAGAGGGAGCCGACGGAGGCCCGTACCGACTTGGGGTTGTAGAGGTCCACGGAGGCGTCGGTCAGCACCACCGCGTCGGCGCCGGCGGCGTCCGCGCAGCGCAGCACCGTACCGGCGTTGCCGGGGTCGCGGACGTGCGCGAGGACGGCGACGAGCTTGGGCCGGGCGGCCAGGATCTCCTCGAACGGGGAGTCCAGGAAGTGGCAGACCCCGACCAGGCCCTGGGGGGTGACGGTCTGGGACACCTCGGCGAGCACCTCGTCGGAGGCGTGGTGGACCCGGGCCCCCGCGTCCAGGGCGGCCTCGATGATCCCGGAGTAGCGCTCGGCGGCCTCGACGGTGGCGAACAGCTCGATCAGGGTCGACCGGCCCGTGGGTCCGCGGTGCTCGACGGCCTCGCGGACGGCCTGCGGGCCCTCGGCGATGAAGCGGCGCTCCTTGGTGCGGAAGTTGCGCCGCGCCAGACGCCTGGCGGCGGCCACCCGCGTGGATCGGGGGGAGATCAGCTCGTCGGGGTGACCCATGGTGTGTGCGGTTCTCTCTCGGGTTCCGGGCGGGACGGCCCGCGGGGGTGCGGGACGGGGCGGGGCGACCCGCGGGGTACGGACGGTGCGCGGGGCGGGAAAGCACACGGACCCGCAGGCGAATGCCTGCGGGTCCGTGGGGGCCGGCCCTGTGCGAGCGGGGCCGGCTAGCCCTTAGGCAGCGGCCTTGGGGGCGTTGACGTCGGCCGGAAGCGCCTTCTGCGCGACCTCGACGAGCGCGGCGAACGCGTTGGCGTCGTTGACGGCCAGCTCCGCGAGGATCTTGCGGTCCACCTCGATGTTGGCGGCCTTCAGACCCTGGATGAGGCGGTTGTACGTCATGCCGTTCTGGCGGGCAGCGGCGTTGATGCGCTGGATCCACAGCTGACGGAAGTCGCCCTTGCGCTTCTTGCGGTCGTTGAAGTTGTAGACCAGCGAGTGGGTGACCTGCTCCTTGGCCTTGCGGTACAGGCGCGAACGCTGACCGCGGTAGCCGGAGGCCGCCTCGAGGATCGCCCGGCGCTTCTTGTGGGCGTTTACTGCCCGCTTGACGCGTGCCACTTTTTAACTCCTTGTAGCGGGGCCGTGGGTGTCTTCACACGGCCCGAATTCGATGGGGTCCCGGTCCGACGTCCGCTCCCTGTCGGGAGCGGAGGACGTCAGATGCCGAGAAGCTTCTTGATCTTCGCGGCGTCGCCGGGAGCCATCTCCGCGGTGCCGGTCAGGCGGCGGGTGAGGCGGGACGACTTGCGCTCGAGCAGGTGGCGCTTGCCGGCACGCTCGCGGAGCACCTTGCCGGAGCCGGTGACCTTGAAGCGCTTCTTGGTACCGCTGTGCGTCTTGTTCTTCGGCATGGCGCCGTTATCTCCTCGTCGGTGGCGCTCCCGCCGGTCCTGGGGGACCGGCTGACGGGAGCGTCATGTTGTGTCGGTGATCCGAGACAGGCTGCCTCGGAATCAGGCCTCGGCGTTCGCCTCGTCGGCCGGCGCCTCGTCGGCGGCGGCCTCGGTGGCCTCGGCAGAGGCGACCTCGGTGGTGTCATCGACCTCGACGGCGGCGTCCTCGGAAGGAGCCTCGCCTTCGGTGTGGGCGACACCCTGGCGCTCCGCCTTGCGGGCGGCCTGCGCCTCGCGGGCTTCGGCCATCGCCTCGGTCTTCTTCTTGTGCGGACCGAGGACCATGATCATGTTTCGGCCGTCCTGCTTCGGGTTCGACTCGATGAACCCGAGGTCCTCGACGTCCGAGGCGAGACGCTGCAGCAGTCGGTAGCCGAGTTCCGGCCGGGACTGCTCGCGACCACGGAACATGATCGTGATCTTGACCTTGTCGCCCTGCTTGAGGAACCGAACGACGTGACCCTTCTTGGTGTCATAGTCGTGCGGGTCGATCTTCGGCCGGAGCTTCATTTCCTTGATGACCGTGTGCGCCTGGTTCTTGCGCGCCTCACGGGCCTTCATGGCCGACTCGTACTTGAACTTGCCGTAGTCCATGAGCTTGCAGACCGGCGGGCGTGCGGACGCCGCGACCTCGACCAGGTCGAGGTCGTACTCCTGCGCGAGCTCGAGCGCCTTGGCAAGCGGCACGATGCCGACCTGCTCGCCGCTGGGACCGACAAGCCGTACCTCGGGAACGCGAATCCGGTCGTTGATGCGGGGCTCGGTGCTGATGGATCCTCCTCGGTAGCACCACACGGCTGCCTGGCAGACAGCCGCTGACGTGTATTTCCGTCAGACCGACCGCGGCGGGAGAATCAAAAAAGCCCCGCCGGGCACAGGCAGGGGCTCCAAAACAACCGGAACACCGTCGCGTGCGAACCGCGGGGCGTAAACTCGGGCAGCTTTCCATCGTCCGTACGGAACGATGGATGCCACCTGACCGGTGACCCGCCGCCCCGGAGGGCAGTCAGGTGGGAGAACGGAGCCTCCACTTGTGGGCCGGGCACAGAAGTGTCCGGCCGGTCGAAGTACATACTAGCACCCGCGCCGCAAGCCCGCCGCACGGCATATCGTGGGGCGCATGACTGACGCGACACCCCCCACCGAGCCCACTGCCGACGGCGCCCCCGACTACGACACCATGACCCGCGACATCGCGGACGTGCCCGCCGTCGAGGTGATCACCACGGTGGCCGTGCACCTGCTGAGCGCCGCGGCGGTCAACCTGGGCCTGGACAAGCCGGACTCCGAGCACAAGGACCTCGACGAGGCCCGCAAGCTGATCACGGCCCTGGCCGGCCTGGTCACCGCGAGCGCCACCGAGATCAGCTCCTTCCACGCCGCCCCGCTGCGCGACGGCCTGAAGTCGCTGCAGCTGGCCTTCCGCGAGGCCTCGATCGTCCCGGACGAGCCGGGCCAGGGGCCGGGCGAGAAGTTCACGGGCCCCGTCTTCGGCTGAGTCCGCACACGGAAGACCATGTGACGACGGCCGGTGCACCCCTCTGGGGTGCACCGGCCGTCGTCATGTCCGGGGGCCGCGCGACCGCCCCGCGATCAGGGCGGCCTGGCGCATCCGGGCCGGCAGATCGCTCACGGGACTCCCCCGGTCAGCGGGTGAAGAGGGGATCGCCGGGCGCAGCCGGGGCGTCCGACGGGAGCAGTGCCAGGTCCAGGCCGCGGACCAGCCTGGCCCGCAGGGTGGTGTCCGCCGCCAGCGCCTCGGCGACGCGTCGGGCCGCCGCGGGCGGCTGCGCGTCCTCGGCCAACACGATCGCCAGGGTGCCGTCGCAGTCGCCGCCGCCCGGGACGAGGTGGGCGCGCAGCACGGCCGGCTCGGCGGACACGGCGGCCCGTACGGCCTCCCGTACGGCGGGGTCGGCCAGGGGACCCGCGTCGGTGCGGCCCTCGGCGAGCGCGAGCAGCGCGGAGCCGGTCAACTGATAGGTGACGGGACCGGCCAGGTCCAGGACGAGGGTGTCGGCCTTCTCGTGCGCGGCCGCCGCCAGCGCCTGGTGCAGGGGGACGGCCACCGGCCGGGCCGCGGGGTCCCATAGCGCGAGCGAGGCGATCGAGGTGAAGGCGGGCAGGGCCCGCCGGTCTCCCGCCCGCAGGGTCGGGACGGCCATGTCGCTGGTCTTCTCGCGCTTCAGGCCCGTCTCCGGGTCGGTCTCCACCTCGCCGAGGACGGCGACCACCGGAACGAGCAGGCGGGCGCCCTGGAGCGCGGCCAGCACCTCCGGCTCCTTGGCCCGGTCCTCGGACCAGGCGGCCAGGGCCGCGGTCAGCCGGGGATCGGCGGAGCCGTCGTCGTCGGAGAAGCCCGGGTCGGGAATGTTCTTGTTCGCCATGTTCGCCACAGTTACCCGACCCTACTGTGCCGGGTACGGGTCCTGGTCGCGGCCCCGGGTGCCCCGGCGCGGGCGCCTGGCCAGTACGGCGGCCAGGACGAGCAGCACCGCCCCCGAGACGGCCGCCACCGGGGCCCGCAGGCGGGCGCCGCGCTCGGGCGGGCGGACCGGTTCGGGGCCGGGGCCGAAGTAGGTGCTCCCTGCCGCCGCCGGCGCGGGCACCGGGGCCTCGGGGCGCACCTCGTCGGCGGCCTGGAGGGCGGCGACGGGATCGACCAGCCCGTGACCGCGGGCGTCGTCGCGGCCGCCGGCCGGGGAGTCGGAGGCGGTCTCCTCCAGCAGCTTCTTCACCTGGGCCGGGGTCAGGTCCGGGTGCGCGGCCAGGAGGAGGGCCACGGAGCCGGAGACGAAGGCCGCCGCGGCGCTGGTGCCCCAGCCCTCGTAGTAGGAGCGGTCCGGGTCGGCGATGACGACGTCCACGCCGGGGGCGGCGACGGTCGCGTACCAGTTGCGGGTGGAGAACTTGGCCTTCCTGCCGCGCCGGTCGACGGCGGTGACGGCGATGACCCCGGGATAGGCGGCCGGGTAGGAGACGCGGTCGCCCGCCTCCCCGCCGTTGCCCGCGGAGGCCACGACGACCACGCCCTTGGCGAGGGCGTACTGGACGGCCTCGTCCTCCCCCGCCTCGTGGTGGGCGGAGTCGCTGTCGTCGCCGAGCGACAGGTTGATCACGTCGGCGCCGTGGTCCGCGGCCCAGCGGATGCCCTCGGCGAGGGCTCCGCCCTTGCTGTCGCGGGCCTGGGCGCGGCCCGGGTCTCCCTCTTCGAGGATCACCCGGACGGGCAGGATCCGAGCCTGCGGGGCGATGCCGAGGACGCCTTGGCCGCGGCTGGGGCCGTGGCCGTGCCCGGCGATGATGCTCGCCATGGCGGTTCCGTGGCGGGCCCAGGCGCGGTCGCCGGGGCCGGCGCCCATGCCGATGAGGTCGGTGCCGGCGAGGACCTGACCGGAGAGGTCGGGATGGGATTCGTCGACGCCGGTGTCCAGGACGGCGACGGTCACCCCGGCGCCCCGGGTGGTGCCCCAGGCCTCCTCGGCGCGCAGGGTCAGCAGGCCCCACTGGCGGTCGCGGATGGTGTCGGCGGCAGCTGGGGTCGCGGTGGCGGACACCAGGAGGGTCGCGGCGAGCAGCGCGGCGGCCGCCTGCCCGGAGGCCCGGCGGATCATCGGGTGGGCTCCGGGGTGGGTGTGGCGGCGGTCGGTGCGGGTGGCGCGGCGAGGACGGCGAGGCCGTTGCCGACGCGGTCGGCGAGCGCCCGGGCCTCGTGGCCGAGGCCCGCATGGGCGGCGGCTCCGGTGGCGTCCTTCTTCATCAGGTCCTCGGCGGGGCGGGGTGCGTCCGGGCGGCGGCCGTCGGCGAAGGCGGCGACGGTGTAGACGACGACGGGCGCCTGCGGGCGTACGAAGGTGGCCCAGGCGGCGCGCTGCGCGTCGGTGAACCCGTAGGCGGGCGGGGCGGGGAGCCGCGCCGTGAGGGCGGTCATCGTGGGGGCGTCGGCGGGGGTGAAGACCATGCCGACGGTGATCAGGGAGCTGCGGGTGGCGTCGGTGTAGGTGGCGCGCAGCACGCGGGTGCAGCCGACGTCGGCCAACAGGGCCTGCCAGTCGGCGGCGAGGGCGGCCGAGCAGTCGGCGTCGGGGGCGAGCGCGATCCGGGTCCAGGTGCGGTCGGCGCCGCCGGGGCCGGCGGCGGGGCCGGTCAGGACGGGCGGGAACAGGCTGTCGACGGGGGCGGCGCGCCACAGCGACCCGGCCTTGCGGTAGGCGGCGTCGGCGGGGAGGGGGCGGGCGGCGGCGCGGTGCTCGGCCCAGGTGGTGAGGGCGGCTCCGCCGACGAGGCCGCTGCCGAGGAGGACGCAGAGCGTGGCGGCGAGGACCCGTACGGGGTGGCGGCGGGGGTGCGCGTGCGTGGGCTGGGGCCGGTCGGGCTCGCCCAGGATCTCGGTCCGCGGTGTCGTCGTGGTCATCCGGCGGCTCCGCCCCCCGTTCCGTACGGCTGCCTCCCCGTACTCTACGGCGTCACCGCCGCCCGACGCCCCCGGGTGCCCGCACAAGGCCCCTTCCCGAACCACCCCCGCCACCGGGGCCGATCCAGCCCCGTGGGGGCGACCTCTACCCACCGGTAGAGACCTCTGGCAAGCTGCCGCCCATGAACTCCGCCGCCACCGACCGCGCCCGGTACGACCGGGCGACCGCGCACCTGGACGCGCCGCTGGCCATCGTGGATCTCGACGCCTTCGACGCCAACGCCGACGACCTCGTCCGCCGCGCCGCCGGCAAGCCGGTCCGGGTCGCGAGCAAGTCGGTCCGGTGCCGTGCGCTGCTGGAACGGGTCCTCGCGCGCCCCGGGTTCGCCGGGATCATGTCGTACACCCTCGCCGAGTCGCTCTGGCTGGCCCGCTCCGGGTTCGAGGACGTGCTCCTCGCCTATCCCTCCGCCGATCGGGCCGGCTTCGGCGAGCTCGCGAGCGACGCCAAGCTCGCCGGCGCGGTGACCGTGATGGTGGACGACGCCGCGCAGCTGGACCTGATCGACGCCGCCCGGGACGGCGGCGCCGAGGAGATCCGGGTCTGTCTGGAGCTGGACACGTCCCTGCGGCTGCTCGGCGGCCGGGTACGGATCGGGGCCCGCCGCTCCCCGCTGCGTGAGCCGGCGCAACTGGCCGAGCTGGCCCGGGCGGTGGCCGCCCGGCCCGGGTTCCGGGTCGTGGGTCTGATGGCGTACGAGGGTCATGTCGCCGGGGTCGGGGACTCGCTGGCGGGTCGCCCGCTGCGGTCCCGGACGATCCGGCTGATGCAGGGCGCGGCCCGCAAGGAGCTGGCGGCGCGGCGGGCCGAGGTGGTGCGGGCCGTGCGGGCCGTCGTACCGGATCTGGAGTTCGTCAACGGCGGCGGTACCGGCAGCGTGCAGCAGACGGCCGCCGAGGACGCGGTGACCGAGATCGCGGCGGGTTCGGGCCTGTACATGCCCCGGCTGTTCGACAACTACACGTCGTTCAGCGGGCGTCCGGCGGCTCTGTTCGCGCAGCCCGTGGTGCGCCGGCCCGGGGTGGGTGTGGTGACGGTGCTCGGGGGAGGGTATCCGGCCTCCGGTGCGGCCGGGGTGGACCGGCTGCCGGTGCCGTACCTGCCCCAGGGGCTGCGCTACGACCCCCAGGAGGGCGCGGGCGAGGTGCAGACCCCGCTGTTGGGGAGCCCGGCCGACGATCTGCTGATCGGCGACCGGGTCTGGTTCCGGCACGCGAAGGCGGGCGAACTGTGCGAGCGGTTCGACACCTTGCACCTGATCGAGGGCGATCGGGTCACCGAGGGCGTCCCGACCTACCGCGGCGAGGGACGGACCTTCCTCTGACGGGTGTCACGGGAGGCTCGGCGCCGGGCAGTGGGCCGTCACCGATGGCCCAGCACATTGACCACCCGTCCGCCGGGATCGCGGACGAAGAACCGCCGCACGCCCCACTCCTCGTCCTGCAAGGGGTGCACGATCTCCGCACCGCTCTCCCGCATGACCGCGTAGGCCGCATCCACGTCGTCCACCTCGACGCTCATGTCGGGGGCGACGGGTGCGGTCTTGTCACCGGTCATGACACTGATCTGCGCTGCCGGGGTGGACGGGGAGGCGAGCGTCATGATCCAGCCGTGGTTCATGACCTCCTCGAAGCCCAGCAGGCCGTAGAACTCCCGGCTCTCCTGCACGGCCTCCGACAGGATGTTGGGCACGACACGGCGAACGGCCATCGACGACTCCATGTGAGAACGAGCGTGTCTCCTTGTCCCCAGGAGTACTACGCGACGTCCACCACCGCACGCCCTTTCGCGACACGCCTTCATGCACCCCCCTCGTACACGGAGTCGGTCTGGTCGGGGACGACGCTGCGGTCGCCCCGCAGGACCGGGCCCTTGGTGCCGTCGTGGTCGACGTAGCCGGTCGTCGCGCACGGGTAGGGGTCGGTCTTTCGCTTCTTGGGCTCGATGAACATGGGGTTGACGATCCAGCGGCCGTCGCTGTTGTCGTACGCCCGGCACATCAGCTCGTTCTTGTTGCGGTTCACGACGAGCCGTAGGGCGGTGGCGTCGCGCAGGAAGGAGATGTCGGTGTCGGAGTCGCCGGCGGCGAACACCTGGCGGCGGGCGGCGGGCTGGACCCGCTCGGCGGCCGCGCCGCGTACGCCGAAGATCTCCTTGTTGATCCAGCAGCGTTTGCCGTCGATGTAGGTGATCATCGTGTCGGCGCCGTCCCGGACGGTTCCGCAGCCCTGGAGGTGGGCGGTGAACTTCCCGCCGTGGGTGGTGGTGTTGCGGATGCCGATGACGTGGTCGGCCTCGATGCCGGCGCCCTGGGCCCAGACCTCGACCACGGGTTGTGGGGAGGCGGAGCTGATCCAGACGTCGAAGCCGGCCTTCCGTAGCCCCTTGATCAGGTCCTTCTGCTGGTCGTAGTAGCGGACCCAGCCGGTGGCGGTGGTCGTGGTGCCGACCTGTTGTGTGGCGCCGATGGGCGCGGCGAGGTTCTCGGTGCGGGCGGCGGCGGCGAAGCCGCGGATCTCGCGGGCGGTCCAGCCGTGTGTCAGCTGGGCCAGCCAGGCGTACGAGGGTTCGGTGGTGCGGCGGTCCCAGCCGGTGAAGGCGGGGGCTCCGGCGCGGGTCGCGGCGGTGCCGTAGACGGCGTTGATCTCGTCGGCGCAGGCCGCTCCGGCGGGGGTTCCGGTGGGCAGGGGGGTGCCGGGGCGGGCGAGGGCGTCGCAGGCGTCGGCCAGGGCCTTCGTGGCGGCGGGGGTGAGGTGGCGGCTGGTGGTGGACCAGTCACCGGTGGCGGGCCGGCGGATCCGGCCGTTGCGCAGGAGCCAGAACAGGGTGGCGTCGCCGACGTCGTTCTTGACGACGGTGTTGTCCCAGTCGAAGACGGCGACGGGCGCCGCGCGGCCGGGCCGGTACGGGCCGCAGGCGCCGTACCGGTCGATGAGCTGCTGGAGGCGGCTCCGGTTGTCGCCGTACCAGCCGGAGCCGATGGTGACCGGGGGACAGGGTGCGTGCGCGGCCTCGGCGGGTGGGGCCGCCAGGAGGCCGGATCCGGTGACCACCACGAGTGCGAGGGGGGCTGCCCATGTTCTGTGCATGCTGCTCCTTCGAGGTTCGGGGACAGCCCGAAGGGGCCGGCCGGGCACCTCTCGGTGCCCGGCCGGCCGGGATGCGGTGGTGGCGGGGCCTACAGCGGGGTGACGTACGCGCCGGAGATGCCGCCGTCGACGAGGAAGTCGGTGGCGTTGATGAAGGAGGAGTCGTCGCTGGCGAGGAAGGCGACGGCGGCGGCGATCTCGGTGGGTTCGGCGAAGCGGCCGAGCGGGATGTGGACGAGGCGGCGGGCGGCGCGCTCGGGGTCCTTGGCGAACAGTTCCTGCAGCAGCGGGGTGTTCACGGGCCCCGGGCACAGGGCGTTGACGCGGATGCCCTCGCGGGCGAACTGCACACCGAGCTCGCGGGACATGGCGAGCACCCCGCCCTTGGAGGCGGTGTAGGAGATCTGGGAGGTGGCGGCGCCCATGATGGCGACGAAGGAGGCGGTGTTGATGATGGAGCCGCGGCCCTGGCGCTGCATGTAGGGCAGGGCGGCCTTGCAGCACAGGTAGACGGAGGTGAGGTTGACGTCCTGGACGCGCTTCCAGGCCTCCAGGCCGGTGGTCAGGATGGAGTCGTCGTCCGGGGGTGAGATGCCCGCGTTGTTGAAGGCGATGTCCACGGAGCCGTAGGTGTCGAAGGCCGTCTTGAACAGCGCCTCGACCTCCTCGGGGCTGGTGACGTCGACCTTGACGAAGGTGCCGCCGACCTCTTCGGCCGCGGCCTTGCCGGCGGTCTCGTCGATGTCGGCGCAGACGATGTTGGCGCCCTCGGAGGCCAGGCGGCGGGCGGTGGCGAGGCCGATGCCGCTGCCGGCTCCGGTGATGACGGCGGTACGGCCGACCAGGCGGCGGCAGACGATCTCTTCGTTGGACATGTGCTTCAGGCCTCCGTGCTGATGAAGACGTTCTTGGTCTCGGTGAAAGCGGTGAGGGCGTCGGGTCCGAGCTCGCGGCCGAGTCCGGACTGCTTGTAGCCGCCGAAGGGGGTCCAGTAGCGGACGCTGCTGTGGGAGTTGACGGACAGGTTGCCGGCGGCGACGGCGCGCGAGACGCGCAGCGCGCGTCCGACGTCGCGGGTCCAGAGGGAGCCGGAGAGGCCGTATTCGGTGGCGTTGGCCAGGCGTACGGCGTCCTCCTCGTCCTCGAAGGGCAGGACGACGGCTACCGGTCCGAAGACCTCCTCGGCGGCGACGGGCGCGGTGGGGGCGACGTCCGTGACGAGGGTGGGCGGGTACCAGAAGCCGGGGCCCTCGGGGGCGGTGCCGCGGATCGCGGTGAGGTCGTCGGTGACGAAGGACCGTACGCGGTCCAGCTGGGTCCGTGAGATCAGCGGGCCCACTTGCGTCTTCTCGTCGAGCGGGTCGCCGACGGTCACGGCCGCGATGCCGGGGGCGACGAGCTCCAGGAAGCGGTCGTAGGCGGAACGCTGGACGAGGATCCGGGTGCGGGCGCAGCAGTCCTGGCCGGTGTTGTCGAGGAAGGCCATGGGGGCGGCGGCGGCCGCGGCTTCGAGGTCGGCGTCGGCGAAGACGATGTTGGGACTCTTGCCGCCGAGTTCGAGGGTGACGCGCTTCACCCGGTCGGCGCACTTGGCCATGATCTGCTTGCCGACGCGGGTGGACCCGGTGAAGACGATCTTCGCGACGCCGGGGTGTTCGACGAGCGCGTCGCCGGTGACGTCACCGCGGCCGGGGAGCACCTGGAAGAGGTGTTCGGGGATCCCGGCTTCGAGGGCGAGTTCGGCGAGGCGCAGCGCGGTCAGGGGAGTGGTCTCGGCGGGCTTGAGGATGACGGCGTTGCCCGCGGCGAGGGCGGGGGCCAGGCCCCAGGCGGCGATCGGCATGGGGAAGTTCCACGGGGCGATCACGCCGATGACGCCGAGGGGTTCGAGGAAGGTGATGTCGATGCCGCCGGCGACGGGGATCTGGCGGCCGGAGAGGCGTTCCACTCCCCCGGCGGCGAAGTCGAGGAGGTCGCGTACGTTGCCGGCTTCCCAGCGGGCGTTGCCGATGGTGTGGCCGGCTTCGCGGACCTCCAGCTGGGCCAGTTCCTCGATGTGGCCGTCGACGACCGCGGCGAAGCGGCGCAGCAGCCGGGCCCGGTCGGCGGGGGCGGCCGCCGACCAGGCGCGCTGGGCCGTGGCGGCCCGGGCGACGGCGGCGTCGACATCGTCCCGTGTGGCGGCCGGGACGATGGCGACGGTTTCCTCGGTGGCCGGATTGAGCACTTCCAGCGCATCGGACACGTGGTGCCTCACAGTTTCGTTCGGTGGCGTGCGGTGGCTACAGGCGTTCGAAGGAGCGGCGCAGCTCCCAGTCGGTCACCGCGGAGTCGTAGGCGTCGAGTTCCACGCGGGCCATGTTCCGGTAGTGCGCGACCACTTCGGGGCCGAAGGCGGCCTTGGCGATCTCGCTGTTCTCCCAGAGCTCGGCGGCCTCGCGCAGGGTGGTGGGGACGTGCGCGAAGTCGGCCGTGTACGCGTTCCCGCCGCAGGCCTCGGGCAGTTCCAGGCGGTGCTCGATGCCGTACAGCCCGGCCGCGACCAGGCCGGCGACGGCGAGGTAGGGGTTGACGTCGCCGCCGGGGAGGCGGTTCTCGAAGCGCATGGAACGGCCGTGGCCGACCACGCGGAGAGCGCAGGTCCGGTTGTCCACGCCCCAGGCGACGGCGGTCGGCGCGAAGGATCCCGGCCGGAAACGCTTGTACGAATTGATGTTGGGGGCGTAGAGAAGGGAGAAGTCGCGCAGCGCGGCCAGCTGGCCGGCCAGGAAGTGCCGCATCACCGGTGACATTCCGCCCGGGCCGTCCCCGGCCATCGCGTTGCGTCCGTCGGCGTCGGCCAGCGAGAGGTGGATATGACAGGAGTTGCCCTCACGCTCGTCGAACTTCGCCATGAAGGTGAGCGAGACGCCTTCCTGGGAGGCGATCTCCTTGGCTCCGGTCTTGTAGACGGAGTGCTGGTCGCAGGTGGTGAGCGCCTCGTCGTAGCGGAAGGCGATCTCGTGCTGGCCGAGGTTGCACTCCCCCTTGGCCGACTCGACGATCAGGCCCGCTGCCTGCATCTCGTTGCGGATCCGGCGCAGCAGGGGTTCGATGCGGCCGGTCCCGAGGACGGAGTAGTCGATGTTGTACTGGTTGGCCGGGGTCAGGTCGCGGTAGCCCGAGTTCCAGGCCTGCTCGTAGGTGTCCTGGAAGACCATGAACTCCAGCTCGGTGCCGACCATCGCGGTGTACCCGGCCTCGGCGAGGCGTTCCAGCTGGCGGCGCAGGATCTGCCGGGGTGCGGCGACGACGGGCGAGCCGTCGTTCCAGGCGAGGTCGGCCAGCAGGAAGGCGCTGCCGGGGTTCCACGGGATGCGGCGCAGGGTGGCGAGGTCGGGGTGCATGGCGAAGTCGCCGTAGCCCCGGTCCCAGGAGGACATCTCGTAACCGTCGACGGTGTTCATGTCGGTATCGACGGCGAGGAGGTAGTTGCAGCCCTCGGTACCGTGCTCAAGGACCTCGTCGAGGAAGAACTGTGCGGCGAACCGCTTGCCCTGGAGCCGCCCCTGCATGTCGGGGAAGGCCAGGACGACTGTGTCGATCTCACCGCTGGCGACGAGGGAGCGGAGCTCCTCGGGCGCGAGCGGCGGCTTGCGGTCTACCACTGGAATCTCTCCTTCGGTGAGCCGAGGAGGCCTAAGGTATTGAATAGAACCATTGCTTGGGAAGGGGAGGAGCCGAGATGACCGATACGGCGAGCGAAGGCGACGCCATCGCGCGACTGAATCCCGTACTGCGGCAGGTGCGGGCGGGCAACGGTTTCGAGGAAGCGCTGGAGCAGATCCTGCAGGTGGTCCGACTGGGCCTGGTGCCCGGCGGCGAACGACTCCCGCCCGAGCGTGAGCTGGCCGAACGGATGGGGATCAGCCGCGTCACCCTGCGCGAGGTGCTGAAGGTGCTGCAGGACCAGGGGCTCGTGGAGGCCCGGCGCGGGCGGTACGGCGGAACGTTCGTGCTGCCCCGACCCGACACCCCGGCCGGTGGCGCCGAGGAGGAACTGCGCCGGCGTGTCGCGGGGGTGGACATCGAGGACGTCCTGCGATTCCGCGAGGTCCTGGAGGTGGGGGCGGCCGGCCTGTGCGCCTCGCAAGGCCTGACCGAGGAGGGCACCGAACGACTGCTCGGCGCTCTGACCGCCACCCACGACGCCCCGCTCGCCGACTACCGCCGCCAGGACACGCTCTTCCACCTGACCCTGTGCGAACTGGCCGGATCCGCCACCCTGACGGCCCAGTACGCGGCCGTCCGGGCCGGCGTGAACGACCTGCTGGACTGCATCCCGCTGCTCGTACGCAACCTGGAGCACTCCCAGCAGCAGCACAGCACGCTGGTCGAGGCGGTACTGGCGGGCGACGCGACCAAGGCCCGGGAGACCATGCGCGAGCACTGCTGCGGCACGGCGGCGCTGCTGCGGGGCTTCCTGGCCTGAGCCGCGCCCGGGGGCGGCCCGAGAGGGTTTCGTAACTTCTGTTTAACGCAGAGGTCTTGCGCACTCCACCGCTCTAAGGCAAAGGTACGCCCCACAACCATTGCCCTGAGGCAGGAGCGCACGATGGCCGACGACATCGAGGCACGGCTCGCCGCCGTACCCGCACCCACCACATCCCCCGACGGCGGGGCCGGCCCCGACGAGTACCTCGCACGCCGGACGCTGCGCCGTGGCAGCGCCGGCTGGCTGCTCCTGACCGGTCTCGGCGTCGCCTACGTAGTCTCCGGGGACTTCTCCGGCTGGAACGTCGGCCTCGACAAGGGCGGCTTCGGCGGCCTCGCCATCGCCACCGTCCTCATGGGCGCGATGTACGCCTGTCTGGTCTTCTCGCTCGCCGAGCTGTCCACCATCCTGCCGACCGCGGGCGGCGGCTACGGCTTCGCCCGCCGCGCGCTCGGCCCGTGGGGCGGTTTCCTCACCGGCACCGCCATCCTGATCGAATACATCCTGGCCCCGGCCGCGATCGTCATCTTCATCGGCGACTACGTCGAGTCCCTCGGCCTCTTCGGACTCACCTCCAGCTGGCCGGTCTACCTCGGCTGCTTCGTCGTCTTCATCGGCGTCCACCTCTGGGGCGTCGGCGAGGCGCTGCGCTTCAGCCTCGTCGTGACCGCGATCGCCGTCGCCGCACTGCTGATCTTCGCGGTGGGGGCCTTCACCGAGTTCGACGCCTCCGGCCTGAACAACATCCCCGTCGACGCGAACGCCTTCGGTTCCAACTCCTGGCTGCCGCTGGGCGTGCTGGGCATCTGGGCCGCCTTCCCGTTCGGCATGTGGTTCTTCCTCGGCGTCGAGGGCGTCCCGCTGGCCGCCGAGGAGGCCAAGGACCCGGTCCGCTCCATGCCGAAGGCCCTCTCCATCTCCATGGGCATCCTCGCGCTGCTCGCGCTGATCACCTTCTTCGCCGCGACCGGCGCCCAGGGCGCCGACGCCGTCAAGGCCGCGGGCAACCCGCTGGTCGTGGCCCTGGAAGGGGACGGCGGCCCGACCGCGCTCAGCCGCTTCGTGAACTACGCGGGCCTGGCGGGCCTGGTGGCCTCCTTCTTCTCCCTCATCTACGCGGGCTCG
The DNA here is from genome assembly GCF_053615355.1 of Streptomyces sp. CLCI03. Classification (NCBI taxonomy): domain Bacteria; kingdom Bacillati; phylum Actinomycetota; class Actinomycetes; order Kitasatosporales; family Streptomycetaceae; genus Streptomyces; species Streptomyces sp. CLCI03. The sequence goes on along the minus strand of NZ_CM132132.1, from coordinate 6,435,233 downwards.
CGCCAGCTCTTCGCCCTCTCCCGGGCCGGCTACCTGCCCCGCTTCCTCTCGCTCACCTCGAAGCGCAAGGCCCCGTACCTGGGTCTGATCATCCCCGGCGCCATCGGCTTCGCCCTCGCCGCGGCCACCGGCAACGGCGCCCGCATGCTGAACATCGCGGTGTTCGGCGCCACCATCTCCTACGCCCTGATGGCCCTCTCGCACATCGTGCTGCGCCGCCGGGAGCCGGACCTGGAGCGCCCGTACCGCACCCCGGGCGGGATCCTGACCTCCTCGGTGGCCTTCGCACTCGCCCTGTCGGCCCTGGTCGCCACCTTCCTGGTGGACAAGGACGCGGCGCTCATCGCGCTCGCCGTGTACGCCGTCGCGCTGGCCTACTTCGCCTTCTACAGTCGCCACCACCTGGTGGCCTCGGCCCCGGAGGAGGAGTTCGCGGCTCTGGCGGAAGCCGAGGCGGAACTGTCCCGCGACTGAAACCCTGTCACCGTCCGCCACGCCCTTCCCGGAGGTATCGAACGTGCCCAGGCCGCTCATCGGCATCACCACCTACGTCGAGGAATCCACCCGCTACGGCGTGTGGGACCTCCCGACATCCCTCGTACCGACCGGGTACCACGAACTCGTCCAGGCGGCGGGCGGCGCGGCCGTGCTGCTCCCGCCGGACGAACCCGGATCGGCGGCGGAGGTGCTGAGCCGGGTGGACGGCCTGGTCGTCGCGGGCGGCCCGGACCTGGACCCGGTGCACTACGGAGCCGCGCGCGACTCCCGTACGGGAGCCCCCGCCACGGTCCGCGACCACTGGGAGCTGGCCCTGATCGCGGCGGCGCTGGACGCGGACCTGCCGGTCCTCGGGATCTGCCGGGGCATGCAGGCCCTGAACGTGGCCCTGGGCGGCACGCTCGTCCAGCACATCGACGGGCACGTCGCTACCCCGGGGGTCATGTCCTCGCACCCGGTCCGCCCGGTCCCGGGCACCCGCTACGCGGACCTGGTCCCGCAGGAGGCCCATGTCCCGACCTACCACCACCAGGCCGTCGACCGCCTGGGCCGGGGCCTGGTCGTCTCGGCCCACGCGGTCGACGGCACGGTGGAGGCGATCGAACTGCCCGACCCCGAGCGGTGGGTGATGGGCGTCCAGTGGCACCCGGAGCGGGACACCGACACCCGGGTGATGTCCGCCCTCGTCGAGGCGGCCTCCGTCCGTACCGCGGTACCGGTGGGCTGACGCCCCCGCCGTCCGCCCCGTCCCACGCGCCCGACCGGCGCCCGGGAGGGGGCGGCGCGCTGGGGCAGCCCCGCTCGAATGGCCGGTCCCCCGCCGGGCGGGCACGCTGGATGGGTGAGCACCGACGCGCACCGTACGGCGAAAGGGCCGGTGGCCGGGTTCCTGGACAACCCGGTCGTGGGCATGGCGCCGTGGATCATCTTCTCGCTGCTGGTCGGCCCCGGACGATTCGAACTGGCCGTCGGACTGGCCCTCGCCACGGCAGTCGCGCTGATCGCGGTGGGCCACCTGGTCAACCGCGGCAGCTCCTGGAAGCTGCTGGAACTGGCCGACGTGGTCTTCTTCGCGTCGATGGCCGTCATCGGAGCCCTCGTCGACGACGGAACCCTGCGCTGGCTGGAGACGTACGCGGGAGAGGTCGCCAACATCGCGCTGGCGGTGATCGCCTTCGGCTCGATGGCCGTCCGGATGCCGTTCACGATCCAGTACGCCCGCGAACAGGTCGATCCGTCGCTCTGGCACACGCGCGGCTTCCTGCACACCAACTACATGATCACCGGGGCCTGGGGCATCGCCTTCCTGGTGGCAGCCGCCGCGGGAGCCTACGGCGACCTGGTGCTGCACAACCCGAACAACATCTGGACCGGCTGGATCATCCAGATCCTGGCGATCGTCGCCGCCGTGAAGTTCACCGTCTGGTACCCGGACGTCGCCCGCGCCCGAGCGGTCCGCGAAGCCTCCGGCCTGCCCGCCGAGCCCACCCCGTGGGCGGGCTTCCTGGTGCCGCTGGCGGGCCTGCTCGTACCGATCGGCATCGCCGTCCTGATCGTCGACAACATGTGGTGGCTGGGTGTCGGGCTGATCGTGGTGGGCTCGCTCCTGACGAAGCGCCTGCAGGCCCGGTCCGAGTCCGAAGCCCCGGGCTGACGCCGGCCGGGCCCGTGGCGGTGGCCCGGCGGCGTCCCCGGACAGCTCAGCCGAAGACGACCGACCGCAGCTGCAGACGCGCCGAGCCGTGGCCCGTGAGCGGCCGCAACGTGAAGAAGTCCCCTTCGCAGCCGGGTTCGGTGAAGACCGTCGCCGCAGAGGTGGTCCTGTTGCGCGGCGAGTGCGCCGGGGAACTGGCAGCGGGGTCGGCGACCTCGGGCAGCGTGATGCACTGCCGGCTCTCGGGGTCTTCCAGGATCACCACCAGGGGGCGGCCGTCAAGGCCCGTGACCGTGTACTGGAACTCTCCCGTGGCCGCCGAGGCCGAGGTCGGGAGGGTCAGCAGGAGCGTGAAGGCGCCGAAAGCGGCGACCGCGGCCTGGCGAAGACGCATCAGGGGTTCTCCTCGTGGGGGGACGCGTGCGGGAGCCACCTTTCCCGCGGTCCCGCCCGGGGTCACCCTCCGCACCGCGCCGAATCGATCCCTCCTCCCCCGAACGGACGCACGACCTCCGCCCCAACGTCCGGCAGATCACGGTGACGGACGGAACGGCACCTCCTACGATGCGTGAGCGATACACCCACTCCTGCGCGTTGTCCCCCTTCCGAGGAGACGGATCCCGTGACCACCGGCACCGCCGCACCCGAGAGCTACTACGAGCGGACGGGCGAGCACGGCTTCAAGCCCACCGCCCACGCGGGGGGTGCGTGGAACGCCGACGAGCAGCACTTCAGCCCGCTCGCCGGCCTCGTGGTGCACGCGATCGACGACCACCTGGCGCGGCGGCCCGAACCGCCCGCGCTCGCGCGGATCAGCTACGACATCCTCGGCCGCATCGCCCTCGACGCGTGCGAGATCACCGTCGAGACCCTTCGGCCGGGCCGCACCATCGAGCTTCTCGAAGCGAACGTGGTCATCGGCGGCCGTACCGTGGTCCGCGCCCGCGCCTGGCTGCTGGCCACCCTGGACTCCTCCTCCGTGGCCGACAGCCCCCACCCGCGGCTGCCCGCCCCCGAGGAACTCGACGTCTGGGCGATGGACGAGGAGTGGAGCGGCGGCTACGTCTCCTCCATCGAGGTACGCCGGACACCCCCGTCCCGCCGCGGCCGGACGAAGGCGGCCTGGGTGTCCTCACCCCTCGCTCTGGTCGCGGGCGAGCCGGTCAGCGCCCTCGCCTCGTACATGGCGCTCGTGGACACCGCGAACGGCATCGCGGTCCAGCAGGACCCCACCGCGTGGATGTTCCCGAACCTCGACCTGACCGTCCACCTGCACCGTCCGCCCCGCGGCCCGTGGACCGGCCTGGACACCACCGTCACCTTCGGCCCGTCGGGTCAGGGACTCACCAGCAGCGTCCTGCACGACATCGACGGCCCGGTCGGCCACGCGGAACAGATCCTCACGGTCCGCCCGCTCTCCTAGGTCGTCTCTTTCGGATCGTGCCGGGCCGACAAGATCCGAAAGAGACGACCTAGCCACCCCGGGTCAGGGACAGCAGGTCACGGGCCGGGCCCGCCGGCCGGGAGCCCGCCGGCCAGACCGCCCGGAGGGCACGGTCGAGCGGCGCGCCCGACACCGGAACCTCCACCAGCCGCCGCGCACCCAGTTCGTCCCCGACCGCCAGCTCCGAGAGCACGCACGGCCCGGCACCGCCCAGCGCCGCCGCCTTCACCGCCGTGGTCGACGCCAGTTCCAGCAGAGGCGCGGCCAGCCCGCCCGCCGAGACCAGCGCGGCGTCCAGGACCTGCCGGGTGCCGGACCCCCGCTCGCGCAGGATCAACGGGGTCGAGGCCAGCTCCACCGCCGACACCCCCTTGGCCCTGCGGGCCCACGGGTGACCGGGGGCCACCGCCACCACCAGGCGGTCCTGCGCGATCACCGCCGAGTCCAGTCCCTCGGGCACGGTCAGCCCCTCCACGAAACCGAGGTCGGCCTCATGGGTGAGGACCCGTTCGGCGACCACCGCCGAATTCCCGGCGTGCAGGGACACCGCCGTGTCCGGGCGCTGCCCGCGCAGGGCGATCAGCCAGCCCGGCAGCAGGTACTCCGCGATGGTCATACTGGCGGCCACCCGCAGCCGCGAGTCCCGCCGCCCGCGCAGCGCCTGCGCCCCCGCGTCGAAGGCCTCCGCGGCCTCCACCACCCGCCGGGCCCAGTCCGTGACGAGCGCCCCCTCGGCCGTGAGCGTCGAACCCCGCGGGGAGCGGTCCACCAGCGCCACGCCGAGCCGGGTCTCCATCGCCCGGATCCGGCTGCTCGCGGCGGGCTGGGTGATCCCGAGACGCCGGGCCGCGCCGCTCAGGCTGCCGACCCGCGCGACCGCGAGCAGCAGTTCCAGCGCACCCAGGTCCGGTACCCGGTGTGCCAGCGGAACCCACTCCTCATTACCCATAACATCAGTTTATGGCCTCATAGAGAGATGGCCTCTGCCGCCCCGTGCGCCCCACCGCGAGGCTGGAGCCATGGCCACCACCCTCGTGCGACCCCGCACCCAGACCACCCCCGCAGCCCGGACCCACAAGGCCCCCGCGCTGCGGCATCTCGGCCCCAACTGGTACGCCTGCGTCATGGGTACGGCGATCCTCGCCAACGCCGGCGCGACCCTCCCGTACCAGCTCCCCGGCCAACGCGTGGCCTGCCAGCTCGTCTGGGCCCTGTCCGCCGCCGCCCTCGCCGTGCTCCTCACGGCCCGCGCCGGGCACTGGCTCCACCACCGCGACCAGGCCCGTGCCCACCTGCTCGACCCTTCCGTCGCCCCGTTCTACGGCTGCCTCTCGATGGCCCTGCTGGCCGTCGGCGGCGGCACCCTCATCGTCGGCAAGGACCTCATCGGAACGAGCGCGGCCGTCGCCGTGGACGCCGTCCTCTTCACCGTCGGTACCGTGATCGGCCTGGTCACGGCCGTGGCGCTGCCCTACCTGATGGTCGTACGCCACAAGGTCGAGCCCCAGCAGGCCACCGCCGTCTGGCTGCTCCCCCTGGTGCCGCCCATGGTCTCCGCCGCCCTCGGCCCGCTGCTGATACCCCACCTGCCCGCGGGCCAGCCCCGCGAGACCCTGCTGCTCGCCTGCTACGCCATGTTCGGCATCAGCCTGCTCGCCACCCTGCTGATGCTCCCTCTGATCTTCGGCCGACTGATCGTGGGCGGCCCCCTCCCCCTGGTCCTGACCCCCACCCTCTTCCTGGTCCTCGGCCCCCTCGGCCAGTCCACCACCGCCGTCAACCAGCTCGCCGACGTCGCCCCCCAGTCGATCGACGGCAGCTACGCGGGCGCCCTGGGTGCCTTCGCCGTGGTCTACGGGGTCCCCGTGATGGGCTTCGCCCTGCTGTGGCTGGCCCTGGCCACGGCCATGCTGGTCCGGGCTGCCCGGAACGGCATGGGCTTCGCGATGACTTGGTGGGCCCTGACCTTCCCCGTCGGCACCTGCGTCACCGGCGCCACCGGCCTGGCCCGCCACACGGGCCTGACCGCCTTCGCCTGGCTGGCCACCGCCCTCTTCCTGGCCCTGCTGACCGCCTGGCTCCTGGCCGCCGCCCACACCCTGCGCGGCCTCCTCTCCGGCCGCCTCCTGGCCGGCTGACCGTTCCGCTCCCGCGGCGGGTGGCGGTCCGGGTCGACCCAGCCGGTCCGTATCGGCCTGCGGGCCGGGATCCGGACTGCCGTGTGGGCGGGTGCGCGGGGCCGGGCAGGGGTGTCTCCCGGCTCGCGCCGTTCCCTCCGGGCGGGGCGGACGGGCTCCGGGCTCGGTGCGGGCAGGGCCGTGTCGGCCTGCGGGGCGGGATCCGCTCACGGTGCGGGCGGGTGCGCGGGGACGGGCAGGGGTGTCTCCTCGGCTCGCGCGATGCGGGCATGTCTCGGCTGTGCGCGGGGGTGCGCGCTCGTCCTGCGGGGACACCCCTGCCCGTCCCCGCTCCCCACGCGTCGGGGCGGCTTCGGGGGGCACTGTCGAAGTCCTGCCGTGGGGCGGGGACACGGCGGAGTGTCCCCGCAGGACGAGCGCGCACCCCCGCGAACAGCCGAGAAAGGCAGTACCGCGCGAGCCGAGGAGACACTCCGGCGGGGCACCGCCCCACACCACCCAGCCCCGCCGGCGCTTGAGGCGCGGGGTCCGGGGCGGAGCCCCGGAACCACCGACCGGCCGGAGCCGCCGGAGCCGAACGGCTACCGCGCCGCACCCAACGCCCGCGCCAGCACCACCGGCGCCTCGGCCAGCGAGGGCCCGTACCAGGTCAGGTGCCGGCCGCTGAGCAGCGCGGCCGGCAGCCCCGGGAAGGCCTCCGGCCCGTCCTCGGCGGTGAAGCGGTACGGCTCGTCCGGCAGCACCACCAGATCACAGCCGGCCCCGGCGAGTTCCTCCACCGGCACCCGCGGATACCGCTCCGCATGCGCGGCGTAGACGTTGCGCACGCCCAGCCGTGCCAGCAGGTCCCCGGCGAAGGTGTCCCGCCCGAGCACCATCCACGGCCGCCGCCAGATCGGCACGAAGGCGGTGCGCGTACCGGCCGGCGGCTCCACCCGGCCCCACGCCCGCTCCGCGTCCGCCAGCCACCCGGGCCTCGTCAGCCCCAGCGCCCCCACGAGCACCCGGTCCAGTTCCCGCAGCGCCTGCGGGAGGTCCCGTACCTCGGTGACCAGCACCTCGACCCCGGCCGCGCGCAGCGCCGCCAGGTCGGGGGCCCGGTTCTCCTCCTCGTTGGCGATGACCAGGTCCGGCCGGAGCTCAGCGATCGCCGCCACGTCGGGGTTCTTCGTCCCCCCGACGCGCACCGCGCCCCCGAGGTCCGCGGGGTGTGTGCACCAGTCGGTGACCCCGACCAGCCGCCCCGGCGCGCTCACGGCCACCGCCTCGGTCAACGAGGGCACCAGCGAGACGATCCGCCGCACGCCGGTCAGTGTCCCGGCGACGGGGGCTCGGAGGTCGCGTGGATGTGCTCGCCCACCGCGACGACGAGGATCCGGGTGTCCTCGGTGACGGCCCGCCAGCGGTGGCGCACCCCGCCGGACAGGAACAGCGCGTCCCCGCTCTCCAGCCGGTACGCCCGCCCTTCCGCTTCGACCTGACAGGCACCCTCGACCACGTACATCAGTTCGTCGTTGCGGTGCTGGTACTCGCGTCCGGCGTCCTGGTCCCCGGTGAACTCCATCGCGTGCAGCTGGTGGTGTCCGCGGACCAGGGGGCGGACGCCCGGGGCCGGGGTGAGCCCGGAGGCGTCACCGGCCCGTACGAGGTCCACCGTGCGCGCGGTGTCGGAGGCGGCCAGCAGCTCGACGGCCGTGGTCTCCAGGGCGTCCGCGACCCGCTCCAGGGAGCGCATGCTGGGCCGGGCCCGCTCGTTCTCTATCTGACTCAGGAAGGGCACCGACAGGCCGCTGCGCGCCGACACGGCGGCCAGCGTGAGATGGAGCGCGCGGCGCCGCTTGCGCACGGCCACGCCCACCCGGAGCGGCTCCTTGCCGTCCTTGTCCTTGCTCTTGTCGTCCCTGTCGTTCAGCTTGCCGTCCATGCCATCGGTGCCGTCGATGCCGTCCCTGTCGTTCATGTCGGGGCTGCCCTCCCCATGTCTGTCGCACATCGGTGTGCTGTAAGCACCTTACGCAGCAACCGCCTCCGGTTTCGCGTGCACGGCTCTTCCCGTACACATGCGCTCACTGTCCGTCGCGGCGCGGGGTGTCCGAGCGGCCGGGACATCCGCCGGGGTGCGTTGCGGCATCATCGACTCCGTGACGACACGACGCCTGATGCTCCTGGACACCGCCTCCCTCTACTACCGCGCCTACTTCGGTGTGCCGGACTCGGTGAAGGCCCCCGACGGCACCCCGGTCAACGCCGTGCGCGGGCTGCTCGACTTCATCGGCCGGCTCGTCCAGGACCACCGGCCGGACGATCTGGTGGCGTGCATGGACGCCGACTGGCGGCCGCACTGGCGGGTGGAGCTGATCCCCTCCTACAAGGCGCACCGGGTGGCCGAGGAGACGGAGACCGGCCCGGACGTGGAGGAGACCCCGGACACCCTCGCCCCGCAGGTGCCGATCATCGAGGCGGCGCTGGACGCCTTCGGCATCGCCCGGGTCGGGGTCGCCGGGTACGAGGCGGACGACGTGATCGGTACGCTCACGGCCCGCGCGAGCGGCCCGGTGGACATCGTCACCGGCGACCGGGACCTGTACCAGCTGGTGGACGACGCCCGGCAGCGTCGGGTGCTGTACCCGCTCAAGGGCGTGGGCACCCTGCAACTGACCGACGAGGCGTGGCTGCGTGAGAAGTACGGGGTGGACGGCCCCGGTTACGCGGATCTGGCACTGCTGCGCGGCGACCCGAGCGACGGCCTGCCGGGCGTCCCCGGCATCGGCGAGAAGACGGCCGCCAAACTCCTGGACGCCTACGGCACCCTGGCCGGGATCATCGCGGCGATCGACGACCCGAAGTCGAAGCTGACCCCGACCCAGCGCAAGCGGCTGGACGAGTCCCGGCCCTATCTGGCGGTGGCGCCCAAGGTGGTCCAGGTGGCCACGGACGTGCCGTTGCCCGCGTTCGACCCGGCCCTTCCGACGGCCCCGGCGCAGCCCGAACTGGTGGATGCGCTAGCCCATCGGTGGGGTCTGGGAGGCGCGGTCACTCGCCTGAGCAGCGCGCTGCGCCCATGAGGTGATAACTTAGGTAAGGCTAAGTTTCATGGAGTCAGGGGAGTCACCGTGGCAGAAGGACGCGCCCGCACCGTCGGCACCGCCGTCGTCGTACGCACCGAGCGGCTGTCGCCGCACATGGTGCGGCTCGTGCTGGGCGGTGAGGGCCTCCGGGAGTTCGGCGCGGGCGAGTACACCGACCATTACGTGAAGCTGCTGTTCGCCCCGGCGGGCGTGACCTATCCCGCGCCGTGGGACCTGGACCGGATCCGCGCGGACTTCCCCCGGGCGCAGTGGCCGCGCCAGCGGGCGTACACGGTCCGCGGCTGGGACCCGGTGCACCTGGAGCTGACCCTCGACTTCGTGGTCCACGGCGACGAGGGCCTGGCCGGCCCCTGGGCGGCGCGGGTGCAGCCGGGCGAACTCGTACGCTTCCTCGGCCCGGGCGGCGCCTACGCCCCGGACCCGGTGGCCGGCTGGCACCTCCTGGTGGGCGACGAGAGCGCCCTGCCCGCGATCGCCGCCGCGATGGAGCGGATGCCTGCGGGCGCGAAGGTCCACGCCTTCGTGGAGATCGACGGCCCGGCCGACGAGCTGAAGGTCGCCACCCCGGACGGCATCGTCCCGATCTGGCTGCACCGCGGCGACCGCCCGGTCGGCGAGGCCCTGGTGGAGGCCGTCACGTCCATGGAGTTCCCCTCCACGGACGTCCACGCCTTCGTCCACGGCGAGGCCGGCTTCGTCAAGGAGCTGCGCCGCCACCTGCGCATGGAGCGCGGTGTCCCGCGCGAGCGCCTGTCGATCTCGGGCTACTGGCGCCTGGGCGAGACGGACGAGGGCTGGCGCGCGATCAAGCGCGACTGGAACGCCACGGTGGAAGCCGAACAGGAACACCGCGCCGCTGCCTGAAGGTTTTTCCCCGCCGACGTTCGAGGCGCGGGTTCGGGGGCGGAGCCCCGGTCCTTTCAGCCTCGCCGGCGTTCCGGGCGCGGGTCGGCGGAGCCCCGGTCCTTCCAGCCTCGCCGGCGTTTGAGGCGCGGGGGTCCGGGGGCGGCGCCCCCGGCAACGGCGCCGCACGCGCCCACCGCAGGACGGCGACGGGCGCGCCGCGGCCACCGGCAGGACAATGACCCCATGCGCAAGCTCTCCGCCCTCGGAGCAGCCGGGGCCGCGGGCCTCCTGACCGCGGCGATAGGCGTCACGGCCATCGCCACGGGCACGGCCACCGCCGCGCCCACGCCGCCCCCCGCCCCGAAACCCCAGATCACGGACGCCGCCGTCGACAAGGCCGTCGCCCGCCTCGACCGCACCGTCGAGGACATGATGCGCCGCACCGGCGTCCCCGGCGTGTCCGTGGCAGTCGTCCACGACGACAAGGTCGTCCACATCAAGGGCTACGGCCTCCGCAGGACGGGCGAGAGCGCCACGGTCGGCCCCGACACCGTCTTCCAGCTCGCCTCGGTGTCCAAGCCCGTCTCCTCCACGGTCGTGGCCGGCGCCCTCACCGACCCCCAGGAATGGGACGACCGCACCGTCCTGCCCGGGTTCTCCCTGAAGGACCCCTGGGTCACCGACCACGTCACCGCCGCCGATCTGTTCTCCCACCGCAGCGGCCTCCCCGACCACGCCGGCGACCTCCTCGAGGACCTCGGCTACGACCAGGCGTACATCCTCGACCACCTGCGGCTGGAGCCCCTCTCCCCGTTCCGGGCGAGCTACGCCTACACCAACTTCGGTCTCACGGCCGCCGCCGAGGCCGTCGCCCGCGCCAAGGGCACCAGCTGGCAGAAGCTCAGCGCCGACACCCTCTTCAAGCCCGCCGGCATGACCCGCACGAGCACCGAGTTCGCCGACTTCATCAACGCCCCCGACCACGCCTCCACCCACGTCAGGAACGCCGACGGCACCTGGAGCCCCCGCTTCGTCCGCAACCCCGACGCCCAGTCCCCGGCCGGCGGTACCAGCTCCACCGCCACCGACATGGCGCGCTGGCTGCGACTGCAGCTCGCCGGAGGCACCCTCGACGGGAAGCGGATCATCCCCGCCGACACCCTCGCCCGGACCCACCTGCCCGAGATCGTGTCCCAGCCGACCAACGCGATCGGCACCACCAGCTTCTACGGCCTCGGCTGGAACGTCGGCTACGACCAGGCCGGCCGCCTGCGTCTGAGCCACTCCGGCGGCTTCGAACTCGGCGCCAACACCAACGTCACCATGCTGCCGCTGGAGCAGCTCGGCATCGTCGTCCTGACCAACGGCGCCCCGGTCGGTCTGCCCGACGCCGTCGCCCTGGACTTCTTCGACTACGCCGAGCACGGCAAGGTCTCCACCGACTGGCTCGCCCTGGCCGCCTCCGCCTACGCGGCGGCCCTCGCGCCCCCGAACGGGTCGAGCACCGACTACGCGCACCCGCCCGCCGGTGCGCGGCCCGCCCGGGACAGCGCCGCGTACACCGGAACCTACGACAACCCCTACTACGGCAAGGCCACCGTGACCGCCGACGACAACGGCGCGCTCACCCTCGCCCTCGGCCCGAAGCCCCTGCGCTTCCCGCTGACCCACTACGACGGGGACACCTTCAGCTTCGTGACCGCAGGCGAGAACGCGGTCGGCCGCACCGGAGTGATCTTCGCCGACGGCACCCTGCGCGTGGAGTACCTCGACGCCGACCACCTGGGCACTTTCACCCAGCAGTAGCCGCATAGCCTGTTCTCCGATGAGACGCAGAGCCCAGCCACCGACCTCGCCCCTCCCCCAGCGCGCCGGCATCGACCCGGTGCGACTGCGGCTCCCGCCCGACCCGGAGGGAACCTGGCCGGATCTCGGCGACTACCTCGCGGCGCGCTACGCCGGCACCCGCGGCGCCGATTCCGTGGCCCGCCTGCTGGCCGCGGGCCGGGTACTGGGCCCCGGCGGGCGGGTCCTGCGCGCGGAGGACCCGTACGAGCCGGGCGCCTATCTGTGGTTCCACCGGGACATGGAGCCGGAGCCGCGGGTGCCTTTCCCGATCTCCGTCGTCCATCGGGACGCGCACCTGCTGGTCGTGGACAAGCCGCACTTCCTGGCGACGACCCCGCGCGGCTCCCACATCACCGAGACCGCCCTGGCCCGGCTCCGCGCGGAGCTGGACCTCCCCGACCTCAGCCCCGCGCACCGGCTGGACCGGCTGACGGCGGGGCTGGTGATGTTCAGCGTCCGCCCCGAGGACCGCGGCGCCTATCAGCTGCTCTTCCAGCGGCGCGAGGTGCACAAGGAGTACGAGGCCCTCGCACCCCACGACCCGGCGCTCGCCCGCACCCTGCCGCGTACGGTCCGCAGCCGGATCGAGAAGGCCCGCGGGGTCATCGCGGCGGTCGAGGTGCCGGGCGGCGAGCCCAACGCGGAGAGCCTCGTCGAACTCGTCGGCTCCCGGGGCGGACTGGGTCGCTACCGGCTGACCCCGCGTACCGGCCGGACCCATCAGTTGCGGGTCCACATGAACAGCCTGGGCCTGCCGATCCTCGGCGACCCGGTGTATCCGCAGGTCACCGATCCGGCTCCGGACGACTACCGCACGCCTTTGCAACTCCTGGCCCGGGTGCTGGCGTTCACCGACCCGGTGACCGCGCGCGTGCACCGCTTCGAGAGCGGCCGCACCCTCCAGGCCTGGGACGACCGCGCGGGCTGGGAGGCCGGCACGGCCGGTTGAGCGGGTGGGGCGAGGTCGCGCGCCGATCCTTCTCGACGTCCGAGCCCTCGACCGGGCCGAACGGTGAGGATCAGCAGCGCACTTCTTGGGGAGGCGGTCATCCGCCGGGGTTGCCGTGCCGGAGGTCGAGGACGATGTCGGCGGCGCGGGCGATGACCGGGGCACGGGTGGTGCCGGGGTGGTCGGCGGCGAGGAAGTGGCTACCGATGGCCGCGCAGAAGGCGAGCAGGGCGCGGGCCTCGACCTCGTCGGGGTCGTCGCAGAAGGTGCCGATCGCGTCGCGCGCCAACTGCATCCGCTCGTTGTCCACGCGGCGCAGGCGTTCCGCGACGGCGGGGTCGCGGCGGGCCCAGTCGCGGATGGCCAGATCGATGGGCAGCAGGCGGTCGCTGGAGAAGGTGAGCCGACCTGCCAGGCGGACCTTGTCCCGCGCGTCGCCGCCCTCCCGCTCGACCCGGTCGATCACCTCGTCCACGCTCTCGCGCTCCCAGGTGTCCAGCATCTCGGCCAGGAGCGCGTCGCGGTCGGCGAAGTACCCGTAGAAGCCGCCCTTGGTCACTCCCAGCGCCTTGGCGAGCGCCTCGACCCGGACGGCCTCCGCACCGCCTGCGGCCAGTGCCCGCAGTCCCTCCTCGACCCACTTCTCGCGCGGTGTGCGCAATGCGCCCATCTGTGGCCCACCTCACCCTGTCCGACCGGTTGTACGAAGCCGTACAACAGGTCTAGCCTCGCGTTGTACGGCATCGTATAACCCGAGAGAGGACACCGTCATGTCATTCGGTTTCGTTGCCTTCCACTACCCGGCCCCCGAGCACGTCGATGCGTTCGTCGCCGAGTGCCATCGGGTCGCCGAGGCGATACGGCAACAGCCGGGCTTCCTGTCCGTCGGGGTCTGGGTCACCCCGGACGGCGCCGCCGTCGTCACCACCGGCACGTTCGAGTCCGAGGACGCCTTCCGGGCGACGGCCGGCCTCGCCCGCGAGATGGGTGCCACGCCCGACGGCCTGAGCGACCTGGAGACAAGGCCCCGCGAGGTCCACTTCCTCGCATCGCGGTAGGAACGCCGCGCCCGGCCAGGGCCGCCCCGGCACGCGACCGCTCAGCCCTGGAGGCGACCGACGCCCGCGATCCGCAGCGCGGCGTCCGCGGTGGCTTCGGCGAAGGCCACGGGCGGCCGCGCCGGATCCGTGCGGTGGATCAGCATGACGCCCTCGATGAGACCGAAGACCAGATCGCCCCGGAGCGTCAGTCCCGCCTTGTCCCCCGCGAGTTCGGCGCCGACGCGGGTTCCGGCGAGCAACACCCGGTAGGCGTCCTTGAGTTCTCCGCGCATCCGACGGAACCGTGCGAGGCGCGAGCCGCCGAGCTCGGGGAGCAGGTAGAGCGCGCCCAGGTTGTACGGTCCGCCGCACAGGAGCAGGACGTCGGAGCGGCACAGCTCCCACAGCCGCCGTGCGGCGCACCGCCCCTCGTCCGCGAGGAGTTGCCTGGCCAGCACCAGCGAGGGTGCGACCGTGGACTCCAGCAGTTCGGCGAGGAGCTCCTCCTTGCCGCCGAAGTAGTGGTACATCGTGGCCTGGCGCATCCCGGCCCGCTCCGCGACGGCCCGCGTGGTGGTCGCCGCGTATCCCTGGTCGGTGAACAACTCGGCCGCCGCGCAGAGGAGTTCCTCGCGCGGCGGCCGGCCGCTCTCCGGTCGCAGCCGGTCGGCGCGTGGCCGACCGACCCGTCTCGGACCATCGTCCGCTTCCCCGCTCATGACATCGATCGTCGCACAGAGCACGCCGATTCGATCATGGCAAGAGATCAGATCGAGCCATCCCCACTCTCGGAGGAAGCCCCAAAACCGCCTAGCCGACCGAACTGTAGGCCACTACACCCCGAAGCAGTGCGTCCACGGCCTTGCGGGCATTGCGCGCCACCGTGCTCCCGCTGTCGCCGGAGGCCGCCGGAGCCGCCGCCGCGACCTGCCCGAGCACGTCGATGACCTGCTTGCACCAGCGCACGAAGTCACCGGCCGGCATCTCCGCCTCGCGCAGCACCTCGTCGAGGCTCTTGTCGGAGGCCCACTGGTACGCCGCCCACGCGAAGCCGAGGTCCGGCTCGCGCTGGCCCACGCCCTCCGCCTGGTTGATGCGGTGCTCCTCCTCCAGCGCGTCGAGCCGGCCCCAGATCCGGACCATCTCGCCCAGCGCCTCCTTGGCCGCGCCGCCCGGCACCTTCGGGGCGACCGCGTCGTCGGACTGCCGCGCCTCGAAGACCAGCGCCGAGACACAGGCCGCCAGTTCGGCCGGGCTCAGCCCCTCCCACACCTTGGCCCGCAGGCACTCGGAGGCCAGCAGGTCCAGCTCCCCGTACAGCCGGGCGAGCCGCTTGCCGTGCACGGTGACCTCGTCCTCGCGCAGGTAGTCCAGCTCGGTCAGCAGGGCGTGGATCCGGTCGAAGGTGCGGGCGATGGTGTTCGTCCGGCCCTCGATCCGCCGCTCCAGCTGCTGGGTGTCCCGCTTGAGCCGGTGGTAGCGCTCCGCCCAGCGGGCGTGGTCCTCGCGCTCGTCGCAGCCGTGGCAGGGATGCGCCCGCAGCTCGGACCGCAGCCGGGCGATCTCGCGGTCGTCCGCGGCCGCGGCCCGGCCGCGGGAACGCCGCTCCGGCGTGATGTGCCCGGCCTTGGTCCGCAGCTGGGACGCCAGGTCCCGACGGGACTGCGGCGAGCGCGCGTTGAAGGTCTTGGGGATCCGCATCCGGTCGAGCGCCTCCACCGGGACCGGGAAGTCGATCGCGGCGAGCCGCTTGACCTGCCGCTCGGCGGTGAGGACCAGCGGGCGCGGGCCCTCGGCGTACTCGTGCCCGCGGTGCCCGTTGACCCGCCCGGCCGGCACGCCCGGGTCAAGGACCAGCGCGAGCCCGGCGAACTTGCCCGTCGGCACGTGGATGATGTCGCCCGGCTTGAGCTTCTCCAGCGAACTGGCCGCCTGCACCCGGCGCTGCGCGGCGCCCTGCTTGGCCAGGTCCGTCTCACGGTCCTTGAGGTCACGGCGCAGCTGCGCGTACTCCTCGAAGTTCCCCAGGTGGCAGGTCATGCCCTCCTGATAGCCCGCCAGACCCTCCTCGTTGCGCTGCACCTGCCGGGAGATCCCGACGACCGAGCGGTCGGCCTGGAACTGCGCGAAGGAGGTCTCCAGCAGCTCGCGCGAGCGGTGCCGCCCGAACTGGCTGACCAGGTTCACGGCCATGTTGTAGGACGGCTTGAAGCTGGAACGCAGCGGATACGTACGGGTACCGGCGAGCCCGGCGAGACCCGCCGGATCCATGCCGCGCTGCCAGAGCACGACCGCGTGGCCCTCGACGTCGATGCCGCGCCGCCCGGCCCGGCCGGTCAGCTGCGTGTACTCGCCGGGGGTGATGTCGGCGTGCTGCTCGCCGTTCCACTTGACCAGCTTCTCCAGGATCACCGTGCGCGCGGGCATGTTGATGCCCAGCGCCAGGGTCTCCGTGGCGAAGACGGCCTTGACCAGGCCGCGGACGAAGAGCTCCTCCACGACTTCCTTGAAGGTGGGCAGCATGCCCGCGTGGTGCGCGGCGATGCCCCGCTCCAGGCCTTCGAGCCACTCGTAGTACCCCAGGACGTGGAGGTCCTCGGTGGGGATGGACGCGGTCCGGGACTCGACGATCTCGCGGACCCTGAGCCGCGCCGATTCGTCGTTCAGTCGCAGGCCCGCGTACAGGCACTGCTGGACGGCGGCCTCGCAGCCGGCCCGGCTGAAGATGAAGTTGATGGCGGGCAGCAGCCCGTCGTTGTCGAGGCGGGCGATGACCTCGGGGCGGGACGGGGTCCAGATCCGGCCGCGGGAGCGCCGCTCGCGCTCGCGGTCGGCCTCGCGGACCATCTTTCCGCGCCGCCGGTCCTTCGGACTGTAGGTGCGGCTGTTCTCCTCGCGGGCCATGCGCAGCAGGTCGGGATTGACCTCCCGGCGCGCGGAGCCTCGGCCGCCGTGGTCGGACTCCTCCTCGAAGAGGTCGTAGATCCGGCGGCCGGCCATGACGTGCTGCCACAGCGGAACGGGCCGCTCCTCGGAGACGATCACCTCGGTGTCCCCGCGCACGGTGTCCAGCCAGTCGCCGAACTCCTCGGCGTTGGACACGGTGGCCGACAGGGACACCAGGGTCACCGACTCGGGGAGGTGGATGATCACTTCCTCCCAGACGGCGCCGCGGAACCGGTCGGAGAGGTAGTGGACCTCGTCCATCACGACGTAGCCGAGGCCGCGCAGCGACTGGGAGCCCGCGTACAGCATGTTGCGGAGCACCTCGGTGGTCATCACGACCACCGGCGCCTCGGAGTTGACGCTGTTGTCGCCCGTCAGCAGGCCCACCTTGTCGGCGCCGTAGCGCTTGACGAGGTCGGCGTACTTCTGGTTGGACAGCGCCTTGATCGGCGTCGTGTAGAAGCACTTGCGGCCCTGCTGGAGGGCCAGGTGCACGGCGAACTCGCCGACGATGGTCTTGCCCGAGCCGGTCGGGGCGGCGACGAGGACGCCTTTGCCGGCCTCCAGCGCCTTGCATGCCTCGACCTGATACGGGTCCAGGTCGAAGTCGTACATCTCGCGGAAGGGGGCCAGGGCGGAGGCCTCTTCGGCGGCGCGGATCCGGGCAGCGGCGTACCGCTCGGCGGGTGAGAGTTCTTCGGTCATCTTGTTGTCGAGCCTACCCGCCACCTCTGACAACAGTCGCGATCATTTAGGCGAGCAGCCGGACGGCCCGGGGAACGCATTCGGCGCTCACCGGCAGCACCCCCAGCGGCTCGCCGTCCGCGTACGCGGACAGGCCCACCGCCTCCAAGGTGATCTTCCTGGCCCGGTGGACGGTCACCTTCGGGTGGCCGAGGTGGCGGCCCTTGTAGACCTGCGGGAACACCTTCAGCAGGGTGGTCCGGCTGCAGTCGCCGACCACCGTGACGTCGAAGAGCCCGTCGTCGGGGACGGCGTCCGCGCAGATGCGCATGCCCCCGCCGTAGGTGGATCCGTTGCCGACGGCCACCAAGGTGGCCTCGGTCTCGATCACCGGCCCGTCGTCCAGGGTGATCCGGTACGGGAACGGCCGGAAGGCGGCCAGCTCCGCGATCATCGCCAGGTCGTACTTGAACCGGCCGACCGGCAGCCGCATCCGGTTGCCCCGGTCGTTGACCCGTGAGTCGAAGCCGGAGCACAGGACCGTCCCGAACCACTTCTCGTAGTCGGCGCCGGCCACCCGGCCCAGGTCGATCTCCCGGATCCGGCTCTCCTTGACGGCTTCGGCTGCCAGCTGCCCGGCCCGCGCCGGCTCCCGTACGGGCAGGCCCATCGCCCGGGCGAAATCGTTGCCGGTGCCCACAGCGACCACCCCGAGCGGCACGGGTGTCCCGGCCAGGGCCTGGAGCGCCAGGGAGACCACTCCGTCGCCGCCCACCGCGATCACCGCACCGGTGCCCTCACGGACGGCGGCCGTGAGCCGGGCCAGCGCGTCCGGCGCGTCGGCGCCCACGACGGTCCGTACGGAGAAGCCGGCCGCCCGGACAGCCGAAGCGGCCGGCTGCGCGGCGTGCGCGCCCCGGCCGCGTCCGGCGGTGGGATTGACGAAGAGGGTGACCTCGTGACTCATCCTCGGGAATGTACCGGAGCCCTTTCCCGGGCCTCGGTCGCCCCCGGGTCGGGCGCCTCCCGGCCGTGGCCGGGGGCGCACCGGTCAGGTGGCGTCGTCGTAGCCGTTGATCCGCTGGCGTCCGCCGTCGGCCTGCTCGGGCAGCGCGGCGGGAGCCGGGACCGACTCCAGATCGCCGATCGGCGCCGGGGTGAGGTCCAGCTGGGAGGCCTCGTCGTCGCTCAGGCCCGCGTCGGGGTCGTTGCGCCTGCGCCTGCGGTCGTTGAGGAGACAGAGGCCGAGGGCGGCGAAGTAGAGGGCCACGATGGGCACGGCCAGCGCGAGCATCGTCGGCGGGTCACCGGTGGGGGTCGCGAAGGCGGCGAAGATCGTGATGCCGAGGACCATGCCCCGCCACCAGCTCGCCAGCCGCTTGCCGGTCAGCACCCCGGTGAAGTTCAGCAGGATCAGCAGCAGCGGCAGCTCGAAGGCCAGGCCGAACACGATCACCATGCGGGTGACCAGGTCGAGGTAGTCGTCGACCGGCAGCAGGTTGCGCGCGTGGTCCGGGGTGAACTCGAGCATGATCGTCGCGGTCTGCGGGAGGATCTTGTACGCGAGCACCGCGCCGGTCAGGAAGAGGGGTGCGCCGACGGCGACGAAGCTCCGCGCGTACTTCTTCTCGTGGCTGTGCAGCCCGGGCGCGGCGAACGCCCACAGCTGGTACAGCCACACCGGCGCGGACAGCACCACACCGGCCATCAGGGAGACCTTCAGGGCGATCGAGAACGCCGAGATCAGACCGTTCACGGTCATGTCGGCGCAGGGGCGACCGTTGCGCTGGGTCACCACACCGTCGGTGCAGCCGACGGAGTCCAGCATCGGCTTCAGCAGGAAGTTGATGATGTCCCGGTAGAAGAACGCGGCGACGATCGTGATCACCACGATCGCCACGACCGACTTCAGCAGGCGGTTTCGGAGCTCACGCAGGTGCTCGACGAGAGGCATGCGCCCTTCGGCGTCCTTGGCCTGTCGTTCTTTCTTCTCCTGCTTGCGGGCAGAGTTGAGCAACCCACGTCCCTTGTCTCGTCGCAGATGACTGGCGTGTACGGCGGGTGTCAGCCCTGGGCGGTGCGGTTCGGCTCGCTCACCGGACGCGAGCTGCTGACGTCACCCGGCGCGGCCTGGATGGTACGCGGGGCGACCGGCTGCTGGGCGGACTGGTCCGCGGGCGCGGCGGGGGCGGCGTCGTCGCTCTCGCCGTCCTTCTTCATGGCCTTGGCCTCGCTCTTGAGGATGCGGGCCGACTTGCCGAGGGAGCGGGCCATGTCGGGGAGCTTCTTGGCACCGAACAGCAGGATGATGAGTCCGACGATGACGAGGATTTCCCAACCCCTGAAGTTGCCCATAGGTGTCTTCCTTCTCTCCGAGGTTCACAGCACGCCGGACGGGCGCCTAGGACTTGCTCTACCGAGGATCGTAACCCCAGGGGGTTAACGCCCGGCAATCCCCGGGGGTCCTCACGCTTGCACTCGGGCAGGTTCGCAATGCCCCCGTCACACACATTCGTCCCGGCGGACGACATCGGCTACGGACGTACGCCGTGTCCCGCCCGGGCCAGGTCGACGGCCGCCCGCTCCAGATCCGCCGAGGCGTCGGTGATCCGGCGGCTGGCCTGCGCCACCTGCGAGGCCAACCTGCGCACCTCCATGTACACCCGTACCGCGAGCACCGCGAGCACGGCCACGCCGAGGAAACCCAGGACAATTGCGAACATCGGCCACAGCATGGGCCGAGCCTAGGCCACCCGCCGGGTCAGATGCTGCGCAGGGTGCTCACCCCACCGCCGGTGAGCAGCTCCACGATC
Organism: Streptomyces sp. CLCI03; assembly: GCF_053615355.1. NCBI lineage: Bacteria > Bacillati > Actinomycetota > Actinomycetes > Kitasatosporales > Streptomycetaceae > Streptomyces > Streptomyces sp. CLCI03. The sequence continues at coordinate 6,415,284 of NZ_CM132132.1, read as the reverse complement.
CGCTCGCCGGCCGGTTTGCGTACGGCGGCACCGCATTCAGGGCAGGTGAAGGAGTAGAACGTGGTCCGCCGGCTGCCGCCGATGGCCAGCCGCAGGGCGGCCGCGTCCAGCTCGAAGCGGGCACGGCAGTCGGGACAGGAGGCCTTGAAGGCGACGGGCCCGGACGTTGGCGACATCGACCGCGATCCCCTCAGACCTGTTCCCCGTACCCCGCCAGTGCCTCCCGGGCGGCGCTGCGCGCGCTGTCCGCCAGCTCGGCCGGAGCCACGATCCGGCCCTCCCGACCCAGCCGCAGCGCCAGCCGGCGCAGCGAGGCCGGGTCCGGGCTGCGCAGGGTGATCCGCAGACCGCCCCCGGTCAGCTCCTCCGCGCTGTCGTGCGGGTAGTACTCGGCGACCCAGCGTCCGCCCGGCTCCACCTCGACCACGACCTCCGGGTCCTCGGCGGCCGGCTGGACCAGGCCCTCGGACAGGTCACGCGGCTCGATGGCGGGCGGCTCGGCCCGCTCGTCCAGCAGCCGGATCTCCGCGACCCGGTCGAGGCGGAAGGTGCGCCGGGCCTCCGAGAGGTGACACCAGCCCTCCATGTACGTGTGCCCCACCGCGAACAGCCGGATCGGGTCGACCTTGCGCTCGGTGAGCTCGTCCCGCGCCGGCGAGTAGTAGCGCAGCCACAGCCGACGGCGCTCCGCGATGGCCCGGTCGACGTCTGCGAAGACCCCGCCCTCGGACTCGAAGGTCACCGACAGCCGGGAGCTGGCCCCGGCCACCTCGCCCGCGGCCGCCTCCAGCTTGGCGGTGGCCCGCAGCAGGGCGTCCCGGTCGCTCTCGCGCAGCCCGGGCAGCGTGGCCACCGCACGGGCGGCCACCAGCAGCGCGGTCGCCTCGTCGGCGGCCAGCCGCAGCGGCTCCGCCGTGGACTCCCCCGAGGCGTCGGGGTTGCGCCACCAGATGCGCTCCCCGTCGGTGTCGATGTCGAGCAGGTCCCCGCCCCGGAAGCTCGTCCCGCACATGGGCAGCACGTCGAGGTCCGAGATCAGCTCGTCCTCGGTGATCCCGAAGGCGCGCGCCACGTCCGCGACGTGCGCACCGGGGCGCTCGCGCAGGTAGGTCACCAGGGACAGCATCCGGCGGGTCTGGTCGATGGCGTTGGCAGCCATGCTGGTACGTCTCCCCCTCAGGGCACATCTGTGGATGTCGCTCGTGTAGAACGGTGCTGGAACGGTGCGGCCGCGGATCGGCCGCCGGGCCCGCGGGCCCCGGGATCGGGCCGCTCAGGCCCCGGCGACGGCCCGCAGCCGATCCACCACGTCCGCCCGCAGGTCGGCCGGACCGACCACGACGACGTCGGGCCCGAACTCCACCAGCCAGGCGTCCAGCCCGTGCCCGTAGGGGATCTCCAGCTCGTCCCAGCCGTCCCCGCCCCCACCCTCGCGCACCGCGGTGGCCTTGGCCCGCAGCGGATAGCCCGCCCCGGCCCGCAGCCGGATCAGCGCGGAGCGGTCCGCGCTCTCCCCGGCCCAGCTCGCCACGGTCTCCCGCACGGTCACCACGTCCGGCACCTCGGCGGTGTACTTCGCCGCCCGGGAACGCACCTTGCCGGTGATCCGGGAGAGCCGGAACACCCGCTCCGCCCCACGGTCACGGTCGTAGCCCGCCAGGTACCAGTGGCCGCGCCAGCACTCCAGCGCCCAGGGCTCCACCTGCCGGGCCTCGGGCCGGGCGGCGGTGGACTTGCGGTAGTCGAAGACCACCGGCCGACGGTCCCGGCAGGCCAGCATCAGCGGCTCGAAGGCCGCCTCGTGGACCGGGATGCGCGGCTCGATCGCGCTGTGCTGTCCCTCGTACGGGTCCTCCGCCTCGGGCATCCCGCCCGCGCGCAGCTTCTGCAGGGCCCCGCTCGCGGCCCCCGCCAGCCGTGCCTGCTGCCAGACCTTGGCCGCCAGCCCGAGGGCCGCGGCCTCCTCGGCGTCGAGGGAGACGGGAGGCAGCCGGTTGCTGTCCCGGCGGGCCAGGTAGCCGGTCTCACCGTCCAGGTTCTCCACCGTCTCGATGACGAGGCCGAGTTCCCGCAGGTCGTCCTTGTCCCGCTCGAACATGCGGTTGAAGGACTCGTCGTTACCGGCCTCCATGTAGGCCTCGATGGAACCGCGCAACTCCCGCTTGCTGAGCGGTCGGCGGGTCCCCAGCAGACACAGCGCCAGATTCATCAGCCGCTCGGCCTTGGCAATCGCCATCGACGCCCTTCCGCCCTTCTCCGCCTGCACATCCGTCGGACCGTCACACGGGCCACGACCCGATGTGGACGGACCCGTTGACCGTTGACCGTACCGCCCCGGCGCGCCCGGGCAAAAGCGAGGGGCCCCCGCCGGACGGCGGGGGCCCCTCGACCGATCACGATGTGTGGATCAGCCGACCTTGACCAGGTCGCAGACGAAGATCAGCGTCTCGCCCGGGGCGATCGCACCGCCCGCGCCACGGTCGCCGTAGGCGAGGTGCGCCGGGATCGTCAGCTTGCGGCGGCCGCCGACCTTCATCCCCTGGACGCCCTGGTCCCAGCCGGCGATGACCTGACCGACACCGAGCTGGAACTGGAGCGCGGAACCACGGTTCCAGGAGGCGTCGAACTCCTCGCCGGTGGAGAAGGCCACACCCACGTAGTGCACGGAGACGAGGTCGCCCTTCTTGGCCTCCGCGCCGTCGCCGACCCATTCGTCCTTGATCACGAGGTCCTTGGGGGCGTCGCCCTCGGGGAAGTCGATCTCGGGCTTCTGCAGGTCACTCACGGAACTTCTCCTCATACGTACGAAATGGTCAACCGGAACAGTCTTACATCACGGTGAGGATGTCGAGGCTGAAGACCAGCGTCGACTTCGCCGGGATGGTGCCCTGCTCCTTGTCGCCGAAGCCCTGGTCCGGCGGGATGACCAGCAGGATCCGACTGCCGGCCTTCTTGCCGACCAGACCGTCCTTCAGACCCTTGACCGAAAGCTCACCCAGCGGCCAGGTGACCGTCTGGTCACTGGTGTAGGTGCTCTCGAAGGACTTGTCGTCCTTCCACGTCTTGCCGTTGAACTTGACCACGACACTGTCGGCGTCCTTGACCACCGGGCCGTCACCCTCGATGACGTAGTTCGAGACCAGCTTGGTGGGCTCGGCGGTGTCCTTCGGGACGGTCACGGAGACTTCCTTGCCGTCCGTGTTCGTGCCGACCTTGGGCAGGTCCTTGTTCTCCTGGGCGACTTCCTTGCCCGTCGCCGAGGCCGGAACGGTCGCACCCTTGACGATGTCGACGACGAAGACCAGGGTGGCGTCCCCCTTGATCTTCGGAGGCGAGCCCTGGGCCCCGTAACCGAGCTCCGGCGGGATCACCAGCTCGACACGGCTGCCGACCTTCTGGCCCTCCAGGCCCTGGTCCCAGCCCTTGATGACGGCGCCGGCGCCGATCGTCACGTCGAACGGCGCGGGCCGCCCGAAGCTCTTGTCGAACGGCTCCTTGCCGTCCCACACCTGGCCGAGGTAGTGGACCTGCGCGATGTCGTTCTTCTTCAGCACCTGCCCGGTGCCCTCGCTGATCGTCACCACCTTGAGCTCCTTGGGCGGCGTGCCCTTCCCCTTCGACAGGGTGGGCGTCTCCCCGAAGGCGGCACCCTTGGTGATCGCGGGGGCCCCGTTCTTCATCTGGGCGGAGTCGGAGCCGCTGTCGTCGCCACACGCTGCGGTCGACAGCAGCAGGAGGGGTACGACAAGCAGGCCGGCAAGTCGGCGCACGGGTTCCTCAGATCTCAGACGGCAAAGCGGTCGCTCGCCACTCTAAGCCGTGCACAGGGCCCCGTACGAGAGACGTACGAGGCCCTGGCGAGGAGTGCGATGTCACACTGCGGTCATTCTGCGGGTCCTACATACCCGCGATCAGCTTCTCCACCCGGTCGTCCACCGACCGGAACGGGTCCTTGCACAGCACCGTGCGCTGCGCCTGGTCGTTGAGCTTCAGATGCACCCAGTCGACCGTGAAGTCCCGCCGCTGCTCCTGCGCCCTCCGGATGAAGTCCCCGCGCAGCCGCGCCCGCGTCGTCTGCGGAGGCACCGACTTGCCCTCGAAGATCTTCAAGTCGTTGCAGATCCGCGCCGCCTGCCCCTTGCGCTCCAGCAAGTAGTACAGCCCGCGCCGACGGTGGATGTCGTGATACGCGAGGTCTATCTGAGCCACCCGCGGATTCGACATGGTCATGTTGTGCTTCGCCCGGTACCGCTCGATCAGCTGGTACTTCATGACCCAGTCGATCTCGGTCCCGATCCGGTCCAGATCCTCCGCGTCGATCGCGTCGAGCGTGCGACCCCACAGCTCCAGCACCTGATCCACCACACCGGTACGGATCCCCCGGCGCTCGGCGAAGTCCACCGCCTTGTCGTAGTACTCCCGCTGGATCTCCAGCGCCGAGGCCTCCCGACCACTCGCCAGACGCACCTTGCGCTGACCCGTGATGTCGTGACTGACCTCACGGATCGCCCGGATCGGGTTCTCCAGGGTCAGATCCCGCATCACCGTGCCCGCCTCGATCATGCGCAGCACCAGATCGGTGGCCCCGACCTTGAGCAGCATGGTCGTCTCGGACATGTTCGAGTCACCCACGATGACGTGCAGCCTGCGATAGCGCTCGGCGTCCGCGTGCGGCTCGTCCCGGGTGTTGATGATCGGCCGCGAACGGGTCGTCGCGGAGCTGACACCCTCCCAGATGTGCTCGGCCCGCTGACTCACGCAGTAGACCGCACCCCGCGGCGTCTGCAGCACCTTGCCGGCGCCACAGATCAGCTGCCGCGTGACAAGGAACGGAATGAGAATGTCCGCCAGGCGGGAGAATTCCCCGTGCCGGGCCACCAGGTAGTTCTCGTGGCAGCCGTACGAGTTGCCCGCCGAGTCGGTGTTGTTCTTGAAGAGATAGACGTCGCCCGCGATTCCCTCCTCGTGCAGGCGGCGTTCGGCGTCGACGAGCAGACCTTCGAGAATGCGCTCGCCTGCTTTGTCGTGGGTGACCAGCTCGGTCACGTTGTCGCATTCGGGTGTTGCATATTCCGGATGCGAACCCACGTCGAGGTACAGGCGGGCGCCGTTCCGCAGGAAGACATTGCTGCTGCGGCCCCATGACACAACACGGCGGAAGAGGTAGCGCGCCACTTCGTCAGGAGACAGTCGGCGCTGTCCCCTGAACGTGCACGTGACGCCGTACTCGTTCTCCAGCCCGAAAATGCGGCGGTCCATGACTGAACATTACGCCTTCTGCCCTCTTCTGAAACCGGGTTCGGGAGCGCCGTTTCGATCAGTTCCCGTCAGCGGGCCGATCCACGCCCCGATCACGGCCCGATCGGCCCATCCGGCGCACCCCCCGATCACGGTGCCGACGGCACCTCCGACGGCACGTCAGAGGCAGCCTCCGACACACCGTCAGGCGACGCCGCCACCGCCCGGCTTCGCCCACCCGTCGCGAGCGCCCGCTGAGTGACCATCAGAACCAGCAACGCCGAGAAGCCCGCCACACCCGCCACCCCGAAGCCCGCCGCCGTACCACCCAGCTCCACCGCCGGACCCGCCGCCGCCGTACCGATCGCCGCACCCACCCCGAAGAACGTCACCAGCCACGAGAACGCCTCCGTCACCGTGCCCGCCGGGGCATGCCGGTCCACGACGATGAACGCACACGCCAGCGCCGGCGCCAGGAACACGCCCGACAGCGCCGACAACCCCGTCATCGCCACCGCACCCGGAACCAGCATCAGCGGCAGGTAGCAGACCGCCAGCAGACCCACCAACAGCCGCAGCCGCCGCTCGGGCGCACCGGCCCACTGCCGCGCACCGTAGAACACACCACCGACCAACGCACCCAGACCCAGCGCCGCCATCAACCAGCCGTACACCGCCTGACCACCGTGATCGTCCGCGTACGCCACACCCGCCACCGTGATCGAACCCAGCGCCGTCCCCACGAAGAAGAACGCGCCCAGCAGCGCCAGCAGCCCCCTCGAACGCAGCGCCCCCAGCCAGTGCGCCTCCCGCGGCGCCGAACGCCACTTCCGGGACGGCTCACTCACCACGACCGACAGCGCACCCAGCACACCGATCGCGTTCAACGCCAGCAGCGCCCCCGCCGGCGACCACATCGCCACGAACAGCGTCACCAACAGCGGACCGACGGTGAACATGACCTCCTGGGCCACCGCGTCCATCGCGTACGCGGCGTGCACCTTCTCCTCACGACCGCCCAGCACCCCCGGCCACAGCGCCCGCAGCCCGCCCTCCAGCGGCGGCGTGAACAGACCCGCGACCACCACCGCCGCGTACGCGGCCACCACCGACCCCGTACCCGACAGCGCCAGCCACACCATGCCCAGCGCGGACAGCACCGCGGCCGGCAACTGCACCCGTGGCTGCCCGAACAGGTCCACCGCCCGCCCCAGCAGCGGCTGACCCACCGCGTTCGCCAGCCCGTACGCGGCGGCCAACGCCCCCGCCAGGCTGTAGCTGCCACCCTCCGCGCGCGTGAACAGCACGATCGCGATCGGCCCGGTGGCATTCGGCAGCCGGCCCACGAGCGTGCCCACCAGCAGCCTCGCGGCATGCCGGGTCCTGAGCAGCTCCGCGTATCCCGCGGCCATGTCCGCCCCCTTCTGCCCGGACCAGCCGGGAGTCAACCAAGTAATACGTATAACTAGACCTCTCATACGTACCATGGCCGCAGTCGAACGGTCCACCCCGCGGACCCCACCACACCCCCCGACCTCGCACTTCAGGAGCCCCCTGTGACGAGACCCACCAGCCGCGACGTGGCCACCGCCGCCGGGGTCTCCCAGGCCACCGTCTCCCTCGTCCTCGGCGACAAATGGCCCGGCCGCGTCTCCGAACGCACCGCCACCCACGTACGCGAAACAGCCACCCGCCTCGGCTACCGCCCCAACCTCGCCGCCCGCAACCTCCGCCTCGGCACCACCCGCACCGCCCTCCTCGTCGTCCCCGCCCTCACCAACGAATTCTTCGCCCGCGTCTACACCGGCGCCGCCCGCGTCGCCGCCGAACACGGCTTCGGCGTCGTCCTCTACCCCTCCCCCGACGGCACCGGCCCCGCCCGCGACCCCTTCGCCTCCGCCCGCGCCGCCCTCGACGGAGTCATCGCCTCCTCCATGGCCGCCGACGCCCTCGACGCCATCGGCGGCGCCACCCTCCCCCTCGTCATGCTCGACAGCGACCCCACCGCCGGCACCGCCGCCGCCCACATCAACCTCGCCATGGCCGACGGCATGCGCCAGATCACCGAACACCTCCTCCCCCTCGGCCACCGCCGCTTCCTCCACCTCGCCTCCGCCATCGACTCCTGGACCTTCGACACCCGCGCCGAAGCCCTCAGAGCCCTCCTCGGCCCCGACACGGAGCTGCGCACCGTGCGGGCCCCCCTCACCGTCGACGGCGCCCGTACGGCCATGGAGACCGCCCTGGCGACCCCCCAGGACCGACCCACCGCCATCGTCTGCGACGACGACATCCTCGCCGCCGGCGCCTGCAAGGCCGCCCGCCGCCTCGGCCTGCGCGTCCCCGAGGACCTCTCCGTCACCGGCTTCGACGACCTCGCCCTCGCCACCGCCGTCGAACCCGAACTCACCACCGTCCACCTCCCCGCCGAACGCGTCGGCGAACAGGGCATGGCCGCACTCCTCGCCGTCCTCGAAGGCACCACCTGGACCGCACCCGACCTCCCCGTCCGGCTCGTCGTCCGCGACTCCACGGGCCCCGCCCCGACGCCGTAACCGCAGCCGTCCGGACACGACGAAGCCCCGGCCCGCCACGAACGGCGAACCGGGGCCCCTCCCACACGACGACTACTCGGCGACTACTCCGCGTCGTCCTCCGGCGCCTCGTCGTTCGACACGGCATCGGCCTGCACCGCCGCCGTCACGTCCGCCTCCAACAGCCGCGACAGCTGCCGACCCCGGATCCGCTTGAACTTGCGCTGCTGCGACCGCGTACGGTCCAGCACCGCGACCTCCAGCCGCTCCGCCGGAATCGCCTTGTCCGCACCGTTGGCCTGGCTGGACAGCGCCTGCACCGCCAGCTTCAACGCCTCCGACAGGGTCATCCCGTCCTGATGACGCTGATCCAGGAAGGTACTGATCTGCTCGGCATTGCCACCGACCGCGACCGAACCGTGCTCGTCCACGATCGACCCGTCGTGCGGCAGCCGATAGATCTGGTCACCCGCGGCCGTCGCACCGACCTCCGCGACCACCAGCTCCACCTCGTACGGCTTCTCACCGGCCGAGGAGAAGATGGTGCCGAGCGTCTGCGCGTAGACGTTCGCCAGCCCACGGGCCGTCACATCGTCACGGTCGTAGGTGTACCCACGCAGATCCGCGTACCGCACACCACCGATCCGCAGGTTCTCGTACTCGTTGTACTTGCCGGCGGCCGCGAAGCCGATCCGGTCGTAGATCTCGCTGAACTTGTGCAGCGCGCGGGACGGGTTCTCGCCGACGAACACGATGCCGTCGGCGTACTGCAGCACGACCAGGCTGCGACCGCGGGCGATGCCCTTGCGGGCGTATTCCGCCCGGTCGGCCATGGCCTGCTGGGGTGACACATAGAACGGAGTCGACACCGGCTGTCCGTCCCTTTCTTCTGGGCTCCTACGGGGCGACGGATGGTCAGAGCAGGGCGGCGCGCGGGCCGTCGGGCTGCTCCAGCCGACGGTTGGTGACCGTACGGGCGAGCTCCTGCGACTCGTCGTCGGTCAGCCTGCGGAACCCCTCGTCCGTGATCACGGTGACGATCGGGTAGATGTGGCGGTACAGGTCCGGCCCACCGGTCGCCGAGTCGTCGTCGGCGGCGTCGTACAGCGCCTGGACGACCAAGGTGGTGGCCTGCTCCTCCGTCAGATCGGGACGGAAGAGCTTCTTCATCGAGCCCCGGGCGAAGATCGAACCGGAACCGGTGGCGGCGTAGCCGTGCTCCTCGGAGCGACCGCCGGTCACGTCGTAGGAGAAGATCCGACCCTTCTCCTTGGCCTCGTCGTAGCCCGCGAACAGCGGCACGACGGCCAGACCCTGCATCGCCATCCCCAGATTGCTCCGGATCATGGTGGAGAGCCGGTTGGCCTTGCCCTCCAGGGACAGGGTCGTCCCCTCGACCTTCTCGAAGTGCTCCAGCTCCAGCTGGAACAGCTTGACCATCTCCACGGCCAGGCCGGCCGTACCGGCGATACCGACGGCGGAGTACTCGTCTGCGGGGAACACCTTCTCGATGTCCCGCTGCGCGATCATGTTCCCCATGGTCGCCCGCCGGTCACCGGCGAGGACGACCCCGCCGGGGAAGGTGGCGGCGACGATGGTCGTCCCGTGCGGCGCCTCCACGACACCCTCCGGCAGCTTGCGGTTGCCGGGCAGCATGTCGGGCGAGTGCGCGCCCAGGAAGTCCATGAAGGACGACGACCCCGGCGTCAGGAAGGCTGCCGGTAGACGCCCTGTGCTACGAGTGTTGGGTTCCACAGGTTTCCTTCCACGTAAGCGGCTGCACGCCTCATGACGTCCGGCCGATCCTTGAACTGCCCCAGGGCTGCGTTACAGCTGAAGCACAGTACGCCTCGGACCTTACCCGTCTGATGATCGTGATCCACGTGCTCCGCCAGACCTTCTTGGCAGATCACGCAGACCCCGCCTTGAGCGGTGATCATTTCGTCCCGATCGGCCTCGGTCATGCCGTACGAGCGCTTGAGATGGCCCGCCCGGCTTTCGATCGCCCGGCACGCCTTACAACGTGTCGACAAGCCGTCCGAGGCCGTCTTGTTCCGGTCCCATTCCGAGTGGGGCTTGATCTCCCCGCAACGGCGGCAGTATTTGTGCCCCGCAGGGGACTCGACGCGGGGACGTACATTCTTCCCCTTGGCTATCTGACGCTGCTGGTGGTACTCGGCTGCGCACGGCCTGCAGTAGCACTGCAGGCCGTCACGCATGGCCCTGTTGGCAGCGAACGCCTCAAGCGGCTTGACTAAGCCACACCGCGGACACTGCTTCTCCGCCCCCGACACGAACCCTCCCGCGAAGTTTCACCTTCGATTCGAAGGTGAAATCACTCGCCACCCTTCTGAACGAAGGAGCGCACGAAGTCCTCGGCGTTCTCCTCGAGCACATCATCGATTTCGTCGAGTACGGAGTCGACGTCGTCGGAGAGCTTTTCCTGGCGCTCCTTGAGGTCGGTCGATTCCTCGACCGCCGCCTCCTCGACCTCTTCGGTCGAGCGCGTCGCCTTCTGCTGTCCGCCGCCGGTGTCCTTGGTCGCCATGTCTACCTCACCCCGCTCGGTTCGCACGCTCATGTCGAGAGACCCCGGGATTCGGGATCTCTCAAGATCAGACCCTACGTCGGACCCTATAGGGAGGGTCCGACATTCGTCCCCGTACTTTCTCGGTCCGGTTCTCTTCATGATTCCCGGACCGAAGGCCTTTCAGCCGCGTTCACTGCCCCGAAAGCACCCGGACCAGGTCCTCCGCCGTGCGGCAGCGGTCCAGGAGCTCCTTGACGTGGTTGCGGGTCCCCCGCAGGGGTTCCAGCGTCGGGACCCGCTGGAGCGAGTCCCGGCCGGGGAGGTCGAAGATCACCGAGTCCCAGGACGCCGCCGCCACGTCGTCCGCGTACTGCTCCAGGCAGCGGCCGCGGAAGTACGCCCGCGTGTCCTCCGGAGGCTTGCTCTGAGCCCGCTCCACGGCCGGCTCCTCCACCAGGCGCTTCATCTTGCCGCGGGCCACCAGGCGGTTGTACAGACCCTTCTCGGGCCGTACGTCCGAGTACTGGAGGTCCACCAGGTGCAGCCGCGCCGCGTCCCAGTTCAGCCCGTCCCGGCGCCGGTAGCCCTCCAGGATCTCCTTCTTGGCGATCCAGTCCAGCTCCCCCGACAGACTCATCGGGTCGCTCTCCAGCCGGCCCAGCACGTCTTCCCAGCGGCCCAGCACGTCCTTGGTCTGCTCGTCCGCGTCGGACCCGAAACGTTCGTCCACGTACTTGCGGGCCAGCTCGAAGTACTCCATCTGCAGTTGCACCGCGGTCAGTGTCCGGCCGCTGCGCAGCGTGATCAGGTGCTGCAGGTCCGGGTCGTGGGAGACCTGGTGCAGGGTGCGTACGGGCTGGTCGACGGCCAGGTCGACGTTGATGAACCCGTCTTCGATCATGGACAGGACAAGTGCTGTCGTGCCGAGTTTGAGGTAGGTGGAGATCTCGGAGAGGTTGGCGTCTCCGATGATCACGTGGAGCCGGCGGTACTTCTCGGCGTCCGAGTGCGGCTCGTCGCGGGTGTTGATGATGGGGCGTTTGAGGGTGGTCTCCAGGCCGACCTCGACCTCGAAGTAGTCCGCGCGCTGGCTGATCTGGAAGCCGTGTTCGCGGCCGTCCTGGCCGATGCCCACGCGTCCCGCGCCGGTCACGACCTGTCGCGAGACGAAGAAGGGGGTCAGGTGGCGCACGATCTCCGAGAAGGGGGTCTCCCGCTTCATCAGGTAGTTCTCGTGCGTGCCGTAGGAGGCGCCCTTGTTGTCGGTGTTGTTCTTGTAGAGGTGGATCGGCTGGGCGCCGGGGAGCTGGGCGGCGCGTACGGCCGCTTCGGCCATGATCCGTTCGCCGGCCTTGTCCCACAGGACGGCGTCGAGCGGGTTGGTGATCTCGGGCGAGCTGTATTCGGGGTGTGCGTGGTCGACGTAGAGCCGTGCGCCGTTCGTGAGGATGACGTTGGCGAGGCCGATGTCCTCGTCGGTCAGCTGGCTGTTGTCGGCGGCCTCGCGGGCGAGGTCGAAGCCGCGGGCGTCCCGCAGCGGATTCTCCTCCTCGAAGTCCCAGCGGGCGCGTCGCGCCCGGTGCATCGCCGCCGCGTAGGCGTTGACGATCTGGGACGAGGTGAGCATGGCATTGGCGTTCGGGTGCCCCGGGACGGAGATCCCGTACTCCGTCTCGATCCCCATTACTCGCCGTACGGTCATGCGGCCCTCCTTGCCCGGCGGCGCTCCCCTTTCGGGAGCGGCGCTCAAGTACCGCTGGTGCTCCGGTGCGTGTGCCTGTGCGGTGCCCGTCCCCGCACTGCGCGTCCGGCGGTACGGAAGAGCCTAGAACCACTGCGCGCTCGTGGGGAGATCATTTCCGTCATTCGATCCGCCTCGTCACCGGCTGAAAAGCGGCCGGTAATGCGGTGGGGTAAAGCAGTCGGCTGCGGATGCCCGGGGAGGGCATCCGCAGCCGCCCCGCTTTGTCAGAGGTACTGACCGGTGTTTGCCACCGTGTCGATGGAGCGTCCGGTGTCCGCGCCTTGCTTTCCGGTGACGAGGGTGCGGATGAATACGATCCGCTCGCCCTTCTTTCCGGAGATGCGGGCCCAGTCGTCCGGGTTGGTGGTGTTGGGCAGGTCCTCGTTCTCCTTGAACTCGTCCACGCAGGCCTGGAGCAGGTGGGCCACCCGCAGACCCTTCTGGTTGTGTTCGAGGAAGGCCTTGATGGCCATCTTCTTGGCCCGGTCGACGATGTTCTGGATCATCGCGCCGGAGTTGAAGTCCTTGAAGTAGAGGACTTCCTTGTCGCCGTTGGCGTACGTGACCTCGAGGAAGCGGTTCTCCTCGGTTTCGGCGTACATCTGCTCGACGACGGTCTGGATCATGCTGTGGACGGTGCCGTCCTTGGAGTCCTGGTGTTCGGACAGGTCGTCCGAGTGCAGGGGGAGCGAGGCCTTGAGGTACTTCGCGAAGATGTCCTTCGCGGCCTCGGCGTCCGGGCGCTCGATCTTGATCTTCACGTCGAGCCGGCCGGGGCGCAGGATGGCCGGGTCGATCATGTCCTCGCGGTTGGAGGCGCCGATGACGATGACGTTCTCCAGGCCTTCCACGCCGTCGATCTCGGCGAGCAGCTGGGGGACGATGGTGTTCTCCACGTCCGAGCTGACGCCGGATCCGCGGGTGCGGAAGAGGGATTCCATCTCGTCGAAGAAGACGATGACGGGGGTGCCCTCGCTGGCCTTCTCGCGGGCACGCTGGAAGACGAGGCGGATGTGCCGCTCGGTCTCGCCGACGTACTTGTTGAGGAGTTCGGGGCCCTTGATGTTCAGGAAGTAGGACTTCCCGGCGGGCTGGCCGGTCACCTCGGCGACCTTCTTGGCAAGGGAGTTGGCGACGGCCTTGGCGATGAGCGTCTTGCCGCAGCCGGGCGGGCCGTAGAGCAGGATGCCCTTCGGGGGCCGCAGTTCGTGTTCCTTGAAGAGGTCGGGGTAGAGGTACGGGAGCTCGACCGCGTCGCGGATCAGCTCGATCTGGTCGCCCAGGCCGCCGATCTTGTCGTAGTCGATGTCGGGGACCTCTTCGAGGACGAGTTCTTCGACCTCGCTCTTGGGGACGACCTCGTAGACGTAGCCGGAGCGGGGTTCGAGCAGGAGGGCGTCGCCGGGGCGGATGGTGATGTCCAGGAGCGGCTCGGCGAGCCTCACCACCCTTTCCTCGTCGGTGTGCCCGACGACCAGGGCGCGCTCGCCGTCCTCGAGGATCTCCTTGAGGGTGACGATGTCCCCGGCCCGCTCGAATTCCATGGCCTCGACCACGTTGAGGGCCTCGTTGAGCATGACCTCCTGGCCGCGCCGGAGGTCTTCCGGGTCGACGCTGGGGCTGACGTTCACGCGGAGCTTTCGGCCTCCGGTGAAGATGTCGACGGTGCCGTCCTCGTTGGCTTGCAGGAAGACACCGAAACCGGCCGGCGGCTGTGCGAGCCGGTCGACTTCTTCCTTGAGGGCCACGATCTGGTCTCGGGCCTCACGGAGGGTATTCGCGAGTCGTTCGTTCTGTGCGGATACGCCGGCCAGGTTCGTCTGGAGCTCGACGATCCGCTCTTCGAGAATCCTCGTGTGTCGCGGAGAGTCGGCGAGCTTTCGTCGCAGGACGGCGATTTCCTGCTCGAGATAGGCAACCTGGCCGGCGGGGTCCTCGGACCCTCGCGCGGGCCGGATGCCGCGGTTGATGTCGTCGTCGTGGGCTGCCACGGTCCTCACCTCCTCCAAGGGGAGCTGGACGCTTCCTGACCCTACCTGGGCTGGTGGTGATTGAAACCCCTAGATCACAAAGACGGTAGAGGTGTGTCCGATCTTCACCCTTGCGTACTCCCTCACGCCAAGGAAATACCCACCCATCAAACTCGGGAAGCAGCCGGTTGTAAGGTCGAAGCGTTCAACACCCGTCAGGGCCCGCGCGACTTGCTGCGGGTTTCGACCGGGATGGATCACTCAGCGCAGGGAACGGCAGGAGATATGACCGTGCAGCAGGAGGCTCCGACGGGCGGTGCCGGTGAGGCCGGCGAGCCGCTCGAGGTCTGGATCGATCAGGACCTGTGCACCGGGGACGGGATCTGCGTGCAGTACGCGCCTGAGGTGTTCGAGCTGGACATCGATGGTCTGGCGTATGTGAAGAGTCCGGAGGACGAGCTGCTGCAGGACGCGGGGGCGACCACTCCGGTTCCGCTGACGCTGCTCCAGGACGTGGTCGACTCGGCCAAGGAATGTCCCGGGGACTGCATCCATGTGAGGCGCGTTTCGGACAGGGTGGAAGTCTTCGGTCCCGACGCGGAGTGACGTCTCAAACACTCCTGGCGGCCGAGTCCGTCAGCTCCTGGCGGAATTTTCCGTCGCGCCAGCGCCACTTGGCGAGCTGTTTCGTGTCGGGGCTGTAGCGGGGTACGTCGGGTGAGGAGTAGCCGACGAGGGTCGCGGTGACGAGTCCGTCGCGCACGGTGAGCTCGGTGGCGGTCTGTCGTCGGGCTGCTTCGAGCAGGGTGGCGACGACGCGGGGCGGGGTGCCTTCGGCGGGGTCCTGGACGAGGACGTAGATCGCGTGGGGCGGGGTGCCGGAGCCGGCGTCGCAGCGGACGGCGGCGACGGTCTCGGGGCGGCCGTCTCCGTCGAGGTCGCCCCGGGCGCTGGTGGTGACGGTCTGCGGGGCGCCCTTGCAGTCGAGGGGGTAGGTGACTGCCGCCGGGTCGGGTGCGGTGGCCAGGGGGCCCTTCGCGGGGGGCTGGGCGGCTGCTCCGGTGGTGTGGGTGGCCGGCGTGCCGGTGGCCGGCTGTACGAGTCCTGCGGCGGCTATGACGGCTGCCATGGCGGTGGCCGTGGCGAGCCAGTGGACGGGCCTGGTGCGGCTGTGCTCCAGGGTGTGCGGGAGCGGGGCCGTCTCGGCGTGGCTGTGCGGCACGCGGGGTGTCTCCTGTGCGAAGGGTGACGAGGAGCCAGCATCGTGCCACACCTCACAGGGTGGTGGAACGGCTGGGTCCGGGGCTGGTGCACGGGACAACGAAAAGGCGCTGTGGCGCAGTTCCCGGGTGGTTCGGGGGAACTGCGCCACAGCGCCTTCGTGTTGGGTCTGCGGGGCCGTTACGCGGAGCGGTCGCTGCCGGGGCCGTCGTAGTCCTCGCCGTAGGCGCCCTTGGCGGGGCGGCGGCGGCGCATGGGGGGCTCGACGCCGTCCGCGAGGCGGCGGGCGGTGACGAGGAAGCCGGTGTGGCCGATCATGCGGTGGTCCGGGCGGACGGCGAGGCCTTCCACGTGCCAGTTGCGGATCATCGATTCCCAGGGCTGCGGCTCGGCGAAGCAGCCGATCTCGCGGATGGACTCGACGGTCTTGGACAGCTGGGTGGTGGTGGCGACGTAGCAGCAGAGGATGCCGCCGGGTACCAGGGCCTTCTTGACCGCCTCGAGGCACTCCCAGGGGGCGAGCATGTCGAGGATGACGCGGTCGACGTCGGTCTCGTCCAGGTTGTCCTGGAGGTCGCCCACGGTCAGCTTCCACGCGGGGTGGGGGCCGCCGAAGTACCGCTCCACGTTGGCGGTGGCGATCTCGGCGAAGTCCGCGCGGCGCTCGTAGCTGTGGAGCATGCCCTGGTCGCCGATGGCGCGCAGCAGGAAGCTGCTCAGGGAGCCGGAGCCCACTCCCGCTTCCACGACGCGGGCGCCGGGGAAGATGTCGGCGAAGGCCAGGATCTGGCCCGCGTCCTTGGGGTAGACCACGGCGGCGCCGCGGGGCATGGACAGGACATAGTCGGGGAGCAGGGGGCGCAGCGCGAGGTATGCGACGTTGCCCGTGGTGCGGACAACGCTGCCTTCGGGAGAGCCGATCAGCTCGTCGTGCGGGAAGGAACCCTTGTGGGTGTGGAAATTCTTCCCTGCTTCGAGCGTGAACGTGTAGTGGCGGCCCTTGGGGTCGGTGAGCTGTACCTGGTCCCCGACCTCGAAGGGCCCGCGTCGGCGGGCGGCACCGGTCGGTTCGGACATGTGACCAGTGTATTGGCTTCAGGACTGGGGCCGTGCCATGGCCTTCACGAAGGCTTTTTCGACGTCGAGGGTGGACAGGACGCCGTAGATGGTGCCGGTGGGTTCGAGGACGAGGTATTCGGTGGCGGGGGTGGCGCGGAGGTGGTCGAGGAGTTCTTCGCCGGTGAGGTCCGCTGAAACCTTCATGCCGTCGGTGAGGTCCTGGGCGAGGGTGCTGACGGCGACCCAGGGGCGGCGGTGTTCGGGGACGGAGGCGATGGCGGTTTCGCGGACGATGGCGGTGGGGTCGCCTTGGCCGTCGACGACGACGAGGGCGCGGGCGCCGGCTTCGTTGGCGCGGCGTAGGGCTTCGGAGAGGGGGGTGGCGTTCTCGACGGGGATGGCGCGTCGGGTGAGGGTGCGGGCGCGTAGTTCGGGGAGGTGTTCGCGCAGGCGGGCCATGCGCAGGCTGTTGCCGGCGCCGGTCCAGATGATGCCGGCGAGGATGGCGGCGAGGAGGGCGTCCATGACGGTGTTCATGCCGCCGATTTCCGAGGTGCGGTTGCCGAGGACGCCGGTGTGGGTGAGGAGGGGGAGGCCGAGGAGGACGGCGAGGGCGAGGCCGCGGCCGACCCAGGCGGCGGCGATGGTGCCGGTCATGGGTTTGCCGGTGATGCCCCAGATGACGGCGCGGAGCATGCGGCCGCCGTCGAGGGGGAGGCCGGGGAGCAGGTTGAAGGCGGCGACGAGCAGGTTGGAGATCATCAGGCCTGCGAGGAGGACGCCGGGGACGGTGGCCGGGTCGACGGCTTTCATGCCGAGGTAGAAGGCTCCGGTGAGGACGAGGGAGAGCAGGGGGCCGACGAAGGCGAGGACGAATTCGCGGCCGGGTGTCTCGGATTCCTTCTCGATCTCGGAGACTCCGCCGAAGAACTGGAGCTGGATGCGGCGCACGGGGAGTTTGAAGCGGAGGGCCGCGACGGTGTGCGCGAGTTCGTGGACCAGGACGGAGGCGTAGAAGGCGACGGCGAAGAAGAGGGAGACGAGGTAGCGGACGGGTCCGAGGTCGGGCAGGACGCGGTCGAGCTGGTCGCCGAAGACCCAGGTGATGAGGGCGGCGACGAGGAACCAGCTGGGCGAGACGTAGACGGGTACGCCGAAGGGGCGGCCCATGAGGAGTCCGCCGCCCGGTCCGGAGCGGCCGCCTGAGCGCTCGCCGGTTTCGTCGGTGTCTGCCACGGCTGTCCTTCGTTCGGTGCTGGTGTTTCCAGTGTGTTCTGTTCGTGCACGGGGTGGTGGTGTAGCGGGTTGTGATGCTCCGATCATGCAGTGCGAGGGGGCTCGGCGTCGATGGTATGCGCGTCCTGTCGGTGGTGGGTCGTAGGGTTTTGTGCATGACGACGAGCCCCGGTGCTGTGCCTGGCGCAGCCGATGCCGAAGTGCGGAGCGCTGTGGCGCCCTCTTCGCTTTCCCCTTCGCGGGCGAGCGATTTCATGCAGTGTCCGTTGCTGTACCGGTTCAGGGTGATCGACAGGTTGCCGGAGAAGCCCAGTGCCGCTGCTACCCGCGGGACGTTGGTGCATGCGGTGCTGGAGCGGCTTTTCGATCATCCGGCGCAGGAGCGTACGGCGCCGGTGGCGAAGGCGTTGTTGCCGGGGCAGTGGGATCGGTTGCTGGAGTCGAAGCCGGAGCTGATGGGGTTGTTCCCGGAGGGTGACGAGGGGGCGGGGCTGGCGCGGTGGCTGACGGAGGCCGAGGCGCTGGTGGAGCGGTGGTTCACGTTGGAGGACCCGACGCGGCTGGAGCCGGTGGAGCGGGAGTTCTTCGTGGAGACGGAGCTGGAGTCGGGGCTGCGGCTGCGCGGGATCATCGACCGGGTGGACGTGGCGCCGACGGGTGAGGTGCGGATCGTCGACTACAAGACGGGGAAGGCGCCGCGGCCGGAGTATGCCGAGGGTGCGCTGTTCCAGATGAAGTTCTACGCGCTGGTGGTGTGGCGGCTGAAGCGGGTGGTGCCGCGGCGGTTGCAGCTGGTGTATCTGGGCAGTGGGGATGTGTTGACGTACGACCCGGTGGTCGCGGATCTGGAGCGGGTGGAGCGCAAGCTGCTGGCGTTGTGGGAGGCGATCCGGGAGGCGACGGAGTCGGGTGAGTGGCGGCCGCGGCCGACGAAGCTGTGCGGCTGGTGTGATCATCAGGCGGTGTGTCCGGAGTTCGGTGGTACTCCCCCGCCGTATCCGTTGGTGATCTCTCCGCGTCCTGAGGTGAACCCGGTGGGGTCGGGGGCGGAGCGCCCGACGGAGTCCTGATCCCGGGGTCAGGGCAGAATGGTCGGGCCGTAGCCGTCCGACGAATACGAGGTAGACCCCGTGGCGATCCGCGTCCTTCTGGTCGACGACCAGCCGCTGCTGCGCACCGGTTTCCGGATGATTCTGGAGGCGGAGGAGGATCTGGCGGTGGTCGGTGAGGCCGGGGACGGTCTGCAGGCGTTGGACCAGGTGCGGGCGCTGCAGCCCGATGTGGTGCTGATGGACATCCGGATGCCGCGGATGGACGGGGTGGAGGCGACCCGGCAGATCACGGGTCCGGAGCGGGACGGGCCGGCGAAGGTGCTGGTGCTGACCACGTTCGATCTGGACGAGTACGTGGTGGAGGCGCTGCGGGCGGGGGCGAGCGGGTTCTTGTTGAAGGACGCGCCGGCGGCGGAGCTGGTGCAGGCGATCCGGGTGGTCGCGGCGGGTGAGGCGATGCTGGCGCCGAGCATCACGCGGCGGCTGTTGGACAAGTACGCGGGGCATCTGCCGTCGGGTGAGGAGAGCCTGCCGAACAGCTTGGGGACGCTGACCGAGCGTGAGGTCGAGGTGCTGAAGCTGGTGTCCCGGGGGTTGTCGAACGCGGAGATCGCGGCGGATCTGTTCGTGAGCGAGACGACGGTCAAGACGCATGTGGGGCATGTGCTGACGAAGCTGGGGCTGCGGGACCGGGTCCAGGCGGCGGTGTACGCGTACGAGAGCGGTCTGGTGCGTCCTGGGGCCCAGTAGGTCCGTTCGGGCGGCCGGGGCGACCGGGGCGCTGATGTGCGAAGGGGCCGTACGCGCGTGTGCGCGTACGGCCCCTTCGCGTGGTGCCGGGCCCGCCCGTGGGCGGGTCCGGCTCCGGTGGGGTCAGCCCTTGCTGATCTCCCAGAAGCGGAAGACGGTCGAGGCGTCGAGGGACCACTGCAGGCCGCTGACGTTCTGGCGGGTGACGGCGTACTGCTTGCCCTGCCAGAGCGGGATGAGCGGGAGTTCCTCGGCGACGATGTCCTGGAGGCGGTTGTAGTCGGTGTTGGCCGCGGTGCGGTCGGACTTCGCGGAGGTCGACGGGATGATCGTCCCGGTGATCTCCTTGTTGTCGTAGTTGTTGTTCAGCACGTTGTCCGGGCCGAAGAACGGCTGGGTGAAGTTGTCGGCGTCCGGGTAGTCGGGCACCCAGCCCTTCACGTACACGCCGTACTTGCCGGCCTGGATGTCCTTCTCGTACTGCTCGTACTCGACGGACTTGACGTCGGCGTCGAAGAGGCCGCTGTCGTTGAGCTGCTTGGCGATGACCTCGAACTGCTGGTCCGTGGAGGGGCCGTAGCGGGACGGGGTCGAGTACAGGGTGACCTTGACCTTGCCGGTGATGTTCGCGGCCTTGAGGACGGCCTTGGCCTTCTCGGGCTGCGGGGTGCCGCCGTAGCGGTCGAAGAAGGGGGTCGTGTGGCCGGCGATGCCGGTGGGCACGATGGAGTAGAGCGCGGTGGCGGTGCCCGCGTACACGTCGCGGACGAGGGCTTCGCGGTCGATGAGGTAGGCCATGGCCTTGCGCACGGGGAGCTTGCCGACGACGGGGTCGTTGACGTTGAACACCATGTGCTCGACCTCGGCGCCGGTGCCCTGGACGACGTCGACCTTGTTGTCGCCGGTCTTGCTGGAGGCGAGGGCGGCGATGTCCTTGGCGGCGAGGCCGCGGAAGGCGAAGTCGACGTCGCCGCTTTCGAGGGTCGTCTTGAGGCCGGCCTGGTCGCCGTTGAAGAACTTCAGGGTGACGCCGGTGTTCTTGGCCTTGGCCTTGCCGCTGTAGGACTCGTTGACGGAGAAGCTGGCGCTCTTGTCGCCGAAGGAGTCGAGCTTGTAGACGCCGGAGCCGATGGCCTTGTTGTCGGTGCGCAGCTTGTCGACGGGGTACTCGGCGTGGTCGACGATGGAGCCGGCGCCCGAGGCGATCTTGCTGGGGAAGGTGGCGTCGGAGGTCTTGAGCTTGAAGATGACGGTCTTGTCGTCGGGGGCGTCGATGCTCGCGATGGAGGCGAGCATGACGGCCGGGCCGTTGGCGTCGTTGATCTTCAGGGTGCGCTCGAAGGAGAACTTGACGTCCTTCGAGGTGAGGCTGTGGCCGTTGCTGAACTTCAGGCCGTCGCGCAGGGTGCACTTGTAGAGCTTGCTGTCGCCGCCCTCGAAGCCGCAGGTCTGGGCGGCGTCGGGCTCGGGGGTGGTGCCGCCCTTGGGGAAGCTCAGCAGCGACTGGAAGACGTTGTTGAACAGCAGCCAGGAGCCGGGGTCGTAGCCCGATGCCGGGTCGACGGACTTCACCTTGTCGGATATGCCCATGACCACGCCCTTGCCGCTACCGGCATTGGAGCCATCGGTCGAGCCGCAACCGCTGAGCAGCGCGGCGGCGGTGGCCGCGCCGAGCGGGGCCGCCAGCCACTGGTTACGTCGATTCACGCGAACGTCCTTCACAATCGAACTGTTTCGTTGGTCCGGCTCGCGACTTCCGCTGCCGGTCGATGTCTTGCTCAGCCGCTTACGCCACGGCCGAGCTCCCACAGCTGGAGGTCGGAGATGGCGTTGACCGACCACTCCACTCCGGTGATCCCGTCGCGTGCGGCGACGTACTGCTTGCCCTGCCACAGGGGCAGGACGGGCACGTCCTCGGCGACGATGTCCTGTATCTCCGTGATCGCGGGGACGGCGATCGTGCGATCGCCCGCCCGCCGGGATTCGGGGAGGAGCCTGGTGCGCACCGCGCTGTTGGCGTACGGCGTGCCCAGGAAGTTGTCCTGCTCCAGGAACGGGGCGAGGAAGTTGTCGGCGTCCGGGTAGTCGGGGAACCAGCCGAGCCCGTAGGCGGCGTGGTCACCCTTCTTCTGGGCGGGGCGGAATTCCGCCCATTCGCTGCCCTGGACGGTGATGTCGAAGAGGCCGGTGGAGTTCAGCTGGGCCTTGAGGGCGTCGAACTCGGCGGCCGTGCCGTCGCCGTAGTGGTCGCTGGTGTAGTGCAGGGTCAGCTTGACCGGGGTCTTGATCCCGGCGTCCTTCAGCAGGGCGGCGGCCTTGGGTGTGTTGGCGTCGCCGTACTTGTTGTAGAAGGAGTTGACGTGGCCCGTGACGGTGGTGGGGACCAGCGAGTAGAGCGGCTGGGCCGACTTGCCGTAGACCTTGGAGATGAGCTGGCCGCGGTCGACGGCGGCGGCGAGTGCCTGGCGTACGGCCTTGTCCTTGACGACCGGTGCCTCGGTGTTGAAGCCGAGGTAGCGGATCTCCAGGCCGGGCATCGGGACCAGCTTGACGCCCTTGGGGGGCTGGGCGCTGAACTCGGTGATCTGGGCCGGCGACAGGGTGCGGGAGACCATGTGGATCTTCCCGTCGGTGAGTGCCTTGCCCATGGTCGGGGAGTCGGTGAAGGTGCGCAGTTCGACCTTGTCGTTCTGCAGCTTGAGGTCGCCCTTGTAGTGCGGGTTCTTGGTGAAGACGGCGCGGACCAGTCGGCCGCTCTTGACCTCGGCCTTCATCGTGTAGGGGCCGGAGCCGTCCACGGCGAAGCCCTCGCGGAGCTTCTTGGCGTCGTAGTTCTTCTCGCTGACGATGCCGGCGGCGGGGGTGGAGAGTTTGAAGGGGAAGGTCGCGTCCGGGGTCTTCAGGTGGAAGACGACGGTGTCGGCGCCCTTGACCTCGACGTTGTCGAGGGTGGAGAGGAGCGAGGAGGGACCGTTCTCGTCCTTGATGGCGAGGACGCGGTCGATGGAGAACTTGACGTCCTTGGCGGTGAGGGGCTCACCGTCGGCGAACTTCAGACCGGGGCGCAGGGTGCAGCGGTAGCTCTCGTTGCCGGAGTCGGTGAAGCGGCAGGCGGAGGCCGCTTCGGGGACGGGCTGGCCGCCGCCGCGCGGGGTGTGCATCAGCGTCTGGACGGTCTGGCGCAGGACGTTCCAGGCGCCGGCGTCGTAGGCGTAGGCGGGGTCGAAGGGGGCGGGAGCGAAGTCTGCGGCCTCGAACCGATCGGTGGTTCCGACGACGATCGCTCCGGATCCTGCTCCTCCGCCGCTCGCGCTGCCGCAGGCGGCCAGCGCGGGGGTGAGCAGTCCGGCCGCGGCCGTCAGCACCATGGTCTTGCGGTTCATGCTGGAAGTACTCCCTGTAACCGGCACTTGCTCAAAGCGGTGTGAAGGACACTTCGCGGCGGTCGCCCGTTCAGGGCGGAACGATCGGGCCGGTGTAGTGACGATCGGTCCACGCGGTTCCGGAACAGGGGTGTGTGTCCGGGACGCGGCTGGGTGCGGCGCAGTGCCCGGCTCGACACTAGTGGTCCGTGGCGGGATGGCTGGAACTGGCCGGACTTGGGGCGTAATCGCACCGTGATCGGAGCGAACTGCCTGTTCACAGGCAGGGCTCCGCAGATTCGGTCAGGGGCTGATCAATGTGGACACATTGGAAGCTCCGGAGGCCTCCGAACAGGCCCGTCGGGGGTGTGGCGCGTGACCAAGGTCACGCTCCGCAACGGCCCTGCCGAGGATGGAATTTCAGCCTCCGGGGCCTACGGCGGAAGATCCTTCCGTCAGGACGCGACCCGGCGGCGTTCCGTTCGGCACGGAGCGTATTCGAGGGGTTCCGTTGCGTGGCAATGCATACCGATGTAGGGCAGTGCATGCCGATGTGTCCGCTTGGGTGGGTGACGCGCCGGTTGGGGGGCCCGACCGTCACTCTCAGTTCATCGGAACGATGAGCGAGCGCAGGAAGGCGAGGTCGACGTCCTCCAGCGAGCGGACGACCGTACGCCCGGGAGCGGGTTCGATCACGCCGACCGAGGGGATGGCCACGACCCGGCAGCCGGCGGCCTCGGCGGCCGCCACACCGGTGCGGGTGTCCTCGATGACCGCGCACCGCGAGGGGTGCGCGCCCAGCGAGCGCGCGGCGAACAGGTACGGGTCGGGGTGCGGCTTGGTACGGGCCACCTCGTCGCCGGCGACCGTCATCGTGAAGCGGTCGCGGCCGAGGGTGAGGAGCACCTGGTCGATGACCCGGCGGTGGGAGGCGGAGACCAGGGCGGTGGGCACGTTGTGCCGGGCGAGTTCGCTCAGCAGCCGCTCGGCGCCGGGCATCAACGGCACCCGCTCGGCGATGCGGGCCTCGAAGCGCTCGTTGAGCAGGACGCTCAGCTCGGCGAGGCCGATGGCGGCGCCGGTCGCCTCGATCAGGAAGGTCCCGCTGCGGCTCATCGGGCCGCCGACGACCACGTCGCGCCAGGCCTCGTCCAGGCGGTGGCCCAGCTCCTGGAAGATCTCGGCCTCGATCTCCCACCAGAAGCCTTCGGTGTCCACCAGGGTGCCGTCCATGTCGAGCAGCACCGCCTGCAGGGCAGAACCGTCGGCCGTACGGGCGACGGGGGCGGGAACGGTGCTCGTCATGCGCATGCCTCTCAGAAAGGACGAGAAGGCCGGTCACCTCTTCCGCGGGGCATACCACCCCGGGGAACAGGCGACCGGCCTGTATGGGACCGACAAGTGTACGTCGGTGGAGCTCAGCGTGCGTTGAAATACTTCGCTTCGGGGTGGTGAATCACGATCGCGTCGGTGGACTGCTCCGGGTGGAGCTGGAACTCCTCCGACAGGTGGACCCCGATCCGCTCCGGCTCCAGGAGGTCGGCGATCTTCGCGCGGTCCTCCAGGTCGGGGCAGGCGCCGTAGCCCAGCGAGAAGCGGGCGCCGCGGTACTTGAGGTCGAACATGTCCTCGACCTTGGCCGGGTCCTCGCCGCCGAATCCGAGCTCGGAGCGGACGCGCGCGTGCCAGTACTCGGCCATGGCCTCGGCGAGCTGGACCGAGAGGCCGTGCAGCTCCAGGTACTCGCGGTAGGAGTCCGACTCGAACAGCTTGGCCGTGGCCTCGCCGATCTTCGAGCCGACGGTGACCACCTGGAGGCCGACGACGTCGATCTCGCCGGACTCCTCGGGACGGAAGAAGTCCGCGAGGCACAGGCGCCGGCCGCGGCGCTGGCGCGGGAAGGTGAAGCGGGTCCGCTCGTTACCGGCCTCGTCGAGGATGATCAGGTCCTCGCCCTTGGAGACGCAGGGGAAGTAGCCGTAGACAACGGCCGCCTCCAGCAGGTTCTCGGTGTGCAGCTTGTCCAGGAGGCCGCGCAGTCGCGGACGGCCCTCGCTCTCGACGAGCTCCTCGTACGTGGCCCCGCCGGCGCGGGCCTGCTTGAGGCCCCACTGGCCCTTGAAGAGGGCGCCCTCGTCGAGCCAGGAGGCGTAGTCCTTGAGCGGGATGCCCTTGACGACCCGGGTGCCCCAGAACGGCGGGGTGGGGATCGGGTTGTCGACGGACACGTCGGAGCGGCCGCCGGACTCCTCCGGCTCCTCCACCTGGAGGGCGGGCGTGTCGCGCTTGGCGACGCGGCGCTGCTTGAGCTCGGGCAGGGTGGCGCCGGGGACGCCGCGCTTGACGGCGATGAGGGCGTCCATGAGGCGTAGGCCTTCGAAGGCGTCGCGGGCGTAGCGGACCTCGCCCTCGTAGATCTCGTGGAGGTCCTGTTCGACGTAGGCGCGGGTGAGGGCGGCGCCGCCGAGGATGACCGGGTAGTCGGCGGCCAGCTTGCGCTGGTTCAGCTCCTCCAGGTTCTCCTTCATGATCACGGTCGACTTCACGAGGAGGCCGGACATGCCGATCACGTCGGCCTTGTGCTCCTGGGCGGCTTCGAGGATCGCGGAGACGGGCTGCTTGATGCCGATGTTGACGACGTTGTAGCCGTTGTTGGTGAGGATGATGTCGACGAGGTTCTTGCCGATGTCGTGGACGTCTCCGCGGACCGTGGCCAGCACGATCGTGCCCTTGCCCTCGTCGTCGGTCTTCTCCATGTGCGGTTCGAGGTAGGCGACGGCCGTCTTCATGACCTCGGCGGACTGCAGGACGAAGGGGAGCTGCATCTGGCCGGAGCCGAAGAGCTCGCCGACGACCTTCATGCCCTCCAGCAGGGTGTCGTTGACGATGTCGAGGGCGGGACGGGTCTGCAGGGCCTCGTCGAGGTCGGTCTCCAGGCCGTTCTTCTCGCCGTCGATGATGCGGCGCTGCAGTCGCTCGTCCAGCGGCAGGGCGAGGAGTTCCTCGGCACGGCCGGCCTTGAGGGACTTGGTGTTGACGCCCTCGAAGAGGGCCATCAGCTTCTGCAGCGGGTCGTAGTCGCCTTCGCGCCGGTCGTAGATCAGGTCGAGGGCGGTGGTGACCTGCTCCTCGTCGAACCGGGCGATCGGCAGGATCTTGGAGGCGTGGACGATCGCCGAGTCCAGGCCCGCCTTGACACACTCGTCGAGGAAGACCGAGTTCAACAGGACACGGGCCGCCGGATTCAGACCGAAGGAGATGTTCGACAGGCCCAGGGTGGTCTGGACGTCCGGGTGGAGTCGCTTGAGCTCGCGGATCGCCTCGATCGTGGCGATGCCGTCCTTACGGGACTCCTCCTGACCGGTGCAGATCGTGAAGGTCAGCGTGTCGATGAGGATGTCCGACTCGCGGATCCCCCAGGTGCCCGTCAGGTCGGCGATGAGCCGTTCGGCGATCGCGACCTTGTGCTCCACGGTGCGGGCCTGCCCCTCCTCGTCGATCGTCAGCGCGATCAGCGCGGCACCATGCTCCCGAGCCAGCCCCGTCACCTTCGCGAAGCGGGACTCGGGGCCGTCGCCGTCCTCGTAGTTCACCGAG
This sequence comes from Streptomyces sp. CLCI03, assembly GCF_053615355.1. Classification (NCBI taxonomy): domain Bacteria; kingdom Bacillati; phylum Actinomycetota; class Actinomycetes; order Kitasatosporales; family Streptomycetaceae; genus Streptomyces; species Streptomyces sp. CLCI03. The sequence goes on along the minus strand of NZ_CM132132.1, from coordinate 6,388,991 downwards.
TTGATGACCGCCCGGCCACCCAGCTTCTCCAGACCCGCCCGGATGACGGGCACCTCGGTCGAGTCCAGGACGATCGGCAACGTGGAGGCGGTCGCGAAACGACCGGCGAGCTCCTCCATGTCGGCGACACCGTCACGGCCCACGTAGTCCACGCACAGGTCGAGCATGTGCGCGCCCTCACGGATCTGGTCCCGGGCCATCTCCACGCAGTCGTCCCAGCGGGCCTCCAGCATGGCCTCACGGAACTTCTTCGAGCCGTTGGCGTTGGTGCGCTCACCGATCGCCATGTACGAGGTGTCCTGACGGAACGGCACGGTCTGGTAGAGCGAGGCGGCGCCGGGCTCGGGCCGGGGGGTGCGCTCGGTGACCGCGGTGCCGCGGACCCGCTCCACCACCTGGCGCAGGTGCTCGGGGGTCGTGCCGCAGCAGCCGCCGACCAGGGAGAGCCCGTACTCACGGACGAAGGTCTCCTGCGCGTCGGCGAGCTCCGGGGCGGTCAGCGGGTAGTGCGCGCCCTGCTTGGTCAGGACCGGCAGACCCGCATTGGGCATGCAGGAGAGCGGGATACGGGCGTTGCGCGCGAGATAGCGCAGGTGCTCACTCATCTCCGCCGGCCCGGTGGCGCAGTTCAGGCCGATCATGTCGATACCGAGCGGCTCCAGCGCCGTCAGGGCCGCGCCGATCTCCGAGCCCAGCAGCATCGTGCCGGTGGTCTCGACGGTGACGGAGCAGATCAGCGGGACGCTCACGCCGAGCGCCTCCATGGCCCGGCGGGCACCGATGATCGAGGACTTCGTCTGCAGGAGGTCCTGCGTGGTCTCCACGAGCAGCGCGTCGGCGCCGCCGGAGAGCAGGCCCTCGGCGTTGACCTGGTAGGCGTCGCGGATCCGGCCGTAGGTGATGTGGCCCAGCGTGGGCAGCTTGGTGCCGGGGCCCATCGAGCCCAGCACCCAGCGCTGCTGCCCCGTGGACGCGGTGAACTCGTCGGCGACCTCGCGGGCGATACGCGCACCGGCCTCGGACAGCTCGAAATTGCGTTCGGCGATGTCGTACTCCGCCAGAGCCGCGTAGTTCGTGCCGAAGGTGTTGGTCTCGACGCAGTCCACACCCACCGAGAAGTACGCCTCGTGGACGGAGCGCACGATGTCGGGGCGGGTCACGTTGAGGACCTCGTTGCAGCCCTCCAGCTGCTGGAAGTCCTCCATGGTGGGGTCCTGCGCCTGGAGCATCGTTCCCATGGCACCGTCGGCGACGACCACACGGGTCGCGAGCGCCTCCCGAAGGGCATCGGCCCGGGTCTGGGTGTCAGCGGGCAAGGTGGGCAACGAAGCCATGGTTGTGCTCCCTGGGATGCGACGGCTGTCGGCTTTGCACCCCCTCTGTGTCAAGGGTGCACGCGGCCAGGGTAACCGCGAGGTGCCCGCCCCGGTGTGGGTGTCCCACGTGGCGGACTGCATTCTGTGGCGGGGAGTTTCCCGGGGGTGTCCCCCGGCGTGGTACGGCGAACAGCTGTCCGACGGTGCGAGAGGTCGACATCGACCGATACTGTTCAGCATTGTCGAACCGCGTCAAGATGGTCAGTATTACCGAAGGTCTGCAGGAGGCTGCGCGATGGCACGGAACATCCAGTCGCTCGAACGAGCCGCTGCGATGCTGCGACTCCTGGCGGGCGGCGAACGCCGGCTGGGGCTCTCGGACGTGGCGTCCTCGCTGGGCCTGGCCAAGGGCACCGCCCACGGCATCCTGCGCACCCTGCAGGCCGAGGGCTTCGTGGAGCAGGACCCGGCCTCCGGTCGGTACCAGCTGGGCGCGGAGCTGCTGCGCCTGGGCAACAGCTATCTCGACGTGCACGAGCTGCGCGCCCGCGCCCTGGTGTGGACGGACGACCTGGCCCGGGCGAGCGGCGAGAGCGTGTACGTGGGCGTGCTGCACCAGAGCGGGGTGCTGATCATGCACCACGTGTTCCGACCCGACGACAGCCGTCAGGTGCTGGAGGTCGGGGCCATGCAGCCGCTGCACTCGACCGCGCTGGGCAAGGTGCTCTCCGCCTACGACCCGGTCGCGCACACCCAGGCGCACGAGGTGGAACGCGAGGCCTTCACCCCCCGCACGGTCACGGACGGCACCGACTTCGAGGCGATCCTGGGCCTGACCCGGGCGCGCGGCTGGGCCAGCGACGTCGAGGAGACCTGGGAGGGCATCGCCTCGGTGGCGGCGCCGATCCACGACCGCCGCAGGATGCCCGTGGGCGCGGTGGCGGTCGCCGGCGCCGTGGAACGGGTCTGCGGCGAGGCCGGTGAACCCCGTCCGGCCCTGGTGGCAGCGGTGCGGGACTGTGCGCGCGCGGTTTCACGCGACCTCGGCGCGGGCCGGTTCTGACCTTCCTTTAGCAGCCTCAGGCCACACCCTGGCCTCTTTCTGCCCATTTTTCGCGCTATCTCGGCCACAGGATGGCTGGATTTGGCTGATCGCACCGAGCGGTAACGATCCGACACTTTGGCCTGGCCGACCCTTGACGCGTTCTTCACTTGGGCGGAAAACTGCCGTTCATCGGTCGGCATTGTCGAACACCTACCGGCAATACGCGCTAGGATGCGACAAGCCACGGACCGGTGCAGCACTCACCGAGTGCGCGGAACCACCGGAGGGACCCGGTGTCCGCCCACCCCTGGACGTACAAAGGAGTCGCGGGTGTCCAGCTCCGACATCTTCATCGGCGAGACCATCGGTACCGCCCTGCTCACACTGCTCGGCGGTGGCGTCTGCGCCGCAGTGACGCTCAAGAGCTCCAAGGCCCGCAACGCGGGCTGGCTCGCCATCACGTTCGGCTGGGGTTTCGCCGTACTGATCGCCGCCTACGTCTCCGCACCGCTCTCCGGTGCGCACCTCAACCCGGCGGTCACCGTCGGCCTCGCCGTCAAGACCGGCGAGTGGGGCGACACCCCGGTCTACTTCGCCGGCCAGCTGCTGGGCGCGATGCTCGGCGCCGTGCTGATGTGGGTGACCTACTACGGGCAGTTCCGCGTCCACCTGGCCGACCCGGAGCACATCCGCGACGCCAAGCTAGGTCCCGAGGACCCGCACCCGCACGATGTGGCCGGCCCGGTGCTCGGCATCTTCTCCACGGGCCCCGAGATCCGTAACGTCGTGCAGAACCTGGCGACCGAGATCATCGGTACCGCCGTCCTGGTCCTGGCGATCCTGACCCAGGGCCTCCAGGACGACGGCAAGGGCCTCGGTGTCATCGGCGTCCTGATCACCTCGTTCGTGGTCGTCGGCATCGGCCTCTCGCTCGGTGGCCCGACCGGCTACGCCATCAACCCGGTGCGCGACCTCGGTCCGCGTATCGTGCACGCCCTGCTGCCGCTGCCCAACAAGGGCGGCTCCGACTGGGGTTACTCCTGGATCCCGGTGGTCGGCCCGCTCGTCGGTGCCGCGCTCGCCGGCGGTCTGTACAACATCGCGTTCGCCTGATCAGCAGTACCGGCAAGATCGTAAGATCCGCACCGCCCTCCTGATTCCGCCTACTCACCCGACCTGCCAGGAGCAGCCACCATGACCACCAGCACCGGCCCCTTCATCGCCGCGATCGACCAGGGCACCACCTCCTCCCGCTGCATCGTCTTCGACCGCGACGGCCGCATCGTCGCCGTCGACCAGAAGGAGCACGAGCAGATCTTCCCGAAGCCGGGCTGGGTGGAGCACGACGCCACCGAGATCTGGACCAACGTCCAGGAGGTCGTCGCCGGCGCCATCGCCAAGGCCGAGATCACCGCCGCCGACGTCAAGGCGATCGGCATCACCAACCAGCGCGAGACCACCCTGCTGTGGGACCGCCACACCGGCGAGCCGGTCCACAACGCGCTCGTGTGGCAGGACACCCGCACCGACGCCCTGTGCAAGGAGCTCGGCCGCAACGTCGGCCAGGACCGCTTCCGCCGCGAGACCGGCCTGCCGCTGGCGAGCTACTTCGCGGGCCCGAAGGTCCGCTGGCTGCTCGACAACGTCGAGGGCCTGCGCGAGCGCGCCGAGGCCGGCGACATCCTCTTCGGCACCATGGACTCCTGGGTCATCTGGAACCTCACCGGTGGCGCCCAGGGCGGTGCGCACGTCACGGACGTCACCAACGCCTCGCGCACCATGCTGATGAACCTGCACACCCTGGCGTGGGACGAGAAGATCGCCGAGTCGATGGGCGTCCCGCTCAACGTGCTCCCCGAGATCAAGTCCTCCGCCGAGGTCTACGGCCACGTCAAGGACGGCGTCCTCGCCGGCGTCCCGGTCGCCTCGGCGCTCGGCGACCAGCAGGCCGCGCTGTTCGGCCAGACCTGTTTCGCCGAGGGCGAGGCCAAGTCCACGTACGGCACCGGAACGTTCATGCTCATGAACACCGGCGACAAGATCATCAACTCCTACAGCGGCCTGCTGACCACGGTCGGCTACCAGATCGGCGACCAGAAGCCGGTCTACGCCCTGGAGGGCTCCATCGCCGTCACCGGCTCGCTCGTCCAGTGGATGCGCGACCAGATGGGCCTGATCAAGTCCGCGGCCGAGATCGAGACCCTGGCCTCCTCCGTGGAGGACAACGGCGGCGCCTACTTCGTGCCGGCCTTCTCCGGCCTGTTCGCCCCGTACTGGCGCTCCGACGCCCGCGGTGTGATCGCCGGCCTCACCCGGTACGTCACCAAGGCGCACATCGCCCGTGCCGTCCTGGAGGCCACCGCCTGGCAGACCCGCGAGATCACCGACGCCATGACCAAGGACTCGGGCGTCGAGCTCGCCGCCCTCAAGGTCGACGGCGGCATGACCTCCAACAACCTCCTGATGCAGACGCTCTCGGACTTCCTGGACGCCCCCGTGGTGCGCCCGATGGTCGCCGAGACCACCTGCCTCGGTGCCGCCTACGCCGCCGGCCTGGCCGTCGGCTTCTGGCCCGACACCGACGCCCTGCGCGCCAACTGGCGCCGCGCGGCGGAGTGGACCCCGCGGATGCCCGCCGAGCAGCGGGACCGCGAGTACAAGAGCTGGCTCAAGGCCGTGGAGCGTTCCATGGGCTGGGTCGACGACGAAGACGCCAGCTGACCGCACTCAGCTGAGTCAATCGACGAGGAGCTAAGAGAGATATGAGCAGCCTGCAGAGCGTTCCCGCACTGGGCACGCACCCGACCGCCGGTGCCAACGTCAGCCGCGCCCAGACCCGTGAGCAGCTGTCGAAGGCCACGTACGACCTGCTGGTCATCGGTGGTGGAATCCTGGGTACCTCCGTGGCGTGGCACGCCGCGCAGTCGGGCCTGCGGGTTGCCATGGTGGACGCCGGCGACTTCGCCGGCGCCACCTCCTCGGCCTCCTCCAAGCTCGTCCACGGTGGTCTGCGCTACCTGCAGACCGGCGCGGTCAAGCTGGTCGCGGAGAACCACCACGAGCGTCGGGTGCTGGCCAAGGACGTGGCCCCGCACCTGGTCAACCCGCTCACCTTCTACCTGCCGGTCTACAAGGGCGGTCCGGTGGGTGCGGCCAAGCTGGGCGCGGGCGTCTTCGCCTACTCCGCCCTCTCGGCCTTCGGCGACGGCATGGGCAAGGTCATATCCCCGGCCCGTGCCGTCGCCGACAACCCGGGTCTGAAGACGGACAACCTCAAGGCCGTCGCGGTCTACTACGACCACCAGATGAACGACTCCCGCGTCGCCGTCATGACGGTCCGCGCGGCCGTCGAGTCGGGCGCGGTCGTCCTCAACCACGCCGAGGTCACCGGCCTGCGCAAGACGCGCGGCCGGGTCACCGGCGCCGAGCTCAAGGACCGTCTCGACGGCACCGAGTTCGGGGTCGACGCGCGCGTCGTGCTCAACGCCACCGGCCCGTGGGTGGACCACCTGCGGCGCATGGAAGACAAGCACTCGATGCCGTCGATCCGCCTCTCCAAGGGCGCGCACATCGTCATGAAGCGCAAGTCGCCGTGGAAGGCCGCCATGGCCACCCCGATCGACAAGTACCGCATCACCTTCGCCCTCCCGTGGGAGGACCAGCTGCTGCTCGGCACCACCGACGAGGTGTACGAGGGCGACCCGGCGGACGTGCGCGCCACCGAGTCCGACATCGCCCAGATCCTGGACGAGGCGGCCTTCTCGGTGAAGGACGCGGACCTGGACCGCTCGCTGATGACGTACGCCTTCGCGGGCCTGCGGGTGCTGCCCGGCGGCCCCGGCGGCGTCGAGAAGGCCAAGCGCGAGACGGTCGTCTCCGAGGGCGCCGGCGGCATGCTGTCGGTGGCCGGCGGCAAGTGGACGACGTACCGTCACATCGGCCGTGTGGTCATGGACAAGCTGGCGAAGCTCCCGGGCAGCCCGCTGACCGAGGACATGGAGCCGGTGAAGTCGCTCGTGCGCCGGATCGCGCTGCCCGGTGTCGCCAACCCCAACGCGGTCGCGCACCGCCTGCTGGTGGACCGGGAGCCGGGCACGCGGATGGACCCGCTGACGGCCCGTCACCTGGCTTCCCACTACGGCTCGCTGGCCTTCGACATCGCGCGCCTCGCGAACGAGGACCCGGCGCTGGCCGAGCGGATCCACCCGGACGGTCCGGAGATCTGGGCGCAGGTCGCCTACGCCCGTGACAACGAGTGGGCCGAGACGGTCGACGACGTGCTGCGCCGCCGCACGACGGTGACGATCCGCGGTCTGGACGACGAGTCCGTCCGGTCCCGTGTCGAGGAGATGCTGGGCCGTAAGGCATAGGTCCCACGCAGGTGGGGAAGAGGGGCGGTTCCGAGGGGAACCGCCCCTCTGTCGTGGGCTGTGGCCGGTGCCTCATCAAGGCTTAGGCTGACCACGTACGCAAGGGAACTTCGGAAGGAGACCTGGGTGATCGAGCTTGAGGGCGTGCCCGAGCTGATCGACCCGGTCATGGTGGCCGCGTTCGAGGGCTGGAACGACGCGGGTGACGCGGCCTCCGGTGCGGTCGCACACCTGGACCGGGAGTGGAAGGGCGAGGTCTTCGCGGCACTCGACGCCGAGGACTACTACGACTTCCAGGTCAACCGGCCGACGGTGTGGCTGGACAACGGGGTACGGAAGATCACGTGGCCGACGACCCGGCTGTCGGTGGTCCGGATCGGCGGTGCCAAGCCGCGCGACCTGGTGCTGGTCCGGGGCATCGAACCGTCCATGCGGTGGCGGTCGTTCTGCAACGAGATCCTGGGCTTCGCCCACGAGCTGGGCGTGGAGATGGTGGTCATCCTGGGCGCGCTGCTCGGGGACACCCCGCACACCAGGCCGGTGCCGGTGAGCGGGGTCACCTCGGACGCGGACCTGGCGCGGACGATGGACCTGGAGGAGACGAAGTACGAGGGCCCGACGGGCATCGTGGGCATCCTGCAGGAGGCCTGTACGCACGCGGGTGTCCCGGCGGTGTCCCTGTGGGCGGCGGTGCCGCACTACGTCTCCCAGCCGCCGAATCCGAAGGCGACGCTCGCCCTGCTGAACCGGCTGGAGGATCTGATCGACATCCGGATCCCGCTGGGCGAGCTGCCGGAGGACGCGCGGGCGTGGCAGCTGGGGGTGGACCAACTGGCCGCCGAGGACAGCGAGGTGGCGGAGTACGTCCAGACGCTGGAGGAGGCGCGGGACACGGCCGACCTGCCGGAGGCGTCGGGCGACGCCATCGCCCGCGAGTTCGAACGGTACCTGCGGCGGCGTGACCCGGCGGCGGGCCCGGCGGCGGAGCCGGGCGACGGCTCGTACCTGCGGGACACGAGCGGGGGCCTCCCCCGCCCTCCGAAGCCACAGCCGCCGGTGACCCCGCCGCAGCCGGAGTCCCCGCCGGAGGAGCCGGGCGAGGACACCCCGGGCGCGTAGCGGGGCGGGGCCGGGGCCGGGGCCTCGTGGGGCTCCGCCCCACACCCCGCGCCTCAAACGCCGGCGGGGCTGTCTTTCGGCCGGCCCGTCCGCCGTGTACAGGGCTTCGACGTAAAACGCCGGCGGGGCCGGAAAATCCAGCCCCGCCGGCGTTTGAGGCGCGGGGGTCCGGGGGCGGAGCCCCCGGAAGACGGCCCGCAGGTGGCGTTACAGCGCCACGCCCAGGAGGGCGTCGACCGTGCGGGAGACCAGGCCGGGGGCCGACTCGTCGTCGCCGTCCGTGGCGATCTGCCGCTCGACCCAGCGGTCCACGGCCGCCAGGGCGGCAGGCGCGTCCAGGTCGTTCGCCAGGGCCTCGCGGACCTCCTCGACCAGGGCGTCGGCGGGGATGCCGTCCGGCCGGGACACGGCCGCGCGCCAGCGCTCCAGCCGGGCCACGGCCTCGTCGAGGACGGCGTCCGTCCACTCCCAGTCGGCCCGGTAGTGGTGCGAGAGCAGGGCGAGGCGGATCGCCGCCGGGTCCACCCCGGCGCGGCGCAGCGCGGAGACGAAGACGAGGTTGCCCTTCGACTTCGACATCTTCTCGCCGTGCAGGGCCACCATGCCCGCGTGCACGTACGCCTTGGCCATCGGGAACTCGCCCGTCAGGGCCTGCGCGTGCGAGGCGCCCATCTCGTGGTGCGGGAAGGCCAGGTCGGAGCCGCCGCCCTGGATGTCGAAGCCCATGCCCAGGTGGTCGAGGGCGATCGCCACGCACTCGATGTGCCAGCCGGGCCGGCCGCGGCCCAGCGAGCCGCCGTCCCAGCTCGGCTCGCCCGGACGTGCGGCCATCCACAGCATCGGGTCCAGCGGGTTCTTCTTCCCCGGCCGGTCGGGGTCGCCGCCCCGCTCCGCCGAGAGCAGCCGCATCGCCTCGGCGTCGAGGTTCGAGACCCCGCCGAAGTGCGGGTCGGCCTCGACCGAGAAGTAGGTGTCGCCTTCGAGCTCGTAGGCGGCTCCGGCGTCCCGCAGCCGCTCGACCAGCGGCACGATGCCCGGTATGGCCTCGACGGCTCCGATGTAGTGCTGCGGGGGCAGCATCCGCAGGGCCGTCATGTCCTCGCGGAAGAGTGCGGTCTCGCGCTCCGCCAGCTCGGTCCAGTCCTGGTTGTCGCGCAGCGCCCGCTCCAGCAGCGGGTCGTCCACGTCCGTGACGTTCTGGACGTAGTGGACCTGCCGCTTGGTGTCGAGCCACACGCGTTGTACGAGGTCGAACGCGTTGTAGGTCGCCGCGTGACCGATGTGGGTCGCGTCGTACGGAGTGATGCCGCAGACGTAGATACGGGCGACGGGACCGGGGGCGAGGGTGATCGTCCCCTGGGTCGCGGTGTCGTGGATCTGGAGGTCGCGGCCCTTGCCAGGAAGGGCGGGGACCTCAGAAGCGGGCCAGGCATGCATGTGTCGAGCCTAACCGGACGGATGTTCCGGAAACGAACTGGACCTGCGGTGTTGTCTTGATCGGCACTCTTGCGGTCTGGCCGGTTCTGTGCGTATGGCCGGTGGCTGATTCAGACCGGTGGCCAGGGGATCGACGGCCACTGCCCGGACGGCCGCGGATGGGTCCCGGTGCGCAGCAGGTGCGCCACCCGGTCCCGTACGGCGGCCAGCTCGACCGGTGTGATCAGTTCGGCCAGCCGGGCGGCGAGCGGGGCCCCCTCGGCCAGGCCGGCGGCCAGCGCGGCCAGTACCTCGCGGGCCTCGTCGGTCAGCGGCTCGCCCGCCCAGCCCCACAGGAGGGTGCGCAGCTTGTCCTCGGCGTGGAAGGTCACACCGTGGTCGATGCCGTAGAGCCGTCCGTCGGGCGCGGGCAGCAGGTGGCCGCCCTTGCGGTCGCCGTTGTTGATCACTGCGTCGAGTACGGCGAGCCGGCGCAGTCGGGGGTCGTCGGCGTGCACCAGCAGCGCGGTGCGGCCCTCACCGACCTCGGCGAGGGCGACGGCCTTCCAGCCCTCCCCCGCCTCCTCGCCGTCGACGAGCCCGAGGAGCGCGCCGAGCGGGGCGTCCTCGTCCGGCGGCTCCGCCTCGATCCACCGCTGGACCATGCCCTCGCCGTACGGGCCGTCGCGCAGCACGGTGGCGGGGACCAGGCCCCATCCGGTGGCCTCGGAGATCAGGTACGCGGCGACCTCGCGGCGGGCGAGGTTCCCGTCGGGGAAGTCCCACAGCGGCCGCTCGCCCTTGACCGGTTTGTACACGCAGTCGGCGCTCACGCCCCCGTACGTGACGCTGCACAGCAGGACGGCGTTGGAGGCGTCGCGGATCCGGCCTATGACGGTGAGCTCGCCCTCGGCGAGCAGTTCCTCCATCTTCTCCCCCGTGTCGCTCACGCCTGGCGCCGGTAGCCGTTCTGGCGCGGGCACACGTGACCCTCCGGGTCCAGCGGGAGGCTGCACAGCGGGCACGGCGGGCGGCCGGCGTTGACGACGTCCAGGGCGCGCTTGGCGAAGGCCCGGGCCTGGGCGCCGGTGAGGCGGACCCGCAGCATGGGCGGGCCGTTCTCCTCGTCCTGCAGCAGCCGCTCCTCGGCCTCGGCGAGGTCCTCGTCGGAGTCGGCGTCGAGTTCGACCAGCGCCTGGGCCTCGACGATCATGCGCTGTTCCTCGCCGTCCCAGGCCAGGGCCATGGTGCCGACGCGGAACTCCTCGTCGACCGGGACGTCGAGCGGCGCGGTGTCGGCGGCCTCGGCGGGGGCCACGGCCGGGACGGGGGCGTTGCCGCCGGTCCGCCGTACGACCTCGTCCAGCAGCTCGTCCATCCGCTCGGCCAGCGCCGCCACCTGGGTCTTCTCCAGGGAGACGCTGGTGACACGGGGGCCGGAGGAGGCCTGCAGGAAGAACGTACGGCGTCCCGGAAGGCCGACCGTGCCGGCCACGAAGCGGTCCGGGGGGTCGTAGAGGAACACCTGACGGGGCACGTCCAGTCTCCAAGTCTCGGCGGCAGGGGCAGGTCTGCGCCCTTGTGTTGGCCCGTCCACCCTACTGCGCCGGGCGATCAAGCCGCGCCCGCGCCGCCTCCCACGACGGCGTTCCCGGCGTCTTCGGTGTCTTTGTCCGACGCGACGGTCTCCGGGGCGGCGGGGCGGCGCACGAGCGAGCCGAAGTCCCCGGTGTCACCGAGCCGGAACACGAAGGGTCGGGTGGTGGTGTACCGGATGGCGGTCACCGAGCAGGGGTCGACGTGGATGCGCTGGAAGAGGTCCAGGTGCATGCCCAGGGCGTCCGCGACAAGGGACTTGATGATGTCGCCGTGCGAGCACATCAGGAAGACCGCGTCGCCGCCGTGCTCCTGCTCGATCCGCGCGTCCCAGTCGCGTACGGCCTCCACGGCGCGCGCCTGCATGGCGCGCATGGACTCGCCGCCGGGGAAGGCGGCGGCCGACGGGTGCTGCTGGACGATCTTCATCAGCGGTTCGTCGGAGAGCTCGGACAGTTTGCGGCCCGACCATTCGCCGTAGTGGCACTCACCGATCCGCTCGTCGGTGTGCAGTTCCAGCTCCGGCCGGGCGGCCAGCAGCGGCGCCAGGGTCTCCCGGCAGCGTTGCAGCGGGCTGGTGACGGCGGCGGCGAGCGGTACGCCCGTCAGTCGGCCGGGCAGCGCGGCGGCCTGTTCCGCACCGCGCTCGTCGAGGGCCACACCGGGGGTCCATCCGGCGAGCAGCCCAGCGGTGTTGGCGGTGGACCGCCCGTGTCGTACGAGGATCAGCGTGGCCATGGGGCCAGCGTATGCGCTGCCGCGGGTGTGCGGGCGGGCGGTGGGCAGGGAAGAATGCCCCGCGTGATTGTGGACTGCGCGATTTACCGGGACGGCCGCCGTACCGAGGGACCGGACGATTTCTCGGACGCCCTCGACCAGGCCCGGGCGACCGGTGACGCCTTCCTGTGGGTCGGCATGCACGAGCCGACGGCGAAGGAATTCGACCACGTCAGACAGGAGTTCGGGCTGCACCCGCTGGCGGTCGAGGACGCGCTGACCGCGCACCAGCGCCCGAAGCTGGAGGTGTACGACGATTCGCTGTTCGTCGTCCTCAAGCCGGTGCTGTACGACGAGGACACGGACACCGTGACCGCGGGCGAGCTGATGGTCTTCATAGGGGATTCGTTCGTCGTCACGGTCCGGCACGGCGAGGGGGCCCCGCTGGCCGCCGTGCGCCACCGGCTGGAGCAGGAGCCGGACGTGCTGCGGCACGGTCCGACGGCGGTGCTGTACGCGGTGTCCGACGCGGTGGTCGACCACTACATCGAGGTGGCGGCCGAGCTGCAGGCGGACCTGGAGGAGCTGGAGGCCGAGGTCTTCGCCCCGAACGCCTCGGACACCAAGAACACCGCCGCCCGGATCTACGGGTTCAAGCGGCAGGTGCTGGAGTTCCGGCGGGCGACGAGCCCGCTGCTCCAGCCGATGGACCGCCTCGCCTTCGGGGAGGTCCCCTTCGTCCACGAGCACGCCCAGCCGTTCTTCCGCGATGTCGCCGACCACCTGACCAAGGCGAACGAGTACATCGAGGGCCTGGACCGGCTGCTGTCGGACGCGCTGGCCGCGCACCTCGCGCAGATGGGTCTGCGGCAGAACGACGACATGCGCAAGATCTCGGCCTGGGCGGCGATGGCGGCCGTCCCCACCATGGTGGCGGGGATCTACGGGATGAACTTCGACCACATGCCGGAGCTCCGGCACACCTGGGGCTATCCGGCGGTGCTCGTGGTGATGGCGGGTGCGTGTCTGGGCCTGCACCGCATGTTCAAGCGCCGGGGCTGGCTCTGAGTTCCCACTCGCGCGCGAGGTGGGAGAGGCCGGGCGCGGCGGCCGGTGCGCCGCCGAGGGCGTCCAGGCGCTCGGGCAGTCGCAGGTCGACCATCCGGTGCCAGCCGCTGAACCGCTCGTAGGCGTACATCGCGCGGATGCCGGCGGCGAGGGCGGCCGCCTTCGGGGCGGGCCAGTGCAGCAGCCGTCCCATGTGGCTCATGACGGCGAGGCTCACGTCGCGGTAGACGGAGATCTCGGCGAGCGCGCTCTCGCGGAGCACCCGCTGGATGGTCCGACCGTAGCCGGACCGGGCCAGGCGCAGCAGTTCCTCGTGGCAGTAGGCGAGGTGGTTGTCCTCGTCGTGGCTGATCATGTGGATGGCCTTGCCCACCTCGGCGTGGTCGCCGAAGTACCGGACGAGCATGTCCATCTGGTCGGCGGCGCGCTGTTCGGTGACGCGGCTGTGCGCGAGGTAGACGACGATGTCCTCCTCGGTCAGGGCCACCTCCCGGCGCAGCTTCTCGTGCGCGAGGCCGATGCCGCGGCGCTCCAGCAGCATCGTGTAGTCGGTCTCGGGGGGTACCGGGACGGCGGGCAGGCCGCGCTTGCGGAGCAGGGCGTGGAAGATCCGGCCGTGCTTGTCCTCGTCGGCGCCGTGTCGGGTGATCTTGGGCGCGAGGTGGCGCATGCCGTCCGGCACCAGGGCCGCGATGCGGGCGTTCTCCCAGCCGCCCTGGGTCTCCCCGCTGGCGGCGATGGAGCAGAACAGCTGGAAGGAGTCGTCGTTGTCGACGATCTCCTGGAACAGGCTGCGAGCAGAGAGCATGGAACGAGTCAAACGCCGGTGGCCGTGGCGGGCAACCGATAGGTCGCACTACTCGTCCGAATGAACGAAATCGCGGGGTGGGCCGCCACGCGTAACCCGGCGGGCGTTCCCGGCGTTGTTCCCTGTGTCGGCCGTGGCGGGGAAGACCCCCCGAGCCCCCACCACGGCCGCAGAAGCGTTCACCGGTGCCGACGTCACCCGCCGGCGTCCTGATCGACCGATCGGGCGATCAGGCGAGACCCGCCCGCTCCATGGCCTCGGTGCCGGCGCGCAGGGCGGCGATCCGCTCGTCCAGGGTGAATCCGGCCGGGGCCAGCGTGAGGGTGGTGACCCCGGCCTCCGCATAGGCCCGCATCCCGTCGGCGATCCGCTCGACCGGGCCGAGCAGCGTGGTCGAATCGATCAGCGAGTGCGGAACCGCCTCGGCCGCGCCGTTCTTGTCGCCCGCCAGGTACTTGTCCTGGATCTCGGCGGCCTCCTTCTCGTAGCCCATGCGCTGCGCCAGCTGGTTGTAGAAGTTCTGCTTCCGGCTTCCCATGCCACCCACGTACAGGGCGGTGTAGGGGCGGAACATGTCCGCGAGCGCGTTCACGTCCTCGCCGAGGGCCAGCGGCACGGTCGGGCAGACGTCGAAGCCGTCCATCGTGAGCCCGGCCTTCTCGCGGCCCGCCCGGATGTGGGTGAGCGCGGTGGCCTCCAGGTGCTCGGCGGCCGGGAAGATCAGCAGCGCGCCGTCGGCGATCTCGCCGGTCTGCTCCAGGTTCTTCGGCCCGATGGCGGCGATGTAGAGCGGGATGTGCTCGCGCTCGGGGTGCACGGTCAGCTTGAGCGGCTTGCCCGGGCCGCCCGGGAGCGGCAGGGTCCAGTGCTCACCCTCGTAGGAGAGCCGCTCGCGGGTCATCGCCTTGCGGACGATCTCCACGTACTCACGGGTGCGGGCCAGCGGCTTGTCGAACTTGACGCCGTACCAGCCCTCGGAGACCTGCGGGCCCGAGACGCCGAGGCCGAGCCGGAAGCGGCCCTTGGTCAGCGAGTCGAGGGTGGCCGCCGTCATGGCGGTCATCGCGGGCTGGCGGGCCGGGATCTGCAGGATCGCCGAACCGACGTCGATGCGTTCGGTCTGGGCGGCGACCCAGGCGAGCACGGTCGGGGCGTCGGAGCCGTAGGCCTCGGCGGCCCAGCAGACGTCGTAACCCAGGCGGTCGGCCTCCTGGGCGACGGCGAGGTTGTCGGCGTCCATGCCCGCGCCCCAGTAACCAAGATTGATGCCGAGCCGCATGTGTTCGTCCCCTTACCGGTTTACCGATCAGTAACGTTGGTGTGCGGGGACTGTAGCGCGCCAAGGTGCTCCGCGTCAGCGCCCCAGTAGTCTCAGCGCTCATGGAGCAGAGGCATCTCGGCCGCACCGGACTGCGCGTTTCCCGGATCGGCCTCGGCACCCTCACCTGGGGCCGCGACACCGGCGAGGAAGCGGCCGCCGAGCAGGTGAAGACGTTCTGGGAGGCGGGCGGCACGCTCGTCGACACCGCCGACGTGTACGGCGGCGGTGAGGCGGAGTACCTCCTCGGGCGGCTGGTGGGCGGGCTGGTCCCGCGCCGGGACCTGGTGATCGCGACCAAGGCGGGCAGCGTGCCCGACCCCGACCGGAGGTTCGACGGCTCGCGCGGCCACCTGCTCGCCGCCCTCGACGCCTCGCTGGACCGGCTGGGTACCGACCACGTCGACCTGTGGCAGGTGCACGCCTTCGATCCCGCGACCCCGCTGGAGGAGACCCTGCAGGCGCTGGACCTGGCGGTGAGCAGCGGCCGGGCCCGGTACGCGGGGCTGGCGGGCTTCTGCGGCTGGCAGCTGGCGAAGGCGGCGACCTGGCAGCTCGCGGCTCCCGGGGTGCGCACCCGGATCGCCTCGACGCAGATGGAGTACTCCCTGCTCCAGCGCGGGGTGGAGCGCGAGGTGCTGCCGGCCGCGCTGGACCTCGGGATCGGCCTGCTGCCGTCCTCGCCGCTGGGCCGCGGGGTGCTGACGGGCAAGTACCGGGACGGCACTCCGGCCGACTCCCGGGGCGCCTCGGAGTCGCTGGCCGCCCTGGTGGACCCGTACCTGGACGAGGCGGCGGGGCGGATCGTGGACGCGGTGGTGACGGCGGCCCAGGGGCTGGCCGTGACCCCGCTCCAGGTGGCCCTGGCGTGGATCCGGGACCGGCCGGGGGTGGTGGCGCCGATCGTCGGCGCGCGGACGTCCGCGCAGCTCGGGGCGGCGCTGTCGGTGGAGGCCCTTAGTCTTCCGGAGGAGATCTGCCGGGCGCTGGACGATGTTTCGGCTCCGGTGCACCGCTACCCCGATCAGGACTGGAGCACGCTGTGAGTACGGACCCTCAGGCCGATACCGCTGCCGCGGAGAACCCGGCCACCCCGGAGGCCGAGCCGTCCGCAGCCGCGGAAGGCTCCCCCGATCCCGGCTCCGACGGAACGGAACCCGAGGCGGAGCCGGACGGGTCAGGGACCGCCGAACCGGCCGGGGCCGAGGACGGGGGTCCGGGGGCGGAACCCCCGGTTCCGGGAAGGGGCGGGGTGGGGGAAGGCCCCGCAGGGGCTGAAACCAGGGCCGACGCGGACGCCGGGGCCGACGCGGACACCGAGGCCGGGGCCGACGCGGACGCGGACACCGTGGCCGGGGCCGGTCCCGAGGGCACCGCCGAGCCGGCCGCCGAGGCCCCGGCGACGCCCGCGCTCTCCGAGGCCCAGGCCGAGTTGGCCGCCCAGCGGATCGAGCGGGAGCGGATCGCCCGGCGCAAGGCCGAGCGGGAGGCGCCCGTCGAGGCCGGGGCGAAGCTCAGCGGGAAGGCCGCCGACCTGCTGGCCGCCGTACGGGCCGTGGAGGGCGGTGCGAAGCCCCCTTCCGTGTACTTCGACGATGCTCCGGCCGCCCCCCGCAAGGCGCCGGTCGCGCCCCCGGCCCCGCGTCCCGCCGCCCCGGCCGCGGTGGCCGTCCCCGCGCCCTCCGCCGACACCGTCGAGGGCGTACGGGCCGTACTGGCCCGTGGTGGCGCCCCCGAGGCCCTGGCCGGTCCGGCCGCCGCGGCGCTGGGCGAGGACGCCGCCGGGCAGCTCACCGAGAACCCTTGGCGGCTGCTGTCGCTCCCGGCCGTACGCCCGACCCAGGCCGACGGCTTCGCCCGGGCCCTGCTGGGCGCCGAGGCGGGTCCCGGGGACGAGCGCCGCACCACCGTCCTGGTGGGCTGGCTGCTGGCCCAGGCGGGGCTGAAGGGGCACACCGCTCTGGAGGCCCCGGTCCTGGAGAAGGCCTTGGCCCAGTACGGCGTGCCGGATCCGGCCGAGGCGCTGGAAGTGGCCATCGCCGAGGGCTCGGTGCTGGTCTTCCACGAGCCGCTGGGTCCGCCGGTCGCCGCGGATGCCGGGGACGCCGAGGAGGAGGTGGAGCAGCCGGTACGGGTGCTCGTGGGCCTGGAGGGTGCCGCCATGGCCGAGGAGAGCCTGGCCGACGGCCTGGCCCGGCTGGCCGCCGGTACCTTCGACGTGTCCGAGGACTGGGAACGGGCCGCCGGGTCCGCGCCGAGCCCCTCCGCCTCCGAGCTGATCCGCGCGGTCGCGGGCCACGGCCTGGTCACCCACACCGGCGGCGAGGCCGCCCGCGCCGAACCGGTGGCCCTGGCCGCCGCGGCCCGGGAGCTGGGCCTGCGGGTCTGTCTGGCCGCGCACGCCCCGGGCGGCGGCCCGGACCGGGTGACCGTGGCGGGGCTGCTGTCCGGGGCCGAGGGGCCCGGGCGGGACACCGACGGCCAGTTCGCGCTGGATCTGCTGGTGGTGCTGGACGCCCCGCAGCTGGACGTGGAGACCGCGGCCGCGCTGGTGGAGTCCATTCCGGACGGGGCCCGGCTGGTGCTGTCCGGTGACCCGGGCGTGCTCGGGTCCGCCGGGGCCGGGCGGGTGTTCGCCGATGTGCTGGCGGCCCGTACCTGCCCGCAGCTGGTCTCCCGGACCCCCGACCCGGGCCCTCTCGGCGAGCTCGTCTCCGGGGTCGGCATCGGTGAGCTGAACCAGGTCGACGCCCCCGGCAAGGAGGTCGTCATCGTCCCGGTGAAGGATGCCGGGGAGGCCGTGCACCGGGCCGTGCAGCTGGTGGCGGAGTCGGTGCCGCGGGCGTTCGGGATTCCGGCGGACAGCGTGCAGGTGATCACCCCGGGCCACGGCGGCTCGGCGGGGACCCGGGCGCTGAACACCGCCCTGAAGGAGCGGCTGAACCCCGGTCCGGGCCGCTTCGGCGGCTTCGATCCCGGTGACCGGGTCGTCCACGTGCCGTCCGCCGGGCGGGCGTTGCCGGCCCGGGTGGTGTCGGCCGACGCCGAGGGCCTGCACCTGGAGCGGGCGGGGGCGCGGATCGTCGTGGCGAAGGAGCTCGTCGAGTCCCAGGTGCGGCACGGCTGGGCGATGACCGCGCACCAGGCCGTGGGTACGCGCTGGCCGGCGGTGGTCGTCGTCCTGCCGGGTGACGCCGCGCAGGCGCTGTCGCGGGACTGGGTCTACACGGCGTTCGGGCGGGGCGAGCGGCACCTGTCCGTGGTGCACGGGGTCGACCAGGCGCTGCCGCACGCGGTGGCCGAGGTCCCCGCGAAGCCGCGTACGACGCGCTTGACGGGCCTGCTGACGGCGCTCGCGACGGCGGGCGCGCAGCCTGGCTGAACCGACACCGTGGCCCCCGTCCGGAGGGGCGGGGGCCACGGTGTCCGGGATCTACGGGGTCGGGGTCAGGCCGGGGTCAGGCCCGGTTCCGCGGCCCCGTCCTCGTCGAACTCGTCGACCTCCTCGTCGAAGACGGAGCTGACGTCGAACCGGTGCAGCACGTCCTGCGGATCGATGTGCCCGAAGGGGGAGCCCAGCCACTCCCCCGGTTCCGCCACCTCCTCGGAGGCCGCGATCCAGAGCGTGGAGTCGCCCTCCTCCAGCCCGAAGTCCTTGGAGCGGGAGGCGATCTCGTCGGGCTCGTACTCCCCGAAGAGGACGCCCAGCGCGTCGGCGCTGCCGCCGTCCTGGACGAAGTCGGCGTCCCGGTCGTGCGCGGCGACCCGCTCGGCCTGGGCGATCAGTCGGGCCGGTTCGACCACGGCGTAGTCGCGGCGGATGAGCACGCTGAAAGCGGCGGGCTCGGCGGGCCCGGTGTACGGGACGCCGTCCTCGGGCGTGGGGATCTCGAAGGGGGTGACCTCGTCGTACCGGTCGTAGAGGAGTTCGTCGTACACCTCGGCCGCGGCGGCGAGTTCGTTGAACGCGGCGTAGACGTCCGGATCCTCGTCCCCGATCCTGCGCTCGACCGCGGCGAGGTGACGGTCGAGCGCGGCCTTGACCGCCTCGGCGGCGGCACGTACCTCGGCAACAGTGGGCAGATCGGCATCAGACATAGAGCAGACGCTATCCGTAGCAGGGCTCTGCCCGCACAATAGATGCGATGCCGGAATACGAATTTGTCGACGTGTACGTGCCCCGCGGTGTTCCTCGCAAGGAGGCGACCCGCCTGCTGACCGACCATGCCGAGTACGGGAACTGGGAACTCGACCGGCTGAGCCTGTACCGGGACGGCAGTCGTCGTGTGCGACTGCGCCGCCGGATCATCCGTCAGGTCCGCGCGACCTGGTGACGCGGGCCCCGGGGGCGGGGCCCGTGTCGTGAGCATCCGTCAGGCGGCGTTGCGGGCCCGCCGGTAGAGCACGGTGCCGGCGAGCAGCAGGCCGCCGGCGAGCGGCAGCCCGGCGGTAAGGACGTCGCCGGATCCAGTGGCGGCGAGACCGCCGGCCTGACCCGGGGTGTTCCCGGTCCCCGGACCGGGGTGCGTGACCGGGGTGCCGGGACCGCCGCCGGGGTTGGTCGGCGTACCCGGGTTGCCGGGGCCACCCGGGTTGCCGGGGCCACCCGGGTTGCCGGGGCCACCCGGGTTGCCGGGCGTGCCCGGACCGCCGGGGTTACCGGGGGTGCCCGGACCACCGGGGTTGCCCGGAGTGCCCGGACCACCGGGGTTGCCCGGCCCGCCCGGGTTGCCCGGACCACCGGGGTTACCGGGACCACCGGGGTTGCCCGGCCCGCCCGGGTTACCGGGACCGCCCGGGTTGCCCGGACCACCGGGGTTACCCGGACCGCCCGGGTGGTCGTCGCACGGTTCGTCGTCGCCCGGGTGCTCCGGCTTCGGGGGCTTCGGCGGCTTGGGCTTGGTGTGGCCCGAGCCGTTCGCGCAGCTGTTGCCGAAGGCCGGGTTGAGAGCCCCCACCACGGTGATCGTGTTCCCGCAGGCGTTCACCGGTGCGTCCACGGGCACCTGCAGGTTGTTCCCGGACAGCAGGCCCGGTGAGTTCGTGGCGTGCCCCGAGGCCCCGGAGTCCGCGTGTGCGTAACCCCCGCCCATCGCGAGGACACCCCCCGCGGCCGCCATGGTGATCAGGGTCTTCCTGGTGACCTGTGCCGGTCGTCGCATCTGTACTCGTCCCCTGGTGTGTACGTTTCGGCCGTCGTTCGACGGCCCGGCCGTCCTGGCTCCCCCGCCTGGTACGCCGGAAGTGAGAGAAATCCGGGCCGAAAAGCCCGGTGGCCCCGGAGCGCTGGGATGCGCTCCGGGGCCGAAGACTTCAGACGCGTCAGGCGTTGACGCAGGTGTTGCCGAAGGCCGGGTTCAGCAGGCCGATCACGGAGACCGTGTTACCGCAGACGTTCACGGGGACGTGCACGGGAACCTGCAGCACGTTGCCGGACAGGACACCGGGCGAACCGATGGCCGCACCCTGCGCACCCGCATCGGCGTGGGCCAGACCCGCACCCGCGAGAACCAGGCCACCAGTGGCAGCCGCAGCGGCGACAACCTTCTTGATCATTGTTCCTCCTAGTAGGCAATTGCGGTCCCAGCCGCGGACCGCAACACCTGTAACGAGGAGGGATCACCGGGGCTACGAGCGTATGAGTGCATTCACTCTTCTCAGTGGAATGCGCACACCTTCTCGAATCTCAGGCGTTGTCGATGAATCGGTCGAGCACCCGCACGCCGAACTTCAGCCCGTCGACCGGCACCCGCTCGTCCACACCGTGGAACATCCCGGCGAAGTCCAGCTCCGGCGGCAGCTGCAGCGGCGCGAAGCCGAAGCAGCGGATGCCGAGGTCGTCGAAGGACTTGGCGTCCGTACCGCCCGAGAGCATGTACGGGACGGCCCGCGCGATCGGGTCCTCGGCCTTCAGGGCGCCCTGCATGGCGTCCACCAGCCGGCCGTCGAAGTCCGTCTCCAGCGCCTTGTCGCCGTGCACGTCCTCCCGCTTCACGCGCGGACCGAGGATCCGGTCCAGGTCGGCGAAGAACTCGTCCTCGTAACCGGGCAGGAAGCGGCCGTCGACGTGAGCCGTCGCCTGACCGGGGATGACGTTGACCTTGTAGCCGGCGCCGAGCATCGTCGGGGCCGCCGAATTGCGCAGCGTCGCGCCGACCATCTTGGCGATGCCGCCGAGCTTGGCGAGCGTCGCGTCCATGTTGTCCGGGTCCAGGGGGGTCCCGAGCGCGTCGGAGAGCTCGTCCAGGAAGCTGCGTACCGTCTTGGTGACGCGGACCGGCCACTGGTGGCGGCCGAGCCGGCCGACGGCCTCGCACAGTTCCGTGATGGCGTTGTCGCTGTTGGTCATGGAGCCGTGGCCCGCGGTGCCCTCCACCGTGAGCCGCATCCAGTGCATGCCCTTCTGGGCGGTCTCCACGAGGTAGAGCCGCAGGTTCTCGTTCACGGTGAAGGAGAACCCGCCGACCTCGCCGATCGCCTCGGTGACGCCCTCGAACAGGCCCGGGTGCTTGTCCACGAGGTGCCGGGCGCCGTAGATGCCGCCGGCCTCCTCGTCGGCGAGGAAGGCCAGCACGATGTCCCGCGGGGGCTTGCGTCCGCTGCGCATCCGGTCGCGTACGACGGCCAGCGTCATCGCGTCCATGTCCTTCATGTCGACGGCGCCGCGGCCCCACACGCAACCGTCGGCGATCTCGCCCGCGAAGGGGTCGTACGTCCAGTCGGCGGCGTTGGCCGGAACCACGTCGGTGTGCCCGTGGATCAGCAGCGCCGGCCGCGAGGGGTCCTCCCCCTCGATCCGCGCCACGGTCGAGGCGCGCCCCTTGTGCGATTCGAAGATCTGCGGCTCCAGCCCGACCTCGGCGAGCTTCTCGGCGACCCATTCCGCCGCCTTGCGCTCCCCGGGGCCCGAGTGGTCCCCGTAGTTGCTGGTGTCGATCCGGATGAGGTCCCGGCAGAGGTCGACCACCTCGTCCTCGCCGGAGACGGTCCTGCCCGTGCTCGACTCGCTCACGCTGCTTCCTCCCACTGATCAGTACCGAACCCCCATCCTCCCGCTCCTGGCCGCTCTGCCCAAGGGCGATCCCCGGTCGTCGGGGGTGTGATCGAGGACCCCGGAATGTTTGGTAATGTTTTCCACGTCGGAACGGCCCGCGAGGGACGCGAGACAGACACCTTGTCCGGGTGGCGGAATGGCAGACGCGCTAGCTTGAGGTGCTAGTGCCCTTTATCGGGCGTGGGGGTTCAAGTCCCCCCTCGGACACCATGGTCAACCGACCAGATGGAGCCGGTCAAAGCGACGTGATGTCGCTTTGACCGGCTCTGTTTTTTGTAGCGAACGTAGTCCGGCCCCCCGGAGGGTGTCGAGCCAGCTGGTGAGCTTGCGCTGGTTGGCGTGGGCGACCCGTGGACGCTTCCGACGGGAACTCCGCCACCACCGTCAACGGGTCTCGTTGCCACCTCGCGTGCTATCCGGTGCTACAGCCATCCGCGCCTCGTGGCGTTCACCCCTGCCTGGAATCTGCTGACCGCCTCGAGTCTCTCCATCAGGTTGGACATCATGCGGCTGACGGTGCGGGGGGAGACGGAGAGCGTGCGGGCCGCGGCTTCATCCGTGTCACCTGCGGCGGCGAGGGCCAGGAGCGCTCGTTCCGTGGGGGTGCAGCCGTTGGAGTCGGGGCGAGGAGGCGCCCCGAAGGGTGTACCTGCGGACCAGCACTGCTCGAACAGCGCACGGAGGGCGGTGACGATGCCCGGGCTGAGGATTTCGAGTGCGCCCGCGCGGGGGTTCTCGGGATCGACGGGAATGATGGAGACACGGCGGTCAATGATGATCATTTGTACGGGCACGGTGGGTACGGTGCGCATCTGACCACCGTGCTCCGTCAGCCATCGGGCGTACGCGAGGGTGTCGGGGTCATTGCGGAAGCTGTCGCGGCACACGGCTCGGATGACGACTCCGCGGCGCAGGGCCTCTTCGTTGAGCGGAGTGGCGGCGCTGCGGGCGTCCGGGCGGTGGGCGCCGCCGGGGTTCAGCGACAGGCATTCGAAGTGGGTGGTCCGCTGGAGTTGTTCCAGTCTTGTGCGGATCGCGTCGAGGCCTTCAAGCCGGGTGGCGCTGTCGGACAGTCTCGTGCCGAGGTGGGCGGCGGCGATGGCCGCTATCTCCGCCCGGGCGCTTTCCACCTGGGCCTGGCGTTCAGCGATCTCCGCCTCGGCGGAGGCCAGCAGGGTGGCGAGTCCGATTTCGGGGCTGACCGGGCGGAGGCCGGCCCCCGTCTGGCCCGACGGTTTGAGCAGGGCGAGGCGGGCGAGTTCGTCGAGGGCGCTCCGTGTCGCCTGCTCGTCCAGTCCGGTGTCCGCGACGAGGGCGGCCACCCCGTGGTCAGGTCGTTCGAGCATCGCCCGATAAACAGCTTCTGCGTGGGCAGACAAGCCCAGCCACTGCAACATGAGATCCCCCCAGATACGAAGCCTTGATCGTAAAGGATGTTGCAGGCAATTTTCGGAGGCGGTTTTTCCTGAAAGGTGGAGTTTTGCGGGCTGAGGCGGTGTGGGTGGAGAAAATCGCGGGCCGGCGGATCGACCGATTTGCGATGCATACCCACTGTTCGGGGGGGGGGGAGCGGTGCGTATCGGTACGGGTGGCTGCGTACTGCCGCACCGACGCCATGACGCGAACCGCTTGACCCGCCTAAGCACCTCCCCGCCGCCCGCCGCCCGCCGCCCGCCGCTTCGTCCGGCGACCGCTTCCGCTCCTGACGCTCGAGCCTGGCGTGGTCCGGCTGCGGACAGGACCCAGGTGGCGTCAAGGCGCCAGGCGCCTTGACGCCACTCGCTTGCTAGTGACACCGGCCCACGGCGCGGACAGGCTTGCTCCATCGCACACGGCATTTCCCTGAATGGGGAGATGAGATGAATCCGTCGGCCAGCACGCCTATTGGGGTTGAATTCTTCATGTCCTACGTCGCCGCACGCCTGCTCGTGCCCACCGCACTCCTCGCCGCCATCGGATCCGGTGTGTTCGTTCTCGGCCTCTCGGAAACGCGGCACACGACTGCGGGCGATGGTTTCGGGTGGAGCAGCACGCACCAAGTGCTGGCCGGAGACGGCTACGGATGGAGCGCGCCGCGAGACGGTATCGCCCACCCGTAGCTCCGCTTTCGATACAGAGCGAGAAAGGCAAACCCGCCGGAATTCGCCATGTATATGATCACATTCAAATTGATCGGCTCCTGTGGATCAGTCACAGCCCCGAACGATGTCAGGGACCTTCTTACGGCCCACTTTGCTCCTGCGGACGGCATCGAGCACGTGACCGCAACGGCGGATCCGGGAGACGACCGCATCGATCTGGTTCTCTTCTCCCTCGCCGACTCGGAAGCCGAGGCCATGCTCACCGCTCGCGCAGCATGTCTGCGCGCCCTTGAGCGCGCACCCGAGCTCATCGCCTGGCGTCTGTCGGACGGCGCTGCCGGCGACGGGCCGGGCACTCGCTGAGCACTCCGGTATTCCGTCAGGGAAAACCGGTCGATCGCCTGCCGAAACCAAGAGGACAGGTTCGGATCGAGCACCATGCGTTTTCACGTTCAACCGCCATAGCTGGTGAGGGCATGGCGCGGCGCCCGGGGAGATCTCCGCGTCATATGAAATGGGAGAAAATGTCTGCAACCCTTGGTCGGCGGCTTTGCCATGCCGTGGCGACCACGCTCGGCCTGGCCATGCTGATGAGTGTCGCTTCGGTGTACACGCCGGTAGTCGCCGTTGCAGATGCGCTGCCGGTGAACGAGGGCGAGAAGGCGCTCAAAGCGGCAGCCGCATCGGGCAAGCCCGTCGAGGTGCTCGGCGAACGGACCGAGTCCACGACGACGTACGCGAATCCGGACGGCAAGTCCTTCCGCCTCGACACCTCGGCCGTTCCGGTCCGGGTCAAGGCGAAGGACGGCGCCGGCTGGGTCGCTCCCGACGCCATGCTGCAGGTCCGCCCGGACGGCACCGTGGGCCCGAAGGCCACCCTGGCCTCGGTCGGGTTCTCAGGCGGCGGCGATTCGAGTCTGGTCACCATCGGGCACGGCGGACGGACGATGTCCCTGGGCTGGCAGGGGGGAAAGCTGCCCAAGCCCGTGCTCGACGGTGACAGCGCCGTGTACCAGGAGGTGCTGCCCGGGGTCGACCTGCGGATGACCGCGACCTTGAAGGGGTTCCGCGAGGTCCTCGTGGTCAAGACGCCGGAGGCGGCGACGAACCCGAAGCTCCAGCGTGTCGAGTTCGACCTCGATGCCAAGGACGTTCGCCTCAACTCCACCAAGGACGGCGGGCTGTCCGCCACGGACGCCGACGGCAAGCCGGTGTTCAAGGCGCCCCCGGCCCTGATGTGGGACTCGAAGGGCGTGGCCACCTCGCCGGCCATGTCTCCGAAGGCGAAGATGGCCGCGGTCAAGAGCGAGGGCGGCGCACTACCCAAGGCGCCTCTCGGCACGGAGCCCGGCAGCCGTCCCGCCGACGGTCCGGCCCTCGGCTCCGGGGCCGCGAACATGCCCGTCGAGGTCGATGCCGACTCGCTGGCCGTCGTACCGGACTCCTCGCTGCTGAAGCAGAAGGACCCCGCGGCCTTCCCTCTCTACATCGACCCCTCCGTCGCCCTCGACGACGGCACCGAGCACACCGCGCTCCGCAACGACGGCGTCTCCTTCTGGAACTGGGACAACGGCAGCGACGGCCAAGGCAAAGGCATGGGCAAGTGCGGCTCCTGGAACGGCTACTACTGCGGCCCGGGCTACGTACAGCGCCTGTACTTCGAGTTCTCGCCGAACAAGCTCGTCGGCAAGGAAGTACTGAACGCCCGCTTCCGCGTCACCGAGCCGTGGGCCTTCCAATGCGACCTGCGCAATGTCTGGCTGGTCCGCATGGACGGGGAGATCTCCCCCTCGACGACCTGGGGCAACAAGCCCAACTACGCCGACCTCATGGGCGACCGTTGGCTGTCGGCCGGCCGCGGCTCCGCATGCGATCCCAACTCGCCCGCCGCACCCGTCGAATTCTCGGACAACCTTCCTGAGGAGCCGGACGAGAACCTCACCCCCACCGTCCGCGACTTCGCCAACGGCCGCTACAACCGTCTGAACCTGGAGCTGAGGGCCGAGGACGAGTCGGACACCGCCGCGTGGAAGCGCTTCCGCAACGACGCGGTCCTGTCCGTCGACTACATCGGCAAGCCCAACACCCCCATCTACGTCGGCCTGGTCACGGGCACGGGGGAGATCTGCTCGAACGACCCGGCCAAGCCGTCGATCGTCTCCGACCCGACTCCTGCCATGACAGCGATCACCGAGACGGTGTGGGGCGGCGAGTCCGGCGCCCAGCTGCGGATCCTCATGCAGACCGAGAAGAAGGAGACCAACGGCACCTGGACCCCGGTCAAGGCCACGGCGGCCGACGCCGACTACGTCAGTCGGCCGTCCTCGGGATTCGTGGGGGACAACGTCAAGGTCACCAGTGACCCGCCCGCCACGCTGACGGACGGCGCCCAGTACCGCTTCCGGACCTGGACCCGGTCGTACGCGGACGGCAACGAACGAACCAGCGCTCCCAGTGCGGACTGCTACTTCAAGGTCGACTCCAGTGCCCCCAAGGCCCCGACGGTCACCTTCGGAGCTCCGTACAGCCAGTGCACCAACACCGCGTGCACGGCGGCCGGCAAGCCCGGCCAGGCGGGTCGGTTCACCTTCGCTCCGGCCGCCGGCGACACAGTCACGGCCTTCCAGTACAAGCTGTCCACGGACACCACGTGGACCGAGATCGCCGGCTCGAACCCGACCGTCTCGATCACTCCGCCGCTGTCGGGGACGCTGAAGCTGAGCGTGAAGGCCAAGGACGCCGTGGGCCGCTGGGGAGCGACGAAGGTCGTCGACTTCGTGGTCAAGGAGGGCCCCGACCCGATCGGCTACTGGACCTTCGACGAGGCCTCCGGCCAGGCCATCGACACGTCGACCACCGACCCGGCGCTCAGGAACAACATGTACCTCGCCGCCGGAGCCCAGCGCCCCGCAACCGGCCGACGGGGCTGGGTGCAGACGCCCACCCCGCACGAGGACCGCGCGCTCCAGCTGACGAACGGCCAGTACGCGAACAGCGACAAGCCGGTGTTCGACACCCGTAGCTCCTTCACCGTGGCCGGCTGGGTCCGCCTGGACCGCACGGACGGCACCTTCTCCATGCTGGCCCAGGGCGGCAAGAACTTCAGCGGTGTCGCCATCACCGCCGCCGCCGGCCAGCCGTGGTCGATGCAGATGGCCACGGACGACACGGCCGGAGGCACCGGCGCGATCAGCCGGCTCAGCGGTCCGAACCCGGCGCAGGCCGGGGTGTGGACCCACGTCGCCGCCACGTACAGCGAGTCCACCGACCTCGCGAAGCTGTACGTCAACGGGCGGCTCCAAGGCCAGATGACCGTCACCAACCCCATCGCCTCCACCGGAGTCATGGCAATCGGCGCCGCCAAGCAGTCCGCCGCCTGGACGGAGCAGCTTCCGGGCCGGATCGACGAGGTCAAGGTCTGGCAGGACGAGAAGAGCGCCGTCGAGGTCGATCAGGACTCCTCGCTCTTCGACCCGGCGACCGGCAAGCCCGCCGTCGACCTGGCCGGAGCCTGGGACCTCACCACGGCCGGCCCCGCCTTCGCCGACAAGTCCGGCAACGGCCGCGCCCTGACCGCGACCACCGGTACGCCCGTCACGGGCGGCGCCCTGGTCCTGAACGGCTCCACCCAGGCGGCCACCGTCGCGGGTCCGGTCGTCGACGACACGGGTTCGTTCACGGTGACGGCAGAGGCGAAGCTCGACAACACCGCCCTCCTCGCCAAACCGAACGGCTACAAGGCCCAGGTCATCGGCCAGCGCACGGCCACCGGTTCCTCCTGGAGCCTGTGGTTCGAGAAGACCGGCATCCGCCAGGAGCCGGACGAGCAGGACCCGGCCAAGATGCTGGACTTCGTCGAGGGCAGCTGGCACTTCGGCCGCCTGACGGCCGACGGCACCGGGACCTCGGTGGCCAGCGACAGCCCGGCCGCGCTCAACGCGGGCGTCCAGGTGACCGGTGTCCACAACGCTCAGGACGGCACCATCACCCTCTACGTGGGCGCGGCCGGCCAGGCCCAGCCCAAGGCCTACACGGCCGGCGTCGGCAGCGGCGAGCTCGCCGTGGGCAAGGGCTTCACCAACAGCACCTGGGGCAACTTCCTGCCCGGCCAGATCAAGGACATGCGCCTGTGGTCCGGCGCGATGAAGGACGCCCAGCAGGTCACGGACACCGTCTTCGGCTCCGGTAGCTGACCCTCCGACTCCACCACCGATTTGCCGTGGCCGCCCCGCACAGGGGCGGCCACGGCCTCACCCGTACCCAAAACCCCTATCCACATGGAGCATTCGTGTCCATCCGACCACCAGGCGGAACAATCCGCCGCCGGCTGCCGCTGGCGGTCGCACTGGCCTTGGCCCTCACGGTGCCGGGGGTCATCACCCCGATAGCGGAGGCCGCGGACCTTCCGGGTGCCCCGAAGATCGCGAAGCACAAGGACGCCAAGGTCCGGGCCGTCAACACGCAGGGCGCCAAGGAAGCCCGGGAGTTGGTGGCCAGGAACCAGGCCGAGAACAAGGTCCAGGCGGACCGGGCCCGCGCCGAAGCCAAGGCCGACTGGCCCAAGGCGGCCACGCTGGAGGGTTCGGCCGTACGGTCGGGCTCGCGCCCGCTGGTCGACGTACGGTCCACGGCTCGGGTCAAGAGCCCGCTGCTCAATCCGTCCGTGCCCAAGGGGCCGGCGGCGCCCGCCGCGGTTCCGGAGGGAGCGGTCGGGAAGTCGACCGTCAAGGTCCTCGACCAGAAGGCGGCCGAGAAGGCCGGGATCACCGGTGTGCTCTTCTCGGCCACCGGTCCCGCCAACGGGCCGGCGCAGCTGACCGTCGATTACGGCTCCTTCGCCTCGGCGGTCGGTGGCAGCTGGTCCACCCGCCTGGGGCTGGTCAGCCTGCCCGCCTGTGCGCTGACGACGCCCGAGAAGGCGGAGTGCCGAAAGACCACCCCGCTGCCCTCGGCCAACGACATCAAGAACCGCACGGTGACGGCCGACGTCACCTCGCTCCCCGCCGGAACCACGACCACCACCAAGACCACCGGCAAGACCAAGTCCCCGGCGGCCGAGGCTCCGGCGGTCTTCGCCGTGATGGCGACGGAAACGGCCTCGCCCCAGGGCGGGGGCGACTTCGCGGCAACCCCGCTCTCGGCCTCCTCCAGCTGGGAGTCGGGAGCCGCGTCCGGGGCGTTCGCCTGGTCCTATCCGTTGACGGTTCCGGCCGCCGTGGCGGGTCCCACGCCTTCGCTGTCGCTCTCGTACAGTTCGGGGAACGTCGACGGCCGGACCGCGAACTCCAACAACCAGGGCTCGCAGGTCGGCGAGGGCTTCGACCTGACCTCCTCGTACATCGAGCGCAAGTACGCCTCGTGCGACGACGACGGACAGGATGACAAGTTCGACCTGTGCTGGAAGTACGAGAATGCCTCGCTCGTCCTGAACGGCAAGTCCAGCGAGCTGGTCAAGGACGACGCGACGGGCAAGTGGCGTCTGAAGGACGACGACGCCTCCCAGGTGACCTGGGGGACGGGCGCGGACAACGGCGACAACGACGGCGAGTACTGGAAGGTGGTCACCGGTGACGGTACGACCTACACCTTCGGCCTGAACAAGCTCCCAGGTGCGGGCTCCGAGCGCACCAACTCCACCTGGAGCGTCCCGGTCTTCGGCGACGATTCCGGCGAGCCCGGCTACGGCAAGGGCTCGACCTTCGCCGGCCGCCACGAGACCCAGGCCTGGCGCTGGAACGTGGACATGGTGCAGGACGTTCACGGCAACGCCGCCACCTACTGGTACGCCGCGGAGACGAACGACTACGCGAAGAACGGCGACAAGACCAAACTGCTGCCCTACACGCGCGGCGGCACTCTCTCCGAGATCCGATACGGCCAGCGCGCGGACTCACTCTTCACCGGCAGGCCCTCCCACAAGGTCACCTTCGACTACAAGGAGCGCTGCTTCGCAGCGAGCTGCACCAACCTGACGAAGGACACCTCGGACAACTGGCCCGACGTCCCCTTCGACGCGATCTGCTCGGCGAGCGAAACCGACTGCCGGGCGTCCGGACCCGCCTTCTTCACCCGCAAGCGAATGACGGCGATCAACACCTTCGCGTGGTCCACGGCCCTGGAGCCGGACAACTACGCCCCGGTGGACACCTTCGACCTGACACAGGAGTACCTGGACCCGGGCGACCTCGGTGACACCAGCGACCAGTCCCTGGTCCTGAAGTCCATCAAGCGCACGGGCAAGAACGGCGGTACGGTCGACGTCCCGCCGGTCGACTTCACCTACCACATGAAGCCGAACCGGGTGGACATCGACGGGGACAACATCGTCCCGCTCAACCGCCCCCGCATCAATACGATCACGTCCGAGACGGGCGCCATCACCACGGTCACTCTCTCCGACCCGCAGTGCGTGCGCGGCTCCAAGATGCCGGTGGCGGAGGATGACAACTCGCTGTCCTGCTACCCGGTGTACTGGCCGATCAACGGCGGTGACCCCAAGCTCGACTGGTTCCACAAGTACAACGTCACGGCGGTCACCATCGCCGACCCGGCCGGGCAGAACGACCTCGTCGAGAACGCCTACGAGTACGCGAACCCGGGCTGGCACCACAACGACGACCCGCTGACCCCCGAGGACGAGCGCACCTGGTCCGACTGGCGCGGCTACGGCAAGGTCACCGCCTACACCGGAGCCGTCGGCAAGACCCGCTCGAAGACCGTGAAGGTCTTCATGCAGGGCATGCGCGGCGACGCCCGCAAGGGCACGACCGCCACCCGCACCACCACGGTCGCGGCCGTACCCGTGCCGGGCCTGACCATCCCCGACATCAACGACGACGACCAGTACGCCGGCTTCCAGCGCCAGCAGATCACCTACGACGGGAACACCCCGCTATCGGTGTCCGTCACGGACCCGTGGAGCAAGGAGACCGCGAGCCAGCAGAAGTCGTACGCCAACACCAAGGCCTTCTTCGTCCGCCCGCAGAGCGCGTACAAGCACACGTTCCTGACGGGCTCCAACACCTGGCGGACCACCCGTACCGATACCGCCTACGACGCCTACGGCCTGCCGACGTCGATCTCGTCGGCCGGTGACACCGCGAAGACCGGCGACGAGACCTGCACCCGTACCTGGTACGCCCGCAACGACGCCAAGGGCATCTCCGGCCTGCCTTCCCGCGTCCGCACGGTCGGCGCGGAGTGCTCTCTCACCGACGACAAGCTGACCCTGCCCGCCAACTCGGCGACCCGCGGCGACGTGCTGTCGGACCAAGCCACCGTGTACGACGACAACGCCGCAACCGGTTGGACGGCGAACCAGACCCCGACCCTGGGACTGGCGACGTGGACCGGGCGGGCCCAGGCCTACCCGGCGGCGGCCGGTGCCGCGGACCGCAACCCGGCCGGCGCAGCCGGTTGGCAGACCGTCACCAAGACCACCTACGACACGGCCGCCGCCAAGCTCGGACGTCCGCTGACCGTCAGCGACACAGCCGGGAACACGACGACGACCAGCTACACACCCGCAGCCGCGGGCCCGCTGGAAGTCACAGTGGTCACCGAGCCGAAGCTCGCCTCGAACGGGCAGCAGCACAGGAGCTACAACTACACGGACCTGCGCGGCTCGACCGTGCGATCCATCGACGCCAACATGGCCTCGACCTTCCACACCTACGACGGCCTCGGCCGTGTGACCGCCACCTGGCTGCCCAACCGCGGCCAGTCGCAGTCCCCGAACGCCAAGTACGGCTACCTGCTGGAGCGTGGCAAGCAGCCGTGGACCTCGGTCAGCACGCTGACGGCCGACGGGACGACCTACAAGACGGCCTACACGATCGCCGACGCACTGCTCCGTCCGCTGCAGACGCAGACCCCGTCGCCGAACGGCGGCCGGATCCTGACCGACACCCGCTACGACTCCCGCGGCCTGGCCTACGAGTCGTACGCGGACATCTGGGACAAGGACAAGGGGCCGGAGGGCGTCTACGCCCGCGCCGAGTACGGCAGCACGCCGTCGCAGACGGCGACCGTCTTCGACGGCCTCGGCCGACCGGTCACTTCCTCGCTCCTCGTCCACGGAGTGCAGAAGCAGTCCACCACCACCAGCTACACCGGTGACTCGACCGCCACCACGGCCCTCCAGGGCGGCACCGCGACCCGCACGATCACCGACGCACTGGGACGGACCGTCGAGACCCGGACCTACTCGGGGATCACGCCGAACGACCCCGCCTACGGCGGAACCGCGCCCGGTACCCCGTACACCAGCGTGAAGCAGACGTACACGGTCGACGGCAAGCAGGCCACGACCACCGGCCCGGACAACGCCAAGTGGACTTACGCCTACGACCTCTTCGGCAGGACCACCAGCGCGACGGACCCCGACAAGGGCACTGGTACCACCACCTACACCGCGCTCGACCAGATCGCGACCACGAAGGACGCGCGCAACACGGTCCTGGAGTACGCCTACGACGAGCTCGGTCGCAAGACCGGTCTGTGGAAGTCGCCGAAATCCGACGCCAACCAGCTCTCGGCGTGGACCTACGACAGTGTCCGCAAGGGGGCTCCCACGGCCTCCACCCGTTACGAGGGCGGCCTCACGGGCAAGGCGTACACCAACTCCGTCATCGCCTACGACACCCTGGGCCGTCCCACGACGACCCGGCTGACCCTGCCCTCCGACGACCCGCTCGTCACCTCGGGCGCCATCGCGGCCACCACCGACACGACGTTGACCTACCGGCTCGACGGGACGTCGAACACAGTGGCAGCACCGGCGGCCGCCGGTCTGCCCGCAGAGACCCTCCAGGTCAACTACAACAACTTCGGCTTGCCGAAGGGGCTTTCCGGCACCACGGACTACGTGCAGGACGTGGCGTACTCCCCGATCGGTGAGCTCGAGCAGCTGACCCTGGCCCGTTCCGCGGCCGCCGGTGTCCGCAAGACGTTCATCGGCAACACCTACGAGGAGGGCACCCGCCGTCTGCTGAAGTCCACGGTCAACGACCAGACCCACAACGGCATGCTGCAGGAACTGACCTACAAGTACGACCACGCCGGCAACGTCCTGTCGATCTTCGACTCGGCCCCGCTCAGCGGCTTCACCAAAGCCGACAACCAGTGCTTCGCCTACGACGCCCAGCGTCGTCTGACCGAGGCCTGGACCCCGAGGACCGCGGACTGCGCCACCACCGGTCGAACCGCCGCCAACCTCGACGGCGCGGCCCCGTACTGGAACAGCTACACCTACACCGCGTCCGGGCAGCGGGCCACGGAGAAGACCAACACCGGCACCGCGCAGACCCGCACCTACTGCTACGACCCGGCCCGTCCGCACGCCGTGGCGGCCACCACCACCGGCGGCACCTGCGCCGGCGTCACCCCGCAGTACACCTACGACGCGACCGGCAACACCACCAAGCGCGCCGAATCGCCCGGCAGCTCCACCTCCCAGACCCTGAACTGGGGTCCGGAGGGCAAGCTCACCAAGACCACGGAGGGCGCCACCGCCACCGACTACGTGTACGACGCGGAGGGCGAACTCCTGATCCGCCGCGACCCGGCGGGCGAGACCGTCCTCTACGCGGGATCCAACGAGGTACACCTCAAGGGTGCCAAGAAGTGGGCCGTCCGCTCCTACACGATCGCGGGAACCAAGGTCGCGATCCTGACCAACGAATCCGGCACCGCCAAGCTGTCCTTCGTCGCGACCGACGCACACGGCACCTCGTCCCTGGCCGTCTCCGCCGACGACACCCAGGCGGTGTCCAAGCGCTACACCACCCCCTTCGGCTCCGCACGCGGACCGGCGCCGGCCAACTGGCCCGAGGACAAGCGGTTCCTCGACAAGCCGGAGGACACCGGCACGAACCTGACCCACATCGGCGCACGCGAGTACGACGCGGCCCTCGGCCAGTTCATCAGCGTCGACCCCGTACTGAGCCTCGACCAGCACCAGTCCCTCAACGGCTACAGCTACGCGAACAACAGCCCGCTCACCTTCAGCGACCCGACGGGCCTCGAGAGCTGCGGCAGCTACGGCTACTGCGGTGGCGGCGGCTTGACCAACGGTGATCACATCGAGGACGTCGGTGGCGGCGGCGGCGGCGGTGGTGGCGGCGGCGGTGGTGGCGGCGGCGGTGGCGGTGGTGGCGGCGGCGGTGGCAAGCAGTGGGGCAACGGAGGTTCCGGCAGCAAGCCCGGCCCCTTCGTCAGCGTCATCACACCACTCCCCTACATCCCTCCCACCATCGCGGCCCCCGAGTACGCGAAGGAGCGGGCGTGCCAGTTCGATCCGGTCCTGTCCTGCAATCCTGAGGACGCCGTCCACGGAGGGGAGAAGAACGGCCCCATCCTCGGAGTGGCAGCGCTCTGGGCGCTCGGGATGCTGGACCCTGAAATGACCTACGGGGAGGACAGCGGGGTTGCGCGAGACGTGATGAAGAGTGATCTCACCGCAGGACACCGAAATGAAATCGGAAGGCTCTTCTACGAGGAAGGGCAGAGGTCCGGTCCGTTGACTTCCAACTCCATCGGCAGCAAGGATTCGGATGGTCAGACGAGCCAGCTTCGGGAGGACCTCACCGCGATTGCCACACACGACGAAGCGAAGCTGGCCACGGCCGTCCTGGGGTCGTACACCGCCAATTATGAGATACTCCGCGAAGGTCGAAACGGTGTTCAGGCGCGCATCAGCATCACCAATCCGATGACGGTCTCGTCCTTCGCCCACGCCAAGACGGGCTACGGGACTCCTTCGGACAGGTTCCTGCAGAATCATGTAGACCATCGCGGTGTCATGGGCTACGGGAAGGGCCAGGCCATGACAGTCGTCTTCAGGGTGGTCATTCCGCGAAACTACAACTATGGGATACCGAAACAGTGAGAATCCGCAGTTCGATTCGAGTGGCCGCGCTCTTCCTGTCCCTCTCCGTTCCCGTCCTATCCTCATGTTCGGCCCTCGAGGCCGGTGGGATGGGATATCCGAACGGAGTCCTGGCCGGGCGTGACTCATTGGTTCGCTCGTGGAACGGTAATGGAACCGAAGTCACCCTGAAGGCGGACGGATCATTCGAATCCAAGGGTATCGACTTCGACAAGATTGAATGCCGTGAAGGGGTTCCGGATCCAGGGGCCGGTACCTGGTCCTCGTTCGACACGGGCCAGGGGGTGACGAGGATTTCTCTCAAATACGGAGCTGGATGCTTCGGCTCGCTCTGGGTCGGAACGATCGACGGTGTGACCGTACTGTGGCGGGAGACGAGCCCGGAGAAACACGAATTCACATCTCTGAAGTAGGTGTGCTCGGGCCGCACTGAGCGCCCACGCACGACCGCCGTGCGGCCCTTCCGGCCCCGCGGAACAGCGGAAGGCCCCGGAGACTTCAATAGGTTCTGGGAGTCGTTGCAACACACCCCAGCGCAAGGGGTGGCATGGACTTCGAGATCCGTGAGAACCGGCAGCCGCAGGGACGGAAGAAGCTCACCGCCGAGCGGGCGGCATAGTTCCGGCTCATGCAGCAGGGCGTGAGCAACACGGAAGCGTGCCGGATCGTCGGGATCAACGGGCGGACCGGGAAACGCCGGCGCCAGGGACGCGGCGCATCCGGCAGCAGTAAGGCGGCTCCACCGATCAACGCGGTGGAGCCGCCTTCCGTGCCGTCGCGGTACCTGTCCGTCCAGCCCGAACTCGTCGCGGAGATTCCAGGCGTACTCGGCGACGGCGGCGAACAGCTCGGTCTGCTGCTGAGCCGGAGGCCGTGGCCGAGGTCCGTGCGGCGGCAGGCCCAGACGCCCTCGCTGTCAGGGCGCACGAAGCGGCACTGTGCATGTCCGTCCAGCGTGGGATGCCAGACCGGGACACTCTGCTCGTGTTCGGCGGCGGGCCCGAGGGCTACGCTCTGGCCGGCCGTAGGAGTGGCGCGGATCGCGGTGACCGGAGTGCCGAGCTGGAGGGTGCCCGAGGGCAGCGCGGCCGCGAGCGTATCGGTCAGGGCCGCGGCGCCGCTGGTGAAGCGGTTGGAGCGGCCATCGATCGGGTTGCCTTCCAGGCGCCGCACGCCACCCGCATCCTGGTACACGCCGATGGGCAACAGGCACGCCGCGTACCCGCCGGGCAAGCCGCACGACGGGGTGCCAAGGTTCGAGCGCGCCGCTCGCCCAGGGCCGCTGCCTGAGCGGAAGGGGACCGGGGGCCGGAGGTGACGTGCTCGGGGTCCCCGGTGGGGCCGATGGTTCCGGTCCGGTACCGGGGGCGCGCGGGGGTGGGCGGTTCAGCCCTGGCCGTCCTCCAGCCAGGGGCGGAGCTTCTCCGGATTGCGGACCGCCCAGATGCGGGTGACGCGATCGCCGCTCAGCTCGAACGCCGCCACGGTGACGGTGACCCCGGTGTGCTGGGCGACCAGGCCGGGCCGGCCGTTGACCGAGCGTTCCAGGAGCCGCAGTCCGGGTGCCCGGTCGGCGATCTGGATCAGGTACTCGGCGATGCGCGCGCTGCCTTCGATCGGGCGCAGGGCGGCGCCGACCAGTCCGCCGCCGTCGGCGATCATCGCGGCATCGGGGGCCAGCAGACCGACGAGGGCCTTGATGTCCCTGGCCTCCCAGGCCTGCTTGAAGTCCCGGACGAGCGGGGCCTGTCCGGCCGTCGGGGCCGTCGGGACCCGGGCGGCGCTCACGCGTCGGCGGGCCGATGTGGCCAGCTGACGGCACGCGGCGGGCGTGCGGCCGACGATCTGGGCGATCTCGGCGAAGGGGTAGCGGAAGACGTCGTGGAGGACGAAGGCGACGCGTTCGGCCGGTGTCATCGACTCCAGTACGACGAGGAAGGCCATGTTGACCGACTCGTCCAGGGTGACCCGGTCGGCCGGGTCGACCGTCCCGGACCCGCCGCCCGTCGGGCCGCTGATCCACTCCGCGCGGTCGGGCAGCGGCTCGGGGACCCATTCGCCGACGTAGCGCTCGCGACGGGCCCGCGCCGAGCCGAGCAGGTCCAGGCAGATGCGGCCGGCGACCGTCGTCAGCCAGGCGCCGGGGGACTCGACGGCCTCCTGCTTGCCCCTCGGCATCGCGTACCAGCGCGCGTAGGTCTCCTGGACCGCGTCCTCGGCCTCGGCCAGCGAACCGAGCAGCCGGTAGGCGAGGTTGGTCAGGTGTCCGCGCTCCCCGACGATCACGTCCAGGTCCGGATCGGACCGGTCACCGCCCCGCGTGGACGACGTACTGATGCTCACGACCACTCCCCCTGGTCCGTCCCTCGACGCCTCGCCTCACATTTCGCGGGCCCACGTCGTCGGACTACCGAGACCTTATCGATCAACGCCGTGAGGCAGAAGAGGGGACCGCCACCATGGCCACACTGACGACGGAGAAGCCGCGTACCTTCACGTTCCTGCAGGTCGCCGTCGCACTGCAGACCTTGGGCATCTTCTTCCAGGCGGTCACCGCCGGGATGCTGCTGTCCTCGACCCACGGCGAGCTGCTGCACGGCATCGGGGCACGCGTGATGTACGGGGCGACGATGCTGTACGTGATCGCCGCGGTCCTGGCGTGGCGGCCGGGCGGCGGGTCGCCGCGGCCGATCCTGTACTCGTCGGGCTTCCTGGTGCTCGCCTCGGTACAGGTGGTCCTGGGCATCGCGCGCGTCCCTTCGGTCCATGTCCCCCTGGGTGTCCTGATGTTTGCCCTGAGCCTGCTGGCCCTGAGCCGCAGGCCGTCGGCCCACCGGTCCTGATCACGGCAACAGGGCAGGTCAGAGCGGCGCGATATCGCCCTGACCTGCCCTGTTGTTATGTTGGGACCACATCGGAGGGGCAGACCGGCCGAGGGAGGTCCCGTGATGTGGGCTGAGGGTGCCGGCCCGCGTCCGCTGTTCGGCGAGGACGCGGACGAGGTGGTGGCCGCCGCCCTCGTGGGCGATCCGTCCGATGTGGACCGGCTGGTGCGCGAGTACCGGCTGCTGCGGCAGATCGTCGACGGGGCCCGGGCGGGGATCGCCCTGCTCGACACCGACCTGCGCTATCTGTACGTCAGCCCGCACATGGCCGTGATGAACGGCCTGCCCGCCGAGGCGCTGCTGGGGCGGACGCTGAACGAGGTGCTGCCGGACGTCGAGCGTCCCGATGAGGTGCTCCACGCGGTGCTGCGGGACGGGCGCCCCCGGGAGCTGGTCCTGGAGGGCCGCACCCTGGCCGATTCCCCGTACGAGTCACGGGTGTGGCGGGGGACCTACCACCGGCTGGAGGAGGACGGGCGGGTCCTGGGGCTGGTGGGGATCGGCCTGGAGGTCAGCGCCCCCAGGGAGCGGCAGCGGGAGCTGTCGCGCACCAACCGGCGCCTGCTCCTGCTGGACACGGCCGCGGTGCGGGTCGGCACCACCCTCGACGTGGACACCACGTGTCGTGAGCTGACCGGGTTCCTGGTGCCCGAGCTGGCCGATGCCGCGAGCGTGGAACTCATCCCGCGGGACGGGCCGGACGAGAGGCTGCCCGAGGGCGGGTCGCTGCGGCTGCGGCGGGTCGCGGTGAGCTCGGTACGGGAGCTGTCGGCGCGGGTGCGGGCGCTCGGCGCGGCCGGGGAGTACCTGCGCTACCAGCCCGGATCGGCGGTCCGGCAGTGTCTGGAGAGCGGCGAGCCGTGGCTGGGGAACTTCTCCTCCGACGAGGCCTTCAGCCGGGCGGCGCCGAGCGCGGACCGGGTCTCCGCGTACCGGGAGGCGGGGATCCACTCGGGTGTCGTGGTCCCCCTGATCGCCCAGGACCGTCCGATCGGCACGCTCACCCTGGTGCGGGCCGGGGATTCGCCGGCGTTCGGGCGGGAGGACGTCGTCGTGGCCCGGACGCTGGCCGAGCGGGCGGCCACCAGTCTGGCCAAGGCGGAACGGTTCGCCCGGGAGCAGGGGATGGCCCTCGAACTGCAGCAGGCGTTGCTGTCGGAGCCCACCTTCCCGCACGGTGATCTCGAAGTGGCCTCCCGTTACCTGCCGTCCGGGACGGGGGTGCTGGTGGGCGGGGACTGGTTCGACTGCCTGGCGCTGCCCGGCGGGCGGACGCTGCTGGTGATGGGCGACGTCATGGGCCACGGGGTGGAGGCCGCGGTGGCCATGAGCCACTACCGCTCCCTCGTCCGCGCGCTGGCCGCGTCCGGGCATCCGCCGGCGGACCTCCTGTGCGAGGCGGACCAGGTGGTCTTCGCGGGCGGTCTGGACCGGGTCGCGACCTGTCTGCTGGTCCTGGTCGACCACGCCGCGGGGACCTGTGTGCACGCGAGCGCCGGGCATCTGCCCGCCATGGTCATCGGTCGCGGGGAGGGTCCGTTCCTGGCGCCGGTCCCGGTGGGACCGCCGCTGGGCACCGGCTACGGCCGGTACGAGTCCGCGTCCTTCGCGCTCCGGCCGGGGTGTGTCCTGATGCTGTTCACCGACGGGCTGGTCGAACGCCGGGGCGAGGACATCGACGCCTCGCTGCGCCGGCTCACGGGCATCCCGCTGCCGGTCGATCGGGCCCTGGACGAGGTCATCGACACCGTGCTGGCGGTGCTGGGGGTCACCGACGCCGAGGACGACGTCACGGTCCTCGCCGCGCGCAGTGCGGGGAGCCGGTGACGGGAGCACCGGGGTGAAACGGTGCGAGGCCCCCGCGCGGAACGGCGTCCGGCGCGGGGGGCCTCGTAGGGCGGTCGTGGGATCAGCGGCGGGTGGTGGCGAGTTCGGCCACGCGACCGCGGACCAGGTACCAGCCGCCGACCAGGGCGGCGCCGATGACCGGGACGAACAGGACCGTGGTGCGGCCGACGCCGCCGTCGCACCACATCAGCACCAGCACGGTGAGCAGGAAGACCAGGGTGACGATCTGCGTGTACGGGGCCCAGGGCAGGCGGTAGGAGGGGCGCTCCACGAGGCCCTGCTGGGCGCGGCGCCAGAAGAACAGCGAGCAGATCATGACCATCGCCCAGGTGCCGAGGATGCCCAGCGAGGCGAAGTTCAGGACGAGCTCGAAGGCGTCCTTGGGCATGAAGGCGTTCAGCCCGACGCCGGCGAGGCCGAACGCGGCGGTGAACAGGACGCCGCCGTAGGGGACCTTGCCCTTGTTCATGACGCCGGTGAACTTCGGGGCGGAGCCGGACAGGGACATCGAGCGCAGGATGCGGCCGGTGGAGTAGAGGCCGGAGTTCAGGCTGGAGAGGGCTGCCGTCAGGACGACGAGGTTCATGATGCCCGCGGCGCCGGGGACGCCGAGCTTGTC
Source organism: Streptomyces sp. CLCI03 (assembly GCF_053615355.1). Lineage (NCBI taxonomy): Bacteria > Bacillati > Actinomycetota > Actinomycetes > Kitasatosporales > Streptomycetaceae > Streptomyces > Streptomyces sp. CLCI03. The sequence continues at coordinate 6,348,843 of NZ_CM132132.1, read as the reverse complement.
GAAGACGGTGACGAAGGGGCTCTGGTCGGAGCTGTAGGCCGTGTAGGGCAGGAGGAGGGCGAGGAGGACGACGGAGCCGACGTAGAAGAGGCCCACGCGCCACATGATCGAGTTGATCGCCTTCGGCATGATCTTCTCGGGGTTCTCGGTCTCGCCGGCGGCGACGCCGCAGAGCTCGACGGAGGCGTACGCGAAGACGACGCCCTGGATCACCAGGAGCATCGGGAGGACGCCGGAGGGGAAGAGGCCGCCGTTGTCGGTGATGTTGGCGAGGCCGGGGGTGGTGCCGCCGATGTCGTGGCTGGTGGCGACGAGCCAGATGCCGACGATCAGGAAGACGACGAGGGCGGCGACCTTGACGAGCGAGAACCAGAACTCCATCTCGCCGAAGTACTTCACCGAGATCAGGTTGGCGGTGAGGACGATGGCGAGGGCGATGAAGGCGAGGACCCACTGGGGGACGTCGGTGAACAGCGACCAGAAGTGGGCGTAGGTCGCGGCGGCCGTGATGTCGGCGACGGTGGTCGTGGACCAGTTGAGGAAGTACAGCCAGCCGGCCGTGTAGGCGCCCTTCTCCCCCATGAATTCACGGGCGTAGGAGACGAAGGCTCCGGAGGAGGGGCGGTAGAGGACGAGCTCGCCGAGTGCCCGGACGACGAAGAAGGCGAAGACTCCGCAGACCGCGTAGGCGATCGCGAGGGAGGGGCCGGCGCCGGCGAGGCGGCCGCCCGCGCCGAGGAAGAGGCCGGTGCCTATGGCCCCGCCGATCGCGATCATGTTGATGTGGCGGGACTTGAGGTCCTTGCTGTAGCCCTCGTCACCGGCGTCGACATGGCGGGTCGGCGCCGGGGCGGGTGCCTCGGTCAAGGTGCGGTCACTCAGGTCACTCATGTGGGACTTCGCCTTCGTGGATGGGACAAGGCAGACCCGGGCCGCCGCGCAGGGGAGCTGGGTGGTGTCCCCTGTGCTGCGATCCGGGTGGTTTGGTCGCAACAGGAGACCATGAGGCTCCACTCCCCTCCAAAAGCACCCCCTGCACGCAGAAGCCCCCGACGACCATGGAAACGGGTGTCGGGGGCTTCGCAGGGGCTGGAATCCGAGGTCAGGCGCCCGGGGTGTCCTCGGCCGCCTGGTCGAGGCGGAAGGCCTCGTTCCCGAGGCCGATCCGGGCGTGCGTCTCGGGTCGGGTGCGGCGCAGCACGGCTCCGTAGGCCAGGCCGATCACGACGGCGGCGCCGATGATGCCGGGCAGCACCCAGCTGAGCGCGGAGCCCTTCTCGGCGCCGACCAGGACGCCGAAGTCCTTGACGGTGTAGACGGCGATGGCGAGCAGGGCGAGACCGGCGGTGCCGGCCGCGACGAGGCGCCAGACCTGGGCGCCCGCGGTGCCGCGGCGGACGAAGAAGGCGATGACGGCGAAGGAGGCGGCGGCCATGAGAAGGGTCACGCCGAGGGCGCCGACGCTGCCCATCCAGGTGAACAGGTGCAGGACGGGGGTGGTGGGGTCGGGCGGCTGCACCGCGAGGGTGGGGTCGGCGGGTGCCTTGTCCTCGGTGAGCGCGAAGGCGATCACGACCAGGGCGGCGACCCCGGTCTGCAGCAGGGAGCCGGTGGCGGGGGCGCCGGTGCCGGCGTTGGTGCGCCCGAAGGTGGCCGGGAGCAGGCCCTCGCGGCCCATGGCGAAGGCGTAGCGGGCGACCACGTTGTGGAAGCTGAGCATGGCCGCGAACATGCCGGTCACGAAGAGGACGTGCAGGACGTCGGTGAAGGTGGTGCCCAGGCGGCTCTCGGTGAGCTGGAAGAGCAGGGTGGGGCCGGCCTCGGCGGAGGTCTTGACGACCTCGGAGGGGCCGGTGGCGACGGTGAGGGCCCAGGCGCTGACGGCGAAGAAGAGGGCGACGAAGCCGACGGCGAGGAACATCACGCGGGAGACGACGATGTGCGGCTTGCTGGTCTCCTCGGCGTAGACCGGGGACTGCTCGAAGCCGACGAAGGCGGCGATGCAGAAGCACAGGGCGGTGCCGAAGCCGGCTCCGCCGAGGGTCTCGGGGTTGAAGGCGCGGAGCGAGAGGCCTTCGGCGGCCGGCTCGGCGATGGCGGCGACGTCGAAGACGACGACGAGGACGCACTCGACGAGGAGGAGGACCCCGAGGACCTTGGCGTTCAGGTCGATCTTGAGCCAGCCGAGTGCGCCCGTGACGGCGACGGCGAGCAGGGCCGGTATCCACCAGGCGAGTTCGATGTCGAGGTAGGTGGCGAAGAGGCCGGATATCTCGAAGCCGAGGATGCCGAAGACGCCGACCTGCATGGCGCTGTACGCGACGAGGGCGACGAGGGAGGCGCCCGCGCCGGCGGTGGGGCCGAGGCCGCGGGCGATGTACGCGTAGAAGGCGCCGGCGTTGTGGACGTGGCGGCTCATCTCGGCGTAGCCGACGCTGAAGAGCGCGAGGACGGCGCCGAGGATGACGAAGAGCAAGGGCTGGCCGACGATGCCCATGACCCCGAAGGTCGTGGGCATGACACCTGCGACGACCATCAGGGGCGCGCTGGCGGCGAGCACGGACAGGAGCAGACCGGCGGTACCGAGGCGGTCGGCGCGCAGGGCCCGGTCCTGGCCCTTGTACGTGCGGATCTCGGCCGGGTCCTGGAGCGTGGAGGATCTGCCCGTCGGCATGGCGGCGTCCTTTCGGGGGCGTGGTGCTCGGGGATGGGTACTCGGGGGGGGCGTCCGTGGGGCGTTCTCGGGCGGCGCGGTCAGGCGGTGCCGAGGGCGATGCCGCGGGCGGCGAGGAAGGCCTTCTGCGGGTCCCGGTCCGGATAGGACCAGGGGGCGCGGGTGGCATGGCTGCCGATGCGGTGGAACAGGGCGGCGGCCTCGGCGGGGCGGCCCTCGCAGAGTTTGGCGTGGGCGAGGAAGTTGAGGTCGACGCGGTTGCGGGGGTGGTCGTCGCGCTCCCACTCCAGCCACCAGTCGAAGGCGGCGCGCAGCACCTGGCGGGCGCGGCGGCCCGCCCAGTGGGCGGCCGCCGACTCGGGCGAGTGTCCGTGCGTGGCGGCCAGCACCCGGTACCGCTCGGCGTGCGCGACGACGGGGAGCACGGCGAGCGGGGAGTCGGCCGGGGACTCCTCGGCGGCCCAGGACGCGAAGTCGTAGACCTCGTGGAGCGGGTCCTGGCCGGAGCCGAGGGCGCGCTCGGCCAGTTTGGCGACCATCAGGTGGTGGGCGTGGTGGTGCTCACGGTGGCGGGCCCGGACCTGGTCGAAGTGACGGCTGAACTCCTCGTCGCCGCCGAAGGCGCGGGAGAGGAGGAGCAGCCCGAGCCAGGGGGTCGGGTCCGCCGGGAACAGGGCGGCGGCCCGGCGGCAGGCCTCCTCGGCCGCGGTCGGGCTGCCCTTCTGACGCAGGGCGGCGAAGACGGCGGCGCAGGCGAGGAGCGTGGCGGCGTCGGCGCTCTCCGGTTCGGCGAGCAGCCACTCGCGGGCCCAGGCGGTGGCCGCCGGGGTCTGCGCGAGGACGACGACGCGGTGGCCGCGGCGGTCCCAGTCGTCGCCGGTGCCGACGAGGAGGGCACGGGCCCGGGCCCAGCGTCCCTGGGTGAACTGGGACCGTACGTCGACGAGTTCGGCGTCGCACAGGGCCGGGTCGAAGAGCTGGGCGTCCCGCTTGCGGGCGCGGCCGAGGGGCGGCGGAGGCGGGGACATCCGCGGGTTTCCCTCCAGGACGCGGGGTGGACGGGGATCGGGTCGGCGGCGGCCTCCCCCGCGCGTAGGGCGCACGCGCGCGGTCGGGCCGTGAGATCCGGAGATCGTGCCGGTGGAGCCCCGTGGGGGCTCCGGAGCATTGCGGTGGAACGACGAGCAACGGTGGTGGTGCCGGTTCGGGTCTGCGACGTACGTGCGGAATCCGGTCGGAACTCCGTTGAGCACTCTGGTGATCACGCACAGCAAAGCGGTACGCGCAGCTCCGAGTCAAGGTCCGGTCCACTGCGTGGCGGGTTTCAACTGCTGTGGAGGTCGTGCCAGTTGGGTGGTCGATATTCGTTCCGGCAGGCCGCGGTCGGCACCATAGGGTGCCCCTATGACTGCATATGACGATCTTCCGCCGTACCTGCTGGGGTTCCCCGGCCCCCTGCGGGACCAGCTGGTCGCGGCCGTGCTGAGCGGGGCGAAGACCAGCACCACCGGCCTGCTCGCGGAGTACGAGGCCGAGCAGGAGCCGCTGCCGGAGCCCGGCGCGCGGTCCCTGCTCGTCGACTCCGCCGAGCACGGGGTGGCCGTGGTGGAGGTCACGGCCGTGGAGGTGCTGAGGCTCGCCGACGTGGGACTGGGGCACGCGCTCGACGAGGGCGAGGGGTACACGTCGGTGGCCGAATGGCGTACGGCACACGAGGAGTTCTGGCACAGCGAACCGGTGCGTACGGTGATCGGCGACCCGGGGTTCACGGTCGATGACGACACCCTCGTCATCGCGGAACGGTTCCGGGTCACCGAGCGGCTCGCCTGAGGCCCCCGGCGCGGCTTCGGCGGGGGCCCGGGCCGGAGCCGGACTCAGCCGACCGCCTGCGCCGCGGCGCGGCCCGCCGCCCGGCCCGAGAAGATGCACCCGCCGAGGAAGGTGCCTTCCAGGGCCCGGTAGCCGTGCACACCGCCGCCGCCGAATCCGGCCGCCTCGCCCGCCGCGTAGACGCCCGGGAGCGGTTCGCCGGAAGCGGTCAGGACGCGCGAGGAGAGGTCGGTCTCCAGGCCGCCCAGGGACTTGCGGGTCAGGATCGACAGCCGTACCGCGATCAGCGGCCCGGCCTTGGGGTCCAGGATCCGGTGCGGGGCGGCCGTACGGATCAGCTTGTCGCCGAGGTACCTGCGGGCGCCGTGGATGGCGGTGACCTGGAGGTCCTTGGTGAAGGGGTTGGCGATCTCCCGGTCGCGGGCCACGATCTCGCCGCGGACGGTGGCCTCGTCGAGGAGGTCCTCCTTCGTGACCGCGTTCATCCCGCGGACCAGGGCGGACAGGTCCCGCTCGACGACGAAGTCGGCGCCGTTGTCCATGAAGGCCCGGACCGGGGCCGGTACGGCCTGGCGCGCGCGGGTGAAGACGTCACGGACGGACTTCCCCGTGAGGTCCGGGTTCTGCTCGGAGCCGGAGAGGGCGAACTCCTTGCCGATGATGCGCTCGTTGAGCACGAACCAGGTGTGGTCGTGGCCGGTCTTCATGATGTGGTCGAGGGTGCCGAGGGTGTCGAAGCCCGGGAAGAGCGGCACGGGCAGCCGCTTGCCCGTCGCGTCCAGCCACAGCGGGGAGGGGCCGGGCAGGATGCGGATGCCGTGCTTGGCCCAGATCGGGTCCCAGTTCTGGATGCCCTCGGTGTAGTGCCACATCCGGTCCTTGTTGATGTGGCTGGCGCCCGCCCGCTCCGCGATGCCGAGCATCAGACCGTCGACGTGCGCCGGGACCCCGGAGAGCAGCCGCTGCGGCGGGGTGCCGAGCCGGGCGGGCCACTGCGCGCGGACGAGGTCGTGGTTGCCGCCGATCCCGCCGCTGGTGACGATCACGGCTTGGGCCCGCAGGGAGAACGTCCCGGTGACCTCGCGGCTGCTGGCGGAGCCCCGTACGGCGTCGGAGGGTTCCAGGATCTCGCCCGTCACGGTGTCCACCGCGCCGGCCGTGGCCGAGAGCCCGGTGACCCGGTGGCGGAACGCGAACCGGACCAGGCCGCGGGCCGCACCGGCCCGGACCCGGCGCTCGAAGGGCTCCACCAGGCCGGGACCGGTGCCCCAGGTGATGTGGAAGCGGGGGACGGAGTTCCCGTGACCGTTGGCGTCGTATCCGCCGCGCTCGGCCCAGCCGACCACCGGGAAGAAGCGGACGCCCTGGGCGTGCAGCCAGGAGCGCTTCTCGCCGGCCGCGAAGTCGACGTAGGCCTCGGCCCAGCGGCGCGGCCAGGCGTCCTCCTCGCGGTCGAACCCGGCGGTGCCCAGCCAGTCCTGGAGGGCGAGGGCGTGGCTGTCCTTGATCCGCATCCGGCGCTGCTCGGGCGAGTCCACGAAGAACAGCCCGCCGAAGGACCAGTGCGCCTGGCCGCCGATGGACCGCTCCGGCTCCTGGTCGAGCAGGATGACCTTGCGGCCCGCGTCGACGAGCTCGGCGGTGGCCACGAGACCCGCGAGCCCGGCTCCGATCACGATCACGTCTGCGTCGTACGTCATGCGGTTACCCGTCCTCCGTCGGTGGTGGGGCAGATCCTTGGCTACGGAGCGGTAACCAGTCAACAGCGGTGGTTGGATGACCTGTATGAGTGCCGCTGAGGAAGTGCTGGACGTGGTGGACCGGGAGGACCGGGTCGTGGGGCGGGCCCCGCGGGGCGAGGTGTATGCCCGGGGGCTGCTGCACCGCTGTGCGTTCGTGCAGGCCAGGGACGCGCAGGGGCGGATCTTCGTCCACCGGCGGACCGCCTCGAAGCTGGTCTTTCCCTCGCACTACGACATGTTCGTGGGCGGGGTGCTGGGCACCGGCGAGAGCTACGGACAGGCCGCGCTGCGCGAGGCCGAGGAGGAGCTGGGGGTGCGGGGTCTGGAGCAGCCGACGCCGCTGTTCAAGTTCCTGTACGAGGGTCCGGGCGGGGCCTGGTGGTCGTACGTGTACGAGGTGCGGTGCGAGCTGCCCGTGGCCCCGCAGGCCTCGGAGGTCGACTGGCACACGTACCTCACGCAGGAGGAGCTGGACCGGCGGGTGGACGACGGGGCGTGGGCCTGGGTGCCGGACGGCCTGGAGGCGTACCGGCGGCTGCGCGCGCATCGGGAATCCCGCTTGTAGATTTGTCGGGTGATCGACTTCGTCAAGGACGTGCGCCTCTGGTTCGCACCCTCGCTGCTGAGGGACGAGGGCGAGACCCCGGACTACCGCTTCTCGCTGGCCAACGAACGGACCTTCCTCGCCTGGATCCGGACCTCTCTGGCCCTGGTGGGCGGCGGTTTCGCCGTCGACCAGTTCCTGCCGGACCTGCGCTGGGGAGTGCGGGTCGGGATGGCCCTCACGCTGCTCGCGGTGGGTGCGGCCTGCGCGCTGCGGGCGGTGAACCACTGGGTGCGGTGCGAGCGGGCGATGCGGCGGGGCGAGGACCTGCCGCTGTCGCGCTTCCCGGTGCTGCTGAGCCTGGGCGTGGGGCTGGTGGCGGTGGCGATGGTGGTGGTCGTGCTGCTGGGCTGGACGTCCGGGCGGTGAGCACCTCGGGCACGGACCGCGACGCGGGGCTGCAGCCCGAGCGGACCCGGCTCGCGTGGCGGCGTACGACGCTGGCCTCATCGGTGGTGGCGGTGCTGGCGCTGCGGCAGACGTTGCGCGGTTCGGGCGCGCCGCTGGAGCTGGCCGGGGCGGCGGCCATCGCGCTGATCTGGCTGGCGTTCCTGGGGGTGGCCCACCGGCGGATCCGGGCCCTGGCGGCCGACCGGCCACGGCAGCTCGCGCCGCGGGCGGCCCTGGCGGTGGTGGCGTGCACGGTGGCGCTGGCGGCCTTCGCGGTGACGGTGATCCTCTGAGCCGCCGGCCGGTGTGATGATCGCGCTTCACCGCGCCACTGCGACACAACGGGCGATATCCGACAATGCGCACTAGCCTCTGCGCCATGACGACCCTGCACCACGAACACCCCACCCACCAGCACACGCACGGCGCGGACTGCGGGCACCAGGCGGTCTCGCACGGCGACCACGTCGACTACGCCCACGACGGCCATCTGCACCGGGAGCACTCGGGGCACTGGGACGAATGCGAGCCCAACGGACACACCATGCATGACGACCACACCCACGCGCACGGCGCGGACTGCGGACACGAGACCGTCCGGCACGGCGATCACGTGGACTACCTGCACGACGGGCACCGGCACGCGAAGCACGACGGACACTACGACGACCACTGAGCGGACCCACCCTCCCCCGGGGCGGCGACGGCCGGCAGGATGCCGACCGTTCGTCACAGCGACCCGGGGAGAGCGCAGATGCCCGTCGAAGAGCCGTACCTCGTCCAGCCCGCGCCGGGGGTGTACGCCTACGTCCAGCCGGACGGCGGCTGGTGCCTCAACAACGCCGGATTCGTGACCGACGGGGGTCGGACCCTGCTCGTCGACACCGCCGCCACCGAGCGGCGCGCCCTCGCCCTGCGCGCCGCGATCGTGGCGGCCGGGGTACCGCTCCCCCGCACCGTGGTCAACACCCACCACCACGGCGACCACACGTACGGCAACGGCGTCTTCACCCCCGAAGCGCTGGTCCTCGGGCACGACCACGCACGGTCCGAGCAGCTCGCGGCCGGGCACCAGCTGGAGCTGATCTGGCCGGCCACGGACTTCGGCGCGATCGACATCGTCCCGCCGGATCTCACCTACAGCGACCGGGCGACCGTGCACGTCGGCGATACGCCGGTGCGGGTGATCCACCCGGGCGTCGCGCACACCACAGGGGACTCGGTCGTGTGGCTGCCCGAGCAGCGGGTGGTGTTCACCGGCGACCTGATCTTCGCCGGGGGGACCCCGTTCCTCGCGATGGGCTCCCTCGCCGGCTCGCTGCGGGCGCTGGAGCTGCTGCGGTCGCTGGACGCGGAGACCGTCGTACCGGGCCACGGACCCCTGACCGACCCGTCCGCCTACGACGCCACCGAGCGCTACCTGCGGTACGTGGACGAGCTCGCCCGGGAGGGCCTGACGAAGGGGCTGTCCCCGCTGGAGGTGGCCCGACAGGCCGATCTCGGCGAGTTCGGCGCCTGGCGGGAGAGCGAGCGACTGGTGGCGAACGTGCACCGGGCCTACGCGGAACTGGCCGGCCGGCCGGAGGGCGCACCGCTGGACATCCTCGCGGTCCTGACGGACATGACCGTGATGAACGGCGGAACACCGATCCTCTGTCACGCCTGACACCGACGGATCCCGCCGGGCGGAGAGTTTCTTTCCGCCCGCGCTCTGGACGACATACCGACTGGTCGGCATGATGGCTCGCGACGGTGCTCGACGCGCCGTCGCTCCATCCCTCGTCGACTCGCACGGAGGTGCGCACCATGACCTCAGCCCCGGCCGACCCGCGCGGCCTGGACCTGGAGCGGCTGCGCGGTCATCTCGACCGGGCCCGGCCCGGACTCGTGACCGGCCCGCTGCGCGGCCGGCTCATCGAGGGCGGCCGGTCCAATCTCACCTACGAGATCACGGACGGGACCGCCCGCTGGGTGGTCCGCCGGCCGCCGCTGGGCCACGTACTGGCCACCGCGCACGACATGCGGCGCGAACACCGGGTCATCGAGGCACTGCACGGCACCGCCGTGCCGGTGCCCGAACCGGTGCTCCTGTGCGAGGACGAGACCGTGCTCGGGGCGCCGTTCTACGTCATGGAGTTCGTGGACGGGGTGCCGTACCGGACGGCCGAGCAGCTCGCCGCGCTCGGCCCGGAGCGGACCCGGCGGGCGGTACTCGGCCTGGTGGACACCCTGGTGGACCTGCACGCGGTGGACCCGGAGGCGGTGGGGCTGGGTGACTTCGGCCGGCCCGAGGGCTTCCTGGACCGGCAGCTGCGCCGCTGGGGCAAGCAGCTCGACGCCTCCCGGGGGCGTGAGCTCGCGGGCATCGACGAGCTGCACGCCGCGCTCGGCCGCTCGCTCCCCGTCTCCCCCGCCCCGACCGTGGTGCACGGGGACTTCCGGCTCGACAACGTCCTGATCGGCGGATCCCCGTCCGGCGTCGACACCGTCCGGGCGGTGCTGGACTGGGAGATGTCCACGCTCGGGGATCCGCTGACCGACCTCGGGCTGCTGGTGATGTACAGCTCGGACCTGGGCCTGACCGGGTCGCCGGTCAGCACGACGAGCGGGGCGCCGGGCCATCCGACGCCGGCCGAGCTGGTCGAGCGGTACGCCGCCCGCTCGGGCCGGGACACCGGGGCCATCGCCTGGTACACGGCCTTCGCCTGGTTCAAGCTCGCCGTGATCCTCGAAGGCATCCACTACCGCTACACGCTGGGGCAGACCGTCGGGGAGGGCTTCGACCGGATCGGCGAGCTGGTCCCGGTCTTCATCGAGCACGGACTGACCACTCTCCAGGACCGCCAGGACCGCCAGGAAGGCTGAGGCACGCACCCATGGATTTCGCATTCGACGCCCGGACCGAGGAACTCCGCGAGCGGCTGCTCGCGTTCATGGAGGAGTACGTCTACCCGGCGGAGCCCGTCGCCGCCGAGCAGCGCGCACGGCTGGCCTCGCCCTGGGACACCCCCGCCGTCTTCGGTGAACTGAAGACCGAGGCGCGCCGCCAAGGCCTGTGGAACCTCTTCCTCCCCAGTGCCGAGCACGGCGCGGGGCTCACCAACCTCCAGTACGCGCCGCTCGCCGAGATCACCGGCCGCAGCCCGCACCTGGCGCCGATGGCCACCAACTGCGCGGCCCCGGACACCGGGAACATGGAGCTGCTCGCCCAGTTCGGGAACGAGGAGCAGCGCAAGCAGTGGCTGGAACCGCTGCTGGCCGGGGAGATCCGGTCCGCCTTCGCGATGACCGAGCCCGAGGTGGCCTCCTCGGACGCCACGAACGTCGAGACGCGGATCGAGCGCTCGGCGGGCGGCGACGCGTACGTGGTCACCGGCCGCAAGTGGTTCATCTCCGGGGCGATGAACCCGGACTGCAAGGTCTTCATCGTGATGGGCAAGACCGACCCGGAAGGCGCCGATCCGCGCCGTCAGCAGTCGATGATCCTGGTGCCGCGCGACACCCCCGGGGTCGAGGTGCGCCGGGCGATGACGGTGTACGGGTACGAGGACCACGACCACGGCGGCCACGCCGAAGTGGTCTTCGACGGGGCCCGGGTCCCGGCGGCGAACCTGATCGGCGAGGAGGGCACCGGCTTCGCCATCGCCCAGGCCCGGCTCGGTCCGGGCCGCATCCACCACTGCATGCGGCTGATCGGCATGGCGGAGCGGGCCATCGAGCTGATGTGCCGGCGCGCGGTGGAACGTACCGCCTTCGGCAAGCCGCTGGCCGCCCAGGGCGTCGTGCAGAACTGGATCGCCGACGCCCGGGTGACGGTGGAGCAGCTGCGGCTGCTGGTGCTGAAGACGGCCTGGCTGATGGACACCGTCGGCAACCGGGGCGCGCACACCGAGATCCAGGCCATCAAGATCGCGACGCCTCGGGCGGTGGTGCGGATCCTGGACGACGCGGTGCAGTTGCACGGCGCGGGTGGGGTGAGCCAGGACTTCCCGTTGGCCGAACTGTGGGCGGCGGCAAGGACTTTGCGACTGGCCGACGGACCGGACGAGGTACACCAGCGGTCTTTGGCGCGGCGGGAGTTGAAGGGGTACGCGGCCGGTCGCCCGTGAACGTGTGGAAATCGTGCGGGAGTTCCCGCGAACCTGTGTGCGAGGTGAAGGCGGTGCGGGGGACCCTTTAAGAAACCTTGTTGAACAACCCCGGAACCCCAAAGCGTTCTTGATTTGCGCCTGTCAATCGGAAGAGGGTTCTCCAGAAGGTCTGACGCCCCCAACGTCAACACGAGGAGAACCCTCCAGATGGCAACTCACAAGCGCTCGCGCGGTTTCCGGTACGCGGCAGTCGGCACCGGAGCGGCCACGGCGGCCGCGGTGGCCCTGCTCGCCACCCCCCTCGCGGGAGCGGCGACACCGGCCGAAGGCACGGTCTACGGCCTCGGCGCGCCCGGCGCGATCAGCGGAAGTTACGTCGTCATACTCGACGCATCCGCGAACAAGGAACAGCTCGCCCGCAAGTACGGGGGTGAGCTGAAGCGCTCCTACAGCTCCGGGGTCAACGGATTCTCGACCACGGGCATGAGCGAGACGGAGGCGAAGCGGCTCGCCGCCGACCCGGCCGTCGGCAAGGTCGTGCAGAACAAGAAGTTCACCATCAACGCCACCCAGACCAACCCGCCCTCCTGGGGGTTGGACCGGATCGACCAGACCGCTCAGGCGGGCGACAAGAAGTACACGTACCCCGACGGTGGCGGCGAGGGCGTGACGGCGTACGTCATCGACACCGGCGTGCGCACCACCCACAAGGACTTCGGCGGCCGTGCGACGTCGGGCTTCGACGCGGTGGACAACGACGACAGCGCCGACGACGGCAACGGCCACGGCACGCACGTGGCCGGCACCATCGCGGGCACCTCGCACGGCGTCGCCAAGAAGGCGAAGATCGTCGCGGTGCGGGTGCTGGACGACAACGGCTCCGGCAGCACCGAGCAGGTCGTCGCGGGCATCGACTGGGTCACGCAGAACCACAAGGGCGCTTCGGTGGCCAACATGAGCCTGGGCGGCGGCGCCGACGAGGCCCTCGACGAGGCGGTGCGCCGGGCCGTCGCCTCGGGCGTCACCTTCACCGTGGCGGCGGGCAACGAGTCGGCCGACGCCGGTCAGGGCTCGCCGTCCCGGGTGACCGAGGCGATCACGGTGGCGTCGAGCACGATCGACGACGAGCAGTCCTCGTTCTCGAACTTCGGCTCCGTGGTGGACCTGTACGCGCCGGGCTCGGACATCACGTCCACCTGGAACGACAGCGACACGGGTACGAAGACCATCTCCGGCACGTCCATGGCGGCCCCGCACGCGGCCGGCGCGGCGGCGGTCTACCTGGCGGGGCACCCGTCCGCGACTCCGGCGCAGACGGCCGCGGCGCTGACGGGGGCGGCCACGTCCGGTGCGGTCACCAACCCGTCCGCGGGCACGGCCAACAAGCTGCTGAAGCTGGCCGAGTAGTCGACGTGCCCGGGGGTCCGCCGGCGGGCGGACCCCCGGGCACGGTGCGCGGGTGGTTCGAACCGCTCGCCTGGGAGGTGGTCCTCGATCCGGGGGACCACCTCCTCGTCGCGTGGCCGGACTTCTCTCCGGGTCCGCAGGAGATCACGCACCGGGGCCGGACGGCCTCTAGGGGCGCAGGGCGCGCATCAGGAGGTCGGCGAGGTGACCGGCGACCTGCTGCGGGGTGAGCGGGCCGTCCGCGCGGTACCAGGTGGACAGGTGGTGGACGGAACCGAAGTGGTAGTCCACCACCAGGTCGGCGGGGGTCGCGTCGGAGAACACACCCGTCCGCTGGCCCTCCTCGACCAGCGCCCGGAAGCGCTCGTGGTAGCGCCGGCGCTCCGCCCGTACCTGCTTGGACTTCTCCGGGCTGAGCTGGTGCATCGACCGGAAGAAGATCATCGCGTCGTCGAGGTTCTCGATGGTCGTGACGACCACGTCGGCGGCCGCGGCACGCAGCCGTTCCTCGACGGGCGCGTCGGAATCGGCCACCGCGTCCAGGCGCTGCTGCTGGAGCCGCAGCATCCGCGCGTACACCTCGTGCAGCAGGTCGTCCTTGGACCCGAAGTAGTGGTAGAGCGCGCCCTTCGTGACACCGGCCGCCTCGACGATCTCCTGGACCGAGGTGCGGTCGTAGCCGCGCTCGGCGAAGAGCCGGGTGGCGACGGCCAGCAGCCGCTGCGGTACCGGGGCCTCGTGCGTGCCTGCGGGTTCCGTGGTCCGTGCCGCCATGGCGCTGACCTTCCCTTCCTCGTTCCTGCCTGGTCACCGCGACCAGCTGTACGACCGTCCGACTGTTTTCAGCCGCGATCGCGCAGTTCCCGTCGCAGGATCTTGCCACTGGTCGTCTTCGGAAGAACAGGCAGGATCTCGACCTGGCGCGGGTATTTGTACGCGGCGATGCGCTCGGCGCAGTAGGCGGCGAGCTCCGCCGGCTCCACCGAGGTGCCGGGGCGCAGGCTCACGTACGCCTTCACGCTCTCCCCGCGGTAGGCGTCGGGGACGCCGACCACCGCGGCCTCGCGGACGGCGGGGTGGGTGTAGAGCACGTCCTCGACCTCCCGTGGCCAGACCTTGAAGCCGGAGGCGTTGATCATGTCCTTCTTGCGGTCGACGACGTAGAGCCAGCCGTCGGGGTCCATGAATCCGACGTCGCCGGTGCGTAGTTCGCCGCCGGGGAAGGCCTGGGCGGACTCCGCGGGCAGCCCCCAGTAGCCGGGTACCACCTGGGGCCCGCGGACGGCTATCTCGCCGGTCTCGCCGAAGGGCACCTCGGCTCCCCGCTCGTCGAGGATGCGGACCACGGTGTCGGCGCCGGGCAGGCCCACGGAGAGGGTGCCGGAGGCGGGGTCGACCGGGGCTTCGAGGTGCGCGGGCACGCTGGCGCAGGGGGCGGTGCACTCGGTGAGGCCGTAGCCGTTGCGGAGGTAGAAGCCGAAGGCGGTGCGCAGGCGCTCGACGAGCGCGGGCGGGAGCGGGGCGCCGCCGGAGGAGATCACCTGGAACGAGGCGAAGTGGTCCGGGGTGACACCGGGGTGGGCGGCGAGGGCCATGAAGGCGGTGGCCGGGCCGACGGTGTAGGCCGGGCGGTGTTCGAGGAAGGCGTCGAGGACGGCGCCGGCGTCGAAGCGGTGGGCGAGGACCAGGGTGCCGGCGTTGGCGAAGCAGGCGGCGAGCTCGCAGACCATGCCGGTGATGTGGAAGAGGGGCGCGAGGGCGAAGTACGTGGCGCCCTCGGGCAGGGGGTGGGAGGTGACCTGCCGGACGGCGTTGTAGGTGAGCGCGCCGTGCGGGTTCATCGCGCCCTTGGGGATGCCGCTGGTGCCGGAGGTGTAGCTGATGAGGGCGGTGTCGGCGGCGGTGAGGGGTGGGCCGTCCGGCGCGGGGCGCCTGCCGCGGGCCACGGTGAGGAGGTCGGCGACGGTGGGCCCAGCGGCGGGACCGCCGGTGCCCGGGCCGGCCTCGGACTCCCGGTCCGGCGCGTGCGCCTGGGCGGGCACGAAGGGCCGGACGGACGCTGCGGCCGAAGCCGGTGTCGGGGCCGGTGCCCGGCCGAGGACGCGTGGGTCGTCGCGCGTCTGGAAGTCACGGTCCGAGGAGGTCAGCACGGTCCGCACGGCACTGTCCCGCGCCGCCTCGCGCAGGTACGCGGACCAGGCGCCGCCGTCGCAGACCAGTGCGGCGGTACCCGAGTCGCGCAGGATGTGCCCGACCTCGCCGGACTTGTACATGGGGTTGAGCGGGACGACGACGGCCCCGGCCTTCCACGCCGCAAGGACGGCGAGCACGAAGTGCGGGGTGTTCTGCAGCATGACCGCGACCCGGTCCCCGCGGCGGACGCCGCGCGCCGCGAGGTGGCCGGCGACGGCGTCGGAGAGCGCGTCGGCCTCCGCGTAGCCGATCCGGCCGTCGAAGTAGGCGACGGCGGTGCGCTCGGGGGCCCGGGCGACGGCCTCGCGGAAGGCGTGGAGCACCGTGGGCGGTGGTGCGACGGGCGCCCGCTGGGCCGCGGAGAGCAGCCCGAGCCACGGCTTGGCGGCGTACCGGGATGCGGTCACCGGGTCTCCCATTTCTGCTGGAGGTGGTTCATGCCGCTCAGCCAGCGGTCCGGCTCGGTGGCGCGAGCGGCGTAGAAATCGGCGACCTCGCGGTGCGGGAGGATCAAGAACCGGCCTTTCTCCATGCCGTCGAACAGCGCGTCCGCGACCGCTTCCGGCTCGATCGCGGTCGGCGCGAGGACGAGTTCGCCCGCCGAGCCCGCGGCGGTCAGCATGTCGGTGCGCACCCCTTGCGGGCAGATGGCGTGGACCTGGACCCCGCGGTGGCGGTAGGTCAGTGAGAGCCAT
Source organism: Streptomyces sp. CLCI03 (assembly GCF_053615355.1). Classification (NCBI taxonomy): domain Bacteria; kingdom Bacillati; phylum Actinomycetota; class Actinomycetes; order Kitasatosporales; family Streptomycetaceae; genus Streptomyces; species Streptomyces sp. CLCI03. Next base: position 6,333,217 of record NZ_CM132132.1, on the reverse strand, counting down.
TCGGCGAAGGCGAGCGCACCGTGCTTGGTGACACTGTACGGGGCCGCTCCGATCATGGTCAGGAGCCCGGCGGCCGAGACGGTGGACACGAAGCGGCCGCTCTCCCGCTCCAGCCAGTCCGGCAGCAGCGCCCTGGCGGCGCGGACGTGGGCCATGACGTTGGTGTCCCAGGCCGCTTCCCAGACGGATTCGTCGGCGAAGGCGTCGCCGCCCGAGGCGAGTCCGGCGTTGGCGCAGTAGATGTCGACCGTCCCCCCGAGGGCCTCGCGGGCCTCGGCCACGATCGCCGAGGCGTCGCCCGGCACGGGGATCGCGCGGTCGCCGATGGCGGCCGCCACCGCCGCGGCCTTGGCCGGGTCGAGGTCGTTGACGACGACCGTGGCGCCCTCGGCCGCGAAGCGGTGGGCGAGGGCGGCGCCGATGCCGCCGCCCGCGCCGGTGACGACGACTCGCTGGTCCTGGTACGCGCTCACGGGGTCCACCTCTCGTGCGGCCGGATGCCGGATGGCGGGCAGACTAACCGGTCGGTATGTCAGGAGGAAAGGGGCGTGAGCTCTAGCGTGGTCGGATGACACTGTCGCGACGCGGGGTGCTGGGGCTGGCGGGGGCCATCGGATCGGCCGGCGCGCTGGGGGCGGGCGGGGCGGGCGGAGCGGGCGCGGCCACCGCGACGGGCGGGGTCACCGCCGCGGGCGCGGCCACCGCGGTGGGCGGTCGGGTGCGTACCGGATTCGAGCGGCTCGCCGCGGACGGGTACGCCGGCCTGGCCGGACGGAAGGTCGGCGTGGTCACCAACCCGACCGGGATCACCGCCGACGCCCGGCACCTGGTCGACGTGCTGCACGCGGACGAACGGGTCGATCTGGTGGCGGTGTTCGGCCCCGAGCACGGCTTCCGAGGGACCGCCCAGGCCGGTGACTCGGAGGGGGTCTCCCGGGACCCGGCGACCGGGCTGCCGGTGTACGACACGTACGACAAGAGCGGGCAGAAGCTCGCGGACGTGTTCACGACGGCCGGGATCGACACCGTCGTCTTCGACATCCAGGACGTCGGGGCGCGCTTCTACACCTACATCTGGACCCTCTACGACTGCATGCGCGCGGCCGCGCTCGCCGGCAAGGCGGTGGTGGTGCTGGACCGGCCCAATCCGGTGGGTGGCCGGCGGGCCGCGGGGCCCGTGCTGGAGCGGCCGTACGCGAGCTTCGTCGGCCGGGAGCCGATCGCCCTGGCGCACGGGATGACGGCGGCCGAACTGGCCCGGCTCTTCAACGGCGAGTTCCTGACGGACCGACCGGTCGAGCTGCGGACGGTGGCGATGTCCGGGTGGAGCCGGGAGTCGTTCTTCGGGGAGACCGGGCTGCCCTGGGTGCCGCCGAGCCCGAACATGCCGACCCCGGACACGGCCCTCGCGTACGCCGGTACCTGCCTGTTCGAGGGGACGAACCTCTCGGAGGGGCGCGGGACGACCACCCCCTTCGAGGTGATCGGCGCGGAGGGGATCGACCGACGGTGGGCGGAGGCGGCGAACCGGCTGGGGCTGCCGGGGGTGTGGTTCCGGGAGGCCTACTTCACTCCGACCTTCTCCAAGCACGTGGGGAAGGTGTGCGGCGGGGTCCGGCTGATCGTGCACGACCGCCAGGCCTTCGACCCGGTACGGGCCGGGATCGGACTGTTGATCACGGCGCGCCGGGTGTGGAGCGGCTTCGGCTGGCGCGCGGACCACTGGATCGACCGACTGACCGGCTCGGACCGGGTGCGGACGCTGGTGGACGCGGGGGCGGACGTGGACGAGGTCGTGGGCGACTGGGCGGCGGGGCTGGCGCGTTTCGGGGCGGTGCGCGAGAAGTACCTGCTGTATCCGTGATCCGACCGCGTCGGGGGGCTGGCCGGGCGGGCGCCGCAGCAGGATGCTGACTGCACCGGAGGCACGGCGTGAAGGGGGGCGTCATGGCGAATGTCGGTGGCGGATTCGGATTCGGGACCGGGGTCGTGGGCGGGATCGGGGTCGGGGTCCGGCCGTACGCGGAGCTGACCTTCGACTCCGAAGGGGACGTCGACCGGGTCACGCAGGGCACGGTGTCCCGGATGGAGGCGACCGACCTGCTGGTCTTCGCCCATGGCTGGAACAGCGACCGGTCCACGGCGACGCGCCTCTACGACCGGTTCTTCGCGCCCTTCGAGGGGCTGGTGGGGTCAGGGGTGCGGCTGGGCTACGTGGGTGTCGTATGGCCCTCGATGCGGTTCTCCGACGAGCCGATACCGGACTTCGACACCCTCGCCGCCCTCGCGGAACCGGACCTCGGCGGCGCCCTGGACCCGCTCACCCGCCGGGCGCTCGGGGAGTTCTGGCCGGAGCGACGGGCGGAGCTGGACCGGGTGGCGGAACTGCTGGCGGAGCGACCGGAGTCGGCGGCCGCATTCATCGAGTTCGGCGCCCTGATCCGCGAGTTGGCGGGCGTGGACGCGGTCCCCGAGCCGGTCGCGCCGTCGGTACCCGCGATCTTCACGGACGATGTGCTGGAGGTGTGCCGCGCCCTCTCCGTCGCTCTGGCCAGGGCGGGCGCGCCTGGTACGGGCTCGCCGGATACGGGCGTGCCCGCGGTCGCGGGAGGCCCCGAGGGTTTGGGGCTCACGGTCGGCGGCGGAATGCGCGACCTGTGGGGCGGCGCCAAGGAACTGCTACGACAGGCCGCGTACTACAAGATGAAGAAGCGGGCGGGTGTGGTGGGCGAGCGCGGCCTCGGCCCCGTACTGGCCCAGCTGGCGGCCGCGCGCCCGGCCCTGCGGTTCCATCTGATCGGACACAGCTTCGGGGCGCGCGTCGTCTCCTTCTCCCTACGTGCGGTGCCGGACCGGGCCCGCTACGTGAAATCCGTGACCCTGCTCCAAGGAGCCTTCTCCCACTACGCGTTCGCCGACCGACTGCCGCACGACAAGGGCACCGGCGGCGCCCTGCGCGGCCTCCAGCGCCGGGTCGACGGGCCGGTGGTCGCCTGTCACTCCCCCCACGACTCCGCCCTCAAGATCTTCTACCCGCTGGCCTCCCGGATGGCAGGGGATTCGGCCGGACTTCTGGGTTTCGACGAGCGCTGGGGCGCCATCGGGCACGACGGTATCCAGGCGGTTCCGGGCGCGCCCCGGCTGACCCTCGACACGGCCCTGCGCGAGGGGGTCCCCACGACCGGTTGCGTCAGTGTGGACGCGGGCTCCGTGGTGCGGCGCGGTGGTGCCCCGTCGGGGGCGCACAGCGACATCTGCCACGAGGAACTGGCCCGGCTGGTGGTGGACGCGGGGCGCATGGGGCGCTGAGTTCTGGCCATGTGCCACCCACACGCCCCGACCGCCCCCGCATGCGCCCGCCTCCGACCGGGCATGTTGGGCACATCGGCGGAGGTGATGGTGTGATGGCGGGTTTCCGGAGTCTGGCGTACCAGGTGCGCGACGCGCGCAATGACCGGGCCTTGCGGCGCCATTCCCTGCGCCGCTGTCTGGAGCGTTTCGCGCCCTACGGGCACCGGGCCACATGGTGGCATCTGTGCGACCGGCACGGGATCGCCCCGGAGGACCGGGGCGCCGATCCGTTGCGGCTGGTCGCCGCGCTGGAGGAGCTGGAGGACGCGCGGGCGGTCTGGCTGGAGTACGAGCGCCAGTTCGCGGAACGCCGGCGGCGGGAGAAGCATCACGGGCTGCGCCGGCCGGAGTGGGCCTGGGGCGGCAGCGGGGACGCGGTGGTGCGGTGCGCCGATCCGGGGGTTCGGCCGGAAGGAGCGCTCGGCGAGGTGCTGCGGCGGCTGGTACGGGCGCTGGAGTCGGCGCCGGGGACGGCGTGCCCGGTGTGCGGGGACACCGAGCTGCACTGGCCGGAGGTGGGTCCGGTCGGCCCCTGGGCGGGTGCCCTGGCCTGGGACGGGCCGGTGTGCGCGGGCTGCGGGATCGTGGTGCCCAGACCGGCCCTGGTGGACACCCCGATGATGTTGGACACGCCGGCTGCGGGAGCCGCGTGAAGGTGCCGGGGCCGCCGCCCGTGTCGTCGCCAGTACCACGCTCCGTGTCGCTGTCCGTGTCGTTGAACGGGTCGCGGAGTGCCGCGGACGGCCCGGCCGTACCGCTGTCGCCGGAGGCGCTGGCGGAGTCGGCACGCGCGGCCGTCGCCGCCGGGGCCGAGGAGGTACTGGTGCATCCGCGGACGCCGTGCGGGCGGGAGAGCCTCTCCCCGCGGGTGGTCGGGCCGGTGCTGGAGGTGCTGCGGCGCGCAGGGGTCGGCGCAGCGCTGTCGGTACCGGTGTCGATCGCGGCCGAGCCCGATCCCGCGGGCCGGCGGGCGCGGGTGGCCTCGTGGCAGGTGCTGCCGGACCGGGCCGTGGTGCGCTTCGAGCAGCCGGGGGCCGCGGAGCTGGCGCAGGCCCTGCTCGCGCGGGGGGTCGCGGTGGACGCGGTGGTACCGCTGGGCGGGGCGGCCGGGCCGGAGCCGCTGGCCCGTTTCCTGGCCTGGCCGGTGCGCGAGCCCGGGCGGGTGCGGCTCTCGGTCGAGCTGGCGGCGGCCGACCCGGCCCTGGTGGCGGGGCTGCGCGCGCTGCCGCCCGTACCGGTGCTGCTGTACGGGCGGGACGCGGCCGCCTGGCCGGTGCTGCGGCTGGCCGCGCGGTGCGGCACCGGCGCACGGACCGGCGTAGGCGATGTGACGCACCTGCCCGACGGGCGTCCGGCGCGGTCGAACGCCGAACTGGTCGCGGCGGCCCGGGACCTGGTGGCGCGGGCGGTGGCTACAGCCGCGAGCCGGTGAGCCGCTCGCCGAAGGCGTCGTCCGGGTTGGACAGCGCGCAGGTCTCCATCGACAGGCAGCCGCAGCCGATGCAGTCCGTCAGGTGATCGCGGAGCCGGCCCAGGCGGGTGATGCGTTCGTCGAGTTCGGCGCGCCAGGCCTCGGAGAGGCGGGCCCAGTCCTCGCGGTTGGGGGTGCGCTCCTCGGGGAGCTGCGCCAGCGCCTCACGAATGCTGGCCAAGGGGATACCCACGCGCTGTGCTGCGCGTACGAAGGCCACCCGGCGCAGCGCGTCACGCGTGAAGCGGCGCTGGTTGCCGGAGGTGCGGCGGCTGCTGATCAGGCCCTTGGCCTCGTAGAAGTGGAGCGCGGAGACGGCCGCGCCGCTTCGGGCGGACAGCTGGCCGACGGTGAGTTCGTGGATTTTCTCGGGAATCTGCGGCACCCGGCCGAGCGTAGTCGGACGTCCGTTGACATACACATACACCCCCCAGCATGCTGAGCAAGCGCTTATTCGTTCGTCCGTCAGTCGTCCGCGAGAGACAGGAACAGGGCATGGCCGAGCCGAGGGTCTTCACGTCCGCCGAGGAACTGCACGCCGGGATCGGCGCACCGCTCGGGCCCAGCGAGTGGCTGGAGGTGGACCAGAAGCGGGTCGACCTCTTCGCGGACGCCACCGGCGATCACCAGTGGATCCACGTGGACCCGGAGCGCGCGGCGGGCGGACCTTTCGGCTCCACCATCGCGCACGGCTATCTGACACTGTCCCTGCTGCCGAGTCTGGTGCCGCAGATCATGCGGGTCGAGGGCATGCGGATGGGCCTCAACTACGGGACGAACAAGGTCCGTTTCCCGGCGACCGTGCCGGTCGGTTCACGGCTGCGCGCCACCGCCGTGATCACGGAGGTCGCGGAGGCGGGTGGCGGCGTACAGGTCACCGCCACGGTGACGGTCGAGCGTGAGGGCGGCGAGAAGCCGGTGTGCGTGGCGGAGTCGGTGTCGCGCTACTACTTCTGAGGGCCCGGCCGCGCGGCCACCATGCGGAGCACGAGGTCGGCGTAGAGCCCGCCGACCTCGTCGGGCGTGCGCTGCCCGTCCGTGTTGAACCAGCGGGCCACGTCGATGCACAGCGACAGCACGGCGAGCGTGGTACCCGGCACGTCGGGGACGTCGAACTCCCCCGCGGCCACCCCGTCGGCGATGATGCGGCGCACGGCCGCGTCGCTCCGCCGGCGCAGGGCCACGATCTCGGAGCGGTGCTCGGGCGCGAGGGCGTCGAGCTCGTACTGGACCACGCGTGCGGTGGTGTGGTGCGCCGCGTGCCAGCGCACGAAGGACCGCACGGCGGCGTCGAGCCGGTCGGCGGCGCTGCCGGGGCCGTCGGCGGCGGTGGTCAGGATCTCCAGCGCCTTGTCGTGGCCGATCCGGCTGATCCGCTGGAGCAGCTCTTCCTTGGTCTTGTAATGGATGTAGAGCGCGGCCGGACTCATCCCGGCACGGCCCGCGATGTCACGTGTGGTGGTGGCGTGGTACCCGCGCTCGGCGAAGGCGTCGACGGCGGCGACGAGCAGCCGCCGCGCGGCGTCGGGGGTGACCTCGGACCACGGCCGGTAGCCGTCGACCGTATCCTCCGCGCTGCCCATCGCTCACTCACCCTTCACCGTGTGGAAGTGACCACCTTACCGGAGGGTGAGCAAGCGCTTAGCGATGTCGGGTCGGCGGCCGGACGCGGCGCACCCGGCCAACCCGTCCGCGGCCTACCCGGCCCCCCGCGTACCCGGCGTGCGACTACTTCGGCGCGAAGGGGTCGTACTCGGCCATCATCTTCTCCATCCTGGCCTGATCCACCCGACTGACGATCTGCGTGACCTCCTGGCGGTCGCGGATCACCTTGGCGAGGGTGAAGGCCGAGGTGGTGAGGTAGAGGACGGCGATGCCGAGGAAGGCCCGGACCCAGCCGTTCGCCTCCAGGTTGTAGATCCCCACGGCCACGGCGCCGATGGCGATACCGAAGGAGGCGACGGCCTGGCCGTAGTACGCCCCCGTGCTCTGCTGCTTGACCGGTGTCTCGTTCATGCTCCGAGCATCGGGCGGACGGCGCGGGAGCACATCCGCACGCGTACTCATACGGGTACTCAGAAGGCGGAAACCCCGGTGCGGGCACGGCCGATGAGCAGCTTCTGGATCTGGCTGGTGCCCTCGTACAGGGTCATCACGCGGGCGTCGCGCAGCAGCTTGCCGGCCGGGTACTCGTCGATGTAACCGTACCCGCCGTGCACCTGTAGGGCGTTGCTCGCGGCGCGCACGGCGGCCTCGGAGGCGAAGAGCTTGGCGGTGGAGGACTCGGTGGCGAAGGGCTGCCCGCGGTCGATGAGGTCGGCGACCCGCCAGGTCAGCAGCCGGGCCGCGTCCACGTCGACCGAGATGTCGGCGATGAGCTCCTGAACCAGCTGGTGGTGGGCTATCGGCCGGCCGAACTGCTCGCGCTGAGCGGCGTACGAGACGGCCGCGTCCAGGGCCGCCTGCGCGATGCCGACGCAGCCGGCGGCGACCGACATCCGGCCCTTGGCGAGGGCGGACATGGCGACCGAGAAGCCCTTGCCCTCGGGGCCGAGCAGGGCGGAGGCGGGCACGCGGACACCGTCGAGGACGAGCTCGGCGGTGGCCTGGCCGCGCAGGCCGAGTTTGCCGCGGATCTCGCGGCGGGTCAGGCCCGGGGTGTCGGTGGGGACGAGGAAGGCGGAGACCCCGCGATGGCCGGGCTCGTCGCCGGTGCGGGCGAAGAGCAGCACCACGTCGGCCCAGGTGCCGTTGGTGATGAACATCTTGCTGCCGTCCAGGACGTACGCGTCCCCGTCGCGCACGGCGCGGGTGGTGAGGTTACCGGCGTCGGATCCGGTGCCGGGCTCGGTCAGGCCGAAGCAGCCGAGCGCGTCGCCGGAGCACAGGCGGGGCAGCCAGGCGCGCTTCTGCTCCTCATCGCCCCAGGCGGCGATGGTCTTGGCGACCAGGCCGAGGGAGACGGAGACGATCCCGCGCACGGCCGAGTCGCCGCGCCCGAGCTCCTCGGTGACCAGGACGTAGGCGAGGTGGTCGCCGCCGGATCCGCCGTACTCCTCGGGGACGGTCAGGCCGAGGAAGCCGAGCGCGCCCAGCTTCTTCACGACGGCCCGGTCCACGCTCTCGACACGGTCCCACTCGGCGGCGTGCGGGACGATCTCGCGCTCGGTGAACTCGCGGGCGAGCCTGCGGACGGCGGCCTGCTCCTCGCTCAGCTCCAGATTCACCGGGCACCTCCGGGGCGGGATCGGCGCCTTTAACTAGCACCGGTAGTTTATGGCGGGCAGGCCCTACTATGTGGCGCATGGCCAGACCGCGCAAGCCCCTCCTCAGCCGGGACCGCATCATCGAGACGGCCGGCGCCCTGGTGGACGCGGAAGGGCTGGAGGCGGTGTCGACACGCCGGCTGGCCGCCGCGCTCGGGGTCAGCGGGCCCTCGCTCTACAACCACTTCCGTACCAAGGACGAGATCCTGGACGCGGTGGCGGACGCGGTGAGCGCGCGGGTGGACCTGTCGATGTTCGACGGTGGCCAGGACTGGCGGGCGGCCTTGCAGGCATGGGCGCACTCGTACCGGGACGCGCTGGCGGACCACCCCAACATCGTGCCGGTCCTGGCGCGCGGGCCGGGCCGCCGGCCGGCCGGGCTGCGGGTGGCGGACGCGGTGTTCGGGGCGATGACGGAGGCCGGCTGGCCGGCGGCGCAGGCGACCCGGATCGGCGCGCTGATGCGGTACTTCATCCTGGGCTCGGCGGTGGCCTCCTTCGCGGGAGGCTTCGTGGACGACCGCGCGGCCTACGACCCGGCGGACTACCCGCACCTCGGCCAGGCCCACCTGCTGGCGGAGCGCGGGCGCGAGGTGGACGAGGGCGCCTTCGAGACGGGCCTGGCGGCGCTGCTCGACGGACTGGCCCTCCAGTACGAGGCGCTGCCCGCCGCCTAGCCACCGCACGCGGACACCACCGAGGCGGCTCCCCCGCCCCCTCCCGGTGGCAGGGCGGGGGAGCATTCCGCGGCGATGCCGCGCGGTGCCCTTACGGCGATCCCTGCAGCGGTGCCCTGCAGCGGTGTGTCCTACGGCTGGAAGACGACCAGCGAGCGGCCGCCCTTGCCGGCGAGCATCGCATCGAAGGCGGCCGGGATGCCGTCGAGGGTGATGCGGTCGGTGACCAGGGATCCGAGGTCGAGGCGGCCCGCGCGGACGTGCTCGGCGATCACCGGGAGGTCGCGGGCCGGGTCGCTGTTGCCGTAGACGCAGCCGGTGAGGGTGCGGGCGAAGTGGAAGATCTCCATGGAGTGGAAGGTGACCTTCTGCTCCTTGCCGCCGATGCCGACGACCGTGGTGCGGCCGCCGCGCCGGGTCGACTCCCAGGCGCCCCGGATGGTCTCGGCCCGGCCGACGCACTCGACGGCGACATCGACGCCCTGCCCGCCGGTCAGGGCGCGGATCTGCTTGGCGGTGGTGTCGGAGGCGAGGACGAACTCGGTGGCTCCGGCCGCCCGCGCCAGTTCCTCCTTGGCCGGGGACACGTCGACGGCGACGATCGGGCCCGCCTGCGCGATCCGGGCGGCCTGGAGGGCGACCAGGCCGACCCCGCCGACCCCGAAGACGGCCACCGACTCGCCCGGGCGGACCTGGGCGCTGTGGTGAACGGCCCCGTAGCCGGTGAGGACGGCGCAGCCGAGCAGGGCCGCCTCGGTGAGCGGGATCCCGGCGGGGGCCGGCAGGACGCAGTTGGCCGCGACGACGGTCTCCTCGGCGAAGGCGGCCACGTTCAGCCCGGGGTGCAGTGCGGTGCCCTGGGCGTCGTGCGCGTGGACGGCCCCGACCCCGGTGAGCGCGGTGGCGCAGAGCCAGACCTCGCCGATGGTGCAGTGGTGGCACTCTCCGCAGGACGGGGCCCAGTTGAGGACCACGCCGTCACCGGGGGCGACGTGCGTGACGCCCTCCCCCACCGCGAGGACCGTGCCCGCGCCCTCGTGACCGAGGACGGCGGGCACGGGGACGCGCATGGTGCCGTTGGAGAGGGAGAGGTCGGAGTGACACACCCCGGCCGCGGCGAGCCGCACCCGGACCTGCCCGGGGCCGGGATCCGGCAGCACGATGTCCCGTATCTCCAGCGGGGCTCCGACGGCGGGCAGGACAGCGGCGCGGACCATGGTCGTCATCTCGTCTTTCCGGTGCGGGGCGGGTGCCGTGGCTACGGCGCGTACGGAGCGTACGGCCGCAGCGGCAGGGCGGGCGGGTAGGGCCGTCAGGGGATCAGAACTGCAGGGACTTGGTCTGGAGGTACTCCGCCAGGCCGTGCGCGCCCAACTCGCGGCCGACACCGGACTGCTTGTAGCCGCCGAAGGGCGCCAGCACGTTGAAGCGGCCGCCGTTGATGTCCACCTGCCCGGTGTCCATACGGCGCGCGAAGGCCACGGCCGTGGCCTCGTCGGCGGCCCAGACGGCGCCGCCCAGGCCGTAGACGGTGCCGTTGGCGATGCGGAGGGCGTCCTCCTCGTCCTCGTAGCGGAGGATCGACAGCACCGGGCCGAAGATCTCCTCCTGGGCGATCGTCATGTCGGGGGTGACATCGGCGAACACCGTCGGCGCCACGAAGTACCCCTGTTCCAGCGGCGCGTCGGGCCCGCCGGCGACGAGGCGCGCGCCTTCCTCCACACCCTTGGTGATGAACCCGCGGACGCGCTCGTGCTGCTTGGCGTTGACGACCGGGCCGACGCGGACGCCGGCCTCGCGGGGGTCGCCGGTGGGATAGTCGGCGACCGCGGCGGCCGCGAGCGAGACGGCTTCCTCGTAGTGGTCCCGGTGGACGAGCATCCGGGTGAGCGCGTTGCAGCTCTGGCCGCTGTTGTTCATGACGTGCCCGACGCCCGCCCCGACGGCCTTGACCAGGTCGGCCCCGGGCAGGATGACATTGGCCGATTTGCCGCCCAGTTCGAGCGCGACCCGCTTGACGGCGGCGCCGGCGGTCGCGCCGATCTGCTTGCCGACCGCGGTCGAGCCGGTGAAGGAGACGAGGTCGACTCCCTCGTGCGCGGCCAGGGCCTGGCCGGCGACCGGACCGGTACCGGTCACCAGGTTGAAGACTCCGGCCGGGATGCCCGCCTCGTGCACGGCTTCGGCGAAGAGCTGTGCGGTCAGCGGGGTGTCCTCGGCCGGCTTGAGGACGAGGGTGCAGCCGGCGGCGAGAGCGGGCGCCACCTTTGCAACGACCTGGTGCAGGGGATAGTTCCAGGGCGTGATGGCCGCGACCACCCCGATCGGCTCCAGCAGCACGGTGGAGTTCCCGACCCGCTCCTCGAAGGCGTAGGAGGAGGCGAGTTCGGCGTAGGAGGTGGCCACCGCGATCGGCGCTCCGACGTGGACCGCCTTGGAGAAGCCGAGCGGGGACCCGAGCTCGGCGGTGATCGTCTCGGTCAGCTCGCCGGTGCGGGCCAGCAGTGCGTCGCGGAGGGCCCCGATCAGGGCGGCCCGCTCGGCCGGGGCGGTGGCCGCCCAGCCGGGGAGGGCCGCACGGGCCGCGCGGACCGCCGCGTCCACATCCTCCTCGGTGCCGGCCGGGACCTGGGCGATGACCTGGCCGTCGGCCGGGTTCACGACCTCGATCAGATCGCTGCCGACGGCGGGCCGCCACGCGCCGTCGATGTACATCCCGTCGTGGGCCTTCATGGCATTCCTCCCGAGCACGCACGAGCGCGTAGATCCGACCGACCTCGCGAACACCCTACAAACTAGCGTCGGTAGTTTTTGCCGGCCAGAGGGCGCCGGACGTCAGATGATGCCGAAAAGCATCCCTGCCGCGAGGACCACGAGGGAGGTCAGGGCCGCCCATTTCACGGTGAACCGGGTGTGGTCGCCGAACTCGACCTTGGCCATGCCGACGAGGACGTACACGGCCGGAACCAGTGGGCTCGACATGTGCAGGGCCTGGCCGACGAGGGAGGCGCGGGCGATCTCGAGCGGGGAGACCCCGTGGGCGGCACCGGCCTCGGCCAGGACCGGCAGGACGCCGAAGTAGAAGCCGTCGTTGGACATGAAATAGGTGAGCGGCAGGCTGAGCAGTCCGGTGACCAGGGCCATGTGCGGGCCCATGCCCTCGGGGATGGCGCCGACGAGCCAGTCGGCCATGTGCTTGACCATGCCGGTGCCGGTGAGGACACCGGTGAAGACGGCGGCCGCGAAGACCATGCCCGCGACGTTCAGGACGTTGTCGGCGTGGGCGGCGATCCGTGCCTTCTGGTCGGGCATGTGAGGGAAGTTGACGGTGAGGGCGAGGGCGGCGCCGAGCAGGAACAGCACCGGGATGGGCAGCAGCTCCATGATCATCGCGGTGAGGAGGGCGACGGTGACGCCCGCGTTGAACCAGTACAGGTGGGGGCGCAGGGTGGGCCGGTGCGGGTCCAGGCCCTGGAAGCCGTCCTCGGGGGTGGCGGCGTCACCGCCCCCGTGCGCGGCGGAGGCGGAAGCGGCGGCGGGGGCCGCGGCGGAACCGGCGCCCTCTCCGGAGACAGAGGCAGAGGCGGCCGTGACGGCAGAGGTGGAAACAGGGGTGGACGCGCCGGACGCACCGGGGCCGGCCGGGACCAGCTCCTCCTCGGCCGTCTCCCGCTCCACCTGGCCGGGCAGCACCAGCGTGCCGACCCTGCGGCGTTCCTTCACGCCGAGGACGTACGCCAGGACGAACACGAAGAGCAGGCCCATCGCGAGCGCCGGAATCATCGGGACGAAGATGTCGGCGGCGTCGAGCTTGAGGGCGGTGGCGGCGCGGGCCGTCGGTCCGCCCCAGGGAAGGGTGTTCATGACGCCGTTGGCCGTGGCCGCGACGCCCGTCATCACCACCAGGCTCAGGCCGAGCCGCTTGTAGAGGGGGTACATGGCCGAGACGGTGATCATGAAGGTGGTCGATCCGTCACCGTCGAGCGAGACGATCGCGGCGAGGACGGCGGTACCGACCACCACGCGCATCGGGTCCGCCTTGCAGAAGCGCAGGATGCCGCGGACGATCGGGTCGAAGAGGCCGACATCGATCATCACGCCGAAGTAGACGATGGCGAACATCAGCATGGCGGCGGTCGGTGCGAGCTTGCCGACGCCGTCGATGACGTAGTCGCCGAGGTGTGCGCCCTTCCCTGCGAACACGCAGAAGAGTGCCGGGATGAGGACGAGCGCCGCGATGGGCGACATTTTCTTCATCATGATCAGGACCAGGAACGTCGCGATCATGGCGAAGCCGAGGAAGGTCAGCATGTGGGGAAGGTAGGTGCCGCCTCCTTGCGCCAACAAGACGTCATCGCGTGAGCAATACGAGCAAAACCCCAGCTCAGGGCACCAGCTCAGGCACCACCTCAGGGCACCGGCTCAGGGCAGGGGTGTGAGCTCGACGGGGAAGCCGTTGAGCACCGCCGTGCCGGACAGCCGGTCCATGCGGGTGCCGTCGAGCAGTTGGTTGACGTTCGCGCCGGGTACCGCGGCGGCCACCGACAGCCGGGAGCCGGCCCGGTCGTGGCCCCAGCCGTGCGGAAGGCTCACCACGCCGCTACGGATGGCGTCGGTGACCTCGACGGGCACCTCCAGGCTCCCGCCGTCGGCGGTGATCCTGGCCTGCCCTCCGTCGACGAGGCCGAGCCGATCCGCGTCCTGCGGATGGACCTGAAGGGTGCAGCGGTTGGAACCTCCGGTGAGGGCCGGAACGTTGTGCAACCAGCTGTTGTTGGACCGCAGATGGCGGCGGCCCACGAGCACCAGGGCGGCGGGGCGGTCGGCGAGCGCCGCGCGCAGCCTGGGGAGTTCGCCCGCGATCGGGTCCGGGAGCAGCTCGATCCTGCCGCTGCGGGTCTTCAGCACGCCCGGAAGCCGCGGCTGCAGCGGACCGAGGTCGATGCCGTGCGGCGCCCGCAGCAGATCGTCGAGCGTCAGGTCGTACGGGCCGGTGCGCAGCATCAGGTCGAGGCGCCGCTCGGGTCCGGTACGGCCGGTCAGCAGGCGGGCGAGCTCCTGCGGGTCGCCGCCGTGGAGCGGTGAGTGGGGATCGGCGACGGCGCGGGCCAGGCCGTCGGAGATGACGCGCTCGTCGACCGCCTCCGGCGGCGCTCCGTGCAGCCCGGACACCGCGAGGATCAGGCGCGCGTGGATCTCGCACTCGTCCATGCGCCCATCGGCCAAGGGGAGGGCGGCGGGCGAGTAGCGGGCCTGGTTGCGTACGGCGAACCCGTTGAACGCGAAGTCGAAGTGCGCGCTCTGCGAGGGCGGCGGCGGTGGCAGGACGACGTGGGCGTGGCGTGAGGTCTCGTTCAGGTAGGGGTCGACCGAGACCATGAAGTCCAGCCCGGACAGCGCCCGGTCCAGCCGGTCGCCGTCAGGTGCGGACAGGACCGGGTTGGCGGCGATGGCCAGCAGGATCCGGATCCGCCCGTCGCCCCGGGTCTCGATCTCCTCGGCGAGCGCGGCCATGGGCAGCTCGCCCTTGACCTCCGGGTGGCCGGCGACCCGACTCGACCAGCGGCCGAGCGTGAACCCCTTGCCCGGTCCCGCGGGGCGCCCCGCGGGAGCCGTGGCGGAGAGCGGGAAGAGCGCTCCGCCCGGCCGGTCGAGGTTGCCGGTGAGGAGGTTCAGTACGTCGACGAGCCAGCTCGCGAGCGTGCCGAATTCGACGGTGCAGCTGCCGATCCGGGCGTAGACGGCGGCGGTGGGTGCGGCCGCGAGCTCGCGGGCGAGGGTGCGGATCTCGGCGGCGGTGAGGTCGCATGCGGGTGCGACGGCCTCAGGGGTGAAACTCCCGAGCGCGGCGCCGAGTTCCCCGATGCCGTCGCAGTGTTCCGCCGCCACGCCGGGGTCGGCGAGCTTCTCCTCGATCAGGGTGTGCGCGAGGGCGGCCAGCAGCAGGGCGTCGCTACCGGGGCGCGGCGCGAGGTGGCGGTCGGCGAGCGCGGCCGTGCGGGTACGGCGCGGGTCGACGACGACCAGGGTGCCGCCGCGGGCGCGCAGGGCCTTGAGCCGGCCCGGGAAGTCGGGGGCGGTGCACAGGGAGCCGTTGGATTCGACCGGGTTCGCCCCCAGGAGCAGCAGGAAGTCGGTCCGGTCGAGGTCGGGGACCGGGATGGCGAAGGGGTCGCCGAAGAGCAGTCCGCTGGACACGTGCTTCGGCATCTGGTCGAGGGTGCTGGCGGTGAAGAGGTTGCGGGTGCCGAGGCTCTTGAGGAGCAGGGGCGGGTAGAGGGCGCCGGCCATGGTGTGGACGTTCGGGTTGCCGAGGACGACGCCGACCGACTGGGGCCCGTACTCCTGGACCCGGGCGGGGACGGCGGCCGCGATGGCGTCGAAGGCCTCCTCCCACGTGGCCTCCCGCAAGCGGCCGTCGCGGCGGACGAGGGGGCCCCGCAACCGGTCGGGATCGGAGTCGAGGGCTCCGAACGCCGCTCCCTTGGGGCAGATGAAGCCGCGGCTGAAGACGTCCTCGCGGTCACCGCGGGCTCCGGTGACCGCACCGTCCCCCAGGGTGAGGGTGAGGCCGCACGTGGCTTCGCAGAGGGGGCAGATACGCAGGGCGGTGCGGGACATGGGCCCTCCAGGGGGCGGCGGTCTGCTGCACGGGCGCGGGCACGCGGAACGCATCGAGCATACCGACCGGTACGGATGGAGGGGAGGGGTGTGCGGGGCGGATCGGTCGGCCGGGGACGGAGGCCGGAGACGGAGACGGAAGCAGAGACGGAGGCCGGGAGGGAGGCGGTGGAACCGCCGCGGGCGTCAGTCCAGCACGCGGGCCAGGTACGCGTGCATCATGGCGCGGGTCTCGGCGACGATCCCGGGATCTCCGGCCGGGTCGGCCCGGAAGGCGAGCTGTATCAGTGCGTCGGTGGCCTCGACCGCGACGAGGACGGCCCGCTCCAAGGTGGCGTCGGGTGTCAGGGCGAGGTGCGCGGAGAGCAGTTCCGTCAGCCGGGCGGCGACCTGGTGGTTGGGGTCCGCCTCCGGCCCCTCGGCCGGTGGTGCGGGCACACCGAAGTCGACGAGCGCGAAGCCGGGAACGCTGCGCTTCATGGCCAGGTACTCGTCCAGCACCGCGTCCACGACCGGCCGCCAGTGCGTGGCCGGGAGGTCGGCGAGTCGGTCCGCGATGCCGTCGACGTAGCGGTCGAGGTTGCGGTGGGCGAGGGCGATGGCCATGGCTCGCTTGTTGCCGAAGAAGCGGTAGACGGAACCGATCGGCACGCCGGCGCGCAGGGCCACGGCACGGGTGCTGAGGTTCTCGTACCCGGTCTCGTCCAGCAGTTCGGCGCAGGCGTCGAGGATCCGGGCGAGCCGGTCGGCGCTGCGCTGCTGGATCGGCGTTCGGCGCAGGGAGTGGGCGGGAGGCACGGGGTCCATCATGCCGCTCCTCGCTTCTCGGTTCGGCGGGGGTCTCAGTTCAGCAGAAGACTGAGCCCTCCGACGGTGTAAGTGATCATCAGCGCCAGCAGCGGTAGTTGCCCGGCGACCGCTTTCGCGGGCGGGAAGAGGCGCACGGAACGGTCGTGGGCCGCGACGACGCCGAGCACGTGACCGGTGACGACGGCGATGACCTGAAGGGCGGCGAGGCCGCCGGGACCCAGGGGCGGCACGGGTTCGGGGGCGTTGTCAGTGCCGACCGCCATGCTTACTGTGCGTGGTCCTTCGACTACCAGGAGGGAGAAGTAGTGGGCGATGAGATAGCCGAGCGCGATCGGTACGAGTGAGTGCGCGAAGGCGGTCAGCGGGCCGGGGTGCGGGCCGCTGACGAGGCGGGTGGCCGCGGCGCAGAGGCAGTAGAGGGTGGCGACGAGGGCGATGGAACCGAGCAGTCCGAGGGTGGCCGTGGGGATGCGGCCGAGGGGGGAGGTCTGTATGGCGTTGATCCACGAGGGGTTGTCGGAGAAGCCGTCGTAGGCGGTGGAGCCGAGCAGGACGCAGACGGTGGCGACGAGTCCGGGCCGCTCGGGTGTCGCGTCGAGTCCGTGGAAGGGGTTACGGAGAACGAGGCGGCCGTCGCTGCGACGGCCGAGGGGGGAGAGCCGGGCCAAGAGGGTGGAGTAGGCCTCGAAGGCGTCGCCTTCGTCGAACCATCGCTCGCCGAAGCGGGCGGCGAGCAGCAGTTGGGCGGTGGCGTAGGTGGTGAGGGCGATGAGGAGGGTGGTGATGGATGCGGGATCAGGAGCGACGAGTTCGAGCCAGGTGAAGCCGAACAGTCCGGCGGCGGCGGGCCATTGGCCGAGCCGGGCGGGAAGGGGGTGGCCGGGGCCACCGCGGCGCAGGGCCCGGGAGAGCAGGCGGTGCAGGGTGCGGAGCGGGTTGAGCAGGCGCCAGACGGGGCCGAGGAGGAGGGAGGCGGGCACGAGTCCGACCCAGAGGAGGACGTAGACGGCGCCGGGGGCGGGGTTGTGCGCGGGGTCGCCGGGACCGAGGAGGAGGTGGAGCAGGACCGCCACGGCGGCGGCGAGCCCCAGGGCGCGCAGGGCGGTTCGGGTGGTCGGCGCGTCGGCCACCCGCTGGAGGGCGACGGGCAGGGCGAGGCCCGAGCGCTCCCCGCGGAAGCGGGAGGTGGACCAGAGCAGGCCGAGCGCGAGGAAGGAGACGAACAGCGCGGCGAAGGCACCGGCGAAGGCGTAGAAGGGTGAGATCGGTAGATCGTGCTGGGACCCGATCCCGTGCGCGAGCGAGGTGAGCGGATCGGCCGGGTGAAGGACCACGCCCTGGCCGTGGCCCCCCTCACCCGCGCCCGGGGCGAGGCCCGGCCCGAGCGGGCTCACCATCGGCCCACCCGGGGCGACGCCCCGCGGACGGCACGGCCCGGCCGCCCGGGGGCCACCCGGGATGCGGACCCCGCCCCGGGTCCGGCACCGTGCGTGGGTTCGGCCCCGGGCCCGGGTTCGGATCCAGGCGTGGGAGAGGGCTCGTATCCAGGCGTGGGTTCGTATCCAGGCGCGGGAGTGGGTTCGGGCGCGGGAGTGGGTTCGGGGTGGGGTGGGGTCATCGGACGAGGAGTTGGGTCAGGACGAGGCCGGACGTGTGGGTCTCGACCTCGAAGAGGCCCGTGCGGTCGGCCGTCAGGGTCAGGGTGGCCTCCTGGCCTGCCGGCAGGGCGAGTTCCTTGTCGTAGCCGTGGACGTGCAGGGTGTCCGCGCGGTCGCTCGTGACGCGCAGGGCCACGCGCTCTCCGCGCCGCAGCTCGGTGCGGGCGGGAGCCGGGCTGACCTTGCCGTCCCGGACGGTGATGGTGACCGTGCGGTCGGCCTGCTCCGGCTGCGGGGCCTGGGTCGGCGGTGGGGTGTCGCCGTGGCTGTGTCCGCCCACCTGGCCCGGGGCGGTGGCGGTGGCGTTGAGCTGGGCCGTGCCCTCGACCGGCTTGCCCGCGACCGCCCAGGCGGTGTGGTCGTCCGCGTAGAGGCGGACGGTCAGGGTGTGCGCGCCCTCGGGGACCTGTGCCGCGGGCAGGTGGAACCAGGGGCCGTACAGCCGGGCCAGCTTGCGGCCGTCGAGCTCCAGGTGCGCGTGGCCCGCGCCCGGGAGGGCGGCGCCGCCGGTGCTGTCGGGGGTGAAGCGGTAGTTCTTCACCGCCAGTTGGAGGTTCCAGCCGTCCTCCGAGTCCGGGCGGACGGTCAGCTGGACCTCCGGCGCGCCCTCGGCCGGGACCTCGCGGAATCGGTGGCCGCCGGCATCGGTGGCGGTGAGCAGGGTGCCCACGCTGCCGGATGCCTGCTCGTGGCTGGTGCCGGGCTTGTGGTGGGTGGTGGCCCGCCCACCGCAGCCCGTCGCCGCGCCGCCCGCGAGGAGCAGGGCGAGGGCGAGCAGGGCCGCGGCGCGGGCGGTTCGGCGGAGCCTGCGGACCGCACGGGGTGGCGGCGCGGCGCAGGCGTCGCAGCGGTTGTCGTCGTCGAGCGGGTCGGACCGGTGCTCGGGCCGGTCGGTCACGGCTGGCCTCCTGTGGTCGGGGCGGCCTGGGCGGGGGTCACGGCGCGGGATCCGGGGTCGTCGGGGTCGCCGGGGGTTCCGGGGCGGCCGCGCTGAGCGCCGGTGCGGGGCCGGCGGGGACCGGCTCGCGGTCGCCCGCGGGGTCGCCGCCCGGGCCGGACGGCCGGGCCGGGGTGCCCGGGCGGGCCGAGGCCACCACCGCCCACAGCACCCAGACCACGGCGACCAGGGCCCGCACCCAGGCGGGGCTCAGGGGGGTCCAGGGGATCATCAGGACGGCCTTGTCGAAGGCGTCCAGCAGGGTCAGCCCGGCCAGCAGCAGGGTCAGACGGGCCAACCAGGGGCGGCCTGCCCGCAGGGCAAGGCCGACGCCCGTCCACCACAGGCCGAGCAGGAGCAGGGCGAGCGCCGGGACGAAGGTGGCGGTCAGGGACATCGTGGAGCCGGCCACGTCCAGGACCAGGCCCGCGAGCCCGGCCAGCGAGGCCGCCGTGCCCAGCCGGGAGCCGCGCAGGCGGCGCCACCACAGGACCCCGCCGACGAGCAGCAGCACGGCGGCCACGGCCAGCGCGAGCTGGGTTTCCACCCGCTCCAGCCCGCGCGCGCCGTACCAGTCGCAGCCGGCCGGGAGTTTGCGTGCCTGGACGTTGTAGTCCGCGCAGACGAGGAGCTGGACCAGCTTGACCGGTTCGCCGACCAGCCGGGCGGACGCCCCCGAGACCTCGCCCCGGCGGTCGCCGCACTGCGGGACGGTCCCGGGGGTGGAGCCGTCGGGTCCGTCCTGCCAGCAGTTGGCGCGCCCCTGGCCGTCCCACCACACGTCCATGCCGTTGGGGCGGGCGGCCCCGGACCTGTCCTTGCCCATGACGTTCCCGGCGTACCGGTTGTGGTGAGAGGTGTCGGTCTGCTTCGACCACGCCTCCTCACCTCGGATGAAGGCGGGGACCGCGCTGAGGAAGAAGCCCGCGCGCCGGTGCCCGTACACCCAGTTGTTCTCGTACAGGTTCCAGTTGCCGCCCGCGGTGATGATGCCGGTGCCCGGCGGCATGGAGATCTGCGGGCAGACCACGCCCCGCTCGTAGCCGCGCTCGATCGGCGGTTTGGCGCAGGTGCCGTCGGCGACGTGGCGGTAGTAGTCCTGGTTGTTGTCGTGGATCAGGTTCCGCTCGAACTTGGCGTGGTTCTGCGGGAGTCCGGGGTGGCCGGGGAAGGCGCTGTCCATCGAGGCGCCGCCCATGTTCTGGTCGAACTCGTTGTCGTGCACCCACACCGAGTCGCCCGCGGTGCCGGAGTAGCCGACCATGTTGTGGTGGCTGCGGCAGCCGGTGATCTCGATGGAGTACCGGGGTACCTCGTAGCCGCGGCCGTCGTTGATGTTCGAGGCGCTGCCCGGGTAGATGCCGGAGTCGCCGTTCCCGTACGACTCGCAGTTCTTGTAGAGCCCGTGGTCACTGGCGAAGGTCAGGAAGCCGTACTCGTCGTTCCAGCGGGTCAGCACGTCGTCGATGACGAAGCCGTCGCCCGCGAGCACGTACAGCGAGTTGAAGGTGGTGCGCTGGGCGGTGAAGTTGCGGAAGTAGATGCCGTTGGACTTGTCCGCCCGGATGGCGTTCAGCTTCTGGTACTTGGCGTCGACGACCACGTCGAGCCGTGACGCGCCCGTGCCCTCGATCTGCAGGTTCGTCTTGCCGAGGATGGCGACGAGGTTCTGGTTGTGCCGGCATTGCACCTGCTGCTCGTAGGACAGGATCTGGTACCCGAGCGAGGACTGGGGGGCCTTCAGCGCGGCGCACTCCCCCGTCGGCGCGGGGAGGGAGGGCTCCTCCTCGTACAGGCCGGGGAGGATCGCGATGTTCATCCCGGGCCGGTCGACGGCGTCGACGGCCTCCTGGAGGTGTCGGTAGCCGCTCTTCTCGCACCGCTCGTACAGGGCGAGGTTGCGCTGCCTGAGCTCGTCGGGGAAGGCGGATATCCGGCGCTCGAAGGCGGGCCGGTCGGTCTTGCAGACGATCAGGTCGGGCTCGGCGGTGCGGTACTCGGGTACCGATCCGGAGCCGTCCGGGAGGGTGATCGGGCGCTCCTCGTGCGCGCTGGCGGCCGGCGCGGCGACGAGGAGGGACAGGAGGGCGAGGAGGGCGGCGAGGAGCGCCGCCGGCACGGCAGGGAACCTGCGGGTCCACGACATGCGCGTGAGAGTAGAGCAATGTTCATCTTTTGGGATCCCCCTGGACCGAATCCGCGGCCGCTCCCGGCGCTTCCGGTTCGACTTCCGGCCCCATTTCCGGTCTTTCCCGTCGATCTCGCGGCCGAGGACAGGTCCGCCGTTGACGTGCGAGCCGCGGAATCCTACTGTCGACCATAGGATTCCTTCGACGGAGCGGGAGCAGCACATGAGCGAGCAGGCCAGGAAGACGGCCGAGGCACTGGAGTACCTCACCGGCTTCGGCAACGAGCACAGCTCGGAGGCCGTCCCCGGCGCACTGCCGATCGGCCGGAACTCGCCCCAGCGCGCTCCCCTCGGCCTCTACGCCGAGCAGCTCAGCGGCAGCGCCTTCACCGAGCCCCGCACCCACAACCGCCGCTCCTGGCTCTACCGGATCCGCCCCTCGGCCGCGCACCCGCCCTTCACCCGGATCGACAACGGGGCCCTGCGTTCGGCGCCCTTCACCGAGTCCGTGGCGGACCCGAACCGGCTCCGCTGGAACCCGCTGCCCGAGCCGGCCCCCGGCACCGACTTCCTCTCCGGCCTGTGGACCCTCGGCGGCAACGGCGACGCCGCCCAGCGCGCCGGCATGGCCATCCACCTCTACGCCGCCAACGCCGACATGACCGACCGGGTGTTCAGCGACTCCGACGGCGAGCTGCTGATCGTCCCCGAGCGCGGCGGGCTGCTGCTGCGCACCGAACTGGGTCTGCTCGCCGCCCGCCCGGGCGACATGGCCCTCATCCCCCGCGGCGTCCGCTTCCGCGTCGAGCTGCTCGACGCCGACGCCCGCGGCTACGTCTGCGAGAACTACGGCCAGCCCTTCGAGCTGCCGAACCTCGGCCCGATCGGCGCCAACGGCCTCGCCGCCGCACGGGACTTCCAGGCTCCCGTGGCGGCGTACGAGGACAGCGAGCGCCCGACCGAGGTGATCAACAAGTTCTGCGGCAACCTCTGGTCCGCCACCTACGACCACTCCCCGCTCGACGTGGTCGCCTGGCACGGCAGCCACGTCCCGTACGTGTACGACATGCGCCGCTTCAACGTCCTGGGCTCGATCAGCTACGACCACCCCGACCCGTCGATCTTCACCGTCCTGACCTCGCCCTCCGACACCCCGGGGCTGGCGGGCGTGGACTTCGTGGTCTTCGCCCCTCGCTGGCTGGTCGGCGAGGACACCTTCCGTCCGCCCTACTTCCACCGCAACGTGATGAGCGAGTACATGGGCCTCATCGAGGGGGCCTACGACGCCAAGGCCGAGGGATTCGTCCCCGGCGGCGGCTCGCTCCACAACATGATGTCCGCGCACGGACCCGACCACGAGACCTTCGAGCGGGCGAGTGCGGCCGAGCTGAAGCCGCAGAAGATCGACGACGGCCTGGCCTTCATGTTCGAGACCCGCTGGCCGATCACCGCCACCGCGCAGGCGGCAGGCGCGGATCACCTCCAGCGCGGGTACGACGACGTGTGGCAGGGTCTGCAGCGCCACTTCCGCGCCTGACCTGCACTGCATACGCTGCATCCGCCGTACCCTGCACGCGCCGTACGGTGCGTGCGCCGCACGTCACCCCTGTCCAGCCCTTCGGAGATCCACCCGTGACCGCCTTCGCCCCCGACTCGCTGGTACTGAACCGGAAGCTGCCGCTCTGGTACCAGGTGTCGCAGTCACTGCGCGCCTCGATACTGGGGCGCACCCCGGACGCCTCGTTGCGCCTGCCCACCGAGGAGCAGCTGGCCGGGCACTACGGGGTGAGCGTGCTGACCATGCGGCAGGCGCTCAAGGAGCTGGAGGGTGAGGGGCTGATCAGCCGGCACCGGCGGCGCGGCACCTTCATCGAGCCGGGCGCCCTGCGCAGCACCCCGGTCCGGCTGCTGGGCTCGGTCGACGCGATCGTGGCCCAGCAGTCGGGCGACCGTACGACGATCCTCGGGCACGGTCGCACCGCCGTGTCCGGGGAGCTGCTGGAGCACTTCCCCGGCACGGCCGAGGTGGTCACCTACCGCCGCCTGCGCCACGACCGGGAGAGCGGGGAGCCGACCAACTGGGCGGAGAACGCGGTCCTCCCGGAGTTCGCCGAGGCGGTGGACCTCGCCGATCTCGAACGCTGGCCTATGACGAAGGTCCTGCGGGACATCGTGGGGGTGCGCATCAGCCGGATCACGGACACCGTGGAGGCCCGGCTGGCCGACCCGGAGACGGCCGAGCTGCTCCAGGTGCCGCTGCTGAGCCCGATCCTGCACTACACGGGCGTGACCTACGACGAGGACGGCCGGGTGGTGGACGTGGCCCGGATCCGCTACCGCGGCGACCGGTTCTCCTTCACGGTGACGGTCGACGCGCACTGACGACCCTCGGGCGGCCCCGGGACGTCCTGCGACGCCCGGGGACGGTCCGGCGGGCCCCGTCGCGGTCCAGCGATCCCTGTCGGCCCTGCGGCCGTGTCGGCCCTGCGGCCGTGTCGGCCCTGCGGGCCTGTCGGTGCTGCACGCCCTGTCGGTGCTGCGGCGCCGCGCGCCTACTTCTCGTCGTCCTCCCTGGTGCGTTCGCCCTCCGCCTGGGACGGCGTGGTCCGCATCGTGTGGGGGTGCTGGAGCTGCTTGCGCTGGGCCTCGTCCATGTCCTCGTCGAGGCGCTCGCCCTCGGCCTGTGACGGGGTCGTGTATTCGTCGTACTGGCTCATGACCGCCTCCTCAGCCTCCTCGGTCGAAACCGTACGAATGCGTATACAAGGAGCCTAGCTCGCCGGCCTGGACGCAGCCCGGCCATCGGATCCCGTCGCTACCATCGGCGGCGTGAGCGATGACGTACCGCTGCTCGATGATCTGATGCCCTGGTCCGTGGGCGGCCTGCGCCTGGGCCGGGACTGGGTGGCCGCACCCGATCCGGCGGCCCTGCGCGCCCGCTGGGCCACCCTGGCCGGCTCCGAAGGCGCCGAGCGGGAGCGGCTCTTCCGCCCGAGCCGCAGCCGTCGACCCGACGCCGGGGCGGCCGCCCTGCCCGGGCAGCGGTCGGCGGCCACGGCCCGTTTCACCGACGACCCGGGGCCCTGCCCCGACCCCGTACGGGTGCTCCGCGAGCCCTTCGACGAGCAGTGGCTCCTGCCCGACCAGCGGCTCATCGACGCGGCCCGCCCCGAGCTCTGGCGTGTCCGGGACGAGCACCAGCTGTTCCTCGCCCTGACCCCGGATCCGCTGGTCACCGCACACCTCCCGGTCGGCCGCCTCGGCCGGATCCGCCCCCTGCACCGGCGCCCCGGCGGCGCCGAGCCGAATCTCGCGCCCGGCCTGCTGCCCCTGCTGGACGCGCTCCACGGCGGCCCGGTCACCCCCGAGGACGTCCTGTCCTGGATCCTCGTGGCGGGCCGCCCGGCTCCGCGCGGGTACGAGGTCCCGCTCGCCGCCGATCCCGAGCACTGGCGGGCCGGGCTGGAGCTGGGGCACCGGCTGCTGGGCGTGCAGCTGCGCGGGGCCCGCGGCGGCGAACCGCCCCGGCTGCCCGGCGGGCGCCGGCCGTACGTCCGCTCGGCGGTCACGGGCTGGCCGCGCGAGCTCGCGTACGACGCCGGGAGCGAGACGCTGGGCCTCGGGAGCGGGACGGTCTCCCCCGTACCCGCCGGGGCCTGGGAGTACGAGGCGCAGGGCGTGCGGGTGCTGCCGGCCTGGTTCGCCGCCCGCACCGCGCACCGGGGCCCGGACACCGAGGGCCTGGCGGCGCTGGGGCCGGCCGAGTGGCCGCAGAGCTGGACCTCGGAGCTGCTCGCCCTGGTGACCACGTTGGCACTGCTGGCGGAACTGGCCCCGGAGCGGGCCGCGTTCGATATCGGTCCGGAGCTGTCGACCGAGGCGCTGCGCATGGCCGGGGTGCTACCGCCGCCGGCCGGGGCCCGGCGCCCGGCGTCCGTGCTGGACCACCAGGAGGAAGGCCCGGGCGGGCAGTTCGCCCTCCTCTGAGGAGGACCACCGCCCGCGACGACCTTCCTCCGAGGACGGTGGGCGGGCGGTCTACGCCCCCCAGGCCCCCAGCAGCCGGGTCATCGAGCGGTCGAAGACCGTGTCCATGTCGAGCCCGGCCCCGGGGACCGGACCGCCGGCGACGAGGGCCGCCGCCAGTCGCGGATACTCCCCGGTGGCCAGCCGGGAGCCGAGCCAGGCCGTCCGTACGCGCTGTTCCTCCGCCTCGTCCCAGGGCAGCGTCCGGGCCCGTTCGGCCATGGCCGACTCGCCGGCCACGAAGGTCGCGACGGTGCCGTTGACGGCGGCGATCAGCTCCAGCTTCTCGCCGTCCGGTACGTCGAGCGGGGCCAGGCAGTCCAGGCTGTACTCCAGGTAGCGCAGGGCGTTCGGGCCGAAGCCGTAGACGGGGTTCAGCAGGCGCGGCAGCCAGGGATGGCGGTGCATCAGCGCGCGTGTCCCACGGGCCAGCGCGAGCAGGTCGGCCCGCCAGTCGCCGGTCGGCGGCGGGAACGCGTACTCCCCGCTGACCGCGTCGACCATCAGCTCGTACAGGTCCTCCTTGCGCGGCACGTAGTTGTAGAGGGACATCGTCCCGGCGCCGATCCCGGCCGCCACGCGCCGCATGGAGACGGCATCGATCCCCTCCTCGTCGGCGATCCGCACCGCCTCGGACGCGATGGACTCGCGGCTGTGCGCGGGCCTGGGGCCGCGGCCGGCCCGCTGGGGGCGGGACCAGATCACTTCGGGTTCAGCGGGTCGCCCGCCGGCTGTCATGGCTCAGATCACCTCGTCGTCTCCCCACCATCTTAGTTACGTACGCCGTACGTAGTGAGGTACGGTGGCACATATGACGACTACGTACGCTGTACTTAGTGAAGGCCTGGAGAAGAACTACGGGGAGGTCCACGCCCTGCGCGGCCTCGACCTCGCCGTCCCCGAGGGCACGGTCTGCGGCCTCCTCGGGCCCAACGGCGCGGGCAAGACCACCGCCGTCCGGATCCTCACCACCCTGACCGCCCCCACCGGCGGCCGCGCCCTCGTCGCCGGTCACGACGTCACCCGGGATCCCGCGGCCGTCCGCCGCGCGATCGGCGTCACCGGCCAGTACGCCTCCGTCGACGGGGACCTGACCGGCCGTGAGAACCTCCGGCTCTTCGCGCGGCTGGCCGGACTGCGGGGACGCGCGGGCCGGGCCCGCGCCGACGAGCTGCTGGAGCGCTTCGGACTCGGCGAGGCCGCCGACCGGCCGGCCGCCACCTGGTCGGGCGGTATGAAGCGGCGCCTGGACCTGGCCGCCGGCCTGGTCACCCGCCCGCGGGTGCTGTTCCTCGACGAGCCCACCACCGGCCTGGACCCGGCGGCCCGCGAGCAGATCTGGGCGGCGGTGCGGGAACTCGCCGAGAAGGGCTCCGAGGGCACCACGGTGCTGCTCACGACCCAGTACCTGGAGGAGGCCGACCGGCTGGCCGGCCAGATCGTGGTCGTCGACCGCGGCCGGGTCGCCGCCACCGGCACTCCGGCCCGGCTGAAGGCCCGGATCGGCGCCCGCGCCGAGGTCACCGTCGCCGAGCCCGGGGCGCTCGCGCGCGCCGCGGCCGTCCTCGACCGGCTCACCGGCGGCCGGCCCGTGCTCGACGAGCGGGAACTGACCGTCGGCGTCACCGTCCTCGACGCCGACCTCACCCTGCCGCGGATCATCCGGGAGCTCGACACCGCCGGGGTCCCGGTCACGGACGCCGGCCTGCGCCCGCCGACCCTCGACGAGGTGTTCCTGCGCCTCACCCGACCCCGCGGCACCGCCGTCGAGGCCGCCACCGCCGATCAGGAGTACGCCGCATGAGCACCCTGCTGTCCGACGGCGGAGCCGTCCTCACCAGCCGGCTCCAGAAGGCGCGGCACGCCCCGGCGTTGCTGGTCCTCACCCAGACGATGCCGATCACCATGCTGCTGTTCTTCGGCTACGTCTTCGGCAGCGCGCTCGCCATGCCGGGCGCGGAGTACCGGGAGTTCCTGGTCCCCGGGCTGCTGGCCGCCACCGCCGCGAACGGCCTGATGACCGGCATGTTCACGGCCGCGCAGGACGCCCACCGCGGGGTGATGGACCGGTTCCGGACCCTGCCGATGAGCCGCACCGCCGTACCGCTCGGGCAGACGGCCGCCGACCTGCTGACCACCGGCGTGTCGATGGTGCCGCTGATGCTGGTGGGGCTGGCGATGGGCTGGCGCATCGAGAACGGCCTGTCCGGCGCGCTCGGCGCCCTCGGCGTGCTGCTGTTGTTCCGCTTCGCCACCGCGTGGGTGGGCACGTACCTCGGCCTGCTGAGCAGCAGCGAGGAGGCGGCCGGCCAGCTCGGCAGCGCCACCTTCGTCCTGCCGATGCTCTCCAGCGCGTACCTGCCGACCGCGGGGCTGCCCGGGTGGCTGCGCGCGGTCGCCGAGTGGAACCCGATCAGCGCGGTCGCCACCGCCGTGCGCGAACTGTGCGGGAACGCCGGGGGCGCGGCCGAGGCCGGCGCCGCCTGGCCCGCCGCCCATCCCGTCGCGGGGGCGCTGCTGTGGTCGGGCGTGCTGCTCGCGCTGTTCGTGCCGTTGGCCACGCGCAGGTTCGCACGCGGCCGGTAGTGACAGCGGCCCGTCCGACCCGGTAGGCAGGGCCCATGACCACCGAACCGCTCCCCCTGGACGGCATCACCGTCGTCGCCGTCGAACAGGCCGTCTCGGCCCCCTTCGCCACCCGCCAGCTCGCCGACCTGGGCGCCAGGGTGATCAAGGTCGAGCGGCCCGACGGCGGTGACTTCGCCCGTGCCTACGACACGGCCGCGCACGGTCTCGCCTCGCACTTCGTGTGGGCCAACCGGGGCAAGGAGTCGATCGCGCTCGACCTGAAGGACACGCGCGGCCGGGAGGTCCTGCACGGGCTCCTGGGCGGGGCCGACGTCTTCGTGCAGAACCTCGCGCAGGGGGCCGCCGCCCGGCTCGGGCTCGACTCGGCCGCACTGTGCGCGCGGTACCCCCGGCTGATCGCCGTGGACGTCTCCGGCTACGGGGCCGAGGGCCCGTACGCCCACAAGCGCGCCTACGACATGCTCGTACAGTGCGAGGCGGGCCTGGTGTCGGTGACCGGCACCCCCGAACAGCCCGTCAAGGCGGGCATCCCTGCGGCCGACATCGCGGCGGCCATGTACGCCTTCTCGGGCGTCCTGGCCGCCCTGCTGCGCCGCGGGGTCACCGGGCGCGGCGGCAGGGTGGAGGTGTCCATGCTGGACGCGCTCGCCGAGTGGATGGGCCATCCGCTGCACCACACGATGCACCGTGGGGAGCAGCCCGTACGAACCGGCCTCGCGCACGCGGTGATCGCCCCCTACGACGCCTACGCGACGGCCGACGGGGACCGGGTGCTGCTGTCGGTGCAGAACGACCGCGAGTGGCGGCGGCTGGCACAACAGGTGCTGGAACGGCCGGAGTTGGCCGACGATCCGGGGTACGCGACGAACGCGGCGCGCACCGTGAACCGGGAGAAGACCGACGCGGTGGTGGCCGAGGCGTTGGGCCGGCTCGGTGCGGACGAGGCGATCGGGCGGCTGGAGGCGGCGGGCATCGCCTGCGCGCGACTGAACTCCGTGGCCCAGTTGGCCGGACATCCGCAGCTCGCGGCCCGGGACCGTTGGCGGGAGGTGGACACACCGGCCGGTCCGCTGCGGGCCCTGCTGCCGCCGATCGGGCTGCCGGGCGGCGCGGCACCGCACATGGGTGCGGTGCCCGCGCTGGGCGAGCACACCGACTCCCTGCTGCGCGGCCTGGGGATGGCGGACGCACAGATCTCGGAACTGCGCCGGGACGGTGTGATCGGGTAGGGCCGGGGAGCCGGAGGCCGAGGGCCGACGGCTGCGGTACGGGGCAGGTTACGAGCGGCGGCTGCCGAAGAGCGTGCGACGCAGACGGCGCAGCGGCGCGAAGAGCGAGACGCGCGCGCTCCGGCTCCGCAGGCGGTGCGTGTGGTCGCGGGAGGTGAGCTCGCGCATCAGCAGCGTCGCCTCGGCGGTCTCCCGATGCGGGACGGCGGGACCGCCCAGCACAGAGAGGTGGCGGTCGAGGCGCGAGCTGGTCGCACTGCTGCCGCAGGTGATGGCAGGCACGCGAGGCGGCCTGCTGCGCATTGCTATCTGTTCCATGTTCTCTCCCCACCCGTACGAGGGCACCCGGCCCGGGCAGGTTAACCCTATCGCCCCCGCGTCGCCCCCGGGTATCCCGGTGGTGTGAATTACCCCTGTGGCGACCGGGAGTTGACGATTACTCAGCGGAGTCGACGATTACTCTCCGCACAGACGTCACGCTGCGAAAGGCCCTCGCGCGAGTCCCGTCACGACAGGGGCCACTTGGCCCACACTGCGCTAACTTGGAGTGATCGCCCGATGACACCCGGGCGCACGGGAGCACACTCGGGGGCGCGCGTGAGTGACCAATCGAACTCCGATCGTGTCATCTCGGGCCGCTACCGGCTGCTCGAACCGATCGGCCGCGGCGGGATGGGCATCGTGTGGCGGGCCCGGGACGAGGTGCTCGCCCGCGATGTCGCCGTCAAGGAGGTGCGGGCGCCGGCCGGGCTGGAACCCACCGAACTGGAGCGGCTGTACCGGCGGCTGGAGCGGGAGGCCTGGGCCGCGGCCCGGGTCTCGCACCGCGGGGTCGTCACCGTCTACGACGTGGCCTCCGAGGGCGGACGGCCCTGGATCGTGATGGAGCTGGTGCGCGGGCTCTCGCTGGCCGACGTACTGGAGGCCGAGGGGCCGATGACCCCTCAGCGGGCCGCGCACATCGGGGAACAGGTGCTCGCCGCGCTGCGCTCGGCGCACGACTGCGGGGTGCTGCACCGGGACGTGAAGCCGGGCAACGTCCTGATCGCCAACGACGGTCGGGTGGTGCTCGGCGACTTCGGGATCGCGACCCTGGAGGGCTCCTCCTCGATCACCATGACGGGCGAGGTGGTCGGCTCGCCCGAATTCCTCGCGCCCGAGCGGGCGTCGGGACGCGATCCGGGACCCGCCTCCGACCTGTGGGCGCTCGGGATCATGCTGTACACCGCGGTCGAGGGGGTCTCGCCCTTCCGGCAGGCCACCCCGCTGGACACCCTGCGGGCGGTGGTGGACTCCGAGTTGCCGCCGCCACGTCGGGCCGGGGCGCTGACGCCCGTACTGGAGGGGCTGCTGCGCAAGGACCCGGCCGAGCGGCTGCCCGCGGCGGAGGCGGCCCGGATGCTGCGGGTGGTGGGCGCGGGCGGGACCGTACGGGCTCCCGACGGGCCGGTGTCGGGGCCGGACGCGCCGACGGTCGTCGCGCACCACGGGCAGGGGACGGACACCCCGCGCGAGCCGTACCGGGCGCAGCCGACGCCGGCGGCGCCGGTGCACGCGGCTCCGTACGGGACGCCGCCGCCGGTGGCGTCCCGTGAGGGGAACGCCGGGCTGGTGCTGACCGTCGGCATCGTGCTGATGGCGCTGGCTCTGATCGCGGCGGGGTGGCTGCTGTTCAAGGATCGCGGGAACGGCGACGGGACGGGCGCCGGGAACGGCTCTCCGACGGGCTCGGCAACGGCTTCGCGGACCGTGACCACGACGCCGACGACGGCTCCGTCGGCTCCGGTGTCGGCGTCCGCCACGGGCGCGGCGGGACAGCACGTCTCGGTGTACGTGGACGTGGTGCGCTCCTCCTACACCGGCAGCTGCCCGCCACCGGCCGGGTCCGCGCCCGCCTTCACGGCCACCGTGGAGGTGGAGCGCATCCCGGTCGTGCTGGAGTACCGCTGGGCCACGCGCAGCGGACGCACCTCCGGACCCGACTGGCAGTCCGTCACGTACGAGGAGGGCGGGCCGAGGAGCCGGCGGCTGGAGCACACCGAGCTCACGCACGCGCCGGACGGGGCCTTCGAGGACGCGGTCCGGCTGGAGGTGCGGGGACCGGCGGAGGTGGCCACCCAGTGGGTGACCACCTCGGTGACGTGCAGGGAGGAAACCCCGACGAGCGGGGCCCCCTCCCCCGGGCCGAGCACTTCGGCGACGTCGTCGCCGTCACCGTCGGCGACGACGAGCGCCCCGGCGAGTCCGGCAGGTCCGGCGACCGACGGGTCGGACGGATCGGACGAGGCGGTCCGGACGGAGCGGGCGGAGCGGGCGGAGTCGGCCGATCAGGCGGCGTTCGTGAAGACCGGCAGGTAGCCGCCGGACTGTCCGGCCGCGGTCGGGTGGTACGACTCGCCGATGTTCAGCCAGTTGACGCTGTGCAGCCACGCGTTGCCGGAGCAGATCTCGTGGCCCGTGAAGGTGCCGGCGACCGAGGCGAAGGTGAAGCCGTGGTCGGCGGCGCGTTTGGCGATGGCGGTGTTGAGGTGGTCGGCGGCGCCGTTGATGGCGGACCGCTCGCCTTCGGTGAGGCCGGTGGTGCAGGTGCCGTTCAGCTTGTAGAAGCGGGGATAGCCGAGGACGACGACGTGCGCGGCGGGCGAGCGGCTGCTGATGGCGTTGTAGACCTGGTCGAGCAGGCCGGGGAGGGTGGAGTCCACGTAGGCCTTGGCCTGGTTCACGCGGTTGACGCAGGTGGATTCGGACTGGAGCACACAGGTGGTCATGACGTCGGAGAACCCGGCGTCGTTGCCACCGATGGTGATGCTGACGAGGTCGGTGCCGGAGTTGAGCGGGGCGAGCTGACCCGAGAGGACATCACCCGTACGAGCGCCCGAGCAGGCGGTGAAGGAGAAGGTCCGGGGGGAATGGGCGGCGGCCCACAGGGCCGGGTAGGCGCGGGTGGTGCGCTTGCAGTTGCCGCTCGCGCCGTCGTAGTTGCCGGCGCCGACGCCGGAGGAGTACGAGTCGCCGAGGGCGACGTAGCCGAAGTCGGCCCGGGCGGTGGCGGCCGCCTGGCCCGCGCCGAACAGGGTGGCGCCCGCGGCGAGTAAGAGGGAGGAGGTCAGGGCAGCGAAGCGCGACAGTTTCATGCTCATGTGTGCGGCTCCTTGTGGGGGTTACTCCTGAGTCCGTGGTACAAGCAGCCGAGGTCCGCTGGAAGTGTCCATGCCAAGAATATTCAGGGCAGAGTTACGGCCCGAACCTTCACTGCGAATGCGTTTGAAGAGGGAACTTGGGCACCCGATCCAGCGAAACACGGGTGCACGAGGCCATCGTGTGCCGGATCATGGGCGCCATGTCAGCCAACCCGCAGGACGCGCTGCCGATCCGGCTCAACGTCGACGACAGCGACTCACCGTCGGACGTCGTCGACGCGCTCTTCCTCGGCCGGTTCGCGTCGGGCGAGCAGCCGTACTCGCACAGCGTGTCGATCGAGCGGGTCAAGGCGGAGGCCACCCTCCTGCCGCCGGAGGCCACGGTGTTGCGCTCGGCGCGCGACAGCGACCGCAGCGCCACCCTCGCCGAGGGCGAGGGCTGGACCATGCTCGTCTCGCGCTGGAGCCGGGGCGCGGACGTCACCGTGACGGCGGTCAGTGACGAACTCGCCGCCGGCGTGCTCGGCAAGGCCACCGAAGGCGTCCAGGACGAGCCCGAACCGCAGCCCGAGAACGTCACGATGGGCTTCTGGTACGTCTCCCCGCGCCGCGGCCCGTACCGGACGACCCGCCAGATCGCGGCCGGCACCTGGGCGGAGGTACGGCCCAACTACACGGCGCCGGTGGCCGGGGCGATGGACCGGCTGATGAAGGTGACCCCGGACGACATCTCGGGCCGGCTGCTCCTGCTGCACGGGCCGCCGGGCACCGGCAAGACCTCCGCGCTGCGGACGCTGGCCCGGTCGTGGCGGGACTGGTGCCAGGTGGACTGCGTCCTGGACCCGGAGCGGCTGTTCAACGACGTGGGCTACCTGATGGACATCGCGATCGGCGAGGACGAGGGCACGGCGAAGGGCCGCTGGCGGCTGCTGCTGCTGGAGGACTGCGACGAGCTGATCCGGGGCGAAGCCCGCCACACGGCCGGGCAGGCGCTGTCCCGACTGCTGAACCTGACGGACGGACTGCTGGGGCAGGGCCGCAACGTCCTGGTGGGGGTCACCACCAACGAGGACCTGGAACGGCTCCACCCCGCGGTGGTCCGGCCGGGGCGCTGCCTGGCCCGCATCGAGGTCGGCCGGCTGACCCACCGGGAGGCGGTGGACTGGCTGGGCACGGACGAGGGCGTCTCCCGCGAGGGCGCCAGCCTGGCGGAGCTGTTCGCGCTACGGCGCGGCACGGGCCCGGCGGCGATCCTGCCGCCCCAGCCGCACGGCTCGGAAGCGGGCCTGTACCTCTGACGTCCGGCGTGCTTCACCCACCGTTCCGGCCCCGCCGCCCACGTCGGGCGAGGCCGGATGCGGCCGGCGGTGGTCACTTGGCCGCGTACCGGGCCCGGAGGGCGTCCGTCGCCGCGGCGAGCGCCTCGGCCTGCGTCAGGCCGAGCCGGCGGACGCGGTCCGCGTACGCCTGAGCCGCCGCGGCCGCCTCCCGGGACACCGCGTCGCCCGCGGCCGCGATGAAGGTCCCGTTCCGGCCCCGCGTCTCGATCACCGCGTCCGCCTCCAGCGCCCGGTACGCCTTCGCGACCGTGTTCGCGGCCAGCCCCAGCTCCTCGGCCAGGCCCCGTACCGTCGGCAGTTTGAAGCCCGCCGGAAGCTTCCCCGACCGGGCCCGGTCGGCGATCTGCGCGCGCAGCTGTTCGTACGGGGCGGCCGAGCCGGCCGAGCCGTCGATGGTGATCTTCAGGTTTGTCGAGGTCACGCGGGTGATTGTCCCCCATCGACGGTTAATTGGGAGGCGCGCGTCGCGAAGGCGCACGTAGCGTCTGCCTCATGACCGCATCGATCCGTGACGTCCGCGCCGGCGACCCCTCGGACGCGGCGTCCGTCGTGCGGGTGCTCCGCGCGGCCCTGCCCTTCTCGATCACCAGTGCCGAGGGCCTGAGCTTCGAGCTCTCCTCCGCCCACCCGGCGAAGCACCACCGCATCCTTGTCGCCGAAGGCCCGGACGGCCGCGTCATCGGCGCCGCCCGGGCCGGCGTCGCGTACGACAGCCCGAAGCCCGGCCAGTCGTACCTCACCACGTACGTCGACCCCGCCCACCGCGGCCTCGGCGCCGGCCGCCTCCTGCTCCGCGCCGCCGAGGAGCACCTCGCCGCGCACGGCGCGGTGGACACGTACGCCTGGGTCCTCGACGAGCCGGCCCACCGCGCCTTCGCCGAGCGGCACGGCTACCGGCCCCGCCGCACGGCACACTTCCTGCGCCTGGACCTGGCGGCGGCCACGCTGCCCGAGCCACAGCGGGACGAGGACCTGCCGGCCGGGGTGGAACTGCGTCCCGGCTCCGCCTTCGCCGCCGACCCGCGTCCGCTCTTCGAGACCGACGCCGAGGCGACCCGCGACGAACCGGGCGATGTGGCGGCGGAGTTCGACGACTACGAGTACTGGCTCGCGCGCTTCTGGAACAACCCGACCCTCGACAAGGAGCTCACCACCGTCGCCCTGGTGGACGGTGTGGTGGCCTCCTTCAGCGCGGTGCAGACGGACGGCGCCACCCGCTGCGGCTCGGCGATGACCGGCACCCTGCGCGCCTTCCGCGGCCGGGGACTGGCCAAGCTCGCCAAGACGGTCGCCCTGCACCGGGCCCGCGCGGCCGGGTACACCGAGTCCTTCACCGGCAACGACGCGGGCAATGAGCCGATGCTCGCCATCAACACGTCGTTCGGCTACGAGATCTGCGCGACCGAGACGCGCTACACGAAGAAACTGGAGACCCTGTGACCGCGCAGCTGACCGTCGTCCTGACCAAGGCCGGCCGGACCAAGATCCGCTACCCGGCGGCGCAGGTCGCCGACGACGGCGACCGCATCTCCGTACGCGCCCCCTGGGCGGCCGAGGGCGTACGGGACTTCGGCTTCGTGCGCTTCGAGCCCGGCGACGTGTTCGTCGAGCACTTCTGGCGGACCCGCTGGTACGCGGTCAAGGAGGTGTGGACCGCGGGCGGTGTCCTCAAGGGCTGGTACTGCGACGTCACGCGACCGGCCCTGGTGCGGAGCGGGGAGATCCTCGTGGAGGACCTCGACCTCGACCTGTGGGTGTCGGCGGACGGGAGCTCCGTGCTGCGGCTGGACGAGGACGAGTTCGCCGAGAGCGGCCTCGCCGCGAGCGACCCGGAGGCCGCGGCCCAGGCGGTACGGGCCCTGGACGCGCTGGACGACCAGGCCCGGTCCGCGGCGGGCCTGTCCGCGCTCCTCTCGTAGCCCCGGGACGACATGGGGCGTGGGCGTGGGCGTGGGACGTGGGGCGCGCGGCGGCCCTCCCGTGGGGAGCCGGGAGGGCGCCGGGCCCGGGATGGTCCGGGGCCACACCATACGCACGGGCCCGAGTGGCCCGATAGGCATATGACAGGGGAGATTCCGGATCGCCGTCGCCAGGTCGGCGACCGGGTGGAAACCCCCGCCCGTTCCCGATCCCGAGGAGCCGCGCATGGTCGTCCGCACCGCCACCCCGCTCGCCGAGTCGATCCCCACGCCCGAGCGGGTCTGGTACGCCTCCTACGGCTCCAACATGCACATGGACCGCCTCGCCACCTACCTCGCCGGCG
Organism: Streptomyces sp. CLCI03; assembly: GCF_053615355.1. Lineage (NCBI taxonomy): Bacteria > Bacillati > Actinomycetota > Actinomycetes > Kitasatosporales > Streptomycetaceae > Streptomyces > Streptomyces sp. CLCI03. The sequence goes on along the minus strand of NZ_CM132132.1, from coordinate 6,297,711 downwards.
GCACCCCGCCCGGCGCGGCACGCACCTACCCGGGCTGCCGGGACCACCGGGCCCCCGAGCGCTCGATCGCGGTGGAGCTGACGGGCCGCCTGTACTTCGCCACGGAGTCCCCCGTGTGGACGGGGGGCCGGGGCTTCTACGACCCCACGGCTCCCGGACGCACGCGCGCACGGGCACACCTGGTGACGGTCGGCCAGATGTCCGACATCGCCGCCCAGGAGATGTACGAGGAGCCGGGAGCGGACCTGGATCTGACCACGGCCCTACGGGACGGCCGTGACCAACTGGGCCCGGGTCGGTACGAGACCCTGATCTGCCCGGGCACGATCGACGGCATCCCCGTGCTGACCTTCACCGCGCCGTGGAGCCTGCGGGACGTCGAGGTGCTCACCCCGTCGGGCGCGTACCTGCGCTACCTGGCCGGCGGCCTCCTGGAATCCGGCCCCTGGGAGGAGCAGGACATCGCCGACTACCTCGCGGCCTGCCCCGGCGCCGCCGGGAACTGGACGGCCGCGCAGGTGCGGGACCTGCTCACGGCCGACGAGACACCCCGGGGGCTCCGCGACGCCGGTTCCTGAGGCGGCGCTTGTCCCTGGCTTAAGGGGACCCTAAAGATCCGCTCCGGTGGGCTCGAAGCCGCGGAACCGGTGGTCGGGGCGGCTAGCTTGGCCGGGCCAGGACAGGAAGGGCCCGTTGTGGCGCCGCCGGGGGGCGGCGCACCGCGGAGTCCGATTCCGCCGGCACACCCTGCCTTGTGCCCGAAGGAGATCCCCCATGCCCGCACGCCGCCGCACCGCCGTCACGTTGACCCGTATCGCCGCCGCCGGCCTGGCCCCGCTCGCGGTGGCCGCGTACGCCGCGGCTCCCGCGGTCGCCCACGGATCGATGACGGACCCGGTCAGCCGGGTGGCCGCGTGCTACGCCGAAGGGCCGGAGTCCCCGAAGTCGGCCGCCTGCAAGGCCGCGGTCGCCGCCGCCGGGACGCAGCCGTTCTACGACTGGAACGCGGTCAACATCGCGAACGCCGCCGGCAACCACCGCTCCTTGATCCCGAACGGGCAGCTCTGCTCGGCCGGCAACGACAAGTACCGGGGGCTGGACCTGGCCCGCGCCGACTGGCCGGCAGGCCCGATGTCCGCCGGGGCGCACACCTTCCGCTACAAGGGCACGGCCCCGCACAAGGGCACCTTCGAGCTGTACGTGACGAAGGACGGCTACGACCCGACGAAGCCCCTGGCCTGGTCCGACCTGGAGCCCGCGCCGTTCGCGAAGGTCACCGACCCGGGCATGCAGAACGGCGACTACGTCTTCTCCGGGACCGTCCCCGCCAAGTCGGGCCGCCACCTCATCTACAGCATCTGGCAGCGCTCCGACAGCCCGGAGGCCTTCTACACCTGCTCGGACGTGGTCTTCGGCAAGGACACCGGAGGCGGGAACGGCGGGAAGGGCGGCAACGGCGGGAACGGCGGGAACTCCGGTACGGCTCCGACCACCGAGCCCACCACCGGGACGGGTTCCAAGCCGAGCGAGAAGCCCGTCGACAAGCCCGTCGACAAGCCCTCGGCCCCGACCGACCAGCAGATCTCCGACGGCGCCGGCAGGTCCACCGTGGAGCACAACGGCCACGGCGACAACGACCCGAAGACGAACGGCACGAAGGACGCCGCCGCCGTCCCGATCGCGGCCGGCTCCTCCTCGCCGGCCGCGGCCAAGGAGAACCTCGCGGAGACGGGCGGCAACAGCGCCACCCCGACGATCGCGATCGCCGGGGCCGCCGCCCTGGCCGTCGGCGCGGCCGCGCTGTTCGCGGCCGCCCGCCGTCGTACCGCGCGTACGACGACGAGCCGCCACGGCCGCTGACCGGTCGGGCCGGTGTCGGACCGCCCGCGCCCGGTCAGTCGAAGACCGAGGCGCAGGTGGTCCGTTCGGCGTGCGCCGGGTCGAGGGCGTTGACCGCCTCGTGCCAGGCGATCCGGTCGGTGAGCCCGATGCCGACGTGCTCCGAGAGGTCCAGGAAGCACAGGTCCTGGAGGACGACGTTACGTACGTTCGGCCCGTCCAGGAAGCCGCTCCGGTAGGGCGTCACCACCTCGTCGTACTTGGTCGCGATGACCGTGTACTTCACCCCGGGCACGGTGTCCCCGCCTTCGTTCAGCTTCTGCAGGAAGGCGGATCCGGCGATCTGGTCGGCGAGGCCCGGGGTCGCGGTGCTGATCAGGTCCTCGGCCCCGGGGAAGTACGGGAGCAGCTTGGTGAATCCGAGCAGCGTGGTGCCGTGGTTGTCGGGGGCGAGCCCGACCAGCGCGTTGACCTTCGAGGCGCCACCGAGGAACTTCAGGTAGTAGCGCGGCATCATGCCGCCCTGCGAGTGTCCGACGATGTCGGTCTTGGAGGCGCCGGTTGCGGCGAGCACCTTGTCGACGAAGACGTCGAGCTGTCCGGCGGACTTGTCGATGGGGCCGAGCCCGTTGAAGAGGGGTACGCCGGGCAGTTGGCCGTAGTCGAGCGAGTAGACGCAGTACCCGCGGTTCACGAGGTACGGGGCGAAGCCGAGCCAGTTGTCCCAGGAGTTGCCGAAGGTGCCGTGCACGAGCACGACGGGGCGCGGGTGCGCGGCGGACGGCTTGCAGGACCAGTTGTTCCAGCCGCTGCTGGGGGCGGACGCGGCCTGCGCCGCTCCGGTGGGGGCGACGAGTGCGGCGGCGGTGAGGGTGAGGACGGCGAGTGGGCGGAGCAGGCGTCTCCAGGGCAGCATCGGGTGATCTCCTCGCGGGTGACTCAAGGGGATGAGGTGGGGGTTCGTCCCGTGATCCGGATCACAAGGGGGAGCTGCTGCCGCTAAATTACGGGTGAGTAGCAACACAGGGAAGTTACGCGTCGGTAAAAAATCGCGCGTCGCTCGGCCGCCCCCCTGTAAGGCGCCGTACAGACCCTCGACAGGTCACCCGACGAGCCGTCAGGCGGCCAACGCGCCACGGGCGATGGTGTGGGGCCCGAAGCGCGCGCGGACCCGGTCGGTGACGGCCTCCAGCCGGCGGGCCTTCTCGTCCTCGGGGTCGAGGCTGAGCTGCCGCGCGGCCCGTTCCGCCGAGGTCAGGTCCTCGGCGCGCAGCGACAGCGCGCGCACCCGGGCCCGCTGCAGGCCGAGGCCCGCGTAGAGGGCGTAGGCCGTGGCGGTCAGGGCGGCCGAGTGCGCGGTGGGCTCGGTCAGGGTGCGCGTCCGGGTGAGCGTGGTGCGGTCGGCGCAGCGGACGGTGAGCGAAAGGGTGCGGCAGACCTGCCCCCGGCCCTGTTCCTGTGTACGAAGCTTCGCGCCGAGCTCCTCCGTCAGCGAGAGCAGCGCCCGCCGGTGCCGTACGGGATCCAGCTCGTCCCGATCGAAGAGCCGCTCGGCGGCGACGGCGCGGGCGGCCGCGCCCGGCCGGACCGGGGTCCGATCGATCCCCAGGGCGCGCTCGTGCACCTCGCGGCCGAGCCGGGCGCCGAGGATCCGCCGCAGGGCTGCGGGCGGGGCGGCGGCGACCCGGCCGACGGAATCGAGGCCGTAGGAGCACAGGGTGCGGGCGGCCTTCGGCCCGACCCCGTCGAGGACGGTGACGGGTTTGCCCGCCAGGAACTCCCGTACGGCGGTGGGATCCCCGGGGATCACCCGGGTCTCCCCGGGCCGGGCCTCACGGGCCGCGGCCCTGGCCAGCATGGGGTTGCCGGCCACGCCGACGGCGGCGTCCACCCCGTACAGGGCGAGGGCCCGGACCCGGACCAGGGCGGCCAGCCGGGTGGCGTCGCAGTCGAAGTAGCGCAGCGCGCCCCGGACCTCGGCGAGCACGGTGTCGGGCGGCACGGCCTGCACGGCCGGGGTGATGCCCCCGAGCAGCGCGAGCACCCCGGCGTACTCCCGGGCCCCGAGCGGCCCCCCGTCGGCGGGGTACGGGCGCAGGCACATCACGACCCTCTCGGCGGCGGTCATCCCGCGCTCCCCGGGCTGGAGTGCCACAGCTTGCGGCCGGTCGCGGGGCCGGTACCGGGCGGCTGGAGGTCGGCCCAGGGGTTCATCTCGTACCCCGTGGACATGCGGATCCTGCGGCCGGAGGGCCGCCCTGCCACCTCGGCCCCGCCTTCGGCCGCGCCCTCCCCGGCGACCGCCGCCGGCTCGGCCGGCTCCGCGAGGCGGGCCGCGACCGCGTCCAGGCCGCCCGCCGCCCGCAGTTCCACCAGCTCCGCCAGGTTCCACGCCGCCGCGCCGACCACGCTCAGGCTCTGCGGGCCCCGGCGCTGCACGACACCGCGTACCAGCAGCAGGAAGGAGTGGAAGACGGTGTGCGCGCAGCGTTCGTGACTGTCGTCGAAGAAGGCCAGGTCGACCAGGCCCGTCCCGTCGTCCAGCGTCGTGAAGATGACCCGCTTCCCGGAACGGATCGGCGGGGTCTGGGTGGCCGCCTTGGCCCCCGCGACCAGCACGGTCTGCCCGTGCTCGGTGTCGCGCAGCCGGCGCGCCGGGACCACTCCCAGTTCGGCCAGGAAGGCGTGGTGGTCCCCCATCAGATGCCGCGAGGCGTCCATGCCGAGGACGCCCAGCTCGGCGCTGAGCCGTTCCGCCTCGGTCAGGTCGGGCAGCCCGACGGAGGCCGTGGACCTGCCACCCTCCAGCGGGAGTTGGGGGCCCCGTACGCCTGCGGCCCGCTGCGCGCCGTGCAGTTCCGACACGTGCAGCAGCAGGTCCCGCCGGTTGGCGCCGAAGGCGTCCAACGCGCCCACCTGCGCGAGCCGTTCGACCACCGGGCGGCCCGGACGGGCCCGGTCCCAGAAGTCCCGCAGGGAGGCGTACGGCTGTCCGGCCTCGATCCGGTCCGCCTCGACCCCGCTGATGCCGTGGACGTCGGACAGCCCGAGCCGCAGCCCCCACACCCCCTCGACGTCGGACACCAGTTCGATACGATGGGCGGCCGCCGACCGGTTCACGTCCAACGGCAGCACCGGCACGCCCCGCCGCCGCGCGTCCGCCAGCAGCAGCCGCTTCGGGTACATCCCCGGGTCGTGGGTGAGCAGCCCGGCGTAGAAGGCCGCCGGGTGGTGCGCCTTCAACCAGGCCGACTGGTAGGTGGGTACCGCGAAGGCCACCGCGTGCGCCTTGCAGAAACCGTACGAGCCGAAGGCCTCCACGATCTCCCAGGTCCGGCCGATCACCTCCACCGGATAGCCGCGCTCGGCCGCCTTCGCCGCGAACCAGACCTTGATCCGCGGCTGCGACTGCGGGTCGGACAGCCCGCGCCGCACCCGGTCCGCCTCGTCCCGCCCGCAACCGGTCATGACGTGCACGATCTCGATGATCTGCTCGTGGAAGACCACCACCCCGTACGTCTCGCGCAGCGCGTCGGCCAGGTCCGGGTGCGGGAAGCGGACCGGGGCCCGCCCGTGCCGGGCCTCGATGAAGGGCCGCACCATGTCGGCGGCCACCGGCCCCGGCCGGAACAGCGAGATGTCGACGACCAGGTCGTGGAAGGTCGCCGGCTGGAGCCGCCCCACCAGGTCCCGCTGGCCCGGCGATTCGATCTGGAAGCAGCCCAGGGTCTCGGCCGAGCGGATCAGCTCGTACGTGGCCCGGTCGCCCGGCGGCACCTGCGCCGGGTCGTCCAGGTCGAGCTCCCGCCCCGTGCCGCGGCGGATCTCCGCGACCGCGTGCGCCATCGCGGACTGCATCCGCACGCCCAGCACGTCCAGCTTGAGCAGCCCGAGCTCCTCCACGTCGTCCTTGTCGAACTGCGACATGGGGAAGCCCTCGCCGCTGGTGGGCACCACCGGCGTACGGGCGAGCAGCGAGTCGTCGGAGAGCAGCACCCCGCACGGGTGCATGGCGATCCCGCGCGGCAGCGCGTCCAGCGACTCGACGAGCTCCCACAGCCGCCCGTACGACTCCCCGCGTACGTCACGCAGTTCGGGGAGCTCCTGCAGCGCGGCGCGGGCGTCGCGGGCCCGGATGTGCGGGAAGGCCTTGGCGAGCCGGTCGGTGACGGCGGGGTCCATGGACAGGGCGGCGCCGACGTCGCGGATGGCGTGCCGGACCCGGTAGGTCTCGGGCATGGAGACGGTGGCGACGCGTTCGGTGCCGAACCGCTCCATGATCCGCCGGTAGACCTCCAGCCGGCGGGCGGACTCCACGTCGATGTCGATGTCGGGCAGGACGCGCCGCCGCTTGGAGAGGAAGCGCTCCATCAGCAGGCCGTGGGCCACGGGGTCGGCGTGCGCGATCCCGAGCAGGTGGTTGACGAGGGAGCCGGCGCCGGACCCCCGGGCGGCCACCCGGATGCCCATCTCGCGCACGTCGTCGACGACCTGAGCGACCGTCAGGAAATACGAGGCGAAACCGTGGTAGGCGATGATGTCGAGCTCCTGGTGCATCCGCTCCCAGTAGGCGCGGTCGCCCGCGTACCCGCGCAGCACCATGCCCGCCGAGGCCCGGGAGGCCAGGACCCGCTGGGCACTGCGGTGGGCCGCGCCGACGAGGCGGGCCTCGGGGAAATGCACGGAACCCATGCCGAGATCGTCCTCGGGGTCCACGCGGCAGGCCTCGGCGGTACGCCGGGTCTCCGCGAGCAGGCGCCGGGCGTCGGCGGGGCGCAGGCCGGCCGCCTGCGCGATCCGGTCGGCGGCCTCGGCCATTGCGGTGGGGCCCTTGAGCCAGCGCTCGCCGCTGTCGAGCGGGTACGCGGGGTTGCGGGGGTCGATGGGGACCAGGCGGCGGGCCGCGTCGAGGATGTCGGCGACCGGCCCCTGGCCGGGGTCGGCGTAGCGGACGGCATTGGTCAGCACGGCCGGGACGCCCTGCTCGACGGCGAAGCCGACGGTACGGGCGGCCAGCCGGAGCGAGCCGGGCCCGGTGCCGGTACGGCCGTGGTGGACGGCCTCCAGGCGCAGGGAGTCGCCGTAGATCTCCCGCCAGGGCGCGAGCAGCCGGGCGGCCCGGTCGGGGCGGCCCGCGGCGAGCGCCCGCCCCACCTCGGAGTCGGGCCCGAGCAGGACGAAGACGCCCTCCCCGCGCAGGGCACCCCAGGGCACGAGCGGAACCTCGGCGGCCGCCGCGTGGGCGGCGGTGACCATCCGGCACAGCTCGGCCCACCCGGCGGCCCCGTCCCGGGCCAGGAAAACGGCCCGCGCGGCGGACTCGTCCACGAAGGCCCCGCCCTTGACGGGGGTGCGCCGCCGGTAGGAGGCCTCGCCGGGCCCGGTCGGGCCCCCCGACCCGGCCGGGCCCGTCGCGGGCGGGACCGCCATGTCCACTCCGAACAACGGCCGGATGCCCGCCTGCGCGCACGCCTTCGCGAACCGGACCGCGCCCGCGAGGGTGTCGCGGTCGGTCAGGGCGAGGGCGTCCATACCCCGCTCGGCGGCACGCTCCGCCAGCCGCTGGGGGTGCGAGCCTCCGTAGCGCATGGAGAACCCCGAAACGGTGTGCAGATGCGTAAAACCAGGCACCCGCGGCCTCCTGCTTCGCTCGAATGAACACCTCCCCCGCTCTCCACCATAGAGCAATTCGAATACCCGTGCGAAACACTTGTTCGATCACTTGACGGCTCGGTGCGGCCGCCCGCCGGGACCCTGCGGGGTGCTCGGCGGTGTCCCTGCGGGTGCTCGGCGGTGTCCCTGCGGGTGCTCGGCGGTGTGCAGCTGGACTCGGGCTGCGCCCGGCGCCGCGCCTCAAACGCCGGCGGGGCTTGATGTGCGGGCCTGTGGTTGGTGGGGGGGGGGGGGGGGGGCCGGGGTGAGGTGTCTCCTCGGCTCGCGCCTTACGGGCATGTCTCGGTTGTGGGGCGGGGTTGCGCGCTCGTCCTGCGGGGACACCCCACCCCGTCCCCCCACCCCTCACGCCGTCCCCGTCGAAGCCCACCCGTGGGGCGGGGACACGCAGGAGGGTCCCCGCAGGACGAGGCGTCACCACGGCCGCCTTGCCGAGACATGCCCGCACACGCCGAGCCGAGGAGACCCTCCTGCGGGGCCCCGCACCACCCACACCCCCCAGCCCCGCCGACAATTGAGGCGCCCCGCCCGGCAAGGGCAAGGTCCGGCTGAACACCACCGAGCCGCCCGCAGGGCATCCGGCAGCCCGAGTCCGGCTGAACACCACCGAGCAACCCCGCAGGGGACCCGCTAGCCGAGGTCCGCCGGGTCCGGGACGCCCAGCAGGCGGGCCGTGCGGGCCGTTTCGGCGTCGTAGACCTGGAAGTCGATCCGCCGCCCGTCCGGAGCCCGGTATTCCAGTACCCGCAGCCCCGGCCGCCAGCTGTCGCGGACGACCGCCCGGCCGCCCACGGGCAGGGTGACCGCCCGGCGCAGGGGGGCGGCGAAGACCGCGCCCGTACCGTCCGCGCCGGTGCGCAGTTTGCCGTAGCCGAAGAACCGCCGCCGGACGCCCTGCCGCCAGCGGGCCTGGCAGGGGACGGCGACGGCGGCGACGCCGACGGCGGCCGCCGTCCGGGCTTCCGCCCGGCGGGCGACCGCCTTGCGCATCAGGGTGCCTGCCGTCAGCGCGACGAGCGCCAGGGCCACCAGTTCGACGAGTACGCCCATCTCCCCCACCTCCCCCGGGGCGGTCACCCCAAGTGGCCTCACACTAAAGGGTGTCCAACGGGGAGAGGGCAGTGATCAGGCCACCTGGTGGACCACCTCGCCGGCCACCACGACCGTCTCGGCGACCGTGCCCGGGATCTCGTCCGCCGGGACGGTGAGGATGTCCCGGGACAGGATCACGAAGTCCGCGGCCTTGCCCACCGTGAGGGAACCGCGCTCCTGTTCCAGGAAGTTGGCGTGGGCCGAGCCCATCGTGTAGCCGTACACGGCCGTCTCCACGTCCACCGTCTCGGCCGGCTGCCAGGCCGGGCCGTCGCCGGACAGCGGGCGGCGCGTCACCGCCGTGTAGATGCCGACCATCGGGTCCATCTCCGCCACGTTCCAGTCGCTGGAGAATGCCAGTACCGCCCCCGCCTCGTGCAGGCTCCGCATCGGCCAGGCCTTGTGCCAGCGGTCCTCGCCCACGTTCTCCGCCCAGTCCTGGCCGGGGCCCGCGATCTCCGGTGCGCAGTGCCTCGGCTGCATGCACGCGATCACGCCGAGCTCCGCGAAGCGCGGTACGTCCGCGGGGTCGAGGCATTCCACGTGGACCACCTGGTGGCGGGCGTCGCGCGGGCCGTTCAGGGTCCGCGCGTGCTCCACGGCGTCCAGGACGGTCCGGATGCCGCGGTCGCCGGTCGCGTGCACGAAGCACTGGAAGCCGCGCGCGTCCAGCTTCGCCAGCAGGTCCGCGAACTCCTCCGCCGGGTAGAAGGTCTCGCCCCGGTGCGCGCCGCAGCCGGTGTACGGCTCCAGCAGTGCGGCCGTGCGCGGTTCCACGACGTCGTCGATGTACAGCTTGAGCGGGCCGACCCGCAGCCGGTCCCCGGCGAACCGCCGTGCCGCGTCGGCGAATTCGTCGAGGTCGGCGTCTCCGGTGCCGCGCGGGTGGAACAGCGCCGCGACGATCCGGGAGCGCAACCGGCCTTCGGAACGGGCTCGTTCGAAGAGTTCGAGGTCGTCGAGGGAGTTCTGCGGCTCGACCACCGTGGTGATGCCGAAGCCGATGGCGTCGTCGAGGCTCTTGGCGAGTCGCCCGTACTGCCGGTCCGGTGAGGCCCACGGCACGCCCAGCTCGCGCAGGGCCCGGTGGCCGGCGCGGGAGAGTCCCTTGATGGCGAAGTCCTTGACGAATCCGGTGGGTTCGCCGGTCTCGGGGTCCACCGCCGCCGTACCGAAGGGGAGGTCGGTGCGGTCCCGCGAGACCCCGAGGCGCCGTATGGCGGCCGTGTTCAGCCAGGCCGTGTGCACGTCGTACGAGAGCACGATCGCCGGGATGTCGCCGGTGACGGGGTCGAGGTCGGCGGCGCACGGCATCCGCCCGCCGGGGATGGCGGAGTAGTCGAAGGCCTCGGCCTCGATCCAGTCGGCGTCCGGGTTGGCTTCCCGCCAGGCCAGGATCCGCTCGTGGATGCCCGCGAGGGTGCGCACCCCGGCGAGCTGGACGCAGTCCGCGTCGGAGCCGAGCCGGACGTGGTTGTGGGCGTCGATGAAGCCGGGCAGGACGAGCTTGCCGCCCGCGTCGATCCGCCGGGTGTCGGGGCCGGCCCAGGCGGCGGCCTCGGCGTCCGGGCCGACCCAGACGATCCGCCCGTCGTGGACGGCGAGGGCTTCGGCCTCGGGCAGGTCGGGGTCGACGGTGTGGATCCGGGCTCCGGTGAGCAGCAGGTCGGCGGGGATGGGGTGGCGTGCCATGTGGGGGTGCTCCCTTGCGTGTGCGGTGTCGTTCAGGCGGCCGGGGCGTACGCCGCGACCCGGCGGCGGGTGAGGGCCCAGTAGGTGAGTCCGGAGACGACCGAGCCGAGCAGGGTGAGGTCGGCGCCGCCGAGCGGGGCGACCAGCGGCCCGGTCCACAGCTCGGAGTCGCAGGTCAGGGCGGCGAAGGTCATTCCGGTGAGCAGGGCGGTGATGCCGGCGGGGTGGTAGCCGGAGCGGTACCAGTAGGCGCCGGCGCTCCCGGCGTGCAGTGCGTCGGCGTCGTAGTGGCAGCGGCGCAGCAGCATGTCGGCGAGGAAGACTCCGCCCCAGGGGGCGAACACGATGATCAGCAGGGAGAGGAAGGAGAGGAGGGAGGTGGTGAAGTCGGTGAGGAAGAGCGCGGCGAGCGAGCCGGCGGCGGTGACGGCGGCGCTGATGACGATGGCCCGGGCGCGGCTCCAGGGGATGCCGAGGACCTGGAGGTTCAGGCTGGAGGAGTAGAGCGTGATGATCGAGTTGGTGACCGAGCCGCCGAGTACGAGGGCCAGGAACAGCGGCTGGAACCAGCCGGGCAGCAGGCTCTCGGCTCCGGCGACCGCGTCGGTCATGTCGGTCTGGGTGGCGGCGGCGACGCCCGCGACGCCGAGGGCGACGGAGGAGAGGAAGCCGCCGAGGGCACCCATCCAGGTGATGGACTTCAGGGAGGTGGTCCGGGGCAGGTAGCGGGTGTAGTCGGCGGGCATCGGCAGGTACGAGAAGGGGCCGGCGAGCATGACCACGAAGGCGAGGCTCCAGCCGGAGAGCCCGGGGGCGGCGTCGGCCGGGGCGGAGGTGTCGGTGCCGGGGATGACGAAGAGGAGCAGGACGCCGAAGCCGGCGGCGAGGACGTAGGCCATCCAGCGTTCGGCGAACTGCACGGTGGCGTGTCCCCACATGGCGACGGCGAAGGTCAGCGCGAGGGTGACGAGGAGGGCGACGGCGCGGCCGGCGGTGCCGCCCTGCCAGCCGATCTCGGCGAAGAAGACTTCCAGGGCGAGGGTGCCGACCACGGTGTTGACGATGGTGTAGCCGATGCTCACCACCCAGTTGAGGACGCCGGCCGGGAAGTTGCCGCGGACTCCGAAGGTGGCGCGGGAGATGACCAGGGTGGCGGTGCCGGTGCGGATGCCGCTGAGTCCGGCGGCGCTGATGGCGAAGAAGGAGAGTCCGCCGATCACGACCACGGCGGTGGCCTGCCAGAAGGAGAGCCCGAAGGCGACGGCGAGGGCGCCGTTGATCACGTAGGTGAAGGTGAGGTTGGAGCCGAACCAGAGCCAGAAGAGGTCCTTGGCGCTGCCGTGGCGTTCGGCGTCGGGAATGGGGTCGATCCCGTGGGTCTCGACCCGGAACACCTCGTCGACGTCGACTGTCTCCTGCTGTCCCATGAGGACCCCTGACCTTGAGCGATCTTGAATGCCGTTCTAACTTCTTGAATGGCATTCAAGATGAGGGGTGGACCTCGACCCCGTCAAGACCCTGTCCGGGATAAGGTCGGCCCACGAAGATCCGGAGGGCGGGAGCGGTGGCGGGAGCAGCACGGCGGCGCGACGGGCAGGTCGCCCAGGAGCGGATGCTGGAAGAGGCCATGGCGGCCATCGCCGAGGACGGACTGGCCGCGCTCACCATGTCGGCGCTGGCCGAGCGGCTCGGAACCAGCGGCGGCCACATCCTGTACTACTTCGGCAGCAAGGACCGGCTCCTGCTGGAGGCCCTGCGCTGGAGCGAGGAGCAGCTCACCGGGGAGCGCCGGGCGCTGCTGGGCCGCAGGGTGACGGCAACGCGCAAGCTGGACCAGTTCCTGGAGCTCTACCTCCCCGAGGGCCCCCGCGACCCGCGCTGGACGCTGTGGATCGAGCTGTGGGCCCGTACCGCCTCCAACCAGCCGCTGAAGGCCGCCCAGGAGGAGATCGACGACAGCTGGCAGCGGGACCTGGAGGCGCTCCTGACCAAGGGGGTGGAGCAGGGGCGCTTCGCACCCCTGGACGTGCCCGCGCGGGCCTCGGAGCTGCTGGCCCTGTTGGACGGCCTGAGCACCCGCGTGGTGCTGGGCCAGCGGGGCGCGGACCGCGCCCGGGCCCTGGAGCAGGCCCGCTCGGCGGCGGCTCTGCTCGTCCCCCGCGTCTGAGACGCGGGGGACGGCCGGCCTTCTCGCTTCGACGGTCGGGAATCCCCCATTTCTCGACCGGGACTCGGCCCACCCGGTCGGTCCGACGGGCCAATTCGACAACCGAAAGCGGAAGCCGCCGCACCAAAAGGCCTTTCACGACGTCCGGGCATCCGTTCACGCCCGTCGTTCACGCTCATCGTTCACGCCCGCTTCGTGCCGCGCCCCCTTGACCAGGGCATATGCGGGGGAAGGAAAGGCTTTTTCAGGCTCGTGAAGGCATTCACAACAATTCCGCCGGAAGTGCGCCCTACCGCGCTCCTCCCCCAGCGCGCACAATCGCGGTGACGACCCACATCGACCGTGAAGGAGGGAGCGCGTGCGCCATCAGGTGCGCACAGCGGACGGGCGCGCTCTGACCGTGGAGCGCTGGGGCGACCCCGACGGCAAACCCGTCTTTCTGCTGCACGGCATGCCCGGCAGCCGCCTCGGCCCGGCCCCCCGGGGCATGGTCCTCTACCAGCGCCGGATGCAGCTCATCGCCTACGACAGACCCGGCTACGGCGGCTCCGACCGCCACGTGGGCCGCACCGTCGCCGATGTGGCCCAGGACGTGGCCGCCATCGCCGACGCCCTCGGCCTGGACACCTTCGCGGTCGCCGGCCGCTCCGGCGGCGCCGCCGGCGCACTCGCCTGCGCCGCCCTCCTCCCGGACCGGGTCACCCGGACCGCGACGATGGTCGGCCTCGCCCCCCGGGACGCGGAGGACCTGGACTGGTTCGCCGGGATGGCCGCGTCGAACGTGCGGGAGTACACCACCGCCACCGACGACCCGGAGGAACTGGCGGCCCGGCTGATCCCGCGCGCCGCCGGCATCCGCAAGGACCCCGGCCGGCTGCTGGACGAACTGCGCCGGGAGCTGACCGACAACGACCGCATGATCGTCTCCGACGCCGGTCTGCGGTCGATGCTCCTACGGAACTACCGCGAGGGGCTGCGCCATTCGGCGTACGGATGGATCGACGACGTCCTCGCCTTCAGCCGCCCCTGGGGCTTCGACCCGGCCGACATCCGCTGCCCGGTGCTGATCTGGCACGGCGAGCTCGACGTGTTCTCCCCCGTGGGCCATTCCCGTTGGCTGGCCCGCCGCATCCCCGGGGCCACGACCAACATCGTTCCCTCCGCCGCGCATTTCGCCGCCCTGCGCGCGCTGCCCGACGTACTGAACTGGCTGCTGCGCGACCTGCCGACACCGGACCTCACCGAACAGCAGCCCGCATAGGGGATGTTGACCCCGCAGGGACCTGAAACACGTCCACGCGGGCAGTGAAGTTCCGGGTGTTGGGAACGGGACGCCCTTACCGTCCACGCCTCCGGGCCCGCCACCACTCGCCGGGCGGGCCCCATGAGCCGTGGAGGCCGCGCCATGACCCTGCACATCGAAGACGTCCACCTGCTCGTCCTCGCCGTCGGGCTCCTCGCCGGCTACGCCGTCCACACGCACACCGGGGCCGCCGCCGGGGCCGGCGCCAAGGGGGACCTCGTCGGCGCGATCGGCGCCGCCGCAGTGATCACCGTGCTCTTCCTCCTGCTGTACGCGGGCGGTTCCGCGCAGGCCGGGCCCGACTCCCGACCTGAGGGACACGCCCTCGCATCACACCAGGTCAGCACGGTGCGGGCGACGTAGGTCCGGTCCCGGCACGATCGCAGCCGGAACCCCCGGCCATGAAAAGGATCTTTCCTTGCGGCAAACGGCCGAATCCGCCCTCTTGAGAAATCCGCCGCGCAATGCAGGGAAGTCTTGACCAGGCGTCATGTCTCGTGTTGCCAAGGGGGACTGTCCTAGTAAAGTCCCTGCTTGACAGCAGCGTGTAGCCGTTGTCATTCACATGTCCATTCCACATGGCTTCCCCAAGGACGGTGCCGTGAACACTTCAGCATCCCCCGCGACCAGCTCGGTCAAGGCCCGCCGGGTCCCGCTCGGCAAGATCGACGTCCACACCGCGGCCGCGGCGACGACGCTCGGTCGTGTCCTGCCGGCCGAATCCGCTCGTCCGGTTCAGGCACCGATCTTCAACTCCGCGCTCTGACCCGAACTCCGCGCTCTAGACTGGTGGAATGACCGGCCTGATCGCATTTCGCGAGATCGTCCTGAAAGTTCACAGCAGATGCGATCTTGCTTGTGATCATTGCTATGTCTACGAACACGCAGATCAGAGCTGGCGAGCCCGGCCGAAAGTGATCTCCCCCGAGGTTATTTCGCATACCGCGTCCAGGCTCGCCGAACATGCCCGTGACCATGCACTCCCCTCCGTCACGGTGATTCTCCATGGAGGGGAACCCCTGTTGGCGGGCACCGCCCGGCTCCGCCTCGTGTGCGAGGAATTCACCCGGGCCCTCCACGGCATCGCCGACCTCGACCTGCGGATCCACACCAACGGGCTCCAGCTCAGCACCCGTTACCTCGACCTCTTCGACGAGTACGGCGTCCGGGTCGGCATCTCCCTCGACGGGGACCGCGCCGCCAACGACCGCCACCGTCGCTTCGCCGACGGCCGTACGAGCCACCCGCTGGTCCTGGCCGCCGTCGCGCTGCTCCGCTCCGAGCCGTACCGCCACCTCTACCAAGGTCTGCTCTGCACCGTGGACGTGGCCAACGACCCCGTCGCCGTGCTGGACGCGCTGGTCGAACTGGAGCCCCCGCGCGTGGACTTCCTCCTCCCCCACGCCACCTGGGAGACACCTCCGGCCCGCCCCGACGGCGCCCCCGACGCGTACGCGCGCTGGCTGCTGCGGATCTTCGACCACTGGGACCGACGGGGACGCCCGGTGCCCGTACGGCTCTTCGAGTCCCTGCTCTCCACCCTGCGCGGCGGGCCCAGCCTCACCGAGTCGCTCGGTCTCGCCCCCACCGACCTCGTCGTCGTCGAGACCGACGGGGCCCTGGAACAGGTCGACTCCCTCAAGAGCGCCTTCGAGGGGGCCGCCGCCACCGGCTTCAACGTCTTCGACCACGCGTTTGACCAGGTCGCGGCCCATCCCGGGGTCCGCGCCCGGCAGCTGGGCCTCGCGGGCGTCAGCGACTCGTGCCGCCGCTGCCCCGTCGTACGTTCGTGCGGGGGCGGGCTCTACACCCACCGCTACCGCGACCGGAACGGCTTCGACAACCCCTCCGTCTACTGCACCGACCTGCGCGAACTCGTGGACGGGGTCGAAGGCCGCACCGCGCCCCGGGAGACCGCGCCACAGCTGTCCGACCCCGCCGAACTCGCCCGCTCCCAGGAGGAGCTGACCCGGATCCTGCTGGCCCGGCTGCACGCGGACCTCGCCGCCGACCCCGGCTGGGCGCACGCCTGGGAGTTGCTGACCGCCGTGGAGCGGGCCGGGGAGGCGGGCACGGACGCGCTGGACGCCGTACTGGACCACCCCTTCACCCGGACCTGGATCCTGGCGGCCCTGGACGCCGCCCGCGACGGCAATCAGGACGCCCCGGAGGCGGCGCGCAGGCTCACCGCCCTGGCGGTGGCGGCCGTGCTCCGCGGCGGGCTGGACCTGCCGGCCGAGGTGGCCTACCGGGACGGCGAGGTGTACCTGCCGACCCTGGGGTTGCTACGGCTCGGCGAGCCGGGCACGGAGGGCCGGGCCGCGCTGCACGTCACCGACGAGGGGTACGCCGTACGGGACGGTCGCGCCGAGCACCGCTTCGGACCCACGGCGGGGGACGCCCGCTGGCAGCCCGTACGCACCTGGTCGCCCGGGCCGGACGCGGCGCCGGTGGCCCTGGAGGACCTCGACCCGTACCGCAACTGCTTCCCCCGCCCGCCCAGGCTGCGCCTCGGCGCCGGGGAGGCCGAGGAGTGGCGGGGCAGGCTGGACCGGGCGTGGGCGCTGCTGCACAAGTCGGTGCCGGAGTTCGCCCGGGCGGCGGCCACCGGGCTGACCACGCTGACCCCGCTCGCGGGCGGCCCGCGGTCGGGCGGCTGGGGTGAGGCCGGGCGGCACGGGCCGGGGGCGCTCGGCGTGCCCTACGCGGCGGGGGTGCGGGAGACCGCGCTGGCCCTGCTGACCGGGCGGCGGCGGACCCGGCTGCGGGCGCTGACCGAGGTGGCCGACCTGTACGCGCTCGACGGTGAGTGGCAGCACCCCTCGCCGTGGCGGGAGCGGCCGGTCCCGGTGTCCCGGCTGCTGGCCGACGTGCACGAGCGGGTGGCGGTGGAGGCGTACCGGCGGGCCACGGCGACGCCCGAACCGGGCGGAGCGGAGCGGATCCACCGGGCACTGGACCGGCTGACCGAGGCGGCCGAGCTGACCGTCACCGGCAAGAGCCTGGTCGCGGAGCTGCGCTACGAACTGAAGACGGTCGACGCGTGACCGCGCCCTCCCCGGCGCCCTCCCCCGCGTCCTCCTCGGAGCCGGCCCCGGAGCCGGCCCCCGCGCCGGGCAGGCTGCGGCTCGCGGTGCAGTTACGGCTGGCCGGGGTTCGCCCCGGCATGCGGCTCCTGGTGCACTCCTCCCTCGGCGGGACGGGCCTGCGCGCGGAGCTGTTGCGCGACGCGCTGACGGGTGTCCTCGGGCCGCGCGGCACCTTGGTGGTCCCGGCCTTCACCCCGGAGAACTCCAAGACCTCCACCGCGCACCTGGAGCGGACCCGCGGTCTCGACGAGGCCGGGGTGCGGGCCTTCCGCGAGCGGATGGCCGCCTTCGACCCGGCGAGCACCCCGAGCCTCGGCATGGGCTCCCTCGCCGAGGCCGTCCGCACCGCGCCGGGCGCCGCGCGCAGCGCCCATCCGCAGACCTCCTTCGCGGCCCTCGGGGCGGACGCGGAGCGGTTGTGCGCAGGTCATCGCCTGGAAAGCCATCTGGGGGAAGAGACACCCCTGGGAAAGCTGTGCTGGGAGGGCGGGCAGGTACTCATGATCAATGTGGGGTTTTCGGTCTGCACCGCTTTCCATCTCGCGGAGTACCGAATTCCGAAGCCCCCCTTGCGCATGTACGAGTGTGTGGTGAAGGTGAACCTTCCGGGGCCGCAAAGGCACCGGCAGGAGGGGGAGTGGACCGCATACGAGGACGTCGCGCTGGATGACAGCGATTTCGCGGTGATCGGTGACGCGTTCCCTGATTCACGGGTGCGCAGGGGGCGGGTGGGAGGCGCGTCGACCATGCTCTTCTCCCTACCGGAGGCCGTCGATCACGCCCTTGACTGGATGACCGAAAACAGATGCTGATTGACTGAACGATGAGGGGATGTGGCGAAGCAGCTCCGGAATGATGTTTCTTCGCTTCGCATCTTCGGGACGGGGGTCGTGTGCCCGCATCAGGGGAGCCGTACTTTTTTCTCAGTTACGCACATACACCGAGGTTCGGGGCCGGGGGCCCCGACCCGGACATGTGGGTCGAGCGCCTTTTCCGTGATCTCTGCGGGCATGTCATGGCGCTGACGGACCTGCGCGCCGGGTACGACGTCGGCTTCATGGACCGGGAGATACGCAGCGGCGAGGGCTGGTCCGAACGGCTCGCCCGGGCACTCGCCAACTGTCGCGTCTTCGTTCCCCTGTTCTCGCCGCGGTACTTCGCGAGCGAGATGTGCGGGAAGGAGTGGTTCGCCTTCGCGCAGCGCGCCGTCCAGCACGGCGCGGTCAGCAACAAGCAGGCCGAGGCCATCGTGCCCGCGTTATGGGTTCCGGTGCCGCCGGAGCAACTCCCGGGACCGGCCGAGCGGTTGCAGTTCAACCACAACACCTTCGGCGAGCGCTACGTCACCGACGGCCTGTACGGGCTGATCAAACTGCGCGGTTACGCCGAGCAGTACGAACACGCCGTGTACGAACTCGCCCGGCGCATCGTCCAGGTCGCCGAGACCGCCCACCTGGACCCCATCCGCCCGCTGGACTACCGCAACGTACCGAGCGCCTTCGCCTCCAGCGGCAGCCCGGCCCGCACCCTGCACGTGACCGTGGCCGCCGCCTCCCGGCACGATCTGCCCGAGGGCCGCGCCCCCGAGTACTACGGGGACACCGCGCTGGAGTGGAACCCGTACCACCCGGTCGCCCAGCGGCCCATCGCCTATGTCGCCGAGGACCTGGTCAAGAACCTCAACTACCAGACCACCATGTCCTCCTTCGACGACGAGGCCGGACACCTCGACAGCAAGCAGCTGCCCACCCGGCCGGAGATCCTGATCGTCGACCGGTGGGCGGTGGAGGACGAGCAGCGGCGCCGGCGCCTGGCCGCCTTCGACCGGGAGCCGAGGCCCTGGGTCAACGTGGTCGTGCCGTGGAACCGGTACGACCATCAGAGCCGGTCGAAGGAGAACGAGCTGGCCGACCGGCTGGAGACCACCATGCCCAAGACGATGAGCCAGGGCCGGGCCGCCTGCCGGGCCGCCGCGAACGGCGTGGCGAACGTGGAGACCCTCGGGCAGATCCTGCCGCAGGTGGTCGAGGCCGCCGCCCAGCAGTTCCTCAGACACGCGCAGCCGTATCCGCCCAAGGGCGACACCTCCATCGAACGGCCCCGGTTGCTGGGGCCGATGGGGATGAACGGGCCGCCCGGGCCGATGGCGCCCCGTGCCCCCTTCCCACCCGACTCCGACCGGCACCGGGCAGGGCCGGCGGGCGCCGGCCTCCACGACAACGACGACAACGACACCGACCGGGGGGACGCGGATGACAGCGAGCAGTGACAGCGACAGCCGTGACGGACGCATCGTCACCTTCTACTCGTACAAGGGCGGCACGGGCCGCACCATGGCGCTGGCCAACACCGCCTGGATCCTGGCGGCCAACGGCAAGCGGGTCCTCGCCGTGGACTGGGACCTGGAGGCGCCGGGCCTGCACCGCTTCTTCCACCCCTTCCTGGACCCCTCGACGCTGGGGGCCACCACCGGGGTCATCGATCTGATCAGCGAGTACGCCTGGGCGGCGACCAGCCCGGTGCAGCGGCCCGACGACTGGCACAAGGACTACGCGCGGATACAGCCGCACGCCGTCTCGCTCACCCCGGAGACCCACGGCTGGGAGTTCCCGGACGGCGGCACCCTGGACTTCGTCTCGGCCGGCCGGCAGAACCGCGAGTATTCGGCGACCGTCTCCACCTTCGACTGGGACAACTTCTACGACCGGCTCGGCGGCGGGCTCTTCTTCGACGCCTTACGCGCCGACATGAAGCGGAACTACGACTACGTCCTGATCGACAGCCGCACCGGCCTGTCGGACATCGCGGACATCTGCACGGTCCACCTCCCGGACGTCCTCGTCGACTGCTTCACCCTGTCCGACCAGTCCATCGACGGCGCGGCCTCGGTCGCCCGCCAGATCGACGAGCGGTTCAACGACCGCGGCATCAAGATCTTCCCGGTCCCGATGCGCATCGACGAGGGCGAGAAGGAGAAGGCCGACGCCGGTCGGGCCCTGGCCCGGATCAAGTTCGACCGCTTCCCGAACGGCCTGGTCGGGGACGAGCTCACCTCCTACTGGGGCGCGGTGGAGATCCCGTACCGCCCCTACTACGCCTACGAGGAGACCCTGGCCACCTTCGGTGACGAGGCCGGGCTCACCAACTCCCTGCTCTCCGCCTTCGAACGGCTCACCGCCGTGGTCACCGAGGGCCACATCACCTCCATGCCGGTCATCGGTGAGGAGGTCCGGCTGCGCATCCGGGACGCCTTCACCCGGCGCCGCCCGGCCCTGCCCGCCGACCTGTTCCTGTCGTACGTCGCCGAGAACCGGATGTGGGCCGACTGGATCGAGTCGGTGCTCACCCGGGCCGGTTTCCGGGTCGTGCCGAAGGACGTCTCGGCCGAGCGGGCACCGGGAACGGTCGCCGGGGACACCCTCGGGGGCGCGGGCATCAGCATCGACACGGCCGCCCGGACCGTGGTGCTGCTCTCCACGGCCTACCTCAAGTCGGCCCGGGCCGTGGACGTGTGGGAGCGCGCGGCCGCAGAGGACCCGACCGGGGGCCGGCGCCAGCTGGTGCCGCTGAGGGTGGGCGACGTACGGCTGTCCACGCCGTACATCGACCGCAACCCGGTGGACCTCTTCCGGCTCGACGAGGTGCACGCCACCACCGCCCTGCTGCGTGCGGTGGAGCGGCCCATGGCGCTGCCCGACAGCGTGGGCAGCGCCTCGCAGCCCGGCCCCCGCTTCCCGGGGACCGTCCCGAAGATCTGGAACGCGCCGCCCCGCAACCCCGGCTTCACCGGGCGCAGCATCGTGCTGGAGCGGATGCGGGACCAGCTCGGCGGGGGCATGGCCGTGGTGCTGCCGCAGCCGCAGACCCTGTTCGGGCTCGGTGGTGTGGGCAAGACCCAGGTGGCGCTGGAGTACGTGCACCGGTTCATGGCCGACTACGACCTGGTGTGGTGGATCTCCTCGGAGCAGACCGACGACGTGGTCGCGGCGCTCGCGGAGCTGGCGGTACGGCTGGGCGCGCAGACCGGTGAGGACATGGCGGCCGCCTCGCAGGAGGCGATCGACCTGCTGCGGCGCGGGGTCCCCTCGTCCCGCTGGTTGCTGGTCTTCGACAACGCGGACGATCCCGAGACGCTCAAGCGGTTCTTCCCGCCGGGCGGGCCGGGCCATGTGCTGGTGACCTCCCGCAACCAGTCCTGGTCGCAGTACGGTGACGCGCTGCCGGTGGACGTGTTCCTGCGGGAGGAGTCCATCGAGCACCTCCAGCGTCGGGCGCCAGGGCTCGGCAAGGACGACGCCGAGCAGGTGGCGGTGGCGGTGGGTGACCTGCCGCTGGCCGTCGAGCAGGCGGGTGCCTGGATCGCGGAGACGGCGACGCCGGTGTCCGCGTACCTTGAGCAGTTGGCGCAGCAGGCGGCCCGTGTGCTGGCCCTGAACCAGCCGCCCGGTTACCCGGAGCCGGTGGCCGCCACCTGGAACATCTCCATCGAGCGGCTGCAGTCGAGGTCCCCGGCGGCCGTGCGGCTGCTCCAGCTGTGTGCCTTCCTGGCGCCCGAACCGATCTCCGCGAACCTGCTCTACAGCAAGGAGATGATCGACGCGCTCAAGCCGTACGACTCCTCGCTGCAGGAGAAGTTGGTGCTGGGGCGGGTGATCCGGGAGATCGGCCGGTTCGCGCTGGCCAAGGTCGACCAGGTCAGCAACAGCATCCAGGTGCACCGGCTGGTGCAGGCGGTGATCCGGGCGCAGCTGAGCGAGGAGGAGCAGCGCGAGGCCCGGCACGCGGTCCACCGGATCCTGGCCGGGGCCCGGCCGGACGACGACGAGCCGATCGACAACCCGGAGACGTGGCCGCGGTTCAACACGATCTGGTCGCACCTGACCCCGTCGGAGGCCCGGTACTGCAAGGAGCCGGAGACGCGCCGGTTGTTGATCGACCGGGTGCGGTACCTGTGGAAGCGCGGCGATTTCAAGGCCGCGTACGCGCTCGGCGAGGAACTGCGCGAGGCGTGGAAGGAGATGCTGGGCAACAACGACCTGCAGTACCTCTACCTGCGCTTCCACCTGTCGAACATCTTGCGTTCGCAGGGTCGGTTCGTGGAGGCGAAGGAGCTGGACGAGGTCACGCTGGAGCGGCAGAAGGCGGTGCTCGGCCCCTCGCACCCGCACACGTACATGACCATGAGCGGTCTGGCGAACACGCTGGGCGCGCTGGGTCATTACGGCCAGGCGATGGAGCTGGCGACCGAGGCGCACGAGGGCTTCAGCCAGATCTTCCACGAGGCGCACCCGCGCACGCTGGCCGCCGCGAACAACCTGGCGTTGAACCTGCGGCTCGTGGGTCAGTACACCAGGGCCCGGGAGATCGACCAGGAGGTCCACGACCTGCGGACGGAGGTGCTCGGGCCGGAGCACCCGTACACGCTGTCCTCGGCGCAGAACCTGGCCCGCGACCTGCGTGAGGTGGGCCGGTACGAGGATTCGGTGCAGTTGCTCAGCCGGACGTACGAGACGTACAAGCGGACGCTGGGGCGGGCGTTCCCCGGCACCCTGTCGGCGGCGAAGAACCTGGCGGTGTCGCTGCGCCGGGCCGGCCAGTTGGAGGACGCCCTGCGGCTGACGACGGCCACCCGGGCCCGCTACCGGGCCAAGTACACCTCCGTCAACCCGGACCTGTTGTCCTGCGAGCTCAACCTGGCCTCGGACCTGTTCGCGACGGGGGATCCGGGCGGGGCGCGGGACCTGGCGCAGGAGGTGGTGGACGAGTACATGAAGGTGCCGGGCGAGCGGCATCCGTACACCTTGGCGGCCGTGAACAACCTGGCGGTCTTCCACTGGGGCACGGGCGCGGCCGAGACGGCGGAGACGATGCTGCGCCAGACGATACGGGGGATGCGGGACGTGCTCGGCGACAACCACCCGCACACGGTGTTCGCGCACCTCAACCTGGCCAACACCCGGGCGGACCTCGGTGATCCGGAGGGCGCTCTGGAGCTGGAGCGGCTCGCGGTGATGCGGCTGCGCGAGGCGCTCGGGGCGCATCATCCCGAGACCCTGGCGAGCAGCTCCAACATGGCGGTCAGCCTGGACTCGATGGGTCGCAAGGAGGAGGCGGCCCGGCTGCGGGCGGAGGCGGTGTCCGAGCTGACCCGGCTGCTCGGCGAGGACCACAGTCTGACCCGGTACGCGCGCGACGAGCGGCGGGTCCACCGCGACCTGGAGCCTCTCGCCGTCTGATCCGACGGAGGGCGGCGGGGGCTCCGCGACCGCGGGACCCCCCGCCGCCCGCCACCCGACAGCAGGGGGGCGCTGTGACCGACAGCATGACCTTTCGAAACGAGGACCTGCCGGCCCTCTTCCACCACACCGACCAGGCGGCGATCTCCCGGCAGCGGGAGTCCACGCAGGCCACCCGGGCCCAGTTGCTGCTGCTGGTCCTGGCCGCGGCGGCGGCCGCTCTGCCCGCCGGTCCGAAGCTGGGCTCGATGTACTTCTTCGGCCTGCTGAGCGTGCTCGCGTACGTGGGGGTGCTGGGCGTGGGCATGCGCGCGACCCGGCGCCGGGCCCGCCCGCAGTGGCAGCTCAACCGTAGTGCGGCGGAGTTCATCAAGTCCCTGGCCTGGCGGTACGCGGTGCACGGGGCGCCGTTCGGCAGTGAGGTCGCCGCGCCCGAGGCGACGTACCGGACCCGGCTGGAGGCGGGTCTGGCCGAGCTGCGGAAGATGGGCTGGGACGATCCGCGGGTCGCCGGCGCGGTGCCGGAGGGCGGGGAGATCACCGGCGCGATGGAGCGGCTGCGCGGGATGGACTACCAGGCGCGGCGCGAGACGTACGTCCGGGACCGGCTGATCGAGCAGCGCAACTGGTACCGGCGGCGGACGGAGGTGTCCCGGCGGGCGACGAACCTGTGGTCGTGGACGATCGTGCTGCTGACCTGTCTGGCGCTGCTGTTCGCGCTGCTGGGGTCGTTCGGTTCGGGTCCGGGGCCGAGGCTGACCGCGTTGTTGAGCGCGGCGGCGGCGGCCGGGATCGCCTGGAACGAGGTGCGCCGTCATCATCCGCTGATCGAGGCGCACACCCTGATCGAGCAGGATCTGGCGGCGATGATGGTCGTGATGCAGACGACCATCACGGAGTCGCAGTGGCCGTCGTCGGTGTACGAGACCGAGCGGTACGTGTCTCCGCAGCACACGGACTGGCTGGCCCGGCACAGCAGTTGACGGTGGGGGCGTGGCTCAGTCGCGGGTCACGCCCTCGCGCCAGATGACGGTGACCGGTTTGCCGAGTGTGCGCGCGTAGGCGACGATCTCGGCGGTCCCGCCGTGCCCGCGGGCGGGCTGCCCGTCCCAGACGGCGACGAGCCGGTCGCAGGAGTCGGCGATGTAGGTGCCGGCGGCGTAGTAGGCCTCGTCGGTGGAGCGGGCGAAGTCCATCCGGACCTCCTGCGTGGCCCGGTTCTTGAGGCTCCGGTAGCGGGCGAGGGCCTCGGGGTCCTCGAAGGCCTCCTCGTAGTCCCCGCTGGGGATCACCACGGTGAGGTCGGCGCCGTGTTCGAGGGCGATGGCGGCGAACAGCTGGTCCGCCCCCTCGGCGAGGCTGGAGAAGGCCTCCAGCGGTCCTCGGTGGCCGCCCAGTACGGCCCGCAGGGCGCTCTCCACATGGCCGAGCACCGCGTCCGGAATGGCTCGGTGCCCGGTCACGCCGATTCGTTTCATGCAGTAACCAGCCTCCCCCGTGGACATGGCCGCCCGGAACATCCTCCCAGAAGGAGGGAGGACGTCCAGGGGTGCGGCGGAGGCGCGTGGGTCACCGTCAGTAGACGCTGACCCCGTAGGCGTTGAGGGCTTCGACCACGGGCTGGAAGAAGGTCGTGCCGCCCGAGGAGCAGTTGCCGCTGCCGCCGGAGGTGAGGCCGACGGCGCGGGTGCCCGAGTAGAGCGGGCCGCCGCTGTCGCCGGGTTCGGCGCACACGTTGGTGCGGATCATGCCGTAGACGACGTCGCCGCCGCCGTAGTTGACGGTGGCGTTGAGGCCGGTGACCCGGCCGCTGTGGATTCCGGTGGTGGACCCGCGCCGGGTCACCGACATGTTGACCGTGGCGTTCACGGCGCTGGTGATGTCCTGGCTGCCGACGGTCCCGGGGGGCACCGGCGAGTTGCTCGCGTACTTGATGAGGCCGTAGTCGTTGGTCGGGAAGCTGGATCCGACGGTGGAGCCGACGACGGTGGTGCGGGCGGAGTTGCTCCACCAGGTGCCCGCGCCGTCGGTGCAGTGCCCGGCGGTCAGGGCGTAGTACGTGCTGCCGCTGCGTACGTTGAAGCCGAGCGAACAGCGCCAGCTGGTGGCGTAGATGGCGTCGCCGCCGGACACCAGTTTGGTGAGCTTGCCGGGGATGCGTTCGATGCGCAGCGCTCCGACGTCGGCTCCGGCCTCGCGCTTGATTTTCGCGATTCCGGCGTCGGAGACCGTGGAGTCGGCGGAGACCACGAGGGTTCCGGTGGCGGGGTCGGTGTGCCAGGCGGTGCCTCCGACGTTGGCGCGCAGGACGGATGCGCCGGCCGAGGCGAGTCGGTCGGCGCTGAATCCGCCGCCGTCCTGGGGGTCCGCGTTCGCCGCAGTGGGGACGGCGATCGCTGCGGCGGCGGCCAGGCCGGTGGCCGCCGCGAGCAGCCTGGTACGGGTCATGCGCTTGATCCTCACTTCTCGTCCTCCTGGAGAGGGTCGGGGGCCGGCGGTTGTGGGGGTGCCAGAGCCCGTGAGGCGCAGCCGGAGGCACGGCGGGCTCATGAATTTTGGCCGTGTCCCTGACAAGCGCTGTCGGGAGTGTCCTGGCGTCGGATACCGGTCGCAAGAGCGGCTTTCAGCCTCCGCTCGCCCGCCACGACCTCGAAGGGCAGCGTGTTCCCGGGCGGCGGGAAAGGACGGACGAAGCGGTCCACGAAGGCGCAGGGAGGGAGCGGGGAACGGTCGATTTCGACCGTGATCGCGCCTCGCGCGTCGGGTATGCCCGGCTTCAGGAAGCGGAAGCGGTGGTGGGTGAGGCCTGCGCCGGCATCGCCGAAGACGGCCCAGAGGCTGCCGTCGTCCGGGTCGACGGGAACGGCCGGAATTCGACCTTCCGGGTAGTCGGCGAGCCAGAAGGTTCCGGTCAGCGCGAGGGGGCCGTAGGGCGCGGACACGGCCGCCGCCCTGCGCTCGTGCCATTCCCGCCATGCGGCGTGCGGGTCGTCTGCGTCGTCGCTCATCCCGCTCACCCCTTCCACGCGGGTCCGGACGGGAATCCCCGCGTACGCCGTCCGGACCTGTGGAATCTGAAAGGGCCTCAGCAGCCGTCGCAGGGACAGCAGCAGCAGTCGCCGCATCCGCAGTCGCCGCAGCACTCGCAGCCGTCGCAGCAGTCGCCCGCGTCACAGAGGGGCTCGCGTCGCTCCCGCGACCACGGGCCCTCGTACTCGGTGCAGCACATCTGGCAGGTGCAGAACAGCCCGATGGCCACCGCGCAGCCCGCCAACAGCCCGCGGCGCGGCCGCTGCGGGGGCAGTCCGCCGCCACCGCCACCGCCGCCGGGCCCCATGGGCGGCGGCATGCCCGGGCCGCCGGGGGCCTGGGGCGCGTTCGGCGCGTAGGGGTTGCCGCCGTACGGGTTCTGACCGTACGGGTTCGCTCCGTACGGGCCGTCCACCGTGGGCCCGCCCGCGTACGGGTTGCCGCCCTGCCCGGTGGAGGCCGTGGCGGTGTGACCGCAGCTGCTGGTGCCGAAGGCCCGGTCCACCGAGGTGCGCAGCTCGTGCACGAGCAGGCGGTGGGCGAGTCCCGAGTCGGTGAATTCGACCTCGCGCAGGGCCAGCCTGATGCCGTGCAGGGCGTCGTCGCAGAGCCTGCGGGCCTCGGTGAGCGAGGTCCCGGTGGCGGTGAGCGGGTTCCAGGCGCCCGCGACGGCGTCGGCGCCCTGGTCCTCCACCGCGTCGAGCAGGTGCGCGAGGCGGCCGAAGTACCGGCCGGCCTCGGCCAGCGCGGGCGCGTTGCCCGGCCGTCCGGCCAGCCGCGCGGTATGCGCGAAGGCGGCGGCCGTCGCGGTCTCCGTCGGCTCGGTCACCACGAGCACGGAGGTGCCGAGGCCCGCGAGGGTCTCGATGCCCGCCTGCCGGTCCACGGCGTCGACGAGCACGGCGGTGTCGAAGCCGAGCGAGGCCCCGGTGCGGGCTCCTGCCCGGTCCCAGCCGCGGGCCACCTTGCGCGCGGCCAGGGCCATGGGGGCGCGGGCCAACAGCCCGTCCCGGTCGGCCACGTGGTCGCGCACCTTCGCGGAGGCCAGCACGAGCGAGACGGCGGCGGCGAGCCGCGCGCCCTCGCCCTGGGCCACGGAGGCGGTGCGCATGCCGCGCAGCGGACACGGGCCCGCGGTGCGCCGGGCCTCGGGCGCGATGCCCGACTGAGCCTCCGTCAGAACGGAGACGAGCAACCCATCATAGTTCGTGACGATCCGGGCGAACTGACCGTGGTCTCCCCGAAGTGCCAGGCACAGCCCGCACAGATGGGCCATCCACTCCGCCTTGAACCGCTCTCCCAACCGGTGCGTACAAGGCCTCACTATGCCGAACAAGCCGCTTCCCCCGTGTGTCGTACGCATGCTTGCCGGGCATCGTATCGACCCGCGCCTTTCACCCGAACGTCCGCATCGCCCACCCGTACGGCGGCGGCGGTCGTATTTTCACTCAGTCAGCAGCGGTAGCCACCAGGATCCTTGACCGTGCAACGGATGTTCTGCACCAGTACCGTCACGAAACCCCTGCGCGGCGACTATCCACTTGGCGCGTTGTCAGCATCATGGACGAGCATAGGGGCAGCGGAGAGAAGACAGACTGACCGCGGTGAAAGGAGGCAGTCCATGGGTTCGGTGCGCAAGGCGAGTGCCTGGCTGGGTCTCGTGGAGGACAGCGACGACGAGCGCTACTACGACGACGACTACGCGGAGGCCCCCCAGGGTTCGGTGGCCGGCCCCGGCGAGCAGTGGGCCACCGACCCCCGGGTGCGGGTGGCCTCCGAGTCGGCCGTGGAGCACGGCCGTCGCATCGCGACGGTCACCCCGGACGGTTTCCGTGACGCGCGGGGCATCGGCGAGCTGTTCCGCGACGGCGTCCCTGTGATCGTCAACCTGTCGTCGATGGACCCGGGTGACGCGAAGCGCGTCGTCGACTTCGCGGCCGGACTGACCTTCGGGCTGCGCGGTTCGATCGAGCGGGTGGCGACCAGGGTCTTCCTCCTGACCCCGGCCGACACCCAGATCGTCAGTGGCGAGGCGGGCGGCCGCTCACGCGACTTCTTCAACCAGAGCTGAGCAGGGCTCTCACCGGAAAGCGTCCAGGCCGGTGAGCGCCTTGCCCAGCACCAGCTGGTGCATCTCGACCGTGCCCTCGTAGGTGAGGACCGATTCGAGGTTGGTGGCGTGCCGCATGACGGGGTATTCGAGCGAGATCCCGTTGGCGCCGAGGATGGTCCGCGCGGTGCGGCAGATCTCGATGGCCTCGCGGACGTTGTTGAGCTTGCCGAAGCTGATCTGTTCCGGCCGCAGGGTGCCCGCGTCCATCCGCCGGCCCAGGTGGTGGGCGAGCAGGATCCCCTTGTGGAGCTCCAGGGCCATGTCCGCCAGCTTGGCCTGGGTGAGCTGGAAACCGCCGATCGGCTTGCCGAACTGCTCCCGCGTCCGCGCGTAGTCGAGCGCGGAATCGAAACTGGCCCGCGCCGCGCCCATGGATCCCCAGATGATCCCGTACCGCGCGTGGCTGAGACAGCCCAGCGGTCCCTTGAGTCCGGTGACCAGCGGCAGCACGGCGTCGGCGGGCAGCCGTACGTCGTCCATCACCAGCTCGCTCGTGACGCTGGCCCGCAGCGACCACTTGTGCTTGATCTCCGGCGCGGAGAACCCGGGGGTGTCGGTGGGCACCGCGAAACCGCGGATCCCCTCGTCGGTCTGCGCCCACACCACGGCGACCGCCGCCACGGAACCGTTGGTGATCCACATCTTGCGGCCGTTCAGCACCCAGTCGGAGCCGTCGCGCTTGGCGTAGGTCCGCATCGCCGCGGGGTCCGAGCCGACATCGGGCTCGGTCAGGCCGAAGCAGCCGATCAGCTCGCCGGCGGCCATGCCGGGCAGCCAGCGCTGCTTCTGCTCCTCGGAGCCGTACTTCCAGATCGCGTACATGGCCAGCGAGCCCTGCACCGACACGAGCGAGCGGATCCCGGAGTCGGCGGCCTCCAGCTCCAGACAGGCGAGTCCGTACTGCACGGCACTGGCGCCGGCGCACCCGTAGCCCTGGAGGGACATCCCGAGCGCCCCGATACCGCCGAGCTCCCGGGCCAGCTCGCGGATCCCGGGCAGCTCGCCGCTCTCGTACCACCGCGCGATGTTCGGCAGCACCCGGTCGGCGGCCCAGGCACGGACGGTGTCCCGGACCGCGAGGTCCTCGGGCCCGAGGAGCTCGTCGAGCCCGAGCGGATCATGGGGCAGGAACGCGGACACTGGGCCTCCCGGCGGCCTGAGACAGAACCTGGCAGCGCGAGTTTCGCGCTCGCCCGAAGCTATGCGCCCCGGCCGGGCAAATCCAGCCCCCACCGCCCCGCCCCGACCGTTCCAGCCCCGCCGCACCAATCCAGCCCCGCCGGCGTCAGCCCGCCTGCTCGACCGGGGTCGGTCGCGCCTCGCACGTGGTCTGCGCGGGCACCCGCCCGACGGCCGACTCCCCGTCCTCGTCCGCCGCCGCGGCCCCGCACTCCATCACCCGCGGCAACTTCAGCGCCATCACCGCCCCCGCCACCAACAACCCCGCACTGACCAGCAACGTGACGTGCAGGCCGTGCACGAACGACTGCCGCGCCGCCTCGTACAGCGACGCCCCCGCCGGCCCCCCGAGGTGCGCGGCGATCTGGTAGGCCTCGCCCAGAGAATGCGCGGCGCCCGCCGAATCGGCCGCCGACACCCCCGGTACGCCCACGAGCCCCGGCTGGTACGCCGCGTTCATCACGCTGCCCAGCAGCGCGATGCCCATGCCCGCGCCCAGCTGGTACGAGGTCTCCCCGATCGAGGCCGCGCCGCCCGCGGTGGCCGCCGGGGCCTCGCTCAGCATCGACTCGTACGCGGCGAACAGCGTGGTCTGCAGCCCGAAGCCGAGCAGGATGAAGCCGATGGTCAGCAGCAGCGGCCGGTCCTGCTGACCCATGAGCGTCAGCAGCAGCACGGAGAAGGCGGTCAGGACGAAGCCCAGCGACACCATCGTGCGCGGCCCGACCCGGCTCAGGGTGTACGACCCGGTGGCGCCCGCGGCCATGGCGGCGAAGGTCAGCGGCAGCAGCCGCAGGCCGGTCTCCAGCGGGCTGAGGTGCAGCACGAGCTGCAGGTACTGGACGGCGATCAGCTCCAGGCCGACCAGGGCCAGCATGGCGAGGACGATGCACGCGACCGACGTGGAGAAGGCGGCCCGCGAGAACATCCGCATGTCGATCAGCGGGTGCTCGCGCCGCTTCTGCCGCCGTACGAACAGCACCAGCAGCACCACGCCGATCAGCAGCGGGACCAGCGCCTCCACGTCGAGGAGTCGGCGTTCGGCGCCCAGCCGCTTGACGCCGAGCACCGCGCCGAGCACACCCGCCGCGGCCATCAGCGCGCCGAGCACGTCCCACGGCCCGTCGGCGGAACCGCGCGATTCCGGCAGCAGCCAGCGTCCGAGCGGCAGGATCAGTGCCATCAGCGGGATGTTGATGAGGAAGACCGAGCCCCACCAGAAGTGCTGGACGAGGAAGCCGCCGAGCACGGGCCCACTGGCCGCGCCGATGGCGGCGACCGCGGTCCAGATGCCGATGGCGAGCGCGCGCTCGCGCCGGTCGGGGAAGACCTGCCGCAGGATCGACAGGGTGGCGGGCATGATCATCGCGCCGCCGATGCCGAGCAGGGCGCGCGCGGCGATGAGCACCTGCGCGTTGTCGGCGAGGGCGGCTATCGCGGAGGCCACACCGAAGAGCCCGTAACCGAGGAGGAGGATGCGGCGGCGGCCGACCCGGTCCCCGAGGGTGCCGAAGAGGATGAGGAGCGAGGCGCAGACCAGCGGATAGGCGTCGACGATCCACAGCAGCTCGATCGAACCGGGGCGCAGGTCCTCGGTGACGGAGGGTACGGCCACGTGCAGGATCGTCGCGTCGAGCGCGACGAGGACCAGGCTGACGCAGAGCACCGCCAGGACGACCCAGCGGTTGGCCCCACCGGAAGCCGCGTGGAGCCGGTGCCAGGGGGAAGGGGTCCGGACCCCGGCCGCGTTCGTCCCCGACATGCATGTACCTCCCAGGTGATCCCTCGCGCTCGGCGGACCAGCGTCTCTTGGAGCCACGGGGGGTGGTGCGCTGTGCGGCGTCCAACGGGGTCCGGCATCGACACGCGAGTGAACGGTCAGCGTACGCGAGTTCGTCTGCCCGACACGTGGTCAAGCTCTCATCCCGGCGGCGGCCCCGGTGTGGCGTATGCCACTCCCCACGCCCTCACCCTTCCCCCGTGTACACGCGCGCTCACGTCCCGTGGTTTCTCCGTGGAGCCGCTCGTCGCCCCCGCTCCGGCCCCTGAGGGGCCCGAGGTCGGCGCCACCGATAATCATGCCTGTGGAAGATCTTGGATTTCGCCGGGCCGCGCCCGCGCTGGCCGCCTTCGCGGCGGTCCGGCTGCTCGGGCTGACCGTGCTCGCGGTGTGGGGCGCGGTGGTCGGCAGCAGCCCGCACACGCTGCTGTCGGCCCGCTGGGACTCGCTCTGGTACGCCCGTATCGCCGCCGAGGGATACGGGTACGAGGTGCTGCTCCCGAACGGGGACGTCCACTCGAACCTGGCGTTCTTCCCGCTGCTGCCGTGGCTGGAGCGGTTGGTGTCGGCGCCGACCGGGCTCTCGTACGGCTCCGCGGGTCTGGTGGTGTCGGTGGTCGCGGGGTTCGCCGCGGCCTGGGGGATCTTCGCGGTGGCCGACCTGGTCCACGGCCGCCGGGCCGGCGTGTTCGCGGTCGCCCTCTGGGCGGCGCTTCCGGTCGGGATCGTGCAGTCCATGGCGTACAGCGAGTCGCTGTTCACCGCCCTGGCGGCCTGGTCGATCCACGCGGCCCTGCGCGGGCGGTGGCTGACGGCGGGGCTGCTCGCGGCGGGTGCCGGACTGACCCGCCCGGTCGGTGCGGCGGTCGTCGCGGCGGTGTGGGTGGCCGCCGCGGTGGCCTGGCGGCGCGGGGAGCGGTCCTGGCGGACGGTCGCGGGGGTGCTGCTCGCTCCGGCGGGCGCGGCGGCGTACGTGCTGTGGGTCGGTGCGCGCACCGGTGGCGGTCCGCTGGGCTACCTGGACGTGCAGGGCGGCTGGGGCAACGGCTTCGACGGCGGCTGGGCGTTCGCGGCCTTCGTCGGGGCGAAGCTGGCCTCGTCGGCGTTCCTCGCCGGGGTGGGGCTGATCGCGGGGGTCGTGCTGGTGCTCTGGCTGTACGGGAAGTGTGTGCGGCAGCGGCAGCCGGTGCCGCTGCTCGTGTACTGCGGGATCGTCGTGGCGCTGGCGCTGTGCGCGTCCGGGTACTTCGGTTCCAAGCCCCGGCTGCTGCTGCCCGCCTTCCCGCTGTTGCTGCCGCCGGCGGTGGCGCTGGCGCGGTGGCGGACCGGGCGGGCGGCCTCGGTGGTGGGCGCACTGGCCCTGGCCTCCGCGGTCTACGGGGCGTTCTGGCTGAACGGCTCGGGTCCTCCATAGAGCCCCCACATCACGGAACGGATCATTCCGGTCCATCGTTCGGCAAAAGAAATGATCTCCACGGCAATAAAGTCCGGATAAGTGACCGAAACAATTACCGGAACAGTGGATCAAGAGGCCGCCAACCGCTGTCGAAATAGCGGGAATTAAGTCCCACGTGAGACCAACTCCACATCACATGGTCATCACAAAGCCCGTGATTCGCCCGGCCCGACCATCGCCGGGCGGTAACGTCGATTGAGTGCGTACCGACCAAATCCTGACCCGTCTGGAGCGGGTGTTCGCCCGGCTGGACCGGGAACCAGAGCGACCGGCTCATCTGCAAACCCCGCAGATGAGCCGGCACCGCGTCGTACTCCTGGGATCGACCCTCGCGTTCTATCTCGCGATCGTGGTCGCCGTCCTGACCACTTCCTGGCTGGTCCGCCTGGACTGGCAGATCATGTTCTTCCGGCCCTACGAGCAGTGGCCGCAGCTGCACGCCTTCCTCGACTACCTGGTCGTACTGGGCCAGCGC
This sequence comes from Streptomyces sp. CLCI03, assembly GCF_053615355.1. Lineage (NCBI taxonomy): Bacteria > Bacillati > Actinomycetota > Actinomycetes > Kitasatosporales > Streptomycetaceae > Streptomyces > Streptomyces sp. CLCI03. The sequence goes on along the minus strand of NZ_CM132132.1, from coordinate 6,264,587 downwards.
GGACCCACCGCGGTCATGGTCGCCGCCTGGCTCGGCTGGCGCTCCTGGCGGCAGCACACCCTCCGCCCGCTGATCACCCTCGGCGTGGCGCTGCTGCTGCTCAACATCACCGTCGGGTCCGTGAAGCTCGGCCTCGGCCGGCTCGGCCCGCACTACGCCACGGAGATCGGATCCGCCGAACTCTTCGCCGGTGGCGATATATTCCCTTCCGGTCACACCGCCAACGCCGTGGTGACCTGGGGAATCCTGGCCTACCTGGCGTCCACCGGGGTCACCCGTCGGGTGCTGTCCGTGGTGTCCGCGGTCGTCTCGCTGAGCGTCGGCGCCACCACCGTCTACCTCGGCACCCACTGGGTCAGCGACGTCCTGCTCGGCTGGTCCGCGGGTCTGCTGATCCTGCTGGCGCTCCCCTGGTTCGAGCCGCTCATCGCCCGGACCGAGGCCTACGTCTTCGACGTGCGCGAGCTGCTGCGTCGCCGCGCCGAGACCGGACGGATGCCCGCACCGGTCGTCTCCGTGCTCACCCCGCTGCTCTCGGCGGGCGGCAAGTGGCAGTTGCGGCCCGCCGCCGAGGTCGCCCTGGGCGGCGCGACCGGCGGCGCCGAGGAGCCGGTCCCGCAGCCCGTCAGGGACACCGCCGCCGCGACCACCGCGAGCGCCGTCACCCTGCGCTCCCCCACCACCCGGCCCGCCGTGCACCCGGCCGGCAGGCCGCACGTAATCCGCTCCGAGCGGACCCCGGTCACCCCGGTCGGCAGCCGCCGGCCGGCGCACACCGAACGGGCCGCCGCCCGGGGCGCCGCGGCCCGTCCGGTCGCCGGCGGCTGACGCACCACCGCGGGGGCGGTACGCACCCCCTCCCCCCGCGCCGTACGAAGGCGGGCCAGGTCCTCGGACCTGGCCCGCCTTCGCCGTTCGTCAGCGCCACGCCCGGACGTTCGTCCGTCCCGGGTCACGCTTGTGTCACAGAATATCAACAGCCGCGAATTGTTTACCGGTCCGCGACACGCCCGGGGTTCGGACCGTTTGGAATTGGCACCGAACACGGCCGAATTCCTGTCCGGGATTGCCATGATCCCCTTGGCCCAGACCAGTTGAATCCCCCTCAGCTCCGCTACATTTCCTTCACTTCTCCGGCCTCCACGGCCCGCCCCAGGAGATCCCGCGCGGCCCTGATCCGATCCGTCAGCTCGGACGGCTCGACCACTTCGAACTCACAACCGATCAGCATGACGTGAATCACCAGAACGTCCAGGTTCACCGCCCCGGTACGCAGCAGACAGCTCCGCTCGTCGACCGGTTCCAGGACCCCGTCGCTCGGCCCGATGATCTGTGCCGCTTCCTGCGCCGAAACCTTCAACCGCACCACCGCGCGGGCCGCGTACACCCGCTGCGAGACGCCCTCGGAGACGTACGCGGCGAGATCCTCCGCGGGCGGCGGCCGCGGGGTGAACCGCGGTCCGTGCGGCGGCCGGGGCTCGATCCGGTCCGCGCGGAACGTCCGCCACGCCTCCCGGTCCAGGTCCCAGGCGACGAGGTACCAGCGCCGCTCGGTGCACACCAGCCGGTGCGGTTCGACGGTGCGTCGGCTGACGATCCCCTCGTGGTCGCGGTACCCGAAGCGCAGCCGTTCGCCGTCCCGGCAGACCGAGGCCAGCTCGGTCAGCACCGAGGGGTCCACGGTGGACCGCTGGGCGCCGCGCAGCATCGGTACGGTGAACTCGTTGAGCGCGGACACCCGACGGCGCAGCCGCGACGGCAGTACCTGCTCCAGCTTCGCGAGGGCGCGTACGGAAGCCTCCCCGATGCCCTCGACCCCGTTCCCGGCGGCGGTGCGCAGGCCCACGGCGACGGCCACGGCCTCGTCGTCGTCCAGCAGCAGCGGCGGCAGCTCGGCGCCCGCGCCCAGCTGGTAGCCGCCGCCGGTCCCGGGGCTGGCGTTCACCGGATAGCCGAGCTCCCGCAGCCGGTCGACGTCGCGCCGGACCGTCCGCGCGGTGACCCCGAGGCGGTCGGCGAGGTCGGCCCCGGTCCATTCGCGGTGGGCCTGCAGCAGGGACAGCAGGCGCAGCAGTCGTGCGGAGGTGTCGAGCATCCCCAGAGTCTGCCGGCGCGCCGTGCCGGGCCGCGCCCCGAGCGGGCGGGGCGGGCGGGCGCAACCGGGCAGGCGGCCGGGCGGGCCTCAGCAGACCAGCGGTGGCGCCTCGGCGCCGCTGAGCTCGACGAGCGCGCAGAGGGTCTTCACGGAGACCTTCCAGACCCCGTCCTCGAACTCCACGGCCCCCTTGCTGTCGGGCAGCACCGTGTCGCCGCCGACCTTGAGGTCGTAGGTCACCTCGGCCTCGGTGGGCGAGGTGAAGGTGACGTCGGTGACCTCGACGGAGGTCTTGGCCGCCTCGGCGCCGGCCGAGAAGCCGTCCAGCAGCGCCGTGAGCAGCTCGCCGTGCTGCAGCAGCTCGGCCTTCTCCTCGGTCGGGGTCTTCGGGTCGAAGAAGGCGGTCCAGTTCTTCTCGATCTGCTCCTTCGCCGCCGCGGGATCCGCCGGCCCGTCCGCGGTCGGCAGGAACAGGACCGTGGCGGACGGCGGGCCCGAGGACGCGGTCGCCCCGGCGGGCGAGGACCAGCCCACCACCGCCGGTACGGCCAGCAGGACCGCGGCCGTCGCGCAGGCCGCGGCACGTGCGGGTGCGTGTCCGCTCTGGAACATCTGGCTCACCACCGGAATCCGAGCGAGCCGTTCGGCTCGTTCTCTCCAGGGTCTGCGCCCTCACGGCATCACGCAACGCGCGGACGGCCCGTGCGCCCCGTGTGCCCCGTGTGCCCCGGTCAGGGGCGCGGCGACCGTGCCGGCGACGGAGAGGACGACGGGGCCGTCGGTCCCCCGGCCGGGGTGGTGACCGGCGCGGGCTTCGGCCCGGCCGGAGCCGGCGGCGGGGTGGCGGCCTCCGCGGTGGGGATGACCAGCAGCATGCCCACCACGAGGGCCTCCGGCTTCGGCCCGATCCGGTCCCGGTTCGCCTCGTACAGCGCCCGCCACCCGCCCCGTACGCGGTGCTTGCGGGCGATCGTCACCAGCGTGTCGCCGTCCCGCACCGTGTGCATCCGCCCGGCCAGCCCGTACCGCTTGGAGCACACCGGCCACGCGTTCCAGCCCTGCGAGCCGAGGACCTCCTCCGCGACCCGGATCTGCTGCGCGCGGGTGGCCAGGTCGGCCCGTTTCGCGAAGGCCGTCCCGCCGTACTCCTCCCACGTCGGCTGCCAGAACTGCAGCCCTCCGTAGAAGCCGTTGCCGGTGTTCACCGCCCACCGCCCACCGCTCTCGCAGTCGGCCACACAGTCCCAGGGCCACTCCCCGCCCGGTCCGCAGTCCCCCGGCCCGTCGCCGATCACCCCGGGCGAGCCCGGGTGCGCCGCCCCGGCCGGCCCGGGCGCCGGAGGCGGCGGAGCCGCGGCCGCGGAGCCGTGGGGCAGTACGAGCGCCAGCACGGCGGCGAGGGCGACGGCGCCGCCGGAAGCGGCCCGCCGGGTCCGGTGGTTGGGCATCGGGTCACGCTACGCAGCCCCGTGCGGGCCCCATCCGCCCGCCACGCGGCAGGTCACCGCGCCCCACCCGGTCGGCCGACCGCCGACACCGCCTCAAACGGCCACACCCGGGCATCAACTGAGCACAACCTGAAAACAGTTGGCATGAAAGCGAAGCCCCGGTCGGACGGTTCACCCTTCCGGGGGCCAGGTTCGAATCCGTTCCCTCAAATGGCGTGACCCCGGCCGCCGCTCGGCCGTTGAGCCCGGCGAGCCGGGAGCCTCCCGGACCCGCACCTATGCCGAGGAGCCACCCCGTGCCGCGCATGCTCGACGTCAGTGATGAGGTACGTGCCGAGATCGGTGACGAAGAAGCCGACAGGCTGCTCGTCGGCGAAGACGCGCCGCGCAGTTACGACTGCACCTCCTGCCGCACCCCGGGCGACCCCGAGAACGACCGCACCAGCACCGTGCTGTTCGTCGGCGAGGAGACCGCCGTCCTCGCCTTCGCCCACGCCACCTGCATCCCCTCGCAGGTGGTCTCGGTCTCCGAGGAGCAGCTCCAGGGCGCCGTCCGCAGCATCACCGGCGACAGCCCGGCCGCCGCCGGCGGCCCCGGCGCCGCCCCGCAGAACGTGTCCGGCGGCCAGGCCGTCCTCGGTATCACCAGCGGCCTGATCCTGATCGCCGGGGAGCTGCACCCGGCCCTGGTCGTCGAGCCGACCGCGCCCATCGCCCGCCCCGGCAGCGACGGCCCCGGCGACGACTTCCTGCCGCTCCTCATCGAGCAGGGCTTCATCCCCGTCACCGACACCTCCGAGGTCCCCACCGTCCTCGGCGGCTGGTCGGTCCTGCTCGCCGCGGGCCAGCTGCACGCCGTGCTGCAGCCGGGCAACGACGGCGGCGGTCAGGTCGCCTGGTGGCAGGCCCACCAGGCGCTGTCGGTCACCGACGGCTGGCGGGCCGCCGTCAACAAGACCCAGCGCGTGCTCATCTACGCCGCCCCGGTCGGCTCCATCGGCCAGCAGCCCCGCGAGGACCTGCTGCGCGACGCCCTCGACAAGGCCGCCGCCGCGGGCAAGCTCGTGGCCGCCGCGATGCCGCTGGCGGGTACGCCCGGCGCCTGATCCAGCCGGACCCGAAACGGCCGCCCGGCCCCCTGCCGAGGGGGCCGGGCGGCGTGCGCCGGGGGTGTGCGGTCCGTCCCGCACACCCCCGGCGATCTGTGTTTCCTCCCCTGTCACCCCGCATCCGCAGCGCGCCGGTTTCGTTGGCTGGTACGTGCATTCATACGACTCCTCCCGCGCCCCGTCCTATCCGAGCACCGTCCCCGCGATGCGTCCCGCACGGGACCGGGACCCCGCTCCGGCCGTCTCGCACACCCCCATCTACGACACGCTGTACTCGGAGTACCTGCGCGCCTTCCGGACGCTGCCGGGCGACCGTACGGGCGAGGAGGACCACGGCTTCACGGCCTTCTCCTACGGAGGCTCGTACACGAGCGGCACGTCGTACGGCAGCGGTTGGAGCGGCTCCGCGTGGCAGCGCGTCGACGGCTGGCAGCCCTCGTACACCCCGCAGCCGCAGCCGGCGTACTCGTACGCGGGCAGCCCCGGATACGCCGACGGGCGGCAGCACCAGACCGGGATGACCCACATCCCGGCGGCCCTGCCGCCCGCTCCGCGCCGGGGCTACTGACCCCGCCGAGTCCGCCGAAGTCCTCGCCCGGCCGCTACTTCTTCTTCTTGTACTGGGCGCCGCGCTTCTCACGCACCCGCACCGAGATGTGGATCGGGGTGCCCTCGAAGCCGAACTCCTCGCGCAGGCGGCGCTCGATGAAGCGCCGGTAGCCGTGCTCCAGGAAGCCGGAGGCGAAGAGGACGAACCGCGGCGGCTTGCTGCCCGCCTGGGTACCGAACAGGATGCGGGGCTGCTTGCCGCCACGGATCGGGTGCGGGTGGGCGGCGACGACCTCACCGAGGAAGGCGTTCAGCCGGCCGGTGGGGACGCGCGTCTCCCAGCCCGCCAGGGCCGTCTCGATCGCCGGGACCAGCTTCTCCATGTGCCGGCCGGTGAGCGCCGAGACGTTCACCCGGGGCGCCCAGGAGACCTGCTGCATCTCGGTCTCGATCTCGCGCTCAAGGTAGTAGCGGCGCTCCTCGTCGAGCTCGTCCCACTTGTTGTAGGCGACCACGATCGCGCGGCCCGCCTCGACGGCCATCGTGATGATGCGCTGGTCCTGGACGCTGATGCTCTCGGTCGTGTCGATCAGGATCACCGCGACCTCCGCCTTCTCGACGGCGGCGGCCGTGCGCAGGGAGGCGTAGTAGTCGGCGCCCTGCTGCAGGTGGACCTTCTTGCGGATACCGGCGGTGTCGACGAACTTCCAGGTGATGCCACCGAGTTCGATCAGCTCGTCGACCGGGTCGCGGGTGGTGCCGGCCAGCTCGTTGACGACGACGCGGTCCTCCTTCGCCACCTTGTTGAGCAGCGAGGACTTGCCGACGTTCGGGCGGCCGATGAGCGCGATGCGGCGCGGGCCGCCGAGGGCGGCGCCGCCGAAGGTCTGCGCGGGGGCCTCGGGCAGGGCCTCCAGGACGGCGTCGAGCATGTCGCCGGTGCCGCGGCCGTGCAGCGAGGAGACCGGGTGCGGCATGCCGAGGCCCAGCGACCACAGGGAGGCCGCGTCGGACTCGCCGCTCTGGCCGTCGACCTTGTTGGCGCACAGCACGACGGGCTTGCCCGCCTTGCGCAGCAACCGGACGACGGCCTCGTCGGTGTCGGTGGCGCCGACCTTGGCGTCGACGACGAAGACGACCGCGTCGGCGGCCTCGATGGCGTACTCGGCCTGGGCGGCGACGGAGGCGTCGATGCCGAGGACGTCCTGCTCCCAGCCACCGGTGTCGACGACCTTGAAGCGGCGGCCGGCCCATTCGGCCTCGTACGTGACGCGGTCGCGGGTGACGCCGGGCTTGTCCTCGACGACCGCCTCGCGGCGGCCGATGATGCGGTTCACCAGGGTCGACTTGCCGACATTCGGGCGGCCGACGACGGCGAGGACGGGAAGCGGGCCGTGACCGGCCTCCTCGATCGCGCCTTCGACATCTTCGATGTCGAAGCCCTCTTCCGCGGCGAGCTCCATGAACTCCGCGTACTCGGCGTCGCCAAGTGCTCCGTGGTCGTGCTGGTCGTTCATGAAGTCCGTTCCTCGTCGTTCGTGGTGGTCGGTGGTGCCCGCGCAGCGCGGTTCCACTACTGGTTTCAAGTCTCGCTCAGCGCCCGGTCAGGCGCTTGGCGTCGGCCAGGTGGGCGGTCAGCCGGTCCTGGATGCGTACGGTGGCCTGGTCCAGGGCGGTACGGGTGCGGCGGCCGCTGCCGTCGCCCGCGTCGAAGGCCGACCCGAAGACGACGTCGACCCGGCTCTTGAGGGCCGGCAGGCCCTTGACGACGCGCCCCGGGGTGTCCCCGCTGCCCAGTACGGCCACGGGGACGATGGGAGCGCCGCTGCGGACCGCGAAGTACGCGAGGCCCGCCCGCAGCGAGGCGAAGTCGCCCTCGCCCCGGGTGCCCTCGGGAAATATCCCCAGGGCCCCTCCATTGTCGAGCACGCCGAGGGCGCGGCCTATCGCGGTCCGGTCGGGGCCGCCGCGGTCGACCTTGACCTGCCCGATCCCGTCCAGGAAGGGACCGAGCGGGCCCACGTACGCTTCCTTCTTGATCAGGAAGTGCAGCGGCCGGGGCGCGGTGCCCATGACCATGGGGCCGTCGATGTTGTGCGAGTGGTTCACGGCGAGGATGACGGGGCCCGAGGCGGGCACCTTCCAGGCCCCCAGTACGCGCGGCTTCCAGAGCCCGTACATGAGCCCGATGCCGATGCGCCTGCCGACCGCCGCACCCTTGAGGGAGGGCGCTTGGCTCACTTGCGGCCCGCCCGCTTCTCTTCCACCAGCGTCACGACGCACTCGATCACCTGGTCGAGCGTGAGTTCGGTGGTGTCCACCTCGGCGGCGTCGTCGGCCTTGGCCAGCGGGGAGGTCTTGCGGCCGGAGTCGGCCGCGTCGCGCTTGATCAGCGCCTCCTTGGTGGCCGCGAGGTCGGCGGCCTCCTTGCCGCGGAGCTCGCCGCTGCGCCGGGCGGCGCGCGCCTCGGCGGAAGCGGTCAGGAAGATCTTGAGGTCGGCGTCGGGCAGGACGGTGGTGCCGATGTCCCGGCCCTCGACGACGATCCCGTCGGCCTCCTGGGCCGCCTCGGCGGCGATGGAGCGCTGCAGGTCGGTGATCAGGGTGCGCACCTCGGGGACGGCGCTGACGGCGCTGACCTTCGAGGTGACCTCCTGGGTCCGGATGGGGCCGGCGGCGTCGAGGCCGTCCACGGTGATGGTGGGGGCGGCCGGGTCGGTGCCGGACACGATGGTGGGCTTGCCGGCGGCGATCGCGATGGCCTGCGGGTCGTCGGTGTCGACGCCGTTGGTGATCATCCACCAGGTGATGGCCCGGTACTGGGCGCCGGTGTCCAGGTAGCGCAGCCCGAGCTTGGCGGCCACGGCCTTGGAGGTGCTGGACTTGCCCGTGCCGGAGGGACCGTCGATGGCGACGATCACGGCGGACGGAGCTGCGGTTTCCACGGTGCGGGCACCTTCCTGGTTGCGCGTACGTGTCCGGGCGCGGCAAAGCGCCCCTCCCCAAGGTTACCGGCCCCGGACGGCCCCCGTCCCCGCCGTGCGTTCCGGGGGCCCGCGGGGGCCGCGCGCTACTGCTGACGCAGCGCCCAGCCCCGCTCGCGCAGCTCGGCGGTCAGGCCGGCCACCGCCCGGGGCTCCACCATGAGCTGGACGAGGCCGGCCTGCTGGCCCGTCGCGTGCTCGATCCGTACGTCCTCGATGTTGACCCCGGCCCGGCCGGCGTCGGCGAAGATGCGGGCCAGCTCGCCGGGCTGGTCGCTGATGAGCACGGCCACCGTCTCGTAGACGGTGGGCGCCGCGCCGTGCTTGCCCGGGACGCGGACCCGGCCCGCGTTGCCGCGGCGCAGCACGTCCTCGATGCCGGCGGCGCCGCCGCGCCGCTTCTCCACGTCGGCGGACTGCAGGCCGCGCAGTGCCTCCACGGTCTCCTCCAGGTCGGCGGCGATGCCGGCGAGGACGTCGGCCACCGGTCCCGGGTTGGCCGACAGGATCTCCACCCACATCCGCGGGTCGGAGGCCGCGATCCGGGTGACGTCGCGGATGCCCTGCCCGCACAGTCGCACGGCCGTCTCGTCGGCCTCCTCCAGCCGGGCCGCGACCATGCTGGAGACCAGCTGGGGGGTGTGCGAGACGAGCGCCACCGCGCGGTCGTGGGCGTCGGCGTCCATCACCACCGGTACGGCGCGGGAGAGCGCCACGAGCTCCAGTGCGAGGTTGAGCACCTCGTGGTCGGTGTCCCGGGAGGGGGTCAGCACCCACGGGCGGCCCTCGAAGAGGTCCGCGGTGGCGGCGAGCGGCCCGGACTGCTCCTTGCCGGCCATCGGGTGCGTTCCGATGTAGGCGGTGACGTCCACGCCGAGCGCCGCGAGCTCGCGGCGCGGTCCGCCCTTGACGCTGGCCACGTCCACGTAGGCGCGCGCGACGCCGCGCCCGATCAGGTCGGCGAGGGTCGCGGCCACGTGGGCCGGCGGTACGGCGACGATCGCGAGGTCGACCTGCTCGTGCGGGGGCTCGTCGGTGCCGGCCCCGAGGGCGGCCGCCGTACGGGCCCGGTCCGGGTCGTGGTCGGCGAGGTGGACGGTGATGCCCCGGGCGGACAGGGCGAGCGCCGCGGAGGTGCCGATCAGTCCGGTTCCGATGACGACGGCGGTTCTCACGAGGCACTCCAAGGGGACGGAAAGGCGAGCTGACGGACTGTCCGGCCAGGGTATCCAGCACCCGCGACAGGAGGGCCCGACCGCCCATCCCGTGGGACGGCGGCCGGGCCCTCCTGCCGGGCTGCCGGACGGTCAGAACTTCTGCGCCCGGATGATCTCCTCCAGCGAGCCGGTCGGAAGCTGTCCTTCCGGGCTCAGCCTGTCGACGGCCGTCGGCAGCGCCCGCGCGATCTCGTCGGCGGCCTCCTGCGGGCTCACGCCGGTCTGCGCGGCCGCCTTCTGCAGGGCCTCGTCGGGCAGCGCCTCGGCGATCTGGGCGCCGCTGACCGACTGGTTGTCGCCGGTGCCGATCCAGGACTGGGCCTGGTCGGCGAGGCCCGATCTGGTCAGCATGTCCATCAGACCGCCGAGCGGGTTGCTCCCGCCGGCATGCGAGCCGCCGGCGCCGCCCATGAGGGCGCCGAGCAGCGCACCGAGGACGTTGCCGCCGGCGCCGCCGCTGCCGCCCTGGCCGCCGCTCCCTCCCAGGAGGCCGCCGAGCAGAGAGCCGAGGTCGTTACCCGCCATCGTCATGCCTTTCGCAGGGGGGCCGGGCCGCGCGGAGTGCTTCGCACCCGGCTTCGAGACACGGACAATGTCACCCATTGTCGACAATGCCGCCACCTGGCGCACACGTCCACGACCCCTGCGGTAGAACCATCCGCATGATCTTCCACATCGTTCCGCTCGCCGACTGGACCGCCGCGCCCGAGCTCCCGTACGCCCCGCCCTCGCTGGAGGCCGAAGGGTTCGTCCACTGTTCGGCGGACCGCCCCACGGCACTCGCGATCGTCGACGCGCACTACCGGGCGGTACCGGGGATCCTGCTCGCGGTGGAGCTCGACGAGGGCGCGCTGACCGCCGAGGTCCGCCGGGACGCTGATTCCGGCGGGCGCTACCCCCATGTTCACGGCCCACTGAACCGGGAAGCCGTGATCCACGTGTGGGAGGTCGTACGCACACCCGGCAGCCCTGCCTCACTGGCCCCATGGGAACCGGGCCGATGAACCGGCGCGGCAGGCTTCACCTGAGGCCCGCCGCAGGCCAGGATGCTGCACGCCATCCGGCCACGAAGCGAGGAGAGACTCATGAGCGACCTCACGCACACCGCCCGGCGCACGGTACTGACGATCGGCGCGGCCACCCTGGCGGGCGGCGCGATCACCGCCTGCGGAGGCGGCGGTGAAAAGGCCTCCCCGGCGGAACCGAACGAGGTGCCCGCCGAGCCCGCGGCCCCGGCGCCCGCCACCCCGGACGCGGGGACGGCGGGCAAGGCCCTCACCAAGAAGGCGGACGTGCCGGTCGGCGGCGGCAAGGTCTTCAAGGAGGAGAAGGTCGTCGTCACCCAGCCCAAGGCCGGCACCTTCAAATGCTTCACGGCGGTCTGCCCCCACCAGGGCTGCCTGGTCAACAAGGTGGAGGACGGCAGCATCGACTGCCCGTGCCACAACAGCAAGTTCGCGATCGCCGACGGTGCGGTGACCAAGGGTCCGGCCACCAAGGGACTGGCGGAGAAGAAGATCAAGGTCGCGGCGGACGGCAATATCTCACTCGCATAGCGGCAGGTCAGGCGCCTACGCTCCCGGGATGGACGATCTGACGCTGGTACGGGACCACACGGTCTACCGGTGTGTGATGGGCTCCCGGGCGTTCGGGCTGGCGACGGAGGCGAGCGACACCGACCTGCGCGGTGTCTACCTCGCCCCGACGCCCCTGTTCTGGCGGCTCGACAAGCCCCCCACGCACGTGGAGGGCCCTCGGGAGGAGGAGTTCTCCTGGGAGCTGGAGCGCTTCTGCGAACTCGCCCTGCGGGCCAATCCCAACATCCTGGAGTGCCTGCACTCCCCCCTGGTGGAAGAGGTCACCCCGGTCGGCGAGGAGCTGCTCTCCCTCCGCGGGGCCTTCCTCTCCCGCCGGGCCCACACCAGCTTCAGCCGCTACGCGGCCTCCCAGCGCGGCAAACTCCTCGCGGACGTCCGGATCCACGGCGCCCCGCGCTGGAAGCACGCCATGCACCTGCTGCGCCTGCTGCTGTCCTGCCGTGACCTCCTGCGCACCGGCCGGCTGACCATCGACGCCGGCCCGCACCGCGACCGCCTGCTCGCGGTCCGCCGCGGCGAGCTCACCTGGGAGGAGGTGGACGCCTGGATGGCCCGCCTCCAGGAGGAGACGGATTCGGCCCTGGCCTCCACCGTGCTGCCCGCGGAGCCGGACCGGGCGCGGGTGCAGGACTTCCTGGTCCGCACCCGCCGCGCGTCGGCCGGGTAGCTCAGTCGCGCGCCGTGCGCCGCCGTACGACGAACTCGTCGAGGGCGTCGTACGCCGACACCTGCTCGGGCAGCGCGGACCCGGCCTGGGCCTCGTCCAGCACCGTGTGCAGCGCCTCGATGTCCGCGCGCACGCCGCCGAGCGGCGGGCCCGCGTACCCCCCGTGCTCGGCGGCCACCTTGGCCTCGATCAGGGCGGCGAGGTACGGGGGCGCCTCCGGCACCTCGGCCAGCAGGGTCGGCAGGTGGGCCTGCACCTCGCCCGACCGCATGAGGTGGATGCCGGTGAGCAGCGCCCGGAACGCGTAGAGCAGCGGTTTGAGTTCGGCGGCCTTCTCGAAGAGCCGCCACTGGGTGCCGGCGAACCCCCGGTAGTGGTGCGCGTGGTGGGAGGTCAGCACGCCGGGGGCCAGCGCGATCAGTTCCTCGTGCGCCGGTGTCGTGTGGACCACGAGCGGCGAGAGCAGCTGCTCCAGGACGTAGCCGTTGCGGTTGAGCATCAGGCGGACGAACTTGCGCAGGTCGTGCGTGACGAGGTCCATCTCCACGTCGTCCCGGTCCCACATGCGGCTGCGGGTCTCCTCCGGCTCGCGCAGGCCCAGCAGGTCCTGGGCCGGGAGCAGGTGGGCGCCGCGCAGGTCGATGTCGGAGTCCCGGGACGGGAAGCCGTACAGGTGCGCGCCGGAGACCGTGGCGAAGAGCAGCGGGTCGGGCTGCTCCGCCACGACGGGGGTCAGGTCGAGACTCAGTGCGTCCAGCATGGATCAAGCATCCCAGAGGGCGCCGAAGGCCAGGAGTTCGTCCCGGTACTCGATGCGGCCCTCCCATTCCCGGGGCCAGACGTCCGCGCCGAGGTGGGCTCCGGCGAAGGCCCCGGCGAGGCAGGCGATGGAGTCGGAGTCGCCGCGCGTGCAGGCCGCCCGGCGCAGCGCGGCGAGCGGCTCGTCGGGGAAGAGCAGGAAGCAGTGCAGGGCGGTGGCGAGGGCCTCCTCGGCGATCCAGCCGTCGCCCGTGGCCAGGCAGGGGTCGGTCTCCGGGGAGGGGGACCGCAGGGCGGCCGCCAGCCGGTCCAGGACCGCCAGGCAATCGTCCCAGCCGCGGGCCATGAAGGACTCCGGGGAGGCGTCGGACGCGGTCCGCATCCACAGGTCGCCGAGCCAGCGCTCGTGGTAGCGGGTGCGGTTCTCCAGGGCGTACGAACGCAGCCGTCCGACGAGCCCCGTCACCTCGGTGCCCTCGGCCAGCAGGTACACCGCCCGTGCGGTCAGGTCGGAGGCGGCGAGCGCCGTGGGGTGCCCGTGGGTGAGGGCCGACTGGAGCTGTGCGGCGCCGGCCCGCTCCTCCTCGGTCCAGTCCGGCACCAGCCCGACCGGGACCACGCGCATGTTGGCGCCGCACCCCTTGGAGCCGATCTGGCTGGCGTCGCGCCAGTCCCGGTCCGGGGTGTCCAGCAGCCCGCAGGCCGTCAAACAGGTGCGGCCGGGTGCCCGGTTGTTCTCCGGGGAGTGGTACCAGTCGACGAACTCCTCGCGGACCGGGCCGGTCAGGCGCAGCGGCCCGACCGGTCCCCGCTCGGCCGCCGTCCGCATGCCGCGGGCGAGGGCGAGGGTCATCTGGGTGTCGTCCGTGACGATCGCCGGGCGCGGCAGGCGCATCTCTCGCCAGGGCCCGGTCTTGGCCAGGATCGAGGGCACGTCGTCGAACTCGGTCGGGAAGCCGAGGGCGTCGCCCAGGGCCAGGCCGATCATGGCGCCGGTGGCGGCTCGCTTGGTGGTCATCCGGTGGATCCTTCCGGTCGCAGCAGGGGTGGGTGGAGGGTGGTCGCCGGACCGGGCCGGTAGAGGGCGGCCGGTTTGCCGCGGCCGCCGGTCAGCCGGGCGGCGCCCGGTACGGCTTCGACGAAGCCCGGCGTCGCCAGGACCTTGCGGCGGAAGTTGGGGCGGTCGAGGCTGGTGTTCCAGACGGTCTCGTAGACGGACTGCAGCTCGCCGAGGGTGAACTCGGGCGGGCAGAAGCCGGTGGCGAGGCAGGTGTACTCCAGCTTGGCGCCGATCCGCTCGCGGGCGTCCGCCAGGATCACCGCGTGGTCGAAGGCGAGCTCCGACACGTCCTCCACGGCCAGCCAGCGGGCGTGGGCCGCGTCCCCGCCGCCCTCGGCCGCCGGCTCCGGCAGGTCCGGGACGAGGGCGGTGAAGGCCACCGAGACCACCCGCATCCGGGGGTCGCGGTCCGGTTCGCTGTACGTGCGCAGCTGTTCGAGGTGGAGCGCGGCGACGAGCCGCTCCGGCAGGCCGGTCTCCTCGGCCAGTTCGCGCCGGGCGGCGGTCTCGGCGGACTCCCGCGGCAGGACGAACCCGCCGGGCAGCGCCCAGGCCCCGGCGTACGGTTCCTGGCCGCGCCGGATCAGCAGCACGTGCAGGGCGCCGGCGCGCACGGTGAACACGGCCAGGTCGACGGTCACCGCGAACGGCTCGAAGGCGTAGGGGTCATAGCCGGCGGTCATCGGTTCTCCGGAAGGGGGTCGGTGAAGTGCCAGCCCTCGGCCAGCAGTCCGTCCACGGCCCGGACGGCCGTCTCCAGTCGGGCCGCCCGATCCCCGCGTACGACGAGGAAACGCCTTCCGGTGCGCTCCAGTTCCGCCCGGAACCGCTCGGTCATCCAGGGCCGCAGGTGCTCCCCGTCCCGCAGTCCGTCGTCCTCGAAGGGCACGTCGGTGTGGTCGGTGAGCAGGTACAGGTCCCGCCGGGTGAGGTCGGCGATCCGCTCGACCTCCTCGTTGCGGCCGCCCATGTACCGCTCGTGCCAGATCCCGGTCGCGAAGGAGTCGGTGTCGCAGAACAGCACGGGTGAGCCGAGCCGGGCGGCGTGCTCCTCGTCCGCGTCCTGGTGGCGGGCGATGAGCGGGAACTCCTCGGAGGTGAAGGTCACGTCCGCCCAGGAGGCAGCCGGGTCGGCGGCTCGGGCGGCCGCCAGCTTCTCCTCGCTGAACCGGCGCCCGTACTCGGGGACCCAGCCCGTCTTGGCCCATACGCCGCCTCGGCGGCGGTAGTGGTCGGCGAGGGCCCGCGAGAGCGTGGTGGTCCCGGTGGACTCCGCGCCGAGGACGACGACCCGCCGGGTGAGGGCGGCCCGGACGGCCGGCCCGAGGAACTCCCAGGAGCCGGCCGGGTCCCGGCGTACCGCCGTCCCGGACACGGGGAACAGCGTGCGTTCCCGGTCCACCAGGACCTCCTCGGCGCCGAACCTGCGGGCGAGCTCGCTCCCGTACTCCTCCGAGGTGAAGACGGCGTCCACCCGCCCGGGGACCGCGCCGCGGAAGACCGCCATGTGGGCCTCCCAGATGTCCGGGTCGTGCAGGTCGACGGGGATGTCGTCCACCGCGCCGACGACCTCGGCCCCGGGGTGCGCCTCACGCATCCAGGCGACCCGGTCGGCGAGCGGGACCGACTCGACGGAGGCCGCGCACACCAGCACGGTCAGCCGTTCGCACTGGTCCTGGGCGGTGCGCACGAGGTGGTGGTGGCCGGCGTGCGGCGGGTAGAACTTGCCGAGGACCAGGCCGTGCCCGTGGCGTCTCATGCCGTCGCCTCCGCCGTCGTACGGGTGTCCCGCGCCGGCAGCGAGCGCCGCCAGCCGAGGAGTCCGACCACGCACAGGGCGAGGAAGCCCACGTAGAGCGCGGAGGTCAGGTAGAGGCCCTTGTAGGCGTAGAGCGGGATGTAGACGAGGTCGGCGGCGATCCACAGCCACCAGGACTCGACGAGCTTGCGGCACTGCCCGTACGTGGCGGCGAGCGAGAGGCCGGTGGTGGCCGCGTCCCAGAAGGGGACGGTGGAGTCGGTGGCCCGGCTCAGCAGCAGTGTGAGTGCGAGCACCCCCACCGCCCCCGCCGCGGCGAGCCCGACCCATTCGGTGCGCGCGGTGCGGCGCACCGGCAGGGCCTCGGCGGATCCTGGTCCACCCCCGTGGGTCCAGGACCACCAGCCGTAGGCGGCGAGGGCGATGAAGACGATCTGGAGCCCGGCGTCGGCGTAGAGGCCGGCCTGGGCGAAGAGCACGATGAAGAAGATGTTGTTGGCGATGCCGATCGGCCAGTTGGCCACGTGCTGCCGGGCGACCAACCAGACGCACAGGGCGCCGGTGGCGAAGCCGAGCACCTCGGTCCAGCTCATGGTCCAGCTCATGCCGACCCCCTCGAACGTTTAATGGTCAGACTGACTATAAACAGTGATCGGGGTGCCCGACAAGCAGAAAACCCGCGATGCCCGAGGGCACCGCGGGTTTTCCGTGTTCGGTCCGGCCGCCCGTGGGGCGACCGGCCTGCGTCCTAGAGACCGACCTCGCGCATCAGCATGCCGACCTCGGTGTTGGTCAGGCGGCGCAGCCAGCCGGACTTCTGGTCGCCCAGCTCGATCGGACCGAAGGAGGTCCGGACGAGCTTGTCGACGGGGAAGCCCGCCTCGGCCAGCATGCGGCGGACGATGTGCTTGCGACCCTCGTGGAGGGTGACCTCGACCAGGTAGTTCTTGCCGACCTGGTCGACGACGCGGAAGTTGTCGGCGCGGGCGTACCCGTCCTCCAGCTCGATGCCGTCCTTGAGCCGCTTGCCGATGTCGCGCGGCAGCGAGCCGGTGATCGCGGCCACGTACGTCTTCTGCACGCCGTACTTCGGGTGCGTGAGGCGGTGGGCCAGCTCACCGTGGTTGGTGAGCAGGATGATGCCCTCGGTCTCGGTGTCGAGCCGGCCGACGTGGAAGAGACGGGTCTCACGGTTGGTGACGTAGTCACCGAGGCACTGACGGCCGTCCGGGTCCTCCATGGTGGAGACGACGCCGGCGGGCTTGTTCAGCGCGAAGAACAGGTACGACTGGGTGGCGACGGTCAGGCCGTCCACCTTGATCTCGTCCTTCGGCAGGACGCGCTTGCCCTGCTCCAGCACGATCTCGCCGTTGACCTCGACGCGGGCCTGCTCGATGAGCTCCTCGCAGGCACGACGCGAACCCATGCCGGCGCGGGCGAGCACCTTCTGCAGACGCTCACCCTCCTCCTCGGCACCCGGGAAGGTCTTCGGGGTCTTGACCACGGGCTTGTCGGCGTACCGGTCGCGCACGCGCTCCTCGATGCGCGCGTCCAGCTCACGCGGACGGGACTGGCCGCTCCGGCTGCCGGGGCCGCTGCGCGGGCCGCCGGCGCCGCCGATGCCGGGGGTCCTGGAGGTACGCGGACCGCCCTTGGCGCCACCGCGTGCCGCGGCGCCACGGGCACCGCCGCCGCCCGCCTTGGGGCCGCTGCGTCCGCTGCGCTCGCCCTCGGGGCCGACGTCGTAGCGGCGCTCCTCGGGACGCGGGTTGCGGATGCGGGGGGCCGGCTGGTCGCGGTCGCGCGAGTCGGAGCCGCCCTGGTAGCCGCCACCGCCCTGGTACCCGCCGCCGGAGCTGCCGCCACGGGAGCCACCGCCCTGGTAGCCACCACCGGAGCTACCGCCACGCGAGCCGCCGCCCTGGTAGCCACCACCGGAGCTACCGCCACGCGAGCCGCCGGAGCTGCCGCCCCGGTAGCCGCCGCCGGAGCTACCGCCACGGGAGCCGCCGCCGGAGCTGCCGCCACGGGAGCCGCCGGAGCCGCTGCCACCGCCGGAGCCGCTCCCGCGGTAGCCACCGCCGCCGTTGGAGGAGCCACCGCGGGAGTTACCGCGCCCGCCGCCTCCGCCGCCGCTGTTCCTGTTGCCGCCACCGTTGCCGTTGCCGCTGCTTCGCATCAAAGTTCCGTCGTCTTGTCGTCGTCTGCATCTGTGTCCGGTGCGTCCGGATCGAACGACGGCACACCTTCTTGCGTCTCGGCTTCGATCGCGTCCGCCTCGGGGAGGAAGGGCGCGAGCTCCGGGAGCTCGTCCAGGCCGCGCAGGCCCATCCGCTCCAGAAAGTAGTTCGTCGTCCTGTACAGGATCGCACCTGTTTCGGGTTCCGTCCCCGCCTCCTCCACCAGACCGCGCTGGAGGAGGGTCCGCATGACCCCGTCGCAGTTGACTCCGCGGACCGCCGAGACCCGCGATCGGCTGACCGGCTGGCGGTACGCGACGACCGCCAGGGTCTCCAGGGCCGCCTGGGTGAGCCGGGCCTGCTGGCCGTCCAGGACGAAGCCCTCCACGGCGGGCGCGTACTCGGCCCGGGTGTAGAACCGCCAGCCACCGGCCACCAGCCGCAGCTCGAAGCCCCGACGCGCGGCCGTGTACTCGTCGGCCAGCTCCCGCAGCGCCTGCGCGACCTCGCGCGGGGTGCGCTCCAGCACCTTGGCCAGGTGCGCCTCGGTGGCCGGCTCGTCCACGACCATGAGCACGGCCTCCAGGGCCGGCTTCAGCTCCAGCGCGGCCACCGCGCTCACGTCGCCGTTCAATCCTTCGCCTCCACGATCCGGTCGAACTCGTCGGTCACGGTCGGCATACCGTCACCGTCCCCACCGCTCCAGCGCACGGTGAGGGTCCGCAGGGCCTCCTCCTGGTCGAGGACGACCGCCTTCTCCCGGTAGAGCTCCAGCAGGGCCAGGAAGCGCGCGACGACGGTGAGGGTGTCCTCGGCGTCCTCGGTGAGCTCCTGGAAGGTGGCCTCCCCGCGCGCCTTCAGCATCCGCACCACCAGGCCGGCCTGCTCCCGGACGCTGACCAGGGGGGCGTGGATGTGGTCCACGTACACCTGGGGCTTGGCCTTGGGCTGCATGGCCTTCACCGCGAGCCGGGCGAACCCCTCCGTCCCGATGCTGATGACGACCTCGGGCAGCAGGTCCGCGTGGTGCGGCTCCAGCCCGACCGTCCGTGGGTACCGCCTGCCCTCGGCCTCCGCGCGCCGTTCGAAGATCTCGGCGATCTGCTTGTACGCGCGGTACTGGAGCAGGCGTGCGAAGAGCAGGTCCCGGGCCTCCAGCAGGGCCAGGTCCGCCTCGTCCTCCACCTCGGCGACCGGCAGCAGCCGGGCGGCCTTCAGGTCGAGCAGGGTGGCGGCGACGACGAGGAACTCGGTGGTCTGGTCGAGGTCCCAGTCGGGCCCCATGGCACGGATGTACGCCATGAACTCGTCGGTGACCTCGGACAGCGCGACCTCGGTGACGTCGAGCTTGTGCCGCGAGATCAGCTGGAGCAGCAGGTCGAAGGGGCCCTCGAAGTTGGCGAGCCGCAGGGTGAACCGCCCGTCGCCGCCCGCGGGGCTCGCGCCGTCCTGGCCCACGGCCGGCCCGGCCGTCGGGGAAGGGTCGGGCCCAGGCGGCTCCTGCGGGCCGTCTGCGGGCTTGGGGGAACGTTCCGGCTCGGTACCGCCCGGCGCCGACGCGGGGCTCTCAGCGGGCGCCTCAGGGGCTTCGGAGCTCTCGGGGACGTCGTGGACCCCGGTGGTTTCGGGGACCGCGGCCGCTTCCGGGCTTTCGGGGGCTCCAGGGCCTTCCCGGTCCGCTCCCCCGTCGTACGCCTCCGGTCCCCGGTCCGGGTCGGGGGCGCCTGGGCCTCGGCCCAGGACGCGCCGGGTCGGTCGGCCGGATTCGGCGGGGAAGGGCATCGCGGTCCAGGAGGTGCATGGGGGCGGTGTGGGGTGCCGGGCGCCGTGGCCGCGGCCATCAAGCAGCGTACGGGCTCCTCGGCGCTCCCCCGTGGACCACCGCGCGGCGCCGCACCCACCCGGACCGTGAGGAGCCCTCGTCCGGAAGCCCCCGCCACCGCAGGAGCAGGTCCGGCAGCGGCGCGCAGGCGGCCAGGAGGGCGGGAGACGACCGCAGGGGCGGGCCCGCAGGGCGGCAGGCGGGCCCGCAGGGCGGTCAGCGGCCGCGCAGGCGCCGTACGAGGATGCTCGCGTCCCCGCGGGATTCCAGATCGGCGAGGACGACCGCGACCGCCTCGCGGACGATGCGGCCCCGGTCCACCGCCAGCCCGTGCTCCCCGCGCAGCACCAGCCGCGCGTGCTCCAGGTCCATGAGTTCCTCGGCGGAGACGTAGACCGTGATCTTCTCGTCGTGGCGCTCACGGCCACTGGGGCGCCGGTTCGCGCCCCGGCCCTGCCCCTTGCCCCGGCGGCCCGCGCCGGCCGGGGCCGACCCCATGCCGCCCGCCGGGCCGGCAGAACCTTCCTGCGGCCGCCTGGGCTGCCCCACGACGGGCCCGCCGGTGTCCGCGGCGGCCGCGGCCTCCCGGCCGCGACCCTCGCTCCCCGTGCCCTCGGCCGACGTGGCCGAGTGTTCCGCGGCGGGCGACTCCTCGACCCCGCGCCGCGGTGAGGACGACTGGAGCGCCATCCCCCCGGTCGTACGGAACAGTTCGTCGGCTCCGGGCAGACTCACTCGGCGTGACACCGGGCGAGCACCTCCCTGGCGAGCTGGCGGTAGGCGGCGGCGCCGACGGAGTTGGAGGCGTACGTCGTGATCGGCTCACCGGCGACCGTCGTCTCCGGGAAGCGCACCGTGCGGCCGATGACCGTGTGGTAGACGTGGTCGTCGAAGGCCTCGACGACGCGCGCCAGCACCTCACGGCTGTGCACCGTACGGGAGTCGTACATCGTGGCGAGGATGCCGTCGAGCTCCAGCTCCGGGTTGAGCCGCTCCTGCACCTTCTCGATGGTCTCGGTCAGCAGTGCCACGCCGCGCAGCGCGAAGAACTCGCACTCCAGCGGGACGATGACCTTGTGAGCCGCCGTCAGGGCGTTCACGGTCAGCAGACCGAGCGAAGGCTGACAGTCGATCACGATGTAGTCGTAGTCGGCCAGCAGGGGCTTCAGGGCCCGCTGCAGGGTGGACTCGCGCGCGACCTCACTGACCAACTGCACCTCGGCAGCGGACAGGTCGATGTTGCTCGGCAGCAGGTCCATGTTGGGGACCGCCGTCTTGAGCAGCACCTCGTCGGCCGACATGCCCCGCTCCATGAGCAGGTTGTAGACCGTCAGGTCGAGTTCCATCGGGTTCACGCCGAGACCCACGGACAGCGCGCCCTGCGGGTCGAAGTCGACGAGCAGCACGCGGCGCCCGTACTCGGCGAGCGCGGCACCCAGGTTGATGGTCGACGTGGTCTTGCCCACGCCGCCCTTCTGGTTGCACATCGCGATGATCTTCGCCGGACCGTGGTCGGTCAGCGGACCCGGGATCGGGAAGTACGGAAGCGGGCGTCCGGTCGGGCCGATCCGCTCACGGCGCTGACGGGCAGCGTCGGGGGCGAGAGTGGCCGCGTACTCGGGGTCCGGTTCGTACTCCGCGTCGGGGTCGTAGAAGTGCCCCTCGGGCACATTGTCGTAGTCGGCGAAACCCACGGGCTTTTCGCCGCTCAGGTCGCCGGCCCTGGAGTTCACGTCTAGGCCGTCCATGCTCTTTTGGGGCGTCGTCATGTGCTGGTGGTTTGCGAAGGTGCGTACTGCGACGGAGCCGACAGCTTCGAGCCCGGTAGGGCCCTGGCCCCGCTCAGGCATCCCTGCTCGACCACCCCCAGGAGCAAATGTCGACTCATTCACAAGTCGTCTTACCTCCTCGGACGTGACCAGGACACTTATCGATAGGTCAGCGTGGCACCATGCCGACGGTTGGCGACTCTATGGCGTGTCACCACTCAGCGGCAACACAATCCACCGGACCCGGCACGATGTGTCGGCAACCGAACACCACTCTGTCAAGGGCGCACGAGCCGTCGCTGCGAAGTTTCGCGGGTGCGCGAAAGGGTTAAAGGGTTACGTTCGAGGCGAGTTGAGCGGGGTCCGGGGGCGCCGCGCAAACGCGACCGGCCGGACCTCGCGAGCAAGGTCCGGCCGGATACGTGAGATTGACGTCAGTCGTTGACGTGTCAGCCGAGCAGCGTGCTCAGCTCCAGGGTCTCCAGGCCGTGGGCCTCGGCGACGGGACCGTAAACGACCTGGCCGTCATGGGTGTTGAGGCCCAGGCCGAGCGCGGGGTCACGACGCAGCGCCTCGACCCAGCCGAGGTTGGCGAGCTGCACGATGTAGGGCAGCGTCGCGTTCGTCAGCGCGTAGGTGGAGGTGTTCGGCACCGCGCCCGGCATGTTGGCGACGCAGTAGAAGACCGAGTTGTGGACCGTGAAGGTCGGCTCGGCGTGAGTGGTCGGACGGGAGTCCTCGAAGCAGCCACCCTGGTCGATCGCAATGTCGACAAGGACACTTCCGGGCTTCATCTTGGCGACGAGCTCGTTGGTGACCAGCTTCGGGGCCTTCGCACCCGGGATCAGAACGGCGCCGATGACGAGGTCGGCCTCGACGACGGCCTTCTCCAGCTCGTAGGCGTTGGAGACGATCGTCTTGATCTTCGTGCCGAAGATCTTGTCGGCCTCGCGGAGCTTGTTGATGTCGCGGTCGAGCAGGGTCACGTGGAAGCCCATGCCGATGGCGATCTGCGCGGCGTTCCAGCCGGAGACGCCGCCGCCGATGACGACGCACTCGCCGGCGTGGGTGCCGGGGACACCGCCCGGGAGGACGCCGCGGCCGCCGGCCGAGCGCATCAGGTGGTAGGCGCCGACCTGCGGGGCCAGGCGGCCCGCGACCTCGGACATCGGGGCGAGCAGCGGGAGCGCGCGGTTGGCGAGCTCGACCGTCTCGTAGGCGATGGCGGTGGTGCCGGACTCCAGCAGGGCGTCCGTGCACTCGCGGGAGGCCGCGAGGTGCAGGTAGGTGAAGAGCGTCTGGTCCTTGCGGAGGCGGTGGTATTCCTCGGCGATGGGCTCCTTGACCTTGAGCAGCAGGTCGGCGGTGGCCCAGACCTCGTCGGCGGTACCGAGGATCTCGGCGCCGGCCGAGACGTACTCGGCGTCCGTGATCGAGGAACCCACACCGGCGTTCTGCTCGATGAAGACCTGGTGGCCGTTGCGGACCAGCTCATGCACGCCGGCGGGCGTGATGGCGACCCGGAACTCGTTGTTCTTGACCTCGCGGGGGATGCCGACCTTCATCGTCGATCACGGTCCTTGGCTCAGGGGATTTTCGGGGGCACTTCCATACATACCCGCCCACAAGAACGCGCAACGGGATGCACCACGGGATGTCGTGGTGAAGCCAGTCTAATGAAGGACGACGCGCTGTCTAGCCTTGCAAACAAATAATCTCAGTCGGAATCACTACGGATTTCGCAGGCTGCGGGGTCATCTCCCAGCAATCTGTCGGCTGCGGAGCGGTGCAGCCTGGCAGCTGCGGGGTCTCCCAATCTGTCCAGCGTGTCGGCCAGCCGGACCTGCAGTGCGGCCTGAAGCCGCTGGTCCCCGGCCCGGCGCGCCAGCTCCACCGCCTCGCGGCAGGTGTGCAGCGACTCCTCGGGGCGGCCGGCGTACTCCTGGACCCGCGCCATCTCGCTCAACGCCTTGGCCTGGCCGGGGACGTCGGCCAACTTCCGGTAGCCCGCGGCGGCCGCCCGCCAGCTGCGCAGCGCGTCCCCGTACCGCCCCGCGTAGGTGTGGACGTTCCCGAGCCGCCCGTACAGCCGGGCCTCGTCTGCGCGCTCGCCCCGGGCGAGGGCATGGGAGAGCGCCCGGCCGAACCAGTCGGAGGCCCGGTGCCAGTCCGCCAGCTCCTGGTAGGCACCTCCTACGGATTCCATCGCGCGGCCCGTGGCGTACGGGTCCATCGCGGCCCGTCCGGCGTCGAGCGCGGCCCGGTAGCGCTCCAGGGCCTCCTGTGTCCGCCCGGTCGCCGCGTCCACGTCGGCCAGGTTCAGCAGCGCGGCGGCCTGCTCCCGGTGCAGGTTGCGCCGCTCGGCCACGTCCAGGACCAGGCGGTGCAGGCCGTACAGCTCGGGGGCGGCCCCGGCCGTGCCCCGGTGGTCCGCCAGCGCCCGGACCAGGGCCGCGACCAGCCGGCGGGCCAGGGTGTCGAGCCCGCCGTCGGCCACGGCCAGCGAGGCGGCCGCGGTGAGCGCGGGCAGCCGGGTGTCCAGCCAGGTGGCGGCGGCCCGTCGGTCGGGGAACCGCAGGGCGCGCGGCAGGCCGTCCAGCAGTTCGCGCAGGTCGTCGTCGACGGCGGCGTCCACCCCGGGCTCCTCGGCCTCGGCCATGGCCCGGCAGGAGTGCAGCAGCCGTACGGTGCGCTCCAGCATCCGGGCCCGGGCCAGCTGGACCTCGGCGGGGCGCTCCTTGGCCTCCAGGAGGGCCTGGAGCAGCGGCGCGAGGCAGCCGGGCAGCAGGAAGAGGCCGTCGCGGGCGGGGCGGACGAGCCCCAGCCCGGCGAAGTCGTCGAGGGTGGACTGGGCGGCGGCCACGGAGCAGCCGGCCAGCGCGGAGGCGGTGTGCGAGTCGACGGTGCCGGCCGGGGCGAGCGGCAGCAGCCGCAGGGTCCGTTGGGCGGGCTGCGGCAGGGACTCGTAGACGAGCCGGAAGCCGCGGGCGAGCGGGCCGCCGGTGGTGGCGGGCATGTCGTGCAGCTGCTTGGCCACGTCGGCGACGGAGGCCTTGGGATGGGCGGCGAGCCAGCCTCCGACGAGGACGAGGGCGGCGGGTTGGCCCCCGCACTCCTCGGCGAGGGCCTCGGCGGCCCGGGGGTCGGCGGTGACCCGGGTGTCTCCGATGCGCTGGACGAGCAGTTCCACGGCGGAGGGGGTGTCGAGTCCGCCGAGGGTGCAGGGCCGGACGTCGGGGATGCCGGTGAGGGGGCCCTCGGCGGTGACCACGACGAGGCACTCGGGAGTGTCCGGGAGCAGGGCGTCCACCTGCTCGGGGTCGACGGCGTCGTCGACCAGGATGACGGCCTTGCGGCCTTCGAGGGCGGTACGCAGGACGGAGCTCAGCTCGTCCTCACCGGCTCCGGGCGGGGTGGGCCGCCCCAGTTGCTCCAGCAGGCCGCGGACGGCCCGCTCGGTGGCCACGGTGGCCCCGCCGGGGGTGGTGAGCCGGGTGCGGAGCACTCCGTCGGGGTATTCCTCGGCGACCTCCTGCACGAAGGCCTCGGCGAGGGCCGTGCGTCCGGACCCCGGCCGTCCGGCGACGAGCAGCACCCGGGCCCGGGGCGCCTTGGCCTTGCGGCCGGAGAGGGTGTCGAGCCCGGTTCGCGCGATGTCCTCGCGCAGCTCCTTGAGCTCACGCCGCCGCCCGACGAAATCCGCCACGGATCCGCTCCTCTCCCTGCCACCGGATTGCGAGCGTAGTTCACGCAGAGCGACGACCCGTGTGGAGCGCGGCGGGCACATCCCCCGATCGGATCAGCAGATGGACCTATTTTTCACGCGCCGCTCGCACGGCGGGCCCCGGCGCGGCCCCGGCGCGGGCCCGGCGCGGGCCCGCGCCGGGGCCGCGCCGGACTCCGATCACGGGGACTACGCCTCGTAGGGGCGGGCCGGCCACGGGGCGAGGGCCGGGCGCAGGGCCTCGATGCCGCCCTCGGCGGCGAGGGCGGCGGCCAGGGCCAGTACCCCGGTCACCAGTCCCGGGTTGTGCAGCTCACCCGCCAGGACGCCGCGGACCAGGTCCGCGAGCGGGACCCGGGCGATCTCCATGTCCGCCTCCTCCTCGGAGACCTCGTACCGCTCCCCCTCGGCCTCCGCCAGATCCCGCGCGAGGAAGATCCGGACGGCCTCGTCGGATCCGCCGGGCGAGGTGAAGAAGTCGGCCAGCACCCGCCATTCGCCCGCCTTGGCGTGCGCCTCCTCGTACAGCTCCCGCTGGGCGGCGTGCAGCGGGTTCTCACCGGGTACGTCCAGCAGCCCGGCCGGGAGCTCCCACAGCCGGTGCCGCACCGGGTGGCGGAACTGCTTGAGGACCAGCACCCGCTGCTCCTCGTCGAGGGCGAGCACGCACACGGAGCCCGGGTGCACCTGGTAGTCGCGGCGCACCACCGAGCTGTCGGGCATCCGGACCTGATCCGACTTGACGGCCGTCTTCGCGCCCTCGAACGGCGTCCGTGAGGCGACGACCTCCCACGACTCCGGTGTGTCCACGATGTCGTTGCCCATGGCCATGGCCGATACCTTCCCCGAGAACGCGACAGCCGGGGCACGATCCGTGCCCCGGCTGCCTACGTTATGCGGTCAGGCTCTCACTTCGCGGACTGCTGCCGCTCCACGGCGGCCTTCACCAGGCCGGCGAAGAGCGGGTGCGGGCGCGTGGGGCGCGAGCGCAGCTCCGGGTGGGCCTGGGTGGCCACCAGGTAGGGGTGCACCTCGCGCGGGTACTCGACGTACTCGACGAGCTTGTTGTCCGGGGAGGTGCCGGAGAAGACGAGGCCCGCCTTCTTCTCCAGCTCGCCGCGGTAGGCGTTGTTGACCTCGTAGCGGTGGCGGTGGCGCTCGTCCACGTACGCCTCGTCGCCGTACACCTCGCGCACGATGGAGCCCTCGGCGAGCTTCGCCGGGTACATGCCCAGACGCATGGTGCCGCCCAGGTCGCCCGCACCCTCGACGAAGGCCAGCTGCTCCTCCATGGTCGAGATGACCGGGTTCGCGGTCGAGGCGTCGAACTCGGTGGAGTTGGCGTCCTCGATGCCCGCGAGGTTGCGCGCGGCCTCGATGACCACGCACTGCAGACCCAGGCACAGGCCGAGCAGCGGGATCTTGTTCTCGCGGGCGTAGGTGATCGCGCCGACCTTGCCGTTGACGCCGCGGTCGCCGAAGCCGCCGGGCACGCAGATCGCGTCCACGTCGCCGAGCACGGCCGCCGCGCCGGCCGGGGTCTTGCAGTCGTCGGAGGTGACCCACTTGATCTGGACCCGGGCCTTGTTGGCGAAACCGCCGGCGCGCAGCGCCTCGGTCACCGACAGGTAGGCGTCGGGCAGGTCGATGTACTTGCCGACGAGCGCGACCTTGACCTCGTGGTCGGGGTTGTGGACCCGGTCGAGCAGGTCCTCCCACACCGTCCAGTCGACGTCGCGGAACGGCAGGTCGAGCTTGCGCACGACGTAGGCGTCCAGGCCCTCGGTGTGCAGCACCTTCGGGATGTCGTAGATCGACTTGGCGTCGATCGCCGCGACGACGGCCGCCTCGTCCACGTCGCACATCAGCGAGATCTTGCGCTTGATGGAGGTGGGGACGTCACGGTCGGCGCGCAGCACGATCGCGTCGGGCTGGATACCGATGTTGCGCAGGGCCGCGACCGAGTGCTGGGTCGGCTTGGTCTTGAGCTCACCGGAGGGGCCGATGTACGGGAGCAGCGAGATGTGCACGACGAAGACGTTGTCGCGGCCGACCTCGTGGCGGACCTGGCGGACGGTCTCCAGGAACGGCAGCGACTCGATGTCGCCGACGGTGCCGCCGACCTCGGTGATGACGACGTCGACGTCGTCGGTCGCCATGCGGCGGATGCGGTGCTTGATCTCGTTGGTGATGTGCGGGATGACCTGCACCGTGTCACCGAGGTACTCGCCGCGGCGCTCCTTGGCGATGACCGTGTTGTAGACCTGGCCGGTGGTGACGTTGGCCGAGCCGTCCAGGTCGACGTCGAGGAAGCGCTCGTAGTGGCCGATGTCCAGGTCGGTCTCGGCGCCGTCGTTGGTGACGAACACCTCGCCGTGCTGGAACGGGTTCATCGTGCCGGGGTCGACGTTCAGGTACGGGTCGAGCTTCTGCATCGTGACCCGAAGACCGCGCGCCTTGAGCAGCGCACCCAGGCTGGAGGCCGTCAGGCCCTTGCCGAGGGAGGAAGCGACACCCCCGGTGACGAAGATGTGCTTGGTCGTCATGGATTTGGGCGGCATCGCCAAGAGGGGGCTCCCGTGGTCGCGAGGTGAGGTGCGTCCGGCGCCGGTCACCGTCGATCCGGAAGGGTCTCAGGGGGCGCCGAAGCTGCGGTTTCGGGGCTCCTGATTCGCACAGGCAGACCACCGGTCCACGGGGTACCAGCCTATCAGCGCCCGGCGGGGTCCGCCTCCGGGCACGCGGCGCGCCCGCTCCGTCCGGGGGCGCCCGAGTGCGCCGGGGCGGCGAAGCCGCTGCTCACCCGTTCGGCCCAGCCGCATTCTTCGAGGGCTCACGGAGATCACTAGGGTGCCGTCATATCCTGCTCGGATATTGCACACATCACCGCCGGGCAGTCCGTCGGACGGCCTAACCGAGCCGATATACGGAATCATGGGCTCACGCGGAGATCCCTGCACACAGGAGACCGCGCAACCGCGCAATGCAAGCGCCCTTCGGGGCGGACGTGGCCGTTCGACTGGAGATGCACGTGTCCGGGCGCATCGAGGATTACGCACTGATCGGGGACATGCAGACCGCGGCACTGGTCTGTCGGGACGGGGCGGTGGACTGGCTGTGCCTGCCACGCTTCGACTCGCACGCCGTGTTCGCGAGCATTCTCGGCACCGAGGAACACGGGTTCTGGCGGATCGGCCCGTCGTTCCCGGCCGGGACCGAGGCCCCGCGTGCCACACGGCGCCGATACCGCGGTGACTCGCTGGTGCTGGAGTCGGAGTGGGACACCCCGCGCGGCAAGGTCCGCGTGATCGACTTCATGCCGCCGCGCGAGGACCACGCGCCGCAGCTGATCCGCATCGTGGAGGGCATCAGCGGGCGGGTGCCGATGCGCTCGGCGCTGCGGATGCGCTTCAGCTACGGGCGGGTCGTGCCGTGGGTGCACAGGGTCGACGGGCGCACGGTGGCCGTCGCCGGCCCCGACTCGGTCTGGCTGGACGCCGACGCGCAGACCTACGGCGAGGACCTGACGACGTACTCCGACTTCACCGTCGGACCGGGTGACCGGAAGGCCTTCAGCATCAGCTGGCAGGCCTCGCACCGCGACGCGCCCGAGACCCCCGACGCCGAGGCGGCCCTGGAGTCGACCACCGACTTCTGGCGCGAGTGGGTCGAGCAGTGCACGTACCACGGGCCCTACCGGGAGGCCGTGATCCGTTCGCTGATCACCCTCAAGGCCCTCACGTACGGCCCCACGGGCGGGATCGTGGCCGCGCCGACGACCTCCCTCCCCGAGGAGATCGGCGGGGTCCGCAACTGGGACTACCGCTACACCTGGCTGCGGGACGCGGCCATCACCCTCTCCTCGCTGCTGCGCACCGGATACCGCGAGGAGGCCCGCGCCTGGCGCGAGTGGCTGCTGCGCGCGGTCGCCGGCGACCCGGAGAACCTGCAGATCATGTACGGGATCGCGGGCGAGCGGGAACTCGGTGAGACCGAGCTGGACTGGCTGCCCGGCTACGAGGGTTCCCGTCCGGTCCGCGTCGGCAACGGCGCCGCGGGCCAGCTCCAGCTCGACGTGTACGGCGAGGTCACCGAGGCCCTGCACCTGGGCCACATGACGGGGCTCGCCCGCAGCGACTACGCCTCGCTGCTGCAGCTCAAGCTGATCCGCTACCTGGAGACCCACTGGGACCAGCCCGACGAGGGCATCTGGGAGGTGCGCGGCCCGCGTCGCCACTTCGTGCACTCGAAGGTGATGGCCTGGGTGGCCGTGGACCGCACGATCAAGCTGATCGAGAGCGGGGACGCGGACGGCCCGCTGGAGCGGTGGCGCGAGCTGCGCGACGAGATCCACCAGGACGTGTGCGAGAAGGGCTACGACAAGGAACGCAACACCTTCACCCAGTCGTACGGGTCGAAGGAGCTGGACGCCTCCCTGCTGCTGATTCCGCAGATGGGCTTCCTGCCGCCGGACGACAAGCGGGTCATCGGCACCATCGAGGCGATCCAGCGCGAGCTGTCCACCCCCGACGGTTTCATCCTGCGCTACCCGACGGCGGGCGACGAGGCCGGCGTGGACGGCCTGGAGGGCGACGAGGGAGCCTTCCTGGCCTGCTCGTTCTGGATGGCCGACGACCTGGCGATGATCGGCCGCGTCGACGAGGCGCGGCGGCTGTTCGAGCGGCTGCTGTCGCTCCGCAACGACCTGGGGCTGCTCGCGGAGGAGTGGGACCCGCGGCTCCAGCGGCAGGTCGGGAACTTCCCGCAGGCCTTCAGCCACGTTCCGCTGATCGACACGGCCCTGCGGCTGACGGCCAGCGGCGCGTACGGCGGGTAGCGGCGCGCCCGGGGCGCGGACCGATCTCGCCGCGCCCCGGTGATCGTCCGCGCCTACGCTGGAAGGGTCCTATGCCCTCCCTCCGGTGGAAGGGGGCAGCCATGGCTCCCCTGTCGAAGGCGGGCGCGGCCCTGACCGCGCTCCGCGAGGACCTGTCCGGCGAGGTCTTCGCCCCGGAGGATCCGGGGTACGACGAGGCCCGGACCCTCTTCAACGCGATGATCGACCGCAGACCCGCCGTGATCGCCCAGTGCGAGAGCACGGCGGACGTGGTGACCGCCGTGCGTTTCGCGAGGGAACTGGATCTGAACATCGCCGTGCGCGGCGGCGGGCACAGCGTGGCCGGGATGTCCCTCAACGACGGCGGCCTCGTCGTGGACCTGCGGCGGATGCACGAGGTGACGGTCCATCCGGCGGCCGGGGCGGCGCACATCGGGGGCGGGGCCACGATGAGCCACCTGGACCGGGCCTGCGCGCCGTACGGCCTGGCGACGACCGGTGGCCGCGCCTCCACCACGGGCGTCGGCGGCTACGTCCTGGGCGGCGGCAGCGGCTGGCTGGACCGGAAGTTCGGGCTGGCCGTGGACAACCTGCTCGGCGTGGACCTGGTCACCGCCGAGGGCGAACCGGTCCACGCGACCGCGGAGGAGAACCCGGAGCTGTTCTGGGGGCTGCACGGCGGCGGCGGGAACTTCGGCATCGCCACCTCGCTGACCCTGCGGCTGCACGAGCTGCCCGCCATGTCGATCGCGTTCCTGCTGTACCTGCCGGAGCGCGGGCCCGAGGTGGTCCGTACGTACCGGGACGTCATCGAGGCCGCACCGCCCGAGGCCTCGGGCGCCGCGCTCTACCTCACCGGCCCGCCCGAGGAGTTCGTCCCGCCGCACCTGGTCGGCCGGCTGCTGGCCGGGGCTCTGCTGACGTACGCGGGCCCCGAGGACGAGATGCGGGAGCTGGCGCAGCCGCTGCTGGCGATCCCCCACGAGTCGGAGATCGTCACGGCCATCCCGTACGCCGATCTCCAGTGCATGATCGACGACCCTCCGGGGATGCGGAACTACTGGTCGGCCGAGTACCTGACCGGCTGTCCCGACGCGTTCGTGGACGCCTTCTGCACCCGCGCCGAGTCCATGCCGGTACCGACCGGCACCCAGCACCTGGTCTTCCCGCAGGGCGGCGCCATCGCCTCCGGTCCGACCGACTACCCGGTGCCGTACCGCGACGCGCCGTGGGCGGTGCACCCGTTCGGGATCTGGGAGGACCCGGCCGACGACGAGCGCTGCCGGCAGTGGGTCAAGGACGTCCGCGCCGATGCCCGGCCGTGGAGCACCGGCGCGGTCTACCTCAACTTCACCGGGGACGAGGGCGCGGAGCGGGTGGTCTCGGGGCTCGGCACCGAGAACATGCGGCGGCTGGGCGCGTTGAAGCGGCAGTACGACCCGGACAACGTCTTCCGCTACAACCACAACATCCAGCCCGCCTGACGATGGGCACCGGTGTGCCGGTAGCGTCCCGCGCTATGGAAAACCAGGGCGGAATCACGGTTCAGCGGGCACTGGAACTGCCGGGGCTGCGCGGCGGACTGCCGGAGGTGGTGGCCTGCGCCGACCGCCTGGGGCGGACCGTCCGTTGGGTGCACGCGGGCGAGGTCCCGAACATCGCCTCCCTGCTCAAGGGCGGCGAGCTGCTGCTGACCACGGGCCTGGGGCTCGGCACCCGGCCGGCCGAGCAGCGGGCCTTCGTACGCCGGCTCGCGGACCGCGGGATCGCCGCCCTGGTGGTCGAGCTGGGCCCGCGCTTCACCCGGCTGCCCGCCACGATCGTGGAGACCGCGCGCTCGGCGGGGCTGCCCCTGGTCCAACTCCACCGGGAGGTCCCCTTCGTCGCGGTCACGGAGGAGGTCCACACCGAGATCGTCAACCACCACTACGCCCTGCTCCAGCGGGCCGAGGAGGTCCACCGCCGTTGTACGGAGGCCCTGCTGGGCGGTGGGGGCATCCCCCAGGTCCTGCGGATCCTGGCGGACTTCACGGGGAACCCGGTCTTCCTGGAGACCCCCGACGGGCAGCTCCTGTACGCCGCCGGCAGCGCGGCGGGGGACGCGGGGGCGGACCCGCTCCAGGTGTGGGAGGGCCTGCGCGGCCAGCGCGAGGCCGAACCCGCCACGAACACGGTGGTGGTCGACGTCCCGGGCGGGGGCCACGGCACCGGCTCGGTCCGGGCCCGGGTCGTCCTGGTCGGGGTCTCGGCGCCGCTGCTCCCGGTGCACCGGATGGCGGCCGAACGCACGGCGGGCGTCCTGGCCGTCGTCCTGATGCAGGCGCGGCAGGAGGAGGAGCTGGCGGCGCGCGGCCGCGGCGACTTCCTGACGGACCTGGCGGAGGGCCGGATCTCGGCGGACGACGCCCCGGCGCAGGCCCGCGTCCTCGGCTTCAAGCCGGGCGGCGGTCCGCTGCTGCCGGTGGTGATGCGGCTGGGCTCGGACCT
Organism: Streptomyces sp. CLCI03; assembly: GCF_053615355.1. Taxonomy (NCBI): domain Bacteria; kingdom Bacillati; phylum Actinomycetota; class Actinomycetes; order Kitasatosporales; family Streptomycetaceae; genus Streptomyces; species Streptomyces sp. CLCI03. The sequence continues at coordinate 6,232,523 of NZ_CM132132.1, read as the reverse complement.
CGGGCCGTCCGGGAACTGGGCCGTTCTGGCCCGTGCGGTGCTGGAGGAGCTGTCGTCGGTCGGCGTCCCGGTCCTGCTGGGTGTCCGCCCGGTCGAGGGCCGGGTGCCGCTGCTGGTCTCGCTGCGCGCGGAGTCGGAGCGTACGGCGGTGGCGGACCGGGTCTCGGCCGCGCTGCGGGCGGGAGTCGAACGCGCGGGCCTGGACCGGGCCGACGCCCCGCCGGCAGTGGTCGTCGGCGTGGCGGGTGGCTGGGCGGCCGCCTCGGCGGGCCTGCGGCACGCCGCGGAGACCGCCACGGCGGCCCACGGCCTGCCGGCCCGACCCTGGTACGACGCCCGGCGCCTGGACATCGACCTGCTGCTGTGGCGGCTGCGCGAACACCCCGACCTGGCGGCCTTCGTGGACCGCGCGATCGGCCCGCTGCGCACGCACGACACGACGTCCCGGCCTCCTCTCCTGCCGACGCTGGAGACGTACCTGGCCCATGCGGGCCGTAAGGCGGAGACGGCACGGGAGCTGCACCTGAATCGGCAGACGCTGTACAACCGGCTGGCCCGCATCTCGGAGCTGCTGGGCACGGACCTGGACGACCCGGAGACGGTCCTCTCCCTGAGCCTGGCCCTCCGCGCCCGCCGCCACACCCTTTCCTGACGCCGTTCCCGGGCTCCGCCCGGACCCGCGCCTCGATCGCCGGCGGGCTCCTTGGGAGCCCGCCGGCGATCGAGGCGCGGGGGTGCCGGGGCAGCGCCCCCGGAGCGGCGGCGCGCCACGGCACGGCGCTGCCCCGCCGGGAGGCTAGCGGCGGCGGGTCCGTTCCATCAGTTCGTCGTAGACCGACAGGACCTGCGCGACCGTGTCGTCCTCCGACGGCCACGTCGCGGCCTGCGCGCGCCCCGCGATCACCAGCGCCGCCCGGCGGTCCGGGTCGGACAGCAGGTCCGTCACGGCCGAGGCGAGCGGTCCCGCCTCGCCCGGCGGGACCAGGACCGCGCCCTCGCCCACCAGCTCCGGGACACCGCCCACCGTCGTGGCCACCAGCGGTACGCCCGCCCGCAGGGCCTCCTGCGCGAGCAGCGCCCGCGCCTCCCACCGGCTCGGCAGGACCGCCAGGTCCGCCGCCGCCAGCAGCTGTGCCGCGTCCCGGCGACGCCCCAGCAGCCGCACCGGCAGCCCCTCGGCCTCGATCCGCCGGGAGAGCTCCGCCCGGAGCGGCCCCTCCCCCGCGATCACCAGCAGCGGTGCCGGGTCCAGGCCGCGCCACTCCCGTGCCGCGTCGAGCAGGACCGAGTACCCCCGGTGCGGCACCAGGCTGCCGACGGCGATCAGCAGCGGCCGTTCCACCGCGCCGAGTTCCGCCCGTACCTTGCCGGGGTCGGCCGCCGTCTCCGGACCGCCCGCCGGGTCGGTCGGGACCGCCACCGGGGCCAGTCGCGCGTCCTTGGCGCCCCGCAGCCGTGCGACGTCCACCTGGTCCGAGGAGGCCCCGAGCACCACCGCCGCGGCGCGGGCGACGTGCCGTTCCAGCATCCGGCTGAGCCGCCCGAGCGCTCCGGCCGCCGTCGGACCCTCGCCGTGCCAGCTCACCACCAGCGGCACCCGGCGCCCCCGTATGGCGAGCGCGGCGCGCATTCCGGCGCGTACGCCGTGCGCGTGCACGAGGTCCGCGCCGGCGCAGGCGGCCCGCAGCACGCTGACCGCGTCGGGGGCGAACTCCGCCCCGGCGCCGGTGAAGTCGTACTCGCCCTCCGCCTGGACGGGCGCGCACACCGTGACCCGGACTCCGCGCGCGGCGAGGCCGGTCGCGAGCGAGCGTACGTGCGCGCTGCTGCCCGCGCCCGCACCGGTGCCGAGTACGTGCACGGTGCGCAGCGGCGGCCGGCCGTAGGGCTGGGCCGGAAGGGAGGTGGAGACCGGGGAGCTGCTCACGGGCCGAAGCTCCAGGGTGAGGGAGTCAGAGACGTCGCCAAGGATGCCAGTCCGCACGCGCGTTCCGGGACCATACGGGTGCGGATCCCGTACGAGATACCGCAGCACGCCTCTCAGCCTCACCCACACGGACGATCCCGAGGCCGTCCCGGGGACGGCGAGGGGCCCGGAACGCCGAGCGTTCCGGGCCCCCACGGTCGTTCGGCTCACGCGTCCGCGCGTGCCGCCGCCAGCAGTTCCTCGGCGTGCGCCCGCGCCGAGGCGGAGTCCTCGTGGCCGGCCAGCATGCGCGACAGTTCGCGGATGCGGTCCTCGCCCTCCAGGACGGTGACCCCGGAGCGCGTGACGGAGCCGTCGTTGGTCTTCTCGACGAGCAGTTGACGGTCCGCGAAGGCCGCCACCTGCGGCAGGTGCGTGACGACCACGACCTGCGCCGACTTGGCCAGCTTCGCCAGCCGCCGGCCCACCTCGACCGCGGCCTTGCCGCCGACGCCCGCGTCGACCTCGTCGAAGAGGTAGGTGGGTACGGGGTCGGAGCCCGCGAAGACGACCTCGACGGCGAGCATCACCCGGGACAGCTCACCGCCCGAGGCGCCCTTGGCGATCGGCCGTGGCTGGGCTCCCGGGTGCGGGGCCAGCAGCAGTTCGACCTCGTCCGTGCCCGAAGGGCCGTAGGCGACGGGGCGGCCGTCGACCTCCACCCCGTCGGGGTCGTCCGTCTGTCGGACGTCGATGGTCACGCGGGCGTGCGGCATCGCCAGCGAGGCCAGCTCCTCCGTCACGGCGGAGGCGAAGCGGGTCGCGGCCTCCACCCGGGCGTCGGTCAACGCCTGTGCGAGCAGGGACAGTTCGTCGCGCAGTCCGTCACGCTCGGCGGTCAGTTCGGTGATCCGCTCGTCGTCGCCGTCCAGTTCGAGCAGCCGTGCCGCGCCCAGTTCGGCCCACTCCAGTACGGCGTCCACGGTGCCCTCGGAGCCGTACTTGCGGGTGAGCTGCGTCAGGGCGGCCCGCCGCTCCTCGACCGCGGCCAGGCGCAGCGGATCGGCGTCGAGGTCGTCGGCGTAGCCGGCCAGTTCCCCGGCCACGTCGGACAGCAGGATGCCCAGCTCCCCGATCCGTTCGGCGAGCGCGCCGAGGGCCGGGTCGTGGGAGCGTACGGATTCCAGCGCCCGGTGGGCGCCCGCGACGAGCATGTTGGCGTCGATGGCCTCCGGGTCCTCGGGGTTGCCCGCGAGCGCGGCGTGGGCCAGCTGCGCCGCCGAGGCCAGCGATTCGGCGTGCCCGAGCCGTTCCGCCTCGGCCGCGAGCTCGGCGTCCTCGCCGGCCACCGGTTCCACGGCCGCGATCTCGTCCAGTCCGAAGCGCAGCAGGTCGGCCTCCTGGGCGCGTTCCCGGGCCCGGGTGGTGATCTCCTCCAGCTCGACGGCGACCGCGCGGAGTCTGCGGTAGGCCGAGCCGTACTTCTCCAGGGGGACGGCGACGGCGTCCCCGGCGTACCGGTCGAGCGCCTGCCGCTGCCGGGCGGGGCGCAGCAGCCCCTGCTGGTCGGTCTGCCCGTGTACGGCGACCAGGTCGTCGGCGAGTTCGCCGAGCAGGCCGACGGGCACGGAGCGGCCGCCGACGTGGGCGCGCGAGCGGCCCTCGGCGGAGACGGTCCGGCTGATCAGCAGGGCGCCGTCGTCGAGCTCGGCGCCGGCCTCCTCTGCGCGTACGGCGGCGGGGGCGTCCGGGCGCATGACGATGCGCCCCTCGACCACCGCCGCTTTGGCCCCGATCCGCACCAGGGCGGGGTCGGCGCGACCGCCGAGCAGCAGCCCGAGGCTGGTGACGACCATCGTCTTGCCCGCGCCGGTCTCGCCGGTCACCGCGGTGAATCCGGGCGACAGCTCGACCACCGCGTCGTCGATGACCCCGAGCGACCGTATCCGCATCTCCTCAAGCACGGGACGACGATACCGAGGTTTCATGGGTGCCATGTGACGTCACCCGTCCCGAGTTCTCCGAACACATGTGCTATTTATACTCTCCCGGCCGAACTCCCCCTCGTGTCACGGGACTAGGCGCCGGGGACCTTTTCGCACTCGGTCCGGCTTGCGGGCGACAAGTGCGGCATTCGCGCCCGCCGCGTCCAGCGGCCGGACCTCGACCGGCCCGAATCGCCCGAGGCCGACCGTCTTCTCCCGAGCCGTCGCGGCGACCCGGGGCACGGCCGCGCGACGCCCTCGACCCGCACGGCGTGTTCGCCCGGGGCCGCTTCGAAGGGCCGCGGCCGCCCCCGCCCCGTGATCCCCGTCCGTCAGTGCGGCGCGCCGCGCCACCCCGACACCGGCAGCGCGAACTTGGCGACGAGCCGGTCCGTGAAGGACGCGTGGTGCAGCCGGGCGAGCCGCACGGGCACAGCACCCCGCCGTACCTCGACCCGCGCCCCGGCGGGCAGCTCCAGCGTGCGCCGCCCGTCGCACCACAGCACGCCGTGCGGAGTACCGTTCTGCACCTCGACCGCCAGGACCGAGGTCGGCGAGGTCACCAGCGGCTTCGCGAACAGCGCGTGCGCGCTGATCGGCACCATCAGCAGCGCCTCCACCTCCGGCCAGACCACCGGCCCGCCCGCGGAGAAGGCGTAGGCCGTGGAGCCCGTCGGCGTGGCGCAGACGATCCCGTCGCAGCCGAAACCGGTCACCGGGCGCCCGTCGATCTCCAGGACCACCTCCAGCATCCGCTCCGGGGACACCTTCTGGACCGCGGCCTCGTTCAGCGCCCAGTCCCGGTGGACGACGTCGCCGTTCGTCCGCACGATCACGTCGAGGGTCATCCGCTCCTCGACCTCGTACGAGCGCGTCACCACCCGGTCCACGACCTTGTCCAGGTCGTCGCGTTCGGCCTCGGCGAGGAAGCCCACCCGGCCCAGGTTGACGCCCAGCATCGGCACCCCCGAGGCGCGCGCGAACTCCGCGCCCCGCAGCAGGGTCCCGTCACCGCCGAGCACGATGAGCAGCTCACAGCCGTCGAGTGCGCCCGGGGTGAACTCGGTGACCAGCTCCACCTCGGCGGGCAGCGGCAGGTCCACCGCCTCGTGCTCCATGACGCGCACGCCCAGCCCGCATCTCAGCAGACCCTGCACCACCAGCTCGGCGCTGCGGATGGCCGCCGGCCGTCCGGTGTGCGCGAGCAGGAAGACCGTCCGCCCTTCCCCCGAAAGCCCAGAACCCGAAGTCGAACCCGATCCCGCTGTACCCGATGAATCTGTCACTGCGGCCCCTCCGCCACTGCACGGTCAACATCCGCCGGGTCGAGGGCCGGTGCCCCCGCCCGAAGCCACAGAAAGTACTCGACGTTCCCCGACGGCCCCGGCAGCGGACTCGCCGTCACGCCGAGAACACCCAGTCCGAGCTTCGCCGCCTGCGCCGCGACCTCGCGCACGGCCTCGGCCCGCAGCTCCGGGCTGCGCACCACGCCACCGCTGCCCAGCCGGTCCTTGCCGACCTCGAACTGCGGCTTGACCATCAGCACCAGGTCCGCGTCCGGCGCGCAGCAGCGCACCAGCGCCGGCAGCACCAGACCGATGGAGATGAAGGACAGGTCGCCGACGACCAGATCGACGGGAAGCCCGTCGAGCTGCTCCACCGTCAGCTCGCGCACGTTCGTACGGTCCTTGACCGTGACCCGGTCGTCGCTCTGCAGCGACCAGGCCAGCTGCCCGTAGCCGACGTCCACGGCCATCACGTGGGCCACGCCCGAGCGCAGCAGCACGTCGGTGAACCCGCCGGTGGAGGCGCCGGCGTCCAGCGCGCGGCGGCCCTCGACGACCAGCCCCTGCGGCTGGAAGGCCGCCAGTGCTCCGGCCAGCTTGTGGCCTCCCCGGGAGACGTAGTCGGGGTCGCTGTCGTCCTTGCGGACCACCAGGGCCGCGCTGGTCTCGACCTGGGTGGCCGGCTTGGTCGCGGTGGTGCCGCCCACGGTCACCCGGCCCGCGGCGATCAGCTGCGCGGCGTGCTCGCGCGAGCGGGCCATGCTGCGGCGTACCAGTTCGGCGTCCAGGCGGCGGCGTGCCACTCCTGCCACGTTCGGTTCAGCTCCTGTTTTCGTACGGTCCGGGGACGGGCGGTGCGTCCAGCGCGGTCAGCGCCTCACGCAGCCCCTGGTGGACATCCTCGTACACCTCGACGTGTCCGTCCGCCGCGAGGTGGTCGGCGTCCGCCAGCCGCGCCAGGTGCGCGTCCACGCCGGCGTGGCCGGTGGGCGTCCGTACGACGCCCAGCGCCACGGGCCCGGCGGGCCCGGCGGGCTCGGCGGGCTCGGCGGGCTCGGCGGCGGCTTCGACTGGCGGGTCGGCGGCTTCGTCGGTCATGCCCCGACGCTACCCCGAAGCGCTCCGCGACCACGCATGGCTCTGCGGTACGGTCGTGATCACGATGGCTACGATCCAGGAGTGCCGTGAAGCACTCGACAACCTCTCCGGCAATCTCGCACGGGCCGACGACGGCGTGCGCGGCGCGGCCGCGTTCGACCGCTCCCTGAGCTGCCACATCACCGACCTCGACCAGACGTTCACGGGCCGCCTCGACGCGGGCCGGATCCGGGTGGACGCGGTCGCCCCGGGCCCGCCCGCGAAGAAGGCGGAGATCCGGCTCGCGATGACGGGCGACGACCTCGTGGCCCTCGTCGCGGGCGAGCTGAAGTTCGCGAAGGCCTGGGCCACGGGCCGAGTCAAACTCGAAGCCGGCTTCCGCGACCTGCTCCGCCTCAAGAGCATGCTCTAGCCACACCCACCCGAGCCCGCACTCCCAGCCCGCCAGGACCCTCCGGCACCCCCCAGCCCCGCCGGCGTTCGAGGCGCGGGGGTCCGGGGGCGGCGCCCCCGGCAACGGCGCCGCACCCGGCAGGGCACCGGCACGGCACGGCCTGCCCGGTCCGCAGGCCGGAGCTACTGCGCCCGAGCCCCCGCAGGGGCCACCGCACGGGCCTTGCGCGCCGCCGGAACCACCAGCGGCGTCCCCGTCTCCGGATCCGGGATCACCTGACAGCGCAGCCCGAACACCTTCTCCACCAGCTCCGCGGTGACCACCTCCGCCGGCGGCCCCTCCGCGACGACCTTCCCGCCCCGCATCGCGATCAGATGCGTCGCGTACCGGGCCGCGTGGTTCAGGTCGTGCAGCACGGCCACCAGCGTCCGCCCCTGCGTCTCGTGCAGTTCCGCGCACAGGTCCAGCACGTCGATCTGGTGCTGGATGTCCAGGTACGTCGTCGGCTCGTCGAGCAGCAGCAGCGGCGTCTGCTGGGCCAGCGCCATCGCGATCCACACGCGCTGCCGCTGCCCACCCGACAGCTCGTCCACGGCCCGGTCCGCGAGCTCGGCGACCCCGGTCGAGGCCATCGACTCGTTCACGATCCGCTCGTCCTCGGCCGACCACTGCCGCAGCAGCCCCTGGTGCGGGTACCGGCCGCGCGAGACCAGGTCGGCCACCGTGATGCCGTCGGGCGCGATCGAGGACTGCGGGAGCAGGCCCAGGGTCTTGGCGACCTTCTTCGCGGGCATCGACCCGATGGCCTGGCCGTCCAGCAGCACCCGCCCGGTGGACGGCTTCAGCATCCGTGACAGGGCCCGCAGCAGCGTGGACTTGCCGCAGGCGTTGGGGCCGACGATCACCGTGAAGGAGTTGTCGGGGATCTCCACCGACAGGTTCTCGGCGATGACCCGCTGGTCGTAGCCGAGGGTCACGTTCTCCGCGGTCAGCCGCTGCACTTGGGTACTCCTCATGAGGTTCATATACGTCCCGCCTTGCGCTCGGTGACGAGCAGCCAGAGCAGGTAGACACCGCCGACGAGGCCGGTCACCACACCCACCGGCAGCTGGTCGGCGCCGAAGGCCCGCTGCGAGGCCCAGTCGGACACCATCAGCAGCACCGAGCCCATCAGGGCGGCGTTCACCAGGTTCCCGCCGGGCGAGCGGGTCAGCCGCCGGGCCAGCTGCGGCGCGGCCAGGGCGACGAAGCTGATGGGCCCGGCCGCCGCGCTCGCCGCGGTGGTGAGCAGGATCGCCGCGAGCATCAGCAGCAGCCGTGTCCGCTCCACCCGCACCCCGAGCGCGTACGCGGCGTCGTCGCCCATCTCCATCATCCGCAGGGCCCTGCCCTGCCCGAGGACCAGGGGGAAGAGCACCGCGCACACCGCGAGCAGCGGCCACACCTGCGCCCAGTCCCGGCCGGCCAGCGAGCCGGTCAGCCACACCATGGCCCGGGTGGCCTCGATCAGCTGGGCCTTCGTGATCAGGTACTGGATCACGGCGATGAGCATGGCGGAGGCGCCGATGCCGACCAGCACCAGCCGGTAGCCCTGGATGCCCTGCTTGTAGGCGAGCAGGTAGACGGCGGCACCGGCCAACACTCCGCCGGCCAGGGCGCCGACGGCCACCTCGGTGGCGCCGCCCTTGAACAGGATGATGACGACGAGCGCGCCGACCGCCGATCCGTATCCGAAGCCGAGCATGTCCGGGGAACCGAGCGGGTTGCGGGAGACGGACTGGAAGACGGCTCCGGAGATCCCGAGCGCCGCGCCGACGAGCAGCGCGACCAGGGCCCGCGGCAGCCGCAGGTCGTTGACGATGAAGTCGGTGGCGGGGGTGCCGTTGCCGAGCAGGGTCTGTACGACGTCCCACGGCGCGATCTCGAAGTCGCCGGTGCCGATGAGGACGACGGACATCGCGAGCGTCGCGACGGTCAGCAGGACGCCGACGGCCAGGGCGCGCCGTTCGACGCGCAGCGAGACCCCGCCGGGCAGGCGCAGCGGACGGGGTCCGGGCCGGCGGCCCTTGCGCGGGGTGTCGGTCGCGGTTCCGGTCGACGTCTCGGTCGCGGTCGCGGTCACAGCTGGGCCATCCTCTTGCGCCGAACCAGGTAGATGAAGACCGGGCCGCCGATGAGCGCGGTCACGACGCCGACCTGCAGTTCGGCGGGCCGGGTGACGACCCGGCCGATGATGTCGGAGCCGAGCAGCAGGACCGGCGACAGGACGGCCGAGTAGGCGAGCACCCAACGCATGTCGGGACCGGTGAAGGAGCGGACGAGGTGCGGGACCATCAGCCCGATGAACACGATGGGCCCGCACGCGGCGGTCGCCGCACCGCACAGCAGGGTGATGGCGACCATGGCGCCGATCCGGGTCCGCGTCAGGTGCGCACCGAGCGCCCGTGCCGTGTCGTCGCCCATCGCCATCGCGTTGAGCGGCCGGCCCAGCGCCAGCGCGAGCACCGCGCCGACGAGCAGGAAGGGGGCCACCTGTCGGACGGTGTCCATGTTGGCCGAGGCGAGCGAACCCACCGTCCAGAAGCGCAGCTTGTCCAGCGCCTTGCTGTCCATCAGCTGCACGGCGTTGATGTAGCCGACGAGCGCCGCGCTGGCCGCCGTACCGGCGAGCGCGAGGCGTACCGGGGTGGCGCTGCGGCTGCCGCCGAGCACGTACACGAGGACCGAGACGAGGGCGGCGCCGAGGAAGGCCCACCACACGAACTCGCTCAGCGAGCTCGCGCCGAAGAAGCTGATCGCGGAGACCACGGCGGCCGCGGCGCCGGCGTTGACGCCGAGGATGCCGGGTTCGGCCAGCGGGTTGCGGGCCAGCGCCTGCATGACGGCACCGGACAGGCCGAGTCCGAGCCCGACCATCAGACCGAGCAGGGTGCGTGGGATCCGCAGGTCCCGCACCACCACGTCGTTGGGCGTTCCCGCGTAGGCGAACAGGCCGTGCCAGACCTCGTCCAGGGACATCTGCTTGGCGCCCACGGCGATGCTCACGACGGCGACCAGTGCCAGCACCGCGAGAGCGGCGAGCAGACCGGCGGCGCGCGCGGCATGGCGCGGGCGGGCTACGGCGGCGTCGGCGCCCTTGTCGGGCGCCGCGCTCCGTTCGGGTTCAGGGGGACTCTCGACCAACACGCAGGTTAGGCTAACCTACCCTCCGCACGGTCGGGTCCCCCGGACGGCCCTAAAGACCCAGCCTGGCCAGTGCCTTCGCCGCGTCGAGCGTGCAGGCCCCGTCGCCGGCCGCCGTCCAGGCCGCCGCGCACAACGCCCGCAGCCCGTCGAGCGGATCCCCCGTCCCCCCGCTCTCCGCGCCCTGTCCGGTCTCCCCGTTCTCCCCGGTCTCTCCGTTCTCCCTGAGCTCCAGCACGCCACCGTTCGTCGCGACCGCCGTCCAGCCGCCGCAGCGGAAGCCCTCCGCGAACGGCTCCACCTCCGGCTGCCCGGACAGCAACCCCCGCAGATCCCGGTCCACATAGGTCGGGCGGTGCCTGGGCTCGGCCCGCAGCAGCTGCTCGGCGTCCGTGACCCCGGTCAGCACGAGCAGCGAGTCCACCTCCCCGTTGAAGGCACCCTCGATGTCGGTGTCCAGGCGGTCCCCGACCACCAGCGGCCGCTCCGCCCCGGTCCGCAGCACCGTCTCCCGGTGCATCGGGGGCAGCGGCTTGCCCGCCACCTGCGGCTCCGCGCCCGTGGCGATTCGTACGACCTCCACCGCGGCCCCGTTGCCGGGCGCGATGCCCCGTGCCCCCGGGATCGTCAGGTCGGTGTTGGACGCGAACCACGGCACCCCGCGGTTGATCGCGTACGAGGCCTCCGCGAACCGTCCCCACGGCAGGTCGGGACCCCCGTACCCCTGGACGACCGCCGCGAGCCCCTCCTCCTCGGCCGAGTCCACCGGCACCAGACCCCGCTCGCGCAGCGCGACCCGCAGCCCGTCCCCGCCGATCACCAGCACCTTCGACCCCGGCTCCACCTGCTCCGCGATCAGCCGGGCCACCGCCTGCGCCGAGGTGATCACCTCGGCCGCCTCCGTCGGGATGCCCAGCTCCCCCAGGTGCTGCGCGACCGCGTCGGGCGTCCGCAGCGCGTTGTTCGTGACGTACGCGAGGTGCATCCCGTCCGCCCGGGCCGCGGCGAGGGACTCCACCGCGTACGCGATGGCCTCACCGCCCGCGTACACCACCCCGTCCAGGTCCAGGAGGGCGGTGTCGTAGGCCTGGTGCAGACTCTGCTCACTCGCCGCGGGACTGGTCCTGTTCTGCCGGGTCATCCTGTCCGCTCCTCATGAGATCGACCTTGTCCGATTCCGTACTGCCCCGATCATCCCGCATGGCGAGACGGGTCTTACCATGCACCAATGACCACATCTGGTACCGCGGAGCATGGGCTGCGCCTGATCCCGTTCCATGGCCTGCGCTACGTCCCTGAGCGTGTCGGCAGCCTCGCCGCCGTCACCTCGCCGCCGTACGACGTGGTCGTGCGCCCCGACGGAGTCGACCACCTCGAATCCGCCGACCCGCACAACATCGTCCGCCTGATCCTCCCCCAGGCGGGTACCCCGGCCGCGCGCAACGAGCAGGCCGCGCGCACTCTGCACGACTGGCTCGCCGACGGCATCCTCAGCGCCGACCCCGAGCCCGCGCTCTACGTGTACGAGCAGCGCCGGGCCGGCCTGCTCCAGCGCGGTGTGATCGGCGCCCTCGCCCTGTCCGCCGCCGACGCCGGCATCGTCCTGCCGCACGAGGACGTCATGCCGGACGTGGTCACCGACCGGGCGGGCCTGATGCGGGCGACCTCCGCCAACCTCGAACCCCTCCTGCTGACCTACCGGGGCGACGACCCCGGCACGGGAGCGGCCGCGGTCGTCGAACGGACCGCCCGGCTCGCCCCCCTCCTGTCGACGACCACCGAGGACGGCTTCCAGCACCGCTTGTGGGCCATCACGGATCCGGCCGAACTCGCCACCGTCACGGCGGACCTCAGCCACCGCCAGGCCCTCATCGCCGACGGCCACCACCGCTGGGCGACGTACCTGCGCCTCCAGGAGGAGCACGGCTCCCCCACCGCCTGGGACTTCGGCCTGGTCCTCCTCGTGGACACGGCCCGCTACCCGCTCCAGGTACGCGCCATCCACCGGATGCTGCGCCGCCTCCCGGTGGCGGACGCCCTCGCCGCCCTCGACGGCCACTTCCGCGTCCGCCCGGTCGACGGACCGCTCCCGCTGGCCCTGGACGCCCTCGCGGACGCCTCGGAACGCGGCAACGCCTTCCTCCTCGCCGGTGACGGTGCCTTCCACCTGGTCACCGACCCCGATCTGGCGCTCCTCGACAGCACGGTCCGCCACGACCGGCCCGAGGCCTGGCGCCGGCTGGACGCCACCGTCCTGCACGCGACCCTGCTCGACGCCCTCTGGCACATCCCGGACGCCCCGGACCAGATCACGTACATCCACGACGCCGCGTCCACCGTGGCCATGGCCGAGCGGCACGGCGGTACGGCGGTGCTGCTGCATCCCGTACGCGAGGAAGTCGTACGGGACCTGGCCCGCCAAGGCGTCACCATGCCCCGCAAGTCCACGTCCTTCGGACCGAAACCGGCCACGGGCCTGGTCCTGCGCGGCCTGGGCTGATCTCCTCCGGACATGGAGAAGGGCGGTACCCCGGTCGGGGTACCGCCCTTCTTCATGTCACCGTGCCTCAGGCCTTGTCGCCCTCGGCGTCGGGGTCGGCGTCGGCCGCGGACTGCTCCAGCGGCTCGTACTCCTCGTCGTCCTCGTCGTAGTACTCGGCGACGTCGGAGGCGCGCTCGGCCGCTGCGATCTCCGCAGCGTCCTCGTCGTCGTCCTCGTCGTCCTCGTCGATGTCGTCCTCGTCCTGGTCCTCGTCCTGGTCATCGGCGAGGTCGGACAGGTCGATCGAGGCGTCGACGAACTCGACACCGTCGAGCTCGGCGAGACGGTCGGAGGCGTCGGTGGACCCGTCCTTGTCCGCCTCCAGGGTCTTTGCGAACCACTCGCGCGCCTCGTCCTCACGACCGGCCGCCAGCAGGGCGTCGGCGTAGGCGTACCGCAGGCGCGCGGTCCAGGGCTGGACGGAGCTGGAGGCCAGCTCCGGGCTCTGCAGGGTCACGATGGCGGCTTCGAGCTGCCCCTGGTCCCGCCGGGCACCGGCCGCGACGAGACGCATCTCGACCTGACCGGCCTTGTCCAGCTTCTGCACCTCGGGCTCGCCGGCCATGGCCAGTGCCCGCTCCGGACGGCCGAGGCCGCGCTCGCAGTCGGCCATGACGGGCCACAGCTCGACGGAGCCGGTCATGCGCTTGGCGGCACGGAACTCCGCGAGGGCCTCGCTGTACTTCTGCGTGGCGTACGCGGCGAAGCCGGCGGCCTCGCGGACGGCGGCGACGCGGGAGGCCAGGCGCAGGGCGATGCGCGAGTACGCGTACGCCTGCTCGGGCTCGTCGTCGATCAGCCGCGCGACCATGACGAGGTTCTTGGAAACCTCTTCGGCCAGGCCCTTGGGCAGGCTCAGCAGCTCCTGGCGCACATCGGCGTCGATCTCGAAGCCGGTGACGTCCTCGTCGATCGGAAGCCGCTTGACCGGGTCCCGGTCGCGGTCCGCGCGGAAGTCGCGGTCGCCGCCACGGTCATCGCGGCCACGGTAGCCACCACGGTCACCACCGCGATCGTCACGGCCACCACGGAACCCGCCACGGTCGCCACCGCGGTCGTCGCGACGGGGGTAGGACGGGCGGTCGCCGCCACGGTCGTCACGGCCGCCACGGTACCCACCGCGGTCGTCGTCACGGCGCGGGTACGAGGGACGGTCGCCACCACGGTCGTCGCGACGGAAGCCGCCGCCACCACCGGAAGGACGGCCACCACGGTCGTCATCGCGACGGGGGTAGGACGGGCGGTCGCCGCCACGGTCGTCACGGCCGCCACGGTACCCACCGCGGTCGTCATCGCGACGGGGGTACGAGGGACGGTCGCCACCACGGTCGTCACGGCGGAAGCCGCCGCCACCACCGGAGGGACGCCCACCACGGTCGTCATCCCGACGGGGGTACGAGGGACGGTCCCCACCACGGTCATCACGACGCGGGTACGACGGACGGTCGCCACCACGGTCGTCACGGCCGCCACGGTACCCACCGCGGTCGTCGTCACGGCGCGGGTACGAGGGACGGTCGCCACCACGGTCATCACGACGCGGGTACGACGGACGGTCGCCACCACGGTCGTCACGGCGGAAACCGCCGCCACCACCGGAGGGACGCCCACCACGGTCGTCATCGCGACGCGGGTACGACGGACGGTCACCGCCACGGTCGTCACGGCGGAAGCCGCCGCCACCACCGGAGGGACGCCCACCACGGTCGTCGTCACGGCGCGGGTACGAGGGACGGTCACCACCACGGTCATCACGACGGGGGTACGAGGGGCGGTCGCCGCCACGGTCGTCACGGCCGCCACGGAATCCACTGCGGTCGTCGTCGCGACGGGGGTACGAGGGACGGTCGCCACCACGGTCATCACGACGCGGGAAGGACGGACGGTCGCCACCACGGTCGTCACGGCGGAAACCGCCGCCACCACCGGAGGGACGCCCACCACGGTCGTCATCGCGACGGGGGTACGACGGACGGTCGCCACCACGGTCATCACGACGCGGGAAGGACGGACGGTCACCACCACGGTCGTCACGGCGGAAACCGCCGCCACCACCGGAGGGACGCCCACCACGGTCGTCATCGCGACGCGGGTACGACGGACGGTCACCACCACGGTCATCACGACGGAAGCCGCCACCGCCGCCGGCACCGCCGGAGGGACGCCCACCACGGTCATCGCGACGGAAGCCGCCACCGCTGCTGGACGGCCGGCCACTGGCACCACGGTCGTCACGACGGAACGGGGGACGGTCGCCACCACGGTCGTCACGGCCCCCGCGGTAGCCGCCCCTGTCACCGCCGTCGTTGCGCCGAGGCTCGCGCTCCGGACGATCGTCGGGAGAGTTGGACATGGGTGTGACTCCTGTCTTCGGGGTACCGCTAGTCATTCTCGCGCAACCAACCCATGGCCGCGCTTCGGCGTAAAAAGGTGAAAAACAAAAAGGACCCTTGGTCCAGCGTTGAACGCTGGACCAAGGGTCCTTTGAAAGATTGTTCGGCGGCGTCCTACTCTCCCACAGGGTCCCCCCTGCAGTACCATCGGCGCTGAAAGGCTTAGCTTCCGGGTTCGGAATGTAACCGGGCGTTTCCCTAACGCTATGACCACCGAAACCCTATCGGTTTCGAGCGAACAAGCACACTTTGTAGTTATGTTCTAGCTCTAGAAACCAGCAACTGTTCGTTGCTTCAGAACTAACACAGTGGACGCGAGCAACTGAGGACAAGCCCTCGGCCTATTAGTACCAGTCAGCTTCACCCGTTACCGGGCTTCCACATCTGGCCTATCAACCCAGTCGTCTACTGGGAGCCTTACCCTCTCAAGGAGGTGGGAATACTCATCTTGAAGCAGGCTTCCCGCTTAGATGCTTTCAGCGGTTATCCCTCCCGAACGTAGCCAACCAGCCATGCCCTTGGCAGGACAACTGGCACACCAGAGGTTCGTCCGTCCCGGTCCTCTCGTACTAGGGACAGCCCTTCTCAATATTCCTACGCGCACAGCGGATAGGGACCGAACTGTCTCACGACGTTCTAAACCCAGCTCGCGTACCGCTTTAATGGGCGAACAGCCCAACCCTTGGGACCGACTCCAGCCCCAGGATGCGACGAGCCGACATCGAGGTGCCAAACCATCCCGTCGATATGGACTCTTGGGGAAGATCAGCCTGTTATCCCCGGGGTACCTTTTATCCGTTGAGCGACGGCGCTTCCACAAGCCACCGCCGGATCACTAGTCCCGACTTTCGTCCCTGCTCGACCCGTCGGTCTCACAGTCAAGCTCCCTTGTGCACTTACACTCAACACCTGATTGCCAACCAGGCTGAGGGAACCTTTGGGCGCCTCCGTTACCCTTTGGGAGGCAACCGCCCCAGTTAAACTACCCATCAGACACTGTCCCTGATCCGGATCACGGACCGAGGTTAGACATCCAGCACGACCAGAGTGGTATTTCAACGACGACTCCACAACCACTGGCGTGGCTGCTTCAAAGTCTCCCACCTATCCTACACAAGCCGAACCGAACACCAATATCAAACTGTAGTAAAGGTCCCGGGGTCTTTCCGTCCTGCTGCGCGAAACGAGCATCTTTACTCGTAGTGCAATTTCACCGGGCCTATGGTTGAGACAGTCGAGAAGTCGTTACGCCATTCGTGCAGGTCGGAACTTACCCGACAAGGAATTTCGCTACCTTAGGATGGTTATAGTTACCACCGCCGTTTACTGGCGCTTAAGTTCTCAGCTTCGCAACCCCGAAAGGTCACTAACCGGTCCCCTTAACGTTCCAGCACCGGGCAGGCGTCAGTCCGTATACATCGCCTTACGGCTTCGCACGGACCTGTGTTTTTAGTAAACAGTCGCTTCTCGCTGGTCTCTGCGGCCACCCCCAGCTCACGGAGCAAGTCCGATCACCAGTGATGGCCCCCCTTCTCCCGAAGTTACGGGGGCATTTTGCCGAGTTCCTTAACCATAGTTCACCCGAACGCCTCGGTATTCTCTACCTGACCACCTGAGTCGGTTTAGGGTACGGGCCGCCATGAAACTCGCTAGAGGCTTTTCTCGACAGCATAGGATCATCCACTTCACCACAATCGGCTCGGCATCAGGTCTCAGCCTTGATGAGGGACGGATTTGCCTACCCCTCGGCCTACACCCTTACCCCGGGACTACCACCGCCCGGGCTGGACTACCTTCCTGCGTCACCCCATCGCTTACCTACTACAAGTCTGGTTCGTCGGCTCCACCACTTTCCTTTCCCCGAAGGGTCCGGAACGGCTTCACGGACTTAGCATCGCCTGATTCGATATTGGGCGTTTCAAAGCGGGTACCGGAATATCAACCGGTTGTCCATCGACTACGCCTGTCGGCCTCGCCTTAGGTCCCGACTTACCCTGGGCAGATCAGCTTGACCCAGGAACCCTTAGTCAATCGGCGCACACGTTTCTCACGTGTGTATCGCTACTCATGCCTGCATTCTCACTCGTGAACCGTCCACAACTAGCTTCCGCTGCTGCTTCACCCGGCACACGACGCTCCCCTACCCATCACAGCCTCCGTTGGGAGTATTGCTGCAATGACACGACTTCGGCGGTACGCTTGAGCCCCGCTACATTGTCGGCGCGGAATCACTTGACCAGTGAGCTATTACGCACTCTTTCAAGGGTGGCTGCTTCTAAGCCAACCTCCTGGTTGTCTCTGCGACTCCACATCCTTTCCCACTTAGCGTACGCTTAGGGGCCTTAGTCGATGCTCTGGGCTGTTTCCCTCTCGACCATGGAGCTTATCCCCCACAGTCTCACTGCCGTGCTCTCACTTACCGGCATTCGGAGTTTGGCTAAGGTCAGTAACCCGGTAGGGCCCATCGCCTATCCAGTGCTCTACCTCCGGCAAGAAACACACGACGCTGCACCTAAATGCATTTCGGGGAGAACCAGCTATCACGGAGTTTGATTGGCCTTTCACCCCTAACCACAGGTCATCCCCCAGGTTTTCAACCCTGGTGGGTTCGGTCCTCCACGAAGTCTTACCTCCGCTTCAACCTGCCCATGGCTAGATCACTCCGCTTCGGGTCTAGAGCGTGCAACTCGATCGCCCTGTTCGGACTCGCTTTCGCTACGGCTTCCCCACACGGGT
>NZ_CM132132.1:4370000-6212500 GCF_053615355.1 Streptomyces sp. CLCI03 | reverse complement strand
TCAAACTCTCCATGAATGTTTACCCGTGATCGGGTGCACACATCACTTAGAGCGGGCACGTCATGTCGGAATAAGACCGACGCGCCACAACGTCCTCGCTGTGTTGTTGCCTGCAAGCATCACCCGAAGGCGACCTCACAGGTCTTTTTCAAAGGAACCTCATCCACCGAAGTGGACGGGGTATCAACTTCTGGCGTTGATTTTTGGCACGCTGTTGAGTTCTCAAGGAACGGACGCTTCCTTTGTACTCACCCTCTCGGGCTTTCCTCCGGGCTTTCGTTCTGTTCTTGCGTTTCCAACTCTACCAGATCATTTCCGCGCCGTTTCCGGCGGTGGATTTGAATTCGGTGACCGTTGGGGGTCTTTGCCTTTCGGCGTTCCACCACTTTAGCGCTTATCCCTCGCGGCTCATAATCGAGCCACCGGCCAGGAATTCGGGCATGCCGAATAGATCCCCGCCAGGGGTAAGTCGTAGGTGTGGGTTGGCCGCTCCGGGGGCTGCTGATGGCAGTGACCCGTTCAAGCGGCTCGGGCTACGTTAGGCGTCCGGAAGGGCCGAGTCAAGTTGAGCGGCGGCGTGGTGCGTGGGCGCGGTACGGGCTCACCGTCGGGTCGTGGGTGATCCAGAAGCGGTACGGGTGGGTCGCGCCGGCTCCGCCCACTCCCGTGCGCGGGCCGCTGCTCACCAGGTCCGCCGAGGTCGGGGTGCCCGTGAGGAGGGACAAGGGGGAATCGGGGCCCGCGCAGAGGTCGGTGCCGTCGAGGGAGCGGTCCACGTCCAAGGCCGTGGCCAGGCGGGCCGGTCCTTTGGCCAGTTCTCTCGGGTTTCTGGCCGAAACTCGACGTTTGGTGGCCAGGTCGGCGCCCACCGTGACCTCGCCCGCGCGCAGCAGCACCCCGCTCGCGTGGCCCGGGGGGCCGCACACCAGGTTGAGGCTGAACCACATGCCGTAGATGAAGTAGACGTACGCGTGTCCGGGTGGACCGAACATGGAGGCGTTGCGTGCGGTGCGGCCGCGGTAGGCGTGGGAGCCGGGATCGCTCTCCCCCTCGTACGCCTCCACCTCCGTGATGCGTAGTTCGAGGGGCCCGTCCGTGGTGCGGCGGACGAGGGTGCGGCCGAGGAGGTCCGGGGCCACGGTGAGGACCGGGCGGTCGAAGAAGGACCTGGGCAGGGGCGTACGGTCAGGGCGCGCGCTCATCCGGTCGAGCGTAGTGGAACGCGTCCTCCTGGAACCGGGGCCTAAGGTTCCGCGTTGATACGGGGTAGTCGCGGCGTAGTCGCCAGATCCTTCAAGGGGAGTTAGAGCATGGGCTTCAAGAAGCTGTTCGCGAGCCTGGGCGCCGGTGGTGCTTCGGTCGACACGATCATCACCGAGCCGAACGTCGTGCCGGGCGGAATCGTCCAGGGCGAGGTCCGGATCCAGGGTGGATCCGTGGAGCAGCAGATCGAGGGGCTGTCCGTCGGGCTGCAGGCGCGGGTCGAGGTCGAGGGCGGGGACCAGGAGTACAAGCAGGACATCGTCTTCACCAAGCAGCGTCTGGGTGGTGCCTTCAAGGTGCAGCCCGGCGCCCTGCACGTGGTGCCGTTCGGGCTGGAGATCCCCTGGGAGACGCCGATCACCCACTTCGGGGGTCAGCACCTGCACGGGATGAACATCGGCGTCAGCACCGAGCTGGAGATCGCTCGCGCGGTGGACGCGGGTGACCTCGACGCGATCAACGTGCACCCGGTGCCGGCGCAGCAGGCGATCCTCGATGCCTTCCGGCAGCTCGGCTTCACCTTCCGCAGCGCGGACATGGAGCGCGGTCACATCCGTGGGACGCGCCAGTCGCTGCCCTTCTACCAGGAGATCGAGTTCCTGCCGCCGTCGCAGTACCGCGGGCTGCACCAGGTGGAGCTCACCTTCATCTCCGACGGTCGCGAGATGGACGTCGTGCTGGAGATGGACAAGAAGCCCGGTCTGTTCACCGAGGGCAGCGACACCTACCGCTGCTTCCAGGTGGGGCTGCAGTCGTACCAGGACACGGACTGGGCCGCGTACCTGAACCAGTGGATCGCCGGCGTCGGTTCGAAGCGCAACTGGTTCTAGGCTCGCAAGCGCGTCCGATCGCGGACGCGGTCCGACATCCCGCTTTTTCGGAGGTTCAGCAGTGTCAGAGCAGAGCAGGGCGCCTCTTCCCCACGACTTCCACCCGGAGGTCGCGTCCTTCACGGTGACGAGCGAGGACGTCGCCCACGGAGCCGATCTGCACGCGGCTCAGATCCTGACGGGGAAGAACGTCTCGCCGCACCTGCGGTGGGAGGGGGCCCCCGAGGGCACGAAGAGCTTCGCCGTGACCTGCTTCGACCCGGACGCCCCCACGGGCAGCGGGTTCTGGCACTGGGTCCTCTTCGATCTGCCCGTCTCGGTGACGGAGCTGCCGGCGGGGGCGGGCACCGGGGACTTCGTGGGCCTGCCGGAGGGTGCCGTGCACGCGCGGAACGACTACGGCACGAGGGACTTCGGTGGTGCGGCCCCGCCGCGTGGGGAGCGGCACCGCTACGTGTTCACCGTGTACGCGGTGGATCAGGAGCAGCTCGGCCCCGACGCGGACTCCTCGCCGGCCGTCGTCGGCTTCCATCTGCGGTTCCACGCCTTGGGGCGGGCGCAGCTCGTCGCCGAGTACGAAGCGCCTCCCGCGCGCTGATCGTTCCCCGAGCGTTTGCCCGGTCCTGGTCTAAAGAAGGCCAGGACCGGGCATTTTTATTGCGTTGTCCCGCGTGGCGCGCGCGGCCAGAGTGGTTCCGGGCCCTGCCGCCAGGGTGGTCGCGGGCCTGCACACGGGAGGTGGGCGAGATGCGGGACACGCTGGTGCTGAATGCGAGCTTCGAGCCGCTGTCGACAGTGACTCTGAACCGGGCCGTGGTTCTGGTGCTCCAGGACAAGGCCGTCGTCGAACAGTCGCACCCCGAGCTGCGTGTGCGCGCGGCCACCATGGATCTTCCGATGCCCCGGGTGATCAGGCTCTGCCGGTACGTCCGGGTGCCCTTCCGAAGACACGCTCCCTGGTCGCGGAGGGGGGTGTTGGTCCGGGACCAGCACCGTTGCGCGTACTGCGGGAAGCGCGCGACGACCGTGGACCACGTACTGCCGCGGGCCCAGGGGGGTGGGGACACCTGGCTGAACACGGTGGCTTCCTGCGCCGAGGACAACCACCGCAAGGCGGCCCGGACTCCGGAGGAGGCGGGGATGCCGCTCCTCCGGAGGCCGTTCGTGCCGTCGCCGGCGGAGGCGATGCTGCTGGCTCTGGGGTGGCCGGGCAGGAGGCGCTCCCGGAGTGGCTGGAGCGTTCCGCCTAGGCGGGTCCTCCGTGTTGATGTAGCCGGATGCGCTGGGCGACGTAGTTCTTCTACGTCGCTCAGCTGACGAGCAGTTGGACGATGGCGAGGATGCCGACCGTCACGATGACCGCGCGCAGGACGGTCGGCGAGAGGCGGCGGCCGACCTTGGCGCCGATCTGGCCGCCGATCGTGGAGCCGATGGCGATGAGGACGACGGCCGTCCAGTCGAACTCGGCGACGAAGAGGAAGACGACGGCCGCGATGCCGTTCACCAGAGCGGCGATGACGTTCTTGACGGCGTTGACGCGTTGCAGGTCCTCGCGGAGCAGCAGGCCCATCAGGCCGAGGTAGAGCACGCCCTGGGCGGCACCGAAGTAGCCGCCGTAGGCGCTGGAGAGCAGCATCCCGCCGAGCAGGGCCGGTCCGCCGTCGGGGTGGCCGGTGTCGCCTCCGGCGGCTTCCTGGCGTCGGCGGAGCGCGGCGGCGAGCCGGGGCTGCAGGACGACGAGGACCAGGGCCAGTGCGATCAGGACGGGCACGATCGTGTCGAAGGACTCGGACGGCAGGGTGAGGAGCAGGATCGCGCCCGCGAGTCCGCCGACGAGGGACACGGAGCCGAGCCGCAGGACGCGGGCGCGTTGTCCCTGGAGCTCCTTGCGGTAGCCGATGGCTCCGCTGATCGACCCGGGCACCAGGCCGAGGGTGTTGGACACGTTGGCGGTGACCGGCGGGAGACCGGTGGCGAGCAGCACCGGGAAGGTGATCAGGGTGCCGGAGCCGACGATGGTGTTGATCGTGCCCGCGCCGATGCCGGCGACGAGGACAGCGAGTGATTCCCAGATGGACATGGACGGTGCCATCCCCTTTGCGTGAGTGAGTCGCCTCCCCGCCATGAAGGTCGAGGGGCCTCACCGATCATGCAGGAAGGGGATGGCCGGTCAATCGATGGGGGGCTGTTCGCGGCGTTCCGCGGCGTCCTTGTCCCGTGCGGCCGGGATGCCGCCGCCGTCCTTGCCGGCGTTCTGCGGGTTGAACCCCGAACCTCCGCCCATCGGGCCGAAGTTGCCCATGGCTCCGGAGAGGCCCTTGAGGGCGTCGCCGATCTCGCTCGGCACGATCCAGAGCTTGTTGGCGTCGCCTTCGGCGATCTTCGGGAGCATCTGGAGGTACTGGTAGGCGAGGAGCTTCTGGTCGGCGTCGCCGGCGTGGATGGACTCGAAGACCGTGCGGATGGCCTGGGCCTCGCCCTCGGCGCGCAGGGCGGCGGCCTTGGCGTCACCTTCGGCGCGCAGGATGGAGGACTGCTTCTCACCCTCGGCGCGCAGGATCTCGGACTGGCGGACGCCTTCGGCCTGGAGGATCGCGGCGCGCTTGTCGCGGTCGGCGCGCATCTGCTTCTCCATCGAGTCCTGGATGGAGGTCGGCGGCTCGATGGCCTTGAGCTCGACGCGGTTGACGCGGATGCCCCACTTGCCGGTGGCCTCGTCGAGGACGCCGCGCAGGGCCGCGTTGATCTCCTCGCGGGAGGTGAGGGTCCGTTCCAGGTCCATGCCACCGATGATGTTGCGGAGCGTGGTGACGGTGAGCTGCTCGATGGCCTGGATGTAGCTGGCCACTTCGTAGGTCGCGGCCCGCGCGTCGGTCACCTGGTAGTAGATGACGGTGTCGATGTTGACGACCAGGTTGTCCTGGGTGATGACGGGCTGCGGCGGGAACGGGACGACCTGTTCACGGAGGTCGATCCGGTTGCGGATGGAGTCGATGAACGGGACGACGATGTTGAGGCCCGCGTTGAGGGTGCGGGTGTAGCGGCCGAACCGCTCGACGATGGCGGCGCTGGCCTGCGGGATCACCTGGATCGTCTTGACCAGTGCGATGAAGACCAGAACCACCAGAATGATCAGGACGATGATGATCGGTTGCATGCGGTTCCCCGTGCCCTTCCGGCTGTCTGTGCTGCCCCGTTGATCGGAGTCTCGCAGACCTTGGGGCCGCGAGCAGGCTGGTTGTCACATGACGACCGCGGTCGCCCCGTCGATCTCCACCACATCGACGGACTGGCCCGGTTCGAAGCTGCTGTCCGCGTCGAGGGTGCGCGCGGACCAGACCTCGCCGGCGAGCTTGATGCGGCCGCCGCTGCCGTCGACCCGTTCCAGGACGACGGCGGATCTGCCCCGCAACGCGTCGATGCCGCTGCGGTGTTGGGGGCGCTGGTCGCGGTGGCGGTTGGCGATGGGCCGTACGACGGCGATGAGCGCGACCGACACGATGACGAAGACCAGGACCTGGGCGACCACTTCCCCGCCGAGGGCAGCCGTGACGGCGGCCGCGACCGCGCCGACTGCGAACATGCCGAACTCCGGCATGGCGGTCAGGACGAGGGGGATGCCCAGTCCGACCGCGCCGATGAGCCACCACACCCACGCGTCGATGTCCACATGGTCATGGTAGGTCGGGTGGGCGCGGTCGGGACAGGGTGCGGGGAACCCGTAAGGGGGTTCAGCCGAGGGGAAGTCCCTGGGCGGTCCAGCGATCGGTCCCGTTGCGCTCGACGACCAGCGGGAGGCCGAAGCAGAGGGAGAGGTTGCGGGAGGTCAGTTCGAGGTCGATCGGACCCGCGGTGACGACCTTGCCCTGACGGATCATCAGGACGTGGGTGAAGCCGGGGGCGATCTCCTCGACGTGGTGCGTGACCATGACCATCGACGGGGCGAGCGGGTCGCGGGCGAGGCGGCCGAGGCGGCGTACGAGGTCCTCGCGACCGCCGAGGTCCAGACCGGCGGCGGGCTCGTCGAGGAGCAGCAGCTCGGGGTCCGTCATCAGGGCGCGGGCGATCAGCGTGCGCTTGCGCTCGCCCTCGGAGAGGGTGCCGAACTTGCGGTCGAGGTACTCCGTCATGCCGAGGCGGTCGAGGAAGGCGCGGGCGCGCTGTTCGTCGACGTCCTCGTACTCCTCCTGCCAGGTCGCCGTCATGCCGTAGGCCGCGGTGAGGACGGTCTGCAGGACGGTCTGCCGCTTGGGCAGCTTGTCGGCCATCGCGATGCCCGCGACACCGATGCGGGGGCGCAGCTCGAACACGTCGACCTTGCCGAGGGTGCTGCCGAGGATGGTGGCGCTGCCCTTGGTGGGGAAGAGGTAGCTGGAGGCGAGGTTCAGCAGAGTGGTCTTGCCGGCGCCGTTGGGGCCGAGGATCACCCAGCGCTCCCCCTCCTTCACCGACCAGGAGACCTGGTCCACCAGAGCCCGGCCCTCGCGGACCACGGATACGTCCACCAGCTCCAGAACATCGCTCATGAGCGTGTTGTCACCCCTTGCAGTCACGGTTCGGCTCTCTGTGCGCCGCTAGACGCAGCCCCAGGGGAAAACCTACGCCACTCGGAGAGGCCTCCGGGGCCGGGGCCCGGTGCCGGGGCCGATCCGTAAAGTAGGGGGATGCTTTTCGAACCACGTTCAGGGCGCTTGGCCGCCTGGGGGAACGCACTGTTGGCCGGTCTGGTCTCGCCCGACGAGGCCGTGTTGTCGATCGTGGGCGAGGACGTCGTGCACCGGGTGGAGGGGCTGCCGGGCGAGACGGGCCCGGTCGGGCTCACCCTGGCGCTCGGCCGGCTGCGCGCGCTGGGGGTGACGGGGCTGCGGGTGGCGCTGCCGGCGCCGGGGCATCCGTTGGGACTGAGCGGGCCGCCGGAGTTCAACGCGCGCGCCCTGGAGGCGGAGGAGGCGGTCGTCGCCGTGGGGACGGCGCTGGGTCTGGTGCCGGA
Organism: Streptomyces sp. CLCI03; assembly: GCF_053615355.1. NCBI lineage: Bacteria > Bacillati > Actinomycetota > Actinomycetes > Kitasatosporales > Streptomycetaceae > Streptomyces > Streptomyces sp. CLCI03. The sequence goes on along the minus strand of NZ_CM132132.1, from coordinate 6,205,417 downwards.
GGTGTCGGAGGTCGGGCCGGCCGGGGACGTGCACGTGTCGGTGACCTGGCACGTGCTGCCGGTACGGGAGGCCCCGCCGGCGGACGTGCCCTCGCTGGGCGAGGCGGAGCGGGAGCTGGCGGAGGCGCTGCGCGAGGCGACCGAGGTGCTGACCCGGCTGGACGTGGCCGGGTCGGGGCCGGTCGCGGAGGCCGCGCTGTCGGCGTACCGGGCGCGGGCGGAGGCCGGGCGGGAGGCGCTGGCGCCGGGATATCCGGCGCGGGCCGTGCGGGTGCTGGCGCTGGCGCAGCGGGTGGATCTGATGGTGTCGCTGGCGTACGAGAACGGACACGGGGGTGCGGTGGCCGCCTCCGAGATGGCGGCGCGGGCGGAGGCGCTGCGGCCGGTCGAGCGGGTCGCTCGGCGGGCGCTGGTGGCGGCGTACAACTCGGCCGTCGAGGCGCGCGAGCGGGGGTGACCTTCCTGGCCGGGGGCGGGCCGGGGGCGGGGGTGCGGCGCCGCTGCGCGGGCGGCCCCGGCTGCGCCGGGCTTCGTGGGGCTCCGCCCCACACCCCGCGCCTCAAACGCCGGCGAGGCTGGAACGGGCGCGCCACGACACCGACGAGGGTGGGTGGGTGGGTGCGCCTCGGCGCCGTTGGGGCTGGGTGGGGGCGCCTCGGGTCAGTGCGGGGGTGCTTGTGTCGTGACGCCGGTCGGGCCGTCGCCCACCGGGACGGTGAACGTCCTGCCCGTTCTGGTGTCGATCACCGACAACGAGTCCGAGTCGAAGTTGCTGACGTGGACGCTACGGCCGTCCGGGCCGACGGCGAGGCCGTTGGGGCCGTCGCCCACGGCGGCGGTTTCCGTGACGGTGCGGCTGCGGGTGCTGATCACCGAGACGTCGTCCGACCCGAGGTCGGCGACGTAGACGCGCCGGCCGTCCGGCAGGACTCCGATGCCCGCGGGCTGGTCCCCGACCCGGATGCGGTCCGTCTCCCTGCGGGCCCGGGTGTCGACCACGGATACGTCGTCCGAAGTCAGGTTGGACACGTAGAGGTGATGACCGTCGGGGGTGAGGGCGAGGGCGGTGGGTCCGCCGCCGACGGGGATCTCGGCGGTGACCGTGCCGGTGTCGGTGCGGATCACCGAGACGCTGTCGGATCCGGCGGAGGCGACGTACAGCGTGCGTGCGTCCGGTGTCACCGCGAGGCCCAGGGGCGCGTCGCCCACCGCGATGGTGTCCGTGACGGCGAGGGTGCGGGGGCTGATCACCGACACGGTGCCCGCGCCGACGTTGGCCACGTAGACGTTCCTGTTGTCCGGGGAGACCGTCACCCTGCTCGGTTCGTGCCCGACCGCGACGGTTTCGACGACCGTCCTGCTTCGGGTGTCGACCACGGACACGGTGTCCGCCGCGGAGTCGGTGACATAGAGGCGGGTGCCGTCGGGGCTGAGGGCCACGCTGTCGGGCCCGTCCCCACGGGAACGGTGTCCACGACAGTGCCGGTGCGGGGGTCGACGACCGAGACCGTGTCGGAGTTCAGGTTCGCCACGTAGACGAGGCCGGAGGCCGCGTGGGCGGGGCTCGCCGACGGCGCTGCCGCCTGCGCCCCGGGCGCGTCCGGCAGTCCCGTCAGGCCCACTGCCGCGGCGAGCGCGACGGCGGCGCATCGGCCGATGTACCGGTTCCTCGTCATGCGGGCAAAGCTAGGACCGCGGGCGGGGCCGCGGGGTGAGGCTCGCGCACGGGTGGGCGACGTCCCCCCGTCCGCCCCGTGACCACGTGCGGAGACACCGCAACGGCGCCGCTTCCTGGGGAGAGGGAGGAAGCGGCGCCGCGGGCGGGGTCAGGCCGTGCGGGGGGTCAGGCGTTGACGCCGGTGTTGCCGAAGGCGCCGTTGAGCAGGCCGATCACGTTGACCGTGTTGCCGACCACGTTCACGGGGATGTGCACGGGGACCTGGACCTGGTTCCCGGAGGCCACGCCGGGCGAGTTCAGGGCCTCACCCTCCGCCGACGCACCGCCGTGCGCCGAGGAGACACCGGCGCCGGCGGCGAGGAGGCCGCCCGCGATCATGGTGACGGCTGCGGCCTTCTTGAAGTTCTTCACGTTCTCGTCCTCCAGTGCGTCTGCCGCGACCAGCCGTCGCGACACGCCTTGGAGAACGCCCGGCCCGCGATCCGGATACGCCATGTGGGCTACATACACCCGACCGTATGAATCTCAGACCGGAACGAGACGGTCCGATTCAGCTCCGATCACTCCGCGATTCCGTGCCTGACCGCCCACAACGCGGCCTGGGTCCGATCGGAAAGGTCCAACTTCATCAGGATGTTCGAGACGTGGGTCTTGACCGTCTTCTCGGACAGGACCAGCGCGCGGGCGATCTCGCGGTTGGAGCGCCCGTCGGCGATCAGGCCCAGGACCTCGCGCTCGCGGTCGGTCAGCGAGCCGGGCCGGCCCGCAGGGGCGCCTTGGTCCTCCTGGGAGAGGAGCGCCAGGGCCACCTCCGGCTGGAGGAGTACGTGGCCCGCGTGGACCGAGCGGATGGCTCCGGCCAGCGCGTCGGGATCGATGTCCTTGTAGACGTAGCCCGCCGCGCCGGCTCGCAGGGCGGGGACCACGGTCCGCTGCTCCGTGAAGCTGGTGACGATCAGCACCCGGGCCGGGTTCGCCAGCTCGCGCAGCCTGCGCAGCGCCTCGATGCCGTCGGTGCCGGGCATCTTGATGTCCATCAGGATCACGTCGGGCCCCAGCTCCTCGGCGCGGGCGATGCCCTCCTCGCCGTCGGAGGCCTCGCCGACCACCTCGATGTCCTCCTGGACCTCCAGGAAGGTGCGCAGGCCCCGCCGGACCACCTGGTGGTCGTCGACCAGCAGTACCCGAATGCCGCCGCCGCGGCCGGTGCCGTCAGCCACCGGGGACCTCCATCTCGATCGTGGTGCCCCGACCGGGCTCCGAGTGCACGGTGAGCCGGCCGCCGACGCCGCTCGCGCGGTCGCGCATGGAGACCAGGCCCAGATGGCGGCCCGCCCGGCGGACCGCCTGGGGGTCGAAGCCCTTGCCGGTGTCGAGGACCGTGAGGACCGCTCCCCCGGCGGGCGTCCGGGCCAAGGTCACCTCGACGCGGTCGCCGGCCGAGTGGCGCAGGGCGTTGTGCAGGGCTTCCTGGGCGACGCGGAGCAGGGCTTCCTCCTGGGTCGCGGGCAGGGCCCGTACGCCCGCGCAGGTGAAGGTGACGTGCGCGGTGTGGGCGCGGTCGAGTACGTGGACGTGCGTACGGAGGGTGGCGACCAGCCCGTCCTCGTCCAGGGCCGCCGGGCGCAGCTCGGTCACGGCGGCGCGCAGTTCGTCGGCGGCCTCCGCGGCCAGGGCGGCCACCTGCTGGAGCTCGTCCTTGGCGCGGGCCGGGTCGCGGTCGACGAGGGCGGCGGCGGCCTGGGCGGTGAGGCGGAGCGAGAAGAGCTTCTGGCTGACGGCGTCGTGCAGCTCGTGGGCGAGCCGGGAGCGCTCCTCGGCGATGGTGAGCTCGCGGCTGCGCTCGTAGAGATGGGCGTTGGTGAGCGCGATGGCCGCGTGCTGGGCGAGGAGGGAGAGGAGTTCCTGGTCCTCGTCGGTGAAGCCCTGGCGGCCGTCCGGGGACCCGCCGCGCTTGTTCGCGAGGAAGAGGGCTCCGAGGGTCTCCTCGCCGTCGCGCACGGGCATGCCGAGGAAGTCGGACATCTCCGGGTGGGCGGCCGGCCAGCCCTCGAAGCGCGGGTCCTGGCGTACGTCGGCCAGGCGCTCGGGGCCGTCCTCGTGGAGCATCGCGGCGAGGATGCCGTGCTGGCGGGGCAGCGGGCCGATGCGGCGCCACTGCTCGGGGCTGATGCCGTCCACGACGAACTGGGCGAAGCCGCCGTGGTCGTCCGGGACGCCCAGGGCCGCGTACTCGGCGTCCAGGAGTTCGCGGGCGGAGACGACGATCGTGCGCAGGACGTCGCGGACCTCCAGGCGGCGGCTCATGGCGAGCAGCGCGGTGCTCACGGCGGCCAGGCCGCTGGGGGGCCCGCCGTGCGGGGGGCTACCGGTCATGGGGTCACCGTACCCGCGGCCGTGACCTGCGGGATCGGGCCGCGGACGTAGGTCGAAGGGACCTGTGGGGGTGGGGCTCGTGGCCGACGCGGTGGGAGGTGGGCCGTTCCTAGGTTGGGGGCATCTGCTGATCGGTACGGAAGGCGAGGGTGCTGTCATGTCGGTGGCGATCGTGACGGGGGCGTCCAGGGGGCTCGGCCGGGCACTGGCCGGGGAGCTGGCGGCGCGGGGCTGGGACCTGGTGCTGAGCGCACGGGGTGCGGCGGCGCTGGAGGAGGCCGCGGCCGGGGCCGCGCGGGCTTCCGGGGGCCGGGTGGTGGCGGTGGCCGGGGACGTGACCTCGGCGGCGCACCGGGCGGCGCTGGTGGCGGCGGCGCGGGAGCTGGGCGGGCTGGACCTGCTGGTGAACAACGCGGGGGTGCTCGGTGCCGAGCCGTTGGTGCCGCTGGCGGAGCACGCGCCGGACGGGCTGCGTGAGGCCTTCGAGGTCAATGTGGTGGGGCCGCTGGGGCTGATCCAGGAGGGACTGCCGCTGTTGCGGGCGGCGCGGGCCGGGGCGGTGCTGAACATCAGCTCGGACGCGGCGGTGGTGGCGTACGCGACGTGGGGGGCGTACGGGGCGACCAAGGCGGCGGGGGACCTGATGTCGGCCGTGCTGGCGGTGGAGGAGCCGGGGCTGCGGGTGTGGTGGGCCGATCCGGGGTCGATGCGGACGCGGATGATGGCGGCGGCCGAGCCGGGCGAGGACCTGACGGGGCTGCCGACACCGGAGGAGGTGGCTCCGGTGCTGCTCCGGCTGGTGGAGCGGGCGCTGCCGAGCGGGCGGTACACGGCGCTGGAGCTGGTGGCGGAGCCGGGCCCGGTGGGAGGGTCGGACGTCGGCCCGGGGGCGCCCGCGGGGGCGGGCCTGGAGGCGGGCTTCGGGGCGGGCGCGGGGGCCGGGCGGTGAGCGGCCGGCGGACCCTGCGGGAGGAAGCCCTATATATAACGGACATACCGCCACAATTGTCTGCTCGGGTTCCGGCCGAGCAGCGGGGGCCGGGGCTGGGGCGGGACGCCGTGCGGCTGCTGGTGTCCCGGGGCCGCGAGCCGGTGTCGCTGCGCGCCTTCCGAGAGCTGCCGGGGCTGCTGCGGGCCGGGGACGTCCTCGTGGTGAACACCTCGACCACACTGGCGGCCGCCGTGGACGCCCGGCTGGGCGGCGAGGACCTGGTGGTGCACTTCTCGACCCGCGGCGACAGGGGGCACCCCCGGTCGAGCTCCGGGGGAGGCCGCTGGGCGGTGGAGCTGCGCGCCCCGGCCGGCGACGGGACGACCCGGCGGCGCCCCGGGGGGCCGGCCGGGGCGGTGCTGGAGCTGCCGGGTGGGTACCGCCTGACCCTGGAGGAGCCACTGGCGGCGGGCGCGGACCGGCTGTGGTGGGCGCGCCCCTCCCCCGCGGCGGACGGGGTGCCCGCGCTGCTGCGGGCGCACGGGCGGCCGATCCGGTACGCGTACACGGAGCGGGACCAGCCGCTCTCGGCCTATCAGACGGTGTTCGCGGTGCCGGCCGCCGACGGGTCGGGCTCGGCGGAGATGCCGAGCGCGGGCCGGCCCTTCACGGCGGAGCTGGTGGCGCGGCTGGTGAGCCGGGGGGTGCAGTTCGCCCCGCTGGTCCTGCACACGGGGGTGGCCTCGCAGGAGGCGCACGAGCCGCCGTACCCGGAGCGGTACGCGGTGTCCGCCACGACGGCGGGGCTGGTGAACGCCGCGCGGGCCGCCGGCGGGAGGGTCATCGCGGTGGGGACCACGGCGGTACGGGCCCTGGAGTCGGCGGCGGACGCGCGGGGGCGGGTGCGCCCGGCCGCCGGGTGGACCGATCTGGTGGTGACCCCGGAGCGCGGGGTGCGGGTGGTGGACGGACTGCTGACCGGGCTGCACGAGCCCGAGGCCTCCCATCTGCTGATGCTGGAGGCGGTCGCGGGGCGGACCGCGGTACGGCTCGGGTATGCCGAGGCACGGGCCCGACTCTGCCTGTGGCACGAGTTCGGGGACGTCCATCTGCTACTCAAGGATGAGAACCGTGACCATATGCATTGCGGCAGCAACGCACGGTAAAACCGTCGCATGCCCGATGTGACCCCGCACATAGGACCCACATCACTTACGAAGCTGCCTAGTGGACGCATAAAGACCCTGTCAGTGCTGTCCCACCTAGCGCCGAGGCCTGAAATCGGGCCTCGGCGCCCGTGCGTGATCCACTAAGCGGGATCGTACGTCACACCTTTGCCACAGGATTTTGCCGCCGCTAAGAATTGCTCCCGTCGCACAGCACCGCGGATCCCCGGATCCACAAAGCGCCTTCCTGCGACTCCCGCTATTCGAAGAGGTTGCCCCGCCATGTCTGCTTCCCGCACCCCCGGTCACAGTCGTCTGACGAAGGCACACAAGCTGTCCATCGCCGGTGTCGCCACGCTGAGCGCCGCCGCCGTCGCCTTCTCCCTCGCACCGGCCGGCACCGCCGCCGCCGAGGCGCAGACGATCAACGCTGCCCCCGTCGCCTGGACCCAGGCCGTCAACGGCGCGCAGACGAAGACGCTGCAGGGCCACCTCTCCGCACAGCAGGTCATCTCCCAGGCGAACGCCAAGGCCGCGGCCAAGATCAAGGCCGACGCCGACGCCAAGGCCAAGGCCGAGGCCGCCGCGAAGAAGGCCCGCGAGCAGAAGGCTGCCGCCAGCCGCTCCGCCGCCCGCACCCCGGTCTTCGCGAACAACCTCGACGGTTGGATCAAGGAAGCCCTCTTCATCATGAAGAAGGAAGGCATTCCGGGCACCTACGCCGGAATCCACAAGAACATCATGCGCGAGTCCAGCGGTAACCCGATGGCGATCAACAACTGGGACATCAACGCCCAGAACGGCATCCCCAGCAAGGGTCTGCTCCAGGTCATCTACCCGACCTTCAAGGCGTACCACGTCAAGGGCACCAAGTTCGACCAGTACGACCCGGTCGCCAACATCGTCGCCGCCTGCAACTACGCGGCCGACCGCTACGGCTCCATGGACAACGTCAACAGCGCCTACTAGGCCCTGACGCACCCGAAGCCCCATGCGCCTCAGGGCGGCACCCGGACCTCCGGATGCCGCCCTGAGGCGTTTTCGTGCGTCGTCGTGTACGCGGGCGTTCGTGCCGCCGCCCGCGCGCCCGCGTCCTACTTGCCCGCGCGCATGACCTCGGGCTCGTGGCGGCGCAGCAGGCGCTGCACCGCGAAGCCGCAGGCGACGCCGATCAGCAGCAGGATGGTGATGTTCAGGCTCCACTGCCCGATCGTGGCGTCCCAGAGCGGGTCGGTGTTGGTCGGGTTCTCCGCGTCCCACGGCGGCATGAGCTTGCCGAGGTCCAGCGTGGTGCCGGCGGCGGCGATGGCCCAGCGGGACGGCATCAGCCAGGCGAACTGCTCCAGGCCCGGGGAGTCGTAGACCTGGAAGAGGATGCCGGTGAAGACGACCTGGACGATCGCGAACATGACCAGCAGCGGCATGGTCTTCTCGGCGGTCTTCACCAGCGAGGAGATCACCAGGCCGAACATCATCGACGTGAAGCCGAGCGCGATGACCGACAGGCAGATCTCGACGGCCGGCGGCATGAGCAGACCCTCGGCGGGCAGGTCGCGCGGGAAGAAGCCGATCGCGCAGATGATCACGCCCTGGATGGCCGTGATGACGCCGAGGACGATCACCTTCGACATCAGGTACGCGGACCGGTACAGACCCGTCGCGCGTTCTCGCTCGTAGATGACCCGTTCCTTGATCAACTCACGGACCGAGTTGGCGGCGCCCGAGAAGCACATGCCGACGGCGAGGATCAGCATGATCGTGCCGGCGTCGCCGTTGAAGCGGGACGGCGCGACGGGCGGCGCGAGGCCGAACTTCGCGGGGATCACCGTGGAGACCACGCCGAGGACGGCGGGCAGGAGCACCATCAGGGCCAGGAAGCCCACGTCCGACGCGATCACCGAGACGTAGCGGCGCATCAGCGTCCACAGCTGCGAGCCCCAGCCCTGCGGCTTGGTCGGGCGCATGTGCTGGACCGGAGGCATCGCCACGGACTGCGGGGCGACCGCGTCGATGTCGGCGGCGTAGAGCTGGTAGTGCTGGGAGCCCTTCCAGCGGCCGGCCCAGTCGTAGTCGCGGTAGTTCTCGAAGGCCGAGAAGACGTCCGCCCACGTGGTGTAGCCGAAGAAGTTCAGCGCCTCGTCCGGCGGGCCGAAGTACGCGACCGACCCGCCCGGGGCCATGACCAGCAGCTTGTCGCAGATGGCCAGCTCGGCGACCGAGTGGGTGACGACGAGGACCGTGCGGCCGTCGTCGGCGAGGCCGCGCAGCAGCTGCATGACATCGCGGTCCATGCCCGGGTCGAGGCCCGAGGTCGGCTCGTCCAGGAAGATCAGCGACGGCTTGGTCAGCAGCTCCAGGGCGACGGACACGCGCTTGCGCTGACCACCCGAGAGCGCGGTGATCTTCTTGTCCTTGTGGATGTCGAGCTTGAGCTCGCGCAGCACCTCGTCGATACGGGCGGCGCGCTCGGACTCGGCGGTGTCGCCGGGGAAGCGCAGCTTGGCCGCGTACTTCAGGGCCGTACGGACGCGCAGCTCCTTGTGCAGGATGTCGTCCTGCGGGACCAGGCCGATGCGCTGGCGGAGCTCCGCGAACTGCTTGTACAGGTTGCGGTTGTCGTAGAGGACGTCGCCCTGGTCGGCGGGCCGGTAGCCGGTCAGCGCCTTGAGCAGGGTGGACTTGCCGGAGCCCGAGGGTCCGATGACGCCGATCAGCGACTTCTCCGGGACGCCGAAGGTGACGTCCTTGAGGATCTGCTTGCCGCCGTCGACCGTGACCGTGAGGTGGCGGGCCGAGAAGGAGACCTCGCCGGTGTCGACGAACTCCTCCAGGCGGTCCCCGACGATCCGGAACGTCGAGTGACCGACACCGACGATGTCGTTCGGGCCGAGCAGCGCGGTGCCGGACTTCGCCAGCGGCTGACCGTTGACGTAGGTGCCGTTGTGGCTGCCGAGGTCGTGGATCTCGAAGCGCCCGCCGGGCATCGAGCGGAACTCGGCGTGGTGGCGGGAGACCTGGAGGTCGGAGACCACCAGCTCGTTCTCCAGCGCACGACCGATCCGCATGACGTGGCCCAGCGAGAGCTGGTGGAACGTCGTCGGGCTGCGGTCCCCGTAGGCCGGGGCCCCGCCCTGCGCCAGGTGGGGAGCGGCGGCGCCCTGCTGGTGCGGGAGGTTGACCTGCGGCTGCTGAGGCTGCTGCTGCGCGTGCTGCTGCTGTTCCCAGGCCTGGTGCTGGGGCTGCTGCGGGGCCTGGTAGGCCGGGGCCTGCGGCTGGGCGTACGCCTGGGCCGGGGCCTGCTGTGCCTGCTGCGCCACGGCCGGCTGCGGCGCCGCGGCGCCGACGGTGCTCAGATTCAGCCGCGGGCCGTCCGTCGCGTTGCCCAGGTGGACCGGCGTGCCGGGCACGAGTTCGGTCTGCTGGACCCTGGCCCCGTGCACGTAGGTGCCGTTGGTGCTGCCGTGGTCCTCGATGCCCCAACCCCGGCCGTTCCAGGCGATGGTGGCATGCCGCCACGACACCCGGGCATCGTCGATCACCACGTCTCCCTGGGGATCACGCCCCAGCGAGTACGACCTGGACGGATCGAGCGTCCAGGTCCTTCCATTCAATTCCAGTACGAGTTCCGGCACTCCAGCCCCACTTAAGTCCCCCGAGAATCCCCCATGACGTCAGGGAGTCTAGGGATGGCGAACATCCGGGGGAACTATTTCAGGCCTACAGCCGTATGTGGAATCCGGGCCTTGCCGGGGCGTCTACGACTGCCCGTTGACGGGGTCGAAAGTCACCCGGAGAGTGAGATACGGGACTTCTCGCCCGGTGGTCCCGTCGCGTACCGCTCGGTAGGCATCGGGGGTTCAGCGTATGCGCCGCATCCGTTGGGGGGACGTGCTGCTGTCCTCCGTCGCCGCCGTGGGCTGGTCCCTGATCGTGATGGCCGCGGTGGCCGGACTCGGGCTGCACCTGCTGCGCGCCGACGCCGCGGGCGCCGGTGCCGGTGTCGGTGCCGCGGAAGGTTCGCTCGGTGCCATGACGGCCGCCGCGGTGGTCCTCGCGATCGGTGGAACCGTGACCCCCTCCGGTGACGTCTCGGTCCTCGGAGTGATCGGGACGGGCACCGAAACCTCCCTGGACGTGATGCCTTTGGGGGTGTCGCTGGCCGGAGCCCTGGCCCTGGCGTCGCTGTTCCTTCGTTCGCTGCGGGCCGGCGCGGGCCACGGGGAGACGGCGGCCCGGGTGGTGGTCCTCGCGGCGCTGTTCGTCGCGACGGCGGGCGGGCTGGCGCGGGTCGGGCACGACGTGGTCACGCTCGACGGGACGCCGCCGCTGCCACGGACGCCCGCGAAGGTCGAGATCCCGGGGATCGGCGACATCGGCGGGCTGCTCCCGGACCGCGTCGGGGACCTGATCGGGACCCGGACCCGGGTGGGGTTCTCGGTGGAGCTCGGGCCGACCCTGCTGGGCGCGGGGCTCTGGGTGCTCGCCGTACTGGCGCTCGCGCTGCTGGTCTCGCGGCGCGGGCCGGCCGCGGCGACCCGGTCGCGTCCGGTGGTCTCGGCGGTGGTGGCGATGCCGCTGGTCGCGGTGGCGGCGGGCTGGGCCGCGGCGGTGTGGGCGGCGGCGGCCGACGACCATCCCCGTCGGGTGCTGGGCGGAGCGCTGCTGGGGGCGCCGAACGGGAGCTGGCTGGGGGTGCTGCTGGGACTGGGCGTGCCGGTACACGGCCGGGTCACGGGGGCTCCGGCCCGGCTGCTGCCCGACCCGCTGGACGACCTGGTGGCGGTCCCGGCGCGGGAGCCGGTGACGGTGGCCCGCCTGGCGGAGTACGACGGGCGGGTCTGGCTGCTGGTCGCGGGGGCGGCCCTGCTGCTGCTCCACGCGGGCGTGGCGGCGGCCGTACGGACACCGGGGCGCGGGGTCCTGGGGTGCGCGGCGCGGCTGTCGGCCGGCACCGGGGTGGCCTTGGCGGTGCTGGTGTGGCTGACGGGATTCTCGGCGGGCGCCTCGCTCGCGGTGCCGGTGCCGGGTGTGGAAGCGGTGGACGCGGGGGTGGAGCTGCGGGGGGACGTCGCGTACGCGCTGCTGCTGGGCGCGCTCTGGGGAGCGGTGGCCGGCGCGGCGGGTGCGCTGCTGACCCGCCGACGGCGGGCGGCGCTGCCGGGCCGGGGCGGCGCGCCGGGGCCCGCGCCGGGGTGGCCCGATCCCCAGGCGCCGACGGCCTCGTACCCCGGGGCCGGACCGTACGGCGGGCCCGCGCGCGGCCCGCGGCCCGGACCGGGCGGGGAGGTGGACGGCTCCTGGGACGTGACCGTGACCGGCGTGCCGCCCTGGTCGCCCAGGCCGCCGAGGCCCCCCGGGCCGCCACGCCGGGAGCCCTTCACTCCCCCGCCGCCGCCGGGAGCCCCGCCCCCGCCGAAACCACCGGAGCCCCCGCGGTGAGGCGGGGCGGCGGCCGCCGCGCCGGCCGACCGACGCGTGATCGTTCAAGACGTGGGACGGGGGTCCTGGGGGCCGGGCCGGGAAGATACGGTGAGGGCACCATGAGCGCATCGCAGACCTCCGACGTCCCCACCCTCCTCGTCAAGATCTTCGGCAAGGACCGTCCCGGGATCACCGCCGGGCTGTTCGACACCCTCGCCGCCTACTCCGTCGACGTCGTCGACATCGAGCAGGTCGTCACCCGTGGCCGCATCGTCCTGTGCGCCCTCGTCACCAAGCCCACCGGCGGAGCCGAGGGTGACCTGCGGGCCACCGTCCACAGCTGGGCCGAATCCCTCAAGATGCAGGCCGAGATCCTCTCCGGCACCGGTGACAACCGGCCGCGCGGCAGCGGCCGCTCGCACGTCACCGTGCTCGGGCACCCGCTCACCGCCGAGTCCACGGCTGCCATCGCGTCCCGGATCACCGAGACCGGCGGCAACATCGACCGTATCTTCCGCCTCGCCAAGTACCCGGTGACGGCGGTGGAGTTCGCCGTCTCCGGTGTCGAGACCGAGCCGCTGCGCACCGCGCTGGCCACCGCCTCCGCGCACATCGGCGTGGACGTGGCCGTGGTCTCGGCCGGATTGCACCGCCGGGCGCAGCGCCTGGTCGTCATGGACGTGGACTCGACCCTCATCCAGGACGAGGTCATCGAGCTGTTCGCCGCGCACGCCGGGTGCGAGGCCGAGGTCGCCGAGGTCACCGAGCGGGCCATGCGCGGTGAGCTGGACTTCGAGCAGTCGCTGCACGCCCGGGTGGCGCTGCTCGCGGGCCTGGACGCGTCGGTCGTGGACAAGGTCCGCGCCGAGGTGCAGCTGACCCCGGGCGCGCGGACCCTGATCCGTACGCTCAAGCGGCTCGGCTATCAGGTGGGTGTGGTCTCGGGCGGCTTCACGCAGGTGACGGACGATCTGCGGGAGCGGCTGGGGCTGGACTTCGCCTCCGCCAACACCCTGGAGATCGTCGACGGGAAGCTGACGGGCAAGGTCACCGGCGAGATCGTGGACCGGGCGGGCAAGGCCCGGCTGCTGCGTCGCTTCGCCGCGGAGGCCGACGTACCGCTGTCGCAGACGGTGGCGATCGGCGACGGCGCCAACGACCTGGACATGCTGAACGCGGCCGGGCTGGGCGTGGCCTTCAACGCCAAGCCGGTGGTCCGCGAGGCCGCGCACACCGCGGTGAACGTGCCCTTCCTCGACGCGGTGCTGTATCTGCTCGGGATCACCCGCGAGGAGATCGAGGCCGCCGACCTGGCCTGATCCCGAAGAGCGTGAACGGGCCCCGGCAGCCGATGCGGTTGCCGGGGCCCGTCGTCGTCCGGGGCCGCCGATGTCGGCGCCCGCCGATGTCAGGGGGCGGGCGGTGTACCGGGACGGCCGGTCAGAGGCCCTTGGGGGTCCAGTAGTCGAGCAGTGTGCCCACTCCGTGCTCCACGGACTTCCACGATCCGGTGAAGGAGACCACCGCGAGGGCCGCGGTCGGGAAACCCGTACGGGTCATACGCGTCAGGGTGTCTCCCTCCGCGCGCCCCGAGAGGGCGTCGGCGAGGGCGTGCATGCCGGGGTTGTGCCCGATGACGAGGAGGTCGGAGACATCGTCCGAGGTCTCGTTGAGCAGGGCGATGAGCTCGCCCAGCGAGGCGTCGTAGAGCCTCTCCTCGTAGTGGGTCTTCGGCCGGTGCGGCATCTCCTGGACGGCGAGCTTCCAGGTCTCGCGGGTGCGGGCGGCGGTGGAGCACAGGGCCAGGTCGAAGACGATGCCGGTTTCGGCGAGCTTCAGACCGACGGCCGGCGCGTCCTTGCGGCCTCGTTCCGCGAGCGGGCGATCGTGGTCGGACACCTCGGGCCAATCGGCCTTGGCGTGCCGGAGGAGGGCGATCCTGCGGGGTGTGTCGGCGCTCATGACTCCCAGCTTCGCATGAAACGAGCCACGGGGTGCAGGCTGTTGAGGGAGCGCGGGAGGTCAGCCGACGGCGCGTAGGAGCTGCTCGGCGACCTGGACCAGGCCCGAGGCCTCACCGGTGGCCGCGTGGGCCTCACCGGAGCCTGCGAGGAGCAGCAGCAGGAGCCCGAAGGCGAGGGCGGGCAGGGCCAGTGCCCACCAGTGCAGTCGGGTGCCGACGGCGGTGGTGGCTCGGGCCCGGGAGCCGGACGGGCCCGGCGGGAGGGGCCTGAGGTGTGTGGGGGCCGACATGGCCGCCTCCGTGGGTGTGGACCGGACTGATTCGCTGCCTACGAATCTATGGATCCGGGGCGGTGGTTCCCATCCGGGGCACACCCCACTTCACCCTGAGCCTGACCCCCTAGGGGGTGGTGGGGTTACCCCCACCACCCCCTGGGGTCAGCCCTCACGGGGCCGCCGCGCTCAGGGGGAGGCGATCGTGGCGATGACGGAGATGATCACGGTCACGGCGAGGAACGCGCCGAGCACGAGGCCGAGCTTCTTGCGGCCGTTCTGCGGGTTCGGTTCAAGTACGGGCGACATGCCGGTCAGTCTCCCATGCCGCATTCGTCCTCGATCGTGCGGTCCCGTCCGGCGAGGACGCCCAGGACGATCTGCGGCAGGAGCAGTCCGGCCATCAGGGCGAGGGGCAGGTCCCAGCCGCCACTGTGCTGGTAGAGGGTGCCGATGAGGAGGGGGCCGGGGATGGAGATGAGGTAGCCGGTGCTCTGGGCGAAGGCGGAGAGCTTGACCACGCCGGCCGGGGATTTGGCGCGCAGCCCGATGAGGGTGATGACGAGCGGGAAGGCGCAGTTGGAGACGCCGAGCAGCAGTGCCCAGGCCCAGGCGCCGGCGGCGGGGGCGAGGTAGAGCCCGACGTAGCCGATGAGGCCGAAGACGCCGAGGGTGACGGCGATGGCGCCCTGGTTCTTCATCCGGTCGGCGAGGCCCGGGATGACGAAGGCCAGCGGGACGCCCATGACCATGGTGACGGCGAGGAGCACTCCGGCGGTGGAGGCGGAGACCCCGGCGTCGCGGAAGATCTGCGGGAGCCAGCCCATGGTGATGTAGGCCCCGGTGGCCTGGAGGCCGAAGTAGCAGGCCAGTGCCCAGGCGGTGCGGCTACGGACGACGCGCGGGCCGGCTCCCGGGGCGACGGGGCCGGCGGGGTCGGAGGTGGCCCCGGCCCGGTCGGCGCGCCGGGAGGCGCGGGCGACGGGCAGCCAGGGCAGTACGGCGAGCAGCGCGAGCACGGCCCAGACCAGCAGGCCGGTGCGCCAGCTGCCGCCGAGGGCGTCGGTCAGCGGGACGGTCGCGGCGGCGGCGAGGGAGGTGCCGGCGGCCAGGGACATGGAGTACAGGCCGATCATGGTGCCGACCCGGTCCGGGAAGTAGCGCTTGACGATCACCGGGAGCAGCACGTTGGTGAGGGCTATGCCCGCCAGTGACAGGGCGCTGGCGGCGAGGAAGCCGACGGCGCCGTTCGCGAAGGGCCGGATCAGCAGGCCGGTGGCGATCGCGACCATGCCGGCGCAGACGACGGCGGCCGGGCCGAAGCGGCGGGAGAGCCGGGGTGCGGTGACGCCGAAGACGGCGAAGCAGAGGGCGGGGACGGAGGTGATCATTCCGGCGACCGTGCCGCTCATGCCGAGGCCCGTGCGGGTCTCCTCGAAGAGGGCGCCGAGGCTGGTGATGGCGGGCCGGAGATTGAGGGCGGCCAGCACGATTCCGACGATGAGCACCGGGCCGAGCCAGCTGGGGGTGGCCTGGGCGGGGGTGGCCTGGGGCCGGTCGGGGGCGGTGCGCAGGACCGGCGTGCGGTTCACGGTCCGGGTTTCTTCGTCGGGCATTCAATCATCATAGAATCATGGGATGATTGGTTGTCCAGTCGCTCGTCAAGCCGCCCGCCAAGTCACCCGTCCCGTCGTCGCTCGTGAAGTCGCTCTTGAGAGGAACCCATGCCGCTGACCTCGCCCCGGCGCTCCGCACTCGTCGATCAGGTGATCGCCCAGCTGCGGAACCAGATCACTTCCGGCGAGTGGCCGGTCGGCGCCCGCATCCCGACCGAGCCGGAGCTCGTCGAGCTGCTCGGGGTCGCCCGCAACACGGTGCGCGAGGCCGTTCGGGCACTGGCGCACAACGGGCTCCTCGACATCCGGCAGGGCTCGGGGACGTACGTCATCGCCACCAGCGAGCTCGCCGGCGTGATGCACCGCCGCTTCGCCGGGGCCGAGCCGCGGCACATCGCCGAGCTGCGGTCGACGCTGGAGTCCTCGGCCGCCCGGCTGGCGGCGGAGCGGCGCACCGAGCGGGACCTCGTACAGCTGGACGCCCTGCTGGCGCGCCGCGAGGAGGCCTGGGCGAGCGGGGACGCGGAGGTGTTCGTGGCGGCGGACGTCAGTCTGCACATGGCGGTGGTGACCGCCTCGCACAACGACGTGCTGATCGAGCTGTACGCGGACCTCGGCGACCTGGTGGCCGACTGGCTGCGGACGGACGTGGGGACCGAACTGCACCCTTCCGCCCACCTGGACCACGCTCGGCTGATCGAGGCGATCCGGCGGGGCGACGGGGACGCGGCGGCCTCGGAGGCCGCGGGCTACCCCTTCGCCTGCCTCGGCAGGAACGGCAAGCCCGACGAGCCCGTCGAGACCGGCGAGCCCGGCGAGCCCGCGGCGGACGCCCCGCTCACGGGCGCCGGTGGCTGACCCAGGCCGAGCGGACCTCTTTCCAGCAGCGGCCGACGAGCTCGGTGCGGCCGGCCGGACCGATCGCCACGGCGACGCCGTCGCCGTCCACGTCCCACCAGCGGTCGCATTCGACGTGCAGCCGTACGAGGTCGGTCTCCGGGTAGGCGTTGTGGCAGTACGCCGACACCTGGGAGCCTTGGATGACGGTGTCGCAGTCGGCGCCGAAGAGGTCGCCTCCCGCGGGCCGTACGGGCTGCGCGGGGGGTTCGGCGGGGATGTCGGCGAGGTCCACGACGGCGGGGGCCACCGCCTCGGGTCCGGGTGCGGGCTCCTCCCCCACGGGCTGCGCCGCGGCTCCCGGAACCAGGAGCCCGGTCAGGATCACGGACGTGACCAGCACGGATACCGCTCGGCTCGGTCTCGCGCGCACTCCTACCTCCTCCCCGCAGGAGCCGAGAAGATCCCGGCTCGGTCAGTTTGCAGTCATCTGTCCCGGTTTTCGACTCGGGAAGATCCGGTCGGCCGGTGAACATGCGATCGAACACGCCCGTCGGAGCACGCGAACGGCGGCGGCCGCGCCTCCCGGAAGGGAAGCGCGGCCGCCGCCGTACCAAGCGGGGAACCGATCGGGGATCAGGCACCCATCGCGTGCAGGCCGCCGTCCACGTGGACGATCTCGCCGGTGGTCTTCGGGAACCAGTCGGACAGCAGGGCCACGAC
Source organism: Streptomyces sp. CLCI03 (assembly GCF_053615355.1). Taxonomy (NCBI): domain Bacteria; kingdom Bacillati; phylum Actinomycetota; class Actinomycetes; order Kitasatosporales; family Streptomycetaceae; genus Streptomyces; species Streptomyces sp. CLCI03. The sequence continues at coordinate 6,188,434 of NZ_CM132132.1, read as the reverse complement.
GCCCTTGCCGGTCGGCTCCGGGTCGCTCATGTCCCAGTCCAGCATGGAGCGGGTGTTCCAGACCTCCGCCAGCTCGCCGAAGCCCGGGATGGACTTCGCGGCCATGGAGCCGATCGGACCGGCCGAGACCAGGTTGCAGCGGATGTTGTCCTTGCCCAGGTCGCGGGCGAGGTAGCGGCTGGTGGCCTCCAGGGCCGCCTTGGCCGGGCCCATCCAGTCGTACTGCGGCCAGGCGAACTGCGCGTCGAAGGTGAGGCCGACGATGGCCGCGCCCTCCTCCGGGAACAGCGGCTTGCAGGCCATGGCCAGCGACTTCAGCGAGAACGCCGAGACGTGCATGGCGGTGGCCACCGACTCGAACGGCGTGTTCAGGAAGTTGCCGCCGAGGGCGTCCTGCGGCGCGAAGCCGATGGAGTGGACGACACCGTCGAGGCCGCCGAGCTCGTCACGGACGAGGCCCTCCAGGCGCGCCAGGTGCTCGTCGTTGGTGACGTCGAGCTCGATCACCTTGACCGGCTTCGGCAGCTTCTTCGCGATGCGCTCGGTCAGCGACGGACGCGGCCACGCGGTGAGGATGACCTCGGCGCCCTGCTCCTGGGCCAGCCGGGCCGTGTGGAAGGCGATGGAGGACTCCATCAGCACCCCCGTGATGAGGATGCGCTTGCCCTCGAGAATTCCGCTCATGGTGATCAGTGACCCATGCCCAATCCGCCGTCAACGGGAATGACGGCTCCGGTGATGTACGCGGCGTCGTCGGACGCCAGGAAGCGGACGGCTGCCGCGATCTCCTCGGGCTGCGCGTAACGGCCGAGCGGCACCTGGCCCACGATGCCCGCGCGCTGCTCGTCGGTGAGCACCTTCGTCATGTCGGTGTCCACGAAACCGGGGGCGACGACGTTGAAGGTGATGTTGCGGGAACCCAGCTCGCGGGCGAGGGAACGGGCGAAGCCCACCAGCGCGGCCTTGGAGGCGGCGTAGTTGGCCTGGCCGGCCGAGCCCAGGAGCCCGACGACGGAGGAGATCAGGACGACGCGGCCCTTCTTGGCCCGGAGCATGCCCCGGTTCGCGCGCTTGACCACCCGGAACGTGCCGGTGAGGTTGGTGTCGAGGACGGACGTGAAGTCCTCCTCGGACATGCGCATCAGCAGCGTGTCCTTGGTGATGCCGGCGTTGGCCACGAGCACCTCGACCGCGCCGTGCGCGTCCTCGATCTGCTTGTAGGCCTGCTCCACCTGCTCGGAGTCGGTGATGTCGCACCGCACCGCCAGGACACCGAGCGAGGTGAGCGCCTGCGGCGGCTCACCCGACCGGTACGTGATCGCGACCTTGTCGCCGGCCTCCGCGAAGGCTTGGGCGATGGCGAGGCCGATGCCCCGGTTTCCTCCGGTGACGAGAACCGAGCGGCTCAACGGATCACCCTTTCGCTAGCGGTCTGAATACCAAAAACCTATAGGTCGCATCGCTCGTACGGAGAATCGACCCCCGACAGGGCCTTGCGACCGGCTCTGTCGAATCCCTACAGAAAGATGTAGGCACAACGGCCCTGATCGCGACATGATCGGGGCGACCGGCTCCGACCACGGGAGGACTTCCGTGCCCCATTCCATCGACGCGGCCTTCGCCGCGCTGCCCCTGCGGGCGCTCGCCGACGCGGCGCTCGCCCGGGCCCGCGCGCTGGGTGCCGAGCATGCCGACTTCCGGCTGGAGCGGATCCGCAGCGCCTCCTGGCGCCTGCGGGACGCCAAGCCTGCCGGTGGTTCCGACACCACCGATCTCGGGTACGCGGTCCGGGTCGTGCACGGGGGCAGCTGGGGATTCGCCTCCGGTGTGGATCTGACCATGGACGCCGCCGCCAAGGTGGCCTCGCAGGCCGTGGCCATGGCGAAGCTGTCCGCCCAGGTGATCAAGGCCGCGGGGTCGGACGAGCGCGTGGAGCTCGCCGACGAGCCGGTGCACGCCGACCGGACGTGGATCTCCGCGTACGACGTGAACCCCTTCGAGGTACCGGACGCGGAGAAGGCGGCGCTGCTCGCCGACTGGAGCGCGCGCCTGCTGGCGGCCGACGGGGTGGCCCACGTGGACGCCTCGCTGCTCGCCGTCCACGAGAACAAGTTCTACGCGGACACCGCGGGCACCTCGACCACGCAGCAGCGGGTCCGGATCCACCCGCAGCTCACCGCCGTCGCCGTGAACGGCACCACCGGCGAGTTCGACTCGATGCGCACCATCGCCCCGCCGGCCGGCCGCGGCTGGGAGTACCTGACCGGCACCGGCTGGGACTGGAACTCCGAGCTGGAGCAGATCCCCGGCCTGCTCGCCGAGAAGATGCGGGCGCCGAGCGTCGAGGCCGGCCGCTACGACCTGGTGGTGGACCCGTCCAACCTGTGGCTCACCATCCACGAGTCCATCGGCCACGCCACCGAGCTGGACCGGGCGCTGGGCTACGAGGCGGCGTACGCGGGGACCTCCTTCGCCACCTTCGACCAGCTGAACAAGCTCAAGTACGGCTCCCCGATCATGAACGTGACCGGTGACCGCACCGCCGAGCACGGGCTGGCCACCGTCGGCTTCGACGACGAGGGCGTCCAGGCGCAGAGCTGGGACCTGGTCAAGGACGGCACCCTGGTCGGCTACCAGCTGGACCGGCGCATCGCGAAGCTGACCGGCCTCGGCCGGTCCAACGGCTGCGCCTTCGCCGACTCCCCCGGGCACGTGCCCGTCCAGCGGATGGCGAACGTGTCCCTCCAGCCGGATCCGGGCGGGCTCTCGACCGAGGACCTGATCGGCGGGGTCGAGCGCGGGATCTACGTGGTCGGCGACCGCTCCTGGTCGATCGACATGCAGCGCTACAACTTCCAGTTCACCGGGCAGCGGTTCTTCCGCATCGAGAACGGCAGGCTGGCCGGTCAGCTGCGCGATGTCGCGTACCAGGCCACCACCACCGATTTCTGGGGCTCGATGGAGAAGGTCGGTGGCCCGCAGACGTACGTCCTGGGCGGCGCCTTCAACTGCGGCAAGGCCCAGCCGGGCCAGGTGGCGGCGGTCTCGCACGGCTGCCCGTCCGCGCTGTTCCGCGACGTGAACATCCTGAACACCGCGCAGGAGGCCGGCCGATGACCGCGCACGCCCACCACGGGATCTGCCGGGGGTCCGGGGGTCGCCACCCGGGACAGCACAGTCTGAACACCACGCAGGAGGCCGGGCGATGAGCTCGACGAACCGCATCAACAAGCCCCACGAGATCGTCGAGCGGGCCCTGGAGCTGTCCACCGCCGACGGCTGTGTCGTCATCGCCGACGAGGGGTCGAGCGCCAATCTCCGCTGGGCCGGAAACGCCCTGACGACGAACGGCGTGACCCGCTCCCGGACCTTGACGGTCATCGCCACGGTCGACGGCAAGGAGGGCACGGCCTCGGGGGTCGTCTCGCGCTCCGCCGTGACCGCGGACGACCTGGAGCCGCTGGTCCGGGCCGCCGAGGCGGCCGCCCGCGGGGCGGGCCCGGCCGAGGACGCCCAGCGGCTGGTCACCGGGACCCCGGCCTCGCCGGACTTCACCGACGCCCCGGCCGAGACGAGCTCGGCGGTCTTCACGGACTTCGCCCCGGCCCTCGGCGAGGCCTTCGCCCGGGCCCGCGAGGGCGGCCGGGAGCTGTACGGCTTCGCCAACCACGAGCTGGTCTCCACCTACGTCGGAACCTCGACGGGCCTGCGGCTGCGCCACGACCAGCCGAACGGCACCCTGGAGCTCAACGCGAAGTCCCCGGACCGGCAGCGCTCCGCCTGGGCGGGCCGCTCGACCCGGGACTTCAAGGACGTGGACCCGACCGTGCTGGACGCGGAGCTGGCCGTGCGCCTCGGCTGGGCGGAGCGCAAGATCGACCTGCCCGCGGGCCGGTACGAGACCCTGCTGCCGCCGACCGCCGTGGCGGACCTGCTGATCTACCAGATGTGGTCGGCGGCGGCCCGGGACGCGGTGGAGGGCCGTACGGTCTTCTCCAAGCCCGGTGGTGGCACCCGGCTCGGCGAGAAGCTGTCCGAGCTGCCGCTCTCCCTGCGCAGCGACCCGAACGCGCCGGGCCTGGAGTCCGCGCCGTTCGTGATCGCGCACAGCTCCGGCGACGACGCCTCGGTGTTCGACAACGGCCTGCCGGTCCCGGCGACCGAGTGGATCGCGGACGGTCACCTGAACCGGCTGAGCACGACCCGGCACACGGCGGGCCTGACCGGGATGCAGCTCTCCCCCGGCTTCGGGAACCTGATCCTGGACGCGGGCGGCGAGAAGTCCCTGGAGGAGATGGTCGCGGCCACCGAGCGGGGCCTGCTGCTGACCTGCCTCTGGTACATCCGCGAGGTGGACCCGGCGACGCTGCTGCTGACGGGCCTGACCCGGGACGGCGTCTACCTGGTGGAGGACGGGCAGGTCGTCGGCGAGGTCAACAACTTCCGGTTCAACGAGTCCCCCGTGGACCTGCTGTCGCGGGCCTCGGAGGCCGGCCGGACGGAGAAGACCCTGCCGCGCGAGTGGAGCGACTGGTTCACGCGGGCCGCGATGCCGGCGCTGCGTATCCCGGATTTCAACATGAGTTCGGTGAGCAAGGGCGTCTGACCACCTAGAATGTGCGGGTAGACCCCTCATCCGCATCCCTACTCACTCCATCTCTCAAGGAGAGTCACGACCGTGACTGACATCGTCGACGAACTGAAGTGGCGCGGGCTCTTCGCCCAGTCCACCGACGAAGAAGCGCTGCGCAAGGCCTTCGCGGACGGTCCGGTCACCTTCTATTGCGGCTTCGACCCGACCGCGGCCTCGCTGCACGTGGGGCACCTGGTCCAGGTGCTCACCGTGCGCCGGCTCCAGCAGGCCGGTCACCGGCCGCTGGCGCTGGTCGGCGGGGCCACGGGGCAGATCGGCGACCCGCGACCGACGGCCGAGCGGACCCTGAACGACCCGGAGACCGTCGCGAACTGGGTGAACCGGCTGCGCACCCAGATCGAGCCGTTCCTGTCCTTCGAGGGCGAGAACGCGGCGCTGATGGTGAACAACCTGGACTGGACGGCGGGCCTGTCCGCCATCGAGTTCCTGCGGGACATCGGCAAGCACTTCCGCGTCAACAAGATGCTCACGAAGGACTCGGTCGCCAAGCGGCTCGACTCCGACCAGGGCATCAGCTACACCGAGTTCAGTTACCAGCTGCTCCAGGGCATGGACTTCCTGGAGCTGTACCGGCGCTACGGCTGCGTGCTCCAGCAGGGCGGCTCCGACCAGTGGGGCAACCTGACGGCCGGACTCGACCTGATCCACCGGGTCGAGCCGGGTGCGGTCGTGCACGCGCTGGCGACCCCGCTGATGGTCAAGGCGGACGGCACCAAGTTCGGCAAGTCCGAGAGCGGCGCCGTATGGCTCGACCCGGAGATGACCACGCCGTACGCGTTCTACCAGTTCTGGCTGAATGTGGACGACCGGGACATCTCCACCTACATGCGGATCCTGTCCTTCAAGTCTCCTGAGGAGCTGGAGGCGCTGGAGGCGCAGACCGCCGAGCGGCCGCAGGCGCGCGCCGCCCAGCGGGCGCTGGCCGAGGAGCTGACCGCGCTCGTGCACGGCGCCGACCAGTGCGCCGCCGTGATCGCCGCGTCGAAGGCCCTCTTCGGTCAGGGCGACCTGGCGGAGCTGGACGAGGCCACGCTGGCCGCGGCCCTGTCCGAGCTGCCGCACGCCCAGGTGGCGGAGCTCGGCCTGGTGGTGGACCTGCTCGCGGAGACCGGCCTGGTCGCGAGCAAGTCGGCCGGCCGCCGGACCGTGAAGGAGGGCGGCGCCTACGTGAACAACGCGAAGGTCACCGCCGAGGACGCGGTCCCGACGGAGAAGGACCTGCTGCACGGGCGCTGGCTGGTGCTGCGTCGGGGCAAGAAGAACCTGGCCGCGGTGGAGGTCACCGGCGCCTGACGCCTCGTAGGACACGCGGCGGCGCGACGGAACACGGCGGAGGGGCCGGTTCGGACATCTGGTCCGGGCCGGCCCCTTCGTCGTGACCCGCGGTACGTCAGGTCGTCTGCCGCTTGCCCTTGATCGCTCCGTACGCCATCTCGCCGAGCGCGACGATGACGACCGCACCGACGATCTGCAGCAGGTGGCGGGTCCAGTCGATGCCCTTGGTCTCGCCGACACCGATCCATGTGGCCACCGCGTTGCCGAGGACGGCACCGGCGATGCCGAAGAGCGTGGTCAGCCACAGCGGCTGGTGCTGCTTGCCCGGCAGGATGGCCTTGGCTATCAGCCCCAGCACGAAACCGACGATGATCGCCCACAACCAACCCATGTCGAGCCTCCTCCTGGCGCGTCGTGCGCACGTGGGCCCAGTTTCGACCCATCCGGCGTACCGCGCATTTCGGACAGATCCGTACGGGGGTCCCCCCTCTCCTCACGACAGGGGGGCGGGCGTACCGTGGGAGGGGTCCGGGCCGGGAGCGCCCGGTGGGCGATCGGGTGGTGGAGCATGGAGCGGACGAAGCGGCAGAAGCGGAACGGGGCCGAGGTCTTCCGGATCACCGGTGCGCGGATGGGTCTCGCCGAGGACGTGCGGGGCCGTCAGCGCCGGTACGTGATCTCGATGGCGATCAGGACCCTTTCGGTCATCGCGACCGTGCTGTTGTGGAACGTGCAGCGCCCTGTGGCCATCGTGACGCTCGTGGCCGGCGCCCTGCTCCCGTACGTGGCCGTGGTCATCGCGAACGCCGGACGCGAGTCGACGCCCTCGCTTCCCTCGCACTTCGTTCCGGCTCCCGTGCGACCGGCGCTGGACGCCGGAAACCTCAATAAAAGCTCAGATCAATCATGAAGTTCCGGTGCACTCCACCGGGTCCTGCGTGACATACTGCTGACGCGCTCCGCATCCCCCGTCGGAGCGACGGACCGACGCCGGGCAGCTCCCCCCGTGGCTGCTCGGCGTCGCCATTCCGTTCTAATGTGGGGCCGTGACTTCCTCCAACGCCTCCGGCCCCGACGAGAATCCCACCTGCTCCGCCAAGGCCTGCCGTGACGCGGCCGTATGGGTCCTGGCGTGGAACAACCCGACGCTGCACACGCCGGAACGGCGCAAGACCTGGCTGGCGTGCGAGGAGCACCGCGAACACCTCTCCCAGTTCCTGGGGGTCCGCGGTTTCCTCAAGGACGTCGTGAAGCTGGACGAGTGGGTGCAGCCGGAGGGCTCGGAACGCCCCCGCTGACCGCCCCCACCGACCGCGCCCGCGTCCCCGGGGCGGGTCAGCCGCCGATCGCGGACATCGGGCGGTCGGGCTGCAGGAAGGACGGGTCGTCGAGACCGGACCCGGCCTTCTTGCCCCACATCGCGACCTTCCACAGCCGGGCGATCTCCTCGTCCGGGGCGCCCGAGCGCAGCGCCGCGCGCAGGTCCGACTCCTCGGTCGCGAACAGGCACGTACGCACCTGGCCGTCGGCCGTGAGCCGGGTGCGGTCGCAGGCGCCGCAGAACGGGCGGGTGACCGAGGCGATGACGCCGACGGTGGCCGGGCCGCCGTCGACCACCCAGCGCTCGGCCGGGGCGGAGCCGCGCTCGACGGCGCCTTCCTCGGTGAGCGTGAAGCGGGTGCGCAGGGACTCCAGGATGTCCCCGGCGGTGATCATGCCGTCGCGCTTCCAGCCGTGCTGGGCGTCGAGCGGCATCTGCTCGATGAAGCGGAGCTCGTACTCGTTCTCCACGGCCCAGGCCAGCAGGTCGGGGGCCTCGTCGTCGTTGAGGCCGGGCATGAGGACGGCGTTGACCTTGACGGGGGTGAGGCCGGCCTCGCGGGCGGCGGCCATGCCCTCGATGACGTCCTTGTGCCGGTCGCGGCGGGTGAGGGTCTTGAAGACCTCGGGCCGCAGGGTGTCCAGGGACACGTTCACCCGGTCCAGGCCGGCGGCCTTCAGGGCCTGGGCGGTGCGCCTCAGGCCTATGCCGTTGGTGGTGAGCGACATCTTGGGGCGGGGCTCCAGGGCCGCGCACCGCTCGACGATCCCGACCAGGCCGGGCCGCAGCAGCGGCTCACCACCGGTGAAGCGGACCTCGGTGATCCCCAGCTGCGTGACCGCGATGCGGATCAGCCGGACGATCTCGTCGTCACTGAGCAGGTCCGACTTGCCGAGCCACTGCAGCCCCTCCTCGGGCATGCAGTAGGTGCAGCGCAGATTGCACCGGTCGGTCAGTGAGACGCGCAGGTCAGTGGCCACGCGGCCATAGGTGTCGAGAAGCACTGTGGGCCCCCTCCCCTGTCCGGAAGTAGAGGTACGCGCGGACATTGGATCTACTGCACGCGTTCTATTTCGAGACTACGTGACGCGTGTGTCATCGAGAGGTGCCCGAATGAACGAGACGTGACGTGGCCGCGTCGTAGGGACCTACCACGCGGCCACGCTGGGTGTTCGGAGGATGTCAGTGCGCCCCGGTTCCGGTGAGGGAGCGCACCTCCAGCTCGGCGAACTTCTGGGGGTCGGCCTCCTCCTTGGTGAGGACGGTTCCCAGCCAGCCCAGGAGGAAGCCGAGGGGGATCGAGATGATCCCCGGGTTCTCCAGCGGGAACCAGAAGAAGTCGGCGTCCTTGAACATCGAGGTGGGCTTTCCGGACACGACCGGGGAGAACAGCACCAGGCCGACGGCCGAGATCAGTCCGCCGTAGATGGACCAGAGCGCGCCCTGGGTCGTGAAGCGCTTCCAGAAGAGGCTGTAGAGGATGGTCGGCAGGTTCGCGGAGGCGGCGACCGCGAAGGCGAGCGCGACCAGGCCGGCCACGTTCAGGTCGCGGGCGAGCGCGCCCAGGGCGATGGCCACGGCGCCGATGACGACGGTGGACCAGCGGGCCGCGCGCATCTCCTCCTTCTCGGTGGCCTTGCCCTTGCGGATCACGTTCACGTACAGGTCGTGCGCGAAGGACGAGGAGGAGGCGAGGGTGAGGCCCGCGACGACGGCCAGGATGGTGGCGAAGGCGACGGCGGAGATCACCGCGAGCAGGATGGCGCCGCCGGTGGAGTCGGGGCCGCCGCCGACGGCCTGGGCGAGCAGCGGGGCGGCGGTGTTGCCGGCCTTGTTGGACTTGATCATCTCGGCGCGGTCGAGCAGGGCCGCGGCGCCGAAACCGAGGGCGATCGTCATCAGGTAGAAGCCGCCGATGATGCCGATGGCCCACAGGACGGACTTACGGGCGGCCTGCGCGGTGGGCACCGTGTAGAAGCGGATCAGGATGTGCGGCAGACCGGCGGTGCCGAGGACGAGGGCCAGGCCCAGCGAGATGAAGTCCAGCTTGGAGGTCGAGTCCTTGCCGTACTTGAGCCCCGGTTCGAGGAACTTCGCCCCCTGTCCGCTGTTCTCGGCGGCCTTGCCCAGCAGGTCGGAGATGTTGAAGTTGAACTTCACCAGCACCAGCAAGGTGATCAGCAGGGCGCCGGCGATCAGCAGCACCGCCTTGATCATCTGGACCCAGGTGGTGCCCTTCATGCCGCCGATGGTCACGTAGACGATCATCAGGACGCCGACCAGGGCGACCACGGCCACCTTGCCTCCGTCGCTGGTGATGCCCAGGAGCAGCGAGACGAGGACACCGGCGCCGGCCATCTGGGCGAGCAGGTAGAAGATCGAGACCACGATGGTGGAGGTGCCGGCGGCGGTACGGACGGGCCGCTGGCGCATCCGGTACGCGAGGACGTCACCCATCGTGTAGCGGCCGGAGTTGCGCAGCGGCTCGGCGACGAGCAGCAGGGCGACCAGCCAGGCGACGAGGAAGCCGATGGAGTAGAGGAAGCCGTCGTAGCCGAAGAGGGCGATGGCTCCGGCGATGCCGAGGAAGGACGCGGCCGACATGTAGTCGCCGGAGATGGCGAGGCCGTTCTGGAAGCCGGTGAACTGGCGGCCGCCCGCGTAGAAGTCGGCGGCGCCCTTGGTCTGGCGGCCGGCCCAGACGGTGATGATCAGGGTGGCGACGACGAACAGTCCGAACAGGGTGATGATCAGCGGGCGGTGCTCGGAGGCTCCCGCGGCGACCGTCGTCAGGTGGTGCGCGCTGCTCATTCGGCGGCCTCCATCCGTGCCTTGATGGCTTCCGCCTTGGGGTCGAGCTTCGCGGCCGCGTACCGCGCGTAGAACCAGGCGATCAGGAAGGTCGTCGCGAACTGGGCGAGGCCGAGCACGAAGGCGACGTTGATGTTGCCGAAGAGCTTGGTCCCCATGAAGCCGCCCGCGTAGTTGGACAGCAGGACGTAGAGCAGGTACCAGGCGATGAAGGCCACGGTGAGCGGGAAGGCGAAGGAGCGGTAGGAGCTGCGCAGTTCGCCGAATTCGGGGCTCTGCTGGACGCTCGTGTAGTCATCGGCCGTGGGGGCCGTCGGTGGCGTTCCCGCGCTGCCCGGCGGCGGCGCTGCTTCGGTGGTCACGGGGGGCTCTCCTTGTGACGCGGGTGCGGTGGGGACGACGGACAAAACAACCTCCGTGTGGGGGGACGGTGGTGCCGATCCCCCCTGTCAACGGCACGGACGGCGCGTCGGGACGGTTCAACACCCGGTGATTCTTGGGGAACTGATTTCTCGAACTGATGGCGTAGAGGGGAACGGCGACGCTAGGTTCGCTTGTCATGAACCCGTCCGACGCGATCGCGTCCGGACGGCTTTTTCCCATTCCGAGATGATCTGGAGAACCCATGGATCAGCTGGGGTCGCGTGCGCCCAAGAAGCGCAGCCGTGCTCTCGCCGTACCGGTCGGCCTGGCGCTCACCGCCTCGCTCGCCTTCCTGCCCGTGGTCTCGGCCTCGGCCGCCCCGCTGGGCAACACGGCCGACACGGCACCGGCCTCGAAGGCCGACACCTCCGGCCCCAAGCTGTCGTACGTGGCCAACCTGAACGCGTACGCCACGATGAAGGCGGCGAAGAAGGCCGTCGAGCGGGCCGGCGGAACGGTGGTGACGGCCCATGAGCAGATCGGGGTCGTGGTCGCACACTCCCAGAACCCGGACTTCGCGAAGCAGCTGCGCGCCCAGCGGGGCCTGTTCGTGTCGGTCGGTGCCACCCGGACGGCCCCGATGACGGCGGCGCGGACCACCGACGAGGGCGCGACCCAGCAGCTGAGCGCGGCGGACGCCGCCAAGGCGGCGGCAGCGGCCCAGGAGGGTCAGGAGCCGCTGGAGCCCAACCAGTGGGACCTGCGGACGATCAAGGCCGACAAGGCTCACAAGATCAACGATGGCAGCCGGAACGTCACCGTGGGCATCATCGACACGGGGGTCGACGACACCCACCCCGATCTCGCCCCGAACTTCTCCAAGAGCCAGTCGGCCAACTGCGTGGGCGGTGTCGCCGACACCACCGAGGGCGCCTGGCGTCCGTACGCCGACGGCAGCGACCACGGCACTCACGTGGCGGGCACCATCGGGGCCGCGCGCAACGGCATCGGCGTCAGTGGTGTCGCGCCGGGCGTGAAGATCGCCGCGATCAAGGTGAGCGAGCCCGGGACCAGCCTCTTCTACACCGAGGCGGTCGTCTGCGGCTTCATGTTCGCCGCCGAGAAGGGGATCGAGGTGACCAACAACAGCTACTACGTCGATCCGTACCTCTTCAACTGCAAGACCGACGACGACCAGAAGGCGCTGGTGGAGGCCATCGGCCGGGCCACCAAGTACGCCGAGCGCAAGGGCACGCTCCACATCGCCTCGGCCGGCAACTCCGACCAGGACCTGGCGGCCGACTCCCTCGACGACGACACCAGCCCGAACGACACCACCCCGGTGCCGCGCACCATCGACCCGAAGGTCTGCCTGGACCTGCCGACGCAGCTGCCGGGTGTGGTGACCGTCTCGGCGACCGGCGACAAGGGCCTGCGCTCGTACTACTCCAGCTACGGCCTCGGGGTCGTGGACGTCGCCGCCCCCGGCGGTGACAAGTGGCAGGTCCCGGACACCCCGGACGCCAACGGACGCGTGCTGTCGACCGTCCCGGGCGGGGGCTACGGCTACAAGCAGGGCACCTCGATGGCCGCCCCGCACGTCGCGGGCGTCGCGGCGCTCCTCAAGAGCGCCCACCCGTCGGCCACGCCCTCGCAGCTCCAGGCGATGCTGAAGGCCCAGTCCACGAAGGCGGCCTGCCCGACGCAGATATACAACGCTGCGGGCACCCTGGTCGACGCCACCACCTGCGCGAGCAAGTGGGGTCAGACGGGCTACTACGGCTACGGCGTGATCGACGCGCTCAAGGCCGTGAAGTAGGACCGGTCACACCGGCACGAAGGAAAAGGGGCCGGGCCGGGCGGGGTGCTCCCCGCCCGGCCCGGCCCCTTCGTTCCGCGGGTCAGGGCTTGATCATGACCTTGAGCGCGCTGCGGTCGTCCATCGCCCGGTAGCCGTCCGGGACCTCGTCGAGGGACACGGTCCGGTCGAAGACGGGCGCCGGGTCGATCACACCGCTGAGGACGTCCTTCAGCAGCTCCGGGATGTAGGCGCGGACCGGGGCCACGCCACCGCGCAGGGTGATGTTGCGGTCGAACATCACGCCGAGGTCGAGGCCGGTGCCGCTGCCGTGCGGGACGCCGACGTAGCCGATGGCCCCGCCGTCGCGGGTGATGTTCACGGCGGTACGCATGGACTGCTCGGTGCCGACCGCCTCGATGACGGCGTGCGCGCCCCGGCCGCCCAGGAGCTCGCGCACGGCCGCCTCGGCGGCCTCGCCGCGCTCGGCGACGACGTCGGTGGCCCCGAAGAGCTTGGCGATGTCCGTACGTACGGTGTGCCGGCCCAGCGCGATGATCCGCTCGGCGCCCAGGCGCTTGGCGGCGAGCACGCCGCACAGGCCGACCGCGCCGTCGCCGACGACGGCGACCGTGGAACCCTCGCGGACGCCGGCGCCCAGCGCCGCGTGGTGGCCGGTGCCCATGACGTCGGACAGCGCGAGCAGCCCGGTCAGCAGGTGGTCGTCGGAGACGGCCTCGGCGGGCAGCTTCACGAGGGTGCCGTCGGCGTGCGGGACGCGGACGGCCTCGCCCTGGCCGCCGTCGTGGCCGACCGAGCCCCAGAAGCCGCCGTGCTCGCAGGAGGTGAAGAGGCCCTCGGCGCAGTACTCGCAGGTGCCGTCGGACCACATGAAGGGCGCGACGACGAGGTCGCCGGCGCGCAGGTCGGTGACGGCGGAGCCGGTCTCCTCGACGATGCCGAGGAACTCGTGGCCGATGCGCTGGCCGGGCTGACGCGCGGCCTCGCCGCGGTAGGCCCACAGGTCGCTGCCGCAGATGCAGGCACGCAGGACGCGGACGACGGCGTCCTCGGGGCGCTGGATCGCAGCGTCGGGCACCTCCTCCACGCGTATGTCGTGCGGGGCGTGGATGACGGTGGCGCGCATGGTGGTGCAGTCCTCCGGATCGGGATCGTTCAGTCTTGTACGACTGTGGAACCGTCCTACCGTACGCCTGCTTCCCGCGTGGTCGAACCTGTGGCCAGGAGGTACTGGGCGGCCAGGTAGGTGGCCATGATCCAGAAGTCCGGGCGGGGCAGCTGGGGCCATTCGGCGACACCGGTGGCGATGAGGGTGTCGGAGAGCAGGAACAGCGCGCCGCCGATGCCGGCCCGCAGGCCCAGGGCGCTGGAGCGGAACGCCATGGCGGTGAGCAGCAGGCTGTAGCCGGCCACCGGGATCCGCAGGTCGGCCGGCAGATCGGACCACAGCAGGGCGACGGTCCCGAGGAGGGCGAGCAGGTACGCGCCCCCGAGCAGCGGGTTCGCGGGCCGCTTGCCGAAGAGGACGAGGTAGCAGACGTGCCCGACGGCGAAGGAGCCCATGCCGACGAGGAAGGCGATGTCGGCGTCGAAGAGCAGGGCCAGGTCCCCGCCCCAGCCGAACAGCAGGGCGGCGAGCAGCAGGCGGGGCGCGCCGCGGGTGGCCATGTGGGTCACGAGCAGCGGCATCAGCAGCGGCTTGGCGATGACGTGCCCGAGGTGCCAGCCGGCCAGCAGCGAGCCGAGGTCGACGGCGGCGGCCACGACGAAGGCAACGAGGGCGATGTGCCCGAGGCGCGACGGGCCGGCCGGTGCCCGGTCCGCGGCCCAGGCGGGAGCGGGTCGGCCCGGGGACTCGGCGGTGCTCACGCGGTGGTCTCCTGTACGGCCGGGGCGGCGTCGGCGACCGGGGCGGCGCTCGGCGGGGTGGACGCGGCTGCCGGGGCGGGCGCGGGTGCGGACTCGGCTGCCGCCGGGGCGGGCGCGGCCGTGGGTGCCGGGAAGGGCGCGTCCGTCGCGGCGGGCCGCCAGCCGGGGCCGCGGAAGACGTGTCCGGCCCGCTGGCCCCAGCTCCCGGCGGCACGCACGTCGCGGGCGATGGCGGCGTACTCGTGGGTGGCCACGCGCAGCGGGTTGTGGGTGCCGATGTTCTTGGTCAGTCCGTAGACGGGCTTGTCCGTCTCCCCCACCCAGGAACCGAACATCCGGTCCCAGACGATCAGGATGCCGCCGAAGTTGCGGTCCAGGTAGCCGCCCTGCGAGGCGTGGTGGACGCGGTGGTGGGAGGGGGTGTTGAAGACGTACTCGTAGGGCCGCGGCAGCTTCCCGATGCGCTCGGTGTGGACCCAGAACTGGTAGAGGAGGTTGAGTCCGTAGCAGAACGGGATCGCCGCCGGGTGTACCCCGAGCGCCACCATGGGCAGGTAGAACCACCAGGTGGTGGCGCTGGTCCAGGGCTGGCGCAGGGCGGTGGTGAGGTTGAACCGCTCGCTGCTGTGGTGGACCACGTGGCAGGCCCACAGGATGCGGATCACGTGGTGGAGGCGGTGCTGCCAGTAGTAGAGGAAGTCCTGCGCGAGCAGCATCAGCAGGGCGGTCCACCACAGGAACGGCACGCGCAGCGGGGTCAGTTCGTAGACCGCGGTGAAGACGGCGACGACCGGGATCTTCCAGAGCAGATCGAAGCCGATACTGCCCAGCCCCATGGTGACGCTCGTGACGGCGTCCTTGGTGTCGTAGCCGGCGGCGTCCTCGTCGGGACGGAGCCGGTAGCTCACCACCTCGATGACGGTGAGCAGCACAAAGGCAGGTATGGACCACAGCACGACATCGGGCAGGTTCGGCATGTCCCGCACCATAGAGGCGCCCTCGGGGGTGCCGCTAGGGGTTGTTACCGATCGGTATCCATCGGGGTTACCAGCGGTTCGCGCGATGATGTCCGAGCCAAGGGGAGGGCGGGGTATGACGGGCATCGAGACGGTTCTCTTACGGGTGGCCGGGACGGCGGCGGGGACACTGGTGAAGTCCCTCCTCGCGCGGGCCCCGGGAGCGGGCCTGGCAGCCGATCCGGCCCGGCCGGCCCCGCGCCGGCGCAAGCCCCCGGCGGAACTCGGCGACGGCGAGATGCGGCGCCTGACCGAAACCCTGGCGGCGCGACTCGGCCCGGAATGCGCGGCGCTGCCGGAGCACGAGCGGCTGGCCGCACTGGACGCGGTCGGCGACGGCTTCGCCGCGCTCGGCACCCTGGACGCGGAGGCCCTCTTCGCGGCGGACCTCGACCCGACGGCCCTGGCGACGGCCCTGCCCCCGCCCCCGGCGGGCCTCGCCCCGGCCGCGGAGGCCCTGTACGGCCGCCTGGTCCGACTGTGCTGCGCGCACGCGGTGGAGTACGTGACGACACTGCCGGGCTTCGGGGCCCGGGCGGACGTGGAACTGGTCCGGCGGACGGGCGAACTGGCGCGGGCCGTGGACCGGCTGGGCGCCACCGGGGACGGGACGGCGTACGCCTTCGAGGAGCGGTACGCGCAGTACGTGGCCCGCACCCACGGTCGCCTCCAGCTGTTCGGGCTGACCCTGAGCCGCTCCCACCAGGAGTGGCCGCTGGACGTGGCGTACATCAGCCTCGCGGTCAGCGGTGAGGAGCAGCTGATGCCGGGCGCCCCGACCGCGCACCGGACCCAGCTCCGGGCCGAGCAGGCCCTCGCCTCGGCCGACCGCATCCTGCTGCGCGGCCCGGCGGGCTCCGGGAAATCGACCCTGATGCAGTGGCTGGCCCTGAACGCGGCCCGGCAGAGCGACGGGCCGTGGAGCACGTGCGTGCCGTTCGTGCTGCGGCTTCGCTCCTTCACCGCGTCGGGCGACCTGCCCCTTCCGGAGGACTTCCTGCGCGCGGGCGGCGTACCGCTGTCCGCCCCGGCGGGCTGGGTGCAGGACCTCATGCTGAGCGGCCGGGCGCTGGTCCTGGTCGACGGAGTGGACGAGGTCCCGCAGCGGCTGCGGGCCCGTACGGAAACCTGGCTGCGGTCGCTCGTCTCCGCTTTCCCGAAGGCCCGTTACGTGGTGACGACCCGCCCCTCCGCCGTCCCGGAGGACTGGCTCGCGGGCCTCGGGTTCGCCACGCACGCGATGCTGCCGATGGAGCAGCGGGACATCCGTGCCTTCGTCGAGCACTGGCACGCGGCCGCGCGGGTGCAGGGGCAGGAGGTGGACGCGTATGAGGCGTCGCTGCTGGAGGCGGTGTCCTCCCGGCGGGATCTGGCCCGGCTGGCGACCAACCCGCTGATGTGCGCACTGCTCTGCGCCCTGAACCAGGACCGGCGGATGCAGCTCCCGCGAGCCCGCAAGGAGCTGTACGACGCCGCGCTGGACATGCTGCTGGTCCGACGGGACACGGAACGGGAGATCAGCGGGGTCGAGGGGGTCTACCTGACGCGTGAGGAACAGGTCGCCCTGCTCCAGCGGCTCGCGTACTGGCTGATCCGCAACGGACAGTTGGAGGCGGCCCGGAACGAGGCCGTCGAGATGGTGGGCGAGTGGCTGGAGGCGATGCCGCAGGTCCGCGCGCAGGGCGGGGCCGAGCAGGTCTTCGCACACCTGCTGATCCGCAGCGGCCTGCTGCTGGAGCCGACCCCGGGTGCGGTGGTCTTCGTCCACCGCACCTTCCAGGACTACCTGGGGGCCAAGGCGGCGGTGGAGTCGCGGGACTTCGGCGTCCTGGTCAAGAACGCCCACGACGACTCCTGGGACGACGTGGTCCGCATGGCGGTGGGCCACGCCCGCCCGGACGAACGCGCCCGCCTCCTGCGGGGCCTGCTCCGCCGGGCCGACAAGGTAAAAGGCGCCCGCAGCCGGCTGGTCCTCCTGGCGGCGGCCTGCCTGGAACACGCCCCGGAACTGGACCCGGGCGTCCGCACCGAGATCGAGGAGCGCACCGCCGAACTGTTGCCGCCCCGCAGCGCAGCGCAGGCCCAAGAGCTGGCGAAGGCGGGCCCCTTGGTGCTGGAGCTGCTGACGGAACCCCTGTACCTGGAGGAGGACGCGGCCGCGGCCACGGTCCGGACGGCCACGCTGATCGGCGGCGAGCAGGCGGTGGGGCGCCTCGCCCGGTTCCGTTCGGACGATCGCTACAAGGTGCGCCGGGAACTCGCCGACGGTTGGGACCGCTTCGAAGATGCGCGCGGGTACGCGGACGCCGTGCTGGCGCGCACCCGCCTGGACGACGTCCAGCTGTGGGTGGGCAACCGGGACCAGTTCGCCGCCCTGAGCCGGTTGCACGGGATCGAACGGATCCACCTCACCTGGGACCGGCCACTGCCCCCCGAGGTACTGGCCCTGCGGGGGTTGCGCCAGCTCACGCTGCTGCGCAGCGCGCTGACCGACCTGGCCCCCCTCATCGTTTTCGAGAACCTGACGTCCCTCGGTCTCTACAACTGCCCGTGGATCGAAGTCCTCGACCCTCTGAACGCGCTGCGGCTGGACACCCTGTCCCTCACCGACGTCCCCGACCGGCTGAGCCTCGCCCCGCTGGCCCGCATGGACGCCTTGACCGTCCTGAACCTCAACTACGCGGTAGCCGGCATCGACCGGGTCTCCGAACTGCCCGCTCCTCCCGGACTCACGGCGCTGAGCCTGCTGCCGCGGGCGGCGCACCTGGCTCTGGACGGGATCGACCGCTGGCCGGGGCTGACCTGGTTGACGCTCTCCGGGTCCGAGCGGGTGGCGGACTTCGTGGCACTGCGCGATCCGGGCGACCTGACCGGGTTCCAGGTCCTCGACGCGCGGTTCGGCCCCGAAGCGCTCCTGCGGTGTCCCCGCCTGAAGACCCTCGCCCTGAGCAACTGTGACCTTCCCGCGGGCCTGCACGTCCTGCGGGAGCTGCCCGAGCTGACCAGGCTGAGCCTCTTCAACGGGGGCGAGTACGACCTCGCGCCCCTCGCCCCGCTCGACCGGTTGCGGATCGAGGTCGGGGAGAACGTCCGGGTGCACGGGGTCGAGTCCGTGCACCCGGAGCGGATCACGTACCTCCCGTGAGCCGCCCCGGTCGGGCGCGGGCCCGCCGGAGCGGCTCGTGTACAAGAACTGAGCCGCCCCGGCGGGAGCCGTCGTCACCAGACCCGGACCGAGCCCCCTCGGGCGAAGGCCGGGCTGGTGGCATCCGGGGGCACCGCCGTCAGCGGCTCCGCGATCTCCGACACCAGCGGGCCGTGCTTGGCGGCGGCCGCGTCCAGCAGGGCCAGGTCGAAGCCGTACACGCGGGCCGCGTTGCCGCCGACCATCGCGGCGACCTCCTCGCGCGGGAGGCCCGCGTAGGCGATGCGGAGGCCTTCGCGGGAGAAGGGGGTGGTGCCCTCGTCGTGGGGGTAGTCGCTGCCCCACATGATCTTGTCGAGGCCGATCCGCTCCCGTAGCGGGACCTCGTGGGGGCGCATGAAGCTCGCTCCGACGAAGCAGTTGTCCCGCCAGACCTCGCTCGGGCCGCGGCCCATCGACTCCGCGAGGCCCGCCCCGAACTTGGACTCGGCCGTGGCCGATGCCGCGACCAGGCGGCTGTGGTAGTAGTCCAGCATCTCCAGCACGCCGGGGATCCACCCGGAGCCCTGCTCCGTGAGGACCAGCTTGAGGCCCGGGTGGCGGTGGAAGGCTCCGCCGAAGACGAGGTGCCACAGGGCGCGGTGCGAGAACCAGGTCGTCTCCACCATGAAGACGGCCCGGGCCGCCGGTTCGTCGCCCAGCGGCGGTGAGGCCGAGCCGCCGTGGTGGTTGACCGGGACGTCCAGTTCGTCGCACACCGCCCAGATGGGGTCGTAGGCGGCGGAGTACAGCTCGGGCACCGTGGAGCCGGGTGGGACGCCCGGCAGCAGGATGCCGCCCGTCAGGCCGGCCTCCCGGGTCCGGCGGATCTCCCCGACCGCCGCGTCCACGTCGTTCAGCAGGATCTGCGCGACCCCCGCCCGCCGCCCCGGCGCGTCCGCGCAGAAGTCCGCCAGCCAGCGGTTGTGGGCCTGCAGCCCCGCCCAGCGCATCTCGTATTCGGCGGCCGTCGGGGGCTGGGCCATCAACGAGGCCTTGGGGAAGAACGGCGGGATCGTGTTCGGGAAGAGGACTTCCGCGACGATGCCGTCCGCTTCGAGTTCGGCGAGGCGGCGCGCCGAGTTCCAGTTGCGGTCGGCGGTGTCCGCGAGGAGGTCCTCGTACGGGTTCACGTAGCCGGCGGCCCAGGCGTCGAAGTCCTCGTGGTGGCGCTTCTCCAAGTACGGCTTGTAGTCCAGCAGGTCGGCGCCCGCGTGGCAGTCCGCCGAGATGACCGTGTAGCGGTCCTCCGTCATGACGACACCCCCAGCACGGGGAAGTCGTTGTCGGTGAGCCAGTGGCGGCCCACCTCGCGGGAGCGGGCCCAGGAGGCCTCGACCGCCGCCTGGTCCGGGGACTGGCCCAGTTCTGTCGGGGTGGGGCCGATCCGGCGGGCGATCGGGGCCAGCTTCGCGGTGTCGAAGTCGAAGACCTCGGCCGCCGCGAGCCCCAGCATCCGGCGGGTCTCCCCGATCGGGATGTCGTGGAAGGTGTTCTTCAGCCAGGCTCGGGTGGTGGGCCAGGTGCCTTCGGGGTGCGGGAAGTCCGAGCCCCACAGGATGTTGTCGACGCCGATCTCGTAGCGCTGGGCGAGCTCGCGCCGCTTGGTGTTCGTCGCGCAGATGAAGACCTGGCGGTCCAGGTACTCGCTGGGCGGCCTCTTCAGCTCCTCGAACGGCGAGAGCTTCTTGCCGCCGTGCGCGCCGAGGTAGAGCCGGTCCATGAACCACAGCTGGTTGGGCAGCCACCAGCAGCCCGCCTCGGCGACGCCGAACTTCAGGCCGGGGTGGCGTTCGAAGACGCCGGACCAGAGCAGGAACCACAGCGGCCGGGCGGGCCACCAGGTGACCTCGGAGACGAAGATGCCCAGGTGGTCTCCGTACTCGTGGCGCGGCGAGGACCCGGAGTGGGTGACGATCGGCATCCGCGTCTCGGCGGCCGCCGCCCAGACGGGGTCGTAGCGGCGGTCGTGGTAGGGCGCCTTGTCCACCCACATCGCGGGGATCATCAGGGCGCCCAGCCCGGACTCCTTGGCCCGGTGGATCTCGGCCACGACCTTCGAGGGCTCGCCGGTGATGGGGAGCAGCGCGACTCCGCAGTGGCGTTCCGGGTGCTGCCCGACGAACTCGGCGAGCCAGCGGTTGTGCGCCTGCGCGCCCGCCATCCCGAGCTCGGGGTCCTGGTCGCCGGAGAGGCCGAGGCCGACGCCGAAGGGGGCGGCGGTCTGGCTGTCGACGGCGTCCGCGTCGGGGAAGACGACCTCGGCCGCCACGCCGTCGCCGTCGAGTTCCTTCAGTCGCTGTCCGGTGTCCCAGCCGCCCTTGAGGCCTTCCTCGTGGTCGTGGAACCACTTCTCGGCGAAGGCCTCGTTGCGGACGCCGAGCCGGGTGGCCTCCTCCCGGCGTGCGTCGCGTTCGCCGAGGAACTCGTCGAACTGGCGATGGAAGCGGGAATCCAGGTAGGGCCGGTACTGCTCGGTGGGCAGTCCCGCGTGGCAGTCGGAGGAGATGATCAGGTACGGGTCTTCGGTCCGGTTTCCGGTTGTGTTCCCGGTCCGCTCTTCGTTCGTACTCACCACAGACGCCCCTCAGTCGAGGATGAAGCTTTCCAGGTAGCCGGGGTCGGACCGGTCGAGCATCGACTGCGACCGGGCGCGGATCTGCCGGTCGCTGTGTTCGCTCGCCGGGAGCATCCAGAAGCGGTCGGCGCGGATGCCGTCGACGACGTGCTCGGCGACCTCCTCGACCGGGGTGAACTCCACCTCGTGGCCGGCCCGCTTCATCGCCGCCTCGTACTGGTCGAGGCTGCGGTACGGAGCCTTGCGCGGCCGCTGCTTCGCGTACCGATCGGGCCGGTTGCGGTGCGACTCCCACAGCCCGGTGCGCAGCATGTGCGGTCCGGGGAAGAGGACGGAGGCCCCGACGGTGGCGCCCTCCGCCTTGAGGTGGGCGTAGAGCGATTCGGTCATGGTGACCACGGCCGCCTTGGTGACGGCGTACACGGAGGCGGTGGGCAGCGGGGCGATGCCGCCGTCGCCGGAGGAGGTGTTGACGATGTGGCCGGGGTCGCCGGCGGCGATCATGCGGGGGACGAAGGCCTGGATGCCGTGGAAGACGCCCCACACGTTGACGGAGAAGGCCCATTTCCAGTCGTTGGGCTCGTGTTCCCACATGCGGCCCTCGGCGCCGGAGCCGACGCCCGCGTTGTTGCAGAGCACGTGCACGGCGCCGAAGGTCTCGTAGGCGGCGTCGGCCAGCGCGATCACGGAGTCGCGGTCGCTGACGTCGACCACCCTGGCGAGGACCTGGGCGCCGTCCGCGGCGAGTTCGTCGGCGGCCTTGCGCAGGGCGCCCTCCTCGACGTCGGCGAGGACCACCTTCAGTCCCTCGGCGGCGAAGCGGCGGGCCATGGCGAGGCCGATACCACTGGCGGCGCCGGTGACCACGGCCACCTGTCCTGGTTCGAGTCGCACGTCAGCCCCTCCCGCCGGACGAGCCCTCCGGGGGCGCGTCGAGGATCTGCAGGGGGTCGTCGTAGCGCTGGTGGATGTACGGGAGGAGGGCCTGGGCGCTGACCCGTTCGACGACCCGGCCTTGCTGGTCGGTGGTCTTCTCGCCGATGGTGATCTCCACGATCCGGCGGACGGGCAGGTCGGCGACCGGGTCGTACATCGACTCGCGCAGGACGACGTCGCCGGTGATGTGCTCCAGCTTGCGGACCTTCTCGTTGCGCGTGCAGTGCACGAGCACCGGGTCCACGTCGAAGCCCGAGCCGTCGACGGCGGGCAGGAACTTGAAGTAGAAGTCGGTCTTCCGGGTGGGCTCGGGCAGTGGCAGTGCGCGGTCCACCGCCCCGCGCACCTCGACGAAGGCGATCCCGTGGCGGGCGAGAGCGGCCCGTACGACGAGGCCGTCGCGCTCCACGGTGACCTCGCCCAGCTTCTTCGGCTCGCCGAAGACCTCGCGGCCGCCGGTCAGGGCGCGCTCCAAGGTCATCGGCATGACGAGGGGGTACCAGCCCTCGACCCCGTCGTGCTGGGCGGCGACGGCCACCGAGCCGGCGCCGAGCGGGTAGCCGGGCAGGTCGACCTTGCTGATGTTGGCCCGCACCAGGGGCCGGTCGGCCGGTTTGAGCGGCGGTGGCAGGACCGCCGCGACCACGTCGGGGTCGCTCTCCCAGACGGCCACGACGCCGGTGGACCAGATGTCGGGGAGTTTCGAACTCTTCTCGCGCGCCGCCGCGATCTCGGCCTCGGTCCGCGCTCCGTACCGTACGCGTGCCATGTCTCGCACCATCCCTCGGCTCGGGGGGAGTCGGTTCTGTAACACAGTTACACCGCCACCGATGAAGGGTAAAGACCCCTGCGTCGACCAGAATTGACGCTCCGACAGATTGGTGGTGGCGGGCCGTGGGCAGAACCACGCTCACCCGTGACGAGGTGCTGGACACCGCGGCGTCCCTGGTCATGCGGCACGGTCCGGCCGCGCTCACCATGCGGGGGCTCGCCGCCGAACTGGGTACCGCCGTGACGTCCATCTACTGGCACGTCGGCAACCGGGAGTCGCTGCTCGATGCCCTGGTCGAGCGGACCGTGGAGGAGATGGGGGCGATCCGGCCCACCGGCCGCACCCCGGCCGACCGGATCCTGGCGGTTGCCCGGATCCTGCGCCGCGAACTGCGCGGACGCCCGCACCTGATCGCGATGGTCCACGAACGCGGGCTCACCGAGCGGATGTTCCTGCCCGCCCAGCAGGCACTCGTCCACGAGGTGCACGCCGCCGGGCTGCGGGGCGCTCGGGCGGCGGACGCGGTGCGCGCCGTCCAGTTCCAGGTCGTCGGGTACCTGCTCGTCGAGCGCAACCGTGAGCGCTCCCCCGCCCAGTCCCCGGCCGAGAGCGAGCTCTGGGACCCGGCCGCGGCCCCCCACGACCCGGCGCTCGCCCGCGCCCTGGCCCGCCCGGCGGACCCCGACCGGCTGTTCCTGCTGTCCGTACGGGCCCTGGTGCACGCCCTGCTCGCGCCGGGCGCGGCAGGTGCGGCAGGTGCGGCAGGTACCGCCGATGCGACCGGCGCCGCCCCGCCGCGTTGACGCCGCTCGCCTCCACGTTCCCGCACCGAACGGGCGGATCCCTGGGCTGACGGCCGGGAAACGCCTGCGCGGCCACGGGTGTCAGTCGGGGCCGATATCCTCTGTGACCATGCTCGACGACCGTACGACCGCAGAGACGACGTGGCCGACCGCTTACCCACAGGGGTACGCGGTCGTCGACGTGGAGACCACCGGACTCGCTCGCGACGACCGGATAGTCTCCGCCGCCGTCTACCGGCTCGACGCCCAGGGCAACGTGGAGGACCACTGGTACACGCTGGTCAACCCGCGGCGGGATCCGGGACCGGTGTGGATCCACGGGCTGACGAGCGCGATGCTCGCCGATGCCCCGCTCTTCGAGGACATCGCGGGCGAGTTCGCCGACCGGCTCGCCGACCGCGTCCTGGTCGCGCACAACGCCATCTTCGACTGGCAGATGATCGCCCGGGAGTACGCGCGGGCCGCCACGACCGCACCGGTCCGTCAGCGGCTGTGCACCATCGCCCTGTCGAAGGAACTGAACCTGCCGCTGCCCAACCACAAGCTGGAGTCGCTCGCCGCGCACTTCGGCGTGGTCCAGCAGCGCGCCCACCACGCGCTCGACGACGCCCGGGTGCTGGCGGAGGCGTTCCGGCCCTCGCTGCACGCGGCCGCGGAGGGCGGGGTACGGCTGCCCCTGCTGGAATGCCGGCCGCTGACGGAGTGGTCGGACTCCGCCGTCACCCCGCGGGTCGGGTACCAGGCCTCCTACCGGGGCGGCAGCTGGCGGCCCTCGCGCAAGCGGCCGCCGTGCCCGCACCCGAATCCGGGGCGCTTCGAGGACGGGAAGCCGCTGAAGCAAGGCATGCGGATCGCCTTCTCCGGTGACACCTCGGTGGAGCGGGAGCTGTTGGAGGACCGTGCGGTCGAGGCGGGCCTGCACGTCGCGACGAGTGTGTCGCGGCTCACCAGTCTCCTGGTGACCAACGACCCCGATTCGGCGACGTCCAAGACGGTCAAGGCGAAGAGCTTCGGGACGCCGGTCGTCGACGAGGCGGCCTTCACCCAGCTGCTGCGGGACGTGGCTCCGGCCGAGTCCTGAACCGCGGGGCCGTTGCGCCGGCCGGGTGCAGGCGCGGCGACTCACCCCGCTGGATCTTGTTCCGCTCGTTCCCCGTGCGCAGCATTCGGCCCATGGCACGTTGTGAGGTCTGCGGAAACGATTACGGCATGTCCTTCGAGGTTCATGCACAAGGTGCGGTGCACGTCTTCGACTGCTTCTCCTGCGCCATCCATCGCATGGCGCCCGTCTGCGAGCACTGCCGGGTCTCGATCATCGGCCAGGGCGTCGAGGTCGCGGGGCAGTGGTTCTGCGGGGCGCACTGCGCCCGTGCGGAGGGGAAGGTGGGCATCGTCGACCGCGTCTGACTCCCCGCGGCCCGGCCCCCGTCCCGACCGCCGTCCCGAAAGCCCGTACGGCCGGCCCCCTACCGACGCCCCCGTACCGACGCCCCCCGTACCGACGCCCCCCGTACCGACGCCCCGATCCGTACGCCATGACCCCGGACGGCCACCCGGCCGCCGGGGTCCTTCGCGTTGCGGGTACCGTCGTGGGCGTGTACCGCTTTGTGCTGACCCGGCAGTGGGTGTTCCTCACCCTGATGGCCCTCGCCCTCATCCCCGCGATGATCGAGCTGGGGTTCTGGCAGTACCACCGTCATGAGCACCGGGTCGCGCAGAACCAGCTGATCGAGGCCAACCTGCGGGCGAAGCCGGTCCCCATGACGGAGGTCACCTCCCCCGGTCACCGGGTCCCGCGCGCGGACTTCTGGCGCGCGGTCACCGCGACCGGCACGTACGACACCGCGCACGAGGTCGTCGTACGGATGCGCACCGACAACGACGACAAGGTCGGCTTCCACGTCCTGACCCCGTTGGTCCTCTCCGACGGCCGGGTGGTCCTGGTCAACCGGGGTTGGGTGCCGGGCGGCGACGACCCGCGCGCCTACCCGCCGGTGCCGACCGCGCCCACGGGCGAGGTCACGGTCACCGGCCGGCTGAAGGCCGACGAGACCAGCGGCGGCAGCGGCATCAAGGACCGCAAGGGCCTGCCGGACCGTCAGGTGATGCTGATCAACAGTGCGCAGCAGGCGGAGTACCTGGGCCGGACGGTGCTCGGCGGGTATCTGGAGCTGACCGCTCCGGCCCCGGCGGACGGCGCTCCGGAGCCCATCGCCGACCCCGACCACGACTCGATCGGCCCGCACATGGCGTACGCCGTCCAGTGGTGGCTGTTCGCCGCCGCGGTTCCGGTGGGCTGGGTGGTCCTCGTACGGCGGGAGAAGCGCGAGCGGCAGGAGGAGGCCGCTCGGGCCGAGGCCTCCCGGCAGGAGCCGGCGACGGCGTAGCGTGTCGGCATGGATCTTGGACTGAAAGACCGTGTCTACATCGTCACCGGGGCCACGCGCGGCCTCGGCCTCGCCTCCGCCCGGGAACTGACCGCCGACGGCGCGAAGGTCCTCCTCACGGGCCGCGACGAGAAGCGGGCGGCCGACGCCGCCGCCGAGCTCGGCCCGAACGCGGCCGGTGTGGCGGCCGACAACTCCGACCCGGAGGCGGCCGCGCGGCTGGTCGCCACCGCGCGGGAGCGCTTCGGCCGCCTCGACGGCATCCTCATCAGCGTGGGCGGCCCGGCGCCGGGCTTCGCCGCGGACAACACCGACGCGCAGTGGGCGGCGGCCTTCGAGTCGGTCTTCCTGGGTGCGGTCCGTCTCGCCCGGGCGGCGGCCGCCGAGCTGGGCGAGGGCGGGGTCATCGGCTTCGTCCTGTCGGGCTCGGTCCACGAGCCGATCCCCGGCCTGACCATCTCCAACGGCCTGCGTCCGGGCCTCGCGGGCTTCGCGAAGTCCCTCTCGCTGGAGCTCGGCCCGCGCGGGATCCGGGTGGTCGGCCTGCTGCCGGCCCGCATCGACACCGACCGGGTGCGCGAGCTGGACGCGCTGTCGGGTGACGCCGCCGCCACGCGGGCCGGGAACGAGTCCCGCATCCCGCTGCGCCGCTACGGCGCCCCGGAGGAGTTCGGCCGTACGGCGGCCTTCCTGCTCTCCCCGGCCGCGTCGTACCTGACGGGCGTCATGCTGCCGGTCGACGGCGGCTCCCGCCACGGCTTCTGACCCACCGTGTCCCCGGTCCCGTTCCCGGAGTCCTACGTGACGCGCTGGGCCCGGTGGGACGTCACCTTGAGGCGGGCCTCCGCGGGCAGTTCCGGGAGGCCCGCCGAGGTCCGGGCGTGGGTCAGGACCGGGCCGGCCACGGCTGCCAGGGCGTCGGCGGGGACCGCGTGGGGTTCCAGTTCGAGCGCGACCCGAAGCGCCGGCGATCCGCGTCGCCCGCGCAGGGCGACCCGGCAGCCGGCGACCCCGTCCAGGGCTCCGGCCTCCGCGGCCACCGCCTCTTCGAGCGCCCGCCCGCGCAGCACGGCGTACGCCCCGTCGCCGGTGTCCACCACCAGCGCGGGCAGGCGCGGCCGCCGGAGCTGGGACAGCAGCCACCACAGCGCCAGCAGCACGCCCACCGCGAGAGCGGCGAGCACCACCCACCACCACCAGCCGTCGGCGTGCCAGTACCGGTCCCTGGTGGCCTCGCTCAACAGCGGCGCGCGGCGGCCGTGCAGCGGCCACACGCCCGTCAGCACCACGGTCCCGGCCGCCAGCAGGACCGCTCCGGCCACGGCCAGCAGGATCCGGTTCACCGTCGCGAGCATCCATTCACCTCCTGACCCGTACGCGCGGCTGCGGCGGGTGGGCGAGGCCCAGTTCCTCGATGCCGACGGCGATCACCGCGTCGAGGTCGGCCCGTACGTCGTCCAGCTCGCGGAAGTGCGAGGTGGCCCGCACCCCGACGTGGGACCGGCCCATCTTGACGCGGACCGACCGTACTCCGGACACCTCCATGGCCCGGTCCCGCAGGATCTGCGCGGCATCCTTGCGGCCGAGCCCGGCGCGGACTCCCGCCGGCCGGTCCGGGGGCCGCATCGGCAGGATCCGGCGCAGCCCGGGGGCGAACGCCAGCAGCAGGAGGACCGCCCCGGCCAGGACCAGGGCCCCGGCGATCAGCTGCACGCCCAGGTCCGCGGGGGTGTGCGTCGCCAGTGCGTCGGCCAGGTCACCGCGCCAGTTCATCCCGGGTCGGCCGGCCCGTACGGCGGCCAGGTCGTACAGGAACAGGGCCGCCACCCCGAGCACGACCAGGGCGGTGAGCGCGGCGGGCACCCGGCGGGCGGAGCGGAAGCGACGCACCCGGCCGGAGCCCGAGCCGGAGCCGCGGGCCGTCATCGCAGCCGCCGGTCGCGTCCGGTGGCGGTCCGGGACCGGCTGGAGTGCAGGTGCTCGATGTCGATGTCCACCTCGGGTACGGACATCGACGCGTACTCCTCGATCCGCAGGGCGACCTGTCGGCGTACCGCCGCGCACTGGGCGGCCAGGTCGGAGGGGTAGTCCAGCTCCAGGCTGACCCGGACCCGGGCGATGTCGTGGTGCACGGTGACGGCGGCGTGCGGGGGCGTGCCCGGGGTGGTGGCATGCGCGGGCGTGCCCGGGGTGGTGGCGAGCGCCTCCCGGGCGGCCTGGGCGGCGATCTTCGCGACGACCCGGTCGGCGATACGGGTGGCACCGCGCTCGGCGGCGTCCACCCGGGGTGGGGCGGAGCGCGGTGGGCTGCTCATCGGCGCCTCACCCGCGCCGATCGTCTCGGCGGCGGAACAGGTCGCCCGGTTCCAGGTCCCCGTCGAGGAACCGGCCCGCGACGAAGCCGATGGCGCCGAGGGCGGCCACCAGCAGGAAGGCTCCGAAGCCGCCGAAGTAGCCGGCGAACGCCAGGGCCATGCCGGCGAACATTCCGGCGATCGCCATGCTCATGCGGGGTCCTCTCGGCTACTGGAGACGGGATTCCGGCTCCTCGTCGGGCTCATCGGGCAGCTTGACGTCGCTCACCGCGATGTTGACCTCGACGACCTCCAGGCCCGTCATCCGTTCGACCGCCGAGATGACGTTCTCCCGGACCGCTCGCGCGACGTCGCGGATCGAGACGCCGTAGTCCACGACGATCTCCAGGTCGAGGGCCGTCTGGGTCTCGCCGACCTCTGCCTTGACCCCGCGGCTGACCCCGGCCTTCTGGCCGCCGGGCACACGGTCGCGGACGGCACCGAAGGTGCGGGAGAGGCCGCTGCCGCTGCCCATGGCGTGCACGCCGACGACCTCACGGGCGGCCAGCCCGGCGATCTTCTCGACCACTCCGTCGGCGATGCTCGTACGTCCCCGGTC
The DNA here is from genome assembly GCF_053615355.1 of Streptomyces sp. CLCI03. Classification (NCBI taxonomy): domain Bacteria; kingdom Bacillati; phylum Actinomycetota; class Actinomycetes; order Kitasatosporales; family Streptomycetaceae; genus Streptomyces; species Streptomyces sp. CLCI03. The sequence goes on along the minus strand of NZ_CM132132.1, from coordinate 6,159,733 downwards.
GCCGGGCTCCTTGCCGAGGCCCCCTGCTGCGGATTCGGTCATCGCGTATCCCTTCACGTGGGTGACGGACTCACTCCGCACCACGTTAGGCGCCCGGACGCGCGGGCGCCCCGGGACTACGCCGGTCGGCTGGCCGACTTCGCCCGGGGCTCCGGTGTCGCGGCGGCCCTCAGTCGGAGAGACCGGCCAGGTCCCGCAGGCGGCGGGCCTGGGCCGCTCGCTCGGCGGCGCGCTGGTCGTCGTAGGGGCGGGCCTGGGCGGAGCGCAGCAGCGTCTTCGTCTCGATCACGGCGTCCCGCGGCGGTGCCAGCAGGGCCGTGGTGAGGTCCTGGACGGCGGCGTCGAGCTCGTCCGCGGGGACGATGAGGTTGGCGAGGCCGACCCGCTCCGCCTCCTCGGCGTGCACGAAGCGGCCCGTCGCGCAGATCTCGAGCGCGCGGGCGTAGCCGACCAGGGAGGTCAGGGGCTGGGTACCGGCCAGGTCGGGAACCAGGCCCAGGCTGGTCTCGCGCATGGCGAATTGCACGTCGTCGGCGACGACGCGCAGGTCGCACGCGAGCGCGAGCTGGAAGCCGGCGCCGATCGCGTGCCCCTGCACGGCGGCGACGGAGATGATGTCGTTACGCCTCCACCAGGTGAATGCCTCCTGGTACTCGGCGATCGTGGAGTCGAGCAGTTCGTCCGAACCGCGTGCCAGATCGAGGAAGGACGGCTCGCCCTCGAAACCTTCGGGGGTGAACGCCTGCCGGTCGAGCCCTGCGGAGAAGGACTTGCCCTCACCGCGCAGCACGACGATCCGGACGGTGCCCGGCAACAACCTCCCGGCCTCGGCCAAAGCCCGCCAGAGCGCGGGGGATTGGGCATTTCGCTTGGCCGGATTGGTCAGTGTCACCGTGGCGACCGTGTCGTCGACGGTGAGTCGTACGCCGTCCTTGTCGAGCAGAGCCATCTCTCATGCCTCCGGTGTGCAGTCGGCCGCAAGCTCGGCCTAAGTGACTGCACAGTAACCACCCAGCCGACCGGGAGGCCGACCGGGGGTCACCGAAGGCACCAACGGATCTTGATGAACCTTGAAGCTGTTGGAGCGTTGGAACCGATGGGACCGGGATCAGGCCGTGGCGGCCTTCTTGCCTCGCGTCGCGCCTCCGCGACCACGCAGCGACACCCCGGACTCACTGAGCATCCGATGGACGAATCCGTAGGACCGGCCGGTCTCTTCGGCCAGCGCCCGGATACTCGCACCGGAGTCGTACTTCTTCTTCAGGTCTGCCGCGAGCTTGTCGCGCGCGGCGCCGGTTACCCGGCTGCCCTTCTTCAGAGTCTCGGCCACCCGTGCCTCCTCATGGGAAGTGCGCTCTGGACTTCTCATGATCACCCCTCCCACGCTTCCTGGCCACCCATTCAGCAAGGTCGGTACGACGGCATTTCTCGACCCGTGGACACCCGAGCAGAACGGAATCTTCGCTTCCGCTGCATGACTTCCGTCACACTCCGCTGCGCTCGCCGGGAATCACCAGGTCAGGGGCGCGGAAGCGGAAAACGAACAGCCCCGGTCGCGCACCTTCGAGGGTGCGGCCGGGGCCGTCGGACGACGCGCAACGGTACGAGACCGTCTCACTCAGATGATGGATCACCCGTGAGCCGAATGATCCATAAGGAACTGGATCAGAAGCGGAACGGGAACCGGAACCCGATCAGGCGAGGGCGACGAGGTCCCGGTAGTCCGGTCCCCAGAGGTCCTCGACGCCGTCCGGGAGCAGGATGATCCGCTCCGGCTCCAGCGCCTCGACCGCGCCCTCGTCGTGCGTGACGAGGATGACCGCCCCCTTGTACGTGCGCAGCGCGCCCAGGATCTCCTCGCGGCTGGCCGGGTCGAGGTTGTTCGTGGGCTCGTCGAGCAGCAGCACGTTCGCCGAGGAGACGACCAGGGTGGCCAGGGCCAGCCGGGTCTTCTCGCCACCGGAGAGCACCCCGGCGGGCTTGTCCACGTCGTCCCCGGAGAAGAGGAAGGAGCCGAGGGTCTTGCGGACGGCGACCAGGTCCAGGTCCGGGGCGGAGGAGCGCATGTTCTCCAGGACCGTGCGCTCCGGGTCCAGGGTCTCGTGCTCCTGGGCGTAGTAGCCGAGCTTGAGGCCGTGGCCGGGGACGACCGTGCCGGTGTCCGGCTTCTCGGTGCCCGAGAGCAGACGCAGCAGGGTGGTCTTGCCGGCGCCGTTGAGGCCGAGGATGACGACGCGTGAGCCCTTGTCGATGGCCAGGTCGACGTCGGTGAAGATCTCCAGCGAGCCGTACGACTTCGAGAGGCCCTCGGCGGTCAGCGGGGTCTTGCCGCAGGGCGCCGGGTCCGGGAAGCGGAGCTTGGCGACCTTGTCGTTGACGCGGACGGCCTCCAGGCCGGCGAGGAGCCGGTCGGCGCGCTTGGCCATGTTCTGCGCGGCCACGGTCTTGGTGGCCTTGGCGCGCATCTTGTCGGCCTGCGAGTTCAGGGCCGCGGCCTTCTTCTCGGCGTTCTGGCGCTCGCGCTTGCGGCGCTTCTCGTCCGCCTCGCGCTGCTGCTGGTAGAGCTTCCAGCCCATGTTGTAGACGTCGATCTGGGAGCGGTTGGCGTCCAGGTAGAAGACCTTGTTGACGACGGTCTCGACCAGGTCGACGTCGTGGGAGATGACGATGAAGCCACCGCGGTAGGTCTTCAGGTAGTCGCGCAGCCAGACGATGGAGTCGGCGTCGAGGTGGTTGGTGGGCTCGTCGAGGAGCAGGGTGTCGGCGTCCGAGAAGAGGATCCGGGCCAGCTCGACGCGGCGGCGCTGACCACCGGAGAGGGTGTGCAGGGGCTGGCCGAGCACGCGGTCGGGCAGGCCGAGGGCGGCCGAGATGGTCGCGGCCTCCGCCTCGGCGGCGTACCCGCCCTTGGTCAGGAACTCCGTCTCCTGGCGCTCGTACTGCTTCATCGCCTTGTCGCGGGTGCCGCCGGTGCCGGTGGCGATGCGCTCCTCGTTGGCGCGCATCTTCTTGATCAGCACGTCGAGGCCGCGCGCGGACAGGATGCGGTCGCGGGCCAGCACGTCGAGGTCGCCGGTACGCGGGTCCTGCGGGAGGTAGCCGACCTCGCCCGAGCGGGCGATGGAGCCGGCGGCGGGCTGGCCCTCGCCGGCGAGGCACTTGGTGAGGGTGGTCTTGCCCGCTCCGTTGCGGCCGACCAGGCCGATGCGGTCGCCCTTGGCGACACGGAAGGAAGCGGACTCGATAAGGACGCGGGCGCCGGCGCGCAGCTCGATGCCGGTGGCGGTGATCACGGAAATACTCCAGGGCGGGTCGGGACGGCGGAAGGGGGGCAGGACGCGAAGCTTCGACGCCGCTAATCCGCGAGGAGATTTGCCATGAGAGACATTCTACCGGGGGTCTGCAACTGGTTTCCGGGCGCGGGCGGGGCCGTCCGGCCTGCGGGATCCGCTCCCCCGTATCCCCCGTTCGGGCCGGCGTCCCCCCGGAGCGGCCGAAACGCATATCGGGATGATTGGGTTGATACTCGCCGCATGGGCGGAGACGCGACCGCGCCTGTTTCACGGATGGAGGGCGGTGCGGGATGCAGTTCGACGACGACGCCAGTCTCGACGGCTCCGAGGTCAAGGACATGCGGGGTGGCGGCGGCCGCATCCCGGGCGGGAAGGCCACCGTCGGCGGCGGCATCGTCGGTCTGATCGCGCTGGTCATCGGGCTGCTGTTCGGGGTGGGGCCGGAGCAGCTGGGGCTGTCCACCGGGGAGCCGGAACCGACGCCCGTCTCCTCGTCGCTCAACCAGGTGCAGCAGGCCTGCAGGTCGGGGCGGGACGCGAACACGCGCGAGGACTGCCGGCTGGTGGCGGTGGTCCGGAGCACCCAGGCCTTCTGGAAGCAGGAGTTCGCCAAGCGCGGCGGCCAGTACAGCCCGGCGTCGACCGTGTTCTTCGAGAACCGGGTGAACACCGCGTGCGGGACCGCGAGCGCGGCGGTGGGCCCCTTCTACTGTCCGGCGGACCGGCAGGTCTATCTGGACCTGGGCTTCTTCGACGACCTGCGGACGAAGTTCGGCGCGACCGGTGGCCCCTTCGCCCAGGCCTACGTCGTCGCCCACGAGTACGGGCACCACATCCAGAACCTGACCGGAACCCTCCAGCGGGCCCAGGACGGCCGGCAGGGCCCGAACAGCAACGCGGTCAAGGTCGAGCTGCAGGCCGACTGCTACGCCGGGGTGTGGGCGCACAACGCGACGAACGTCGCGGACGCCTCCACCGGGCGGCCGCTCATCACGTCCCTGACCGAGGCGGACATCCGGGACGGACTGAACGCGGCGGCCGCGGTCGGCGACGACCGGATCCAGGAGAAGTTCCAGGGCCGGGTGTCCCCGGAGTCCTGGACGCACGGTTCGGCCGAGCAGCGGCAGCAGTGGTTCTACCAGGGCTACCGGACGGGCGACATGGCCCAGTGCAACACCTTCCGCTGACTGTCGGTGACGCCTGCCATGCTGGTGTGACGCGGGTCACCGTCACGAGAGGGAGTGATCGTCATGGCAGGCGTTCCGTCCATCTGTCCCACCTTGGTCTACCGCGACGCGAAGGCGGCCATCAAGCTGCTGACCGAGGCCTTCGGCTTCAGCCAGGTCGCGGTCTACGAGGGTGAGGACGGCTCGGTGACGCACGCCGAGCTGGCGTACGGCAACGGCATGGTCATGCTGGGCAGCTCGGGCAGGGGTGGGGCCTTCGACAAGGCCATGGAGGGCGCCGGCCCCTCGGGGGTCTATGTCGTGGTCGAGGACGTGGACGCCCACCACCGCCGGGCGGTCGAGCACGGCGCGGAGATCGTGATGGAACCCACCGACCAGGACTACGGTTCCCGTGACTACATGGCCCGTGACGCCGAGGGCAACGTCTGGAGCTTCGGGACGTACGCGCCGCAGGTCTGACCCCGGCGGCGCGCCCGTCCCCGCCCGCGTTCCCCTACGGGCTCACTCGCCGCCGGTGTGGACCTGGAAGGCGGCCCGGCGGACGGCCTTGGCCAGGGTCGGGTCGGGGTGGGCCGCGGCGAGCGCGACGAGCACCTGCACCGTGCGCGGATGGCCGACCGCGCGGACCTCGTCCAGCAGCCGGGGGACGGTGGTGCGGACGGCGGAGTCGAGGTGGCGGGCCAGCAGCTCGGCCTCACCGTGGTCGGCGATCGCGGCCGCGGTGTCCACCCAGAGCCAGGTCGACTCCTCGGCGGTCAGGACGTCCTGGGCGTCGTCGGGGTCGACCCCGTCGTGCACGGCGAGCCAGAGCAGGGCGTAGGGGCGCAGGGCGGGCTCGCGGACGGCGGCGCGCACCTCGGGCTCGGCGGGGGCTCCGACCACGCGCAGCGCCTCGAAGGCGAGGCCGCGCAGCAGGGCGTCCTCGCCGCGGGCGGCCTGCAGCAGCTCGGTCACCGCGTGGCCGACGGGCCGGGCGGCGAGCCAGGCCTGGTACTCGGCGCGGGCCGGGCCGGGGGTGAGCCGCGCGCAGCCGTGCAGCATGGCGGCGGCGGACTGCTCGATGTTCCCGGCGGGGCTCTGCGCCGCGACGCAGATCTGCTCCAGCTTGACCCAGACGGCCCAGCTGCCGAGCGGGGTGAGCGTGGCCCGGGCGGGGCCGAGGGTGACGGCGTCCACGGCGGCGAGTCCGCCGAGCGCCCAGCGCAGCAGCCGGGCGAGCGGGACGGGGCGGGCCTCCGCGGAACCGGCGGCGGACGTCAGCGCCACGGTGGGCTCGGACTCGTAGGGGATCTCGCACCGCTCGTCGCGCAGTTCGGTGACGCGCTGCCCGAGCAGGTCGAGCAGGTCCGGGACGGTCACCGGGCCGGCGGACAGCTGGAGCAGGGAGAGGAGTTGGGGCATGGCCTCGACGACCTCGGCGACGGCCGAGGGGGCGATGTCGGCGGGCGCGGGATGGACCAGCGACCAGGCGTCGAAGAGGGCGACCCAGCCGCGCAGGACGGCGGTGTCGTCGCGGTCCCAGGCGCGCAGTCGCCAGCCGGGGCGGGCGTGGCCGCCGTGCACCTCGACCAGTCCGGCGAGGCGGGCGCGGTCCCAGCCGACCTGGATCTGGCCGTGCGTCAGGCCCAGTTCCGCGGCGGCGCGTTCGACGTCGGCCGCGGGCAGGGCGCCCGTGGGGGCGGGCCGGCCGCCGTCTCCGGCGCCGAGGTTGCGCTCGGCCCAGCGGGTCAGGCGTACGGCGTCGGCGAGCGAGGCCCGGGCCCGGTTCGCGAGGTCGGCCGTGGCGGGCGTACCCGCCGGGGGCCGGGGCGCGGGCCGGGTACGTCGGTCGGTCACCGCCTTGCGGGCCGCGGCGACGGAGCGCGGCGAGACGAGTCGGAGTCTGGAGTCGCGAGCCAACTGCTCATCAGGCTTTCGGGACGTCACGGAAGCAGTCTCGCCCGTCACTGGCCGAAAGCCCAAACGGAACCGGCCGTTGTCGCCGCTCACCCGCAGCGCAGACCGGGACAAGCCGCCCGTGCGGCCCTCTCCGTCACAGGGCCTTCACATGACGGCTCTTCGACAGGGTCGTTCACGAGGCCTTCGACGCGGGCCTCGACACGGTCTTCACATGAGGGGGGTGAGGAAGCGGCGCAGGGCCTCCTCGTAACCGGCCGGGTCGGCGTTCCACATCGCGCCGTGTCCGGCTCCGGCCACGGTGTGCAGCGTGACGAGGTCGGGGCGGGCTGCGGCGAGCCGGCGGGAGGGCCCCCAGGGGGCGAGCGCGTCGTCCGGGCCGTGGACGATCAGTACGGGCACGCGCAGCACGCCGGGGTCGGCGCCCGCCGGCCGGCGGTCGGCCCGCAGGCCCGTGAGGCCCTCGGCGGCCCGGACCGCCAGGGGCAGCACCACACCGGGGACCCCGCGGGCCGCGGCGAGCCCGCGCAGGGTGGCGTGCCAGTCGAGCACCGGGGAGTCGAGGACCAGCCCGGAGACGCGGTGGGCCAGCGGCGAACGCTCGAAGGCGCGCAGGGCCATGGTGGCGCCGGTGGACCAGCCGTGGAGGATCACGCGGCGGGCTCCGTAGCGCAGGGCGTAGCGGATGGCGGCGTCCAGGTCGCGCCATTCCGATTCGCCGAGGTGGCCGAGGCCGTCCGGGGAGGCGGGGGCGCCCAGGTCGCCCCGGTAGCCGAGGTCCAGGACGGGCAGCTGGTGGCGGTGCAGGAAGGGCATGACCACCATCGGGTGCTCCCGGCTGCCGCCGAGCCCGTGCACGGTGATCACCCAGGTGTCCCGGGCGGCGGGCAGGAACCACGCGGGCAGGGCGCCGAGCTCTCCGGGGATGTCCACGTCGGCGTGGTCGAGCCCGAGGGCGGTGCGCGGGTTGCCGACGTACACCTGGGGGGTGAGGGAGACCCGGGTACCGGGTGCGAGGGTGCCGTGGGTGACGGAGACGAGTCGTCGTACGACCGCGTCCGGGCCGGGGTCGGCGTCCGGGTCCACGGGTCCGACGACGGCGTGCACGCCGGGTGCGACCAGGCCGTACGTGCCGGGGCGCAGGGAGGCGAGCGAGCGGGTCAGCGTGATCCGGCCGTCGGCCACGTCGTGGACGGCGAGCCGTGGTCCGCCGGGCAGGGGACGTCCGGGTTCGGGCCGCAGGGCCGCGTCGGCGGCGTGCCGGCCGATGGCGACGGCGGCCGCGCCGGCGCCCAGCAGGGTGGTGGTGACGGCCGCTGCCGTCGCTGTGGCGGTACGCACTGCTCCAGTGTCGGGTCGGGGCCTCCGGCGGGCCACCGGAGCAGATCCGTCCACCGCCGGCGCGGGCCGGGCCGGGGGCGTGTGATCTGAGTCTCTTTCGGCGCCCCGGAGGGGGAGTCGGACGCGCACCGGACACCCTCCGGAGGGGTTCATTCACCCGGCTTTGACGTGCATTAATGGCGCTATCTACGCAAGTATCAGGACGAATGACCCGATCACACCCCGCGCCAGTACACCGCTCCGCCCGCGCCAGTTCATCTTCCGTTCACTCAGGTTGCCTACGGTCGCCGAGCCACTGACGTCAAACAGAAGCCTGGGTAAATGGAGCACATAACGCTTCTCCTCGGGATCGTGATCATCACCGCTCTCGTGTTCGACTTCACGAACGGTTTCCACGACACAGCCAACGCGATGGCTACCACCATCTCGACCGGCGCCCTCAAGCCCAAGACGGCGGTGGCCATGTCCGCCGTGCTCAACCTCGTCGGCGCGTTCATGTCCGTGGAGGTCGCCAAGACGATCTCCAAGGGCCTCGTCAACGAGGAAGGCATCCAGCCAGAGGTGATCTTCGCCGCCCTGGTCGGGGCGATCCTCTGGAACCTCGTCACCTGGCTGGTGGGTCTCCCCTCCAGCTCCTCGCACGCCCTGATGGGTGGCCTGATCGGCGCCGCGGTCGCCTCCGCCGGCATCGGCGCGGTCAACGGCAGCGTCGTCGTCACCAAGGTCCTCATCCCCGCGATCGCCGCCCCGCTGGTGGCCGGCATCGCCGCGTACCTGGCCGCCAAGGTCACCTACAAGCTGGGTGACAAGGTCGGCGAGAAGACCTCCGCCAAGGGCTACCGCGCCGGTCAGATCGCCTCGGCCGGTCTCGTCTCCCTCGCGCACGGCACCAACGACGCGCAGAAGACGATGGGCATCATCACCCTGGCCCTCATCGCCGGCGGCGCGATCGCGCCCGACGCGAACCCGCCGGTCTGGGTCATCGTCTCCGCCGGTCTGGCCATCGCGATGGGCACCTACCTGGGTGGCTGGCGCATCATCCGCACCATGGGCACCGGCCTGACCGACCTGCAGCCGCAGCAGGGCTTCGCCGCCCAGACCTCGGCCGCGTCCGTCATCCTCGCCTCCTCGAACCTCGGCTTCTCGCTCTCCACCACCCACGCGTGCTCCGGCGCCGTCATGGGTTCGGGCCTGGGCCGCAAGGGCGGTGTGGTCCGCTGGTCCACCGCGACCCGCATGTTCATCGCCTGGGGCCTGACCCTGCCGGCCGCCGCGCTGGTCTCGGCCGGTGCCGAGCTGGTCATGCGTTCCGGTGACATCGGCGTCGCCGCCGTCGCCGTCTTCCTGGTCGCCTCCTGCCTCGCCATCTGGGTCATCTCCCGCCGCCAGGTCGTCGACCACCACAACGTCAACGACGTCGAGCGGGCGGACGTCGAGGCGCCGGGTGTCGTCACCACGGCCATCGCGGCCGTCACCGTCCCGCCGACCGTCGCCGCCGCCGGTACCACCGCCGCGGTCACGGACGAGGACCTCAAGGCCACCATCCCGGCCGAGACGACCGCCCCGACGACCGCACCGGCTCCGGCCGCCGCGGTCTGACCGAGACATACAGAGGAAACGGCAGTATGAAGATCGACTGGGAAGCACTCGGCTCCGTCTTCGGGGTCAGCCTCTCCGCCACCGTCGCCCTCGTGGCCCTGTTCACCCTGGGCCTGGTGGGCCTGTCCAAGCACGAGACGGCCACCGAGCAGGGCGGCACCGCCACCCTCGCCCGCACCGGCGCGTACCTCTGCTTCGGGCTCGTCGCGGCGGCCGTGACGTACGGGATCTACCTGATCGTCTCCTGATCCGCCGCCGTAGGGCGGGTCGGGTGTGAAGGCTCCCTCCGGGTTTGTCCCGGGGGGAGCTTTCGCGTTCCCTCCTTCGCCCTCCGTCCCCGCCGCACCGCAGGTCAACGGCGAGTTGACGGGCGTTCGAGGCGCGTGGTGGACTGCCGGAGCCAATACGGCGGCATGGAGAGGAAGTCCGGTGCGAATCCGGCGCGGTCCCGCCACTGTCACCGGAATCGCACGCCGCGCGTGCGTCCCGGGAGCCAGGAACTCTCGCCGCCGGACACGTCGAACCAGGGCGCGGACCCTGAGTGAGGACATACCTGCCACCATGCGTGCCGATCGCGTCTTCGCGTACGGCGCCACGGCGGGCCTGATCGGCGACCGGATCCTCGGAGATCCGCGCCGAGGGCACCCCGTGGCCGCCTTCGGACGGGCCGCCGCCGCCGTCGAACGCTCCCTGTGGAGCGACGACCGCGCCCGGGGCCTCCTGCACACCCTGGTGTGCGCCGGGGGCGCGGCCGCCGTCGGAGCGCTGGGCGCCCGCGCCGTGCGCTCCCGGCCCGCGGCCGCCCGTATCGCCCTGACCGCCGCCGCCACCTGGGCCGTCGTGGGCGGCACCTCCCTGGGCCGGGAGGCCCGCGCCATCGCGGGCGCGCTCGCCGCCGGGGACATCGAGGTGGCCCGGGAACGGCTGCCCCACCTGTGCGGACGCGACCCCCAGGCCCTGGACGGACAGCAGATGGCCCGCGCCGTCGTGGAGTCCGTCGCCGAGAACACCTCCGACGCGGTGGTGGGGGCCCTCGTATGGGGCGCCGTAGCCGGAGTCCCCGGACTGCTGGCCTTCCGCGCCGTGAACACCCTGGACGCGATGGTCGGCCACAGGTCCCCCCGCTACCTGCGCTACGGCTGGGCCTCCGCCCGGCTCGACGACCTGGCCGGCTGGCCGGGGGCCCGGCTGACGGCGGTCGCCGCCGTACTGGCCGGCCCCGACCGGCGGGGCGCCGTACGGGCCTGGCGCGCGGACGCCGCCGCACACCCGAGCCCGAACGCCGGCCCCGTGGAGGCCTCCTTCGCCGGGGCGCTGGGCGTCAGACTGGGCGGAACCCTGGCGTACGGCGGCCGGGTCGAGCACCGGGCCGTACTGAACGGCGAGGCGGGGCGACCGGTGGAGGTCGCGGACATCGAGCGGGCGGTACGGCTGTCGCGCCAGGTGACCTGGCTGGCCCTGGGCGCCTGCGTGGCCACCCGGATGCTGGTGGCACGAGCAGGAGCGGTACGCGGGGTACGAGCGGTACGAGGGGGACGCGCATGAGCGGCACGAGGCGCGGCGGGGGTCTGCTGGTCGCGGGCACCACGTCGGACGCGGGCAAGAGCGTGGTGACCGCGGGCATCTGCCGCTGGCTGGCCCGCCAGGGCGTGAAGGTGGCGCCCTTCAAGGCACAGAACATGTCGCTGAACTCCTTCGTCACCCGGGAGGGCGCCGAGATCGGGCGCGCCCAGGCGATGCAGGCCCAGGCGGCCCGCGTGGAGCCGACCGCGCTGATGAACCCGGTGCTGCTCAAGCCCGGCAGCGACCGCAGCAGCCAGGTCGTCCTGCTGGGGAAGCCCGTGGGCGAGATGAGCGCGCGCGGGTTCTTCGGGGGAGCTGGGGGGTCGTCCCCCGGGAAGGCGCTGCACGGCGGGCGCCAGGAGCAGCTCCTCGGCATCGTCACGGAGTGCCTGGAGCAGCTCCGGGGCACGTATGACGCCGTGATCTGCGAGGGGGCGGGGAGTCCGGCCGAGATCAACCTGCGCCGGACCGACATCGTGAACATGGGCATCGCGCGCGCCGCGCGGTTCCCGGTGGTCGTGGTCGGGGACATCGACCGCGGCGGGGTCTTCGCGTCGTTCTTCGGGACGACCGCGCTGCTCTCCCCCGAGGACCAGTCCCTGATCGCGGGCTATTTGGTCAACAAGTTCCGCGGTGACGTGTCGCTGCTGGAGCCTGGCATGGAGATGCTGCGCGGCCTGACGGGCCGTGCCACCTTCGGGGTGCTGCCGTTCCAGCACGGCCTGGGCATCGATGAGGAGGACGGCCTGCGGGTCTCCCTGCGCGGGGCGGTGCGCGAGTCCGTGGTCGCGCCACCGGTGGGTGAGGACGTCCTGCGGGTCGCGGTGTGCGCGGTGCCGCTGATGTCGAACTTCACGGACGTGGACGCGCTCGCGGCGGAGCCGGGGGTCGTGGTGCGGTTCGTGGACCGGGCCGAGGAACTGGCCGACGCGGACCTGGTCGTCGTACCGGGCACCCGGGGCACGGTGAAGGCCCTGGAGTGGCTGCGCGAACGCGGGCTCGCGGACGCGCTGCTGCGCCGGGCCGCCGAGGGGCGGCCGGTGCTGGGCATCTGCGGCGGGTTCCAGGCGCTGGGCGAGCGGATCTCGGACGAGGTCGAATCGCGGGCGGGCGAGGTGGACGGCCTCGGGCTGCTCCCCGTGCGGGTGCGCTTCGAGCGGGAGAAGACCCTGGCCAGGCCGGTGGGTTCGGCGCTGGGCGAGGACGTCGCGGGCTACGAGATCCACCACGGCGTGGCCGAGGTGCTCGGTGGCGAGGCCTTCCTGGACGGCTGTCGCGTCGGGTCGGTGTGGGGCACCCACTGGCACGGATCGCTGGAGTCGGACGGCTTCCGCCGGGCGTTCCTGCGCGAGGTGGCCGCCGCCGCGGGGCGGCGCTTCGTCCCGGCGCCGGACACGTCGTTCTCCGTGCTGCGGGAGGAGCAGCTGGACCTGCTCGGCGACCTGATCGAAGAACACGCCGACACGGACGCGCTGCTGCGGTTGATCGAGGGCGGAGCCCCCGCGGGCCTCCCGTTCCTGCCGCCGGGCGCCCCGTGACGGGCCGGGCCCTGCGGGCCTGTCCCCCACCCCGCCCCTTCCCGGGACCGGGCTCCGCCCGGACCCGGCGAGCGACGCGTCCCCGGAAGGTCTCGTCCCCGCGGGAACGGGAACCACGACAAGAGCTCGATCAGGTGCTCGCGCAGGAGGGGGACATCCCCGCCGGAGCGGGGAGCAGGAACGCCGGCACGGCGAAGCGCAGGTACAGCGGCACCGATGTCCATCGCAAGCCACTCGAAGGAGTGACCATCTCGTGAGCAGCACCCACTTCCCGTTCTCGGCCGTCGTCGGGCAGGACGACCTGCGGTTGGCTCTTCTGCTCAACGCCGTGAGCCCAGCGGTCGGCGGGGTGCTCGTGCGCGGTGAGAAGGGGACCGCCAAGTCCACCGCCGTGCGCGCGCTGTCGGCGCTGCTGCCGCAGGTCGACGTCGTTCCCGGCTGCCGGTTCTCCTGCGCACCGGCCGCACCCGACCCGTCGTGCCCGGACGGCCCGCACGAGTCCGGCCCCGGCGCCCTGCGGCCCGCGCGCATGGTGGAGCTGCCCGTCGGCGCCTCCGAGGACCGGCTGGTCGGTGCTCTGGACATCGAACGCGCTCTCGCCGAGGGGGTGAAGGCCTTCGAGCCCGGCCTGCTGGCCGACGCGCATCGCGGGATCCTCTACGTCGACGAAGTGAACCTGCTCCATGACCACTTGGTGGACGTGCTGCTGGACGCCGCGGCGATGGGCGCCTCGTACGTGGAGCGCGAGGGCGTCTCCGTCCGGCACGCGGCCCGCTTCCTGCTCGTCGGCACGATGAACCCCGAGGAGGGCGAGCTGCGGCCGCAGCTCCTCGACCGGTTCGGGCTCACCGTCGAGGTGGCCGCCTCCCGCGAGCCCGCCCAGCGCGTCGAGGTGGTCCGCCGCCGGCTCGCCTACGAGGACGATCCCGCGGGCTTCGCGACCCGCTGGGCCGGGGACGAGCACGAGGTCCGGGCCCGGGTGGTGGCCGCGCGGGCGCTGCTGCCGAAGGTCTCGCTCGGCGACACCGCGCTCCTGCAGATCGCGGCGACCTGCGCCGGGTTCGAGGTCGACGGGATGCGGGCCGACATCGTGATGGCGCGGACCGCGACCGCGCTGGCCGCCTGGGCCGGGCGGACCGACGTACGGAAGGAAGACGTCCGGCAGGCCGCCCTGCTGGCGCTCCCCCACCGGCGGCGCCGCAACCCCTTCGACGCGCCCGGGCTCGACGAGGACATGCTCGACCGGATCCTGGACGAGTTCCCCGACGAGGACCCGGAGCCCGAGCCCGAGCCGGAGCCCGAGGGCCCCGGCGACAGCGGCCCCGAGGACGACGGCCCCGGCGGTGGTCCCGACGGCGGTCCCGGTGGCACGCCCCCGCAGGGTGACGGGTCCCAGGACCCGGGTACCCCGGCCGAGTCTCCCGAGACCCCCGAGACCGGCGAGGCCCCCGCGGAGGCTCCCGAGGCTCCGCAGCCCTCCGCCCAGGAGGCGGCCGGGCCCGAGCAGGCCGCGGTGCGTGCCGCCGAGCCGTTCCGGACCAAGATGCTCAGCGTGCCCGGCCTCGGCGAGGGCGCGTCCGGGCGCCGGTCCCGCGCCCGCACGGCCCACGGCCGCACCACCGGCTCCCAGCGCCCCCGCGGCCATCTGACGAAGCTGCACCTGGCCGCCACCGTCCAGGCCGCCGCCCCGCACCAGAAGGCGCGCGGCCGCGACGGGCGCGGCCTGGTGATCCGTAAGGACGATCTGCGCCAGGCCACGCGGGAGGGCCGCGAGGGCAACCTCGTCCTCTTCGTCGTCGACGCCTCCGGCTCCATGGCCGCCCGGCAGCGCATGAGCGCGGTCAAGGGCGCCGTGCTGTCGCTGCTCCTGGACGCGTACCAGCGCCGGGACAAGGTCGGCCTGATCACCTTCCGGGGTGCCACGGCCGAGCTGGCCCTGCCGCCGACCTCCTCGGTGGACGCGGCGGCGACCCGGCTGGAGCAGTTGCCGACGGGCGGCCGCACCCCGCTGGCGGCCGGGCTGTTGAAGGCCCACGAGGTGCTGCGGATCGAACGGCTGCGGGATCCCTCGCGCCGGCCGCTGCTCGTGGTGGTCACCGACGGGCGGGCCACCTCGGCCGGGAACGTCGGGGGCCGTACGGACAGCAGCCCGCGGGAGCTCGCGGGGCACAGCGCGCGGCTGCTGCAGGCCGGGGGCGTCGCCTCCGTGGTCGTGGACTGCGAGTCCGGGCCGGTCCGGCTCGGGCTGGCCGGCGTACTGGCCCAGGACCTCGGCGGTCCCGCCGTCACGCTGGACGGGCTGCGGGCCGACTCGTTGGCCGGGCTCGTGAAGAACGTACGTACGGCAGTGGCATCCACTGCATCACCCCACAGCAGCAGCAACAGCAACAGGAGGGCCGCTTAATGCCTCAGGGACAGCCGTCCGTCGTTCCGGACGACGGGCTCACGACGCGCCAGCGCCGCAACCGTCCGCTGGTCTTCGTCCACACCGGTCCCGGCAAGGGCAAGTCCACGGCGGCCTTCGGACTGGCGCTGCGCGCCTGGAACCAGGGCTGGCCGATCGGGGTGTTCCAGTTCGTCAAGTCGGCGAAGTGGAAGGTCGGCGAGGAGAACGCGCTCAAGGTGCTCGGCGCCTCCGGCGAGGGCGGCTCCGTCGTCTGGCACAAGATGGGCGAGGGCTGGTCCTGGGTCCAGCGGGACGCGCAGCTCGACAACGAGCAGGCGGCCAAGGAAGGCTGGGAGCAGGTCAAGCGCGATCTGGCCGCCGAGACGCACAAGCTGTACGTGCTGGACGAGTTCGCCTACCCGATGCACTGGGGCTGGATCGACGTCGACGAGGTCATCGAGGTGCTGCGCAGCCGTCCCGGCACGCAGCACGTGGTGATCACGGGCCGCAACGCGCCGGAGAAGCTGGTGGAGTTCGCGGACCTCGTCACCGAGATGACCAAGGTCAAGCACCCGATGGACACGGGGCAGAAGGGCCAGAAGGGCATCGAGTGGTGACTTCGTTCAACGTACCCCGGCTGGTCATCGCCGCTCCCTCGTCGGGCAGCGGCAAGACCACCGTGGCCACGGGCCTGATGGCGGCCTTCTCGGAGCGCGGCCTCGCCGTGTCCCCGCACAAGGCCGGGCCCGACTACATCGACCCCGGCTACCACGCGCTGGCCACCGGCCGGCCGGGACGCAACCTCGATGCCTTCATGTGCGGCCCGGAGCTGGTCGCCCCACTGTTCGCGCACGGGGCGACCGGGTGCGATCTGGCCGTGGTCGAGGGCGTCATGGGGCTCTACGACGGGGCCGCGGGCCGGGGTGAACTGGCGTCGACGGCGCAGGTCGCGAAGTTGCTGCGGGCGCCGGTGGTGCTGGTGGTCGACGCCTCCTCGCAGTCGCGGTCCGTGGCGGCGCTGGTGCACGGCTTCGCGTCCTTCGACCCGCAGGTGCGTCTCGGCGGGGTGATCCTGAACAAGGTCGGCTCCGACCGGCACGAGGTGATGCTGCGGGAGGCCCTGGAGGAGGCGGGGATGCCGGTGCTCGGCGTCCTGCGGCGGGCTCCGCAGGTGGCCACGCCCTCGCGTCACCTGGGCCTGGTCCCGGTGGCCGAACGGCACACCGACGCGCTGGCCTCGGTGTCGGCGCTGGCCGCGCAGGTCCGGGCGGGCTGCGACCTGGACGCCCTGATGGCCCTGGCGCGTACGGCTCCGCCGCTGGAGTGCGCGGCGTGGTCGCCGACCGCCGCGCTGACGCGCGGCGGGGGCCGTACGTCGGCCTCGCCGGCGTCCGAGGCGCAGGGGTCCGAGGGCGACGCCCTCGGCGACGGCGCCGCACCGGCAGGCCTCGGCGGAGCCCCCGGCAGGCGGCCGGTGGTCGCCGTCGCGGGCGGAGCGGCGTTCACGTTCTCCTACGCCGAACACGCGGAGCTGCTCACCGCCGCCGGAGCGGAGGTCGTCACCTTCGACCCCCTGCGGGACGAGGCACTCCCGCCCGGCACCGCCGGCCTGGTGATAGGCGGCGGCTTCCCGGAGATGTACGCGCCCGAACTGTCCGCCAACGAACCGCTGCGGGCGGCCGTCGCCGCCTTCGCCGCGGCCGGCGGCCCGGTCGCCGCCGAGTGCGCCGGGCTGCTCTACCTGGGCCGATCGCTGGACGGGAAGCCCATGTGCGGGGTGCTCGACGCCGACGCGCGGATGTCGGAGCGCCTGACCCTCGGCTACCGCGAGGCGGTGGCCCTGTCCGACAGCGCGCTCGCGCGGGCCGGAACCCGGCTGCGCGGGCACGAGTTCCACCGGACGGTGATCGAGCCGGGCGCCGGGGCGGCCCCGGCCTGGGGGTTCACGCACCCGGAACGCCGGGTCGAGGGCTTCGTGCGGCAGGGCGTACACGCCAGCTACCTGCACACCCACTGGGCGGCGGAGCCGTCCGTCGCCCGCCGCTTCACGGAAGCCGCGGCAGCACGGCGGTGACCTCCGTCCCCGGCCGGCACTCAGTCCGCGATGCCCACCACGAGCCAGATCCCGGCCACCCCGCCCACCGTGCACATCAGCGTGGACAGGGCGGGGTGCTTGTGGTGGGCCTCGGGGAGGATCTCGGCGGAGGCGAGGTACAGCAGGACGCCTCCGAAGAAGCCGAGGTACGCGCCGAGGGGTTCCTCCGGAAGGGTGAACAGCACAGTGGACGCCGCGCCCACGACCGGGGCGACGGCGTCCGCGAAGAGCATCATCAGGGCCTTGCGGCGGTCGTCCCCGTAGAGGCTGGTGAGCGTGTACGTGTTGAACCCGTCGGCGAAGTCGTGGGTGATGACGGCCAGCGCCACGGCCACGCCCATCCCCCCGCCGACCTGGAAGGCCGCTCCCAGGGCCACCCCGTCGGCGAGACTGTGGCCGACCATGGCGGCGGCCGCGGTGAGTCCGACCTGGGGCACGCGGGCCCCGTCCTCGGCCCCGTGCGCGGCCTGGCGGACCGCCAGCAGCCGTTCCACGACGTGCGCGACCAGGAATCCGGCCACGAAGAGCAGCAGGGCGAGCGGGACCCCGAACACCTCGTCGCCCGCCGCGTGGAGGGCCTCCGGGAGCAGGTCGAGGCCGACGACGCCGAGCATCAGCCCGCCGGCCAGGCCCAGCACGAGGTGGCGGCGGTCGGTGACGCGCTGCGCCGCCCATCCGCCCGCCAGGGTCATCAGGAACGCGCCCAACGCGACGATCACGGCCATGCGCCCCTGAATACAGACTCATCGCCCCGCGCGCACGTCCGCGCGCGGGTGGTGGGCGGCGGAGTGTTGACGAACGGCCGGTGCGGGTGATGTGTGGGTGTGCGTGCCGGTGACGGTGACGGTGACGGTGACTACGGAGGGAGGGCCCGCGGTGGGCGAGTACACGACGCAGGTGGTGGTCGGGGTCGGCGGACGCGCGGGGGTTTCCGTCGCGGAGGTCTGCGCCCTGGTCGAGGAGACGCTGCGGGGAGCCGGGCTGGCCGTGGGGTCGGTGACGGCGCTGGCCACGGTGGAGTCGAAGGCGGGCGAGCCCGGGATCACGGGTGCGGCGGAACGTTTCGGCGTTCCCCTGGTGAGCTACCCCGCCGACCGGCTGGCCGCCATCACCGTCCCGCACCCCTCGGAGGCGGCGCGTACCGCCACCGGGACCCCCTCGGTGGCGGAGGCCGCCGCTCTCGCGGGCGGCGGGGAACTCCTCGTACCCAAGCGGCGGTCGGTGTCGGCGACCTGCGCCGTGGCCGCGGCGCACCCGCACGACCTGCGCCACCACGGGGACGCCGAGGTGATCGACGCGGGCTCCGCACTGGTGGACCTGGCCGTCAACGTACGGGCGGACACACCCCCGGACTGGCTCAAGCGGCGGATCGCCGCCTCCCTCGGGGATCTCGCCGCATATCCCGACGGGCGGTCCGCCCGCGCGGCGGTGGCGGCTCGACACGGGCTGCCGGTCGAGCGGGTGCTGTTGACGGCCGGGGCCGCGGAGGCGTTCGTACTGATCGCCCGGGCGCTGGGAGCGGTGCGGCCGGTCGTGGTGCATCCGCAGTTCACCGAGCCGGAGGCCGCCCTGCGGGACGCCGGACACCGGGTCGAGCGCGTGGTGCTGCGGGCGGCGGACGGCTTCCGGCTGGACCCGGCGGCCGTGCCCGAGGACGCGGACCTCGTGGTGATCGGCAATCCGACCAACCCGACGTCCGTGCTGCACCCGGCGGGGATCCTCGCCGCGCTGGCCCGGCCGGGCAGGATCCTGGTCGTGGACGAGGCCTTCATGGACGCGGTCCCGGGTGAACGGGAGGCCCTGGCCGGGCGGATGGACCTGCCGGGCCTGGTGGTGCTGCGGAGCCTGACCAAGACGTGGGGGCTGGCGGGACTGCGGATCGGCTACGTCCTGGCCGAGCCCGAGGTGATCGCCAAGCTGGCGGCCGCACAGCCGCTGTGGCCGGTCTCGACCCCGGCGCTGGTGGCGGCCGAGGCCTGTATGGCTCCGGCGGCACTGGCCGAGGCCGAGGAAGCGGCCCGCCGGATCGCGGTGGACCGGGCCCACCTGCTGGCCGGGCTCGCGGAGTTCGACGAGGTGACGTCCGTCGGGGTGGCGGAGGGGCCGTTCGTACTGATCCGGGTGACGGGCGGGGCCGAGGTCCGCACCCGGCTGCGCGCCCTCGGCTTCGCCGTCCGCCGCGGGGACACCTTCCCGGGGCTGGACCACTCCTGGCTACGGCTGGCGGTGCGCGACCGGGCGACGACGGGCCGACTGCTCCAGGCCATGGACCACGCCCTCGCGCTGGCCTCGCGCTGAACACATGCGGGGCGTGCCGCCGCACCGGTGTACGGCCGGTACCGGCCTCTACCGGCCTTCCCCGCACCCGCCTGACCTGTACTCATCACGGAGCGCCGAGGGGGCCGTCACCCGTTCGGCCCCCTACGATGGCCGCGGGGGCGGGGCCGGGTGAGGATCCCCGCATCGACGCATGACGACCGGGGGCGGGAATGAAGGCATCCGCGAGCACGGGCACGGCGATAGCCGCGCTGGCCGCGCTGGCGATCGTGGGCGGCGGGATCTACGCCGTACCACGGCTGTTCGACGACGGAGCGGCGGCGCCCGCCACGGGGCAGCGCTTCCAGGGCAAGCCGGGGCAGGGCGAGGCGGACCGGCCGGAGGGCACCGCCGCGGCCGCCGCCGGGAAGCCGTTCACGCTGGTCGCGACGGGCGACATCATCCCCTACCCGTCGATCGTGCAGCGGTCGGCGGACGACGCGGGCAAGGCCGGGGAGTACGACTTCCGGAAGATACTCGCCGGGGTCAAACCCCTGGTGTCCGCGGCCGACCTGGCGATATGCCACCACGAGATACCGTACGGGCGCCCCGGCGGCCCCTACACCGGCTATCCCACCTTCAAGGCCCCGCACCAGTTGGCGGACGCCCTCAAGGACGCCGGCTACGACAGCTGTTCCACCGCTTCGAACCACACCCTGGACGACGGTGACGAGGGCCTCGCCCGCACCCTGGAGCACCTCGACCGGGTCGGCATCCCGCACGTCGGCTCGGCCCGCAGCGCGGAGGAGGCCAAGGCCCCGGCGCTGCTCGCGGCGGGCGGGGCGAAGGTCGCCCAGCTCTCGTACACCTACGGCACGAACGGCATCCCGCTTCCGCCGGGCAAGCCGTGGGCCGTCAATCTGATCGACAAGGACCGGATCATCGCGGACGCCCGGGCCGCCCGGGCGCAGGGCGCGAACGTGGTGGTGCTGAGCGTCCACTGGGGTACCGAGTGGCAGACGGCGCCCGACGAGCAGCAGAAGACGTTGGCGCAGGCGCTGACCGCGTCCCGCTCGGCCGACGGGCTCCCCGACATCGATCTGATCATCGGTACGCACAACCACGTGCCGCAGCCCTACGAGAAGATCAACGGCACCTGGGTGGTCTTCGGGATGGGCGACCAGGTCGCCAGCTTCGTACCGGCCGACAAACTGCGCGGCAACCAGTCCTCGGTCCCCCGCTTCACCTTCTCCCCGGCGGCGGGCCGTCCGGGCCGCTGGGAGGTGGTGAAGGCCGAATACCTCACGCAGTACTCGGACATGGGGCCGCCGTTCCGTGTCGTCTGCGCCTCCTGCGCGGCCTCGGACACCTCGCTGCCGGCAGCGAAGCGGAGCGAGTACGCGCGGATCGACCAGCAGGTCACCGAGGCCGTGATGTCGCGTGGGGCGGGCGGACAGGGCTTGGAGCACGCCACCCGCTGAGCGCCGCGGCCATCCGCCGCCATCTGCGGCCGTCCGCTGCCGGACCCGCCGGGTCCGTCGGCCCGTGCGTCGCCCCGGGACCGCCGCCCGCCCTCGCCCGTCCCGTTGAGCACTCCCCTCCGTGCGCTCCTCGGGACGGACGCGCCGGGCGGCGGCCCGGGGCTCCCGGCCGCCCTACGAGGCCCTGCCCCGCCGGGTGAGCAGGAGCGCGCCCCCGCCGATGGCCAGCAGGGTCAGGGCCCCGCCCGCGACGTAGGGAGTCAGTGAACCGCCGCCGGTCTCGGCGAGGTTGGCGGCGGTGGTGCCCGTCGTGCCGGTGGCGCCGCCGGAGGTGGCGGCTCCGGTGCCCGTGCCGGTCGCCGTCTGGGGCTTGATGTCCGGGTTCGCGGGCGGGGCCGAGGACGGTGCGGCGCCCGTCGGGGACGCGCAGTGCGCCTCGGCGAGCACGATCTCGCCGTCGACCTTCGCCACGTTCAGGTTGAGCGGGTTCACGGCGATCTTGAGGCGGAGCGCGGCGGCGGCCGCCGTGGTGGAGGTGGTCTCCGTGCCGGACAGCTCCAGGTCGATCCGGCCCACTCCGGGGACCTCGACCTTGGTGGGGCCGCCGGCGGACAGGGTGACCTTCTTGCCGAGCGCCGTCACCGTCCCGAGGACGTTCGCAGTGGCCACCGGCTTCTTGCCCGCCTCGCAGACGGCCTTGGAGGTGACCTTCTCCACCTCGATGAGGGAGAGCAGCGGCAGTCCGGGGACGTGGACGGATGCCTTGGCCAGGTTCGCCTCCGCCTGGGCCCGGGTCTTGTCGGCGGTGGCCTTGGAGGTGGCCACGTCGGCGCGCAGCACACTGACCGGCTTGTTCCCCTCGACCCCGTCCAGCGTGACGGTCAGCGCGGTCTTCTCGGCCGTCGCCGGGGCACTGACCTCGTTGAGGGTCGTCTTCAGCGGGACGTGCACGGTGTTGAGCAGGCCCACGTCCAGCCCGGCGCGCAGGACGACGGCGCCGGCCTTGCCCTCACCCCCGGTGGCGCCTCCTCCCGTGGCGAAGGCGGGCGGCGCTGTGAGCAGGGCGACCGCTCCCGTGGCGAGGAGGACGGCCGCGGGCATGCGGAAGGTATGGCTGTTCACGGTGGTGGAACCCCCGGGGAGTTGGGTGCCGTCGCGCCGCCGATGGGGGACACCGCGGGCGCCGACGGACTCGACCCCGGAATCTTTACGCACTGTGGGTGAACGAGGGGCAAGCTGACGTTACTTCACCCCAAAGGGTGGTTTCCGGGCGCATATTCGAATCAATGCGCCTCATGTTGAACGCAAGTGCTCTCGTTTCACGGACATCCGGCCCGTGCGGTCGTCTTCAACGACCGACGGGCACCGATGTCACGCGACGTCAACCGGGCGCCGGCGCCGGCCTCAGGCCCGGACCCGGCCGTTCACGACGACCCGCAGCGGCTGCGCCAGCACGCCCACGTCGACCCGCGGGTCGGCGGCGTACACCACGAGGTCGGCGGGCGCCCCCTCGGTCAGCCCCGGCCTGCCGAGCCATTCCCGGGCCGCCCAGGCCGTCGCGGAGAGGGCGTCGATCGCCGGGATGCCGGCCTTGACCAGCTCCGCGACCTCCGCCGCGACCAGGCCGTGCGGCAGGGAGCCGCCCGCGTCGGTGCCGACGAAGACCTCGATGCCCGCGTCGTAGGCGGCCCGGACGGTGTCGTAACGCCGTTCGTGGAGCCGCCGCATGTGCGCCGACCAGTCGGGGAACTTCGCCTCGCCGCCCGCCGCCATCTTCGGGAAGTTGGCGATGTTCACGAGCGTCGGGACGATCGCGACCCCGCGCTCCGCGAACAGCGGGATGGTGTCCTCGGTGAGGCCGGTGGCGTGCTCGATGCAGTCGATGCCCGCCTCGACGAGGTCGCGCAGCGAGTCCTCGGCGAAGCAGTGCGCCGTGACGCGGGCACCCAGCCGGTGTGCCTCGGCGATGGCCGCCTCGACCTCGGCGCGCGGCCAGCAGGCGGCGAGGTCACCGGCGTCACGGTCGATCCAGTCGCCGACGAGCTTGACCCAGCCGTCGCCGCGCAGCGCCTCCCGCCCGACGTACTCGACGAGGTCGGCCGGCTCGATCTCGTGGGCGTAGTTGCGGATGTAGCGGCGGGTGCGCGCGATGTGCCGGCCGGCTCGGATGATCTTCGGCAGGTCCTCGCGGTCGTCGATCCAGCGGGTGTCGGAGGGTGACCCGGCGTCGCGGATGAGGAGGGTCCCGGCATCGCGGTCGGTGAGGGCCTGGCGCTCGGCGGTCTCGGCGTCGACCGGGCCGTGGGCGTCCAGACCCACGTGGCAGTGCGCGTCGACCAGTCCGGGCAGGGCCCAGCCGGTCACCGTGGTGATCTCACGGGCGCCGAGCGGGCGCTCGTAGGAGATCCGCCCGCCGACCACCCAGAGCTCGTCGCGTACCTCGTCGGGCCCGACCAGCACCCGCCCCTTCACGTGCAGCACGTCGCTCACATCAGTCGCATCGTTCATGGCGGCACTGTACGCACGGGACCCGCGGCGTCAGGAGTCGGCGAGGACGTTCAGGAGCCGGTCCACGTCCGCCTCCGTGTTGTAGAGGTGGAACGAGGCCCGCAGCATGCCCGCCCGGGGGGACGTGACGATGCCGGCCGCCTCCAGGGCGGGCTGTCGGTCGGCGAGGCCCGGCACGGAGACGATGGCGGAGTCGCCGGGGACGGGCTCGTGGCCCAGGCGTTCGAGGCCGGCCCGGTAGCGGGCGGCCAGGGCGGTGTCGTGGGCGTGGACGGCCTCGATGCCGATCCGCTCCAACAGGGCCAGCGAGGATGCGGAGGCGTGGTAGGCGAGGAAGGCGGGGGACTCGTCGAACCGTCGTGCCCCGTGGGCGAGTCCCGTCATCGGCCCGTAGGTGGCGTCCCCGTCGGCGACCGCGGGTACCCAGCCGGCGTGCAGCGGGGTCAGCGTGTGCTGGGCCTCGCGCGACACCGCCAGGTACGAGGCTCCGCGCACGCCGAGCAGCCATTTGAATCCGCCGGCGACCGTGTACTCGTACGGGGAGGCGTCGAAGGGGAGCCAGCCGACGGCCTGGGTCGCGTCCACGAGCATCCGGGCCCCGTGCGCGGTCGCCGCCTCGCGCACCGCGGCCAGGTCGGCCTTGCGGCCGTCCGCGGACTGCACGACGCTCAACGCGACCAGGGCGGTGCCGGGGCCGACGTACTCGGCGACGGATTCGAGCGGGACGAAGCGCGTCTTGAGGTCGCCGCGCGCCACGAAGGGGTTGATCAGGGAGGAGAACTCGCCCTCGGGGCAGAGCACTTCGGCGCCGGAGGGGAGCGAGGCGGCGACGAGGCCGACGTGGGTCGAGACGGCCGAGCCGACGGACACCCGGTCGGTGTCGACCCCTGCGAGGCGGGCGAAGGCCGCCCGGGCCCCGTTCACACGGTCGAAGTCGCCGAAGCCGGTGGGGAGCCCGGCCCCCGCCGCCTCGGCCAGCTCCCGTACGGCCGCGACGGCGGAACGCGGGACGACCCCGCACTTGGCGGTGTTGAGATAGGTGGTGG
This sequence comes from Streptomyces sp. CLCI03, assembly GCF_053615355.1. Lineage (NCBI taxonomy): Bacteria > Bacillati > Actinomycetota > Actinomycetes > Kitasatosporales > Streptomycetaceae > Streptomyces > Streptomyces sp. CLCI03. The sequence continues at coordinate 6,135,544 of NZ_CM132132.1, read as the reverse complement.
AGTGGGCGAACTCGGCACGGGTCGCTTCGGCGAGTGCAAGATCCATGCCGTCAACTCTGCGCCAGGAACGGCCCGCAGTCCATCGCCGGGTTCACCGAGTCTCGGAGTTGTCCGGATCCCCGGGGATCCCCGAGCCGTTTCTATGCCTGCGGGACCGCGCACGCGCCGTCGGGCTCGCAGGCCTCGGCGGTCGCGGCCGGCTCCAGGGCCTCGCGCCCGGCCCACGCCTGCTCCAGGGCCCGGGTGAACACCTCGGCCGGCTGGCCGCCGGAGATGCCGTAGCGGCGGTCGAGGACGAAGAACGGGACGGCGTTCGCACCCAGCTCGGCGGCCTCGCGCTCGTCGGCACGGACCTCGTCGGCGTAGGCGGAGTCGTCGGCGAGGACGGCGCGGGCCTCGGCCTCGTCCAGTCCGGCCTCGACGGCCAGGGCGATCAGAACCTCGGGGTCGAAGACGGAGCGCTCCTCTCCGAAGTTGGCGCGGTAGGCGAGGTCGAGCAGCTCCTCCTGGCGGCCGCGGGCGGCGGCCAGGTGCAGCAGTCGGTGGATGTCGAAGGTGTTGCCGTGGTCGCGGCCCTCGGTGAGGTAGGTGAGCCCCTCCGCGCGGGCGCTCGCGGCGACGTGCTCCTCCATGCCGCGCGCCTCGTCGAGGGTGCGGCCGTACTTCTTGGCGAGCATCTCCACGACGGGGGCGGTGACGCCCTTCGCTCCACCCGGGTCGAGCTCGAAGGACCGGAAGACGACCTCCACCTCGTCTCGGTGAGCGAACTCGGCCAGGCCCTTGGTGAAACGGGCCTTACCGATGTAGCACCAGGGACAAGCGATGTCGCTCCAGATCTCGACGCGCATGATCCTTCTTCTCTCCGGGTTCAGGGGGGATGAAACGGTTTGTGGTTCAACCATTCACCGCCCCGTCTCATTCCCCGGACGGCACCGGCACCTGGCCCACCCGCAACCAGAGGGTCCGGTGGGAGCCCGAGCGGGGGGCCGACGGGTCCTCCAGCCAGCCCTGGGTGGCGTAGAAGGCCTGGGCGCGGAGGTTGTGCTCGTAGACCTCCAGGCGGACCCGGCGGATTCCGGCCCGCCGCCATGCGTCGAGGCAGGCGGCGTGCAGGGCGGCTCCGGTGCCGCGGCGCCAGTGGGCGGGGTCGACGTGGAGCTGGGTGAGGGTGGTCTCGCCGTCCCGCGTGCGGAACGCGGCGACCCCGGTGAGCTCGCCGTCCCGCTCGGCGCACAGCACCTCGCCCTCGGCGGCGTCCCGGGCGAGGGCACGCGACCAGCCCTCGCGGGTCCGCTGGAGCTCGGCGTCGCCCGGGTAGGCCTGCTCGGGGATGTGGCCCTGGTAGTAGGTGGCGCGGGCCCGGGCGTGCAGGGCGGCGATCGCTGGGACGTCGGCGGGGAGCGCGGCTCTGATCATGGGAGTGGGAACGCGCCGGGAACCTCGACGGTTCCCGGCGCGTCGGCCGTGCGGCTTTCGTGGCTACTTCTTCAGCCAGGCCGCCATCATCTTCTGGGCGATGGGGGCGGCCAGCTTCCCGCCGCCGATCTCGGAACGGTCGGTGTCGGAGTTCTCGATCACCACGGCCACCGCGATCTGCTTGCCGTTCGACTTGCCGTAGGAGGTGAACCAGGCCAGCGGAGCGAGGCTGTTGTTGACACCGCGCTGGGCGGTACCGGTCTTGCCGCCGACCTCGGCGCCGGACACCTGGGCCGGCTTGCCGCCGCCCTCGGTGGCGACCGTACGCATGGCGTCGCGGATCATCGAGGCGGTCCGCTCTTCCATGACCTGCTGGGACTTCGGGTTCTTGAAGCTCTCCAGCACGTCGCCGCCCGAGTCGGTGACCTCGGAGACCAGGTGCGGGGCGACGAGCTTGCCGCCGTTCTCGATCGCGGCCGTCACCATCGCCATCTGGAGCGGGGTGGCCTGCACGTCGAACTGGCCGATACCGGTCTGCGCGACCTGGTCGATCGACATCTTCTTCGACGGGTACTTGCTGGGCGGGTTGGTACGGACGGGGGTGTCGATCTGCACGTTGAAGCCGAGCTTCTCGGCCGTCGCCCGCATCTTGTCCTGGCCCAGCTTCGAGGCGAGCTCGGCGAAGACGTTGTTGCAGGACAGCCGCAGGGCGGTGCGCACCGAGACGTTGTTGCAGGCCGCGGAGCCCGCCTCGCTGGGCAGCGGGGTGCGGGTGCCGGGGATCGTGTACGGGTCGGCGATCCCCGTCTGCCGGTCGATGTCGGTGACGAGTCCGTTCTCGATCGCGGCGGCGAGGGTGACCAGCTTGAAGGTGGAGCCGGGCGCCTGGGGCTTGCGCAGCGCCACGTTCTCCATGGCCTTGCCCTTGTCCGCGGAGAGCGCGTCCCAGGCCGCCTTGTCGTTGGCGCCGGCGATGCTGCCCGGGTCGAAGGAGGGGTTGTTCACCACGGCGAGGATCTCACCGGTCTTGGGGTCCATGGCCACGGCCGCACCCTGCTTGCCCTGGAGCGCGTCGTAGGTGGCCTTCTGGACGTCCTTGTCGATGGTGGTCAGGACGTTGCCGGGGGAGGCCCGCTTGTTGGTGAGCATGTCCATCACGGTCCTCAGTCGGCTGTCGGAGCCGTTGAGGATGTTCTTGTAGATGCCCTCCAGCAGGGTGGTGCCGTAGGCCTGGGAGCTGTAGCCCGTGATGGGTGCGTACAGGGGGCCGTCGACGTACGTCCGCTTGTAGCCGAAGTCCTTGCCGCCCGTCTTCTCCGAGCCGGTGATCGCCTCCCCGCCCACGATGATGTTGCCCAGCGGGTTCTCGTACTGCGCGATGAGATTCCGGCGGTTGTGCTTGTCTTCTGCGAGGGCCTGGCCTTGGTATGCCTGCACCCAGGTGACGCGGACCAGCAGGGCCAGCACCAGAAGCAGACAGAAGACCGACGCACGCCTGATCGTCTTGTTCATCCCCCAGAAGGACGTCCCGGGGACCCCAGCCGTTCCGCTCTGCCCCGATTGTGGCGGGGTTCTCAGCGTTTCTTCATGATGAAGCCTCCCTCGTAGGCCGCGATGACCGCCTGCGTACGGTCGCGGGAGCCGGTCTTGGTGAGGACCGCCGCGACGTGGGTCTTGACGGTCTGCGGTCCGACCCCGAGGCGCCGGCTCATCTCGTGGTTGGACAGCCCGGTGACCATCAGCCGCAGTACGTCGGCCTCGCGCTCGGTGAGTCGGGCGACCCAGGGCGCGTCGGCGGGCGGGGCACCGGCCGTGTGGGCGGCTGCGAGGGAGCGGACGGCGGCGGGGAAGAGCAGCGAGTCGCCTCGGGCGACGAGCCGGACCGCGCCGATCAGCTCGTCGGGGTCGGCCCGCTTGAGGAGGAAGCCGACGGCTCCCGCCCGTAGCGCGTCGTAGACGTAGGCGTCGTTCTCGAAGGTGGTGACGACCACGATCCGGGGCGGCTCGGCCATGGTCGCGAGGATCTGCTCGGTGGCCCGGATGCCGTCGATCTCGGGCATCCGGACGTCCATGAGCACCACGTCGGGCGCGAGTGAGCGGACCAGCGGCACCGCCTCGGCCCCGGTGGCCGCCTCGCCGACGACCTCCAGGTCCGCCTCGGCCTCCAGGATGACCCGCAGCGCGGTGCGAACCATGCGCTCGTCGTCGCAGAGCACGATGCGCAGCGGCGGCCGCGGCACGGGAGTGCTCCCGGGAGTCGTCGCGGGAGGGGCTCCGGAAGCATTCGCGGGTACGGTCATCGGTCCTCCCCGGTGAGCGGCAGGACGGCCCGCAGCCGCCACCGGTCCCCGTGCGGGCCTGCTTCGAGGCTGCCGCCGAGCAGTGCGGCCCGCTCCGCGGAGCCGCGCAGCCCACGGCCTCCGGTGGTACGGGGCTCCCGCTCCTCGGCGGGGACCGCCGGCGGATTGGTCATGACGATCTCCAGTTCACGGTGTGCGGTGTCGGGGCCGGCCTGGACGCGGATCCGCAGATCCACCGGGCCCGCCCCGTGCCGCAGGGCGTTGGTGAGACCCTCCTGGACGATCCGGTACGCCTCGCGGGAGGCGATCGCCGGGAGGGCGGCCCAGTCCCCGGCGGGTCCGGGGTCCTGGTGCGCGGTGACGGTGGTGCCGGCGGCCCGGGTGCGGGACAACAACCCGTCGAGGTCGGCGGCGAGGGTGGGTGCGGGCGCGGTGTCCGGCCGGGCCGGGTCCCCGTCCCGCAGCAGGCCCAGCACGGCGTCGAGCTCGCCCACCGTCCGCCGCGTGGTGTCCTCGATCGCGGCCAGCGCCTCGCGTACGAAGTCGGGGTCGCGCTCCAGCATCCGCCGGGCCGCGGCGGCCTGGAGGGTGACGGCGCTCAGGGCGTGCCCGACCGCGTCGTGCAGCTCCCGGGCCAGCCGGTTGCGCACCGCCAGGTCGGCGGCCCGCTCCTCGGCCGCGGCCAGCCGGTCCGCCGCCGTGGGCCCGAGCAGTACGGGCGCCATCGCGGCCAGCAGCCGCCCGGCGCCGACCGCGCACAGGGTGAGCCCGGCGAGCAGCCCGATGCCGAGCAGCGGGGCGACGTACGGGTCGGCGTGCGTGCCGAACCAGCCGTACCCCACCTGCATGTCCCGCATCCGCCCGACGACGGGCACCGCGATCAGCAGGACCGCCATGGGCGGCACCGCGAGGGTCAACGCGCTGATCACCGCGCCGGTCCCCAGGTGCAGGGTCCACCAGGCCGAGGCCCGCCCCCGCGCGGCCCAGGAGCGCGCGGGCCCGTCGGCCAACCCGTCCCCCAGCACCTCGCACATGGCCCGTACGGCGGCCACCGACATCGGCCGGACCGGCCCGAACAGCGCCGTGACGGCGACGAGGGGCAGGGAGGCGGCGTAGGACAGGAGGGTGAGCGAGCCGGAGTTGAGGGCGTTGACCCCGCCCGCGGCGACACCGACCACCACCTCCGTGAGGAAGAAGTACGGCATCAGCAGGGCGCCGCCGAGGATCAGGTGGACCCAGCGCCACCGGGCCCGCGCCACCTGCGACCGCTTCACCCCGGGCGGCGGGTGGCGAGGAACCGTATGAGGACGGTGCCGGCGAGCAATCCGGTGATCATCTGTCCAGCGTAGATCAACACCGTTGTGTCGGGGGGAACTTCACCGCCGCCCAACTGCGGTCCCAGAGCGGCGAGGGTCATCCACGCCCCCCAGCTCAGCGTCGCCGCCCCGCCGACCCAGGTGAGGCCCAGGGGCCACCGCGCCCGCAGCGTCCCCCCACGGGCCGACAACAGAGCCCCGGCTCCGGCGGCGACCGCACACACCGCGTGGACCGCGGACACCACGGCCGTGTCCGCGGAGTACCCGGCCGCCCGCTCGGCGCCCGGGCCGACGGCCCCGCCGAAGGCCCAGTACAGGGACACCCCCGCGACCGCGAGGCCGACGGTCGCCGCGGCTGCCGCCACCACCCCCGTGGACGACGGCAGCCGCTCCCCCGTCACGCCCCGCCAGGCCCACCCCCAGCGCTCCCGCGCATAGGGCACGAACAGGGCCGCCAGGGCGAGTCCTTGGATCGAGAATCCGGTGTAGACGACGTGGAACACCCACGGGTCCAGGAAGGGCTCCCGCGCCGACTGTCCCATCGGATCCGCCCCGAGGCCGAGGGCGCGTACGAGCAGCTGGCCCGAGAAGCCGAGGACGATCGGGGTCAGCAGCCCGGTGGCCACGAACACCGGGAAGGTCAGCAGCGGACCCGGCACACGTATGCCCCAGGGCCTGGTGAGCACCAGGACGAGCAGGATCACGCAGGCGTCCATGGCCAGCGTGACGGAATTGGCCGCCGTGAAGAACGGGCCCGGCTCCCGCAACACGCTGCCCTCGGGTATCCCTAGGTGACTCCCGCACAACCAGACCGTCTTGAGCCCCAGATACGGCACGGTGGCGGCCAGGGCCACCGCGCGCAGGACCCGCCGCCCCGCCCCCGGGCGGGAGGGCGACGGCAGCTTCACTTCCGTCAGGTCACTCGGATGCGTCTCTCGCGTGTTCATGACTCAACATTCGCGGCCGCGCGGCCCCGCCACCTCCCCCGTGATGGGGAACCGCCTCCCCCACGCGGGGGAGGAACGACACCCGCCCCTCCTACCGCCCGTCACATGCGGCGCGTCACCACCGACAGCCGGTCCCGCGCCTCGAACAGTGCCGCCTTGATGAGTTGCTCGTGCTCCCCCGTCAGCCGGGCCACCGGCACCGAGCAGCTCACCGCGTCGCGCGCCGGCGTCCGGTACGGCACGGCCACCCCGAAGCAGCGCAAGCCGAGCGTGTTCTCCTCCCGGTCCACCGCGTACCCCTGCTCCCGCACCAGCGCCAGCTCCTCGATCAGCTGCTCCCGGTCGGTCAGGGTGTGCTCGGTGACCGCCTCCAACCGCCGCGGCAGCAGCCCGCGCACCTCCTGGTCCGTGTGCGTGGCCAGCAGGGCCTTGCCCAACGCCGTCGAGTGCACGGGCAGCCGCCGCCCGACCCGGGTGAAGGGGCGCAGGTAGTGCTGGGACTGCCGGGTGGCGAGGTAGACCACGCTCGTCCCGTCCAGCCGGGCCAGGTGGATGGTCTCCGTCGTGTCGTCGGAGAGCCGGTCCAGGGTGGGCCGGGCGGCGGCGACCACCTCGTCGCCGTCGATGTACGAGCTGCCGACCAGCAGGGCCCGTACGCCGATGCCGTACCGGGTGCCCGTCGCGTCCGTCTCCACCCACCCCAGGTTCACCAGCGTCCGCAGCAGCATGTAGAGGCTGGACTTCGGCAGCGAGAGGTCGTTCTGGATGTCGGCCAGGCTGTGCAGGCCCGGTCGCGCCGCGAAATGCTCCAGCAGCAGGACGGTCCGAACCGCCGATTTGACCGGCGCCGCCTGAACCGGAATCCCCGACTCGGCCGTCGTCATACGCCTGCTCCCCCTCTGGTCGCCTCTTGTCACGCCGAGGACGCGGAAATAGAGTCCACAGCAGATGTGATCATTCATCCACCAGAACGACGTTCAGAATACTGAACGATCCAGGAGGCGGCGGGCCATGACAACGACTTCAGTCTGGAGTGTGGACCCCCGCACCGGGAAGCAGCGCGAACAGGTTGCGGTGGAGGCCACACCCCAGGAGGTGGACGAAGCCGTACGGGCCGCCCACGCCGCCCGCGGCGCACTCGCCGACGCCACCGTCCGCGCCGCCTTCCTGCGCGCCGCCGCCGCGCTCCTGGACGAGTCGGCCGCCCACGTGATCGAGGCCGCCGACGCCGAGACCGCGCTCGGACCGGGCCGGCTCACCGGCGAACTGGCCCGCACCACCGGCCAGCTGCGCGCCTTCGCCGACGCCGTGGACGCCGGGGCCTACCTCGACGTCCGGATCGACCGCGCCGATCCCACCCTCAGCCCGCCGCGCCCCGAGCTGCGCCGCTACAAGATCCCGCTCGGCGTGGTCGCGGTCTACGCCGCCTCCAACTTCCCGCTCGCCTTCTCCGTCCCCGGCGGCGACACCGCGAGCGCGCTGGCCGCCGGCTGCCCGGTGGTCGTCAAGGCGCACCCCGACCACCCCGCCACCTCCGAGCTGTGCGCTTCGCTGCTGCGCCGGGCCGCGGTCTCCACCGGGCTCCCGGCCGAAGTGGTGAGCGTGGTCCACGGGTTCGACGCCGGCCTGGAGCTGATCCGCCACCCCTTGGTGGCCGCCGCCGGATTCACCGGCTCCATCCGGGGCGGGCGGGCCCTGTTCGACGCGGCCGCCGCCCGGCCCGTGCCCATCCCCTTCCACGGTGAACTGGGCTCCCTCAACCCCGTCGTGGTCACCCCGGCCGCCGCCGCCGAACGCGCCGAGGAGATCGGCGCAGGGCTCGCGGGCTCGGTCACCCTCGGCGTCGGGCAGTTCTGTGTGAAGCCCGGCCTGGTGCTGATCCCCGAGGGCGTGGACGGCGACCGGGTCACCGGCGAGCTCACCAAGGCGCTCGGGGAGACCGAGCCGGGGGTGCTGCTCGACCACCGGATGCGGGAGAACTTCGTCTCCGGGGTGCGCGAACGGGCCGCGCTGCCCGGCGTCGACGCACCTGTGACCCCCGGTTCCGGCGGGGAGCACACCGTCGGGGCGGGCTACCTGACGGTGCGGGCCGGGCAGCTCCTGGAGGGCGGCGGGTACGACGTCCTCCTGGAGGAGTGCTTCGGTCCGGTCACCGTCGTCGTGCGGTACGCCGACCAGGACGAGGTGGGCGCGGTCCTCGGGCTCCTCGGCGGGAACCTGAGCGCCACCCTCCAGCTGTCGGCCGCCGAGACCGAGGGCGCGCCGGGCCCGGCCGCCGAGCTCATCGGGCAGGTCACCGGGCTGGCGGGGCGGATCGTGGTCAACGGCTGGCCGACCGGGGTGGCGGTGGCGCCGGCCCAACACCACGGAGGCCCCTACCCGGCGGCCACCTCGCACTCCACCTCGGTCGGCGGCACCGCGATCGAGCGCTGGCTGCGGCCGGTGGCCTACCAGTCCGTGCCGGACGCGCTCCTTCCGCCGGAGCTGCGCGAGTCCAACCCGCTGGGTCTGCCGCGCCAGGTCACCGGGGGCTGAACCGGACGCGCGTCGCCCCGCCGCAGCGTGGGGCGACGCGCGTACGACCGCCCGGGACGGTGGGCGTCCGCGAGGGCCCACCCGTGGGAAGCGGAACGGAAATGTCACGAGGGTAAGGGAACGGCAAAGCGCCTCCGGTCGTTCTCCGGGCATGACCGCTATGACCCCTGGATCCAACCTGCCGCTCAATGCCGTCCGTGTGACGGTCGACGTGGCTGCGCCGGTGCGTCTCGACGTATCGGCCCTGCTCCTGACGGCGGACGGCAAGGTGCGCTCCGACGCCGACTTCATCTTCTTCAACCAGCCGACCGGGCCCGGTGTCAGCTACCGGTCCGGCGGCGGTGCGACGCCGGACTCGATCACCGTGGACACCGGCGCCGTGCCCCCGGGCATCGAGCGGATCGTGGTCACGGCCAGCCCGGACGCCGCCGGGCAGACCTTCCAGGGCATCGAGCCCACCGCCACCGTGCGCAACGCCGACGGCGGCGCGGTGATCGCCGGGTTCACCCCGCCGCAGCTGGGCACCGAGACCGCGCTCGTCGTCGTCGAGATCTACCTGCGGGGCGGCGTGTGGAAGGTGCGCGCGGTCGGCCAGGGGTATGCGAACGGCCTGGCCGGCATCGCCACCGACTTCGGGGTCTCCGTGGACGAGGAGCCCGCGGCGCCCCAGGCCGTGGCCGCCCCGCCCGCGCCCGCGGCGCCCGCCGCTCCCCCGGCCCCGCCTGCCTCCTACCCGCCCTCCCCCTGGCTCGGCGGCGCCACCCAGCCCGCGGCTCCCGCCCCGGCCGCCCCCGTCGCGCCTCCCGCACCGGCGGCCCCCGCCCCCGGCGCCGGGAAGATCAACCTCGACAAGGGCCGGGTCAGCCTCCAGAAGAACCAGACCGTCTCCCTCGTCAAGGGCGGCCGCCCGCTGCTCTCGCAGGTCAAGATGGGGCTCGGCTGGGAGCCCGCCTTCCGCGGCAAGGACATCGACCTCGACGCCTCCGTCATCGCGTACGGACCCCAGCGCAACCACATCGACAGCTGCTACTTCGGCAAGCTGTCCATCCTCGGCGGCGCCATCAAGCACTCCGGTGACAACCTCACCGGTGAGGGCGCCGGCGACGACGAGGTGATCGTCGTGGACCTCGGCCGGATCCCCGCCGACGCCACCGGCCTGGTCTTCACGGTCAATTCCTTCTCCGGCCAGAAGTTCACCGAGGTGGCCAAGGCCTACTGCCGGCTCATCGACGCGGCGAGCGGCGAGGAGCTGGTGCGCTTCGACCTGACGGGCGCCGAGCCCCAGACCGGCGTGATGATGGCCAAGCTGATCAAGCAGTTCTCCGGCGAGTGGGAGATGACCGCCATGGGTGACTTTGTGAAGTCGCGCACAGTGCGCGGCATGGTCAAGCCCGCCGCACAAGCACTCTGAGCAGGTGGGCGGGCACGAGCGGCCATCGGTGCGCGTTCCGGGTGATGGATGCCACGCGTAATCCGTAGGTGGCTGTCAGTGCCCGCCCGTAGCCTTGAAACCATGCACAAGACACTCACCCCCGCGGGGCCCGCCCGCCCGTCCGCCGCCGAGGCGAACGAGGCGATACGGCACCTTGTCGAGACCCGGGTGGACGGCGAGTGGCCCTCTGAGGCGTATGAGTTCCTGCTCGCCGAGTGGGCCGAGGCCTCTCGCACGGAGGTTGCCCCGGCCCTGTGAGCGGCCGTACGGCGCCCCGCACCGTGAGGGCGGCGCCGTCGGCCCGCGCCGTGGCGCCCGCGCCGGGGCGCCGCCGTCAGTGCCCGCGCCGCCACGGCCCGGTGATGGCCAGCATGATCCCCGGGTCCTGGATGTTGGCGTACAGCGTGCGCCCGTCCGGCGAGAAGCAGACACCGGTGAATTCGGAGTACTCCGGCTCCTCCGCCGACCCGTTGTTCAGCTCGTTGCGCGCCAGCGGGTAGGTGCGTCCCGACTCCGTCGCACCGAACAGGTGCTGCAGCCCCGAGCCGTCCTCCGCGATGATCAGACCGCCGTACGGCGAGACGGTGATGTTGTCGGGGCCGTCGTAGCCGCCGTCGACCGACGGGTCCGCGTTGACCCCGATGAGGACGGTGAGCCGGATCGTGCGCCGCTTGGGGTCGTAGAACCAGACCTGACCGTCGTGGGCCGCGCCCGGGCTCTCCTCACGGGCGTAGGACGAGACGAAGTACGCGCCGCCGTCCGCCCACCACATGCCCTCCAGCTTGCGCCCGCGCGTCACCACACCGTCCGCGAACTGCTTGCGCACCGGTACGGTCCGGGCGTCGCGATCGGGTACGTCCACCCAGTCGACCCCGTACACCGTGCCGATCTTCGTGGCGCGCGAGAGGTCGTCGACGAACCGGCCGGAGCTGTCGATGCACTTGGCGGCCTGGAGCACCCCGGCGTCGGCCGCGAGCGTACGGAGCTTGCCGCGCCCGTGGTGGAAGCCGCGGGGCGGGGTCCAGCGGTAGAGCAGCCCGTTGGGGCCGGAGGCGTCCTCGGTCAGGTAGGCGTGCCCCTGGCGCGGGTCGATGACCACGGCCTCGTGGTCGTAGCGCCCGAAGGCCTTGATCGGCCGCGGGTCGCGGTTGGCGCGCCGGTCGTGCGGGTCGACCTCGAAGACGTAGCCGTGGTCCTTCGTCATCCCGTTCTTTCCGGCGAGGTCCGAGTTCTCCTCGCAGGTCAGCCAGGTGTTCCAGGGGGTGGCGCCGCCCGCGCAGTTGGTCGACGTACCGGCGATGCCCACCCATTCGGCGACCTCGCCGCCGCGCCGGACCTCGACGACCGTGCACCCGCCGGCCGCCGCCGGGTCGTAGACCAGTCCCTCGGTGAGGGGAACGGGGTGGGCCCAGCTCTCCCGCTTGCCCTTGAGCTCGTGGTTGTTGACGAGGAGGGTGACGCCGCGGTGGCCCGAGAAGGCGGCGGTCCCGTCGTGGTTGGACGGCGTGGTCTCGCCGGAGTCCAGCTTGGTGACCCCGCTGTGCGTGATGACGCGGTATGTGAACCCGGCCGGCAGGGCCAACAGTCCGGCCGGGTCGGGGACGAGCGGGCCGTAGCCGGGCTCGCAGGGCCGCCCGTGCGCGTCGCGATCGGCGCTGTCCTCGGCGGCGAGCGCCCCGGGGGCGGTGGCGAGCGCGCCGACCGCCCCGCTGAGCGCGACTCCCGCGCCGGCGATGACGGTACGGGCGGTGAAGTCTCTACGGCTGAGCGGCATCGGGTCTCCAGGGTGGGGATGTGGTGCGCCTGTCGTGCGGTCGTCGGCGCACACGCTCTCGCCCGCACGTGAACGGCGGCTGAACTACCCACCACGAGGAACCGACCCCTTGACCCACCCCGGAATGGCCAACTCCGGCCCCAGGAACGGCGCGATGTCACCGCCCTCCCGGGCACCTCGCGAGCACCCGACCGGGCACCCGACCCGAGCACCCGGCCGCCGGACGCGTTCTGGCAGGCTGCGCCCGTGGAAGAACTCATAGGAACTCAGAAGCCGGTACGCAGGATCCTCGACCCCGACGAGGCGATCGCCGCCTTGGAGCGCGCGGTGCCCGGGCTGCTGAGGCTCCGCCGGAGGGAACGGGCCGTCTTCGACTGGCATGCGATCGAGGAACGGATCGGAACGGCGCTGCCGTCCGACTTCAAGGCGCTCACCGAGTGGTATCCGGCCTTCGAACTGGACGACTTCCTGGGCCTCTGCTGCCCGTTGCCCGGCGAGGAAGGCGACTGGGCGGCGGAGTGTGCCGGGGAGCTCGCAGGAGAGGGCCCCGAGCTGCGTCCGGACGAGCTCGCCTCGACGGTGCTGATGCTCTGGGGGAACTCGCAGGAAGGCGACGAGTTCTACTGGAGTGTGCTCGGGGACGAGCCGGACCACTGGCCCGTCACCGTCGGCTCCCACAACAGCGCCTGGTGGCACTACGAGGGCGGCATGGTCCAGTTCCTGGCGGAGCTCTGCGACAAAACCCTGGATCCGTGGGCGCTCCCCACGGTCGAGCCCGAACTCACCGGCTGGAGCGTCGCGGGCGGCGGCCGGCACACGACGGTCTGAGTCGTCCCTGCCGGTCCGAGTCGTCCCTGCCGGACACTGCCGGACACTGCCGGACGTGCCGGGCGGTGCGGGCCGGGCGGGATCCGGCAGCGACGACCTGGGAACCCTTGGATCAGGCCGGGCGGCGGGAGCGAGCCTTGAACGCGGCCTTGCGGGCCTCCTTGGCCGCCTTCTTGTCCGGGTGCAGGCGACCCATCGCCTCCAGGACGTACGCCGTGGCCGGGTGCTCCACCCGCCACACCTGCTCGAAGAAGCCCGTGTGGTGAGCGGTCAGGGTCTCCATCAGGAGCGGCAGCTCCTCCGTCTCACCATCGGCGGCGAGCTGCGCCGCGATCGTGTCCACGGTCAGCCAGAACACCATCTCCGGGTCCGGGGCCGGTACGTCGCCCACCCCGCGCTCCGCCAGCCAGACCCGGGCGAGCCCGCCGAGCTCCGGGTCGTCCAGCACCGAGCGGACCGCGGGCTCGGCCTCCGGCCCGGCCGGTGCCAGGGCCTGCTGGCACCGGAGCCGGCGCAGCGGGCCGCCCTCGTCGTCCCCGCGGGCGGCGGCCAGCAGTTCGGCGGCCGCGGCGGGCTGTTCCCGGCCGGCCAGCCACTGCTCGATCTCGGCCTGGGCGGCGTTCTCGGAGTAGAGGGAGACCGCGTCGAGGAGGGCGTCGGCGCCCTTCTCGGCCAGTTCGCCGACGGCGGGGGCGTCGACCCCGGCCTCCAGCATCCGGGCCCGGATCCCGTACAGGCCGAGGGGGGTCAGGCGGACCATTCCGTAGCGGGAGACGTCCTCGTCGTCCGCGGCGCCCGCGGTCTCGGACTCCAGGGGGCCGTCGGCCTCCGCCATCAGTTCCTCGTCGACGGGCCGGAACTCCACCAGCCCGATCGGCTCCAGCTGCCGGAACTGGTCGTCGAGGCGCATCATCGCGTCCGAGACCTGCTCCAGCACGGCATCGGTCGGCTCGCCCATGCCGTCGGGCACGATCATCGACGCGGCGAGCACCGGCAGCGGAACGGGCCCGTCCGCGGCCCCGCCCTCGGTGACGGTGAGCAGGTAGAGATTGGCGAGGACCCCGTCGAGGAAGTCCGCCTCGCGCCCGGGGTTCCAGTCCAGCCGGTCGAAGTCGATCTCGCCGCCCGCGTCCAGCGCGTCGACGAGGTCGTCCAGGTCGGGCACGGCCGCGTCGGCGAGCACCGTGTCCAGGGCCGCGAGCCAGAGGTCGAGCACGTCGCCGGGCGCACCGGTCGTCACCAGCGCGAGGTCCTCACCGGGCGCGGCCGTGCCGAAGCGCTCCTCGTCGCCTTCCCTGTTGTCGTCCTCCGGCTCGGTCACGTCGACCAGGCCGGTGTCCACGGCCACCCGCCAGGCCTGGCTCGCGTACCCGGCGGAGTCCTCGTCGGCGAGGTCGAGGCCGAGCGTCGCGGCGGCCTCGGGCAGCTGGTCGGTGGCCAGCTCGCCACCGACTCCCACGCGGGTGCCGGGTCCGGCCCAGCGGGCGAGCCGCACGGCGCGCGCGAACAGCGGGGCGCCGAGGGCGTCGCGGGCCAGTTCCGCGTCGGAGCGCAGCCGTACGGGCGGCAGCGTGGGGTGCGAGTCTGCGGACATGGGGCGGTTCTCCTCGCGAACGCGGTGGGACGGGGTGCAACGGGGGTGGGGCGGCGGTGGATCGGGGGTGGGGCGGGGGTGGGGCGGGGTGAAACGGAGTGGAACGGGGTGTGGCGTTGGTGACACGGCCGCACGGCCGGCCGGACCGTCACTTGCGCCCGGATTTCGCTGACATGGCCGACATGACGGGCAGTGCGGGCATGCGGATGTGGCGCAGATGACAGGTGTGGCCTTCGTACGGCGCTCCAGCGTAGACGCATTTCGGGCGTGTCCGGCGGGCCATCTCCTTTGGTTCATCCCACAGTCAGCTGTCGTATTCCCTGGAGGGCTTGACAACTTTGCTGGCCACACAGGAAATTGACGCGCGTAGATGTACAGGGAGCGGCTTGCCGTCCGCAGATCTCGCTGCCGCACCCCCCACCTTTTCCCTCTCCCACACCGGAGTTCCTGCCCATGCGCTCCTCGCATCCCCGTTCCGCCGCCGTCGCGGCCCTCGTCGCCACCGCACTGGCCACCGGCCTGCTCGCGGGTTCCGCCGACGCGGCCGAAGGCGCCGTGTCCGCCGATCCGATACGCATCCACGACATTCAGGGCACCACCCGGATATCCCCGCTGAACGGCAAGCAGGTCACGGACGTCGAGGGCATCGTGACGGGCGTACGTACGTACGGCTCGCGCGGCTTCTGGATCCAGGACCCGGACGCCGACGACAACGACGCCACCAGCGAGGGTGTCTTCGTCTTCACCAACGCGGTCCCGACCGTCGCCGTGGGCGACGCGGTGAAGGTCTCCGGCACCGTGGGTGAGTACATCCCCGGCGGCCTGACCTCCGGCAACCAGTCGGTCACCCAGATCTCGAAGCCGACGGTCACCGTGGTCTCCTCCGGCAACGCGCTGCCCGAGGCCACCGCGATCAACGAGTACACGGTGCCCGCCGAGTACGCCCCGGCCGGTGACACGGCCGCCGGCGGCAGCATCAACGGCCTCACCCTGGAGCCCGCTCGCTACGCCCTCGACCACTACGAGTCGCTGGAGGGCATGAACGTCAAGATCGGCACCTCCCGCGTGGTCGGCGCCACCGACCCGTACGCGGAGCTGTGGGTCACCGTGAAGGGCTGGGAGAACACCGCCAAGCGCGGCGGCACCGTCTACGGCTCCTACGAGTCCCAGAACACCGGCCGGCTGCAGATCCAGCAGCTCGCGCCCCTCGCGCAGCAGCCCTTCCCGGTGGCCAACGTCGGCGACCGGCTGACCGGAACCACCGAGGGCCCGCTGGACTTCAACCAGTTCGGCGGCTACACGCTGGTGGCCCGCACGCTCGGCACCGTCAAGGCGGGCACCCTCGCCCCCGAGAAGACCAAGCCGCAGGCCGAGCAGGAGCTCGCGGTGGCCACGTACAACGTCGAGAACCTCGACCCGACCGACCCGCAGGAGAAGTTCGACGCGCTGGCGAAGGCCGTCGTCGAGAACCTGGCCTCCCCCGACGTCCTCGCCCTGGAGGAGATCCAGGACGACAACGGCGCCAAGAACGACGGCACCGTCTCGGCCGAGCAGACCCTCGCCAAGTTCACCGCGGCGATCTCGGCCGCCGGCGGCCCGGCCTACCAGTGGCGGACCGTCAACCCGGAGGACAAGAAGGACGGCGGCGAGCCCGGCGGCAACATCCGCCAGGTGTTCCTCTTCAACCCGGCGCGGGTCTCCTTCACCGAGCGCGCCCCGGGTGACGCGGTGACCGCGACCGGCGTGACCAAGGTCAACGGCAAGGCCGCCCTGACCCACTCCCCCGGCCGCGTCGACCCCGCCAACCCGGCGTGGGCGGACAGCCGCAAGCCGCTGGCCGGCGAGTTCGTCTTCCGTGGCAAGACGGTCTTCGTGATCGCCAACCACTTCGGCTCCAAGGGTGGCGACGAGGGCCTGACCTCGCACCACCAGCCGCCGGTCCGCTCCTCGGAGGCCAAGCGACTGCAGCAGGCGCAGGCCGTGAACGGCTTCGTGAAGCAGATCCTGGCCGAGGACAAGAACGCCAACGTCCTGGTCCTCGGTGACATCAACGACTTCGAGTTCTCGGCGACGACGGACGCGCTGGCGGACGGCGGGGCGCTGTACCCGGCGATCAAGTCGCTGCCGAAGGCCGAGCGCTACTCGTACGTCTACCAGGGCAACGCGCAGGTGCTGGACCAGATCCTGACCAGCCCGGCGATCAAGAAGTTCACGTACGACAGCGTGCACATCAACGCGGAGTTCTCGGCGCAGAACAGCGACCACGACCCGCAGGTGCTGCGCTTCCGCCCGTAACCCTTCGGGTCCCGCAGCCGCAGGGGGTCCGGCCGCCGTCCCGGCCGGGCCCCCTGCCACAATCCGGCCATGATCTTCCGTGAGGCCACGCGCCAGGACCTGCCCGCCGTACTCGCCCTGCTCGCCGACGAGGACACGGTCCTCGACCCGGCGTCGATCGTGGTCGGCGAGGCGCACGAGCGGGCGTTCGCGGCGATCGGGGCGGACCCGCGCAACGAGATGCTGGTCCTCACGGACGGGCCGAGCCGAACGGACGGGGCGGGCGGGGCGGGCGAGGTCGTCCTCGGCTGCCTCCAGCTGACGTACATCCCGGGCCTGGGCCGCGACGGTCAGGAGCGGGCCCTGGTGGAAGCGGTACGGATCCGAGCGGATCGGCGGGGCTCCGGGCTCGGAGCCGAGCTGATGCGGCTCGCCGTCGAGCGGGCCCGCGCGCGCGGCTGCGGCCTGGTCCAGCTGACCAGCAGCAAGCGACGGACGGCCGCGCACCGGTTCTACGAGCGGCTGGGCTTCGCCCGCAGCCATGAGGGCTTCAAGCTGCACCTGGAGCCGTAACCGGGCCTTCCCGGACAAGGTAGGGACTTTCGGCCCTGGCGTGACGCTCGACACATCCCTACCGAATCGACCGGTTGTGGTGGTTGAGTATTTCCACGCTCGATCTTGTACCGGCTCGTACCGACCGCACTCCCGGAGGATCCTCGTGCTCCCCTCCATCTCCCTCGCTCAGGAAATCGGCCTCGCCGTCCTGCTCGTGGCCGCGATCGTCTCGTTCACCGGCCTCCGCCACCTGCGGGGCGACGCCCGGTTCCCCCACGCGGAGCCCGCCGCCGTCGAGAGCCTGCCGATGATCCCGTCCCAGCGCGGCTCCGCCGGGCACCCGATGGAGTCGGTGGAGCTGACCGAGGCGGAGAAGCAGGCCTTCGCGGGCCTGGTCCGCACGATCCCGCTGCACTGAGTACGGCGCGCCCGCGTCCTATCCGCCGCGGCGGGCCGTCGGCGTCTTCGGCTTCAGGGCGCCGATCAGGGCGCAGACCCCGGCCGTCACCGCCAGACTCCCCACCATGACCATGCCCACGCCGATCACGAAGAGTCCGCTGGCATCGTCCGACCAGTCGTAGAAGGCGGCACAGGTCAGGCCGGTCGTGACCCCCGCGACGGCGCTCACCGCGAGACCCCGGTACGCCGCCCAGCACACGGGCACCAGCAGGGTCAGTCCGAGCCCGATCACCTGCCAGGCCTCGTAGGGTCCGGTCTCCGTGCCGTCGGGCTGCACGTCGCGGTGCTGGTCCCAGCCGAGCCATGCGGCCCATGCGGCGGCTGCCGTCAGGGCGAGTGCCAGGGCGACCGGAAGGGGGGAGGTGGGACCGAGGTCTATTCGTCGTCGCATGCCCCCAGCCTTCCCCCGGGCCCCGCAGGCCACCAGCGCGCGGATACTCAGTCCCGCCCGAGTACCCGCACCCGGGGACCTGGCTCCGACAACGGCCGAGCGCCCTCCCGGCCGCGGTGGACGGCGAGAGGGCGCTCGTGGTGACGGGGTCGCCACCGGCCGGTGGGGCCGGCGGTCGCCGTCAGTTGTGGCTGTGCAGGACCTCGTTCAGGCCGCCCCAGGCCGCCTTGTACGGGCGGGCCTCGACGGCGCCGGTCACCGAGTTGCGGCGGAAGAGGATGTTGTTGGCGCCGGAGAGCTCCAGGGCCTTGACGATCTGGCCGTCCGGCAGGGTCACCCGGGTGCCGGCGGTGACGTAGAGGCCGGCCTCGACCACGCACTCGTCGCCGAGCGCGATGCCCACGCCCGCCTCGGCGCCGATCAGGGTGCGCTCGCCGATCGAGATGATCTGCTTGCCGCCGCCCGAGAGGGTGCCCATGGTGGAGGCGCCGCCGCCGATGTCGGAGCCGTCGCCGACCACGACGCCCGCGGAGATGCGGCCCTCGACCATGGAGGTGCCGAGGGTGCCGGCGTTGAAGTTGACGAAGCCCTCGTGCATGACGGTGGTGCCCTCGGCGAGGTGCGCGCCGAGGCGGACGCGGTCCGCGTCGGCGATGCGCACGCCCTTGGGGGCGACGTAGTCCGTCATCCGCGGGAACTTGTCGATCGAGGTGACCTGGAGGTGCAGGCCCTCGGCGCGCGCGTTGAGGCGGACGGTCTCGACCTGGTCGACGGCGACCGGACCCAGGGAGGTCCAGGCGACGTTGGTCAGCAGGCCGAAGACGCCGTCGAGGTTCTGGCCGTGCGGCTTGACCAGGCGGTGGCTGAGCAGGTGCAGGCGCAGGTACGCGTCGTGCGCGTCCAGCGGCTTGTCCTCCAGGGAGGAGATCACCGTGCGGACGGCTACGACCTCGACGCCGCGGACCGCGTCCGTGCGGATCGCCTTGGCCGCGGCGGCGCCGAGCAGCTCCACGGCCTGGTCGGCGGTGAGGCGCTCGGTGCCGGCCGGGCCGGGCTCGGCGACCAGCTCGGGGGCGGGGAACCAGGTGTCGAGGACGGTGCCGTCGGCGGTGATGGTGGCAAGTCCGGCGGCGACGGCGCCGGTGGTACGCGTAGCAGTCATATCCGAAACCTAACCGGCGACGGCCTTCGGTCGCGAACCGGTCTCATGTGCCGGTCGCGCGGGTCGCGCGGCGTGCCGGGCCCGCCGGACATGCGCCCCCCACAGCGCCGCACCCGCCCCCGCGGCGAGCACCGCGCAGAGCGGCCACAGCAGTCCGGGCGCGGCGGAGTAGAGGGCTCCACCGAGCGGCGGCCCGAGGACGACCCCACTGACCGACACGCCCGCGTACAGGCTCTGGAACCGTCCGATGGCGTGCTCGGGCGCCTGGTCGGCCATGTAGGCGGTGGCGGTGGTCTTGTAGAGGATCTCCCCGAGGCTGAGCAGGATCATCATCGCCACGGCGCTCCCGATCCCGGCCCCGAGCAGCAGCGCCGCGTACCCGGACCCGACGAGCACCATCCCGGTGCCGATGACCGGCAGGGCGGGCCGCTCGCGCAGGGCTACGGCGGCGGGCAGCTCCAGCAGCAGGATCACCCCTCCGTTCAGGGCGACGACGAGCCCGAAGACGCGCGCGTCCAGGCCGTGGTCGGCGAGGAAGGCCGGGAAGGTGGAGTACTGCTGGCGGTACACGACGTCGGTCACCAGGATCGCGCCGAGCAGCACCAGCACGGCGGGGCGGGCGCCCAGTTCGCGCCAGAGGCTCTGTTCGCCGTGGCCCGGACCCCCGTCCTGGGCCACGGCGGGTATGCGGGAGACGCCGCGGGCCGGGACGACCCGCGCGGTCCAGACGGCGAAGAGGAGCGTGCCGATGCCGTCGCCGACGAAGAGCCAGTCGTAGGAGAGGCCGGTGGCGACCAGGGCGCCCAGGGGCGGCCCGAGGGTGAATCCGCCGTTGGAGACGCAGCGTACGAGGGCGAAGGCCTGGCGGCGGGCCCCCTCCGGGACGGCGACCGCGACCAGCGCGGAGTTGGCGGCCCGGATCACGCCGGAGGCGTACTGGGCCACCGGCAGGGCCGCGTACAGCAGCGGGGTGGGCAGCAGCGGGAGCACGGTCAGGGCGATGCCGCCGAGGGTGGCGGCGGCGAGCAGCACCCGGCGGTGGCCGAAGCGGTCGCCGTACCAGCCGCCGGTGAAGTTGCCGGCGATCAATCCGACGCCGCCGATGCCGACGACCAGGCCCGCCTGGGCGGCGCCGAGGCCTCGCGGGCCGGTCAGGTAGAGGAAGACGAAGACGAACGTGAAGCTGACGACGGCGTTGACGAAGACCCCCGCTGCCAGCAGCCACACAACCCTCGGTATGTCCTTGAAGCCCTGCAGCACACCCGTGTCCCCCTGCGTCCATCGAGTAAGTTCCCTTTAGGAACTGACTATGTCAGCATGGCAGCCTTGGGGTCAACGGACAAAGGAGTGCCATGGCCCAGCGCACACACCTCGGCGACGCGGACTGCGCCATCGCCCAGGCCCTCGATGTGGTGGGCGACTGGTGGACGCTGCTGATCGTGCGCGACGCCGCACGCGGTCTGCACCGCTTCGACGAGCTCCAGCGCGAGTTGGGGATGTCCCGCAAGGTGCTGGCGGAACGACTGAAGCTGCTCGTCGAGGCCGGGGTGCTGTCGCGCGAGCCGTACCAGGAACGTCCGGTGCGGCACGAATACCGGCTGACCCCGCGCGGGCGGGGGCTGCTGCCCGTCCTGGTGGCCCTCCAGGACTGGGGAGACACCTGGGTCCTGGGAGAGGGAGAGATGACGGCGACGACCGACGAGGCCTCGCGCGAGGCGGAACGGGTGCACGCGCTGCGCGGTACGCGGGTGCCGCCGCTGCTGTTGCCGGACCGTTTCGGCGAGTCGAGCGACCCGGTGGCGGACACGCCGTTCACGGTCCTGTACTGCTTCCCGGGCGCGTACGCGCGCGCCGCGTCCTACCCGCCCGGCTGGGCCGGGATCCCGGGCGCCAAGGGATGCACGTTCGAGTCGTGCACCTACCGGGACCAGCTCGCGGAGTTCACCGCGGCCGGCGCCACCGTGCACGGGGTGTCGACCCAGCGCCCGGACGAGCAGCGGGAGTTCGCGGAGCACGAGCGGCTGCGGTTCCCGCTCCTGTCGGACGCGGACCTGGCCCTGACCGCCGCGCTGCGCCTGCCGACGTTCCGCGCGGCGGGCACGAGCCGGATCAAGCGGCTGACGCTGGTCATCGACCGCGACCGCACGGTCCGCGAGGTGATCTACCCGATCCAGGACATCGAGGCGAGCGTGCAGGCGGCGCTGACGGCCGTGCGCTCCGCGGGCTAGGGCCCTGCCGCGCGGACGACTCCGCGCCGCCCCGTCCTCCGGGCACGACCCGAACCGATGCCGGTCCTCAGGCGCCCGACGGACCGGACGATCCGGCCCCATCCCGCCCGGGCCGCAGCAGCCTCCCGAGGATCTCGCGGGTGTACGCCTCGTCGTACGGGGCGTCCGTCAGCAGGACCTGCAGCCCGATCCCGTCCATGGCCGCCACCAGCGCCCGCGCGGTCACCGGGTCGGTCCGCGGGGTCAGCGCCGCCGCCACCGCCTCGCACCACTGCGCCGCCACCGGGCGCAGGGCCGGGCGACGCAACGCCGCGAGGTAGAGCTCGTACTCCAGCTCGACGCGGCCCCGGTCCGCCGCGAGGGACTCCCCGAGCAGGCGGGCCAGGGCCTCGGCGAGGTCCGCGTCGGGGTCGGCCAGGGCGGTGGAGCGCGCCACCGCCCGGGCGAAGCCCTCGTTGGTCTGGCGCAGCGCGGCGACCAACAGGTCGTCCAGCGTCTTGAAGTGGTACGTCGTCGACCCGAGCGGTACGTCGGCGGCGGCGGCCGCGCTGCGGTGGGTCAGCCCGGCGATGCCCCGCTCGCCCACCACCCGGAGCGCGGCGTCGATGATCCGCTGCCTCCGGTCCGGGTCGTACCGCCGCCCGCCGGCGGGCATCAGTGGGCCCCGCCGAGATTCAGCAGGACCACGCCGCCGATCACCAGGGCGATGCCTGCGATCTTGGCGGCGGTGGCCGCCTCGCCCAGGAACACCATGCCTATGGCGGCGATCGCGGCGGTGCCGACGCCCGCCCATATCGCGTACGCCGTGCCGACCGACATCGACTTCAGCGTCTGCGCGAGCAGGGTGAAGGCGATGGCGTAGCCGAGCAGGGTGCCCAGCGACGGCCACAGCTTGGTGAAGCCGTCGCTGTACTTCATGGCGGTGGTTCCGGCGACCTCGGCGGCGATGGCCGCGGCAAGCATGACGTAGGGCATGCGTACAACTGTACACAGCGATGCGTACGGGCGTACACATCCGGGCGAATCCGCTGCCATGCTCCTGACATGCTGAGATACGGTGTGCCTTCGTCGGGGGAACGAGAAGACGGAGCACACGCATGACGCAGAACGCAGGGTGGGGATCCACGGGGGCACCCGGGCCGGGCGGGCCGGGAGTCCCGGGCGGCGCGCCCCACTGGGGTGGATGGGCCCCGCCGCCACCGCCGCAGCCCGGGACGGTACCGCTGAAGCCCCTGGGCCTCGGGGACGTCGTGAGCGCCACCTTCGCCACCCTCGGCCGCCACTGGAAGCGGCTCGCCGGTGTGATGCTGGCCGTGCTGGGCCTGTGCCTGCTGGTCATGGGCCTGCTGGCGGGCATCGCCGTCGCCGCGGTGTACGACCACATCGAGCCGGTCTTCGACCCGCCCTACGGGCAGGACCCGGCGGCCGAGCACCTCACGCCGATCATCGTCGCGGGTGTCACGCTGTTCGTGCTGCTGTTCGCCGTGGGGTTGCTGAGCATGGCCGTGGTCACCGCCGCGTGCCCGGCGGTCCTCCAGCAGGCGGTCCTCGGCCGGCCCACCACCTTCCGCGCGACGTGGCGCACGGCCCTGCGGCGGACTCCCTCCGTCCTGGGCACGCTGGTGCTCACGGGGCTGATCGCGGGCGCTCCCGTGCTCGCCGCCATGGCGGTGTGGATTCCGGTGATGGTCGCCTCCGTCTCCGGCGGCGACCCGTCGCCCGCGGCCCTGGTCCTCCTGCCCGTACTCCTGCTGCCCGCCGCCGCGGTGTCGGTCTGGCTCGGCACCCGGCTCAGCCTGGCCCCCGCCGTGGCGGTGATGGAGAACGCCGGCCCCGGTACCGCGCTGCGCCGCTCGGCCGCGCTGGTCAAGGGCGACTGGTGGCGGATCTTCGGCATCACCCTGGTCGGCAGCATGATCGCGATGAGCATCGCCTACATGATCCAGATGCCCTTCCAGCTCATCGGCACGTTCGGGATGATCCCGATCATGGCCGAGACGGGCGAGGTGGCGGAGGGGTCCGGCCCGCCGACCGGCATGATCGTCGCCCTCGCGTTCGCCTTCCTGTGCATCATGGTCGGCGGCGGCGTGAGCCAGATGTTCCAGATCGGGTACACCCAGCTGTTCAGCAATCTGCTGTACGTGGACCAGCGGATCCGGCGCGAGAACCTCGCCCAGGCCATCCTCGCCGAACTCGCCGCGCCGGCTCCCGCCGCCGGACCCGTGCCCTCGCCCACGAACCCGCCCGCGACCCCGCCTTCGGCCCCGCCCGCCGACACGCCCGCGGACACGCTCGCCCACACGCTCACGGACGCCGACGCGCCCACCGTCGCGCACTCGGACCGGCCGGAGCCGCGGCCCGAACCGGAGACGGAGCCTGAGCCGGAGACGGAGACGGAGCCGGACACTCTGCCCGACCGGCCGAAGGACGACTGAGCGGCCCGAGTGCCCCGCGGACACGAGAAGGGCCCCCGGCACGATGCCGGGGGCCCTTCCTCGTTCAGAACTCGGAGCCGCTCAGACGTTGAAGCCGAGCGCGCGGAGCTGCTCGCGGCCGTCGTCCGTGATCTTGTCCGGGCCCCACGGCGGCATCCAGACCCAGTTGATCCGAAGCTCGCTGACGATGCCGTCCGTCGCCGACTTCGCCTGGTCCTCGATGACGTCCGTCAGCGGGCAGGCCGCCGAGGTCAGGGTCATGTCGAGGGTGGCGATGTTCGCGTCGTCGATGTGGATGCCGTAGATCAGGCCCAGGTTGACGACGTCGATGCCCAGCTCGGGGTCGACCACGTCGTAGAGGGCCTCACGGACCTCCTCCTCGGTGGCCGGCTTGATCGACGCCTCGGGCGTCGCGTTCTCGGTCATGCCGTCTTCCTCTCCGCGTCGCCCAGAGCCTGGGCCGTCGCGTCCTTCCACGCCATCCAGCTCAGCAGAGCACACTTCACGCGAGCCGGGTACTTGGAGACGCCGACGAACGCGACCGCGTCCTCCAGCACCTCCTCCATGGCCTCGTCGGGCTCGACCTTGCCCTTGGACTGCATCATCTCCAGGAACACCGCCTGGATCTTCTGCGCCTCGGCCAGTTCCTTGCCCACGAGCAGCTCGTTCAGCACGGACGCGCTGGCCTGGCTGATGGAGCAGCCCTGGCCCTCGTAGGAGACGTCGGTCAGCGTCTCGCCGTCGTACTTCACGCGCAGCGTGATCTCGTCACCGCACGTCGGATTGACGTGGTGCACCTCGGCATCGCCGTCGCGCAGGCCACGCCCGTGCGGGTGCTTGTAGTGGTCCAGGATCAGTTCCTGGTACATCGAATCCAGCTTCACTGCGTCCTCGTCGCCTCGTCCGTCAGCCGAAGAAGTTCCGTACGTGCTCCAGCCCGTCGATCAGCGCGTCGACCTCGGCCGGAGAGGAGTACAGGTAGAAAGACGCTCGCGTCGTCGCAGGAATTCCGTAGCGCAGGCAGACGGGGCGCGCGCAGTGGTGTCCCACGCGGACCGCGATGCCCTGCTCGTCCAGAACCTGGCCGACGTCGTGCGGGTGGATGTCACCCAGGACGAAGGAGATCGCGGCGCCGCGGTCCTCGGCCGTGGTGGGGCCGATGATCCGCAGGTCGGGCACCTCCGCGAGACGCTTGATCGCGTACTCGGTGATCGCGTGCTCGTGCGCGGCGATCTTGTCCATGCCGATCGCGGTCAGGTAGTCCACGGCCGCGCCGAGGCCGACGGCCTGGGCGATCGGGGGCGTACCCGCCTCGAACTTGTGGGGCGCCGGGGCGTAGGTCGAGGCGTGCATCGACACGGTCTCGATCATCTCGCCGCCACCGAGGAACGGAGGCAGGTCCTCCAGGAGCTCCTGGCGGCCCCACAGGACACCGATGCCGGTCGGGCCGCACATCTTGTGGCCGGTGAAGGCCACGAAGTCGGCGCCGAGCGCCTGCACGTCCAGCGGCATGTGCGGGGCGGCCTGGGAGGCGTCGATCAGCACGAGGGCGCCGACGTCCTGGGCTCGCCGCACGATCGCCTCGACCGGGTTGACCGTGCCCATGATGTTGGAGACCAGCGTGAAGGAGACGATCTTCGTCTTCTCCGTGATGACCTCTTCGATGTTGGACAGGTCGAGCCGGCCGTCGTCGGTGAGGCCGAACCACTTCAGCTTCGCGCCGGTGCGCTGCGAGAGCAGCTGCCACGGCACGATGTTGGAGTGGTGCTCCATCTCCGTGATGGCGATCTCGGTCTCGCGGTCGACCCGGTAGGGCTCGTCCGCCCAGCCGAGCATGTTCGCGACCAGGTTGAGCGACTCCGAGGCGTTCTTGGTGAAGATCACCTCGTCGCGGCTCGGCGCGTTGATGAAGGCGGCGACCTTGTCGCGAGCGCCCTCGTACAGCGCCGTGGCCTCCTCGGCGAGCACGTGCACGCCACGGTGGACGTTGGCGTTGTGCTGCTCGTAGTACTCGTTCAGCGCGTCGAGCACCTGGCGCGGCTTCTGCGAGGTCGCCGCGTTGTCCAGGTAAACGATCTTCTTCCCGTCGTGGACCACACGATCCAGAAGGGGGAAGTCCTTTCGGATCGCCTCGATGTCGAGGAGGCCAGGCAACTGTGTCACGCGGTCGCGCCACCCTTCGTGCTGTACGACTCGTAGCCTTCGGCCTCCAGCTTGTCGGCGAGCTCGGCGCCACCGGACTCGGCGATGCGGCCCTCGGAGAAGACGTGGACGAAGTCGGGCTTGATGTAGCGGAGGATCCGCGTGTAGTGCGTGATCAGCAGCGTGCCGACCTCACCGGTCGCGCGGACGCGGTTGACGCCCTCGGAGACCTGGCGCAGGGCGTCGACGTCCAGGCCGGAGTCGGTCTCGTCGAGGATCGCGATCTTCGGCTTGAGGAGCTCCAGCTGCAGGATCTCGTGGCGCTTCTTCTCACCGCCGGAGAAGCCCTCGTTGACGTTGCGCTCGGCGAAGGCCGGGTCCATCTGGAGCTGCTCCATCGCGGACTTGACCTCCTTCACCCAGGTACGCAGCTTCGGCGCCTCGCCGCGGATCGCGGTGGCCGAGGTGCGCAGGAAGTTGGAGACCGAGACACCGGGGACCTCGACCGGGTACTGCATCGCGAGGAAGACGCCGGCGCGGGCGCGCTCGTCGACGGACATCTCCAGGACGTCCTCGCCGTCGAGCGTCACGGTGCCACCGGTGATGGTGTACTTCGGGTGACCGGCGAGCGAGTACGCCAGGGTGGACTTGCCGGAGCCGTTCGGACCCATGATGGCGTGCGTCTCACCCTGCTTGACGGTGAGGTCGACGCCCTTGAGGATCTCGCGGGCGCCGTTCTCGGCCTCGACGGAGACGTGCAGGTCGTGGATTTCAAGCGTTGCCATGGATACCTCAGGACTCCTGGGTGAGGGAGACGAGCACGTCGTCCCCTTCGATCTTTACGGGGTATACGGGGACGGGGCGCGTCGCGGGCAGGCCCGAGGGCTTGCCGGTGCGCAGGTCGAAGGCCGACCCGTGCAGCCAGCACTCGATCATGCAGTCTTCGACCTCGCCCTCCGAGAGCGAGACGTTCGCGTGCGAGCAGATGTCGTTGATCGCGAACACCTCCCCCTCGGTGGAGACGATGGAGACCGGCGTGCCGTCGAGTTCCACCCGCTTGGGGGTGTCCTCCTCCAGCTCGCTGAGCGCGCAGGCCTTGACGTAATTCATCAGACGGAACCCTGGAGCTCGGTCTCGATCTTGTTGAGCAGACGCTCCTCGATGTCGTCGACACCGATCTGCTGGACGAGCTCCGCGAAGAAGCCGCGGACGACCAGGCGGCGGGCCTCGTCGGCCGGGATGCCACGGGCCTGCAGGTAGAAGAGCTGCTCGTCGTCGAAGCGGCCGGTCGCGGAGGCGTGGCCGGCGCCGACGATCTCGCCGGTCTCGATCTCCAGGTTGGGCACGGAGTCGACCCGCGCGCCGTCCGTGAGGACGAGGTTGCGGTTCATCTCGTAGGTGTCGGTGCCCTCGGCGCTCTTCTGGATGAGCACGTCACCGATCCAGACGGCGTGGGCGTCCTGGCCCTGGAGCGCGCCCTTGTAGACCACGTTCGACTTGCAGTGCGGGGCGTCGTGCGTGACCAGGAGGCGGTGCTCCTGGTGCTGGCCGGCGTCCGTGAAGTACAGGCCGAAGAGCTCGGCCTCGCCGCCGGGGCCGGCGTAGCTGATCCGCGGGTGGAGGCGGACGACGTCGCCACCGAAGGTGACCACGATCGACTTGAAGGTCGCGTCACGGCCGACCAGCGTGTTGTGCTGGGAGCAGTGGACGGCGGTGTCGTCCCAGTCCTGCACGGACACGACGGTGAGCTTGGCGCCGTCGCCGACCAGGAAGTCGACGTTGGCGGCGCGCACGCCGTCACCGGTGTGGTCGATGACGATGACGGCCTCGGCGAAGGCCTGTACGTCGAAGACGGTGTGACCGAAGGTGGTGCCGCCCTCGCCGTGCAGCGTCACGCGCACCGGCTCGGTCAGGACCGTCTCCTTGGGCACGGTGACGACCGTGGCCTTGGCGAAGGACGAGAACGCCTGGGCGGCGACCCGGTCCACCGGGGTGCCGGCCTTGCCGATGCGCGCGTCGTCGCGCTCCACCGACTCGACCGTGACGCCCTCGGGCGCGTCGATCTGGGCCTTCATGGTGCCGTTGGCGACCGCGGTGCCGTCGTGCAGGCCCTTGAGGCGGGCGAGCGGCGTGAAGCGCCACTCCTCCTCGCGGCCGTTCGGAACGGGGAAGTCCGCCACGTCGAAGGACGGGGGCGCACTCATCCGGGTGGCGACGGTGGACTCGGCGGCCACCGCGATCGCGCCGGCGGTGGTCGAACCCGCCGGAATGTTCTGAGCCTCAGCCATGGCTGTCGTCTTGCTCACTCTCTTTGAAGAACACTGCCTACGTAGAAGGATGTGCGGCGGGGAACGCCGCGCGACCGGCGGTCAGCCGACCGATCCCTCCATCTGCAGCTCGATCAGCCGGTTCAGCTCCAGCGCGTACTCCATGGGCAGCTCACGCGCGATGGGCTCGACGAAGCCGCGCACGATCATGGCCATGGCCTCGAACTCCGTCATACCGCGGCTCATCAGGTAGAAGAGCTGGTCGTCGGAGACCTTGGAGACCGTGGCCTCGTGGCCCATGGAGACGTCGTCCTCGCGGACGTCCACGTAGGGGTACGTGTCCGAGCGGGAGATCGTGTCGACCAGGAGCGCGTCGCAGAGCACGTTGGACTTCGAGCCGTGGGCGCCCTCGCCGAT
Source organism: Streptomyces sp. CLCI03 (assembly GCF_053615355.1). Classification (NCBI taxonomy): domain Bacteria; kingdom Bacillati; phylum Actinomycetota; class Actinomycetes; order Kitasatosporales; family Streptomycetaceae; genus Streptomyces; species Streptomyces sp. CLCI03. The sequence continues at coordinate 6,107,072 of NZ_CM132132.1, read as the reverse complement.
CTCGACCAGGCCTCGGTACGAGGTGCGGCCGCCGCCTCGGGCCACCGACTTGGAGACGATGTTCGAGGAGGTGTGCGGCGCCATGTGGACCATCTTGGAGCCGGCGTCCTGGTGCTGGCCCTCGCCCGCGAAGGCGATGGACAGGGTCTCGCCCTTGGCGTGCTCGCCCATCAGGTAGACGGCCGGGTACTTCATGGTGACCTTGGAACCGATGTTGCCGTCGATCCACTCCATGGTCGCGCCCTCGTACGCCACGGCGCGCTTGGTGACCAGGTTGTAGACGTTGTTCGACCAGTTCTGGATCGTCGTGTAGCGGCAGCGGCCGCCCTTCTTGACGATGATCTCGACCACGGCGCTGTGCAGCGAGTCCGAGGAGTAGATCGGGGCGGTGCAGCCCTCGACGTAGTGGACGTAGGCGTCCTCGTCGACGATGATCAGCGTCCGCTCGAACTGGCCCATGTTCTCCGTGTTGATACGGAAGTAGGCCTGGAGCGGGATGTCGACCTTCACGCCCTTGGGGACGTAGATGAAGGAGCCGCCGGACCACACCGCGGTGTTCAGCGACGCGAACTTGTTGTCGCCGACCGGGATGACCGTGCCGAAGTACTCCTGGAAGAGCTCCGGGTGCTCCTTGAGCGCGGTGTCCGTGTCGAGGAAGATGACGCCCTGCTCCTCCAGGTCCTCACGGATCTGGTGGTAGACGACCTCGGACTCGTACTGGGCCGCGACACCGGCGACGAGGCGCTGCTTCTCCGCCTCCGGGATGCCGAGCTTGTCGTACGTGTTCTTGATGTCCTCGGGCAGGTCCTCCCACGAAGCGGCCTGCTTCTCGGTGGAACGCACGAAGTACTTGATGTTGTCGAAGTCGATGCCCGAGAGGTCGGAACCCCAGTTCGGCATGGGCTTCTTGTCGAACAGCTTCAGGCCCTTGAGGCGGAGGTTGAGCATCCACTCCGGCTCGGACTTCTTCGCCGAGATGTCGCGGACGACATCTTCGGACAGACCCCGCTTGGCAGCGGCACCGGCCGCGTCGGAGTCGGCCCAGCCGTATTCGTAGGTGCCCAGGCCATCGAGCTCAGGGTGAGCGATCTCCGTGGTCATGCGGGGTTCCTCCCGGCCGTACTTGCAGATGCTGATGTGTCGGTCTGTGTGGTGCTCGCGCTACGCGGAATGAACGTCGTGCACACCCCGTCGCCGTGGGCGATCGTGGCGAGGCGCTGCACATGGGTCCCGAGCAGGCGGGAGAAGACCTCGGTCTCCGCCTCGCAGAGCTGCGGGAACTGCTCGGCGACGTGCGCGACCGGGCAGTGGTGCTGGCAGAGCTGTTCACCGCTGTGCGGACCGGGAGCGCTCTTCGCCGTAGCAGCGTACCCGTCCGCGGTCAACGCCCTGGCAAGGGCCTCTGTGCGCTCCTGCGGTGCGGCGGCCTCGACGGCCTCCTGGTAGGCGCGCGCCTGCGTCTCCATCCGCGACCTGGCGAAGGCGGCGACGGCCACCTCGCCCTGCTCGCCGCCGCCTACCGACTGCGCGATCCAGCGCAGGGCGTCCGCGGCGAGCGTGTCGTAGGACTGGTCGAAGGCGTCGCGGCCGCAGTCGGTCAGCGCGAAGACCTTGGCGGGCCGACCCCGGGTGCGCGCACCGTACACACGCTGCTCACGGGGTTCGACCACGTCGTCGGTGACGAGCGTGTCGAGGTGGCGGCGGACGGCGGCCTGGGTGAGGCCGAGACGCTGGGCGAGGTCGGCGACGGTGGACGGACCGTGGTCCAGGATCGAGCGCGCCACCCGGTTGCGGGTTGACCGCTCCCCGGTGCCGAGCTCCCCCTGAGGGGTGTCGATCTGCCGTTCGCCGTATTTCACAACGCCATTGTTGCGTAATTAACCGAGCGACGACAAGCCGTGATGGACGCCACGCCTGGTGGCCTCCATCACTAAGGGTTACCTTATTTATCGACGGAGAGTTATTCGGATGCGGGTATTCCGCTACCTTCCCGAACTCCTCCGAGGAGCCCGCGAACCGCTCCCACCAGCACACCTGTGCCCGCGGCGGCTCTTGGGCACCGGGAAAGGCGATCTCCGGAAAAGATCACGGAAACATGCCGACGCTTCCAGGACCGACCGGCTGAAAAGAGCTGTATTCGCGACGCGGCGTTCGATTCTCCGGAGCGGATCCGACGCCGAACCGGCGACGAAGAGTCGGGGCAGAGGCGGGGCGGAGAGGGCGAGCCGGCGACGAAGAGGCCTCGACCCCGGCGCCTCCGCCCCCTCCTCCGGCTCCGTAGACTCACCCCTCATGAGCAACGACCCCGCCGTGGAGATCCGCGGACTGGTGAAGCGGTACGGCACCAAGACCGCAGTGGACGGCCTGGACCTCACCGTCCGGAGCGGCTCCGTCACCGCGGTCCTCGGTCCGAACGGCGCGGGCAAGACGACCACGGTGGAGACCTGCGAGGGCTACCTCCGCCCCGACGCCGGCACCGTCCGCGTCCTCGGCCTCGACCCGGTCGCCCAGGCCGAGGCCCTGCGCCCGCGGATCGGTGTGATGCTGCAGTCCGGGGGCGTCCACTCCGGAGCCCGCGCCGTCGAGATGCTCCGCCACATGGCCAAGCTCTACGCCGACCCGCTCGACGTCGCCACCCTGGTGGAACGCCTCGGACTCGGCGGCTGCGGCCGCACCCCCTACCGCCGGCTCTCCGGCGGCCAGCAGCAGCGCCTGGCCCTGGCCATGGCCGTGGTCGGCCGCCCCGAGCTGGTCTTCCTCGACGAGCCCACCGCCGGCCTGGACCCGCAGGCCCGCCGCGCGACCTGGGACCTGGTACGGGAACTGCGCACCGACGGGGTCACCGTCGTCCTCACCACCCACCACATGGACGAGGCCGAGCAGCTCGCCGACGAGGTCGCCATCGTGGACGCGGGCCGGGTCGTCGTCCACGGCAGCCCCGAGCAGCTGTGCCGCGGCGGCGCCGAGAACACCCTGCGCTTCACCGGCCGCCCCTCCCTCGACCTCGCCTCGCTGCTGAAGGCGCTGCCCGACGGCACCGAGGCCGCCGAGCTCACCCCGGGCGTCTACCGGGTCACCGGCGACGTCCACCCGCAGCTGCTGGCCACCGTCGCCTCCTGGTGCGCGCAGCACGGCGTGATGCCGAGCAGCCTCACGGTGGAGCGGCACACCCTCGAAGACGTCTTCCTGGAACTGACCGGTAAGGAGCTACGCGCATGAGCGCCGGTACGTTCACCCCCCGCCCGGGGGCCGCGCCCGTGTCCCGCATGATCCTCGCGCAGACGGCGCTGGAGACCCGGATGCTGCTGCGCAACGGGGAACAGCTGCTGCTCACCGTGATCATCCCGGCGTTGCTGCTGACCCTCTTCTCCGCGGTCGACATCGTGGACACCGGAAGTGACAGGTCCGTGGACTTCCTCGCGCCGGGGATCCTGGCGCTCGCCGTGATGTCCACCGCCTTCACCGGCCAGGCCATCGCCACCGGCTTCGACCGCCGCTACGGGGTCCTCAAGCGGCTGGGAGCCTCCCCGTTGCCGCGCTGGGCCCTGATGGCCGCCAAGACCCTGTCGGTGCTGGTCACCGAGGTGCTGCAGATCGCCCTGCTGACGGTGATCGCCCTCGCGCTGGGCTGGTCCCCGCAGGGGAACCCGCTGTCGGTGGCCGCGCTGATCCTGCTGGGCACCGCCGCCTTCTCCGGCCTCGGGCTCCTGATGGCGGGCACTCTCAAGGCCGAGATGACCCTGGCCGCCGCCAACCTCGTCTTCCTGCTGCTGTTGGTCGGCGGCGGGGTGATCGTGCCGCTGGAGAAGTTCCCGGACGCCGTGCGGTCGATCCTGGGCCTGCTGCCCATCTCGGCCCTGTCCGACGGGCTGCGCGAGGTGCTCCAGCACGGGGCCTCGCTCCCGTGGGGCGACGTGGCCGTCCTGGCGGGCTGGGCCGTACTCGGTCTGGGCGCCGCCGCGCGGCTCTTCCGCTGGGAATGAAATCCCTCCCCTCCTGGCGGCGATGCCGCGAGGATGGGCCCCTCACACATGAAGCCGGGGGGCGGACATGGTGCAGCGGGATGCCGTTCTACGGCTGGACGATCGATGGGCACGGGTGCGCTCGGGGGCGGAGCACGCGGAGCCCGCGGAGCGCGAACGGCTCCTCGACGAGCTGATCGGCGCCCTGCGCGCGTTCCCGGACGACCCGCGGTGCACCGCGCTGCTCGGGCTGCGCCTCGCCGATCGGGCCGCCCTGCGGTTCGCCGCGGGGGACCGCGCCGGCGCCCTCGCCACGATCGAGGAGGGCTTACGCAGCTCCGAGCGGGCGGCCGGGCACTCCCCCGAGTTCGCCCGCTGGTACGCCCGCGGGCTGATCAACCACGGGGTCTGGCTGTCCTGGCCGCTCAGCGACGGGGCCCGGCTGCCGAAGCACCCGCTGGGCCCGGCCGTCGGCGAGGGTCCGAGCGCCATGGAACGGGCGGCCGGTGAGCGCGCCCGCGATCTGACCCGTACCGCGGTGGAGGTCTGGGCGGGACTCGACCATCGGGATCCGGTGAACCGGCGGGGCCTGGCCCAGGCCAAGGTGTTCCTCGGGGACCGCCTCGCCGAGCTGGGGTTCGCCGAGGAGGCCGTGGCCTGGGCCGTGGCCGCCGAGTCCGACTTCCGGCAGCTGCTGCTCGCGGACCCGGCCGCGGAGGAAGCGGCGGAGGCCGAGGAGGCCCTCGACCACATCGGCCGCCAGCTGGAACTGCGGCTGCGCTTCCTGACCTTCGGCGCGCTGGTCAGCCTGCGCACCCAGGGGCTGCTGCCCGAACGACTGCTGCCCCGGGCCGTGGTGGCCGCCCGTATCCAGGGGGTGGCGGAGCCCGCGATCGCGGCCGGGCTGGGCCTCGACGCCGAACAGGTCCGCACGATGCTGGAGGTCACCCCCTGGCTCGCGGTGTGGCGCTTCGAGGTGCGTGGACCTGACGGACTGTGGAACGTACTGGAACATCCCTGGCACAGCACCACAGAAGTAAGGAATCGGACGGCACAGGATGTAGCGGGCGAATTATTACGGGGGTTCGTCGACTCGGCGGACTACCCGGGCGACGCCACCCATTGGCGCGTCCTGCTGTGGTGGCACGAGGAGGGGGACCCTGCGGGAGCGCGGTACCGGCTGGCCGTCGGGCCGGACGCACCCCTGCCCACCCCCTCGTGAAAGTTTGCACAAGGGGTCGCCTACGATATGGGGCGTGTTGAACCCCCTCGCCCACATCGCCAGCCGCTGGACCCCGTCACCCCGGATCGTCCAGCGGGCCGCACTCGCCGCGCTCGTCATGAGCGTGGCCATCGTCGTCACCGGCGGCGCGGTACGGCTGACCGGTTCCGGCCTCGGCTGCGACACCTGGCCCAAGTGCACCGACGACAGCCTGATCGTGACGCAGGAGCAGGGCTTCCACGGCGCCATCGAGTTCGGCAACCGGATGCTGACCTACGTGCTCAGCGCGGCGGTCGGCTGGGGAATCGTCGCGGCCCGTTCGGCCAAGCCCTGGCGGCACTCCCTGACGAAGCTCGGCTGGGTCCAGTTCGCGATCGTGATGTCGAACGCCGTGCTCGGCGGGATCACCGTCCGCACCGGTCTCAACCCGTACAGCGTGGCCGGACACTTCCTCCTCGCCACCGCGCTGATCGCCGTGACCACGGTCACCTGGCAGCGCACCCGCGAGGGCGACGGCTCCCCGCGGCCGCGGGTGCCCGGTCCGGTGCGCAAGCTGTCGTGGGCGCTGCTGGCGACCACGCTCGTCCTGATCGCGGCGGGCACCGTCGTGACCGGCTCGGGTCCGCACGCCGGCGACAGCAGCGAGATCAAGCGCATGCCCTTCGACTGGGACACCACCGCCCACGTGCACGCCGTCGCCGCCTGGGTGGTGTGCGCGCTCGGTATCGCCATGTGGCTGGTCCTGCGCGTCGTGGACGCTCCCGCCGACACCCGGGCCCGCGCCCGTGACCTGCTGATCGTGCTGCTCGCCCAGGGCGCGATCGGCTACGTCCAGTACGCCACCCAGGTCCCCGAGGCCTTGGTCGCCGCCCACATGCTCGGCTCCTGCCTGGTGTGGATCGCCGTGGTCCGGGTCGCCCTGAGCCTGCGCGAGCGCCCCTACGAGCAGGCGGAGATCCCCGCCCAGAGCGACCCGCAGCTCTCCGCCGCGTAGCCCGGCGGCTCTACGGCGTGTCCAGTCGGTAGACGCGGCGGGCGTTGCCCGCCGCGACCAGGGCGGCCACCCGTTCCGCGTCCCGCCAGGACCAGGAGCCGTCCGCGGCCCAGCCGCCCAGCACCCGGCCCAGTGCCTCGCGGAACACCAGGGCGCCCACGGCGTGCAGTTCGGGCAGCTGCCGGCCGCCGCTGGAGAACAGCACCTTCCCGAACGGAGCGATCTCCAGCAGCTCCGCCAGGGCCGCCGCGGCCCGCGCCCCCGTCCGCCCGAGGGCCGTGCCCGTATCGGCGTAGACGTGCGGGAAGGCCGCCGCGAGCTGCGCGGTGCGGCGGTGGTGCGGGTATCCGCCGAGCAGCACCAGCCGGGTCCCGAGGCCCGCGGTGGCCCGTACGAACCCGGTCAGCGCGGCCGGGTCGGCCTCGTCCGTGTGCAGTTGGAGCGGCAGCCCCGTCGCCACCGCGCTCCACAGCAGGTGGGCCAGGAGTACGGGGTCCCCCACCGCTCCGCCCCGCGGCCGCCGGGCCAGCCACCGCCCGGCCGCCCCGCGCACCGCCCCGGGACCGGGCGGCTCCTGGGCGCCGGCCGGGGTGTCCGCGCCGGTGAAGGCCGTGGCACAGCTGAAGGCGGCGGCCCCGCGGGCGGCGTGGTGGACGGCCTCGGCGAGGTTCGCGAGGAAGGCGCCCACCGTCCCGGAGGTGTCGGCGACCTGCTCGGCCAGTAACTCCAGCCGGACCGACTCGAAGGCCTCGGCGTCCCCGGCGAGCGCCAGCTCCTTGGGCCCGGTGAGGTCTCCGGGCATCCCGGTGTCGACCAGATAGGCCGCGACGCCCGACCCCCTCAGCAGCCGCCGGGTGGTCTCGGCCGCGCCCAGCTCGCGCCGCCGCGCCAGGTAGCGGGCGGGGGCGGCGTGCGGCTCCAGCCCGAGCAGCGGCGGGCACCAGCGGCGCACCGCGAAGCCGGTCTGCGTGTCGAAGAAGGTGGTGCCCGCGGCGGGCGGGCCGGCCGAGCGCATCAGCAGGGCCTCGAAGGTACCCAGGCCCAGCTCCGTACGGAGTACTCCGTGGCAGTACTGGTCCACCAGGGGCGGCGTTTCGATCATCCGGGCATCCCGTTGCGGACGTGAGGAAGGGGCTTCCACACGTCCTAACGGGTGAGCGGGGTGTGAGGTGTTGCTCGGGCTGTTGACCGAGACGGCACTCCCGGGTCCCCGGACGCGCCGGCGGGCCTAGGCCGCCGGGTTCTGGGGTCCGCCGATCTGGATGCCGGCCATCCGCGTCCACTCGTACGGGCCGGTGCGCACGCGCGCGGCGAACTCCCCGTCGAACTCGTCGTGCAGGGTCAGCCCGGCCTTCTCCGCCGCCAGCCGCGCCACGGTGAAGGTGGGGGCCACCAGGTCGCCCCAGCCGCCGTCCGTGCCCACGAGCACGATCCGGGTGCCGGCCTGGCCGATGTGGGCGAGCTGGCCTTCGACGCCGCCGTGCTGCTTGGCGAACGCGTCGATCTGCTTGGCCAGCTTCGCGGCCTTACGGTCCTGCTTCTTCTCCGCGGCGCCTGCGGTGTCCGCGGCGGCGGTGTCTGCGGTGTCTCCCATGGAAGCCATGCTACCGGCGAGTAATCAACGGAGGAAGGGATCCACGGCCACCGCCACGAACAGCAGCGACACATAGGTGATCGACCAGTGGAACAGTCGCATCTCCTTGAGCTTGCCGCCCGTGATGCCCGCCTTGGCGCGTGCGTGCAGCGCGTGCGCCTCCCACAGCCACCAGCCACCCGCCGCCAGCGCGACCGCGGTGTAGAACCAGCCGGTGTACCCCAGCGGGGTCAGCAGCAGCGAGACCGCCACCATCACCCAGCTGTAGAGGACGATCTGGCGCGACACGGCCTTGTTGCCCGCGACGACCGGGAGCATCGGCACACCGGCGCGCGCGTAGTCGTCCTTCACCTTCATCGAGAGCGGCCAGTAGTGCGGCGGCGTCCAGAAGAAGATGACGAGGAAGAGGATGACCGCGGCCCAGGAGACCGTGTTGGTGACGGCCGACCAGCCGATCAGCACCGGCATGCAGCCGGCGATGCCGCCCCAGACGATGTTCTGCGCGGTGCGCCGCTTCAACAGCATCGTGTAGACCACGACGTAGAAGAGGAGCGCCCCGAGTGACAGCGCCGCCGACAGCCAGTTGACGAGCAGGCCGAAGAAGAGCGTGGAGACGACCGCGAGGGTGAGACCGAAGGCCAGGCACTCCTGCGGGCTGACCATGCCGGTCACCAGAGGGCGCTGCGAGGTCCGGTCCATCAGCGCGTCGATGTCGCGGTCGATGTACATGTTCAGCGCGTTGGCGCCGCCGGCCGACAAGTAGCCGCCGAAGCAGGTCACGAGGACCAGCCACAGCGACGGCACACCCTGCTCGGCGAGGAACATCACCGGCACTGTGGTGATCAGCAGAAGTTCGATGATCCGCGGCTTGGTCAATGCCACGAAAGCCATGACGCGGGTCCCGAGCGGCCGCTGACCGGGGCTCGTCCCGAGCACCCCCGCTGGACGGGATTCGACGGCCGTCACGCACACCCCTGAGAGAGAATCCAGCAAGCTCCGACTCGGGCCGTTCACAACATGAAGGCCCGGTTAAGGCTTGCGCGTACCACGCCACTGTAGACGTTGCGCTTACGTCGCCCCGCGCCGGGGTCGCTTCGTGTTGGGCCGATCGGACCGTGCATATATACGGGGCACGGGCCACACCGGATGCCCGTGGGCGGGTGAACAAGGGTCGGCGGCGCGGTGACGGACCGCCTGCACTCGAATAGCTGCACGCCGTTGCGGGGGTAGGCTCGGAATCGCCGGTGCACCGTTCGTCACCGGGATACGAACATGTGGAGAGGAGCCCTGACCCACGGTGAGCACCAAGCCGACCACCACAGAGCTCGAGTGGACCGAACTGGACCAGCGGGCCGTAGACACCGCCCGCATCCTGGCCGCCGACGCGGTCCAGAAAGTCGGAAACGGCCACCCCGGTACGGCGATGAGCCTGGCCCCCGCCGCGTACACCCTCTTCCAGAAGGTGATGCGGCATGACCCGGCGGACCCCGAGTGGGTGGGCCGCGACCGCTTCGTGCTTTCCGCGGGGCACTCGTCCCTGACGCTCTACACCCAGCTCTACCTCGGTGGGTTCGGGCTGGAGCTGGCGGACCTCGAGGCATTCCGCACCTGGGGCTCCAAGACCCCGGGCCACCCTGAGTACGGCCACACCAAGGGCGTCGAGACCACCACCGGCCCCCTCGGCCAGGGCATCGCCAACGCGGTGGGCATGGCCATGGCCTCGCGCTACGAGCGCGGCCTGTTCGACCCGGAGGCCGCCCCGGGCGCCTCCCCGTTCGACCACATGATCTACGCGATCGCGGGCGACGGCTGCCTCCAGGAAGGCATCTCCCACGAGGCGTCCGCGCTGGCCGGCCACCAGAAGCTCGGCAACCTCGTCCTGCTGTGGGACGACAACCACATCTCCATCGAGGGTGACACGGAGACGGCCGTCTCCGAGGACACCATGAAGCGCTACGAGGCGTACGGCTGGCACGTCCAGCGCGTCGAGCAGCAGGAGAACGGCGACCTCGACCCGAAGGCGCTCTTCGCCGCCCTCCAGGCCGCCAAGGCCGAGACCGGCCGCCCGTCCTTCATCGCGGCCCGCTCGATCATCGCCTGGCCCGCCCCGCACGCCCAGAACACCGAGGCCGCCCACGGCTCGGCGCTCGGCGACGACGAGGTCGCGGCCACCAAGCGCGTGCTCGGCTTCGACCCGGAGAAGACCTTCGAGGTCTCCGACGAGGTCATCGCCCACACCCGCAAGGCCCTCGACCGCGGCCGCGAGGCCAAGGCCGAGTGGGAGAAGGAGTTCTCCGCCTGGCGCACCGCCAACCCGGAGCGCGCCGCCGAGTTCGACCGCATCAACGCCAACGAGCTGCCCGCGGGCTGGGAGGACAAGCTCCCCGTCTTCGAGGCGGGCAAGGGTGTCGCCACCCGCGCCGCCTCCGGCAAGGTCCTCGGCGCGCTCGGCGCGGTCATCCCGGAGCTGTGGGGCGGCTCGGCCGACCTGGCCGGCTCGAACAACACCACCATCGACAAGGACTCCTCGTTCCTGCCGGTGGGCAACCCGCTGCCGGAGGCCGACCCGTACGGCCGCACCATCCACTTCGGCATCCGCGAGCACGCCATGGCCGCGTCCATGAACGGCATCGCCCTGCACGGCCACACCCGCATCTACGGCGGCACCTTCCTGGTGTTCTCCGACTACATGCGCAACGCCGTCCGCCTCTCCGCGCTGATGCACCTGCCGGTGACGTACGTGTGGACGCACGACTCCATCGGTCTGGGCGAGGACGGTCCGACCCACCAGCCGGTCGAGCACCTCGCCTCGCTGCGCGCCATCCCGGGCCTGAACGTCGTCCGTCCGGCCGACGCCAACGAGACCGCCATCGCCTGGCGCGAGATCCTGCGCCGCCACACCAAGGTCTTCGGCAAGGGTGCCCCGCACGGCCTCGCGCTGACCCGCCAGGGTGTGCCGACCTACGAGCGCAACGAGGCGGCCGCCAAGGGCGGCTACGTCCTGTTCGAGGCCGAGGGCGGCCCGGCGCAGGTCCTCCTCATCGGTACCGGCTCCGAGGTGCACCTGGCCGTCGAGGCCCGCGAGCAGCTCCAGGCGCAGGGCGTTCCCACCCGGGTCGTCTCGATGCCGTCCGTCGAGTGGTTCGAGGAGCAGGACCAGGAGTACAAGGACAGCGTCCTGCCGCCGTCGGTGAAGGCCCGTGTCGCGGTCGAGGCGGGCATCGGCCTGACCTGGCACCGCTACGTCGGTGACGCCGGCCGGATCGTCTCGCTGGAGCACTTCGGTGCCTCGGCCGACGCGAAGGTGCTCTTCCGCGAGTTCGGCTTCACCGCCGAGAACGTCGTGGCCGCCGCCAACGAATCCCTCGCCGCCGCCGCGCGCTGACGCCGGTACGCAACCCAAGTAGGAGATGTAATCCCATGACAGACGCACTCAAGCGCCTCTCCGACGAAGGCGTCGCGATCTGGCTGGACGACCTGTCCCGCAAGCGCATCACGTCCGGCAACCTGGCCGAGCTCATCGACCAGTCGCACGTGGTCGGTGTCACCACCAACCCGGCGATCTTCCAGAAGGCCATCAGCGGCGGCGAGGGCTACGAGCAGCAGCTCACCGACCTCGCGACCCGCAAGGTCACCGTGGAAGAGGCCCTGCGCATGATCACGACGGCGGACGTCAGGGACGCCGCCGACATCCTGCGCCCGGTCTACGACCGCACCGACGGCCAGGACGGCCGCGTGTCGATCGAGGTCGACCCGCGTCTGGCGCACAACACCCCGGCGACCGTCGCCGAGGCCAAGCAGCTCGCCTGGCTGGTGGACCGCCCGAACACGCTCATCAAGATCCCGGCGACCAAGGCCGGCCTGCCGGCGATCACCGAGGTCATCGGCAAGGGCATCAGCGTCAACGTCACGCTGATCTTCTCGCTGGAGCGCTACCGCGAGGTCATGGACGCGTACCTGTCGGGTCTGGAGAAGGCCAAGGCCGCCGGCCTGGACCTCTCGCTGATCCACTCGGTCGCCTCCTTCTTCGTGTCCCGTGTGGACTCGGAGATCGACAAGCGCCTGGACGCGGTCGGCACCGACGAGGCGAAGGCCCTCAAGGGCAAGGCGGCGCTCGCCAACGCCCGTCTGGCCTACGAGGCCTACGAGGAGGTCTTCGCCTCGGAGCGCTGGACCGCCCTGGAGCGGGTCGGCGCCAACAAGCAGCGTGCGCTGTGGGCCTCGACCGGCGTCAAGGACCCGGCGTACAAGGACACCCTGTACGTGGACGACCTGGTCGCCCCGAACACGGTGAACACCATGCCGGAGGCCACCTTGGAGGCCACCGCCGACCACGGGCAGATCACGGGCGACACCGTGCGCGGCACCTACGAGCAGGCGCGCGCCGAGCTCGACGCGGTCGCGAAGCTGGGCATCTCGTACGACGATGTGGTGCAGCTGCTCGAGGACGAGGGCGTCGAGAAGTTCGAGGCGTCCTGGAACGACCTGCTGAAGTCGACCGAGGCGGAGCTTGAGCGCCTCGCCCCCACGGAGGCCTGAACACCTTGTCTGTAAACGGAGCGAACCCGCTTCGTGACGCACAGGACCGGCGGCTCCCGCGTATCGCGGGGCCGTCCGGCCTGGTCATTTTCGGCGTTACGGGTGACCTGTCGCGCAAGAAGCTGATGCCTGCCGTCTACGACCTGGCCAACAGAGGCCTGCTCCCGCCGGGCTTCTCGCTGATCGGGTTCGCCCGTCGCGAGTGGCAGGACGAGGACTTCGCGCAGGTGGTCCACGACGCCGTCAAGGAGCACTCCCGGACGCCCTTCCGCGAGGAAGTGTGGCAGCAGCTCGTGCAGGGCTGCCGTTTCGTCTCGGGCGACTTCGACGACGACGCCGCCTTCGAGACCCTGAAGGCGACCATAGAGGAACTGGACAAGGCACAGGGCACGGGCGGCAACTTCGCCTTCTACCTGTCCGTCCCGCCGAAGTTCTTCCCCAAGGTGGTCCAGCAGCTCAAGGACCACGGGCTGGCGCAGAAGGAGGGCTCCTGGCGGCGTGCCGTCATCGAGAAGCCCTTCGGACACGACCTGAAGAGCGCCGAGGAACTGAACAAGGTCGTCCACGAGGTCTTCCCGCGTGACGAGGTCTTCCGGATCGACCACTACCTCGGCAAGGAGACCGTCCAGAACATCCTGGCGCTCCGCTTCGCCAACACGATGTTCGAGCCGATCTGGAACCGGTCGTACGTCGACCACGTACAGATCACCATGGCCGAGGACATCGGCATCGGCGGCCGGGCGGGCTACTACGACGGCATCGGCGCGGCCCGTGACGTCATCCAGAACCACCTGCTGCAGCTGCTCGCGCTGACCGCGATGGAGGAGCCCGGCTCCTTCCACCCGAAGGCGCTGGTGGCCGAGAAGCTCAAGGTGCTGACCGCCGTCGAGCTGCCGGAGGACCTGGGCAAGCACACCGTGCGCGGCCAGTACTCGGCGGCCTGGCAGGGCGGCGAGAAGGTCGTCGGGTACCTCGAAGAGGACGGCATCGACCCCAAGTCGAAGACCGACACCTACGCGGCCATCCGCCTGGAGATCAACAACCGTCGCTGGGCGGGCGTCCCGTTCTACCTGCGGACGGGCAAGCGCCTGGGCCGTCGGGTGACCGAGATCGCGGTCGTCTTCAAGCGGGCGCCGTACCTGCCGTTCGAGTCGGGCGCGACCGAGGAGCTGGGGCAGAACGCCCTGGTCATCCGGGTCCAGCCGGACGAGGGCGTGACGGTCCGCTTCGGCTCCAAGGTTCCGGGCACCTCCATGGAGGTCCGGGACGTCACGATGGACTTCGCCTACGGCGAGTCCTTCACGGAGTCGAGCCCCGAGGCGTACGAGCGACTGATCCTCGACGTGCTCCTCGGCGACGCGAACCTCTTCCCGCGTCACCAGGAGGTCGAACTGTCCTGGAACATCCTCGACCCGATCGAGGAGTACTGGGACAAGCACGGCAAGCCCGCGCAGTACCCGTCGGGCACCTGGGGGCCGGTCGAGGCGGACGAGATGCTCGCACGAGACGGACGGAGCTGGCGCCGGCCATGAAGATCGACCTCACGGAGACCAACTCCAGCAAGATCAATGCCGCGATGGTGCAGGCACGCCGGGACATCGGCACGCCGGCCATCGGCATGGTCCTCACGCTGGTGATCGTGACCGACGAGGAGAACGCGTACGACGCGCTCAAGTCGGCGAACGACGCGTCCCACGAACACCCCTCGCGGATCGTCGTCGTCATCAAGCGGGCCAGCCGCTCGCCACGCAGCCGCCGCGACGCCCGGCTCGACGCGGAAGTCCGCGTCGGGGCGGACTCCGGCAGCGGTGAAACGGTTGTGCTCCGCCTTCACGGCGAACTGGTCGACCACGCCCAGTCGGTGGTTCTCCCGCTGCTCCTGCCGGACGCCCCCGTGGTCGTCTGGTGGCCGGACGGTGCTCCCGCGGACCTGGCGGGCGATCCGCTGGGGGCGCTGGGGCAGCGCCGGATCACGGACACGTACTCCTGCGAGGACCCGATCAGGGCGCTCGGCGGCCGGGCGGGGGCGTACGCCCCCGGCGACACCGACCTGTCGTGGACCCGGATCACCCCGTGGCGCTCCATGCTGGCCGCGGCACTGGACCAGCAGGCCCTGTCGGTCGTCTCGGCGACCGTCGAGGGCGAGGACGAGAACCCGAGCTGCGAACTGCTGGCCATGTGGCTGGCGGACCGGCTCCAGGTCCCCGTCAAGCGCACGCTGTCTTCCGGCCCGGGTCTGACGGCCGTACGTCTGTCCACCAAGGACGGCGACATCGTCCTGGACCGGGCGGACGGCGCGCTGGCCACGCTGTGCATGCCGGGGCAGCCCGACCGTGCGGTGGCGCTCAAGCGCCGCGACACGGCCGAGCTCCTCGCGGAGGAGCTGCGCAGGCTGGACCCGGACAACACCTACGAGGCCTCGCTGAAGTTCGGCGTGGCACGGCTGGAGGCGTCGGTCTCGGAGCCGGCGGAGCCCGAGGCTCCCGCCAAGGCCGAGGCCGCGGCTCCGGCGAAGGCCGAGCCCTCGAAGCCGGCCGCCAAGCCGACGAAGAAGACCGCGGCCAAGTAGTACCCCTGCGGGACCTTGCTGGGGCTCCGCCCCAGACCCCGCGCCTCAAACGCCGGCGGGGCTGTATTTCAGCCCGTCCGGCGTTTGAGGACCGGGGCCGCGCAGCGGCACCCGCACCCCCGATCTACCGACAAGGCGGCAGCACATGGGTATGACGACTCCCCAGGTCGTCGTCCACCGGGACAAGGAACTGATGGCTCAGGCCACCGCGGCCCGGCTCATCACGAAGATCGTGGACGCGCAGACGGCCCGCGGCACCGCGTCCGTCGTCCTCACCGGCGGACGCAACGGCAACGGCCTGCTCGCGGCCCTCGCCACCGCCCCCGCGAGGGACGCGATCGACTGGTCCCGGCTGGACCTGTGGTGGGGCGACGAGCGGTACGTCCCCGCCGACGACCCGGAGCGCAACCACACCCAGGCCCGTGAGGCCCTCCTGGACGCGGTCCCGGTGGACCCCGCCCGCGTGCACGTGATGCCCGCGTCCGACGGCCCGTACGGCGGCGACGTGGACGCCGCGGCGGCCGCCTACGCGGCCGAGCTGGCGAGGGCGGCCGGCCCGGAGGACCACGGTCCGGTCCCCACCTTCGACGTGCTGATGCTGGGCGTGGGCCCGGACACGCACGTGGCCTCGCTGTTCCCGGAGCACCCGGCGGCCCGCGAGACCGAGCGCACGGTGGTCGGCGTGCACGGCGCCCCGAAGCCCCCGCCCACCCGGATCTCGCTCACCCTCCCGGCGATCCGGGCGGCCCGTGAGGTCTGGCTGCTGGCCGCGGGCGAGGACAAGGCCGGGGCGGTCTCCCTGGCCCTCGGCGGCGCGGGTGGGGTCCAGGCCCCGGCCGCGGCGGCGTACGGCCGCTCCCGCACCCTGTGGCTCCTGGACCGTGCGGCGGCGGCCAAGCTGCCGACCGGGATGTACCCCCCGGCTTCCTCCTGACGGCGGCCGACGTGTGAAGGGCCCGCCTCCCGGTACCGGGAGGCGGGCCCTTCACACGTTCGGGTCAGCCGCGGCCGCGCAGCTTCCGGTACGTGGCCACCAGGGCCTTCGTCGAGGCGTCCAGCCCCGGCACGTCCGCTCCCTCGGTCAGCGCGGGCTCGACGCGCTTGGCGAGCACCTTGCCGAGCTCGACGCCCCACTGGTCGAAGGAGTCGATGTTCCACACCGCGCCTTGGACGAACACCTTGTGTTCGTAGAGCGCGATCAGCTGGCCCAGCACCGACGGGGAGAGTTCCCCGGCCAGGACGGTGGTCGTGGGGTGGTTCCCGTGGAAGGTCTTGTGCGGGACCAGCGACTCCGGGGCGCCCTCGGCCCGCACCTCGTCGGCGGTCTTGCCGAAGGCCAGCGCCTGGGTCTGCGCGAAGAAATTGGCCATCAGCAGGTCGTGCTGGGCTGCCGGGGCGGCCTCCAGCTCCGCCACCGGCCGGGCGAAGCCGATGAAGTCCGCGGGGATCACCTTCGTCCCCTGGTGGATCAGCTGGTAGTAGGCGTGCTGTCCGTTGGTGCCGGGCGTGCCCCAGACCACCGGGCCCGTCTGCCACTCCACCGGATTGCCGTCGCGGTCCACGGACTTGCCGTTGGACTCCATGTCGAGCTGCTGCAAGTACGCCGTGAACCGCGAGAGGTAGTGGCTGTACGGGAGCACCGCGTGCGACTGGGCGTCGAAGAAGGCGCCGTACCAGATCCCCAACAGGCCCATCAACAGCGGCGCGTTCTCGTGCGCGGGCGCCGTACGGAAGTGCTCGTCCATGGCGTGGAAGCCGGCGAGCATCTCGCGGAAGGCGTCCGGGCCGATCGCGATCATCAGCGAGAGGCCGATGGCGGAGTCGAAGGAGTAGCGTCCGCCGACCCAGTCCCAGAACCCGAACATGTTGGCCGGATCGATGCCGAAGTCGGTGACCTTCTCCGCGTTGGTGGACAGCGCCACGAAGTGCCGGGCCACGGCGGCCTGGTCCCCGCCCAGTCCGTCGAGCAGCCAACCACGCGCCGAGGTGGCGTTGGTGATGGTCTCGATGGTGGTGAAGGTCTTGGAGGCGATGATGAACAGCGTCTCGGCCGGGTCCAGGCCCCGCACGGCCTCGTGCAGGTCGGCGCCGTCGACGTTGGAGACGAAGCGCACCGTCAGATCGCGGTCGGTGAAGGCGCGCAGGGCCTCGTAGGCCATGGCCGGGCCGAGGTCGGAGCCGCCGATGCCGATGTTGACGACGTTGCGGATGCGCTTGCCGGTGAAGCCGGTCCACGCGCCCGACCGGATCTGGTCGGAGAAGGCCGCCATCCTGTCGAGGACGGCGTGCACCTCGGGGATGACGTTCTCGCCGTCCACCTCGACGACCGCGTCGGCCGGTGCGCGCAGGGCGGTGTGCAGCACCGCCCGGTCCTCGGTCGTGTTGATCTTCTCGCCGCGGAACATCGCCTCGCGCAGCTCGGCCACGCCCGTGGCGTCGGCCAGCTCGCGGAGCAGCGCGAGCGTCTCGTCGGTGACGAGGTGCTTCGAGTAGTCGATGTGCAGGTCCCCGACCTGCAGGGTGTAGCCGGCGCCGCGGCCGGGATTCTCCTCGAACAGCTCCCGCAGATGCGTCTGCCCGAACTCCTCCCGGTGCTTGCCGAGTGCAAGCCACTCGGGCGTCCGGGTCAGCTTCGTACGCGTGCCTGCGTTCATCTCGGACATCAACCCACTTCTTCCGTCCTGTCGTGCCCCGCCGTTCACCAACTTAAGGGATCGCAAGCGGCAGAACGCACACAAAGAGGCCCGGTGACACAGGAGAAGTTCCTGTGTCACCGGGCCTCACGTCACACTCTTCGAGCCGGCTCAGATCTCGCCACGGAGCTTGGCGAGCGCCTCGGCGAGGATCGCCTCGCCGTCGGCGTCCGAGCGCCGTTCCCGTACGTACGCCAGGTGCGTCTTGTACGGCTCGGTGCGCGGCGGCGCGGGCGGGTTGTCCCGGTCCTGGCCGGCCGGGAACCCGCAGCGCGGGCAGTCCCAGGTGTCGGGCACCTGCGCGTCGCTGGCGAAGCTCGGCTGCGTCTCGTGCCCGTTCGAGCACCAGAAGGAGATGCGCAGACGGGGCGCGGACTCGCCGCGCTCCGCCTCACCCATCGGCCCCGCTCCGACCCGGCTACCACGGATCGCGTTGCCACTTGCCACGGTCGTAACTCCCCTGCGTGATGGTGCCGCCAAGCGTGAGGATGTTCCTGCTGAAACGCCCCGGGTACGTAGAGCCCAACTCACGGGATCATCCCCTCGGGTGGGGGAGCAGAATAACTCGTTCCGCAACCAGGGCGCAGAACCTCATGATAGGCCGGGCGGTGCCGACCGGACTGCCGGAATGGCCAGAACGGTCAGGTGCTCGACTTCGTCAGCAGGCCGAGCGCGACGATGCACGCGAACCACAGCAGACCGACGACCACGGTGATGCGGTCGAGGTTGCGCTCCGCGACGGAGGAACCGCCGACCGACGACTGCATACCGCCGCCGAACATGTCGGAGAGGCCGCCGCCCTTGCCCTTGTGCATCAGCACGAGCAGCATCAGCAGGGCGCTGAAGACGATCAGGGCGATCGAGAACCCCATAATCACGGCTGATTCCTACTTTCTGGCTTTTTCGGGCTTTCCGGCTTTGCGAGATGTGCACGGGGGCCAGGGGCTGATGCATCAGCCTCTGGCCCCCGCAAGGGTACGACGGATCCGCCCTACCGCATACTCACTGGTCGCGGAAGCGGACGATCTTGACGAACTCCTCCGCGTCCAGCGCGGCGCCGCCGATCAGGGCGCCGTCGACGTCGGGCTGGGCCATGATCGCCGCGATGTTCCCGGACTTCACGGAGCCGCCGTACTGGATGCGGACCTTGTCGGCCAGCTCCTGCGAGTACAGCTCGGCGAGCCGACCGCGGATCGCCCCGCAGACCTCCTGGGCGTCGTCGGGGGTGGCGACCTCGCCGGTCCCGATGGCCCAGACGGGCTCGTAGGCGATCACGATGGACTCGACCTGCTCGGCCGGGACGCCTTCCAGGCCGCCGTCGAGCTGGCTCAGGGTGTAGGCGACCTGCTCGCCGGCCTTACGGACGTCCAGGCCCTCGCCGACGCACAGGATCGGGGTGATCCCGTGCCGGTAGGCGGCCTTGACCTTGGCGTTGCAGATCTCGTCGGTCTCGCCGTGGTACTGGCGGCGCTCGCTGTGGCCCACGGCCACGAACGTGCACTTCAGCTTCGACAGCATCGGGCCGGAGATCTCACCGGTGTAGGCACCGGAGTCGTGCGCGGAGATGTCCTGCGCGCCGTACTTGATCTTCAGCTTGTCGCCGTCGACCAGGGTCTGGACCGAACGGAGGTCGACGAAGGGCGGCAGGACCGCGACCTCGACGGCGTCGTAGTCCTTGTCGGCGAGGGCGAAGGCGAGCTTCTGGACGTGGGCGATGGCCTCAAGGTGGTTGAGGTTCATCTTCCAGTTGCCCGCCATGAGCGGGGTGCGCGTGGTCATACGGGTTCAGCCCTCCAGGGCGGCGAGGCCGGGGAGCGTCTTGCCCTCAAGGTATTCGAGGGAGGCGCCGCCACCGGTCGAGATGTGGCCGAATGCATTCTCGTCGAAGCCCAGGATGCGGACCGCGGCGGCGCTGTCGCCACCGCCGACGACGGTGAAGGCGCTGCTGTCGAGCAGGGCCTGGGCGACGGCCGTGGTGCCCCCGGCGTAGTCGGGGTGCTCGAAGACGCCCACCGGACCGTTCCAGAAGACGGTCTTGGCGTCGGCGATCTTCGACGCGTACAGCTCACGCGTCTTCGGGCCGATGTCCAGGCCCTCCTTGTCGGCGGGGATCTTGTCCGCGTCGACGATCTCGAAGGTGGCCGGGGTCTTGCCCTTGAGGTCCGGGAACTCCGAGGAGACCAGGACGTCGACCGGCAGGACCAGCTCGACGCCGGTGTCCTCGGCGCGCTTCATGTACTCCTTGACGACCTCCACCTGGTCCTTCTGGAGCAGGGAGATGCCGACCTCGTAGCCCTTGGCGTAGAGGAAGGTGTAGGCCATGCCGCCGCCGATGAGGATGCGGTCGGCCTTCCCGAGCAGCTCGTCGATGACGGCGAGCTTGTCGGAGACCTTGGCGCCGCCCAGGACCACCACGTACGGGCGCTCGACCTCGGCGGTCAGCTTCTTCAGGACGCCGACCTCGGTGGCGATGAGGTAGCCGGCCGCGTGCGGGAGGCGGGCGGGCAGGTCGAAGACCGAGGCGTGCTTGCGGTGCACGGCGCCGAAGCCGTCGCCGACGTAGATGTCGGCGAGCTCGGCGAGCTGGTCCGCGAAGGCGCCGCGCTCGGCGTCGTCCTTGGACGTCTCACCGGCGTTGAAGCGCAGGTTCTCGATGACGGCGACCTGGCCGTCGGTGAGAGCCGCGACGGTCTCCTTGGCGGAGGCGCCGACGGTGTCGGTGGCGAACGCCACGTCCGCACCGAGCAGTTCGCCGAGGCGCGTGGCGGCCGGGGCGAGCGAGAACGCCGGCTCGACGCCGGTGCCCTTGGGCCGGCCCAGGTGGGAGGCCACGATGACGCGGGCGCCGGCTTCGGCGAGCTTCGCGATCGCGGGACGGACGGCACGGATGCGGCCGTCGTCGGTGATGGTGCCCTCGGCCAGCGGGACGTTCAGGTCCGCGCGGACGAAGACCCGCTTGCCCTTGACGCCTTCGGCGAGCAGTTCATCGATCGTCTTCATGTATTTCTACTCCTTTGAGCCTTCACTCGAAGGGCGAGGAAGGATAACGAGGCAAGCAACAGGGCCCGTGCGGCGCATCGTTGCGCTGCTCGGACCCTGTGCTTCACATCGTGGTGCCTTGCCCTACGTTTTTAGAGCTGACCGCCGACGAAGACGGTGAGGTCGACGAGACGGTTGGAGTAGCCCCACTCGTTGTCGTACCAACCGACGACCTTCACCTGCGTGCCGTCCTGAACCATGGTCAGGGAGGAGTCGAAGGTGCAGGACGCGGGCCAGTTCACGATGTCGGAAGAGACGATCGCGTCCTCGGTGTAGTCGAGGATGCCCTTGAGCTGCCCCTCCGAAGCCTTCTGGAAGGCCGCGTTGATCTCTTCCACCGTGGTCTCGCGGGAGAGCTCCAGCACCAGGTCGGTCACCGAGCCGGTCGGGACCGGGACGCGCATGGCGATGCCGTCGAGCTTGCCCTTGAGCTGCGGGAGGACCAGCGCGGTGGCCTTGGCGGCACCGGTGGAGGTCGGGATGATGTTCTCGGCCGCGGCGCGGGCGCGACGCAGGTCCGAGTGCGGGAAGTCCAGGATGCGCTGGTCGTTCGTGTACGCGTGGACCGTCGTCATCATGCCCTTGACGATGCCGAAGTTCTCGTCGAGGACCTTGGCCATCGGCGCCACACAGTTGGTGGTGCAGGAGGCGTTGGAGATGACGTGGTGGTTGGCCGCGTCGTACTTGTCGTGGTTGACGCCCATCACGATGGTGATGTCCTCGTCCTTGGCCGGAGCCGAGATGAGGACCTTCTTCGCGCCCGCCGCGATGTGCTTGGCGGCGTCGGCCTTCTTCGTGAAGATGCCGGTCGACTCGATGACGATGTCGGCGCCCAGCTCTCCCCAGGGGAGGTTGGCGGGGTCACGCTCGGCGAAGGTCTTGAAGGTCTGGCCGCCGACGGTGATGCTGTCGTCGGTGTGGGAGACCTCGGCCTTGAGGCGGCCCAGGATGGTGTCGTACTTGAGCAGATGCACCAGGGTCGCGTTGTCAGTCAGGTCGTTGACACCGACGATCTCGATGTCCGCTCCCTGCTCCAGGAGCGCCCGGAAATAGTTGCGGCCAATTCGGCCAAAACCGTTGATGCCTACGCGGATCGTCACGAACCGATCTCCTCGTTGGTGCGCCGGTAAGAGCGCCGGCGAGCTGTATGGGATGTCCCCGACCGCTTACGACCCTACCTCTCCGTGAGCTTTTGGGTGACATCGGTCGGGGCCTGACACTCCCCCTACTTCCCGGGGGTACTCCCGCGTGGGTCCCGTTCCGGACACTCCCGAACGGGACCCACGGACTTCGATCCCGTCACTCAGGGTGAGTGGGAAACGGGACTTCGATCAGCGGTGCAGTGTGCGCAGTGCCTTACCGACGAGTAGGGCACGGTCCGCCGCGGTGGGCATGTGCTCCAGGCCGAAGCCCAGCAACACCGTGTCACGCGTGGTCACCGCGGCGTAGGACTTGAACAGTTCCCCGGACCGGGCCCAGTCGCCGGGAACGTCGGGGCTTCCGGCGGGTGCCGCCTGCGCCGTCCAGGCTCCCAGCGACGTCTCGAATCCCTCCACGGGCTGGTCCGCGCCCCTGACGGACAGGCGCGCCTCGTCCGCGAAGACGCCGCGGCCGCCCGAGCCCGGGTCGGTGACGTAGGAGAGGGAGAGTTCAACGGTCCTGCCGGCGTAGGCGCTCAGGTCGAAGGAGACCTGCTTCCAGCCGCCGGAGGATCCGGTGAAGCTGTTCCACGTGCCGCTGGTGCCCTGCGGGGTGCAGCCGGCGGCGTCGAGCGTGAGGTAGTGGCGCAGGAAGGGGTGGCCGTTGACGAAGAACCCGGCCGCGCACTCCTCCGGGACGGTCGAGCTGCTCAGACCGTCCGTGTCCGGGAGGGTGGTCCAGTCGTCGCCGCCGGCGGTCCGGGCCTCCAGCGCGGCGTGGTCGTAGCCCTCCTCGACGTTCCAGTTGAGCGCCAGCTTCAGCTGCGGCCGGTCGGCCGCGGTGACCCCGGTGAGGTCGATCGTGCGGACGAGTCGCTTCCAGTCGTCGTCGGTGTGCAGGGCCGCGGCCATACCGGTGCCGGCGTAGGGGGCGTACGGGTTCACGACCCCGGTGAAGGCTCCCGCCTGGGCGCTCCTGAACTGCGGGAACTGCGCGGGCGCCAGGGTCTCGGAGGTCACGGTGTACCCGCCTGGGGCGTTCAGCGGGTTGCCCGCGGCGTCCCCGACGGTGCCCCGCGCGCCGTTCAGCGCGCCGGCGCCGGCGAAGCCGGTGGCTCCGGCGGTGCTCGTGCGGCTGTAGGCGCCGAGCCAGTACTGGCTGAAGTCGTTGGTCACGGCGCGGCCGACCTGGGCGTTGCCGCCCGCCAGCTCACCGGCCTCGATCAGCTTGCCGCCCTCGTTCAGGAAGTCGCGCACCGCCAACTGGGTGTCGCCGCCGGAGGTCTTGGCCCCGGTGTAGTGGACGGCCGTACCGAAGTGGGAGAGGACCCCGAGGTGGTGCGGGGCGCCTTGGACGGCGACGTCCCAGACCGCCGCCGACCTGCCGTTGGCGCGCAGGGCGTCGACGTAGGTCTGGGCGTGCTGGGCCTTGGCGCCCTCTTCCGCGATCACCAGCACGTCCGCGCGGGGCCGCTCGGCCACCGTGTACGTGAAGTGCTCACTGGCGACCTGCTTGCCCGAGCGGTCGCGGCCGGTGAACCAGACCTCGACCTTGTCGCCGGGCTTCGCGCCGTCGACCTCGGCGCGGTACTCGTCGAACCAGTTGTTGTCGTCGCCTCCGTAGACCTCTCCGCCCTTCCAGGGCGTGAGGTCCTCGTCGTGCGTGCGGCCGCCGTTGATCCGGAAGTTGAGTTCCTTGTCCTTCAGGGCCTTGCGGGCGGTGACGGAGACCGTCTGGTCCTCGCCGCGGGCGACGTAGGAGGTGGCGAAGGCGTCCACGGTGAAGTCGGCGGCGGTCAGCCCCAATGAGGACTTGGGCCGGTCCGGGGTCGCGGCGCTCTCGCCGACGGAGAGCGCGAAGGGGATGTTCTTGGCGAACTCCGCCTGGATGAGCTTCTCGTCGTCCGGGAAGTTGAAGCCGGAGGCGCAGTCCTCGGGCTTCCACTGATCGTTCGGGTCGCTCGCCGAGGCGGTCTGGCAGGTGGTCATCTCCGGCGTGAACATCATGATGCCGTTGACGTTGGAGGCGTGGCCGTCGGCCTCGCCGTTGGTGGTGTAGAGCTCCGAGGAGACCTGCGGGTAGTAGCCCGGGACGGCGGGGTTCTCCGGGGTGCCGGCGAGCGCCTTGTAGGCGATGTCGTCGGGGGTGGGGGTGGCGACCTGCCAGCCCACGCCGTAGAGGATCAGCTCGGCGGCGGAGTGGTAGTTGATGGCGTAGTCGAAGCCGATGCGCTTCTCGAAGCGGTCGAGGGCGACGGTCTCCGGCTCGGAGGAGGCGCTCGGGCCGCGGTAGGTCTCGTTCGCCTGGTTCGGCGAAGAGCCCTCGTTGTCGTAACCCCACTTGAAGGCGAAGTTCCGGTTGAGGTCGACCCCGTCGCCGGGGCCGGTCTTCCCGTCGCCGTTGTTGTCACGCAGGTTCTTGCGCCACAGGCGCTGGCCGTCGGCCGCGTGCGTGTAGTCGTACCCGTCCGGGTTGGCGGAGAGCAGGAACCACAGCTCGCTGGAGTCCACCAGCTTGGTGATCCGCTGGTCCTTGCCGTAGTTGTCGATGGTGTGGTGCATCAGCCGCCGGGTCATCTCGGGGGTGATCCACTCACGGGCGTGCTGGTTGGACATGTAGAGGACCGACGGCTTGTCGCCGTCCTTGGTCTTCTTGGCGTTCTTGCTGACCTTCAGGGCGAGGATGTCCTTGCCCTGGACGGTCTTGCCGATGGAGACGACCTTGGTGAGCCCCGGGTTCTCCTGCGCGGTCCGCAGGATCTCCTCCTGGAGACCGCCCTTGCCGCTGTACGGGCGGAACACCCCGTCCCCGGCGGCCTTGGCACGGGCGAGGCCCTGGGCGGGAACCTTGCGCTCGGCCAGCTTGACGCCCTGGGCGGCGAGTTCCTCGGCCTGGGCACCGCTGAGGAAGAGCTCGACGTGGGCCGTCCCGGTCTCCGGGGCCCGCTCGGTGAGCTCGTGCGCGTCCTGCCCCGCGGCGAGGACGAGCGGGACCTGTTCCCGGGTGATGTCGGCGTCGTAGACCCGTACCTCGTCGGCCCCGGATGCGGCGCCGGGTACCGGCTGGGCCTGTGCCGCGGCGGGTAGCACGGCGAGTGTGGTTCCGAAGACGAGTGCGCTTGCGGCGAGGATCGATCTCGCGCGGTGACTCATGTGCCCCCCTGGGCGTCGTCTGCCACGAAAGCGTTCGGACGCCAGACTCAAGACCGGCCCATGCTCATGTCAATGGGGCGTGCGGCAAAGGGGCCCGCACGAGTGATCGCGCGAGCCCCTTCAGCCGTACCGAACGAGCCGGAGGACCTATCCGGCCATGTTGTCGGCCATCTCCTCGCTGAGGTCGAGGTTCGACTCGGTGCCCGGGATGCCGAGGTCCTGGGCCCGCTTGTCGGCCATCGCCAGCAGGCGGCGGATCCGGCCGGCGACGGCGTCCTTGGTCAGCGGCGGGTCGGCGAGTGCGCCCAGCTCCTCCAGGGAGGCCTGCTTGTGCTCCATGCGCAGCCGGCCGGCCGCGGCGAGGTGCTCGGGGACCTCCTCGCCGAGGATCTCCAGCGCGCGCTGGACGCGGGCTCCGGCGGCCACCGCGGCCCGGGCCGAGCGGCGCAGGTTGGCGTCGTCGAAGTTGGCGAGGCGGTTGGCTGTGGCGCGCACCTCGCGCCGCATCCGCCGCTCCTCCCAGGCCAGCACCGACTCGTGCGCGCCGAGCCGGGTCAGCAGGGCGCCGATCGCGTCGCCGTCGCGGACCACGACCCGGTCCACGCCGCGCACCTCGCGGGCCTTGGCGGCGATGGAGAGCCTGCGGGCGGCTCCCACCAGGGCCAAGGCGGCCTCCGGGCCGGGGCAGGTGACCTCCAGGGAGGAGGACCGGCCCGGCTCGGTGAGCGAGCCGTGGGCCAGGAAGGCGCCGCGCCAGGCCGCCTCCGCGTCACAGGTGGCCCCGGAGACCACCTGCGGGGGCAGACCCCGGATGGGGCGGCCGCGGCCGTCCACGAGACCCGTCTGGCGCGCCAGCTGGTCACCGCCGGCCACGACGCGGACCACGTAACGGCTGCCGCGGCGCAGTCCGCCGGGGGCCATCACCACCAGGTCCGAGGAATGGCCGAAGATCTCCAGGATGTCCTTGCGCAGGCGTCTGGCGGCGATCCCCGTGTCCAGCTCCGCCTCGATGACGATGCGGCCGCTCACCAGGTGCAGCCCGCCCGCGAACCGAAGGATCGCCGAGACCTCCGCCTTCCTGCAGCAGGTCCGGGTGACAGGCAGGCGGGAGATCTCATCCTTCACCGCAGGCGTCATCGCCATGGGCCGATCCTTCCATGCATCCGAAAAATACGGTCGTACGCGGCGGCCAGCAGCTCCGGATCATGCTTCGGAGAACCGTCCTGCCTGGCCACGGGGGCCAGCTCGACCGCGGCACCGAACCGTTTCGCGGCATCGGCGAGGGACTCGCGGTCGGGCACGGCGGCCTCGTCGGCCAGCACCACGTCCAGGGCGAGTTTAGGGGCGTGTCGGGCCAAAACCTCCAAATGACGCTGCGGAGAGAAGCCCTCTGTTTCGCCGGGCTGCGGCGCGAGGTTCAGCGAGAGCACCCGCCGGGCCTTCGTCTCCATCAGCGCGTCGAGCAGTTCCGGCACCAGCAGGTGCGGAATGACCGAGGAGAACCAGGACCCCGGACCGAGTACCACCCAGTCGGCGTCCAGGACCGCGGCGACGGCCTCCGGCACGGCCGGCGGGTCGCTCGGCACCACCTGTACGGAGAGCACCTCGCCCGGGGTCAGTGCCACCGTGGCCTGTCCGCGGACGGTGTCCACCTCCTCGGGGCGGGCCGGGTCGTGCCCTCTGACCAGGGCTTGGAGTTCCAGCGGCACGGCCGACATCGGCAGGACCCGGCCCTGCGCGCCGAGCAGCTTCCCGACCAGGTCGAGGGCCTGGACGGGATCGCCGAGCTGTTCCCACAGGGCGACGATCAGCAGATTGCCGACGGCGTGCCCGTGCAGGTCGCCCTCGGACTGGAAGCGGTGCTGGATGACCCGGGCCCAGGTCTGGCCCCAGTCGTCGTCACCGCACAGCGCGGCCAGCGCCTTGCGCAGGTCGCCGGGCGGGAGCACGCCGAGCTCCTCCCGGAGCCGGCCGCTGGACCCGCCGTCGTCGGCGACGGTGACCACGGCGGTGAGGTCACCGGTGATCCGGCGCAGGGCGGCGAGGGAGGCCGACAGGCCCTGGCCGCCGCCGAGCGCCACCACCTTGGGGGTGGCACCGCGTCGGCGGCCGGAGCGGCCGGAGCGGCCCACGCCGTCCTCGCCCCGTCCCGGGGTGAGGCGGCGCAGGCGGCTCAGCCGCGGGGTCCGTGAGGTCACTCGCGCCCCATGTCCCGGTGGACGACGACGGTCTCGACTCCCTCGGAGGCGAGGCGGGCGGCGAGCTTCTCGGACATGGCCACGCTGCGGTGCTTGCCGCCCGTGCAGCCGACCGCGATGGTCACGTACCGCTTGCCCTCACGGCGGTAGCCGGTGGCGATCAGCTGGAGCAGCTCGGTGTAGCGGTCGAGGAACTCCTTGGCGCCGGGCTGGCTGAAGACGTACCCCGACACCTCCTCGTTGAGCCCGGTGAAGGGGCGCAGCTCCGGAACCCAGTGCGGGTTGGGGATGAAGCGGCAGTCGACGACGAGGTCGGCGTCGACGGGGAGGCCGTACTTGTAGCCGAAGGACATGACGGTCGCCCGCAGCTCGGGCTCCTCGTCGCCCGCGAACTGGGCGTCCATCTTCGCGCGCAGCTCGTGCACGTTCAGGCTGGAGGTGTCGATCACCAGGTCGGCGTCGCCGCGCAGCTCGCGCAGCAGGTCGCGCTCGGCGGCGATGCCGTCGGTGATGCGCCCGTCGCCCTGGAGGGGGTGCGGGCGGCGGACCGACTCGAAGCGGCGGACCAGCGCGTCGTCGGAGGACTCCAGGAAGACGATGCGGCGGGTGACGCCCTTGCTGTCGAGGTCGGCGAGGGACTCACGCAGGGCGTCGAAGAACTGGCGGCCGCGGACGTCGACGACGACGGCGATGCGCGCCACGTTGCCCTGGGAGCGCGCGCCGAGCTCGACCATGGTCGGGATCAGGGCCGGCGGGAGGTTGTCGACGACGAACCAGCCGAGGTCCTCCAGACACTTCGCCGCCGTACTGCGGCCGGCCCCGGACATGCCGGAGATGATCACCAGCTCGGGGATGGCCGCCTCGGCGGTCTCGCCGGGCTCCACTGTCGTGCCCGTACTCACCTGTGCTCCGTCTCGGTCGTGCGTGGTCTCGTGCTCGGTCATTGCTCGGTCCCCCGTTCGGACGATGCTCCCGCTGGCGCGGGGGTCTCATCCTCAATGATCTCTCCTGTGGCCGTGTTGACGGCAGGACCGGCGGGAACCGCCTGGGCGAGGGCCGCAGCCACGATCTCGGCCGTCTTACGACCTATGCCCGGGACCTCGCAGATCTGGTCGATTGTCGCCTGTCTCAGCTTCTTCACCGAACCGAAGTGCTTGATCAGGGCTTGCTTGCGGCTCTCACCGAGGCCGGGCACCTCGTCCAGCGGGCCGGATTTCAGGCGCTTGCCGCGTTTGTTCCGCTGGTACTGGATGGCGAACCGGTGGGCTTCGTCACGCACCCGCTGGAGCAGGTAGAGGCCCTCGCTGGTGCGCGGCAGCACGACGGGGTCGTCCTCGCCGGGCAGCCAGACCTCCTCCAGCCGCTTGGCCAGGCCGCACACGGCGACGTCGTCGATCCCGAGCTCCTCCAGGGCCCGCTTGGCGGCGGCGACCTGCGGCTGTCCGCCGTCGACCACGACGAGCTGGGGCGGGTACGCGAACCGCTTGGGCCGCCCGTCGTCCTCCGGGACCGAACCGGCGGCGTCCTCGCCCTCCTCGGGGTCCCACTCCCCCGTCTTCAGCTTCTCCTGGAGGTAGCGGCGGAAGCGTCGGGAGACCACCTCGTGCATGGAGCGGACGTCGTCCTGCCCCTCGCCGTGCCAGACCTGCGTGTCTCCGACACGACCTTTGATCTGGAAGCGCCGGTACTCGCTCTTGCGGGCCAGCCCGTCCTCGAAGACGACCATGGACGCGACGACGTCGTCACCCTGGAGGTGGGAGATGTCGAAGCACTCGATGCGCAGCGGGGCGCTGTCGAGGTCCAGGGCCTCGGCGATCTCCTCCAGGGCCCGGGAGCGGGTGGTGAGGTCGCTCGCGCGCTTGGTCTTGTGCAGGGCGAGGGACTGGAGCGCGTTGCGGTGCACGGTCTCCATCAGCGCCTTCTTGTCGCCGCGCTGCGGTATCCGCAGGCTGACCTGGGACCCCCGGCGCTCGGCGAGCCACTGGCCCAGCGCCTGCGTGTCCTCCGGGAGGGCGGGGACCAGCACCTCCTTGGGCACGGCCTCGCCCTTCTCCTCGCCGTACAGCTGCTGGAGGGCGTGCTCCACGAGCCCGGCCGTGTCGACGGCCTCGACCTTGTCGGTGACCCAGCCGCGCTGGCCGCGGACCCGGCCGCCGCGTACGTGGAAGATCTGCACGGCGGCTTCGAGCTCGTCCTCGGCCACGGCGATCAGGTCGGCGTCGGTGGCGTCGGCGAGCACGACGGCGTTCTTCTCCATCGCCCGGCGCAGGGCCCCGATGTCGTCGCGCAGCCGGGCGGCCTTCTCGTACTCCATGTCCTCGGCCGCGATGTGCATCTCCTTCTCCAGCCGGGAGAGGTAGGCGCCGGTGCGGCCGGCCATGAAGTCGCAGAAGTCCTCGGCCAGTTCGCGGTGCTCCTCGGGGGTGATCTTGCCGACGCAGGGGGCGGAGCACTTGCCGATGTATCCGAGCAGGCAGGGGCGGCCGATCTGCGCGGACCGCTTGAACACGCCCGCGGAGCAGGTCCGTACCGGGAAGACCCGGAGCATCAGGTCGACGGTCTCGCGGATCGCCCAGGCGTGCCCGTACGGGCCGAAGTACCGCACGCCCTTCTTCTTGGGCCCCCGCATGACCTGGACCCTCGGGTACTCCTCGCCCAGGGTGACGGCCAGGGAGGGGTAGCTCTTGTCGTCCCGGTACTTGACGTTGAACCGGGGGTCGAACTCCTTGATCCAGGAGTACTCCAGCTGGAGCGCCTCGACCTCGGTGGACACCACGGTCCACTCGACGGAGGCGGCCGTGGTCACCATGGTGGCGGTACGCGGGTGCAGGCCGGCGATGTCCTGGAAGTAGCTGGCCAGTCGCTGGCGCAGGCTCTTGGCCTTCCCGACGTAGATCACCCGACGGTGCTCGTCGCGGAATTTGTAGACCCCCGGTGAGTCCGGGATCTGGCCCGGCTCGGGGCGGTAGCTGGAAGGGTCGGCCATGCCAACCACCCTACTTGCGCGCACCGACAACGGACCGTACGCCTCCGGCGCGGTCCGCGGATCCGAGCGCAACGCTGCGGGCAGCTGCGCGGGCTCTGCCCGGACCCGCGCCTCAAACGCCGGCGGGGCTGGATTTTCAGCCCCTGGCGCTCGAAGCGCGGGTCCGGGCGGAGCCCGGGTGTTTCAGGCCCCGCCGGGCAGATTCAGCCTCGCCGGCGTTTGAGGCGCGGGTCCGGGCGGAGCCCGGGAGACGGCGAGAGGGTGGGGCGGGGAGAGCCGCCCGCAGGGTCCGGCCCCGAGGTGGGGGTCGGGCCGGGCCCTGCGGGCGGAGACCAGCCGCTCAGGCCCGCGCGCCCACCCGGCGGGACCGCCGGACGGCGGCAACGCCCAGCACCCCGAGCACCAGCGCACCGGCGCCTGCCGCCCATGGCACCCCCGCACCCTCGGCGTCGGCGGCCACGGCGGTCACGGCGGCCGGCACGGCCTCGGCCTCCGCGTAGCCTCCCGCCCTCCCGCCCTCGGCATAGGCGGAGCCGGGGAGCTTGTCCCCGTACGCCCGAGCCACGCGCACGCGATACGCGGCCAGGCTCGTCCCGTCGGCGCCCACGGCCCGTACCGCGTCCTCGTCCAGCGGCAGCACCCGGCTGCCCCCGGCCACGTACCAGGCGTCGATCTGCGGTTCCCGGAACACCGTCCCGCCGGGCAGCTTCGCCGCGCCCAGTTGCGCGTAGCGGAACTCGTCGTCGCCGGTGGCGATGTTCACGACCTGCCAGCCGGCCTCCGTCCGGGCGGTCCACAGCGTGGCCTGCTGTCCGTCGGAGGAGACGGCCTTGCCGGCGAGGAATTCCAGGCGGGCGACGGGTGCGCCCGCTCTGCCCGCGACGAACTCCGGGGAGAGGTGGTTGACCGGTATCGCCTCGCCCTCGATCCGGGGACGCGCGGCCGTGAGGGAGACCTTGCCTTCCCGGGCGAAGAAGCGGGAGAGGGTGGCCAGGGTGTCGGGGGCGGTGGCCGCCCGCGCGGCGGCGGCCTTGTTCTCGGCGGTGGCGGACTGCGGCTGGGGCACCGGGCCCGCGAGGGCCGCGGCGGCCTGCGGGGCGAGGCCTAGGAGGGCGGTGGCGGCGAGGACCGCGGCTGCGGCGGCGGCGGTGGCGGCGCGCTGGGTCATGGCGGTCACGCCCCGATCCGGTAGAGGGAGTGGGTCCAGGAGAAGGTGCTGTTGTCGACGTACCAGGCGTGGGAGGCCCAGTTGTAGCGGTCGCTGGAGGGCCAGGGGTCACCCCAGTAGACCCAGTTGTTCGTGGTGTCGTAGCCGTACACGACGTGCATGTGGCCGCCGCCGTTCGACCACTGGATGCGGGTCTCGATCGGCCTGTTGGCGTTGATCTCGTTCTGGACGGTGGAGTACTGGAGCCAGCCGGTCACGTACGAGCCGGGGTTGATGCCCGCCCAGCGCAGCCCGGTCTGGACGTTGCCGAGCGTGGCCTGGTTGTTGGGGCATTCGCTGCCCTGTTGGCGGTTGAAGGCGGCGTTGCAGAACTGGTTCTGGCTGTAGTTCCGGCCGAACCAGGTGGCGATGGTGTTGCCGCCGGCGGCCCAGCACCAGTTGGTCTTCGTCTGGGCCTGCATGGTGATGTTCAGCCGCTTGGTGGCGAGGGCGGAGTCGGTGCCGGCCTCTGCAGCGGCGGCGGTGCCGGTGCCGAGGGGCAGGGCGAACAGCAGGGCGGTGAGTACGGCGGTGAGGCAGGCGGCTGGGGATCGCCGCCTGTTTCGGTTGCGCATCGCGTTCCTCCCGATGTGGGGTGTGGGGGGTGGAGGAGCGCGTCCGGACGCTGTTCAGGAGCATCAGGGAGTTGTCGCGATCAGGTCAACACGCTTCAATACGCGGTGACATTGCTATGTGAACGGTGGGGCTGCGGTGTGAACGGTTGCTGCCGTGTCACCTGGTCTCCCGGAGCCACCGCCGCGATCCCCCGCGCCGGCCCGTGTGAACGTTCACGAAGGAGTCGCCATGCGACCGACCGAGGACACGGCGGAACTCGGCCAGTTGCTGCGCGGCGGCCCCTTCCACCTCGCCCTGCGCGCCGCCCTCGCCGCACGCGGCCTGCCCCTGCACCGGGTGCAGCACCGGCTCGCCGCCCAGGGCATCAAGGTGGGAGTCACGAGCCTCAGTTACTGGCAGCAGGGCGCCCGGCGCCCGCGTCACCCGGAGTCCCTGCGGGCCGTCACCGCCCTGGAGCGGATCCTGGACCTGCCCGGCGGCGCCCTCCTGCGTCTGCTGGCCGCCGAGGATCCCGGCCCCGGGTCCGCGCGCCCGCCCACCCGCTCCTACCGGGCGCTGTTCAGCATGGGCGGGACGGTCGAGCGGCTGCTGGACGGGATGGACCTCCCGCCCGACGGTGGGCTGCACTCGGTCGGCCACCACGAGCGGGTCCGCATCGGACCGGCGGGCGAGCTACGGGTCCGCGAGTCGCAGCAGATCGTCCGGGCGCACCGGGACGGCGTCGACCGCTATCTCGCCGTCCACCACGGCGACCCCGGCTGCGACGTGTCCCGGATGCGGGTGACGGCGTACGAGAACTGCCGCGCGGGCCGGGTGCGGCGCCACCCGGAGTCCGGGGTGGTGGTCGCGGAGCTGCTCTTCGACGCGCGGCTGCGGCGCGGGGACACCCACGTCTTCGGCTACGGGGTCGAGGACGGCACCGGAGCCCGCAGCGGCGAGTACGTGCGCGGCTTCAGCTACGCCGGCGGCCAGTACATGCTCCAGGTCAGCTTCGACGAGGCGGCCCTGCCGGTGCGCTGCCGGCGCTTCGCCCGGGGCGGCCCCGAGGCCCCGCGCACCGGCCTCGCGGACCTGACGCCCAGCGGCCGGCACCGTGCGGTGCACCTGGTGGAGCAGTCGGTGCGGCGCGGGATCCTGGGGATCGCCTGGGACTGGGACTGATCCGGACGCGCGGACGCGGTCCCGGGGGCGGGCGTCGGAGCGGACGCGGCTCAGCCCGCGACGAGCTTGCCGTTCTCGGCCCGGACCGGGACCGCGGGCAGCGGGGTGGCGGCCGGACCGCGCAGGACCTTGCCGGTCTTCACGTCGAAGCGGCTGCCGTGGCAGGGGCAGTTCCCCTCCCCCTCGACGATCTTGTCGAGGACGCAGCCGGCGTGCGTGCACTGGGCGCTGAAGGCCTTGTACTCGCCCTCCGCCGGGCAGCTGACGATCAGCTTGTTCTCCCGGTACAGCTTGGCGCCGCCCACCGGGACGTCGGCCGCGGCACCCAGCTCCACCGGCGCGGTGGGGGTGGCGGGGGTGTTGCCCCCGCTGTCGGTCTCGGTGGAGCAGGCCGCGAGGGTCGCTCCGGCGCCCGCGGCCCCGGCGAGCGCGGCGGCGCCCTTGAGGACGGTACGGCGGGCGGGCGACTGCGGCGCGGACATGCGGTTCTCCTGAGCTACGGGACGAGGTGCGGGCACCCGGGGAGGGGTGCGGGCGCGGGTGGGGGGCGCGGGTCGGAACCCGGCCGGGGCACCGGCCCACCCGACGATACCCGCGCCCCATGAGGTAGCTTCCCCCGCGTGATCGTCGTCGGCGGAGAAGCCCTCATCGACCTGGTGCCCGTCGCGCTGCCGCCCGGGGCCCTGCTGCCCCGGCCGGGCGGCGGACCGTACAACACCGCGCTCGCGCTCGGGCGGCTCGGCGCCGAGGTGGCCTTCTGTTCCCGGGTCTCCTCGGACGGCTTCGGCGAGAGTCTGCTGGCCGGGCTGCGGGCCGCCGGGGTGGACCTGTCGCTGGTCCAGCGCGGACCGGAGCCGACCACGCTCGCCGTGCCCTCGCTGGCCCCGGACGGCTCGGCCTCGTACGGCTTCTACATCGAGGGCACGGCGGACCGGCTCTTCACGCTGCCGCCCGCCCTCCCCGACGGGGTACGGGCCCTCGCGCTCGGCACCTGCTCGCTGGTCCTGGAACCGGGTGCGAGCGCGTACGAGGCCTTGCTGCGCCGGGAGTCCGGGCGCGGGGTGCTGACCCTGCTGGACCCCAACATCCGGCCGGCGCTGATCGCGGACCCGGCGGCGTATCGCGCGCGGTTCCTGGAGCGGCTGCTGCCGCACACGAGCGTGCTCAAGCTGTCGGAGGAGGACGCGGCCTGGCTGGGCGGCCGGGTCGATGACTGGCTGGCGGCGGGGCCGTCGGCCGTGGTGCTGACCCGGGGCGCGGCGGGTCTGACGGTCCGGACCCGGGAGGGCGGGGAGCACTCGGCGGCGGCCCGTCCGGTGACGGTGGTGGACACGATCGGCGCGGGCGACACCGTCAACGCCGCCCTGCTGCACCGGCTCACCGCCCGGCCGGGCGGACCGGTGGATTGGCCGGAGGTCCTGGCCCACGCCGCCCACGCGGCGGCCCTGACCTGCACCCGGGCGGGCGCGGAGCCGCCGTACGCGGCGGAACTCTGACAGGGCGGCCCGGCCCTGCTCGGCTCCGCCCTGCTCGGCCCGGCCCGGCCCACGGTGGCGTCCGCTCCCGCCGGGGCGTGCGACGGAAGGGTCCGGCCGTCGGCCGGACCCTTCCGTCGTACGCGAACCGCTCCCGGACGCCGCGCGGCGGCTACGCCTTGGGCGCCCGGGTCGTCGTCCTCTTCGCCGGGGCCGTCTTCTTCGCGGCCGCCGCCTTGGTGGCCACGGCCTTCTTCGCCGGAGCCTTCTTGGCCGGAGCCTTCTTCGCCGTGGCCCGCACCGGGGACGCACCCGCGTCGGAGACCCGGTCCGCGCCCAGGATGTCCCGCAGGAACTTGCCGGTGTGGCTGGCGCCCACCGAGGCCACCGCCTCCGGCGTGCCTTCGGCCACCACCAGACCGCCGCCGTAGCCGCCCTCCGGGCCCATGTCGATGACCCAGTCGGCGGTCTTGATGACGTCCAGGTTGTGCTCGATGACGATCACCGAGTTCCCCTTGTCCACCAGCCCGGAGAGCACCTTGATCAGCTTCGAGATGTCCTCGAAGTGCAGACCGGTGGTCGGCTCGTCCAGCACGTAGACCGTCCGGCCCGTCGACCGCTTCTGGAGCTCGGAGGCCAGCTTCACGCGCTGCGCCTCACCACCCGACAGGGTCGGCGCGGACTGGCCGAGGCGGACGTAGCCCAGCCCGACCTCGTTGAGCGTCTTGAGGTGGCGCGCGATGGTCGGCACGACCTCGAAGAAGCCCAGGGCCTCCTCGATCGGCATGTTCAGGACTTCCGCGATGGACTTGCCCTTGTAGTGGACCTCCAGCGTCTCCCGGTTGTACCGGTCGCCGTGGCAGACCTCGCACGGGACGTAGACGTCCGGCAGGAAGTTCATCTCGATCTTGATCGTGCCGTCACCGGCGCAGTTCTCGCACCGGCCGCCCTTCACGTTGAAGGAGAAGCGGCCCGGCAGATAGCCGCGCACCTTCGCCTCCATCGTCTCCGCGAACAGCTTGCGCACGTGGTCGAAGACGCCCGTGTACGTGGCCGGGTTGGAGCGCGGGGTGCGGCCGATCGGCGACTGGTCGACGTGCACGACCTTGTCGACGAGGTCGTCGCCGTCGACCCGCGTGTGTCGGCCCGGCACCGAGCGGGCGCCGTTCAGCTCGCGCGCCAGGTGCGTGTAGAGGATGTCGTTGACCAGGGTGGACTTGCCGGAGCCCGAGACGCCGGTGACGGCCGTCAGCACACCCAGCGGGAAGGACACGTCGATGTCCCGCAGGTTGTTCTCCTTGGCACCGTGGACGGTGAGCTTGCGCTCCCCGTTCACGGGCCGGCGGACGTCCGGGATCTCGATGGACTTCTTGCCCGACAGGTACTGCCCGGTCATCGACTCGGTGTTCTTCAGCAGCTCCTTCAGCGAGCCGCTGTGGACCACCTTGCCGCCGTGCTCGCCGGCGCCGGGGCCGATGTCCACGACCCAGTCGGCCACCTTGATGGTGTCCTCGTCGTGCTCGACCACGATGAGCGTGTTGCCCATGTCCCGCAGCCGCACCAGGGTCTCGATCAGCCGGTGGTTGTCCCGCTGGTGCAGACCGATGGACGGCTCGTCCAGCACGTAGAGCACGCCGACCAGACCGGACCCGATCTGGGTGGCGAGCCGGATGCGCTGGGCCTCGCCGCCCGACAGGGTGCCGGCGGCCCGGTTGAGCGAGAGGTAGTCGAGACCGACGTCCACGAGGAAGCGGAGCCGCTCGTTGACCTCCTTGAGGACCCGCTCGGCGATCTTCTTGTCGCGGGCGTCGAGCCGCATCCGCCCCAGGAAGTCAGCGCACTCGCTGATCGACATGGCGGCGACCTCGGCGATGGACTTCTCCATCACCGTCACCGCGAGCACGATCGGCTTGAGGCGGGTTCCCTCACAGGTCGGACAGGGCACCTCGCGCATGTAGCCCTCGAAGCGCTCGCGGCTGGCGTCGCTCTCCGACTCCGCGTGCCGCCGCTTGACGAACGGCACGGCGCCCTCGAAGGCCGTCGTGTACGCCCGCTCCCGCCCGTACCGGTTGCGGTAGCGGACCTCGATCTGCGTCTTGTGGCCGTACAGCAGGGCCTTCTTCGCGCGCGCCGGCAGCCCGGCCCACGCGATGTCGGTACGGAAGCCCAGCTCCTGGGCGAGCGCGCCGATCAGCCGCTGGAAGTAGTCCTTGGTGTGGCCGAGCGACCACGGCGAGACCGCGCCCTCGTCCAGGGACTTGTCCTCGTCCGGAACGATCAGCTCCGGGTCCACCTCCATGCGCGTACCGATACCGGTGCACTCGGGGCAGGCGCCGAAGGGCGAGTTGAAGGAGAAGGAGCGCGGCTCCAGCTCCTCGAAGGACAGGTCGTCGTACGGGCAGTAGAGGTGCTCGGAATACATCCGCTCACGCTCGGGGTCGTCCTCGGCGAGGTCGACGAAGTCCAGGATGACCATGCCGCCGGAGAGGCCGAGGGCGGTCTCCACGGAGTCCGTGAGCCGGCGCTTGGCGCTCTCCTTGACGGTGAGGCGGTCGATGACCACCTCGATGGTGTGCTTCTCCTGCTTCTTCAGCGTGGGCGGCTCGGAGAGCTGGATGGTCTCCCCGTCCACCCGCGCCCGGCTGTAGCCCTTGGTCTGAAGGTCGGCGAAGAGGTCGACGAACTCGCCCTTGCGCTCGCGCACCAGCGGCGAGAGCACCTGGAAGCGACTGCCCTCGGGAAGCGCGAGCACCTTGTCGACGATGGCCTGCGGCGACTGGCGCGAGATGGGGCGGCGGCACTCGGGGCAGTGCGGCTTGCCGATGCGGGCGAAGAGCAGGCGGAGGTAGTCGTAGACCTCGGTGATGGTGCCCACGGTCGAGCGCGGGTTGCGCGAGGTCGACTTCTGGTCGATCGAGACGGCCGGGGAGAGGCCCTCGATGAAGTCGACGTCGGGCTTGTCCATCTGCCCGAGGAACTGGCGGGCGTACGACGAGAGCGACTCGACGTAGCGGCGCTGGCCCTCGGCGAAGATCGTGTCGAAGGCCAGGGAGGACTTGCCCGACCCGGAGAGTCCGGTGAAGACGATGAGTGAGTCGCGGGGCAGGTCGAGCGAGACGTTCTTCAGGTTGTGCTCGCGAGCGCCACGAACGATGAGACGGTCGGTCACGCCGGTCCGCACCTTTCTTGAGAGAGCGGGGGCACGGGCCCCCGTCCCAGGGTATGGGGGGCGCCTCTGCGATGGACTGGGTCCTTGGACTTCCGAGCGTATAGCACGCACATTCGATTTACGGCACTCCGCAGACCGCTTCACCCAATCGTGTGGCCGGGCCGGGTGAGCCACTAGGCTCGCCGTCATGACTGATCATGTGCACGACCTGCGATCTGTACGTGAGGCCACGGACCGACTGCTGA
Organism: Streptomyces sp. CLCI03; assembly: GCF_053615355.1. Taxonomy (NCBI): domain Bacteria; kingdom Bacillati; phylum Actinomycetota; class Actinomycetes; order Kitasatosporales; family Streptomycetaceae; genus Streptomyces; species Streptomyces sp. CLCI03. Next base: position 6,069,151 of record NZ_CM132132.1, on the reverse strand, counting down.
CCGCAGTCGCGAAACTGGACAACGCGGCCCTCGCCGAGGAGTCACATCTCCCGGGCTGGACCCGCGGCCACATCCTGGCCCACCTCGCGCGCAACGCCGACGCCCTCGTCAACGTCTTCGAGGGACGTCCGATGTACGAGAGCGGCACCGCCCGCGACACGGACATCGAGCGCGACGCGGGCCGACCACTGGAAGAACACCTGGCGGACCTCCGTGATTCCACGGCCCGCTTCATGGCCACCACGGAGCACGACCAGGACTGGTCCCGCACGGTCGAGCTGCGCAACGGCGTCACCGACCTCGCCGCCAACGTGCCCTTCCGCCGTTGGATCGAGGTCGATCTGCACCACGTCGACCTGAACATCGGCTACGAGCTCTCCGACCTGTCGGACGAGTTCACCGACCGCGAGATCGCCTTCCTCGCCGACCGCTGGTCCGGCCGCCCCGACGTCCCGCCGGTCACCCTGTGGCTCGGCTACGACGGCACGGGGCCCACCTGGCACACCGGCGGCACCGAGGGCACTCCCGTCACCCTGGGCGGTCCGCGCGACGAGCTGCTCGGCTGGCTCGCCGGGCGCGGCCTGCAGGGCGCCCACCTCGCCGTCCTGGCGGGAGACGCCCTGCCCGAACTCCCCCCGCTCTAGGATCAAGACATGACGTACACCGGAGAGGTCAAGGTCGGCGGTCCCGCCGACGTGCACGAACTCGCGGACCTGATGATTTCCAAGGTCGCGGTGGGCTCGATGAACAACAACGCCTACCTGCTGCGCTGCCGCGCCACCGACGAGCAGCTGCTCATCGACGCGGCCGCCGAGGCGGGCACCCTGCTCAGCCTGATCGGCGACGACGGCATCACGTCCGTGGTCACCACGCACCGGCACGGTGACCACTGGGGCGCGCTCGCCGAGGTGGTCGAGGCGACCGGTGCGCGCACCTACGCGGGCGCCCTCGACGCCGAGGGCATCCCGGTGGCGACCGACGTACTCGTCGCCGACGGGGACACGGTCACGGTCGGACGGGTCAGCCTGACCGCCCGCCACCTGGTCGGCCACACCCCCGGCTCGATCGCCCTGGTCTACGACGACCCGCACGGTCACGCGCACGTGTTCACCGGCGACTGCCTCTTCCCGGGCGGCGTCGGCAACACGCACGACGACCCGAAGGCCTTCACCAGCCTGCTCGACGACGTCGAGCACAAGCTGTTCGAGCAGCTGTCGGACGAGACCTGGGTCTACCCGGGCCACGGCAACGACACCACCCTCGGCGCCGAGCGTCCGCACCTGGTCGAATGGCGCGAGCGCGGCTGGTAGGCATCGCAACGCGTCAACTTCGAGACGCGAGGCACTCCTTCCGGTCGCTTGGGACCGAACCCACGTCCTGAGGGGCGGGGAACGGGTAGTTGGTGCGGCATGCCACACGACCCGTCCCCGCCACCGGCCTCCTGCGCCCCCGAGGCCTCCCCCGCCCCTTCCCTCGCGACCCCGCGCGAGAGCCTGCCCGAGCCCCCGCCCGCCGAGGCCGACGACTCCGCCGGGCCCGGCATGCTGCGGCTGGCCACGGCCTCGCTCGCCGGGACCGCGATCGAGTTCTACGACTTCTTCGTGTACGGGACGGCCGCCGCCCTCGTGCTCGGCCCGCTCTTCTTCCCCTCCTTCTCCCCGCTCGCCGGCACCCTCGCCGCCTTCGGCACCTTCGGCGTCGGCTTCCTGGCCCGCCCGCTCGGTTCGGCGGTCTTCGGCCACATCGGCGACCGCTACGGCAGGCGCCCCGTGCTGCTCGCCTCCCTGCTGCTCACCGGCCTCGCCACGGTGGCCGTCGGCTGCGTGCCCTCGTACGCCTCGATCGGCATGGCCGCGCCCGTACTCCTGCTCCTGCTGCGCTTCCTGCAGGGCCTCGGGCTGGGCGGGGAGTGGGGCGGCGCCGTCCTGCTGACCGCCGAGCACGCCCCCGAGCGGCGGCGCGGGCTGTGGTCGAGCTTCCCGCAGATGGGACCGGCGGTCGGCTTCCTCCTCGCCAACGGGCTGATGCTCGGGCTGTCCGCGTCCTTGACCGACGCCCAGTTCACCGCCTGGGGGTGGCGGGTGCCGTTCTGGGCGGCCGGGGTACTGGCGCTGGCCGGGCTGTGGCTGCGCCGCTCGGTGGAGGAGACCCCACAGTTCCGGGCGCTCGCCGCGACGGACCGGCGGGCCGAGGCCCCGCTGACCGAGGTGTTCCGGTGCCACTGGCGGCTGCTCCTGCTGACCGGCGGGGCACTCGCCGTCGGCTACGCCGTCTTCTACGCGGTCACCACCTGGTCCCTCGCCTACGCCGCCGAGCACCTCACGGTGAGCCGTACGGCGATGCTGGCCTGCATCATGGTGTCGGTCGCGATCAAGGGCCTGGTGACCCCGCTGATCGCGATGCTCGGTGACCGCTACGGACGGCGGCCGCTCTGCCTGATCGGGTGCGCGATCTGCGCGGCGTGGATGTTCCCGCTGGTGGCGCTGTTGCGGACGGCCGATCCGCTGCTGATGACGGTGGGCTTCGTCGGGGCGCTGCTGGGCATGGTGACGATGTTCTCGGTGGTGGCCGCGTACCTGCCCGAGCTGTACGCGCCGCGGATCCGCTGCACGGGCGCGGCCGTCGGCTACAACCTGGGCGGTGTGCTGGGCGGGGCGCTGACGCCGATCGTGGCGACGGCGCTGGCGGACGGCTCCGGTCCGCCGTGGGGCGTCGCGCTGTACCTGACCGGGATCGCCCTGGTCAGCCTGGTCTGTTTCGCCCTGCTGCCGGAGACCGGTCCGGCGGCCGTGCACAAGCGGGTGGTCGCGTCCCAGGCAACGGAGACGGGGGCGGCCGAAGCGGCCGCCCCCGTGTAGGTCCGGGGATCGCAGGATCCGGGTCCCGTTACGCGTCGACGTTCTCCGGGCGGGCGGCGGCCTCGGCCGCCGCCTGCTTCTTCGAGGCGATCAGGCTGGTGATCGTGGTGACGACCAGGACACCGCAGATGACGCCGAGGGAGACCGGGATCGAGATCACCGGGACGTGGACGCCGCTCTCGTGCAGGGCGTGCAGCACCAGCTTGACGCCGATGAAGCCGAGGATGATCGACAGGCCGTAGCTGAGGTGGACCAGCTTCTTCAGCAGTCCGCCGATGAGGAAGTACAGCTGACGCAGACCCATCAGGGCGAAGGCGTTGGCCGTGAAGACGATGTACGGGTCCTGGGTCAGGCCGAAGATCGCGGGGATCGAGTCCAGGGCGAACAGCACGTCGGTGGTGCCGATGGCGAGCATGACGACCATCAGCGGGGTCAGCACGCGCTTGCCGTTGTTCTGGATGAAGAGCTTGGTGCCGTGGTAGCGGTCGGCGACGCCGAACTTCTTCTCGACGGACTTCAGGAGGCGGTTCTCCTCGAACTCTTCGTCCTCCTCGTCCTTGCGGGCTTCCTGGATCAGCTTCCAGGCGGTGTAGATCAGGAACGCGCCGAAGAGGTAGAAGACCCAGGAGAAGCTCGCGATGATCGCGGCGCCGGCCGCGATGAAGATCGCGCGCAGGACGAGTGCGATGAGCACACCCACGAGCAGCACCCGCTGCTGGAGGTGGGAGGGCACCGCGAACTTCGCCATGATCAGGACGAAGACGAAGAGGTTGTCGACGCTCAGGGACTTCTCGGTGATGAAGCCGGCGAAGAACTCCTGGGAGGCCTGGCCGTTCCCGAAGAACCAGAGGCCGAGGCCGAAGAGCGCGGCGAGGACGATCCAGACGATCGTCCAGGTGCCCGCTTCCTTGATGGACACGTCGTGCGGTTTGCGGCCGATGAAGAAATCGGCGCCGATCAGGAGGGAGAGACCGAGAATGGTCGCAGCCCAGAGGGCCCAGGAAACTTCCATGATGTGAACACGCCTCCGGCGGATGGCTCAGCACTTCGTCAGCGTCATCGCTGCCGGAGGTCTCTTCCACCCAGGAGGCCTGGAGGCCGTGGGCCGGCGCCCCGGGACCGACTTCGCTCGTTCGGCCGAAGTGGTCCGTATTGACGGGTACGCCGTAGCAGGAAAGCAGGAATACTCCCCTCCGCACACACGAGCATACCCGTCAGAGACGGTTTAGGTAAAGAGAGTCCCAAAGAATGGTCACGGGCGGGTAGTGCGCCGGGCCTCCGCCACCCGGTCCAGTGCCTGTTCGAGGACCCTGCTGCCCTGCGGGGGCAGGTCCGGTTCGAAGGTCCAGGCGTGATGGACCCAGGGGTCGGCGAGGTGGCTGTCCGGCACCGGCGAGAGCCGCATCAGGGAGCGCCACAGCGGGTCGAGCAGCGGCCCGTAGGCCGAGGCCTCGTCGCGGTCCGCGACCATCAGCAGGTGCACGCCGACCGCCGCGCCCTCGTCCGCGAGGTAGCGCAGCTGGGTGACGGCGCGGTCGTCGAAGCCGTGCGGGAAGTCGTGCACGATCAGCAGCTGGTCGGCCGTGTCCACGTCCGGCGGCAGGTCCTCGGGGGCGCCGGCACGCAACGCCATCTGTACGAGGTCCACCCGCCGGGTCAACCCCGCCAGGGTCTGGGTGACCCCCTGGGCCCCGGCGGCGGGCGGCCCGGCCAGCACCCCGGAGCGCACCAGCGGCGCCAGGGAGGCGGATCCGGCTCCGGCTGCGTCGATGACGTGGACGGAGAACCGGTCGGCGGGATGGACGGCGAGCAGCCGGACCGCCAGGGCGACGGCCATGTCCATGGCGGCCCGGCGCAGCCGGTCGGTGTCCATGGTCATCGCGGCCTCGGAGCCGGTACGGCCGTTGTCGATCCAGAGCCCGCGTTCCAGCGGGAGCCGGCTCAGCATGGGGATGCGCAGGTCGGGCCGCTCGGGCAGGTGCAGGTCGCCCAGGCGCAGGGCCAGCGGGCTCTCCTCGGGCGTGCGGTGGCCGTGCCAGACGGGGTTTTCCCAGCGGGCGTACGCGGCCGGCAGCGCGGGCTCGACGACCTCCGACTCGGCGATCAGCTGGGCCAGGTCCCGGTCGAGGACGGCCTGGGCCTGGGCGACGAGCTCCTCGCGGCGGGCCCGCGCGGTGTCGCGGGCGGCGTTCCCGGAGCCGCCGAGGCGGTGGCGCGGGTCGGACAGGGCCTCGTCGAGCTCGCGGTCCATGCGGGAGTCGGCGAACTCGACGGCGCTGCGGTAGGCGGCGACCGTGCGGGCCAGGTCCTCGAACATCCCCCAGACCTGGTTGTAGAGCCGCTCGTCCATGGACCAGCCGCTCGCGTCCCCGGCGACGGGACGCGGGGCCTGGCCCGGTTCCTGCGGGGCGGCGGGCCGCGGCGCGGGCTCGGGCGGCTCGTTGCTGGTTGCGCGGCGCCGCGGGTGGGCGTAGCTGATGGTGGGCGGGGCGCTCGGGGTGTCACCGGGCCCGGGCGTGCCGGCGTACGGGTGCCCGGAGACGGGCACCGGGTCCGGCGGTTCGGGGGTGGGCGCGGGAGCCTGCGCCGGGGTCTGCGGGGCGCGGAGGTCGCCGACGAGGGTCGGCATGGTCGCGAGGGTGGCGTCGGCCCCGGCGGTACGGGGAATCGTGCCCAGCGCGGCGGCGGCCAGTTCCGCGGCCGCGGGCGCGGGCAGCCCGCCGTCGGTGAGCAGGGCGCCGAGGCCCTCGGCGTAGCCCTGGCCCACGGCGCGGACCTTCCAGGCGCCCTGGCGCCGGTACAGCTCCAGGGCGACGACGGCCGTCTCCGCGTCGAGCCCCGTCAGGGTGTATCCGGCGAGCTCGGCGCCGTCCGGGTCGGCGACGGCCACGTAGGACGCCGGTACCGCGCCGAAGCGGACCGGGCCGCCGGGCGGCAGGACGAGCAGGACTCCGAGCCGGTGGACGTCCGCCGCGACCTCGTCGAGGTCGACGGCGAAGGTGTGCCGGTCGGCGAGCTCCCCCGGCGACTCGACGCCGGGAAGGGACCGGGCGCCCGGGTGGGCCAGGATCCCGTTGCCGGAGAACCGGCCCTGTTCGTCGGCGAGCGAGGCCAGGGCGAGCACGGGTGTGCCCGCCGAGACCCTGATCTCCACCCGGCTCCGGGACACGGGGTGGTTCTGCCCCCGGACCAGTTCGGCCGTCATCGTGCAGCCCCTCCCCCGTGCCTTCTTCTCTTGTCCGGTACTGCTTACAGGTGCGGCAGGATCGCCGGCATGAGGTCCTGGAAGGTGCGGCCGTTGGCCGGGTTCCCGAGGGCCGTCATCTGCCAGCCGGTGCCCACGCGGGACACCTTGGCCATGATCTGCGCGGTGTACTGGCCGCCGCCGTCGAGGGTGTAGCGGGCCAACTCCTGGCCGTTGGTCTCGTCGACGATGCGGCAGAACGCGTTCTGCACTTCCTGGAACGTCTGGCCGGTGAAGGAGTTCACCGTGAAGACGATCTGGTCGATGTGCACCGGCACGCGCTGGAGGTCCACGAGGATCGCCTCGTCGTCCCCGCCCTGGCCGACGCCGCCGACGAGGTTGTCACCGGTGTGACGCACCGAGCCGTCGTCGCTCTGCAGGTGGCGGAAGAAGACCACGTCCACGGGCTGCTTGTCGGCGAAGAGCACCGCCGAGGCGTCGAGGTCGATCTCCCGGGTGCGCGAGCCGAACAGCCCGCGGCGCTTCGCCGCCTGCCAGCCGAGGCCCATGCGGACCGCGGTCAGCGTGCCTCCGTCCGCCTTCTGCAGACTGATGGCCTGACCCTTGGTCATGTTGACCGTCACGTACTGTCCCCTCTCCCTTGCCCGCCCCATGACGAGCGTGCAGCGTGTACCTGCGGCTGAGACCCAACCCTACTGACCGGCCTCCGGTCAGGCGAGGCCCGCTTCCTTCATCTGCCGCAACTCCTTCTTCAGCTCGCCCACCTCGTCCCGGAGCCGGGCCGCGACCTCGAACTGGAGCTCGGCGGCCGCCCCGCGCATGCGCTCGGTCATCTGCTCGATGAGCGCGGCCAGTTCGGCCGCGGGCCGGTCGGTGAGCACCTCGGCACCCGCCGCCCCCTTCGCGCCTTTCGCACCCTTTCCGCCCGTCTTGGTCGCGGCGGCCCGGCCACCGAGCGCCGGCACCGGGGCCTTGGCGCCCTTGCCGTCCTTCGCCTGCCGGTATCCGGTGCCGAGGAGCTCCTCGGTGTCCAGTTCCTCGCGGGCGATGGTGGCGACGATGTCGTTGATCTTCTTGCGCAGCGGCTGCGGGTCGATGCCGTTGGCCGTGTTGTAGGCGATCTGCTTCTCGCGGCGCCGATTGGTCTCGTCGATGGCCTTCTCCATCGCCGGGGTCATCTTGTCGGCGTACATGTGGACCTGGCCCGACACGTTGCGCGCGGCGCGGCCGATGGTCTGGATCAGGGAGGTCCCCGAGCGCAGGAAGCCCTCCTTGTCGGCGTCGAGGATCGCCACCAGGGACACCTCGGGCAGGTCGAGGCCCTCACGGAGCAGGTTGATGCCGACCAGGACGTCGTACTCGCCGGCCCGCAGCTCGCGCAGCAGCTCGATGCGGCGCAGGGTGTCGACGTCGCTGTGCAGGTACCGCACCTGGATGCCGAGCTCCAGGAAGTAGTCGGTGAGGTCCTCGGCCATCTTCTTGGTGAGGGTGGTGACGAGGATCCGCTCGTCCTTCTCGACGCGCTGCCGGATCTCGTGGACCAGGTCGTCGATCTGCCCCTCGGTGGGCTTGACCACGACCTCGGGGTCGATGAGGCCGGTGGGGCGGATGATCTGCTCGACGAAGCCGTCGCCGCGCGAGAGCTCGTACTTTCCGGGGGTCGCCGACAGGTAGACGGTCTGCCCGATGCGCTCCTGGAACTCCTCCCACTTCAGCGGCCGGTTGTCCAGGGCGGACGGCAGTCGGAACCCGTGGTCGACGAGGGTGCGCTTGCGGGAGGCGTCACCCTCGTACATGGCGCCGATCTGCGGCACGGTGACGTGCGATTCGTCGATGACCAGGAGGAAGTCCTCCGGGAAGTAGTCGATGAGCGTATTGGGCGCGGAGCCGCGCTCGCGGTCGTCCATGTGCAGCGAGTAGTTCTCGATGCCGGAGCAGGACCCGATCTGGCGCATCATCTCCAGGTCGTAGGTGGTGCGCATGCGCAGCCGCTGCGCCTCCAGCATCTTGCCCTGCTTCTCCAGCTCGGCGAGGCGCTCGGCCAGCTCCGCCTCGATGCCGCGGACCGCCTTCTCCATGCGCTCGGGGCCGGCGACGTAGTGGCTGGCGGGGAAGACGTACAGCTCGCGGTCCTCGCTGATGACCTCGCCGGTCAGCGGGTGCAGCGTGGAGAGGGCCTCGATCTCGTCGCCGAACATTTCGATCCGGACGGCCAGTTCCTCGTAGACCGGGAAGATCTCGATCGTGTCGCCGCGGACCCGGAAGGTGCCACGGGTGAAGGCGACGTCGTTGCGGGTGTACTGGATGTCCACGAAGCGGCGCAGCAGCTGGTCCCGGTCGGTCTCCTCCCCCACCTTGAGGGAGACCATCCGGTCGACGTACTCCTGCGGGGTACCGAGGCCGTAGATGCAGGACACGGAGGCGACGACGATCACGTCCCGCCGGGTCAGCAGCGAGTTGGTCGCGGAGTGGCGCAGCCGCTCCACCTCCTCGTTGATCGAGGAGTCCTTCTCGATGTACGTGTCCGACTGCGGAACGTAGGCCTCGGGCTGGTAGTAGTCGTAGTACGAGACGAAGTACTCGACGGCGTTGTTCGGCAGGAGCTCGCGGAACTCGTTCGCCAGCTGGGCGGCGAGCGTCTTGTTCGGCGCCATGACCAAGGTGGGGCGCTGGAGCTTCTCGATCATCCAGGCCGTGGTCGCCGACTTGCCGGTGCCGGTCGCACCCAGCAGGACGACATCCTTCTCACCTGCACGGATGCGCTTCTCCAGCTCGGCGATGGCCGCCGGCTGGTCGCCGCTGGGCTGGTAGGGGCTGACGACCTCGAAAGGCGCCACCGTGCGTTCGATCTTCGATACGGGCCGCATGGGTCAACCGTACGACCCCCCACTGACACTCACGCGCCCCCACGGGCCGGCGGCGGGCTCCGGCCGCTCCCGAGCGCTTCGGCCGCTGTCATTCGTTCTGGTCCGTTTGTCGTAGTTCGGTGGCGGCTCAGTGATCTTCAACCCCATGATCGCGGTGAAGTGCATCGCCACAACGTCTGCCGCTCCGCACCCGTCTGACGCAGGAACAGGGCTCACGACCCGAGGAGAACGCACATGTACGTCCGACCCGCCGCCGCGGCCGCCGCCGCATTCCTGGGCTTCACTCTCACCCTGCTGGGCGGGACGGCCTCGTACGCCGCCACCGGTCCCGGATCCGCGACCGGCACGGGAACCGGTACCGGCACGGGAACCGGCCCCGGCGCCGGCCGGGCCGCGCTGGGGGGCCCTGTCGTGTACGCCCACCGGGGGGCCTCGGCGTATGCCCCGGAGAACACCCTGGACGCGATCGACCTGGCGATGCAGATGGGCTTCGCCTGGGTCGAGAACGACGTGCAGCGCACCAAGGACGGCGTGCTCGTGGTGATCCACGACGACACCCTGGCCCGGACCACGGACGTCGAGCAGCGGTTCCCGAACCGGTCGCCGTGGAAGGTCCAGGACTTCACGGCGGCCGAGATCGCCCAGCTGGACGCGGGCAGCTGGTTCGGCGACGAGTACGCGGGCGCCTCCGTACCGACCCTGCGGGAGTACCTCGACCGGGTACGGCGCAACCAGCAGCGACTGCTGCTGGAGATCAAGAAGCCGGAGCTCTACCCCGGGATCGAGGAGCAGACCCTGAAGGTACTGGACGAGGCCGGCTGGCTCGACCCGCGCCACGTCGCCCAGCGCCTGGTGGTGCAGAGCTTCAGCGCCGACTCCGTGCGCATCGTGCACGCACTGCGCCCGGACCTGGTGACGGCCTTCCTGGGCACCCCCACCGTGGCGGACCTGCCGCGCTACGCGGAGTTCACCGACCGCATCAACCCGTGGCACACGACGATCTCGGCCGACTGGGTCTCGGCCGTGCACGGCCTGCGCGGCGCGCACGGCAAGGCGATGGAGGTGGACACCTGGATCGTGGACGACGCGGCCACCGCCCGGAAGGTGCAGGACATGGGGGTGGACGGGATCATCACCAACGCCCCGGACGTGGTCCAGGACGCGGTCGGCGGCTTCTGAACCCCGGGCCCGTCCGGGCGGACACGTGGCGGACGTGTGGCGAACGGGCCAGGTGGGCGATCCGGCCGACATCCACAACCGTGACCGCCGTGTCGGCCGGTGGTCGTACGGTGGACGCGTGGACAGCACCGAGCGGCCCCGCGGGCCGCACCTCGAATGGACCGTCGTCGCCGGCGACGGTGTCCTCGGCGGGCCTCTGCTCCTGGCCGCGACCCCCGAAGGTCTGGTCCGGATCGAGTTCCATGCCGAGCCGGACCGGGTCGACAGGATGATCGGCCCGCTCGTCTCCCGGCTCGGCGCCGACGCCTGGCGTCCCGCGCCGGGCGAGGAAGTACTGCTGGCCGAGCCGATACGCCAGCTCACCGCGTACTTCGGGGGGTCGCGGCGCCGCTTCGAGCTGCCGCTGGACTGGCGGCTGAGCTCCGGATTCAACCGGCAGGTGCTCCTTGAGCTGGACCGCTCCGTGCCGTACGGATCGGTCGTCGGCTACGGGGAGCTGGCCGCCCGCTGCGGACAGCCGGGCGCCGCCCAGGCCGTGGGCAACGCCATGGGATCGAATCCGCTGCCGCTGGTGGTGGCCTGCCACCGGGTCGTGGAGAACGACGGGGGCATCGGGGGATTCGGTGGCGGGGTGGAGACGAAGCGGCAGCTGCTCGCACTGGAGGGCGTGCTCCCGCAGCCGCTGTTCTGAGCCGTGGCCCTGACCTGTGCTCTTCCGGCCGGGCTCCGGCCCGGTTCCGAACCGGCTCCGGCCCGGTTCCGTCGCGCGGTAAGGGCCGGCACACTGCGGCGGTGACTACTCCTGCCGCCGCATCCGGCCTCCTCGCGCCCCCCGCGCCCCGTGTCGCGCACCCGCGCAACCGGTGTACGCGGTGACCGCCGCGCCCGGCACCGACCGGCCCGTGCGGCCGATCGACCCGCCCGAGCAGGCCCGACTGCAACGCCGCACCTCCCGGGTCCTCATGGCCGGCCAGGTCCTCGGCGGCCTCGGCGTGCCGATCAGCATCGCCCTGGCCCCCGTCCTCGCCACCGAGGTCAGCGGCACCGAGGCACTGTCCGGCGTCGCCTCCACGGCTGCGGTGATCGGCACCGCCGTCGTCTCGCTACCGCTCGCCGCGCTCATGAACGCGCGCGGCCGCCGCCCCGGCCTGGTACTGGCCTACCTGATCGGCGCCGCCGGAGCGGGCCTGGTCGTGCTCGCCGCCACGATCAGCAGCTTCCCGCTGCTGCTGCTCGGCATGGCCGCCTTCGGCGCCGCCTCCTCGGCCAACCTGCAGGCCCGGTTCGCCGCCGCGGACCTCGCGGCCCCCGACCATCGCGCCCGGGCCATCTCGGTCGTGGTGTGGGCCTCGACCGTCGGCGCCGTACTCGGACCCAACCTGTCCGCGCCGGCCAGCCGCAGCTTCGCCGGCACCGCGATACCCGAGACGGCCGGCCCGTTCGTCTGGGCCGCCGCCGTCTTCCTGCTCACCGGCACGCTGATCGGCGTACTCCTGCGCCCCGACCCGCTGCTGACGGCCCGGGCGCTCGCCGCGCCCGAGGAACAGACCCGCGAAGGACGCTCGCTGCGGGCCGGATTCGCCGCCGTGAAGTCCTCGCCGCGGGCCCGGCTCGCCCTGCTCACGGTCGCCGTGTCACACACCACCATGGTGTCGATCATGGTGATGACCCCGATGGACCTGAGCCACCACGGGGCCGGCCTGGAGCTCATCGGACTGGTGATCAGCGGTCACATCGCGGGCATGTTCGCCTTCTCCCCCGTGATGGGCTGGCTCGCCGACCGGCTCGGCCGGCTCTCCGTGATCGGGCTGGCCGCGGGGCTGCTGTCGGTCGCCGCGCTGCTCGCCGGAACGGCCGGGCCCAGCCACGGCCGGACCGCCCTCGGGCTCTTCCTGCTCGGCCTCGGCTGGTCCGCCGGGATGGTGTCGGGCTCCGCCCTGCTGACGGACTCGGTGCCGCAGCCCGCGCGGGCCGCCGTACAGGGGCTGAGCGACCTCACGATGAACGCGGCCGCCGGTCTGGGCGGAGCGGCCGCCGGGCTGATCATGTCGGGCGCGGGCTACGGCTGGCTGAACGCCGTCGGGGCCGCGCTGCTGCTGCCGATGGCGGCGCTCGCGCTGTTCACGGCACGCCGCCACCCCGTGCCCGCGAAGGACGGGGTCAGTAGCTGATGTGGTAGGCCTTGCGCAGCGTCTCGTGCACGGTCCAGGTGGTCCGGTCGCCCTCGCGGAGCACGCAGGCGGAGCCGGGGCCGACCTCCAGCGTCGCGCCGCCCTCGACCTCGACGGTGGCGCGGCCGCTGACCACCACGAACAGCTCGTTCGCCTCGACGTCGGTGACGACTCCGGGGGTGATCTGCCAGATCCCACGCACCTGCTTGCCGTCCACCGACTCCCACAGCACCTTGCCCGTCACGACGGGCTCGCCCGAGACGATCTGTTCGGGGTCGAGGTCGTCCGCCTCCAGTTCGACGTCCGCGACGGAGACGGAGAAGGAGGCGGGGGCGGCGGGGTGATCACTGGTGCTCATGGCGCGCCAGCCTAGTGCGGCCCGCCCCCGCGGCGCGGTGGCCACAGCGTCCAGGAACGGCCCGGCCGACGAGTCACCCTGTCCAGCGCCCCGGGCTCCGGGCGGCGAGCACCGGCTGGTGGAAGCCCGTCTCCGCCGGTGGATGCCAGAGCGGGTCGGCGAACCCGGCCCGCCGGGCCTACGCGGCCGTCTCCTCCTCCGGCAGCGCCCAGTACGTCGCGCTCGACACCCGGGGCGTCCAGCCTGCGCCGTCCGGCAGCAACTGGAAGAGCTCCAGGTCGTACCGCTCCCCGTCGGCATGCCGGGGCGTCGCTCCGCGGCCGGGCCAGGCGCAGCCCCCGTACGGGCGGGTGGAGAGCAGCAGCAGTCCGCCGGGGCGCAGCACCCGCCGGGTTTCGGCCAGGGCCGTGGTCACGTCCTGTGCGGTCAGCAGGTGGGGCAGGGCGTTGTGGGCGCAGACCACGGCGTCGAAGGAGGCGTCGGCGAAGGGCAGGGCCCGCATGTCGGCGACGGCGACGGGCAGGGTGAGCGAGCGCCGGCCGGCCTCGCGGGCGGCGCGGGCCACGGAGGCGGGGCTGAGGTCGGTCCCGGTGACCCGGTGACCCGGTGGCCCAGCGCCGCGAGGCCCAGTGACCGGGTCCCGATGCCGCAGGCGTTGTCGAGCACCGTGTGCGGGCCGGGGCCCAGGGCGGCGGTGAGCAGGGTGTCGAGGGCCCGGCCCTGGCGGGTGGCGCTCGCGTTCCAGTCCGCGTGGACGAGGTCGTACCGGTCGGCCGGCGCGTCGTAGAAGCCACGCGTGTCCATGGGGGAACGCTACTCGGACAGGTTGGGACGGGTGTGCCGGGGGAGAGTTTGGGGGCGCCGATCCCGTGCCATGGATGGGGACATGTCACAGCACAGAGCATCTGAGATCCCGGTCCTGTCGGCGGAGGTACGCGAGGCGCTCACCCGGGGAAGGCCCGTGGTGGCCCTGGAGTCGACGATCATCGCGCACGGTCTGCCCCGCCCCCGCAACCTGGAGGTGGGCCTCGAACTGGAGGCCCTGGTCCGTGCGGAGGGCGCGGTTCCGGCGACGATCGCGGTCGTGGACGGGGTGGCGTACGCGGGACTGGACAAGGAGCGGCTGGAGCGGATCGCGGGCGGCGAGGGCGTGCGCAAGCTCGGTCACCGGGATCTGGCGCCCGCGCTGGCGACGGGCGCGACCGGGGCGACGACGGTGTCCGCGACGGCCTTCCTGGCGGCCCGGGCGGGCCTACGGGTCTTCGCCACGGGCGGGCTGGGCGGCGTGCACCGGGAGTGGACGCAGACGCAGGACGAATCGGCGGACCTGTCGCTGCTGGCGCGGACCCGGATCACCGTGGTGTGCGCGGGTGTGAAGTCGATCCTGGACGTGCCGGGCACGCTGCAACGGCTGGAGACGCTCGGGGTGGGGGTGCTCGGCTACGGGACGGACCGCTTCCCCGGGTTCTACCTGGCCGACTCGGGCGAGCCGGTGGACTGGACGGTGCACGAGCCCGAGGAGGTGGCGGCGGTGATGGCCGCTCAGGACGCGCTGGGCGGCGCCGACTCGGCGCTGTTGGTGGCCAATCCGGTGGCGCGGGAGGAGCAGCTGGATCCGGAGCTGCACGACCGGGTGCTGGCGGAGGCGCTCGGCGAGTGCCGCGAGCGCGGGATCACGGGGCAGGCGGTGACCCCGTTCCTGCTGGGGTTCCTGGTACGGGCGACGAACGGGGCCTCGCTGGAGGCGAACCTGGCGGCGGTACGCGGCAACGTGCGGCTCGGGGCCCGGATCGCGGGGGCCTGGGCGGCGCGGGCATGACCGGGCCGGGGGCGTTGCTCGTCGTCGGGGACGTGGTGACGGACGTGGTGGCCATACATCCGGAGCCGCTGGCTCCGGCCACCGACACGGCGGCCCGCATCCGGACCCTGCCGGGCGGGGCCGGGGCCAACGCGGCCTGCTGGGCGGCCCGTACGGGGACCGCGGAGGTACGCCTCCTGGCGAGGGTGGGGGCCGAGTCGGCGCGCTGGCACGAGCGGGCGCTCGTGGACGCGGGGGTGCGGCCGCGGTTGGTCATCGACGCACGGGAGCCGACCGGGACGGTGGTCGCGCTGGTCGGCAAGGACGCGGAGCGGACGTTCCTGACCGACAGCGGGGCATCGCTGCGGTTGTGCCCCGCCGATTGGACCCCCTCCCTGCTGGACGGGGCGGCCCATCTGCACCTGTCCGGTTATCTGTTCTTCGCCGACAGCAGCCGGGAGCTGGCCGTGGTCGCGTTGCGGGCGGCCCGGACGCGGGGGGTGTCGGTGAGCGTGGACCCCGCCTCGGCGGGATTCCTGGTCGGGCTCGGGCCGCAGCGCTTCATGGAGGCCGTGACGGGGGTGGACGTGCTGCTGCCGAACGAGGACGAGGCCCGGCTGCTGTCCGGGCTGCCGGAGCCGACGGGGGTGGCCCGGGCGGCAGCGGAGCTCAGCCGGCGGGTGCCGCTGGTGGTGGTGACCCGGGGCGCGGCGGGGGCGCTGATCGCCGAACGCGGCCGGATCACCGCCGAGGTCGAGGCGGAGCCGGCCCTGGCGGTGGATTCCACGGGTGCCGGGGACGCCTTCACCGGGGGCTTCCTCGCGGCCCGGCTGGAGGGCGCGGAACCGACGGAGGCCGCCCGCGCCGGGTGCCGGGCCGCGGCCCTGGCGGTGACCCGGCAGGGCGGTCGGCCGTAGCGGTCGTGGCGGTCGTGGCGGTGTCGGGGTGCCGATGAGGCCGTTCCGGCCCGTCAGCGGCTCCGGACGCCGGTCCAGGCGGGGTGGCGGGGGTCGTCGGCCCGGACCACGGCGTCGGCGGTCGACGCCGGGTCGGTGTCGGCCTCGTAGCGCGCGAAGGCGGGCAGCGTCCAGCGCGCGGACTCCTCGGTGCGTCGGGCGAGCGCGCCCGCGGAGAGCCGGACGTGCACGCTCAGGTCGAAGGGGAACCACCGGCCCAGCAGCAACGGGCCGTGCACGAGCAGCACGCCGCCGGGCGGGAGTTCGACGTACGGACTACGGGTCGCCCGGTCGGTCACCGGATCCCAGAGGTCCGGCAGCACCCGACCGGTGCCGCCGGGGTCGGTCGGGCCGAAGACCTCCCGCCAGAGTGCGGCTGTGTCGTACCAGCCGTCGAGGTAGGAGTCCACGTCCTGCCGGCCGAACTCGAAACGGAGGGAGGCCGGCCGCAGGAATCCGTCGGCCGGCACCACCAGGGACGGGCGTCCGCGCAGCCGCAGCGATTCGGCCAGTTCACCTGCGAGGACAGCGGTGTCGGCGGCGGGGGCGCCGTCGATGCCCACCCGCTGCCAACCGCCCCGCTCGTGCGCGTCGTCGGGGGTGTCGAGTTTGTCGAGGTGACCGGCGAGCCGCTCGGCCATCCGCTGCCATGTGATCGCTTCCCACTGCACCGGCCCATTGTCAGTGGTGGGCCGTAGCGTTTTTCACGAGGGATCACCGGCCGAAAGGGAGCCGGCGGCGCTGCCTTTGGGGAGAGGTTTGTCATGGCTCGGGAGACGACGTATCTGGAGCTGTCGCAGGACGACGGCGCGGCGCACAAGTTCTACGAGGTGACCGTCGACGGCACGGCCGTGTCCGTGCGGTACGGGCGCATCGGCGCGGACGGCCAGCTGCAGACCTCCGCGTTCCCGAGCGCCGAGAAGGCCCGGGCGGCCGCCGCGAAGAAGATCGGGGAGAAGGTCCGCAAGGGGTACGCCCCGGCGGTGCGGGGGCAGCGCGCCGCCCGGTCGGTCACCCGCCGCCAGGTGACCTCGGCGCCCTCGACGGCGCGTGCGGTGGCTCCGGTGCTGTGGCGGTTCCGGACCGGTTCGTCGGCCTTCGGCATCCACGTGGACGAGGACCGCTGCTGGGTCGGCAACCAGGCGGGCGATGTCTACACGCTGAGCCACGGCGGCGAGGTGCTGGCCCGCTATTCGCTGCCGGACGGGGTGAAGTGCCTGGTCGCGGACGAGTTCTGGATATACGCGGGCTGTGACGACGGCACGGTGTACGACCTGTCGTCGAAGGTGCCGTTCGGCGCCTACGCGATCGCCGCGGACGTGGACATCTACTGGCTCGACATCCACGAGGGCGTGCTGAACGTCTCCGACGCGAACGGCGGCCTGACCGTCATCGACCACGAGGACGAGCACCAGTGGTCACGGAAGTCCGGCGGCCACGGCGCCTGGATGGTCCGGGCGGACGAGCGGGCGGTCTTCCACGGGCACAGCGGCGGTGTGACGGCGTACGCGGCCGACGGCACCGGGCAGTTGTGGCACACCAAGACCCCCGGCGGGGTGCTGTTCGGCTGGCAGGAGGACCACGCGGTGTACGCGGGGACGGCCCGCAACACCGTGCAGCGGCTCTCGAAGGCGACGGGGGCGGTGGAGGCCTCCTACGCGTGCGACGCGGCGGTGTACTCGTGCGCGACCTCGCCCGACGGGCGGCACGTCTTCGCGGGTGACTCCTCCTCCTCGGTCTACTGCTTCGACGCCGACGGCCGACGCCTGTGGAAGTTGGGGACGGGCGGCGGGTCGGCGCTGTCCATGCAGTACCTGGACGAGCGGCTGTACCTCGTGACCACCGACGGGTCGCTGGTCTGTGTGGACGCGACCGAGCAGGCGATCGCGGCGGCCCAGCAGGGCTCGGTGCCCGCGCCGATGGACGTGAAGTCGGCGGCGGCGCTCCCGGTGTTCACACCGGCCGCGTCGGCCTCGGCGGTGGCGACGGTCTCGATGGCGGCGGTGACGGCGGACCCGGCGGCCGGCGTGGTGGTGGAGTGTGTCCAGCAGGGCGGCCGCATGCGGGTGCAGGTGGTGTCGGGCGGCTTCGAGCCCACGTGGAACGTGCAGTTCCCGCGCGGGATCCGGGAGGTCGGCGCCCGGTACGTGGTGGACGGGCTGCACGCGGCCTCGGGCGGCTTCTACCGGGTCCGCGGGGAGATACGCCGACTGGTGTGAGCGCCCGCCGGATGCGGGGCGGCGGGGGCCGGGGCGGGCCGGGCGCGGGGGTGGGCGGGTTCAGTGCGCGTGTTGTCCGCAGACCGCGCGCGTGATGCCGGCCGGAGCCGGCGTGGGTATCGCGAAGGGCGTCCCGGCCGGGAGCGCGGGGGTCACGTGGAGCACGACCGGCTCGGTGCCGAGGTTGTGGCCCAGGTGGATGTGTCCTATGCCCGCGGGTTCCACGAAGCTGGTCCCGGCCGTGTGCACCTCGACGGTGCGGTCGTGCAGGACCCGGGTGAGCGTCCCCGCCACGACCACCGCGTCCAGCCTGACCCGGTGGAAGTGCCAGCCGGTGCAACCGCCCGGCGGTATGACTATCTCCCGGCCAGTCGGGAGCATGGCGACGCACGCCCCGCCCGACCATTCCGTCATCGTCTGCCGCCCACCCATGTGCCCCTCCTCGGCGGACCCCCTACGGTCCACCGCCCCACGGTAAAAGGGCCGCGGGGCATCCAGGAACACTCGACGAAACATCAACATGCCTTCTTCACCAGGTGATATGAGGGTCATACAGCGGTATCACACCTCTATGAGCCTGGTGGTTTTCGAATCGCTGAAGCAGATCCACTGCGCCGACTGCCGGCAGGGCCCGCTGCGGCACCTCGTCCGCGAGTCCGGTGTGCCCCGCTGCCTGGACTGTACGGATCTCGGCCATCTCGTCTATCTCCCGCGGGGGGACACGGCGCTCACCCGCCGTTCCCGCGAGGCCAGTTCGCTGTGCGCCGTCGTCGTGCGCTTCAACAAGCGCCGGCACCGCTACGAACGCCTGGGCCTCCTCGTCGAGGAGGCCGCCCTGGCCGGCGCGGAGCGGGCCTGCCTCGCGGACTCGGAGGCGCGGGCACGCCGCCGGGAGCGCGACCGGCGGCGGCGTGCGGCCGAGGACACCCGGTTCACGGCGGCCTTCGCCGCCGAGATCGTGCGGCTGTTCCCCGGATGTCCGGCCGACCGGGCCGTGGCGATCGCCACCCACGCCTCGGTGCGCGGCAGCGGCCGGGTGGGCCGGACCGCGGCCGGTCGGGCCCTCGACGAACTGGCGGTCTCCGTCGCGGTCCGGGCGGCGGTGCGGCACACCGACACCGAGTACGACGCCCTGCTGATGGCCGGGATCCCGCGGTTCGCGGCCCGCGCCCGGCTGGCCCCGCGGATCGACGCCATCCTGGACGGGTGGCGCACCCTGCCTCCGGGGCACGCGTCCGCGCCCGCCCCGGATCCGTCTGCCTGATCCGCTCAGTTGAGGCGGAAGCGACGGTAGAGGAGCACCCCGCCGAGGAGGAGCGCGCCGCCACTGGGCAGCAGATAGCCGATGCCGTCCGACCCGGTGTGGGCGAGCGCCTCGATGTGCCGCGGCGGGGCGGGCGGTGCCGGGCGCGGGGCCGGCGGCACGGACACGGGTGCGGGCGGGGTCACCGGCTCTTCGACGACGGGCGGCTGGACGGGCTTGCCGCCCGTGGGCTCCTCACCGTTGACGGACGTGTTGCCGACCGAGGGGTTGCCGATGCCGACCACGTTCACGGAGTTGCCGCTGATGTTCAGCGGGAGGTCGACGGGGAGCTGGATCCCGTTGCCGGACAGCACTCCCGGAGAATCCTTTCCCCGTCCCTCGGCGACGGCCCCGCCACTGTTCCCGGCTACGGGTTTCGAGGAGTGGGTGGTTCCCGAGGTCGCATGTCCGCCGCCACCGCCCGGTGACGCGTTGCTACAGCGGTTCCCGGCGGCCGGGTTGAGCACGCCGACCACGCTCACGGTGTTCCCGCACGCGTTCACGGGGATGTTCACCGGCAGTTGTACGAGGTTCCCGGACAGCAGTCCCGGCGAGCGCTCGGCCCGGCCGCTCGCGTCCGCATCGGCGTGGGCCAGACCGCCCACACCCGCGACCGCCAGTCCGCCGCCCGCAACCATCGCCGCGATCAAGCCGTTCCGACGACTGTGACGCATCAGTTTCCCTGCCTTCCGGAGAAGTTCGCGGGGTAATGTCCCCACACCGGAAACAACGCTCCGACCCCATTCGGGTTATAGGGACGGTAGGCATTTCACTCAATCGTGTACTGGGTACTGGGTACTTCATGACCGATCGCCCGCTGCTCCTTCTCGACGTGGACGGCCCCCTCAACCCGTTCCGCTCCGCCCTGGCCGGATTGCGCGGATACCGGAGCCACCGGATGTGGCCCGACGTCTGGCTCTCCTACCGCGATCCGGAGTCCCGCAAGGCCCGGCGCGGCGCCCGCGTACGCCTTCATCCCTCCCACGGAGCCCGGCTGCTGGCCCTGCCCTTCGAGCTCACCTGGGCCACCGCCTGGACGCACCAGGCCAACACGATGATCTCCCCGCACATCGGGTTGCCGGGTGACCTCACCGTCGTCGAGTGGCCCGAGCTCTTCGCCGACGACCCCGACGGCCTCTCCTGGAAGACCCGCCACCTCCGCGACTGGGCGGCCGGCCGTCCCTTCGCCTGGGTCGACGACATGATCACCCCGCGCGACCGGGCCTGGGTCGCCGAGCACCATCCGGGCCCGGCCCTCCTGTTGCGGATCCACCCGCGTCACGGTCTGCGCGACCGCGACTTCGCCACCCTGACCCGTTGGGCGGAGGGCATCAGCCCAGCAGAGCGCTGACCGGGTCCGGGGATGGGCGGCCCACGGGCCACCAGTCCTGGTCACCGTGGCGGTCCTCGTAGCAGTACCAGAGGCCCTCGCGGCCGAGGCGGAGCTGGCGCGCGCGGATCGTGAGGCGGTTGCGGTCGGGGCGGAAGGAGCCCTGGCCCGCGGCGAGCAGGGCCGGGCGAGCCCGGTCGAAGGGGCCCGCCGGCGGATCCCAGGGTTCTTCGAGGGCGTCGAGGGCCGGGCGCCCGCCCTGGCGCCAGGCCGCGGCGGCCCGGGCGAGATCGGTGGTAGTGCGGCCGGTGGCGCGGGCCAGCTCCCGGTACAGGGTGCGGGCCGCGCCGGTCAGCCCCGCCGTGGGGTGCGCGGACGCCAGCCGGACGGCGTCCTGCCACACGGTGAGCCCGGCGATCGGGTCCTCGCCGGTGGTGAGGAGGTCCAGGGCTCGGGCGGCCGCGTCGGAGGCGAGCTGGTCGAGGGCCAGCGGGTCCGGCGCCGCCGGGTCGGCCGGGTAGGCGGGCGGAAGGCCCACGGCGGCGGGCACGGGGAGCGGCGCGGGCAGGAGCGGCAGGCCGGTGCGGGCGAGTGCCGCGCGGGCCGGAACGCCGGGGAAGTCGGGCGCCGCGTCCGGCTGTTCGCGCGCGGCGTGGGCGGCGTTGCGGCGGGTGAGTTCGTCGAGCAGTTCCCGCTCGCCGCGACCGCGCAGGAGCAGCAGGACGAAGGGGTCCTCGTCCAGGAGGCGGGCCGCCCGGTAGCAGAGGGCCGCCGCGTGCTTGCACGGCGGACGCCCGAAGTCCGGGCAGGAGCAGTGCGGGACCAGCTCGCCCGCGCCGGGCAGGACGGCTCCCGCGAGCGACTGCGGGACCTCCCGTTCCAGCAGGGCGGCGAGCGCCGCGGGGTCGGCCGCGACCGTCTCCAGCAGCTCGTCCCACTCGGGGTCGGCGAAGGCGGGCAGGGTCAGCTCGGTGCGGTACGGGCGGGGCCTGCTGCCCCGGACGTACGCCACGATCCGGCCGGGGGTGACGGTGACCGCGCTGACGCGTCCCCCGTCCGCGTACGTACGCCCCCGGGCCAGGCGGGCCGCGTCGTGCGCGACCTCCTCCAACGCCGACACCCAGGCCCGGCCCCACCAGCTGACCGCCTCGGCCCCGGCGGGCACGGTCTCGAAGGTGCGGCGGCGGTCGTCCCGCGCGGTGATCATCCGGGCCTCCGCAGGGAGACGAGGTCGGCCAGCTCGCGGTCGGTCAGCTCGGTCAGCGCCGACTCCCCGGAGCCCAGGACGGCGTCCGCCAGGGCCCGCTTCGCCTCCAGCATCTCGGCGATCCGGTCCTCGACGGTGCCTTCGGCGATGATCCGGTGGACCTGGACGGGCTGGGTCTGGCCGATGCGGTAGGCGCGGTCGGTGGCCTGTTCCTCGACGGCCGGGTTCCACCAGCGGTCGAAGTGGACGACATGGCCGGCCCGGGTGAGGTTCAGCCCGGTGCCCGCGGCCTTCAGGGACAGCAGGAAGACCGGGACCTCGCCCGCCTGGAACCGGTCGACGAGCTCCTCGCGGCGCGGCACCGGCGTCCCCCCGTGCAGCAGCTGCGAGGCGATCCCGCGGGCCTGCAGGTGCCGTTCGATCAGGCGGGCCATCGTCACGTACTGGGTGAAGACCAGCACCGAACCGCCCTCCGCCAGGATCGTGTCCAGCAGCTCGTCCAGCAGGGCGAGTTTGCCCGAGCGGTGCGGGATCCGGGGCTGCTCCTCCTTCAGGTACTGCGCGGGGTGGTTGCAGATCTGCTTGAGCGAGGCCAGCAACTTCATGATCATGCCGCGCCGTTCCATGCCCTCGCTCGACTCGATCACGGCCATCGCCTCGTCCACCGCCGCCCGGTAGAGCGAGGCCTGCTCCCGGGTGAGGGAGACCGGATGGTCGGTCTCCGTCTTCGGCGGCAGCTCGGGCGCGATGCCGGGGTCGGACTTCTTGCGGCGCAGCAGGAACGGCCGGACGAGCGCGGACAGTCGGGCGACCGCCGCTTCGTTGCCCCCGTCCTCCTCCGTCTGGTGCTCCACCGGGCGGGCGTGGCGGGCCCGGAAGGCGGTGAGCGGGCCCAGCAGCCCGGGCGTGGTCCAGTCGAGCAGCGCCCACAGCTCGGAGAGGTTGTTCTCCACCGGGGTGCCGGTCAGTGCCACCCGGGCCGGCGCCGGCACCGTGCGCAGCGCCTTCGCGGTCGCCGAATGCGGGTTCTTGACGTGCTGCGCCTCATCGGCGACGACCATGCCCCAGCTCTGTTCGGCGAGCAGGGCGGCGCTGGCGCGCATCGTCCCGTACGTGGTGAGGACGAACCCGCCCGCGCAGGACGTCAGGTCCTCGGTGCTGCGGCCGTTGCCGTGGAAGCGGCGCACGGGCGTGCCGGGGGCGAACTTCTCGATCTCCCGCTGCCAGTTGCCGAGGAGGGACGCGGGGCACACCACGAGGGTGGGCTCCGGCCGGTCCCGGTGCAGGTGCAGCGCGATCAGCGTGACGGTCTTGCCGAGGCCCATGTCGTCGGCGAGGCAGCCACCGAGACCGAGCGAGGTCATCAGGTCCAGCCAGGCCAGGCCGCGCGCCTGGTAGTCGCGCAGGGTGGCCTTGAGGGCGGGGGGCTGCGGCAGCGGGTCCTGCTCCCGCGTCAGCCGGTCCCGCAGGGCGGCCAGCGCGCCCACCGGCACCGCCTCCACCGTCGTCCCGTCGATGTCGGCGGTCCCCGTCAGTACGGTGGCCAGCGCGTCGACCGGGTCCAGGACACCCAGCTCCCGCTTGCGCGCCTTGCGCACCAGTTCCGGGTCGACCCGCACCCACCGGTCGCGCAGCCGGACGACCGGCCGGTGCGCCTCGGCCAGCGCGTCCATCTCCCCCGGGGTGAGCCGGTCGCCGCCCAGCGCCAGCTCCCACGAGAAGGCGAAGAGGTGCTCGGCGTCGAAGAAGGCCGTCCCGTCGGTCGCCGAACCGGGCGCGGTGGACCGGACGACGGCGGTCGCCGACAGCGTACGAGCCAGCTCGCGCGGCCAGTGGACCAGGACCCCGGCGGCGGCCAGTCGGGTCGCGGCCACGCCCAGCAGGTCCTCCAGCTCCGGGTCGGACAGGGCCAGGGCATCGGGCACGGGCTGGTCCAGCAGGCGCAGCAGCGGGGGCCAGACCCGAGCGGCCCGGCGCAGCGCGAGCACGGCGTCGATCCTGGCGCGCGGGCCGAACCCGGCCGCCGCCGTGCCCGCCCACAGCTGCCCGGCATCGGTGACCAGGGTCGGGTCGGCGAGGCTGTGCACCTGCACGACGGCGGCCCCGGCCCGCCGGACGTCCTCCTCCTCGGCCTCTTCGAAGAGCCGGAAGGCGGACAGGTCCAGCCGGAGCGAGATCCCCACGCCGGTGTCGGAGCCGGCCGCGACCTGGGCGGCCCAGTCCTGTATCCCGGGGACCAGCTGCGGCTCCCGCGCCGCGAACGGTCGGCCGGCTGCCACGGCCGCGGCCGGGGTGCGGGGCAGGCCGTCGGCGACGGCGTCGAGGAAGGCGCGGACCAGTGCCTCCGGTTCCGGCAGTTGGAGCGGGCGGCGCCCGGCGAGCGGCGTCGCGTACCCCTCGTGCGGCAGCGCGGCGGCGACCGCGCGGAGGTGGTCGACGTCGGCGGCGTCGAGCGGCCCGGCCCGCCAGGCGTCGACGCCTTCGGGGGTGAGTCCGGGGAGGAGCCGGCCACGGGCGGCGAGGGTGAGCGCCTGCCGGGCGGCGGTTCCCCAGGCGCGGGTGGCGGGATGCGAGGCGGGGCTGTGGGGCGCCCGCGCGAGCAGGGGCAGGGCGGAGGCGACGGAGAAGGTCACGGCGGGCACGGTCCGGCTGCGGACCCCGTCGCCGTGCGGACGTACGACGGTGAGCGGCACCGGCGTACCCACCTCGGGCAAGGCGTCCCCGTCGGGCGCCCAGAAGGCGACCCGCCCCTCGCGGGGGACCCCGGCGGGCAGGAAGACGGCGGCGTGCCGCAGCAGCGCGGTGGGCTGCGACGGCGACGGGCGCTGCGGCCGCGGCGCTGCCTGGGCCTGCGCGGGGGCCTGCGCGTGGTCCTGCTGTGTCATGGCGTGTCCCCCTCCCCGTCCCCCCGTCGATGGCCCGGCGAATCCGCCGGTCCCCTCTGCCGACGAGTCTAGGCGCCACCACCGACAACGGCCTCTGACCTGCGGTTCAGCGGGCCCAGCGGCCCTGCTCCAGCGCGTACCCGTAAACGGGCCGACCGGTGGCGGCGCTGGTGCGCAGCGGCCGCCCGCCGTCGTCGATGCGGAGGGTGCCCGACCCGGACGGGCCGGTCCACCGGAGGTCGAGGGACCAGTCGCAGTCGCAGCCCGTGGTGGCCGCCTCCACCCGCAGGACGACCGGCTCGGACGCCGAGACGCGCAGGGGGAAGGCGGGGGCGGGCAGCGGGTCGCCGCCGTCGTTCCCGGCCACGGGCCGGGCCAGCGGGCGCGGCGCGTCCAGATTGACGGCGAACGCGGCGGGGGTGAGCCCGCCGCCGCAGCCCTGCGACATCTGGTAGACGTGCCAGGCCGGTGGCTTGCGGCGGGCGGCCACCCGTACCTCCAGGTCCTCCAGGACCACGGCGCCCTCGCCCGTGCCGTGCAGGGTCACCTCCACGATCTGCGACCCGGCGTGCACGGCACCCTGCGCCGACGCCCAGGCGGGCGCGTCCGCCTCCACGGGCGGCGGGGACACCGATCCGGGAGCGCGCTCGCTCAGGTAGGCGTGATCGCAGCCGGCGGTCCACACGTGCGACCGCACCGCCGCCTTCAGGGGCACGGCCGGCGCCCGGCCCTGGGTCGACGGTGACACGGAGGTCCCGCCGGGCGCCGAGGCCGTCGCCCCGGTCTCCCCCGCCGAGCCTGCCGAGCCCGCCGAGCCCGCCGGCGATGTCGGCTCCGGTGCGTCCGTCACCGCCGGCGCCGAGGCGGAACCCGACCCCGGGGATCCCGGGGACACCGGAGCACCCGTACCCGCGGTCGCCCCCTTACCGGTACCCGTACTTCCGCCGGCGTGCGGCGCGCCCCGGTCGGGGCCGGCCGCCGCCAGCAGGGCCACGGCCACCGCCCCGGCCGTCACGCCCGCGGCGGCGACCACGGCCGTCCGCCGCCGGTACCAGGCCCCCCGGGCCACCGGCTGCGGCACGGACTCCGGCGCCACCACCACGGTCGGCTCGGGCTCGGGCTCGGGCTCGGGCTCGGGCTCGGCCACAGGCTCCGGCCCCGGCTCCGGCACGGCCACAGGCTCCGGCCCCGGCACCGGCTGTGCCGCGGTTCCGGCGCGCCGCCGCGCGTCCGCCAGCAGCCACGCCCGGTGCAGGTCCACCGCCTCCCCCTGCGTCGCCCCGCAGGCCCGGGCGAAGCGGTCCACCACCGCGAACTCCGCCGGCAGCGCCTCCCCGTTGCAGTACCGGTGCAGTGTCGACGTACTCGTGTGCAACCGGCGCGCCAAGGCCCCGTAACTGAGCCCCGCACGTTCCTTCAGCTCCCGCAACAACCGTGCGAAATCCTCGGCCTCGCTCACGCTCTCCCCCATTCCGCGTCCCGCGACCGCGTTCCATGCATGAGGTGTTCCCCCAGGTGACGGTGCGTACGGCCGTTCCAGCGTCCCGGATTCGCCGCGATCCGTCGCCCGCCACGCCGTTCGGGGAACAGGCTCGTCAGGCACACACCACCACCGCTCTCACGGGGAGAACCGACCATGCTCCGACGTTCCGGCACCGCCACCACCCTCACCACCGCGCTCGTCGCGGCGGCGGCCGCCCTCGTCCTGACCGCCTCCACCTCCGCCGCGGCCGTCACCGCGCCCGGCTTCCTGGCCGGCGCCGATCTTCCGCCGCACCCCAGCTCGCCCTGGTACGCCGGCGCGGTCACCAAGGGGCTGCCCGAGTCCGCGCCGTTCTGTCTGGAGGGCGTCCTTCCGGCGGCGGGCAGCTGGCACCGCGCCTTCGGCACCGAGTACGACACGGGTGCCGTGCAGGTCTCCGTCCGGTCCGCCTCGCCCGCCGCGGCGGCCAAGCTCGCCGGCTCCCTGGAGCGCAAGGTCGCCGCCTGCGCCGCCGACTGGTTGCGCACGACCCCGGGCGGCACCGCCTCCTGGCAGGACTACGGAACGCTCCCCGTCGAGGAGGGCGCGCACGTCTACGGGGTCCACACCTCGATCCCCGAGTCGGAGCCCGGCGTACACCTGTTCGGGATCGGCCGCGACGGTTCCACGGTGACCGTCGTGCAGTGGGGCCAGATGGGCGACCTGTCCCACGCCCCGGTCGCCGACTTCAAGAAGACGACCACCAAGGCCGTCCACAAGCTCAACCCCTGACCCGGAGGGGGTGGGACCATGGACAGGAGAGGCGATGGCCATGCGTTCCGGAAATGAGCCGGTGACCGCGCGCAGTCCGCTGCGGCTGCGGTTCTGGCTGGGTGTCTGGGGGCTGGTCTGGGCTGCCGCCGGCACGGCCTTGTTCTCGCTGGTGGGCCGCCCCGGCTGGGCGGCCGCCTGCGGGGCGCTGGCGGTGGTCGTGGCCGTGGACCTGGTCATGATCGTGCGCCACATCCACCAGGGGCCGCACTACCAGCCCGGCCCGGACATCCCACCGTACGAACCGCCCCACGTTCGGTGAGGCCCCGCGGGCGGTGCGGAGCCTCGCCCGCGGGTGCGGAGCCTCGCCGCCGGTGTGTCAGGCGGGATCGGCTCCGGCCCGGCCCTCCGTGGGCGGGCCCTCGAAGCGGGCCGCCGCCAGGTACTCGGGCCGCGGGTCGAGGGCCGCGGCGAGCCGGAAGTGCCTGCGGGCCTGCTCGGGCCGGCCCGAGCGCTCGAACGTACGGGCCAGCGCGAAGTGCGCGAAGGCGTTGTCCGGCTCGCGTTCGAGCACCAACTCGAACTCCAGCTCGGCCGGTCGTAGTTGCGCCGCCGCGAAGAAGGCCCGGGCGCGCAGCAGCCGCGCCGCCGTGTTCTCCGGGTGCGCGGCTATGACCGAGTCGAGCAGCTTGACCGCGCCGCGCGGGTCGCGGGCGGCGAGCAGCTGCTCGGCGGCCCGGTAGTCGATGACGTGGGTTTCCGGGCTGGACGGTGTGGGGCGCGCGGTCTCGGACACGTTCGAAATCCTTCCCTCTCCGGGCGCGTTCAACGCCCCCGCCCCACCCGCTATTCCATGCACACGTCACGCCGGGCCGGCCGAACCGAGCCGGCCGGTCAGGTCGAGCCCGTCAGGCCGAGCCGCCCGCCGCCCGCGCCGTGAGCTCGTCCCAGACCTTGCGCACCTGCGGTTCCAGCGCCTCCAGCGGCCCGTCGTTGTCGATCACGAGGGTCGCCACCGCGAGCCGCTGCTCCCGGGTGGCCTGCGTGGCCATCCGGGCCCGTGCCTCCTCCTCGGCCATCCCGCGCAGCGCGGTCAGCCGGGCCAGCTGTGTCCCCGGTGTCGCGTCGACCACGACGACCAGGTCGTAGAGCGGCGCCAGGCCGTTCTCCGTGAGCAGCGGTACGTCGTGCACCACGATGGCGTCGGCGCCCGCGGCGGCTTCCAGCTCCGCCGACCGGGCCCCCACCAGCGGGTGCACGATCGCGTTCAGTGTCCGGAGCTTCGCCGGGTCCGCGAACACGATGGCCCCCAGCTTCGGCCGGTCCAGCGTCCCCTCCGCGGTCAGCACCGACTCCCCGAAGGCCGCCACGACGGCCGCGAGCCCGGGTGTACCGGGTTCCACGACCTCGCGCGCGATCCGATCGGCGTCGACGACGATCGCCCCGTACCCCGCCAGCAGTCGCGAGACCTCGCTCTTGCCGGCACCGATTCCGCCCGTCAGGCCTACTTTCAGCATGCCCCGCAGCATAGGGGGCCCCGCCCGTACGTCAGTTCTCGCCCTCGCGCTCGGCGAGGAACCGCTCGAACTCGCGGCCGATCTCGTCCGCCGACGGCAGCTCCGCCGGCTCGGCGATCATGTTCCCGCGGGTCTCGGCCCCGGCGGCCGCGTCGTACTGGTGCTCCAGCCCCTGCACCAGGGCGACCAGCTCCTCGTCGCCCTCCCGGATCTGCCGGTCGATCTCCGTCTGCGTGCGGTGCGCCTCGGTGCGCAGGGCGTGCGCCACGGCCGGCAGGACCAGCCCGGTGGCCGCGGTGATCGCCTCCAGCACGGTCAGCGCGGCGTCCGGGTACGCGGAGCGCGCGACGTAGTGCGGGACGTGCGCGGCGACGCCCAGCACGTCGTGCCCGGCCTGGGCCAGGCGGAACTCCACCAGGGACTCCGCGCTGCCCGGCACCTGGGCCTCGTCGAAGGGACTGCGGTGGCCCGGCATGAGGTCGGTGCGGTTGCCGTGCGGGGTGATGCCCACGGGACGGGTGTGCGGGACGCCCATGGGGATGCCGTGGAAGTTGACCGAGAGCCGGACGCCGAGGCGCTCGACGATCTGTCGGACGGCGACGGAGAAGCGCTCCCACTCCACGTCCGGCTCCGGGCCGGAGAGCAGCAGGAAGGGCGCTCCGGTGGCGTCCTGGACGAGCCGGACCTCCAGCCGGGGCTCCTCGAACTCCGTCCAGTGGTCGCGCTGGAAGGTCAGCAGCGGGCGCCGGGCCCGGTAGTCGACCAGCCGGTCCGCGTCGAAGCGGGCGACCACCTGGTGGGGCAGGGTGTCCAGGAGCCGCTCGACGATCTGCTCGCCGGCCTCTCCCGCGTCGATGTACCCCTCGAAGTGGTACAGCATGACCAGCCCGGCCGAGTCCTGGGCGACCGCCAGGTCGGCCACCGCCAGGCCCTTGGCATCCCATTCGTACAAACCCTGTGGATCAAGCACCGTCACCACTCCTCCTCGCCTCGTTCTCAGCCAAGAACGTCCAAGGCGGCGCGCCCATTCCCCAGTTGGCCGCATTCACAGGAACAGAGTGGATCACTCGGGCGGACCGGGCCGGTGGAACGCGGTAAGGCCCGCCCCCCGAAGGGGACGGGCCTTACCGTTCAACGCGGTTCAGCTCTGCTCACACCGGAGTGTGATGCGCGCTGCGATCAGCTCTGGCCGCCGGCCAGCTTCTCGCGGAGCGCGGCCAGGGCCTCGTCCGACGCCAGGGCGCCGGAGGTCTCGTCCGACTCCGAGGAGTACGAACCACCCGAGATGCCCGCACCGGCGTTGCCACCGGCGGCCGGGGCGGCAGCACCCTCGGCGGCAGCGGCCTCGTCGGCCTCGCGGCTCTTGATGACCTGAGCCTGGTGCTGCTCGAAGCGCTGCTGCGCCTCGGCGTACTGGGTCTCCCAGGCCTCGCGCTGCTTGTCGAAGCCCTCGAGCCAGTCGTTGGTCTCGGGGTCGAAGCCCTCGGGGTAGATGTAGTTGCCCTGGTCGTCGTACGACGCGGCCATGCCGTACAGGGTCGGGTCGAACTCGACCGACGCCGGGTCGGCACCGAAGGACTCGTTGGCCTGCTTCAGCGACAGCGAGATCCGGCGACGCTCAAGGTCGATGTCGATGACCTTGACGAAGATCTCGTCGTTGACCTGGACGACCTGCTCCGGGATCTCCACGTGGCGCTCGGCCAGCTCGGAGATGTGGACCAGACCCTCGATGCCCTCGTCCACGCGGACGAACGCACCGAACGGAACCAGCTTGGTGACCTTACCCGGGACGACCTGACCGATCTGGTGGGTCCGGGCGAACTGCTGCCACGGGTCCTCCTGCGTCGCCTTCAGCGACAGGGAGACACGCTCGCGGTCCATGTCCACGTCGAGAACCTCGACGGTGACCTCCTGGCCGACCTCGACAACCTCGGACGGGTGGTCGATGTGCTTCCAGGACAGCTCGGAGACGTGGACGAGACCGTCGACGCCACCCAGGTCCACGAAGGCACCGAAGTTGACGATCGAGGAAACGACGCCGGAGCGGACCTGACCCTTCTGCAGGGTGGTGAGGAACGTCTGGCGAACCTCGGACTGGGTCTGCTCCAGCCAGGCGCGGCGGGACAGGACCACGTTGTTGCGGTTCTTGTCCAGCTCGATGATCTTCGCCTCGAGCTCCTTGCCCACGTAGGGCTGGAGGTCGCGGACACGACGCATCTCGACGAGAGAGGCCGGCAGGAAGCCGCGGAGGCCGATGTCGAGGATGAGACCACCCTTGACGACCTCGATGACGGTACCGGTGACGATGCCGTCTTCTTCCTTGATCTTCTCGATCGTGCCCCAGGCACGCTCGTACTGAGCGCGCTTCTTGGACAGGATCAGACGGCCTTCCTTGTCCTCCTTCTGGAGAACCAGGGCCTCGATCTCGTCGCCGACCTTGACGACCTCGTTCGGGTCGACGTCGTGCTTGATCGAGAGCTCACGGCTCGGGATCACGCCTTCGGTCTTGTAACCGATGTCGAGCAGGACCTCGTCCCGGTCGACCTTCACGATGACGCCGTCGACGATGTCGCCGTCGTTGAAGTACTTGATCGTCTCGTCGATCGCGGCGAGGAAGGCTTCCTCGTTACCGATGTCGTTGACCGCTACCTGCGGAGTGGTAGAGGTGGTCTCGGTGCTGCTCGTCATGTGGGAAAGGGCTCCGGTTACGGACAGAAAGTCGTAGGTACTGCTACGCCGGGAGCCCTTATCGGCATCTGCCGAAGAAGCCGGACAGCCAAGGAGACCCCCTTCCGCGAAGAGCGGCGGGGCCTCGAAAACCGAGGGGACATCAACAGATGCAAGCGCAGCCTGCTAGGTCTGAGGAGCACAGGCTCGCAGCGCAACTTGTAGCATACGGGGGCAGCCGGACAGGGTCAATGCGCGAAGGCGCACACCCCGGGCGGATCACCGCACAACCGGCACAATTCATGGGCGGGAAGCCCTTCCTGACGCTTCCTGCCACATTCAGAAGACATTCGCAGACTACGACGACGGGCCCCATGAACCAAGAGGACTACGCCTCCGAAGAAGCGTCCGAGGCCGATCCGGTATCCGCGGAGGACCCCGAGGCCACACGGCGTGACGCGGGGGAAGCGGAGAGCAGCCGGGCGAGCCGCAGCTGGTGGGACCGCAACGCCGACGAGTACCAGAACGACCACGGCGCCTTCCTCGGCGACGACCGCTTCGTCTGGGGACCCGAGGGCCTGGACGAGGCGGAAGCGGCCCTCCTGGGCCCCGCCGCCTCCCTCCGGGACAAGGACATCCTGGAGATCGGCGCCGGCGCCGCCCAGTGTTCGCGCTGGCTGGCCGCCCAGGGAGCCCGCCCCGTCGCCCTCGACCTCTCCCACCGCCAGCTGCAGCACGCCCTGCGCATCGGCGACGACCTCCCCCTCGTCGAGGCGGACGCCGGGCAGCTGCCCTTCCGCGCCGGCTCCTTCGACCTGGCCTGCTCCGCCTACGGCGCCGTCCCCTTCGTCGCCGATCCCGTGAACGTCATGCGCGAGGTGCACCGCGTGCTGCGCCCCGGCGGCCGCTGGGTCTTCTCCGTGACCCACCCCGTCCGGTGGGCCTTCCCGGACGAGCCCGGACCCGAGGGGCTGTCCGTCGCCGCCTCCTACTTCGACCGCACCGCGTACGTGGAACAGGACGAGCGGGGCCGCGCCGTCTACGTGGAGCACCACCGCACCATCGGCGACCGGGTCCGCGACGTGGTGGCGGGCGGCTTCCGCCTGCTCGACCTGGTCGAACCCGAGTGGCCGGCGTGGAACAGCCAGGAGTGGGGCGGCTGGTCCCCGCTGCGCGGCAACCTGATCCCGGGCACCGCGATCTTCGTCTGCGAGCGCGACTGACGTGATCCGTACCGCCGCCCTCGACGCCCTGCCCGTACGGGAGGCCGTGCCCGCGCTGATCTCGGCGCTGGACGACCACGGCACGGCGGTGCTCTGCGCCCCGCCCGGCACCGGCAAGACCACGCTGGTGCCGCTGGTCCTGGCCGGCCTGGTGGGTGGCGGGCCGCGACGCCGGGTGGTCGTCGCAGAGCCCCGGCGGATCGCCGCCCGGGCCGCGGCGCGCCGGATGGCCTGGCTGCTGGGCGAGCAGGTCGGCGGGGCGGTGGGCTTCACCGTGCGCGGGGAGCGGGTGGTCGGCCCGGACACCGTCGTCGAGGTGGTCACCACCGGGGTGCTGCTCCAGCGCCTGCAGCGCGACCAGGAGCTGACCGGGGTCGACGTGGTGATCCTGGACGAGTGCCACGAGCGGCACCTGGACGCCGACACGGTCGCCGCCTTCCTCCTCGACGTACGCGAGACCCTGCGCCCGGAGCTGCGGCTGGTGGCGGCCTCGGCGACGACGGACTCGGCCGGCTGGGCGCGCGTGCTGGGTGGTGCTCCGGTGGTGGAGGCCGCGGGCGTCTCGTACCCCGTGGAGACGGTCTGGGCCCCGCCGGCCCGGCCGGTGCGGCCCCCGCACGGCATGCGGGTGGATCCGGCGCAGCTGACGCACGTGGCCTCGGTGGTGCGGCGGGCGCTGGCGGAACGCGCCGGTGACGTGCTGTGCTTCCTGCCCGGCGTCGGTGAGATCGCCCGGGTCGCCGGACAGCTGGGCGGGGTGGACGCCGAGGTGCTGCAGATCCACGGCCGGGCCCCGGCGGCGGCGCAGGACGCGGCGCTCTCCGTGGCCGATCACCGCCGGGTGATCCTGTCCACCGCCGTGGCCGAGTCGAGCCTGACCGTCCCCGGGGTGCGCGTGGTGGTGGACTCCGGGCTGGCCCGCGAGCCACGGGTGGACCACGCGCGGGGCCTGGGCGCGCTGGCGACCGTACGGGCGTCCCGCGCGGCCGGGCGACAGCGGGCGGGCCGGGCCGGGCGCGAGGCACCGGGTGCGGTGTACCGCTGCTGGGCCGAGGCGGAGGACGGTCGGCTGGCCGCGTTCCCCGCGCCGGAGATCCGCGTCGCCGACCTGGCGCAGTTCGCCCTGCAGGCGGCGTGCTGGGGCGATCCGGACGCGGCCGGGCTGGCCCTGCTGGACCCGCCGCCGGCCGGGGCCATGGCGGCGGCCCGCGAGGTGCTGGTGGCCGTCGGCGCGGTGGACCCGGCCGGCGGCGTCACCGCGCGCGGCCGGCGGATGGCCCGGCTCGGGCTGCACCCGCGGCTGGCCCGGGCCCTGCTGGACGGCTCGGCCGCGCTCGGTGCCAGGCGGGCCGCGGAGGTGGTGGCCCTGATCAGCGAGGAGCCGCCGCGGGAGTACGGGGACGACCTGGCCGGCGCGTGGCGGCGGGCCCGCGCGGGCGGCGACGGCTACGCGGCCCGCTGGCGCACGGAGGCCCGCCGCCTGGAACGAGCCGCTGCCGAACGCGACCCTGCGGGGGCTCCGCCCCCGGACCCCCGCGCCTCGAACGCCGGCGGGGCTGATTCTTCAGCCCGTCCGGCGTTCGAGGAGCACGGCCCCGGGCGGAGCCACGATCTTTCAGCCTCGCCGGCGCTTGAGGCGCGGGGTTCGGGGCGGAGCCCCGGCAGCGGGGCCGCACCCGACGACGGCGCCGCCGGGCTGATCGCGGCCCTGGCCTTCCCCGAGCGGGTCGCCAAGGCCAAGGGTTCGGGATCCTTCCTGATGGCCAACGGCACCGGGGCCGAGGTGGGCGACGGCTCGGGCCTGCGGCAAGCACCCTGGCTGGCGGTCGCCGTCGCCGACAGGCCCCCGCACTCCGCGTCCGCCCGGGTCCGGCTGGCCGCGGTCCTCGACGAGGACACCGCCCGCGTCGCCGCCGGGCACCTGCTCACCGACGGCGAGGAGGTCCGCTGGGAGGACGGCGACCTCGTCGCCCGCGCCGCCGAGCGCCTCGGGGCGATCGAGCTGGCCGTACGTCCGTTGCGCGGCCCCGACCCCGCGCTCGTACGGGCCGCCCTCCTCGACGGGCTGCGCTCCGAGGGGCTCGGCCTGCTGCGCTGGTCCCCGGACGCGGTGACGCTCCGGTCCCGCCTCGGGTTCCTGCACCGCACGCTCGGCGGCGCCTGGCCCGACGTGGCCGACGACCGGGCCCTGCTGGAGCGCGCCGACGCATGGCTGGAGCCCGAGCTGTCCCGGGCCCGGCGCCGCGCCGACCTCGGGCGGATCGACGCCGGGCAGGCCCTGAACCGGCTGCTTCCGTGGGCCACCGGGGAGGCCGTCCGGCTGGACGAGCTGGCTCCGGAACGCCTGGAGGTGCCCAGCGGGTCCCGGATCCGGTTGGACTACTCCGCGGAGCACGGCCGGCCGGTGCTCGCGGTGAAGTTGCAGGAGCTGTTCGGGCTGGCCGAGACCCCGCGGGTGGCGGGCGTACCGGTAGTGGTGCACCTGCTGTCGCCCGCCGGGCGGCCCGCCGCCGTCACCTCCGACCTCGCCTCCTTCTGGCAGGGCGGCTACCGGGCCGTGCGCGCGGAGCTGCGCGGGCGCTACCCCAAGCACCCCTGGCCGGAGGACCCGGCCACCGCCGAACCCACCCGGCACACCAACGCCCGGCTCAGGCGCTGACCCCGTCCGACCCCGCGGCGCCCGCCTCCCGGACGCGGCGGCCCCGGGCCTCCAGCCACAGGGCCACGGCGAGCAGGACGAGCCCGCCCGCGGCCAGACCGATCGGCGCGTAGGTGTGCAGCGCGAGGACCTTCGTACGGTTCGCCTTGACGAGGTCGACCGTGTGGTCGGAGTAGTCCTCGCGCATGGTGACGTGTCCGGCGAAGGCGGTGAGTTTGCCGTCGGGGCCGCCGGCGGCGATGCCGCCGCGCATCTCCTGCTGGATGTCCTGCTCGGCGTTGACCGGGGCGCCGGTCACCGGGTCGACCCAGAACTTCGCCTTGACCGTGTACCAGAGGGTGGTGCCGGTGGCCGCCTCGATCGTCGCCGGGTCGATGCCCTCGATCGGCATCTTCTTGGGCATGGGGACCTTGGTCCAGGGGACGGTCTGCTCGAAGTAGTAGACGTCCATGCCTTTGAACGTGCGCGGTCCGACGTAGTGGATCGGTGAGGAGGTGCGGGTCTGCGCGTCGAAGTACAGGTAGTCGCGCGGCTCGGTGAAGAAGGGCCATTTGAACTCGATGCCCTCGCGCTTGACGGGGTCCCCGTCGACCATCTCCCCGGTGGCGTGGACCGGGTCCTGGGTGTGTGCGTCGAAGATGTAGCGCTCGGGGATCTGGGAGACCATCTTCCCGTCCGGGCCGATGATGTAGGAGAGCGTGTCCCAGACGACGACGTCCTTGCCCGCGCTCGCCTCTATCTCCTCGGACGCCTCCACGTTGCCCTTGAGGGTCTGGACGATGGTGACCTTGTCGACCTTCTTGGGCTGCATGCCGCCGGTGTAGTCGAGGAGCGTCGCGTCCTTCGCCTCCAGGACCATCTCCTGGTACTGGTTCGGCGGGATCTTGGCGAGGCGGGGGTACGCGTACCAGCGCAGCAGTGGTGCGAGGGCTGCGCAGAACACGGCAAGGGCCAACAGGACAAGGCTCGCTCTGCGTCGCACGGCCGGGCCCTCCTCTACTTTCCGGGCGCGGGGGGCGCGGTGGTGAGCAGGGGCTTGGGTGAGGTCTCGCCTTCGGGCACCCCGAACGCCGTGATGGCGAACACGAGGGCCAGCGCGGCCGCGAGGCCGATGACGGCGGCGACGAATGCGCGCATGCCGGGGCTCCGAAATCTGATGAGGCGTCAGAGATGGGGCACCGTAGCAACGCGGGGACGAGATGAGAACCGTTCGGCGCGATCCGCGGGACGCGGGCTCCCGCCCGGCTAACAGGGGCGGCCGCCGAGGCGGTCGTGGATCGCGCGCAGCCAGGGTTCGCGGACGGCGGGCAGTCGGGACAGGGTGCGCAGGAGGACACGCCGGTCGGGGCGGAAGGCTCGCCAGGGGTGCTGGGGCAGCGGATCGTCGCGCAGGATCCCGTCGGGAAGCAGGCCGGGCGCGGGAACCAGCCGACGGTCGTCGTGGAAGGCCAGGTACGTCCAGACGTCGGCGGCCAGCGGCACGGCCTCGGGGGTGCCGGCCGGCGGCTGCCAGGCTTCGCCCGTCTGCGGGTGCTGCGGGACGAGAACGATGTCGGTGGCCGGGGCGGTGGGGGCGGCGGTGGCGTGGGTCGGCAGGCCCGGTCCGGCCAAGGCCAGGGCGAGGGTCTTCTCGGCCGGCGCGGTCGGGAGCAGTTCGTCGAGCGCGCGACCGAAGGTCGTCGTGAGGAGGCCGGCGGGGACACCGACGCGGTTGCCGCCCGAGGCGGCCAGGAGGTGGGCCAGGGCGACCGCGACGGCCGCCTCCCAGTGCGGGCTCCAGCCGCCGGGGGGTTCGATCGGCGGCGCGGACCGACGGTCGCGGGTGAGCTCCGCCCAGTCGGCGGTCGGGTCGGGGCCGCCGGAGGGGATCGCGTGCACGGCGGTCGGGTCGAGCCGCACCACTTGCCAGAGCGTGCAGTCGTCGACGCGGGTGGCCACCGCCCGACCGCAGTCCGCGCAGGCCAGGTTGGGGCCGGCTCGCCCGTCCAGGCCCAGGCAGTAGCCGTCGCAGCGCTCGGGGATCAGCACGGTGCCGCGGGTGTCGCCGGGCGCGACGAGGATCGCGCCCGCCGGTCCGAAGGAGAGGGAGGGGACCGGGGCGAAGACGCCGCGGGCGGCCGCCTCGTCGGCCCCGATCGCGTCCCACAGCAGCCGGGGCGGGCCGGAGGGCTCCGGGTCGACGGCGTAGGTGCCTTGTTCCATCAGGGCGGGCAGCAGGTCGTGGCCGTAGTGCTGGTGGGTGCGGGCGGGGAGCGCGACCCGCGTCAGGGAGTCGGTCAGCCCGGCTCCGCACCCCGCGCATACGAACACCTCGGCCATGCACCCTCCCCGCCCCCTGAACAGCGGGAATTATCAGGGGCGGTTGATCGGCCGCCAACTCCTTCTGCCCTACGGGGTACCGGTCGCGCTCGCGCTCGGCGTCGGCGTCCGGCTCGGCGTCGGCGTCGGCGTCGGACGCGGGGTCGGCTTGGAGCTCGCCGTGGGGCTGGGCTTCGGCGACGGCGTCACGGTCGGACTGGGCGTAGGAGTGGGGGTGGGCGTAGGAGTGGGTGTGGGGGGCGGAGTGGGCGTAGGCGTCGGCGTGGGCTTCGGGTCCGGCGTCGGAGTGGGCGTGGGAGTCGGCGTCGGGGTCGGCGTGGGGGTGGGGGTCGGCCTCGGATCCGGCGTCGGAGTGGGAGTCGGGGTCGGGGTCGGCCTCGGATCCGGCGTCGGCTTCGGAGTGGGGCTCGGGGGATTTGTCGTGGGCGCGCCCGGGCCCGTACCGGGTCGGTCCGGAAGCGCGTGCGTCCCCTTCAGGTAGTACGTGAACCAGGACCGCACCGTGCGCAGGTACTCCGTGGACCGGTTGTAGGAGAGCACGGCCCGGTCGAGGTCCGCGTCCACCCGCAGGTCCCTGCTCCCCGCACACAGGTACCGGGCGGCCGCCAGGGCCGCGTCGTGCACGTTGTTCGGGTCGCGCCGGCCGTCGCCGTCCGCGTCCTGGCCCCACGCGGCCCAGGTGGAGGGGATGAACTGCATCGGCCCGACCGCCCGGTCGTAGCGGGAGTCGCCGTCGTAGGCTCCGCCGTCCGTGTCGGAGATGTTCGCGAAGCCGTTGCCGTCGAGCACGGGTCCCAGGATCGGCCGCAGTGTGGTCCCGGCCGGGTCGACCTGCCCGCCGCGTGCCTGTCCTGACTCCACCTTGCCGATGGCCGCGAGGAGTTGCCAGCGCAGTCCGCAGCCGGGGTCGCTCTGCCCCACGGTCTTCTCCGCGCGCAGGTACGCGGCGAGCACGCTCGCCGGTATCCCCTGGGCCCCTTCCGCGGGCCCGGTCACGACCTGTTCCGCTGCGGTGGCCGCGGGGGCCGTCGGTGCCTGTGCCGGTGGCTGCGGCTGCCCCTCGTCCGGCAGCAGGACGTCCGGTGGCCGCGGGCTCACCAGTGGCGGGAGTTCGGTGAAGTAGGCGGAGTCGCCGCCTGCCGTGTCCGCGGCGCGCGGCGGCTGCGCGAGGTTCTCCCCGGCGACGGAGAGCCGGTCGGTGCTCCCGTCCGCCGGCGCCTGGGACGCGGTCACGGCCGCGACCACCAGAGCGGAGACCAGGGCGGCCGTCGTTCCCCTGCGCAGCCTGCGTCCGAATATTCGAGCCGACATGAGTCGGACCCCTCCCCCTCGACGTCCGCGTGACCCTACGTCAACTCCCTGCACACAGCACGCAAGGTGGCCGTGATTTCACCGGATCCCCACGTCCCGGGGCAGCTCACGCATACTGTCTGGACCCTTCGGGAGCATTGGCCCGAAGTAAGGGACGCTCACAGGAACACGCAGGAGAGGTGTCATGCCGTTCACTCTCAGCCACGCGGCCGCCGTACTTCCGGCCATCCGTCGGACCGGGCGTGCGCGGGGCCCCCTCGTCGCCTCGGCGCTCGTCCTCGGGTCGTTCGCGCCGGACACCTTCTACTTCACGGACGCGATCGTCGAAGGCGTCCTGACGTACGGGGCCTTCACGCACTCGCTGCCGGGGGTCGTCACCCTGGACGCCGTGCTGACCGCCGTCCTCGTGGGCTTCTGGCTCCTCCTGCGCGAGCCGCTGATCGCGCTCCTGCCGCGCGACTGGCGCGGCCGGGTGTACGCGTTCGTGCGGGGCGAGGTGTGGCGCGAGCGGTCCCGACGGGCGGCGCTGCTCTGCTGGTTCTACGTCTCGGCGGTCGTCGGGTCCCTCACCCACGTGGGGTGGGACAGTTTCACGCACAACGACCGCTGGGGCACGAACGCGCTGCCCGATCTCGCCGTGCCGCTCGTCTACGGTCTGCCGGGTTACTCCTTCCTCCAGTACGGCACTTCGGCCGTCGCCGCGTGCGCCCTGCTCTGGTTCACGGTGACCGCGCTGCGCCGGCTGCCGGCCCTCCCGGCTCCCGCGTCCGTGCCGGTGCTCTCCCGCGCGGAGCTCTGGGGTGCGCTCGCCCTGCTCGTGGTGTGCGTGGCGGCCGGGGCCACCCGGCGCGTGTTCCGCTTCTTCGACTTCTTCGACCGGATCCGTACGCCGCTCGACATCATCCCGACCATCTGTTTCGGCGCGGGCGGCGGACTGATCGTGGCGCTGCTGGTGTACGGGGTCCTCGTACGGCTGCGACACCGGCGGGACCGGACCGGGCGCCCTGCGGACGAGGAAACACGGACGCCCGTCCCCACCGCCTGAGCGGTCGGAACGGGCGCCGGGTCCGTCGTACGGCGATCAGTGCGCGGCGGACTCCCAGTCCGCGCCGACGCCCACCGACACGTCCAGCGCGGCCCGCAGCTCGACGGCGGCGCCCATCTCGCGCCGCACCAGCTCCTCGACCTGCTCACGCTCGCCCGGGGCGATCTCCAGCACGATTTCGTCGTGGACCTGGAGCAGCATCCGCGAGCGCAGGCCGGCCTCGGCGATCGCCTTGTCCACGCGCAGCATCGCGACCTTGACGATGTCGGCGGCGGTGCCCTGGATGGGGGCGTTCAGCGCCATCCGCTCGGCGGCCTCGCGGCGCTGGCGGTTGTCGCTGTTGAGGTCGGGCAGGTACCGGCGGCGGCCGAAGATCGTCGCCGTGTATCCGGTGGCGCGGGCCTCGTCGACGACCCGGCCGAGGTAGTCCCGGACCCCGCCGAACCGCTCGAAGAAGGTCTCCATCAGGCCGCGCGCCTCGGCGGGCTCGATGTTCAGCTGCTGGGCGAGACCGAACGCGGAGAGCCCGTAGGCCAGTCCGTAGGACATGGCCTTGATCTTGCGGCGCATCTCGGCGTCGACCGCGGACCGCTCCACGCCGAACACCTGGGAGGCGACGGTGGTGTGCAGGTCCTCGCCGGTCGCGAAGGCCTCGATCAGACCCTCGTCCTCGGAGAGGTGGGCCATGACGCGCAGCTCGATCTGGCTGTAGTCGGCGGTCATGAGGGACTCGTAGCCCTCGCCGACGACGAAGCCGCGGCGGATGGCGCGGCCCTCGTCGGTGCGCACCGGCACGTTCTGCAGGTTGGGGTCGGTGGAGGACAGCCGGCCGGTCGCGGCGACGGTCTGGCTGAAGCTGGTGTGCACCCGGCCGTCGGCGGCGATGGTCTTGACGAGGCCCTCGACGGTGACGCGCAGCTTGGCCTGCTCCCGGTGCCGCAGCATGATCACCGGGAGTTCGTGGTCGGTCTGCGTGGCCAGCCAGGCCAGCGCGTCCGCGTCCGTGGTGTAACCGGTCTTGGTCTTCTTCGTCTTCGGCAGGTCGAGCTCGCCGAAGAAGACCTCCTGGAGCTGCTTGGGCGAGCCGAGGTTGAACTCGTGGCCGACGGTGGCGTGCGCCTCCTTCACGGCCTGCTGCACGGCTCCCGCGAACTG
Organism: Streptomyces sp. CLCI03; assembly: GCF_053615355.1. Lineage (NCBI taxonomy): Bacteria > Bacillati > Actinomycetota > Actinomycetes > Kitasatosporales > Streptomycetaceae > Streptomyces > Streptomyces sp. CLCI03. The sequence goes on along the minus strand of NZ_CM132132.1, from coordinate 6,028,686 downwards.
CTGCTCCATGGCCTCCAGGTGGTCGCGGTCGGCGGCGATGCCGGACCGCTCCATCCGGGCGAGGAGTTCGGAGGTGGGCAGCTCCATGTCGTGGAGCAGCTCCGCGGCGCCCACCTCGGCGAGCTTGTCCGTGAAGGCGTCGCCCAGGTCCAGGACGGCGCGGGCCTGTGCCATCAGGGCCTCGGCCTCGGCGGTCTCGTCGGCGCCGAAGGCCAGCTGGCCGTCGGCGGCGGCGGGCGCCAGCTCGCGGTGCAGGTACTCCATGGACAGGGCGTCCAGGGCGAAGGACCGCCGGCCCGGCTTGACGAGGTAGGCGGCGAGCGCGGTGTCCATGGAGACGCCGGCGAGGGTCCAGCCGTGCTCGGGGAAGACCCGCATCAGGCCCTTGGCGTTGTGCACGACCTTGGGCCTGGCCGCATCGGCCGTCCAGGCGGCGAAGGCCCGCTCGTCCGCCTCGTCGAGGTCGGCGGGGGTGAACCAGGCGGCGGCGCCGCCGGCCGCGGCCAGCGCGATCTCGGTGACATTGCCCTGGCCCAGCGCCCAGCTGTCGACGGTCGCGATGCCCAGCGGGCCGCCGGCGTGGCTCTCCAGCCACGGCGCCAGCTCGCCGGTGCCCAGCACCGAGGCGTCCAGTTCCACACCGGCCGCCGGGACCGGGGCCTCCTCCACGGCAGCGCCCGGGTCCACGGCGAGCAGGCGCTCGCGCAGCGAGGCGTTGCGGATCTCCAGCACGTCCAGCACGCCGAGCATCGCGGTCCGGTCGTAGGGGGCGCGGACGAGGTCGGCGGGGGTCTTGGGCAGCTCCACGTCCTTGACCATCTCGGTCAGGACGCGGTTGAGCTTGACGGCCTCCAGGTGGTCCCGGAAGTTCTGCCCGGCTTTGCCCTTGACCTCGTCGGCACGCTCCACGAGCTCCGCGAACGACCCGAACTGGGTGATCCACTTGGCGGCGGTCTTCTCGCCGACGCCGGGGATGCCCGGCAGGTTGTCGGACGGGTCGCCGCGCAGTGCCGCGAAGTCCGGGTACTGCTGCGGGGTGAGCCCGTACTTCTCCTCGACCTTCTCCGGGGTGAACCGGGTGAGCTCGGAGACGCCCTTGGTCGGGTAGAGCACGGTGGTGTGCTCGGAGACGAGCTGGAAGGAGTCCCGGTCACCGGTGACGATCAGGACGTCGAAGCCGGCCGCCTCGGCCTGCGTCGCCAGCGTCGCGATCACGTCGTCGGCCTCGAAGCCGTCGACGGCGAACCGCGGCACGTGCATCGTGTCGAGCAGCTCGCCGATCAGCTCGACCTGCCCCTTGAACTCGTCGGGGGTCTTGGAGCGGTTCGCCTTGTACTCGGGGAACTCCGTCGAGCGCCACGTCTTGCGGGAGACGTCGAACGCCACCGCGAAGTGCGTGGGCGCCTCGTCGCGCAGCGTGTTCGCGAGCATCGACGCGAACCCGTAGATGGCGTTGGTCGGCTGCCCCGTCGCGGTCGTGAAGTTCTCCGCGGGCAGCGCGAAGAACGCCCGGTAGGCCAGGGAGTGCCCGTCCATGAGCATCAGGCGGGGACGGTCCGCTGCGGGCGGCTGGTCGGTCTTCTTCGCTGATGAATCTGCCACGCACCGATCCTAGGCGCCCCCACCGACAATTCCGGCCCGTCGTCTCCCCCGGCGCATCCTCCCCACCGGACGCCCCCGGCGCACCCGGTCGGGGCCCGATGAGCACCGGACCGCCCTCCCCGGATTCCGTGGTCCGTGCAAGGATCGAAGGACGCGGCCACACGTGCTGCATACGTACGTACGCTCGAAGGGGAGCGCGATGGCGACCAAGCCGCCCACAGGCGATCCGGTACAGGACGCACCGCAGGTCACACCGCCCAAGCACGCGGCCGCGGGCCTGCCGGCGATCGGGCACACCCTGCGGATCGCCCAGCAGCAGATGGGCGTGGCCCGGACCGCGCGCACGCTCCTCAAGGTCAATCAGAAGGACGGCTTCGACTGCCCGGGCTGCGCCTGGCCCGAGGGCGACAAGCGGCACACGGCCGAATTCTGCGAGAACGGCGCCAAGGCCGTCGCGGAGGAGGCCACGCTGCGCCGGGTCACCCCCGCGTTCTTCGCCGCGCACCCGCTGCCCGATCTGGCCACGCGGTCCGGCTACTGGCTGGGGCAGCAGGGCCGCATCACCGAGCCGATGTACCTCCCCGAGGGCGGCGACCGGTACGAGCCGGTCAGCTGGGAGAAGGCCTTCGCGATCATCGCGGAGGAGTTGACCGCCCTCTCCTCCCCCGACGAGGCCCTCTTCTACACCTCGGGCCGCACCAGCAACGAGGCCGCGTTCCTCTTCCAGCTCTTCGCCCGCGAGTTCGGCACCAACAACCTGCCGGACTGCTCGAACATGTGCCACGAGTCCTCGGGCTCCGCGCTGACCGAGACCATCGGCATCGGCAAGGGCAGCGTCTCCCTCGAAGACCTCCACCAGGCCGACCTGATCATCGTCGCCGGGCAGAACCCGGGCACCAACCACCCGCGCATGCTCTCCGCCCTGGAGAAGGCCAAGACCGCCGGCGCGAAGATCATCTCGGTGAATCCGCTGCCCGAGGCCGGGATGGAGCGGTTCAAGAACCCGCAGACCCCCGTCGGCATGCTCAAGGGCACCGCCCTCAACGACCTCTTCCTGCAGATCCGCATCGGCGGCGACCAGGCCCTGTTCCGCCTCCTCAACAAGCTCGTCATCGAGACCGAGGGCGCCACCGACGAGACCTTCATCCGCGAGCACACCCACGGCTACGAGGAACTCGTGGCCGCCGCGAAGGAAGCCGACTGGGACGAGACCCTCACCGCGACCGGCCTGACCCGCCCCGAGATCGAGCGGGCGCTGGCCATGATCCTGGCCTCCGAGCGCACCATCATCTGCTGGGCCATGGGCCTCACCCAGCACAAGCACGCCGTCGCCACCATCCGCGAGGTCGTCAACCTGCTCCTGCTGCGCGGCAACATCGGCCGCCCCGGCGCCGGCGTCTGCCCCGTCCGCGGCCACTCCAACGTGCAGGGCGACCGCACCATGGGGATCTTCGAGCGCCCCGCGCCCGCCTTCCTCGACGCCCTCGACAAGGAATTCGGCATCACCTCGCCGCGCGGGCACGGCTACGACGTGGTCCGCTCCATCCAGGCGATGCGTGACGGCGAGGCCAAGGTCCTCTTCGCGATGGGCGGAAACTTCGTCGGCGCCACCCCCGACACCGAGGTCACCGAGACCGCGATCCGCCGCACCGCGCTGACCGTGCACGTCTCCACCAAGCTCAACCGCTCCCACGCGGTCACCGGCCGGCGGGCCCTGATCCTGCCCACCCTCGGCCGTACCGACAAGGACGTCCAGGCGAGCGGCAAGCAGTTCGTGACCGTCGAGGACTCCATGGGCATGGTCCACGCCTCTCGCGGCAACCTCGCCCCCGCCTCCCCGCACCTGCTCTCCGAGCCCGCGATCGTGGCCCGCATGGCCCGCGCGGTCCTCGGCGCGGCCTCCGCCACCCCGTGGGAGGAGTTCGAGCGCGACTACGCCTCGATCCGCGAACGGATCTCCCGCGTGATCCCCGGCTTCGAGGACTTCAACGCCCGCGTCGCCCGCCCCGCCGGCTTCCAGCTCCCGCACGCCCCGCGCGACGAGCGCCGCTTCCCGACGAAGACCGGCAAGGCCAATTTCACGGCCGCGCCCGTGGAGTACCCGCGCGTCCCGGCGGGTCGGCTGCTCCTGCAGACCCTGCGCAGCCACGACCAGTACAACACCACCATCTACGGGCTCGACGACCGCTACCGCGGCATCACCGGCGGTCGCCGCGTCGTCATGGTCAACCCCGAGGACGCCGCCGAGCTGGGCCTGGCCGACGGCTCCTACACGGATCTGGTGAGCGAGTGGAAGGACGGCGTGGAGCGGCGCGCGCCCGGCTTCCGCGTCGTGCACTACCCGACGGCCCGCGGGTGCGCGGCCGCGTACTACCCGGAGACCAATGTGCTGGTCCCGCTGGACTCGACCGCGGACACCAGTAACACCCCGGCCAGCAAGTCCGTCGTCGTGCGCTTCGAACCGGCCTGATAGAACGACCTCAGGACAAGACGGTTAACGATCGTTGACGAACGGAGCCTGACCATGGGCGAGCAGCACGCAGTGAAGTTCCCGCAGGGGGTCCTCGACGAGTACGCGGCCCTGGGCATCGACCTGCCCTCGCTGTTCTCGGCGGGACACCTCGGCGAGCGGATGGACATCCGCATCCTGGAGGCCTCGGCCGACCGCGTCGTCGGCACCATGCCCGTCGAGGGCAACACCCAGCCGTACGGGCTCCTGCACGGCGGGGCCTCCGCCGTGCTGGCCGAGACCCTCGGCTCGGTCGGCGCCATGATGCACGGCGGCATCACCAAGATCGCCGTCGGCGTGGACCTGAACTGCACCCACCACCGGGGCGCCCGCTCCGGCATCGTCACCGGCGTCGCCACCCCGGTCCACCGCGGCCGCTCGACGACCACCTTCGAGATCGTCATCACCGACGAGCAGGACAAGCGGATCTGCACCGCCCGCCTCACCTGCCTGCTGCGCGACGCCGACCAGGCCGCCGCGGGCGCCTGATCCCCCGGCGGCCGGCCCCCGGGCACCGGCCGCCCGGCCTCGCCACCGCACCCCCGCACGACCCGACAGGCCCGGACCCCGCCCGGACGGCGGCGGATCCGGGCCTCCGTGCGTTCCCGGACGGCACCGCGTCCGTCAACCGCCCGGAATCCGCCAGTCCGCACGCTTCGCGGCGACATCTGTTGTGTCACCGATGGTCACGGCCTACGGTCCCCCCATGGGGACCATGCCACGCACGGCCCGGTACGCCGCCCACACCCTTCTCGCGGCGCTCGCCCTGACCGGATGCTCATCCTCCGCGCCACCCTCCGCGGCGGGCTCCGCGAGCCCCTCCGCCGGCCCCGTCGACCCCGCCACGACCGCTCCGCCCTCCCCCGTACAGGTGTGCACGAACCTCGTGTCCTACTGGGCGAAGGAGACCCTCCTGGGCACCACGTGGTCCGGTCTGGACTGGGAGCAGAAGGGCCTGTCCAACGCCCAGTACGCGATCCACGAGGACGCGGTGGCCGCAGGACGCGCCGAGGAGCGAACTGCCGGACGGGACAAGGCACTTGAGCTCATCGACCGGTTCGTGGCGCAGCGCTGCGCCGCCGAGGGCGGCGCGACGACGAGTTCCGAGAACTGGCGCCCGCCGACGTGACCGAGGTCACCGCATTCCCGAGTGCGGTGTCCGTCTTCCGGGCAGATACCCCCGCGGGACCGAACCGCAGGTGAGGGGCCGTGCCGCCACTCGAACAAGATCCATTCGGTTTCGAAACTGCCCTCTTGACCGTCACTCTGCGTAATGCACATGAAGGCCGGAATCCCCCTTTTCCCTTAAGAAAGCCCACTCGGAGGATTCCTTTGGACACGCGCAGCCACATTCGGCCGAAAATGATCTAAGACAGGTGCATGAAGGCCTCAAGCCCCTTAGGAGAACTGGTAATTCTCAGGATGCGGACACCCACCAAGGTAAGAAAACGTCCGATTTGTCCACACTCCCGCTACACATTCTTGGCCTTGGCATAACAAGAGCGTCACATCCTCCTTTCCCTGCTCCCCGTGCTCGCCACCTCGGGCCTAGAGTCACGGCCAGTCACCGCGCCGCAGGGCGCAATCAGCACGGCCGTGGACCTCCCAGTGCGGCCCGGCGACCTAACGGCACCTCTCACGAGAGAGCCGCGCCAGGGAAAGGAAGAATCGTGCGACACCGTTCTTTGCTCGTCCTCACCACCGTGATCACCACGGGAGCACTGACCCTCACCGCTTGCGGATCGCGCGACGGCGGAGACTCCAAGGACAACGGCGGCGGCAAGAAGACCACCGTCGTCATCGGTGTGGACGCCCCGCTCACGGGCTCGCTCTCCGCGCTCGGCCAGGGCATCAAGAACTCCGTCGACCTCGCGGCCAAGACGGCCAACAAGAACAACGAGGTCCCGGGCATCGAGTTCAAGGTCGAGGCCCTCGACGACCAGGCCGTCCCCGCCTCCGGTCAGGCCAACGCCACCAAGCTCGTCGGCAACAAGGACGTCCTCGGCGTCGTCGGCCCGCTGAACTCCGGCGTCGCCCAGCAGATGCAGGGCGTCTTCGCCTCCGCCAACCTGGCGCAGGTCTCCCCCGCCAACACCAACCCCGCGCTCAGCCAGGGCGACAACTGGGGCAAGGGCGAGTTCAAGCGCGGCTTCAAGACCTACTTCCGCACCGCCGCCACCGACGTGGTCCAGGGCAAGTTCGCCGCCCAGTACCTCTTCAAGGACGCCGGCAAGAAGAAGGTCTTCATCGTCGACGACAAGCAGACCTACGGCGCCGGCCTCGCCGCGATCTTCGCCGAGGAGTTCAAGAAGCTCGGCGGCGAGGTCGTCGGCACCGACCACGTCACCGTGAAGGAGACCGACTTCTCCTCCACCGCCGACAAGGTCAAGTCCTCCGGCGCCGACTCCGTCTACTTCGGTGGCCAGTACCCCGAGGGCGGCCTGCTCGCCGACCAGATCAAGAAGACCGGCGCCAACGTCCCCCTCATGGGCGGCGACGGCATCCAGGACCCGGCCTTCATCAGCGCCTCCGGTGAGGCCAACGAGGGCGACCTCGCCACCTCCATCGGCTACCCGGTCGAGAAGCTCGACACCGCCAAGAAGTTCATCGAGGACTACAAGGCCGAGGGTTACAAGGACCCGTACGCCGCCTACGGTGGCTACTCCTACGACGCCGGCTGGGCCGTCATCCAGGCCGTCAAGGCCGCCGTCGCCGCCAACAACGGCAAGCTGCCCACCGACGCCCGCGCCAAGGTCGTCGAGGCGCTCGGCAAGGTCTCCTTCGAAGGCGTGACCGGCAAGGTCGCCTTCGACGAGTACGGCGACACCACCAACAAGCAGCTCACCGTCTACAAGGTCGAGGGCGGCAAGTGGGTCGACGTCAAGAGCGACACCTTCAACCAGTAAGCCCGTAGTCCCCAGCAACACCCGCACCACCTGAACCAACGCCGCGCGAGGGCGCAAACAGCGCCCTCGCGCGGAGTCTTATCCGACACGCTCATCGGAGGCCCTGCGGTGCACGAACTGCCGCAACAGCTGGCCAACGGCCTGGCCCTCGGTGCTCTCTATGGCCTCATCGCCATCGGGTACACCATGGTCTACGGCATCGTCCAGCTCATCAACTTCGCCCACGGCGAGATCTTCATGATCGGCGGCTTCGGCGCGCTCAGCGCCTACGCCATCCTCCCGACCGGCACCTCCCTGCTGATCGCGATACCCGTCATGATCATCGGAGGTGCCGCCACCTCCGTCGCCGTGGCCTGCGCAGCCGAACGCTTCGCCTACCGCCCACTGCGCAGCGCCCCCAGGCTCGCACCCCTCATCACCGCAATCGGCCTCTCGATCGCGCTCCAGCAGCTCGTCTGGCAGTTCTACCCGGACGCCAAGAAGGCCGTCAGCTTCCCTGAGTTCAAGGGCGCAGCCTTCAAGATCACCGACAGCCTGGCGATCCAGCGCGCGGACCTCTTCGTCCTCATCCTCGCCCCGCTCTGCATGCTCGCCCTCGGCATCTTCGTCCAGAAGAGCCGCAGCGGCCGCGCCATGCAGGCCACCGCGCAGGACCCCGACACCGCGAAGCTGATGGGCATCAACACCGACCGCATCATCGTCATGGCCTTCGCCATCGGTGCCGCGTTCGCCGCCGTCGCCGCCGTCGCCTACGGCCTCGACAAGGGCCAGATCAACTTCGAGATGGGCTTCATCCTCGGCCTCAAGGCCTTCACCGCAGCCGTCCTCGGCGGCATCGGCAACATCTACGGAGCCATGGTCGGCGGCGTCGTCCTCGGACTCGCCGAAGCCCTCTCGATCGCCTACATCGAAGACATCCCCGGCATGTCGCAGCTCGGCGGTGGCGCCTGGTCCAACGTCTGGGCCTTCGTACTCCTCATCGTCGTCCTCCTCGTGCGGCCACAAGGCCTGCTCGGTGAGCGCGTCGCGGATCGGGCGTGAGAACCATGACCACCAACACCACCGCTCAGACCCCGCAGACCGCCGACACGGTGAAGCAGGGCCCCGCGCCCACCACCCTCCTCTACGCGGTCATCGCCGGCAGCCTCCTCACCATCGTCAGCGCCTTCCTCGCGTGGACGTGGACCGCCGAATTCCCCGGCGACCTGACCTACTACGGAAGCCCCGCGGGCCTCCAGTACGTCACCCTCGCCGGAGCCGCCCTCACCCTCGCCCACGCGCTCTCCGCGCTCGGCGTCAAGGGCCTCGGCTGGCTCACCCCCAACGGCTCCCGCAAGGCGCTGTTCTTCCTCACCCTCGGCAACCTCGCCGCCACCTGGTTCACGGTCCTCGCCATCACCGTCGTCCTCGGCGGAGTCGTCAACCTGGAACCCGGCGCCCTCGTCGCCCTCGTCGGCTCGCTCATCCCGGTCATCGCCGTGAGCAAGCTCCCCGACGACACCCGCAAGGCGGCCCCCGCCAAGGAACTGCCCTCCTGGGCGGAAATCCTCATCATCACCGCCGTCTTCGCCATCGGTCTCTTCGTCATCACCTACGGCATCGACACCGATGACAAGGAACCGCAGCTCTTCGTCGCCTACCTGATCACCGTCGGCCTCGCCGCCTTCGCGCTGAACAAGTCCGGCCTCTTCGCCCGCCTCGGCGGCCTCACCGCCAAGTACCGCCAGGTCACACTGATCGGCACCGCGGCCGCCGCCATCGCCTTCCCGTTCATCCAGCAGAGCGGCGACACCTACACGCTGATCGCGGTCAACATCCTGATCTTCGCGACCGTCGCCCTCGGCCTCAACGTCGTCGTCGGCCTCGCCGGCCTCCTCGACCTCGGCTACGTCGCCTTCCTCGGCGTCGGCGCCTACGCCGCGGCCCTGGTCTCCGGAAGCACCGCATCCGCCTTCGGCATCCACCTCCCCTTCTGGGCAGCGGTCATCGTCGGCGCCCTCGCCTCGCTCATCTTCGGCGTGGTCATCGGAGCCCCGACCCTGCGCCTGCGCGGCGACTACCTCGCCATCGTCACCCTCGGCTTCGGAGAAATCTTCCGCATCGCCATGGGCAACCTCGACGGCACCTCCGGCCCCGACATCACCAACGGCCCCAACGGCATCCCCAACATCCCCCACCTCGAACTCTTCGGGTGGAACTTCGGGGAATCCCACGTGGTCGGCGGCATCACCCTCGGCGCCTACGCCAACTACTACTTCCTGATGCTGCTCGTGATGGCCCTCGTCGTCGTGGTCTTCGCCCGCGCCGGCAGCAGCCGCATCGGCCGCGCCTGGGTCGCCATCCGCGAGGACGAGACCGCCGCCGAAGCCATGGGCATCAACGGCTTCAAGGTCAAGCTCATCGCCTTCGCCCTCGGCGCCACCCTCGCCGGCCTCGCCGGCACCGTCCAGGCACACGTCAACAGCACGGTCGTCCCCGAGAACTACGTCTTCGCCGGGCCCGTCCCGCCGAACTCCGCGTTCCTCCTCGCCGCCGTCATCCTCGGCGGCATGGGCACCATCCGCGGCCCCATCCTCGGCGCCGCACTCCTCTTCCTGATCCCGGCGAAGCTGGCCTTCCTCCAGGACTACCAGCTCCTCGCATTCGGCATCGCCCTCATCCTGCTCATGCGCTTCCGCCCCGAAGGCCTCATCGCCAACAAGCGCGCGCAGCTCGAGTTCCACGACGACACCGCTGACCAGGCCCCCACGGACCTGGCCACCGCCAAGGCGGGGGCGTGAACGACATGACGACCACCACGGACACCACGTCCACCACCACCAAGACCACGGTTCTCGAAGCCAAGGGCGTCACCATGCGCTTCGGCGGCCTCACCGCCGTCAAGGGCGTCGACCTCCAGGTCAACGCGGGCGAGATCGTCGGACTCATCGGCCCCAACGGCGCCGGCAAGACCACCTTCTTCAACTGCCTCACCGGGCTGTACGTCCCCAGCGAGGGCAGCGTCAGCTACAAGGGCACGGTCCTGCCTCCCAAGCCCCACAAGGTCACCGAGGCCGGTATCGCCCGCACCTTCCAGAACATCCGGCTCTTCCACAACATGACCGTGCTGGAGAACGTCCTCGTCGGACGCCACACCCGCACCAAGGAAGGCCTCTGGTCCGCACTCCTGCGCGGCCCCGGCTTCAAGAAGGCCGAAGCCGCCAGCGAAGCGCGCGCCATGGAACTCCTGGAGTTCATCGGCCTGGAGAACAAGGCCCAGCACCTGGCCAAGAACCTCCCCTACGGCGAACAGCGCAAGCTGGAGATCGCCCGCGCCCTCGCCAGCGACCCCGGCCTCATCCTCCTGGACGAGCCCACCGCCGGCATGAACCCGCAGGAAACCCGCGCTGCCGAAGAACTCATCTTCGCCATCCGCGACATGGGCATCGCCGTCCTCGTCATCGAGCACGACATGCGCTTCATCTTCAACCTCTGCGACCGCGTCGCCTGCCTCGTCCAGGGCGAGAAGCTCATCGAAGGCACCGCCGCCGAGGTCCAGGGCGACGAGCGCGTCATCGCCGCCTACCTCGGTGAGCCCTTCGAGGGCGACCCGGGCGCCGCCGACGACGCCGCCGTCGAAGCAGCGGAAGCCGCCGCCGAAGCCGCAGCAGCGACCGAAGCCGAGCCCGAGGCCGAGACGGAGACCGAGGCTGCTGCCGAGGCCACCGCCGAAGCCACCGAGACCGACGCCGACACCGAAGCGGAGGCCGAAGCCGACACCGACGGCGACACCGACGCCCCGGCCGACGCCGACTCGGACAGCACCACCAGCACGGAAGGAGAGGCCAAGTGACCGCACTGCTCAAGGTCGAAGACCTCAAGGTCGCCTACGGCAAGATCGAAGCCGTCAAGGGAATCTCCTTCGAAGTCAACGAAGGCGAAATCGTCTGCCTCGTCGGCACCAACGGCGCCGGCAAGACGACCACCCTGCGCACCCTCTCCGGGCTCATCAAGCCCAAGAGCGGCAGCATCACCTTCGACGGCCAGCCCCTGGCCGCCGTACCCGCCCACAAGATCGTCTCCCTGGGCCTCGCCCACTCCCCCGAGGGACGCCACATCTTCCCCCGGCTGACGATCGCCGAAAACCTCCAGCTCGGCGCCTTCCTGCGCACCGACAAGGAGGGCATCGAGGCGGACGTCCAGCGCGCCTACGAGATGTTCCCCATCCTGGGTGAGCGTCGCAAGCAGGCCGCCGGCACCCTCTCCGGCGGCGAGCAGCAGATGCTCGCCATGGGCCGCGCGCTCATGTCCCGCCCCAAGCTCCTGATGCTGGACGAGCCCTCCATGGGCCTGTCGCCGCTGATGATGCAGAAGATCATGGCGACCATCAAGGACCTCAAGGCCGCAGGCATGACCATCCTGCTCGTCGAGCAGAACGCCCAGGCGGCGCTCTCGCTCTCCGACAGCGCGCACGTGATGGAGATCGGCAAGATCGTTCTCTCCGGCACCGGCCGCGACCTCCTCCACAACGAGGACGTCCGCAAGGCCTACCTCGGCGAGGACTGACACAACGTGTGAGGCCCGCCTCCCCTCGGGGGGAGGCGGGCCTCACGCATGTCCGGGGGCGGCCGCTACTTGCCGCTCTCCTTCTTCTTCGCCTCGGCGTCCTCGATGACGACCTCGGCGACCTGCTGCATGGACATCCGGCGGTCCATGGACGACTTCTGGATCCACCGGAAGGCGGCCGGCTCCGTCAGCCCGTACTGCGTCTGCAGAATGCTCTTGGCGCGGTCCACCAGCTTGCGGGTCTCCAGCCGCTGCGACAGGTCGGCGACCTCCTGCTCCAGCGCACGCAGCTCCGCGAACCGGGACACGGCCATCTCGATGGCCGGCACCACGTCGCTCTTGCTGAACGGCTTCACGAGGTACGCCATCGCACCGGCGTCCCGCGCCCGCTCGACGAGGTCGCGCTGCGAGAACGCGGTGAGCATCAGCACGGGCGCGATGGACTCCTCCGCGATCTTCTCGGCCGCGGAGATCCCGTCCAGGACGGGCATCTTCACGTCGAGGATCACCAGGTCGGGACGGTGCTCACGGGCGAGCTCGACGGCCGTCTGGCCGTCACCGGCCTCGCCGACGACGGAGTAGCCCTCTTCTTCGAGCATCTCTTTGAGATCGAGACGGATGAGCGCCTCGTCCTCGGCGATGACGACGCGGGTCGTCAGCGGCGGAACGTGCGACTGGTCGGCGTCGGGCGTGGGCGTCGACTCGTGCTCGGCGGTCACGGATGCTCCTCTTTGCGGGGCTCTGCTGCTTGGATGAGCCTACCTAGCAGCGCCGCCGCGTGGTCACCCGGTACACTCCGACGTGCGACCCTGCCGGGTTGGTGGAATGGCATACACGGATGTCTCAAACACATCTGCCCGTGAGGGCTTGCGGGTTCGAGTCCCGCACCCGGCACTGCGTTCGAAAAGTGGACGTTCACCTTCGCGTGAACGTCCACTTTTTGCTACGCGCAGCCACCCATGGTGACGCACAGTTGTTCCATGGAGTTCCACAGCCTTGAGGTACGGCAAACGGCCCTGTCCCTGTTGCGTGGCGGCGCGAGGAACGCGGACGTCGCTCGCCGCCTGAATGTTCCCCTGGGCACCGTGGGCTACTGGAAGCATGTGGATCGAGCGAAGCGCGGCGAATGCCCAGGAGCCCACAACCCGGGTTGTCCTCGATGTGACGGTAGCCCTTTGGACGCCGCAGCGTACGCCTATCTGCTCGGCCTCTATCTGGGTGACGGGCACATAAGCCACTACTCAGCTCACCGCGTCCCCAACCTCATGATTACCTGCGATGACAACTGGCCAGGGCTGATGACTTGCGCCGAACAGGCAATGCGCAGAGTGTTCCCTTTCAACCAGGTGTGCCGCGTCCGCAAGGTCGGATGCCACAACGTCAAGGTCTACTCGAAACACCTTGAGTGTCTGTTCCCGCAACACGGCCCCGGCCGGAAACACGAACGGCGGATCGTTCTCGAAGCCTGGCAGCAGGAGATCGTCGATGCGCATCCGTGGGCGTTCCTGCGGGGGCTGATCCATTCCGACGGGTGTCGGGTCATCAACTGGACCGTCCGCAACGGCAAGCGGTACGAGTACCCGCGGTACTTCTTCACCAACAAGTCCGACGACATCCGGAAGCTCTGTACCGACACGCTGACCAAGGTCGGGGTCCGGTGGACGGTGTTGGCGCGGGGCAGTGATCCGTTCAACGTGTCCGTCGCGCGGAAGACCTGCGTCGCCCTCATGGACGCCCACATCGGGCCGAAGTACTAGGCGAGCCGTGGGGGGACCCAGGTGTGGTGGCGGAGGATCATGCGGGTCGCGGCGCGGGAGGGGGTCAGTCGCATGGCCGTGTTGCGGAGGGCGACGGCCAAGGGGTGGGAGAGCTGCTGGCCCATCCGGCCGGCCTGGCGGGCGGCTCGTGCCACCGCTTGGGCGCGGGGGCGGCGCTCGGCGTCGTAGCGGGTGAGGGCGGCGGGGACGGTCGGCTCGGTGGCGAGGGCCGCGGCCAGGGTGACGGCGTCCTCCAGGGCCTGGCAGGCGCCCTGTCCGAGGTGGGGGGTCATGGCGTGTGCCGCGTCGCCGAGCAGGGCGATCCGTCCGGTCACGTAGGTGGGGAGGGGGGTGGGGAGTTCGTTGATGTCGTGGTGCAGGACGGCGTCGGGGTGGGTGGCGTCGAGGAGGGCGGGGATGGGGTCGTGCCAGGTGCGGAATCGGCGGCGTAGTTCGGTGAGGGGGTCGGTGAAGCGGGTTCGGGCGGGGAGGTCGAGGACGGCGTGCCATTCGGCTCGGCCGTCGGGGAAGGCGATGTGTCCGAATTCGGTTCCGCGGCCCCAGGTGAGTTCGAAGTCGGTGTGGAGGTCGACGGGGTGGTCGGTGATGGCGCGTAGGACGGTGGAGGCGGTGTAGGTGGGGTGGGGGTGGGTCGGGAAGAGGTGGTGGCGTGTGCGGCTGTTGATGCCGTCGGCGGCGATGACGAGGTCGGCGTCGAGGGTGGTGGTGCCGTAGGTGACGCGGGCCGTGGTCGGGGTGGTCTGTTCGATGGGGCCGGCTTCGGTGCCGGTGAGGAGTGTGTCGGTGGGGAGGTGTTCGCGCAGGAGTCGGTGGAGGGTGGTGCGGGGGATGCCGACGATGGGTGTGCCGACGGCTTCTTCGAGTGCGGCGCCGTTCATGTGGGTGAGCCAGGTGCCGTGGGGGGTGCGGGTGCCGCCGGTGTACTGGTTGCGGGAGGCTTCGCGTACGGCGTGGCCGATGCCGAGTGCGTCGAGTGCGTGGAGGCCGTTGGCGGCGAGGGAGATGCCGGCTCCGGCGTCTTCGAGGGTCGGGGAGCGTTCGATGACGGTGACGTTCCATCCGATGCGGTGGAGTCCGATGGCGGTGGCGAGTCCGCCGATGCCGCCGCCGACCACTACGGCTGTGTTGTTCATGTCCGACCCCCGTTTTTCTACACCTGTAGAAGGTGGAGGCTACTTGAGTCTCTACAGGTGTAGAAAGGGGGCATGGCTTCGGATCGACGTACCTTGCTCGCGGATGCGGCTCTCGACGTGCTGGCGGACGAGGGGATGCGCGGGCTGACCCATCGGGCGGTCGACCGCAGGGCCGGCATGCCGCCGGGTACGACGTCGGCGTACTTCCGCACCCGGGCGGCGCTGCTCACCGGGCTCGTCACGCGTCTGGTCCAGCTGGACCAGGCGGAGCTGCAGGTGACGGCGGAGGGGCTTCCGTCGCTGCGTACGGTCGGGGAGCTGGTGGACGGCATGGCGCTGCTCACGCGGCAGCGGCTGACGGGTGAGGGGCGTCGGCGCTCGCTGGCGCGGTACGCCTGCGCCGTCGAGAGCGTGCGCGATCCGGAGTTGCGCGAGATCCTCGTCCCCCGTGAGAACGCCGGGCGGGAGGCGGTCCGACTCCTTCTCGCGGCGCGTGGCGTGCGGGATGTGGAGGGTCGCACGCACACGTTGCTGACGTGCATCGACGGGCTCGTGTTCGATCGACTGGTGAGCGGCGGTGAGGTGTCGCGTGAGGCGTTGGCCGGGCTGGTCGCCGCCGCCGTGCGTGGCGACGACCTGCCGGTGTGACTGCGTGGGCTCAGGTGCGGTCGGTCGCGGACGCGAGGAAGGATTCGACCGCGAGGTTGAAGGGCCCCTGGCTTTCGAGGTTGACCATGTGGGCTGCTGAGGCGAGCCGTTCGTGTTCGGCGTTGGGCACGGTTCGGGCGATGGCCTGGGCGTTCGACGTGATGTCGGTGCTGTCGAGTTCTCCGTCGAGCACGAGGGTGGGTACGGAGACGGAGGCCAGTCGGTCCGCCGCGCCGATTTCCTGCGGCGTCCCGGCGCCGAGCCCGTGGGCGTGTCGTGCGACGTTGGCGGTCGCCGACGCGTGGAGTCGTGCGCGGAGTCGGGGGTTGACCTGGGACGGTTCGCGGTGGGGTCCGTCCACCCACATCCGGAGGAAGTGCTCCACGAACCGTTGTGCGCCGTGGGCCGGGTCGCCGATCGCGGCGATCTGCTGTGCGGTGTGGTGTGCGACGTAGGGGTCGGTGAAGGGTCGGCCGCTCACGCCGGGCGAGGCGAGGATCAGTGCGGAGACGGACTGCGGGTGGGCCAGGGCCGTGTCGAGGGCGGTCCGTGCGCCGAGGGAGAGTCCTACGAGGGTGGCGCGGGGGATGTCGAGGTGGGTGAGCAGGGCGTGGAGGTCGTCGTGGTGGGCGTAGTCCTGAGTGACGGTGGTGGAGCGGCCGTGGCCGCGGGCGTCGTAGCGGATGACGTGGTGTCCGAGGGTGGCGAGCCGGGTGAATTGCTCGTCCCACATGGTGAGGTCGAGCATGCCGCCGTGGAGCAGGACGACGGGGGGTCCTTCGCCGGTGGACTCGTAGAAGAGTTCGCCCGCGTCGATGGGTGCGGTGGCGGCGGTGACGGCGGGTGTCCGCGTGTGCGTCATCGTGGGGCGTCCCCTCGGTCCGTGGGGTGGGGTGGGGCGTTCTGTGCGAGGTCCTTGAATTCTTCGCCGAGGCGGCGCAGGACGTGCAGGGTCGTCGTGACGTCGTCGGTGGTGAGGTCGGACAGTCGGCGCCGTAGTTCGGTTTCCTCGGCTTCCTGGATGGTCCGGATGGTGGCTTCCCCTTGGGGGGTGAGCCGGATGAGGTGGGAGCGTCGGTGTTCCGGGTTGGGTGTGGTCTCGGTGAGCCCGAGGGTTGTCGCGTCGTTCACGAGGCGTTGGACGGGCTGTCGGTCCAGGCCGAGGAGGCGGGCGAGTTGGGGGACGGTTCGGGGGCCGGCCCTGTGCAGTTCGTCCATCACCGCGTGTTGGCCGGCGGTCATGCCGGTGCCCGTCAGCTCCCGTTCCACGGCGCGCACGATGGTGCGGTGCAGTGGCCAGAGGTTGCGGATCACTTCGTACAGCAGGGGCCCCGGTGGGGGCTCGTTCTTCGCACGCTCATCGACACCCATGATGTCATCATGACACCTTGAGTGTCAGTGCGGCCAGGGTTCAGGGGTGAGTGGTGGTTCCGGTGGAGGGGTCGTAGGTGATCAGGGGCGGTAGTTGGTGGTGGCCGGTGACGGTCTCGGCGGTGAGGACGGCGGGGCGGTCGCAGGCCGTGCCCAGTTCGGTCAGGAAGCGCAGTACGTCGGCGACGTGGGCGCCGTCCTCGATGTCGTCGGGCCAGAGGGAGAATTCGATCCCGTCGACCGGCAGATGGGCCGAGAAGCGGGTGTGCCCGTATCGGACGCCGAGGGTTGCCGTGTAGCCGTCCTCGATGGTGGCGAACGGGTCGCCGGTGTCGTTCGGGTCGAGGTCCTGTCCTTCGGGGCCGTCGTACCAGGTGAGTTGGTCGGCGGTGCCGCGGAGGTGGTGTAGGACCTGCTGCCAGTGGGTGTCGTCGGTGTCGGCGACGGTGATGTCGCGGAGGCTGCCGTCGACGTAGAACACGTCGCACATCCATGGTTCGGGGAGGCGGCAGGTGCCCGGGCGTGGCGTGCAGTCGTGGTGTGCCTGCCGCGTGGTCATTCGGTCCGTCCCCCGTGTGTGCGTGGTGAGGGGTCAGTATGGCGTTACGGGAGGTCGCCGTTGCCTCCGAGGTTGGCGACGAGGCGGCGGAGGGTGTCGATGGTGGCGGCGTAGGTGGCGTCGTCGATGCCTTGGCGCATGCGTTCGTGGACCTTGGCGTTGCGGTCGTGGGCGCGGGTGCGGCCTGCTTCGCCGGCTTCGGTGAGGGTGAGGTGGTCGTCGGTCTCGGTGATCCAGCCGCGGGTGGTGAGGTCGTCGAAGAGGGCGTCGAAGTCGGTGTCCTGGTCGTCGTAGGGGGCCAGCTTGGCGGTGAGGTCCTCGCGGGTCCAGTGGCCTTGTGCGCGGGCTATGTGGTTGAGGGCCCACCAGTGGGGTTGGGTGAGGTGTTCTTCGGCGAGGGCGGTGCGGAGGCCGCCGATGACCAGGTGTGCGGCTTCGCGGGTCCAGTAGCCGATGGGCTGGGCGGCGAGCTGCTGCTGTGTGTATTCCTTGATCGTCATGTGGCGACCGTATGACCTCAGGTCAGGTTGAGGTCAAGCGTTGGTTCGACGAGGGGATGTGTGATGAGTGAGAGGCCCGAAAGTTGTTCGATGCGCTCGACGTTGTTCGACGCGGCGGATGCGAATGGGGATGCGGTGTTGTCGTTCGAGGAGTTCGCGGCGGTGGTTCATCGGCGGTTCGGCTGGTAGGTGCGGGTGGGGGGTGACCGCGTCGGGCGGGTGGTGTGGCCCGACGCGGTGCGTCGCGTGGGTCAGCGGACCGCGTCGCCGATGTGGTGGATGCGGACGAGGTTGGTGGATCCGGTGACGCCGGGGGGTGAGCCGGCGGTGATGACGACGATGTCGCCGGGTACGCAGCGGCCGATGCGCAGGAGTTCTTCTTCGACCTGGGCGACCATGGCGTCGGTGGAGTCGACGTGGGGGCCGAGGAAGGTTTCGACGCCCCAGGTGAGGTTGAGCTGGGAGCGGGTGGCCTGGTCGGGGGTGAAGGCGAGGAGGGGGATGGGTGAGCGGTAGCGGGAGAGTCGGCGGACGGTGTCGCCGCTCTGGGTGAAGGCGACGAGGAATTTGGCGTCGAGGAAGTCGCCCATTTCGGCGGCGGCTCGGGCGACGGCTCCGCCTTGGGTGCGGGGTTTGTTGCGGTCGGTGAGTGGGGGGAGGCCCTTGGCGAGGATGTCTTCTTCGGCGGCTTCGACGATGCGGGACATGGTGCGGACGGTTTCGATGGGGTATTTGCCGACGCTGGTTTCGCCGGAGAGCATGACGGCGTCGGTGCCGTCGATGATGGCGTTGGCGACGTCGCTGGCTTCGGCGCGGGTGGGGCGGGAGTTGTCGATCATCGAGTCGAGCATTTGGGTGGCGACGATGACGGGTTTGGCGTTGCGCTTGGCGAGTTTGATGGCGCGCTTTTGGACGATGGGGACTTGTTCGAGGGGCATTTCGACGCCGAGGTCGCCGCGGGCGACCATGATGCCGTCGAAGGCGGCGACGATGTCGTCGATGTTTTCGACGGCTTGAGGCTTTTCGACCTTGGCGATGACGGGGAGGCGTCGGCCTTCTTCGTCCATGATGCGGTGGACGTCCTGGATGTCGCGGCCGCTGCGGACGAAGGAGAGGGCGATGACGTCGGCGCCGGTGCGCAGGGCCCAGCGGAGGTCTTCGATGTCTTTTTCGGAGAGGGCGGGGACGGAGACGGCTACGCCGGGGAGGTTGAGGCCTTTGTGGTCGGAGACCATGCCGCCTTCGATGACGCGGGTGTGGACGCGGGGGCCGTCGACCTCGGTGACTTCGAGGGTGACGCGGCCGTCGTCGACGAGGATGAGTTCGCCGGTGGTGACGTCGGTGGCGAGGCCTTTGTAGGTGGTGCCGCAGGTGTGGCGGTCGCCTTCGTGGTCCTCGACGGTGATGGTGAACTCGTCGCCGCGTTCAAGGAGTACGGGTCCTTCGCGGAAGCGGCCGAGGCGGATCTTCGGGCCTTGAAGGTCGGCGAGGATGCCGACGCTGCGGCCGGTCTCGTCGGAGGCCTTGCGTACGCGCTGGTAGCGCTCCTCGTGTTCGGCGGTGGTGCCGTGGCTGAGGTTGAGGCGGGCGATGTCCATTCCGGCTTCGACCAGGGCTTTGATCTGGTCGTATGAGTCGGTGGCGGGGCCCAGGGTACATACGATTTTCGCTCGGCGCATGGGTCGAGCGTATTCCCCTACCTGCGGGTAGGAAATCGGTTCCGGGTGTCCACTCAACAACCTTTGAGCAAAAGCTTGTTGACAACTGTTGAATGTGCATGGGGGTGCTCTGATGAGCACCCCCGGGGCGGCATTTATGGGTTCTTCAGAGTTGTGGAGGGGTCATGGTGAAGCGGGCGTTCACCTGTGCGTAGACGGTCTGGCGCTGGGGTTCGAGGTCGAGGGGCGGGGGGCCGGCGTCCTCGGTGGCGCTGAAGGCCATGGTGCGCATGCCGGCGCCGGGGGTGGGGGTGAAGGGGGCGGCGTTCTCGGCGCCGAGGTCGGCGAGTTCGACGAGGGCGGCGAGGTTCGCGCCGAGGGCTTCGGCGTATTCGCGGGCGCGTTGGACGGCTTCGAGGACGGCTTGGCGGCGGGCTCGGCCGTGGGCGGGTGAGGTGGGGCGCAGGGCCCACCAGGGGCCGTCGACCTCGGTGAGTTCGAGGTCGGCGAGGCGGGTGGTGAGTTCGCCGAGGGTGGTGAAGTCGCTGAGTTCGGCGGTGATGTGGACGCGGCCGTGGTAGGCGCGGACGCGTTCGGCGCGGCCGTGGCGGGTGAGTTCGGGGGTGATGGAGAAGGCGCCGGTTTCGAGTTTTTCGACGGGGTCGCCGTAGCTCTTGATGAGGTCGAGGGCGGCGTTGTTGCGGCGGGTGAGGTCTTCGAGTGCGGTGCGGCGGTCGGTGCCGCGGGCGCTGACGGTGATTCCGATGCGGGCGATCTCGGGGTCGACTTCGATGCGGGCTTCGCCGCGGACTGCTACGCGGGGGACTTCGGGGGTTCCGTAGGGCTGGTGCGATGCGTCCTGGGTCATGGTTTCCACTGTCGCACTGTCGCTCGTTCGGGTGTGGTCACCGGATCGAAACCTGTCGGGGGTGTTGCGGCTTGTTACTGCTGGGTCAGAATCTACGCGCGTTGTTCAGGCCTCAAAAGGGAGATGGCATGGCGTTCGACCGTAGGACTTTTCTGGGCACTTCGGCCGCGACGGGTGCCGCTGTTGCGTTGGCGGGGGCCACGAGCTCCCCGGCCGTGGCGGCTGTGCAGGATGTGAAGGGGTCCGGTGCGGGGCCGCGGACGTACGCGTTCACGGTGATGGGTACGACCGACTTGCACGGGAATGTCTTCAACTGGGACTACTTCACGGACAAGGAGTTCGACGACAAGGCGCACAACGACGTCGGTCTGGCGAAGATCTCGACGTTGGTGGAGCAGGTGCGGGCGGAGAAGGGGCGGCGTAACACGCTGCTGATCGACGCGGGTGACACGATCCAGGGCACGCAGCTTTCGTACTACTACGCGAAGGTGGATCCGATCACCGCGCGGCGTGGTCCGGTGCACCCGATGGCGCAGGCGATGAACGCGATCGGTTATGACGCGGCGGCGCTGGGGAACCACGAGTTCAATTACGGCATACCGGTGCTGCGGAAGTTCGAGGAGCAGTGCGATTTCCCGCTGCTGGGGGCGAACGCGCTGGATGCGAAGTCGCTGCGGCCGGCGTTCGCGCCGTACAGCATGCACAAGCTGCGGACTCCGTGCGGGCGTGATGTGAAGGTGGCGGTGCTGGGGCTGACGAACCCGGGTATCGCGATCTGGGACAAGGCGAACGTGCAGGGGAAGATGACGTTCCCGGGGCTGGAGGAGCAGGCGGCGAAGTACGTGCCGAAGCTGCGGTCGATGGGCGCGGACGTGGTGATCGTGTCGGCGCATTCCGGTTCGAGCGGTACGTCCTCGTACGGGGACCAGTTGCCGTACATCGAGAACGCGGCGGGGCTGGTGGCGGAGCAGGTGCCGGGGATCGACGCGATCCTGGTGGGGCACGCGCACACGGAGATCCCGGAGTACCGGGTGAAGAACAAGGCGACCGGCAAGGACGTGGTGCTGTCGGAGCCTCTGAAGTGGGGTCAGCGGCTGACGCTGTTCGACTTCGAGCTGACGTGGGAGAAGGGCCGCTGGTCGGTGACGAAGGTCGCGGCGAAGGTGCTGAACTCGAACACGGTCGCGGAGGACAAGAAGATCACGCGGCTGCTGTCGGACGAGCACCGCAAGGTCGTGGCGTACGTGAACCAGGTGATCGGTACGTCGACGCAGGCGATGTCGTCGGCGGAGGGGGCGTTCAAGGACGTCGCGATCATCGATCTGATCAACCATGTGCAGGCGGAGACGGTGAAGGGGGCGCTGGCCGGTTCGGAGTGGGCGGCGCTGCCGGTGCTGTCGCAGGCGTCGTGCTTCTCGCGTACGGCGTCGATCCCGGCGGGTCAGGTGACGATCAGGGATGCGGCGGGTCTGTATCCGTTCGAGAACACGATGGAGGCGCGGCTGCTGACGGGTGCGCAGGTGAAGGACTACCTGGAGTACTCGGCGCGGTACTTCGTGCGGACGGCGCCGGGAGACGTGGTGGATCCGGCGAAGCTGACGAACGCGGAGAGCATCCCGGACTACAACTACGACGCGGTGTACGGGCTGACGTACGACATCGACATCGCGCAGCCGGCCGGGTCGCGGATCACGGGGTTGTCGTTCCAGGGGAAGCCGGTGGATCCGGCGGCGCAGTTCGTGTTGGCGGTGAACAACTACCGGGCGTCGGGTGGTGGGAACTTCCCGCACGTTCCGCAGGCCAAGCAGCTGTGGGCGAACTCGGACGAGATCCGTAACACGATCATCCAGTGGGTGAAGGCGAAGGGGACGATCGACGTCGCGCAGTTCGCGTCGGTGGACTGGCGTCTGACGCGGGCCGGGGTCGCGGTGTTCTAGGACACGCTCTGAGGGGTGTCTCGTCGGATCGGCCCGGCGGGGTGGCCGGTCGCGGTGTGCCGCGGCCGGCCACCCCTGGTGGTGCGGGTCCGGTCAGCGTGCGGCGCCTGCGCGGCGCATGCGGGCGGCGAGGAGCAGTCCGGCGCCGGCGGCGAGCGCGGTGCCCGCACCGCCGGCGATCATGGTGGTGTGGTCGCCCGCGCCGGTGGTGGCGAGGGGGGAGCCGTTGTGGCCCTGGGCGGTGACGGCGGTGTTGCCGGTGGTGGTGCCGTTGGTGCCGGAGCCCGTTCCGGTGCCGTTGCCGTCCTTGCCGTCCTTGCCGGGGGTCGGCTTTTCGTTGTTCTTGGCGGCCTGGTCCTTGGCGTGGGCTTCGTGCCGGCCCGTCTTGAGGAACTCGGTCCGGTCGGCGGGGGTGCCGGCGAGGGCGGCGCGGCCGGCCTTGACGAGTTCCGGACCACCACCGTCGATGATCTTCGCGATGGTGACGCGGTTGTCCTGGTCGCGGAGCTCGTACTGGGTCACTTCCAGGAAGTGGCGCAGCTCGGCCGGGGTCGACGGTCCGTTCAGGAGCTTGTCGATGGCCTCGGTCAGGATCGGGCCGTCCCAGCCCTCGTCGATGCGGGCCAGCTCGACCCGGTCGTCCTCGGCCTGGGCGAGGTGGCGGCCGGTCTTCAGGAACTCCGCGCGGTCGGCGGGGGTGCCCTTGAGTGCCTTCTTACCGGCTTCCTTCACGCCGGTGCCGCCGGTGCCGATGATCCGGGAGATCTCGACCTTGTTGTCGTCGTCGCGCAGCTCGTGCTGGGTCACGTCCCAGAAGTGGCGGAGCTTTTCGATGGTGTCGCCGTTGCTGAGGACCTTGTTGATGCCCTCCTTCAGGCCGGGGCCGGCGCCCGGGAGGAGGCGCAGGATCTCGATGCGGTAATCGTCCATGCGGATGTTGTGCTGGTCGACTTCGATGAACTTGCGCATGGCCTTGGGGCCGTCGGCGATGGCCTTGCGGCCGGCTTCTTGCATGAACTCGCTGGCCATCGGGTGGGCGATGATCGCGAGGATGGTCTTGCGGTCCTCTTCGGCCTGGTCGGGCACGGTCCGGTCCGACGTGGTCCGGTCCGGCACCGGCTGGTCCGGCGTGGTCGGTGCCGGGTGGTTGGCGTTGGCCGGGGCGTCGGGGCCGGCGGCGAACGCCGGTGACGCGATGAGGACGGCCGGAGCAAGGGCAGCGGTGGTCACCGCTGCGGCGATCCGGGAAAACTTCACAGACAAAACCCCCTGGAAACGTTTCTTCGACGGAAGAGACGTTCGACCCGCGCGGATAGTTGTACGAGTCACGCTCCTGCCCCTCGTCGCGGCCGCGGGACGGTGGGGGCGGGGGTCTCGATCACCGAACTGCGGGGCCTCTCAGGGGTGTTCGACGAGCGGGAGGAGTTCGCCGGCGGGGCGGGGGCGGGTGGGTTCGCGCTGGTCGAGGCCGAAGGTGGTGAAGGCGGTGCGATCCGGCTGGGGGTAGGGCTCCTTGCCGGTGAGGGTGTTGAGGATGGCGGCGCTGCGCCAGGCGGCGAGGCCGAGGTCGGGGGCGCCGACGCCGTGGGTGTGGCGTTCGCCGTTCTGGACGAAGATGCTGCCGGTGACGGTGGGG
This sequence comes from Streptomyces sp. CLCI03, assembly GCF_053615355.1. Classification (NCBI taxonomy): domain Bacteria; kingdom Bacillati; phylum Actinomycetota; class Actinomycetes; order Kitasatosporales; family Streptomycetaceae; genus Streptomyces; species Streptomyces sp. CLCI03. The sequence continues at coordinate 6,005,036 of NZ_CM132132.1, read as the reverse complement.
TCGAGGATCATCCGGTAGCGGTCGTCGATGCGGGGGCGGCCGGAGGAGTCCTTGCGCAGGTAGGGGTCGAGGCCTGCGAGGAGGTTGCCGAGGGGGCGTTCCTGGTAGCCGGTGGCGAGGACGACGGCGTCGGTGGTGAGGCGGGAGCGGGTGCCCTGCTCGGTGTGTTCGAGGTGGAGTTCGACCTTGGTGGTGGCGACGCGGCCGGCGGTGCGGACGCTGACTCCGGGGGTGAGGACGGCGTCGGGCCAGCCTCCGTGGAGGGTGCGGCGGTAGAGCTCCGCGTGGATGGCGGCGATGGTGTCGGCGTCGATGCCCTTGTGGAGTTGCCATTGGGCGGGGACGAGCTGGTCGCGTACGGGTTCGGGGAGGGAGTGGAAGTAGCGGGTGTAGTCGGGGGTGAAGTGTTCGAGGCCGAGCTTGGAGTACTCCATGGGGGCGAAGGAGGGGGTGCGGGCGAGCCAGGTGAGGCGTTCGCGGCCGACGGGGCGGGCGCGCAGGAGGTCGAGGAAGACTTCGGCGCCGGACTGGCCCGATCCGATGACGGTGACGTGTTCGGCGCCGAGGATGCGTCGGCGGTTGTCGAGGTAGTCGGCGGAGTGGATGACGGGGACGGTGGGGGCGTCGGCGAGGGGGCGCAGGGGTTCGGGGACGTAGGGGGCGGTGCCGATCCCGAGGGCGAGGTTGTGGGTGTAGGTGCGGCCGAGGGCTTCGGCTTCGCCGGTGGCGTCGAGTTGGGTGAAGTCGACCTCGAAGAGGTCGCGTTCGTGGTTCCAGCGGACGGCGTCGACCTGGTGGCCGAAGTGGAGTCCGGGGACGCGGCCGGCGACCCAGCGGCAGTAGGCGTCGTATTCCGCGCGGTGGATGTGGAACTGCTCGGCGAAGTAGAAGGGGAAGAGACGTTCCTTGTGCTTGAGGTAGCTGAGGAAGCTCCAGGGGCTGGCGGGGTCGGCGAGGGTGACGAGGTCGGCGAGGAAGGGGACCTGGAGGGTGGCGCCTTCGATGAGGAGTCCGGGGTGCCAGCGGAAGTCGCGGCGCTGGTCGTAGAAGGCGGTGGCGAGTTCGCCGGCGCCTTGTCGGGGCAGCCCGTCGGCGAGGGCGGCGAGGGACAGGTTGAAGGGGCCGATCCCGATTCCGACGAGGTCGTAGGGGGCGTCGAGCTGGGCGGTCATCGGTGGGTGCTGCCTTCCAGGAGGGAGATGAGCTGGTCCAGGTCCCCCGCTGTGGTGTGCGGGTTGAGCAGGGTGGCTTTGAGCCAGAGGCGGCCGTCGGCGTGGGTGCGGCCGAGGACGGCGCGGCCTTGGTGCAGGAGGGTGCGTCGCAGGGTGGCGAGGTGGTCGTCGTCGGCGTGGGTGGGCCGGAAGAGGACGGTGGTGAGGGTGGGGGGTGCGTGGAGTTCGAAGCCAGGGTGGGCGTCGAGGAGTCGGGCGAGGTGGTGTGCGGTGTCGATGGTGCGGTCGACGAGTGCGGCGAGGCCGTCGCGGCCCAGGGCCCGGAGGGTGATGGCGATCTTGAGGGCGTCGGGGCGGCGGGTGGTGCGCAGGGAGCGGCCGAGGAGGTCGGGCAGGCCGGCTTCGGTGTCGTCGGTGGCGTTGAGGTAGTCGGCCTGGTGGGCGAGGGGGGCGAGGAGGGTGGTGTCGGGGACGGCGAGGAGGCCTGCGGCGACGGGCTGCCAGCCGAGTTTGTGCAGGTCGACGGTGAGGGAGTGGGCGCGGTCGAGTCCGGCGACCTTGTCGCGGTGGCGGGGGCTGAGGGCGAGGAGGCCGCCGTACGCGGCGTCGATGTGGAGGTCGGCGCCGTAGCGGTCGCAGAGGTCGGCGATGCGGTGGATCGGGTCGATGAGGCCCGCGTCGGTGGTGCCGGCGGTGGCGGTGACGAGGGTGGGGCCGGGGGTGGCGGCGAGGGCCTCGGCGAGGCGGGCGGGGTCGAGGACGCCGGCGGGGGTGGGGATCTCGGTGGCCGGGGGCAGGCCGAGGAGCCATGCGGCGCGGGGGACGGAGTGGTGGGCGTTGGCCCCGTGGAGGACGGTGAGGGCGGGGCCGTGGCGTTCGCGGGCGAGGAGTACGCCGAGTTGGTTGGCCTCGGTACCGCCGGTGGTGACGAGGGCGTCGGCGTGGGGGGTGGCGTAGAACTCGGCGGCGAGGGTGCGGGTGAGGAGGGCTTCGACGGCGGAGGCGGCGGGGGCCTGGTCCCAGGAGTCGAGGGAGGGGTTCAGGGCGCTCGCGGCGAGGTCGGCGGCGGCCGCGACGGCGAGCGGGGGGCAGTGCAGGTGGGCGGCGCAGAGCGGGTCGGCGGGGTCGGCGGCGCCTGCGGCGAGGGTGTGTACGAGGGTGCGGAGGGCTTCGTGCGCGCCGGTGCCGTGGGCGGGGAGTACGCCGGCGTCGCCGAGGGCGGCGTGGACGCGGGCGGTGACGGCGGTGGGGCCGCCGGCGGGGAGGGGGCCGCGGCGTTCCTCGGCGCCGGTGGTGAGGGCGTCGAGGACGGTGTCGAGGAGGGGGCGCAGGGCGGCGGCGCCGTGGGGGCCTCCGGCGAGCGGGGGTGTCGCGGGTGCGCGGTTGCCGGGCGGCGCGGTCATCGGGGTCCCTCCGGGGCCGGGCGGCCGGTTCGGCCGGGCTCGGCGGGTTCGGCCGGGCCGTTGCGGGGCGGTGCGGTGCGGTGCGGGCCGTTGCGCGGCGGGCACCGCCCCGACCGGTACAACGATCAGACCCGAATGGGGTAACCGCCGGGGTTTGTCCGGAGTCGGTCGGTCGACCGGGGCCCTGCGGGCGCCCGGGTGCCCTGCGGGCGGCTCGGCCGGGACCCTGCGGGCAGCTCGGCGGGGACCCTGCGGGCGGCTCGGCGGGGGCGTTGCCGGGGCGAGTGTGCCGGGGCGGCTTGCCGGTACGGGGCGGGCCCCGTACGGGGGCGGGGTGCCGGGGCGGGGGCGCGGTGGGGGCCGGGGCCGGGGCGGGGTGTCGTCCGGGACTGCATGATTTATGGCGCCCTGGCGGTGGTGCCGCGTTACGGGCCGTTCTTGCGCCAACAAATCACGTTCTACGTCCCGGACAACACCCCGCCCCGTCCCCGTCCCCGCCCTGGCTCCCCCATCCGACCGTGCCGCCTTGGCCCCGTCTGTACCTTCCTGCTACCCGTCAGGCCTTCGGGCCGGAGCGGACCTTCAGGGCGCGGGCCAGGTCGTCGAGTTGGTCGACCAGTTTGCGGCGCAGGAGGGGGAGGATGTCCGGGTTCTGGAGGCAGGTGTGGCCGGCCTGGAGGTTGGACTCGTCGATGGCGTACGCGGGGAACGCCCAGCGGCCGGCGGCTTCGCCGATGGCCGGGCCGCGGCGGGCGCCGAGGGCGACGGCCTCCGGGTAGTAGCGGGTGACGTACGGCGTGAGCAGTTCGGCCTGTTCGGGCTGCCAGAAGCCCTGGGCGGTGGCGCTGAAGAGGTAGTTGGACAGGCTGTCGTCGTGGAAGAGGCGGTCCCAGGCGGCCGCCTTGGCCTCGGGGGTGGGGAGGGCGGCGCGGCAGCGGGCGGCGCCTTCCTGGCCGGTGGCGCTGGTGTCGGCGGCGAGGGCGGCGTCGATCTCGCTCTCGCCGACGGCGCCGAGGACGGCGAGGCGGCCGAGGATGCGCCAGCGCAGTTCGGGGTCGAGGGCGGGGCCGCCGGGGACGGTGTCGTCGGTGAGCCAGGCGGCGATGGTGTCGGGCTGGGTGGCGCTGTCGACGAGGGTGCGTACGGCGGTCAGCCGCATGCCGGGTTCGGAGCCGTCCTCGGTGCGCCGCAGCAGGTCGCGGGCGATGGTGGTGAGGGTGTTGAGCGCGCCGGACTGTTGTTCGGGGGCGAGGTGGCGGACGGCGACCTGGGTGCGGGCGAAGCCGAGGACGCCTTGGACGATGGCCAGGTCGTCCTCCTCGGGCAGGTGTGCGGCGGCGGTGTTCAGGTAGTCGTGGGGGTCGAGTTCGCCGTCGCGGACCATGTCGCGCAGGGCGTTCCAGACGACGGCGCGGGTGAGGGCGTCGGGGATGCCGGAGAGGCCGCGCAGGGCCGTTTCGAGGGAGGTGTCGTCGAGCCGGATCTTGGCGTAGGAGAGGTCGACGTCGTTGAGGACGAGGAGGGCGGGGCGGGCTCCGGTGACCGAGATGATCTCGTCGGAGGGGATGTCGAGGTCGAGGAGCTCGCGCAGTTCGAGGAAGCGGCCGTCGACGGGGTCGCGGTCGTAGATGCCGACGGCGATGTGGTGGGGGCGGCTGCCGCGGCGGTCGACGGCGAGGGTCCAGCCGGCGGCGGTGTCGGGGCGGCCTTCGGATTCCTCGACGCGCGGGGTGAGGGTGTCGATGCCGGTGGTGCGCAGCCAGATGTCGGCCCAGGCGCGGACGTCGCGGTCGGTGTGGGCGGCGAGGGAGTCGATGAAGTCGGCGAGGGAGGCGTTGGCGAACTTGTGGCGGGCGAAGTGGGTGTTGATGCCGGCCAGGAAGTCCTTCTCGCCGAGCCAGGCGACGAGTTGGCGTAGGGCGGAGGCGCCCTTGGCGTAGGAGATGCCGTCGAAGTTGAGGAGGGCGGAGGCGGTGTCGGGGACGTCGTCGGGGGTGGGGGCGACGGGGTGGGTGGAGGGGCGTTGGTCGGCGTCGTAGCCCCAGGGCTTGCGGGTGACGCCGAAGTCGGTCCAGGTGTCGGTGAAGCGGGTGGCTTCGGTGAGGGTCTGGTAGCCCATGTATTCGGCGAAGGATTCGTTGAGCCAGATGTCGTCGAACCAGGCGAGGGTGACGAGGTCGCCGAACCACATGTGGGCCATCTCGTGGGCGATGACCATGGCGCGGGACTGGCGTTCGGTGTCGGTGACGGCGGAGCGGAAGATGAACTCGTCGCGGAAGGTGACGAGTCCGGGGTTCTCCATGGCGCCGGCGTTGAACTCGGGTACGAAGGCCTGGTCGTAGGAGTCGAAGGGGTAGGGCTCGGTGAACTTCTCCTGGTACCGGTCGAAGCAGGCCTTGGTGACGGAGAGGATCTCCTCGGCGTCGACGCCCATGTGGGGTGCGAGGGACTGGCGGCAGTGGATGCCGAAGGGCAGTCCGGCGTGTTCGGTGCGGATGCTGTGCCAGGGGCCGGCGGCGACGGCGGCGAGGTAGGTGGAGATGAGGGGGGTGGGGGCGGACTTCCAGATGCCGGCGCCGCTGCCGTCGGGGGCGTCGGCGGTGCGGGTGGTGATGCCGTTGGCGAGGACGGTCCAGTGGGCGGGGGCGGTGACGGTGAATTCGAAGACGGCCTTGAGGTCGGGCTGGTCGAAGGCCGGGAAGACCCGCTGGACGTCGTCGAGGAACATCTGGCTGTAGACGTACGTCTGTCCGTCGGCGGGGTCGGTGAAGCGGTGCAGGCCCTCGCCGGTGCGGGAGTAGCGCATCCGGGTGTCGAGGTGCAGTTCGTGGGGGCCTTCGGTGAGGCCGGTGAGGGGGAGGCGGTCGTCGGCGAGGGTTGCCGGGTCGAGGGGGGTGCCGTCGAGGGTGGCGGAGCGCAGTTCGACGGGCTTCAGCTCGATGAAGGTGTCTGCGGCGGTGCGGGCCGTGAACCGGACGACGGTGGTGGAGTCGAAGGTCTCGTCGTCGTCACCGGTGAGGTCGAGGGTGACGGCGTAGTGCTGGACGTCGAGGAGCTGGGCTCGGAGCTGCGCTTCGTTGCGCGTCAGTGAGGACATGGGGCCCATGCTGCCGCAGTGGGCGGCCGGACCCCGGTCCTTTACTCTTCGCCCGCGGCGATCGTCTCGTGGTGGCGGATGACCTCGGCGATGATGAAGTTGAGGAGCTTCTCGGCGAAGGCGGGGTCGAGTTTGGCGTTCTCGGCGAGCTGGCGCAGGCGGGCGATCTGGCTGGCTTCGCGGCCCGGGTCGGCGGGGGGCAGTTGGTGCCTGGCCTTGAGGTGGCCGACCTGCTGGGTGCACTTGAAGCGTTCGGCGAGCATGTGGACGACGGCGGCGTCGATGTTGTCGATGCTGTCGCGGAGGCGGGCGAGTTCGGCGGTGACGCTCTCGTCGATGCCCGCGGCGTCGTCGGCCGCGCCCGTGCCGGTGCCGTTGTCGAGGTCGCTGATGTTCATGGTTCCCGAGAATACGTGGCGGCGGCCGCCGGTTCCTCCGGCAGTCGGCCTGTGAGACACCGCCTTTTTACTTGCTGGATTGGAAAGTACTCGCCATAGTGGAAATCGACCGGGGAAGGTCATCCGCGTGCGAGCGAGGGGGAACCATGGAGGAGACGGCGAAGGCGGTCGGGGCTCTCGGCCGGGCGGCCGGTGTGGAGCGGGCGGCGCGGCGGCACACTGGCTGGTACGCGCGCTACCTCTGGGTGTTCGCGGCCGGGCAGCTGGTGCTCGTGCCGATCGCGGTGCTGTGGCGCGGGCCGGTCTCGGCGGTGGTGTTCACGCTGACCAACGGGCTGCTCGTGGCCGGGCTGAGCGTGTACGCGGCGCGGCAGAGCGTGATGCGGCGGGGGGCCGGGAAGAAGCACGTCCTACTGGTGGCGTCCTGGGCGACGCTGTTCGCCCTGACGGTCACGCTCGGCACCGCGGTGTTCGGCCACGGCGTGCCGTTCGCGGCGGTGGCCGCGGTGGCGTGTGCGCTGCCCCTGGCCATCGGTGCCTGGACCGAGACGCGGAGGACGACATGACGGACGAGCCGACCGCGGACGCCGGGGCGGAGGCGAAGCGGGGCGGGCATCCGCGGCACGATCTCGCGCCGCTGCTCAACGCGCCCGTACGACTGTCGGTGGTGGCGGCGTTGGCTCCGCTGGACAAGGCCGAGTTCGGTTTCGTACGGGACCTGGTCGAGGTCTCGGACTCGGTGCTGTCCAAGCAGGTCGCGGCGCTGGAGGAGGCCGGCTGGGTGGAGGTCCGCAAGGGCCGGGTCGGGCGGCGTCCGCGCACCTGGCTCTCGCTGACCACCGAGGGCCGGGCGGTCTACCAGCGGCATCTGGCGGCGCTGCGGGCCATCGCGCTGGGTTAGGCCGGAGGACCGGGTCGGAGCGGCAGGGCGGCCGTGACGAGGGCGGCCGCCTTCGGGGGGCCGCAGGCGTCGGCGATGCGGACCTCCAGGCCCGCCGGGACGGTGCGCAGGGTGACCCGTACGGCGGGGGCGGGGGCGCGGGCCGGCTGCGCCGGGGCCTCCCGGGGCTCCGCCCCGGACCTCGCGCCTCAAACGCCGGCGAGGCTTGATCGGGGGCTGAGCCGGACCGCGGCGCGTACACCCGCGAGGCTTGGTCGGGGGCTGAGCCGGACCGCGGCGCGTACACCCGCGAGGCTTGGTCGGGGGCTGAGCCGGACCGCGGCGCGTACACCCGCGAGGCTTGGTCGGGGGCTGGGGCGGCCCCCGTCGCGCGCGGGGCCGGTCTCCGTAGCAGGCGGGCGGTGATGGCGGGTGGGACGCGGGAGTCGCCGACGGCTGCCGCGCGGACCGCTTCAACCAGCACGGCCCCACGTTCGCCCGCTGCCGCCACCGGTCGTCCCCCGTGGGACCGGGGTGCGGGTCGGGTCGCCACCGCACGGCGAAGGGGCTCGCCCTTCCGGCCGGTGCGTGACCGGTCGGAAGGGCGAGGGGGACGTGCGGGGGGGAGCTACATGCCGGCCGCGGCGCTCTTGATCGCGGCGGCGAAGGTGGAGACCTCGGTGTAGACGCCGGGGTAGTTCGGCCGCGCGCAGCCTTCGCCCCAGCTGACTATGCCGACCTGGATCCAGGCGTTGTTGTTGTCGCGGCGGAACATGGGGCCGCCGGAGTCGCCCTGGCAGGTGTCGACGCCGCCCTGGGGCAGGCCGGCGCAGATCTCCTCGCTCGGGACGAGGTCGCTGCCGTAGGAGCTCTGGCAGCTTGCGTCGGAGACGAAGGGGACGTTGGCCTTCAGGAGGTAGCGCTGCTGGCCGCCGCCTTCGCGGGCGGCTCCCCAGCCGGCGACGGTGAAGGTGCCGTTGTCGTAGGCCTTGGTGTCGGCGATCTTGAGGGTGGGCAGGTTGATGGGCTTGGCGAGCTTGATGAGGGCCCAGTCCTTGCCCTTGCCGTTGTAGCCGGGGGCCTGGAGGACCTTGGTGGACTTGACCTTGATGGCGCTGGAGCTGTTGAGGTCGACGACTCCGGCGGTGGCGGTGATGGAGGTGTTGTTGCCGGAGCCGCTCACACAGTGGGCGGCGGTGAGGACGATCTGCTGGGTGTAGAGGGCGCCCCCGCAGCCCATGGAGAGGCGCACCATGAAGGGGAACTCGCCCTGCGCGGCGCGGGTGCCGCCGACGACGGGTGCCGGGCCGGCGGTGGCGGTGCCGGGCTGGAGGCTGACGGCGGCGAGGGCGACGGCGCCGACGGCGAGGGTGCGCTTCATCAACTGCACAAGGGTGGTCACAGTCAACACACTGCCTTTCGTGGGGGGTTGGGCTGTGCGTGCGCGTCATCGGGTGAATGACGGGTCCATGACACAACAGGCGTACGGCGGACATCAAGAAGGCAATTTCGGCCAACTCCCGCCCCAGCGGCAGGGATTGCGGTAAGGAGGGCTCGATGACGCAGAACCGGGGGCGGAGCGGGCCCATCGAGCACGGATTTCCGCATCTGGCGACCGTGCACGCCTCGATCACCGCGCTCTTCCGTCGACTGTCGGCCGACGGGATCCGCGCCTACGACACAAGCTTCGCCTCCGCGGACGCCGCCTTCGACGCCGGCGACGACCTCCACCTGGGCGCGCAGCGGGTGGCCGCCGCCACGGTGCGGGCATTACGGCTGCCCGACGCGCGCATGGTGGTCTCCTTCCGGGAGATGGAGCAGGCCGCCACCGTGGAGCTCGCCGCGGGTCCGGAATACTTCGTCGAGGTCAACGACCGTTTCCGCACCCACCGCCGGGACCTGGCGGCCGCCCTCGCGCACGAGGTGACCCACGTCCTGCTGCACCGACTGGACCTGCGCTTCCCCGGGACCGTCGAGAACGAGATCCTCACCGACACCGCCGCCGCGTACCTGGGGGCGGGTTGGCTGCTCCTGGACGCCTACCGCGAGGACGCGCTGACCCACCAGAGGTTCGGCTATCTCACGCCGGAGGAGTTCGGCTACGTCCTGGCCAAGCGCGCCGCCCTGTTCGGCGAGGATCCGGCCCCCTGGTTCACCAGCCCCCAGGCGTACGAGGCCTACGTGCGCGGGCGCGCCCTGGCCGAGCGCGACCACCGCCGGGCCCCGCTGACGGCCGCCGGACCACTGGCGCGGCGGCGGTACGCGAAGGCGCGGCGCGCGGGAGCGGGGGCGGAGGCGGGAGCCGGGGCGGAGGTGAGGGCCGCCGACGGCTCGGCGTACCGCTTCGAACAGGACGGGAGTGACGCCGGGTTGCGGGTGAGCCTCCCGTGTCCGGTGTGCGCGCAGCGACTGCGGGCGCCGGTGTGCGGGCGGCTGCGGGCCCGGTGCGGGCTGTGTGCGACCGTCCTCGACCGCACCACGTAGATCATTCATCACGCGGCTACGAAAAGTTTCCTACCGGCCAGTAGACAGGGGGTCGGTTCTCGCCAACTCTGGTCACGTACATGCCAATCCCGTGACCGAGGAGCGCCCCCCATGCGCAGCACCCGCCGCACCCGTATGCCCCGTACCGCCGCCGTCGGCGTGGCCGCGGCCGCCGCCGTCCTGACGCTGGTTCCGGCCACCGCCGCCCAGGCCGCGCCCGTCCCGGCGCCGGCGCCCGTGTCCGCGCCGTCCGCCGCCCCGGCCGCCTCGGCGCCCGGCGGCAACGCCGCGATCCTCGGCATCGACTACGCCACCTGGCAGCGGGACGTCGCCGCCGTGATCGACGCGGCCCGGCCCGCCATCGAGGCGCGCATCGCCGCCTCGCCCGCCGGGGAGAAGCCCGCCCTCGTCCTGGACATCGACAACACCTCGCTGGAGACGGACTTCCACTGGTTCTGGACCTTCCCGACCCCCGCGATCAGCAAGGTCCGCGCGCTGACCCAGTACGCGCACGCGCGCGGTGTCGCGATCTTCTTCGTCACCGCCCGCCCCGGCATCATCCAGTCCCTCACCGAGCACAACCTCAAGGCCGTGGGCTACCCGGTCTCGGGGCTCTACGTCCGTGACCTGCCCGACCTGTTCGACGAGGTCAGTGCCTACAAGACGGGCAAGCGGGCGGAGATCGAGGCGCGCGGCTACACGATCATCGCCAACATCGGCAACAGCCCGACCGACCTCGTCGGCGGTCACGCGGAGCGCACCGTCAAGCTGCCGGACTACAACGGCAAGCTCTCCTGACCGAGGGCGGCGCCCTCGGGGCGGCGGACGGTGCGAGCCCGCCGCCCCGACACCGCGATCCTCGGTCGAGGCCGGCACCACCCCGCCCCGGGCCGTCACGGTCACCTCGCGGCCGGCCCCGGTGACCCGCCTGGATGTCCTCCTGTCGTGGGGAACGCGAACCGGCCCGGCTGGGACCGGCCGTACTGGCCTGCGCGCGGGCCGTGTGGCGCGAGCCGTACGGCCCGGGACGCGCCGGCCGGGCCGGCCCGGGCGGCGGCCACGCGGCCTCAGGACCGGCGGCCGGCGGTCTCGGAACAAGAAATGGACAACATGATGGGCTGGTTGCGGTTCAGCGAGTGGATGTAGCGGGTAGTCATAGGACATCGCACCGATGAAGACTCGGGCCCGACCCCTCGCCAGGGGGCCGGGCCCGCTTCCGTGCCGGGCCGTTCTCAGCCCTCCTGGGTGATGCGCATGCGGTCGTCGCCGAGCCGTAGTGCCTGGCAGGCCAGGATGTAGCCCTCGGCGAGGTCCGCAGCAGGCGCTGCAGGCACCCTGCCGGCAGGAATACGGGGCCAGGAGTCCGGCGGCGAGCATGGCGTCGAGCAGCGGGGTGCCGGCGGGCCAAGGGACGGTGTGCACGGTCCCGTCGAGCTCCACCTGCGCGGTGGGCCGGTCCCCGGCCGGCTCGACGGGACCGATCGCCCCGGTCACCGGGGTCCTCCCGGCTGCGGTGGTGTGTGGTGCCGCAGCCGGTAGGCGGGGGGGGGGTGGGCGCGGGCGGGAGGCCGTGTTCCCGCTGAGCGGGAAAGACCGTCCGTGCCGGGGCCGCCGCCGAGCGACAGCCCGCCCGGACCTGATCCCGCCCCCTTCCCGCCGCCCGAGTCACCCGCCCGCGCTGGGCGGGTCCGCGACGTTCAGTTGCCAGGACACGCCGAAGCGGTCGTCCACCCAGCCGAACCGGGCGCTGAACCCGTACGCGCCCAGGGGCATCAGCTCGGTGCCCCCCTCGGCGAGGGCCCCGTAGAGGCGTTCGATCTCGGCGTCGTCCTCGCACTGGACGTACAGCGACATCGAGGGCGTGAAGCCGAACGCGTGCCGGGCCGGGCTGTCGATGCACATGAACTGCTGCCCGGCCAGCGAGAAGATCGCGTGCCGCACGGTGCCCTCGGGCCCGGCTCCGGGTCCGGTCTCGTCGGGGCCGTAGCGACTGATGGCGACCACCTCCGCGTCGTCGAACAGCGAGAGGTAGAAGGTCATCGCCTCCTCCGCCCGCCCTTCGAACATCAGGAACGTGGTGATCTTCTGCGGGGGCGGCGTGCCGGCCATCATCGATGCGGGTCCCTTCGGCTCTTGTCCCGGACCAGGAACCTTAGCTTCCGGCCCTGCTTCCGGGGCCGGACCGGGGCGGCTACCGCGCGCCGTACACGGGCAGCGGCGCCTGGGCCGCCGCGAGGAGTTCCGAGGTGGCCTCGCCCGCCTCCGCCGGGGTCCAGCGCCCGCCCCGGTCCGCCGTGGGGCCCGGCCGCCAGCCCTCCATCACGGTGATCCGGCCGCCCTCCACCTCGAAGACCCGGCCCGTGACCCCCGCCGAGGAATCCGCGCCCAGCCACACCACCAGTGGGGAGACGTTCTCGGGGGCCATCGCGTCGAAGCCGCCCGCCCCGGGGGCGGCCATGGTCTCGGCGAAGGTCCGCTCCGTCATCCGGGTCCGGGCCGCCGGGGCGATCGCGTTGACCTGGACCCCGTACGGGCCCATCTCCTGCGCCGCGACCAGCGTGAGGCCGAGGATCCCGGCCTTGGCCGCGCTGTAGTTGCCCTGCCCGACGGAGCCCAGCAGGCCGGCCCCGGAGGAGGTGTTGACCGCCCGGGCCGCGACCGGCCGGCCCGCCTTCGCCTCCGCCCGCCACCACGCGGCCGCCGACCGCAGCGGCAGGAAGTGGCCCTTGAGGTGGACCCGCATGACGGCGTCCCAGTCGTCCTCGTCGAGGTTGATGAGCATCCGGTCCCGCAGGAAGCCCGCGTTGTTGACGAGGGTGTCGAGGCGGCCGAAGCCGTCCACGGCCGCCTCGACCAGCGAGGCCGCGCCCTTCGGGGTGGCGATGTCACCGCCGTGCGCGAGGGCCTGCCCGCCCAGCTTCTCGATCTCGGCGACCACCTGGGCGGCCGGGCTGTCCGGCCCCGGCAGCCCGTCGAGCCCGACCCCGAGGTCGTTCACGACGACCTTCGCCCCCTCCGCCGCGAAGGCCAGGGCATGGGCACGCCCCAGCCCCCGCCCCGCGCCCGTCACGATCACGACCCGGCCCTCGCACAGTCCCGCCATGTCAGTTCTCCTTGTTGACAGTTGCCGCATCCAAGAACGCCGGGCGCTCCCCGCCCCCGTGCACGAGCAGGCTCGCCCCGCTCACGTACGCCGCCCGGTCCGAGGCCAGGAACACCGCCGCCTCCCCCACGTCCGAGGGTTCGGCCAGGCGCCCCAGCGGGACGGTGGCGCCGACCGCCGCGATGCCGGCCTCGTCGCCGTAGTGCAGGTGGGACAGTTCCGTCCGCACCATGCCGAGGACCACCGAGTTGACCCGTACGTCGGGGGCCCATTCGACGGCCATGGACCGGGCCAGGTTCTCCAGCCCCGCCTTGGCGGCGCCGTACGCGGCCGTCCCGGGTGAGGGGCGGGTTCCACTGACGCTGCCGATCATGACCACCGAGCCCCGGGCCGCGCGCAGCCAGGGGTGGGCGGCGAGGGAGGCGGTCAGCGGGGCGAGCAGGTTGAGTTCGACGACCCGCGCGTGACGCTGTGCCTCGCCCTCGCCCAGCAGCCGGTACGGGGTGCCGCCCGCGTTGTTGACCAGGCAGTCGAGTCGCCCGTACCGGTTCGCGACCGCGCCGAAGAAGTCCTGGACGGCGGCCGGGTCGCGTAGGTCGACCGGGGTGAAGGTGGCCTTCCGGCCGTCCGCCGACACCGTCTCCTCCGGGGGCCGCCGGGCGCAGACGACCACGTCCGCGCCGGCCGCGAGGAACGACCGGGCGATTCCGGCGCCGACGCCCCGGGTTCCTCCGGTGACGACGACAACCCTCCCGTCGAGCTCCATAGGCTGCTACCTTCCTCACCTAACAAATGTTTGGTGGAAAGGTAGCTGATCCGCTCATGGGTGTCTCCACCTCAAGCCCCGAGAAGGGCATCGCACTCGTCACAGTCGACTTCCCGCCCGTCAACGCGCTTCCGGTGCAGGGCTGGTACGACCTCGCCGACGCCCTGCGGGCGGCCGGCCGCGACCCCGAGATCCGGTGCGTCGTGCTCGCCGCCGAGGGCCGCGGCTTCAACGCCGGCGTCGACATCAAGGAGATGCAGCGCGACACCGGACACACCGCGCTCGTCGGCGCCAACCGGGGCTGCTACGAGGCCTTCGCCGCCGTCTACGAGTGCGAGGTGCCGGTCGTGGCGGCCGTGAACGGGTTCTGCCTGGGCGGCGGCATCGGGCTCGTCGGGAACGCCGACGCGATCGTCGCCTCCGAGGACGCCACCTTCGGGCTGCCCGAGCTGGACCGGGGCGCGCTCGGCGCCGCCACCCACCTGGCCCGGCTGGTCCCGCAACACCTGATGCGCACGCTGTACTACACCTCGCGCACCGCGACCGCCGCCGAGCTGCACGCCCACGGCTCGGTCTGGCGGGTGGTGCCGCGCGCGGAGCTGCGCGCGGCCGCCCTGGAGCTGGCCGCCGAGATGGCGAAGAAGGACGGCTACCTGATCCGGCTGGCGAAGGCGGCCATCAACGGGATCGACCCCGTGGACGTGCGCCGCAGCTACCGCTTCGAGCAGGGCTTCACCTTCGAGGCCAACCTCAGCGGGGTGGCCGACCGGGTCCGCGACACCTTCGGGAAGGGAGAGAGCGCGTGAGCGGCAGGACGGACAAGGTCATGACCCCCGAAGAGGTGGTCGGGCAGCTGCGCAGCGGAATGACCCTCGGGATCGGCGGCTGGGGGTCCCGGCGCAAGCCCATGGCCCTGGTGCGAGCGCTGCTCCGCTCCGAGATCACCGATCTGACCGTGATCTCCTACGGCGGCCCCGACGTCGGCCTGTTGGCCGCCGCCGGCCGCATCCGCAGGCTGGTGGCCCCCTTCGCCACCCTCGACTCGATCCCGCTGGAGCCCCACTTCCGGGCCGCCCGCGAGCGCGCCGCCTTCACCCTCACCGAGCTCGACGAGGCCATGTTCATGTGGGGCCTGCACGCCGCCGCCAACCGGCTCCCCTTCCTCCCGGTCCGGGCCGGCCTCGGCTCCGACGTGATGCGGGTCAACCCGGAGCTGCGTACGGTCACCTCCCCCTACGACGACGGCGAGGAGCTCGTCGCCGTCCCGGCCCTGCGCATGGACGCCGCCCTGGTCCACCTCAACCGCGCCGACCGCCTCGGCAACGCCCAGTACCTGGGCCCGGACCCGTACTTCGACGACCTGTTCTGCGAGGCCGCCGACGCCGCCTACGTCTCCTGCGAGCAGCTCGTCGAGACCGCCGAGCTCGCCAAGTCCGGTCCCCCGCAGTCCCTGCTCGTCAGCCGGCACTCCGTGACCGGGGTCGTGGAGACCCCGAACGGCGCGCACTTCACCTCCTGCGTCCCCGACCACGACCGCGACGAGGCCTTCCAGAAGCTGTACGCGGCCACCCCCTGGGACGAGTTCTCGGCCCGTTTCCTGTCCGGGTCGAGCGAGCACGACTACCAACTGGCCGTCCGGACCTGGCACGAGGAGCAGCAGTGACGACCACCGACACCACCACCGCCCCCCGCACCGTCTCCCGCGCCGAGTACTGCGTGATCGCCTGCGCCGAGGCCTGGCGCGACAACGGCGAGGTGCTGGCCAGTCCGATGGGCCTGATCCCCTCCTTCGGGGCCCGGCTCGCCAAGCGGACCTTCTCCCCCGACCTGCTGCTGACCGACGGCGAGGCGATGCTCGTCGGGCTGGACGGTACGGCCGAGGGCTGGCTCCCGTACCGGCGCCATCTGACGATGGTCACCGGCGGCCGGCGGCACGTGATGATGGGCGCGAGCCAGATCGACCGGTTCGGCAACCAGAACATCTCCTGCATCGGCGACTGGGAGCGGCCCTCGCGCCAGCTCCTCGGGGTGCGCGGCGCACCCGTCAACACCCTCAACAACCCGGTGAGTTACTGGGTGCCCAAGCATTCGAAGCGGGTGTTCGTCGAGCGCGTCGACATGGTCAGCGGGGTCGGCTACGACCGGGCGGAGGCGGCCGGGGTGACCCGCTTCCACCGCCTGCCCCGGGTGGTCAGCGATCTCGGGGTGTTCGACTTCGCCGGGCCCGGTCATGCGATGCGGCTGGCTTCCGTGCATCCGGGCGTCACCGTCGAGGACGTCCTGGCGGCGACCGGCTTCGAGCCGGCGGTCACGGGCGAGGTCCCGTTCACCCGCGAGCCGACCGCCGAGGAGCTGCGGCTGATCCGTGAGGTGATCGACCCCAAGGGGTTGCGCGACCGGGAAGTGCGGGTCTGAGGCGATGGGGCGGACGATGACGATACGGACGGCCTTCACCGAGCTGGTCGGGGTCGAGCACCCCGTCGTGCAGACGGGCATGGGCTGGGTCGCCGGGCCCCGGCTGGTCTCGGGCGCGGCCGGCGCGGGGGCGTTGGGCATCCTGGCCTCGGCCACGATGACGCTGGAGCAGCTGCGTGCGGCGGTCCGCGAGGTGAAGGCCCGTACGCCCGAGGGGACTCCGTTCGGGGTCAATCTGCGGGCGGACGCCGGGGACGCGGCCGAGCGGGCGCAGCTGATCATCGACGAGGGGGTGCGGGTCGCCTCGTTCGCGCTCGCGCCCTCCAAGGAGCTGATCGGGCGGCTCAAGGACGCGGGTGTGGTCGTCATCCCGTCGATCGGGGCCAGGCGGCACGCCGAGAAGGTGGCCGCCTGGGGGGCCGACGCGGTGATCGTGCAGGGCGGCGAGGGCGGGGGTCACACGGGGGACGTGGCCACGACGGTGCTGCTGCCGCAGGTCGTGGACGCCGTGGACATCCCGGTGATCGCCGCGGGGGGCTTCAGCGACGGGCGCGGCCTGGTCGCGGCCCTGTCGTACGGGGCCGCGGGCATCGCCATGGGCACCCGCTTCCTGCTGACCTCGGACTCGACCGTCCCGGACGCCGTGAAGGCCGAGTATCTGAAGGCCACGGTCAAGGACGTCACCGTCACCACGGCCGTCGACGGGCTGCCGCACCGCATGCTCCGTACGGAGCTGGTCGACTCGCTGGAACGGGCGGGCCGTACCCGGGCGCTGGTCCGGGCGGTGCGACACGCGGCCGGCTTCCGGAAGCTGTCCGGCCTGAGCTGGTCGCAGATGGTCCGCGACGGGCTCGCGATGAAACACGGCAAGGACCTCTCCTGGAGCCAGGTCCTGCTCGCCGCGAACACCCCCATGCTCCTCAAGGCGTCCATGGTCGAGGGCCGTACGGACCTCGGCGTCATGGCATCGGGCCAGGTCGCGGGGGTGATCGACGATCTTCCGTCCTGCGCGGAGCTCGTCTCCCGCGTCATGGCCGAAGCACAACAGGCAATCGAAGCACTCGAAGCACTGCACTCGCTCCGCACCCTGCCACCACCAGGGTGATCCCCCTTCTCCGTCACAGGAGTCGCCCCTATGAGCCGTGCCCGTATCCGCCTGGCGACCGCGGCGGCCGCCGCCGCTCTCGCCGTCGGAATCCTGCCCGCCTCCGCGTACGCGGCGGCGGCACCCGGAGCCGGGGTCAGCGCCCGGCACCACCAGTACCAGACACGAGCTGAAACGATTCGCCAGATTCCCCTCCAGGGCGCCGTCAACCTCCGGGACGTCGGCGGCTACCGCACCTGGACCGGCGGTCAGGTCCGCCAGGGACTGGTCTACCGCTCCGACGCGCTGAGCAAGCTGACCGCAGCCGACGTCACCACCGTCGCCGGTCTCGGCCTCAAGAAGGTCGTCGATTTCCGCATTCCGATGGAGCTCCAGTACGACGGCGCCGACCGGCTGCCCGCCGGCCTCTCCCCCACCTCGCGCCCCGTCAGCGACCTCGGCCTCTACGGAACCCTCGTCGGCGCGATCGGCAGCGGCGATCCCGTCGTCCAGGAGCAGATGCTCGGTGGCGGCCGCGCCGAGGCCTACATGCGCGACATCTACCGCACCTTCGTGAGCAGCCCCGAGAACCGGGCGCAGTTCGCGGCGACCCTGCGGGAGATCGCCGACGGCCGGCAGGGCCCGGTCCTGTACCACTGCACGTCCGGCAAGGACCGGACCGGCTGGATGAGTTACGTCCTGCTGCGCGCCCTCGCCGTCCCCGAGGACACCGCGGAGCGCGACTACCTGGCGTCGAACACCTTCCGCGCCGCCTACGACGCCCAGGTGCGGGCGGGCCTCGAGCAGTCGGGCCGGATGCAGAACCCGGACCTGCTGATCCCGCTCCAGGAGGTCCGCCAGGACTACCTGGACTCGGCGACGGCGCAGATGGAGGCCGACTACGGCGGCTTCTACGGCTATCTGACGCAGGGCCTCGGCCTGGACCTGCGGACGCTCGCGAAGCTGCAGGACCGGATGGTCCGGTAGCGGGCGGTCCGGTAGCGGACAGCACGACGCCGGGCGGTGCTTCCCGCGCCGCCCGGCGTCGTCGTGTGCGTGTCCGGGGTGGGTCAGACCGCCCGGCGCCGGCCCTGGCCGCCGGAGCCGACCCGGCTGCGCGCGGAGGCCGCGGCGGCGCCGCCACCACTG
Source organism: Streptomyces sp. CLCI03 (assembly GCF_053615355.1). Lineage (NCBI taxonomy): Bacteria > Bacillati > Actinomycetota > Actinomycetes > Kitasatosporales > Streptomycetaceae > Streptomyces > Streptomyces sp. CLCI03. Next base: position 5,987,085 of record NZ_CM132132.1, on the reverse strand, counting down.
CCACCGGTGCCGCGTCGGCCGCGCTCGCCGGAGCCACCGGCCGCCGCGCCGCCGCCCTGGCCGCCGCGCCGGGCCTGGCCCGAACCGGAAGCCGCCGGGGCCTGCCCGGAGGAGGCACCTCCACCGCTACGACGGCCGCGACCGCCGGCCGCCGGAGCGCCGCCCGTCGCGGAACCCGTGCGCGGCCCGCCGCCCGAGCGGCGGCGCGCGCCGGAGCCCGAACCGGAGCCGGAGCGCTGCTTGGGCGCGGTCGGCTGCGGAACCTCCAACACCACCGGGATGCCCGAGGGCTCCTTGGCGCCGGTCAGTCGGGCCAGCTCCTCGTCGGAGGACTTGATCTGCGCGGTGCGCGGGGAGATCCCGGCGTCCGACATCAGCCGGGTCATGTCCCGCTTCTGGTCGGGGAGCACCAGGGTGACCACGCTGCCGGACTCACCGGCACGAGCGGTACGGCCGCCACGGTGCAGGTAGTCCTTGTGGTCGGTGGGCGGGTCCACGTTGACGACGAGGTCGAGGTCGTCGATGTGGATGCCGCGCGCCGCGACGTTCGTGGCGACCAGCGCGGTGACCTCGCCCGTCTTGAACCAGTCGAGCGTGCGGTTGCGCTGCGGCTGGGAGCGGCCGCCGTGCAGGCCGGAGGCGCGCACGCCGTCGGCGAGGAGCTTCTTGACCATGCGGTCGACCCCGCGCTTGGTGTCGACGAACATGATCACCCGGCCGTCGCGAGCGGCTATACGCGTCGCCACGGCCTTCTTGTCGGTCTCGTCCATGACGTACAGGACGTGGTGCTCCATGGTGGTGACCGCGCCGGCCGACGGGTCGACGGAGTGGCCGACCGGGTCGGTCAGGAACATCTTGACGAGCTTGTCGATGTTCTTGTCCAGCGTCGCGGAGAACAGCATCCGCTGGCCGCCGGCCTCGACCTGCTTGAGGAGCGCCGTGACCTGCGGCATGAAGCCCATGTCGGTCATCTGGTCGGCCTCGTCGAGGACGGTGATCGAGACCTGCGAGAGGTCGGCGTCACCGCGGTCGATGAGGTCCTTCAGCCGGCCGGGCGTGGCGACGAGCACCTCGGCGCCGCGGCGCAGGGCGCCGGACTGCCGGTTGATCGACATGCCGCCGACGACGGTGGCGATACGCAGGTTGACGGCCGTGGCGTACGGGGCCAGGGCGTCGGTGACCTGCTGCGCGAGCTCACGGGTCGGTACGAGGACCAGCGCGAGCGGCGCCTTCGGCTGCGCGCGGCGGCCGGCGGTACGGGCCAGCAGCGCCAGGCCGAAGGCCAGCGTCTTGCCGGAGCCGGTGCGGCCGCGGCCGAGCAGGTCACGGCCGGCGAGGGAGTTCGGCAGGGTCGCGGCCTGGATCGGGAACGGCTCGGTGACGCCCTGGGCGGCGAGGGTCTTCAGCAGCGCCTCGGGCATGTCCATGTCGCCGAACGACTCGACCGGCGGCAGCGCCGGGGCGATCGGCTCGGGCATGGTGAATTCCTGGGGCCGGGCGACGGGCGCGGACTTCTGCCGTCCCGCGCCAGACTTCGGACGCCCCTGGGCCGCACCTCGACCCCGGGTGGGGCGGCGGCTGGGTCGTGCGGAGCTGGAGCTGGTCATGCGAGAAAGCCCTCCTGAAACCGGCAGGTAAAACAAAGGTCGAAACAGCAGACAAGCCGGGGCCCGCACCTCGCGGTGCGGACCCCGGCATGCTGAAGAACTTAGGCGGGGATGATGTTCTCCGCCTGGGGGCCCTTCTGGCCCTGGGTGACGTCGAAGGACACGCGCTGGCCCTCCTGGAGCTCACGGAAGCCCTGGGTGGCGATGTTCGAGTAGTGGGCGAAGACGTCCGGGCCGCCACCGTCCTGCTCGATGAAGCCGAAGCCCTTTTCCGAGTTGAACCACTTCACGGTGCCAAGTGCCATTTTAAATCTCCTGAATAGGCGGCAAAGGGCCCCATCCGGAGATTCCGGCAAAACAATAAAAGCGCCTGCGGAGCATTCCCGTCAGGCGCACATAAAGTTCATGGGTACCACAACTGCAACGAGCTCTAAGCTAGCACACCTCGCTGCGGGGAGTCCCGGAGCGAAGGGTGTGACCTGCGCCCTCCGACGGACGGGCCGCGGTGGGCCGGCCGGGTGCGATGTGCGTGGTCGGCGGGCCGGAGGCCCTGCCCCCCTTGGGCCGTGGGCCCTCCGGATCACGCGCGGCACGATCCCCCGGGCGGCCGGCCCGATCCGCCCTCGGCGAAAAGATTCACCCCTTCGGGTCGGTCCGGCGAGCCGGCCGGGGCCGCGGAAGCCCCTGGCGGCCGTCCGCGCCAGCTGCTTTGATCATGGAATGGCAGCGATCAAGGAGCCCTGGGGGCTCAGTGTGCTCGGCGCGGGCAGCGTGTCCGCCGAACCCCGACTCGCCCACGTGGACCTGGCGGTCGATCTTCTCGCCCCGACCCCGAAGGCGGCCTTCGCCGAGGCGGGCACGGCCGTGACCCGGCTGCGGGCCGTCCTGCGCGAGCACGGCGTACCGGACTCCGACGTGTCCGGCTCCCGGCTGCAGCTCACCTCGCAGTACCGGGGCTACGGCGCCGACCGGACCTTCCACGGCTACGCCTGCGTGGCCACGTACACGGTACGGACGGAGGAGCTGTCCGGGCTGGAGCTGCTGATCGAGGACGCGGTCACGGCCGGCGCGAACCGCGTCGACGCCGTGCGGTTCGAGGTGGACGACAAGCCCGCGATGCGCGACGAGGCCCGGCGCCGGGCGGTGGCGGCCGCCCGGCGCAAGGCCGAGGTGTACGCGCAGGCGTGCGGGCTGCGGCTGGGGCCGGTCATCCACATCGAGGACGTCGACCCGGAGTCGGTGGGCGGCCACAGCCACGGCCGCCGCACGGGTGGGGACCCCGAGGACGACGGCGCCCTCACCCCGGGCTCGGTGCGCGTGGAGGCGGCCGTGCTCCTGGGCTTCTCCCTGCTCCCCGAATAGACGGTCCCGCCGCCGGAGCCGCCGGAGCCGCTACAGCCGCTACAGCCGCTACAGCCGCTACAGCCGCTACAGCCGCTCGATGATCGTGACGTTGGCCTGGCCGCCGCCCTCGCACATGGTCTGGAGGCCGTAGCGGCCTCCGGTGCGTTCCAGTTCGTGCAGGAGGGTGGTCATCAGCTTCACCCCGGTGGCGCCCAGCGGGTGGCCCAGGGCGATCGCGCCGCCGTTGACGTTGACCCGCTCCGGATCGGCGCCGGTCTCCTTCAGCCAGGCCAGCACCACCGGGGCGAACGCCTCGTTGATCTCCACCAGGTCGATGTCGGCCAAGGACATGCCGGTCTTCTTCAGCGCGTACGCCGTCGCCGGGATCGGCGCGGACAGCATGCGGATGGGGTCCTCGCCCCGTACCGAGAGGTGGTGGATGCGGGCGCGCGGGCGCAGGCCGTGTTCCCGTACCGCCCGCTCGGAGGCGATCAGCATCGCGGCCGCGCCGTCCGAGACCTGGGAGGAGACGGCCGCCGTGATGGTGCCGCCCTCGACCACCGGCTTGAGGGTGGCCATCTTCTCCAGGGTCGTGTCCCGGCGCGGGCCCTCGTCCACGCCCACGTCCCCGTACGCCACCGTCTCGCGCGCGAACCGGCCCTCGTCGATGGCGCGGATCGCCCGCCGGTGGGAGCGCAGCGCGAACTCCTCCATGTCCTGCCGGCTGATGCCCCACTTCTTCGCGATGAGCTGCGCGCCGTGGAACTGGTTCACCGGGGCGTCCCCGTACCGGGCCCGCCAGCCCGCCGAGCCCGCGTACGGGCCCTCGGTGAGGCCGAGCGGTTCCGCCGCCTGCCGGGAGGCGAAGGCGATGGGAATCATCGACATGTTCTGGGTGCCGCCCGCGACCACCAGGTCCTGGGTGCCGGACAGGACGCCCTGCGCCGCGAAGTGCACGGCCTGCTGCGAGGAGCCGCACTGGCGGTCGACGGTGACCCCGGGCACCTCCTCGGGCAGGCCGGCCGCCAGCCAGGCGGTCCGGGCGATGTCACCGGCCTGCGGCCCCACCGTGTCGAGGCAGCCGAACACCACGTCCTCCACGGCGGCCGGGTCCGCCCCGGACCGCTCGATCAGTGCCTTCAGGACGTGTGCGCCCAGGTCGGCCGGGTGGACGGCGGCCAGGCCGCCGTTCCGCCGCCCCACGGGGGTGCGTACCGCTTCGACTATGTAGGCCTCGGGCATCGGGACTCCTCGGACGGTCGGGGCTGTCAGGTGGGGCGCAGTGCGATCCCGTCCAGCACCATCGACAGGTACTGGCGGGCGATCTCCTCGGGGCTGTGCTGTCCGCCCGGCCGGTACCAGGAGGCCGCCACCCACACCGTGTCGCGCACGAAGCGGTAGGTGAGGCGGATGTCGAGGTCGGCGCGGAAGACCTGGGCCTCGACCCCTCGTTCCAGCGTCCCCAGCCAGGCCTTCTCGAACTTCTGCTGCGAGTCGGACAGGTAGTGGAAGCGGGGCTGTGCGGAGAGGGTGCGGGACTCCTTCTGGTAGATGGCGACGGCGGCGCGGTGCCGGTCGATCTCCCGGAAGGACTCGGTGACGAGGGCCTCGATGGTCTCCCTGGGGCCCAGACCCGCGGCGAGGACGGTGTCGTACCCGTCCCACAGTTCGGTCAGGAAGGCCGAGAGGATCTCGTCGAGCATCGATTCCTTGGAATCGAAGTGGTAGTAGAGGCTGCCGGCGAGCATGCCGGCGGCGTCGGCGATCTTGCGGACGGTGGTGGCGTTGTAGCCCTGCGCGGCGAAGACCTCGGCGGCGGTGTCGAGGAGTTCCCGACGCCGTTCGGGGGAGGCCGTCACCTGTGGCTTCTTCTGGGATGTCGGCTTGTTCGTTGGCACGCGTCCATTCTCGGGCTACGCGTGCTGGCTGCTGACCGACACCGTCTCGCCGGTCATGTACGACGAGTAGGCGCTGGCCAGGAAGACGATGACGTTGGCGACCTCCCAGGGTTCGGCGTAGCGGCCGAAGGCCTCGCGGGCGGTCAGTTCGGCCAGCAGTTCCTCGCTGGTGACCTTCACCAGGTGCGGGTGCATGGCCAGGCTCGGGGCGACCGCGTTGACGCGTACGCCGAACTCGGCGGCCTCCAGGGCCGCGCAGCGGGTCAGTGCCATCACCCCGGCCTTGGCGGCGGCGTAGTGGGCCTGGCCGGTCTGGGCGCGCCAGCCGATGACGGAGGCGTTGTTGACGACGACGCCGCCGGCTCCGGACGCCTTGAACGCGCGCAGGGCGGCGCGGGTGCAGCGGAAGGTGCCGTTCAGGGTGACGTCGAGTACGCGGGACCACTGGGTGTCGGTCATGTCGACGAGGGCGGCGGTGCCGCCGAGGCCGGCGTTGTTGACGACGATGTCGAGGCGGCCGTGGGTGTGTTCGGCGAGCGCGAAGAGGGCTTGGACCTGGTCCTCGTCGGTGACGTCGCAGGGCAGGGAGGTGACGCGGTCGGCGCCGAACTCGGCGGCGAGCGCCTCCTCGGTCTCCTTCAGGCGGCGGGCGTGGGCGTCGCCGATGACGATGCGGGCGCCCTCCTCCAGGAGGCGGCGGGCGGTGGCCCCGCCGATCCCGGCCCCGGCGGCGGCGGTGACGACGGCGGTGCGGTCCTTCAGCAGTCCGTGTCCGGGGACGTAGTCGGGGGTGTTCACGCCCGTACCTCCTTGGGAAGGCCGAGGATCCGCTCGGCGATGAGGGTGCGCTGGATCTCGTCCGAGCCCGCGTAGATGGTGTCGGCGCGGGAGAAGAGGAAGAGCCGCTGCCAGTCGTCGAGGTCGTACGGGTCCCCGTGCGCGCCGGTGGCCAGCAGCGAGGGGGCGGCGCAGACGTCCATGGCGAGTTCGCCGAGGTCACGGTGCCAGCGGGACCAGTGGAGCTTGGCGGTGGACGGGGCGGTGTCCGGCGCGAGGGCGGTGGCGCGCATGGTCTCCAGGCCGATCCAGGCCTGGACGAGGCGGTCGCGGATCAGCGGGTCGGCGAGGGCGCCGTTGGCGCGGGCGAGGGCGGTGAGGGCGTCGAGTTCGCGGCGGAAGCCGACCTGTTGGCCGAGGGTGGAGACGCCGCGCTCGTAGCCGAGGGTGGCCATGGCGATGCGCCAGCCGTCGCCGGGGGCGCCGACGATGTGGGCGGCGTCGGTGCGGGCGCCGTCGAAGAAGACCTCGTTGAACTCGGAGGTGCCGGTGAGCTGTGTGATCGGCCGGACCTCGACCTCGGGCCGGTCCATGGGGACCAGGAGGTAGGACAGGCCCTGGTGGCGGCGGGAGCCCGGTTCGGTGCGGGCGAGGACGAAGCACCACCGGGCGGCGTGGGCGAGTGAGGTCCAGGTCTTCTGGCCGTCGACGATCCACTGTCCGTCGCGGAGGGTGGCGCGGGTGCGGACGGCGGCGAGGTCGGAGCCGGCGCCGGGTTCGCTGTAGCCCTGGCACCACAGCTCCTCCACGGCTCGGATCGGCGGGAGGAAGCGGCGCTTGTGTTCCTCGGCGCCGTGGGCGATGAGGGTGGGGCCGAGGAGCTGTTCGCCGATGTGGCCGACGCGGGCGGGTGCGTCGGCGAGGGCGTACTCCTCGTGGAAGGCGATCTGTTCGGCGGTGGACGCGCCGCGGCCGCCGTGCTCGACGGGCCAGCCCAGGCAGGTCCAGCCGTGGGCGGCCATATGGCGTTCCCAGGCGAGGCGTTCGGCGAAGGCCTCGTGTTCGCGGCCGGGTCCGCCGCGGCCCTTGAGGGCGGCGAACTCGCCGGTGAGGTGGGCCCGTAGCCACCCCCGGACCTCGATGCGGAACTCCTCGACGCTGCTCATGGCCGTACGTTAACCTACCAAACACTTGTTAGGGAAGCTTGCTCGTGAAGGATGGACGCCCCATGCCCGACGACCGCACGCCCGACGACCCACCCGTGCTCCACGAGCGCCGCGGTCCGGTCGCGTACGTGACCATGAACCGCCCCCGCTACCGCAACGCCCAGAACAGTGCGATGACGTACGCGCTGGACGACGCCTTCTACCGGGCCGCCGAGGACCCGGAGGTGAAGGTGGTCGTCCTCGCCGGGGCCGGCGAGCACTTCTCCGCGGGCCACGACATCGGCACCCCCGGACGCGACGCCCACCTGCCCTTCGAGCGACGGGCCGGCCTGTGGTGGGACCACACCGGGCGGCCCGGCGCCGAGTCCCGCTTCGCGCGCGAGTCGGAGGTGTACCTGGGGATGTGCCGGCGCTGGCGGGAGCTGCCGAAGCCGGTGATCGCCTCGGTGCGGGGGGCCTGTGTGGCGGGCGGGCTGATGCTGGCCTGGGTCTGCGACCTGATCGTGGCGAGCGAGGACGCCTTCTTCGCGGACCCGGTCGTACGGATGGGCATCCCCGGCGTCGAGTACTTCGCACACCCGTGGGCGATGCCGCCGCGGATCGCGAAGGAGTTCCTCTACACCGGCGACCGGATGGCGGCCCGGCGCGCCTACGAGCTCGGCATGGTCAACCGGGTCGTGCCGGACTCGGAGTTGGCGGCCGAGACCGAGCGGCTGGCGCTGCGGATCGCCGGGATGCCCGCCTTCGGACTGGCGCTGACCAAGCGGGCCGTCAACCAGGCCGAGGACCTCCAAGGCCTGCACACCGGCATGGACTCGGTGTTCGGCCTGCACCACCTGGCCCACGCGCACAACGCGGAGACCGCGGCGGACTCGCTCGGCGGCGTCGACATCGCCGCCCTGAAGGAGGCGAACACCTGATGGAACTCACGCACACGGCGGACGTGGAGGCCTTCCGGGCCGAGGCACGGGACTGGCTGCGCGCCCACGTCCCGGCCCGGCCGCTGCCCTCCCTGGAGAGCGCCGAGGGCTTCGCGGCGCACCGGGAGTGGGAGGCGCGGCTGCACGCGGACCGCTGGTCGGTGGTGTCGTGGCCCGAGGAGTACGGGGGCCGGGGCGTGGACCTCGTCAGGTGGCTGGTCTTCGAGGAGGAGTACTGGGCGGCGGGCGCCCCCGGCCGGGTCTCCCAGAACGGCATCAACCTCCTCGCCCCCACCCTCTTCGACCACGCGAGCGCGGAGCAGCGCGCGCGGGTGCTGCCGTCGATGGCGAGCGGCGAGGTGATCTGGGCGCAGGCCTGGTCGGAGCCCGAGTCGGGCTCCGACCTGGCCTCGCTGACGTCGCTGGCGGTCCGCACCGAGGGCGGCTGGCTGCTGTCCGGGCAGAAGACCTGGTCCTCGCGGGCGGCCTTCGCGGACCGCGCCTTCGGAATCTTCCGCAGCGACCCGGACACCCCCAAGCCGCACCAGGGCCTGACGTACCTGATGTTCGACCTGCGGGCGCCGGGAGTGACGGTGCGGCCCATCGGCCGGCTCGACGGCAAGCCGGCCTTCGCGGAGCTGTTCCTGGACGAGGTCTTCGTACCGGACCGGGACGTGATCGGAGAGCCGGGGCAGGGCTGGCGGATCGCCATGTCGACGACCGGCAACGAGCGCGGGCTGACCCTGCGCTCCCCCGGCCGGTTCCTGGCGGCGGCGGACCGGCTGGTCGGGCTGTGGCACGCGCAGGGCGACCCGTCCGACGGCGCGCTGCGGGACCGGGTGGCGGACGCGGTGGTGGGGGCGCGCGCGTACGAGCTGTTCACCTGGGCGAACGCCTCCCGCTTCGCGGCGGGCGAGACGATCGGCGCCGAGTCCAGCCTGAACAAGGTGTTCTGGTCGCAGTACGACATCGCCCTGCACGAGACGGCCCTGGACCTGCTGGGCGCGGACGCGGAGCTGGCGGAGGGCGAGTGGGCCGAGCCGTGGGTGTTCTCCCTGGCGGGGCCGATCTACGCCGGGACGAACGAGATCCAGCGCGACATCATCGCCGAGCGGCTGCTCGGCCTCCCGAAGGGCCGCCGCTGATGCGCTTCCTGCTGACCGACGAGCAGTCGGACTTCGCCCGTACGGTGCGCTCCCTGCTCGGCTCGGCGCGGGTCCCGGCGGCGGTACGGGCCTGGGCGGACCGCGACGCCGGGCCCGGGCGGGCGCTGTGGGCCCGGCTCGCGGAAACGGGTCTCCTCGCGCTGGCCGTGCCCGAGGCCTACGAGGGGGTGGGCCCGCTCCCGCTGGAACTGTCGCTCGGCTTCGTGGAGTTGGGCCGGGCCGGGGTGCCGGGGCCGGTGGTGGAGAGCGCCGCGGCGGCGGTGCTGCTGACGGAGCTGGCGGACGAGGGGCTCGCCGAGCGGTTCCTGCCGGGGCTGGCGCGGGGCGAGGCGTCGGCCACGCTGACCCTGCCGGGCGGGAGCCCGTACGCCCTGGACGCGGACGCGGCGACGTACTGCTTCACCGTGTCGGAGGCCGGCGAACTGCGGCTGGCGGCCGGCCCCGGGGAGATCCTCGGGTCGACGGACCCCGCGCGCCGGCTGTCCCTGCCGCCGGCCGGCGGCGGTGAGCTGCTGGCGGCGGGCCCGGCGGTGGCCAGGGCGGCCGAGGTGGCCGGACGCCTGGCCCGGCTGCTGACGGCCGCCCAGTGCCTGGGCGTCGGCGAGTCGCTGCTGGCCAGGACGGTGGAGTACGCGAAGCAGCGCACGCAGTTCGGGACGCCGATCGGGAGCTTCCAGGCGGTCAAGCACCGGCTGGCGGACACCCTGCTCGACCTGGAGTTCGCGCGCCCGCTGGTGTGGGCGGCGGCGCTGTCGCCGGGGCCGGGCGAGGTGGCGGCGGCGAAGCTGGCGGCCGGCGAGGCGTCGTACCGGGCGGCGATGACGGCGCTCCAGCTCCACGGTGCGGTGGGCTACACCGAGGAGCTGGACCTGTCGCTGTGGCTGCGCAAGGCCCGCCCCTTGCGCGACGCCTGGGGGACGCCGTCGGCCTGCCGGGCGGAGGTGCTGCGGTCCCTCACACCACGGCGACGTTGAGGCTCACGACGTACTGCTCCTCGACGGTGCCGTCCGGGAAGAGCGGGCTCAGCAGTTCCCGCTCCCCCGCGAAGTACTCACGGGTGCGGTCCTCGCCCAGGACCAGGAAGGCGGAGTGGCTGGCGAGGTTGGCGAGGTGGTCGTCCAGCGTGATGCGCCGGGTCCACGTCACCGAGCGGGTGGCGAACGCGCCGAGCCCCTCCGGCAGCGTGCGGTGGGTCTCTTCCTCGACCCCGAAGAAGACCCGGAGCCGCTCCTCCTGTTCGGCGATCCACGGCACCGTGGCGTCCGCGTCGTTCCACCAGAGCGCGAGCGCTCCGCCGGGCCGCAGCGCCCGCCGGGCCTCGGGCACGGAGCGGGCCGGGTCGGTCCAGTGCCAGGCCTGGGCGTAGGTGATCAGGTCGACGGAGTCGGTGGCCAGCGGCAGCCGGTCGCCGTCGCCGCGCACGATCGGGATCCCGGGGTGGGCGCGGCGGAACTGGGCGGCCATCCCGTCCCCGGGCTCCACGGCGACGACCTCGGCCCCGCGCTCGTGCAGGAGCGTGGTGGCGATCCCGGTCCCGGCTCCTACGTCGGCCACCCGGGCCCCGGCGAGCGGCCGCCCGGTGAGGGACTCGACGGCGTCGAAGAGGGCCGGGGGGTAGCTGGGGCGGTGGGCGGCGTAGGAAGCGGCCGCCGCGTCGAAGGAACGGGCACGTGTGGTCATGCGTCCATTGTTTTCGATCACTCGATCGGCAACAAGATCGCGGTGGTTGCGCCGCGCGAAGGACGAGGACCGGGGTGGAGGTCAGGTCCGGGGATGGAGGTCAGGTCCGGGGATGGAGGTCAGGTCCGGGGGCGCAGGGAGAGCCGGCCGACGAGGACGGTCTGGAGCAGGATCAGGGCCCCGGTGCCGACCACCGGCCAGAGCGGCCGGTCCGGGCGCCCGCCCACGGCCCAGGCCGGGCCGTCGGGGTCCACCGTCACGGTCAGTCGGGCGCCGACCGGGAGGTCCGTGGCCACCGGGCCGGGCAGGTCCCGGCCGGCCGCCGTGCGCAGCCGCAGCGACGGGGTGGAGGCCGAGCCGTCCTCCTCCACGGTCCGCTCGGCGACGACCGCCTGTTCCTCCCGGCCGCGGTCGTGGAGGGTGTGCCGGTCCCAGGTGACCCCGCCGGCCACCGCGATGCCGACCGCGAGGACGGCGACGGAGGTGCGGGCGACGAACTCCGCGCCGGTGCCGTGCGGTACGGCCGCGCCGAGGACGAAGACGGCCAGCAGGACCGGGATCCAGGCGCCCTCGGGACCTTCCAGCAGCCAGATCGCACCGAACTCCGCTGCCAGGAGAAGGCAGTTGCGCAGAACCGCGCCCGGCAGTCTCCGTATCAGTTCAGCCATGGACACATCATGCCCGGGAGTCCGGCCGCCCCGCCCTTCCCGCCCCCGCCACCCAGGCCCCGGCCGCCCGCAGCGCGGCGGCGCCCGCCGGCAGCGGCAGGCCCAGGAAGCCGTGGAAGACCCCCGGGTGGAGCTGGAGCGCGCAGTCGACGCCGGCCGCCGCCAGCCGGCGGGCGTAGCCGAGGCCCTCGTCGCGCAGCACGTCGCAGTCGGCGAGGACGATCAGTGCGGGCGGCAGGCCCGACAGGTCGGGGGCGCGCAGCGGCGAGACGTGCGGGTGCTCGGGGTCGCCGCCGTACTGGTCCCAGTACCAGGCCATGTGGGCGGCGGTGTGGAAGTAGCCCTCCGCGTACGTCTCCACGGAGGCGGATTCCATCCAGGCGTCCAGCGGCGGATAGAACAGCACCTGGCCCGCGACGAGTTCGGGGGCGCGCAGGGCGGTCACGGCGGCGAGGTTGCCGCCGCTGGAGTCCCCCGCGAGGACCACCCGGTCGGGGTCGCAGCCGAGGGCGCGGGCCCGGTCCCGGGCCCAGAGCAGGACGGTCAGCGCGTCGTCCGGCGCCGCCGGCCAGGGGTGTTCCGGGGCGAGCCGGTAGTCCACCGAGACGACCACTGCGCCCGCGGCCACGGCCAGGGAGCGACAGGTCGCGTCGTGGGAGTCGAGACCGCACATGACCCAGCCGCCGCCGTGCAGGTACACGACCAGGGGCCGGTCGGCCGGGCCGGGCGCGGGATCGTAGATCCGGACCGGGACCCCGCCCGCGTCCGTGTCGGACACCGAGGCCACGGCCGGGCCCGCGCGGCCGGACCCGGACGCGGCGGCCGCCCGCAGGGCGTGGACGTCGCCCGGTGCGGGGAAGCCGGCGGCCATCGCGTCGCACAGCCGCCTGGCCTCGGGCGAGAGGGGGTCGGGGGTGTGGTGGTCGGGGGTGTGGAGGTCGCTCATGCCGTCGTCATCCCCCCGTCCACGGTGAACTCGCTCCCCGTCACGTACGAGGACGCGTCCGAGCAGAGGAAGAGGACCAGCTCGCCGACCTCCTCCGGGCGGCCCATGCGCCCCAGCGGTACGTGCGACCAGTCCCGGCCGGCCACCGCCCCGGCCACCATCGGGGTGTCGATGGCTCCCGGGTGCACCGAGTTGACCCGGATCCGGTCCCGGGCGAGGTCGAGCGCCGCCGACCGGGTCAGCCCGCGCAGCGCGAACTTGGTGGATCCGTAGGCGGCGTGGCCGGGTATCCCGACCAGTCCGGCGGTGGAGGAGATGTTGACGATCGAGCCGCCGCCGGCCGCGCGCAGCACCGGCGCGACCGCCTGGATGCCGAGGAAGGGGCCGAGCAGGTTGACCCGCAGGAGCGCCTCGAAGTCCTCCAGCCGCTGCTGTTCCACGTGGGCGGTGCGCCACAGGGCCGCGTTGTTGACCAGGGCCGAGACCGTACCGAAGGTGCGGACCGTCTCCTTCACCACCGTGGCCCAGCTCTCCGGGTCGGCCACGTCGTGGCGGACGTACAGTCCTCGGTCGCCGAGTTCGGCGGCCACCGCCCGGCCCTCGTGCTCCCGGACGTCGGTGACGACGACCCGGGCCCCCGCCGCCGCGCACAGCCGGGCCTCGGTGGCGCCCTGGCCGCGCCCGGCGCCGGTGATCACGACGACCTTGTCGTCGAGGCTCTTCCCCATGGCTCAGCCCTCCAGGGCGCGGAAGTGCGGGATGACCTTCTCGCCCCACTGGCGGATGGTCTCCATGCACGCCTCCTGGGGGACGGTGCCCATCTGGATCAGGCACATCACCTCGTCGACGCCGATCCGACGGAGCTGCTCGACGTAGGCGATGGCGGTCTCGGCGCTGCCGTACGCGTGCTCGGCGTTGTAGGTGCCGGTGTCGACCGGGCGGGCCGGGATGTTCGCCTCGTGCAGCTTGGCGACGAGCTCCTCCCGGCCCCTGGCCAGGGCCGCGACATGGGAGTCGGCGCTCTCGTCGTCCGCGTACCCGGTCGGCTCGGGGCCGTTGCCGTACCAGTGGGCGATGGACTCGGCGAAGAAGCGTTGCCCGCGGGTGCCCAGGCGCAGGGCCCGCTCGGCGTCGTCGAGGACGATGGTCGGGCAGAGGGCGGAGAGGTGGTCGTTGACCTCGGTCGAGACGAGGCGCTCGCCGCTGCGCGTGGCGATGGCCTCGTCGTAGACCTTGCGCATGGCGCGTACGTCGTCGGCGCCGGCGAAGCCCATCACCAGGGCGCCGATGCCGAGCTCGGCGGCCAGCTTGAGGGTGTCGTGCTTGGAGCAGGCCATGAACAGCGGCGGGTGCGGGTCCTGGACCGGGCGGGGCAGGATCGCGCCGGGGCCGATGTCGATGGAGCCGTGCCATTCGAAGGTCTCCTCCTTCCATGCGGAGGAGAAGATCCGCAGCGCCTCCTCCATCTGCGGGTAGGTGTCCTCGGGCCGGACCCCGTACATGGACATCTCCTGGCGGGTGGCACCGCGCCCGGCGCCGATGTCGACGCGGCCGCCGGAGAGCACGTCGAGCATGGCGGCGCGTTCGGCGACCCGCACCGGGTGCTGGTAGCCGAAGGGCATGGTGACGACGCCGTGCCCGATCCGGATCCGGCTCGTGCGGGCGGCCACCCAGGTCAGGAAGATCTCGGAGGCGCTCATGTGCGCGTACCTGGTCAGGGAGTGGTGCTCGACGGCCCAGATCCGGTCGAAGCCCATCTCCTCGGCGTGGACGGCCTGTTCGACGCAGTCGTGGATGACCTGGCGTTCGCGTTCGGGGGTGGGGTCGACGAGCTGCGCCTCGAAGATCATCGAGAACTTCACGGTGAGGTCCCTCCATCCGGTCGTACCGGTCGCCATTTCTAATAGGAATACTTCTAGCAGTCATATATCGCAGGGGGAAGGGTGCCGTCGGGACCGGTCGTAGACTGCGCTGCGTGTCAGACGAGACGAACAAGCGCGCGCTCCCCGCGACCAGCTGGGCGGTGCTCGGCCTCCTCTCCTTCGGAGAGGAGCTCTCCGGTTACGACCTGAAGAAGTGGTCGGACTGGTCGCTGCGGTTCTTCTACTGGAGCCCGTCGTTCAGCCAGATCTACAGCGAGCTCAAGCGCCTGGAGAAGGCGGGCTACGCCTCCTCGCGGATGGTCTCCCAGGACACCGGGACGCGCGACAAGCGGGTCTACCGGATCACGGACGAGGGCATGACGGCCGTACGGGAGTGGGCCCGCGAGGCCCCCGTCGACCCGCCCGTCCTCAAGCACGGGCCGATGCTGCGCCTGTGGCTGGGCCACCTGCTGGAGCCGGAGCAGATGCGCGAAGTCCTGGGCCGGCACCAGGAGTTCGCGGAGAAGATGCGTCGTCGCGCGGTGGCCGACGTGGAGGGCGCGAAGGACGAGAGCGCCTGGGCGTACCCGACGCTCACCCTCAAGTGGGCCGAGCGGTACTACGCCTCCGAGCGCGACCTCGCGGCCGCCATGCTCGACGACATCGACGCGCTGGCCGCCGGGCGGGACGCACGCGAGCCGGGCGCCGGCCGCCCGTAGGACCGCCGGAAGCAGAACAGCGGCTCTCGCCCGACGGGACCGGCGCGCTGCCGTACGCTCGCCCCATGACGGGCAGTGCGATCAACCTCCGCAAGGTCGAGGAGACGGCTCCGGCGCTCGTGAGCCTCTACAAGAGCGCCGGGGTCTCCCTGCGCAAGTACGGCATGGAGGGCGGACGGGCCGCGGTCTACCTGGTCCTGGACTACTCCGGCTCGATGAAGCCGTACTACGCGGACGGCAGCGTGCAGGCCCTCGCCGACCGGGTGATCGGGCTGTCCGCGCACCTGGACGACGACGCCCGCGTCCCGGTGGTCTTCTTCTCCACCGAGGTCGACGCGGTGGAGGAGATCTCCCTGGCCGGGCACGAGGGCCGGGTCACCGAGATCGCCTCCCGGCTGGGCCACATGGGCAAGACGTCCTACCACGCGGCGATGGACGCGGTCATCGACCACTACCTGGACTCGGGGGCGACGGCCCCGGCCCTGGTCGTCTTCCAGACCGACGGCGGCCCGATCAACAAGCTCGCGGCGGAACGGTACCTGTGCAAGGCGGCCCGGCTGCCGCTCTTCTGGCAGTTCGTCGGCTTCGGCAACACGC
This sequence comes from Streptomyces sp. CLCI03, assembly GCF_053615355.1. NCBI lineage: Bacteria > Bacillati > Actinomycetota > Actinomycetes > Kitasatosporales > Streptomycetaceae > Streptomyces > Streptomyces sp. CLCI03. Next base: position 5,971,735 of record NZ_CM132132.1, on the reverse strand, counting down.
GCAGCACGCAGTTCGACTTCCTGCGCCGACTGGACGAGCTGCCGGTGCCGGCGCAGCGGGCCGTGGACAACGCGGGCTACTTCCACGCGGGGCAGGACCCCCGCACGGTGCCGGACGACGAACTGTACGACCGCCTGGTCGGGGATTTCCCGGCCTGGCTGGCGGCGGCGCGCAGTGCGGGCATCGTGCGCGCCTGACCGGTGACCGCCGGTGCCCGCGCTTTGATGGACGTATGACGCATACCAGCTGGGCCGTCTTCGAGAAGGCGGAACCGGAGTTCGCCGCGGCCGTCCAGGCCCGTTTCGCGCAGTACCCGCACCACGTCCTGGCCACCCTGCGCAAGGACGGCTCCCCCCGCGCATCCGGACTGAATGTCGACATCCGGGGCGGGGAGCTGTGGCTCGGCATGATGTTCGGCTCGATGAAGGCCAGGGACCTCCAGCACGACCCGCGCTTCGCCCTGCACACCAATCCGGGCGCGGGCGAGGAGATGCCGCACGGGGACGTACGGATCTCCGGGCGCGCGGTGGAACTGGTGGACCCGCCCGAACTGCACCGGTACGCGGAGGAGACCGAGACCCCGCACCCGTTCCACCTCTTCCAGGCCGATCTGACGGAGGTCGTCCACGTCCACGTACAGGGCGACGACCTGGTGATCCGCACCTGGACCCCGCAGCACGGCCTCCACACCCTGCGCCGCGGCGACGACGACGAGCCCCCGCGCGAGGACCCGGAGCCGGACGCCTGACCCGGAAAGGGACCTCGGTCAGCTGAGCGGGGGGCGGCCGCCGACCGGGCCGAGCGTGGCGGGGTTCACGTCCACCCAGTTGCGGTCGATGGTGAGGGTGACCCGGCCGTAGGTGGCCTTGTGGTCGCCGCGGAACTGGTGGGCCCGGCGGGGGCCGGCCCACTTGGTGGTGCGCTTCGGCAGGCCCATGTCCGCGTCGCCGACGGTGGCCGAGAGGTTCCAGCGGGCGGCCCAGAGCACGTCGGGCATGGCGTGGGGGGCCTGGTGGTGGTGGGCGCTGAGCGCCTTGACCCCGGAGCTCACGGAGACGTAGGCGGCGGAGCGGTAGCCCAGCGCGTGCAGGCGCACCGTCCAGGCGGTCAGATAGGCGACGACCGGGGCGTCCCAGGTGGCACGGTCCGTGTAGTTCTCCACGTCGTTGTAGAGCACCGTGCCCTCGGCCAGGCCCAGCGACCGGGCCGCGTCCACCGCGCCCTCGGCGGCCTCCCGGCCCTGCACGTCGGCCTCGGACGGGTCGGTGGACAGTCCGGTGCCGGCGTTGTACCAGGGCTGCGGGCCCACCCAGATCGGCATCAGGTGCCAGCCGGCGGCGGCCTGACGCCGCACCCAGCGGGCCGTGAGCCGTGGTTGGGCGCAGGCCCGGGCCGGCCCGCCGATGTAGACGCCGATCGCGCCGAAGGGGGAATCGGCCCGCCAGGTGTCCATGGCCTTCTGGGTGGGGGCGGTGCAGGTGTCGAAGCCCTCGCCCTTGAAGGGTTCCTGGGCGGTACGGGGCTTCGGGCCGTCGGTGGTGGGCACGGCGACGACGGGGGTCGGAGCGGGCGGGGGCGCCACGGCGCGCGCCCGGGCCAGTACGCGGCGTACGGCGTCGGGCGTGGCCCCGTAGGAGACGGTGGCCATGACCCCGGAGCGGCGCAGGGCGTAGCGCAGCTCGTTGCTGTCGGACCGGGGCGGGACCTCGCGCGGGGTGCCGGCGGAGCGCACCGTGACGGTCGGGATGTCGGCGCGCGCGGGGGCTCCGTCGAGGGGTTCGAGGTGCAGGGTGTCGGCGCGGCCGGCGACGGCCCGGCCGGTGCATTCGGCCTGGGTACCGGCGGGGCCGAGGTACAGGGTGGGCAGGTCGAGGCGCACGCAGGCGTCGGGGTTCTCGTCGAGGTCGACGACCCGCCAGTGGGCGGGGAGGGTGACGCGCAGGCCGCGGTAGTCGACGGTCCGGCCGATGTCGTCGTGGCCGGCGTCGGCGGCGGAGTGCTGGACGGGCAGCAGCAGGGCGGCGCCGAGCAGGCCGCTCAGCAGGGTTCGGACGGGAGCCATGATCCAGATGGGTACCAGACCGCGGCCGCCATGAACTTCGTGCACGGTGAGCCCAGTTGGCCCGTCCGGCCCAGCTCGGCCCGGTCCGGCCGGTAGGGGTGGGTCACCTGCACGAGTGATGCGGGCCCGGGCCCGTCGCCGGGAGCGACGGGCCCGCTGCCGCGGGCGAGTAGGGTCGAGGGGGCGGCCGAAGCCAGTTGCGTTGGCGTCGGCCGCCCCCTTTTCTCCCGCTCGGCGACCCGGTCAGACGGCCCGGCGGCGCAGCCACCAGGAGCAGAACCCGGCCAGCAACCCGGAGAGCGCGAGGAAGATCCCCGTCTCGATCCACGGGAAGGTCCAGCAGCGGTCGGCGGGCTGGTACTCGACCTCGATGTGGAGGTCCGAGGTGGCGAAGCAGCCGAAGGGGTCCGCCTTCGGGTCGGCGCAGCCCTTGGCCCCTCGGACCTCGTTGCCGGCGGGGTCGAGCACCGCACCGGGGTCGGACACGACCCAGACGCCGGGCCTCAGGACCCCGACCCGCAGATAGGCGTCGTCGCCGGAGCCCATCAGCTGGACGTGGTTCCCGTTCCAGCCCTCCGCCGGGGCGCCGGACGATCCGTCGCTGCCGATCGGCGCCATGACGAGGGAGTTGAGCGCGACATCGGGGCGCTCCGGCGTCATGTAGTACGGGCGGATCGCGAAGGGGACGAGGATCTGGACCGCGAGGAAGACGACGAGGGTCGCGGCCATCGCGGGCACGGTGCGCCGGATCAGGAGTCCGGCGCAGGCGCCGAGGGTGAAGGCGAACGCCGCGTAGCCGAGGGGGACGATCGCCCGTCCGCTGAACATGAGGGCGGTGAACCGGTCCACGTTGACCCGGTCGATGGGGCTCGCCCACCAGGTCACCAGGAGGCTGAGCAGCCCGGTGACGGCGACGGCGGCCAGGCCGACGCCCACGAGCTTGACCAGGAGCCAGTGACCTCGGGTGATGCTCTGGTTCCAGATGAGCCGGTGGGTGCCGGTCTCCAGTTCACGGGCGATCAGCGGGGCGCCCCAGAAGAGCCCGATGATGCCGGGGACGGCGAGCAGCAGGCTCGTGACGTAGTAGGTCAGGGTCCGGTACTCGACGACCAGCGCGTTCCGGGCCCTTTCGCAGTCGCCCTGGCAGCCGGCGACGGTGCTGTCGTAGAGGTCACGCATCTGGAGGCCGGTGACCACGAGGAACATCGCGAGCGCGGCCAGGACGGCGAGCGCGGCGAGGGTCTGGACGCGGTATTGGCGCCAGGTCAGCCAGATCATCGCTGGTCCTCCCGGGTGGGTCGGCGGCCGGACCCGGCCGTGGCCTGGCTCATGTAGGTGAGGACGAGGTCCTCCAGGTTGAGCGGCTCCAGGACCCAGGAGGGGTCCTGGACCGCCTGGTCGGAGCGCACGATGAAGGTGCTCTGCCGCTCGGTGTGAGTCTCCAGGACGACCTCCATGCCGTGGGGCAGGGTGGCCGCCTCGCGGCGGGCGGTGGTGAGCCGGAAGTGGGTGGCGAGCAGGTCGTCGACGTCGCCGGAGAGCTGGACCCGGGAGGCGACCAGCGAGATCAGGTGGTCGCAGACCCGTTCCAGGTCGGAGACCAGGTGTGAGGAGAGCACGACGGTGGTTCCGTGTTCGGCCACGACCTCCATCAGGCTCTGCAGGAACTCCCATCGGGCCAGCGGGTCCAGGGCGGCGACGGGCTCGTCGAGGATGAGCAGCTCGGGCCGTTCGGCGACGGCGAGGGTCAGGGCCACCTGGGCGCGCTGGCCGCCGGAGAGCTTGCCCGCCTTCTGGGCGGGGTCCAGGTCCAGCTGCCGGATCCGCTCCTCGGCCAGCTGCGCGTCCCAGCCCGGGTTGAGTCGGGCGCCGAGGCGCAGGTGGTCGGCGATGGACAGACCCGCGTAGGTGGGGGTGTCCTGGGCGACGAAGCCGACCTTGGCCAGTTGCCCGGTCCGGAGGCGGGCCGGCCGCCGAGCACCTCGATGCTGCCCGAGGTGGGGGCGATGAGCCCGCAGGCCAGTTGCAACAGGGTGGACTTTCCTGCCCCGTTGGGCCCGACCAGGCCGACGACCCGCCCGGACGGCACACTCAGGGTGCAGTCGCTCAGCGCCTCTTTGCGGCCGTACCGCTTGCCCAGCGCGCGGGCTTCCCATATGGCGGTCATTTCTCCTCTTCGGTGTGCGGGTCCGTGCCGGTGTTCGTGCCGGTGGGGGCGCGGAAGGTGCTCAGGAACAGGGCCTCGATGCTCTCCTCGCCCAGCCCGGCGGCCCGCGCCTTGTCGAGCCACAGCTGCAGCTCCCGGCGCAGCGGCTCGTGCTCGGCGATCGATTCGTCGCCGAGCGTGCCGGAGATGAACGTGCCGACCCCGGGCTTCTTCGCGACGAGGCCCTCGTATTCGAGCTCCCGGTAGGCCTTGAGCACGGTGTTCGGATTGATCGCCACACCGGCGGCGACGTCCTTGACCGTCGGCAGTCGATCCCCCTCGGACAGCAGCCCGAGCCGCAGGGCCTGACGCACCTGGTGGACGAGCTGCATGTACGGGGCCACGCCGGAGCGGGCATCGAGGTGAAACTCGATCACTGTCCTCCTCTATTCATCTAGCTTCCTAGCACTATAGGACTATGCGTATCCGATCACTGTCAAGCGACTGGCCGCCAACACGGCTGCGAGCGGCCCGGATTGACGACGGAGCGGACTGAGTACGCGTGCTCAGGCAGATGTCAGTACCGCTGGGTAGCGTCGCGACGTGTCCGACGAACGGACGATCACGACCACATGGGGGACGACATGAAGAAGCGCACCACCGCCCTGGCGGCTTTGGCCCCGGCTCTCGCACTGGCCCTGGCGGCGAGCCCGGCCCAGGCGGCGCCGACGGGCGAGATCATCGGCTACCCGGGCCCCGACGGCCTGATCTGGATCGCCGACCAGGCCGGCTCCAGCGGCTTCGTCTCGGGCGGTCTCTCCGAGCGCCTGGACACGTTCATCACGTTCGGTTGCGCCGACGGCGGGAGCATCGAGGTCTCGTTCCGACTCCAGGAACACCCCGACCGCGACCCGGCGCCCTTCACCGTCGACTGCCCCGGCACGGACCCGACGGTCGTCACGGTCCCCCTCGGCACGGGCATCCACGGCGGATTCGTCGCGTGGGTGACGGCCTCGACCCCGACCACCCGCTGGGGCGCCACGGTCACCCAGCCCGAATAACCCGAAGACGCCACAGCGACTTGAAGCCGGCTCCGTCGTATGGCGCGCAGTCGACGGAGCCGGCTTCAGGTGCGGGAGGCATGGTGAGCGGCGGTGAGTGGACCAGCAGGTCGCTGCCGCATCCGACCGCCCGGCCGCCCTAGGTCTCAGTCCCCGAGATCCCCGACCCCGTCACCCGCGATCAGCTCTGCGTCTCCTCGCGGCGTCCGACAGCGGCCGCATCGGGTACGAGGAGCAGCTTGCCGGTGGTACGCCGAGCCTCCAGATCGCTGTGGGCCTGGGCGGCCTCGGACAATGCGTAGCGGCCCGTCACGGTGACCTCAAGCGCCTTGGAACGCACCCACTCGAACACATCGGCGGCCCGTCGGAGCAGTTCGGACCGATCGGCGATGAAGTCCCCGAGGCTGGGCCGGATCAGGGTCAGCGAACCGCCGTGGGCGAGCCGCATCGGATCGAACGGCGGCACGGCACCACTTGCCGCGCCGAAGAGCACGAGATGGCCACGGGTTCGCAGGCAGGCGAGGCTCGCATCGAAGGTGTGCGCGCCGACGCCGTCGAAGACAACAGGCAGTCCCTGACCGCCGTTGAGCCGCCTCACCTCGGCTGCGAGATCGTCGACCTCGGAGGAAAGGATCACCTCGGCGGCCCCGGCACGCTTCGCCGGCTCGGCCTTCGCCGTGGTCGACGTCGTGCCGATCACCCTGCCGCCGAGATGGGTGATGAGCTGCGTCAAAAGCAGCCCCATGCCGCCGGCCGCCGCATGCACGAGCACCGTGTCGCCCCCCTGAACCGGGTAGGCGTCCTTGACGAGATAGTGCGCGGTCATGCCTTGGAGGAGCACGGCGGCGGCTGTCTCGAAGTCGATGTCGTCGGGCAGCGGCACCAGCCGGGAGGAGTCCACGACGGCCCGCTCGGCATACGAGCCGGGAATCTCCACCCAACCGACCCGGTCCCCGACCGCGACGTCCGTGACGCCGGGTCCGACCTCGACGACCGTGCCGGCGCCCTCGGTGCCCGGGGTGAAGGGCAGCGGGAGGCTGTACCGGCCTTCGCGGTGGTAGACGTCGAGGAAGTTGACCCCGGATGCGGCGACCTCCACGACCGCCTCGCCGGGACCCGGCCGCGGCTGGTCCACCTCGGCCTCCTGCAGCACCTCGGGACCGCCCACTTCGTACACCTGAATCGCTCGCATGGCCCTCCAATAACGGCTCATCCCCCACCAACCCCGTTGGTGGCGATCAATGGCTCATCCCCACCAACCTCCTTGATCGCGATCCGATTCCCGGCGAGCAGCCCGGCCCGCCGCCCCCGCCGAGAGCTGAGACGCCTGCTTCGCACCCGGGTATCGAACCGGGCTCTACCGGCCCTGGACCAACCGCAAGGTCGAACGCTTCAACCGCACCCTGAGGCACGTCGGCGTGCGGGTCGTGGAGGACGTGACGGCGCAGATCCCGCGCGAAGAGGAACGTGAGCGACTGCGTCTCGGGGCGGGTGATCCGGTCCTGCCAGGGGCCGCCCCATCCAGGCAGACGTGATGCTCATGCCGGCCGGACGCCAACTGGTGCGCTACGAGATCAGGCTCGGCCCTGCACAGACCGGATGAACGGAGCCCAGGCGGCGGCCGGGAAGACCAGGACCGGACCGGTGCCCGCGAGCTTGGTGTCACGGACGGGGACGAGGCCGGGGAGGTCGTCGGACACCTCGACGCAGTCGCCTCCGTCTCCGTTGCTGTACGAGGACTTGCGCCAGGACAGGCCCTTCACGTCTGCGCGCATGTCGCGTACTCCTCCGCCACCGACTCGATCAGGGTCAGGGACACCTCCGGCGACAGCTCCGCGGCCCTGGCAAGATCGTATGACCTCCAGTAGCGCTGAACCAGGGCCGGATAGTCGAGCAGTTGCCCCGAGTAGGGGCCTTCCGTGTACGCCACATCGGGCGCATCGGTGAACTGCATGATGCGCACCATAGAGCCCAGCGTGCCATGGGCACCGGCTGCGAACGGCACGACCTGCACGGTGATCCGGTGGGCGCGAACGTACGAAGCGATGTGACGCAGCTGAGCCGCCATCACAGCAGGACCACCGACCGCCGCGCGCAGCACCGACTCATGCAGGACCACCCACATCTCAGGGGTTTCCGGATCGACGAGAAGTCGTGCGCGTTCGACGCGTGCCGCGACCAAGGCTTCAACACGCTCGGCGAGCGCAGTCGGCTTGGCGGCCCGGATCACGGCCCGGGCGTAGTCCTCCGTCTGGAGCAGCCCGGGAACCAAGGTGCAGGCGTACTCGTAGGTGGCCGTCGCCAGTCCTTCCAACTCGGCCGCGGCGGCGAAGTATTCGCTGTGCTTGGACTTGAACGCCCTGGCCAGGCGGAAGAAGTAGTCCCCCGTGTTCAGCTCCCGGTCGATGAGCTTGGCGATCTCCGGCCGCAAGCGACGCCGCCCGCTCTCCATCATCCCGACATACGCCCCCGTGGCGAAGATGCGCTCGCCCAGCCCTTCCTGGGTCAGCCCCGCCGCCTCGCGCTTCCCCCGCAGTTCCTCGCGGGCGAACTCCTCCGGCGTCTGCGCCCCACCTTCGTCATTCGGCTTGGCCATGAGCCAACTCCCCGCTTCCGCAGTGCCCTCGCTCCGCGAAAAGCGTAGTCCGCGCCGCCCCCACGATTCAACGGAACGCATTGATACGACTACCCAACGCCACAGCGCCCGCCACCCCTGGTCGGGGACGTGGCGGGCGCTGTGTCGGAGTTCCACACGTCATTGTGCGGACCGTATGAGGGGTCCCGCCCCTTCGCGGGGGCGGGGGTGCTGCGGTGGCTACACCGTCAGCGAGCGGTCCGTCGGCTTGACCGGGTACGGGAGGGCGCTGCTGCCGGTCAGGAAGCGGTCCACGCCGCGGGCGGCCGAGCGGCCTTCCGCGATGGCCCAGACGATGAGCGACTGGCCGCGGCCCGCGTCGCCGGCGACGAAGACGCCGTCGACGTTGGTCGCGTAGGAGGCGTCGCGGTCGATGTTGCCGCGGGCGTCCATCTCCAGGCCGAACTGCTGGGTGAGACCGTTCGCCTGGTCCGTGCCCGTGAAGCCCATCGCCAGGGTGACCAGCTGCGCGGGGAGGACGCGCTCGGTACCGGGCTTCTGGACGAGCTTGCCGTCCTCGAAGGCGACCTCGACCAGGTGGAGGGCCTGGACGTTGCCGTCCTCGTCGCCCTCGAAGTGGGTGGTGGAGACGGAGTAGACCCGCTCGCCGCCCTCCTCGTGGGCCGAGGTGACCTTGTAGAGCATCGGGAAGGTCGGCCACGGCTGATTGGCGTTGCGGTCCTCGCCCGGCTTGGGCATGATCTCCAGCTGCGTGACCGAGGCCGCGCCCTGGCGGTGGGCGGTGCCCACGCAGTCCGCGCCGGTGTCGCCGCCGCCGATGACGATCACGTGCTTGCCCTCGGCCGTGATGGGGGGCGCCATGAAGTCGCCCTCCTGGACCTTGTTGGCGAGCGGCAGGTACTCCATCGCGAAGTGGATGCCGTTCAGCTCGCGGCCCGGGACCGGCAGGTCGCGGGAGACGGTCGCGCCCGCCGCGATGACCACCGCGTCGAACCGCTTGCGCAGGTCGGTGGCGGTGATGTCGCGGCCGACCTCGATGCCGGTACGGAACTTGGTGCCCTCCGCGCGCATCTGCTCGATGCGGCGGTTGATGTGCACCTTCTCCATCTTGAACTCGGGGATGCCGTAGCGCAGCAGGCCGCCGATGCGGTCCGCGCGCTCGTACACGACCACGGTGTGGCCGGCCCGGGTCAGCTGCTGGGCGGCTGCGAGGCCCGCCGGGCCCGAGCCGATGACGGCGGCGGTCTTGCCGGACAGCCGCTCCGGCGCCTGCGGGGTGACGTCGCCGTTGTCCCACGCCTTGTCGATGATCGAGACTTCGACGTTCTTGATGGTGACGGCGGGCTGGTTGATGCCGAGCACGCACGCCGACTCGCACGGGGCCGGGCACAGACGGCCCGTGAACTCCGGGAAGTTGTTCGTCGCGTGCAGGCGCTCCGACGCGGCGGTCCAGTCCTCGCGGTACGAGAAGTCGTTCCACTCCGGGATCAGGTTCCCGAGCGGGCAGCCGTTGTGACAGAACGGGATGCCGCAGTCCATGCAGCGCCCGGCCTGCTTGCTGATGATCGGCAGCAGCGAGCCCGGGACGTAGACCTCGTTCCAGTCCTTGAGTCGATCGGCGACGGGACGGGTGCAGGCGGTCTCGCGCGGGGTGGTGAGGAAGCCCTTCGGGTCAGCCATGGGTCGCCGCCTCCATCATCTTCTCCGTGGTCTCGGATTCCGAGAGTCCGGCGAGCTCAGCGGCGTCCTTGGCGGCGAGCACTGCCTTGTACGTGGTGGGGATGATCTTGCTGAAGCGGTCCACCGCGACGGACCAGTCAGCCAGGAGCTTCGCGGCAACGGTCGAGCCGGTCTCCTCCTCGTGGCGGCGCACCACATCGTGCAGCCACTGCTTGTCGGTGTCGGACAGGGCCTCGACGGCGCCCGCGTTGCCGACGTTGACGTTGTGCGGGTCGAGGTCGATGACGTACGCGACGCCGCCCGACATACCGGCCGCGAAGTTGCGGCCCGTCTCGCCCAGGACGACCGCCCGGCCACCGGTCATGTACTCGCAGCCGTGGTCGCCCACGCCCTCCGAGACGACCAGCGCACCGGAGTTACGGACGCAGAAGCGCTCGCCGGTGCGGCCGCGCAGGAACATCTCGCCGCCGGTGGCTCCGTAGCCGATGGTGTTGCCGGCGATGGTGGAGTACTCGGCGAGGTGGTCGGCGCCGCGGTCCGGGCGGACCACGATGCGGCCACCGGAGAGGCCCTTGCCGACGTAGTCGTTGGCGTCGCCCTCCAGGCGGAGGGTGATGCCCTTCGGCACGAAGGCGCCGAAGGACTGGCCGGCGCTGCCGGTGAAGGTCAGGTCGATGGTGTTGTCGGGCAGGCCCGCGCCACCGAACTTCTTGGTGACGTGGTGGCCGAGCATGGTGCCGACGGTCCGGTTGATGTTGCGGATCGAGACCTGGGCGCGGACCGGCTGGGCCGCCTCGGCGCTCTCGGCGTTCAGCGCGTCGGCCGCGAGCTCGATCAGCTCGTTGTCGAGGGCCTTCTCCAGACCGTGGTCCTGCTCGATCAGGGCGTGGCGGACCGCGCCCTCGGGCAGTTCCGGCACGTAGAAGAGCGGCTCCAGGTCGAGACCCTGCGCCTTCCAGTGCGTGACGGCCGCGGTGGTGTCGAGGAGTTCGGCGTGGCCGACGGCCTCCTCGATCGTGCGGAAGCCCAGCTCGGCGAGGAGCTCGCGCACCTCCTCCGCGATGTACTCGAAGAAGTTGACGACGAACTCGGGCTTGCCGGAGAAGCGGTCGCGCAGGACCGGGTTCTGGGTGGCGATGCCGACCGGGCAGGTGTCCAGGTGGCAGACGCGCATCATGACGCAGCCGGAGACGACGAGCGGCGCGGTCGCGAAACCGAACTCCTCGGCGCCGAGCAGCGCGGCGATGACCACGTCGCGGCCGGTCTTGAGCTGGCCGTCGGTCTGGACGACGATCCGGTCGCGCAGCCCGTTGAGCAGCAGGGTCTGCTGGGTCTCGGCGAGGCCGAGCTCCCAGGGGCCGCCCGCGTGCTTGAGCGAGGTGAGCGGGGAGGCGCCCGTTCCGCCGTCGTGGCCGGAGATGAGGACGACGTCCGCGTGGGCCTTGGAGACTCCGGCCGCGACCGTGCCCACGCCGACCTCGGAGACCAGCTTCACGTGGATGCGGGCGACCGGGTTGGCGTTCTTGAGGTCGTGGATCAGCTGAGCCAGGTCCTCGATGGAGTAGATGTCGTGGTGCGGCGGCGGGGAGATCAGGCCGACACCCGGGGTGGAGTGCCGGGTCTTGGCGACCCACGGGTAGACCTTGTGGCCGGGCAGCTGGCCGCCCTCGCCGGGCTTGGCACCCTGCGCCATCTTGATCTGGATGTCGTCCGCGTTGACCAGGTACTCGCTCGTGACACCGAAGCGGCCGGAGGCGACCTGCTTGATGGAGGAGCGGCGCGCCGGGTCGTACAGGCGGTCCGGGTCCTCGCCGCCCTCACCGGTGTTGGACTTGGCGCCCAACTGGTTCATGGCGATGGCGAGGGTCTCGTGCGCCTCCTTGGAGATGGAGCCGTACGACATGGCGCCGGTGGAGAAGCGCTTGACGATGTCGGCGACCGACTCGACCTCGTCGATGGAGATGGCTTCGCGGTCCGACTTGAAGCCGAACAGGCCGCGGAGCGTCATCAGGCGCTCGGACTGCTCGTTCACCCGGGCCGTGTACTGCTTGAAGATGTCGTACCGGCGGTTGCGGGTGGCGTGCTGGAGGCGGAAGACCGTCTCCGGGTCGAACAGGTGCGGCTCGCCCTCGCGGCGCCACTGGTACTCGCCGCCGATCTCCAGCGCGCGGTGCGTGGCCGCGATGCCGGAGACGGGGTACGCCTTGGCGTGGCGCGCGGCCACCTCCTTGGCGATGACGTCCAGGCCGGCGCCGCCGATCTTGGTGGCGGTGCCGTTGAAGTAGGTCTCGACGAACTCGTCGTTCAGGCCGACGGCCTCGAAGACCTGGGCGCCGCGGTAGGAGGCGACAGTGGAGATGCCCATCTTGGACATGACCTTCAGGACGCCCTTGCCGAGCGCGTAGATCAGGTTCTTGATGGCCTGCTCCGGCTCCAGGCCGGACAGGAAGGTACCGGCGCGCAGCAGGTCCTCGACGGACTCCATGGCGAGGTACGGGTTGACCGCGGCCGCGCCGTAGCCGATGAGGAGGGCGACGTGGTGGACCTCACGGACGTCACCGGCCTCGACCAGCAGACCCACCTGGGTGCGCTGCTTGGTGGCGATGAGGTGGTGGTGCACGGCGGAGGTGAGCAGCAGCGACGGGATCGGCGCGTGCTCGGCGTCCGAGTGGCGGTCCGAGAGGACGATCAGGCGGGCGCCGTTGGCGATGGCCGCGTCTGCCTCGGCGCGGATCGCCTCGATGCGGGCGGCCAGGGCTTCGCCGCCGCCGGAGACCCGGTAGAGGCCGGAGAGCGTGGCGGCCTTCATGCCGGGCATGTCGCCGTCGGCGTTGATGTGGATGAGCTTGGCCAGCTCGTCGTTGTCGATCACCGGGAAGGGCAGGGTGACGCTGCGGCAGGTCGCGGCGTTCGACTCCAGCAGGTTGCCCGCGGGGCCGAGCGAGGACAGCAGCGAGGTGACGAGCTCCTCGCGGATGGCGTCCAGCGGCGGGTTGGTGACCTGCGCGAAGAGCTGGGTGAAGTAGTCGAAGAGCAGCCGGGGGCGCTCGGACAGGGCCGCGATCGGGGAGTCCGTACCCATGGAGCCGAGCGGCTCGCCGGCGGTACGGGCCATCGGCGCGAGGATGACGCGCAGTTCTTCCTCGGTGTAGCCGAAGGTCTGCTGGCGGCGGGTGACCGAGGCGTGGGTGTGCACGATGTGCTCACGCTCGGGCAGGTCCGACAGCTCGATCTCGCCGGTCTCCAGCCATTCCGCGTAGGGCGCGGCGGCGGCCAGCTCGTTCTTGATCTCGTCGTCCTCGATGATCCGCTTCTGGGCGGTGTCGACGAGGAACATCTTGCCGGGCTGCAGGCGGCCCTTGCGGACGACCTTGGCCGGGTCGATGTCGAGGACGCCGACCTCGGAGCCGAGGACGACGAGGCCGTCGTCGGTGACCCAGTAGCGGCCGGGGCGCAGGCCGTTGCGGTCGAGGACCGCGCCGACCTGGGTGCCGTCGGTGAAGGTGACGCAGGCGGGGCCGTCCCAGGGCTCCATCTGGGTGGAGTGGTACTTGTAGAACGCGCGGCGGGCCGGGTCCATGGAGGTGTGGTTCTCCCACGCCTCCGGGATCATCATCAGCACGCTGTGCGGGAGCGAGCGGCCGCCGAGGTGGAGCAGCTCCAGGACCTCGTCGAAGGAGGCCGAGTCGGAGGCGTCCGGGGTGCAGATCGGGAAGATCCGGTCCAGTGCGCCTTCGCCGAAGGCGGCGGTGGCCAGCTGGGACTCGCGGGCCTTCATCCAGTTGCGGTTGCCCTTGACCGTGTTGATCTCGCCGTTGTGCGCGACGAAGCGGTACGGGTGGGCGAGCGGCCACGACGGGAACGTGTTCGTGGAGAAGCGCGAGTGGACCAGGGCGACGGCCGAGGCGAAGCGGCGGTCGGAGAGGTCCGGGAAGAAGGGCTCCAGCTGGCCGGTGGTCAGCATGCCCTTGTAGACGATGGTGCGGGCGGAGAGCGACGGGAAGTAGACGCCGGCCTCGCGCTCGGCGCGCTTGCGCAGCACGAAGGCCTTGCGGTCCAGCTCGATGCCGCTCGTTCCGTTGGACACGAAGAGCTGCGAGAAGGCCGGCATGGTGGCGCGGGCGCCGTTGCCGAGCAGGTCCGGGGTGACCGGGACCTCGCGCCAGCCGAGGACCGTGAGGTTCTCCTCGGCGGCGATGGCCTCGATCCGCTCCACGGCGACGGCCTGTGCGGTGCCGTCGGCGGGGAGGAAGGCGATACCGACGGCGTAGCCGCCGGCCTCGGGGAGCTCGAAGCCGGCCACCTCGCGCAGGAACGCGTCGGGGACCTGGCTGAGGATTCCGGCGCCGTCGCCCGAGTCCGGCTCGGAGCCGGTCGCGCCGCGGTGCTCAAGGTTCCGCAATACGGTCAGGGCCTGCTCAACGAGTGTGTGGGTGGCCTCGCCGGTGAGGTTCGCCACGAATCCGACGCCACAGGCGTCCTTCTCGTTGCGCGGGTCGTACATGCCCTGCTGGGCGGGGCGACCGTCCATGGGCGACCAGGCGGTGGTGCTGGGGCCGGTCGCGGAGTGCGTGGATGCGGAACGCATCGGCTCTCCCGTCGTCGTCGTGGCATATGTGCATAGCCGAGGGACGACGTTGGCCCTCTGCGAAATTTCGTGCAGATTACATGATGACGACAATCCCGAGAAGCGGATACGTCATTCCAGCATGCGGACACTGCACGAGGCAGAAAGAGCGGACTTCCGCGGCGCGGTAAGGATGTTGCGCGAGGCGGACGTCCGGATGCAGGGCGGGCATCGTCGCCCGGAGCCCTGGTGTGATTCCCGGCGGACACGGAATCGAAACCGCCGGGTAACGGACTACTTATGTTGCGTACTGCATAGTGTCTCACTCCAGCCGCGGTCAGCCTATGGCTCCACCGATCCAGGTTCCCAGGATGTACGTCACACCGGCGGCCGCGCCACCCAGGGCCAGCTGGCGTACGCCGCTGTACCACCAGGACCGGGCGGTGACCCGGGAGACGATCGCGCCGCACGCGAAGAGTCCGGCCAGCGCGAGCAGCACCGCGGGCCACAGGGCCGTGGCACCGAGCAGGTACGGCAGTACGGGGAGCAGCGCGCCCAGCGCGAAGGACCCGAAGGACGAGATGGCGGCGACCAGCGGCGAGGGCAGGTCGTCGGGGTCGATCCCGAGCTCCTCGCGGGCGTGGATCTCCAGCGCCTGCTCGGGATCGCGCGACAGCTGCATGGCGACCTCGCGGGCGAGCGGCGGCTCAACCCCGCGGGAGACGTAGAGCTCGGCGAGCTCCTCCATCTCGTCGACCGGGTGCTTGCGCAGCTGCTGACGCTCCACGTCCAGTTCGGCGAGGACCAGTTCGCGCTGCGAGGCGACGGAGGTGTATTCGCCGGCCGCCATCGAGAAGGCACCGGCCGCGAGACCCGCCAGCCCGGTGATGACGACGGTCTGCGGGGCGACGGCGCCGCCGGCCACACCGGTCATCAGGGCGAGGTTGGAGACGAGCCCGTCCATGGCACCGAAGACGGCCGGCCGCAGCCATCCACCGTTGACGTCACGGTGGGTGTGGTTGTCACGGTGGGCGGTGTGCAGTGGTGCTTCGATGTCGATGATGGACATGCGTGGAACCTCCCCAAATATGCGAACGGGCGCCGAGACGCGCCCCGCTCCCCCTGAACACCTCGAAACTACGCACGATTTCTGCCGCCCGCCAGCAAGGAAGGCCGTACTTACCTGGGCTTTTGCGGGTCGGCGACCGGGTGACGGGGGTGTTCGCGGGGTGTTTCGCGGCAGGCGACAAACCACATGCCATGGCACAAATCCCCCAAGGGCTCATGATGAGCCCCATCGAATGTGGGAGAGGCGCGCCATGGAGCCGATGAAGCTGATTGCATGCAATCCGCAGGTCCTCCTCGAACGGGCCAGGGGCGCTCTTCTCGGACTCGCGGTGGGCGACGCGCTGGGCGCTCCCGCGGAGAACATGAAGCCGTCGGAGATCCGGGCGAAGTGGGGCCGCATCGAGGGGTTCGTGTCGGAGGACCCGGCGGGCACGGACGACACCGAGTACGCGATCTTCTCCGGGCTGCTGCTGGCCCGCCACGGCTCGGCGCTCACCGTCTCCCACGTGGAGCGGGCCTGGCACCATTGGATCGCCGACCTCGACGAAGGCCCGTTCCGGGGCGCCGGGTTCTCCGAGCGCGGCACGCTGGAGAACCTCCGCCGGGGCCTGGCCGCACCCATCTCGGCCCAGCACCGGCACGCCTGGTCGGACGGACTGGCCATGCGGGCCGCGCCGTTCGGCGTCTTCGCCGCGGGCCGACCCGCGGAAGCGGCCCGGCTCGTCGCCATCGACGGCTCGGTCAGCCACGACGGCGAGGGCATCTACGGCGGCCAGGCCGTCGCGGCGGGCGTCGCCGCGGCCATGGCCGGCGGCTCCCCCGCCTCCGTGGTCTCCGCCGCCCTGTCCGTCATCCCGTCCGACTCCTGGACGGCCCGCTCCCTGCGCCGGGCGGTCACCGCCGCCCCGCGCGGCGAACGGGCGGTGCGCTCGGCGGTGGTCATCGGCGGCTATCCGTGGACCGACCTGGCCCCCGAGGCGGTCGGCCTGGCCTTCGGCGCCTTCGCCGCCTGCCGGGGCGACTTCCCGTCCTCCGTCCTCACCGCCGTGAACATGGGCCGCGACGCCGACACCACGGCGGCCGTGGCGGGCGCCCTGGCCGGCGCGCTGTCGGGCGCCGCCGCGATCCCCGCCGACTGGTCCTCGGCCATCGGCCCGGTCCGCGGCAGCTGCCTCCCGTCGATGCGGGGCTACCACGTCCTGGACATCGCGGACCTCCTCACCCCGGAATGCGAGGCCGTCCGATGACCCCTCCCCCGGACGACCGCACACTGGCCCTGCCCCCGGCGAACGCGGCCCCGGGCACGGGCCCGAACCCGGCCCCGGCCACCCCGGCCGAACGGGGACCGGCGGGCGCGGCCCCGGCGGAACAGGGGCCCGCGGGCCTGCCACCGGCCGAGGCTGCACCGCGCGCGCTGTCGGCACTGTCGTCGGCTCCGGCGGAGCGGCGGTACGGGGGCCTGCCCCCGGGATCGGCGGCGCCTGCGCCGGATCAAGGGCACGCGGCCCCGGGCGGAGTCGCCCCGACCTGGACGCCGCCGCGCGCGGCACCGGCACGGTCCTCGGGTGTGGAGGGAGGCGAGGTGGGAAGCGCCCTCGCGCCCGCTCCCACGGCGGGATCCCGAATCGTGGTCCGCACCGGGCAGCACGCCCCGGGCACACCCGGGACCGGGACCGTGGCCGTGGCCGTGGCCGTGGCCGTGGCCGGAGCCGGCGCTCCCGGGGCGGACGCCGGGACCGTGGTCCGGGTCGGGCAGCATGACGCAGGCACCGCCGGTCCCGCCCTCGCGCGAGCCTTCGGCACGACCTCGGTCGAGACGGCCTCCGGGACCGGGATCAGGGTTCGGGCCCGGGAGCGTTCCGCCGAGCTCCCCGCAGGGGCCACGGCAGGGGGACCGGCCCGCCCCATCGAGGGGCTCCTCCTCGGGCTCGCCGCGGGCGACGCGGCCGGGTGGCCCGCCGCCCGCCACCGCGCCAGCCGGATGCCCGAGTGGACCCGCCGCCTGACCCGCGAGCTCGACACCTTCGCCGAGCAGAACGCCACCACCACCCTCCCCGTCCCCATCGCCCTCAACCAGCCCCCCGAACCGCTGCGCCTCGGCCCCTCCGACGACGCCGAATGGGCCGCCTTCGTCGCCGAGTCCGTGCTCACCGCCGCCGGCGTCCTGCTCAGCGACCTCAGCAGGTCGAGAAGGATGCGCGCGGCCATCGACCTCGCCTGGAACGCCCTCGCCTCCGAGGTCGCCGCGGCGGCGGAACGCGCCCCCGAGGTCGAGTCCGCCGTCCTCCCCCTGCGCGCCCGGATCTCCGTCCGCGCCGGCCTCGGCAATCTCGCCACCGGCCTGCGCCCGCCCGCCACCGGCCACGACAACCCGCACTACTTCGACGACGCCGCCTGCGTGCGCGCCTGCGTCCTCGCCGTCGTGCACCCCGGCGACGCCCGCGCGGCGGCCGACCTCGCCGAGTTCGACGCCCGCTACACCCAGGACGGCGACGGGGTGCACGGCGCCCGCGCCATGGCCGCCGCCGTCGCCACCGCGCTCACCACCGCCGACGTCGACGCCGCCGTGGACGCCGCCCTCGAACAGCTCCCCGAGGCCACCGAGATCGGCCGCAACGCCCGACACGCCGTCCGCCTCGCCCGTACCCACAAGGGCGGCGGCGCCTTCTCCATCGTCCCCACCCTCGAACACGAGATCGTCGACCACGTCTACAGCTACGGGATCGCCGCCGCCGAGACCGTCCCCGTGGCCCTCGCCCTCGCCACCGCCGCGCGCGGCCGGATGACCGAGGCCGTCCCGGCCGCCGCCTGCCTGTCCCGTGTCGCGGACTCCGCTCCCGCCCTGGCCGGCGCGCTGACCGGTGTCCTCGGCGGCGGCGACTCGATCCCCGCCGCCTGGCGCGAGGCCTGCCGCACCCTCTCCGGCTGCGCGCTCCCCCGCCTCGCCGGCACCGACCTCGTGGAACTCGCCGCGCTCCTCGCGGCCACGGAACTCACCTCACCCAAGGGATGATTCGGACATGACGCTCACGTTGGAGGACCGGGCCCGCGGCGCTCTCGTCGGAGCCGCCGTCGGCGACGCGCTCGGTGGCCCGGTCGAGGGCTGGACCCCGGACCAGATCGTGGAACGGCACGGCGGTCGCGTACACGGCATCGTCGGCCCCTGGCACGAGGACTGGCGGACGGCCCGCCCCATCGCCCCGTACCACAAGGGCGACGGGCACGTCACGGACGACACCCTGATGACGCACGCGCTGGTACGGGTCTACGAGGCGGTACGCGACCACCTCGACGCCTACGCCGTCGCCGAGCACCTGGTCCCGGACCTGATGACCAACCCCCGCTGGATCCCCGAACTGGAGGCCGAGGCCCTCCCGCTCCAGCGGATCTTCCTCGCCGAGAAATGGATCGTGACCCGGCTGCACTACGCGCACGTCGACCCCCGCGAGGCCGGCAGCGGCAACATCGTCAACTGCGGCGCGGCGATGTACATGGCGCCGGTGGGCATCGCCAACGCGGGCAATCCGGCGGGCGCGTACGCGGAGGCGCTGGACGTCGCCGGCGCGCACCAGTCCTCGTACGGGCGGGAGGCGGCCGGCGTGTTCGCGGCGGCGGTGGCGGCCGCGTGCGTACCGGCGGCGACGGCCGCCTCGGTGGTGGACACGGCCCTGTCCCTGGCCAAGGACGGCACCCGCGACGCGATCGCCGCCGTCCGCGAAGTGGCTTTGTGCCACCGGGACTTCGAGTCGGCGCTGGCCCCGCTACGGGCGGCGGTCGCCCCGTACGACTCGGTCGGCCCCGACTACCGCGCCCCTTCCCTCGACGCCCGCCGCCCGTCCCGCCTGCACGCCATCGAGGAGCTCCCGATCGCGCTGGGCATGCTGCTCGTCGCGGACGGACGGTACGAGACGGCCGTGCTCGGGGCGGTCAACTACGGCCGGGACTGCGACTCCATCGCCACCATGGCGGGGGCGATCGCCGGGGCCCTGGGCGGCGAGGCCGTGGTGCCGGCCGCCTGGGCCAAGCAGGTCGCCGAGGCCAGCCGCCTCGACCTGCACGCCCCGGCCGAGGCGCTGGCCACGGTGGCCCGGGAGATCTTCGCGCTCGACCGGTCCCGCCGCCGGTCCCACGAGTCGGCCTTCACCGCGATCGCGGCCGACCGGTGACCGGCTGCGCCGGGCCCGCCCCGGCCGCTCCCGCGCGCCCGCCGGAGCCCGGCCCGGCGCCCGAGCTCGTGCGGCTGACCTGGGCCCAGCCCGAGGACCTCGTCGGGCACGAGCTGCGCCAGGCCACGGAGGACGGCCGGGACCCGGCCGCCGCCCTCCGCGCCTGGCTCGCGGCGGGCGGCCGGCCCGCCCCCGACCGCGCCGGGTCCTCCCCCACCCCGGCCCCACCGGAACTGCGCGCCCTGGCCGCCCGCCTCCTCGACGACCTGGCCCGGCTCCCGCCGCCCTCCCTCGTCGACGAACCCCGATCCTGGCCGGACATCACGGCGGCCTGCGGAACCGGCCCGGTGCCGGGAACCGACGGCCGGCCCGTCGTCCTGCCCGTCCCTGCGGCACACCCGGGCGAAGCCACGGCGACCCGATCGCCCGGCACGACGAGGCCCGTGCCGGCGACGGCCGACCCCGCCTCCCGGCCCCAAGGGCCGGGACCGGGCAACACCCCCGGGCACACCGGCTCGCCGAACCCGCTGGAAGCCCCGGACCCACGGGGCACCGCCCAGGCCACGAGCACCGGACCGCTCCCGGGACGCATCCCACCCCGCGCGGCAGGAGCGCCGCCCACCGCCCCGGAACCCCACCCCCGGACCGACCCGGAGACCGCAGCCCACACCGGGCCGGAGGCCGCACCGCACACCGGGCCCCACGCACCCCCGCGAATCGGGCCCGAGGCCGCCCCACGAACCGGGCCGGAGGCCGCCCTGCGGACCCGGCTGGAAGCCGCATGGCTGGGGCGGGCCGTGGGGTGCCTGCTCGGGAAGCCCGTCGAGAAGCTGCCCCTGGAGGGGATCCGGGCGCTGGCCCGCAGCGCCGGCAACTGGCCGCTGAACAACTGGTTCAGCGAAAGCGGCGTCCCGCCGGAGCTGCTCGCCGCCCACCCCTGGAACCGCCGCTCAGCCCCGACCTCCCTCGCCGAGAACATCGACGGCATGCCCGAGGACGACGACCTCAACTACCCCCTCCTCGGGCTGCTCCTGCTCCAGCGGCACGGCAAGGGCTTCACCACCGCCGACGTGGCCCGCCTCTGGCTCGACGAGCTGCCGGCCGGGCGGACCTTCACCGCCGAGCGCGTCGCCTACCGCAATCTCCTCCTCGGTCTGGAGCCCCCCGCCACCGCCACCCACCACAACCCCTTCCGCGAGTGGATCGGCGCCCTCATCCGCGCCGACGTCCACGGCTGGACCAACCCGGGCGACCCGGCCGCCGCCGCGGCCCAGGCCTACCGGGACGCCACCTTGACCCACACCGGCAACGGCGTCTACGCCGCCCTCTTCGTCGCGGCGGCCACCGCCACCGCCGCCACCGGCCGGTCGGACGTCCACACCGCGCTGCGGACCGGGCTGGCCTTCGTACCGCCCCGCTCACGCCTTGCCGAGGCCGTCCGGTTCGGGATCCGGGCGGCCGGCCAGGAGAGCGACTTCGACCTCGTCGTCGACCGGCTGCACGCGCGCTACGGGCACTACCACTGGGTCCACGCCGTCCCCAACACCGCACTGATCGCCGCCGCCCTCACCCATGCCGACGGGGACTTCACCCGCTCCGTCTGCCGCGCCGTGTCCGGCGGCTGGGACACCGATTCCAACGGTGCCACCGCCGGCGCCCTCGCCGGACTGCTCACCGGATCCCCGGGCGCGCTCCCGCACCGCTGGACCGCACCCCTGAAGAACCGCCTCGCCACCACCGTCCCCGGCTTCGACGGCATCGGCTTCGACACCCTCGCCCACCTCACCGCACAGGAGGCAGCACGCTCATGACGGCCATCGCCGTGCTCGGCAGTACGAACATGGACCTCGTCGCCTACGTCCCCAAGGCCCCCCGCCTCGGGGAGACCGTCACCGGCCGGGCCTTCCGCACGGTCCCCGGCGGCAAGGGCGCCAACCAGGCCGTCGCCGCCGCCCGCGCCGGCGGGGAGGTGGTGATGATCGGCGCGGTCGGGGCCGACGAGTTCGGCGTGCGGCTGCGCTCCGCGCTCACCGCGGCCCGGGTCGACACGGCGGGCCTGCGCACCGTCGAGGGCGCCAGCGGCACCGCCCACATCACCGTCGACGACGAGGGCGGCAACAGCATCATCGTCATCCCCGGCGCGAACGCCGCCGTCACCGGTCTGGAGGCGGGGGACGAGGCCCGCATCGCCGCCGCCGGTTCCCTCCTCCTGCAGCTCGAACTGCCCCTCTCCGCCGTACTGGCCGGGGCCCGCACCGCCCGCGCGCACGGCGTCCGTACGGTGCTCACCCCGGCCCCCGCCCAACCGCTGCCCGCCGAACTGCTCGCCGCGACCGACCTCCTCGTCCCGAACGAGCACGAGGCGGCCGCCCTCACCGGGCTCACCGACCCCCTCCAGGCCGCCGAGGCCCTGCTGGCCGAGGTGCCCGAGGTGGTGATCACCCTCGGCGCGGCCGGGGCGCTGTACGCCGCCCGCGGCACGGAACCCCTGACCGTGCCCGCGCCCCGGGTGCGGGCCATGGACACGACCGCCGCCGGGGACACCTTCGTCGGGGCCCTCGCGGTGGCCCTGGGCGAAGGCCTGCCGATGCCCGCCGCCCTGCACCGGGCCTCCGCGGCGGCCGCGCTCTCCGTGCAGCGACCCGGCGCCCAGGACTCGATGCCGACGCGCGCCGAGACCGACGCCTTCGCCGCGGCGCGGCCCGGAACCGCCTCGTGACCCCCGACGGGCGTCGGCCCCCGAGCTGCTCCGGCGGGGCCGGGAGTGTGTCGGGGCGATCCCCGCAGGGCGCCGAACGCACCACCGCCGCACTTCCCGGCCCCGGGCACCGTTCGGCGCCCGAGGAGACGCCCCGGCGCGCGCCCGGCCCCACCGAAGCCACCGCCCCCGACCCCGCCGAAGCCCGGCCAGGGCAAGGGCCGCTGGCAGGGCTCCGGGTGCTCGACCTGGCCACCCTGTTCGCCGGGCCACTGACCGCCACGCTGCTCGGCGACTTCGGAGCCGAGGTCGTCAAGGTCGAGCACCCCGACCGTCCCGACCCCTCGCGCGGCCACGGCCCCGCCAAGGACGGCATCGGCCTGTGGTGGAAGCTCCTCGGCCGGAACAAGCGGACGATGACCCTCGACCTGTCCACCCCGGGCGGCCGGGACACCCTGCTGCGGCTCGCCGCCACCGCCGACGTGATCGTCGAGAACTTCCGCCCCGGCACCCTGGAGAAGTGGGGGCTGGGCTGGCCCGAGCTGTCCACGGCCAACCCGCGCCTGATCCTGGCCCGCGTCACGGCCTTCGGCCAGCACGGCCCGTACGCCCACCGCCCCGGCTTCGGCACGCTCGCCGAGGCGATGAGCGGTTTCGCCGCGATCACCGGGGAGCCGGACGGGCCACCGACCCTGCCGCCGTTCGGGCTGGCCGACTCGATCGCCGCGCTGACCTGCGCGTACGCCGTGATGACCGCCCTCGCCGGGCGGGACCGCACCGGGCACGGCCAGGTGGTGGACCTGGCGATCGTCGAGCCGATCCTCACCGTGCTCGGCCCGCACCCGCTCTGGTACGACCAGCTCGGCTACGTCCAGCCCCGCACCGGCAACCGCTCCACGAACAACGCCCCCCGCAACACCTACCGCAGTGCCGACGGGCGCTGGCTGGCGGTCTCGGCCTCCGCGCAGTCCATCGCCGAGCGGGTCGTACGGCTGGTCGGCCGGCCCGAGCTGATCGCCGAGCCCTGGTTCGCGACCGGCGCCGGCCGGGCCCGGCACGCGAGCGTACTGGACGAGGCCGTCGGCGGCTGGATCGCCCGGCACAAGGCCGAAGAGGTGGTCGCGGCGTTCGAGGACGCCGAGGCGGCCGTGGCCCAGGTCTACGACGTACGGGACGTGATGGCCGACCCGCAGTTCGCGGCCCTCGACACGGTCACCGAGGTCGAGGACCCCGAGCTGGGACCGCTCCGTATGCAGAACGTCCTCTTCCGGCTCTCCGAGACCCCGGGCGGGATCCGCTGGGCGGGCCGCCCGCACGGCGCGGACACCGAGGAGGTCCTGACCGAGCTCGGGCTGACCGGAGCCGAGATCACCGCACTGCGGACCGAGGGAGCCCTGTGATCCTGACCTGGCTGTACGCGCCCGGCGACCGTCCGGAGGTGGTCGCCAAGGCCCTCGCCTGCGGGGCGGACGCCGTCATCGTCGACCTGGAGGACGCGGTACCGGCCTCGCGGAAGGAGTACGCCCGCGCGGCGACCGCCGAACTGCTCACCGAGCGGCCCCCACTGCCCGTCCACGTCCGCGTCAACGCCCTGGGCTCCCCCTGGGGCGGCGCCGACCTCACCGCCCTCGGGGGGCTGCACGGGCTCGCGGGGCTGCGGCTGCCCAAGATCAGCGCCCCGGCGCAGATCTCGGCCGTCGCCGACCGCACCGGCGGGGTGAGCCTGCACGCCCTGCTCGAATCGGCGGTGGGGGTGGAGCGCGCCTACGAGATCGCCCGCGCGCACCCCGCCCTGCGCGGGCTCTCCCTCGGTGAGGCGGACCTGCGGGCCGATCTGGCCGTCAGCGCGGAGACGGGCCTCGACTGGTGCCGCTCGCGGGTGGTGGTCGCGGCCCGGGCCGCGGGTCTGACGCCCCCGGCGCAGTCGGTGTTCCCCGACATCCGGGACCTGGAGTCGCTGGCCGTCTCGTGCGCCCGGGGCCGTTCCCTGGGGTTCCTCGGCCGGGCGGCGATCCACCCGCGCCAGCTCCCGGTGATCGAGCGGGCCTACCTCCCGCAGCCCGAGGAGGTCGACGCCGCCGTGGAGGTGCTGAGCGCGGCCCGGGCCACCCCGGGCGCGCTGGCCCTGCCCGACGGCCGGTTCGTGGACCCGGCGGTCGTGGCGGCGGCGCACCGCACCCTCGCGCTCGCCGCGCGCGAGGCCGCCCGCTGACCGGGCCGTCCGCCGCCTCGGACCCCGCCGGGGGGCTCCGCCCCGGGCCCGCGCCGTGACCGGTCGCGACACCGCCTGCGGGCTCCGCCCGAAACCTGCCCGACGACCCTACGGGTCCGCGCGCGGCGCCGTGTCCCAGGGCTCCGCCCGGGACCCCGCGCCTCGAACGCCGGCGGGGCTGGAGTGGCGGCGGGGAACGTGAAGGGGGTGCCGCGCTGTGCGCGGCACCCCCTTCACGGACCGGTCAGGTCAGCGCTTGCCCGCTTCCGGGGCCCCGGCCTCGGCCTCGGCCTCGGCGGGCGCGTCCTTCTTCGTGAGGACCGGCGTCTTGGCCTCGGCCGGCTCGGGCTTCGCCGCGTCGGCGGCGTCCGAGGGCTTGGCCTCGGCGGTGGTGTCGGCGTCGGCCGGAGCCGCGTCGGCACCGTCCTTGCCGGCGGAGCCCTCGCGGTCCGGTTCGACGACCGTCTCGCGGCCCGGCCGCAGCTTCGCCGACAGCACCAGGTAGACGACCGCCAGGACGAAGACGACGATCGAGGTCCAGACGTTCAGCCGGACGCCCAGGATGTGGTGCGCCTCGTCGACGCGCATGTACTCGATCCAGCCGCGGCCGACGCAGTACGCGGCGACGTACAGGGCGAAGGCCCGTCCGTGGCCGAGCTTGAAGCGGCGGTCGGCCCAGATGACCAGCAGCGCCACGCCGACGCACCACAGCGACTCGTACAGGAAGGTCGGGTGGTAGGTCCCGGCGTCCCGGTTGGGGCCCGCCGTGATCTGCACCGCCCACGGCAGGTCGGTGGCCCGGCCGTACAGCTCCTGGTTGAACCAGTTGCCCCAGCGGCCGCAGGCCTGGGCGAGCGCGATGCCGGGTGCCAGGGCGTCCGCCCAGGCCGGCAGCGGGATCCCGCGCAGGCGACAGCCGATCCAGGCACCCACCGCGCCGAGCGCGATGGCGCCCCAGATGCCGAGTCCGCCCTCCCAGATCTTGAAGGCGTCGACCCAGTTGCGGCCCTCGCCGAAGTAGAGCTGGTAGTCGGTGATCACGTGGTACAGGCGACCACCGACCAGGCCGAAGGGCACGGCCCACACGGCGATGTCCGCGACCGTGCCCGGCTTTCCGCCGCGCGCGATCCATCGCCTGTTGCCGAGCCAGACGGCGACGAAGACGCCGATGATGATGCAGAACGCGTAGCCGCGGAGCGGGATCGGTCCGAGATGGATCACGCCGGTCGACGGACTGGGGATGTAAGCAAGGTCCATGGCAGACATGACGCTACCTTGCCGGGCGGTGCGTACCGCAACCCGCCCGGCAGGACGAAACCAAATCCAGACATGGAACGGGCTTCGGTCAGTCCTCCGAGGATCCGTTGGAGGAGGAGGTGGCGGAGCCGCCGGAGGCCCCGCCGGTGGACCGGTTCGAGGACCCGCCGGACGATCCGGACGATCCGCCGGACCCGCCCGTCCCGGTGCGCGAGGCCGACGGCGAGGCCTTCGCCCCGGCCTTGGTCCCGGATCCGGGGGTCGAGCTCGTCGACGGTGAGGCCTTCCCGCCCTCGGCTCCGGCATCCGCGCCGCCCGAGACCTTGGCCGCGGCTTCCACCTGCTCCTTCAGCTTCTGCGGGGTCACCTGGTTCGCCTGGTCGGAGAGGATGTCCTTGCCGTTCAGCAGCACGGTGGGGGTGCCGCGGAACTGTCCGGCGGTGAAGGCGCCGTCCGACTTGGCCACCCAGCTGTTGTGCGTGCCGTCCTCGACGCACGAGCGGAACTCGGGGGTGTCCAGCCCGTCGACCTTGCCCGCCAGCTCCAGCAGCTTCGCGTTCTTGCCGAAGGCGTCGTCGATCTCCTGCGGCTGGTTCTGGAAGAGGAGGTCGTGGTACGCGGTGAACTTGCCGGCGTCCTGCGCGCAGGCGGCCGCGTTGGCCGCCTTCAGCGAGCCGCTGCCGCCCATCCTCCGGTCGATGAGGGTGACCAGGTGGTAGTCGACCTTGAGCAGCCCCTTGGCCTCCAGGTCGTGGATGACGTCGCGGTAGTTGTCCTCGAAGAACTTGCAGGAGGGGCAGCGGAAGTCCTCCCACACGGTGAGGGTGGACTTCGCCTCCGGCTGACCCGATCGGATGGCGAGGGCGTCCTTGCCGGTGGCCCCGGAGGGGGCGACCACCGGGCCCGCCTTGGCGGAGCCGCTCTTGCCGGTGTTGGCCGCGATCACGCCCACGACGGTCGCCAGGCCGAGGACGCCGACGACCGCCGACGCCACGATCAGGGTCCGTCGGCGCTTGTCCCGGGTCTTCTGCCGCTCGCGCTCCACGAGGAGTCGTTCCCGGGCCGATCGTTTCGTCGCATCGCGGTTCGCACCGTCGTTCTTCTCGCTCACGTTCCGCCAAACGAAGCAGGGAGGCACTCGCGTGCCTCCCTGCCCACACTTCCACCCGATCGGGCTACAGAACCCGATCAGACATCCGTGCCCGTGCTCGAACGCGCGTCAGCTCCGGCGTACGCCTTCGGCGAGTTCGCCCGCGAGCGCGCGCACCGCGTCCAGTCCGGCCGGCAGGTCCGGCGCGTCCAGGAGCAGCTTCACGAACGCCGAGCCGACGATGACGCCGTCGGCGAAGCCCGCGACCTCCTTGGCCTGGACGGCGTTGGAGACGCCGAGGCCGACGCAGACCGGCAGGTCGCCGGCGGCGCGGGTGCGGCGCACCAGATCGGCGGCCTGGTCGCCGACGGACTCGCGGGTGCCGGTGACTCCCATCAGGGAGGCTGCGTAGACGAAACCGGAGCCGGCCGCCGTGATGGTGGCCAGGCGCGCGTCCTTGCTGCTGGGAGCCACGACGAAGACGGTCGCCAGACCGTGCTTGTCCGCGTGCTCGCGCCACAGCGCGGACTCCTGCACCGGCAGGTCGGGCAGGATGCAGCCGGCGCCGCCGGCCGCCGCCAGCTCGGCCGTGAACCGCTCGACGCCGTAGCGGTCGATGGGGTTCCAGTAGGTCATCACCAGGACCGGGGCCCCGGTGGCCTCGTGCGCCTCGCGGACCGTGCGGATCACGTCGGCGATCTTGACGCCACCGCGCAGGGCGATGTCGTCGGCGGTCTGGATGATCGCGCCGTCCAGCACCGGGTCGCTGTGCGGGAGGCCGATCTCGACGACGTCCGCGCCGCCCTCGATGACGGCCTTGACCGCCTCGATGGCACCGTCGACCGTCGGGAAGCCCGCCGGCAGGTAGGCGACGAGGGCCGCGCGGTCCTCGGACTTCGCCTTGGCGAGGGTGTCGCTCAGCAGCTGGAGGTTGCCGGTGCTCACTTGTTCTCCCCCTCGCCGTCGTACAGCCCGAAGTAGCGGGCCGCCGTGTCCATGTCCTTGTCGCCGCGACCGGACAGGTTGACGACCAGCAGGCCGTCCTTGCCCAGCTCCTTGCCCAGGTCGAGGGCGCCCGCGAGGGCGTGCGCCGACTCGATCGCCGGGATGATCCCCTCGGTGCGCGAGAGCAGCCGCAGGGCCTGCATCGCCGCGTCGTCGGTGACCGCGCGGTACTCGCCGCGGCCGGAGTCCTTGAGGTAGGAGTGCTCCGGGCCGATGCCGGGGTAGTCCAGGCCGGCCGAGATGGAGTACGGCTCGGTGATCTGGCCCTCCTCGTCCTGGAGGACGTAGGAGCGGGAGCCGTGCAGGATGCCCGGCTCGCCGGCGGTCAGCGTGGCCGCGTGCTCGCCGGTCTCGACGCCGTGCCCGGCGGGCTCGAAGCCGACCAGGCGGACGTCGGTGTCCGGGATGAAGGCGTGGAAGAGGCCGATGGCGTTGGAGCCGCCGCCGACGCAGGCCGCGACGGCGTCGGGCAGCCGGCCGGCACGCTCCAGGATCTGACGGCGGGCCTCGACGCCGATGACCCGGTGGAAGTCGCGGACCATGGCGGGGAAGGGGTGCGGCCCGGCGACCGTACCGAAGAGGTAGTGGGTCCGGTCCACATTGGCGACCCAGTCGCGGAACGCCTCGTTGATGGCGTCCTTGAGCGTCCGGGAGCCGGACTTCACCGCGATGACCTCGGCGCCCAGCATGCGCATGCGGGCCACGTTGAGGGCCTGGCGCTCGGTGTCGATCTCGCCCATGTAGATGACGCATTCGAGGCCGAAGAGCGCGCAGGCGGTGGCGGTGGCCACGCCGTGCTGGCCGGCGCCGGTCTCGGCGATGACGCGGGTCTTGCCCATGCGCTTGGTGAGCAGCGCCTGACCCAGCACGTTGTTGATCTTGTGCGAGCCGGTGTGGTTCAGGTCCTCGCGCTTGAGGAAGACCCGGGCGCCACCGGC
Organism: Streptomyces sp. CLCI03; assembly: GCF_053615355.1. Classification (NCBI taxonomy): domain Bacteria; kingdom Bacillati; phylum Actinomycetota; class Actinomycetes; order Kitasatosporales; family Streptomycetaceae; genus Streptomyces; species Streptomyces sp. CLCI03. The sequence goes on along the minus strand of NZ_CM132132.1, from coordinate 5,943,189 downwards.
GTGCTCGGCGAAGCGGGGCACCTCGGTGAGGGCGCTCGGCCGGCCGGTGTAGTTGACCATGAGGTCGTTCAGCTCGGCCGCGAAGGCCGGGTCGCCCTTGGCCTTCTCGTACTCGACGGCGACCTCGTCCACGGCGGCGACGAGCGCCTCCGGGATGAACTTGCCGCCGAAGTCGCCGAAGTAGCCCTCGGCGTTGGGAACGTGACCCTCCGGGTCCGGGATGAAGAACTCGCTGGACATGTCCAGTGCTCCTACGGGTGCGAGATGCGGCGGGGTGGATTCACCGTATTGCGCCGCCCGCCCGTCCCGCGCACACCCCGCTGGGGAATGTCGTGCGGACGATGCGGAGCGGCCCGCGTCCGGAGCCGGCGGCTCGGGACGTCAGGCCGTACGAGAACTGCGTGCGGGACGGTACGTCTCGTACCGGACCGCGGCGGTCCTCGTCACGGCGCGCCTCCGCGGCGCCATCGCATGCCGTTGACCTGACCGGGCTCGGAGCCGATCACGTACCGGACCCGCCGCCCGTGCACACGCCGGGCCGGGGCGCGGCAGCCGCGGGGGCGGCAGCCGCGCGCCAGGGGCGCGTGCGCCGTCGGCACGCCGACCGGGCGGGAGCCCGGTCGGTTGCGGACGGAGGAGCGGTCGTGGGTCATGGGTACGGGTCAGCTCCGCCCGTGGCGCAGGGCGGGGTGGGCGCCGGCGGCGACGAGGTCGGCCACGGCCGCCTTCGGGTCGCGTCCGGTCACCAGGGACTCCCCGACGAGGACGGCGTCGGCGCCCTCGTTGGCGTAGGCGATCAGGTCGTGCGGGCCACGGATGCCGGACTCGGCGATCTTGACGATGTGGTCCGGGATCTCGCCGACGACGCGCTCGAAGGTGGAGCGGTCGACCTTGAGGTCCTTGAGGTTGCGGGCGTTGACGCCGATGATCTTGGCACCGGCGGCGACCGCGCGCTCCACTTCCTCCTCGTCGTGGACCTCGACGAGCGGGGTGAGACCGATGGACTCGGCCCGCTCGATGAGGGAGACGAGGGCCTCCTGCTCCAGGGCCGCGACGATCAGCAGGACGAGGTCGGCGCCGTAGGCGCGGGCCTCCCAGAGCTGGTACGCCGTGACGATGAAGTCCTTGCGCAGGATCGGGATGTCCACGCGGGCGCGGACGGCCTCCAGGTCGGCCAGCGAGCCGCCGAATCGGCGCTGCTCGGTGAGGACGGAGATGACCGCCGCCCCGCCGGCCTCGTAGTCGGCGGCGAGCCCGGCCGGATCGGCGATGGCGGCCAGCGCACCCTTGGAGGGGCTGGACCGCTTGACCTCGCAGATCACCTTGACGCTGTCGCCGCGCAGGGCAGCGACGCCGTCCTTGGCCTGGGGCGCCTTGGCGGCACGCTCCTTGAGCTCGTCGAGGCTCACGCGGGCCTGCCGTTCGGCAAGGTCTTCGCGGACCCCTTCGATGATCTCGTCGAGCACACTCACGCGAGCGGCCCCCTTCCGGGTCGATGACGGTCGGCCGCCTTGCGGACAGGTACAACAGCAAGGTCGACCTTCAAATGGTATCCGCAGGAGGCGTTGCCCTCCGCACGCGGTTGACGACGTCCCAGTAACTGGACATTCGGAATCCGTGCTTCATAGGGCCTGCCCACAGGCTCAGGGCGCCAGTGCGGAGCCGAAAGAGAGATTTCGGACAACGGCGAAGACCAACGCCAGGGCCCCGAGCGCCCACCAGGCCTTGGGCCGCAGGACGATCCTCGGGGTCGGCCCGCCGCGGAAGGCACGGACCAGCCACAGGGCCATGAACCCCGCGAAGACGAAGTAGCCCACGACCGCGAACGCGTTCGCCCCGAGCGCGGTGACCAGGTCGCCGTGCGCGAAGGCGTGCGCGCTGCGCAGGCCGCCGCAACCCGGGCACAGGACGCCCGTCAGCCGGAACAGCGGACACACCGGGTAGTGGCCGGGCTCGTTGGGATCCACCGCCCCCACGTACGCGAAGGCGGCGGTGACCCCGACCACGTAGAACGCCGGGACGGCGAGCCGCCGGGCCCGGGACGGCCGTACGACGGGCCGCCCCGGCTCCGCGGGTACGGGCGCCGGCGACGGCGGGGCATCGGAGGTACGGAAGGCGTCCACCTGCTGATTCTCTCCGCTCATGACAAAAGGCGCAGCCCGGCGGGGCCGCGCCTTTCGGTCGCGTTGCTTCGAACCGCGTCGCTACGAACCGCGCCGCTCGCGCGCTCAGACCTTGGCGGGAACCTTGGAAGCGGCGATGACCTCGGCGAGGTCCTTGTGGGCGGCCTTCGGCGCGCCCATGCCCGCGGCCTTCATCCCGAGACCGACGACACCGCCGAGCGCGACGACGACGAGGCCGGCCCAGAAGCCGAGCGGGTTCGCGAGCACCATGAAGGCGCCGGAGATGCAGAAACCGATGAAGGCGATGATGACACCGGTCCAGGCGGCCGGGGTGTGTCCGTGGCTAGTGCCCGCCATGAGTTGCTCCTCGTTGCTCTGTCGCGCTGCTGTGTCGAACGTACGGTCCGTGTCGGACGCTCGGCGACCATTGTCCCGCACCGGGCGGCCTCGCCGTCCAGGGGGGTCGGGTCAGTGGGACCGGTCGGCGCCCGGGTCTCCGGTCGGGTCCTCGCCGCGGTCCAGAGCCTTCCACAGATCCTCCGGCCGATCCGGATCAACCGCCGCGACAGTCCGGGCGCGCGGGCTGCCGTCACGCTCGTAGCGGCCTCCCATCGCGGGCCAGGTCCGACCGAAGCGCAGGGCCAGCAGTCCGGCCGCCAGGATCAGGAACGCGCCGGCGGCCGTGACGTAGGGCCAGGTCGTCTGCGTCAGCCCGGCCACGTGCGCGGCACTGTCGGCGGTCGTCCGGGCGGCCTGCGCGTCCAGGACCCGACGGCCGTCGCTGCCGAGGAGCGCGGACAGCGCCGCCCCCAGACCGCTGAGCGCGAGCAGCCCCGACACCAGCAGCCGGCTCCTGCCGCGTACGGCGAAGACGGCGACCAGCGCGGCCAGACCCACGATGGCCAGCGCCGCGGGCAGGCCGGTGACGGCCCGCCCGTCGGCGGTCAGCTGGAGGGAGTCGCCGCCGATGGCGGCGGTGCCCCGGGCCCAGGTCCGGCCGGAGGCGAGCAGGACGACGGTGGCGCCGAGGGCGCCGAGCAGCAGGGCGACGGCCACGCTGCGGCGGCCGCTTCGACCGTCGGTCGCCTCGGGCTCGGCGTCGGCTTCGGTTCGGGGTGGGGGTACGGCACTCACGTACCCCACTATCCCTTACGCCCTCAAGAGCCGTGGAGGCGGTTCGCCGCTCCCACCGCGCGCAGCACGGCGGCCGCCTTGTTGCGACACTCGTTGTCCTCCAGCTCCGGCACCGAGTCGGCGACGACACCGGCCCCGGCCTGCACGTACGCCGTGCCGTCGCGGAGCAGCGCGGTGCGGATGGCGATGGCCGTGTCGGAGTCCCCGGCGAAGTCCAGGTAGCCCACGCAGCCGCCGTAGAGGCCGCGGCGGGAGGGCTCCAGCTCCTCGATGATCTGCATGGCCCGCGGCTTGGGCGCCCCGGAGAGCGTGCCCGCCGGGAAGCAGGCGGTGAGCACGTCGAAAGCGGTCTTCCCCTGCGCCACGCGCCCGGTCACCGTGGAGACGATGTGCATGACGTGGGAGTAGCGCTCGATCGACATGAAGTCGACGACCTCCACCGATCCCGGCTCGCAGACCCGGCCGAGATCGTTGCGGCCCAGGTCGACGAGCATCAGGTGCTCGGCCCGCTCCTTGGGGTCGGCCATCAGCTCGTCGGCGAGGTCGTTGTCCTCCTGCGGGGTCGCGCCGCGGTGGCGGGTCCCGGCGATGGGGTGGACCATGGCCCGCCCGTCCTCCACCTTGACCAGCGCCTCCGGGCTGGAGCCGACCACGTCGAAGCCGTTCTCGAAGCGGAAGAGGTACATGTACGGGGACGGGTTCGTGGCGCGCAGCACACGGTAGACGTCCAGCGCGGAGGCCCGGCAGGGCGTCTCGAACCGCTGCGAGGGCACCACCTGGAAGGCCTCGCCGGCCCGGATGCGCTCCTTGATGTCCTCGACCGCGTCCTGATACTTCTCGCCGCCCCACAGCGCGGAGAACTCGGGCAGCTCGGAGGCGGGCAGCGGCGTGGGCGTGTACGGGGCGGGGCGCGCGAGGTCCGCCTCCATCGCGTCCAGCCGGGCCACCGCGTCCGCGTACGCCTCGTCCACGCCGGTGTCGAGGTCGTTGTGGTTGATGGCGTTCGCGATGAGCTGGACGGTGCCGTCCCAGTGGTCCATGACCGCCAGGTCGGAGGTGAGCAGCATGGTCAGCTCGGGCAGCTCCAGGTCGTCGGCGGTGTGCTCGCCGATGCGCTCCAGGCGGCGCACGATGTCGTAGCCGAGATAGCCGACCATGCCACCGGTGAAGGGGGGCATCCCGGCGGCGAGGTCACGGGGGGTGTGCAGGGCCTCGACGGTGGCGCGCAGGGCGTCGAGGGGGTCTCCGTCGGTGGGGAGGCCGACGGGCGGGGTGCCGATCCAGTGCGCGCGCCCGTCCCGCGAGGTCAAGGTGGCGTCACTGCGGACCCCGACGAAGGAGTACCGGGACCAGGAGCGGCCGTTCTCGGCGGACTCCAGGAGGAAGGTGCCGGGGCGTTCGGCTGCCAGCTTGCGGTAGAGACCGACGGGGGTGTCCCCGTCGGCCAGCAGCTTGCGGCTCACGGGGATGACGCGGCGGTCGGCCGCGAGCTTGCGGAACGTCTCAAGATCCATTTCGGGGGACCCTACCTAGTCGGCTGCGCGGAGGAGGACATCTTCGTCGAAACAGGTGCGTGCCCCGGTGTGGCAGGCCGCTCCGACCTGGTCGACCCGGACGAGCACGGTGTCGGCATCGCAGTCGAGCGCGACGGATTTCACGTGCTGGAAGTGGCCGGACGTGTCCCCCTTCACCCAGTACTCCTGGCGGCTGCGGGACCAGTAGGTGCAGCGGCCGGTGGTCAGGGTGCGGTGCAGGGCCTCGTCGTCCATCCAGCCGAGCATGAGCACCTCACCGGTGTCGTACTGCTGGGCGATGGCCGGGATCAGCCCGTCCGCGGAACGCTTGAGGCGCTCGGCGATGGCGGGGTCGAGATTGCCGGGGCGGGGGGACGTACTCATGTGGCCATTGTGCCGGGCCGGGGCGGGGGTGATGATCCCCGTCCGACTGATGAGCGGGTGTTCGGCGGGTTCCCGCCGTAGGCTGGCCCGCATGTCTACCCATGCGAAGCGTGAACGCCTGCTCCTGGCGGACCTGTTGGAGGCGGCCGGTCCGGAGGCCCCCACGCTGTGCGCCGGCTGGACCTGCCGCGACCTGGCCGCGCACGTGGTGGTGCGCGAACGGCGGCCCGACGCGGCGGGCGGTCTGCTGCTGAACGTACTGAAGGCCCGCCTGGACAAGGCGATGGAGGAGTACACGGCCAAGCCGTACGAGGAACTGATCCAGTTGATCAGGACCGGCCCGCCGAGGATGTCCGTGTACTCGCTCAAGCAGATCGACGAGGCGGCGAACGCGGTCGAGTTCTACGTCCACGCGGAGGACGTCCGACGGGCACAGCCGGACTGGTCCCCGCGGGACCTGGACCCGGTGTTCTCCGACGCGCTGTGGTCCCGGCTGGAGAAGCTGGCACGGCTGACGGGGCGCCGGTCGCCGGTGGGCCTGGTGCTGAGGCGTCCCGACGGGCGGACGGCGGTGGCGCACAAGGGTGCGCCGGTGGTCACCGTGACCGGCGAGCCGGGTGAGCTGACGCTGTTCTGCTTCGGCCGTCAGGCGTCTGCGTCGGTGACGCTGGACGGCGAGAAGGAGGCCGTGGCCAAGCTGACGGTGGCGGCCCTCGGCATCTGACCGCTGCCCTGGCCGGGCCGTGCCCTTGTTTTCCGGGTGCGGTTCGGTGGTCGCGCCTCAAGCGCCGGCGGGGCTGGGGGTGGCTTCGGGTGGGGCGGTGCCCCTGCGGGGGCTCTCCTCGGCTCGCGCGACGCGGCGATGGTCATGATGCGAAGCCCGGGTTGCGCGCTCGTCCTGCGGGGAGCCCCCGCAGTGTCACCGCCCCACGGCCCGGTGCGAGGGGGGCCGGGGGTGTGGGGACGGTGGGGGGTGTCCCCGCAGGACGAGCGCGCAACCCGGGCCGTACGGCCGTGACGTGGCCGCCTCGCGCGAGCCGAGGAGACACCCCCCGGCGGCCCCGCACCCCCACCTTCCGCCCCCGCCCGAGCGGCCAAACCCAGCCCCGCCGGCGTTTGAGGCGCGGCCACCGGCCCGCACCCGGAGACGCACCCGCACCGCCCGGCCAGGGCAAGGGCGCGGGTCTGGGCGGAGCCCAGGAGACGGGATCAGCGCACGGGGTGGCCCGCTTCGCGGAGGGCCGATTTGACCTCCGAGATGCGCAGGTCGCCGAAGTGGAAGACCGAGGCCGCCAGCACGGCGTCCGCGCCCGCCTCGATCGCCGGGGCGAAATCGGCCAGGCGGCCCGCGCCGCCCGAGGCGATCACCGGGACCGTGACGTGCTTGCGGACCGCCGCGATCATCTCGACGTCGTAGCCGTCCTTGGTGCCGTCCGCGTCCATCGAGTTGAGCAGGATCTCGCCCGCGCCCAACTCCGCGGCCCGGTGCGCCCACTCGACCGCGTCGATGCCGGTGCCCTGGCGGCCGCCGTGCGTGGTGACCTCGAAGGTTCCGGCGGCCGTGCGGCGCGCGTCCACGGACAGGACGAGGACCTGCCGGCCGAAGCGTTCCGCGATCTCCTGGATCAGCTCGGGGCGGACGATGGCGGCCGTGTTCACGCCCACCTTGTCCGCTCCCGCGCGCAGCAGCTTGTCGACGTCGTCGGCCGTGCGGACGCCGCCGCCCACCGTGAGCGGGATGAAGACCTGCTCGGCGGTGCGCCGCACCACGTCGTACGTGGTCTCGCGGTTCCCGGAGGACGCGGTGATGTCGAGGAAGGTCAGCTCGTCGGCGCCCTCGGCGTCGTACAGCTTGGCCATCTCCACCGGGTCGCCCGCGTCGCGCAGGTTCTGGAAGTTGACGCCCTTGACGACCCGGCCGTTGTCCACGTCCAGGCAGGGGATCACGCGTACGGCGAGGGTCATTCCGCCACCGCCTTGTACGCCTCTACCTCCACCTCGACGACCATGCTGGGGTCGACGAAGCCGGAGACGATGAGCATGGTCGCGGCCGGGCGGACCGCGTCGAAGAGTTCCTTGTGGGCGCGGCCCACCTCGTCGACGTCCCGGGCGTGCGTCAGGTACATGCGGGTGCGCACGACGTCCTCGGGGCCGAGGCCGGCCTGGGCGAGGGCCTTGAAGGCGACGCCGAAGGCGGCGACGGTCTGGTCGTACGGGCCGCCCGCGTCGGCCGCGGTGCAGCCGGAGACCAGGACGAGACCGTTGGAGAGGGCGACGGCGCGCGAGTAGCCGATGACGTCCTCGTAGGGGCCGCCGGAGGAGATGCGGCGTACGGCGTCGGAACTCATGCGGAGACCACCTTCAGGGCTTCTTCCAGGGTGAAGGCCTTGGCGTACAGGGCCTTGCCGACGATCGCGCCCTCGACGCCCTGCGGGACCAGCGCGGACAGGGCCCGCAGGTCGTCGAGCGAGGAGATGCCGCCGGAGGCGACGACGGGCCGGTCGGTGGCGGCGCAGACGTTCTTCAGCAGCTCCAGGTTGGGGCCGGTGAGCGTGCCGTCCTTGCCGATGTCGGTGACGACGTACCGGGCGCAGCCCTCGGAGTCGAGGCGGGCGAGGGTCTCGTAGAGGTCGCCGCCCTCGCTGGTCCAGCCGCGGCCCTTGAGGGTGGTGCCGCGGACGTCGAGGCCGATGGCGATCCTGTCGCCGTGGTCGGCGATGGCCTTGGCGGCCCACTCGGGGGTCTCCAGGGCGGCGGTGCCCAGGTTGACGCGGGTGCAGCCGGTGGCGAGGGCCGCGGCGAGCGAGGCGTCGTCGCGGATGCCGCCGGACAGCTCGACCTTGATGTCCATGGCGCGGGTGATCTCGGCGACCAGGGCGCGGTTGTCGCCGGTGCCGAAGGCGGCGTCCAGGTCGACCAGGTGCAGCCATTCGGCGCCGGAGCGCTGCCAGGCCAGGGCCGCTTCCAGCGGGGAGCCGTAGGAGGTCTCGCTGCCGGACACCCCGTGCACGAGGCGGACGGCCTGGCCGTCGCGGACGTCGACCGCGGGCAGGAGTTCGAGCGTGGGTGCGGTCATCACAGGGTCTCGATCCAGTTGGTGAGGAGCTGGGCGCCGGCGTCGCCGGACTTCTCGGGGTGGAACTGCGTGGCCCACAGGGCCCGGTTCTCCACCGCCGCCACGAAGCGCTCGCCGTGGGTGGCCCAGGTGACCCTGGGGGCGCGGATCGCCGGGTTGGTGACTTCGAGGCTCCAGTCGCGCGCCGCGTAGGAGTGCACGAAGTAGAACCGGGCGTCGGCGTCCAGGCCATTGAAGGCCTGGCTGTCGGCCGGGGCCTCGACGGTGTTCCAGCCCATGTGGGGGACGATCGGGGCCTTGAGGGGGCCGACCGTGCCGGGCCATTCGTCCAGGCCCTCGGTCTCGACGCCGTGCTCGATGCCGCGTTCGAAGAGGATCTGCATGCCGACGCAGATGCCCATGACCGGGCGGCCGCCGGAGAGCCGGCGGCCGATGATCCAGTCGCCGCGGGCGTCTTTCAGGCCCTGCATGCAGGCGGAGAAGGCGCCGACGCCGGGGACGAGGAGTCCGTCGGCGTCCATGGCCTTGTCGTAGTCGCGGGTGATCTCGACGTCGGCGCCGACGCGGGCGAGGGCCCGCTCGGCGGAGCGGACGTTTCCGAAGCCGTAGTCGAAGACGACGACGTTCTTGGTGGGGCGGACTGCGCTCATTCCCAAATTCCCTGGATTCGCAGGACTCCGGCGGCCAGACACATCGCGGAGGCCAGAGCGAGCAGAATGATGACCGATTTGGGCATCTTCTGCTTCTGGAAGGAGTAGACGCCCCCGGCCAGGAACAGGCCGAGGACGATCAGGATGGTGTTCAGGCCGTTCACGGCTAGAGGGCGCCCTTCGTGGAGGGCAGGATGCCGGCCGCGCGCGGGTCGAACTCGGCGGCGTAGCGCAGGGCCCGGGCCAGGGCCTTGAACTGGCACTCCACGATGTGGTGGGCGTTGCGGCCGTAGGGGACGTGGATGTGCAGGGCGATCTGGGCCTGCGCGACGAAGGACTCGAAGATGTGCCGAGTCATCGTCGTGTCGTACGTGCCGATCATCGGCGCCATGTTCTCGGGCTCGGTGTGCACGAGGTAGGGGCGGCCGGACAGGTCGACGGTCACCTGGGCGAGGGACTCGTCGAGCGGCACGGTGCAGTTGCCGAAGCGGTAGATGCCGACCTTGTCGCCGAGGGCCTGCTTGAAGGCGGCGCCGAGCGCGAGGGCGCTGTCCTCGATGGTGTGGTGGCTGTCGATGTGCAGGTCGCCCTCGGTCTTGACGGTGAGGTCGAAGAGGCCGTGGCGGCCGAGCTGGTCGAGCATGTGGTCGTAGAAGCCCACGCCCGTCGAGACGTCGACCTGGCCGGTGCCGTCGAGGTTTATCTCGACGACGACCGAGGTCTCCTTGGTGGTCCGTTCGACCCGTCCGATGCGGCTCATGCGTGCTGCTCCTTCTTCAGTGCGCGAACCGCTTCCAGGAACGCGTCGTTCTCCGTCGGGGTGCCGGCGGTGACCCGCAGCCATCCCGGTACGCCGTTGTCCCGGACCAGGACGCCCTGGTCGAGGATCTTCTGCCAGGCGGTGTGCGAGTCCTCGAACTTCCCGAACTGGATGAAGTTCGCGTCGGAATCGGTGACCTCGAAGCCGAGGGCCCGCAGTTCCACGACCAGGCGGTCGCGCTCGGCCTTGAGCTGCTCGACGTAGCCGAGCAGGGTGTCGGTGTGTTCCAGGGCGGCCAGTGCGGTGGCCTGGGTGACGGCCGAGAGGTGGTACGGCAGGCGCACCAGCTGGACGGCGTCGACGACGGCGGGGTGCGCCGCCAGGTAGCCCAGGCGCAGACCGGCGGCGCCGAAGGCCTTGGACATGGTCCGGGAGACCACCAGGTTCGGGCGGCCCTCGATGAGGGGCAGCAGCGAGTCCCGGTGGCTGAACTCCACGTACGCCTCGTCGACGATCACCAGGGACGGCTTGGCCGCCTGCGCGGCCTCGTAGAGGGCGAGGACCGTCTCGGCCTCGACCGCGGTGCCCGTGGGGTTGTTGGGCGAGGTGATGAAGACGACGTCGGGGGCGTGCTCGGTGATCGCCCGCTCCGCCGCGTCCACGTCGAGGCGGAAGTCCTCGCGGCGCGGGCCGGAGATCCAGCCGGTGCCGGTGCCGCGGGAGATCAGCGCGTGCATCGAGTAGGAGGGCTCGAAGCCGAGCGCGGTGCGGCCGGGTCCGCCGAAGGTCTGCAGCAGCTGCTGGATGACCTCGTTGGAGCCGTTGGCGGCCCATACGTTCTCGCGCGCGACGGGGTGCTTGCCGGTACGGGTGAGGTAGGCGGCCAGCTGGGTGCGCAGCTCGACCGCGTCCCGGTCGGGGTAGCGGTTGAGGGTGCGGGCCGCCTCGGCGACGCGCTCGGCGATGCGCGCGACGAGTTCGGCGGGCAGCTCGTACGGGTTCTCGTTGGTGTTCAGCTGGACGGGTACGTCGAGCTGCGGGGCGCCGTAGGGGCTCTTGCCGCGCAGCTCGTCCCGGATGGGCAGGTCGTCGATGCCGAAGCTCACTGGGTGGGCACCTTCCATCCGAAGCGCGCCTTCAGGGCGGCGCCGTGGGCGGGCAGGTCCTCGGCCTCGGCCAGCGTCACCACGTGGTGGGTGACCTCGGCGAGGGCGTCCCGCGTGTAGTCGACGATGTGGATGCCGCGCAGGAAGGACTGCACGGACAGGCCGGAGGAGTGGCAGGCGCAGCCGCCGGTGGGCAGCACGTGGTTGGACCCGGCGCAGTAGTCGCCGAGGGAGACCGGGGCCCACGGGCCGACGAAGATCGCGCCGGCGTTGCGTACGCGGGCGGCCCAGGCGGCGGCGTCGGCGGTCTGGATCTCCAGGTGCTCGGCGCCGTACGCGTCGACGACCTTGAGGCCGTCCTCCAGGCTGTCGACCAGCACGATCGCGGACTGCTTGCCGGCGAGGGCGGGCTTGATCCGGTCCTCGACGTGCTTGGTAGCGGCGACCTGCGGCTCCAGCTCCTTCTCGACGGCGTCCGCGAGCTCCGCGGAGTCCGTGACGAGCACGGCGGCGGCCAGCGGGTCGTGCTCGGCCTGGCTGATCAGGTCGGCGGCGACGTGCACCGGGTCGGCGGTGGAGTCGGCGAGGACGGCGATCTCGGTCGGGCCGGCCTCGGTGTCGATGCCGATCTTCCCGGTGAAGTAGCGCTTGGCGGCGGCGACCCAGATGTTGCCGGGGCCGGTCACCATGTTGACCGGCAGGCAGTCCTCCGTGCCGTACGCGAACATCGCGACGGCCACGGCGCCGCCGGCCGCGTACACCTCGTCCACGCCGAGGAGGGCGCAGGCGGCGAGGATCGTCGGGTGCGGCAGACCGCCGAATTCCTTCTGCGGCGGGGACGCGAGCGCGATCGACTCGACGCCCGCCTCCTGGGCCGGTACGACGTTCATGACGACGGAGGACGGGTACACCGAGCGGCCGCCCGGGGCGTACAGCCCCACGCGCTCCACCGGAACCCACTTCTCGGTCACGGTGCCGCCGGGGACCACCTGGGTGGTGTGCTCGGTGCGGCGCTGGTTGCGGTGCACGATCCGGGCGCGCCGGATCGACTCCTCCAGGGCGGCGCGGACGGCCGGGTCCAGCTGCTCCAGGGCGGCCTTGATCGCCTCCGTGGGCACCCGGACCTGCGAGAGCTCGACCCCGTCGAACTTCTGCGCGTACTCGATCAGCGCCGCCGTGCCACGATGATGGACGTCCTCGCAGATGGGCCGCACCTTCTCCAGGGCAGCTTCTACGTCGAACTCGGCACGGGGCAGCAGATCGCGCAGGGCGCCACCCTCGGGGAGGGCGTCACCGCGCAGGTCGATACGAGAGATCACCTCACAATTCTCTCAGACCGCTTCACGCCACCGTCCGCCCGTATCACTGGCTGATACAGGTCCCGGATGTCACAGGCGCCCGATAGCGTTCCCCTACATGTAGAGGACAGCGGAGGGGGGCCGCCGTGACCGAGGCGCGCACGGACGAGGAACCGGCGGATCTCACCGCTTCCGAACGCCGGATGTGGGACGCGTACCGCACGGGCAGCGTCTGCGATCTCAGCACGCGCGCCGCCGATCGGGACGATCCGCACTCCGAGCACGTCTGGGGGCCCGAGCGCAGCGTCCGGGCCCGGGTGGTCGCCCGGCTGCTGCTGCACGGGCCGCCGCCGGTGCCGGGCCGGGTGGCCTCGCTCAAGCTGCGCGGAGTGCGGATCAGCGGGCGGCTGGAACTGTCCGGTGGCACGGTGGCCCCGTACGTGGAGCTCCAGTCCTGTCGCTTCGACAGCGAGGTCCAGCTGTCCGAGGCCCGTTTCGGCACGCTGCGGATGGTCAACTGCGCGATACCCCGGCTGGAGGCCGCCCGGCTGCACACCGAGGGCGATCTGCACCTGCCGCGTTGCCGGGTGGCGCGCGGGATCCGGCTGACCGACGCGCAGATCGGAACCGACCTGCTGGTCAGCCAGGCCGTGGTGCAGCGGGACAACAAGGGCCGGGCGATCGCCGCCGACGGGCTGTCCGTCGCGCAGGACCTGCAGGGCGAGCTGCTGGAGGCGTACGGGGAGGTGAGCATGCGAGGGGCGAAGGTCGGCGTGTCGATGAACCTGCGCGGCGCCCGCCTGCGCAACCCGTCCGGGCGGTTCGCGCTGAACGCCCCGCAGCTGACGGTCGAGCGGACCCTGTACCTGACCTCCATCGCGCTGGACTACGCGGCGTACGGGGGCACCTCCACTCCCCCGTACGGACTGGGGCCGACGCCGGTACGGGGCCGGCGGGCCCGGTACTTCGAGTGCCTGGGCGGGCTGCGGCTGGACGACGGGCGGTTCGGGGACGCCATCGACTTCTACGGCGCCCGGTTCACGCTCACCGACGAGCAGGAGATCTCCCTGCGCCGGATCCAGACCCCCGAGTTCCGGTTCGTCGGCGAGCGGCCGGAGCAAGGCCGGGTGGTGGTGTCCGGGGCCAAGGTGGTCAAGCTGGTCGACACCTCCACGAGCTGGCCCGGCCCGGGCGGGCTGTCCATCGAGGGGTTCGTCTACGAGAACCTCGCGCCCCGGGGTCATTTCCCGCTCTCCCGCCGCCTGGAGTGGGTGGCGGCGGCCACTCCGGAGTACTCGCCGGAGCCGTACGAGCGGCTGGCCGCCGTCCTGCGGGCCAGCGGCGAGGACCAGGAGGCCCGCGAGGTGCTGCTGGCCAAGCAGCGGCGGCGCCGGGCCACGCTGCCGGCCGCCCCGAAGGCCTGGGGGTACCTCCAGGACTGGACGGTGGTCTACGGCTACCGGCCGGGCCGGGCCGCGCTGTGGATGTTGGTGTTGTGGGCGGCCGGGGCGTTCACGTTCTCCCAGCTGGATCCGCCCGCGATCAAGGCGGACGAGCACCCGCAATGGAGCGCCGCGCTGTACGCGCTGGACCTGCTGCTTCCGGTGATCGACCTCGGTCAGCAGGGGCAGTGGAAGCTGGAGGGCGGCTGGCAGTGGGGGGCGGCGGGCCTGGTCGTCATGGGCTGGATCCTGGCCACGACGGTGGCGGCGGGGGCCTCGCGGCTGCTGCGGCGGGGGTGACGGCGGCGGGGGTCGTCCGGTGGATCGCGCACGTGCCGCCGTCCGCCCCTCAAACGCCGGACACCCTCCGGGGCCCGGGCGATTACCCTGTGCCAGGTGACCACCGTTCGCCTGCCACTCTTCCCGCTGAACTCGGTGCTGTTCCCGGGACTCGTCCTCCCGTTGAACATCTTCGAGGAGCGTTATCGCGCCATGATGCGCGAGCTGCTGAAGACGGGCGAGGACGAGCCGCGCCGCTTCGCGGTCGTCGCGATCCGCGACGGCCGGGAGGTCGCACCGACCGCGCCCGGCCTGCCGGACCAGACGGCCCTGCCCGAGCGCGGCCCGGCGGCGGGCTTCGGCCCCGACCCGATCCAGGCCTTCCACCGGGTGGGCTGCATCGCCGACGCGGCGACCGTCCGGGAGCGGGAGGACGGCAGCTTCGAGGTCCTGGCGACCGGTACGACCCGGGTCCGCCTGATCTCGGTCGACTCCTCGGGCCCGTTCCTGACCGCGGAGCTGGAAGAGCTCCCGGAGGACGCGGGCGACGGCGCGGGCGTGCTGGCCGAGGGGGTGCTGCGGGCCTTCCGCAACTACCAGAAGCGGCTGGCCGGGGCCCGTGAGCGGTCCCTGACGGGCGCGGAGCTGCCCGACGAGCCCTCGGTGGTCTCCTACCTGGTGGCAGCGGCGGCGGTGCTGGACATCCCGGCGAAGCAGCGGCTGCTCCAGGCCCCGGACATCGCGACGCGGCTGGCGGAGGAGCTGAAGCTGCTGCGCGCGGAAACAGCGGTGATCCGTCACCTGCCGTCCTTGCCGGCGGTGGACCTGACCCGTGCCCCGACGAGCCCGAACTGAGCGCACACCGATGGCGAAGAAGTCCAAGCAGGCGGCAGGTACCCCGGCGATCGTCGCCCTGACGGCGGCGGGCGTCGCGTTCACCACGCACGCGTACGAGCACGACCCGGCCCATCCCTCGTACGGGGAGGAGGCGGCGCAGGCGCTCGGTGTCTCGCCCGCCCAGGTGTTCAAGACGCTGGTCGCCGACGTGGACGGCGTCCTGACGGTGGCGGTGGTCCCGGTCTCGGGATCGCTGGACCTCAAGGCCCTGGCGACGGCGGTCGGCGGCAAGCGGGCGGCGATGGCCGACCCGGCCCTGGCGGAGCGCACCACGGGCTACGTCCGCGGCGGCATCTCCCCGCTCGGCCAGCGCAAGCGCCTCCGTACGGTCATCGACAGCTCGGCCGCGGCGCACGCCACGATCTGCTGCTCGGCGGGCCGCCGCGGCCTGGAGATCGAACTCTCCCCGTCGGACCTGACCACCCTCACCGCAGCCACCGTGGCCCCCATCGCCCGCCAGAATTAGCCCCGCCGGCGTTTGAGGCGCGGGGTCCGGGGCGCTACTTCCAGCCCCGCCGGCGTTCGAGGCGCGGGGTCCGGGGCGGAGCCCCGGGAAACGGAGAAAGGGCGGGGCGGGGCAGGCTCCGCGCAGCGGCGTACCGGCACCCCCGAGGGGATCAGGCGCGTGGGGGCTCCGGGGCCGAGGGGGCCGGGTCGGCGGACGTCGGCGCCTGGTAGGACCCGACCAGGCGAACACGGGCTCGGGATCCGGATCCCGCGGGGTCCACAGCGCGGTCATCCCGAGGTGCAGCAGCACGGCGGTCATCGGCCACGCCAGCAGCGCCCCGTGCGCGAGCAACTCCAGCGGCGCGTCGAAGGGGACCCCCTCGCCCGCCTTCTTCGCGGCGGCGACCAGGTCCGACGACGGCCCCAGCCACAGCCCGAACCGCCACCCCACGAGCGCCCCGAAGACGGACCCGACCGCGAGCCCGATCACCAGCGGCACGCCGCCGGACCGTCGCCACAGGAAGGTGCCGACGGCGCTGAGCACGCCCAGCCCGAGGGCCAGCAGGAAGAAGGTGCCGTCGGAGGCGATCCGCGCTTCGCTCTCGGGGCTGCGCAGGAACACCGCCTCACCGTTGGAGACGTACTGCACCCGGGGGGCCAGCCACACCCACAGCAGGCCGAGGAGCAGTCCGGCCACTCCGAGGAGCAGGGCGACGACGGCCCCGTCCCGGATGTCCTCCGGGGTGATCGCCCGAGCGGCGGCTCCCGGCTTCTCGGGCTGGAGCGGCGGCGGGTCGAGGGGGGACTGCGGGGTCACGGCTTCGGTCACCCCCACATCGTGCCAGGTGTACCCGGGAGCGGCGCCGGCGGACCGTGTCAGCGGACGGCCGCCCGGCGGTACGCCCAGGTCGCGACGGTCAGCGAGAGCACCCCGACGGCCCCGCACACGCCCAGGTCGAAGGCGACGGCGGCCCAGTCCGGATCCGGGGCGAAGGTACGGGCGAAGGCCTCGACGCCGTACGTGGACGGCAGCAGGTCCCGGGCCCACACGATCACGGCCGGCATCCGCTCCGGCGGCAGCACCCCGAGGAGCAGCGCCGCTGACATGCCGAGCTGCCCCGCGAGGGTGGCCAGCTCCTGGCGGGGGGCCAGCAGTCCCAGCGCCGCGCCGAGCCCGGCCAGCGCGGCTCCGGCCAGCGGTACGACCGCGGCCAGGATCCACAGCCCGCTCATCGGCAGCCCGAACAGCAGGCATCCGAAGACGGCGGTGACCAGGGTCCCCGGCAAGGTGAAGGAGGCGTACGCGGCGGCCGCGCCCAAGACCACCGACGCGGGCGGCACGGGCAGGGTGGCGTAGTGGTCGAGCCCGCCGCCGGCCCGCAGCTGCCCGAAGTACTGGGCGAGCAGGTTCAGGGCGACGAAGGCGACGACGAGGACCGAGGAGCCGGCGACGACGGCGCGGGCCTCGGATCCCCCGTCGACGACGCCCCGCATCAGGATCATGATGCCGACGGACTGGAAGGTGGCGACGAACAGCAGCGGGATCCGGGCCACCCGGGCCCGGGACAGCTGGGCCCGGTAGACGGCCGCCAGGGAGGGGAAGAATCGCGCGCGGGGCGCCAGCGGCGCGGGCTGCGGTGCCTGTGCGCGGCCTTCGGCGGCGCCCGCCGGCGCGGCGCCCGCCGGGGGTGCCGGCACGGTGTCGGGCGCGAGCACGGCCCGGACCGCCCCCGTCGAACGGTCGCTCACGACTTCACCAGCCCTTTCGTCTTGCCGCCGAGGGCGAGGTACACGTCTTCCAGGCTGGGGGTGGCCAGGGTGAAGTCGTCGAGCGCGGCGAAGGCCGGGCTCCCGGTGACCGAGGCCACCGCCGCCCTCGCCTCGTCCGGTGCCAGCCGGAGCACCCAGCGGCGCCCGGACCGGGCGGCTCGGTCGCGCAGTCGGGCGACCTCCGGGACCTCCAGCGGAGCGCTCTCGCGCCACACCAGCTCCAGCCGGACCTCGCCCGAGACGGTGGCCTTCAGGCCGGACGGAGTGTCGCAGGCGATGACCTTTCCCTGGTCGATGACGGCGACCCGGTCCAGGACGGTCTCGGCCTCGATGACGTTGTGGGTGACGAGCAGGACCGTGGCGCCGTGCTGCGCGCGCCTGCGGTCGACGGCGGACCACACGGCGCGCCGGGCGACCGGGTCCATGCCGGTGGTGGGCTCGTCGAGGACCAGTACGGGCCGCTCCCCCACCAGCGCGGTGGCGAAGCAGGCGAGGCGGCGCTGGCCGCCGGAGAGTTTCTTCAGGGGCCGGCCGGCGATCGGGGCCAGCCCGAGTTCCTCCAGTACGGCGTCGCGCGCGGCTCGGGCGGCTCGGACATCGAGCCCGCGCAGCCGCCCGGTGGTCTCGACGGCGAGCGCCACCGTGAGCTCGTCCAGGGCGGTGGACTCCTGGCCCAGGTAGGCGAGCAGCCGGGAGGCCCGTTCGGGGTGGCCTACGAGGTCGTGGCCGAGCAGGGTCACGGAGCCGGAGTCGGGCCGCATCAGGCCGGTGAGCTGGCGGACCAGGGTGGACTTGCCGGCGCCGTTGGGGCCGAGCAGGCCGAAGATCTCGCCGCGCCGGACGTCGAGGGAGATCCCGTCGTTGGCGCGGGTCTCGGGCAGGGCGGGAGCCCCGCGCCGGCCGCGTACCGCGGGATACGTCTTGACGAGGTCACGCACCGCGCAGATGACGTCCGGCGCCGCTCCCGCGGCCGCCGCCGTGCTGTTCCCCGCCTGTGCTGTGCCCGTACTCACGAGGGAGCAGCCTACGGGGTTCCCGGCCCTACTCGGCCGTCGGGGTCAGCGGGGTGGTGAGCTCGCCGGGGGTGGATCCGGGCCCGGAGGTGGGTACGGCGGCCACGTGTTCGGCGGCGGCACGGACGTCGATCTCCCGCCAGAACCCGGCCCGGATGGCGTACCGGTCGTGCTCGTCGATCTGGTCGTCCTTGTGCGCGAGCAGCCCGAACCGGGCGGCGTAGCGCAGGAGTTCGCCGTCGATCCGGTGCGGGATCCGGGGGTACATGGTGGCCAGCTTCTGCAGGTGCACGGTCTCCGGGAGCCGTTCCATCCAGCGTCGGGCGAACACCTGTCCCACCTCGAACGGGTCGCCGCCGACGGTGGTGATGTCCTCCTCGCGGTCGGCCCAGCGCTGTTCGGCGCTGGTGAGTTGGGCGAGGGTGGGCAGCGAGGCGGTCTCGGCGGGTTCGCCCAGCGGGCCGGCCCGGTCGATCCATCCCTTGTCGGAGGACCAGCGCAGGGCACTGGCGGGGGCGTGGGCGCCGCTCGCCGCGGTCTGCTGGCCGGTGGCGCGCAGAGCGCCGGCCAGGTCCTTGGGCGTGGGGACCGGCTTGCCTCCGGGGGCGGTGGGCGCCGGTACGGGGACTCCGTCGCCGTCCTCGGGTCCGGTGGTGGCGGCGCCGTTGCGGGCGGCCTCGGCGAGCGCGGCCTCGGGCAGCGGGGCCGAGAGGATGGCGGCGATGTCGGGGCGGGGGGCGGGCGGTGGGGAGCACAGTCCGGTGAGGTCCTTGGCGCGGACGGCCCGGGTGATCCAGGCCCGGTCCAGGACCCGGCGTTCGTCGGCCTCGGCGACGAGGTCCTCGGACTGGTTGTAGTCCCCGTCGGCGGCCTGGACGGCCCACAGGTGGACGGCGACCCCGTGTTCCTTGGCGGACATCAGGCCGGGCAGCAGGTCTCCGTCGCCGGTGACGAGTACGACGTCGGAGCAGGCGCGGTTGCGGGCGAGCTCGGTGAGCTCGGCGTGCATGGCCGCGTCGACGCCCTTCTGTGCCCAGCGGCCGTCGCTGCGGGTCAGGGCGCCGAGGCGGACGGTGACGCGGGGCATGACGCGCAGCCGCCGGTGTTCGGGCTGGGGCACCCGGTCGGGCGCTCCGTCGAACCAGTAGATGCGCAGCAGGGGCTGCTCGGTGTCGGCCTCGGCCCGTTCGCGCAGGCCTTGGATGAGGGCGGCATGGTCGATGGTGATCCGGGAGCGGGAGGGCTCCCCGGCGAGAAGGCTGGCGGCGGCACCCAGCAGGTAGCCGGCGTCCACCAGGACGACGCAGCGGTCCACGCGTTCCACCCTCTTCCCTGGGGGTCCTCTGTGCTTTGCGGCGGTTCCCCGAGTCTGCCCGACCCCAAGGGTGTTGAAGGCCGGAACTCGATCATCGGCGTGGCGGATCTCACGGTCGACGGGGCCGGAGCCGTCGACTACGCGCAGTAATGATCCAAAATGCGCCGTTTCTGGCGTTGTGTGAGTGTGAAGGCGGTCCTGGCCCCTAGACCCTCACGGAGGCTCCACCATGGCCAAGAACAAGAACCAGAAGCAGCCCGCCAAGCAGCAGCCCCGGTCGGGGCAGGATCCGACCAAGGGCTCGCAGGAGACCGAGTCGATGCCTTCCTCGGCCCCGAGCCCGATGGACATGGCGCACAAGCGCAAGGAGAAGAAGTTCGGCCACAACTGACGGCCGTGACGCGCACGCGGAAGGGCCCGCCCGGAGTACCGGGCGGGCCCTTCCGCGTGCGTTCCGGGGGTGCTATCCGGCCAGGCAGGACGGTCCGAGCAGCACCTTGAGGTCGCCGAAGAGCGCCGGGTCGGGCTGGACGCGGTGCTTGTCGAGGCGGAGCACGGTGGTGGTCCGCGGCCCCTGGAGCTTGATCCGCACCTCGGTGTTGCCCTTGTGGTGGCGAAGGATCTCGCCCAGACGGGTCACCATCGGCGGCGTGACCTTGACGGTGGGGATGGTGAGGACCACCGGGGCGTTGGTGCCGGCCGAGGAGAGGTCGGGGACCATCATCTCCATGGCGACCAGGCGGGGGACGTCCTCGCGCTTGTCGAGGCGGCCCTTGACGAAGACCACGGTGTCCTCGACCAGCTGGGTGGAGACGAGCTGGTAGGTCGCCGGGAAGAACATGCATTCGATGGAGCCGGCCAGGTCCTCGACGGTGGCGATGGCCCAGGCGTTGCCCTGCTTGGTCATCTTGCGCTGGAGGCCCGAGATGATGCCGCCGATGGTGACGACGGCGCCGTCGGAGTGCTCGCCGCCGGTCAGCTGGGAGATACCGGCGTCCGTCTTGTCGGAGAGCACGTGCTCCAGGCCGAAGAGCGGGTGGTCGGAGACGTAGAGGCCGAGCATCTCGCGCTCCTGGGCGAGCAGATAGGACTTCTCCCACTCGACGTCGGAGAACTCCACGTCGAGACCGAAGCCGGGCTCGTCGCTCGCGTTCTCGTCACCCATCCCGCCGAAGAGGTCGAACTGTCCCTCGGCCTCCTTGCGCTTGACCGCGACCACGTTGTCGATCATCGACTCGTGGTGGGCGACCAGGCCCTTGCGGGTGTGGCCCATCTCGTCGTAGGCGCCGGCCTTGATCAGCGACTCGACGGTGCGCTTGTTGCAGACGACGGCCTCGACCTTGTCCAGGAAGTCGGGGAAGGAGGAGAACTTCCCCTTGGCCTTCCGCGTCCGGATGATCGACTCGACGACGTTGGTGCCGACGTTGCGCACCGCGGTGAGGCCGAAGAGGATCACGTCGTCGCCCTGGGCGGCGAAGTTCGGCTCGGACTCGTTCACGTTCGGGGGCAGGACCTTGATGCCCATCCGGCGGCACTCGTTCAGGTAGATCGCGGACTTGTCCTTGTCGTCCTTGACCGAGGTGAGCAGGCCGGCCATGTACTCGGCCGGGAAGTTCGCCTTGAGGTAGGCGGTCCAGTAGGAGACCAGGCCGTACGCGGCCGAGTGGGCCTTGTTGAAGGCGTAGCCGGCGAAGGGGACCAGGACGTCCCAGAGGGCCTTGATCGCCGCGTCGCTGAAGCCCTTGCCCCGGGCGCCCTCCTCGAAGATGACGAAGTTCTTCGCCAGCTCCTCGGGCTTCTTCTTGCCCATCACGCGGCGCAGGATGTCGGCCTCGCCGAGCGAGTACCCGGCGATGATCTGGGCGGCCTTCTGGACCTGCTCCTGGTAGACGATCAGGCCGTAGGTGACCGCGAGGACCTCTTCGAGCGGCCCCTCCAGCTCGGGGTGGATCGGGGTGATCTCCTGCTGCTTGTTCTTGCGCAGGGCGTAGTTCGTGTGCGAGTTCATGCCCATCGGGCCCGGCCGGTACAGGGCCGAGACGGCGGAGATGTCCTCGAAGTTGTCGGGCTTCATCAGGCGCAGCAGGGAGCGCATGGGCCCGCCGTCGAACTGGAAGACGCCGAGGGTGTCACCGCGGCCGAGCAGTTCGAAGGTCTTGGGGTCGTCGAGCGGGAGGCCGAGGAGATCGATGTCGATCCCCTTGTTGGCCTTCACCATCTTGACGGCGTCGTCCATGATCGTGAGGTTGCGCAGGCCCAGGAAGTCCATCTTCAGCAGGCCGAGCGACTCGCAGCTCGGGTAGTCCCACTGGGTGATGGTGACGCCGTCGGTGTGCCGCACCCAGACGGGTACGTGGTCGGTGATGGTCTCGCTGGACATGATCACGCCGGCGGCGTGCACGCCCATCTGGCGGACCAGGCCCTCCACACCGCGGGCGGTGTCGATGACCTTCTTCACGTCGGGCTCGTTCTCGTACATCCCGCGGATCTCGCCGGCCTCGCCGTAGCGGGGGTGCGTCGGGTCGAGGATGCCGGAGAGCGGGATGCCCTTGCCCAGGACGTCGGCGGGCATGGCCTTGGTGAGGCGGTCGCCCATCGCGTACGGGTAGCCCAGGACGCGGGCCGAGTCCTTGATCGCGTTCTTGGCCTTGATGGTGCCGTACGTGCCGATCATGGCGACCTTGTCGGCGCCGTACTTCTCGGTCACGTACCGGATCACCTCGACGCGCCGACGCTCGTCGAAGTCGATGTCGACATCGGGCATGGAGACGCGCTCGGGGTTCAGGAAGCGCTCGAAGATCAGGCCGTGGGTGAGCGGGTCGAGGTCGGTGATGCCCATGGCGTAGGCGACGATCGAACCGGCCGCGGAGCCTCGGCCCGGGCCCACCGCGATGCCCTGGTTCTTGGCCCACATGATGAAGTCGGCGACGACGAGGAAGTAGCCGGGGAAGCCCATCGAGATGATCGTGTCCATCTCGTACTCGGCCTGCTGCATCCGGTCCTCCGGAATGCCTCCGGGGTAGCGGCGGTGCATGCCGCGCATGGTCTCCTCGCGGAACCAGCTGACCTCGGTGTGGCCGTCCGGGATGTCGAACTTCGGCATCAGGTTCCGGAACTTGAACATGCCCTCGGTGTCGATCTGGTCGGCGACCAGCCGGGTGTTGGCGCAGCCCTCCTGCCAGGCGTCCGAGGAGTCGATCGCGTACATCTCGTCGGTCGACTTCAGGTAGTAGCCGGTGCCGTCGAAGCGGAAGCGGTCCGGGTCCGAGAGGTTCTTGCCGGTCTGGATGCAGAGCAGCGCGTCGTGGGCGGTGGCCTCGCTCGCGTACGTGTAGTGCGAGTCGTTCGTCACCAGCGGCGGGATGCCGAGCTTCTTGCCGATCTCCAGCAGCCCGTCGCGGACCCGGCGCTCGATCTCGATGCCGTGGTCCATCAGCTCCAGGAAGTAGCGTCCCTCGCCGAAGATGTCCTTGTAGTCGGAGGCGGCCTGCACGGCCTCGTCGAACTGGCCGAGGCGCAGCCTGGTCTGGACCTCGCCGGACGGGCAGCCGGTGGAGGCGATCAGGCCCTCGGACCACTTGGAGATGGTCTCCTTGTCCATGCGCGGCCACTTCGTGAGCCAGCCCTCGGCGTAGGCGTCGGAGGACAGCCGGAAGAGGTTGTGCAGGCCGGTGGAGTTCGACGCCCAGATGGTCTTGTGGGTGTAACCACCGGAACCGGAGACGTCGTCGCGCTTCTGGTGCGGCTGGCCCCACTGGATGCGCCGCTTGTTGCGCCGGGACTCGGGGGCGACGTACGCCTCGATGCCGATGATCGGCGTGATGCCGGCCTTCTGCGCGGTGTGGAAGAAGTCGTAGGCGCCGTGCAGGTTGCCGTGGTCGGACATGGCGATGTGCGTCATGCCCATCTCGTTGCACGCGTTGAACATGTCCTTCAGCCGCGCGGCACCGTCCAGCAGCGAGTACTGGGTGTGGACGTGCAGGTGCGTGAACGGCGGCTTTGTCACGGCGCGGGTCCTCCGGCGGCGGGGGGTGAGGGGGCAGCTTCGAATCCTACGTCGGCCGGCTGACAGATCACGGGCACTGACCGGTACGGTCGGGCGTTGCAGAACCAGGAGGGCCCGATCCGACGTCCGGTCGATCGGAACCTGAAACAGCCCGTGCACCAGGAGGAACCCGCCATGGCGGTCCCCGAGACGACCGACGAGCAGCGCGCCGAGCAGATCCTCGACGTGTTCGACACCGCGTTCGGTGAGCTGCTCGCCGCCGACCCCGCTGCCTTCCAGGTCAAATTCCGCAAGATGGCGGCCTCGGCCTTCGCCTTCTACCGGGGTACGGCCTGCCTCTTCTACTCCGACCTGGAGCGGGACCGGCACGGCGGCCCCTACCTGGACGAGCGGACGGGTCGGGTGTGGATCCACGGCGACCTGCACGCCGAGAACTTCGGCACGTACATGGACTCCAACGGCCGGCTGATCTTCAACGTCAACGACTTCGACGAGGCCTATGTCGGCCCCTTCACCTGGGACCTGAAGCGCTTCGCCGCCTCCGTCGCGCTGATCGGCTACACCAAGGCACTCAGCGACGACCAGATAGGCGAGCTGGTGCGGATCTACGCCGGCGCCTACCGGGAGCGGATCCACCAGCTGGCCACCGGCGCCAAGAATGACGAGGTGCCCTCCTTCACCCTGGACACCGCCGAGGGCCCGCTGCTGGACGCGCTGCGCTCGGCCCGCTCCCGCACGCGTTTCTCCCTGCTGGACTCGATGACGGAGATACGGGACTACGAGCGGCGCTTCAGCTCCGGCGGCGGTTCGATCGAGCTGGACGCCGCGACCCGCTACAAGGTGCTGGCCGCCTTCGACGGGTACCTGGAGACGCTTCCCGACGAGTCCCTGGTGCGCCCCGACTCCTACCGGGTCAAGGACGTGGTCGGCCGCCGGGGCGTCGGTATCGGCTCGGCGGGCCTGCCCTCCTACAACATCCTGCTGGAGGGGCACAGCGACGCCTTGGAGAACGACGTCGTGATCTACCTCAAGCAGGCGCAGACCCCGGCGGTCTCCCGGCACATCACGGACCGGGCGGTGCGGGAGTACTTCCTGCACGAGGGGCACCGCACGGTGATCTCGCAGCGGGCCCTGCAGGCGCACGCCGATCCGTGGCTGGGCTGGACCGAGCTGGACGGCGCGGGTCAGCTGGTGGCGGAGGTCTCCCCGTACGCGGTGGACCTGGACTGGTCGGACCTGGACGACCCGGAGGAGATCGCGGCCGTGGTCGCCGACCTCGGCCGGGCGACCGCGACCATGCACGCGTCGGCCGACGAGGCGGAGAGCGGTCAGTCCCTGGTGCCGTTCTCGACCGAGCGGGCCATCGACGCGGCGATCGCGGCCGACGAGGAGGGTTTCGCGGAGCTGCTCGTGGACTTCGCCCACGCGTACGGGGCCCGGGCGCGCGCCGACCACCAGATCTTCGTGGACCTCTTCCGTAACGGGCGTCTCACTCCCTGAACGCCTGTTCCACAGGAACGCATGGCACACTCGCGAGGATGGACATTTCCGGGACGGGACTCAGGGGGCTGCGGGCCGCGCTGTTCAGCGCGCTCGTGGTACTGCTGTCGTCCGGCTCGCACGTCCTGATGTCCCAGGTCCCGCTGCCGCCCACGCTGGTGGCCGGGGCCTTCGCGAGTGTGTTCGCGATCGCCTACGCGCTGGCCGGCCGTGAACGGGGCTTCGGCCCCATCGCCGGGCTGCTCGTACCGCTGGAGCTGGCCGCCGACACCGTCTTCACCACGGGGCAGCACCTCTGCTACGGCCCGGCGGGCGGCCCCGTCGCGGGCCCGCTGCGCGCCATGGGCCTGGACGCCCTGTGCGGCGGCACGCCGGTGGGCGGACCGCTGACCGAGGTGACCGGGCCGGTCGACGCGGCCGCGCTGCTGTCCTCGCCCGGGCCGTACACGCCCTGGCTGCTGCTCGGCGCCCATGTCTCGGTCGGGCTGCTGGCCGCCGCCTGGCTGCGCCACGGCGAGCGGGCGCTGGGCCGGTCGCTGCGGGCGCTGGCCGCCTTCGCGTTCCGGCCGCTGCGGCTGGCCGCCGCCTCGGGCGCGGTGACCTCCGGGCCGGCGCGGGCACTGCCGCGGTCGGTCCGCTCGGCCGCCGGGGCCCGTACCCGCTTCCCGGCACATTCCGTGGGACGGCGGGGACCCCCCGTGCTCGGCGCGCTCGCCCGCGCCTGACGCACGTACGGCAGTCCCTTCCACACGTCACACCCTACGGAGATCATGATGAGTTCACGCAACAGCCAGGCGAACAAGGCAGCGGCCCGCGAGCGGCTGCGCGCCGAGCGCGAGGCCCAGGCCAAGAAGGACAAGGTGCGCCGCCAGGTGATCGTGGCGGGCGGCGTGGTCCTCGCCCTCGGCGTCATCGGCGCCATCGGCTACGGGGTCATGCAGGCCAACCAGCCCACCCACTGGGAGAAGGCCGCGACGGCCGAGCTGGTCAAGCCGAAGAACACCACGGGCGAGGACGGCACCACGGTCGTCATCGGCAAGCCCGACGCGAAGAAGACCCTGGAGCTGTACGAGGACTCGCGCTGCCCGGCCTGCGCCGCCTTCGAGCAGGCGTCCGGCGAGCAGATCAAGAAGGACGTGGACGCGGGCAAGTACAAGCTCCAGTACATCGGCGCCACCTTCATCGACAACGCCGTCAAGGGCGAGGGCTCGAAGAACGCGCTGAGCGCGCTGGGCGCGGCGCTGAACGTCAGCCCGGAGGCCTTCCTGGAGTACAAGGGGGCGCTGTACTCCAAGGAGCAGCACCCCGAGGAGACCGTCGACAGCTTCGCGAAGGACGACTTCCTGCTGAAGGTCGCGGACACGGTGCCCGCGCTCAAGGGCAACGCCGAGTTCAAGAAGGCCGTCGAGGACGGTACGTACGACCGGTGGGCGCTGGAGATGTCGAAGTCCTTCGACAAGTCCGGGGTGAAGGGCACGCCGACCCTGAAGATGGACGGCAAGAAGATCGACACTCCGCAGACGGCTGAGCAGTTCACGGCGGCGATCGACAAGGCGCTGCAGGGCTGATCGCGGGGCGATCCGGAGATCGCCTTCCGGACGGTCCGCGGCAAAGGGCGGGCGAACTCCCAGAGTTCGCCCGCCCTTTGCATTCCCGCACCTGGGCCAGCCGATGTACCCGTCGGTAATATCATCGCCCGTGACCAGTCATCTCAACTCCTCCCAGTCCGCGGCAACTCCCCGCCGCCGCACGGTCGTTCTGGCCGCGGCGGCCACCGCCGCGCTGGCCCCCCTCACCACGTTGGGCGCCTCGGCCGCCCACGCGGCGGGCACCGCGCCCGCCTTCCTCCACGGCGTCGCCTCGGGCGACCCGCTGCCCGACGGAGTCCTGCTGTGGACCCGCGTCACCCCGACCCCCGAGGCCGTACCCGGCTCCGGGCTCGGCCCGGCCACCCAGGTGGGCTGGGAAGTTGCGGCCGACAAGGGCTTCTCCCGGATCGTCGGCTCCGGCACCGTCACGGCGAGCGCCGCCACCGACCACACGGTCAAGGTGGACGTGCGCGGGCTCCAGCCGAAGACGCCGTACTGGTACCGCTTCACGGCCGGCGCCACCGTGTCCCCCGTCGGGCGCACCCTGACCACCCCGGCCCACGAGGCGACGACCGACGGGGTCCGCTTCGGCGTGGTCTCCTGCGCCAACTGGGAGTCCGGCTACTTCTCCGCCTACCGCCACCTGGCGGCCCGCACGGACCTGCACGCGATCCTGCACCTGGGCGACTACATCTACGAGTACCAGTCCGGGGGATATCCGGAGGCGAAGTACGTCGTCCGCCCGCACGAACCGAAGCACGAGATCGTCTCGCTCGCCGACTACCGCACCCGCCACGGCAAGTACAAGACGGACGCCGACCTGCAGGCCCTGCACCACGCGCACCCGGTCATCGCCATATGGGACGACCACGAGTTCGCCAACGACGCCTGGGCCGGAGGCGCCGAGAACCACACGCCGGGCGCCGAGGGCGAGTGGGCGGCCCGCGCGGCCGCCGCCAAGCAGGCGTACTTCGAGTGGATGCCCGTACGCGCCTCCATCGCGGGCACCGTCTACCGGCGGCTGCGCTTCGGTACCCTCGCCGACCTGCACCTGCTGGACCTGCGCTCCTTCCGTTCGCAGCAGACCAAGGTCGGCAGCGGCTCGGTGGACGACCCGGAGCGCACCCTCACCGGGCGCGCCCAGTTGGACTGGCTCAAGTCGGGCCTCGCTGGCTCCGAGGCGACCTGGAAGCTGGTCGGCACCTCGGTGATGATCTCGCCGGTGGCCTTCGGCTCGCTGCCCGCGCATCTGTTGAAGCCGCTGGCCAAGCTGCTCGGTCTGCCCGAGGGCGGCCTCGCGATCAATGTGGACCAGTGGGACGGGTACACGGACGACCGCAAGGAGCTGCTGGGTCATCTGAAGGACCGGGGCGTCAAGAACACCGTGTTCCTGACCGGTGACATCCACATGGCGTGGGCGAACGAGGTCCCGATGAACATGGCCACGTACCCGGGTTCGGGGACGGCGGCGACCGAGTTCGTGGTCACCTCGGTGACCTCCGACAACCTCGACGACATGCTGCACGTCCTGCCGGACACCCTCTCGCTGGTGGCGGAGTCCGCGATCAAGGCCGCCAACTGGCACGTGAAGTGGCTGGACATGGACGCGCACGGCTACGGGGTGCTGGACGTGACGGCGGAGCGCTCGCAGATGGACTACTACGTGGTGTCCGACAAGCGGCAGCAGGGCGCCACCTCCGCGTGGAGCCGGTCGTACCGGACGTTGAACGGGACCCAGAAGGTGGAGCGGGTGCATCAGCCCGTCCGCTGATCGACCGTCGATTTTCCGGCCACATGGGGCGCCTGGTACATACCAGGCGCCCCATGTGCATCAGAAGCAACAAATCTTTTACGTAAGGCACTTGACCTGAATATGTCATGCACACATAAGCTTCGCGCCAGCTGAAGAAGATCCTTCAGGCCACCACCCCCCACAACCCCCCACGCGAGGAGCACACGTGCGCGCAGTTGCCCGCATATCCCCCCTTCTCCGCCGCCGCCTGATGGGCACGGCGGTCCTGGCCGGAACCTTGGCGTTCACGCCGCTCGCCGCCCCCACCACGCTCGCGGCCGCCGCCAAGTCCCCCGCCGAGGTCTGCGCCGACCAGCCCGCCTCCTCCGGCGCCGCGAACGCCCGCGTCGCCCGCGCCCACGACGAGCACGCGGACGAGCCCAACGCGATCACCGACGCGCAGGCGCAGTCCATGGACGCCGACCTCAAGTCGAAGCTCGACAAGGCCCTCAAGAACCAGCCGCAGCGCAGCCTCGCGGCCGCCGAGGCCGTCGTGAACATCCCGGTGTACTTCCACGTCGTGCACTCCGGCACCACCGGCAAGCTGACGGCCACCGACGTGAGCAAGCAGCTCGCGGTCCTCAACGCGGCCTACGGCGGCCAGGGCACCGGCAACGTCAACACGAACTTCCAGTTCACCCTGGCGGCCACCGACTACACGGACAACGCCTCCTGGTACAACCTGGCTTCCGGCTCCCAGGCCGAGAAGGACATGAAGAACACCCTGCGCAAGGGCGGCCCCGGCGCGCTCAACTTCTACACCGCCAAGCTCTCCGGCGGCCTGCTCGGTTGGGCCACCTTCCCGACCTCCTACGCCTCCAGCCCGAAGATGGACGGCGTGGTCGTGCTCGACAGCTCGCTGCCGGGCGGCTCCTCGGCCAACTACAACGAGGGTGACACCGCCACCCACGAGGTCGGCCACTGGCTGGGGCTGTACCACACCTTCCAGGGCGGCTGTAACGGCAACGGCGACTACGTCTCCGACACCCCGGCCGAGAAGAGTGCCGCGTACGAGTGCCCGACCGGGCGCGACAGCTGCGCGAGCAAGCCGGGCGTCGACCCGATCCGCAACTTCATGGACTACACGTACGACTCCTGCATGTACCAGTTCACCGCCGGCCAGGTGGCTCGCATGTCGAGCAGCTGGACCGCCTACCGCGCGGGCTGACCCACCGACGACGAAGGCCCGGTCCGGCATCCCGCCGGGCCGGGCCCTCGTCGTTCTCGCGCCTGCAGGCGCGCCTACAGAGTGTCGAGGAAGCCGACGGCGACCTTCCAGAGCTGCTCGGCGGCCTCCGCGTCGTAGTCGTCCGACTCCGGGTCGGTGAACAGGTGCCCGGCACCGGGGTAGCTGTGGACCTCCACGTCGGCCCCCGCCCGCTGCATCCGCAGGTACCAGGCCGTCAGCCAGTCGTGCGGCTCGAACGGGTCCGGGTCCGCGATGTGCAGCTGCACGGGCAACTCGTCGACCGAGGCGTCGTCCTCCAGGTCCGCCGTCCCGTGCAGGAGCAGCAGCCCGCGCGCCTTCTCGTCGGCCATCGCCAGGTGCTGGGCGACGGAACCGCCGAAGGAGAAGCCCGCGTAGACCAGCCCCTGGTCCGAGTAGGGGGCGGAGGCCAGCACCGCGCGCTTCAGCAGTTCGTCACGGCCGATCTCGTCCCGGTGGGCCATGCCCTCCTCGACGGTCCCGAAAGTGCGTCCCTCGAAGAGATCCGGCACCTGGACCTGGTGCCCGGCCGCGCGCAGCCGGTCGGCCGCCGCGTGCACCGCGGGCCGCAGCCCGTACGTCGAATGGAAAAGCATGATGTTCATGCCTCCATCGTGCCGGCCGCCGCGGACCGGGGGCTCGCGGCCCGCTTCCCGCTACGTTCGTACCCATGGAGATGGAGAACGTCCTACGCCCCGTCACGGTCATCGGCGGCGCCCTGGTCGCCACCCTGATCGCGGGTTGGCTGCTGGACCTGCTGCTGCGCCGGGCCGACGCCCGGCACACCGAGACCCCCCTGTGGGGCCTGCTGCGCCACTGCCGGCTGCCCTTCCAGGTCGTCCTGTGCACCTCGCTGCTCCGGGCCACCTACCGGCGGGCGGGGATCCTGCCCGACCACGCCTTCGGCGTCGGCCGGTTCCTGACCCTGGTCCTGATCGCCTCCGCGGCCTGGCTCGCGGTACGCATCGCGACGGCCGCCGTCGACTCCACGTACGCGCGCTACGCGGCGGTGACCGAGGACGAGGCCCGGGTGCGCCGGGTCCGCACCCAGGTCACGCTGATCCATCGGGTGGTCACGGCGGTGGTGGTCGTGGTCGCCGCGGCGGCGATGCTGCTGACCTTCCCGCCTATGCGCGCGCTCGGCGCCTCGCTCCTGGCCTCGGCGGGCGTCCTCGGCATCGTGGCGGGCATCGCCGCCCAGGCCTCGCTGAGCAACCTCTTCGCCGGCCTGCAGATCGCCTTCGGCGACACCGTCCGCATCGGGGACACGGTGGTGGTGGACAAGGAGTGGGGCCGGGTCGAGGAGATCACCCTGACCTTCCTGACGGTCCGCACCTGGGACGAGCGCCGCATCACGATGCCGGTGTCCTACTTCACGAGCAAGCCCTACGAGAACTGGTCGCGCGGCGGCGCGCAGATGACCGGCACCGTCTTCTGGCACCTGGACCACGGCGCGCCGGTCGACCTGATGCGGGAGCGGCTCCAGCACATCCTGGCGGAGCTCCCGGAGTGGGACGGCCGCAGCGGCTCCCTGGCCGTGACGGACACCACACCGCACACGGTCCAGATCCGCGCCGCGATCACGGCGAAGGACGCCGACGACCTGTGGACCCTGCGCTGCGCGGTCCGCGAGCACATGATCACCTGGCTGGTGGCCGAGCACCCCTATGCCCTCCCCCGCATCACCACGGGCCCGGCGGCGGCCCCGGAGGCCGGCTAGAGGAGCGCGGCCGCGCACTCGTCGGCGAGGTCCTCGGCGTGCGGCGGCAGCGGGTCGCCGGCGCGCAGGTGTCGGCGGACGACCGAGAGCGGAAGGTCGATCAGGGCCAGGACGACCCGGTCCCGGTCCTTGGGCTCCGTCGCACCGAGAGCGGCGGCGAGGTCTCCGATGGCGGCGTACACCCGCCCGTTGCCGGAATCCGCCCGGCCGGTGTGCTCCTCGGACCAGTCGGCGCGGCCGAACTCCCACGGGCCGTAGAGCAGGAGGGCGGCCTCCTCGGGGTGGGCGCGGCTCCACCCCACGACGTGCCGGGCGGCCGCGCGGGCTGCCCGGCCGGGGTCGGTGTCGCCGTGCAGGCAGGCGAGGTAACCCTCCTGGAACCGCTCGACGCTGCGCAGCCACACCTCGGCGAGCAGGGCGGAGCGTCCGGCGAAGCGGTGGTAGATGGAGCCGCTGGGCGCGCCGATCGCCTGGGCGACGGCGGTCATGGTCACGCCGACCGGCCCGGCGGAGGCGGCCAGCCGGACGGCGGCGTCGAGGATCTGGTCGATGTCGAAGCGGGGTGGTCTCGCCATGAATCAGAGAGTACCCTCCAGATTATTAGAGACCTCTCTCTAATAACATGAAGGGGAGGGCCTTCCATGGGCGTCTACAACTTGCACGAACGCGTGATCGCGGCGAAGGAGAGCGAGGTCGGCGCGCTGATCGACACGCTGGCGGCCGGGGACGAGGACCGGCTCTGGCCGGGCCGCCTGTGGGAGCCGATGGAGTTCGACCGCCCCTTGGCGGTCGGCGCGGTGGGCGGACACGGGCCGGTGCGGTACACGGTCGCCGCGTACGTGCCGGGGACCTGGGTCCGCTTCGCCTTCACCGGGCCGCGCGGCTTCCACGGCTTCCACGAGTTCGCCGTGCTGCCCGTCGACGCGGAGCGGACGGTGCTGCGGCACACCCTCGCGATGCGGATCAGCGGCCTGGCCCGCCTCACCTGGCCGCTGGCCTTCCGTTCGGGACACGACGCCGTCCTGGAGGACTGCCTGGACCGCGCCGAACTGGCATGCACGGGTACCGTCGCCCACCCGGCCCGCTGGTCCCCCTACGTCCGCCTCCTGCGCGGCCTGGAACGCCTCTCCCGCCGGTCCAGCCCCGCCTGACCCCGGGCGAGGCGCGGCTCCACCCACCGGGCGGCCCCCCGCTCAAGGGGCCCGCAGGCTCCGGACGTCCAGGTGCCGCAGCACCCGGTCCACGATCTCCGGGTCGGAGCCCGGTTCGCTGCGGGCGGCCAGGATCTCGTGGCGGGCGGCCGACATCATCTCCCGCTGGATCCGCTGGACGTCGTGCAGCCGCTCCACCCGCTTCGCGTACGCCTCGCGCCGTTCCTCGTCCACCATGTCGGGGCTGATCCTGGCCCCCACGTCGTACGCGCGCCGGTACAACTGCTCGACGAGGTCCTCCGGCAGGTCCTCCACCTCCTCGATCTCCTTCAGCCGCCGCTTCGCGGCCTTGGCCGCGCGGATCGCCAGCAGCCGTTCCGCGTCCCGCTCGGCGTCCGTGTCGGCCTCCACCCCCAGCCGCCGTACGAGCCACGGCAGGGTCAGCCCCTGGCACACCAAGGTCGTCATGATCACCGCGAAGGCGATGAAGATGATCTGGTCCCGCCCGGGAAAGGGCTCACCGGCGTCCGTCTTCAGGGGAATGGCCAGGGCCAGCGCCACCGAGGCCACCCCCCGCATCCCGGCCCACCACATCACCACGCTCTCCCGCCAGCTCAGCGGGATCTCCTCGTCGTAGTCGCGGCGCTGGTGCAGCCGCTGGGCGAGCCAGCCCGCCGGCAGCAGCCACACCAGCCGTACGCCGACCACCACCGCGACCACGATCGCCGCCCACCCGGCCATCTCCCACACCCGGTCCTCGGCCGTGCCGAACACGTTGTGCAGCTCCAGCCCGATCAGCCCGAAGGCCACGCCGGTGACCAGCATGTCGACGACTTCCCAGAACGTGTGCCCGGCGAGGCGCCCCAGCACGTCGTCGGCGTCGCTCGCGTACTCGGCCAGGAACAGGGCCGTCGTCAGCACGGCCAGCACCCCCGAACCCTGCAGCTCCTCGGCCACCACGTACGAGACGAACGGCACCAGCAGGGTCAACCCGATCTGCAGGGTGGCGTCACCGAGCCGCCCCATGAGCCGGTTGCAGATCCAGCCGAGCGCGAGCCCGACGGCCACGGCCACCACGGCCGAGAGCACGAACTCCCCGAGCGCCTGGGGCCAGGAGAAACTGCCGCTCACGACGGCGGCGACGGCCACGTGGTAGAGCACGATCGCCGTCACGTCGTTGAAGAGCCCCTCGCCCTCCAGGATCGACACCATCCGGCGGGGCAGCCCGAGCGATCCCGCGACGGCGGTGGCGGCCACCGGGTCCGGCGGGGCGACGAGCGCGCCGAGGGCGAGGGCGGCGGCGATCGGCAGCCCCGGCACGACGGCGTTGGCGACGGCCGCCACCGCGCCGGTGGTGACGAACACCAGAGCCACGGCCAGCAGCAGGATGGGCCGGACATTGGCGGCGAACTGCCGCCAGGACGTGCGCTGCACGGAGGCGTACAACAGGGGAGGCAGCACCAGCGGCAGGATGAACTCGGGCGGGATCTCGACGTTCGGCACGGCCGGCACCAGGGCGAGGATCACCCCGCCGATGGTCATCAGGACGGGCGCGGGCAGTTTGAGCCGGTCCCCGAGCGGCACCGTGACCACCGCTCCGAGCAGGAGCACGAACAGCAGAGCAAGCTGATCCACTCCCCCACCCTGCCAGTCCGCTGCGCTTGGCCGGTGCGGTGACGGGGGCCGCGGCTCCGTGTCGGGCTCCGCCCGAACCCCTACGGCGCTCCGCGCCCGCGCCTCAATCGCCGGCGAGGCTGGAAGATCCAGCCCCGGCAGCGGCGGCACGCAGAGTCGCCTCGGCTACGGCATTGGACGCCGCATCGCTCGGTGGGGGATGCCCGCGTCCTGGAATTCCGGGCCGTAGGCCACGTAGCCGAGCCGCTCGTAGAAGCCCAGCGCGTGCGTCTGCGCGCCCAGATCGACCGCGGCCAGCCCCCTGCGGGCCGCCTCCGCCTCGATCGCGCGCACCAGCGCCACCCCCACGCCCAGCCCGCGCGCGGACTTGGCCACGGCCAGCCGGCCCAGCGAGCCGACCGTCAGGTCGCCCGTCTTGCCGAGGGCCACCGGCCCGTGCAGCAGCCGGCCCGTGCCCAGCGGCGCGCCGTCCGCGTCCACGGCCAGGACGTGCACAGCGTCCGCGTCGTACGCGTCGTACTCGATCGACTCCGGCACCGACTGCTCGACGACGAAGACCTCGGACCGCACCGCGAAGCAGGACTTCAGGTCCTCCTCCGAGACGGCGACCCGTACCTCGACCGTGCGCTCGACCGGCGAGGTCACTCGCTCTCCGCCCGGATCACGTCCAGCGCGTGCTGCAGGTCCGCCGGGTAGCCGCTCTCGAACTCGACCCACTGCCCGTCCGCCGGGTGCTCGAAGCCGAGGCGCACCGCGTGCAGCCACTGGCGGGTGAGGCCGAGCCGCTTGGCGACGGTGGGGTCGGCGCCGTAGGTCAGGTCGCCGACGCAGGGGTGCCGGTGCGCGGACATGTGCACGCGGATCTGGTGCGTCCGCCCGGTCTCCAGCTTGATGTCCAGCAGCGAGGCGGCGCGGAAGGCCTCGATCAGGTCGTAGTGGGTGACGGACGCCTTGCCGTCCTGGATCACGGCCCACTTGTAGTCCGCGCTGGGGTGGCGGCCGATCGGCGCGTCGATCGTGCCGCTCATCGGGTCCGGGTGGCCCTGGACCAGCGCGTGGTAGCGCTTGTCCACGACGCGCTCGCGGAACTGGTTCTTCAGTGAGGTGTACGCGCGCTCCGACTTGGCGACGGCCATCAGGCCGGACGTGCCGACGTCGAGGCGGTGCACGATGCCCTGGCGTTCGGAGGCGCCGGAGGTGGAGATGCGGTAGCCGGCCGCGGCGAGGCCACCGATGACGGTGGTGCCGGTCCAGCCGGGGCTCGGGTGGGCGGCGACACCCACCGGCTTCATGATGACGACGATGTCGTCGTCGTCATGGATGATCTCCATGCCGGGGACGGGCTCGGCGACGAGCTCGACCGGCCGCGGCGGCGCGGGCATCTCGACCTCCAGCCAGGCGCCACCGTGCACGCGCTCGGACTTCCCGACGACGCTGCCGTCGACCGTCACCTTTCCCGCAGCCGCGATTTCGGCCGCCTTCGTCCGGGAGAAACCGAACATACGGGCGATGGCGGCGTCGACACGCTCGCCTTCGAGGCCATCGGGAACGGGCAGGGTGCGGATCTCGGGAATCGTACTCACCCGTCGAGTATGCAGGACGGGGCGGTCCGACCGTCCCGCGATCGGTCCGCGATCAGTCCTTGTGGACGGTCCCGTCCGGGTCCAGGCCCTTGAAGGACAGCAGGACGATCAGGATGCCGCCGCACACGATCGCCGAGTCCGCGAGGTTGAAGACGGCGAAATGGGCGGGCGCGATGAAGTCGACGACCGCGCCGCGGAACACACCCGGCGAACGGAAGATCCGGTCGGTCAGGTTGCCCAGCGCACCGCCCAGCAGCAGGCCCAGGGCGATCGCCCACGGCAGGCTGTAGAGCTTGCGGGCCAGCCGTACGATCA
This sequence comes from Streptomyces sp. CLCI03, assembly GCF_053615355.1. Classification (NCBI taxonomy): domain Bacteria; kingdom Bacillati; phylum Actinomycetota; class Actinomycetes; order Kitasatosporales; family Streptomycetaceae; genus Streptomyces; species Streptomyces sp. CLCI03. The sequence continues at coordinate 5,907,483 of NZ_CM132132.1, read as the reverse complement.
CCACGATCACCGAGGCCGCGATGCAGGTGAAGATGATGGTGAAGGCCTCGCCGAAGCCGAAGGCGGCGCCCGGGTTGCGGACGGCCTCGAACTTCAGCAGGTCACCGATGATCTCGATCGGCGGCTGGTGCTCCAGCTTCGCCACGACCAGCATCTTGCTGCCGAGGTCGAGCAGGTAGGCGAGCACCGCCACGACGAGCAGAGCCGTGATCCGACGGCGCCCCTTGGGCCCGGCGGACTCCGGCTGGGTGTCGTCCCCGACCTCCGGCGTACCGATGATGCGCTCCGCCTCTGCCACGTGAGTCCCTCGAACTAGCTCGAACCAGGCTCCTCCTGGACCCTGACGGAACACGAGGGTACGTCAGGGTCCCCGCGGACCGCCTGCCCCACCTCCCCGATCCGCCAGGGGGTGTCCTGTCGATCGGAGCGGATCAGGGAGCGGTGCCGGCCGCCGCGAGCCCGCCCTGATCGGCAGGACACCCGCTAGTGCCGCCGTTCCTGCTTCTGCTTGCAGTCGACGCAGAGCGTGGCCCGGGGGAAGGCCTGCATCCTGGCCTTGCCGATGGGCTGCCCGCAGTTCTCGCAGAGCCCGTACGTGCCCGCCTCCAGCCGTTCCAGGGCCCGCTCGGTCTGCTCCAGCATCGAGGTGGCGTTCGCCGCGAGCGCCAGCTCGGACTCCCGGGTGATGTTCTTGGTGCCCGTGTCGGCCTGGTCGTCTCCCGCGCCGTCCCCGGAGTCCCGCATCAGGCCGGTGATCGCCGCTTCGGAGGCGTCGAGCTCGGCCCGTAGGCGCAGTACCTCCGACAGGAGCTCCGCTCGGGCGTCGTCGACCTCCTTGGGGGTCCACGGGTCCTCCCCGGGCCGTACGGCGAGCTCACCGGGGGCCAGGCCCGTCGCCCGCGCCTTGGGGAGCCCACTGGTGGCGGCCGCGGCCGTCTTCCTCGCCGTACCCGCGCTCTTCTTGGCAACCACTTTCCGGACTCCCGTCTTCTTCGCGGCAGGTGCCGCCCCCTCGGCTGCGGCCTTCTTGGCCGCGGCCGTCCGCTTCTCGACGGCGGTCGTCTTCTTGACGGCGGTCGCCTTCCCGTCCGGAGCGCGTGCTCCGGTGGCGGTCTTCCGTGCAGCGGTCGCCTTCTTGGCGGGGGCCGCGTCCTCGGAGACCGCCGCCTTCCCGGCGGCCTTCCCGACAGCCTTCTTGGCAGTACTCCCGGCGGTCTTCTTCGCCACCATGGCCGCGGCCCCTTCACATACTGTGATCTTTGCTCGCGAATCGTGCCGGAACGATAAATCGACACCGGCCCCGCGGCAACGGGGCACGCATCCATCGAGGTCAACCTGCATCCGTTGTGCCCATCAGGAGCCCCGGTAATCCGCCACTCCCGCCCCACCCGAGTCGTCACCGGCACGACAGGCCCATTCGGGTCACGCCGGGGGCACGCGGGGGTCGCACGCGAACCCTCCCCGCGGCCCCGCCACGCCGGGCCGGCGGCCCCCGCACGGGCCCCCGTAAACCGGTCTGCCCCGCGGCCCCCGGGCCCGTACACTGGGCCCAGCGAAAGGCATGGACGGGGACGAGTAGCGTCGTACGCAGCCAGGAGCGACCCGGGGACGGTGAGAGCCCGGGGGCGAGCGCGATGTGAAGGATCACCCCTGAGCCGCCGGAAGAAAGCCCGCACGGGATCCCCGTATCCCCGTACGGCGAGTAGAACCGGCTTCGCACCCCAATGAGGGGGCCACCGGATCCGTCCGGCGGCCAAGGAGGGTGGTACCGCGGGAGCAGCAGTGCTCTCGTCCCTCCGGACGGAATGACATCCCGCCGGAGGAAGAGTTCAGCCTCATGACCACACCGCCGCAGTACCGCCCGGTACCCGCCCAGGTCGACCTGCCTGCCCTTGAGCACGCCGTCCTCGACTTCTGGCGCGAGAGCAAGACCTTCGCCAAGACCCTGGAGCAGTCCGAGGGCCGCCCCGAGTGGGTCTTCTACGAGGGCCCGCCCACCGCGAACGGCATGCCCGGCGCACACCACATCGAGGCCCGCGTCTTCAAGGACGTCTTCCCCCGGTTCCGCACCATGCGCGGCTACCACGTGGCCCGCAAGGCCGGCTGGGACTGCCACGGCCTGCCCGTCGAGCTCGCCGTCGAGAAGGAGCTGGGCTTCAACGGCAAGCAGGACATCGAGGCGTACGGCATCGCCGAGTTCAACGCCAAGTGCCGCGAGTCCGTGACCCGCCACACCGACGCGTTCACCGAGCTGACGACCCGCATGGGCTACTGGGTCGACCTGGACGACGCCTACCGGACCATGGACCCCGAGTACGTGGAGTCCGTGTGGTGGTCGCTGAAGGAGATCTTCAACAAGGGTCTGCTCACCCAGGACCACCGCGTCGCCCCCTGGTGCCCCCGCTGCGGCACCGGCCTCTCCGACCACGAGCTGGCCCAGGGCTACGAGACGGTCGTCGACCCCTCCGTCTACGTCCGCTTCCCCCTGACCTCCGGCCCGCTCGCGGGCGAGGCGGCCCTGCTGGTCTGGACGACCACCCCGTGGACCCTGGTGTCCAACACCGCGGTCGCGGCCCACCCCGAGGTCACGTACGTCGTCGCCACCAACGGCGAGGAGAAGCTGGTCGTCGCCCAGCCGCTCCTGGAGAAGTCCCTGGGCGAAGGCTGGGAGGCCACCGGCCGGACCTTCACGGGCAAGGAGATGGAGCGCTGGACGTACGAGCGCCCCTTCGACCTCGTCGAGTTCCCCGAGCCCGCCCACTACGTCGTGAACGCCGAGTACGTCACGACCGAGGACGGCACCGGTCTGGTCCACCAGTCCCCCGCCTTCGGCGCCGACGACCTCGCGGTCTGCCGCGCGTACGGCCTGCCCGTCGTGAACCCGGTCCGCCCCGACGGCACCTTCGAGGAGGACGTCCCGCTGGTCGGCGGCGTCTTCTTCAAGAAGGCCGACGAGAAGCTGACCGCCGACCTCGACGCCCGCGGCCGGCTCTTCAAGCACATCGCCTACGAGCACAGCTACCCGCACTGCTGGCGCTGCCACACGGCCCTGCTCTACTACGCGCAGCCTTCCTGGTACATCCGCACCACCGCCGTCAAGGACGCGATGCTGCGGGAGAACGAGAAGACGAACTGGTTCCCCGACTCGGTCAAGCAGGGCCGCTTCGGCGACTGGCTGAACAACAACATCGACTGGGCGCTGTCCCGCAACCGGTACTGGGGCACCCCGCTGCCGATCTGGCGCTGTGAGGAGAACCACCTCACCTGCGTCGGATCCCGCGCCGAGCTGTCCGAGCTGTCGGGCCAGGACCACTCGAACCTGGACCCGCACCGCCCGTACATCGACGACGTCACCTTCACCTGCACCGCGGAGGGCTGCTCCCTCGAAGCGGTCCGCGTGCCGGAGGTCATCGACGCCTGGTACGACTCGGGCTCGATGCCGTTCGCGCAGTGGGGCTACCCGTACAAGAACAAGGAGATCTTCGAGAAGCGCTACCCGGCGCAGTTCATCTCGGAGGCGATCGACCAGACCCGCGGCTGGTTCTACACGCTGATGGCCGTCGGCACGCTGGTCTTCGACAAGTCCTCGTACGAGAACGTGGTCTGCCTGGGCCACATCCTCGCCGAGGACGGCCGCAAGATGTCCAAGCACCTGGGCAACATCCTGCAGCCGATCCCGCTCATGGACCAGCACGGCGCGGACGCGGTGCGCTGGTTCATGGCGGCCGGCGGCTCCCCGTGGGCGGCGCGCCGCGTGGGCCACGGCACGATCCAGGAGGTCGTGCGCAAGACCCTCCTCACGTACTGGAACACGGTGGCCTTCCAGGCCCTGTACGCCCGTACGTCGAACTGGGCGCCCTCCGCCTCCGACCCGGCCCCGGCCGACCGCACGGTCCTCGACCGGTGGCTGCTCTCGGAGCTCCACACGCTCGTCGCCGAGGTCACCGAGGCGATGGAGTCGTACGACACCCAGCGCGCGGGCAAGCTCCTCTCCGCCTTCGTGGACGACCTGTCCAACTGGTACGTCCGCCGCTCGCGGCGCCGCTTCTGGCAGGGCGACGCGGCCGCGCTGCGCACCCTCCACGACGTGGTGGAGACGGTCACCCGGCTCCTCGCCCCGCTGACCCCCTTCATCACGGAGCGGGTCTGGCAGGACATGGTCGTCCCGGTCACCCCGGACGCCCCGGAGTCGGTCCACCTGTCGACGTGGCCGACGGCGGACACCTCGGCGATCGACCCGACGCTCTCCCAGCAGATGCAGCTGGTCCGCCGCCTGGTGGAGCTGGGCCGGGCGACCCGGGCCGAGTCGGGCGTCAAGACCCGTCAGCCGCTCTCCCGGGCCCTGGTCGGCGCGGTGGGCTTCGACGCGCTCTCCCCGGAGCTGCAGTCCCAGATCACGGAGGAACTGAACGTCTCCTCCCTGGCCTCCCTGTCGGAGGTCGGCGGGTCCCTGGTGGACACGACGGCCAAGGCGAACTTCCGGGCGCTGGGCAAGCGCTTCGGCAAGGGCGTCCAGGACGTCGCGAAGGCGGTGGCCGCGGCCGACGCGGCGGCGCTGTCGCTGGCCCTGCGGTCCGGCTCCGCCGAGGTCGAGGTGAACGGGGAGTCCGTCTCCCTCTCCCCGGAGGAGGTCATCATCACGGAGACCCCGCGCGAGGGCTGGTCGGTGGCGTCCGACTCGGGCGCGACGGTCGCCCTGGACCTGGAGATCACCCCGGAGCTGCGGCTGGCGGGCCTGGCCCGTGACGCGATCCGCCTGATCCAGGAGGCCCGGAAGAACTCCGGCCTCGACGTGGCGGACCGCATCGCGCTGCGCTGGTCCTCCGCGGACCCCGAGGTCGTCACGGCCCTGACGGACCACGCGGGCCTGATCGCGGACGAGGTCCTGGCCACGGACTTCGCGTCCGGCGACGCCGATGCCGCCTACGGTGCCCCGTTCACGGACGAGCCCCTGGGCCTGACCTTCCGCCTCCGCAAGGCGTAACCCGGCCCCGAGCGGCCCGTCCCCTCCCGGGTGGGGGGGGGGGACGGGCCGCTTCCGTCTGCCCCGCCGCCTCCTGGGCTCCGCCCAGACCCGCGCCTCAAACGCCGGCGGGGCTGGGTGTGGCCGCCGCTGCCCTGGCCGGGCGGTGGGGGATCGTCCGGGTGCGGGTGCGTTTCCGGGTGCGGGCCGGTGGCCGCGCCTCAAACGCCGGCGGGGCTGGGGATGGGCCGCCTGGGCGGGGGGCGGAAGGTGGGGGGTGTCTCCTCGGCTCGCGCGAGGCGGCCACGTCACGGCCGTACGGCCCGGGTTGCGCGCTCGTCCTGCGGGGACACCCCCCACCGTCCCCACACCCCCGGCCCCCCTCGCACCGGGCCGTGGGGCGGTGACACTGCGGGGGCTCCCCGCAGGACGAGCGCGCAACCCGGGCTTCGCATCATGACCATCGCCGCATCGCGCGAGCCGAGGAGAGCCCCCGCAGGGGCACCGCCCCACCCGAAGCCACCCCCAGCCCCGCCGGCGCTTGAGGCGCGACCACCGAACCGCACCCGGAAGACGATCCCGCACCGCCCGGCCAGGGACGGGAAACGGGCCGGGCCCGGTGCCCCCGAAGGGGAACCGGGCCCGGCCCGTAGAGCGCGGCTGCCGACCGCAGAACGGCGGCGGCGCCTAGTTGTCGTCCTCGTCGATCAGGAAGCCCCGCATCGGCGACGGCGCCTGCATCGGCTGCGGCGCGGCCGGCCGCACCGGAGCCATCGGCTGGGTCATCGCCGGGGACATCTGCTGCTGGTTGCCGCCGTAGGACGGGGCACCCATCGGGGAGGGACCGCCCATGGGGGACGGGCCACCCATCGAGGGACCGCCCATGGAGTGGCCCATCGCACCGGCCGGAGCCATCGACGGGGACGGCGACGGCGGCAGCGCGGGACCGGCCGGGTTCCGCGGCGGAGCCAGGGAGTCGTCTGCCTGGGTCTCCAGCTGGCGCAGCTGCGACTCGAGGTAGGACTTCAGACGCGTGCGGTACTCACGCTCGAAGCCCCGCAGGTCCTCGACCTTGCGCTCCAGCGTGGCGCGGGCGGACTCCAGGGAGCCCATCGCGACGCGGTGCTTCTCCTGCGCGTCCCGCTCCAGCGCGTCGGCCTTGGCGCGGGCGTCCCGCTCCAGGCCCTCGGCGCGCGACCGGGCCTCGCCGACGATCTTGTTGGCCTCGGAGCGGGCCTCCGCGATCGCCTGGTCGGCGGTCTGCTGCGCCAGGGACAGGACGCGGGCGGCGCTGTCGCCACCGGGGCCCTGCTGCGGAAGCTGCGGCTGCTGCTGGTGCATCGGCTGACCCATGGGCTGCATCTGCTGCCCCATCGGCTGCATCTGCTGGCCCATGGGCTGCATCTGCTGGCCGAGCGGGTTCTGGCCGCCCATCGACTGCTGCTGCATGCCCTGGGGGCCGCCCATGGGCTGCTGCTGCATGCCCTGCGGTCCACCCATGGGGTGCTGCTGCATGGGGCCGCCCATGGGGCCGCCCATCGGGCCGGGGCCCTGCTGGCCCTGGCCGCCGGGGCCCGGGGGCAGCTGGGGCTGGCCGCCCGGAAGCTGCGGCGGGCCCATCTGCGGCTGCTGCTGCTGCGGCGGGCCGGATATGGCCGCGGGCACGGGGGCGCCGGGGCCTCGCTGGTCCTGGGGTTCCGGCTTGCGCATGCCCTGCTGCTGCTGGTTCTGCGCGGCGGCACGCGTGGCGGCTGCCAGCTTGGCGCGCAGGTCCTCGTTCTCGCGCAGCAGGCGCGTCAGTTCGGACTCGACCTCGTCGAGGAAGGCATCGACCTCGTCCTCGTCATAGCCTTCTCGGAGGCGGACGGTCGTGAACTGCTTGTTCCGCACGTCCTCGGGAGTCAGCGGCATGTCTTCTTCACCTCTACGTAGTCGTCGGCAGTCGGCAAGACCGTATCGGGACTGTCCCCGCGCCCGCGGGGAAGCACATCGTTCACAAGCCGCTCGCAGCGGTGCGCACGAAACTGATGAGGATGTAAACGATGATCATCAGAACGAAGAAGGACAGGTCGAGTGCCACGCCCCCGAGACGCAACGGCGGAATGACCCGCCGAAGAAGCTTGAGTGGTGGATCGGTGACGCTGTAGGTGGCCTCCAGTACGACCACCATCGCCTTGCCGGGTGTCCAGGAACGCGCGAACTGGAACACGTAGTCCATGACCAGGCGGAAGATCAGCACGACGAGGAAGCACCCCAAGGCGAAGTAGATCACTTGCAGTGCGACACCCATCCCGCGCTTCCCTCTCCCCTGCTCCTGCTGTGTTCCCGGCCCCGTGTCTGACGGATCGGTCTAGCTTTGGTTGAAGAACCCGCCCTCCGCGATGCGGGCCTTGTCCTCCGCCGTGACATCGACGTTAGCAGGCGACAGCAGGAACACCTTCTGTGTCACGCGTTCAATGCTGCCGTGCAGACCGAAGACGAGTCCGGCGGCGAAGTCCACGAGACGCTTCGCGTCCGTGTCGTCCATCTCCGTGAGATTCATGATCACCGGAGTGCCCTCACGGAAGTGTTCCCCGATGGTACGGGCCTCGTTGTAGGTCCGGGGGTGCAGCGTCGTGATGCGGTACGGCTCCCGCTCGGAGACGACCTTGGGCATGATCACGGGGGCGTTCTTCTCCAGGTTGGTGCGATCAGGTGTGATGGATGCCACGGGGGCGATTCGCGCAGGACGTCCGTTTTCCGCTGGAATTGGGATAGGTTCGCGCTGCGCCGGAGGCTGTGCGGCTCGTACCGGTTCGTCCGGTACGGGCGATTGATGCACGGGCTGCTGTCGGCGATCCCGTTCCCGAGCCCGTTCCATCTCCGGCTCGGGCTCGAACTCGTCGTCGGGGTCGTACCCCGGGTTGTCGTACCGGTCGTCCTCCACGAGGCCGAGGTAGACCGCCATCTTGCGCATCGCGCCGGCCATTCTCCGAGTCCTCCGCTCTGTGGTGGATCGCCCTGTCGCAGGTGCCGCCGTGTCACGAATGTCACCAACTGCCCGCGATCCACTAGGTCTGCCCGCCCATCAGCGGGAATGACCATATTTTCTGCTGTGGTCCGACTTTCTTCGCGACGTTACCCGAGCCGGGGTCTCGCGCCGAGTACCGCAGTGCCGACGCGTACATGTGTCGCACCGGCCGCCACGGCCTGTTCCAGGTCTGCGCTCATCCCGGCCGACACCATCGTGGCAGCCGGATGGTTCACGCGCATGCGGGATGACAATTCCACCAGCCGCTCGAAAGCGGCCTGTTCGCGTCCCGCGTAGGGGCCGGCCAGCGGAGCGACCGTCATCAGGCCGTCGATCCGCAGTCCCGGAGCCTTCGCCACGAGGTCCGCCAACTCCGCGAGCTGCTCGGGCGCCGCGCCGCCGCGGGCGCCGCGCTCCCCCGACTCCGCGTCGAGGGCGATCTGCACGAGGCACCCGAGCTCCCGGCCCGCGTTCACCGCGGCCGCCGAGAGGGCGGTCACGAGTTTCGGTCGGTCGACCGACTGCACCACGTGCGCGTATCCCGCCACGGAACGGACTTTGTTCGTCTGCAACTGACCGACGAAGTGCCAGCTGAGGGGCAGATCCGCGCAGGCCGCGGCCTTGGGGGCCGCATCCTGGTCACGATTCTCCGCAACATGACGGACGCCCAGGTCCGCCAGCAGTCGTACGTCGCTCGCGGGGTAGGTCTTGGTGACCACGATGAGCGTCACCTCTTCCCGCCCGCGCCCCGCCGCCGCGCACGCGGACGAGATACGTTCCTCCACCCGCGCCAGGTTCTCGGCGAGCTCCGACTTACGCTCTGTCATTCCTCAGTCCAACCAGACATATCCGGCAAGCCGGCCGGTCACCCGGTCGCGGCGGTACGAGAAGTGGTCCCGCGACTCCAGTGTGCAGACCGGGGAACGGCCGCCGTTCACCACCCCCGCTTCCGCGAGCTGGGCGTGCACCCCGGCGACCACGTCGACCGCCGGTGTCCCCCAGCTGGTCTCGGCCCGGGCGGCCGGCACCGCTTCGGCCACCGCGTCCCGCATCTCGGCGGGCACCTCGTAGCAGTGTCCGCAGACCGCGGGTCCCGTACGGGCGACGATCCGCCCGGGGTCGGCCCCGAGGGCGACCATCGCCTCGACGGCGGCGGGCACCACCCCGGCGACCAGTCCCGGCCGTCCCGCGTGGGCGGCCGCCGCGACCCCGGCGACGGGGTCCGCCAGCAGGACCGGCGTGCAGTCCGCGGTCAGTACCGCGAGGGCGAGTCCCCGACGGGCGGTCACCACCGCGTCCACCGCGGGGATCTCCGCGTCCGGGCCCCAGGGCCCGTCCACCACCGCCACGTCCCGGCCGTGCACCTGGTTCATCCAGACCACCCGGTCCGGCGCCAGTCCCAGCGACTTCGCCGCCAGGGCCCGGTTCGCGAGAACGGCGGCCGGGTCGTCTCCGACCGCGCCGCCGAGATTGAGCTCCTCGTACGGAACGGCGCTCACTCCGCCCCACCTGTCGGTGAAGGCGAAGTGGGCGCCGCCCACGTGATGCTGCTCCGGTGTCACTTCAAGAAGTCCGGGACATCCAGTTCCTCGGCCGGGCTGTCCTGGTACGGCCGGGCCGTGGGGACCTGCGGCGCGGGGGCCTGGACCTCGACCGGGGCCACCTCGACGGGAGCCGGGGGCTCCTCGCGCGGGGTGACCGAGCCGAGTCCGCCGAAGGCCGGGCGGGCCGGCTCGGCGGCGCGGACCGGAGCCGGGGCCGGCTCCTCGCGCTTGGTGGACGCGGCGCCGATGACGTTGTCCCGGCGGGCCGGGGGCTGTCCGCCGTCGAACCCGGCGGCGATGACGGTGACCCGTACCTCGTCGCCGAGCGCGTCGTCGATGACGGCGCCGAAGATGATGTTCGCCTCGGGGTGCGCGGCCTCGCTGACCAGCTGCGCGGCCTCGTTGATCTCGAAGAGACCGAGGTCCGAGCCACCGGAGATGGAGAGCAGCACGCCACGGGCGCCGTCGATGGACGCCTCCAGGAGCGGCGAGGAGATCGCCATCTCGGCGGCGGCCACCGCGCGGTCGTCGCCGCGGGCCGAGCCGATACCCATCAGGGCCGAGCCGGCCTCGGACATCACGGACTTGACGTCGGCGAAGTCGAGGTTGATCAGACCCGGGGTGGTGATGAGGTCGGTGATGCCCTGGACGCCCGAGAGCAGGACCTGGTCGGCCGACTTGAAGGCGTCGAGCACGCTGACCTGGCGGTCCGAGATGGACAGCAGTCGGTCGTTGGGGATGACGATGAGGGTGTCGACCTCTTCGCGGAGCTCGGCGATGCCGTCCTCCGCCTGGTTCGCGCGGCGCCGGCCCTCGAAGGTGAACGGTCGGGTGACCACACCGATCGTCAGGGCGCCCAGCGAGCGCGCGATGTTGGCGACGACAGGTGCGCCGCCCGTTCCGGTGCCGCCACCCTCGCCAGCGGTGACGAAGACCATGTCGGCCCCCTTGAGGACCTCCTCGATCTCCTCGCGGTGGTCCTCTGCCGCCTTGCGACCGACGGCCGGGTTGGCGCCGGCGCCGAGGCCACGGGTGAGTTCACGGCCGACGTCGAGCTTGACGTCGGCGTCGCTCATCAACAGCGCCTGGGCGTCCGTGTTGATGGCGATGAACTCGACGCCCTTGAGACCGACCTCGATCATTCGGTTGATGGCATTGACACCACCGCCGCCGACACCGATGACCTTGATGACTGCGAGGTAGTTCTGCGGTGCTGCCACGTCGAAGGCCTCTCGCCTCGAGTTACGTGTCGCCGCCTCGCGGGCCTGCGTTGCGACGACTGATGCCGAAATAGGGACGGTCCGAACGCGCCGACCCGAACCCTCACCCTGAAGTTTAGGGTTAGGGGTGTGCCTGTTCCTCGGACTCTTCCGAACAGGACACTAAGTCGACAAGTAGCGCGTGTTCAACGAACACGCCGAACCTCCCGTTTTTCTTTTCACCCTATGTGATCACCCGTATCGCTGGCCAACCAGGGTGCGCCGCTGTTGGACCGGACGTCAACTCCCGGACGCAGCAGGGGCGGTGGGGACGCTCACGTCGAAGTGCGCGGCCTTGGGAGCGGCTTTCAACAAAGCGTTCAAAGTACGTCCCTTCGCGTCGCTCTGTTCACCGCTCCCCCACGTCACGGACCGACCCCCGGTGAGCTCCAGCACGACCGAATCGTAGGAACCCACCTTGACCTGCACCGTTTGCTTGGCGATCGACTCCGGGAGGGCGCTCGCGACGAGCACGGCCTCGTGCAGCAGCCGTTCCTCGTCGAAGCGCCGGGCGCTCGGCGATCGACCGGCGTTCAATTCGAGGACCGGAACGCCCGCGGGTGCTTTCGGAACCGTGTCGAATCGCACACCCGATGCGTCCACTTCCACGAAGTTGGCGTCCTTTTTGATGAGCAGGACGGGTTTGCGTTCCGTCACTTTCAGACCGATCCCGTGCGGCCAGGCCCGCACCACATCGACCGAATCGATGCGGGGCAGCCGGCCGCGGACCCGGCTCTCGATCTCGTCCGTGTCGACGCTCACCAGGGGGGCGCCGACCGGGACGGCCGCCGCGCCGAGGACCTGTTCGGCGGTGAGGACGTCCATGCCGGTGGCGGCGACCTTCTCCACGCGGAGCCAGGAGGACCCGTAGAGCACCCAGGTGCCGCCCGCGGCCAGGAGGACCACCGCGGCGGCCGCCAGGGCCAGCACGGGGCCCCGGCGCAGGCGTACGCCAGGACCCCTGGGGCCGGGTTTCCGGGCCGACTTCGGGGGCTCGGGGGGCTTGGAGCCCTTGGGCTCCTTCGGAGGCTTGGGAGCACCGGTGCCCTTGCGGGCAGCCGGGCCGGACCGATCAGAAAACGGTGTTCCGCGCCGCGCGGTCGTCCCTCCGGCCACTCCTGTGCCTCCTGCGTCTGCGCTACCCGCCTCAGCGGGACGTGTGGGCCGCGATCGCCTCGTACACCATGCCGACCAGGAGCTCGTCGGCGTCCCGGCGGCCGAACTCACCGGCGGCGCGGGACATCTCGTACAGGCGGTGCGGGTCGGACAGCACCGGGAGGATCTGGCCGAGCACCCAGTCGGGCGTCAGTTCCGCGTCGTCCACGAGCAGGCCGCCGCCGGCCTTGACCACCGGCTGGGCGTTGAGCCGCTGTTCACCGTTGCCGATCGGCAACGGGACGTAGGCGGCGGGGAGCCCGACGGCGGAGAGTTCGGCGACGGTCATCGCTCCCGCGCGGCACAGCATCATGTCGGCGGCGGCGTACGCCAGATCCATCCGGTCCACGTACGGTACCGGCACATACGGCGGCATCCCGGGCATGTTGTCGACACGCGGCAGTTCGTTCTTCGGCCCGACGGCGTGCAGGATCTGGATCCCGGAGCGCTGGAGGGTCGGCGCGACCTGCTGGATGGTCTCGTTGAGGCGGCGGGCGCCCTGCGAGCCGCCGGAGACCAGCAGCGTGGGCAGGTTGGGGTCCAGGCCGAAGGCGGCGCGCGCCTCCGGGCGGACCGCGGCACGGTCGAGGGTGGAGATGGAGCGGCGCAGCGGGATGCCCACGTAGCGGGCTCCGCGCAGCTTGCTGTCGGGGGTGGAGACCGCGACGGCGTGCGCGTAGCGGGAGCCGATCTTGTTGGCCAGTCCGGGCCGGGCGTTGGCCTCGTGGACGATGATCGGCACCCCGAGGCGCTTGGCCGCGAGGTAGCCGGGCAGGGCCACGTAGCCGCCGAAGCCGACGACGCAGTCGGCCTTGGTGCGCAGCAGGATCTCCTCCGCGGCCTTGATGGTGCCGCGCAGGCGTCCGGGGACGGTGATCAGTTCCGGGGTCGGCTTACGGGGCAGCGGTACGGCGGGGATCAGGCCCAGCTCGTAGCCGCGTTCCGGCACCAGGCGGGTTTCCAGTCCGCGCTCCGTGCCGAGGGCGGTGATGCCCACTGAAGGGTCCTGCCTGCGCAGGGCGTCCGCGAGGGCGAGCGCCGGCTCGATGTGGCCGGCGGTCCCCCCACCGGCGAGTACGACATGCACCGAAATTCACCGCTCTCCGGACGGACGCTTCTTGACGCGCCGTCTCATCGACTTCCATCTCACCCCGGTCCGCCACCAGCCGGTCTTCGGCTGTCGCATCGCGAGGGCCGCGCGCGCCGCCGGCTCCTCACGCGCGAAGGCGATGAGCAGTCCGACCGCGAACATGGTCGGCAGCAGGGCCGACCCTCCGTAGGAGAACAGCGGGAGCGGGACTCCGGCGATCGGCAGCAGGCCGAGCACCGCACCGATGTTGATCACGGCCTGGGCCGTGATCCAGGTGGTCACGCCTCCCGCGGCAAACCGTACGAAGGAGTCCTCCGTGCGTCCGGCCACGCGGATACCCGCATAGCCTAGAGCCGCGAACAGGGCGAGAACCGACAGCGTCCCCGCCAGACCCAGTTCCTCCCCGGTGATGGCGAAGATGAAGTCGGTGTGGGCTTCGGGGAGTTGCCCCCATTTTTCCACACTTGCCCCCAGGCCCGAACCGAACCATCCGCCCGATGCGAGGGCGTAGATCCCGTGAACGGCCTGCCAGCAAAGGTCGTTCTTGCCCGGTTCTGTCGCACCGAGGCACTCCAGCCGGTCCATCCGGTGCGGGCTCGTCTTGATGAGCAGTGCGACGATCGCACCCGCGAAGACGAGCACCCCGACGAACATCCGGGTCGGGGCGCCGGCCAGCCAGAGCAGACCGAACAGGATGGCCCCGAGGATCATCGCGGTGCCCATGTCCCCGCCCAGCATGATCAGCCCGAGCAGCAGGAAGGCCACCGGGACCAGCGGCACCAGCAGGTGCTTCCACTGGCTCAGCAGCCCCTTGTCGCCCTTGCGCGCGAGCAGGTCGGCGCCCCACAGGATCAGGGCCAGCTTGCCGAACTCACTGGGCTGCAACATGAACGGACCGCCGAGGGAGATCCAATTCTGGTTGCCGTTGATCGAGACGCCTATCCCCGGGACCTGGACCAGGACCATCAGGAAGAGCGTGCCGGCGAGCACCGGGTACGAGAGCGCGCGGTGCAGTTTGACCGGCATGCGGGAGGCGATCAGCAGGAGGACGCCGCCGATGACGGCGGCCAGGAACTGCTTCTTGAAGAAGTAGGCGTCGCCGAGGCCGAGCTGGAGGGCCTTGATCATCGAGGCCGAGTACACCATCACCAGGCCGAGCACGGTGATGAGCAGGGAACTACCGAAAATCAGGTAATAGGCGGTGAGTGGGCGGTCCCAGGCCTTCTGCAACTGCTGCTGCGTACGCCGGAACCGGGCCAGCGGCCCGCGCCCGGCGGGCCGCTTCGAACTCACCGCAGGGCGTTTGCGGCCCTGCGCCTTCACGGCGGACGGCCGCCGCCCCGGCAGCATCTGCTTGGCCGGCATCTGTGATATTCCCCTCCACTCGTACGAGGCGAGCTGCCGGCCGGAGGGAACCTGTCCCGGAGCCCCCGGCCTAGGCCGTGTCCGCAGCGTTCTCGGCGGCCAGTTCGCGCACCGCGTCGGCGAATGCGTCCCCACGCTTGTTGTAGTTCGCGAACATGTCCATCGAGGCACAGGCAGGTGCCAGCAGGACCGTGTCGCCGGGCTCGGCGAGCGCGGCGGCTTCCCGGACCGCTGCGAGCATCGCCCCAGTGTCGGTCCGGTCGAGGTCGACGACCGGGACCTCGGGGGCGTGTCGCGCCAGCGCCTCGGCGATGAGCGCCCGGTCGGCGCCGATCAGCACGGCGCCCCGCAGCCGCTTCGCGGCGTTCCGCACGAGCTCGTCGAAGGTCGCGCCCTTGGCGAGGCCGCCGGCGATCCAGACGACCGGCTCGAAGGCCGCGAGCGAGGCCTCGGCCGCGTGCGTGTTGGTGGCCTTGGAGTCGTCGATGTAGGTGACCGAGTCGACCTCGTCCACGTACGCGACGCGGTGGGCGTCCGGGCGGAAGTCGCGCAGCCCGTCGCGCACGGCGCGCGGCTCCACGCCGAAGGCGCGGGCCAGGGCCGCGGCGGCGAGCGCGTTGGCGATGTTGTGCGGGGCCGGCGGGTTGACGTCGGAGACCTCGGCGAGCTCCTGGGCGTTCTTCTGCCGGTTCTCCACGAAGGCCCGGTCGACGAGGATGCCGTCGACGACGCCGAGCATGGAGGGGCCGGGGGCGCCGAGGGTGAAGCCGATCGCCCGGCAGCCCTCTTCGACGTCGGCCTCCATGACCAGGTTCTCGGTGGCCGGGTCGGCGACGTTGTAGACGCAGGCGATCGTGTTGCCCTCGTAGATCCGTCCCTTGTCGGCGGCGTACGCCTCCATCGAGCCGTGCCAGTCGAGGTGGTCCGGGGCCAGGTTGAGCACGGCCGCCGAGTGGACGCGCAGCGAGGGCGCCCAGTGCAGCTGGTAGCTGGAGAGTTCGACGGCGAGCACGTCGTACTCCTGCTCGCCGAGCACCACGTCGATGATCGGGGTGCCGATGTTGCCGACGGCGGCGGTGCGCAGCCCCGCGGCCTTCAGGATCGACGCCAGCATCTGGGTGGTGGTGGTCTTGCCGTTGGTGCCGGTGACGGCGAGCCAGGCCGCCGGGGCCTTACGGGGCTTCGCCGCGTCCGTGTCGCCGGAGCGCGCGGCGCGCAGCTCCTGGCCGATCTCGCGCAGCAGCCAGGCGATCTCGACGTCCCCGACCACGTCCACCCCGGCCGCCGCGGCGGCCTGGAACAGCGGGCTGTCGGGCTTCCAGCCCGGCGAGGTGACGACGAGTTCGGTGCCCTCGGGCAGTACCTCGCCCGCGTGTCCGCCGTCCGCCAGGCGGCCGAGGCGGACGGTGATGCCCTGCGCCTGGAGTTCGGCGGCCCGGGCGCGGTGCGCGTCGCCGTCGCCGTTGTCGACGACGGTCACCACTGCGCCGAGGCCGGCCAGGGCGCGGGCGGCACTGATGCCGCTCACGCCCAGACCGGCGACGGTGATGTTCTTGTCCTGCCAGGACGTCACTTGTCGGCTGCCCATCCCGCGTAGAAGAGACCGAGACCAACGATCACGCACATGCCCTGGATGATCCAGAAGCGGACCACGACGAGTACCTCGGACCAGCCCTTGAGCTCGAAGTGGTGCTGCAGCGGCGCCATCCGGAAGACGCGCTTGCCGGTCATCTTGAAGGAACCGACCTGGATGACGACCGACATCGTGATGAGCACGAACAGGCCGCCGAGGAGCGCCATCAGGAACTCCGTGCGGGAGCAGATGGCGAGGCCCGCGAGCGCGCCGCCGAGGGCGAGCGAGCCGGTGTCACCCATGAAGATCTTGGCGGGCGAGGTGTTCCACCACAGGAAGCCGAAGCAGGCGCCCATGAGGGCGGAGGCGACGACCGCGAGGTCGAGCGGGTCGCGCACCTCGAAGCAGGCGTTCGGGTTGGTGAGGTCACCGGCCCTGGCGCAGGACTCCTGGAACTGCCAGACACCGATGAAGGTGTAGGCGCCGAAGACCATCACCGCGGCGCCGGTCGCGAGACCGTCGAGACCGTCGGTGAGGTTCACGCCGTTGGACATCGCCAGGATCATGAACAGCGCCCAGACCACGAACAGCACCGGACCTATCGACCAGCCGAAGTCCGTGACGAACGACAGCTTGGTGGAGGCCGGGGTCAGCCCGCGGGAGTCCTTGAACTGCAGGGCCAGCACCGCGAAGGCGATACCGACGATCAGCTGGCCGGACATCTTCGCCTTGGCCCGCAGGCCCAGCGAACGCCGCTTGACGATCTTGATGTAGTCGTCCAGGTACCCGACGAGGCCCATGCCGGCCATCAGGAACAGGACGAGCAGGCCCGAGAAGCTCGGCTCCTCACCGGTGAGGACCTTCGTCAGGGCGTACGCGATGAGCGTCGCCAGGATGAAGGAGATACCGCCCATGGTGGGCGTGCCCTTCTTCCCGGCGTGGCCGCGGGGGCCGTCGTCGCGGATGAACTGGCCGTAGCCCTTGCGGGCGAGCAGCTTGATCAGCAGCGGGGTACCGATGACGGTGAGGAACATGCCGATGACACCGGCGAACAGAATCTGCCTCATCGGTCGGCGACCTCGCCCTCGACAGTGCTGTCGAGAAGGCCCTGGGCCACCCGCTCCAGACCGGCCGACCTGGAAGCCTTCACCAGCACGACGTCACCTGGGCGCAGTTCACTGCGCAACAGGTCGACCGCCGCCTGCGCGTCGGACACGAGCACCGACTCCTCACCCCACGAACCCTCGTTATATGCGCCCAGTTGCAGCCAGGAGGCTTCCCTGCCCCCGACTGCGACGAGCTTGCTCACGTTGAGCCGGACGACAAGTCGTCCGACCGCGTCGTGCTCGGCGAGAGCGTCGTCTCCGAGCTCGGCCATCGGGCCGAGCACCGCCCACGTGCGTCCCCCGTTCGCCCTGCCGGCACCGCCCATCGCGGCGAGCGCGCGGAGTGCGGCCCGCATGGACTCGGGGTTCGCGTTGTAGGCGTCGTTGACGATCGTCACACCGTCCGCCCGCTCGGTGACCTCCATCCGCCACCGGGACAGCGTGCCCGCCCCGGAGAGCGCCGTGGCGATCTCCTGTGCGGACATGCCCAGTACATGGGCGACGGCGGCCGCGGCGAGCGCGTTCGACACGTGGTGCTCACCGTACAGCCGCAAGGTCACGTCACTGCACCCGGTCGGTGTGTGCAGTGTGAAGGAAGCCTGCCCCCTGTCCGTCATGCGAACTTCGGTGGCCCGGATTTCGGCGTCCTCGGCCTCGCCGAAGAGGACCGTACGGGCCTTCGTCCGCCCGGCCATCTCACGAACCAGCAGGTCATCGGCGTTGAGGACGGCGACGCCGCCCTCCGCCTCGGCCGGCAGGGCCTCGACCAGCTCCCCCTTGGCCTGAGCGATCTGCTCGCGGCCGCCGAACTCGCCGATGTGGGCGGTGCCGACGTTGAGGACCAGACCGATCCGTGGGGGCGTCAGTCCGGTGAGGTAGCGGATGTGGCCGATGCCGCGGGCGCCCATCTCCAGGACCAGGTGCTGGGTGTCCTCGGTGACGCGCAGCGTCGTGATCGGCAGGCCGATCTCGTTGTTGAGGTTGCCGGGGGTCCACACGGTCGGCGCGTGGTGCTGCAGCACCTGCGCGATCAGGTCCTTGGTGGAGGTCTTGCCGGCGGATCCGGTGAGGGCCACGACGTCGGTGCCCAGCCGGGTGACCACGGCGCGGGCGAGTGCGCCGAGGGCGGCCACGACGTCGGGGACCACGATGGCCGGTACGCCGACGGGCCGGGTCGCGAGGACGCCCACGGCCCCGGCGGCGACGGCGCGTTCCGCGTAGTCGTGGCCGTCGACCCGCTCGCCGACGAAGGCGGCGAACAGGCTGCCCGGCCGGACCTCACGGGAGTCGTAGACCACGGGGCCGGTGACCTGGACGGACGGATCCGGTATGTCGTGGGGCCGCCCGCCGGTGATGTCGGCGATCTCGGCGAGGGAAAGGGCGATCACTGGTTCACCTCGGCCTGTCGGACCTGGGTCGTTTCGTCGGGCGCGGCGTTCCGGTCGAGCACGGCCTGGTGCTCGATCGCGGCGCGGAGCACCGTGCGGTCGTCGAAGGGGCGTACGACACCGGCGGTGTCCTGGCCCTGCTCGTGTCCCTTGCCGGCCACCAGCACGGTGTCACCGGGCCGGGCGCGGGCGACGGCGGCCGCGATGGCCGCGGCCCGGTCGGCGTCGATCAGGACGGTGCCCCGCTCGGCGGGCGGTACGGAGACGGCGCCGTCGAACATCGCGGCGAGGATCGCGAGCGGGTCCTCGGAGCGCGGGTTGTCGGAGGTCAGGACGGCCACGTCGGCGAACCGGGCGGCCGCGGCCCCCATCGGGCCGCGCTTGGTGGTGTCGCGGTCGCCGCCGCAGCCGAGCACGATGTGCAGCTTGCCCTCGGTGACCTCGCGCAGTGCGCGCAGCACCGATTCCACGGCGTCCGTCTTGTGCGCGTAGTCCACGACGGCGAGGAACGGCTGTCCCGCGTCCACCCGCTCCAGCCGGCCGGGGACCCCGGGGACCGCGGCGACGCCGTCGGCGGCGGTCTGCGGGTCGAGGCCGGCGGCGGCGAGGGTGACGATCGCGGCGACGGTGTTGGCGACGTTGAACGGGCCGGGCAGCGGCGCGGTGGCCCGTACGCGCTGTCCTTCGGGGCCCAGCAGGGTCAGGGTGGAGGTCGCCGCGCCGAAGACCACGTCCTCGGCGCGCCAGTCGGCGGCCGGGTCGCCCGCGGCGGAGAAGGTGACGACCGGGATCGTCGCCTCCTTGGCCAGCCGGCGGCCGTACTCGTCGTCGAGGTTGACCACGCCCAGGCGGGCCCGGCGGGCGGTGAAGAGCCCGGCCTTGGCCTGGAAGTAGTCCTCCATGTCGGAGTGGAACTCCATGTGTTCCGGGCTCAGGTTGTTGAAGACGGCGACGTCGAAGACGCAGCCGTCGACCCGGCCGAGGACCAGTGCGTGGCTGGAGACCTCCATGGCCACGGCCTCGACCCCGCGTTCGCGCATGACCGCGAAGAGGGCCTGGAGGTCGGTGGCTTCGGGGGTGGTCCGCTCGGACTTGATGCGCTCGTCGCCGATGCGCATCTCGACGGTGCCGACCAGTCCGGTGCTGCGGCCCGCCGCGCGCAGGCCGCCTTCGACGAGGTACGCCGTGGTGGTCTTGCCGGAGGTGCCGGTGATGCCGATCTGGAGCAGGTCCTCACCGGGGCGCCCGTAGATCGCGGCGGCCAGCTCTCCCATCCGGCCGCGCGGGTCCTCGACGGTCAGGACCGGCAGGCCGGTCGCCGCGGCGCGTTCCGCCCCCGCGGGGTCGGTGAGCACGGCGGCGGCACCGAGGCCGGCCGCCTGGGCGGCGAAGTCGGCGCCGTGCGTCCTGGCTCCCTGCAGGGCCGCGTACAGGTCACCGGGGCGCACCGCACGGGAGTCGTGGGTGATGCCGGTGATCTGCGCCGCGCCGGGCGCCGGGATGCCCAGCAGGGTGGCCAGCTCGCCCAGCGGGCTCGGGCTGGCGGACGCGGGCCGGGGCGCTCCCGGCGGCGTTGCCGGGGCTTTCTGGGTCGTTCTGGGCTGATCAGCGTGGGGCACGGCGGTGAGCGTACCGGGCGTGGCGGGCCGCTCGCGAAGTGAGGCCCCGGTCTCGGCTTCGGCGGTCGTCTGGTTCCCGGGTTTCGGGGTGATGGTTGTCACTGATGGTGCCTCACGCTTTTCTGGCGGGCCGGCCTGGCTGTGGGTTCACTGACCGGGCTGCGGACTGGGCTGCGGGGCGGGCTGGGCGGCGGGCTGAGGAGCGGCGTCGTAGGTGACGGGGAGCCCGGCGGGCGCGGTTCCCGTGGGGGCCACCTGGAGGGTCTTGAGTGCGAACTCCATGACCTTCTTGTAGATGGGGCCGCAGATCTGGCCGCCGAAGTAGCTGCCCTTCGTGGGGTTCTGGATGGCGCAGTAGACGGTGATGCGGGGGTTGTCCGCGGGGGCGAATCCGGCGAAGGAGGCGGTGTAGCCCTTGTAGCGGCCGGTGGCCGGATCCACCCGGTTGGAGGTGCCGGTCTTGCCGCCGACCCGGTAGCCGGGGATCCGTGCCTTGGTGCCGGTGCCCTCCTGGTCGTCGACCACGGATTCGAGCATCTCGGCGAGGGTCTTGGCGGTCTCCGCGCTGACCACGCGGCTCTGTTCGGGGGCCGGGGCCGGGGTGAAGCGGCCGTCGGGGCCCTTGGTGCCGCGGATGAGCGTCGGTTCGATGCGGACCCCGCCGTTGGCGATGGTCGAGTACACGGAGGCCGCCTGCATGGCGTTCAGGGAGAGGCCCTGGCCGAAGGGGATCGTGTACTGCTGGGAGGTGGACCAGTCCTTGGGGGCGGCGAGGATGCCGCGGGACTCGCCCGGGTAGTTCAGGCCGGTGGGCCGGCCGATGCCGAACTTGGTCAGGTAGGAGTGCAGGACCTCGTTGGCCTCGGGCTGGGTGGGTCCGAGCTGGCCGGTGGCCAGGATCGTGCCGATGTTGGAGGACTTGGCGAGGACCCCGTTGAGGGTCAGGTACCAGGTCGGGTGGTCGATGTCGTCCTTGAACAGGCGGTCGCCGCGGTGCAGCCGGTTGGGGACCTCGACCCGGGTCTGAGGAGTGGCCTTCTTCTCCTCCAGCACGGCGGCCATGGAGATGACCTTGGCGGTGGATCCGGGCTCGTACACGTCCTGGAGGGCGGCGTTGCCCATGGCGGCGGAGCGGGCGCGGGTCAGGTCGTTGGGGTCGAAGCCGGGCGCGTTGGCCATGGCCAGGACCTCGCCGGTGCGGGTGTCCTGGACGATGACGTAGCCGCGGTCGGCCTCGGACTTCTGGACCTGCTCGGCGATGGCGCTCTGCGCCGCCCACTGGATGTCCCGGTCGATGGTGAGCTCGATGTCGTCGCCGGGGACGGCCGGCTTCTCGTTGGAGTCGGCCGTGGGGACCTGGCGGCCGCCGGACTGGGCGTAGGTGATCTCGCCGTCCTTGCCGGAGAGCTTCTTGTCGAGGGAGGACTCCAGGCCGCCGGCGCCCCTGCCCTCGGCGTTGACGTAACCCAGTATCCCGGCGGCGAGGTCGCCGTTCGGGTACACGCGCTTGCTGCTGGTCTCCTTGAACACGCCGGCGAGGACGTTGGCTCCGGGGCCGTTGCTCCGCTTGTCTGCCGCCGCCTTGTCCGCGAAGACCCGCTTGAGGTCCTTGATCTGGTTCCAGACCTGGGGGGTCTGGCGCTGGGCGAGGACGACGTACCGGGAGTTCTTGGTGCTCAGCCGCTGGGTGAGTTCCTTGACGTCCTTGCCGAGGATGGGCGCGAGGAGCGCGGCGGCCTGCTGCGGGGCGTCGGGGGCCTTGCTGTCCTGCGGGGTGAACATCTTCGGGTCGGCGGTGATGTCGTACGCGTCGACGCTGGTGGCCAGGGCCACGCCCCGGCGGTCGGTGATCTCACCGCGCTCGGCGGCCAGCTTGACGTTGGTGTAGCGGTTCTTGGAGGCCTCGGCGGAGAACGCCGAGGCGTCGACGGCCTGTACCTGGAGCAGGCGGACCACGAAGGCCAGCATGACGAGGGTCAGGCCGACGCCGACCAGGCGCAGCCGGGGTCGTGGGCTGCCGAGCCGGATCGTGTGCGGGGTGCGGGGGCCCGTGGGGCGCCGGGTCGCCGGGCGCGAGGCGGGGCGGGCGGTGGCCCGGGCCCGGTCGCCCGGCCGGGACGGCCTGGCCGGTCCGGGCACCCGCCGCCGGGGCGGCTCCTGCGGGCTCACGCGGCCACCGCCGGGGCGGGGATCCTGGGGCTACGCCCCGGACCCCGTGCCTCGAACGCCGGCGAGGCCGGGTGGGAAGGGTGGATCACGGCGTCACCTTCCGGGGGTCTGGCTGGGCTGCGGGGAACCACCGGCCGCGGAGGGCGCGGCGGACGGGGCCGGTTGGGCCGCGGCCCCGGAGGCGGCCGGGGCCGACGCCGGGGGTGTGGCCGGGGCGGTCGGCGTCGGGGTCGGCGGGGCCTCGGCGACCGCCGGGCTGCCGGCGATCTTGCCGTCCTGGCCGATGAAGACCGGGCTGCCGCCGGGGACCAGGCCCAGTTCGTGCGCCCGGCGCTGGAGCGCGTCGGGAGCGGAGTAGGCGTCCACGTCGCGCTGCAGCGCCTGCTCCTCGTCGGTGAGGGTGGTGGTCTCCTTCCTCAGCTTGCTGAGCTGGAAGGAGCCCTCGTTCAGCGCCGAGTTCAGCAGCAGCAGGCTGATCAGGCCGCCGGCGAGCAGGGCCACGACCAGCAGGACGAACGGCATCCGCGCCGCCTGCCCGCCGGGGCGCGGGCGGGCCGGGCGGCCGCCGAGCGCCCGGCCGAGGCGGGCCGCCTGCCCGCGGGTCAGCGTGGCGACCTTCCCGGCGTTGGTCACAGTCGCGCCTCCCGGATGCGTTCGACGCCGCGGAATCTGGCCGGGGCGGCTCGCCGGTTCTCGGCGATCTCCTCCTCGGTGGGCAGCTCGGCGCCGCGCGTGAGCAGTTTCAGCTTCGGCTGGTACTTCTCCGGCACCACCGGCAGTCCGGGCGGGGCCGTGGAGGTCGCGCCGGCCGCGAAGACCTGCTTGACCAGGCGGTCCTCCAGCGAGTGGTACGAGAGCACCGCGATCCGGCCGCCGACGGCGATCTTGTCCACCGCCGCCGGAATGGCCCGCTCCAGCCCGGAGAGTTCTCCGTTGACCTCGATCCGCAGCGCCTGGAAGGTCCGCTTCGCCGGGTTGCCGCCGGTCCGCTTGGCGGCCTGCGGGAGGGAGTCCCGGATCAGTTCGACCAGCCGGGCGCTGTTGGTGAAGGGCTCCTTCTCCCGCTCCCGGACGATCGCGGACACGATCCGCTTGGCCTGCTTCTCCTCGCCGTACTGGCGCAGGATCCGCACCAGCTCACCCGGCGCGTAGGTGTTGAGGACCTCGGCGGCGCTGATGCCCGTCGTCTGGTCCATGCGCATGTCCAGCGGCGCGTCCTGCGCGTACGCGAACCCGCGGTCGGCCTCGTCCAGCTGCATGGAGGAGACGCCCAGGTCGAAGAGGATGCCCTGGACCGCCGGGATGCCCAGCCCGTCCAGGACCTCGGCGAGGTCGGCGTAGATCGCGTGGACGAGGGTGGCCCGGTCACCGAAGGGCGCGAGCCGCTCGCCGGACAGCCGCAGGGCCTCCTTGTCGCGGTCGAGGCCGATCAGGTGGGCCTCGGGGAACCGGGTCAGCAGGGCCTCGCTGTGGCCGCCGAGGCCGAGGGTGCAGTCGACGACGACGGCCCCGGGCCTCTCCAGCGCCGGGGCCAACAGGTCCAGGCACCGCTGGAGCATCACCGGGACATGTCGGGACTCGCTAGTCAAAGCGCCCTCTCAGATAACGGCGCGGCAGGCGTACGTACCACCTGGTTCCCGCATCCGCGACCGGCGCCGGGGAAGGTGGCGCCGGCCGGCCGGTGAGCGGGAGAGGGCCGGGCCGTACGTACGCGCCGCGCACGCGGAGTGTTCATCGGGGGCCGGGCGGCCGGTCAGGGCCGGGCTCCGGCCGGTTCGCGTCACTTTAGTGCAACGGTCGCCGCGGTCAACGAACCGCCTCGCGCGCCGTGCGCGACTCTCGGACCGAACCGGCAAATGCCGCGAATCACCCGGATGGCCGCCCCTCCCCCACCCCTGTGGGTTAGCTCACAACAATCCTCGTTGACGTTCTTTGTCCGCTCTCACGCGAGGCCTCGACCCGCCGTGACCACTAACGTCGTACCCATGACGACTTCCGCATCCCTGCCTGCAGAGTCCGCGTCCGAGGCATCCGTCGGCGGATCCGTCACCGACCGGCTGGTCGAGGCGAACCAGCGCTACGCCGCGAAGTTCTCCGACCCCGGCATGGACGCCCGCCCCGTCCTCCAGGTCGCCGTGGTGGCCTGTATGGACGCCCGTCTCGACCTGCACAAGGCCCTCGGCCTGGAACTCGGCGACTGTCACACGATCCGCAACGCGGGCGGTGTGGTCACCGACGACACGATCCGCTCGCTCACCATCAGCCAGCGGGCCCTGGGCACCCGCACGGTGATACTCATCCACCACACCGGCTGCGGTCTGGAGAACCTGACCGAGGACTTCCGGCACGAGCTGGAGGACGAGGTCGGCCAGCGTCCCGCCTGGGCCGTCGAGGCCTTCCGGGACGTCGACCAGGACGTCCGCCAATCCATGCAGCGGGTTCGCACGAACCCCTTCCTGCCGCACAAGGACGATGTGCGAGGCTTCGTCTTCGATGTGCACACCGGGCTCCTGCGGGAGATCGATCCCAGCTCTTGAGTGACACAAGGCCTTAACGCCGTCAAGAATGCGGGGTGGCACCACCCGGGATCCCCCGGGCCGGTGTCCGTGTTTCGGGGTGGGCCGGTTCATGCGCCAACGGCGTCGGCCCTGGGAAAGGCCGAGGAGAACCAGGTGACGACGTACGACGACCGAGCGAGCCTCGCGGATCTGACCAGCACGGTGGAGCGGGTGCGCCGGTCGGTCGAGAGCGTGATCGAGGGCAAGCCCGAGGTCGTCCGCCTCGCGCTGACCGTGCTGCTCGCCGAGGGTCACCTGCTGATCGAGGACGTGCCCGGCGTCGGCAAGACGATGCTCGCCAAGACGCTCGCCAAGTCCATCGACTGCTCGGTCCAGCGCATCCAGTTCACACCGGACCTGCTGCCCTCCGACATCACCGGTGTCAGCATCTACGACCAGCAGCGCCGCGAGTTCGAGTTCAAGCCGGGCGCGATCTTCGCGCAGATCGTCATCGGTGACGAGATCAACCGCGCCTCGCCGAAGACGCAGTCCGCGCTGCTGGAGTCGATGGAGGAGCGCCAGGTCACCATCGACGGCACGACCTACACGCTGCCCAGCCCGTTCATGGTCGTCGCCACCCAGAACCCGGTGGAGATGGAGGGCACGTACCCGCTGCCCGAGGCCCAGCGCGACCGCTTCATGGCCCGCGTCTCCGTCGGCTACCCCAGCCCCGAGGCCGAGCTCCAGATGCTCGACGTGCACGGCGGGGTCTCCCCGCTCGACGACCTCACCTCCGTCGCGCACTCCCACGAGATCGTCAAGCTCATAGAGGCGGTCCGCGAGGTGTACGTGGCCGAGCCCGTCAAGCGCTACGTCGTCGACCTGGTCTCCGCCACCCGCACCCACCCCGACCTGCGGCTCGGCGCCTCGCCCCGCGCCACCCTGCACCTGCTGCGCGCCGTGAAGGCCGCCGCCGCGCTCGCCGGCCGGGACTACGTCCTGCCGGACGACGTCCAGGCCCTGGCCGCCCCGGTCCTCGCGCACCGGCTGCTGCCCACCGCGCAGGCCCAGCTGAACCGCCGCTCCGCCGAGCAGGTCGTCGGCGAGATCCTGCAGCGCACCCCCGTCCCGGCCGCGCACGCCCGCGGCGAGATGCCGCCCGGCGCGGGCATCCGGAGCTTCTGATGAGCGCCGGTGCCCCGCGCGGCGCCGGTGGCCCGGGGGACGGCGGCGGCCTGCGCGCGTCGCTGTCCGGACTGACCACCCGGGGCCGCTCGTTCCTGGCCGCGGGCACAGCCGCCGCGGCCTGCGCGTACGTGCTGGGACAGGGCGAACTGCTGCGCGTCGGCCTGCTGCTCGCCCTCCTGCCCCTGATCTGCGTCTACGCCCTCCACCGCACCCGCTTCCGGGTCTCCGGCAGCCGCCGGCTCAGCCCGGGCCGGGTCCCCGCGGGCAGCGAGGCCCGCGTGCAGTTGCGCATGGACAACGTCTCCCGACTGCCCACCGGCCTGCTGATGCTCCAGGACCGGGTGCCCTACGTACTGGGCCCGCGCCCGCGCTTCGTACTGGACCGGGTCGAACCCGGCGGCCGCCGCGAGGTGTCCTACCGGGTCCGCTCCGACCTGCGCGGCCGCTATCCGCTCGGCCCGCTCCAGCTGCGCCTGTCCGATCCCTTCGGGCTGGTCGAGCTGACCCGCTCCTTCAGCACCTACGACACCCTCACCGTCATCCCGCGCACCGAACCCCTGCCGCCGGTCCGCCTGACCGGCGAGTCCAACGGCTACGGCGACGGCAGCCGCCGCTCCCTCGCCCTGGCAGGCGACGACGACGTCATCCCCCGCGGCTACCGGCGCGGCGACGACCTGCGCCGCGTGCACTGGCGCTCCACCGCCCGCTACGGCGAGCTGATGGTCCGCCGCGAGGAGCAGCCGCAGCGCAGCCGGGCCACCGTCCTGCTGGACACCCGGCGCCTGGCCTTCGACGGCGCCGGCCCCGACTCCGCCTTCGAGTGGGCCGTCTCGGCGGCCGCCTCCAGCCTGGTGCACGTCCTGGAACAGGGCTTCTCCGCCCGCCTGCTCACCGACACCGGCAGCTCGGTGCCCGGTGAGGGCAGTGGTGGATTCTCCTCCGGCGGGCAGGAGTCCGCGGAGGCCGCCGGGCTGATGATGGACACCCTCGCGGTCGTCGGGCACTCCGACGGCGCCGGGCTCTCCCGCGCCTACGACGCGGTGCGCGCCGGTGGCAGCGGCGGCTTCGGCGGAGCCGGCGGTGACGGGCTCCTCATCGCCTTCTTCGGCGACCTGGACGACGTACAGACAGAACTGGCCGCCCGGATGCGCCAACGCGCCTCCGGTGCGGTGGCCTTCGTACTGGACTCCGCGACCTGGGGCGGGCAGCCCGCCCCGGGGCATGCGGTGCCCCCGCTGGAGGAGCGGCTGCACAGGCTGCGCGACGCGGGCTGGACGGCACTGGCCGCCCCGCCCGGGGTGGCCTTCGGTGAACTGTGGCGCCAGGCCGGGACCGCGCGCGTCGGTACGGGAACCTCCGGAGGTCGGGAATGAGCGGGCGGGCGAAACTGACGCTGTTCGCGGCACTGGCGACACTGCTCACCTCGTGGTCGCTGAACGCCCTGGTGGACTCGCAGGCCTGGCTGCTCCAGGCGGTGCTGCTGCTGGCCGTGCAGAGCGCGGTGGGCGCCGGGGCCCGGCGGGTACCGCTGGCCCGGACGCTGACCGTGGCCGCGCAGGTGCTGACGTCGCTGCTGCTGCTGGCGTTCCTCTACGCCGGCAAGGGCGAGTCCCACGGGGACGGGCCGCTGGCGTACCTGGTGACGGACTTCGGCGCGCTGTTCGGTCAGGGCGTCCGGGACGTGGGCGAGTTCGCCATCCCGGCTCCGTTGACGGACGGCATCAAACTGCTGCTGGTGTCCGGCGTGCTGCTGATCGGGCTGCTCGTGGACACGCTGGCGGTGACCCTGCGCACGGCCGCCGCGGCCGGGCTGCCGCTGCTGGCGCTGTACTCGGTGGCCTCGGGCCTGGCGGGGGGCGGGGGCGCCTCCTGGTTCGCCTTCCTGCTCGCGGGCTGCGGCTACCTGATGCTGCTGCTGTCCGAGGGCCGCGACCGGCTCGCCCAGTGGGGCCGGGTCTTCGGCGCGGCCCCGCGCCGGGGCGCCGCCGACTCCGGCCTCGCCAACGGGGCGGGCGGGCAGGCGACGGCTCCCGTGAAGTTCGGGCGGCGGATCGGCGCGGTGACCCTGGGCCTGGCGCTTGCGGTGCCGGCCGTGCTGCCCTCGCTCGGCGGCGGGCTGCTGGGCGGCACGCAGGACGCCGAGGACAGCGGCGGCGGCGGCGTGGGCGGGACGATCTCGGCGGTCAACCCGCTGGTGTCCCTGCAGAGCAACCTCAACGCGCAGGACAACCGTGTGGTCCTGAAGTACCGGACCAACAGCCCGCAGCAGGCCGATCAGTACCTGCGGATCCTGGCCCTGGACGAGTTCAACGGCGTCAAGTGGGAGGCCTCCGGGCGGGCCCTGGTCGACGTGCCGGAGAAGCTGCCGGAACCCCCGGGGCTCCGCGCCCCGGTGAGCCGTTCCGCCGTCGAGGTCACCACCAGCATCTCCGCGGCGGACTACTACACCCAGCGCTACCTCCCCATGCCGTACCCGGCGACGTCGGTGGACATCGGCGGCAAGTGGCGGTTCGAGCCGGCCGGCCGGACCCTCGTCGGCGACCAGCTGGGCCGGGACAAGTTCCAGAACGTCCAGGGCGCCGAGTACACGGTGCGCAGCCTGCTCCTGAAGCCGACGGCCCAGCAGCTGCAGAACGCCCCGAAGCCCGACCCGGCGGTCCAGGAGGAGTACACGAAGCTCCCGGACAACCTGCCGCCCGTGGTCGCCGATACGGCCCGCCAGGTGACGCAGGGCGCGAAGGACGACTACACGCGGGCCGTGAAGCTGCAGGACTACTTCGCCGTGAACGGCGGGTTCCGCTACAACACGAGGACGGCCTCGGGCACGGGCCCGCAGGCGGTCGCCCGGTTCCTCGCCGACAAGGAGGGCTTCTGCGTCCACTTCGCCTTCTCGATGGCGGCGATGTCCCGCTCCCTCGGCATCCCGGCCCGGGTCGCGGTGGGCTTCACGCCCGGCGAGAAGCAGTCGGACGGCAATGTGAACGTGTCGATGCGCGACGCGCACGCCTGGCCCGAGCTGTACTTCGAGGGCGTGGGCTGGACCCGCTTCGAGCCGACGCCCCGCTCCGGCATCAACATCCCGGAGTACTCGCGGGCACAGACCCCGGCCACCCAGCCGTCCGCACCGGCGCCGCTGCCCTCGCAGAGCGTGGCGCAGCCCTCGACGGGGCCCTCGGCGACCCCCGAGTGCCCGCCGAACCTGAAGAAGCTCGGCGAGTGCGGCGCGGCCGCGCCCGCGCAGAACACGGGCGGCGGCGGTGGGCCGTCGGTGACGTCGGTCCTCGGCTGGGCGGCGCTCGCGGTGACGGTACTGGGCCTGCCCCTGCTCCCGATGCTGTGGCGGACCCGGCTGCGGGCCCGGCGGCTGGCGACCGGGGACGTGCTGACGGCCTGGCGGGAACTGGGCGACACCGCCTGGGACGCGGGCGTGCTCCCGGACGAGGCGCTGTCCCCCCGCCGGGCGGCGAGCCGGATCGTGGAGCTGGGCCGCCTGGACGAGGAGCCGGCGGCGGCCGTGCACCGGGTCGCCGGTGCGGTGGAACGGGCCCTGTACGCGCCCCCGGGCGCGGAGGTCTCGTACCCGGAGCTGGCGGACGACGTCCTGCTGGCCCGCACGGGCCTGCTGACGTCCGCGGACCGGCTGCCCCGGCTGCGCGCCCTGCTGCTGCCGCGCTCGGCGGCCCGGGTCTCCTGGGCCATCTCGGCCCGCCGATCCGCGATCGCCGCGGCGGTGTCCACCCGCCTCACGACAGCCCGCCTCCGACTCCCGCGACTCCCCCTGCGGGGCCGGGGCTGAGGCACCTTCGCCTCGAACGCCGGCGTCTCATTCAGCCCCGCCGGCGTTTGAGGCGATCTTTCAGCCCCGCCGGCGTTTGAGGTGCGGGGTCCGGGGCGGAGCCCCGGCAACGGCGGCGCGGGCCACCGCACGACCCATCGAACCCGCGGACGCGAGAAGGCGGTGAGGCTCGATCCCCCCGAGCCCCGCCGCCTTCTCCCGTCCTGCGACACCGAGCCGTGTCCCCCGTCCCGGTCACGGAAGGAGGCACCCGGTCCGCTCCGCGGCCCCGTGTCCGCGGTGCGGACCGGGTCTCCTGTCCGTTGCTCCCAGTCTGGCGTCCGCGCAGGTGGGAGCCCATCCGCGCACGTACTCATTTCCGCGCCTAGGTACGGATACTCAGCCGTCGCGGCCGGCCCCACCAGTTCTACGGGCCGGCGCGCCCCCGCGGCACCGCCGACTGGGGGGTGGTGGCGCGCCGGTGTTCAGCGGTTGCCGCTGACCCGGCCCCGCAGCAGCAGCGACAGCGCCGAGTGCACGTCGTCCAGGGACCGCTCGCTCTGGAAGGACTGCCAGTCCAGGGCGGCCACCAGCACCATCCCGACCATCGCGGCCGCCGTGAGCGGCACATCGATCTCGGCGCTCAACTCGCCGCGTTCGACGCCCTCGCGCAGCACGTTCTCCACGACGGCCACCGCCTCCTGCCGGACCACCATGAGCGTGGACTGCCACGCGCGGTTGGTGCGCCACAGTTCGGCGACGTACAGCTGGGTGAAGGCCGGGTACCGGTCGATGAAGACGAGTCCCGCCCGGATCATCGCGTCGAGCGCCTCGACCCGGCTGCCGCCGCGGGCCTCCGTCTCCTCGGCGGCCGTCCGCAGGGAGACCGTCAGCAGGCCGACGCCGTGCCGCAGCAGCTCCTCGAAGAGCTCGTTCTTGCTCGCGAAGTTGTAGTAGACGGTGCCCTTCGCGACGCCTGCCCGCTCGGCGATCTCATCGACCGTGGTCGCGGAGAAGCCCTTCTCGGCGATCAGGGTGACGGCCGCTTCGTAGAGCTTCTGCCGCGTGATCGCACGACGGCCCCCGCCGGTGCCCGTACCGGTGCTGCTGCTTTCCATGGCGCTGATTGTCACAGGTCAACACGTCCCTACAGGCTCAGTTCCGGGTGCAGTCGGTCCATGGTCCACACCTGCTTGCCGCGGGCGGCGAGCGCGGTGAGGGCCAGGGCGCCGGCGGTGAAGGCCAGCAGGACCGCGCCGCCCTGCCAGACCGGGGCGAGGTCGCCGCCGGTGATGAGGCGGCGCAGGCTCTCGACGATGTACGACATCGGCAGGTACGGGTGGATCCAGTTGAAGAAGTCCGGGCTGGTCTGGACGGGGTAGGTGCCGCCCGCCGAGGTCAGCTGGAGCATCAGGACGGCCAGCACCAGGATGCGGCCGGCGGCGCCGAACTTGGCGTTGAGCCACTGGACGATCGCCGCGAAGCAGGCGGTGACCAGCATCAGGAAGCCGATGGTGAGGGCCGGGTGGGCCATCTTCAGGCCGAGGCCGGGCGCCCAGTGCAGTACGGACATCAGCAGGGCCACCTGCGCCGCGCCGAGGCCCGCCACGGGAAGCCAGCCGGCGAGCGCGACCCGCCAGGGCGAGGCGCCGGCGGCCAGGGCCCGCCGGTTCATCGGGGCGATCAGCATGTAGGCGACCATCGCACCGACCCAGAGGGAGAGCGGGATGAAGTAGGGGGCGAAGCCGGTGCCGTAGTTGGGCGCCTTGTGCAGGGACTGGTTGGCGAGCTGGACCGGGTCGGCCATGACCTGGGTGCGCTCGTCGCGCTGCTGCTGGTCGTAGTCGGGGATCTTGCCGGCGCCGTCGTGCAGGCCACCGGCGAGTTCACCGGTGCCGTCGACG
The DNA here is from genome assembly GCF_053615355.1 of Streptomyces sp. CLCI03. NCBI lineage: Bacteria > Bacillati > Actinomycetota > Actinomycetes > Kitasatosporales > Streptomycetaceae > Streptomyces > Streptomyces sp. CLCI03. The sequence goes on along the minus strand of NZ_CM132132.1, from coordinate 5,875,877 downwards.
AGCTTGTACATGCCGCCGTCGAGCCGGTGGGCGCCGTCGCCGAGCTTGCCGACGCCGTCGGCGAGGGCGCCGGAGCCGGTGGTGGCGGTGCCGAGACCGGTGTGGAGCTGGGCCATGCCGGCGGAGACCTTGTGGGCACCGTCGTTGAGGGCGTTGACCTTGGCGACGGCCGCGTCGAGGTCGGCCGCGAGCAGCGGGGCCTTGTCGACGAGCTTGCGGGCCTGGTTCTCCAGGTCGGTGAGCTGGGTGCGGAGCTTGGCGACGTCACCATTGGCGTTCTTGGCCAGGGTGCTGACGTCGCCGCTGAGCTCGGCGGCCTCGGCCGTGCTGTCCCTGACCGTCTTCAGGTCGGGGCAGGAGGCCAGGTGCGGTTCGGCGCCGAGGGTCACGCAGTGCTTGGTGTAGTAGGTGTCGGCTACGGTGGCCGCCTTCTTGGCGGCAGCGGCGGCGGCCGGGGCCTTCTCGGAGAACTTGTCGAGGTGGTTGCGGACGACCTTCGCGGTGTCGGCGACCAGCTCGGCGGTGTCCGCCAGGTTCTTGGGATCCTTGACGAAGGGGCGGGCCTTGTCCGCGGCCCCGTTGACCTTGTCGGCCAGCGCCTGGGTACCGTCCGCGACGTCCTTGGAGCCGGTCTCCAGCTTGCCGGCCGCCGTGTTCAGCTTCCGCAGGCCGGTGTTGAGTTCGCCGGACTTCTCCTGCGCCGTGTCGAGGCCCTCGGCGAGTTCCTTGGCGCCTTCCTGGGCCTGGCCCGCGCCGTCCTTGAGCTTGTCGGCGCCGTCGGCCGCCTCGGCGGTCTTGTCGTGCAGGTCGGAGAAGTTGACGAAGATCTTGTCGAGGAACTTGCGGGAGGCGTTGGTGGACGCCGCGGAGCGGACCTCGGCGAAGACGGAGCGCGAGATCGAGCCGACGATGTAGTTGTTGGCGTCGTTCGTGCGGACCTGGAGGGCCCCGGTGGTGGGGTCGTCGCCGGAGCTGGAGGCGATCTTCTCGCTGAAGTCGGCGGGCATGGTCAGGGTCAGGTAGTAGGTACCGTCCTCCAGGCCCTCGGCCGCCTCCTTCGCGCTGGTGTCGTGCCACTCGAAGGACTTCTTGCTGGCGTGCAGCTTCTTGGCGATCTCGGCGCCGGCGTCGAAGCTCTCGCCGCCGACGGTCGCGCCCTTGTCGGCGTTGACGATGGCGACGGGCACCTTGTCGAGGCGGCTGTACGGGTCCCAGAAGGACCACAGGTACAGGGCGCCGTAGAGCAGTGGCAGCAGGAGCAGCGCGACGAGAGCGGCCCGGGGCAGCTTCCCCCGCCCGAACCGCTTCAGCTCAAGCGCGGCCAGCTTCGGCGAGCGCATCGTCCGCCCCCTTCGTGTCGTCGTTCTCGGTCTTCGCGTCGGTCTTCGCGTCGGTCTTCGCGTCGGTCTTCGTGTCGGTCTTCGCGTCGGTCCCGGATCCCTCGTCGGCCTCCGCGTCCGCGTCGCTCTCCGCGGCCGCGGGCGTGTCCGACGCGGCCGACGCCTCCGGTGCTTCCGGTGCGTCCGGCTCCTCGGGGGAGGTCCGCAGGACGATCGCGTCGGCGGGTGCCTCGCTGCACACCGCGAGGACGGTGATCCCGCGGGCGGCAACCGAGCGGAGCAGGTCCCAGGCCTCCACGCGTTCGGTGTCCGACAGCTTGAGGTCGAGGTCGTCGAGGGCGAGCAGGGCCGGGGAGCCCAGCAGCGCGATGGCGACGGACAGCCTTACGGCCTCCAGGCGTTCCAGGTCCCGTACGGAGGTCCGCTCGCCCTTGGGCAGCGCGGCGAGGTCCAGTCCGGCGGCCTCCAGGGCGTCGGCGATCCGTGCCTCGGCGGCGGCGCGGCGCTCGGCCCGGGGCCGGAGCATGGCGCGGACCGGAGCGCCGTAGTGGCGCTGGAGCAGGGCGCCCTCGCGCAGCTGTTCCGCCACGGTGAGGGCCTGGTCGAGCTCGTTGACCCCCGAGACCGGGCCGAGTGCGGCGATCCGGCGGACCGCCGTCATCCGCTTCGGCAGGTGGTGGCCGCCGACCTCGGCGTGGCCCCGGGTGGGCTTCATCCGTCCGGTGAGGGCGAGGAGCAGGCAGGTCCGGCCACTGCCGGAGGGGCCTTCGACCGCGATGAGCGAGCCGGGCGCCGCGTCGATGCCGACTCCCCGGAAGGCCCAGCCGCGCGGGCCCTTGAGTCCGAAGTCCTCGGCCTTGACGGCCGCGCCGTGCGGGCTGTCCACGCCGTCCCCCTTCTTTTTGAACTGACCGGTCAGTTCAAAAACTAGCATCCCTCTTCGCACCAGGTGCGCAGGAGGGGGCAGTTGCCCGGTTCGTGACCGTAAAAGCCCAGGTCAGCGCAATTGTCAGTGGTGCCCGTCACGATGGTGGTAACGCATCGACAGATCGACAGGAGGTTCGTCATGGCCACACCGTCCCCGTCCCCTGTCCACCCCGTCCTTCGGAAGTCGACGGCTCCTCCGGCCGCCCTCGACCTGCTCGCCAAGGCCCACAGCGGCCTGGCCGAGGCCGCCCGGCTGACCCGCCCCAACGAGCGGTACGCGACCGCCCACCTCGCCGCGCTGCGCACCGCCGCAGCCGTGCTCGCCGCGCGCGCCCGTCCCGAACCGGTGAACCCGCGGCGGCGGCCCCGGATCCGCAGCGCGTGGGAGGTGCTGCCGGAGATGGCCCCGGAGCTGACCGAGTGGAGTGCGCTCTTCGCCTCCGGCGCCGCGCGCCGGGCCAGGGCCGAGGCGGGGATAGCGGACGCGGCGAGCCCTCGGGACGCGGACGATCTGGTGCGGGCGGCGTCGATGTTCCTTCGCCTGGTGGAACGGATGCTCACCGTCCGGACGCCGCCCCAGCCCCTGGGAGAGACCCTGCCGCAACCACGCCCGGAGCATCCGGACGCGGGATGAGCTGCCCGGCGGCGGAAGGCAATAGGGTGGGCCAGGACCGCTCACCCTTTACCGCGCCGAGGAGCCATCAGCCGTGTCGGACACTTCCCGCCCCCGTGCCTCCCTCCGCACCGCCGTGGTGTGGGAGGTCCTCAAGGAGGCACTCGACCGCCGGGTGAAGGCGACCGGGCGGGATGTGCTGGACGTGCTCGACACCGGTGGCGGTACCGGTAAGTTCGCCGTGCCGGTGGCCCGCCTGGGCCACCGGGTCACCGTGGTCGACCCCAGCCCGAACGCGCTGTTCGGGCTGGAGCGCCGGGTGGCCGAGGCCGGTGTCGCCGACCTCGTACGCGGTGTCCAGGGTGACGCCCAGGGCCTGTTGGACGTCGTCGAGCGGGACGCCTACGACGTGGTGCTCTGCCACGGCGTGCTGGAGTACGTGGACGACCCCGCCGAGGGCGTGGCGAACACGGTGGCCGCGCTGCGCGTCGACGGCACGCTCAGCCTGCTGGCCGCCGGCCTCGGCGGGGCCGTGCTGGCCCGTGCGCTGGCCGGGCACTTCACGGAGGCCCGTACCGCCCTGACCGATCCGGCCGGCCGCTGGGGCTCCGGCGACCCGGTACCGCGCCGCTTCACCGCCGAGCAGCTCTCCGAGCTGGTCGGCGGGGCCGGCCTCGCGGTCGGCGCGGTGCACGGCGTGCGGATCTTCGCCGACCTCGTGCCCGGGGTCCTGGTGGACACCGAGCCCGGCGCCGTGGAGGCGCTGCTGCGTCTGGAGGAGGCCGCCGCCGAGCTGCCCGCCTTCCACGCGGTCGCCACCCAGCTGCACGTCCTGGGCGAGAAGCGGGCCTGAACTGCGACCTTCCGCGGGCGGAGTCGGCCACACACCCCCCGATCCGCCGGTCGGCCCCGTATGATCAGGTGCAGGACCGGCATGGTGGACGGACCATTGGGGAATAAGGGCCTCAGTGACAGCCCCCACGGCGGTACGGTTTTCACGCAGCGCTTTCATCGGCTGCGTCATTTCTGGGTCGTGTCCTTTTGGAACGCGGCGCAGAGGGCGGGTGTCACGGGGGCGATTCCCCGCCTATCCTGAAGGGGACCCCTGGTCGCCACCCCCGCGACCGACGGATGAGGAGGACTCCCGTGCCGCTCTCGGAGCACGAGCAGCGAATGCTCGAGCAGATGGAGCGAGCGCTGTACGCCGAAGATCCCAAGTTCGCGACAGCGCTTGAGGGAAGCGGACTGCGTACGTACACCCGGCGACGGGTCTACCAGGCAGTCGCAGGCATTGTGGTGGGTATCGCGCTCCTCATGACCGGTGTGATCATTCCGAACGTGCTCTGGATCAGCGTGGTGGGTTTCCTCGTCATGCTGGGATGTACGGTCCTCGTGGTCACCGGTTGGCGCAAGGCACCCAAGCCTGGCGAGCAGCCCGTCTCCGGAAGTACCGGCGGTCCGGCCCGTGGCCGGAACCGGCAGCGTCGGTCGATGATGACCCGGATCGAGGAACGGTGGCAGCGCCGCCGTGACGAGCAGGGGCACTAGCCCCCGACAACGTGGGTGAGGGGATGGCCGCCGTGCGGCCGTCCCCTCACTTTTCTGCGTTCCCGTACGGCATGATGATCCGATGAGTGTGCTCCCTCTGGTCTTCACCAGCGGCTGGGCCAGTGGGATCAACGCTTACGCCGTGGTCCTCCTGCTCGGCATCTTCGGCCGCACCGGCCTGACCGACGACGTCCCCGCCTCCCTGCAACGCACGGACGTGCTGATCGTCGCGGCGGTGCTGTTCCTGTGCGAGGCGATCGCCGACAAGGTCCCGTACATGGACTCGATATGGGACACCGTCCACACGGTGATCCGCCCCGTGTCCGGTGCGGTGATCGGTGCGCTGCTGGCCGGGCAGACCGGTTCGCTCCCCGAGATCACCGCCGCCGCGGTCGGCGGCTCCACCGCGCTGGCCAGCCATTTCGTCAAGGCCGGCACCCGGATGGCGATCAACACCTCGCCCGAGCCCTTCACCAACGTGGGGATGAGCATCGCCGAGGACCTCGGCGTGGCCGGGCTCGTGACGTTCGCGATGTTCAATCCCGAGGCCGCCGCCATCATCGCGGCCGTGCTGCTGGCCGCCGGACTGGCGATAGTGATCTTCCTCTGGAGTCGGATCCGCCGCTTCCTGCGGCGCCGCGCGCAGCGCCGCGAGGAGAAGCGGCTGGCCGCCGAGGTCCGCGAGACCACCGGAGCCCCACCCCGCTGACCACAGGGCCACCACCTGGGTCGATAGGCTCGGCCGCATGGCACGAATTGCGGTGATCGGCGCCGGGATGGGCGCGATGGCGACGGCGGCCCGGCTGGCCGTGGCGGGGCACCAGGTGACGGTGTACGAACGCGGGACGACCTACGGCGGTGCCGTGGGCCGGTACGAGCGCGAGGGCTTCACCTTCGACACCGGGCCCGGGCTGCTGCACCTGCCGGCCGTCTACCGCGACCTCTTCGTGAAGACCGGCAAGCGCCCGCTGGAGACCTGCGTCGACATGGTCCAGGTGAACCCGGCCGTCCGGCACGTCCTCCCCCACCACGACATCGACGTCACCCTCCCCGGCGCCTCCCACGGCGGTGTCGCCACCGCCCTGGAATCCGCCGTCGGCCCGGGCGCGGGCGCGCGCTGGAACGCCGTCCTGGGCCGTGCCCGCGACGCCTGGGACGCCACCCGGCGCCCGCTGCTGGAGGAGCCGCTGCGGCCCGCCGCCCGCCGGCACCTGGGCGAGGACCCGTACCCGGCCCTGCGCCGGAGCGGTCTGCTGCGCCGCCGCCCGCCGACCCTCGCCGAAGTGGCCGACCGGGAGCTGGGCGGCGCCCTCGCGGAGCTGCTGACCGGCGTGGTGCGCGGGTACGGGATCGACCCCGCCACCGCGCCCGCCTCGGCGACCGTGCTCCCGTACATGGAGCAGACCTTCGGCAGCTGGTACGTGCGCGGCGGGATGCGGGCCCTGGCCACCGCCGTGTACGAGCGCTGCCTGGAGCGCAAGGTCGCCTTCGACTTCGGGGCGGAGGTCCGGGAGGTCCTGGTCGCGGACGGCCGGGCGGCCGGTGTGCGGCTGGCCGACGGCCGTGAGGAGGCCGCCGACACCGTGGTGTGCGGGATCGACCCCCGGCAGCTGCCGGCCGGTACGCCGCCGTGGCCGTCGGACGCGGTTCCCGCCCGTGGCGACGGCGTACCGGGGCGGATCACGTTGCTGCTCGCGCTGCGCGGCGCACGCCCCACCACGGCCGTGCACCGGACCGTCGTCCACGCTCCCGGGACCCAGGTCACCGTCCTGCGCCCGGACGACCCTTCCACCCGGCCCGACGAGGAGCACGAGGCGGTCACCGTGAGCGCCGTACCCGGCCCCGGCACCTCGGAGCCCACCGAGCTGCTGAACCTCGCGGAGAAGGCCGTACAGGGCCTGCGGGAGCGGCTGTTGTGGCACGAGGTGCGTACCGCGGCCGACATCGAGGCGGCGACCGGTGCGCCGGGCGGCGCGGTGCCCCCGCCCGCCCTCGCGGGGGCCGGGGGCCGACTGCTGCAGCCGGCCAACACCACGGCCCTGCCCGGGCTGTACCTGGCGGGCGGGTGGGCCCATCCCGGCGGCGGGCTGGCGCACGCCGGGATGACCGGGGCCCTGGTGGCCGGACTGATCGTGGAGGGCGCGGAGTTCCGCGGCTCCCAGTGACCGGCGGCGGGGGTCGTCAGTAGCGGTACTGCTCGTACCCGCCCTGCTGGGGGTACGGGTACTGCTGCGGCTGCTCGCCCTGGTCCTCCATCGGGTAGGACTGGCCGGCCCCGTCGGTGGACCGCTGCTGCGGGACCCAGACCCCGCCGGGCGGGGTGTCCGTGGAGTACTGCTGCTGCCCGTAGTCGGCGTACGGGGTGTAGTCGTACGGCTGGGGCGGTACGACACCTCCGCCGGTGCCGATGTACGGGTCCGAGTAAGCGGCGTAGACCTGCTGCTGGTCGCCCGTCGGGTAGCCGCCCGAGTAGTCGTAGCCGCCCTGGTTCTGCTGGTCGTAGTACGCCGCGTACTGGTGGGCGTCCTGCTCGGCCGTGGTGAAGGGCGAGGCGAAGGCCGCGGTCCGGTCGACCGGAGGCGCGAAACTCTGTATCCCGTAGGACCCGGTGTCCTCGGGAACCGGCTCCGTGCTGTAGACGGGCGGGGGCGCTTGGCCGAACGAGCGCTCCTCGGCGGCCCCGTCCCGGTCCTCGGATCCGGATGCGTCGCTGTCCTCGTACTGCAGCGCGGTGACCTGGAGGGCCGGCTCCGACGGGACGCCGGAGGCCCGGCGGCGGCGCGTCTGCTGTTGGCGTACGGGCTCACCGCCGCGGCGCAGGGCCCAACCGGCGACGAAGCCCTTGCGGAAGGACAGCGTCACCAGGGTCTGGCCCACGGCGAACGCCAACGCGCCGGCGCCGATCACCGGCACCGACGGCAGGATCACGCCGGCGACCACGCCGAGGAAGCCGGCGAAGGCGAGCAGGCGCCAGCGGAGCCGGGCCTTGTACTGCATCAGGACCTCGGCAAGCAGCCACAGCGCGACGAATCCGAACGCGATGTAGAGGACCGTCATTCCCATGCGTGGCCCCTCTCGGTACGGCCGCCGGCGCGGGAACGGGGACGGCCGCTCAGGCCCGCTGGTGCAGGCCCAGGTTCTCGTAGATTTCGAGAGTCGCCGTGGAATTGTTGAGCGTGATGAAGTGCAGCCCCGGGACACCCTCGGACAGCAGCCGCGCGCAGAACTCCGTGGCGAACTCGATGCCAATGGAGCGTACAGCGGCCGGGTCGTCCTTGACGGCGAGCATGCGCTCTTTCACGTCCGCGGGGAAGACCGCGGTGCTCAGTTGGGGCAGTCGGTCGAGTTGCTTGATGCCCACAACAGGCATGACCTCGGGGATGATCGGGGTGTCGCAGCCCGCCTTCTCGACGCTGTCGCGCAGCCGCAGATAATTCTCGGGATCGAAGAACATCTGGGTGATCGCATAGTCGGCACCGGCGCGGCACTTGTCCACGAAGTGCCGGATGTCCGTATCCCAGTCCGTCGATCGGGGGTGCATCTCGGGGAAGGCCGCGACACCGACGCAGAAGTCCCCGGACTCCTTGAGCAGCCGCACCAGGTCTGCGGCGTAGTGCACGCCCTCGGGGTGGGACACCCACTCGGCCATCGGGTCGCCCGGCGGGTCACCGCGCAGGGCGAGCATGTTGCGGATCCCGGCGTCGGCGAACTGGCCGATGACATGGCGCAGCTCGGCGACGGAGTGGTCCACGGCGGTCAGGTGCGCGACGGGCGTGAGGGTGGTGTCCGCGGCGATCTCCTGAGTGGCCTTGACGGTGCCACCGCGGGTGGAGCCGCCGGCTCCGTAGGTCACGGACACGAAACTGGGAGATACCGCCTCGACCCGGCGCAGGGCGTTCCAAAGGTTGCGTTCGCCCTTCTCCGTCTTCGGGGCCCAGAACTCGAAGGAGTACGAGCGCCCGGACGCGAGGAGGTCGCGGACCGTGTGTGCGCGGTCCGACCAGGTGGAAGCGGTACCAGAGGCCATGTGGGCAGGTTAGACGTGGCCCGGCGGACACCGAAGCCTTGTCCGCCTTTTGGACACGTTTTTGGACACCTGCGGGGCCGGCTCTGGCCGGAAGGCGTCCGTACGAGGGACCGCGACCGCCCGTCGTCCGGGCGGACCGGGCTCAGCCGAGGCGGGCCCGGACCCGCTTGGCGAGCTCGGCGGCGGCCGCGCCGGGGTCGGTGGCCTCGGTGAGGGCGCGGACGACCACGATGCGGGTGGCGCCGGCGTCCAGCACCTCGTCCAGGTTCGAGCCGTCGATGCCGCCGATGGCGAACCAGGGGCGGTCCGTCTCCAGGGAGGCCGCGTACCGGACGAGGTCCAGGCCCGGGGCGTGGCGGCCGGGCTTGGTGGGGGTGGGCCAGCAGGGGCCGGTGCAGAAGTAGTCCACGCCGGCTTCGGCGACGGCCGCGTCGACCTCGTCCTCGGCGTGGCAGGACCGGCCGATCAGGACCCGCCGGTCGAGGATGGCGCGGGCCGCGGGGACGGGGATGTCGCCCTGGCCGAGGTGCAGGACGTCGGAGCCGATGGCGTGGGCGACGTCGGCGCGGTCGTTCACGGCGAGGAGCTTGCCGTGGCGGCGGGCCGCCTCGGCGAAGACTTGGAGGTGTTCGAGCTCCTCCCCCGCCTCCATGCCCTTGTCGCGGAGCTGGACGATGTCCACGCCCGAGGAGAGCACGGCGTCGAGGAACTCGGGGAGGTCACCCTGGCGCTTGCGGGCGTCCGTGCAGAGGTAGAGCCGGGCGTCGGACAGCTGCATGGGTGTACCCCCCGTGGTGGACGCGGTGTACGGACCGGGGCCGCGGCCGCGGGCCCGGTCCGTACACCGCTGTGGAGCGAAGGCGATCAGGTCAGAGGGCGAGCGCCTGAGCGCGGCGCTTCACCTCCGTGCCGCGATTCTCGCTCAGCGCCTGCACGGGGGTGCCGGGCAGGGTCGGATCCGCGGTGAAGAGCCATTCCAGGATCTCCTCCTCGGTGAAGCGGTCGTCGCGCAGCACGGTCAGCAGACCGACGAGGCCCTTGACGACCTTGTCACCGTCGATGAAGGGGGCCGGCACCTGCAGGGAGCGGTTCTCGCCCCGGCGGACAGCGATGAGCTGCCCTTCCTTGACCATCTGGCGGACCCGGGTCACCTCGACGTTCAGCATCTCCGCGATGTCGGGGAGGTACAGCCATGAGGGGACAAGGGCATCGATCTTTGCGTCAATCTCGGTCACAGGCACAAGCCTGCCATCTCGGCTCCGCCGCCGGTACCTGAGCGACCCCGTCCGGGTCGCGGCCCGTACCGTGACTCCGCCCCGGACCCCGCGCCTCGAACGCGGTGAGGCTGGGTCTTCGACCCGTCCGGCGTGTGAGGACCGGGTCCGGGCAGAGCCCGGGGAACGGAGAAAGGGCGGGGCGGGGACGGGCTCCGCGCAGCGGCATCCGCACCCGCCCCGGGCCGTCAGGTCGTGGCCGACTTCAGCGGGGTCCCTGGGTCGGAGACCTTGGCGGGGTCGACGGGCGCCGCCGTCTCGATGAGCTTGCGGCCCTGCGCCAGATCACGCGGACGGCCCACCGCCAGGACGGCGACCAGCGCGCCGTCGCGCAGCCAGCACGCCGACCAGGTGGGACCGGTCGGGTCCCCGCGCAGGAGCAGGGTGTCGGCCCCGCCGTGGTGACCGGCGTACTGGACGAAGCGGCCGAACTGCTCCGACCAGAAGTAGGGCACCGGGTCGTAGACCTGGGCCGGCTCCCCGGCCAGGATGTTCGCCGCGACCGCCCGGGGCCCCTGCAGGGCGTTGTCCCAGTGGTGCACGAGCAGCCGCGTCCCGTACCGCCCCGAGGGGAAGGAGGCGCAGTCGCCGACCGCGTACACCCCGGGCAGCGAGGTCCGCAGGTACGCGTCCGCGGTGACCGATCCGTCCGGGCCGCGCTCCACACCGGTCCCGTCCAGCCATCCGGTGGCGGGGCGGGCGCCGATGCCCACCACCACCGCGCCGGCGGGCAGGGCCCGGCCGTCCTCCAGCAGCACCCGGCCCTCCTCGATCCCGGCCACCTTCGCCCCGGTGATCAGCTCCGCGCCCGCCTCCTGGTACCAGCGCGCCATCGGCTCGGTGACCTCGGCGGGCAGCGCCCCCGCCAGGACCCGGTCCGCCGCCTCGACCACGGTGACCTCGCAGCCCGCCTCCCGGGCGGCGGTGGCGAACTCGGCGCCGATCCAACCCGCGCCGACGACCACGGCCCGAGGAGAGGCGGCCAGCACCGGGCGCAGCCGGGCGGCGTCGTCCAGCGTGCGCAGCAGGTGCACGCCCGGGACGCCCTCGGTGCCGGGGATGGTCAGCGGCTGCGCGCCGGTCGCCAGGACGAGCGTCCCGTACGGGACCGGTCCCGCCTCGGTGTCCAGCTCGTGGACGGCGGCGCGCAGTCCGGTCACCTCGACGCCGAGCCTGAGGTCGATGTCGAGGCCTTCGAAGTCCACGTCGAAGGCGGAGTCCTCGGCCTTGCCGAGGAGTACCGCCTTGGACAGCGGGGGGCGGTCGTAGGGCTGGTGGGGTTCGGCTCCCAGCAGGGTCACGGGGCCGGTGAAGCCCTGTTCGCGCAGGGCCACGGCGGTCTGCACCCCGGCCATTCCGGCGCCGACGATCACGACGCCGCGCTGATTCTGTTCCGTCTGCTCGCTCACGCCGCCACCCTAATCATCTGACGCTCCGTCAGGAATAGGTGCCGCCTTACCCGCCATCCACGGCCGGGTTAGTCTGGCCACCGTACCTATCGCGGGAGTCCGGCGCACCGGGCTGAGAGGGAGGCTGGCCGGCCTCCGACCGTACGAACCTGATCCGGGTCATGCCGGCGAAGGGAGGGGCTGGACGCCCATGCACTCATCTCGGAAGGGTTCCGCCACGGGATCCGACGTCCTCGTCATCGGGGGCGGAATCATCGGCCTGGTCACCGCCTGGCGGGCCGCCGCGCGCGGACTGCGCACCGTACTGGTCGACCCCGCACCCGGCGGCGGCGCCGCCCAGGTCGCGGCCGGCATGCTCGCCCCCGTCACCGAACTCCACTACGGCGAGGAAGCCCTGCTCGGCCTCGGCCTGGCCTCCGCCGCACGCTATCCGCAGTTCGCCGCCGAACTCGCCGAGGCGAGCGGCGGCCTGGACATCGGCTACCGCGCCTGCGGCACCCTCGCCGTCGCCCTCGACGCCGACGACCGCCTCCACCTGCGCGAACTGCACGCCCTGCAGCGTCGCTGCGGCCTGGAGTCCGAGTGGCTCACCGGCCGCGAGTGCCGCCGCCTGGAGCCCATGCTCGCCCCGGGCGTACGCGGCGGGCTGCGCGTCGACGGCGACCACCAGGTCGACCCCCGCCGACTCGCGGCCGCCCTGCTGGCCGCCTGCGAACGCATCGGCGTGACCATCCACCGCACGGCCGCGCAGCGGCTGCTCACCACCACCGACCGGGCGACCGGAGCCCTCCTCGACGACGGTACGGAGCTGCTCGCCGACCAGGTGGTCCTCGCCGCGGGCTCGTTCACCGGCCGGCTGGCCGGCGTACCGCCCGAGGTCGTGGCCCCCGTACGGCCGGTCAAGGGCCAGGTCCTGCGGCTCACGGTGCCGGCCGCCTACGCGCCGTTCCTGTCGCGGACCGTACGGGCCGTCGTCCGCGGCAGCCACGTCTACCTGGTGCCGCGCGAGAACGGCGAACTCGTCGTCGGCGCCACCAGCGAGGAACTCGGCTGGGACACCACCGTCACCGCGGGCGGGGTCTACGAACTCCTGCGCGACGCCCACGAACTGGTCCCCGGCATCACCGAACTCCCGCTCACCGAGACCCGGGCGGGACTGCGCCCCGGATCCCCCGACAACGCCCCGCTGCTCGGCCCGACCGACCTGCCGGGCCTGCACCTGGCCACCGGGCACTACCGCAACGGGGTGCTGCTGACCCCGCTCACCGGCGAGGTCCTCGCCGAGCTGCTGGCCACCGGCGAACTGCCGGAGATCGCGCGCCCCTTCACCCCCCGCCGGTTCTCCGCCGAACGTCAGGAGTCGTACGCATGACCATCTCCGTCAACGGCGAACCGCGCGAGGTCGCGACCGGCGCCACCCTCGACACGGTGGTCGCCACCCTGACCACCGCCCCCTCCGGCGTCGCCGCCGCGCTCAACGAGACCGTGGTCCCGCGCGGGCAGTGGCCCGCCACCGTCGTCGGCGAAGGCGACCGGGTCGAGATCCTCACCGCGGTACAGGGGGGCTGACCGACATGGCGGACGACCTCTTCACCCTCGGCGGCCGGGCCTTCACCTCCCGCCTGATCATGGGCACGGGCGGGGCCCCGAGCCTGGACGTCCTGGAACGCGCCCTCGTCGCCTCCGGCACCGAACTCACCACGGTCGCGATGCGGCGGCTGGACCCCACGGTCCAGGGATCCGTCCTGTCCGTGCTGACCAAGCTCGGCATCTCGGTCCTCCCCAACACGGCGGGCTGCTTCACGGCGGGCGAGGCCGTCCTCACGGCCCGGCTGGCCCGGGAGGCGCTCGGCACGGACTGGATCAAGCTGGAGGTGGTCGCGGACGAACGGACCCTCCTGCCCGACGGCGTCGAGCTGCTGGACGCCGCCGAGATCCTGGTCGACGAGGGCTTCACGGTGCTCCCGTACACCAACGACGACCCGGTGCTCGCACGGAAGCTGGAGGACGTGGGCTGCGCGGCGATCATGCCGCTCGGGTCCCCCATCGGATCCGGCATGGGCATCCGCAACCCGCACAACTTCGAGCTGATCACGGAACGCGCGTCGGTCCCGGTCATCCTGGACGCGGGCGCGGGCACGGCGTCCGACGCGGCCCTGGCGATGGAACTGGGCTGCGCGGCGGTGATGCTGGCCTCGGCGGTGACCCGCGCACAGGAACCGGTCCTCATGGCGTCGGCCATGCGGGACGCCGTCTCGGCGGGCCGCCTCGCCTTCCGCGCGGGCCGCATCCCCCAACGCCGCTTCGCGGAAGCCTCCTCCCCCACACAGGGCCGCGCCCACCTGGATCCCGAGCGCCCGGCGTTCTGAGAGGACGGGCGGGACGGAAACCGGCGGGGCGGAGGCCTGTAAGGCGGAAGCCGGTGGGGCCGGGTCGGAGAGGTGCGGCGGCGGCTTCGGGACCGACGGGAAACCCCCATACACATCCCCGATGCGGACCGCGTGGACCTCGCCCGCTGATACCGCCCAGCCTTGCGCTCCCCGCTCCCCGCTCCCCCGTCGCCGAGGGGGCGGGTGGGCAGCCACCGGCCCGGGGCTCCGCGCCGCGGGGGTGAAGGCCCCGCCCCACCACCCCGCCCACGTCACAGCTGCGCTGCAAGGCTGCCGCCCCCGCCCGGCGCCCGCGCGGCGGCTCGTAGAATCGCCGGGTGGATACGACCCTGGATGACCCCCTCGTCGGGCGCGTGCTCGACGGCCGCTACCGCATCGACGCCCGCATCGCGGCCGGCGGCATGGCCACGGTCTACCGGGCCGTCGACACCCGCCTCGACCGGATCCTCGCCCTGAAGGTGATGCACCCGGCGCTCGCCGCCGACGCCGCCTTCGTCGACCGGTTCATCCGCGAGGCGAAGTCCGTGGCCCGGCTCGCGCACCCGAACGTGGTCGCCGTCTTCGACCAGGGCACGGACGGGCCGTACGTGTACCTGGCCATGGAGTACGTCTCCGGCTGCACCCTGCGCGACGTGCTCCGCGAGCGCGGCGCGCTCCAGCCCCGGGCCGCCCTCGACATCCTCGAACCGGTGCTCGCCGCCCTCGGCGCCGCCCACCGGGCCGGCTTCGTCCACCGCGACATGAAGCCCGAGAACGTGCTGATCGGGGACGACGGCCGGGTGAAGGTGGCCGACTTCGGGCTGGTCCGGTCGGTCGACTCGGTGACCAACACCACGGGCTCCGTCCTCGGGACGGTCTCCTACCTGGCCCCCGAGCAGATCGAGAACGGCGTCACCGACACCCGCGTGGACGTCTACGCCTGCGGTGTCGTCCTCTACGAGATGCTCACCGGCTCCAAGCCCCACCTCGGCGGAACCGCCGCGCAGGTGCTCTACCAGCACCTGCACGAGGACGTCCCGCCCCCGTCGGCCGCGGTCCCGGGGCTCGCCGTCGGGCTCGACGAGCTGGTCGCGCAGGCCGCCGCCCGCAATCCCGATCTGCGTCCCTACGACGCGGCCGCCCTGCTCGGCCTCGCCCGTGAGGCGCGCGCGCAGCTCAGCGACGCCGAGCTGGACGCCGTGCCGCCGCAGGCGCACGCCGAGGAGCGTTCGTCCGCCGAGGACCGTACGGGTGTGATCCCGCGCCCGGTGGTCGCGCAGCAGCCCGTGCAGCACACCTCCCGCCTGGAGATGCCGTCGGCCCCGCCCGCCCCGCCCTCGCACCGCCCCACCGGGGGCGCCGCGCGGCGGCGGCCCCCGCGTGGGATGCTGCTCGTCGTCGCGGGCGTGCTGCTCGCGCTCGGGCTCGGGGTCGGCGTCTGGTACATCAACTCCGGGCAGTTCACGAAGGTCCCCAACCTGCTCGGCAAGACCGAGGCGCAGGCCCGCGCCCAGCTGTCCTCGGCCGGGCTCGGGGTGAAGGGCGTGGACCGGAAGTTCAGCGACGCCTTCGACCGTGGGACGGTGATGAACACCGATCCCCCGGGCGGTCGGCGGATCCGCGGCAACGGCGCGGTGACCATCACCCTCTCCCGTGGCCCCGAGGTCGTGGCCGTGCCCAACCTGAAGGGCCGGCCGCTGGAGGAGGCGAAGGCCGAGCTGACGCAGTCCGGGCTGGCGCCCGGCATGGTGACGCAGGCCTTCAGCCAGGACATCGCCCAGGGTTCGGTGATCAGCACGAATCCGACGGGCGGGGAGAAGCGGGCGCCCGACACGGCGGTCTCGCTCGTCGTCAGCAAGGGCCGCCCGGTGCCGGTCCCGAGCGTGACCGGGCTGCCCGTCGACCAGGCGACGGCGGCCCTGGAGGCCCAGGGCCTCAAGGTCGCGACGGCTCCCGAGCAGGTCAACGCCCCCTTCGCAGCCGGTACGGTCGCCAACCAGTCGATCGGCGCCGGCACGCAGGCCGCGGCCGGGGACACGGTCACGCTGACCGTGTCCAAGGGTCCTCGGCAGGTTCCGGTCCCGAACGTGACCGGTCAGGACCTGGACGCCGCCCGCAAGGCGCTGGAGGCGGCGGGCTTCAAGGTGAAGGTGGACCGGCCGCTGATCTCCTTCAGCAACACGATCGACACCCAGTCGGTGCCGGCCGGGCAGAACGCCCCCGAGGGCAGCACGATCACGATCAGGACCAAGGGGCTGTAAGCCGTAGTGATGCGCAATCCAGTGGGCGGGCACGTCCCCGTTGCCGGGGGGCTCGCCTCGGTCGGCCTGACCTACGCCCGGGAGATGGGGGCGGAGGCCGTCCAGGTCTTCGTCGCCAATCCGCGCGGCTGGGCCACTCCGGTCGGCAATCCGGCGCAGGACGAACGGTTCCGGGCGGAGTGCGCGGCCGAGTCGATCCCGGCGTACGTGCACGCCCCGTACTTGATCAACTTCGGCTCGCACACCGAGGCGACCGTGGAGAAGTCGGTGGAGTCGCTGCGCCACTCGCTGCGCCGCGGCCGGGAGATCGGCGCGCTCGGGGTGGTCGTGCACACCGGGTCGGCGACCGGGGGCCGGCCGCGCGAGGTGGCGTACGCGCAGGTCAGGGAGCACATGCTGCCGCTGCTGGACGAGCTGACGCATGACGACGACCCGTTCCTGCTGCTGGAGTCCACGGCCGGGCAGGGCTTCTCGCTGTGCTCGCTCGCCGAGGACTTCGGCCCGTACTTCGAGGCGCTCGACCATCACCCGAAGCTGGGGATCTGCCTGGACACCTGCCACATCTTCGCGGCCGGCCACGATCTGGCGGAGCCGGGCGGGTCGAAGGTGATGTTGGACCTGCTCGTGGACACGGTGGGCGAGGGTCGGTTGAAGCTGGTCCACGCGAACGACTCCAAGGAGGGTGTCGGCGCCCACAAGGACCGGCACGCCAACATCGGCCAGGGTCACATCGGCCGGGAGGCCTTCGCCGAGCTGATCTCGCACCCCGCGATGGACGGCGTACCGCTGATCATCGAGACGCCCGGTGGCAAGGAAGGGCATGCGGCGGACGTGGCGCTGCTGAAGGAGCTGCGCGGCCCGCAGTGATCCACCGACCCTTGAGGGAATACCCCAGGGGGGTATACGGTTCCGACATGTCGACGGGACCGCTACCCGGCGTTCCCACGAGGGGGTTGTTGTCATGGAGCACATGCACGAGAGCCACGCAGGACACGAGGGTCACGAAGGCCACGGGAACCACCAGGCCCACGGGAGCCACCACGAGCACGCGCACGGCGCCGGCGGCTCCGTCAGTTGGGGCATGGCCGCCCGGGCGACCCTGCACTGCCTCACCGGATGCGCCATCGGCGAGGTGCTCGGCATGATCATCGGCACCGCGCTCGGCTGGGGGAACGTGCAGACGATGATCCTGGCGATCGTCCTCGCGTTCTTCTTCGGCTACGCCCTCACCCTGCGCGGGGTCCTCACCGCCGGCGTCGACCTCCGTACGGCCATCCGGGTGGCGCTGGCCGCGGACACTCTTTCGATCGCCGTCATGGAGCTGATCGACAACGGGGTGATCGCCCTGTGGCCCGGCGCGATGGACGCGCACCTGTCGGAGCCGCTGTTCTGGATCGTCCTGGCGATCGCGCTGGCGGCCGCCTTCGTGATCACGACCCCGGTCAACAAGTGGATGATCGGCCGCGGCAAGGGTCACGCGGTCGTGCACCGGTACCACCACTGAGCGAGCGCCGCCGGGCGCGGGGGCGCCGCTCCGCCCCCTACAGTTCGGGGCCCTCCCCGGGCTCCTCCTGGTACGAGTAGCGCTGCTCGCGCCACGGGTCGCCGATGTTGTGGTAGCCGCGCTCCTCCCAGAAGCCGCGGCGGTCGGCGGTCATGTACTCGATGCCGCGGACCCACTTGGGGCCCTTCCAGGCGTACAGGTGCGGGACCACCAGCCGTACCGGGAACCCGTGCTCGGCGGTGAGCAGTTCACCGCCCTGGTGGGTGGCGAAGACGGTGCGGTCGGAGGCGAAGTCGGCCAGCCGCAGGTTGGAGCTGAAGCCGTACTCGGCCCACACCATCACGTGCGTGACCTGGGGTGCGGGGGGCGCCAGGGCGAGGACCTCGCGGGCGAGCACACCGCCCCATTCGGCGCCCTGCATGCTGAACTTCGTGACGCAGTGCAGATCGGCCACGACGGAGTCGAACGGCAGGGCCGTGAACTCCTCGTGGTTCCAGCAGTGCTTGTCCCCGTCGGCCGTCGCGCCGAAGACGCGGAACTCCCAGCGGTCCGGCTTGAACTTGGGGACGGGCCCGTAATGGGTGACCGGCCAGCCCCTCTGCAGCCGCTGCCCCGGTGGAAGCTCCAGCTGCTCTGCTCCCGGAGATTCCCGGCTTTCCGGCTGACCCATGACTCCATGGTGACAGACTGGGCAGGGTGGTCATGACCAGGTCTGGGCCGATTCGGGCAAGTCGGAGCAACTCCCACTAAGGAGGCACTTACTGGACGGTCACCGGTGGCGGTGCAAGGATGCGCGCAACTGCCCCGTCACATAGCTGACATTGCCTGGAAGGAGCCTCTGCGATGCAGGGCGACCCCGAGGTCCTTGAGTTTCTGAACGAGCAGCTGACCGGCGAGCTGACGGCCATCAACCAGTACTGGCTGCACTACCGCATCCAGGACAACAAGGGCTGGACCAAGCTCGCCAAGTACACGCGTGAAGAGTCCATCGACGAGATGAAGCACGCGGACAAGATCACCGAGCGCATTCTGATGCTCGACGGTCTGCCGAACTACCAGCGCCTCTTCCACGTGCGCGTCGGGCAGACGCTCACGGAGATGTTCCAGGCGGACCGCCAGGTCGAGGTCGAGGCCATCGACCGGCTCAAGCGGGGTATCGAGGTCATGCGCGGCAAGGGTGACATCACCTCGGCCCGACTCTTCGAGGAGATCCTGGAGGACGAGGAGCACCACATCGACTACCTCGACACCCAGCTGGAGCTCATCGAGTCCTTGGGCGAGCCGCTCTACATCGCGCAGCTGATCGAGCAGCCGAGCTAGCCGCTCTAGGCCGCTTCCGCCAGCTCCGCCGAACGGGCCGTACCCGGCTCCGCGGCGAGCACGTCAGCCGTCCGGCCCTTCTCCAGCAGCTCCCGGCGGGGGCACGCCCCACGGCCGAGGATGCCCTGGATGGTGCGCACGCACGATCCGCAGTCGGTGCCGGCCTTGGTGGCCGAGGCGATCTGGCGCGGGGTGCAGGCCCCGGCGGCCGCGTGCTCCTTGACCTGCTTGTCGGTGACACCGAAGCAAGAGCAGACGTACACGCGGTTCACCTCCCTGGGCGGAATGGTTCTGCGGTTCAGCGAGCCATCCCCATTTCGGTGAGGCTTACCTAACCGTACCCAAAGTTAGGGTGGCCTAAAAGCCCCCTGTACGACGATGGGGCGCGGATCACATCGATCCGCGCCCCATCGTCGTACGAAGGTACTGATTGATCCTTACTGGTCGCGGTACATCTCGGCGACCAGGAACGCCAGGTCCAGGGACTGGCTGCGGTTGAGCCGCGGGTCGCAGGCCGTCTCGTAGCGCTGGTGCAGGTCGTCGACGAAGATCTCGTCGCCGCCGCCCACGCACTCGGTGACGTCGTCACCGGTGAGCTCGACGTGGATGCCGCCCGGGTGGGTGCCCAGCGCCTTGTGGACCTCGAAGAAGCCCTTGACCTCGTCGAGCACGTCGTCGAAACGGCGCGTCTTGTGGCCGGAGGCCGCCTCGAAGGTGTTGCCGTGCATCGGGTCGGTGACCCAGGCGACGATCGCGCCGGAGGCCGTGACCTTCTCGACCAGCTCGGGGAGCTTGTCGCGGACCTTGTCGGCGCCCATGCGGACGACGAAGGTCAGCCGGCCCGGCTCGCGCTCGGGGTCCAGGCGGTCGATGTACGTCAGCGCCTCGTCCACCGTGGTGGTGGGGCCGAGCTTGATGCCGATCGGGTTGGCGATCTGCGAGCAGAACTCGATGTGCGCGTGGTCCAGCTGGCGGGTGCGCTCACCGATCCAGACCATGTGGCCGGAGGTGTCGTACAGCTTGCCGGTGCGCGAGTCGGTGCGGGTCAGCGCGCCCTCGTAGTCGAGCAGCAGCGCCTCGTGGGAGGCGTAGAACTCGACGGCCTTGAACTCCGCCGGGTCGGTGCCACAGGCCTTCATGAAGTTCAGCGCGTTGTCGATCTCCCGCGCGAGCTGCTCGTAGCGCTGCCCGGACGGGGAGGACTTCACGAAGTCCTGGTTCCAGGCGTGCACCTGGCGCAGGTCGGCGTAACCACCGGTGGTGAAGGCGCGCACCAGGTTGAGCGTCGAGGCGGAGGCGTTGTACATGCGCTTCAGCCGCTCGGGGTCCGGGATCCGGGCCTCTTCGGTGAAGGCGAAGCCGTTGACGGAGTCGCCGCGGTAGGTCGGCAGGGTGACGCCGTCGCGGGTCTCGGTGTCCTTGGAGCGCGGCTTGGAGTACTGGCCGGCGATGCGGCCGACCTTGACGACGGGCACGGACGCCGCGTACGTCAGGACGGCGCTCATCTGGAGCAGCGTCTTCAGCTTGGCGCGGATGTGGTCGGCGGAGACACCGTCGAAGGCCTCGGCGCAGTCGCCGCCCTGGAGCAGGAACGCCTCGCCCTTGGCGACGGCTCCCAGACGGGCGCGCAGCTGGTCGCACTCACCCGCGAAAACGAGGGGCGGATACGACTCGAGGTCCGCGACGACAGCGCGCAGAGCCTCGGCATCGGGGTACGAAGGCTGCTGCGCCGCGGGAAGGTCTCGCCAGGTCGCCTTGGCGGCGAGGGCTTGGGTTTCAGCGTTCACGGTCACCTCGTACACATTACGGCGTCACACGCCGCGTTCGGCCCCCCGCCCACAACGTGAGACGAACCAGCTCAAAGGTCGCGGGCGTCCGACGGAACGGAATCCATGGTTCAGCTCACGTCGCGAGACAGATCCTGCCCCACGGGGGCGGTCTGGGCTAAGGTGCCCAGCATGTACGCGCACTCGAACCAGAACTGGTGGTGGCCCGCTCCCGGCGGCCCACTTCTCGCGCGTACCTGACGACACGCACGACGCGAAGGCCGCCCCGAGGGGCGGCCTTCCCCGTTTTCGACCACGCTGTCGGATCCCAGGGGCCGCTCCTCCCACCGGAAGGACGCTCCGCCCCATGAACCCCAGCCGACCCGACCACTTGAGCCGACTGCTCGACCCCTCCTGCCCGCCGTTCGCCCTGCTGCGCCGGCGGACGCCCGGCCGCGACCACGACACCGTCGAAGTGCTGATCGGGCAGGTCGCCGAGGTGGAACGGCTCGCCGACCTGCCCGTCGGCGAGCTGCCCTCGCTCGCCCTCGTCCCCTTCCGGCAGA
Source organism: Streptomyces sp. CLCI03 (assembly GCF_053615355.1). Classification (NCBI taxonomy): domain Bacteria; kingdom Bacillati; phylum Actinomycetota; class Actinomycetes; order Kitasatosporales; family Streptomycetaceae; genus Streptomyces; species Streptomyces sp. CLCI03. The sequence goes on along the minus strand of NZ_CM132132.1, from coordinate 5,854,953 downwards.
TCCGGGAGCGCGGCTTCGACGTCCGCGACGACGGCACGCCGCTGAGCGTGCTGGTCGCCGAGGAGGCGTACGAGATCCCGCTCGCCGAGGCGCTGGCCACACTGCCGAGCCACCCGGTACGGGTCGACGGCGGCCGTTTCGACGTTCCCGACGAGGAGTACGCGGCCACCGTCCGGCGGGTCGTCGAGGACGAGATCGGCCGCGGCGAGGGCGCGAATTTCGTCATCCGGCGCACCTACGAGGGCCGCATCGACGGTTTCGGCCGGGCCGACGCCCTCGCACTGTTCCGGCGGCTGCTGGAGGGCGAGCGGGGCGCGTACTGGACGTACGTGGTCCACACCGGGCAGCGGACCCTCGTCGGGGCGAGCCCCGAGGTGCACGTACGGATGTCCGGCCGGACGGTCGTGATGAACCCGATCAGCGGCACGTACCGGTATCCGGCCGGGGGGCCGACGGTCGACTCCCTCCTCGCCTTCCTCGGCGACCGCAAGGAGACCGAGGAGCTGTCGATGGTGGTCGACGAGGAACTGAAGATGATGTGCACCGTCGGCGACATGGGCGGGGTCGTCGTCGGGCCGCGGCTGAAGGAGATGTCCCACCTCGCGCACACCGAGTACGAGCTGCGCGGCCGGTCCTCGCTGGACGTGCGGGAGGTGCTGCGCGAGACCATGTTCGCGGCGACGGTCACCGGGTCTCCCGTGCAGAACGCCTGCCGCGTCATCGAGCGGTACGAGGCGGGCGGGCGCGGCTACTACGCGGGCGCGCTGGCCCTGCTCGGCCAGGACGCCACGGGGGCGCAGACCCTCGACTCCCCCATCCTGATCCGCACCGCCGACATCGCGGCGGACGGCGCGGTGCGGGTGCCGGTGGGGGCGACGCTGGTCCGGCACTCGGATCCGGCGGGCGAGGTGGCGGAGACCCATGCCAAGGCGGCGGGGGTGCTGGCGGCGCTCGGGGTGCGGCCGGCCGCGCCGCGCCCGGCGTCCGTCGAGGGGGACCGGCCGGGGGACGATCCGCGGGTGCGGGCGGCCCTCGCGGCTCGCCGCCGGGACCTGGCGCCGTTCTGGCTCCGGATGCAGGAGCGGCCCGCGGTCCCGACCGGGCACGCGCTGGTGGTGGACGGCGAGGACACCTTCACGGCGATGCTGGCGCACGTGCTGAGGGTGGCCGGGCTGGAGGTGACCGTACGCCGCTACGACGATCCGGGGCTGCGGGCCGCGGCCCTGGCCTGGGAGGGCCCGGTGGTCCTGGGCCCCGGTCCGGGCGATCCGGCCGACGCCGCGGACCCCAAGATGCGGATGCTGCGCGCGCTGGCGGCCGACCTGCTGGCCGGGCACCGGCACGGCCTGGTCGGCGTCTGCCTGGGCCATGAGCTGCTGGCGGCCGAGCTGGGCCTCCCGCTGATCCGCAAGGCGGAACCGGCGCAGGGGGCGCAGACCCGGATCGATCTGTTCGGGGCCGAGGAGGTGGTCGGCTTCTACAACACCTACACCGCGCACTGCGACGACGTCCTGGCCGGCCGGCTGGCGAACCGGGGGATGGAGGTGGCCCGCGATCCGGCGACGGGCGAGGTGCACGCCCTGCGGTCCCGGGCCGGGGGCTTCGTGGGGGTGCAGTTCCATCCGGAGTCGGTCCTCACCCTGCGGGGCGCGGAGCTGCTGCGCGAGCTGCTGGCGGAGGTCCGGGCGGTGTCCCCGGCCTGAGGGGTCGCGCGCCGGCCGGGCCGGACGGGCCGGACGCCCCCTGGGCGGTCAGCCCGTCCGGCTCTCGACGCCCGGGGCCCCGCCGGCCCGGATGTGGCGCACCAGCTGCCAGGTCAGGATCGGTCCCAGCAGGGTCAGCCCGCACAGGAGGGCGGTGAGGTCGCCGGTCGCCAGCGCCACCGACACGGCGGCGCCGACCGCGTGATCGGCGACGGTGAGCCACGGGTCGATCCGCCGGCCCGGCTCGGCGCGGAGGGCGGGTCTCAGGGCCCGGAGGGCGTACACGAGCTGGATGGCGGCGAAAACCGGCAGGATCCAGCGGAACACGGTAGGGACGTCCACGTGGCCGAATCTAAGGCCCGTCCGGGCCCGCCGGTATGGCCGGGTGCCGAAGTCCGGGTGAACTCCCGGGGTGGGGCGCCCAGGGGGTGTCTTGTCGATCAGGGTGGATCAGGGAGCGGGGTCCGGTGCCGTGGATCGCAAGGCGGACGAGGGAGGCGACGCGGAGCGTCGCCGACCGAGGACAACGCGGCGAGGCGCGGTGCCGGGCGCCGCGAGCCCGCCCTGATCGACAAGACACCCCCTAGGCGGGCGGGACGAGGGTGTTCTCGGAGCGGCGGCCGGCCAGGTGGTCCGCCACATTGGCGACGGTGGTGGCGATGATCTCGCCGACCGCGTCCGTCGTGTAGTAGGCCTGGTGGGAGGTCACCAGGACGTTGGGGAAGGTGACCAGCCGGGCCAGGGTGTCGTCCTCGACGGTCTCCAGGGACTTGTCCAGGAAGAAGACGCCGGCCTCCGCCTCGTACACGTCCAGGCCGACGCCCGTGAAGCGGCCGGCCCGGAGCTCGTCGACCAGCGCATCGGTGTCGATCAGTCCGCCCCGGCTGGAGTTGATCAGGATCGCGTCGTCGCGCATCCGGCGCAGCGCGTCCGCGTCGAGGATGCGGCGGGTGGACTCCAGCAGGGGTACGTGCAGGCTGATCAGGTCCGAGGAGGCGAGCAGCTCGTCCTTGTCCACGTAGGTCATGCCGAGGTCCAGGCAGGCCGGGTTCCGCACCACGTCCCAGCCCAGCAGGCGCATGCCGAAGCCGTGCGCGATCCGGGTGAACGCCTCGCCGATCTTGCCGGTGCCGAGCACGCCGACCGTGCGGCCGTGGAAGTCCCGGCCCATCAGCCCGTTCAGCCGGAAGTCGAAGTCCCGGGTCCGGATGGAGGCCCGGACGATCCGCCGGTTCACGGCCATGGCGAGGGTCCAGGCGAACTCGGCCACCGAGTGGGGCGAGTAGGCGGAGACCCGGCTGATCGACATTCCGAGGCGCTGCGCCTCGTCCAGGTCGATGTTGTTGAAGCCGGTGGACCGCTGGGCGATCAGCTTCGTCCCGCCCGCCGCGAGGACCCGTAGCACCCGGCCGCTCAGGTCGGCGTTCACGCTGGAGGAGACGATCGCGTACCCGGCGGCGATCGGCGCGGTGTCCTCGTCCAGGAAGACGTCCAGGCAGCGGATCTCGTGCTGCCCCGCGAAGGCCTGCTCCAGTAGCGGCTTCTCGTCGGCGGTCACACCGAATGCCAGGATCTCCACGCTTGCTCCCGCACCTCGAACCATGGGCCGTTTGTCACCATACGGCCCATGGTGGCGGGTCGCCGCTCAGCCGAAGAAGACCCCGGCCTCCTGGTAGAGCGCGGGATCCACGGTCTTCAGCTTCGAGGTCGCCTCCGTGATCGGCACCCGGACGATGTCGGTCCCCTTGAGCGCGACCATCTTCCCGAAGTCCCTGTCGCGCACGGCCTCGATGGCGTGCAGCCCGAACCGGGTCGCGAGCCACCGGTCGAAGGCGCTCGGCGTGCCACCGCGCTGGATGTGGCCGAGCACCGTCGTCCGGGCCTCCTTGCCGGTCCGCGCCTCGATCTCCTTGGCCAGCCATTCGCCCACGCCCGACAGCCGGACATGGCCGAAGGAGTCCAGGGTGCCGTCCTTCAGGACCATCTCCCCGTCCTTGGGCATGGCGCCCTCCGCGACCACCACGATCGGCGCGTAGCTGGCCCGGAACCGGGAGGTCACCCAGGCGCAGACCTCGTCGACGTCGAAGCGCTGCTCCGGGATGAGGATGACGTTGGCGCCGCCCGCGAGTCCCGAGTGCAGGGCGATCCAGCCGGCGTGCCGGCCCATGACCTCGACGACCAGGACCCGCATGTGGGACTCGGCCGTGGTGTGGAGCCGGTCGATGGCCTCGGTCGCGATGCCGACGGCGGTGTCGAAGCCGAAGGTGTAGTCGGTGGCGGACAGGTCGTTGTCGATGGTCTTGGGTACGCCGACGCAGGGGATGCCGTATTCCTCGTACAGCCGGGCGGCGACCCCGAGGGTGTCCTCGCCGCCGATCGCGATGAGCGCGTCCACCTCGTACTTCGCGAGGTTGTCCTTGATGTCCCGCACGCCGTTCTCCGTCTTGAACGGATTGGTGCGCGAGGAGCCGAGGATGGTGCCACCGCGGGGCAGGATGCCGCGGACGGCGGGGATGTCGAGGGGGACGGTCCGGCCCTCGATGGCGCCCCGCCAGCCGTCCTTGAACCCGACGAACCCGCAGCCGTACTCCTGGTCGCCCTTGCGGACGACGGCCCTGATCACCGCGTTGAGTCCGGGGCAGTCGCCGCCGCCGGTCAGCACTCCGACCTTCATGGATTCTCCAATCGCCATGACGGTCACGCTAGTGGTGACGCAGGTCACAGCAAGGGGCCTGGAGAGGGCAATTCCGGTGGAATCGTGAGGCGTTGTGTACACCCGTTCACTCGTACGGGTTCGTAAGTACGATCGACGGGCGGTGCGGACGTCCCTCGTGCGGGTACTACGCGTCGTCGAGTCCGCGTTCTATGGCGTACCGGACGAGTTCCACCCGGTTGTGCAACTGCAGCTTGCCCAGGGTGTTCTGGACGTGGTTCTGCACGGTGCGGTGGGAGATGACGAGCCGTTCGGCGATCTGCTTGTACGACAGCCCCTTGGCCACGAGCCGCAGCACCTCGGTCTCGCGGTCGGTCAGTTGCGGGGCCTTGGGCTCGTCGGAGGTGGCCGGCAGCGGGTCGGTGGCCAGGCGCCGGTACTCGCCGAGCACCAGCCCGGCCAGGCCCGGGGTGAAGACCGGGTCGCCGGCGGCGGTGCGGCGGACGGCGTCGATCAGCTCCTGGGCACCGGCGGACTTCAGCAGGTAGCCGGTCGCGCCGGACTTCACCGCTTCCAGGACGTCCACGTGCTCACCGCTGGCCGACAGGACCAGGACCCGCAGGGCCGGGTTGGCGCCGACCAGTTCCTTGCAGACCTGTACGCCCGGCATGCCCGGCAGGTTGAGGTCGAGGACCAGCACGTCGGGCGTGACGGCGTGGGCCCGGCGGACCGCCTCGGGGCCGTCGCCGGCGGTGGCGACGACGTCGAAGCCGGCCGCGGCCAGGTCCCGGGCGACCGCGTCCCGCCACATCGGATGGTCGTCGACGACCATCACCCTTATGTCGTGCAGCTCGTTCGGCCTGTTCGGGTCGTTCACGTCGGTGCGCTCGCTCATCTCTTGTCCGTCCTCCCCCTGGGTACCTTCAGTTCCACTTCGGTGCCCTGCCCGGGAACGGACACCAGATCGGCGCTGCCGCCGAGATCACGCAGCCTGCCGCGGATGGACAGGGCCACCCCCATCCGGCCCTCGCCCGCCGCCTGGTCGAGCCGGCCCGCCGGGATGCCCGGGCCGTCGTCGCGAACGGTCACGATCACCTCGTCGCCCCAGTCCTCGACGAGGATCCAGGCCCGCGCCCCTTCCCCGGCGTGCTTGCGCACGTTGTCCAGGGCGGCGCCGACCGCCGCGGCCAGTTCCTTCGCGGCGGGCACCGGCAGCGGCACCGGGGTGCCGGGCTCGGCGAAGCTCACGCGGGACCCGGCGTGCGGGGCGAGGAGCGTGCGCAGGTCCAGCTCGCCGTCGTCGGCGCCCGGCTCGTCCACCTCGTACGTGTCCACCAGCGCGCCGCGCGACTCGTCGCTGGAGACCCGGGAGGGCCGCACCAGCCCGCTGGAGACCAGCGTGCGCAGCGCCACCTCCTGCTCCCCCGCCATCCGGCCGAGCTCCTCCGCCTCGCCGCCCAGCTCGCTGCCGCGCCGCTGGACCATGGCGAGGACCTGGAGGACCCCGTCGTGGATGTCGCGGGCGAGGCGCTCCCGCTCGCGGGTGGCGGCCTCGATCTCCAGGGCGCGGGCGAGGGTGTTCTCACTGGCCCGGGCGACCTCGACCACGTAGCCGATGGCCACGGAGGCGACCCAGACGAGCAGGACGTTGTGCAGGGTGTCCTCGGTGGGCCGGCCGGTGTGGATGGCGAGGTTGGCGGCCGCCACGAAGGTGGAGGCGAAGCAGGCCCAGCGCCAGCCGCCCTTGATGGCGAAGGCGAGGACCGCGCCCGCCGTCCAGATGGTGGGCAGGGTGCTGCCGCCCGCGTGGATCCGCGCCTGGGTGTCGGCGACCGGGGTCAGCACGATGCCCACGATCGCGACGGTGAGGTCGGCGACGAGGAAGCCCTTGGTGCAGCTCGCGGCGTTCGCCACCTTGCGGGAGGTGGCGAGGGTCCAGACGGCGAGGAACGCGAGGTAGCCGACCGCGACCCCCGGGCGCGGGAACTCCTTGTACGCGGCCGCGAACAGCAGCGCCGCGTACACCATGGTCAGCACTCGGTACGCGGTCAGGGCACGCCACAGCGGCTGCTCGACCGACATGCGTACGACGCGTTCGCGTTTTGCCATCTCCCCCACCCCTCGCGGGCGGTACCGCCCGCGCGCAGCTACTGCGACGTGTCGTCGGCCTTCTCGGCCTTGTCCGTCTTGGCAGCCTTCTCGGCCTTCTCGGCCTTCTCGGCATCGGCGATCTGGCGCTTGGCCGCCGTCGCGTAGATGTCGACGTACTCCTGACCGGAGAGCTTCATGATCTCGTACATGACCTCGTCGGTCACCGAGCGGAGGATGAAGCGGTCGTTGTCCATGCCGTGGTAGCGGCTGAAGTCCAGCGGCTTGCCGATCCGGATCCCCGGACGCATCAGCTTGGGGACCACCTTGCCGGGCGGCTGGATCTTCTCGGTGTCGATCATCGCCACGGGGATCACGGGCGCCCCGGTGGCCAGGGCCACGCGGGCCAGACCGCCGGGCTTGCCGCGGTAGAGCCGTCCGTCGGGTGAACGCGTGCCCTCGGGGTAGATACCGAACAGCTCTCCGGCCTCGATGACCTTGATGCCGCTCTGGATCGCGGCCTCGCCGGCCCCGCGGGCGCCGGAGCGGTCCACAGGGAGCTGGCCGACGCCCTTGAAGAAGGCGGCCGTCAGCTTGCCCTTGACCCCCGGGGAGGTGAAGTACTCGGCCTTCGCGATGAAGGTGACCTTCCGGTCCAGCACCGCCGGCAGGAAGAAGGAGTCGGAGAAGGACAGGTGGTTGCTCGCGAGGATCGCCGGCCCCTCCGCGGGAATGTTCTCGAGGCCCTCCACCCACGGCCTGAATGCGAGCTTCAGTGAACCGCCGATGGAGAACTTCATTGCGCCGTAGATCAACTCGAAAGCCTTCCTGTGTCTGTCGAACAGACCATATCCCGTGCCTACACCGGCAGGGGCCCGACGACCCTGGCCGGTGCCACCCCGGTCGCGTACGGTGAAGTCACACAGAGCAACGCACCCACCCGACGTACATCGTGATCAAGGAGACTCTGGTGCCCGTCCTCCCTGGAGCCGAGCCGTTCCGCCACGAGGGCGGAGAGGTCGGCGTCCTCCTCTGCCACGGCTTCACCGGCTCCCCGCAGTCCCTGCGCCCCTGGGCCGAGTACCTCGCCGGGCGGGGCCTCACGGTGTCGCTGCCGCTGCTCCCCGGGCACGGGACGCGCTGGCAGGACATGCAGCTCACGGGCTGGCAGGACTGGTACGCGGAGGTGGACCGCGCCCTGCGGGAACTGCTGGACCGGTGCGAGCAGGTGTTCGTCTTCGGGCTGTCGATGGGCGGGGCGCTGTCCCTGCGGCTGGCGGCCAAGCACGGGGACGCGATCAGTGGCCTCGTGCTCGTCAACCCGGCCAACAAGGTGCACGACCCGCTGGCCGTGACCCTGCCGGTGACCAAGCACCTGATCCGGTCGACGCCGGGCATCGCCAGCGACATCGCGAAGCCGGGCTCGGAGGAGGTCGGCTACGACCGGGTCCCCACCCACGCCGCGCACTCGCTGAAGAAGTTCCTGCGGCTCGTGGACACCGAGCTGCCGCAGGTGACGCAGCCGTTGCTGCTGCTGCACAGCCCTCAGGACCATGTCGTACCGCCCGTGGACTCGGCGCGGGTGCTGGCCCGGGTCTCCTCCACGGATGTCACCGAGACCCTGCTGGAACAGAGTTACCACGTGGCGACGTTGGACCATGACGCGGAGCGGATCTTCGCGGACAGCTATGCGTTCATCGGCCGACTGGCGGAGAGCGTGGGCAGGGAGGGGGCGGAGGCCGGTGGCTGAGCACGAGGAGCAGTCGGGCGGGGTTCCGCCGCTGGACGAGGAAGCGGCGTGGGCGGCGATCGTCGCCGGGTACGGGCAGGAGCCGCCGGACCCGCCGGGGGCCCGGCCGTTCAGACCGATCGAGAACCTCCTCCTGCCGGAGGAGGACGTCAAGCCGTTGCCGCCGGAGTCCGGACCGGACCCGAAGGCCGATCCGAAGGCCGATCCGAAGCCGGACCCGAAGCCGGACGCGGAAACGGGTCCTCCGGCGGCGCTGGGCAGCTCCGTGGTCTTCGCCCCGGGCGTGGGCATGGCGGGTCCCCGGGACCACTCGCCTGCGGAGCCGAAGGACGACGACCTGACTCCGGCGGAGGAGGGCCACTTCGTCCCCCCGGAGCCGGAGCTCCCGCCGGCGGACACGACGTCGAAGTTCGCGTGGCTGGCGGTCGTCGGCGGCCCGGTGCTGCTGCTGCTCGCGGTGCTCCTGCAGTGGGAGATGACCTGGTGGCTGACGACGCTGGGCATCGGCGGCTTCCTGGGCGGCTTCGCGACCCTGGTCGCACGCATGCAGCACGACGACGAGGACGACGACGACCCGGGCCGCGGCGCGGTCGTCTGACCGATCTCGGCCTCGCCGGCGTTCGAGGCGCGGGGGTCCGGGGGCAGCGCCCCCGGCAGCGGCGCCGCGCCCGGGACCACCGGCCTACGGCGTGGCCGCCAAACGCAGGGCCGCCAGCACCGGCAGGTGGTCCGTCGCCGACCGCAGGTCCGTGAGCGAGAGGCCCGGCAGCCCCGCGGGGACACCGCAGGCCAGCACCTCCACCCCCTTCGAGGCGAACACGGCGTCGATCCGGCGGTCCGGCGCCACCGCCGGGAAGGTCGGTCCGCCGCCCCACGGGGCCACCGCCCGGCAGTCCTGGAGCTCGGTGGCCAGCCTCCCGTACGCCGGCCCGTCCGGGCCCTCGTTCAGGTCGCCCGCGGCGATCGCGTACGGCACGTCCATGCCGGCCAGCCGTTCCAGCAGCAGTTCCGCGTGGGCCCGGCGCTCCGCCGCCTGGAGCGACAGGTGCAGGGAGGCCAGCCCCACCCGCACGCCCCCGATCCGGACCACCGCCGTGGCGAAGCCCCTGCGGTGCAGTCCGGGGGTGCGCGGCAGCAGCACGTCCTCCGCGCGCTCCACGAAGACCCGGAGCGAGCACAGCAGCAACGGCCCGGCCGCCGTCGCGCCCCCGCCCAGCACGACCAGGTCGCACTTGGCGGCCAGCCGGGCCGCGTGTTTGCGCCACCGGAAGAACCGGGGGGCCTCCTGGACGAGGACGAGGTCGGGCTCGCACGCCCGGATGACCCGGGCCAGCGCCTCCTCGTCGTCGCGCAGGGAGCGGATGTTGTAGCTCAGTACCCGGATCACGGCAGAACCGTCGGGCTCCGTACGGGACTTCGGCAGCGAGGGCGGCAACTGGTCCATGTACCGCAAGATACGCAGCCGCCCGCCGCTCCCCCAAGGGGCGCGACGGGCGGTACGCGTGGAAAGCAGGGGAAAGATCAGCCCTGGCGGGCCAGGTCGGCCGCGCCGACGAGTCCGGCCTTGCCGCCGAGCTGCGCGGCGAGGACCTGGGCGTGCGGGCGCCAGGCGCCGCCGACCAGCCAACGCTTGAAGGACTTGCGGATCGGGTCGAGGACGAGGTCGCCCTCGTCCGAGACGCCGCCGCCGACGATGAAGGCGGACGGGTCGAACAGCGAGGCCAGGTCGGCCAGTCCGGCGCCGGCCCAGCGGGCCAGTTCGCGGAAGGCGTCGACGGCCACCAGGTCGCCCTGCCGGGCGGCCTCGCTGATGTGCTTGCCCTCGATGCCCTCGGGGGTGCCGTCGCCGAGGGAGAGCAGGATCACCGCGTTCTCGGGGGTGGCGTTGGCGCGCTGCTTCGCGTATCGGACGAGCGCGCGCCCGGAGGCGTACTGCTCCCAGCAGCCCTGGCTGCCGCAGCCGCACAGCAGGCCGTCCGGGACGACCCGGATGTGCCCGAACTCGGCGGCGACGCCGAAGCGTCCGCGGCGCAGCTTGTTGCCGATGATGATGCCGCCGCCCAGGCCGGTGCCGAGCGTGATGCAGATGACGTCGTCGTGGCCCTGGCCGGCGCCGAAGCGGTATTCGCCCCAGGCCGCGCAGTTCGCGTCGTTCTCGACGACGACGGGCAGGCCGATGCGCTGCTCGACCTTGTCCTTGAGCGGCTCGTGCCGCCAGTTGATGTTGGGCGCGAAGAGTACGGTCGCGCGCTTGTCGTCCACGTATCCGGCGGCGCCGATGCCGACGGCCTCGATGGTGTGGTTGCTGCTGACCTCGGAAACGGCGGCGCAGATGGCCTCCGTCACTCCGTCCGCGGTCGGCGGGGTGGGCACCTTGTACGTCTCAAGGATCGTGCCCTCTTCGTCGACCACGCCGGCCGCGATCTTCGTGCCGCCGATGTCGACGCCGATGGTGAGTCCCATTAGTCCCTCGGTTTCCGGTCAAACCCCGCCACGGCCAACCGTACCCGAGGCTTCCGGAGGATCAGTCGAGATCGATCCGCTCGGAGGGGCCCTCGTCGGGCCCTTCGTCACGCGGGTCGCGGTCGTGGGACGCCTGCCGGGGAGCCGGGGTCTCGCCCCGCGTCCAGCGGCGCTCGTGGCCCTCGACGGCCGAGCGGTAGGCGGCGAGCAGTTCGGAGCCGGCGGCCGCGAGGTGGTCGAAGACTTCCGGGTTGCGCTCGATGACGGGCTTGGCGGCGGTCTTGGCCTGGTCGACGATCTGGCGCACCGCCCCTTGTGCGGCCACGCCGAACAGCGGGTTGTTCAGCCCGGACACCTTGTCGGCGACGGCTTCGAAAAGCTTGAAGAGCTCTTCGGCGGCGGTGCCGGTGCCGCCGGCCGAGGCCTGTTCCTGTCCACGCCGGCGTTCCTGCTCGGCGGCGAGGTCCTCGGCACAGGCGCCGGCCCAGGCGTCGTCTTCGGTGGGACGGTCGGTGGCCTCGCTCATGGCGGACTCTCTCCTGCGCTGCTGCTGGGCGTGCGGTACGGACTACCTTCGACGGTACCCGAACGGGGGTACGCGGTTCATCGCGTGCGGGGCCACAGTCCGGGGTCGGGGGTGAAGCGGACGCGGAGCTCCCCGTCGGCGAGGGCGGCGCCGGAGACGGTGCAGCGGCGCAGCGCCCCGGGGAGCGGAACGATCCTGCGGTGGGGGCCGGCGGTGAGCAGCAGTTCGTCGCCGCGGCGGACGAGGTCGAGGTCGCTCTTGTGCGCGCCGGGCAGCGGTACCACCCAGACGAGCACGCCGTCCGTGTCCCGCCGGTCCTCGACGGCCCAGGCGCGGCGGGGTGCGGGCGGCTCGGGGACGAGGGCGTCGGTGGCGAGCCGCTCCAGGTCCTGCGGGCCGCGGGGGTCGCGGCCGAGGTGGGCGAGGGGCACCACGGGGAGTTCGGCGGCCCACTCGGCGGCGTACTTCTCCTGCTGGGCGGCGAGCCCGGCGAGCCAGGGGTCGGCGCAGTCCTGGGGGACCATGCGGTTGGCGACGACGGCGGAGACGGGCAGCTGCTGGAGGGCGAGTCCGAGCCTGCCGATGCGCAGCGCGTCGGTGGCGGCCGGGCCGGGCTCGGCGACCAGCCGCAGCTCGGTGCTGTCGGCCTCGACGACGGCCTGGACGGTGGCCAGCTCCTCGTCCCAGCGGGCGGCGGTCTCGTAGAGCCACTGCGCGGGCATGGGGACGCCGGCCAGCTGGGCCAGTACGGGCCGCAGGGCGCGGGCGGCCTGCCGTTCGGCGGGCAGCAGCCGGGCGAGGTAGCGGCGCAGCTGGGCGGGGAGGGCGAGGGTGGCCACGGTCTGGTGGAGCGGTGGCATGTCGACGACGACGAGGTCGGTGTCGGGCGCGGCGGCGGCCCGCCGCAGGGCGCGGAGCAGGGCGAACTGCTCGGCGCCGGGGAGTTCGGTGATCTCCTCGGCGCCCAGCGGCCGGGCTCCGACCATGCCGAGGAGGGCGGATCCGCGCTGTTGGAGGGCGACGAGTTCTTCGCGGAACTCCTCGCCGGAGTCGACCCGGGCCACCCGCAGCCCGGGGGCGGCCGGGCCGCCGACCAGGGCGGTGAGCGGGTCGCCGATGTCGCCGGAGAGCAGCAGCACCCGCAGCCCGTGGCGGGCCGCGGCGAGGGCGGTGGCCGCCGCCACGGTGGTCCGCCCGGCCCCGCCGGGGCCGGTGATCAGCAAGGTGTGCATGTGCGGGTGCTCCGGGTCGGTGGTGGTCCGTGGGCCGCGCGCCCGTGGGCGGTGGGCCCGGAGGGCGCGCGGCGCGTTCCTCGGCCCGTCCGGTGCGCGGGTCGCGGGGTCAGACGGTTTCGACGCGCTTCTTCAGGCCCGCGAGTGCCCGGTCGATGATGACCTTCTCGGCCTTGCGCTTGATCATGCCGAGCATGGGGATCTTGACGTCGACGGTCAGCTGGTAGGTGACCTCGGTGCGCTTGCCGCCGTCGACGGCGGCCAGGCGGTAGGAGCCGTCCAGCTGGCGGAGCATCTGGGACTTGTCCAGGGTCCAGCTGACCTCGTCGGTGCCCTTCCAGGTGTAGGCGAGGGTGTGGTCGTCCTTGATCGCGCCCGCGTCGAGCAGCAGGCGGACCTTCTCGGCGCGCCCTTGGGCGTCGGTGGCCAGTACCTCGGCCTCCTTCACCTCGCCGGTCCACTCGGGGTAACGGGCGAAGTCGGCGATCACGGCCATCACGTCGGCGGGCGGAGCCTCGATCGTGATGCTTGAGCTGGTGTGTTCCGCCATCGCGGTCGCTCCTCCGGGCTGGGGGTACCTCCCAGCGGCAGCTGGGGTGGTTCGAGGATGTGTGCGGCCTGGGGCCGCCGCGTGAAGGCTACCGCGCGTGCGGACGTCGCCACTCCAGTGGCTCCCGCCCGGCCCCCGCACCCTGCGGGAGGCGGCCGGGAAGCGGCTGGATCTTCACCATTCGAGGACCCAGGGCAGGCCGGTGGACGCGAAGTGGCCCACGTTCACGCACTCGGTGTTCCCGATGCGCATCCGTCGGGCGAGCGGCTGGTGGACGTGTCCGAAGAGGGCGTAGCGGGGGCGGGTGCGGTGGATCGCGGCGAGCAGGGCCTCGCTGCCGCGTTCGAACCGGCGGGCGACCGTGTCGTAGCAGAGCTCGGGCACCTCCGGCGGGATGTGCGAGCAGAGGACGTCCACCTCGCCGAGGGCCTCGACCTTGGCGGCGTACTCCTCCACGTCGACCTCGTAGGGGGTGCGCATCGGGGAGGGCAGTCCGCCGCCGACGAAGCCGAAGACGCGGCCGCCGATCTCGACCCGCTGGCCGTCGAGCACGGTGATGCCGTCGCGGTCGGCGTACTCGGGCCACAGGCCCGGGACGTCGACGTTGCCGTAGGTGGCGTACGTGGGGGTGGGGAAGGCGGCGAACATCTGGGCGTACTGGCGGCGTACGGCGCCTTCGATGAGGGTGTCCCGGTCCAGGCCGGCCCAGAGCTGCCGGCCGAAGGCGTGGGCTTCCTCGAAGCGGCGCGCGGTGCGCAGCTCGACGATGTGATCGGCGTTCTCGACGCCGAACAGGTCGGGGAAGATGCCGCGCGAGTGGTCGGCGTAGTCGAGGAAGAGCACGAGGTCACCGAGGCAGATGAGGGCGTCGGCCCCGTCGCCCGCGCGGGCGAGGGCCTCGGTGTTGCCGTGCACGTCACTGACGACATGGACCCGGGTGCGGCCCGTCCTCGGGCCCGCGTCGCGTCCGGGCCCAGGGCCTGGTCCCCGGCTCGATCCGCTCGTGCCGAACTGCTGTCCCCGCATGCTGCCAGCCATGCGGCCAACCCTAGGGCCGCCCGGTGGCGGCGGGTAGAGGGGGTGAGAAGGGTGGCCGGACCTGCGGTTACTTCCGAGTCGCGGAGGGGGTCGACTACTGTCTGCACGTAAGTGGTGAGGCAGGGTAAGTGCAGAATGTGACGCACGGAACATCTGGCCGGTTCCCCCTATCGGGAACCCACTACCGGTGGGTAACGTCCGGTCGGTCCACATGGTGGCGATGGCGCCCAGAGGAGCAGCAGTCTTGCGCGAGTTCAGCCTTCCGGCCCTGTACGAGGTCCCGTCGGACGGGAACCTGACGGATCTCATCCGCCGCAACGCCGCTCAGCATCCAGACACCGCCGTCATGAGCCGCAAGGTCGACGGCCGGTGGCAGGACGTGACCGCGACGGAGTTCCTCGCCGAGGTCCGTGCCGCGGCCAAGGGCCTCATCGCGGCCGGCATCCGGCCCGGCGACCGGGTCGCCCTCATTTCCCGCACCCGCTACGAGTGGGTGCTGTTCGACTTCGCGATCTGGAGCGCGGGCGGCGTCACCGTCCCCGTGTACGAGACCAGCTCCGCCGAGCAGGTCCAGTGGATCCTCGGTGACTCCGGCGCCGTCGCCGTCATCGTGGAGAGCCCGGCGCACAGCGCGGCCGTGGCCTCGCTGCGCGACCGGCTGCCGGAGCTGCGCGAGGTCTGGGAGATCGAGCAGGGCGCGCTGGAGACGTTGAAGGCCGCCGGTGCGGAGATCTCCGACGCCGAGGTCGAGGAGCGCAGCAGCTTCGCGAACGCCGACGACCCGGCCACGATCGTCTACACCTCGGGCACCACCGGCCGCCCCAAGGGCTGTGTGCTGAGCCACCGCAACTTCTTCGCGGAGTGCGGCAACGCGGTGGAGCGCCTGAGCCCGCTGTTCAAGACCGGCGAGTGCTCGGTGCTGCTGTTCCTGCCGGCCGCGCACGTCTTCGGGCGTCTGGTGGAGGTGGCGGCCGTGCTGGCGCCGATCCGCCTGGGCTGCGTACCGGACATCAAGAACCTGACCGACGAGCTGCAGTCCTTCCGCCCCACGCTGATCCTCGGCGTCCCCCGGGTCTTCGAGAAGGTCTACAACTCGGCGCGCGCCAAGGCGCAGGCCGACGGCAAGGGGAAGATCTTCGACGCGGCGGCCGACACGGCCATCGCCTACAGCCGTGCAATGGACACCCCGCGTGGCCCGTCGTTCGGGCTGAAGCTCAAGCACAAGATCTTCTCGAAGCTGGTCTACAGCAAGCTGCACGCGGTCCTCGGCGGGCGCGGCGAGTACGCGATCTCCGGCGGCGCGCCGCTGGGCGAGCGGCTCGGCCACTTCTTCCGCGGTATCGGCTTCACGGTCCTGGAGGGCTACGGCCTGACCGAGTCCTGTGCCGCGACCACCTTCAACCCGTGGGACAAGCAGAAGATCGGTACGGTCGGCCAGCCCATGCCGGGCTCCGTGGTGCGCATCGCGGACGACGGTGAGGTGCTGCTGCACGGCGAGCAGATCTTCACGGGGTACTGGAACAACGAGGCGGCGACCGCCGAGGCGCTGACCGACGGCTGGTTCCACACCGGCGACGTCGGCACCCTCGACGAGGACGGCTACCTGACGATCACCGGCCGCAAGAAGGAACTCATCGTCACGGCGGGCGGCAAGAACGTGGCCCCCGCGGTGATCGAGGACCGGATCCGGGCGCACGCGCTGGTCGCCGAGTGCATGGTGGTCGGCGACGCGAGGCCGTTCGTGGCCGCGCTGGTCACCATCGACGAGGAGTTCCTCGGCCGCTGGGCGGCGGAGAACGGCAAGCCGGCCGGGGTCACGGCGGCGGAGCTGCGCGAGGACGCGGACCTCGTCGCCGCCGTCCAGAAGGCGATCGATGACGGCAACGCGGCGGTCTCCAAGGCGGAATCGGTGCGGAAATTCCGCATTCTGCCCTCCCAGTTCACGGAGGAGTCGGGCCACATCACGCCGTCGCTGAAGCTGAAGCGCAACGTGGTGGCGAAGGACTACGCGGACGAGATCGAGGCGCTGTACCGCGGCTAGTCCGAGGCCGGTCGGGGGCTGGTGGGGGGCTGGTCGGGCCGCGGCCGGAGGCCGCTGTCAGCGGGGGTCCTCGGCGAGGATCCTGGCCATGTTCCGCTCCGCGAGGGCGGTGATGGTCACGAAGGGGTTCACGCCGAGCGACCCGGGGATCAGGGAGCCGTCGACCACGTACAGCCCCTGGTAGCCCTTGGCCCGCCCGTACGCGTCGGTGGCGTCCCCGAGGACGCAGCCGCCGAGCGGGTGGTAGGTGAAGTTGTCGGCGAAGGGCTTGTTGTCGCCGAAGAGGTCGTACCGGTAGATGGTGAAGTTCCGCCGGTTGATGCGGTCGAAGAGGTTCTTCGCCGCGTTCACCGAGGGCGTGTTCTGGTCCCGCCGCCAGTTGAGCCGGGCCGAGTCGGTGGCGGCGTCGTACGTGAAGTGCCCCCGCTCCCGGTTCTTGGTGATGGCCAGGTACATCGAGATCCAGTGCTCGATGCCCATGGGGAGCGGGGCGATCTCGGCGAAGACCGGGTTCGAGGCGTTGTCCCAGTCGTCGATGCCCATCGCGGGCATGGTGGCCTGGTTGCAGCCGACCGTGTCCCACAGGTGGTTGGCGCGGGCGGTCATGACGTTGCCGTTGGGCCCCCAGCCGAGCCCGACCTTGTCACTGAGCGCCGGCAGCGTTCCCTTCTCGCGGGCCCGCAGCAGGATCTCGGTGGTTCCGAGGCTCCCGGCCCCGAGGAAGAGCTGTGCGCAGCCGAGTTCACGGACCTGGGTGACCCGTCCGGTGACGTCGCTGGTCCGGACCGTCAGGACGTATCCCCCGGCGGGGTCGGGCCTTACGCCGACGACACGCTGCATGGTCTCGATGGTGACGTTGCCGGTGCCGATGGCGGCGGCGAGGTAGGTCTTGTCGACGCTCTTCTTGCCGTGGTTGTTGCCGTAGATGACCTCGCCGGCGAGGGCCGAGCGGGCGGCGGTGCCGGCCGCCTCGCGCTGCATGTACGCGAAGTCGTAGACGTTGGGGACGAAGACGGTCTTCAGGCCGGTGTTCTGGGCGTGCTTGCGGGAGATCCGGGCGAAGCGGTACCACTCGGTGGATTCGAACCAGGCCGGGTCGATGTCGTTCACCCCGAGCATGGCGCGGGCGCGGGGGTAGTACGTGCCGTACATCTCGTCGGCGTCGACCTGGGGCAGCACCTCGGTGAAGTACGAGCGCCGGGGCGTGGGGGCCATGCCGCCGTTGACGAGCGATCCGCCGCCGACCCCCCGGCCGACGTACACGGACATGTCGCCGTAGTTCACGCGGTCGAGGACGCCCGGGTAGGGGTTGATGTCGCGGTTGACCACGTCGAGCCAGAGGAACTGGGCGAGCGGGGCCTCCGTGCGGTTGCGGAACCACATGGAGCGCTGGTCGGGGGCGGAGGTGGACGGGAAGATCTTGCCGTCGGGCCCGGGGGTGTCCCAGAGTCGGCCCATCTCCAGCACGACGGTACGCACGCCGGCCTGGCCGAGCCGCAGGGCGGCGACGGCGGATCCGTAACCGGAGCCGACGACGATGGCGGGGGCGTACCGGGCGGCGGCGGGCTCCACGGCCGCGGCGGAGGCCGCCGAGATCCGGGTGAAGCCGAGTGCGGCGGCGGTCGAGAGGGCGCCGATTCCCAATAGTTGACGGCGCGTCAGGTTCGATGTCATGGCCGCATCATGGGCGGAATCCAGCCTTCCGGCCAGACGCCGTCTTGACAGGCATCTGAGAGACAGTCAGACGTGGCTGCGCGGCCCGTCGCCGGCGGCTCCGCCGTCGGGGCTCCGCCCCGAACCCCGCTCCTCAAACGCCGGAGGGGCTGTACATTGCCGGCGTTCGAGGCGCGGGGGTCCGGGGGCAGGGCCCCCGGCAGCGGCGCCGCACCGGCACCGGCTACAGCAGCTCGCGCAGCCGTTCCGCCAGGAGGTCCCAGCGCCACTTCTCCTCGACCCACTCCCGGCCCCGCTCGCCCATCCGGCGACGGAGCTCCGGATCCCGCAGCAGGGTGACGATCCGGTCGGCCGCCTCCTCGGGGGACCCGCCCCGCACGACCCAGCCCGTCTCTCCGTCGAGCACCGCGTCCGGCGCCCCGCCGGAGTCGCCCGCGATCACCGGCAGCCCCGTGGCCGAGGCCTCCAGGTAGACGATGCCGAGCCCCTCCACGTCCAGCCCGCCCCGCCGGGTCCGGCACGGCATGGCGAAGACGTCACCCGCGCCGTAGTGCGCCGCGAGTTCCGACCACGGGACGGCTCCGGTGAAGACCACCGAGTCCGAGACGCCGGTGGAGACGGCCAGCTCCCGCAGGTCCGCCTCGTACGGCCCGCCGCCCACGATCAGCAGCACCGCGTCCGGCACCGCCGCCAGGATCCGCGGCATCGACTCGATCAGCGTGTCCTGCCCCTTGCGCGGCACCAGCCGGGAGACACAGACCACCACCGGCCGGTCCGTCAGCCCGAGCCGGGCCCGGACCTCGGCCCCGCCCGATCCCGGGTGGAAGGTCTTCTCGTCCACCCCCGGCGGGAGTTGCACCATCCGGGCCGCCGCGCGGTCCGTCACCGCCGAGGCGATCCGCGAGCGCGTGTACTCCCCCAGGTAGGTCAGCGTGTCGGTGCCCTCGCCGATCCGGCGCAGCAGCTGCCGCGCGGCCGGCAGCTGGGCCCAGCCCGCCTCGTGCCCGTGGGTGGTCGCCACGATCCGCCGCGCACCCGCCCGCCGCAGCGCGGGGCCCATCAGCCCGAGCGGGGCCGCCGCCCCGAACCACACGGACTCGCAGCCGTGTTCGCGCAGCAGACCGACCGCCCTGCGCGTCACGCGCGGGGTCGGCAGCAGCATCGTCGTACGGTCGCGGATCACCTGGAACGGCTGCTCCGCGTCGAAGGCCGCGGTGGCCTCGCGGCCCTCCGCGCTGTGCTTCCAGGTGGAGGCGTAGACGACGATCCGGTCGGGATCCAGCCGTAGCGCCATGTTGTGCAGGAAGGCCTGGATGCCGCCCGGTCGCGGCGGGAAGTCGTTGGTCACGATCAGCGTCTTGTGCATCGCTGCCAACGTACCGGACGCCCTCAGCGGAACTCCGCCCGCAGGGCCTCCTGCCAGTCCTTCGTCAACGCGTCCGGGTCCACCGCGAGGGCCCCGCGCACCGCCACCGGCCACGGCTCGCGCCCGGCCCTCCCGTACAGGTCCACCAGCGCCGCCTCGCCCCACCTCCCCGCGATCAGCCGGCAGGCCAGCCAGGCGCCCTCGTACGCCCGGGCCAGCGCCTCCGGATCGCCGCCGAAGGCGAAGTCCTCCGCCCCGGGCAACGCGCCCGGCACCTCGCCCCGCCGTACGGCCCGGGCCAGGGCCGGCGCGGCCTGCTCCGGGGTGACCTGGGTGCCGCGGTAGGCCGCCCGGTCCGCGAAGCCCTCGGAGAGCCACAGCGGGGTCGTGGCGGTGGTCGCCGCCCGGGTGGCCACATGGGTGACCTCGTGGGTCAGGATGACCCCGCGACCCGACGGGCTGAGCTGCGCCCACCCCTGCGGGTTCACGACGACCCGGTCGGCGGGGGCGGGGGCCGCGCCCACCCGGCCCGTGGTGACGGCCGCCATGCCCCGGTACTCGGCCGCCGGGCGGCCCAGCAGCTCCGCCATCCGCTCCAGGGAGCCGGGCACCAGCACCACGGCCCGGCCCGCCCAGGGCCCCGGCCAGGCGGCGCTCGCCGCGGGCACCGCCCGGTCGGCCTCCGCCGCGATCGCGGACAGCGTCCCCGCCTCCTGGCCGACCCCCAGCACCAGCGAATGGGCGCCACGGACCACCGCCACCGGGCCCTGGTCCCACAGCTGCGGCAGCGCGCCCGGCGCGGCCCGGTCCCCGGTGACCTGCCAGCGGCCTCCGTCCCGGGTCAGGCGCACCTCGCGCGCCGAGCCGGCCGCGGCCGCGTCGTAGCCGCTCAGCCGGTAGCGCAGCTCGGCCCGTGCGGTGGCGGCGGCGCCGTCGCGCCGGACCGCGGAGACCTCGTACGCCCAGCCCTCCAGCGGGATCCCGGCGAGCGCCGCGGGCGGTGTCCGTGACCAGTCGGCGACGGCGTCCCGGATGTCCCGCTCGGCGCCGTCCCGCGGGGCGGGCGCGCCGCACCCGGCGAGCAGCGCGCTCAGCAGGAGCGGCAGCACGCGTACGAGGGACCGGCGGACGGGGAACATCCGACGATCGTACGCACGGGTGCGCTCAGGGCCGGGTCACCGAGGAGACGGGCATCATCCCGACCGGGTCGTAGCGGACCCGGGCCCCGGGGTACGGGGCGTGCACCACCTGGCCGTTGCCGACGTACATGCCGACGTGGCTGGCGTCCGAGCGGTAGGTCACCAGGTCGCCGGGGCGGGCCTGCGAGAGCGGCACCTGCCGGCCGGCGTGCCGCTGGGCCTGGGAGGTGCGCGGCAGCGAGACCCCGGCCTGCCGGTACGACCAGACCATCAGCCCGGAGCAGTCGAAGCCGGAGGGACCGGTGGAGCCCCACACGTACGGCCGGCCGACCGCGGCGCGGGCCGCCATGACGGCGGTCGCGGCGCGCCCGGAGGACGGGCCGAGGGAGGACAGCTCGGGCAGCCCCTCGGGGCGGCCCCCGGAGCGCGAGGCGCGTTCGTAGTCGGCCCGCTCCCCGGAGGGCATGGCGTTGAGCAGCCGGCGGGCGGCCGCGAGCTTCGCGGTGACGGAGCGCTTGTGCCGGGCCACGTCGGAGCGCAGGGCGTCGAGTTCGGCGAGTTTGCCGGCGGCCTCCCGGCGCTCCTGGCCGAGTTCGCGCTGCTCCTCGCGGAGCTCCTCCAGCTGGCGGGCCTGGCGTCCGGTCAGCCGGTCGAGGGCGGCCGCCCGTTCCAGGTAGGCGTCGGGGTCCTCGGCCAGCATCAGCCCGACGGCGGGGTCGATGCCGCCGCCGCGGTACTGGGCCCCGGCGTAGGTGCCCAGGACGCCCCGCATGGTGTTGATGCGCTCCTGGCCGCGGGCCACCGCGTCCTGGGCCCGGTTGACCTCGACGCGGAGCCGGTCGGCCCTCTCGCCCGCCTCGTTGAAGCGTTCGGTGGCCTGCTCGGCCTCCTCGAAGAGGCGGTCGACCTGGGCGCTGATGCCCGTTCTCGCCCCGCCGCCGGGTTCGTGCGGGAGGCCGGGTGCCGCGCTCGCGGGTACGCCCGTCATGGCGACCGCGGCCGTGGCCGCGGCGGCGGTGAGGACGGTGATCTTCGTGTTCCGGTCGAGGCTGCCGAGCCCGGCCCGGCGATGGGACGCCACGTGAAACCGCTCCCTTCCGCTGCGCGGGGCCCGGGTCCGCCCCCCGTGGACGGCCGTGTGCCGGGTTCCGCGCTGGCAGACAGTAGCGGCGTGACCACACACCGGCCAACGACCGTCGGCGGGCGCACATGCCGACGCCCCGCAGGAGACGCAGGTCACCGGCGGGGCGTGCGGTCAGACGTGGGCCCGGGAATTCGCCCGGATGGGCGGTGTCGGGCGCGTCCCGTACTGCGGGGCGGAGCGGATCAGCCGACGCGGACGCCGAACTGGAACGGCATGTTGTCCATCGACTCGTACTTGACGCCACCGCGCGGGTTCGAGGCGTGCAGCGTCATGTTGTTGCCGGCGTAGAGCCCGACGTGATGCAGGTCCCCGTAGAAGAAGACCAGGTCACCGGGCTGCAGCTGGCTGCGGCTGATGCGCGTGCCGTCGTTCACCTGGGTGTAGGTCACGCGGCTGATGCTGACGTCGGCCTGCGCGTACGCCCACTGCGTCAGCCCGGAGCAGTCGAAGGAGTTGGGGCCCTCGTGCCCCGAGATGTACGCGCTGCCGACCTTGGTCTTCGCGGCCGCGAGGGCGGCTCCCGCACGACCGGAGGCCTTGACGTCGCCGAGGTCGACGCGCTGGCTGTCGGCGCGGCTGGCACGCGTGTCCTCGTCCTTGAGCGCGGCACGCTCCTGCGCCGTAAGGGTGTTGAGGAGGGCCTGGGCGGCGGCGAGCTTCTCGGCGGAGACCTTCTTCTTCTCGCCGAGCTCCTTGCGGGTGGCGTCGAGGTCGGCGAGCTTGCCGGCGGCCTCCTGGCGCTGCTGCGCGAGGGTGCGCTGCTTCTCCTGGATCCGCTGGACCGCCTCGACCTGCTTGCCGCTCAGGTGCTCCAGGGAGGAGGCCTTGTCGAGGTAGCTGTCGGGGTCCTCGGAGAGGAGGAGGGCGAGGGAGGGATCGATGCCGCCGCTGCGGTACTGGGCGCTGGCCATCGAACCGAGCGTGCTGCGCAGCTCGTTGACGTCGCCCTGGCCGCGCGCGACCTGGTCCTGGAGCTGGCCTATCTCCTTCTCGAGCTTGTCCTGGCGCTCCTTGGCGCCGTTGAACTTCTCGGTGGCCTGCTCCGCCTCTTCGTAGAGCGCGTCGACCTGGGCCTTGACCTCGTCCTTGCTCGGCTTCGCCGGCGCGGCGGAGGCGCTCTGGGCGGTGAGGGCGACGGCTGCGGCCGCGACCGAGGTGAGCACGGTCACACGAGCGCGGTTCGGCTGCTTGGGTCGACGGTGGGACGCCACGAAGGCGAGCTCCTTCTTCCTGGGAGCCGCCGAAGAACGCAACTCGGCAGCGCCTTCGCTGCCACCCCGAATGAGTGATCTACCGCACGAAGGTTTGACCAGACCCTAGTGACCCATCTGTGATCAGTTCAAATCCTGCCGGGAAAAAATTCGGTCCCCCACCAGGTTCTTTACCTACAGCGCACGCTCTGTGCAGGGCACTTGACGGTGCGTCCCCCACGAGTCCCATCAATTCGGGCATCAGGGCGAGGAGTTACGAAACGCGCGAAAGCCGCTTCAGCAACAAAGCGGACGTCACGGGCCGTGCGCCCGCCTTGGCCACCCCGTCGGCGACCTCCCGGTCCGTGGAGACCACGACCACCGGCCGGCCGGGCGGCTCCGCACGCACCAACTGGCGGATCAGCTCGTCCGCCGTCACCCCGGCCTTGGAGAACAGCACCCGCACCCCGCGCGGCGGCGCGAGCAGCACCGGGGCCGCCAGCTCCGCCCCGTCGAAGACACAGGTCATCTCCGCGCCCGTCTGCGCGGCCAGCATCGACAGCCCGCCCAGCAGTCGCAGCCGCTGCTTCTCCAGCGGCATCGTCGGATAGCCCGTCTTGGTCACGTTGTACCCGTCGACCACCAGATGGGCCTGGGGCAACGCCAACAACTGGTCCAGCAACGCCGGATCGGTCTCCGACAGGGCCCGGGCCGCGATGTCCTTCGGCGTCATCCGGCCCGGCTCCACCGCGTCCACGGTGTCGGCCGGCCGGGTGTTCACCGGCGGCAGCGCCAGCTCGCGGCGCAACCCCTGCGCCGCGTCCAGCACCGTGTCCAGCAGCAGTCGCAGCCGCATGTCCTCGATGCTGCGCCCCTCACGGGTGGCCCGGCGCGAGGTCTCCAGCGCCGTCTCCACCTCCGCGAGACGGGACTTGAGCCGCCGGGACTCGCTCTCGGCGGCGGCCACCCGGGCAGCCGCGTCACCGCGGATCCCGTCGATCTCCGCATTCACCTTGCGCAGGGCCGCATCACCCCGCTTGACGTCACTGAGAGCACTGCGCAGCTTGCGCTGAAGCGATTCCGCTTCCTTGCGGGCCGCGTCCAGTTCGACCCGGACCTGCTCCCCGCCCGTGCGCTGCAGCTCCCGCGCGTGGGCCAGCTCCTCGCGCAGCCGCTCCAGCTCGCGCCGGGTCTCCTCGCCCACCCGCTCGGCGTCGGCGCGCTGCGCCTCCTCGCCCGCGGCGGCCACCAGCTTGACCCAACCGGCCGGCCGCAGGACGAACGCGGCGGCCGCCACGTCCAGCGGATCCGCGGCGGCCGGGGGCGCGCCGGCCTCCAGCGCGGCGGCCAGATCGGCCTGCGCCTCGCGCAGCTTCTCGGCGACCCTGCTACGGAACACGGCGTCGGTCTCGACCGCCGCGGCCATGGCGTTGCCCGCGAACTTGGCGCGCCGGGTCGGGGTGAAACGGGCGTACTGGCGCAGCTGCGCCGGGAGGTCCGCGACCGTCAGTCCGCCGAAGGCGTCCGAGACGAGCGCGACGACCCGACGCCGCACGCCTTCCGGCAGCGGGTGGTCGAGCGCCTCGGCGGCGTCGCCGGCCGCGTCGGCCGGCTCAGCGCCGCTTGCTGGCTCCACAATCCGTCACCCCTACCGTGATCTTCCTGTGGGTGCGTCTCCGTCAGGAGTCCGCGCCCGGCCTGTCCACGAGTTCGATCTGGTCCACCGCGTTGCACCAGCGACAGCGGACCGACTCGATGGTCTCATTGACCACCTCGCGTTCCTCGACCTTGGGCTCCCCGGCGAGGTCCAGGTGGACGTACTCCACGACCTTCGACGAACGGGTCACATCGAAGCGCGTGAGGTTGCCGCACAGGGTGCAGCGCCACCGGGTGGTGTCGGTCGGCAGGGGAACCGTCATCAGGCCGCTCTCTCCTTCGTAGCTGATTCAATTAAAGCCGTCCGCGCCGCCGTATGCGTCGTCCTGCGGACCGCAGCTCGTAACCCTACGGCCTGCCACCGCTTCAGGTGGGTCCCCTTACGTCATGCTCTGTCACATGATCGTAAAGTGGCGGGCCGTTCGCGAGGCCGCCCGGGGACCGGTGGTCACCCATGCGCTGATCGCGGGCTGCGCCGTGGTGTTCGTTCTCGGCCCCGCCTCGGGGCTCAACCCGGCCTACGGGACGGGGGATGAGCTGCTGTCCGCCGGGACGGCCTACTTCCGACGCTGGGGCGTGGTCCCGGACGAACTGTTCACGGGCACCCCCCGGGCCTGGCTGACCCCGCTGACGGCCCTGTTCGTCCACGGCAGCTGGCTGCACCTGCTGGGGAACATGCTGTTCCTCCACGTCTTCGGTGCGATGGCGGAGGAACGGATGGGCCGCCCGGCGTTCCTCGGCTTCTACCTCTGCACGGGCTACCTGGCGATGGCGGCGTACGCGGCGGCCAACGCGGGCTCCCCGCAAACGCTGGTCGGCGCCTCCGGCGCCATCTCGGCCGTCCTGGGCGCGTTCCTCTTCCTGCTCCCGCGGGCGAGGGTGACGAGCCTGTTCCCGTTCCTCTTCTTCCTGCCGTTGCGGTTCCCGGCGTGGATCGTGCTGCTGTTCTGGTTCGCCCTCCAATGGGTGGCGGCACAGCGGGCCGGCAGCGGGCCGGGGGTCGCCTATCTGGCCCATCTGGTGGGCTTCTCGCTCGGCTTCCTCTACGCGTGGGCCCGATATCGGGGTACGACTAGAGTGAGACGACCAGCGACGGCCACCGAGGGAGACAGCCAGCCGTGATCACCGCGATCGTGCTCATCAAGACCAGCGTGGACCGGATCCCCGAGATCGCCGAGTCCATCGCCGCCCTCGAGAACGTCAGCGAGGTCTACTCCGTCACGGGGACGTACGACCTGATCGCGCTGGTCCGCGTGGCCCGCCACGAGAACCTGGCGGACATCATCCCCGGCCGCATCAGCAAGATCCCGGGCGTCGAGGCGACGGACACGCACGTGGCCTTCCGCACGTACTCCCAGCACGACCTGGAAGCGGCGTTCGCGATCGGCCTGGACGCGTAACGCCTCCGGCGCGGTCTGCCGGGACCCTGCGGTGTTCAGCTGGACTCGGGCTGCGCCCGGCGCCGCGCCTCAAACGCCGGCGAGGCTTGATGTGCGGGCCCGTGTCTCGGTAGGTGTCGGGGTGGGGGGCCGGGGTGGGGTGTCTCCTCGGCTCGCGCCTTACGGGCATGTCTCGGCTGTCGGGCGGGGTTGCGCGCTCGTCCTGCGGGGACACCCCACCCCGTCCCCCCACCCCTCCGGCCGTACCGTCGAAGCCCCGGCGTGGGGCGGGGACACGCAGGAGGGTCCCCGCAGGACGAGGCGTCACCACGGCCGCCTTGCCGAGACCCCCCGCACGCGCCGAGCCGAGGAGACCCTCCTGCGGGGCCCCGCACCACCCACACCCCCCAGCCCCGCCGGCGATTGAGGCGCCGCCCCGGGCGCAGCCCGAGCCCGGCTGAACACCACCGAGCCGCCCGCAGGGCATCCGGCAGGCCGACCCGAGCCTCACACCACCGCGCCGCCCCGCAGGGGAACGCAGCGGCCTTCCTCCGTGCGGTACTGCCACTTGGCTCCGGAGGTGACCAGTTCCTTCACCGCGTCGACGAAGCGGTCGACGTGCTCGTCCGGGGTGCCGGCGCCGAAGCTGACGCGGATCGCGTTCAGGGAGCGCTCCCCCGGCGCCGCCTCGGGGGCTCCGCATTCGCCCTGGGCCTGCGGCTCGCTGCCGAGCAGGGTCCGTACCAGCGGGTGGGCGCAGAACAGGCCGTCGCGGACGCCGATCCCGTACTCGGCGGACAGCGCGGCGGCGAAGTGGGAGCTGTTCCAGCCGTCCACGACGAAGGAGATGACGCCGACGCGCGGGGCGTCGTCCCCGAAGAGGGAGAGGATCCGGACCTCGGGAACCTCCGCCAGGCCCGACCGGACCTTCGTGATGAGCTGCTGCTCGCGGGCGACGAGGTTCTCGAAGCCGGCCTCGGTCAGGGCCTTGCAGGCCGAGGCGATGGAGTAGACGCCGATGACGTTCGGGGAACCGGCCTCGTGGCGGGCGGCCGTGGTGTGCCACTCGACGTCCACGCCGCCGTCCTCGCGCCGGGCCACCTTGCGGGAGGCGCCGCCGCCGGCGAGGTAGGGCTGGGCGTCCTGGAGCCAGTCGGCGCGGCCCGCGAGGACGCCCGAGCCGAAGGGCGCGTAGAGCTTGTGTCCGGAGAAGGCGACCCAGTCGACGTCCAGTTCCTGCACGGAGACGGGGTGGTGCGGGGCCAGTTGGGCGGCGTCCAGGACGATGCGGGCGCCGTGGGCGTGCGCGGCGGCGGCGAGTTCCTTGACGGGCCACAGCTCGCCGGTGACGTTGGAGGCGCCGGTGACGCAGACCAGGGCGGGGCCGTAGGGGTCGCGGTCGGCGAGGGCCCGCTCCAGGGTGGCGACGGCTTCGGCCGGGGTGCGCGGGGCGTTGAGGTAGGTGACCCGTGCGTCGACCCAGGGCAGCAGGGAGGCGTGGTGCTCGGTCTCGAAGACGAACACCTGGCAGTCGGCGGGGAGTACGGCGGCGAGCAGGTTCAGCGAGTCGGTCGTGGAGCGGGTGAAGACGACCTGGTCGGTGGGGCGGCAGTCGAGGAACTCGGCGACGGTGACGCGGCTCTGCTCGAAGAGGTCGGTGGAGAGCTGCGAGAGGTATCCGGCGCCGCGGTGCACGCTGCCGTAGTAGGGGGCGTACGCGGCGACGTCGTCCCAGACGCGCTGCAGGGCGGGGGCGCTGGCCGCGTAGTCGAGGGCCGCGTAGGTGACCTCGCCGCCGGTGACGAGGGGGACGGTGACGTCCCGGCCGAGGACGGCGAGCGGCTCGGCACAGGCGGGGTCGACGGTGGCGGTGGCGACGGCGGTGTTCAGGGATGCGGACATGGCGGTATCTCCCGGCAGGCAGGGCTGAATGGCTTCGGTGTGCCCGTACGCGGGTACGGCGCTGCGGCCGTCCGGGGTACGGGAAGGTCCTCGGTCCGCGCGGGGCGGGGGTACACGGAAGTGACCCTGATCCGAGGGTGAAGTAGGGGCGGAGTCGCCCTATCGCATTCGCTTGCTCACGGAAAAAGCTCCTCGAGAAGACCAGGACCCCTGGTGTCGAGGGATCCGCGCTTGCCGTAGGCCTTGCTGCCTACGACCTGGTCATCACCCGGGGCACCCCGCCACGGAAGGAGGGTTGCCGGACAGCAAGCCGGGGCCTAAACGCTGTCACTCGTGACCTGGTCAGCATCCTGCCACAAGATCGCCCGAAGGCAAGACCCCGGTCCGAATGGCGGACCGGGGTCGTCGCTTTCGCGCCGTTCTCGTGCGGCTACGCGTTGCTGGCGGTGACCCAGCGCTCCAGGGCGGCCCGCGCCGCGCCCGAGTCGATGGACTGGGCCGCTCGGGCGATACCGGCCGTGAGCTGCTCCTCCAGGCTGCCGGGGCCGGGGTCGAGGGCGACCAGGGCGGCCGCCGAGTTGAGCAGTACGGCGTCGCGGACCGGGCCGGTCTCGCCGGCCAGCAGGCGGCGGGCCACGTCCGCGTTGTACGAGGGGTCCCCGCCGGCCAGGGCGGAGACGCCGACCAGGGGGATGCCCACGTCACGGGGGTCGAAGGCCTGCTCGGAGACCTTGCCGTCGCGGACCCACCAGACGCGTGAGGTCGAGGTGGTGCTCAGTTCGTCCAGGCCGTCGTCGCCGCGGAAGACCAGCGCGGAGGAGCCCCGTGAGGCGAGCACGCCCGCGACGATGGGGGCCATCCGGGGGTCGGCCACGCCCGAGGCCTGGGCGCGTACCCGGGCCGGGTTGGTCAGCGGGCCGAGGACGTTGAAGGTGGTGCGGATGCCGAGTTCCTTGCGGGCCGCCGCGACGTGGCGCAGGGCCGGGTGGAACTTGACCGCGAAGCAGAAGGTGATGCCCGCTTCCTCGGCGACCTCCGCGACGCGCGCCGTGCCGAGGTCGAGGTTGACGCCGAGCTTCTCCAGGACGTCGGAGGAGCCGCTCGCGGAGGACGCGGCCCGGTTTCCGTGCTTGACGACCTTGGCGCCGGTACCGGCGACCACGATCGCCGACATCGTGGAGATGTTCACCGTTTTGGCCCCGTCGCCACCGGTGCCGACGATGTCGACCGTGCGGCCGGGTACCTCGATCAGGTTGGCGTGCGCGTACATCGCCCGTACGAGGCCGTTGATCTCCTCGACGGTCTCCCCCTTGGCCCGCAGCGCGACCATGAAGCCGGCGATCTGGGCGTCGGTGGCTTCTCCGCGCATGATCCGGTCCATGGCCCAGGCGGTGTCCTCGGCGGTCAGGTCCTGGCCGGTCAGCAGAGCGTCGAGAACGCCCGGCCAGCCACGGGCCGCCACGCTGTCGCCGCCTGCCGGGGTCGCAACGTTCATGGTCCGCTCCTGCTGTCGGTGGGCCGTCCTCATGCTCTGGCGCCACGTCTGATCCGTCAGGGTTCAGCCTATCCAGCCCCGGTTACGGCAAAGAGCCCCGTCCAGACACTGGACGGGGCTCTCGCCGTGGCGACACCAGGACTGACCGAAATCAATCCCTCATGCGTTCATTCGGGGATCAGTGGTGGCCGTGGCCGGACTGGATCTCCTTGTATTCCTCCACCGTGGGCTTCGGAATCTGGTTGTTCTCACCGTAGAAGCCCTGGCTGAGCTTCGCGCGCAGCTTCTCGGTGGCCTTCACCTTGCGCTCGACACCGTTCTCGTCGACCGTCGGGCCGATCTCGATCGGCTTGTACTGCTCGTGCGCCGTGAGCTTGTGCAGCTGGCCCGCCGGGAGCGGCTCGTGGACCTCGACGAACTCACCGTGCGGCAGACGCTTGATGATGCCGGTCTCGCGACCGTGCAGCACCTTGTCGTGGTCCCGGCGCTGGAGGCCGAGGCAGATCCGCTTGGTGACGATGAACGCCAGCACCGGGACGACGAAGAAGCCGATCCGGACGAACCACGTGATCGAGTTGATCGACAGGTGGAAGTACTGGGCGAACATGTCGTTGCCGCCGCCGATGAGGAGCACGATGTACTCCGCGATCCAGGCGACACCGAAGGCGGTGCGGGTCGGGACGTTGCGCGGGCGGTCCAGGATGTGGTGCTCGCGCTTGTCCCCGGTGACCCAGGACTCGATGAAGGGCCAGACGGCGATCGCGCCGAGGACCAGCGGGAAGAGCAGCAGCGGGATGAACACGCCCAGGACGAGCGTGTGGCCCCACAGGTTGATCTCCCAGCCGGGCATGGCTCGGATCAGGCCTTCCGGCATACCCATGTACCAGTCGGGCTGCGCACCGGTGGACACGTGGTCCGGGCGGTACGGGCCGAGCGCCCAGATCGGGTTGATCGTGGCGATGGCGGCGACGGCCGAGATGACACCGAAGACCAGGAAGAAGAAGCCTCCGGCCTTGGCCATGTAGACCGGCAGCAGCGGCATGCCGACGACGTTGTTGTTCGTCTTGCCGGGGCCCGCGAACTGGGTGTGCTTGTGGTAGAAGACCAGGATCAGGTGGGCCACGAGCAGGCCCATCATGATCCCGGGCAGCAGCAGGATGTGCACCGAGTAGAACCGTGCGACGAAGTCGCCGCCCGGGAACTCCCCGCCGAACAGGAACATCGACAGGTAGGTGCCGACGACCGGGACGGACAGGATGGCGCCCTGCATGAAGCGGACACCGGTACCCGAGAGCAGGTCGTCCGGCAGCGAGTAACCGGTGAAGCCGGTGAACATGCCGAGGACCAGCAGCAGGAAGCCGAAGATCCAGTTGACCTCACGGGGCTTGCGGAACGCGCCGGTGAAGAAGACGCGCATCATGTGCACGATCATCGCCGCGACGAAGATCAGCGCCGCCCAGTGGTGGATCTGACGGATCAGCAGGCCACCGCGGACGTCGAAGCTGATGTCCAGCGTCGAGGCGAAGGCCTCGGACATCATGACGCCCTGCATCGGCACGTACGAGCCGTGGTACACGACCTCGTTCATGCTCGGGTGGAAGAACAGCGTCAGGTACACACCCGTGAGGATGATGATGATGAAGCTGTAGAGGCAGATCTCACCCAGCATGAAGGACCAGTGGTCCGGGAAGATCTTGCGCATGTTGGCCTTGGCCAGGCCGTAGATGCCCAGGCGGCCGTCCGCCCAGTCCGCTACGCGCTCGCCGGCCGGCGCTTTGCGCTGGTTGTTGTCGCTGGTGCTCATCCGCGCTCCCAGAATGCAGGACCGACGGGCTCTTCGAAGTCGCCGAGCGCTTCGAGGAAGCCTTCGTCATTCACGCCGATCCGCAGCTGCGGAAGCGCGTGACCGGCCGGGCCGAAGATGACACGGGCGCCGTCGGAGAGGTCGAAGGTGGACTGGTGGCACGGGCAGAGCACGTGGTGCGTCTGCTGCTCGTACAGGCTGATCGGGCAGCCGACGTGGGTGCAGATCTTGGAGTAGGCCACGATCCCGTCGTGGGACCACTCCAGTTCCTTCTTGTCCTTGATGTCGTCCGGCTGGATACGGACGATCATCAGGGCGGCCTTGGCGATCTGGACCTGGAAGTCGTGCTGCTCCTCCTCCAGGCCTTCCGGCCTGGCGAAGGTCAGCGACCCGACGAGCACGTCCTCGGGACGCAGCGGCTCGTTCGTGTTGTCGTTGATGAGCAGCTTGCCCTTGGCCCAAACGGTCTTGCGCAGCTTCTCCTCGGGCAGCGGGCCCAGGTCGCGCAGCAGCATGACGCCGGCGAGCGGCACCATGGCCAGCGCGCCCAGCATCGTGTTGCGGATCAGGGGCCGCCGGCCGATGCCGGACTCGTTGGCGCCGTCGGCGAAGTCCTGCAGGACCTGCGCCTTGACCTCCGGCGGAGCGGCGATCTCGTGGCGCTCGGCGGCGACCTCGACGTCGGACATCAGGGTGCGGGCCCAGTGGACCGCGCCCGCGCCGATGCAGAAGAGGGCCACGCCCAGGGTCAGGCCCAGGGAGAAGTTGAGCGCGCTGACCTTCCCGATGGGGAAGATGTAGACGATCTTGTCGACCGGGAAGATCACGTAGGACGCGATGAAGCCGATCGTCGCCAGCATCGACACCGTGAAGAGCATCGCGACGGTGCGCTCGGAGCGCTTGGCCGCCCGCTCGTCGATGTCCTGGATACGGGGCTTGTGGACCGGCAGGCCCGGGTCGGCGAACGGGTCGTCCGCGACCGCTACGCCACCGTGGTGGGCGTCGCCCTGCTCGCTCGGCAGGTGCTTCTCTTCGGGAATCTCTTGGCTACTCATGACTTCTTGGCCTTAGCGGTGTGGGCCGCGACCCAGACGGCGACAGCGATCAGCGCACCCAGGGCGAAGATCCAGCCGAACAGACCCTCGGAGACGGGGCCGAGGCCACCGAGCTTCAGGCCGCCGGGGCTGGTCGACTTCTCGCCGTTGACGTTCTGGAGGTACGCGATGATGTCCTTCTTCTGCTTCTCCGGCATGGTGCTGTCGGGGAAGGAGGGCATGTTCTGCGGGCCGGTCTGCATGGCCTCGTAGATGTGCTTCGGCGAGACGTCCTCAAGGTTCGGGGCGTACTTGCCGTTCGTCAGCGCGCCGCCTTCGCCGGTGAAGTTGTGGCACTGCGCGCAGTTGTTGCGGAAGAGCTCACCACCATTGGCGATGTCGGCGCCCGCCGGGTCGTACTGCTTCGCGGTCGGCGTGATCGGACCGGCGCCGAGCGACGCGATGTACGCGGCCAGCTGGTCGATCTGCGCCTGGTCGTAGATGACGGGCTTCTTCGGCACCTGGGCGCCGGGCTGCTGGGCGGGCATGCGGCCCGTGCTCACCTGGAAGTCGACGGCCGCGGAGCCGACGCCGACCAGGCTCGGGCCGTCAGAGGAACCCTGACCGCCGGTTCCGTGGCAGCTTGCGCAACCCACGGCGTAGAGCTTCTTGCCCTCCTCGATGGCGAGGGACTGGGCGGTTTCATCGGCCTGCGCCTTGCCCGCGGGGGCGAAGGCGGCGTACAGCCCCCCAGTGGCCGCCAGCGCGAGGAGTAGAACGACGACCGCCGCCAGCGGATGGCGTCGTCGTGCGGAGAGCTTTTTCACGGATTACCCCGGTGTCAGGATCTTCTGCGTCGGTGTGTCTGGATGGAGTGCCGGGTCTTCGCCCGGTGACGTGTTCGCTACTTGATCAGGTAGATCGTCGCGAAGAGGCCGATCCAGACGACGTCGACGAAGTGCCAGTAGTAGGACACGACGATGGCCGACGTGGCCTGTTCGTGGGTGAACCTCTTGGCCGCGTACGTCCGGCCGAGGACCAGCAGGAAGGCGATGAGACCGCCCGTCACGTGCAGCCCGTGGAAGCCGGTGGTCAGGTAGAACACCGAGCCGTACGGGTTGGACGAGAGGGACAGGCCCTCATGCTTGACCAGCTCGGTGTACTCGAACACCTGGCCGCCAATGAAGATCGCACCCATGACGAACGTGATGATGAACCACGTCCTGAGCTTCTTCACGTCACCGCGCTCGGCGGCGAATACGCCGAGCTGGCAGGTGAGCGAGGAGAGCACCAGGATCGTGGTGTTCGTCGCCGAGAAGGGCAGATTCAGGGCGTCGGCCTGTTCTGTCCAGAACTCGGGACCCATCACGGATCGCAGGGTGAAGTACATCGCGAAGAGGGCCGCGAAGAACATCAGCTCGGAACTCAACCAGATGATGGTTCCGACGCTGACGAGGTTCGGCCGGTTGACCGTCGGGTGCGCGTGCCCGGTATCTACTGTCGTTGCTGTCGCCACGACCGACATTATGTCGGTCGCTTATCCCGCCCTCACCCCGGGGGGTGCCGTTCGGAGTGTCAGGGGCGTGTGCAAGGCCCGAACGGCCCATCAGATGAGCCCTGCGCGCGGTCACCTGCGACATGTTCGAACCGATGTTGACGACGCACCGGGAGGAGTAGCATCCCGCGCAACATCAACGTGATTCACGGCCACGTGGAGGAACGAAATGCGGGCGACTGCGCGGGTTCTGGTCTACAGCGACGACGCGGGCACCCGGGAGCAGGTGCGGCTGGCGGCGGGACGCAGGCCCGCCGCGGACCTGCCGCCGGTGGAGTTCCTGGAGTGCGCGACACTGCCGGCGGTCCTGTCGGCGCTGGACGCCGGCGGTATCGACGTGTGCGTGCTGGACGGCGAGGCGGTTCCGGCCGGGGGCATGGGTGTGTGCCGGCAGATCAAGGACGAGATCTTCCGGTGTCCGCCGGTGCTGCTGCTGATGGGGCGGCCGCAGGACGCCTGGCTGGCCACGTGGAGCCGCGCGGACGCGGCCGTGACCCTTCCGGTGGACCCGGTGCAGTTCGCGGAGACCCTGGCGGGCCTTCTGAGGCCCCGTCTGTCCCTGGACGCCTGATCCGTCCTACGGGGCCCCACGTGCCCCGCAGAGGGCCTTTCGGGTGAACAGTGGCCGGGATTCTCCCCCCGGACGGCGTCCGGGGGGAGAGGCCGGGCCGCAGACCACCTAGACGGTGGGGCGCAGGCGGGCCTGGTCGACCGGACTACGGCCTTCCTCGGTGCCCTTGAGCAGGGCGCTGCCCTGGCGCCAGTCCTTCCAGTCCATGTTCCAGTCGCCGAAGCCGTTGCCGAAGACGTCCATGTCGTCGCCGATGCTGTTGATCACCTTGACGATGTCGCCCTCGGTGATGTTCTCGTAGAACCAGGCGGCGTTGCCGGTGCTCATGCCCGTGCAGCCGTGGCTGACGTTCTCGTAGCCCTGGGAGCCGACGGACCACGGCGCGGCGTGGACGTATTCACCACTCCAGGTGACGCGGGTGGCGTAGTAGACGGGCAGGTTGTAGTACTCGCTGCCGCCGATGCCGACGGTGTCGCCGCGCATCTGTACGAAGTACTGCTTGCCCAGCACCACCTTGATGCCGTTGCGGGTGGAGAAGCCGGGCTTTCCGGTGGTCACCGGAATGGTGTTGATCACTTCTCCGTTGCGCTTGAACGTGAGGTAGTGCGAGGAGGCGTCGGTGGTGACCTCGACCCGGTCCCCGATCTCCAGCTTCAGCGGCTTGGCGACGGCTCCGTGGAGCTCGTCGGTGATCCGGACGCCCTCCAGGTTGCTCCGTACGGAGACGGCGGAGTGGGCGGGCCAGTAGTCCTTGGGCCGGTAGTGGAGGTTCTTGTCGTCCACCCAGTGCCAGGCTCCCTCGACTCCGGGCGGGGCGTCGACGACGAGGCCCCGTTCCACGATGGCGCGGGCGGCCTTGTCCTTGACGGGCTCGCTGAGTTCGGCGGTGATGGGCTGTCCGACGCCGTACTTGCCCTCGTCCGGGCCGAATTCGACCTTCAGGATCCCCTTGGACGGGGTGGTGTCGAAGGTGAGCGTGCGCTGCCCGGGGGCGCCCCGCTCGTCCTCGGTGCTCACGGTGACCGTGTAGCGGACGCCTGAGGCCATCGGGGTGGTGCTGTGCCAGCGGTCCCCCTTGGCGCTCAGTTCGCCCGCCAGGCGGCGGCCGTGGGTGTCCACGGCCAACACATCGGTGATCCGGCCGCCACCGCTCTTGGCGGTGATCTCCAGGGGCCGGTCGGGGTCCACGGGGCGGCTGCCGGCCCGCTGGTTGAAGGCGACCTGCTCACCCGCGTCGTACGGGCGGGCTGACAGCGGGTTCTTGTCGCCGGACCCGCATGCGGTGGCGCCGGCCCCGAGGGACGCGACCAGCAGGGAGCAGCTGAGTACCGTCCAAAGACGCGGTGAGTGCTTCATGGATCCAACGCTATGAAGATATGACAATTACGGCGCGCGGGGTGACTGCAAACGAGGGGCCCGGGCTCCTCCCGAAGGAGGAGCCCGGGCCCCAAGTGCTGCGCGGCGCGGCCGCGACGGTGCTGCTACTGGTTCTGGTTCTCACCGCGGTAGTACTCGTACACCCAGCCCCACAGGCCGATCATGATGATCGGGGCCGAGAAGTACATGAGCCACCAGCCGAAGACGACGCCCAGGAACGCGAGCGCACCGCCGATGCCCAGCGAGAGCGGCTGCCAGCTGTGCGGGGAGAAGAACCCCAGCTCGCCCGCCTCGTCGGCGACGTCGGCCTCCAGGTTGTCCTGGGCCATCTCGTCGACACGCTTGGCCGTGAAGGCCAGGTAGTAGCCGATCATGACGCTCAGGCCGAAGGCCAGGAAGAGCGCGGTGGTTCCGACGGGCTCCTTCGACCACACGCCGTACACGACGGCCATGATCAGGATGAAGAAGGAGAGCCAGAGGAACATCTTGCCCTGGATCTTCACTTGTCGGCCTCCTTGCCACCGGTGACGGCCTTGGCGGCGACGCTGTGGTCCTCAAGGTGGTCGAGGGCCGCGATCTCAGGGTGGTGCAGGTCGAACGCCGGGGACTCGGAACGGATCCGCGGCAGGGTGAGGAAGTTGTGCCGCGGCGGCGGGCAGGACGTCGCCCACTCCAGCGAACGGCCGTAACCCCACGGGTCGTCGACCTCGATCTTCTTGCCGTACTTGGCGGTCTTCCAGACGTTGTACATGAACGGCAGCATCGACAGGCCGAGCACGAACGAGCTGATCGTCGAGATCGTGTTCAGCGCGGTGAAGCCGTCGGCGGCGAGGTAGTCCGCGTAACGACGCGGCATGCCCTCGGCACCGAGCCAGTGCTGCACCAGGAAGGTGCCGTGGAAGCCGATGAACAGCGTCCAGAACGTCATCTTGCCGAGGCGCTCGTCCAGCATCTTGCCCGTGAACTTCGGCCACCAGAAGTGGAAGCCGGCGAACATCGCGAACACCACGGTGCCGAAGACGACGTAGTGGAAGTGCGCGACGACGAAGTACGAGTCGGAGACGTGGAAGTCCATCGGGGGCGAGGCCAGGATGACGCCGGTCAGACCACCGAAGGTGAAGGTGACCAGGAAGCCGATCGTCCAGAGCATCGGGGTCTCGAAGGACAACGAGCCCTTCCACATGGTGCCGATCCAGTTGAAGAACTTCACACCGGTCGGTACCGCGATCAGGAAGGTCATGAAGGAGAAGAACGGAAGCAGCACACCGCCGGTGACGTACATGTGGTGGGCCCACACGGTCACGGAAAGACCGGCGATCGCGATCGTCGCGGCGATCAGACCGATGTAACCGAACATCGGCTTACGGCTGAAGACCGGGATGATCTCGGAGACGATTCCGAAGAATGGCAGCGCGATGATGTACACCTCTGGGTGCCCGAAGAACCAGAAGAGGTGTTGCCACAGCAAGGCGCCGCCGTTCGCGGCATCGAACACGTGCGAACCGAACTTGCGGTCGGCCTCCAGCGCGAAGAGCGCGGCGGCCAGCACCGGGAAGGCGAGCAGGACCAGGACACCGGTCAGCAGCACGTTCCAGGTGAAGATCGGCATGCGGAACATCGTCATGCCGGGAGCGCGCATGCAGATGATCGTGGTGATGAAGTTGACCGAGCCGAGGATCGTGCCGAAGCCGGAGAAGGCCAGACCCATGATCCACAAGTCGGCGCCGATGCCCGGCGAACGGACCGCGTCCGACAGCGGGGAGTAGGCGAACCAACCGAAGTCGGCGGCGCCGTTCGGCGTGACGAAGCCGGCCACCGCGATGGTCGAGCCGAAGAGGTACAGCCAGTACGCGAACATGTTCAGCCGCGGGAACGCCACGTCGGGCGCGCCGATCTGCAGCGGCATGATCCAGTTGGCGAAGCCCGCGAAGAGCGGGGTGGCGAACATCAGCAGCATGATCGTGCCATGCATGGTGAACGCCTGGTTGAACTGCTCGTTCGACATGATCTGCGTGCCCGGACGAGCCAGCTCGGCGCGCATGAAGAGCGCCAGCAGACCGCCGATGATGAAGAACACGAACGACGTGACCAGGTACATCGTGCCGATGGTCTTGTGGTCGGTCGTGGTCATCCACTTCACGACCACGTTGCCCGGCTGCTTGCGCCGTACCGGCAGCTCGTTCTCATACGAGTCGGCGGCGGCACCCTGGGATTCGTTGAGGATGCTCACAGTTTGTTCACTTCCGCATTCCGCGCCGGGTCGCTCTGCTGGATACCGGCCGGGAGGTAGCCGGTCTGACCCTTCTCCGCCAGATCCTTCAGGTACGCCCGGTAGTCCTCAGGGGAGACGACCTTGACGTTGAAGAGCATCCGGGAGTGGTCCACGCCGCAGAGTTCGGCGCACTTGCCCATGAAGGTGCCGTATTCGGACGGGGTGACCTCGAAGACGTTGGTGTGGCCCGGAATGACGTCCTGCTTGAACAGGAACGGGACCACCCAGAAGGAGTGGATCACGTCGTTCGACGACAGGATGAAGCGGACCTTCTCACCCTTGGGGAGGACCAGGGTCGGACCCGGGTTGCCCGTCTGGGGGTTCCGGTCGCCCGGGACACCCTTCTGGTAGACGCCCTCGGCGCCCGCCGGGAAGTCCTTGGTGAAGCGGTCCGGAATGGAGGCGAGCTCCTTCGGGACCGCGCCCGCCTTGGGGGTGGCCGCGTCGCCGTCGACGTTCTCGACGTAGTTGAAGCCCCAGCTCCACTGGAAGCCGATCACGTTGATCGTGTGCGGCGGCTTCGGGGTGAGGGCCAGCAGCTTCGACTCGTCACGAGCGGTGAAGTAGAAGAGCACCGAGACGATGATCAGCGGGACCACGGTGTACAGCGCCTCGATGGGCATGTTGTACCGGGTCTGCGCGGGCACCTCGATCTTCGTCCGGCTGCGCCGGTGGAAGATGACGCTCCAGATGATCAGGCCCCACACGAGGATGCCCGTGACCAGCGCGGCCGCCCAGGATCCCTGCCACAGGGAGAGGATGCGCGGCGCCTCCTCGGTTACCGGAGTCGGCATTCCGAGGCGGGGGAAGTCTTTCCATGTATACGAGCAACCAGTGGCGGTCGCCAGGACCACGCCCGCAGTCAGCGCCTGCAGCAGCTTCCGCCGCATCGGGCGCCGCGGCGAGCGGTCGGAGCCGTAGGGACTCACGTAGCGCCTTCCCGAGAGTCTCGGCCCGCGCGGCCGGCCGCGGCCGTGTTCGGGTCGGTCGCCGGCCCTGACGCAGGCAGGGGTTTGGATGTTTATGCGGACCAAACCCTACTGGACGCTATTTGGGGTCGCGCGGGGAGGGTGCCCAACGCGCCGCTACTGCCCCCGAAGGGATGGATCCGCCGTCCGGGGGACGGTGCGAATGGCCCTGAATGGCGGGCTCCGGGGCGCTTCTGACGCCCCCTGACCTCGAACGCTCGGGGGCCGGCGCTAGCGTGGCCGGATGCCGTACTTCGACAGCGCGTCCGCCGCTCCCCTGCACCCCGTGGCCCGCCAGGCGTTGCAGGCCGCCCTGGACGAGGGCTGGGCCGATCCGGCCCGGCTGTACCGGGAGGGCAGGCGCGCCCGGCTGTTGCTGGACGCGGCGCGGGAGGCCGCCGCGGAGGCGGTGGGATGCCGGGCCGACGAGCTCGTGTTCACTCCTTCGGGGACGCACGCGGTTCACACGGGGGTGGCGGGAGTCCTCGCGGGGCGCCGGCGCGTCGGAAGTCATCTGGTCGTATCGGCGGTCGAACACAGTTCGGTATTGCACGCGGCCGAGGTGCACGGGGCGCGCGGCGGGACGGTGACCGAGGTCCCGGTGGACCGGTGGGGCGCGGTGACGCCCGCCGCCTACGCGGACGCACTCACCCCGCAGACCGCCCTCGCCTGCCTCCAGTCGGCCAACCACGAGGTGGGCACGGTCCAGCCGGTGGCTGAGGTGGCCGAGGTCTGCGGGGCGGCCGGGGTGCCGCTGCTGGTGGACGCGGCCCAGTCGCTGGGCTGGGGTCCGGTGGAGGGCGCCTGGTCCGTCCTGGCGGCGAGCGCGCACAAGTGGGGCGGCCCGCCCGGGGTCGGCCTGCTGGCGGTCCGCAAGGGGGTGCGCTTCTCCCCCCAAGGCCCCGCGGACGAGCGGGAGTCGGGGCGCTCCCCCGGTTTCACGAACCTGCCGGCGATCGTGGCCGCGGCGGCTTCGCTGCGGGCCGTACGGGCCGAGGCGGAGGCGGAGGCGGCCCGGCTGCGGGTCCTGGTGGACCGCATCCGGCGGCGGGTGGTGCGGCTGGTCCCGGACGTGGAGGTGGTGGGCGATCCCGAGCGGCGGCTGCCGCACCTGGTCACCTTCTCCTGTCTGTACGTCGACGGGGAGACGCTGCTGCACGAGCTGGACCGAGCCGGTTTCTCGGTCTCCTCGGGCTCCTCGTGCACGAGCTCCACACTGACCCCCAGTCACGTGCTGCGGGCGATGGGCGTGCTGTCGGAGGGGAACGTACGGGTGTCCCTGCCGCCGGGGACCCCGGCGGAGGAGGTCAACGCGTTCCTGGAGGTACTGCCGCGCGCGGTGGCGGACGTACGGGAACGGCTCGGCGTGTCGGAGCCCCCGGCGGTGGCGCCGGTGGCGGACTCGCTGGAGCTCGACGCGCTGGGGCTGCGGTGCCCGCAGCCGGTGATCGAGCTGGCACGGGCCATCGTGACGGTCCCGGTGGGCGGGACGGTCACGGTCGTCTCCGACGACGAGGTGGCTCGGCTGGACATCCCGGCGTGGTGCGCGATGCGGGGCCACACGTACCTGGGCGAGACCCCCCGCGAAACCGGCTCCGCCTACACGGTCCGCCGCGCCACCTGACCGGGCCCGCACCCATCCGGCTGCGCCGGGCACGCCTCCGCCTCGGCCGGCCGAACCCAGCCTCGCCCCCTTTGGGCCTCGGCCAGGCACATCCGCGCCTCAAACGCCGGCGAGGCTCAAGATGGCCGGCCGAGGCTGAGATGGCGGCGGCGGGGGCTGGGCCCCCGCCGCCGGGGTAGGGCTGCGGCCGTCAGGAGAGGTGGGCGCGGACCTCCGCCGCGGCTTCCTCGCCGTAGGCCTTCGTGAAGCGCTCCATGAAGTGGGCGCGGGCCAGCGCGTACTCCTGGGTGCCCAGGGTCTCGATGACCAGCGTCGCGAGCATGCAGCCCAGCTGCGCCGCGCGCTCCAGGCCGACGCCCCAGCCGAGCCCCGTCAGGAACCCGGCGCGGAACGCGTCGCCGACACCCGTCGGGTCGACCTTCGCGGTCTCCTCCGGGCAGCCGACCACGATCGGGTCCTCACCGACGCGCTCGATCCGGACGCCGTTGGAGCCGAGGGTGGTCACGCGGGTGCCGACCTTCGAGAGGATCTCCGCGTCGGTCCAGCCGGACTTCGACTCGATGAGGCCCTTCTCGTACTCGTTGGAGAAGAGGAAGGTCGCGCCCTCCATCAGGGTGCGGATGTTGTCGCCGTCCATCCGGGCGATCTGCTGCGAGAAGTCCGCGGCGAAGGGGATCCCGCGCGTGCGGCACTCCTCCGTGTGGCGCAGCATCGCCTCGGGGTCGTCGGCGCCGATGAGGACGAGGTCGAGCCCGCCCACCCGGTCGGCGACGGCCTTCAGCTCGATCAGGCGGGCCTCGCTCATCGCGCCCGTGTAGAAGGAGCCGATCTGGTTGTGGTCGGAGTCCGTGGTGCACACGAAGCGCGCGGTGTGCAGGACCTCGGAGATCCGGACGGACTCGGTGTCGACGCCGTGCCGGTCCAGCCAGGCGCGGTACTCGTCGAAGTCGGAGCCGGCGGCTCCGACGAGGATCGGGCGGCTGCCGAGCTGCCCCATACCGAAGCAGATGTTCGGGCCGACCCCTCCCCGGCGGACGTCGAGGTTGTCGACGAGGAAGGAGAGGGAGACCGTGTGCAGCTGGTCCGCGACCAGCTGGTCGGCGAAACGGCCGGGGAAGGT
Organism: Streptomyces sp. CLCI03; assembly: GCF_053615355.1. NCBI lineage: Bacteria > Bacillati > Actinomycetota > Actinomycetes > Kitasatosporales > Streptomycetaceae > Streptomyces > Streptomyces sp. CLCI03. The sequence continues at coordinate 5,813,639 of NZ_CM132132.1, read as the reverse complement.
CATGAGGTGGTCGGTGGCGATGGAGCCGGTGACTGCGATGCGCACGGCGTGGACGCTCCTGCTGAGGACGGCGAGGGACAGTCAAAACTACCCGGTAAGCGGCCCCTGGCAGTACCCCGGAAACTACCCCTTAGTAGGTCTTTCTTCGCGCGAGTTCGGAAGCCTACGGTGCCTCCATGACCTATACCGACGGTTTCGGCTACTGCGAGTACAGCGCCGACAAGCGTGGCACGGAAGCCCCACGGCAGCCCGGTTTCGCCCGTCTGCTCGGTGACTGCGCCCGGATGGCCCCGCACTGGACGGTCCCGGCGGAGCCGCGGCCGGTCCGCGTGGCCCCTTCTCAGATCCACGGGATCAGCGTCCCGCCGGCCTCGGCGCGGCTGATCGCCGCCACGTCCGTGTACGGGGATCAGTAGGAGGGAACCGGTTGCGCTCCCGGTCCGTCACACCCGCATCAGGTACGACGGACCGGTGAAGGAGCGATGCGGTGACCAGCGAAGAACCCGACGACACATCACGCGGCACACGGCGGCGGCCCGCCTGGGCCGTCGGTTCGATCGCGGCGGCCGTCCTGCTCGCGGGCGGCGGTACCGCGTACTGGGCGTCGACCGCCTACGGCGACGGTGGGTCGGGCCACCGCAAGGCCGGAAGTGCGGCGTCCGCGCCCCGTGACGCGGGAGATCCCTCGGGGCCGGGCATCGCGCCCGGGGAGCCCGACCCGTCCGGCGAGGGGGTGGTCTACCGGACCGACGTGAAGCTTCCGGAGGCTCCGGCGAACGCCCCGACCTACGCCCTGTCCGGCGAGGTCACCTCGGCGGAGGTGGCCCGCCTGGCGGCGGCTCTGGGTCTGCCGGGCGAGCCGCGGCTGAGCGGCGACGTGTGGCTGGCCGGGGAGGCCGCCGACGGTTCCGGGCCCCGGCTCACGGTGTCCCGTACGGCGCCGGGGACGTGGAACTTCGCCCGCTTCCAGGCGCCGGGCAACGGCAGCGGGAGCGGCGCCGGGGACGACTGTGTGCGCGGCAAGGACACCTGCGGCCCGGCCACCCTCCCCCGCGATGTCGGCGGCGGGAGCGCGGGCGGTGGGGCCGAGACGGGCAAGCCGGTGTCGGAGGAGGCCGCCAAGGCGGCCGCGGCCCCGGTACTGGCCGCCGCGGGGCTGGAAGGCGCCGCGCAGGACGCCCGGATGAACCAGGGTTCGGTACGGGTGGTGGCCGCCGACCCGGTGGTCGGCGGGCTGCCCACGCAGGGCTGGTCCACGAAGGTCAGCGTGGGCTCCGACGGCTCGGTGGTGGGGGCCAACGGGGAGCTGAAGGCTCCCGTACGGGCGGCCGAGCAGCCGGTGGTCGGGGCGGTGGAGGCGCTGGCCCGGCTGAACGCGAGGTCGGGCGGCGGCGGGAACCCCGAGCCGAGCGGATGCGCGAGCGCGGTCCCGCTTGCGGCGGACACCCCGGTGGCGGCCACGGACACGGTGCCGTGCAATCCGGAGCCGCGGCCGATGAAGCCGCCGCGGACGGAGACGGTGAAGGGGGCGGTGCTCGGGCTGGTTCCGGGCACGGTGAACGGGGCGCAGGGTCTGGTGCCGGCGTGGCTCTTCGAGGTGGCGGGCCAGGGCGGCGCGCCGGGCCACACGGTGGCCCAGCCCGCGGCGGCCCAGGAGAGCACTCCCGGCCCGAAGGACGGTCGTACCGTGCCCGGGTTCTCGTACGCGGAGGCCGATCGGAAGCTGACCGTGAACTTCTGGGGCAGCGTGTGCAGCACGTACGCCGTGGAGGCGCGGGAGCAGGCGGAGTCGGTGATGGTGAAGATCACGGACACGCCGAAGAAGCCGGGTCAGGCCTGCATCATGCTGGCGGAGGAGATGTCCTCGTCGGTGACGCTGCAGCAGCCGCTGGGTGACCGCAAGGTGATCGACGCGACCACCGGCAAGCCGCTCCCCCGGCAGTAGTCGCGGGCTCCGCAGGAGCGGCACGGGTATGTGACGAGGGCCCGCCCCCGGTCGGATTCGACCGGGGGCGGGCCCTCGTCACGCGCGTGTCCAGGCTTAGCTGAACGAGTCGCCGCAGGCGCAGGAGCCCGTGGCGTTCGGGTTGTCGATCGTGAAGCCCTGCTTCTCGATGGTGTCGACGAAGTCGATCGAGGCACCGTGGAGGTACGGGGAGCTCATCCGGTCCGTGACGACCTTCACACCGTCGAAGTCCTTCACGACGTCCCCGTCGAGGGAGCGCTCGTCGAAGAAGAGCTGGTAGCGCAGGCCGGAGCAGCCACCGGGCTGGACGGCGACGCGGAGCGCCAAGTCATCGCGGCCTTCCTGCTCCAGCAGGGTCCTGACCTTCTCGGCGGCGGCGTCGGACAGGAGGATGCCGTCGCTCACAGTGGTCTTGTCGTCCTGTACGGACATCTGCATTCACTCCCGAAGTGGGCGGCTCCCCGCCGGAGGCGAGGAAACGTCGGACTCTTGCCGTCGGTGGCAACGAGCGGGACCGCGGATTCATTCCGGGACCCGACGCTTGTTTCAGATATTCCATGCTCGCACACCGCGCGAGGGGGTGGGCCCGGCGAATCGTGGGCTGATGCGTCACATTGACACTATCGGCATCGTCAAACTGACGTGAAGCGGTTATGATAGATAACGTCAAGTAGACGAGAAGTCGAAGCGATGATCCAGAAATCCTTGTCGCAGAACAGAAAGGGTGCGTGTCGTGACCACCGCCCAGCCCTTGGACGTCCAGCCGACGCCCCTTGCCCTGCTGCTGCTCGGCCGTGAGGCCGACCCCAAGAGCGAGCGCGGGGTGGAGTGCCCCGGCGACCTGCCTTCGCCGTCGGACCCGAACCTCGTGGAGCGTGCCCGCGCGGCCAAGGAGAAGCTCGGGGACAAGGTCTTCATCCTGGGCCACCACTACCAGCGTGACGAGGTCATCGAGTTCGCGGACGTCACCGGCGACTCCTTCAAACTGGCCAAGGACGCGGCCGCCAAGCCGGAGGCCGAGTACATCGTCTTCTGCGGCGTGCACTTCATGGCCGAGTCCGCGGACATCCTGACCTCGGACGACCAGAAGGTCGTCCTGCCGGACCTGGCCGCCGGCTGCTCGATGGCCGACATGGCCACCGCCGAGCAGGTCGCGGAGTGCTGGGACGTGCTGACCGAGGCCGGCATCGCCGACACCACGGTGCCCGTCTCGTACATGAACTCCTCCGCCGACATCAAGGCCTTCACCGGCAAGCACGGCGGCACGATCTGTACCTCGTCCAACGCGAAGAAGGCCCTGGAGTGGGCGTTCGAGCAGGGCGAGAAGATCCTCTTCCTCCCGGACCAGCACCTGGGGCGCAACACCGCCGTCCGCGACATGGGCATGTCCCTGGACGACTGCGTGCTCTACAACCCGCACAAGCCGAACGGCGGCCTCACCGTCGAGCAGCTGCGGAACGCCAAGATGATCCTGTGGCGCGGGCACTGCTCGGTGCACGGCCGGTTCTCGGTCGACTCGGTCAACGACGTCCGCGCCCGGATCCCCGGCGTGAACGTCCTGGTCCACCCCGAGTGCAAGCACGAGGTCGTGGCGGCCGCGGACTACGTCGGCTCGACGGAGTACATCATCAAGGCGCTGGAAGCGGCCCCGGCCGGTTCCAAGTGGGCCATCGGCACCGAGCTGAACCTGGTCCGCCGCCTGGCGAACCGATTCGCCGCCGAGGACAAGGAAGTCGTCTTCCTCGACAAGACGGTCTGCTTCTGCTCCACGATGAACCGCATCGACCTCCCGCACCTGGTGTGGACCCTGGAGTCCCTGGCCGAGGGCAACCTCGTCAACCAGATCCAGGTCGACAAGGAGACGGAGAGCTTCGCGAAGCTCGCGCTGGAGCGGATGCTGGCGCTCCCGTAGCCGCCGCGCTCCCCCGCACACGCCCGAAGGGCCGCCCCTCGTGTCGAGGGGCGGCCCTTCGGCTGTCGTGCGACGGGTGTCAGGCCTTGGCCGGGACCTCGTCCTCCGAGGCGGCGGGGGTCGGGACCACCGTCAGGCGGGCCTCGCGCTTCGCCGAGCGCTTGGCACGACGACGCTCCTTGCGGAGCTCGACCATCGTGTAGAGGGTCGGCACCAGCAGCAGCGTCAGCAGGGTGGAGCTGACCAGACCGCCGATCACCACGACCGCGAGCGGCTGCGAGATGAACCCGCCCTCGCCGGTGACGCCCAGCGCCATCGGGAGCAGCGCGAAGATCGTCGCCAGGGCCGTCATCAGGATCGGGCGCAGCCGGTGCCGGCCGCCCTCGATGACCGCCTCGACGACGCCCAGGCCCTGGGCGCGGTACTGGTTGACCAGGTCGATCAGGACGATCGCGTTGGTCACCACGATGCCGATGAGCATCAGCATGCCGATCATCGCCGGAACGCCCATCGGGGTGCCGGTGGCGATGAGCAGGCCGAGTGCGCCGGTCGCCGCGAACGGGACGGAGACCAGCAGGATCAGCGGCTGGATCAGCGACCGGAAGGTCGCCACGAGCAGCATGAACACGATCGCGATGGCCGCGAGCATGGCCAGGCCCAGCGAGCCGAAGGCCTCGTCCTGGTCCTCGGAGACGCCGCCGATGGAGGCGGTGGCACCCTCGGGCAGGTCCAGGGCCTTGAGCTTGGTCTGCAGCTCGGCGCTGACCGCGCCGGTGTTGTCGCCGAGCGGCCGGGCGGTGACGGTGGCGGCGCGGGCGCCGTCGATCCGGGTCATCGCGACCGGGCCGGGGACCTCCTTGACCTCGGCGATGTCGCCGAGCTTGAGGGGGCCGACCGGGAGCGCCTGCAGTTCGGCCAGGGTGGTGGCCGGCTGCGCGGACCTGATGACGATGTCCCGCTCGGTGTCGTCGAGGACGGCCTTGCCCGCCGGGTTGCCCCGGACGGCCTGCGCGACGATCGCGCCGAGCGCGGCCTGGTTCAGGCCGGCCTCGGCCGCCTTGGGGGTGGCGGTCACGGAGATGCGGGGCACGGACTGGGACAGGTCGCTCTGCACGTCGGCGACGTCCTTGAGCTTGGCGACCTCGGCGCGGACCTGCTCGGCGGCCTCGGCGAGGACCTTGCCGTCACCGGCCTTGACGACCACGCTGAGGTTCTGGCTGCCGAAGCCGTCACCGGCGACGATGCGGGTCTCGCCGATGCCGTCGAGGGCGGCCAGCTTGCTCTCGATGCCCTTCTTGACGGCGTCCGCCTTGCCGGAGTCCTTCAGGCTGACCTGGTAGGAGGCCTGGTTGGAGCCCGTACCGCCGCCGAAGGCCGCGAGGAAGCCGGAGGAGCCGACGGTGACCTGGTAGCTCTTGACGCCGTCGACCGAGGACAGCACCTGCTCGATCTTGCGGCTCGCCTCGTCGGAGGCGGCCAGCGAGGTGCCGGGGGCGAGCTCCTGCTTGACCGTCAGGACTTCCTGCTCGCCCTGGTCGAAGAAGTTGGTCTTCAGCAGCGGGGTCATCCCGAAGGTGCCGAAGAGGACGACCACCGCGATGGCCACACTGGTGAGCCGGCGGCGGGTGGCGAAGCCCAGGACACGGACGTAGAAGAGCTGGAGGCGGCTGCGCGCCTCCTTCTCCTCGGCCTCGCGGCGGGCCTTGGCCGCGCTCTCGGCGTTGCCGGGCTCGACGCCCTTGGGTGCGCTCAGGAACCAGTACGAGAGCACCGGTACGACCGTCAGCGAGACGAGCAGCGACGCCAGCAGGGCCGCGGTGACGGTGAGCGAGAAGGACCCGAAGAGCTCGCCGATCATGCCGCCGGTGAGGCCGATCGGCAGGAAGACGGCGACGGTGGTGAGGGTGGAGGAGGTGACCGCGCCGGCGACCTCCTTGACCGCGGTGATGATCGCGGCCTCGCGCTCCTCGCCGTAGCCGAGGTGGCGCTTGATGTTCTCCAGGACCACGATCGAGTCGTCGACGACACGGCCGATGGCGATGGTGAGCGCGCCCAGGGTCAGCATGTTGAGCGAGAGGTCCTGGGTCCACAGCACGATGAGCGCGAGGACGACGGACAGCGGGATCGAGACCGCCGTGACCAGCGTCGAGCGCAGCGAGGCCAGGAAGACCAGGATCACGATCACCGCGAAGAGCAGGCCGAGCATGCCCTCGGTGGTGAGGCTGGAGATGGACTTGGCGACGGCCGGGCCCTGGTCGCTGACGACGGTCAGGTCGGCGCCGGCGCCGAGCGCGGTGCGCAGCTCGGGGAGCTTGTCCTTGACCGCGTCGGAGATGGCGACGGCGCTGCCGTCCTTGTCCATGGTGAGGACGAGGGCGAGGCTGGGCTTGCCGTTGGTGCGGGTGATGGAGACGGCCTTGGCCGGCTCCTGCTTGACGGTGGCGACGTCGGCGAGGCGGACGGCCGGCTTGCCCGGGCCGGGGCTCAGGCGCAGCTCTTCGAGCTGGGCGAGGGAGGTGTAGCCGCCGCCGACGCGCACGGTGCGGTTCTTGCCCGCCTCGTCGAAGGAACCGGCGGGGACGGCCGCGCCGCCCGCCTGGAGGCCCTGGGCGAGGGAGGCGCCGTCGAGGCCGGCGGCCGCGAGCTTGGCGTTGTCGGGGGTGACGGTGACCTGGAGGTCCTGGACCCCGTCGACGGTGACCTGGCCGACGCCCTCGATGTCCGAGAGGACGGGCACGACGGAACGTTCCAGCTGGTCGGCGAGCGCCTGCTGGTCCTTGTCGGAGGTGACGGCCAGGATGACGGTCGGGATGTCGTCGGTGGAACCGGCCACGACCTGCGGGTCGACCTCGGCGGGCAGCCGGACGCGGGCCCGGTTGACGGCCTGCTGGACGTCGGCGACGAGCTGCTTGGTGCCGCTGTCGCCGTAGTCGAAGGTGGCCATGATGAGGGCGTTGCCCTCGCTGGCGGTGGAGGTGATGCCGGTGAGGCCGTCGACACCCTTGAGCATGGCCTCGATCGGTTCGACGACCTGCTTCTCGACCACGTCGGGCGAGGCGCCCTGGTACGGCGCGAGCACGGACACCATCGGCAATTCGATGGAGGGCAGCAGCTGCTGCTTGAGCTGCGGGATGGCTATGGCGCCGAAGAGGAGCGCCACGATCGACACGAGGCCGACCAGGGCCCTTTGGGCCAGGCTGAAGCGGGACAGCCAGGACATGGGTATGAGATCTCTCTGCAGTGACGAACGCGAGGGCACTCCTACCCTGTCGCACAGCGGTCGCGCGTTTCGTCGCTCGCAGGTGCCGTCCTTATGTGCGGCATACCGCGTCTGGAGTACGTCGTACGGGGCCGCGCTACTCCGCGCGTGGGCGGACCAGTCCTGATTCGTAGGCAATAACCACCAATTGGGCCCGGTCGCGGGCGCCGAGCTTGGCCATCGCCCGGTTCACGTGGGTCTTGACGGTCAGCGGGCTGACCTCCAGCCGCCCGGCGATCCCGTCGTTCGACAGTCCCGCCGCCACGTGTACGAGGACCTCGCGCTCCCGGACGGTCAGTGCGGCGAGCCGCTGGGCGTGCGACCCGGCCGAGGCCGCGGCGGCGGGGTCGGTACCGCCGCCCTGGGCGAGGAAGGTGGCGATGAGCCCTTTGGTGGCGGCCGGGGAGAGCAGGGCCTCGCCGGCCGCGGCGACACGGATGGCGTTGAGCAGTTCGTCCGGCTCGGCGCCCTTGCCGAGGAAGCCGGAGGCGCCGGCCCGCAGGGCCGAGACCACGTACTCGTCGACCTCGAAGGTCGTCAGCATCACCACGCGCACGTCGGCGAGTTCCGGGTCCGCGCTGATCATGCGGGTGGCGGCGAGCCCGTCGGTGCCGGGCATCCGGATGTCCATGAGGACGACGTCGGGGCGTGTACGGCGGGCGAGTTCGACGGCCTGGGCCCCGTCGGAAGCCTCCCCGACGACTTCCATGTCCGGTTCGGAGTCGACGAGCACCTTGAAGGCGCTGCGCAGCAGTGCCTGGTCGTCGACGAGCAGCACCCTGACGGGCGCGGCGGAGGGCAGGTCCGTCGCAGTGTGGTCCACGGGGTGAGGGTACGCGGGGGCGCCGGCCACCCGCTCAGCCGAGGGCGAGGACGATCAGGGCGGTGGTCGCCGCGACCTCGGCCAGGGCGCCGAAGACGTCGCCGGTGACCCCGTCGAAGCGGCGTACGCAGCGGCGGAGCAGCAGCTGAGCGGCGAGCAGGGCGGCGAGGACCGCGGCCGCGGTCCGGCCGGCGGCGGGCAGGCCCATGGGCAGGGCGGCGGCCGCGGCCGCGGCGACGGTGAGCGCGGCGATCAGGGCGGCTGCGCGCCGCGGGACCACGCCGGCGACGGCGGCGCCCAGTCCCCCGGGGCGGGCCGCCGGGACGCCTTCGCGGCAGGCCAGGGTCATGGCGAGGCGGGCCGCCACGGCGGCGACGACGGCGGCGAGGGCGCCCCGGATCCAGCTGTCGGCGTAGATCTCGGACAGGGCGGCCACCTGGAGGAGCAGCACGATCACCAGGGTCACGACGCCGAAGGGGCCGATGTCGGACTGTTTCATGATCCGCAGGGCCTCGTCGGCCGGTTTGGCGCTTCCGAGGCCGTCGGCCGTGTCGGCGAGGCCGTCCAGGTGCAGGGCCCGGGTCAGCGCGGCCGGTCCGGCGACGGTGAGGGTCGCGGCGAGCAGCGGGCCGGCGCCGAGCAGCAGCAGGAGCACTCCGGGCAGGGCCGCGAGCACGCCGACGACCAGTCCGGCGAGCGGGGCGCAGGCCATTCCGGTGCGGGCGGCGGGGCGGTCCCAGCGGGTGATGCGGGCGGGCAGCACGGTGAGGGTGCCGAACGCGAAACGGACGCCGTCGAGGAACGAGGCGCGTTCCGCGGGCGGCGTCTGGGGCGGGCCGTCGAACGAATCTGTCATCGGCGGGAACGGTACCCGCTCGTCGCGGGCGGTAAATTACCCATTACATGCCAAACAGGGAGTCAGTGGGATGGGTCACTGGTGGTATCGGAACATCGTCGAACCGGGGAAGCTGCCGCTCCTGCTCGCGTTGCTCGCGTTCGTGATGTCGTTCCTGGTCACCCGTGTGATCACCCGGATGATCCGGGCGGGCCGGGGCCCCTTCAAGAACGTCACCCCGGGCGGTCTGCACGTCCACCACGTGGTGCCGGGCGTGATCCTCGTCGTCATCGGCGGCTTCGGCGCGGTCGGCACCGGCCGCTACGGCTTCGGCGCGTGCGTGTCCGCCGTGATCTTCGGGCTCGGCGCGGGCCTGGTCCTGGACGAGTTCGCGCTGATCCTGCACCTGGACGACGTGTACTGGAGCGAGCAGGGCCGCAAGAGCGTGGAGCTCGTGGTCATCACGGCCGCCGTCGTGGCCCTGGTCATCGGCGGATTCGTACCCTTCGGGGTGAACGACCTGTCGACCGAGGAGCGCCAGAGCCGGGGCCTGGTCGTCATGAACGGGGCCACCAACTTCTGCCTGGCCCTGATCGCCCTGTGGAAGGGCAAGGCGCGCACCGCGCTCTTCGGCCTGGTCGTCCCCCTGGTGGCGCTGGTCGGTGCGATCCGGCTGGCCCGGCCCGGATCCCCGTACGCGAAGCGGTTCTACGCGAACCGGCCGCGGGCCCGGGCCAAGACCGAGCTACGGGCCTACCACCACGACCGGCGCTGGGCGCGGCCGCGGCGCGCGTTCGAGAACTTCATCGGCGGGACCCCGGACCCCGATCACCGCGTGTCCCTGGAGAAACCGCCCCCGCCCTGACGACGACGGCGGCGGGTCCGGCCCCCTCTCGGAGGGGAGGGACCCGCCGCCGTGCTGTCGGTGACCCGGTCCGGGGCTCAGCCCGGGATCAGGCCGTCGTCGCTGAGCATCTCCCTGACCTCGTCCAGCCCGGCGTCCGCCGCGGGGAGGATCAGCTCGGACGGTTCCAGCGCGTCGTCCGGGAGCGGCGTGCCGAGGCGCCGCACGGCGTCGAGCAGCGCGCCCAGCGTCCGCCGGAAGCCGTCCTCGTCACCGCCCTCCATCTCCGCGAGCAGTTCGTCGTCCAGCTTGTTGAGCTCGGGGAAGTGGCTGTCGGCCACTTCCACCTGGCCTTCCCCCATGATGCGGACAATCATGACGGGCCCCGTCCTACTGCTTGTCGAACCGGTGCGGAGCCTGCGGCTGCTGCCCGTTGCCCTGGGCGCCGCCCTCGATGGCCTGCTGCCGGTCGGCCGGGCCGCCCGCCAGCTCGGCCTTCATGCGCTGGAGCTCCAGCTCCACGTCCGTACCGCCCGAGAGACGGTCGAGCTCGGCCTGGATGTCGTCCTTGGAGCCGAGGCCGCTCTGGTCGTCGAGCGCGCCGGAGGCCAGCAGCTCGTCGATCGCGCCGGCGCGGGCCTGCAGCTGCGCGGTCTTGTCCTCGGCGCGCTGGATGGCCAGGCCGACGTCGCTCATCTCCTCGGAGATGCCGGAGAAGGACTCCGCGATCCGGGTCTGGGCCTGGGCCGCCGTGTAGGTGGCCTTGATGGTCTCCTTCTTCGTGCGGAAGGCGTCCACCTTGGCCTGCAGCCGCTGGGCGGCCAGCGTCAGCTTCTCCTCCTCGCCCTGGAGGGTCTGGTGCTGCACCTCCAGGTCGCTGACCTGCTGCTGGAGCGAGGCGCGCCGGGACAGGGCCTCACGGGCCAGGTCCTCGCGGCCCAGGGCGAGGGCCTTGCGGCCCTGGTCCTCCAGCTTGGCGGACTGCCCCTGGAGCTGGTTGAGCTGCAGCTCCAGGCGCTTGCGGGAGGTCGCCACGTCGGCGACTCCGCGGCGCACCTTCTGCAGCAGCTCCAGCTGCTTCTGGTACGAGTAGTCGAGGGTTTCGCGCGGGTCCTCGGCCCGGTCAAGGGCCTTGTTCGCCTTCGCGCGGAAGATCATCCCCATACGCTTCATGACACCGCTCATGGGCTTCGCGCGCCCCCTTCTAGACGGACTGTGCTCCAGGTCACCGACAGAACCCACAGTACGGGCCCTGTCTCCATTACCGCACTGTTCGAGTACGGATGCGCTCCTCCTCCAGGACGACTACGCCCCCGCCCCATCAGGCGTAAGGAGTAGGTGATCCCAGGAGGGCGGGCCCACCGCACGGACCGTGCAAGGGGAAGGACGCCCGCCGTTGCCGGATCGTTCCCCAGCGGGGTGGGGCCCATGCCCGCAACCACGTAGGCTTGGGTTTTGTGTTTGGTAGCCGCTCCTCCAAGGAAGAGAAGGCCGCCGCCACCGACAAGGTGAGCGCCGACCTCTCGCAGCCCCGTGACCCGCAGGCCCCGAAGGGCCGCCCTACGCCGAAGCGTGCTGTGGCCCAGTCGCAGCGCAAGGCCGTGGTGGCCTCGACCGGCAATCGCAAGGAGGATGCCAAGCGAGCCCGTGAGCGCCGTCGTACCGAGATGGCCAAGCAGCGCGAAGCGCTGGCCAACGGCGACGAGCGTTACCTGCCGACCCGTGACAAGGGTCCCGTGCGCCGGTTCGTCCGCGACTACGTGGACTCCCGCTACTCGGTCGCCGAGATGTTCCTGCCCCTGGCGGTCGTCATCCTGGTGCTGAGCATGGTGCGGCAGCCGGCGATCCAGAACATCGCGCTGATGCTGTGGCTCGGTGTGATCGTCCTGATCCTCCTCGACTCCGTCGGCCTGGTCTTCCGCCTCCGCAAGGCCCTGGTCACGCGCTTCCCGGACGAGCCCCGCCGCGGCGCCATCGCCTACGGCCTCATGCGCACCCTCCAGATGCGCCGGCTCCGTCTCCCGAAGCCCCAGGTCAAGCGTGGGGAACGGCCCTGAGCCGAGCCACGCCCGGCGCCTCGGGGGAAGGCTTCGCGGAAGGCGCCCGGCTCTGGCTGGAAGGCCTGGGCGGACTGCGTAACGCGGTCCGGCAGGAGCTCGTGGGCCGACAGGTCGACGAGCAGATCGCGCAACGTTTCCCGGTCGGGCAGCGGCTGCGCGTGCTCGACGTCGGCATGGGCCAGGGCACGCAGGCGCTGCGGCTGGCTCGCGCCGGGCACAAGGTGACGGGCCTGGAGCAGGACGCCGGGATGCTGGCCGTCGCCCGTGAGGCGCTGGCCGCGGAGCCCGAAGGGATCCGTGACCGGGTCACCCTCCTGGAAGGGGACGGGCGCGAGACCGGCGCCCATTTCCTGCCGGGCAGCTTCGACGTGGTGCTGTGCCACGGGGTGCTGATGTACGTGCCCGAACCGGACGCGATGCTGGCCGGGCTGGCCCGGATGCTGGCCCCGGGCGGACTGCTGTCCCTGCTGGTGCGCAACGGCGACGCGCTCGCCATGCGGCCGGGCCTGGACGGTGACTGGAAGGGCGCGCTGGCCGCGTTCGACTCCACCGACTACACGAACCGGCTCGGCCTGGACGTCCGCGCCGACCGGCTGGCCGGACTGACGGCCACCCTGTCGGGGATCGGTGCGCCGCTGCAGTCCTGGTACGGCGTCCGTGTCTTCACCGACGGCACCGAGGCGGGCGAGGTCCTCCCGCCCGACGAGGAGCTGGAGCGGCTGCTGGCCGCCGAGGACCGCGCCGGGCGGATCGACCCCTACCGGGGTGTGGCCGCGCTGCTGCACCTGTGCGGGGTCCGGGGCTGACCTTGCCGACCGGACCGCCGGCCGGTGCGGGTCCGCAGGGGACATGTGTGAGAAGGGGCGGGCCGGGTTCTCCCCGGCCCGCCCCTTCCTCCACCGTGACTCCGGCAGGGCTACGCGTCCAGTGCGGCCCGCAGGCTCATCGTGTAGAGCTCGGTCCCGCTGTCGTCGGACAGCTTCACCTGCTCGACGCCGCCTTCCAGCAGGTCCTTCCAGTACTCACCGACCCAGGACTCCGCGTCCCCCTGCGTGGTGAACTCCTCGGGTACCACCGACGGGCTCGTCTCGGTGCCGTCGGCCGTCTCGAACCGCCACGTCCACGCCATGTCCGCCTCCGTTGCTCGCACGCTTCCTGTCCTGAGTGTGCCCGCAGAGTAACCGGGCGCGCAGCAGTCTCGGCGACGCGGGAGGATCATCCTGTGGAACTCACTCTGCTCGGCACCGGAACACCCGAGGGGCTGCCCCGCCCCGGCTGCCCCTGTGCGGCCTGCGCCGTGTCCGTCGGCACGCGCTCCCGCGCCGCCACGGCGGTGCTCGTCGACGGGGCGCTGCTGCTGGACCTGACCCCCGGGGCGGTGCTGGCGGGCGCCCGGGCCGGGCATTCCCTGGCCGGGGTACGGCAGGTGCTGCTGACCCACCCGCACGACGGGCCCGCGGTCGAGCTGCCGCCCGGCCTGCCGGCCGCCGGGCGGGTGCCGGACGGGCGGGAGCTCGCGGTGATCTCCGGTCACCGGGTGCGGGCGGTGCCGATGGACGCGCCGGGCACCGGGTACGAGGTGACCGGCCCGGACGGCGTCCGGCTGCTGTACCTGCCGCCGGGCGGGGCCCCGGCCGGGGTCGCCGACCGGGCCGGGCAGCGCCCGTTCGACATGGTCCTCATGGACGTGCTGGGCCGGCCCGAGGCGTTGGCGCGGCTGAGGGCGAGCGGCGCCGTCGGCCCGGGCACGGACGTGATCGCCGTCCACCTGGACCACGACACCCCGCCGGGCCGGGAGCTGGAGCGCCGCTGTGCGGCCGCCGGGGCCCGGGCGGTACCGGACGGGACGACCGTGATCGTCGGGGAGTACGCGGTGGTGCCGGACCTGCCGCGCCGGACGCTGGTGCTGGGCGGGGCCCGCTCCGGCAAGTCCGTGGAGGCGGAGCGGCGGCTGGAGTCCTTCCCCGAGGTGGTCTACGTGGCCACCGGCGGCACCCGGGACGGCGACGCGGAATGGGCCCAGCGGGTCGGACTGCACCGGGAGCGCCGGCCGGCGAGCTGGCGGACGGTGGAGACGTGCGAGCTGGTACCGCTGTTGGCCGCCGACGGCCCGGCGCTGCTGATCGACTGCCTGGCGTTGTGGCTGACGGACGCGATGGACCGGGCCGGGGCGTGGGACGACGAGGTGTGGGCCAAGGGCGGGCGGCAGCAACTCGCCGAGCGGACCGCCGAACTGGTGGCGGCCGTCCGCGCGACCCGCCGTCCGGTGGTGCTGGTCAGCAACGAGGTCGGCTCGGGGGTCGTCCCGGCGACCTCCTCGGGCCGTCGCTTCCGGGACGAGCTGGGTCGGCTGAACGCGGCCGTCGCGGGCGAGTGCGAGCACGTGCTCCTCGTCGTCGCGGGCCTGGTGACCGTACTCAAGGAGTAGTGCGGGAGCCGCGGGGAAGGAGTCGGCGCGGCGCGCCGACGGGAGATCTCCGGCGGGTCCGACGGCCGGTTCGCCGGCGGGTGTTCCGCCGTTCCAGGGCCGGGCCGGAACCGGGCGCCCAAGGCCTGAGGGAGGGCCTTACCGGCTGTACTCTCTGGCAGATGAGCACGCTGAATCTCGACGACTTCTCCGATCTGATCGAGCGCCCCGACGGGGGCGTCCGGCGTGACGCCGAGGAACGCCGTGAGCGCCTCGCCGTCCCGCCCGGCGCGCTGGGCCGGCTCGACGAACTCGCCGAGTGGCTCGCCGCCGCGCAGGGTCGGGTTCCGGTCACACCGATCGAACGCCCGCGCGTGGTGCTGTTCGCCGCCGACCACGGGATCGCCGCCGCGGGCGTCTCCGCCCGGGCCGCGTCCACCGGCCACGAACTGGTGCGGGCCGTCCTGGACGGCGCCAGCCCCGTCGCCGTCCTGGCCGGCCGGCTCGGCGCCACCATACGGATCGTCGACGCCGGGCTCGACTGCGACCCCGAGCTGCTCCCCGCGGACGTGGTCGGGCACCGGGTCCGACGGGGCAGCGGCCGGATCGACGTGGAGGACGCGCTCACCGTCGAGGAGGCCGAGGCCGCGCTGCGGCTCGGGATGCGGATCGCCGACGAGGAGGCCGACTCCGGTACGGACCTGGTCGTCCTCGGTGACCTCAGCGTCGGCGGCACCACGGTCGCCGCGACCCTCGTCGCCGCGCTGTGCGGAACCGACGCCTCGGTGGTCACCGGCCGCGGCGGCCTGCCCATCGACGACCTGGCCTGGATGCGCAAGTGCGCCGCGATCCGTGACGCGCTGCGCCGGGCCCGCCCGGTCCTCGGCGACCAAGTGGCGCTGCTCGCCGCGGTCGGCGGCGCGGACGTGGCCGCCATCACCGGATTCCTCCTCCAGTGCGCGGTGCGCCGTACCCCCGTCATCCTTGACGGTGTCGTTTCGGCCGCGTGCGGGCTGGTCGCCCAGCGGGCCGCGTTCCGGGCTCCTGACTGGTGGCTGGCCGGACAGGCCAGCGGCGAGCCGGGCCAGGCGAAGGCACTTGACCGAATGGCGCTCAACCCCGTCCTCGATCACGGCGTCACAGTAGGTGAAGGTACCGGGGCATTGCTGGCTCTCCCCCTCGTCCAGGCGGCCGCCGCACTCGCGGCGGAACTCCCGGAGCGGGCGGCGGAGGAGCCGACGGAATGAGCCGCCGGGGCCCGCGGCCCTGACCAGGCCGTGGTCCCCGACCGCACAACGACGGACAGCTATGCCCCATATGATCGCTTTTTATGGGAGAGGTCCGTTTGACCAGCGCAGAGACCGACCGCAGCGCCGTACCGGCGAACGGTCCGTCAGCCGGCAGGAAAGAGACCGGCGGCGACCCCGCCGGCAGGGCGGCGGGCAGCGGCCGGGAGACCGGCCGCGGAAGCGCCCGTTCACGGCACGGCGCCGCCTTCGCGGTGTGGTACCTGCGCGCCGTCACCTTCATCAACTTCCTCAGCGCGGTGTGGGTTTCGCTCGGGCAGGACCTCAGACGCCACAACGTCGAGGACTTCTACACCCCGTACATGCTCACCGCGGGGTTCGCCTCCGGGCTGTTCACCCTGCTGCTCGCCGTCACCCTCGGCCGCCGCAAGCGGGCCTCCTGGATCCTCAACCTCGTCCTCAGCGGCCTCCTGGCCCTGCTCCTCGCCAACGCGCTCTCCACGCACGAGGAGATCCGCGAACACGCGCAGAACTGGGTCTCCCTGGTCCTGACCGCCGCCTTCACCGGCGCCCTGCTGCTGGGCCGACGCGAGTTCTACGCCAAGGGCGACCGGTCCAACCCGACGCTCGCCAGCGCCGTCGCCGCCGTCGGCCTGCTCCTCACCTCCCTGATCGCGGCGCTGCTCGTCGGCGCCACCAACACCTCCCCGCTGAGCGCCGAGGCCTCCTTCCCGGAGCGCTGGTGGTACGGCGTGATGCGGCTGATCACCCTCACGCCCGGTGAGCGGGCCTCCGAGGCGATCACCACGCCCGGCTGGGTGGACGTCGTCATCAACGTCATGTCGATGCTGTTGCTGCTCGCCGTGCTGTTCGCCGCCTTCCGCTCGCGCCGCGCCGTCGACCCGATCAGCGAGGAGGACGAGGAGCGACTGCGGGCGCTGCTGGCCCGGCAGGGCGATCGCGACTCGCTCGGCTACTTCGCGCTGCGCCGCGAGAAGTCCGTCATCTGGTCCCCCACCGGCAAGGCCGCCGTCACCTACCGTGTCGTCGGCGGGGTCTCGCTGGCCTCCGGCGACCCGATCGGCGACCCCGAGGCCTGGCCGGGCGCCATCGACCCGTGGCTGGCCGAGGCCCGCGAGCACGGCTGGGTACCGGCCGTGATGGGGGCGAGCGAGGAAGCCGGACAGATCTACGCCCGGCACGGCCTGGACGCCCTCGAACTCGGTGACGAGGCGATCGTCGAGACCGCCGAGTTCACCCTGGAGGGCCGCGCCATGCGGACCGTCCGGCAGGCCTTCAACCGCGTCAAGCGGGCCGGGTACACCGTGCGCATCCGCCGGCACGACGACATCCCGGCCGACGAGATGGCCGAGCTGGTGCGCCGCGCCGACGACTGGCGCGACGGCGCCACCGAGCGCGGCTTCTCCATGGCACTGGGCCGACTGGGTGATCCCGCGGACGGCCAGTGCGTGATGCTGGAGTGCACCGACGGCAACGGCGAACTGCGGGCCGTGCTGTCCTTCGTACCGTGGGGACCCAAGGGTCTGTCGCTGGACCTGATGCGCCGGGACCGGGACTCCGAGAACGGCCTGATGGAGTTCATGGTCATCGAACTCCTCGAACGCTCCAAGGAGATCGGGGTCACCCAGGTCTCCCTCAACTTCGCGATGTTCCGGTCCGTCTTCGAGCGCGGGTCCCGCCTCGGCGCCGGTCCGGTGCTGCGGATGTGGCGCTCGCTGCTCAGCTTCTTCTCCCGCTGGTGGCAGATCGAGTCCCTCTACCGGGCCAACGCCAAATACCGGCCGATCTGGGAACCGCGGTTCATGCTCTTCGAGAAGAGTTCGGACCTGCTGCGGATCGGTGTCGCGGCCGGCCGGGCCGAGGGCTTCCTGGAGGCCCCCGGCCTTCCGAAGTGGCTGCACCGCAGACACCTGGAGACCCGCCGTTGACAGCGTGGAACACGTCCCCACTCCGGCAGTTCGCCCGCCGTGAGTGGGGACCCATGTTCTGGACCGTCCGGGACGCGCTCGTGCGCGACAGGTGGCGGGCGATCCCGATGACCATCGGCGCGGTCTGCCTGACCTCGGTCTTCCAGATCGTGCAGAACACCTCCTGGGGGTTCCAGCCGGTCCAGAACCTCGGATCGGTCAAAGCCGCCGACCCGCTCGGACTGGCCCTCCTGCGCACCCCGCTGTCCCTGTTCGTCCCCGCCCTGGACCTGCCGGTGTGGGGGGCGCTCGCACAGATCCTGCTCGTCTTCGGCATCGCCGAGATCTGCATCGGCTGGTGGCGCACCCTGCTGATCGGCTACGTCGCCACCCTCGCCGGGACCACGTACGCGCGGATCGGGCTCGCGCTCGGGCCGGAGCATCCCCTCGGCCTGCCGGTGTCCGACCGGATCGTCAACGACACCGGGCCCTCGGCGGCGGTGGTCGGGCTCGCCATCTACCTCTGCTGGCGCTACCGGGCGTACCTGACCGGAGCCCTGGTGATCCTGGCGATGATCGGCGAGGTGCTGGTCAAGGACAACCTGGCGGGCAAGGAACACCTGGCGGCCATCACCGCCGTCATGGCGGTGTGCGTGGTGCGGGCCCGCTGGGGGCCGGTACGGGCGCACGTGCCGCTGGGACCCCACCCACCGCCGTAGGGGACGCCGGCCGGTGAGGCCGTACGGTATCCGGGTGACGACAGACCTCGGGCCGTTCGCCCCCACCCGGCAGTGGATGCGGACCCATCCGCTCGCCACCGATGCCGTGCTGGCGTTCGGGGCGTTCGTCGCCATGGTCCTCGGCTCCTTCGCCGATCCGCACGGGCCGCACGGGCCCACCTTCGGGACGCGCACCCCCGAACCGTTCTCGCTGCTGCTGATGCTGCTCGGCGCGGCCGCCCTGGTCTTCCGGCGCCGGCAGCCGCGCGCCGTGCTCGCCGTGACCTGCGGGCTGTCCCTGCTGGAGCTGACCACGGGGGAACCACGGGCCCCCGTCGCGATGTGCGCCGTGATCGCCCTGTACACGGTGGCCTCCCGCACCGACCGACCGACGACCTGGCGGATCGGGGTGCTCACCATGGCGGGGCTGACGGGCGTGGCCATGCTGGCCGGGCCGCTGCCCTGGTACGCGCAGGAGAACATCGGGATCTTCGCCTGGACCGGGATGGCCGCGGCCGCCGGCGACGCCGTACGCAGCCGGCGGGCCTTCGTCGACGCCATCCGGGAACGGGCCGAGCGCGCCGAGCGGACCCGCGACGAGGAGGCCAGGCGGCGGGTCGCCGAGGAGCGGCTGCGGATCGCCCGGGACCTGCACGACGTGGTCGCCCATCACATCGCACTGGTCAACGTGCAGGCGGGAGTGGCGGCCCACGTCATGGACAGGCGCCCGGACCAGGCCAAGGAGGCGCTGGCGCACGTACGGGACGCCAGCCGGTCGGCGCTGAACGAACTGCGGGCCACGGTGGGGCTCCTACGGCAGTCCGGCGACCCGGAGGCCCCGACGGAGCCCGCGCCGGGGCTCGGCGTCCTGGACGAACTGGTGGACACCTTCCGGCACGCCGGGCTGCCGGTGGAGGTCATCGTCCAGCTGGAGGACGTGGCGGCGGGGCCGCTGCCGGCGGCGGTGGACCTGGCGGCGTACCGGGTGATCCAGGAGGCGCTGACGAACGTACGCAAGCACGCGGGGCCGGGGGCGAAGGCGGAGGTCAGCGTGGTGCGGGTGGGGCCGTCGGTGGAGGTGACGGTCCTGGACGACGGCGGTGAATCGGCGGACCCGGCGCCGGAGCCCGGCGACCCGGGCGGGGGCCACGGTCTCCTCGGCATGCGCGAACGCACCGGCGCCCTGGGCGGCACCTGCTTCGCGGGCCCCCGCTTCGGCGGCGGCTACCGCGTCCACGCCATCCTCCCCCTGGGGTAGCAGCCCTTTCCGGCCCCGGTCCGGCCGTCCCAGCCTCGGTCCAGCACATCCAGCCTCGGTCCGGCAAAACCAGCCTCGCCGGCGTTTGAGCAGGGGGCACCTCCCAGCGGTAGCTGGGGGAGGGTCCGGGCGGAGCCCGGTGCCCGGCGGAGCCGGGTTCCCTGGGGCTCCGCCCCAGACCCCGCGCCTCAAACGCCGGCGAGGCTGAAGATGGCCCCGGCCGCCTGCGGCTGACCGTCGAGCTGGATGTGGCCCCGGCCGGGTTGCGCCGCAGGCGGGGCTGGAGGTGGCCTAGGTCAGGCTGAGAATGCCGGCCAGGCTATTGGCAGACCTGCCGCCAAGCATCCAAGTCGTACCGTTTCTGCATCGAGCTGAACTTCGCCGCCCGGGCCTTCGGGCACCAGCGGTTCAGGCGGCCCTCGTACTCCACGTGGAAGACCGCCTTGCCCGCGTCGATGAACGGCGCGTACCGGTCGCACTCCTCGTACTCCATGCACTGCTCGTTCACCGCGAAGTCGAAGTCCCCGACCAGCTCGGGGATCTGGTCCAGGTCGTTCTTCAGTCCCACCGACATGCCCCGGTCGTGCACCATCCGGGCGATCAGGCGGTTGTACTTCAGCTGGTCGTCCGCGGTCAGCGGGAAGCCGGACCGGTTGGCGTAGCCGTCCATGTTGTCGGGCTCCACCGCGTCGAAGCCCTTCGCCTTGCACATGTCGAACCGCTTGGCCATCAGCGGTTCGAGTTGCGCCAGGGCCCGGATGTCCAGCCAGCGTTCGCCGTCCCAGCCGTTGCCCTCGCCGAGCAGTGCCTTCGGGAAGGCGGCGGCGTCCGGGCGGAAGTCCTCCCAGGCGCCGGTGGAGAGGTAGCAGACGGTCTTGCGGCCGGCCTTCTTCAAGGTGGCGAGCTGCTCCTTCGTGGTGGTGAATCCGTCGACGTCGTAGACGGCCGCCTTCACCGAGGTGTCGAGCTTCCCGGTGAGCTGCCACTGCCAGCCGACCCCCGGCTTCGGTTGCCACCGCTCCCCCGGCGCCGGGTCGGGCGACAGTTCCTCCCGGTCCGGTTCGGGCGGCGGGCTCGTACAGGCGGCGAGCAGCAGCAGGGGCACGGCCAGCAGGAGTGCGAGCTTCCTCATCCCGTCGCCTCCAGCGCGTACGGCAGGGTCCCCCAGGGGTGCGCGCCGCTGCCGGGGACGGCGCAGTGCACCCCGGCTCCGCGTTCGGCGGCGAGTTCCTCGGCGAGCCGGGCGGCGAGCGCGCCCGGCGGGACCCCGTACACGAGGTGGCAGAACCGCTGGGCCGGATGGTCGGCGGTCCAGGGCGGTACGGCGGCCGCGTCCCGGTAGGCGTCCCAGGGGCCTTCGAAGGTGACGAGCAGGTCGGCGAGTTCGGCGTAGCCCGGGTGCGGGTGGACCCCGTGGTTGAGGACGAGGGTCTGGGCGCCCGCGGCTCGGGCGGCGACCGCGAGCCGCCCGTAGTGCGCAAGCAGTTCCGGGTCGGCGGAGGCCTGGTCGAGGAAGGCCCCGTCGGTGGCGTACCAGTCGCGGTGGCGCAACAGGTCCTGCACCACCTCGGCGTGCGGGCGCCGCCCGTAGTCGGTGTCGGCGTATCCGAGGACGGGTACGCCGACCTCGCGCAGCCGCTCGGCGACGGTGGCGAAGCGTTCGTCGCGGGCGGCGCCCGGTCCGCTGTCGGGGTTGAGGACCACCGAGTGCAGCCGGCTGGCGGAGCGGATGAGACGCTCCCAGGCTTCCGGCCGGTCGGCGGGATGCTCGTAGAGGGGCACCAGCAGCATGGGGTCCTTCTTCTCGGACGGACGGTGCGTCATCGGTGGGCGGTCGCTCGGCCGAGGAGCAGGCAGACCAGGGCGGCCAGGACGGCGGCGGCCGCGCCGGCCACGACCAGTTGGACGGCGCGGGGTTGGCCCAGCCCGGTCAGCAGGGCCAGGCTCTGGGCGACGGCGGCCGAGGAGCAGACGACGGCCGCGGGTCGGACGGCGCCGAAGGACTGCAGGAGCAGCCCGGTCCACATGACGGCCCCGAGCAGCAGCAGGGTCGCGATCCGGACCCCGGTGAGGACGGGGGCGTCGGGCCAGAGCAGGGTGCCGACCAGCCCCAGGGCCAGCAGGACGGTCAGGTAGACGGCGAGGCACCGGGTCAGGGTGGTGAGCATCCGGCGCCGGAAGGCCCGGGGCGAGCGGGCCCCTTGGAGCCCGGAGAGGCTCCCGCTGCGGAACCGGTGGAGCAGCCATTCGGCCGGGCCCATGCTGAGGGTGAGGGCCACCGCCGAGGGGGCGGCGACCGCTTCGGCGGGGCCTCCGGCGAGGACCTCGCCGAGGGCGGCGTACAGCACGAGCAGTCCGGTGCCGAGGCCGAAGACCCCGTAGGGGACCGAGTCCCCGATCCGGGGTCCGCGGGATACGAAGTCCTCCTCGGCACCGCGCAGCATCTGCCAGCGCACGGGGCCCTGGCCGGGGCGGCGGGCCGCGGAGGTGCGGATCCGGCGCGCGGCGGCCCGTAGCCCGGCGGCCAGCGGGAGTTCCCGGAGGGCCAGGGTGCAGGCGGCCAGCAGGGACGTCACGAGCAGGGTCACCCGGACCGGTACGGGCAGGTCGACGAAGAGCGCGAGCACCGCTCCGACGGCCATCGGGGCGAGGGCGCAGAGCAGGACCCGTTCCCGGCCGAGGACCAGCAGGACGGTGGCGGCCCCGACGTAGAAGGCCTGTCCGGCGGCGAAGGCGTAGGAGAACGGGGGCCCGCCGGGCACCGACAGGGCGGCGGCGGTGCCGAGGAGGGCGCCGACGGGGGCGCCGACGAGCAGGGTCCGCCCGGCGGCGCGCCGGTCGCCGAGGCCGAGCCAGGAGTAGGCGCGGTGGGACAGGGTCTGGTCCCAGACCCAGCCGATGAGCGCCCCGGCGAGCAGGGTCAGGGTTCCGGCGGGCAGGCCGAGGCGGTCCTGCGGGCCTTCGAGCAGGGGCGCGCCGAGCAGGTAGGCCAGGCCGGGCAGGGCGAAGATCACCCCGCGCAGCAGGCAGGCGGTGAGGGACACCTTCCAGGGGTCGGGGGCGGCGCCCGGCTCCGGGAAGGAGCGGGGCACCCGGGCGTAGAGCTCCTCGGCGAGTCCGAAGGAGTCGTGCCGGCCGTAGGTGAGCCGGATGTACTCGTCCGTCATGCCGTCGGATTCGAGGATGGCGGCGATCTCGTCGGGGTGGACGGCCGAGGCGATGAACACGTCGAGGCGTTCGGCGAGTTCGTCGATCGGGTCGACGGCGGCGTCGGCCGCGGTGACGTCGGCGCCGCGGCGTGGCCGGGGGACGGCCGGGAGGGTGTCGGCGCCGGCTCCGGGGCCCGGTGGCTTCAGCCAGAGGGATCCGCTCACCACAGGCTCCCGTCGGCGGCGAGTTCGCGGTACCAGGGGTCGGCGAGCCGCTGGGTCCATTCGTCGCCCGCGTGGACGGGCAGGACGGGCTGGCCGGCGAGTTCGCGGTAGATGTGCCGGAAGCCGTCCACGGACTGGTGGAGGGTGAACTTCTCCACGACCCGTTTGCGCGACATCCGGCCGAGTTCGGCCCGGCGTCGGTCGTCGCGGAGCAGGGCGAGGGTGGCGCGGGCCATGGTCTCGGGTTCGCGCGGCGGGACGACGAGGCCGGTGTCGCCGACGGCCTCGCGGACTCCGCCGACGTCGGTGGAGACGGTGGTGCGGCCGCAGGACATGGCTTCGATGATGCTGAAGGGGAAGCCCTCGCTGATGGAGGAGAGCATGACGACGCTGCCGGCCGCGTAGGCCTGTGCGACCTGGTCGATGCGGCCCTCGTAGGTGATCCCGTCGGTGACGCCGAGTTCGGCGGCGAGCTTCTCCAGGCGGAGCTTGTACTCCTCGCAGCCGGCCGGCACGGGGCCGAAGAGGCGTAGCCGCAGGGCGGGCAGTTCCTCGCGCATGAAGGCGTAGGCCCGGATGAGGGTTTCGAGGTCCTTGATCGGGTCGATGCGGCCGCACCAGCTGAGGGTGGGCACGTCGGGTTCGGGGCCGGCCTCGGGGAAGGCGTGCGGGTCGACGCCGTTGTAGACGGTGCGGATGCGGTCGGATTCGGCGCCTCCGCGTTCCTCCCAGCGGCGGTTGTACTGGTTGCACGGTGTGATCAGGTCGGCCTGCCGGTAGCCCTCGGTGTTGAGCTCGCGGTAGAAGCCGAGCATGAGGGCCTTGACGGGCCAGCGTTGGGCGGCGCTGCGGTAGCCGAGGTAGCGCTCGCGCAGGTAGATGCCGTGCTCGGTGAGCAGGAAGGGGACCCCGTCGAGGTATTTGGCGGCGAGGGCCGGGAGGGTGGCGAGGCCGCTGCTGACGGCGTGGGCGACGCTGTCGGGCGGGATCCGGACACCGAGCGGGCGCAGTGCGTGTTCCAGCAGGTCGGTGGCGGTGAGCGCGTCGTGGATGGTGGGCGCGGCCTCGGCGGTGACGAGTCCGGGCCGGGTCCATACGGTCATCAGCAGCCGCAGGACGGACTCGGAGCGCAGGGCCGGCGCGAGCTTTCCGGCCCGGGCCAGGACGGCCAGTTCGCGCAGGGCTTCGGAGAAGCTGTGCCGGGCGGGATCGGGCTCGGGGTCGAGCAGGGAGAGCAGGAAGCTCTCGTAGACCTCGGTGAAGCGGCGGTGGGCCCTGCCGCGCAGGGCGGACCGGCGGGTGCGGGACGGGAGCGGCCCCCACAGCGGGAAGGCGGTGTGCCGGTAGACGTTGCGGGGCAGTTCCCAGGTGACCGGCTCTCGTCCGGAGCCGGTCAGGGCTATGACGTTGAAATCCACCTCGGGCATCCCCCGCACCAGTTGGTCGCACCAGGTGCTGACTCCCCCGTGGACGTGCGGATAGGTGCCTTCGGTGAGCATGGTGACGTGACGCCCATGACTCATGCGGTGTGTCCCCCCAGGACGGAAAAGGGGCCGGCGCCCGTGGGTTTCGCGGAGCGCCGGCGCTAGGTGGTACTCGTGGTGGCTTGCGGGAAGGTCAGCTGGGCAGCTTGAGCGTGACGGCGCTCTGGAGCAGCTCAGGACCGGCCCAGGCGGAGCGGGTACCGGCGTACGCGGTGCCGAAGTCGGCGGTGCCGAGCAGCAGCTGCTTCTTGGTGCCGGTGGGCGCGGTCACCGGGGCGACGACCCCGGAGGGGGCCTTGATGGTGACGTCCTTGCCGATGCGGTAGGCGGTGACCTTGCCGTCCGCGAGGGCCTTGTCCCAGGCGGCGCGGCGCTGGAACTCGACGCCGGTGTCCTTCATCGACTGGTTGACGATCGGCGCGCTGGGGGCGTACAGGGCGCGGTAGGTGTCGAGGACCTGGTTGAGGACCGGGTAGAGGGTCCGGTCCTCGGCGAGGTTGGACTGGTGGACGTAGTGCGGCCGCGGGTCGTTGGCCAGGACGTGGCGCAGGGCGGTGCGGGCCTCGGCCGGGACGATGCTGTCGAGGTAGCCGGTGTTGACGTTCAGCGGGGCCGGCAGGCAGGTGGAGGTCGCCGGGTTGTCCTCGCAGACGCCGCTTCCGCCCTGGGCGCGGCTGGTGTAGATCCAGTTGTACTCGTCGGCCATCTCGGCGTTGGTGCCCGTGTTGTAGTACACGTTCATCGGGTGCCGCGGGACCGTGAGGGCGGCGCCGACCGCGCGCTGCGCGGGTTCGCGGGAGTTGTCACTGCCCGCCCACTTCACCCCGTTGTCGGCGAGGGCGCCCGCCAGGTTGGGGTTGTCGACGGGCTGCTGCGGTGCGGTCTTGAGGCCGGAGTGCTCACCGGTGACCAGTTCGGTCTTGTCCGTGGTGATGCCCTTGGTGGCGGCCCAGTTGTTGTTGTCACGGATCTGGGCGGAGATCTCGGCGCGGCTCATGTACTGGATCGCGCCGGCGGAGTTCTTCGTACAGGTCCACGGGGTGACAGTGGTGTTCTGGACGCAGCCGAGGAACGGGTGGGTGTAGGTGTGGTTCATCCAGCGGTACTTGGCGCGGTCGGCGACGAGCTGGGCGGTCAGCGCGTCGACGCCGCCGTTCTCGGCCTTCCACTCCTCCCCGGCGCCGCCGTTGAAGAGCATGTCGAGCTTGAAGTTCTTGGACGTCTGCCACTGCGCCGCGTACACGGCGTCGGCGGCGCTCATCCGGATGGTGCTCTCCTTGCCCTCGCCGCCCGCGCAGGCGTAGTCGCCCGGCGTACAGTTCAGGTCTTTGTTCCAGCGGGCGTCGGGGGCGAAGACGTCGTCGACGTGGACCGCGAAGTAGTTGCGGCTCTGGCCGAGGTGCACCCCCTGGGTCAGCCAGTCGACGATGCCGCGGGCGAGCAGCCGGAACTGCTGCTGGTACTGGTTGTAGCCGAAGGTGACGACCAGTTCGCTGCGGCCGTCGTGCGTGTACTCGCCGACGAGCGAGGCCCGGCCGGAGCCGACGGGCGCGTCGACGTAGCTGGTGTAGCCGGGGCGCGGCTTGCCCATGAAGCCGTAGCTCTCGGGGACCAGGGCCGAGTTGTCCTCGAAGGTGACCTGGCCGCCGAGGTAGGCGAAGGGGCCCGCCTTGCCGGCGGTGGTGACGGCGGCCTGGGTGCCGTCGAGCTGTCCGCTGTAGCCGCCGTTGTCGGTGTACTCCAGCCCGACGCCCGGGTGGGCCCAGGTGTAGGCGTCCACCTGGCGGATGCCGTAGGTGGTCTCGTAGGTGGTGAGTGCGGCCATCTCGGCCGAACCTTCGCCGAACGGGTTCTCGTTCGGCAGGACGACACCCTGGTACTTGGCGCGCGGACGGCCGGTCGCACTGTCGGCGGGTTCGCTGAGGAAGCCCGCGTTGATGACCGGGCGGCCGCTGCTGCCCAGCTGGATGCGGGTGTAAGGCACCCCCGTGTCGCGGAGTTCCGCGGTGATCGCCTCGACCGAGCTGCCGCCGTCGTCGACGACCAGCACCTTCAGGTCGATGCGCGGTGTCGCGGCCGCCTGGGCGGTCGCGGCGGGTACTGCCACGGAGACCAGGGCAGCTACCGCCATCATCGCGGCGACCCTGTTCATCCGGTTCTTGTTGACCATTTTCGGCCTTTCCCCCCGCAGGCATCCCTTGACTCGGCCCTTGGCGGACAGCCGGACCTGGGAGGCTCTGTGGAAATCATGCAAAGGAACCCCGCGTCCCCTTGCGAGAGTGGACCGAGTCTTTCGGACCTCGTCAGGTCTACGAGGCAAACCTGGAGCAGAGTCCACAGATGGGTGAACCTGATGGCCGCTTGATCGAACAACTTGCCAAACCTTCGAGTGACGTACGGACGAGCGCGTACGCGTAGGCTCATTTCTGGCGGCTGTCGGGCCCGAATACGATCGCTACGGATGGCCGTCCACCCACTCGGCCCACACACACAAACGGAAGCGAGACTTCACCACCGTGACTGCTCTGACTCTCAGCACTGCCGGCGCGGCGACGCTCCGCGCCGACGCCCTCGTGGTCGGCGTGGCGAAGGGCCCCAAGGGACCGATCGTCGCCGCGGGCGCCGAGGCCGTGGACAAGGCGTACGACGGTAAGCTCGCCGGCGTCCTCGACGCGCTGGGCGCCTCGGGCGCCGAAGGCGAGATCACCAAGCTGCCGGCCCCGGCGGGCCTCAAGGTCCCGGTCGTGCTGGCGGTGGGGCTCGGCTCCGTCCCCGAGAAGGACGAGTCGTTCGACGAGGAGGTGCTGCGCCGCGCCGCCGGCGCCGCCGCCCGCGCGCTGCACGGCAACAAGAAGGCCGCCTTCGCCCTCCCGCTGGAGGACGCCTCGGCCGTCACCGCCGTCGCCGAGGGCGCGCTGCTGGGCGCGTACGCGTTCACCGCCTACCAGGGCGGCGAGAACAAGGTCCGCAAGGAGGCCAAGGGCGCGGCCCCGAAGGCCCCGCTGGCCGAGGTGGCCCTGCTGGGCGCCAAGCCCCGCGACAAGGAGCACAAGGCCGCGATCGAGCGCGCCGCGGTCGTGGCGGCCGAGGTCAACGTGGCCCGTGACCTGGTGAACACCCCGCCGAACGACCTGACCCCCGAGGCCTTCGCCGCGGTCGCCTCCGCGGCCGCGAAGGAGAACGGCATCAAGGTCCAGGTGCTGGACGAGAAGGCCCTGCTCAAGGGTGGCTACGGCGGCATCATGGGCGTCGGCAAGGGTTCCGAGAACCTGCCGCGCCTGGTGAAGCTCACGTACACGCACCCGAAGGCGGAGAAGACCCTGGCCTTCGTCGGCAAGGGCATCACCTACGACTCGGGCGGCATCTCCCTGAAGCCGGCCGGCCACAACGAGACGATGAAGTGCGACATGGCCGGCGCCGCCGCCGTCTTCGCCTCCGTGGTCGCGGCCGCGAAGCTGGGCCTGCGGGTCAACGTCACCGGCTGGCTCGCGCTCGCCGAGAACATGCCGTCGGGCTCCGCCACCAAGCCCGGTGACGTGCTGCGCATGTACAGCGGCAAGACCGTCGAGGTCCTCAACACGGACGCCGAGGGCCGGCTGGTCCTCGGTGACGCGCTGACCAAGGCCTCCGAGGACAACCCGGACGCGATCGTCGACGTCGCCACCCTGACCGGCGCCATGGTGCTCGCCCTCGGCGACCGCACCTTCGGCATCATGTCGAACGACGACGCCTTCCGTACGTCGATCCACGAGATCGCCGAGGAGGTCGGCGAGTCCTCCTGGCCGATGCCGCTCCCCGCCGAGCTGCGCAAGACCATGGACTCCCCCACCGCCGACATCGCGAACATGGGTGTCCGCATGGGTGGCGGCCTGGTGGCCGGTCTGTTCCTGCAGGAGTTCGTCGGCGAGGGCATCACCTGGGCCCACCTCGACATCGCCGGCCCGGCCTTCCACGAGGGCGCGCCGCACGGCTACACCCCCAAGGGCGGCACCGGCTCCGCCGTCCGCACCCTGGTGCGGCTGGCCGAGCGTACGGCCACGGGCGACCTCGGCTGACGACCTCGTTCGATGTGATGTGACGCACCCCGGGCCGGGTCAGGGCCCGGGGTGCGTTGCGTCGTCGCGCCGTCCGCGTCCGTCTCACGACGAAACCTGAAGGAATCGGTAGGTATCTCGGTAGGTACCTACGCACAGGTAACCTCCGGTCCGGGCTGATCGCCCGATCACATCGTGGGCCCGGCGTCCCGTGTTCCCCCGACAAATGCGAAGATGGGTTCTCGGCAGGACAGGGCCCCCACCACAGGGCCGAAGAAACAAGCGGCCGTATACCAGCCGCCGCCCGGTCACTGAGGACCGGTGCCCGGCGCACATGCATGGAGGACGTGACGTGGCGAACGACGCCAGCACCGTTTTCGACCTAGTGATCCTCGGCGGTGGCAGTGGCGGTTACGCCGCGGCGCTGCGCGCATCCCAGCTGGGTCTGGACGTTGCCCTGATCGAGAAGAACAAGCTCGGCGGCACCTGCCTGCACAACGGCTGCATCCCCACGAAGGCTCTGCTGCACGCGGGCGAGATCGCGGACCAGGCGCGTGAAGCCGCCCAGTTCGGTGTCAAGACCTCCTTCGAGGGAATCGACATCGCGGGTGTCCACAAGTACAAGGACGAGGTCATCTCGGGCCTGTACAAGGGTCTGCAGGGCCTGGTCGCCTCCCGCAAGGTGACCTACATCGAGGGAGAGGGTCGCCTCTCCTCCCCGACTTCCGTCGACGTGAACGGCCGGCGCATCCAGGGCCGCCACATCCTGCTGGCGACCGGCTCCGTGCCGAAGTCCCTGCCGGGCCTGAACATCGACGGCAACCGCATCATCTCCTCGGACCACGCGCTGGTCCTGGACCGCGTCCCCGAGTCGGCGATCGTCCTGGGCGGCGGCGTCATCGGCGTCGAGTTCGCCTCGGCGTGGAAGTCCTTCGGCTCCGACATCACCGTCATCGAGGGCCTCAAGCACCTCGTGCCGGTCGAGGACGAGAACAGCTCGAAGCTGCTGGAGCGCGCGTTCCGCAAGCGCGGCATCAAGTTCAACCTGGGCACCTTCTTCGACAAGGCCGAGTACACGGAGAACGGCGTCCGCGTGACGCTGGTCGACGGCAAGACCTTCGAGGCCGAGGTGCTGCTGGTCGCGGTGGGTCGCGGCCCCGTCTCGCAGGGTCTGGGCTACGAGGAGCAGGGCGTCGCGATGGACCGCGGCTACGTCCTGGTCGACGAGTACATGCAGACCAACGTGCCGACCATCTCGGCCGTCGGTGACCTCGTCCCCACCCTCCAGCTCGCGCACGTCGGCTTCGCCGAGGGCATCCTGGTCGCAGAGCGTCTGGCCGGTCTCAAGGCCGTCCCGATCGACTACGACGGTGTCCCGCGCGTCACCTACTGCCACCCCGAGGTCGCTTCCGTCGGCATCACCGAGGCCAAGGCCAAGGAGATCTACGGCGCGGACAAGGTCGTGGCCCTGAAGTACAACCTGGCGGGCAACGGCAAGAGCAAGATCCTCAAGACCGCGGGCGAGATCAAGCTCGTCCAGGTCAAGGACGGTGCCGTGGTCGGCGTCCACATGGTCGGTGACCGGATGGGCGAGCAGGTCGGCGAGGCCCAGCTGATCTACAACTGGGAAGCTCTGCCGGCCGAGGTCGCGCAGCTCATCCACGCGCACCCGACCCAGAACGAAGCGATGGGCGAGGCCCACCTGGCCCTGGCCGGCAAGCCGCTTCACTCCCACGACTAATTCGTCACGGGCGCGACGACCACTTCCGCACTTTCGTTAGGAGCAACTGAAACCATGTCGGTTTCCGTAACCCTTCCGGCGCTCGGTGAGAGCGTCACCGAGGGCACTGTCACCCGCTGGCTGAAGGCCGAGGGCGAGCGCGTCGAGGCCGACGAGCCGCTGCTCGAGGTCTCGACCGACAAGGTCGACACCGAGATCCCCTCCCCCGTGTCGGGCATCCTGGCGTCCATCAAGGTCGCCGAGGACGAGACCGTCGAGGTCGGCGCCGAGCTGGCCGTCATCGACGACGGCTCCGGCGCTCCGGCCGCTGCCGCGGCTCCGGCCGCCGAGCCGGCCGCCGCCGAGGCCCCCGCTGCCGCTCCGGCTCCGGTCGCCGAGGCCCCCGCGGCCCCGGCTCCCGCCGCCGAGGCGCCCGCCGAGGCCCCCGCCGCCGCTCCGGCCGCGGCCGGTACCGATGTCGTGCTCCCCGCCCTGGGCGAGTCCGTCACCGAGGGCACCGTCACCCGCTGGCTGAAGCAGGTCGGCGAGTCCGTCGAGGCCGACGAGCCGCTGCTCGAGGTCTCCACGGACAAGGTCGACACCGAGATCCCCGCGCCGGTCTCCGGCACGCTGCTGGAGATCCGGATCAACGAGGACGAGACCGCCGAGGTCGGCACCGTCCTGGCCGTCATCGGCGCCGCGGGTGCCGCTCCGGCCGCCCCGGCTCCGGCTGCCGCCCCGGCCCCCGAGGCCGCTCCGGCTCCGGCTGCCCCGGCTCCGGCTGCCCCGGTCGCCGCTCCGGCTCCGGTCGCCCCGGCCGCTCCGGTCGCCGCCCCGGCTCCGGTCCAGGCCGCCGCCCCGGTGGCCGCTCCGGCTCCGGTCGCCCCCGTCGCCCCGGCTCCGGCCGCCGCTCCGGCGTCCGCCGGTGACGAGGCCGCGTACGTGACCCCGCTGGTGCGCAAGCTCGCCTCGGAGTCCGGCGTCAACCTGTCCACGGTCTCGGGCACCGGTGTCGGTGGCCGTATCCGCAAGCAGGACGTCCTGGCCGCCGCAGAGGCCGCCAAGGCCGCTGCCGCCGCCCCGGCGCCGGCCGCCGCCGCTCCGGCCGCGAAGGCTCCGGCCGCCGCGGTGTCCGAGCTGCGCGGTCAGACGGTCAAGATGACGCGCATGCGCAAGGTCATCGGCGACAACATGATGAAGGCCCTGCACTCGCAGGCTCAGCTCAGCTCCGTGGTCGAGGTGGACATCACCAAGATCATGAAGCTGCGCGAGAAGGCCAAGGGCGCGTTCCTGGCCCGTGAGGGCGTCAAGCTCTCGCCGATGCCGTTCTTCGTCAAGGCCGCTGCCCAGGCGCTGAAGGCCCACGCGGTCGTGAACGCCCGGATCAACGAGGACGAGGGCACCATCACCTACTTCGACTCGGAGAACATCGGCATCGCCGTGGACTCCGAGAAGGGCCTGATGACCCCGGTCATCAAGGGTGCCGGTGACCTCAACCTGGCGGGCATCTCCAAGGCGACCGCCGACCTGGCCGCCAAGGTCCGTGGCAACAAGATCACGCCGGACGAGCTGTCGGGCGCGACCTTCACCATCAGCAACACCGGCTCGCGCGGTGCGCTGTTCGACACGGTCATCGTGCCCCCGAACCAGGTCGCCATCCTGGGCATCGGTGCCACGGTGAAGCGTCCGGTGGTCCTGGAGACCGCCGAGGGCACCGTCATCGGCGCCCGCGACATGACGTACCTGACCCTGTCCTACGACCACCGCCTGGTGGACGGCGCGGACGCGGCCCGGTACCTCTCGGCCGTCAAGGCGATCCTGGAGGCCGGCGAGTTCGAGGTCGAGCTCGGCCTGTAAGGCTCCGCCCCAAGGCTCCATCGCACGCGGCACCCCCGTCCGGGATCTTCCCCGGGCGGGGGTGCCGTCGTCGTCCTAGCCTGAAGACATGGCACGTACACCAGTGACCGACGTGGTCGTGGTACTGCCGGGCATCACGGGCAGCGCCCTAGCCGACGCCGGTGGCAAACACCTGTGGAACCTCTCGGGCAACGCGCTGTGGCAGGCCGCCCGCACCTTCGGCGGCTCCGTGAAGGAGCTGCAGCTGCCCCGGGACCTCGGGGACGACCATCCCGGCGACGGGGTCGTCGCCACGGAGCTGATTCCGGGCTTCCACGCACTGGCCGGGCTCTGGCGCCCCGTGGCCGGCTACGGCGGCCTCCTGGCCTCCCTGCAGAAGACCTTCACCCTGGACCCCGCCCGGGAAGGGACCCCCGGCAACCTGCTGCCGTTCCCGTACGACTGGCGCCTCTCCTGCCGCTACAACGCCGAACTCCTGAAAACCTGTGTCGACCGGGAGCTGGGGCAGTGGCGGAAGTCCGCCCCCGAGCGCCGTGACGCCCGCGTGATCTTCGTCTGCCACTCCATGGGCGGGCTGGTGGCCCGCTGGTACGTGGAGTGCCTCGGGGGTCACGAAATCACCCGGCACCTGATCACCCTGGGCACCCCGCACCGGGGCTCCATGAACGCCCTCGACTCCCTGGTCAACGGCATGACCAAGGGGTGGGGCCCCCTGAGCGTGGACCTCAGTGCCTTCGCCCGCAGCCTGCCCTCCCTGCACCAGCTGGCCCCCGACTACAAGTGCGTGACGGTACCGGGCGGACTCGCGAACCCGCGTGACCTGCCGGGTCTCCCGGGCTGCGACCCGACGCTGCTGATGGACGCGGGCGAGTTCCACGCCGCGCTGCGCAAGGCCGCGGCGGGGCGCTCCGACCGCACGAGCCTGCAGGCGGTCGTGGGCGTGCGCCAGCCGACCGCGACCACCGCCACGTACGAGGGTGACCGGCTGGTCCCGCTGGTGGAGATCAAGGGCAAGGACGAGGGCGGCGACGGCACGGTCCCCCGCCTCGCGGCCCGTCCCGGGAGCGTAGCGAACGGGGGCTACGACCTGGAGGAGAAACACACTCCGTGCGAGCACCACGGCTCCCTCCAGGACAACCCGGGCGTACAGGACGTCCTGTGGCAGCTTCTGGGCCGGCCGCCGGAGTTCCACTTGGCCGACGACGACTTCGTACCGCTCGGTGTGCTGGCGCCCTCCCTGTTGGAGCCCGGGGAGCCGTTCGAAGTCTCGGTCTCGGTCCCCCCGGAAGTCGAGCGCCACGACGAGCTGAGGATCACTGCGGAGCTCAGCCGTGACGGCGATGGCACGCCGTCCTCGCGCTCCCTGGCCAACCGGGGCGAAGGCCGCTACTCCACCACCTTCCCCGCGCCCGAACCGGGTGGCTACCGGGTCGTGGTGCAGGAGGGGAAGAACTCGGCGGCGGCGGTGACGGCGCTGACGCTCGTGTGTGGGAACGGTGGGTGAGCGGGGCAAACGGCTCCGGGGGACGGTCCTCGGCGTCGTCGTGCAGAACTACCAGAGCGAGGGGTTCCGGGACCTGGCGGGGGCGTGCGACCAGATGCGGGAGCTGTGCGGGGTGCTCGCCACCTACGGATACACCCCGACCGTGGTGGAAGATCCCACCCGGGACGGTGTCAAGCGGGCACTGAAAGCCTGGAGCGACGACTGGGCCGCGAAGGGCCGCCACGGTCCGGCCGTCGTCTTGTGGTTCGGCCACGGTGTGCTGAGGAACCACAAGCTGCGCCTGATCGTGAGCGACACCCTCGACAAGCGGAGTCTGGAGCAGACCTACGCAACCGACCTGCTGGTGGACGCCGTGGGGGCGAGCCAAGCGGACCAGGTGCTGATCATGGTCGACAGTTGCCACGCGGGGGCGGGGCTGCCGAACCTCTTCGAAGAGGGGATGCACTGGCTCACGGAGCGCACCCGGCCACCGGGCCGCTTGGCCTGGCTCGGCATGGTCGCGGGCTGCCAGGCAGACCAGCAAGCCGACGCCGACGGCATCCTGCTCAGGACCGCCACCCAGGTGCTGCGCGAAGGGCCGGCCACGGCGCAGCGCTCCCCGGACGGGAGTCGCCACGCCCCCGGGATCACCGGAGTCACGCTGATGACCGAGGTACGGAGGCTGTGGCCGCAGGACGCCGGACAGATCTCGGTGCCCGTGAATCTGGGAGACCTCTCCCCCCTGCCGATGTTCACCGACCCCCGGCCCGTCACCACCTCTGATCCGGAACTGGTGGAGCATCTGGTCCGCGCTGCGCGCGGCGCCGACCGGCTCGACAAGGGATGGTTCTTCAGCGGTCGCCGCCGCGTGCTGGAGGAGATCTCGGCGTGGCTGGACACCTGCCGGCCGGGGTTGCTCCTGGTGACGGGAGGGGCGGGGGCCGGGAAGTCGGCCGTCCTGGGCAGGATCTGGACCCTCTCCGACCCCGAGCACCGGGCGGACGTCCTTGCCCATGCCCCGCCGGCACCCGACGACCCGGATCCGGGTGTGGACGCAGTGGACGCCGCACTCCACATGCGGGGGCTCACGGTGCAGCACCTCATGGAGGCGCTGGCCCGGGCCCTGGTACTGCCGGTCCCGGCGACACCCGCTTCCCTGATCGCGTCGGTGGAGGCGAAATGGCCACCCCCCGGGCGGCCCGTCACTCTGATCCTGGACGGCCTCGACGAGGCTGCCCCCGGTCAGGCGGATCGCATGGCCACGGAGCTGCTGGCTCCGCTGAGCCGGGTGGCGTGCGTCCTGCTCGGGTCCCGGGACCGGGCGTTCAGTCCGCAGGCCCAGCGCGGGGAGCCTTTCGGGCACGTCCTGAGCCGCATGCTCGGCGCCCGCGCACGGGTCATCGACCTGGACAAGGAGGCCGACACCGCGGGTGACATCGAGTGCTACAGCTCCCGGAGGCTGAAGGCCTCGGGCCTGCCGGACGGGGAGGCCCAGGAGGCAGCGCGGCTCATCGCGGGGCGTACCGACGAGGGCGGCGGGGGTTTCCTCCTCGCCGACCTGGCTACGGATGCGGTGTCCTGCATGTTCTCCGCATCGGGCAAGGAAGACTGGAACCGGGTCATCCCCGACTCCATCGGGGCCGCGTTCGATCAGGAACTGGAAACCGGCCCGCAGCGGATGCGCGACGGCAGGCTCCTGCCGCACGCGGCGGAAGCCCTCCTCACCGCACTGGCGTGGAGCACGGGGAGCGGCCTGCCGGCGCGGGGCGTTTGGGAGGCCGTCGCCTCCGCTCTGGGACCGGACGGCACCGTCTACGAAGCCTCGGACGTGAACTGGCTGCTGAATGCCCACGGGCGCTGCGTCATCGAGGAGGGAGACGGGGTCCAAGCCGTCTTCCGCCTCTACCACCAGGAACTGGTGGCCCACCTGCGACAGGTCTCCGCAACGCGACATGCGGAGCCGGCGTTCCTCGTCGCCCGCACCCTGGTCGACCTCCTCCGGTCCCAGAGCGCCGACGCTTCCGTCCTCGAGGACGCCAACCCCTATCTGCTGAGATCCCTGTCCGAGCACTGCGCCCTGGCCGGCGAGAGCGGCATCGGCCTGGTCCGTGAGCTGTCCGCGCTCGCACCGGAGGCGTTCCGCCCGGATCTGGCGGAAACGCTCATGGACGTCGCGTTCGGGCTGACGCACCGGCTCCGCTGGGAGGACGCGGCGCTGCTCGGGCGCGAAGGCAGCGAACTCTTCGGGACGCTCGCCGGGGAGAACCCCCGCGAGCGCCGTCCCGACTACGCCCAGTCACTCAACGTCCTGGCCCACATCGAATGCGAGAGCGACGCGGAGCGTGCGCTCAAGACCGTCACCCGCGCCGCCGAAGAGTTCCGGGCCCTCAGCCGGGACGACCCCACCGCCCATCGCCCCGGCCTCGCTCTGTGCCTGTACAACCTCCGGGCCATTCATGGCAGGCGGGGGGACCGGCAGGGCGCGTTCCGGGCCATGGCGGCCGCCGTCGCCAACTACCGGCTGATGGCGAGGAACAACCCCGTGGCCTACCTTCCGGAGCTGGCCTGGTCCCTCCTGGATCTCGCGTTCCTCCAGAAGGAGAACCAGGACGTACAGGCGGCCCTGGGCACTCTCTCCGAAGCCGTCGGAACCTACCGGGGGCTCACCACGGACAACCCGGCCGCGTACCTGGCGCAGCTGGCGACCGCACACGAACGGTTCTCGGAACTGGCCTCCACCGAGCAGGCCTCCGCCCTGTACACCTCCTCGGAACGGGCACTCTCCGAGCACCCGGAAGCGGCCCGCAAACTCGCCTGTGACCACGCCAGGCTGCTCCTCGCGCGTACGGGCGGCACCGACCACGAGCTCCGTACGCTCATCGGGCTCACGGATCCG
Source organism: Streptomyces sp. CLCI03 (assembly GCF_053615355.1). Classification (NCBI taxonomy): domain Bacteria; kingdom Bacillati; phylum Actinomycetota; class Actinomycetes; order Kitasatosporales; family Streptomycetaceae; genus Streptomyces; species Streptomyces sp. CLCI03. The sequence goes on along the minus strand of NZ_CM132132.1, from coordinate 5,777,533 downwards.
GCGCAGCGTTGCGGCTCCGAGGACAGCACCCCCCTTCTTGCACGGCAGTCGCTGCGCAACCACCGGCGTACCGGCAACGCGGCCGCCGAGCAGGTCGACGGCTTGTGGCGCACGGTCACCGGGGGCGAGCCGCCCGACTGGCTGGAGATACCTGACGCGTCGTTCGAGCTCGCCATTGACTGGGTCGCGCTGCCCACCTGGGCCGAGGCCCGCCGCTTCTGGGACACCCACGGCGACCTCCTGCAGACGGCCACGGTCACGGCCGCCCTGGAGGACCTCGCCCTGATCGACAAGGTCGCGGAACTACGCCTCGCGGTCGCCCGCGAGGCCGCGGCCGACGGCCCCGACGCGGCGTTCCGCGCACATCTCAGCACCGAATTCCTCACTGTCTGGCGAAAGATCCCCACCTGGCCGGAGTCCCGGCAGTACCTGACCGAGCATTCCGAGTTCATCCTCGACGACCGCGCCCTCGAGCTGCTCGGCTCCACGCTCGCGACGCCCCGTCAGGTGGAGCACTTCGCAGTGGCCACCCTGGCACGCGCCGACGGAATTCCGGCCGCTTACCAGTACATCGAGGACCGGGCCGCGTTGCGCGCCCGGCTCGAACGGCTGCTGAACTCCCCCGGGGAGCCGAACTCTCCGGACCTCCTCCTCGCCATCGCGTTCATCGAGTTCTCCGTTTACCGCGAGGCGTTCACCGGCCAGGCGCACGGGAGGCTGGCCTTCGTTCTGGAGGGGAACGACGTCGACGCGGGCGAATGGCACCACTCCCGGCTCGACGAGCGGAACCGCTTCATCGACGACATCGCGTGCGCCTTCAAGCACCACCCCCACCACCACGCGGCCCTCGCCGCCCTCATCGCGAGCATCCGGGCCTCGGCCTCCCCACAGCCTCTGTAATCAGCCTCACCTGCGGTCCCTGGCGCTAACGCGCTGCGCTGGGCCGCTGCCACCGTATTGTCTACGCATCAGGCCCCGCATGACCCTGCACACCCACCAGGAGATGAAGCCCCGATGATCACCCCACCCGTCGTGCACTCGCTGCGCGAGCAGATCCGCGAGCACATCGTGGAGGGGATCGTCAGCGGGCGCTGGAAGCCCGGCGAGCGGATCGTCGAGCGGCGGATCGCCGTGGAGCTGGAGGTCAGCCAGACCCCCGTACGGGAGGCCCTGCGCGAGCTGGAGACGCTGCGGCTGATCGAGTCGGCGCCGAACAAGGGCGTGCGCGTACGGAACCTCTCCGCGGCCGACCTGGAGGAGATCTACCCGGTCCGGGCCGGTCTGGAGCAGATCGCGGCCGAGCTGGCCGCGCCGCGGCTGGCGAGCGACTGCTCGGCGCTGGAGCCGCACGTCGCGGCGCTGTGGGAGGCCGACCGGACCGAGGACGGGACCGCGCAGGTGCGGCACACCGTCGGGTTCCACCGGGAGATGGTGCGGGCCGCCGGGAACAGCGTGCTGCTGCACACCTGGGAGAGCCTGGGCATCGAGGTGTTCACGGCGCTGTCCATCCGCTGGCTGGGGACCGTCCAGAAGTCGTACGCGGAGGAGCACGAGGCTCTCGTCGAGGCGTTCCGCAGCCAGGATCCGGACATCGGTCTGCTCGTGAAGCGGCATGTCCTGGGGTGCGCTCCGCGCGCTTGATCGACTGAGGGCGGGCCCGTTTGTCCGCGTTTGCCCGGCACCGCGTGCCTTTTTCTCTGGCACGCGGTGCCGACTTTCGCCGGATGGACGTTTCATTGTCACTTTTATTTGATCGATCATCGATCAGCGATTTACAGTCGTCGCGGACCTCAACCAGGTCCACCGACCCTGTCCTGCCCGTCAGGGATTTTTTCACCACCTCTCCTTTGTCCGGAAGGCGGCGCACAGCAATGTCCGACCCCGTAGGAAAGCTTCCGAGCGAGCTCGACCAGCTCCCGGATCGCGACACCGAGGAGACCGCCGAATGGGCGGCCTCCCTCGACGCCGTCGCACAGGCCGCCGGTACGCGCCGCGCCGAATACCTGCTCCGCCGCACGCTGCAGCACGCCGAGGCCGCCGGCCTCGCCCTGCCGAAGCTGCTGGAGACGGACTACGTCAACACCATCCCGACCGCCGCGGAGCCCGAGTTCCCCGGTGACGAGGAGATGGAAGCCAAGATCACCGCATGGAACCGCTGGAACGCGGCCGCCATGGTGACCCGCGGCTCCAAGTACGGCGTCGGTGGCCACATCGCCACCTTCGCCTCCGCCGCGTGGCTCTACGAGACCGGCTTCCAGCACTTCTTCCGCGGGAAGGAGGCCGACGGATCGGGCGACCAGCTCTACATCCAGGGCCACGCATCCCCCGGCATCTACGCCCGCGCCTTCCTCGACGGCCGGATCTCCGAGCAGCAGCTCGACAACTTCCGCCAGGAGTCCGGCGGCAACGGCCTGCCGTCCTACCCGCACCCGCGGCGCCTGCCGTGGCTGTGGGAGTTCCCGACGGTGTCCATGGGCCTCGGCCCGCTCTCCGCGATCTACCAGGCGCGGTTCAACCGCTACCTGCAGAACCGGAGCATCAAGGACACCGCGAACTCGCACGTCTGGGCCTTCCTGGGCGACGGCGAGATGGACGAGCCCGAGTCGACCGCCGCCCTGGCCCTCGCCTCCCGCGAGCAGCTCGACAACCTGACCTTCGTCATCAACTGCAACCTGCAGCGCCTCGACGGTCCGGTCCGCGCCAACTTCCGCGTGGTCCAGGAGCTGGAGGCCCAGTTCCGCGGCGCCGGCTGGAACGTCATCAAGTCGCTGTGGGGCTCCGCCTGGGACGAGCTGTTCCAGCTCGACACCACGGGCGCCCTCGTACGCCGCCTGCGCGAGGTACCGGACGCGCAGTTCCAGACGTACGCGACCCGCGACGTGGCCTACATCCGCCAGCACTTCTTCGGCGCCAACGCCGAGCTCGTGCAGCTGGCCGGTGTGCTCCCCGACGCGAAGATCGCCGAGTGCTTCCACAGCTCCCGCGGCGGCCACGAGCCCCGCAAGGTCTACGCCGCGTACAAGGCCGCCCTGGAGAACAAGGGCGCGCCGACGGTCATCCTGGCGCAGACCGTCAAGGGCTACACGCTGGGTGCCGGGTTCGAGTCGAAGAACGCGAACCACCAGATGAAGAAGCTGACGATCGACGAGTTCAAGGACATGCGTGACCTCCTTGGCCTGCCGATCCCGGACAGCGCCTTCGCCGACGGCCAGGTCCCGTACGGTCACCCGGGCGCGAACAGCCCCGAGGTCCAGTACCTGAACGAGCGCCGCGCGGCCCTCGGCGGCCCCGCCCCGGCCCGCAAGGTCAAGCACGTGGCCCTGCCCGCCCCGGCGGACCGCTCCTTCGCCCCGCTGCTCAAGGGCTCCGGCAAGCAGGAGATGGCCACCACCATGGCCTTCGTCCGCCTCGTCAAGGACCTGATGCGGGACAAGGAGACCGGCAAGCGCTGGGTGCCGATCGTCCCCGACGAGGCCCGTACCTTCGGTATGGAGTCCCTCTTCCCGTCGGCCGGCATCTACTCGCCGCTGGGCCAGACGTACGAGCCGGTCGACCGCGACCAGCTCATGTACTACAAGGAAGCCAAGGACGGGCAGATCCTCAACGAGGGGATCACCGAGGCCGGCGCCATGGCCGACTTCATCGCCGCCTGCACGTCGTACGCGACGCACGGCGAGCCGATGATCCCGTTCTACATCTTCTACTCGATGTTCGGCTGGCAGCGCACCGCCGACCAGATGTGGCAGCTCGCCGACCAGCTCGGCAAGGGCTTCATCGTCGGCGCCACCGCCGGTCGTACGACCCTGACCGGTGAGGGCCTGCAGCACGCGGACGGCCACTCGCACCTGATCGCGTCCACGAACCCGGCGTCGCTGAACTACGACCCGGCCTTCGCGTACGAGATCGCGGTGATCGTCAAGGACGGTCTGCGTCGCATGTACGGCGAGCCGACGCCCGGCGAGGACTCGAACGTCTTCTACTACCTCACGGTCTACAACGAGCCGAAGGTGCAGCCGGCGATGCCGGAGGGCGTCGAGGAGGGCATCCTCAAGGGCCTGTACCGCTTCAACACGGCGGCGGACCTGGCGGAGGCGGCCCCGGCCGCCGATGCCGCGAAGATCCAGCTGATGGCTTCCGGTACGGCGATCCACTGGATCCTGGAGGCGCAGAAGCTCCTCGCCGCCGAGTGGAACGTGGCCGCCGACGTCTGGTCCGCCACCTCCTGGGGCGAGCTGCGGCGCGACGCGCTGGAGTGCGACGAGGCGCTGCTGCGCGGCGAGGTCCGCACCCCGTACGTCACCCGCGCGCTGGAGGGCGTCACCAGCCCGGTGCTCGCCGTCTCCGACTGGATGCGTCAGGTCCCGGACCAGATCAGCCAGTGGGTGGAGCAGGACTACACCTCGCTCGGTACGGACGGCTTCGGTCTGTCCGACACCCGTGAGGGTGCCCGCCGCCACTTCGGTGTCGACGCCCAGTCGATCGTGGTGGCCGCGCTGGCCCAGCTCGCCCGCCGCGGCGAGGTGCCGGCGTCCGCCGTCAAGGAGGCCCGGGAGCGCTACGGCCTCTGAGGCTCCGAGCGACAGCCGAAAGGCCGGTGTCCGACCCCCGCGGGGGTCGGACACCGGCCTTTCGCCGTACGAGCGGTGGCGGCGCGGGGGCGCACCCGTGATGCTGGAGCGGTGATGGACGAGACGGAGTTCTGGGAGATCGTCGACCGTACCCGCGAGGCCGCCGACGGCGACCCCGAGGAACACGCCGAGCTGCTCGTGGAGCGGCTCGCCACTCTCGACCCGGACTCCGTCCTCGACTTCGCCCGGCACTTCGAGTCCCGGTACAACCGGGCGTACACCTGGGACCTGTGGGGTGCGGCCTGGGTGCTGCTCGACGGGGCGAGCGACGACGCCTTCGACTACTTCCGCTGCTGGCTGATCGGCCAGGGGCGGGAGGTGTTCGAGGGCGCAGTGCACGATCCGGACCAGCTGGCGGAGCTGCTGGGCGCCTTCGACGAGGAGATCGACGGGGACGGCGAGGAGCTCGGGTACGCGGCCGACGAGGCCTACGAGCAGCTGACCGGGGCGGTGGCGCCGGATCTGGGCGTCCCGCTGCAGGCGGCCGAGCCGGAGGGCGCCCCGCTGGACTTCGAGAACGAAGCCGTGCTCGCGGAGCGCTTCCCCCGGCTGTGGGACCGGTTCCGCGGCTGATCAGTAGTGCGTGCCACCGTCGATGCGGATCTCCGTACCGGTGATGAACGCCCCGTCCTCGGAGCCGAGCATGGCGACGACGCCGGCGACGGTCTGCGGGCCGGCGAAGCCCTGGCCGAGGGCCGGGGCCAGCTTGGTGAAGAGGGACCAGTCGGTGTCCTCCGGCAGGCCGGGGCCGGTGCCGGTGGTCATCCCGCTCTCGATGGAGCCGGGTGCGACGCTGACGAAGCGCAGGCCCTGCTTGCTGTACTCGGCGGCCAGCGCGTGCGTCATGGACTGGATGCCGCCCTTGCTGGCCGCGTAGGCGGACATGTAGGGGTGGGCGAAGGACGCCGAGGTGGAGCTGAAGTTCACGACGGCCGGCCGGTCGCCCGCGAGCAGTGCCGGGAGGGACTCGCGGATCATCAGGAACGTGCCGGTGAGGTTGACCCCGATGACCTGGTTCCAGAGGTCGAGGGTGGTCCGGTGGGTGTGCTCGGAGCGCAGGATGCCGGCGGCGTTGACGAGTACGTCGAGCCCGCCGAGGGCGTCGACCGCGGCGGCCACGCCCTCCTTGACGGCGTTCTCGTCGGATATGTCGAGGAGCGCGGTGGTGAGCCGGTCCGCGTGACCTTCGGCGGCCGCCCGGTCGGCGGTGGCCTTCAGGCCTGCCTCCTGGACGTCCACGGTGTGGACCCGGCCGCCCTCGGCGAGGATGCGGTGGACGGTGGCCTGGCCGATGCCGGAGCCACCGCCGGTGATGAGGACGCGTCGTCCTTCGTAGCGGTTCATGGCGCGAGCGTACCCAAGTAGTGGCACGTTTTGCCATGACGACAAAGAATGTAATCGCCGAGGTTGGCGAGGGGTACGCTTCACCCGTGAGATCCCCTCGTCCGTACTCTCCCCAGGCCGGCCCCGGAGCCCAGTCGCTGACCGAGCGCCGCAAGGCCGCCACCCAGCTCGACATCGCCCGCGCGGCTTGCGATCTGTTCGCCGAACACGGCCCCGACGGCACCACCGCCGAGGACATCGCCCACCGGGCGGGGGTGGCGCTGCGCACCTTCTACCGCTACTTCCGCAACAAGCAGGAGGCGGTGGCCCCGCTGCTGGCGGGCGGAGGTGACGCCTGGCGCGCGCTGCTCGCCGAGGAGGACCCCGGCACGCCGCTGGACGAGGCCCTGGAACGCGCGGTCACCCGCTCGCTGAGCGGGCAGCAGGCGGTCGAGGAGGGCCTGGAGGTGACGCGCGGCCTACTGCGCGCGGCGGTGGACGACCCGGCCCTGCGCGGGGTCTGGTACCGCGTGAACCAGGACTCCGAGGAGCATCTGGTCCCGGTGATCTCCCGACTGGTGGGCCCGGGGGCCGACCCGCTGGAGGTACGTCTGCTCGCGGCGGCGGCGACGGATGCGATCCGCGTCGCGCTGGAGCTGTGGTCGACGACGGACGCGCCGGTGTCGGGGCCCGGCTCACCCGCGGAGCTCGCGGTCCGCTGTCTGCGGGACCTGACAGGGGCGATGCCCCTGCTCCTCCGCTAGAGGAGGAGCAGGGGCATCGCATCCGCTCCCATGGGTCGGGCTCGCGGTCCTACGGATACGGGAGGGGCTCAGCCACCACCACCCCAGCCGCCGCCACCGCCACCGCCGCCCCCTCCTCCGCCGCCGCCCCAGTTGCCGCCGCCACCGTCGCCGCCGTTACCGCCGCCGCCGCCCCAGTTGCCGCCGCCGTCGCCGCCCCCGCCGCCCCAGTTGCCGCCACCGTCGCCGCCGTTACCGCCACGACCGTTGCCCCAGTCACCACCGTTGCCGCCACGACCGTTGCCCCAGTCGTCGTGGTAGCCCCAGTCACCGTTGCCACCGCGACCGGAGTCGTTCCAGTTCGACCAGTTCGAGTGCCGGTTGTTGTCGCGCCAGTAGCCGTCGTCGCGCCAGTTGTCGTTGTATCCGCCGACGCCTCCCTGGTCCCAGCACCAGCTCGGACGGTTGCGCCAGTCGCGGTCGCAGCAGACGTTCCACCGGGCGTCGGAGCGGTTCGAGGGGTAGCGCCAGCAGTCGTAGCCGCCGTTGCCGCCGCCACCACCATTTCCGGCGACGACCGAGGCCGACGCGCTGGCGACGGGCAGCAGACCTATCGCGATTCCCGCGGCGCCCGCCATGGCTGCCGCAACGATCTTACGGCGCATTCTCATGCACCTCCGCACGTGTCTCGCTTATTGGGCTTTTAGGTCATTTCCACCCTCACTCGCCCGTGCGGCCCTGTCAAAGCGGAAAGGCCCCCCGCCGCTCTCCGAAAAGTGCGGCGGGGGGCCTCCCATCAGGCGTTTTTAGAGGTCGAAGTAGAGCTCGAACTCGTGCGGGTGCGGACGCTGCGCGATCGGGGCGATCTCGTGCGTGCGCTTGTAGTCGATCCAGGTCTCGATCAGGTCGGGGGTGAAGACACCGCCGGCCAGGAGGTACTCGTGGTCCGCCTCCAGCGCCTTGAGGACGTCCTCAAGGCTGGTCGGGACCTGCGGGACGCTCGCGTGCTCGTCGGGCGAGAGCTCGTAGAGGTCCTTGTCGATCGGCTCCATCGGCTCGATCTTGTTCTTGATGCCGTCGAGGCCCGCGAGCAGCAGTGCCGAGAAGGCGAGGTACGGGTTCGAGGACGGGTCCGGGGCGCGGAACTCGACGCGCTTGGCCTTCGGGTTCGAGCCCGTGATCGGGATGCGCATGGCGGCGGAGCGGTTGCGCTGCGAGTACACCATGTTGACCGGCGCCTCGAAGCCCGGCACCAGGCGGTGGTAGGAGTTCACCGTCGGGTTGGTGAAGGCCAGCAGCGACGGGGCGTGCTTGAGGATGCCGCCGATGTAGTAGCGGGCGGTGTCCGAGAGGCCCGCGTAGCCGGCCTCGTCGTAGAACAGCGGGTCACCGTTCGCCCACAGCGACTGGTGCACGTGCATGCCCGAGCCGTTGTCACCGAAGATCGGCTTCGGCATGAAGGTCGCGGTCTTGCCGTTGCGCCAGGCGACGTTCTTCACGATGTACTTGAAGAGCATCAGGTCGTCGGCCGCGGCCAGCAGCGTGTTGAACTTGTAGTTGATCTCGGCCTGGCCGCCGGTGCCGACCTCGTGGTGCTGACGCTCGACCTGGAGGCCCTGGGCGTCCAGTTCGAGGGAGATCTCGGCGCGCAGGTCGGCGAAGTGGTCGACCGGGGCTACGGGGAAGTAACCACCCTTGTAGCGGACCTTGTAACCACGGTTGTTCTCCTCGGAGCCCGTGTTCCAGGCGCCGGCCTCGGAGTCGATGTGGTAGAAGCCCTCGTTCGCGGAGGTCGCGAAGCGCACGCTGTCGAACACGTAGAACTCGGCCTCGGGGCCGAAGAACGCGGTGTCGGCGATGCCGGTGGAGGCGAGGTACGCCTCGGCCTTCTTCGCGATGTTGCGCGGGTCGCGGCTGTAGGCCTCACCCGTGATCGGGTCGTGGATGAAGAAGTTGATGTTGAGCGTCTTGTCCTTGCGGAACGGGTCCAGACGCGCGGTGGTGATGTCGGCACGCAGCGCCATGTCGGACTCGTGGATCGCCTGGAAGCCGCGGATCGAGGATCCGTCGAAGGCGAGCTCCTCCGCCGGGTCGAACGCTCGCGCCGGGATGGTGAAGTGCTGCATCACACCAGGCAGGTCACAGAAGCGGACGTCGACGAACTTGACGTCGTTCTCCTCGATGTACTGCTTCACTTCGTCGGCGTTCTTGAACATCCAACTCCTCCTACTCCCGACCCCGGGGCAGGGACGGGCTTTATAGCTCGTGGTGCGTCAGTGCGGTGCCGCACGCTGACCCGACCATAAGCAGACGGGATTTCCCAAGCATGACCCATTTGTTTCGCACAAGTTAACCAGGGTCCGGCCGGAGGGCCGTGCGGCGCCACGGGTACCGTGTTCGGGTGGACAACAGACAGGCAATCGGATCCTGGCTCTCCGGCCCCCGCGCGGCCGCCGAGGAGATGGGTGTCGACTTCGGCTATCCGGGTCAGCGGCTCGGCCTGCCCCAGCAGGGGCCCGGCTCGGTGGCACGTTTCGGGCGTCGGCTCGGCGCCGTCGCGATCGACTGGATCGGCTGCCAGCTGATTGCCTACGGGCTGATCACGGGCGGCGACCTGACCGCGGCGGGCAACTGGACCCTCGCGCTCTTCGTGGCCCTCACCATCCTGACGGTGGGCACCGTGGGCTTCACCCCCGGCAAGCGGATCGTGGGCCTCCGGGTGGTGTCGGAGTCCGGCGGCCGCCTCGGCATCGTCCGCGTGGTGCTGCGCACGCTGCTGCTGGCCCTGGTCATCCCCGCGCTCATCTGGGACCGCGACGGCCGCGGCCTGCACGACCGGCTCGCCCGCGCCGTCCAGGTCCGCATCTAGAACCTCCACGCACGCGGTACGACACAGGGGTGCCCCCCGAGCCTCGGGCTCGGGGGGCCACCCCTGTGTCGTATACGAAAATCAGGTGAGCTGGTCAGCGCATCTTTCCGCCGCGCGGCATCTTCATGCCCTTCGGCATGGGGCCCTTCGGCAGCGGCATGTTGCTCATGAGGTCACCCATGGCGCGCAGCTTGTCGTTGATCTCGGTGATCTGCGGGCCGGCCAGTACGCGCGGCAGCTTCAGCAGCGTGGTGCGCACCTTCTTGAGCGGCACCTCGCCCTCGCCCGTGCCCACGATGAAGTCGTGCACCGGCACGTCCGGCATGATCCGGGCCAGCTTCTTCTTCTCGTTCGCGAGCAGCGGCTTCACCCGGTTCGGGTTGCCCTCGGCGATCAGCACGACGCCGGCCTTGCCGACGGCACGGTGGACGATGTCCTGCTGCCGGGTCATCGCGACGGCGGGGGTGGTGGTCCAGCCCCGTCCCACGTTGTCCAGCACGGCCGCAGCCGCTCCCGGCTGGCCTTCCATCTGCCCGAAGGCAGCCCGCTCGGCCCGTCGCCCGAAGACGATCGCCATCGCGAGGAACGCCACAAGGAATCCCAGGATGCCCAGGTAGTACTCGTGCCCTACCAAGAAGCCGATCGCGAGGAAGACACCGAAGGTGACGATGCCCACGCCTGCGACGATCAGACCGACCTTCGGGTCCGCCTTGCGCGTCATCTTGTACGTCAGGGCGATCTGCTTCAGTCGCCCGGGGTTCGCAGCAGTCTCTGCGTTTGACTTCCTCGCCATACAGCGAGTTTACGTGGCCTGCGGGGTTCGGGTAGCCGCGGCCTCAAGTACGTGTTCGGTTTCGACCCGATCCTTGGCCCTCTTGCGGTCCTCCAGGACCGCCGTCCAGGCGTTGCGGCGGGCCCCGCTCATCAGCAGGGACTCGATGCCCCGGAAGGCGTCGGAGAGCGTCGGGATGGCAATGGCGCGTACGGGCGCGGCCTGCATGATGTCGATCCCTTTCACGATGCTCGCGTCGGCGTGATGCGAGCGGTGTGTGCGGTGCGTGGACCAAGCGTCACTGACTGGTGTTACCAGGGCGTGACCGGTCGGTCAAATGTGATGTACACGTTGCAAACACTGACGCGGCCCACCGGACTCTTCCTCAGGAAAGAGCCTAGGGGCCGCGTCGATGCGGTGTTACCCACTAGTAACGCTTTGTGCGCGACTTCACACGCTCGGCGCTCGGACGAGTCAGACCGACGCGCTGCACTTCTCGTTCTTTCGGTCGAGCTGCGCCTCGCCACCGCTCCGGCCGCGTGCCCGCCCTCGTACCTCGGGCGGACCCGCAACCTACGCTACGACTCCGCTGCGCTTCTCGTTCTTTCGGTCGAGCTGCGCCTCGCCACCGCTCCGGCCGCGTGCCCGCCCTCGTACCTCGGGCGGACCCGCAACCTACGCTACGACTCCGCTGCGCTTCTCCATCGCCTGCTGGTAGAGGCGACCCGCCCTGTACGACGACCGGACCAGCGGGCCGGACATCACACCGGAGAAGCCGATCTCCTCGGCCTCCTTCGCCAGCTCCACGAACTCGGCGGGCTTCACCCAGCGCTCGACGGGGTGGTGCCGCGGCGAGGGCCGCAGGTACTGGGTGATGGTGATGAGCTCGCAGCCGGCCTCGTGCAGCTCCTTGAGAGCCTGCGAGACCTCCTCGCGCTCCTCGCCCATGCCGAGGATCAGGTTCGACTTGGTGACCAGGCCGTAGGCGCGGGCCTGCCGGATCACGTCGAGCGAGCGCTCGTAGCGGAAGCCGGGGCGGATCCGCTTGAAGATGCGGGGCACGGTCTCGACGTTGTGCGCGAAGACCTCGGGGCGGGAGGCGAAGACCTCCTCCAGCAGCTCCGGGACCGCGTTGAAGTCGGGGGCCAGCAGCTCGACCTTGGTGTGGCCGGTCTCGCGGCCCGCCGTCTGCTGGTGGATCTGGCGCACGGTCTCCGCGTACAGCCAGGCACCACCGTCGGCCAGGTCGTCGCGCGCGACGCCCGTGATGGTGGCGTAGTTCAGGTCCATCGTGACCACGGACTCGCCGACGCGCCGCGGCTCGTCACGGTCCAGCGCCTCGGGCTTGCCCGTGTCGATCTGGCAGAAGTCACAGCGCCGGGTGCACTGGTCACCACCGATGAGGAAGGTGGCCTCGCGGTCCTCCCAGCATTCGTAGATGTTCGGACAACCGGCTTCCTGGCACACCGTGTGCAGTCCTTCGCCCTTCACCAGGGCCTGCATCTTGGTGTACTCGGGACCCATCTTCGCCCGGGTCTTGATCCACTCGGGCTTGCGCTCGATGGGGGTCTGGGCGTTACGGACCTCCAGGCGCAGCATCTTGCGTCCGTCGGGTGCGACTGCGGACACGACCGGCTCCCTGTGACTTCGATTGTTCGGCGCCCACCAGGGTACGCCCGTAATTTCATACGCTCTTACGTCGGCCAACCTGCGGGCGGCCGGTCTCATTCCCGAGGGCTAGGAACCCACGGCCGGCTCGATTTCGCGGGGCCGCAGCTCCGCGTGCTCCAGCACATCCTTCAGGTGCCGTTCGGCCACCGGAAGTACCTCGGCGATGGTGATCTCCCGCCCCAGTTCGTACGAGAGCGAGGTCACACCGGCGTCCCGGATCCCGCACGGGATGATCCGGTCGAACCAGGTGCTGTCCGGATTCACGTTGATCGCGAAGCCGTGCATGGTGACGCCCTTGGCGACCCGGATGCCGATGGCGGCGAGCTTGCGGTCCTCGCGGCGCTGGCCGGCGTTGGACGGGGCGTACTCGGGGCCGTTCAGCCGCGCGTCGAACTCCTCGTCGTGCAGCCGGGGGTCGAACTCCAGCGACAGCCCGCCGATCTTCGGACGCTCCTCGACGGGATCGCCCAGGACCCACACCCCGGAGCGGCCCTCGACACGGGTGGTCTCCAGGCCGAACTCGGCGGCGGTACGGATCAGGGCCTCTTCGAGGCGGCGGACGTGGGCGACCACGTCCACGGGGCGGGGCAGCTTCATGATCGGGTAGCCGACCAGCTGACCCGGGCCGTGCCAGGTGATCTTGCCGCCGCGGTCCACGTCGACGACGGGGGTGCCGTCGAGCGGGCGCTCACTGGGGTCGGTGCGCCGGCCCGCCGTGTAGACCGGCGGGTGCTCCACGAGCAGGCAGGTGTCCTCGATCTCGTCCGCGAAGCGGGCCGCGTGCACCCGGCGCTGTTCTTCCCAGGCCTGGGTGTACTCGACGGATTCCGGCCCGAAGCCCAGATGGACAAACCCAAGCTCAGCCACCGCAGCGCCTCCTCGTTGAACCTGCTGTGTGCACGTACCTCACTGAGCAAGGGTACGGCGACCCTCCCGAACCCCTTCAGGGCCCCGGACCGGACCCCGATCCGGGCCCCGATCCGGGCCCCGGACCGGGCTCCGACCCCTTCTCCGGCGGGGGTCCCGGTAGCTGCTTCGGCCGGCGCCGCCCCTTGGGCGGCCGGTCCGGGTCCTCGTCCGCGCGCGGCAGCCGCCGGTGGCCCTCCGAGTGGTCGTTGACCCAGCCGCACACCCCGCACGCGTACCGGCCGTCCAGCCCCGCGATGTAGGTGCCGCAGCGCCGGCACTCCGCCTCGGTCAGTTCGGGCGGGGGCAGCGGGGCGGTGGATTCGGTTCGCTCCTCGGGGAGGTGCGCCCTGTGGGGCCGAGGGGTCATGGCCCGCAGCGTACGCGGGCGGAGGGGGCCGGTCCGTAAAGGGCCCTACGCATTCTGCACACGATCGGATGAATGTGGGGCAGAGAGGGCGGCATCGGCGAAGTTCGCCGCTACATTCACGCCGTTCACAGGGCCGGGACCCCGGTCCGTCACGTCAGGAAACCGTGGAGCCGATGACGGAACGACCTGCCCAGCGCGTCCCCAACCGGCAGCTCGCGGCGCTGATCGCGGAAGCCGGATTCTCCAATGCCGGTCTCGCCCGCCGCGTCGACCAGCTCGGTCTGGAGCACGGTCTCGATCTGCGGTACGACAAGACCTCCGTGACCCGGTGGCTGCGCGGCCAGCAGCCCCGCGGCACCACGCCCGCGCTGATCGCCGAGGTCTTCACCCGCCGCCTCGGACGCCGCCTCTCGGCCCAGGACCTGGGCCTGGACGCCTGCGCGCCCGTGTACGCCGGGCTGGAGTTCGCGGCCACCCCGGAGGAGGCCGTGGACATCGCGAGCGGCCTGTGGCGCAAGGACTCCGGCTCGCACGCCGAGCTCCGGAAGATCGCCTTCACCCCGGCCGGGCTGGTCGTGCCCAGCCGGGACTGGCTGATCGGGCGGGCCGACGAGCGGGTCGGCCGGGGCGCGGAACCCGCCTCGGCCCGCGTCCCGCTGCAGGGACGGGCCTCGGTGCCCCGGCAGCGGCAGATCGACCGCGGCCCCGGGCAGCGCGTGACCAGCGGGGACATCGCGGCGCTCAGATCGGTGGGCGAGCTGTTCCGGACCCTGGACCAGGCGTACGGCGGCGGGCACGCCCGGCAGGCCCTGGTGCGCTACCTGGAGCACGAGGCCGAGCCGATGCTCCGCGGGACCTACGGGGAGACCACCGGGCGGCGGTTGTTCTCGGCCGCCGCCGATCTGACCCGGCTCGCGGGCTGGACCTCGTACGACATCGCCGCGCACGGGCTGGCCCAGCGCTACTTCGTGCAGGCGCTACGGCTGGCGCAGGCGGCCGGGGACCGCCCGTACGGCTCGTACGTGCTGGTCACCATGAGTCGGCAGGCGGTCTACCTCGGCCACGGTCGGGAAGCCGTGCAACTGGCCCGGGTGGCCCAGCAGGGCGTCGGCTCCGGCCCGCCGCCCGTGGTGCAGGCACTGCTCCATTCGGCGGAGGCGCGCGGACACGCGGTCCTCGGCGAGGTGCGGGCCTCGACCGCCTCCCTGGTGCGGGCGGAACGCGCGCTGGGCGCGGCCCGGCCGGGGGACGACGTACCGCACTGGGCGCGGTTCTTCGACGAGGCGCAGTTGGCGGACGAGTTCGGGCACTGCCACCGGGATCTCCAGCAGTACCGGGCCTCGGCGCAGCACGCGGAGCGGTCCCTGCAGCTGCGGGGGCCCGGGTACGCCCGGTCCCGGCTGTTCTGCCGGGTGGTGCTGGCCACGGCCCGGCTGGGGCTGGGCGAGCTGGACCAGGCGTGCGCGCTGGGCGCGGAGGCGGCGCAGCAGGCGATGGAGATGCGCTCGGTGCGGGCGGTGGAGTACGTACGGGACTTCGAGCGGCGGCTGGAGCCGTACCGGGACGCCTCGGCGGTGCGGACCTACCGGGACCGGGTGGCGGCCTTGTCGTGACCCCGCGGGCCGGCCGGAGGGTCCGGGTCGCGTGCCCGGCACGCCGGCGAGGCGGGAGCATGGGCCCCGCCGGCGTCGTCAGGTGTTCTCAGGCCGCCACCGGGAGTGCGGGCTCCGGGGCGACCGGGAGCGGGATTCCGAAGTCGCGCAGGACGGCGCCGGCGGCGCGGCGGGCCGAGTGCAGGGCTCCTTGGACGGTGTTGGTGTCGCGGTGGTCGCCGCACACGTACAGCCCGGCCAGTACCCGTACGGGACGGCTCATGTCGTGCGGCGGGGGCATCGCGGGGACCGCCTCCGGGGTGTGGTGGACGGCCAGGAGTTCCCACTCACGGGTGGGGGTGTCGTAGAGCCGGGCCAGTCGTGCGGCGACCGTGCGCGCCGGTGGGGGCGGGCCGAGCACGGTGGTGGTGACCAGGCTCCGGCCGGCCGGGGCCCGGGTCGGGTCGACCGCGCTCATGACGGCCGTGTGGGAGACGGGCCAGTTGGGGTCCCCGTCCAGGAGCAGCGTGCCGTCCCGGGGCAGGGGTGCGGTGGTGGCGTGGTGGAGGACGGTGACCTCGTGGAAGGCGGGCACGCGTAGGCCGGGCAGGAGCTCGGCGGCGGCGCGGGCCCCGGTGGCCAGGAGGACGGAACGGCAGCGGAAGTCGCCGTGTTCCTCGGTGGTGACCAGGTTGGTGGCCACCGACCGGACCCGGACCCCGGTGCGTACCGTGCCGGGGGGCAGGGCGGCGGCGAGGAACTCGGGCAGGGCCGCCGCGCCGCCCTCGGGTACGGCGAGCCGGCCGCGGGCGAAGGTGCGCAGTGCGAGGTCGGCGACCCGGCTGGAGGTGGTGAGCTCCGGGTCGCGCAGCAGGGTGGCGAGCAGGGGGCGGAGCGCCCCGTTCAGGGTGCGTGTCGGCAGCCCGCGGGAGCGCAGGGCGGCGTGGGCGGTGCGTTCGGGACGGGCGAGGAGCTTCTCCTCGGGCAGGGTGGCGAACCGGCCGAGGGCGGCGCTGATCCGGGCCTGGTCGAGGGAGCGGCTGGCCAGGGCCCGGGCCGGGGTGAGGACCCCGACCCGCAGCTGTTTCCCGTCGGTGTGGACGAGGACGCCCGGTGTGAAGGGGCGCAGGGTCAGGGCCCGCAGGCCCGGGGTGCGTTCGAGTTCCGGGTACGCGGTGTTGAGCAGTTGGCCGATCCGGTCGAGCCGGAACCCGTCGACGGACTCGGTGGCCATCCGCCCGCCGGGGTCGTCCGCGGCTTCCAGGACGGTGACCGTGACTCCGGCGGCGATCAGGTGCTGCGCTGCCGCGAGTCCTGAGACTCCGGCTCCTACGATGACGACGTCCGCATGGTGTGCGGCATGGTGTGCGCTGCTGAGCACGTGCCCCTCCCCGAGGTCGGCGCGGCTGTGTGGGGATCCTCCTTCCCCCAACCGGTTAAAGGGGAACCCGAGTTCGGCGGGGTATTGCGGTCAACTTCGGTCGCACAGCGGTCGCATACGGGTCACAAACGGTCGCACGGTGGTCGCACGCGGATCTCAGAGCGCGGCGCGGATCGCCTGCTCGATGCCGGGGTCACGGAAGACGAAGCCGGACCCCAGCAGCCGCGCGGGCCGGGCCCGTTGACTGCCCAGCACGTCCTCGGCGAACTCCCCCAGCGCGACGCGCAGGGCCACGGCCGGTACGGGCAGCACCGCGGGCCGGTGCAGCACCCGGGCCATGGCCGCGGTGACCTGGCGGTTGGTCAGCGGCTCCGGGGCGGTCAGGTTGACCGGGCCGGACAGGCCCGGGGTGTCGATGATGTGCCGCAGGGCCGCCACCTCGTCGCGGAGGGAGATGTACGACCAGTACTGGCGACCGTTGCCGAGCCGGCCGCCGACCCCGGCGCGGAAGAGGGGGAACATCCGCCCCCAGGCCCCGCCGTCACGGGCGACGACCAGCCCGGTACGGGCGAACGCGGTCCGGATCCCGGCCTCCTGGGCGGGGGCGGTGGCCGCCTCCCACTCCACGCAGACCGAGGGCAGGAACCCCTGCCCGGCGGGGGCGTCCTCGTCGACGGCCCGGTCGCCGGTGTCCCCGTAGTAGCCGACGGCCGAACCGCTGACCAGGACTGCGGGCGGCGCGTCGAGGGCGGCGAGGGCGTGCGCGAGCGCGGCAGTGCCGAGCACCCGGCTGTCACGGATCTCCCTCTTGTACGCGGCCGTCCACCGGTGGTCCCCGACCCCGGCCCCGGCCAGGTGCACGACGGCCCCGCAGCCGGCCAGACCGGCCGGGTCCACGTACCCGCGCGCCGGATCCCACCGCGCCTCGTCCGCCCCGACGGGCTCCCTCCGCACGAACCGCACCACCTCGTGCCCGTCCGCCCGCAGGGACCGCACGAGTGCGCTTCCGATGAGTCCGGTCGCCCCGGTCACAGCAATCCGCATGGACCCATCCTGCCGGGTCGCTGCGCTGTGCTCGGCCGGTTCGGGGCGCGTCGTCGTCCTTCGTCGGACGGGCGTGCGCTGACGGGCGTCACTGCACGGCGCTCCGCGCCCGCGCCTCAAACGCCGGCGGGGCTGAACTTCAGCCCCGCCGGCGATTGAGGCGATCTTTCAGCCCCGCCGGCGTTTGAGGCGCGAGGTCCGGGGCGGAGCCCCGGTCAGGTGGTCGTGCCGAGCCAGGTGCCCACCGCGTAGGTGACCGCCATGGCGAGGGCGCCACCCAGGACGTTGCGGGCGACCGCCCTCGGCACCGGCGCCCCGCCCAGCCGCGCGCTGATCACCCCGCAGAGCGTCAGCGCGGCCAGCACGGCCACCACCGTCACCGGCACCCGCTGCGACGGCCCCGGCAGGATGATCGCCAGCAGCGGCAGCAGCGCCCCCACCGTGAACGCGACGAGACTGGCGAAGGCCGCGTGCCACGGGTTCGCCAGCTCGTCGGGGTTGATCCCGAGCTCCACCCGGGCGTGGGCCCGCAACGCGTCCCGCTCCGTCAGCTGCTCGGCGGCCTCCCGGGCCACGTCCCGGCTGAGCCCCCGCTCGGCGAGCAGATCGGTGAGTTCGTCGAGTTCCGCCTCCGGCTCCTCGGCCAGTTCCCGGCGCTCCAGGTCCAGTGCGGCCTTCTCGGAGTCCCGCTGCGAGCTGACGGAGACGTACTCCCCCGCCGCCATCGACAGCGAGCCCGCCAGCAACCCGGCGACACCCGCCGCCAGGATCGCCGAGCGCGAGGTGGTGGCCCCCGCCATACCGACCACCAGGCCCGCGGTGGAGATGATCCCGTCGTTCGCGCCGAGCACACCCGCGCGCAACCAGTTGAGCCGTGTGCTGATCTCCGCGCTCTGCGATCCGTCGCCCTCGCCGTGCGCCTCGATGTGCGCCTTGCCGGGCCGCTTGCCCGCGCCTTCGCCTGCCGTCACGCCCCCACTGTCGCGGCCGGGGGCCCGCGGGGCCACCCGGCGGGCCGGTCCGGGGTGCGCGGGGCCGGCCCCCGTACCAGGGTGGAGGGGTGAGACGCCGACGTCAGGAGCCGGGATGGCTGCGCGGCGAGCCGCCGCCGCGCTGGGCCCGGATCGCGCCCGCCGTGGCCCTGGTCGTGCTGGTCCTGGCCCAGGCGGTCACCCCGGGCGCGGAGCTCGGGTTCTTCCTGGCCGGTCTCCCCCCGGTGGCCGCCTTCGCGTACGGGGCGGCCGGGACCGCGGTCTTCGCCGGCATCGTCCTGCTGCTGCTGGGCGTCCACTCGCTCGGTGTCGCCAACGCCCGGGGCACGGACCTGGCCACGGTGGCCGCCGTCGGCGTGCTCAGCGTGGTGATCGCCTGGGTCCGCCAACGCCGGGACGCGCAGCTGGTCAGCGTGCGGACGGTGGCGGAGGCCGCCCAGCTCGCGGTCCTCCCACCGGTACCGGAACGGGTGGGCCCGGTGCGCTGCTCGGGCCTGTACCGGGCGGCGCAGCGCGGCACGCTGGTCGGCGGCGACCTGTACGACGTACGGGCCGGGCCGTACGGGGTACGGGCCCTGGTCGGGGACGTACAGGGGCACGGGCTGGCGGCGGTCGCCACGGTCGGGGCGCTGCTCGGCGCATTCCGCGAGGCCGTGATCGACGACGCCGGGCTCGGGGCGGTCGCGGCCCGGCTGGACCGCCGGCTGGTGGCGGACGCGGCGGCCGCCTCGGTCGAGCATCCGGAGCTGTTCGCCACGGCCGTGCTGCTGGAGTTCCCGCCCGGCCTGGACGTCGTACGGATCGTCTCGTGCGGGCATCCGTCAGCCCTGCGGGTCCGCGGATCGACGGTGGAGGAGGTGATCGTCGAGCCGGGGCCGCCCTTGGGGCTGGGGCTCGCCGGCCCGGCCCCGCCGAAGGTGAAGGAACTGGTGGTGCGCACCGGGGACCAGCTGCTGCTGCACACCGACGGCGTGACGGAGGCCCGCGACGCGACGGGGCACTTCTACCCTCTGGCCGCCCGGGTGCCCGTACTGGCGCGGGACCCGGCGGGCCTGCTCGGGGCGGTGTGGCGGGACCTGCTGGCCTTCACGAACGGCGGCCCGAACGACGACGTGGCCCTGCTGCTGCTGTCCCTGGACGGCCGGGAACCGGTGACGTAGCCCGCCGTGCCCGGACGGCGCCCGCGCGTCGTCCAAGGGTCCGACCCCGACCGGCCGGCGCTCGGCCGGTCGGGGCCCTGTCGTGCGGTGCGGTCGACGACCGACGGTCGGCGACCGGCGACCGGCGACCGGCGCGCCTACGACTCCATGATGAACGCCCGCACCATCTTGCAGGTGACATTCGACGGCCGGTGGATCCCCGTCCGGACGGCCATCGTCCGGATCTTCCGGTTGGTGGCGCGCCGAGCGTCGTACGTCCCCGAGTCGAGCAGGGATATCGCCAACCGCATCGCCTTCAGACGGCGGTTGTGGCTCTCGTACCACTCGCGGGGCAGCCCCGCCGGCAGCGGCTTCTTCTTGACGTGCTGGACGGTGGTGGCAGTGGCCATCTACAGCCTCCCAAACGGTAGTTGGCTTCCTGTCGTTCTCCCTCGATTTTACCGGCGACCACTGACAGAAGCCCCTGGTCGGACGCGCCCGGTTAGGGTTGCCGCCATGGAGATCTGGATCAATCCCGCCTGTTCCAAGTGCCGCAGCGCCCTGACCCTGCTGGACGCGGAGGGCGCCGATTACACGGTGCGTCGCTACCTGGAGGACGTGCCCTCCGAGGACGAGATCCGCGAGGTGCTCGGCCGCCTCGGGCTGGAACCGTGGGACATCACGCGCACCTCGGACCCGCTCGCCAAGGAGACCGGCGTCAAGGACCTGCCGCGCGAGGAGACGGACGCGGCGCGCGGGCTCTGGATCGCCCACCTCGCCGCCCACCCGAAGCTCATCCAGCGCCCGATCATCACCGCCGAGGACGGCACGGCCGTGGTCGGTCGCTCCGAGGAGGCCGTCCGCGAGGCCCTGTCCCGCAAGGGCTAGGAGGCCCCTCCCCGCGACAGCCCGATATCGCGTTGCCGCGCGAGATCGCGGCCGTGCTCAGCGGGCGAGCCGCCGGACGATCTCCTCGGCCGCCGTCAGCGGCAGCGCGTGGTGCGCGACACCGGGCAGTACGTCGACGGCCGCGCCAGGCAGCACCTCGCGCGCGGCCCGGGCGGCGCGGCCGGAGTCGTGACAGCGGGCGAGTCCGGCGAAGAGGACGTCGACCCGCGGGCCCCCGCCCGAGGGGTGTGCGAGCCCGGCCAGGTCCGGTCGCGGCCCGGTGACCGGCCGGACGGCGGGAAACCCGGCGCTCTCCTCCTGCAGCCGCAGCCAGGCCGGATCGAGCGCGGCTCCGCGGGTCTCCCAGGCGAGGAAGGAGCGGATCCGCTCCGGGGTGGGCCGCGTCAGCACGGGCAAGGCGCGCAGTACGTAGCCCGGGCGGAGCCCCGTGAAGACCTGGGTCGGGTCGAGCAGCACCAGACGGCCGAGCCGGTCCGGGCGCAGGGCGGCGTGGTGGGCGGCGATCCAGGCCCCGTACGAGTGCCCGGCGAGGGTCACCGGCCCGTGCGGGCCCAGCCCGTCGAGGACCGCGTCGAGCCAGCCGACCAGGTCCCCGACGGACCGGATCGCCCGGTCGGCCGCCGGCACGCTGAGCCCCGGGTCGCCCACGAGGTCCACGGCGTGCACCCGGTGGGCGCGAGCCGCCCCGGCCGCGACGCAGGCCCCCCACACGGTGGAGGTGGCTCCGCCGCCGGGCAGCAGCACCAGCGGTGGCGCGCCGGCCGGGCCGCAGCGGTTGACGCGGGTGACCCCGTACGGGGTGGGCAGGTCGACGGAGTCGACGGGGCCGGGCCACCGGCCGAGAGCCGCGTCGTAGGCGGCGCGGAAGGAAGACGCCCGGCGCATGCCCCGCTGCGATGCCCTAACCACTTCTCCCCCTCCGACCGTCCGACCGTCCGACGGAACGACTGTCGCCGTATTCTCTCGCCAGGCGATAATCTCGCTCAGCGAGAGATTCCGCCAGGGGGAGATGTGGACGAGAACCGGAACCCGGACCACCGGCAACCCGCGCACGGGGCACCCACGAACCAGGCCCCCGTCGACGAGGAACCCGACAACCTTCGACTGGTGCACCTGCTCCGCGCGGTGACCGTCGAATTCGGCCTGCGCCAGAGCGACTTCGCCGCCCGCAACGGCATGCACCCCACCGACGTGCGCGCCCTGATCTGCCTGCTGGACGCGGCCCGCGCGGACGAACCGGCCACCGCGGGCCTGCTCGGCACCCGCCTCGGCCTCAACTCCGCCGGCACCACCGCCGTCATCGACCGCCTCGAACGACTCGGCCACGTGGCACGCGTCCGCGACGACCACGACCGGCGCCGGATCCTGCTGCGCGTGGAGCCGGCCGCGATCCACCTGGGCCGGGAGTTCTTCGGTCCCCTGATCGACGGCGTGCTCCAGGTCCTCGACGGCTTCGACCCCGCCGAACGGGAGACCGTACGCCGCTTCCTGACGGCCACCCACGCCGTCTTCGCACCGGAGCCACGCCCATGACCACGCCCGCGGCCACCCCCGACCCGGGACCCGGCGGCGCCGACCTGCACCTCGAACTCCCCACCGAGGGCGCCCGACGCACCGCCCTCGCCCAAGCCCTGCGCGGCGCCGTGCGCAGCGGCCGACTGGCCGGCGGAACCCTGCTGCCGCCGTACCGGACGCTCGCCGCCGACCTGGGGCTGGCCCGCAACGCCGTCGCCGACGCCTACGCCGAGCTGGTCGCCGAGGGCTGGTTCACCGCCCGGCAAGGTTCCGGCACCCGCGTCGCCGAAGGGGTGGCGACCCCCGACGCTCCGACCGCCGCGGTCGGACCCGCCCCTGACCGACCCCGCTACGACCTGCTCCAGGGCAAGCCCGACCCCGCCTCCTTCCCCCGGGCCGCCTGGGCCACGAGCGCCCGCCGAGCCCTGGCCGGGGCACCCACCGAGGCCTTCGGGCCCGGCGATCCGCAAGGCCGCCCCGAACTACGCCGAGCCCTGGCCGGCTATCTCTCCCGGGCGCGGGGCGTGCGCTGCGGCCCCGAGAACATCGTGATCTGCTCCGGCTTCGCCAACGGACTACGGCTCCTGACGTCCGTCCGGCCCCCCGACTGGGCCGTCGAGGCGTACGGGCTGCCCTTCCACCACGGCATCCTCCGGACCGCCGGGGTCCACCCGCACCTCCTCCAGGTCGACGAGGACGGCGCCCGGACGACGGAACTCCCCTCCGGAATCCCCACGTTGCTGCTCACACCGGCGCACCAGTTCCCGACGGGCGGCCGGCTGCTGCCCGCACGGCGCGCCGCCGCCGTGGAATGGGCCCGCGGCACCGACGCCGTGATCGTGGAGGACGACTACGACGGGGAGTTCCGCTACGACCGCAAGCCGGTCGGAGCGCTGCAGGGGCTGGCCCCCGAACACGTGGTGTACGCGGGCTCGCTGAGCAAGAGCCTCTCCCCGGCGCTGCGCCTGGGCTGGCTGGTCCTCCCGGACCGGCTGCGCGACCAGGTCCTGGCCGCGAAGGGCCTGCGGGAGTCCTGGGCGAGCGCGCTGGACCAGCTGGCCCTGGCCGACTTCATCGAGTGCGGGGCCTACGACCGCCACGTACGCCGCATGCGCCTGCGCTACCGGGACCGCCGCGACCAGCTGGCCACCGTACTGGCGGCACGCGCCCCGGAGGTCCGGGTGACCGGCATCTCGGCCGGGCTGCACGCCGTACTGGAACTCCCCCCGGGCCGGGAGTCCCCCGCCCTCGCGGCGGCCCGCGCCGCGGGCCTGGCCCTGGACGGCCTGTCGACGTACCGGCACCCGGCCGACCCGAGCCCACCCCGCGAGGGCCTGGTGGTCGGCTACGCGGCGCCCCCGGACTCGGCGTTCACCCGGGCGCTCGACGTCCTGGCGGGCGTGGTGGGCCGGTAGGGCCCGCCCGATCAGCCGGCGGACACCGGGGCCGCGGGCCAGGCGACGGAGGTATCGGCCGCGACGCCGTAGTCGACGCCGGGAACGTCCCAGCCGTAGAGCCGGCCGACCTGGTCACGGAACCAGCCGGTGTCCGCCTCGGCGGCGATCGTGTCGGCGCCGACCTCGTCCCACGTGGCGCGGACGGCGGCCTGGACCCGCGGGTCCATCTCCCAACCGTCCAACCGGATGCGGTCCTCGTCGTCGAGGACGAGCTCGGCGTCACCCGCGAGCTGCTCCCACAGGGTCGCCGCCTGATCGACGGTGCTCTGCCAACCGTCACCGGTGACGCGGTGCAGGATGCTGGTGTAGAGCGCGATGCTCGGAATCGCGGTGGAGGCCTGGGTGACGGCCGCACCCGCGACGACGGTGTGGGCGTGACCCGTGCCCCCCAGCTGGGTGTTGACGGCGCGGGCGGTGTCTTCCAGGTGCTGCTTGGCGGCGCCGATGGTTCCGGCCCGGTAGATGGGGGCGGTGATGTCGGAGCCGACGTACGACAGCGCGACGGTCCGGAACCCCTCGGCGAGCAGGCCCCTGGTCTCCAGGACGTCGATCCACCTCTGCCAGTCGGCGCCGCCCATGACCTGCACGGTCGCATCGCGCTCGGCCTCGTCCGCGGCTTCCAGGTGCAGCGCGCCGACCTGCGGGACGCCGTCCTCGAACACGAGCGTCTTCGCGCGGTAGTCGGTGCCGAGCGGCTTGATGACGGAGTGGTGGACCTCGCCGGTCAGCGGGTCCGTGCGACGCGGGGCCGCGATGCTGTAGATGAGCAGGTCGACCTTGCCGAAGCGGGCGGCGAGCCGGCTCGCGGCCTCGTCCTTGACTCCGTCGGAGAAGGCGTCGCCGTTGAGGAAGCCGAAGTCGGCGCCGGCCTCGGCGGCGAGTTCGGCGGTCCGCGCGGTGCGGTACCAGCCCGCGCCGGCGGTACGCCGCTCGGTCTCGGCGGCCTCGAAGGCGATACCGAGTCCGCGCATCCGGTGGCCGCGCAGGCCGACCAGCGTGGCGGCCAGCCCGTAGCCGGCGCTGGAACCGATGACGAGGGCGACGGGACCGGGCCGGTCACCGACAGACTCGGGGGCCTGCTCCCACATCCGGTCGACCACCGCCTCGCAGCCCACCGGGTGGCTGTTGACGTACAGGTAGCCGCGGTTGCCGGGCTTGATCTCGCGGAGGCTCACTCGTGGGTCCTTCGGGTGCGGGGATCGTCAACAACGTTCGCCGGCCCGGATCCCGCTCGGGGAGGGGCCCTACCCACATCCTCGGCGAGCCCGCCCCGACCGCACGATATCGATCTTCACCAGAAGCGCCCGCCCATTGTTGTGGGTGTCCTTGGGAGAAGGCGGGGCGGGGCGGGGCCGCTCGGGCGGCCCCGCCCCCACCGATCCGCCCGCCCCTCTTCATCTCGCCCCCATCTCCCACCCCCTAGGGTGGCCGGAGTAATAAAGAGGACGTATCGCATCAAAGGACCCGTCGTGAACGAGGAGCAGCAGCCGTACGGCCGACCGGCCCCCACCCCGCCGACACCGACCCCGACACCGATCCCGACGCCGGCCCCGGCCCCGGCCCCGCCACCGCCGCTCCGCCTCCCCGGCGAGGGCTCGCGGCGGGGGGCCGACTGGATGTTCGGTGGGGTGTACGGAACGGTTCTGGCCAGTGCTCTGTTGGCCGCGCTGCACCAGAAGGGGGAGGCGTTCACCCCGTACTACGACGCCAGCTGGGTGCTCGTGACGGCCGCGACCGCCGGGCTCGCGCACGGCTACTCGCACCACATGGCCGCCCACCTGCGGGACTCCGCCGTGCAGCGGTGGCGGTTGCTGGGGGTGGCGTTGTGGAACGAGTGGCCGCTGATCGTGGCCGCCCTGGCGATCGGCATGGCGGACGCCACGATCGGCCTGGCCATCATCGTGGCGAACGCGGTGATCAAGTAGGGAGCTGCGCCTCCGCCTCGGCCAGGATCTCCGTCAGCCGGGCGCCGAACTCCGCCCCGCGCGGATCCGGCACGCCCGTCCGGGCCGCGGTGAGCAGCGCGTCCAGGGCGCGCCCGTAGGCGCCCGGTACGTCGCTCCAGCCGGGCAGTTCGTGCACGCCTTCGGTGCCGCGCAGTTCGAGTCCCACCCCGGCGGCCGCGCGCGGCGCGCCCAGGCTGAGTACGGCGGTGCTGGCCGCGCCGGAGGTGTGGCGCAGCGCGAGCTGGACCACGTCGGAGGGGCCTGGGGTGGCGCTGACGGCGGTGACCTCGCCGAGGACCGGGATCAGGACGGAGAGGGCGTGCGGGCCGACGTCCCACAGACCGCCCTTGGCCTTGCGCCAGGGCGAGTCGGCGTAGGCGCTGGGTGTTCCGTCGGGCGGGAAGACGGCGCCGAGCCAGTGGGCGGCGGCCGTGAACCAGCCGGAGCGCGCGGCCTGTTCCTCGACCCAGCTCGCGGTGGGCTCGGCGAAGCGCAGGGTGAGGAAGACGACGGAGGCGACCCCGTGGCGCGCGGCGGCTTCGGCGACGGCGCGGGCGTCCTCCACGGTGGTGGCGACGGGCTTGTCGAGGAGCAGGTGGCATCCCGCGGCGGCGGCGCGGACGGCCATGGCGGCCTGTACGTCGGGCGGCAGGGCGAAGGCCACGGCGTCACACTCGGCGAACAGCTCGTCGGGGTCTTCGTACACCTTCACGCCGTACTCGTGCGCCAGCTCGGCCGCGGCTTCGGGCCGGCGGCCCCACACCCCGACGAAGTCGGAGCCGGCGTGCGCGGCGAGGGCGGGGGCGTGGGTGCGGTGCGCCCAGGGGCCGGTGCCCAGCAGTCCGACCTTGGGGCGGCGGCCTGCTGGGGCCTGATCGGTGGCTCCGGCGGCGACGCGTTCGGCGGCGCCCTGGAAGCGGCCCTCGGTGGAGTTCATATCCGACGAAATGCTCACG
Organism: Streptomyces sp. CLCI03; assembly: GCF_053615355.1. Lineage (NCBI taxonomy): Bacteria > Bacillati > Actinomycetota > Actinomycetes > Kitasatosporales > Streptomycetaceae > Streptomyces > Streptomyces sp. CLCI03. The sequence goes on along the minus strand of NZ_CM132132.1, from coordinate 5,751,320 downwards.
TGGTCAGTCTGCCCCACCCGGACGGGCGCGCCGTCACCAACCCGCACAACCCGGCCGACCTGCGGTGCAAACCTCGGTAACACGGGGTTCACACATGGGCAACGGAAGGGAAATCGCGGGCGGGCACGCTGCGGTCATCACCGCAGCGATGAAGCAGCGACCAGCAGCACCCGCAGAGTCTGAGGATGGGGCCCGTGAGCTACAAGGCTGAGTACATCTGGATCGACGGCACCGAGCCGACGGCGAAGCTTCGCTCCAAGACGAAGATCCTCGCGGACGGCGACGCGCTGCCGATCTGGGGCTTCGACGGATCGAGCACGAACCAGGCCGAGGGCCACGCGTCCGACCGCGTGCTCAACCCGGTCTTCTCCTGCCCGGACCCGATCCGCGGCGGCGACAACGTCCTCGTCCTGTGCGAGGTCCTGAACATCGACATGACCCCGCACGAGTCGAACACCCGCGCGCTGCTGCGTCCGATCGCCGAGAAGTTCGCCGGCCAGGAGCCGATCTTCGGCATCGAGCAGGAGTACACCTTCTTCGACGGCACCCGTCCGCTCGGCTTCCCGGTGAACGGTTTCCCGGCCGCGCAGGGCGGCTACTACTGCGGTGTCGGCTCGGACGAGATCTTCGGTCGCGACATCGTCGAGAAGCACCTGGACCACTGCCTCGCGGCGGGCCTGAGCATCTCCGGCATCAACGCCGAGGTCATGCCCGGCCAGTGGGAGTTCCAGGTCGGCCCGGTCGGCCCGCTGGAGGTCTCGGACCAGCTGTGGATCGCGCGCTGGCTGCTCTACCGCACCGCCGAGGACTTCAACGTCTCCGCGACGCTGAACCCGAAGCCGGTGAAGGGCGACTGGAACGGCGCCGGCGCGCACACCAACTTCTCCACGAAGGCGATGCGCGAGGACTACCGCGCCATCATCACCGCGTGCGAGGCGCTCGGCGAGGGCTCGAAGCCGCTGGACCACGTCAAGAACTACGGCGCCGGCATCGACGAGCGCCTGACGGGCCTGCACGAGACCGCCCCGTGGAACGAGTTCAGCTACGGCGTCTCCGACCGCGGCGCCTCGGTCCGCATCCCGTGGCAGGTGGAGAAGGACGGCAAGGGCTACATCGAGGACCGCCGCCCGAACGCGAACGTGGACCCGTACGTGGTGACCCGCCTCATCACGGACACCTGCTGCACGGGCCTGGAGAAGGAAGGCCTGGTCTAGGCCCCGCAAGAGACGGGCCGCCCCGCCGCCCGAGGGCACGTCGGTGCCGTCGGGCGGCCCGCGTGGTGTCGCGCAGGACGTTCACGGCGGCGCCCACGGCTCAGGTCACACCGCGTGCCCCAGAAAGACGGACCAGGCCTCCGGCGACAGCGCCGACCGGGGCCGTCCGGAACTTTGAAGTCCCGGACGTGGACCGCACCGGGGCACGCGGCCACCTCGACGCAGTTGCCGCCCTCGCCGCCGCTATAGCTGCTCTTGACGCCCCTTGGGAGGGAGCAGGGTGAACGAGCCCTCCATGGCTGGGGTTTGTCGCAGTCCATCGGCATCACCTGGAGATGGACCGTACGGCGGCTCCCGGCGGCCAGGATGTGACGCAGTTGCCCACGATGCGCTGCGGTGCCGCCCATGCGGCGGTGCAACACGGCCTCCTCCGGGACGAAGCTGAAGGTCGGGACCGGCCCACGATCCAGGATCACCTAGCGGGACAGTCGGTCCGAGACACGCCTCTCGATGGTCTCCTCGTCCAGCAGCGGACGGCAGTAACGGAGGACGGCCCGGGCGTGGGCCTCGGTCTGGAGCAGGCCGGGCAGGGCGCCTGAACCTCGTGGTGATGGAGGGCCTGGGAGTCCGCCTCGGCGTCGGCGAATCGGCGGAACCAATCGGGGTGCCGGGTCCTGGCCTTCTTCAGGGCCTCGCGGACGTCCTCGACGGAGGCGAGCAGCAGCCCCTGGCCTCCAGCACCGCATCGGCCCGCTGCAGGAAGTCCGGCTGCGGGAGCCGCACGCCCCCCTCGACGGCCCCGATCAGGTCCTCACTCACGTGCATCCGCTGCGCGAAGCTCCTTCTGGGTGATCCCCATCAGCTCGCGCAGCGTCTTGATCAGTTTGCCCAGGGCCCGGAAGAGGTGGGCCGTCCCGTCCGCCTCCACCGGGGGCGCGGGGCGTTCTTCGCGTGGTGACAGGTCGTTCATCGGCTGATCCGCCCTCGTCCGTGCAGCCCGTACCGGAAGACCAGCGTAGGACGCTCCGGCCACCCACCGTGACCCGGCTGGCCGGCTTGAGTCACATGGCACTCAACGACAGGAGGCCGGCTGCTCGCGCAGCCGGCCTCCTCCTTCATCCGGTGTTCAGGTGCGGCCTACAAGCCGGCCACACGTCATACGGGTACGTGGCGGAACCACTGGACGTACGCCTGGGCGAGTTCCAGTGACTCCCGCATCACGTTGTCCCATGCAGCGCCGTCTCGAACAGCCTCAACATCGCCCATCTGCTTCCGGAATTCACCATCGGCCAGATCGGGGACATCGGTGGCATCCGAATCGTCCTCCAGGTATCCCGTGATCGAGTAGCCGCCAGCCATTGCTTCGAAGCACTTCTCAGAACTGACCGAAGGGTCGGACCAGACGTCGAGCACGCAATCAGCCATGGAAGCGATGTCCATGACCCAGGCTCCGACGCCAGGCAGTTCCTCGTACGGTTCGTCGCGCGGTCCGAGGAATTCGCGCAGTCCGTGTTCAAGTTCCGGCGTAGCAGCCGTCTGCGTCCCTCCGGAGCGGACGACTGCCAGGTCCTTGATCCGTACCACCAGGTCAGCGACCTCAGAGTACTCGGACTGCACCCGTTCGTCGGCCAACAGGCCAGTCACGCGGACCAGGCAGGCAGTCGCAACCCGGCCCCGCTGGAAGGGGTCGATCGCCTCGATCGAACTCTTCGCGTGTGCATCATCGAACATTGCTACCCCTGTCAGTCCCAGACGAATTGGCTCCGACCGGTCAGTCTGCCACCGATCTGGGCAGACCGGATGCGGCCGATAGCAGTGAGCGAGAAAGGACCGACCAGCCGGGCTGCGCCCACTGTGGCACTGAACGGTTCGAACAGTGAATTCTGGCACCACGGGCACACAGGCCGGTTCGCGGCACCTGCGACGGGAGTCCAGTTGTTCTTTCGAATGAAGGCCATTGCAGTCATCTCGGCATCGCCGTCGAACTTGTCGGCCATCACTTCGTTACCGCTGAGATTGTCCCTGATCTTTCGATCCAGACCTCGTGCCGCGTCACCGCTCCACCCCACGACATCGTGCGCGACGCCGTCGGAGTCGACAGCACGGATGATCGCGGTGGACCGCCTGCCCTGGGCGCCAGCGGCGAGACCCTTGTGCAGGGTGTCGACACGCGCCTTGAGCTGCGCGGCGATCGCTTCGTTGCAGTTGTGGACCAGAACTGCGGCAGCGCCCGCCAGCACGTAGTACGTGTGGAGTTCGTCAACCGTGAGGTTGTAGACACGCTGCTTCTGGGTGCTGCGGTTGACCGCAGTGATCTGGACCTTGGTCCCGGCTGAGGTCTGCAGCCACTGTCCGGGCTGCAGTTCGGTCGCGTCGACCCATTCCTGCCGCTCGGGCAGCCAGAAGGGGTGCCCATCCGTAGCCGTGACGGACTCGGTCTTGCCATCCGCCGTGGCGACCGTGATCTCGACCAGGTTCTTGTCGCCCTCGCCGGTGATGACGGCGGTGACTTCCCTAGCCTCGACACGACCGGATTCCGGGTCGGCCGCGAGGACCTTCTCGCCGTTCTCCAGCTTCTCGATCGGCTTCTGCGTGCCGTCCGCGAGCTGGACCTGCGTGCCGGGAACGAAGCTGTTACCGGTCTTGCACCCCGGGCTCGACGCCGCTCGGCGACTGCCCGAATTGGCCGGCTTGCCGCCGGAACCCTTGCCCGACCACAGCTTCTTCGAGCTGCCGGACGACGACCAGCCGGACTTGCCGCCGCCCGCCTTGCCGGCGCCGGCCCTCGGCCCCGAACGGGACGTCCACCCAGCCACCTTGCGGACCGGGGACGCCTTGCTGACCCTGCTCGTGTACTTGGTGGCGTACTTGATGGTCTTCGCCGCGAGGCGCGTACCGGCGATGGCCGCGCCCGCGACCGGAATCATCGAGGCGAAGGACATCGCCGCGTTCTTCCAGTCGCCCTGGGCGGCGTACCAGACGCCGTTGACCAGGTCGGCCGCCTCACCGATGACCGGGATCATGCCGGCCACGTCGAGCGCGGTGTGACCGTACTTGTTGATGGCCCCGCCGACCTTCTTGGCGGCCTTCTTGATCGCCCCCCAGAAGAGGCCGTCCGGGTCCGAGAAGGTCATCGGGCTGTTGTTGGCGTACAGGTAGCCCTGGAGCTGCTGCGGGTCGGTCGGGTCGACGACCGGGTCGACCGACAGGAACGTGCCCGTGCGTGGGTCGTACTCGCGTGCCCCGAGGTGGGTCAAGCCGGTGGCTTTGTCCTCGGTGCCGCCCACGAACCCGCGCTCGCCCGGCCAGGACGCCGGCTCCGCGCCGCGGTCCTCACCGAACGGCTTGGTGGCCTGGCGCTGGACCTGGAGGGTCGTGGCGTCGATCGCCGTGGTGCCGGTGCCATGGTGGTCGACGCCGACGTAGGACAGCGTGCCGTTGGACGTCCGGACGACGGTCGCGCCACCCGGAGTCTCGTAGTAGCGGGTACCCGTGACCTGGTTGGTCGCGGTGTTCAGAGTGAGCTCGGTGGAGCCCAGGTAGAGGGTGGTCTTGCCCGGGTCCTTGCGGGCCAGGCGGTTGCCCTCGGCGTCGTAGACGTACGTGGACGTACCCGTGCTCGTCTTCGCCGAGGCCAGGTTCCCGTCCGGGGTCCACGTGAACGTCTGGGTGTTGCCCGCGGCGTCCGGACGCGTCAGCGTGTTGCCGGTCTCGTCGTACGTGGAGTTGGTGGTGACGACCGGGCCGGTGCCGGTCTGCTTCTTGGTGGAGGTCGGGGCGTGCGGGCGCGGCTGGCCCGGGGCCGGGAAGGTGTTGGTGTTCGTCGTGGACTTGGCGGCGTCGCCGGCCGGGTCGTGGTCGGTGACCGACGTCCGGTTGCCGGTGACGTCGTACGTGAACGACTGGTGGTACGGGGCCGGGCCACCGACCTTGCCGGGCTGCGGCGCCGTGTTGGTGCAGCCGCCGATGCCGGGGACGGACGGGCCGGGCTGGGTCGTGGTGGTACCGGTGTCGGTCCACGCACGGGTCATCCGGCGCAGGTGGTCGTACGTGAAGCACTGCGTGTCACGCACGCCGCCCTGCTGGCTGGAGACGGAGGTGATGTCACCGGCCGGGGTGTAGGTGTAGTCGGTGATGTCGACCGAGCCGGCCGCGTCCTCCTTGTCGAGCGTGGTGCGCAGCAGGCGGCCGGTGGCCGGGTCGACGACCTGGGTCAGGACGACCTGCTTGGGAACGGCGCCCAGCGTGGTCCGCTGGACCTCGCCCAGCTCGTCGTAGTCGGTGAAGTTGACGTAGGTGCTGGAGCTGGTGCCGAGCGAGACCGGCAGACCGTTCACGTTGCGGCCGACGTACAGCCGCTCCTTGGGCAGGCCGCCTGCGGCCGGCTGCTCGGTGAAGTCGGCTTCACCCGTGATCGGGTCGAAGTACGCCGACGTGGTGTACGAGGCACTCAGCGCGCCTTCGCCCGCGGGTACGGTCAGCTTGCTGCCGATGGGCCGGTACGCGTCGTCGTAGGCGGTTACCTCCTGGCGCCACGGCTTGCCGTCGACCCAGCTGGTCGAGGCCGTCGGCAGGCCGGGGACCAGAGTGTCGTAGTCGAACGTGGCGATCTTCGTGCCGTCGACCGCGCCGAGGTTGCGGGAGGTCGGGCGGCCCAGGATGTCGTAGCTGGTGAACGTGGTGACACCACGGGCGTCGGTCTCGGAAACCGGACGGTCGGCGGCGTCGTAGGTGGTGGTGGTCGCACCCTTGTCCGGGTCCTCGGACCGGGTCTGGCGCCCGTGCAGGTCGAAGCCGTACTTCCAGGCGTTACCGGCCGGATCGGTGACCTGGGTCAGCTGACCCTCGGTGTCGTACGCATAGCGTGTCGCGTCGTACTCGCCGGTGGTACTGCCCGCCTTGTACTGCCGCTTCTCCACCGTGCGACCACGTGCGTCGGTGTGGGTGCTCGTGGCGATGGCGCCCTTGGGCGGGGTGAAGTCGGTGCGGTCCACGCCCGGGTAGGAAATGGTACCGCGCCACTGCTCCACGGCCTTCGAGGAGAAGATCTCTGTCACGGCCCGGCCGAGGCCGTCGTAGACGACGGTGCTCTGGCTGGGGACCGTGTTGTCGTTGGCGACGAACCGGGTCTTGACCGGCTCGGTGGAGGTGTTGTTGAAGTACGGCGCGTTGGTCCTGACTGGCCGGCCGTAGCTGTCGTAGATGGCGTCGCTGATGATGCGCCCGGTCCCGCCGTTGGCGGTGACGCTCTGCGTCTGGACGGTCTGGCCGAAGGCGTCGAGGATCTCGATGCTGGTGGCGTAGGACTCGTCCGCACGGAGGGTCTTGGTCGTGACCGAGCTGGTACCGGAGTTGGTCAGGTCGTACTCGACCACGACGTTCGCCGCATCGCTGCGGGCACGGCCCGGCTTCCACATCGCCGTGACGCGGCCCAGGGCGTCAATTGCCTGCTCGCTCGTCTGGCCGTTGTGGTCCTCCACCTTCACCGGGGTTTCCCGGAGCGGGTGGTACGTGGACGTCGTCGACCAGCCCTTGGCGTTGGTGACCTTGATGCTCGTCGGGGCGAACAGCGTCGACGGGATGTACTCCGTCGTCGTCTTCGCACCCGCCGCGTCCGTCGCGGTCGTCACGCGGCCGTAGGCGTCGTACGTGACGGTCGAGTTCAGCGAGAACTTCGGCTGGCCGCCCTCGAAGCGGTCCAGTTCCTCCGTGCTCGTGACCTGGCCCGCGCCCGTCAGGGTGCCGTGGGGCTGGGCGTCGTAGTACGTGCGGCTGCGGCCCAGGGTGTTGGACTCCGACGCCGTGGTGGCGCAGTCGCCCTGGACCTGGACGGTCTCCGAGACGCGGTCGATCATCCAGGCGCCCGTGTTGCGGGCGTAGGAGGTGGTGGTGCAGATGTCCGGCAGGCCGTCGGCGCGGTCCAGGACCGACACCGGCATGCCGTACGTGTTGTCGAACGTCGCCGTCTTCGACGTGCTCTGCCAGGTCTTGTCGGCGCGCAGCGCCTTGTCCTTGGCGGAGCCGTTGCGCAGCATCTGCGCGGTCAGTGCGGGCAGCTTCGTGCCGCGGCTGTGGGTCGCCGTGACCGGCGAGAGCCAGGGCTCGGACTGCGATACGGAGACCAGTTCGCCTCCGTCGGAGGCGAAGGTCTGGGTCTCGCGGACGCTGCCGGCCAGCGGGTTGCTGTCCTTGACGGTGTTGCCGGCGATGCCCGTGAAGGTGGCGGAGCGCTTGCTGCCGTCGGCCTTGGTGTCGCCGTCCATGCCGCGCAGGTAGAACGCCGCCGACTTCGAGACCACGTCCGGGGCCGTGCCCGCGCGGGTGACGACCTGCTCGTAGCCGCGGAACTGGTTCCAGGTCCGCTGCTTGTCCTCGGTGGTCTCCTCGTCGTCGCGGTGCCAGGCGGCGCCGCCGACGTACTCGTAGCGGGTCTCCTGCGGACGGGAGCCGCCGAACGGGTCGATCTCGGTGACCCGGTTGACCACGTACTTGTGGAACCAGTCCAGCGTCGGGTCGTTCGGGCTCTTCGGGTCCGGGTTCCAGTAGACCGGGTAGCAGCGGGTGGTGTTGCCGTCCTGGGAGGTCGGCAGGCCCGTGCCGGGGGTGCAGTCGGGGTCGGCGTAGCCGACGTCCGTGACCTGGCCGGTCTCGGCGGTGACGGAGACGATGCGGCGCCGGTTCATGGCGGGCTTGTTGTCACCGCTGGAGTCGACGCGGTTGTTCATCAGCCGGCCGGTGAAGGTGATCGCCGGGGTGGTGAGCTTCGTCGCGCCGTCGTGGCCCGAGCGCTGGATCGACGCCAGCCACAGGGCGGGCGCGGTCTGGTCCTGCGGATTCGGGAACTCGTGGGTGAACGCGTACGAGTCGACGTCGTCGTAGCCGCTGCCGGCGGCGTTGAGCACCTGGGTGGTGATCTTCGTCAGGCGCTTGGTGGTCCAGAACGTCGCCGAGTAGTTCTCGCAGGTGCCGGTCGAGGCGCAGTTCTGGTCGAACGGGACGTCCGGCCACTTCGCGGCGTTCGCCTTGGTCAGCTTGGCCGACGCGCAGTCGAAGTTCGCGTCGGGCAGGCAGCGCTCGGCGGTGGTGAAGAGGACCTGCGCGGTCGGCTTGACCGTGTCCGCGTCCGTCAGCTTCGAGCCGTACGTGGTCTTGGCCAGGTTGCCGCCACGGGTGTACGAGGTGAGGGTGCCCGTCGGGGTGGCCTCGGAGACGCCGCGCTTGTAGTAGTTGGTCGCGGTGTCGTACCAGTGGGTGATCATGCCGCCGCGCGGGTCCACGACGAAGTCGAGGTTCCAGCGGTAGGCCTGCATGCACCAGGAGGCGTCGAAGGTCGGCTTGTTGCACTCCTCGCCGGCGTTGTTGCCGTACACGGGGGTGGTCCAGGCCGATTTGGTGGCCGGGGCGGTCGAGCTGCCCGGCTTGCGGCCGACGCCGAAGTAGTACTGGGTGCCGTCGGCCGTGGTGACCTTCCAGTACTCACCGTTGTTGTCGCCGTTGGTGGCGCCGGTGAGCTTCTCGACCTTGGAGGCGTCGTCGTTCTCCAGCCGCCAGGTGCCGGAGGTGTCGTCGCGGACCAGGGTGGAGGACTTGCCGTTCAGCGAGATGGTGGCGTTGTGGCCCGCGAGGCACTGCTCGCCGGAGTCCTTCTGGCCGTCCTTGGAGCAGGGCTTGAAGGTGCGCTCGACGAAGCCGGGGGTGTAGTCCCAGCCCTCGCCGATCCACGACGCCTGGTTGTTCGTCGCCGCGGTGCGGCCGTCGACCGACTGCGAGCTGTACGAGAGGCTGATGCTGGGCTTGGTGCCGCCCAGGCCGTCCGGGACGTCGATCGGGTACGTCCAGGAGAAGCCGCCGGTGCTGCCGCCCTGGCTCCAGGAGCCGGAGGGGGCGAGGCTGGTGGCGCCGTAGGTGCCGGCGCTGCCGCCGGGCGCGGCGGAGGCGGCGAGTACGGTCGCTCCGCCCGCGGCGGCGTTGAGGCGGGTGGCGTCCGCGGCCGGGCCGTCGGCCTTGAGGGAGACCTCGGCGCTCAGCAGGCCGGGCCGGTCGCCGTCCTTGACGGTGGCCACCGGGGTCTGCTTCTGGCACTCGGGGCGGTCGGGCGTGATGAGCGCGCACTCGGGCAGCTCGACGAGCCGGGCGCGGGAGAGCCAGTCGCCGCCGAAGGCGCCGGCGATGTGCGAGACGTCGACCGAGACCTTGACCGGGGCGCCCTTCTCGGTGCCCTCGGCGGACTTGACCGCGAGCAGCAGGCCCTGGACTCCGGCCTTCTCGGCGGCCTTCTTGTCGGCCAGGGTGACCGCGGCCTTGCCGGTGCGCGGGCCTGCGTTGCCGGAGCGCGCGCGGTCGGCGGCCTCGACCCACACGGGTGCCGAGCCGGCGCGGCTGGGCTCGGCCACCGGTGCGGCGGGAACGGCCGACCGGGCACCGGTCAGGAAGCGGGCGCCCAACGGCGGCGCGGGCGGTGCCGCGTTCAGGTCCACCTTGGCCTGACCAGCCGCCGGCCAGACCACGTCGCGGGGCTTGAAGGTCCCGGTGCCGTCGCCGCGCTCCTTGGAGGCGGCCGCCGCTGCAGCCGACTTGGCGGCGTTCTTTCCGGTGACCGAGTCGGTCTTCTTCAGCTTCTCCGGCGCCCAGCGCCGGGTGTCCTTGGGCTTCCAGTCGGCTGCCTGAGCCGGGCCGGAGCCCAGGATCAGTGCGAGCGCGACGCCTATGCCCACGGTGGTGCGGCGCGCGAGGACGGTACGTCTCCCCCACGCGCGCAATTCAGACGGTGCCAACACGGCACGCCCCCCAATGAATTGTCAACATGAAGATCTTTACGATCTTTGTGGGCGCATTTTAGGTCAGCTTTAGGTCACCGTATGATCCGCCATGGCGCAGAGTGATCGCTCTCACTTTCGATCGTGCAGCGCCACAAGTCATCGAGCCACAGCACCAATTGGGGGTCCACATGGGGGGCACAGAGAGAACGCGGGGCAGGGGCCGTCCGGCCGCGCTCGCGGGTCTCGTCAGCCTTGCCTTGTCCGTAGGCATGGTCGGCGCGCTGCCCGCGTACGCCGCACCGAGCCCGAGCGCGTCCGGCAGCCCGAGCGCGTCCGGCAGCTCGAACGCGTCCGGCAGCAAGGCAACGCAGGGCAGCAAGGCCGCGCCGGCGCCGAGCGCTTCGGGCACGCCCAACGCCGGCCGGTCGACGTCGCAGACGCCGACGACGCCGACGACGCCGCCTCAGCGGCCGCTCACCGCGAAGGAGAAGGCCGAGGACGCCGCGCTCGCCGAGGCCAAGCGCACCGGCAAGCCGGTGCCCGTCGCGGCCGCGACGAACGAGACCGACACCGTCGTCGCCAATCCGGACGGGACCCTCGGGCTCACCCGCAGCGTGGCCCCGGTCCGTACCAGGAAGGGCGGCACCTGGGTCGACCTGGACGCCACGCTCTCCGCGTCGTCCGACGGCCGGCTGCGCCCCAAGGCCACCACGAGCGGTCTGACGCTGTCCGGCGGCGGCAACGCGCCGCTGGCCACGCTCGACCAGGACGGCAAGAAGCTTGAGCTGACCTGGCCGGAGTCGCTGCCGAAGCCGGTGCTCGACGGCGCCGCCGCCACGTACCCGGAGGTCGCTCCGGGCACCGACCTGAAGGTCACCGCCGACGCATCCGGCGGCATCTCGCAGATCCTGGTGGTGAAGTCGGCCGAGGCGGCCCGGCACCCCAAGCTCACGAAGCTCACCATGGGGCTCAAGGGCGACGGCGTGAACGTCAGCGCCGACGGCGGCGGCAACCTCAAGGCCGCCGACGCTTCCGGCCGTACGGTCTTCCACGCCCCGGCCCCCACCATGTGGGACTCCGGCGCCGAGGCGGCCGTCCCGGCCACGCCCGCGGCCGGCACCCCCAAGTTCTCCCGGCTGGCCCGCTCCACCGCGCCGCAGCAGGCCGACGCGGACGCGGCCAAGGCCAAGCCGGCCTCCGACAGCGACGGTCCCGGCTCGCACGCCAAGGTCTCCGAGCTGCGGACCGAACTCGGCCAGGACTCCGTGGCCCTGACCCCGGACCAGTCGTTCCTGAAGGACGCGTCCACGGCGTACCCCGTCTACATCGACCCCGCCTGGCAGCCGACCAGCCGCGGTACCCAGCACTGGGCGTGGGTCCAGGAGGCGTACCCCGACACCGTCAACTACGACGACTACGGCGACCAGTACGACCCGGGTGTCGGCTACCAGCGCTGGCAGTCCCGCACCGGCATCGAGCGCTACTACGTCCAGCTCGACACCGGCGACCTGGGCGACAAGAGCATCAAGAAGGCCTCCTTCAACGCCACTCAGTCCTACGCGGCGGACGCCACCTGCTCCAACAGCTACAACGTGGACCTGCACTCCACCGAGCCGCTGCTGTCGAACATCACCTGGCGCACCCAGCCCCGCGACTGGGAGGTCCTGCGGACGACCTCGATGAACAGCGCCGGCGGCCCGGGCTGCTCCGGCTCCACCACCCGTGGTGAGTGGGACGTGCGCGACCACCTGGCGGGCAACGCCTGGCGCGGCAACGTCACCTACGCGCTCTTCGCCTCGAACGAGTCGAAGACCAGTGGCAACAACTCCTTCAAGCGCTTCACGCGCGACAAGAGCAAGCTGCCGTTCTTCTACATCGAGTACAACCGGGCCCCGTTCACCCCGTGGGACCTGGTGACGACCCCCGCCCCGCAGAACCCGTCCGGCCCCGGCCACTGCGGCTGGATCGGCGCGACCGGCTACCCGGGCATGGGCATCGGCGCCTGGATCGGCGACCCGGACAACCAGCCCAACGACGCGCACTTCTACGTCCACGACGCCAACGGTGACGCCCTCGTCTACGACAGCGGCTGGACCGGCCTGGCGAACGGCACCCACTGGCTGTGGGCGTGGCCGGGCAACCTCTCCGACGGCCACACCTACTACTGGAAGGTCCAGGGCGGCGACGGCGACATGTCCTCCGCCTGGGCCACGTCGAACTGCAAGTTCAGCATCGACACCCAGCCGCCGTCCGTCCCGGTCGTCACCTCGAACGAGTACCCGCCGTCGGGCACGCTGCCCGGCTCCACCAAGTCGATCGGCCAGCAGGGCGGCTTCAACCTGAAGTCGACCGACGCCCACAGCGGCGTCGTCTCCTACGAGTGGGCGTTCAACTCGACCATCCCGGTCGGCGGTGCCAACACGGTCAGCGCCGCCGCGGACGGCAGCGCCTCGATCAACCTGACGCCGACCACCTGGGGTACGAACGTCCTGCGCGTGCAGGCCGTCGACAAGGCGGGCAACCGCTCCCAGGTGCAGACGTACACCTTCTACGTCCCGGACAACCCGAACGCCAAGACCACGCTCGGCGACATCACCGGCGACGAGCGCGTCGACTTCATCGCCCCCACCGCCACCGGCGACCTGGTGGTCTATCCGACCGCCGTGGACCCGTCCGCCGGCGGGGTCATCGCCTCCAACGTGGCCAACAGCCCGGGCGGCAAGGGCTGGGGCGACGGCACCCTGACCAGCCACCGCGGCGGCAACGGCATCCGCATCGACGACCTGTGGGCCTGGCGGGACGGGCAGCTCAAGCTGTACCGCAACTCCCTCACCCAGGGCGGCCTCGCGGCCAACGGAGGCCTGTACTACAACGCCGCCAAGGCGCTGACGGTCAAGCGCCCGCCGTTGTTCACCTGCACCGTCGTGACGACCGGCGAGGCCTGCGGCAGCGAGTACGCCACCAACTGGAGCCGGGTCAAGCAGATCCTGGCGGTCGGCGACGCCCGGCCCGAGGACGGCGTCACCCCGTTCAACGACCTGCTGACCATCGAGACCGACGGCACCGGCAGCCGTCTGCTGCTCTTCCAGGGCACCGGGGCCACCGGCACGCTGGCCGACCCGATCGTCCTCGTGCTGAGCAACTCCGGGTGGGACAACCTCACCCTGATCGCCCCGGGCGACGCCACCGGTGACGGCCTGCCGGACCTGTGGGCCCGGGACAACACCACCGGTGCGATCTACCAGTACGCCAACGAACGCGGCAACCCCGGCGCTCTCGGCGACCACACCAAGCGCACCCAGATCGGCACCGGCGTCACCGCCGCCGGCTACCCGGTCGTCGGCTCCTCCGGCGACACGAGCGGCGACGGCGTCCCGGACCTGTGGGCCCTGACCGCCAACCAGAGCCTGCTGACCTGGAACGGCGTCACCACCGGCAGCAAGGTCACCACCTTCACCACCCGCAACGTCATGGGCGACGCCCGCATCTCCACCGCCCACTGGAAGCTCGACGAGACCACCGGAACCACCGCCGCCGATGTGCGCGGCGGCAGCCCGCTCACCCTCAGCGCGACCGGCGCCACCTGGGCCGACGACACCGTCGCCGGCACACCCGGCAAGGTTCTGGACCTCAACGGCACCGCCGGCACGGCCCTCGGAGCGGGACCGGCCATCGACACCACGCGCAGCTTCACCGTGTCGACGTGGACCAAGGCCGACGCGCTCGGCGGAGTGGCCCTCAGCCAGGCAGGCAGCCGGTCGAGCGGGTTCATCCTGTGGCCGGACAAGAACGACGGCGGCACCTGGCGCTTCGCGATGTCCCAGAAGGACGACGACAACTGGAGTTACGACCAGACCATCACCATGAACGAAGCGGCCAAGGTGCAGCTCGGCACCTGGACCCAGCTGACCGCCACCTATGACGCCACGACCGGCTTCATCGGCCTCTACGTCAACGGCACCCTCGCCGGCACCGGCTACCACGCCAAGGCCAACGCCTGGAACGCCACCGGCGCACTGACCGTGGGCAACTACCGCTACCAGGGTGCTCCGAACAGCTACTTCGACGGCCGGGTCAGCAACCTCGCGTTCTACCCGTACTCCAGGGTCCCCACCGCGGCCGGCACCAAGCTGGTTTCCGCGCTCAACAGCGCCAAGTGCGCCGACAACGACAACGGCGGCAACCAGGACGGCAACCGCATCCACCTCTGGGACTGCAACGACGCCAACGGCGGCGTGGCCCAGAAGTTCGACGTGACCGCGGCCGGCGAACTCCGGATCGCCGGTAAGTGCGTCGACATCCAGGGCGGCGGCATGGTCAACGGCACCAAGGCCATCCTGTTCACCTGCGCGCCCGGCGCGTGGAACCAGCAGTGGCTGCCGACCGCCACCAGCGGGTTCTACAACCCCACCAGCGGCCGGTGCCTGGACGTTCCGGGCGGGCGCATCGACAACGGCAACCAGCTCCAGATCCACGACTGCAACGCCACCACCGCGCAGCGCTGGCTGTCCAGCATCGCCTGATCCCTGATCCCTGATCCCTCGTATGGGACGGGTCACCGACGCCCGCCGAGCCCCTGTGGCCCGGCGGGCGTTGTCAGTGGTGTGTGGGACGGTGTGGCCATGTTGGCGATCAAGATCCAGACGGAGCGCGGCGAGTCCTACGAACGCCCCGCGCTCGGCATGTTGTCCGAACTGGTGGAGCGCATCGGCGCGGACGGCGACCACTTCCTCGTCGTCGAGCGGATCGTCGAGGACCCGGACGTCTACATACAGGTCTGGCGTGACGCGGGCGCCGACTACCAGTTGGAGCACCGGGACGGGTCCGCGGAGCGGCACTTCCAGGCGTATCTGCCCACGGCGGCCGAGGTGGTGGAGGTCATGGCGCGCTGGGCCCGTCAGGAGAAGGGCTGGGACGTCGGGCCGGGGTGGCAGCCGCTGCACCTCGACTGAGGGTCGGCTTTGTCCGGGATTGACAGGGACGTGGGCTCGGCATGTGAGATTTCGATCCACGCTGTGAGACGGGATCTGCCCTGGAGACATGACATCTGCTTGAATGGCGCCATGGCCAGCCACTCGCACACCTCGAACGGTCGCAGCGACCTCGAGCCTTTCTGGCCGTCCCGTCAGGATCACGATTACGACCGGGAGTGTTGCCGCGCGAAGAACGCGCCGGCCCTCTAAAGCCCCGGGATCACCTGTCCGACCTTCCCCGAGGCCTTCGGTCTGCGCGGTATCGACATCGACGACGTACGCACGTCTCCTGCCGACCTCTCCGCGTGAAAGAGCTGACCACTCATGGCGAACACCCGCTCCCTCTCCTCCGCCGCCACCGCTGCGACCTCTCCCCTGACCTATCCCCCCAGTCCGCGCCACCGGCTCCGTTCCGTCGACCGGGACGAAGTGGCCCGAGTGGTGGACCTCCTGCCGCCGGGTGCCACCTGGCTGCCCGCGCCCCAGCACACCCTGCCGACGCTGCCGGGTCAGCCGCCGATGATCGGCTACCTGGTGCTCGTCCCGGCCGACCACCAGCCCCCGGTCGCCTTCGCCCCGCAGGCGGTGGCCGCCGCCGTCGCGTCGCCCCCCGCCACCTCCGCCCCGGCCGGTCCGGGGGACGGCCGGGTCCGGATCGACTCGGCGCAGCGCACCGCCGAGGTCGACGGCCGGGTGCTCGACCTGACGTACCTGGAGTTCGAGCTGCTGGCCCACCTGGTGCAGCACCCGCACCGGGTGCACAGCCGGGACCAGCTGGTCACCACCGTCTGGGGCTACGGGCACGTCGGCGACGGCCGGACCGTTGACGTCCACATCGCCCGGCTGCGCCGCAAGCTGGGCGCCTCCCACCGCGCCACGATCCAGACGGTGCGCCGGGTCGGCTACAAGTACGCCCCCTGAGCCACCGGTCGACCTGACGACCTGACGACCTGACGACGGTGGGCCCGTACTCCCCTGGGGAGTACGGGCCCACCGTCGGTCGGCGAACGAGCCGTCGCGCGGCTCCTACGCGGCCTCGGCCCTGCGGCTCGCGACGAAGCCCAGCAGGACGTCGACCGCGAGGAAGACGACCAGGCTGATCCCGAGCAGCGGGACGAACCAGCCGATGAGCGCGGTCACCGCGGCCACCGGCAGCAGCACCGTCACCGGGAGCTTGCGCCAGGCGCCGCGCGAGGGCGCGCGGCCGGCGGACAGCGTGCGGTCCTTCGTGGGCCGGCGGAGCCACCACATGCGGTAGCCCCAGAAGATGAGGAACATGACGGCGACGGCGAGCGCGGCGAGCGCGATCTGGTTGACGAGCCCGAAGGTCGTGCCCATGTGCAGGTCGATGCCGAAGCGGGTCATCTGGGCGAGGACCGGGTAGTCGGCGAAGCGCAGTTCGTCCATGACGCGGGCGTCGGCGGGGTCGACGGCGACCGAGTCCAGGTGCACCGGCACCAGCTTGTCCTGCTCCTTGATGACGTAGCCCTTGCCCTTGGCGGGCAGGGTCACGCGGAGCGCCTCGGTGACGCCGACGGCCCGGGCGGCGTCCACGGCCTTGTCGATGCCGACGTCGGTGGTGTGTGCGGGCGGCGGGGCCATCTGCGTGCCGTCGGGCATGGTGTGCCCGGCGTGCTCGTCGGAGCCGGTGTCCGCCCCGGCGCCGAGCTGGGCGGAGACGGCGGGGGTGGCTCCGCCGAGGCTGTCCTGGAGCTCCCCGATGTTCTCGCCGGCGTACTTCGACCAGGTCAGGCCGGTGGCGGAGAGGACGACGAGTCCGGCGACGGCCCACAGGCCGACGGCCCCGTGCCAGGACAGGGTGCGGCGGTGGCCGGTGGCCCCCCGCTCCGGGAGGACGAGCTGCGCCTTGCGCTTGCGGCGGCGGCCGATCCACAGGGCGAGTCCGCCGAGGGCGACCACCCACATCCAGCTCGCGGCGAGCTCGCTGTAGTTCCGGCCGAACTCTCCGAGCTGGAGGCTGGAGTGGAACTCGCTGAGCCAGGCCCGCAGGGGCAGCGCGTCGCCGACGGTGGCGAGCTGTCCGCGCACCTCGGCCGTATACGGGTCGACGAAGACGGTGAGGGTCTCGCCCTCGGGAAGGCCCGGGCTCTCCATGATCACCCGGGTGGTGGCCTCGGTGTCGGGGGCGGGCCACACGGACACCACCTCGCCCTTGGGGGCGGCGTCCATGGCCGCGTCGACCTGGGCGCTGAGCGGCAGGGCGCTCTCGCCGACGCGGGCGACGGTCAGTTCGTCGGAGTAGATGATGCTCTCGGCCTGCCAGGAGACGGCGTAGAGCAGCCCGGTGGCGGCGGCGAGGAAGATCAGCGGGGCGACGAGCAGGCCCGCGTAGAAGTGCATGCGCAGGAGCAGGGGGCGTACGGCGGCCCAGCCGCTGCCGCGGTTCTTGGCCGTAGCGGCCGGTTCGGCGTCCGGGGTGCGGACGTCTTGAGCCTCGTCAAGAGACATGGGGATCCTAGGTGTTGGCGAAGACATGGGGAGTCGGGCCCCAGGTCTCGCCGCTACGCCAGGTCAGGCGTGGGCGGGCCGGCCGGGGGCCGTGAAACGCGGGAGCGGGACGCGTCCGGGCGGCCCGCGGCGCACCACGGCATGCGCGTGCACGGCTCCGCGCAGGCGGCGCGGCCGTTCGTACGGGGTGGGGAGGACGGGCCGAGCCGGTAGGGCGGCCACCCGTGCCCGGACCAGGGCGAGCGCGCGGGCGAGCGGTCGGGCCGCGTGGAGCGCGGCGGTGGCCAGGACCCTGGCCAGCCGGAAGACGGCGGCCTCGCCGCGTGCGAGCCAGGCGGCGCAGAGCAGTGCGGCGAGCACGTGGGCGGCGATCATTCCGGCGCCACCGTGACCGGCCATGTCGGCCATGTCGGCCATACCCGTGGCGCCCGCCGTCCCGGTGGTGCCCGCCATGTGGGCCATGTCGGCCGAGCCGGGGGCTTCGGCGGCCATCGCGCCGGCGTCCGCGGCGGGCACGGGGTGGTGGCCGTGCATCGGGGCGGGAGCGGCGAACGGCTTCGCCGCCGCACTCCCCGAGAAGACCAGGTGGAGCACTCCCTGCACGGAGAGCACCGCGGCGGTGATGCCCACGGGGCCCCGCCGCCGTCCGGCGGCGAACCAGGCGAACCCACCGGTCACCCCGAAAGCACCCATAAGGGCGAAGAAGGGGATATCGGTTCCGGACATGAACGAATGCCCCATCGCGCCCAGGGCGACGCACATCGCCGCGAAGATTGCGGCTCGCGTGGCGCGCATCGGCGCGAATGATTCGAACATGGCCGGGACATGTTCGCACGGGGTGCCTCGGTTCCCGCCAGGGGCTTATCCGATCATGAGTAGATGAATCCAATTCCGTGGGGAGCGGTGTACGCCGGCGGGGTGCAGCTCGGGGCCTACGCCCTGGAGCGCACCGGGGAGGTCGAGCGGGAGCGACTGCTGCGGGACTGCTCGACGAATGTCGACAACCTCGCCGCCGGACGCTGGGACACGCTGCTGAGCAGCGCTCTCGTCGTCGAGGAGCCCATGCCCCTGCCCTACGCGCTGCTGCTCGTCGCGGTCCTCGGCTACGCGGAGTACGCGCACGGGGCCTGGTGGACGGCCGCGGTGTTCCTGTTCGGGCACGCCGCGGCGACCCTCCTCGTGTACGGCGCCCTGCGCGGCACGGCCGATCAGCGGACCCGGCGCGCGGTGGACGTGGGCACGAGCTACGGGTTCAACGCCGTGCTCGGCGCGCTGACCTCGGCCTTGCCGCGCGGAGCGGTCCGTACGGCCGCCCGGGTGGGGCTGCTGGCCCTCGCGGCCGCGCCGGTGGTCCGGCGCGGGCGGACCTTCACGGACGCCGGGCACCTGGCCGCGCTCGGGGTGGGGGTCGGGGTCTCCCTGGCTCTCGATTGCCTTTCCGGGACGAAACATCAGAAAATTGCATGAACCACACCACGCAGGAGCTGCCACGATGACCGCCACCCCGTCCACCACCGTCGCCAACCTCCGCGACCTCGGCGGCACCCCGCTCTCCGGCGGCCGTACCGTCCGCCCGGGCCTGCTCCTGCGCTCCGGCCAGCTCGACCGGCTCGACCTCGACGCCGACCCGGTGGTGGCCGCGCTGGGCCTGCGTACCGTCATCGACTTCCGCACCGACGCCGAGCGCGCCGACCACCCCGACCGGATACCCGCCGGGGCCCGGGTCCTGATCGGCGACGTCCTCGCCGACAAGCTGAACTCCGCCAGGATGCCCGCCGCGGTGCAGCTCAAGGACCTGCTGTCCGACCCGGCCGTGGCCGAGGAGCATCTGGGCGGCGGGCGGGCGCAGGCCCTCTTCGCCGACACCTACCGGTCCTTCGTGCACTCCGGCTCCGCGCAGGCCGCGTACCGGATGCTGCTGACCGAGGCGGCCGACCCCGACGCGGGTCCGCTGCTGTTCCACTGCACGGCGGGCAAGGACCGGACCGGCTGGGGCGCGACGATCGTCCTGGCGCTGCTGGGCGCGGACGACGAGACGCTGATGGCCGAGTACCTGTCCGTCAATCCGGCGGTCAAGCAGGCCTTCGCCCCGATGATCGAGGGCTTCACGGCGGCCGGCGGCGACCCGGACATCGCGCTCGCGCTGATCGGCGTCTTCCCCTCCTACCTGCGGGCGGCACTGGACGAGGTCGAGACGCGGTACGGCTCGATGGAGAAGTACGTGCGTGAGGGTCTGGGCGTCGCCGACGAGACGGTCGAGGCGCTGCGCGCCCGTCTGGTGGTCTGACCCCGCACCCCGCACACCCCGCAGCCCCGTGCGGCCCCCGGCCGGGGCCCGGATCGGTGACCATCCGACGATTCGCTCGTTCTGCTGAACGTGACTGCGCCGGATACCGCCACCCGCTCCATGCCTCCCGTGTCTCCCGTGCCGCCGGACGTCGAGCAGGCCGAGGCCGCCATCGTCGAGCACTACCCCCGGCTGGTGCGGCTGGCCTATCTGGTGCTGCCGCCCTCCCTCGGCCGCAACCGGCGGGTGCTCACCGCCCACTCGCTGGTCCAGCGGGCACTGCCGCGCGGGCGGCGGGATGCGGCCGCGGCCGCGGCCGCCGTGCAGGGCGGGGTCCCGGGGCAGCGGGGCGGGCCGGACGACTCCGGGTACGCGTACGTCCGGCTGCGCGTGCTGCGCGCCGCGCTGGAGGCGGGAATTCCGCTGACGTTCCGGGCGCTGCCGAGGCGGGCGCAGCTCCCGCCGCTGCTGCCCCAGGTGTGGGGGCTGCGACTGTTCCCCCGCTCGGGCGGGGCCGAGGAGCTGGCTCTCGACCAGTGGTTGGCCACCCTCGACGGGCCGGGCCGGGCCGCCTGTGTGCTGCGGGCGCTGGAGCGGCTTTCGGAGCCGGAGGTGCTCCGGGTGCTCGACGAGGCCGGGGTTCCGGATCCGGCCGCCGCGGCCCGGGAGTCCGGGGATCCGGCGAACGACGCGCTGTTCGCCTCCCCCGAGTTCGACCCGTGCGTGCTCCAGGCCCGGCCCACCGATCTGCTGCGGCGGCGCCGTCTGGGGCGGGCCGCGCTGGCCGCCGGGGCGGCGCTCGCCGTGTGCGGGGCGCTGCTCGCGCTGCCGGGTGGCGGCTGGGGCTCGGACGGAGCCGCCGCCCCGCTGTACTCGCGCAACGCGGTGGCCGAGCAGGCCCTGGATCCCGGGAAGCTGGTCCGGGCCGCGCCCACCCTCTGGCGCGCGTCCTCCCGTACGGACTTCTCCACCTGGCCCGCCCGCGGCGACCGGGCCGGCGACACGGAGCTGCTGCGCCGGGCGCTCGCCGTGTGGGCCCGGCCCGGTCCGTCGGTGGTCACCTCGGCCACGCCGGGCACGCCCGCCGGGCCGCCGATGGGACCGGCGCAGCTGCTGTTCGCGGGGGCCGTGGACCAGGCCGTCGTGGTCCTGATGTACGACGGCCTACGGGTGGTCCGCTACGCCGAACCGCGGACCGGGACCGCGGGCGCCGCCCTCGACTTCGCCCGGACCGACGGCGCCTCGGCGGACACCGCGACCGCGCTGGTGCTCAGCCGGGTCGACGGCAACGTCCGTTACCTCACCGCCCCCTGGGTGACGGGCGCGGCCCTGCGGGACCTGCTCAAGCCCACCGCCCCGGTGGTGACGCTGAAGCCGACCCCGGACGGGGTGACCCCGCCGGTGGCGGGCCCCGCGCCGGCGGGCACCTGTACGAGCTGGAACGCGCTGGCCCTGACGGGCGACGGCGCCACCCGGCTGATCACCGACCTCGGTGAACTGACGCCGGCCCGGCTGACGTCGGGCGCGCCGGGTGCCGAGCGCGATGTGACGGAGGCGGCGGAGCTCGGGGACTGGTCGAGGATCGCGTGCCTGCTGCCGGCGGTCCGCTCGCACGGGGTCCGCACGGTCAACGCGTGGACGTACGCGAAGCAGCCCCTGCCGGAGGGTGACGGGACGGCGGCCTGGCTCTGCACGCGGGCCGAGACCTGGCAGGGTGCGGCGGACCGGGTGCAGGCACAGTTCCTGGCCCCGGGTGCCGCGACGGCGGCGCAGGCGGCCCGGTCGGAGGGGTCGGCGGCGTGCGGTCCCCGGGAACCGCGGGTGCTGGCGGGCGTGCTGTGGAAGTCGCGGGCGGGCCAGTGGTACGTACTGGCGGCGGGCAGCGCGCAGTTCGCCTCGCTGTCGGTGTCGGGCGGCGGGGTGAACGGCTCGGCGAACGGCAACCGGCTGGCGGTGAAGGCGCCCGCGGGCGCGCAGGTGGACCTGTCGGGCAAGTTGACGGACGGGACGAAGGCGGGCGTGCTGCGCTAGGAGCGTGGACGCCTTGGCCTTCGCATCCCTCACGGGTGAGTGAAGCTTCAACAGTCAGAAACTGTCGGGTAGTTGGCGGGATCCGGACATGACGGTCGCGGGCGACACATGGCATGATCGGATTCCGGTTACCACGCGGTAACCCTCAACACCCCTCCCCCACCCGAAGGTCTCCCCACGTGCGCACGCTCGCCCGACGCCTCCTCATACCCGGCTTGACCGCTCTCGCCCTCACCGCCACCGGCTGCGGCTCGACCTCCCACACCGGCGCCGCCGAACCGGCCGCCCCCGCCGCCGTCACCCCCTCGTCCGACGGCACCTCGCAGCAGCTCGACGTGGCCGCGGCCCCGCAGGGGACGTCCACCCCCGCGGCCGTGGCCCGGGCCGACGGGAAGGGCAGGACCGAGAAGTCCGCCCTGAAGGTCGCCTCCTACGACCAGGCCACCGGCCGGGCCGTCATCGCCAAGGGCGCGCAGACGCCGGGCCGTTCGCCCGCCCCCGGCACGTCGTCCGGGACCGGGAAGTCCCCGGAGACCGGGAAGTCCCCGGAGGCCGACAAGCCCGTCGCGGTCGGCGACGTCATCGCCAGCGCACCGGCCCCCGGCGCCCCCGCGGGTCTGCTCGCCAAGGTCACCGAGGTCGTCGGCAAGACCGACCAGGGCACCGAGGTCAAGACGGCCGCCACCACGCTGGCCGCCGTCCTGGGCGAGGACAAGGCCGACGGCAAGGTCCCCGTGGACCCGGCGGCGGTCACCGTCGTACCCCTGACGAAGGGCGTCACCTTCTCCTGGGCCAAGGGTCCGGGCCTGACCTTCGGCCCCGAGGGCGCGAAGCTGCCGCTCGGCAACCTGCGGCTCGACGTGAACGCCGCCGTGGACACCGCCCCGGACGCGCCCGCCTCGGCCGGCGCCTCGGTGTCCGGGTTCGTCCAGCTCGCCCCGCAGGTCGAGTTCGCGTACGACGGCAGCGCCGGTGGGGCCCCCGGCCCGCGCGGCGCCTTCCTCGGCATGAGCGGCGACTGGTCCTCGCAGTGGAAGCTCCAGGGCCGCGCCGCCGCGAGCACCGGAGCGCCCAAGCGGATCCCGTTCGCCAAGCTCCACAGCTCGCCCGTCATCCAGGTCGGCCCGGTGCCGGTCGTCGTCAACCTCGACCTGACCTGCTACATCCAGGTGGAGGCCGACGGCCGTGTGACCGTCGAGGTCCAGCAGGACGTCAAGGGCGACTTCAAGGTCGGCGGCAGCTACGCCTCGGGCAAGGGGTGGACCCCGGTGAGCGCCTCGAACGTGAAGAGCACGCCGGTCAAGGCGAGCGTCACCGCCGCTGGGAAGGTCAAGGGCGCGATCGGCGCCGAGGCGTCCGTCGGTCTCTACGGAGCCGTCGGCGTCACCGCGGACTTCGCCCCGTACGTGCGCGGTGAGGGCGACATCAAAGCGGCCGCGTCCAGCGACGGCAAGACCTCCCTGGAGGGCGCCTGGGCGCTGTACGGCGGCTTCGACCTGAGCGGGAACCTCCAGCTCCAGCTGTCGCTGTTCGGTACGCCCCTCTTCGAGCGGAAGATCCCGCTGGGCACCCTCAACCGCGAGTGGGCGCTCTCCACCGGCCACATCAAGCGGTAGCCGATATCCGACGGCCGACGGAACACCGGCACGAACACGGACACTGCCCGGGTGCGCGAGCGCCCGGGCAGTGTCCGTGTCGGAGAAGTCCGCGCAAGGGGCTTCTCCTCCCCCCTACCCATCAGTACATTGACGCCATGTCTAATACGCCGCTCGCGCCCGCCCCCGTGGCGTCGGAACACGTGGACCTGAGGCCTCGGAACGTGTCCTTCGGCTGGGAGGACACCCCGCTCCACTGGCTGCCCGGCGACCCCTTCGCCGGACACATGATCAATGTGCTGCACCTCCTGCTCCCCGCAGGAGAGCGCTGGTTCGTGCACGTCTACAAGCAGGTGCTCCCGTACATCGAGGACGAGCGACTGCGGGCGGACGTCGTCGGCTTCATCGGCCAGGAGGCCATGCACGCCACCGCCCACGACGACGTGCTCCCCCACCTGAAGCGACTGGGACTCGACCCGACGCCCTACACCGCGCAGGTGGACTGGCTGTTCGAGAAGCTCCTCGGCGACCGGACCCTGCCGCCGGGCCGGGCCCGCCACTGGTGGCTGATGGAACGCGTCGCGATGATCGCGGCGATCGAGCACTACACGGCGTTCCTGGGCGACTGGGTGCTGAACGCCGACGCGCTGGACCGGCGGGGCGCCGACCCGACCATGCTGGACCTGCTGCGCTGGCACGGGGCGGAGGAGGTCGAGCACCGCTCGGTGGCCTTCGACCTCTTCATGCACGTCGACGGCACCTACCGACGCCGGGCCCGCACCTGGGCGACCGCCTTCTCGGCCCTGGTGTTCCTGTGGCAGCGCGGGGTGCGCTTCTTCATGGAGAACGACCCGCACCTGGTGGACGGCAAGGCCTCCTTCGGGAAGTTCTTCGTGGCCGGGCAGCAGGGGGTGCTCCCGTCGACGGGAGCGATGCTCAAGTCCGTCCCGAAGTACCTCTCCCGCACCTACCACCCCTCCCAGGAGGGCTCGACGGCCCAGGCGGTGGCCTATCTCGCCGCCTCCCCCGGCGCGAACGGCGGGGTGCGGGCATGAGGCGCGCCCTCGCCGTCACGGCCGCCGTGGGCGCGGCCTGGATGACCCGGCGCGCCCTGCGGCACCGCATCGACCGGTCCCCGCTCTGGCCGCTGCCCGCCCTGGAGACCCCGGTCTCGGGCCACTCCCCGCGCCGGGCCCTGCGTGCGCTGATCGTCTCCCGGACGGAGCCCGCGCACGGTGTGCTGCGGCTGACCCTGGAGTCACCGGAACTCCCGGCGTGGACCCCGGGCGCGCACGTGGACGTCACCCTGCCCTCGGGCCTGGTCCGCCAGTACTCGTTGTGCGGCGACCCGGCGGACGCCGGCCGGTACACGATCGCGATCCGGCTGATCGAGGACGGCCGGGGCGGCTCCCGCGAGGCGCACGCGCACCTGGTCGAGGGCGCCGAGTTGGAGCTGCGCCCGCCGCGCAACCGCTTCGAGCTGGTCCCGGCGGCCTCGTACGTCTTCGTCGCGGGCGGCATCGGCATCACCCCGATCCTCCCGATGCTGCGGGCCGCCTCGGCGGCGGGCGCCGACTGGACCCTCCTCTACGGGGGCCGCACGCGCGCCTCGATGCCCTTCCTGGCCGATCTCGCGCCCTACGGCGACCGGGTGTCCGTCCTCCCCGAGGACGAGACGGGCCTGCCCGACCTGGCCGCGGTGTCCGCGGCCGGACCGGGCACGGCGGTCTACTGCTGCGGTCCGGAGCCGCTCATGCGGGCCGTCACGGCGGCGGCCGCGGATCCGGCGGCGGTGCACCTGGAGCGGTTCGCCCCCGAGGGCGAGGCCGGTCCGGGGCGGGCCTTCACGGTGGAACTGCGCCGCTCGGGGCGGGTCGTCGAGGTGGCGGCGGACGAGAGCACGCTGGCCGCGGTGCGCCGGAAGCTGCCGGACACCCCGTACTCCTGCGAGCAAGGTTTCTGCGGGACCTGCCAACACCGGGTGCTCGCGGGCGGGGTGGACCACCGCGACGAGCTGCTCACGGACCAGGAGCGCGAGGACTCGATGCTGCTGTGCGTCTCGCGCGCGAAGGGGGACCGACTGGTCCTGGACCTGTGAACGCTCCCCAGTAGGGTGTCCGCATGACAACCGGGGTGCGACGCAGGATGGGTGTCGAGGAGCGGCGGCAGCAGCTGATCGGGGTTGCCCTGGAGCTGTTCAGCAACCGCTCGCCCGACGATGTGTCGATCGACGAGATCGCGGCGGCGGCCGGGATATCCCGGCCGCTCGTCTACCACTACTTTCCGGGCAAGCTGAGCCTGTACGAGGCCGCGCTGCGGCGGGCCGCCGACGAGCTGGCGCTGCGGTTCGTCGAGCCCAAGGAGGGGCCGCTCGGGGCACGCCTGCTGCGGGTGATGGGGCGGTTCTTCGATTTCGTCGACGACCACGGGCCGGGCTTCTCGGCGCTGATGCGGGGCGGTCCGGCCGTCGGCAGCAGCCGGACGAACGCGATGATCGACGAGGTCCGGCAGGCGGCGTACGAGCAGATCCTCACGCACCTGGGCATCGGGCTGGACCGTACGCCCGCGCGCATGGAGCTCGTGGTGCGGTCCTGGGTGTCGCTCGCCGAGTCCACCGCGCTGATCTGGCTGGACGGGCGTCGGATCCCGCGGAACGAACTGGAACTGCAGCTGGTGCACGACTTCGCCGCGCTGGCCGCCGTGAGCGCCGCGTACGACGCGGAGATGGCGGGGATCCTCGTACGGATCCTGGCCGACGAACCCGCCGACGGGCCCTTCGGGGAGCTGGTCGGGCGGCTCGGCGGGCTGGTGCCGGGCGGGGCCCCGCAGGAAACCCCGTAGGGACCGGACGGGTACCGGCCAGGTCCCGGCCCCGATGGCTGATTCCCGTCGAGTTCGGGGTGTGGCGGCCGCCCATGATCATCGATAATGCCCGCGTGATCATTGACGACGAGATCCTGTTCCGGCCGGCCGTGGAGAAGGACGCCGGCACGCTGGTGCAGCTGTACGACCAGGCTGCCCGGTGGATGCGCAAGCACGGGATCGATCAGTGGAAGCCCGGCGACAAGGACGCCGAGCACTTCCGGTCGAAGATGCGCGAGGGCGAGGTGTGGCTCGCCGGTGACGCCGACGGGCGCGTGTGCGGGGCCTACGAGTTGTGGTGGTCCGACGAGGAGGCCTGGGGAGTCCAGCCGCCCGTGGCCGGCTACGTGCACCGGCTGATGGTGGCGCGCGAGGTGGCCCCCGCGGGGGCCGGGCGGCGGCTGCTCGAACACGCCGAGCGCCGGACCGCCCGGACCGGTCGGGAACGGGCGCGGCTGGACTGCGTCTCCACCAACCCCCGGCTGCTCGCGTACTACCGGGGTGCGGGCTACCGGGTGGTCGGGGAGCTCCCTGACAAGCAGGGGAAGGACGGCAGGACCTACGGGGTGATCCTGCTGGAGAAGCGGCTGGACCGGCTCACCGCCGTGTGAAGACCGCGACGGTCCGGGCGGGGACGGTGAACTCTCCTGTCTTCGCGTCGTACGTGGACCGCTTGACGGCGGCGTCGGAGCCGGCGGCCTGGACCGGGTGCAGCCGGTAGGCGGTGCCGGCGAGGGCGGACACGCGCTGTGCCGCGCCGGTGGGGGCCGCGTTGAAGACGACCACCAGGTCGCCCAGGGTCATGGTGATCACGCCCGGGGTCTCGTCCTTGCCCGAGAGGGGGAAGGCCAGCCGGGACTGGACGGCCTCGGTCGTGGTGAGGGCGAAGTCCGGCTCGGTGGTGCGGATGCGCAGCAGGTCGCGGTAGGCGGCCGAGGTCGCGCCGATGTCCGTGCAGCTGGGCGCCGGTCCCGTGAGCAGCGGCTTCGCGTAGAGCCACTTCGAGGCGTTGTCGGCGGCCGGGGGCAGGCCGCGGCCGAAGCCGTTGCCGTCCCGGCAGTCCCAGTGGATGGCGTTGAACCAGTCGCCGCTGTCGTAGGAGTTGCGGTCCAGGGACTTGGAGCGGAGCAGGTCGGTGCCCGCCTGGGAGAGGGCCGGGCCCTGCGAGAGGGCGGCCGTCGCCATGGCCAGGACCTGCATGCGGGCCTGGTCGCGGGGGGCGGTGCCGGTCGGGAGCTTGTAGGTCAGGGCGTCGGCGAGGGATTCGTTGTCGTGGGCGTCGGCGTAGGCGAGGGCGTCGCCGGGGGCGGCCGCGTAGCCGGCCGGGGCGCCGTTGTAGTCCACCTCGGCGCCCTTGACGCGGCGGCCGGTGGTGTCGGTGAAGGCGTACGAGGCGAGGTTGCCGGAGAGCCCGACCTTGATCAGGTCCTGGGCGTGCAGGAGGCGGGCCTTCTGCTGCTCGGCGGTGCCGTTGGCGGGCGAGGCGTTGGGGGCCGTGAACAGGCCCGACGCGAAGCCCTGGACGCGCGGGTCCTCGTCGAAGGGGCCGCCGCCGCGGACGGCGTCACGGGCCCGGTCGGAGAAGGTGGCGATGCCGGTGCCGGCCATGTTCTTCTGCGTGGCCTGCACGAAGCGGGCGTCGTCGGCGATCTCGCCGAAGTTCCAGCCCTCTCCGTAGAGCACGATCTTCTTGCCGTCGACGCCGTCCTTGGCGACGGTCAGGGCGTCGAGGGCCGAGCGGACGGCCAGGATGTTGGCCTTCGGGTGGTGGCCCATCAGGTCGAAGCGGAAGCCGTCGACCTTGTACTCCTTCGCCCAGGTGACGATCGAGTCGACGACCAGGCGCCCCATCATGGCGTTCTCGGGGGCGGTGTTGGCGCAGCAGGTGGAGGTGGCGACGGAGCCGTCCGCCAGCAGGCGCTGGTAGTAGCCGGGGACGATGCGGTCCAGGACGGACTTGTCCGACTGCCCCGCGGCGACGGTGTGGTTGTAGACGACGTCCATCACCGTGCGCAGCCCGGACCCGTTCAGGGACTGGACCATCCTGCGGAACTCGACGGTGCGGGCCGTGCCGTTCGGGTCGCTCGCGTAGCTGCCCTCGGGGACGGTGTAGTGCAGCGGGTCGTAGCCCCAGTTGTAGGCGTCCTTCGCCGCCGCGGCGGCCACACAGGCCTGCTGTTCCTGCGAGTCCGGGGCGTACACCGTGAGCTCGCAGGCCGGCTCGGTGCGGTCGGCGGCCTTCTCCGGGATGGTGCCGATGTCGAAGGCCGGCAGGAGGTGGACGTAGGAGGTTCCGGCGGCGGCCAGGTCGCGCAGGTGCCGCATGCCCGCCGAGGAGGTGTCGGTGAAGGCCAGGTACTGGCCGGGGTGGGTGGTGGTGCGGTCCGCGACGGAGAAGTCGCGGATGTGGAGCTCCTGGATCTGCGCGGAGGTGAAGGGGACGGGCGCGGGCTTGCGCAGGGTCTTCCAGCCGGGCGGGGCCAGCTTCGGGTCGGCCAGGTCCACCACCAGGCTGTGGACGGAGTCCGCGGTGAGGGCGGTGGAGTAGGGGTCGGTGACGAGGTTGCGGACCACCTGGCGGGTGCTCGGGGCCCAGACGGTGACGTCGAAGCGGTAGGGCTTGCCGGTCCAGGAGCGTTCGCCGCGCACCGACCAGACGCCCGTGGTGTCGTCGCGGCGCATGGCGAGCGTGCGGCCGTCGAGTTCGAGGGAGACCTGCTGGGCGGTGGGGGCCCAGACGGAGAGGGTGGGGCGGCCGTCCTTGAAGACGGGGCCGAGGGAGGCGGTGGTCGCGTACAGGTCGTCGAGGACGCCGGCGAGCTGGACGCCGGTGGCGGCGAGGACGGCGCCGTTCGCGGCGCGGGCGCTCGCGACGAGCTGGCCGCGCAGGGCCTCGCGGACCCGGTCGCGGTCGCGCGGGTCGACGGTGTACGCGCCGTACGAGGCCAGGTGCGGGAACTTCTGCTTCTGGGCGGCGGTCAGCTCGGTCCGTGCTCCCAGCCGCAGCCACTGGGCGCGGCCGGTCAGGGTGCCGTTCTCGGCCTTGACGGCGCCTTCGCGGGAGGCGAGGAGCTGTACGGAGGCGGCGGTGGCGGGGGCGTTCCAGGCGAGGGTGTCGCGGTCGATCCAGACGGCCTGGGACTTGGTGAGGTCGAGGGCGGCGGAGGAGCCTGCGGGCTGGGGCAGGAGGTACTTCTCCTGGCCGCCCAGCATCCACACCTCGTGGCCGGTGGCCTTCAGGTCCAGGGACTGATCGGTGGGGAGGTCCTTCTCGTCGCCCTTGTGGAGGATGTAGCTGAGGCTGGTGGCGCCGGCCGCGAGGGGGACCTCGTAGACCGCGCCGTAGGAGTCGATGCGGGTCGGGAGGAGCGGCTTGGACCAGTCGGTCGGGTTCGCGGCCCCGGTCCACACGTGCAGGCCCCAGCCGTCGTAGGCGCCGTCGGGGCGCTGGTGGTGCAGGACGGCCTTGCCCTGGTCCTGCGGCGGGTAGGCGGGGCGGTCGGTGCGGGCGGGCTCCTTGCCCTGCTCCAGCCAGATCTCGCCGGTCTTCGTCACGTCGATGGTGCGGTCGGCGGCGACGTCCTTGTTGCCGTCCTTGTCGATGACGAGGTAACCGACGGAGGAGGCACCGGGCTTGAGTTTGACGTGGGCGAAGGCGCCGTAGGCGTCGCGGCCGGTGAAGGCGTGGCCGGCCGGCCACTCAGTGGCCTCGCCGTCGGCGATGTCGCCCCAGGCGTACAGCCGCCAGTCGGTGTAGTCGCCGTCGGGGCGGTTGTAGTGGACGACCGCGTAGTCGCGCTGGGTGGCGGTGGGCGCCTCGACGGGCGGGGCCTGGCCGGTGACCGATCCGGCGAGGGCGCTCGCGGTGCGGCCGGCGGAATCGACGACGACGGCCTTGTAGCGCAGGGCTGTTCCGGCCGGGGTCGTGGCGTCGAGGTGCTGGGTGACCTTGTAGGGGGCGTGGTCGGCGGTGCCGAGGACCTGCCACTTGTCGTTGCCGGTCTGGGCGGCGAAGACGACGCGGTTCAGGCCGCCACCGCCGGCGTCGGCGGAGAGCTCGACGGTGCCGGTGGCGCCGGGGGCGGGGGCCTTGAGGGTCAGGGTGGGCTTGACGGTCGGCTCGGCGGCGGGCGTCACGGCCTGGAGGACGACGGAGCCGAGGGCGGGGACCGGGACGGTCAGCTTGCCGGCCGCCGAGGCGCGGATCAGCGCGGTGCCGCCGTACAGGGTGCGGTACTGGGCGCCCGCCGGGGCGTCGATCTCGACGGTGCGGGAGTCGGCGCCGTTGTTGGCGGCGACGAGGTACTCGGTGCGGGTCTTGGTGTCGGTGCGGGCGAAGGCATAGACCGAGCCGTCGGAGAAACGTTCACTCTGAACGCCGTCCCGCAGGGCCGGGTGCGCCTTCGTCAGCTTCGAGAGAGCACTGATCTGCTGATAGAGCGGGTGTCCCGGATCGTAAGCATCGCTCGCGTGTGTGCGCACCGTTCCGAGCTGGTCGTCGTCCAGGTAGTCGGCGACCTGCGTGGCGAACAGCGGCTGCCGGGCGTCCTTGTCGCCGCCGGCGCCGGTGAAGCCCTGCTCGTCACCGGAGTAGATCACCGGATTGCCCCGGGCGAAGAACATCAGCTCGTTCGCCAACCGGTAGCGCTCCAGCAGCTCCTGCTCCGCGGCCGCCGGCCGGTCCTGCTTCAGGAAGGTGGCGAAGCGGCCCATGTCGTGGTTGCCGAGGAAGGTCACCTGTTCGTAGGCGTTGGCCTTGCCGGAGGTGTACCGGTAGTCGTCGCCGAGGACGGAGGCCAGCCGGCCGGCCGGCGCGCCCTGGGAGGCGTACGCCCGGATCGCGTCCTGGAGCGGGAAGTCGAGGGTGGCGTCGAGCTTCCCACGCGTCACGTACGGGGAGGTGACGGCGGTGTCGGCGGAGTAGACCTCGCCGAACATGAAGAAGTCGTCGCGGCCGCGCTTCGCCGCGTAGGTGTCGAGGGCGGTCGCCCACTGCGTCCAGAACTCGGTGTTGACGTGCTTGACCGTATCGATCCGGAAGCCGTCGATCCGGAAGTCCCGCACCCACTTCTCGTAGATCTTCTCCATCCCGCTGACGACCTCGGGACGCTCGGTCCACAGGTCGTCGAGACCGAAGAAGTCACCCTGGTCGGAGGACTCGCCGGCGAAGGTGGAGTCACCGCGGTTGTGGTACATCGTCGGGTCGTTGAGCCAGCCCGGCACCTTGAGGTTCTTCTTCGCGTCCGGCACGAAGGGGGTCCTCGGGAAGGACTCCCCGTCCACCTTCGGGAACTTCGCCTTCCCGGCGCCGTCCGCGTAGTCCTTGTCCTCGAACGGCACCCCGTCCTTGGTCAGGTAGGGGAACGCCCCCTTCGACAGGTACGAGTACGACGCCTCCCGGTAGTCCACGACATCGGCGGTGTGGTTGGTGATGACGTCGAAGAAGACCTTCATCCCCTTCCCGTGCGCCTTGTCGATCAGCCGCTCCAGGTCGGCGTTGGTCCCGAAGTGCGGGTCGACCTGCGTGAAGTCGGTGATCCAGTAGCCGTGGTAGCCGGCGGAGACATCGGCCCCCTTGCCCTGCACCGGCTGGTTCTTGAAGATCGGCGCCAGCCAGATGGCCGTGGTGCCGAGCCCCTTGATGTAGTCGAGGCGGTCGGTGAGTCCCTTGAGGTCACCGCCCTGGTAGAAGCCCTTGTCCGTGGGGTCCAGGCCGGTCTCCAGGCGCGACCCGGTCAGGCCGCCCCGGTCGTTGCGGGGGTCGCCGTTCGCGAACCGGTCCGGGAGCACGAAGTAGAACTGCTCCCGGGTCAGGTCGTGCCGGGCCGGTTCGGCGGCCAGTTTCGCGTCCGAGGGCGGCGCGGGAGGCCTGGCCGGTACGGCCGAGGCGGGGAGGGCGGGCAGGAAGGTCACGGCCAGGGCGGCGGCGAGCACTCCTGCGGCAGGGCGTATCAAGGCAGGTCTCCTTGTGTACGTGTCGCATGGATGAGGGCCGCCCGGCGTGGCAGGGAGGATGGTGCCGGACGGCCCTGGTCGGTGGAGCGGCGGCTCAGCCGCGCCAGGTGTCGGTCAGCGTGACCTTGCCGCTCGCGGGGACGGTGGCGGTGCGGTCGGCGCCGCTCTCCCAGGTGACGTTCCCGGCGGCGTCCTTGCGCAGGTACTTGTACGCGAACGCGGTCCCGGCCGGGAGCGTCACGTCGAGCTTCCAGACGGGGTACGCGGCCGGGTCGAGCTTCAGCGCGCCGCCGGTGTTCCAGCCGCCGAGCTCGGCGCGGTCACCGGTGACGTAGATGTTCTGTCCGGGCACAGTGGTGGCGTTGACACCGAAGGAGGCCCCGGCGGGGCCCGCCGGGGTGGCGGAGCAGGCACGGGCCCCGACGTGCAGGGCCACCGCGGTCCCGGCGGCGACCGTGGCGGTGAACTGCCCGCCCGAGCCGACGGTGACGGTCCGCCCGCTCTGCACGTCGCAGTAGTCACCGCCCGGCAGCGAGGTCTGGAAGGTCCGGGTCAGGGCGGAACCCTCGTGGTTGATGGCCACGTACGCCTTGGTGCCGCGCCCGAAGGCGATCCGGTCGCCGCCGTTGTCCCACCAGTTCGTGACGCCCTGACCGCGGGCCGCGTTGCGGAAGCCGACCATGGAGGAGATCTCCCGCCAGGCGTGCTGGCACTTCCAGCCGTCGGAGTAACAGGCGTTCACCGTGCCCCCGTTGGGTGGACCGGCGTCCTTGTCGCTCCACTCGTAGCCGGAGTGCACGTCCGGGGACCCGTAGGGCCAGGCCAGCGCGAACACACTGGCCAGCGTGTAGGCGGACCCGTCCTTGTAGGTGAGGGTGTCACCGCCGCGCTCGGTGTCGTGGTTGTCGACGAAGACCCCGGCCTGCCCGCTGGGCATGTAGCCCCAGGCCTCACCGAAGTTCTTCAGGTAGGCGAGGTTCTCGCTCTGGAAGACCCGCTTGAGGTCCCGGGCGTACCGGAACTCCTGCACGTCCCCGTTCCCGAGGTACTCGCTCGGCGAGACGGCCTCCCCGGCCCCGTATATCGCTTCCTGCTTCCAGTACACGCCCGGCTTGCTCAGCCGGGACTTGATGTCGGCGAGGTCGGCGGCGGGCATGTGCTTGGCGGCGTCGATCCGCAGGCCGTCCACGCCGAGCGACAGCAGGTCGTTGAGGTAACCGGCGATGCGCCCGCGCACGTAGTCCTCACCGGTGTCCAGGTCGGCGAGCTGGACGAGCTCGCAGTTCTGGACGTTGCCCCGGTCCTGGTAGTTCGATATCGAGGCCCGGCAGTCGTCCATGTCGGCACCCGAATAGAGCCCCGGGTAGCCGTACTTCGTGTACGAAGTTCCCCCGGTCCCGGTGAAGGTGGCCCCGGCGTCAGCCGGACCGGCCATGTGGTTGATGACGGAGTCGACGACGACCTTCACCCCGGCGGCATGGCAGGTGTCGACCATGGCCTTGAAGGCGGCCCGGTCACCGAGCCGCCCGGCGATCTTGTAGCTGACGGGCTGGTACGAGGTCCACCACTGCCCGCCCTGCGCGTGCTCCTGCGGCGGCGACACCTGCACGTACCCGTACCCGGCGGGTCCCAGCGCATCGGTGCAGGCCTTGGCGACGGAGTCGAAGCGCCACTCGAACAGGACGGCGGTGACGTCCTTCTCGCCGGGAGGCACGGCGGCGGCCGGCGGCCCGACGGCGGTGAGGGTGGCGGCGGCGAGCGCACCCGCGACAACGGCGCGGACTGCCTGTGGGGTTCTGCCGTTCCTTGCGGTTCGGGGCATGTGGGGCCTCCTGGCGGAGAGGTGGGGATTGCAGGCGACCGTATGGGCCCACCCACAGCCCTGCAATACCTTGCGCAAGAAATTGCAGAATTGTTTCTCGCGTGTGTCCTACGGGACTTGACCGGGGGCGGGGCTTCGGCAGACGCGGCGGGAGCCTCGGCGAGCGGCGGCTACGGGGGCGGGCACAGGCCGCCTCAGATCGCCGTGCACTTCTCCATGACCGCGACCACCGGCGGTCAGGAGCTGGTGAGATGCGCCAGGAGGGGCGGACGGCCGACAGCTCGGCTCATCCGTCGTGGATCCAGGTCAGCGTGAGGGCGACAGCACAAACCTGCCACCAAAAAGGGTGATTGGGGCAAACCGTCAGCCTTTTCGGACGCTTACCTCCACTGACCCGCATCCACCACGACATGGCCGCGCTCCCACGCCTTCTCACCCCGACAGCCTCCGAACGCCTCCCGTGAGAAGCGCCCATGGGTCGTGGGCGGCCTGTACCCGACCGCAAACAGCCACCGGACACGGCGAGGATGAAGGCGCGGGTGGTGGGCGGCTGATCGCGTCGTTCCCGAACCGCGGACCGGGCTCCCGGCGACCGGGGCGAATCCCCGCCTTCTTCGGCCACTCGACGGCGCCGTCGAGTGGCCGAAGAAGGCGGGGGTGGGCCCTGGCCCACCCCCGCCCCGAAAGGGCTACGGCACCTGCGCCGTCGAGCCCCGCACCACCAGTTCCGGTTGGAAGACGTACTCCGTGCGCTGGACCGGGGTGCCCGACACCGCCTCCAGCAGGGCCCCTACCGCCGCCGTCGCCATCGCGCGGACCGGCTGGCGGACCGTGGTCAGCGGCGGGTCCGTGAAGGCGATCAGCGGGGAGTCGTCGAAGCCCACCACCGACACGTCCTGCGGTACCCGCAGCCCGCGTTCGCGCGCCGCCCGGATGACGCCGAGCGCCATCGGGTCGCTGCCGCACACGATGCCCGTGCAGCCGCGGTCCAGCAGGGCCATGCCCGCCGCGTGTCCGCCCTCCACCGTGAAGAGGGTGCGCTGGATCAGCCCGTCCGCCTCCGCCGTCGGCAGGGCGGTCAGGAAGCCCTGCTCCTTGCGGGCCGACGGCACGTACCGCGTCGGTCCGATCGCGAGGCCGATCCTGTGGTGCCCCAGGTCCTGGAGGTGCCGTACGGCCATGTCCGCCGCCGCCCGGTCGTCCGGGGAGATGAACGGGGCGTTCACCTGCTCGTTGAAGCCGTTGATCAGAACGAACGGCACCCCGCGCGCCGCCAGTCGCTGGTAGCGCGCGGGGTCCGCGTGGGCGTCGGCGTGCAGGCCCGACAGGAAGACGATCCCGGTGACCCCGCGTTCCTCCAGCTGTTCCACGAGTTCGTCCTCGGTGGCCCCGCCCGGGGTCTGCGTGCACAGGACCGGCGTGTAGCCGTGCCCGGCCAGCGCCTGCTCTATCACCTGCGCGAACGCCGGGAAGATCGGGTTGGTGAGTTCCGGGATCAGCAGCCCGACCAGCCCGTTGCTGCGTCGTTTGAGCCGTACGGGTCGCTCGTAGCCCAGCAGGTCGAGCGCGGCCAGCACCTTGTGCCGGGTGCCGGCCGCCACGCCCGGTTTGCCGTTGAGCACGCGACTGACGGTCGCCTCGCTGACCGCGGCCTGCGCGGCGATGTCCGTCAGCCTCAGAGGGGAAGTCACCCCTGCCACCACACCGTGGTGTCCGCGGGGAGGACGTCGGGGTCGGCGAGGTCGCCGCTCGCCAGCAGCACGGTGCCCGGCGCGGGCAGCCGTACCGGCTCGTCCGTGGTGTTCACGGTGCAGACGAAGTCTCCGCGCCGGAAGGCCAGCACGCCGGCCGGGGCGGGCAGCCACTCGACGCCGTCGCCCGCGCCCAGCGCCGGGTGCGCGCGCCGAACCCGCAGCGCGGAGCGGTACAGCTCCAGCGTGGACTCCGGGTCGCCGGTCTGCGCCTCCACGCTGAGCCCGGCCCATTCGGCGGGCTGCGGAAGCCAGCTGCCGCCGGTCCCGAAGCCGTACGGGGCCTGGTCGCCGCTCCACGGGATCGGTACGCGGCAGCCGTCGCGGAGCCCGTCCTGGCCGTTCGCCTTGAAGAAGGAGGGGTCCTGGCGCACCTCGTCCGGGAGGTCCACGACTTCCGGGAGGCCGAGCTCCTCGCCCTGGTAGACGTACGCCGACCCGGGCAGGGCCAGCATCAGCAGGGCGGCGGCGCGCGCCTTCTCCAGGGTGCCGAAGCGGGTGCGGTGGCGGACCACGTCGTGGTTGGACAGCACCCAGGTGGTGGGGGCGCCGACGGGCCGCATCGAGTCGAGGGACTCGTCGATGGTGGCGCGCAGGGCCTCGGCGTCCCAGCCGGTGTTCAGGTAGTGGAAGTTGAAGGCCTGGTGCAGCTCGTCGGGGCGCAGGTACAGGGCGGTGCGGTCGGCGCTGGGGGTCCAGGCCTCGGCGACGCCGATGCGGTCACCCGCGTACTCGTCGAGGACCAGGCGCCAGGAGCGGTAGATCTCGTGGACGCCGTCCTGGTCGAAGAAGGGCAGGACCTGGTTGCCGAGCAGCTTGAGCTGTTCGTCGCGGCCGAGGTCGGGCAGGCCGGGGGCCTTGACCAGGCCGTGGGCGACGTCGATGCGGAAGCCGTCGGCGCCGAGGTCGAGCCAGAACCGCAGGATGGAGCGGAACTCGTCCTGGACGGCGGGGTGCTCCCAGTTGAAGTCGGGCTGCTCGGGGGCGAAGAGGTGGAGGTACCACTCGCCGTCCGCGACCCGGGTCCAGGCCGGACCGCCGAAGATCGACTCCCAGTCGTTCGGGGGCTCGGAGCCGTCCGCGCCCTGTCCGGGGCGGAAGTGGAAGCGCTCGCGCAGCGGGGTGCCGGGGCCTTCCCGGAGCGCCTGCTTGAACCATTCGTGCTGGTCGGAACAGTGGTTCGGGACGAGGTCCACGATGATGCGCAGGCCCAGTTCGTGGGCTTCGCGGATCACGGCGTCGGCGTCGTGCAGGGTGCCGAACATGGGGTCGATGGCCCGGTAGTCGGCGACGTCGTAGCCGGCGTCGGCCTGCGGGGAGGCGTAGAAGGGGCTGAGCCAGACGGCGTCGACGCCCAGCTCCTTGAGGTAGGGCAGGCGGCTGCGGATGCCTTCGAGGTCCCCCATGCCGTCCCCGTTGGAGTCGGCGAAGCTGCGCGGATAGACCTGGTAGATCACCGCTTCTCTCCACCAGCCGGGCTGCGTGCCGGTGGAGGTGGGGAGCGCGTCGGCGAGGTGCTGGGTCATGGTGTCCTTGGAGAGATCGGGCCGGGGGTGAGAGGGGGCAGGCTCGGGTGGTCAGCCCTTGGTTGCGCCTGCCGTCATCCCGGCGACGAGGTGACGCTGGGCGAAGACGAAGAAGATCGCCGCGGGGATGGCGATGAGGACCGAGGCGGCGCTCATGGCTCCCCAGTTGGAGGTGTACTGCGTGACGAAGGTCTGGAGTCCGCCGGCCAGGGTGAGGTTCTCCTCGCCGACCATGAAGGCGGAGGCGTACGCGACCTCGCCCCAGGCGGTGATGAAGGCGTAGAACCCGGTGACGGCGAGGCCGGGCTTGGCGAGCGGCAGGATGAGGCGCCAGAAGGTGCCGAAGGGGTTGAGCCCGTCGACGCGGCCGGATTCGTCGATCTCCACCGGGATGGTGTCGAAGAAGCCCTTCATCATCCAGGCGCAGAACGGCACGGCGATGGTGAGGTACGTGATGATCAGACCGAGCGGCTGGTTGAGCAGGCCGAGGTCGCCCATCAGGTTGTAGAGCGGCACGATGAGGATCGCCATCGGGAACATCTGCGTGATGAGCAGGGTCCACATGAGCGGCCTCATGCCGGGGAACTTGAAGCGGCTGACCGCGTATCCGGTGGTGGCGGCGATGAAGACACCGAGGACGGTGGTGACGCCGGCGACCAGGACGGAGTTCGCGAACCAGCTGAGGAAGTGACTCTGCTCCAGCAGGTTCGTGTAGTTGCTGAGCGTCGGTTCCTTGACGAAGTCGGTGGTGACCGCGTGCTTGGCCGGCTTGAGCGAGGTCAGGACGATCCACAGCACCGGGAAGACGGCGATCACGGACGCCACGACGAGGGTGGCGTGCAGGCCGACGGAGGCGAGGGGGGAACGGCTGCCCCGGGGACGAGCGGTGTTCGCAGTGGACATGGTCACCACACCTCTCCCTGCTTGCGCAGCGAGCGCCGGTAGACCAGCGCGAAGATCATGAGCAGGGCGAGGATCAGGACGCCCCACGTGGCCGATCCGGCGAAGTCGCGCGGGCTCGACACGAACGCCTCGCGGAAGGCCTGGGTCACCAGGATCTCGGTGGAGTCGCCGGGTCCGCCGCGGGTGAGCAGGAAGATCACCGGGAACATGTTGAAGGTCCAGATGGTGGAGAGCAGGATCACCGTCATGCTCACCGTGCGCAGTCCGGGCAGGGTGATGTGCCGGAAGCGCTGCCAGGCGGTGGCGCCGTCCATCTCGGCGGCTTCGTAGAGCTCGCCGGGGATCGACTGCAGGCCGCCGAGGAGGGCGACCATCATGAAGGGGACGCCGAGCCAGACGTTGACGGCGACGACCGAGAACTTGGCCCAGGTCGGGTCGTCGAGCCACGGGATCGCGGCGATGCCACCGCCGTCGAGGATCTTGTTGAGGATGCCGTTGTCGCGGTTGAAGAGGAACCGCCAGGCGAAGACGGAGACGAAGCCGGGAACGGCCCAGGGCAGGATGAGCGCCATCCGGTAGGCGGCGCGGCCCCGGAACTCCCGGTTGAGCATGTTCGCCAGGGCCAGACCGAGGGTGAAGGTGATGGACACGCAGGCGACGGTCCACACCACCGTCCACACCAGCCGCTGCAGGAAGACCGGGTCGCTGAGCACGTCCACGTAGTTGTCGAGTCCGACGAACTGGTACGTGGCCTCGATGTGTCGGGCGCCGATGGTGCGCGAGACGTTGCGCTCGGTGGCGTCGGTCAGCGACAGGTAGACGCCTCGAACCAGCGGCCAGCCGATGATCACGCCGAGGACGAGCACCACCGGGGCGACCATGGCCCAGGCGTACCAGTGCGTGCCGACGGCGCGCCGGAGGCCGGACGCGCCTTTTCCACCGCGGTTCGCCCCGCGGTTACCGCTGTCGCTGTCAGTCCTGCGGCTCCGGCCGCGGGCGGCGTCGTCGTTCTCGACGTCGTCGCCCGCGGCCTTCGCCACCGACTGGCTGGTGTGAGCAGCCATGGTTTCGTTACTTCCAGCCCTTGAGGATCTTGCGGAACTCGACGCCGGCCGCCTTGGCCGCGTCCTCCGGGCTCGACGCCCCGGTGATCGCCTTGGTGTATTCGACCTTCAGCGGCTCGAAGAGGGAGCCGTTCTCCGGGATCCAGGCGCGCTCGA
The DNA here is from genome assembly GCF_053615355.1 of Streptomyces sp. CLCI03. NCBI lineage: Bacteria > Bacillati > Actinomycetota > Actinomycetes > Kitasatosporales > Streptomycetaceae > Streptomyces > Streptomyces sp. CLCI03. The sequence continues at coordinate 5,711,953 of NZ_CM132132.1, read as the reverse complement.
CGGCCTTGTCCACGGCCGGCTTGAAGAACTGGACCATCTCGTTGCCCTTGACGTCCGGCTGCTCGTAGGCGGCCGTACGGGTCGGGAGCAGGCTGAGGTCCTTGGTCGACTGCACCTGGACCTCCTGCGAGGTCATGTACTCGACGAAGGCGTGCGCGGCGGCGGTGTTCTTGGAACCGGCGTAGACCGCGAGGTCGTGGCCGCCCTGCGGGGCACCGGTCTTGGCCGAGCCGGCCGGGACCGTGGCGACGCCGAGGTTGGCCTTGTCCTTGAACTGGTCGCCGGCGTAGGTGTCGGCGACGGCCCACGGACCGTTGATCATCATGGCGGCCTCGCCGGTCTTGAAGGCCGTCTGCATGTTGGCGTAGCCGTCGGTGGCGTTGGTGATCGCCGCGCCGGAGGCGACCAGGTCGCGGGCGGTCTTGAAGGCCTTGACGCCCGCCTCGTTGTCGACGGTGACCGTCTTGTTCTTCGCGTCGACCAGGTCGCCGCCCTCGCCGTAGATGAGGGGGAGGAACCAGTACGAGTCGTCGCCGCGGAGGTAGAGGCCGGCCTTGCCGGTCTTGCCCTTGATGGCGGCGGCGGCGGTCTTCACCTCTTCCAGCGTCTTGGGGGGCTGGACGCCGGCGTCGGCGAGCATCTTCTTGTTGTAGAAGAGGCCGAGGCTGTCGATGACCTGCGGGACGGCGTAGGTCTTGCCCTCGAACTTGCCGCTGGCCGCGGCCTGCGGGAGGAACTCGGCGTCGATCTTCTTCGCCGTCTCGGCCGGGACCTCGTCGAGGTAGCCGAGCGAGGCGAAGTCCGCGACCCAGCCGACGTCGGCACGGATGACGTCAGGCGCGTCGGAGCCGCTGCTGAAGGCGTTCTTGACCTTGTTCTGCGCGTCGCCGTACGGGACGTTGACGTACTTGACGGTCACCTTCGGGTGCTTCGCCGTGAACGCTTCGGCGATCTTCTGGAAGCTGGCCTTCTCGGCGTCGTTCGAGGTGTCCCACCACGTGACCGTGCCGGAAAGCTCGCCGCCCGCCTTGGTGCCGTCGGCCGCGTCCTTGTCGTCCCCACCGCAAGCCGTCGCCGCGAGCGCCAGGGTCGCGACCAGCGCGGTGGCCGCTATGCCACGCCGCATATGAACTCCTTCGATGATCCCGGCCGCGCCCTCGCGGTCCCGAGTTGCCAGGAACGTAACAAGACTGAAAGAGGACCGAAAGACCTTGCGCAAACTTTCTGCAAGCGGAGGCGATCGTTACATCCGTGTGTCCGGACGGTTGCCGCAGCTTGCTGTTAGTTCGAGTCACCTTCGACTGCCCGGGCCCGCAACCAGGGGGCATGTACCCGCGTTGACCCCGATATGACCCAAGACTCGACGGCCGTCCAGCTTGCAAGATCTTCCAGCAACGCGACCGCGAGCGGTGGCTGGTGGCGCGATGCCGTCATCTATCAGGTGTACGTACGCTCCTTCGCCGACAGCGACGGAGACGGCATCGGCGACCTCCGCGGGGTCCGCTCCCGCCTCCCCCACCTCGCCCGCCTCGGGGTCGACGCCGTGTGGCTCACCCCCTTCTACGTCTCCCCGCAGGCGGACGGCGGCTACGACGTCGCCGACTACCGGGCCGTCGACCCCCTCTTCGGCGACCTCTCCGACGCCGACGAGCTGGTCCGGGCCGCGCACGCGCTGGGGCTGCGGGTCATCGTCGACGTGGTCCCGAACCACACCTCCGAGCAGCACCCGTGGTTCCGGGCCGCCCTCGCCGGGGATCCGGGAGCCCGCGCGCGCTACCACTTCCGCCCGGGGCGGGGCGCTCGCGGCGAGCACCCGCCCAACGACTGGGAGTCGATCTTCGGCGGTCCGGCCTGGACCCGGGTGCCGGACGGCGACTGGTACCTGCACCTCTTCGCCCCCGAGCAGCCGGACCTCGACTGGGACCACCCCGAGGTCGCCGCCGAATTCGCCTCCGTCCTGCGCTTCTGGCTCGACCTCGGCATCGACGGCTTCCGCGTCGACGTCGCCCACGGCATGGTCAAGGCCCCCGGCCTGCCGGACATCGGCCGCGGCGCCCAGGCCACCCTCATCGGCATCGAGCCGCTCCCCTTCTTCGACCAGGACGGCGTCCACGAGATCCACCGCTCCTGGCGCCGCCTCCTCGACTCGTACGCGGGCGGACGCATCGGGGTCGCCGAGGCCTGGGCGCCCACCTCGGAACGCCTCGCCCTGTACGTACGCCCCGACGAACTGCACCAGGCCTTCAACTTCCGCTTCCTGAACTGTCCGTGGGACCCCGCCGCGATGCGCACCGTCATCGACGAGTCCCTGGCCGCCACCACCGCCGTCGGCGCCCCCACCACCTGGGTGCTGTCCAACCACGACGTCGTACGCCATGTGACCCGGTACGGCGGCGGGGCCCGCGGCCTGGCCCGGGCCCGGGCCGCCGCCCTGCTGATGCTGGCCCTGCCCGGGTCGGCGTACGTCTACCAGGGCGAGGAGCTCGGCCTCCCGGAGGTCGTGGACCTCCCGGACGAGGTGCGCCGGGACCCCGCCTTCGCGCGCACCGCCGGACAGGACGGGCTGCGCGACGGATGCCGGGTGCCGCTCCCCTGGTCCGGCGCGGAGCCCCCGTACGGCTTCGGGCCGGCCGGCAGTTGGCTCCCGCAGCCCGCCGGCTGGGGCGACCTCAGCGTCGCCGCGCAGACCGGTGACCCGCACTCCACGCTGGAGCTCTACCGGGCCGCGCTGGAACTGCGCCGGGCGATGCCGGGCCTGGGCGCACCGGAAGCGGGAACCGGCCGGGAAGCCGGCGCCGCGGCTCCGGCCGAGGACGAGCCCGACGGGTCGTATCCCTGCGGGATGCGTTGGCAGTCCGCCCCCGCAGGCGTGCTCCTCTTCACCCGTCCCGGTTTCGCCTGCACCCTCAACAGTGGCTCCGTCCCGGTCGAGCTTCCCGCGCCCGGTCGCCCCGTACTCTCCAGCGCCCCGGTGGAGACGGACGGCCGTACCGTCCGGCTTCCACCGGATTCGTGCACGTGGTGGTCATCGTGAACGTCCGACCGGTACAGTCCAATCCCGTGACCGCACGGCTAGCCGACATCGCAGCCCAGGCGGGGGTCAGCGAAGCCACAGTCAGCCGCGTGCTCAACGGCAAGCCCGGTGTGGCCGCAGGCACCCGCGAATCCGTGCTGGCCGCCCTCGACGTCCTCGGCTACGAGCGGCCCGTGAAGCTGCGCCAGCGCAGTGCGGGCCTCGTCGGTCTGATAACTCCCGAACTGGACAACCCGATCTTCCCGGCGCTCGCCCAGGTCATCGGCCAGGCCCTGACCTGGCAGGGGTACACGCCGGTGCTGGCCACGCAGACGCCCGGCGGGTCCACCGAGGACGAGCTGACCGAGATGCTGGTCGACCGCGGGGTCTCCGGGATCATCTTCGTCTCCGGTCTGCACGCCGACACCACGGCCGACATGGGCCGCTACGACCAACTCCGCGGGCAGGGCGTTCCGTACGTCCTCATCAACGGGTTCTCCGAGAAGGTCCAGGCCCCCTTCGTCTCCCCCGACGACCGGGCCGCGATGCAGCTCGCCGTCACCCATCTCGCCGCGCTCGGGCACACCCGTATCGGGCTGGCGGTCGGACCGAAGCGTTTCGTGCCGGTCCTGCGCAAGATCGAGGGCTTCCGGCTCGGGATGAAGGAGCGGCTCGGCCTCGGCGAGGCCGAGATCGAGGAGCTGATCCAGCACTCCCTCTACTCGCTGGAGGGCGGTCAGGCCGCCGCGGCCGCGCTGATCTCGCGGGGCTGCACGGCGGTGGTGTGCGCGAGCGACATGATGGCGCTCGGCGCGATCCGGGCGGCCCGACAGCAGGGGCTGAAGGTGCCGCAGGACGTGTCGGTGGTCGGCTTCGACGACTCGCCGCTCATAGCGTTCACCGATCCGCCGCTGACCACCATCCGCCAGCCCGTGCAGGCGATGGGTCAGGCCGCGGTCCGGACCCTGCTGGAGGAGATCGGCGGCACGCCGGCCCCGCACAGCGAGTTCGTGTTCCTGCCCGAACTGGTGGTGCGCGGCTCGACGGCCTCGGGCCCGGGCCAGCGCCGCCGGGAGCAGTAGGCGGTCGGCGCCGCCGTCGGCGCCGGCCCGCGACAGCGGGCAGCGGGCAGCGGGCAGTCGCACGTGTCCCTGCGGGAGGGGAGCGATCCCGGTCCCGATACTGGGCAGATGCCCATGCCCGGCCGCATTCGCGACAGGATCCTGCCCGACCACAAGCGACGCTCGCTGGAGGACCTCCAGGAGGATCTCGATCTGTCGTCGGGGGACAGCCGGGCGAAGCAGTCGGCCTTCTGGACCATGCTCACGCTGTCCTCCGTGATCGCCGCCTGCGGGATCCTGACGGACTCCACCGCCACCGTCATCGGAGCGATGATCATCGCCCCGCTCTCGACGCCGATCATGGGGATCGCCCTCGGTGCCGTGCAGCGCCGCCGCTCCACGGCCCTCGCCTTCGTGGCGCTCGGCGGCCTGCTGGTGCTCCTGATCGGCGCGCTCGCCTCTCTGGTGGTGCCCACCTCGTACGATCTGCTGTCGGACAGTCAGATCGCCGGCCGGACCTCCCCCGGCCTCCTCGACCTGGTCGCCGCTCTGGCCACGGGCTTCGCCGGCGCCGTGGCCCTGTCCCGCAAGGACGTCGCCGCGGTCATGCCGGGGGTCGCCATCGCGATCTCCTTGGTACCGCCGCTCGTGGTGACGGGCGTGTGCGCCGGCCAGACGTCGTGGTGGCTCGCGCTGGGCGCGCTGGTGCTGTTCGTGTCCAACCTCCTCGCCATGGTCTTCGCGGGCATGGTGGTCTTCGCCGTGCTCGGCTACACCCGGGCCGCGGGACGCCCCGAGCGGGCCGGGGCCCCACGCCGCGCCTACGTCATGCTCGGGCTGCTGTTCACCGCGGTCGCGCTCCCGCTCGGCGCCAACACGGCGACCACGGTCCTGCTGAACGCGTGGACCGCGCGGACGTGGACCGCGGCGGAGAGCTGGCTCTCGAAGACCCCGGGCGCGGCGGTCACCGGCGTCGACGCGCAGTCCAGGACCTTCTACATCCATGTGCGCAGTCCCGGCGGCCTCCCGCCGATCGACGACCTGCTCCACGACCTCGAAGGGCAGCTCCCCGACGGCGTCCCCGTCGTGGTCGACGCCACCCGCGGGCAGCAGATCACCGCCGGGAAAGTGGGGGGCTGAAGCGGCCGTGTAGTACCCAGGTCTGAGCGGCTGCGTGGAAGACCGTACCGAGGGATGATCGGAGGCGGTAACGCATCTGGCAGACTCTCTCCCCATGGGTGAATCGAGCGTGAAGACACTGGAAACCCGGACGGACGTCTCATCACCCACCGTGGTCGAGACCGAGACCCGTCCGGGGTCCGAACGCACCCTTCTTTCCCGGTTGCGAGCCCCGCGCCGGCCTCGGATCTGGTTCGAGATCCTGCTCATCGCGATCAGCTACTGGACGTACTCGCTGATCCGCAACGCGGTGCCCGAGCAGAAGGCGGCGGCCCTCGCCAACGCCGACTGGATCTGGAGCGTCGAGCGGACCCTCGGCATCGCCGTGGAGCAGTCGGTCAACCACACGATCAACTCCGTGACGTGGCTGATCGTGGGCATGAACTACTACTACGCCACGCTCCACTTCGTCGTGACGATCGGCGTCCTGGTCTGGATCTACCGTTTCCATCCGGGGCGGTACGCCGCCACGCGCATGGTTCTCTTCGCCACCACCGGCGTGGCCCTGGTCGGCTACTACTGCTACCCGCTCGCGCCGCCGCGGCTGATGAACGGGCAGAACTTCATCGACACCGTGCTGGTCCACCACACCTGGGGTTCCATGGCCTCGGGCAACCTCAAGCAGATGTCGAACCAGTACGCGGCGATGCCGTCCATGCACATAGGGTGGTCGCTCTGGTGCGGCCTGACGATCTTCGCGGTCGCCTCCGCCCCCTGGGCCCGGATCCTGGGCCTGCTCTACCCGACCGCGACGCTCATCGTCATCGTGGCCACCGCCAACCACTTCTGGCTCGACGCCGTGGGCGGCATGATCTGCCTGGCCTTCGGCTACACGGTCTCGCGGTCCTGGTACGGCTCCTTCGCCCACCACCTGCCCCGCCACCCCGAGCACACGGGCCCGCACCCCGCGTCGGACCTGCTGAACCGCGTCCTCGCCCGCCGCTAGGCGGTGGCCGAGCCGCCGGCTACTGCTGTCCCAGGGCCATCCACTTGCCGGGCGTGCTGAGGGGCTCGAAGCCGGCCCGTGCGTAGACGGCGTGCGCGTCGGCGGTCGCGAGCAGCACCCGGCGCAGCCCGTACGGCTCCAGGTGCGCGCACACCGCGTCGACGAGGGCCCCGCCGAGCCCCTTGCCGCGGGCCCCCGGGTCGACGTAGACATCGCAGAGCCAGGCGAAGGTGGCCCGGTCGGTGACGACGCGGGCGTACGCGAGCTGGGCTCCGGAGGCCTGGTCGTAGAGGCCGAAGTTCACGGAGCCCGCGATGGCGTCCTCCTGCTTCTGCCGACTGCGCCCGAGCGCCCAGTAGGCGTCCTCGGACAGCCACCGGTGGACGAGCCCGACGTCGAGTCGGGCGGCGTCGGTGGAGATCTCGTACCCGCCGGGAAGGTCATCGCTCATCCCGGCATTCAACCAGCGGCCGCTCGTTCCTTGCCGGCGCATTTCAGCTGCCGGTCGGACCCGGTTGCCGCGCGGGAAGTCCGGGGGCTCAGCAGGTCCGCTCGTATTCCACCTGGGTGAGCGGCTTGCCGTCGCCGAAGTCGAAGGGGCGTACGGTGCCGCTCTCGGTGAAGCCGCACTTGGTGTAGAAGCGGCGGGAGCGCGGGGTGTCGCGCAGGGTCCACAGGTGGGTGCGCGCGAACCCGTCGTCGCGCAGGTGGCGCAGGGTCTCGGTCATCAGCGCGGCCGCGATGCCGCTGCCCCAGCCATCGGGGTGGGTGTAGAAGGAGAGGATCTCGGCGAGGCCGGGTCGGGTCTCGGATGCCCGGAAGGTGGTCAGCGCGAGCGGGCGCCCCTCGTGTTCGGCCAGCAGGATCGGGGTGTCCGCCTGCCCGACCCTCTCGTGCCACCGCGTCCGCCTGCTCCGGACACCGTCCGCGGCGAACTCGGGATCGAAGAAGGGCGCGTACGCCGCCTCCCAGGCCGCGGCGTGGATCTCGCCGAGGACGTCCCCGTCGTACGGGCCGGCGCGCCGAACTGTGAACATCCGAGCACCCTATCCGCGGTCCGCGGGCGGCACGCCGGTTCCGCCGGTTCCGCCGTGGAACCGGGAGCCGGGGATGAAGCGGAACCTGTCCTCCGCATCGATGTCGTCGTCGTGGTCGCCATGGTCGTGGTCGTCGTCGCCGAAGTAGAACGAGGTCGTCGTGCCGGCCACCACGTCGAGGAGGAACTGGCTGCACGAGGCCTCATGGGCCTCCCAGTAGGGGCCGCGGCCCTCGTGGAGGATGACCGTCCACTCCTCCGGCTCGACCTCGGGCCGGACCACCCAGTACAGGACGTGTCCCGAACCCTCCGCGTACCCCCAGGGCACCAGTCGGGTGTCGCCGTCCAGGATCTCCGCCGGCTTGGCCTCGCCCGCCTCCCAGAAACGGGCGAGGATCTCCTCGCGCTCCGCGGTCTGGGCGAGGAGGTCGTACATCTTCTCCGGGCAGTCCGGTTCCAGCAGCCAGATCGTTCCGGCGAAGACCCCGCCCCCGTGGGTGTCGACGAGCCGCTTGTAGTCGGCCGGGAGGGCGGTGCCCAGCGCCTCCTCCACGACGGCCCACTCCACGTCGCGGACTTCGCCGGGCGGGGGCGCCGGGCACAGGCGCTGCAGCGGTTCGGTGTGGCGCAGGCTCCGGGCGATCCGTACGTCGACCGGCAGGGCACTGAACCGGGCCGGCGTCCTGGTGGGGTCGAGCACCACGGCGCGCATCCGGTCGCCGACCTCGGCGCGCGGCACGTCCGCCCACCAGGAGGGGTGCTTGGCCTGGTCGATGAAACCGTCGTGCCCGTCCGCGTCCACGGCGCATCCGAACGGGGCCACGGCCGTGACGACCACATCGCACTCTTGGTGATCAACAAGCATGTCCCCACCTTGCCCCATGCCGACAAGGGGGCGTGCGGGTGGTCAGCGCAGCCATCTCCGCAGGAACCCCGGCCCGGCCGATGGGGCGGACACCGGTACGAGCTCCTTCGACAGCGGCGCCGGTACGGAGCCGGCCGTGCCCGGAGCGATCCGTTCCAGGGCTTCGGTGAGGGTACGGACGTAGGCCGCGTCCACCAGGATCCGCTCCCGCTCGTACGGGTGGCTGAGGCGTTCCTCCTGCGCCAGGATCCGGACCAGCCGGGGCACGGCGGTGGCGGCCGGGGCGCCGATCTCCCCGAGCCGGTGGACGGCCTCCCGCACCGGCATGGCCGGACGCCCGGCCCAGTCCGGGTCGACCTCCGCCAGCAGGACCGGTACGGCGGGCTCCGCGTCTGCGGTGATCCGCCAGTACGCGTGCGCCGCGGCGACCCGGGTCCACGCGCCGGGCGACTTCATCAGAGCGCGCACGGTGTCCGTGTGGGCGGCGGCCAGTGGGCCGAGATCGGCGAGGAAGGGCAGGCCGTGGGCGGCCGTGCCGGACCGTACGGCCACCCCGCACACGTCGAGGGCGAGCGTCGGATCGCCGGTGACCCTCCAGTGCGCCCAGGCGGCCCGCCGCGGGTGGTGACGACCGGAGTGCGGGTCACGGCCGGTGGCGAACGCGGCCAGCCGGTCGGCGGCGGCGACGGCCGGGGCGCCGATCCCGCCGAGGACGCGCAGGGCGTCGTAGGCGTAGGGGGTGTCCAGGTGCCGGACCACCTCGGGCAGGGCGGGTGCGGCGTCCGGCCCCCAGCCGGCGAGGAGTTCGAGCGCGGCGGTACTCCCGTGGTAGTCCGCCGGCTCCCGCCGCAGATCGGGCAGGACCAGGGGAAGTAGTTCCGAGGCGGGCAGCGCGGCCAGGATGCGGGGGCGGCGCAGCCCGTACGGGAGCGGTCCGCCCTGCGCGAGGCTCCGCAGGCCGGGCAGCGCCCGGGGGTCGCCCATCCCGGCGAGGGCGAGCGTGAGCGTCTGGATCTCGCGGGCGGAGGCGCGGGCGAAGACGCCGAGCCGGGTCTTGAGGGAGGCGGCGATCGGATCGGCATGCGCGGAAACGGCGGGACCGGCCTGGAGCAGCGCGTGATCGGCGTCCCAGGTGTCGTGCATGTCGTCGCAGACGGCTCGGACGACGAGTTCCCAGCACCACGGCTCGGGCCACCGGGATCGGAGAACGGCCTCGGTCGCGGCGTCGAGTCTCCTCACGCGGCGGCGAAGGCCACGAAGCCGGTCCAGGCGCGGGGGGTGAGCATGAGCCGGGCGTCCTCGGGGCGCTTGGAGTCCCGGACGAGGACGGTGCCGGGGGTGTGGGCGACCTCGACGCACTCCGGCCCGTCGTTGGTGCTGTAGCTGCTCTTGGTCCAGGCGACCTCGACACACTCGTTGCTGTCGCTGGCGCTGTAGCTGCTCTTCACCCAGTCCGGTGCGGAAAGGTCGCTGACCGAGGGCTTGATGCTCATGTCTCTCCCAGCACTTTCTCGATGAAGGCTCTCGACTGCCGTGGGCTGAGAGCCTGTGAACGGATGATCCCATAACGGAGTTCGAGGAGTTGGATGTCACTGGCGTCGGTGATCAGGCGACTCGGCAACTGCGCCTCGACGTACCCGACCGCCGAACCGTCCCGCATCTTCACCACCTGTAGGTGGCCTCCCATGCCCGCGTGGTCCTCTGAATCCGTCGGCATCACCTGGATCTCGACGTTGCGCAGTCGGCTGACGGCGAGCAGGTGCTTCAACTGCCTGCGGAGTACGTCCCGCCCACCGATCGTCCGCTCCAGCGTGACCTGCTCCAACACGAAGGTGAGTGCTGGTGACGGCTGCCGCTGGAAGATCTCCTGACGAGCCATTCGGGCTGCTACGTACCGGTCCACCTCGTCCGCCGAGTAGGCAGGCCTCCGCATCTCGTACAACGCGCGCGTGTACTCCTCGGTCTGAAGCAGCCCGTGCAGGTTGTGGTTCCCGTAGGCACCCAGCTCAACCGCCTCGGATTCCAGCTTGGCCAGATCACGGACCTTCTTCGGATACCGGGCCTGCTGGATATCGGTCTTCATCGCGGCGATTTTCCCACCCGCCCCAAGAACCTCGTCCGCCTTGTCCAAGAACTCCGGACGCGGAATGCGGGCGCCGCGCTCGATCTTGTAGATCAGGTTCGCTCCGTACCCCATCCGTTCACCGAACTTCGCCCGGTCGAGTCCGGCGGCCTCCCGCCACATTTTCAGCTGGCGTCCCACCGTGGCGATGACCGCCCCGGATTCGTCCTCAGGGTCGAGTTCCCAGCTCGACTCGTCCGTGCCGTCCGTGCTCACTTCCACCTCCGCGGGACCGGGAGGACACGGCGGGACGACTTTGGACAGCCGTCGTACACAGCGCCCTCAACTCTGTTCAGGTTACGCACGGATGGCCACGCTGAGTCACGTGAATCAGGAAATCTGCCTCGTCGCCACGCTCCCTTCCACCCCGCGCGGCGCACGCGCCGCCCGCGCGCTCGCGGTCGCCCAACTTGCTGAACATAGGCTTCCGTTCGAGGACGCGGCGCAGGTCGTCGCCGAACTCGCCGCGAATGCCGTGACCCACGGGAAGGTGCCGGGGCGGGACTTCCGGCTGGCGTTGCGCGTAACGCCCGGGCCTACGCTCCGTATCGAAGTGTCGGACACCCGGCGGGAGTTCGGACCGCCGGCGGCGGCCGAGGCCCCGGCGCTCGGAGCCGAGTCGGGACGGGGGTTGGTCCTGGTCGCCGCGCTCGCCACGCGATGGGGGACGGATCACGGTCCCGCGCCCCTGAAAACCGTATGGGCCGAAATGGATTTGGCGAGTCCGATTTCACCGGATCGAGGTTTCCACGACCCGGTGGGGCGATCTCCGGTGCCGCACGACGCCTAATGACAGATAACCGGGGGAAATAACCTCTCCACACCTCCCCCTCCCCTCTCACTCGGTCGGGTGAATCACCCCAACCCAGCTGGCGCATATGCGAATTCGCCCGGCACCCTGGCTCCCGACAACCCCATAAAACGCGTACGGCCCTCGTACGGGACTGGCATCCCGAGCGAGGGCCTGACCACAACGGAAGAAAGCACCTTCCCCCATGGCTGACCAGCAGCTTAGCGCGCCCTCGCGCGCCTCGTCGGGCATCCGACACATCAACCACGACCATCACCGCGGCTACGTCAAGATCGGCAACCACCTCGCCCAGCACCGCGAGCTGAGCATGACGGCGATCGGCCTGGCCACGCACATCCAGTCCCTCCCGACCGGCAGCGAGGTCACCATCAAGGCCTTGGCCGAGCGCTTCCCGGAGGGCGAGGTCCGGATCGCCGCCGCCCTGCGCGAGCTGGAGACGCACGGCTACCTGGCGCGCCTCAAGGAGCGACTCCCGTCCGGGCATGTCGTGACCTGCACGGTCTCGTACAACAACCCGCCCGCGCGGTCGACGGAGACCCACCGCGAGCGGCGCGAACCCGCCTCGACCCCCCGGCCCGACCCGGACCCGGACCCGGAGCCTGCCCCCGCCCCCGCACCCGTGCCGGAGGAGGTCCCGGAGGTGGAAGTGCCGGAGGTCGAGATCCAGGCCCGGGAGCTGTTGGCCCGGCTGCGGCTGCGCGATCCCCGGTTGGTGCTGTCCGAGCGCGACACGGTGCGGCTGGCGCCGGCCGCCGCGCGCTGGCTGGAGCGCGGGCTCGCGCCGGGCGCCGTCATCGCCGCCCTGACGCGTGCGCTGCCGTCGGCCACGATCCACTCCCCTGCGGCCCTGCTCGCCCACCGCCTGCGGGAACAGCTTCCGCCCCGGATCCCGGACGCCTGGGCGGCGTACCCCGTGGTCCCCGACCGGGTGGTCCATCCGCTCCGCTCGTGCGAGGACTGCGACCGCGCCTTCCGCTCCCCCGTCCCGGGCCGCTGCACCTCCTGTGCGGCGGCGGCCCCTGCGGCCTGAAGCGCATGACGACGCCTCCGGTGACAATGGGCGGATGATCGAACTGGGTGGGGACCTGTTTCCGGATGACCGAGTGACCGACAAGATCGCCGAGGCTTGGGTCGGCGGGCTGAAATGGAATCCCGCGCTGACGATGCCGGTGTTCGAGAGGCTGCTGGCCGCTGACGACCAGGACGATCTCACCTACTGGCTCACATCGCGCCCCCTGGACCGGGAGATGACGGCCGCCGTGGTCGCCTCCCCCCTGATCAAGCACCGGCTCTCGTTGATCGAACACGGCAGGGTCGACGTGGACGCGCTCGCCGGGCTCGCCCGGGATCCGTCGCCTCGGATCAGGTTCCAGTACGCCGTCATGGCCGGTGACTTCGGTCGGCGCGTGCCCGACGGGGTGCCTGAGGTCCTGGCCGGTGACAGCGAGGCGCGCGTGCGGGCGATGGCCACGCAATGGGAACTCCCCCTGCACGTACGCGCACGCCTCGCCGAGGACGAGGACGCCCGGGTGCGTGGCAAAGTGCTCACCCCCGAGCTCTGGACGCACCTCTCGGCCACCGTGCGCGAGGCCCTGCTCGCCGACCCCGCGCCGCAGGTACGGGAAGCCGTGGCCGCGATCCTGTCCGACGGGGCGGAGATCCTCCCGGAGCCGAAGCCGCCGCTGCCCACCCCCGAAGAGCGGGTGAGCAGCGACGACCGCTCCGTACGCCGGGACGCGGCCCTGGATCCGGACGTCCCGACCGCACTGGCGCTGCGGCTCGCCGAGGACCCCGACGACGCGGTCGTCCTCGCGCTGTCGATGCGCGAGGACCTCACCGAGGAGCAGCGATCGGCCATCGCCTACGTGGTGCCGCACGGCTACCACATGCCGCCCACCTGGATCGTCGAGCACGGCCATGAGCCGGCCGTCGCGCGTCGGGCCGCAGCCTCCGGGCATGTCCTGCTGCGCCGGAGCATCGCCATGCAACGGGACCTCCCCGCCGATGTGGTGGACCTGCTGGCCCGGGACGAGGACTTCTTCGTCAAGCTCACCCTCTGCCAGAGCTGCGCCCAGGCCCCGCACGAACTCGTGGTGGAGATGTACGCCTACTGGCACGGCCTGACGTGGAGCTTCCTGCGCTCCCACCCGAACTTCGCGATGCCCGGCCTCGCCCGCTACGCCGATCACCCCAACCCGCGGCTGCGCCACGCGGCCCTCGACGATCCCGACGCAGGCCCGGACCTCGTGATGAAGCTGATCGACGACCCGGACGTCGGTGGCTCGGCGGTAAAGCACCCGCGGTTGCCTACCGGAGAGCTCGTACGGAGGCTCACCCTCCCCGGCTCGGCCTGGTACGCGGCGGCGAATCCGGCCCTGCCGCCCGCGACGATGCACCGGCTGCTCGACCTGGCCCGGGTGGGCCCGTCGCCCGTGCGGTAGGCACGATCCGATGGCGACGCGTCAGGGTTCAGGCTCAGGTTCTGTCGTGGGATCCGAAGAAGCGCTGAAGCCAACTCGTGGTGCTGGACCCCTCGGCAGCGGCGGATCCGCCGGCGGACTCGTACGGGCAGGACGGTGCGTGAGGCCCTGTCTGCGGTTGCGTGGCGCCGCTGACCAGGGCGCAGCGGTCGTGGGGCTGTGCGCCCGAGCATTGACAGCAAGTGCATGCTTGCCACTTGTAGAGTTACTGTCATGCAACTGGATCTGAACCTGCTCACCGCCCTGGACGCCCTGTTGGAAGAGGGCAGCGTCTCCGGCGCGGCAGCGCGCCTCCACGTCACCTCACCGGCGATGAGCCGCTCCCTGGGTCGGATCCGCAAGGCCACCGGTGACCAGATCCTGGTCCGTACCGGCCGCAGCATGGTCCCCACCACCCGCGCGTCGGCCATGCGCGCCGAGGTCCACGCCCTCGTGCAGCAGGCCCACCACCTCCTGTCCGCGCAGCGGGAACTCGACCTGGCGGCCCTGGAGCGGGTGTTCACCGTGCGCTGGCACGACGCCCTGACCGCCGCGTGCGGCACCACCCTGATCGGCGCCGTCCACCGCCGGGCGCCCGGCGTCCGGCTGCGCCTGTCCGCCGAGTCCGGGACGGACGACGCCGAACTGCGCCGGGGTGAGGTCGACCTCGAATCGAGTGCCGCTGCTCCGACGCTCCCCGACATCCGCCACCACCTCGTCGGCAGGGACCGGCTGATCGTCGCCGTCCGACCGGGCCACCCACTCACCGAAGGTCCACTGAGCCTCGAACGCTACGCGGCCGCCGAACACGTCACCGTCTCGCGGCGCGGAAGCCTGAGCGATCCGATCGACGACGCCCTGACGGCACACGGCCTCGAACGACGCGTCGTCGCCGCCGGGCCCACTGCCGCCTTCGCCCTGCAACTCGCCCTCGACACCGACCTGGTCGTCACCCTCCCCGACGCCGTCACCCGTACCGCCCGCGACCGACTCGGCCTGGTCTCGCTGTCGCCGCCGCTCCCGCTGCCCGACGTACCCCTGTACCTGCTGTGGCACCAGCGCTACGACGACGACCGCGCCCACGCCTGGCTGCGTGACCTGGCCACCGAAACCGTCGGGGCACTCTTCACGCCACCGACGACGTCGTAGGTCGCGCACCCGGCCGCCCCCGGTCGTGGGGAGGTGTCTGCGGTCGTACGGTGGAAGCAGGCCCGTGCCCCCGCAGGAGCCCGTGGGTCGCGCACGTCGCCTGCGCAGGCCGCGCGAGACGCCCCGTGGCCGCCCTCGGGGCGGCCGCCCCCAGGGCCGGGTGTCGTGGGCGGCTCCCCACCGACCCCCGACGAGGGGAAGACTCTGATGCGTACCAAGAACAGCCGGATCCGTCGCGCGTGCGCGGTCGCCTGCACCGTCCCGCTGCTCGCGCTGGGTGGCGCCGCCACCGCGCTCGCCGTCCCGGCGGCGTCGGCATCGGCCTCCGTCACCCGTAGCGTGCAGCAGTCCTCGCCGGACGAAATCCTCGCGCTGGTCAACGCCGAACGGGAGAAGGCGGGTTGTGAGCCGCTGACCGTGGACCCGCGGCTCGCGGCGGCCGCCCGGGCCCACGCCGACGACATGGCGGCGAACGGGTTGACCGCGCACACCGGCTCGGACGGGTCCAGCGACCTGGCGCGCATGGAGAAGGCCGGCTACTCGCCCGCAGGCCCGTCCTCGGAGAACGTCTCCGGACCGGGTCACCAATCCTCGAAGTCCCACGTCGACGGCTGGATGGCCAGCACCAGGGGCCACCGGGCCGCCATCTTGAACTGCACGTACAAGCAGACCGGGATCGGCACGAGCGGCGAGTACGCCGTCGAGCTCTTCGCCGTCCAGTCGAGGTAGCCGCACGACCCTCGCCGGCCGAGCCGGCACCGAACCGATTCGGAGAGCAGGTACGTCCCCATGCACATGTCGACCCGTATCGCCGGCGTCCTGACCGGCCTGGCCCTCGCCCTCGGCGGCGCCGCCTTCGCGGCTCCCGCCGCCCACGCGGACGTCACGGCCTGCATCAACCAGGTCGAGCGCGAGTTGCAGGGCGGTGAGGCGCCGGACTCCGTCCGCATGGCGTGCTACGTCGGTCTGACCGGCGACCACGAGCAGTGCGTGTCCGGCCTGACGGCGGGAGGTGTCACCAACGGGACCGCGGTGAGCGCCTGCCGGGTGGCCCCCGAGTAGGAATCGGCCCCCGACCTCCCGTCCGACCTCCCGCACCCACTCCCCGTATCCACCTCCTGTATTCCGAGAGCAGGTGTGTGCCGTGTTCCCCGTCGCGTCCCCCGTGCGCACGTCGCCCCGTCTCGCCGGTGTGCTCGCCGGCCTGTTCCTCTCCCTTTCCGGTGCGGCCCTCGTCGCGCCCGCCGCCCACGCCGACATCCCCGCCTGTACGAACATGGCCGCGCAGGCGGGCGCCGAGGTCACCGACGCCGTCTCGGCGTCCTGTCGGCTCGGCGTGTCCGGTGACCTCCAAGGGTGCGCGAGCGGCCTGACCGCGGCCGGAGTGCCCGGTGGCGCCGCGAACGGCGCCTGCCGGGCGGCGGCCCTGGAACCGCGGTAGAGCGATCGCACGATCCCGCGCCCGCCCCCCTCCGTACGTCGCCGTCGGCCCACGACGCAGGCGACCTGAGGGGGACGGGCGCAGCCGCGCGCGAAACAGTGACATGCGTCACGGCACCCACATCGGGGCCGGGCTTTCTTGACGGAGCGTTAACCCGCCGACATTTCGATATTTGTCCCTTTTGGAATCGACATTCCCCTCTCCGCCGGAAACGGAATATGCGCCGCCGAGGGGTGTGTCACCGACCGGCCAGGTCACAGCCGTTTCTGATCATTCATCAGACGGTTGCGGGAGTGACCAAATCGTGATGATGCACGATCACTGCCCTCTTTCAAGCCGCGTGCCGACCGCCGCGAGCTCGTGATCAGCGGAAACTTGCCAGGCCATTCACAGGTTTCTAAGAATGGCGGCCTCTTCGGTGCCCCGCGATTCCGGCGCCGAAAGCTTCGCGATCACTGAATGAGGTCAGGCATGCAGAAGCATCGGAAGAAGACGTCCTACAAGAAAATAGCCATCGGTGTCGGCGCGCTCGCCATCGTGGGTGTTCCCACCGCCGCCATGGCCTGCTTCGACGGTCAGGACGACGGCCGGACCCGGACCGTGAGCCACCAGCAGCAGCGGCCGTGGCAGTGGCAGCAGACGCCGTCGGCCACGCCGACCACCCTGGCACCCGTGGACGCGCCGCTCCCGAGCGAGACGCCGAGCAGCAGCCCCTCCGAGGCCTCCCCCAGCAGCCCCGCCGCGCCCACGCAGCCCGTCGTCGAGACCACCCGGCCCGCGCAGCCCAAGCCCGCGAAGCCGCCGGTCGAGACGAAGAAGCCGCAGGCGCCCCAGCCGTCGAAGACCGCCGCCCCGCCGGCCACCGGCTCCGTCGCGCAGGTCCTCGCGCTCGTCAACAAGGAGCGCGCCGCCGCCGGATGCTCGGCCGTCTCCCTGAACGCGAAGCTGACGAAGGCCGCGCAGGACCACAGCGCCGACATGGCCTCCCACAGCAACATGTCCCACACCGGCTCCGACGGCTCGGACCCGGGCGCGCGGATCACCCGCGCCGGATACACGTGGAGCACGTACGGCGAGAACGTCGCCTACGGCTACAGCACTCCCGAGAAGGTCATGGAGGGCTGGATGAACAGCCAGGGCCACCGGGAGAACATCCTGAACTGCTCCTTCAAGGAGATCGGTATCGGCCTGGCGCAGCCCGGCAACTACTGGACGCAGGACTTCGGCACGGCCCGCTGACACCGGCGCCGGACCGACACGGCGGACCGCGGACCCCCACAGGGTCCGCGGTCCGCCTCGTCCGTCGCGGTCAGAGCCTGAACAGCACTCCGCGCCAGGTCCAGCCCGCCCTGAGGACCGTGTTCTGCAGGGGGTTCTTGACCAGCCCCGTGTCGAAGCGGAACGTCTCCACCTTGCGGCGGCGGCCGTCGGCGCCCCGCTGGAACTCCCACTGCTTGTAGACCGCCTTCGCCGGCCCCCGGCCGTACTGCTGGCCGGAGTGCTCCAACGCGGGCTCCCACCGCTCTTCGAGCACGCGCACCTCGTGCTTCGCGGGAACCAGCCGCATGCTGGTCTTGAGGGTCAGGCGCATCTCGCTGACGCCGCACTCCACGACCAGGTCGGCACGTTCTCCCGCGGCGCCCTCCCGGACGGCGAACAGCGCATCCGGACCGCCCAGCGCGAGCAACGCCTCCCGAAGCTCCTCGGCGGCCCCCGGAGTCATACCCCGGGCCGGGTACCTGGTGCCCGTACGCCCGTCCCAGAAACGCCCCACCGTCAGCCCTCCGCCCCGTCGTCCGTCGGGCGTACCGAGCGGACGAAGTCCTGGAACTCTTGCAGGACTTCGTCGTGCTGGGCCGTGGTGGCCGTCAGGGCCAGGCGGATCATCGCCCGCTTGTGGGGGTCCTCGGTGTCCACGAGGGACAGGTACACCTGGGACTGGACCAGCTCGTGGCGGGCGCCGTCGGCCACGGCCGAGAAGCCCAGCCGCTGGGTCAGGGCGGGCGCGTCCTCGGAGCCGACCTCGCGGCGGTGGACCAGCTCCACCGACTCGGCGAACGTGCGCAGCTGCTCCACCGACGCGTCGGCGATCTCGGCCAGGGTCACCCCGTCCTTCGGGAACCCGCCGTCGACGGTGATGTTGGCGGTGAACCCGGCGTCCGGCCGCGGATGCACCGCGGCGAAGGCCACCCCCGGGTCGAACGCCTCCGGGCGGGCCGGGAGCCAGCCCTCGGGCAGCCGGAACTCGATCGGTACCGGCAGTGTCGTGGGCATCGGGGGCCCTCCTTCCATGGAGTCGGACATCAGTCGAGCAACCAATCCTTGAAGTCGCCCGCGGCGTCGCCGACCGCGTGCGCCGTATCGCCCACCGCGTCGGCCACGTCACCGGCTGTCTTGGCCACCTTCTCAGGATCCACGGTGATCTCCAGGCCTATGGAGCCGCCGAGGAGGGGTGAGGCGCCGGCCTTGCCGCCGAGCTTGTACACCCCGGTCTCCTCGTCCTTCTTGTAGCCCCACCAGGCCTCGGCACCGGGACCCGCCCAGCCTTCGGCCGTGAGGCCGACGCCGATGCCGCCGGACTCGACGCCTCCGGTGAGGCTGCCCTTGGCCCCGGCGAACGCCTTCGCGCCGACGGTCAGCTCCTCCTTGGTCGCCTTCACGCTGACCCCGGCCTCACCACCGACGAAGCCCTCGGCCCTCCCGTAGGCGCTGTGGTACTCGCCTCCGGCCCGGCCCTCGGCCAGCGCCCGGACTCCCGCGGACGCCTCGGCCTTGCCGACCAGCCCCTTGTCGGTGACGCCGAAGTTCGCGGTGGCCCGGGCTCCGCCGTAGATGTCGGCGATCCCGGAGAGCTGCATCGGCCCGAGGCTCCCCTCCCCCTTCGAAGTGCCGTGGAAGAAGTCGACGTAGGCCTTGACCGAGGCCTCCTTGCCGTACTGGCCCGGGCCGGTGGTGCTCACGCCGGCGTCGAATCCGTCGGTCTTCGTCCTGACCGTGCTCTCGTCGAGCTTCTTGGCCTTGGCCAGGTCGCCCTCGGCGTAGTTGTTGAAGCCGGTGAGGGTCTCGTCGGCCCCGGTGCCCTGGCCCAGGGCGTCCTTGTTGCTGTCGTACACGGCCGCCACGAGGGCGTCCTTGATGTGCTGGTCGGCTTCGGAGGCGGCCTTCACCCGGTCGTCGATGTGCTTCTGCCACTTCTCGACCGCGGTGCGGATGGCCTCCTGGCCGTCGGGGTCGTGGTGGTAGGCGCTGCGCTCGGCAGGTGTCAGCCTGGCGTGGTCGAAGGCGACGCGCCCTTGCTCCGACACGGTCATGCCGGCGGCGATCGCGTCGTCGCGGGCACTCTCCAGCTTCTGCCTGAGGTCGACGAGCTGTTCGTGGGCGCCCCGCAGCAGGCTCGCGACCGCCTTGGCCTGGTTCTGCGCGGCGGAGTACTCGTAGCGGGTCGCCGTGAACTTCGTCCGCGCCGCCCGGGCGCTGACACCGACCCAGTTGTCCCCCATGGTGATCTTCTGGACGGTGTCCCCGTAGCGGGTCTCGACCTTCTTCAGCTCGCCCGCCATCGAGTCCCACTTGGCGGCGGCCGTCGTCAGCAGGCCCAGGTCCGTGGTCATGACTTCGTAGTAGGTCGGCACCGGAACCCCTACACCCGGTTCAGCAGCGAACCCGACGCGAACCGGTTGCCCAGGCCGACGTCGGTGCGTTTGATGGAGCCCGAGGCTTCGCGCAGTGCGGTCTTCTCCCCGGACAACCGGCTCATCAGGGACTTCACCTGCTGGTCCCAGGTGTCCGCCACCTTCTTCAGGCCGGCGGCCGTCTCCCAGCCTTCGAAGCCCTTCTGCGCGGTGCCGGTGGCGTCGTCCGCGTGCTCCGTGGCGGTCTTGGTGGCGTGCTCCAACTCGTTCTCGATCGTGTTCGCCGCCGCACTCTTCTCCGCGGGCGACGAGGCGAAGTCCTTGGCGCCGTTCGGAAGGAACAGCCCCGACGACGGCGGGGTGACGCCCGGGGCGTACGGAACCACCGACGGCGGCGTGACGCCCGGGGCGTACGGGCCCGGCGGCGGCGCGGTGACCCCCGGAGCGTAAGGACCCAGCGGCGGGCCGCTGTTCAACCGCATGTCCACCTGGCCGAGATCATCTGACATGGTCACGCCTCCCCGTAGTTGAGGGTGATCATATGCAAACTGCAAAACGTTCGGCCAGAGTTGAGGGGCGGTCGGGAACGGCTACGCCCCGTAGAACAGCTCGTCCACCACCGCCCGGGCACGGCGGGTGATCCGGCGGTAGTCGTCCAGCATTTCCCCGGCCGTGCCTTCGGCGTATCCGAGGTAGCGGGCCACGGCCGCCAGCTCCCGGGCCTCGGTCGGGAAGGTGTCCCCGGCCCGCCCGCGCACCAGCATCACGGCGTTGCGGACCCGGGTCGCCAGGACCCAGGCCTCGTCCAGGATCTGCGCCTCCTCGGTCGGGATCAGCCCGGCGGCGTGCGCGGCCGCCAGGGCCTCGCGGGTACGGGTGGTGCGCAGGCCCGGTTCGACCCAGGCGTGCCGCATCTGGATCAGCTGGACGGTCCACTCGACGTCGCTGAGGCCGCCGCGGCCGAGCTTGGTGTGCAAAGTCGGGTCGGCGCCGCGCGGCAGCCGCTCCGACTCCATGCGGGCCTTGAGCCGGCGGATCTCGCGCACGGCGTCCTCGCCGAGGCCCTCCATCGGGTAGCGCAGCGGGTCGATCAGCTCGATGAACCGGGCGCCGATGTCGGCGTCGCCCGCCACCGGTTCGGCGCGCAGCAGGGCCTGGCTCTCCCAGGTCAGGGACCAGCGCCGGTAGTACGCGGCGTAGGAGGCGAGCGTGCGCACCAGCGGGCCGGAGCGGCCTTCGGGGCGCAGGTCGGCGTCGATGAGCAGCGGCGGGTCGGTGGTGGGCAGTTGGAGCAGCCTGCGCATCTCGGCGATGACGGTCTGGGCGGCCTTCGCGGCCTCCTGCTCGTCGACGCCCTCGCGGGGTTCGTGGACGAACAGCACGTCGGCGTCGGAGCCGTAGCCCAGTTCGTGGCCGCCGAAGCGGCCGACGCCGATGACGGCGAAGCGGGTGGGCAGGGTGTCGCCGTAGTGGCTGTGGACGGCGGCGCGCAGGGCCCCGGCGACGGTGGCGGCGGTGAGGTCGGAGACGGCTCCGCCGACCCGGTCGACGAGGGCTCCGTGATCCTCCTCGGCCGGGTTGTCCTCCGTACCGTAGGAGCCGATGATGTCGGCCGCGGTGGTGCGGAAGAGCTCGCGGCGGCGCACGCCGCGGGCGGCGGCGACGGCGGCCTCGGGGTTCTCGGCGCGCCCGACGGCGGCCAGGACCTCCTGCTCCAGGGCCTCGTGCGTACGGGGCTGCAGGCCTTCGGGATCCCCGAGCAGGGCCACGGCCTCGGGGGCGCGCATCAGCAGGTCGGGGGCGAGGCGCCCGGCGGACAGGACGCGGGCGAGGTTCTCGGCGGCGGCGCCCTCGTCGCGCAGCAGGCGCAGGTACCAGGGGGTCTTGCCGAGGGCGTCGGAGACCTTGCGGAAGTTCAGCAGGCCGGCGTCCGGGTCGGCGGAGTCGGCGAACCAGCCGAGCATGACCGGGAGCAGGGTGCGCTGGATGGCGGCCTTGCGGGTGACGCCGGAGGCGAGGGCTTCGAGGTGGCGCAGGGCCGAGGCCGGGTCGGCGTAGCCGAGGGCCTCCAGGCGCTGGCCGGCGGCGCGGGGGGAGAGCCGGGTCTCGCCGGGGGTGAGCTGGGCGACGGCGTCGAGCAGCGGCCGGTAGAAGAGCTTCTCGTGCAGGCGGCGGACCACGGAGGCGTGCCGGCGCCAGGCCTTGTTGAGCTCGGCGACGGGTTCGGTGCGCAGGCCCATGGAGCGGCCGAGGCGCCGCAGGTCGTTCTCGTCCTCGGGGACGAGGTGGGTGCGGCGCAGCCGGTAGAGCTGGATGCGGTGCTCCATGGCGCGCAGGAAGCGGTACGCGTCGTGCAGTTGGGCGGCGTCGGCGCGGCCGACGTAGCCGCCGGCGGCGAGGGCGTGGAGGGCGTCGAGGGTGGTGCCGGAGTGCAGGGTGGCGTCGCTGCGGCCGTGGACGAGTTGGAGGAGCTGGACGGCGAACTCGACGTCACGCAGGCCGCCGGGGCCGAGTTTGAGCTCGCGGTCGACCTGGGCGGCGGGGATGTTGTCGACGACGCGGCGGCGCATCTTCTGGACGTCGGGGACGAAGTTCTCGCGTTCGGCGGCCTGCCAGACCAGCGGGCTTATGGCCGCGATGTACTCGGCGCCCAGGGCCTCGTCGCCGGCGACGGCGCGGGCCTTGAGGAGGGCCTGGAACTCCCAGGTCTTGGCCCACCGCTGGTAGTAGGCCAGGTGGGAGGCGAGGGTGCGGACGAGGGGGCCGTTGCGGCCCTCGGGGCGGAGGTTGGCGTCGACGGGCCAGATGGTGCCCTCGACGGTGGTCTCCGAGCAGATCCGCATGAGGTGGGAGGCGAGGCGGGTGGCGGCCTGGAGGGCCTTGGCCTCCTCGGCGCCGGGGGCCGCGTCGCCGACGAAGATGACGTCGACGTCGGAGACGTAGTTCAGCTCGTTGCCGCCGCACTTGCCCATCGCGATCACGGCGAGCCGGCACAGGGCGGCATCCTCGGGGGCGGCCGCGGAGGCGATCCGCAGGGCCGCGCGGAGGGTGGCGGTGGCCAGGTCGGCGAGCTCGGCGGCGGTCTGGGCGACGTCGATGGTGCCGCAGACGTCGCGGGCGGCGATGGAGATCAGGCAGCGGCGGTAGGCGACGCGCAGGCCGACGGGGTCGTGGGCGTCGGCGAGGCCCTGCTCGAACTCGGCGAGTCCGGGGTGCAGGTCGGCGGCCTCGTAGGTGATGAGGCCGAGCCAGTCGCGGGGGTGGCGTGCGAGGTGGTCGCCGAGGGCCTCGGAGGCGCCCAGCACGCCGAGGAGGCGGTCGCGCAGCGGCTTGGCGCTGACGAGGGTGTCGAGGAGCCCGGGCAGTTCGCCGTCCGGCTGGGCCTCGGCGAGCCGGACCAGTCCGAGGAGGGCGAGGTCGGGGTCGGCGGTCGCGCCGAGGGCGTCGAGCAGCACGGGATCGGTACGTACGGCCGCCAGCGCGTCGGCGTCGAGCAGCCGGGCGGCGGTGGAGGGGTCGGTGAAACCGCTGCGGAGCAGTCGGATGAAGGTGCTGCTCCTGCGTCCCGGGACCGTCATCCCGCCGCCTCCCGCGGTTGTCGCTGCCACTGCTTGCCAGTCTCTCCTGAGCCTAGGCCCTGGGACCTGTCGGTGGAGTTCCGGCCCGGCCGGGACGCAGATTTAGGCGTGTCAGGATCAAATGTTCGATCCGAGGCGCATACGATGCCAGGATCTGTCTGATCATCGGTTTAGTGAACGTGTCATGGGGGTAGTCCCCGTCGGCCGGTCGGGAGGAGCTTCGTGTCCGACTCCTGGCAGGGCCCCGGGGCCCGGGACCCACAGGGTGCGTCGAACGGATCCGGGTGGGAGCAGCAGGCCGGGCCGTCGGAGCAAGGAGCGCAGCCGGACCGGGCGGCGCGGCAGGGTCGGCAGCGGCCCTGTCCGGCGCGGGACGCGCGGCAACAGCCGTACCAGGGACACCCGCAGGAGCAGCACGCCTACGCGCACCCGCCCCGGCAGGACGTGTACCCGCACTCTCCCGAGCAGACCCACCCGCCCGAGCAGACCCACCAGGCCGAGCCGCGCGCCGAGTCGGCCGAGGTCGACGCAGCTCCCGCAGCCGAAGCCCCCGAAGCCGAGGCCGCCGCTCCCGAGGTCGCCGCTCCCGAGGTCGACGCCGAGCCGTCCGGCAGCCGTCGGCAGGCGCGCCGCCGGGCCCGCGGCAAGGACGGCGCCCGGGACGGCACCCGTCGCCGTCGTCGTCGCCGGGGCGGCCTCCTCAAGGTCGTCGCGTTCTGCGTGGTCACCACGGTCGGCAGCCTGATCCTCCTGCGGGGCAACGAACTCCTCGACCGCCTCGGCACCTCCACCGCCCCCGACAAGGCGGCCGAAACCCCCGCCGCCCCCGAACCGCCCGACCCGGGCCGGGTGCTCCAGGTCATCGCGCACCCCGACGACGACCTGTACTTCATGAACCCGGACCTGCGGTACTCCATATCCGCCGGCAGCCCGGTCACCTCGGTCTACCTGACCTCCGGCGAGGCCGACGGCATCAACGCCGGCTCCGCCAAGGCGGCCACCACCAAGCCCGACAAGCCCGCCTACGCCGAGGCCCGCCAGAACGGCATACGCGCCGCCTACGCCAAGATGGCCACCGGCGACCGCGGCAGCCCCTGGACCCGCACCGTCGTCCCGACCAAGGGCGGCGGCCACGCCGAGGTCGACGTGCTCGTCGCCAAGCCCCAGGTCAACCTGGTCTGGTTGCAGCTCCGCGAGGCCGGCACCGTTTACGACAACGCCCCCAACAGCCTGCACGGCCTGTGGGACGGCAAGATCCCCCGCCTGGACTCCATGCTCGCGTCCGGCACCCCGGTCACGCAGCCGTTCTCGTACTCCAAGGACCAGGTCGTCCAGACCCTCGTCGGCATCCTGGAGCAGTACCGGCCGACCACCGTCCGCTCCCAGGACCCGACCCCCGGCCGGTATCCCGACACCAAGCGGTACGCCGACCACCAGGACCACTTCTACGGCGCACGGTTCGTGCAGTTGGCCACCGCCGCCTACGCCAAGGACGTCACCGACCGCCCGCACTTCACGGTGCAGAACTACGCGGGCTACATCAACGGCTCGCTGCCGAGCGCCCTGGACCCGGACGAGGCCAAGGAGAAGCTGGACATCCTGGGCACCTACGCCTGGCTCGACCGGCAGAACCACTGCAACAGCCCCGCCGGCTGCGGCGACCTCAAGATCTCCGACCAGCCGGGCGGCAACCGGTGGTCGGACTCCATCAACTACGCCCGCGGCACCAGCACCGACTGGCTGACCTCCGACGCGCAGCAGGGACTGTGGGCCTTCAAGGTGCTCGACGGCCAGGTGGCCGTCTGGCACCGGGCCGGTCCCGCCGGCCGCTGGAAGGGCCCGGACCTGCTCCCCGGCACCGGCATGGACCCGGGCGTGAGCACCGTGACCCTGGCGGACGGCCGGACGGCCGTCTTCGGCACCCGCACCTCCTTCGGCGCCAAGCCCACCGACTACCGGCGCGAGGTCGTCCACGCCGTCCAGAAGCAGCCGGGATCCGAGGAGTTCACCGAGTGGCAGTCGCTCGGCACCCCCGAGACCGCGGACGAGAACTGGACCTCCGACATCAGCGCCCCGGCCGTATCGGTCGACGGCACCGGGCAGTTGGCGGCGTACGTCCGCGACGGCGCGGCCGGCCTGCGCGGACGGGTGCAACAGCCGAACGGCAGTTGGGGGCCCTGGGAGAAGTACGGCGGCACCGACCTGCACGGCTCCCCGGCCACCGCCACCGACGGCGCCGGGCGGCGCATGGTCTTCGCCGCCACCTCCAAGTCGGTGGTGGGCTGGACGCAGCCGACGCCGGGCGCCCCGCTGGGCCAGGTCACGCCCACCGGGCTGCCGGACACCACGCTCCCGCTGACCGCGGACGGACGCGAGGGCGGCGTACGGCTGTGGTTCCGCAAGCCCGGCTCGGGCAATGTCCGTACCGCCCTGATCACGGGTGAGGGCGGGCTGAAGGTGAGCCAGATGACCGACCTCGGCGGCCTCCAGGGCTTCGGCGCGGTGACCGCGAGCGGGCACCTCCTGGCGGGTCGCACGGCGGGTGGGCAATTGGGCTCGGAGGCCGGGTCGGGTCGGCCGTGGGAGCGGTCCCCGCTGCTGTTCGTCGGCGCTCCCTCCTCCACGATGACCGGCCAGGGCCTGGTCGGTCTGGCGGTGGTGGGGCTCGACGCACGGCTGTACGTGACCTCCTCGGCCGACGCGCCGGGCGCGCACCTGGCGCCGTGGCAGCCGGTGGGCCCGCGCAACGCGCCCCCGTCGCTCCCGTCACCCGTGTCGCCCCCGCCGCCGCCCGCGTCGTCTCCGTCTCCGGCGTCGCCCGCATCACCGGCCCCACCCACGTCACCCACGTCACCCGCACCGCACGCGTCGGGACCGGCTGCCGCGACACGGTAGGCGGACGGACAAAGTCCACATCTGGTACCGGAAAAGCACCGGCCATCTGCGGATTCGGTGAACCAAGTCCGCTGATTTCACCTCTCTCTGACTGTTCCACACCTTCCCCCGTCAGAGCGAGACCGAACCCGAGGCGTGACCCGATGCCCGTGACCCGTCGCCGCTTCGCGGCCCTGCTCACCGTGCTGACAGCCGGCGCCACCGGTGTGCTCTCCGTGGCCGGCCAACAGACCACCGCCGAAGCCACCCAGGAGAAGAACCCGGCCGCGGTCCGGCCCGCGAGCGTCACCTCCGGTTCGGTCGTCCAGATCGTCGCCCACCCCGACGACGACCTGTTCTTCATGAACCCGGACCTCAGCCGGTCCCTGCTGTCCGGCACCCAGGTCACCACCGCCTACCTCACCTCCGGCGAGTCCGACGGCCGCAACGAGGCCCACGGCGGCGCCGCCGACGACCCCGAACAGCCCGCCGACCGCGCCCACTACGCGGAGGCCCGGCAGAACGGCATCCGCTCCGCTTACGCGCAGATGGCCACCGGGGACCGCACGAGCGCGTGGAAGCGTACGGTCCTGGCCACCGCCGGCGGCGGCCGGGCCGAGGTCGACGTCCTCATAGCCAAGCCGCAGGTCAACCTGGTGTGGTTGATGCTGCGCGAGGCCCGCAGCACCGGCGGGGACACCCCCGAGAGCCTGCGCGGCCTGTGGAACGGCCGGATACCCGCGCTGGAGGCCCAGCTCACCTCCGGCACCCCGGTCAAGCAGCCGTTCACGTACACGAAGGACCAGCTCGTCCGGTCGATAGCCGGGGTCCTGGAGCAGTACCGGCCGACGACGATACGGATGCAGGACCCGACGCCGAACCGCTACGGCGAGAACGGGACCGGCCGGTACACCGACCACCAGGACCACATGTACGGCGCCCGCTTCGTGCAGGCCGCCACCGCCGCCTACGCCGCCCAGGTCCACAGGCGCCCGCACTTCACGGTCCAGAGCTACCTCGGCTACCACAACAGCACCCTCCCGCACGCGCTGGACCCGCAGACCGCCGAGACCAAGACCGGCTTCCTGAGGACCTACGCCTGGCAGGACCGCCAGGACTACTGCGGCAGCCCCTCGGGCTGCGGCGACCGCAAGGTCGCGGGCAACCCGACCGGGCGCAACTGGGCCCAGTCACTGCGCTACACCCGCGCCGAGACCACCTCCTGGCTGACGGAGGGAACGCCCGGCCGGCTGTGGGCCTTCGCCACACTGGACGGCCAGGGGGCGTACTGGACGCGCAACACCGGCGGCGACTGGGCGGGCCCGATGTTCCTCCCGGGCACGGGCATCGACCCGGGCGCCACCGCCACCCGCCTCCCCGGCGGCCGCGTCGCCGTCCTCGCCACCCGCACCACCTTCGGCTCCGCGCCCACGGACTACCGGCGCGAGGTCGTGTACGCCGTCCAGTCCGCGCCCGACGGCCCGTTCGGCCCGTGGCAGTCGCTCG
Organism: Streptomyces sp. CLCI03; assembly: GCF_053615355.1. Classification (NCBI taxonomy): domain Bacteria; kingdom Bacillati; phylum Actinomycetota; class Actinomycetes; order Kitasatosporales; family Streptomycetaceae; genus Streptomyces; species Streptomyces sp. CLCI03. The sequence goes on along the minus strand of NZ_CM132132.1, from coordinate 5,684,281 downwards.
GCACTCCGGAACGCAGCGACGACGAGGGCACCTCGGCGATCAGCGCCCCGGCGGTGGCCGTGGACGCCCGCGGCGGCCTGACCGTCTACCTCCGCGACTCGCGCCGCACCCTGCGCGCGACCACCCAACAGCCGGACGGCGGATTCTCCCCGTGGGAGCGGCTCGGCGGCGAGGACCTGCAGAGCGACCCGGTGACGGCGCTCGACGCGGCGGGGCGGCGGCACGTGTACGTGACCACCACCGCCTCCGTCCTGGCCTGGACCCAGCGCACCCCGGACACCCCGCTCCTCGGCCCCGCCCCGACGGGCCTGCCCGCCACCACGGTCCCCCTCACGGCGGCCCCGGACGGTGCGGGCGTGCGCCTCTTCTTCCGCCGCCCGGACTCGGGGGTCGTGCGTACCGCCCTGGTCACGGCGGGTCCCTCGGTCCGGCCCCAGGTCTCCAGCGTCACGGAGGCGGGCGGCCGCGCCGGCTACGGCGCGGTGTGCGCCGCGGGCCGCCTCGTGGTGGGGCGCGCGGACAGCGGCACCGTCAGCACCACGGGCCTCGGCGGCCCACCGGCGTGGGAGCAGTCCCGCATGCTCTTCGCGGGGGCCCCGTCGGCCGTGCTGGAACCCTCGGGCACCGTCACGACGGCGGTGCTGGGCCTGGACGGCGAACTCCACACGACCACGACCCCGGCCACCCCCAAACGCCCGACCTGGCACCGGGCGGTGCACTGACGGCGGGCGCGCACGGTGTCAGCCGGCCATCCAGGGGACACGGCAGGCGTGCGGGCCCGTCCCCTCCGGACACAAGGTCGCGATCACCGTCGTACGGATCGCTCGCCAGGTCCGCAGGGAACACCTCAACCGGACGCGCAGCTCGACCGGTTCCCGTGCGCCACCGCTTTCGCCGGGGTGCTCGATGTCCCACTGCTCGGCGAGGAAGTCGTACATCTCGGCGGTCGGCATCCCGCTCCCGGGAAGGGTCCGCAGGACACTCTCCCCGGTGATCCGGGCACTCCGCGCGCCCACGGCGTCGGCGACGAGCCCCTTGACCCACGCCAGCCCCTGCTCGTCCGCGTACAGGCCGAACCGCACCACGCGCGTTCTCATCGCATCCCACCTTCGCGATCGTCATGACCGTCACCGCCGCCGGGGGCGAGGACAGTGGTGAACCAGGAGTGCACGGGGGCGAGCTCCGGTGCCGCGGGCCACCCGTTGACGGTGCCCAGGAGCCGCCAGTATCGCTCGACGTGGGGATCGGCGGTCGTCCGCAGGCGGGCGAGGAGCCAGCGGCGCAAACCGCCTTCGCCTTCGTCGGCGCGCTCGAACGCGTGGGCGTAGAGGCTGCCGAGCGAGCCGGCGAGCGACGCTCCCCCGGCCGAGTCCGGCAGGAGGCCGGCGGACACGGCCTCGTCGATCCGCTCCCGCATCGCCCGGTCGAGCGCGCCCTGCAGCGCGGCGACGTCCCGCGGGTCGGGCTCCACCGCTTGTTCCTCGGCGGTGCGGCGGATCGCGGCCCGGAAGTCCTCGTCCTGGCAGAGCCCGGCGAGTTCCACCCAGGCCTCGACCTGTTCGGGCGTGGGTTCGTCGGGGAGCTCGGGCACGACGGATCGCATCAGTGCCGCGAACTCGGCGTTGGTGTGGGGTTCTTCAAGAACCTCTGCGACGAAATCGCCGATCAGTCGGCGCTGTTCGGCGTGGGAGAGCGTGGCGAGTCGGTGCAAGAGGTCCATCTCCATGGGGGTGGGGCCGCGTCCGGCGACCGCGCGGAGCACGGCCCGGCGCAGGCGGAGGGTGCGGATCTGTACGTCCAGGGCGTCGGCGTGTGCCGCCGCGACCTCCGGTACGGACGCTTCCCGGTCCAGCACCTTGTGTACGGTCTCCAGGCCGATCCCGAGATCGCGCAGCGTGCGGGCCAGGTCCAGGCGGGCGAGCGCGTCCGCCCCGTAGAGCCGGTATCCCGCCGGGCTCCGCCCGGTGGGCGGGACGATGCCCTTGTCCGAGTAGAACCGGACGGTCTTCACGGTCAGACCGGTCCTCCGGGCCAACTCCCCGATCGAATACAGAGTCACGCTGTCCATGGCCCCCAGCCTGCTGTCTCCCCCCACGGGAGACTCAACACAGCGGCCTGGCCGTCTTGCGGGGGTCGTCGGCCGCGACCATGTCGACGAACCGCCGGACCTGTTCCTCGGCGGACACGTCGTGCGACACCAGGACCTCGTGGACGAAGGTGCTCCCGATCGCGTACGGCGCCTCAAGAGGGCTGAAATGCACCTCGATGCGTGCGGACCCCTGACTCCGCAGCGGATAGACGGTGTTCACGCCCCAGCCCCAGCGCTGGAAGCAGCCGGACGGGGCGAGCTCCAGTCTCATCAGCCGGGCGACGCTGTCCACGGGCTCCTCCCAGCTGAGATCCGCCACGGCCCGCTCCAGTTCGGCGTCGTACGCGGCCGCGTCGAAGTGGACATCGGCGGGAACGGGGAGCCGGACGTCCTCCGTGTTCTCCCAGCCCGTCCACTCCACCCGGTCGGCCCGCCGCCGGATTAGGTCCTTTCCGTGGTGACGGCACTGGTCCAGCGGGTGGCCGCGGCCACCCGCCCGGCCTTGAACGCCTCGGGCGTGAACATCCTCAGCGCCGGCGGCCCGGGATCGGAGCAGTCCGTCCCCCATCTGCGTTTCCACGTCGTTCCGCGGTGGGTGGGCGACGGGATCTCGACCTGGCCGTCCGGACGCTCCGCACACCACGTCACGGGCGATCCGGGAGCGCGGCTCGCCGATGCCCTGGCTTCTGGTGCTGCTCGACCCGGGCCCTCACGGCAGTAGCGGAATCCCTCCCCGGGATTTCAACTCAGCTGGTCGCGCACGAGATCAAGGAACGCCTGTCGGCTCGGACGGATGTGCGCCCAGACCTTCTCGTCCTGTGGCTCTCCCGGGTCTTCGGGGCCCTTCCTGATGACCTCCTGCACTGCACACGCGAGGCCATGTGCCGCTTCGCTGACCTCAGACGTGCACAGCACGTGGATCGTCTTCTGCATCACCCACACCCTGTCGAGGACCTGCCCTGCCCGGGCCTGCCACTGCTCGTCAGCCAGGTTGTGGTGATGCCGATCCACCGCGACTCGTTCAGCTTCCTGCACCGCAGACAGAAACTCGATGAGGTGGGTGAGACGCTCGTTGCGGCGCGCCTCGGCAAGTTCACGAACACTGCGGCGTGCCTCGCCGCGTTCCAAGGCGCGTCCTGCCGAGCGCTGGGCCAGCATCGACATGAGCCCGCCGAGCAGGACGCCGATGAGCGGCGCAAGCGTTGTCCACACAACGTCCGATTATGACACCGGTGGCGCCATGGCTCAGGGCCGGCGGCTGAGTGCCGCCGGCCCTGAGTGTGGTGCCGACCCCGGAAGGCCGTCTGATCTGAACTGCCCTTACAGCACCGGGAGGTTCTTGCGGAGCTCGAAGGCGGTGACCTCCGAGCGGTATTCCTCCCACTCCTGCTTCTTGTTGCGGAGGAAGAAGTCGAAGACGTGCTCGCCGAGGGTCTCGGCGACCAGTTCGCTGCGTTCCATCAGGGAGATGGCCTCGCCGAGGTTCTGCGGGAGGGGTTCGATGCCCATCGCGCGGCGTTCGGCGTCGGAGAGGGCCCAGACGTCGTCGTCGGCGCCCGCCGGGAGTTCGTAGCCCTCCTCGATGCCCTTCAGGCCGGCCGCGAGCAGGACCGCGTACGTGAGGTACGGGTTGGCGCCCGAGTCGATCGAGCGGACCTCGACGCGCGAGGAGCCCGTCTTGCCCGGCTTGTACATCGGGACGCGGATCAGGGCCGAGCGGTTGTTGTGGCCCCAGCAGATGTACGACGGGGCCTCGCCGCCCGCGCCCGCGCTGCGGGACGAGCCGCCCCAGATGCGCTTGTAGGAGTTGACCCACTGGTTGGTGACCGCCGCCGTCTCCGCCGCGTGGCGCAGCAGGCCCGCGATGAAGGAGCGGCCGACCTTGGAGAGCTGGTACTCGGCGCCCGACTCGTAGAAGGCGTTGCGGTCGCCCTCGAAGAGGGAGAGGTGGGTGTGCATGCCCGAGCCGGGGTATTCCGAGAACGGCTTCGGCATGAAGGTGGCCTGGACGCCCTGCTCCAGCGCGACCTGCTTCATCACCAGGCGGAACGTCATGATGTTGTCGGCCGTGGAGAGCGCGTCGGCGTAGCGGAGGTCGATCTCCTGCTGGCCGGGGGCGCCCTCGTGGTGGCTGAACTCCACCGAGATGCCCATCGATTCGAGCATGGTGATCGCCTGGCGGCGGAAGTCCATGCCCACGTTCTGCGGGGTGTGGTCGAAGTAGCCGGAGTTGTCGGCCGGCACCGGGCGGGTGCCGTCCAGCGGCTTGTCCTTCAGCAGGAAGAACTCGATCTCCGGGTGGGTGTAGAAGGTGAAGCCCAGGTCGGAGGTCTTGGCCAGGATGCGCTTGAGGACGTAGCGCGGGTCCGCGAAGGACGGCGAGCCGTCCGGCATCAGGATGTCGCAGAACATCCGGGCGGTCCCGGGGGCCTCCGCGCGCCACGGCAGTATCTGGAACGTGCTCGGGTCCGGCTTGGCGATCATGTCGGACTCGTAGACCCGGGCGAAGCCCTCGATCGCGGAGCCGTCGAACCCGATGCCCTCGTCGAAGGCCTGCTCCAGCTCCGCCGGCGCGACCGCGACGGACTTGAGGAAGCCCAGTACGTCGGTGAACCACAGGCGCACGAAGCGGATGTCGCGCTCCTCAAGCGTCCGGAGGACGAATTCCTGCTGCTTGTCCATGCCTTCATCCTCGCAGTTCAGACGGCCTGTGCACCACCGCCTCGACCGTCGGGGCACAGTCGGGCGCGCCCAGTATCACCAGTCGTGGTTTCCGCCACATTACGCACCCGGGAAAGGTCGCGGCACCCCCGCACTGACCTGGGGCCGGTCATGAGCATTACCATCTGCGCCCATGGGGGGCCGGCAGCACACGCAGCCGGGGCGTCGGGGACGTCCCGGGCTTCGGCGTGCCGTCCTGCTGACCGTCTTCGGGGTGCTGTCCGGCGTGCTGCTGCTGTGCGCGCGCTCGGGCGAGTCGCACGCCCCGGATCCGGGTGCGCAGGTACGGGTGGAGGCGGGGGCGGGGGCGGCGGCGCACGCCGTCTGCGTGTCTCCGTACGACCTGCCCGGCTGCTCGCCGCTCACGCGCGTCACCCCGGGTGTGCTGCCGGTGCCGCCGCCCGCCGTGACGGGTTCCATGGGTGCGCCGGCGCCCGCCGCGATCGTCTCCGGGGCGTCGCGGATCCCGCTGTACGGGGCTCCGCCGCGCGCCCCTGACCTGTATGCCCTCCAGGTGCTGCGGACCTGAGCGGTCCGGTTCGGTTTCGTGTTCATCCACCCCCCTCAGCAGAAGGAACCAGGGCACATGGCCAGCAAGTCCGGCAGGACCAACCAGCACACCGACCCGAACTCACGTCAGGCGCGCATAGCCGAGATGCGTCGCGCCGAGCAGATCCGGGAGCGGCGCAACAAGGCGATCGCGATCACGGCCGCGTCGGCCGTCGTCGTCGGCCTCGTCGGCTTCGGCGCCTGGGTGCTGATCGACCAGAAGCAGGCCGAGCAGCGCAAGGAGGCGGCCGCGGCGAAGCTCCGCGAGGAGGCCGAGGAGATCCGCAAGCAGCCGGTCGAGGGCGAGCAGCTCTGGGACGTGAAGAAGCTCGGCCGCAATCACGTCGAGACCCCGGTGAAGTACGAGATGAACCCGCCGGTCGGTGGTGACCACCACCCCCGCTGGATGAACTGCAACGGTGACGTCTACAAGAGCCCCGTGCCGGAGGTGAACGCCGTGCACTCGCTGGAGCACGGCGCGGTCTGGGTGACGTACAACGAGAAGGCTCCGAAGGCCGACGTCGACAAGCTCGCCGCGACCGTCGGCAAGATGCCGTACACGCTGATGAGCCCGGTCAAGGAGCAGACCGGCGCGATCATGCTCAGCGCGTGGGGCAAGCAGCTGACCGTGGACAGCGCGGACGACCCGCGGGTGTCGAAGTTCTTCACGAAGTACGTGCAGGGCGAGCAGACCCCGGAGCCGGGAGCGGCCTGCACGAGCGGGCTGGCCGGCAAGTGAGCCGCCCGGCCGGCGCCGACCGCCCCGTCCCCCGTACGTACTGGGTCGCGGGCACGGCCGTCCTGCTGGCCCTGCTGTTCGCGGCGGCCGCCACGGTGGCCGCCGCGAACGGCGGCGGCTCCGCCGATCCCGGTGCGGCGGCCGGTACGGCGGCGCCCCGCACCCCGGGGTTGCGGTCCCCGGACGCGGGCTTCGCCCGGGACATGGCGGTGCACCACCAGCAGGCGGTGGAGATGTCCTTCATCGTCCGCGACCGCACCCAGGACGAGGCGGTGCGCACCCTCGCGTACGACATCGCCAACACCCAGGCCAACCAGCGGGGCATGCTGCTCGGCTGGCTGGACCTGTGGGGGCTGCCGAAGGTGGTGGCCGACGAGCCGCCGATGTCCTGGATGGGGGCCGCGGGCGGGCACGGCGGCCACGCGGGGCACGACGCCGCGAAGCCCGGTGCGCTGATGCCGGGCATGGCCACCAAGGAGGAGCTGGACCGGCTGGGCGCCGCCTCCGGTCGGGACGCGGAGGTGTTCTTCCTCCAGCTGATGACCGACCACCACAAGGGTGGTGTCGCGATGGCCGAGGGGTGTGCGCAGCAGTGCGAGACCCCGGTCGAGCGGGCGCTGGCGCAGGGCATGGTCGACGCGCAGCGTTCGGAGCTGACCTTGATGGAGGACATGCTGCGGCAGCGCGGAGCCGCGCCGCGCGGGTGACGGGACACGCCCGTACCGTGGTGAGAGGCGCCCTCTCACCCGTACGGGCGTGTGCTCCGCCGGTGGGGACGCCGCACCGGACGCGTCCGCGCCCGGTGTCGGACGGCGTGCTCAGGAGGTTCAGCGATGACCACCGCCGCAGACATCATGCACCCCGGGGCCCAGTGGATTCCCGCCACCGAGACCCTCGACCGGGCCGCCCAGCTGATGGCCCGGCTCAATGTGGGCGCCCTGCCCATCAGTGACGCCGAGGAGCGGCTGTGCGGCATCATCACCGACCGCGACATCGTGGTGAACTGTGTGGCCAAGGGCCACGACCCGGCCAGGATCACCTGCGGTGACATGGCCCAGGGCACCCCGCGCTGGATCGACGCGGGCGCGGACGTCGGCGATGTGCTGGACGAGATGCAGAGCCACCAGATCCGCCGGCTGCCGGTGATCCGGAACAAGAAGCTGGTGGGCATGATCAGCGAGGCCGACCTCGCGCAGCACCTCACCGACGACCAGATGGCGACCTTCGTGGAGAAGGTCTACGCGCGGGTCTGACCCTGCCCGGCCGTTTCCAGGACCGTCCGCGCCACCTGGCCCGGGCGGTCCAGCATGACCAGGTGTCCGGCGGGTTCGGCGACCTCGAAGCGGGCGCCGAGCAGGTCGGCGAGGTCCGCCTGCCGGGACAGCCAGCGCAGGGCCGAACGCCCGGCCGAGCCGTCGTGGCCGGCGAGGACGGTGGTGGGGGCGGTCAGCGGGTGCGTCCCGCGCAGGGCCGCCAGCTCGGCGGCCATGTCCAGGTAGCGGGAGTTCTCCAGGAGGCCGCCGCGCCAGACCCGGCCGGTGCGGTAGCAGCGGCGTACGAGGTCGCGCGGGGCCGGGTCGGAGCCACCGGTGCGGGAGGCCCGTACGGTGGCGCGCCGGGCCGTGGGGCCCAGCGCGGCCGGTAGTCCGGCGGCGGTCACGGCCCGGCCGAGGGCGCGGGCGGCGCCGGTGCGCAGTGCGGCGGGCAGGAGCGTACGCGGGTCCTCCTCGACGCTGGCGTCGAGGAGGACCAGTGCGGCGGTGCGCTCGGGGTACAGGCGGGCGAAGGCCTCGGTGTGGAACCCGGCGAGGGAGTGGCCGACGACGGTGACGGGGCCGGCGGCGCGGGCGTCGAGCCCCAGCGCGTCGAGCAGGCCGGCGATCCGGTGGGCCTCCCCGGCGGTGGTGGGCGGCTCGGTGGCGGGGCCGCTGAGACCGTGTCCGGGGCGGTCGAAGCGGACGACGGTGCGGCCCGCGGCGACGAGCGGTGCGACGACGGGGTCCCAGTCGAACCAGGCCATGGCGAGCCCGGCGCTCAGGACGCACACGGGTCCGCTGCCTTCGACGACGACGTGCAACGCGACCCCGCGGGCCCCGTCACCCGCCTCGACGGCATCGCCGGCATCGGTGGGGACGGCGACGCGGACGAAGCGGCCGGTGACACTCACGTACGGCCTTCCTTGTGGACGGAATAGGCGAGCAGGCCCAGCCAGAGGGCGACGAGGAGCACCTGGAGCCGCTGACCGGCGCCGAGGGCCCAGGTCCCGCGCCCGGCGGTGAACAGGGCTATCGCGGACAGCGTCCAGACGGTGGCGAGCAGTTCGAGGGCGACGAGGGCGGGGCCGTAGCGGGCGAGCGGGGCGAACCAGCCGTAGCGGCGGGCGGCGACCGTGAGGGCCACCAGGCCGACGAGGGCCCCGGTCATGGCGAGGCTGCTGCTGACGGCGTGGGCCTGATGGGTGGCCGGGACCAGTCCGGCGGTCTCCCGGGCGGCGCATTCGGGGTCCACGGTGGGGGTGCAGCTCAGCGGCAGCCAGGCGTCGGCGGCGGTGGCCGCGCCGAAGAGGGCGACCCCGGCCCAGCCGATGACCGCCCAGGAGCGGCGGGACTCCGCGTACTTCAGCAGCCGGATCAGGGCCAGGAGCCCTCCGGAGAAGGCGAGCAGCCCGGCGGTGAAGTCGGTGGCCCGGAAGAGGCCGCCGAGCGGCTGGTCCTGGGCGGCGAGCTCGCTGACGTACGTCTCGATGGGGTTGAGTCCCGTGGAGAGGACGACTTCGAGCACCCACGCGGTGTAGGCCGCCGCGGCGAGACCGATCAGCGTGGCGACCGGCCAGGCGGTCCGCGGCGACAGTCCATGTGTGGACATAGTGTGACTAATCCTAAGCAGACTCGGGGTCGGTGCTCCGATCGGATACCCACCCCCGGTAGGGTTCCGGTCATGACGCGCAGTGCTCAGCGAGCCGCCCCGGGAGCCCGGTTGCTGCTGCTCGCCGCGCTGTTGCTGGGCATCGTCACCATGCACACCCTGGGCCATCCGACTGAGTCCCACGCCATGCAAGACGTGTCCTCGGCCCACTCCGTTGCCTCGGCGGAGCCGCCGGCCCCGGCCGCGCACGGTGGCGCGCGCCACACCGCCGCCGGCGTGCCCTCCCCCGCGGTCCCCGCGTGGGGGTACGAGATGCCCGCGACCGAGATGGACCCCATGTCGGTCTGCCTCGCCGTGCTCGCGGGGCTCGTCGTGCTGCTCATCGGCACCGGCCGGACCGGATCCCGACGCGCCGTGCCGCTCGGGGGCGCGGCTCGCATACCGGGCCGGTCCGGCGGAGGTCCGGACCCGCCCTCGCCCCGCGAGCTCCTCACTCGGCTGGCGGTCCTGCGGGTATAGGCCGGTGCCGCCGCCCCCGCATGCCCGTGCATGCCCGGGGCGGCGCCCCTCCGTGCCCATGTACCCGTAACACCACACCCATGAGGTGCTCCCATGCGCTCTCTTCCCACCCGTCGCACCGTGCTCGGAGCGTCCGCGGCCGTCCTCGGCTCCGGGCTGCTCGCCGCCTGCTCCGGATCGACCGGGCCCTCCGGCGGATCCGGGGCCGGCGGCCACGGCTCGATGAACCACGGCGGCTCCGCCGCCGACGTGCCCGAGGGGTACGTCGACCCGGCCGGGCCCGAGGTGCGGGCCGCCGAGGCCGCCCGCAAGGCCACCGGCCCCCTCACCGAGGTCAAGGTGACCGCCACCGCCACCCCGCTCGACCTCGGCGCCGGCATCACCGTCCGCTCCTGGGCGTACGGGGACAAGCTGCCGGGTCAGGAGGTCCGGGCCACCGCGGGCGGCACGCTCGCCCTCACCCTGGCCAACAACCTGCCCGAGGCCACCTCCATGCACTGGCACGGCCTCGCCCTGCGCAACGACATGGACGGGGTCCCGGGACTGACCCAACGGGACATCGCCCCGGGCGGTTCCTTCCCGTACAAGTTCGCCGTCCCGACCCCGGGCACCTACTGGTTCCACCCGCACACGGGGGTCCAGCAGGACCGCGGCCTGTACGGCGCGCTCATCATCGAGGACCCCAAGGAACCCCTCTCCTACGACAAGGAGTGGGTGGTGGTCCTGGACGACTGGATCGACGGGGTGGACGGCGCCACCCCCGACGCCGTCCTCGCCGAGCTCCGCAAGGGCATGAACGGCAGCGGCGGGGCCCACGCGGCCCACGGCCGGAGCACCTCCCCCTCCCCGTCCTCCGGTGGCCCGAAGAAGCGCTCGTACGTCGCCATGGGCGGCCACAGCGACTACCTCGGCGGGGACGCGGGCGACGTCGTCTACGCGCACTACCTGATCAACGGGCGGGTGGCGGACGACCCTTCGGTCCTCACCGCGAAGCCCGGCGACCGGATCCGGCTGCGCATCATCAACGCGGGTGGGGACACCGCTTTCCGTATCGCCCTCGGCGACCACGAACTGACGGTCACCCACACCGACGGCTACCCGGTGGAGCAGACGAGGACGGGCTCGCTGCTGCTGGGCATGGGCGAGCGGTACGACGTCCTGGTCACCGCCAAGGACGGGGTGTTCCCGCTCACCGCGCTGGCCGAGGGCAAGGAGGGCTCGGCGCTCGCGGTGTTGCGCACCGGATCGGGGACGGCGCCCACGGCCGCGACCCGGCCGGCCGAACTGGACGCGCCACCGCTGACGGCGGACGCGCTGAAGGCCGCCGAACCGGTCGCGCTGGCCCCGCGCGACCCGGACCGTACGGTGCAGATCCGCCTCACCGGCAGCATGACCTCGTACAACTGGGCCTTCGACGGCAAGCCGTACACCCCCGACCAGCGGCATCCGGTGAAGGCGGGCGAACGGGTCCGGCTGGTGTTCGCCAACGCCACGCCCATGTGGCACCCGCTGCACCTGCACGGGCACACCTTCGCGCTGGGCGAGCAGGGGGGCGGGGCGCGCAAGGACACCGCGATCCTCCTGCCGGGCCGCAGGCTGACGGTGGACTTCGACGCGGACAACCCCGGGTTGTGGATGACGCACTGCCACAACGTCTACCACTCGGAGTCCGGGATGATGACGGTGCTCGGCTACCAGCTGTAGGGCACGGCCGCCCGCCCGGCCCTGACACGGGGCCGGGCGGGCGGTAATCGGGGTGGGCCCCGGGCGCGGGCATGGCACTCTTGCGGAGATCACGACTGTCGCGACAAGAGGACGATCCCGCAGGTATGAGCACCCCGCCGAACCCGCCCAGCACTCCCGTCGGTCCGCCGACCGAGCCGGCGGGCACCCCGATTCCCGAAACACCGGAGATATCCGAGGCGCCCGGGACGGACTCCGCATCGGCGCCCGCGCAGCCGCTCTCGCTGGAGAAGACCCCGGCCGCCCCTGCGACGCCCGAGGCCCCCGCGGCAGCCCCGGCCTCCGAGGCCCCGGCGGCCACCCCGCAGCCGGCGCCCGCCCCGTCGGCCTTCGCCCCGCCCCCGTCGGCCTTCGCCCCGCCCTCGTCGGCCTTCGCCCAGCCCACGCCGCCCGCGGCCGCCGGCTTCGGTGAGGGATTCGGCGCACCCGGCTTCCCCGGCGCTCCCGCCGCTCCCGAGAGCCAGTGGGGCGCGCCCACCCCCGGCTACCCCGGAGGCACGTACCCCGGGTACCCGCAGGCCGCCCCGACCGGCAACGGCCTGGCCGTCGCCGCGGTCGTCACCGGCGGCCTGGGCATCGCCCTCGGCGTCATCCCGTTCTTCTTCTGGGCCGGCACCCTGCTCGCCGCCGTCGGTCTGGGCCTCGGCATCGGGGGTGTCGTCCGCGCCAACAAGGGCGCTCCGAACAAGTCGATGGCCGTCGTCGGCGTCGTTCTCTCCGTGCTCGGTCTGCTCGCCTCGGCCGGCGGCCTCTTCCTCACCGTCCTGGTCGTCGACAAGGCCGACAGCCGCATCGACCGGCAGGTCGAGGAGGACCTCAGGGCGGGCGAGCGCCTCCCCGGCGGTGACCCGTCCAGGTCCGCGGCGCCCACCCAGGTCCCCGGCGTGACCAGCGCGCTGCCGTTCGGCGAGAAGTTCACCTACCCGAACGGCGTCACGGTGAGCCTTTCCGTTCCGACGAAGTACAAGCCGAAGGACGCGTTCGCCCGCGACCGGGTGAAGAACGCGGTCGAACTCACCATCACCATCACCAACAACTCGAACGCACCGTTCGATGTGCTCCTCTCCAGTCCCAACGTCCGCGACGACCAGGGCATGCCCGCCGAGAGCGTCTTCGACGGCAACATGCCGAAGTCGATCAGGGGCTCCCTCCTGCCGGGCGAAACCGCCAGCGGGGTCGAGGCCTTCGAGGTCCCCGAGGGCACCAAGAGCGTCACCGCGGACATCCGGCCCGGGATGCTGCGCGAGAGCGTGAAGTTCGCGGGCCCGATCGGCTGACGGGGCGTCACCACGCGGGAAACAGGCGGGGCCCAGGACATCGCGTCAGAAAGACGATTACACTGGGCCCGTGCCTCAACTTCGACTCGCTCTGAATCAGATCGACTCGCACGTCGGCGACATCGACGCCAACGCCGACTCGGTCGTCCACTGGACCCGGCACTCCGCCGAGCAGGGCGCCCACCTGGTGGCCTTTCCGGAGATGATGCTGACCGGGTACCCCGTCGAGGACCTCGCCCTGCGCGGCTCCTTCGTGGAGGCCTCCCGTACCGCGCTGCGCGACCTCGCGGAGCGGCTGGCGGCCGAGGGCCTCGGCGAGCTGCCGGTCCTCGTCGGCTACCTCGACCGCACCGAGCGGGCCGTACCCCGCCTGGGCCGTCCGGCCGGGTCCCCCGAGAACGCGGCCGCCGTGCTGCACCGCGGGCAGGTCGTCCTGCGCTTCGCCAAGCACCACCTCCCCAACTACGGCGTGTTCGACGAGTTCCGGTACTTCGTGCCGGGCGACACGCAACCGGTGATCCGGGTGGGCGGCGTCGACGTGGCCCTGGCCATCTGCGAGGACCTGTGGCAGGAGGGCGGCCGGGTCCCGGCCACCCGCTCCGCCGGAGCCGGACTGCTGATCTCCGTGAACGCGTCCCCGTACGAGCGCAACAAGGACGACCTGCGCCTCGAACTGGTGCAGAAGCGGGCCCAGGAGGCCGGCTGCACCCTCGCCTACCTGGCGATGATCGGCGGCCAGGACGAGCTGGTCTTCGACGGCGACTCGATCGTCGTCGACGCCGACGGGCAGGTCATCGCCCGCGCCCCGCAGTTCTCCGAGGGCTGTGTCCTGGTCGACCTCGACCTGCCGGCCGCCCGCGCCGACGCGCCCGAGGGCGTGGTGGACGACGGACTGCGCATCGAGCGCGTGATCCTCTCCGAGGAGCCCGTGGAGCCGTACGAGCCGGTGGTCACCGGCGGGTACGCCGAGCGCCTCGACGACGACGAGGAGATCTACGACGCCCTGGTCGTGGGACTGCGCGCCTACGTCAGGAAGAACGGCTTCCGCTCCGTCCTGATCGGGCTCTCCGGCGGCATCGACTCCGCGCTCGTCGCCGCCATCGCCTGCGACGCGATCGGCGCGCAGAACGTGTACGGCGTCTCGATGCCCTCGAAGTACTCCTCGGACCACTCCCGGAGCGACGCGGCCGACCTGGCCGAGCGCACCGGGCTGAACTTCCGGACCGTCTCCATCGAGCCGATGTTCGACGCCTACATGGGCTCGCTGGGCCTGACCGGCCTGGCCGAGGAGAACCTCCAGTCCCGCCTGCGCGGCACCCTGCTGATGGCCCTGTCCAATCAGGAAGGCCACATCGTGCTGGCCCCGGGCAACAAGTCGGAGCTGGCCGTCGGCTACTCCACCCTGTACGGCGACTCGGTGGGCGCGTACGGCCCGATCAAGGACGTCTACAAGTCGGACGTCTTCCGGCTCGCGGAGTACCGCAACCGGGCCGCCGCCGAGCGCGGCGAGACCCCGCCGATCCCGGAGAACTCGATCGTGAAGCCGCCGAGCGCCGAGCTGCGCCCGGGTCAGGTGGACACCGACTCGCTGCCGGACTATCCGGTGCTCGACGCGGTCCTGACCATGTACGTGGACCGCGACCAAGGCATGGACGCGATCGTGGCGGCCGGCTTCGACGCGGAGCTGGTGGCCAGGACCCTGCGGATGGTGGACACGGCGGAGTACAAGCGGCGCCAGTACCCGCCGGGCACGAAGATCTCCGCGAAGGGCTTCGGCAAGGACCGCCGGCTGCCGATCACGAACGGCTGGCGCGAGCGGGCGTAGCGGATCCGGGACCACCGACACGGCGAGGCCCCGGCCGCTCCCCTCGGGGAGCGGCCGGGGCCCACCCGTATCCGGGTGATCCTCTGTCCGTCAGTGCTTCACGGTGACCCGGGCGGCGACCGGAAGGTGGTCGCTGCCGGTGCGGGGCAGGGTCCAGGAGGCCTCCGGCGTGATCCCGCGGACCATGATCTGGTCGATCCGGGCCATCGGGAACTGCGCCGGCCAGCTGAAGCCGAAGCCGTCGCCCGCCGCGCCCTGGGTCGAGCGCATCTGCGAGGTGACCTCGGACAGGGCGCGGTCGTTCATGGTTCCGTTGAGGTCGCCGAGCAGGATGACCTTCTTCAGCGGTTCGGCGGCGAGCGCGGCGCCCAGCGCGTCGGCGCTGTCGTCGCGCTGGTTGGCGGTGAAACCGGCGTTGAGCTTGACCCGGACGGAGGGCAGGTGGGCGACGAAGGCGGAGACCGGACCCTGCGGGGTGGTGACCGTGGCGCGCATGGCCCGGGTCCAGCCCATCCGGATGTCGACGGGCGCGCTCGCGGTGAGCGGGTACTTGCTCCAGAGGCCGACGGTGCCCTCGACGGAGTGGTACTTGTACGTGGCCGCGAGGGCCTTCTCGTAGACGGGGACGGCGCTGCCCTTGAGCTCGGTCAGGGCCAGGACGTCGGCCCCGGACCGGGCCACCGACTCGGCGGTGCCGTGCGGGTCGGGGTTGTCGGCGTCGACGTTGTGGGTGGCCACGACCAGGTTGCCGCCGGAGCCGGACTTGTCGGTGACCAGGCCGCCGAAGAGGTTCGCCCAGACCGCGGCCGTCAGCAGTATCGCGAGGAGCGCGGTCGCGGACTTCCGGTAGACGGCCCCGACGATCAGGAGCGGGACGGCCAGGCCCAGCCAGGGCAGGAAGGTCTCCGTGAGGCTTCCGAGGTTGCCCACGTCGTTGGGCAGGTCCGCGTGGAAGATCATGATGAGCGAGAGCAGCGCGGCGATCCCGGCGAGGACCCAGCCACGCCGCCAGATCCCCGGGTCCTTGCGCAGTACGGTCAGCCGGCGCCGAAGGCGGGTTCCGGAGGGCTCGGGCTCCGAGCCACCGTTCCCCGACTCCGTCATGTACGCCTGTGCCATCCCACTGCCCTCACTGCCGTGCTCGCGCTCCGTCCCCGCCCCTTGACCCTAGGCGATGAAGCGGAGCCTTCCGTGCCGTACGTCACGACCTTCGGTCACGGTCGTGTGTCCGGGAGGACGAACGGCCGTACGCAGGGGGTTCCGCTTGTCACGAAACGCGCACATTGGATCCCGTGGTCAGGCTCGCAGCACGGACCACTTCCGCCTTTGCCCGCGTGGATGCCACCATGGGGGGTGAGTCCGGGGACGTCGTAAGGGCGCCTCGAGATGACACAAGGAGCAGTTGCAATGACGCATGCCGTTTCGCCTGCCCGCGAACCCGCAGCCGCCGCCTCCCCCACCCTGTACGGAGGCACGGGCACCCGGCGCATCACCGTCCGCGACCTGACCCTCGCCAAGGAACGCGGCGAGAAGTGGCCGATGCTCACGGCCTACGACGCGATGACCGCGTCCGTCTTCGACGAGGCCGGTATCCCGGTCATCCTCGTCGGTGACTCCATGGGCAATTGCCACCTCGGCTACGACTCCACCGTCCCGGTGACGATGGACCAGATGACCATGCTGTCGGCGGCCGTCGTACGCGGCACGAGCCGTGCGCTGGTCATCGGCGACATGCCGTTCGGCTCGTACCAGGAAGGCGCCGTGCAGGCGCTGCGCAGCGCCACCCGTCTCGTCAAGGAGGCCGGGGTCGGAGCGGTGAAGCTGGAGGGCGGCGAGCGCTCGCTGGCCCAGACCGAGCTGATCGTGCAGTCCGGCATCCCCGTCATGTCCCATCTGGGCCTGACCCCGCAGTCCGTCAACGCCATGGGCTACCGGGTCCAGGGCCGCGGTGACGAGGCCGCGCACCAGCTGCTGCGCGACGCGAAGGCGGCACAGGACGCCGGCGCGTTCGCGGTGGTGCTGGAGCTCGTCCCGGCCGAGCTGGCCGCCGAGGTCACCCGGTCCCTGCACATCCCGACGGTCGGCATCGGAGCGGGCGCGGAGTGCGACGCGCAGGTGCTGGTGTGGACCGACATGATGGGCCTGACCGGCGGGAAGATGCCGAAGTTCGTCAAGCAGTACGCGCAGCTGCGCGAGACCATGACCGGCGCGGCGAGGGCCTTCGCCGAGGACGTGGTCGGCGGAACGTTCCCGCAGGCGGAGCACGCCTTCCACTGATGCGGTGAGCGACGGACCGACAGCCCGCCGACCGCGTGTCGGCGGGCTGTCGTATGTCTGTCGTACGTTTGTCGGTCGGCTGTCGGTGCTTTGTCAGTGGCGGCTGGTCCCATGAGGGCATGACGCGAAACGACAACAAGCCCAACGCCGTGGAGGTACGGGGGCTGGTCAAGCACTACGGCGAGACCAAGGCCCTCGACGGTGTCGACCTGGACGTACGGGAGGGCACGGTCCTCGGGGTCCTCGGCCCCAACGGCGCGGGCAAGACCACCCTCGTCCGCTGCCTCTCCACCCTGATCATCCCGGACTCCGGGACGGCGACCGTCGCCGGCTTCGACGTGGTCCGCCAGCCCCGGCAGCTGCGCCGCACCATCGGCCTCACCGGCCAGTACGCCTCGGTCGACGAGAAGCTCTCCGGCTGGGAGAACCTCTACATGATCGGGCGGCTGCTGGACCTCTCCCGCAAGGACTCCCGCCGCCGCGCGGACGAGATGCTGGAGCGGTTCTCCCTGACCGAGGCGGCCAAGAAGGCCGTCATGAACTACTCCGGCGGTATGCGCCGCCGGCTCGACCTCGCCGCCTCCCTGATCGGCAACCCGGCCGTGCTGTACCTGGACGAGCCGACCACCGGTCTCGACCCCCGCACCCGCAACGAGGTGTGGGACGAGGTCCAGCGCCTGGTCGCCGAGGGCGCCACCGTGCTGCTCACCACCCAGTACATGGAGGAGGCCGAGCAGCTCGCGAGCGAGCTGACGGTCATCGACCGCGGCAAGGTCATCGCCAACGGCAAGGTCGACGAGCTGAAGGCGCGCGTCGGCGGCCGCACCCTGAAGATCCGCCCCGTGGCCGCCTCGGACCTGCCGGGCATGGCCCGGGCGCTGGCCGAGGCCGGACTGGACGGCGTGGCCGGCAGCCAGGCCGTGCCGGACGAGGGCGTGCTGCTGGTCCCGATCCTGAGCGACGAGCAGCTGACGGCCGTCGTCGGCCTGCTGGCCGCCCGCGGGTACGCGATCGCCGACCTCGGCACCTACCTGCCCAGCCTCGACGAGGTGTTCCTGGCCATCACCGGCCAGAAGCCCCTCTCCGCCGAGGCGACGACACCTGCGGGCGTTCCCACCGACAAGACCGAGGAGGTCGCGGCATGAGCACCGTAACCACGACGAAGCCCGCTCCCACCGCGCCCGGTCGGGCCTCGGTGGCCGCCCCGCACGGCGAGGGCCGGATCGGCCTGCGGGGCAACCTGCGGCACATCGGCGCCTTGGTGCGCCGCAACGCCCTGCAGATCAAGCAGGATCCCGAGTCGATGTTCGACGTCGTGTTCATGCCGATCATCTTCACGCTGCTGTTCGTGTTCGTCTTCGGCGGCGCGATCTCCGGCAAGGGGAACCAGGCGGACTACGTCAACTACGTGGTCCCGGGCCTCATGGCCATGATGGGCATGAACATCGCCATGGGTGTCGGCACCGGGGTCAACGACGACTTCAAGAAGGGCGTGATGGACCGGTTCCGGTCCATGCCCATCGCCCGGTCGTCGGTGCTCATCGCCAAGATCGTCGTCGAGCTCGGCCGGATGATGGTGGCCATCGCCATCCTGCTCGCCGTGGGCTTCCTGCTCGGCCTGTCCATCAAGGGTCCGGTGCTGGGCCTGTTCCTCGCCATCGGGCTGTCGGCCGTCTTCGGCGCCTCGCTGATGTGGATCTTCGTCCTGCTCGGCCTCTCCCTGAAGACCCCGCAGGCCGTCCAGGGCATGGCGATGATGGTCCTGATGCCGCTGCAGTTCGGCAGCTCGATCTTCGCCCCGCCGACCACGATGCCGGGCTGGCTGCAGTCCTTCACGGACTACAACCCGCTGTCGAACCTGGCGGACGCGGCCCGCGCCCTGATCAACGACGCTCCCGTCGGCGACTCGGTGTGGATGACGCTGATCTGGTCGCTGGCCATCACCGCGGTCACCATGCCGCTCGCGGTACGGAAGTTCCGCCAGAAGACCTGACCCGCGGACCGATCCGTTCGGATCGCGTCCCGGACGGGCACCGGCCGGGGGCCGGGTCAGATGAGGGCGGTGGCCTCCTCCATGGAGAGGCCGCCGCCTTCGGCGTACGCCTTCTCGTAGGCGACGTCGCCCAGCGCCCCCCGGGCCAGCTCCTGCGCGTGGGCGTGGTCCTCGCGCTCCGTCGTGACCGCGAAGTGCGCGTGCGGCAGGTGCGCCCGGTAGGCGCCCAACAGCCGGGCGGCGTCGTACTCCCGGCGCGAGCCGCCGAGCGAGACCAGCGAGAGGGCCGCCGTCAGCAGGTAGACCGCGGGCATCTGCGGGGCCACCATCCGTGCCATCGGGTCCATGGCCGTCGCCATGCCCTGGCGCAGCCGGTCGAGGGCGTCCTCGTACAGCCCCTGCCGGTTGTCGAGCCAGGCCATCGTGGCGAGCAGGAAACCGTCGAAGATGGCGAACGCCCCGAAGGCGAACTCTTCCCGCAGGACCTGCAACTGGGCGCGCGCCTCGGTGATCCGTCCCGTGCGGCCGAGGATGCCCGCGAGGAACATCCGGGCGGCGGGCATGGCCTCGTTGCCGTACCGCTGCGTGGTCGCGCTGATCTCGGTGAGGATCCGCTCGGCCTCCTCCATCCGGCCGGCCTCGGTCAGCGTCCCGGCCATCCGTACGCGCAGCACCGTCACCTGGGCCATGGCTCCCAGGCGTTCGGCGTAGGCGATGGCCTCCAGGTAGTCGCGGGCGGCCGGCGCGTACTCGCCGCGCTTCTCCCGGGCCTCGGCACGGGCGGCCAGGGCTTCGGCGCAGCCCCAGGCGTCGCCGAGTTCACGGAACAGGGCCAGGCTCTCGTCGGCGTCGCGCGAGGCGTCCCCGGCCCAGTCGGCCCGGTTCGCGAGGATGTTGGCGCGCAGCTGGAGCGCGGAGGCCAGCTCCCAGCGGTAGCCGAGCTCGCGGGCGGTCTCGACGGTCGCGTCGACGACCCGCTGGAGCAGTCCCGGGTCACCGGCGATCATGACGGCGTAGATCCACAGGGAGGCGGGGGTTCGGCAGGTCTGCGGCAGTCCGGGCCGGTAGGTGGCGAGGACCCCGTCGATCAGGGCACGGACCGAGGGGGTGTTCCAGGTCTCGTTGGTCTGGTCGCGGGAGGCCAGCAGCACCAGGTTGAGGGCGCGCCAGCCCTCGGTGCGTGTTTCGCCGGAGTAGGGCGGCGGCGTGTCGACGAGCCGTTCGTGGACGGGCTCGGCGACGACGAAGGGCGGCTCGAAGGGGTTGGGTCCGAGGGTGGCGGCGGCCTCGGCCCAGTGCCGGGCCTCGGAGCGCAGGTCGTGCATGTGCCAGTACCAGCCGAGCGAGTGGACCAGGCACAGGACCTCGTCGGCCTCGCGGGCGGCGACGGCCCGGCGCAGGGCGGTACGCAGGTTCTCGTACTCGGTGGCGAGCCGGTCGGCGGCCGCCCGCTGGCCGTGGCCGCGCAGCACCGGCTCGGTGGTGCGGGCGAGCTCCCGGTAGTGGACGAGGTGGCGGTGCTCGGTGGCCTCCCGGTCACCGGCCGTCTCGGCGAGGCGTTCGGCGGCGTATTCGCCGACGGTCTCCAGCAGGCGGTAGCGCATGCCGCGGCCGTCGGATCCGGGGGTGGCCACGACGAGGGACTTGTCGACGAGGGAGCCGAGGACGTCGGCGGCGTCGTAGGGGTCGGGGTCGGCCGGGTCGGCGCAGACGGCCTCGGCGGCGGCGAGGTCGCAGCCGCCCGCGAAGACGGACAGGCGCCGCAGGACGGTGCGTTCGGCCTCGTCGAGCAACTCCCAGGACCAGTCGACGACGGCGCGCAGGGTCTGCTGGCGGGGCAGGACGGTACGGGCCCCACCGGTCAGGAGCCGGAAGCGGTCGTCGAGACGGTCGGCGATCTGGCGCGGCGTGAGCAGCCGCAACCGGGCGGCGGCCAGCTCGATCGCGAGCGGCAACCCGTCGAGGCGGCGGCAGATCTCGACGGCGGCGGTCGGGTCCTCGTCGAGGGTGAACCCGGCGCGGGCGGCGGCCCCGCGGTCGCCGAGCAGCTGGAGCGCGATCGGGTCGGGCAGGGGTTCCACCGGGCGCAGGGACTCCCCCGGGACGCCGAGGGGTTCGCGGCTGGTGGCCAGGATCCGGACGTCGGGGCAGTGCGTGAGGAGGCGTTCGGCGAGGGCTGCGGCGGCGCCGATGACGTGCTCGCAGTTGTCGAGCAGCAGCAGGAGCCGACGGCGTGCGCAGTGCTCGGCGAGCCGGTCGAGGGGGTCGTCGCCGGCGCGCTCGGTGAGAGCGCGCAGTTCCTCGGCGGCGGCGCCGCGCAGCTTGGTCTCGCGGGCCCCGAGCGCGGCGAGGGCGGCTTCGGCGACGGCCTCCGGGTCACCGGGTCCGTCGAGGGGAGCGAGCTCGACCAGCCAGACCCCGTCGGGCCAGGCGCCCTCGTCCTGGGCCTCGGCGGCCTCCTGGGACAGCCGCGTCTTACCGGCGCCGCCGGGCCCGAGGAGCGTGACGAGGCGGGCCCTGGCGAGGTCGTCCCCGATGACGCGGATGTCGTCCTCACGGCCGACGAAGGTGGTCAGGCGCGCCCGCAGGTTTCCCGCGGACACGGGGGCGGACACGGGGGCCGGGGCGGGGGCGGCCGGGGGCGCGCCCGCGGCGGGCGCGGCAGCTGCCGCGCCGGCCGTGGCGGCAGCGGTCGGCGGCCGCGCGTCCGAGGTCAGCAGTTCGGCGTGCAGGGACCGCAGCTCCGGACCCGGGTCGGTGCCCAGCCGGTCGGACAGCTCCCGGCGCAGGCTGTCGTACTCGGCCAGCGCCTCCGCCGGGCGGCCCGCGTCGCGCAGGGCCCGGATGCGCAGGGTGTGCAACGACTCGTCCAGGGGGTGCTGGGCGCACAGCGCGGTCAGCTCCGGCAAGGAACGTTCCGCCTCGCCCAGGGCCAGGGCCGCCGCGAGCCGCCCCCGGCGCGCGTCCATCCGTACCGCCTCCCAGCGCGCGGCCTCCGCGGCCGGGTCCGGCAGGTCGGCGAGGGCCGGTCCGCGCCACAGGGCGAGGGCCTCCTCGTACAGGGCCGCCGCCCCGGCCGGGTCCGGCGCGGCGTCCCCGGCCCGGGCCAGCCGCTCGAAGCGGTAGAGGTCGATGTCCTCCCGCTCGGCGGCCAGCTGGTAGCCGCCCTCCGCGGAACGCACGGCCGCGTGACCGAGGGCCCGCCGCAGCCGGGCGACCAGCGCCTGCAGAGCGGCCACCGCGTCGGCGGGCGGGTCGCCGTCCCACACCTCGGCGACGAGCAGCCGGGCGGGCACCACCCGCCCCGGCCGCAGCGCGAGCGCGGTCAGGAGCGCCCTGAGGCGTGCTCCGCCGACGGCCACGGGGGTCCCGTCGTCGTGGATGGCCTGGGCGGTTCCGAGGATTGCGTAACGCACCGACCCATTGTCCCCGCACCCGGCCCGGGACCCGCACCGTTTTCCGTCGGGCCCGCGGGATAGGTTGCCCGCATGGGTCATCAGGGCAGCCGCGGTGAGCGGCGGATCAGTTCGGTATTCCTCGGCATCGTCGCGATCATGGCCGTCACGGGCTGGGCCGTGTGGACCGGGTACGCCGCCAGCCCGGGGCTGGCCGTGTTCCTCTTCGTGACGTCGGCGTGGATCGTCTCCCTGTGCCTGCACGAGTACGCGCACGCCCGCACCGCGCTGCACGGCGGCGACCTCACGGTGGGCGCGAAGGGCTACCTGACGCTGAACCCGCTGAAGTACACCCACACGCTGCTCAGCATCGTGCTGCCGGTGATCTTCGTGATCCTGGGCGGCATCGGCCTGCCCGGCGGCGCGGTGTTCATCGAGCGGAGCAGCATCCGGGGCCGCTGGAAGCACAGCCTCATCTCGGCCGCGGGCCCGCTGACCAACGTGGCCTTCGCCGTGGTGTGCACGGCCCCGTTCTGGCTGGGCGCCCTCGACGGGGTGCCCCTGGCCTTCCGCTACGCGCTCGCCTTCCTCGCGATGCTGCAGGTCACGGCGGCGATCCTGAACTCCCTGCCGGTGCCGGGCCTGGACGGCTACGGGGTGATCGAGCCCTGGCTGTCGTACCGGGTGCGCCGCGAGGTGGAGCCGCTGGCGCCGTTCGGTCTGCTGGCCGTGTTCGCGCTGCTGTGGATCCCGGGGGTCAACGCCTTCTTCTTCGGCGCGGTGGACGGCCTGATGTCCGCGCTCGGCGTCTCGGACCTGGAGACGTACTGCGGCCGCGACCTCTACACCTTCTGGCGGGAGAGCGACGGCTTCTGCGCCGTCCCGCAGGACTGACGGGCGGGTGCCGGCCACGACCCGCTCACCCCGGGCCGGGCGCAGGGTACGGTCCCGGGCGGACGGCACGATCCGCGCCTTCTCCCTCAAGGGCACCGCGCAGGCGCCGGACTCCTCCGCCTTCACGCACCCGGCCGCCGGGCCGGTCCTGTCTTGGGCCCGATCGCCTGACCGAACTTCGCTGATTGCTTCGCTTGTTCGACCTAGCCGACCTGGCGCGCGGCGGAGGCCTTCTCGGCCTTCGCCTTGCGCAGGTAGTACCAGGCCATGTTGGACGTGAGGCCGGCCAGCAGCACCCAGACGATCCCGAGGAAGCTGCCCTCGACGAAGGCGACGACGGCCGCGACCACCGCACAGACGCAGACGACAAGGGCGAAGACGGCAAGGCGGGGCATGGGGGGAGCTCCTCGAAAAGCACTGAACGGGGCCGAGCCCCTCCAGTGTCCCCTACGCCCCGCAGTGCTGCCGTAAGGGGCGTCGGCGATCGGATCGGGTTCGTTTTCGGCTTTACCTGACCTTCTGTACCCCATGGCGTTACGGTTCGGCGGATACGCGCCGTATTGCGCGCGTCACGGAACGAACAGCCCGGCCCGCTCGGCCCGCGACGGACGACACCGGGCGAGTGGGGGGAGCACGTTTGCAGGAGATCTCCCACCTGGGGGCCGTCGAGGCGCGGGGCGGCCGGCGGGGCTGATCCGCCTTCCCGGCGGTCCGGTCCCGGCACGGAAGGGGCGGGACCGGACGGACCGGTCAGACGTCCGTGACGCGCAGGCCCGCGTGGGCCTTGTAGCGGCGGTTGGTGGAGATGAGGTTGGCCACCAGGGACTCGACCTGGTGGGCGTTGCGCAGGCGGCCCGCGAAGACGCCGCGCATGCCGGGGATACGCGCGGCCAGGGCCTGGACGATGTCCGTGTCGGCGCGGACCTCGCCGAGGACCATCACGTCGGTGTCGATCTCGTCGATCGACTCGTCCTGGAGCAGGACGGCCGAGAGGTGGTGGAAGGCGGCGGTGACGCGGGAGTCCGGCAGCAGGGCGGCGGCCTGCTGGGCGGCGCTGCCCTCCTCGACCCGGAGGGCGTACGCGCCCTGCTTGTCGAAGCCGAGCGGGTTGACGCAGTCCACCACGAGCTTGCCCGCGAGGTCCTCGCGCAGCGCTTCGAGGGTCTTGGCGTGGCCCTCCCACGGCACCGCGATGATCACGATGTCGCTGCGGCGCGCGCACTCGGCGTTGTCGGCGCCTTCCACGCCCAGGCCCAGTTCCTCGGCCGCGGTCCGCGCGCGGTCGGCGGCACGGGAGCCGATGATCACCTTCTGGCCGGCCCGGGCGAGCCGGTAGGCCAGGCCCCGGCCCTGGTCACCGGTGCCGCCGAGGACGCCGACGACGAGGCCGGACACGTCCGGCAGCTCCCACGGGTCCTTGACCGGCGGCTTCTGCGTGTTGTCTGAGGAAGTCATGGGGGCGAGAGTACTGCCGGGTAGCCCACAGTCGAAGGGTGACGAAGGGGAAGGAACCCCTCCCCATGCCCCCCGCATGGTGCAGGATGCCGATATGGACGCCGTGAGGGTCGCGCTGCTGCGCGAGGTGCTCGCCGGTACGCAGTGGCCGGGCGCCGCGCGCCGCTTCGCCGGGTCGCTGCGCCGGTCCGTCGAACCGGCCGCCGGCCGGCTGCTGATGGTGGGGACCGAGGGCTACGAGCCCTGGCATCTGGCGGCGCACCTGGTGGACGAGTCCGCCTGGTCGGGTCTGCCGGCGCTGGCGCCCACGCTCGTACGCCACCACGTGCGGCCCGGGGAGCCGCCGCACCTGTCGGTGGGGCTGAGCCGGCTGGCGGCGGCCCGGCGCGGGCACACCCTGCTGGTGGTGGCGCCCGGGGCCCCGGGCGAGGGTCTGCTGGAGCGCGTCCACGACGCGCGGCGCGCGGGCGCGACCGTACTGTCCCTGGACGGCGGCGACCCGGACCTGGGCACGCTCGCCCACGACGCCCTCTCGGTACCGGAACCCGACGGCGGGATGGATCTGGACACCGTGCAGCACCTGGTCAGCGCGGCGGCCGGGGAGAACGGCACGCCCGCTCAGCGCGGACCTCGCCGCTTCCGGGACCGGCTGGCGCGGCTGGCCGACCACCTGACCGCGCCGCCGCCCAGCCGCTGGTAGGGCCTACGCCCCGCCCGTTCCGGTGGTGCCCTCTTCGTCCTCGCGGGTCTTGTCGTTCCACTTGGGGTCGTTCTGCCATTCGAGGTTGCGTTCCTGCGCCGTCTCCATGGCGTGGTTCGCCTCCTCGGGGGTCGCGTACGGCCCGAACCGGTCCTTGGCCGGACAGTCGGGACCTTCCTCGACCTTCTTGTGGACCAGGCAGTAGTACCATTCGCCCGGTTTGCCCACCTGACGCTTCTTGAACAGGGCCATCGTCGTCGGGCTCCTCTCATACCTCTCTCTCGCCATGCTGCCCCATCACCGCTGGATACACTCGCTCGCATGTCTGGCCAGTCGCTGCTCGTACCAGGCGAGCTCTCTCCCGTCCGTTCCGTTCCCGGCAACATCCGCCGGCCCGAGTACGTCGGCAAGCCCGCGCCCACTCCGTACACCGGACCGGAGGTGCAGACGGCCGAGACCATCGAGGCCATGCGCGTCGCCGGTCGGATCGCCGCCCAGGCGATGGAGGAGGCCGCGAAGCTGATCGCGCCGGGGGTGACCACCGACGAGCTCGACCGGGTCGCCCACGCGTACATGTGCGACCACGGCGCCTACCCCTCGACGCTCGGTTACCGGGGCTTCCCCAAGTCGCTGTGTTCCTCCGTGAACGAGGTCATCTGCCACGGCATCCCCGATTCCACCGTCCTGCGCGACGGCGACATCGTGAACCTCGACGTGACCGCGTACATCGGCGGCGTGCACGGCGACAACAACGCGACCTACCTGTGCGGGGAGGTGGACGAGGAGTCGCGGCTGCTGGTGGAGCGCACCCGGGAGGCGCTGAACCGGGCCATCAAGGCCGTCAAGCCGGGTCGCCAGATCAACATCATCGGCCGGGTCATCGAGTCGTACGCGAAGCGCTTCGGCTACGGCGTGGTCCGGGACTTCACCGGCCACGGCATCAACTCGTCCTTCCACTCCGGTCTGATCGTCCCGCACTACGACAGCCCGCACGCCACCACCGTCATCGAGCCCGGCATGACCTTCACCATCGAGCCGATGCTGACGCTGGGCACCCACGAGTACGACATGTGGGAGGACGGCTGGACGGTCGTCACCAAGGACCGCAAGCGCACGGCGCAGTTCGAGCACACGCTGGTGGTGACGGACTCGGGCGCGGAGATCCTCACCCTCCCGTAGAGCGTCCCCTTCGCCGGTACGCGGCCGGGCCCGGTGCACCTGTGCACCGGGCCCGGCCCTGTTTCCGTGGCTTCCGCCGACTTCCCCGCAGGGGTTACGCGCTGAGCGGGAACTGCTCGCCCAACTCGCGGAAGACCGCGCCGTTGAAGTCGAAGGCACGCTTGCACTCGTCGATGATGCGCTGCTTCGCCAGGTCGTCCGCGGCGATGGCGTCCAGCAGCTCGCGGTAGGTCCGCTTGAAGGCGGCCGGGTTGGAGATGTCCGAGAAGACGTAGAAGCGGACGCCGTCGCCCTTGCGCTCGAAGCCCCACGTGCGCTCGGCCTTGTCGCGGATGATCTGGCCGCCGGACAGGTCGCCGAGGTAGCGGGTGTAGTGGTGGGCGACGTACCCGCCCGGCCACTCGGCGGCGCACCGGGCCACCCGGTCGGCGTACGCGCGCGTCGCGGGCAGGGCCGTCACGCTCTCGCGCCAGTCCGGGCCCACGAGGTGGGCGAGGTCGCGCTCGATCTCGGCGACGCGCATCAGCTCGGGCTGGATGAACGGGCCGGCCACCGGGTCGTCCTTGAGGGATTCGGCCGCGTCCTCCAGGGCCCGGTACACGAACCACAGCTGCTCGGTGTAGCGCGTGTAGGCGTCCACCCCGAGTCGTCCACCCAGCAGATCGCTCATGAAGGTCGACGTCTCGGCCTCGGTGTGCTGCTCGTGCGAGGCGACGCGGATGACCGTAGAGAAGGCGTCCAAGGCGGACCTCCAGGAAGAGGAAACAGGCGTGACGACAATGCCGCCACGCCCGATCCTCCTACTTAGGCTTGCCTAAGTCAATGAGTTCCCGACGTCTTGTCGGTAAAAATCCGGGGCCCGGGGGACGGCGTAGAGGAAGGCGAATCCCGGGGGGAAGCCGGGCAGGTAGGAGGTCGCCCGGCCGCACCACACGGCCGCCGGCGCCGGCACCGTGAAGAGCACCGCCACCGGCAGCCACTGCTGCCGTTCGTCGGGGCGGCCGCTCACGGGAGTCTTCGTCATGACGCCATTGCACCGCGGCGACCTGGGCCCGGATCAGCGCCCGCGTGCCCATTCCCCTGTGCGGGACACCTAGTCCCGGGTCGGGGCGAAGCGGACGCGGCCGCCGATCTCCACGGTGCCGTCCGGGCCGGGGGCGGTGAGGATCTGGGAGCCGGCGCCCTGGGTGATGTTCAGGGCCCGGTTCAGCTGGGCCGTCAGCAGGATCGCCGCCGAGCCGGTGGCCTCGTCCTCGGCGATGACCCCGTCGGGGCGGCGCGGAAAGCCCCGGGCGCGCACGCGGCCCGCGGCCTCGTCCTCCCAGGCCCAGGCGTACAACCAGCCCTCGCCGGGCGGCGGGGTGGGCAGCGCCTCGACCTCGGCGACGGATGCGTACTGCTCGGTGCGCTTGCCCTCGACCCACTCGGGCCGGGCCGTGATCCAGGTGAACTCCCCGTCGTCACGCGACCATATGGATCCGACGGGCGGCTGGAGCTCCTCGATGTCCAGCAACCACGCGACCCCGACCAGCGGGTGTCCCGCGAAGGACATCCGCGTGCCGGGGGTGCGGATGTCGACGACCCCGCGCTCGGGGTCGTCGACGAACACCGTCTCGCTGTAGCCGAGTTCGGCGGCCAGGGCCTGCCGCGACGCATCGTCGGGGCAGGTCCGGCCGTCGCGTACGACACCGAGCAGGTTGCCGAAGCGGCCGTCACCCGCGCAGAAGACCTTCAACACGTCGAGATCGTTCACGCGGGAATTCAAGCACGGCTCAGACCTGGGTCGTACGCCGCCTGCGCGCGAGGTACACCGCGCCCGCGCCGGCCACCATCACCACGCCGGAGGTGGTGAGCAGGGCCCCGGCCGGGATCTCGGCGCCGGTGTTGGCGAGGTTGCCGCCGACGGAGGAGGAGCCGCCGCCGACGGTGCCGCCCGTACCGCCGGTGCCGCCGATGGTGCTGCCGGTCGTACCGCCCGTGGTGCCGCCGTTCGACCCGCCCGTCGTGCTGCCCGTCGTGCCGCCCGTGGTACCACCCGTCGTGGGCGGGAGGACGGCGTCCTTGTCCACCGCCACGGCGAAGCTGAGCGGGTCCATCGGGTCGCCCGCCGTGTACATGGAGCCCACGGTGTCGCCGGCGAAGGCGGCCGCGCCCTCGGCGGTGAAGGCCGCCGGAACCGCGTTCAGGGCCAGGAGGCCGTTCTTGGTCTTGTAGTCGGTCTTCGACAGGTCGAGCGTGGCGAAGCGAAGGCCGGTCTTGGCGCCGGAGCCGTTCTTGACGTCCACGTAGAGGGTGCCGGTCTTGCCGGTCGCCTCGACGCGCGGGTTGCCGAAGGTCATGTCGATGCCGTGGGCCGCGTACTGGAAGCGGAGACTGCCCTGGAAGGAGGCGTTCAGCTTCTGCTTCTTGACGTCCAGGTCGCCCTTGCCGAAGGCGAAGTCGAAGGTGTCGCCGTTCTTGGCGGCGCCGCCGGCCGGGGTGATCGAGCCCGCGCTCAGCACGTACTTGCGGAAGGACTCCTTCACGCCCCACGTCAGCTTGCCGCTGAGCACCTTCTGCGTGTCGTCGGCCGGAGGAGTCGGGTTCTTGGTGGTGGTGGACGGGGTCGGCTCGGGCGCCGGCTTCTCGAACTCCAGCTTGGCGTTGAGCGGGTCGCCCGGCTTGTCCTTGTAGCCCGCCGAACCGAGCGCGTCCGCGGCCTCCTGGGTGAGCGTGGTCGCCAGGTTGGTCATCGACTGGCCGGTGAAGGCCACGGTGGCCATGGGCACGTCCTGGGTGGTCGTGCCGCCCTTGGTGACGTCCGCGGTGAGCTTCTTGGTGCCGGTGTCGATACGGATGTCCGAGAGCTTGACCTCGAAGCCGTGGCCGGTCGGCGGGGCGGGCGAGGAGAAGGTGACGCTGCCCCTGAAGGCCGCCTTCACCACGTGCCCGTTGGCCGGCTCGTACGCGCCGGTCGGCTCGACGAAGCGCAGGGTGCCGTCCTCGTTCTGCTCGGCCCCGTCCGCGACGGTGATGCTGCCCTTGGCCATGCCGGTCACGTAGGCGCGGTAGCTCGCGAGCACGCCCCAGTCGAGGGTGCCGCCGGTGATCTTCATCGGTTCGGTGGGCGGGCCGCCCGCGGCGGTGGCGGGCAGGGCGAAGGCGGTGGCGCCGAGCGCCGCGGCGGTCAGGACCGCGGCCGCGAGGGAGATCGGGCGTCGGATGGACGACATGGCTGGGTACTCCTGAAGGAACAGGGGGAAGGGGAGAGGAGGAGGTTTCCTACTGGGGCGCGTCGGTCGGCGCCGGCGAGGCGGCCGCCGTACGACGCCCCCGCACCACCAGGAAGGTGCCACCGCCGGCCAGGAGCAGGACGGCCACGGCGAGGGCGACGAAGAGCCCGGTGTTCGAGGACTCCGTGGCCTTCGCGGCGACGGCGGGGGCGGGCTCGGCGGACGGCGACGCGGACGCGGGGGCGGGCGAGGCCGTCGAGCCCAGGTCGGGCAGGGCGGGCAGTTGGGCGGTGGCGTCCAGGGCGACGGCGAGCGAGACGGGGTCCATCTCGGTGCCGGCCTTGTACATGGAGTTGAAGGCTTGGGAGCCGCCCTCGGTGAGGGTGGCCGGGGCTTCGGTCAGGGTGGCCAGCTTGCCCTCGGTCTTCAGAGCCTTGGCGTCGAACTCCACGAGCGGGACGGCGTTCTTCGTCCGACCGCCGGTGGTGACGTCCGCGGACAGGACGCCCTTGCCGTTCTCCACCTTCACGCTCATCTTGCCGAGGGTGAGGTCCAGGTGGGCGCCGGTGAACTGGACCGTACCGGCGAAGGCCGCGTCAAGAGTGCCCTTCGCGCCGTCGAACGAGCCCTTGCCCTGCGGGAAGCGGAAGAGTGCGCCGCCGTCCTGGGCGCCCTCGGCGAGGGTCCACTTGCCCTGGCCGATCGAACCGGTGACGTACTCACGGAAGGTGCGGCGCACCCCCCAGTCGACGGCGGCGTCGGCGAAGGATCCCGGCGCCTGCGAGGTCTGCGCGGTGGTGCTCGGCTGCGCGGTCGTGGCCGACGGCGCGGGCTCGGCGGCCGGGGCGCTCTTGACGTCGGCGGAGAGCGAGACGGGGTCGAGCCGGGTGCCGGCGCCGTAGTAGCCGGCGAAGGCCTTGGCGCCCTCCGCGGTGAGGGTGGCCGGGAGGTTCGTGAGGGACAGCGGGCTCGCGCCGCCCTTCATGTTGATGCCGCCGACGCCGAGCGAGGCGAAGGCGACCTGCGACTGGTCGGTGACCGCGCCGCTGTCCTTGGCCTTGCTGGAGACGTCGACGTACAGGGTGCCCTTGCCGCCGGAGATCTTGACGGTCGGGCGACTGATCG
The DNA here is from genome assembly GCF_053615355.1 of Streptomyces sp. CLCI03. Lineage (NCBI taxonomy): Bacteria > Bacillati > Actinomycetota > Actinomycetes > Kitasatosporales > Streptomycetaceae > Streptomyces > Streptomyces sp. CLCI03. The sequence continues at coordinate 5,653,724 of NZ_CM132132.1, read as the reverse complement.
TCATGTCCAGTTCGTAGACACCGTCGGGCTTCTGGTGGCCCTGGAAGGTCACCCCGCCCGAGTAGGAGGCCTCGAAGGCGCCGGAGTCGGGGTCGTAGGATCCGGCCGCGGAATGGAAGCGGAAGAGACTGCCACCGACGGTGGCCGCGCCACTCTTCAGCTTGAAACCACCTTTTGCCACCGGACCCGTGACATAACTCTGGAAAGACGATTTGATGCCCCAGTCGAGTCGACCCCCCTGTACGGTGCCGGCCTGAGCGGCGGTCGCCGGGAGCAGCGCACCCAGCAGGGCCGCCAACAGGGCGACGGCGAACGTACGGACGGGTCTCGTGGGCATGAATGCCCCCTCCTAAGGTCTAGCGAGCAAGGTTAGGCTAACCTAAGCTAGGCACGGCCGGATGAACACCCCCCGGTCTCCAGAACCTCAGTCGGACGATCAGGACGGTGCCTTCGTGCCTACGCCCGCCGCGTCAACCCGCTTTCCCCGTCTCGCAGTTGCCGTGGCAGCACTGGCACTCGCGCTGACGGCCTGCGGAGGTACGGCCACCAACCCGGGCTCATCCGCCCCCAGCGCAGCCGCGGTCCCGGACCGGGTGGAACCGCTCCCGACGCCCCGGCCCGCCCTGCCGGTCACCGTGCCCTCGGTCGACGGCACCCAGGTCACGATCACGTCCGCGGACCGGGTCGTCCCCCTCAGCGGCAGCCTCAACGAGATCGTCCACACGCTGGGCCTCGGCAAGCAGGTCGTCGCCCGGGACATCACGGCCACCTTCGAACAGGCCGCCCAGCTGCCGGTGGTGACACGTGGACACGACGTCTCCGCGGAGAGCGTCCTGTCCCTGCGCCCCACCCTCGTCATCGCGGAGACCACCAGCGGCCCGGGAGAGGCGATCCAACAGATCCGCGACGCCGGCGTACCCCTGCTGGTCATCGCCCCCGCCAAGGGGCTGGACGGGGTACCGAAGCGGATCGACGCCGTGGCCGCCGCCCTCGGCGTCAAGGAGACCGGCACGCAGCTGAACCAGCGCACCGCGGACCGGATCGCCGCCGCCCGCCGAAACGTTCCCGCCGCCACGGCCGAGCAGCCCCGGGTCGCCTTCCTCTACCTCCGCGGCACCGCCTCCGTCTACCTGTTGGGCGGCTCGGACTCCGGAGCGGCCTCGCTCCTCGAAGCGGCCGGCGCGGTCGACACCGGCAAGGAGTCCGGCCTCGGCAAGGACTTCACCCCGATCACCAGCGAGGCCCTGGCGGCCGCCGCCCCCGACGCGATCCTGGTCATGTCCAAGGGCCTCGAATCGGTCGGCGGCATCGACGGCCTGGTCAAGATCCCGGGCGTCGCCCAGACCCCGGCCGGCATGGACCGCCGCGTGGTCACGATCGACGACGGCGTCCTCCTCAACTACGGCCCCCGCACCGACCAGGTCCTCTCCTCCCTGATCACCCAGCTCTACGGGAAGGGCGCCTGAGGTGGCCCTCCACGACCCGGAAGCAAGGACCGCTCCCGACATGGACTCCGGCGAGCAGGCACCGCACCAATCCGACGGAGCCGGGGGCGTACCGACGGAACCCACAAGGAGCACGGACGGAACCGGCAGTGGCCCGCCGCACTCCCCGCGCGGTTCCGACGGGGCCGGGGGCGTGTCGGGGCGATCCCCGCAGGGCGCCGAACACACTGCCGCCCGACGTTCCGACCCCTCGTCACGTTCGGCGTCCGAGGAGACGCCCCGGCGCGCACCCGGCCCCGGCGGAACCGCCCCCGGCACCACCGCGCCGGCCGCCGCCCCCACCCCCGGCACCGCCGCCGAGCCCGAGCCGCACCCGCGCACCGCCCCCGGCACCCGAACCCGCGGCACCGGCACCGGCACCCGCCGCGCCGCCCTGCTCAGCACCGCCCTCGTCGCCGTCCTCGCCCTCCTCGCCCTCGTCTCCGCGGGAACCGGCGCCTACGACATCCCCCTCGGCAACGTCCTCGCCTCCGTCCAGCACCACCTCGGTCTCGGCGGCGCCCCCCTCGACCGGGTCGGCGAGAGCGTGCTGTGGAACGTCCGCCTCCCCCGCGTCGTGCTCGCCCTGCTGGTCGGCGCCGGCCTCGGCTGCGCGGGCGCGCTCATGCAGGGCGTCTTCGGCAACCCCCTCGCCGAGCCCGGCGTCATCGGCATCTCGGCCGGCGCCGCCGTCGGCGCGGTCGCCGCCATCGGCCTCGGCCTCAGCTTCTTCGGCAACTGGACCATCACCGTCTGCGCGTTCGTCGCGGGCCTGATCACCGTCAGCTCGGTCTACCTCCTCTCCCGCAACGGTGGACGGACGGAGGTCGTCACCCTCATCCTCACCGGCATCGCCGTCAACGCCTTCGCCGGCGCCCTCATCGGCCTGTTCGTCTTCTTCGCGGACAGCGGCCAGGTCAACCAGATCACCTTCTGGCAGCTCGGCTCCCTCGCCCAGGCCACCTGGCCCAAGGTCCTCGCCGTCCTGCCGTGCGCCGTCGCCGGCCTGCTCGTCGCCCCCTTCTACTCCCGCCGCCTCGACCTCCTCTCCCTCGGCGAACGCCCGGCCCGCCACCTCGGCATCGACGTCGAACGGCTGCGCCTCTCCCTCATCCTGGTCGTCGCGCTGCTCACCGCCGCCGCCGTCGCCGTGGCCGGTGTCATCACCTTCATCGGCCTGCTCGTCCCGCACCTGCTGCGCATGGCCAACGGCCCCGGTCACCGCTTCCTGGTCCCCGGCAGCGCCCTGGCCGGCGCCGTCGTCCTGGTCGCGGGCGACCTGGCCGCCCGGACCCTCGCCCAGCCCGCCGAGCTGCCGCTCGGTGTACTGACCGCCCTGCTCGGCAGCCCCTTCTTCTTCTGGCTGCTGCGCCGCACCCGCCGCAAGCAAGGAGGCTGGGCGTGACCAGCAAGCCCACGAGCAACCCGCCGAGCAGCCCGACCGGCAGAACGACCGACAGCCCGACCGGCAGGACACCCCGCGGGCTGACCGGGCTGCTCACCCGTGGTCGCCGGACCGTCCCGGCCCGCCCCGCCCCGGGCGACGCCGTCGCCGAGGCCGTGGACCTGCACCTGCGGCTCGGGCAGCGCGAGGTCCTGGCCGGGATCGACCTGACCGCCCGGGCCGGTGAGGTGCTGGCCCTGGTCGGCCCCAACGGCGCGGGCAAGTCCACGCTGCTGGGCGCGCTCGCCGCCGATCTGCCCGCCGCCTCCGGGGTGATCCGGATCGACGGCCGCCCGGTGGGCGACTGGAGCGCCCCGGAGCTCGCGTTGCGTCGCTCCGTACTCCCCCAGTCGGCCGCGCTGTCCTTCCCCTTCCCGGTGGAGGACGTCGTACGGATGGGTCGCGCGCCCTGGGCCGGCACCCCCCTCGCCGAGGCCGACGAGGAGGCGGTGGCCGTCGCCATGGCCGCCACCGAGGTCACGGACTTCGCCGCGCGGCCTTTCTCCGCGCTCTCCGGCGGTGAGCGGGCCCGGGTCGCGCTGGCCCGCGTACTGGCCCAGCGAGCCCCGCTGCTGCTGCTCGACGAACCGACGGCCGCCCTCGACCTGCGCCACCAGGAGCTCGTGCTGCGCATCTGCCGGGAGCGGGCCGCGGCCGGGGACGCGGTCGTCGTCGTCCTGCACGACCTGGGGCTCGCCGCCGCCTACGCGGACCGGGCCGCCGTCCTGCACGACGGGCGGATCGCCGCCGACGGACCGCCGGCCGAGGTGTTCGAGGGCGAGCTGCTGAGCCGGGTCTACCGGCAGCCGGTGGAGGTGCTCCCGCACCCGCGCACCGGGGCCCCGCTGGTCGTCCCCGTCCGGGCTTGACCTTCGCTTGACCATGCCATGGGGCTGTCGTGGAGGGCCCGTGACAGGGCCGTGTCCGTGGCCGAAACCCGTGAGCTGAATCACGGTACGAGGGGGTATGGGTGAGGTAAGCCTCGGTTAAGTTAGGTCCGCCTCATCGGCCTCTCCCTCCTCGGGACGGCCCCTTCGTCCGACGCCAGGAGCCTTCGTATGCGCCCCGCTCGCCTCACCGTCATCGCCGCCGCCTCCGTGGCGGCCGCACTGACCGCCGTCACCGGCTGCTCCCAGAAGAGCGACGCGGGCGGCAACGACGCGATCAAGGTGGCGGCGTCCGACAGCGCCTGCGAGGTGTCGAAGACGGAGTTCCCGTCCGGCAAGGTGCAGATCGACGTCGAGAACAAGGGCTCCAAGGTCACCGAGGTCTACGTCCTCTTCCCGGACGCCCGCATCGTGACCGAGCGCGAGAACATCGGCCCCGGCACCAAGGCCTCCATCACCGCCGAGATCAAGGCGGGCGACTACGAGATCGTCTGCAAGCCCGGTATGAAGGGCGACGGCATCAAGCAGAAGGTCAAGGCCACCGGCAAGGGCGGCGGCGAGGAGAAGCGCAGCCCCGAGGCGGACGCCGCGGTCGCCGCCTACCGCGCGTACGTGGTGCAGCAGGCCGAGGAGACCCTCCCCAAGGCGCAGGCCTTCGCGGACGCGGTCAAGGCCGGCGACGTCGAGGGCGCGAAGAAGCTCTACGCCGGCTCGCGCATCGGCTGGGAGCGCACCGAGCCGGTCGCCGAGTCCTTCGGCGACATCGACCCGAAGGTCGACGTCCGCGAGGACGGCCTGGAGGCCGGCCAGGACCTGGAGAAGGACTGGACCGGCTGGCACCGCCTGGAGAAGGCCCTGTGGGTCGACAACAAGATCGGCGACCGCGAGAAGCAGCTCGCCGACACCCTGATCGCGGACCTCACCGACTGGCAGAAGAAGGTCGGCCAGGCCGAGATCACCCCGACCTCGATCGCCAACGGTGCCAAGGAGCTCCTCGACGAGGTCGCCACCGGCAAGGTCACCGGTGAGGAGGAGCGCTACTCGCACACCGACCTGGTCGACTTCAAGGCCAACGTCGAGGGCGCGGAGAAGGCGTACGAACTCCTCAAGCCGATCGCCGCGAAGAACGACCCGGAGCTGGTCAAGCAGCTCGACACCCAGTTCGCGGCCCTGAACACCCTGCTGGACAAGTACCGCGCCGACAAGGCCACCTACGAGTTCACCTCGTACGAGAAGGTCGGCGAGCCGGAGCGCAAGGAGCTCTCGGACGGCGTGAACGCGCTCGCCGAGCCGCTCTCCAAGCTCGCCGCAGCGGTCACCAAGTAGCCGGCGGAGACGGAAGCAGGCGGGAGAGACGATGACCGAGTCGGACTCGGCTGCTCAGCAGCCCGAGCAGTCTCAGCAGGACGGCGACGGTACGGCGGCGACCTCCACCGCGGCGCCTTCGCGGCGTGCGGTGCTGGGCTGGGGCGGGGCCGGGTTCGCGCTCGGCGCCGCCGCGGCCGGCGGTGCGATGACGGCCTTCGGCGGCGGCCCGGACATGGTGTCGGCGGCGGCCGCCGGGGCCTCCGTGCCCTTCCACGGTGAGCACCAGGCCGGTATCGCGAGCGCCGTGCAGGACCGCCTGCACTTCGCGGCCTTCGACGTGAAGACGAAGGACCGCGAGGAACTGATCAAGCTCCTCAAGGAGTGGACGGTGGCGGCCCGGCTGATGACGGCCGGTCTGCCGGTCGGTGAGGGCGGCTTCGGCGGCCTCCCGGAGGCCCCGCCGGACGACACCGGCGAGGCGCTGGGCCTGAAGGCCTCCCGACTCACCCTGACCATCGGCTTCGGGCCGGGCCTGTTCGCCAAGGACCGGTTCGGGCTGGAGGGCAAGCGTCCCGAGGCGCTGGTGGACCTGGAGCTGTTCCCCGGCGACAACCTGGACCCGGCGCGCTCCGGCGGCGACCTCTGTGTCCAGGCCTGCGCCGACGACCCGCAGGTCGCCGTGCACGCGATCCGCCAGCTGGCCCGCATCGGCTTCGGCCGCACCGCGATGCGCTGGTCGCAGCTCGGCTTCGGCAAGACCTCGTCGACCACCCCCGACGAGCAGACCCCGCGCAACATGATGGGCTTCAAGGACGGCACCCGGAACATCTCCGGCAACGACAAGGCCGCCCTGGACAAGCACGTGTGGGTCGGCGCGGGTGACGGCAGCGACTGGCTGACCGGCGGCTCGTACCTGGTGGCGCGCCGGATCCGGATGAACATCGAGACCTGGGACCGCACCCCGCTCCAGGAGCAGGAGGACATCTTCGGCCGCGACAAGGGCGAGGGTGCCCCGGTCGGCAAGTCCAAGGAGCGCGACGAGCCGTTCCTGAAGGCGATGAAGCCGGAGGCGCACGTGCGCCTCGCGCACCCGGACACCAACAACGGTGCGACGATCCTGCGCCGCGGCTACTCCTTCACGGACGGCACGGACGGCTTGGGCCGCCTGGACGCGGGCCTGTTCTTCCTCGCCTACCAGCGCGACATACGCAAGGGCTTCATCCCGATCCAGCGCAACCTGGCCAAGTCCGACGTCCTCAACGAATACATCCAGCACGTGGGTTCGGCCGTCTTCGCCGTCCCGCCGGGCGTCCGCGACAAGGACGACTGGTGGGGCCGGACGCTGTTCGCGTAGTCCCCGCCGGAGAGGAACCACCGCCGTGTTCGGCAACTATCTGATCGGCCTGCGCGAGGGGCTGGAGGCCAGTCTGGTCGTCTGCATCCTCGTCGCCTACCTGGTGAAGACCGACCGCCGGGACGCCCTGCGTCCCGTGTGGCTGGGCATCGCGATCGCCTGCGGGATCTCCCTCGCCTTCGGCGCGATGCTCGAATTCGGCACCCAGGAGCTGACCTTCGAGGCGCAGGAGCTGCTCGGCGGCACCCTGTCGATCATCTCGGTGGGTCTGGTGACGTGGATGGTCTTCTGGATGAAGCGCACCGCGCGGCATCTGAAGGCCGACCTGCACGGCAAGCTCGACACGGCGCTGGCGATGGGCACCGGCGCGCTGGTCGCCACCGCGTTCCTGGCCGTCGGCCGGGAGGGCCTGGAGACGGCGCTGTTCGTGTGGGCGTCGGTACGGGCCAGCGGCGAGGGTTCCTCGGCGCCGCTGATCGGTGTGCTGCTGGGCATCGCCACGGCGATCGCGCTGGGCTACCTCTTCTACCGGGGCACGCTGAAGATCAATCTGGCGAAGTTCTTCCGGTGGACCGGCGCCATGCTGGTGATCGTGGCCGCGGGCGTGCTCGCGTACGGGGTACACGACCTCCAGGAGGCCCGCTTCCTGGGCGGCCTGGGCGACAAGGCCTTCGACATCAGCGAGACGATCCCGCCGGACAGCTGGTACGGGACCCTGCTCAAGGGCGTCTTCAACTTCCAGCCCGATCCCACGGTCCTCCAGCTCACGGTGTGGCTGCTGTACCTGGTCCCCGTGCTGACGCTGTTCCTCCTCGACCGCAGCCGGCCGGCCGCGCCGAAGCTGCGGCCCGCGGACTCGGGCTCGACGCCCGCCAACTGAGCGGACGTCTCCGGGAGAGCACAGCCGACAGGCTGTGGTGCGGGGCCCTCGGGCCCGTCACCACAGCCTGTCGGTGTCTCCGGGGTGGAGCGGGACACGGACGCCCGTGAAGGCGGCGCGGTCCCGGTCCGGGTCCTCGGAGAAGAAGGCCGCGAGCACCACCTTGTCGAAGCCGGGATCGTCGGTGGCCAGGGGATCCTCGGGGGTCCCGCCCACCAGGACCGTGCCGGGCAGCACTTCGAAGCCGGCCGCCTCGTAGAAGGCCGCCAGGGGCCGGTCGCAGCTGAACAGCGCCAGGTCCACGGCCGGGTCCGCCGCCAGCTCGGCGCGGGCCCGCGCCACCAGCCGGCCACCGAGACCGCGGCCGCGCAGCTCCGGCAGGGCGACCACGGAGCTGAGTCCGGCGGCCCGGTACGTGCGGTCCGCGAGCGAAATCGGCTTGTACAGCAGCGACAGCGCGGCGGTCACCGTGCCGACCGCGTCCACGAGCAGCATCGTCCTCGGGTGGAGCGCCGGGTCGTGACCGGGCGTGGAGCCGGGCCACGCCCTCTCCTCCAGCGCGGCGACCTCCCGTGCGAGGTCCGCGGGCAGGTCCGCCTCCGCGAACCGGAGCACCCTCATCGACGGTCGCTCACGGAATCCGTACTCCCGTGCCGCTGACCCGGACGCGCGGGTCGCCCTCGCGCAGTTCCACGGTGAGCACGCCGGGACGGCCCATGTCCGTTCCCTGGTGGAGGGTGAGCACGGCGTCCGCCGGGACCAGGCCGCGCTCGCGGGCGTACGCACCGAGGGCGGCCGCGGCGGCTCCCGTGGCGGGGTCCTCGACCACCCCGCCGACCGGGAAGGGGTCGCGTACGTGGAACTCCGCGGGGCCGGCCCGGTGCACCAGCTGGACCGTGGTGAGGTCCAGGCGCCGCATCAGGGCCTCCAGCCGGGCGAAGTCGTAGGCCAGGTCCGCGAGCCGGCCCCGGGTGCGGGCGCCGATCACCAGGTGCCGTGCCCCGGCGTAGGCGATCGCGGGCGGGATGGCCGGGTCCAGGTCGGCCTCGGGCCAGTCCAGCGCGGCCAGTGCTTCCGCGAGGTCCTCGGCGGCGATCTCCTCGGTGTGCGGCTCGACGCTGGTTAGCGTGGCCCGCAGCCGCTCGCCCTCGGTGGTGACGGACACCGGTACGGTCCCCGCCCGGGTGGCGAAGAGCAGCTCCCCCGGCCCGATCCGCTCCCCGAGCGCGACGGCCGTGGCCACGGTCGCGTGCCCGCAGAAGGGGACCTCCGCCTTCGGGCTGAAGTAGCGCACGGTGAAGGACCGGCCCTCCTCACCGCCGAACCCCTCGGGCGGGGCGGTCAGGAAGGCCGACTCGCTGTAGCCCAGCTCGGCGGCGATCTCCAGCATGGCGCGGTCGTCCAGACCGGTGGCGTCGAGCACGACCCCGGCCGGGTTGCCGCCGTCCGGGTCATGGGAGAAGGCGGTGTAGCGCAGTACCTCGGTATCGGTCATCCGGTCATGATCGACCGCGCCCCCACGGCCTGGCAACGCCATTCCCACGACGGCTCCGGCGCGGCTCGGGCGTCGATCCGGCGGGACGCGCGCGGCTCGGCGGTGGCTCAGCGGTGGCTCAGCCGCGGCCGATGTACGGCATCGAGGTCGCCATCACCGTCGCGAACTGCACGTTCGCCTCCAGCGGGAGTTCCGCCATGTGCAGCACCGTGCGGGCCACGTCGGCGGCGTCCATGACCGGCTCGACGGCCAGCTGCCCGTTGGCCTGGAGGATCCCGGTCTGCATCCGCTCGGTCATCTCGGTCGCCGCGTTGCCGATGTCGATCTGGCCGCAGGCGATCCGGTACGGCCGCCCGTCCAGCGACAGGGACTTGGTCAGGCCGGTCATCGCGTGCTTGGTCGCGGTGTAGGCGACGGAGTGGGGGCGCGGCACGTGCGCCGAGATGGAGCCGTTGTTGACGATGCGGCCGCCCTGCGGGTCCTGCGCCTTCATCTGTCGGAAGGCGGCCTGCGCGCACAGGAAGGAACCGGTGAGGTTGACGTCGACGACCGAACGCCAGGCCTCGTAGGTGAGGTCCTCCAGCGGGACCCCGCCCGGTCCGAAGGTGCCGGCGTTGTTGAAGAGCAGGTCGAGGCGCCCGTAGCGGGCGCGCACCGACTCGAACAGCCGATTCACGTCGTCCGGGTCGCTGACGTCGGCCGGCACGCACAGCACGTCGGCGTCGGGCCCGGCCGCGGCGGCGGTCTCCTCCAACGGTTCGGCCCGGCGGCCGGCCACGGCCACGGACCAGCCCGCGGCAGCCAGGGTCAGGGCCACGGAGCGGCCGATCCCGGAGCCGGCGCCGGTCACCACGGCGATCTTCTTCGTAGGTTCGTCCATGGGGCCGCAGGGTACGTCACAGCACGCTCCGGTCCCGGGACGTTCCGATTGCTGAGAACATGGGTCGGTCAGGGGTGCATAAAAGCAGATGAGAAGACTGGAGTTCCGCATGTCGGAGAGAGGCCCCGCGACGGCACCCTCGCACGACTCGTCGCCCGAATCGCCCTCCGCCCCCGCCGCCACCGCGTCCCTGACGCGCGCACGCCGCACGAGCCTGCTCGTCACCTTCATACTCGGCGGGCTCACCGCCCTCCCCCCGCTGTCCATGGACATGTACCTGCCGGCCCTGCCGCAGGTCACCGACGCCTTGAACAGCCCCGCCGCGACGATCCAGCTGACCCTCACCGCCTGCCTCGCCGGTATGGCCCTCGGCCAGCTCGTCATCGGCCCGATGAGCGACAAGTGGGGACGCCGCCGGCCGCTGCTCGTCGGCATGGTCGTCTACGTCCTGGCCACCGCGATCTGCGCCCTCGCCCCGACCGCCGAGCTGCTGATCGCCTTCCGGCTGCTCCAAGGGCTGGCCGGGGCCGCCGGAGTCGTCATCGCGCGCGCCGTCGTGCGCGACCTGTACGACGGCGACGAGATGGCCCGCTTCTTCTCCACCCTGATGCTCATATCCGGGGCCGCCCCGATCGTCGCGCCGCTCATAGGCGGCCAGGTGCTGCGCTTCGCCGACTGGCGGGGCGTCTTCGTCGTCCTCACCGGCGTCGGCACGGTCCTCACCCTGATGGTCTGGCGCGGCCTCGGCGAGACCCTGCCGCCCGAGCGGCGACACACCGGCGGCGTCGGCTCCGCGCTGCGGACCATGCGCGGGCTGCTCGGCGACCGGGTCTTCGCCGGCTACACCCTGACCGGCGGCTTCGCCTTCGCCGTCCTCTTCTCCTACATCTCCGCCTCCCCCTTCGTGGTGCAGGAGATCTACGGCGCCTCGCCCCAGACCTTCTCCCTGCTCTTCGGCCTGAACTCCGTCGGCCTGATCCTCGTCGGGCAGATCAACGGCAAGCTGCTGGTCGGCCGGGTGCGCCTGGACAAGGTGCTGGCCGTCGGCCTCGCGGTCGTCCTGGTTTCCGCGGTGTCCCTGCTGCTGATGGCGACGGGCGTCTTCGGCGAGATCGGGCTGACCCCCATCGCCACCGCGCTGTTCGTCCTCATGTCGGCGATGGGCATCGTGCTGCCGAACACCAACGCGCAGGCGCTGATGCGGACCCCGCACGCGGCCGGATCGGCCTCCGCGCTGCTCGGCACCACCTCCTTCCTGGTCGGCGCGATCGCCTCCCCGCTGGTGGGCATCGCGGGCGAGGACACCGCGGTCCCGATGGCCTTGGTGCAGCTGGTGTGCGCGATGCTTTCGGTGAGCTGCTTCCTGGCCCTGTGCCGCCCCTGGCAGCAGCGGGACGCACACCCCGCGCCCGCCCCGGCGAAGGACTGAGCCGAGGGGCCGGAGCCGGGGCCCTCCCTGCCGGCCCCGGCCCCGGCCCGCCGTAAACTCAGCAGGTGAACGCCTCCGCCCCCACCTCCGCCGAAACCCTCCGCCGCACGCTCGGCGGACTGCTCGACGGGCTCCCCCCGAAGCAGGCCACGGCCGCCGTCGAGCGGCTCATCGCCAACTACCGGGGACAGACCCCGACCGACGCGCCCGTCCTGCGCGACCGCTCCGACGTGGCGGCGTACGCGGCGTACCGGATGCCCGCCACCTTCGAGGCCGTCCGGGGCGCCCTCGACGGGCTGGCCGAGGCCGCGCCCGACTGGGCGCCGGGCTCCCACGTGGACGTGGGCGGCGGCACGGGCGCCGCGACCTGGGCGGTGGACGCCACCTGGGACGGCCCGCGGCAGACCACCGTGCTGGACTGGGCGGAGCCGGCCCTGGCCCTCGGCCGGGAACTGGCGGCGGCGTCCACCTCGGAGGTGCTCCGCGCCGCGGCCTGGCGCCGGGCGGTCATCGGCTCCGGGCTGACCCTGCCCGAGGCGGACCTGGTGACGGTGTCCTACGTACTCGGCGAACTGACCGCACCGGCGCGCGCGGCGGTCGTCGCCGAGGCGGCACGGGCCGGCCAGGCCGTGGTGCTGATCGAGCCGGGTACGCCGGAGGGCTACCTGCGCATCCGCGAGGCCCGTGACCAGCTGATCGAGGCCGGGCTGCGGATCGCCGCACCGTGCCCGCACGACGGGACCTGTCCGATCGAGGTCGGCAAGGACTGGTGCCACTTCTCGGCGCGGGTGAGCCGATCCTCCCTGCACCGCCAGGTCAAGGGCGGCTCGCTGCCCTACGAGGACGAGAAGTTCAGCTACGTCGCCGCCACCCGCTTCCCGACGGAGCCGGCCGCCTCCCGGATCACGCGGAGACCGCAGATCCGGAAGGGGCTCGTCCTGCTGGAACTGTGCGGACCCGAGGGGAGCGGCCTGACCCGGGTCAACGTGACCAAGCGCCACGGCGACCTCTACAAGGCCGCCCGGGACGCCGACTGGGGCCAGGCCTGGCCCCCGGCACCGCAGCCGTAGCCGTAGCCGTAGCCGCGACCACGGCCGTGGTCGCGGCCTTGGCCGGTCCTACGGGCGCAGCTCCTGGGTGCAGCACTTCACGCTGCCGCCGCCCTTGAGCAGCTCGCCCAGATCCATCGGGACCGGCTCGAACCCCCGGTCCCGCAGCGGCTCCAGCAGGCCGGTCGCCGCCTGTGGGAGCAGGACGTGCAGGCCGTCGGAGACCGCGTTCAGGCCGAGGGCGGCCGCGTCGCGGCCGTCGGCGATCAGGGCGTCCGGGAAGAGCCGCCTGAGCACTCCCCGGCTGCCGGGCGAGAAGGCCTCCGGGTAGTACATGATCTCGTCGCCGTCGAGGACGCTGAGCGCCGTGTCCAGGTGGTAGTAGCGCGGGTCCACCAGGTCGAGGCCGATGACCGGGCGGCCGAAGAACTCCTGGGCCTCGTCGTGCGAGAGCGGGCTGGAGCGGAAGCCCCGGCCGGCCAGGATGTAGTGCTCGGTGACCGCGAAGTCCCCCTCGCCCTCGTTGACGTGGGAGGGCTCGTGGATGTCCGTGTAGCCGTTGCCGCGGAACCAGTCGAGGTGCCGCTCGGCCTCGGCGGTCCGTTCCGGGTAGGCGAACCGGGCCCCGAGGACCCGGCCGTCGACGACGAGGGCCCCGTTCGCCGCGAAGACCATGTCGGGCAGGGCGGGGTCGGGTTCGAGGGTTTCGACGATGTGACCGAGGGAGCGGTAACGGTCCCTCAGGTCTTCCCACTGGGCCAGTGCGAGGGGCAGGTCCACCGGTTTCGTGGGATCCATCCACGGATTGATGGAGTACGTGACCTTGAAGTGTGCGGGTGGGCACATCAGGTAGCGCCGGGGTGTGGCGTCTCTGCGCAAAGAAGGCTCCTCACGACTTTCACGACTCGGGACGAGTGCTGGAGAGAATCGTCTCTCCTCCACCTGGACAGCACAGTGAACTGATTGGGTGGTTTACGCAAACCTGGAAAAAGACGAGACGTCTCGCTTTGGTAATTTCGGGCCATGCCCAAGACCCCTGACGCCACCCGCCGCAGCGACCGTTCCCGGCGCGCCATCCTCGACGCCTCGCTCGCCCTCGTCGGAGAGGTCGGCTACAACAAGTTGACCATCGAGGCCATCGCCGCCCGCGCGGGCGTCGGCAAGCAGACCATCTACCGCTGGTGGCCCTCGAAGGCCGCCGTCCTCCTCGACGCCTCACTGACCCTCTTCGGCGACGCGGAGACGGAGGCGGAGTGGGCCGGTTTCCCCGACACCGGGGATCTCGCGGCCGACCTGAAGTACGTCCTGCGGACGACGGTCGACCAGTTCAACGACGAGAAGTACGACGCCCCCTCGCGCGCCCTGACGGCGGCCGGCGCCACCGATCCCGAGCTCGGCGCCCGCTTCACCGAGCAGCTGCTCGAACCCCAGCTCGCCCTGTACGAGGCCCGGCTGCGCACCGCCGTGGAGGCCGGCCTGCTCGCGCCGGACACGGACCTGCGGCTGACGGTGGAGATGCTCGTGGGGCCGCTCACCTACCGTTGGCTGATGCGCACCGCGCCCCTGACGCACGCCTACACCGACGCGCTCGTGGACCGGGTGCTGGGCGGGGTGGCCAACGTCACCGCCCGATAGCGGGCAGGGAATCGAAGATCGGCCGAGAAGATATGGCCGAATTCTATGGTTATGTAGGGGTATCCGGTCGCGTATCTTCAACCCCCCGCTCGTCAAGAGCGGTCACCCGGGGCTCAGGATGGTGGGACGATGGGTTGGTCCGCCGGGGATACGGTGAGGTGAGGGGATAGATGGGGTCTGAGTCCGGCCGCGTCAAACGCGGCGAGCAGAGCAGGATTTCCCAGTGGCTGCGCCGGCGGCAGAAACCCACCGCCGAGGACCCCGGAGCGGAGCGCGAGGCGCTCCTCCTGGCCGTCGCCGCCGCGGGCCTGCCGCTCGCCCCCGCCGCCCATCCCGCCGGTTACCGATGTTCGTGCGACCGGATCGGCTGTCCGACGCCCGCACGGCACCCCGTCTCCTTCGCCTGGCAGACCCAGTCGACCACCGACCGCGCCCAGGTCGAACGCTGGGCGCGCAACCAGCCCCAGGCCAACTTCATCACCGCGACCGGCATGGTCCACGACGTCCTCGACGTCCCGCTGGAGGCCGGCACCGCCGCCCTGGCCCGACTGCTGGAGGCCGGGATCGAGGTCGGCCCCGTCGCCGAATCGGGCGGCACCGGCGAACAGGCCCGGATGCTCTTCTTCACCGCCACCCGCGGCACCCCCGAGGACGAGGACGAGTGGTGGCCGTGCGAACTGGACTGCCACCCCGAGACGATGGACGAGCACCCGGGCCTGCGCTGGCACTGCCGCGGCAGCTACGTCCTGGTCCCGCCGGCGACCCTGCCCGGTGACCAGGCGGTGACCTGGATCCGCGGCATGGAGCACACCCTCCCGGACCCGCTCACCCTCCTGGAAACCTTGACGGACGCCTGCGCCGCCTACGCGGGTACCACGAACCTGACCCCGGCCGCGGTCGCCTGGCCCCTGGGCCACTAGGACAGAATCCAGCCTCGCCGGCGTTCGAGGCGCGGGGGCGCGGGGGCGGAGCCCCCGGTACGGCGCGTCAGTGGTGGATCTGGGTCACGACCACGTCGAGGGACCAGGCCTTCGCCGGCTTCGCAGGGGCCTCGGCCTCGACGGCGTAGCCCAGATCCCGCAGGGCCGTGACCAGTTCGGCGGGCGAAGCCGGCGCGGCCCCCGCCGTCAGCAGGTCCCGTACCAACCGGCCCTTCGTCGCCTTGTTGAAGTGGCTCACCACGGACCGCTTCTCCACCCCGTCCACCATCTGCGAGTGCAGCACCCGGACGGTCGCGGTCCGCCCCGCCACCTCACCCTTCGGCTTCCACGCGGCCCCGTACGCCGCCGACCGCAGGTCCAGCACCAGCCCGTCCCCGGCCGCCTCCGGCATGACCTCCGCCATCGGCCCCCGCCAGTACGCCCCCAGCGCGCCCAGCGCGGGCAGCTTCACGCCCATCGAGCAGCGGTACGACGGGATCCGGTCGGTGATCCGCACCGCGCCCCACAGCCCCGAGAACACCAGCAGCGCGTCCTCGGCCGACGCCCGCGCCGCGGCCGGCAGATCGGCCAGGCCGAGCGCGTCGTAGAGCACGCCCGTGTAGATCTCGCCCGCAGGCCGGGCCCCCGCCGTACGCAGCTCCGCGTTCTTGGCGACCTCGCCGCGCAGGCCCTCGCTCAGGCCCAGCACCTCGCGCGCCTTCAGCTCGTCCGCCGCGCACAGCTCGACCAGCTCCTCCAGCACCGCCGCACGGGCCGGAGCGAGACCGGGCAGGGACAGCGCCTCCGGCTTCAGGGGTGCGCCGGAGCCGCCGGCGGCCTTTCCTTCGGACGGCGGCAGCAGCACGAGCACGGTGGTTCTCCTTCGGTACGACGTCGCAGGGGGTGCGGCCCCCGAGCCAGGGTAGACGTCCGCCGCCCCCGCTCGCCGCGCCGTCCGAGCCCCCCGCCCCTACGCTCGACGCATGCCACGCCGTCAGATGCACATGACCGGCGCAGACGGGGCTGCTCTGCGGGCCGCGCTGCGTGAACTGCGGACGAAGCTGGAGGTGCCCGAGGCGTTTCCGCCCGAGGTCCTCGCCGAGGCCGAGCAGGCTGCGGCGCACCCCCGGCTCCCGGAGCTGGACAGTACGGACATCCCCTTCTTCACGATCGACCCGCCGGACTCGGTCGACCTCGACCAGGCCATGCACCTGGCGAAGCGTCCCGGCGGCGGTTACCGGGTCCGGTACGCGATCGCCGACGTCGCCGCCTTCGTCACCCCGGGCGGCGCCCTCGACGCCGAGGCCCACCGCCGCGTGACCACCCTGTACTTCCCCGACGGGAAGGTCCCGCTGCACCCGGCCGTCCTCTCGGAGGGCGCGGCCAGCCTGCTGCCCGATCAGCTCCGCCCGGCTCTGGTGTGGTCCTTCGACCTGGACCCCGAGGGCCGGGTCGAGACCGTCGACGTCCGGCGCGCGCTGATCCGCAGCCGGGCCAGGCTCGACTACGACGGCGTCCAGAAGGCCATCGACACCGGTACGGCGGAGGAGCCGCTCGCCCTCCTGAAGGACATCGGCCGGCTCCGCGAGGCCCTGGAACAGGCACGCGGCGGCATCTCCCTCAACGTGCCCGAGCAGGAGATCGTCGAGCGCGACGGCACCTACTCCCTCGCCTACCGCGCCCCGCTGCCCGCCGACGGCTGGAACGCGCAGATCTCCCTGATGGCCGGCATGGCCGCGGCCGATCTGATGCTGGCCACCGGCACCGGCATCCTGCGTACGCTCCCCAGCGCCCCCGACGGCGCGGTCGGCAAGCTCCGGCGGACGGCGAAGGCCCTCCGGATCGACTGGCCGCACCACGTGCCGTACGCCGAACTCGTGCGCTCCCTCGACCCGCACCGCCCCGCCCACGCCGCCTTCCTCCAGGAGTGCACGGCCCTGCTGCGCGGCGCGGGCTACACGGCCTTCACCGGCGGCGAGAGCCCCGATCCGGCGATCCATTCCGCGGTGGCGGCCCCGTACACGCACTGCACCGCGCCGCTGCGCCGACTCGTGGACCGCTACACCGGGGAGTTGTGCCTGGCGGCGGTGGCCGGGACGGAACCGCCGCCGTGGGTGTTGGAGGCCCTTCCCGCGCTCCCGGACGAGATGGCGGAAGGCGGCCGGCTGGCGAACACGGTCGAACGGGAGTCCGTGGACCTGGTCGAGGCGGCCGTGCTCAAGGACCGCGTCGGGGAGACGTTCGAAGCCACGGTCATCGAGGTCAAGGACCGGGAGCCGCTGGTGGGCACGGTCCACCTGGAGGACCCGGCGGTGGTCGGCCGCGTCCGGTCCACCACGCTCGACCTGCCCCTGGGCGACCGGATCCGGGTCCGGTTGACGCAGGCCGACCCGGGCACCTCGAAGCTCCTCTTCGCGCCCGTATAGGGGCGCCTAGGCTCCGGCGGGCTGCCGACGCAGGGCGGTGACCAGCGCGCGCGGGTCGTCGGCGTGGAAGCGGACGGTCCGGGCCTCGCCCGTCGCGCCGAGCGGCCGGGTGAAGCGCAGCGGCCGGTTCAGTTCCAGGGTCACGGTGGTCTGGCTGCCGACGATGAGGTCGAGCACCCCGTCCTCGGACAGCGTCACCAGCCGGCCCTCGGGGTAGCGTCGGTCCACCCGTACGGAGGCCACCGCGTCCGACGGGACGGCCAGGTCGAACAGGGCACCGTAGCGAATCCTCAGCGACCCGTCGGGGCGGACCACATGCGGCCGGGTCACGCACGCGGCGTGCAGCGCGAGGACGAGCAGGATGCCGTACACGTCCAGCACCAGCACCACCCGGTGGACCGTCGGCCAGGGGATGAGCAGGGCCAGGCCGATGGTCTCGATCACCGACACGAAGAGCATCCCGTACATCATGGCCGTCTGCGGTCCGGTGTACGCGGCGGCGAGGTCCCCGGGGCGCACCCCGTGCTTGCCGCGGACGGCCCACCGCCCCAGCGAGGCGGCGGCGCGCAGCTCGTGCAGCACCAGCCGCCGCACCTGCGTCGGGACCACGGCCCGGACCGCGGCGCGGCGGGCGGCCCGGCGGTCCGCGCCGCGGGCCCGCTCGGCGGCGTAGAGGCCGTACAGCACCCAGGCCTCCAGCAGCAGCACCCCGACGAGGAGCGCCTCGGTGACGGCGAGCGCCCATCCCGGCAGGCGCACCCCGGCCGCCAGACACACCACGAGCCCCAGCTCCGCCGGGACGACGGCGGTGACGGCGATCCGTGCCGCCCGTATGCGGGTCATCCCCGCCCCCTCTCCATGAACGCCTCCATGACGAGGCGGACGACTTCGGCCTGCGCGGGCGCGTACTCGGCGAGCAGCGCCTCCTGGAACCCGGTCACGACCACCCCGTCGGTGGGGATCGCGGCGAACACCTCGTCGGGGACGGCCGCCACCAGCTCCGCCGCCAGGGGCGGGATCCGCGGGTCGTCCACGGGCGCGTCGGCGAGCTCGTCGAGTCGCACGTACAGCGCGAGCACGGCGGGATCGGCGGCCAGCGGGCCCATCGCGGCGTAGATCTCCTGGCCGCCCGCGCCCGTCGCGTCGAGGAGGGTCAGGTGTTCGCGGTCCTTGGCGGCGGCCGGCGAGTCCGTGCGGGGCGCCTTCGCCAACAGGGCGGCGAGCCCGGGCGAGAGCGGCTCGGCCTCCCCCGGCCCGGCGGCGAGCAGCACGGCGAGCCGGCGCCGCCGCTCCTGGATCTCGGCCTCCTGCCGGGCGAGGTCGGCGTCGAGTTCCGTGAGGACCTCGGCCAGTTCGCGCCCGGCGTCGTCGGCGAGGACGTCCCGCACCTCGTCGAGGCCGAGCCCGAGCTCGGTGAGCCGGCGTACGCGGGCCAGCAGGACGGCGTCACGGAGGCTGTAGGCCCGGTAGCCGTTGGGGCGCCGCTCCGGTTCCGGGAGGAGCCCGACATGGTGGTAGTGCCGGATCGCCCGGGTGGTGACCCCGACGACCGCGGCGATCTCTCCGATCCGCATGCCCCCCAGTAGAAACCCTGCCGCTGCGTCAAGGTCAAGCAAGGTCGGACCCGGCCGTCGCCGCGGGTAACATGGTCACCACGGCAGACGAGTCGGCCGGGCGGCCGCGTCGGGGTCTCAGGATCCCGCCGAGGAACGTCCGGGCTCCACAGGGCAGGGTGGTGGCTAACGGCCACCCGGGGTGACCCGCGGGACAGTGCCACAGAAAACAGACCGCCAGGGGCTTCGGCCCTCGGTAAGGGTGAAACGGTGGTGTAAGAGACCACCAGCGCCTGAGGTGACTCAGGCGGCTAGGTAAACCCCACCCGGAGCAAGGTCAAGAGGATCCGTCCCCGGACGGGTCTGCGCGAACGATCGAGGGCTGCTCGCCCGAGTTCGCGGGTAGACCGCACGAGGCCGGTGGCAACACCGGTCCTAGATGGATGGCCGTCTCCCCGGCGACCGCGAGGTCACCGGGCGACAGAACCCGGCGTACAGGCCGGCTCGTCTGCCGCTTCCACTCCCGTTCGGGTGCGGCGCCGTTGCGGGGGCGCTGCCCCGGGCCCCGCCGGGGCTCGGCCCCGGACCCCGCGCCTCAAACGCCGGCGGGGCTGGGTGGTGTGGGTCGGTGCCCCGCCGGAGTGTCTCCTCGGCTCGCGCGGTTCGGCATATCTCGGCTGTTCGCGGGGGTGCGCGCTCGTCCTGCGGGGACACTCCGCCGTGTCCCCGCCCCACGGCAGGACTTCGACAGTGCCCCCCGAAGCCGCCCCGACGCGTGGGGAGCGGGGACGGGCAGGGGTGTCCCCGCAGGACGAGCGCGCAACCACCGCCCACAGCCGAGACACGCCCGCATCGCGCGAGCCGAGGAGACACCCCTGCCCGGCCCCGCGCACCCGCCCACACCGTGATCCGACCCCGCCCGGCCCCCCGCCAAGGGCACCGCACCGGGATCGGACCCCGCCAGGGCTACCGCAGGTGGGACGTGTCGTTCAGGAGGCGGACCGAGGCGTTGCCGTCCGCGTAGTAGGCCACCGCCGACAGGGAGGCCGCCGAGAGTTCCATGCGGAACAGCGCTTCCGGCGGGGCGCCCAGGGCCAGGCGGACCAGGATCTTGACCGGGGTCACGTGCGTGACCAGCAGGACCGTACGGCCCGCGTGCGCGGACAGCAGGCGGTCGCGGGTCGCCGAGATCCGGCGGGTGGCGGACAGGAAGCTCTCGCCGCCGCCCGTCGGGGCCGCCTTCGGGGAGTCCAGCCACGCCTGGAGGTCGTCCGGGAAGCGCTGCTGCACCTCGGCGAAGGTCAGACCCTCCCACGCCCCGAAGTCCACCTCACGCAGGCCCTCTTCGACCGTCACCGTGAGGCCGAGCCGGTCCGCGACCGCCTGCGCGGTCTCCCGGCAGCGGCGCAGCGGGGAGCTGATGATCGTTTGGATGGTGCCGCGGGCGGCCAGCGCCTCGGCGACCGCGGCAGCCTGCCGCAGGCCCGCCGGGGACAGTTCGGGGTCGCTGCCGCCGCTGCCGGAGAAGCGCTTCTGCGGGGTGAGGGCGGTCTCGCCGTGCCGCAGCAGCACGAAGGTGGCCGGCGCCCCCATGTCCGGGCCCCAGCCGTGGCTGCCGGCGACGGCCGGCGCGTCGGCGTCGAGGCAGGGCTCGATCGCCTCCGTCAGGGCCTCGGCGTCGGCGAACAGCGTGTCCGCGAGCTCCTGGGCCGCCGTGGCCTTGGCCGCGGCGGCAGGGGCGGAGGCGGAGGCGGTGACCAGGGCCGCGCGCACGGCCGCGGCGCCCTTCGCCGCGTCCCCGGGCGGACCCACCGGAGCCGGCGGGGTGGCCAGGGCGCGCGCCGCACCGTGGTCGAGGGCGGCCGTGGACGCCGACGGCTCCCACTGCCGGCCGCGCTTGCCCGCGTCCATCGCCTCGTTCGCGAGCCGGTCCGCGTGCTTGTTCTGCTCGCGCGGGATCCACTCGTACGTCACCTGGGCGCGCGGCAGGATCCGCGCGGCCTCGGCGGCGAGCGGCTTCATGTCCGGGTGCTTGATCTTCCAGCGGCCCGACATCTGCTCGACGACCAGCTTCGAGTCCATCCGGACCAGGACCTGCGCGTCGGAGGCGAGCTCACGGGCCGCCGCGAGCCCGGCGATCAGGCCCTTGTACTCGGCCACGTTGTTCGTCGCGACACCGATGTACTCCGCGCGCTCGGCCAGCGTCTCGCCCGTCGCCGGGTCGAGCACCACCGCGCCGTAGCCGGCCGGCCCCGGGTTGCCCCGGGACCCGCCGTCCGCCTCCACGACGAAGCGCGGCATCAGATGCCCGAGTCGGCCGTGCGGACCAGGATGCGGCCGCAGTTCTCGTGACGGACGACCTGGTCGCGGGCCGCGGCCTTGATCTCGTTGACCTCGGCCATGTCGAGCTCCAGCCGGCAGCCCTCGCAGCGGCGCTGGTAGAGGCGCGCGGCGCCGACCCCGCCCTGCTTGACGCGGATCTTCTCGTACAGCGCCATCAGGTCGGTCGGCATGGACGCGACGATGACCTCGCGGTCCTTGGTGACCTTCGCGACCTCGGTGTCGATCTCGGCGGTCGCCGCGTCACGGCGCGCGGTGGCGTCGGCGGCCTTGGCCTCCAGGGCCGTGACGCGCTCGGTCAGCTCGGTGACGCGCTCCTGCGCACCCTCCAGACGCTCCATGACCTCCAGGACCACGTCCTCCAGGTCACCCTGGCGCTTGGCGAGGGAGACGACCTCGCTCTGCAGGTTCGCCAGGTCCCGGGCCGAGATGCCCACGCCCGAGTCGAGCCGCTGCTGGTCGCGGACGGCGCGCTGGCGCACCTGGTCCACGTCCTGCTCCGCCTTGGTCTGCTCGCGCGCGGTGTCGCTCGCCTGGGTCTGGGCGGCGACGAGCAGGTCGCGCTGCTGCGCCAGGTCCTTGGTGAGCGAGTCGAGCTCGGCGTGCTCGGGCAGCGACTTGCGCTTGTGGGCGAGCTGAGACAGCCGGACGTCCAGGGCCTGGACGTCGAGAAGTCGGATCTGGTCGGCGGGCTCGGCGTTCAGTTGGGGGCTCCAGAGATAGAAGGGGGTGTGACGGACGGCGCGTGGGCCGTCCAAGGGTCGGTGACCGTGTGCGAGACGTGGGTCCGCAGACCCCAGCCGTGGCGCTCGGAGATGGCGTCGAGCTGCGCGGCCGCCTGCTCGCACCAGGGCCACTCGGTGGCCCAGTGCGCGGCGTCGACGAGGGCGAGCGGGCGGCTCGTCTCGCGGGCCTCGGACACCGGGTGGTGACGCAGGTCGGCGGTCAGGAAGACGTCCACACCGGCGGCGCGGACCTGCTCGAAGAGGCTGTCGCCGGAGCCGCCGCTGACGGCGATGCGGCGGACCGGCATGTCCGGGTCGCCGGCCACGCGGATGCCTTGGGCGGTCGGAGGCAGCCAGGCCGCGGCGCGGGCCGCGAACTCGCGCAGGGTCTCGGGGTGGTCCAGTTCGCAGATCCGGCCGAGGCCGCGGCGGCCTTCCGGATCGGTCGGGTCGGGCACGAGCGGGCCGGTGATCCGCAGGTCGAGGGCGCCGGCGAGGGCGTCGGAGACACCCGGGTCGGCGGTGTCGGCGTTGGTGTGGGCGACGTGCAGCGCGATGTCGTTCTTGATCAGCGTGTGCACGACGCGGCCCTTGAAGGTGCCGGCCTCCACGGTGGTGGTGCCGCGCAGGTAGAGGGGGTGGTGGGTGATGATCAGATCGGCACCCAGCTTCACCGCCTCGTCGGCGATCTCCTGAACGGGGTCCACGGCGAACAGGACCCGGGTGACCTCGGCGTCCGGGTCGCCGCAGACGGTTCCGACGGCATCCCACTGCTCGGCCCGCGAGGGGGGCCAGAGAGCGTCCAGCGCGGCGATGACTTCAGAGAGACGGGGCACGGGCCAAGGCTACCGTCCGGGGCGACCGTCCCGGTCAGGACAGCCCTGCCGGACGAGGCCCCCACCCCACGGGCCGGACATACCGGAACATTTCTGTCCACCGTCCCGCCCCGTGCCTGCCGCGGTCCTCGTCCCGGACCGGCCGCGGGCCCCGCCCCGATGCCGACGAGCACAAACGCCTCGTCCGCCACGCGCGAATCGCCGACCGGACACCCGTATGTGTGAAGCGGTGTTGGTGGTGTTGTTCGCCGTGATGCCCGAAAACTAGCTTCCCCCCCGGAGGTGACCACGGATGACTGTCTGTGCCATCGAAATGACGACCACGACCGCGTTCACCATCGCCGCGGACGGGTCGTACGCCGCCCGGCTGGCCGGGGAGGGCGACGCCCTCTACGCGGAGCGTTGGACCCTCGCCGGGCCCGAGGCGTACGCGGTACCGCTGCCGCTCGCGCAGCCCGAGGAGGCGGACAGCGAGGTGCTGCCGCTGGCCGACGGGCGGGTGCTGATCCACCGGCGGGTGGCGGAGCGGCACGCCTTCGCACTGTTGTACCCGACGGGAGCCGAGACCGGGCCGAGCACCGGCGAGCTCCAGCTGGGCGGGGTGGAGGTGCGCGAGGGCGTACGGGTGCGCCTGCTCCCGCCGTGCCCGGCCGGTACCGGTGCCTTCGCCCTGGCCGCGGAGGACACCGTGACCACGGTCTGGCAGGTGACCGGGGACCCGTCGGGGCCGCGGCCCGTCGCCCGGATCCCGGGACGGTGCTCGGGCGGCGTCTGGCTGGACCGGGCGGGCCGGCTGCTGGCCCTGGACCGCGAGCTGGAGGGCATCACCAAGGCCGTCGCCGTGGACCTGGCGAGCGCCGGGGTGTCCCCGCTGCTGCAGATCACCGAGGACAGCGACGACCGGCTGCTGCTGGCCGACCCGGACAGCGGCCTGCTGCTGATCCGCTCCGACGCCCCGGGCACCGCACGCCTGGGCTGGGGCGTGCTCGGCAGCTCCCTGCCCGTCCGCTTCCCGGAGTGCCTGGCCCGAACGGGTGAGGCCCGGCCGTTCGCGGTCCAGCCCGGCCAGTCCCTGATGCCGGAGACCTGCGGGGTGGCGCTGCGGCTGCCCGAGGGCGACATCGGGCTGTGGCGGCCCGCCGACCGGCAGGTCTTCCGGCTCGCCGCCCCGACGGGCTGGCTCGGCGGGAGCGGCCTGTGGAGCGCGCAGGGCCGCCTGCACCTCCCGTACGCGACCCCCGAGGTGTCCTGCGGGATGGTCGGCCTGGACCTGCCGGCCTCGCCTCCCCCGCCGGTGGTCCTGGAACCGCCCACGCCGACCGCCCCCCGCCCGGTCCCGCTCCAGCAGGCACCGCTGGCGGGGCGCTAGGGCCTGTCTTTCGGATCGGGCCCGGCATGATCCGAAAGACAGGCCCTAGGGGCAGGAGGCAGGGGGCAAGGGGCGGTCGCCGTGGGCGGGCTCAGGCGTGCTTGAGGCCCAGGACCTCCGTCGCGGCGAAGGTCTCGTTCGCCGGGCGGGACGCGTAGTGCGGGGTCAGGAGTTCGTCGAGCTCCTCGTAGGAGAAGGACTCCTTGGCCGTGTCGAACTTGGCGGCCACCCTCGGGCGCTCCATGACGGCCACGATCCCGCCGTGCACGACGAACAGTTGGCCGTTGGCCTGGGCGGAGGCGGGCGAGGCCAGGTAGCCGACGAGCGGTGAGACGTGCTCGGGGGCGAGGGCGTCCAGCTTGCCCTCCTCCGGGACGGCGAAGCCGGCGAAGACGTCCTCGGTCATCCGGGTACGGGCCCGCGGGCAGATGGCGTTGGCCGTCACCCCGTACTTGGCGAGCGCCAGGGCGGTGGAGGTGGTCAGGCCGACGATGCCGCCCTTGGCCGCCGCGTAGTTCGGCTGACCGGCCGAGCCGCCGAGGAAGGCTTCGGAGGAGGTGTTGACGATCCGGCCGTAGACCGGGCCGCCGGCCGCCTTCGACCGCTCGCGCCAGTGCACGGAGGCGAAGTGGGTGGTGTTGAAGTGGCCCTTGAGGTGGACCCGGATCACCGAGTCCCACTCCTCCTCCGACATCGAGAAGACCATCCGGTCGCGCAGGATGCCCGCGTTGTTGAC
Organism: Streptomyces sp. CLCI03; assembly: GCF_053615355.1. Lineage (NCBI taxonomy): Bacteria > Bacillati > Actinomycetota > Actinomycetes > Kitasatosporales > Streptomycetaceae > Streptomyces > Streptomyces sp. CLCI03. Next base: position 5,628,974 of record NZ_CM132132.1, on the reverse strand, counting down.
CAGGATGTCCAGCTTCCCGAAGCGGGACACCGCCAGCTCGATCAGCTCCCGGGCCTGTTCGAAGTCGGCCACGTCACCCAGGTGCGCCACGGCCCGACCGCCCGCGGCGCGGATCTCCGCGGCGACCTCCTCCGCCGGGGCGGCCGAGGCCTCCCCGGAGCCGTCCCGGCCGCTCTGGCCGAAGTCGTTGACGACCACGCTCGCGCCGAGCCGGGCGAGCTCGATCGCCTCGGCCCGGCCGAGCCCGCGGCCCGCGCCCGTCACGATGGCGGAGAGCCCCTCAAGTGGGAGTGACATCCGTAGCGTTCCTCTCGCAGGTCTCGGAGCGGGTCAGAGTTCGATGCAGGTGCGCAGGGCCACGCCCGTACGCATCTGGTCGAGCGCGTCGTTGATCTCGGCGAGCTGCACCCGGTGCGTGATGAGGCTCGCCAGGTCCACCCGGCCGGCCCGCCACAGGGCGATGGTGCGCTCGTAGGAGCGGAGCACGTCTCCGCCGCCGTACATCGACGGCAGGATCTTCTTCTCGTCGAAGAAGAGCGAGAACATGTCGATCTGGTAGTTGTCGTCCATCGCGCCGGCGCCGACGATCACCACGCTGCCGCCGCGGCGGGTCATCTTGTAGGCGGTCTGCGCGGTGGTGGACTTGCCGACGACCTCGAAGACGTAGTCGAAGCCCTCGCCGCCGGTGATCCGGTTCTTGGCGTCGTCGAAGGCCTCGGGGGCCACGGCCTCGGTGGCCCCGAACCGCAGGGCCGCCTCGCGCCGCGACTCCACCGGGTCGACGGCGATGATCTGGGCCGCGCCCTGGACCTTGGCGCCCTGGATGACGGAGATGCCGACGCCCCCGCACCCGATGACGGCGACCGAGGATCCGGCCTCCACCTTGGCGGTGTTGATGGCCGCGCCGAGGCCGGTGGTGACCCCGCAGCCGATCAGCGCGGCGATGTCGAAGGGCACGTCGTCGGGGATCGGGACGGCGCACGCGGCGTCGACCACGAGCTCCTCGGCGAAGGTGCCGGTCGCGGCGAAGCCGAAGATGTCACCACCCGCGCGACGGAAGTTGGGGGTGCCCGCGTTGACCAGGCTCGCCAGGCACAGGTGGCCTTGGCCGCGCTTGCAGGACGGACAGTGGCCGCACGGCGGCAGCCAGCAGACGAGGACCCGGTCGCCCTGCTTGAGGGTGGTGACCCCGTCACCGACGTCGGAGATCACCCCGGAGCCCTCGTGGCCGGGGATGAAGGGGGCGGGCTGCGGCAGGACGCCGCTCATCGCGGAGAGGTCCGAGTGGCACAGTCCGGTGGCCTTGATCCGGATCTTCACCTTGCCCGGGCCGAGGCCCACGGCCTCCATGTCGTCGACGACTTCGAGCTTGTCCTGGCCGATCTCGCTCTGCAGTGCTGCGCGCACGGTGCGGCTCCTTGGGTCTCGTACTCGTACGGTCTGGTTCTCGTACTCGCGGTTGCGCGTGCTCGTGGCTACGCGTGCTCGTGGCTACGCGTGCTCGACGACGGTGTCGGCGAGGACCGGCGCGTCGTCCCGTTCGACGGCGGTCACCGACACCAGGACCCGGCCGGGCTCCCGCCACATCCGGATGCGCAGCGTCTCGCCCGGGAAGACGATCCCGGCGAAGCGCGTGCGGTAGGCGCGGACCCGGGAGACGTCCCCACCCAGGGCCGTGTCGACGACGGCCTTGAGGGTCATCCCGTACGAGCACAGGCCGTGCAGGATCGGCTGGTCGAAGCCGGCCGTCTTGGCGAACTCGGGATCGGCGTGCAGCGGGTTCCAGTCGCCGGAGAGGCGGTAGAGGAGCGCCTGGTCCTCACGGATGTGCCGCTCCTCGACGCGGTCCGGGGCGCGCTCGGGCAGTTCCTCCCGCACGGAGGGACCGCGCTCGCCGCCGAACCCGCCCTCGCCCCGGACGAAGATCTGCGCGTCGCTCGTCCACAGGGGCCCGTCGGCGTCGGCGACCTCGGTGCGCAGGACGACGACAGCGGCCTTGCCCTTGTCGTAGAGGGCCGCGACCCTGGCGGTCGAGGTGGCCCGGCCCTTGACCGGGATGGGCCGGTGCAGCTCGATCGACTGGCCGCCGTGCAGCACGTGGGCGAGGTTGATGTCGATCCCGGGGGCGGCGAGGCCGCCCATCATCGCCATCCCGGCGCCGGCGACGGTCGCGAAGCTGGGCAGGACGTGGAGCTTGGATTCGAGGGTGTAGCGCAGCTCGTCCGGGTCGGTGGCCGGCCGGCCCGCGCCGAGGCCGAGGTGGTAGAGCTGGATGTCCTTGTGGTCCCAGCCGATGTCCCCCAGGCGGGGGTCGGCGGCGAGGGCCTTGGCGGCATCGATCGGCATGGGGATGCTGCTCCCTGTCGTTGGAGAACCGGGGCCGTGGAAGAGCCGGGGCGAAGCTGTGGAAGAGCCGTGGAAGACCTCGGTGCGGCCGTCCGCACCGTCGGCCGCACCGAGGTCGCATGCGGGGGCCGGTTCTAGAACGCGTTCTAGGCCCGGCCGGTGAGGGAATGTATAACGCACACCCCCACACTTGGGAAGAGTCTTGACTTGACGTCAGATTCACTGCGTGCGGGGCGTGTTGCGCGCCCGACCGGGGGCGGGGCAATACCCTGCCCGCGTGGAAGAAATGCCTGTTGACCACCGTGAGGTCCGCGCCCTGCGCGTCCTGCTGGAGCCGCCGAATCCGGCCCTGGCGCTCCAGCTCGGCCTCCAGCCGGACATCGAGGTGGTCCGGGACCCCATGGCCCGGCCCGCGGTGGCCCTGGTGGAGGAGCTCGCGGCCGTCACCGCCCTGCTGGCCGACGATCCGGAGTGCCGGGTGCTGGTCCTGACGGGCTCGGCGCACCCCGGCCTCGCGGAGGCCGCCCTCGCCGCCGGCGCGGTGGGGCTGGTGCTGCGGGACGGCCCGATCGGGGACCTGGCAGACTGCGTCCGGCGCGCCTCGACGGGCGAGACGGTGGTGGACCCGGCCCTGGGATGAACTCGATCGGATTCCTGCGAATCCTTTCGCGGTGCCCATGCCTCTTATGCATGTGCCGACGCCGAGATCGGCACCTGACCTGGAGGTTGTCGTGATCACTCTTGTCGCCGTGGGCGCCGTCGTCCTGCTCCTGCTCTGCACCTGCACCGTCCTCGTGGCACGCCGACGGAGCCGTTCCCGTGGCTGAGTCGACCTGGCCGGCCGAGCCGCTGATCGTCGCAGCGCAGCGCGGGGACCTCGACGCGGTCACCGCGCTGGTCTCCGGATCGCACCCGAACGTGCGGAAGTTCGCGTACTCGCTGTGCGCCTCCCCCGAGGACGCCGAGGACGCGGCCCAGGAGGCGCTGATCATCCTCTACCGGCGGATCGGCATGCTGCGCGCGTCCGGCGCCCTGGCCTCGTGGATGTTCCGCATCGTCCGCAACGAGTGCCTGCGCCGGGCCCGGCTGCTGCCGCGCGAGCGCACTCCGCTGCCGGACACCGGCGAAGCGGTGATGTCGGCCGAGGACGAGGTGTTGGAACGCCTGGAGGCCGCCCGGGTGGCGCGGGCGATCGCCGCCCTCCCCGTCGACCAGCGGCGGGTGCTGATCATGCGGGACATCCAGGGCTACAGCGGCCGCATGGCCGCGCACGCGCTCGGGCTCAGCCCCGCCGCGATGAAATCACGGCTGCATCGGGCCCGCGCGGCCCTTCGGCACACCCTTTACCCGACTCCTGGAGGCGACGATGCCGATCACTGACGGCCCCGACTTCGCGAGCTCCACCCTGCCCCGACACCTGGTCCGCGGCGCGATCGGCCTCGGCGCCCTGGCCGGCTCCGTCGCCCTCCTCCCGCTCTACGGCCCGATCACCCTGGCCCTCGCCCCGGTCGGTCTGCTGGCGCTGCGCGGCTGCCCGATGTGCTGGGCGATCGGGCTGGCCCAGACGCTCTCCCGGGGCCGCCTGCAACGGGAGTGCACGGACGACCGCTGCGAACTGAAGGTGGCGGCCCGCTGATCCGGGCCTGCGGACAGGGGCGCGAGCATTCCGTCCCGGCCACCGATTTCGGCGGAATCCGCCGCAGCGCTCAAGCGCGTACCGGAGCAGGATGAGGCTCCCTCAACCTACTTCCGGGGAGACGGAATCATGCGCGTATCCGCCCTGTCCACCGCCGCCGCGCTCGTGGTCGCGACCCTCGCCGCGGGAGCGGTCCCGGCCACCGCCGACACGCCGGCCGGGCCGCTCCTGGTGGTCCCCCTGGACGCCGGCAACGGCTTCCACCACAGCACCGGGTCGGTGGCCTACGAGCGCGTCGACGGCGCGGTGAACGCGGTCAGGATCATCTCGGTGCACGTCACCGGCAACGATCGCGACTGCGCCTGGCTGGACTGGAACGACCCGCACAGCCCCACCGGCTGGAGCAGCCTGACCAGCGAGCCCTCCTGCAGCGGCGGCGGCCTGGGCGAGTACCCCGACAGGATCGTCAAGGCGCCGGTCGGCCACCCGCTCAAGGTGCGCCTGGCCGCCTACCACTCCGACTCGGCCGAGGTGAAGCACAAGGACATCGAGAAGCTCTGACCGGGCGTGGGGCGGGCCGGGGCCGAGAGCCGGGGCGGGGGCGGGGCCGGGGCGGGGGCGGGGCCGGGGCGGGGGCGGGGCCGGGGCGGGGCCGGGGCCGGGGCGGCAGGATCCTGGAGAGACTGCCTAGGAGCCGTCGCCGGCCTGCTCGTGTCCGAAGGCGGCGAGGAGTTCGCTCTCGCCCGGGGCGGTGAACAGCCGCTTGGGCAGCACCACGAGGCACGTCCGGCGGCGCGATCGGCCCACGAACACGTGCAGCCGGGGCGTCTCGTGGTAGTAGCGCATCTCGTCCCAGACGATCCGCTGCGACTCCTCGCCCCGGAACACCTCGATGCCCGTACCGTCCACCACGACCCGCTTCTCCTCGGCGGCCCTGCCGTTGCGGAAGCCCCGGGCCACCGCCCACCGCGGCAGCACCAGCAGCGCGAGGAGGCCGTACGCCGCCGCGATCCCGAGGGGGACGGGGTGCAGGGTGAGACCGTCCGAGGACAGCGACAGGCCCGCCGAGGCGAGCAGGACCGTACCGAGGGCGCCCACCATCCGGCCCCGCCGGAACAGCCCCGCCGCCTTGGCGGCCTCGTCGTACTCGTCCCTGGTCACGCTGCCGGTGGCGCTGAAGGACACCTCACGTATCTCGCTCACGGGGGCGGAGCCTAACGCTCCGCCCCCACGGCCGAAAGCGCGTTTCAGCCCCGCCGCAGCATCGTCACCACCGCCGCGCCGCCCAACCCGATGTTGTGCGCCAGCCCCACCCGCGCCCCCGCGACCTGCCGCGGCCCGGCCTCGCCCCGTAGCTGCCAGACCAGCTCCGCCGCCTGCGCCAGCCCGGTCGCCCCCAGCGGATGGCCCTTGGAGATCAGCCCGCCGGAGGGGTTCACCACCCACCGCCCGCCGTAGGTGGTCGCGCCCGACTCCACCAGTTTCCCGGCCGAGCCGTCCCCGCACATGCCGAGCGCCTCGTAGGTCAGCAGCTCGTTGATCGAGAAGCAGTCGTGCAGCTCCACCACGTCCACGTCCTCGATGCCGAGCCCCGAGGCCTCGTACGCCTGCCGGGCCGCGGCCGCCGTCATCGGTTTGCCGACCACGTCGATGCAGGAGCCCGAGGCGAAGGAGGCCTCGGTGTCCGTCGTCATCGCCTGGCCGACGATCTCCACGGCCTTGTGGTGCAGCCCGTGTCGCACCACGAACCGCTCGGACACCACCAGCGCCGCCGCGGCGCCGTCCGAGGTCGGCGAGCACTGGAGCTTCGTCAGCGGCGCGTGGATCTCCTTCGCCGCCAGGATCTCCTCGACCGAGTACACGTCCTGGAACTGCGCGTTCGGGTTGTTCGCCGAGTGCCGGTGGTTCTTCGCGCCGACCGCCGCGAGCTGCGCGGCCGTGGTCCCGTACCGCTCCATGTGCTCGCGCGCCGCGTTGCCGAAGATCTGCGCCGTGGGCGGGGACATCTCGAAGCCGTGGCCCGCGGCCATGATCCCGTAGTGCCGGGCCACCGGTGAGGTCGTGAAGTCACCGCCGTCGGCGCCCCCGCCCAGCGCGCCGCGCTTCATCTTCTCGAAGCCCAGCGCCAGCACGCAGTCGCTGATGCCGCCCTGCACGAACTGCCGCGCCATCATCAGGGCGGTCGAGCCCGTCGCGCAGTTGTTGTTGACGTTGTAGACCGGCACCCCGGAGAGCCCCAGTTCGTACGCGGCCCGCTGGCCGGCGGTGGAGGCCTGGAAGCAGTAGCCCACCGGGACCTGTTCGACCAGCCCGTAGTCCACGCCCGCGTCCGCGAGCGCCGCCGATCCGGCCTCCCGCACCATGTCCCAGTACTGCCAGTCCCGTGACTCCGGCTTCTCGAACTTCGTCATGCCGACGCCCACGATGTACGACTTCATGTCCGACTCCTAGGGGGTGTCTTGTCGATCAGGGTGGATCAGGGAGCGGTGGCCGGTGCCGTGGATCGCAAGGCGGACGAGGGAGGCGACGCGGAGCGTCGCCGACCGAGGACAACGCGGCGAGGCACGGTGCCGGGCGCCGCGAGCCCGCCCTGATCGACAAGACACCCCCTAGTCCCTGGGTAGGCCGAGGATCCGCTCGGCGACGACGTTGAGCTGGACCTGCGTGGTGCCCCCGGCGATGGTCAGGCAGCGGGACATGAGCATCCCGTGCACCGCCCGCTCCCCCGCCCCCTCCCGCACCGCGCCCGCCGGTCCCAGCAGTTCGAGCGCGAGCTCGGCGGTCCGTTGCTGGTGCGGGGTCTGGACGAGCTTGCGTACGGAGGCGCCCGCGCCCGGCTCCAGCCCCGACACCTGCTGGAGCGTGGTGCGCAGCCCGATGCAGGCCAGGGCGTGCGCCTCGGCGGCGAGTGCGCCGATCCGCGCCCGGTAGGTGCCGTCGAGGTCGTCGGCGCGCGCGATCAGGGCCTCCAGACCGGTGTCGAAGGTCATCTGGTCGGCCATGTGGACGCGTTCGTTGCCGAGGGTGTTGCGGGCCACCTTCCAGCCGCCGTCGGCCGCGCCCACCAGGGCGTCCGCCGGGAGGTCCACGTCGTCGAAGTACACCTCGTTGAAGAGGGCCTCGCCGGTGATCTCCTTCAGCGGCCGGATGTCGATGCCGGGGGTGTTCTTCATGTCGACGACGAAGTAGCCGAGACCCTTGTGCTTGGGCGCGGCCGGGTCGGTACGGGCCAGCAGGATCCCGAAGTCGGCGCTGTGCGCGGAACTCGTCCACACCTTCTGGCCGTTGACCCGCCAGGAGCCGTCCTCCCGCCGCTCCGCCCGGGTCCGCAGCGAGGCCAGGTCGGAGCCCGCGCCCGGCTCCGAGAAGAGCTGGCACCAGGTGACGTCGCCGCGCAGGGTCGGCAGGAGGTAGGCCTCCCGCTGCGCCTGTGTCCCGTAGGCGAGCAGCGAGGGCACCACCCAGGTGGCGATCCCGAGGTCGGCGACCTTGACCCCGGCCGCGGCCAGCTCCTGCTGGACGACGAGCTGCTCGACGGGGCCCGCGCCGAGCCCGTACGGGGGCGGCAGGTAGGGGGCCGCGTAGCCGGTGGGGGCCAGGATCCGGCGCGCGGTGGCCGGATCGAGTCCGCGCGCGTCCGCGATGGCGGTCCGGGCCTTCGCGCGGTACGTCTCGGCTTCCACCGGGAGTTCCAGGCGCAGCTCGCGCCGCGCACCGCCCGCCGCGCAGCGCACGGCCCGGACCCGGTGCCCGTCGCCGGGCCCGAGCAGCTGGCGGGCCACGAGAGCCCGCCGCAGGTAGACGTGGGCGTCGTGCTCCCAGGTGAAGCCGATCCCGCCGAGGATCTGGACGCAGTCCTTGGCGCAGGTGTAGGCGGCGTCCAGGGCGGTCCCGGCGGCGAGCGCGGCCACCATCGAGCGCACCTCGGCGGGCTCGTCCATGGCCTGCGCGGCGTCCCAGGCCAGCGCCCGGGCCTGTTCCAGCCGGACGAGCATGTCGGCGCACAGGTGCTTGACGCCCTGGAACTGCCCGATGGGCCGGCCGAACTGTTCGCGCACCTTCGCGTAGGCGGCGGCCGTGTGCAGGGCCCAGGCTGCCGTGCCGCAGGCGTCGGCGGCGAAGAGCGTGCAGGCCAGGTCGCGGACCAGGGCCGCGTCCAGGTCCAGCAGCCGGTCCGGGGCGGTGGTGACCCCGCGCGCCCGCACCTCGGCGGTGGGGCGGGTGGGGTCGGCGCTCTCGTGCGTACGGATGTCCAGCGCGGCGGCGTCCACGGCGAACCAGCGGGTGCCGTGCGCGGCCTCGGCGGCGAGCAGCACCAGGTCGGCCTCGCCGGCGCCGAGCACGGGCGGGGCGAGTCCGTCGAGCAGGTACCCGCCGCCCTCGACGGCGACGGCGGTCACGGTCCCGGGCCCGAGCGCGACCGCCCCGACCCGGCCTTCGAGGGGCGCGGCGCCGGCACGCTCCAGCAGGACGGAGGCCAGCGCGCTCGGCAGGTACGCCCCGGGCAGCGCGGCCCGGGCGGCCTCTTCGACGACGACGGCCAGGTCGAGGAGGGTGCCGCCGTCCAGGTGCGGGTCGAGGAGCCCCTGTGCGGTCAGCGCGTCCCAGTGGGCGGGCCGCGCCCCGGTCTGCGGCGGGGTGTCGAGCAGCTTGCGGACCTCTTCGGGAGGCACGGCCCGCGCGACCCAGCCGCGCACCGCCTCGGCCAACTCCCGCTGCTCCTGCGTGATTCCGATGCCCATGCGCGGCAGACTAGAACACGTTCCAATCTGACGGAAGGTCAGATGATGGGTGAGTCGGAGGCGGGAACCGGCGCCGGAAGGGTCGACGTCCATCGATGCACAAGATCGATCACCGGTTCGAAGGAGTCAGGCATGTCCGGCACGGCCACCCGATACCTCTACCTCGTCCGCCACGGCGAGGCGCTGCCGGACGAGAGCGGGCTCACCGAGAACGGCCGCCGGCAGGCCGTCCTGCTGGGCCGACGCCTCCAAGGCGTCCCGCTCACGGCCGTCCACCACGGCCCGCTGCCCCGGGCGGAGCAGACGGCACGCCTGATCGGCGACCAGCTCACGGGCGTCCCCCTGCACCGCTCGGAAGAGGCCGGCGACTACGTCCCGTACCTGCCGAGCCGCGAGGAACTCCCGGCGGGATCGGCGGACTTGTTCCTGAACTTCCTCGCAGGCGCCTCCGCCGAGGAGCGGGAGCAAGGGCCCGGGCTGGCCCGCCGGGCGATGGACCGGTTCACCGGGCCGGTGGACGGCGACGAGGATCGGCACGAGCTGGTCGTCACGCACAACTTCCTGGTCGCCTGGCTCGTTCGGGACGCCATGTTCGCGCCGAAATGGCGCTGGCTCGGCTTGAATCATTCCAATGCCGCCCTGACGGTCATCCGGTACGCGCCCGACCGGCCCGCCTCCGTCCTGTTCTCCAACGACATGCGGCATCTGCCGAATGAGCTGCGATGGACCGGCTTTCCGCCCGAATTGCACATCTGAGCGCACCCCCCGGTAGCAGGGTCCGCCAAACCCAATCACCTCAACTCGGGCTTATATGCAGGCTGTTGAGTACCAATGGACCGTTCACTATAGTCGGCACCGACACGGCCGGCCCGGGTCCGAGCGTGCCGTTCTCGGGAATCGACTCCCCTTCGTCGCGCCCGTTTCGGCGTCGGCGAGAGCACCACGACGTAGGGGGATGAATCATGCGCATGAAGCGGACCCTGGCACTCTTGGCCGCCGCGGCCGGCGTCACGATCGGAATGGCCACCCCGGCCAACGCGTACGCCTGCCAGACCGGCTTTTTCTGCCTCTACTACAACTCCAACCAGGGCGGAGCCCGCTGGTTCACGGACGGCGACGTACCCAATCTCGCCGGGGAGATATTCACCACCTGGGCCAATGGTGAGGGCGAGCTGGTGAAGAACAATGCCGCGTCGACCCAGAACGCCTCGAACTACTGTTACCGGGTCTACTACAACTCGAACTATGCCGGCCCGTACGACACCGTTCATGCACACACGTCCCGGAACCTCGTGAACACGTACAACAACAACGCCTCCGTCCGGGACATGATCTGCTGAGCATCGCCACCTGGACCGGGAAAGGGTGTTCCGCAACCACCTTCCGTGGCCGCGGAGCACCCTTTCCTGCCGCCCATAGAGGCATCCGTAGAGGAATCCGTAGAGGAATCCAGTGAACGTGACCACCCTTTCCTCCCGCGCGTGCGCCGGCATGGCGGTACTCCTGCTCCCGCTCCTGTCGGCGTGCACGGCCGACCCCGCCGCCCCCGCTGCCCCCGCCGCGACCCCGGGCCCGACCTCGGCGCACCGGCTCGCCGACAGCAAGGCGCTCAGGCTGCCGCTGGACGATTACCTGCTGACGACGACCGACGCGGGCGAACTCGCCCGCGCCCGCGATTCCCTCATGCGGCGATGCCTGGGCGGATTGGGCGCCCCGTACACCCCCAGGGCGCGGGAGAACGCCGATATCGAAACGAACGAGCGACGCTACGGCCTGGCCGACGCGGAACTCGCGAAGCAACACGGATACCACGTGCCAGACATGGCGAAAACGGCCGAAGACTACCCATCGGCGATCATGCCGCTCGTCACGGGCGAAGCAACCACGCACAACGGCGTCCCGGTACCGGAAGGCGGGTGCGCGGGGCAGGCGCAGCGGGAACTCCACGAGGCAGATCTGCAGGGAGCCCTGGCCCTTCCCCAGAAGCTCAACATGGAAAGCTACCTGAAGTCCCAGAAGGCTCCCGCTGTGGTGAAAGCGACCGAGGCGTGGTCGGCCTGCATGAAGGAATCCGGTCACACCTACCCCGATCCGCTCGCCGCGATCAACGACAAGGAATTCAGCTCCGCGACCGCCGGCACCCACGAGAAGGAAGTGGCACTCGCCGACGTCCTGTGCAAGCAGAAGGTGAACCTGGTCGGCATCTGGTCCGACGCCGAGGGCGAATACCAGAGGTTCGCGATCGAAACCAACAAGAGCGTCCTGGCGGAGCCGCTGGCCGCCAAACAGAAGACCATGGCCGCCGCGAAAGCCGCGGCCGCACAGTAGGAGTAGGAGCAGGAGCTCGTGACCGGCGGCGCGGAAATCGCGTGGCCGCCCGGTTCGCGGTGCCGGTATCGTCCGGTCCCCCGACCCGCCGTACCGGCGGACCCGTACAGAGAGCGACGCACATGACCGGCCCCCGGACCACGACGACCCTGTGGCGCCCGACCGGCCCCGAGGAACTGGCACTGGTGCGGGAGCTGAACTGGCGTGCGTGGCCGCCCCGACTGCCCGAGCAGCCGATCTTCTACCCGGTCCTCAACGAGGACTACGCGATCAGGATCGCCCGGGACTGGAACGTGAAGCACAGCGGCGTCGGCTTCGTCACCCGCTTCGAGGGCGACACGGAGTTCCTGAGCCGCTACCCCGTCCAGCAGGCGGGCGGGCGCACCATCCTGGAGCTCTGGGTCCCGGCCGAGGAGCTGGACGACTTCAACGCCCACATCGTCGGCGAGATCCAGGTCACCCACGAATTCCGCTGAGGCGGGTCACCGAACCGCCGGCCGTGGCCCCGCGAACCGGCACGTCCGGTGCGCGGGGCCATAGGCTGGCCGGAACCCATCCACGACGGGCAGGAGGCCGCGATGACCGGGACGACGGTCGAGGAGGTCATGGCCGAGCTGGCGGCGCTGGAGGACCCGCGGATGCGGGAGGTCAACGAGCGGCACGGTGACGATCACGGCGTGAACCTCACCAAGCTCCGCGCGGTCGCCAAGCGCCTCAAGACGCAGCAGGACCTCGCGCGCGACCTGTGGAGGACCGAGGACACCGCGGCCAGGCTGCTGGCGCTGCTGATCTGCCGCCCGAAGGCATTCGAGCGCGACGAGCTGGACACCATGCTGCGCGAGGCCCGCACCCCCAAGGTGCACGACTGGCTGGTGAACTACGTCGTGAAGAAGAGCCCGCACGTCGAGGAACTGCGACTGGCCTGGTTCGCGGATCCCGACCCGGTGATCGCGAGTGCCGGGTGGGCGCTGACCACCGACCGGGTCGCGAAGAAGCCCGCCGGCCTCGACCTCCCGGGACTCCTCGATGCCGTCGAGGCGGACATGAAGGACGCCCCGGAACGGCTGCAGTGGGCGATGAACCACTGCCTGGCCCAGATCGGCATCGAGCACCCCGAGTACCGCGCCCGCGCCATCGACATCGGCGAGCGCCTGGAGGTCCTCAAGGACTACCCGACTCCCCCGAACTGCACGTCCCCGTTCGCGCCCGCCTGGATCGCCGAGATGGTGCGACGGCAGGAGGAGAAGCGGTAGGAGGGGCTCACCGGGATTTCTTGGCGGGGGCGGCCGCCAGCGCGGCCTTGGCGACCTCCTTGGCCTTCTGCTCGCAGGCACCGGTCTGGGCGAGGCCGACCTTGACGATCAGATTGCCGTGGCGGACGGCGAGCTCACAGGTCCACTCGGTGTCGACGGTCCTCCAGTACGCCCCGTCGCCGAGCCCGACGTTGTTCACCCGTTTCCCGGCTGCGGCCTCCGTGGCGAACTCGCCCTGCTGGAGCTTCGCGTTGGCGGCATCGTCACCGCCCCGCTTGACCTCCCACCGGACCATCGCGATCCACTTGTCGGTGGTGGGTTCGTACCACGAGCACATCGTCTTCGCCTCGATGCCCTTCGCGCTGTGGAAGTCCTTCTGGGGATCCCGCCCGGTCAGCGGGATGTGCCGGGTCGCCTCCGGACAGGCCGGTGCATCGGTGTAGGCGGCGGGACCGGAACCGACACCTTCCGTCTTCCGGTCCAGGGCGTACGCCCCCACACCGACCCCCGTCGCCAGCAGCACCCCGGCGGCCACCAGCGCCACGGTCCGCGACCGCCCGCGGGGTGGCGTGGGCGACGGCTCGGTCGGCGGGCTCGCCGGCCGGGGAGGAACGGGATGCGGGGCGGACTCTTCTACCTCGACCGCAGGCTCAACTCCCTCGTCGGGCTCGCCCGCGGACTCGGGCTCGGGAGCGAAATCCGGCTCCGGCTCCGGCGGCACCGCCACGTCCGCCGTCCCACCCGACAACAGACCTTCGATGGCGGCCCGTTGCTCGGCCAGCATCCGGTCCACGGCGGGCGGCCACTGCCGACCGGCCGGTGCGACCGGCCCGAGGAGTTCGAGCAGCTGCGCCGGCGTGGGCCGGGCGGCCGGATCCTTGGCCAGGCAGCGTTCCACGATCCCCCGCAGGGCGACCGGTACCGCGCTCAGGTCGGGGGTGGAGTGCACCACGTCGTAGAGCGTCCGCAGGGTCGAGGCCCCGGCGAAGGGGCTGCTGCCGGTGAACGCCATGACCAGCAACGAGCCCAGCGAGAACACGTCGCTCGCCGGCGTCAGCGCCTTGCTCTCGGCCTGCTCGGGCGACATGAACGACGGCGAACCGATCACCCACCCGGTACGCGTCAGCCCGGTGTCCCCCTCCGCCTCGGCCTCGGTGGCCCGAGCGATACCGAGGTCGATGACGCGCACGCCGTCCTCGGTGAGGAGCACGTTGTCGGGCTTGAGGTCCCGGTGGATCAGTCCCGCCCGGTGGATCTCCGCCAAGGCCGAGGCCAGCCCCGCCGCGATCCGGTGGACGACGTCCTCGGGCAGCACCCCGTCCGCCTTGACCACGGCGCCCAGCGAGGGCCCGGCCACGAACACCGAGGCCAGCCAAGGCGTCGGCGCGTCCGCATCGGCGTCCATCACAGCAGCCGTGTAGGCACCGGAGACCTTCCGCGAGGCCGTGACCTCACGCCGGAAACGGGCCCGGAAGCCCTCGTCGTCGGCGAAGTGCGCGAGCACCTGCTTGACGGCGACGAGCCGCCCGTCGGGCCCCGCGCACAGCAGTACCCGCCCCATGCCACCCTGCCCGAGCACGCCGGCCACCTTGAACGGCCCTACGTGCGTCGGACCGGCCGGTCCTACGCGCTCCATCCCCCCGACTCCCTCCCCGTCGTCAGGGAGCGGATCATACCGAGACCGACCTCACGAAGACCTCGAACGCGGCCGGGTGGACGGTGAATACGGGCCCTTCGGGGTTCTTGGAGTCCCGGACGGCGACACGGCACGGCTGCGCGGCGATCTCGACGCAGTCGCCGCCGGTGTCCCCGCTGTACGAGGCCTTGAGCCAGCCGGTGTCACCGAGCGGCGCGCACTCGACGCACTGGCCGCCGGTGTCGGAGCTGTACGAGGACTTACGCCATCGTGCGCCCGTCAGGTTCTGGATGATCTCCATAGCGTTCCTCCATTACTCGGGCGATCCGGGCCGCCGATGCCTCCACGGAGAGCGCGGCTGCCTGCAAGTGATCGTAACGGAGCGAACCTTCCCTGAGAGCCTGAGGATTGGCCGTCATATGGCCCTGCACGAAGTCCTCGGTGTAGACGATGTCGGGGTCACCGTCGAACCGCATGAGGCTGAACGAGCCTGGCTGCCCAGCATGGGCACCCGCCTCAAAAGGCAGGATCTGCACCTGGACCCACTCCCTCCTCTGCAACTCCAGCAAGTGGGCGAGTTGATTCCGCATAATCTCTCGACCGCCGATCTCCTGGTGCAGCACGGCCTCGCTCATCACCACCCACATCAGCGGCGGAATCTCGCGGTCAAGGACCCGCTGGCGCTCCATTCGGGCGGCCACCTTTGCGTCGAGGTCGCTCTCGCTCCATACCCCCAACACCGCCCGCGCGTACGCCTCCGTCTGTAGCAGTCCATCCACCAACTGCGCTTGATAGGTGGAGAGATAGGTGGCACGGGCCTCCATCTCCGCATACGGCTGGAACCAGGTCGGCAGCACACTCCGCAACACCAGGCCCACCAGTCGCGAGAACACCCCGCCCGTGCCCAGCGCCGCGTCCACCCGCTCCGAGAAGTCCCGGGTCGGGACCCGCTTCGTCGTCTCGATCTGGCCGATCAGGGAGCCCGTACAGAAGATGATCTCGCCCAACTGCGCCTGCTTCAGGCCCGCCTGCTCCCGCAGCCGCCGCAGTTCGTACCCGTAGTAGTCCAGCGGCGAGGCGCTGGGATCGAGCTCGCGAATCTTGACCATGAGGTGGTCACCCCCAAGTTCACGCTGTTCGGCGTTCGTTTCGCCCTGTAGCCGAGCGTAGTCAGCCGGGTGCTTTCCGGTGGGGTGAATCACGCACTCGGTCACGGTCGGTCAGAAGCGATCGGCTGCCGGTCCACCCCACGGGCGGGGATAATGCTCTGCCGAACTGATCTTGTGTGACGGGGGCCTGGCACGTGCGGGAAGTGATCGAAGACCGGTACGCGCTGGCCGAGTTGCTCGGTCGAGGAGGCTTCGGCGAGGTGTGGCGGGCCGAGGACAGCCGGGTGGGCCGACAGGTCGCGGTCAAGATCGGATATCCGCAGACGCCGGAGGACACCCGCCGCTTCGAGCGGGAGGCCAGCCTCGCCGGGAACCTCGCGCACCCCAACATCGCCACCATCCACGACTTCGGCCGCACTGAGCGCGAGGGGCGCGACGCCGTCTACCTCGTCATGGAGCTGCTCCGGGGCCACAGCCTGGCCGACGTGCTGGAAGCCGGCGTACCGCCGCTCGCGGACGCCCTGGAGTGGGCCGGGCGCATCGCGGACGCGCTGGGGGCGGCCCACGCCGCCGGGATCGTCCACCGGGACGTGAAGCCCGCCAATGTGATGGTCACCGACGGCGGGCTGACGAAGGTGCTCGACTTCGGTATCGCCAAGGCCGGGAGCGGCAGCGGCGGCGCCACCACCACGACGGGGCTGACGGCCACCGGCATGGTCATCGGCTCCTTCCCGTACATGGCCCCCGAGCGGTGGACCGGAGGGGCGAACGGCGTGCCCGTCGACGGGCGGGCCGACCTGTACGCCCTGGGCTGCGTCCTGATGGAACTGCTGACCGGCACCCGCCCCTTCGCCGCCCGCGAGATGCACGAGCTGCTCGCCCAGCACCTCACGACCGCGCCACCCGCGCCGAGTTCGCTGCGCGCGGAGCTGCCCGCCGCGCTGGACTCCCTCGTGCTGGAGCTGCTCGCGAAGGATCCGGCGGACCGGCCGGCGGACGCGGCCGAGGTGTCCCGGCGGCTGGCGGAGATCGCCCGGAGCGAGACCCCCGAGCCCGTAACCTCGCCCGCGCCCGAACCCGCTCCACCGGCGGTCTCCTTCCCGCCCCCGCCGTCGTACGCCCCCACCGTGCACACCGCGGCCGCCGATCCGGTCCGCGCGATGCTGGAGCGCAGGCTGACGCAGCTGGTGGAGGACGAACCGGCCGACGTCGTGGAGCGGCTGCGCATGCTGACCGACGACCTGACCGAGGAACTCGGCGCGCAGGACCCGCTGACGGTGCGGGCCGCCTACCACCGCGTGATGCGGGTCGCCGGGCCGTCCAGGACGATCGATCTGGAGCGCCTGCTGCCGCGCATGGTGCGGGTCCTGGGACTGGAGCACCCGGACACGATCACCGGGCGCGCCGCCTGGGTCGGTGAGGCGGCGGCCTTCGGGTCCGGGGACGGTCGCCGGCACGAGCGTGAGCTGCGCGAGCTCGTCGAGCAGGCGACGCGGGTGTTCGGCACGCACGCCCTGGTCACGCTGACCGCCCGCTACCACCTCGCGTCGGCCATGCACCGGGGCGCACACGCCCGTGACGGCCAGTGGGACGCGCGCGGCCGGGAGCGCGCGCTGAGCGAGCGGGCCTGGCTGGGGCCGCTGCTGCCCGACCTGGAATGGGCCCTGACCGCCGACAGTCCCGTCCTGCTGGACGTGCGGCGCAGGCTGGCCCACGACGCCTGGCTGGTCGGTGACATCGCCGGCGCCGCGCTCCTGTACTGGCGACTCTTCCCGAACCTCGCCGAACTCGCCGAGCGCGGCGATCCGAAGGTGGCCCACCGCGTGCTCCGCACGATCGGCGAGGCGGGCGATCCGGCGGCCGCGCTGGCGCACATGAACGCGTTGCTGCACCGTCTCCCCTTCCTCCCCGGCATGCAGGACCTGGCCCAGGAGGTCTCCGACACCCGGGCGGACTTCCGGCGTGCCGTACGGGAGCAGCGGCGTGCGGAGGGGGCCGGCGGGGCGGGTGGTCTGTCCCGGCTGTTCGGCCGCTGACCGGAGGGGCGGCGTACGAGCGTGCCCCGGCCGTAGCGCCCTACCGGCGGGTAAGGCAGCATGGGCCGCCACACCCCGCTCAGCAGGAGGAACAGCATGGCCGCCCAGCCCAAGCCGGAGACCCTCGCCGCCTTCGAGGCCGCCAAGGGGTTCATGCCCGTGCGGGAGGGTCTCGCCCTGTACGAGGCGGCCACCACGGCCGGCGCGCTCGGGCTGCCGCTGCTGGAGGTCGGCACGTACTGCGGCCGCTCCACCATCCTGCTCGCCGACGCCGCCCGTGAGGCCGGCGTGGCGGCGATCACCGTCGACCACCACCGGGGCAGCGAGGAGCAGCAGCCGGGCTGGGAGTACCACGACCCGACGGTCGTGGACCCGGAGGTCGGGCTGATGGACACCCTGCCGACCTTCCGCCGGACCCTGCACAAGGCCGGGCTGGAGGACCACGTGATCGCGATCGTCGGCCGGTCCCCGCAGGTCGCGGCCACCTGGGGCGGCAAGCTCGGCTTCGTCTTCATCGACGGTGGTCACACCGACGAGCACGCGACCGGCGACTACGAGGGGTGGGCGCCGCACGTCGCGGTGGGCGGCACGCTCGTGATCCACGATGTCTTCCCGGATCCGGCCGACGGCGGCCAGGCGCCGTACCGCATCTATCTGCGGGCGCTGGCCTCCGGCGCCTTCGAGGAGGTCTCCGTCACCGACTCGCTGCGCGTGCTGCGGCGTACGGGCGCCGGCGTCTGACGTCCGGTTCGGCGAACGGGAGGGTCCTCCCGGTCGCTCGTCGCGCCCGTTCCGGTCCGGATTGCTCGATTTCCGCTTCCCGCGACCGTGCGCGCGACCTTAGGCTGCCAGCGCCGATATCTCGGCGCCCTGGTTCCCGCGCGATCGCCGGTACGGAACCCGGGGGGATTGTCGACCAGTCCACCGGCGGCTCGCAGACAGGGAAGACCGACGTGAATTCATCGCGCGCTCGCGCCATTTCCATACTCTTAGCCCTTGTCGCCGGTGCGCTGATCGGCGTGCTCGGCGCGATCTCGGGCAAGTTCGACACCCCGGTCTTCCACATCACGGGCCTGATCTTCGCCGGGGGGTGGTCGTGGGCGTGCCTGGCCTTCCTCGTCGGGTACACCCGGCGATCGAAGATCGAGTCCGCTGTGGTGGCCTCTTCGGCACTGGCCATCGGCGTGGTCGTCTACTACACGCTCAAGTGGCTGAGTCCCGTCGCCCCGATCGGAATGTCGGCCGACGGCTTGGAAGCGGAAGGCGTCTCGCCGGGAATGCTCGCCTGGGGATTGGCCGCTTTTCTTTTCGGCGTCCCTCTGGGTCTCTTCGGGAATCTGGCGCGGATCCCCGGGATCGGTGGGCTTCCCTTCCGTCTCCTTGTTCCGCTGATCGCCTTTGTCGAGACATCCGAACGCCTGAAAGTGGAAGCGGGCAACGCGGCCTTCGGTGACGTGACCTGGGGCACGATCCGCGTGCTCGCCGTCCTCGTCGCCCTGGCTCTCGTGGGGCACACGGCGTGGCAGTGGGCGCGCTCGGCGCGCAGGCGCGAGAGCCAGACCTCGAACTGAGGGCGACCGGTCATCCGACCCGATGAACGCCAGGCAGACAATCGCACCACGCCTTCGGATGGCCTACGGTCCGGACGGAGGCCGGCAGGCGGGTCTAGCATCGCGGCGTGCGCAACGACAACAGCCCCCCGCCCCCCGAGTCCGGCTCGTCCATCGACCCGCACCGGCCCTGGTTCACCCGACGCTCCACGCTCGTCGTCGGGGTCGCCGCGCTGGCACCGGCCGCTCTGGCGGGCTGGGTGCTGACCCAGGCGTTCGCCGCCGGGTCCGGGTCCGACGGGCCGTCCCACTCGGCGCCGCTGCCCGCCTCGCACTCGACCCTCTCGCCGGGCCAGCGGGACGCGAAGCCGGGCTCCACCGCCGGCGAGAGCGCGACCACGAGCCCCAGCGCGAGTACGAGCAGCCCCGCGGCCGCCCCGGCACCCGCACCCGCCAAGGGCCCGCTCGCCGGCAGGACCGTGGTCGTCGACCCCGGCCACAACGTCGGGAACTTCGAGCACACCGAGGAGATCGACCAGCAGGTCGACATCGGTACGAACCGCAAGGAATGCGACACCACCGGCACCACCACCAACGCCGGCTACAAGGAGGCGGACTTCACCCTCGACGTCTCCCTGCGTCTGCGGACCGCCCTGGAGGCCCAGGGCGCCAAGGTGGTCCTCACCCACCAGGCCGACCGCCCGTGGGGTCCCTGCATCACCGAGCGTGCCCGCATCGGCAACGAGGCGAAGGCCGACGCCGTCGTGTCCGTCCACGCCGACGGGGTCTCGGCGGGCAACCGCGGCTTCCACATCATCCTCCCGGCCAAGGTCAAGAGCGGCGCCGCCGACACCGCGAAGATCGTCGAACCGTCCCGGCAGCTCGGGGAGCGGATCGCCGGGAACTTCGCCCGCACCACCGGCTCCGCCCCCGCCAACTACCTCGGCGGCGGAACCGGATTGGTGGTGCGCGACGATCTGGGCGGACTGAACCTGTCAACCCAGCCCAAGGTGTTCATCGAATGCGGCAACATGCGTGACGCCAAGGACGCGGCGCAACTGACGAGTCCGGAGTGGCGGCAGAAGGCGGCCCAGGGCATCGCGGACGGCATCGTCGGCTTCCTCGGCGGGTAGGTCCTCCCGGGAGTCCGGCGGGACCACCCGCCGACCCGATCATCTCGGCCGTCGGAAACCTCCGTACCATGGTGCCGCCCGCCCTGCTGCAGACACGCTCTGCGACCGTGGCACCACGAGACGACGACCGAGACCGAGAAGGACACCTGAGACGTGAACATCCGCTCCCTCACTCGAGGCGACGGCGTGGTGATCGGAGCAGCGGCGCTGCTGTTCATCGCCTCGTTCCTCGACTACTACTCCGCGACCGGTGTCGACCGGCCGAGTGCGTGGGACCTCGATTCCAACCACCTGACGCTCCCGACCGTCTTCCTGATCGGCTTCATCGCCGCCGGTCTGCTCATCGGGGCCCGCTTCCAGCCGGAGCGCAAGGTGCTCGGCCTGCCGCTCACGGCGTGGGGCACGGTCCTCGCCGTCTCCGCCGCCTGGTCGGCACTGTGGGGCCTCATCGCGTGCCCTGACGTGCTCGACCTGGGCGCCGGCGCCATCCTCGCCTTCATCGCCACGCTCGCCCTGGCCGGTGTCGCCCTGGCCGGCGCGAAGATCCCGGCGCTGGCCGGCCAGCTCGTCCCGGAACCGCGCCCCGCCGCGGTCCCGCCGTACGGCGGCCAGCCGGGCCAGCCCCAGCCGGGCGCCGGCTACGGCTACCCGGGTGCGCAGCAGACCCCGTACGGCGCCACCCCGCAGCCGGTCCCGCCGTACGGCGGGACCCCGAACCCGGGTCCCGGCCCGCAGGACGCGCAGCACACCCCGGCCCCGGCGCCGACCCCGGCGGCGGACTTCACCCCGTTCTGGTTCGCGGTGCCGGTCGCCCGCCCCCTGTACGCGGAGGACGGCTCGCCGACCCCGATCGCCGAACTCGCCCCGGGCACCTGGTACCTGGCCGTCGAGCAGCGTGGCACCGCCACCCTGATCGCCCAGACCCAGGACGGCCGCCGCGGCGTCCTGAACGACACCTCGGGCATCCAGCGCGGCTGACCGCCACCCGGACCCAGGCCGACGGCCCCCCGCCCTTCCGGGTGGGGGGCCGTTGCCCTACAGTCACCTGACGCCTCGTCAGATTCTGGAGGGACCGTACATGCGCCTCGGACTCGCACTCGGCTACTGGGGCCGCGGCCCCCACCCCGACCACCTCGACCTCGCCACCGAGGCCGAGAACCTCGGCTACCACTCGGTCTGGACCGCCGAAGCCTGGGGCTCGGACGCCTTCACCCCCCTCACCTGGATCGCCGCGCACACCTCCCGGATCCGCCTCGGCACCGCCATCGCGCAGATGGCCGCCCGCACCCCGACCGCCACCGCCATGCACGCCCTCACCCTGGACCACCTCTCCGGCGGCCGCATGACGCTCGGCCTCGGCCTCTCCGGACCACAGGTCGTCGAAGGCTGGTACGGACGCCCCTTCCCCGCCTCACCCCTCACCGCCACCCGCGAGTACGTGGACATCGTCCGGCAGGTGCTGCGCCGCGAAGGCCCGGTCGCCCTCGACGGCCGCTTCCACACCCACCCGTACCGCGGCGAGGACGGCACCGGCATCGGCAAACCGCTCAAGCCGATCACCCACCCGCTCCGGGCGGACCTACCGATCCTCCTCGGCGCGGAAGGCCCGAAGAACATCGCCCAGACCACCCGCATCGCGGACGGCTGGCTCCCCCTGTACTGGTCCCCCACCCGCACCGACGTCTACCAGGCCTCCCTCACCGACCTCCCCGAAGGCTTCATGATCGCGCCGATGGCCCGCGCCAAGGTCTGCGACGACGTCGCCGAGGGACTGCTCCCGGTCAAGGCGATGCTCGGCTTCTACATCGGCGGCATGGGCCACGCGGCCCGCAACTTCCACGCCGACCTGATGGCCCGCATGGGCTACGAGGAAGAGGCCCGCCGCATCCAGGAACTGTTCCTCGCGGGCCGCAAGGAAGAAGCGGTCCTGGCCGTACCGGACGCCTTCGCCGACGAGATCTCCCTCATCGGCCCCAGGGAACGGATCGCCGAACGCCTCGACCTCTGGCGCAAGGGCCCCGTGACCGACCTCCTCCTGACGGCCCCGGACCCCCACACCCTGCGCGTCCTCGCCGAACTCAACACCTGAGACGGCAAGCCGGACCTCAGGACTCGGCCTGCGGCACGAACTCCAGCAGTTCCCGCACGTCCAGCGGCATGACGGCGATCTCCGCGCTCCCGCCGCCGTCGTAGGAGCAGGTGACGATCCGCGAGCCGGGGTTGATGGAGATCCCCTCCTTCACCGACGGCACCCGGATCCCTGTGGCCCGCCCACCGGGCAGCGCCACCGGCTCCCCCCGCTGCGGAACCCACCGGGCCACGCCCTGCTCCCCGTACACCCGGCCCGGCCGCCAACGACCCTCACCGGCCGGGATCCGGACCATGCACGGAATCCCGGGCACCGGCCCGGCGGCGGTCCGCGCACGATGCTTGCGCCGCAGCAGCCACCCGGCTCCCACGGCGCCCAGAACGACCACCACGATCTCGATCACGGCCCCATTGTCCCTCCCTGGTGCGGTCCGGGTGCGGCCCGGTGGCCGCACCTCAAACGCCGGCGGGGCTGGGGATGGGCCGCCTGGGCGGGGGCGGAAGGTGGGGTGCGGGGCCGCCGGGGGGTGTCTCCCCGGCTCGCGCGGCGCAGGTAGGTCTCGGCCGTACGGCCCGGGTTGCGCGCTCGTCCTGCGGGGACACCCCCCACCGTCCCCACACCCCCGGCCCCCTCTCGCACCGGGCCGTGGGGCGGGGACACTCCGGGGGCTCCCCGCAGGACGAGCGCGCAACCCGGCTTCGCAGCACGACCATCGCCGCGCCGCGCGAGCCGAGGAGAGCCCCGGAGGGGCCCCGCCCCACCCGAAGCCACCCCCAGCCCCGCCGGCGCTTGAGGCGCGACCACCGGACCGCACCCGGAATGATCGCCCGGCCAGGGCAAGGGCCACCGGGCCGCACCCGGAAGCGGGATCGGCAGCCCCGGAAGCGGGATCAGCCGCCGAGCTGGGACGCGCTCGGGACCTTGTCCGTCACCGTCGCCCCCGCACTCTGACCGGCTTCCTTCACACTGTTGATGACACTGTCGAACGCATCGATGTCACCGTCACCCGCCTGCCCCTTGCGCAGCTTGCTGCCGAGCCCCTTCAGGGACTCGATGCCCGCCGCCAGCGGAGCCACCGCCTTCGCCAGCAGCGGGTCGCCCTTGGCGTTCTCGGTCGCCGCCTTCAGCCGGTTGTACGCGAACGCACCCGCGAGACCCGCCTTGATCAGCGCGAACGTACGCCCCTTGGCGCCCTTCTTGAACTTGCCCGCCCGGTACGGCTTGACGATCCACTGGTACGTCGCCCCGGCCGCGAGGCTCGCGTTGGCGACGAACCGCGTCTTGGCGAACTTCTGCTTCTCCGCGGACGTACTGGGCGACGGCGTCACGGCGGCCAGTTCGTCGGCCTCGGCGGCGACGGGCTCCGCCGCCGCGAGGGCGGCCAGCTCCCCCATCGACGCGGCGGACAGCTCCTCGCGCGGGCCGTTGCCGCCACTGCCGCATGCGGTGGCTCCGACCATCAGCGCGGTGGACAGCACCACGGCGGTGACGGCGCGACGGAATCGGACGGTCGTGGGTACGGACACGGTTTCCTCCGGGGACTGAGGCGTCCTCCGCAGCCTCACCCCGGTCCCGGCGCCCCGCCACCGGGGGAACCCGTTCGGGTTTACGACACGCCAAGGCGGCAACACGGGCCGTATGAGCACTCACACACGAGTACGCACCCGGGGAAGCAGTCAGGCAGGCCGCGCCGTCGCACTGGTGGCGGACGTGCTCGCCTTCGTCATCGGGCTCTGGATCCTGCTGTACCTGTTGGAGGCCAACCAGGGCAACGCCCTGGTCGACTTCGTCCACGACATCGCGTCCTGGCTGGCGGCCTGGTCCTACGACCTGTTCACCTTCAGCCGCGAATGGGTCCAGGTCGTCATCGGCTACGGCATCGCCGCCGTCGCCTACCTGCTCGTCGGCCACGCCGTCGCCGGCTGGCTCTACCGCCGCTGAACCGGAGCCCGGCTCACCCGCAGCAGTCGGGCTCCAGCCCGGCCGGGAGCGAGGCCCCGCCGAACACCTCGGTCGTGGCCTCGTCCCCGCCGAGCGCCGCGACGGCGAGCAGCAGCGACCCGGCCGTCCAGGTGGTCTGCTCCACCGGCCAGACGGCCTCGTCCTGGAACACGTACCCCGTCCAGTACATGCCGTTGTCCGCGCGCAGGTGGGTGATCGAGCGCAGGATCTCCAGCGCCCGGTCCGACTCCCCCGTCGCCCACAGCGCGAGCGCCAGCTCGCAGGACTCGCCGCCCGTCACCCACGGATTGGGCAGCACGCAGCGCACGCCCAGGTCCGGGACCACGAACTCGTCCCACCGCTCCTCGATGCGCGCCCTGGCCTCCGAACCGGTCAAGGCCCCGCCGAGGACCGGGTAGTACCAGTCCATCGAGTAGTGGTTCTTGTCGAGGAACCGCTCCGGGTGACGCCGGATGGCGTGCCGCAGCGCGCCCGCCGCGAGCTCCCAGTCGGGCTGCGGCTCCTCACGGTGCTCGGCGATGGCCAGCGCGCAGCGCAGCGCCTGGTGGATGGAGGAGGAGCCGGTGAGGAGCGCGTCGGTGACGGCCGTGCCGTCCGCCTCCCGCTTCCAGCCGATCTCGCCGCCGGGCTGCTGGAGCGTCAGGACGCACTCCACGGCCGCGTACACGGCCGGCCACATCCGGTCGAGGAAGGCGTCGTCGCCGGTGGACAGGTAGTGGTGCCACACGCCGACGGCTATGTACGCGGTGAAGTTGCTCTCGCGACTCGCGTCCTGCGGCTCCTCGGTGTCCACACCGTCGGGCCGGTCGGCGTAGGCCGCGTACCAGGAACCGTCCTGGTTCTGGTGCCGGGCCAGCCAGGTGTACGCCCGCTCCGCTGCCTCGTGCTCACCGGCCGCGTCGAGCGCCATCGCGGCCTCGGTGTGGTCCCACGGGTCGAGGTGGTGCCCGCGGAACCACGGTATGGCGCCGTCGGCGCGCTGCGCGGCGAGGATGCCCGCCACGGTACGGGCGGCCTCCTCGGCCGTCAGTACGCCGTCCAGGACCAGGTGTTCGGTGCGCCCCGGCGAGCTCACTGGGTCGCGCCGACGGGGAGGTGGGGCTTGGTCGCGTAGGCCACGAAGCTCTTGCCGATGAGCGGGTTCAGGGCCTGCTCGGCGAGCCGCGTCGCCATCGGCTTCTTCATGATGTCCCACACCAGGAGCTTGTGGTACGCCTTCACGGGCAGCGCCTTGTCGTTGTCGACGCCGAAGGCGCACTTGAGCCACCAGTACGGGGAGTGCAGCCCGTGCGCGTGGTGCGTGCCGTACGGCTTGAGGCCCGCGGCCTTCATCTTGCCGAGCAGCTCGTCCGCTTTGTAGATGCGGATGTGGCCGCCCTCGACCTCGTGGTAGGCGTCGGAGAGCGCCCAGCAGATCTTCTCGGGGCCGTAGCGCGGCACGGTGATGGCGATGCGCCCGCCGGGCTTGAGGACGCGCACCATCTCGGCGAGCACGCCCTTGTCGTCGTGGATGTGCTCCATCACCTCGGAGATGATGACGACGTCGAAGGAGTCGTCGGGGAAGGGCAGCGCCAGCGCGTCGCCCTCCATGGCCGTGGCGGTGGCCCCGGCGGGGGCCTCACCGGCCTCCTTCATCGCGGCGAACCACTTGGCGACCTCGCGGATCTCCTCGCCGTTGCGGTCGACGGCGACCACCTGGGCGCCTCTCCGGTAGCACTCGAAGGCGTGCCGGCCTGCGCCGCAGCCCAGGTCGAGTACGCGGTCGCCTGCGGCGAGCGGGAACCGGGAGAAATCGACGGTCAGCACGGGGTCCTGCCTTCGCGGTCGCGGGGGTGTTCGGGGGATGGGGAGGAAGCGGGGGTGGCGGAAGGTCAGCGCGCCCGGCGGGTACGGCCGGCGGCGGCCTGCTCGATCGCGGCGCGGTAGTGCGCGACGGTGCCCTTGGCGGCCGCGGCCCACGTGAACCGGGTCAGGACCCGTTCGCGCCCGGCGGCGCCGAGGCGGGCCCGCAGCTGGGGGTCGCCCAGCACCCGGCCCAGCGCGGCGGCCAGCGCGCCCGCGTCGCCCGGGGGCACCGCGAGGCAGGTCTCGCCGTCGGGTCCGGCGACCTCGGGGATCGCACCCCCGGTGGTGGCGACGAGCGGGGTGCCGGTGGCCATGGCCTCGGCCGCCGGGAGCGAGAAGCCTTCGTAGAGGGAGGGCACGCAGGCGATCTGGGCACTGCGGTAGAGGTCGACGAGCTCGGCGTCGGTGATGCCCTTGACGAAGCGGACGGCGTCCTGGAGCCCGTACGTCTCGATGGCGCGGGCGACCGGGCCCTGCTCGGCGCGCTTGCCGACGACCACGAGGTGCGCCTCGGGCTGCTCGGTACGCAGCTTCGCGAGCGCCTCGACGAGGTACACGAGCCCCTTGAGCGGTACGTCCGCGCTGGAGGTGGTGACGATGCGGCCCGGCACCTCGGCCACGGACGGGTCCGGCGACCACAGGTCGGTGTCGGCGCCGATGTGCACGACGTGGATGCGCCCGTCCTGGACGCCCAGGTACTGGGCGATCTCCTGCTTGGAGGACCCGGAGACGGTGAGCACGGACGGCAGCCGGCGGGCCACCCGGCCCTGCATGCGGGTGAAGCCGTACCAGCGGCGCACGGAGGCCCGCTTCATGCGGCCCTGCGCGGCGTCGAGGTCGAGCTTGCGGTCGACGGTGATGGGGTGGTGGATCGTGGTGACCAGCGGGGCGCCGAGGTCGGCGAGGAGACCGTAGCCGAGGGTCTGGTTGTCGTGGATGACGTCGAAGTCACCCGCGCGCGCGGCCAGATGGCGGCGGGCGCGCAGCGAGAACGTCAGCGGCTCGGGAAAGCCGCCGGTCCACATGGTGGCGACCTCGACGGCGTCGATCCAGTCCCGGTACTCGTCACGCTTCGGCGTACGGAAGGGGTCCGGGCTGCGGTACAGGTCCAGGCTCGGGAGCTCGGTGAGCGAGGCGCCCGTGTCGAGGACCGGGTAGGGCTGCGCGCCGATGACTTCTACGGAGTGACCCAGTTGGACGAGTTCACGCGAGAGGTGGCGGACGTAGACGCCCTGGCCGCCGCAGAACGGGTTCCCCTTATAGGTGAGGAGTGCGATGCGCAGCGGGCGGTCGCCGTCGGCGGCGGAGCCCGCGAAAGGGCTCGTCACCATGGCCTCTGCGGTCACTCTCGGCCCCCTTCTCACTGCAACTTTCGCCGGAGCGTAACCGCTCGGATAATGTAGAACAAGTTTCAGACTTGATCCGTCGAAGACCATTGAATCTACCGGCCGGAAACCACACCGTAAGAGGCGGAGCAGGTGATTCGCGCCACGGCTCCGGCGCCTGCGATGCTGGCCGCGGACCAGCCCGGATTCAGCCCGCGCAACGATACGGAACGGGACACATGACAGCGGAAGTGAAGGCCGTCACCACACCGGCGTCGCCTCCCCTGACGGAACGCCAGGAGGCACGCCGCCGCCGGATCCTGCACGCCAGCGCCCAGCTGGCCAGCCGGGGCGGTTTCGACGCCGTGCAGATGCGCGAGGTCGCGGAGGCGGCGGGCGTGGCCCTGGGCACGCTCTACCGCTACTTCCCCTCCAAGGTGCATCTGCTGGTCGCCACCATGCAGGACCAGCTCCAGCACATGCACACCACGCTGCGCAAACGCCCGCCGGCCGGGGACGACCCGGCGGCACGGGTCGCGGAGACCTTGATGCGGGCCTTCCGCGCCCTCCAGCGGGAGCCGCAGCTGGCCGACGCGATGGTGCGGGCACTGACGTTCGCGGACCGGAGCGTGAGCCCCGAGGTGGACACGGTGTCCCGGCTGACCACGGCGATCATCCTGGACGCGATGGGTCTGGAGCACCCCCCGACGGCGGAGCAGCTCTCGGCGGTCCGGGTCATCGAGCACACCTGGCACTCGGCTCTGATCACGTGGCTTTCCGGCCGTGCCTCGATCGCCCAGGTCAAGATCGACATCGAAACGGTGTGCCGCCTGATCGACCTGACGGCCCCGGAAAAGTCCTGAAGCCGCCGCTGCCCGGGGGGCGGGGTCGAGGGCGATCGGGGTCGGGGGTCGGGCGGGGTCGGACTCCCCGAAGCCCCCGCCCCGCATCAGGCGCCGCCCGGCCGGCAGGCCGCCTCACCGACCCCGCCCGCCCGGCCGACCGGCCGCCTCTGCCCCTGCTCCCCTACTCCTCCGGCGGGAAGACCGGTTCGCCCGTCGACGCGAGGGTGATGAGGATGGCTTCCACGGGGCAGCCCTCCGCCGCCGTGAGGGTGGGTTCGTTCGCGTCCGACTGGGGTGCGCGCGGGTGGGACTGGCGTGCCGAGTCCAGGACGAAGCCGTCCGGGGCGTGGTTCACGCACATGCCCGAGCCGATGCAGACGCCTCTGTCCACCTCGACCTGCCAGCGGTCACCCATCAGGCACCCCCTTCGTAACCGGCCGGGAGGTGGATCATCTTGTGCTCCAGGTACTCGCTCAGGCCCTCCGGGCCGAACTCCCGGCCCAGGCCGCTGTTCTTGTAGCCACCGAAGGGGCCCAGCATGTCCAGGCTGAAGGTGTTCACGTTGAAGGTGCCGGTGCGGATGCGGCGGGCGAAGTCGATGCCGCGCTCGACGTCGGCGGTCCAAACGCTGCCGCTGAGGCCGAAGTCCGAGTCGTTGGCGACGCGTACCGCTTCGGCCTCGTCGCCGTAGGGGATCAGGCAGACGACCGGGCCGAAGATCTCCTCGCGTGCGATCCGCATGGAGTTGTCGACGTCACCGAAGAGGGTGGGCTCCACGTACCAGCCCTGTTCCAGGTCCGCCGGGCGGCCGCCGCCCGCCAGGACCTTCGCGCCTTCCTCCTGGCCGATCCGGATGTAGTCCAGCGAGCGCTGCCGCTGCCGCTCGGCCACGAGCGGGCCGAGCTGGGTCGCCGGGTCGAGGGGGTCGCCGACGACGAGTGCGCCGGCCGCCTCCGCGAGGGCCTCGGCGACCTCCTCGTACCGGCTGCGGGGGGCGAGGATGCGGGTCTGGGCCACGCACGCCTGACCGTTGTTCATCCAGGCCGCCGGCACGATCCCGGCGACGGCGGTCGCCACGTCGGCGTCCGGGAGGACCACGGCCGCGGACTTGCCGCCGAGTTCGAGGGTGACGCGGGTGAGGTTGCGCGCGGCGACCTCCATCACGCGCTTGCCGGCCGCGACCGAGCCGGTGAAGGAGACCTTGTCGATGCCGGGGTGCCCGACGAGGTACTCACTGACCTCGCGGTCCGCGGGCAGGATCGACAGCACGCCCTCGGGGAGTCCGGCCTCGCGCGCGATGTCGGCGAGGATGTAGGAGTCGAGCGGTGCCTCGGGCGAGGGCTTGAGGATGACGGTCGATCCGGTCAGCAGGGCGGGGGCGAGCTTGGCCGCCGCCACGAACTGCGGGACGTTCCACGGGATGACGGCGGCGACCACGCCCACCGGCTCCCGGCGCACCAGGATCGGGCCGAGCACGCCCTGGCGGTGCTCCTCGTACGGGTAGGCGCGGGCGACCGTGATCGCGGCGTCGTAGACCATCATCGGGCCGAGTGCCTGGGCGAGGACGCTCCAGGAGTACGGGGAGCCGTTCTGGGAGCTGATCGAGCGGGCGATCTCCTCGTGCCGGACGGCGATGGCGTCCTTGATGCGGGAGACGACGGCTATCCGCTCGTCCAGGGTCATCCGCGGCCAAGGCCCCTCGTCGAACGCCTTGCGGGCGACGGCGACGGCGCGGTCGACGTCCGCCTTCGAGGCGTGCGGGACGGAGCCGATGACCTGCTCGGTGTGGGGGGAGACGATCCGGATCGTGTCGGTGCCCAGCGGATCCGTCCACTCCCCGCCGATGAACAGCTTTCCGTGTTCCACGAGCTCGGTCATGGCTGAGGCCTCCTGCGGCTTGACGTTGCAGAACTGATACCAGTTCTAGTTAGAGGAGTCCACGGCCAGGACGGAACCTCCGCCGCCGCCACGCAGATGATCGAACGACTGGTCAGCGAGCCCGGAAAGTGGTCGACTTGGGCTACTACTGGAACACGTTCTCATCCGAGGGCGGCAACAGGGGGAGGGCGAGGGCGCATGACGGAGGACGACACGTCACAGGCCGCACAGGACGGCACGGCAGGGGCCACGCAAGCCGGCACGGCAGGGGCCACCGGGGAGACGCCGCACGTCACCGATCACGGCGGCGGTGTGTGGGCCGTCAAGGTCCCCATCCCCGACAACCCCCTCGGGCACACCCTCGTCCACGTCCTCGACACCGACCGCGGCCCGGTCCTCGTCGACACCGGCTGGGACGACCCCGCCTCCTGGGACACCCTCGTCGCCGGCCTCGCCGCGCTCGGCACCGCCGTCACCGACATCCACGGCGTGGTCATCACCCACCACCACCCCGACCACCACGGCCTCTCCGGCCAGGTCCGCGAGGCCTCCGGCGCCTGGATCGCCATGCACGCCGCCGACACCGAGGTCGTCGTACGCACCCGCTCCTCCGAACCCGGCGTCTGGTTCGACTACATGAGCGCCAAACTCGCCGCCGCCGGAGCCCCCGAGGAGCACATCGCCCCCCTGCGCGCCGCCCGCGCGAGCGGCCGCATGCGCACCCTGCCCGGCCTGCGCGCCGCCGTCCCCGACCGGGAGATCGTCCCCGCCGAGCTGCTCCCCCTCGCCGGCCGCCGGCTGCGCGCCATCTGGACCCCCGGCCACACCCCCGGCCACGTCTGCCTGCACCTGGAGGAGGAGCACCCGGCCCACCTCCCCGGCAACGGCCGCCTCTTCTCCGGTGACCACCTGCTGCCCGGGATCTCCCCCCACATCGGCCTGTACGAGGCGCCGGAGGACACCCGCGTCACCGACCCCCTCGGCGACTACCTCGACTCCCTCGAACGCATCGGCCGCCTCGGACCCGCCGAGGTGCTCCCGGCCCACCAGCACGCCTTCACCGACGCTCCCGCCCGCGTACGGGAACTCCTCGACCACCACGAGGAGCGGCTCACCGGCCTCTGGACGCTGCTGGCCGAGCCGCTGACCCCGTGGGGGCTGGCCGAGCGGATGGAATGGAACCGGCCCTGGGCGCAGATCCCCTACGGTTCCCGCAACATCGCCGTCTCCGAAGCGGAGGCCCATGTGCGGCGACTGGTCAAGCAGGGCCGCGCCGAGGCGGTGCCGGGCACGGACCCGGTCACCTACCGGGCCCTGTGACCGAGCCCGGTAAGGGGCGCCCGGCCCCTGCGCCCCCGAGCCCGCCGGTTACGGGCCGGTAGAGTGAGCCTGTCGTCCACACCTCTGTACGGGGGGAAGCCGGTGAAACTCCGGCGCTGACCCGCAACCGTGACCCACACCCGGCACCGCCCGGGCGGGGAGCCGGAATGCCCCGTACCCGAGGTGCGCGGCTCGTGCCGCCGGAGCCCCCGGCGGCCGGCACCGTCGAGGTAAACGGAGCCGGAGCCCGGTGCCTGTGCGTGCCTGCTGCCGGTTCCCCCGTACGAGAGGCACCCGCCCCCTGATGAACGTCCGCCGTAGCGCAGCCGCGCTCGCCGCCTCCGCCGTGCTCTGCGTGGGCGCCGCCCCCGCAGCCCTCGCCGACACCGCGCCGCCCGCCTCCCCCTCCGCGCCGCCGGTCATCCCCTCCGGCCTGTACGGCAAGACCGACCCCACCTACGACGGCGTGTGGCGGCAGTCCTTCGCGCTGCTCGGCCAGCACACGGTCGGCGTCGAGCCCGCCCGGGAGGCCGTGACCTGGCTGCTCGGCCAGCAGTGCTCGACCGGCGGCTTCGCCTCCTTCCGCGCGAACGTCGCCGTCGACTGCGACGCGAACACGATGTACGACACGAACGCCACCTCGGCGGCCGTGCAGGCGCTGAAGGCGCTCGGCGGCCACGACGCGGCCGTGCGCAAGAGCGTGGACTGGCTGAAGTCCGTCCAGAACGAGGACGGCGGCTGGAGCTACGTGCCCGGCTCCCCCAGCGACGCCAACTCCACCGCCGTGGTGATCAGCGCCCTGTCCGTGGCGGGCGAGAAGCCGGCCGAGGTCAGGTCGAAGGCGGGCAAGTCGGCCTTTGACGGCCTGCTGCCGTTCCAGCTGGGCTGCTCCGCCGAGCCGGCCGCCGACCGGGGCGCCTTCGCGTACCAGCCGGCCGACGGCAAGCTCGTCGCCAACGCCGACGCCACGGCCGCCGCGGCCCTGGCGGGCCTGGGCAAGGGCGCGGCCGTCGTCCCGTCCGCCGAGAACACCCCGGCCGCCCCGCTGGCCTGCCCGGCCGCGAACGCCGCCGACCCGGTGGCCGCCGCCCAGGGCGCGGCCGGCTACCTGGCCGAGGCCCTGAAGAAGGACGGCCACCTCATGGCCGTCACCCCGGGCTCGGACCAGCCCGTTCCCGACACCGGCAACACCGTCGACGCGGTACTGGCCCTGGCCGCCGCCGGACACAAGGAGTCGGCGGCGGGCGCGCTGAAGTGGCTGGAGACCAACTCCGCCGAGTGGGCCAAGGGCAGCCCGGCCGCCCTGGGCACCCTCGTCCTCGCCACGCACGCGACCGGCGCCGACCCGAAGTCCTTCGGCGGCACCGACCTCGTCGCCGCACTGAACGCGACCGGCCCGGCCCCGCAGGGCGCGGACACCGAGGCGACCGAGGTGGACGGCAAGAAGGAGAAGTCCTCCGGCGGCCAGAACGTGTGGTGGATCGTCGGCGCGGGCGCCGCGGCCGGTATCGGCATCGGCATCCTGCTGAGCGGCCGCCGGAAGAAGAACGGGTCCTGATGCGCCGCCGCCTGCCCGCCGTGGCCCTCGCTCTCGGGATCACCTTGGCCCTGCTGGCCGCCACCCCGGCGCTGGCGGCCGGCTACCGCTACTGGTCGTTCTGGGACGGCTCGGCGGGCGGCGGCTGGTCGTACGCCACCCAGGGGCCGTCGCTGGCACGCCCCGCGGACGGCTCCGTCCAGGGTTTCCGCTTCTCGGTGAGCAAGGACGCGGCGGCGCAGGCGGCCCAGCCCCGTGCGGCGGCCGACTTCGAGGCCGTCTGCGGGTCGACCGCCCCGACGGAGGGCAACAAGCGGGTGGCGCTCGTCATCGACTTCGGCGTCCCGCAGGACGCCCCGACGGGCGAGACCCCGCCCGATGCCGCCCCGCGCACGGCCTGCGCGCAGGTGGCCTCCGGGGCGACGACGGCCGAGGCGCTGGCCTCGGTCGCCAAGCCGCTGCGCTACAACAGCGCGGCGCTGCTGTGCGCGATCTCCGGCTATCCGAAGCAGGGGTGCGGCGATCAGGTCGCGGACGGCGCGGCGCAGTCCGCCGCCCCGACCCCGGCGCCGTCCGCCGCGCAGGATTCCGACGGGGGCCCGTCCGCGGGCCTGCTCGCGGGGATCGCCGCGGTGGCCGTGCTGGCCGCGGCCGGCATCTGGCAGTCCCGCCGCCGCACCCGATGACGGACCACGACACCGGGCCGGCGGCCGGCGCGCCCGCGGCCCGCCGGCCGAGCCGGCACACCGGGCACACCGGGCACACCGGGCACACCGGGCACTCCCCCACGGGGCACGCCCCCACCGGACCCGCACCCGACGGCGTGCCCCCGGCCCGGCGGAGGCCGGCCGGGGCGCAGGACGCCCCGCGCCGGTCGACGTACGAAAGGTGGCGGCCCCCGCAGGCCGTGCGCGCCACCGCCCTGCACGCGGGGGCCTGGTGGTTGTGGGCCCTGGGGCTGGCCACCGCCGCCTCCCGCACCACCAATCCGCTGCTGCTCGGGCTGATCATCGGCGTCGCCGGATATGTGGTCGCGGCCCGCCGCACCGACGCCCCTTGGGCCCGTTCCTACGGCGCCTTCCTCAAGCTCGGCCTGTTCGTCATCGGCCTGCGCCTGCTCTTCTCCATGCTCCTCGGCTCCCCCATCCCCGGCTCGCACCTCCTGTTCACC
Source organism: Streptomyces sp. CLCI03 (assembly GCF_053615355.1). Taxonomy (NCBI): domain Bacteria; kingdom Bacillati; phylum Actinomycetota; class Actinomycetes; order Kitasatosporales; family Streptomycetaceae; genus Streptomyces; species Streptomyces sp. CLCI03. The sequence continues at coordinate 5,595,233 of NZ_CM132132.1, read as the reverse complement.
CTTCCGGAGGTCCCGCTCCCGGACTGGGCCCAGGGCATCCGGTTCGGCGGCCGCGTCACCGCCGAGCAGCTCGTCTTCGCCTTCTACGACGGCCTGAAGCTGGCCGCCCTCCTGGTGTGCGTCGGCGCGGCGAACGCCCTCGCGAATCCGGCGCGGCTGCTGAAGTCCCTCCCGGCCGCCCTGTACGAGGCCGGGGTCGCCGTCGTCGTCGCCATGACCTTCGCGCCGAACATGGTCGCCGACGTCGTCCGGCTGCGGACCGCCCGCCGCCTGCGCGGCCGCCCCACCGGCGGGGTGAAGGCGATCCTGCAGATCGGCCTGCCGGTCCTGGAGGGCGCTCTGGAACGCTCCGTCGCGATCGCCGCGTCGATGGACGCCCGCGGCTACGGCCGCACGGCCGAGGTCCCGCCGGCGGTCCGGCACACCACCAACGTCCTCACCCTCGGCGGCCTGCTCGGCATGTGCGCCGGCACGTACGGCCTGCTCGCCGCGCAGGGTGGTGCCTACGGGCTCCCCGTGCTCGGCGCCGGCGCGGCCCTGGCCGTCGCGGGCCTGCGCCTCGGCGGCCGCCGGTCGGTGCGGACCCGCTACCGGCCCGACCGCTGGGGTGCGCGGGCCTGGCTGGTCTCCGGATCGGGCGCGGCCGTCGCGGCGCTGCTGATCCACGCCGCTTCCGTCGACCCCGCCGCGTTGCACCCGGGCGTGGTCCCGCTGACGGCTCCCACGCTCCCGCTGTGGCCGGCGGCCGCGATCCTGATCGGCCTGCTGCCCGCCTTCGTGGCACCCGTACCGCCCGAGGAGGCGTCGCAGTGATCCGCTTCGAGCAGGTGTCGGTCACCTACGAGGACGCGTCCGGCCCCTGTCTGCAGGGCGTCGACCTGGTGATCCCCGAGGGGGAGCTGACGCTGTTGGTCGGTCCGTCGGGCGTCGGCAAGTCCACCCTGCTGGGGGCGGTCTCCGGATTGGTCCCGCACTTCACGGGCGGCACCCTGCGGGGCCGGGTCACGGTCGCCGGCCGGGACACCCGCACCCACAAGCCGCGGGAGCTCGCGGACGTGGTCGGCACGGTCGGCCAGGACCCGCTCGCGCACTTCGTGACGGACACGGTGGAGGACGAGCTCGCCTACGGCATGGAGTCCCTGGGCCTGCCACCTGCGGTGATGCGCCGTCGGGTGGAGGAGACCCTGGACCTGCTGGGCCTGAACGAGTTGCGCGACCGGCCGATCGCGACGCTGTCGGGCGGCCAGCAGCAGCGGGTCGCGATCGGCTCGGTCCTCACCCCGCACCCCAAGGTGCTGGTGCTCGACGAGCCGACGTCCGCGCTGGATCCGGCGGCTGCGGAGGAGGTCCTCGCGGTCCTCCAGCGCCTGGTGCACGACCTGGGCACGACCGTGCTGATGGCGGAGCACCGGCTGGAGCGGGTCGTCCAGTACGCCGACCAGGTCCTGCTCCTGCCCTCGCCGGGCGCGGCTCCGGTCATCGGCACCCCGGCGGAGATCATGGCCGTCTCCCCGGTCCACCCGCCGGTGGTCTCCCTGGGCCGCCTCGCGGGCTGGTCCCCGCTCCCCCTGTCGATCCGCGACGCCCGCCGCCGCGCCGCGCCGCTGCTGGCCCGGCTCGCCACTTCCCAGGGCTCCGATCTTCCAGCCTCGCCGGCGTTTGAGGCGCGGGGCGCGGGGCGGAGCCCCGATCTTCCAGCCCCGCCGGCGTTTGAGGCGCGGGGGTCCGGGGGCGGAGCCCCCGTCGCCGGAGCCCCCGGGCTGCTCGCGCGCCTGCTCCGCCGCGGCAAGCCGGCCCGGCCACCGCCCTCGCCACAGCCACCGGCACGGGCACCGGCTCGGCCCCGGCCGCGGTCCGCGACCTCGGCGTCCGCCGCGGCCGCGTCCAGGCCCTGCACGGCATCACCCTCACCGTGGCCCCCGGCGAGACCATCGCCCTCATGGGCCGCAACGGCGCCGGCAAGTCCACCCTCCTGTCCACGCTCGTCGGTACGGTCGCCCCCACCACCGGCGAGGTGACCGTCGGCGGGCGCATCCCCCACCGCACGGCACCGCCCGAGATGGTGCGGCGCGTCGGCCTCGTCCCGCAGGAACCCCGCGACCTCCTCTACGCCGACACCGTCGCCGCCGAGTGCGCCGCCGCCGACTCCGACGCCGGCGCCCGCCCCGGCACCTGCCGGGACCTCGTGTCCGCGTTGCTTCCGGACGTCCCCGACGACATCCACCCGCGCGATCTCTCCGAGGGCCAGCGCCTGGCCCTCGCCCTGGCGCTGGTCCTCACCGGCCGTCCCGCCCTGCTGCTCCTCGACGAACCCACCCGCGGCCTGGACTACGCCGCCAAGGTCCGCCTGATCGAGATCCTGCGCGGGCTGGCCGCCGAGGGCCACGCCATCGTCCTGGCCACCCATGACGTGGAGCTGGCGGCCGAGCTGGCCCACCGCGTGGTGATCCTGGCGGGTGGGGAGGTCGTCGCGGACGGTCCGACCGCCGAGGTCGTCGTCTCCTCTCCCGCCTTCGCCCCGCAGGTCGCGAAGGTCCTGGCCCCGGCCCCCTGGCTCACGGTGCGCCAGGTCGCCGAGGCGCTCGACGCGGCGGAGGCGGCCCGGTGAACAGACCCACGCACCCCGTACGCCGCACCCGCTCCACCCGCCCCACGCGCCCTGTCCGTATCGGTCCCCGCGCCGCCGTCGCCCTGGTCCTCGTCACCCTCATCGGCATCGCCGCCTTCGGCTGGCCGCTGCTCGCCGACCGCCAGTCGGGCCTCGCCCACTCGCAGGACGCCCCCTGGCTCTTCGCCGCGCTGCTTCCGCTGCTGGTGGCGGTGGTCGTCGCGACCATCGCCGACAACGGCATGGACGCGAAGGCGGTGGCGATGCTCGGTGTCCTCGCCGCCGTGGGGGCGGCGCTGAGACCGCTGGGCGCGGGTACGGCCGGGCTGGAGCCGATGTTCTTCCTGCTGGTGCTGAGCGGGCGCGTGCTCGGTCCCGGCTTCGGCTTCGTCCTGGGCTCGGTGACGATGTTCGCCTCCGCCCTGCTGACGGGCGGGGTCGGGCCGTGGATGCCGTTCCAGATGCTGGCGATGGGCTGGTTCGCGCTGGGGGCCGGGCTGCTGCCGGGCGCGGAGCGGATCCGGGGCCGGGCGGAGCTGCTGATGCTGGCGGCGTACGGCTGCGTGGGCGCGTTCGCGTACGGCACGATCATGAATCTGCAGGGCTGGGTGCTGCTGCAGGGCATGGGGCAGGGCATCTCCTTCCATCCGGGGGAGCCGGTGACCGCGAACCTGGCGCGGTTCGCCGCGTACTGCCTGGCGACCTCGATGGGCTGGGACCTGGGCCGGGCCGTGCTGACGGTCGTACTGACCCTCACGCTCGGGGCGACCTTGCTGAAGGCGCTGCGCCGGGCGACCCGTAAAGCCGCCTTCGACGCCCCCGTCGCCTTCGCTCCAGGGACGGGAGCGGAGCCCGAACCGGCCCTCGAAAGGGGTACGAACGGGAGCGGAGGGTGACATTCGGGCCCTCCCCCGGTGACACGCCCCATAGGGCCCAGGTCACATACGAGGGCGGCTAGTAGGCCTCCGGCCCGGCCCGCCGCCGGGGTGCGGGGCCCACGGCCGGCCCCTTGCTGCGAGGAGCGCTAGTAGGAGCGACCTTTGCCAGGCCGTCGGGGCGTCTGTAGAACTGGATGAGTCGCAAGGCGGCAGGGGTACTTCAGGTACTTCACCGCCGCCGACGAACCCCTCTCCTTTGCGTGAGTGGCTCACGCGTGTCTTCGACATGCGTGCGACCGCCCTTGTCCCCGTCGGAAGGTTTCCTCCGTGCCCAACACCGTCATCCGCCGCATCGCCGCTTCCAAGAAGGCCCTCGCGGGCACCGTCGTCGCCCTCGGTGTCGCCGGTTCCATGCTCGCCACGGTTCCCGCCCAGGCGGCCCCGACGAGCGCCAAGGCGATCGCGCAGCAGATGATCAAGGACCCGGCCCAGTTCGCCGCCTTCGACAAGATCATCTCGCACGAGAGCGGCTGGAACCACACCGCGACGAACCCGTCCTCCGGCGCGTACGGCCTGGCCCAGGCCCTCCCGGCCTCGAAGATGGCCTCCGCCGGCGCGGACTGGAAGACCAACCCCGCCACCCAGATCAAGTGGGGCCTGGACTACATGAACGACCGCTACGGCAGCCCCGTCGGCGCCTGGAACTTCTGGTCCGCCAACCACTGGTACTGAGCCGGCAGGCACCACGCGGCACGCGGCACGCAGCACGCAGCACGCAGCACGCAGACGTACGAAGGCCCCGGTGGCCGGCCTCCCCAGGTCCGGCCGCCGGGGCCTTCTGCATCCCATCCCACGGGACTCAGGGGCGCCTCACAGGCGCTGGATGATCGTGCCGGTCGCCAGCGCGCCTCCCGCGCACATGGTGATCAGCGCGAACTCCTTGTCACGGCGCTCCAGCTCGTGCAGCGCCGTGGTGATCAGCCGGGCGCCGGTGGCGCCGACGGGGTGGCCGAGCGCGATCCCTCCGCCGTTGACGTTGACCTTCTCCAGGTCCTGGTCGAAGACCTGCGCCCAGGACAGGACCACGGAGGCGAAGGCCTCGTTGATCTCGACGAGGTCGATGTCCCGCAGTGACATCCCCGCCTTGCCGAGCACGGCCCGCGTCGCGTCGATGGGCCCGTCCAGGTGGTAGTGGGGGTCGGCGCCGACGAGGGTCTGGGCGACGATCCGGGCGCGCGGCTTGAGCTTGAGGGCGCGGGCCATCTTGCGCGAGGCCCACATCACCGCGGCGGCGCCGTCGGATATCTGCGAGGAGTTCCCGGCGGTGTGCACGGCGGTGGGCATGACCGGCTTGAGCCGGGCCAGCGCCTCCATGCTGGTGTCGCGCAGGCCCTCGTCCCGGTCGACCAGGCGCCACATGCCCTGCCCGGCGGCCTGCTCCTCCTCGGTGGTCGGCACCTGCACGGCGAAGGTCTCGCGCTTGAACCGCTCCTCGGCCCAGGCGGCCGCGGCCCGCTCCTGGGAGAGGAGTCCGAGCCGGTCGACGTCCTCGCGGGACAGGCCCCGGTGGCGGGCGATCCGCTCGGCGGCCTCGAACTGGTTGGGGAGGTCGACGTTCCACTCGTCCGGGAAGGGCTTCCCGGGGCCGTGCTTGGATCCGGACCCGAGCGGCACACGGCTCATGGCCTCGACGCCGCAGGCGATGCCGATGTCCATGACCCCGCCGGAGATCATGTTGGCGACCATGTGGTTGGCCTGCTGCGAGCTGCCGCACTGACAGTCCACCGTCGTCGCGGCGGTCTCGTACGGGAGCCCCATGGCGAGCCAGGCGTTGCGGGCCGGATTCATCGACTGCTCGCCGGCGTGCGTCACGGTGCCGCCGACGATCTGTTCCACGCAGTCGGGCTGGATTCCGGTACGGGCCAGCAGCTCGCGGTAGGTCTCACCGAGCAGGTAGGCGGGATGGAGGTTGGCGAGAGCGCCCCCGCGCTTACCGATGGGGGTGCGTACGGCTTCGACAATGACGGGTTCCGCGGCCATGAGCTCGTCCTCTCCTGCACTGCGTCAGCACGGCGGGCCGTCCCGGCGCCCCGCCCCGAACTAGTACGCGTTCTAGTTCTCCCCGCAGTCTTATGACCTGAGGCCCCGGCACGCAAGGGTCTTGCACGCGCCCTGCACGGATTCCACACGCAACAGTTGGCGCCGCGACCCTTGTCACTTCTAGAACTCGTTATTACCTTCAAGCCAACTTCTGATGGTCCGTCAGACTTTGGAGTTGCCCGATGTCCTGCCCCGCACTGCCCGAAGGCTTCGACGCCACCGACCCAGACCTGCTCCAAAGCCGCGTCCCCTTCCCGGAGTTCGCGCAGCTGCGGCAGACCGCACCCGTGTGGTGGTGCCCGCAGCGGCGGGGCGTCACCGGCTTCGACGACGAGGGCTACTGGGCAGTGACCCGGCACGCGGACGTCAAGTACGTCTCCACGCACCCGGAACTGTTCTCCTCGACGACCAACACCGCGATCATCCGATTCAACGAGCACATCCAGCGTGATGCGATAGATGCCCAGCGCCTGATCATGCTGAACATGGATCCGCCGGAACACACGCGCGTACGCCAGATCGTGCAGCGCGGCTTCACCCCGCGGGCCATCCGCGGCCTGGAGGAAGCCCTGCGCGACCGCGCCCGGAAGATCGTCGAGGAGGCCGCGGCCACGGCCGCCGACGGCAGCTTCGACTTCGTGACGCAGGTGGCGTGCGAGCTCCCGCTGCAGGCCATCGCCGAGCTGATCGGCGTACCGCAGAAGGACCGCGCGAAGATCTTCGACTGGTCGAACAAGATGATCGCCTACGACGACCCGGAGTACGCGATCACCGAGGAGGTCGGCTCCAACGCGGCCATGGAGCTCATCGGTTACGCGATGAACCTCTCCGCGCAGCGCAAGGAGTGTCCGGCCAAGGACATCGTCACGCAGCTGGTGGCCGCCGAGGGCCAGGGCAACCTAGGCTCCGACGAGTTCGGCTTCTTCGTCCTGCTGCTGGCGGTCGCGGGCAACGAGACCACGCGCAACGCCATCAGCCACGGCATGCACGCCTTCCTCACCCACCCCGAGCAGTGGGAGCTGTACAAGGCGACGCGGCCGTCGACCGCCGCCGAGGAGATCGTGCGCTGGGCCACCCCGGTGGTGTCCTTCCAGCGCACCGCCACCCAGGACACCGAGCTGGGCGGCCAGAAGATCAAGGCGGGCGACCGGGTGGGGATGTTCTACTCCTCCGCCAACCACGACCCCGAGGTCTTCACCGACCCGGACGTCTTCGACATCACCCGCGACCCCAACCCCCACCTGGGCTTCGGCGGCGGCGGGCCGCACTTCTGCCTCGGCAAGTCCCTCGCCGTGATGGAGATCGACCTGATCTTCAACGCCCTGGCCGACGCCCTCCCGAACCTCCACCTCACGGACGCTCCCCCACGCCGCCTCCGCGCGGCCTGGCTCAACGGCATCAAGGAACTCCGCGTCACCCACTCCCCCCACCCCAACCCCACCGGCGCCTGAGACACCCCTTCAGCCCCGCCGGCGCTTGAGGCGCTCTCTCAGCCCCGCCGTCGTTTGAGGCGCGGGGGTAGGGGGCGGCGCCCCCGGCAACGGCGCCGCACCCGTTCGAGTGGCGGCCCGGCCCGAACGGAGTGATCCTCACAAGCAGCGGCGATCCAGCCGAAGGGGCGCCGGGGCAGCGTATGCCCCGGCGCCCCTTCGGCCTCCCCGCCCCGCCCCGGCCCGGCCAAGGCCAACGACACCGCCACCGCCACCGCCCGGCCAGGGCTACGGCCCGGCCAGGGCTACGGCTGGGACGGCCGCCCCGCAACCGCGTCGTACACCCGCACCCGCACCCGCCGCTGCCACCCCTCCCTCTCCTCCCGTACCCGCGCCCGCCGTTCCTTCCGCCCGCCGGCGGATACCGCGCCCGCGCCCACGGTGACCCCGGCCGGGCCAGCCGCACCGCCCCCACCAGCGCGAAGACCGGTACGAGGATCCCCAGCAGCCCGGTGAACATCTTCCCCTTGGCCAGCGTCACCAGCACGAAGCCCGCGTTCACGGCGACCACCACCATGTACGTCCAGGCGGAGGCCCTCGCTCCGCCCTCCGAGGCGTCGTCGACGCCGAAGGGCGACGCCCCCAGCAACAGCAGCCCGCACGCCGCCGCCCCGACCACCACCGCGTCCACGGAGAGCCGGCCCTCCTCGGACCAGTACACGTCCTTCAGGTGCAGGATCAGCGCGAACTCGTCGAGCACCAGCGCCGTCCCGATGCCGAAGACCGCCGCGTCGATCTCGGCCCACGGAGGCTTGTTCCCGGTCGGGGAGGCCAGCCCCAACCCACCCACGATCATCAGGACCACGCCGAACACCACGTGGTGGATGTGCAGTCCGCCCGGCGTGACGTTCTTCGGCCACCAGGAGACCTGCGCCCGGATCAACCGCACGCTGATCCGGATGAAGAGGAACGCGCCGAGGAAGCCCAGCAGCAGGCAGAGCAGCGGCTGCTTGCCCGGCTCGACGATCTGACGCTGGTACCAGTCGCCCACGTGTCAGCCCGCCCGCGTCCGGGCACGCCCGTCGGGTCCGCCCCCGTACGCGCCTCCCGTCGGCCGCATCGGCTTCGCAGTCATGACCCGATGCTGGCACCGCCCCGGCCGGCGCGCCCGGCGGAAGGAACCGGGCCCGGCACCGGGACCGGCACCGGGCCCTTGACCGGCCGCGGCGCGCCGCTACGAGGAGGCCCGCGCCCCGGCCCGCAGCTTCATCTCCCCCTCGCTCGACTCCGCCCCCGCGCCCTGCCGCTGCTCGGGCAGGTTCACCTGCAGCCCCCGCGGCCCGGACAACACGTACACGAGCCCGAAGCCGGCGGACACGACCACGGCCCCGCCCACGGCGTCCAGCACCCAGTGGTTGGCGGTGGCCACGATCGCGCACACCGTGATCAGCGGGTGCAGCGCCCCGAGCAGCTTCTGCCAGCCCTTGGGCGCCAGCACCACGATCACGATCCCGCACCACAGCGACCAGCCGAAGTGCAGCGAGGGCATCGCCGCGTACTGGTTGGAGATCGCGGTCATGGCCCCGTACGAGGGGTTCGCCAGGTCCTGCGGCCCGTGCACGGTGTCGATGAAGTCGAGGCCCGGCATCAGGCGCGGCGGCGCGAGCGGGTAGAGCCAGAAACCGACGAGCGCCAGGACGGTGGCCAGGCCCAGGGAGGCCCGGGCCCAGCGGTAGTCGCCGGGGCGCCGCCAGTACAGGACCGCCAGGATCGTCAGCGGGACGACGAAGTGGAAGGAGGTGTAGTAGAAGTTGAAGAACGCCTCCAGCCAGGGCGTGTTCACCACGGCGTGGTTCACGGCGTGCTCGATGTCGATGCCGAGCGCCTTCTCGATGCCGTGGATCTGGCCGCCGTTGCCCTCGGCGAGGCTGCGGCTGGTGGGCGCGGCGGCCCGGATGTGCGAGTAGAGCGAGTAGCCGACCCGTATCAGCAGGAGTTCCAGCAGCAGGTTCGGGCGGGACAGCACGCGCCGCCAGAACGGCAGCAGCGGAACCCGCGCCCAGCGGGCCACCGCGGGCTGCCCGTGGTCGGTGGGTACGGGCTCGCGCCAGTACGCCGACGAGCGGTGCAGGAACGGTACCGCGCAGGCCGCGGCCACGGCGGTGAGCAGCGGCACGTTGTCGCGTACGGGGGCCAGCGCGGCCAGGTTCGGCAGCAGCATCGTGCTCGGCAGGGTCATGGCGAGGACCACGGCCACCGGCCACACGCGCCGGTCGGCGGCCCGCTCGCCCACCTTGCCGGCGACGGCGAGGAGCACCCAGAGCAGCTGGTGGCGCCAGCCGGTCGGGGACACGGCGACGGCCACGCAGCCGGTGACGGCGACGGCGAGCAGCAGCTGGCCGTCGCGGGCGTAGCGGACCGCGCGGCGCAGGCCGATCCAGACGATGGCGGCCGCGAGGGCGCCGTAGAGCAGGATCTCGGCGGGTCCGGTCAGGCCGAGGCGCAGCAGCGCGCCGTGCACGGACTGGTTGGCGAGGCCGGCGGGGGCGCCGCCGATGCCGGTACCGGCCAGGTGCTCGACCCAGTACGTCCACGAGTCGCGCGGCATGGCCGCCCAGGACAGCGCGGTGGCTCCGGCGAAGGTCACGGCGGCGGTGCGCGCGGTGGGGCGGCGTCCGGTCAGCCACAGCAGCGGGGCGAACAGCAGCAGTGCGGGCTGGAGCGCGGCGGCGAGGCCGACGAGGAAGCCGGCGGGCCGCTCTCCCGGGACACGGAACACGGCGAGCAGCACCAGCAGCACGGGCAGGACGGCGGTCCCGCCGGGCGAGGCGGCCTCGCGGACGGGCAGCGAGACCATCATCAGCGCCGTGAGCACGGGCGCTGCGAGGAGCGCGGTGCGCCGCGGCACCGGGTCGGGCAGGCCGCGGGCGGCGACGAGACCGATGACGGCGACGCACAGCAGCGTCACGCAGGTCCAGGCGACCTCCAGCGACGGGGCGGCGAGGCCGACCAGCGGCTTGAGGACGAGCCCGGCGAAGGGGGTGCCGGAGAACTGGCCGGTGTCGTAGACCGATCCGGGCAGGCCGCCGGGGAGGTGGAAGCCGCTCAGCCACTCGCCCGGTGGCATCCGCAGCACGACGACGGCCTGTCTGACGGCGAGAGCACCGGCCAGCGCCCACAGGAGGAGCCGGGCCGCCCCGAGCCTGCCGTGATCGCCTATGACTCCGGCATGTCCGTTCGCACCGCTGTGCTCTGCCGCGTTAGCCACGCCTCGCCGGCCTCCCGCCATGTTGACCGCAACCCTGACTTCGCCTGGCTGCCGCGCTCCATTACCCGCACGACGATATCCCCCACGGGACGCGTCGGACGGCCCTCACGGGCATCGCGCGGAAGGACGGGCCCGCCGACCCGCGCGGCCCGTTCCTCGCCCCGGGCATCCGGGGCGAGCCGGGGACCCGACGGGGACCCGACGGGCTCTCCGGGTGCGGACACCGGACTTCATGGCGAAGCTGAGGTGGACAGGCATTCCGTGGAGAGGACGGCTCATGTCCATGCTTGACAAGCTCAAGGACCTCATCAAGGGACACCCTGACCAGGCCCGCCAAGGCGTCGAGAAGGCCGGGGACGCCTTCGACGCGAAGACCGGTAACAAGTACCAGAGCCAGGTCGACACGGCGCAGCAGAAGCTCAACGAGCAGATCGGCAAGGAGCCGCCCGCGCCTGGGCAGACCCGTCCGCCGCAGCCCTGAATCGGGCTTCCGGACCGGTGGGGCGCAAGGACCACGCCCGGGGGACCGCACCACGGTGCGGTCCCCCGGGCGGATGTGCGGGCTGATGTAGGAAACTGCACGCATGTCGTCGAGGCCGGGCATACCGCCCGGCCCGCGTTCCATGAGAGGTGTCCTGTGCCCAGCGTCGTAAAGATCAACGCACTGACGGTTCCCGCCGAGCAGCGGGAGATCCTGGAGAAGCGCTTCGCCTCCCGGGCCGGGGCGGTGGAGAGCTCGGACGGCTTCGAATGGTTCGAGCTGCTGCGCCCCGTGGAGGGCACGGACCAGTACCTCGTCTACACGCGCTGGCGTTCGGAGGAGGACTTCCAGGCGTGGATGGAGGGCCCGATGAAGGCCGCCCACCAGGGCGGCGGTGAGGGTGGCGGCGAGCGGCCGAAGCCGGCGGCTTCCGCGTCCACGGTGTGGTCGTTCGAGGTCGTGCAGCAGGCGGCGCCGAAGCAGGCCTGACGCGATTCGGGCCCGGGTCGGGGCCCGGCCCGGGTGTCGGACCGGGCCCCGAACCGGGCCCGTGGCGCGCCGGCCCCGACCTCACGAGGGGGCGGCTCAGCTCCAGAAGGTGTCTTCCTCGTCGATGTCCGCGGTGCACTGGTCGATATCGGTGATCTTGTTGCCGATGATCGTGAAGAAGAGCCCCTGGCGGATCTCGATGCCGCGGTCACCGCGGTCGGCGCGCACCGTGTGGAAACTCATCACGTGCCCGCGCCCGTCCGCCAACACCGATTCCAGATCCACCTGGAAGGTGCCGTCCGTCTCCGTGCCGAGGCGACGGAAGAGGTCCAGGACGTTCTCCCGCCCCTTGTGGTGCCCGGACAACGGGTTGCTGCCCGGCACGTGGTGGATGACGTCGGCCGTCAGCAACGTGCTCATCGTCTCCATGTCGCCCTTGCCGAAGGCCTCGTAGCCGCGGCGGACCAGGGCACAGTCGGGATGCTCTGACATGGCGTTCCCACCCTCCGGGGTACGCAGGGAATGTCCTTTTTCCTATCATCGGCCCGGCCTTGTGGATATTCCACGCGGGAGATCCCCCGCCCACTCCACAATGACGCCATGACCACTCACAGCGAACACCTCACCCCCACCCTGTCGTGGACCGTGACCCCCGAATCGTTCACCACCCGGGACGCCACCGCCCTGCGCCGCGCGTACTACGCCGAGGTCGCCGGCCGGTACTGGAAACGGCAGGTCACCGAGACCGAGATCGACCAAGGGCTGCTGGACTTCCCGGACGACGGGCTCGTCCCGCCGACGGGGCAGTTCGTCGTCGGCAGACTCGACGGCGAGCCCCTGGCGTGCGGCGGCATCCGGCTGCTCGACCCCCTGACCGCCGAGCTCACCAAGGTGTACGTGGACCGGCGCGCCCGCGGCACCGGCGGCGGGGCGGCTCTGCTGCAGGCCCTGGAAACGCAGGCCCGAGCGCTCGGCGCCGAGCGGGTCCGCCTGGACACCCGGTCCGACCTCGTCGAGGCCCGGACGTTGTACGCGCGCCACGGGTATGCGGAAATACCGGCCTACAACTCCGGCCCGTACGCGGAGCACTGGTTCGAGAAGCACCTGGCCTAGCGGACGGCTAGGGAGCGGCGTGGTCCCGCCGCGGCAAGGTGTCGTAGGGCTCCTCGGCATCGGACCCGCACAACTCCGCGTTGATCTGCTTCACCAACTTCACCAGGTCGGTCGGACGGTCCGGGCCCCACCAATCGCCGAGCAGCTCGGCGAGCGACTCCTCCCGGGCCTGCGCCAGCTTCGCGGCGCTCACACGCCCCTGGTCCGTCAGGACCAACGGCAGCCCGTCCCGGACGGCGAGCCCGCGCTCCTCGATCTGGCGCGCGGCGTCCGTGACGACCTTCAACGGCACATTGGTGCGCTCGGCGAGCATCGCGGGCTCCACGGAGCCGTACCTCTTGATCCGCAGCAGCAGCCAGCTGGAGGCGGGCAGCAGGTCGTAGCCCGCCTTCTCGGTGATCTTCTCGTAGACGTGCCGGCGGCCCTCACGGGTACCGAGGACCGACAGCGCACGGGCGACCTCGTCGTGGGAGGAGCGTTGGACGGGGTTGGAGGCCAAGGTCTCCGTCACGTCGGGGGCCGTGACCGAGCCGCGGAGCTTGTCCTCCTTCAGGAACCAGGCGATCACGAAGGCGATCAGCACGATCGGCACCGCGTAGAGGAACACGTCGGTGATCGCGGTGGCGTAGGCGTCGAGCACCCGGGGTTGCAGATCGGCGGGAAGCGCGGCGATGGCCCGCGGGTCCGCCTCCAGCTGCGCGACGCTCGCACCGGCCGGCAGCGTGGCGCCCGCGAGGGAGGCGGCCAGCTTGTCGTCGAGCTGATAGGTGAAGACCGTGCCGAAGATGGCGACGCCGAAGGAGGCGCCGATGGAGCGGAAGAAGGTGGCACCGGAGGTGGCGACACCGAGGTCGGCGTAGCTGACCGCGTTCTGCACCACCAGGACGAGCACCTGCATGACCAGACCGAGTCCGGCACCGAAGACGAAGAAGTAGACGCTCATCTCCCAGGTGGAGCTGGTGCGGTGCAACTGGTGCAGGAGGAGCAGACCGAGCGCGGTCACCGCCGTGCCCGCGATCGGGAAGACCTTCCAGCGCCCGGTCCGACTGACGATCTGCCCGGAGACGGTGGAGGTGAGCAGCATGCCGATCACCATCGGCAGCATGTGGACGCCCGACATGGTCGGTGAGACGCCTTGGACGACCTGGAGGAAGGTCGGCAGGTAGACCATCGCGCCGAACATCGCGAAGCCGACGACGAAGCTGATCGCCGAACAGAGGGTGAAGGTGCGGATACGGAACAGACCGAGCGGCAGGACGGGTTCGGCGGCCCTGCGCTCCACGACGAGGAAGCAGGCGAGCAGGAAGGCACCGAGGACGGCGATGCCGATGATCCGGGCCGAGCCCCAGCCCCAGGTACCGCCGAGGGAGGCGATGAGCACGAGACAGGTGGCGACGCAAGCGATGAGGAAGGTGCCGAGGTAGTCGATGGTGTGCTTCGAGGAGCGCGCCGGGATGTGCAGGACGGCGGCGATGACGACGAGCGCGACGAGACCGATGGGGAGATTGATGTAGAAGACCCAGCGCCACGACAGGTTGTCCACGAACAGGCCGCCCAGGAGCGGGCCGAGGACGCTGGTCGCACCGAAGACACCACCGAAGAGGCCCTGGTACTTGCCTCGTTCGCGCGGCGGGACGATGTCTCCGACGATCGCCATCGACAGCACGATCAGCCCTCCGCCGCCCAGGCCCTGCAAGGCGCGGAAGCCGATGAGCTGGGGCATGTCCTGGGCGATCCCGCACAGTGCCGACCCGATGAGGAAGAGGACGATGGCGTACTGGAAGAGCTTCTTGCGTCCGTACTGGTCGCCGAGCTTGCCCCACAGGGGGGTGGCGGCGGTGGAGGCGAGCATGTAGGCGGTGACGACCCAGGACAGGTGCGCCATGCCACCGAGGTCGCTGACGATGGTCGGCAGGGCGGTGGAGACGATGGTCTGGTCGAGCGCGGCGATCAGCAGGCCCAGCAGCAGTGCTCCGATGGAGACGAGTACCTCGCGGGAGGCGTGCTCGGTGGCGGGGCCGGTCTTGTCCGGGTCGGGAACGGGGCCCGGGCCCTTCGCGGTCACATCCTGAGCCATCGATACCTCCTCAGGCCGGATCAACATCTCCATCCTGAGCGGTGTGTCCGGTTATGGCCTCTCGGACGGTTGGGAGGGCTCCTGCGGGTCTGCATAATCGCAGGCAATAGCCAGGGAGGGAGTCCAGTGAGCCGTCAGCACTGTCCAGAATGCGGCGCCGCCGGCGCAGGCTGCGGGTGCGTGCCGGGTGTGGGTTTCAACCCTTTGCGCATCCGCCCGTACGTGACGTTGCCCGACCCCGGCGAGCCGGACGCCCCGGTGTCCCCGCAGCAGGTGTCCGGCGTGGTGACCCCGGACCCGCATCCGGCGCCCGTACCGGCGCGGGACGACACACCGGCGTACGGGATACCCGTGCCTCCGCAGGCCGGGCCGTGGCCCGCGGAGCCCGCCGGGCCCGCCTACGCACGCAACCGGGACGAGACGGTCCAGCTCCGGACGATCCCGGCAGCGGGCCACACGTACGACAGCGAAACGGGAGGGGGTGGGGGCGGGGGCGGGGGCCCGGAGAAGCGGACCGGCCCGGCCGCCCGAAAGCCGCTCGCGCTGCTGATCGGCGCCGCGGCGGCGGTCGCCCTCAGCGGGACGGCCGTGGCGGTGTGGGCGCTCCCGAGTTCCCCCAAGAGCGACAACACGCTGCTGGAGGCGAAGGCCTCGACGCCCGTGACGAGCGCCGCCCCGGCCGCGCCCTCCGCGAGCCCGTCCCCGACCAAGGGCAGCCCGTCCCGCTCGGCCTCCCCGTCGCCGAGCGCCTCGAAGTCGGCGTCCCCGTCCCCGTCGCCGTCCGCGTCCCGTACCTCGGCGCCCCCGTCCCCCAGCCCGTCGCCGAGCGCGAGCCGTTCCACCGCCCCGCCGCCCGCGCAGGCACCGACCCTGCGCCGCGGGGACTCGGGTGCGGAGGTGGAGAAGCTCCAGCGGCTGCTGGCGGCGCAGGGCCTGTACCGGGGCCGGATCAACGGCCGCTTCGACTGGCGGGTGGAAGAAGCTGTGTCGGAGTTCCAGTACGACAAGGGCATCGACGATCAGGAGTGGGGCTTCTACGGGCCGGTGACCCGCAAGGCTCTGGAGGGATGAGCGTCACATGTCCGTCGGTGGCGCGGACCGCCCTTTGTTTTGTATCGTGAGGGAACAAAGTGGTTCCGTCCTCATTCCCTGACCGGTGGACGGAACCACTTGTTCTCTTTCCCGCCCCGTCTGGAGCCCCGCCGATGCCGGCCAGCACCACCACCGCACCCGTCGCCCTCACCGCCAAGGCCCTGCTCCTGGACATGGACGGCACGATCGTCAACTCCGACGCGGTGGTCGAACGCTGCTGGCGCGAATGGGCGGTCTCCCACGGGCTGGACCCACAGGCGGCCATGAAGATCGTCCACGGTCGCCAGGGCTACGCCACCATGGCGGTACTGCTGCCGGACCGCCCCATGGAGCTCAACCACGCCGAGAACGCGGTGATGCTGGCCCGCGAGACGGCCGACACCGACGGCGTGGTCCCGGTCGCGGGCGCCCCGGAGTTCATGGCGGCGCTCGACGGCCTGCCGCACGCCCTGGTCACCTCCGCGGACACCGCCCTCGCCACGGCCCGGATGACGGCCGCCGCCCTACCCATGCCCGAGATACGCGTCACGGCCGAGTCCGTCCAGGCCAGCAAGCCCGACCCCGAGGGCTTCCTCATGGGCGCCGCCGCACTGGGCGTGGACCCTGCCGACTGCATCGTCTTCGAGGACTCGGCCGCAGGCATCACCGCGGGCCGGGCGGCGGGCATGCGCGTGATCGGCGTAGGCCCCCGCGCAGCCGCCCACGCCCCGACCGCCCACGTCCCGGACCTGACGGCACTCCAGGTCACGACCACCCCGGACGGCTCGATCACCATCACGCTCCACCCGGAAGCCTGACCCCGAACGGAAGCCGAAAGGCCCGGGAGCCGACCGGACAGCACCGTGACGCTGGGCGGCGGCTCCGAAGAGCGGGGCCCACTCGACCGGCATCAGGGTGGGGTATGGGGGTTTCCCGTCAGTCCCATCGTCCCTCCGGGTCGGGCCGGTCCCTCAAGGGCGCTCCTTCGTCGCGTCACTGCGTGATGGCCTGCGGCCACCCTTGACCGACCGTCCCGCCCCGGAGAAACGAAAGACTGCCGAGAAGCCCCCAAAAGAACGAGCCGGTCCAAGGCACGAGGGGCGCGGTGGTCGGAGATGCCCGACCCGATCCCCGTGGGCACGGCCCCGAGACGGCGCCCGCCGAAGGCCCACCGGGGGTGACGGGCGCGCCCGATCGCTACGCGCTCCTGACGTCTCAGCGTCCGACGACCGCCTTGGGCTGGACATAGGCCGCCCACCACCCCGCACCTTCCCCCTCACCGCGTCCGACGGCTGTTTGTCGCCGGGCACAGGCCGCCCATAACCCGTAAGCGCTTCTCGTGGGAGGCGTCCGGAGGCTGTCGGGGGTGAAAAGGCACGGGAACGCGGCCATGTCGTGGTGGATTGGGGTCAGTGGAGGTGAGCGGCCGAAAGGGCCGACAGTTTGCCTCAATTGCCCCTGTTCGGGCATGGGTTTGTGGTGTCGCCGTCGCGCTGACCTGGATCCACGACGGATCAGCCGCGCTGTCGGCCGTCCACTCCTCCCAGCTCGCCTCGTCAGCCCCTGACGGCCGGTGGTCGCGGTGATGGAGAGGCGCGTGGCGATCTGAGGCGGCCTGTGCCCGCCACAGCCGGTCGTCGGACGCATATCGAGGAACGAACCGATGTCGTGGGCGGCTTATCTCCCACCCCAGGCGGTCGTCGGACGCAGGTCGAGGGTCGGGGCGTGGCAGTGGGCGGCCTATGTCCGGCCCAGGACGGGCTGGAGACGCTGAGAGGTGGGGAGCGTGTAGCGATCGGGCGCGCTTCCCCCGAACCCGGCCGGCTTCCTGTGGGCCTCGCCTCGGGGCCGTGCCCACCCGGATCTCCCTGAGGGGCTGTGATCTCCCCGTCCCTGAAAGCTTCGACCGGCTCGTTCTTTTGGGGGCTTCTCGGCAGTCTTTCGTTTCTCCGGGGCGGGACGGTCGGTCAAGGGTGGCCGCAGGCCATCGCGAAGCGACGCGACGAAGGAGCGCCCTTGAGGGACCGGCCCGACCCGGAGGGACGATGGGACTGACGGGAAACCCCCATACCCCACCCTGATGCCGCCCGAGTGGAACCCGCCCCCCGAAGCCCCCGCCCCACCACCCGACTCCGTCCGCCGGTCCGCCCGCCCCGCTTCCGCTGCCCGCAGGTCGTTGCCCCAGGTCCCGTCCCGCCTCTACTGCCCCACTCGCCCGTCGATGCGTTCGCGCAGGAAGTCCGCGTGGCCGTTGTGGCGGGCGTACTCCTCGATCATGTGGACCAGGACCTCGCGGAGTTCCATGGGCCCGTCGTCATGTCCGCCCCTACCTGTGACGTCCAGGTCGGGTGCCTCCGCCACGAGTTGTTCAGCGAAGGAGACCTCGGCGCGCCAGGTGGCCCACGCGTCCGCGACCACGGCCGGGTCCGCCACCGCGCCGGTGAAATCCCCCGCACGGTCCTCCTCCGAGCGGTAGTGCCGACGTATCTCCTGGCCTGCCATGACCTGCCGGAACCAGTACTGCTCGACGCCTGCGAGGTGGCGTACGAGACCCAGTAGCGACAGGTTGGACGGTTCCACCGAGCGGCGCGCCAGGGCATCCGCGTCGAGGCCCGCGCACTTGAGTTCCAGCGTCAGGCGCTGGTCGCGCAGGTAGCCGGCGAGTACGGCGCGCTCGCCCTGGAATCCGCCGTCGGTCCGGGTGTCCTCGTCGGGGTGGACGAACATGTTGGACCAGCCGAACTGCCGGTCCTCGGCGGACACAGCCGTCGTCACCGGCGCCGGCGCGGGCGCCGGCTCCGCCCGAGGCGCGGGCTCGATGAAGGGGCTGATGGAGGGGCGGACTGAAGGGCGGGCGGAGGATGCGGTGTCGGTCACGCGCATGAGCCTGACCTGTACGTTCTCCGCCCGCAAGGAAATATCCGCCTCACCCGCCCCGGCCACGACCGTCAGCTCAGCCCGCGATCGCCTCGTACAGCGAGAACGCGGCGTGAGCCGCACCGGGCCCCGGTCCTGCACCTGCACCTGCACCTGCACCTGCCCGATCCCGACCCGCCCAGACCCGCTCCGGCCTGCCCAGACCCGCTCCGGCCTGCCCAGAGCCGCTCCGACCTGCCCTGACCTGCCCTGACCTGGCCCGACCTGCCCCCGGCCCACCCTTGCCCGTCCTGGCCTGCCTGGACCCGGGCCGCCCCCGTCGCGTCGCGCCGGGAACCTCCCCGACCGCTCCTGGATCCCTCCTGAACCGCCTCCGGGGTCCCCTTCGACCCCTCCCGCGATTGCGGAATGTCAACTTCCGATTAAATCAGGGGCGTTGAGTGACTTGATGTGACGTGCTCATGTCGCCAGGCTGTCACCTGGCGCCCATCCCCGCGATACCCGGCGCCGCCACGATGGCCACGCCCCGCCGGGGCCGCACGGCCACACCCCCCGCACCCAGGGAGCCCCTCATGGCACTCATACCCAGCATCTACGCGCGTCGAATTGGCGTGCTCGCATCAGCAGCCGCCCTCGCCTCGCTGACCGGCCTGCTCAACGCCCCCGCCGCCCAGGCCGCGCCGCCCGCCCCCATCAGCGCCTCGGCCGCCCGCGCCTACCTCGCGACGGTCACCCCGAAGACCGAGGGGTCCACCAGCGGCTACAGCCGCGACCTCTTCCCGCACTGGAGCACCGTCTCCGGCAGCTGCAACACCCGTGAGACCGTCCTCAAGCGGGACGGTGTCAATGTCGTCCAGGACTCCGCCTGCGCCGCCGTGAGCGGAAGCTGGTACTCCGAGTACGACGGCGCCACCTGGACCGCGGCCTCCGACCTCGACATCGACCACGTCGTCCCGCTCGCCGAGGCCTGGCGTTCCGGTGCCAATTCCTGGACCACGAGCAAGCGCCAGCAGTTCGCCAACGACCTCACCCGCCCGCAGCTCATCGCGGTCACCGACAACGTCAACCAGGCCAAGGGCGACCTCGACCCCGGCAAGTGGCTGCCCTCGCGGACGGCCTACCGTTGTACGTACGCACGGATGTGGGTCAACGTGAAGCAGTACTACGGCCTGAGCATGGACTCCGGCGAGAAGACGGCCCTGGTCACCATCCTGAACGGCTGCTGACCAAGCCGGCCGATCTTTCCCCCGCCAGGGGGAGGCGTGGCTCCCCCCACCCGTCGTACCGTGATCGATGGGGCTACGGAGGAGGGGGAGTTGCATGGCCGGACTGCGTCTGGGGCCGCTGCTGCGCCACGTCGACTGGGACACGGGGCGGTCGGCCACGATATGGGTCGAGGCGGACCGCCCGTGCACGGCCGAGGTGCGGTGCGCGGACGGGGCGGGCGGTAGTGCGCGCACCTTTCAGATAGCCGGTCACCACTATGCGCTGGTGCCGGTGACCGGCCTGACCCCGGGCGCGACCACGGCCTATGAGGTGCTGCTCGACGACCGGCCGGTGTGGCCGCTGCCGAAGAGCGGCTTCCCGCCGAGCACGATCACCGCTCCGGCCGTGTCGGGACCCGGCCGGCCCGGGCCCGGGCTGCGCGTGACCTTCGGCTCCTGCCGGCAGGCCGCGCCGCCCGCGGGCCGACACGGGCCGCACGGCGCGGACGCGCTCGACACCCTCGCGGCGCGGCTGGCCGCGGACCCGGAGGCGGTGCGCCCGGATGTCCTGCTGCTGCTCGGAGACCAGGTGTACGCGGACGCGCTGTCGAGGGAGACCCGGGCGTGGCTCGCGGCCCGGCGGGATCTGCGGGAGCCGCCGGGCGCCCAGGTCGCGGATTACGAGGAGTACACGCGGCTCTATTACGAGTCCTGGCTCGACCCGGAGATCCGCTGGCTGCTGTCGACCGTGCCCAGCCTGCACATATTCGACGACCACGACGTCATCGACGACTGGAACACGAGCGCGGCGTGGCTGGCGGAGATGCGGGCGACGCCGTGGTGGCGCGAGCGTGTCCTCGGTGGACTGATGTCGTACTGGGTGTACCAGCACCTGGGCAATCTCTCCCCCGCCGAGCTGGCGGCCGACGCGGTGTACGAGGCGGTACGAGGGACCCCTGACGGTACGGACGTGCTGCAGGCCTTCGCGTCCGCGGCGGATGCCGATCCGGGGACGGTGCGCTGGAGCTACCGGCGTGACTTCGGTAGGACCCGGCTGCTGATGGTGGACACGCGGGCCGCGCGGGTGCTGGCCGAGGACGGGCGGGCGATGCTCGATCCGGTGGAGCAGGAGTGGCTGCGGGAGAACGCCTTGGCCGGGCACGGTGGTTACGACCATCTGCTGATCGGGTCCTCGCTGCCCTGGCTGATGCCGCCGCTGATCCATGACGCCGAGACGTGGAACGCCGCGTTGTGCCGCGGCGAGCGGGGGCCGCGGTGGGCGCGGATCGGGGAGGATCTGCGCCGGCGCAGCGATCTGGAGCACTGGGCGGCGTTCCCGGCCTCGTTCGCGGCGTTGACGGATCTGATCGAGGAGGTCGGGACGGGGCCTCGGGCGCCGTCGACGGTGTGCGTGCTGTCCGGGGACGTGCATCACGCGTATGTGGCCGAGCCTCGAATACCGAGTACGGCGCGGGTGTTCCAGCTGACGTGCTCGCCGGTTCACAATTCCATCCATACCGCGGTGAAGTGGGGTTTCCGGCTGGGTTGGTCGCGGACGGGGCGGTGGCTGGGGCGCGGTTTCTCCCTGCACGGGCGTACGGGGCGGCCGCCGCTGAACTGGCGGCGTACGGGTGGGCCCTGGTTCGGGAACCAGCTGATGACGCTGGCTCTGTCGGGGCGGACGGCTCGGCTGCGGCTGGATCAGGCGCGCAAGAAGCGGGAGGGGGCCGTGCTGGTGACGGTGTTGGACCGGGAGCTGACGGCGCCGGCCGAGTAGGGGATGCGGCGGGCTCCGGCGGCGCGGTGGTTTCGTTCCGGGGCCGTACCCGGGGAAGGGGCTCGGGAAGGCATCCCGGGCGGGCGGCCTCGGCCGGTGTCCGTCCCGGCGGGCGCATGGGCGCGCCCACCGGGTGGGCGCCCCGGGCATCCGGGATGTGGGCACCGGGCGTACGCTGTCTGGCTGTCAAGCCGCTCCTGCCGCTCCCCCGCGACGTCGCGGCGCTTCGTGTCGCTTCATGTCGTTTCGTGTTGCAGCACGTCAACCGGACTGGGGAGTCCCGTTTTGTTTGAGACGCTGGGATCGCTGACCGCGAGCCCATGGATCTACGCCCTCGTGGCGCTGTCCATCGTGCTCGACGTCTTCCTCCCGGTGCTCCCGAGCGGGGTCCTCGTGATCACCGCGGCGGCGGCCGCGGCGGCCGCCGGGGCGGCGGGTCCGGTGCCGGTGCCGGTGCCCGAGCAGGTGCCGGACATCCTGCTCCTGCTCGTGATCGCGACGACCGCGTCGGTCTTGGGGGACATGGCGGCGTTCCGGCTGGGCCGGCGCGGTGGAGCGCGGCTGGACCGGGCCATCGCTCGTTCCCGCCGGCTGACCCGGGCCCATGAGCGGCTCGGCACCGCCCTGGCCCGCGGTGGTGGCGCCTTGGTGGTCATCGCCCGCTTCGCCCCGGCGGGGCGCTCGGTGGTGTCCTTGGGTGCGGGCAAGACCCAGCGCAAGGTGGCGGAGTTCCTGCCCTGGTCGGTACTGGCGGGTATGGCCTGGGCCGGTTACAGCGTGGCCCTCGGGTACTTCGGTACGCAGTGGCTGGGCACCCAGTGGCTCGGTACCGCCCTCTCGGTGGTCGCCCTCTTCGCCGCGGGCGCCCTGGCGGCCTTCCTGGTCCGCCGTCCGCCGCCGGCCGCGGCGACGGCCGCGTAGGCGGACTCCGCTCCCCGGCCCCTCCCCCGGGCGGAGCAGTGACTCACCCGTTCACCCGGCCCCGATCGCCGCGCCCGGGTTGGGCTCCTAGCGTCCTCAGGACGGTGCGCAACCGAATGCGCGTCACATCCGTGGCCCGGCCGCGCCGTTTCGACGAGCCGAGGAGTCCTCTCCATGCCCGCCAAACCGCCCGCCGCACCGCCCACAGCAGCACGCCGCCTGATGACCGTCGCGGCCGTGACCCTCATCGCCGCCGCCGCCCCCGCCACGGTCGCGTACGCCATCCCGTCCGCCACCGTCTCCCCCACCGCCGTCGCCCCGGGCGGCCGGGTCGCGCTCAATGTCGCCGGATGTGGGACGCAGGTCGCCCGCGTCACCTCGACCGCCTTCGGCGAGGCCCGGCTGACCCCGGGCAACCAGACGGCCGCGAGCCTCATCGGCAACGCCACCGTCTACAACAACGCCACCCCGGGCGCGCACCGCGTCGTCTTCGAGTGCGGTGGCCCCGGCGGCGAGCGCGTCACCCTGTCGCTGCAGGTCACCACGGGTGCGGCGCGTGGTGGGACGGGCGGCAGCATCGGTTCGATGAGCCCGGGGCAGATCGCCCTCGGCAGCGCCCTCACCGTGGGCGCGCTGGGCGCCGGGGTGTGGGTGATGCGCCGCCGCGCCGCGGCCTCGTAGGCTCGGCCCGGGTCATGCCGGGGAGGCCTGGCCCCGTACGTGCACCCCGTCGAGGAGCGCCGCGGTGGCTTCGGTGACGGCGTCCACCGCCGCGTCGAACACCTCACGGTTGTGTGCGGCGGGCACCCGGAATCCGGACACCTTCCGTACGTACTGCAGGGCGGCGGCGCGGATCTCTTCCTCGGTCGCCTTCTCGGGGATGGCGGGCGGGCGCAGAGTCTTAATGGAACGGCACATACCCCTACTATCCCGCTACCGGGGCAGCTCGGCCCCGGAAAGTTTCATGATCAAACCGGCTTGGAGGCGGGCCCTCAGCCCCGGGTCCTCGACGGTGTCCAGCAGCTCGATGGCCTGCTGGGTCGTCTCGGCTGCCCGCCGGTCGTCGCGCAGCGAGGCGGTCTGGTCGGCCATGTGCCGGAGCGCGATGTCGGCCCGTCGGTGGAAGAGCTGCCCGATCAGGGTGATGACCAGCCCCGCCGAGCTCGTGACGATCCCCAGGTAGAGTTCCCCGCCGCCCTCGGCCTTCCAGACGGCCAGACCGACCCCGAAGAGCAGGATCGCCGCCCCGACCGCGGCGAACCGCTGGCTGGTCGCGAAGCTGCTGCGCGCCTGGGTCAGCCCGTAGGCGTAGTACTCGACGAGGATCGGTGTGAAGTCGTCCCGCCGCTCGCCGCTCTCGGCCGCGGGGTGCTGCATCCCCCCGACGTCCTGGAATTTTCCCCCGCCGGGCAGGGCGGTGGGCCGTTGCTCCGGCTCGGCGAGGCTCGCCAGCAGTCGCGTGCGTTCCTCGTCCCGCTTCCGCTCGAACCCCAGCCCCCGGGACCGCTCCATCAGCGCCAGCACGCCGGCGACCACGGCCACGACCAACCCACCCCACGCGAGCTCGCCCATCCCCCGACGATCCCACGCCCCGAAGCGGAGGCCAAGGGAGCCTCCATCTCCCCAAATGCGGATGAACCACCCCGAACCTAGAATGACCGAGGCATGCACCTGTCGCCGACGAGGGAGATCACGACCATGGCCAAGCGAGGCAACAAGCGTCGGGCCCGCAAGAAGAAGAAGGCGAACCACGGCAAGCGCCCCAACGCCTGAACCGAAAGACCCCCGACCTCACCGGCCGGGGGTCTTCGCCCGTCAACTCCGGCGGGTCAGATCGACGGTGGTGCCGCCGCTGAACATCGAGTCGTGCAACTCGATGCGCGCGGGATGCGCGTCCTTCGGGATGTCGAAGACGACGATCCCGTCGACGACGTTGCCGGGGTTGATCTGTTCGAGGAACGACTCGCTGCCGTCGAGATGGATCGCCGCGGCGGTGTCCGCGCTGTACTTGTTGCCGTTGCGGTCGATGAGCTCCTGGTCGGAGCCGTCGAAGGTCTGGGCCCTGTCACCGATGTTCTTCACGGTCATGTGGACGAGGAAGAAATGCCCTTGCGCGTCCTGACCGTACGCACCCCCGATGTTGCGCACCCCGGGCTGCAGCCTGGTGACGGTGAACTCGAACTTCCCGTCCCGTACCGGCGTCCCCACCCCGGGCGGACGCGCGGCATCGGTGACGGCCTCGGCTCCGGTCGGGGCGGGCGGCGGCGGTGCGACCGGCTCCTTGCCCGCGAAGGATCCGGCGATCCCCAGGACCACGAGCCCGGCGGTGACGGCCATCAGCACGGTGAGCAGTCGATGCCGGGCGAACCACCCGCGCCGATCCGGCGGACGCTCCGGGGCAGGCCCCCACTGCGGTGGCGACTGAGGGCTCATGGCGACCTCCGGGCTCAACCTTGCGGCGGATCCCGATTGTCCCGCCGCCGAGCTCTCCCGGCATTCCGAGCCCGAAACCGGCCTCGTGCGGCCGGCACACCGCCGAGGGTGGTGCGCCGGCGGCGAAAGCCCCTCGGCCGGGGCGAAGCGGTCGCGCTAAGGGCTGTCCCGTAATCCCCGGTGGGTCAGCGCGCGGCGTCAGATGCGGTGCATCGCAAGGCGGAGGGTCGTCCTCATACTGGGCGTATTTGGGCGATCCCGACAACGCGGCGAGGTGCCGTAGCTGGCGCCGCGCGCCCGCCGGGGATTACGGGACAGCCCTTAGGGACCGGTCGCGGCGAGTGCGGAACGGTTGGCGTCGATCTGGGCCGCCAAGTCGTCCAGTGAGCAGTGGACATGGGCCCTGGGAATCGGTTCGAAGTCCTGAACCCGGGCCGCTGCGGCGAGGTGGTCGGAGGGGGCGATGCCCCAGCCCTCGATCCGGCTCCAACCGGCCTGGACCTCCGCGGCCTGCCCGTCTTCCGACGAGACCCGCAACCAGGCCGTGCACTGGTCGGAGAAGTCGAAAGGCAGGTAGGCGACGCCGCCGACCTTCCTGAGCGCCGCGATCTGAGAACTCCACTGTTCCAACAGGCGGGCGAGCCTGGCCCCGAGTCCGCCCCGCGCGGTGGGTTCTTCGTCCAGGCCGATGTAGTAGGAGTCGCATTTCTGCCGGTACGAGCCGATGCGCAGCCTGAGGTCGTTGTGCGAGCCCTTGGTGGACACGCGATCGAAGTGCAGAGCGATTCCTGCGGACACAGCGGGCTTCCTTCAGTGCGAACGTGCGGTGAGGCGTCGGCCGTTTCCTGGCCGTTCCCGTCAGGGGTTCGAGCGCAACAGGTCCAACTCGCTTCCGATCGCCTCGCGCAGTCGGTCGTGCTGTGGGCCGAGCGCGTGCTGCTCGTCGCTCCAATGGGTGCGGGGATAGAGCCACACGGGCTTGCGCACCAGGTCGGACGGTTCCCATGAGAAGCGCGGCCATACATGCGCGTGCAGGAAGCCGTCGGTGTTGCCGAGGATCTCCAGGTTCACGCGGCGGAAGGCCCCGTCCAGCCGGCGGCAGGCCCGTTCGACCGCTTCTCCGAGTTGCTCCATGTCGGACAGGAACGCCATCCGCCTGTCCCGGGGCAGGTCCGACAGCCTCTCCACGGCCGGGTCGTCCGCCAGCAACACCGAGTAGCCCGGCAGGAACTGCACATCGCCGATCGCCGCGAACCCGGCGTCCAAGCGCCTGAGCACCGTGGGGTTCTGCCCCCGCAGCGCGGTTCCGATCCGGTCCTTCCGCCAGTCACCAGTCATGGCCAGAACCTATCCGCCAGTGATCACGAACCCCACCACGGCACGCCCTTGTGCATGCGACAGCTTGCCGTCCAAGCTCGGCACTCAAGAGAGCCCTGACATCCCACTGACCCACCAAGGCTCAAGAGCAGCGTCTGCAGCCTCGACCACCTGCTGTTCTTTCCAGACTTCGACCGGTGCTGCCGTGGAACCGGCAGCCGTGAGGCGGTGGCACCGAAGCCGCGCCGGGCAGGCTCGCTGCTGACGCGCCGGCGAACTCACCGACGCGTCAGCAGCACGCCACCTTCGGTGCGGCTGGGGCCTGAATGGGCACACGGTCAGCCGAGAGGCACTCCAGCGTCTTGCTCAGTAATCGACAGAGGGTGGATCCAGAGTTCTGATCTCCCTGTTGAAGAACTCTTCGAAGTCATCCGCACGCTCGTACAGCGCATTGAAGCCGTTCGTGGTCTCCTGGATCAGCGCTCTATCAGCGAAGCGATTGGATCCCATCGCGTTTCCATCGTCATCATAGAGCACCTCATACATTGCAACATCTCCGAGGATCACCACCTCGGGAACACGATGATTCTCCTCGATCTCTGAGATCTTCCGAGCATCGAGAACCCTGATGTTGTCACCTAGTTCGACGCGCAGGCGCAGGACGAAGAGCTCCCATTGCACGTACGGCGTCACCGGGAACTCCACCACACGAAGGCGACGCTCCAGAATGCCCAGGCGATCCGCCTTCTGGAATTGCTGCGCGTAGATGCCGCGCTTTTCCTCGATCAGAGAAAGCGAACGCTCCCAGTCTCCGACAGCGAAAGCCTCCCAGCTGGAGAATCCGCGCTCCTTGAACTCTTGCCCTCGCTCAAGCTTGTTCAGGTACGAAATCCCGCTCTCATAAATCCGGCGGAAGTCCGCATGGTACGCGGGGCGATCCATGCGTTCGGAGACCCCATGTGGGAACGAGTCAAACATTCGGGATATCCTGCTTCGCTGCGATCAACATGTTCCTCGGGATGACGACGAGCCGTTCGTCGGGTCCGACGGAAACCCCAGCCGGCAGCTTCTTGCCCAAGGACTCTGTGAGGTCGCGGCCGATCACGGCGACGTCTCCGTCTTCGAGTTCCCAGATGTCCGGGCAGTCAGGGGTATCGGTTGTGTTTCCCAACTCCTGCGGCGATTTCCCGAGGCGTCTCTTGAACGTCGTGGTCGGGTCGGCTTCCCACGGCCTGCTCATCACCATCGCCCCCTCGACTGGTCCAGCATTTGGGTACTGTAGCGCCGTACGCAGCGGCCCAGCCATGCCCTAACAGGACATGGTGCAGATTGCAGGAGTGGCACCCACTTGCCCCGTCCGACGAGAGTGCAACCGCGAGGGGCATGGAGCGCACATTAGCAAATGCGGGCAGACGCGGACGGTTCGATACAAAGTTCGATAATCCGATCGCTTAGGTGGGGAGAGTTGTGGATCCGGAGACTGCCTTACTGGCGCAGAGCGCTGGAGTCACACTGGTCACATTGATGACGACCGATGCCTGGGAACGTACGCGCGAGGGGATTGCTCAGTTGTGGCGTCGAATGCAGCCACACCGAGCCGAGGCTGTCACCGCCGAACTCGAAGCCACCCGTGCCGATGCCCTGACGGCAGGCGAGGCCGACGACCAGGAAACACTCGACGAACTCCACAGGGAGTGGCAGGGACGACTCCGGCGCCTGCTGGCCGTCCATCCAGGTGCGGCGGTGGAACTGCGCAACCTCCTCGAAGATCTTGGGTCGGCGGCTCCACCCACGCCCGCTGTCACCCAGCACGCCAGCGCTTCCGGCCACGCTCGGATCTATCAGGCCGGACGAGACCAGTACAACGCTGAGCGATGACAGGCGCGATGGACGGCCACGCCGAGGACTCCGGCCGCGTCTACCAGGCATCAGGCGACCAGCACATCAGCGAGCACCACCACCACTACGGCGAAGAGGCGGCTGCGCGCGGCGGCCCCGACTCTGTTCGCCGTCCGGCAGTCGGTCGACCGCCGGTCGTTCTACGCGACCGCTATGAGGTGTTGGAACGGTTGCGGGCGGGGCGCAGCGGGGAACTCTACGTGCTCTATGGCATGGGTGGCTGCGGCAAGACCGCTGTCGCCTACACCTTCTTCCAGTTGGCCACCAACGAATGCGGCAGAGTGGGCCTGTGGGTCAGCGCCTCCGACCGGTCGAGTCTGCGTGCAGGCATGCTCGCCGTCGCCGCAGACCGCGGTGCCGAAAACGGCGAACTCCTAGCTGCTCGGAACGGGCTCCGTCCCGCCGCCGATCTTGTCTGGCAGTACCTCGACCGCTCCACCGATCCCTGGCTGCTGGTCCTCGACAACGCCGACGAGCCCGAGATCTTCCGTGACGGCAGCTGGCTGCGCACAAGCCCACGCGGAACAGTCGTGGTGACCACTCGCCGGTCGGCCACCCGCTGGTGGCCGGGCGCGGAACTGCAGCACATCGACGTACTGCCGCGTGAGGACGCAGCGCGGGTGTTGCGTGACCTCGCTCCGCACAGCGGTACGCATGACGAAGCAAACCAGATCGCGGAACGGCTGGGTCGGCTGCCGCTTGCCCTCACGCTGGCAGGCGGATTCCTTTCTCAGCAAGTGCTCGATCCCTGGACGATGGAAACCTATAGGCGCCGTCTCGAGGAAGACGAAGGATTTGATCTCATCGACCAGGGAGCCGATGCCTTGTCGCTGGAGGATCCCCGGCACCTGGTCCGATTGACCTGGCAACTGACACTCGACTCATTCGAGAGCCGCGGCCTGCCTGAAGCAGCGGCCCTGCTGAGGCTGCTGTCGCGCTTCGCCCCCGAGCCACTGCCCTTGTCACTGCTCAACCGCGAGGAGGTCAGCAGCGCCCTTCCCCGCGCTCGCTGCGAAATTGCGCTGAGAGCGCTACTCGACCAGTCTCTGACCGAACTGGTCGACGTCGGTGTGCGCTGCACACAGAGCCATGGGGTGCTGCTCAACAGTGTCGCGGCTGCGACGCCGCCCGAGATGGTGCCTGGCCTCGATGGCACGGCAGTCCGCCTGCTCGAGGCGACCGTGCCAACCGTTGTGGATGCGGGCCCGTACGATCCGATGAATCGGCTGCTGGTGCCTCACACGCTTGTCCTGCTGCGACGCGGCAGCGATCTGCCGACAGTGACCACCGCGCTGGTTGTAGCCGTCAGACTGTGCACCGCTTTGCACCGTACGGGCGACTACCTGTCTGCCTGGGAAACAGCCCAGACCGCTGCAGACCTCGGCGAGCGGCGCCTCGGTAAGGACCACCGTCTCGTACTGGCCGCCCGCTCCAGGGCAGGCCGGGCACTCTTTCGACTAGGCAGGTACAACGAGGCTGAACTACTGCTCAGTCGTATCCGCGAGGCGCAAGAGCGACTGTTCGGGGCCGACGATCCTGACACGTTGGACACCTGCCACGGCCTTCAACTCGTCCTCGGAAACTTGGGGAGGCGAGAGGAGGCCGTCTCGCTCCTCCGGTCGACGGTTGCCGGCAGACAGAGGGCATTGGGTTCTGCGCACCCACTCACATTGCGCTCTCGCTCAAGCCTGCTGGTCCTGCTGTCCGCGCCTGAGATCCGTGCGGAGGAAGACGGCGCCCTGTTGGCTCTTCCTTCGGAGTGCATCCAACACCTGGGGCTCGATCACACAGTGACCTTGGGCGCCTGCCACAACCACGCCTGGGCGCTTTTCGGCCTGGGCCGGTTCGACGAAGCCGAACAGGAGATACGCCTGGTCGTCGAGGCATACCAGCGACGTTTCGGGTCTGACTATCCGAACTTGCTGTCGGCCCAGCAGCTGCTCTCCCGCATCCTGGCTGCCAGGGGCGACGTGAATGCAGGAATCGAGATCATGCGAGAGGTCACGGCAAAGCGGGAACGAAGCTTGGGAGTTGACCATCCATTCACCGTTGCCAGTCGCCAACTTCTAGGGGCGTTCAGGTCAGGACAATGACATCCCACCGGAGTCCGACCGGTATGTGGGCATACGTCATCGCAGGGTGCGTTCGGCCGAGGAGCGGGGGAGACCGATGGTCCGGCTGTGCGACGCGCGGCAGCGGGCCGCAGCTTTGCTGACCGTCGCCGGCGTTTCGTTCCTGCTCGGCACTCGCAGATCGCCGTAGCCGCGAGCGTCTGCACGCACGTCGTCCAGGGCACGCGGGGCGAGGCTGCTGTTTACCTGCCGTCCCCGGGCTCAGGTCCTTCGAGTGCGGTTCGCCGGCTCGGCCGATCGGTTGCCCAGCGGAGGACGGCATCACGGACCGCCGCCAGGGAAGCCGACCGTGTCCGATCGCGCCCGGCGGCCGTGTCCGCTCGGTGTTCCACCTCGTAGGTGTCGTCCTGATCGAGCAGGACGTGGATGTACGAGTCGCCCTCGTCGGGGTCGGTCAGTCGCTGGAGAAGCAGGTGCTCCCTCTTCCGCAGCCCGGCAAGCATCGCCTCGATGGTGGCGGCATCGGGGTCGCGCTCCATGCGTCCGTGGACCAGTGCGACGAGCCTGATCGGCCCGAGCCCCCTCCGCCTCTGCCCTTCCCGAAGCCATTCCTGCTCCTGGTCGGTCAGCAGGAGCGGCGGTACGGGAGGCCCCTCGGGGTCGTAGACGGCGATGGGGTCGTTTGGAGCGGACCACGACCCGACGGTCCGCAGGCGGTAGACGTGGACGTCTCCCTCCCCGGGCGACACCGTGACCAGGTCCGGCGCGGGAGGACCAGGAACGCAGCGGCCCACGTCCTCTCCGTACGGCCACCGTGAAAGAGGGCGTGCATCCATCCCTTCGGCGGTCTGCCGGTCACGTCGAAAACGTCCTCCACCGTTCCCCCTTCGACGGTGTTGATGTCGGATGCGAATGCCAAAGGCCCCCAACCGTGATCGGTTGGGGGCCTTTTGACCGGTGGGCGCGGACGGTTTCGAACCGCCGACATCTGCTTTGTAAGCTCGTCTAGGACCACGCTGTGGGGCACGCGAGTCACCGATACGCGGAGCGGCGGCCGTGTCTCACGTCGGTCAAGGGCAGCGATCGTTTGGCTACGTTGCCGTCAGGTATTGCCGTCACGCCAGACCGAACGCCCAACAGGGAACGCGCGGCCATGGAAGGGTGGAGCGACTCTGCACTGAAGGGGGAAGCCATGTACGTTCCGTCGGACGGGCCCGAAGACCGATTCGTGCCGGCGCCCGGCTGCCCTCATCGGCTGCACCTCGTCGAATACGCAGGTGGTCTGCGGCTCTGTGAAGACGAGACCGGGCTGCTGGTTGGCCCGACTGATCGACGGCTTCAACGTGCTGGGCTCTACTTGACCAATGTGCGAGGGGTCAACTACTACCCGGGGGCAGCGCACCGGGCCGATCTGAGCCCGGGGCGCCCGTTGCGGCTGGTACGCGAGCCGGACAATCCCCATGACCCGTTCGTCGTGGCCGTGTATCCCAACTACGGCAAGGAACCCATCGGCTACGTGAACAGGCAGAAGGCTCGTCACTGGTCCAAGGTAATCGCCGACGGCACACGCCTCACAGCGGTGAGCTTGCGCGGGACGGGGCCGGGAAAGGATTGCGATGCTGTTGCCGTCTTGGCCGCTGCTCCGGAGGTAGTGGCCCACCTCATGTCTCCCCGGCCGGCTGATCTCCCTAAGCCCGCCTACCTCCACTAGGGCCTGTCCGCGCGTATCGGTCTCACCGGCAGATCGTTCGACACGGTATGGGGCAAGGCGAGCTGGCGGCCGATCCGTCCACGTGGGCGCGGCCGCGGGAACCGGCACCCGAACAGGGCAGCACTCCGAGGGCGCCGTCCAGCCGACACTGCTCGCAGGCTGCCCCTCAGATATGGGCATAACGAGGCAGCGCTGGCCGCCGCCATGGGCTGCTCGACGGACAGCGGCCAGCCAAGTGGATGCCGCAAGGCATCGGGTTCCGATCAGTACCTGGGAACCCGCAGCGCTACTAGTCGGTTCGGCCCTAATCTATCGGCCACCGGGCACGATCAGAACTGCGGGGGCACCGTGGCAAGAGACGCAAAACACGAATCGGTTGTATCGGACTGGTGGCTCCCTGGAGGTGAACCTGGCGACGGAACCCCAGGCACCTATTCGATCCTCCCGACTGGGAGCAGTTTGATTCGACTTCACCGCGCCCTGGGTGGGGAAGAGGACTTCTTCTCGGACGCAGCCACACTGCATCCAATAGTCCATGGCATGGTTTTCGGGAAACCTGTAACCCTTGTCGATGTGCGGACTGCTAAATGGCGCTGGGGTATGGGAACTCAGGCGGACATTGAACTACGCCCCCGTCTGGCTCTTGAAGGCCTTCTGCTCGACGAAGGCGAACTGCGACTAACTGAGGCAAGGGTTCGAATCCAGGGACAAGATGACTGGATTCTCTCTCCGGGTATCATCACGAAGCGGAGTACAGATGGATTCGTGGAAACTGTGACAATTCCGAGGCTCCAGGAGAAGGTTTCCTGGGTTACCGGCGGGTGCGCGACAATCAGGGACGCAACCGAGTGGAGCGCGAACGGCGCCGAGGCTTCCATATCGAGGAAGACTGAATTTCATTTCCTGTTTGAAAATCCCATACCGCTTGCGGATTTCTTCGAAACTCAGCTGCGTGGCCTACAGGTCCTCATGACCATGATTCGAGGTGAGCGATGCGGAATTGAAAGCCTGCATTTCACTGACTCGACATGGGAAATTAACGGTGAGGTGTCCGCACGTCCACACTGGGTCACGGCGCGTCTCCGGGCGCCCGAAAGCATGACGCGCAAGCGTTGGGGGGACCTCCTGCTGCCGTATGAGCTATTCGATTGGGAGTCCCAAGCGCCTGCGGTGTTCGATGTTTCGGCTGGCTGGGCTTACGCCATCGAACAATGGGCGCTCCTACTCGACGGGCGCTTCATCTGGCCGGTCGCGCGGTTCTCAACGGCCGCGTCAGCTGTAGAGGCGCTGGATAGGATCCTAAATCCCCCCGCAAAAGCGTATGCCCCAGATGAGCAACTCATCGAGAGGGTGAAAGAAGAGCTGCAGAAGACTGACCTTGAAAAGAAGGTTAGGAAGCGGATTCTATCTGACCTGAAGCGTCCGACGGAAGCGACTCTGGATCAGCGAATGGAAAGGCTCGCTAATATAGCTCCAGCCGCCATGAAAGAGGTGATCGATCAGCCTTCGTGGGCACGTCGCACGGCCCGACTGCGTAACGTTGCGAGCCACGGTCTAGATTCATCCAAGGAATTTTCGCGCGATACGAGGGCGCTCGAATGCGGGTCAGAGATCCTCCTTCACCTTCTGGAGTGCGCCTTCCTCTATCATCTAGGCTTCACTCCCGACCAAATACACAAGATAAAGAGTGGGCATCCGGGCACCTGGCAACGTAAGCAGATCGTAGACGAATGCTTCAATTTGCTGCCTGAGATTCCGGGGCAAGCCGCAGTCGTCAATCTACTTAAAGCGGGCTCTGGCGATTCGAACTAGGTCGGCCGGTCCGCCCTGCGGCAGGTGCTGACGCGACTGGCGAACGAACGGCTCATCAAGGCGCACGACCGCAGCTCCTACAGCTCACCCAACCGGGCACATGACCACGGGAACAGAGTCCTCCCCGACACAGGAGACACTCCCAAGGTCAGCGCTGATCCGCTCGCGTCCGATGGTGTTGGCGTGCAAGGTTACCGTCAGACAGCTCGCCGTCATGCATACGACTCCGAACCCGGATCAGGGCTACTCCAGGAGGATCTCTTCAGGGCGCCGGTTCGTAACCGCGGTTTCTCGGCCGGTCAGTATGTGCTCGATGCAGGCTTCGAGGTCTCCGCCGTGATCGTCTCGGGCCATGCCTCTGAGCTCCCGAGCCAGGTCGAGTCCATTGACCAGGACGATCGGGTACTGGTCCTCGACCATCTCCGTCTGTGCGGGCACAGAATAGGCGCCGGTCGTGACGTACACGCCGATCCAGCCGCGCCTGAGCCGGGCGACGACGCGAGCAATCTGCTCGGCAGCGACCAGGCTGTCGGGCTTGACGCACTTGGCTTGCCCGAGGACGACCAGGCTGGTGCCAGCCAGTCCGCTGCCGATGTCGAGCCGGCCCACGAAGTCCGCTCCGCCGTCACCGGACCTACGGGTCAGCCACCCCTCGACATAGCTGTTCCCGGCCCCTCGCAGAACGCGTGCCGCGACCGCGGAGGCTATGGCCTCGAAGTCATGCTTGCGGCCGTCGAAGTACCTATAGATCAGCTCCAGGTCCTTGGCCTCGATGGTCTCCGGCCTGGGTCGCTGCTCGGGCACCTTGGTCACCTTGGCCCGGGCAACCCGCCGGCGGATCCTGGGCAGGGCCGAGTTTCCGTGTTTGACCCACTCACGCCAAGCCCTCGGAGCGAGTTCGAGCGTCGCTGCATCGGTCACGGCCTTATCCCTACGGGAGTCGATCCATGCCCAAGAGACCTTGTCGTCCTCGTCCGTGAGGTCGATGAGGGCGATGTCGTAGACGTAGTTCGTGAACGTCTTGTGATCGATGCCGCCCCACTGCACCAGTCGCTCAGCCCGCTCGATGATGCCCAGCCCGCAGAACTCGACATGCCCCTTGACCTTGCCGCTGCGTGAAACCGCACGGAACAGCAGCAGCGGGATGGCGGTTGCCCGCTCCTCCGGCGTGTGCCCTTGATGGCCGGTGAAGGCATCAAGCAGGGCCGCATTGCCGTTGGTCGTCCCAGGAGCGACAGTGGTGGTGGCCTTGTGGTCGCCGAAGTAGCGCACGTGCCCGTTGTCCATGTCGAACACGTCATGCCAAGGAGTCTGCTCGGTACCTGCCTTCCAAGGACTCGATCGGATGAGAATCACCGGCCGTCGCGCGCCGTCCGGCGCCGCAACCTTCGCCATGCCGTTGATCCCGGCTTCCAGCAACGCTCGCGCGAGCTCCGGAGAGTGAGTCACGTGGTGGAAGTTGGGATACCCGTCCAGCACCGCTGGCTTCGGATCCTTGCCGGTCGCGTAGCGATACACCTGACCAACATGCAACTGACCACCCACGTATACCCCCACATCACAACCAGCCTGACGATCTTCATCGACAGTAGCGGCCAGCGCTGACAGGCGACGGAAGCTTCGCGCCATAAGCTTGGGAATCCCCGCTCTGCCGCACTGATCACGCCCCTTGACCTGCTCGTTCATGGTGATCGACGGGTTGCTTGACAGGGTGTCTGTGACCGTCGTTCACCGCAGGTGTCCGCCTGATGTGGTGCACAAGTGGTGCGGGTGACGTGCCCCAACGCTGACAGCAGAGGCAGAACCTAGTCGTTTACGCCCAAGACGGCGCGGGCCTGGTTGATGAACGCGGTCATAGCCTCACTGTGTTCCCGTCTGTGTCGATCGAGCAGCGGACCCAGTGCTGGACGCATGCAGTCGATGATCAACGCTGATTGCTCGTCCGAGGTCAACCCGGGGAGCTGTGAGACAGCTGAATCCGCTTCGCCGAAGAGAGTCACCATGTCCATGTCGTCCGCTTGGGCTAGGCACGCCGCGCGGTAGGCAGCTAGCGCTTCCCGAGCCCGGCCGACTCCCACGTATTCCGGCATCAAGGGGTTCATGTTCGCCAGGTGCTCCCTGGCCCGCTCAGCTTCGGCTCGATTCCGGGCAAGACCGGCGAGTTGTTGTGCAGTCTGCACGACATGGGTTGAAGCGGCGGTGAGGGCTGCAGGGGCAACAAGCTCGACGGCTCCCTGAGCGTGGAAGAAGTCGTTGTAGGCACGGTCAATAGCGTCGGTGCCTGGCTCCCTATACAGCTGGTCCAGAGTTCGGGTGAACTCCCGCGTGGTGCGGAGCAGGTCGGCTATTGCCCTGGTCCTCTGGTCTCGCAGGGCGGCGGCATGGGCAGCAGCAGCTGCCCGATCAGTCTGTTCCCGGACAGCCTGGAGGGTTGCCGTGGCGGCTGTCTCGGCGGCCTCCTTGGCGGCCTTGGCCTGTGCAACGCCGCCACCCGCCTGGACCTTAGCGCCGAGCCATGTGCCAGCGAAGGCGACCACTCCCGTAAAGACGGCGAGCAGGATCGTTGCGTGCTCTTTGAGGAAATCCATCACGACCTTGATCCTGCCTTGCACCAGAAGTAGGAGGAGTTACCGCGCGAAAACGCGGCGTTGGGAATGTGCGTCAGGCAGGAGAGCTGAGGGCGTTGGCGACCTCCTGCATTCCTAGCACCACCACGTCCGCGCCGGCGTCTTTCAGTGACACCAGCTTGGTTTCCTTGTTCGCGTACCCGACGCTCCTCGCGCCGGCCGCATGTGCTGCTTCGATGTCTGTGACCGAATCGCCCACGAGCACGGCGGTGCCGGGTGCCACTCCGAAAGCCGACGCGGCGGTGCGCAGCAGGTGCGGCGATGGCTTCATTAGGTCAGGTCGCAGGGTGGGGCGACCGATGATCTCGTCTACAACGCCCACGATCCCGTGCAGAGCCAGGTACTCGCGCACGCACTCGGTCGAGTTGTTACTCACGATGGCGACATGCTGACCGGCGTCGCGTGCTGCGTGGAGGGCCTGAACAGACCCCACGGTGGGGCTCCCAGCTACTTTCACAGCCCTGACCTCCGCCGCTGTGAGGGCACCTTCCACGGCCGCGAGGACTGAACCGCCACCCTGTTCCGAGAGGCGATGAACCTCCATCGGGTCATCTGTGCTTCGTGCGGCAGCCGCTAGGGCTGGTGCCAGCGTGGAGAGCAGGTCTGCCAGCTCCTCGGCGATGCCAGGCGCTGGCAGGCCTCGGAACACGTCACAGATCGGGCCGTCGAAGTCGAAGAGGATCGCCTTTGACGTGCCGAGCACGGCACTGAGTGCGTCAGCTTGCATCGGCATTGGCGTCCCTCGCGATCGTCTCCCACACGCTGTCGAACCACATCCGAGCCTGCTCCACCTGCTGCGCTCCACTAGAGGAGTCGCCCTCGTTGACCGAGTGGTGGAAGAGGATCGTGTCCTTGCCGACGAGGTCGTAGATCTCGATGGCTTCGCCCTGAGCCACCACCTTGTTCGGGCGGATCGGGTAGTAGCCGAAGAATGCGTCCTCGTTGTTGATCACGTACAGCTTGAAGAACTGCGTCCCGCTGTGGACGCGGACGTCCACGCTGCTCTCCTGGACGAGTCCGAGGTGGCTGAGCTCGCTTATGGCGTCGGAGATGCTCCGCGTGTAGCCAACCATGATGTCGTGCATGCGGGCGCGCAGCCGAGGGTCATCGGCGCTGTCCTCCCGGCGCACGGGAGCTGCCTGAGGTACCGCCATGTCGGGGACCAGGATGCGGATCTGGATGCTCGACGGGGTCAGGCGCCCCACGCGGATCTTGTCGAGAGGCTCTTGCAGCGCTCCGTGCAGCGTCTCGCTGGAGAAGCCTGCGAAGTCGATCGTGACGTTGCGACTGGCGAAGGCCTGCTCGACGTACGGCCGTAGTCCGGCCGGCCGCTCAGTGCGGTTCCGGACGAACACGCCACTGCCCTTCCGGGAGACGACCAGGCCTTCGTCCTCCAGGTCCCGCAGGGCCCGCTGAATCGTTGCGCGGGCGAAGCCGAAATGGTCCGTCAACATCTTGTGCGACGGCAGTCGCTCACCAGGGGCCAGCTTCCTCGTTCGGATCGCGGCACCGAGGCTGCGCGCGACCTGTTCGTACGGCGGCCGATCGTCGTCCGGGTCCAGGGGCTCAAGCGCGAAGGTCATGGCTCGATGTTACGGCCAACCTGACTATTTGGGCAGCCTGGCTAGCCATCTCTTGACGTGACTAGCCAGGCTGGCTACGTTGTTCCTGTGCCCACCGGGCTAGCCAAGTTGGTCAGGCTGGACGGGTGGCCTGTGCCTTCATCGGTGCTGGTCAGGGGCGCTGAGGCCTTCGGGCCGAGGGTGCCGGAAACCCTTGTCAGCCGGACGGCGAGTCTCTGCCTACAAACGGGAGCGCGCTCCCGAAACGAGACACCAAATTGCACGTGATCAACCCTCCGCAGCGATTTCAAGCAGCGGCCGGTTGCCTCCTCCGCCCGTCTCGTACGGGCGGGGTCGAGGGGAGCCGGAGATCTTCCTGCTTCACCCCAACGCAGTGCAGCCCCCGGCGTTCCCGCGCCGAGGGCTGCTGAGTCCCGTTCCTGTGTAGAAGGAGCAAGACCCATGAAGTCCATCGCTGCACTTCAGGACCTCGTTACCCCGTGGTCCGACGGTTTGGAGCCGTCGGACGCGGAGCTGGAC
The DNA here is from genome assembly GCF_053615355.1 of Streptomyces sp. CLCI03. Classification (NCBI taxonomy): domain Bacteria; kingdom Bacillati; phylum Actinomycetota; class Actinomycetes; order Kitasatosporales; family Streptomycetaceae; genus Streptomyces; species Streptomyces sp. CLCI03. Next base: position 5,556,965 of record NZ_CM132132.1, on the reverse strand, counting down.
GCGATCGAGCGCGAGATGCCCCTCATCCAGGCGCGCGTCGAGTTGCTCGACGCGCAGATCACCGTGCTGGACCGGACGCCGTCCGTGCTGGATGAGCGCCGGATCCGCCGGGCCCGCAACCGGGTCCTCGCCGCCCGGCGGGACCTGACCAACCAGGCCGCGGCCGCCACCGGCATGGCGGGCGGCGCCGCATGAAGACTCCGACGATGGCCCTGTCTGCCATGGGCGCTCCGCTGATGGCGTTGCGGATCTTCGCCGACGAGTTCCGGCACCTGCCGGCGCCGTGCGTGTCGATCTCCACGATCTCCCCCGACCTGCTGGAGCTATCGTTCCACGACGATGCCGACGGGTTCGAGATCTGGTGCGAGGCACTCAGGATCCGCCCCGGAGCGGTGCAGCACAGCGTTCACGGCGACGGCCGTACCGGCGTCATGCAGGCGGTGACGAACTACTCCGGCGGCCCCGTGAAGCTGATCTGCTTCACCACGATCCCCACCCCGGAGGAGACGCGTTCACGGGCGGAGGTCGACTCATGAACCGTGTTCAGATCCGTTCATCCGAGCGCGCCCTGTCCGTCGGCACGTGGCTGATCGTCGGCGGAGCGATGCTGTACTCCGTCCTCACCGTCACCCCGCTGATGGCCGCGCACACGCCGGCCGAGTGGCGGTGGACGGCCCCGATCCTGCCGCTCGTGGTCGACGCCGCGGTGGTCATCGTGGTCCGTCTCGACTCCGTCCTGGCCCGTCTCGGCGGGCACGGCGGGGCCTGGCCGGTGGCGCTGCGGTGGATGACCGGCACCATGACCCTCGCCCTGAACATCGGGGTATCCGCCCTGGCCGGGGACCTGGTCGGGGTCGCCGTGCACGCCGTCGCACCGCTGCTCCTGATCGTCACGGCGGAGGCGGGGCTCGCCTACCGGCGGGCCCTGACCGCCGCCGTCCTGGCGGTGGAGGCCCGCAAGCGGGCCGAGCAGGACGCCCGGGACCGGGCGGCGGCGGAGCGGGAGGAGAACCGGCTCCGGGCCGCTCGTGAACAGCGCGAGCACGACGCCGCCATCGCCCGTGAACAGCGTGAGCACGAAGCCACCCTCGCCCGCGAGGAGGCCGACCGGCAGGACCGCATCCGGCGCGAGGCAGCCGAGCAGGCGGAAGCCGCGCAGAGGGCGGAGCGGGAAGCGGCTGAACGCCGTGAACAGATCCGTGAACAGCAGCAGGCCGAGCGTGAACGCCTCGAACGCCAAGCCGCCCAGCAGCGTGAGCTGGAGGCCCAGCAGCGGGCCGAGCGTGAACGCCGTGAACAGGCCCGTGAACAGGAGCGGCTGGAGCGTGAACGCGCCGCGCTGCTGTCCGCCGGTCCGCCGGACGAGAAGCTCGCCGAGGACCGGGCCCGCCAGGTCGTACAGGCCGCATTCACCGCCGGCCTCGCCGTCCGGGTCGCCGCCGAGCTGACCGGCTGGTCCGTCGGCTGGGCCTCCAACCGCTACCAGGAACTCCGCGACAACGGCTCCACCCCGGCCCGGGAAGGAGTAGGCGCGTGACGCTCTCGCTTCGCGCTTTCAGCTTCGGGGGTGGCTGGCAGTCCATGGCCGCCATGGTCCTCGCCGCAACCGGCGAGATCGACTACCGCACGTTCCTGATGGCCAACGTCGGGAACGACTCCGAGAACCCGGCCACCATGGCCTACCTCGACGAATACGCCCGCCCCTACGCCGAGAAGCACGGCCTGGAGCTGGTCCTCCTGGACCGGGTCATGGTCCGCTCCAAGGAGACACGCACCCTCTACGGGGAGCTCACCAGGCCGGGGTCGAGGTCGTTGAAGATCCCGGTGCGGATGAGCAACGGGGCCCCCGGCACCCGCTCCTGCACCGCCGACTACAAGATCAAGGTCATCGGCCGTGAACTGAAGCGCCGCGGCGCCACGAAGGACCGGCCTGCGACGGTCGGGATCGGTATCAGCCTGGACGAGATCGGCCGGGCAAACAAGCGCCGCTGCGAGCCGTACGAGGACATCGAGTACCCGCTGCTGGAACGCGGGATCCGCCGGATCGACTGCGCCCGCATCATCCGCTCCGCCGGCCTTCCCGTACCGCCCAAGTCATCGTGCTGGTTCTGCCCGTTCCACCGGCCCGAGGCCTGGCACGACATGCGCCGCGAACAGCCCGAACTCTTCGAGAAGGCCTGCCAACTCGAAGACCTCCTCAACGCCCGCCGCGACGCCCTGGGCAAGGACCACGTCTACCTGACCCGCTTCGGCCGCCCCTTGCGGGCCGCGATCCCCGACGGCGTCGACACCCTGCCGTTCGACGACACCGACCCCGGATGCGACTCCGGCTGGTGCATGACCTGACCACGCTCCGACCCCGCGCTCGCGCTCTCCATCCGACGCATGAAGGAGTCTCTCGTGCCTCGCCGCACCCGTACGAAGGCCGCCCCTTGGGCTGAACCTCGCACCGTTCACATCCCCCGCCAGCGCGGACACCGCCAGGGTCCGCAGGTGATCGTGGTCGTTTCCGACGAACCGACCCTCACCGCCCGCGCCGCCGATGCGACGGGCCGTTGGCTGTGGAACCACCGCCGGACCTGGGCCCCGACCGGCCTCGCCGCCGTCCTGCTCGTCCTGACCGGGCTGGTCCACCTCATCGAGCCCCACACCTCATGGTTCCTGGCCCCGCTCGCCCTCACCCCGCTCGGGGTGTGGGCGTGGACCGCCCGGCGCCGCCCGGCCACCTCCCGCACCGCCCGGACCTGGCGTGCCCTGCTCACCGCCGCGGTCACCACAGCCGTGGCCTGGGTGCCGGTGGCCATCTGGTTCGGCCCCGCCCGCCCGGCCGTGGCCCTGGCCTGGGCGCTCCTGACACTCACCGCGCAGGTCGCCTGGCTCATCGCTCGCCGCCTGACCACCACCACTGTGAAGGAGACCCGCTGATGGCCGGCACCTCTAACGCGAACTGGGGCGCCAACGGGCCCGGATACAAGATCACCGGCCGTCGGCAGCAGCCCCGCCCGCAGCGCCCCCGCTCCGCGCCCCGCGCGGGCGCCAACGGCTCCCAGACCAAAGTCAACAACAAGACGTTCTCCCCCGGGTTCACCCTCAACGTCAACAGCGGAGGCCGCGGCAGCGGCGGGGGCGGCGGGTTCGCCTCCCCCAACGGGTCTGGCGGGGGTGGGCGTCAGCCGCAGTCGCTGCTGCCGGCACCCGAGTTCACCTCCCCGGCGCAGGTCCGCCAGTACTGCAACAGCGTCCGCGCCGCCGGCGTCGCCCTCTCCATCGAGGTCGCCATGGGCGCCGAAATCCTCAAAGCCACGTTGGCGCAGGTCCCCGACCCGAACGGCCGGATCGGCGGTTCCCGGATCCGGGCGGCGAAGGTCGCCCGGAAGATGCAGCGCGCCGCCGATGCCCTGCGGGACGCGGCGAAGAACGCGGCCGCGACCTATGCCCTGTTCCAGCAGGAGTACGAGGAAGAACTCAACCGCGTCCGCCACCGCGCCCGCCCGCCCCAGCAACCGCGCATGGACTGGGGCCAGCTCTAGCAAGAAGGGAGAAGCATCTGATGGGCGAGCACAAGCACACAGTTGAGCAGCAGTACGAAGACCAGCTCCGCGGATCCTCCGACGGCTCCGGCGTCACCGCGTACGTCTTGCACCGGGCCAAGCCCCACCTGCCGCCCTGGCTCGCCGCCGGCGGCCTCGGCCTCGCCGGAGCCCTCGGCAGTCTGCAGTGGCAGGGCAGCGCGGCGGCCGGGGTCGGCCTGACCCTGGCATCCGTCGCTCTGACCGGCGTCACCTGGTGGGCGGGCAAGGCCACCGGTCAGCAGCGTCGCCTGCACTCGGCCATCACGGTCGCGGCCGGCTCGGCCTGGCTGACCGGGGCCTGCCTCGCCGGACCGGCCACAGGTCCGCTGCCGGACCTGTATCTGATGGGCGGGCCGGCGCTGGCCCTGTCGTGGAACATCCGTATGGTCCTGCGCCGAAACGTCGACGGCACCCCGACCGGCAGCACCGACAAGGGCCTCCTGGAGAAGGTCGGCCTCGCCCGTGCGCAGATCGGGGCGACGTCGGTGGAGCCGAACCGGGTCACCGCGAAGATGATCCTGGAGGCCGGTGAGCAGACCAACGAGGACGTGTCGAAGGTGCTGCCGCGGCTCGCGTCCGCACTGGACCTGCCGACCTCAGCGGTCCGATACCTGGGCGACCCGGCTTCGGCGCGCCGCGGGGAGCTGGTCATCGTCCCCGAGGACATGCTCGCCCAGGTCGCCGACTGGCCCGGCCCGTCGAGCCTGGGCGGGAGCATCGCGGAGCCGCTGGTCATCGGCCGCTACGACGACGGCTCACCCCTCGTCCTGTGGCTGCCGGGCGACCCGGAGCGCAACCGCAACGCCACCCACGTCCTGATCGCGGGTGGCACCGGCTCGGGCAAGGGCGAGACCGCGCTGAACCTGATGACGGAGATCCTCTCCCGTCGTGACGTCCTGCTGTTCGTCAGTGACCCGAAGATGTTCCAGGACTTCCGCCCGCTCCTGCCCGGCATGGACTGGGCCGCCGAGGGCGGCCCGGACACCGAGGTCATGGTGGAGGCCATCAAGGCCGTCATTCCCGCCCGCACCCGCTGGCTCGGCGCCCACGGCTACCGCCAGTGGGTACCCGCGGCGGCCGAGCGGCAGACCGACCCCGCGCACTCCTGCAAGCCGGGACGGGCCTGCGGCTGTGAAGGGATGCCGTTCCTCGTCACGTGGATGGAAGAGGCCGCGAACACGCTGCGGCTGATGGGCGACGACGCGTTCACCGGGATCGCCCAGGAAGCACGCTCCGCCGGCGTCGCCCTGATCATCTCCCTCCAACGTCCCTCCTACGACCAGATGTCCACCAGCACGAGGGCGTCCCTGCCGTCCGTGATCGCCCTGGGCTGCGACCCCCGCGACGAAGGGTTCTCCCTCCCCGACTCGGTGATCGACGCGGGCGCCCACCCGGGCGCGTGGGGGAACCGGCGGCCGGGCTACTGCTACGTCGTCTCGCCCGGCATCCGAGAGGACCGCTACCCCTCCCCGGGCCGCACCTTCGCCATCCCCCACACCGCCATCCCGACCATGGAAGCCCTCGCCCGATGGGCACAGGCGAACGGCGCCACCGCCGACCCCATCACCGCCGGCGCCGCACGCGCGGTCGCCGGACAGAACTACACCGGCCGCCCCACCGAGGGCAGCGACCCGGCACCGCGGCCGACGGCAGACGAGGAAGGGCCCGGCATGGAAGCGGAACCCCAGGGCCTGCTGACCGACCCCGAGGATGGGGGCATCGATCCCGAGGCCGAACTCCCCGACGGGCAGGACGGTGACGAGACCCCTCTGTGGGAGTCCCCGGGCTACAAGCCGTCGCCGGCGGAGGCTCGCGAACTGTTCGCGCGGGCTCTGGACGACTTCGAGACGGCCGGGCAGATGGTCGTCGGACCGAAGGACTTCATGGACTGGTGCGACCGACACAACCTGTCCCGCCCGTGGGTCTCCGAACGCCTCAAGGAGGCCGCCCTCGACGGCCGGCTGGAGCCGACCTCGGCGACCGGCCGGTGGCGGATCGTCCCCTCCCTCATGGCCGCCTGACACCTGACACCCCCTGACACCGTCAGGGCCCGTGACACCCGAACCCCTAGGCAAACCCGCTGTCAGACCACCTGACACCAGCTGTCTGACACCGCCTGACACCTGTCCCTGACACCCCACCCCGGCGGGACCGCGCCACCCACACGGCGCGGTCCCGCCCCACGCCCGGAGGCATGCACATGCCCCACGAACCGGCCGTCCACCACCCCACCCCGATCACCTGGCCCCCCGCGCCGAACCACCACACCGCGGCCCCGCTGCCCGTCCTGTCGACCGGTTCGGGCATCGCGTGGGTCACCCTCCCCGACGGCACCCGCACCCTCGCCTACACCCACCCCACCCACACCGATGTCCCGGCCGCACCGGCGCCCCCGGCCGCCGTTCCCGCGTGGGCCAAGACCACCGCACTCCTCGCCCCGACCGTCGGAGGAGGCATCGGGGCAGCCGGAATCGGAATCAGCTACGCCGCCCCCGGAGTCCTCGCCATGGCCGAAGCCCTCTGGGCCCTCGTCGCCCTCATCGCCGCCGGCACCGTCCTCCCCCTGATCCTCCGCCCCGGCCGCAGGACACGCGGCCGGGGTGCGGCGCCGGTCCAGCACATCACCCAGCACGTCACCGCGTCCGGCCTGTTCGGCCGGGCCACCGGAACCATCAACAACCGCTGAAACGCGAAGGCGGCCCCCCTCACGCCAATGACGGGGCCGCCCTCATCCAGAACCCTCAAGAACTGGAGAGACCAGCATGACTCACACGACCGACATCCGGCGAGAGGGCCACCGGCCCGCCTTACTCGATCTGTTCTGCTGCGCCGGTGGTGCGGGCAGGGGCTACGACCGGGCCGGGTTCGCCGTTACCGGCGTCGACATTCGCCCCCGCCCGAACTACCCCTTCACCTTCATCCAGGGCGACGCCCTCACCGTCCTCACCGCCCTGATCGCATCCGGCGAGATCCGCAGCTACAGCGCGGTGCACGCCTCCCCGCCGTGCCAGGACAAGTGCGCCCTGACAGTCGGCACCAACCAGGCCATGGGCTGGGGCGGCACCCACATCGACCTCGTCGCCCCCACCCGGAAACTCCTGGACGCGTCCGGCCTTCCGTATGTGATCGAACAGCCCGACGGCAAGGCCGACGTCCGCAAGGACATCACCCTGTGCGGCGAAATGTTCGGCCTCGGCGTGCTCCGGCACCGCAACTTCGAACTCGGCCGCTGGACCGCCATCCAGCCCAAGCACCTGAAGCACCGTGGCTATGTACGTGGCTGGCGTCACGGCGAATACCGCGACGGGCCGTACGTCGCCGCCTACGGCAAGGGCGGCGGCAAGGCCACCGTCCCCGAGATGCAGCAGGCCATGGGCATCGACTGGACCGACGTCCACGAGGAACTCACCGAAGCGATTCCGCCCGCCTACTCGGAATGGCTCGGCCGCGCGTTCCTGGCCCGCACTCTGGCCGGGGCGGTGGCCGCGTGAGGACAACGACCAGTCATCTGACCACCTCGCTCCAACTGGCGGAGTGGGGATTGCCGGTGATGCCGCTGCGGGAGGGCAAGGGCCCCATGGGGAATTGCCGGGACTGTAGGAAGAATGCCTGCGGCGGCCGGCCGAACATGAAGGCCCCAGGCCCCTGCGCGTGCCCGGCGCCGTGTCACGCCTGGGCCGCCGCCACCACCGACCCGAGCATCCTCATCTCCCCTGCGTGGGCCGCGGCCTGGCGGCAGGCTGCGGCTGTGGCCTACCACCCCGGCGGTGCCGGGTTCACCGTCGTCGACCTCGACAACGCCGACGCGGTCGCATGGGCCCGCCGGAACCTCCCGGCGACCAGGACCATGGCGACCACACGCGGGGAGCACTGGATCTATCTGGGCACCATGATCTCCCGCAACGGCGTACGCCCCAGCGTGGACATCAAGTCCGTCATGTCCTACGCCCGCTGGCTCGGCCCCGGCACGGGCACCATGGCGCCGCTCCCGGGCGCAGTGCGCGCGCTCGCCGTGAAAGAGCCGCCCGCGGCCCGGCCGACATCGAGCCCCATCACCATTTCGGCGCTGGCCGGGGGCGGGCCGTGCCCTCACCGCTCGCCCGCCTACCTGGAACGTGGAATCGCCATGGCGGAGCAGCGGATCGAGGAAGCCCAGAAAACCATCCACAAGGCCGTGTACCGGATGTTCCTCGCGGTGCTGTCCACGCACGGCCGGTGCGGCTGCCTCACCGACGCACACATCAAGCGCCTGTTCACCGCGGCGCAGGGCAAGGGCGAGTCCTTGCGGCACTGCGAGGACGCGTGGTCCAACGCCGCCGCTGCTCTGGGGATGTGACATGCCTGAGGACGAGAAGAACCCTGCGCGCGAGGTCATCACCGACTACGCGCAGGCCCACTTCCGGTACTTCCGCACCGTGGACGGCACCGTCTACGCCCAGCGCAACGGCCACCCCGTGGCCCGCCCGATCCGCTCCCAGGGCACTACCGGCAGCCACCGGCAGGAACTCATGGTCGGCCTGTTCCGCGACGGGGTCGGCGTCTTCAACGGAAGCGCCTTGAAGGAGGCACTCGACTTGATCGAAGCACTCGCGCTCACCGAGGACGTCCAGCCCGTCCACATCCGCGTCGCCCCCGGCTTCGACGGGGCGACGTGGCTGGACCTGGGCCGCGACGACGGCCGGTCCGTCCGCATCCACCCCAACGGCTGGGACATCCTCACCCCCGACCCCCGTGAGGTCTGCTGGCGCCGCACCCAGCTCACCGGCGAACTCCCCCTCCCCGTCAAGGACACCGACGGCAAGGGCATCGACCTGCTGATGCGCCTGGTCAACTTCGCCAGCGCCCAGAGCGAGGGACTGGCCCTGGCCTGGCTCGTCGGCTGCCTCGGCCCCGACGTCCCCGTCCCCGCCCCGTTCCTCACCGGCCCCCAGGGCGCGGGCAAGTCCACCGCCGGCAAGATGCTCGTCCGGATCATCGAGGGCATGAGCGGCGACCTGCGCCGCCCGCCCAAGGACGAAGAGAACCTGATCACCGCTGTCGCCGCCGGGTGGATCACCGGCCTGGACAACCTCTCCCACCTCACCCCGGACCTCTCCGACCTCATGTGCTGCATCGTCACCGGCGCCGAGAACGTCAAACGGGCCCTGTTCACCGACGGCGACGTCGTCCGCGCCCGCTACCGCCGCCCGCTGCTCCTGACCGGTATCGACGTCGGTGTCATCCGCCCCGACCTCGCCGAACGCCTCCTCCCCCTCCGCCTGGAACGCCCCCGCGTGCGGCGGACCGAGGCGGAGCTGTGGACGGAGTTCGCCCGGGATCTGCCCGTGATCCTCGGATCCGTCCTTGACCTCGCCGTCAGCGTCCGCGCCGCCCAGGCCGACATCCCCACCGACCTGCGCATGGCCGACTTCGCCCACCTGTGCGCGCAGCTCGACGCCGCCCGCAGCTTCGGTGCGCTGGACGCCTACCGGGCCAGCCTGGACGACCTCAACGACGACGTCATCGAGGGTGACCTCCTTGCTCAGACCGTCCTCAAGCACGCCGCCGACACCGAACCCGGCACCGAGGTCCGGATGACGTCGGCAGAGTGGCTGCACGCCCTCACCCAGCTCTACGCCGGCGACGACTTCCGGCCCCAGCCCAAGGGCTGGCCCACCACGGGCAAAGTCCTCTCCGACCGCCTAAAGCGCCTCCAACCCGTCCTCGCCGCCCGCGGCGTCCTCGTCGACTGGGGCCGCACCAAAACCGCGCGCCACATCGCGATGACCCGCCCCCAACCTCCACAGGACGAGCAGAACGACCTCTTCTAAACCCCGCCGCGACGGTCCCGACCGCACAAGCAAGAAGAGCACCCCCCCCCAGGCGCCCGGGTGCTCTTCTTGTTCTTCGGCGGCCGCGCCGCCGCCCGAAGGGCGTGCCGCTTGCGGCTCCGCATTTCGCCCGAAGGCGCACACAGCAACAGACACAAGCCCCTCTTTTTTCCTAAGTAGGAAGACGCTGCGTCACCTGCGTCACCACGGCCCCGAGAACCCGGCCTGACCTGCATCGACAGGGGTGACGCAGAGCCCTGAATCCTGCGTCACCCTTCGTCACCTGCGTCACCCCGTGACGGACGCCTGCGTCACCGGTGACGCAGACCCTCAACTCCTGCGTCACCCAAACCCGCTGGTCAGGGCCATGAGTGACGCAGATGACGCGATGACGCAGAAATCCCAGCCTCGGACACACACGCACTGACCACCGCCCCGGAGGCCGCTGTGAGTTCCTCCCTGCCCACTACCCACCAGGCCCTGACTGTCCCCGAGGTCATGGCCGCCCTGCGGCTCAGCCGCTTCACCGTCTACAACCTGATCCGCTCCCGCGCCCTCCCAAGCTTCACCGAGGGCCGCTCGCGACGGATCCCCGCAGACAGCGTTCGCGCCTACCTGGAAGCCAAGTTGGAGGAAGCAGCCTGATGGCACGCAAGAGGAACCCGAACGGCGCCGGCAGCATCTGGCAGCGCAGCGACGGTCGGTACGAGGCGCGCGTCTACGTCCCGCAGCCCGACGGCACGCGCCGTCGGAAGACCGTGTACGGCAAGACGTGGGAAGAGTGCGACACCAAGCGTCAGGAGTTGGTCCTCCGCGACCGGCAGGGGATCCCGACGCCCACCCGCTCGGCCAAGCTCTCCGAGTGGCTGCCGTTCTGGCTGGAGACGTTCGTCAGGCACGACCGCAAGAAGACGACGTACGCGAAGTACGAGACTCACGTCCGTCTGTATCTCATCCCGCATCTGGGCTCTAAGCGTCTTGAGACCCTCGGGGTACGGGACGTGCGGCGCATGCTGGCGGCCGTGACCGCGCAGGCCTCCGCCGCGACGGCGAAAGAGTCGCACCGCGTGCTGCGCAGCGCGCTCACGGCGGCGAACCGGGAGGAGCTGATCAGCCGCAACGTGGTGATGCTCGTGCCCGCCCCGCGGGTCGTCCAGCGTGAGTTGAAACCGTGGGACCTCGACGAGACGCTCGCGTTCCTGGAGGCCAGTCGGCGCGACCCGCTGTACGCCGCGTTCGTGCTGGCGGTCGCCCTGGGGCTGCGCCGGGGCGAGATCCTCGGGCTGCGCTGGTCTGACATCGACCTCGACCGCCGGACCCTGACCGTGCGGAACCAGATCCAGCGGGTGCAGAAAGAGCTGTACGCGGACTCGACCAAGAACCGGCGGAGCCGGGCCATCCCGCTCCCACGGATGTGCGTGGCGCCCCTGCGCTGGCAGCGGATGCGCCAGGTCGCGCTGCGGGCCGCGGCCAAGGACAAGGAGTGGGAGGAGAGCGACTACGTGTTCACCACGCGCACCGGCCGGCCGATCGAGCCGCGCAACATCAGCCGGTCCTTCGAGCGCATCGGCCAGGACGCCGGCCTGCCGCGGATCCGGCTGCACGACGCGCGGCACGGGTGCGCCACCCTGCTGTTCGCAGCCGGGGTGGCACCGCGGGTGGTGATGGAGATCCTGGGTCACTCGCAGATCGCCGTCACGATGAACATCTACACCCACGTGGCTGACGGCGGCAGGCGCGAGGCTATGGGACACATGGACCGGATGCTGCGCCGTCGGCGGCCGACCGAGTAGGCCACTGCCGTCACTTGGAACCGTCAAAGGCCCCCAACCAAGATCGGTTGGGGGCCTTTGTGCTGGTGGGCGCGGACGGTTTCGAACCGCCGACATCTGCTTTGTAAGAGCAGCGCTCTACCCCTGAGCTACGCACCCGTGGATGAGTGGACAGCCTACATGGCGGGCACACCCCCCACGCAAACCCGTTCGCGTGGGAGAGAATGGACCGGGGCACGGCGGACGCGGCACGGGAGAGGGATTGTGACGACGGCATCCCGGCGGTGGTTCGGCGGGCGGGACGAGAGTCGGCGGGCGGATGCGCAGGCGGCGAAGGATGCCGCCGCGGCGGCGTTCTACGAGCTGGACACGGCGCAGCGGGATCTGCGGATCTCGATCGAGACGATCGCGGCGGCGGACGGGTCGCCCGCCGCGCGGCAGGCGACCGAGGGGTTCGCCGCGCTGGGGCGGCGGATCGACGAGGTCAGTCACGTCTACATCGAGGCGGTCGACGCGCACGACCTGGACCGGGCGGAGTTGGAGGCCTCGGTCGCCACACGCGCGCGGGAGCAGCTGACCCGGGCGCGGGACGAGCTGGTGCGGGTCCAGGGGGAGCTGGAGCGGTTCGCGCAGGGGCTGCAGCCGTTGTTGGACAAGGCCGAGACGCAGCTGGCGCGGGTGGCGCCGGCCCGGGAGCGGGCCAGGGCCGCGCTGCTCGGGGCGAGTGACGCGCTGGATGCCGTACGGGCCAAGGGGATACGGGCCGATGACCTGGCGGCGCGGTTGGCGGCGCTCGGCCCGGAGCTGACGAAGCTGAACGAGGGAGCGGCCCGGCACGGCGTGCAGGAGACGGTGCAACGTGCCGACCGGATCCTGCGGGACGCCGAGGCCGTACGGGCCGAGGCGGCACGGCTGCCCGAGCGGGCGGCGGAGATCGATCGGCGGCTGGTGAGTCTGCGGACGCGGGCGCAGGCGTTGCGCAACCGGGCGGACCGGGTCGATCCGGTGCTCAGTGAGTTGCGGCGGCGGTTCAGTGCGGCCTGTTGGCAGGATCTGCAGCACGTGCCGGACGAGGCGGTACGGGACGTGGCGCGGGCCGAGGAGCAGCTGCGGGAGGCCGGGCAGGCCCGGGACGAGCAGCGGTGGGCCGACGTCGGGGCGCTGATCGAGGCGGTTCGGGGCTCGCTGGACGCGACGGACGAGGCGGTGTCGGCGGCGCAGGACCGGCTGACGCGGCTGGAGGCGGTGGCGCGGGATCCGCAGGCGGAGGTGGACCGGACCCGTTTCGCGATCCGGGACGCGCAGCGGCTGGCGATGGCGGGGCGCAGTGTGCCGGATCCGCAGCACGCGCGGCCGCTGGACGATGCGGTGGCGCGGGTGACCCGGGCGCTTTCGGCGCTGGAGGGGCGGCATCCGGACTACTGGGCGTTCCTGCTGGAGATGGCGGACGTACGGGCTTCCGTGAACCGGGTGGTGACCGGGATCCGGGCCGAGCGCGGGCACGGATAGGGACGGCCTGGAAACGGCCTGGAGACGGCCTGGGCCGTCGTCCCTCCGGAGCGCCCGGGTGGTCCCGGCCGTGGTGCCTCGTCGGGGCCCTGTCGGGCACCCGGTTGTTTCCGGGCGGCCGGCGGCGGATGCTGGGAGGTGCCGGGAACGGAGCAGAGGAGGGCACCATGGCTGCCCACACCTACAAGAAGCCTCCTGAGACCCATGAGCCCTATGTGGCTCATGCGGCGTACGGGTGCACGGAACCGCACGAGCACTACGCGCCCTACGTCCCCCATGAGCCCGATCCGAACGCACCCGCCCCACCGCGCATGGCGGACACGGTCTCCCGGCGCATGGAACGCGTGCTGCACCCCGTCAACGCGCAGCTCGACGATCATCTGCCCACCGATCACAAGCTCGGCCAGGTCTACCGGGTCGGGGCGGGGCTGATGGGCCTGCTGCTGGTCGTGTTCGGGATCCTGGGGCTGGTGAATCAGATCGGGTTCTTCGACACCGGCGGGGACACGGTGCTGGCACTGAACACCAACGGGGCGCTCAGCGTCCTGTCGATCTGCATCGGCGCGCTGCTGATCTACGGGATGGTGGTGGGCGGAACCTTCGCCTCGACCCTGAACATCGTGCTGGGCGTGCTCTTCATCGCGAGCGGTTTCGTGAATCTCGCGCTGCTGGACACGGAGCTGAACTTCCTGGCCTTCAGGATCCAGAACGTGCTGTTCAGTTTCGTCGTCGGCGTGATGCTGATGTGGTTCGGGATGTACGGGCGGGTGGGCAGCGCCCTGCCGCACGACAATCCGTACTGGCGGGCCCGCCACCCCGAGCAGGCGGCCCGGGAGGACCGGGCGCGTCGGGCCGGGTCGACCGGGTCGGGGCGGACGAGAGTCGCGTAGCGCGCGGCACCCGGGCGCGCTTAGCCTGTGCGCATGCCTCGATACGATTACCGCTGCCGGACCTGCGACGACACCTTTGAGGTCAGCCGGCCCATGGCCGAGTCCTCCGCGCCCGCCGACTGCCCGGCGGGGCACTCCGACACCGTGAAGCTGCTGTCCGCCGTCGCCGTGGGCGGGACGAGCAGTGCCCCCGCGCCCGCGATGGGCGGCGGGGGCGGCGGCTGCTGCGGTGGTGGCGGCTGCGGCTGAGTCCGGTCGGGGGCCGTCAGCGCTTGCGCGAGAGGGTCAGGCCGTCCGAGATCGCGAGCAGGACGGATTCCATGCGCGGGTCCGCCGACACGTGGTCGTTGAAGGCGCGGACGCCCGCCGCGGCGCCGGTGGCCGACTCGTCGAGGACCGTGCCGTGGTACAGCGTGTTGTCGGTGACGATCAGGCCGCCCGGACGCAGTCGCGGCACGAGCTCCTCCCAGTAGGAGATCTGGCTCTGCTTGTCCGCGTCCACGTAGGCCATGTCGATGTGGGGTTCGGTCGGCATCGCGCGCAGGGTCTCCAGCGCCGGTGCGATGCGCAGCTCGATGCGGTCCGCGACGCCCGCGTCCTCCCAGGCCTGGCGGCCGTACCGGGTCCACTCCTCGGAGACGTCGCAGGCGATGAGGCGGCCGTCGGCGGGCAGTGCCTGGGCCATCGACAGGGCCGAGAAGCCGGTGAAGGTGCCGACCTCCACGATGTGGCGGGCGCCGGTCAGGCGCACCAGGAAGGCCAGCAGCGGCCCCTGCTCCTCCGCCGACTGCATTCCTGCCACGTCCGGGAACTTCGTGTACGTCGTCGCCACCAGCCCCCGCTGGACCCGGTCCAGCGGGGGGTTGTGGTCGAGCATGTACCGGTAGAGCTCGTCGGTGATCTTGGTGCTGTTGCCCTTGGTCATGCGTCCAGTCTGCCCAGTCGGGCGGCCTCCTGGGCGAATGCGCGCACGATTTCCTCGCCCGCCAGGACGCCCGCCGTGGCCAGCGCGGTCACCGACGGCGCGGTCCAGGCCGCGTCGGCCAGTTCGCCGTGTCCCGGGCGCCAGCCGGCGTCCGCCGCGAGCAGCAGGTCCGCGTCCAGCAGCGAGTCGCCGGCGGCGAGGGTGGTGGTGGCTCCGGTGCGGCGGGCGACCTCGCGCATCGCCGCGCTCTTGGTGAGCGGGCGCGGGACCGCGTAGATCTTCCGACCCTGGAGGGAGACCGTCCAGCCGCGGGCCTCGGCCCATGCCGTCAGGGACTTCAGCCATTCGTCCGGGACCAGGTCCCGCTCCACGACGAGGTACGCGAAGAGGTCCTCCGCGAGGCGTGCCTTGCGCAGCCAGGCCGGGTCGGCCACGGCCAGCAGGTGCTGGTGCACCTCCTCCAGGGGGGCGCACTCCTCGGCCAGGCGGGCGGCGACCTGCCGCCGCCAGTCCCGGTCCGGCACCCCGTCGACGAGCAGCTGCCCGCCGTTGGCGCAGATGGCGTACGGGGCCGGACGGCCGGGGAAGCGGATGCGCTGGTACTGCTTGCGGGTCCGGGTGGTGGTGGGGACGAAGACCACCGAAGGATCGGCCGTCAGCTCCGCCAGCAGTCCCGCCGCCGTCTCCGTCATGTAGGACAGCGGCTTGCTCTCGTGGACCTCCACGCACAGCAGCCGCGGGGCCACCGGGTCGGGCATGGTCAGGCCGAGGGCGGCCGTCGAGTAGATGAGCGTACGGTCGAGATCACTGGCTACGAGGACAGTCACTTCGAGGCCACAGCCTTTCCGTCGGCGCCGGTGGCGCCGCGCGTGTATCGGGGGTGGATGAGTCCTACGCACGTGTAGGGCAGCCCGTCGACCTCTTCCACCGGGACGCCGCGCTGCTCGGCGAGCAGCCGTACGTGGTCCAGGTCGGCCCCGGCGCCGCGCTGCGCCAGGATCTTCCACGGGACGCGGCGCAGCAGGACCCGGGTGGTCTCGCCGACGCCGGGCTTGACGAGGTTCACGTCGTGGATGCCGTACTCCTCGCTGATCCGCTCGACGGCCGCCCAGCCCTCCCAGGTGGGGGTGCGGTCGGCCGCGAGGAGCTCCTTGACCTCCGCGTCGACGGCGTCGGCCACCTCGTCGAAGTGGGCGGCGACGGTGTCGACGAAGGCGACGGAGACATCGGCTCCGGCGAGCTCGCGGTAGAACTTCGCGCCGTGGAAGTCGGCGGGACCGACCAGGTCGGACCTCAGCACCGTACGCGAGATGAGACCGGAGACGGTGGAATTGAGACAGGCGGAGGGGATCAGGAAGTCCTCCCGGGTGCCGTACGTGGGCACGCAGGAGCCGGGGTCGGCGAGGACGACGATCTCCGGGTCGAAGCCCGGGAACTCCCGCAGGGCCTCCTTCAGCTCGCGGGTGATGGCGCCCTTGCCGGTCCAACCGTCGACGAAGACGACGTCGGCCGGGTCGTGGTGGGCGGCCAGCCAGCGCAGGGCGTTGGCGTCGATGCCGCGGCCGCGCACGATGGAGACGGCGTAGTGCGGGAGGTCCAGGCCGTGGCGGGCGCGGGCCCAGCGGCGCATCAGGACGCCCACGGGGGTGCCTGCGCGGGCCAGGGAGACCAGGACCGGGGACGGGGAGCGTTCGGCGAGGACGGTCTCGGTGACCGTGCCGACGGCCCGTGCCACGCGGGCGGCGGAGGCGGTCAGCGCGCTCGCGTACAGCTCCTGGTACTGGGGGGAGGGCTGGTACTCGACGGGCAGGGACTCGGCGTAGTGCGCCCCGCCCGCCTGTATCGCCTCCTCGCGCTCCTCCGTCGGCGCCTCCAGCTCGACGTCCGAGAAGTCCTGGAGCAGCCAGCCGACGTCCTCGGGGGCGTACGAGGAGAAGGCGGGGCCGCGCAGGGGCTCGCGCAGGGCCGCCGGCGTCGACCCGGTCGGCTCGGTCTGCTCGGCCTGCTCGGCCTTCGCGCTCGGTGCGGTCTGCTCGGTCGGTGCAGTCATGATCGGCTTCGGCTCCCGCCGGTCGGGTGTGTAGGACGGGACGACGGCCAGGACGACGTGGCCGGTGTGCGGGGCGAGGGCCGCCAGCAGTCCGGTGTGCAGCTCGGGGGTGTCCCCGACCGAGTCCACGACGGCGACGACGGCGTCGAAACCGGCGCCGTCCGTTCCGCGGACGTTGTAGGCGTAGCGGTCGCCGGGGCCGTCGGCCGGGGCGTCGTGGGCCGGGAAGACCAGCCGGGTGCGGATGGCGTAGCCGGGGTCGTCGACGGCCAGGACGGGCGAGCGGGTGGTGGTGGAGAAGCGGACCTCGCGGGCCGCCCCCGCCTCCTCCAGGGCCTTGGCGAGGCGCAGCGGCGCGTACATCAGCTCCTCGTTGCCGAGTACGAGGACCCGCCCGGGTTCGGTGCCGAGCGCGGCGGTGAGCCGGCCGGCCAGCGCGGGGAGAGCGGCCTCCAGCGCCGTGCGGTGGGCGGGGGTGAAGCCGTGGCGTCCGCCGTCGGGCACTCCCGCCGGCCAGCCCAGGTCGACGCGGGTGATCGGTCGCGGGCCGTCCACCGGGGCTTCGTCGTGGGCCCCGCCGCTCGGACGCCGCGGGGGCTGATGCCGCTCGGCCCGTGCCTCGTACTCCTCGACCAGCGCCTGGCCCTTGGCGAGGACGCCGTCCGGGAGGGAGACGGTGCCCGAGGCGAGGGCGATCAGGTCCACGCGCGCGCCCAGCTCTGCGGCGAAGGCGGTGAGCCGGTCGCGGTCTGCGGGCGAGCGCATGTCGACGAGGGCGACGACGACGTAGTGCGAGCGCGGATGGCGGGCGTGCAGGTCGCGGATGGTGTTCAGGACCGTGTTGCCGGTGGAGAACTCGTCGTCGACGAGGACCAGCGGTCCGGTGCCGGCGAGCAGCCGCGGGTCCTCGGGCAGCAGCAGGTGCGAGGTGGCGTGCGAGTGCGCCTCCTCGAAGCCGCCGGCCTGCTCCACGCCGGCCACGGGGCGGCGGGTGGAGTGCAGGTACGGGGCCGGGCCGAGGCCGTCGGCGACGCAGTGGCCGAGGCCGGTGGCGGTCTCGGCGTAGCCGAGGACCACGGCAGCGGCGGCGCCCTCCTCGCCGAGCAGTTCCCGTACGCGTTCGCCGAGGCCGAAGCCCGCCGCGTACACGGCCTCCGGGGACTGCGGGACGTGCTTGCCGAGGACCTGCGAGACCAGCAGGTGGGCGCGCTTGGGGTTGCGCCGCAGGGCCAGTCCGAGCAGCTCCGTCAGCCGCGGACCGTCGCCGGAATCCTCCAGGCTCACGCCCAGCCGGTCCGCGACCCAGGTACCCGACCACACCGCTTCGATCGTCTTGCCTTTCCTCGTCATCGTCATTGTCCGCGCCCGGGCCCGCGTCCGCGCGGGCGTACCGGCGGGCGTACCGGCGGGGGTGCCGGCGGGCGTACCGGCGGGGGTGCCGGAAGGGCTGCCTGCGGGCGTGCCGGCGGAGCTGCCGGCGGGCGTGCTCACACCTGGAGCCCGGCCGTGAGCAGGTCGACGAAGCCGACCTCCTCCTTCGCCACCCCGAAGACCTCGGCGCGCAGCATGGTGCGCTCGGCCCAGGCCCGGTGGGGCTTCACCTCGTTCATCTTGTTCGTGTAGGCGCTGCGCATCACTCCGCCGCCGCCTCGCTCGGGCCGCAGGATGTCCTGCGCGTCGCAGAACTCCTCGTGAGAGACCACCGACAGCGCGTGCACGGGCGTGACGTGGGCGGGGTGGATGCAGGTCTTGCCGAGCAGTCCGTTGGCCCGGTCCAGCTCGATCTCGCGCAGCAGTCCGTCCAGGTCGTGCTCGATCAGGGCGGTACGCAGTTCCTCCACGCCCTCCTCCAGGAAGGGGCTGCGGCGCAGCTGGGGCTTGAAGAGGCGCTGCTGGCTGCGGAAGTACTCCCAGACGGGCCCGGTCACCGTGAAGCCGGTGCCGTCGGCACGGCTGAGGACGTTGACGACGTCCGCGATGACGCCCGCCACGATCTGGACGTCGTAGGCGGTCATGTCGGGCGTGCGCCGCAGGCCGTAGGCCGAGCAGAAGTCCGTCACGCCGAGCCGTAGCGCCAGGACGCGCTCGCGGTGGCTGTTGACCGTGCGGGAGATGCCGGCGAGGGCCTCGACGCGGGTTTCGAGGTGCAGGAGGTCCGGGGTCTCCAGGACGGGCATGGCATACAGGCGGGGTACCCCGGCGACGGCCTCCGCCTCGGCGACGGCCTCCAGGAAGGCGATACCCCGCTTCTCGTCGAACTTCGGGAGTACGAATCCGGCCAGGCGCCGTACGGAGCCGCCGAGCCGGCGCACCAGGTCGGGTATCTGCTCGGGCGTGCGGACCCGGATGAAGAGCAGCGGGAGCTCGGCGCCGTCCGTGTCGAGCTCGGAGAAGTGCCGGACGAGGTTCTCCTCGGCCCCGGTGACATCGCCGTCGCTGATGGAATCCTCCAGGCAGAGGACCATCGAGACGACCCCGCGGCCGGCCTGCTTACGGATGTCGGCCGCGAGCGTGGGCCGGGTGGCCGGGCTGTAGAGCGTGGCTCCCAGTGCCGCCGCGAGGACGCGCGACGGCGAGGCTCCGGTGAATTCCGCCGGTTCCTGGTGGAAGAGGTCCTTACGGACGGTGGGCGATATGTGCCCAAAGTGACGCATGTGCTTCCCCCGTACTGCCTCGGCGGCCCAACTGGCATGGCCGGTAATAGTACGTACGAACGTGAGTCAAGAGTTCCTCAAGCACATGAAGTTCAGGTAACCCTCTTGCACCATGCCCAGGTCTCGCGTTCGAGACAAGGCCCTACGGGGGGCCGCATTGTCCCTGTCCACCCCGGGAGGGCAGGATGACGTGCATGACGCACGCGATGCAGAAGGGCTCGAACATCCCGGTGGCCGCCGTGGCGGTCCGGGCGGTGCTGCGCTGGACCGGCGGCCCCGAGGTGCCGGACGTGGACGCCTCGGCACTGCTCGTCGGCCCGGACGGCCGGGTGCGTTCGGACGAGGACTTCGTCTTCTACAACCAGCCCCGGCACCCCTCGGGAGCCGTCTGGCGACTCGGCAAGAAGCAGATCGGTGACGCGATCACCGACGCCGTGCAGGCGGACCTGCGCACGGTGACGCCGACGGTGGACCGGATCCTGGTGGTCGCCTCCGCCGAGGACGTCCCGTTCCAGCGGGTCCACGACCTGCGGATCCTCCTCTACGACGCCACCGCGACCGGCGGCTCCGAACCGCTGGCCTACTTCGACGTACGGCCCGAGACCGGCGCCGAGACGGCGCTGATCTGCGGGGAGCTGTACCGGCGGGGCGAGGGGTGGAAGTTCCGGGCGCTCGGCGAGGGCTACTCCGACGGACTGGTGGGGCTGGCGACCGACCACGGGATCTCGGTCGACGAGAACGCTGCCGCCGCCGAGCCGGACGCGAGCCCCGCGGCGGGCGTCGGTGCCGGCCCTGGCACCGGGCCCGCCTCCGAACAGACGGCGATGATGGCCCCGCCCACGCAGGCCCCGCCGCCCGTCCAGCCCGCGTACGGGTACCCGCAGCCGGTGTCCCCGGCCCCGGTACCGGGTCCGGGCGGCGATCCGTCCTTCCGGCTGCCGGTGCAGGGCCCGCAGTTCATCCGACGCTGACACACGAAGGCCCTTGGGGCCTCTGAAGCCTCGAAGCCCTTGCGGCTTCCGAGGCCGGGTGAGGCCGACACAGGGCCGCCGGACGGCCCCGCCGAGGGCCCCGCGGACGCTCCCACGTCCGCGGGGCCCCGGTCAGCTCTTGGTGCTCTTGTAGCCCCGCCCCCACTGGAGCCCCCAGCCGTACAGCCGGTCCAGCTCGGCCTGGAACCCGTACACGAACTTCACCTCGCGCCGCACCACGAGCTCGCCCTTGACCTTCTCCAGGGAGACGACCGCGCAGGACCGGGCCTGCGGGTGCCGCTCGTCCAGCGGGATCTCGATCCGCGGCCCCGTGACGGGGTAGAGGGTCACCATGGCGTGCGTCCGGTCGAAGGCCGGCGTCTGGTCGTAGATGTAGACGAAGACCAGCAGCCGCTTGATCTCGTCGGCGTGGTCGAGATTGACGTAGAGGGTCTCCCCCGACGCCGAGCCGAACCGGTCGTCCCCGCTGAGCTTCACGTACGGCGGGTCGTTGAGGTCGCCCAGCAGGTTCCCCAGCGGCTGTACGGCACCGCGCGTGCCGTCCTCCAGCTCGTACAGGCAGCCCATGTCGAGGTCGACATTGACCATGCCCTGGGTGTGCGCCTGCACCATGTCCGGCTTGAACAGCTTGAACGGGTGCCGGAAGAGCTGGCCGCTCTGCCCCGAGCGGCCGCCGATGTCCGAGGTGCGCATGCGCCAGGACAGATTGACGCGCAGATTGCCGTGGACGGCCCCCTGTTTGGTGAGCGACACCGTCGAATGTCGCTTGGTCAGCTCGATCGCGTTCGACGAGGCACTGCCCGACTGGAACTGCACGGCCCGGCTGCCCATGATGCCGTCGAAGAAGCCCATCCCCTACCCCCTGGTCCCCTGATCCCCGAAACGCCCTGAGCCTACGGAAGCGGGGCGGCCCGCCGGGTCCGTGGACCCGGTGGACCGCCCCGCAGATGGAGCGTTCCGCATTAGCGCCGCGGTCATGCCTCGGCGGTGGAACCCTCCAGTTCCAGGCGCTTGTTGCGGCGCACGGAGGACCAGAAGGACCATCCGATGAGCACCACGCCGACGAGACCGGTGATGAACTCGTTGATCTCGTACTGGATGGTGACGAGCAGGATCACGGCGAGCGCGCCGATGGCGTAGTGCGCGCCGTGCTCCAGGTACACGTAGTCGTCGAGGGTGCCCTGGCGGACCAGGTAGACCGTCAGCGAACGGACGTACATGGCACCGACACCGAGGCCGAGGGCCATGAGGACGATGTCGTTGGTGATGGCGAAGGCGCCGATGACTCCGTCGAAGGAGAAGGAGGCGTCGAGGACCTCAAGGTAGAGGAACATGAAGAAGGCGGCCTTGCCGGCCATGGCGACGGCCGTGACGGGCTTACCGGTCTTCTTGGCCTCTTCCTCGGCCTCGTGCTCGGCTTCCTCCTCTTCCTCCAGCTTGTTCTCGAAGTAGCCGGAGAGGCCACCGACGATCATGTAGGTGATCAGGCCGAGGACGCCGGAGATCAGAACGGTCTGCGCCTTGTCCACGTGGATGCCACCGTGCTGGTGGGCATTGGCCCCCACCGTCATCGAGGCGATGACGAGGACGATCAGCGCGAGGCAGGCGGACAGCATGTCGACCTTGCCGAGCTTGGCGAGCGGGCGCTCCAGCCAGGCGAGCCACTTGATGTCACGGTCCTCGAAGATGAAGTCGAGGAAGATCATCAGGAGGAACATGCCACCGAAGGCGGCGATGGACGGGTGAGCGTCCGTCACCAGCTGCTCGTACATCTCCTTGTCGGAGAGGGCGAGGTCCACGGCCTCGATGGGCCCGATCTTGGCGCTGATCGCGACGATCACAACGGGGAAGACCAGTCGCATACCGAAGACCGCGATGAGTACGCCGATGGTGAGGAAGATCTTCTGCCAGAAGGCATTCATCTTCTTCAGGATCCCGGCGTTGACCACCGCGTTGTCGAAAGACAGCGAGATCTCGAGGACCGACAGGATCGCCACGATACCGAAGGCCTGCCACCCCCCGTAGAACACCGCTGCGACCAGACCGAGCGCAGTGATTGCGAACGACCAGCCGAAGGTTTTGAGAACCACTGGCACCCCATCGTCTTGTACGGCTTTACGAAACGTTGACCCCGAAGTCTAGAGCGATGCCTCGGAGCCCCGACGCGTACCCCTGCCCCACCGCACGGAACTTCCATTCACCCCCGTACCGGTAGACCTCGCCGAAGATCATCGCGGTTTCGCTGGACGCGTCCTCGGACAGGTCGTAGCGGGCCAGTTCCTGACCGTCGGCCTGGTTCACCACGCGAATGAAGGCGTTGCTGACCTGGCCGAAGCTCTGCCGGCGGGAGTCCGCGTCATGGATCGAGACCGGGAAGACGATCTTGTCCACGGCCGCCGGCACCTTGGTGAGGTCGATGATGATCGACTCGTCGTCGCCTTCACCCTCGCCGGTGAGGTTGTCCCCCGTGTGTTCGACGGAGCCGTCGGGGCTCTTCAGGTTGTTGTAGAAGACGAAGTACTCGTCCCCCAGTACCCGGCCGCTGTTGCACAGCAGTGCGCTGGCGTCGAGGTCGAAGTCGGCTCCCGTGGTCGAGCGCGCGTCCCATCCGAGACCGATCAGAACCCTGGTGAGATTCGGTGCGGCCTTGGAGAGGGAGACATTGCCCCCCTTGGCGAGTGTGACGCCCATGTTGTGGTCCTCCCCGGACGACGGTGTGGCGGTATGGCGATGTGCCGGTGGTGCGGTGTGGCGGGTGGTGCGGTGTGGCGGTGTGGCCGGTACGACCGGTGGTGCGGTGTGCGGCCCGCGGTGGTGTCCGCGAGGTAAAGCCGGTCCGGCGCCGTACACACAGTGCACGGCGCCGGACGGACGGACTGCTCTCGGACTCAGACGTTGACGCCGAAGTCCTGCGCGATGCCGCGCAGGCCCGATGCGTAACCCTGGCCGATGGCGCGGAACTTCCACTCCGCACCGTTGCGGTACAGCTCGCCGAAGACCATGGCGGTCTCGGTCGAGGCGTCCTCGGAGAGGTCGTAGCGAGCGAGCTCGCTGTTGTCGGCCTGGTTCACCACGCGGATGTACGCGTTGCGGACCTGGCCGAAGCTCTGCTGGCGGCTCTCGGCCTCGTAGATCGAGACCGGGAAGACGATCTTCGCGACGTCGGCCGGGACGCCGGCCAGGTTGACCTTGATGGCCTCGTCGTCGCCCTCGCCCTCACCGGTGGTGTTGTCACCGGTGTGCTCCACCGAGCCGTCGGGGCTCTTCAGGTTGTTGAAGAAGACGAAGTTCGCGTCGCTGGTGACCTTGCCCTGGTCGCTGGTCAGGATCGCGCTGGCGTCGAGGTCGAAGTCGACACCGGTGGTGGTGCGAGCATCCCAGCCCAGACCGACGATGACCGCCGTCAGGTTAGGCGCGGCCTTGGTCAGCGAGACGTTGCCGCCCTTGCTGAGGCTGACTCCCACGGGTCCTCCATTGGGTTCTGTGTGTGGGGCGGTGCCCCGTCGTGCAGGGGGCCCTCCCGGTCGTGACCGGGGGAGCTACCGGATCAACGTTTCGATCCTAGTGACGGGTTCCCGCCTGTAAGCGGTTTTCGCAGGGAAAATGCGTGTACGGCCCACGCCGTCGCGCTCAGAGACTGTCGAGTGCCTTGATGTACTCGTTCAGGTCACGCGCGTCGGGCAGTCCGTTGACGACAGTCCAGCGCACGACGCCGTCCTTGTCGATGATGAAGGTGCCGCGGACCGCGCATCCCTTGTCCTCGTCGAAGACGCCGTAGGCGCGCGAGGTCTCCCCGTGCGGCCAGAAGTCCGACAGCAGCGGGTACTCCAGACCCTCCTGCTCACCGAAGACCCGAAGGGTGGGCACGGAGTCGTTGGAGACGGCGAGGAGCTGCACGTCGTCGTTCTGGAAGCGCGGGAGCTGGTCGCGCAGCTCGCACAGCTCGCCGGTGCAGACGCCGGTGAAGGCGAACGGGTAGAAGAGCAGCACGACCGCCTTCTCGCCCCGGAAGTCGGCGAGTCGCACGGTCCGGCCGTGGTTGTCCTTGAGCTCGAAGTCCGGGGCCTTGTCGCCGACCTCGATCGCCATCTCTCGCATCCCTTCGTTCCCGCATCCCCGCGTTGGGCTGTTCGGGTGGTCCCACCTTATGGGCCCGGCTCCGGGCCGTGAACGCACACGCCCCGCCGACCGGGATGACCCGGTGCGGCGGGGCGTGTGTCCGCATCGCTGCGGGGCTCGGCTCAGCGCTTGGCCTTGGCCGCCTTGGGCGTCACCAGCTTGGTGGAGGTCCACTCCTTGCCGACGGGCAGGCCCTTGGCGAGGGAGAGGCCGGCCGTCTCGGCGGCCTCGCTGATGTCGCTGGCCTCGACGTAGCCGTCACGGCCCGTCTTGGGGGTCAGCAGCAGGATCAGTGCGCCGTCCTCGACCAGCTCGGTCGCGTCGACCAGGGCGTCCGTCAGATCGCCGTCCTCGTCGCGGAACCACAACAGCACCGCGTCGGCGACGTCGTCGTAGTCCTCGTCGGCGAGTTCGCTGACGACCTTTTCGACGCTGTCACGGAATTCCTGATCGACGTCGTCGTCGTAGCCGATCTCCTGGACCACCTGTTCGGACTGGAAACCCAGCCGGGCGGCCAGGCTCTCCGCGTGGTCCGCGGTCGCGCTCACGGGGTGCCTCCTGCTCATGTTCGGTGAATGTCTTCGGCGGCGCGCGTACGCGCAGCATTGGGCGTAGTCCACACGGGCGCGGCGGATCGCGCAAGTACCCGGCCGCCGAGACCGTCGAAACGGTGACGATTGCGGCCGTCTCGCCGCAACTTTCAGCCTTCCCGTGTGTACCTCTCGTGATTCATCCCACACCATTCCAGCTCATTCGGCATCATCGTCGACGGTTGGGTCTTTCCTACCTGTTTGAGGGACGAACGGCCGTGCGAAGTCGGCGCCCGCCTCGGGCGTGGGGTCCGGTTCGGCCGGACTCGCGACGGATCCGCGCCGATCCTTCCTCCCGGGTTCCCTGCGGTTTCCAGGGATTACCCGGTGGTAAAGATGAAGATTTCGGCCCAGCGTAAGAGCATGGGAGGCGGCGGCGTCCCCAGGCATGCCTCCCGTACGACTCCCACGACAGCGAAGGAACAGCGTGGCTTCCGCATCCGATCGCAATCCGATCATCATTGGTGGCCTGCCGAGTCAGGTCCCGGACTTCGATCCGGAGGAGACGCAGGAGTGGCTCGACTCCCTCGACGCCGCAGTCGACGAGCGGGGCCGTGAGCGCGCCCGCTATCTGATGCTGCGGCTGATCGAGCGGGCTCGTGAGAAGCGCGTGGCCGTGCCGGAGATGCGCAGCACGGACTACGTGAACACGATCGCCACCCGGGACGAGCCGTTCTTCCCGGGCAACGAGGAGATCGAGCGCAAGGTCCTCAACGCCACCCGTTGGAACGCGGCCGTCATGGTCTCGCGTGCTCAGCGTCCCGGTATCGGCGTCGGTGGTCACATCGCCACGTTCGCCTCCTCGGCCTCCCTCTACGACGTGGGCTTCAACCACTTCTTCCGGGGCAAGGACGAGGGCGACGGCGGCGACCAGATCTTCTTCCAGGGGCACGCCTCCCCCGGTATCTACGCCCGCGCGTACCTGCTGGACCGGCTCACCGAGCAGCAGCTCGACTCCTTCCGGCAGGAGAAGTCGAAGGCCCCGTACGGCCTCTCCAGCTACCCGCACCCGCGGCTGATGCCGGACTTCTGGGAGTTCCCGACCGTCTCGATGGGCCTCGGTCCGCTGGGGGCGATCTACCAGGCGCGGATGAACCGGTACATGGAGGCGCGCGGGATCGCCGACACCTCCAAGTCCCACGTTTGGGCGTATCTCGGTGACGGCGAGATGGACGAGCCGGAGTCGCTGGGTCAGCTGTCGATCGCCGCCCGTGAGGGTCTGGACAACCTGACCTTCGTGGTCAACTGCAACCTGCAGCGCCTCGACGGCCCGGTGCGCGGCAACGGGAAGATCATCCAGGAGCTGGAGTCGATCTTCCGGGGTGCCGGCTGGAACGTCATCAAGCTGATCTGGGACCGTTCCTGGGACCCGCTGCTGGCGCAGGACCGCGACGGCATCCTCGTGAACAAGATGAACTCCACGCCGGACGGGCAGTTCCAGACGTACGCCACCGAGTCGGGCGCGTACATCCGTGAGCACTTCTTCGGTGGCGACCAGCGGCTGCGGGCGATGGTCGAGAACATGTCCGACCAGCAGATCCAGCACCTGGGCCGTGGCGGTCACGACCACAAGAAGGTCTACGCGGCCTACGCCGCGGCCAAGGCCCACAAGGGCCAGCCGACGGTGATCCTGGCCCAGACGGTCAAGGGCTGGACGCTCGGCCCGAACTTCGAGGGCCGCAACGCGACGCACCAGATGAAGAAGCTGACGGTCGACGACCTCAAGCGCTTCCGCGACCGCCTGCACATCCCGATCACGGACGCGCAGCTGGAGGGCGGGGCCCCGCCGTACTACCACCCGGGCCCGAAGTCCCCCGAGATCCAGTACATGCACGACCAGCGCAGTGCGCTGGGCGGGTACGTGCCGACCCGCGTGGTGCGGGCGAAGCCGCTGCAGCTGCCGGACGACAAGACGTACGCGGCCGCCAAGAAGGGTTCCGGACAGCAGTCGATCGCCACGACCATGGCCTTCGTCCGCATCCTGAAGGACCTGATGCGGGACAAGGAGATCGGCAAGCGTTTCGTGCTGATCGCGCCCGACGAGTACCGCACCTTCGGTATGGACGCCTTCTTCCCGAGCGCCAAGATCTACAACCCGCTGGGCCAGCAGTACGAGGCGGTCGACCGCGACCTGCTGCTCGCGTACAAGGAGTCCCCGACCGGCCAGATGCTGCACGACGGCATCTCGGAGGCGGGCTGCACGGCCTCGTTGATCGCCGCCGGTTCGGCGTACGCGACGCACGGCGAGCCGCTGATCCCGGTCTACGTCTTCTACTCGATGTTCGGTTTCCAGCGCACGGGTGACCAGTTCTGGCAGATGGCCGACCAGCTCGCGCGGGGCTTCGTGCTCGGCGCGACGGCGGGGCGGACCACCCTCACGGGTGAGGGCCTCCAGCACGCCGACGGTCACTCCCAGCTGCTGGCCTCGACGAACCCGGGCTGCGTGGCGTACGACCCGGCCTACGGCTACGAGATCGCGCACATCGTGAAGGACGGCCTGCGGCGGATGTACGGCCCGGAGGCGGAGGACGTCTTCTACTACCTGACCGTCTACAACGAGCCGATCCAGCACCCGGCCGAGCCGGCGGACGTCGACGTGGACGGCATCCTGGGCGGTATCCACCGCGTGTCGCGGGGTACCGAGGGCACGATCGGGGCTCAGCTGATGGCCTCGGGCGTGGCGGTGCCGTGGGCGCTGGAGGCGCAGCGGATCCTGGCGGCCGACTGGGGTGTGCGGGCGGACGTCTGGTCGGCGACCTCCTGGAACGAGCTGCGGCGCGAGGCGGTGGAGGTCGAGGAGCACAACCTGCTCCACCCGGAGGAGGAGCAGCGCGTCCCGTACGTGACGCGGAAGCTGTCGGGTGCGGAGGGGCCGTTCGTGGCGGTCTCGGACTGGATGCGGTCGGTTCCGGACCAGATCTCGCGGTGGGTGCCGGGCGCGTACACCTCGCTGGGCGCGGACGGTTTCGGTTTCGCGGACACGCGGGGCGCGGCTCGGCGCTTCTTCCACATCGACGCCCAGTCGGTGGTCCTGGCGACGCTCACCGAGCTGGCCCGGGCGGGGAAGGTCGACCGCTCGGTGCTGAAGCAGGCGGTCGACCGGTACCAGCTGCTGGACGTGGCGGCGGCGGACCCGGGTGCGGCGGGCGGCGACGCGTAGCGCCCTGGGTGGGTTCGGTGAGCGGGTCCCGGCTTCGGCCGGGGCCCGCTCCCCTTTACGGGTTCCTTACGATGCTCGGCATGAAGGAACCCTCCCGCCAGCTGCTGTGGGAGCGGCGGAGCCAGACCCCGCTGCTCCTGCTCGCCGTGGCGTTCGCCGTGGCGTACGCCGTGCCCATCGTCGCCCCCGACGCCCGTGCGCAGGTGCACCGGGCCTGCGCCTACGTCGAGTGGGTGGTGTGGGGGGCCTTCGCCGTGGACTACCTGGTCCGTCTGGCTCTCGCGGCGGACCGTAGGCACTTCGTGCGGACCCACTGGCTGGACCTGGCCGCCGTGGTGCTGCCGCTCGTACAGCCGCTGCGGCTGCTGCGACTGGTCGCCACCTTGATGTTGGTGGGTCGGCGGGCCCGGATGGCTCCGCAGATCCAGCTGACGACGTATGTGGCCGGTGCGGTGGTGGGGCTGCTGATGTTCGGCTCGCTGGCGGTGCTCAGCGTGGAGCGGGACGCCCCCGACGGGAACATCAAGAACCTGGGCGACGCCGTGTGGTGGTCGTTCACCACGATGACGACGGTCGGGTACGGGGACCACTCGCCCACCACCGGCCTCGGCCGGGTCCTGGCCGTGGGTCTGATGCTGTCCGGGATCGCCCTGCTCGGTGTGGTGACCGCCAACATCGCCGCGTGGTTCATCTCCCGCTTCGAGCGCGACGACCGGGCGGACATGCTCCAGCTGGCGGCCATCCGGGAGCTGCAGGACGAGGTACGGGCGCTGCGCGGCGAGGTCGCCCGGCTGGGCGGCGCGGCGGCCGCGGCCGCCGGCCCGGTCGCGGCCGTGACCGGGCCGGCCGCCGCGCCCGTGGCCGACCCGCCGAACGCCCCGGCGCAGCGCGAGGTCACCTCTCCCACACCTTGAACGCCCGCACCTGGTAGGGCGACTGGGGCAGCCAGACCCCGTCGCCCGGGTAGGTCTGGAACTCGCCGGTCTCGGCGCATTCGGCCGACTGGTAGGTGGTCACCGGGCGCCCGGTGCGGTTGGTGAGCGACTGGGCGCTGGTCCCGGCCGGCAGCGCGGTGCAGCTGTTGATGTCCAGGGTGCTGAGCTCGTGCGTCTGACGGGCTCCCTTGAACTCCGGTTTCGCCCACAGGCACAGCTGCCCGGTCGCGCAGGCCCCGAGCGTCGGCGGGCCCGCGGCGTGCGCCGTGCCGGCCGTGCTCGGGATGAGGGCGGTGAGGGCCAGGACGGTCGCGGCGAGGGTGGTCGTGGTGGTGGCGCGGATGCTTCGACACGTACGCATGACGGGTCAACTCCTTGTGGACGGCGGGCGCCCGGACCGTTTCCGGAGCTCCGCCGACACCACGCTGACCTGCGCGGACAGGCCGGCGGAAGAGGCCCCGGACGGGTCCACCCGGATAGGCGACAGCCCCGCCGGAACCCTCCGACAGGGCCTTGGTACGTACGGAGTTGACGCTTCCGGGAGCCTGCGGGCCGGGCCCGTGGCCGCCCGGGCCCGGGTGCGGACCCGGCCGGACCCGACCTCGAACGTGTCATGCGCGGGCGCTCCGGCGGGCACGCCGAGGACCGCGGACGGGACGTCGCAAACGGCTTAACGCGGCGGTCGCCACCCCACCCGTCACCGGTACGCTGACCGCCCACTCGGCGTCAGAAGGGAGCCCCGCGGTGATGATCGACGAGCGGTCGGCGACGGCCGCGCCGGTGACCGGACTGCGTGAACGCAAGAAACGGCGCACCCGGAACGCGTTGTTGCGCGCCGCCCTCCTGCTGTTCCTCTCCCAGGGGTACGAGCGCACCACCGTCGACGAGATCACCGACGCCGTGCACGTGTCCCAGCGCACCTTCTTCCGCTACTTCGCCAACAAGGAGGAGGTCGTCTTCGCCCTCCAGGAGCTGGTCGAGTCGCGGTTCGTCGCCGAGCTGCGCGCCAGGCCGGCCGCCGAGGGGCCCTTCGAGGCCCTGCGGGGCGCGGCGCTCGCGGCCTGGGACACCGTGGAAGTGGCCCTGTCCGAGGTGGTCCCGGTCGATCTGTACATGCGCAGCTACCGGCTGATCGAGTCCACCCCGGCCCTGCTCGCCGTGCACCTGCGGCGCTCCACGGAGCTGGAGGAACGGATCTCCCGGCTGATCGGTGCCCGTGAGGGCCTGGACGTGGACGTCGATCCGCGGCCGCGGGTCGCCGTCGCCGCGTTCTGCGGCGTGATGCGCGTCACAGGGCGGCTCTGGGGGCGGGGCGAGGACACCAGCGTGGAGTCGATCCGCGGGCTGACGGAGACGTACCTCGACCGGATCGGTCCGGCGCTGACCTCCAGTTGGCGCGGGTCCGCGTAGCCCGGCGGCCCGCGTCGGCGGGCTCCGCCGACGCCTCGGCGGGTCGCCCGCTCGGGCCTCACGTGGTCCCACGGTCGGCCGTGAGTCCGGTCACCTGGCACGTCCGTGGCGTAAGACGTCTCATAGGCTGGTCACAGTGAACGTGCCCGGCCTTGCCCACCCCACCGCCCTCGGCGCCGACCCGCGCCCTGCCGCTCTGCGTGCCCTGCTCGCGCTGGCGGTGGTCTTCATCATGCTGGCGACCACCGGCTGGACGGCCGTTCACCGGCCGGAGGAGGGCACCCCGATGCGGGTCGCCGCCCTCGGCGCCTGGGCCAAGGCCCGGGTCGACGGCCGCCCGGTGCCTCCCGCGGACGCCCCCGCCCGGACGGTGGCCCGTTTCTTCGCCGGCCTCGACGGCGGCGAGCGCGCCCGGCTCGCCGACACCTACCCGCTCGTCGTGGGCAACCTCGACGGGACCCCCGCCGCGGTCCGCTACCGGGCCAATCTGGAGGGCCTGGAACAGGCGCGCCGGGTCGAGGAGGCCCGGAGCCAGGACGTCGCGCTGACCCCGGCCGACCGGGCGACGGCCACCCGGCGCTCCCACCGCTTCGCCTCGCTCGCCGAGCCCGGCCGGCAGATCTTCGCCTTCGACCCGACGGGCAACGGTCGCGTGGCCGAGGTCTTCGGTGACCTCTCCGGGGCGGAGCGGGTCTCGGTGATCGTCCCGGGTGTCGACACCGACGTCCTCACCTTCGAGCGCACCCAGCGTCGGCTGACCTCTCCGGTCGGCATGGCCGAGTCCCTGTACGAGGCCCAGCGCGCGGCCGATCCGGACAGCCGCACGGCGGTCATCGCCTGGGCGGGCTACACCGCGCCCACCGGGGTCGGTGTGGACGCGGCCACGGGCCGGATGGCCGTCGACGGCGCCGTCCTGCTGAAGGCCCTGACCGCGGCCCTGCCCGGGGACGCGAGCGTGGCGCTGTTCTGCCACAGCTACGGATCGGTGGTCTGCGGGGTCGCGGCGCACGAGCTGCCGCGCCGGGTGACCGACGTGGTGGTCGCGGGCAGCCCCGGGATGCGTGCGGAGAACGTCGCCGAGCTGCACACCTCGGCGCGGGTCTGGGCGACGCGCGACGAGGGCGACTGGATCGCGGACGTTCCGCACCTGGAGGTCGGCGGCCTCGGCCACGGCGCGGATCCGGTGTCCCCGGCGTTCGGCGCGCGGCTGCTGTCCTCGGCCCGGGCCAAGAGCCACACCGGCTATTTCGCGCCAGGTACGGACTCGATGGACAACTTCGCCAAGATCGGAACCGGCGCGTTCGGTTCCGTTGTCTGTGCGACCGGGAACGATGCGTGCCGACGCGGGATTTCCGGGACAGAGCAGGACTGACGCGCGTAGAGGCGTGGAAATCGGCTCCCGCAACCGGGGGGACGCGCGGGGGCGCCGCCGTTTACGATGTGCCGCATGGGTGACGTACTGGCCGGAAATCATGCCGTCTGGGAGTTCGATTCGGACTCGGTGCTCATCCGCTTCGCACGGGGGATCAGAACGCCGAGGCTGCCGAGACTCTGGCATGCCCTGGGCTCGCGCCGGATCCCCCTCGAAGCGGTGTCCGCCGTGGAGGTGACCGTGACCGGCGGCAAGCGGGACACGGTGGTCCTGCGCGCCCTGCCACGGCCGGGCGCGGACCCGCTGATGGAGGTCGCCGCCGGGCAGCTCAAGGAGGCCTGCGACCCCTACCGGCTCGTGCTGCCCGCCGACAAGGCGCCGGCCGTCGCCGCGTTCGCCGACGCGCTGCGGTCCCGGCTCGGGCCGGATGCCGCCGAGCCGTCCGCGGGCTTCCTCGTCGACGTACCGCAGCCGCCGCTGCACCTGAAGGCGTACGACGCCCGGGTGGGCTTCGACGGCTCGGCGATCACCTTCCAGTGGTCCCGTACGGGCGCCTCCAGCACCAAATGGAAGGCGGGCGACCAGCGCTTCCCGCTGGCCGCCCTGACCGGCGTCGAGTGGTCCTCCCCGGAGGGCCCCGGCGGGCACCTGCGGCTGCTGCTGCGGGACACCACCGGTGACCCGCGCCCCGACCACGACCTGGCGGCCGCCGTCTTCGGCACGGGCTACGGGGCGGTGCACGATTCGCTGCCGTTCGCCGCGGCCGTGCTCGCCGCCCTGCGCGCCCGTACCCCGGTCGCCTCCGTGCCGCGTGCCCGCTCCGGCGACGACCGGCTGCGGCACCTGAGCGAGCTGCACACGGCGGGGCTGCTCACGGACGCGGAGTACGCGGCGCTGCGGGACCGGTTCGCGGCCGAGTCGCTCTGAGCGGGGCCGGGCGGGCCTGGCGGCTCAGACCTCCCGTGCCGCCGAGGTGGAGCTCATGTCCGGGTAGCGGTCGCCCGCCACCTGCGCGGCGATGGGCTCCAGCAGGTCCAGCTCGGACTGCGTGAGGGTGATCCGGGTCGCCCCGGTGTTCTCGCGCAGCCGGCCGGGCTTGCGGGTGCCGGGGATCGGGACCACGGTCAGCCCGTGCACCTTCGCCCGCTGCTGCACCCAGGCCAGCGCGATCTGCGCCGGGGTCGCGCCGTGCCGCTCGGCGATCTCCCGGACCGGGGCCAGCAGCGCCGCGTTGGTCTTCGCGTTGTCGCCGGTGAACCGCGGCTGGTGGCGCCGGAAGTCGTCCTGGGACAGCTCCGCGGACGCGTCGGCGAAGGACCCGGTCAGGAAGCCCCGGCCGAGCGGGGAGTACGGCACGAAGGCCACGCCCAGCTCCGCCGCCGCGCCCACCGCGCTGCGCTCCACGTCCCGGCTGAACAGCGACCACTCCGACTGGAGCGCCGCGATCGGGTGCACGGCGTGCGCCTCGCGCAGCTCCGCCCCGGTGACCTCGCTGAGGCCGAGGTGGCGCACCTTGCCCTCGGCGACCAGCTCCGCCATGGCGCCGACCGACTCGGCGAGCGGCACGGCCGGGTCGCGCCGGTGCATGTAGTACAGGTCGATGACGTCGACGCCGAGCCGGCGCAGGCTGGCCTCCACGGCCGTGCGGATGTAGGCGCGGTCGTTGCGGACGCCCCGGTAGCGCGGGTCGTCGGAACGCTCTATCGCGAACTTCGTCGCCAGGGTGATCTCGTCGCGGTGGGCGGCCACGAAGGGCGCCAGGAACTCCTCGTTGCGCCCCCGCCCGTAGACGTCGGCGGTGTCGAAGAGGGTGACCCCGGCGGCCAGCGCCGCGTCGAGGGTCTCCCGGGCCGCGGTCTCGTCGGTGTCGCCGTAGAACTCGCTCATGCCCATGCAGCCGAGGCCCTGGACGCCGACCTGCGGGCCGCCCTTGCCGAGCTCGACCTGTTCGAGGGTGGTGCCGTGCTCCGTCATTGCTGTGCCTTCCCCGATACCGTTTTCATGGCGTACATATCGATCTTGTAATCCAGTACGGCGAGCGCGTCCGTGAGCTCCGTGATGCGCGAGCGCACCTCGCGGCGCGTGCGTTCCAGCAGTTCCCGGCGTTCGGCCATGGTGTGCTCGCCCTCGCGGACCAGTTCGGCGTACCGCACCATGTCCGCCACCGACATCCCCGTGGCCCGCAGCTTGCCCACGAAGGCGAGCCAGTCGAGGTCCTTGTCGGTGAAGCGCCGCTGCCCCGAGTGGGAGCGGTCCACGTGCGGCATCAGGCCGATCCGCTCGTACCAGCGCAGGGTGTGCTGGGTCAGACCGGTCCGGGCCTCGACCTCGCTGATCGTGTACCGCGTCTGCGTCAGGCTCTGGCTCATGGCTCCACGCTAAAACCCTTGAGTGCACTCCAAGCAAGTAGGCTCGGCGGCATGGACAGCGTGGAGGACGGGAACGGCATGGAAAGCCTGCGGATCATCGAGACCTGGCCGGTGCCGACCGCCGCGGCGGCCGTCGTACGGGCCGACGGGAGCCTGGCGGGCTCCCACGGGCCCGTCGACCACCGGTTCGCCCTGGCCTCGGTCACCAAGCCGCTCGCCGCGTACGCCGCCCTCGTCGCGTACGAGGAGGGGGCGATCGAGCTGGACGAGCCGGCCGGACCCGAGGGGTCGACGGTCCGTCACCTGCTCGCGCACACCAGCGGCCTGGCCTTCGACGAGCACCGGGTGTCGGCTCCGGCCGGGCAGCGCCGGCTGTACTCGAACGCCGGTTTCGAGGAGCTCGGCGACCACATCTCCAAGGCCACCGGCATCCCCTTCGCGGAGTACCTGCACCAGGCGGTCTTCGAGCCGCTGGGCATGACGCGGACCACCCTGGAGGGCTCGCCCGCCAAGGACGGCGTCTCCACCGTCTCCGACCTGCTGCGGTTCGCCGCCGAGCTGCAGGCGCCGCGGCTGCTGGACGTCCGTACGGTCGCCGAGGCCACCTCCGTCGTCCACCCCGGGCTCAAGGGCGTCCTGCCGGGCTACGGACACCAGTCCCCCAACGACTGGGGGCTCGGCCTGGAGATCCGCGACCACAAGTCCCCGCACTGGACGGGCGTTTCCTCCTCGCCGCGCACCTTCGGCCACTTCGGCCAGGCCGGCACCTTCCTGTGGGTGGACCCGGACGCGCGCGCCGCGTGCGTGGCGCTGACCGACCGCGCCTTCGGCCCGTGGGCGGCCGAGGCGTGGACCCCGTTCACCGACGCGGTACTGGCCGAGCTCCGCTCCCGCTAAGGAGCCTGCGGGACCTGCGCGGCCGGAGGGTCGGGGAACTCCCAGATCAGCAGCTCCCCCGGGGAACCCGCGACGACCTCCAGGTCCCGTTCGGCGGTGATGCGTACCGAGTCCCCGGGGCCCAGCTCGGCCCCGTCCAGGCGCAGGTCCCCCCGCACCACGTGCAGGTACACCCGGTCCGCCGCGGGTACGGCGACCCGCTCGCCCGCGCCGGGCCGCCGGACGTGCAGGACGGCGCCGGCCGCGGGGACCTCGTAGGGTGCGGCGTCGGCGATCTCCCGGACGACCCCGTACGAGGGCTCGCCGCCCGCGGTGAGGGGCGCGAGCCACATCTGCACGACGCGCAGCCGCCCGGGGCCGTCGTTGCGTTCCACGTGCCGGGCCCCGGATCCGGCGCTCAGCCGTTGCACGTCCCCGGGCCGCACCACGCTCTTCTCGCCGGTGCTGTCGTGGTGGGTGAGTTCGCCCTCGATCACCCAGGTGACGATCTCGGTGTGGCTGTGCGGGTGCTCGTCGAAGCCGGCGCCCGGCGCGAGGGTCTCCTCGTTGCAGGCGAGGACCGGGCCGAACCGCAGGTTGTCCGGGTCGTAGAAGGAGCCGAAGGAGAAGGCGTGCCGGGTGGTGATCCCGGAGGCCGGGTCCCCGCCCTCGTACCGGTCGGCGCCGGGGCGAACATCAATCATGGACGCCACGGTAGACCCCGTCGGAGGCCGGGGCGCGGGCCACGGGCGGGACCGGACTCCGCGTACCCGTCCCGATAAGGCAGTCTTGTCACGTGTCCCAACCCGAACGTGAGCATTCGCCCGCCCCACATGCCGCGCATTCCGCTCCCGCCCATCCGCACACCGCGACGCTCCGCCGACTGGAGAAGTCCGCGGGCCGGCTGGCCGCCAACGCGATCGCGCGCATGGACGAGACCCTGCCGTGGTACCGGGCCATGCCGCCCGAGAACCGGTCCTGGATCGGCCTGGTCGCCCAGGCCGGTATCGCCGCGTTCACGGAGTGGTTCAGGCACCCGGAGACCCCGCAGGCCATCTCCACCGATGTCTTCGGCACGGCTCCGCGCGAGCTGACCCGGGCGATCACCCTGCGCCAGACCGTCGAGATGGTCCGCACCACGATCGAGGTCATGGAGGCCGCGATCGAGGAGGTGGCGGCCCCGGGCGACGAGTCGATCCTGCGCGAGGCGCTGCTGGTGTACGCCCGGGAGATCGCCTTCGCGACCGCCCAGGTGTACGCGCAGGCCGCGGAGGCGCGCGGGGCGTGGGACGCCCGGCTGGAGTCCTTGGTCGTCAACGCGGTGCTGTCCGGCGAGGCGGACGAGGGCGCGCTGTCCCGGGCGGCGGCGCTGGGTTGGAACTCCCCCGAGCACGTGTGCGTGGTGCTCGGTACCGCGCCGGAGGGCGACAGCGAGCTGACGGTCGAGGCGATCCGGCGGGCGGCCCGTCACCACAAGCTCCAGGTCCTCACGGGTGTGCTCGGGGACCGGCTGGTCGTCATCGCGGGCGGCAGCGACAACCCGATCCAGGTGGCGAAGTCGCTGATCGGACCGTTCGCGGCGGGTCCGGTGGTGGCCGGTCCGGTGGTGGCCGACCTGCTGAACGCGACGAAGTCGGCGCAGGCCGCGGCGGCCGGACTGAAGGCCTGTACGGCGTGGCAGGACGCGCCGCGGCCGGTCCTGGCGGATGATCTCCTGCCGGAACGCGCGATCGCCTCCGATCCGGCTGCCAGGGAACAACTGGTGGAGGAGATCTACAGACCGCTTGAGGAGGCGGGATCGGCACTGCTGGAGACCTTGAGCGTCTACCTGGAACAGGCGAGCAGCCTGGAAGGGGCGGCGCGCATGCTGTTCGTGCACCCCAATACGGTGCGCTACCGGCTGCGACGTGTGACCGACGTCACCGGATGGTCGCCGTCCGATGTCCGATCGGCGTTCACGTTGCGGATCGCCCTGATTCTGGGGCGTCTGGCCGACGGTGACCCCCAGTCCTAGACTTTTGTCGGACATCAACAATTACCCCGACGGTTCTTGGTCCCTGTCCCCACGGGCGGCAGGGACCATCCACAAGAGAGAGTGTGAGGGTGCTCGTACTCGTCGCTCCCGGCCAAGGCGCTCAGACGCCCGGCTTCTTGACTCCCTGGCTCGAACTTCCCGGTGCCGCTGACCGCGTCGCCGCGTGGTCGGACGCCATCGGGCTGGACCTTGCCCACTACGGCACGACCGCGGACGCCGACGCGATCCGCGACACGGCGGTGGCCCAGCCCCTGCTGGTCGCCGCGGGCCTGCTGTCCGCGTCCGCGCTGGGTTCCGCCTCGGTCTTCGGTGCCGTCGCGGGCCACAGCGTCGGTGAGATCACCGCCGCGGCCGTCGCCGACGTGCTGTCCGAGAAGGACGCGCTGTCGTTCGTCCGGACGCGCGGTCTGGGCATGGCCGAGGCCGCCGCCGTCACCGAGACCGGCATGGCCGCGGTCCTCGGCGGCGACCGTGACGTGGTCGTCGCGCACCTGGAGAAGCTGGGTCTGACGCCCGCCAACATCAACGGCGCGGGCCAGATCGTGGCCGCCGGCACGATGGAGCAGATCGCGGCTCTGGAGGCCGACAAGCCCGAAGGCTCCATGAAGGTCGTCGCCCTCAAGGTCGCGGGCGCCTTCCACACGCACCACATGGCCCCCGCGGTCGCCACGCTGGAGAAGGCCGCCGAGGCCCTCACCCCGGCGGACCCGGCGCTGAGGTACGTCTCGAACAAGGACGGCCTCGTCGTCACCACGGGCGCCGACGTCGTCGCCCGCCTGGTCGGTCAGGTCGCCAACCCGGTCCGCTGGGACCTGTGCATGGAGACGTTCGCCGAGCTGGGCGTCACGGGAATCATCGAGCTCTGCCCCGGTGGCACCCTGACGGGTCTGGCCAAGCGCGCGCTGAAGGGCGTACCGAGCGTGGGTCTGAAGACCCCGGACGATCTCGACAAGGCCGCGGCGCTCATCGCCGAACTGACGGCCTGAGAGAAGGAGCCCACACAGCATGTCCAAGATCAAGCCGGCCAAGGGCTCCCCTTACGCCCGCATCCTCGGTGTCGGCGGCTACCGCCCGACCCGTGTGGTGCCCAACGAGGTCATCCTCGAGACCATCGACTCCTCCGACGAGTGGATCCGTTCCCGCTCCGGCATCGCGACCCGGCACTGGGCCTCGCCGCAGGAGACCGTCGCCGCGATGTCGGTGGAGGCCTCGGGGAAGGCGCTGGCCGACGCCGGCGTGGCCCCGGAGCAGATCGGTGCCGTGATCGTCTCGACGGTCTCGCACTTCAAGCAGACCCCGGCCGTCGCGACCGAGATCGCGCACCGGATCGGCGCGGGCAAGCCCGCGGCCTTCGACATCTCCGCGGGCTGTGCCGGTTTCGGCTACGGCCTGACCCTGGCCAAGGGGCTGGTGGTGGAAGGCTCCGCGGAGTACGTCCTCGTCATCGGCGTGGAGCGGCTCTCGGACCTGACCGACCTGGAGGACCGCGCGACGGCCTTCCTGTTCGGTGACGGCGCCGGCGCCGTGATCGTCGGCCCCTCGGACGAGCCGGCCATCGGCCCCACGGTGTGGGGTTCGGAGGGCGACAAGTCCGAGACGATCAAGCAGACCGTGCCGTGGGACGAGTACCTCGGCAAGGACGGCGGCGAGAAGTTTCCGGCCATCACCCAGGAGGGTCAGGCGGTCTTCCGCTGGGCCGTCTTCGAGATGGCCAAGGTGGCCCAGCAGGCGCTCGACGCCGCCGGGATCACCGCGGACGACCTGGACGTCTTCATTCCGCACCAGGCGAACATGCGGATCATCGACTCGATGGTGAAGACTCTGAAGCTGCCGGAGCACGTCACGGTCGCCCGTGACGTGGAGACCACCGGCAACACCTCGGCCGCCTCGATCCCGCTCGCCATGGAGCGGCTCCTGGCGACCGGAGCGGCGAAGAGCGGCGACACCGCGCTCGTCATCGGCTTCGGGGCGGGACTCGTCTACGCCGCGACGGTCGTTACCCTCCCCTAGGGCCGGGATCCACATCCCACCCTGTTCCACATCAGTCAGCTAGAGAAGGAGCGCCACATGGCCGCCACGCAGGAAGAGATCGTCGAGGGTCTCGCGGAGATCGTCAACGAGATCGCCGGTATCCCCACCGAGGACGTCGCGATCGAGAAGTCCTTCACCGACGACCTGGACGTCGACTCGCTCTCCATGGTCGAGGTCGTCGTCGCCGCCGAAGAGCGCTTCGACGTCAAGATCCCGGACGAGGACGTCAAGAACCTCAAGACGGTCGGCGACGCCGCTGACTACATCCTGAAGCACCAGGCCTGAGCCTGACGAGCGTTTGTCGCCACCTGGCGGTGGCGCCGTGACAATTCAGCACCCCCTGAGACGTGGAGAAAGAATTCCTGTGAGCCCGACCAATCGCACCGTGGTCGTCACCGGTATCGGCGCAACCACTCCGCTGGGTGGCGACAGCGCTTCGACCTGGGAAGGTCTGCTTGCCGGCCGTTCCGGCGTCAAGCCCCTGGAGGGCGAGCGCTTCGCCGAACTCCCGGTACGCATCGCCGCTCGGGCCGCCGTCGACCCGAGTGAAGTCCTGCCCCGGCCGCTGGCCCGCAAGCTGGACCGCTCGGCGCAGTTCGCCGTCATCGCGGCCCGCGAGGCATGGGCCGACGCCGGTTACACCACCCCGGCCGGCGAGGAGACGGAAGAGGGCGCCTTCATCGCGCCCGAGCGTCTGGGCACCGTGATCGCCTCCGGCATCGGCGGTGTCACCACCCTGCTCGACCAGTACGACGTCCTGAAGGACAAGGGTGTGCGCCGGGTCTCCCCGCACACCGTCCCCATGCTCATGCCGAACGGCCCGTCGGCCAACGTCGGCCTGGAGGTCAACGCCCAGGCGGGCGTGCACACTCCGGTCAGCGCCTGCGCGTCCGGCGCCGAGGCCATCGGCTACGCCGTCGAGATGATCCGTTCCGGCCGCGCCGACGTGGTCGTCGCGGGCGGCACCGAAGCGGCGATCCACCCCCTGCCGATCGCCGCGTTCGCCAACATGATGGCGATGTCCAAGAACAACGAGAACCCCGAGCAGGCCTCCCGTCCGTACGACAAGGCCCGTGACGGCTTCGTACTGGGCGAGGGCGCGGGCGTCGTCGTCCTGGAGTCCGCCGAGCACGCCGCCGCGCGCGGTGCCCGGGTCTACTGCGAGGTGCTGGGCCAGGGCCTGTCCGCGGACAGCCACCACATCGCGCAGCCGGAGCCGAC
Organism: Streptomyces sp. CLCI03; assembly: GCF_053615355.1. Taxonomy (NCBI): domain Bacteria; kingdom Bacillati; phylum Actinomycetota; class Actinomycetes; order Kitasatosporales; family Streptomycetaceae; genus Streptomyces; species Streptomyces sp. CLCI03. The sequence continues at coordinate 5,516,673 of NZ_CM132132.1, read as the reverse complement.
CGGCCGCGGTGTCGCGGCCGCCGTGCAGAACCTGCTCGACAACACGGGTCTCGACCCGGCCGAGCTGGTCCACCTGAACGCGCACGCCACGTCCACCCCGCAGGGTGACACGGCCGAGCTGAAGGCCCTGCGCAAGGTGCTGGGCGACGACCTCGACCACATCGCGATCTCCGCGACCAAGTCGATGACGGGTCACCTGCTCGGTGGCGCGGGCGGTATCGAGACCGTCGCGACCGTGCTGGCGCTGTACAACCGGCTGGCCCCGCCGACGATCAACGTCGACGAGCTGGACGAGGACATCGACGCGGACATCGTCGTCGGTGAGCCGCGCAAGCTGCCGGCCGACGGCCCGATCTCCGCGATCAACAACTCTTTCGGCTTCGGCGGCCACAACGTGACCCTGGCATTCCGCACGGTCTAGTACGTCCGAGCTACGCGAAAGGCCCACCCGGTGGATCCGGGTGGGCCTTTCGCGTGACCGGTTGACCGGTGGTCAGACCACCTGGTGGAGCCAGCGGACCGGGGCGCCCTCGCCCGCGTGGCGGAAGGGCTCCAGTTCGTCGTCCCACGGCTTGCCGAGCAGCTTGGCGATCTCCGCCTCCAGGTCGGTCTCGCCGTGCGCGGACCGGGCGAGGGCGGCGCGCAGCCGGTCCTCCGGGATCAGGATGTCGCCGTGCATGCCGGTGACGGCGTGGAAGATGCCGAGCTCCGGGGTGGAGCTGTAGCGCTCGCCCTCGGCGGTCGGGCAGGGTTCCGCGGTCACCTCGAAGCGCAGCAGGTGCCAGCCGCGCAGCGCGGAGGCGAGTTTCGAGGCGGTGCCCGCTTCGGCCTGCCAGGAGAACTCGGCTCTCCAGGTGCCGGGGGAGGCGGGCTGTCTGATCCAGTCGAGGTTCACCCGCACCCCGAGCACGCCCGCAACAGCCCATTCCACGTGCGGGCAGAGCGCGCGCGGTGCGGAATGCACGTACAGAACTCCACGTGTCGTCACCGGGACCTCCAGTGTGGGACGAGGTCGGGAATAAACTCCAGAAAACGGACAGTATGTGACGTGATGTAATGTAACGGAAATTATTTGACATTGCGCTACGGGACCTGCGGCCGAAACGCCACGGGAAAAAGCTACCGTGCGCCAGGGGTCATGATGTGACGTACGGTCGCTCCAAGACCCGTAAACGCAGAGCTTTCACTCAGCAGGACCCCCCGAACGATGAGGGGACGACAAAGAGGGGCCCTTCCCATGCGCACCACCGTTCCGCGCCGCCGCGCGCGCCGGACGTTCGCGGGCGCGGGCGCGGCGGTCGTCCTGCTGGCCGGGGCGGCCACCGGGTGCAGCTCGGGCGGGTCGGGCGAGCAGGGCGGCGAGCGCGGGGCGCAGAGCGCACCGCGGTGGAACACGAAGCCCACCTCGATCGCCGCCGTCGGCGACTCCATCACGCGCGGGTTCGACGCCTGTTCGGTGCTGGCCGACTGTCCGGAGGTCTCCTGGGCCACCGGGAACGACCCGGCGGTCCGCTCCCTGGCGGCCCGGCTGCTCGGGGACGCCGAGGTGCCCGCCCGGAGCTGGAACTACGCGGTCACCGGCTCGCGCATGGCGGACCTGCCGGCCCAGCTGGCCGGGGCGGCCGCGCACAAGCCCGACCTGGTCACGGTCATGGTGGGCTCGAACGACGCCTGCCGGCCCACGGCTTCGTCGATGACCCCGGTGGCGGAGTTCCGGTCCGGGTTCGAGAAGGCGATCGCGGACCTGCGAGCCGCCTCCCCCGCCTCCCAGGTGTACGTCTCCAGCGTGCCGGATCTGCAACGGCTGTGGGAGCAGGGCAAGGACCTGCCGATGGTGCGGCAGATCTGGAAGCTGGGCATCTGTCAGTCCATGCTCGCCGACCCGCTGTCGGCGGCCTCGGGGGCGACGGCCCGGCGCGAGCAGGTGCGGGCGCGGGTGGTGGAGTACAACGAGGTGCTGCGCGAGGTCTGCGGAAAGGATCCTCTGTGCCGCTACGACGGCGGCGCGGTGTTCCAGTACCCCTTCGCGGCGGATCAGTTGAGCCGCTGGGACTGGTTCCATCCGGGCAAGGACGGCCAGGCGCGGCTCGCGGAACTGGCGCACCGTCAGGTGACGGCGGCCGAACCGCCGCGTTGACGCCCGGGGCGCGCGCAGGGTCCGGGGGCGGGAGTCAGGGCCCGCCCCCGGACCGGTTCTCAGGGGTGTTTTCCGGCCATACGGCGTGTCACGCGAGGTCGAGCGTCGCGGTCAGCCGGGTGTCACCGTGCGAGTGGCTCGCGCGGACCTCGTAGGTGCCGCCGATCCGCCGCCAGCCACGGGCCTCCTCGTCCCAGATCTCGAAGGCCCGGGCGGGCAGGGCGATCTCGGTCTCGACGCTCTCCCCGGGGCCCGCCACGACGCTCCCGAAGGCGGCCAGCCAGCTCGCCGGACGCTCCACGCCGTCCCGTTCGGGGGCCAGGTAGACCTGCACGACCTCGCGGCCGGGGCGCGCGCCGGTGTTGGTGAGGCGGACCCGCACCGTGTCGGCGGTGACCTCCAGGGAGTCGTACGTCCAGTCGGTGTAGCCGAGTCCGTGCCCGAAGGGGTAGCCGGGGGTCACGCCGTGCTTCTCGTACGCCCGGTAGCCGATGAAGAGGCCCTCGCGGTACTCCAGTCGCCCGTCGGTGGGGACGACCTCGGTGACGGGCGCGTCCGCGAACCGTGCGGGCCAGGTGGTGGGCAGCCGCCCGCCCGGCTCCGCGTCGCCGAGGAGTACGTCGGCCAGCGCGGCCCCGCCCTCCTGCCCGGGGAACCAGGCCAGCAGGACGGCGGCGACGTCGTCCCGCCACGGGAGTTCCACCGGGGAGCCCGCGTTCACGACGACCACGGTGTTCGGGTTGGCGGCGGCGACGGCGCGCACCAGGTCGTCCTGGCGGCCCGGGAGGGTGAGGTCCTGGCGGTCGAAGCCCTCGGACTCCACGCGCTCGGTGGTGGCGACGACCACGACGGCGGTGTCGGCCTCGCGCGCGGCGGCCACGGCCTCGGCGATCAGTTCGTCGGCGTCGCGCCGCGGGCCGAGGTGGAGCAGCGAGAACATGATCGCCCTGAGCGGCAGCGCGGACATGTCGGGAACCTGGAAGGTCAGGGACACCTCGACGGGCTCGCCCTCGGTGAGGGTGAGGCGGGCCCGCTCGCTGGGGGCGCCGAAGAAGGCCTCGAAGGGGTCGGCCTCGTCGCCCATCTCCTGGACGCCGCTCCACAGGGTCTCGCCGCCGACGGCCAGGGCGAAGGCGCCGAGTCCGCGGGTGCCGAAGGCGTGCTCGCCGCTCTCGCGCGGCACGAACGTACCGCGCACCTCGATGCTCGCCATGGTCTCGTACGTGACCCCGGCGGGCAGGTCGTCGCCGATCCACTGGACCTGGCCGGAGGGCAGGCCGCCCTCGCCGAGGACGGCCCCGGAGGCGTCGCGGCAGACGGCGTGGAGCTCGAAGCCCTGGCCGGCGGCGGTGAGCTCGTCGGAGGGGTCGGCGCCGACGCTGTAGGTGAGGGCGCCCTCGGGGAGGGCGGCGGTGAGGCCGTCCAGCGGGGCGATCAGCCGTTCGGGGAAGACGGTGGCGCTGCCGCCGCCGAGGATGCGGGCGTCGCGGGCCGCCGCGCCCGACAGCGCGACCGTGCCGCCGGCGGCCGCGTCGAGCGGCAGCGCCCCCTCGTTGCGGACCAGGACGAAGCCGCGGGCGGCGAGCTCGCGGGCCAGCGCCTGGCCGTCGATCGGGGCCGGGGGGTCCGCCACGACGGCGGGGGCACCCTCCAGGACGCCGACGCGGGCGGCGAGGCGCAGGACGTTGCGCACGGCCTCGTCGACGGCGGACTCGGGGACCTCGCCGCCCCGGACGGCCTCGGCGAGGGCGGGACCGTAGACGGTGGTGGGGCCGGGCATGGCCACGTCCATGCCTCCGAGGATGTCGCCGGTGGTGGACCGGGCGGCCATCCAGTCGGAGACGTTGCAGCCGTCGAAGCCCCATTCGGCGCGCAGCACCTCGTTCACCAGGTACTGGTGCTCGGTCATGGTGGTGCCGTTGACCTGGTTGTACGCGGTCATGATGCCCCAGGGGTGGGCGTTGGCGACGATGGCCTCGAACGGCGCCAGGTACAGCTCGCGCAGCGGCCGCGGGGCGATGACGCTGTCGACGGTGAACCGGTCGGTCTCGGCGTCGTTGCCGACGAAGTGCTTGACGGTGGTGCCGACCCCGCCGTCCTGGACGCCGTTCACATAGCCCGCGCCGACGACGCCGGTGAGGTACGGGTCCTCGGAGTAGCACTCGAAGTGCCGGCCGCCGAGCGGGGAGCGGTGCAGGTTGACGGTGGGCGCGAGGAGGACGTGCACGCCCTTGCGGCGGGCCTCCTGGGCGAGGAGCCGTCCGGCGCGGCGGGCGAGCTCCGGGTCCCAGGCTGCGGCGAGCGCGGTCGGGGACGGCAGGGCCACGGACGGGTCGTCGGCGGTCCAGCGGACGCCGCGGACCCCGATGGGGCCGTCGGAGAACACCAGGGACTCCAGCCCGATCGCGGGGACGGCGGGCAGGGCCCACATGTCCTGGCCGGCCAGGAGCCGGGTCTTGGTGTCGAGGTCCAGCTTGCCCAGTGCCGCCTCGACGGCGTCGTTGCGTATCTGATCGCGGACCTGATCGGCGTCGGTCACGGCCGAGCCTCCTCGTTGAGAGCGGTGCGGTGGCGCGGTACGGCGCGGTGCGGCGTAGTACGGCGCGGTGCGGTGCCCCCATCGTGAACCTGTTGCCTGTTGAACGGTAGGGTTCGTCACCTGTTCGTGATATTTGGATGCCGTACGGTCCTGTGAGCAGGGCACAGCACGGGAACGGGAAGGGGAGCCGGTCGATGGTCAGGGCGAGGAGCGAGGAGCGCCGCGGGGAGATCGTCCGCGCGGCCGTCGAGGTCATCGCCGAGCGCGGCTACCGAGGCGCGTCCTTGGCCACCGTCGCCGAACGCGTGGGCCTGACCCAGCAGGGGCTGCTGCACTACTTCCCGACGAAGGAGGCCCTGCTGGTCGCGGTGCTGGAGGAGCGCGACCGGTGGGACACGGGCGGCGGCTCGCGCGCCGCGGCCGACACCTGGCGCCTGGACCTGCTGGCCTCGCTGGTCGAGTACAACGCCATGCGCCCGGGCATCGTGCAGACCTTCTCGGCGCTGCTGGGCGAGAGCGTCACCGACGGGCACCCGGCCCGGGAGTTCTTCACCGAGCGCTACGCGCAGGTCCGCGGGGAGATGGCGGCGGTGCTGCGCGCCGAGTTCGGCGACCGCCTGCCCTCGGGGCTCACCCCGGAGCAGGCGGCCCCGCTGCTGACGGCGGTCATGGACGGACTCCAGTACCAGTGGCTGCTCGCCCCCGAGTCCGTGGACATGCCCGCCGCCTTCCGGGCCTTCCTGACCCTGCTACGGGGGCCTGACCAGGCCTGACGGCTGTCTAGTCGATCTGGAGCTCGCCCATCCGGCTCCAGCCGTTCGCACCCTCGATGGTGGTGCTGACGATCTCGGGCGTACGGGTCACCAGCGGCCGCATCGTCTCCAGCGCGGCACGGAAGTGCTCCGAGGTGACGTGCGCCTCGGCGGCATCGTCCTGGAAGGCCTCGACCAGGACGTAGGTATCCGGCTCCTCCAGGCTGCGCGACCACTCGAACCAGAGGTTGCCGGGCTCGGCACGGGTGGCCCGGGTGAAGGGCGCGACCTTGTCGGGCCACGCGTCGACGTGTTCGGGCTTGACGGGGAATTTCACCACAATGAAGATCACACAGGCAGTTTATGCGGGTTGATCCGGGCCGTGGGCGAAGTCCCGCTCGGGCGGGTCAGGCACGAAGGGCGGAGAGGTCCCGGTCGGCCAGGTCCGGACGGGACGTCAGCACCGTGTGCACCGACGCCAGGACCGGCAGCGCCGCGTGGGCGGTGGCCAGGGCCACGTCCTTCGCGGCCAGGGAGACCGGGAAGTGCGAGGCGTCGGCGTACGCACGGGCCACCGCGCCCGCCAGCGGCCCGCGGGCCAGCTGTCCGCGGACCAGCTCCTCCGGCAGGCCCAGGGCGCCTCCCAACCTCAGCGCCTCGGTCACCAGGGCCACCCCGCCGACCGCCGCGTTGATCAGGACCAGCTTCAGGGCGGCCCCGGAGCCGAGCGGCCCGCACTCGGTGACCTCGCCGAGCGCGTCGAGGACGGCCCGGACCGGGCCGGGCGGCGGGCCACCGCCCGCCAGCACCCACAACTCCCCCGCACCCGCGCGGTCGACGCTCCCCATCACCGGCGCGTCGGTCAGCGTCACCCCCGCCGGCAGTCGCCCCGCCAGCTCCCGCACCGGGTTCGGGCCCACCGTCGAGGTGTCGATCCAGTGCGTGCCCGGACGCAGCGCGGGCAGGACGCTCTCGGCGACGGCCCGCAGCGCCTGCGGGTCGGCCAGCATCGTGACGACCAGGTCGGCGTCGCGCACCGCCTCGGCGGGCGAGGTCGCGAGCACGGCACCGGCTTCCACCAGTGGTCCCGCCTTGCCCGGCGTGCGGTTCCACACCGTCAGTTCGTGTCCACGGGACAGCAGGTGACGGGCCATCGGGGCGCCCATGCGGCCGAGGCCGAGGAACGCGATCTTCTGTGCGGTGTCCATGCCCACGACGCTAGGCCGGGCCCATCCATGCGACAAGCGAATGTCTAGCATGGTCACCATGCCCACTTCGCACAGCTTGTACGAGGTCTTCCTGCGCGTGGCCCACCTGGCCTCCTTCACCGCCGCCGCCCGGTCCCTGGGCTACACCCAGTCCGCGGTCTCCCGGCAGATCCAGACCCTGGAGAACGAGTGGGGCACCCCGCTCTTCGACCGCCTCCCCCGAGGGGTCCGCCTGACCGAGGCCGGCCGGGTCCTGCTCCCGCATGCCGAGGCCGTCGGCGAGCGGCTGCGCACCGCCCGCGCCGAACTCGACGCGCTGCGCGCCCTCGACGCCGGGCGGCTGCGGATCGGCGCCTTCTCCACGGCCGACGCCGCCCTGCTGCCCCGGGCACTGGCCGCCTTCCGGGCCCGCCACCCCGAAGTGAGCGTCACCCGCACCGAAGGTCCCTCCGCCAAGCACCTGGCCCTGCTCGCCACCGGTGACCTCGACCTCGCCGTCGTCGCCGACACCTCCGCGCGGCCACCCTCCGGCTGCACCCCGCACCACCTGCTGGACGAGCGGATGTACGTGGCCCTGCCGAGCGGCCACCGGCTCGCCGGGCAGTCCGACGTACGGCTGGCCGATCTGGCCGACGAGGAGTGGATCGCGGCCGACACCCGGCCCGAGGAGACCCTGATGCACTCCGCGCTGGCCGGTGGCTTCCGCCCGCGCACCGGTTTCGTCGCCGCCGACTGGATCGCCAAGCAGGGCTTCGTCGCCGCCGGCCTCGGCGTCACCCTGATCCCGGCGCTCGCCGCCTCCTCGGCGCGGGCCGACCTCGCGCTCGTCCCCCTGCACCCGGACGACACCCCGCGCCGCCGGGTCTACGCCGCCACCCCGCACGGGGTCGTCCCCTCCCCCGCCGCCCTCGCCTTCCTGGCCCTGCTCGTGGAGGTCGCCGCCGGGCTGACATCCTGACCCGGTGAAGATCGCCGCAGCACAGCTGACCTGCACCCCCGCCGATGTCCGGGCCAATGTCGCGCAGGCCGCGGACCTCGCCGCCCGGGCCCGCGCACAGGGCGCCGAACTGGTGGTGTTCCCCGAGCTCGCGCTCACCGGCTACGAACTCGACGCGCTGGCCGCCGACCCCGGCCTGTGGACGGCCGCCGACGACCCGCGGCTGGATCCGCTGCGCTCCGCCGGAATCGCCACGGCGGTGAACGTCGCCCTGCCCACCGAAGGCCCGCGCCCCGCCCTCGCGACGCTGGTCCACGACGCGGACGGCGCGCACGTCACCACGTACGCGAAGCAGCACCTGTACGAGCACGAGCAGGAGGTCTTCGAGCGCGGCGAGTGCGACGGGCGCTTCGAACTCGGCGGGATCCGCTTCTCCCTGGGCGTCTGCTTCGACAACCACTTCCCCGAGCTGCCCGGCCGGGGCGCCGCCGACGGCTGCCGGGTGCACCTGGCGAGCTCCCTCTACGGGACGGGCGACGGGATCCACGAGCGTGCCACCGTGTACCCGGGGATCGCGCGGGAGCACGGCCTGTACGTGGTCCTCGCCAACCACGTCGGCCCGGCCGGCCGGTGGACCGGCTGTGGCCGCTCGGCCCTGTGGGCCCCCGGCGGCGCCCTGCTGGCCGAGGCGGACGACCGTACGCCCTCGGTGGTGACGGCCTCCGTCGCGACGGCCTCGGTGTGATGAGGTGGGCGCCATGAGCGACTTCGAGACGATCACGGTTCCGGAACGCCTCCACGGATATCCGGGGGTGGCCTTCGGCGGCTACGTGGCGGGCGTACTGGCCGCCCGCGCCGCCGCGAAGGACGTACGGGTGGACTTCCGGCGGCCCGTGCCGACCGGGGCACCGGTACGGCTCGCCGCGACCGCGGACGGCGGCTGCGAGCTGACGGACGGCGAACTGCTGCTGGCCGCCGCCACCCCCGTCGAGGCTCCCGCCACCCCGTGTCCCGAAGCCCCGTCCTGGGACCGGGCGGTGGCGGCCGCGGAGGCCTTCCGGTCGGACCCGCCGGACGGGCAGGCCGACTGCTTCGGCTGCGGCCTGGAGCGGACGCCCGCCACCGGGCTGCGCCTGCACTGCGGTACGGTGCCGGGCCGCGAGCTGGTCGCCGCCGCGTGGACGCCCGCGCCCGAACTGGGCGGCCCGGACGGACTGCTGCCGCCCGAGCTGGTGTGGGGCGCGCTGGACTGCCCGGGGAACGCGGCCGGGCGCCTGCTGGACGGCCGCCGGGCCGGGGCGGTCACCGCCGCGCTCGGCGCGCGGCTGCTGCGGCCGGTGCCGGTGGGCGAAGGGCTCGTCTCCTATGCCTGGATGCTGTCGTCGGCGGGCCGCAAGTACACCGTGGGCACGGCCCTGGCCACGGCCGACGGCGAGCTGTGCGCCGTCGCCGAGGCGCTGTGGGTGCAGCCGCGCGCCTGAGCGCTCACGCGGTCTCGGCCAGCAGGTGCTTGCCGCCCCACGCCCCCAGGGGTTCCAGGGCCGCGTTCAGGTCCTGGCCCAGGGGGGTCAGGGAGTACTCGACGCGCGGTGGGACCTCCTCGTACACCTCGCGGTGCACGATGCCGTCGGTCTCCAGCTCGCGCAGCTGGGCGGCGAGCACCTTCTCCGAGATGCCGGGGAGGAGCCTGCGCAGTTCCCCGAACCGGTGGGGCCGCTGATCCAGCACCCACAGGAGCGACACCTTCCACTTCCCGTCGATCACGGACATCGCCGCGGCGATCCCGCATTGATCCGCACCAGGCCTTCGTGCCACCGCCATCGCACACCCTCCCCACCTGCTCGCTCACCTCGGGGTAACCACCCACTCCGAAGTGCGTACTTGAGCGCTCTGCCGCCTGCGACCAGGCTAGACGTCATGACCGACACCACAGCTCACTTTTCCCTCACCCTCATCGGCCTCGGCGACATGGGCACCGCCATGGCCCGCACCTGGCTCGCCGCCGGGCACCCCCTGACCGTCTGGAACCGCACCGCCGCCAAGGCCGAGGCCCTGGCCGCCGAAGGAGCCTCCGTCGCCGCGAGCCCGGCCGCCGCGGTCGCCGCGAACACCCTGGTCGTGGTCTGTCTGCTGGACGACGAGAGCGTCGGGTCCGCCCTGGAGGGGATCGACCTGACCGGCAAGGACCTCGTCAACCTCACCACCGGCACCCCGGGCGAGGCGCGCGCCCGCGCCGCCTGGGCCGAGGCACGCGGCGCCCGGTACCTGGACGGCGGGATCATGGCCACACCGACGATGATCGGCGTCCCCGAGGCGGGCGGATACGTCTTCCACAGCGGCTCGCGCGCGCTCTTCGAGACCCACCGGGCGGTGCTGGAGGTCCCGGCCGGCTCCCGCTTCGTCGGTGAGGACCCGGGGCACGCGGCCCTGCACGACGTGGCGCTGCTCAGCGCGATGTGGGGGATGTTCGCCGGCATCTCGCACGCCTACGCCCTGACGGAGGGCGAGGACATCGCCCCGAAGGACCTGGCTCCGCTGCTGTCCGAGTGGCTCGGCGCGATGGGCTTCTTCGTCGGGAACGCCGCCGAGCGGCTGACCTCGCGGGACTTCACCTCGGGGGTGGTCTCCAACCTTGCCATGCAGGTCACGGGCACCGACACGATGCTCCGCACCGCCGAGGAGCAGGGGGTCAGCTCCGAGCTGGTCCTCCCGTACGTGGACCTGCTGCGCCGCCGACTGGCCGCGGACCCGGCCGCGCACGGCGGGGAGGACACCACGGGGGCCATCCTGCTGCTGAAGCGGTAGCCGGCCCGGGCCGGGGTGCTACGAGTACGCGGGCGGCGGCGGTCCGAAACCCGCGGGGGTGGTCTCGGCGGCCGGAGTCTCGTCGGTCCGCACGAGGTCCCGGGCCATGAGGGTGGCCCCGGCCACCGCGCCCGGCATCAGGAACACCGCGACCAGCGGCACCAGGAACGCCAGCACCAGCGGGACCCCGAAGCCCAGCACGAGCAGCCGCCGCGAGCGCATCAGCTCCAGCCGGTCGGGCAGCTCCACCTTGCGCCGCTGCAGGGCGACGGCGGTGAGCTCCTGGGTCAGGAAGTACCCGGAGACGCAGAAGCCGAGCACCGGGATCACGGTCTGGCCGATCACCGGGACGAAGCCGAGGACGAAGAGCACGATCCCGTACAGCAGCACCCGCAGGAGCACCTTCACGCTGTCCCGGGCCGAGATCCACAGCTCCAGCCAGAGCGGGAGCCCCGACTGCGGCACCTCGCCGCCCTCGCTGCGATCGACCTGCTCCGAGAGGGACTCGTAGAAGGGCTGGCCGATCAACAGGGTCACGGCGGTGAAGGTGATCACCGCGACGAAGAGGCCCAGGCCGAAGAGCAGGGCGGTCAGGAAGCCGCGGAAGAGCGAGAGCCAGGGCGAGGACCAGTCGGCGGCGAAGGGGGTGGCCCAGGCCGTCAGGTCGTCGGCTCCGTAGCCGAGCCCGATCAGGGCCCCGACGTAGAGGACGAACGCCACGAGCCCGGGCAGCAGCCCGAAGCCCAGCCACCGGCCGTGGCCGAACACCCACCGCTGTCCGGCCAGCAGATACCGGAAGCCCCCCGCAAGATCACGCATGGGGCCAGTTTACGGCGAAGGCCGCACCCCGGTGGGGTGCGGCCTTCGCGCTGCGAGCGCCGGATCAGACGGCGAGCTCGACGGTGATGTTGCCGCGGGTGGCCTTCGAGTACGGGCAGACCTGGTGGGCCTTCTCGATGAGGTCCTTGGCGGTGGCGGCGTCCACGTTCGGGATCACGGCGGAGATCTTGACGATCAGGCCGAAGCCCTCGTCGTTCTTGCCGATGCCGACCTCGGCGGTGACCGTGGAGCCGGAGATGTCGGCGTTCACGTTCTTCGCGACGACGCCCAGGGCGCCCTGGAAGCAGGCGCTGTAGCCGGCGGCGAACAGCTGCTCCGGGTTGGTACCGGCGCCGCTGCCACCGAGCTCCTTCGGCGGGTTCACGACGACGTCGAGCTGACCGTCGTTGGTGGCGACGCGACCGTCACGGCCGTTCTCGGCGGTGGCGACAGCGGTGTAGGCGACGTCGGACTGCTGGATGGACATAAAGGAAAATCCTCCTGGTAATCGCCGTGAGTCGCGCCCACGATCACGACGGTGTGCAGTGAGCCTAACCGGTGAAGGAAACGATCATCTTTCCGGTGTTCTCGCCGCGCAGCATGCCGAGGAAGGCGGAGGTGGCGTTCTCGACCCCTTCGACGACCGTCTCGTCGTACCGCAGCTCACCGGAGCGCAGCCAGCCGGCGACGTCCTGGACGAACTGCTGCTGCAGGTGGTTGTGGTCGTTGACGAGGATGCCCTGCAGGCGCAGGCGCTTGCCGATGACCTGCATCAGGTTGCGCGGACCGGGCGCGGCCTCGGTGTCGTTGTAGCCGGCGATCGCGCCGCACAGGGTGGCCCGGCCGTTCACGTTCATCGAGGAGATGGCGGCCTCCAGGTGGTCACCGCCGACGTTGTCGAAGTAGACGTCGATGCCGTCGGGGGCGGCGGCCGGCAGCTGCTCGGCGACGGGGCCGTTCTTGTAGTTGAAGGCGGCGTCGAAGCCGTACTTCTCCGTGAGCAGCGTCACCTTCTCGTCCGAGCCGGCGGAGCCGATCACCCGGGAGGCACCCTTGATCTTGGCGAACTGGCCGACGAGGCTGCCGACGGCACCGGCGGCGCCGGAGACGAAGACGGAGTCGCCCTCCTTGAAGGAGGCGACCTCGAAGAGTCCGGCGTAGGCGGTCAGGCCCGGCATGCCGAGGACACCGAGGTAGGCGGAGAGCGGGGCGAGCGAGGCGTCCACCTTGACGGCGTGCGCGGCGTCGAGGTCCGCGTACTCGCGCCAGCCGAAGGGGTGCAGGACGTGCTCGCCGACGGCGAAGCCCTCGGCGGAGGAGGCGACGATCTCGCCGACCGCGCCGCCCTGCATCGGCTCGTCCAGCTGGAAGGGCGGGATGTACGACTTCGCGTCGTTCATCCGGCCGCGCATGTAGGGGTCCACGGACATGTACAGGTTGCGCACGAGGATCCGGCCGGCGGCGGGCTCGGCGGACACGGGCACCTCGCGCAGGGCGAAGTCCTCGGCGACGGGCCAGCCCTGCGGGCGACGGACGAGGTGCCACTCGCGGCTGACGGCGGGGATCTGAGACATGCGGCGCTCCTGGTCAGAACGAAATTGCTTCACTAGGTGAAACAACCATGCGCCTAGATATTTCATGTTGTCAAGTAAATGGGTACGCTGCTTCCATGCCCAGTCGTCGCGTAGACCCAGTGACCATCGAAGTCGTCGAGCTCATCGGCGACGTCGTGGCCAGGTACCACATGGAGTACGAGCACGCGGCCGCCAGCCACCAGCTCACCGGCGCCCAGGCCAGGGTGCTGAACATGCTCTCGCTGGAGCCGATGCCGATGCGGCGCATCGCGCTGAAGCTGCGGTGCGAGCCCTCGAACGTGACCGGCATCGTCGACCGCCTGGAGACCCGCGGCCTGGTCGAACGCCGCCCGGACCCGGCCGACCGGCGGGTGAAGCTGGCCGCCCCCACCGAGGAGGGCACGCTGACGGCGGAGCGCCTGCGGGAGTCGCTGGACTTCGCCCGCGAGCCGCTGGCCGGGCTGTCCGCGGAGGAGCGGACGGTCCTTCGGGACCTCCTGCGACGCATGCTGGCCTGACGGCGCCGACCGGCCCGGATCGCCCCGCACACGACGAGGTCCCGGCGGCGGCAGCGGTACAGGGCTCTCTAGAACCAGCAGAAGATCCAGCAGTCCTTGGTCGGCGAGGGGGTCGGCGTCGGGGACGGCGGGGGCGGCGGAGCCTGGGTGCTCGTGGAGGCGCTCGGCGAGGGCTTCCCCGACGCGCTCCCCCGTACGGTCGGCCCCGGGCCGGGAGTGCGGGAGGCCGGGCCCGATGTCTCGGGCGCGGGGGCGGACGCGGTCGGACCCGGCTGCGTGGCGTCCCCGGAAGGCGCCGCGGCCCCTGCCGTCCTCGTCCCCGCGGCGGTGGCCTTCGCCGTGACCTTCGCTGGCCCCTTCGGCGCGCCGGCCGTCGGGGCGTCGGGCACCGGGGCCGGCTGCTGCGGACCGTCGTCGGTCAGCACCACGTTCGAGGCCCGGTCGGTGCGCTCCCCTTCGGTGGCCATGCGGGCCACCGCCATCGAGCCCCCGACCGCGATCAGCAGGCCGAGCGAGAGCGACAGCACGGTCCGCCGGCGGCGCCGGTGCGTGGCCCGGCGGCGGGCGCCGGGGCGCCGCTCGTTCGGCTCGGACAACACGACGAGCGAGTCGGCGAAGACCTCGGCCAGTGCGGTCGGAGGTCCGGAGTACGGCGTCTCGGCAGCGGGCGCGGCGGGCGGCACGGCACCGGACGCGGCGGGTATCAGGTACTCGGCGGGGGTTCCGCATCCGGCGCACGCCAGTGCGCCGTTGAGGTGCCTCCGGCATGCGTGGCAGTAGTTCATGGCGCCCGCAGGCTACGTGGTCTGCGGCAACATCCGGATCCCGAGAACGTAAGGATCCTGTGTGGAATCGTTTCCGGCATGACATCTTTCGGGCCGAGCGGATTCCAGTTGGTGCTGTTGCGGCGGATGGCCGACTTCCAGCCGGACCTCGCCGACGAGGCCCGCCGCAGACTGGGCGCCTCGCTCGCGGACCAGCGGGAGGCGAACAAGCGCTGGCAGGCGATGGTCCGGTCACCCCGCTCCCGCGGGGCCCTGGCCCGCTACCGCTCGGTGCTCGGCCCGCCGGAGTCCGCCGAGCACCGCACGATCGGGGATCTGGAGTGCGAGGCCCTGCTGTGGCCGCTGCCGCTCTGGCCGGACCTGCGGTTCGAGGTGCTGGCCGCGCCGGACGGGGCGGTGTGGAACGAGTGGCTGGTGCGGGCCCCGGGCGCCCGGGGGCCCGTACTGGAGTCGCCGGACGACCTTCGGCCCTGGTCGGCGACGGTGGACGAGGTGGCGAGGGCCTTCGCCCCCGTCCGGCCGATGGAGGGCACCGCGCCGACCCGCCGGCGCCTGGCCTTCGCCGTGCGGGGGCGGCCCTGCGTGGCGGAGTTCACCTACGGCCTGCTCCAGCGGTTCTCCCTGGAAGGCACCCCCTAGGGGCCCCTAGCTCCCGAGGAAGGCGCGGACTCCGGCCGAGGTTCCGTCGTCGCCGAGCAGGTCGTTGTGCCCCAGGCAGCCGACCGGGGTGTTGGTGGCTCCGGTCAGCGGGACGCTGTCGTCCGGGTTGACGACCTCGTCGCAGCCGGACCAGAAGGTCGCGTACTTCACCGCGCCCGGGGTCTCGTCCCCGCTGTTCAGGTTCTTCACCACGTACGACCCGGGGGTCATGTCCCGGCACGCCTGGTCCCACAGCGCGCAGGCCCAGGCGGTGGAGGTGCCGCGGTTTGGTCCGGCGAGCGAGACCCAGTGGTCCACGGCGGCCGCGCCGCCGCCGAACTTCACGTACCAGCGGCTGACGAGCGAGCCGAAGGAGTGCGAGACGACGTCGACCTCGGCGGCGCCGGTCTCCCGGCGGACCTGGTCGACGTACGCGCCGAGCCGCCCGGCGAGGACCTCGTTGACGGACCGATGGGTGTCGTAGCCGAAGGAGAAGAGTTCCGCGTCCGTGTACCCGGCGGCGCGCAGGTCCGCGCGCAGCGCTCCCCAGACTCCCGGATCGGCGTTGTAGCCGTGCACGAGGACCACCGGATTACGGGAGGCCGCCCGCGCGGCATAGGCCTGCGCCGGGGAGGCCGCCGGCAGTGCGAGGCACAGCGTCAGGAGCGCCAGGAGTACCGGCAGGGTCAGGAGCGCGGGGAGGGGCGGGAGCACCCGCAGTCCCTGTCGGGCCGTCAGCATCGGGTCCCCTTTACCTTGTTACGCGTGAGTAGCGCGTGCGGTGCGGGCATGGTGCTGCCTGTCGGTACAGAAATCCACCCCCATGCAGCCGCGAGGCACCCCCCGGCCGGAGCATCTCAACGGGGCATGAGACCGAATTGCCCGCGATGATATGAAAAGTGACCGACATTTCCGTCGGTCCTCTTGCGTCAGCGCTCTCGGGAGGATCTGCCGTGACCGTCAGTCTTGAGCAGTTGCGCCGCTGCCACGTCGCCGTCGACCTGGGGGCGGCAAGGACCCGCGTGTACGTCAAGGGCGCCGGCCTCGTGGTCGACGAACCCAGCGTCGCCGCGGTCAACACGCGCACCGGCGCACTCATCGCCGTCGGCTCCTTCGCCGAACGGATGACCGGCCGCACACCCGACTACATCCGGGTCGTCCGCCCCGTCTCCGGCGGCACCGTCGTCGACATCGAGATGGCCCAGCGGATGCTGCGTCACCTCCTCGGCGAGAAGCTGCGGCGCGCCCTGCGGCGCAAGCCGCGCCTGCGGGCCGCCGCCTGCACCCCGCACGACGCGGACCCGCTCGCCCAGCGGGCCACCGTGGAGACCCTCGTCGGACTCGGCGCCCGGCGTGTCGAACTGGTCGACACCCTGATCGCGGCGGCCGTCGGCTGCGGACTCCCCGTGGAGCAGCCGACCGCGACGATGATCATGGTGTGCGGGGCCGCGGCCACCCAGGTCGCCGTCCTCTCCCTCGGATCCATCGTCACCGCCCAGCGGATCCCGGTCGGCGGCGAGGCCATCGACCACGCGGTCGTCCAGCACCTGCGCCACGCGCACGAGCTGATGCTGCCCAGCCAGGCCGTCCGGCCGCTGCAACTGGCCCTCCACGGCAACGGCCTCACCGTCGGCGGCCCGGCCTCCACCCTGATCCACGGCCGCGACGTGGCCACCGGACTGGCCCGCTCCGTGCAGGTGGACACCGCCGCCGTACGGGACGCCATCTACACCCCGCTGACCGCCGTCCTCGACGGCATCGGCAAGGTGCTGCGGGACTGCCCGCCGGACCTGGTGGCCGATCTGACGGACCGGGGGATCATGATGGTGGGTGGCAGCGCCCTGCTGCCCGGCCTGGACCAGATGCTGCGGGACGCCACCGGAATGCCCGTCGCCATCGCGGAACGGCCGGACGTGTGCGCCGTACTCGGTCTCGGCGCGATGCTCGAAGGGAAGATCGCCCCCATGGTCCTCAACCCGCTGGCCGAATGAGGCCCCAGGAACCGAAAGAGACCGAGGAGCCCGAGGAGTCCTACGAGCCCGTGGACTCCGACGAGGAGGCGGCGAGACTTCCGGTGCTGCTGGAAGCCGTCCTCAACGTCGGGTCCGAGCTGGAACTGCACACCACCCTCCAGCACATCGTGGACTCGGCGACCGAGCTGTGCGCGGCCCGGTACGGAGCGCTCGGGGTCGTGGACCCCGAGCGCGTCCTGCTGACCCAGCTGTTCACGGCAGGGCTCACCGAGCAGGAGCGGGCCGCGATCCCGCACCTGCCGGACGCGCGCTCCGGAGTGCTCGGAGCCCTCGTCAGCGATCCGCGCCCGCTGCTCCTGGACGACGTCACCCAGGACCCGCGGGCCGCCGGCTTCCCGCCGGGCCACCCACCCATGCACAGCCTCCTCGGGGTACCGATCCGGGTGCACACGGAGGTGTTCGGCAACCTCTACCTCACCGAGAAGCGGGGCGGCGGCCCCTTCACGGACGAGGACCTCGCCCTGCTGCGCGTCCTGGCCTCGCAGGCGGGCATAGCGATCGGCAACGCCCGGCTGTACGAGACCGCGCGCCGCCGGGAGCGCTGGATCGACGGCGCCGCCGCCGTGACCACGGCCCTGCTCGCCGGACGCCCGGCTGCGGACGCCCTGCGGTGCGTGGCCGAACGGGCGCGACTGCTGGCGGACGCCGCGGCCGGGGTGGTGCTCCAACCGACCCCCGAGGGCGGCATGGAGATCGTGGCCGCCTCCACCCAGGGAGACCCCGGGGACCTGGTCGGGACGGCGATCGCCCCCGGTTCGCCGGTGCTGGTCCAACTCCTCGGCGGCGAGCCCGTCTTCATCGACGACTCGGCGACGGATCCTCGGATGACCACGCACGTGCGCGAGCGGTTCGGGCCCTCCATGATGCTTCCGCTGCAGAGCGGCGGCCAGCTGATCGGCACCCTGGCCCTGCCCCGCGACCGGGGTGGCCCCGCGTACGACGCGGTGGACCGGCTGCTCGCCTCGCAGTTCGCCTCCCAGGCCGCACTGGCCCTCGTACTGGCGGACGCCCAGCACGACCGGGAGCAGTTGGCGGTGTACGAGGACCGCGACCGGATCGCCCGGGACCTGCACGACCTGGTGGTCCAGCGGCTCTTCGCCACCGAGATGATGCTGGAGAGCACCCGGCGGCGGGCCGCGAACGCCCCGTCGGGAGACACCGTGGGCGACGAGCTCAGCCGGGCCGTGGACGAGCTGGACTCCACCATCCAGGAGGTCCGGACGGCCATCTTCGCCCTCCAACAACCGCCGACCGACGCCCCGACGACCTTCCGGGGGCGGGTGCTGCGCGAGACGGGCGGGGCGGCGGCCGTGCTCGGCTTCCAGCCGTCGGTGCACTTCGCGGGAGCGGTGGACGCCCTGCTGCCGGATCCCGTGGCGGCCGAGCTGCTCGGGGCCCTGCGCGGCGCGCTGGCCGCGGCGCACCGGCGCGGTGAGATCACCTTCATCGACGTACAGGTGGACGCGGGCCCGTCCCGGGTCCGCCTGACGGTGGCGGACGACGGCCGCACGGAATCGGGCGCGCGGGGCACGACCATGACGTGGGAGTCGGCCCTGTGACCGGCCCTCGGGCGGAAGCGGCGGCGGGGGGCGGCCGGGGCGCCTGGGGTGCTCGGGGTGCCTGGGGTGCTCGGGGCGCCTGGGGTGCCTGGGGTGGCGGACCTTCCCGGCCCCGAGCCTGCGCTCCACGGGTTGTGCTTCCATGATCGGATGACTGGCGACCGTACTCCCGCAGCCGACGACAGCCCGGTCCGACAGGTCCGGCGGCGGACCGACGCCGACCTCGGTGCGTGCGTCCGCGCGCTCGCCGAGGTCCATGAGCGCGACGGCTACCCCGTGAACTGGCCCGTCCACCCCGCCGACTGGCTGTCGCAGCCGGCGCTGCTCGCGGCGTGGGTGGCGGAGCTGGACGGGCGGATCGTCGGTCACATCGGCCTCTCCCGCGGTGAGGCGGACGACGCGGCGCCCGCGCTGTGGAGCGGCCGCGAGGGGGTGAGCAGTGCGGCGGCCGCCGTGGTCGGCCGCCTGTTCGTCGCTCCGGCCGCACGAGGCCATGGGATCGGTGCGCTTCTGATGGAGCGGGCGGTACGGGAGGCGCGGGAGCGCGCTCTGCATCCCGTGCTCGACGTCGTGGCCTCGGACACCTCGGCGGTGGCCCTGTACGAACGCCTGGGCTGGGAACGGTTGGCCACGGTCGAGCAGCGGTGGAGCCCGGAGCACACGGTGACCGTCCACTGCTACGCCGCAGCGGCGACGACAACGGCAGCCGGGTGACCTGACGCCTCCCGCGGCCCCTGCCGCACCTCCGCCTCAGGGCCGGTCCGGGCGGGTGGCCGCGCGCAGCGCGATCCGGGTGTTGGACTGGGCCACCCCCGCCTCCCGTTTCATCCGGCGGAGCAGCCCGTCGAGGGCGGCGGGGTCGGCGGCCCGGGCGCGGACGAGGTAGTCGTGCTCGCCCGTCACGTGCACGACCTCGGTGATCCCGGAGAGCTTGGCTACCTGCCGCTCGAACTCCTCGTTGGTGGTGTCCTGGCGCAGGGTGACGTCGATGAAGACGACGAGCCCGCCGGCGGTGTCGGCGGCCGGGTCCACGATCGTGGTGAAGCCGCGGATCACCCCCTCGCGGCGCATGCGTCGTACCCGGTCGGCGGTGGCGTTGGCGCTGAGGCCGACGCGGACGCCCAGATCCCGGTACGAGATCCGCGCATCCTGCTGCAGGATGCCGAGGATTTCCCTGTCGAGGCGGTCCATACCGCGATTCTCGCAGCCGAGCCCGGTATGCGCGCTCATCCCCCGACGGCCCGGCCCGACGCTCGCCCCATGGACGAACTGATGTCACCGACGCTGGCGGGCGCGGCCGCGGGCCTGGGCGTGGCGATGCCCATGGGGGCGATGAGCGTGCTGCTGCTGCAGGAGGCGATGCGCGACCGCCGCACCGCCGTGGCCGCGGCCGCGGGAATCGCGGCGGTCGACCTCGGCTACGCGGCCCTCGCCACCGCCCTGGGGCCCTGGGTGGCCTCCCACATCTCCCCGGTCGAGGCCTGGGTCCGGCTGGCATCGGCGGTGATCCTGCTGGTCATCGCGGCGCACGGCCTGGCCGGAGCCCGCAGGCCCGGAGCCGGACCCGACTCCGGCTCCGGCGCGGTCCTGGGCCAGGACACGGTCGACGTCGACGCCGGTGCCGGGGTCGGGTCCGGCGTCGGCGTCGGGCAGGCGGGCGTGTTCGTGCGGGCGCGGCCCGGTAAGGCCTTCGCCCGGTACGTCGGGCTGACCGCCCTCAACCCCACCACCGCGCTCTACTTCGCCGCGCTCACCACCGCGCAGGGCGCCACCCTGGGCACCGGAACGGCCGGCGCCGCGTTCCTCCTCGGTGTCGGCGCCGCCTCGCTCCTGTGGCAGCAGGCCCTCGTGGCACTCGGCTCCCTCGCCGGGACCCGCATCCCGGACCGCGCCCGCGTCTGGACCTTCCGCCTCGGCTACGGCCTGGTCGCCGCGTACGCGGTGAAGATCGCCCTCCCGCTCCCATGACCGACCGGCTGCTCGGCCGATGGTTGCCCCCGGTGCCCCCGGCGGCGAGACTCGGTCCCGTGAACATGGGGATCTCCGGTTTCGAGCCGTCCTTCCTGGTCGGGATCGAGGCGGTCCGGCAGGCGCACGGCGCCCGGCTGGCGGCGCTCGTCGGCCGCCGGCTGACGGGGTTCGCCCTGGTGCGGTTCGCCGAGGACGGGGACTGGTACGCGGAGTGCCCGGTGGTGCTCGACTTCGACGGAACCCGGGTCGAGGTCTGCCACACGAAGTTCGACGAGCTCTCGATCGGCTGGGGCGCAATACGGACCACGGAGGTGATCACGGGTTGGGACGAGGTCGGGCTGACGCCCGAGTGGTCGCACCGTGACGCGCGCCTCGAACCGTTCGTCGGCCAGGAGCTGCGCGACCTCGCGCTGATCGAATGGCGTCCGGCGGGCCATGACCTGGCGGCGGGGACCCTGGCGGTGGAGTTCGTCTTCGACGCCGGCCGCTTGCGCATCGCCAACGCGCTCGACGAGAACAGCATCGAGACGGGACCGGCCCTGCAGACCCACCTGCGGCACGGACCCGAGCGCTGACCGACGCCGTCCGGATCCGGCGCCGGACGCGCCGCGGCACCACCGCGTCCAAGTACTGTCGCCCGTACACGACTTCGACGAGCGTAGACCGACGCTCGACGACCGATGACCGATGACCGACGACCGCCGACCCGACCTGGGGTGACCCCGTGACGACCCGCCTCTCGGCCCGCGAGGCCATCGCCTCCGTGACCGACCCCGGCACCTTCACCGAACTCCCCGCGCCCCTGCGGGTGTCCCCCACCGACGGCCCCCTGGAGTGGACCGGCTACGACGGCTCCCGGGCCCGCGCCGCCGAGCGCACCGGCGAGCAGGATTCCGTGGTCACCGGCACCGCACTGGTGGGCGGCCACGAAGCCACCGTCGTCTCCTTCGAGTTCGGCTTCCTGGGCGGCTCGCTGGGGCAGCGCACCGGGGACCGGCTCGAAGCCGCGTACGCCCATGCCCGCGAGCACCGGCTCCCCCTCGTCTCGCTCATCGCCACCGGCGGCTCCCGGATGCAGGAGGGCATGCTCGCGCTCACCCAACTCCAGCGCGTGGCCCGCCAGTGCGTCCTGACCCGGGCCGCCGGACTTCCCCAGCTCGCCGTCCTGCGCGATCCGACCACGGGCGGCGGCTGGGCCACGCTCGGAGCCGGGGCCGACGTCGTCCTCGCGCTCCCCGGGGCCCAGGTCGGCTTCGCCGGGTCCCGGGTGCGTCCGGCGGACGCGGATCCGGCGGCCTACTGCGCCGAGGGCCAGTACGACGCCGGTCACGTGGACGCCGTGGTGCCCGCCGCCGAACTGCCGGGCGTCCTCGCCGACTGGCTCCGCGTGCTGGCCGCGCCCCGCCCCGGCGGGCCGGTCGAACCGCCGGCCGCGCTCGCCGACGTGGCACCGCCGCGGACCGGTTGGGACGCCGTCCGGCAGGCCCGGCATCCCGACCGGCCGCACGCCGCCGCCTACCTGGACGCGTACTTCGAGCTCCGCCTGCCGCTCTCCGGGGACCGGGCGGGCGGCACCGACCCCGGCATGCTGTGCGGATTCGGGCTGCGCGAGGGCCGCGCCGTCGCCTACGCCGCCCAGTGCGGCACCGCCACCCGGCCGGCGGGCTACCGTACGGCCGCCCGCGTCATCCGGCTCGCGGACCGACTCGGCATCCCCGTACTCACCCTGGTGGACACCCCGGGCGCGGCCAACGACGCCGCCGCCGAACACGCCGGCGCGGGCGCGGCCATCGCCGACACCTTCGCGGCGCTGGCAGCGGCCACCGTCCCCGTCACCACCCTGCTGATCGGCGAGGGCGGCTCGGGCGGCGCCCTCGCGCTGGCCGCTCCGGGGAACACCTGGGTCACCCCGGACAGCTACTTCTCGGTGATCGCCCCGGAACTGGCGGCGGCCATCCTCAAACGGCCCCCGTCGGCCGCCCCGGCCACGGCGGACCAGCTCCGCATCCGCCCGCAGGACCTGGTGGCCCTGGGCGTCGCCCGCGGCATCGTCGGCCCGGCCTAAGGGCTGTCCCGTAATCCCCGGCGGGCGCGCGGCGCCAGCTACGGCACCTCGCCGCGTTGTCGGGATCGCCCAAATACGCCCAGTATGAGGACGACCCTCCGCCTTGCGATGCACCGCATCTGACGCCGCGCGCTGACCCACCGCGGATTACGGGACAGCCCTTAGGCCGGCGAGCAGGACGGTGGCGGCAGCGAGGTCGACGACCGCGGCAGTCTCTTGTGCGGGCAGCCCGGAACCCCGGGTGCCGCTGGGATCAGCGGGACCCGGGGAGGCGGAACTGCTGGGTGAAAGGTCAGTTACGGGTGCGGCGATCCGTCACCACTGGCCGGTGATCGGGACGTCGCCGGGAACACCGAACCGGACGTTGTAGATGACCTGGTCGGAATCCTTGCCGGCACCGACGAAATCGGAACCGGCGATCTGGTAGACACCGACCTTGTCCGTGCCGTCCCCGTTCCAGTCACCCTTGATCGGAATGTCCCCCGGATTACCGAACCTGATCTGGTGGTTCACCGGCGCACTGTTCTGAGAATCCGTCAGATAGAACGTCTGGTCCGCACCCCGATACACACCGATCGTGTCCTTGCCGTCACCGTTCCAGTCACCCGTCATCGGAGTGTCACCACCGACACCCATCTGAATCGCATAAGCGGCAACCCGGTTGTCATTGCTCAGATAGAACGTCTGGTCCGCCGGGTGATACACACCGATCGACGCCTTGCCGTCACCGTCCCAGTCACCCACCAACGGAACGTCCCCAGGACTCCCGTACGTCACCGACACCGCAGCCGTGGCATTGTCATCGCTCAGATGGAACGTCTGATCCCCCGGACGATAAACACCGAACGTGTCCTGACCGTCACCGTTCCAGTCACCCGTCAACGGCTTGTCACCCGGAACACCGAAACCCGACCACCCGTACACACCACCAGTACGGTCCGCCACATAGAACTTCGACTCCGCCGGCCGATACACACCCGCATTCGTCGGCTTGCGGGTCCCTGTCAGCGCGACGTCCATGTAGTCCTGGTCGATCTGGATCTGCTTGCCGCCCCAGGTCTCCGTCACGTTCCCGCTGTACTGGTGGACGCGCCGGCGGTTGGCCCACGCCCCGCCGGGCAGCGCCGGGTCGTTGGTGTCGGCGACACCGTTCCAGTAGGCGCTGAAGACGACGTCGGGCATCGTGTGGCTGCCCCTGTGGGCGGCCAGGTCGGCGATTCCGGACGAGGAGCTGCTGTAGACCGCCGAGTTGTAGCCGCGGGCGTGGAGCTGTTCGGTCCAGGCGGACAGGAAGCCGAGCACGTTGCCCGAGTAGTTCTTGTTGTACGCCTCCATGTCGTAGTACAGCAGCGCTCCGGGCCCGAGCCCCAGGGCCGCGGCCTGGTTCACCGCGTCGTCCGCGGCGCTGCGCCCCTCGGCCGCGGGCGAGGTGATCTGGCTCGCCTGGGCACCGACGTAGATCGGCATGAAGCGCCAGCCGGCCGATGCCTGCTGCTGGACCCACGAGGCCGTGAGGTTCTTCTGCGCGCACGCCCGGTTGCGGCCACCGATGTAGATGCCGACCGCGTTGTAAGGAGAGTGCGCCTTCCACGCGTTCATGGTCGCGGAGTCCGGGGCGGCACAGGCGTCGAACCCCTTGCCGGTGTAGTTCGTCAGTGCGGCCGACGAGGTGGCGGCGGTTGCGGACGCCGACGCCTCCGGCTGCGCGGCCGGCGCCGCGGAGGCGCGCGCCTTGCTCTTCGGGGCCGAGGCCGATACGCCGGCACCAGTGAGGATCTTGCGGACCAGGGACTGGTCTTCGGCGTAGGTCGCCGTGACGCGGATGCCCCGGGCCCCTCCGGCGATCTCGCGATCGTCCTCGGACACCGTGGTGCCGCCCCGCGCCGCTTCGCCGGACGTGTCGGGCTCCACGAGCAGTGCTTCGGTCCGTCCCACCAGTCGTGACGGGCAGTTCTGCTGCGTGCCGGGGGTGCCGAGGTAGACGGCGTGGCGGTCGAACCGGACGCAGGCGGTCGGATCGGCTGCGAGGTCGACGACCTCCCAGTCGGCGGGAACCTCGAACCGGTGCCCCTGGAAGGTCACCGCCTTGGAGTCGGAGGCGGGCGCCGCAGCCTGGGCCGACACGGTGGCCGGGCCGAAGACGGCTGCCGTGGCGGCCAGTACGGCGAGGCCCCGCCCGAGGGGCGGCAGAGAAACACGTGCACGTGACATGGAGGTCTCCTGTGTGGGCAGCGCGGGGCCCGGGGTCCCGCTGGGATCAGCGGGACCCGGGGAGGCGGAACTGCTGGGTGAAAGGTCAGTTACGGGTGCGGCGATCCGTCACCACTGGCCGGTGATCGGGACGTCGCCGGGAACACCGAACCGGACGTTGTAGATGACCTGGTCGGAATCCTTGCCGGCACCGACGAAATCGGAACCGGCGATCTGGTAGACACCGACCTTGTCCGTGCCGTCCCCGTTCCAGTCACCCTTGATCGGAATGTCCCCCGGATTACCGAACCTGATCTGGTGGTTCACCGGCGCACTGTTCTGAGAATCCGTCAGATAGAACGTCTGGTCCGCACCCCGATACACACCGATCGTGTCCTTGCCGTCACCGTTCCAGTCACCCGTCATCGGAGTGTCACCACCGACACCCATCTGAATCGCATAAGCGGCGACCCGGTTGTCATTGCTCAGATAGAACGTCTGGTCCGCCGGGTGATACACACCGATCGACGCCTTGCCGTCACCGTCCCAGTCACCCACCAACGGAACGTCCCCAGGACTCCCGTACGTCACCGACACCGCAGCCGTGGCATTGTCATCGCTCAGATGGAACGTCTGATCCCCCGGACGATAAACACCGAACGTGTCCTGACCATCACCGTTCCAGTCACCCGTCAACGGCTTGTCACCCGGAACACCGAAACCCGACCACCCGTACACACCACCAGTACGGTCCGCCACATAGAACTTCGACTCCGCCGGCCGATACACACCCGCATTGGATGCCTTGTGGCTGGGCGCCGGGTACGGATCCGCGTGATCACTGCCGAGGCCGTTCGACCGACCGCAGTTGGGCCAAGCTCCTGGCCCCTGACCGGCGAGGATCTTCTCGGCGGTGAGGATCTGCTGCTTCTTGGTCGCCTGGTGCGGGTAGCTCGCGTACTGCTCGCCCCCGTAGGCCCGCCAGGTCGGCAGGGAGATCTGCAGACCTCCGAAGTACGGAAAGCCGGACTTGTAGTAGCTCCAGTTGCCGCTGCTCTCGCACTGGGCGACCTTGTCCCACGTCGCGACGGACGCCGCGTCCGCCGTTGCGGCCGGCAGGGCCAGCACCATGGTCGCACCCAGTGCGGCGGCGACTGCTCGGGCACGGCCTCGCCCGCCGGTGCGGAGCACGCGGCTCCGCACCGGACGGGGCTCCGTGTGGTCGGCCGTCACCACTGGCCGGTGATCGGGACGTCGCCGGGAACACCGAACCGGACGTTGTAGATGACCTGGTCGGAATCCTTGCCGGCACCGACGAAATCGGAACCGGCGATCTGATAGACACCGACCTTGTCCGTGCCGTCCCCGTTCCAGTCACCCTTGATCGGAATGTCCCCCGGATTACCGAACCTGATCTGGTGGTTCACCGGCGCACTGTTCTGAGAATCCGTCAGATAGAACGTCTGGTCCGCACCCCGATACACACCGATCGTGTCCTTGCCGTCACCGTTCCAGTCACCCGTCATCGGAGTGTCACCACCGACACCCATCTGAATCGCATAAGCGGCGACCCGGTTGTCATTGCTCAGATAGAACGTCTGGTCCGCCGGGTGATACACACCGATCGACTTCTTGCCGTCACCGTCCCAGTCACCCACCAACGGAACGTCCCCAGGACTCCCGTACGTCACCGACACCGCAGCCGTGGCATTGTCATCGCTCAGATGGAACGTCTGATCCCCCGGACGATAAACACCGAACGTGTCCTGACCGTCACCGTTCCAGTCACCCGTCAACGGCTTGTCACCCGGAACACCGAAACCCGACCACCCGTACACACCACCAGTACGGTCCGCCACATAGAACTTCGACTCCGCCGGCCGATACACCCCCGCATTCGTCGGCTTGGCGTCCTCGATGATGTTCTTGTAGCGGTAGGGGATGTAGGAGCTGGAGTTGTTGAAGTAGGCGTAGGGGATGACGCGTCGCACGGCGTGCGGAGGCGTCTGCTCGATGCCGATGTAGGACGTGTGGGACGAGTCGGTCCACTGCTCGAAGATGGTGACGTGCGAACCCCGCTCCGGGTTGGAGGGGTTGTGGAAGAGCAGCATGTCGCCCTTGCGCAGGTCGTTCTTCGATATGCGGTCCGCGAAGGTGTCGAGGTTGCCGGTCCAGGCGCTGGTGCCGAGGTTCCAGGCCATGGAGACCAGGCCGGAGCAGTCGGTGCGGTAGCCGTCGCGGTAGTTGTTCATGCTGTACGGGACCTGGGCGTCGACCCAGGTCTTGGCCCGGGCGATGACCGAACTGCGGGTGATGGGGGCGCCGGCGCTCTGCGCGGCCGCCGCGCCGGAGAAGGTGCTCTTGCCGGCCCCCTCGGTCTTGAGGGGCTCCGGCTTGCCCTGCGGACGCTCGACGTCCGCGGTGGCCGCGGCCGCCGCGACGGCCGCGGCGGACGGCGCATCCACCTGAGCGGCGTTGACGGGTGCGGAGGCGAGGACGGCCGCGGCGAGGGAGAGGGCCACGAGGGTGCCCGTGGCGCGGGCCGCGTTGGACTTGCTGGGCATGAAGTCTCCTGGAAGACAGGGCTGATGGACGGGCCGGCCGATGGGCCTGGGCGCCGTTGGAAGAGCCGGGAAGAGCGGGAAGAGTGGGAAGAGCGAAGGAAGACAGGGGGAGAGAGGCCGGCCGACCCTCGACGGGGCGGGCGGGCCGCGATGCGCGGGGCCTCGATCAGGGGTGGAACGTGACGGAGTAGCCGTGGACTCCGATGCCGCCCGAGGCGAGCGTGTCGACGACGAGGCGGCGGGCCTGGGCCTGGGCGATGTCGGTGCGGGCGGCGCGGATGAAGAGGACGATCCCGATGCCGTCCGGATGTGTGCGGGCCCTGATGTGTTCCATGCCGCAGTCGGGTGTGGCGTGGGCCCACAGGGCGTCGACCAGGGCGTGTGCCTGGTGGTCGGTCGGCAGGGTTCCTCCCGTCGGCATCAAGGTGAGATGGACGGGTAGCACCGCGGGGTCAGTCCCAGCCGATGCCGTTGTCCGACGCGCCCGCCGCGGACACGGACACCGTCGCGTGGGCCGGGACCACGTCCCAGCCGATGCCCTTCGGGTCCGTCGCCGTCGTGGCGGCAGACGCGAGGGGGGCCGCCACACCGGACAGGACCGAGGCGGCGAAGACGGTGGCGAGTAGGCGGGCGGTCGTGGACATGACGGTTTCCCCCAGGTGTGACGTGAGCAGGAAGTTCGGGACCGGCGGTCGGCGCCGTGGCCCCCGGGTCCGGCCTGGAGTTGCCTCCCCCGCCGTTCCGGTGAGCACTATCCTGCCGACCCCGGAGACCCCGAGGAAGACGATGCGGACGTCAGCATTAGGACTGGCCGCATCAGGACGCGGCCCCTGCCGACCTGCGGCGATGCCCCCTACCGGGCCTCCTGGCCCGCCGTCCGCCGCACCGCCTCGGCGCCCCCTCGGGGCAACTGCCCGTAGGCCGAGGCGACCTTGAGCAGCCAGGCCACCTCCTCGGCGGGCGTCCTGCTGTGGGCCGGGGGCGGCGCGGGGGCTTGGCGGGCGTCCGGCTCCCCGTGGAGCACCGAGAACAGCCACTCCGCCTCCGCCCGGGCGGTCGGCACCCCGCCTCCGGGGTGTGCGTGGCCGGGGGCCTCCGCGGGCTGCTCCGCCCCCGTCGCCGCGGACCGGTCCCGCAGGACGAGGCAGGCGTCGCGGATCTCGAAGGCCCGGTGGGCCACGTCGAGCGTCCGGTCGCCGGCGACGAACAGATCGCGCGTCCGGCCCATGCGCGGTCCGAACGCGACCGACGGGACGGCGTGGAGCAGGTCCGACCACAGCGGGTGCAGGCGCCACAGCGCGTACTGGTCGCCGACGTAGCGGACGAGGGTCCGCAGCGGCGGCAGGCCCACACCCACGAGGACGAGGAGGAGGGAGATCACCGGGAGGATCTCGGAGAGGGCATCGGGGGTTCCGCGCCCCGGGACGTCCGGCCGGCTCTCCTGGTGGGCGAGGAACACCACCCGGTACATGGTGTAGACGAAGCCCATCGCGCCGCCGCCGGCCAGGCACACGACTCCGGCGCGCAGGAGTCCCGCGGGCACGCTGCGGCGGTTCGACCAGAAGAGCTTCGCCGACAGGGCCGTGGCGATGCCGAGGTAGACGTAGACGATGGTCTCGTACAGGCGCACCGCCGGGTCGCCGAGGTGGGCGTCGGTCACCCGGGTCGGCGGAGCGCTGGGGTCGTGCTCGAAGAAGAAGACGAACAGCACGGTGAGGGCCAGTGCGGCGGCCACCACTGCGACGAGGCGCAGCCACGTGTCCCGCGCCCGTTGCGGTCCGCGGCCGTGGACCGCGATCACGTATTCCAGGACGCAGTAGTTCGACGCCAGCCCGGCGAGGTGTTTGACCAGCACGGACAGGTCGGGTGACCCGGTGAGGCCCCGGATGAGGAGGTCCACCTCGGGCGGTCTGGTCGTCAGTGCGACGGCGATCGCGGCGAGGAACCCCCACAGGAACCGGGAGGCGCGCGTGCCGCCCAGGGCGGAGGGCGCACGCCAGAGCACCATGACCCACATGAGGGCGGGCAGGGTGAAGTGATATATCGAGTACATCAGTTGCCCCGCCAGCGGCGCAGACGGCGCACCGGGTGGGCGAGGCTGGTGGCCAGCCGGCGTGAGGAGGGGGTGCCGACCCGGTCGGCGCCGGCGAGGTCGGCCAGGAGCACGGCGATCATCTCGGCCTCCTGTTCCTCGACGGAGGCGAAGTTGGTGCGCGCGGCGCCGAGCGTCCGTACGACGAGGTCCGGGGTCAGTTCGGAGAGGGCCTGTGCGAGCTGGGCCAGTTCGACGTTGTGGGTGTGGCCGCACAGCACGTGGCCGAGTTCGTGGAGCTTGATCAGGTCTTGGTGGGCCGGACTGGTCTTCTGCTCGTAGAAGATGACGTCCAGGCTGGGCAGGGCGATCCACGCCCCGCACGGTGAGGCGAACCCGAGCTCGGGCAGCGGCTCCATCACGATCGGACGTCCGCGGTGACGGGCGAGTGCGTCCCGGAAGGAGTCGACCGTGAACGGGTCGGGCAGCTCGATCTCGGCCAGGATGCCCTCGCACCGCCTTCGCAGACCCCGCGGTACAGGCATGGCGGCACCGAATCCTTCGGTCAGCGGTGGATCAGCGGTCCGTGCGACGCCCTCAGACTACTAACGATCTTCCTCAGCGGCCTTCTTGGGATGGTTGGGCGGTGGCGCCGCCGTCCCCGGCCGCCTCCAGTGCGCTCAGCCGGTCCGCGAGCGCGGCCAGCATGTGGAGGCTGTTGTCGGACAGACCCGAGGCGCGCTGTGCGAGCCCGATGACGCCGGCGTTACCGGCGGCCGCCCGGATGTTCGCCAGCGCGTCCAGGGCGAGCAGTTGCTCGTCCACGACGGCGGCCTTGGCATCGTCGAGGAAGTAGGTCGCCCCGCAGCGGATCCCGAACGCGAGGCCCAGCCAGTCCAGGGTCTCCACGGTGGGGTTCGGGGACTGGCCCTTCTGCGTGGTGGCCTGGTGCAGATTGCGGATCGTGTCGCGGGAGATGACGCTGCGTCCGGCGATCCGGTTGACCCGGTCGGCCAGCTCCCGGTAGGCGGGGGACTTCCCTCCCGCCCGCGCGGCCTCCTGGAGGATCAGCCCGTCGAGCCGCTCGGAGATCTTGTGAGCGCGGTCGGGCAACGACGGCGGGTGCTCGCGGCCTCCACCTGGTCCTGCGTCCATCCCAGCCAGCTCCGATCCGTCGGGAAAACACGATACCCCCCAACCCTGATGGCGATTTTACTAGCCGCACCATCCACCGCTCATGGCTCACTGGTTGGGACATTCGTTGGCTGGAAGCCGTCAGACCGTTTGTTGCCCTGTGGGGCGGCCCGTAAGGTTGTGGCGATTGTAATCGTCGCGTGGCTGGGGGGCTGGCGGATGCTGGATGTATTGGGGCTCGACCGCGGGGTGGAAGCGGTGTACCGGGCGATGCTGGCCCACCCGGAGGGCAGCGTGCAGGATCTGTGCTGCCAATTGGGCGTACCGGAGAGCACCGTGCGCGACGCCCTGGACAAGCTCGCCGACCTGAGACTGCTGCGCGCCTCCCGGGACGTCCTGGGCGAGATGCGGCCGGTCAGCCCCGAGCTCGGACTGGAGATGCTCCTGCGACGACAGGAGGAGGAACTCCTGCGCCGGCGGCAGGAACTCGAACTCGGCAAGGCCGCCGCCGCGCGGGCGATCGCCGAGTACGCCGACTTCCGGCCGGCCACCCGGACCGCGACCAGCGAGCGCCTCGTCGGCCTCGACGCCATCCAGGCACGGTTGGAGGGCCTCGCCCGGGAGATGTCCGACGAGTGCCTCTCGGTGATGCCCGGCGGAGCCCAGTCACAGGCCAGCCTCGACGCTTCCCGACCCCTGGACGACGCGGCCCTGGGCCGGGGCATCTCCGTACTGACGCTCTACCAGGACAGCGTGCGGCACGACCCCGCCACGCTCGCGTACGCGCGGTGGACGACCGAGCGCGGCGGCATGGTGCGCACCTGTCCGACGCTCCCGCCGCGCATGCTCGTCTTCGACCGCCGGGTCGCCGTCGTGCCGATCGACCCGGCCGACACGAAGCGCGGCGCGATCTGCATCAGCGAAGCCGGGGTCGTCGCCTCCCTGGTCGCCCTGTTCGAGCAGACGTGGCACTCCGCGGTCCCGCTCGGCGCCGATCGTTCCAAGGACACCCGTACGGGTCTCAGTACGGCGGAGCAGGAGCTGCTCACGCTGCTCGCGTCCGGCCTCACCGACGAGGTCGCGGGGCGTCGGCTGGGCATTTCCGCCCGCAGCGTGCGGCGGCAGATGGCGGGGCTCATGGAGCGCCTGGACGCGTCGAGCCGGTTCGAAGCCGGACTGAAGGCGGCCCAGCGCGGCTGGCTCCAGTAGCTCCACCGCAGTTCTCCCGCAGGACTCCCCCCTGGCCTTCACACCCGGCCGGAGCGGGCGAACCGCGCCGGGCTGGTCCCCACGTGCCGTCCGAAGTGCCGGGTCAGGTGCGCCTGGTCGTAGAAGCCCGCGGCCGTCGCCGCCTCGGCCGGCCGCACCCCCGCCAGCAGCAGCCGCCGCGCCAGCTCCACCCGCCGCCCGGTGAGGTACGCGTGCGGTGGCAGCCCGTACGCCGCCTTGAAGCTCCGGATCAGGTGGGTGGGGTGGACATGGCCCAGCACCGCCGAAGCCTCCTCCAGGCCGATCCCCTCGGTCACCCGCGCGTCGAGCAGCTCGCGCAGCCGTACGGCGAGGCCCGCGCCCGGCTCCCCGTACGCCGTCGGCGCGCGGCCCGCGAGCCACCGGTGCAGCCGTTCCCGTACGAAGGCCAGCCGCGACTCGGCCTCCAGCCGCTCGACCGCCCCGGCCGGCAGCTCCGGCGCGGCCAGCGCCACGTGCAGGCCGTGCACGCGCTCGCGCAGCGCCGGGTCGAGCAGCAGCGGGGCGTCGACGGCGGCCCCGGTCAGGCCTTCGGGCAGGACGGAGGTGTCGAGGTAGAGGACGCGCTTGCGGAACCCGGCCTCGGTGACGGTCCGCCCGTCGTGGGCCACCCCGGGCGGCAGCAGGATCACGGAGTTCCGGAGCCCGACGCCGTGGCGCTCACGGTCCAGGGCGAAGTCGACCCGCCCGCCGTCCAGGATCATCAGCGCCCAGGTGTCGTGCACGTGCGCCGGATAGGCGTGGTCGGTGAACCGGGCGTGGAAGACCTCGGCGATCCCCGGGACCGACGGCTGCCAGGCGGACACGGTGCTGGGCGGACGTATCGCGGCCATGTCAGGAACGTACAAGACCGCCCGCGGGGGTGGCGACAGGCTGTCCACATGACGACACACAAGGTCAACATCGCCGAGAAGCTGGCGGGTTTCACCGAGCAGTGGGCGCCGCGGCGCCTCGCCCGCTTCAACGACTACGAGGTCAAGGCCGCCCGGCTCCAGGGGGAGTTCATCTGGCACACCCACGAGGACACCGACGAGCTCTTCCTGGTGGTCGGGGGCACCCTGACGATCCGCCTGCGCGACGGGGACGTGGTCCTCTGCCCCGGCGAGATGTACGTGGTCCCGCGCGGGGTCGAACACTGCCCGGCGGCGGCGGCGGAGGCACAGATCCTGCTCTTCGAACCGGCCGGCACCCCCAACACCGGCTCCGAGGGCGGCGACCGCACCCGGGAGCCGGTGGACGCGTAGCCCGGCCGCCGGTCGTGTCGGGGGCGGGTGTGTGGCGGGGCGCTCCCCGCAGGGCGCCGAACGCAGTGCCGCCCGACGTTCCGACCCCTCGCCACGTTCGGCGCCCGAGGAGACGCCCCGGCGCGCGCCCGCCCCCGGCACGACCGGCCTCGGCGCGCGCCCGGCCGCCGCCCGAAGCCGTCCGGACCGGCGGTCCCGGCGGCGCCGGAGACTGCGCCGCTACGCCTCCGGGGAACGGGCGTCGTAGCGGGCGAAGTCGCGCCAGCGCAGCGCGAGCAGACCCAGCACCAGTACGCAGGCCAGCCCGCCGCCCGTGACGGCCACGGTCGGGGAGATCAGGTCGGCGGCGGACCCGGCGAGGAAGTCGCCGAGCCGGGGTCCGCCCGCGACGACGATGATGAAGACGCCCTGCAGGCGGCCGCGCATGTCGTCGGGTGTGGCGGCCTGGAGCATGGTGGTGCGGAACACCATCGAGGCGGTGTCCGCGTACCCGGCCAGGGCCAGGAAGAACATGCCGAGCCACAGGTTCCGGGTGACCCCGAACACCGCGACGGCCAGCCCCCAGCCGGCGACGGCCAGCAGGATCGCCAGCCCGTGCCGGCGGATGCGACCCTGCCAGCCGGAGAACAGCCCGCCGAGCAGCGCCCCGGCGGCCATCGCCGCGACCAGCAGACCGACCGTGCCGGGACCGCCGCCGTACCAGAGCCCGGCGATGGCCGGGAACAGCGCCCGGGGCTGGGCGAGCACCATGGCGGCCAGGTCGGAGAAGAAGGTCATCCGGATGTTCGGTCGGGTGCCGAGGAAGCGCAGGCCGTCGAGGACGGAGGCCCGGCCCCGCGCGCCTTCGGCCCGGTCGGGCTTCATCGACGGCAGCTTCCACATCGCGTAGAGCGCGGCGGTGAAGGTGACGGCGTCGATCAGGTAGGCCGCCTCGTAGCCCGCGACGGTGACGATGAATCCGCCGAGGGCCGGGCCGACCATCGACCCGAAGGTCATGGTCACGGAGTTCAGGGCATTGGCGGCGGGCAACTGCTCGACCGGGAGCAGCCTCGGGATCATGGCGGACCGGGCCGGGCCGGTCAGGGCCCCGCAGACCGCCTGGAGTGCGACGACGGCGTACAGGAACCAGACGCGGTGGTGGTCGAGCAGCGCGGCGGCGGCGAGCACGACCGACAGCGCGGCGGCGGCCATCGAGCTGTAGAGGCCGAGCTTGCGCCGGTCCACGGTGTCGGCGATCGCCCCGCCGTAGAGGCCGAAGGCGACGAGCGGAACGAGCGAGAACAGCCCGACGAGCCCGACCGAGAAGCTGGACCGCGTGATGTCGTAGACCTGGAGCGAGATCGCGAGGATGGTCATCGCCTGACCGACCCAGGAGATGGTTCCGCCGAACCACAGCCGCCGATAGTCGGCGGACACGCTGAGCGGGGTGAGGTCGGCGAATATTCGCTGCCAGAGCTGGGGTGGGGCGGTCGTCCGGGTCACGTCGGATGATAACCACCGGCCGTCCGCCGCCCTCCGGCATTTTCGGGCACTTCACACACCGGCAACAGTCGCCACACCCGGCTCCGGCCTCCCGACCCGGGAGGCGCATTACCGGTAACTCGCCACTATCACCGGACATTTGACCGAATCGTCGTGCGCTCCTCCCCTCGTGTTCGGCTCATGATGAAAAGACTCGTATGTCCAGGGAGGCGTAGTGATCGAACCTGGCAACAGCACCACGAGCACCGGCACGACGCAGAACACGGTGCGCACCACCGTCCCCCTCACCGTCGGCGTGGAGGAGGAGTTCCTGCTCGTCGACGCCCGCAGCTTCCGGGTGGTCCCCGCCGCCCCGCTGGTCCTGGCGACGGCCGACGGACTGCCCGGCGAACTCCACCCGGAGGGCACCCGCTACCAGGTGGAGATATCCACCCCGATAGCCCATTCGGCGGCCTCGCTGCGCGCCGAGCTCGCCGCCCTGCGGCGCACCGTCGGCCGGGCCGCCCGCGCCCACGGCTGCCGGCTGCTGGCCGCCCCCTCGCCGGTCGTCGCCGTGGAGGGGCCGCTGCACCTGACCGACGACGAGCCGCGCCAGCGCGAGCAGCACCGCCGCTTCGGCGCGCTCACCGACACCCTCGTCAGCTGCGGCCGCCACATCCACATCGGCACGCTCGACGTGGACACGGCGGTGGCCGTGTCCAACCGGATCAGACCCTGGCTGCCCACGCTGATCGCGTTGGCCGCCAACTCGCCGTTCTGGGGCGGCCGTGACACCGGCCACGCCAGCTGGCGGGCGATGGCCTGGTCCGGCTGGCCCTCGGCGGGCCTGCCGCCGCACTTCACGTCCACGGCGCACTTCCGGCGCTCGGTGCAGACCCTGCTCGGCTCCGGGGCGGCCCTGGACACCAAGATGGTCTACTGGGACCTCCGCCCCTCCGGGCACTGGCCGACGCTCGAGATCCGGGCGCCGGACATGTCCCCGGACATCGACTCGGCGATCCTGCAGGCCGAACTGGCCCGCGCGCTGGTCTCCACGGCGCTGCGCGAGATCGCGGAGCGGCGCCCCGAACCGGCCGTACGGGACGACGTACTGCGCCTCGCGCGCTGGCGGGCGGCCCACGACGGCCTGGAGGGCTTCGGCCTCGACCCGTACTCGGGGACGGAACTCCCCGCGGCGGACCTCGCGGAGGCCCTGCTGGACCTGGTCGCCCCGGAACTGTCCGCCGCCGGCGACCTCGACCACGCCGCCAAGACCCTGGCGGGCCTCCTGCGCGACGGCTCGGGCGCCCACCGCCAGCGGGTGGCGTTCGCCCGCCGGCAGGACCTGACGGACGTCCTGCGCCACCTCACGGACGAGACGGAGGACTTCTGACCCCACCCCGGCCCGTGCGAAACGGTGCCCGGAAACGCCGAAGCCGCAGGTGCGATCGTTTCTTCACCTGCGGCTTGTGGTGGGGCGGGTGGGACTCGAACCCACGGCCGACGGATTATGAGTCCGCTGCTCTAACCGGCTGAGCTACCGCCCCTTCACGGCGTGGCGCGTACACGTGTGCGCGCCGTCTGCCGCAGCATAGCCGCTCATACGATCTCCTGCCTCGGATGCCTCGCATGATCGGCTTCGCCTGTCCAGAGAGACCGCGCTGAGCGCTGTCCGGTTCCCGGACGGGGCCACAAAGAAAAGAAGAGGACCCCTCAGGGCCCTCTTCTTCTTCCTTGCTCCCCCGGCTGGACTCGAACCAGCAACCCTCCGGTTAACAGCCGAATGCTCTGCCAATTGAGCTACAGGGGACCGCGCTCCCCCGACTGGACTCGAACCAGTAACCTGCCGGTTAACAGCCGGCTGCTCTGCCAATTGAGCTACAGGGGATTGCTGCTATGCATCGAACAGCCCACCTCCGGCGTTGCCGGGGGGCGAGTGCCCGTTGCGAGTCATAGATTAGCGCAAGCAGGGGGGTGCTCCGCCAATCGGTATCGACAGCGGGTCGGGCACCACACGACGAAGGGTGACAGGCATGCGGTACAAGGTCACGTTCGTGGTCGGACTGGCCCTCGGGTACGTGCTCGGAACCCGGGCCGGACGCGAGCGCTACGAGCAGCTCCGGAAGTCCGCCCGGCAGCTCGCGCAGAACCCGGCGGTGCGCAACGCCGCCGAGACCGCGGGGCAGACCGGGCGCGAGTTCGCCGGGAAGGCCTTCACCGCGGTGAGCCAGAAGGTCGGCGACGCCGTCCCGGACTCGCTCGCCGGGCGGGTACGGGGCCTGCGCGACCGGGTCGGCGGCAGTGCCGGCGAGGACGACTGGGGCACGAGCAACACCTGATCGGCAGTACACGTCTGGGGCCCACGGGATCCATGAGGTTCCGGGGGCTCCGGACCGGTCGCGTCCGGCCTCGCGTGCGGCAGAATTCACCGCATGGGGATAGTCGCCGGGCTGGACAGCTCTTCCGCGTTCACACGCATCGTCGTCTGTGACACCGAGACCGGCGCCGTGCTGCGCCAGGGGTACGCACCCCATCCACAGCCCACGGGTGAACCGGACGGCTCGAATCCGCACGAGACCGACCCGCAGGCCTGGCTGCTCTCGCTCGGCGAGGCCGCCGGCGGCGGACTCCTCGAAGGGGTCCAGGCCATAGGGGTCTCCGCGCAGCAGCACGGCCTGCTGCCGCTGGACCCGCAGGGCGCCCTGGTCCGTCCCGCCCTCGTCGGCAACGACAAGCGCGGCCAGGTCGCCGCCGCCGACCTCATCGACGCCTTCGGCGGCCGGCACCGCTGGGTCGAGGCGGTGGGCTCGGTCCCGCACGCCGCCCAGCCGGTCGCGAAGCTGGCCTGGCTGGCCCGCAACGAACCCGAGGCCGCCCGCCGGATCGCCGTGCTGATGTCCCCGCACGACTGGCTCGTCTGGCAGCTGCTGGGCCGCCCCGCCCGGCGGACCACCGACCGCGGCGGCGCCTCCGGCACCGGGTACTGGTCGGCCGCCACCGGGACCTGGCGCCCCGACCTGGTCGAGCTGGCGCTGGGGCACCGGGCGCTGCTGCCCGAGGTGCTCGGCCCGGCCGACGCCGCCGGGACCACGCCCGAGGGGCTCCTGATATCGGCCGGCACCGGCGAGACGATGGCCGCCGCGCTCGGGCTGGGGCTGGGCCCCGGCGACGCGGTGGTCTCGCTCGGCGCCTCCGGTTCGGTGATGGCGGTGCACCACGAGGCGGTGTCGGAGCCGGGCGGGCTGGTCACCTCGCTGGCCGACGCCGGCGGCATGCACCTGCCCGTCGTGAACACCTCCAACGCCGTACGGGCCCTGCGCGGCACCGCCGAACTGCTCGGCACCGATCTGGAGGGGCTGTCCGAGCTCGCGCTGAAGTCGACGCCGGGCGCGCACGGCCTCGTACTCCTGCCGTACCTGGAGGGTGAGCGGACCCCGAACCTGCCGCACGCCGCCGGCACCCTGTCCGGACTGCGCCGGGACTCGATGAAGCCGGAGCACCTGGCCCGGGCCGCCTTCGAGGGCATGCTGTGCGGGCTGGTGGACGCGCTGGACGTGCTGCGCTCGCGCGGGGTCGAGATCCGCCGGGTGTTCCTGCTGGGCGCGGCGGCCGAGCTGCCCGCCGTGCAGGCCGCGGCTCCCGGGCTGTTCGGCACGCAGGTCGTCGTACCGGCGCCGGCCGACTACGCGGCGCTGGGCGCGGCGCGCCAGGCCGCCTGGGCGCTCGGTGTGGCGCAGGGCACGCTGGCCCCGCACACCCCGCCGGTCTGGCCGGCCCCGTCGGCGCAGGTCTTCGAGCCGGGCGAGGAATTCGCGGCGTGGCAGGGGGTACGCCAGCAGTACATCGCCACGCGCGAGCAGATCCACCCCGGGGCGTTCCAGGGGGCCCGTTCCTAGGCTTCCGTCCCCGGGTGCCCGTCCCTAGGGCGATGGTCGGGGCGGGCTGGTCCTTTTGACCGGCCTTTGCGAAATCCGGTGGGGATCACAGGTCCGGTTGGCCCAAGATGGGTTGAACCCCTCGATCGTGCCGACCGGAGCCTGCGCGTGCTCATACGACTTCTGCGGACCCATCTGGTTCCGTATCGGAAACCCATCGCGGTGCTGGTCCTGCTGCAACTGCTGCAGACCAGCGCCAGCCTCTACCTGCCCACACTCAACGCCGACATCATCGACAACGGTGTCGTCAACGGCGACACCGGCTACATCCTGCGCTTCGGCGCGCTGATGCTCGGTGTCTCCCTCGTCCAGCTCGTCTGCAACGTCGGCGCCGTCTACTACGGCGCCCGTACGGCCGCGGCCTTCGGCCGGGACCTGCGCGCCGCGATCTTCGACCGCGTGCAGAGCTTCTCGGCGCGGGAACTGGGCCAGTTCGGCGCCCCGTCGCTGATCACCCGTACGACGAACGACGTCCAGCAGGTCCAGATGCTGGTGCTGATGACCTTCACGCTGATGGTCTCGGCGCCGATCATGTGCGTCGGCGGTATCGCCATGGCGCTCTCGCTCGACGTGAAGCTGTCGGGGGTCCTGCTCGCCGTGGTCCCGGTGCTCGGGATCGCCGTCGGCGCGATCGTCTTCCGCACGCGGCCGCTGTTCCGTCGGATGCAGGTGCGCCTGGACACCGTGAACCGGGTCCTGCGGGAGCAGATCACCGGTAACCGGGTGATCCGTGCCTTCGTCCGCGACGACTACGAGAAGGACCGCTTCCGGGAGGCCAACGCCGACCTGACCGGGGTCTCGCTGGCCGCGGGCAAGCTGCTGGCCCTCATGTTCCCGACGGTGATCGTGGTCGTGAACATCTCCAGCGTCGCCGTCATCTGGTTCGGCGCGATGCGCGTCGACAGCGGCGGCATGGAGATCGGCCAGCTGACGGCCTTCCTCGCCTACCTGATGCAGATCGTCATGGCCGTGATGATGGCCACCTTCATGTTCATGATGGTGCCGCGCGCCGAGGTCTGCGGCGAGCGCATCCAGGAGGTCCTGGACACCGAGTCCAGCGTGGTCCCGCCCAAGGACCCGGTGCGCGAACTCGCCCGCCGTGGCCGCCTGGAGCTGCGCGGCGCCGACTTCCGCTACCCGGGCGCCGAGGCCCCGGTGCTGCGCGGGGTGGACCTGGTGGCCCGCCCCGGCGAGACCACGGCGGTGATCGGCTCCACCGGAAGCGGCAAGTCCACGCTGCTGGGCCTGGTCCCGCGGCTCTTCGACGCGACCGGCGGCGAGGTCCTCGTCGACGGGGAGGACGTCCGCGCACTCGACCCGGACCTGCTGGCCAGGACGGTCGGCATGGTGCCGCAGAAGCCGTACCTGTTTTCCGGGACCATCGCCTCCAATCTGCGCTACGGCCGTCCGGACGCGAGCGACGAGGAACTCTGGCAGGCGCTGGAGGTGGCCCAGGCCAGGGAATTCGTCTCCGCGCTGGAGGGTGGCCTGGACGCCCCGGTCAGCCAGGGCGGCACCAATGTCTCCGGCGGCCAGCGCCAGCGTCTGGCCATCGCCCGCACGCTCGTGCAGCGCCCGGAGATCTACCTCTTCGACGACTCCTTCTCGGCCCTGGACTACGCGACGGACGCGGCGCTGCGCGCGGCGCTCGCCCGCGAGACGGAGGACGCGACCGTGGTCATCGTCGCCCAGCGGGTCTCCACGATCCGGGACGCGGACCGGATCATCGTCCTGGACGAGGGCCAGGTCGTGGGTGAGGGACGCCATCACGAGCTGATGGCCGACAACGAGACCTACCGGGAGATCGTGCTCTCCCAGCTGACGGAGGCGGAGGCCGCATGAGCGGGCCCGGAGGACGGATGATGATGGGGCCGGCCCAGCGGTCCATGGACTTCAAGGGCTCGGGCAAGCGGCTGCTGCGGCAGCTCGCGCACGACCGGGCCAAGATCTGGGGCATGGTCGCGGCCGTCGTCGGCAGTGTCGGCTGCGCGGTGGTCGGCCCGAAGATCCTCGGTGAGGCCACCGACCTGGTGTTCGCGGGGATCGTCGGCCGTGAGATGCCGGCCGGGACCACCAAGCAGCAGGCGCTGGACGGCCTGCGCGCCCGGGGCCAGGACGGTATGGCGGACATGCTCGCCGGTACCGACTTCACCCCGGGGCAGGGCATCGACTTCGGCGCCGTCGGGGTCGTCGCGATCTGGGCGCTGGTGGTCTTCACCCTGGCCGGCCTGCTGATGCTGGTCGCGACGAGGCTGTCGAACCACG
Source organism: Streptomyces sp. CLCI03 (assembly GCF_053615355.1). Classification (NCBI taxonomy): domain Bacteria; kingdom Bacillati; phylum Actinomycetota; class Actinomycetes; order Kitasatosporales; family Streptomycetaceae; genus Streptomyces; species Streptomyces sp. CLCI03. The sequence continues at coordinate 5,476,259 of NZ_CM132132.1, read as the reverse complement.
TCATGAACGGCACCGTCTACCGGATGCGCGAGGAGCTCCAGGCGAAGCTGTCGCGGCTGCCGCTGTCGTACTTCGACCAGCAGAAGCGCGGCGAGGTCCTCAGCCGGGCCACGAACGACATCGACAACATCGGCCAGACGCTGCAGCAGACGATGGGTCAGCTGCTGAACTCGCTGCTGACCATCGTCGGTGTGCTCGTGATGATGTTCTGGATCTCGCCGCTGCTGGCGCTGGTCGCGCTGGTGACCGTACCGCTGTCGGTCTTCGTCGCCGCGAAGATCGGCAAGAAGTCGCAGCCGCAGTTCGTGGCGCAGTGGAAGGCGACCGGCGCGCTCAACGCCCACATCGAGGAGATGTACTCGGGCCACGGCCTGGTCAAGGTCTTCGGCCGGCAGCGGGAGTCCGCGGCCGTCTTCGCCGAGCAGAACGAGGCGCTGTACCGGGCCTCCTTCAAGGCGCAGCTGGTCAGCGGCATCATGCAGCCGGTGATGTTCTTCATCTCGAACATCAACTACGTGCTGATAGCCGTCGTCGGCGGGCTCCGGGTCGCCTCCGGCACCCTGTCGATCGGTGACGTGCAGGCCTTCATCCAGTACTCGCGGCAGTTCTCGATGCCGCTGACGCAGGTCGCCTCGATGGCGAACCTCGTGCAGTCCGGTGTCGCCTCGGCGGAGCGGGTGTACGAGCTGCTGGACGCGCCGGAGCAGGAGCCGGACGCCGTGGTTCCGGAGCGTCCGGAGGAGCGGCTCGGCCAGGTCACCTTCGACAAGGTGGCCTTCCGCTACGAGCCCGACAAGCCGCTGATCGAGAACCTCTCGCTCACGGTCGAGCCGGGTCACACGGTCGCGATCGTCGGCCCGACGGGCGCGGGCAAGACCACGCTGGTCAATCTGCTGATGCGGTTCTACGAGGTCACGGGCGGGGAGATCGCCCTCGACGGGGTGGACATCGCGAAGATGACCCGTGAGGAACTGCGCGACGGCATCGGCATGGTGCTCCAGGACACCTGGTTGTTCGGCGGCACCATCGCGGAGAACATCGCCTACGGCGCCTCGCGCGAGGTCACGCGCGCCGAGGTCGAGGAGGCGGCGCGGGCCGCTCACGCGGACCGGTTCATCCGCACCCTGCCGGACGGGTACGACACCGTGCTGGACGACGAGGGCGCGGGCGTCAGCGCGGGCGAGAAGCAGCTGATCACCATCGCCCGGGCGTTCCTGTCGGAGCCGGTGATCCTGGTGCTCGACGAGGCGACGAGCTCGGTGGACACCCGCACCGAGGTGCTGATCCAGAAGGCGATGGCCCGTCTCGCGCGCGGCCGTACGTCCTTCGTGATCGCGCACCGGCTGTCCACGATCCGCGACGCGGACGTGATCCTGGTGATGGAGAGCGGATCGATCGTGGAACAGGGCACGCACGAGGAGCTGTTGGCCTCGGGCGGCGCGTACGCCCGGCTGTACGCGGCGCAGTTCGCGCAGGCGGTGGCCGAGGTCGACTAGGACGTCCCTTCCTTCGGACGTCGCAGGGCGCAGGGGCACTCGGGTACGGGACACGTACGCGGGTGCCCCTGCGCCGTCGATAGCATGACGGCATGGCATCGGACGTGGTGATACGCCCCGCGCGGGCGGAGGACGAACGCGAGATCTTGGACGTGCTGCGGTCGGTGTGGTCGCGCGCGAGCGAACCCGGCCCCGAGCGCCCGGCGGACGCGGTCCTCTTCGACGAGCGGCATCCCGTGGAGAGGTTCCTCGTCGCGGAACGCGACCGGCACGTCGTCGGGTACATCGCCCAGGCCCCGGCCAGTCCCCTCGCGTCCAATCGGCACGTCCGGCACATCCAGGGACTGGCCGTCCGCGAGTCCGCCCGCGGCAGCGGGGTCGCGGTGGCCCTCGTCGAGGCCGTCTGCGCCGCCGCCCGGGCCGACGGTGCCCGCCGGATGACCTTGCGCGTGCTCGGCCACAACCACCCGGCGCGGCAGCTCTACCGTCGCTGCGGCTTCGAGGTGGTCGGGGTCCTGCCGGAGGAGTTCCTGCTGGACGGGGCGTACGTCGACGACGTCTGGATGAGCCGGCCGCTGACCGACGCCTAGAAGCCCGCGGAGCGGGGCCGTCGGGGCGGCGGAGCGGGGGCGCCTGGCGGGGCGCCCCCTTTTCCGGTGGTCCGTCAGTCCAGGTACCCGCGGAGCTGGTCCGCGAAAGCGTGGTCGCGCAGTTTGTTGAGGGTCTTGGACTCGATCTGGCGGATCCGCTCACGCGTCACGCCGAAGATCCGTCCGATCTCCTCCAGGGTGCGGGGCCGCCCGTCGGCGAGGCCGTACCGCAGCTGCACGACCTTGCGCTCGCGCTCGCCGAGGGTGGAGAGGACGGCTTCCAGGTGCTCGCGCAGCAGGAAGAAGGCGGCCGACTCCACGGGTGAGGCGGCGTCCCCGTCCTCGATGAGGTCGCCGAGCGCGACGTCGTCCTCCTCCCCCACCGGGGCGTGCAGGGAGACCGGCTCCTGGGCGAGGCGGAGCACCTCCAGGACCCGCTCCGGGGTCAACTCCAGCTGGACGGCCACCTCTTCGGCCGTCGGCTCGTACCCGCGCTCCTGGAGCATCCGGCGCTGCACGCGGACGACCCGGTTAATCAGTTCGACGACGTGGACGGGCACGCGGATGGTCCGGGCCTGGTCGGCGAGGGCCCGGGACATCGCCTGCCGGATCCACCAGGTGGCATAGGTGGAGAACTTGTAGCCGCGGGCGTAGTCGAACTTCTCGACGGCCCGGATCAGCCCGAGGTTCCCCTCCTGCACGAGGTCGAGCATCGTGAGCCCGCGACCCACGTACCGCTTGGCGACGGAGACGACGAGTCGAAGGTTCGACTCGATGAGCCGGCGCTTGGCCATCCGCCCCATGACGACGAGCTTGTCGAGGTCGAGGGCGAGCTGGGAGTCGAGGTCGGGGGTGTTGCCGAGCTTCTCCTCGGCGAACAGGCCGGCTTCGACGCGTCGCGCGAGGTCCACCTCCTCGGCGGCGGTGAGCAGCGGGATCCTGCCTATCTCGCGGAGGTACTGCCGGAACAGATCGGCGGACGGGCCCGCTCCGCCTCCGCTGTCGCCGCTGCTGCGCCTGCGCTGCACGGGCACCGGCTCGATCAGCTCCAGTACCTCGGGCTCTTCGTCCACGGCCTTGGCCTCCGAGGACTCGCTCACGTTCACGGTCAGGGTCCGGGTCTGCACGGGGGCGACCTCCAGGGCTCCGAGGACGGGGGCACCGCACCTCAGTGTGGGGTACGACACATCGCGGCCACGAGGGGCGTGCGAGCACTTTCTGAGTCCGGTGCGTGACCGCATGGTTACCCCCCGGCGGGAACCCCGATGCGGATCGGACGCATGTCCGAGATGATCGACTCCATGCATGAGTACGAGACCCACGTGACGGTGCGCTGCGCGGACGCGGCCGAGCTGGCGCGGCTCGACGCCTGGGCCGCCGCGCGGGAGTTGAAGGTGACCCACATCGAGCCGGCGCGGGGGCGGATGGTGTCGCAGCCCATGCTGACCGTGCCGGACCGCACGTGTCACGAGCGGCTGGTGCCGCAACTGCGGGCGGACGGCTTCGACCCGGTCCGGGTCAAGGTGGAGACGGTCCCCTGGACCACGGACGCCCCCGGCCCGGGCGGCGGCTACTTCGAGCACCACATCCCGGTGCTGCTGCCCATGGACTTCGACCGCCCGGCGCTGGAAGCCCTGGTGGTCCCGCACGGGGCACACCTGTCGTCGAACGCGCGGCGGGTCGGGGGCGGGGGCTGGCAGGTGCGGTTCGTGACGCAGCGGTGGCGCGGCGCCGCGGGCGCGGCCGGCGCGGGTGACGCCTTCGACGCGCTGATCCGGGAGCTCGCCTCGGCCGGGTACGAAATGGGCACGGGGAAAAGGGAGTTCGTGCTCTACGACAGTGACCTGTCGGTGGACGACGGCTGGATCGAGCAGGAGGCCACGGCGTGAGCGGGACGCACGCGCGGGACGCGGCCGGGGAGGAGCGGTGGCCGCGCCGGATCGACCTTCGCGGACGGCGCCTGATCAGGCGGGCTCGACGCGGACCGCGCAGACCTTGAACTCCGGCATCCGGGACGTGGGGTCCAGGGCCGGGTTGGTCAGGGTGTTGGCGCGGCCCTCGCCCGGCCAGTGGAAGGGCATGAAGACCGTGTCCGCCCGGATGGTGTCGGTGATGCGGGCCGGGGCGACGACCCGGCCGCGGCGGGAGGTCACGGCGAGCGGGCCGCCCTCGACCGCGCCGATCCGGGCGGCGAGGCGCGGGTGGAGTTCCACGAAGGGGCCGGGGGCGGCCGCGTTGAGCTCGTCGACCCGGCGGGTCTGGGCCCCGGACTGGTACTGGGCGATCACCCGGCCGGTGGTGAGGAGCAGTGGGTAGTCCGCGTCGGGGACCTCGGCGGCGTCGCGGTGGGAGACGGGGACGAAGCGGGCCCGCCCGTCGTCGGTGGCGAAGCGGTCCAGGAAGAGGCGCTCGGTGCCCGGCGAGCCCTCGGATCCGCCGGGGCCTTCGGGGGCTTCGGGGCCTTGGGGGCAGGGCCAGAAGACGCCCTGTTCGGCCTCGATGCGGGCGTAGGTGATGCCCGAGTAGTCGGCGGGGCCGCCGGCCGAGGCGCGGCGCAGCTCCTCGAAGACCTCCTCCGGCTCGGTGGGGAAGCCCTTCTCGACGCCGAGGCGGGCGGCGAGTCCGTGCAGCACGTCCAGGTCGCCGCGGACCCCCGGCGGCGGGGTGATCGCCCGACGGCGGAGCAGGACGCGGCCCTCCAGGTTGGTGGTGGTGCCGGTCTCCTCCGCCCACTGGGTGACGGGGAGTACCACGTCCGCGAGGGCGGCGGTCTCGGAGAGGACGACGTCGGCCACGGCGAGGAAGTCCAAGGAGCGGATGCGGTCCTCGATGTGCGCGGCGCGGGGGGCGGACACCACCGGGTTCGAGCCCATCAGGAGCAGGGCCTTCACGTCCGTGCCGAGGGCGTCGAGGAGTTCGTAGGCGCTGCGGCCCGGGCCGGGGAGGCTGTCGGGGTCGACGCCCCAGACCTCGGCGACGTGGGCGCGGGCCGCCGGGTCGGTGAGCTTGCGGTAGCCGGGGAGCTGGTCGGCCTTCTGGCCGTGCTCGCGGCCGCCCTGGCCGTTGCCCTGCCCGGTGAGGCAGCCGTAGCCGGACAGCGGGCGGCCGGCCCGGCCGGTGGCCAGGCACAGGTTGATCCAGGCGCCGACGGTGTCGGTGCCCTTGGACTGCTGCTCGGGGCCACGGGCGGTGAGGACCATGGCGGATTCCGGGGCGCAGAACAGGGCGACGGCCTCGCGGAGCCTGGGGACCGGTATCCCGGTGATGCGCTCGACCAGTTCCGGCCAGTGGGCCATGGCGGCGGCCCTGGTCTCCTCCCAGCCGGTGGTGCGGGCGGCGATGAACTCCGCGTCGACCCGGCCTTCCGCGACGATCAGGTGCAGCAGGCCGAGCGCGAGGGCGAGGTCGGTGCCGGGGCGCGGGGCGAGGTGCAGGTCGGCCTGTTCGGCGGTGCGGGTGCGGCGCGGGTCGATGACGATCAGGGTGCCGCCGGCCGCCTTGAGTTCGGTGAGGTAGCGCAGGGCGGGCGGCATGGTCTCGGCCAGGTTCGAGCCGACGAGGATCACGCAGCCGGTGCGCGGGATGTCCGCCAGGGGGAAGGGCAGTCCGCGGTCGAGGCCGAAGGCCCGCTGGTGGGCGGCGGCGGCCGAGGACATGCAGAAGCGGCCGTTGTAGTCGATCTGCGAGGTGCGCAGGGCGACGCGGGCGAACTTGCCGAGCGCGTAGGCCTTCTCGTTGGTGAGCCCGCCGCCGCCGAAGACCCCGACGGCGTCCGGGCCGTGGGTGCGGCCGGTACGGGCGAGGCCCTCGGCGACGGCGTCGAGAGCCTCCTCCCAGGTGGCCGGCTCCAGCCGCCCGGCGTGGGTGCGGACGAGCGGCCGGGTCAGGCGCACCCGGGAGGAGAGCACGGCGGGGGCGGTGCGGCCCTTGCCGCACAGAGCGCCCCGGTTGACGGGGAAGTCGGTCCGCTCCTCCACGGCCACGGTGGCACCGCCCGGCTCGGGGCGGAGCCTCATGCCGCACTGCAGGGCGCAGTACGGGCAGTGCGTGTCGATGGCGGAGTCGGAGGTGTGCATACGGTCCAGCGTGGGTCGGCGGTGTTACACCGGCCGCCGCCGCGCGTTACAAGTCCGGGTGCTGCGCCTCAGCGCCGCCGGACGGCCGCGGTGAGGCCCGGCGCGGCGCGGCGGACGGTGGCCCGGGGGTCCCTCCGGCGGCACGCGCACATGCGGCCGTCCCGCCGGGGGGCGCGTGGCGGGTCACTGACCCGTCAGGTACTTCACCGTGAGGCCCGCGGTCCAGCCGCCGTCGACGGCGAGTTCGGCGCCCGTCATGTAGCCGGCGGCGTCGGAGAGCAGGAAGGAGATCGCCGCGGCGATCTCCTCGGGGACGCCGACCCGGCCGAGCGGGGCGCCGGGGTAGTTGCCCTCGCCCGCCTGGATGCCGATCGGGGCGGTCATCGGGGTCAGGGTCATGCCCGGGTGGACGGAGTTGACGCGGATCCCGGCCTCGGCGAGCTCCACCGCGCCGATCTTCGACAGGCCGCGCACGCCCCACTTGGAGGCCCCGTACCCGGCGGTGAGCGCGAGGCCGGTCAGTCCGGCGGCGGAGGAGATGTTGACGATGGACCCGCCGCCGTGCGCGCGCAGCAGCGGGATCGCGGTCTTGATGCCGATGAACACGCCGACCAGGTTGATCTCGACGACCTGGCGGAAGTGCTCGACGCTCTCGTGCTCCAGGAACTGGCCGGTGGATATGCCCGCGTTGTTCACGAGGCCGTCGATGCGGCCGAACTCGGCGACCGCGTACTCCAGGGCCGCCCGCCAGTCGGCCTCGCTCGTCACGTCGTGCCGGACGAAGCGCGCCGCGCCGCCGAGCTTCGCGGCCGTCTCGGCGCCTTCCGCCTCCAGGACGTCGGTGATCAGCACCCGGCCGCCGCCGTCGACGACGGCCTGTGCGGCCGCGGCGCCGAGGCCGCGGGCTCCACCGGTGATGACGACGACCTTGCCGCTCAGATCCACAACAGCCACGGTTCCACACCCCTGACGCTCTCGTACGGACCAACCGGCATATGACTAATCGGCATAGTCGGCGCGGCGTCAGTCTGCCAGAGCCTCCAGGGCCCGCGACACCCCCTCCTCCTTCGGTCCCAGGAAGTGCGGGGCGGGCTTGAAGGCCGCGTCCAGCGCCGCCTTGCCCGCCGCGAAGACCTCGCGGGTCTCGCCGTAGTACCAGGTGGCGTCGTGCACGTCGGCCACCCCGACGCCGTACGAGTCCAGGCCCGCCGCCTGGCACAGGGCGACGGCCCGGCGGATGTGGAAGCCCTGGGTCACCAGCACGGCCCGCTCCACGCCGAAGATCTCCTTGGCCCGCACGCAGGAGTCCCAGGTGTCGAAGCCCGCGTAGTCACTGACGATCTTCCGGTCCGGCACCCCGTGCGCGGTCAGGTACTTCCGCATCGCGTCGGGTTCGTCGTACTCGGTGCGGCTGTTGTCCCCGGTGACCAGCACGACCTTGACCTTGCCGGTGCGGTACAGCTCGGCGGCGGCGTCGAGCCGGTCGGCGAGGTACGGGGTGGGCCGGCTCCCCAACAGGCCCGCGCCGAACACCACGGCCACCTCGGCGACGGGCGCGTCGGCCGTGGTCCGCAACCGGTCGGCGGCCACCGCGTGCATCCACGCCGAGGGCAGCAGCGCCAGCACGCAGCCCGCCATGACGGTCTGCACCGCCCGCCGCCGGTTCCGCACGCTGCGCAGCGCGGCCACCGCCCGACTCCACTCGACTCTCGGCAGGCGCGGCAGGCGCGGCAGGCGTGGTCGGCGCATCATCCATCCCCAGGTCTCTCGACTGCTCGTCCGCAGGTCAGGACGCGTCCCGCGGCCGCGCGGTTCACCCGGACCCGATCCGCGGCGGGTAGGCCGCCGGCCGCGCCCGCCCCGAACAGCCGCGCCGACGCCCCTGTGAGCACCCGGCAAAGACCCGTCATCCCCGCGCAACGCACCGGCAACCTCCGGCGCGGAGGATCGATGCATGACGGAGCCGGTGCACCCTCCCGAGTTTCCCGCCCTTCCCTTCGACAGCACGGCCGAGCTGCTCGGCCGCATCACCCGCCAGCTGGGCACCCAGCTCAGCGGCCTGCGCCGACCCGGAGTCCGCCCATGCAGCCCACCCTCGTCGCCGTGGCCCACGGCAGCCGTGACCCGCGCGCCCTGCACACCGCACGCGCCCTCCTCGAACGCGTCCGCGAACTCCGCCCCCGGCTCGACGTCCGGCTCGGCCACATCGAGCTGACCGCGCCGCTGCTCGACGACACCCTGGGCGAGCTGTCCGGCTCGGCCGTGCTCGTCCCGCTGCTGTTCGGTCGCGGGTACCACGTCAAGCGTGACCTCCCCGCGGCCGCAGCCCGGGCCGGGCACCTGCTCACCCGCGTCGCCGCCCCGCTGGGCCCGCACCCGTTGCTCGTCGAGGCCCTGTACGAGCGGCTGCTGGAGACCGGCTGGACCCCGGCCCCCGGCTCGGCCGTCGTGCTGGCCGCCGCCGGTTCCCGCGACCCCGACTCCGCGGCCGACACCCGCCGCACCGCCGCCCTGCTCTCCGAGCGCCTCGGCGGCATCCCGGTGACCCCCGCCTACGCCTCCGCCGCCGCGCCGAGCGCCCCCGAGGCGGTCCGGGCCCTCGCCGCCCGCGGCCACCACCGGATCGCCGTGGCCTCGTACTTCGCCGCTCCCGGCCGATTCGCCGGCCAGACCGCCGCGGCGGCGCCCGGCCCCGCCGCCGCCCCGCTGGGCGATCACCCGGCCCTGGCCCGGCTGGTGCTGCACCGCTACGACGAGGCCCTCGCCCGGCCCGTCCACCTGGCCCGGCCGGAACTCCTCTCCGCCTGATCCAGGTTTGTCAGTTGTTCCGGTTACCGTCTCTGCATGGAAGGCACCACGCACGCCCTCACCGACGACCACCGCGACCTCTACGACGCGGCCGACACCGAACGCTGGGCCGCCGAGCCCGACAAACGGCCCGGCCGGACCGCCTTCCAACGCGACCGCGCCCGCGTGTTGCACTCGGCCGCGCTGCGCCGTCTCGCCGGGAAGACCCAGGTCGTCACCCCCGGCACCCGTTCCTACGACTGGGACGCGAGCCCCCGGACCCGCCTGACGCACTCCCTGGAGTGCGCCCAGGTCGGACGGGAGCTCGGCGCCGCGCTCGGCTGCGACCCCGACCTCGTCGAAGCCGCCTGCCTCTCCCACGACATGGGCCACCCACCCTTCGGCCACAACGGCGAGGAGGCACTCAACGAATTCGCCAAGGACTGCGGCGGCTTCGAGGGCAACGCCCAGTCGCTGCGCCTGCTGACCCGCCTGGAGCCCAAGCGGTTCGTGCCCGACCCGACCAGCGGCGAGCTGGTCAGCGTCGGCCTCAACCTCACCCGGGCCTGCCTGGACGCGGCCACCAAGTACCCGTGGGCCCGCGGGGACCACCCCACCGACCCCGACTCGGTCAAGTTCGGCGCGTACGAGGACGACCTGCCGGTCTTCGCGTGGCTGCGCCGGGGCGCGCCCGCGGACCGCAAGTGCTTCGAGGCCCAGGTCATGGACTGGGCGGACGACGTCGCGTACTCCGTCCACGACTTCGAGGACGGTCTGCACGCCGGCCACCTCGACCCCAACATGCTCTACGCCGAGCCCGACCGCGCGGCGATCTGGCAGGTGGCCATCGGCCGCTACGTCCCCGCCGACACCGCGCCCGAGGAGTTGCGGGCCGCCCTCGACCGTCTGATGGAGCAGGAGTGGTGGCCGCACGGGTACGACGGTTCGGCCCTCGCCCAGTCCCGGCTGAAGGACGCCACGAGCCAGCTGATCGGCCGGTTCTGCCTGGCCGCCGAGGGCGCCACCCGCGAGGCGTACGGATCCGGCCGTCTCACCCGCTACGGCGCCGAGCTGGTGATCCCGCGCGAGGCGCGCAACGAGTGCGCGGTGCTCAAGGCGGTCGCCGACCTGTACGTGATGCAGCGCGACGAGCAGGAACGGATCCGCGCCGACCAGCGCATCGTCCTGGCCGAACTCGCGGAGGCGCTGAGCGCCCGCGCGCCCGAGGGGCTGGACCCGCAGTTCCGGGCCATCTTCGACGCGGCCCCGGACGACAAGGCCAGGAAAAGGGCGGTCATCGACCAGATCGCGTGCCTCACCGACGCATCCGCCCGTTCCCTTCACGCACGCCTCACCCGGCGCGGCCGACGCGCCGAAAGGTGAGTTGATCGAGCCACTCCCCCTTCACGCGGCAGGCTCGGTGCGGGACGCTCGCATGTGGTCGCATGTGGCGGAGAGGTTATGAGGAGGCATCAGGTGGTCGACGCACACCGGACATTCGTCATCGTCGGCGCAGGGCTCGCCGGGGCAAAGGCGGCCGAAGCGCTGAGGTCCGAGGGGTTCACGGGGCGGGTGATCCTGATCGGCGACGAGCGCGACCATCCCTACGAACGCCCCCCGCTGTCCAAGGGGTACCTGACCGGCAAGGACGAACGGGAGAGCGTCTTCGTCCACGAGCCGTCCTGGTACGCGGCCTCCGACATCGAGCTGCACCTCGGCCAGCCCGCGGTCCACCTCGACCGGGACGCCAAGAAGGTGGTCCTCGGCGACGGCACCGTCCTGTACTACGACAAGCTGCTGCTGGCCACCGGCGCCGAGCCGCGCCGCCTGGACATCCCCGGCACCGACCTGGCCGGGGTGCACCACCTGCGGCGCCTCGCGCACGCCGAACGACTGAAGGGCGTACTGGCCGGGCTCGGCCGGGACAACGGGCACCTGCTCATCGCGGGCGCCGGGTGGATCGGGCTGGAGGTGGCCGCCGCGGCCCGCGGCTACGGCGCCGAGGTCACCGTCGTCGAGCCGGAGGCCACCCCGCTGCACGCGGTGCTCGGCCCGGAGATCGGCCGGCTCTTCGCGGACCTGCACGGCGATCACGGGGTGCGCTTCCACTTCGGGGCGCGGCTGACCGAGATCGTGGGCCACGACGGCATGGTGCTGGCCGCCCGTACCGATGACGGGGAGGAGCACCCGGCGCACGCGGTGCTCTCCGCGATCGGGGCCGCCCCGCGGACCGCGCTCGCCGAGACCGCCGGGCTGGCGCTCGTCGACCGGGAGCACGGCGGCGGGATCGCGGTGGACTCCTCCCTGCGGACCAACGACCCGGACGTCTACGCGGTCGGGGACGTGGCCGCCGCCCACCACCCGGTGCTCGGGACCCGGCTGCGGGTCGAGCACTGGGCCAACGCGCTGAACGGCGGCCCGGCCGCCGCACGGGCGATGTTGGGCCAGGAGGTCGGCTACGACCGCGTGCCGTACTTCTTCTCGGACCAGTACGACGTGGGCCTGGAGTACTCGGGCTACGCGCCGGCCGGCGGCTACGACCAGGTGCTGATCCGCGGCGACGTGGGCAAGCGGGAGTTCATCGCCTTCTGGCTGTCGCAGGGGCGGGTCCTGGCCGGGATGAACGTGAACGTGTGGGACGTCACCGAGCACATCCAGGCCCTGATCAGGTCGAAGACCCCGGTCAACCGCGAGGCGCTGGCGGACCCGTCCGTTCCGCTCGACTCCCTGGTGGCGGCCGAGGGGGCCTGACCGGATTGCCGGCGCCCGGCCGTAGACTTCACGGGTGGCAGGACGGATCAACGACGACGACGTGAAGGCGGTACGGGACGCGGTCCCGATCGACGCCGTGGTCTCCGAGTACCTCCAGCTACGGAACGCGGGCGGCGGCAACCTCAAGGGCCTGTGCCCCTTCCACGACGAGAAGTCCCCTTCCTTCCAGGTCAGCCCCAGCAAGGGGCTCTACCACTGCTTCGGCTGCCAGGCGGGCGGGGACACCCTCGACTTCGTCATGAAGATCGACCACCTCTCCTTCTCGGAGGCGGTCGAACGCCTGGCCGGCCTGGCCGGCATCACCCTGCGGTACGAGGAGGGCGGCTACACCGCCGGCACCAGCGGCCGCGGTGACCGCATCCGACTGGTCGAGGCGCACAAGGCCGCCGCCCAGTTCTACGTCGACCAGCTGGGCGGCCCCGAGGCGGAGATCGGCCGCAAGTTCCTGGCGGAGCGCGGCTTCGACCAGGCCGCGGCCACGCACTTCAGCGTGGGGTACAGCCCGGCCGGATGGGACCACCTGACCCGCTTCCTGCGCGGCAAGGGCTTCACCGACAAGGAACTGATCACCTCCGGGCTCGCCCAGGACAGCCGCAGCGGCAAGCCGATCGACCGCTTCCGCGGCCGGCTGATGTGGCCCATCCGCGACATCAGCGGCGAGGTGGTCGGCTTCGGCGCGCGCAAGCTGCGCGACGACGACAACGGGCCGAAGTACCTGAACACCCCCGAGACCGCGATCTACAAGAAGTCCCAGGTGCTCTACGGCATCGACCTGGCGAAGAAGGAGATCGCGAAGACCTCCCGGGCCGTGGTCGTCGAGGGCTACACGGACGTGATGGCCTGCCACCTGGCCGGGGTCACCACCGCGATCGCCACCTGTGGCACCGCCTTCGGCGGGGACCACATCAAGATCCTGCGCCGACTGCTGATGGACAACGCCACCGCCGAGGTGATCTTCACCTTCGACGGCGACGCGGCGGGCCAGAAGGCCGCGCTGCGGGCCTTCGAGGACGACCAGAAGTTCGCCGCGGAGACCTCGATCACCATCGCCCCCGGCGGGATGGACCCCTGTGACCTGAGGCTCGCCCAGGGCGACGCGGCCGTGTCCGGCCTGGTGGAGGCCCGTACTCCGCTGTTCGAGTTCGCCCTGCGGCACATCGTGTCCCGGCACAACCTGGAGAACCCGGCGGGCCGGGCGGCCGCGCTCGCCGAGGCAGCGCCGGTCGTGGCGAGCATCAAGGACCTCTCGATCCAGCACGAGTCGGCGGTCCAGCTGGCGGGCATGCTGGGCATCCTCGACGAGCAGTTCGTGGTCAAGCGGGTCGCGCAGCTGGCCCGCTGGGCCCGCGAGCGCGGCCAGGGCGACGGACCGCAGGGCGGCCGCCCCGGCGGGAAGCCGCAGCGGGGCCGCGCGTCCTACGAGGACGTCCCGGCGCCGGCCGCCCAGCCGGCCGGGGGTCCCGCGCTGAACCTGCGCAGCCCGGCCCACCGCACCGAGCGCGAGCTGCTCAAGCTCGCCCTCCAGCGGCCGGCCCTGGTCTCGCCTGCCTTCGACGCGTACGGGATCGACGAGTTCACAGCCCCGCCCTACGCCGCGGTCCGCCAGGCGATCCAGGACGCGGGCGGTGCCTCGCAGGCCGCCGACGACTACCTGGCCCGGGTCCGCGAGGCCGCGCCGAACGACACCGTCCGCGCGATGGTCACGGAGCTGGCGGTCGAGGCCATCCACGCCAAGACGGTCGACGAGATCTACGCCGGGGTGCAGCTGGTCCAGGTCCGCCTGCGGGCCGTCGACCGGCGGGTCCTGGAGATCCAGGGCACCATGACGCGCCTGAGCCCGCAGGCCCCGCCGGAGCAGCACGCGGCCGTCCAGCAGGAGCTGTGGGTGCTCCAGCAGTACGGCCAACGGCTGCGCAACCGCGGCGCCGAGGGGCTGTAGCGCCGAGTCCGTAGCCGCGGGGCACCGAAGCCGCGGGGCCCGTAGCCGGGGGGCCGTAGCCGGGGGTCACCGGCCGCCGGTCACCCGCGCCCGAACCAGTCGCCGCCGGGAATCTCCGTGCCCGACTCCCGCAGGTCGCGGGCGATCAACGGGGCCGCCAGGTAGACCCAGGCGCGGACCGTGGTGCCGTCCGGGCGCAGCACCGGGCGGGCGATCCGGTCGTAGATGTTCCCCGGCCGGCCCGGGCCCCCGTACTCCTCCAGCTGGTCCAGCGCGGCCAGCAGCCGCCCGTAGCCACCCGGCGCCGCCGTGATCAGCTCGCCGACGACCACCGTGCCGGGGCGGTGGACCGCGTACGGGTATCCGGGACCGTCGTAGAGCGCCGCGTCCGGGAGGACGGCCGGTTCCTCCGAGGCCGTGCGGCCGCGCAGGAAGAGATCGTGGTTGACCTCGCCCGGGCGCAGGGTCCCGTAGACGAAGAACGGGAGCGGATCGCCTGGGTCCGGTAGCCGTTCGACCGATGTCACGGGGCCCTCCCTCGGGTCTGGCACGACGGTGCGCGGGCCGGGCCGCAAGGCCCCCGCCCTCCCGCGCCCCACCACCGTACGCACCGCCGGCGCACGTCCTCCCGGCGGGCGCCTCGGCCACCGTGGAGCCCCCGCCGGCCCGGCCCGCGGCCGACCGCGGTCACCCGGACGGCGCGGGGCTCCCCGATGGCCGTTGCACCCGCGTTGACCTGCGGGGACGGACAGCGGATGGGCCTTCGCGGGGCATACCTGACGGGACATCAGCAGGCGCGTGGCGGGCGGGCCGGGTTTCCTCGGGAACACGACCCCGTGTCTTCAGGAGAGTCCCCATGCGCCGACGTACCGCACACCTGCTGACCGCGACCGTGCTGACCGCCGCCGCGTTCACCGGGCCGGTCGCCGGCGCCGTCGCCGCCGCCGAACTCGGCGTGGTGGGCTTCGCGCCTGGGGACTTCGCGCCGCTGGAGGTGTGGCCCAAGTCCGCCGCCCCCGGCGCCACGGTGACCGTGAACACCACCGCCTGCGGGAGCGGCAGCCACGCGGACGGCGATGCCACCACGGTGGGCGGCGGCCGGTTCAAGCTGGTCCCGGGCCCCCACAAGGAGGTGGTCGTGGGGCAGTTCCAGATCGCCCACGGCACCCGCGGCGGGACCTACGCCATCGGCGTGACCTGTGCGAACGGCAAGTTCGCCACCGGCGACCTGATCGTCACCGAGCGCGGCCCGCAGGGCCACGTCAACACCGGGGTGGGCGGTGGCACGACCACCACCACCGACCCCGCCAAGATCGCGGCGGGAGCGGCCGTACTGGCCGCTGCCGCCGTCGGCGGTACCTGGCTCCTGCGTCGCCGGGCGAGCGGCACGCGGAGCTGACGGACGCCCACCGCGGCTCCGGCCGCGGTCCGACCGGTACCGTCCCCCGTCGCCCGCCCCGCGAGGTCCCCCCGTTCGCGGGGCCGGGCGACGGCCAGTCACCCGAAACGGAAGCCGAGGGGGTACGCATGGGTGGCGATTTCGGTGGTGCGCGGGGGCGCGTCGCCCGCACCCCCACCGCCCGCCACGGCGGACTCGTCGCGCTCGCCGCCTGTGTCGGCATCTGGCTCGTGACCAGCGGTTCGCGTGAACCCGTCGGACCGCCACTGCCCTCCCCCGCCGAATCACTGACCGCCGCCGGCGTGGTGGGCCCCGGGATCGCCCCGCTCCCCGGTTCCCCGCCGGCCCGGATCCGGATCCCCTCCATCCGGGTCGACGCCCCGCTGACCGGGCTGGGCCTGGATCGGCGCGGCAGCCTGGAAGTGCCCCCGCCGGACCGGCGCGACCTGGCCGGCTGGTACCGCGACGGCACCACACCGGGCGCCACCGGCACCGCCGTCATCGCCGGGCACGTGGACGACGCCGTCGGGCCGGGGGTCTTCTACGACCTGGGCGCGCTGCGCCGCGGGGCCTCCATCGAGATCCCGCGCGCGGACGGCCGTACGGCGGTGTTCACGGTCCACGCGGTCGAGGTCTACGACGCCAAGGCCTTCCCCGACACCCGCGTGTACGGGCCTTCGGCGCGCGCCGAGCTCCGGGTGATCACCTGCGGCGGCGGCTTCTCGCCCCGCACGGGCTACCGCGGCAACGTGGTGGTCTTCGCACACCTCACCGGGACGTACTAGAAGCTGTTCCGGCGGGTCAGCCCCACTGCTCGATGCCGAGCTTGAGCACCAGCGCGCCCACCACCGTCAGCAGCACGCCGCGGACGAAGCCGCTGCCCTTCTTGAGCGCCATACCGGCGCCGATCATGCCGCCGGCCAGGTTGAACACCGCCATCAGCGCGGCCAGCTGCCACAGCACCATGCCCTGGTAGGCGAACATCGCGAGCGCCCCGCCGTTGGTGCAGCAGTTCACGATCTTGGCGGTGGCGGAGGCGGTGACCAGGTCGAGGTGGAGCAGCGCCGTGAGGGCGAGCACCAGGAAGGTACCGGTGCCGGGCCCGATGAGGCCGTCGTAGAAGCCGATGCCCAGGCCCGCGAGCCCGATGGCGAGCAGCACCCGCTGCCGGCTGACGGGCGCGGTGGAGGGGGCGGTGCCGAAGCCGGGCTTGAAGATCACGACAGCGGCGACGAAGACGAGGACCACCATGATCAGCGGGCGGAGGGTGTCCTTGCTGATGCCGCCCGCGAGCGCGGCGCCGCCCATCGAGCCGGCGAGCGCGGCCAGGCCGATGCGGACGGCCAGTTTCACGTTCACCGGGGCCTTGCGGGCGTACGTGACGGCCGCCCCGGCGGTCCCGACGATGGCCACGGCCTTGTTGGTACCGAGGACGGTGGCGGGGTGGGCGTTCGGCAGGCCGAGCAGGAGCGCCGGCAGGAGCAGCAGACCGCCGCCGCCCACCACCGCGTCGATCCAGCCTGCGGCGGCCGCCGCCACGCACAGGATGACGATCATGGTCGTTGATATGTCAGGCACGACCTGACCCTACGGAGCTGTTGGGTGCAGTGGGCATCAATCTCCGGAAAGTTGCGCAAAGGTTGAGCTTTGCCGGGCCGGCACCCGGTCCGGGGCCACCGGAGCCGCCGGGTCCACGGCCGCCGTCAGCACGGTCGCGGCCAGCACACTGGCCGCCCCCAACCCCGCCGCCAGCCGCCGCGCGGGCGGTACGGAGGCCAGCGCGGCCAGTGCGACCCGTACCGGCGAGGGGCGCCGCGGCTTGCGGTGCCGGGCCGTCGCCGCCACGGGAGCCTCGGCGCCGACGGGGACGGGGACGGGGAGAGCGACGTGCAACGGGTGACGCATGGGGCGGTGACTCCTCGGGGGAACGCGGAACGCACGGGACGCACAGGAACGCACGGAACGCGCGGAACGCACGGAACGCGCAGGACGTGGGAAAGGCGGGGCGCGGCTCAGAAGCTGAAGCACTCGGAATGGATCCGACCGACCGGCACCCCGGCCCGCAGCAGCGCGGCCCGGGTCGCCTCGGCCATCCCCGGCGGCCCGCACAGGTACACGTCGTGCTCGGCCAGGTCCGGCACCAGCGCGGCCAGTGCTTGCGGAGCCAGCGGGTCGTAGGCGGCGCCGGACGGCCCGAGCAGATAGTGCAGACCGGCCTGCCGCTCGGCGGCGATGGACTCCAGCTCGGCCCGCAGCACGAGGTGCTCCTCGGCTCCGGCCCGGTAGAGCAGGGTGATGTCCCCCGGGCCCCCGGGCAGCGTCTCGAACAGGGCCCGCATCGGGGTGATCCCGACCCCGCCCGCGATCAGCAGCACCTTGGGCCTGGTCCGCCGGGCGGCGGTGAGCGCGCCGAACGGCCCGGTGGCCAGCACCCGCGTCCCGGGGCGCAGCCGGCGGATCCTGCGGGAGTGGCCGCCGAGCCCCTTCACGGTGATCCGCAGGGCGTTCCCCCGTACGGGCGCGGACAGCGAGAACGGCAGGGCCGTGTGCCACAGCCGCCGCTGGAGGAACCGCCAGCGCAGGAACTGGCCCGGCTCCGCGCGCAGTTCCACTAGGTGCTGCCCGTACATGACGACGGAGACCACCCCGGGCCCCTCGACCCGGACGTCCGCCACCCGCAGTGCGTGCCGCAGGGCCTGCCGTACGGGGACCACGCCGCGGTACCAGACCAGCAGGACGGCGACCACGGTGTGGGCGAGCGCCCAGAACCAGCCGGCCGCGGCCAGATCGGGCCCGGCGAGTTGGTGCCCGAAGGCGAGGGCCGCGGCCAGGTAGACGAACAGGTGGACTCCGCGCCAGGTTTCGTGCGGCACCCGGCGGCGTACCGCCCGGGCGGAGGTCACGCCGACCGCGGCCAGGAGGACGGTCCCGGCCGCGGCGGCGGCGAGCGCGGGGTAGCCGAGCAGCTCCGAGGTGGCGGAGAGCACGTCGGTTCCCTCGTGCACGGCGTAGCCGAGCAGGGCGAAGAGCCCGTGCCCGAAGACGAGCAGCAGGACGTACCGGCCGCCGAAGGCGTGCCAGCGGGCGAGCCGGTCGGCGCCGACCCCGTGCTCGACGGCGGGTACCCGGGCCATCAGGAACAGCAGCACCAGTACCCCGTACCCGGCGAGCAGGCCGGACAGGTGCGCGGCGGTGGCGAACAGCGCGTCGGGCCGGGCCGAGGGCCGCACCTGCGCCGCCCAGAGCAGGGTCACCACCCCCGCGCCGCCCAGCATCCCGCCCCTCACCCGCACCACCGCATTCCGCATACGGATCACGCTAAGGGCGCAGATGGCGGCCCTGATGGTGCTTAAGCCGGCCTTGAGGAAGGCCTCACCGACCCTTAACCCCGGCGCTGAGGTCGGCGTTCCGTCCGGGTAACAGAGGCGATGTCGTGGGGAAACAGCGGCCGCGCACGCTCGTGGCATGACCTCGGACCAGCGTGTGGTGGTGATCGGCGGCGGCCTCGCGGGCCTACGGCTCGCGCAGCGACTCGGCCCGGCGGCGGCGGTGACCGTCCTCGGCGAGGAGACCCACGTGCCGTACAACCGGGTCCTGCTCGCCGAGGTCCTCGCGGGCCGGTACGCGCCGGAGGTGACGGCCCTGCCGGCACCCGGCCCGGCGCTGCGGCGGGGGGTCCGGGCGGTACGCGTGGACCGCGACGAGCGGGCCGTGCACTGCGACGACGGCACGGTGGCCCGGTACGACACGCTGGTCCTGGCCACGGGTTCGAACGCGGTGCTCCCGCCGCTGCGCGGACTGTTCGAACCGGAAGGACGGGACCTCCCGGACGGGGTGCACGCCTTCCGCACGATGGACGACTGCCTGGCGCTCTCGGCGGCCGTACGGCCCGGGGCACGCGTGGTGGTGATCGGCGGGGGCCTGCTGGGCGTCTCGGCGACCCGTGCGCTCGCCGCGCGGGGCGCGCAGGTGGTCCTCGCCCAGCAGGGCGAACGCCTGATGGAACGCCAACTGGACGCGGACGCCTCCGCCCTGCTGCACGCGCACCTGACCGCACTCGACGTCGAGATCCACACGGAATGCCGGGTCCGTGGTGTGCTCACATCCGCCGCGCCGCTGCCGGGGACGGAGCCCGGGAAGCGGCGGGGCGGAACGGGAACGCAGCGCAAGGTCACCGGGGTCGAGCTCGCCGACGGCTACCGCCTCGACGCCGATCTCGTCGTCCTCGCCTGCGGCGTCCGCCCCCGCGTCGGCCTCGCCCGGGCCGCTGGGCTGGACGTCCGCACCGGCATCGTGGTCGACGACCACCTCCGCACCGACGACCCCCACATCCACGCCATCGGCGACTGCGCCGAGCACGCCGGCCAGGTGTACGGCCTCGCGGGCGCCGCCCTGGAGCAGGCCGACGCCCTGGCCGCGTTCCTCACCGGCGAGCCCACGCGGTACACCGGCACCCGCGCCCTCACCCGCCTCACCCTCACCGCCGACGGGGACCGCACCCTCGATCTCGCCGCCTTCGGCGAGACCACCGCCCTCCCCGGCGACGACGTGGTCCGGCTCGCCGACGCCACCCGCCGCACCTACCGCAAGGTCGTCCTGCGGGGCGACCGCCTCGTCGGTGGCGTCCTGCTCGGCGAGCTCTCCACCGTGGGGGCCCTCGCCCGCACCTGGGAGGGCGAGGAATCACCGCACGACCTGTTCCACCTGCTCACCGACGACGGAGGCCACTGACATGACCGAGCCCCTGCCCACGATCGTGCTCATCGGGCACGGCATGGTCGGCCAGCGCTACCTCGAAGCACTCGCCGAGCGCGGGGTCACCGCCACGCACCGGATCACCGTGCTCTGCGAGGAGCCCCGGCCCGCCTACGACCGCGTGCACCTGACCTCGTACTTCTCCGGCAGCACCGCCGAGGACCTGTCCATGACGCCCGCCGGGTTCATGGAGCGGCACGGCATCGACCTCCACCTCGACGACCCCGCCGAGCACATCGACCGGGCCGCCCGTACGGTCACCGCCCGGTCCGGGCGGGTGTTCCCGTACGACGTCCTGGTCCTGGCCACCGGCAGCTTCCCCTTCGTACCGCCGGTCCCGGGCAAGGACGCCCCCGGCTGCTTCGTCTACCGCACCATCGAGGACCTCCTCGCCATCGAGGCGTACGCGAAGGACAGGACCAGCGGCGCGGTCGTCGGCGGCGGTCTCCTCGGCCTGGAGGCCGCCGGAGCCCTCCAGGGCCTCGGGCTCGCCACCCGCGTCGTCGAGTTCGCCCCGCGCCTGATGCCCGTACAGGTCGACGAGGGCGGTGGCGCGGCCCTGCTGCGCACCATCGAGTCCATGGGGCTGACCGTCCACACCGGCGTCGGCACCCAGGAGGTGGTGACCGGCGAGGACGGCCACGTCAGCGGCATGCGGCTGTCCGACGGCTCGGTCGTCGACACCGACCTCGTCGTCTTCTCCGCCGGCGTGCGCCCCCGCGACCAGCTGGCCCGCGACTGCGGACTGGACGTCGGCGAACGCGGCGGGATCGCGGTCGACGCCCGCTGCCGCACCTCCGACGCGCACGTCTACGCCATCGGCGAGTGCGCCCTCGCCGTCGACGGCCGCGTCTACGGACTGGTGGCCCCCGGCTACGAGATGGCCGAGACGGCCGCCGACGACCTGCTGGGCCGCGAGAAGGAGTTCACCGGCGCCGACCTCTCCACCAAGCTCAAGCTCCTCGGCGTGGACGTGGCCTCCTTCGGCGACGCCCACGGCACCACACCGGACAGCCTCGACGTCGTCTGGTCCGACTCCCGCTCCGGGGTCTACAAGAAGCTGGTCGTCTCCCCCGACGGCGTCCTCCTCGGCGGGGTCCTGGTCGGTGACGCGGACTCCTACGGCCTGCTGCGCCCGCTCACCGGAAGCGTCCCGCCCGTCGCCCCCGAGCAGCTGGTGCTGCCCGCCGGGGTCGGCGCCCCGGTCGCGCTCGGCCCGTCCGCACTCCCCGACCACGCGGTGATCTGCTCCTGCCACAACGTCACCAAGAAGGCCATCGCCGCCTGCGCCACTCTCGCCGAGGTCAAGAAGTGCACCAAGGCGGGCACCGGCTGCGGCAGTTGCGTCAAGGTGATCGGACAGCTGCTGCCCGCCGCCACCGACAAGGGGCTGTGCGGCTGCTTCCCCTTCACCCGGGCCGAGCTCTACGAGATCGTCCGCACCCGCCGGTTGACGTCGTACGAGGAGATCCTCGACGGGCACGGCCGGCCGGAGGCCCGCGGCGGTGACGGCTGCGAGGTGTGCAAGCCCACCGTCGGCTCGATCATCGCGTCGCTGGCCCCCACCCTCGGCGCGAGCGGCTACGTCCTGGACGGGGAGCAGGCCGCCCTCCAGGACACCAACGACCACTTCCTCGCGAACATGCAGCGCAACGGCTCCTACTCGGTCGTCCCGCGCATCCCCGGTGGTGAGATCACCCCGGACAAGCTGATCGTGATCGGTGAGGTGGCCCGCGACTTCGGCCTCTACACGAAGATCACCGGCGGGCAGCGGATCGACCTCTTCGGGGCGAGCGTGGACCAGCTCCCGCGGATCTGGGCGCGGCTCGTCGACGCCGGGTTCGAGTCCGGGCACGCGTACGGGAAGGCCCTGCGCACGGTGAAGTCCTGCGTGGGGCAGACCTGGTGCCGCTACGGGGTCCAGGACAGCGTCCGGATGGCCATCGACCTGGAGCTGCGCTACCGGGGGCTGCGCTCCCCGCACAAGCTCAAGTCGGCGGTCTCCGGCTGCGCCCGCGAGTGCGCGGAGGCACAGAGCAAGGACTTCGGCGTCATCGCGACGGCGAGTGGCTGGAACTTGTACGTGGGCGGCAACGGCGGGGCCACCCCGCGCCACGCCGACCTGCTGGCCCAGGACCTGTCGGACGCGGAACTGGTCCGGCTGATCGACCGGTTCCTGATGTTCTACATCCGCACCGCCGACCGGCTGGAGCGGACCTCCACCTGGCTGGAGCGGCTGGAGGGGGGCCTGGCCCACCTGCGGGACGTGGTCGTGCACGACTCGCTCGGGCTGTGCGCCGAGCTGGAGTCCCTGATGGCCGACCACGTGGCGGCCTACCGGGACGAATGGGCCGAGACGCTCCAGGATCCGGAGCGGCTGCGCCGGTTCGTGTCCTTCGTCAACGCGCCCGGCGCCCCCGACCCGACCGTGAAGTTCGTCCCCGAGCGTGACCAGGTCAAGCCCGACCTGGCCGTCCTGACCATAGGAGGATCCGTCCGATGACCGTGGAACTGCAGGTGGCGCAGGGCTGGCTGACGGTGTGCGAGCTGTCCTCGTTGATCCCCGGGCGCGGGGTGGCGGCGCTGCTGCCGGACGGGAGCCAGGCCGCGGTGTTCGTCGACCGCGCGGGGCGCCCGTACGCCATCGGCAACCAGGACCCCTTCACCGGGGCGCAGGTCCTCTCGCGCGGGCTGGTGGGGACGGCCGGGGGCCGGCCCTTCGTGGCCTCCCCCCTGCTCAAGCAGCGCTTCGACCTGGAGTCGGGGCGCTGCCTGGACGACGAGGAGACGGCGGTCCGGACCTACCCGGTGCGGACCGCCGTGACCTCGTGACCTCGTGACCGCCTGACCTCGGAGTGGGGTGCGTGATCAGCTCTGGACGATCGACGGGTCCATCCACATGATCTCCCAGGTGTGGCCGTCGAGGTCGTCGAAGGCACGGCCGTACATGACGCCGTGGTCCTGGGCGGGGCGGGGTTCGGTGGCACCGGCCGCCAGGGCCCCGTCCACCAGCTCGTCGACGGCGGTGCGGCTCTCGGCGCTCAGACAGATCAGCACCTCGGACGTCTTCGTCGCGTCCGCGATCTCCTTGTGGGTGAAGTCCTTGTAGCGGGCCTCGGTCAGGAGCATCGCGACGATGGTGTCGCTGATGACCATCGAGGCGCAGTTCTCGTCGGTGAACTGGGCGTTGAAGGAGTAGCCCAGCTTGCCCCAGAAGGCCTTGCTGGCCTCCAGGTCCTTGACCGGCAGGTTGACGAAGATCATGGTGGCGGACATCGAGGTCTCTCTTCTCTCGTGTGCGGTGCTTTCGAGAGGTGGACCGCGAGTCCCCGGAAAACTCATCGCTGCCGCGCGAACTTTTTTCGATTTTTCTTTCCGAACCACGAAACCGCAGGTCAGGGTAAGTGTCCGTCGGGCGGTCGCTCCTGCGTCACGGGGAGTTGGGGCCACGGCAACTGGCGCCTCCTAGGTTCCTCCACCGTGCGTCCCCGCGTCCGACCGGCCGCGGGGCCTTCCTCCCACAGGAGTGACCGTGGAACGTCGTACCTTCCTGCGCGGTGCGGTGATCGGTTCGTCGGCCGCCGCCTTCGGCGGCACGTTGATGCACGGAGCCGCCTACGCCGCCCCCGCCCAGCCGGGTGCCGGACCCTACGGGGCGCTCGGCGCGGCCGACGCCAACGGCATCATGCTCCCCAGCGGTTTCACCAGCCGGGTCATCGCCCGCTCGGGCCAGACCGTCAGCGGTACCTCGTACACCTGGCACAGCGCCCCCGACGGCGGTGCCTGTTACACCGACGGCTCGGGCTGGATCTACGTGTCCAACTCGGAGATCAACCCCTCCGGCGGCGCGAGCGCGGTGAAGTTCAACTCCTCCGGCACCGTCACCGGCGCCTACCGGATCCTCTCGAACACCCGGCAGAACTGCGCGGGCGGCAAGACCCCCTGGAACACCTGGCTGTCCTGCGAGGAGGTCGACCGCGGCTTCGTCTACGAGACCGACCCGTACGGGGTGAACGCGGCCGTGCAGCGCCCCGCGATGGGCCGGTTCAAGCACGAGGCGGCCGCCGCCGACCCGGTGCGCCAGGTGATCTACCTGACCGAGGACGAGACCAGCGGCTGCTTCTACCGCTTCATCCCGACCACCTGGGGCAACCTCTCCTCCGGCACCCTCCAGGTCCTGAAGGCCGGCACCGCCACCTCGGGCTCCTTCACCTGGCAGAACGTCCCGGACCCGGACGGCTCGCCGACCGCGACCCGTAGCCAGGTCTCGGGCTCGAAGAAGTTCAACGGCGGCGAGGGCTGCCACTACGCCAACGACACCGTCTGGTTCACCACCAAGGGCGACAACCGGGTCTGGCAGCTGAACCTCACGAACAGCACGTACGAGCTGGCCTACGACGACTCGCTCGTACCCGGCGGCGCGGCCCCGCTGACCGGCGTCGACAACGTCACCGGCTCCTCGTACGGCGACCTGTACGTCGCCGAGGACGGCGGCAACATGGAGATCTGCGTGATCACCCCGGACGACGTGGTGGCGCCCTTCCTGCGGATCACCGGCCAGTCCTCCTCCGAGATCACCGGCCCGGCCTTCTCCCCCGCCGGCAACCGGCTCTACTTCTCCAGCCAGCGCGGCACGAGCGGCAGCTCGACCGGCGGCATCACCTACGAGGTGACGGGCCCCTTCCGCATCTGAGCCCCGCCCTTCCAGACCCGCCGGAACTCCCTTCCAGCCCCGCCGGCGCTCCCTTCCAGCCCCGCCGGCGTTTGAGGCGCGGGGGCCCGGGGGCAGCGCCCCCGCGACGGCGCCGCACCCGCACGACCGGCCGCACCCCCACGGGCAACCCCGCAGGGGTGCGGCGGCCGCGTCACGACGCCACGGCCCCACCCTTCAGCAGCGCGGCCCCCAGCGGCGTCACGGTGTGCAGCACCGCGTTCCCCCGCCGCAGCGTGGTCACCAGCCCCGCCTCCCGCATCACACACGCGTGCTGACTCGCGGAGGCCAGCGAGACCCCGGCCCGGCGCGCCAGCTCGCTGGTGGTCGCCCCGTCCCCTATGGCCCGCAGCACCACCGACCGGGTGTGCCCGACCAGCTTGCCCAGGGTGCGCTGGCGCTGCTCCTCCACGGGCCGCGCCGCCTCGCCCCCCGCCGGCGCCGAGGCCAGCTGCGCGGCGGCCGGGTAGACCAGCACCGGCGGCAGCTCCGGATCGTGCAGGGTCACCGCGGTGCGCCGGCAGAAGAAGGACGGCTGGAGCAGCAGCCCGCGCCCCCTCAGCCGTACGTCACGGTCCACGGGGTAATCGCATTCCAGCACCGGAGCCCGCCAGCGCAGCATCGGCGGCAGCGAGTCCAGCAGTTCGTCCGCACCGCCGTCCAACAGGGCCCGGCCGCGCGCGGCGCGCTCGGCCTCGATCTGGGCCTGGATATGCGTCCAGTACGGCTCCACGGCGGCCCGGTGGTACGCCCGGAGCTCGCCCATGAGCCGCGGCAGCTGCTTGTCACCGGCGTCCATGAACTCCCGTAGCCGCGGGGTCAACGGCGCACCGGCGCCCAGCAGCTGCAGCTCGCGCCGCATGCGCTCGGGACGGATCCCGCGCAGCGCGTCGAGGCCCAGGTCCCACCCGTACTGCCCCTCCACAGGGGTCAAGAAATCGGGGAAATAACCACGACTCGGTATGAGCATACCGAGCGTGCGTGTTTCACTATTCAACCTGCTCCGGGTTTCCGTACGCCATTCACCGAACAACCGGGCATCGCGCCGGTCTCTTAAGCGATGAAAGCTGAGAATCGTTTCCCACAACGCATCGGGACGCCCTGCCATCCGTACGCGTGCCAGGTCCACTCCAGTGAAATGGATACGCAGCACCGAACCCCCACCTGTGCAACCGCAATCCCCCCGCTCCATGAGTATGCACGCCGTCACACGTTGTCACCACGCCCTTTCGGCCACAGTTGAAACCCCTTTCGGCGGGGGCGTGACAACCGAAATCCTGTACTCCGCCGGGCACACTCCGGTGCGACCGAAACGCTCCGCGAAGGCCGTGGGGGGCTTTGCGGGGCCTGGCGGTCGGTCGCACCGGGAAGCGCCGACGTGCCCGGCAGAATGACAGCGGCGGTGGACGGGTGGGGATCCGTCCACCGCCTGCTGGCGTAAAGATTTGTTGAACAACAAAAATAGGCGCGCCCGCCCCCGGGCAGTCAGGGAACCCGGGGACAGGCGCGGTCTATGGGGCCCTCGGCGGGCCGTGGGTCAGCGGCTGTCGCTGCCCTTCGCCTCGGCGGCGGCACGGCCGGCCTCCAGGCGCGCCACCGGAATCCGGAAGGGCGAGCAGGAGACGTAGTCGAGGCCGACCTCGTGGAAGAAGTGGACGGACTCGGGGTCACCGCCGTGCTCGCCGCAGACGCCGAGCTTGAGGTCGGGACGGGTGGCCCGGCCCAGCTTGGCCGCGTGGCGCACGAGGGAGCCGACGCCGTCCTTGTCGATGGTCTCGAAGGGCGAGACCCCGAAGATGCCCTTCTCCAGGTAGGCGGTGAAGAAGCTGGCCTCGACGTCGTCGCGGGAGAAGCCCCACACCGTCTGGGTCAGGTCGTTCGTGCCGAAGGAGAAGAACTGCGCGGCCTCGGCGATCTGGTCGGCGGTCAGCGCGGCGCGCGGCAGCTCGATCATCGTGCCGATGGTCAGCTTGAGCTCGGTGCCGGTGGCGGCCTCGACCTCGGCGATGACGGCGTCGGCCTCGTCGCGGACGATCTCAAGCTCCTGGACGGTGCCGACGAGCGGGACCATGATCTCGGCGCGCGGGTCGCCCTTGGCGTTCTTGCGCTCGGCGGCGGCCTCGGCGATCGCCCGGACCTGCATCTTGAACAGGCCGGGGATGACCAGGCCGAGGCGGACACCGCGCAGACCCAGCATCGGGTTCTGCTCGTGCAGCTTGTGCACGGCCTGGAGCAGGCGCAGGTCGTTCTCGTTGGCGTCCTTGCGGGACTCGGCGAGGGCGACACGGACCGACAGCTCGGTGATGTCGGGCAGGAACTCGTGCAGCGGCGGGTCCAGGAGGCGGACGGTGACGGGCAGGCCGTCCATCGCCTCGAAGAGCTCGACGAAGTCCTTCTTCTGGAGCGGCAGGAGGGCACTGAGTGCCTCGTCGCGCTCGCCGTCGGTGTCCGCGAGGATCAGTCGCTCCACGAGTTCACGACGCTCGCCGAGGAACATGTGCTCGGTGCGGCACAGGCCGATGCCCTGGGCGCCGAAGCGGCGGGCGCGCAGCGCGTCCTCGGCGTTGTCGGCGTTGGCGCGCACGCGCAGGCGGCGGACGCGGTCCGCGTAGGCCATGATCCGGTGCACGGCGGCGACGAGCTCGTCGGCGTCGTCGGCGCCGGCGTGCATGCGGCCCTCGAAGTACTCGACGACCGGGGACGGTACGACGGGTACCTCACCGAGGTAGACCTTGCCGGTGGAGCCGTCGATGGAGACGACGTCGCCCTCTTCGATGACCGTGTCGCCGACCGTCATGCGGCGGCGCTTGGTGTCGACGTCGAGCTCCTCGGCGCCGCAGACACAGGTCTTGCCCATGCCGCGGGCGACGACGGCCGCGTGGGAGGTCTTGCCGCCGCGCGAGGTCAGGATGCCCTCGGAGGCGATCATGCCGTCCAGGTCGTCGGGGTTGGTCTCGCGGCGGATCAGGATGACCTTCTCGCCGGAGCGGGACCACTTGACGGCCGTGTAGGAGTCGAAGACGGCCTTGCCGACCGCCGCGCCCGGGGAGGCGGCGATGCCGCGGCCGAGCAGGGTGGTCTTGGCGCCCTCGTCGAAGCGGGGGAACATCAGCTGGGCCAGCTGGTGGCCGCTGACGCGCTGGAGGGCCTCGGCCTCGTCGATCAGGCCCTGGTCCACGAGCTGGGTGGCGATGCGGAAGGCGGCGCCGGCGGTGCGCTTGCCGACGCGGGTCTGGAGCATCCACAGCTGGCCGCGCTCGATGGTGAACTCGATGTCGCAGAGATCCTTGTAGTGGGTCTCCAGCGTCGTCATGATCGTCATGAGCTGGTCGTAGGAGGCCTTGTCGATGGTCTCCAGGTCCGCGAGCGGCACCGTGTTGCGGATGCCCGCGACGACGTCCTCGCCCTGGGCGTTCTGGAGGTAGTCGCCGTAGACGCCCGCGTGGCCGCTGGCGGGGTCACGGGTGAAGGCGACGCCGGTGCCGGAGTCGGGGCCGAGGTTGCCGAAGACCATGGAGCAGACGTTGACCGCGGTGCCCAGGTCGCTCGGGATGCGCTCCTGGCGGCGGTAGAGCTTCGCGCGGTCGGTGTTCCACGAGTTGAAGACGGCCTCGACGGCGAGGTCGAGCTGTTCGCGGGCGTCCTGCGGGAAGTCGCGGCCGGCCTGCTTGGCGACGATCTTCTTGAAGCGGGTGACCAGCTTCTTCAGGTCGGCGGCGTCGAGGTCGGTGTCGACGGTGACCTTCTTGGCGGCCTTGGCCTCGTCGAGGGCTTCCTCGAAGAGCTCGCCGTCGACGTCCAGCACGGTCTTGCCGAACATCTGGATGAGGCGGCGGTACGAGTCCCACGCGAAGCGCTCGTTACCGGCCTGGGCGGCGAGGCCCTTCACGGAGTCGTCGGAGAGACCGATGTTCAGGACGGTGTCCATCATGCCGGGCATCGAGAACTTCGCACCGGAGCGCACGGAGACCAGCAGCGGGTCGTCCGACTGTCCGAGCTTCTTGCCCATCTTCGCCTCAAGGGCGGCAAGGTGGGCGCTGACCTCTTCGCGCAGCTCGGCCGGGGCCGTGCCGCTCTCGAGGTAGACCTTGCAGGCCTCGGTGGTGATGGTGAAGCCGGGAGGGACCGGCAGACCCAGGTTGGTCATCTCGGCGAGGTTGGCACCCTTGCCGCCGAGAAGGTCCTTGAGGTCGCGGTTGCCCTCGGTGAAGTCGTAGACGAACTTCTGATCTTTGTTTTCCGACACGGGTCTCGACTCCTCGAGGCTCGGTGGCTGCCCTGACGGCCAGGAACATACCCAGATCGAAGGCTTCTGGGTACGTCCACTTGGTCGTCATACGGCTGTAACCACCCGTGCGCCAGCAGATCGAAAGTAACTCATGGGTAATCAGAAAGTAGGAACAGCGTTCACATCCCGAAGGGTGAGGGGGCTCCTGAGGCCTGATCACGCTCGGATGAGCGATCATCGATACATTTGCGTTCAAGTGTTGAACGCACAAAGGGTGGCACCCAGTGCCACCCTTTGAAAGTCTTACCCGTGACTTCTGTGCTCATCTGAGCGAAACCCTTCCCATGCGTGGCGTATATCACGCACCACGGAGGGCGATTTGTCAGCCTCCGGAGGTGTCCAGTTCAGCGTCCTCGCTCACACCGGCGCAGTCGTACGGGTCCTTCAGCCAGCCGTCCGGCAGGACAACTCGGTTGTTTCCGGACGTCCGGCCGCGAGGCCCGTCCGCGCTTTCCGGCCATGCTTGATCCAGATCGAGCTCGCTCAGATGAGCGTCCAGTTCGGCCAGGGAGGAGGTGACCGCGAGCTTCTTGCGCATCTCGGAACCCACCGCGAAGCCCTTGAGGTACCAGGCCACGTGCTTACGGAAGTCGATCACCCCGCGCGCCTCGTCGCCGATCCACTCCCCCAGCAGCTGGGCGTGGCGGTGCATGGTGGTGGCCACCTCGCGCAGGGTGGGCTTGTGGAAGTCCTCGGGGCGTCCCTCGAAGGCCGCCACCAGGTCGTTGAACAGCCACGGCCGCCCCAGGCAGCCGCGTCCCACGACCACGCCGTCGCAGCCGGTCTCGCGGACCATGCGCAGCGCGTCCTCGGCGCACCAGATGTCGCCGTTGCCGAGCACGGGGATCTCCGGCACGTGCTCCTTGAGCCGCGCGATGGCGTCCCAGTCGGCGGTGCCGCCGTAGTGCTGGGCGGTGGTCCGGCCGTGCAGGGCGATGGCGGTGACGCCCTCCTCGACGGCGATCCGGCCCGCGTCGAGGTAGGTGAGGTGGTCGTCGTTGATGCCCTTGCGCATCTTCATGGTGACCGGCAGGTCACCGGCTCCGGCGACGGCCTCGCGCAGGATCGCGCGCAGCAGGTTGCGCTTGTACGGGAGGGCGGAGCCGCCGCCCTTGCGGGTCACCTTGGGGACGGGGCAGCCGAAGTTGAGGTCGATGTGGTCGGCGCGGTCCTCTTCGACGATCATGCGGACCGCCTTGCCGACCGTGGTCGGGTCCACCCCGTACAGCTGAATCGAGCGAGGCTTCTCGGTCTCGTCGAAGTGGATCAGCTGCATGGTCTTCTCGTTGCGCTCGACCAGGGCGCGGGTCGTGATCATCTCGCTCACGAACAGCCCCTTGCCGCCCGAGAACTCCCGGCAGAGGGTACGGAACGGGGCATTGGTGATGCCGGCCATGGGCGCGAGCACCACCGGGGGCTGCACGGTGTGCGGGCCGATCGCGAGAGGCGGAGGGAGCGTGGTCATCCGCCCATTGTCCCGCATGCCGAGGGGGTGGGGGGGACGTAGCATCGGCGCATGATCGAGCCGAGTCCCCGGCAGCGCACGCTCGTCCTCGCGATCTGCTGCATGAGCCTGCTGATCGTCAGCCTCGACAACACCGTGCTCAACGTCGCTCTGCCCTCGATGCGCCGCGACCTGGACGCCTCGGTCGCGGGGCTGCAGTGGAGCATCGACGCCTACACCCTCGTGCTGGCCTCGCTGCTGATGCTCATGGGCTCGACGGCGGACCGGATCGGGCGCCGCAAGGTGTTCGTGGCCGGTCTGGTGGCCTTCACCGGCGGCTCGCTGCTCTGCTCGCTGGCCCCCAGCCTCAACTGGCTCATCGTCTTCCGGATGGTCCAGGCGGTCGGCGGCGCGATGCTCAACCCGGTGGCGATGTCGATCATCACCAACACCTTCACCGACCCCGCCGAGCGGGCCCGGGCCATCGGTGTGTGGGGGGCGGTCGGAGGCATCTCCATGGCGGCCGGCCCCTTGATCGGCGGGGTGCTGGTGGACTCCGTGGGCTGGCGCTCGATCTTCCTGATCAACCTGCCGATCGGGCTGGCGGCGTTCGCGCTGACCCTGCGGCACATCCCCGAGTCCCGGGCGGCCCACCCGCGCCGCCCGGACCCGCTGGGCCAGGTGCTGGTCATCGCCCTGCTGGGCAGTCTGACGTACGGGATCATCGAGGCCCCGGCCGCCGGCTGGCGCTCCCCGCTGATCATGGGGTGCGCGGTGGTGGCCGTCGCCTCGTTCCTGGGGCTGCTGATCCATGAGCCGCGGCGCGAGGAGCCGCTGATCGATCTTCGGTTCTTCCGGAGCGCGCCCTTCAGCGGGTCGACCGTGATCGCGATCAGCGCCTTCGCCGGGCTGGCCGGTTTCCTCTTCCTGAACACGCTGTACCTCCAGGACGTACGGGGGCTCAGCGCCCTGCACGCCGGGCTCTACATGCTGCCGATGGCCGGTCTGACCGTGCTGTTCGCGCCGCTGGCCGGGCGGCTGGTGGGCAGCCGCGGGCCGCGGATCTGCCTGCTGATCGCGGGCGTGGCGATGGCGTCGAGCGGGCTGCTGTTCGCCCTGTTCGAGGCCGAGACGTCCAATCCGCTGCTGTTCGCCGGGTACATGCTGTTCGGGCTCGGCTTCGGCATGGTGAACGCGCCGATCACCAATACGGCGGTGTCCGGGATGCCCCGCTCCCAGGCCGGGGTCGCGGCCGCCATCGCCTCCACCAGCCGGCAGACCGGCGGCACCTTGGGCGTGGCGGTGATCGGCTCGGTGCTCGCGGCCGGGCTGGCGAACGGCTCCGACTTCTCCGGGGCCGCCCAGCCGGCCTGGTGGATCATCACGATCTGCGGGCTGCTGGTCCTGGTCGTGGGCGCGGCGACGAGCGGAGCGTGGGCCCGGGCGACGGCGGAACGCACCGCCCGCACCCTGGAGGAGTCGGTCGGCGCCGCCGCGACGACGACGGGTTCACCGCGCGCCTAGGTCGCTCTTTCGGATCTTGTCGGATCCGGCCGGGGGCTACTCGCCGCAGTCGAAGTCCTCGGCCGAGGTGTTGACCCGGTCGAGGAGGCCGCGCAGGAGTTCGCGCTCGGTGGCCGACAGACCCGCGAAGATGCCGCTCTCGACCTCGTCGAGGGCGGTGTTCGTCTTGTGGAGGGCGGCTTCGCCCGCGTCGGTGATGGCCACGTTGTGCCGGCGGCGGTCGGCAGGGTCCCGGCGACGCTCGGCCAGGCCCTCGCCCTCCAGGTCGTTCAGGATCCCGACGAGCACGCTCGGGTCCACCTCCAGCCGCTCCGCGAGCCCCCGCTGGCTGATGGGACCGCCCTCCAGGTGCATCAGCGTCATCGCGTGCCGCGGGGTGAGCCCGGCCGCGCCGAGCGCTCGCTTCATCCGCGTCTGGGTGACCGATCCGTGCCAGGCCAGCAGCAGGCCCAGCCGCTGGGGAGGGTGCGGTCCGTCCTGATCTGCCGTCATGGTCCACATCGTAGCAATCAGGAAATGATTGCGTCGGAGACATCGTTGATGCTATTCAATGGTTTCACGCTATCGATCGTTGGAGATCTTCATGTTCATCGCCTATGCCGTCGTCGGCGTCCTGCTCGCCCTCGCCCTCACCGCCTCGGCCACCTTCACCCTCCAGCGCAACGACCAGATCGTCGCGAACATGCAGAAGGTCCAGGTCCCGGACTCGTGGCTGCCACGCCTGGCCACGCTCAAGGCCGCGGGCGCGATCGGCCTGGTCGCCGGCCTGTGGGTGACACCGCTCGGCGTGGCCGCGGCGGTCGGCGTGACCCTCTACTTCGTCGGCGCGGTCGTCGCCCACCTCCGGGTCAAGGACTACGAGCTGGCACCGGCAGCGGTTCTGACGCTGGTCGCGGCGGCCGCCCTGACGCTGCGGATCCTCGCCTGACACTGACGAGTGACAGATATTGAAATCTGTCACTCGTCATGCCATTCTCGTTCCATGACGAAGAACGAGAGCACCTACGTGACCGCCGACCGCCGCACCCTCGGCAGCACCGGCCCCACCGTCTTCCCGCTGGGGCTGGGCTGCATGGGGATGTCCGCCCTCTACGGGGAGGCGGACCGCGCCGAATCCGTCGCGACCATCCACGCCTACCTGGACGCCACCCCCGACGGCACGCACACGCTGCTGGACACCGGCGACTTCTACGGCATGGGGCACAACGAACTGCTGATCAACGAGGCCCTGCGTACGGCGCCCGCCGAGGCCCGCGAGCGGGCGCTGACCAGCGTCAAGTTCGGTGCGCTGCGTACGGTCGAGGGCGGCTTCACCGGCTACGACGGCCGGCCGGAGGCCGTCAAGAACTTCCTGGCGTATTCGCTCCAGCGGCTCGGCCGGGACCACATCGACATCTACCGGATCGCGCGTGTGGACCCGGACGTGCCGATCGAGGAGACCGTCGGGGCCATCGCCGAGGCGGTCCAGGCGGGGCACGTGCGCCACATCGGCCTCTCCGAGGTCGGCGCCGACACCCTGCGCCGCGCCGCCGCCGTGGCCCCCATCTCCGACCTCCAGATCGAGTACTCGCTGATCTCCCGCGGCATCGAGGCCGAGATCCTGCCGACCGCCCGCGAGCTCGGCATCGGGATCACGGCGTACGGGGTGCTGTCCCGCGGCCTGATCAGCGGCCACTTCACCCGCGACCGCGCCCTGGCCCCGGGCGACTTCCGCGGCATGAGCCCCCGCTTCCAGGGCGACAACCTCGATCGGAACCTCGATCTGGTGGAGGCGCTGCGCAAGGTGGCCGAGGGCAAGGGCGTGAGCGTCGCCCAGACCGCGATCGCCTGGGTGCTCGCACAGGGGCCGCGCCACGGGGTCGACATCGTGCCGCTGGTGGGCGCCCGGCGCCGGGACCGACTCGCCGAGGCACTGGGTGCCATGGGCGTCTCCCTCGACGCCGCCGACCTCGCCGCCGTGGAAGAGGCCGTCCCGGCCGGCGCCGCGGCCGGGGAGAGGTACCCGGCGGCGCAGATGGCCCACCTCGACAGTGAGCACTGAGCTGACGGTACGGTCGTACCCATGCCCCCCGCTGCTGCCGAGCCCCTGACTCCCGAGCGCATCCTCGCGACCACCGAGGAGGTGCTGCGCCGCTTCGGTCCCACGAAGGCGACCGTGGTGGACGTGGCCCGCGCCCTGGGTGTCAGCCACGGCAGCGTGTACCGGCACTTCCCGTCGAAGGCGGCGCTGCGCGAGGCCGTCACGGACCGCTGGCTCGCCCGGAGCGTGGTCATGCTGGAGGAGATCACCTCGGCTCCCACCGGGAGCGCCCCCTCCAAGCTGGAGGCGTGGCTGGAGGCCCTCTTCGAGGCCAAGCGCCACAAGGCGGGCGACGACCCGGAGCTCTTCGCCACCTACACCGTGCTGCTCGCCGAGAACAGCGGCGTGGTCGACGCGCACCTCACCGAGCTGATCGACCAGCTGGGCCGGATCATCGCCGAGGGCGTCGCCGCGGGCTCGCTCGCCGCCGACGACGTGCCGGCGGCCGCTCGTGCGGTCTTCGACGCCACCGGCCGCTTCCACGATCCGCAGTACGCGGCCGACTGGCTCTCGCCGACGATCATCACCGAGTTCGAGGCGGTCACCGCTCTCGTGATCCGGGGTCTGCGCGCCTGACGCGGGGCGGCCACCATTCGGAATCGGCCGGTCCGGACAACTTGATGATCATTTTGGGTGCGTTCGGGTTGTTCGCGTCCCGTCAAGGTCCTTACGGTCCCCCTACCGCACGTCATCGGGCACGTCTCAGGGGGAACCTTGTCCACTCCAGCAACTCAACACGCACGACCGGCACCTCCGAAGCGCTCGGGTGCCGCCACCGCCCTCGGCTGGATCCTGACCATCGGGCTCAACGTGGTCGCGCCGATCATCACCTACAACGTGCTGACCGAGGACCACGGCTGGAGCGAGTTCTCCGCGCTGCTGGTCAGCAGTGCCTGGCCGGTGCTCGACAGCGTCATCAGCCTGGCCTGGCGGCGCAAGATCGACGAATTCGCCGTCGTCACCCTGGTGTTCCTGGTGATCACCGCTGTCGTCTCGCTCGTCGGCGCGCACTCGGCCCGCGCCCTGCTCATCAAGGACTCGGGGGTCACCGGGCTGTTCGGGCTGCTCTGTCTGGGGACGCTGCTCGCGCCGCGGCCGCTGATGTTCTACTTCGGCCGCAAGTTCGCCACCGACGGCACCCCGGAGAGCACCGCCTGGTGGAACGGCCTGTGGCAGTACGAGGGCTTCCGCACCACCATGAACCGGATGACGCTGGTGTGGGGCGTCGCGTACGTCGCCGAGGCGATCGTCCGCGTCGCCCTCGCCTCCACGCTGCCCACCAAGACCATGGTGGTGGTCAGCCCGATCATGATCTACGCGGTGCTGGGCGCCCTCGGCGTATGGACCGCCATGTACGGGAAGCGGTCCCAGGCCGAGGGTGAGCGCCGCGCGGCCGAAGCGGCGGCCGCCGAGGCCGCGGCGGCCGGCTGACCCCGGCCCGTCCCGCGAAAAGACCGGTGGCCCGGTGCGCTCGCAGCGCACCGGGCCACCGGTCTTCGTACGGCAGGACCTAGCAGCCGAGCAGACGGCTGCCCAGGTAGGCCTGGATCTGGTCCAGGGAGACGCGCTCCTGCTTCATGGTGTCGCGCTCGCGCACGGTCACCGCGTTGTCGTCCAGGGTGTCGAAGTCGACGGTGACGCAGAACGGCGTACCGATCTCGTCCTGGCGACGGTAGCGGCGGCCGATGGCGCCCGCGTCGTCGAACTCGATGTTCCAGTTCTTGCGCAGGTCGGCGGCGAGGCCCTTGGCCTTCGGCGACAGCTGCGCGTTGCGGGACAGCGGCAGGACGGCGACCTTGATCGGGGCCAGGCGCGGGTCGAGGCGCATCACGGTGCGCTTCTCCATGACGCCCTTGGCATTGGGGGCCTCGTCCTCGTTGTACGCGTCGAGCATGAAGGCGAGCATGGCGCGGTTGACACCGGCGGCCGGCTCGATGACGTACGGGGTGTAACGCTCACCCGACTCCTGGTCGTGGTAGGTGAGGTTCGCGCCCGAGGCCGCGGAGTGGGCCTTGAGGTCGTAGTCGGTGCGGTTGGCGACGCCTTCGAGCTCCGAGAACTCGTTGCCACCGAAGTTGAAGCGGTACTCGATGTCGGCGGTGCGCTTCGAGTAGTGGGACAGCTTCTCCTTCGGGTGGTCGTACCAGCGGATGTTCTCCTCGCGGATGCCGAGGTCGCGGTACCAGTTCCACCGCTCCTGCATCCAGTACTCCTGCCACTGCTCGTCCTCGCCCGGCTTGACGAAGAACTCCATCTCCATCTGCTCGAACTCGCGGGTGCGGAAGATGAAGTTGCCCGGAGTGATCTCGTTGCGGAAGGACTTGCCCATCTGCGCGATGCCGAAGGGCGGCTTCTTGCGCGAAGTGGTCTGCACCACGGCGAAGTTGGTGAAGATGCCCTGGGCGGTCTCGGGGCGCAGGTACGCCTTCGAGCCGGTGTCCTGGGTCGGGCCGAGGTGGGTCTCCAGCATGCCGGAGAACTGCTTGGGCTCGGTGAACTGGCCCTTCACACCACAGTTGGGGCAGTTGATGTCGGCAAGACCATTGGCGGGCATACGGCCGTGCTTGGCCTCGTACGCCTCTTCAAGGTGGTCCGCGCGGTGCCGCTTGTGGCAGGAGGTGCACTCGGTCAGCGGGTCCGAGAAGGTGGCGACGTGGCCGGAGGCCACCCACACCTCGGGGGCCAGGATCACGGAGGAGTCGATACCGACGATGTCCTCACGCCCGGTGACCATCGCCTTCCACCACTGGCGCTTGATGTTCTCCTTGAGCTCGACACCGAGCGGGCCGTAGTCCCAGGCGGCCTTGGAGCCGCCGTAGATCTCACTGCACGGGAAAACGAAGCCACGGCGCTTGCTCAGGCTGACGATGGTTTCGATCTTGTCGGCGGCCACGGTGCTCTCTTCATTACGAGGACGAACGGCGAAGCCTTTAGATTACCGGCGCCCGCACCCCCCCTTTCAAATCGGTTCCCCTTCCAGGCCCGGGCACCCAGGCCTCCCACCTGCGTTTTTGACAATCGTTTCCATCTTTGATGAAAATGGATGTCATGAACGTACGCCGCCTCATACCCACCGCCGCCCTTGCCGGAGCCGTCGCCCTCGGCGCGACGGCCCTGACCGCCTGCTCCGGAGCCGCCGCCGGCACCGGTGGCGGCAAGGACGGCAAGGTCGGCGTGACGGCGTCGTTCTACCCCATGGCCTTCCTCGCCGAGCAGATCGGCAAGGACCACGTGAAGGTCGACAGCCTGACCAAGCCCGGCGTCGAACCGCACGACCTGGAGATCACCCCGAGGCAGACCGGGCAGCTCGGCGAGGCCGACGTGGTCCTCTACCTCAAGGGCCTGCAGCCCGCCGTCGACAAGGCCGTCTCCCTGTCCGGCGTGAAGAACGTCGTCGACGCCTCGACCCTCACCGAGCTGGAGGTCCACGGTTCCTCCGGTCACGACCACGGCGCCGAGGGCCACACCGAGGGTGAGGGCGAGGGCGAAGGCCACGACCACGGCCACGAGCACGGCGAGGCCGGCCGCGACCCGCACGTCTGGCTCGACCCCGCCAAGTACGCGGAGATCGCCAAGGGAGTCGGCGCGGCCCTGGAGAAGGCCGACCCCGACCACGCGGCGGACTACAAGAAGAACACCGACGAGCTGGTCGGCAAACTGACCGCGCTGGACACGGAGTTCAAGGACGGCCTGAAGAACACGGCCTCCAGGACCTTCATCACCACCCACTCCGCCTTCGGCTACCTCGCCGAGCGCTACGGCCTCGACCAGGAGGCCATCTCCGGCGTCGACCCCGAGTCCGAGCCGAGCCCGGCCCGGATGAAGGAACTCCAGGGCCTCGCCAAGCAGGAGAATGTCTCCACCGTGTTCTTCGAGACCCTGGCCAGCGACAAGACGGCCCGGACCCTGGCGGCGGACACCGGTCTGAAGACCGACGTCCTGGACCCGCTCGAAGGAATCACCGACAAGTCCCAGGGCGCTGACTACTTCGAGGTCATGCGGTCCAACCTGAAGAACCTCCAGAAGGCGCTCGGAGCCAAGTAGATGACAGCAGCAACGGAGGCGCGAGCCATGCAGTCGACGCCGGCACAGTCAGCGGACCAGCCCGTCATATCCCTGCGCGGGGCCACGGCCTCGCTCGGCTCGCGCCCCGTGCTGCGCGGCGTCGACCTCACCGTCCGGCGCGGCGAGGTCGTCGCCCTGCTCGGCGCCAACGGCTCCGGCAAGTCCACGGCCGTGCGCGCCGTGGTCGGCCAGGTCCCGCTGACCGGCGGCGAGCTGTCGCTCTTCGGCACCGAGTTCAAGCGCTTCCGCTCGTGGTCGCGCATCGGCTACGTCCCGCAGCGCACCACGGCGGCCAGCGGGGTCCCCGCCACCGTCCGCGAGGTCGTCTCCGCGGGCCGGCTCGCCCGCTCCCGCTTCGGGATCCTGCGCAAGGCCGACAAGGCCGCGGTCGAGCGCGCGCTGGCCCTCCTCGGCATGGAGCAGCACGCCTCCTCCTCCGTCAACGCCCTCTCCGGCGGCCAGCACCAGCGGGTGCTCATCGCCCGGGCGCTCGCCGTCGAACCCGAACTGCTGATCATGGACGAGCCGATGGCCGGCGTGGACCTCGCCAACCAGGAGGTCCTCGCGAACGCCCTGCGCGAGCAGAAGGCCCTCGGCACCACCCTCCTGCTCGTCCTGCACGAGCTGGGCCCGCTGGAGCCCCTGATCGACCGGGCCGTCGTCCTGCGCGACGGCTGCGTGGTCCACGACGGCCCGCCCCCGGAGGCCGTGGGACAGCACGCGCTGCCCGGCCACGACCACGTACACCCCCACGCGGCGCACGACGCCGAGCCCCTGCGGACGGGACTGCTGAGCTGATGGACTTCCTCGAATACGCCTTCATGCAGCGGGCCCTGATCGCGGCCGCCATCGTCGGCCTCACCGCGCCCGCGATCGGCACGTACCTGGTCCAGCGCCGCCAGGCGGTCATGGGCGACGGCATCGGCCACGTGGCCACCACCGGTGTGGGCCTCGGCTTCCTGCTGAACACCAGCCCGGTGTGGATGGCCTCCCTCGTCGCCGTCGTCGGCGCGGTGGGCATGGAGCACATCCGCTCCCGCGGCAAGACCAGCGGCGACATCGCGCTCGCCATGCTCTTCTACGGCGGCCTGGCCGGCGGCGTCATGATCATCAACATGGCCGGTGGTTCCACCGCCACCCTGTCCAGCTACCTCTTCGGCGGCATCACCACCGTCGCGCCGGAGGACGTCTGGGCCGCGGTGGTCCTCGCCGTCCTCGTCCTCGGCGTCACCGTCGGACTGCGCCGCCAGCTGTTCGCCATCAGCCAGGACGAGGAGTTCGCCCGGGTCACCGGTATGCCGGTGCGCGCGCTGAACCTCCTGATGGCCGTCACGGCCGCCCTCACCGTCACGGTGGCGATGCGGATCGTGGGCCTGCTGCTGGTCAGCGCCATGATGGTGATCCCCGTCGCGGCCGCCCAGCGGGTCACCCGGGGCTTCGCCGCGACGCTGTCGCTGGCCATGCTGATCGGTGTGCTGGTCTCCCTCAGCGGCGTGACCGCCACGTACTACCTCGACGCGCCCTCGGGCGCGGCGATCGTGCTGCTCGCCATCGCCGTCTTCGTCGTGATGACGGCCGTGTCGGCGCCACTGGCCAGGCGCCGGGCGAAGGCGGCCCGCGCCGTCACCGAAGAGGTCTGCACGAGGGACGATGTGAAGGTCTAGAAATGTCGGCCGCCTGGCACAATGGGCCGAGGCCGATACGAGGAGGAACCGGTGGCGACTGCGCCTGGCGAGATGAATACCGCGCCAGTACGAGGACGATCCACCCGACAGCGGGCCGCGGTCGCGGCGGCGTTGGACGAGGTGGACGAGTTCCGCAGCGCCCAGGAACTCCACGACATGCTCAAGCACCGTGGCGACTCCGTGGGCCTGACCACCGTCTATCGCACCCTCCAGTCGCTCGCGGACGCCGGTGAGGTCGACGTCCTGCGCACCAGCGACGGCGAGTCCGTCTACCGCCGCTGCTCCACCGGCGATCATCACCACCACCTGGTGTGCCGCAAGTGCGGCAAGGCCGTCGAGGTGGAGGGTCCGGCCGTGGAGAAGTGGGCGGAGTCCATCGCGGCCGAGCACGGCTACGTGAACGTGGCCCACACGGTGGAGATCTTCGGCACCTGCGCCGACTGCGCCAAGGTCTAAGGCGTGTCCTTCGGATCCTGCCCGGCCGCACCGCGCGGCAAGATCAGAAGAGACGGCCGGGACACCTCCTAGAGCCGCCGCAGGTTCCGCTCGTGGAGCTCGCGGATCCGGTCCAGCTCGGCGTCCGTCAGCACGGCGCCCTCGGGCAGCCGGGTCACCACCCCGGAGTCCGAGAAGGTGCAGCGGTACTCGCGGTGCCGCGCCGCGAGCTCGTACAGCCGGAACGCCCGCCGGTCGAAGCTCATGTACGCCCCGTAGACCGCGACGAACAGCCCCAGCATGGCCAGCGCGCCCCAGAGCGCCGGTTCGACGCCCCGGGCGACCCCCAGCGCGGCGGGCGCCACCGGCAGCACCAGCCACAGGAGGAGCCGCAGGCAACCCGGCACCGTCTTGCGGCTGTACCACCTCAGCGCCCTACGGGCGTCATCGCGCCGGGGGCTGTAGTACGCCTAACTCTCCACGTCCAGGCCCGTGACCTGCGGCGCTCCACTTGTCGTGTCCATGGGCGCCGAGCGTAGTACCCGGGTCAGCCCGCAGAACCCTCGGCCTGGTTCGGGACGGCCCCGCCGAAGCGGCGGTCGCGCTGGGCGTACTCCAGGCAGGCCGCCCAGAGGTTGCGGCGGTCGAAGTCCGGCCACAGCACGTCCTGGAAGACCATCTCGGCGTACGCGCTCTGCCAGAGCAGGTAGTTGGAGGTGCGCTGCTCGCCGCTCGGGCGCAGGAAGAGGTCCACGTCCGGCATGTCCGGGTAGTACATGTACTTCGCGAAGGTCTTCTCGTTCACCTTCGACGGGTCCAGCCGGCCCGCCGCGACATCGCGGGCGATGGCCTGCGCCGCGTCCGCGATCTCCGCGCGGCCGCCGTAGTTGACGCAGAAGTACAAGGTCATGGCGTCGTTGTCGACGGTCTGCTCCTGCGCGACCTGGAGCTCCTGGACGACCGACTTCCACATCTTCGGCATGCGGCCGACCCAGCGGATGCGGATGCCCAGCTCGTTCATCTCGTCGCGGCGGCGCCGGATGACATCGCGGTTGAAGTTCATGAGGAAGCGGACCTCGTCGGGCGAGCGCTTCCAGTTCTCGGTCGAGAAGGCGTAGAGGGAGAGGTTCTTGACGCCCATCTCCAGGCAGCCCTTGAGCACGTCGAGCACGACGCCCTCGCCGACCTTGTGGCCCTCGGTACGCGGCAGGCCGCGCTCCTTGGCCCAGCGGCCGTTGCCGTCCATGACGACCGCGACGTGGTTCGGGACCAGCTCGCCGGGGATCTTCGGCGGAACCGCGCCGGACGGGTGCGGCTCGGGAACCTTGTACTCGCGGCGAGAGCGCCCCAGAATCCCGCGTCGTGCCATGTGTCCAGCTCCTATTTCTCGACGTATCGCAGGGAGCGTAGCCCGCGCTCCAGATGCCAGTGCAAATAGGCGGAGACCAGCCCGCTGCCCTCCCGCACGTGACGCGCCTCGCACGCGTCGGCATGCCCCCAGTCGCCCGTCAGCAGGGCGCTGAGCAGGGCGATGGCCTCAGATGAGGGTACGACGCTGCCGGGCACGCGGCAGTCCCCGCATATCACTCCGCCCGCGGCGACGGAGAAGTGCCGGTTGGGGCCGTGGATGCCGCACTTCGCGCAGTCCTCGAAGCTGGGCGCGTAGCCGTTGACGGCCAGCGAGCGCAGCAGGAAGGCGTCGAGGATCAGGTGGGGCTGGTGTTCGCCGCGCGAGAGGGTGCGCAGGGCTCCGACGAGCAGCAGGTACTGCTGCACGGCGGGCTCGCCCTCGTTCTCGGTGAACCGCTCGGCGGTCTCCAGCATGGCGGTGCCGGCGGTGTAGCGGGCGTAGTCGGTGACGATGCCGTTGCCGTACGGGGCGATGATCTCGGTCTGGGTGCAGAGCGGGAGGCTGCGGCCGATCAGTTCGCTGCCGCGGGCGAAGAACTGCACGTCGGCGTGGGAGAAAGGTTCCAGCCGGGCGCCGAACTTGGACTTCGTACGCCGGACCCCGCGGGCGACGGCCCGCACCCTGCCGTGGCCGCGGGTCAGCAACGTGATGATGCGGTCCGCCTCACCCAGCTTCTGGGTGCGCAGCACGATGCCGTCGTCGCGGAACAGACTCATGCGCCCATTGTCCCGTACGGCGGCGCGACCACGGGCCGGGTGTCGGCGCCGTGGCCGGCCGGGGAACGGCAGCGGCCCCGGCCGGGCTCGGGGCCCGGCCGGGGTCCACCCCTTGGGAGGGTCAGGAGGCCGGGGTCCGGGCTTCTTCGCCCTCACCCGACGGGGCCGGTACGGCTGCTGCGGAGTCCGCGCTGTCCCCGGCCGCCGCCACCTGGGCGGGCAGTTCGACCTTGGGGGCGTCGTGGGCGCCTTCCT
This sequence comes from Streptomyces sp. CLCI03, assembly GCF_053615355.1. Classification (NCBI taxonomy): domain Bacteria; kingdom Bacillati; phylum Actinomycetota; class Actinomycetes; order Kitasatosporales; family Streptomycetaceae; genus Streptomyces; species Streptomyces sp. CLCI03. Next base: position 5,433,831 of record NZ_CM132132.1, on the reverse strand, counting down.
TGCCCAGGCCGTTGAAGATCAGGTTGAGGACGATGGCGGCCGTGGCGCCGAGGGTCACGCCGCTGTTGAGCAGCGAGGACAGGTCCGGGTCCATGTGCTTGGTGAAGAAGACCGGGACGGTCGCGGGGAGCAGGGCGAAGGCGAGGGAGACGCCGACGATCAGTGCGTTCTTCTCCTCCTTCAGGTCCACCTTGGCCAGGGTCTGGATACCGGCGAGGGCGACCATGGCGAACATGACGGTCGCGGCGCCGCCGAGGACTCCGTGCGGGACGGCGGCGACGATCGCGGCGGCCTTGGGGAGCAGACCCAGGACGATCATGAAGACACCCGCGGCGACCACCACGAACCGGCTCTTCACCTTCGTCATCCGCACCAGGCCGACGTTCTCGGCGAAGGCCACGTACGGGAAGGAGTTGAGGACACCGCCGAGGGCGGTCGCGGCGCCGTCGGCACGCAGGGCGCGGGCCACGGTCTCGCTGTCGACCTCCTTGCCGACGATGTCACCGACGGCGTAGGTGTCACCGGTCGTCTCGACCATGGTGATCAGCATGACGATGAGCATCAGGACGATCGGGAACCACTCGAACTTCGGGGCACCGAAGTGGAAGGGGGTGGTGACGCCGATCCAGTCGGAGTTGCTCACGTCGCCGAACTTCGCGTCGCCGAGCAGGAAGGCGACGGTGGTGCCGACGACCAGGCCGAGGAGGATCGAGATGCTGGAGAGGAACGGCTTGCCGATCTTCATCAGGATCAGGATGAAGAGCATCGTGCCGCCGGCGTAGGCGAAGTTCTTCGGGTCTCCGAAGTCGGGGCTGCCGAGGCCGCCGGCCGCGTCGTTGAGACCGACCGGGATCAGGACGATGCCCAGCACCGTGATCACCGTGCCGGTCACGACCGGCGGGAACAGCCGCATCACCGTCCGGAACGCCTTGGCCGGTAGCCAGGCGAAGGCGAAGGTGGCGATACCCGCGGTGATCACCGCACCGTAGATGACGAGCAGGGCGGCGGTGCCGCCGCCGGCCCCGAGGCCGATGGCGATCATCGGGGAGACCGCTGTGAAGGTCACGCCCTGGATCAGCGGCAGGCGCGCGCCGATCCGGCCGATGCCCCAGGCCTGGATGATCGAGGCGATACCGCAGGTGAAGAGGTCCGCGTTGATCAGGTAGACCAGCTGTTCAGGGCTCAGCTTCAGCGCGTTGCCGACGATGATCGGGACGATCACCGCGCCGGCGTAGAAGGCGAGTACGTGCTGGAAGCCGTACAGCGCGAGCTTGGGGAGGGGGAGCACCTCGTCGACCGGGTGCGTGCTCTGCTCTCCGTCGGTGGAAAGCCGGGCGGCGACACGTGCCATCTCAGCCTTGCCCTTCAAGGTAGGTAAGTGAGAGGAGATCTGGTTATCCCTGGGCGTAGTGGGTCGCTAACCCGTTGGTACGCCAGGGTTGTCAGTGCATTCACGCTGAGGTGAATCGAAGCCGCGCTGTGTTGACGGCGCCGTCTTGTCGTGTGACCGGAATTGAACGCCTGTGGGAGGCGCCACACATATCGTCGACTTCGACAAACTGTTGACGTTCAGGCCCGTCGGATCTGTAGGTTTCTCCAGTGGTGCGCAGTCCTCGGCGGGGGGTATGCGCACAGGGGTGCGGAGCCGGGTCCTCCCACCGCGCGACCGTGAAGCACATACACCGTGACGTGCGCATACGGCCTTTGCAGCCCTTCGGACGGGCAAACTCGAAGGCCCTGTTCCGACCGTCCGACTGGTGGACACATCGGGCACCGAGCATGCGCCCACACCGTTCACACGACGTTCACGCGTCCCGAAACAGGCCCTGCGAGGCCGGATCGTTACGTCGCGGAGGCCCGTTTCGGACGGAACGGCCCCTCCGGAGTCCACGGTTCGGACACGAAGCGGCCCCGCGCGAGGAATTCGCGCGGGGCCGCTCGTGCGGGATCCGTGGCACCCCTCAGGGAGCGCGTACCGCCGACAGCAGTCGGGCCACCTCGTCCGTGTCGATCCGCAGCGCCGAGCCGACCGTCGCCAGCACCTCGCGCTCGGCCGGGGTGTACGGGCCGTCCGCGAGCGCGATCCGGGCCCCCTGGAGCAGGATCGATTCACGACCCGGGCCGGCCAGGTGCGGGGCCAGCGGTTCCAGGGCCTCGTGCAGCTCTATCGACAGCGCGGCCCCGCAGCACTCCGGGACGTCGTACAGGCCTTGCCGGCCCTCGTCCGTGGACAGCGCCTCCACGAGGGACTCCAGCTGCTCCTCGGTGCACTCCTGGAAGCCCGCGGCCCGTACGGCGCCCACGGCGGCCTCCAGCGCGCTGCGCGAGGCCGTCCCGCCCGCGGTGAGCACGGCCAGCGCCACGGTGTGCACGGCATCGCGCAGGAGGGCCGTGAACCGGGTCGTGGTGAGGTGGTCCAGGACGTCGGTGGCGAAGCGCGCGCGGCAGCCCTGGCACTCGATGACGGGACCGGCCTGCCCGCGGGGCAGCAGCGGCACCCCGAGGACGGTGAACCGGCGCCGCCCGGTCCGCCTGCGGTAATTGCGGTCGCCACCGCAGGCGGGGCAGAAGAACTCCCCGTCGCCCACGGTGCTCCAGGTGGTACGGGTGCCCCAGACCGTCAGCTTCCGGCCGTCCCCACCCCGAACTGGCAGCACGTCGCACCTCCGTAACCTTCCGGCAACATCGCCGGGTTGGCGTGATGTTAGCCACATCGATGAGGATGCGTCAGCCGTGTGACAAGACAACATGTCCCCGGCCCCGGACTTGGCCGGTCTACGTCCCCGACGTCCCCCCACCCCCCGCCCGCTCCCCCTAGGGTTCGCCGCATGAACGAGAAGTCCTGTCTGGTCACCGGCGCCGCGAGCGGGATCGGCCGGGCCACCGCCCTGCTGCTGGCCCGTTCCGGGGCCCGGGTGACCGCGGCCGACATCAATGGCCCCGGGGTGGAGGCCCTCCGTACGGAACTGGCCGCCGAGGGGTACGCGATCACCGCGGTCGCCGGTGACGTCGCCGATCCGGAGGCCAACCGCGCGATGGTCGCGGCCGCCGTCGAGGCCTACGGGCGCCTGGACGTCGCCGTGGCGAACGCCGGAGTGCTCCCCCTCTCCGACGTACGGGAGACCAGTGCCGAGGACTGGGACCACGTCATGGCCGTCGACGGCCGCGGCATGTTCCTGACCTGCAAGTACGCCATCGAGGCGATGACCGCGCAGCCCCGCCCCGGTGGGGCTCTGGTCTGCGTGTCGTCGATCTCGGGGGTGGCCGGGCAGGCCCGCCAGGCCGCGTACGGGCCCGCGAAATTCGTGGCGTCGGGGCTGACCAAGCACCTCGCGGTGGAGTGGGCCGCGCACGGGATCCGGGTCAACGCGGTGGCACCGGGAACCATCCGTACGGAGCGGGTGATCGCGCTGCGGGACGAGCCGGGCGGGCCGGAGTACCTGTCGGAGATCACGGGGGCGCACCCGATGGGCCGGCTCGGGGAGCCGGAGGAGGTGGCCCGTGTGATCGCCTTCCTCGCCTCGGACGCGGCCTCGTTCGTGACGGGCGTGGTCCTGCCGGTGGACGGCGGCTACCTGGCCCGCTGAGCCCGCCCCCGCACCGGCCCGCGGAGGAACGACGGAGCCCCGCAGCCTTCCCGGAGGAGGGCGACGGGGCTCACGTACGAGTGGTCAGCGACCCGCGCGGTTGACGGCGGAGATGACCGCCTTCAGGGAGGCGCGGGTGGTGTTGGCGTCGATGCCGATGCCCCACAGGACGCGGCCGTCGATCGCGCACTCGATGTACGAGGCGGCCACGGCGGAGGCGCCCTCGCTCATGGTGTGCTCGGTGTAGTCCAGCAGGCGGGCGTCGATGCCGATGCCGGCCAGGGCGTCGAAGAAGGCCGAGATCGGACCGTTGCCGGTACCGTCCAGGACCGTCTCCACACCGTCCACGACCGCCTCGACGGTCAGGGTGTCCGTGCCGTCCTTGTCGGTGGCCGTCGAACCGGAGCGCAGCTGGATGCGGCCCCACGGGTTCTCGGGGTTGGGCAGGTACTCGTCCTCGAAGACCGACCAGATCGCCTTGGGCGTGACCTCTCCGCCCTCGGAGTCGGTCTTGGCCTGGATGATCCGGGAGAACTCGATCTGCATGCGGCGCGGCAGGTCCAGCTTGTGGTCGTTCTTCAGGACGTAGGCGATGCCGCCCTTGCCGGACTGCGAGTTGACCCGGATGACCGCCTCGTAGGAGCGGCCGACGTCCTTCGGGTCGATCGGCAGGTACGGAACGGCCCACTCGATGTCGTCCACGGTCTTGCCCTGGGCGGCCGCGTCGGCCTCCATGGCGTCGAAGCCCTTCTTGATGGCGTCCTGGTGGGAGCCGGAGAAGGCGGTGTAGACCAGGTCGCCCGCGTAGGGGTGGCGCGGGTGGACCTCCATCTGGTTGCAGTACTCGCTGGTGCGACGGATCTCGTCGATCTGCGAGAAGTCGATCTGCGGGTCGATGCCCTGGGAGAACAGGTTCATGCCCAGGGTGATCAGGTCGACGTTGCCGGTGCGCTCGCCCTGCCCGAACAGGCAGCCCTCGATGCGGTCGGCGCCGGCCATCAGGGCCAGCTCGGCGGCGGCAACGGCGGTGCCCCGGTCGTTGTGCGGGTGCACGGAGATGCAGATGTGCTCGCGGCGGGTCAGGTTGCGGGCCATCCACTCGAAGCGGTCCGCGTGCGTGGACGGCGTCGAACGCTCCACGGTGGCGGGCAGGTTCAGGATGATCTCGCGACCCTCGGCCGGCTGCCAGACGTCGCAGACGGCCTCGCAGACCTCCAGGGCGAAGTCCAGCTCGGTGTCGGTGAAGATCTCCGGGCTGTACTGGTAGCCGAAGGTGGTCTCGGGACCCAGCAGCTTGTCGGCGTACTCCATGACCAGGCGGGTGCCGTCGACGGCGATCTGCTTGATCTGCTCCTTGGAGCCGCGGAAGACGACCCGGCGGAAGGTCGGGGCGGTCGCGTTGTACAGGTGCACGGTGGCGCGCTTCGCGCCGACCAGGGACTCCACGGTCCGCTCGATCAGGTCCTCGCGGGCCTGGGTCAGTACGGAGATGGTGACGTCGTCCGGGATCGCGCCCTCTTCGATGATGGAGCGCACGAAGGCGAAGTCGGTCTCGCCGGAGGAGGGGAAACCTACCTCGATCTCCTTGTAGCCCATGCGTACCAGCAGGTCGAACATCTCGCGCTTGCGGGCCGGGGTCATCGGGTCGATCAGCGACTGGTTGCCGTCACGCAGATCGGTGGAGAGCCAGCGGGGGGCCTTGGTGACACGGGCGTCCGGCCAGGTCCGGTCCGGGATGTCCACCTGCTCGTACGAGCCGTACTTGTGGATCGGCATCCCGGAGGTCTTCTGGGTGTGGGTCGCGTTCGTGATGGGCGTGGGGCGACCGACAAAAGGCTGCTGGCTCATGGCGTTGGGCTCCTCGCGTGTCCGCGTGTAGTTCGCTGGGACGGCCGACGGCGGTAGTGAAAACCGCAACACCAAACTCCGCGGGGAGGGGGTCGGCCTACGACTACAGACCCTCGCCGCGGCAGCTAAGGAGAAGCAGCCCGAAACGCATGATGGGCCGAGCCTAGCCGAGCCGCGCCGTTGCGCGAGGACCTGTTTCAGTATGCAAGACCCGAGGGTCCGATTTGCCCCAAATGTGAGCCAAGCCTCGCTTGCTCCCGCCGGGTCCGGTTGTTCCGTCAATCCGGCGTCATCGCTTTCAGACAAGTGAATGAATCATGGTCGCAGGTAGTGACAGCGTCATGACCCACTGCCACATTGCCGGGCATGGATGCCTCCCACACCCACCGCCATCACCCCGTCTTCTGCACCGTCGTCCCCCCGCACCTCCTCGACAAGGCCGCCCGCTCCGAGGACTCCCGCCGCGCCGACCTCGCCCAGCGCACCCTGGAACGCGACTCCCTGCTGCGTACCCGGCGCCGGGTCACCGCCGTCCGGGGGGTCGTCCCCACCCTTGCCGTGACGGCCTCCGACGATCCGGACCGGACCGTCTACGACGCCCAGCACCGCACCCGGCTGCCCGGGAAGAAGGTCCGGGGCGAGGGCGACCCGCTGAGCAAGGACGCCACCGTCAACCGTGCCTACGCCGGGCTCGGGGCCACCTACGACCTGTTCCTCAAGGGCTTCGGTCGGCGCTCCATCGACGACGCCGGGCTCCCCCTGGACGCGACCGTCCATTACAGCGAGGACTACAACAACGCCTTCTGGGACGGCCGGCAGATGGTCTTCGGCGACGGTGACGGGGACCTCTTCCTCGACTTCACCGTGTCCGTGGACGTCATCGGGCACGAGCTGACCCACGGGGTCACCCAGTACACGGCGAACCTGATCTACCGCGGCCAGTCCGGCGCCCTGAACGAGTCGATGTCCGACGTCTTCGGCTCGCTGATCAAGCAGTACTCGCTGGAGCAGACCGCCGAGCAGGCCGACTGGCTGATCGGGGCCGGGCTGCTCGGTCCCGAGGTCACCGGGGTCGCACTGCGCTCGATGAAGGCGCCGGGGACCGCGTACGACGACGACGAACTCGGCAAGGACCCGCAGCCGGCCACGATGGACGACTACGTGAACACCCACAGCGACAACGGTGGGGTCCACATCAACTCCGGCATCCCCAACCACGCCTTCTACATCGTGGCGACCGAGCTGGGCGGCAAGGCCTGGGAGCGGGCCGGACAGATCTGGTACGACACCCTGACCGGCGGACAGCTCGCCGAGAACGCGGACTTCGCGGACTTCGCGCGACTCTCGACGGCGGCGGCCGTGACCCGGTACGGGGACGGAGGCGCCGAGCACCAGGCGCTCCAGAAGGCGTGGTCCGCGGTGGGTGTCCCGCTCGCGGGGTAGAGGGCTCCCATGCGCATTCAGGTGGTACGGACGGGCGGCTTCGCGGGCATCGAGCGCCGGGCCGAGGTGGACACCACGGGCCGACCGGACGAGGACGAGTGGCGGGCCCTGGCCCAGCTCGCGTTGCGGCCCGCCCCGCCGGGCGACCCGGCGGACCGGGTCCGGGACGGCTTCTCGTACCGGATCACGGTGGACGGGCGGACGGTGGCGTGCGCGGAGCCGCACCTGTCGGACGCCCAGCGGGCGCTGATCTCGCGCGTCCTGAAGGAGGGCGCCTGAGCCGGCCGGGAAAGAAGGTGCCCGGTCGGCGCCGCTTTGTTTGGATGGCCGAATGACCAACCACATGATCGATTCGACGCTGTCCGAGCTGGAGCGGTACTACGACACGGTGCCGCGGGTGGGCGGGGCCCGCGCCGAGGACTTCGGCCCGCTGACGCTGTTCGTCCAGGAGGGCACGGGCTGGCCGTACTACGCGCGGCCCACGCTCGACGGTCCCGAGGCGACCCGGGCCGACGTGGAACGGGTCTGGGAGCGCCAGCGTGAGCTGAAGGTGCCCGAGGCCTTCGAGTGGGTGGCCGAAACCAGCCCTTCGCTCCGGGCCGCGGTGGAAGCCGCCGGACTGCGGGTCCACGCGCACCCCCTGATGGTCCTGGACCCCGCGGCCGAGGCCCTGCCCCCGCACCCGGAGGTCCGGCTGCTCGACGCCGACGATCCGCTGCTGACCGCCGCGGTGACGGTCCCGGCCCTGGCCTTCGCGGCCCCGGGAACGGCCGTGGGCGAGGCCGGACCAGCGGAGCTGGCGGCCGCGATGACGCAGCCTGCGGCCGAGGAGGGCAGGGCCCGGGTGTCCGGCAAGCTGGCGGCGGGCACCACGGCCCTGGCCGCGGCCGTCCGGGACGGCGTGGTGCTGTGCGCCGGCCAGTACAACCCGGTCGGGGACGTCGTGGAGGTCGTGGGTGTCGGCACCCTGCCCTCGGCCCGCCGTCAGGGCCTGGCCCTCGGGGTCACGGCCGCCCTGGTCGCCCTGGCCCGCGAGCGCGGGGCCCGTACGGTCTTCCTCTCGGCGGGCGACGAGGACGTGGCCCGCGTCTACGCCCGCATCGGCTTCCGTCGCGTGGCCACGGCTCTGATCGCCGAGCCCGAGGAGTGACCGCTTCGGATTCCTCTTTGCCGAGTCGGCAACAAAGTTTGCCGTAGGGCGCCGGGCGGGCGGAGCATCGGCCGAACCGGCACCCGTAATGGAAGAGGGACCCATGACCGAGCACACCCACACGCACACCCACGCACACTCCCACGACCACCCCGCCGACGCGCCGCCCGCCGGGGAGGCCTTCTGGGACGGCCGCTACGGGGAGAGCGACCGGATCTGGAGCGGTGAGGCCAACGCCATGCTGGTGCACGAGGTGTCCGCGCTCGCCCCGGGCCGGGCCCTGGACCTGGGGTGCGGGGAGGGCGCCGACGCCGTCTGGCTGGCCCGCCGCGGATGGACGGTCACCGGGACCGACATCTCCGGGGTCGCCCTCGGCCGGGCGGCCGAGCACGCGGCCGAGGCCGAGGTCGCGGACCGGATCGCCTTCGCCCGGCACGATCTGACGGAGTCCTTCCCGGAAGGGGAGTTCGACCTCGTCTCGGCGTGCTTCCTGCACAACTACGGGGACTTCCCCCGGGACGCCGTCCTGCGTGCGGCCGCCTCGGCCGTGGCCCCCGGCGGCACCCTGCTGGTGGTCGGCCACGCGGGCTGGGCGCCGTGGCAGGAGGAGCGGGAGGAGGCGCACTTCCCCACGCCCGAGGAGGTCCTCGCGCAGCTCGAACCGGTCACGGCGGGCTGGGAGGTCCTGCGGGCCGAGGAGACCGAGCGGATCCAGAACCAGCCCGACGGCACGCCCGGAACCCGTACGGACAACGTGGTGCGGGTGCGCCGGCCCGCGTAGCCGGACGGCCCGGCAGAGGGACGGAACGACGAACGGACGCGACCCCGTGCGGGGGCGGCGTCCGTTCGTCGTGTCGTCGCGTGGTGCGGCTCGCGCCTCAGAAACCGAGCTTGCGCAGCTGCTTGGGGTCGCGCTGCCAGTCCTTGGCGACCTTCACGTGCAGGTCGAGGAAGACCGGGGTGCCGAGCAGCGCCTCGATGTGCTTGCGCGACTTCATCCCGACCTCCTTCAGACGGGAGCCCTTCGGGCCGATGATGATGCCCTTCTGGCTCGGCCGCTCGATGTAGACGTTGGCGTGGATGTCGAGCAGCGGGCGGTCCGCCGGACGGTTCTCGCGCGGGATCATCTCCTCCACGACCACGGCGATGGAGTGCGGGAGCTCGTCCCGTACGCCCTCCAGCGCGGCCTCGCGGATCAGCTCCGCGACCATGACCATCTCGGGCTCGTCGGTGAGGTCGCCCTCCGGGTAGAGCGGCGGGCTCTCCGGCAGCAGCGGCGCGATCAGGTCGGCCAGCAGCTGGACCTGGGTGTCGCCGACGGCCGAGACGGGAACGATCTCGGCCCACTCGAAGCCGAGCTCGGCACCGAGCTGGTGCACGGCGAGGAGCTGCTCGGCGAGCTGCTTGGACTCGACCAGGTCGGTCTTGGTGATGATGGCGATCTTGGGGGTCTTCTTGATCCCCGCGAGCTCCTTGGCGATGAACTTGTCGCCGGGGCCGAGCTTCTGGTCGGCCGGCAGGCAGAAGCCGATGACGTCGACCTCGGCCCAGGTGGTCCGTACGACGTCGTTGAGGCGCTCGCCGAGCAGGGTGCGCGGCTTGTGGAGGCCGGGCGTGTCCACGAGGACGAGCTGGGCGTCGGGGCGGTGCACGATGCCGCGAACGGTGTGGCGGGTGGTCTGCGGCCGGTTGGAGGTGATCGCGACCTTGGTGCCCACGAGTGCGTTGGTGAGGGTCGACTTCCCCGCGTTGGGGCGGCCGACGAAGCAGGCGAACCCCGCACGGTGCGGGGCGGTGGACTCGGGGGAACGATCGCTCATACGGGCCATTCTCCCCGATGCGGCTCCCAGCGCCGACCAGATCACGACGACGAGGGCCGGCACGGCCGTGAGCGAGGGGTACTCGGCGAGGTCCGCACGGCCCTGAGCTGTGGTTCCGTCGGCCCGGGCGCGCACGGTGACCTCGGCCCATTCCGCTCTGGGCGCGCCCTCCCAACGGGCCCCGAGCCGTACTTCCTGACCCGGCAGCAGCTCCGCGGGCAGCCCGCCGAGCCGCTGGGCGTGGAGCGGACGGCCGAGGGCCCCGGTGGCGGTGAGGGTGGCCCGGGGGCGAAGGGTGACATTGCCGATGTTGTGGAGCGTGTACGAGATGTCCGTGCCGGAGCCGCGACGGTGGACGGTGACGTCCCGGACGGTGAGGGCGGGGGCGGTGGGGCCGGTCACCCGCAGGTACAGCCGGGCGGCGACGGCCCGCTGTACGTCGATCCCCCGGCCGGTGTCGGCCGCGGCGGCCGGCCGTTCCTCCAAGGCCACGACGGCGCCGGGGTGGTCTCCTGGTTCCGCCCGGTCGGGGACGGTGAGGGTGAAGCCGACGGCGACCGACGCGCGGGCCGCGACGGTGACCCTGTCCCGGTCGAGCTTCGCCCACGCGGCGGTGGTCAGCCGCGGTTCGTCGGGGCCGCGCAGGGCGAAACCGCCGTCGCGGGCGGTGTTGTAGGCGTCGGCGACGTACAGCCGGAAGGTGCGGGGTCGGTCGGTGCGGTTGGTGAGGGTGACGGCGTCGGCGACGGACCGGCCGGGCGCGGCGGCGAGGTAGAAGGAGGGCCGCTGCCCGACGGTGTTCGCGACGGGCAGCACGGACCACTGCCCGTCGTCGGCGGTGGCCGTCCCGGCGGGTCCGCCGAGGAAGATGCCGCCGAGCAGCGCCGCCGTCGCCACGCGGAGCCGTCCCCGCCGCGGCAGCCGCGGGCGGCCCGTCACGACAGGGTCAGGGTCAGGACCGCCGTGTACGCGCCCGGCGGGGTGTACGGCGGCACCCGCAGCGTCACCGTGGCGTCGATGGTGAAGGTGCCTGCGACCAGCGGCGCGTCGGGGGTGGAGGCGAGGAGGGCCCCCTCCGGCCCGACCACGCCCGCGCTGCCCGCCGTACAAACGCTCCGACTGCCCGCCGCGGCCACGCACGTCGGGGTCCAGGACAGGGAGGCGCCCGGGATGCGGATCCCGCCGGGACCGGTGAAGTCGGTGACCTTGCCGATCAGGGACCAGCCGGCCTGGCCGCCGCGGGCGTCGGTCACCGTCACCGTCCCGATCCGGCCGGGGGCGGCGCCGCCGTCGCCGTACGGGACGGCGCCCAGGGTGATGTCCTCGCCGGTCTGGGTCATGCCCAGGACGCCCGGCTCGACGGTGGCCGTGACCTTCCGGACGGTGGGGGCCGGCGGCGCGACGGCGTCGATGACCGTGTACGCGGCCGGCCCCGAGCCCTGGCGCGCCGACCAGGCGGCGCCCTCGTAGGCGATCACCGCGGTGGTGGCCCTGTCCGTGACCGGTAGCTCGACCAGGGCCGTGCCCCGTTCGTCGGCGGTGGCGCTCGCCCGGTCGGCCGTCTCGGCGGCGCCGGCCCGCCCGGCGACCGTGACGACCGCGCCCGGCGGGAAGCCGGCGGCGGTGACCTCGACCTTGGCACCCGGCCGGCCCTGGGCCGCGCCGAGGAAGACGCTGCGCAGGTTGGCCGTCGGCAGCGCGGTCGCGGTCAGTCGGGCGGAGACGGGAGCGGGGGACGCGGCGTCGGTGGTGCAGAGGGTGTCCAGGTCCAGCAGGTGGCTGGTGTGCAGGGTGTAGCCGCCCGGGGCGAGCGTGGTCTCGCCGGGTGCGGTGACGGTGAAGGTGCCGGTCATCGTGACGGCGGGAAGCGCCGCGCCCGCCGGGACGGGGTCGTTGCGTTCGGCCCCGACCACGGTGATCTCGCCGCTCTGGGCGCCCGCCAGCAGGATCCGGCCGGTCGGGGTCAGCACGTCGGCGGGGAGTTCGCCCCCGACCGGGTTGACGGCGGGGGTGCGCACCACCTGATAGGTGACGGTGACGGTGTCGCCGACCTGCGGGGCCGGGTTGTCGACGGTGATCCGCGCGGTGGTCGGTCCGTCCGCAGGCGGGAGCCCGGCCTCCTGGGGGGCCGGGCAGTGGGTCGGGAAGTCGACCTGGCCCGGGGGTGTCTCCCCCTCGGCCGCGGCGGGTGCGCCGAGCGCGCCCCCGGTCGTGGCCGCCAGCACGACCAGGCCTACGGCCGCCGGCCATCTCCGCTTCCGCGCCCCTGTTCGCACTGCCCGCCCCTTAGGTTCCCGCGCGCCCGAGCCCGGCGCAGGGGGCCATTCACGAGCGGAGGGCGGGAGAAGTCAATGCACGGCTCCGGCACCATCTGATGGCCCATCAAGAGATGTCAGGTTGCTCGGCTCCGGCCCCGGCCCCGGCACGCACGCCGCACGGAAGGTGCGGCGGTACGCGGTCGGACTCACCCCGAGCGCCGCCTGGACGTGCTTGCGCAGCGACTGGGCCGTACCGAAGCCGCTGTCCCGCGCCACCTGCTCCATCGGCAGCTCCGTCTGCTCCAGCAGCTGCCGCGCCCGCTCCACCCGCCGGTCGACGATCCACCGGCCGGGGCTGACGCCCGACTCCTCGCGGAAGCGGCGCGTGAAGGTCCGTACCGACATGGCCTCCTGCCGGGCCAGGTCGGTCAGCCGGAGCGGTTCGTGCAGCCGGTCCAGCACCCACGCGCGGGCCGCCGTGGTGCTGGCGAGCTGCGGCTCCGGCATCGGGCGCGCGATGAACTGCGCCTGCCCGCCCTCCCGGTGGGGAGGTACGACCGTCCGCCGGGCCACCTCGTTGGCGACGGCCGCGCCGTGGTCGCGGCGCACGATGTGCAGGCACAGGTCGACCCCGGCGGCGACGCCGGCCGAGGTCAGCACGTCGCCGTCGTCGGTGTAGAGCACGTCGGGGTCGACCCGGACGGCCGGGAAGAGCCGCTGGAAGTGCGCGGCGCAGGCCCAGTGGGTGGTCGCCGGGCGCCCGTCCAGGTATCCGGCGGCGGCGAGGACGTAGCCGCCCGTGCAGATGGAGACCAGCCGGGTGCCGGGCCGGATGTGGGCGAGGGCCGCCGCCAGCTCGTCGGTCAGCCGGCCCTCCTCGTGCACCGGGCCCAGCTCGTACGAGGCCGGCACCACCACCGTGTCGGCGGTGGCCAGCAGTTCGGGACCGTGCTCGACGTGGATCGCGAAGTCGGCGTCCGTGCGCACCGCCCCCGGGGCGAGCCCGCACGTGAGGATCTCGTACAGCGGTCGCCCGGCCGGGTCCTTGGCCCGCCCGAAGATCCGGTGCGGGATGCCGAGCTCGAAGGGCAGCAACCCGGTGAGGGCGAGGACGACGACCCGGTGCGCCGGCTTCCGCGACTTCTCCGACTCCATGGCCCGATCGTATCGAACCATGACGTTCGAGCCACTGTCGCGCGATGGCGCGGTGGCCGGAAGCTGTCGAGGTGTCCCAGACAGCCCCTCCCTCCACGGCCCCCTCGCCCACCCCCCGCCAGGCCGGACGCGTCCACCGCGCCTGGTTCGTCGCCGCCGTCGCATTCGTGACGATCATCGGCGCGGCCGGTTTCGCCTCCCTGCCCGGACTGCTCATCGAGCCGCTGCACGCGGAGTTCGACTGGTCACGCGGCACCATCGGCCTCGCCGTATCGGTCAATCTCGCGCTGTACGGGCTCACCGCGCCCTTCGCCGCGGCCCTGATGGATCGTTTCGGCATCCGCCGGGTCGTGGCCCTGGCCCTGCTCGTCATCGCCTCGGGCTCGCTGGCCACGGTGTGGATGACCGAGCCCTGGCAGCTCGTGCTGTTCTGGGGCGTCCTCGTGGGGCTGGGCAGCGGCTCCATGGCCCTGGCCTTCGCGGCGACGGTGACGAACCGCTGGTTCACCGCCCGGCGCGGCCTGGTCACCGGCGTCCTGACCGCGGCCGGGGCCTCCGGTCAGCTGGTCTTCCTGCCGCTGCTGGCCTGGTTGGTCGAGCACCACGGCTGGCGCCCGGCGACGGTGACGGTCTCCCTGTCGGCGCTGGCCGTCACCCCCTTCGTGTGGCTGCTGATGCGCGACCACCCGGCGGACGTGGGGCTCGCGCCGTACGGCGGCACGTACGTGGAGAAGCCGGCCCCGACCCCGGGCGCGACCCGGCGGGCCCTGCGGGTACTCGTCGACGCGGCCCGGACCGGCCCGTTCTGGCTGCTGGCGGGCACCTTCGCGATCTGCGGCGCCTCGACCAACGGCCTGGTCAAGACCCACTTCGTGCCCGCCGCCCACGACCACGGCATGCCGGTGACGGCGGCCGCCGGGCTGCTGGCGGTGGTCGGCGTGTTCGACGTGATCGGCACGGTGGCCTCGGGCTGGTTCACGGACCGCTTCGACTCGCGGCGACTGCTGGCCGTCTACTACGCCCTGCGCGGGATCTCGCTGCTCTTCCTACCGATCCTGCTGGCGCCGTCGGTGCGACCGCCGCTGGTCTTCTTCATCGTCTTCTACGGCCTGGACTGGGTCGCGACCGTCCCGCCGACGATCGCGCTGTGCCGCGAGCACTACGGGGAGGACGGCGCGATCGTCTTCGGCTGGGTCCTGGCCTCGCACCAGATCGGCGCGGCCCTGGTGGCGTTCCTGGGCGGCCTGACCCGCGACCTCACCGGCTCGTACGACACCGTCTGGTACGCGTCGGGCGCGCTGTGCGCGATGGCTGCGCTGATGGCGATGACGATCCGCCGCCGATAGCCTCCCGGCGGGGGCAACCACACACGACCCTTCACCGGCGTCCGAAACCCGGGCCGATCCAGCCTCGCCGGCGTCCGAAACCCGGGCCGATCCAGCCTCGCCGGCGTCCGAAACCCGGGCCGATCCAGCCTCGCCGGCGCCCGAAACCCGGGCCGATCCAGCCTCGCCGGCGTTTGAGGCGCGGGTCCGGGCGGAGCCCGGTGCCCGTCGGAGCCGGGTTCCCTGGGGCTCCGCCCAGACCCCGCGCCTCAAACGCCGGCGAGGCTGGATGGGCCGGCGCAGCCGGAGTTGGCAGCGAGGTCGGCCGGCGAGCCGGGGTCGTCCGCCGCCCCGCCGGGAGGCTAGGGGCCGGCCGGGGTCGTCGACTTCAGGGTGCCGTCCGGGGCGGCGAGGAGGACCGGGGTGTCCGGGCCGCCGAGGTCACGCACCGCCGCGCGATCCGCGTCGGCCGGAGCGTCCGCCGCCGTGACGACGGCCGCCGCCTCCAGCGACCGCGCCCCGCTGGCCACGGCCATCGCGACCGCGGTCCGCAGCGCGCTCAGTTTCAGGGAGTCGAGCTCCACCGTCCCGGCGACGTACGTGCGGCCCGTCTCGTCCCGCACCGCCGCCCCCTCGGGCACCCCGTTACGGGCCCGGGCGCTGCGCGCCAGCGTGATGATCTTGCTGTCCTCGGGGTCGATCCCGGTGCTCTCCGTCATGGTCGAAAGCATAGGGAGCGCCGCTGTCCGGCCGTGCAACGACCCCGCCGGGGCCCCGATCAGGGCCGGTCGAGCTTCAGTCGCTCCGCCCGCGGCAGCCCCGCGACCACCAGGTCGTAGGAGTCCTCGACGAGCTCACGCAGCATCGTGTCGGGGACCCCGTCCACCGTCACCGTGTTCCAGTGCCGCTTGTTCATGTGGTAGCCCGGCACGATCGCCTCGTGCTCCTCGCGCAGTCGCACCGCCAGCTCCGGGTCGCACTTCAGGTTGACCTTCAGCGGCTCCCCGTCCAGCGCCGACAGCGCGAACACCTTCCCCAGCACCTTGAACACCGAGGTCTCCGGCGTGAAGGGGAACTCCTCCACCGCCGCGTTGAAGCCCAGGCAGAACGCACGCAGTTGCTCCGGGGTCATTCCCCCTCCTCCCCCGCGGCCTCCGCCGCGGCGACCGGCTCCACCAGCACCGTCACGATCTTGTTCCGGCGGCCCGCCGGGGATTCGGCGGTCAGCCGCAGCGGACGCCCGTCCGGCAGTTCCACCACCGAGGAGGCGCCCGCGATCGGCACCCGCCCCAGTGCCTTCGCCAGCAGTCCGCCGACCGTCTCCACGTCCTCGTCGTCGAAGGCCTCGACCTTGAACAGCTCACCGAGGTCGGTGATGTCCAGCCGTGCGGTGACCCGGTAGCGGTCCTCGCCCAGGTCCTCGACCGGCGGGAGTTCCCGGTCGTACTCGTCGGTGATCTCGCCGACGATCTCTTCGAGGATGTCCTCGATGGTGACGATGCCGGCCGTGCCGCCGTACTCGTCGATGACGACGGCCACGTGGTTGCGCACCTGCTGCATCTCGCGCAGCAGATCGCCCGCGTTCTTGGTGTCCGGTACGAAGACGGCCGGCCGCATCGCGGTCGAGACCAGGTCGGCCTCGGCCTCCCGGCTGATGTGCGTCTTGCGGACCAGGTCCTTCAGATAGACGATCCCGACTATGTCGTCCTCGTTCTCCCCGGTCACCGGGATGCGGGAGAAGCCGGACCGCAGCGCGAGCGTGGTCGCCTGACGGACCGTCTTGTACCGCTCGATGCAGACGAGGTCGGTGCGCGGCACCATCACCTCGCGCACCAGCGTGTCGCCGAGCTCGAAGACCTGGTGCACCATGCGGCGCTCGTCGTCCTCGATCAGCGATTCCTTCTCCGCGAGGTCCACCATCGCGCGCAGCTCTGCCTCGGAGGCGAAGGGCCCCTTGCGGAAACCCTTGCCGGGCGTGAGCGCGTTGCCGATGAGGATCAGCAGCTGCGGGATCGGCCCCATGATCCGGGCCAGGGGGACGAGGACGTACGCGGCCGCCGTCGCCGTGTTCAGCGGGTGTTGGCGGCCGATCGTGCGCGGGGAGACACCGACGGCGACGAAGGACACGAGCACCATGACGGCGATGGCCACGAGCAGCGCGGTCCAGTTCTCGCCGAACTCGTCGAGGCAGACGTAGGTGACGAGCACCCCGGCCGCCATCTCGCAGGTGACCCGGACGAGCAGGGCCACATTGAGGTAGCGGGTGGGGTCGCCGGCGACCTGGGCGAGCTTCTCGCTGCCGCGCCGGCCCTCCCGTACGGCCTGCTCGGCCCGGAAGCTGGAGATACGGGCGATGCCGGACTCGGCGCAGGCCGCGAACCAGGCCACCACGACCAGCAGGACCGCCCCGGTGATCAGCTGGGGGGCGTTCACGAGACGGTCGGTGCCGGGGACGGGCCGGTGATGCCGCGCTCGCCGCGCCAGCCGTCGACGATGGCCGCCTGGAGACCGAACATCTCGGCCTTCTCGTCCGGCTCCTCGTGGTCGTAGCCGAGCAGGTGCAGCACTCCGTGGACGGTCAGGAGCTGGAGCTCCTCGTCCATGGAGTGCTGCGTCGGGGCTTCCTCGCCCTGCCTCTTGGCGACCTCGGGGCAGAGCACGATGTCGCCGAGGAGCCCCTGCGGGGGCTCCTCCTCGTCCTTGGACGGCGGACGGAGCTCGTCCATCGGGAAGGACATGACGTCGGTCGGACCGGGCAGATCCATCCACTGGATGTGGAGCTGCTCCATGGCGTCCTCGTCGATGACGATGACGGAGAGCTCGGAGAGCGGGTGGATCCGCATCCGGGTGAGCGCGTAGCGGGCGATGTCGAGGATCGCCTGCTCGTCGACCTCGGTTCCGGACTCGTTGTTGACGTCGATCGACATGGTGCGCTGAGTTCTACTTCCGCTGGTGGCCGTTCGCGGCCTGCTGGCCGTCGTCGTACTTCTCGTACGCGTCGACGATACGGCCGACCAGCTTGTGCCGGACGACATCCTCGGACGTGAGCCGTGAGAAGTGGATGTCCGGGACCCCTTCCAGGATGTCCTGCACCTGACGCAGACCGCTCCTGGCGCCACCCGGCAGGTCGATCTGGGTGACGTCACCGGTGATCACGATCTTCGAGTCGAAGCCGAGTCGGGTGAGGAACATCTTCATCTGCTCGGTGGTCGTGTTCTGCGCCTCGTCGAGGACGACGAACGCCTCGTTCAGCGTGCGTCCGCGCATGTACGCCAGCGGAGCCACCTCGATCGTGCCCGCCGCCATCAGGCGCGGGATCGAGTCGGGGTCGATCATGTCGTGCAGCGCGTCGTAGAGCGGGCGCAGGTACGGGTCGATCTTGTCGAAGAGGGTGCCCGGCAGGAAGCCGAGCCGCTCCCCCGCCTCGACGGCGGGCCGGGTCAGGATGATCCGGCTGACCTGCTTGGACTGGAGGGCCTGGACGGCCTTGGCCATGGCCAGGTAGGTCTTGCCGGTACCGGCGGGGCCGATGCCGAAGACGATCGTGTTCTTGTCGATCGCGTCGACGTACCGCTTCTGGTTGAGGGTCTTGGGTCGGATGGTGCGGCCGCGGCTGGAGAGGATGTTCTGGGTGAGCACCTCCGCGGGCGTCTCGGCAGGTCCGTCGCCGTTGCCGTTGCCGCTCGCCTTGAGCATGGCGATCGAGCGTTCCACTGCGTCCTCCGTCATCGGCTGCCCGGTGCGGAGCACCAGCATCATCTCGTCGAAAAGGCGCTGGATCAGGGCGACTTCCGCCGCTTCACCGATCGCGCTGACCTGATTGCCCCGAACATGGATGTCGGCCTTCGGGAAGGCCTTCTCGATCACGCGCAACAGGGCGTCGCCCGAGCCGAGCACGGTCACCATCGGGTGCGTGGCCGGAACGGTGAAGTGGGCTCGCGCCTGCCCCGGCGCAGGGATGTGGGCTGTCGGTGTCTGAGTCATGGGCCGGCACTGTGGCCTGCGCATACCTCCCGCTGAGGGGCCGCGCCGATCGACGACCTCCGGAGTACCAAGCGTACGTCTCCGCCGCTGCTTCCCCGAGAGGTTTTACCGCCGGATCGCGCCGCGGGCCAGCACCTAGGCGGGGTGCCGGAAGCCGATCGTGGGTACGGCCCTGCGTCGGGCCGCCGGGGCGCCGCTCGGCGGGATGAGGTCGTCCAGGAAGCCGTAGCGGCCGCGCAGCTCCTGCGGGGCCGTCCGCCACCAGTGGGCCACCTCCGGCCAGCCCGGGGCCGACAGGGAGCCGCCGAACTCCTGCACCGACAGGGCCGCCGTCAGCCCGGCGAAGGCGAGGCGGTCGGCGAGCGGCCAGCCCGCCAGGGTGCCTGTCACGAAGCCCGCTACGTAGACGTCGCCCGCGCCCGTCGGATCCAGCTCGTCCACCGCGATCCCGGGGACGTGCGCGGTCTCCCCGGTACGCCCGTCCACCGCGTACGAGCCCTCCGCGCCCATCGTCACCACCGCGATCGGTACCTTCTCGGCCAGCGCCCGGGCCGCGGCTCTCGGGCAGTCGGTCCGGGTGTAGCGCATCGCCTCGCCGGCGTTCGGCAGGAAGGCCTCGCAGTGCTCCAGGTCGGCCAAGGCCCCCAGGTCCCACCGGCCGCTCTCGTCCCATCCCACGTCGGCGAAGATCCGCGAGCCGCGCCGGGCGGCCTCGGCGATCCACTCCCGGCCCCGGCCGGGGCCGAGGGCCGCCACGGCCGCACGGGCTCTCGGCGGGCACTGTGGGAAGGGCCCGGGGCCCGCCGGGGGCGGGGCCTCGTGGCCGTGCGAGACCATCGTGCGCTCGCCCTCGTAGGCCATCGAGACGGTGACCGGGCTGTGCCAGCCGGGGATGGTGTGCGACATGGACAGGTCGATGCCCTCCCCCTGTTCGAGGGCGTCCCAGCAGTACTCGCCGTAGTGGTCGTCCCCGAAGGCGGCGGCGAGCGAGGTCCGCAGGCCGAGCCGGGCCAGGGCCGTGGCCATGTTGGCGACGCCGCCGGGGCTGGAGCCCATGCCGCGCGCCCAGGACTCCGTACCGCGCACCGGGGCGGAGTCGAGGCCCGTGAAGATGATGTCGAGGAAGACGGTTCCGGTCAGGAAGACGTCACAGCCGGGTTCCTGGGGGTCACGCAGCGGACCGAGCGGGTCCACTGCGGCTGCGCGGATTTCGTAGTCCCGACCGGTCACGGCGATCTCCCCGTTGTTTCTCGAAGGCCCGTTTCTGCATGACGTCGTCCCATGGAAAGCTGCCGGCCCTGCCCGCCCCGACCAGGACCAAAACCCAGTGTGGCGCAGATCATGCTCGGAAGACCCTTCGTCACTCGGACCACTCGGCGAACACGGCCCCTGCCCGGGCCCTGACCGTGCAGAGGTCGTCCAGAGGGCCGGGCAAGGGGCCGGGCAGGGGCGGGTCGGGCCCGCCGTCAGCCCCGCTTGGGCAGGGGGACGCGCATCAGGTCCGCGGCCACCGTGAGCTCGCCCTCGAAGCCTGCCGCGCGGGCCTGCCGCTCGAACTCGGTCGGGTCGGTGTAGCGCTGCGAGAAGTGCGTCAGCACGAGGTGCCGCACGCCCGCGTCCCGCGCCACCCGCGCCGCCTGGCCGGCGGTGAGGTGCCCGTGGTCGGTGGCCAGCCGTTCGTCCTCGTCGAGGAAGGTCGACTCGATCACCAGCATGTCGCAGCCCTCGGCGAGCGCGTCCACGCCGGGGCAGAGCCGGGTGTCCATGACGAACGCGAACCGCTGCCCGGGCCGGGGTTCGCTGACCTCGTCCAGGGTGACCGCGCCGATCCGCCCCTCCCGCTGGATCCGACCCACGTCCGGCCCCTTGATCCCGTGCCGCGCGAGCAGCTCGGGCAGCATGCGCCGCCCGTCGGGTTCGGTGATCCGGTAGCCGAAGGACTCCACGGGGTGCGAGAGCAGCCGGGCCTCCAGCGTGTACGAGGGCCCTTGGGCGAGCGTGCCGTCCGCGGAGACCGGTTCCTCGCGCAGCGCGACGGTCTCCCGGTAGGCCGTCGCGTAGCGCAGCCGGTCGAAGAACTTCTGCCCGGAGGCCGGGTAGTGCGCCGTGACGGGGTGCGGGACCTGGTCGAGGTTGATCCGCTGGATCACCCCGGCGAGGCCGAGGCTGTGGTCACCGTGGAAGTGGGTGACGCAGATCCGGTCGATGTCGTGCGCGGCCACCCCGGCGCGCAGCATCTGGCGTTGGGTGCCTTCGCCCGGGTCGAAGAGGATGCCCTCGCCGTCCCAGCGCAGCAGGTAGCCGTTGTGGTTGCGGTGGCGGGTGGGCACCTGACTGGCCGTGCCCAGCACCACGAACTCTCTCGCGGACACGTGCTATCCGGGGGGCCACTGGAGGCCGCGGCCGCCGAGGACGTGCGCGTGGGCGTGGAAGACGGTCTGACCGGCGCCGGAGCCGGTGTTGAACACGACCCGGTAGCCGTGTTCGACGATCTTCTCGTCGAGGGCGACCTGGCCGGCCTCGCGCAGTATGTCGGCGGCCACGCCCGGCTCGGCCGCGGCGAGGGAGGCCGCGTCGGGGTAGTGCACCTTGGGGATGACGAGGACGTGTGTGGGCGCCTGCGGGTTGATGTCCCGGAAGGCGACCGTGGTCTCGGTCTCCCGTACCACGGTCGCGGGGATCTGCCCCGCGACGATCTTGCAGAACAGGCAGTCGGCCTGCGGTTCCCCGGCCATTGCTTCGCCTCCTGTGACGGTGATCGGTCCGGGCATCGTATCCAGCCGGACGCCTGCCACGGGCGGGCATTTCGGCCGGTCGGGCCGAAGTTCGCGGCCGGCCGGGCCGATCGGGCCCGACCCGACCGGGAGCCGACCGTCCGCACCGGACCGTCAGGACCGGCTCCCGTCAGGGTCGGCCGCCCGTCAGGACCAGCGGCCCGTGCGGGCCAGCAGGACGGCGACCGCCGCCGTACCGGCCGTGGAGGTGCGCAGCACGGAGCGGCCCAGGTGGTAGGGGCGGGCGCCGGCCTCGGCGAAGACCGCCAGTTCCTCCGGGGAGACACCGCCCTCCGGGCCGACCACCAGCACCACGGAACCGGCCGTCGGGAGCTCGGCCGTCGCCAGCGCCTCGGCGGGGGTGTCGCGGTCCTCGTGGAGCACCATCGCCAGGTCGGCGCCGGCCAGCAGCGCGGCCACCTGCTTCGTGGACAGGGCCTCGGCGACCTCCGGGAAGCGCACCCGGCGGGACTGCTTGCCCGCCTCCCGGGCCGTGGCCCGCCACTTGGCCAGGGACTTGGCGCCCCGGTCGCCGCGCCACTGCGTGATGCAGCGCGAGGCCTGCCAGGGCACGATCGCGTCCACGCCGGTCTCGGTCATCGTCTCGACGGCCAGCTCGCCCCGGTCCCCCTTGGGGAGCGCCTGGACCACCGTGATCCGTACCTCCGGCTGCGGCTCCTCCGCGATCGAGTTCAGGTCCATGACGACCAGCCGGTCCTTGCCCTCGGCGGCCTTGACCACGCCCTCCGTCCAGTGGCCGCGCCCGTCCGTGAGGACCACGTCCTCGCCCGGGTTCAGCCGTTTCACGGACACGGCGTGCCGGCCCTCGGGGCCGTCCAGGACGAACTCCGGCCCCGCGGGGACCTCTTCCACCACGAAAACCGGGGCGGTCATGACGCACTCCTCATCTGCGTTGCCTTCAACGTGTTCTGTGCTTCGGCCAGTTCGGCCGTCAGCACCTCCACCAGTTCCCCCGCCGGCAGCGGCCGCGCCAGCCGGTGTCCCTGGCCCGCCCACAGGGCCATGCCCTGGGCGTCCCCGGCCGCGGCGGCGGCCTTGCGCAGCCCCGAGGTCAGGTGGTGGACCTGCGGGTAGGCGGCCGGGGCGTACGGCCCGTGCTCGCGCACGAAGCGGTTCACCAGCCCGCGCGCCGGCCGCCCGGAGAAGGCCCGGGTCAGCTCGGTACGGACGAACAGCGGGTCGGTCAGGGCCTTTTTGTGCACCGGGTCGGCCCCGGACTCCGGGCAGGCCAGGAAGGCCGTCCCGAGCTGCGCCGACTCCGCGCCGGCCGCCAGCAGGGCGGCGATCTGCGCGCCCCGCATGACCCCGCCAGCCGCGATGATCGGGAGCGCCACGGCCTCCCGTACCTGGGCCACCAGCGCGAGGAGGCCCACGCTCGCCGTGCCGTCGACCTGCGGATCGTCCCGGTGGGTGCCCTGGTGACCGCCGGCCTCCGCCCCCTGGACGCAGACCGCGTCGGCGCCCGCGTGCTGCGCGCCGCGGGCCTCCTCGACGGAGGTCACCGTGACCACGGTGTACGTACCGACCTTGCGCAGGGCGGCGAGGGCCGCGAAGGCGGGACAGCCGAAGGTGAACGAGACCACCGGGACCGGGTCTTCGAGGAGGATGGCGAGCTTGGCGTCGTAGCCGTCGTCGCTGGTGCCGATGATGTCCTCCTCGGCGAGCGAGATCTCGTACCAGCTCGCCTCGCCGGCCAGCTGCCCGCGGTAGGCCTCGACCGCGGCGGGATCGACGTAACCTGTCTGCGGCATGAAGAGGTTGACACCGAAACGGCGCCGGGTCAGCGCGCGCACCTGCTTGATCTCCTGGTACATCCCGTCGGCGGTCTTGTAGCCGCCGGCCAGGAACCCCAGTCCGCCCGCCTCGCACACGGCGGCGGCGAGGACGGGACAGGAGGCGCCGCCCGCCATGGGAGCCTGCACGATCGGGTACGGGGACAGACCGTTCGGTGCCGAGGACATGGACTGCATCGTGCCACGTCCCGCGCAGGGGGCCGAATCATGGCATTCGCCTGGCATAGTCCGCTTCCCCACCGGCCCGGAGCCGCCGGCGGCCTCGTGCGACGAGCCCGGCCGGGGAATCCCCAGGCCGGGCTCGTGACGGTGGATCCCGGTCGGTCAGCGACCGTTGAAGGCGTCCTTCAGCCGGCTGAAGAGACCCTGCTGACCCGGCGCGAACTGGCCCATCGGCCGCTCCTCGCCGCGCAGCTTCGCCAGCTGGCGGAGCAGGTCCTCCTGCTGGGCGTCCAGCTTGCCCGGGGTGGTGACCTCGACGTGCACGATCAGGTCGCCGCGCCCGCCACCGCGCAGGTGGGTGACGCCGCGCCCGTGCAGCGGGATCGCCTGGCCGGACCCGGTGCCGGGCCGGATGTCGATCTCCTCCAGCCCGTCCAGCGTCTCCAGCGGACACTTGGTGCCCAGTGCGGCCGCCGTCATCGGGATGGTGACCGTGCAGTGCAGGTCGTCCCCGCGCCGCTGGAAGGTCGGGTGCGCCAGCTCGTGGATCTCCACGTACAGGTCGCCGGCGGGGCCGCCGCCGGGGCCGACCTCGCCCTCGCCCGCGAGCTGGATCCGGGTGCCGTTCTCGACACCCGCCGGGATCTTGACGGTGAGGCTGCGACGGGAGCGGACCCGGCCGTCGCCCGCGCACTCGTGGCACGGGGTCGGGACCACGGTGCCGAAGCCCTGGCACTGCGGGCAGGGCCGCGAGGTCATGACCTGGCCCAGGAAGGACCGGGTGACCTGGGAGACCTCACCGCGGCCGCGGCACATGTCGCAGGTCTGCGCCGAGGTGCCGGGAGCTGCTCCCTCGCCGGAGCAGGTGTTGCAGACGACGGCCGTGTCGACCTGGATGTCCTTGGTGGTCCCGAAGGCCGCCTCGTCCAGCTCCAGGTCGAGGCGGATCATCGCGTCCTGGCCGCGCCGGGTCCGCGAGCGCGGGCCGCGCTGCGAGGCCTGGCCGAAGAAGGCGTCCATGATGTCGGAGAAGTTGCCGAAGCCACCCGCTCCGAAGCCGCCCGCTCCGCCGCCACCGCCCGAGGAGGACAGCGGGTCGCCACCCAGGTCGTAGACCTGCTTCTTCTGCGGGTCCGAGAGGACCTCGTAGGCGGCGTTGATCTCCTTGAAACGCTCTTGCGTCTTGGGATCAGGGTTCACATCCGGGTGCAGCTCGCGCGCGAGCCGCCGGAATGCCTTCTTGATCTCGTCCTGCGATGCGTCGCGGCGCACGCCGAGAACGGCGTAGTAGTCCGTGGCCACTTACGACTCCGCCAGGATCTGTCCGACGTAACGTGCCACTGCGCGTACCGCTCCCATCGTTCCGGGGTAGTCCATGCGGGTCGGTCCGACCACGCCGAGTTTGGCGACTGCTTCGCCGCCCGAACCGTAACCGACCGAGACGACCGACGTGGAGTTCAGTCCCTCGTAGGCGTTCTCATGCCCGATCCGTACGGCCATTCCCGACTCGTTGGCCTCGCCCAGCAGCTTGAGGAGCACGACCTGCTCCTCCAGCGCTTCGAGCACCGGCCTGATCGTCAGGGGAAAATCGTGTCCGAAGCGGGTGAGATTGGCGGTTCCGCCGATCATCAGCCGCTCTTCGGCTTCCTCGACCAGGGTTTCGAGGAGGGTCGCGAGCACGGTGGAGACGGTGCCGCGGTCCTCGGCCTCGAAGGACTCGGGGAGGTCCTGGACGAGCGGGGGCACATCGGTGAAGCGGCGCCCCACGACCCGGCTGTTGAGCCGGGCCCGCAGGTCCGCGAGCGAGGTCTCCCCGAAGGGGCTCGGGCAGTCGATGAGCCGCTGCTCGACCCGCCCGGTGTCCGTGATCAGTACGAGCATCAGGCGCGCGGGAGCGAGCGAGAGCAGCTCCACGTGCCGAACGGTCGACCGGGTCAGGCTCGGGTACTGGACGACGGCGACCTGCCGGGTGAGCTGCGCGAGCAGCCGTACCGTGCGGCCGACCACGTCGTCGAGGTCGACGGCGCCGTCGAGGAAGTTCTGGATGGCCCGGCGCTCGGGCGACGACAGCGGTTTGACCCCCGCCAGCTTGTCGACGAAGAGGCGGTAGCCCTTGTCGGTGGGGATCCGGCCGGCGCTGGTGTGGGGCTGGGCGATGTACCCCTCCTCCTCCAGCACGGCCATGTCGTTGCGCACGGTGGCGGGCGAGACGCCGAGCCGGTGCCGCTCCGTGAGCGCCTTGGAGCCGACCGGCTCCTCCGTCCCGACGTAGTCCTGGACGATGGCGCGCAGCACTTCGAGTCTGCGTTCGCTGAGCATCGCGCGCACACCTCCAGCTGTGGTCCGTTGCCGTGTTCTGCCGTGTTTGTTGGCACTCTGATCGTTCGAGTGCCAGAGAGCCCCCGCTCAGTGTACGGCCGGGCGGTAAGCCCCTGGCAAGGGAGGCCCGCCAGGGTAGCGTCGCCGTATGGACGTGCGTTGGGAAGAGTCCGGGTGGGAACGGCTGACCGGACGGGTCGGCCGGCGGCGACTGCCGGTGTGGGACTGCACCGTGGGACTGGTGGTGGGCAAGGATTCGGTCCTTCTGATCGACCCCGGTTCGTGTGTACGCGAGGGCGCTCAGGTACGCGCCGAGGCGGAGCGGCTGACGGGCCGGCGCGTGACCCATATCGCATTCACGCACGGTCATTTCGATCATGTCCTGGGCGGGGCCGCCTTCGCCGGGGTCGAGGTGTTCGGGGCGGTCGGGCTGGCCGCGCTGCTGTCGACGGGCCGTGAGGAGCTGCGTCGGGACGCGGTACGGCACGGGCTCGCGGCGGCGGAGGCGGCACAGGCCGTGGACCTGCTGGTGCCGCCCCGGCACGAGGTGTCGGGCGAGTGGACGCTGGAACTGGGCCGCGTACAGGTGCTGCTGGCCAACGTGGGGCCCGGGCACACCGGCCACGACCTGGCCGTCTTCGTGCCGGGCGAGCGCGAGGTGGTGTTCTGCGGGGACCTCGTCGAGGAGTCGGGCGAGCCCTCGGTGGGCCCGGACGCCATGGTGGGGCAGTGGCCCGCGGCCCTGGACCGGCTGCTGTCGCTGGGCGGGGACGACGCGCTGTACGTGCCGGGTCACGGAGCGGTGGTCGGGGCGGAGTTCGTCCGTGCGCAACGCGCCACACTGGCGGCCGTTTCCGGCGTGTCGGAGGCATGACGCGCGCGGCTCTCCTACTGTCGGCCGGATGCGCGAGTACTCCCCCGACCTGACCCCGCAGTGGAAGCGACCCAAGGCCGTGCCGGAGGTGGCGGCGGACCCCGACCTGGTGATCGAGGTGGCGGGTACGGACTTCTGCGGCGCTGTGGTGGCCTGTGAAGCGGGCACGGTGACCCTGGAGGACCGCTTCGGCAAGCGGCGGGTGTTCCCGATGGAGCCGCGCGGGTTCCTGCTGGACGGCGAGGTGGTCACCCTGGTCCGCCCCACGCGCAGGCCCTCGGGGCCGCTCCTGACGGCCTCGGGCTCGCTGGCCGTACCGGGGGCGCGGGCGCGGGTGGCGCGGGCGGGCCGGATCTACGTGGAGGGCCGGCACGACGCGGAGCTGGTGGAACGGGTCTGGGGCGACGACCTGCGGATCGAGGGCGTGGTGGTGGAGTACCTGGAGGGCATCGACGACCTCCCGGCCGTCGTCGCCGAGTTCGCCCCGGCCCCGGACGCCCGCCTCGGCGTCCTGGTGGACCACCTCGTCCCGGGCTCGAAGGAGTCCCGCATCGCGGCGTCGGTGACGTCGCCGGACGTCCTGATCGTGGGCCACCCGTACGTGGACGTCTGGCAGGCGGTGAAACCGTCCGCGCTGGGCATCCCCGCGTGGCCGGTGATCCCGCCCGGCCAGGACTGGAAGACGGGCGTCTGCCGGGCCCTGCGCTGGCCGGAGAACACGGGCGCCGCCTGGCAGCACATCCTGTCCCGGGTCACGTCCTACAAGGACCTGGAGCCGACCCTGCTGGGTCGGGTCGAGGAGCTGATCGACTTCGTCACGGCCCCGGCCTGATCTACGGCAGGGTGCCGAACTCCGCGGTGTCGAGCGTCACGCCGAGGCCGTCGAGCGGGACCGGTTCTGCGAACTTACTGGTCCGCGCCGTGCGGTAGTCAGCCTGGTCCCCGCCGCCGAACGGCTCGGTGAGCAGCGTGCACTTCGCTTCGAAGGGGTCGACGATCAGGTAGGCGGGAACCCCGCCCGCGGCATAGATGGAGCGCTTCGTCACGTAGTCGCGCAGCCTGCTCGTCTTGGAGACGACCTCGACGAGGAGCGAGACGGCCTGCACCGGCAGGAGCCGTCCGATGCCCTCCGGAAGCGCTTCCGGAGCGACCACGACGAGATCGGGCTGGGGCTCGGAGGACTCCCCTGGGATGGCCACGTCCTGGGTCTGGAGCGGGTACCAGCGGTCGGGGGGGATCTGACGCGCGATGAACAGCACGATCAGGTTGTGGACCACGTCGGGCCCGGCCATCATCACGATTTCCCCCCGGAGAAGCTCGACCTTGACGCCCTCGGGAGCCGCGAGGCTCTCGAAGAACTCGGTCATGCGCTGATCGTCCACAGCGGTCATCTCCGGCCCTCCGTTTCTGCCGCCGTGAGGTACGACGACAGGCTAGGAACAGGGTAGGCAGCGCCGACCCGGATCCGCGCGGGTTCACCCGGGAAGGTGATCAGTCCACCAGGTCCCGCACCACCGCGTCCGCCAGCAGTCGCCCGCGCAGCGTCAGCACGGCCCGCCCGGCCTCGTACGGCCCCGGCTCCAGCAGCCCGTCCGACAGGGCCTTGCGGGACGCCGCGAGCCCGGCCGGAGCCAGCAGCGACAGCGGGACGCCGTCCACCAGCCGGAGCTCCAGCAGGATCCGCTCCACCCGCCGGTCCTCCTCCGACAGGAGTTCCCGTCCAGCCCCCGGCGACCGGCCCTCCGCCAACGCAGCGGCGTACGCCCCCGGGTGCTTCACGTTCCACCACCGCACCCCGCCGACGTGCGAGTGCGCGCCCGGCCCCGCGCCCCACCAGTCGGCGCCGCGCCAGTACAGCTCGTTGTGCAGGCAGCGCCCGGACTCCGAGGTCGCCCAGTTCGAGACCTCGTACCAGGAGTACCCGGCCTCGGCCATGACCGAGTCCGCGATCAGGTACCGGTCGGCGTGCACGTCGTCGTCCGTCATCGGGACCTCGCCCCGGCGGATCCGCCGCGCCAGCTGGGTGCCCTCCTCCACGATCAGCGCGTAGGCGCTGACGTGGTCCGGGCCGGCCCCGAGGGCGGCGCCGAGGGAGTCGCGCCAGTCCTGGTCCGTCTCGCCCGGCGTCCCGTAGATCAGGTCGAGGTTGACGTGATCGAAGCCCGCCGCGCGGGCCTCCGCCACGCACGCCTCGGGGCGCCCGGGCGTGTGGGTGCGGTCGAGCACCTTCAGGACGTGCTGCTTGGCGCTCTGCATGCCGAAGGAGACCCGGTTGAAGCCCCCGGCGCGCAGCTCGGCCAGGTAGCGCGGGTCCACCGACTCGGGGTTGGCCTCCGTGGTGATCTCGGCGTCCTCGGCCAGGCCGAACTCGTCCCGGATCGCCGCGAGCATGCGGACGAGGTCGGCGGCGGGCAGCAGCGTGGGCGTGCCGCCTCCGACGAAGACGGTCCGGACCTGGCGCGGGTCGTCGCCGAGCACCTTCCGCGCGAGCCTGACCTCGTCGATCAGGGTGTCGGCGTAGTTCTCCCGGGAGGCGAGCACGCCGCCGGTGCCCCGCAGCTCGGTGGCCGTGTAGGTGTTGAAGTCGCAGTAGCCGCAGCGCGTGGCGCAGTAGGGGACGTGCAGGTAGAAACCGAGCGGCCGCTCCCCCGCGCCCGCCAGGGCGTGCGACGGCAGCGAGCCGTCTTCGGGCATGGGTTCACCGTCGGGGAGTGCGGAAGGCATACCCCCATCATCCCGCACGGGAACAGCCCCGCCGGCCTCTCATCCAGCCCAGCCGTCGTCACAACCAGCCCCGCCGGCGTTCGAGGCGCGGGGTCTGGGGCGGAATCCCGGGAAGCGGCCCGCAAGGAGCCATGACGCACCAGGCCCCTCCCCCGGGCCCCGCCAGGGAACGGCGGGGTCCGCGGGCGGCCCGGCCCCCGAGCCCGCGGCAGGCGCTACGCCTCCCGGGAGCCCTCGTACATCTCCTCGATCAGGTGCTTGAACTCACGCTCGACCACCGGCCGCTTCAGCTTGAGGCTGGGCGTGAGGTCGCCGTGCTCGACGTCGAGGTCGCGGGGCAGCAGCCGGAACTTCTTGACCGTCTGCCAGCGCTGCAGGCCCTCGTTGAGGGTCTGTACGTACGTCTCGATGAGGCGGTTGGTCTCCGCCGCCGCCAGGACCTCGCCGTACGTCTTGCCCTCCAGCCCGTTCTCGGCCGCCCAGGTCAGGATGGACGGCTCGTCGAGGGCGATCAGCGCGGAGCAGAAGTTCCGGTCGGCGCCGTGCACGACGATGGTCGACACGTACGGGCAGATCGCCTTGAACTGGCCCTCGATCTCGGCCGGGGCGACGTACTTGCCGCCCGAGGTCTTGATCAGGTCCTTCTTGCGGTCCGTGATGCGCAGGTAGCCGTCGGGCGACAGCTCGCCGATGTCGCCGGTGTGCAGCCAGCCGTCGGATTCCAGGACCTCGGCGGTCTTGTCGGGCTGCCGGTGGTAGCCCTGCATGATGCCGGGGCCGCGCAGCAGGACCTCGCCGTCGTCGGCGATGCGGACCTCGGTGCCGGGGAGCGGCTTGCCGACCGTGCCCGTGCGGTAGGCCTCGCCCGGGTTGACGAAGGAGGCCGCGCTGGACTCGGTCAGGCCGTAGCCCTCCAGGATGTGGACGCCGGCGCCGGAGAAGAAGAAGCCGATCTCGGGGGCCAGGGCGGAGGCGCCGGAGACGGCGGCCCGCAGCTTTCCGCCGAAGGCCTCACGGAGCTTGGAGTAGACGAGCGCGTCGGCGATCTTGTGCTTGGTGGTGAGGCCGAAGGGGGCGGTCGCCTGGCCGGTGCGGCGGAAGTTGTCCTGCGTGACCTTGGCGTACTCGCGGGCGACGCCGGCGGACCACTTGAAGATCTTGTACTTGGCGCCGCCGGCGGCGCGGGCCTTGGCGGCCACGCCGTTGTAGACCTTCTCGAAGATGCGCGGGACGGCGGCCATGTACGTCGGCTGCACGACCGGCAGGTTCTCGATGATCTTGTCGATCCGGCCGTCGACGGCGGTCACGTGCCCGGCCTCGATCTGCCCGGAGGTCAGCACCTTGCCGAAGACGTGGGCCAGGGGCAGCCAGAGGTACTGGACGTCCTCCTTGCCGATCAGCCCGGTGGCGACCATGGCCTTGGCCAGGTACGACCAGTTGTCGTGCAGCAGCCGCACGCCCTTGGGGCGGCCGGTGGTGCCGGAGGTGTAGATGAGGGTGGCGAGCTGGTCGGAGGTGATGGCCCCCACCCTCTCCTTGACCGCCTCGGGGTGCTTGGCGAGGTACTCCTTGCCGCGCTCCTCCAGCTCCGCGAGCGAGAGCACCCAGCCCTCGGGGTCCCCTTCGGCGGCGACCGCGTCGGCGGCGTCCAGCACCACGACGTGGGCGAGGTTCGGCAGGTCGGCGCGGCGCTCGCGCGCCTTCGCCAGCTGCTTGCCGTCCTCGGCGATGAGCACCCGGCTGTCGGAGTCCGAGAGGATGAACGCCGACTCGTCCGCGTTGGTGCTGGGGTAGATGGTGGTGACCGCACCGCCGGCGCACATCACGCCGAGGTCGGAGAGGATCCACTCGACCCGGGTGTTGGAGGCGAGCGCGACGCGCTCCTCCGTCCCGACGCCGAGGGCGATCAGACCGGCGGCGATGGCGAAGACCCGCTCGGCCGCCTGGCCCCAGCTGAGTGATTTCCAGTCGTCTGGGCCGCCCTGGCCGTCGGCCGCCGGTACCGGGTACCGGTAGGCCTCGTCGTTGGGCGTCGCTGCGACGCGCTCAAGGAAGAGCACCGCCACGGTGGGCGGGCGGTTCTCGAGATAGGTCTGTGTGTCGCTCACGACATCCTCCGGACCGATCCACGCGGTAGTGCGTGGGCGTGGGGCGCTGGGGGGCGCTGGGGACTGGCGGGTTTGCAGCCGTTGTCTTTTTAAACTGGCGAGTAACCGTCGAGCAGTGATCAGACTAGAGCGCGACCGGCGTGCGCGTAAGAGCCCGCGAGCGGCCGCTTCATAACGAAACAGGCCCCCGCACCGGAGTGCGGGGGCCTGTGTGCGTCGGGTGACGGCGGACCACTACTTCTTCTTGCCGCCGGACTCGTCACTGGAGAGGACGGCGATGAAGGCCTCCTGCGGGACCTCCACGGAGCCGACCATCTTCATGCGCTTCTTGCCTTCCTTCTGCTTCTCCAGCAGCTTCCGCTTACGGGAGATGTCACCGCCGTAGCACTTGGCGAGGACGTCCTTGCGGATGGCGCGGATGGTCTCGCGGGCGATGACGCGGGAGCCGATCGCGGCCTGGATAGGCACCTCGAAGGCCTGCCGCGGGATGAGCTCGCGCAGCTTGGCGACGAGGCGCACACCGTAGGCGTAGGCGGCGTCCTTGTGCGTGACGGCGGAGAAGGCGTCGACCTTGTCGCCGTGCAGCAGGATGTCGACCTTGACCAGGCTGCCGGACTGCTCGCCCGTGGGTTCGTAGTCCAGGGAGGCGTAGCCGCGCGTCTTGGACTTCAGCTGGTCGAAGAAGTCGAAGACGATCTCCGCGAGCGGGAGGGTGTAGCGGATCTCGACCCGGTCCTCGGAGAGGTAGTCCATGCCGAGGAGGGTGCCGCGGCGCTGCTGGCACAGCTCCATGATCGCGCCGATGAACTCGGTGGGCGCGAGCACGGTGGCCTTGACGACCGGCTCGAACACGTCCGAGATCTTGCCCTCGGGGAACTCGCTCGGGTTGGTGACGGTGACTTCCTTGCCGTCCTCCATGACCACCCGGTAGACCACGTTGGGCGCGGTGGCGATCAGGTCGAGGCCGAACTCGCGCTCCAGGCGCTCACGGACCACGTCCAGGTGGAGCAGGCCGAGGAAGCCGACGCGGAAGCCGAAGCCGAGCGCCGCCGAGGTTTCCGGCTCGTAGACCAGCGCGGCGTCGTTGAGCTGCAGCTTGTCCAGGGCCTCGCGCAGGTCCGGGTAGTCCGAACCGTCGAGCGGGTAGAGGCCCGAGAAGACCATCGGCCGCGGGTCCTTGTATCCGCCGAGGGCCTCGGTGGCGCCGTTGTGCAGGCTGGTGATGGTGTCACCGACCTTGGACTGACGGACGTCCTTCACGCCGGTGATGATGTAGCCCACCTCGCCGACGCCGATGCCGTCGGACGGGGTCATCTCCGGGGAGGAGACACCGATCTCCAGCAGTTCGTGGGTGGCGCCGGTGGACATCATCCGGATGCGCTCGCGCTTGTTCAGCTGCCCGTCGACCACACGGACGTACGTGACGACGCCACGGTACGAGTCGTAGACGGAGTCGAAGATCATGGCGCGGGCCGGGGCGTCCTTGACACCGACCGGGGCCGGGACCGTGGCGACGACCTTGTCGAGCAGCGCCTCGACGCCGAGACCGGTCTTCGCCGAGACCCGCAGCACGTCCTCGGGCTGGCAGCCGATGAGGTTCGCGAGCTCCTCGGCGAACTTCTCCGGCTGGGCGGCCGGCAGGTCGATCTTGTTCAGGACGGGGACGATCGCGAGGTCGTTCTCCATCGCCAGGTACAGGTTGGCGAGGGTCTGCGCCTCGATGCCCTGGGCGGCGTCCACCAGGAGGACCGTGCCCTCGCACGCGGCCAGGGAGCGGGAGACCTCGTAGGTGAAGTCGACGTGCCCGGGGGTGTCGATCATGTTGAGGATGTGGGTGTTGCCCTGACCCTCGCCCGTGGTGGGCGCCCAGGGCAGCCGGACCGCCTGGGACTTGATCGTGATGCCGCGCTCACGCTCGATGTCCATGCGGTCGAGGTACTGGGCGCGCATCTGCCGCTGGTCGACCACACCGGTGATCTGGAGCATCCGGTCGGCAAGGGTCGACTTGCCGTGGTCGATGTGCGCGATGATGCAGAAGTTGCGGATCAGCGCCGAGTCGGTACGGCTCGGCTCGGGCACGTGGCTGGGGATCGCGGGCACGCAGTGTCCTGATTCTCGGTCGCAGTCGGAAGCGTTTGCGGAGCGTCGGTCGGAGCGAAAGTCCGGCTCCCGTCGCTGTCGGCGGCGCGATGTCGGATCTCTACGCAGACTCCCATGGTCCCATGGACGGGGCAGTGCGCTCGGTTTGGGCCGCCCCTAGCGTGCCTGGTAGCCTGGGCAGCTGTGTCTCGTATGCCCTCTCAGCTGTCGAGGCACAATCCGAAGATCAAACTCTGAACCTGAAAAGGCTCTTTCGTGGCGAACATCAAGTCCCAGATCAAGCGGAACAAGACGAACGAGAAGGCGCGCCTGCGCAACAAGGCCGTCAAGTCCTCGCTCAAGACCGCGATCCGCAAGGCCCGCGAGGCCGTCCTCGCCGGTGACGTCGAGAAGGCCACCGTGGCTTCTCGCGCCGCCGCGCGTGCGCTCGACAAGGCTGTCTCGAAGGGTGTCATCCACAAGAACGCCGCCGCCAACAAGAAGTCGGCGCTGGCCACCAAGGTTGCCTCCCTGCAGGGCTGAAGCTCCTGATGTGATCGCCGGAAGGGACCCAGTGGGCCCTCTCTCCCGCTCCTGACCGGCACCCCGCTCCGCACACGAAGCGTTCGCCACGCGGGTGCGGAGCAACTCAGAAGTAACCGAAGGCCCCGGCCAGCACCCTTCCCCAGGGTGGCGGCCGGGGCCTTCGCGCTGCCCGCTGCCGGCGCTGCTCGCTACCGCCGCTGTGGGCGGGCCGCTCGGGCCACCGCCACCACGGCCTTCTCCAGGGCGTACTCGGGATCGTCACCGCCGCCCTTGACGCCGGCGTCGGCGGCGGCCACGGCACGCAGGGCGTCCGAGACGGCGTCCGCCGACCAGCCGCGCATCTGCTGGCGGACCCGGTCGATCTTCCAGGGGGGCATGCCCAGGTCCCGGGCGAGGTCGCCGGGCCGGGCTCCGCGGGGGGCGGAGGCGAGCTTGCCGATCGCCCGGACCGCCTGGGCCAGGGCGCTGGTGATCAGGACCGGTGCCACCCCGGTGGACAGGGACCAGCGCAGGGCTTCCAGGGCCTCGGCCGCCCGCCCCTCGACCGCCCGGTCGGCGACCGTGAAGCTGGAGGCCTCGGCCCGGCCCGTGTAGTAGCGGGCGACGACGGCCTCGTCGATGGTGCCCTCGACGTCCGCGCACAGCTGTGCGGCGGCGCTGGCCAGCTCCCGCAGGTCGCTGCCGATGGCGTCCACCAGGTTCTGGCAGGCCTCCGGCGTCGCCGACCGGCCGAGCGTGCGGAATTCGCCGCGCACGAACGACAGCCGGTCCGCCGCCTTCGTCATCTTCGGGCAGGCGATCTCCCGCGCGCCCGCCTTGCGGGCCGCGTCCAGCAGACCCTTGCCCTTGACCCCGCCCGCGTGCAGGAGGACCAGGATGATCTCCTCGTAGGGCGCGGCGAGGTAGGCCTTGACCTCCTTGATCGAGTCCGCGGAGAGGTCCTGCGCGTTGCGCACGACCAGCACCTTCCGCTCGGAGAAGAGCGAGGGACTCGTCAGCTCGGCGAGCGTGCCGGGTTGGAGCTGCTCGGATGCGAGGTCGCGTACGTCCGTGTCGGCGTCGGCGGCGCGGGCGGCCGCCACCACCTCGCGCACGGCACGGTCGAGCAGCAGCTCCTCCTGCCCCACCGCGAGGGTGAGCGGGGCAAGCGGATCGTCGGTGGAGTTCTTCCTGGTGGCCATCGGATCCAGCATCCCACGCCGCACCGACAGCCCTCCGCCCCGCGTGCCCGAGAATGGTCGCGTGAATGTGCGACATGTACTCGTCCTGCCCGACCGCGACGCCGCCGAGGAGGTGGCCCGG
Source organism: Streptomyces sp. CLCI03 (assembly GCF_053615355.1). Lineage (NCBI taxonomy): Bacteria > Bacillati > Actinomycetota > Actinomycetes > Kitasatosporales > Streptomycetaceae > Streptomyces > Streptomyces sp. CLCI03. The sequence goes on along the minus strand of NZ_CM132132.1, from coordinate 5,398,559 downwards.
GAGGCCGTCGACCGCTTCGGCCTCCCGGAGGAACCGCAGTTGGTCCGCGACGCGCTGGCCGGCGAGGACGACGCCGAGGACGCCCAGTGGCTGGTGGTCGTCGAGGACCCGCAGGAACGGCTCGACACCGGCACGCTGGACGACCTCGCCGCCGAGTACGAGGGCTGGCTGGAAGCCCCGTAGGGGGCTCGGCAGCCTTCCCGTCAGGCCTTGCGCACGGCCTGGATGTCCAGGGTTACGTCCACGCTCGAACCGATGGCCGCGATCCCCTGCGCCAGCATCGACTGCCAGTTGAGGGTGAAGTCCTCGCGGTGCAGTTCGGTGGTGGCCCGGCAGGCCGCCCGGAGCTCTCCCTCCATGCCCGTGCCCAGGCCCAGGTACTGGGTGTCCAGGGTCACGGACCGGCTCACCCCGTGGAGGGTCAGCGCACCGGCGACCGTCCAGGCGCTGCCGCTGCGGTGGATGAACCTCTCGCTGTAGAACTCCACCGTCGGGTGGCGGACCGCGTCCAGGAAGTCCCCCGACCTCAGGTGGTCGTCGCGCAGCCGCACCCCGGTGTCGATGCTCGCCGCGTCGATGATCACGTGCATGGAGGAGTCCTCCATGCGCTCGGCTATCCGTACCGCCCCGGCGAACGTGGTGAACCGGCCGCGGATCCGGGCCAGGCCGATGTGGCGGGCCGTGAAGCCGATGGACGAGTGCGTCGGGTCGAGCTCCCAGTGGCCGGGCTGCGGCAGCAGCGGCGGCTCCACCGCGTCGAGGATGATCTCCGCGGTGCCGGGCTGTCCCGGGTCCCCCACGATCGTGACCCCGTGGAACGGCGCATACCCCTCCGTGGTCACGGAAAGTCGGTACTCCCCCTCCGGTACGGCCACGGCGAAGCCGCCGTACGGGTCGGTCTCCCCGCTGACGATGCGCCGACCGATCGGGTCGGTCACCTCGAACGCCGCCTGCCGCACCGGTCGGTGGACCGTGTCGAGAACCCGGCAGCTGAGCAGCCGCGCCGTCGGCGGCAGCGTCAGTGTCGCGGATGTGGGCGGGCTGGAACTTCCGGCCGACTCCATCCCCCGTCTGCGACCGAACATGGCTGATGCACCCCCGTGCTGTGTGGACTTGGACCGTTCTGGCGAAGACGCATTCGATCATGCTGTCGGGTTGTGGGCAAACAGAGTGGTCGCGCCCGGTATGGCCGCGCCGATTCCGCCGCCGGTTGGCCGAAAAGGACCGTAGCCGAACTCCGCTGCCGGTGACGGCGATCGAGCCGTCGAGATCGGTGCGCAGCACGGTCGCACCCAACTCCCGAAGCCGGGCGAGCGTACGCGGCGCCGGGTGTCCGTAGCGGTTGCCCACGCCGACGGGAACGAGCGCGAGCCGTGGCCGGACCCGGGCGTACAGCTCCGGGTCCTGGTGCGCGGAGCCGTGGTGGGCGACCTTGAGGACGTCCACCGGGCCGAGGTCCGGGCGGGCCCTCAAGAGCGCCTGCTGCGCGGCCGGTTCGAGGTCGCCGAGCAGGAGCAGGGTCAGCCCCGCGCCGCGCACCAGGAGGGCGACGCTCGCGTCGTTGGGGCCCTCGGGCGGCGGTCCGTCCGGCGGCGGCCAGAGCACCTGCCATTCGAACGTCCCGGCCCGGCGCCGCTCCCCTTGCGCCGCCTTCACGATCGGCACCCCGGCGGCCGCCGCGGTCCGCCGGACGAACTCGGCCTGCCCGCTTGGTTCTTCCAGCGTGGTGGCCTGGATCACCCCTACGGACCGACCCCGCAGCACCCCCGACAGGCCACCGACGTGGTCGGCGTGAAAGTGCGTCAGCAGAAGCAGCGGCACCCGCCGCACACCCAGGGCACGCAGACAGTCGTCCACCGGTCCGGGCTCCGGGCCGGCGTCCACCACCAGGGCCTCACCGGGTCCCAGGGCGAGCACGGCGGCGTCCCCCTGCCCCACGGCGCACTGGACGTAGCTCCAGTCGGGCGGCGGCCAGCCGGACAGCGTACGGGTGAGCTGCGGCGGCCGCAGTACGGCCAGGAGCAGCAGCGCCGCCAGGGCGGAGCACAGCCACCCGCGCCCACGGAACCGGGCACCGCCGATCACCACGACCGCCACGGTGGCGGCGGCCGGCAGAACACCACCGGTGAGCCCGCCCGGCCACGCCAGCTCCGCGCCCGGGAACCGGGCCCCGGCCCGGGCCACGCCCGCGATCCACCCGGCCGGCACCGCCGCGCACCGGGCGAGCAGCTCCGCGGCGGGCATCCACACCGGAGCCACCGCGAGCGCGGCGAAGCCGAGGACCGTCGCGGGGCCGGCCGCCAGCTCGGCCAGCAGGTTGCACGGCACGGCCACCAGGCTGACCCGGGCGGCGAGCACGGCCACCACGGGCGCGCACACCGCCTGCGCGGCCGCGGCGGCCCCCAGCGCATCGGCCGACCGGGGCCCCACGCCACGGCGTCGCAGGGCCGCGCTCCACCGGGGAGCGAGGGTGAGCAGCGCCCCGGTGGCCAGGACGGAGAGCAGGAAGCCGTGGCTTCGGGCCAGCCAGGGGTCGTAGAGCACCAGCAGCAGCACGGCGGCGCCCAGGGCCGGGATCAGGGATCGGCGCCGCCCCGTGGCGATGGCCAGCAGGGTGACCGCCCCGCAGGCGGCGGCCCGCAGCACGCTCGGCTCCGGCCGGCACACCACGACGAACGCCAGCGTCAGGGCCGCCCCGCACAGGGCGGTGACCCGCAACGAGAGTCCGAGCCGGGGCGCCAGCCCGCGCCGTTCCGCCCGCTGCGCGCGGGCCGGGGGCCCGATGAGCAGGAACAGCACCACGGTCAGGTTGGATCCGGAGACGGCCAGCAGGTGCAGCAGGTCGGTGGCCCGGAAGGCCTCGTGCAGATCGGGCGGAACCCTGGAGGTGTCCCCGACGACCAGCCCCGGCAGCAGGGCCCTGGCATCCGGTGGGAGCCCCTCGGTGGCCTCGCGCAGCCCGGCCCGCAGCCGCCCCGCGAACCGTTGGACGGTGTCCGGGCCGCCGGCCACCCGGGGCGGGGTGTCACCGGCCGGGCGCAGCAGCGCCACGGCCCGCTCCCCGCCCCGCGCCGGAGCCAGCCGGGCGACCACCACCACCCGGGTGGAAGGTTGCAGCCGGGCCCATCCCGGATGTCCGGCCAGCACCCGCACCGGGGTCTCGACCCGGGTGCTCGAACCGTCGGGCCCGGTCACCCGGTTCACCACCGCGTCCAGGACCACCACCGGCGGCCCGCTCCCGCTCCGGGCGGCCTGCGGGTCGGAGCCGACGGTGAGTTCCACGAGGACACGGGCGTGCTCCCGAGCCAGCCCGGCCACCGGCCCGGCCCGCGCCTCGGCCCGCTGGAGCCCCGCCACCCCCGCTCCGGCGGCCGCGCACAGCAGGGCCGCCGCCGCGGCCGGGGCGAGCCGCCACAGCGGTCCCGGACGCCGGCACGCGCCCAGCATCAACAGGCCCGCGCAGACCATCCCCAGCCCCACCCCGAGGGCGGTCCGGTGGACGGGCGCGTCCAGGGCGAGGGCGGCCGCCGCCCAGGCGGCCGCGGCGGGCACCGCGAGGCGGAGGTCCGGCGGAACCGGACCCGCCGGGCGGTTCACGGCCGGACCAACGGGCGCAGGTCGGCGAAACGCCGCTCACCGATGCCGTCGACCTGGCGGAGATCCTCCACGGAACGGAAGCCGCCGCGGGCGGTACGGAAGTCGACGATGTGCTGCGCGAGCACCGGCCCGACCCCCGGCAGCCCGTCGAGCTGCGCGACCGTGGCCGAACCCAGACTCAGCGGGCCGGCGCCGGAACCGAGGCCTGAGCCTGCGCCGTAGGCAGGGCCCGAGCCGCCCGTCACCCCGGCGGGGGGCGGTTGCGCCGGGGCTCCGACCACCACCTGCTCGCCGTCCACCAGCACGCGGGCCCGGTTCAGCCCGGTCGTGTCGGCGCCCGGCCGCACTCCCCCGGCGGCGGCCAGCGCGTCCTCCACCCGCGAACCTGCGGGCAGCCGCCGCACCCCGGGATCCCGGACCTTGCCCGTGACGTCGACGACGATCCGCGCGGCCGTCCCACCGGCCCCCGTGCCCGCTCCCTGGGCCGGAGCCGCCGCAGGTGCCGTGGCCGCCGCCGGGAGCGCCCCCGGGGCGACCACCGCGGGCGCGGTCACCGCGCGTGGCCGGGCCGACCAGTACTGCTGCCCGGCGAAGCCGACGGCGCAGATCAGCACCACCCCGACGGCGGCCACCGCCCGCGGCCGCACCGCGCAGCTGTCCTGCAGCCACAGCGGCAGGCGCTCCCGCACGGAAGGCCTCCGCGCGGCCCCTGAGGGCGGCCCGGACGCGTCATCGGGCGCAGCTTCGACATCCAGGGCATCCGCCCTTTCCACGGCCTCCGACGGCGCCTGGAAGGCCTCGGGTGGCGGGGGCGGTGAAGGCGGCCGCGGGGCCTGCGGCGGGCCGCTGTCCCCCAGCAGGGCCTCGGCCCGCCGGCGCACCGCGCCCGGCTCCGGATGAGCAACCCGTCGGCCACCAAGCGCCGTACGGCGAGGCCGGAGACGGCTGTCGGCGAGCCGACCGTCGGAGAGCGGACCGCCGGAGAGCGGACCCCTGGCGGGCCGACCATCGGAAAGTCGGCCGTCGGAGAGGCGGGAGCGGCCCGGGCCACCGGTGGCACCCGACCGATACGAAGCACGCGTTCGAAGAGTCATGCCACGACCGTAGAGGCCGAGCCCGCCCCCGGTTCGGAACACTCAATTCCAGTGGAAAAAAGGCCCGTTGTGGATAACCGGGCCACCCGTTCCGGTGATCAGCGAGGGGAGACGACCGCCGCCAGCAGCCCCGGCCCGGTGTGCGCCCCGATCACCGCACCGACCTCGCTGACGTGCAGCTCGACCAGCCCGGGAATGCGTTCGCGCAGCCGCTCGGCGAGCTTCTCCGCCCGCTCCGGAGCCGCGAGGTGGTGCACCGCCACATCGACCTCGGCGGACCCGGCGCGCTCGACGGCCAGCTCCTCCAGTCGGGCGATCGCCTTGGACGACGTACGGACCTTCTCCAGCATCTCGATGCGGCCGCCGTCCAGCGTCAGCAGGGGCTTCACCGCGAGGGCCGAGCCGAGCAGGGCCTGGGCGGCCCCGATCCGTCCGCCGCGGCGGAGGTAGTCGAGGGTGTCGACGTAGAAGTAGGCGGACATGTCCGTCGCCCGCTTCTCGGCCGCCGCCACGGCCTCGTCCACGGATCCGCCCGCCTCGGCCACCTCGGCGGCGGCCAGCGCGCAGAAACCGAGGGCCATCGCGACCATGCCGGTGTCCAGGACCCGGACCGGTACGGGTGCGGTCCTGGCGGCGACCACGGCCGCGTCGTAGGTGCCGGAGAACTCGGCGGACAGGTGCAGGCTGACGATGCCGGTGGCGCCGGCGTCCGCCGCCGCCCGGTAGGCCCGGACGAATTCCTCGGGCCCGGGGCGCGAGGTGGTGACCGATCGGCGCTTCTGCAGGGCCTGGGCCAGGCTGCGCGCCGAGATCTCGGTGCCTTCCTCCAGGGCCTCGCCACCGAGCACCACGGTGAGCGGGACGGCGGTGATTCCGTGCCGCGCCATGGCCGGTCGGGGCAGGTAGGCCGTGGAATCGGTGACGATGGCGACATGGCGGGACATGAGCCGGAGGTTACCGCCCGTGGGGGCAGGACGGCAGCCTGGGCCCACGACTCGACCGCCGGTCGGGTCTCCTACGGCGGCGAGAGCCTACGGTACGAGCCCCCGCGCACCTCTCCGCAGGCCGGTCCCATGTCCCACCCGGGTCGGACTCGGACGCATCCGCGGGTCGGACTCGGACGCACCGGGTCGACCTCGGACGCACCGCGGCCGGCTCGGGTCGCTTCCTCGGCTTGCGCCCTCAGCTCGCACCCCCGGGCGCGTCCTCAGCCCACGCCCTCAGCCCACGCCCCTCGCCCCTCGCCTCGCCTCCCCGTCCTCGTCCTCAGGTCGTGCTCTCCGGCCGGCGCGTCTTCTGCCACGGGTACTGCGGCGCCGGAGCGGCCGGATTCAGGGCCTGCGGCTGGTCCCCGCCGCGAGCCGGGCCCGCCGCCGAGGGCTGCCCCGAAGCATTCGCCGAGGCGCTCCCCGGACCCGCCGCGCTCCCGTTCGCCTGCGCCGCATCCCACGCCGCGGCCGCCGCCGCGAGGTCGTCCACCGGCTCCCGCGCCCAGTCCCGCAGCGCGTCGGACTCGACCTCGATCTGGGCCGACAACGTGGACAGGTCGTCCTGCGCGAAACGCTGCGCCCGATCCCGCGCGGCCCACCGCAGCGAGTCCGCGGCCTGCTTGATCTTGGCCGTTCGCTCCCGCAGATCCGGCAGGCGCTCCGCGATACGCCCGCGGTCCGGGTCCTGCTCCAGCCCCTTCAGCTCGTCGTCGAGCTCACGCCCGTGCGCGCTCAGCCGCTCGAACAGCGCGATCGACTCGTGCAGCGAGGCGTCCACCCGGACCCCGTCCCGCAGCGCCTGCTCCGTGGCGCGCATCGATGTCCGCAGGTCGAGCCGCAGCTGGGCGAGCGCACCGGGGACCCCGACCTGGCCGAAACTCTTGGCCCGCAGGGCGGTGTCCTCCACGGTCCGCCGCGCCTGTGTGATGGTCCGGTCCACACCGCGCTTGGTCGCCTGCACCACCTTGACGGTCGCGTACACGCCCAACCCCAGGAAGGTCATAAGCAGCATCAGCGCGAAGATGATCAACGCGGACTCCATGAGCGTCCCTTCCCCAGCACCCGACGGCTCTTTTCCGTCCCCTCCACGGTAAACGCCGCGGGCAGGTCAGGGGTTCCATTCGAACCCCCAACCTGCCCGTACGGGATCCCCCCTATGCGAGGGGGTGTGCGTCCTGGGACGACGGACGACTCAGATGACGATGTTCACCAGCTTCGGCGCACGCACGATCACCTTGCGGATCTCCGCGCCGCCCAGCGCCGCCACGACACCCTCGTCGGTCACGGCCAGCTGCTCCAGCTCCGCCTCGGAGATCGTCGGCGACACCTCCAGCCGCGCCTTGACCTTGCCCTTGACCTGCACCACGCAGGTCACGCTCTCGTCCACGACGTACGCCGGGTCCGCGACCGGGAAGTCCTGGTGGACGACCGACTCGCTGTGGCCCAGGCGGTGCCACAGCTCCTCCGCGATGTGCGGGGCCAGCGGGGCGACCAGCAGCACCAGGGCCTCGGCGACCGAGCGCTCCAGCGGGCGGCCGGCCTTCGTCAGCGCGTTGTTCAGCTCGGTGATCTTCGCGATGGCGGTGTTGAAGCGCAGCCCCGTCAGGTCCGAGCCGGCCCCGTCGATCGCCTTGTGCAGCGCGCGCAGGGTCGCCTCGTCCGGCTCGCCGTCCACGACGGTGACGGCGCCCGTCTCCTCGTCCACGATGTTGCGCCACAGGCGCTGCAGCAGCCGGTACTGGCCCACCACGGCCCGGGTGTCCCACGGACGGGAGACGTCCAGCGGGCCCATCGCCATCTCGTACAGGCGCAGCGTGTCCGCGCCGTACTCCTCGCAGATCTCGTCCGGCGTGACGGCGTTCTTCAGGGACTTACCCATCTTGCCGTGCTCACGCTTGACCGGCTGGTCCTGGTAGAAGTACCCGCCGTCGCGCTCCTCGACCTCGGCCGCGGGCACGTACACGCCGCGCGCGTCGGTGTAGGCGTACGCCTGGATCATGCCCTGGTTGAACAGCTTGTGGAACGGCTCCGCCGAGGAGACGTGGCCCAGGTCGAACAGCACCTTCGACCAGAAGCGGGCGTACAGCAGGTGCAGCACCGCGTGCTCGGCGCCGCCCACGTACAGGTCGACACCGCCGTGCGGGGCACCCTCGCGCGGGCCCATCCAGTACTGCTCGATCTCCGGGTCCACCAGGGCCGAGGAGTTGTTCGGGTCCAGGTAGCGCAGCTCGTACCAGCAGGAACCGGCCCAGTTGGGCATGGTGTTGGTCTCGCGGCGGAAGGAGCGCACACCGCGGCCGTCGCCCAGGTCCAGCTCCACGTTCACCCACGCGCCGTTGCGCGACAGCGGGGTCTCGGGCTGCGACGCGGCGTCGTCCGGCTCGAAGGTGCGCGGCGAGTAGTCCTCGACCTCCGGCAGCTCCAGCGGCAGCATCGACTCGGGCAGCGGGTGCGCCACGCCGTCCTCGTCGTAGACGATCGGGAAGGGCTCGCCCCAGTACCGCTGACGGCTGAACAGCCAGTCACGCAGGCGGAAGTTGACGGTGCCCTCGCCGATACCGCGCTCGGTCAGCCAGTCGGTGATCGCGGCCTTCGCCAGGGCGACGTCCAGGCCGTCCAGGGCGATGCCCTCGCCCGTGGAGTTGACCAGCTTCGCGTCGTAGGAGACGAAGGCGTCGTCCCACTCGGCCGGGTCGGTGCCGCGACCGTCCGACGGCTCCACGACGCAGCGCATCGGCAGCTCGAAGGCGCGCGCGAACTCGAAGTCGCGGCCGTCGTGAGCCGGGACGGCCATGATCGCGCCGGTGCCGTAGCCCATCAGCACGTAGTCGGCGATGAAGACCGGGACCTTGTCGCCGCTGACCGGGTTGATCGCGTACTCGCCGGTGAAGACACCGGTCTTGTCCTTGGCCTCGGCCTGCCGCTCGACGTCCGACTTCGAGGCGGCCTGCTTGCGGTAGGCGCTGACGGCCTCGGCCGGCGTGGCGTGCCCACCGGTCCAGATGGCGTGGGTGCCCTCGGGCCAGGCGGCCGGGATGAACTTCTCGACCAGCGGGTGCTCGGGCGCCAGCACCATGTAGGTGGCGCCGAACAGGGTGTCCGGGCGGGTGGTGAAGACGGTGATGGCCTCGTCGCCCAGCGCGAAGTCGACGCGCGCGCCCTCGCTGCGGCCGATCCAGTTCCGCTGCTGCAGCTTGATGGCCTCGGGCCAGTCCAGCGCGTCCAGGTCGTCGATCAGCCGGTCGGCGTAGGCGGTGATCCGCATGTTCCACTGGCTCAGCCGGGACTTGAAGACGGGGAAGTTGCCGCGCTCGGAACGGCCGTCGGCGGTGACCTCCTCGTTGGCCAGTACGGTGCCCAGCCCGGGGCACCAGTTCACCGGCGCGTCCGAGGAGTACGCCAGGCGGTACTCGTTCAGTACGTCGGCCCGCTCGGCCGCGGTCAGGCCGGCCCAGGCGCGGCCGCCGGGGACCTCACGGGTGCCGTCCTCGAAGGCGGCGACCAGCTCGGTGATCGGGCGGGCCTTCTTGGCGTCGGCGTCGTACCAGGAGTTGTAGATCTGCAGGAAGATCCACTGGGTCCACTTGTAGTAGTCCGGGTCGATCGTGGCGAACGACCGGCGCTTGTCGTGGCCCAGGCCCAGCCGGCGCAGCTGGACCTTCATGTTCTCGATGTTGGCCTCGGTGGAGACCCGCGGGTGCGTGCCGGTCTGCACGGCGTACTGCTCGGCCGGCAGGCCGAAGGCGTCGAAGCCCAGGGTGTGCAGGACGTTGTGGCCGGTCATCCGCTGGTGGCGGGCGAAGACGTCGGTGGCGATGTACCCGAGCGGGTGTCCGACGTGCAGGCCCGCGCCGGACGGGTACGGGAACATGTCCATGATGAACTTCTTGGGCCGTGCGACCACCGCGGGGTCCCCGGCCAGGTCACCGGTCGGGTTCGGGGCCTCGTACGTGCCCTGCGCGTCCCAGACGTCCTGCCAGCGTGCCTCGATGTCGGCGGCCATGGCAGCCGTGTAGCGGTGCGCCTCGGCCGCCTCGGGGGCCGGGGTGTTCGTCTCGCTCATGATTTCTGAAGCTCCATCGATCGTCTTCGCCGTCTCTGCCTGCCCAAACGAAAAAACCCCTCGCACAGGAGGGGACGCCGCGCCGGGTCCGACCATCTCGAAGGGTCGGTACTGATCAGCGCGGCTCGGTAAGCAGAAGGCGTACGGCACGCATGGCGTCAGGGTACCGCAGCGGCCCCTTGCGACGCTCGGCCGTTCCACCCGTCGACACGGCGCACCCCACACGGCGCACGCCACACGACGCACCCGCACACCGCGCGACGCAGGACCCGCGCCGCACCGGGGGACAACGAGAAGCGGGCCACCCGATCCGGGTGGCCCGCTTCTTCACTGTGGAGCTAAGGAGAATTGAACTCCTGACCTCCTGCATGCCATGCAGGCGCTCTACCAACTGAGCTATAGCCCCTTGTTGTGCTTGCCGCTTCGGTCTCCCTTGCCGGTTCCCCTTGGCGACGTCCCAAACATTACACGGTCATGGCCCTGGTCCAAAAATCGGTTTCCACCGACCAGAGGCCATGTCCGATTTGAGCCAACTTGTCACGCTCGTGCGAACTGATAGAACCGCTTGAGCGTGCAGTGCTCGTCGAGCAGCCGCCCGTAGATCGGCTCCCCTTCCAGCTCACGGTACGTCTCGATCGGGTCGCCTTTTATGATCAGCGCCCGAGCGCATTCCTCGCACCAGTACTGGTAGTCGGGGTTGACCGGGTCCATGTCCCGCACGATCGGCGTGCCGTTGTTGCACCAGTCGCACCGGCGCCGGTGTGCACCCATCCGTCAGCGACTCCCTCCCGCGTCGGGCCGTCGTGTCCCCCTCCGGCGGTCACGATTCTGCCATGCCGGTGCGGGCCAGGTCAGCAAACGCAAAGGGTACAAAAGCAAGGATCCCGCCCCCTGTTGGGGACGGGATCCTGATTGTGGAGCTAAGGAGAATTGAACTCCTGACCTCCTGCATGCCATGCAGGCGCTCTACCAACTGAGCTATAGCCCCGCTCTTCGCCGCGCTCCCCCCGTCTCCGGTGTTCTGCGCTGCGAACAAGAAGAACTCTAGCCTGTGACCAGCCGGAAAGTGAAATCCGGGTGGAAGCCCCGCCGGGGAGCGGCAGAAGGCCGCTCAGTCGTCGTCGCCGAGCACAGGTTCCGGCAGCGTGCCGGCGTTGTGCTCCAGCAGGCGCCAGCCGCGCGCGCCCTCGCCGAGGACGGACCAGCAGCAGTTGGAGAGCCCGCCGAGCCCCTCCCAGTCGTGCGAGTTCAGGCCCAGCAGGCGCCCGATCGTCGTACGGATGGTGCCGCCGTGGCTGACCACGACGAGGGTGCCGGGCCGCGGCAGCCGGTCGGCGTGTTCCAGCACCACCGGCGCCGCGCGGTCGGCGACCTCGGTCTCCAGCTCACCGCCGCCACGACGGACCGGTTCGCCGCGCTTCCACGCCGCGTACTGCTCGCCGTACTTCTCGAGGATCTCGTCGTGCGTGAGGCCCTGCCACTCGCCGGCGTACGTCTCGCGCAGCGCCGCGTCGTGCGACACCGTCAACCCCGTGAGGGCCGCCAGCTCGGCGGCCGTGGCGGAAGCGCGCCGCAGGTCGGAGGCCACGATGGCATCCGGCTTCAGCGAGGCGAGCAACCGCGCGGAGCGGCGCGCCTGCGCCACGCCCGCTTCGGTCAGCTCGATGTCCGTGGATCCCTGGAAGCGTCGCTCCAGGTTCCACGAGGTCTGGCCGTGGCGCCAGAGGACGATCTTCCTGCCGGACTTGCCCGAGGTGGTCGCGCTCAGAACAGATCACCGTCCAGTTCGTCGTCGCCCGCCGCCTCCCGCAGCTTGGCGTGCTCCTCGGCCTTGCCGATGGTGAGCTTGGCGTCCTCGGGAAGCTCGATCTCGGGGCAGTCCTTCCACAGGCGCTCCAGCGCGTAGAAGACACGCTCCTCGCTGTGCTGGACGTGGACGACGATGTCGACGTAGTCGAGCAGGATCCAGCGGGCGTCGCGGTCGCCCTCGCGGCGCACCGGCTTGGCGCCGAGCTCCTTGAGCAGGCGCTCCTCGATCTCGTCGACGATCGACTTGACCTGGCGGTCGTTGGGCGCCGAGGCGAGCAGGAAGGCGTCGGTGATCGACAGCACGTCGCTGACGTCGTACGCGATGATGTCGTGCGCGAGCCGGTCGGCCGCGGCCTGGGCGGCGGCGGTGATGAGCTCGATGGAGCGGTCCGTGGCGGTCACTGGCCATGCTTTCGGGTTGGCGGGCAGATCCTTACAAGGGTCTCATGTACCGCCGACACCGCCCGCGCGCAGCGTCGCGCGCGGGCGAATGCCTCCCTCCGGACCGATCGGGGGCCTGGTCAGGACGCCTTGTAGTCCTTGCCCAGGGTCACCACGATGTCCGCGTTGACCGTGTTCTCGCCCTTCTTGACGGCCGTCTCGGGCAGTCCCAGCGTCTTGGCGACCTCGATCGCGCGGTCCCGCTGCGCGTCGTCCTGGTAGGTGATCTGCGAGCCGGCCGCGGTCTTGTCGGCCTTGCCGCCGTCGACGAAGGTGTAGCCGCTGTTCACCAGCGCCGCCTTGGCCGCGATCTGCGTCTTCTCGTCGCCGGTGGCGTCCTTGAGGCCGACGCGCGGGGCCGCGCCGGGCTGCGCCGCAGCGCCGGAGCCGCCGAGCACCTCCTTGACGACCTTCTTGTTCGCGTCGTCCGTGAGCGCGCCGTCCGCCTTCACGCCGAGGACGTCCGTGCGGTACGCGCCCACCTTGGCGTGGGCGCCGAGCCGGGACAGCAGGGCGCCGAGGGTCTGCGCGTTCAGGGCCGGGTCGAGGATCTGGCCGATGCTCTCGACGGTCACGGCCGCCGCCTTCGGATCGCTCGGAACCTTGCGCAGCACCGCCTGGAGCACCTTGCCCAGGCGTTCCAGCTGCTTGGCCTCCGGTTCGCCCTGCCCGCGGAACGTGGCGTACGCGACGGCCATCGGGCCGCTCAGGCTCTGCTTCTGGCCCTGGGCCACGGCCGGCGTCTTGGCCGCGTCGTCGGCCGGGACCGCGGTGTCGGTGTCGACCTCGATGCCGCCGACCAGCTCGACCAGGTTCTCCAGGAAGGGGGTGTCCAGGCGCCAGGTGCCGCCGATGTGGGTGCCGAGCACGGAGTCGAGGGCCTCGCGGGTGCCGAGACCGCCGTCCTCGACCGACTTGCCGAGTCCCGTCGCCGTGCCGTCCTGGCCGGTGATGGCCAGGGTGTTCGGCAGCAGGACGGTGGCGCCCTGCTTGGTGGTGACGTTGTCGACGAGCAGCGCCGAGGAGGTGCCGCCCTTCTTGGTGTTGTGCAGGTGGACGACGATCATGTCCCGCTTCTGCGCGCCGGCGTCGGCGGTCGCGCCGGACTTCTTGTCGCCGGGGCCGTCGAGGAAGGGGAGCTTGCCCGCGTACCAGAGGTAGCCGAGGCCGCCGACGAGGAACAGGGCGAGGACGACGATCAGGGCCACCACCCGGTTGCGGCCGCGGCGGCGGGCCTCCTCGCGGCGTTCGGTGCGGCTCTCGGTGAATTTGAGCCAGTCGATGACGTCCTCGGAGTCCTCGTCCGGCTGGTCGATGAAGGCGAACATCTCGGTGCGGTAGTCCCGGCCCGCCGCGGGCTCGTCGTCGTGCGTCTCGCCGCGGGCGGCGCCGCCCTCGCCGTCCGGCCGGCGCGGCTCGGGGACCTGGGCGGCCGGGCGCTCGGCGGCGGCCGGGGCCTCCGTGGGCTCCGGGGCGGTCTGCTGCGGGATCCACTGCTGGGTCTGCTGCGTGTCGTACGCGTAGCCCTGCGCCTGGGCGTACTCCTGCTGCCCGTACTCCTGGACGGCCGGCTGCTGCGGGTAGTACTGCTGTTGCTGTTGCGGCTGACCGTAGCCCTGGTGGTCGTAGCCGTACTGCTGCTGCTCGTACTGCTGCCCGTACTGCTGCGGGGCGGGCTGGGCGGACTGCGCGGGCGCCTGGCCGTACACCGGCCGCCCGTACGCGTCGTAGCCGACGAGCTGCTGCTCCTGGGCGGCATACGGGTCGTACGGATCCTGTCGGTCGTTCACCGCGGGGCCTCTCTCTCCGGAAGCTCAGGCTCCCCGGTACAGCTCACGCTTGTCGATGTAGCGCACGACGCCGTCCGGCACCAAGTACCAGACAGGATCCCCCTGGGCCACCCTCGCGCGGCAGTCGGTGGACGAGATCGCGAGCGCGGGCACCTCCACCAGGGAGACACCGCCCTCCGGGAGCCCGTCGTCGGTGAGCACGTGGCCCGGCCGGGTGACTCCGATGAAGTGGGAGAGCGAGAAGAGTTCTTCGGCGTTTCGCCAGGTCAGGATCTGTGCGAGCGCGTCGGCACCGGTGATGAAGAACAGATCGGCGTCGTCGTTCTGCGCCTTCAGGTCCCGCAGGGTGTCGATGGTGTAGGTCGGCCCGCCGCGGTCGATGTCGATGCGGCTCACCGAGAACTGCGGGTTCGACGCGGTGGCGATGACCGTCATCAGATAACGGTCCTCGGCCGGCGACACGGCCCGCTGCGACTTCTGCCACGGCTCGCCGGTCGGCACGAACATCACCTCGTCGAGGTGAAAAAGGGCGGCCACCTCGCTGGCGGCCACCAGGTGTCCGTGATGGATCGGGTCGAATGTCCCGCCCATCACGCCGAGCCGGCGCTTGACCGGACCGGTAGGCATCTCCTGCTCTCCCATGAGCGCAGAGCCTACTGGCCCGGCGGACGCGGCGTTCCCGGCGGGTTCAGCGGGTTCAGCGGTCGCGGTTGAGGCGCGTGGTGACCCACAGCATCAGCATCAGGATGACGAAGGCACCGCCGCCGGTCAGGTACGGGTTCAGGCTGTCGTGGTTGCCGCCGTGCTGCTCGGCCCCCTCCGAGGCGAGGACGACCAGGTTGTGGGCGGTGGTGGAGAGGCTCATCAGGCAGATACCTATCGAGTCGGGGAGCGAGCGGAGACTTCGCTCACATCGTATGCGGGGGCCTGGGGCACGCTCACGCCGACTCAGGCGTTGGAGAGGATAGACGCAGGGTCGAGCAGGTCCATCCAGGGGAGGGCGCTATGACGGAAACAGGGTTCGAGAAGTCACCGGCACGGGACCGCAGGCGGTTTCCCGGCATCTCGTCGCGGGCGTACGAGCATCCGGCGGACCGCTCGGCGCTGGTGGCGCTGCGCAAGCTGAGCGGCTTCGACACGGTGTTCAAGGCCCTGAGCGGCCTGCTGCCGGAGCGGAGCCTGCGGCTGATGTTCCTGTCGGAGTCGGTGCGGGTGGGCGAGACGCAGTTCCCGCACCTGTACGCGATGCTGCGGGACGCCTGTTACATCCTGGACCTGGAGAAGGTCCCCCAGATGTATGTGCAGCAGGACCCGAATCCCAACGCCATGTGCATCGGCCTGGACGAGCCGATCATCGTGGTGACCACGGGCCTCGTCGAGCTGCTCGACGAGGAGGAGATGCGGGCGGTGGTGGGCCACGAGGTGGGCCACGCGCTGTCGGGGCACGCGGTCTATCGCACGATCCTGCTGTTCCTGACGAACCTGGCGATGAAGGTCGCGTGGATCCCGCTGGGCAATGTGGCGATCATGACGATCGTGACGGCGCTGCGGGAGTGGTTCCGCAAGTCGGAGCTCTCGGCGGACCGCGCCGGACTGCTGGTGGGGCAGGACGTGCAGGCCTCGATGCGAGGGCTGATGAAGATCGCGGGCGGCAACCACCTCCACGAGATGAACGTGGACGCCTTCCTGGCCCAGGCCGAGGAGTACGAGTCGAGCGGCGACCTGCGCGACTCCGTGCTGAAGATCCTGAACCTGCTGCCCCGGACGCATCCCTTCACCACGGTGCGGGCCGCCGAGCTGAAGAAGTGGGCGGAGAGCCGCGACCACCAGCGGATCATGGACGGCCACTACCCGCGCCGGGACGAGGACAAGGACACCTCGGTGACCGACTCCTTCCGCCAGTCGGCCGCGCACTACGCCGATTCGGTGCGCACCAGCAAGGACCCGCTGTTCAAGCTGGTGGGCGACATCGCGGGCGGCGCGGCCGACATGGGCGGCAAGCTCCGCGACAAGTTCACGGGATCCGCCGGAGCGGGAGCCGGCACCGCGTCGCAGGACAAGGGGGCGGCTACGGAGCAGGGCTGACGGGAGCGGCCTGCGGGGGCGGGGGCGGCGTCGCGGACTCGGTCACGGGCGGCGCCTGGGGCGATGCCAGGACGCCGCACAGCCCGGCCGTGCGCCGCGGCCGGCCGGTGGTGTACGGGTCGCTCGCGGCCGGGCCCACCGTGGTCGGGCCGGCTCCGGCCAGGAGCGGGTGGAAGGCCCCGGCCGGGTCGGCGGAGCAGTCCTGGGGCCCGGCCATCACGTAGGCCGAGGCCAGCTCCAGCCGCCGGGCGTTCAGGTCGTCCCGGTCGAAGCGCAGCCGCAGTTCGCGCCGGACGGTGAACAGCGAGGCGCCGTCGGCCGCCGCCGGGGATCCGGTGGCGGGCCGTACGGCGTAGACGAAGGTGTGGTCGGTGGTGACCTCCAGCATGTCCGCGGCCACCTCCTCCACCGCGAGGGTGCCGCTCACCCGGACCCGGGAGTCGGCCAGGACGGCGGTCGCCGGGTCGAAGCGGACCAGCCAGCCGGTGGCCGCGTGACGCCCGTCGCCGGAGGGCGAGGTCAGGCTGCGGTCGAACTGCGCCAGCTGGTCGGGGTCGAGCAGGACCCGCACCGGGCGGGAGGCCGCTCCGGTGAGGATGTCGGGGTCCAGCGAGGACTGCACCAGGTAGTCCTTGGCGATGGACAGCGCGGCGCCGACCTGGGCGTCGGTGAAGTGGTGCGTGCGGCGCACGGCGGGCATCGTGATGCCCGCCGCCCCGACCCGGTAGTCGGCGGCGGGGCTCTTCGCGTACAGCTCGGCGGGGCGCCCGCCGGGCACGTCGCTGGTCGGGGCGAGCGGCACCACGGTGCTGGTGAGCGCCTGGGCGGGTCCGCCGGCCGGGGGCAGGTAGGGGTTGCGCAGGCCCATGTAGACGGCGGCGG
The DNA here is from genome assembly GCF_053615355.1 of Streptomyces sp. CLCI03. Taxonomy (NCBI): domain Bacteria; kingdom Bacillati; phylum Actinomycetota; class Actinomycetes; order Kitasatosporales; family Streptomycetaceae; genus Streptomyces; species Streptomyces sp. CLCI03. The sequence continues at coordinate 5,381,809 of NZ_CM132132.1, read as the reverse complement.
CGAAGGCCGTGGCGATGAGCAGCACGAGCAGCATGCCCTGCCGGGCGCCCCGTCCGGGCGTGCCGGTGCGGGCCGTGGAGCCGCTGCCGGACCAGATGGAGCGGCTGCGTACGGCACGGGCGTGTTCGCCCATCCGTTCCTGCGCGGAGTACTCCTGAAGTCGGGCAGCCCGGACGAAGTCCTCGTCGAACACCACCGACCGGTACTCGTCCGACCGGAAGTCGTCGTCGCCCCCGCCCATGCCCTCGGGGGTGCTGTTGGGTGGATCTCCTGGCACGGCCATCGCTTCTCCCCGCTGTCCCCGCTCCAGAGAAGCCCCCAGCTCCAACGTACGCGAGTGGGGTCGTACCTTCAGGGTTGGCGAACGGAGGGGTACGTAAACGCGCCGACGCCGGTGACTTCACCCCTGGGGGTGCTGGCGGGCGCCGGAGCGGGGTCCGCCTCACCCGAGGCACTGCGGTAGACGGCGCTGAAGGCGAGGGCGACCATGCCGAGGCCCATCACGAAGGCGAGCACCCAGGCGACGGGGCGCAGCCACGGTGCGCGGCCGCGGTAGGGGCGCAGACTGCCGCCGTAGGCCCCGTACGGGCCGTCCGGGTATCCGTAGCCGCGGTCGTGGTCCCAACCGTGGTCGTCGTACCCGTCGGGGTGGCCGTATCCGTAGCTGTCGTGGTCGTCGTCGCCCGTCCAGCCACCGGCCACGGCGCGGGCGGCCTCGGCCTCCGCGCGCGCTCGGTCCGCCGCCCGCTGGCGCTCGGCGGCGCTCGGTTCATGGATCTCGGCGTTCCGGACGAAGTCCTCGTCGAACACCACGGAGGCGAAGTCGTGATCCGCGCCTCCGCGGTCTGTTGCATCGTCTTCGGGGGTCCCGTCGTCCGGGAACGGCTTGCCCCCCACGTCGTCCGGCACAGGAACAGCCTAGACCTGGGGGGCCTCCTTGGGCAGGGTGTCCGCCGAATTTCGGCCACACGGTGCTCAGGCGTTCACTACCGAACGTGACCGTCTCCGGTGACGATGTACTTGGTGGAGGTCAGCTCGGGAAGGCCCATCGGGCCCCTGGCGTGCAGCTTCTGGGTGGAGATACCGATCTCGGCACCGAAGCCGAACTGGCCACCGTCCGTGAACCGAGTGGACGCATTCACGGCGACCGTGGTCGAGTCGACCAGCTGGGTGAAGCGGCGCGCGGCGGCCTGCGAGGTGGTGACGATCGCCTCGGTGTGACCGGAGGTCCAGCGGCGGATGTGGGTGACGGCGTCGTCGAGGGAGTCCACGACCGCGGCGGCGATGTCGTAGGACAGGTACTCGGCGGCCCAGTCCTCGTCGGTGGCGGGCAGGGCGGTGACCTTGCCGCGCTCGGCGGCGGCGAGGACGCGGGTGTCGCCGTGGACGGTGACGCCCGCCTCGGCGAGCGCGTCGAGGGCGCGCGGCAGGAAGGCGTCTGCGATGTCGCGGTGGACGAGGAGGGTCTCGGCGGAGTTGCAGACCGAGGGCCGCTGGGCCTTGGAGTTGATGAGGATGTCCACCGCCATGTCCAGGTCGGCCTGGGCGTCGACGTAGACGTGGCAGTTGCCGGTACCGGTCTCGATGACCGGGACGGTGGATTCCTCGACCACGGTCTTGATGAGGGAGGCGCCGCCGCGCGGGATGAGTACGTCGACGAGGCCGCGGGCGCGCATCAGCTCGCGGACGGAGTCGCGGGACTCGCCGGGGACGAGCTGGATCGCGTCGGCGGGCAGGCCGGCGCTCTCCACGGCGTCCCGCAGGATGGCGACGAGCGCGGTGTTGGAGGAGTAGGCGGAGGAACTGCCGCGCAGGAGCACCGCGTTGCCGGACTTGAGGCAGAGGGCGGCGGCGTCGACGGTGACGTTGGGGCGGGCCTCGTAGATGATGCCGACGACGCCGAGCGGGACGCGGATCTGGCGGAGGTCGATGCCGTTGGGGAGGGTGTTGCCGCGGACGACCTCGCCGACGGGGTCGGGGAGGGCGGCGACGTCGCGGACGTCGGAGGCGATGGCGGCGACGCGCTCCGCGGTGAGGGTGAGGCGGTCGATGACGGTCTCGCTGGTGCCCGCGGCGCGGGCCTTGTCCGTGTCCACGGCGTTGGCGGCGATGATCTCGGCCGTACGGGCCTCCAGCGCGTCCGCGATCGCCAGCAGGGCGGTGTCCTTGGCGGACCGCGGGAGTGGGGCGATGACGGCGGCGGCGGTACGGGACCGCTGCGCGGTGGCGAGGACGGGCGAGGTGGCGGCATCGAGCGAGGTCATGCCGCCCAGGGTAGTCCCCGGCCGGGGCGTGGCCCTGGGGGTTTCCACCCCGCGAGACGACCTCCGGCCGGGTCGGCGGGGGTGGGGCCGGGGCTTTGCCCCCGGAGCCCTGCGGCCCCTGCGGCTCCCGCGGTCGGTGTCGGTCGGTCCGGGGCGGGTGCGGGGCCGCTGCGCGGGGCCTTCTCCCCGGGCTCCGCCCGGCCCGGTCCTCAAGCGCCGGACGGGCTGGAAAACCGGGCTCCGCCCCGGACCCCGCTCCTCGAACGCCGGAGGGGCTGGACGGTCCCGGACCGGTCCTAGTACGGGTGCACGCCTACCGGATGGGCCGGGGGTGGGCCGTAGCCCTCCGCCACGCGCTGGTGGTAGGTGGCGCGGTCGATGACCTCCAGGCCGACGATCTCCCAGGGCGGGAGCTTCGCCGAGGAGCGGTGTTCGCCCCACAGGCGCAGGGCGACGGCCGCCGCGTCGTGGAGGTCCCGGGCCTCTTCCCAGTAGCGGATCTCCGCGTGGTCGTCGGCGTACCGGCTGGTCAGCAGGAAGGGGTGGTCGTGGGCCAGTTGCTCCAGTCCGCGTCGGACCTCGGACAGCGGGGCCGGCTTGCCGGAGACGCTCAGGGTCACGTGCCACAGGCGCGACGCGTGGTCCTGCTCCTCCCCGCCACCGCCGCCGTCACCGTCCCCTGTGCCGACGCTGGTCAGCGCTCGTCTCACCAGTCGCCTCCTGTCTCCACCACGCGCGTCCGCCCGCCCCTCACAGTTGACCAGTCCACGGGCCGCCGCGCTCCGCTTTTACCGAACCTCAGCCCTCCAGCAGGACCAGATCGTCCCGGTGGACGACCTCCCGCTCGTACGCGGGTCCGAGTTCCCGCGCGAGCTCGCGAGTGGAGCGGCCGAGGAGCTGCGGGAGCTCCTTGGCGTCGAAGTTGACCAGGCCCCGGGCGACGGCGCGGCCGTCCGCGGAGCGCAGTTCCACCGGGTCCCCGGCGACGAAGTCGCCCTCGACCGCCGCGATCCCGGCGGGCAGCAGGGAGCTGCCGCGTTCGGTGACGGCGCGGACGGCGCCGTCGTCGAGGACCAGGTGCCCCTGCGGGGTCGAGGCGTGCTGGAGCCAGAGCAGCCGGTCCGCGGAGCGGCGCCCGGTGGCGTGGAACAGCGTGCCGGTCCCCCGTCCGGCGAGGGCGTCGGCGGCCTGGCTCGCGGAGGTGAGCACGACGGGGATCCCGGCGGCGGCCGCGATCCGGGCCGCCTCGACCTTGGTGACCATGCCGCCGGTGCCGACGCCTGCCTTGCCCGCGCTGCCGATCGAGACGTGCGCGATGTCCTCGGGCCCGCGGACCTCTTCGATGCGGGTGGTGCCGGGCTGGGACGGGTCTCCGTCGTAGAGGCCGTCCACGTCCGAGAGGAGGACGAGGAGGTCCGCCCGGACGAGGTGGGCGACGAGGGCGGCCAGCCGGTCGTTGTCGCCGAAGCGGATCTCGTCCGTGGCGACGGTGTCGTTCTCGTTGACGACGGGCAGGGCGCCCATGGCGAGGAGCTGGTCGAGGGTGCGGTACGCGTTGCGGTAGTGGGCGCGGCGGCTGGTGTCGTCGGTGGTGAGGAGCACCTGACCGACGCGGACGCCGTAGCGGGCGAAGGAGGCGGTGTACCGGGCGACGAGCAGGCCCTGGCCGACGCTCGCGGCGGCCTGCTGCCGGGCGAGGTCCTTGGGGCGGCGGCGCAGGCCGAGCGGGGAGAGTCCGGCGGCGATGGCTCCGCTGGAGACGAGGACGATCTCCTTCTCGCCTCCGCTGCGGGCCTTGGAGAGGACGTCGACGAGCGCGTCCACGCGGTCGGCGTCGAGTCCGCCCGCCGCGGTGGTCAGGGAGGAGGAGCCGACCTTGACCACGATCCTGCGGGCGTCCACGACACCTTGCCTAGCCGCTGACACGTCTGTCCCCTTGCCCCTTGCCGAAATGCCTGTCGCCGAGATGCCTGCCGTATCAATCTACGGGGTGGGCGCGCGGGGCTGCTCGGGGGTTTCAGAGCCTGGACGAGGACTCGGCCGAGGACCCCGTCGAAGACGCTGCCGATGATCCCGCCGAGGAGCCGGCCACGGGCCCCGCCGCGGCGGAACCGGCCGCGGCCGCCCGGGCGGCGCCCGGGACGAGGATCTTGCGGGAGATCAGGAAGGTGAAGGGGATGGCCACGACCGCCGCGACGAGCGGGGCGATCCGGGTGTCCATCCCGGCCCAGGTCACCAGCGCGTAGAGGCCGACGGACTGGATGACGAAGTTGGTGATGTTCGTCAGCGGGAAGAGGAAGAACTTCTTCCAGGTCGGCCGGGTCCGGTAGGTGAAGTAGGTGTTCATGAAGAACGAGCCGACCATCGCCAGGACGAAGGCGAGCGAGTAGGCGGCGAAGTACGGCATCCACGGGTGCAGGAGCAGGTAGATGCCGAAGAAGGTGCCGGTGTTGACCCCGCCCACGAGGGCGAATCTGAACACCTGGCCGAGCTGCTCCTTGCGGCTCATCGGGTGCTGCGCTCCACGATCGTGGGCTCCGCGACCGGGGCCGCCGGCCGGTCGTCGGTCCGCGGGAGCGGCTGTGCCCCGTGCGATTCCTTCACCAGGAAGTGCGGCCTGCGCTTGGCCTCGTAGTAGATGCGACCGATGTACTCGCCGATGAGGCCCAGCATGATCAGCTGTACGCCGCCCAGGCCGGTGATGATGGCCACGAGGGTGACGTACCCCGGGGACTCGACGCCGTTGGTGATCGCCATGATCGTGATCCACAGGGCGTACAGACCGGTCAGGACGACCAGCGACACGCCGAACCAGATCCCGATCCGCAGCGGCCTGTTGTTGAAGGAGATCAGGCCGTCCATGCCGTAGTTCAGCAGGGCGCCGAACTTCCACTTCGTCTCGCCGGCCTCGCGCTGCGCGTTGCGGTAGTCGAAGTGGACGGTGTCGAAGCCGATCCAGGAGAAGAGGCCCTTGGAGAAGCGGTTGTACTCCGGCAGCGACAGCAGGGCGTCCACTGCCGGGCGCGAGAGCATGCGGAAATCACCGACGCCGTCGGTGAGCTCCACGTCGACCCAGCGGTTGACACCCCGGTAGTAGAGGCTGCTGAGGGCCGAGCGGAGCTTCTTGTCGCCCTCGCGCGTGCGGCGGGCGATGATCTGGTCGTGTCCCTGCCGGTAGTGCTCCAGCATGGTCGCGATGAGCTCCGGCGGGTGCTGGAGGTCCGCGTCCATGATCACCACGGCGTCGCCGGTGGTCTCGCGCAGGCCGGCGAGCATGCCGGCCTCCTTGCCGAAGTTCCGGCTGAAGGAGACGTAGCGGGTCCGGTCGCCGTGTTCGGCGGCGATCTTCCGGAGCTTGTCGAGGGTGCCGTCACGGCTCCCGTCGTCGACGTAGCAGACCTCGTACTCGACGGGGAGGGCGTCCAGGACCCTCCGGATCTCCACGTCGAAGCTGTCGATGACGGCCTCTTCGTTGTAGCAAGGGACAACTACGGACAGCTTCGTCATGAACACTTCCTGCTGGATCCGAACGGGTGATTGTCGGCGGCCGGACCCACCTCTCACCTCTTCCTTAGAAGTATGCACGGCGAGGGTCGGACGGGCGTCGGGCTGCGGGAGTCGAGGGCGGCACACGGTAGCGTGGACGAGATAAGCGGAATCAGCTCAACGTAACGAAACGAAGGGATCGAGGTGCACGTGCCCGACGTCTCCGTGGTCGTCATCGTCTACAACGACGCAGAGCGTCTGCCGACAGCAGTCCGGTCGGTTCTGGACCAGACCCTGCACAGCGTCGAAGTCGTGATCGTCGACGATTGCAGCAAGGACCGCTCGTACGCGGTCGCCCAGGAACTGGAATCCGCACATCCGGGGAGGGTGCGCGCCTTCCAGCTGCCGGAGAACAGCGGCGGCTGCGGTGCGCCGCGCAACCACGGCATCCAGCAGGCCACCGGAACGTACGTGATGTTCCTCGACAGCGACGACGTGCTGGAGCGCAACGCCTGCCGGAACATGCTGGACGCCGCCGTGCGGACCGGATCCGACCTGGTCTCGGGCATGTGCGTACGCGTGCACCTCGACAACCGGTGGGGCAAGACCACCGAGTGGTACCCCTGGATCTACTCCCGCACGCGCACGCTGGAGTCGATCACCGAGTACCCGGACCTGCTGGTCTACGACACCCTCTCCACGAACAAGTGCTACCGGCGCGAGTTCCTGCTGGAACAGGGCCTGCAGTTCCCGGTCGGCATCCACTACGAGGACCTGCTGTTCTCCGCGCAGGCCTACGTGGCCGCCCGCCGCATCACGCTCATCCCGAACCACGTCTACTTCTGGAACGTGGTCGAGAAGGCCGCGGCCCTGTCGATCAGCAACCGGCGCCACGAGATCGCGAACTTCGTCCACCGGATGGAGATCCACCGCCGCGTCGACGCCCTGCTGGCCGAGAAGGGCCACACGGACATCAAGTCCGCGAAGGACGCCAAGTTCCTCAAGCACGACCTCGTGCTGCACCTGCGCGACCTGCCGCTGCTGAGCGACGAGTACCGCCAGGAGTTCGCCCGCCTCGCCAACGGCTACCTCGCGGGGATCGACCCGACCGCGTACGAGAACGTCACCTACCTCCAGGCGATCTGCGCCTACCTGCTGGGCAAGGAGGACTGGGACAACCTGCTCCCGGCCGCCGACGCCATGACCAACAAGGGCCGGCTCACCTCCCCGCTCGCCGAGCGCGACGGCCGCGTCTACTGGTGCGCGCAGCACATCGACGGTCCCGACGCCGACGAGGCCCGCCGGATACTGGACGTCACCGAGCAGGCCTTCCACACCACGCCGCTCACCTCCCTCACCCTGGGCAACCGGCTCACCTCCTACGAGGACGACGGCCGCGGCACGGTCACCATGTCCGGCTCCGTCGTGAACCCGCTGCGTCGAATCCCGGCCGACGCGGATCTGAAGGCCACGATCGAGTTCCGGGCCCGCCGGCAGATCGGCGTGCGGTCCTTCAGCTTCCCGGTGGAAACGGTCCGCCACGCCGGTGACACGATCGAGTGGACCGGCACCGCCGACGTCGCGAGCACCGTCCGTCCGCTCGGCATCATCGACGCCGTCTGGGACGTCCGCCTCAAGCTGACCGCGGGCGGCGAACGGATCATCACCCGTGTCGCGATCGGCGGGGTCGACCTGGAGTCGGCCAACCGGCTGCGCGTGCGTCCGCGCCTGACCCGCTTGGTCTCCGACCGTTTCGGGCCGCAGATGACCAAGAAGGGCAACCTCAGCTATGTGCTGATCGCCGAGGGCGCCGCCGCCGTCCGCACCCAGTCGCTGATCAACAACGCCATACAGGGCAAGGCGGCCGGCGTGGTCAAGCGGGGCCTGCGCAAGGCACTGCGGGCCCGCCGGAACATGGGCTCCGGCGAGCAGAAGGTGAAGATCTACCACGAGGTCTTCTCGAAGCTGCCGATCAAGAAGGGCACGGTCGTCTTCGAGAGCCACATGGGCAAGCAGTACAGCGACAGCCCGAAGGCGATCTACGAGGAGCTCGTCCGCCAGGGCGCGCCGTTCGAGGCGATCTGGTCCTACGCGGGCGCCAAGCCCACCGGCTTCCCCAAGGAGGCCACCCTGGTCAGGCGCTGGGGCTGGCAGTACCTGCGGGCCCTCGCCCAGGCCGAGTACTGGGTCGACAACCAGGGCTTCCCGCTGGCGCTGGCCAAGCGCCCGGGAACCACGTACATCCAGACCTGGCACGGCTCGGCGCTCAAGCGGATGGGCTTCCACGAGCCCCGGACCAAGGCGCAGGGCCGGGCCGGCCAGGCCCGCTTCCAGGCGGCCGTCGACCGCTTCGACCACTTCCTGATCCGCTCCGAGCACGACACCCGGACCCTCGCCAAGGGCTTCCGACTGCGGGACGAGGTACTGCTGCGCACGGGCTACCCGCGCAACGACGCCCTCGTCGAGGCGCACCGGACCGAGTCGAACAGCGGTGAGCGGGTGCGCGGGCCCCTGGCGGGCGAGCTGGGCATCGACCCGGACAAGAAGGTGCTGCTGTACGCGCCGACCTTCCGGGCGGGCGCGGACGGCGCGGTGGAGGGCTTCACCTTCCCCTTCGACGTGGAGGAGTTCGCGGACCGGCTCGGCGACCGCTTCACGCTGCTGGTGCGGACCCACTACCTCAACAGCGTCTCGTTGCCGCCGTCCGTCGCGGGCCGGGTCATCGACGTGTCCCGGCACCACGACATCACCCCGCTGCTGGCCCTCGCCGACGGTCTGATCACCGACTACTCGTCCGTGATGTTCGACTACGCGGTCCTGGACCGGCCGATGCTGTTCTTCGCCTACGACTACGAGAAGTACGCCACCGACATCCGCGGCACGTACTTCGACCTCAAGGAGAAGGCCCCGGGTCCGGTGGTGGCCACGGCGGACGAGCTCCTGCAGGCGCTCGCCGCCTTCGAGGAGGCGGACGTCAAGTACGCCCAGGCACGGCAGCGTTTCCTCGCCGAGTTCGGCGAGTACGACCGTGGGGACGCGGCCCGCCGGATCGTCGAGAAGTTCTTCACCAGGAGCGGCAAGTGAACCAGCAGACCGTCGCTCCGGGCGGCCGTGACATCTTCTTCGTCTCGAACAACGTCGACGAGATCGGCGGCGTGACCACCTGGTCGCACCAGATGGCCCGCCAGTTCACCGACCGCGGCCACCGGGTGCACATCGTGGGCATCGCGCCGGTCGCCGACGACATCCGGCAGAAGCTGCCGCAGGGCCTGCCGTACGAGACGACCACGCTCTACGACACCCACCCGCCGTCGGCCCGCCGGCTGCGCGGGATCAAGGGCCGGCTGAACGCCCCCGAGCGGCGCCGCCAGGCGGCCCGGCGGGCGCAGATGCGGGTCAAGGCCGAGCAGCTGAGCGAGCTGCTGCGGGCGGCCCGCCCGGGCGGTGTCGTCATCGTCACCCAGGTCTGGGCGATGGAGTGGGTGGCGCTCGCCGACACCAAGGGGCTCACCGTCATCGGGATGAGCCACGAGTCGTTCGAGGCCAGCCAGAAGTCCACCCGCGGGGAGCGGGTCCGCCGCTTCTACCCGCAGGTCGACCGGCTGCTGGTGCTGACCGCCGAGGACGCGGACCTGTGGATCCGGGCGGGCATGGAGAACGTGGGGAGCATGCCGAACCCGCTGCCCTTCATGCCCGACTCCCCCGCGCCGCGCACGGAGAAGGTCGTGGCGTGCGTCGGCCGGCTGGCCTTCGAGAAGGGCGTCGACCTGCTGCTCGACACCTGGGCGGACGTCGCGCCGCACCACCCCGACTGGGTCCTGCGGATCTACGGGGCGGGCGCGGAGGAGGCGACGCTGAAGGCGCACTGCACCTCGCTCGGCCTGGACGACTCCGTGGAGTGGATGGGCAGCACCGACGACGTGCTGGGCGCGCTGCGCGGGGCCTCGGTCTCCGCGCAGGCCTCCCGGGCCGAGGGCTTCCCGATCACCCTGCTGGAGGCGATGGCGGCGGGCGTGCCGGCCGCGGCCTTCGACTGCGCGCCGGGCGTACGGGAGATCGTCGAGCACGGCGAGGACGGGCTGCTGGCCCGGCTGGGCAACACGATGGAGCTGGCCGGGCACCTGCGCGTGCTGATGTCCGACCGTGAGCTGCGCGACCGGCTCGGGGACAACGCCTTCCGCTCGGTGCAGCGCTACTCCAGCCCCGAGATCACCGACCGGTGGGAAGAGCTGTTCTCCTTCCTGGAGCGCTGACCGCACCCCGGCCACGACGCGCGTGTGGAGCAGCCCGCCCCGGACATGTCCGGGGCGGGCTGCTCCACACGCGGTCGATCCGGCTCGAACGCGACCGGTCAGGCCTGGTGGACGTCCCGGTGGGCGTCCTTGCGGGCCACCTTGTTCGCCTCCCAGCCCGCCCAGGCCGAGGTGACCATCTCGCGGACGTCGTGCCGGGCCTTCCAGCCCAGCTCGCTGGTGATCCGGTCGGCCGAGGCCACGACCTTCGCCGGGTCACCGGGGCGGCGCGGGCTGATCACGGGGGCGATGTCGTGCCCGGTGTTCTTGTTCAGCAGCTCGACCATCTCGGCGACGGAAACGCCTTCGCCGCGCCCGATGTTGACGGTGAGGTCCTTGTACTCGCCGGCCGCGCCCCACTCGGCGAGCTTGCGCGCCGCCGCCACGTGCGCCTCGGCGAGGTCCTCCACGTGGATGTAGTCGCGGATGCAGGTGCCGTCCGGGGTCGGGTAGTCGTCACCGAAGATCTTGGCGCCCTGGCCGGCGTCGTAGCGCTCGAAGACCATCGGGACCAGGTTGAAGACGCCGGTGTCGGCGAGCTCGGGGACCGCGGCGCCCGCCACGTTGAAGTAGCGCAGGCAGGCGGTGGAGATGCCGTGCGCCTTGCCCGCGGCCCGCACGAGCCACTCCCCGGCCAGCTTGGTCTCGCCGTAGGGGCTCAGCGGCTTGCACGGGGTGTCCTCGGTGACCAGGTCCACGTCGGGCATGCCGTAGACGGAGGCGGAGGAGGAGAAGAGGAAGTTCCGGATGCCCGCGTCGGCCACGGCCTGGAGCAGGACGGAAAGGCCCTGCACGTTCTCCTGGTAGTAGTACATCGGCTTCTCGACGGACTCGCCGACCTGCTTCTTGCCCGCGAGGTGCACCACGCCGGTGATCTTGTGCGCACGGATGACCTTCTCCAGGTCCAGCCGGTCCAGGACGGAACCGACCACCAACGGGACGCCCTCCGGTACGCGGTTCTCGTCACCCGTGGAGAGGTCGTCGAAGACGACGACCTCCTCCCCCGCGAGCCGCATCGCGCGGACGACGTGCGCGCCGATGTATCCGGCGCCACCGGTGATCAGAAACGTCATGTTCTCTCCTTGGTCCTGTCCGACTTCGGGATGAAGAGTGCGGCGGGTGAGGGTCTCCGACCGGGCGCCCGCCTCTGGCCTCAGTCCGCCCCACGGGCCGCCCGGGCCCGGTCGAGACGGTTGCGTACGAGGTACAGCGCGCCCTCGGCGCCCGGCGCGAGGCGCAGCGCGAGGGCACCGGCCCCGGTCCGGTAGGGCTGCGCCAGCAGAACACCGTACCGGCTGCTGGGCAGGGCCCGACGGCGAAGCAGTCGGCCCCGGGGGCGCAAGGAGGTGAGGACCGAGCTCCCGTCGGCACACCGCACGCCCACCCCCACGTTCCACGCCTGCATCCTGCGCAGCCCCTGGCGGCGGCCCGTGACGGCGAGATCGGCGAGACGGAACGGCAGGACCGCGCCCCAGCCTCCGCCGGCATCCGGGTGCAGCTCGACCGGCTGCGCGAGGACCGCCGCGCCGCCCGCACGGGGGACGAAGCTCAGCTGCGCCGTGACCGGTCCGGCCTCGGCGAGGCGCCCGTACAGGTCGTGCACCCGGATCCGGACGGCGGCGCGGCCGGCCGGTTCGGCGTCGACGGTGACGGGCAGCTCGCCGACCGGCAGCCCGGTCAGCCCGACCAGCTCGACCGGCAGTTCCTCGCTCCACACCGGAGCTCCGGTGGTACCGGTCGCGTACGGGGGCAGCAGCCGCGGCGGTTCGGCGGCCAGCCGGGTGAGGCGCTCGACGTCGGCGGGCGGGGTGACGGTGGCGCGCAGCAGCGAGACGATCCAGCGGGCGTGGGCTGCGGCGGCCTCGATGTCGGCCTCGGGGAAGGTGTCGACGTACTCGCGGGTCAGGGTCCACCAGGCGGCCTGGTACTCGGGGTCCCGGCCGAGCTCGCGCAGGTACATGCGCAGGTCGTACTCCAGGAACTTCACCCGGCAGGCACTGCCCAGCACCGGGGAGGCCTCGGCGAGGATCCGGGCGGCCGTCCGGTGGGCCTCGATGCGGGAGCGCCAGTTCCCCACGTCCTTGCGGTCCAGGGAGATCGACACCTGGGCGGCGCTGCGGCGCACGTGCCACACGTAGACGAGGTCGCCGGTGACGGCGATGCGGGGGGCCGCGGCGAGCACGCGGGCGGTGAAGACGAAGTCCTCGTAGATGAACCGGCCGTCGGGGAAGCGCAGACCGTGTTCCTGGAGGAAGGCGCGGGCGTACAGCTTGTTGACGCAGAGGGTGTCGCGGACGAGCTCGGGCCGGTCCACCGGCCGCTCGATCACCTCGCCCGGGGTGTGCAGTCCGGGCATCCACGGGACGTCGTGGTGCAGGGGCAGCTCGCGTCGTACCGCCGCCCCGACGGTGACCGGGGCCTCGTGCTCCTCGGCGGTGCGCACCAGGGCGTCGGCGGCTCCCGGCGGCAGGATGTCGTCGCTGTCGAGGAAGAGGACGTAGCGGCCGGAAGCAGCCGCGATCCCGTCGTTGCGCGGGGTACCGCACCCCCCGCTGTTCTCCGTCCGGTGGACGACCTTGAGGCGGGGGTGGACGGCGGCCAGCTCGTCCAGCACCCGCGCGGTGCCGTCGGACGAGGCGTCGTTCACCGCGATGACCTCGGTGACCACCGGGCCCTGGGCGAGGGCCGAGGAAACGGCCTCGCCCACGAGCCCGGCGTCGTTGTACGCGATGACCACGACGGAAACCGTGGGGAGGTTGCTGCTGTTCACCCGGAAGATCCTAGGCGACCCACATAAAGGCGCCTTCAAACCTTCCGGGCACAAGTCCCTCGGGAGGGGCTCAGAACGGCTTGAATTCGTCGTATTCCTTCTGCGCCGAGTCCCCGCGCTGGGCTTCCTTGTCCTTGCGGCGGGTGGTGGCCGGACGCGGGGCGTCCAGACGGTGGTCCTCGCCGCGGCGGCCCAGCATCTCGGCGCCGGCCATGACGGTCGGCTCCCAGTCGAAGACGACCGCGTTCTCGTCGGAGCCGATGGCCACGCCGTCACCGGCGCGGGCGCCGGCCTTCTTGAGCGCCTCCTCGACACCGAGGCGGTTGAGGCGGTCGGCCAGGTAGCCGACGGCCTCGTCGTTGTTGAAGTCGGTCTGGCGGACCCAGCGCTCCGGCTTCTCGCCGCGCACGTTGTAGACGTCCTCGACCTCGTCGTAGGTGACGGTGAAGCCGGCGTCGTCCACGGCCTTCGGGCGGATGACGATACGGGTCGCCTCCTCCTTCGGCTTGCGGGCACGCGCCTTGGCGATGACCTCGGCGAGGAAGAAGGAGAGCTCCTTCAGGCCGGTACGGGCGACCGCGGAGACCTCGAACACCTTGTAGCCGCGGGCCTCCAGGTCCGGGCGGACCATGTCGGCGAGCTCCTGGCCGTCCGGGATGTCGACCTTGTTGAGGACGACGAGGCGCGGACGCTTCTCCAGACCGCCGCCGTAGAGCTTGAGCTCCTCCTCGATGACGTCGAGGTCGGCGATCGGGTCGCGGTCCGACTCCAGCGTGGCGGTGTCCAGGACGTGCACCAGCACCGAGCAGCGCTCGACGTGACGCAGGAACTCCAGGCCGAGGCCACGGCCCTGGCTGGCGCCGGGGATCAGGCCGGGGACGTCGGCGATCGTGTAGACGGTCGAGCCGGCCGTGACGACGCCCAGGTTCGGGACGAGAGTGGTGAAGGGGTAGTCCGCGATCTTCGGCTTGGCCGAGGAGAGCACCGAGATCAGCGAGGACTTGCCGGCGCTCGGGAAGCCGACCAGCGCCACGTCGGCGACGGTCTTGAGCTCCAGGACGATGTCACCGGTCGTGCCGGGGACGCCGAGGAGCGCGAAGCCGGGGGCCTTGCGGCGGGCGGAGGAGAGCGCGGCGTTGCCGAGACCGCCGCGACCGCCCTCGGCGGCCACGTAGGTGGTGCCCTGACCGACGAGGTCGGCGAGGACGTTGCCCTCCTTGTCGAGGACGACGGTGCCGTCCGGCACGGGCAGGACGAGGTCCTGGCCGTCCTTGCCGGAGCGGTTGCCGCCCTCGCCGGGCTTGCCGTTGGTGGCCTTGCGGTGGGGGCTGTGGTGGTAGTCCAGCAGGGTGGTGATCGCCTGCTCCACCACCAGGATGACGTCGCCGCCACGGCCGCCGTTGCCGCCGTCGGGGCCGCCCAGCGGCTTGAACTTCTCCCGGTGAACGGAGGCGCAGCCGTGGCCCCCGTTACCCGCGGCGACATGCAGCTCGACGCGGTCCACGAAGGTGGTCATGGGTGTTCCTCCAGATACATACGGGAATGTCCCGGGCAGGCCTTGCCGCCCATTAAACGTGTCTAAGTGACAACGCGCCGAGGGCGGACCTCTCTTCCCGGCTTGCGCCGGAAAGAGCTGAGATCCGCCCTCGGGAAGTTACGAACGCTCGATCAGCCGAAGCTGGATCAGGCGGCCGGAACGATGTTGACGACCTTGCGGCCACGGTGCGTGCCGAACTGGACCGCACCGGCCTGCAGCGCGAACAGCGTGTCGTCGCCACCACGACCGACACCCGAACCCGGGTGGAAGTGGGTGCCGCGCTGGCGGACGAGGATCTCGCCGGCGGAAACGACCTGACCGCCGAAGCGCTTCACGCCGAGCCGCTGGGCATTGGAGTCGCGCCCGTTCCGGGTGGACGATGCGCCCTTCTTGTGTGCCATGTCTCAGTCCCTCTTACTTCGCAGCCGCGGGGATACCGGTGACCTTGATCGCCGTGTACTGCTGGCGGTGACCCTGGCGACGGCGGTAGCCGGTCTTGTTCTTGTAGCGCAGGATGTCGATCTTGGCGCCCTTGTGGTGGTCCACGATCTCAGCCGTGACCTTGATACCGGCCAGGACCCACGGGTCGCTGGTCACGGCGTCGCCGTCGACAACGAGCAGGGTCGAGAGCTCGACCGTGTCGCCAACCTTGGCAGTGGAAATCTTGTCAACCTCAACGATGTCGCCGACAGCAACCTTGTGCTGGCGACCACCGCTGCGCACGATGGCGTACACGCGGATCTCTCTCTCACTCGGGACGGATGCTCCTGAAGCCAGCCGCTCAGGCAAGCCCCGCCTCGAAGGCGGAACCGCACGGATCCGGATTGGACGAGCGGCCTCTCGCGCCCGACGCTTGCGCGTACGGAACGTGAGGAAGGTGCTCAGGAGCGCGGCACGCACTGGACGCATTCGCCCAAGCATGCCGACGGTCTAGGTTACGGGGCCGGTTCCGGAGGGTCAAACCGGGCCCGTACGGCCGTGGGCCCCGCCGCTCGGCGGGGCCCACGAACGCGTGTCACTCGGCGATGGATCAGGCTTCGGTCGGAGCCGAGACGGACGGGAGCGTCTGCTGCTCCGCCGCCGCGGTCTTCTTCGTCGCCCGCTTCGTCGCGGTCTTCTTGGTCGTGGCCGCCTTCTTGGCCACGGTCTTCTTGGCGGCCGCCGCCTTCTTGGCCGGGGCCTTCTTCGCCGCGGTCGCCTTCTTGGCCGGAGCCTTCTTGGCGGCCTTCTTGGCCGGTGCGGCCTCCTCGACCACCGGTGCGGCCTCCTCGACCGGCGCCGGGGCCTCCGTCACGGGGGCCTCGACGACCACCACGGCGGCCTCTGCCGCGCCGGCCGGGGAACCGGCGGGTGCGGTGGCCTTACGGGTGGCACGGCGACGCGGACGGGCCGGAGCGGCCTCCACGACCGGGGCCTCCTCGACCTCGGCGACGGCGACGGGCTCGGGCTCGACGACGGGCTCCGGCTCCGGCACGACGACCGGCTCCGGGGCCACCTCGACCGCGGGGGCCGGGGCACCCGCCGGGGCGGTGGCCTTACGGGTCGCACGGCGACGGGTACGGCCCTTCGGCGCGGCCTCCTCGACCGGCTCGACGACCGGAGCGACCTCGGCGACCTCGGCCACAGCGGCGGCCTCGGCGACGAACTCCGGAGCCGGCTCCAGCACCGTCTCGGCAGCCTCGGTCACCGGCTCGTCCACGACCACGGGGGCCGGGGCCCGGACCGGAGCTGCCGCACCGCGCGGGGCGCCCGCCGGAGCGGTGGCCTTACGGGTGGCACGGCGCCGGTTACGGCGGCCGCTGATGCCCGCGGCGGCCTCGGCCTCGGCCGGGCTGCTGTAGAGCTCCTCGTCCGCGACGAACTCCGGCTCGGGCAGCGCCCGCGGCGCGGCGGCCTCGGCAGCCACCTCCGCCTCGGTCTCGAAGGCCCCCATGTCGGCGGACTCGACCGTCTCGACCTCGTGGTCGTGCTGGTCGAACTCGGTGCGGCCACCGCGGCGCTTGGAGCGCTTGCCGTTGCCACCGCCGCCGATCACGGTCGGGGTCTCCATGTGGACGATGACACCGCGGCCGTTGCAGTGGACGCAGGTCTCGGAGAAGGACTCCAGCAGACCCTGGCCCACCCGCTTACGGGTCATCTGGACCAGGCCCAGCGAGGTGACCTCGGCCACCTGGTGCTTCGTACGGTCGCGGCCCAGGCACTCCAGCATGCGCCGCAGGACCAGGTCGCGGTTGGACTCCAGGACCATGTCGATGAAGTCGATGACGACGATGCCGCCCAGGTCGCGCAGCCGCAGCTGGCGCACGATCTCCTCGGCCGCCTCCAGGTTGTTCCTGGTGACGGTCTCCTCAAGGTTGCCGCCCTGACCGGTGAACTTGCCGGTGTTGACGTCGATGACGATCATCGCCTCGGTCTTGTCGATCACAAGCGAGCCGCCCGAGGGCAGCCACACCTTGCGGTCGAGCGCCTTGGCGAGCTGCTCGTCGATCCGGTACGTCGCGAAGACGTCGACCTCGGAGGTCCAGCGGGACAGCCGGTCGGCCAGGTCCGGGGCCACGTGGTTCACGTAGCCGTGGATGGTCTCCCAGGCACCGTCACCGCTGACGATGACCTTCGAGAAGTCCTCGTTGAAGATGTCGCGCACGACGCGGACGGTCATGTCCGGCTCGCCGTACAGCAGGCTCGGCGAAGACGTCGAGATCTGCTTCGACTTCTTCTGGATGTCCTCCCACTGGGCCTGCAGACGCTCGACGTCACGGCGCAGCTCGTCCTCGCTCGCGCCCTCGGCGGCGGTGCGCACGATGACGCCCGCGTCCTCGGGGACGATCTTCTTGAGGATGGTCTTCAGACGCGCGCGCTCGGTGTCGGGCAGCTTGCGGCTGATGCCGGTCATCGAGCCCTCGGGCACGTAGACCAGGTAGCGGCCGGGCAGCGAGACCTGGCTGGTCAGGCGGGCGCCCTTGTGGCCGATCGGGTCCTTGGTGACCTGCACCAGGACCGACTGGCCGGACTTGAGGGCGGACTCGATGCGGCGCGGCCCGTTGGCCATGCCGAGCGCCTCGAAGTTGACCTCACCGGCGTACAGGACGGCGTTGCGGCCCTTGCCGATGTCGATGAAGGCGGCCTCCATCGACGGCAGCACGTTCTGGACCTTGCCCAGGTAGACGTTGCCGACGTACGAGGTGGCTTCTTCCTTGTTGACGTAGTGCTCGACGAGCACGTTGTCCTCAAGGACGCCGATCTGGGTGCGCTCGCCGGCCTGGCGGACGACCATGACGCGCTCGACGGCCTCGCGGCGGGCCAGGAACTCGGCCTCGGTGATGATCGGGACGCGGCGGCGACCCTGCTCGCGGCCCTCGCGGCGCCGCTGCTTCTTCGCCTCCAGGCGGGTCGAGCCCTTGATGGACTGGACCTCGTCGGAGGACTCGGTCTTCTCGCGCGCCGGACGCGGCTCGCGGACCTTGACGACGGTCCGCACACCGTCCTCGTCGCCCGCTTCGGTCGTCTCGGCGGCACCCTCGCCGCTACGACGGCGCCGGCGACGGCGACGACGGCTGGAGCTGGAGCCGAGGGCCTCGTCGGACTCCTCGTCCTCTTCCTCCTCGGTGTCCCGCTCGGCGGCGTCCTGCTCGGCGGGCTCGGCCTCGTCCTCGGCGGACTCGTCGAGGTCGGCGGACTCACCGCGACGACGGCGACGGCCACCACGACGACGACGGCGCGACGGGCGCTCGCCCGACTCGTCGCCGTCCTCGAACTCGGCGGACTCCTCGTCGAGCTCGGCGGCCTCGGCCTCCGGCTCCTCCTCCGCGAGCACCTCGGGCAGCGAGACCGGGGCGGACTCGGCGGCGCCGCGTCCACGGCGCCGGCGGCGGCCGGTGGGCTGCGCGACGGGGGCGGTGGTGACCTCGGCCTCGACCTCGGTCTCCTCCTCCTCGACCTCTTCGGCGGCGCGCGCCGCGGCGGCGGCCATGGCCGCGGTCTCGGGGGTCTGGAACATCGGCTCGGCGAAGACCGGGGCCTGGAAGACGGCCACGGCGGGACGCGCGGCACGGCGGGCACGGGCCGGGGCGGCGGGCTCGGCGCTCTCGACGACGGGCTGCGCGGCGGCGGCCGGGGCGGCGGAGCGGGTGGCGCGGCGGCGGCCGCCACGCTTGGGCGAGTCCACGGCGTCGGCGACGGTCACCGCGCGGGGGGCCTTGGGGGCCTCCTCCACGACGGGCGCGGGCTCGGCGGCGGGGGTCTCGACCACGGCCTCGGCGGCCTGGGCGGCCGGGGCGGTCACGGCGCGGGTGGCACGGCGACGGGCACGCGGAGCGGGAGCGGCGGGAGCCTCCTCCTCGACCACGGGCGCGGCCTCGGCCACGGCGGCGGGGGTCTCGACGACGGCGGCGGCCTCGGCGGCCGGCGCGGCCGGGGCGGTCACGGCGCGGGTGGCACGGCGACGGGCACGCGGGGCCGGAGCGGCCGGAGCCTCCTCCTCGACCACGGGCGCGGCCTCGGCGGCGGCCGGAGCCTCCACCACGGCGGCGGCCTCGGCGGCCGGCGCGGCGACAGCGCGGGTGGCACGACGACGGGCACGCGGGGCCGGAGCGGCCGGAGCCTCCTCCTCGACCACGGGCGCGGCCTCGACCACGGCGGCGGGGGTCTCCGGGGCGGCCACGGCGCGGGTGGCGCGGCGGCGGGTCCGCGGGGCGGGAGCGGCGGGCTCCTCGGCGACGGCGGCCGCGGGGGCGGCGACGGGCTCGGCGGCCGGGGTGTCGACCACGACGGCCTCGGCGGCCGGGGTCACCGGGGCGGCCACGGCGCGGGTCGCGCGGCGGCGGGGACGAGCGGGGGCGGCGGCCGGAGCGGCCTCTTCGGCGGGGGCGGCCGGGGCGGCCTCGGTCACCGGGGTCGTCTCGGCGACGACGCCACCGGGCGGGCCGGCGGGCCGGGAGGCGGCACGGCGGCGACGGCGCGGCGGCAGGTTGTCGCTGGGGCTGCCGCTGTCGGCGCTACCAGCAGGATTGGTGTCGTTTTCGTTGTTGGGCATTGCGGGCGGTTCTCCCGTCACGCTCCCGGGCGCCGCGGCTGACTTCCGGTCCGGCACGGCTCCGCGTAATGAGCGCGGAGCCGGCCTCCGGGGCGCGTTCGCCACACGGGAGCTGTAGTCCATGGCCGCCGGTTCCGTACGTGTTGTCCGTACGGCCTGGCGGAAGTCTTCAGGTCAGTGCGCGGCCCGACCCAGGTGGCTCCCGAGTACCAGGGCTGCGCGACGACGGCGTTCCTTACGCGGCGGGACCTTCCGGCGCCTTCGCGTCGGCCGCTACGGCGGCCGTGGGTGGAGCGGCCGTGTCAGCCTCGCGGTCGGGCGCGAGCGGGTCGGTCACCGTGCCGGACTCCTCGTCGAAGAGCCCCTGCGCCAGCCTGGTCACCGCTGAGGGGACCGGCGGCGCCAGGTCGGCCACAGCTCGGAGACCGGACAGGACGTCGTCGGGTCGCACGGCAGGTGTCAGATGCCGAACAACCAGGCGCAGTATCGCACAGGCACTGTCCAGCGGCCTATCAGCCGGGGCGGGAAGCGCTTCGAGGCTCACGACCGCACCACGCGTGTCGAAGGTCCGCATTCCGTTCTTGGTCCGACGCTGCACCTCCACGTTCTCGGCGGCGAGGAAGGCCGTCACGGCCCGCTCGGCCTCCGCGAGCTCCACGCCGTCCAGGCGCAGCTCCCACACGGAGGCGGTCAGCCGGTCCGCGAGGCCCGAGGTGCGGGCCTCGACTGCGTCGATGATGTCGAGTCCGGTCGGCATCGACTCGTCGAGCAGCTCACGGAGCTTCTCGGGGTCGCGGGACTCGGCGAGGGCGATCTCCAGGTACTCGGCCTCGCTGCCGGTGCCGGTCGGCGCGGCGTTCGCGTACGAGACGCGCGGGTGCGGGGTGAAACCGGCCGAGTACGCCATCGGCACCTCGGCGCGGCGCAGGGCCCGCTCGAAGGCGCGCTGGAAGTCACGGTGACTGGTGAACCGGAGGCGGCCGCGCTTGGTGTAGCGCAGTCGGATGCGCTGCACCACCGGTGCGGGAGGCGGGCCTTCGGGCTGTCGCTTGCCCAGTGGTTCTTCTCCTTGTGCGGGGCTCCGCGGCTCGCGCGTCGCCCTGAGCGTCTGTGGGGCCGGCGGGCGTCGCCCTGCCTCCGGCTCACCCCTGCCGTTCGTGGAGGGAGATCTCGGGAGCGGGCGTGTTGCCTGCGGCTGTCGTACTACCCAGAGTACGCGCCCGTGACCTCGTCGGTTCCACGGGAGGAGTACCGAAGAGCGCGCGGCGTACCGTGGCCCGCGCCTCACGGACCGCAGCGCGGCCGGTCCGCCAGACCTCGCGGACGGCGTGCCCGGCGGGGGTCAGCACGTACCGGTACACCCGGGACGCGGGCCACCCGACCAGCACCCACCCGACCCACGTGAGCCCGCGCCACAGGGCGGCGAGGATCCGCCCGGCCACGTGCCAGGCCCATGCCAGGACCTGCCCGATCGGCCGCAGGACGTAGGTCCCGAGGGGCCGCAGCAGATACCGGTACAGCACGGTCACCAGCCAGGCGAGGCCCAGCCCCACCGGCCGCAGCAGGTGGCGGAACACCGCGGCCACGAGCCACACGAAGCCGTGCCCGACCGGGGTCAGCACGTACCGGTGAACCGCCGCGGCCAGCCAGGCGACGCCGCGGCCGACGGGCGCGAGCACGTAGCGCCACAGCGCGACCCACGGCCACACGAACAGCGTCATGGCCAGGGCCCACAGGATCCAGGTGACGCCCTGGGCGAGCGGGGCGAGCAGGTACCGCAGCCCTCCTCGGCCGATCCAGGCCAGTGCCGCGCCGAGGGGACGCAGGAGGTAGGTCATCAGGATCCGCCCGGCCGGCGCGAGCAGGTACGCGTACGCACCGCGCCCCAGCCACGCCAAGCCCCGGCCGACCGGGGTGATCACATACCGCCACAGTCCGACCCACGGCCAGACGAGGACCAGCTTGAGCAGGGTGGTCAGCAGCCACCCCAGCGCACGCAGCAGCGGCTCGACGACGTGGACGTACAGCGGCCCGAGGACGTGCCGGTGCACGGCCCGGGCCCCGGCGACCAGCAGCTCCCAGACCACCCGTACGGGCAGTACGACGAGTACCGCGACGATCTTCACGGGGATCCTGATGACGCCCACCAGGCACCCGTCGCCGCCGCCGGCGGGAGGCCGCTTGTCCGTTTCCATGCAGTCGAGGACACGACGGAGGCCCCCACCCGTTGCGGGCGGGGGCCTCTCGTGACCCAAGGGTTACTTCACGACGGACAGCGGCAGCAGCTTCTTGCCGGTCGGGCCGATCTGGATCTCCGTCTGCATCTGAGGACACACGCCACAATCGAAGCACGGGGTCCAGCGGCAGTCGTCGACCTCGGTCTCGTCGAGGGCGTCCTGCCAGTCCTCCCAGAGCCAGTCCTTGTCGAGACCGGAGTCCAGGTGGTCCCAGGGCAGGACCTCCTCGTAGGTGCGCTCGCGGGTCGTGTACCAGGCCACGTCCACGCCGTAGGCGGGCAGGGTCTTCTCGGCCGCCTCCATCCAGCGGTCGTAGCTGAAGTGCTCGCGCCAGCCGTCGAAGCGGCCGCCCGACTCGTACACGGCGCGGATGACGTCGCCGATGCGGCGGTCACCGCGCGAGAGCAGGCCCTCGACGATGCCCGGCTTGCCGTCGTGGTAGCGGAAGCCGATGGAGCGGCCGTACTTCTTGTCGCCGCGGATCTTGTCGCGGAGCTTGCCCAGGCGGGCGTCCGTCTCCTCTGCCGACAGCTGCGGCGCCCACTGGAACGGGGTGTGCGGCTTGGGGACGAATCCGCCGATGGACACCGTGCAGCGGATGTCGTTCTGGCCGGAGACCTCGCGCCCCTTGGCGATGACGTTGACCGCCATGTCGCCGATCTGGAGCACGTCCTCGTCGGTCTCGGTGGGCAGGCCGCACATGAAGTACAGCTTCACCTGGCGCCAGCCGTTGCCGTACGCGGTGGAGACGGTCCGGATCAGGTCCTCTTCCGAGACCATCTTGTTGATGACCTTGCGCATGCGCTCGGAGCCGCCCTCGGGGGCGAAGGTCAGGCCGGAGCGGCGACCGTTGCGGGTCAGCTCGTTGGCCAGGTCCACGTTGAACGCGTCCACGCGGGTCGACGGCAGGGACAGGCCCACCTTGTCGTCCGCGTAGCGGTCGGCGAGGCCCTTGGCGATGTCGGCGATCTCGGTGTGGTCGGCCGAGGAGAGGGAGAGGAGGCCGACCTCTTCGAAGCCCGTGGCCTTCAGGCCCTTCTCCACCATCTCGCCGATGCCGGTGATGCTTCGCTCCCGCACGGGGCGCGTGATCATGCCGGCCTGGCAGAAACGGCAGCCGCGGGTGCAGCCGCGGAAGATCTCCACCGACATGCGCTCGTGGACGGTCTCGGCGAGCGGGACCAGGGGCTGCTTGGGGTAGGGCCACTCGTCGAGGTCCATGACGGTGTGCTTGGACACGCGCCACGGCACGCCGGAGCGGTTGGGCACGACACGGCCGATGCGGCCGTCCGGCAGGTACTCCACGTCGTAGAAGCCCGGCACGTAGACGTTGCCGGTCTTGGCGAGACGCAGGAGGACCTCTTCGCGGCCGCCGGGCCGCCCCTCGGCCTTCCAGGTGCGGATGATCTCGGTCATGTCGAGGACGGCCTGCTCGCCGTCGCCGATGACCGCGCAGTCGATGAACTCCGCGATCGGCTCCGGGTTGAAGGCCGCGTGGCCGCCCGCGAGGACGATCGGGTGGTCCACCGTGCGGTTCCTGGCCTCCAGCGGGATGCCCGCCAGGTCCAGGGCCGTGAGCATGTTCGTGTAGCCCAGCTCCGTGGAGAAGGACAGGCCGAACACGTCGAAGGCGGAGACGGGGCGGTGGCTGTCCACGGTGAACTGGGGCACCTTGTGCTCGCGCATCAGTTCTTCGAGGTCCGGCCAGACGCTGTAGGTGCGCTCGGCGAGGACGCCTTCGCGCTCGTTGAGCACCTCGTACAGGATCATGACGCCCTGGTTGGGCAGCCCGACTTCGTATGCGTCCGGGTACATGAGCGCCCAGCGGACGTCGCAGCTCTCCCACGGCTTCACCGTGGAGTTGAGTTCACCGCCGACGTACTGGATGGGCTTCTGCACGTGCGGAAGCAGGGCCTCAAGCTGAGGGAAGACCGACTCGGTCATCACGCGACTTTCGTGAAGCGGGCAGGGGGCAGCTATCTAGCGTACCCCGACGGCTCGGCCGCCCCCACCCGCATGATCACCGCAGGGCAGCCCGCAGGTCGGCCCGCAGGGCGGGGGACGAGGCCTTCGCCCATTTGTCCGGAAGCTCCCGCTCGCGGCGCTCGGCCAGGGCCTCCTCGCGGCCGTACAGCACGCCCCAGGTGAAGGCGGACTCCCCGGCGTCGGCCGCCTGGGCCGCGAGGCCGCGCAGGGCGTCGCGGGCCACGACGCTGTCCTGGTGGTCGCCGAGCAGGGTCTGGACCTTCTTCACGGCCTTGGCCAGGTGTTTCGCCGGTTTGCCGAGCTCGGGGACGGCCGACTCCGCCGCGTACCGGACGCGCTTGGCCGCCTTGCGGGCCTCGTGCAGGGCCAGGTCCCGTTCCTTGCCGGCGTCGAGGGCGAGGGCGCCGTCGATGCGGGTGGCGAGGCGCGCGTAGTCGCGGAGCACCGCCTTCGGCAGGACCTTCTCCGGGGAGCCGGCGGCGGCGTCGAGCAGCGGGGGCTCGTCCAGCAGGGCGTCGAGGGAGTTCAGCAGGGTGACGTAGCGGTCGCTGTCGAGGGCGGCCAGGGCCCTGCGGCGCGATCCGGAGCGCCGGGCGGTGTTCCACGTGCGCAGCCGGCTGCGGACGGGGCCGGTCAGCAGGGTGCGGGGCAGTTCGGCGAGCTGGGCCTGGAGCCGCTCCATCAGGACCTCCTGGTCGCGGTCGACGCCGAGTTCTGCGGCCAGCCAGCGCAGCTCCTCGCCGATCGGGTCGGTGACCTCGCGGTCCAGGACCTTGCGGTAGGTCTTGAAGGCGCTGCGCAGCCGGCGGGTGGCGACCCGCATCTGGTGGACGGAGTCCGGGAGGTTCCTGCGTACGGCGGGGTCCTGGGCGACCAGGGCGTCGCGCTGCTCGGCCAGGTACGCGAGGACGTGCGCGCCGGCGGTGCCCTCGGGGCCGCCTCCGGCGGGGCGGGCCGGGGGTTCGGCGTCGGTCTCGGCGAGGGCCCGGGCGAGCTTCGAGGGGGCGTCGGAGACCCGGAGCCCGGCCTTGCGGAAGGTCTTCTCGACGGCGTCGAGCAGGTCGGGGTCGACTCCGTCGGCGAGTTCGACCTCGACCTCGGTCCAGCCGGCGGTGGCGTCGCCGCGCTCGGCCAGGACCTCGTCGGTGCTCAGTTCGGCCAGGAGTGCTCCGTCGGCGTCGAGCAGATGGCTGACGCGGCGCGAGGAGACCAGCCGGACCTGCGGGCCGAGTCCGGCGTCGCGGACGCGGGAGCGGACGAGGGAGGCGAGGGCGGGTGGGACCGTGTCGCTGAGCGCGGCGCCGACCTCGTCGCGCACCCCCGGGGAGACGGGCAGTTTGAGGTGCCAGCCCTCGTCGGCGCCGCCCGTTCTGCGCCGGAGGGTGAGGCCGTCGGCGGCGAGCCGCCGGTCGGGGGTGTCGTAGTAGACGGCGTCGAGGTCGACGGTGCCCTGGTCGGTGACGGCCGCGATCGCGGCCGTCCCCGTCAGGTCCGGCACCCCGCGCCGGGCAGATTTGGCCTTGGAGAACTCGAATTTCCGCTCGATCTCGCGCTTTGTGTCCGCCATGTACCGAACTTAGTCCTGAACGGAACACGTCTGCAGGATGAACGGAACATCAGGCTGACAATGGCCGTTGGACCTTGATCGACTGGAGGAGTCCTACCGCTATCCACACGGCGAACATCGACGAGCCTCCGTAGGACACGAACGGCAGCGGCAGACCGGCGACGGGCATGATGCCGAGGGTCATCCCGATGTTCTCGAAGGACTGGAAGGCGAACCAGGCGATGATGCCGGCGCACACGATGGTCCCGTAGAGCTCGGTGGTCTCCCGGGCGATCATGCAGGCCCGCCAGAGGATGACGCCCAGCAGCACGAGGATCAGTCCGGCCCCGACGAAGCCGAGCTCCTCGCCGGCCACGGTGAAGACGAAGTCCGTCTGCTGCTCGGGCACGAACTGGCCGGTGGTCTGCGAGCCCTTGAAGAGCCCGGAGCCGGTCAGGCCGCCGGAGCCGATCGCGATGCGCGCCTGGTTGGTGTTGTAGCCGACGCCGGCGGGGTCGAGCTCGGGGTTGGCGAAGGCCGCGAAGCGGTTGATCTGGTACTCGTCGAGCACGCCGAGCTGCCATATCAGGACGGCTCCGCCCACGCCGGAGGCGAGGAGGCCGAGCACCCAGCGGTTGGAGGCCCCGGAGGCGAGCAGCACGCCGAGCACGATGACGACCATGACCATGACGGAGCCGAGGTCGGGCATCAGCATGACGATGCCCATCGGGGCGGCGGCCAGGCAGAGCGCCTTGACGACGGTGCGGTGGTCCGGATGGGCGAGGTCGCCCGCGTCCACCCGGGTGGCGAGCAGCATCGCCATGACCAGGATGATCGTGATCTTCACGAACTCGGACGGCTGGAGGGAGAATCCGCCGCCGATCACGATCCACGCGTGGGCGCCGTTGATGGTGGCGCCCAGCGGGGTCAGCACGGCGAGGATGAGGACGAGCGAGAGCCCGTAGAGGACGGGCACGGCTCCGCGCAGGGTGCGGTGGCCGAGCCAGACGGTGCCGATCATCAGCACCAGGCCGATGCCGGTGTTCAGGGCGTGCCGGGCGAGGAAGTAGTAGGGGTCGCCCTGGTTCAGGGTGGTCCTGTTGCGGGTGGCCGACCACACGAGCAGGGCGCCGAGGAAGGACAGGGCGAGGGAGGAGAGCAGGATCGGCCAGTCGAGCCGACGCAGCACGGAGTCGCGGGCGGTGAGCTTGGCCATCGGGCCACGCTCGGGCGCGTACCGGGAGACGGAGAACTTGTTGGCGGTTGGCATGTCGGTATGGGGTCCTGGTCCTCAGTCGTGCCGTGTCGGGGGAGGCCCGGCGAGTGCCGGCGGTTCCAGTTCCTCCGCGGACGGCGGTACGTACGGCCGGATCTCGGGGGATTCGATGGAGCCGTCGGGGTTGATCTTGGGCAGTTTCGCTTCCGGGGCCGGCAGCAGGGCCCGCTTCGGGTCGTACTTCCCGTCCATGGTCAGACCGTAGAGGGCGTTGTAGAGGTTGCGGACGGCGGGGCCGGAGGCTCCGGAGCCGGTGCCGCCCTGGGAGATCGTCATGACGATCGTGAAGTCCTTGGTGTAGGTCGCCAGCCACGAGGTGGTCTGC
Source organism: Streptomyces sp. CLCI03 (assembly GCF_053615355.1). Taxonomy (NCBI): domain Bacteria; kingdom Bacillati; phylum Actinomycetota; class Actinomycetes; order Kitasatosporales; family Streptomycetaceae; genus Streptomyces; species Streptomyces sp. CLCI03. The sequence goes on along the minus strand of NZ_CM132132.1, from coordinate 5,355,058 downwards.
TTGCCGTAGACCTGGGCGGTACCCGTCTTCGCGTGCATCGGGATCTTGTCCTGGGGCCAGCCGCCGAAGCGCCACGCGGCGGTGCCGCCGGGCTCGACGACCATGCGCAGGCCCTTGTCGAGGTCCGCGACGGTCTGTGCGCCGATGGGGAGCCTGCCGTGGGACTGGGGCTTGATCATCTCGACGCGCTTGCCGTCGGGGCTGATCACGGCCTTGCCGACGGTGGGGTTGTAGAGGGTGCCGCCGTTGCTGATGGCGGAGTAGGCGGTGGCCATCTGGATGGGGGTGACGAGGACGTCGCCCTGGCCGATGGCGAAGTTGATGCTGTCGTACGCCTTGAGCTGGTTGCCTTCGAGGCAGCTCTCGTAGGCGATCTGCTCGACGTAGGTGCCGCCCCGCTTGCCCTGCTTGCACCAGGAGTTCTTGTTCGCCGCCCAGAAGCTCTGCTTCCACTGGCGGTCGGGGATGCGGCCCTTGACCTCGTTGGGCAGGTCGATCCCGGTCTCGGAGCCGAGCCCGAACTCGCGGGCGGTCCGGTAGAACCAGTCGTGGGCGTCCTTCTTGGGGCTGAGGCCCCCGTCGCGCTGCCACTCCTTGTGCCCGAGGGCGTAGAAGACGGTGTTGCAGGAGAACTTCAGGGCCTCGCCCAGGGTGATGGGGCCGTGCCCCTTGGACTCGAAGTTCGCGAAGCTGCGGCCGCCGAGGCTGTAGGAGCTGCTGCAGTTGTACTTGTCGTTGAACTTGTAGCCGGCGCGGACGGCGGCGCTCGCGGAGACCACCTTGAAGATGGAGCCGGCGGGGGCCATGCCCTGGATGGCGCGGTTGAGCAGCGGGTAGTTGGAGCCCTTGCTGGTGAGCTTGGCGTAGTCCGCGCCGGAGATGCCGCCGACCCAGGCGTTGGGGTCGTAGTCGGGCTGGGAGGCCATCGCGACGATGCGTCCGGTCTTGGCCTCCATGACGACGACGGCGCCCGAGTCGGCCTCGTACTTGCGGCCGGTGATGTTGTCGGTCTCGTTGCGGACGACCTTCATCGCCGCCTGGAGTTCGAACTCGGCGACTGCCTGGACCCGGGCGTCGATGCTGGTGACGAGGGTGGATCCGGCGATTCCGGGGTCGGACCTGGTCTGGCCCATGACCCGGCCGAGGTTGTCGACCTCGTACGAGGTGACCTGCGCCTTGCCGCGCAGCTCACGGTCGTAGGTGCGCTCGATCCCGGAGCGGCCGACCTGGTCGGACCGCAGGTGCGGGGAGTCGGTGTCCTTGGCCTTCTGGATCTCGTCGTCGGTGACGGGCGAGAGGTAGCCGAGCACCTGTGAGGTGCGGGCGCCGCCGGGGGCGGGGTAGCGGCGGACGGCGGTGGGCTCCGCGGTGATGCCGGGGAACTCCTCCGGGCGCTCGCGCAGCTGGAGCGCCTGCTGGGTGGTGGCTTCGAGGGTGACCGGGATCGGCTGGTACGGGGAACCGTTCCAGCAGGGCTTGGGCGTCTGGGAGTCGCAGAGCCGGACCTTGTCCATGACCTCCTTGGGGGTCATGTCCAGGACGTCGGCGAGGCGGGTCATGACGCCCTTGCCCTTGTCTTTCATCTTCATCAGCGCGGTGCGGCTGGCGGAGACGACCAGGCGGGTCTCGTTGTCGGCGAGCGGGACCCCGCGGGCGTCGAGGATCGAGCCGCGCACGGCGGGCTGGACGACCCGCTGGACGTGGTTGCTCTTGGCCTCGTGGTAGTACTCCGCGCCGTTGCGGATCTGGAGGAACCAGAGCCGGCCGCCGAGGGTGATGAGCATCGAGAAGACGAGGACCTGCATGATGACGAGCCTGATCTGCACCCGGGAGGTGCGGCCGGTCTCCGGGACGTTGGTCACGTCTGCTCCTCCCTCACAGCTTCTTGACGCTCTTCACACCCTTGGCCGGCTTGACGCCCTTTATGCGGACGGCCTTGTTGGCGCGGGACCGCGCGGTCTTCAGGCGCAGGCCGCCGCGCTGGCTGCCGATGCGCAGGCCGGTGCCGCCGGTCAGCCAGCCGGCGGAGACGTCGGCGGCCTTGTTGGCGGGGCCGCCGCCTGCCTCGACGGCCATAGGGTCGTTCTCCGCCTTGCGCGCGAGCGCCATGATCCACGGCACGGTGAAGGGCGCGAGCAGCAGGTCGTAGAGGGTGGCGGTGAACACCAGCCCGGTCAGGCCCACGTGGCGGGCGGCGGTGTCGCCGACGAGGGCGCCCACGCTCGCGTAGAGCAGGGTGGAGCCGATCGCGGCGGCGACGACGGTCAGCATCGGGCCCCAGGCGGAGCGGAACCGCCCGCCGTCGGGGCGGACCAGGCCGGCGACGTAGCCGATGACGCACAGGACGAGCGCGTACCGCCCGGCCGCGTGGTCGGCGGGCGGTGCCAGGTCGGCGAGGAGTCCGGCGCCGAAGCCGATGAGCGCGCCGCTGACGTGCCCGTACACGAGTGCGAGGGACACGACGGTGAGGAGCAGCAGGTCGGGTACGGCGCCGGGCAGTTGGAGCCGGCCCAGGACGGTGACCTGGATGACGAGGGCGACCACGACGAGCGTGGCCGAGAGCAGGATCCGGTTGAAGCGCATGCGGGGTCGGCTCCTAGTCGTCGGCCGGCTGGGCGAGCGGGCTGGCGGCCCCGGACGGGGTGACCGTGACGGTGACCGTCGGGGTGGGCTTGGGGGCCTCGGGCTTGGGCGGCAGGACCGCGTCGCGGGGGTCCTCGCGCGGCGGCATCACGACGACGCCGACGATGTCCAGGCGCGAGAAGCCGACGAACGGACGCACCCATACGGTGCGGGTCAGGTCGCCGCGCGAGGGGTCGACCTTGACCACCTCGCCGATCGGCACGCCGGGCACGAAGGGCTTGTTGCCGCGCGAGCCGAAGGTGACGAGCCGGTCGCCGGGGCTGACCTTGGCCTTGCCGTTGAGCATCTGGACGGACAGGGCACGGTCGCCCTGGCCGGTGGCGAAGCCCAGTTCACCGGTCTTCTCCAGACGGGTGCCGACGGTGAAGTCGGGGTCGTTGGCGAGGACGACGGTCGCGGTGTCGGGGCCGACGGTGCTGACCCGGCCGACGAGGCCGTCCCCGTTGAGAACGGTCATGTCGCGTTCGATGCCGTCCTTGCTGCCGGCGTCGATGGTGACGGTCCAGGAGAAGCCCTGGGCCGCTCCTATGGCGATGACTTCGGCGCCCTTGATGCCGTACTGGCCGGCGCCGGCCCGCTTGAGCATCTCGTCGAGCTCGTGGATGCGGCTGCGGGTCTGGTCCTCGCTGCCCAGCTTGGCCTTCAGCGCCGCGTTCTCGCGCTCCAGCGTGGCGATGCGGTTGTGGCGCTCGCCGGAGTCCCGTACCGCCCCTATGGCGTTGGCGACCGGATCGACCGCGGTCGCCACACCTTCCTCGACCGGGCCGAAGACCGCTGCGGCGGCCTGCCGGGCACCGTCGACCGGCGACTCCTCGCCTGCCCTGATGTCCACCGTGATCAGTGCGAACGCGATGGCGATCAGAAGCACCAGGAGCAGCCGGCTTTCTCGTGTGTCCCTCACGTGCGGCGGCCGTGCCTTCCTCGTCGGATTTCTCATTTGCCTGTATATCAACGATCCGCCGCACGGGCCCGGTAGCACCCGTACGGCGGATCCTTGTGTTCCGCATGGCCCCTCCGGCAGGGAGGGGCATCTGTCAGCGACGGGGCTGGGCGTCCAGGACCTGCTGGAGGGCCTCGAACTCCTCGACGCACTTGCCGGAGCCGAGCGCGACGGAGTCGAGGGGGTCCTCCGCGATGTGGATAGGCATGCCGGTCTCCCGGCGCAGCCGCTCGTCGAGGCCGCGCAGCAGGGCGCCGCCACCGGTCAGGACGATGCCGCGGTCCATGATGTCGCCGGAGAGTTCCGGCGGGCACTTGTCGAGCGTGGTCTTGACCGCGTCGACGATGGCGTTGACCGGCTCCTCGATGGCCTTGCGCACCTCGGCGGCCGAGATGACGACCGTCTTGGGCAGGCCGGAGACCAGGTCGCGACCGCGGATCTCGGTGTGCTCGTCCTTGTCGAGGTCGTAGGCCGACCCGATGGTGATCTTGATCTGCTCGGCCGTGCGCTCACCGAGGAGGAGCGAGTACTCCTTCTTGATGTGCTGGATGATCGCGTTGTCGAGCTCGTCGCCGGCCACCCGGATGGACTGTGCCGTGACGATTCCGCCGAGGGAGATGACGGCGACCTCGGTGGTGCCGCCGCCGATGTCCACGACCATGTTGCCGGTGGCCTCGTGGACGGGCAGGCCCGAGCCGATGGCGGCGGCCATGGGCTCTTCGATGATGTGCACCTGGCGGGCGCCGGCCTGCGTGGACGCCTCGATGACGGCGCGTCGCTCCACTCCCGTGATGCCGGAGGGAACGCAGACCACCACGCGCGGGCGGGCCAGGTAGCGGCGCTTGTGGATCTTGAGGATGAAGTACCGGAGCATGCGCTCGGTGATCTCGAAGTCGGCGATCACGCCGTCCTTGAGGGGCCGCACGGCGACGATGTTGCCGGGCGTGCGCCCGATCATCTTCTTCGCCTCCGAGCCGACCGCCAGGATGCCGCCGGTGTTCGTGTTGATGGCGACCACGGACGGCTCGTTCAGGACGATCCCCCGGCCCCTCACGTACACCAGCGTGTTGGCGGTCCCGAGGTCGATCGCCATGTCACGGCCGATGAACGACATTTTGTTCCCCTTGTTCCCCATGAGGAGCGTCTGGCCTTCCAGTTGATAGCGGCTGCTGTCAGGTCGGCGAGGTGGGTGTGTGGGTGGAGGCCCCATCGTAGTGCCGCGAGTACGAAGACCGCGCGACGGGACTCCGGCAATCCCGCCGGAATGGATACCCGCCCCCTCAGTGGTGACGACGTGTCCTGCCCAGGCGTTCCCGCTTCGGGCCGGAAATACCGGGGGGCGACCGAAATTACTTCGGTCGCCCCAGGTCATGAGCGCTATTCGGCTGATGTTCCGTCAGGAAAGAGTGCTCAGAGCGCCGGGAAGAACAGCTTCAGCTCACGTTCGGCGGACTCCTCCGAGTCCGAGGCGTGGATCAGGTTCTCACGCGTGATCGTGCCGAAGTCACCCCGGATGGAGCCAGGAGCCGCGGCGATCGGGTCAGTGGGTCCGGCCAGCTGGCGGACACCCTCGATCACGCGCTCCCCTTCGACCACCAGGGCGACGACGGGACCGCTCGCCATGAAGCCCATGAGCGGCTCGTAGAACGGCTTGCCCTTGTGCTCGCCGTAGTGCGCCTCCAGGGTCTCCTGGTCCAGCGTACGCAGCTCCAGTGCGGGGATGGTCCAGCCGGCCTTCCGCTCGATACGGCCGATGATCTCGCCGACCAGACCACGACGGACGGCGTCGGGCTTGAGCAGGACGAGGGTGCGCTGGGTCATGTTGCGGCTCCTTGCGGCAAACGGGTGCGGTAGGGCGAATCTACAGGGCCGATCCGGGGACCCGTCACGCAGCGTCAGGCGCCCCGGGGGCCCCTGGTGCCTCCTGAGCGGCCGCCCAGCGCGCCTTGATCGTGTCGATCTTGCGGCCGTAGTGCACGGAGCACCACCACAGCCCGGCGAACACCGCGCCGAGGAAGAACATCGTCGGCACGACGAACCCGCTCAGGACCAGGCCGATCTGCAGCGCCCAGCCCAGCTGGACCGCCCCGGGACGCGACAGCATCCCGCACAGCAGGACCGACAGCAGCATGGTGACCCCGCACACCGTCCAGACCGTGGCCTGGGTCAGATCGGGGTCCTTCATCGCCACCAGCCCCGCGAAGCCGATCACGAAGAACTCGCCGATCAGCGTGCTCGCACACAGCGTGCGCATCCCTCAGCCCCTCTTCAGCAGCAGGCGGGCCTCGCCCACCGTGATCACGGAACCGGTCACCAGGACCCCGGCTCCTCCGTATTCGGCTTCTTCCTCCGCCAGGGTGATCGCCGCCTCCAGGGCGTCGTCCAGCCGCGGCTCCACCTGCACCCGCTCCGCGCCGAAGACCTCGACCGCGACGGCCGCCAGCTCGTCCGCGCCCATCGCCCGGTGGCTGGAGTTCTCCGTCACCACCACCTCCGCGAAGATCGGCTCGAAGGCCTCCAGCACTCCGCGGACGTCCTTGCCCTCGCTCGCGGCCACGACCCCGATCAGCCGGCTGAAGCCGAACGACTCGGTGACCGCCTCCGCGGTGGCCGCCGCGCCCGCCGGGTTGTGGGCGGCGTCCAGGACCACGGTCGGGCTGCGCCGCACGACCTCCATACGGCCCGGCGAGGACACCGAGGCGAAGGCCTTGCGCACGGTGTCCACGTCCAGGACCCGGGCGTGCTCGCCGCCGATACCGAAGAAGGCCTCCACGGCGGCCAGGGCGACCGCCGCGTTGTGCGCCATGTGCGCGCCGTACATCGGCAGGAAGATGCCGTCGTACTCGCCGCCCACACCGCGCAGCGTCAGCTGCTGGCCGCCGACCGCGACCTCGCGCGAGACGACGCCGAACTCCATGCCCTCGCGGGCCACCGTGGCATCCACCTCGACGGCCTTCTTCAGCAGCACCTGCGCCGCGTCCACCGGCTGCTGGGCCAGGATCACGGTCGCGTCCTGCTTGACGATGCCGCCCTTCTCCACGGCGATCTCACCGGGCGTGGAGCCGAGCCGGTCGGTGTGGTCCAGGCTGATCGGGGTGACCACCGCGACGGACGCGTCGATCACGTTGGTGGCGTCCCAGCTGCCGCCCATGCCGACCTCGACCACGGCCACGTCCACGGGGGCGTCCGCGAAGGCCGCGTAGGCCATTCCGGTGAGCACCTCGAAGAAGGACAGCCGGTACTCCTCGGCGGCGTCGACCATCTCCACGTACGGCTTGATGTCGTGGTACGTCTCGACGAAGCGCTCGGCTGTGATCGGAGCCCCGTCGAGGCTGATCCGCTCGGTGATCGACTGCACGTGCGGGCTGGTGTAGCGCCCGGTGCGCAGCTCGAAGGCGTTCAGCAGGGACTCGATCATCCGTGCCGTGCTCGTCTTGCCGTTGGTGCCGGTGACGTGGATGGACGGGTACGCGCGCTGCGGCTCGCCCAGCACGTCCATCAGCGCCGCGATCCGCGACACCGAGGGCTCCAGCTTGGTCTCGCCCCAGCGGGTGGCGAGCTCCTGCTCCACCTCCAGCAGCGCCTTGGCGACCTCCGGGTCGACGGGCCGGGCGGGTACCGGGTCGCCCTGGGGCGGTCCGGCCTGGGCGCGCAGGGTGCGGCTACCGGCCTCGATCACCGCCAGGTCGGGGTCGCGGTCGGACTCTTCCGCCACGATCTGGTCGAACTCGTCGAAGGATCCGGCGAGGTCGTCGTTGTCGTCGCGGTCGTGGCTCTCGGGCTGCTGGTCACTCACAGGGCCAGTCTACGGACGGGGACCCGGAGGACTTTCGGCCCGGCCGTTTCGGGACCTACGGCACCCGGAGCGACCTGATCGTTATGCAAGCCTTGCGGCAGGAGATAGGGGAATAAATGCCGCAGGCCAGCAGCAACAAGACAGCAACCAGCCGCGACATAGGGATGGACCTGGGCACCGCCAACACCCTCGTCTACGCACGGGGGCACGGGATCGTCCTCGATGAGCCGTCCGTGGTCGCCGTGAAGGCGGGCACCACCACCGCCCTGGCCGTCGGTACGGACGCCAAGGAGACCATCGGCCGCACCCCCGGCTCCATCACCGCGATCCGCCCGCTGCGGGGCGGTGTGATCTGCGACTACGAGGCCGCGGAGGAGATGATCCGGCATTTCGTCCGCAAGGCCGTGCCCGGAAGGCGGCCCCGCACCCGGATGGTGATCTGCGTGCCCTCCGGTGTCACCCCCGTCGAGCGGCGGGCCATCGTCCAGGCGGCCACCCGGGCCGGAGCCAGGGCCGTGCACCTCATCGAGGAGCCGATGGCCGCGGCGATCGGCGCCGGACTGCCCGTGGCCGAACCCCGCGGCTCCATGGTCGTGGACATCGGCGGCGGCACCTCCGAGGTCGCCGTCATCTCCCTGGGCGGCATCGTCACCTCCCGGTCGTTGCGCGTCGGCGGGGACCGCCTCGACGCCGCGGTCATGGACCACGTACGCAAGGAACACGGACTGCTCATCGGGGAGCGCACCGCCGAGGACGTCAAGCTGGGCCTCGGCTCGGCCTGGCCGGTCCCGGACCGGCCGGAGCTGGAGACGCGCACCTTCACCGTGCGCGGCCGCGAGCGGGTCGGCGGCATGCCCAAGACCCTCACGCTGACCGCGCAGGACGTCCGGGCCGCGCTCGACGAGCCGGTCGAGGCGATCATCACCGCCGTGCGCACCACTCTGGAGGAGTGCCCGCCGGAGCTGTCCGGTGACGTGATGGAGCACGGCATCGTGCTGACCGGCGGCGGCGCGCTGCTGCCCGGCCTGGACCTGCGGATGGCGTCCGCCACGGGCATCCCGGTCTTCGTCGCGGACAACCCGCTGGACTGCGTGGTACTGGGCTCCGGCCGCTGCGTGGAGGACCTGGACACCCTGGACACCCTGGGCGGTCTGTCGGCCCCGGCGAAGGTCTGAGCGGGGCTCAGCCGCGGGGGAGGGTGGCGACGACCTCGTACGCGTCCCGCGTGCGGGTCGCCGTCAGGGTCCCGCCGAGGCTGCGTACGCGCTCGGACATGCTCGCCGTGCCCGAGCCCGCCGAGACGGGGGCCCGGCCCGGGGTCCGGTCCGGCAGCCCGTTGCGGACCGCTATCCGCAGCCGCGGGCCGTCCGCCGTGATCGACACGTCGATGGTCTCCCCGTGCGCGTGCTTGGCGGCATTGGTCAGGCACTCCTGCACCACCCGGTAGACCGCCGCCTGCCGCAGCGGGGAGAGCTCGTGCACGTCCTCGTCCATGGTGAGCCGGACGGGTGAGCCGGCCCGCCCGCTCTCCTCGGCGAGCGCCGGCAGCCCGTTCACGCCGGGGGTCGAGGCCCGCTCCCCGCGCTGCACGATGATCTCGTTGAGCACCAGATGGGCCCGGCGCGCGGTGTCGGCCAACTCCTCGAAGTCCGGCCCGTACGCCGTCTCCCGCGCCCGCATCGACAGCACCTCGGAGCGGACCGTGAGCAGGGTCAGCTCGCGCCCGACGAAGTCGTGGACGTCGCGGGCCACGGAGGTGCGCTCCTGCTGGACGGCGTGGAGCACGGCGGACTCGGCCCGCCGGGCGGTCAGCTCCCCCACCAGGTCGTGCCGGTAGGCGGCTATGCCCACCGCGGAGGCGAGCACCCCGATGGGTACGACCACGCTGAGGAACCCGCTGAGGGTCTGCCCCGCGGGCTCGGGCCAGCCCGGCAGGACGAACATGCCCAGCGCGAAGGCCACGTAGGCGAGGGTGGCGAGGATCCCGGCCCGGCGCCCGCGGTAGCGGCCGACCGAGTAGAGGGCGAACTGGATCAGGGTGAGCTCGTGCAGCCATCCGATGAAGAGCAGCGCGGCCAGGTACGAGAGCCAGGGCTGTCGGCGGCGCACCAGCAGGGTGACGCAGCCCAGGGCGAGGACGACGGCGGCGGCGGGCCCGGTCAGGGAGTTGTCGGCGGCGGCGAGGCCCGGGAGGTCGAGGGCCATCAGGCCGAGGCAACCGAGCGCGGTGAGCACGTCCACGGCCCGCGGCGACCCGGCCCAGCCCTCGGTGAGCCGACGGCCGGAAGCCACCAGCCGGTCGAAGGCCGGGACGACGGGCTTGACGCGCATGCCCTCCATCATCCGTGGTCGGCGCTTCGGTTCGGATCGCCCCGGAATCGAAATAGCAGTGATTTAGGGCACTTCGGACAGGAGTCCGCTGTGACACGAACCCCCGCACGGGGAAGGGATACGGCGAAGGCCCCCGCATCGACCGACGGTGCGGGGGCCTTCACCTGTACGTACGTACCGGGTGCGACGGGGACTAGGCGGCCGGCAGGCCGTCCAGCTGCGCCTGGAGCCGGGCGATGTCCGCCTCGGCCTTGGCGAGCCGGCCCTTGATCTTGTCCACGACGTTGTCCGGAGCCTTGGCGATGAACGCCTCGTTCCCGAGCTTCGCCTCGGCCTGCTGCTTCTCCTTCTCCGCGGCGCCCAGGTCCTTCGTCAGACGCTTGCGCTCGGCCGCCACGTCGATGGTGCCCGACAGGTCGAGCGCGACGGTGCCGCCGGCGACCGGGAGGGTCGCGGTGGCGCTGAAGGAGTCACCCTCCGGCTGGAGGCGCAGCAGCTGCCGGATGGCCGCCTCGTGCGCGCCGAGCGCGGTGGCGCCCAGGTCCAGACGGGCCGGAACCTTCTGGCCGTCCTGCAGGCCCTGCTCCTTGCGGAAGCGACGGACCTCGGTGATCACCGACTGGACGGAGGCGATCTCCGCCTCGGCGGCCTCGTCGCGGAAGCCGCTGTCCTTGGGCCAGTCGGCGATGACGAGGGACTCGCCGCCGGTCAGCGTGGTCCACAGCGTCTCGGTGACGAAGGGGACGATCGGGTGCAGCAGTCGCAGCATGACGTCGACGACCTCGCCGAGGACGCGGCCGGAGACCTGCGCCTGCTCGCCGCCCGCGAAGAAGGTCGTCTTCGACAGCTCGACGTACCAGTCGAAGACCTCGTCCCACGCGAAGTGGTAGAGCGCCTCGCTGAGCTTCGAGAACTGGTAGTCCTCGTAGTACGCGTCGACCTGCGCGACCGTCTCGTTCAGCCGGGACAGGATCCACCGGTCGGTGGCCGACAGCCGCTCGACGGGCGGCAGCTCGCCCTCGATCGTGGCGCCGTTCATCATCGCGAAGCGCGTGGCGTTCCAGATCTTGTTGGCGAACTTGCTGGATGCCTGGACCCAGTCCTCGCCGATCGGGACGTCGACACCCGGGTTGGCGCCGCGGGCCAGGGTGAAGCGAACGGCGTCGGAACCGTACTTGTCCATCCAGTCCAGCGGGTTGACCACGTTGCCGAAGGACTTCGACATCTTCTTGCCGCGCTCGTCGCGGACCATGCCGTGCAGGGCGATGGTGTGGAACGGCGGGGTGCCGTCCATCGCGTAGAGGCCGAACATCATCATCCGGGCGACCCAGAAGAAGAGGATGTCGTAACCGGTGACCAGGACGGCGTTCGGGTAGAACTTCTCCAGGCTTTCGGTCTGCTGCGGCCAGCCGAGCGTGGAGAACGGCCACAGGCCCGAGGAGAACCAGGTGTCCAGGACGTCGGTGTCCTGGGTCCAGCCCTCGCCGGCGGGCGGCTGCTCGTCCGGTCCGACGCAGACGACCTCGCCGTTCGGGCCGTACCAGACCGGGATGCGGTGACCCCACCACAGCTGGCGCGAGATGCACCAGTCGTGGAGGTTGTCGACCCAGTCGAAGTACCGCTTCTCCATCTCCTGCGGGTGGATCTTGACCTCGCCGTTGCGGACCGCGTCACCGGCGGCCTTGGCGAGCGGGCCGACCTTGACCCACCACTGCATCGACAGGCGCGGCTCGATCGTGGTCTTGCAGCGCGAGCAGTGGCCGACGGAGTGCGTGTACGGGCGCTTCTCGGCGACGATCCGGCCTTCGGCGCGCAGCGCACCGACGATGGCGGAGCGGGCCTCCAGCCGGTCCAGGCCCTGGAAGGGGCCGTGGGCGGTGATGATCGCGTGCTCGTCCATGACGGCGAGGTTCGGCAGGTTGTGGCGCTGGCCGATCTCGAAGTCGTTCGGGTCGTGCGCCGGGGTCACCTTGACGGCGCCGGTGCCGAACTCCGGGTCGACGTGCTCGTCCGCGACGACCGGGATGCGGCGGCCGGTGAGCGGCAGCTCGATCTCGGTGCCGACGAGGTGCTTGTAGCGCTCGTCGTCGGGGTGGACGGCGACCGCGGTGTCACCCAGCATCGTCTCGGCGCGGGTGGTCGCGACGACGATGGACGCGTCGCCCTCGCCGTAGCGGATCGAGACGAGCTCGCCCTCGTCGTCCTGGTACTCGACCTCGATGTCGGAGATCGCGGTCAGACAGCGGGGGCACCAGTTGATGATGCGCTCGGCGCGGTAGATCAGCTCGTCGTCGTAGAGCTTCTTGAAGATGGTCTGGACGGCCTCGGAGAGGCCCTCGTCCATGGTGAAGCGCTCACGGGACCAGTCGACGCCGTCGCCGAGGCGGCGCATCTGGCCTGAGATCTGGCCGCCGGACTCGTCCTTCCACTGCCAGACCCGCTCGACGAAGGCCTCCCGGCCGAGGTCGTGGCGGGACTTGCCCTCCTTGGCGAGCTCGCGCTCGACGACGTTCTGGGTGGCGATACCGGCGTGGTCCATGCCGGGCTGCCACAGCGTCTCGTAGCCCTGCATGCGCTTGCGGCGGGTGAGGGCGTCGATCAACGTGTGCTCGAAGGCGTGGCCCAGGTGCAGGCTGCCGGTGACGTTGGGCGGCGGAATGACGATCGCGTACGGAGGCTTCTCGCTCTTGGCGTCCGCCTCGAAGTAACCGCGCTCTACCCAGCGCTCGTAGAGCTTCCCTTCTACCTCGGCCGGCGCGTACGTGGTCGGCAGTTCGGAGGTGGGGCTGCTGGGTGTCTGCGTGTTCTCGGTCACGGGGCACAGTTTAGAGCGGTAACAGTCCAGTCATGAAACCGGTATTCCCGGGGCCCGGCGCCCTTCCCGCTCCCGGCTTCCGTCAGGATGTGTGAAACGGATGAGCAACCTCATGGGGGGACACGGGATGAGCTACAACCAGCCAGGGCCCTACGGACAGCAGCCTCAGCAGCCGGGACCGTACGGGCAGCAGCCCCCGCCGCCGCCGGGCCCGTACGGCCAGCCGGCCCCCCAGCCGAACCCGTACGGGCAGCCGGCCCCGCAGCCGGGCTACGGCTACCCGCAGCAGCCGGGCGTCCCCCCGCAGGGCTACCCCCAGCAGCCCCCGACCCCGGCGTACGGCTACCCGCAGCAGCAGGCCCCGTACGGCGGCCAGCCGCCGAAGAAGTCGAAGGCGGGCCTGATCATCGGCGTGGTCGTCGCGGTGGCGGTGATCGCGGGCGGCGGCTGGTACCTCGTGGGCGGCGGCGCGGGCGGCGACGCCTCGGGCGCGGTGGCCGCGGACACCAAGGGCTACAAGCTGGCCTTCCCGGACTCGGTCGAGAGTTACGCGAAGAACCCCGACGCGGTCGGCACCGCGAAGGGGGACACCCCGCTGACGGGTGAGCAGAAGACGAAGGCCGAGGCCCTCGGCATCAAGAACCCGTACAAGGCGAGCCAGCAGTACGTGAGCGGCGTCAACGGCAAGGCCAAGCAGATTACGGCGAGCGGCTTCTGGGGCCAGATCGACGACCCCGAGAAGGCTCTCGATGCCTACTTCGCCACGGTCGGCGCGCCCAACCCGGAAACCGACAAGCTCGGCGTGAAGTTCGAAAAGGTCGGCTCCCCCAAGGCGTTCACGCCGGACGGGCTCAAGGGCGCCGTCATGAAATGCGTCGAGATCAAGTCGAGCACCACGAAGACCACCAAGCCGGGAGAGCCCAACTCCCTCGTGATCCCGACCTGCGCGTGGAGCGACCACTCCACTTTGGTCGCGGTCAACCACATGGACCAGACCACGATCCTGACCGGCGGCAGCCAGGGCACCCTGGAAGACACCTCCAAGCTGGCCGCGAAGCTCTACGGCACCTCGCGCACCAAGGTCTGATCAATCGTCAAGAGCCATCAGCTGCCTGGGAAACAACGATTACGATCCCCAATTGATCATGTGATCTAATGCCGCTCGACCGTTGTTGATCAACAACTCAATCGGGGATTCCTGTGGCACCTGTACGGACCAAGCGACTTGTCGCATCGCTCTTCCTGACGGCAGCAGTCGTCATCACGCCGATGGCCGTTGCGGCGCCCGCATCGGCGTCGCAGGGCAGCGACTGCTACGCGATGGCGAAGGCCCTGGGCTACCGGGTCGGACCCAAGGTCGCCGGCGCCTGCGGCTTCCCGGCCGAACAGCCCAGCTTCGGCAAGCCGTGGGTCACGCCCCACCCTGGGTGCATGAGGCACCTCGAGAACGCCGGCATCAGCAACTGGAACCACCGGTTCGCCATATGCATGAAGGCGTGACCCTTTCGCCTTGACCGGATGCACAGAAGGGGCGCCCCGACCGGGGCGCCCCTTCTGTGTGATGCTCGCTGCCGAGTGCGGCTACGCCGACTTCTCGTGCGGGCCCTGGTCCTTCGGGACGATCCGGGGGACCAGCGTCGGGTTGACGTTGGAGCGGACCACGTCCGCGGTGATGACCACGCGGGCCACGTCCTTGCGGGACGGGACCTCGTACATCACCGACATCAGGACCTCTTCCATGATGGCGCGCAGACCACGCGCGCCCGTCTGGCGGAGGATCGCCTGGTCCGCGATGGCCTCCAGCGCCTCGCGCTCGAAGTCCAACTCCACGCCGTCGAGTTCGAACAGCCGCTGGTACTGCTTCACCAGCGCGTTGCGCGGCTCGATCAGGATCTGGAGCAGGGCCTCGCGGTCCAGGTTGTGCACGGAGGTCAGCACGGGGAGGCGGCCGATGAACTCGGGGATCATCCCGAACTTCACCAGGTCCTCCGGCATGACCTCCTGGAACTGGTCGCTGGCCTCGATCTCGCGCTTCGAGCGGATCGTCGCCCCGAAGCCGATGCCCTTGGCGCCCGCACGCGACTCGATGATCTTCTCCAGGCCGGCGAAGGCGCCGCCCACGATGAAGAGCACGTTCGTCGTGTCGATCTGGATGAACTCCTGGTGCGGGTGCTTGCGACCGCCCTGCGGCGGCACCGAGGCCGTCGTGCCTTCCAGGATCTTCAGGAGGGCCTGCTGCACGCCCTCGCCGCTCACGTCGCGCGTGATCGACGGGTTCTCGCTCTTGCGGGCCACCTTGTCGATCTCGTCGATGTAGATGATCCCGGTCTCGGCCTTCTTGACGTCGTAGTCGGCGGCCTGGATCAGCTTCAGCAGGATGTTCTCGACGTCCTCGCCGACGTACCCGGCCTCCGTCAGCGCCGTCGCGTCGGCGATGGCGAACGGGACGTTCAGCATGCGGGCGAGGGTCTGCGCCAGCAGCGTCTTGCCCGAGCCCGTGGGGCCCAGCAGCAGGATGTTGGACTTGGCGAGCTCGATCGCGTCGTCCCGACCCTGCGCGCCGCCGTTCTCGCCGGCCTGTACCCGCTTGTAGTGGTTGTAGACCGCTACCGAGAGAGCCTTCTTCGCCGGCTCCTGGCCGACGACGTAGCTCTCCAGGAACTCGTAGATCTCACGGGGCTTGGGGAGTTCCTCCCACCGGACCTCGGAGGTCTCCGCGAGTTCCTCTTCGATGATCTCGTTGCAGAGGTCGATGCACTCGTCGCAGATGTACACACCGGGTCCTGCGATGAGCTTCTTCACCTGCTTCTGGCTCTTTCCGCAGAACGAGCACTTGAGCAGGTCGCCGCCGTCACCGATGCGTGCCACGAGGTGCTTCCCCTTCGCCTGGGAGACGCCTGGTTCAGCGCTCCTGGTGCCTCATATCCGACGGTACCTTGCCGGGGGCCCCGTGCGGGGCCCCCTTGACGTGGTTCACATCTCCGAGTCCGGAGACGTGCTCACGCCAACTGGTGGCAAGGATCAGGCCTTGCTGCTCTTGCGGGTGGAGATGATCTGGTCGATCAGCCCGTACGCGAGAGCATCTTCGGCCGTGAGGATCTTGTCGCGCTCGATGTCGTCGCGGATCTTCTCGATCGGCGTCGTCGAGTGCTTGGCCAGCATGGTCTCCAGCTGGTCACGCATGCGCAGGATCTCGTTGGCCGCGATCTCCAGGTCGGAGAGCTGCTCGCGGCCGGTGCCACCGGAGGGCTGGTGGATCAGCACACGGGCGTTCGGCAGGGCCATGCGCTTGCCGGGGGTGCCGGCGGCCAGCAGGACGGCGGCGGCGGAGGCCGCCTGGCCCATGCAGACCGTCTGGATGTCCGGCTTCACGAACTGCATCGTGTCGTAGATCGCCGTCAGCGCGGTGAAGGAGCCACCGGGGCTGTTGATGTAGATGGAGATGTCGCGGTCCGGGTCCATCGACTCCAGGCACAGCAGCTGCGCCATGACGTCGTTGGCGGACGCGTCGTCGATCTGCACGCCGAGGAAGATCACGCGCTCCTCGAAGAGCTTCGCGTACGGGTCGTACTCGCGCACGCCCTGCGAGGTGCGCTCGACGAAGCGCGGGATGACGTAGCGGTTGTCCACCTGCGGGCCGGTGTAGAGGCCGCTCGCGGAGAAGTTGTTCTGCATCTGGGTGTTCACCATCCTGGTGGCGTTCTGCGGGCTGTCGGCTGCTGGGTACTGACGGTGGGTCCCGGGATCAGGCCCCGGTGCCGCCGCCGCCCGGAACGTTGGACGCTGCCGAGATGATCTCGTCGATGAGGCCGTACTCCTTGGCCTCCTCGGAGGTGAACCAGCGGTCACGGTCACCGTCACGGATGATCGCCTCGACGGTCTGGCCCGAGTGGAACGCGGTGATCTCGGCCATCCGCTGCTTGGTGCGCAGCAGGTACTGGGCCTGGATCTTGATGTCCGACGCGGTGCCACCGATGCCGGCGGAGCCCTGGTGCATCAGGATGTCGGTGTTCGGGAGGGCGAAGCGCTTGCCCTTGGCGCCACCGGTGAGCAGGAACTGGCCCATCGAGGCCGCCATGCCCATACCGATGGTGACGACGTCGTTCGGGATGTACTGCATGGTGTCGTAGACGGCCATGCCGGCCGTCACGGAGCCACCGGGGCTGTTGATGTAGAGGTAGATGTCCTTCTCCGGCTCGGCGGCCAGGAGGAGGAGCTGCGCGGTGATCTTGTTGGCGATGTCGTCGTCGACCTGCTGGCCGAGGAAGATGATGCGCTCGCCGAGCAGCCGGTTGTAGACATGGTCGCCGAGGCCGCCACCGATGGACGGCTCACCCGCGGCGTAAGGCTTCAGATTCGTCACGTATCCACCTGCTCGTCTCCGACGGCCATGTGCCGTCTCAGCGTCTCGTTCTGGGGTCCGGTCCGGCCGGAGCGGACGGGTCCGCCGGCGCCCGGGTACTCACGTGCCCTCGTATTCATGGACCCTAACGCGCAGGTAGGACAACGCCATCCCGCTTCCCGAACTGTTCGCTCGGAGCGCAAGCTCCGGGGGCCTTACGGGGCCTGTGCCGAAGGGCCCGGACACGACGGTGTCCGGGCCCTTCGGGGCACTGCTCAGCGGGCTTCGCCCGGGGTGTTACTTGGCCTCGTCGGCCTTGACCTCGTCGTCGCCGTCGACGGCGGCCTCGACCGTCTCGGCGGCCTGCTCCTCGTCCTCGTCGGACAGGTCCACGACCTCACCGTTGGTGTCGACGACCTTGGCGGCCTCGACGACGACCGCGAGGGCCTTGCCGCGGGCGACCTCGCCGACCAGCATCGGAACCTGGCCACCCTCGACCACGGCCTGGGCGAACTGGTCGGGGGACATGCCGGAGGAGGCGGCACGGCGCATGAGGTGCTCGGTGAGCTCCTCCTGGTCGACGCCCAGCTTCTCCTTGTTGACCAGCGCGTCGAGGACGAACTGGGTCTTGATGCCCTTGATGGCCTGCTCGGAGGTCTCGGCGTCGAACTCCTCGACCGTCTTGCCCTGGAACTCCAGGTACTTCTCGATGGTCAGACCCATCTGGCCGAGCTGGTGGTGCTCCAGGTTGTGCTTGCGGGTCTGGACCTCGTCCGCGAGGAGCTTCTCGGGGATCGGGACCTCGACGAGCTCCAGCAGCTTCTCCAGGACGCGCTCCTGGGCCTGCGTGGCCTGGTCGTACTGCTTCATGTTCTCGAGGCGCTTGCGGCTGTCCGCCTTGAGGTCCTCAAGGGTGTCGAACTCGCTCGCCATCTGCGCGAACTCGTCGTCCAGCTCCGGGAGCTCCTTGGCGGAGACCTTGGTGACCTTGACGGTGACCTCGGCGTCCTTGCCCTCGGCGGAGCCGCCCTTCAGCTGCGAGGTGAAGGTGGCCTCGCCGCCGGCCTCCAGGCCGGTCACGGCCTCGTCGATGCCCTCAAGGAGCTCGCCCGAGCCGATGGTGTAGGAGACGTCGGAGGCGACGCCGTCGGGCAGCACCTCGCCGTCGACCTTGGCCTCGAGGTCGATGGTGACGACGTCACCCTCGGCGGCGGCGCGCTCGACGTCCTGGGTGGACGCGAAGCGGCCGCGCAGCTGCTCGACGGACTTCTCGACGTCCTCGTCGGAGACCTCGATGGCGTCGACCTCGACCTCGATGCCGGAGAAGTCCGGGATCTCGATCTCGGGACGGACGTCGACCTCGGCGGTGAAGGCGAGGACCTCGCCGTCCTTGAGCTCGGTGATGTCCACGTCCGGCTGGCCCAGCGGGTTCAGGTCGGCCTCGTTGACGGCCTCGGTGTAGAACTTCGGGAGCGCGTCGTTGACGGCCTCCTCCAGCACCGCACCGCGGCCGAAGCGCTGGTCGATGACGCGGGCCGGGATCTTGCCCTTGCGGAAGCCCTTCACCGTGACCTGCTGGTTGATCTTCTTGTACGCCGCGTCGAGGCTGTCCTTGAGCTCCTCGAAGGGCACCTCAACAGTGAGCCGAACCCGAGTCGGGTTCAGGGTCTCCACGGCGCTCTTCACGGTTCGGTCTCCTTGTGGCTGACTGCTGGGGATTCTGCCGTCACGCTGTGATTCAGCGGTTCGGCGGACTTCGGCCCGGTACATCAGACACACGGGCACGCAGCTTGCATAGTAACCGCAAGCGGCAATCAGCCCACAACGCGATCTTGTGGAGAACACTGCTGCTGGTCGGGGTGGCCGGATTCGAACCGACGACCTTCCGCTCCCAAAGCGGACGCGCTACCAAGCTGCGCCACACCCCGTCGGTGCGACACGTAGGGTACATGCCCGGAGACACTCTGATGCGCGGGGTTTCCCGAGGTATTTCGGGTGGACGTCCGCCACGGCGTCGAATGTGGTGTGCACCCACCGGGAGCGACCCGCTAGGATGCTGTCCGTGCCAAGGTCCCAGGACCTGCGGCGCGCGCATTGCGGGTGTAGCTCAATGGTAGAGCACTAGTCTTCCAAACTAGCTACGCGGGTTCGATTCCCGTCACCCGCTCAGAAGTACGAAGGGCCAGGTCAGAGGGCATCTCCTCAACCTGGCCCTTCGTCGTTCCCGGGGCGGCGGTCGGCTCCGCGCGGCCCCTCTCGGCCCTTCTGTGCGAGCCCGCTCGGCACGTCCGCGATCGGCCGGCCCCCGATCGTCGCCGGCGCGGTGGTGGATCGGCGCGGAACCGGCGGTGCCGTGACCCGTACGCGTCATCAACTCCCGTGCTCCGGCGCCTTGGTGCGCCTCGGAGAGCGATCGGGGATCAGAAGAAGGGGCGACGGATTCCGTGGGCGTCGAGCGCGTCCGTGTAGCGCAGGAGCTTTTCGTCCAGGTCGGCGTGGGGTCCGGAGGATGCTCAGGGTGTCCCCCTGGATCAGAACCCCCGAAGTCGCGTCCCGGGAGGCGTACCACGGCGTCGTTGCCGCCGTCGGTGAACAGCTCGGCCTCTACTCGTTCCATCGGAGCCCCCGTCTCGACGTTCGGCCGTCCGCACGTACAGTCGGCGCGTCGCTCAAGTACCGCAAACCGTCGACCGAAGAGGCAACGTGAAATACGTGGTGGTCGAACAGCAGGGACCGGGGACGTACTGGCACAGCCCCCGCGCCTACCTCGCCGCGTTGCCGGAGATCGCCCCGGCCCTCCCGCCCGGCGCGCGTGCGTTCGCCACGGATCCCGACCACTACGACTTCTCGGCGGCGCGGTGCGTCAAGGACCTCCGCCCTCTGGGCCTGCCGCCCGCCGACGGCGCCCCGGAGCGGTTCGAGATCCGTTTTGCCTGGTCAGGGGGCCAGGACGAGGTGCTCACGATTCGGTACAGCGGGGTCGGCCGCGTCGAGATCACGGCGGACGACGGCGGCGATGTCGAGCTGTCCGACCACAACAGCGTGCGGCTGGACGAAGTGCTGCCGCACGAGGTGGGCTGCAGTCACGAACTGAGGCTCACGGGGGCGACGGTGCGGATCCTGTGCGCGGATCTCGTGGCGGAGTGGGCGTCGGATCCGGATCACCTGTAGCCATCGCCTGCCCCTCGTGGGGGCCTGCGTAGGCCCTCGGTGCGGCCCTCAGTCCCCGCCGCCTCCGCCGCCGTCCCCTCCGCCGCCGTAGCCGCCCGAGGTGTTGTCGGAGTCGTCTTCGAGGGCCTTGCCCATGCGGCGCAGCGTGCGGCCGAGGCCGTCGGGGAGGGTGTGGGTGCCGCTCGGTCCGGCTCGGACGGGGCCCGGGGCGAGGGCTGCGGTGCCTTCGAGCACGTACGCGGGAAGGGTTCCCTCCGATACCGCGGCCGCCAGCTGCCGGCGTCCCGCCCGGGTGGGTCGGCGGCGCCAGTGGCGTACGAGGCCGAGGTGGACGAGCCGGTGGACGAGGGCGTCGATTTCCTCGCGGTGCCTGAGGTCCTCGAACACCTCCTCGACGCGCTTGCTGCGCGGGCACGCGGCGATCACCGCGCGTTCGACCGGATGCGGGGGCTGCTCCGCGTCGACGGTGCGGAGCCGGCCGGCCCCCAGGGACAGGGTCCCACGCTCGACGAGCGCGATGATCGCGCTCTCCACGACGCGTTGCTCGCCGCCGGCGAGGTAGGCGTACGCGTACACGTCGAGCACCTCCCCGCCGCTCCCCGTCCCCGCCCGCCGGTGTATCCGTGCCATACCGTCTCCCCCTTCCGGACCCCTGCTCGCATGGTCACCCGGAGGCGGCGACTGCGGCCCTCCTACGGCCCTGCTCAGAGCTTCTGTTGAGCTTCGCGACCCGCGCCTTCCGTGCCGACGGCGGGAAGTCGGGGCGGGTGCGGGTGTGCCGGCGTCGGTACCTGCCGCCAAGTCGCTTCCCGTCGCATCCTGTTCGACGGTGAACGGGGGGTGGGGTACATGGACGGCACCACGACGGTGGGCGTCGACGGCGGGCGCCGCTCGGGGTCTCGTACGGCCCTGGTCGTACCGCTGGTGCTCGCGCTGCTGCTGGGCGCTCTGTCGGTACTGGTGCTGCTTCCGGCGGCCCAGCACCTACGGTCGCTGCGCGACGGCGAGCGGGCGGACGATCCGCGTGTGGTCGCCCGAGAGGAGGACCTCGGGGGCGGCGCGGCGGCCGTGGGGGCGGTGACGGCGGGCGGGGCCGCCCTGTTCTTCCTGGTGCTGCCGATCCCGGCGGCGAGGTACCGGCGGCGGTCCACGGCGCCCCGGGTCGACCGCCCGTGGATCAGAGCTTGATGTTCGCGATCATCGTCGCGAGGGAGTTCAGGAAGCGGTTCACGTCGTCCGCGATCGAGCTGGACGCGAGGAAGAAGCCGAAGAGCGCCGCGACGATCGCGGGGCCCGTCTTGATGTGGTTGCCGCGGATCAGCACCACCAGGATGACCGCCAACAGAACCACCACTGACAGCGAAATGGCCACTACTGATCACACCTTCGGTCGTCCCCTGGTCGGCCCGGGGCGTACGGCCAGGCACACCCCCACATGGACCATCCTCCCACCAACGGGCCTCGGCTATACGCCCCGTGACGAACCACCGTGGTTCCGTTTCCGCCAACCCCACGAGCAACAGGAATATTTCGGGCGCGGGGCGCGGATCACGGGGCGGTGAGGCCGAGGAGGGAACGGATATTCGCATACTTTACGGACAGCCGCTCGCGCGTGGGAGCGTCGAGCGCGGAGAGCCGTACGGGGTCCGCGTTGTGCGCGAGGTCGGCCTCCTTGATCAGCAGGGCGCCCGGGGTGGCCAGGATGCGCGCCGCGTACCGCTCGACCGGCTCGCCCGGGCGCTTGGTGACCGCCAGGACCATGTCCTTCACCGTCTGCGGGAGGGCCGCCGCGTCCAGCCAGGTGAGGCTGAGGGCCTCGTCCTCGATGGCGTCGTGGAGCCAGGCCGCCGCCTGCTGGTCGGCGGTGCCGCCGCGCAGTCGTACGCCCTCGGCGACGGCCGCGAGGTGTTCGGCGTACGGCCGTCCGGCCTTGTCGGTCTGGCCCTCGTGCGCGTCGCGCGCCAGGGCCTCGACCTCGATCAGAGTCAGGGGGCTGTCCGTCATGCGATCTCCCTTGCCGCTGCGCCGAGTGCCTCCGCTGCCCGGCGTACGTCCGCCTGTGTGGTACGCCAGTTGGAGAACGCGGCCCGCAGGCCGGCGGTTCCCTCAAGGACGGTGGGAGTGACGAACACCTCGCCGGCCACCGCCTCGCGCAGGGCCGTGAGGCGTGCCGGGGTGGGGGCCTCGGCGAGGGTGAAGCAGACGACGTTCAGGCGGACCGGGGCGAGGAGGGTGAGGGCGGGGTCCTCGGCCACGGCGGCGCCCAGGGCGCGGGCGCAGGCGATGTCGCGTTCGACGATCTCCCTGTGGCCCTGACGGCCGTACGCGCGGAGCGTGAACCAGGCGGCGAGGGCCCGCAGCCGGTGGGAGTTCTCGGGGGTGAGGTGGACGAGGTCGGGGTCCTCGCCGAGGGGGCCGAGGTAGGCGGCGGAGTTCTGGAAGACACGGGCCTGCAGATCTTGGCGGCGGGTGAACTGGACGGCGCTGTCGTAGGGGACGTTGAGCCATTTGTGCAGGTCGACGCAGACGGAGTCGGAGGCGTCCAGGCCGTCGACGAGGTGCGCGTGCTGCGGGGAGAGGGCGGCGAAGGCGCCGAACGCGGCATCGGTGTGCAGCCAGAAGTCGTGCCGCTCGCGCAGGGCTTGGACGGCTCGGAGGTCGTCGAAGTCGACGGTGTTGACGGTGCCGGCGTTGGCGACGACCACGGCGGGTCCGGGGGTGTCGGCCAGCGCCCTTTCCAGGGCGGCGGGGTCGACGGCCTCGCGGCCCGGCAAGGTGGGCACCCGGACCAGGGCGTTGCGGCCGAGGCCCAGGACCGAGAGGGCCTTGCCGATCGAGGAGTGCGGGGCTCCGGAGAGCACGCGGACCGGTCCGAGCGCCGCCGCGCCGTCCTCGGCGGGCGAGACGCCGAGGCGTTCGCCGAGCCATTCGCGGGCGATGGCGAGGCCGGTGGTGTTGGACATGGTGGCGCCGGAGACGAAGGTGCCGCAGTGGGCGGCGCTCAGGCCGAAGAGGTCGCGCAGCCAGCCGACGGTCTCGCGTTCGAGGTCCTGGCCGCCGCCGTCGAGGGCGGAGTTGGAGTTCTGGTCGTGGACGGCGGTGAGCCAGTCGCCGGCGAGGGCGGCCGGGGTGGCGCCTCCCGTGACGAAGCCGAGGTAGCGCGGTCCCGCGGAGGCCGACAGCCGCGGCTCCCAGCGGTCACGGAAGGCGTCGAGCGCGGCGTCCGTGCCGGTGGCGTGCTCCGGCAGGCCTTCGGGGGCGGGCGCCTGCCGGGCGGGCGGTGCGGGCGGTGCGGGCGGTGCGGGCGGTACGACGGGACGCGCGTCCAGCGTGGCGAGCGCGTCGGCGGCTGCGGCGCGGGTGGCGTCGAGGAGTTCGGGGAGCCGGGCGAGGTCGGCGGCGAGCGTGCGGTCCATGGGGGCACGGTAGGCGCGACCCGACCCGAGGGGGCGGGCCAATCCACGGGGATTGGCCCGCGTGTCGTCGTAGGCTCACCGGATGATCACGAAGCGGCGGACGAGGCGATGGGTGCGGGGCGTCGTCGGGGGTGCGGTGGCCGCGGGGGTGTTGGCCGGAGCCGCGGGGTGTGAGACGCCGCCGGCGCCGAAGGCCGCGCCGGGTCCGACCGGGGCGCCGAGGCGGAGCCCGACTCCGGCTGTGCCCGCGAGTCCGACCGCGCCGGAACAGGCCCCGGAGCCGTGCCCCGAGGGCGGGGTCCGGCTCGTCGAGGGGTCCGGGGACGCCGTGATGGGGCTGCGGCTGGAGGGCTATCGGCTGGTCAACTGCGGTACGGACGAGTACGTGCTGGAGGGCTATCCGCAGGTGCGGCTGCTCGACAAGCAGGACCGGCTGCTGGAGGTGGCGGTCGGGCACGGCTCGGCGCCCATCACCTCCGAGGTGCCGGCCGTGGATGCCCCGCCGGAGCGCGTGACGCTGGCGCCGGGGCAGACCGCGTCGATGGCGCTGCTGTGGCGCGACCGGATCACCGATGTGACCGTGCCGCCGGTGGAGGGCTGGGTGCTGGAGGTGACGCCCAAGCCGGGCGCGCCTCGGCTGGGCCTGCGCCTGACCCGGCCCGTCGACCTCGGGAACACCGGGCGGCTGGGGGTCGGTCCCTGGAGGCGGTGACCCTGCGCGCCGGCGACCGTCGCGGCTCGGCGGATCAGGCGGCTGCTCCCGTGGGCGCCCGGGCCTGGGTGGCGAGCGTGGCCATCCGGGCCGCGACGGCCGCGGCGGAGCTGCGCGGCAGCCGGTCCGCGATCAGGCCGTCGGCGAGGAAGAGGACCTGGTCGGCGTGGGCGGCGGCGGCCGGATCGTGGGTGACCATGACGACGGTGGCGTGCAGGGCGTCGACGGAGTCCCGGAGCAGCCCGAGGACCTCCGCCGCGGTGGTGGTGTCGAGCGCGCCGGTGGGCTCGTCGGCGAAGACCACGTCGGGCCGGGTGACGAGGGCCCGGGCGATGGCCACGCGCTGCTGTTGGCCGCCGGACAGCTCGGCCGGCCGGCGGCCGCCCTTGCCCTCCAGACCGACGCGGGCGAGCAGCTCGGCGGCGCGGGCCCGGCCCTCGTGCGCGCGACGGCCGCCGGCGAGCCGCATCGGGAGCAGGACGTTCTGCTCGACGGTGAGGGACGGCAGCAGGTTGAAGGCCTGGAAGACGAAACCGAGGCGGCTGCGGCGGAGTTCGGTGAGCTCGTCCTCGTTCATCGCGGTGATCTCGGTGCCGCCGAGCCGTACGGAGCCCTCGGTGGGGAGGTCGAGTCCGGCGGCGCACTGCAGGAAGGTGGACTTGCCGGAGCCGGAGGGTCCCATGACGGCGGTGAAGCTGCCGCGCGGCAGGCTGAGGTCGATCCCGCGCAGCGCGTGCACGGCCGCGGCCCCGCGTCCGTAGGCCCGCCGTACGCCGCGCAGCTCCACGGCGGCCGCGGTGTCGTACCGCTCACCGGGCTCCCGCGAGGTGTGCCGGTGTCGCCGCTCGCTCCGTCGGAGCCCCATGGTGTGCCGCCTTTCGCCGCCGTCGTGATCGTGACTGCGACGCTACGGATCAGGGTGCGGCGGTGGCCATGACGCCGTCCGGCGGACCGGTGGTGGGGCAAACCCCACCTCGCGGTCAGGCGGAGCGGCGGATGAGCAGCAGGGCGCGGTCGTCGTTGACGTCCTTGGCGACCTTCTCGATCAGGTGCCAGGCCGCGCCGTCCCAGCCGGAGGCGACGTAGCGGTCGGCCTCGCCGGTGAGCCGGTCGATGCCCTCGCTGATCTCCCGGTCGGAGGTCTCGACCAGGCCGTCGGTGAAGAGCATCAGGACGTCGCCGGGGCGCAGGTTGCCGCGGGCGGGGGTGAATTCGGCGCCGTCGTAGACGCCGAGGAGGGGGCCCTCGCCGGACTTCTCCTGCCAGCGGCCGGTGCCCGCCGAGAGTTGGAGGGCGGGGAGGTGGCCGGCCGAAAGGAGTTCGTAGTCGCCGGTCTCCAGGTCCAGGACGAGGTGGATGGAGGTGGCGAAGCCCTCGTCCCAGTCCTGGCGGAGCAGGTAGCCGTTGGCGGCGGGCAGGAAGCCGTGGGCGGGCAGCGCGCCGAGCAGCCCGCCGAAGGCGCCGGACAGCAGCAGGGCCCGGGAGCCGGCCTCCATGCCCTTGCCGGAGACGTCGGTCAGGACGATCTCCAGGGTCCGGCCGCCGTTGGTGCGGGCCGCGACGACGAAGTCGCCGGAGAAGGACTGGCCGCCGGCGGGGCGCAGGGCCATCTCGCGGTGCCAGCCGCGTGGCAGGGCGGGCAGTTTGCTCTGCACGCGGATGCGTTCGCGCAGGTCGAAGAGCATGGTGCCGCCGCGCCGCCAGGGCACGCCGACGCGGCTGCGGAACTGGGCGATGACCAGGCCGAAGAATCCGCAGGCCGCGACGACCAGCACGGTGCCGGGGGTGACGCGGGCCGGACCTTGGGTGTACGGGCCGAGTACCAGGGCCTCGACGATCAGTGCGGCCGCGGAGGCGGCGTAGAGGGCGAGGAGGCTGGCGGGGCGCAGCAGCAGGCCGCCGGCGACGATCGGCAGGACGAGCGCCGACGGCGAGAACCAGACCGGCAGCATGAGCGTGCCACAGGCGATGGCGGGGACGGTGAGCAGCAGCCCGCCGAAGGCGAGCCAGTCGGAGCCGTCGCCGCGGAAGTAGTCGACGGCTGATTTACGCAGGGCTGTGCGGCTCCGGTGCGACAGCATGCGCATCCGGGCCATGAGGGATTCCACGCGTGCTCCGGCCATTGCTTCGGGACCTTATCCATCCTGGCTGTGGATGCGCAGGGGTACCCCCGGACCGGGGTCGCGCCGACGCCGGAAAACCCTTCGACTGCGACGGAACTCCTGGGTGAGGATGGTCTGATGGCTCTTGAGATGCGCGTTTTGCAACAGGACGAGTGGGATGTCTGGTTCGATCATCTGGAACTGGCGTTCGGCGGCGTGGCCGAGCCCCCGGAGGGCCGGGAGCTGCTGCGGACCCTGACGGAACCGGGGCGTTCGCTCGGAACCTGGGACGGCGAGACATGCGTGGGCTCGGCATCGGCCTTCAGCTTCCGGCTCTCGGTGCCGGGTGCCGCGCTGGTCCCGGCGGCCGCGGTGACCTTCGTGGGAGTCGCGCCGACCCACCGCCGACGCGGAATCCTCACCTCGTTGATGCGGCGCCAGTTGGACGACTTCCGGGCGGCCGGTGAGCCGCTGGCCGTGCTGACGGCCTCGGATCCGGCGATCTACGGGCGCTTCGGGTACGGCACCGCGACCTACTCCCTGTCCCTGGAGATCGACACGACGCGCGTCCGGCTCGCCGTGCCGCCGGGGACGGACGAGGTGCGACTGCGACTGGCCGACCCGGAGAAGTCGCTGCCCGACTGCGAGCGGGTGTACGCGGAACTGGTGTCCCGGCGGCCGGGAGCGCCGGCCCGCCGGCCGGGCTGGGAGCGCATGACGATCACGGATCCGCCCGGGGAACGGGGAGGGGCCTCCCCGCTGAAGTGCGTCGTGGCCGAGCGGGCGGACGGCGAGGTGATCGGGTACGCCCGTTACCGGGTCAAGCCGGACTGGACCCCGTCGGGTTCGGACGGCACGGTCCAGGTCGAGGCCCTCGACGCGCTGGACCCGGCGGCGACGGCGGCCCTGTGGCGCTACCTGTTCTCCATCGACCTGACGTGGACCGTGCGGGCCGCCAAGCGCCCGGTG
This sequence comes from Streptomyces sp. CLCI03, assembly GCF_053615355.1. NCBI lineage: Bacteria > Bacillati > Actinomycetota > Actinomycetes > Kitasatosporales > Streptomycetaceae > Streptomyces > Streptomyces sp. CLCI03. The sequence goes on along the minus strand of NZ_CM132132.1, from coordinate 5,327,821 downwards.
GACGACCCGCTGCTGCACCTGGTGAGTGACGTCCGACGGTCGAAGCCGACCGTGCGCGACTCGCTCCACCTGCGGCTGGTGGACCTGGCGGCGGCGCTGGAGGCGCGGACGTACGGGGCTCCGGCGGACGTGGTGATCGAGGTCGAGGACGCGTTCTGCCCCTGGAACGAGGGGCGGTGGCGGCTGGTCGTGGACGCCGAGGGCGTGGCCCGCTGCGCCCGGACCGCGGAGCCCGCGGACCTGGAGCTGTCGGTGCGGGAGCTGGGGTCGGCGTACCTGGGCGGGATCACCCTCACCTCGCTGGCCGCGGCCGGCCTGGTGCGGGAGCTGCGCCCGGGCGCGCTGACGGAGGCCTCGCGGGCCTTCGCCGGGGACGTGGCGCCCTGGCTGCCGCACGGCTTCTGACCGACGAGCGTCGGCGGGACCGGAGCGGCTCCCGTCCCGAGTCAGCCGGACCGGAGCCGGTCCCGCGTCAGCGGGACTGGCAGCCGGGGCACCAGAAGAGGTTGCGGGCGGCGAGGTCGGCGGTGCGGATCTCGCCCCCGCAGATGTGACAGGGCATGTTCGCCCGCCGGTAGACGTACACCTCGCCGCCGTGGTCGTCGACGCGGGGCGGCCGGCCCATCGCCTCGGGCAGGTGCTCGTCGCGGACGGTGTCGATGCGGTTGTTGCGCACACCCTCACGCATCAGGGCGGCCAGGTCGGCCCACAGGGCGTCCCACTCGGTGCGGGTGAGGTCCTTGCCCTGGCGGTACGGGTCGATGCCGTGCCGGAAGAGGACCTCGGCGCGGTAGACGTTGCCGACGCCCGAGACGACCTTCTGGTCCATGAGCAGGGCGGCGACGGTGGTGCGGGAGCGGGAGATCCGGGCCCAGGCGCGGTCGGGGTCGTCGCCTCGGCGCAGGGGGTCCGGGCCGAGCCGGTCGCTTATCGCGTCCTTCTCCTCGTCGGTGATCCACGCGCAGGTGGTGGGGCCGCGGAGGTCGGAGAAGTGGTGGTCGTTGGCCAGGCGCAGCCGGACGGTGTCGGTGGGTGGCGGGGCGGGCGCGGGGCCGATCGCGTACTTGCCGAAGAGTCCGAGGTGGATGTGGATCCACCCGCTCTCCTTGAAGCCGAGGAAGAGGTGCTTGCCGTGGGCGTCGACGCCGTCGAGGATCCGGCCGTCGAGCAGGGCCGCGCTCTCGGCGAACCGTCCCTGGGGGCTGCTGACGGCGACCTCCCACCCGGCGAAGCGGGTCAGGTGGTCCTCGGCGAGGCGGTGGATCGTATGCCCTTCGGGCACGGCGGTGCTCCTCGGAGAAGGCTTCGGGGAATGAAAGAGCCGTGCCACCCGTCCTCGGGCGGCACGGCCTGCGGCGGGATCAGCCCTGCGGGTGGTGGGCCGGGATCGGGGGGAGCTCGCCGGTGGTCTCGTACGCGGAGAGCATGTCGATGCGGCGGGTGTGGCGCTCCTCGTCGGAGTACGGGGTCGCCAGGAAGGCCTCGATGAAGCTGACGGCCTCGTCCTGCGTGTGCATCCGGCCGCCGACGGAGATGACGTTGGCGTTGTTGTGCTCACGGCCGAGCTGGGCGGTCTGGACGCTCCAGGCCAGGATGGCGCGGACGCCCTTGACCTTGTTCGCGGCGATCTGCTCGCCGTTGCCGGAGCCGCCGATCACGATGCCGAGGCTGCCGGCGTCGGCGGCGGTCTTCTCCGCGGCGCGGAGGCAGAACGGCGGGTAGTCGTCCACCGCGTCGTAGATGTGGGGCCCACAGTCGACGGGCTCGTGGCCGTTGTTCTTGAGCCAGTCCACCAGGTGGTTCTTGAGCTCAAAGCCGGCATGGTCGGATCCGAGGTACACGCGCATGGGACGAGTGTGGCACGAGGAGGCCCGCCGGCCCGCAGCGGGTGTCGCGTAAGTCACTTCTAAAGCTCAAGTAAACCCAAAGAACGCAGATGGGACACGGCGGAGCGACCTCCTGGACGTTCACACCAAGGCAACGATCCGGATTGAGGTCTTCCGTCCTGCGTTCATCTCAGGTTTGAATGCCGGGGCTCGCAACCCGAGAACCTAAGGATCCGTCCATGAGCTCCACGACGACCCTTCAGAAGGAAGGCGGCCCCACCGGGAACCCCGGTGACGGCCAGCCCTCCGACGGTCTGAAGGCCGGTCTCAAGAACCGCCACCTGTCCATGATCGCCATTGGCGGCGTCATCGGCGCCGGCCTCTTCGTCGGTTCCGGTGGCGGCATCGCCAAGGCCGGCCCCGCCATCCTGATCTCCTACGCGCTCGTCGGCGCGATGGTCGTCTTCGTGATGCGCATGCTCGGCGAGATGGCCGCCGCCAGCCCGAACTCGGGCTCCTTCTCGGCCTACGCCGACCGCGCGCTCGGCCGCTGGGCGGGCTTCTCCATCGGCTGGCTCTACTGGTTCTTCTGGGTCGTCGTGCTCGCGGTGGAGGCCACCGCCGGTGCCGCCATCCTGGAGAGCTGGATCCCCGCCGTCCCGCAGTGGGCCTGGGCCCTGATCGTGATGGCGGTGCTGACCGCCACCAACCTCGGCTCGGTCGCCTCCTACGGTGAGTTCGAGTTCTGGTTCGCGGGCATCAAGGTCGTCGCCATCGGCGCGTTCGTGATCGTCGGCATGCTGGCCGTCTTCGGCCTGCTGCCGGGCTCGGACAACCCGGGCGCGGGCTTCGCGCACCTCACCGACGCCGGCGGGTTCTTCCCCAACGGCTACGGCGCCGTCCTCACCGGTGTGCTGATGGTCGTCTTCTCCTTCATGGGCAGCGAGATCGTCACCCTGGCGGCCGGCGAGTCGGAGAACCCCCGCAAGGCGGTCACCCAGGCGACCAACTCCGTCATCTGGCGGATCGGCGTCTTCTACCTCGGCTCGATCTTCATCGTGCTGACCCTGCTCCCGTGGAACGACAAGTCGATCACCGAGAAGGGCTCGTACGTCGCCGCCCTGGACTCGATCGGCATCGCGCACGCCGGCACGATCATGGAGGTCATCGTCCTGACCGCCGTGCTGTCCTGCCTGAACTCGGGCCTCTACACCGCCTCCCGCATGGCCTTCTCGCTCGGTGAGCGCGGTGACGCCCCCAAGGCGTTCGCCAAGGTCAACTCCCGCGGTGTGCCGGTGGCCGCGATCCTCGGCTCCACGGTCTTCGGCTTCGTCGCCGTCTACTTCAACTACGCGTTCAAGGACACGGTCTTCAACTTCCTCCTGAACTCGTCCGGCGCCATCGCGCTCTTCGTCTGGCTGGTGATCTGCTTCACCCAGCTGCGGATGCGCGGGATCCTGGTCCGCGAGGCCCCGGAGAAGCTGACCGTGAAGATGTGGCTCTTCCCGTGGCTGACCTGGGCCACCGCCGCCCTGATCATGTTCGTGATCGGCTACATGTTCGTGGACGACGCCAACCGCGAGGTGGTCACCCTGTCCACCCTGGTCGCCGGCATCGTCGTGCTCGTCGGCGTGGTCCTGGACCTCCGCCGCAAGAAGGCCCTGCAGGGCTGATCGCACGTGCACGTACGCCGGAGCCCGGCCCGCCTTCACAAGGCGGGCCGGGCTCCGGTGCGTATCGGGGTCCGCTCAGCCGCGGCGGCCGACCAGCTTCCAGGCGGCGGGCAGGGCGCCCATGGCCAGCGCGGCCTTGAGGGCGTCGCCGATCAGGAACGGGACCACGCCCTTGGCGACGGCCACGCCGAGGGACATCCCGGTGGCGGCCATCAGGTACGGCACGCCCACCGCGTAGATCACGGCCGAGCCCAGCACCATCAGGCCGGCGGTACGCAGCACCGAGCGGTCGCCGCCGCGCCGCGCGAGGGCGCCGACGACGGTGGCGGCGAGCAGCATGCCGAGCACGTAGCCGAAGGAGGCGCCGCCCGCGCCGGAGGTCCCGCCCGCGAACCACGGCACACCGGCCATGCCGACGAGGGCGTACAGCGCCAGCGAGAGGAAGCCGCGGCGGGCACCGAACGCGGTACCGACGAGCAGCGCGGCGAAGGTCTGGCCGGTGACGGGGACCGGGGAGCCGGGAACGGGAACCGCCATCTGGGCGGCCAGGCCGGTGAGCGCGGCGCCGCCGACGACGAGCGCGATGTCGCGGACGCGGCTCGCGGGCAGCAGGTCGGCGAGGACGGCGCCGGGCCGGAGGGAGACGGAGGCAGTGCTCATCGGGAGGCTCCACGGGGAAGGGGGTGGCGGGACGATCACCGACGCTAGTGCGCGCTCCCCCGCCGCCCCACCGTCGCCCGGGACAAAGCAGCCCTCCTCACTTTGGTGGGGATACCACAAACCCTGCACATCACCCTCGACCTGACGTGATCCTCGTCACGAGGAAGATCAGACAACACGTCCGTTTTGCACGGACGGCCGCCGCTCAGCAAGACTGTAGGGTCCCGCCAATCCTGACGCGGAGCCCCCACCGCCGCTGGGCCGAACGAGAGTACGAGCACCCTTCATGCGCGAGCGCCTGGAAGAAGCACCTCCCACGACGGGCGACCTGCCCGCGGAACCCCTCAGCCACAGCCTCAAGCAGCGCCACCTGACCATGCTGGGCCTCGGCGGCGTCATCGGCGCCGGGCTCTTCGTCGGCTCCGGCGCCGGTATCGGCATCGCCGGTCCCGCGATCATCTGCTCCTATCTGCTCGCGGGCGTCCTCGCGATGCTGGTGATGCGTGCGCTGGGCGAGATGTCGGCCGCGATGCCCGCCTCGGGCTCCTTCTCCGTGTACGCGGAGCGGGCCCTCGGGCGCTGGGCCGGTTTCTCGGCGGGCTGGCTGTACTGGTTCCTGCTGGTCGTGGTGCTGGCCGTGGAGGCCACCGGCGCGGCGAAGATCGCGAACGGCTGGCTGCCCGCGGTCGACCAGTGGGTCTGGGTGCTGCTGTTCATGGTGGTCTTCACCGTGAGCAACCTGGCCGCCGTGAAGAACTTCGGCGAGTTCGAGTTCTGGTTCGCCGCGCTCAAGGTCGGCGCGATCGTGCTCTTCCTGATCCTGGGCACCCTCGCGGTCTTCGGTCTGCTCCCGGACACGGAGCCGGTCGGCATGGCCAACCTCACCGGCCAGGGCGGCTTCTTCCCCGAGGGCTTCGGCGGCGTGGTCGCCGGCATGCTCGCCGTCATCTTCGCCTTCGGCGGTCTGGAGGTCGTCACCATCGCGGCCGCCGAGTCGGACGACCCGGCGCGGTCGGTGTCCCGGGCGGTGCGCAGCGCGGTGTGGCGCATCCTCTTCTTCTACGTCGGCTCGATGGTGGTCATCGTGACCCTGCTGCCGTGGAGCTCGCTGAAGCCGGGCGAGAGCCCCTACGTCGCGGTCCTCGACTCGATCGGCATCCCGGCGGCCGGGCAGATCATGAACATCGTGGTGTTCGTGGCGCTGCTGTCGGCGCTCAACGCGAACCTGTACGGGTCCTCGCGGATGGTCTTCTCGCTGGCCGAGCGTCGTGAGGCGCCGCAGGCGCTGCTGAAGGTCTCGGGCGGCGGGGTGCCGCGCCGGGCGGTGTTCGCCTCGGTGGCCTTCGGCTTCGTGTCGGTGGTGCTCAACCTGCTGTGGCCGGACACGATCTTCCTCTACATGCTCAACGCGGTCGGCGCGGTGCTGCTGTTCGTGTGGGCGCTGATCGCCGTCTCGCAGCTGAAGCTGCGCCGCCGGATCGAGCGGGACATGCCCGAGCGGCTGACCCTGCCGATGTGGCTGTTCCCGTACGCGACCTGGGCGGCGCTGCTCGGGATGGCGGCGGTGCTGGTCCTGATGCTGTTCGACGACTCGGCGCGGCCGCAGCTGCTGTGGTCCACGGGCGCGGCCGCGCTGGTCCTGGCCGTGGCGGGGATCCGGGAGCTCCGGGCCCGCAAGGCCTGACGCGGGACACGTCGAGGAGGACCCCGGTGCCGTGGCGCCGGAGTCCTCCTCTTTCTTCATTCCTCTGTCCCTGGCCGGCCGGGACGTGGGGCGCGTACGGGGATGATCACGAACCGTGAGCCGGATGTCCGAATATCGGACGTCAGACGTCCGGCGATCGGACACTCGGCAGACTGGCGCACCTCATCACGTCCCCCCGCACAACCGGACAGGCACACCCCTCATGAGTCAGAGCACCCTGACACCTCCCGAAGCACCGCGAACCGACGCCGGATCACCTCTCGGCAACGGACTCAAGCAGCGCCACCTCTCGATGATCGCCCTCGGTGGTGTCATCGGCGCCGGACTCTTCGTCGGCTCCGGCGCGGGCATCGCGGCCGCGGGCCCCTCGATCGTGCTCGCGTACGCGGCGTCCGGGCTGCTCGTGATGTTCGTGATGCGGATGCTCGGCGAGATGTCCGCCGCCGACCCGGCCTCGGGCTCCTTCTCCGTGCACGCGGAGCGCGCGATCGGCCCCTGGGCCGGATTCGCGGCCGGCTGGATGTTCTGGACCCTGCTCTGCGTGGGCGTGGCCATCGAGGGCATCGGGGCGGCGCACATCATGACCGGCTGGTTCCCGGGCACCCCCTCCTGGATGTGGGTGCTGGTCTTCATGGCGCTGTTCTGCGGCTCCAACCTCGCCGCCGTCTCGAACTTCGGCGAGTTCGAATTCTGGTTCGCCGCCCTCAAGATCGGCGCGATCGCGCTCTTCCTGGGCCTGGGCGTCCTCGCCGTGCTCGGCCTGCTGCCCGGCACGGACTCCCCCGGCGCCGCGAACCTGCTGCACGACGGCGGCCTCCTGCCCCAGGGCGTGGACGGCCTGCTCGTCGGACTGCTCGCCTCCGTCGTCGCGTACGGCGGACTGGAGACGGTGACCATCGCGGCCGCCGAGTCCGAGAACCCGGTGCAGGGCGTGGCCAAGGCCGTGCGGACCACCATGTGGCGGATCGCGATCGTCTACGTGGGCTCCATGCTGGTCATCGTCACCCTCCTGCCGTGGAACGACCCGGCCGTCACGGCGGACGGCCCGTACGCCGCGACCCTGGACCGCCTGGGCATCCCGGCCGCCGGCGAGATCATGAACGTGGTCATCCTGATCGCCCTGATGTCCGCGATGAACGCCAACATCTACGGCTCCTCGCGCATGGCCTACTCCCTCGTCTCCCGCGGCCAGGGTCCGAAGGCGCTGGGCAAGATCGGCGGCGGGGTGCCTCGCCGGGCGGTCCTCGCCTCCTGCGGCTTCGGCTTCGTCACCGTGCTGCTGTCCTACTGGTACCCGGACACCCTGTTCGCCTGGCTGCTGAACATGGTGGGCGGGGTCATCCTGGTCGTCTGGGGCTTCATCGCCGTCTCGCAGTTCGTGCTGCGCCGCCGGCTGGAGCGCGAGGCCCCCGAGAAGCTGGTCGTGAAGATGTGGGGCTTCCCGTATCTGACCTGGGTGGCGTTGGCCGGGGTGGCCGGGGTCCTGGTGCTGATGGCCCTGGGTGAGGACACGCGCGTCCAGGTGATCTTCACCGGCGGGCTGACCGTCGCCCTCGCGGTGACCGGTTACGTGATGCAACGCCGGGCGGCCGGCCGGGCCTGACGGCTCATCGGAAGACGAAGGCGGGCCCCGTGCGAAGACACGGGGCCCGCCTTCGTCGTTCAGAGGTAACCCTTACATGTGGCCTGGAATAGATACTGCTAGCGTGCAGTTGCGCATTGATTGCAATAAGCAGTTGGCACGCCGAGGGGACCGGATAACACGCATGGCCATCTACACGCTTCCTGAGCTTCCGTACGACTACGCGGCACTGGAGCCGGTGATCAACCCGCAGATCATCGAGCTGCACCACGACAAGCACCACGCGGCCTACGTCACGGGCGCCAACAACACGCTGGAGCAGCTGGCGGAGGCGCGCGACAAGGAGAACTGGGGCGCCCTCAACGGCCTGGAGAAGAACCTCGCGTTCCACCTCTCCGGCCACATCCTGCACAGCATCTACTGGCACAACATGGCCAGCCCGAAGACCGGCGAGGGCGGCGGCGAGCCCACCGCGGCCGACGGCCTGGGTGACCTGGCCGACGCGATCACCGAGTCCTTCGGCTCCTTCGCGAAGTTCAAGAAGCAGCTGACCTTCGCCTCCTCCGCCACGCAGGGCTCCGGCTGGGGCGTGCTCGCGTACGAGCCCGTCAGCGGCCGTCTGGTCGTCGAGCAGGTCTACGACCACCAGGGCAACGTGGGCGTGGCGAGCACCCCGATCCTGGTCTTCGACGCCTGGGAGCACGCCTTCTACCTTCAGTACAAGAACCAGAAGGTGGACTTCATCGAGGCCATGTGGAACGTCGTCAACTGGCAGGACGTCTCCAAGCGCTACGCCGACGCCAAGGCGAACACCCCGCTGCTGATCCCCGCCAAGGGCTGATCGCGCCACCCCAAGCCCGTCCGCCTCGTGATCGTCTTCTCAACCTTCGCGTGCGGGCGTGTTCAGCGGAAGACCCCCGTGAGGACGTGACTCACGGGGGTCTTCTGTCTGGCGCGCCGGCCTGGCCGGCGGGTCCGCCTACTCGAAGGACGGGCCCTTGGTACGGGTGCGCTTGATCTCGTAGAAGCCCGGGGTCGAGGCGACGAGCAGGGTGCCGTCCCAGAGCCGGGCGGCCGCGTCGCCGCGCGGGGTCGGGGTGACGACCGGACCGAAGAAGGCCACATCGCCCTCGGCACCCGGAACGGAGATCACCGGGGTGCCGACCTCCTGGCCGACCCGGTCGATCCCGTCGTTGTGCGAGGCCCGCAGCACCTCGTCGTACTCGTCCGAGTCGGCGTACGCGAGCAGCTCGGCCGGCAGGCCGACCTCGGCCAGCGCCTCGGCGATCACCTCGCGGGTCGGGCCCTTCTCGTCGTTGTGTATGCGGGTGCCGAGCGCGGTGTAGAGCTTGCCGGTCACTTCCTCACCGTGCTTCTGCTGTGCCGCGATCACCACGCGCACCGGGGCCCAGCCCTTGGGGCCGAGCAGCTCGCGGTAGACCTCGGGCAGCTCGTCGAGCTTGTTCTCGTTGAGCACCGCGAGGCTCATCACGTGCCAGCGGACCTCGACGTCGCGCACCTTCTCGACCTCGACCATCCAGCGGGACGTCATCCAGGCCCAAGGGCAGAGCGGGTCGAACCAGAAGTCGACCGGAGTCTTCTCGCGCACCTGGGTGTCGGTCATCTCTCTCCTCAGTCTGGGCATGCGTGGCCCAAGGGCTTCACCGGGCTCACGTTCCCCGTCACCAACCAGTACCGGGTGGCGCGCATTCCCTCGTGCGAGGATTCGACACAAGAACGCGATCACGCACGAAGGAGTGCACGTGCCCGGAGAGAATCTGTCCCGCGACGAGGCCCGCGAGCGGGCCGAGCTGCTGTCCGTCGACGGGTACGAGGTGGTCCTCGACATCCGGTCCGCGGTGGACGACGCCGAACCGGCCGAGGGTCCGCGGACCTTCCGCTCGGTGACGACGATCCGCTTCCGGGCGGCGGGCACCGGCGCCTCCACCTTCGCGGACCTGATCGCGCCCTCGGTGAACGCCGTGACCCTGAACGGGCGCGCCCTGGACGTGGCCGCCGTTTTCGACGGCTCCCGGATCGCCCTCGACGGCCTCGCCGCCGAGAACGTCCTCGTGGTCGACGCCAACTGCGCGTACAGCCGGACCGGCGAGGGCCTGCACCGCTTCGTGGACCCGGAGGACGGCGAGGTCTACCTCTACACCCAGTACGAGCCGGCCGACGCGCGGCGGGTGTACGCGAACTTCGAACAGCCCGACCTGAAGGCCCCGTACCGCTTCGAGGTGACGGCTCCCGACGGCTGGCAGGTGTGGAGCAACGGCGCGGAGGAGTCCCGCGACGCGGGCGTCTGGCGGTTCGCCGAAACCGCGCCGATCTCGACGTACATCACGTGCGTGGTCGCGGGCCCCTACCACTACGTGACGGACTCCTACACGCGCGGGGACCTGACCATCCCGCTGGGCGCGATGTGCCGCAAGGGTCTGGCGAAGCACTTCGACGCCGATGACGTCTTCCTCATCACCAAGCAGGGCTTCGACCTGTTCCACGAGATCTTCGACTACCCGTACCCCTTCGGGAAGTACGACCAGGCCTTCGTGCCGGAGTACAACCTGGGCGCGATGGAGAACCCGGGGATGGTGACCTTCCGCGAGGAGTACATCTTCCGCGGCAAGGTCACGAAGGCCGCCTACGAGCGGCGCTCGAACACGATCCTGCACGAGATGGCGCACATGTGGTTCGGTGACCTGGTCACCATGAAGTGGTGGGACGACCTGTGGCTGAAGGAGTCCTTCGCGGACTTCATGGGCTCCTTCGCACTGGTGGAGGCCACCCGCTTCGACCAGGCGTGGGTCACCTTCGCCAACAACCGCAAGGCGTGGGCCTACCGTGCCGACCAGCTGCCGTCCACACACCCGATCACGGCCGACATCCGTGACCTGGAGGACGCCAAGCTGAACTTCGACGGCATCACCTACGCCAAGGGCGCGGCGGTGCTCAAGCAGCTCGTCGCCTATGTGGGACGGGAGGCCTTCCTGGAGGGCGCCCGGCGCTACTTCAAGGCCAACGCCTACGGGAACACGACGCTCGACGACCTGCTGTCGGTGCTCGCGGAGGTCTCGGGGCGCGACATGGCCGAGTGGTCGCGGGCCTGGTTGCAGACCGCCGGTGTGAACGCGTTGACCCCGGTGCTCACCTACGACGCGGGCGGCCGCCTGACGGAACTGGCCGTCGTGCAGGAGGGCGACGAGCTGCGTCCGCACCGGGTCGCGGTGGGCCTGTACCGGCTGGAGTCCGACGGGACCCTGGTCCGCTACGCGCGGGCCGACGCGGACGTGTCGGGCGCGCGGACGGTCGTCACGGAACTGGCGGGCACCGAGCGTCCCGACCTGGTCCTGGTCAACGACGAGGACCTCACCTACTGCAAGATCCGCTTCGACGAGGGCTCGTCGGAGACCCTGCGGGCGCACCTCGGGGACCTGACGGACCCGCTCGCGCGGGCCCTGTGCTGGTCGGCGCTGTGGAACCTGACGCGCGACGGCCTGATGCCGGCGCGCGACTTCATCTCGCTGGTCCTCGCGCACGCGGGCCGCGAGAGCGACGTCGGCGTCCTGCAGATGCTGCACACGCAGGCCCTGACCTCGGTCACCCACTACGCGGCGCCCGCCTGGCGCGAGCAGGGCGGTCGGGAACTGGCGGCGGGCGCGCTGCACGAGCTGCGGATCGCGGCGCCGGGGTCGGAGCACCAGCTGACGTGGGCCCGCTTCTTCGCGGCGAGCGCGGCGACGGAGGGCGACTTCCAGTTGCTGCTGGGGCTGCTGGAGGGCTCGGCCCGGATCGACGGGCTGGAGGTGGACCAGGAGCTGCGCTGGGACTTCATGTTGCCGCTGGCCGCGCACGGTGCGGTGGACGAGGGCGTGCTGGCCGCCGAACTGGCGCGCGACGACACGGCCTCGGGCAAGCGGCACCAGGTGCGGTGCCTGGCGGCGCGGCCCTCGCAGGCGGTGAAGGACCAGGCGTGGGCGGCGGTGGTCGAGTCGGACGCGCTGTCGAACGCGCTGGTGGAGGCGACGATCGCGGGCATGCAGCAGTCCTCGCAGCGGGGCCTGCTCGCGGGGTTCGCCGGGCCCTACTTCGAGGTGATCGAACGGGTGTGGGCGGACCGCTCGATCCAGATCGCGATGGACGTGGTGAAGGGGCTGTACCCGTCGCTGCAGAGTGACTCCGCAACGCTGGAGGCCACCGACGCCTGGCTGTCGGCCCACCCTTCGGCTCCGCCGGCCCTGCGCCGCCTGGTCCTGGAGTCCCGCGACGACCTGGCCCGGGCCCTTGCCGCCCAGCGGTGCGACACGGCGGCGGGCAGCTGACCTGCGGCGCCGCTGCGGGGGCTCCGCCCCCCGAACCCCCGGTCCTCAAACGCCGGACGGGCTGAGGGATTCAGCCTCGCCGGCGTTTGAGGCGCGGGGTCCGGGGCGGAGCCCCGGGAAACGGCGCCGGGCCGGTCCCCCACACGGGCGCACCTCATCGGCAGTCGAACGCCCGTACTTTAGCCCCAGCTTGTCCGGATTTGTCGACGAGCGTGTAACAGGGGTTAGCAAGGCCATGGCCTGAGGGAATCACCGCGTCATGAACCACAACGCACCCCTCCCCCTCGCCCACCTCACCGGCAGCCGCCCCCGCGTGCTGACCCTCGCACAGCTGCGCGAGCACGGCGTGACCGCCTCCGACGCGGCCGAGCGGCCCTGGCAGCAGATCCTGCCCGGGGTGTTCCTGCTCCACGCGGGCCCCGCGACCAGCGAGGAGCGGCTGCACGCGGCGTTGCTGTACGCGGAGCGGCGCGGCGGTGGCGAGGCCATGATCACCGGGCTGGCGGCGCTGGCCCTGTACCGGTTCAGCTCCGCGCCCCCGCTGCTCGCCCTCTCGCACATCGACGTCCTCGTGCCCGGCACCCGGCGGCTGCGCTCCACCGGGGACGTACGGATCGTACGGACGCACACCCCGCCGCGGTCCCAGGAGGTGACCGGGCTGCCGGTGGCCCCCGTCGCCCGGGCCGTCGCCGACGCCGTCACCCAGCTCTCCGACGCCGGCACCGTGCGCCGACTGTTGAGCGAGGCCGTCCGCGGCGGCCACTGCGAACCGGCCGCCGTCGTCCGGGAGCTGACCGTGGCCCGGCTGCTGAACCGGCCGCACGTGGTCGACGCCGTCGAGTCGCTGCTCGCGGAGGGGCGGGCCATCGCGGAGGACCGGCTGTACCACGTCGTACGCGGCTACGAGCTCCCCGACCCGGTCTGGAACGTCGACCTGCGTCTGCCCGGCGGACCGCACCTCGGCGGTGTGGACGCGTACTGGCCCGAGCACTCCGTCGCGGTGGAGATCGACACCCGTGCCCCGCGCCAGGGCGAGGACGAGCAGTGGTCCGAGTCCGTGCGCAAGCGCGAGACGCTGGAGCGGCTCGGGGTGACCGTCATCCACATCACCCCGCGCAAGCTCCGGGACTGGCCCGAGCAGCAGGCCGCGGTCATCCGGACCGCCCTGACGGCGGCCGACGACCGGGAACCCGCCGCCTACCTGGTCGTACTGCCCAGGTGAGGCGAGTACTCCGGGGTGCTCCAGAGCAGCCGCCCCGGGTGCACGCTCTCCACCACCGACTCCACCCGGAAGCGGGTGCGGCGGCTCCCGTCGGCCCCGAACTCCGTCCGGGCCCGACCGGTGAGCTGGAGGACCGCCCCGCTCTCCCAGTCCGGGAAGAGCAGCCCGGCCCGTGGATCGACCGCCAGGTTCCCCAGCGTCAGGAACATGGCGTTGCCCGCGTAGTCCGGCCAGGCCAGTTCCACCGGCGAGAGCACCTCCACGAAGCCCGGCAGCCCGCCCCGGTGACTGGCGTCGACGCCGTCCGCCTCCGCCGTGGTGGCGATGAAGAAGGTGTCGGCGCCCCGGACGGCACGCACCTGGCCGGGGGTCAGCGCGTCCCCGTGGCGCACCACGCCGACCCCCTCCTCGACCAGCTCCAGCGGCTGACGTCTCTGCAGGTACTTGGGGCAGTTGGCGAAGACCCGCTCGGCCTCGACGGCGAAGCCCCGCGGCGTCGCGGCGAGGGTTCCGTTCAACCTCATCCGGCGCCGGGTGCGCGGGTCGAGCGCGATGGTCCCGATCCGGGTCCCGTCGGTGGCCAGTGCCTCGGCGAGCGGGTCCCCGGCCGGTACCGCTCCCACGACGGCGATCCGGTGCGGGCCGGTGGCCCGTACGAAGCCGGGTGGGCCGGTGAGCAGCGAGGCCCACATCCGGCCGGCGCCGTCGGCGGCCCCGACGACCAGGTGCGGCTGCAGTTCCAGGAAGGCCGCGGCGACGTCGCGGATGCCCGTGCCGATCGAGCGGCCGACGTGTTCGGCCGGCCCGCGCACGCCGACCCGCTCCTGCACCGCGAGCGACCCCCGGTGGTAGACGCCGGACATTAGAAGAACCCGCAGGTCGGCGCGTCCGCGGTGGGGGCGGGGGCACCCTCGGCGCCGGTCGGTACGGAGATCTCCAGGCGGACGCCGTCGGGGTCGTGGAAGAAGATGCCGCCGGAGGCCGCGCCCTCGCGGTGCGCGACGACGCCCTCGTAGGCGAACGCGACGCCCAGGCCGCGCAGCCGCTCCTCGTACGCGCGCACCTCCCGGACGTCGTCGGCCGAGAACGCCAGGTGGTGCAGTCCGGCCGCGGCCGGCGTGTAGGCGCCGTCGGCCTGCTGCCAGAGCGTGAGGACGAGCTCGCCGTCCCGGCCGAGGAAGGCGAAGCGGCGACCCTCCTCCTTGCCTTCGCCGAGCACCTGGAAGTCGAGGGCGTCCCGGTAGAAGGCGAGCGAGCGCTCCAGATCGGTGACGTTCAGGCCGACGTGCCCGGTGCGGAGCTTGCTGATGGCGGTGGTCATGACGGGTCCTCCCCGGAGATCGTCCCACGAGTTCTAACCTTCTAAATCCAATTTAAAGGTTAGTTCGATCGAGGTCAACCGTTCACGTATTCTTGAGGGGTTAGCGAGCGAGGAGACGGACATGGCGACGGCGGACGCACGACCCCTGACCGGGGAGCCGATCGCCCTCGATCTGCTGAACACCCGCTGGATGCGGGAGGGGGAACTCGTCGACCTCTTCGCGGGGGCCTTCGGGCTGAGCCGCGTCGAAGGGCTCGCGGTCTGGCTGGAGTCCACCGGGCTGGCCGGCCGGTTCCGGGCCGACGCCTCGACCCTCGTCCACCTGATGACCGCGCGCGAGGCGCTGGCCCGCGCGGTGGCGGACCCGGCCGACGAGAGCGCTCGCGCGCTGGTCGACGCCGTACTGGAGCACGGCCGCATCCGCGCCACCCTGACCGCCGAGGGGCCGGGCGAACGAGCCGAGTTCGACGACCCCACCTGGGGTCCGGCCTGGACGGCGGCCCGGAACTACCTGGAGCTGCTGGGCACCGCGCCCGAGCGGATCCGCAGGTGCGCCTCCGAGACCTGCGTCCTGCACTTCCACGACACCTCGCGCAACGGCACCCGGCGCTGGTGCTCGATGTCCGTCTGCGGAAACCGGGCGAAAGCCTCACGTCATTACGCGCGCACGCGCGAGCGCTGAGCGCACGAAATCTGTCACACCCGCACCGGGGCGCGATCGCGTCCCGGTGCCGACGTATGGCCGCCAAGTCGATAAATCGATCGGTCAACCCCTGCGGTTCGCACCGCTGTGCCCCGGTTAGGTCGCGCCGGCGCATTCTCAGCGCCGGCGAGAGTCCGCCATGGCAGGTCTCGGTCAATGACAACTCTCCCCAAAGAGCTGTCGCTTAGGCCAAGCTGACCGGTCATCCGGCACCGAAATCCGGACCGTATCTTTCACTTACCAGGGATGCTGATGACCCTCGAATCCCCCAGCTCCATATCCGGGGCCAGACGCGTCGCGCGCGTCGCGGCCGCGGCCGGTCTGGTCGCCGCTCTCGCGGCCACCGGCGCCGGGCCCGTCTTCGCGGCGACCGGCGCGGACACCCCGGGCACCTCGCCCGCGGTCAAGTCCGCCGACCAGAAGCTCGGTTCGGCCGACGCCGAGCTGCTTCAGCAGGCCAAGGCCAAGGGCGACGCCAACGTCACCGTCATGGTCGCGACCGCCCCCGGTCAGACCAAGCAGGTGGCGGACCAGCTCGGTTCGGTCCAGGGCGCCTCGGTCGGCCAGACGTACGACAAGCTCGGTTACGTGCGCGCCACCCTGCCCACCGGCAAGGCCGAGGCCGCGCTGAAGGCGGCCACCAAGCTGGACTCGGTGCACGGCATCGACCTGCGGCACGAGATCCAGCTGCCGGACCCGCGTCCCGACGCGGACCGCGAGACCGGCACGGTGAAGAAGACCGCCGCCGAGACCTACGCGGCGCCGGACAAGAACACCCCCGCGAAGAACCCGTACAACCCGTCCTTCGAGACCGGCGCGGTCGACTTCGTGAAGGACAACCCGCAGGCCGACGGCCGCGGCGTGACCATCGGCATCATGGACTCGGGCATCGACCTCGGTCACCCGGCCCTGCAGAAGACCACGACCGGCGAGCGCAAGATCGTCGACTGGGTGACGGCCACCGACCCGATCACCGACAACGACGCCACCTGGCGCCCGCAGATCACCCCGGTCACCTCCAGCGGCGGCAGCTTCACCGCGGGCGGCCAGAGCTGGAAGGCCCCGGAGGGCAGCTTCCAGTGGAGCCGCTTCACCGAGTCGATCACCGCCACCGGCGACATGGCGGGCGACGTCAACCGCGACGGTGACACCACCGACCGGTTCGGCCTGCTCTACGACGCCGCCGCCGGCACCGTCCGCGTCGACACCGACCAGGACGGCGACTTCACGAACAACGAGCCGATGAAGCCGTACAAGGACGGCTACCAGATCGGCTACTTCGGCACGGACAACCCGGCGACCGACGTCGCCGAGCGCATCCCGTTCGTGATCGAGATCCGCAAGGACGTCCCGATGGACCCGCTGGGCGGTGACTGGGTCGGCAAGAAGGCCGACTTCGTCAACGTCGGCATCATCGAGTCCGAGCACGGCACGCACGTCGCCGGCATCACCGCCGCCAACAGCCTCTTCGGCGGCAAGATGAACGGCGAGGCGCCCGGCGCCAAGCTCGTCTCCTCGCGCGCCTGCTCCTGGTCCGGCGGCTGCACCAACATCGCGCTGACCGAGGGCATGATCGACCTCGTCGTCAACCGCGGCGTGGACATCGTCAACATGTCGATCGGCGGCCTGCCGGCGCTGAACGACGGCAACAACGCGCGCTCCGAGCTGTACAAGAACCTCATCGACACCTACGGCGTCCAGCTGGTCATCTCGGCCGGCAACTCGGGCCCGGGCGTCAACACCATCGGCGACCCCGCCCTCGCGGACAAGGTCATCTCCGTGGGCGCGTCGGTCTCCAAGGAGACCTGGGCCGCCAACTACGGCTCCGGTGTGAGCGCGAAGTACAACATGTTCCCCTTCTCCTCGCGCGGTCCGCGTGAGGACGGCGGCTTCACGCCGACCATCAGCGCCCCCGGCGCGGCCATCAACACCATCCAGACCTGGCTGCCCGGCGCCCCGGTGAAGGAGGCCGGCTACACCCTGCCGGCCGGTTACGGCATGCTCCAGGGCACCTCGATGGCCTCGCCGCAGGCGGCGGGCGCGAGCGCCCTGCTGATCTCGGCCGCCAAGCAGCACAACATCAAGCTGACGCCGGCCTCCCTGCGGGTCGCGCTCACCACGGCCGCCAAGAAGATCGACAACGTCCCCGCGCACGCGCAGGGTTCGGGTCTGATCGACATCCCCGGCGCGTGGGAGTCCATCCAGCGTGACGCGAAGGCCAACGAGTTCACCGTCAAGGCGCCGGTCGACACCGCGATCGACCAGTTCCTGAAGACCCCGGGCTTCGGCACCGGCCTGTACGACCGGGAGGGCGGCCTCAAGGTCGGCCAGAAGAAGGTCTACAACGTCGTCGTCACCCGCACCACGGGCGTCAAGTACGGCACCCGGCACGACCTGAGCTGGCGCAACAACGACGGCACCTTCAAGGTCATCGGCGGCTACGACTACGTCACCCTGCCGCTGAACAAGCCCGTCACCATCAAGGTCGAGGCCAACGCCAAGACGGCCGGCGTCCACAGCGGCATCCTGCAGCTGGACGACGAGACCACCGAGGGCATCGACAAGCAGATCCTCACGACCGTCGTGGCTTCCGCCCCCCTGGCCGCGCCGGCGTTCTCCCTGTCCGAGTCCTCCACCGTGCAGCGCAACTCGCACAAGTCCTACTTCGTGACCGTGCCTCCGGGTGCCAAGAGCCTGGAGGTCGCGCTCGGCGGTCTCGCGGCGGGCGCCCAGACGCGCTTCATCGCGATCCACCCGTACGGCGTGCCGGTCGACCCGACGGCCACGACCAACTGCTACCCGAACTACGACAACCCGGCCAACACCTGCCGCCCCGACGTCCGCTCGTACCCCGAGCCGACCCCGGGTGTCTGGGAGATCGAGGTCGAGGCCCGTCGTACGTCGCCGGTGCTCGACAACCCGTTCAAGCTGGACGTCTCCGTGCTCGGCGCGGCCTTCGACCCCGCGGTCAAGGTCCTGCCCGAGGTGAAGCAGGGCACCCCCGCCCCGGTCCAGTGGAGCGTCAAGAACGCCGGCGCGGCCATCTCCGGCGGCAAGCTCGTCGGCGGCCCGCTCGGTTCCGCGAAGGTCGCCAAGCCGACCATCGCGCCCGGTGAGACCCACTCCACCGAGATCGTGGTCCCCGCGGGCACCTCGCGCCTCGACGTCGCGATCGGCAAGGTGTCCGACACCGCAGCCGACCTCGACCTTGAGGTCTACAAGGACGGCATCAAGGTCGGCTCGGCCGCCGACGGCGACTCCGAGGAGGCCGTGAGCCTGGTGAACCCGGCCGCGGGCACCTACACCGTCAAGGTGATCGGCTACGCGATCCCGTCCGGCTCCACCACGTACGACTACCGCGACGTGTTCTTCTCGGCCGCCCTGGGCTCCGTCCAGGTCGACGAGGCCGCCGCGGTGAACCTCGCCACGGGCGCCACCGCGCAGGTCTCGGCGAACGTCCTGGTCACCAGTGCCGCCCCCGAGGGCCGGCAGTTCTTCGGCCAGGTCCAGCTGCTCAACGCCCGCGGCACCGCCGCCGGCACCGGCAGCGTGCAGATCGAGAAGGTCCTCCCGTAGGACCCCGAAGTACGGAGAACCCGAGGGGGCGGCGCTCTGACGAGCACCGCCCCCTCGGGCCGTTCCCCCGGGTCGTCCTTCGGCCGCTACGGCTTGCCGAGCGAACGCAGCGACTCGGCGTAGGTGCCGACCGCGTGCGCGATCACGTCCAGGTTGGTGTCGAAGACCCCTGGGTCCAGGTTCTTCAGGTCGTCGCCCGCCCCGTGGTAGTTCGGGTCGTACGGGGCTCCGGCCGTGCCGCCGTAACGCTTCGCCTGCTCGGCGGTCTTGATGCCCTCGGCCCCGGTGAAGGTGCCGCCCGCCGGGATGCCGTTCGCGATGAACGGGCCGTAGTCGGAGCGGCCGTCGAAGTCACTGCCCTCGTGCGGCTTGCGCTTCTTGTCGAGGAAGCCGTTGATCAGCGCCTCGATCTCGGCCGAGCCCGCCGGCCCCGCGCCCGCGCCCGTCCTGTCCGAGTCGTCGCCGTCGTAGACGAACTGCACCGGGTTCGGCGAGGCGATCATGTCGAAGTTCAGATACAGCGCGATGTCCTTCTTCTGCTTCTCGGACAGCTGCGCGACGTAGTGCTCCGAGCCCAGCAGGCCCAGCTCCTCCGCCGACCACCAGCCGAAGCGCACCTTGTTGGCGGGCCCCTTGCCCTTCTTGTTCGCGCCCTCGTCCGCGAGCTTCAGGGCCACCTCCAGCAGGCCGGCCGAACCCGAGCCGTTGTCGTTGATGCCCGGGCCCTCCGGTACCGAGTCCAGGTGGGCGCCCAAGGTCACCACCCGGTCGGAGCGGCCGCCGCGGGTCTCGGCGATCACATTGCGGGTGGTCTTCCTCACCTGCTCCTGGTCCAGTTCCAGGCGTACGCTCACCTCGCCCTTCGCGGCGGCCGCGGTCAGCGCCTCGCCGTCGGCCAAGGTGATGCCGGCGCTCGGGATGATCCCCTCGGCGGGCGAGCCGAAGCCGCCGCGCACCGGGGTGGTGCCGCTGTGGTTGTAGACGATCACGCCGACCGCGCCGGCCTCGGCGGCGGCCCGCTGCTTCTCCACGAAGGTGCAGGCGCCCCGCTTGACCAGGGCGATCTTCCCGGCGAAGGCACCGGCCGGATAGTCGTCGGCCGTGCAGCCGGGAGTGTCGTCGACCCGGGCCGGGGCGATCGGCGCGGCCAGGCCGCCGGCCGGGGTGGACCGGGTGAAGGTGAAGGCGGCGGTGGCCAGCTCGCGGGAGTCCGCCCCGAGGACGGTGGCCTTCTCCGTCTTCGTGTGCGCCTCGTAGATGTCGAAGTCCTGGTAGGAGACCTGGTAGCCGGCCTTCTTCAGCGTGTCGTACACGTACGCGGCGGAGGCCGCGTGGCCCGGCGTACCGGCGGCGCGGTTGCCTCCGTTGGCGTCGGCGATCTGCTGGAACTTCTTCAGGTGGCGGTAGGCGCCCTTGGCGGTGACCTCCTCCACCAGCTCCTCGGCCAGCCTGCCCTCGCGCGGGTGGGCGGCCGCCGGCGTGGCGGTCAGCAGGACGGGTGCGGCGACGGCGGCGGCCGCGAGGGCGGCGAGCGCCGGTATGGACCGGCGGCGGTGGCGGATGGCGCGCACGGTGGATCTCCCCGAATCGGTGGTTCGTTCTGCGGTCGGTCATGTCCGGAAAGCGGACACGACAGACCGGACGCTAACCGGCTCCGACCAGGCAGAACGGGTGTTCAGTGACCCCGCAACACGCCCGCCACGAACTCGCCACAGGGGTTCACATTCAGGACACCGTCCGTACCTCGGACAATGGATTGGACAAGGCTCGTGGGGTCGAACGCATGATGGCTTCACGCGCGCCCGCGTCGTACGTACCAAAAGGAGTCACCGTGAGGGTCGGAATCGTCGGAGCCACCGGACAGGTCGGCGGAGTCATGCGCGGCATCCTCGCCGAGCGGAAGTTCCCGGTGGACGAGCTGCGGCTGTTCGCCTCGGCCCGTTCCGCGGGCTCCACCCTCGAATGGGAGGGCCAGGAGATCACCATCGAGGACGCCTCCACGGCCGACTACTCGGGCCTGGACATCGTGCTCTTCTCCGCGGGCGGCGCCACCTCCCGGGTCCTGGCCGAGAAGGTCGCCTCCCAGGGCGCCGTCGTGATCGACAACTCCTCCGCCTGGCGCAGCCACCCGGAGGTCCCCCTCGTGGTCTCCGAGGTCAACCCGCACGCGGTCAGGAACCGCCCCAAGGGCATCATCGCGAACCCGAACTGCACCACCATGGCCGCGATGCCGGTGCTGCGCCCGCTGCACGACGAGGCCGGCCTGACCGCGCTGGTCGCCACCACCTACCAGGCCGTCTCCGGATCGGGCCTGGCCGGTGTCGCCGAGCTCAAGGGCCAGGCCTGCGCGGTCTCCGAGACCGCCGACCAGCTGACCTTCGACGGCGACGCGGTGGACTTCCCCGAGCCGGCCGTCTACAAGCGCCCGATCGCCTACAACGTGGTCCCGCTCGCGGGCAACCTGGTCGACGACGGGTCCTTCGAGACCGACGAGGAACAGAAGCTCCGCAACGAGTCCCGCAAGATCCTGGAGATCCCCGAGCTCAAGGTCTCCGGCACCTGCGTGCGCGTCCCGGTCTTCTCCGGCCACTCGCTGCAGGTCAACGCCCGCTTCGCGAACCCGATCAGCGTCGAGCGCGCCTACGAGCTGCTGAAGGACGCCCCCGGCGTCGAGCTCTCGGAGATCCCGACCCCGCTGCAGGCGGCGGGCAAGGACGCCTCGTACGTGGGCCGCATCCGCGCCGACGAGACGGTGGACAACGGCCTCGCGCTGTTCCTCTCCAGCGACAACCTCCGCAAGGGCGCGGCCCTGAACGCGGTGCAGATCGCCGAGCTCGTGGCCGAGGAGCTGCGGGGCTGATCCCGCCCGACCCCGCACGGGGCGCCGCCGTCACGGCGGCGCCCCGTGCGCGTTTTTTCGCCCGTGGATTACTCCGAGGCGGTGACGGTGTCCGGATGGCAGGATGGCCGGGCAACGTCACCATCGAAGGAGATGAACGCGTGCCTGGCACGAATCTCACCCGTGAAGAGGCTCAGCAGCGGGCCAAGCTGCTGACCGTCGACTCCTACGAGATCGAACTCGATCTCAGCGGCGCGCAGGAGGGTGGCACCTACCCGTCCGTGACCACCGTGCGCTTCCAGTCGACCGAGGCCGGGGGTGAGACTTTCATCGACCTGGTCGCTCCGGCCGTGCGCGAGGTCGTCCTCAACGGCACGTCGCTGGACGTCGCGGCCGTCTTCCAGGACTCCCGGATCGCGCTGCGGGACCTCGCGGCCGGGGCCAACGAGCTCCGGGTCGTCGCGGACTGCGCCTACACGAACACCGGTGAGGGCCTCCACCGCTTCGTCGACCCGGTCGACCAGCAGGCTTATCTCTACACCCAGTTCGAGGTACCGGACGCGCGGCGGGTCTTCGCCAGCTTCGAGCAGCCCGATCTGAAGGCCACGTTCCAGTTCACCGTGACGGCCCCCGAGGGCTGGACGGTCATCTCGAACTCTCCGACCCCTGAGGCCGCGGACGTCAAGGACAACGTCTGGCGCTTCGAGCCGACCCCGCGCATCTCCTCGTACATCACCGCGCTGATCGTCGGTCCGTACCACTCCGTGCACAGCTCCTACGAGGGCCCGGACGGCCAGTCCGTCCCGCTCGGCATCTACTGCCGTCCCTCGCTCGCCGAGTTCCTCGACGCGGACGCGATCTTCGACGTCACCCGGCAGGGCTTCGACTGGTTCCAGGACAAGTTCGCCTACGACTACCCCTTCGCCAAGTACGACCAGCTCTTCGTCCCGGAGTTCAACGCGGGCGCCATGGAGAACGCGGGCGCGGTCACCATCCGCGACCAGTACGTCTTCCGCTCCAAGGTGACGGACGCGGCGTACGAGGTGCGCGCGGAGACGATCCTCCACGAGCTGGCGCACATGTGGTTCGGCGACCTGGTCACCATGGAGTGGTGGAACGACCTGTGGCTGAACGAGTCGTTCGCGACGTACACCTCGATCGCCTGCCAGGCCTACGCCGAGGGTTCGAAGTGGCCGCACGCGTGGACCACCTTCGCCAACTCCATGAAGACCTGGGCGTACCGGCAGGACCAGCTGCCCTCCACGCACCCGATCATGGCCGACATCCGTGACCTCGACGACGTCCTGGTCAACTTCGACGGCATCACGTACGCCAAGGGCGCCTCGGTGCTCAAGCAGCTCGTCGCCTACGTCGGCATGGACGCCTTCTTCAAGGGCGTGCAGGCGTACTTCAAGGCGCACGCGTTCGGGAACACGCGCCTGTCCGACCTGCTGGGCGCGCTGGAGGAGACCTCGGGCCGCGACCTGACCGCCTGGTCGAAGGCGTGGCTGGAGACGGCCGGCATCAACATCCTGCGCCCGGAGGTCACCACCGACGAGAACGGTGTGATCACCGCCTTCGGCATCCGCCAGGAGGCGCCCGCGCTGCCCGCCGGCGCCAAGGGCGAGTCCACCCTGCGCCCGCACCGCATCGCGGTCGGCCTGTACGAGCTCCAGGACGGCGCCCTCGTGCGCACCGACCGGATCGAGCTGGACATCGACGGCGCCCTCACCACGGTGCCGGAGCTGGTCGGTCGCCCCCGTCCGGCGGTCTTCCTGCTGAACGACGACGACCTGTCCTACGCGAAGGTCCGCCTGGACGAGGAGTCCCTGGCCACCGTCACCGCGCACATCGGCGACTTCACCGAGTCCCTGCCGCGCGCCCTGTGCTGGGCCTCGGCGTGGGACATGACGCGTGACGGCGAGCTCGCCACCCGCGACTACCTCTCGCTGGTCCTCTCGGGCATCGGCAAGGAGTCCGACATCGGCGTCGTGCAGTCGCTGCACCGCCAGGTGAAGCTGGCCATCGACCAGTACGCCGCCCCTGCGTGGCGGGAGGAGGGCCTGGCGGCCTGGACCGAGGCCACCCTGGAGCACCTGCGCGGCGCCGAGCCGGCGGGCGACCACCAGTTGGCGTGGGCACGGGCGTTCGCGGCCACCGCCCGCACCGAGGGTCAGCTGACCTACCTGTCGGCGCTGCTGGACGGCGCGGCCGAGATCGAGGGACTGGCCGTCGACACCGAGCTGCGCTGGACCTTCCTGGAGCGGCTCGTCGCGACGGGTGTCGCCGGGGAGCCGGCCATCGCGGCGGAGCTGGAGCGGGACGCCACGGCGGCCGGCGAGCGTCACGCGGCGACCGCCCGGGCGGCGCGCCCGACAGCGGAGGCCAAGGCCGCGGCGTGGGCCTCGGTGGTGGAGTCCGGCGACCTGCCGAACGCGGTCCAGGAGGCGGTGATCGGCGGCTTCGTCCAGACCGACCAGCGCGAGCTGCTGGCCCCGTACACCGAGAAGTTCTTCTCGGCGATCAAGGAGGTCTGGGAGAGCCGTAGCCACGAGATCGCCCAGCAGATCGCGGTGGGTCTCTACCCGACGCTGCAGGTCTCGCAGGAGACGCTGGACGCGACGGACGCGTGGCTGGCCTCGGCCGAGCCGAACGCGGCCCTGCGCCGGCTGATCTCGGAGTCCCGCGCGGGCGTCGAGCGTGCGCTGAAGGCCCAGGCCGCGGACGCCGCCGCTCAGCAGTAGGAAGTTCCGGGCTCTGCCCGCACCCGTGGGAGCAACGCCCCCCGCGGGTGCGGCTCCGCTCCTGGGGCTCCGCCCCAGACCCCGCGCCTCAAACGCCGGCGGGGCTTGATTTCGCCGGTGCCCGGCACAACCAGCCTCGCCGGCGTTTGAGGCGCGGGGGTCCGGGGGCAGCGCCCCCGGCGGCGGAGCCGCGCAGGCGCTACCGCCGGGCCGAGGCCACTTCACGCAGGGCCGCGAGTACGCGGGACAGCGCGGGCGCGGATTCGGCGCCTCGGCGGACCGCGGCGAGCACGTGCCGCGTCGGGCGGTCCCGTGACAGCACCCGGACGGCCACGCCCGAGGCGCGGCTCGACACCATCCGGGGGACCAGGGCCACCCCCATCCCCGCCTCGACCATGGCCAGGATCGCCGTCCAGCCGGACGCCGAGTGCGCCTGTTCCGGGACGAAGCCCGCCGCCTCGCAGGCGGACCGGGCGATCTCCGACCAGGGGCCGCTGCCCCCGTAGATCCACGGGTCGCCGGACAGGTCCGCCAGCCGCAGGTCCGGCGCGGCCGCCAGCGGGTGGTCCGGCGGGAGGGCCACGTCCAGCGGGTCCTCCAGGAGCGCCACCCGGGTGAACCGGGGGTCGCGCGCGGTCGGCGCGTGCGCGGTGAGGGACAGCGCCAGGTCCACGCCCCCGGCCGACAGCAGTTCGTAGGCCTCGGCCGCCTCCGTCTCCCGGACGCGGACCTCCACCCCGGGGTGGGTGCGCCGCAGCGCGGCCACCGCCGGGACCACGAGCGCCGGTACGGCGGTGGAGAAGGCGCCCACGCGTACCTCGCCCGTGTCGCCGGCGAGGTATCCGGCCAGTTCCGCGTCGGCCCGTTCCAGCTGTGCGAACACCGCCTCCGTGTGTCGCAGGACGAGGTGGGCCGCGTCCGTGAGCCGCACCCGGCGGCCCTCGGCCTCCAGCAGCACCACACCGAGTTGGCGGGCCAGGTTCGTCAGTTGCTGCGAAACGGCCGAGGGCGTCATGTGGAGGGTCTCGGCCGCTCGGGTCACGGTCCCCTGTTCGGCGAGGGTCCGCAGGATCCGCAGCTTCTTGATGTCCCACTCGGTCATGGGCCCGAACCTACCGCCGGGCACTCCCCAGCCCGACTCCGCCGAGGATGAGCGCCATGCAGAGCAGCTGCGCCGGTCCGGTCCGCTCGCCCAGGAGCAGGAAGCCGAGCCCGGCCACGCACACCGGCTGGAGGTAGTAGACGACTCCCGCGCGGGCGGCGCCGATCATCGAGACGGCCTTGTTCCAGGCGAAGAAGGCGACGGCCGAGGAGAACACCCCGACGTACAGCAGCGGGCCGACCGTGCCGGTGGTGACCTCGAAGCCGCCCTGGACGGCGACGGAGACGGCGTAGGCGGGTGCCAGCATCAGCGCGCCGAGCACGAAGGTGGTGATCAGGAAGGCCATTCCGCCGAGTTCGGCGGGCTTGCGTCGCAGCAGGGCGCTGTACGTGGCGAAGGAGAGGGCGGCGGCGAACATCCACAGGTCTCCGGCGCCGAAGTCGAAGCCGATCGAGCCGTCCCCGACGAGCAGCAGCACCCCGAGGGCGGCGAGCAGGATGCCGAAGGTCCGCCGTACGCCGAGCCGTTCGCCGCCGAGGCGGGCGTAGAGCGCCATGATGACGGGCGAGGCAGCCATGATCATGCCCATGTTGGAGGCGGAGGTGGTCAGTCCGGCTTGGTGCACGAGCGTGTTGTAGAGGGTGACGCCGAACAGCGAGGCGAGGGCGATGAAGCCGAGGTGCCGGCGGATCAGGGCCCGTTGCCGCCAGGCCTGGCGGGCGGCGAAGGGGGCGACGGCGAGCAGGGCGATGATCCAGCGCCAGAAGACCGCCTGGACGGGTGGGACGGTCTCGGCCATGCCCCGGGTGGCGACGAAGCTGCCGGACCAGACGACCGTCGCGAGCAGGGCGAGGAGCACGCCGAGCCCGGCGGCACCTTTCTTCCCGGTGCTGCCGGGCTCGGTGTGCGAGACGGTACGGACGCGGTCCATGACGGCCACTGTGGGTCTGCTCCTCTGGGTGGTTCGGTGGTGTGTGGGGACTACCGTCGCACCGCCCCATCCGTCAGGTCCATCGAAATGTTCTGATCGTTCTTTTCAGTGGAACTGAACGGTCGGGCGGTACGGGCGGCCGCCAGCTGGCCGGCGACGGTGGCCCCGAAGGCGATCGCCATTCCGACGAGCTGCACGGGCGACAGCGCCTGTCCGAGGGCGGCCCAGCCGATGACGGCGGCGGTGAGCGGGGAGAGCGGGCCGAGCAGGGTGACGGAGGTGGCGCTGAGGGCGCCGATGCCGCGGAACCAGAGCCAGTACGCGATCCCGGTGTTGATCAGCATCATGTAGCCGTAGCCGAGGAAGGCCCTGCCGTCGAGCGCGGGCGGGGCGCCCTCGACGAGGGCGGCGACGGGGATGATGAACAGTCCGCCCGCGGTGAGCTGCCAGCCGGTCATCGCCAGCGGGCCCACGCCCTCGGGGCGGCCCCAGCGCTTGGTCATCACGGTGCCGGCGCCCATGGAGGCGGAGGAGATCACACCGGCGACGACGCCGACCGCGTCGAGGCGGGCCTCGGCGGTCAGGACCACCATGCTCACGCCGAACGCTCCGACGACGGCGGCCAGTACGGTGCGCAGGCTCGCCCGCTCCCCGAGGACGAGCGCGGCCAGTCCTACGACGAACAGCGGTCCGGCGGCGCCCAGTACGGCCGCGACCCCGCCGGGGAGCCGGTAGGCGGAGAGGAACAGCAGCGGGAAGAAGGCGCCGATGTTGAGGATGCCGAGGACGGCGGACTTCCACCACCACTGGCCCTTGGGCAGGGTGCGGGCCAGGGCGGTCAGCAGGAGTCCGGCGGGCAGGGCCCGCATGACCCCGGTGAACAGCGGCCGGTCGGGGGGCAGCAGCTCGGTGGCGACGGCGTAGGTGGAACCCCAGGAGATGGGGGCGAGGGCGGTCAGGGCGACGGTGGCTGCACGCTTCATGGCGGGTGGCTCCTGGATCGGGCGACGGAAGCGGAAGGGACCGGGGGCAGGACTCAGGCGGCGGCGGTCACGGGGACCGGCCGGCCGGTGGTGTCCCGGACCACCGGGGGCTCGGCGTGGACGGCCTCGGCCGGCAGGTGCCGCTCCAGCCGGAGCAACGCCAGGGCGGCGCCGAGGGCGGCGACGGCCAGGAGGGCCCAGGGCAGGCGGCCGTCGACGGCGAGCAGGGCGGTGAAGAGGGAGGGGGCGAGGGCGCCGGCCAGCGAGTAGGACAGCTGGTAGGTGGCCAGGTAGCGGCCGCGGACGGCCTCGGGGGCGGCGGAGACCGACAGGGCGCCGCCGGAGGGGCTGTGGACGAGCTCGCCGAGGGTGTAGACGACGACGATGGCCAGCAGGGCGATCAGGGTGGCGGTCCGCCCGGGCCGCAGCGTGCCCAGCACGATCTGCCCGACGAAGGCGGCGGCGAAGAGCAGGGCTCCGAGGGCGGCGGAGCGGGTGCGGCGGGCGCCGGAGCGGCGGACGCGGCTCGCGATCAGGACGCCGATCCCGGCGCACAGCACGGTGTTGACGGTGAAGGCGGCTCCGGTGAGGGAGTCGGGGGCCGTCAGCCAGGTCGAGAGGTAGAGCGGGAAGAGGACGGAGAGGGCGGAGTAGCCCAGCGCGGTGAAGAAGTTGGCGGCGGTGAGCCCGAGGAAGGGGCGGTCGCGCAGGACGGTGCGGTATCCGACGGACCCGGCCTCCGCGGCAACGGACGCGCCGGCCGCCCGGACCGCCCGAACCCGGCCGACGAGCAGTCCGGCGAGGGCGAAGGCGAGCGCGTTGCCCCAGGCGGTGTAGGTGAATCCGCCGGTGCCCCACAGGGCCAGCACTCCGGAGACGAGCAGGGCGCCCGCACCCATCCCGGCGTTCTGCAGGGCCCGCGTGGAGGCCTGGAGCCGGTCGCGGGCGGAGCCCTGCGCCACCTCGCCGATCAGGGACTGCTGGACGACGCCGAAGGAGCGGTCGGCGAGCGCGGTGACGAGGGAGACGGCGGCGAAGGCGGGCAGGGAGCCCGCGAAGGGGTACAGGGCGAAGCCGAGCGCCCGTATCCCGTAGAGCACCAGGTTGACCCGCTTGGCGCCGAACCGGTCGACGGCCGTGCCGGCCGCCGGCATGAACGCCAGGCCGGCCAGCCCGGTGACCGTCATGACCAGGCCGACGACGGTGAGGGAGAGGCCGGTGACGTGGTGGAAGAAGACCAGCGAGAAGGGGATGTACATACCGATCCCGACCGAGCTGATACCGATTCCGAGGAGCAGCGACCGCTCCCCCGCGACCTTCGCCTCCCCTGACGCGGCTGTCTTCCTCATGAACACGGTCATGGCCTCTCCCCCGGACTCGATTGCTGGTAAGTAGCTTACCGCTAAGCTACTTACCGTCAAGCAACTTTCTTGCGAACGATCTCGGGGAAGCCGGATACTGCAGGCATGAGTGACGACAAGGACGCAGTGGACGCGATCACGGCCCAGTGGTTCGCCGTGCGCCCCGACCTGGAGACGGCGCCCATGGCCGTCTTCGGACGCATCTACCGGATCGCCAGGGC
This sequence comes from Streptomyces sp. CLCI03, assembly GCF_053615355.1. Classification (NCBI taxonomy): domain Bacteria; kingdom Bacillati; phylum Actinomycetota; class Actinomycetes; order Kitasatosporales; family Streptomycetaceae; genus Streptomyces; species Streptomyces sp. CLCI03. The sequence continues at coordinate 5,299,050 of NZ_CM132132.1, read as the reverse complement.
GATGGGCGACGCGATGGAGGAGTGCTACGCGCGCTTCGGCATCTCGCGCGGCGAGTTCGACGTCGTGGCCACGCTGCGCCGGTCGGGGGAGCCGTACACGCTCTCGCCCCGGCAGCTCTCGGCCACCCTCATGCTCACGACGGGCGGCATGACCGGGCGTCTGGACAAGCTGGAGAAGGCCGGGCTGCTGTGCCGCAAGCCCGATCCGCACGACCGGCGGGGGCTCCAGGTGACGATCACCGAGCGCGGCCTGGCTCTCATCGACGAGGCCGTCGGCGCCGGGCTGGAGGTACAACGCGCCGCGCTCACCGGGCTGACCGACGACGAGGTCGCGGTGCTCACCGGGCTGCTCCGCCGGCTCCTGGCCGGCGTCTGAGGGTACGACAAGGCGCCGGGGGTCGCCGCACGGCCGAATCGAATCGGCGGTGCGGACCCCCGGCGCCCGGAAAGGTCTGCTGGTCCCGGCCCCGCGGGGCCGGACCGGCTCAGGCCTTCTTCTGCTTGTCCGACTTGTCGAGGACCATCACGAGACCGATGATGCCCAGGAAGATCACGAGGGGCAGGGCCACGTACAGGCCGACGGTCTCGCCGATGCTCAGGCCCGGACCCGGGTCGTCACCGTCGTCGCGGGTGAGCGCGAGGGCGGGAGACGTCATCAGCAGCATCATCAGCGCGGTTCCGGCCGTGACGGCGCCGGCGCGCAGAGCGTTCTTCTTGTCCACGGTGCAAACGTAGCGAACACCTAAACGGGGCGCGCGCCCGGGGGTGCCGTACGAGGTCGTACGCCCTCCCCCACCGCGCTCAGCAGGGCGTTCGCCCGGGGCGAGGAGACCAGTTCCTCCAGGGACAGCGGCCGCCCCGCCGCATCGGCGACCGGAAGCCGCCAATTGGGGTACTGGTCCCAGGTGCCCGGCAGGTTCTGCGGCCGCCGGTCCCCCACCGCGTCCGGCAGCCAGACGCCGACCAGCCGCGCCGGGGTGCGCAGCAGGAAGGCGTACAGGGCCCGTACGGCGGCCTCCTCGCCCTTGGTGTCCAGCCCCAGCCCGTCCAGCAGCTCCAGCCACTCGGCGGTGTCGGCGGCGTCCTCGGCACGCTCCAGCTCGGCGGGGCGGGTCAGCAGGCCGAGCCGGTCACGCAGTTCCACATGCCCCCCGGCGAGCTTGGCGGCCGTGGGCGGGAGGTCGTGCGTGGTGACGGTGGCCAGGCAGTCGGCCCGCCAGGCCTGCGGGGCCAGCGGGTTCCCACCGCCGTCCCAGTCCCGTTCGAACCAGAGGACCGAGGTGCCGAGCACCCCGCGCCGAGCCAGCTCCTGACGGACCCGCGGCTCCACCGTCCCGAGGTCCTCGCCGATGACCAGGGCGCCCGCCCGGTGGGCCTCCAGGACGAGGATCGCCAGCATGGCCTCGCCGTCGTAGCTGACGTACGCGCCCTCCGCGGGCGGGGTCCCCTCCGGGATCCACCAGAGCCGGAACAGACCCATCACATGGTCGATCCGCAGGGCGCCCGCATAGCGGAACACCCCGCGCAGCAGGGACCGGAAGGGGGCGTAGCCGGTGGCGGCCAGCACGTCCGGGCGCCACGGCGGCAGCCCCCAGTCCTGACCGCGCGCGTTGAAGGCGTCCGGGGGCGCGCCGACCGAGATGTGCGGGGCGTAGCAGGGCGAGCCGAAGACGTCGGAACCCTGCGGGTGCACCCCGACGGCGAGGTCGTGGACGATGCCGACCGTCATGCCGGCCTCGCGGGCGGCCCGCTGGGCGGCGGCGAGCTGGCCGTCCGTCAGCCAGACCAGCCAGCGGTGGAAATCGCTCCGCCCCTTCGGGTCCTCCTCCCCCGCGTGTCCGGCGCACCAGGCGGCGTGCACGTCCAGCGGAGCGCCCTGTTCGGCGCAGAAGGCGCGGTAGGCGGCTTCGCGTTCGGGTGTCCGCGGGACGGCGTACAGGAGCTCCAGGGCCGCCCTCTTGAGTTCCCAGACGGCATCGCGGTCGATCAGCGCGCCCTTCTCCAGGACCTGGCGGCGCAGTTCGCCGCCGCGGCCGGCGAGCGCGTCGAGGGCCTCGCGATCGGGGCAGTCGGCGTATTCGGGGACGTCCTCGATCCGCAGGTGGACGGGGTCCGGGAAGCGCCGCGAGGACGGCCGGTACGGGGACGGGTCGGTCGGGGCGCCGGGGACGGCCGCGTGCAGCGGGTTGACCTGGATGAACCCGGCGCCGTGGGTACGGCCCGCCCAGCGGGCCAGCTCCGCGAGGTCGCCGAGGTCGCCCATGCCCCAGGACCGCTCGGAGAGGAGGGAGTAGAGCTGGACGAGCAGCCCGTGGGCCCGCTCGGGCGCGGCCGGGGCCCGCTCCGGGGCCACGACCAAGGTGGCCTCGGCGCTGCGCCCGTCGGGCGCCTCGGCGGTGAGCCGGTGGACGCCCAGCGGCAGCGCGGGGCCCCACGCGAGCAGCTCTCCCGTCTCCTCCTCCACCACCCGCACCCGGGTGCCCGGGGGCAGCCCGGCGGGCTCCGGGGCCGTCCGCTCCCCCTGCCACAGCACCACCGTGGGCGGCAGGAGCCGCCCGGCCGACTCCCGGGCCGCGGACGCGGCGCCGATCCGGATGCTCTCCGGGTCGTCGGTGACCACCCCCAGCAGCCCGAGGACCGCCCTGACGGTGGTCTCCGGTACCGGGACGGTGACGTCGGCGGCGGGCCGGTAGTCGGTGGCGACGCCGTACTGGGCAGCGAGCCGGGCCAGGTCGTCCATCTGCGGGCGCTCCTTCGTGCGTGCGGGCATGAGGGCATGAGGGTGAGTCAGAAGAGTGGGGCACAAGGGTGGTTCACGAGGGTGGGACGCCGCCGGGGAACACCGCGTCCATACCCACTCGGAGGCACCGCATTCCTGCCGCATCCGGGGCAGATCACCCATCCACATTGACACTCCAGCCGCACGGATGGTGGGCTCAGGCTCATTCGTACGAGTGGGGGACGTCTCGGGACGAGGAGGCTCAGTGCAGCTCAGGGGTAGGAGGCGGAACACCGCCGCCGCTGTGGCGGTGATCGGCACGCTCCTGGGCGGCGCCGTTTCCTCCGCGCCACCCGGGATCCACGCGGCGCCCACCGCACCGGACAGACCGGCGCCGGGAGCGGGCCCGGGGGCGACCCCCGTGACCGCCGCGGCCGGGCCCGTGCTCGACCCCGGGGCCGACATCCCCCGCGCCGCCACCGAGGGGCCCGCGGTGTGGCCCCGGCCGCAGTCGATGGCCGCCGACCCTGCGCGCGAGCTGCCGCTGGGCACCGAGGCCGTACTCGTCGCGGCGCCCGACGCCGACCCGTACGCGGTCCGGGTCGTGCGCGACGCCCTGCGCGCCGCGGGAGTACGGACCGTCCACGAACCGGCCCCCGGGGCTCCGCTGCCCGCGCGGGGCACCGTCGTACGGCTCCAGGACGCGGACGCCGAGCAGGCGCTGCGCGCGCTGGGCGCGGCCGCGCCGTCCGACCTGCCGACCGGGGGCTACCGGCTGGCCGCGGGCCGGCACGCCGGCCGGGACACGATCGCGCTGGCCGGCATAGGCGGGGAAGGACTCTTCCACGCGGCGCAGACCCTGCGCCAGCTCCTCGCGGCGGGCGGCGGGAAGATGCCCGGCGTACTGGTGCGGGACTGGCCGGCGGCGCCGGTGCGCGGGATCACCGAAGGCTTCTACGGGCAGCCGTGGACCCAGGAACAGCGCCTCGCGCAGCTCGACTTCATGGGCCGCACCAAGCAGAACCGGCTGCTCGTCGCACCGGGCGACGACCAGTACCGCACGACGGCCTGGCGCCAGGACTACCCGCAGGAGCAGCAGGCGCAGTTCCGCGCGCTGGCCGAACGGGCCCGCGCCAACCAGGTCGTCCTGGCCTGGGCGGTGACCCCCGGACAGTCGATGTGCCTGTCCTCGGAGGCCGACCGGGCGGCGCTCGCGCGCAAGGTGGACGCGATGTGGGACCTCGGCTTCCGCGCCTTCCAGGTGCAGTTCCAGGACGTCAGCTACACCGAGTGGGGCTGCCGGGCCGACCGGGACCGGTACGGGAAGGGCCCGGCGGCGGCCGCGAAGGCGCACGCGGAGGTCGCGGGCGGACTGGCCGCGCACCTGGCCGCCCGGTACCCGGGAGCCCCCGCGCTGTCACTGCTGCCGACGGAGTACTACCAGGAGGGCGCCACCACCTACCGGACCGCCCTGGCGGGCGCGTTGGACCCGCGGGTGGAGGTGGCCTGGACGGGCGTGGGCGTGGTGCCGCGGACGATCACGGGCAAGGAACTGGCCGGGGCGCGCGCCGCCCTGGGACACCCGCTGATCACCATGGACAACTACCCGGTGAACGACTGGGATCCGGGCCGGATCTTCCTCGGCCCGTACGCGGGCCGCGAGCCGGCGGTGGCGGGCGGTTCGGCGGCGCTGCTGGCCAACGCGATGCCGCAGGGCACCCTGTCGCGGATCCCGCTCTTCACGGCGGCGGACTTCGCGTGGAACCCGCGCGGATACCGGCCCGCCGAGTCCTGGGCGGCGGCGGTGCGCGAGCTGACGGGCGCCGACCAGCGCACCCGCCAGGCGGTGGCGGCGCTCGCCGGGAACACCGCGTCCTCCGGGCTCAAGCAGGAGGAGTCGGCGTATCTCAAGCCCCTGGTCGAGCAGTTCTGGAAGGCCCGCGCGGCGGGCGATCCGGCGGCCGGGACCGAGCTGCGCAAGGCGTTCACGGTCCTGCGCGAGGCCAAGGAGCGGCTGCCGGCCCTGTCGGGCGAGGCGGGCCCCTGGCTGGACCGCCTGGCGCGCTACGGGACGGCGGGCGAGCTGGCGGTGGACGTCCTCCAGGCCCAGGCCCGCGGGGACGGGGCGGCCGCCTGGAAGGCCTCCCGGGCCCTGACCGACGTACGGGCGACGCTGGCGCAGCCGGGATCGGCCCGGGTGGACAAGGCCGTCCTGGAGCCCTTCCTGACGAAGGCGGTGGCCGAGGCCGACGCCTGGACCGGGGCCGCCCGGAAGACCGGAACGGTGACGAAGGAGACGGAGGCCTGGACCGTACGGCTGGACGCCCCGCGCCCGCTGTCGGCCGTGACCGTGATGACCGAGCCGCTCCCGGCCGGGGCGCGGGGTGCCGTGGTCGAGGCGCACGTACCGGGCGAGGGCTGGCGCAAGGTCGCCGACGCCGCGGCCTCCGGCTGGACCCAGGTGGAGACGCCGGGGCTGAGCGCGGACGCGGTGCGCCTGTCCTGGGCCGGGGCCGGGTCCGCGCCCACGGTGCACCACGTCGTGCCGTGGTTCGGGGACGGCCCGCGGGCCCGCTTCGAGCTGGCGGACGGGGCCGCGGCCGACGCCGAGATCGGCGGCACCGCTCAGCGGGTCTCGGCGCAGCTGTCGGCGCTGGGGCCCACCGAGGTCCGCGGCCCGCTGTCGGCACGGCCGCCGGCGGGCATCGAGGTGCGCCTCCCGCAGGCCGCGGTGGCCCCGCGGGGCGGCCAGGTGTCGATCCCGCTGGAGGTCAGCGTCGCCGCGGGCACCCCTGCGGGCACCTACCAGGTGCCGGTGACCTTCGACGGGGAGTCGCGGACCCTGACGGTGCGCGCGGTGGCCCGTACCGGCGGCCCCGATCTGCTGCGGACCGCGCGGGCGACCTCCTCTGCGAACGAGACCCCCGACTTCCCGGCCTCGGCGGCCGTGGACGGCTCCCCGGCCACCCGCTGGTCGTCACCGGCGGTGGACGGCGCGTGGTGGAAGGCGGAACTGCCCGCCGCGACGCGGGTGGGCCGGCTGGAGCTGTACTGGCAGGACGCGTACCCGTCGGCGTACCGGGTGGAGACCTCCACGGACGGCGTGACCTGGCGCCCGGCGGCGGCCGTCAAGGCCTCCCGGGGCGGCCACGAGACGCTCCGGATGGACGCCCCGGACACCCGCTTCCTACGGGTCACCTGCGAGACCCGCGCGACGCGGTACGGCTGCTCCCTCTGGTCGGCGGAGGCCTACGCGGTCACCCCGTGACCCGACCCCGCCCTCCCGGCCCTGCCGGCGTTCGAGGCGCGGGGTCCGGGGCGGCGCCCCGGGAAGCCGGGCCGCAGGTCCACGACGGGCGCAACCCGCACGCGACCGGCGGCCCGGCGGAGCTACCCGGCCGCGACGCCGATCCGCTCCAAGGCGTCCTCCGCCCCGTACGGCTGGAGATACGGCATCCACCGCGGATCCCGATGCCCCGTCCCGATGATCCGCCACGCCAGCCCGGACGGCGGCGCCGGCTGGTGCCGCAGGCGCCAGCCGAGTTCCAGCAGGTGCCGGTCGGCCTTGACGTGGTTGCAGCGGCGGCAGGCGGCCACGACGTTGTCCCACGCGTGCTGACCGCCCCGGCTGCGCGGAATGACGTGGTCGACGCTGGTGGCGACGGCACCGCAGTACATGCAGCGCCCGCCGTCCCGCGCGAACAGGGCGCGCCGGGTGAGTGGAACGGGCCCCCGGTAGGGGACCCGCACGAAGCGCTTGAGCCGTACCACGCTGGGCGCGGGGACGACCCTTGTCGCGCTGTGCAGATAGGCGCCGGATTCCTCCAGGGAGACCGCTTTGTTCTCCAGGACGAGGACGAGCGCGCGGCGGAGCGGTACGACGCCGAGGGGCTCGTACGACGCGTTGAGGACCAGGACGTGCGGCACGGACTGCCTCCTTGTACGCCGGCGGCGCGTGGCTCGCGCCGGGACGATCTGCTCTCCAGTCTCTCCTTACGGCTGGTCGAAACGCCACCACTCGCCCGTAACGGGTCCGAGGTGTTTTCAACCACAGTCAGTCATCCCCAGGTGAGTCTGGTCTCTCCCTCGAACACGGCACCAAGGTGAAGGGATTGCCCCGTTAGTGTGGTCTGTCTGTCCCGCATATCCCCGGATCCGTCCGGGGGTCCCCCGGTTCCGCGGGCAGACCGCTACACCTGGAGGTTCCCGTCGTGCCCTGGCCCGCCGCTCTGCTGCCGCTGGCAGCCGACGTTCCGGACGCGCCCGCATCGGTCAAGGAGGCGCAGGCGAGCGTCACCGAGGCCGCCAGCTTCATCGAGCAGAACTGGGCCACCTGGCTGAGCATCGGCCTGCGGATCCTGCTGATCGTCGTGATAGCGGCGGTGATCCGCTCGGCGGTCCGCAAGGCGCTGACCAAGCTCATAACCCGGATGAACACCAGCGCCGAGGCCGTGGAGGGCACCGCGCTGGGCGGGCTGCTGGTCAATGCGGAGCGGCGGCGCCAGCGTTCGGAGGCGATCGGATCGGTGCTCCGGTCGGTGGCCTCGTTCCTGATCCTCGGTACGGCCGCGCTGATGGTCCTGGCCGCGCTGAAGATCGATCTGGCCCCGCTGCTGGCGAGTGCCGGTGTGGCCGGTGTGGCGATCGGTTTCGGTGCCCGGAACCTGGTGACGGACTTCCTGTCCGGCGTCTTCATGATCATGGAGGACCAGTACGGCGTCGGCGACAAGATCGACGCGGGTGTGGCCTCGGGCGAGGTCATAGAGGTCGGACTGCGCGTGACCAAGCTGCGCGGGGACAACGGCGAGATCTGGTACGTGCGCAACGGCGAGATCAAGCGGATCGGCAACCTCAGCCAGGGCTGGGCGACCGCGGGCGTGGACGTGCAGGTCAAGCCCTCGGAGAACCTGTCCCGGATCCGCGAGGTGGTCAAGGAGGTCGCCGACGCCATGGCCAAGGAGTCCCCGTGGGACGAGCGCCTGTGGGGTCCGGTGGAGGTCCTGGGCCTGGACGAGGTGCTGCTCGCCTCGATGACCGTGAAGGTGTCCGCGAAGACCATGCCCGGTCAGCAGTTCGCCGTGGAGCGGGAGCTGCGCTGGCGGATCAAGGAGGCCTTCGACGCCGCGGGCATCCGGATCATCGGCGGGGTGCCGGCGGCCGACGAGGACGAGGAGGCCGCGGCGGACCCGTCGGCCTCGGTCGCCGCGCCGTCCGCCCTGGCGAACCCGACCTCCCCTCAGTCGCTGGCCACGGCCCCGATCCCGCCGCCGGCCGGCCCGCGGATCACCAAGTGACCGCGTCCGTCCGTCGGCCCGTGCGGCCCGTGGCCGCGTAGCCCCGTCACCGCACGCCCCACGAGCCCCGCTCGTTCCGCTGCCCCGCAGGTCATCCGTGAAATGACACAGCCTGCGGGGCAGCGGCATTGACACACTTCAACAGGTGATAGGAAACTTACCTAACAGATCACCTCGGTGAGGGAGAGCCGCACGATGCCCGCCGCCACGCCCGGAACGCCCAGCCTGTTGCGCGCCATGAACGATCGGGCCGCACTCGAACTGCTGCTGACGCACGGCCCGCTGTCGCGGACCCGCATCGGGCACCTGACCGGGCTGTCCAAGCCCACCGCCTCCCAGCTGCTCGCCCGCCTCGAAGCGGTCGGCCTGGTCGTGGCCACCGGCACCGACGGCGGACGCCCCGGCCCCAGCGCCCAGCTCTACGCGATCAACCCGCGGGCCGCCTACGTCGGCGGCCTCGACGTCACCCCGGAGCGGGTACTGGCGGCCGTCGCCGACCTCACCGGCACGGTGGTCGCCACCCACGAGGTCCCCTACACCGAGGGGGCCGAGGCCGTCGACCAGGTGACCGAGGCCCTCGGCGGGGCGGTCAAGGCCGCCGGACTGACCCGGACCGACCTGCGCCGGGTGGTCATCGGCACACCGGGCGCCTTCGACCCCCAGACCGGGCGCCTGCGCTACGCCAGCCACCTCCCCGGCTGGCACTCCCCCACCCTCCTGGAGGAGCTGGCGACGGCCCTGCCGATGCCCGTCGAGTACGAGAACGACGTCAATCTCGCCGCCGTCGCCGAACAGCGGCTCGGCGCCGCCCGCGGCCACGAGGACTTCGTCCTGCTGTGGAACGAGGAGGGCCTGGGCGCCGCGCTGGTCCTGGGCGGCCGGCTGCACCGCGGCTGGACCGGCGGCGCCGGCGAGGTGGGCTTCCTGCCCGTGCCGGGCCGACCCCTGGTCCGGGAGGTCACCCGGGCCAACTCCGGCGGGTACCAGGAGCTGGCCGGCGTGGAGGGACTGCCCCGACTCGCCGCCGAACTGGGCGTCGAGCCGCCGGACACCTCCGGCGGCGCCGAGGCTCCTGGCGCACCGCACGGACCGGAGGTCGCCGCCGCCGTCGCCCTGCTCACGCGGGCCGCCGCCGCGCCCGAGGGAGCGCAACTGCGCTTCCTCCAGTCGTACGCCACCGCGCTGGCCACCGGTCTCGCCTCGGTCGTCGCCGTGCTGGACCCGGAGATCGTGGTCCTGTCCGGGGCGGCCATCAGTGCGGGGGGCGAGCCGCTGCGCGCACTGCTGGAGGCCGAGCTCGCCGAACTGGCCCCCTCCCGGCCCCGGCTGGTCCCCGGTGAGGTACGGGAGCGGCCGGTCCTGCACGGCGCGCTGGAGAGCGCGCTGGCCGCCACCCGGGACGAAGTGTTCGACACCTCGGGCTGAACCGCCCGGCGCCCGCCGGCCCCGCCGTCCCGTCTTCCTTCCGCCCCTCCTGCACCCCGTAGCGGCACACCCACACACGCAGTCCCCACCGCCATCCCCACCGGCACCCCCCACGGAAGTTCCTCCCGCAGAGAGCGAGCCCCGCCATGCCCAGAACCGGACGCCCGACCACCGCGATCGCCGTCCTCGCGGCGATATCCGCCCTCGCCACGGCCTGTACGGGCCAGGGCGCGGACACCGCCTCCGACGATCCGAAGGCGGACGTCACCCTCACCTTCTGGCACGGCTGGTCCGCGCCGAGCGAGGCCAAGGCCATCGAGGACAACATCGCCCGGTTCGAGAAGGCGCACCCGAACATCAAGGTCCAGGTCACCGGCAACATGACCGACGACAAGATCAACCAGGCGCTGCGGGCGGGCGGGGACAAGGCCCCCGACGTGGTCTCCTCCTTCACCACCGACAGCGTCGGCAAGTTCTGCAACTCCCGCGCCTTCGCCGATCTGAACCCCTTCCTGAAGAAGTCCGGGGTCGACAAGACGAAGGTCTTCCCCAAGACCCTGCTGGAGTACACGGAGTTCGAAGGCAACCAGTGCACGCTGCCGCTGCTGAACGACGCGTACGGCCTCGTGTACAACAAGACCGCCTTCGCGGCCGCCGGCATCACCGAACCCCCGAAGACCTGGAGCCAGTTCACCGAGGTCGCGCAGAAACTCACCAAGTTCAAGGGCGACTCGTACGAGCAGGTCGGCCTGATGCCCACCTTCCACGGCTACGAGACCAAGCCGACGCGGCTCGCGGCGCAGTGGGGCGCCACGTACTTCGGCCCCGACGGCAGGTCCAACCTGGCCGGGGACCCGGCCTTCGCCAAGATGCTGACCGCGCAGAAGGACCTGGTGGACAAGCTCGGCGGCTACGAGAAGCTCGAGCGGTTCCGCAACACCTTCGGTGACGAGTGGAGCGCCGAGCACCCCTTCCACACCGGCCAGGTGGCCATGCAGATCGACGGCGAGTGGCGTGCCCCGATGGCCAAGGAGGCCGGGGTGCCCTTCGAGATCGGCACCGCCCCGCTGCCCGTCCCCGACGAGCAGGCCGCCGACTACGGCAAGGGCTACCTCGCCGGCACGATCATGGGCATCGCCTCCGGCAGCAAGAAGCAGAACGCCGCCTGGGAGCTGGTCGAGTACATGACCACGGACACCGAGGCGGTGGTGGCCTTCGCCAACGCCATCCACAACGTGCCCTCCACCCTGGCCGCCCTGGAGTCCCCGAACCTTCAGGTGACCCCGGAGTTCAAGACCTTCCTCGACATCGCCCGGCACCCGAAGTCCAGCACCACCCCGGCCAAGGCCGACGGCGGCACCTACCAGCTGACCTTCGAGGACTTCGCGTACGGGGTCGAGAAGGGCGACGTCACCGACATCCCGGCCGGTCTCGCCAGGACCGACCGGCAGATCGACACGGACATCGCGAAGGCGAAGTAGCCCGATGACCGGCGCCCACCCCCTGCGCTCGAAGCGGCGGCGCTCCGCCCTGCGGACCGCGGCCTTCCTGTCCCCCTGGCTGATCGGCTTCGCGGTCTTCTTCGTCTACCCGCTGCTGTCCACCCTCTACTTCTCCTTCACCCGGTACGACGGCTTCCGGCAGCCCGCCTTCAACGGCCTGGACAACTGGAGCTACGTCCTCACGGACTATCCGCTGTTCTGGCCGGCGATGCGCAACACCCTGTGGCTGGTCCTGGTGATGGTGACCTGCCGGGTCGCCTTCGGCCTCGGCATCGGACTGCTCATCACGAAGATCAAGACGGCCACCGGGGTCTTCCGGACCCTGTTCTACCTGCCCTACCTGGCCCCGCCGGTCGCCGCGACCCTGGCCTTCGTCTTCCTGCTCAACCCCGGCACCGGACCCGTCAACACCCTGCTGGACGCGGTGGGACTGCCCACCCCGGGCTGGTTCACCGACGCCGACTGGTCCAAACCGGCCCTGACCGCCCTCGCCCTGTGGGGGGTCGGCGACCTGATGGTCATCTTCATGGCCGCGCTGCTCGACGTACCGAAGGAGCAGTACGAGGCCGCGGAGCTCGACGGGGCCGGCGCCTGGGCACGGTTCCGGCACATCACCCTGCCCAACATCTCGCCGATCATCATGTTCGCCGTGGTCACCGGGGTCATCCAGGCCATGCAGTACTACGCCCAGCCGCTGGTGGCGGGGAAGGTCGCGGCCGGGGTGATCGGCGGCTCGGGCCAGCAGTTCGAGCCCGGCTACCCCGACAAGTCCACCCTGACGCTGCCCCAACTCGTCTACAACCTCGGGTTCCAGCGCTTCGACTACGGCACCGCGTGTGTCGTCGCGCTCGTCCTGTTCGCCCTCTCCATGGCCTTCACCGCGCTCCTGATGCGGCGCCGTGGCGGTCTGATCGGAGCCGGTGAATGACCAGCTCGCACACCGGCCGGAGATCCTCCCGGGCGGTCCTGCACTGGGTGGCGGTGCACTCGCTCGGCGTGGCCGCCGCCCTCTTCTTCGTCCTCCCCTTCGTCTTCCTGCTCCTCACCTCCCTGATGGGCGACCGACAGGCGCTGACCCGCGACCTGTGGCCCGACACCTGGGAATGGGGCAACTACGCGAAGGTGTGGCACACCCCGGGCTTCCTGACCTGGTGGCGCAACACGCTCCTGTACGCGGGACTCGGCACCCTGTTGACCGTGGTCTCCTCCGTGCCCGTCGCGTACGCGCTCGCCAAGTTCCGCTTCCGCGGGCGGCGGCTCGCGCTGCTCCTCGTGATCGCCATGATGATGCTGCCGCCGCAGGTGGTGGTCATCCCCATGTACCTCTTCTGGGCCAAACAGCTCGACCTGTCGGGCACGCTGTGGCCGCTGATCATCCCGATGGCCTTCGGCGACGCCTTCTCCATCTTCCTGCTCCGCCAGTTCCTGCTGACCATCCCCGACGAGTACCTGGACGCGGCCCGCGTCGACGGCTGCGGCGAACTGCGCACCCTGCTGCGGGTGGTGCTGCCGATGGCCAAGCCCGGGATCGCCGCCGTCGCGCTCTTCCAGTTCTTCTGTGCCTGGAACGACTACTTCGGCCCGCAGATCTACGCCTCCGACAACCCGGCCGCCTGGACCCTCAGTTACGGACTGGAGTCCTTCAAGGGGGCGCACCACACCAACTGGAACCTGACCATGGCCGCGACCGTACTGGTCATGGCACCGGTGATCGTCCTCTTCTTCTTCGCTCAGAAGGCGTTCGTCGAGGGAGTCACCCTGACCGGCGTGAAAGGCTGACGACGATGAAACTCGCAGTGGTGGGCGGCGGTTCCACCTACACCCCCGAACTGGTCGACGGGTTCGCACGGCTGCGCGACACCCTGCCCGTCGGCGAGCTCGTCCTGATCGACCCGGCCACCGAACGGCTGGAGCTGATCGGCGGCCTGGCCCGGCGGATCTTCGCCCGGCAGGGCCACCCGGGCCGCGTCACCACCACCTCCGACCTCGACGCGGGCATCGCCGGGGCCGACGCGGTCCTGCTCCAGCTGCGCGTCGGCGGGCAGGCCGCCCGGCTGCGGGACGAGACCTGGCCGCTGGAGTGCGGCTGCGTCGGGCAGGAGACCACGGGCGCGGGCGGGCTCGCCAAGGCGCTGCGCACCGTCCCCGTGGTCCTCGACATCGCCGAGCGCGTCCGGCGGACCAACCCGGACGCGTGGATCATCGACTTCACCAACCCGGTCGGGATCGTCACCCGGGCCCTGCTCCGGGCCGGGCACAAGGCCGTCGGGCTGTGCAACGTCGCCATCGGCCTGCAACGGAAGTTCGCGGCCCTGCTGGACCTGGCGCCGGCCGACCTCCACCTCGACCACGTGGGCCTCAACCACCTCACCTGGGAACTGGGCGTGCGCCGGGGCGGCCCGGAGGGCGAGGACCTGCTCCCGGGTCTGCTGGCCGCGCACGGCGAGGCCGTCGCGGGGGACCTGCGGCTGCCGCGGGCGGTCCTGGACCGGCTCGGCGTCGTGCCCTCGTACTACCTGCGCTACTTCTACGCCCACGACGAGGTGGTAAGGGAGCTGGGGACCAAGCCCTCACGGGCCGCCGAGGTCGCCGCGATGGAGCGGGAACTGCTCGCCCTGTACGGGGATCCCGCGCTCGACGAGAAGCCGGCGCTGCTGGCGAAGCGGGGCGGCGCCTTCTACTCCGAGGCGGCCGTGGACCTGGCCGCCTCCCTGCTGGGCGACGGCGGATCCGCCGTGCAGGTGGTCAACACGTACAACAACGGCACACTGCCCTTCCTCCCGGACGACGCGGTGATCGAGGTGCCGGCCCGCGTCGACGGATCCGGCGCCGTCCCACTGCCGGTGCCCCGGCCGGCCCCGCTGTTCTCCGGGCTGATCGGTCACGTGAGCGCGTACGAGGACCTCGCGCTGGACGCGGCGCTGCGCGGCGGGCGCGAGCGGGTCTTCACAGCACTGCTGGCGCACCCGCTCATCGGGCAGTACGACCTCGCCGAGGGGCTGACCGACCGGCTCCTCGCACACAACAAGGAGCACCTGCCATGGGCGTGACCCTCCCCTCGGTGCTGGCGATCGACGCGGGCAACAGCAAGACGGACGTGGCGCTCATCGGCCCGGACGGCTCCGTGCTGTGTTCCGGCCAGGCCGGAGGCTTCCAGCCGCCGCGCACGGGCGTGGCCGCGGCCGTCGACGTGCTCGCCGAGGCGATGGCCGACGCCGGGCTGCGCGGGAGCGGGCCGTCCGGGCCGTGGTTCGCGCACGTGTCGGCCTGTCTGGCCAACGCCGACTTCCCGGTGGAGGAGTGGAAGCTGGCGCGCGAGATCGAGCGCCGCGGCTGGGGCCGTACGACGACGGTCCGCAACGACACCTTCGCGCTGCTGCGTTCCGGACTGCCGGCGGGCGCCGACCCGTGCGGGGTCGCGGTGGTGTGCGGGGCGGGCATCAACTGCGTCGGGATGACCCCGGACGGGCGGACCGCCCGCTTCCCCGCGGTCGGGCGGATCTCCGGCGACTGGGGCGGCGGGGGCGGGCTGGCCGAGGAGGCCCTGTGGTGCGCGGCCCGCGCCGAGGACGGTCGGGGCGGGCCGACGGAGCTGGCCCGAGCGCTGCCCGCGCACTTCGGCCACACGTCGATGGCCTCGCTGATCGAGGCGATGCACCTGGGCCGGCTGGAACGCGCGCGACGGCACGAACTGACGCCGGTGCTGTTCGCGGTGGCGGCCGCCGGCGACCCGGTGGCGCTGTCGCTGGTGCACCGGCAGGCGGACGAGGTGGTGGCCATGGCGTCGGTGGCGCTGCGTCGCCTGGATCTGCTGGAGCGGGAGGTACCGGTGGTGCTGGGCGGCAGTGTGCTGGCGGCCGGCCACCCGCAGCTCAACGACCGGATCGCCGAGGGCCTCGCCGAACGGGCCCCGCACGCCCGGATCCGCGTGATCACGGCGCCGCCGGTGCTGGGCGCCGGTCTGCTGGGCCTGGACGCGCTCGGCTCCCCGCCCGAGGCGTACGAAAAACTCCGCGCCCATTTCGGATGAACCCACCCGGGAAGTCCTCCGGTCTGGAACCGTGGCGCCCATACGGACGTATTGACGGTGAAGGGGCGACGAAGGGGGCCCTCGGGGACGGATCGCCCTGGATCCAGCACCGGGTGCTGTGGTCGACCGGCACTACGGCCATACTGCTGCGCAGGGGGTACCTCCCAGCGTCGGCTGGAGGACGACAGGACCGAGGGGGAGGTCACGGTGGCGATCACATCACGCGCGCCCGCGCCAGGGGGCGGTGCTTCCGTGCCGTCCGCCGGGCCGACGGCACCACCGCCCACCGGGCCGGCCCGTCGGGGCACCGCCTGGGCCGAGGGCGTGGAGCGGCTGCGCGAGGCGGCGACCACCGAGCCGGGCCGACTGCGCATCATCGGCGCGGTACTGGCCGCCCTGATCGTGCTGTTCGGCACGGTGAGCGTCTGGGAGATCTCCGACCGGGTCGCGGCCGCCGACGACGTGGTGGGGCGCAGCCAGCCGCTGAGCGCGGACGCGGCGAGCATCTACCGCTCCCTGGCGGACGCCGACACCGCCTCCTCCAGCGGGTTCCTGCTGGGGGCCCAGGAGCCGCGCGAGGTGCGCCGGCGGTACGAGAAGGACATCGCCAACGCCTCCAAGCTGCTGGTGAGCGCCGCCGCCAACACCGGCGGCAACGAGGACTCCCGTCGGCAGATCACCGTGCTGAGCGAGCAGCTCCCGCGCTACACCGGCCTGATCGAACAGGCCCGCGCCACCAATCGGCAGGGCCTGCCGCTCGGCGGCGCCTACCTCCGCTACGCCAACGAGCAGATGACCACCCAGCTGCTGCCCGCCGCGCAGCGGCTGTACGAGTCGGAGACCCAGCGGCTCTACCGGGACCACGACGACGCCCGGTCCTGGCCGCTGGCCTCGATCGGTCTGGGCCTGCTCGCGGTCGCCGCCCTCGTCTGGGCGCAGCGCCGCAACTACCGGCACACGAACCGGGTCCTCAACCACGGGCTGGTGGCCGCGACGGCCGCCTCGGTGGTGGTCCTGCTGTGGCTCACCGTGGGGCACACGGTCGCGCGGTCCTCGCTGAGCGAGGCCCGGGCGGACGGGCAGGAGTCGATGAAGGTCCTCAACGACGCGCGGATCGCCTCCCTGCAGGCGCGGGCCGGTGAGAACCTGACCCTGATCGCGCGGGGTGCCGTACTGGCCGAGGACAAGAAGTCCGACAAGTACGACGTGGACTTCACCAACAACATGAAGCAGCTGGACGCCGGACTGGAGACCGCGCTGCGGCTCGCCGACGACGCGGCCGGCCGGGACCCCGTCGGCCGGGCCGAGGACGGCGTGCGGCAGTGGAAGCAGCGGCACACGGCGGCCCGGGAGGCGGACCTGAAGGGGGACTACGAGGCCGCGCTGCCCCTCGTCGTCGGGGACGAGAAGCACAAGGAGAGCAGCGGAGCCGCCTTCGACACGGTGGACGCCTCCCTGGAACAGGCCGTCGACCACGAGCAGCAGGAGTTCACCCGGGCCGCCCAGGACGGGCTCGGCGCGCTGGGCGGCCTGGTGACCGGCGCCGCGGTCCTGGTGGTCATCGGCGCGGCAGCGGCTCTGCTCGGCATCGGGCGCAGGCTTTCGGAGTACAGGTGAGCGCGATGCGGATACGAGCGAGGCGGGCCGCCGAAGGTCACGAGAACGTCGAGAACCGCGAGGGCCAGGCGGGCCCGGAGAGCCGCACGGGCCGGGCCGGCCGGGCCCGGCACGCGGCGAGCCCTGGCCCGGCGTCCGGCTTCCGCCGCGCGGCGCGCCGGCTGCGCGGCTGGGGCGGGGTGAGCGCGATGGCCGTCGCCTGCGCGACGACCGTCGCCGTCGTCCTGCTGCCGCTGGCCCACGCCACACCCGACACCGACAAGCCGGTGGTCCGCCGGCCGGCCTCGATGGCCGCGGCCCCGGCCACGCCCTGGACCCTCACCGACACCTGCCAGGACCCCGAGGCCAGCCTGCGCCCCTCCGACGTGGACGGGGCGACCATCGCGCGGATCAAGGCGGCGGGCAAGCTCGTCGCCGGCGTGGACCAGAACAGCTTCCGCTGGGGGTACCGCAACCAGACCGCCGAGGGCAGCCGCCTCGACGGCTTCGACATCGACCTGGTCAAGGCCATCGCCAAGGACATCCTGGGCGACGAGAACGCGGTCATCTACCGGGCCATCCCCACCAGTCAGCGCATCCCGGCCCTCCAGGAGGGGCGCGTCGACATCGTCGTGCGGACCATGACCATCAACTGCAAGCGGCTGGAGGACGTCGCCTTCTCGACGGCCTACTTCGAGGCCGGGCAGCAGGTGCTGGTGCCCAAGAGCTCCCCGATCACCGGGTACGACACCTCGTTGAAGGACCGGCGGATCTGCGTCGCCTCCGGTTCCACGGCGGAGGCGGCCCTGAAGGCCCAGTCGTACGGCTCGGCGCCGGTCACCGTCGCCAACCAGCTCGACTGCCTGGTGCGCCTCCAGCTGGGCGAGGTCGACGGCATCATCACGGACAACGCCCTCGCGGCCGGCCAGGCCGCCCAGGACCCCTCGGTGCGGTTGGTCGGCTCGCCCTTCACCCGCGAGTTCTACGGGGTGGCGATGAACAAGGACGCCTCCGACCTGGTCCGCCGGGTCAACAAGGTGCTGGAGAACTACCGCGCGGGCGGCGGTGAGAGCCCGTGGATGAAGGCGTACCTCAAGCACCTGCAGCCCGTGCTGCCGGGCGTGACCGCGCCCCCCGCACCCAAGTACCGGGACGGCTGAGGCCCGTGACGGTTTCGGACACGGGACCGGGCGCGGGGCAGGATACGAGGACGGACACGGAGGCGGCGGCGGAAGCGGAGGCACATTCGGTGGAGGCGGGGTCTGCAGTGATGGACCGGGACGACGTCGACCGTGCCCTGGCCCGGCTGAGCGCGGAGCACGAGGCCGTCGAGACCTCGCTGCTCGCCCTCCAGGACCATGCCGGGCGCCGGCTGTTGGAGGGCGCCGCGCTGGCCGGGACCACCAAGGACCGCTGGACGACCGCCGACGCGGACATCACCCGACTGTGGACCTACTTCGACGCCTACAGCGGGGCACTGAGCGCCGCCCGGGAGGTCCGGGAGCGGCGGCGCTGGCCGAACCGCGAGGACCTCATCGAGCTGACGGAGCGGCTGCGCGGGCCCGGAGTGCTGATCGCCGGGTCCGCGACCGAGGGCGTCGCGCTGGCCGAGCGGCTCTCGCTCGCCGAGCTCGTGTCCCGCATGAACGGCCTGTACGCGCGCTCGCTGGACGTGGTGGTCGCCGCCGACGCCGTATGGTCCGCGCTGCCCGCCCGGATCGACCTGCTCGCCGCCGAGCTGCACCGCACCCGCTCGCTGGCCCACTCGGTGGGCGTGCGGCCGGGCGAGCACCCCTCCGGCGACGACCTGGAGGACATCACCGCCGAGCTGACGGAGCTGCGCACCCGGGTGATCGCGGATCCGCTGGCCTTCTGGCTGCCGGCGACGGGCAGCTCCGCGCCCGGCGGCGGCCGTCCGGACACCGGGCGCTACGACCGGGCCGCGCTCGCGCTGGAGGACGTACGCCGCGAGATCGAGGCGGTGCTGGACGTACGGCAGGACGCCGAACAGCGGTTGATCGCCCTGCGGGACGTGCTCTCACGGGCCGACCGGACCCTGGCGGAGGCGCGGACCGCGCGCGGCGAGGTGCTGGCGAAGATCGCCGCGTCCGAGGTGCCCGCGGTGAGCGGTCCGCCCACGGTGCTCCAGGAGCAGCTCGCGGCGGCCGCCGAGCATCGGCGCCAGGCCCGCTGGCACCGGCTCTCACCGCTGCTGGAGTCCTTGGAGGTGCGCGCCGAGGAGGAACTGCGGCGGGCCCGTGAATCGTTGACCGCCGTGACGGCGCCCCTGGCCGTGCGGGCCGAGCTGCGCGGGCGGCTCGACGCGTACAAGGCGAAGGTGGCCCGGCACGGGATGGCGGAGGATCCGCTGCTGATCGAGCGGTACGACACCGCCCGGCGGATGCTGTGGAGCGCGCCCTGCGACCTACGGGCCGCCGAGCAGGCCGTCCTGCGCTACCAGCAGGCGACGGCGGAATCACTGGTGCCGCAGCACCGGCCCGAACCACCGCGAGACCAGGAACAGCGGCCCGACGGGCCGGGAGAGGGGGACGCATGAGCCTGATCGGAACCACGTGCGTCCGCCCCGGCTGCCCGGGGGCGTACGAGGACATGGGCGGCGGCGAGGTCTACTGCGACACGTGCGGGCTGGCGCCGGTCGGCTCGATCGCCGCGGGCGCGGACGAGCTGGTGTCGCCGCCGACCGGGATGACGAGCGCGGCCCGGGGTTCCCTGGGCTCCGGCGGGTCCCGTGGATCGATGGGCTCGCAGGGCTCCCACGGCTCGGCGCGGTCCTCGGCCTCGGCCCGGTCCTCCCGCTCCTCCTCCTCGCGCCGTTCGGTGTCCGGGCGGCTGTCGCGCTCGGTGTCGGGGACCACGTCCACCCGTTCGGTGTCGGTGCGCAGTTCGGGCTCGGCGGCCTCGGGCCGCAGCCGGCTGGGCGCCGGCCTGGTCAACGTGCCGGAGGTGCCGCGTCCGAATCCCTCGACCGCGGTGCTGGAGAATCCGGAGGTGCCGGAGCGCAAGCGGTTCTGCTCCCGCTCGGACTGCGGGGCCCCGGTGGGCCGCTCCCGGGGCGACCGGCCGGGCCGGACGGAAGGGTTCTGCACCAAGTGCGGGCACCCGTACTCCTTCGTGCCCAAGCTGCGCTCCGGTGATGTGGTGCGCGGCCAGTACGAGGTGGCCGGCTGCCTCGCGCACGGCGGCCTCGGCTGGGTGTACCTGGCGGTGGACCGGGCGGTCGCGGACCGGTGGGTGGTCCTCAAGGGCCTGCTGGACACCGGGGACCAGGACGCGATGGAGGCCGCGATCTCGGAGCGGCGCTTCCTCGC
Source organism: Streptomyces sp. CLCI03 (assembly GCF_053615355.1). Classification (NCBI taxonomy): domain Bacteria; kingdom Bacillati; phylum Actinomycetota; class Actinomycetes; order Kitasatosporales; family Streptomycetaceae; genus Streptomyces; species Streptomyces sp. CLCI03. Next base: position 5,279,155 of record NZ_CM132132.1, on the reverse strand, counting down.
GGAGATCGAGCACTCCAACATCGTGCGGATCTACAACTTCGTGGAGCACCTGGACCAGCGGACCGGTTCGCTGGACGGGTACATCGTCATGGAGTACGTCGGCGGCAAATCGCTCAAGGAGATCGCGAACGAGCGGCGCCGGCCGGACGGTCGACGCGACCCGCTGCCGGTGGAACAGGCCTGCGCCTACGGCATCGAGGCGCTGGAGGCGCTCGGTCACCTGCACAGCAGGAACCTCCTGTACTGCGACTTCAAGGTCGACAACGCGATCCAGCAGCAGGACCAGCTGAAGCTGATCGACATGGGCGCGGTACGGCGGATGGACGACACCGAGTCGGCCATCTACGGCACGGTGGGCTACCAGGCCCCCGAGGTCGCGGAGCTGGGGCCCTCGGTCGCCTCCGACCTGTACACGGTGGCGCGGACGCTGGCCGTGCTGACCTTCGACTTCCAGGGCTACACGAACGTGTTCGTGGATTCGCTGCCGGATCCCGAGCACATCGAGGTGTTCCGGCGGTACGAGTCCTTCTACCGGCTGCTGGTGCGGGCCACCGACCCGGACCCGGGGCGGCGGTTCTCGTCCGCGCAGGAGATGGCGGACCAGCTGACGGGCGTGCTGCGGGAGGTGGTCGCCCTGCAGACGGGCCGGCCGCGGCCGCAGCTGTCGACCCTCTTCGGCCCGGAGCTGCGCGTTCCGGACACCCGACTGTTCGCCGACACGGCCGACGCGGTCGTCTCCCGGCTGGGCTACCGGCCGATCGCCGCCCGGCGCGGTGGCGGGCTGTTCGGGATGCTGGGCCGCGGCCCGGCCGGAGGCGGGGCACACGCCGGAGCGGCCGGCGGGGCCCACACCGGCCTCGCCGCGGGGATCCCTGCGCCCGGTGGCGCGGCCGCCCTGCCCACGGCGGCTTCCGCGCCCGGCGCGGCGACGGGCCCGGCCGGCGCGACGGCGACGGCCCGACCCGGGAGCCAGGCCGGGGGTGCCCACGGTCTCGGCGGCACCGCCACCCGCGTGACGGCCGCGCCGGTGCCGGGCCAACGGCCCGCGCCGCCCGCCGCGTTCCACGGCGCGGGGGCCGCACCCGTACCCGTACTCCTGTCCCCGGAGCGGTCCGCCGCGAGGGCGACGACCCTCGACGCCCGCGACGCCGCGCTGGCCCTGCCCGTACCGCTGGTGGACCCGACCGACCCGAACGCCGGTTTCCTGACCGGTCTGCTGGCCTCCCCGCCGGGCGACCTGCTGGGCGCCCTGAGCGCGGCCCCGGCCGACTCGGCCGAGCTGCGGCTGCGGGAACTGCGAGCCCACCTGGAGCTGGGTGAACTGCCCGCCGCCGGAAGCACCCTGGCGGATCTGGAGGCCCGGCACGCGGACGACTGGCGGGTCGTGTGGGCCCGTGGCATCGCCTCGCTGGCCACCGGGGACGACGAGATAGCGGCCCTGTCCTTCGACGCGATCTACGACGCCTTCCCGGGCGAGCCCGCGCCGAAGTTGGCCCTGGGGCTGTGCGCGGAGGTGCTGGGCCAGCTGGACAACGCCGCCGAGTACTACCGCCTGGTGTGGATCACCGACCCGGGATTCGTGAGCGCGGCCTTCGGGCTGGCCCGGGTCCAGTTGGCCGCCGGGGACCGGGACGCGGCCGTGCGCACGCTGGAATCCGTGCCGGAGTCGTCCATCCACTACACCGCCGCGCGGGTGGCGGCGGTACGCGCACGTCTGCGCGACCGGTCCCCGCAGGAGCCGCTGTCGGCCGACCTGGCGGCGGCAGCGGACCAGGTGGAGGCCCTGCGGCGGTTCGGGCTGGACCCGGAGCGGCAGGAGCGGCTCCGGGCGGAAGTTCTGGGCTCGGCCCTGGACTGGGTACTGTCGGGTGGTCGGGGTTCCGACCCCGGCCGGACCTCGCTGCTCGGCAGTCAACTGGACGAGCGGGGCCTGCGCTTCGGACTGGAGCGCTCGTACCGCGTCCTCGCACGGCTGGCGCGGCGTGGCGAGGAGAGGATCGAACTGGTGGAGCGGGCAAACCGTTTCCGTCCCCGGACGTGGGTGTGAGTGATGTCGATGCATCGGCTGTCGGGCTGCCCCAGCTGCGCGGAACCCTTGGAGGAGGGTGACCGTTTCTGCGGCGTGTGCGGCTACGCCGTGAGCGCTCCGCCCCCGGCCGCCGTGGACCATCCGACCATCCCGATCCCACCGGCACCGCCGACGCCCGCGGCGTCCGCGGCCCGGCCGGCCGGCTCCGGGGCGGGCGCGGGCGGTTACGGCAGCCCGGCTCCCGGCGCCTCGCACGCCGCCGCCGAGCCCGCCCCCGGCTGGGGCAGCGTGACCACGGCCGCGCCGACGCTGGTCGGCGACCCGGCCGACTGGGCCGTCGCCCCGCCGGAATCGGAACCGGAGCCCGAACCGGAGCCGCGGCAGGGCCCGACCGGAGCCACGTACGCGGCCTCCGGCCACGGGAACCCGTACGGCACCGGCACCCCGCCGGAAGGCACCCCGTGGGGCGCGGCGGAGCACCCGTACGGCGCCGCGGGCGACGCCCCGAGGGCCCGGTACGACCTCCCCGGCGGCGGCGACGCGCCCGACGGGGCCGGGCACCCCACGGGCGAGAACCCGTACGGCGCCGAGCCCGCCCAGGAACCGGCGTACGGCGCCCCGCAGCCCCCGCAGGCGAACCCGGCCCCGGCACCGGCACCGGAAGGCGGGAAGACCTGCGTCGCCTGCCGCGCCGGGCACGTCGACACCGACGGCTACTGCGAGCACTGCGGGCACGCGCAGCCCCGCGAGCGCGACCACATCGAGGAGGAGCTCGGGAGCGTGGCCGCCGTCACCGACCGGGGGCTGCGCCACCACCGCAACGAGGACTCGTTCGCCGTGGCGGCCACCGCCCTGCCCGACGGCTCCGCCGCCACCGTGGCCATCGTCTGCGACGGCGTCTCCTCCGCCAGCCGCCCCGACGAGGCCTCGGCCGCCGCCGCCGTCGCCGCCAACGAGGCGCTGCTCGAAGCCCTCCCCCGCGGCGCCCACCCGCAGGAGGCCATGCACGAGGCGATCCTGGCCGCCGCCGACGCGGTGAACGCCCTGGCCCCGGAGACCCCGGGCGCGCAGAACGCCCCCGCCTGCACCCTGGTCGGCGCCGTCGTCAGCGGCGGCCTGCTGACCATCGGCTGGGTGGGCGACAGCCGTGCCTACTGGATCCCCGACGACCGTGCCGCCCTGCCCCGCCGGCTGACCGAGGACGACTCCTGGGCCGCCCAGATGGTCGCCGCCGGTCTGATGGGCGAGGCCGAGGCCTACGCGGACGTCCGCGCGCACGCCATCACCGGCTGGCTGGGGGCCGACGCGTACGACCTCGAACCGCACACCGCGACCTTCAAGCCCGACCACCCGGGGGTGGTGGTGGTCTGCACCGACGGGCTGTGGAACTACGCGGAGTCCGCGCGGGAGATGGCCCAGGTGCTCCCCACCGACGCCGCGACCCGCCCGCTGCACAGCGCCCAGGTACTGGTGGGCTACGCACTCGACGGCGGTGGCCACGACAACGTCACCGTGGCGGTCGTGCCGTTCGCCACGCAACCCGAGCAGGAACCGGGACCGGATGCGGAGCCGGGCCCGGCGGCAGGACCGGAATAGGAAGTGGAAGCGCGCCCGCAGGTCTGACCCGCCTGCCCGAGCCCCTAGGAGTCCAACCGATGGCGAATTTCGCCAAGCCGATTGCCCCAAGGTTCAGCGTGGAGGTGTATCAGAACGAGTTTCTCCCCGAGGGCGGACGGGACGTCCACGCGATCGTCACGGTCACCGCCACCGGCGGTGCCACCGCGACACGCGCACCCGTCACCGACGGCACGGCGGCCGTGGTCCTCATGGTCGACTGCTCGGGGTCCATGGAGTACCCGCCGGAGAAGATGCGCGGGGCCCGGGAGGCCACGGCGGCCGCCGTCGACACCCTGCGCGACGGCACCTCCTTCGCCGTGATCGCCGGTACGCACGTGGCCAAGGAGGTCTACCCGGGCCAGGGCCGCCTCGCGATCGCGGACGCCACCACCCGCGCCCAGGCCAAGGAGGCCCTGCGCGGGCTGAGCGCCGGCGGCGGCACCGCCATCGGCACCTGGCTGCGCCTCGCCGACGGCCTGCTGCGCGGCTCCACCGCCGCCATCCGGCACGGTGTCCTGCTCACCGACGGCCGCAACGAGCACGAGGAGCCGGCCGTGCTCCGCGCCACCCTCGACGCCTGCGCGGGTCGCTTCACCTGCGACGCCCGCGGGGTGGGCACCGACTGGGACGTCAAGGAGGTCACCGGGATCGCGAACGCGCTGCTCGGCTCCGCCGACATCGTGGCCGACCCGGCCCACCTCGCCGAGGACTTCACGCGCATGATGGAGAACGTCATGGGCAAGGAGGTCGCGGACGTCGCGTTGCGCGTCTGGACCCCGGTCGGGGTGGAGATCCAGTACGTCAAGCAGGTGGCTCCCGTCCTCCAGGACCTGACCGACCGCCGCACCGAGGCGGGCCCGCGCGCCGGTGACTACCCGACCGGGTCGTGGGGCGACGAGTCCCGCGAGTACCACGTGTGCGTCCGCGTCCCCACGGCCACCGTGGGTCAGGAGATGCTCGCCGCCCGCGCCACGCTCGTGCTGCCGTCCACGGCGGGCGGGCCGGAGGAGAAGCCGACCGTCCTGGCCCAGGGCCTGGTGCGCGCGGTGTGGACCGACGATCTGGCGGCGTCCACCGCCATCAACGCGCAGGTCGCCCACTACACCGGGCAGGCGGAGCTGGCGGAGGCTATCCAGCAGGGCCTGGAAGCCCGCAAAATGGGCGATGTCGGTGGTGCCACGGCCAAGCTGGGGCGTGCGGTACAACTGGCGAGTTCTTCCGGAAACGCCGACACAGCACGACTCCTGGCGAAGGTGGTGGATGTGGTGGACGCGGTGGCGGGTACTGTGCGGCTGAAAGCGAAGGTCGCCGACGCCGACGAGATGACTCTCGACACGCGTTCGACGCAGACCGTCCGAGTGAAGAAGACCTGAGACCTGACGTGATGACGCAGGGAGAAGAAGGGGGAAGCGCCGCCATGCCGACCTGCCCGAACGGGCACCAGTCCGCTTCCGACGACTGGTGCGAGGTCTGCGGCCATCGCATGGCTGCCTCGGAGGGTCCGCCTCCGGTGCCCTCCTACGGCTACGGCTTCCCCCCGACCGCCGGTGAACCGACCGCCCAGGCCGAGCTCTGCCCGCAGTGCCGGACCCCGCGCGAGGCCATGGCGCCGTTCTGCGAGGAATGCCGCTACAACTACCTCACCCGTACGCCGACTTCGTACGCGCCGCCGGTCCCGGACCCGGGCCCCCAGGCGACGGGCGCAGGCGGAGGCGCCGGCGCCGGCGGGCGCGGTACGCCTCCGCCGCCCGTGCCCGCTCCGGGGACCTACTCCCAGGACCACTTCGAGTACCAGGGTTCGCGGCCGTCGCGGGTCAACCGGCCGGCCGAGCCGCTCCAGCGCGAGGACGACTGGCTGCTGCCGCCGCCCGCGAACGAGCCGCCGGAGTACCAGCAGGCTCCGCAGTCCCGGTACCAGCAGCAGCCCCCGCCGCCGCAGCAGCGGGAGTACCAGCAGGAGTACCAGCAGCAGGGACCGCCGCCCCAGCAGCAGTACCAGCAGCAGCCTCCGCCGCAGCACCAGCCCTTCCCGCCGCAGGGCGGGGGCGCCTGGAGCGCGACGATCGCTCCCGACCGCTCGTACTTCATGGCGATGATGCAGCGCAGCGGCCCCGAGGCCGCCGGGCTCAACCTGCCCGCCTACTCCCCGGAGCAGCATCTTCCGCTGTCCGGCGGGCAGATCACCATCGGCCGTCGCCGCGCCTCCACGGGCGAGTCCCCCGACATCGACCTGTCGGTGCCCCCGGAGGACCCGGGCGTCTCCCACCAGCACGCGGTGCTCGTCCAGCAGCCCGACCTCAGCTGGGCGGTGGTGGACCAGAACTCCACCAACGGCACCACCATCAACGGTGGCGAGGAGCCGATCCAGCCCTACGTCCCGATCCCCCTCGCCGACGGCGACCGGGTCCACGTGGGCGCCTGGACGACGATCACGATCCGCCGCGGCTGATCCGGCCCTCGGTTCACCCCTCCCCCAGGGGCCACACGTACGGCCCCTGGGGATCGTCGAGCCACGACCACTGGCCGTCCGCGCTCACCGACACCCCGAAGCGTTCCCTGGCCGGGCGGCCCTCGCGGCGCCACAGGTCCAGGGCCTCGCGGGGGTGCAGTACGCCCGCGGTCAGGACGAGCATGAACTGGAAGCGCTCGTTCTCCACCAGCTCGTACGGAAGCCCGTACCCGAAGCCGGCCGGGTCGGGCGGTGGGGCGGCCGTGGCCCCGCGCAGCGGGACGAAATAGGCCGAGGTGTGCAGGAAGTTGCCCTCGGCGAAACCGGCGTCCCGGACGGTCAGCGCGATCAGCCCCGTCGAGAGCGGCGCCAGGATCCGCGCCCCGGGCCGGCACTGGCCGAGCCAGGCGTGCGGGATCAGCGGGAGCGTGCAGGTCACGATGATCCGGTCGAACGGGGCCCGGGCGGGGCAGCCGCGCGCCCCGTCCCCGGTGACCACCACCGGCCGGTACCCGAGCTCGGCCAGGTGGGCCCGCGCGGACTCGGTGATCTCCTCGTCCAGGTCCACGCTGGTGACGTGGTCCTCGCCGAGCCGGTGGCACAGCAGGGCCGCGTTGTAGCCGGTGCCCGCGCCGATCTCCAGGACGTCGTCGCCGTCGCGTACGTCCAGGGCGGCCAGCATCTTCGCCATGAGGGAGGGCTGGCTGCTGGAGGAGACCTGCAGGCCGTCGCGCATCCGCGTCGCCAGCGGGGTGTCGACGTAGACCCCGCGCAGCCAGCGGGCCCGGCGTTCGGGGTCGGGGTCCTGCGCCCAGAGCCGCTCGTGACCGGCGCCGCGGCCGGTCCAGAAGTACGGGACGAACACGTGCCGGGGCACGGCCGCGAAGGCCGCCCGCCAGCGCGGATCCTCCAGCACCCCGGCGGCGGTCAGCTCCCGCACCTGGGCGGCGTGCGCGGTCTCCCGCAGGTCCCGTGTCTCGGTGTGCGCGGTGTGTGCGGCCATGCCTCCACTGTCCTGCGGCGGGCCGCCGCGTGCGAACGCGAGGGATGCGTGGGGCTCAGCGGGGCTCAGCGGGGCTCAGGGGGCGCTGGGGGCTTGGGGGCTTGGGGGCCTCGGGGGGGCGGTCCTAGGACCTCGGTCCTGGATCCGCGCGTCTGAGACGATGGTCGGGTGAATGAGATTCCGCACGGCACGGTTCAGGAGCAGACCTTCTACGAGCAGGTGGGCGGCGAGGACACCTTCCGCCGCCTCGTCCGGCGCTTCTACGAGGGGGTCGCGGAGGACCCGCTGCTGCGCCCGATGTACCCGGAGGAGGACCTGGGCCCCGCCGAGGAGCGGTTCGCGCTGTTCCTGATGCAGTACTGGGGCGGTCCGACCACCTACAGCCGGCACCGCGGCCACCCGCGCCTGCGGATGCGGCACGCGCCGTTCCAGGTGGACGCGGCCGCCCACGACGCGTGGCTGCGGCACATGCGGGTCGCGTTGGACGAGCTGGGCCTGGCGCCGGAGCACGAGGCGCAGCTGTGGAAGTACCTGACGTACGCCGCCGCCTCGATGATCAACACGGCGGGTTGACGGACTCCCGGGGGATCAGACCGGCCGGACCTGGAGGGCGCCCAGGCCGCCGGTGACGCCGGGGCGGCGCATGGCGACGGATCCGTACGGGGTGCGCAGCCGCAGCCAGGTCCCGGCCGCGAGCAGCGCCACGGGGGCGGGGGCGTCGGGTAGGGGTGCGGGGGCGGGCACGGCGGCCCGTACCGGCCGCAGGAAACCCAGGGACTGCGCGGCGTGCACGGCGCGCAGCGGGAGTTCGGTGTCGCCCAGGGTGCGGGACCAGATCTCGCGGCCGATGCGGTCGCGCTCGGACCGGGTCCGGTGCTGCACGGGCAGGGCCTCGTCCCGGGCGCGGAACTCGGCGACGGCGGCGGCCACGGCCGCTGCCATCTCTTCGGGGCCGGGCAGCCCCGGGACCTGCCGCCAGCCGCCTCGGGGCGGCAGTACCCCGGCCCACGGGGGCCCGGTGACCGGACCGGGCACGGTGGCCTCGGCCGAGGTCTCGTCCACGGACTCCAGCAGCTCACCGGCGGACACCGTCAGGTCCAGCGGCATCGCGACGGGCACGGCGAGCCGCACCGTGCGGATGGCGAGGATGTCGAAGGACGGCGGCCGTCCGAAGACGGCGAGCGCGCCGCCGCCCGCCTGGAGGCGTACGGCGGCGGCGCGGTCGTAGTGCACCAGCCGGCCCAGGAAGGCGGCGAGGTCCGCCGCCTCCCCGGAATCGGCGAAGCGCAGCTGGTCGGTCATGCCGCGAGGGATCCGGTCGAGGACGCCTTCACGGGCTCGTCGAGGTACTCCTCCAGGAAGTGCCTCTCCTCGGCCGTGATGCGGCGGGGCCGCCCCTCGGCGAGGTTGTAGGGCACGACCACGGTCTCGGCGCGCACGTAGACCGTCTCGGGCGCGTCCTCGGTCGCCTCGTCCTTGACCTCGTAGCGGATGGTCAGGGACGCGGCGCCTATCCGGGTCACCCAGGACTCGATGAGGACCGGCTCGTGACGGTGCACGAGGGGCAGCTTGTAGTCGATCTCGTGGCGGGCCACGACGGACCCGCCCGTGAAGGACTCACTGCCCTCCCCCGGTGCCAGACGGAACATGAAGTCGATCCGCGCCTCCTCCAGGTAACGGAGGAAGACGACGTTGTTGACGTGCCCGAAGGCATCCATGTCCGCCCAGCGCAGGGGGCACCGGTAGTGGTGTCTGGCCATGACGGCGACCTCAGCCTCGCGTGAGCTTCTTGTAGGTGGCACGGTGCGGACGAGCCGCGTCCGGACCGAGACGCTCGATCTTGTTCTTCTCGTACGACTCGAAGTTGCCCTCGAACCAGTACCACTTGGACTCGCCCTCGTACGCCAGGATGTGCGTGGCGACTCGGTCGAGGAACCAGCGGTCGTGGGAGATGACCACGGCCGCACCGGGGAACTCCAGCAGCGCGTTCTCGAGCGAGGACAGGGTCTCGACGTCGAGGTCGTTGGTGGGCTCGTCGAGGAGCAGCAGGTTGCCGCCCTCCTTGAGGGTCAGCGCCAGGTTGAGGCGGTTGCGCTCACCACCGGACAGGACGCCGGCCGGCTTCTGCTGGTCCGGGCCCTTGAAGCCGAAGGCGCTGACGTACGCGCGGGACGGCATCTCGACCTGGCCCACGTTGATGTAGTCCAGCTCGTCCGACACGACCGCCCAGAGGGTCTTCTTGGGGTCGATGTTGGCGCGGGACTGGTCGACGTAGCTGATCTTGACGGTCTCGCCGACCTTGATGGCGCCGGAGTCCGGCGTCTCCAGGCCCTGGATCATCTTGAAGAGCGTGGTCTTGCCGGCGCCGTTCGGGCCGATGATGCCGACGATGCCGTTGCGCGGCAGCGTGAAGGACAGGTCGTCGATGAGGACCTTGTCACCGAACGCCTTGGAGAGGTTGTTGACCTCGACCACGATCGAACCCAGACGCGGGCCCGGCGGGATCTGGATCTCCTCGAAGTCCAGCTTCCGCATCTTGTCCGCCTCGGCTGCCATCTCCTCGTAGCGGGCGAGGCGTGCCTTGGACTTGGTCTGGCGGCCCTTGGCGTTGGAGCGGACCCACTCCAGCTCTTCCTTGAGGCGCTTCTGGCGCTTCTCGTCCTTGCGGCCCTCGACCTTGAGGCGGGTGGCCTTCTTCTCCAGGTAGGTGGAGTAGTTGCCCTCGTAGGGGTGCGCGCGGCCGCGGTCGAGCTCAAGGATCCACTCGGCGACGTTGTTGAGGAAGTACCGGTCGTGGGTGACGGCCACGACGGCGCCCTTGTACTGCGAGAGGTGCTGCTCCAGCCAGTTCACCGACTCGGCGTCGAGGTGGTTGGTGGGCTCGTCGAGGAGGAGCAGGTCCGGGGCCTCGATCAGCAGCTTGCAGAGCGCCACGCGGCGCTTCTCGCCACCGGAGAGGGTGGTGACCGGCCAGTCGCCGGGCGGGCAGCCCAGGGCGTCCATGGCCTGCTCCAGCTGGGCGTCCAGGTCCCACGCGTTGGCGTGGTCCAGGTCTTCCTGGAGCTTGCCCATCTCGTCCATGAGGGCGTCGGTGTACTCGACGCCCATGAGCTCGGCGACCTCGTTGAAGCGCTTGAGCTTCTTCATGGTGTCGGCGGCGCCGTCCTGGACGTTCTCCAGGACCGTCTTCGACTCGTCGAGCTTGGGCTCCTGCATGAGGATGCCGACGGTGAAGCCGGGCGACAGGAACGCGTCACCGTTGGACGGCTGCTCCAGGCCCGCCATGATCTTCAGAACGGTGGACTTACCGGCGCCGTTGGGGCCGACCACACCGATCTTCGCGCCGGGCAGGAAGTTCAAGGAGACGTCATCAAGAATCACCTTGTCGCCGTGCGCCTTGCGCGTCTTGCGCATGGTGTAGATGAACTCAGCCAAGAGAAACCGTCCGGCAGATCGATGGTGGGCAGATACACCCCATCTTGCCAGGCGTCCATACCCCGGGGGAAACGCGTAGGGGCCGGCCCCTGAGCTGGGGCGCGGCCGGAGGGGACGTGACGGTCGTGGCCGTCCTCGGTCGTTCCTGGCCGCCCCTGGGCCCCTCCTGCAGCCCAGGAACGTCCCGGCCGCAGCCGCTCCCGGTCCCGTTCGCGCAGGTGACGGGCCCTGGCGGCCACCTCCGGGGAATCCACTTGCCCGGCAGGGGCCACCTCCGGTCACATACGGCCATGAGCAGAATGGCGCAGGTCCTCGTGCTGGCCCGGTACGAGGACGAGGTGATGGAGCCGCTGACGCGGTACGACGAGTCGCGTACATGGTTCGGCCGGTTCGAGCCGATACCGGACTGGTTCGTCGGCGGGTGGTACCTGGAGTTCATCCGGGAGAGGCAGCGCACCGGGATCCTGAAGGATCTGGAGGCGCTGCCGTGGAACCGCCCGGAGTGCGTGCAGGTCATGCTCCACGACGAGGAGGACGACTGCTTCGGGCTGTGGATGTTCCGCGACGGGAAGCTGGTGGAGCTGCGGCTGCCAGGCACCGAGCGCTTCCACGATCCGGCCCCGCCCACGCGGGAGTACGTGCCCCACCCCGGCTATTTGTGGCGGACGGACGTCGGGGCGCGGCTGCCCGAGCAGACTCCGGAGGAACTGCGGGACCCGCGCCCGGCCTGGTAGGGGCGGACCCGGAGGGCGGTCGACAGCGTCTTCAAGGGGTCCGATGAGATGGACGACGGCCCCGGCCATCGGTAGCCGGGGACGGCCGGGACGGGACTGCATCCTTCGGCCTACCGTGCTCTCGATCTTGCGGACGACGCTCTCGCGGCACCATCGCGAGAGGGTTGATCCGTGCGAACAACCATCGGATACACCCTCGAAAGCATCGGCTACGTCGTAGGAGCCCAGGGGCTCGTCAGCTTCGCCTCGCAGACCTTCTTCGGTACGGAGTGGGGCTGGCTGCACAAGGTCGTCGACCTTCCGTCCGCCGCGTACCTCGGCGTCGTCGCCGTGGGGCTGGCGCTCGTCGTCACCGGCGTACGGACACGCAAGACCCCCGCCCCCCGCAGGACCGCCTGACCGGAGGTGACCGCGGCTCGCCCCGGGGCAGGATGCCCCTGGCAGGACGGACGGACAGAGACGCTCGGGGGGATTCGGTGGGAAACACGCTGATCGCGTTGGCGGTGGCCGTGGTGGGTGTCGCCGGCACCCTCATAGCCTCCGTGCTGTCGCCACGCATGCTGGCCCGTATTCAGGCGGAGCAGTTCGAACGGCAGCAGCGGGCGGCCGACGCCCAGTGGATACGGGAGCAGCGCGTGGCGGAGGTGGAGAAGCGGCGCGCCTGCTACGTCACCGCGAACTCCGGCTACCGCCGCCACCGCATCGAGCTCATGAAGTACCTGTGGCTCGTCCACAAGGCGGAGGTCACCGCGTCGGCGCGGGCCGATCTGGAGGAGACACGGCACTCCATGCACACCGCCTTCGCCGAGGCCCAGATGGTCGCCTCGGATGCCGTGCTGCGGGAGCTCGACGCGATGACGGTGACGCTGGCCGGTGCGTACAGCCGGACACTGCTGCTGGCGGACGGCGACCCGCAGCCCGGCTGGTCGTTCGAGGAGATACAGACCTTGCTGCTGCGGCTGGGGGACCGGTGGAAGGACATGCGCGGCATCATGCGGGCCGACCTGGGGGTGGATCCGGGACCGGCCGACGCTTGACCCGCGCATCCTCGCGGGTCGACGGTCGACGGTCAGCGGGGGCGGTAGACGGTCAGCGCGTCGGGCAGTCCGTCGAGGACGAGCGCGGTGGGTGCCTCGGCGTGCTCGCCGTCGTAGGCGAGCGGGGTGCCCGCCGGGATGTCCCCGATGCGCAGGCTGCGCAGTCGGGTGGCGACGTGGACGGGGGACCGGCTCAGCGGGCCGGTGAAGGCGGCCGCCAGCAGCCGGGGGCCGGGTCGGCCGCCACCGTGGACGAGCCGGAGGTCGAGCAGGCCCTCGCCGAGGTTGTCGCGGCGTCGGGGGGTGGGGCCGGTGCCGTGGTAGGTGCCGTTGCCCGCGAAGAGCAGCCACACGCTGCGCGGCCGTCCGGCCAGCCGCAGCCGCACGGGCCGCTGGGCGCGCAGCACCCGCCAGGCCGCCAGCAGCGCGGCCGGGCCGCCGCCGATGCGCGGGCCCCAGCGCAGCCGGTGGCCCAGCAGCTCCGGATAGGCGCCGATGCTGAAGTTGTTCAGGAAGTAGCCGCTCTCGCCGTCGGGCCCCGGGGAGAAGCGGCCCACCCCGACGCGGACGGCCTGCCCGTCGGCCAGGGCCTGGCAGGTGTCCTCGGTCCCGGCGAGGCCGAGGTCCATCGCGAAGTGGTTGAGGGTGCCTCCGGGGAACACGGCCAGCGGCACCCCGGCCCGCAGGGCGGCGGTGGCGGCCGCGTTGATCGTGCCGTCGCCGCCGCAGACGCCGAGCACGGTGGCCCGCGAGGCGGCCTTCGCGAGAGTGGCGGGCAGTTCCGGGCCCTCGCACTCGATCACTTCGGCCTCGGGCAGGCGGGTGCGCAGTACGTCGAGCCCCGCGACCGCGGCCGTCCCGGACCCGGTGTTCACCACCACGACGAGACCGGCCCCGTCGGGCAGCGCGGGGGCCCTGTCGGCCGGCCGCTCGTCGCCCGGTACGACCCGGGCTTCCTGCGCGTCCCGGGCGAGGCGGCGTACGACGAACCCGGAGGCCACTCCCAGTGACGCGCCCACGAGCACGTCGGAGGGATAGTGCACCCCGGTGTAGACGCGGGAGAACGCCACGGACGCGGCGACCGGGGCCAGTACGGCCCCCCAGCCCGGGGACGCGAGCGCCACACCGGTGGCGAAGGCGAAGGCCGAGGCGGAGTGCCCGGACGGGAAGGAGGTGGTCTGCGGCTGCGTGGCCAGCTGCCGGGTCAGGGGGACGCCTTCCAGCCGCGGTCGCGGCCGGCGTACGGACCACTTGCCGACGGTGTTGATGGTCGCGGAGGCCAGCGCCAGCGAGGCGACCCCGCGCACGGCGGCCTTGCGGGCGCCGGCCGACCCGAAGACGGCGATCGCCGCGGCGGCCCCGCCCCACAGCACGCCGTGGTTCGCGGCCCTGCCGAGCCGGGGCAGTACGCGGTCGGCCCCGGGCCAGTGTCGCCGGGCCACCGCGTCGAACAGCCGACGGTCCCACCGGGCGAAAGCGCCGGACCAGGTCAGTTCTTGATCAGCCATCTTCTGCCCTTACCCCGGGTGGCGGATCCGAATCGGCCGACGCGGCCACCCGGCCCATCACGCCCATCCGTCCGAGCCGGGGTCCGTGGACGGGCGGGCGCGGAAGGGCCTGGACGGGCGGGGCATCCCACAGCTCTAGGGGGTGTCCTCCTCGTCCAGCGGGCGCTTGCGGAGCAACAGCACCACCAGGCCGCCCAGGACCACCAGGCCCACCGCCAGGGAGGCGATGACCGGGGTGGCCGCCGAGCTGCCGCTGGTGGCCAGCCGCTCCTCGTCCGGGGAGGTCGTGGTGAGGGCCGCGGACTGGGAGCCCAGCGCCTCGGGGGCCGAGCCGGCACCGGTCCCCACGGCGTCGCCCGAGGCGTCGCCCACCGCCGTCGCCGGGGGCTGCGGCCACACCGCCGTGGCCGTGGCGGCGGCCGCGGACTCGCTGGAGCCGGCCACGATCTGGGCGTGGGCCGGCAGCTCGCCGGTGAAGACCCGCCCGACCGGCACCTTGGTCGCGCCCTGGACGGTGACCGAGGCCGTCCCGTCGGGGGTGCCCGCGGGCACCTCGAAGTACAGCCGGCTCCCGTTGACCGCGGTGGTGAGCGGCTGCCCGTCGGCGTCCACCACCCGCACCCCCATCGCGACGGCCGCCGCGTCCGGGATGACCGACACGCTCGGCGCTCCGGTCCGCACGGTCACCGGGCCGAGCCGGCTGCCCACCGCCCCCGACACGTCGCCCGGGTCCAGCCCGAGCGAGGCCGGCGGCTCCGGCAGCTGCCCCGCGGCCCGCTGCAGATAGTCGGCCAGCTTCTCGGCCGCCGGGTCGGCGGCCTCGACCTGCGCCCCCTCCGCCAGCCGCCAGATCGCCACCTGGGTCCCGGCGGCCGCGCTCTGCGCGGTGAGGGCACCGGCCCCGGCCGCCTTGGCGAGCCCGGCCAGATCGTTGTGCTGCGGGTAGGAGTGCTCCAGGACCCAGCGGATCCGGCCCGCCTCCCGGTTCCCGGCGAGCGGGCTGCCGCTCCAGCCGCTCTCGGTGTACCGGGCCTGCGGCTGGGCGTTGCCCGTCAAGCCGACCCCGTAGGTCTGCAGCATCCCGCCGCCGTCGACCCGCATCTCGTAGAGCCCGGCCGGGATCTGCCGGACGGAGCCGTCCCCGGACCGCAGGACCGCCTGCCCGAACGTCTTCAGCCCGTCCAGCACGGCGCTCGCGCCCTCGGGTGACCTGGGCGCCACCGGACCGGAGTCGGCGGCGGCCCGCGCCGCCGGCGCGGTGGCGAGGGCCGCGGCCAGCAGGGCCACCGCCACCGGCCGGCGCGCGGAGCCCCGTACCGCGACGGGAGGTTCGAGCGGTACGGCGGGAACCACGGCAGGAGTAGCGGCAGGAACAGCAGCGGCGGCGGGTGCGGGAGCGAGCGCGGACGCAGGAGTGGAATCAGGAGCGGAGGATGCGGGAACGGCAATCGACACAGTCTTCCCCTTCGGGCCAAAGACCCTGGTGCCCGTGAGTACCGGGGAATCCTATCCACCTCGAACACTCAGACCACCGCCGCCTCCTGATTGACCATCAGTGGTGTCTCCGTCCGCACCACGCGTCGGAAGGCCGCGGTCCCGCGGTTCAGGTCGTGCCCGATGGCCGTCGCGTCGATCTCCGCGGAGAACCACCGGTTCCCCTCGCCGTCGGGCGGGTCCTCCCGCACCCGGATCCGCCCGTGCACCACCAGCGGCTCGCCGACCGATACGGAGCCTGCGAGGTTCACGGCGAGGGTGCGCCGCGCCCACACCGTGTAGAAGCTGGTGGGTCCGTCCGTCCAGGCGTCCTTGCGCCGGTCGAAGTACCGTGGCGTCACCGCGAAGCGGAACCGTGCCGCCGGACCGCTCACCGTCTCCTTGTAGTCGATCTGCGTCGCCACATGGCCCACCAGCGTCACCTGGGTGTCGTGCATTCCGGTCGCCTCCCCCATGGTTGCCGTCCGTACGGATCCGCGCGGACCGGCCGTACGGACCATCCGTACGAGGTACGCACCATGCTGGGGCAGGCCGCGGATCCCCGCTCCGGCCTGTGGATCACTGCCGGGTTGTGGACAACTTGCTCCCCCCTGCGGCGACGGTGGCGTACTGCTCCCGCACCTCCCGGTACCGCAGCAGCTCCGCCGCCACCGGTTCCAGCACCCGGGCCCGCCCGCACCCGGCCGCCGCCTGCCGCAGTCTGCGCTCCGCGTCCTGCCCGTAGCGCCGCGCCGGTCCCCGGGCCGCGATCGAGCACGACCATTCCACGAGCGGTCCGCCGATGATGCCCGCCACCATCAGCAGCACCGGCGGCAGCAGCCTCGGTTCCAGGACCCCGACGATCTGTCCGACCAGCCACAGCCCGCCGAAGATCTGCAGCAGGGTCATGGCCGCCTGGGTCAGCACGGCCGCCGGCCACCACTTGGGCCGCGGCGGTTTGGCGCTCGGCACCGCGACCGCCGCCCCCAGGGTCACCGCGATCTCGTCCAACGCCTCCGGGAGCCGGTCGGCGCCCCGCACCGCGGTCTCGCGGACCGCCTGCGCCCACGGGTCGGGCAGCCCGGACACCGCCTCGTCGGCGACCGTCCGTACGGCCTGCTCCACCCGCTGACGCGCGGTCACCTCCTCCTCGACCGGGGCCTGGGC
This sequence comes from Streptomyces sp. CLCI03, assembly GCF_053615355.1. Lineage (NCBI taxonomy): Bacteria > Bacillati > Actinomycetota > Actinomycetes > Kitasatosporales > Streptomycetaceae > Streptomyces > Streptomyces sp. CLCI03. Next base: position 5,262,703 of record NZ_CM132132.1, on the reverse strand, counting down.
GACCGCCTGGCCACGCCCGCCGATCGCCGCGAGGGCGGCCAGGCCCGCCAGGGTCCGCGGCGCGCGGCGGCCCTCGTACCAGCGCCACAGCCGCAGCCACGGCGTCCCGCACGCCTTTCCGGCGTTGCGCCGCCACGCGCGCTCGGCGGCGAGGCCGGCCGCGTACGCCCCGACCGCCTCGGCGAGCCGGTCCTCGAACTCGGCGCGCGCCGCCTCCCCGATCTCCGGCCCCGGATGCCCGTCGGCCACGTACAGCGGGCGCAGGCGGGCGGCCGCCCGGTCGACGTCGGCGGAGATCCGCCGGGTGGCCGCGCCCTTCTCCTGGGTGAACTGTCCGAGGAGTTCGCGCAGTTCCCCGACGCCCTCCCCGGTGAGGGCGGACAGCCCGAGGACGGTGGCGCCGGGCTCGCCGTGCTCGCCGAGGGCGATGCCGTCGTCGTCGAGGAGCCGGCGCAGGTCGTCCAGGACGAGGTCGGCGGCCTCCCCGGGCAGCCGGTCCACCTGGTTGAGGACGACGAAGGTCACCTCCGCGTGCCCGGCGAGCGGCCGCAGGTACCGCTCGTGCAGCACGGCGTCCGCGTACTTCTCCGGGTCCACCACCCACACCACGGCGTCGACCAGCGCCAGTACGCGGTCCACGTGGTCCCGGTGCGCGCCGACCGCGGAGTCCAGGTCGGGCAGGTCGACGAGGACCATCCCGCGCAGCGCCTCCGCCTCCGAGGTCTCGCGGGGCCGGCGGCGCAGCCGTCCCGGGATCTCCAGCCGGTCGAGCAGTCCGGCGGCTCCGTCCGACCAGCTGCACGCGATGGGCGCGGCGGTGGTCGGGCGGCGCAGTCCCATCTCGGAGATCTGCACACCGGCGAGTGAATTGAAGAGAGTGGACTTACCGCTTCCGGTGGCTCCGGCGATCGCGACGACCGTGTGCTGGGGCGACAGTCCGCGGCGCGCGGCCGCCTCGTCCAGTACCCGGCCGGCCTCGGCGAGGGTCTTCCCGTCGAGCCTGGTCCGGGACAGCCCGACCAGCTGGCGCAGTGCGTCGAGGCGCAGCCGCAGGGCCTGCCCCTCGGGACTGAGCGGGGGCGCGGTCGACTTGCCGCCGTCGCTGCCGGCGCCGGAGACGGCCCGGACGAGGGCGTCGTCGCCCTCGTCGCCCTCCTCCCCCTCGCGCCCGTCCTCGTCCGGGTCCCCTTCGACGATCCGGGGGCGCGAGCGCGCGATGAGCCCGTCGTCCCAGCGGTCGTCGGTGCGGTCGGTCAGGGCGGTCACCGCGTCACCTCTCCTTCTGCAGTACGGACAGCGCGGCAATCAGCTCGGCCTGTGGTTCCGGGGTCACTTCGAGCGCCTCCAGCGGGGCGAGCCGGCGGTCGCGTTCGGCGCGCAGCACCTGGTCGAGGTGGTCGCCGACCAGTTCCCCGCCCCGGTCGCGCAGCCGCAGGGCGGCCTGCGCGCCGATCCGTTCGGCGAGCTTCTCCCCCGCGGGCCGGGCCCGTTTGCCGCCGAGGAGGGCGGCGACGAGCAGGGCGGCGATGCCGCCGGGGTCGGGTGCGGGCTGCCTGTCGCTCCTGGCCACCTCCTCCTCGGCGAGTTCCTCCAGGACCCGTCGCCAGCGGCGCACAGCCACGCCGATGCGCTCCCCCGCCTCCCGGTCGGGCGCGGGCAGCGAGACCGCGCCGGCGGCCGGTTCGCGCCGCCAGGCGTCGGCGATGCGCTCGTCGGCGGCGGCGACGGCGCACTGGAGGAGCGCGGCGAGGGATTCGGCGAGCGAGTCCAGCAGTTCGTCGGCGCTCGTGTCGAGCGGGTAGCCGCGCCACCGGGTCAGCGCGTCCCCGGCCAGTACGGCGCCGTGGTCGAGGCGGCTCCGGACCCGCTTGCCCTCCCGTTTGTACGCGTCCTCGACGGCCGAGGTGAGTCGTACGGCGGCGGCGTGCTGGGCGGCGACGGCGGAGGCGAGTTCCGGCATCCGGCGCGCGAGGGAGTCCAGCGCGCCGAGCGCGGTGCGACCGACGGCGTACTGCCGGGCGGCGGGGTCCTGCGCGTGGTGGGCGAGCCAGGCGAACAGCGGGGCGACGGCGCTGGCCGGCAGCAGCCCGCCCCCGCCGGCGGACTCGGGCAGTTCCGGGACGGTGAACCGCGGTACGTCGCCCAGTCCGGCCTTGGTGAGCAGGGCCCCGTACTGCCGCGAGACCTCGGCGAGCACCTGGTGCGGGACCCGGTCGAGGACGGTGATGAGGGTGGCCCTGTACTGCTTGGCGGTGCGCAGCAGGTGCCAGGGGACGGCGTCGGCGTACCGCGAGGCGGTGGTGACCATCACCCAGACGTCGGCGGCGCAGATGAGCTGGGCGGCGAGGGTGCGGTTCTCGACGACCAGGGAGTCGATGTCGGGGGCGTCGAGGATGGCGAGCCCGCGCGGCAGGCTGGAAACGGTCTCGATCCGCATCTCGCGGGTCGCGTGGGTGTCTGCCGGGCCGCGGCCGCGGTCGCGGGCCCGGGATCTGGCGGTCGGTGGCGCCTCGTCCTCCCCGTGCGGCACCCAGACCCTCATCAGGTCGGGCAGCACGCGCATTCCGGCGAACCAGTGGTGGTCGTCCGGATGGCAGACGAGCACCGGGGTGCGGGTCGTCGGGCGCAGCACCCCGGCTTCGCTGACCTGCCGGCCGACGAGGGAGTTGACGAGGGTGGACTTACCCGCCCCGGTGGACCCGCCCACGACGGCGAGCATCGGCGCCTCGGGCGCCTTCAGTCGGGGTACGAGGTAGTCGTCGAGCTGCGCGAGCAGCTCGGCTCTGGTCTGGCGGGCGCGCGGAGCGCCGGGCAGGGGCAGCGGCAGACGCACGGACGCGACCCGGTCGCGCAGGGCGGACAGGGCATCGAGCAGCTGAGGCCGAACATCCAAGGTCACCACATGCGAAGAATGCCCAATTTGGGACCATTTTTGAAGCTTATACGTCCTCTGCGCGCCGACCGCGATTCCAGTGGGACATTCTGGGCACGACGGACGAGTGGGGCGCAGGCATAACGAGTGCACAACACCAGGGGCGACGCGGCGCAAAAGCGATGCGAGAATCGCACCTGCCTGCGATTATCGGGACCGCTTCACCGAACCTCCACATCGTGGCCCGCGAGTGAAGCAACCGGGACAAGGCAACCGGAGCCCTATCCTTGACCCGGCACGGACCTCAGCCCCACCCCCACCGGAGGCTCCAGGCCCACCAAGGCCACTTTCCGGCCCCCGTAGCTCAGTGGATAGAGCAGGTGCCTTCTAAGCACTTGGCCGCAGGTTCGAGTCCTGCCGGGGGCACCACTTCCGCACCACCCGAAGCCCTCCCCCCGGGGAGGGCTTTCGTGCAGGTCAGCGCACCTTATCGAGATATCGGTAGTCGCCTGATAAGGGTCGGAACATCGCGCGGTAACCCCAACCGGCAGTCCGGCCGTATCCGGCTGATTCCCAGTTTCTGCGGGTGGCCACGGTGGATACGCGGTGGCGTTCTCGGCAAGAGGCCTCAGACCTCGGGGAGGTCACCCCCCGCCTCGATGCGCTTCTTCAGGTCCCCTAGATGGCCAACGACGCATCGGGCGTAGACGGCCAGCAGGACCGGGACACTATTACCTGCCCATTCCGCCACCTGCGCCGGCGGAACGCCGTCGTTGAGCCAGTTCGTCAGGCATGTGTGGCGCAGGTCGTAGACACGCTTCCCCAGGGGTGACGGGATCTCCTCCGGGGTGAGGGTCTCCTGACGGGCGGAACGCCATGCCCGCCGGATGACGGACCCGGCGAGCATCTCCCCCTTCTCACCCGGAAAGAGCAGGTCGCCCGGCTTCAGCTCCTCGCGCTCGATGTGCTCCCTGAGGATCTTGGTCAATGCGGGTCGGCACGGGACCGTTCGCATGTCGTCCTTGGCCCGGCCCTTGAGACCTCTCTCCTCGTGGATCGCGCCGTCATTCGTCCAGTGCTTTCCCACTTCGGGTTGCGCCGTGTGGATCAGCAGCTCGCCCCACTGGTCGGCAGCGCCCTCCGGAGGAAGCCGGACATCCATGACGTACATGGCCACCACCTCTTCCGGTCTCGGGCCGGCGTAGTACATCGCGGCGAAGAAGGCATGGAGGCGAGGCCCACCACGAGGACGTCGGCGGACCCAGCCCAGCAGGCCGGCCGCCTGGCGGAGATTGATCAGAGAGCGCTTGTCGACGGCGATGGACGTCTTCGGTGTCGCCCCTCGCCCCTTCGGCAAGGTGTTCGCCCTCAGCACGTTGTGTTTGACGGCGTGCTCCAGCATCACGTTCAGCACCCGCCGATTGCGCTTGATGGTGCTGGCCGCTGTGTCGGAGCCATCGAGCCGAGTGGACACCGCCCGCAAGACCGCATCCACCCGAGCGGAGTCCTCCCACGCAGCCATGGACAGGCTGTTGCGCTCCACCCACTTGAGGATGGAAAGAACTTCAGGAGGCGCTTCGGTCCGCCGGCGGGTGTTGAAGGCGAACTCCCGCAGCGCCGTGCGCACGACCACCGGGTCGTAGGTGCTGGGCACTGGACTACGTAGGAGCGCCCCGGTGGCGGCCATCAAGACCTTGGACGTCGTCTTGCGGCTGTTCCCGCTCGTGCGGTGCCACTGGAAGTCCGTGAACTTCACCGCGAACTCGTACCAGCTCACAGCACTTGCACCTGCTGCGTGCGAGAGCGGCCGCCCTGTCGAAACGCTGAATGCTTCACCGCGGCGGGTGGCGCTGACCAGCTCGGAGCGGAAGGCGTCAGCCAACGCCCGGGTAGCGAACGGAGCTCGCCATTCGCGGCCTCCCAGGAACCATCGAACCGTGTACGTGATGCCCTTGGCCTGCTTGCGCGATCCGATCTTCCAGATCTTGACTTCGTACGTCGTGTCCATCAGGCGGCGTCCTCGAGATCGTTGAGCCAGATGTCCAGGTCGCCCCGGCGTACGCGCAGTTCGCCGTTGGGGAGCTTGATGCAGCGGGGGGCGCGCTGCTTCAGCCGCCACTCGTAGAAGGTGGATCGCGAGATCCCGAGTTCGTCGCAGACCTCCGGGACTTTGAGCATCCCCCGCCTGCTGGTGTGCGTGGCCATGTGGGTTCCTTTGAACCGGCAGCAGGGCATGGCCGGGGGTACCGGCCACGCCTTGCTGAGGATGGGAAGTTAGGTAGCTGAGCTTCGGCAGAGGGGCCAGCGGCACCGGGGCCCGTCGGATTCAGTTGGCTTCACATTGCGTTGAGTCGCTACTCATCGCGTCTCAGAGGTGGTCTGAGCGTCTTGAGACGCGTTGAGTCGCGACTTTCACGAATGTGGGTCGGACTGGTTGAGGGTGATGCCGCTGTACGTGAGAACCTGCCGGCCGTGCTCATCTCGGGGGCGGGTGCGGTTGAGCTGGGGGATGACGGACAGGAGGTTGCGGCCGAACACCTGCTTCGTTCCGGCGCGCACTCCGTTGTCCTCCGCCCACTCGCGCCAGATCGCCCACAGGTCGTCCACTGGGACGCTGCACGTGGGGCCGGTCGTGCAACGCTCTCGGACGAACGCGCTGGTGGGGGACGCGGTGTCGCGCATGGTGGTGACGGCGTCTCGGCTGGAGGCGGGTTCTGTGATCCGGTTGGTGCGCCGGAGCCGGGCCAGCCCCTCCAGCGCCCAGTTGAGGATGCCGGGCATCTCTGCGGTGAGCCGGTCGGTGAGGGTGGGGTCCTCCTTGCCGAGCCACGAAACGCGCATGCTGAGGAGGACGAACCGGTTGGCGATGACGCCCGAGGAGTCGCCGAAGTGCGGCAGCTCGTTGGACAGGATCATCAGCCGTGAGGGGAGCTTGCCGGTCCACTGCTCGCGGTACTTGCGGTCGACGTCGATGGTGTCGTCACCCGAGATGGTCAGCAGCCGCTCCACCATCTGGCTGTTGTCGTTCCCGGACAGTCGGGCGTCGGAGATGACCGCGAGGGACTTCCCGACCAGCGTGGCCAACCCGAAGTTCGTGCCCAGCCCGGCGAGCGTGGGCCCGGCAAGGTTCTCCTTGCCGACCAGCGCTTTCAGTACCCGCGCGATGGTGCCCTTGCCGGAGCGGGACGGGCCCACGATGAGCAGAATCTTCTGGAGGTCGGTGCGGCCGGACAGGACGTAGCCGAACCACTCCTGTAGTGCGGTGATGGCGTCGGGGTCGTCGGGCCAGATCTGCGCCAGGAACTGTTCCCATGTCGGGGCCGTGGCGGTGCGGTCGTAGTCGAAGGGGACGGAGACGAGGTTGAAGAAACCGGGGGTGTGCGGCATCAGCGCGCGGTCACGGATCCTGAGCAGGCCGTTCGCGCACGCCACGATGGGATCGCTGTCCGCGTCGCTCGCGCCACTGCCGTCGAGCCACGCGGGCGCGTCGGTGTCGGTGGGCAGCAGAGTGATGGATCCCAGCGCGTCGAGGAGATTGCTGATCTTCTGTTTCGTCGGCGCCCAAGCGCGTTCCTCGGGTTCGCCGTCCTTGCCGGGTACCCGGTAGACGGCGTGCTCCAGCCGCTCGTACATGGCTTTGCGTACCTGGGCGTCGTCCAGCTCACGCCAGCAGGTACCCGTCCAGCGCATCCATGATCCGCGCCAGCGCCGGCACACGAGCTGTCCGTCCGCGGTCTGCCAGTCCGGCTCCAGCCGGCGGGCGACCGCCAGAGGGTTGGTCGGCGGCGGGAGTTCCTCGGCTTCGAGGGCGGGGCAGTCCATCATGCGGCGTCCCTCCTTTCCTCGTCGCGTGACGGGCAGACGTCTCGATGAGCGGCGTGGTCGGCAATCAGGGCGAGCGCGCGCCGCTGTCCGGCGGCGAACAGGTTCCGTCCGCACACGCACCACGACCGGACGGACGGGGTCACGCCGCGTCCGGGGGCGGTGATGTGGAGCCAGGCGATGGGGCGGCGCCCGTCGTCCCAGCGCGGGGCAGAGCGAAGGGCAGAAGGGACGCCTTCGGCGACGACCTTCGGCGCGCCACTGTCGTCCGGGGTGGGGGTCGGTTCGGCGGAGCGGGGGCCGGTGGTCACGTTGCCCTCACCACAACCGCGTTGAAGCCGTTGGCGACCGCTCGGGCCGCGTACGCCTCGGGCACTCCGACGGCGATGGCCGCGTCGATGATCTGCTGCCCGAGCACGTCCAGTCCGCACGGGCCGGGGCATCGGGTGTGTTGGTTGGCGAGGAAGCGGGCGACTCCGTAGGCGGTGCTGCCAGCGCCCTGCTCGGGGCAGGCGGCGATCCTGGCGAGGCCCCGGGTGAGCCCGGTCCGGACGAAGGTGTCGTTGTGGCGGCAGCCGGTGGCAACCGAACGGTCCCAGGTGGCGCGGGCCGGGGAGGAAGAGTCCACCTCCCCGCGAAGGGCCCGGGTGGACTCTTCCCTCACGACGAGCGCCCGGACGACGTCCGGTAGGGCCGTGATGGGGCCGGTGCCGGTGCCGTACCAGCGCGCGTAGGACATGAGGGATTTGATGTCCACGCCGGGCCGGACCTTGTTGGCGGACTGCATGGAACCTCGGTAGATCCAGTGCTCCCCGCGGGTCGTCGCCACGACCTTGGTCGCGGGGAGGTTCTCGCGGGCCCAGGCCACGGCATCGGGGTTGTCGAGGTCCACGACGGTGAGGTGGGCCCCGCCGGGGTGGTAGGCGAGGGCGACCGCCTGGTGCCAGGCGGTCGCCCAGGCCGGGCCGGTGAGGATGCCGGGGGCGGTGGTGGCGGCGGCCCAGCCGTGGCAGGGGGCGGGGCAGTGGCAGGGCCCGGCGAACTTCATGTTCGGGCGGTCGCCGCACCGGCAGGGCGTGGCGGCTTTGCTGCTGGTGCAGGCGGGGCAGTTCCCGAAGGGAAGTTTTCCCTCCCGCAGGGGCAGAACGGGCAAGCCGATCCGGGCGAGCTGGAGGGCGGTTCGTAGGTGGATGGGTAAGGCAGGCCGGTTGGGGTCTCGCGGGATTTCGGTCGTGTGGTTCATGATTGGGGTCTCCAGTTCTCTTGCTCAGTGCTGGATGAGGGCGGCCCCGGCTTTGGCGAGACGGGGGCCGCCCTTTTGCTGTGCGTGTGGAGCGGGCGGGTCTGCGGTCGCTAGAGGTTGGGAATGGCGTGGACGATGGCGTTGGCCATCTCGTTGATGGGGCCCGCGGCGCCGGTCGAGGCGAGGAAGAACCCGAAGCCGGCGGCGACGAAGGCGCTGCCAGCGCTGAGGCTGTGGGAGCGCAGGAGGAAGTACAGGACGAGTCCGAAGAGCGCGACGAGCGAGACGGTGATGGCCATGCCGGAATCTCCTTTGACGGTGCTCGGGGTGTGCTGGGAGGCTGCGCATGCTTCGGGTGCTGACAAGCTCGGGGTGTTGCCGGTGGCCGTGTCCGCCTGTCGTCAGCTAGGCGAGGGGCCCGCCTGATGGCGGACGGCCACCGGCTTTGTGCTGTCCGGGGTCAGCGGGCGCCGGCGCGGTGGATCTCACGGCTGTGGTTGTGCAGGCGGCGCCCGACGCGCAGGCGCTTGCCCTGGCCGTGGCAGCGGCGGCAGGGCTTGACCCGCTTGAGCTTCCCGGCGCGGTTGACGGTGAGCTTGGCGCCGGCACCGTCGCACTTGCGGCAGGTCCCGAAGGGGCTGGCCATGCACAACAGGGTGTAACCGGCGAGGGTGGCGAGGATGAGGGCGGTGCTAGCGATGAGCATGCGGGTCCTCCCGTGGCTGGGGCGGTTTCCGGGGCTTTTCGCAGGTGGGCCGCTAGACGCTAGTTCCCTGGTCAGGGGCCTGATGGGGTGCTAGCGGGGGTGCTAGACCTAGCAGCGGCTCCCGCTAGGTCTAGCACCGGTTTCGGGGTCAGGCGGCGGCCCTGTCGGCGTCACGGCGGGTGATGGCGGTGGTGATGTCGGTGCGCTTGATGCCGCGCCGGTTCTTGCCCTCGCCGTCGTCGGTCTGGCCCCAGACCTGGCCGGGCTTGATGCCCCAGGGCTTGAGGGCGGCGGTGACGTTCTCGCCCTTCCACCCCGCATACGCGTCGGGCCGGAGGCCGGTGAGGCGGACGGCGATCCGCTCGCACCACACCGCGTCCTCGTCCGCCGGGACGACCGCGAGAACGTCGGCGAGGATGTCGACGCCGGCGGTGGTCTCGGGGTCCTTGCCGATGGCGTGGCCGGTGACGTTGCCGTACTCGTCACGCATCTTGCGGGCGCGGGCGACGACCTGCTCGGCGGCGACCGCATCGACGAACGCGGAGGCGACGATGCGGGGGTCGTCTCCCTCGCCGGCCATCCAGCAGATGCCGCGGTCGGAGCGGGAGAACATCGTGGCCCGGATCCCCGCCTTGTACATCGAGGTGCCCAGCACCATGTCGTTGGCCGGCTGCCCCATGACCTTGAGGCAGAACCGCAGCACCGCGTTCGCGCTGATCCCGGTGGGCAGGGACTTCGCGTCGGGGCGTTGGGTGCCGAACATGCCGACGATGCCCAGGGCCGGGCCCCGCTTGGTGATGTCGGTGCAGATCGCTTCGATCTCCGCCCCGTACTTCTCGTGCTCGAAAGGCACCTGACACTCGTCGAACCCGGCCACGATCGGGTGCAGCCCAAGCGTCTTGTCGCCGGCCAGCTCGGGGGTCACCTTCGACTCCGGGCACCGCGAGCGGGGCAGGGACTTGATGACCTTCGCCCGGCGCCGAAGCTCGTCCTTCAACTCGCGCAGGGCCTGGACGACGTACTCGATGTCCTCGTCCTCCTCCCCGGCCCGGTAGCGGTGGCATACCGGCTCCAGCGCGCCGAAGTCCCCGGTGCCCTTGAAGTCGAACGCGTAGATCTGGGCGCGCGGGTCGAGGGCAGCGATCAGCAGAAACAGCCGCATCAGGAACGTCTTGCCCATGCGCGGGATCGATCCGACCACGACCGAGGCGAACATGAGGGTCACCGACACGTCCCGCATGCGCTGGTCGTTGCCGAACACGACCGGCTTGAACAGGTCCACCTGCCCCGACTTCAACAGCGGCCAGGCGGGCTTGGTGGTCTCGTTCATCGGCTTGTCTCCGACCCACAGGATCAGCCGTCCCTCGTGCTCGGTCGGATCCGGGGCGGGCCAGACGCAGCCGACCTTGCGGCGCAGACCCGAGGCCAGCGGCTTGCGGGCCTCCATGATGTCCTCCGGCGTCACGCCGTAGGGGAGGTCGAGGTCGGCGCGGTAGCCGGGCCCGTCGCGGACGATCTCCGAGGTGAAGCGGAGCCCGTTCATGTCGCCGCCCTTCTTGATGGCGGCGGAGATCTTCGCGTTGCCGATGCTGTCCAGCCCGCGCAGCACGATCGAGCCGGTCATCTTCTGCAGCTCGGTCTTCAACACCGCAGGGCCGATGACCGGAGCGTCCGGCTGCTGACCGGCCAGGCCGAGGAGGAGTACCCCGCCGGCGGCGAACGCGTACAGGTAGACCGGGGCCAGGACGTACAGCCAGAGGGCGAAGCCGGCGCCGAACACGGCGGCGACGAGGGTGACCAGTCCGCGGAGCCGGATGCGGCCCTGGCGGAGCTTGGCCAGGCGCATGTACTCGTCGACGTCCTCGGTGCGGACGGCGAAGTCCCTCAACGGTGCGGCCTCGCGGTCCCACACCCACCGGTTGGTGGAGGCGATGAACCGGCAGGCTCCCCGAGGGGAGCGGATACCGAGTCGGGCGGCGTAGACGGGCATCCGGACACCGTGGAAGAGGGTGGCGTAGCCGAGGTTCGCGGCGGCGTGGCGTGCGGTGGCCGTGAAGTCCCGCCGGTTGGTCAGCCACCCGGCCAGGACCGGCTTGCGCTTCTCCTCGCGGACCTTGGGGTCGGGCAGGTTCGGGTTGTCGACCATCTTCGGGATCACCGGCTCGACGTCCTCGTCCGGGACGGCCCGCAGGTGCGTGGTCTGCTGGGTGTCGGTCATGCTGTGAACTCCTGCTCTCGCCTGTGGGCGGGTGGGTAGGGCCCCGGAGCGGCGCGGTTTCCTTGGCCGGGACGGCCGCTCCGGGGGCACAGCTACTTGCGGTTCTTGGCCTTCGCCGCGGCCTTACGGGCGGCCTTCGCAGCCGCGGCGGCCTCGGCCGCCTGGCGGGCCTCGCGTTCGCGGGCGCCGTCGATGATCCGGTCGACCTTGCGCTCCAGATCGCCCTGGTAGACGGTCTGACTGGCGATGCCGCGCTTGGCCATCCGGGCCGTGTACCAGCCGAGCTGGGCCATCTCCTTGGCGGTGAACTTCGGGTCCTTCGCCATCACGGGACTCCTTCCGCGGGCCGGTCTGTCCGGCTCCCCTCACCACCCACCAGCGGGTGGGTGGATCGGGCAACCGTCAGCGACGGCGGCGACGGGCCAGCCTGCGCGCGTTCTTCACCGCAGCGGCGCCCTCGGAGCTCCCGGTCGACTTCACGACCGTGTGGACACCCCACGCGAGGACCAAGGCGAGGAAGGCGAGCATCGCGATGTTCGCGGCGATCGCGGTGAGCACCCCGACCAGCAGCGGGCCGAAGTACACGCCGGCCGCGACCGCGCCGGCGCCGACCCCGGAACCGAGCGCCAGGCGCTGAACGGTCCGGTCCGGGGCGGCCTGGTGGATGTGCTGGTGCACGACCTGCGAGCCGCTCTGGAAGGTGGCGGGGATCCGGTCGGCGTAGACGTGGGTTCCGTCGGGGAGGCGGACGACGCGGGCAGGTTCGGGCAGGTGGTTCACGGGTGTCTCCCTTCGGAGCACGGTCAGGTCATGCACCAGCCGGAGTCGCATCCGGGGTCGATGTCGTCGAACGGCAGGGTGTCGACGCCGTCGGGGATGGCGGCCCGCAAGGGGCGGCCGAAGCGGGTCAGGTAGACGTGGTCCTTGCCCAGGGCGTCACGGCGTTCGTTCAGCAGGTCTTCGAGCTGGCAGGCCTTCTCGAAGAGTTCGGGCTGGTCGCGGCGCATGTCGTGCCAGGCCTCGGGCCGGTGGAACGGGCAGAACCAGCACGATGACTTGGGCGGTACGGGAAGGCCGGCGGAGCGGATGATGCGGGCGCAGTCGATGCGGCGGATCCCGCGTTCCAGCAGCGGGTACTCGATGTCCTCGTACGGCTCGCAGCGGCGCTTGTTGGCCCGGCCGATCTCGTCCAGGCTGATGCCGATCCCGACCGTGGCCGGGTGCTCCTTGGTGGCGCCGCGGCGTTTCAATTCACGGCCGACGGTCTTGATTTTGTAGTCGGCGGTGCAGGAGCGGGTGCCGGGGGCCCCGTTGCTCATCCGCACCGGGATCTTCAACGACCTCGACCCCGGCCTGGTGAGCTCCCCGTAGAGGGTGCGGGTCTCCTTGGATCGGACCATGACCCGGTCCAGGAGGACCAGCTCCAGGCCGTGCTTCTCGGCGTAGGGGCGGGCGTACTGGTCGAGGTAGGCCATGGTGGCCGGGTTCTCGGAGTCGTCCCCGACGTTGGCCATCAGGAACGTCCGATAGTCCAGCTCGCCGGTCGCGGCGAGGACCATGGCGGCCATGGACTGCCAGCCACCCCCGAAGCTGAACGCCTTCAGCTCGGGTGCCGGGAGTTCGACGATGCGGGCCGGTTCAGGCAGGTGATTCACGAGCGTCTCCCTTCGGGGAGGTCAGGCAGCCACGGCCGCAACGCCAGGGCTCACGAGGGCGTGCAGGGCAGCGTCGGCCTGCTGGGGGACGACACCGTTTCCCAAGGCCTTGAGCTGGGCCGTGCGGGAGAGTCCGCGGACGTCGGTGACGTGTCCGGCGGGCAGGCCCATCAGCCACTCGACCAGAGGCGGGTTCAGTCGCCCCAGAGGGTCAGTTGGCCGGGGAGCGGGGCGTCCGAGGATCGCTTCCCACCGCTGAACGGCTGGACCGTAATGGCCCCAGTCAGGGTCGGGTTGCCCCTGCCGTAGGACGTCGATCGCCTCTCGCTGTCCGCGGCTGTCGGGGTCGGCAGCAGCCGGACCGTGGTCCGCAGATCCAGGCCCCCCGCTCCGTGGCGTCCCGCCCCGTTGGTGTCCGAGGTGCGGGGGGTCGGCAGCAGTGGCGAGGACGAAGAGCCGGTTGCGCTGGTGGGGTGCGCCGACGTCGGATGCGCGAACACAAGCCCACCGTGCATCGAACCCGAGGGCGGCAAGGTCGGCGAGGACGGTGGCGAATCCGAGGGAAAGGTGCCCTGCGACGTTCTCAAAGATCGCGTAGCGGGGTCGAAGAACGCCAAGGGCGTGGGCGATGTGGGGCCAGATGTGCCGGTCATCGGCGACTCCCTTGCGCTTGCCGGCGGAACTGAACGGCTGGCACGGATAGCCGCCGCACACGACGTCGACGGGTTCGACCTGCTGCCAGTCGACCGCGGTCAGGTCCCCCAGGTTCGGCACCCGGGGGTAGTGGTGGGCCAGGATGCGGGAGGCGCCCGGGTCGTTGTCAGACACCCACGCGGGCGTACCGCCCAGCACGTTCTGGACGGCCATGTCGAGACCGCCGTATCCGGTGCACAGGGAGCCGATCCGCAGACTCATCCGGCCACCGCCGCCGCGGCGTCCCGCTCCCGCTCCGCCTTCAACGTCTCCCGCACGATCCGCGCCTTCGCCGGCGAGGTACGCAAGGCCTTGCGAATCCCCTCACCGGTCAACTTCTCGACCGGCCACGACTCCGTCAGGCTGCGCGCCTCGGCCAGCAGCTCGACTTCCGTCCGGGTCGAGCGGGTCGATCGGGCCGCCACGGGGACCCGACCGGTCGCCCGACGAGGACGTGTCCCCTCAGCTGCCACCGCGAGCTGCGGTCGGGCCTCGATCGGCTCGACCGGTGCGACAGGGGAAGAGTCCACCTCCCCCTGCGGCTCCGGCTGCTCGGCGGGAGGTTCGTCCTGCTCAGAGGTGGACCGATATGCGTGGGTGTGGGTGGATTCTTGCTTGTCCGGCTCGATCGCCGGTCGATGGTGGAGAACCTTGGCGACGAGATCGGATCCGAAGTAGATCGACCCGACCGGAAGCGACGTCGCCAGCAGCACGAGCGCCCAGTTCGTCAGGTTCCCCTCAGCCAGTCGACTCCACCCGATCGACTCGGCGTGCAGCTCGGGCAGCAACCCGTGGACGTAGTTCAGAACCAGCGACGCGAGGGTGTAGCCGGCGAGGACCCGCAGCGCGAACCTGCGGGCCTCGTCGGTCAGCACGAGGGCGGCGACGAGGGCCAGGGCCATGAGGCCGTCGACCACGAACGGATACAGGGTGGCGGCGACGTTGTCGGCGCCGATGGCCTTGGCGATGTCACGCAGGGCGTTCCAGGAGACCCGGAAGGCCATGCCGACCACGACCACCAGCGCGAGGACGAGAGCACGCTTGGCATTGCGGTTCACAGCGCCTCCCCGATGGGGCGGACCTCGAACGAGCCCCGGAACTCAACGGCGTCCGTGTAGTCGTTCTCCAGCTCCATCCACTCCCAGTCGGCGCCGCCGGTGGCCTCGTAGCCGAGGCCGGCCAGGGCGGCGGTGCGCTCGGCGAGCGTGGGGGTCGGCGCGGTGCGGCCGAAGGAGTGGACGGGCCAGTCGTCGGCGTGGCCCTCGACGATGATGTAGATCTCCCACTCACCGAAGTAGGAGTTCGCCAGGCGGGCGCTGTACGTCATGCCGCATCCCCCGAGCCCGTCGAGCCGGCGACGCGGTTGGCCAGGTCCCGCCGGGCGACCAGGACCCGGTTGCGGGCCCGGCGGATCCGCCGCTCGTCCACCTCGGACGGTGTCCGGTCGATCGTCATGATCTGCGCGTCGAGCAGGTCGACGCGCGCCAGGATCAGCGGCATCTCCTGCTCGATCGCGTTCAGCTCCGCGTCCGACGGCTCCAAGCCGTCGGACCACGGGGTAACGAGGTTCTGAAGTGCAGCGATGGACTTCATGGGTCTTGCTCCTTCGAGAGAGGAACGGGGCCCGAACAGCAGCCCCCGGCGTTCGAGCGCCGGGGGCTGCACTGCGTTGGGGGTGGAGCGGAGGTACTCGGCTCCCTGCAACCCCGCCCGTACGACCCAGGGATCGGACGGGCGGAGGAGGCAGCCGACCGAGATAGTCAGGCGACTCGGAAGGTGTTGCCGTGCGAGCGACCGCGGGCCGTGAACCCGCAGTTGCGTCGCACAGCGGTTGAGCAGTGACGCGGAAGGCGCGGCCAGCCGTACCGGTCCAGTACGGCGAGCGCCCACAGATGTCGGTGAAACACAGCAGCCTCCTAGCCGGAGGGGCGAGGCTTCGCCGGAGTACCGTTGCCACGGCGTTCCGGCCCCGAGCCTGGAAGTCGGGTGCGTCATCGTCTCTGCTCTGACGCCAGCAGGGCGGCGCGTACCGGGTGGCACCCGAAGGTGTCCTCCAGAGCCAGCACGCAAGAGAAGGTGTTGCCGCCAGCGACAACACGTCGCCATGGGGGACGGGGATCACGCCCCGTCTCGTATCGCTTGACACGCTGTTGAGTTCTTAAGGAACGGACGCTGCCTTCGTACTCGCCCCCTCGGGCTTTCCTCCGGGCTGCAAAGTGGGCTCTCGGTCGTGCGTGCACACCGAAGCTGAGCCCTTGCGGGCCATCTGGTGCGCACCAGAAGCATGGCATCTGGTGCGCACCAGACGCAAGCCCCTGGTTCGTTCGGGGCTTGCCGGTGTGTTCCGGTGTGACTTCAGGAAACGGCCCAGACAGGGGGCCTCGGTAGCCAACAGGGGTTAACCTCAAGGGTGTTAACCCGCTCCCACCTGCGGCGATTCGGTTAGGCCCCCGCAGGTGGCACGGCCATCGGAGGCGATGCACGTGGGCAAGGGATTACGAGCTGTTCGTACCGCGCGGGGATGGTCGCAGGAGCGGCTGATCTTCGAGATTGAGCGCTACGCGCGGCAGCACATGTTGAACGTCGCATCCAGCGCGAGCCTGAAGACCTACGTGTCGGAATGGGAGAACGGGCGACGGGCCATTACGGAGCGGTACGCCGTGATCCTCCGGCCGCTGCTCGGGGTGACTGACGCCGAGCTGGGCGGGGAGCCTGCTCGGTCAGTCCCCCAACAGGCGGATGGCTACGAGGATTTGTTGGGCCGGATCGACTCGGCGCGGAGCGTCAGCGATTCCATGGTGAGCACCTTCATGGACCAAACCGAGCTACTGCGGACCATGGACCGGCAGATGGGTGCATCAGGCCTGGTGGACCAGATGAACGGCCACCTGACGGCAATGGAGGACGCACTCACGTTCGCGGTCCTGCCAGGAACGCGCCGTCCCATCGCGACAGCCCTGGCAGGGGCGGCGACCCTGGCAGCCTGGCAAGCGTTGGACGCAGGTTCTGTGGAGCGCGCATGGCGGCACTACGAGCTGGCGAAGCGGGCCGCACAGGACGCTGACGCCCCGCAGTATTTGGCCCACGCCATGGGAGAGCAGGCATACGTCCTGGGTGATGCTGGCCGACCCGAGATGGCGGTTGAGCTGATCCGAGACGCGCAGCGCACCCACGCGGAGCGGCAGTCGCCCCGCCTTCGAGCCTGGCTGAGCGCGGCCGAAGCAGAGTTGTGCGCTGCCGCTGGCATGCACGACGACGCTCGTCATGCGCTGGACCGGGCGGCGTCCGCGCTGCCGGAAGGCGTGAACCCTCGTGACTCCGACATGCTGAGCATCTTCCTGAACGCGGATCACCTCGCGCGCTGGCGGGGGAACGTGCTGGCGCTCTTGGGGGATAGCTCGGCTATGGGTGACCTGTACGCGTCTCTCCAGGCGACGGACCCCACATTTGTTCGCGCGAAGGCAGGACTGCACAGCGACCTGACGCAGGCACACCTTGCACGCGGCGAGTTCGACGAGGCCCGCTCGAACCTCCAACAGGCGCGACTGCTGGCGAACCGCACGGGGTCCGTGCGGCACCGCCGGCGTGTGGAGCTACTTACGGGACGGCTGTAGCCCGCGACGCTAGGACGTGCAGCAGGGCGACGAGGGTCCCTGACCCCATGAGCTTCCCCTCGGCCATGAGCCGGGGAATGTCCGCCAGGGGCACCCAGGCAATCTGCCCCGCTTCCTCGATGTCCGTGGGTTCGCCTACCTTCTCCGCGCCCCGAGCCACGAAGATCTCGTGAGGTGAATCGACCATGCCGATCATGGGCTGATACGTCACGACGTGCTCGACGTTCGTCGGCCGCCAACCGGTCTCTTCCTCGGTCTCACGCGCCGCAGTAGTCGCCGCATCCTCTCCTTCGTCCACGATCCCGCCGGGGAGTTCCCATCCCCACTGCTGCGGGACGAAGCGGTAGCGCCACATCATCAGGACGCGCTGCTGCTCATCGATCACAGCCGTGATCGCCACGTGGTGCAGGCGCACCACGTGGTGCTCGAACCGCTCAACCCCGGGCGGCTCGACGTCGACGAGGTCTAGGTTCACCCACCGGTTCTCGTAAACCGTCCTGCTGCCGTGGATCGTCCAGGGCTCCAGCTCCGCCGGCGTGGGTACGGTCTCACCACCCACGACCCGGTACGAACTGCGGTCGTACGCCTTGATGAGGTGCTCGCTCGCCAGTCGTGCGAGCACCTGTCGGAGGGCGGTACGGCCGATCTCCAGCTCAGCGCTCATGGTCCGCTCGGAGGGAAGCTTTTCGCCGGGGCCGTACTTGCCCGACTCGATCCAAGACCGGATCGTCTGGTAGACCCTCGTCGACTTCGGTCCCATCCTCAGAGCACTCTCCCCGTTCGTCGGCCTACATGGGCCAGCGTAGTGGGGGACCAGCTGGGAGGACTCAGTCATGCCGATCTCTCTTCCGTTGGACGTGGGGTGCTCGTTAGTTCGGCTAGAGGCTGCCCGGACGTCGCGCTCGGAACGCCATTGCTGCCAGCCTGGTGAAAGAGCAGCGCCACACCGGTAGCTCAAGCGATGATGCCGGGCATGTCTCCGGAACTGGTCACTGCGATAGCCACCCTGACCGGTGTGGCTCTCGGCATCGCTGGCACCCTCTCTGCTGCACGCATCCAGGCCAAGGGCAGTCACGCTCAGGCAGATGCGACCTTCCGGGCAGCCAAGACAACGGCGACAACGCAGTACGCGGCCACGCTGGAGCAGCAGAATCGAGCAGCTCAGAGGGCTGCGTATGTCGGCTTCCTTGCTGTGGCTAGAGACTTCGTGCGCCGCGCCGAGTACACCCGCTTGGATGGAGACCGTGACCAGAGTGCTCAGGATCTAACCGAGCCTCTTCTGCAGGTGGAAACTGCCTACGTTGCAGTTGAGCTGGAGGGGCCCGAGGCGGTCCTGGCGACAGCCCTAAAGTTTCAGCGTGAAGCCTCGGAGTTTCAACACCTTCTTGAAATTCGCGGAAGCGCCTATCGCGCCATGAACAAGCTTTGGGCCTTTCATGGCAATGGAAATCTGCGGGATTTCCTGGTCATCGAACCCCTGGATCGATTGCAGTCTACCTATAGGCTGATGTCCAGAAATGAACGAATGCGCTTGTTCTGCAGCATCGATCTCTTGTCGGCCGCAGGTGAACTAGGCGAGTTAGGCGCTCGATGGCGTACAGAATTCCTGCAGGCCAAGTCCCTACTTTCTTCCTATGTTGAGGCCGGGACTATCACAGAGCCTGAGGCGGAGACCATCCTCAGAGACGCTGGTGTGCACGACGCCAGCGTCGGCGACTTGCTGAGCACGGGGCAGGCGAAGATGGAAGCAACGCTCAGGGGCTTCATCAGTGGGGCTCGAACACACCTCAATTCAACTGCCCCGCGCTAACGCGCAGCATCAGTACGTTGTTGATCAGCGGCCGTGCCCAAGCTCTGGCCAACACGACTGTTCAGGACAGCTGGCGGATCCAAAAAGCCCAGGTGGAAGTGCTGATGGGTGATGCCACCGAGTGGGTCTTGAAATCCGCCGCGACCTCATGCGGTATGAAGGTCGCGCAACGCACGCCCGCAGCCCGTCGCCCGGGCCTGCTGCTCCAGCCCTGCCACCGTCCGCGGGGCCTGCGGTTCGAGTAGCTGGTGGGAGAAGCACGCTGCGGCTGGGGCGGTCGGCTCCACGGTTTGCCCGCCTCCCGGTTCGGGTCTCGCGTCAAGCAAGACCAGGGGACCACTCGATCGCATTGCGGCCAATCTCACAGACCTGACCGAGTTGCCAACGAACATACGGCCCCCTGATCACGCTCGACCCAAACCGGGCAGGAAACCGGCCGAACCCTACGTGCTCAGCCTGACGGGCTCACGCGATCCGTAGGAACCTCGACCATTTCCATATACTCACGAACAGACATCTCGTCGATCGTCCGTTGCACAAGAGGGTGAAGGGTGAACTGCAGGCCGTCAGCAACTTCTGCGGTTTCATCCCACCAAGCCATCCACCATTCCCACACGTCAACCGATAGATTTTCCTTCACCAGGACGGCAAGACGTGCTTCTTTGGGCACAAGGTAGCTATCGAGAGCCACCCTAACTTCAACCACTTTATCTAGGATTTCTCCATGGAAGTCGCGATTCTTCTTTTTCAGCTCACGCAAAGAAGACACAAGCGGACCCTGCACTGCCGTAACGAAGGATCCAGCGAACGCCGGCCGACTCCTCTGAACAGCTAGCCTTTCGCCAACTTTTCGTTGAATCTCTTCGCTGCCGAATCCATCCAGAGGAGACTGATCCGCCAACCAGCCCTTCTCCACTGGGAATTCAATCCTGAGATCGGCCACCCAGAACTCATCACCCGAAGCAATTTTCGGGACGTGGAGAAAGTATGAGGCTCCCTGAAATTTAGCGAGTTGAGACCTTTGCCCTTTATCGACAAGGGTTCCGATGTCATACACCGGGCTCACCTGCACCCAAGGCCGCCTCGGCCGAGGGGCATCTTCTTCCGCAATGTCGCAAGTTTGACTGGTAATAATCCCGTAGCGCGGAAGGCTAGCGCCCGCGCCTTCAATCACTTCGGGGCCCTCACCTCCTACGTACGCACGGGTGCGCGCCCAAATGGAGGAACGAGGATCCGCGTAGTAGAAAAATGGCGGGTCTGATATCAGGCAACCCTGCGTGAAAGCCTTCAGCTTATCCAGGACACCAGCTGGCCAGTCGTCTCTTGTGACCGGAAGCCCTTGGTCAATAGTTGCACGGAGGGCGTTTTCGCCCGAGAACTCGTTCACGCCGGCCGGGGCCTCCGAGACTTTGGCGGATCATTGAACAGAACAGGCTTGGCAGGCTGACTATACTCGTTCGATTCAGGCTCAAAGCTGGCACGCTCGACCACCGGAACCGGAGAGAGGATCAGGGTTTGAATCTCGGCTGAAATACTGCGCCGACCCTTCTCCGACGCCAATTCTTCCAGTCTAGAGCATTCGCCAGAGACATTCGGCTGCTGCAGCCAGAGCAGGGCGGCGCCAAGCCCCATACCGCTAACTACACTCTTTACGACACTGTGGATCTCAAACAGTCCTCGCACAGTCTTCGGGTATACGCCGCCTCCAGCGCGCCAGTTACTTGTGCTTCTACGGCTGAACCCGCCAAGCTCAGCGATCCTCTCTTCCGGAAGGTTCAGCCAACTGCTGAGTTCTCCAACCGCGACCAGAGCCCGCTCTGCAGCTCGTCTATTCTTGTCGGCGGCAGCAGAGTGGGTAGATGCTTCGCTGGCCAGGCGCACAGACGCACGATCTGAAACAAACGGGAGAAGCGGTTCAATCTCGTCACCAAGCCCAGTGCGCGTCACGGGAAACCGTGTACTAATAGCCCGCGAGATTACTTCTGCGGG
The DNA here is from genome assembly GCF_053615355.1 of Streptomyces sp. CLCI03. Classification (NCBI taxonomy): domain Bacteria; kingdom Bacillati; phylum Actinomycetota; class Actinomycetes; order Kitasatosporales; family Streptomycetaceae; genus Streptomyces; species Streptomyces sp. CLCI03. Next base: position 5,242,081 of record NZ_CM132132.1, on the reverse strand, counting down.
GGTAGCCGGCATTGACGCTGTGACAGCAAAAGCGCCGAGGATTAGGATCGGCCTCGCCGCACGCTTGAGTGAATCAATAAAGCCGAACGGGGATTCCGAATGGGCGCCGCTCGCTGTCAGGATAGGAGTCTGATCAGGATAAAAGGCGTCCAGCGTCAAAGCGTTCACGCCTATTCCTTCCTTTGCAAACTCTCAAGCATCTCAGGTGTGACAGAGGCTTGAAATACCTGTAGTGCCAGCTCATGCAATGAGCCAGCCCCTTCGATGATTTGATCAGCCTTGAACCTCCGGCTCGCCGCCCGTGAACAATCCGTGTCCAACACATAGGGCCAGGTGTTAGACGACTCCTCGAATTGCGTGCCATGCCTGAGTAGCACCTGCATGCCCTCGGGCGCCACCATTTCCAATACTTGCTGGACCCCAGACAAGGAGCCACCAAATTTTGGATGCAAAACTGGACCGAGGAGAGTGTCCTCAATGTATCCGGCCCAGTCTCCAGCCGAACTCACATCAGCACGACGCATGTCGTCTACGTACCGAAGGCCGAGGCGTTGCTCGACGGTTGGCTTGAAAACTTTTTCGATGGCGCCGCAGAGGTCCTTCAGGCGCGTGCGAAAGTCGGTCCATGAGGTGTATCCCGTGCTTTCCAATGCGAAGAAGTCCGGAAAGATGGCTACCACCCACTTGCCGTCCCTCGACCGCAACCGCCAACCACTCATACGGCCATTGTCCGGCAGTTGCGCAACTCCTGCAGGGCCGAACTGGAATCCGATTTCATGCTGGGTGATTTCTTCCAGCCCAAGCTCTTCCCCCATGGAAGCAGTCAGAGCATCGCGAATCTCCAGCACTTGATCACCGTGCTGCGGCCCAGCAACTCGATCGTGACGCACCTGGCAGACCACCAGCTGGAGGGGCGCCTTCTCCAGCTGTGTCGTGGATGGTTTCGGCAGGACCAGCGGCGACGGAGTCACAGAAGCCTCTCATTGGGAAGGTTACGGGAAAGTATGATGCCGGGAGCCTAGCCGGTCAACGGTTCGGCGGCACGCGGAATCCGGACAATCCGCCATGCCCACGTCAAGTCACCAGGCTTCTGACCTGCATTTTCTAGCGCGACATCTCCTGTTGGCCACCTGGGGTGCATTCGGATGGCGTCAACACCTTCGGCCTAGTCCTGGGCGGACAGCTGATCCACCCGCACGATGGTGGGCATCTAGCTGATCGTGTGACCCGCACCTGTATCGCCCGCGTCTGCAGGACGTCATCCACCGCAATGTCTAGCCCCTACTCCTGTCCTCGTGGACGGGCGCCTGCAGCCTGCTCATGTACCGCTTGGGGCAGAGCCCTGACCTGCTGTCGCGTGAGGCACCCGGGGCTTTCAGGAGCCGCGCGTGCTGGCGCGCGCGACCCTGGGGGGGCATGCGACGGCTGACGGCGACCGTTGACGGCACCGTACGCAGGAAGATCGACACATTTAGTGGGTGGCTTCTGTGGCTAGCCAGCCGACCCGGTCCGGGCTTGGCGCGGGGTTGGGTGAGCAACCAAAGCAGGTCATGTATGCGGCGCGGGCTGGCTCCAGCAAGGCGGAAGGCATCGCTCCGGTGGATACGTGGTGCGAGAGGTGGGGAACGGCAACATCTGCGAACGTAGCTGCACTTCAGAACCCTATGAAGAGGAAACGACGGCAGTCCCTTCTAAGCACTTGGCCGCAGGTTCGAGTCCTGCCGGGGGCACTCTTTCCGCACCACCCGAAGCCCTCCCTCAGCGGAGGGCTTTCGTGCGGGTGAAGCGGGTTCGGCGGGTTGCAGAAACATCTCTTGGTGAAGCGACGGGAGCCCCCGGAGAACAGCGAACTGGACGGCGAATTCCGACCAGTTCACCGCGCCGGCTCCGGAACGGAACGCGTCCGCCGGGGCCGGCGGCCCGGAGGGCCGGCCGACCGACTTGCGGGACGGCCGGGGATGCGGTTGCGTCGAAGGAGATGGGTACGTGGTTTCCGTCTCCCCTGGTTGGGGGTGAGCCATCGTGCTGTTCACCCATCGCGCGGAAGCCGGCGAGCGGCTCGCCGAAGCGCTCCGACACCTGAAGGGGGAGGACCCCGTCGTCCTGGGCCTGCCCCGCGGCGGAGTCCCGGTCGCCTACCGGGTGGCACGCGCGCTCGGCGCCCCCCTCGACGTCGTCGTCGTGCGCAAGCTCGGCGTCCCCCACCATCGTGAGCTGGGCTTCGGCGCCATCGGCGAAGGCGGCGTACGCGTCGTCAGCGAGGACATCGTCCGCGGCAGCCGGCTGGGCCCGCCGGACATCGAGGCGGTGGAACACGCCGAGGCGGCGGAGCTCGCCCGACAGGCCGCGCGGTTCCGCGGGGACCGGCCGCGCGTGCCCCTGGACGGCCGGACCGTGATCGTCGTGGACGACGGGATCGCGACGGGCGCCACGGCCGCCGCCGCGTGCGAGGTCGTACGGGCGCAGGGCGCGGCACGGGTGGTGCTGGCCGTTCCGGTGGCCCCGCCGGACGCCGTCGCCCGGCTGGGCTCCACGGCCGACGAGGTGGTGTGCCTCGCCACGCCGCATGCCTTCCGCGCCGTCGGCGAGTGGTACCAGGACTTCTCCCAGACCCCCGACGAGGAGGTCGTCTTCCTGCTGGCGCGGGCGGCGGCCGACCCCGCCGGTCGCCCGCCCGTCCGAGCCGTCGAGGTCGAGGTGGACACCGGCGGCCCCGTCCTGGTCGGGGACCTCGCCCTGCCGGAGGGTGCCGGGGCGGTCGTGGTGTTCGCGCACGGCTCCGGCAGCGGTCGCCGCAGCCCCCGCAACCGGTCCGTGGCGGCGGACCTCAACCGGGCGGGCCTCGCCACCCTGCTCCTCGACCTGCTCACGCCCGAGGAGGAGGCCGACCGGGCCAACGTCTTCGACATCGAGACCCTGGCCCGACGCCTCGCCGAGGCCACCGCCTGGCTGCGCCGGCGGGAGTTCCTCCCGGCGGGCTGGTTCGGGGCGAGCACCGGGGCCGCGGCGGCGCTGTGGGCGGCCGGGGAGGCGGGCGCCGACATCGGGGCGGTGGTGTCCCGCGGCGGCCGGCCGGACCTGGCCGGTGAGCGGCTCACCGTCGTACGGGCCCCCACGCTGCTGATCGTGGGTGGCCGGGACTCGACGGTGCTCGACCTCAATCGCCGGGCCCAGCGCGAGCTGCGCTGCGAGAACCGGCTGGAGATCGTCCCGGGGGCCACCCACCTCTTCGAGGAGCCGGGAGCCCTGGACGAGGTGGCCCGCCTGGCCGGTGACTGGTTCACCCGCCACCTGGTGCCCTGAGCTGTGTCCGCGAAGTGGCGCCCGCCTCGGCGGCACCGCGCCGGCAGCGGTGGCGCGGCGGCGCAGGCACGCGCGACCATGAGGAGATGGAGCAGCCGTCGGTGCGGGACGTCAGCACCCCGGGCCGCATCGCGTCGCCCGGCGAGGGCATCGGCCCGGACGAGTTGGCGCTCGCGGCCCGCAACCACGGACTCCCGCTGGAGGCCCTGCGCTACGAGGTCACACCGCCGGGACTGCACTACGTCCTGGTCCACTACGACATCCCCGCCGCCGACCCGGCCGGATGGTCCCTCACCGTCGGCGGCCGGGTGCGTACCCCGCTGGCCCTGGACCTCGCCGCGCTGCACGCGTTCCCCACGGTCACCCACCGCGTCACGATGGAGTGCGCGGGCAACGGCCGGGCCCGCCTGACACCCCGGCCGGTCAGCCAGCCGTGGCTGGTCGAGGCGGTGGGGACCGCCGACTGGACGGGCGTACCGCTGCGTCTGGTGCTCGCCGAGGCCGGGGTGCGGCCGGACGCCGTCGAGGCCGTGTTCACCGGCGCCGACCACGGGGTCGAGCGCGGCGTCGAGCAGGACTACCGGCGCAGCCTGCCCGTGGCCGCCGCCGCCGGGGACGACCCCGAGGTGCTGATCGCCCACACGATGAACGGCCTGCCCCTGCCCCCGCAGCACGGGTGTCCGCTGCGGCTGGTCGTCCCCGGCTGGTACGGCATGGCGCACGTCAAATGGCTGCGCGAGATCACCCTCGTGGACGCGCCGTTCACCGGGTTCCAGCAGGCCGTGGCCTACCGCTACCGGTCGGCCGCCGACGATCCGGACGGCCCCGGCGAGCCGGTCACCCGGATCGCGCCGCGCGCCCTGATGGTCCCGCCGGGATTCCCCGACTTCATGTCCCGCACCCGCGTCGTGCGCCCCGGCCCGGTACCGCTGGAGGGGCGGGCCTGGTCCGGCCACGGGGCCGTCGACCGGGTGGAGGTGAGCGCCGACGGGGGCGGCACGTGGATCCGGGCCGAGGTCGCGCCGCCGGGGCCGCACCGGTGGGCGTGGCAGGCCTGGTCCTGTGTCTGGGCGGCGGTGCCGGGACGGCACACGCTCACCGTCCGCGCCACGGACGCCGAGGGCGGCACGCAGCCCATCGAACAGCCTTGGAACCGGGGCGGTTTCGGCAACAACCTGGTCCAGGAGGTCCCGGTACTGTGCTGCTGAGGCGCTCCGCTCCCGTCGGCGGCGCGCGCCGTCGGCCGTGCGCTCCCCGGGCGATCAGGAGATGCCGAGAAGCCGGACCGCCTGGTAGTAGGTCCACGCGGTGCCCTCGCAGGAGCTCCTGCGGGAGCCCGAGTAGTGTGCGCAGACCCGCTTGAGGTCCGCGTGGAACGCGAGGTCCAGCCGGGTCTTGGCGGCCGGGAACAGCCCCGCAGCACGGTGGTTGCGGTAGCCGAAGTCGTGGCGCGCGCAGGCGTCCGCGAAGGGGAAGCCGAGGGGGTTGTCGGGGGACGAGGTGCAGTGGTCCGTCGACCAGTCGAAGCCGTACGCCGCCCAGGCCACCCGGTGCGCGCGGGCCTCGGCCCATTCCTGGTAGCTGGCGGCGCTGGTCTGCGTCCAGCGGCTCAGCACCTGCGGCTTGTCGGCCGGGACCTGCGGCGCCGACCAGGCGGCCGGGGCGAGGGCGAGCACCGCGGTGGCGGTGGCGGTGGCGAGGGCCGGGACGAGAGCGGGGAGGCGGCGACGGCGCATGGGGTTCCTCGGTGCCGGGGCGGACGGATCACCTCCGGCCAACTCCCCCGGAGGCCTCTCGGTTACTGCGCGTCGACGCACGCGGACCGGACACCCTCCCAGGTATGAGTCCGTATGGGACCTGCGGCGCAGTCCCGGTTCGTCCTGAGGAGGGACGCGCGACGGGGGCCCGGCCACCGAGACTGGAAAGCATGAACCGCCGCCCGCTCGTCGTCGCCGCAGCCACCGTGGGAGTCATCGCCACCGCCGCCTTCGCGCTGCCCAACCTGCCGCCCAATCCCGTGACCGACAAAATTGACAGCAAGGTGTACAAGGAGGCGGGCAAGCGCTTCGCGAGCGCCGCCGACGCCCCCACACGCGAGAAGGCGCCGTTCGCCCTGCCGTCCTGGATACCCAAGGACGCCACCGATGTCCGGATACGCATACGCACGAGCGGCGAGGCCCGGATGATCCGGTTCACCCTCGGCGCGACCCCGCTGGACGCCCCCCGGTGCGACACGGGCCCGCCGAAGCAGATGGGCGCCCCGGCTCTGCACGCCAGGTGGTGGCCGGGCAGCCTGCGGGAAGGCGTGCGGGCCGAGTGCCGGGGTGCCCTCCAGTACCAGGTCGCGGTGCGCGGCAAGCAGGTCTACGCCTGGACGGACGGCACCCCGTCCCCGGGCTCCGTGGGGCCCCAGGACGGCGCCGCCTCCACGCCCCGGACCCAGGGCTGACCGCCCGGCGCGCCCGCCCGCGCGGCACGCCCGGCCCGGACCGGACCGCTCGGTCGCGGGCCGGGGCCGCGGCGGTGGCCCGTCAGTCGCGGGCCAGGGCCGCCGCGGTGGCCCGGGCGAAGCCTTCCGGGTTGTCGAGCATGATGTTGTGCCCGCAGTCGGGAACGGACACCACGGCCACGCCCGAGGCTTCGAGGGCGTCGGTGCCCGGGAGCGGGCCGTCCGCCTCGGGCAGCAGGTAGGTGCGCGGGATCCTCGACTCCAGCAGCAGCTCACGCATGGTGGGCCTGGTGCCCGCGGCCAGGTGGACGGCCGTGCGGTACAGGGCCGTTCGGTCGGTCAGCCGCATCGTGGACCACCAGTGCGCGCCGACCCGGTCCCGGACCTCGGCCCAGCCACCGGCCAGGAACTCCTCCTCGGTGTAGGAGGCGATCCCGCTGCTGCCCGGCATGACGGGAACGGTCCGCTGCGGATCCAGGTTGGCGTCGACGAGCACCAGCCGGGACACCAGGTGGGGGTGCCGGTGCGCGAGCACGATGGCCACGGCTCCGCCCATGCTGTGGGCGATCAGTTCGGCCGCCTCCACCCCGGCCTCGGTGAGGGCGGCCGCCAGCGCGTCGGCGTGCCCTTCGAGGGTGTAGTCGAACTCCTCGGGCCGGTCGCTGTGCCCGTGGCCCAGCAGATCGACCAGCAGCGAACGCCGCCCCGCCAGCAGCGGATGGGTGGCGCTCGCCGCGAAGTAGGCGGGTGAGGTGGAGCCGAGCCCGTGCACGTACACCCGGGCCGGCTCCTCCCCCGCCAGCTCGACCCAGCGGATCCGGTCGCCCTCGGGCGTGACCACGGCGTTCCTCACGATGCTCCCCCTCAAGTCCTCGACAGCCGCAACAGGCTAAGGGCTGCCCGGACGCGGGCGGGTGCCGAGGCCGCCACGCCGTGCCCGTACATCGGCTGACCATCCGTCATGTGCGCACTATCGTGACGGCCATGGACATCCGCCGGGCCCTCACCCCTGCCGAGCTCGAAGCAGCCGAGTCCCTCTTCGACGGGCCCGCCCGCACGGAGTGGTCCGAGCGCTTCCTCGCCGCCCCGGGACATCTGATGCTCATCGCCTACGTCGACGGCGTGCCCGCCGGGATGGTCTCCGGCATCGAGATGAGCCACCCCGACAAGGGCACCGAGATGTGCCTGTACGAGCTGTCCGTGGACGAGGGGTACCGTCGCCGCGGCATCGGCCGCGACCTGACCCTGGCCCTCGCCGAGGAGGCCAAGGCCCGTGGCTGCTACGGGATGTGGGTGGGGGTCGACACCGACAACGAGGCCGCTCTGGCCACCTACGATGCCGCCGGCGCCCGCGACGAGGGAGTCTTCTCGATGCGCGGCTGGCCCCTCGCCCCCTAGGGCCGGTCTTTCGGATCAGGCCGGGCCCGCGACGCACCACGCGCGCGCCCGCGCAACGCCCCGCGCACCGCCTCCCCGGCAACCTCCGTCCTCCGCCCGGCGCTTAGGGTGTTCGCTGGTCGCCCCGTCGGTCGACCGGGGGATCGGGGGAGGGCAGATGAACAGCGCGACCGAGGTGTTCGAGCCGCTGCGGGCGGACGATCCGTCCACCGTGGCCGGATATCGCATCGCGGCCCGGCTCGGTGCGGGCGGCATGGGCCGGGTCTACCTGTCCCACACCCAGGGCGGCCGCCCGGTGGCGATCAAGGTCGTACGCCCGGAACTGGCCGAGGACCCGGCGTTCCGACGGCGGTTCCGCCGCGAGGTGGAGGCCGCCCGACGGGTCCGGGGCGCGTACACCGCCGAGTTGATCGACGCCGACGCGGACGCTGCGACGCCTTGGCTGGCCACCCTCTACGTACCCGGGCCCTCGCTCTCGCAGGCCGTGACCCGGCGCGGGCCGCTGCCCGTGCCCGCCGTGCTGTGGCTGATGGCGGGTGTGGCCGAGGCGCTGCAGGCCATCCATGGTGCGGGCATCGTGCACCGCGACCTGAAGCCGTCGAACGTGCTCCTGGCCGCCGACGGGCCCCGCGTCATCGACTTCGGGATCTCGCTGGCGTCCGACACCACCGCGCACACCGCCACGGGCGCCACCATCGGAACGCCCCAGTACATGGCCCCCGAGCAGGCGTCGGCGGGTGAGGTCACCGCGGCCGCCGACGTGTTCGCGCTGGGCCAGACCGCGGCGTTCGCCGCGCTGGGCGAGCCGCTGTACGGCACCGGCCCCTCCGCCACCGTGCTGTACCGGATCGTGCACTCCGAGCCCGACCTGTCCCGGGTCCCGCAGGAGCTTCGTCCGCTGCTCGCCCGGTGCCTGGCCACCGATCCGCAGGAGCGGGCCACCCCCGCGGAGATCGTGGCGTGGTGCAGGAAGGAACTGGGCGAGGACGCCGACGCGGACGGCGGCCCGGCGCTCTGGCGCGAGGTGACCGGACCGCAGGTGACGGTCCCGGAGCCCGTGCAGGAGCCGATACCGATGCCGATGCCGATACCGATGCGGCTTCCCGCGTCCGGTCCGGCTCCGCTCGCCGGGCACACGATGCACCAGGTGTGGCAGCCTCCGGAGCCGGCGGCTCCGGAAGGGCCGGAGCAGCGGCGCAGGCGCCGACGGCGCAACGCCCTGGTCGCCGCCGTGTCGATCGTGACGGTCGCCGTGCTGCTGGGCGCCGCTTGGTCGGTCGTCGACCGGGCGGCGGACAACCTGCGCGACCGCGCGAAGTCCCCGACGGACAAGGGGACCTCGGCGGGTCCGGCCGGCTCGGCGAGCTCCGACCCGACCCGCAAGTCCGCCGAAGCCGCGGCGCAGGCCGGCCCGACCCCGAGCCCGAGCCCGAGCCCGACCCCGAGCGTTGCCCCGAAGGCCTTCCCCTACCCCGGGTTGCGCCTGGACGACAGCAACTCGGTGGGCATCAAGGAACCGGTCGAGCGCGCCACCCGCTCCGGGGACCTGCGACTGGACTGCGACCGGGTGGACTGCGAACTGCAGAGCGACACCAGTGTGATCGTCCAGCTGTCGGGCAAGCCGAACGGCTCCCTCGAATCCTGTCGGGCCGCCCTCGACGGCAAGGGCACGAGAAGCCAGTCACTGAACAGTGCGGCGGCCGGCAGCGAGTTCTGTGTCAAGCACCGGTCGGGGGACATCGCGCTGCTCGTGCTCACGATCAAGTCGACCCCGTGGTTGGAGAACCTGCCGAGCTTCCTGATGGCGGACATGACGGTCTGGCGCGTGGCCTGACGGAGCGGTCGGCCGCCCACGCCGGGCCGGTCCCCCGGATCCACCCGCGCCGCGGCGTGTCGTGCGCCCACTCGGCGCACCCTCCGCGCGCCCGGGCCCCCGCTCGCCGAACATCGGCCGCATGACCGCATTCGCCGTGTTCCTCCCCGCCGCCGCCCTGCTCGCGGCCACCGTCACGGGTTCGCCTCCGGCTCCGGACGCCGACGCCACCGCCCCCTACGTCGTCGTCCTCAAGGACACCACCTCCCGCGCGCCGACCCGTGCCCTGGCCGCCGAGGCGGTGGACGCCGGCGACGAGGTCGGACCCGTCTACGAGGCCGCCCTGAACGGCTTCGCCGTCCGCACCACGGCCGCCCGGGCCGCCGCCCTGGCCGCCGACCCGCGGGTGGCGTCCGTGGAGCCCGACGCGGAGTTCCACACCACCGACGAACTCCCGACCGGGCTGCAGACCCCCGCGCCCTGGTCGCTGGACCGGATCGACCAGCGCGAACTCCCGCTCGACGGCTCGTACACGTACCCCGGCAGGGCCGAGGGCGTCACCGTCTACGTCCTCGACACCGGTATCAACACCGGCCACCGGGAGTTCGGCGGCCGCGCCCGGGCCGGCTACAACGCGCTGTTCCTCGGCAGCTCCCGCGACTGCAGCGGCCACGGCACGCATGTCGCGGCGACCGTGGGCGGGGAGACGTACGGGGTGGCCAAGGGGGTCTCCCTCGTCGGGGTGAAAGTGGCCGACTGCCGTGGCTCCGCGCCCCTGTCGGCGATCCTCAAGGGCGTCGACTGGGTGGTGAAGGACGCCGCCAAGGCCCCGACCACCCCGGCCGTGGCCAACATGAGCATCGGCGGCAGCCGCAGCCGGGCGCTCGACACCGCGGTGATCCGGGCCGTGGCCAAGGGGATCACCTTCACCGTGGCCGCCGGGAACGACGGCAAGAACGCCTGTGGCGGATCCCCTGCCGCCGTCCCCCAGGCCCTCACGGTCGGGGCGACCGACGCCGAGGACCGCCGGGCGCCCTTCTCCGACCACGGCCCCTGCGTGGACCTCTCGGCGCCCGGCGTGCGCATCACCTCGGCCTGGAAGGACTCCACCACCGCCACGGCCCGCGCCTCCGGCACCTCGATGGCCGCCCCGCACGTGGCCGGGGTCGCCGCGCTCGTCCTGGCGCGCGGTACGGCGCGCACCCCGGCGCAGGTGTCCGCGGAACTGCTGCGCAGCGCCGTGTCCGACCACATCACCGGGCTCCCGGCCGGCACCCCGAACCTGCTGCTCCACACCCCCACCGGACGCTAGTCGCCCCTTCCCTCCCACCCCGACCGGTCTGTATTCGACGGGCCATCAGACTCTCCCTGATGGCCCATCAATTTCTGTGTGCTTCGGGCGAAAGCAAGTCATTGACTTCTCATCACGGCGACGCGTCAATATCGGCCACCGCACCGGCTCGGCCTCCCCCACACAGCGGGTGGGGGGAGGGGTTCGTCATGACGAAGGAGTCGCGACCCAGTGAGTACGAGAACGCTTCGACGAAGAGTGCTGGCCGGGGCGGGAGCCCTGTCTCTGGCCCTGACGGGCGGCGTGGTGGCCCTGACGGGATCCGCGCAGGCCGCGACCAAGACCACGGCAGTCTTCGAGAACTGCGACGCCCCGGCGCCGCAGCCGGACGGCTCCGGCAACCAGAACTTCACGGTCACCCTGCCCGACGGCGCCAAGGCCGGTGACGTCGTCCCGATCACGATCGACCCGGGTGCGAGCCCCCTGATCCCCTCGTTCTCCGTCACCACGGTGAACACGTCCAAGATCACCCTCAAGGTCGGGACCACCACCCAGGTGGTCACCAGCCCGCCGGAGACCGTCTCGGTCATCGCCGGGCAGCCGCTCGACCCCAAGGCGTTCTCCGGAACCATCAGGATCCCGGACGGCACCGAGGGCACCACGGTCCAGGTCGCCCTCGACCTGGCGGTGACCGACGCGGACCTGTCCGGTTCGGTCTTCACCACCACCTGTACCCCGGCGCCGCGTCCGAGCGCCTCGCTCGGCTCGGTCGCGGTCGAGGCCCTGCCCAAGGACCCGGTCACCACGAAGCTGACGCCCAACAGCGGCCCGGCGGGCACCGCCGTCACCGTGACCGGCGCCAACTTCCCGGCCGGTCCGGTCGCCTGTTCCGCCCTGCTCGCGGGCACCGCGACCGGTGACACCGGTACGGGCACGGCGGACGCGTCCGGCGCGGCCACCTGCAACGTCACGGTCACCAAGAAGGCCGACGCGATCAGGATCGACGGTTCGATCACCCCGTACAAGGCCTTCGTGTTCCTGGAGGAGCAGGCCGGTGTGAAGAATCCGGTCGACGTCGAGGTCCTGCCCGGTCCGCTGGGCCTGGGCCCGAAGGACGGCCAGCCGGCCGTCAGCTTCGGCGCGGTCACCATCAACGGCAAGGCCCAGTCGGTGGTCGGCGTCTTCAACGCCGCGACCGTCCAGGACTTCCGCGGCGGCTCGCTCGGCTGGGACGTGACGGCGACGCGCACGCCGTTCCTGAACCAGACCACCGGCCACTCGATGGCTAAGGCGCAGATCGGCATCCAGCCGTCCTGCACCGTGACCAACCCGGACAGCCCGAGCACCTGCACCGCGGGTACCCCGGGCGCGATCTCCGACGTCCCGATGAAGGTGGCCTCCCAGGCCGCCGGCGGGGACGAGCTGACCGGCGGTGAGTTCGCCGTCGGCGGCGCCGGAATGATCCAGCTCCCGCCCTTCATGTTCGCGGACACCTACCAGACGGTCGTGACCTTCTCGATCGCCTGACCCGTACGGCCGCTCGACCCAGGGTGGTGCGGCGCTCCGGCGCCGCACCACCCCTTTCCCCTTTCCGCGCCCACTGGAGACCGCCCATGCCCACCCGCAGCCGCACCCGTCGTCGCACCCGCACCCTTCTGTACGGTCTGCTCCTCGGCCTGCTGCTCGGCGGCGCGGGCCTGCTGCCGGCCACCGCGGCGCGCGCCGCGGACAACGGCACGTGGGGAGTGTTCCCCACGCCGGCGGCCGGCGCGGCGATGACCGACCGCGCGTACTTCTTCCATCAGGGCACGGCCGGGAGCACGCTGAGCGACAGCGTGACGATCGTGAACTCCTCCGACAAGGAGTTGACGTTCCAGGTCTTCGCCACCGACGCCGTGAACACCCCGGCGGGCGGCGCCTTCGCGCTGCTGCCGGTGGAGACGAAACCGAAGGACGTCGGCGCCTGGATCGCGCTGGCGCCGGAGACCGCGAGCACCGTCACCGTGCCCGCCAAGAGGCGCAAGGACATTCCGTTCTCCGTGAAGGTCCCGGCGGACGCGACGCCCGGCGACCACGTCGGCGGGATCGTCGCCCTGGGCACCTCCGTGGAGGGCGTGCAGCGGGAGGGCAAGGTCCAGGTCGGGGTGAAGCGCTCGGTCGGCGCCCGGCTCTACTTCCGGGTGCCGGGGCCGGTCACGGCGGGGCTGAGCGTGGAGGACGTACGGGTCAGCCGCTCGGCGCCGCTGCTGCCGTGGGTCAAGAACGCCCGCGCGACGGTCTCGTACGCGCTGGTCAACCGGGGCAACGTGGTCGTCGAGCCCACGGTGGCGGTGTCCGCGGAGGGGTTGTTCGGGCGGACGGTGCTGAACAGGCCCGCCCGCGAGCTGAAGCTGACCCTGCTGCCGGGCCAACGGATCGAGCTGTCCGAACCGTGGCCGGACGCCCCCCAGTCGGACTGGGTGACCGTGAAGGTCACGGCGGGCGCGGCCGCCCACCCCGACCTGGTGTCGGTGTCCGAGACCGACTTCGTCGCCGTGCCCTGGCCGGCCGTCGGACTGCTCCTGGTCCTGGCGGGCGCGGGCGCCACGGTGTGGGTGCTGCGCCGCCGTCGCCGGGTGGCGGGCGAACAGCCGCACCCCGTACCGGACCTGGCCCGGACGCCCTGACCGGTACGGACGCCCGCGGTTGACGGCGCCGGTCGGTCACGGCACGCGCAGCCCCTGCTCCGCGGTGTCGGCCAGCTCCCGCACCTGGTCCTGGGTCAGGCGTCGGACGTCCCGGACGAGGCCGGCCACCTCGACGGCGGCCCGCGGCGGCGGACGGTGTCCGTCGGGCAGGCCGGTGCCGGTCAGTACGGCGAGGTCGTCGGCGGGAATGCCGAGCACGGTCGCGTAGTCGGCCTGGAGTTCGGGGCTCAGCTCCACCTCGCCCCAGCCCACCTGCCCGTACGTGGCCGCGGACCAGTACCGGCCGGTCAGGGACAGGAACACCTTCGCTCCGGCCGACCATCCCAGGTTCCGGTTGGCGAGCAGGCGCATGAGCAGTCCGCCGGGACCCGGCGGATACTGCTCCCACGGGCGTGGTTCCGGGGTCGGCCGGGTGCGGTCCTGCCGCGGCAGTGCCGCCGCCAGCCGGCGCAACCGTTCCTGCTCCTGCCGCGGCAGGCCCATCGCGTGCAGGGCGAGAACGGCCGCCACTCCCCCGGCGTCCGGGTCGAGGGGCGTCATCTCCTGCGGCAGGGCCACGGAGGCGATGACGAACAGGTCCTCGGCGTGCAGCTGGAGCGCGGGGGCGAGCCGGAGCAGCAGCGCCGGCTCGGGCGCCGCTCCGTCGCAGACGGCCCGAAGCTCGGTGTCCGGGACCGCGGACAGCCGGGCCAGGCCGTCGACGCCCAGCCCGCGGCGCTCCGCCAGCCGGGTCAACAGCACGCTGAAATGTGGGAGTTCTGCCATACGGGTCAGCGTAGACGGGAGGGAACGGCGGCAGCCCCCGGCCGGGGGAAGGTGGCCGGGGGCTGCTGGGGGCGGGGCGGGTCAGTGGTTGCGGGGGAAGCCCAGGTCCACGCCGAGGTGGCCCTCGGAGGGGTCCGGCCAGCGGGTCGTGACGACCTTGCCGCGGGTGTAGAAGTGGATGCCGTCGTTGCCGTAGATGTGGTGGTCGCCGAAGAGCGAGTCCTTCCAGCCACCGAAGGAGTGGTAGCCCACCGGCACCGGGATCGGCACGTTGACGCCGACCATGCCGGCCTCGATCTCCAGCTGGAAGCGGCGGGCGGCGCCGCCGTCGCGGGTGAAGATCGCGGTGCCGTTGCCGAACGGCGAGGCGTTGATGAGGGCCACGCCCTCCTCGTAGGTCTCGGCGCGCAGCACGCACAGGACCGGGCCGAAGATCTCGTCGCGGTAGGCGTCGGAGTCGGTCTTCACGCGGTCCAGCAGGGACAGGCCGATCCAGTAGCCGTTCTCGTTGCCCTCGACCGTGTAGCCGGTGCCGTCGAGGACGACCTCGGCACCCTGGTCGGCCGCGCCCTTCACGTACGAGGCGACCTTGTCGCGGTGGGCCGCGGTGATCAGCGGGCCCATCTCGGAGGTCGGGTCGTTGCCGGGGCCGATCTTGATCTTCTCGGCGCGCTCGCGGATCTTCTCGACGAGCTCGTCGCCGATCGCGCCGACGGCCACCACGGCGGAGATCGCCATGCAGCGCTCACCGGCCGAACCGTAGGCAGCGGACACGGCCGCGTCGGCGGCGGCGTCCAGGTCGGCGTCCGGCAGCACCAGCATGTGGTTCTTGGCGCCGCCCAGGGCCTGGACGCGCTTGCCGTTGGCCGAGGCGGTGGTGTGGATGTGGCGGGCGATCGGGGTCGATCCGACGAAGGAGACGGCCGCGATGCCGGGGTGGGCGAGCAGCGCGTCGACGGCCACCTTGTCGCCGTGGACCACGTTCAGCACGCCCGCCGGGAGGCCGGCCTCGGTGGCCAGCTCGGCGAGCTTGTTGGCGGCCGACGGGTCCTTCTCGCTGGGCTTGAGGATGAAGGTGTTTCCGCAGGCCACGGCCAGCGGGAACATCCACATCGGGACCATCGCCGGGAAGTTGAACGGGGTGATGCCGGCGACGACGCCCAGCGGCTGGCGGATCGAGGAGACGTCCACCCGGTTGGAGACCGACGTGGACAGCTCGCCCTTGAGCTGCGTGGTGATGCCGCAGGCCAGCTCGACGATCTCCAGGCCTCGGGCGACCTCGCCCAGCGCGTCCGAGTGGACCTTGCCGTGCTCGGCGGTGATCAGGGCGGCGATCTCGTCGCGGTTGGCGTCCAGCAGGGCGCGGTAGGCGAACAGCACCTTGGTGCGGGCGGCCAGCGAGGACTGGCCCCAGCTGAGGTAGGCCTCCCGGGCGACCTGTACGGCCGCGTCGACCTCGTCGGCCGAGGCGAGCGCCACCTGGGTGGTGACCTCGCCGGTGGCCGGGTCGGTGACCGGGCCGTAGTTGCCCGACGCGCCCTCGACGGTCTTGCCACCGATCCAGTGGTTGACGGTCTTCATGCCTTGCTCCTTCACAGATGGCGACGTCGCTGCGCGGCTTGCCGGTCGTACTCTTCACGGGCCGTGGCAGCGGCCTTGCGGGTCGCGGTCTCGGCCACAGGAACATCCCACCACGCCTGTGCCGGGGGTGGGCCCGACACAGTGTCGGGCGTTCGGGTCTGTACGTAGACACATGTGGGGCGGGTCGCCGAGCGGGCCTCGGCGAGGGCTTCGCGCAGGTCACGCGTGGTGCGGGCGCGAAGCACGGCCATCCCGAGGGAACCCGCGTTGGCCGCGAGGTCCACCGGAAGGACGTCCCCCGTATACCCGGAGTCGGGGGCCCGGAAGCGGTAGGCGGTGCCGAATCCCTCACCGCCGACCGCCCCGGACAGGCCGCCGATGGAGGCGTAGCCGTGGTTGTCGAGGATCACCACCTTGATCGGGATCCCCTCCTGGACGGCCGTGACGATCTCGGTCGGGTTCATCAGGTACGTGCCGTCGCCGACCAGCGCCCACACCGGGCGGCCGGGCGCGGCCAACGCCACCCCGATGGCCGCTGGGATCTCGTAGCCCATGCAGGAGTACCCGTACTCCACGTGGTACTGGTCCTGCGACCGGGCCCGCCACAGCTTGTGCAGGTCGCCGGGGAGGGAACCGGCCGCGTTGATCAGGATGTCGGTGTCGTCGACCAGGGCGTCGAGCAGGCCGAGCACCTGGGCCTGGGTGGGCGGGGTGTCCTCCGCCGTCTCCGGGACGGCGTAGGCCAGGTCCACGCGGCTCTCCCAGCGGGCCCGCTCCGCCGCGTACCCCGCTCCGTACGCCGGGTCCGCCCGGTGGCCGCCGACCGAGACCCGGAGCTCGTCGAGCCCCTCGCGGGCGTCGGCGACCAGGGGCAGGGCGGCGAGTTTGTGGGCGTCGTACGGGTCCAGGTTGAGGCCGACGAACCGGACGGCCGGGTTCTGGAAGAGGGTCGCGGAGGCGGTGGTGAAGTCGGTCAGCCGGGTTCCGACGGCGATGACGAGGTCGGCCTCCCGGGCGAGCGCGGCGGCGGCGGAGGTGCCGGTGTGGCCGATCCCGCCCACGTCGGCGGGGTGCCCGTACGGCAGGACGCCCTTGCCCGCCTGGGTGACGGCCACCGGGATCCCCGTGGCCTCGGCGAAGGCGGCCAGGGCCGCACCGGCCTCGCTGTGCCGGACCCCGCCGCCCGCGACGATCAGCGGGCGCGCGGAGCCCCGTACGGCCTCGGCGGCGCGGGCCAGCTCGTGCCGGTCGGGCCGGGGCCGGCGCACGCCCCACACGCGCTCGGCGAAGAACTCCTCGGGCCAGTCGTGGGCCTGCGCCTGTACGTCCTGCGGCAGCGCGAGGGTGACGGCGCCGGTCTGCACGGGGTCGGTGAGCACCCGTACGGCCTGCAGCGCGGCCGGGATCAGGGCCTCGGGGCGGCTGATCCGGTCGAAGTGGCGGGAGACGGGGCGCAGGGTGTCGTTGACGGAGACGTCCCCGGCGTGGGGGACCTCCAACTGCTGGAGCACGGGGTCGGCGGGCCGGGTGGCGAAGGTGTCCCCGGGCAGCAGCAGGACCGGGATCCGGTTGATCGTGGCGAGGGCGGCCCCGGTGACGAGATTGGTGGCGCCGGGGCCGATGGAGGTGGTGACGGCGTGCGCGGAGAGCCGGCCGCTCTGGCGGGCGTACCCGACGGCGGCGTGCACCATGGCCTGCTCGTTGCGGCCCTGGAGGAAGGGCATGACCTCGGGCCCGGTCTCCAGGAGGGCCTGGCCGATGCCGGCCACGTTGCCGTGCCCGAAGATCCCCCAGGTGGCGGCGATCAGCCGGTGCCGGTGCCCGTCGCGCTCGGTGTACTGGCGGGACAGGAAGCGGACCAGCGCCTGCGCGACGGTGAGCCTCATCGGTGGTCCTCCGTTCGGGAGAAGGGCAGCCGGGGGTCGACGTCCTGGCCGTCCCAGCTGCTGCGGATCCAGCCGTGGTCGGGGTGGTCCCGGATCAGCCACTCCCGGGTCGCGCCCGGCCCGGCCATCACGTTCAGGTAGTACATGTCGTGCCCGGGGGCGGCCATGGACGGCCCGTGCCAGCCGTCGGGGATCAGCACCGCGTCCCCGGTCCGCACCTCGGTGAGGATGTCGGTCTCCCCGGCCGGGGAGGGGGTGACGCGCTGGTAGCCGAGCCCGGGGGTGTCCCCGTGCGGGGCGATCTCGAAGTAGTAGATCTCCTCCAGCCGGGACTCCTCGCCGGGGTGGTGCTCGTCGTGTTTGTGGGGCGGGTAGGAGGACCAGTTCCCGCCCGGGGTGAGCACCTCGACGGCGATGAGTCGGTCGCAGTCGAAGCCGTCCGGGCCGGCGGCGGCGAAGTTGTTGACCTGGCGGGAGCAGTGGCCCGCGCCGCGGAGCTCGACGGGGACGTCGGCGGCGGGGCCGTACCGGGCGGGGAGCCGCGTCTCGCACCGTGCCCCGGCGAGGGCGAACCGGCCGCCGGCGGCCGACAGGATCTCCGCGTCCGCGTCCCGCGGCAGGTAGACGAAGTCGGTGGTTCCGCTGAACACCCCTGTCCGCCCGTGCAATTGGAAAACCTCCGGTCCGTTCCCGGGGCTCTGCCCCGGACCCCGCGCCTCACACGCCGGCGAGGCCGGCTTCGGCAGCGCCCGGCAACGGACCTGGCATCCGCCCGACAACGGGAGCACGATCCACTCGCACTCGCCGGACGTGTGCGCGTACACCTCCCCCGGGGCCAGGTCGAGGACCATCAGCCTCGTCCACTCCATCCCCCACTCAGACACCACCGGCACGTCCCAGCACCTCCTCCACCTCGTGAGAGAACGGCATCGCCGCCGCGCACGCCAGTCGTGAGGCGACGATCGCCCCGGCCGCGTTCGCGTACCTCATCACCTTCCCCGGTTCCCACCCCGCCAGCAGTCCATGGCACAGCGCCCCGCCGAACGCGTCCCCCGCGCCCAGCCCGTTGACCACCTCCACCGGCACCGGCGCGACCTCCGCGACCGTGCCGTCGCGGTGGACCGCCAGCACGCCCTCCGGTCCGCGTTTGACGACCGCCAGTTCCACGCCCGCCGCGAGCAGTTCCCGTGCCGCCGCGTGCGGATCCGACGTGCCGGTGGCGATCTCGCACTCCTCCGTGTTGCCCACGGCCACCGTCGCCGACCGCAGCGCCCGCTCGTAGTACGGTCCGGGCTTCTCCCGCCACAGCATCGGCCGCCAGTCCAGGTCGAAGACCGTCGTCCCGGTGCGCGCGCGGGCTTCCAGGGCCGCCAGGGTCGCCGCCCGCGAGGGCTCCTCGCTCAGGCCCGTACCCGTCATCCAGAACACGCGGGCCGCCCGTACCGCCGCGAGGTCCACCTCGTCCACCGTGATCTCCAGGTCCGGCGCCTTCGGCAACCGGTAGAAGTACAGCGGGAAGTGGTCCGGCGGGAAGATCTCGCAGAAGGTGATGGGGGTGGGCAGCCCGGCGACCTCGGCGACCCAGCGGTCGTCCACCCCGAACCCCCGCAGTTCGGAGCGCAGGTACCCGCCGAAGGGGTCCGCGCCGGTACGGGTGATGACCGCGACCCGGCGGCCCAGCCGGGCGGCCGCGACGGCCACGTTGGTCGGGGAGCCGCCCAGGAACTTGCCGAAGGTCTCCGCCTCGGCCAGTGGTACGCCCGTCGTCAACGGGTAGAGATCCACCCCGATCCGGCCCATCGTGATCAGATCGAACGAGAACGGATCGCCGGTGCCGGTCACAGTCAGTCCTCCCATTGGTCCTCCACCCTAAGGTGGCCGTCATGACGTCCTCCCCGCCCGCGTTGACGCGTATCCGCATCGGTTCGGCTCCGGACTCCTGGGGTGTCTGGTTTCCCGACGACCCCCGGCAGACCCCGTGGGAACGCTTCCTCGACGAGGTCGCCGACGCCGGGTACGAGTGGATCGAGCTCGGCCCCTACGGCTACCTGCCCACCGATCCCGTCCGCCTCGCCGAGGAGACGGCCCGGCGCGGACTGCGCGTCTCGGCCGGAACCGTCTTCACCGGACTCCATCACGGGCCCGCCGTGTGGGAGGACACCTGGGAGCACGTGTCGCGGATCGCGGCGCTCACCCAGGCCATGGGCGCGGCCCATCTCGTCGTCATCCCCTCCTTCTGGCGGGACGACAAGACCGGGAAGGTGCTGGAGGACCGCGCCCTCACCCCCGCTCAGTGGCGTGAACTGGCCTCGCAGACCGAGCGCCTCGGCCGTGAGGTCCAGGACCGGTACGGACTGCGGATCGTGGTCCATCCGCACGCCGACACCCACATCGACACCCCGGAGAACGTGGCCCGCTTCCTGGACGCCACCGACCCCGCGCTCGTCTCCCTCTGCCTGGACACGGGGCACTACGCGTACTGCGGCGGGGACAGCGTGCGGGCCGTGGAGACCTTCGGTGAGCGGATCGGCTACCTCCACCTCAAGCAGGTGGATCCGCGGATCCTCGCCGAAGTCGTCGCCGAGGAGCTGCCCTTCGGGCCGGCCGTGGGCCGTGGGGTGATGTGCGAACCGCCCTCGGGGGTGCCCGCGCTGGAGCCGGTGCTCGCGGCGGCCCAGCGTCTGGGCGTGGACCTCTTCGCGATCGTGGAGCAGGACATGTACCCGTGCGCGCCGGACCGGCCGCTGCCCATCGCCCGCCGCACCCGCGCCTACCTCCGCTCCTGCGGCGCCCGCTGACCCTTCGGAAGGAAGAGGAGTACGAGATGAGCACGCTCGGCATCGCCGTCATCGGCACCGGGAAGATGGGCGCCGATCACGTCCGCCGGATCGGGCGGACCGTGGGCGGGGCCCGTGTGGTGGCCGTGGCCGACCCGGACGGGGACCGGGTCAAGGAGGTCGCGGGCACCTTGGACGGGGCGACGGCGCACACCGACCCGGCGGCGGCGATAGCCGCACCCGGTGTCCAGGCGGTGCTGATCGCCTCTCCCGGGCCCGCCCACGAGGAGGCGATCCTGCAGGCGCTGGAGCGGGAGTTGCCGGTGCTGTGCGAGAAGCCGCTGACCCCGGACCCGGCGGGGGCGCTGCGGGTCATGGAGGCCGAACAGCGGCTGGGGCGGCGCCTGGTGCAGGTGGGATTCATGCGGCGCTACGACGCCGAGTACACGAGGCTGAAGGAGCTCTTGGACGCGGGCGGGATCGGGCGCCCGCTCTTCCTGCACTGCCGGCACCGCAATGCCTCGTCGCCGTCGTTCTTCACCAGCGACATGCTGATCAGCGACTCGGTGGTGCACGAGGTGGACGCGGCCCGCTGGCTGCTGGGGCAGGAGATCACCGCCGTCACCGTGCTCTCGCCCCGGCCCACGGCGGCCGCTCCCGAGGGGCTGAGCGATCCCCGGCTGGTGCTGCTGGAGACCTCCGGCGGGGCCGTCGTCGACGTGGAGATCTTCGTCAACTGCGGTTTCGGCTACCAGGTGCAGTGCGAGGCGGTCGGCGAGGCGGGCAGTGCCCGGATCGGCGACGGTCACGCGATGGTGGTGCAGGCGGCGGGCCGGTGGGGCGGCGCGATCGACCAGGACTTCACGGTGCGCTTCGCCGACGCCTACGACCGCCAGCTACGGAGCTGGGTGGCCGCGGCCGGACGCGGCCGGGTGGCGGGGCCCGACGCGTGGGACGGCTACGCGGCGGCGGCCGTCTCCGAGGCGGGTCTCGCGGCGGCACGCAGCGGCGCCCGCTCCGTGGTGGAGCTGACGGAACGCCCGGCCCTGTACCTCTGACGCCCCGCCCACTCATCACACCCGACCCCTGTGGCGCTCCTGTCACAGGGATCCCTCTTCTGTCACGCATGTCCGTATTACGCGGGTCTTCCGTCACAGGAGGTCGACAGCCCCTCCCCTGTCGTCACTCCGCGTCGTTCCCCGGGCACAACCCGAGTGATCGTCAGTGTCCACGCGCCGGCTCCCCCGACGGCCTCCCGGCCGGCCCCGCGGCGTGGACAAGGAGGTGTCCAGCATGAGCGACCGACAACTGTGGTCGTACAAGGAGATCGCTGCCCACATCCGGGTCCAGCCGGACACCGTGCGCTCCTACCGCAAGCACGGACTGCTGCCCACGCCCGATCACGTGGAGGGGGGCAAGCCCTACTGGTACGCCGATACCGTGCGTGCCTGGGTGGCCCGCCGGCCCGGGAACCGGGGCCGCCGCGAGGACTGACCTGCTCGGCGCCGGGTGAGGGGACCCCCGGATCCCCTCACCCGCCCGCGCCCCCGTTGACAGGCCCTAGGTGCCGGCTCCTACGGGTATCCGGTCCGGCTCCGACGTCCGGGGCGCGGACTCGCCCTCGCTCAGGCCGAACCTCTCGTGCAGGCGGCGCAGCGGGGCCGGGGCCCACCAGGTGGCCCGGCCGGTCAGCTTCATCACCGCCGGGACGAGGAGGCTGCGGACGACCATGGCGTCCATCAGGACCGCCAGCGCGATCCCGAGCCCCAGCATCTTGGTGTTGGTCACCCGGGAGGTGCCGATGGCCACCATCACCACCGCCAGGATCACGGCCGCCGCGGTGATCAGCCCACCGGTGCGGGCCAGCCCCGTCCGGACGGCGCTCTCGTGGTCCCCGGTCCGGTCGTACTCCTCCTTGATGCGGGAGATGAGGAACACCCCGTAGTCCATGGAGAGTCCGAAGGCGATGCAGAACATCAGCACCGGCAGGGTGGTCTCTATGTCGCCGGTGACGGTGAAGGAGAGGAGTCCGGAGAGGTTGCCCTCCTGGAACACCCACACCACCGCCCCGAACATCGCGGTCAGGCTGAGCGCGTTGAGCAGCACCGCCTGCAGCGGTATCAGCAGGCTCCCGGTGAGCAGGAACACCAGCAGCAGCGTGGCAAGGACCACCAGGGCCGCCGCCGCGGGCAGGGCGCCGGCGATGGCCTGCTGCGCGTCGACGAGGACGGCGGCCTGTCCGGTCACCGAGGTCTTGAAGTCGGCGTCCACGGCGCGGACGTCGTCGACCAGGTCCCGGGCCGTCTCTCCCACGGCCTCACCCTCGACGGACAGCGAGAAGGAGCTGTAGCGGCCTTCCGTCCTGGAGGCGATCGGCCCGTCGACCCGGATCACGCCGGGCAGGGCGGCCAGTCGGTCCCGGTAGGCCATCAGGCTCTCGGGGCCGGGGGCTCCCTCGGCGAGCACGGTGAGACCGCCGCCGGGGCTGTTCGGGAAGCCGTCGCGGATCTGCTCCTGCACCATGTGCGAGGAGGCGTCCTTCGGGAGCTGCCGGTCATCGACCGTGCCGAACTTGACGCCCAGGAAAGGCAGTCCGAGGAGCAGCAGGCCCACGGTCGTGGCCACGGCGAACACCGGGGCGCGCCGCATCACGAGAGCGGCCGTCCAGCGCCAGCCCTTGCCCGTCTCCGCGGGTTCCGTCGCGGCTGCCTCGGGCCGGCCCCGCCGCCACAGTCTGCGCAGGTCGAGGGCATTGACCCGGTTGCCGAGGAGGACCAGGGCGGCCGGCAGCAGGATCAGTGCGGCCGCGGCCGCGAGCAGGACCACCGCGACTCCGGCGTAGGCGAAGGAGCGCAGGAAGTACATGGGGAAGAAGAGCATCGCCGAGAGCGAGACGGCGACGGT
This sequence comes from Streptomyces sp. CLCI03, assembly GCF_053615355.1. Classification (NCBI taxonomy): domain Bacteria; kingdom Bacillati; phylum Actinomycetota; class Actinomycetes; order Kitasatosporales; family Streptomycetaceae; genus Streptomyces; species Streptomyces sp. CLCI03. The sequence continues at coordinate 5,219,227 of NZ_CM132132.1, read as the reverse complement.
GAGTGCCGAGAAGAGCACGGTGCGCCCGGCGGTGCGCAGGGTGACCCCGACCGCGGCGACCGGATCGTGCCCGGCGGCGAGTTCCTCGCGGAACCTGCGGACGATGAACAGGGCGTAGTCGACGGCGAGTCCGAGACCGAGGGCTGTGGTCAGGTTCTGGGCGAAGACGGAGACGTCGGTGACCTCGGTGAGTCCGCGCAGGACGGCATTGGTGCCGAGGATGGCCACGATGCCCACGCCGAGGGGCAGCAGGGCGGCGACCGCGCTGCCGAAGACGAGGACGAGCAGGACGAGGGTGATCGGCAGGGCGATCAGTTCGGCGCGCAGCAGGTCTTCCTGGATGGTCCGGGTGACCTCGCGCTGGACCGCGGCGGGACCACCGAGGGACACCCGCACCGGGCCGTGTTCGCCCTCGAAGCGCGGGGCCAGGCGTTCCAGGGTGGCGGTGGCCGTCTTCTCGTCGCCCTGGACGCGGGCGACGACGAGCGCCTGCCGGCCGTCCTCCGAGCGCAGCGTGGGCAGCTGGGCGCGCCAGTACGAGCCGACGCCGACGACCCCCCGTTCGGCGGCGAGTGCGGTGGTGAGCCGTTCGGCTTCGGCGGCGACGGCGGGGTCGTCGACCCCGCCGGTGCCCGCGGCGGAGTCGACGAGCAGGAGCAGGTTGGGCTCGGAGTCCGGGAACTCCCGCTCCAGGGCCCGTGTGGCGTAGGTGGACTGGGCGCCCGGGTCCTCCCAGCCGCCGCTTCCCAGCCGGTCGGCGACGCCGCCGCCGGCGACCACGGCCATGGCCGTGACCAGCAGGGCGAGCAGCAGCGTGAGCCGCGGCCGGGCCGTGACGAACCGGGTCCACCCCGCGTCCGCCCCGGAGGACGGCGGTTTCTTGACTTCGGACATGACTCGGTGTCCCCTTCACCGTGATTGCCAGGCCACTTAGACTGGCAAACACGAGCAGTCGCTCGCGTTTCTCAAGAATGCGAGCGATCACTCGCGTTTGTCAATCGCCCACGGGAAGCAGGGGATTGGACATGCCAGGGACACGCATGGGCAAAAACACCGAAAAGGGGACCGAAGGCCCCGGAAAGGGGACCGAGGGCTCCGAGAAGGTGACTGCCGACACCGGCACCACGGCCACCCCGCGCCGCCGTCAGGCCCGCGGCGAACGTCGGATCTCCCAGCTGCTGGCCGCCGCCGCCGGAGTGTTCTGCCGTACCGGCTACGCCTCGGCCAGCACCAACGCCATCGCCCGCGAGGCGGGCGTGTCGCCGGGCACCCTGTACCAGTACTTCCCCAACAAGGAGGCCATCGCGGTCGAGCTCGGAGGCCAGCTGCTCCAGCGCGCGCACGAGACGCACGGGCAGGCCTTCCGCCCCGAGAACCTCCGGCGTCCGCTGCCCGAGCTGCTCGACGCCGTCCTCGACCCGGTCATCGCCTTCAACTGCGAGAACCCGGCCTTCTGGGCACTCATGCACGGCACCGGCGTCCCCGGCATCGCCCAGGAGCACGAGGAACTGCACGTCGGTCTGCTCGCCCGGATCGAGGCCGTGCTGCGCGACTTCTGCCCCGAAGCCTCGACCCAGGAGCTCACCCACATCTCGAACATGATCCTGGGCATCTTCAAGTCGTCCCTCGACCTGATCCTGGCCCACGAGGGCGAGGAGCGCGCCGCCTACACCGCCGAGCTCAAGACCGTCCTGCTGCGCTACCTGGAGCCGATGATCACCACGACTCCCCCTCGCTGACCCGCCCGGCCCGGCCGGCCCGCACCATCTCGGCGCCCTCCGGGCCCCGCGCGCGGGCCAGCAGCCACAGCCCCACCAGCGGGAACACCAGGACGGACAGCATCCCGGCCCCCACCAGCGCCGCCGCCACGCCCGGCGTCATCATCCCGTCCTCCACGCCCAGCGTCGTGATGGCCACCACCAGCGGCAGCGCGGTGGACCCGAACAGCACCAGGGCAGAGCGCTCGTACCGCCCCAGGTCGCGCGGCGCCAGCAGGCGGATCGGCAGACCGCGCACCACGAGGAAGAGCGCCAGGAACACCGGCAGCAGAAGCAGCTCCCGCCCGCCCGACAGCAGCGCGTCCAGGTCGAACTCGATCCCCGTGACCACGAAGAACAGTGGCACCAGGAAGCCGAACCCCATGGCCTCCACCTTCGACAGCACGGTCTCGCTGCTCTCCGGCGCGGCCCCGTGCAGCACCAGCCGGGTGATCAGCCCGGCCGCGAAGACGCCCAGCAGCATGTCGAGGCCGAGCGCCTCGGACAACGCCAGCATCGCCACCAGCAACAGGAGGACCAGCCGCACGGCGAACTGCGCACTGCTGTGCAGGGTCTTGGCGATGACCCGGGACAGCCACGGCGGCTTGGGCCGCAGCGCCCAGAACAGCGCCGCGGCCGTCAGCAGGGCGAAGACCACCAGAAGCGCCGCCGAGCCGGCCGGCGCACGCCCGCTCAGCAGCAGCGACATGGCGATGATCGGCCCGAACTCGCCCACCGCGCCCATCGCCATCATCACGGACCCGAAGCGGCCCTGGAGGTCCCCGGTGTCCCTGAGGATGGGTAGGACGGCACCCAGCGCCGTACTGGTGAGCGCGGTGCCCACGTACACCCCCTGGCCGAAACCACCGCCCCGGGCGAGCAGGGTCCCGACGACCAGCCCCAGGGCGAGCGCGATCAGCCAGGCCCACACCGAGCGCTTGAGGGTGTCCCCCTTCACGCGGTCGAACCGGATCTCGTACCCCGCGAGGAAGATCAGCATGGCCAGCCCCAGCTGACTCAGTACGTCGACGAGGCTTCCCGAGTGATCCATATCAGCCATTTACGTACAGTCCGGCCATACCGGCCAGTTTTCCCACGAGGATCGAAAGACCGGGAGCCGGTGCTCGCTTTATACCCCCCAGGGGTATAGTCTCGACGTGTCGGGAGGACGGTGGAGCCATCGGCCGCCCCTCCCGGTGACCGGCACACGCCCCTGAAGAGGAGAACGACATGACCGCCGAGACGGACACCCAGACCACCACCGTCTACCGGGTGACCGGCATGACCTGCGGACACTGCGAGGGCGCGGTGACCACCGAGATCTCCGCCCTGCCGGGCGTCAGCACCGTCAAGGCCGTCGCCGCGACAGGCGAGGTCACCGTGGTCTCCGCCGCCCCGCTCGCGGACGAGGACGTCCGCGCCGCGGTGGACGAGGCCGGCTACGAGTTCGCCGGACAGGTCTGAGCGGCCCGCCCCACCCGCACGACACCCGCGGCAGCCCCGCGGGACCCCGCCGGGCCGTGCCGGCCAGCTCATACTGGTCCCGTACGGCCCGGCCATCCCCCTGGAGCCGGAACATGAGCAGCAGCACAGTGCACGACGGACCGATAACGGCGGTCGAACTCTCGATCGGCGGGATGACCTGCGCCTCCTGCGCCGCCCGCATCGAGAAGAAGCTCAACCGGATGGACGGCGTCGAGGCCTCGGTCAACTACGCCACCGAGAAGGCCCACGTCTCCTACACCGGTGACGTGCGGGTCGCCGACCTGATCGCGACCGTCGTCAAGACCGGCTACACCGCCGAGGAGCCTCCGCCGCCGCCCACGCCGGAAGCCGCCGAAGAGGTACGCGGCGAAGCCGGGGCCGAAACCCCCGACCCGGTGCTCGCCGCCCTGCGGCAGCGCCTGCTGGTCTCCGTCGCGCTCGCCCTGCCCGTGATCCTGCTCGCGATGGTCCCTGCCCTCCAGTTCGACAACTGGCAGTGGCTCTCGCTGACCCTCGCGGCCCCCGTCGTCGTCTGGGGCGGACACCCCTTCCACAAGGCCGCCTGGACCAACGCCCGGCACGGCGCCGCCACCATGGACACCCTGGTCTCGGTCGGCACGCTGGCCGCCTTCACCTGGTCGCTGTGGGCCCTGTTCTTCGGCCACGCGGGCATGCCCGGCATGCGCCACGGCTTCGACCTCACCATCTCCCGCACCGACGGCTCCTCCGCCATCTACCTGGAGGTCGCGGCCGGCGTCGTCTCCTTCATCCTGCTCGGCCGCTACCTGGAGGCCCGCTCCAAGCGGAAGGCGGGCGCCGCCCTCAAGGCCCTGCTGGAGCTGGGCGCCAAGGACGTCATGGTCCTGCGCGCCGGCCAGGAGGTACGGATCCCGGTGAGCGCGCTCGCGGTCGGCGACCGGTTCGTCGTCCGCCCCGGCGAGAAGATCGCCACCGACGGCACCGTCGTCGAGGGCGGCTCCGCCGTGGACGCCTCCATGCTGACCGGCGAATCCGTCCCGGTCGACGTCGTCGTGGGCGACTCCGTCACCGGAGCGACCGTCAACACCTCCGGACGTCTGGTCGTCGAGGCCACCCGGATCGGAGCCGACACCCAGCTCGCCCGGATGGCGAAGATGGTGGAGGACGCGCAGAACGGCAAGGCCGAGGTGCAGCGCCTCGCCGACCAGATCTCCGGGATCTTCGTACCCGTCGTCCTGGTGCTCGCCCTCGGCACCTGGATCACCTGGCTGCTGATCACCGACGACCCCACCGCCGCCTTCACCGCGGCCGTGGCCGTCCTGATCATCGCCTGCCCGTGCGCCCTGGGCCTGGCCACCCCGACCGCGCTGATGGTCGGCACCGGGCGGGGCGCCCAGCTCGGCATCCTGATCAAGGGCCCCGAGGTCCTGGAATCCACCCGCCGTGTGGACACCGTCGTCCTGGACAAGACCGGCACCGTCACCACCGGCCGGATGACCCTCGCCGGCGTCTTCACCGCCGAGGGCGTCGACGAGCGCGAACTCCTGCGCCTGGCCGGATCCCTGGAGCACGCCTCGGAGCACCCGATCGCCCGGGCCGTCGCCACCGGGGCGGCGGAACGGGCCGGCTCCCTGCCGGTTCCGGAGTCGTTCGAGAACGTCGCCGGGCTCGGCGTCCAGGGCGTGGTCGACGGACACGCCGTCCTGGTGGGCCGCGAACGCCTGCTGGCCGACTGGTCGATCGAGCTGCCGGCCGCCCTCGCCGAGGCCAAGACGGCCGCCGAGGCCGCGGGCAGCACCGCCGTCCTGGTCGCCTGGGACGGCGCGGCGCGCGGGGTCCTGACCGTGGCCGACGCGATCAAGGAGACCAGTGCCGAGGCGGTCTCCCGGCTACGGGCGCTCGGCCTCACCCCGGTCCTGCTGACGGGTGACAACAAGGCCGTCGCCGCGACGGTGGCCCGCGAGGTGGGCATCGACGAGGTGATCGCCGAGGTCCTCCCGCAGGACAAGGTGGACGTCGTACGCCGCCTGCAGGCCGAGGGCCGTACGGTCGCGATGGTCGGCGACGGGGTCAACGACGCGGCCGCGCTGGCCCAGGCGGACCTCGGGCTGGCCATGGGCACCGGCACGGACGCGGCCATCGAGGCGGGCGACCTGACCCTGGTACGGGGCGACCTGCGGGTCGCGGCCGACGCGATCCGGCTCTCGCGCCGGACCCTGGCCACGATCAAGGGCAACCTGTTCTGGGCCTTCGGCTACAACGTGGCGGCCCTGCCGCTGGCGGCCGCCGGTCTGCTCAACCCGATGATCGCGGGGGCCGCGATGGCCTTCTCCTCGGTCTTCGTGGTGACCAACAGCCTCCGGTTGCGGTCCTTCCGTTAGTGGCCCCCTCCCCACGGTCCGCACACTTCCTTCACAGGAGACGCAGATCACAGTGACCGCAACGTAACCATCCGGGGTCGTCGCGGGTCTAATGGGGCGATACCAAGAACGTCTTGGGGGACGTTTCACGGAAGCCTGGGGGGTTTCCGTGGGTATCAGCCGGCCGGGACACGTACCCGCGGGAGGCTTTGAGCGGCCCTCCCGGACGAACGGGTCCCGGCACACCGACGCCCCGGCTCGGGTCCCGTGGGGGGAATCCGTTTCGGGGAAAAGGGAAGCGCCCCGACCGTCGACCCGTGGGGGGATCGACGGCGGGGCGCTTCTCGCATGCTCAGGGTGATCGGTGGTGCGCTCCGCGCGGCCGCACGCCGCGCGGAGGAAAGCCTCGGGTCAGCGGGCTTCCACGGGAACGAAGTCGCGCAGGACCTCGCCCGTGTAGATCTGGCGCGGGCGACCGATGCGGGAACCCGGTTCCTTGATCATCTCGTGCCACTGGGCGATCCAGCCGGGAAGGCGGCCGAGCGCGAAGAGCACGGTGAACATCTCGGTGGGGAAGCCCATCGCCCGGTAGATCAGACCGGTGTAGAAGTCCACGTTCGGGTAGAGGTTGCGCTCGACGAAGTAGTCGTCGGCCAGCGCGTGCTCTTCCAGCTTGAGCGCGATGTCGAGCAGCTCGTCGCTCTTGCCGAGCGCCGAGAGGACGTCGTGGGCCGCCGCCTTGATGATCTTCGCGCGGGGGTCGAAGCTCTTGTAGACACGGTGTCCGAAGCCCATGAGGCGGACGCCGTCCTCCTTGTTCTTCACCTTGCGGATGAAGGCGTCGACGTCGCCGCCGTCGTTCTTGATGCCTTCCAGCATCTCGAGGACGGACTGGTTGGCGCCACCGTGCAGCGGACCCCACAGGGCCGAGATGCCGGCGGAGATCGAGGCGAACATGTTCGCCTGCGAGGAGCCGACCAGACGCACGGTGGACGTGGAGCAGTTCTGCTCGTGGTCCGCGTGCAGGATCAGCAGCTTGTCGAGCGCGGAGACCACGACCGGGTCCAGGTCGTACTCCTGGGCCGGCACGGAGAAGGTCATGCGCAGGAAGTTCTCGACGTAGCCGAGGTCGTTGCGCGGGTAGACCACCGGGTGGCCGACCGACTTCTTGTACGCGTAGGCCGCGATCGTCGGGAGCTTGGCCAGCAGTCGGATCGTCGAGAGGTTGCGCTGCGTCTCGTCGAACGGGTTGTGGCTGTCCTGGTAGAACGTCGACAGCGCGCTGACCACGGAGGACAGCATCGCCATCGGGTGCGCGTCACGCGGGAAGCCGTCGTAGAAGCGCTTCACGTCCTCGTGCAGCAGCGTGTGCTGGGTGATGTCGTTGCGGAACGACGCGAGCTGGTCGACGGTCGGCAGCTCGCCGTTGATCAGCAGGTACGCGACCTCGATGAAGGTCGAGCGCTCGGCGAGCTGCTCGATCGGGTAGCCGCGGTAGCGCAGGATGCCCTGCTCACCGTCGAGGTAGGTGATCGCGGACTTGTAGGCCGCGGTGTTGCCGTACCCACTGTCCAAGGTGACGAGCCCGGTCTGGGCCCGCAGCTTCGAGATGTCGAAGCCCTGGTCACCGACGGTGCTTTCGACCACCGGGTAGGTGTATTCACCGTCCGCGTACCGGAGTACTACAGAGTTGTCGCTCACGTCATCCCTCACCGACGTAGTGCCTCTTCTTCGAGGTGCCCTGACTTCCTCTACCTTCCCCCATTTGGCGCAGGAGAGTGCACTCGGGGTCGGCCTTTGGCGCTTCTGACGGCACTGAGTGCCGCCAACCTCCTCATCCTGCCCCCTCCGCACCGGTGCCGGAACCCCAAATGATCGATCATCTAGGTGATGTTTCCCACCGGTATCCGGCCGGACAGCCTGGCAGCGACCGCCGTGTACCTCCTGCCTGCGGAAACGGTACGCACCGCCTGCCCGAGGGCCTTGCGGGACCCGACGAGGACGACCAGTTTCTTCGCCCTGGTCACCGCCGTGTAGAGCAAGTTGCGCTGGAGCATCATCCAGGCCCCGGTGGTGACGGGGATCACCACCGCCGGATATTCACTCCCCTGTGAACGGTGAATGGTGACGGCGTACGCGTGGGCCAGCTCGTCGAGCTCACCGAATTCGTACACGATCTCCTCATCCTCCTCCGTCCGTACCGTCAGGCGCTGTTCGTCCACGTCCAGGCCGGTGACCACGCCGACCGTGCCGTTGAAGACCCCGTTGGCGCCCTTCTCGTAGTTGTTCCGGATCTGGGTCACCTTGTCGCCCACCCGGAAGACCCTGCCGCCGAACCTCTTCTCCGGCAGGTCGGGCCGGGCCGGGGTCATCGCCTGCTGGAGCAGTCCGTTGAGGTTCCCGGCGCCGGCCGGGCCGCGGTGCATGGGGGCGAGCACCTGGACGTCCCGCCGCGGGTCGAGCCCGAATCTGGCCGGAATCCTTCGGGCCGCCACGTCAACGGCCAACACCCCGGCCGCCTCCGTGTCCTCCTCCGGGAAGAGGAAGAAGTCCGGCAGCCCGTCGGTGATCGGCGGCAGGCCGGTGTTGATCCGGTGGGCGTTGGTGACCACGCCGGACTGCTGGGCCTGCCGGAAGATCCGGGTCAGCCGCACCGCGGGCACCGGGCCGTCCTCGGCCAGCAGGTCCCGCAGCACCTCCCCGGCGCCGACCGAGGGCAGCTGGTCCACATCGCCGACCAGCAGCAGGTGCGCCCCCGGCGCGACCGCCTTGACCAGCTTGTTGGCCAGGAGCAGGTCCAGCATCGAGGCCTCGTCCACCACGACCAGGTCCGCGTCCAGCGGCCGGTCCCGGTCGTACGCCGCGTCCCCGCCCGGTTTGAGCTCCAGCAGCCGGTGCACGGTGGAGGCCTCGGCCCCGGTGAGCTCGGCCAGCCGCTTCGCCGCCCGGCCGGTGGGCGCGGCCAGCACCACCTTGGCCTTCTTCGCCCGGGCCAGCTCGACGATGGAGCGCACGGTGAAGGACTTGCCGCAGCCCGGCCCGCCCGTGAGGACGGCGACCCGGCGGGTCAGCGCCAGCTTGACCGCGTCCCGCTGCTCGGGGGCGAGTGTGGCCCCCGTCCGCCCGGCGAGCCAGCCCAGGGCCTTCTCCCAGTCCACGTCCTGGAAGCCCGACATCCGGTCGTCCTCGGCGTGCAGCAGCCGGCGCACCTGCCCCACCAGGGACAGCTCGGCCCGGTGGAAGGGCACCAGGTACACGGCCGTCAGCGGGTCCGGCCCGCCCTGCGGATCCGGTACGGACTCCCGTACGACCCCTTCCGGATCGGCGGCGAGCTCGGCCAGACAGTCGATCACCAGCCCGGTGTCCACCTGGAGCAGCTTGACCCCGTCGGCGATCAGGCGGTCCTCGGGGAGGAAGCAGTGCCCCTGGTCGGTGGATTGGGACAGGGCGTACTGGAGGCCGGCCTTGACCCGCTCGGGGCTGTCGTGCGGAATGCCGACGGCCTGGGCGATGCGGTCGGCGGTGAGGAAGCCGATGCCCCACACGTCGGCGGCGAGCCGGTACGGCTGGTTCTTCACCACGGAGATGGAGGCGTCGGCGTACTTCTTGTAGATGCGCACGGCGATGGAGGTGGAGACGCCGACGCCCTGGAGGAAGACCATGACCTCCTTGATGGCCTTCTGCTCCTCCCAGGCGGCGCCGATCAGCTCGGTGCGCTTGGGGCCGAGCCCGGGTACCTCGATCAGCCGCTTCGGCTCCCCCTCGATGACGTCGAGGGTGTCGGTGCCGAAGTGCTCCACGATCCGCTCGGCGATCTTCGGGCCGATGCCCTTGATCAGGCCGGAGCCGAGGTAGCGACGGATGCCCTGGATGGTCGCCGGGAGCACCGTCCGGTAGTTCTCCACGGTGAACTGCTTGCCGTACTGCGGGTGGGAGCCCCAGCGGCCCTCCATGCGCAGGGACTCGCCGGGCTGCGCGCCCAGCAGCGCCCCGACCACCGTGAGCAGGTCGCCGCCGCCGCGACCGGTGTCCACGCGGGCGACCGTGTACCCGCTCTCCTCGTTGGCGTAGGTGATGCGTTCGAGCACGCCGTCGACCACTGCCAGTTGCACCGCCCGCGGCGCCCCCTCTGCTGCTGCCATGACCCGAAGCTACCGGGTGGCGCCGACAGCGCGCCGGTCCTGTGGACAACGCGGAGGGACAACGCAAAGGGGGTCCCGCCTCGCGGCCGGACCCCCTCACGGTTACCCCTCCCGTGTCGGACTTCCCGATCCCCCCAGATCCCTCCCCGGAAGTGCCGACGCACCATACGACCCGCCATACGCCCGCAGGGTTGCACCCGGAGCCACAGCTTTATGTTTCCGTTACCAAACGCCTACTCAAGGTGCCGGCGAATCGGCACAGAAGTAGCGTTTCCGGCATGAGCGAATCTTCATTCCAGGACGACGTGCTGGGCGAACTCGGCGACGACAAGCTCACCGAGATCGCGGGCCTGCTCGGCACGGACACCACCGGCGCCCGGGAGACCGTCGCGGAGACCGTCGGCGCGATGACCGGCGACCTCCGGGAGAAGGCCGACGCCGACGACGCCGACGGCGTGGAGGTGCGCCAGGCCATCGCCGAGGTGGCCGAGGCCGAGCCGCCACTGGAGGGCGTGGCCACCTTCGGCGGCCTCGGCGGCCTCGGCGGCCTGCTCAGCGGCGGAATGATGGCCGGGGTGCTGGCCAAGGTGAGCAAGCCCGTGGCCGCGGCCCTCTCGAAGCGGACCGGCATCCCCGCGGCCACCATCAGCCGGGTCATCGAGATGCTGATCCCGGTCGTCCTGGCCGTCCTCGCCAAGCGCGCCTCCGGCAAGGCGGCGGGCGCCGGAGCCGCGGGTGCCCCCGGCGCCGCACCCGGAACGGCCCCCGGAGCGAGCGGCGGCCTCGGGGACCTGCTCGGCGAGATCCTCGGCAGTGGCAAGAAATAGCCGGCAGGAAAGAGCCTCCTCGGGGGCCCCACCGCCCAACCCTCCCCCTAGAGTTGGCCCATGGCTGAGAGCGTGCGGCTCCGCGACCCGGAACCGGGTGACCTGGGGTGGATCGTGCAGCGCCACGGCGCGCTGTACGCCGCCGAGTACGGCTGGAACAGCGACTTCGAGGGGCTGGTCGCCCGGATCGTCGCGGACTTCGCCCAGGACCACGACCCCTACCTCGAACGGGTGTGGATCGCGGAGCTGGACGGCCGGCCCGTCGGCTCGGTGATGTGCGTACGGGAGGAGGGCGCGCCCGGCACCGCCCGACTGCGGCTGCTCCTGGTCGATCCGCAGGGCCGCGGCCACGGCATCGGCACCCTGCTGGTCGACACCGTCGTGGCCTTCGCCCGCTCGGTCGGCTACCGCGAGCTGGTGCTGTGGACCAACGACGTGCTGACCGGCGCCCGCGAGCTCTACCTGAAGGCCGGGTTCACCCTGATCGCGGAGCGGCCGCACCGCTCGTACGGGGTGAGCCTGACGGGACAGGACTGGCGGCTGCCGCTGCAGGAGACCCGGCCGCACTGATCCCGGCGGGTGCCGGCGCCGGCGCCGGCGCCGCCGACCGCGCCGGGGTCAGCGAGGTCAGCGCCACCCCGCCGACCAGCAGGACGGCCGCCAGCCAGCGCAGCCCCGAGACGGACTCCCCGAGGACCAGGGCCGCCGAGGACATCCCGAAGACCGGGACCAGCAGCGAGAACGGGGCCACCGCGGAGGCCGGGTAGCGGCGCAGCAGATAGCTCCAGGCGGCGAAGCCGAAGACGGTGGACACCCAGGCGACGTAGCCGATGACGGCCACCCCGGACCAGTCCAGGGCCCGCAGCGCGGCCAGGTCCCGCTCCGGGCCCTCCAGCAGCAGCGAGAGCGCGAGCAACGGCAGGACCGGGACCGTGCACACCCACACCATGAAGTTCAGGGCGTCGGGCGGGGCGGCCTTGCGGGTCAGCACGTTGGACACGCCCCAACACGCGGCGGCGGCCACGACCAGCGTGAAGCCGAGCACCGGCCCGGAGGTCCCGCCGTCCACCGCGGCGACCGCGATCCCGGCGAGCGCGACGGTCATCCCGAGCACCCGGACCCGGCCCGGCCGTTCGCGCAGCAGGACGGCGGCGAGGACGGCGGTGAAGACGGACTGGATCTGCAGGACCAGCGAGGACAGCCCGGCGGGCATACCGGCGTCCATCCCGGTGAAGAGCAGACCGAACTTGGCCACGCCGAGGGCGATCCCGACGCCGACGATCCACTTCCAGGCGGCCTTGGGCCGACCGACGAAGAACACGGCGGGGAGAGCCGCGACCAGGAAGCGCAGGGCGGACAGCAGCAGGGGCGGGAAGTGGTCGAGGCCGATCTCGATGACCACGAAGTTGAAGCCCCAGACAGCCGCGACGAGCACGGCGAGGGCGGTGTGTACGGGACGCATGCTTCGAGCATCGACCGCCCGACCATGTAGCACCAGCGCGGATGTCTTCAGTGATGGATGAAGCGTTGCTTACGAATATGTGGGGTGTCACGATGGAGGCATGCTCGATCTCGCCCGGCTCCGCGCCCTGCACGCCGTCTCCGTCCACGGCTCGGTCGCCGGTGCGGCGGCCGCCCTCGGCTACACCCCCTCGGCGGTCTCCCAGCAGATCTCCAAGCTGGAACGGGAGACCCGCACCACCTTGCTGGAGCGGCGTGGGCGCGGGGTCGCGCTCACCGAGGAGGCCCGTCATCTCGCAGACGCGGCACAGGAGTTGCTGGCGATCGTGGAGCGCACCGAGACCACCTTGGAGGAGCGGCGCGGGCAGCCCGGAGGGCTGCTGACGGTGGCCGCGTTCGCCTCGGCGGCGCGCGGACTGCTGCCGGGGGTGCTGGCCGATCTGGCCCGCCGGCATCCGGCCCTGGACGTCCGCCTCACCGAGGTGGACCCGCACCTTTCCGTGGAACTGGTGGCCCGGGGGGTCACCGACCTGGCGGTGGCCCACGACTGGGACATCGCCCCGCTGCCCGCGCCCGAGGGGATCGAGCAGGCGGTGATCGGGGACGACCTCTGCGACCTGGTGGTGCCGGCCGGGCATCCCTTCACCACGCGCCGGGTCATCCGACGCTCCGACCTCGGCGGCGAGCGCTGGGTCTGCCAGCCGCCCGGCCGGGTGTGCCACGACTGGCTGGTACGGACCCTGCGCACGGCCGGGTTCGAGCCGGACATCGCGCACGTCGCGGAGGAGAACCACACCATCGTCGCGCTGGTCGCGGCCGGGCTCGGGGTGGCCGTCGTCCCCCGGCTGGGCACCGGCGCGCTGCCGCCGGGGGCCGTGGCCGTACCGCTGGAGCCGGGACCCGTACGCCGGTTGTACGCCCTGTGGCGGACCGGGGCGGCTCGACGCCCCGCGATCACCGAGGCCGTACGGAGCCTTCAGGACCACTGGGCGGACCACCAAAAGGCCTAAGACCTGTCCCGCGATCCCCGGCGGGCGCACGACGACAGCTACGGCACCTCGCCGCGTCGCCGGAACGCCCTGGTACGCCCCGTACGAGGACGCCCCGCCGCTTGCGATGCACCGCATCCGACGCCGTGCGCCGATCCACCGGGGAGGACGGGACAGCCCTTGGGCCGTCCCTTCCGGGGGACCTTCCGAGTGTCCGTCACCCCTGGGGCGTACCCCGGCAGTAGGGTCCGGCGCGTGCCGTACCACGCCTCGCGCCGAAACCTGCTCGCTGCGGCCGCCATGGTCGCCGTCACGGCCGCCGGGGCGGCTTCCGCCGCGGTCGGCCCCCGCCCCCACCACACCCCCGACGACGCGCGGCCCCCGAGCCGCCGCCCCGGCCGGGCGCGGCTGCGCGCCCTTCTGGACCGGATGAGCCTCGACGAGAAGATCGGGCAGCTCTTCGTCTCCCGGGCCTACGGGCATTCGGCGACCGATCCCGATCCGGCGGACGCCGAGCAGAACCTGGCCGCCTTCGGTGTGCGCACCGCCGCCGAAGTGGTCTCCCGCTACCACCTCGGCGGGGTCATCTACTTCGCCTGGGCCCACAACACCCGCGACCCGCGGCAGATCGCCGCGCTCTCGGTCGGGCTCCAGCAGACCGCCCTGACCGCCGGTGCCCGGATCCCCCTCCTGCTCTCCACCGACCAGGAGCACGGCGCCGTCGCCCGGATCGGCAAGCCCGCGACCCTGCTCCCGGGGGCGATGGCGCTCGGCGCGGCCGGCTCCACCGCCCACGCCCGGCGGGCCGCGCACATCGCGGGCTCCGAGCTGGCCGCCATGGGCATCCGGCAGGACTACGCGCCGGTGGCCGACGTGAATGTCAATCCGGCCAATCCGGTGATCGGCGTACGGTCCTTCGGCTCCGACCCGCGGGCCGTGGCGGAGCTCGTCGCCGCCCAGGTCCGCGGCTACCAGGGGGCGGGGATCGCCGCCACCGCCAAGCACTTCCCCGGCCACGGGGACACCGAGACCGACAGCCATGTCGGGCTGCCGGTGATGCGGCACACCCGGGCCGCCTGGGAGGAGACGGACGAGCCGCCCTTCCGGGCCGCGGTGGAGGCGGGCGTGGACGCCATCATGACGGCGCACATCGTCTTCCCCGCGCTCGATCCCTCGGGGGACCCGGCGACCCTCTCCCGACCGATCGTCACCGGTCTGCTGCGCGAACGCCTCGGTTTCGAGGGGGTGGTGGTCACCGACGCCCTGGACATGGCCGGGGTCCGCCAGAAGTACGGGAACGACCGCGTGCCCGTCCTGGCCCTGCTGGCGGGCTGCGACCAGCTGCTGAACGCACCGGACCTGGCGCTCGCGCAGCGCAGCGTGCGGGCGGCCGTCGAGTCGGGCGAGCTGACGGAGGCACGCGTCGAGGAATCGGTGTTGCGGATCCTGGAGCTGAAGGCCCGCCGGGGCCTGTTCGACGAGGCCTACACCACGGGCCGGGACGTGGACGCCGTCGTGGGCGCGCAGGAGCATCTCGACGCCGCCGACGCGATCGCGGCGGCCACGACGACCCTGCTGGCCAACCCCCGCGGGCTGGTGCCGTTCGATGCGACGGCCGGGCCACGCCTGCTGGTCACCGGGACGGACCCGGTCTCCCCCACGGGTACCACCGGCCCCCCTACGGCCGTACTGGCTCGGGAGCTGACCGCCCTGGGCTGCCGGGCCACGGCGGTGCCGCCGGCCCGCGCCGTGGCCGCCGCGGCCGGTCACGCGGCCGTGCTGGTGTGCACGTACAACGTCCCGGAGGGGACGAGTCCGCAGCGCACGCTGGTGACGGACCTGATCGCGACCGGTGTCCCGGTCGTCACCCTGGCCGTCCGCAACCCGTACGACCCGGCCCGGCTGCCGACCTGCGCGGCCGAGCTGGCGACGTACGCGTGGACGGACGTGGAGATGCGGGCGGCGGCCCGGGTGCTCACCGGGGCGCTGCGGCCCGCCGGCCGCCTTCCCGTCCCGGTGCCGGGCCGCTACCCGCTGGGCCACGGGCTGACGCGCTGATCGCTCAGGCGCCCGCCCGCGGCCCTCGGCTCATGGCTCGCGGCTCACGGCTCACGGCTCGCGCGTCCGGTCCGTCCCGGTCCCCCGGTCCGTCCCGGTCTCCCGGTCACGGCCGCAGCTGCGGCTCGCGCTCCAGGTCACGGCGGTCGAGCTCCGCGTCGGGCGCCGCCAGCGGCGCCGCCTTGCCCGTGTCGGCGAGCGCGGCGGCCGGGGCCACCCCGGCCCACTGGAGGATCTTCGCGGTGGCGAGGGCCTTCTCGCCGTCCATCAGCTTGGCGACGTTCGCCCCGTGGTTGGCGCCGGGCGCGATCATCACGTAGCTGTCGCGGACGTTGTAGCCGAGGCGGAACGGTTCGGCGCCCCACGGGTCGTTCTGCCCGTAGACGAAGAGCATCTGGTGGGCGTTGTCGCGCACCCACCGGTCCACGTCCGCCATCGCCCCCGGCTGGAAGGTCATGGGGATGTCGCGGGGCACGAAGTTGCGCGGCGGCTGGTAGCCGTAGCGGCTCAGGCCCTTCAGGTGCGGGAGCTTGATGTCCGGGGAACCGAGCTGCGTACCGGCCTGGTAGTAGTACGGCGTGTACGTCTCCAGTCCCTGGTCGGTGTAGGCCGAGAAGCCGGAGATCCCGTCGATCGAGTCCCAGATCTCCTGGTCGCTCGCGGTGGCGGCGGCCGGGATCGAGGCGCAGTCGGCGAGCAGGCTGTACTGCCAGAAGGCCCACACGTAGTCGAGGACGACGGCCTCGTAGGCCTTGTCGAGGTCGCCGACGGTGGTGAAGGTCCAGCCGTTCTCGGCGGCGGCGACCGCGTACTTGGCCTCCAGCGGCGCACGGCGCACGAGCGCCTCGCGCTGGACCGCGTTCAGCTTGTCGCGGCACTCCTTGGTGCCGACCTTGGCGAAGAACCGGTCGTAGGCCGAGTCCTCGTCGTTGACGACGTCGTTGGGCGCGACGTACGCGACGACACCGTCCATGTCGCGCGGGTAGAAGCGCTCGTAGTACGTCGCCGTCATGCCGCCCTTGCTGCCGCCCGTGGCCAGCCAGTTCTTCTTGTAGATCTTCTTCAGCGCGGTGAAGAGGCGGTGCTGGTCACTGGCGGCCTGCCAGATGTCCAGGTTCGACCAGTTGGCCGGGTCGGGACGGGAGGGTGTGAAGAATCGATACTCCAGAGAGACCTGGTTGCCGTCGACGATGGTCGTCGGCTCACTGCGGCGCGGGCTGGTGCTGACGTTGTAGCCGGAGGTGTAGAACACCGACGGCCGCGAGACGTCCTTGTGCAACAGGGTCAGGCGCTGCTTGAAGGTGCCCTTCCACGGCTGCCGGTGGTCCACCGGCTGCTCGTAGTTCAGCACGAAGAAGCGGTAGCCGGGGTACGGCTTCTCCTCGATCAGGCTCATCCCGGGAATGCCGAGGATCTGGTCCTTGATGTCCGTGGCGGCCGCGGGCTGCGCGGCTGTGGCCGCTTGCGCCGTGGAGCCGGCCGCACCCACGGTGCCGATGAGCACCACGAGCGACAGCAGCCATCCGAGCGTCTTGCGCATTCACCCTCCCCTTGAGTTCACTTCGGTCGCCGTGAACCTAGCTGGGCGAACGCGCCGGTGAACAGACCTAGTTGGGCCTGTCCGTCAGCACAGGATCCAGCCGGAATCCGCGGATCCGGCCCCTACGCTCCCCTTTACATACACGCAGCGGTTGATCGCGCCCACCGTGACGGGCCCGGCGTAGTGCGTGAATCGCCCGTCCTCGCGCACGGGGACCCCGCCACGCGGCTGGACGCTCACCGCCATCCGGCGCCGCTCGCCTGGAACCCGCGCCACGGTCATCGCGCAGGCCTGGTTGCGGCTCTTGTAGACCCGCACCTCACCCGTCTCGAACGTCACCGTCCGGGCCAGCCTGCCCCCGCAGCTCTCGGTCGCGGCCCGCGCCGCCGGCGGCGTGAACAGCCCGCCCGCGCACAGCCACAGCGCCGCCGTGAGAACCCCCAGGGACGCGACCCGGCGGCCGCGCCTCCTCCACCCCTGCAACACCCTGTCCCCCGATCGGTCGTACGTACGGAGCACGCACGCACGTACGACATCCGAACCCCCCGGATGGTTGCCGCGCGCAAGGGTCCGACCCCGGATCCGACCCGCACGAGGTCGGCCACCCTCCCTCGTACGGGTGCATCCGTCACTTCCCCGCGGGAGAGGGGAAGTTCGCACCCGGGCAGGCGATTACGCTAGGTGACCCGTACCCCGCTCGCCGTCACCGCAGCCGTGCTGCGGCCGTGAAAGGCCCTGAGATGACCGACGACCTGCTCGACCGCAAGCTGGCGCGCGCCTTCACGCACCTGGACGCCGACCGGAGCGGCGTGATCGACGCCGACGACATCATCGCGCTCGGCTCCCGGCTGCTGACGGCCCTCGCGGAGCCGGCCGGCTCGCCCAAGGCGGAACTGGTGATGGGTGGTCTGGCCGACTTCTGGCAGGACCTGTTCACCGAGCTGGACATCGACCGGGACGGCAAGGTCACGCCGGAGGAGTACAAGCAGGGCATGACCCGCCTGTACGCGCAGGGCGGGCCCGCCTACGACCGCTCGTTCCGGCCGATGATGCGGGCGATCCTGACGATCGTCGACACCGACGGCGACGGATTCATCAGCCCGCAGGAGTTCCACCGGGCGCAGGAGGCCTTCGACACGCGGCTGAGCCCCGCCGACACGGAGGCGCTGTTCCGTCGCATCGACGCGAACGGGGACGGCTGCCTCACCGTCGACGAACTGCTCGACGCGGTACGCGAGTACTACACCGGCACCGACGAGGACGCCCCGGGGAACCTGCTGTTCGGCGAGTTCTGATCCCGGGGCGTCCCTGAGGGCGGGTGGTTCAGGCCGCGGCGTGCTCGTCCTCGCCGACGAAGGTGCGCCACAGCTCGGCGTACCGGCCGCCGCGCGCCAGGAGTTCGGTGTGGGTGCCGTCCTCGATCACCCGGCCGCGGTCCATGACCACGACCCGGTCGGCGCGCGCCGCGGTGGTCAGCCGGTGCGCGACCACCAGGGTGGTGCGCTTGCCGGCGAGCCGGTCGGTGGCCTGGTTGACCTGGGCCTCGGTGGCCAGGTCGAGGGCGGCGGTGGCCTCGTCGAGCAGCAGCACGTCCGGGTCGACGAGTTCGGCCCGGGCCAGTGCGATCAGCTGGCGCTGGCCCGCGGAGAGGTTGCGGCCGCGCTCGGCGACGGTGTGCAGGTAGCCGCCGTCGAGGGTGGCGATCATGTCGTGGGCGCCGACCGCGCGGGCGGCGGCCTCCACCTCGGCGTCGCTCGCCTCGGGGTGCCCGTAGGCGATGGCGTCACGGACGGTCCCCGGGAAGAGGTAGGCCTCCTGGGGGACGACGCCCAACCGGTGGCGGTACGCCGTCAGGTCCAGCTCCCGTATGTCCGCGCCGTCGGCGGTGACCCGGCCGGAGGTCGGATCGTAGAACCGGGCCACCATCTTGACCAGCGTGGACTTCCCGGCTCCGGTCTCGCCGACGAAGGCGACGGTCTGGCCGGCGGGTATCCGCAGGCTGATCCCGGCCAGGGCCTCGCCCTTCTCGCCCCGTTCCTCGGCCGTGCCGTACTGGAAGCGGACGTCCTCGAAGGCGATCTCCCCGCCGAGCGATTCCACCGCGCGCGGCCGCTCGGGCAGCGGGGTGGTGGTGGGCTCGCGCAGCAGCCCCTGGATGCGGCCGAGGGCGACCGTGGCCTGCTGGTAGCCGTCGAAGACCTGGGAGAGCTGCTGGACGGGCGCGAAGAACAGGTCGATGTAGAGCAGGTAGGCGACCAGCGCGCCGGTGGTGAGCGTGCCGGCCTCCACGCGACCCGCGCCGACGATCAGCACGGCGGCGGCGGCCCCCGAGGACAGCAGCTGCACGAAGGGGAAGTAGACGGAAATCAGCCACTGGCCGCGGACCCGGGCCTCGCGGTAGGAGTGGCTGCGCTCGGCGAAGCGCTTGGCGCCCGAGCCCTCGCGGCGGAAGGCCTGGACGATGCGCAGGCCCGAGACGGACTCCTGGAGGTCGGCGTTGACCAGGCTGACCCGGTCGCGGGCGAGCTCGTAGGCGGCGACGGACCTGCGGCGGAACACGATCGTGCCGACGACCAGAACGGGCAGGGTCGCGAAGACGATCAGCGCGAGCTCGACGTCGAGGACGAGCAGCGCGATCAGGATGCCGAAGAAGGTGAAGACGGAGACCACGGCGGTGACGAGCCCGGTCTGCAGGAAGGAACTGAGCGAGTCCACGTCGGTGGTCATCCGGGTCATGATCTTGCCGGTCAGCTCGCGCTCGTAGTAGTCGAGGCCGAGGCGCTGGAGCTGGGCGAAGATCTTGACGCGCAGGGCGTACAGCACGCGCTCGCCGGTACGGCCCGTCATCCGGGTCTCGGCGAACTGCGCGGCCCACTGCGCGACGACGACGGCGAGGGCGAGCCCGGCGGCCACCCAGACGGCGCCGAGCACGGCCTGCTCCACGCCCTGGTCGATGCCGTGCCGGATCAGGATCGGCAGCAGCAGCCCGGCCCCCGCGTCGGCGGCGACGAGCCCGAGGCTGATGGCGAGCGGCGCCCAGAACCCGTGGAGCAGGCGCCGCAGGCCGTAGCTCTCCTCGGCGGCCGCGGCGCGGGTCTCGTCCACCTCGGGCAGGTCGTCGGCGGGCGGCAGCGCGGCCACCTGCGCGAGCAGTTCGGGGGTGGCGGGCATGCCGGCGACGGACCCGGCCATGGAATGCCCGGCTCCGGGCGCGCCGCCCGCGGCGGCGGGGGCACCGGGAACGGGGGCGCCGGGGGCGCCGTCGGGCTCGTCCTGGCGGCGCCACAGCTCGGGGGTGACCCCGCCCGCGACGCGACGCTTGGCGTTGACGGGCTCCGAGTCGATCTCGGCTTCCAGCTCGATGCCGCGTTCGAGGTCCCGGTCGAGCTCGCGCTCGAACTCGGTCATCACCCGGGCGTCCGGGGTCCGCGGCGAGGCGGCGCCGAGCGCGTCCGGGTCGGTGAGCAGCCTGCGGTAGAGCGCGGACCGGCTCTCCAGCTGCTCGTGCGTCCCGATGTCGGCGAGCCGCCCACGGTCGAGTACGGCGATCCGGTCGGCCAGCGCGAGCGTGGAGCGGCGGTGGGCGATCAGCAGGGTGGTCCGGCCCGCCATGACGGAGCGCAGGGCCTCGTGGATCTCGTGCTCGACACGGGCGTCGACGGCGGAGGTGGCGTCGTCGAGGAGCAGCAGCCTCGGGTCGGTGAGGATGGCGCGGGCGAGGGCGATGCGCTGGCGCTGGCCGCCGGACAGGGTGAGTCCCTGCTCGCCGACCTTGGTGTCGTACCCGGCGGGCAGGGCCTGGATGAACCCCTCGGCCTGGGCGGCGCGCGCGGCGGCCTCGATCTGTTCCTCGGTGGCGCCGGGGTGCCCGTAGGCGATGTTGGCGCGGATGGTGTCGGAGAAGAGGAAGGAGTCCTCGGGGACCAGGCCGATCGCGCCGCGCAGGGAGTCGTAGGTCAGCTCGCGGACGTCGTGGCCGCCGACGCGGACGGCGCCGCCGTCGGCGTCGTAGAAGCGGGGCAGCAGGAGCGCGACGGTGGACTTGCCGCTGCCGGAGGAGCCGACGACGGCGACGGTCTCGCCCTGCGCCACGGAGAGCGAGAACCCGTCGAGGACCGGCCGCCCGGGGTCGTAGCCGAAGCGGACGTCGTCGAACTCGACGGTGGCGGGCGCGTCGGCGGGCAGTTCGTGGGTGCCCTCGTGGATCTCGGGCTCGGTGTCGATGAGCTCGAAGACGCGCTCCACACCGGCCCGGGCCTGCTGTCCGACGGTGAGGACCATGGCGAGCATGCGGACGGGTCCGACGAGCTGGGCGAGGTAGGTGGAGAAGGCGACGAAGGTGCCGAGGGTGACCTGGCCGTTGGTGGCCAGCCAGCCGCCGAGGGCCAGCATGGCGACCTGGGCGAGCGCGGGGACGGCCTGGAGGGCGGGGGTGTAGCGCGAGTTGAGCCGGATGGTCCGCATCCGGCCGGCGAACAGCCGGCGGCCGGCCGCGCGCAGCTTGCCGGTCTCCTGCGCCTCCTGGCCGAAGCCCTTGACGACGCGGACGCCGGTCACGGCCCCGTCGACGACGGTCGCGACGGCGGCGGCCTGGCCCTGGGCCCACCAGGTGGCGGGGAAGAGCTTCTTGCGGCTGCGCTTGGCGATGAACCACAGGGCGGGGGCCATGAGCAGGGCGACGACGGTCAGCAGCGGCGAGAGCCAGAGCATGATCCCGAGGGACATCCCGAAGAGCAGGAAGTTCCCGATCGTCATGGGCAGCATGAAGAGCAGGCCCTGGATCAGCTGGAGGTCGCTGGTGGCGCGGCCGACGACCTGACCGGTGTTCAGCTCGTCCTGCCGGCGCCCGTCGAGGCGGGCGATCGTGGCGTACATGTCGGTGCGCAGGTCGTGCTGCACGTCGAGGGCGAGGCGCCCGCCGTAGTACCTGCGGATGTAGGTGAACACGTACACGAGCAGGGCCGCGGCTATGAGTATCCCGGCCCAGGGCGCCATGGGCTTGGTGCGGTCCCCGATGACGTCATCGATGATCACCTTGGTGACCAGCGGCACGACCGCCATGACGGCCATACCGGCCAGCGAGGAGCCGAGCGCGAGCAGCACATTGGTCCTGTACCGCCAGGTGTAGGCCGCCAGCCGCTTGCCCCAGCCCTGTTTCTCCCCAGCCGCTGTCTTAGCCGCCGCCACGTGAGGCCTCCCCGTTCGTCCTGTCCTGCCGGAAGCGCCAACGCTCCGACCGGCGGATTTCATCCCGCCGCAACAATCGCACTGTCGTACGGCGGGGGCGCGCGGGCCGCGTCCGACCGGGGCGCGGAGGCGGTCCGGAGCCGGTGTGGACGCGGCGGGGAGGCAGGGCGGGCCGCAGGAGCGGGCCCTGTCAAGCCACGACTTTCCGGATCTGTGAGGGACGGGTCGCGCTGCCGATGCTGGAGGTCGGCCGCCCGCCGATCGCGGTGGCGCAGCGAAGGGATCGAGGACCATGTCCACTCACCACGAACACCGGACCGGCGGCACCTTCGTGCAACGCACGGTCCGCACCGTCGTCCCGTACGTGACCGCGTTCCTCATCGCGCTGCTCGCGGCGAAGATCGTCGGCCTGCTGACGGAGAACCCGTGGGCCCGGCTGGGTACGGCGCTGGGCGTGGCCGTGGTCAGCCTCCTCCTCCACACCTACGAGGGCGAGGAGGAGGACGAGGACGGGCGGCATGGGCACTGAAAGATCAGGTGTGGTGACCCTCAGTACACGCGATCGTGGCGGCCCCGGCCGAGGCGCCGGTCAGGGGGTGGGGAGCGGCTTCACCACAGGGGGCTTCTCCAGCGGCTTGTTCTCGCAGCCGAGCGCGTCGGTGACACGGCGGGTCATGAGGTACGTGAGGGTCATCCGCCGGTCCTTACCCGCCTGATCCACCGGATCCGTCCCGGTGGCCGGCATGGATGAGAAATAGGCGTCCCCCGAGAACCACACGTTCCGCGACTGCGCTCCGAGTTCACCAGGCAGATCGCACTGGACGAGCAGCGTGGAGCTGGACCCGCTGGTGACACCGCTCGCACCGTTCAGTTCGTAGGACACTCCGTCGGAAGGGGGCCCGGGAGGTACCCGGGGGGACCAGCCGAAGGAGAAGGTCGCACTGACGGCGCGGCGCTCGTCTTCCACCCGGTAGCTGCATGCGGTGTTGAAGTACGAGTTCTTGCCCGGCCGCATGCCCGGCAATGCCTGTTTCACCTTGTCCGCCAGCACGCTCTCGGACCTGTGGGTCTTCGTCTCGAAGTCCGCGGTGCCGAGGATCTCCCGCACGAGCGCCTCTTCCTCCGAAGCGGCGCCGATCCCGCACAGGTCGGCCTTCGCCTCGGGCTCGCCCGAGGTGCACGACGCCAGCGCCGCCACACAGACGAGCGCGGCCGCCGAACGTCCGAGGGTCTTGATCACGTCACGGCATGAGGTGTGCACGAGCTGCGTCCCGTCCCGAGGTGAACCCCTCGCCGGCTTCGTTCTTGGCGTGAGTGAACGCGGGGTCGCCGCCGACGTTCCGCTGGCGTCCCCACGCATCGAACATTTCGTTGGTGCCTTCCACGCCCGCCGCGTAGTTCTTGCTGGAATCCTGCTTGCTCTGCGCCTCGGCCTCGTCCTTGACGCCTTCGACCCACTCGTACTTGAGCGAGTCGATCAGTGAACCACCGACCGTGCCCACGACCGGGATCTCGCCGATGAGCCCGTTCGCAGCGGCAGCCGTGTGTTCGGACGTGCCTTCCGCCCACTTGACCTGGTCGTCTTCCTTGTCCTTGTAGACGTCGGCGCCGATGCCGTTGAGCGCGCCGCTGGCCGCTCCGATGCCATGGGCGCGATTGTCCCAGTCGGCGCTCACACCGTGCAGGTCACCCTTGTACGGCGCGGCGGTCGCGAGCTGCTCCGCCGAGTAGGCCCGCTCCGCCTCGACCAGCAGGGCGTAGGACGGGCCGTCGTCCGCGATGCCGCGCATCACGCGGATCAGGCTGCCCTGGCCCACCGCGATCTGGGCCTTGTCGCCCGATCCGTGGATCGCGTCGCTGCCACCGACGCCACCCAGGTCGGAGTTCTGGCCGCCCAGGATCTCGTGGGTGTCGGCCACGTAGTCGACCAGCGCCTTCGCCATCGGCTGTTGCAGGCCTTCCAGGTCCTCCGGGAACTCGTCCCCGCCCATCTCGTCGTCAAGGAGGCGGATGGCGTTGTGCATCACGCGGGCCTGGCCCTCGGTGTGCGGGCCCGGCTCTCCCAGCTTCTCGCCGTCCGTGTGGCCCGTGGCCGCCGCCTGGATCGCGGCGCCCAGGCCTGCCGTCTTGTCGCCGTCCATCTCGATCGGCTGTCCGACGCCGGTCGAGATCCAGGGGTCGGGCATGTCCCGGTCGGTGAGCATGTACTTCAGGTGCTCGTTCTTGTTGCCCGGCGCTTCGGGGTCGAGGAAGTACGTCGCCGAGTCGGGGTCCTTGGCCATGATGCCCAGCAGGCCGTCCAGCGGGTCCGAGACCAGGTTCGGGCGCTGGGAGTCGTAGGCGTGGTCGTACATGTGCGGCTTCGACTTCTCGGCCTCGATCATGCCGTCGCCGAGGTCGTTGAGGAACTGCTTGCCGTAGCCGCTGCCGTTCGCCATCACCGTGACGAGCGCCTGGTAGCCGTACGTCGGCCGCAGGCCCTTGGCGACGAGTTCCGGGCCCTGTTCCTTGAGCCCGTCGACGAACGGCTTGTAGGCGTAGCCGGTCGGATCCTTGGTGCCCGAGGCGATCGTCCCCGCGAGGCCGGAATTGATCGACTCGTAGAGCTTCTTCTCGGCCGCCGACGCGCCGCGGTCGTTGGACGCCAGGTTCATCTGGTCCGCCAGCAGCAGGGTGTCCTTCGGCCCCAGCGCGTGCAGGTATGCCTCGCCGAAGTGCGCGTCCCCGGAGTTCTGTTTGAGGACGTCGTTGTAGTGCCGCAGCTCCTCCGGGGAGGCCTTGCCGTCACGGATCTTCTGGGTGAGGGCCAGCGCCTCCACGGCCTCGACGTCGTTGACGGGCTTCGAGTTGAAGCCGAACATCGCCGTGCCGTCCGCGCCCGACGCGTTCAGCAGAGCGACCTTGACGTCCTCGTCGAACTCCGTCACCGCCTTGACCGTGTCCGAGATCTTGCTTGTCCAGGACTGCTCGATCCCGGGGAGGTCGGGGTCGTGGCGGATCGCGTTCACGGAGGCCGGGTCGGCCTTGCTGAAGTCGTAGCTCGCGATGCCGGCGTCCGACACCTTCATGCCGGCGGTCTTGGCGTCCGCCACGGCCGACACCACGCGGGCCTTGAGGTCCGTGAACCGGGCATGGGCGTCGCGCAGCAGCGACTCCATGGCCAGGGCCTCCTTCTGCGCGGCTCCGTACTCCTGGCGCGTCATGGCGGACTGGGTGGCGGCGGCCTGCTGGCTGGAACCCATCCAGCCGTTGCCCGAGGAGACGCTCTGGACCTCGTCCTTGTAGACGTCCTCCATGGTCTTGAGCTGCGTCGCCATGGCTTTCCAGCCGTCGGCGGCGGTGGTGAGCGCGGAGAGGTCCGTCTGCATGACCTCGGCGTAGTTCGGCATGTCTTCCCTTGGTAGAGCCCTGTGGCCTTCTAGTGGAGTCCGGTGACCTTGGACTGCACCGGCTGGAAGCTGCTGCCCGTCAGCTGATCGGTTCCCGACAGGAGCGTCGAAGCCCCGCGCAGGCCCGTCTTCTCCGAGTTCAGCCGTGCCATGAGGCGCTTCACCTGGTCGTCCCAGTGCGTGTGCGCCTTCGACAGGCCTGCCGCCGTGTCCCAGCCGCTGAAGGCCTTGACCGCGCTCTTGGTGGGCTCGTCGGCCGCGTCGGCCGCCTTCGTGGTGCCGGGCTGCAGGACGTTCTCGATGGTGTTGGCCGCCTTCTTCTTCTCGGGCGGGGTGATGGCCAGTACCCCGTACCCGGCACCGGCGCCGGGCGCCGGGGAGCCACCCTGGTCGGCGGGGAGCTGGTTCAGCCGCATCTGCGGCGACGAGACGCCGGCCGTGGCCTGCTTCTGTTGGGCCCACTCCTGCTCGAACGACACCGTTCCCCCTCGTCACCCGCCCGAATCTGATCACGCATACCCTACGAGTCACCCGGGCGGGGCCCTAAAGGTGAGTGGGGGCGAACATCTTGAGCTTGGCCGAAAGCAGCAGTACCGAAGGCCCGGGAGTGCCGAGGGATGCTTTCAGATCGTCCTTCAAGGACTCCGGGGTGGTGGTGGCGGCCGGGACGCCGAAGGACAGGGCCAGGGCCACGAAGTCGGGGCCGGCCAGCCGGGTGCCGGCCTCGCAGCCGTACTCGCGCAGGATGCCGTAGCCGCCGTCGTCCACGATCAGCCAGGTGACGTCGAGGTCGTGCTGCTTCGCCGTGGCCAGGTCCGCGACGGAGTACATCGCGCCGCCGTCGCCGGACACCGCGAGCACCGGGGTGTCCGGTTCGGCGACGCACGCGCCGAGGGCCGCCGGGAAGGCGTATCCGAGACCGCCCGCGCCCTGGGCCGAGTGCATGGTGTTGGGGTGCTTCGGGTCGAAGGCGGACCAGGCCCAGTAGGACAGGATCGTCATGTCCCAGAAGGACGGGGAACGGGCCGGGAGGGCGGCCCGGATCGAGCCGAGGAGTTCCTGTTCGAGAGCCAGGTCCTGGGTGGCGAGGCGGGCCGCGATGTCCGCGAGGAGCAGGCGGACGCGCTCCGGCGCGGACGGGTCCGGGCGCTCGGCCACCGTCTCCAGCAGGGCCTGCAGCGCCAGGCGGGCGTCCGCGTGGATGCCGAGGCCGGCGTGGTTCGACTCCAGCTTGCCGAGGTCCGCGTCGATCTGGACGACCCGGCCCGTCGGGAAGAAGGTGTGGTAGTTCGAGGAGAGCTCACCGAGGCCCGAGCCGACCACCAGCAGGACGTCCGCGTCCTCCAGGAAGTCGGTCATGTGACGGTCCTCCAGCCAGGACTGGAGGGACAGCGGGTGGGTCCACGGGAAGGCGCCCTTGCCGCCGAAGGTGGTGACGACGGGCGCGTTCAGCCGCTCGGCGAGCTGCTTGAGCTTGCGCGCCGCGTCCGAGCGGACGACCCCGCCACCCGCGATGATCACCGGGCGGGTGGCGTTCTCCAGCCAGTGGGCGGCGAGCGCCGTGAGCTCGGGCCGCGGCGCGAGCTCGTGCGGGGTCGCGTCCACGCCGGTGACCTGCGGGACGATCGTCTCGGCCCGCAGTACGTCCTCCGGGATCTCCACGAACACCGGGCCGTGCGGGGCGGTCAGCGCCGATTCCCAGGCCTCGGCGATCACGGAGGGGATCTGGGAGGGCGTACGGACCGTGTGGACGGATTTCACCACGTCCCGGAACGACGCCGACTGGTCCCGCAGCTCGTGCAGGTGCCCGCGCCGCCCGCCGCCCAGGCCCGCCACCGGGACCTGGGAGGAGATCGCGAGGACCGGGGCCGAGGCGGCCGCCGCCTCCGCCAGGGCGGGCAGCGCCATGAGCGCGCCCGGGCCGGTGGACAGCAGCAGCGGCACCGCCTCGCCCGTGATCCGGCCGTACGCGTCGGCCGCGAAGCCCGCGTTGTTCTCCGTACGCAGCCCCACGAGGCGCAGGTCGGAGCGGCCGACCGCGTCGAAGAGGGCGAGCGCGTGCTGCCCCGGCAGACCGAAGACGGTGGTCGCGCCGAGGCCGCGGAGCGTTTCCACGACCAGGTCCCCGCCCGTCCGCCCCGGCGGCGGCGCGAGCGCGGCCGCCTTCTGGGCTTCGGTGGGACGGAGTACCAGGTCGTGGTCGTGCGTCACTTCGCTTACTTGCCCTTCGCCTGCGCGATCTGTCGCGACATGATCGTCGTCAGCTCGTACGCGGTGTGCGAGGCCGCGACCGAGGTGATCTCGGCGTGATCGTACGCCGGGGCGACCTCGACGACGTCGGCGGAAACGAGGTTGCAGGAGGACAGGCCGCGGATGATCTCCAGCAGCTCGCGGGAGGTCATGCCGCCCGCCTCCGGGGTGCCCGTGCCGGGCGCGTGCGCCGGGTCGAGCACGTCGATGTCGATGGAGATGTACAGCGGGCGGTCGCCGATGCGCTGGCGCAGCTGGTCGGCCACCTCGTCGGCGCCACGGCGGTAGACGTCGGCCGAGGTGACGATGCCGAAGCCCATCTTGGCGTCGTCGTCCAGGTCCTGCTTGCCGTACAGCGGGCCGCGGGTACCGACGTGGGAGAGCGCCTCGGTGTCGAGGATGCCCTCCTCGACGGCGCGGCGGAACGGGGTGCCGTGGGTGTACTCGGCGCCGAAGTAGGTGTCCCAGGTGTCCAGGTGCGCGTCGAAGTGGAGCAGCGCGACCGGGCCGTGCTTCTTCGCGACGGAGCGGAGCAGCGGGAGGGCGATGGTGTGGTCGCCGCCCAGGGTCATCAGGCGGGAGCCGGCACCGAGCAGCTCGTCGGCGGCGGCCTCGACCGTCTCGACGGCCTCGTTGATGTTGAAGGGGTTCACCGCGATGTCACCGGCGTCGGCGACCTGGGCGAGCGCGAACGGGGAGGCGTCCTGGGCCGGGTTGTACGGGCGCAGCAGGCGCGAGGCCTCGCGGATGGCGTTGCCGCCGAAGCGGGCGCCGGGGCGGTAGGACACGCCGGAGTCGAAGGGCACGCCGACGACGGCGACGTCGGCGGAGCCGACCTCGTCGAGGCGGGGCAGACGGGCGAAGGTCGCCGGGCCCGCGTAGCGCGGGATACGGGAGGAGTCGACGGGGCCGCGCGGCTGCGTGCTCATGGCTGTGCCTCTTTCTCTGGCCTGACGTGTGCGGTACTTCGAGCGTAAGCGGGCCACCCAGGGGTGGGGAGTGTACGTTTCATCCATCTGACAGTGCTGAAATGTACGGAGCATCCATGACCGCCGGCCCCCGTGATCCCGAGGACGGCCACGGCCCCGCCGGGGAGCCGCTCACCCCACCGGCACCGCTCACCCCACCGGTACCGCTCTCCGCGCTGCTCGGCGACCGGGAGCTCGGCCTGCGCCACCTCGCCGGGCCGGCCACGGCCGGGGTGCACGGGGTGCACGCCTCCGAGATGCCCGACCCCTCCCCCTACCTGCTCGGCGGCGAGCTGCTGCTGACCGCCGGGGCGGGTCCCGCCGAGGACCCCGACGGCTACGTGGCCCGGCTGGCCGGGGCGGGGGCGGCCGCGCTCGGCTTCGGCGTGGCCCCGGTGCACGAGGAGGTCCCGGCCGCGCTGGCCGAGGCCTGCGCCCGGCACGGGCTGCCGCTGCTGGAGGTGCCGCCGCGGACCCCCTTCTCGGCGGTCGCCCGCGCGGTGGGACGGCTGCTGGCGGAGGCCCGGACGCGGGAGCTGCGCCGGGTCACCGAGGCCCAGCAGGCCTTGGCGGCGGCCGCTGCCCGCCCCGATCCGGTCCCGGCGGTGCTGGCCAGGCTCGCGGCGAGCCTGGGCGGCTCGGTCGCCCTGTGGCCCGGCGGCCGGGCGGCGGGCCCCGAGCTGCCGGCTCCGGCCTGGGAGGCCCTGTCCGCGCTGCTGACCCGGGTCGGTCGCGAGGGCGGGCCCGCCACCGCCACCGACCGGGCGGGCGGACACCACCTGGCCGCCTACGCCCTGGCCGGGCGGGCGGCCCTGGGCACGGCGACCCCGGTCCGCGCGCCCGGCGACCACACCGTGGCCTCGGTGGCCGCCGTCCTGCTGACCCTGCTCACCGCCGAACGGCCCGCCGGGGCGGAGGCGGCGGCCCTGACCCGGCTGCTGCTCGACGGGGATCCGGCCGAAGCCCTGGCGGCCGGGCCCTGGTACGCCGTCCACGCCCGCGGGACCGGGGATCCACAGGCCCTCGCGGCCGCGCTGGGCACCGTACTGCTGGACCCGTACGAGGGCGGCGTACGGCTGCTCACGGACCGGGAGCCCGCCGCGCAGCCCGGCTGGCGGCTCGGGGTGAGCGCCCCGGCCGCCCCCTCCGGGCTGGCCACGGCCGACGCCCAGGCGGAGCGGGCCGTGCGGCGGGCGGAGGCGGCCCGCACCCCGCTGGCCCACCACAGCGACCCCGGCTTCGCGGGCCTGGTCGGGGAGGCCGAGGCCCGCGCCCACGCCGAGGCCCTGCTGGGGCCGCTCCCCCCCGCCCTGCGGGAGACCCTGCGCGGCTGGCTGGCCCACCACGGCAACTGGGACCGCACGGCGGCGGCCCTAGGCGTGCACCGCAACACCGTCCGGCAGCGCGTCGGCCGCGCCGCGGAACTGCTGGACCGTGACCTGGACGACCCTGACGTGCGGATGGAGCTGTGGTTCGCGCTGCGGACCACCGACCGCGGCCCGGTTCAGCCGGGGTAGTCGTCCGGCGGCCTGAAGGAGGCGAGCATCTCCAGGAAGCGGGCGGAGCCGGTGATCACGCTCGGCTCCCTGCTGCCGGGCGGCGCGGGATCGACGTCGACCGACTCGATGCCGTCCTCGCCGATCCACAGCAGGCGCGAACTCAGGCGGTACTCCTCGGGGGCGTCCTGCCACATCTTCCGCACGAGCGGGCCGTAGGCGATGACGCAGGTGTGCAGTTCCGGCCCTTCCACCGCCCACAGCATCAGGTGCCCGTGGTAGGGGACCATCGCGAGGATGCCCAGCGGCGCCGGGCGGTCGATCAGGTCGACGGCGCGCAGGAGGTGGGTGGAGGTCCATCCGCCGTCGGCCTCGACGTTCACCAGCGGGTTCGCGTCCTCGTTGTACTGGAGCGAGACGGGCGCGGCGTCGAGGTTGGTCATGGCCGCGGCCCAGACCTCGGAGCGGTCCACCCGCCAGGAGTCGAACTGCTCCGGCGGGACGGGTGCGGAGAGGGAGCCGCCCACCTGGATCACCACGACGGCCGCGAGCTCCTCGGTGAGGGCGACCGCCAGCGCGTGGCGCTCGGTGACCGCGTCGACGGTCACCAGCCTCGGCATGAGCAGGTTGCGGACCTCGGTGAAGCCGGCGCGTTCCAGTTCGCGGCGGCGCTCGGCGAGCCGCTGTTTCTGGTTCAGGAAGGAGACGGTGGCCGACCGCCAGTTCGCGTGCGGCAGCGCGCGGACCAGCTCGGCGATCTCGGCCAGGTCCAGCGGGGCGCCGGTCTGCCCCTCGGCGGCGAGCGAGAGGTGGCGGTGCTCCCCGAAGCGCATGGGCGGCCCGCTCGTGTTCCCGTCCAGGAAGACATCGTTCAGAAGGGCCTCGAAGGCGTGCCAGTCGGCGGGACCGAACCATGCGCACCACGGTGGCACCGGCGAAGGATCCGGCTCCCCACCGGGCCCCCCGCTCTGCCCCCTGTCCTGTCCCCCGCCCACACCCGAACCGGCCTTTTTCGCTCTCCGGAAAAGTGGCATGCCGGGCAGGTTAGGGGAGGGCGAATCGGTACGTGAGACCACGAACAAGGCATTCTTGAGCACATTCCGGCCACGGAGGCGCGGACGAGCCCCTTCCGCCGAGGTCACCTCGGGGGCGCGTCGGGGCACCTCGGAGGCGCCACAGGATCGCCCGCGGGGCCCGACCGAGGGGCCGCCGTACGGGCCGCCCCGCGCGGGCGAGGGTGAGGCACCCCACCCTTTCCACGGCGTCTCCACTCTGGACAGCCAGTTTGACTGGCCGGTAACTTATGCTGAGCAAGCGCTTAGGCATGGCGGCGGACCGCCGCGACCGAAGGGAGCCGGCTGTGCGCCGTACCGTTTTCAACGAGGACCACGAGGCATTCCGCGAGACCATTCGCGCCTTCATCGAGGCCGAGGTCGTCCCGGTCTACGACGAGTGGTTCGCAGCCGGTCAGGCGCCGCGCGACTTCTACTACAAGCTCGGCGAGCTCGGCGTCTTCGGGATCAACGTGCCGGAGGAGTTCGGCGGCGCGGGCCTGGACACCCACAAGTTCGAGGCCGTCCTCTACGAAGAGACCTCCCGCGCGGGCGTCAACTTCGGCGGCTCCGGCGTGCACGTGCTGCTCGCCCTCCCCTACATCAAGATGCTGGCCGACATCGAGCAGAAGAAGCGCTTCCTGCCGAAGTTCGTCTCCGGCGAGGAGATGTGGGCCCTCGCCATGACCGAGCCGGGCACCGGCTCCGACGTCGCGGGCATGAAGACCACCGCCAAGCTCTCCGAGGACGGCACGCACTACGTCCTCAACGGCTCCAAGACCTTCATCACCGGTGGCGTCCACGCCGACCGCGTGATCGTCTGCGCCCGCACCTCCGCCCCGTCGGCCGAGGACCGCCGCTTCGGCATCTCCCTCTTCGCCGTGGACACCAAGTCCGAGGGCTACTCCATCGGCCGCAAGCTCGACAAGCTGGGCCTGAAGACCTCCGACACCGCCGAGCTGGCGTTCGTCGACGTGAAGGTCCCGGTCGAGGACCTGCTCGGCGAGGAGGGCAAGGGCTTCTACTACCTCGGCCACAACCTGGCCTCCGAGCGCTGGGGCATCGCCTTCGGCGCCTACGCCCAGGCCGCCGCGGCCGTCCGCTTCGCCCAGCAGTACGTCACGGAGCGCACCGTCTTCGGCAAGCCCGTCGCGCACTTCCAGAACACCAAGTTCGAACTGGCCGCCTGCCAGGCCGAGGTGGACGCCGCGCAGGCCGTCGCCGACCGCGCCCTGGACGCCCTGGACGCCGGCGAGCTGACCCCGGCCGAGGCCGCCTCCGCCAAGCTGTTCTGCACCGAGGTCGCGCACCGCGTCATCGACCGCTGCCTCCAGCTGCACGGCGGCTACGGCTACATGAACGAGTACCCGATCGCCCGCCTGTACGCCGACAACCGCGTGAACCGCATCTACGGCGGCACCAGCGAGATCATGAAGTCCATCATCGCCAAGTCCATGGGCCTGTAGGGAATCCGGGCACCTACCCTTCCCCCATGAACGACGCACTGACGACGCTCCTCGATCTGCTCGACCTGGAGCAGATCGAGGAGAACATCTTCCGCGGTACCAGCCGGCCTTCGCTGGTACCGCGCGTCTTCGGCGGCCAGGTCGCGGCCCAGGCCCTGGTCGCGGCCGGCCGGACCGTCCCCGCGGACCGCACCGCGCACTCGCTGCACTCCTACTTCCTGCGCACCGGGGACACCTCCGCGCCCATCGTCTACTCGGTGGACCGGATCCGCGACGGGCGTTCCTTCACCACGCGCCGCGTCGTCGCCGTCCAGCACGGCCAGCCGATCTTCCACCTCTCCGCGTCCTTCCAGAAGTACGAGGACGGCCTCGACCACCAGGTCGCCATGCCGTCCGCGCCGGACCCGGAGTCCCTGCCCACCGCGGCCGAGTCGCTGCCCGCGTACCGCGAGATCTTCCGCGACCCCGGCACGGTGGAGCGACTGATCGAGACGCGGGAGGCGGTGGACCTGCGCTACGCGACGACCCCGCCCTGGGGCAGCGTCGGCGAGCCGGTGGAGCCGCGCTCGCAGGTGTGGTTCCGTACGGCCGGCAAGCTGGAGAGCGACGATCCGCTGCTGCACACCTGCCTGGCCACCTACGTCTCCGACATGACCCTGCTGGACTCGGTGCTGCTCGCGCACGGCCGGGGCGGCTGGGCGGTGGGCGACGTCGTCGGCGCCTCCCTGGACCACGCCATGTGGTTCCACCGGCCGTTCCGCGCGGACGAGTGGCTGCTGTACGACCAGGAGTCGCCCTCGGCGGCCGCGGGCCGGGGCCTCGGCCAGGCCCGCATCTGGACGCAGGACGGCCGGCTGGCCGTGACGGTCATCCAGGAGGGTGTCGTACGCGTCCCGCGCGCGTGACCTCCGCCCGGTCGCTCAGTCCCACCAGAACCCCCAGTGGTTGCTACCGGTGACCGCCTCGTCGGCGTAGGCACGGATGGTCCCGGAGCCCTGCCAGATGTTGTCGGGCGAGAAGGCGAAGTGCTCCGCGGCGACGGGGAGCGCGTGGGCGGTCGTACGCGGCGGGGCCGCCACGGACACGTGGAGCTCGTCGAAGCCGAGGGCGACGACGCGGGCGCCGAAGCGGTCCTCCCAGGAGCGCAGGACGGTGCTGATGAGGGCGGTGTCGTTCTCGAAGTTGGTCGGCCCGCCCCAGCCCACGGCGGTGGGTACGTCCGCCCCGCGGCCGGCGGGGACCAGGGCGAGCCGCGGGCTCGGCAGGACACCGCTCGCGATCAGCGCGTCCGCGAGCTCGCAGGCCAGGGCGTCGGGATCGTCAGACCCGTCCTCGCCGTCCGGCCCGTCGGGCCCGTCCGGCCCCTTCGACCCCTTCGGCCCGTCCTCGGCGAGGCCGGGCCAGTCGCTGCCGAAGGGCGCGACGATCTCACCGCCGTCCTCCCCCTCCCCCTCTTCAGGATCGGGGACCACTCGGCTCCAGAACTCGCGCAGCACCGGCTCGACGTGGTGGTCGTCGGGGTCGGACATCCGCTCCGGCGAGAACTCCCCGTCCTGCCACCACCGTTCGAGCCCGCGCCGCCCCTGGAACAGCACGGCCTGCAGCCCGGCGGCGGCGAGCGCCGGACTCCGGTGAGCGGCGAGCGCACCGACCCCCACGGCCTCGTCGGACACCCACAGCAAGGGCTCGGGCTCCCTCCACCACCCCCGCCGACCGGGTCTGTCGATGAGCGCACCGGGCGGCAACTCCAGCCCGATGGAGCCCCCTTGGGGATCCTCGGCCAGGACGGACAGCGGGGTGCGCACCTTCGAAGACTTCGCCATGGGCCGACCGTAACCACGGCCACTGACAACCGGCGGCGGCGAGACTTCCCCGCTCCGGAGCACGCCCGGCCGGGGCTTCTCCGTGTCCGGTGCGGCTACGCGTCCGGTGCGGCTACGCGTCCGGTGCGGCTACGCGTCCGTCAGGCCCGCCGCGTCCAGGATGTACGCCACCATCGGGTCGTAGAAGCGCGGGTCGCGGACGTGGTCGTCCAGGGGGATCGTCACCTGGACGGTGCCTTCCGCCTCGCCGATGAACAGCGCCGGGTCGTTGCAGTCCGCGTAGCCCACCGCGTCCAGGCCGCGCTGCGCCGCGCAGCCCGCCCAGCCGTGGTCCGCGACGACCAGGTCCGGCAGCGGGCGGTTCTCCGCCGCGAGGCCGTCCAGGATCGCGGCCATCGGCTCCGGCGAGTGGGTGTGCCACAGCGTCGCGCCGCGCTCCAGGACCGCGACGTCCGCGAACTGCCACACCGAGCCCTCGTCGGCCACCAGGCCCCGGGGGATGACGACGATCTCGCAGCCCGCCGCCCGCAGGGCCGCCGCCGTGGCGCGGTGGACGTCCAGCAGGCCGCCCGGGTGGCCGGTCGCGAAGAGCACGCTCTGCCGGTCCGCCGCCGCCTTGCGCAGTCTCGCCGCCAGGCGGTCCAGGCCGGCCACGGTCAGTTCGGGGTCGATGGTGTCCTGACCGAACCGGAACGCCGGGTCGTCCACCACCCCGCACCGCTCCGCCATCACCGCGAGCACGTCCTGCTCGTCCGTCCAGCGGTCGCCCAGTTCCAGGCCGAGCCAGTAGTGCCGGTCTCCGTTGGCGAGCTTGCGGTAGTGGCTGAGGTTGTTGTCGCGCGGCGTGGCGACCTCGCCCGCGATCCGCGTGCGGACCAAGTGGTCGATGAGCTCGGCGCGGGTGGGTACGGGCGTCTCTATCGGCTTCGACATACGGGCCATTCTGCCGCCGCCGGGCCGCAGACGGCGCGTCCATTCCGGTCGGCGGACGCCCCGGGTCATGCCGACAGCGCCCCGAACGCGCCGTGCGCGAGGCGCCGGAGCAGTGATTCCACCGCCTCGCGCCCCAGGGCCGCGAGGTGCGGGGTGGAGTTGAGCAGGCCGAAGACGGCGTGCACGGCGACCCGTACCTCCGCCTCGCCGACCTCCGGGTGCAGTTCCCGTACGACCTCCACCCACAGCTCCACGTACTGGCGCTGCAGCTGCCGTACGAGCTTGCGGTCGGTGTCCCGGAGCCGGTCGAGCTCCCGGTCGTGGAGGGTGATCAGCGCCCGGTCGTCGAGTGCGAAGTCGATGTGGCCGTCGATGAGGGAGGACAGCACCCGGGCCGGGTCGCCCGCCGCCTCCGCGACCCGGTGCCGGCCGCCGGTCAGCAGCCGCTCGCTGATGCCGACGAGCAGTTCGGCGAGCATGGCGTCCTTGCCCGCGAAGTGTCGGTAGAGGCCGGGGCCGCTGATGCCCACCGCGGCCCCTATCTCGTCGACGCCCACGCCGTGGAATCCACGCGCGGCGAAGAGACGAGCGGCCTCACTGAGGATCTGCTCGCGACGGGTCGGGGCGGCGGCCGCTCTGGTGCTCATGGGAAACCATTCTAGACAGGGCCGTTAGCGGTCGTTAACCTGAGCCCCACAAGCGTTAACGCTCATTAACCGCGTGGAACGAGCAAGGGAGCTCGACCGATGCAGCAGGCACCAGTGCTGACGAGCGCCGCGGACCCGGCGTCCGAGGCCTGGCGGACCAACGAGGCCGCCCACCGCGAGCTGACCGAGGGCCTGCGCGCCCGGCTCGACGCGGCCCGGCTCGGCGGCGGCGAGAAGGCCCGCGCCCGCCACACCGCCCGCGGGAAGCTCCTCCCGCGCGAGCGCGTCGACACCCTCCTCGACCCCGGATCCCCCTTCCTGGAGCTGGCCCCGCTGGCCGCCGAGGGCATGTACGGGGGCGCGGCCCCCGCCGCCGGGGTCATCGCGGGCATCGGCCGGGTCAGCGGCCGCGAGTGCGTGATCGTCGCGAACGACGCCACCGTCAAGGGCGGCACGTACTACCCGATGACCGTCAAGAAGCACCTGCGCGCCCAGGAAGTGGCGCTGGAGAACCGTCTCCCCTGCCTCTACCTGGTCGACTCGGGCGGCGCCTTCCTCCCCATGCAGGACGAGGTCTTCCCCGACCGGGAGCACTTCGGCCGCATCTTCTACAACCAGGCCCGCATGTCGGGGGCCGGCATCCCGCAGATCGCCGCCGTCCTCGGCTCCTGCACCGCGGGCGGGGCGTACGTGCCGGCCATGAGCGACGAGGCCGTCATCGTCCGCAACCAGGGCACGATCTTCCTCGGCGGCCCGCCGCTGGTGAAGGCCGCCACCGGTGAGGTGGTCACGGCCGAGGAGCTCGGCGGCGGCGAGGTCCACTCCCGGATCTCCGGCGTGACCGACCACCTCGCGGAGGACGACGCGCACGCGCTGCGGATCGTACGGAACATCGTGGCGACCCTGCCCGAGCGCGGGGCCCTGCCCTGGTCGGTCGAGGTGCCGGAAGAGCCCAAGGTGGACCCGTACGGGCTGTACGGCGCGGTCCCCGTCGACTCGCGCACCCCGTACGACGCCCGCGAGATCATCGCGCGGATCGTGGACGGCTCGCGCTTCCAGGAGTTCAAGTCCGAGTTCGGCCAGACGCTGGTCACCGGCTTCGCCCGGATCCACGGGCACCCGGTCGGGATCATCGCGAACAACGGCATCCTGTTCGCCGAGTCCGCGCAGAAGGGCGCGCACTTCATCGAGCTGTGCGACCAGCGCGGCATTCCGCTCCTCTTCCTGCAGAACATCTCCGGCTTCATGGTCGGCCGGGACTACGAGGCCGGCGGCATCGCCAAGCACGGCGCCAAGATGGTGACGGCGGTGGCCTGCACCCGGGTGCCGAAGCTGACCGTGGTGGTCGGCGGCTCGTACGGCGCGGGCAACTACTCGATGTGCGGTCGGGCGTACTCGCCCCGCTTCCTGTGGATGTGGCCCAACGCCAAGATCTCCGTCATGGGCGGGGAGCAGGCGGCCTCGGTGCTCGCCACGGTCAAGCGCGACCAGATCGAGGGCGCGGGCCAGGAGTGGCCCGCCGAGGACGAGGAGGCCTTCAAGGCCCCGGTCCGCGCGCAGTACGAGGAGCAGGGCAACGCCTACTACGCCACCGCGCGGCTGTGGGACGACGGGGTCATCGACCCGATGGAAACCCGGCAGGTGCTGGGACTGGCCCTGACCGCGTGCGCGAACGCCCCGCTGGGCGACTCGGGCTTCGGCATCTTCCGTATGTGACGTGAGGACCTCACTGATGTTCAGCACTGTTCTGGTGGCGAACCGGGGCGAGATCGCGGTCCGGGTCATCCGTACCCTGCGGCAGCTCGGCATCCGCTCCGTGGCCGTCTTCAGCGACGCCGACGCGGACGCCCGCCATGTCCGGGAGGCCGACACGGCCGTCCGTATCGGCCCGGCGGCGGCCGCCGAGAGCTACCTGTCGGTGGAGCGGCTGCTGGATGCCGCGCGCCGCACCGGCGCGGAGGCCGTCCACCCCGGCTACGGCTTCCTCGCCGAGAACGCGGCCTTCGCGCAGGCTTGCACCGACGCCGGCCTCGCCTTCATCGGGCCGCCGGCGAGCGCCATCAACCTGATGGGCGACAAGATCCGCGCCAAGGAGACCGTGAAGGCGGCGGGCGTGCCCGTCGTACCGGGCTCCTCGGGCAGCGGCCTGACCGACGCCGAACTGGTCTCCGCCTCGATGGAGATCGGTATGCCGGTGCTCCTCAAGCCCTCGGCGGGCGGCGGCGGCAAGGGCATGCGGCTGGTGCGCGACGAAGCGGTGCTCGCCGAGGAGATCGCGGCGGCCCGCCGCGAGGCGCGGTCCTCCTTCGGCGACGACACCCTGCTGGTCGAGCGGTGGGTGGACCGGCCGCGGCACATCGAGATCCAGGTGCTCGCGGACGCCCACGGGAACGTGGTGCACCTGGGCGAGCGCGAGTGCTCGCTGCAGCGCCGGCACCAGAAGGTGATCGAGGAGGCCCCGTCGGTCCTGCTCGACGAGAAGATCCGGGCGGCGATGGGCGCGGCGGCGGTCGACGCGGCCCGCTCCTGCGGGTACGTCGGCGCGGGCACGGTGGAGTTCATCGTCCCGGGCGGCGACCCCTCCTCCTACTACTTCATGGAGATGAACACCCGCCTCCAGGTCGAGCACCCGGTGACGGAGCTGATCACCGGGCTGGATCTGGTGGAGCAGCAGCTGCGCGTCGCGGCGGGCGCGCCTCTGGGCTTCGACCAGTCCGAGGTGACGCTGACCGGGCACGCCATCGAGGCCCGCGTCTGCGCGGAGGACCCGGCGCGCGGGTTCCTGCCGTCGGGCGGCACGGTGCTGGCCCTGTCCGAGCCCTCGGGCGGTGCGGTACGTACGGACTCCGGGCTGACGGCGGGCGTCCCGGTGGGCTCCACCTACGACCCGATGCTGTCGAAGGTCATCGTCCACGGCCCGGACCGCCCCACCGCGCTGCGGATGCTGCGGGCGGCGCTGGCCGATACGGTGATCCTGGGCGTGCAGACCAACGCCGGTTTCCTGCGGAGGCTGCTGGCACACCCGGACGTGGTGTCCGGGGACCTGGACACGGGCCTGGTCGAACGCGACCTCGCCGAGCTCCTGCCGGAGGGGGTCCCGGACGAGGTGTACGCGGCTGCTGCGCTGCTGGCGGGCACCGCGCCGGAGCAGCGGGCGGCCGGGTGGGTCGACCCGTTCGACGCATCGAGCGGCTGGCGCCTGGGCGGTACCCCCGCCTGGACGGTCCACCACTTCCGCCTCCCCGGCCAGGACCCGGTGACGGTCCGATCCCGCGCCCAAGACGCCGACCACGAGCTGGTGATCGACGAAGCCGGGGCGAATTCAGCCTCGCCGGCGATCGAGGCGCGGGGTCCGGGGCAGAGCCCCGGTGTACCGGCCCGCGGCCGGATCGTCAGCCGCACCCCGGACACTGTCACGATCGAACTCGACGGCGTCACGCACCGCTTCAGCCACGCCGCCTCCCCGGAGGGGACCTGGCTCGGCCGGGACGCCGACTCCTGGCACGTCCAGACGTACGACCCCGTCGTGGCCAACCTGAGCGGGGCCGGACACGGCGGCGCGAACACCCTCGCCGCCCCCATGCCCGGCACCGTCACCGTGGTCAAGGTGGCCGTGGGCGACAAGGTCGCGGCCGGGCAGAGCCTGCTGGTCGTCGAGGCCATGAAGATGGAGCACGTCATCTCCGCCCCGCACGCCGGCACCGTCACCGAGCTGGACGTGACCCCCGGCAGCACGGTCGCCATGGACCAGATCCTGGCGGTCGTCACCCCGGACGAGGAGACGGAGGAGGCCGCGTGAACAGGCTGCCCATGAACGTCCCGGCCGCCGGCCTCCCGGCCCGGGTCCGTATCCACGAGGTCGGCGCCCGCGACGGGCTGCAGAACGAGAAGGGCGCCGTCCCGACGGCCGTCAAGGCGGAGTTCATCCACCGCCTCGCCGCCGCCGGGCTGACGACGATCGAGGCCACCAGCTTCGTGCACCCCAAGTGGGTGCCCCAACTGGCCGACGCGGAGGAGCTGTTCCCGCAGCTCGCCGATGTCGCCGCGGACCTGCCCGTCCTCGTCCCGAACGAGCGCGGCCTGGACCGCGCGCTCGCCCTCGGGGCCACCCGGATCGCGGTCTTCGGCTCGGCCACCGAGACCTTCGCCTCCCGCAACCTCAACCGCACCGTCGCCGAGTCCCTCGCCATGTTCGAGCCCGTCGTGGCCCGTGCCAAGGAGGGGCGGGCGCATGTGCGCGGCTACCTCTCGATGTGCTTCGGCGACCCCTGGGAGGGCGCGGTCCCGGTCCACCAGGTCGTCTCCGTCGCCAAGGCCCTGCTGGACCTCGGCTGTGACGAGCTGAGCCTCGGCGACACGATCGGCGTGGCCACCC
Source organism: Streptomyces sp. CLCI03 (assembly GCF_053615355.1). Taxonomy (NCBI): domain Bacteria; kingdom Bacillati; phylum Actinomycetota; class Actinomycetes; order Kitasatosporales; family Streptomycetaceae; genus Streptomyces; species Streptomyces sp. CLCI03. The sequence continues at coordinate 5,179,043 of NZ_CM132132.1, read as the reverse complement.
CGGGCCATGTCCAGGCCCTGCTCGCCGCGCTGAACGAGGCCGGGGTCACGACCGACCGGATCGGCGTGCACTTCCACGACACTTACGGCCAGGCCCTGTCCAACACGCTCGCCGCGCTCCAGCACGGCGTGACCACCGTCGACGCGTCCGCGGGCGGCCTCGGCGGATGCCCGTACGCGAAGAGCGCGACCGGCAACCTCGCGACCGAGGACCTGGTGTGGATGCTCGACGGCCTCGGCATCGAAACCGGGGTCGATCTGGCCGCCCTCACCGCCACGAGCGTGTGGATGGCCGAACAGCTGGGACGCCCCAGCCCCTCCCGTACCGTCCGCGCCCTCTCCCACAAGGAGTAGTCACACCATGTCCCTCGACCACCGGCTCACCCCTGAGCACGAGGAACTCCGCCGCACCGTGGAGGCGTTCGCGCACGACGTCGTCGCCCCGAAGATCGGCGACCTGTACGAGCGGCACGAGTTCCCGTACGAGATCGTCGCCGAGATGGGCCGCATGGGCCTGTTCGGTCTGCCCTTCCCGGAGGAGTACGGCGGCATGGGCGGGGACTACCTCGCCCTCGGCATCGCCCTGGAGGAGCTGGCCCGCGTCGACTCCTCGGTCGCCATCACCCTGGAGGCCGGGGTCTCCCTCGGCGCCATGCCGATCTACCTCTTCGGTTCCGAGGAGCAGAAGAGCCAGTGGCTGCCGAAGATGTGCTCCGGCGAGATCCTCGGCGCGTTCGGCCTGACGGAGCCCGGTGCGGGCTCCGACGCGGGCGGTACCCGCACCACCGCCGTCAAGGACGGCGACGAGTGGGTCATCAACGGCTCGAAGTGCTTCATCACCAACTCCGGTACGGACATCACCGGTCTGGTGACCGTCACGGCCGTGACGGGCCGCAAGGCGGACGGCCGCCCGGAGATCTCCTCGATCATCGTCCCGTCCGGCACGCCGGGCTTCACCGTGGCCGCCCCGTACTCCAAGGTGGGCTGGAACTCCTCGGACACCCGTGAGCTGTCCTTCGACGGCGTACGGGTCCCCCTGGCCAACCTGGTGGGCCAGGAGGGCCGCGGCTACGCGCAGTTCCTGCGGATCCTCGACGAGGGCCGGATCGCCATCTCGGCGCTCGCGACGGGTCTCGCGCAGGGCTGTGTGGACGAGTCGGTGAAGTACGCCAAGGAGCGGCACGCCTTCGGCAAGGCGATCGGCGACAACCAGGCCATCCAGTTCAAGCTGGCCGACATGGAGATGCGCGCCCACATGGCCCGCATCGGCTGGCGTGACGCGGCCTCCCGCCTCGTGGCCGGGGAGCCGTTCAAGAAGGAGGCGGCGATCGCGAAGCTGTACTCCTCGACGGTCGCGGTCGACAACGCCCGCGAGGCCACCCAGATCCACGGCGGCTACGGCTTCATGAACGAGTACCCGGTGGCCCGCATGTGGCGGGACTCCAAGATCCTGGAGATCGGCGAGGGCACGAGCGAGGTCCAGCGCATGCTGATCGCGCGCGAGCTGGGCTTCGCCGGCTGAGGCACCCGATGACGCCGTCCGGCGCGGGCCACGGGCCCGCGCCGGACTTCGGCATGCCCGCGAACGGTCAGAGAAGGACGATGAGCGCGGCAGTGGGGACCAGGGCCGCCAGGGCGCACACCGGCCAGTAGACGCGGGCGGCCGCCGTGTTCCACCGCCGCAGGAAGTCGTTGGCGAGCCACCACAGCAGCGCGAACGCCGCAACGATCGGGACCAGGACCACCAGCATGCCGTCGTTCTCCGTGGGCTCCGGAACGGTCCAGCCGAGGTCGGCGAGCGGCCCGTTGACGGCGACGTACCAGACGAGCCAGACGGGCACGATGCCGGGAACTCCCATCACCAGGTTCGTTCCCGCGGTTATCCACCAGTTCCTTCGCATGCGCTCAGTATTCACACGCGTGATCGGATTTCGTGGATGACGGGACGTGGTCGGGTCGCGGCCGCGGGCCGGCGGATCCCCATGCGGGCCGATCCCCCACCCGGTGCGTGAAAGCCCCCAACTCGGGCTCCCGTCAGGGGCGGTACGGGTGCCGGCCGGTCGGCCCGGATTCCGGAGGGTGATCCACCTCACGAACGGATCTTCCCCCACCACTGGACATCTCATTAGGTTAGGCTAACCTTCTCACCGAACGGCCCAGCCGCCGCCCCTGCACGCACGAAAGCGGACATCGACATGCCCAAGTCCCGAACCTCCTCCTTCACCCGTCGCGGTTTCATCGCGGCCGGTGGCGCCCTCGGCCTCGTCGCCGTCCTCGCCGCGTGCGGTGGCACCGACTCGGCGAAGGGTGACGGCGGCAAGGACAACGGCGCCGCGACCTCCGGCACCTGGACCTTCAAGGACGACCTCGGCAAGGACGTCACCACCAAGTCCCAGCCGAAGAACATCGTCGCGTTCACCGGCACCGCCGCCGCGCTGTACGACTACGGCGTCCCGGTCAAGGGCGTGTTCGGTCCGACCAAGACCGCCGACGGCAAGCCCGACGTCCAGGCCGGTTCGATGGACATCTCCAAGGTCGAGATCCTCGGCAACGTCTACGACGAGTTCAACGTCGAGAAGTACGCGGCCCTGCAGCCCGACCTGATGGTCACCAACAGCTGGGACGGCACCTACTGGTACGTGCCGGAGGCCTCGAAGGACAAGATCCTCGCGCTCGCCCCGCACGCCGCCATCAAGGTGGGCGGCGACGTCACCCTCGACAAGGCGCTGGAGCGCACCGCGGACCTCGCCAAGTCCCTGGGCGCGGACATGAACTCCAAGAAGACCGTGGACGCCAAGGCCCGCTTCGAGGCCGCCGCCGCCAAGGTCCGCGAGGCCACCAAGGCCAACCCGGGCGTCAAGGTGCTCGCCGGCTCCGGTGCGGACGCCCTGTTCTACGCGTCCACCCCGGAGACCTCGGCCGACCTGAAGTACTTCAAGCAGCTCGGCGTCGAGTTCGTCACCCCCGAGAAGCTGGACGAGGGCGGCTTCTTCGAGAGCCTCAGCTGGGAGAACGTCGGCAAGTACAAGGCCGACGTCATCCTGCTCGACAACCGCACCGGCACCCTGCAGCCCGAGCAGCTGAAGGCCAAGCCGACCTGGAACGAGCTGCCCGCCGTCAAGGCCGGTCAGATCACCCCCCGCGTGACCGAGCCGATCTTCTCGTACGACAAGTGCGCGCAGATCCTGGAAGACCTCGCGAAGTCCATCCAGAACGCCAAGAAGGTCAGCTGACCGTCGGCGCCCGGTGACCCCGGGCGCCAGGCAGGCCGTACCGACTCCCAGGGGGACCTCTCCGCATGACCGCCACCGCATCCGACGCCCCGGCCGTCGCCCACTTCCGGTTCTTCGAGCTCGAAGTGCTCCGCACGCGCCGTCTGGGCCACTCGTTCCTGCGGGTCACGTTCGGCGGGGAGTCCCTCGCGGGCTTCCGCTCGGGCGGCTTCGACCAGAGCCTGTCGCTCTTCCTGCCCGCGGCCGACCAGGAGCACACGATCCTGCCGTCCAGGGACGAGGACACCTGGTTCGCCGCCTGGCGCGGGATGCCGGACGAGGAGCGGCCGGTGATGCGCTCCTACACGGTGCGCGAGCAGCGCCGTACGCCCGAGGGGGCGGACGAGGTCGACATCGACTTCGTCCTGCACGGGGACACGAGCCCCGCGTCCCGTTGGGCCGGGCGGGCGGTGACCGGCCGTCGGATCCTGGCGATCGGACCGGCCGTCGCGGAGAACAAGTCCGTGCGCTTCCAGCCGTCGGCCGACACCGACGCGATCTGGATGTACGCGGACGAGACCGCGCTGCCGGCCGCGGCCGCGATCCTGGACCGGCTGCCCGCCCAGGCCCGGGTCAGGGCCTGGTTCGAGATCCCGCACGAGGACGACCGGCTCGACCTCCGGGTGCCCGCCGACGCGGACATCACCTGGATCGTGCGCGAGGGCCACGGCCGGGAGCGGACGGAGCAGGTGCTGAGCGCCCTGCGTTCGGCCGACCCGGGTGCGGCCGAAGCCCCGTACGTCTGGCTGGCGGGCGAGTCGGGCACGATCCGCGCGGTGCGCCGGCACTTCGTGCAGGAACGATCCGTCGACCGTCGCGCCGTACGTTTCACCGGCTACTGGCGGCTCGGCGCGAGCGAGGAACAGCTCCTCGCCGAGGCGTACGCGGGCAAGGCTCCCAGCGAGGACCCGGCGTCCGAGCTGTAGTCAGTTCCCTTACCCCATAGAGCAGTTGACGCAGGCCCTGGCTATTCAGTCAGGGTCTGTCTGCATTTGGTTCCTCGATAAGGTTAGGCTAACCTTATCGACGCACGTCACACACGCCCCATCTCCACCCCCTGCCCGGAGGAAAGTTGATGCGCTCGCATCTGCTGAACGAGACGACCGCGGACCTCTACCGGCGATCCGTCACCGAGGGCGTCGAGCGCGTCGCCGCCAAACTCGCGACGACGGAGCGACCCCACACCGGTATATCCGTCGACGAACTCGCCCCGGTCATCAACGGGATCGACCTGGACAAGCCGCTCGCCGACGCGGCCGCCGTCCTGGACGAGCTGGAGGACGTCTACCTGCGCGACGCGGTGTACTTCCACCACCCGCGCTACCTGGGCCACCTCAACTGCCCGGTCGTCATCCCCGCCGTGCTCGGCGAGGCGATCCTCTCCGCGGTCAACTCCTCGCTCGACACCTGGGACCAGTCCATCGGCGGCACGCTCATCGAGCGCCGCCTCATCGACTGGACCACCGAGCGCATCGGCCTCGGCCCGGCCGCGGACGGCATCTTCACCTCCGGCGGCAGCCAGTCCAACTTCCACGCCCTGCTCCTGGCCCGTGACGAGGCCTGCCGCCTCGTCATGAAGAAGGCCCTCGACGAGGGACGCGAGCTCACCAAGGCCGAACTCCTGCCGAAGCTGCGCATCTTCACCTCCGAGGCCAGCCACTTCAGCGTCCAGAAGTCGGCCGCGATGCTCGGACTCGGCTACGAGGCCGTCATCTCCGTCCCGGTCGACCGCAACCGCCGGATGGACACCGCGGTGCTCGCCCTGGAACTGGAGGAGTGCGCCTCCGAGGGCCTCTTCCCGATGGCCGTCGTCGCCACCGCCGGCACCACCGACTTCGGGTCCATCGACCCGCTCCCCGAGATCGCCCGCCTCGCCGACGAGCACTCCGCGTGGATGCACGTGGACGCCGCCTACGGCTGCGGACTGCTGGCCTCCCCGACCCGCCGGCACCTCCTCGACGGCATCGAGCGCGCCGACTCGGTCACCGTCGACTACCACAAGTCGTTCTTCCAGCCGGTCAGCTCCAGCGCCATGCTGGTGCGCGACCGCGACACCCTCAAGCACGCCACGTACCACGCGGACTACCTCAACCCGCGCCGCATGGCCGAGGAACGCATCCCCAACCAGGTCGACAAGTCCATCCAGACCACGCGCCGGTTCGACGCGCTCAAGCTCTGGGTGACCCTGCGCGTCATGGGCGCCGACGGCATCGGCTCGCTCTTCGACGAGGTCATCGACCTGGCCGCGGCCGGCTGGGACGTCATCGACGCAGACCCGCGCTTCGAGGTCGTCGTCAAGCCGCAGATCTCCACCCTGGTCTTCCGCTACGTCCCCGAGGGCGGCGACATCCGCGCCGACCTCGTCGACGAGGCCAACCTGCACGCCCGCAAGGCCCTGTTCGCCTCCGGTGAGGCCGTCGTGGCCGGCACCAAGGTGGACGGGAAGCAGTACCTGAAGTTCACCCTCCTCAACCCGCAGACCACGACGGCCGACATCGCTGCCGTCCTCGACCTTCTCGCCGCACATGCCGAGCAGTTCCTGGGAGAATCCCTTGCCCTCCACCGCTGAGACCCACGACTTCATCGGCATCGGCGTCGGTCCGTTCAACCTCGGACTCGCCTGCCTGACCGCCCCGCTCGACGAGATCGACGGTCTCTTCATCGAGTCGAAGCCGCACTTCGAGTGGCACGCCGGCATGTTCCTGGACGGCGCCCACCTGCAGACGCCCTTCATGTCGGACCTGGTCACGCTCGCCGACCCGACCTCGCCCTTCTCCTTCCTGAACTACCTGAAGGACCAGGACCGGCTGTACTCCTTCTACATCCGGGAGAACTTCTACCCGCTGCGGGCCGAGTACAACGACTACTGCCGCTGGGCCGCCGACCGCCTCGACAACGTCCGCTGGTCCACCTCGGTCACCGAGGTCACCTACGACGAGCAGGCAGGCCTGTACGAGGTCCACACCGACAAGGGCGAGACCCACCGGGCCCCCCGCCTGGTCCTGGGCACCGGCACCCCGCCGCACATCCCGCCGACCTGCGAGGGCCTCGGCGGCGACTTCCTGCACAACTCCGCCTACATGCAGAACAAGGCGGAACTGCAGAAGAAGAAGTCGATCACCCTCATCGGCTCCGGCCAGAGCGCGGCCGAGATCTACTACGACCTCCTCGCCGAGATCGACGTCCACGGCTACCAGCTCAATTGGGTGACCCGCTCGCCGCGGTTCTTCCCGCTGGAGTACACGAAGCTGACCCTGGAGATGACCTCCCCCGAGTACGTGGACTACTTCCACGCGCTCCCCGAGGACACCCGGTACCGGCTGGAGACCCAGCAGAAGAACCTCTTCAAGGGCATCGACGGCGACCTGATCAACGCCATCTTCGACCTGCTCTACCAGAAGAAGATCAGCATGCCGGGCGCGGTCCCGACCACCCTGCTGACCAACACCTCCCTGAACAGCACCGCGTACGACACCACCACGGGCACGTACACGCTGGGGCTGCGCCAGGAGGAGCAGGAGCGGGACTTCTCCCTCACCTCCGAGGGCCTGGTCCTGGCCACCGGCTACAAGTACACCTTCCCGGAGTTCCTGAACCCGGTGCGGGGCCGCCTGAACTTCGACGGGCACGGCCGTCTCGACGCCGCCCGCAACTACAGCATCGACACCACGGGCCGCGGGGTCTACCTGCAGAACGGCACCACCCACAACCACTCCCTCACCTCGCCCGACCTGGGCATGGCGGCGTACCGGAACGCGTACATCGTCGGTGAGCTCCTCGGCCGCGAGCACTACAAGGTCGAGAAGTCCATCGCGTTCCAGCAGTTCGCCGCCCCGGAAGGCACCCTCTGATGAGCACCACCGAACTCCTCTTCTCCCGCACCGACAAAGAACTCGGTTCCTTCGCCGTGCGCCCCCTGGACCCCTTCGCCGACGCGGAGCTGCTCCACGGCTGGGTCACCCACCCGAAGGCCTCGTTCTGGATGATGCAGGACGCCTCCCTGCCGGACGTCGAGCGCGAGTACATGAGGATCGCCGCGCACGAGCACCACCAGGCCTTCATCGGCCTGCACGAGGGCCGCCCGGCTTTCCTCATGGAGACCTACGACCCGTCCGAGCTGGAGCTGGTCGGCCTCTACGACGCCCAGCCGGGCGATGTCGGCATGCACTTCCTCGTCGCCCCCAGCGACACCCCGCTGCACGGCTTCACCCGCGCCGTCATCACCACGGTCATGGCCGCGATCTTCGCCGACCCGGCCACCGAGCGCGTCGTCGTCGAACCGGACGTCGCCAACACCGCCGTGCACGCCCTCAACGAGGTCGTCGGCTTCGTACCGGAGCGCCAGGTCACCAAGCCGGAGAAGGAAGCCCTGCTGAGCTTCTGCACCCGCGCCCGGTTCGAGGCCGCCACGGCCGCCCAGGGGGTCTCCATATGAGCCTCGCCGACGCCGTCGCCCACCTGAACCCCGAGCTGTGGGCCCGCGCCAACCGCGCCCTCGTCCGCAAGGGCCTCGCGGAGTTCTCCCACGAGCGCCTGCTGACCCCCGAGTCCCTCGGGGACTCCTGGTACGCGGTCCGCAGCGACGACTCCACGGTCGAGTACCGCTTCAAGGCCGTCCTGCACGCCCTCGACCACTGGTCGGTCGACGAGGCCTCCATCACCCGTCACCGTGACGGTGCCGAGCTGGAGCTGGACGCCCTCGACTTCCACATCGAGCTGCGCGAGGCCCTGGGCCTGAGCCCCGAGGTGCTGCCCGTCTACCTGGAGGAGATCTCCTCCACCCTGGCCGGCACCGGCTACAAGTACACGAAGCCGCAGGTCTCCTCCGACGTCCTCGCGAAGTCCTCCTTCCAGGACATCGAGACGGGCATGACCGAGGGCCACCCCTGCTTCGTCGCGAACAACGGCCGACTGGGCTTCGGCGTGCACGAGTACCTCTCGTACGCCCCGGAGACCGCCAGCCCCGTCCACCTGGTGTGGGTGGCCGCCCGCAAGGACGTCTCCACCTTCACGGCGGGCGCGGGCCTGGACCACGACTCCTTCATGCGCGAGGAGCTCGGCGAGGAGACCATCGGCGTCTTCGCCGAGCGGATGACCGCGCTGGGCCTGGACCTGGCCGACTTCCACCTCTTCCCGATCCACCCCTGGCAGTGGTGGAACAAGACGACGGTCACCTTCGCGGCCGAGATCGCGAACCGCCGCCTGGTGCTGCTGGGCGAGGGCCCGGACGCGTACCTCGCGCAGCAGTCGATCCGCACGTTCTTCAACCGGAGCGCGCCGCACAAGCACTACGTCAAGACCGCCATCTCGGTCCTGAACATGGGCTTCATGCGAGGCCTGTCGGCCGCGTACATGGAGGCCACCCCGGCCATCAACGACTGGCTGCACCAGCTGATCGAGGGCGACGAGGTCCTGAAGTCGGTGGACTTCTCGATCATCCGCGAGCGCGCGGCGATCGGCTACCACCACCGCCAGTACGAGCGTGCCACCGACCGGTACTCCCCGTACCGCAAGATGCTGGCCGCGCTGTGGCGCGAGTCCCCCGTCAACCGGATCGAGGGCGACGAGCGCCTCGCCACGATGGCCTCGCTCCTGCACGTGGACGCCGAGGGCAAGTCCTTCGTCGGCGCGCTGATCGCGGAGTCGGGTCTGACGCCGGCCGAGTGGCTGCGCCACTACCTGCGCGCGTACCTGGTGCCGCTGCTGCACTGCTTCTACCAGTACGACCTCGCGTACATGCCGCACGGCGAGAACACCATCCTCGTCATCGAGGGCGGCCTGGTGAAGCGGGCGATCTTCAAGGACATCGCCGAGGAGATCGTCATCATGGACGCGGACGCGGTGCTGCCGCCCGCGGTCGAGCGGGTCCGGGCGGACATCCCCGAGGACATGAAGCTCCTGTCGATCTTCACGGACGTCTTCGACTGCTTCTTCCGCTTCCTCGGCGCGATCCTCGCGGACGAGGGCATCTGCGACGAGGACACCTTCTGGCAGGCCGTCGCGGACTGCGGCCACGCGTACCAGGAGTCGATGCCGCAGCTCGCGGAGCGCTTCGAGCGGTACGACCTGTTCGCGCCGGAGTTCCAGCTGTCCTGCCTGAACCGCCTCCAGCTGCGCAACAACAAGCAGATGGTCGACCTCGCCGACCCGGCGGCCGCCCTGCAGCTGATCGGCAACCTCCGAAACCCCGTCGCGGCCTTCGCCCGGCGGTGACCCACCGGGCGGGGGAGGCATCGATACGGTCCCTCGATGCCTCCCTCTCCCCACCCCGAGATCCGGGCGGCGTGACCGCGAAGCACAATGGCCCTCTTCGCGGTCACGCTCTCGTGTGTCCGCTCCCGTGGCCGGAGCCCGCGGCCCGAATCCGTCTGGGAGCCCGTATGCCGTTCCGGATCCACCCTGGCCGTGCGGCCGCCCTGCTCCTGTCGGCCGCGCTCGTGGCCGGGGGGCTGTCCGGCTGTTCCTTCCTGACGCCGTTCAAGACCTGCGAGGGGACCGAGGCGCGGATGAAGGAGCTGGAGTCGCTGCCCCTGCTCGCCTCGCCGCCGCCCGGCGCGAGCCTCCCCGCACCTTCGACGGCGTGTATGCGGAGTGCGCGGACGACAGCGGCGACGCCTGGCTGTCCGCCGGGCGCACCTACGTGTATCCCGGCACCCGCCAGGAGGTCGTGGACCACTACCGCGAGGCCGCCGAGGCCGACGGCTGGCGGTTCGTGCCCGAGCCGATGTTCGATCGGGACTCGGGCGACGTGTGCTTCACGAAGGGCGAGGACGGGCAGGCCAAGACGTTCACCGTCTCCTTCCCGCCCGCCCGCTTCATCACCGATTTCTACGGTCCCGAGGCAGCCGCCGAATTCGCCACCGGGGCCGGATTCGAGACAACGGCGGGCTCGGAGGCCGACGGGGCCACGACCTCCTGCTGGTCCTGATCCCGTCCCCCGCCGGTCACTGCCAGGGGACGTCCGGCGCCCGGAAGAAGCCGATGCCCTGCGCGTCCAGGCGGGGTGCCTGCGCGGCCAGCCGGCGGCTGTAGGAGGTCCAGTCGAGCGCGGCCGCCGGCGACCAGCCCAGTTCGGCCAGGCCCAGCACCCGCGGGAAGGCCAGCTGCTCCCAGTCGCCGCGCGTCGCGACGGTCTCCGTCCACAGCGGGGCCTCCACGCCCAGCACCGCCGACTCGGGGACCCCGGCCAGGTACGCCCCCGGGTTCCAGGAGTAGGAGCGCGCCACCGGGACGTACCCCGCCCAGGCCAGGCCCGGCCCGGTCGCCGGGTCGTACTTCATGTCCAGGTACAGCCGGTCCGCCGGCGACAGGATCAGCGGGTGCCCCGCCTTCGCCGCCGCCACCACGGCGGCCTTGTCCGCTGCCGCGGTCTTGTCGTGGCCCCAGTACTGGAGCACCGCGCCCGGGGCCGGGCGGGCCGTCGCCAGCTGGTGCCAGGCCACCACCGTCTTGCCGTACCGCCCCACCACCTCCTGGGCCCGGTCCATGAAGGCCGCGTAGTCCGCCGCCGGCGTCGCGTGCGCCTCGTCGCCGCCGATGTGCAGGTAGCGGCCCGGGGTCAGCTCGGCCAGTTCACCGAGCACGTCGTCGATGAACTCGTACGTCCGCTCCTTCGCCACGCACAGCGAGCTGAAGCCGACCTTGATGCCGGTGTACCGCGCGGGGGCCTTCCCGTCGCAGTTCAGCTCGGCGTAGGAGGCGAGCGCCGCGTTCACGTGCCCGGGCATGTCGATCTCGGGAACCACGTCCACGTACCGCTGCCCCGCGTAGGCCACCAGTTCCCGGTACTCGTCCTTCGTCCAGTGGCCGCCGGGTCCGCCGCCGACCTCGCTACCGCCCCCGTACTCCGCCAGCCGCGGCCAGGAGTCGATCGCCAGGCGCCAGCCCTGGTCGTCGGTCAGGTGCAGGTGCAGGGTGTTGACCTTGTACTGGACGAGCTGGTCCACGTACCGCTTGACCTGCTCCACCGAGAAGTGGTGACGCGCGATGTCGACCATGGCCCCCCGGTACGCGAAGCGCGGCCGGTCGGTGACCGTCCCACCGGGCACCGTCCCCGGTCCCGCCACCGGCACCAGCTGGCGCAGCGTCTGTCCCGCGTGGAAGAGCCCGGCCGGCGTCCGTGCGGTGAGGGTGACCCCGGTCGGTCCTGACTCCAGCCGGTAGCCCTCGTCGCCCACCCCTTGCGCCGCCCCGTCGATCCTGAGCCGGATCCCGTCGCCCTGCGCCCCGTCGACCACCGGGAGCGGGAGCCCGCCGGTTCCGCGCAGCTGCTCGGCGAGGAGCTCGCCCACCCGGCGGACCTCCTCGTCCGCGCCGTGGCCGACGCGGATGACCGTGGTCGCGCCGAAGGAGTAGCCGGGGCCTTCCGCGCGCGCGGAGACCGGCGCCGGCAGCAGCTGTTCGAAGGGGGCGAGGGCCACCGGCGGGTCGTCCCCGGGTCGGGCGTCGTCACCGTGGGCGGCGGTGCAGGCGGTCATCAGGGCCGGGGCCGCCGCGAGGGCGAGGAGGGTGCCGAGCGTGCATCGCAGGACTCTCATGCCCACAGGTATAGGCCAAGCGGGCCGCCGCGTCCGGTGGGTGAATCCGGGGCGGGCGGAAATCATCCGAAGGAAGGCACATCGAGCGCCTCACTGGTCCAGACCAGAGAGATCCTGCCCGGAATCGGGCAGGATCTTTGCGTTCGACGCGGCAAGCCGCCAATATCTACGAGTGCTCGATCGCCGCCCGTCGCATGACGACCTCGTCGACCACCTGGTGCGCAGCACCGCGTTGCAGCGCGGTGAGGCGATCCGGGTGGTACTGGACGTGCTCGCCTACTTCGACGAGACGACCGAGGAGTTCGTCCGCCGCCGCCACCGGGAACTGCAGTCCGGCGGAGCGGTGAACGCGGAGATCTTCGAGCGGATCGCGGCCGAACTGCCGCACCGCGCCGTGGCGCCGCCGCAGCTCTCGCTCCGGCAGTTGCGCCGCATCGTCTACGGCTGAGCCGGCCGCCGCCGCACGCGGCACCGGACGAGTACAGAACCGAACTTCAGGAGGGGCAGAACCGTATGTGTGGAATCGTCGGTTACATCGGCAAGCGTGACGTGGCACCGCTGCTGCTGGAGGGCCTGGCACGGCTGGAGTACCGCGGGTACGACTCCGCGGGCATCGTGGTCAACACCCCGAAGGCGCCGGCTCTGAAGGTCGTCAAGGCCAAGGGCCGCGTCCGCGAGCTGGAGTCCCGCGTCCCCAAGCGCTTCGCCGGCACCACCGGCATCGCCCACACCCGCTGGGCCACGCACGGCGCCCCGAGCGACATCAACTCGCACCCGCACCTGGACCCGGAGAACAAGGTCGCCGTCGTCCACAACGGCATCGTCGACAACTGCTCCGAGCTGCGCGCCAAGCTGGAGGCCGAGGGCGTCGTCTTCGTCTCGGAGACCGACACCGAGGTCATCGTCCACCTGATCGCCCGCTCCGAAGCCGACTCCCTGGAGGAGAAGGTCCGCGAGGCGGTCAAGGTCATCGACGGCACCTACGGCATCGCCGTCATGCACGCCGACTTCCCCGACCGCATCGTCGTCGCCCGCAACGGCTCCCCCGTGGTGCTCGGCATCGGCGAGAAGGAGATGTTCGTCGCCTCGGACGTCGCCGCGCTGGTCGCCCACACCCGCCAGGTCGTCACCCTCGGCGACGGCGAGATGGCCACCATCAAGGCCGACGACTTCCGCACCTACACGACCTCCGGCACGACGACCAACGCCACCCCGGAGACCGTGGAGTGGGAGGCCGCCTCGTACGACATGGGCGGCCACGACACCTACATGCACAAGGAGATCTCCGAGCAGCCCGACGCGGTCGACCGCGTGCTGCGCGGCCGCATCGACGACCGCTTCAGCACCGTGCACCTGGGCGGCCTGAACCTGGACCCGCGCGAGGCGCGCGGCATCCGCCGGGTCAAGATCCTCGGTTGCGGCACCTCGTACCACGCGGGCCTCATCGGCGCCGGCCTCATCGAGGGCATGGCCCGCATCCCCGCGGACGCCGAGCCGGCCTCCGAGTTCCGCTACCGCAACCCGGTCGTCGACCCCGACACCCTCTACATCGCGGTCTCCCAGTCCGGTGAGACGTACGACGTGCTCGCCGCGGTGCAGGAGCTCAAGCGCAAGGGCGCCCGCGTCCTCGGCGTGGTCAACGTGGTCGGTTCCGCGATCGCCCGCGAGGCCGACGGCGGCGTGTACGTGCACGCCGGCCCGGAGGTCTGCGTCGTCTCCACCAAGTGCTTCACCAACACGGTCGTGGCCTTCGCGCTGCTCGCCGTGCACCTGGGCCGCATCCGGGACCTCTCGGTCACCGACGGCAAGCGGATCATCGAGGGCCTGCGCAAGCTGCCCGCGCAGATCCAGGAGATCCTTGAGGGCGAAGAGGACATCAAGAAGCTGGCGGCCGAGTACGCCGAGGCCAAGTCGATGATGTTCATCGGCCGGGTCCGCGGCTACCCGGTGGCGCTGGAGGCCTCCCTCAAGCTGAAGGAGATCTCCTACATCCACGCCGAGGCCTACCCGGCCTCCGAGCTCAAGCACGGCCCGCTCGCGCTCATCGAGCCCTCGCTCCCGACCGTCGCGATCGTCCCCGACGACGACCTGCTGGAGAAGAACCGCGCGGCGCTGGAGGAGATCAAGGCCCGCAGCGGCCGGATCCTCGCGGTCGCCCACCGCGAGCAGGAGAAGGCGGACCACACCATCGTGGTCCCGAAGAACGAGGACGAGCTGGACCCGATCCTCATGGGCATCCCGCTCCAGCTGCTGGCGTACCACACGGCCCTGGCCATGGGCCGGGACATCGACAAGCCGCGCAACCTGGCGAAGTCCGTCACCGTCGAGTAAGCACCGCCCCACCGCACGCGAACGCCCCCGAGGCCCACGGCCTCGGGGGCGTCCCCGTTCGGTCGACGACGGCGATGGCCTCCACCTCGACGAGATGCTCGGGGACGTCCAGCGCCGCCGGTCAGCTCGCGGCGACCGCTCCGCCGCTGCGGGCCTTGCCGAAGGCCATCGGCCAGTGCGCCAGCGCCGCGGTGGCGCCGTACCAGGCCAGCAGTCCGGAGACGGCGGCGACCCAGCCGCCCGCCTTGGCGAGCGTGCCGTTGTCCACGAACGCGCCTATCGCGAGCAGGAGCAGCGACAGGGTCAGCAGGGCGTAGACGCCCTGGCTGAACAGACCGCTCGCGGCGGCGACCGTGAGGGTCAGCGCGAGCATCGCGAACAGGACAAGAAACGTTCCGGCGGCTTCGTCGGTGACCGAACCGCCCGCGCCCTTGGCCCACGTGAACCAGAAGATGCCCAGGCCCGCGAACGCGGTGCCGTTGAACCCGTCGCCGCCGCGGTACTCCAGGAGGCCGAGGAGGAACAGGGCCGCGCCGCCGACGTACATCGCGAGCGACACGGAGTTGGCAGCGGACACGCCGTCGATGACACCGGTGTGGCCGATACCGAATGCGAGAAGGGTGAGACCCAGGGCGATGTTCCCGAGGGTCGAAGTCGAGGCCGTGCTTCCCGCAGAGACACCATTGTCCACGGCGGGCTCCCTTCGATCTGCAGTTGTTTGCTGCGTCCCAGCAGCATTTATCTACCCTTTACACGGGGGCACAACCGCACAAGCGACTTAACAAGCGGTCACGAAATGACAACGGTGAGCGACGGATCGACCGCCCTCTCGCCCCCGAGGGAACGTCACGGAGTCCGGGCGGACCGAGGGACCGTCAGGGGATGACGACGACCGGTCGCTGCGCCCGCTTGGCCAGGCGGCCGGCGACCGATCCGAAGATCCGGCCCACGATGCCGTGCGTGGAGCCGACCACGATGGCGTCGGCCGAATACTCCCGGCCGACCTCCTCCAGCTCATGGCAGATGTCACCACCGCGCTCGACCAGGATCCACGGCACTTCGGACAGATAGTCCGCGCAGGCCAGCTCCAGCCCGAGCACCTCGGTGCGGTGGTCCGGGACGTCCACGAAGACCGGCGGCTCGCAGCCGGCCCACACCGTGGTGGGCAGTCGGTTGGCGACATGGACGATGATCAGACCGGATCCGGAGCGGCGGGCCATGCCGATCGCATAGGCGAGCGCTCGCTCACTGGAGGTGGATCCGTCGAATCCCACAACGACCCCGTGCCGGAAGGCCGGATCGCAGTGCACGCGTGTCTGTTCCACCGCGCGCAGATCGGCGGCCGACGAGGGGTCGACGACGCGTTTGCGCTTGCGGTCCGCGGGTTCGGAGAATTCGTGACCGGCCATGGGTGTCTCGGCGAAGAGGTCCTTGGAGGAAGCAACAGGGGCGAAATCGGCGACGCAGTGTGACGGAGCTCTGTCCGGGAAGCATCTTCCCAAGCCCATACCCACCAGGGTACGGCGACACTCCTATCCTGCACAGGGCATGCCGCCCTTGGAGAGCGTCCCAGGGAGCATGCCGGAGCGAGCGCGCCTTGGCAATGACCACTGTCCCCTACAGCCAGTGACGAGAGCGGCCATCGCCACCCGTTGGCGCAGTGACCGAGCCCCTCCGCCGGGCGTTGGGACATGCGTCCGACCTTCAGGTAAGAGCCCGCAGGGAGTACGCCGTGCCCGGTCATCCGGTTCACCCCGTCCAGCCGACTCAGCCGACGCAGTCCGTCCGGTCCCGCCAGAACGCCGACCCCGCCCCGCACTTCGCGCCGTCCGCCCGCTCCACCCTTCACCCGTCCGTGCGTTCCGCCGGGCACCCCCACGACGACCCCGCGGGTGACGTCGTGCGCTGGGCCGCCTTCAGCTGCCTCCTCGTCCCCGTGGTCCTCGTCGTCTACGGAACCTCCTACGGCGGGGCCGCCGTCGCCACCCTCGGCCTGCTCGCCGTCACGGCCGCGTGCCGGATCCTGCTGCGCCACTCGGAGAAGAACCAGCGGGCCGCGGCGCGGGTGCGGGCGGAGGAGTCGCTTCCGCCGGCCCACCGCGGCCGGCGCTCGCGCACCGGCGCCGGGCACCACCGCGGTTGCCGGGGCTCCGACCCCCTCTCCCCGCAGGACTGACTCATTCGCACACCCACACACGCATGTTTTCAGCCAACTTCCCGGCAGGGTGCCCTCCTTGCCGGAATGTCCCACCGTCCCCCTCACCACCAGCGACGACAGACCTCGGGGGGCGTTCCGGCCCTACAGGTACTGGCCATGGCCGGGGACCACGCTTCCCGTTCGGGTAGCGGAGTGGAACGCTTACTGATCGAATGCTTTTCGCCAAGTTGAGAAGTCGACATAGCGCTGCGTGCTGAACTTGTCACGCCGACACCACGGGACGCAGTAGATTCGATCATGTATTTACGGCGGGGGATCCACGTGCAAGGCCGAGGGGAAACGTGCAGGTGCGACCAGACCAAGGAGTCGCGACACCCAAGGGGGGCTTAGCGCCATGAGCCAGGATTCCACCGCCGTCGTCACAGCAGACGCCGGCCGGAAGCTCGCGGGGCGTCGCCGCAGGGAGATCGTCGCGGTGCTGCTCTTCAGCGGCGGACCGATCTTCGAGAGCTCCATTCCACTTTCCGTGTTCGGCATTGACCGGCAGGACGCGGGAGTTCCACGCTACCGATTGCTCGTGTGCGCCGGTGAGGACGGTCCGCTCAGGACCACCGGCGGACTCGAACTGACCGCGCCGTACGGGTTGGAGGCGATCGCCCGGGCAGGAACGGTCGTCGTTCCCGCCTGGCGCTCCATCACTTCACCGCCGCCGCCCGAGGCGCTCGACGCACTGCGTCTGGCGCACGAGGAGGGGGCCCGGATCGTCGGACTGTGCACGGGAGCCTTCGTGCTCGCCGCCGCCGGTCTGCTGGACGGCCGGCCCGCGACGACGCACTGGATGTACGCGCCGACGCTGGCCAAGCGGTACCCGTCCGTCCATGTCGATCCGCGCGAACTGTTCGTCGACGACGGCGACGTGCTCACGTCCGCCGGCACGGCGGCCGGAATCGACCTGTGCCTGCACATCGTGCGCACGGACCACGGCAGCGAGGCGGCCGGGGCCCTGGCCCGCAGGCTCGTCGTGCCACCGCGCCGGACCGGCGGCCAGGAACGCTATCTCGACCGGTCGCTGCCGGAGGAGATCGGCGCCGACCCGCTGGCCGAGGTCGTCGCCTGGGCACTGGAACACCTCCACGAGCAGTTCGACGTGGAGACGCTGGCCGCCCGCGCCTACATGAGCAGGCGCACCTTCGACCGGCGGTTCCGCTCGCTCACGGGCAGCGCCCCGCTCCAGTGGCTGATCACCCAGCGGGTGCTCCAGGCACAGCGGCTGCTGGAGACCTCCGACTACTCGGTCGACGAGGTCGCCGGACGCTGCGGGTTCCGCTCGCCGGTCGCCCTGCGGGGTCACTTCCGGCGGCAGCTGGGGTCCTCCCCGGCCGCCTACCGCTCCGCCTACCGGGCACGCCGACCGCAGGCCGACGTGGCACAGGTGGCCGAGATCAACGCGGGTCCGGTTCCGCACCAGCGCACTCCGCAGCCCCACCGGGCGGCGGCGGCACTGGCCGCGTCGGGTCCCACGGTGACGGAGCTCTACGCTCCGGGCCGGGTCATGCGGGAACACGCCTGACCGCGCACTGAGTACGACGCACGAGGGTCCTCCATCGGCCACCGCCGATGGGGGACCTTCCGCATATGCGGTCCGCGCCCCGGGGGACCGCATAAGGTGGGACACATGAACGATCGCATGGTGTGGATCGACTGCGAGATGACCGGGCTCTCGTTGACGGACGACGCACTTATCGAGGTGGCCGCACTGGTCACCGACTCGGAGCTCAACGTGCTCGGCGAAGGCGTGGACATCGTGATCCGCCCGCCGGACGCCGCCCTGGAGACCATGCCCGACGTGGTCCGCGAGATGCACACCGCCTCCGGCCTGCTCGACGAGCTGGCCGGCGGGACCACCCTCGCGGACGCCGAGGCCCAGGTCCTGGCCTACGTGCGGGAGCACGTGAAGGAACCCCGCAAGGCGCCGCTCTGCGGAAACTCGGTCGGCACCGACCGCGGTTTCCTGCTGCGCGACATGGCCGCGCTGGAGAGCTACCTGCACTACCGGATCGTGGACGTGTCCTCGGTCAAGGAGCTGGCGCGCCGCTGGTACCCGCGGGCGTACTTCAACAGCCCGCCGAAGAACGGCAACCACCGGGCGCTGGCGGACATCAAGGACTCCATCACCGAGCTGCGCTACTACCGGGAAGCGGTCTTCGTGCCGCAGCCCGGGCCCGACTCGGACACGGCCCGCGGTATCGCGGCCAAGCACACGGCGCCGGGCGCGTAGCGTCCCGCTCCGAGCCTCCGGAGGAGGGTGCGGGAAAAAGGGTGGAGCGAGCACCCTCCCGGACCCTGTACCCTTTTCTTCGGCCGGTCGGTTTTCCGACCGGACATGGTGGGTGTAGCTCAGTTGGTAGAGCACCTGGTTGTGGTCCAGGTGGCCGCGGGTTCAAGTCCCGTCACTCACCCTGCGGGAAGGCCCCGGTTCGCGAAAGCGGACCGGGGCCTTCTGCATGAGCGGGACCTGCCGCCGGGCGGTCCCGTCCGGCGGCAGCCCGGCCCCGTCCGCCCCCACCCGGCCCGTCAGGACGACTCCCGGACCACCAGTCGGTTCGGCAGCACGGCTGCCGCCTCGCCCGCCTCCCCGGCGATCCTCCCCAGCAGCATCCGCGTCATGGTCCGCCCCATCTCCTCGATCGGCTGCCGCACGCTGGTCAGCGGCGGGTCCATGTGCCGGGCCACCACCGAGTCGTCGAAGCCGACCAGCGCCACGTCCCGCGGAATCCGACGGCCGGCCGCGCGCAGCTCCCGCCCGGCGCCCGCCGCCATGACGTCCGAGGCGGCGAAGACCGCGTCGAGCCCTGGATCGCGCTCCAGCAGCTCGCGCATGGCACGCCGGCCACCCTCCTCGGTGAAGTCGCCGACCGCGATCAACCGCTCGTCGACGGGACGACCGGCGGCCGCCAGGGCTTGGCGGTAGCCGTCGAGGCGGCACTGGGCCCCGTACACGTCCAGCGGGCCGGTGATCGTGGCGATGGTGCGCCGACCCCGGTCGAGGAGGTGGCGTACGGCCTCGGCGGCGCCCGCCAGGTTGTCGGAGTCCACGCAGGGCAGGGTCTCGCCGGCGGACCGGCGCCCGCTGATCACCGTCGGGATGCCCAGCTCCGCCAGCAGCTCCGGCAGCGGGTCCCCGGCGTGGACGGAGACGAGCAGCACCCCGTCGACGCGGTGCCCGGACAGGTACTGGGCGAGGCGGCGGCGCTCCCGGTCGCTGCCCGCCAGGGTGAGGACGAGCTGGACCTCGGTGTCGGCGAGCTCGGCGCCGACCCCGCGGACCACTTCGGAGAAGTAGGGCTCGGCGAAGAAACGGGCCTCGGGCTCGGGGATCACCAGGGCGATGGCGTCCGTACGGTTGGCCGCGAGGGCCCGCGCGGCGCGGTTCGGTACGTACCCCAGCTCGGCCACGGCCGCCTCGACGGCGACCCTGGTGTGCTCGCTGACCTTGGAGGATCCGTTGATCACCCGGGAGGCCGTGCCGCGCCCGACTCCGGCGCGCGCCGCGACCTCCTCCAGGGTCGGTCGTCCCCCACTGCGCCCGTGCCCGTTCATGACTTCCTCCCGGTTGTGAATCTACCTCTTGACGACTGTGGGAGCGCTCCCACACTGTGTCACACGACACCTGGCACGTTCCGTCCTTCAGGGAGGAAGCGCATGAGCGTCCGAACCCGAGCCCGAGCCCGAAGAACCCTCCTCACGACCGTCACCGCGCTCGGGGCGGCCGCCCTGCTGCTCGCGGGGTGCGCCCAGGACCCCGAGGAGGACTCCGGGAAGGGCGCCCCGACCTCCGGCGCCTCCGGCGGCGCCACGACCACCCTCACCGTCGGCGTCTTCGGAGCCTTCGGCCTCAAGGAGGCCGGGCTCTACGACGAGTACATGGCGCAGAATCCCGGGATCCGCATCGAGCAGACCTCCATCGAGCGGAACGAGAACTACTACCCCCAGCTCCTCACCCACCTGGGCACGGGCAGCGGGCTCGCCGACATCCAGGCCGTCGAGGTCAACAACATCGCCGAGATCACCGCCACCCAGGCCGACAAGCTGGTGGACCTGGGCAAGGCCCCCGGCGTGGACAAGGCCGCCTACCTGCCCTGGAAGTGGGCCCAGGGCACGGCGAGCGCGGCCAAGGGCGGGGCCACGGTCGGCCTCGGCACGGACATCGGCCCGCAGGGCATCTGCTACCGCAAGGACCTCTTCGAGGCGGCCGGACTGCCCAGCGACCGGGCGGCGGTCGGGGCGCTGTGGGCGGGCGACTGGAACAAGTACCTGGAGGTGGGCCGGACGTACAAGGCGAAGGCCGGCGAGGGGAAGGCCTTCGTGGACTCGGCGTCGGGTGTGATGGCGGCGGTGACCGGCAGCAGCGCCCAGCGGTTCTACGACGACCAGGGCAAGGTCGTCTACAAGACCAACCCGGCGGTGCGCGGGGCCTTCGACCTGGCGGCCTCCTTCGCCACCGACGGTCTGAGCGCCAAGCTGCAGCAGTTCACCCCGGCCTGGGACCAGGGCTTCTCCAACGGCAACTTCGCCACCATCTCCTGCCCGGCCTGGATGCTCGGCTACATCCAGGACAAGGCGGGCTCGGCGGGCAAGGACAAGTGGGACGTGGCGCAGGCACCGAAGCCCAGCAACTGGGGCGGGTCCTTCCTGGTGGTGCCGAAGGCCGGCAAGCAGGCCGAGGCGGCCGCGAAGCTGGCGGCCTGGCTGACGGCCCCGGCGCAGCAGGCGAAGCTCTTCGAGAAGCGGGGAAGTTTCCCGAGCGCGAGCGCCGCGTACAAGCTGTCGACCGTGTCGGGCGCGCAGCACGCGTACTTCGGCGGCGCGCCGATCGGCGAGATCTTCGCGAAGGCGGCCGAGGCCGTGCCGGTGGCGGCGGTCGGTCCGAAGGACCTGGTGATCGCGCAGAACCTGGCGGACATCGGGATGCTCCAGGTCGACCAGAAGGGCCGGAGCCCCGAGGAGGGCTGGGAGGCCGCGGTGAAGGCGATCGACAACGCCTTGGACCAGTGAGGCACCGGTGACGGACGAGACGGCTGTCCTGTCCCCTTCCGCCGTCGGCCCGGAGCGGCCGGCGGCGGAAGGGGGCGGCCGGAGCCGGCCGGGCCAGGTGTGGCGCTCGCGCCGCTACCGCTGGGACCTGCGCTGGAGCCCGTACGCCTTCGTGGCGCCCTTCTTCCTCTTCTTCGCCGCCTTCGGGCTGTTCCCGCTGCTCTACACGGGCTGGGCCTCGCTGCACCAGGTGGAGCTGACCGATCCCGACAGCATGACGTGGGTGGGGCTGCGCAACTTCACCCGGCTGTGGGACGACGAGTTCTTCTGGAACGCGCTCCGCAACACGGTGACCATCGGGTTGCTGTCCACGGTGCCGCAGCTGGCGATCGCGCTGGGCCTGGCCCATCTGCTCAACTACCGTCTGCGGGGCTCCGCCTTCTTCCGGGTCGCGGTGCTCACCCCGTACGCGACCTCGGTGGCGGCGGCCACGCTCGTCTTCGTGCTGCTCTTCGGCCGGGACTACGGGATGGTCAACTGGGCGCTGTCGACGGTCGGTCTCGACGCGGTCGACTGGCAGAACGGCACCTTCGCCTCCCAGTTCGCGGTCTCCACCATCGTGATCTGGCGGTGGACCGGCTACAACGCGTTGATCTATCTGGCGGCCATGCAGGCCGTGCCGGCGGAGCTGTACGAGTCCGCCGCACTGGACGGGGCCTCGCGCTTCCAGCAGTTCCTCCACGTCACCGTGCCCTCGCTGCGGCCGACGATCTTCTTCACCTGTGTGGTGTCGACGATCGGGGCGACCCAACTGTTCGGCGAGCCGCTGCTGTTCAACGGCGGGTCGGGCGCGACCGGCGGCTCCGACCACCAGTTCCAGACGCTCGGGCTGTACCTGTACGAGCAGGGCTGGGTGAACCTGCACCTCGGGCGGGCCTCGGCGATCGCGTGGGCGATGTTCCTGATCCTGCTGCTGATCGCCGGGGCGGCGCGGCTGCTGCGCGGACGGAAGGAGACCCGATGAGGGCACTGCGCGCGGGCCGGCTCACGTACGTGGTGCTGGCCCTGTTCACGGCCGGCTCGCTCTTCCCCCTGGTGTGGACGGCGATCGCGGCCTCCCGGAGCAACACGCGACTGGCGCAGACCCCGCCGCCGTTCTGGTTCGGCGGGAACCTGGGGCGCAACCTCCAGGTCGCGTGGACCGACGCCAACATGGGCACCGCCCTGCTGAACACGGTGATCGTGGCGGGCACGGTCGCCGCGGGCACCGTGTTCTTCTCCACCCTCGCCGGGTTCGCCTTCGCCAAGCTGCGCTTCCGCGGCAGCCGGCCGCTGCTGGCGCTGGTGATCGCGACGATGCTGATCCCGCCGCAGCTGAGCGTGGTGCCGCTGTACATGCTGATCGCGAAGCTGTCGTGGACCGACCGGCTCCAGGCGGTGATCCTGCCGACGCTGGTGGGTGCGTTCGGGGTGTTCTTCATGCGCCAGTACCTGGTGCACGCGCTGCCGATGGAGCTGGTGGAGGCGGCGCGCACGGACGGGGCGAGTTCGCTGCGGGTGCTGTGGCACGTGGTGTTCCCGGCCGCCCGGCCCGCGATGGCGGTGCTGGGGATGCTGACCTTCGTCATGGCCTGGAACGACTTCTTCTGGCCGATCGTCGCGCTGACGCAGAACGGCAGCCCGACGGTGCAGGTGGCTCTGACCGGACTGGGCCGGGGCTACATCCCCGACCAGTCGGTGATCATGGCGGGTGCGTTGCTGGGCACGCTCCCGCTGCTGCTGGTGTTCCTCGTCTTCGGCCGGCAGATCGTCGGCGGCATCATGCAAGGAGCGGTCAAGGGATGACGCACACGAACACGAACGTCGAAGCCGCCGGCGCGGACCCGCACACGGACGCCGGCGCGCGGGAACTGCGCTTCCCCGAAGGGTTCCTGTGGGGAACGGCCACGGCGGCCTTCCAGATCGAGGGCGCCGCCGGCCTGCGCGGGCCGTCCATCTGGGACACCTTCTGCCGTACACCGGGCAAGGTGCACGGCGGCGACACGGGCGACGTCGCCGTCGACCACCACCGGCTGTGGCGGGAGGACGTCCGCCTGATGGCCTCGCTCGGACTCGGCGCCTACCGGTTCTCGGTGTCCTGGCCACGGGTCCTCGCCGGCGGGATCGGCTTCTACGACGCACTGGTCGACGAGCTGCTCTCGTACGGGATCCGGCCCTGCGTGACCCTGTACCACTGGGACCTGCCGCAGGAGCTGGAGAGCGCGGGCGGCTGGCCCGAGCGGGAGACGGCCTACGCCTTCGCCCGGTACGCCGAGCAGGTCACGGCGGCGCTGGCCGACCGGGTGGACCTCTGGACCACCCTCAACGAGCCCTGGTGCAGCGCCTTCCTCGGCTACGCCTCGGGCGTGCACGCCCCCGGCCGCACCTCCCCCGCCGACTCGCTGCGCGCCGCCCACCACCTCAACCTGGCCCACGGACTGGCCGCGGCGACCCTGCCGGCCGGGGCCCGGGCCGGTATCGCGCTCAACCCCAGCGCGGTACGGCCGCTGACCGACTCGGCTGCCGACGCGGACGCGGCGCGCCGGATCGACGCCCTGGCCAACCGGGTCTTCACCGGCCCGCTGCTGCACGGGGCCTACCCGCAGGACCTGCTCGCGGACACCGCCTCCGTGACGGACTGGTCCTTCGTCCGCCACGGCGACGAGGCGCTGATCCACCAGCCGCTGGACTTCCTGGGGGTGAACTACTACACGCCGGCGGTGGTCTCGGCCGCCCCCGACGGGGCCGGCCCGCGCGCCGACGGGCACGGGGCCACCGCGCACTCCCCCTGGCCCGCGGCGGATACGGTCGCCTTCCACCAACCCCCGGGCGAGCGGACCGACATGGGCTGGTCCATCGACCCGACCGGCCTGTACGACCTGCTGATGGGCTTCACCCGGGAGGCGCCGGGGCTGCCGTTGCTGGTCACCGAGAACGGCGCCGCGTACGCCCCGGACCTGCACGACCCGCAGCGCATCGGCTACCTGGAGGCTCATCTGGCGTCCGTCCACCGCGCCTTGGCGGACGGCGCCCCGGTGGAGGGCTACTTCCTGTGGTCGCTGATGGACAACTTCGAGTGGTCCTACGGGTACAGCAAGCGCTTCGGCATCGTGCAGGTCGACTACGAGACCCAGGCCCGCACCCCCCGCTCCAGCGCCCACTGGTACGCCCGCCTGGCCCGCAAGGGGAGCTTCCTCACCTACGGGGAGGAGACCGGCCTGAACGGGATGCGATAGGGGTCCCGACGGCCGCGGCCCGCTCCGGGACGCGGCCGCCGGTCCGCTCGCACCCGCCGCTACGATCATGATCCCCCCTTCTGCGGCCCGGAGACGACGATGCGCGCGAGTGACCACCGACCCGGCCGCACCACGCCCCCGCGCCCCCTGGACGTGGAGTCCCTCTTCCCGGACCTGGCCGCCCACCGCCGCACCGCGACCCGGCTGCACCCGCGCCCCGGCACGCCCGGCCCGCACGACAGCCACGTAGGAGGGCCGATGCTGTGGCCCGCCGACGAAGCCTGGCCGGTGTGCACCACCCCGCACCGGCGTGCCCCCGGACCGGAACCGCTGCCGCTGGTCGCCCTGACCCAGCTCCACGCCCGGGACGTGCCGGACCTGCCGGCCGGCCCGGACGGCTGCGATCTGCTGCAGGTGTTCTGGTGCCCCTTCGACGCCCACGGGCCCACCGGATACGGCATGTACACGCATCTGCGGTGGCGCCGGGCGGCCGAGGTCCACGAGCCGGCGGCCGAACTGCCGGCGCCGGCAGCCGTCGGCTT
This sequence comes from Streptomyces sp. CLCI03, assembly GCF_053615355.1. NCBI lineage: Bacteria > Bacillati > Actinomycetota > Actinomycetes > Kitasatosporales > Streptomycetaceae > Streptomyces > Streptomyces sp. CLCI03. The sequence continues at coordinate 5,153,895 of NZ_CM132132.1, read as the reverse complement.
CGACGGGTACCTGCCCGAACCGTGCGTGCTGCACCCGGAGCGGATCACCGAGTACCCGTACATCGAGCTGCTCACCGGGGAGCTGGGAGCGGCGGTCGAGGAGTGGGAGGACGCCCAGGAGGAGGCCGCCTACGAGGCCGAGGAGGAAGCGGAGGAGGACGGCGACGAGCCTTGGCTGCCGACCTACCAGTACGATCTGTCCGTCGCCCCGGGCTGGAAGGTCGGCGGGCACGCGGCCTGGAACCTCACCGGGCCCGGAACCATGGACTGCGAAGCCTGCGGGTGCCCGATGGAGCTGCTGCTGACCGTCGCGACGACCGAGTGGCAGGCGGACCGGAAGAGCTGGATCCCGCTGGAGGACGGACCGATGAGCCCGACCGGCGTCGTCGTCGGCAACCACGGCAAGCTCAACGTCTTCGCCTGCCCCCGCGACCCGTCCCACCCGCACGGGTTCAGCGTGCAGTAGCGGGGCCGCTCAGGACGGGTTCAGGACCGGTTCCCCATCGCCGCCAGGCCCCTCGCCAGCTCCTCGGCGTTCATCACCGGAGCGACCTCGACCTCGGCGTTGAACTGCAGGAACAGGTCCTCCATCAGCGGCGGCATCTGCGCGCTGTCCTGCAGGTCGAAGACCATCCAGCACGAGCGCACCCCCTCGTGCAGGCCGAAGTAGGCGGCCTCCGGCTCCACCCGCTCCATCAGGGTCGTGATCGCCAGGGGCAGGGCGCCGGTCTTGATGCCCTCGTTGGTGGCGGCCGTGTCCATGTGCGCCCTGAGCATGACTCTCATGCGTGGCTCCTTCCGTCACGCCCACCCTCCGCGCGGGCCGCGGGCGCGGCAACATATGCGCCCCCGTCCGGGCCCGGGCCCGGAGCGCCGTCAGGCGCCCTGGACGTGGAAGTTGAAGTCGGCGTGCCCCAGCCGCCCCGTCAGCGACAACCAGATCGGCAGCAGCATCTCCACACCCCGCGCGGTCTGGATCCCGCCGAGGTCGAGGATGTTCGCCTCCGGCCACCCGAAGGAGCGCAGCAGCTCGCGCACGCTCGCCTTGGCCTCCTCGTCGTCCCCGGACAGGAACACGTCGTGGTCGCCGGCCACCCGGGCCGGGTCGACCATCACCGCGCAGTTCATGGTGTTCAGGGTCTTGACCACCCGCGCGCCCGGGAAGGTCCGCTGGAGCAGCTCGCCCAGGCTGTCGTTGTTGCCCGGGTCGAGCACGGGCGGCCACCCGCCCGAGAAGTCCAGCGGGTTGGCGAGGTCGATGAGCACCTTGCCGTCCAGGTGCTCGGCGCCCACCGAGCTCAGCACGTCGACGCTGACCCGACCACCGGTGGCGTTGACGAGGACCTCGGCCGAGCGGGCGGCCTCCGCGAAGGTCGCGAGCCCCACCCGGGGATGCTGGGCCTGCCAGACGGCGTACGGAGCGACCGGGGCTCCGGTCCCGGCCGGTTCGGTCCGGGCCAGTGTGGCGGCGGGGTCACGGGTGCCCACGCGTACGTCGTGCCCCAGGGAGACGAGCTTTGCGGCCACCGTACGACCCACCGTGCCGGTACCGAAGACTGCGAAGCGCACTGTGGAAGTCCCTTCACGCGAAGCCCGGTCAACCCAGGATCCCGAGATCGTAGAAGAACCGGTACCGGTCCGGGGCGTCCGGCAGGAACCAGTGGAGGCCCTCCTCCAGGAACACCGCCAGCAGGTCCACCGCGATCACCATGCCCAGGAACCACAGCGCGCACATGCCCGCCGTCCGCAGGGCCCCCGGCCGGACCGCCGGGACCGCACGGTCGGCCGTCACGTGGGCGAAGGCCAGGGCGACACCGACGCCGACCACCGAGAGCTGGAAGAGGATCCACGCCCACACGTACAGGTGCAGGCCGAACACCTCGCTCCCGTACCCCTTGGCCCCCGGCAGGATGTGCAGGGTGGTCTGCCGCCAGGACGCGAAGGAGCCCCCGATCGCCGCGAGCAGCGACATCCCCCAGCCCGTCATGTAGACGCGGGCCGTCACGGTGCCGCTGATCAGCGCCGCGCGGATGATGTACGCCGCGCCCAGGGCCGCCAGCACCATGAACATCCGCTGCGCGACGCACAGCGGGCACGGGATCTGCCCCAGCCCGAACTGGTGGTAGAGGCCCCCCAGGACGACACACGTCCAGCCGAAGGCGAAGAAGCAGGCGAACCAGTACTGGGCCCGGCCCAGCAGACCGCTCTCCGGCGGGGCGTCCGGCACGAGGCTGTGCATCGTCGCGGCCACGGTCAGTAGCTCAGCTTCAGCGCGAGACCGCTGGTGATGTGGTGGGCCGTCAGCAGGGTGACGGCGATCAGCACCGCCCACCACGCACCGAGCACGACGGTCCGGGACGCGCCCCGGTACAGGGCGACCAGCGTGGCGAGGAGCCCGCCGAAGATGAGGGTGTCCATGCCGCGGACCGTACCGAGACGGCGACATCGCGCCTGCTAGGCGCGCCCCCGGTTACGTCGGTTGCCGCGTCGGCCGCGCCCGGCGCGCCCCGCGCCGGGGCCGCCCAGGCTCCGGCCGTCCAGGCCGATCCAGACCCGGACCTCGGTCCCGCCGAGCACCGAGCGGCCCAGCCGCACGTCGCCGCCGGTCGACTCGGCGACCCGCCGCACGATGTCCAGGCCCAGTCCCGTCGACCCGTCGCGGCCGCCGTCGTTGCCGCGACGCAGGGCCGCGTCCGGGTCGGCGATCCCGGGTCCCGCGTCCGAGACGAGCACGATGACGGCGTCGCCCGCGTCGTGGACGTCCACCGAGAAGGGGGTGCCCTCGGGGGTGTGCCGGAAGACGTTGCCGAGCATGGCGTCGAGCGCCGCGGCGAGTTCGGGCCGCGCCACGGGGATCCGTACCGTACGGTCCACACCCGCGAGCCGCACCTCGCGGCCCTCGTCCTCGGCCAGCGCCGACCAGAAGTCCATCCGGTCGCGGATCACCTCGGAGGCGTCGCAGCCCGCGCCCGCCCCCGATCCGGGGCCGGTGGCCGGGCGCTGCTCCCGGGCGGTACGGATGATCGTGTCGACCTCGCGCTCCAGCTGCTCCACGGCGGCCCGGGTCTGTTCGGCGGCCGGGCCGTCGCCGAGCGAGGCCGTGTTGAGCCGCAGCACGGTCAGTGGGGTCCGCAGCCGGTGCGATAGGTCGGCGGCCAGTTCCCGCTCGTTGGCGAGGAGCTCGACGACCTGGTCCGCCATGGCGTTGAACGCGGCGGCCGCCGAACGGAGTTCCGTCGGCCCGTCCTCGGGCACCCGCGCGCCGAGCCTGCCCTCGCCGAGCTGGTGGGCGGCGTCCGCGAGCCGTTCGGCCGGCCGGACCAGCCGGGCGCCGAGCCGGTCGGCGACCGCGACCGAGCCGACGATCAGGGCCAGCCCGACGCCCGCGAGCACCAGCCAGGCCGTCGCGACGCCGTTGCTGACCTCGCTCTCCGGTACGAAGATCTCCACCACGGCGATGTCGCCGGACCCGAGCGCGGTCGGCTGGAGCAGCGCCGAGCCGCCGCCCGACACCTTGGCCGTCGTGGCCCGCCCCATCCGGCGGGTCTCCGCGACCGCGCGCTCGCCGGCCCGGCCCCGGCCGATGTCCACCCGCGGGCTGTCACCGATCGCGGGCACGTGGACGGCCATCCTCCGGGCGGCGCCCATCTGGGTGGACTCCACGGCCTTCTGCAGCTGTACGGGGTCGGTGGTGATGGACAGCGTCGGCCCGATGCTGGCGGCCTGCCGCTCGGCGTTGGAGAAGGCCCGGTCGCTGGCCATCTCCTGGACGACGAGGCCGAGGGGGACGGCGAAGGCCACGACCACCATGGCCGTGACCGCCAGGCACACCTTGACGAGCGCCCATCTCATCGCGCGCTCACCGGGGCGGCTCCAGCTTGACCCCGACCCCCCGCAGCGTGTGCAGGTAGCGCGGCCGGGCGGCGGTCTCGCCGAGCTTGCGGCGCAGCCAGGACAGGTGGACGTCGATGGTCTGGTCGTCGCCGTACGACTGCTGCCAGACCTCGGCGAGCAGTTCGCGCCGGGCCACGACCACCCCGGGTCGCCCGGCCAGGAAGGCCAGCAGGTCGAACTCCCGGCGGGTGAGGTCCAGTACGGCCCCGTCCAGTTCGGCCTGGCGGCGCAGCGGGTCGATGGCGAGACCGCCGACGCGCAGGACGCGCGAAGGCGGCTCGGCACCCGCGGCGGCCCGGGCCCGGCGCAGGACGGCGGACATCCGGGCGGAGAGGTGCTCCACGGAGAAGGGTTTGGTCAGGTAGTCGTCGGCGCCGTCGTTGAGCAGCCGGACGATCTCCGCCTCGTCGTCACGCGCGGTGGCGATGATCACAGGGACGTCGGTGATGCCGCGCAGCATCTTGAGCGCCTCGGACCCGTCCAGGTCGGGCAGTCCGAGGTCGAGGATGACCACGTCGAAACGGTGGTGCGCGACCTCGCGCAGGGCCTCCAGGGCCGTGCCGACGCTCCGCACGGTGTGCGAGGCCTCGGTCAGGTGCCGGATGAGGGCGGAACGTACGAACTGGTCGTCCTCGACCACGAGCACACTTGCCATGGCCCGCACGGTAGTCCATCCGAGCGACTCAGCGGGGTGTCGGGCCACTCTTGTGGCGGGTGGTGCAGTATGTGCTCTGATGCGACGAGGACTTCTCCATGCCATGGCCTGGATGCTGGCGACCGGCGCGGCGGTGACGCTGTCGTGGTGGGGCGTGCACACCGTCATGTCGGGAACGGCCTACGATCCACCGCTCGCGGTACCCCTGACCTCGCATCCCCTGTCCTCGTCGACACACAGCGCGCAGGCGTCCCCCTCGCCGTCCGCGTCCCCGTCGCCCTCCGCGTCACCCACACCGCAGGCGTCGCCGACCGCCGGGCCCTCTCCGGAGAAGTCCTCGAAGCCGGCCGCCGGTCCGGACCCCTACCGGCGGCCCGACGGCCAGGACGCGGACGCGGGCAAGGTGCAGGCCTATCCGGTGTCCGGCGGCCGGGTGGTCTTCTCCCTGGGCGCGTCCTCCGCCGAGCTCGTCTCGGCCACACCGGCGGCCGGTTGGCGGATGCAGGTGTGGAAGACGGACTTCTGGATCCGGGTCACCTTCACCCGGGACGGCCGCGAGGTGTCGGTCTTCTGCACCTGGCACGACCACCCGCCGCTGGTGGAACTCGTCGACCCCTGACCGACGGAACCGCTACCGGAAGACCGAGGGCGGCGGCTGCGGCGAGGCCACCGCGGAGTCGTCCGCGACCGGGGCCGCGCCGCCCGCGAAGTCCGCGAGGGCTCGGCCGTGCTCGACCCGGCCCGGGTGCGGGTCGCTCGCGACCCGGCGGGTGAACTCCGCTACGGGCAGTTCCCGGTCGGCCGCCACCAGGACCGCGTTGCCGAACCGTTTCCCCCGCCACACCACCGGATCGGCGGCCAGCGCCAGCTCCGCGAACCGGGACGCGGCCGTCGCGATCTGGCCCCGCAGGTGCGTCAGCGGGGGACCGTCCGCCAGATTCGCCACGTACCACCCGGTGGGCGCGAGGGCACGGCGTACGTCGTCCAGGAACTCGGTGCTCGTCAGGTGCGCCGGGGTACGCGCCCCGCTGAACACGTCCGCGATCACCAGGTCCGCCCAGCCGTCCGGAACCTTCGCCAGACCCGCCCGCGCGTCCACCGCCCGGACCCGGACCCGCGCCTGCGGATCCAGCGGCAGGTGTTCGCGTACGAAGGCCACCAGGGCGGCGTCGATCTCCACCACCTGCTGGGTGGAGCGGGGCCGGGAGGCGGCGGTGTAGCGGGCCAGGGTGAAGGCGCCGCCGCCCAGGTGCACCACGTTCAAGGGCTGCCGGGCGGGCGCGACGAGGTCGATCAGGTGGCCGATCCGCCGCTGGTACGCGAAATCCAGGTACCCGGGATCGGCCAGGTCCACGTGCGACTGCGGGGCCCCGTCGATCAGCAGGGTCCAGGCATCGGCCCGCTCCCGGTCCGGCTCCAGCTCCGCCCGGCCGCCGTCCACCTGCCCGACGACCGCCTCGGCGCCGCCCCGGCCGCGCTGCTTGCCCTTGTTCCTGTCCTTGCCTGCCACCACCCCATTGTGACCGGTCAGCGACAGTTGTCCGCGGCCTCGATCAGCCGCGCCGCCTCACCCAGCGCCGCACGCAGCACATCCGGATCCGTGACCGGCCCGACGGCCTCCGGCGGCAGCAGCCAGCCGGTGGCGCCCGCGGTCGGCGAGGCGGCGTCCCCGAAGCGCACACCGCGCCCGTTGGTCTGCGTACACGCACTGCCCGGCAGGTCCCACGCGTCGGCCGTACCGGACGGGACGAGGAAGCCGAGGGTGTCGCCGGACCCGTCGTGCAGGACCGGCCCGACCCCACCGGCCTGACTGGCGGCCCGGCGGATGATGTCCACCGCCTCCAGCCCCTGCCGCGTGGGAACGGTCACCAGGTCCAGGTCCGGGGCCGTGCCGAGCTCGGACGCGGTATTCGTTCCAGTGCTCTCCATGCCGCCCTCCACCAAGGGAACCCCTCCTCGATCCGTATCCGCATGGGTTCAACGCACGGGAACGTCAACGGGTGCGGTGGCAAGAGCCCGCAAAGGATGGCAGTTCATGGCGGATCGCGGGTGAGATATCCGTTTTGTAGCCAAACATCGCATGAACACCCCCTCGCTGGCGGTACGTTCATGCGCGCCGGACCCCCACGTCACAGCACCGGCACTGCGTTCCTTGCCAGAGAGGTCACGTCCATGGCGGCGTCCCCCCACTCACCCAACTCCACCTTCCGGCGACTGCGCGGGCAGCACTCCCCGGCCGAGTTCGCGGCCCTCGTACGCCGGGCCGCGAAGGAAATCGGAGAAACGGTTTCCTGCGACGCGCGCTACATCGGCCGGGTCGAGTCCGGCGAGATCCGCTGCCCCAACTACGCCTACGAGCGGGTCTTCCTCCACATGTTCCCCGGCCGCACCCTGGCCGACCTCGGCTTCTCCCCCCGCGAGAGCGTCCGCGGCCGCTCGGGCCGACGTGCTCCCCTCTCCCTCCCCCTCCACCGATCCCCTTCCAGTGCCAAGGAGAGCGACGTGCTGCGTCGCGCGTTCATGGCGGGCGGCTCCGCGACCGTGGCGGCCGCGACGCTCAGCCTCACCCTGCTCGGCGACACCCGCCGGCTCCCCTCCCGCGCCGGCGAGTCCGAAGCCGCCGCCGTCGAGGACGCGGTACGCCAGATCCGCCTGCTGGACGACCGGCACGGCGCCGACGCCCTGTACCGGCGGGCCGCCGAACCCCTGCGCACCGCCTACGCACTGCTCGACGCGGGAGCCACCCGGCAGTCCACCGAGGACCGGCTCCACTCGGGCGCCGGCGAACTGGCCGTCTCGGTCGGCTGGCTCGCCCACGACTCGGGCCGCTTCGACGACGCCCGCTCGCACTACGCCGAAGCCCTGGCGACGGCCCGGGTCGCACGGGACGCGGGCCTGGAGGCGCACGCCTTCAGCAACATGGCGTTCCTGGCCCGGGACTGCGGCCGCTCCCGCGAGGCGGTCCGCGCCGCCCAGGCGGGCCTCCGCGCCGCCCGCTCCCTCGGCTCCCCCCGGCTGCTGTCCCTGCTCGCGCTGCGGGAGGCGGGCGGATGGGCGGGACTGGCCGACCGCAAGGCCTGCGAGGAGGCACTGACCCGGGCGCACACGGAGTTCTCCCGCGGCGAGTCGGACGCCGACCCCGAGTGGATGTCCTTCTTCGGCCAGGCCGAACTGGAATCCCTGGAGGCACGCTGCTGGTCGGCCCTGGGCGAGCACGCCCGCGCGGCCCGGCACGCCCGCCGCGCCGCCGACCTCCAGGACCCCCACTTCGCCCGCAACGTGGCCCTCTACACCGCCGAACTGGCCGGCGACCTGGCCCGCGCGGGGGCCCCGGACGAGGCCGCGTGGGCGGGGGGCCGCGTACTGGACCTCCTGGCCGAGGTCCAGTCCACCCGCGTCCGCTCGATGCTGGCGGAAACGGCCGAAACCCTCATCCCCCACCAACGCTCCCCCCGGGTCGCGGCGTTCCTGACCCGCCGTGTCACGGTGTGACCTGCGGTCCGCTCGGCGGTACCCGCGGGTGCTCGGCGGTGTTCAGCCGGACCTTGCCCCTGCCCCTGCGGGGTGCTCGGTGGTGTGGGGTGCGGGTCGGGCTGCGCCCGGGGCGGCGCCTCAATCGCCGGCGGGGCTGGGGGTGTGGGTGGTGCGGGGCCCCGCAGGAGGGTCTCCTCGGCTCGGCGCGTGCGGGCACGTCCCGGCAAGGCGGCCGTGGTGACGCCTCGTCCTGCGGGGACCCTCCTGCGTGTCCCCGCCCCACGCCGGGGCTTCGACGGTACGGCCGGAGGGGTGGGGGGACGGGGTGGGGTGTCCCCGCAGGACGAGCGCGCAACCCCGCCCGACAGCCGAGACATGCCCGTAAGGCGCGAGCCGAGGAGACACCCCACCCCGCCCCCCACCCCGACACCCACCACGCCACAGGCCCGCACATCAAGCCCCGCCGGCGTTCGAGGCGCGGGTCCGGGCAGCGCCCGGCAGACGACCCGCACCGCCGAGCAACCCCGCAGGGGAACCGGCCCCGCCGGCGATTGAGGCGCGGCCCCGGGCGCAGCCCGAGTCCAGCTGAACACCGCCGAGCACCCCGCAGGGACACCGCAGGGACCCCGCCGGGACTACACGTCCAAGTGACCGGTGTCGTTCCAGCGTTCCAGCGCCGGAGCGCCGTACGCCCAGCCCAGGACCGACAGGGAGGTCGGCTCCAGGCGGATGCGGGCGCCGAAGGAGGCTTCGAAGCCCAGCCAGCGGGCGGCCAGCGTGCGCAGGATGTGGCCGTGCGCGAAGACCAGCACGTCCCGCTCCGCCGCCCGGGCCCACGCCACGACCTCGTCCGCCCGCGCCGCGACGTCCGCCACGGACTCACCGCCGGGGACCCCGTCGCGCCAGATCAGCCAGCCCGGCCGCACGGCTTGGATCTCGGCCGGGGTCATGCCCTCGTACTCGCCGTAGTTCCACTCCATCAGCGCGTCCCACGGCTCGGCCCGCGCCCCGAAGCCCGCCAGGTCGCAGCTCTCGCTCGCCCGCACCAGCGGGCTGGTGCGGACCTCGACGCCCGGCAGTCCCCGCCAGGGGTCCTTGGCCAGGCGCTCGCCGAGCAGTTTCGCGCCCAGCCTGCCCTCCTCCAGCATCGGTACGTCCGTGCGTCCCGTGTGCTTGCCGAGCTGGGACCACGCCGTCTGGCCGTGGCGGGCCAGCAGGATGCGGGGGGCCATGTGAGTTCTCCCGGTCGAGTCGATTCCGTCCATCATCCAACAGCCGGGCACCGCGGGGCACCGGTCGCACCGCTCCCCACCACCGGTTTCCGTACTCCGTCCACGATTGTCAGTGGCGGATGGGACACTTCCGCGGGTGAGCTCCTACCCGCCCGCCAGCCCCGCGCAGCCGACGTCTCTGCGGCAGCGGCTCGCCGGTCTGCGCGGCCCCGCCGTGCCGCCCCGTCCGCTCGACGCCCGGGCACTGGCGGCCCTCGCCGCCAATCCCGGCTGTGGCAGACGGGCCCTGCTCGACGGTGCCGGTGTGGACAAGACCGCCCTGGCCACGGCGCTCGGCTCGCCCGCCGCCTTCGGGCAGTCGCAGTTCGCCATAGTCCGTGGGAACTCCTTCGAGGCCAAGGTCAAGGGCGACGGCGGGGCCGAGCTGCTGCGGCTGGTGCACGCGCACCTCGACACGGCCGCCGAGCCGCCCGGTGCCGGTGCCCGCGTGCCCGATCTGAGCGCCGCCGGGCCCGAGGGCCGTGCCGCGCGGACCGCGCTCGCGCTGCGCGAGGCCACGTCGGCGAAGGACTGGACGCTGCTGGACCATCCGATGCTGGCGCTGGAGGTGGCCGGTTCCCCGGCCTATCTGGAGCCCGACGCCGTCGTCGTCCATCCCGACGGCCGGTGGACCGTCGTGGAGATCAAGTCGTTCCCGATGATCGACGGCGCCGCCGACGCGGCGAAGGTGGGCGCCGCCGCCCGGCAGGCCGCCGTCTACGCACTGGCCCTGGAGCGGACCGCCGGGAAGCTGCCCGGCGCCGAGGTGGGGCACACCGTGCTGCTGGTCTGCCCGAAGGACTTCTCCAACCTGCCCACCGCCGCCCCCGTCGACATCCGTCGCGAGCGCTCGGTGACCCGCCGCCAGCTGGATCGGCTGACCCGTGTCGAGGAGCTGGCCGCCGCGCTGCCCGAGGGTCTCAGCTTCGACCCGGCGACCCGGACCGCCGAGGAGCTCGTGGAGGCCGTGTCCGCGGTGGACGCCGCCTACGCCCCCGAGTGCCTGGCCGCCTGTGAGCTGGCCTTCCACTGCCGTGACCGGGCCCGTTCCGCCGACCAGGTCACCGCGCTGGGCCGGTCGGTCCGCGGTGAGCTGGGCGCGCTGACCACCGTCGAGGCCGCCCTCGCGGCGGCCGCCGGGACCGGTTGTGCCGAGGATCCGACCGCCGCCGCGCTGCACCGGGCCGCCCGGCTGCGCGCCGAGGCCCTGGAGCTTGCCGCCGTCCGTCCGCCGCACCCCTCCCCGGAGACCCCCGCATGCCCCTGCTGAGCACCCTGGCCCGGCTGGAGGCCGTACGCGCGGGGCGCGCCCAGCCGCTCGCGACCGTGCGGCACCGCCATCTGAGCGAGCGCCCGATGGTTTTCGTGCCGCTGACCACGGCCGGTGAGGCGGGTGCCCCGCTCGGCGCGATGGTGGGCACCGATCGGCACGAGCCGCGGCTGTTCGTGATACCTCAGCCGCGCGACCGGGACCGCCGCTGGGCCTTCCTCGCGGAGCTGGCCGTGGAGGTGCTGGCGCACATCGACGCGTACGCGGACGTGGTGGAGCCGGCGGAGCGCAGCGAGACCGATCCGGAGACGGGCAAGCGGGTCAAGGTGGAGACCGAGCTGTGCGTGGACGCGCCGCAGCTGATCGTGCCGAGCCGGGCGGGTGTGGAGTACGTACGGCTGCTGGGGCGCTCGATGCGTTTCCGGCGCACCGCCGAGGAGGATCCGGAGAATCCGTATCCGGCGCCTTCGCAGGTGCCGTTGCTCGGGCGCTGGTTCACGCATCTCGCCGAGCGTTCGCGGGTGCCCGGCTCCTCGATGCTGCTGTCGGCGACGGACCTGCTGTCCCGGCACTGGGCCACCGGCCAGAGCAATCTGGAGGACCAGCACCTGGGCGCGCTGCTGGGGTGGATCGATCCGCCCGAGGGCCGGTCGGGTGCCGAGGAGGCCCACCGGGCCGAGGTGGGTCGCGACGGGGACGGCCAGTTGGTGTGTCCGCCCGCCGGTCCGGCGACCGACCCGGCCTTCGACAACAAGCTGCTGGCTCCGGCCATCGCCCGGTACGACGCCGCGCGTACGGACCTGGCGGCCGGGCTCGGGGACGACGACCGGCATGTCCGGGCGGCCGAGCGGGAGGTGCGCCGGCTGGTGGAGTCCCAGCTGTCGGGCACCTGGCGGAGGACCTGGGAGGCGATCGACCTGCTGCGCGCCCTGCCGCCGGGCGAGCGGGCGGAGGAGCGCTGGACGCGCGACCGCTGGTCCTACACGGGGCACCGGGACCGGGTCCGGGCGGGCGAGCCGCCGCAGCCGCGCCGCGACGACGCGGTGACGGCGGCCCAGAAGCTGGCCACGCGGGAGACGGAGCAGGTGCGGCTCGACGCGCAGGAGGCCTTGGACGACCCGTTGGTGATGGCGGGTCGGCGGTTCGCGGGCGAGGCTTTCGCCGGTGAGGTCACCGAGGTGGTGATGGAGTGGACGGAGTCGAAGCGGCCGAGTCCGCGCCCGTTGGTGACGGTGGTGACGGCGGACCGGCCGCAGCTCGCCGACGAGGGTGGCGGGAAGGTGTTCCGTTCGCTGGACGGGCGTCCGCAGAGCGCGCAGTTCGTTCGTTTCGAGGAGGACGGGCGGCTGGTGCTGCGGCTCCTCGACAAGATGGGCCGCGGCCGGGACCCCGAGCCGGGGACGGTCCCGGAGAAGGGCGACCGGATCTGCTGGACGCTCTTCGAGCACGACGCGCGGGGCGGCCCGAAGCTTCCCGAGCCCGAGCAGACCCCGTGGACGCACGGCGGCCCGCCGGGATCGGCGGCCGGCGTCCTCCCCCTGCCCGATTCCGTGACCGACGAGGACCTGCTGTGACCACGACCGCTTCCTTCGACCCGGGTGCGGCGGCCGCCCGGGCGACCGCCGCGATCCTGGCCGACACCCTGCACGGGACGGAGCGGGGGGTGGTCGTCGACTCGCCGCCGGGCGCGGGCAAGTCGACGCTCGTGGTGCGGGCGGCCCGGGAGCTGGCCGCGGCGGGCCGCCGGCTGATGGTGGTGGCGCAGACGAACGCGCAGGTCGACGACCTGGTGCTGCGTCTCGCCGACAAGGACCCGGAGTTGAAGGTCGGCCGGTTGCACAGCAGTGACGGGGACGCCTACGATCCGGCGCTGCGCGAGCTGCCCTCGGTCACGTTGTCGGCCAAGCCGAAGGACCTGGCGGAGCTGCCGATCACCATCTCCACGGCGGCGAAGTGGGCGTTCGTCAAGGATGTGGAGCCTTGGGAGCACGCCATCGTCGACGAGGCGTACCAGATGCGTTCGGACGCGCTGCTGGCCGTGGCCGGGCTGTTCGAGCGGGCGCTGTTCGTGGGCGATCCGGGGCAGTTGGATCCGTTCAGTGTGGTGGGTGCGGAGCAGTGGGCGGGGTTGTCCTACGATCCTTCGGCCTCGGCGGTGAGCACGCTGCTGGCGCACAATCCGCAGCTGCCGCAGCACCGGCTGCCGGTGTCGTGGCGGCTTCCGGCGACGGCGGCGCCGCTGGTCTCGCGCGCCTTCTACCCGTACACGCAGTTCCGCAGCGGTACGGGCCCGGGTGAGCGGCGGCTGGCGTACGGGGTGCCCTCGGACGGGTCGGGGCCGGATCGGGTGCTGGACGAGGCGGCGGAGGCGGGCTGGGGTCTGCTGGAGCTGCCGGCGCGGCACACCCCGCGTACGGACCCGGAGGCGGTGCGGGCGGTGGCGCTGGTGGTCCGCCGGGCCCTGGACCGCGGGGCGGTGACCTCGGACGAGCAGTCCCCGGCGCCGGCTCCGCTGACGGCGGACCGGATCGCGGTGGGTACGGCTCACCGCGACCAGGCGGCCGCGGTCCGCGCGGCGTTGGCTTCGCTGGGGGTCACGGGGGTCACGGTGGACACCGCGAACCGGCTGCAGGGCCGCGAGTACGACCTGACGGTGGTCCTGCACCCGCTGTCGGGCCGCCCGGACGCGACGGCGTTCCATCTGGAGACGGGCCGGCTGTGCGTGCTGGCGTCCCGGCACCGGCACGCGTGCGTGGTGGTGGCCCGGGCGGGCATCGCGGAGTTGCTGGACGACCATCCGTCGACGGAGCCGGTGCAGTTGGGCGTGACGGTCAAATTTCCGGATGGTTGGGAGGCGAACCACTCGGTCCTGGCCCATCTGGCCGAGCACCGGGTGGCCTGGCGGCCGTAGGGAAGGTCTGCGGGGCCCGGTCGCCCCGTCACCTCACCCCGCCGTTGTGATCTTCGGGCGGATGTGGAACCAGGAACCCCCCGATCGCAGGACGAGGCCGGCCACCGGCTCGCGGACGGAGTACACATCGAGCTCGACCACGAGGACGGGGACGTCGCGCACGTACGGGTCTCCGGGTTCACCGTCTGAGTCCCGGCGGCGGCGCCGCGGGCGAGAGCCCTCGCCGGCTCACGATTTACGGCGGGCGCCCAGGCGTTCGTGGAGGACCTCGCCGATCTCGGCCAGGGTGCGGAGCTGGTCCGGGGTCAGGGCGTCGATCAGGTGGCGGCGCACGGACTCCACGTGGAGCGGGGCCGCCTCCGTGATCAGGGTGACGCCGGCGTCGGTGAGGACCACCTCCGCCCCGCGGCCGTCGGTGGCCACCTCCTCGCGGCGGACGGCGCCGCGCTGCTCCATGCGGGTGAGCTGGTGGGACAGCCGGCTGCGGGACCAGCGCATCAGCTCGGCCAGTGCGCTGATGCGCATACGGTGGCCGTCCGTGGAGCCGAGCACGGAGAGGACGTCGTAGTCGGCCTCGGAGAGTCCGCTGTCCTGCGTGAGGTCGCGCGCGATCTCGGCGTTGACCAGCGGGAACATCCGCCGCCACGCGTACCAGGCGTCCTGTTCGGACTCGGTGAGCCAGCGGGGACCTGGCTCCGGTGCGGGGGTCATGCCCGCCACTCTAGCCAGGTCGGTGACACATCACCTACCTGGTTGACATGTCATCCAGATCCTGGGTTTCATCAGGTGACACATCAACAGCCGCACCCAACGGGGAGTTCCCAGCATGACCCGCCTGCACGTTATCTCCGCCGCCACCCGCCCGACCTCCGCCGGCCGCCCGCTCGCCCACTGGGTCACCGAGCAGGCCCGCGAGCGGGGCGGCTTCGACGTCACCTCCGTCGACCTCGCCGAGATCGCCCTGCCCTTCCTCGACGAGCCCGAGTACGCCTCCACCGGCAACTACGCGCACCAGCACACCCGCGACTGGAGCGCCCTGGTCGACTCGGCCGACGCCTTCCTCTTCGTCCTGCCGATGTACAACGGCGGCTTCACCGCCCCCTTCAAGAACGCCATCGACTTCCTCTACAACGAGTGGAAGGGCAAGCCGGTCGGCATCGTCAGCTACAGCGCCGGCCCCACCGGCGGCGCCCCGGCCGCCGAGATGCTGCTGCCGGTCCTCACCCGCCTCGGCATGCTGCCCGCCGAGCGTTCCGCCGCGATCCCGGGCATCCCCAAGCTGCTCGGCCCCGAGGGCTTCCAGGCCCCGGAGGCGCTCGCGGGCGAACTCGCCGGGGTCCTGGACGACGTGGCCGAACTGGCCGCGCGGCGCGCCGCCGAGGCCGTCACGGTCTGAGCCGGCTCCCCGCCGCGGGTGCCACCCGCCTCCGCCGCCCGGTCGGTGCCCGCGACCGGGCGGCGGGGGTGCGGATCGGTTCGAATCGGCGCGGATGTCGGCGCCGGCCGATCACGCGTGCGACTCAACCGTCACCGAACCCGTCGTCGCCCTCGCGCACCCCATCGGCCGTACGGGTGTTCCAGCCCCTCGCGCAGGGGGCTTGCGTGGCGTTGGACAATGGACGGTGGCCCGGAATCACTTCGCACGCGCAGCAGGAGGACACGCATGGCAGAGCCCGAGCGGACCGAGCGGCGGCTGCGGCCGGCGCCTCTGCTCTTCGAGCCCTCGGAGGCCGTGGCGGACCCGGAGCACTTCTTCGACCTGGAGTCGATCGAGGACCCGAGGGAGCTGCTGACCCGTGCGACCGAGCTGACGCTGGCCTTCCGGGCCGCGCAGGAGCGGGCGGTGGAGTTCCAGGCCCTGGCGGCGGCCCAGCTGGCGGATCCCCGCCGGTTCGACCGGCTCTCGCCGGCGCTGATCGCCGAACAGGCCGAGTGGACCGAGGACTACGCCCTCAAGATGATCGAATTCGGCGAGACCCTCCAGCGCGGCACCGGCACCGACCTCACCTAGACCGTCGAGCGCGCACCGCCGAACGCGGCGGACCGGCGGTGCGCAAGATACTCCAGCGACACCTTCCCCGTCCCGGTTTTCGGTAACTCCAGGCATCCAAATCGCTACGGCGGGTACACCTGGCATATGACGACGCTGACGACGGCCCCCGCCCGCACCGCGCCCGCCACCCACGTCACCCCGCAGGGCGCCGCCTGGCTCACCTCGGCGGCCGCCCACCCCCGGCGCACGCTCGCGGTGTGGGAGGCGCGGCCCGGACTGCCGGCCACGCTGCCCTGCGGGGACCCGTTCGACGTCGTCAACGTCCCGCTCGTCCTCGGGCGCCGCGTCCTGGACCTGCTCTGGGCCGAGGGCCCCGGCTCCGGGCCGGTCGCCGTGCACCGCGGCCGGATGCTGCTGTTCGCCGCGCCCGGTACCGCGCACCGGCTGCCCGCCCTGTTGGCGTGGGAGGAGTGGGGAGGTTCCCGTACCGCCCCGGCGCCGCTGTGTCACGGCCGCGGCGACGCCGTCACCGTGCCGCCGCTGGCCGCCACCCCCGGCCAGTCCCGGTGGCTCGTGGCCCCGGACGCGCGTGAGCCCTGGCTTCCCGGGCCGGAGGCCCTGCTCTGGGCCTTCGTACGGGCGGCCCGCAGCCCCGCACCGACCGGACCTGGGGATATCGATTTTTCGTTCCGCGGATCCTCCTGCTAATGTCTCTCTCGTCACCAAGCGCCGCTAGCTCAGTTGGTTAGAGCAGCTGACTCTTAATCAGCGGGTCCGGGGTTCGAGTCCCTGGCGGCGCACAGACGGAAGAAGGCCTCCACGCGAGTGGGGGCCTTCTTCGTCGTCCGGTGGGGCGCGCCGCGGGCCGTCCCCCGGCGCGCCCACGGTCACGTCGTGATCTTCACCGTGTACGCGCCGGATCGGGTGCGGTCCGCCACTTCGATGGTGATCCGCTCCCCCGGCACGGTGTACGTCTCTCCGACCTCCAGCGGCGCGTCCGCCAGCGGTGGGTACACCGAGCGGTCCCAGCACGCCTCCGTCGACGGGTGCGCGTCCAGCACCTCGATGGGGCCGCCGCCCGACGAGGCCTCGTTGCGCACCCGGTAGACCAGGACGCCCTCCGTGCAGGTGTCCCCGTCGTTGCCGGCGGAGCCCCGCGCCTCGACGGCGATCGCGCTGCCGGGGCCGGTACGGATCACCGCGAGCCGGGTCCCGCCCGTGCCGCCGCTCGGCGGGGCCTGGGCCAGCGGCTGCAGGGTGTGCATCGAGGAGCCCGTCTGCACGCAGTCCACCTGGGCGGGGTCCAGCCAGCCCAGCTTCCACTTGTGCCAGGCGAAGAGGTCCGGGGCCATGCCGAACTGGCTGCCCATGACGTCCCAGTCCCCGACGTAGGTGTCCCAGTCGCCCTTGCCGTCCGTGGGCCGGTGGTAGAGGTCGGGCAGGTCGAAGACGTGCCCGGTCTCGTGGGCCAGGACGTTGCGGTCCGGCGGGTGGCGTTCGAAGACCGTGACGATCCGCCGCAGTTCCGTGCCGTCCGCGACGATCGGGTGCTCGAAGTTGACGACCTTGGTGGCGTCGGAGTCCACGCCGGGCGCGTCCGGGTCGGCGACGAAGTAGACGACGTCGTACTTGCGGAAGTCCACCTGGGCGTCGGCGGTGGCGACCGCGTCCCGGAGGTAGGACGCCCGGTCCTCGGCCGCCCAGTCGCGCTTTATGCCGTACGCGGTCGACGGCTTGGGCATCTGGATCCACTGCTTCTGCGGGTGCGGGGCCAGCCGGAACCGCCCGTACGAGGCCTGCTCGAAGAAGTCGCTGGTGGCGGGGAAGTAGTCGGCGACGATCTCCTCGGTCTTCAGGGTGCTGTGGTGGTCGGGGAAGGAGAGGAAGACCATCACGGCGTCGAGGGTGCGTTCGGGCTTGGGGTAGGCGCCGTTCCAGGTGTCCAGGCCGAGGGAGTGGTGCGCCGAGGTGCGGGTCAGCGCACAGGGTCCGGCTCCGGAGTCGGCCACCGCGGGGCCGGCGACGAGCGACATGGCGGCGAGCGCCGTCAGAGAGGTGAGTCCCGCGGCGGTACGTCGGAGGCGGGAGCGTTCCACTCCCCCGGGTGTCTGCTGTCGCGCCACATCGACCTCCGGTGGTGGATTCGTACCTGTTCATCCACCTTGAGGCGATTGTCTTACTAATGCCCTGTTCCGCTGCCCCACACGAGTGAGTAATACGGCAAGTCGGTGACCCCCGAACTTCACGCCCTTGCCTACAGAACGTCACGACCGATCACCTGAGATCAGCAGAAGCCCTCGCACGCTCAGAGCCGCGCAGAAACGATCGCCCGGTCGTGCGTCGACGATCCGTCATCATGCCGAACCGAACCGTCTCAACCGGTGGCGCCGCTGGATAGGGCCTCCCTACAGCCTCTATGATCGGCACACTTTCCTGCGCGGACACTCACGAACACTGCGGGAGCCAACGGTGAGCGGAACCTCAGAAGGAACCGGTTCGGCGGCCGACAGCATCCGATCGGCCATTACGGAGCGTCACCCGGCAGTGCCGGTAGTGCCGTCGGCGTCAGCCGGCCAGGCCACGCCGGCGTCGTCGTACCGCGCCGACTCCGACCTGCGCGACTACCGGGCCGCGTTCAACGCGGCCCACCTCGCCATGGCCGTCGTCGACCGCGAGGGCTACGTGGTCGCCGCCAACCTGGCTTTCGCCGGGCTGCTCGGCAGCGAACCGCACACCCTCGTGCACCGGTCCGCCGCCGATCTGGTGGACCTGGCCGCGGAGGCCCGCACCTGGGCCGCGTACCAGGAGGTGCTCCGCGGCCGGCAGGCCCGACTGCGCTGCACCCGCCGCCTCAAGCATCCCGACGGACACTCGCTCTGGACCGAGGTCACCCTCGGACCCGTCCCCGGTACCGGGGACGTCCTGCTGTCGGTGACCGACATCAGCGACCGCCGCGACCTCCAGGCCCGGCTGCGCCACCTGCAGATGCACGACCCGGTCACGCGCCTGCCCAACCGTGCGCTGTTCTTCGAGCGGCTCTCCGCCGCCCTGGAGGCCTCCTCGTACGAACACGGCGGCGGCACCGGCCGGATCGGACTGTGCTATCTGGACCTCGACGGGTTCAAGGCCGTCAACGACACCCTCGGCCACCGGGTCGGCGACCGGCTGCTGACGGCCGTCGCCGCCCGACTGACCCAGTGCGCCGACCAGTCCGGCTACGGGCGCACCGGCGGGCACCTGGTCGCGCGCCTGGGCGGCGACGAGTTCGCCCTGCTGGTGGAGGACTCCACCGGCACCGAACAACTCGCCGATCTGGCGCGGAGCGTGCTGGCCGCCGTACAGGAACCTTTCGACCTGGCCGGGCAGCGGCTGTCGGTCTCCGCCTCGATCGGGGTCGTGGAGCGGGCGACGGCCGGCACCTCGGCGACCGGGCTGATGCAGGCCGCCGACACGACGTTGTACTGGGCCAAGGCGGACGGCAAGGCCCGCTGGACGCTCTTCGACCCGGAACGCAACGCGCACCGCATGACCCGCCAGGCCCTCTCCTCCACGCTCCGACCGGCCGTGGAACGCGGCGAGTTCGAGCTGGAGTACCAGCCGCTCGTGGACCTGGAGAGCGGCTCCGTGCGCGGGGTCGAGGCCCTGGTGCGCTGGAACCACCCCCAGTTCGGCACGCTCACGCCGAATCGGTTCATCGGAATCGCCGAAGAGGACGGGTCCATCGTCCAGTTGGGGCAGTGGGTCCTGCGGACCGCCTGCCGGCAGGCCCGGCGCTGGCAGATCGAACAGCCCAGCGACGCCCCCGTCTTCGTGTCCGTCAACGTCGCCGTCCGCCAGGTCTGGGACTCCGACCTCGTGGGCGATGTCGCGGAGATCCTGGCCGAGACGGGCCTCGCCCCGCAGCTGCTGCAGTTGGAGCTGACCGAGTCGGCCGTGATGGGCTCGGCCGGCCGCCCACTGCAGGCCCTTCAGGCGCTGAGCGACATGGGCGTGCGGATCGCGATCGACGACTTCGGCACCGGCTACTCGAACCTCGCCTACCTCAGCAGGCTCCCTGTATCAGTTCTGAAACTGGACGGTTCCTTCGTCCGGGGGTTCCGCTACGAGGAGGGCACGCACCCGAACCCGGCCGACGAGACCATCGTCGAGGCCCTGGTGCAGCTCGCGCACCGGCTCGGGCTGACGGTGACCGCGGAGTGCGTGGAGACCGCCGGGCAGGCGGCACGGCTGCGGCGCGTGGGCTGCGACACGGGTCAGGGCTGGCTCTACTCCCGGGCGGTGGCCCCGGAACGGATCGCCGAGATGATCGGCACCCGGCCCGGCGCGGACCACCCCTGCTAGCCGTTCCGGTTGGCTGTTCGGCGGGCTTCTAGGGGCTCTTTCCTCGTTGGACAGCCCCGAACCCCCCTGTGACGATCTTCAGGCCAAGGGTTCTTGACCAAGATCCTGACCTGTGGGGGGAAATCGCCATGAAGCTCACCCGTACCGCGCTCGCCCTGACCGCCGGCGCCCTGACCCCGGCCCTGCTGCTCGCCACCCCGGCCCTCGCCACCGCCGCGCCGGCCAAGACGTCGGTCACGGCACCGGCGAGCGCGACGCCGGGCTCCGACACGGAGAACGCCGCCACCATCGCCAAGATCCTGGCGGACCCGGCGAGCGGCAAGGGCGTGATCCGCGCGGCGAACGCGGCCCTCAGCGGCACTCCCGAGGACCGCGTGGCGTTCCTGACCACGGGCTTCGCGAAGGCCCAGGACGAGGACAACAGGGTCGCCATCGGCCGCATCCTCGCCACCACGCCGGCCACCAGCAAGGCCGTCCGACGCGAGATCACCAAGGCCATGGACGGCACCCCGGCCGACAGGACCGCCTTCCTGAAGCCCGGCCTGCGACTGGCCCAGACCGAGGACGACCGCGTCGCCGTGGGCGTGATCATGGCCCGTCCGGGCATCAGCGAAGCCCTGTACGCGGCGGCCCAGAAGGTCGTGGACGGCACCCCGGAGGAGCTCCGCCACTTCATCACGGTCGGCCAGTACCAGTTCTGACCGCGCGTGCGGCAGCCCCGGCCGGGGCTGCCGATCCGCCGTAAGGTCAGAGGCTCCGCACGAAGGTGGTGAACGCGGCTGCCGTGACCGTGAAGACCGGCCCGCCGGTGTTCTTGGAGTCCCGGACCGCGACCCGGCCGTCTCCTCCGGTGGTACCGCCGCACGAAGCCGTGCGCCAGGCGGCGGTGCCGAGGGGGGAGCACTCGACGCAGTCGCCGCCGGTCCCGCCGCTGTAGCTGGACTTACGCCACAGCACGCCCGACCGGTCCTGGATGGTCCCCATAACGTTCCTCCCGTACACGGGCGATCAGAGCCGCCGATTCGTCCATCGAGAGTGCTGCGGCCTGCAAATGGTCATAGCGATGTGCACAGTCGCTGGCCGTCTCGGGATTCGCTGTCACATGAGCCGAACCGTAGCTCTCGGCATAGACGATATCCGGGTCCCCTTCGAACCGAAGAACGTTGAACGCCCCAACAGTGGCCGGGTGATGACCCGCGCTGAACGGAAGAATCTGGATCCGCATCTCGCGGGTATTCCGGAAGTTCAGCAGGTGGCTCAGCTGGTCTCGCATTATTTCGCGACCGCCGAACGGCCGGTGCAGCACGGCTTCGTCAAGTACCACCCAGACGAGCGGCGGGCGCTCCCGGGTAAGGATGCGCTGACGCTCCATCCTCGCGGCCACCGCCTCGTCAAGCTTCTCTCCCCACCCCGCCTGGAGGACCGCTCTCGCGTAGGCCTCCGTCTGCAGGAGTCCGTAGACCAACTGCGGCTGGAACGATGAGATGTGCGTCGCCCTGGCTTCCATCTCCGCGTAAGCCTGAAACCAAGCCGGCAGCTGGCTCCGCAGGACCAACCCCACCAGGCGGGAGAACACACCGCCGGTGCCCAGCGCGGCGTCCACCCGTTCCGAGAAGTCCCGCGTCGGGACCCGCTTGCCGTTCTCGATCATGCCGATCAGGGAGCCCGTGCAGAAGATGATCGCGCCGAGCTGTGCCTGCTTGAGGCCCGCTTCTTCTCTCAGCCGGCGCAGCTCGTAGCTGTAGTAGTCCAGCGGCGAGGCGCTGGGATCGATGTCGCGGGCCTGGACCATGGGACGGTAACCCCCATACGAACGCGGGTCGGAGCCGGATTCGGCCTGCGGCCGAGCGTAACGACTCCCCTACGCTCCGGGGTCGGAATCGTCAGATCCCGACCTCGACCGCGGGGTAGGCCTCGACGTAGTTGTCGCCGTCGGCGCCGTAGTAGGTGCAGGTGCGCGCTCCGAGGTCGACGTCGTACCAGACGACGCCTGCCTGCCGGCAGCCCTGGACGAACTCGGGGAACGTCGTCTCTCCCGCCTGGTCCGCGCGCAGGGCCGCGACGAGCGTCTCGCGGTCGAACGGCGCGACGTCGATCATGCCCGTGGCCGGCGGCCCGCCCTGGACGACGACCGGCCCCGCGTCGGTGAGGTACAGCATGGCGTTCGACGGGACCGCCATGCGGCAGTGGGTGACGCCGGCCTGGCGGAGGACCTCGGCGAGGTAGGGGAAGCCGCCGACCTTGGGGCGGACGGTCGCCGCGCGCTCCAGGGCGGCCTGCAGGGTGGTGATCGCGGTGCTGATGGTTCCTCCCTCCTATAATGACAACAGGTTTACGCACTGACATCATGTTGTCAATCCAAGGAGGCGAGGCGGCATGCCGGACGAGATGGCCCTACTGGTCGCCGACGTGTTCGAGGCGGCGGGAGTGCTGCGCAGGTCCGGCGAGGCGATCGCCGCGACCGAGGGGCAGACGCAGGCCCGGTGGCAGCTGCTGAGCGTGGTCTCCGAGGAGCCCCTGACCGTGGCCCAGGCCGCCCGCCGCCTCGGCATCGCACGCCAGGGGGTGCAACGCGTGGCCAACGATCTCGTCCGCGAGGACCTGGCCGACTTCCGGCCCAACCCGGACCACCGCGGCTCGCCGCTCCTGACCCTCACACCCCACGGGCACCATGTACTGGACAAGATCACGGCACGTGCCGCCGATGTGCACCGCGCGCTGACCGCCGACATCTCCACCGGCGAGATCACCCGCGCCCGCACCCTGCTGCACCGCCTCATCGAGCAGGTGCACCGCCACGAGGCCGAAGGCCGGATCCCGCCCGGGTGACACACCTCCGCCCCGCCCCCGGGAGAGTGGGGGCGGGGCACAGGCGTCGCTCGGCGCGGGGTGGGGGGAGATCAGCAGGCGCCGAGGTCCTTCCAGACGCCCCACTCACCCGTGGTGCCAGGAGTCTCGTTCTGCGTCCACCACTGGGCCTTGTACTTGCGGCCGTTGTGCGCGACCTCGTTGCCGGCCGTGTAGATCGTGCCCGCGACGTACGCCGGGGTCGAGCCGCAGCCCGTCGGCGGGGTGGTCGGGGGCGTGGTCGGCGGGGTCGTGGGCGGAGTGGTCGGAGGCGTCGTCGGCGGGGTGGTCGGCGGGACGGTGGTTCCGCCGAGGGCGTCCGAGATCTGGTTCAGCAGGGTGGTGTTGTTGTCCAGGCCGAGCAGGGAGTACATCATCGCGCCGGCCAGGCCGCGCTGCTTGCCGTAGTCGACCCGGGCCTGGATGGCCTTCTGGTTGAGGCCGGTGAAGAACTCGCCGTCCTTGTAGAAGTACGAGGCCTTGGCCTGGTCGTCCCAGAAGGTGGTCGCCGGGTTGTCGACGAGGCCGCCGAGCTCCTTGTAGTTGGCGATACCGGCCTGCTGGCTGGTGGGCCGGGCGCCGGAGGCGCCGGTCGCGGACTGGGCGAGACCGTTGTTCGCCCCTGCGGGGACGCCCTTCCAGCCGCGGTAGTAGAACTCGTAGCCCAGCGTCAGCTTGTTGGCGGGGAAGCCGCCGGTGATGCCGTAGGCCGGGTTGCCGTCGATCCAGGAGTCGATCGCGTTGTCGATGCTGTACTTCTGGGTGCCCGGCGCGATCGGGTCGGTCGGGTCGCCGGCCGGGGAGTACAGCGGGGACTGGTGGTAGGTGGGGCCGTCGCTGTCCCAGGCGCCGTGCATGTCGTACGTCATGATGTTCGCGTAGTCGAGGTACGCGCCGATCTTGTCCGTCTCGATGTACTTGATCTTGTCCTGGCCGGCCGGGAGCGCCGAGGTCAGCAGGTACTTCTTGCCGCCGTTGGCCTGGCCGTAGGCGTCGAGCTGCTCGCGGAACTCCTTGAGCAGGAGCGTGAAGTTCTGCTTGTCCTCGGGGGCGTAGTGGTTGCCGAGGTGGCCGCCGGAGGAGCCCGGGTACTCCCAGTCGATGTCGATGCCGTCGAAGATGCCGGCCGCGACGCCCTGGCCGCCGTATCCGCCCTCGACCGGCAGGTTGCCCTTGATGTACTGGTCGATGCAGGAGGAGACGAGCTTCTTGCGGGAGGCGTCGGTCTTCGCCGCGTCGCTGAAGTACTTGGAGTAGGTCCAGCCGCCCAGTGAAATGTTGATCTTCAGGTGGGGGTACTTGGCCTTCAGCTGCTTGAACTGGTTGAAGACGCCGACGATCGGCTGGTCCCACTTGTCGGCGACCCCGCTGACGCTGTCGGCGGCGCTGAAGGACTTCTGGTAGTCGGCGTACGAGTCGCCCGCGCCGTCACCGGCGTTGGGGTTGTTGTCGTCGCCCGCCGCCTTGTTCGCCTCGAAACAGGTGAGGTTGGTGGGGTGGATGTTGCCGAACGAGTAGTTGATGACGTCCAGCTTGCCCGCTATGCCCCGGGTGTCGAGGTGCTTGGGGTAGAAGGCGTTGCCGTACACGCTCCACTGGTCGTAGTAGGCGATGCGGACGCCGCCCGCCGCGGCCCCGGCCGAGGCGTCGGCGGCCTGGGCGGTGCCGAGTCCCGCGAAGGAGGCCAGCGCTCCGGCGGCCAACGCGGCCGTGGCGGCGGCTGCGAGGAGTGGTTTACGGATGTGCATGAGCTGTCTCCGTGGGGGTGGGAGGGGAGTTCAAGCGGTTCGGGTGAGAGAAGTGATAGCGATCACTCCACCCCCACGTCAATGGTTCGGACCAAAGAAGGACTAGACCACTCACGCGCTATTTCCCCAAGTCAGAGACATGGGCGCACATCAGAAACCGCCCGCCACCCCGGGTGACGAGCGGTTTAAGGCTGCCTTCAGGCAGCTCCTCGCAAGGTTTCGGCAACAAACCAGCCAAACGCCGTTCGTACGCCGTCAATCGGCAGCGGGCGCCTCCACCGGCATGCCGTACGCGTCCGCGACGAGCTCGTACGAACGCAACCGGGCGGCCCCGCTGTGGGCGTTGGTGGTCAGCATCAGCTCGTCCGCGCCCGTCCTCTTCGCCAGGTCGTCCAGCCCCGTGCGGACCTCGTCCGGGGTGCCGTGGACGACGTTCGCGAGCCAACTGTCCACGAACTCCCGCTCCAGCGGGGAGTACGCGTACGCCGCCGCCTCCTCGGGCGTCGGGATCAGACCCGGGCGGCCGGTGCGCAGGCGCAGCATCGACAGCGCGCCCGTGAGCACCTGGGCGCGGGCCTCGGCGTCGGTGTCGGCGGCGAGCGCCGAGACGCCGATGACGGCGTAGGGGGCGTCGAGGACGGCCGAGGGGCGGAAGGTCTGGCGGTAGAGGTCGAGCGCGGGCAGGGTGCCGGCCGCCGAGAAGTGGTGGGCGTAGGCGAAGGGCAGGCCGAGCTCGCCGGCGAGGCGGGCGCTGAAGCCGGAGGAGCCGAGCAGCCACAGCGGCGGTCGGCCGGTGGGGCCCTGGACCGGGCCCGGCACGGCGTGCACGCGGGCGTACGGATGCCCGTCGGGGAAGTCGTCGTCGAGGAAGCGGGTGAGCTCCGCGAGGCTTCGGGGGAACTCGTCGGCGGCCTCGTCGAGGCGTCCGGGTCCGCGCAGGGCGGCGGCGGTGCGGCCGTCGGTGCCCGGGGCGCGGCCGAGTCCGAGGTCGATCCGGCCCGGGGCGAGCGCCTCCAGGGTGCCGAACTGCTCGGCGACGGCGAGCGGGGCGTGGTTGGGCAGCATGACCCCGCCGGAACCGAGCCGGATGCGGGAGGTGTGCGCGGCGAGGTGGGCCAGGATCACGGCCGGCGAGGAGCTGGCGACGCCGGGCATGGAGTGGTGCTCGGCGACCCAGTGGCGGTGGTAGCCGCGGGACTCGGCGAGGCGGGCGATGTCGACGCTCGTGCGAAGTGCGGCGTGGGCGGTGCTGCCCGCGCCGACAGTGACGAGGTCCAGGACGGAGAGCGGTACGGTCGCCCGGCCCGGTGCGGTGGCGCGGATCCCGTCGCCCGCGTTCCGGTTCGCCTCGCGGCTGCCGCGCGCGTCGCCCTGTGCGTCGTCCCCTGCGTCACTCATCGTCGCTCCCGTTTCGCTCTCCGGTCCGTACGACATCAGTGCGACACCGTACGAAGAGTTCGAACCGTGGGCGGCCGCCGGGCATTCCCCGCGCTGGGAGTCGTCGCGCATGCCAGTGGCATATGCCAATGGAGTAGATCCAGGCAGGCAGACCTGATTGAGCCATCAATCTCATCAACAGGCGCTCCACATGGGCCTCTTGATGGCTATCGTGGTAGGGCAAGCGGTAACAACCTGCTAGGGGGAAACCGTGGCGCTGAAGCCCGAGCCGACCGCGCCGTTCCACTCGGTGCAGTACGCACTACGCGTACTCGAAACGATCGCGCGTCACACCGGTGGTGTGACGGACGCGCAGATCGCGCGTGAGACCGGCCTGCCCGCAGCCCATCTCGCTCCGATGCTGCTCATGCTGCGCCGGGAGGGATACGTCCTGCAGGTGTCCGACGGTGCTTACGCCATAGGGGATTCCCTCGTCCTGCTCGGCTCCGGGATCGACCGGCAGCAGGCGCTCACCGACAAGCTCCAGGAGACCCTGGACCGGCTGCGCGACTCGGTCGGCGCGGCCGTCTACATCAGCCGGTACGTGGACGGCGAGGTCAGGATCACACAGTTCGCGGACAGTCCCCGCACCCCGAAGGTGCACGAGTGGGTCGACTTCCGCTCCGCCGCGCACGCCAGCGCGGTCGGCAAGTGCCTGCTGACGCAGCTGGACCTGAACGGGCGGCGCGACCACCTGTCCCGACACAAGATCGCCCGGCTCACGTCGAAGACGATCGTGAACGAGCGGATCCTGTTCTCCAAGCTGGACGCCCAGCCCGCCACCGTGCCGATGCTGGACCTGCAGGAATACGCCGTGGGTACCGTCTGCGCGGCGGTGCCGATCACGGCCGGTGCCTCGGTGGGCTGCCTGGCCCTGTCGATGCCCGTCGAGCACGCGCACCGGCTGCGGGCCGCCGCGGACACCCTGAACCGCAAGGCCGCACCGCTGCTGCTGTCGCTCACGCTCTAGGAACCGATCGGACGGGCCCCGGCGGGGCCTGGCAGGCCCTGGCAGGCCCTGGCGCAGGCCCGGAAAACACTTCGGGCGGTTCCCGGTGAGACCGGAAACCGCCCGAAGGACAGGTGCGCCGCCAGGGACTCGAACCCCGGACCCGCTGATTAAGAGTCAGCTGCTCTAACCAACTGAGCTAGCGGCGCCTGCTGACAGAGAAAATACTACCCGGTCCTCAGGGGTGCTCAAAACCATTAGCCGCGGAGGTACGCGAGGACCGCCAGGACCCGGCGGTGGGTGTCCTCGGCGGGCGGCAGGTCGAGCTTTCCCAGGATGTTCCCGATGTGTTTGCCGACGGCCGCCTCGGACACCACCAGCTCCCGGGCCACGGCCCCGTTCGACTTCCCCTCCGCCACCAGGCCCAGTACCTCGCGCTCCCGCGGGGTCAGCGCGGCCAGCGGGTCACGCCGCCGACGCAAGAGTTGGCGTACGACCTCCGGGTCCACCACCGTGCCGCCGCGGGCCACCGTGACCACC
Source organism: Streptomyces sp. CLCI03 (assembly GCF_053615355.1). Taxonomy (NCBI): domain Bacteria; kingdom Bacillati; phylum Actinomycetota; class Actinomycetes; order Kitasatosporales; family Streptomycetaceae; genus Streptomyces; species Streptomyces sp. CLCI03. The sequence goes on along the minus strand of NZ_CM132132.1, from coordinate 5,126,565 downwards.
GCGTCGAGGAACTGCTCCACCTGCCCGACCCGGTCCTTCAGCAGATAGCCGACACCGCTGCCGTCCCCGGAATCCAGCAGGTCGGCGGCGTACGAGCGCTGCACGTACTGGCTGAGCACCAGCACGGGCAGGCCCGGGCGCGCGGCCCGCAGCTCGACCGCGGCGCGCAGTCCGTCGTCGGCCAGGCCCGGGGGCATCCGTACGTCGGTCACGACGACGTCCGGGGTGTGGGCGGCGACGGCGGCGCGGAGCTCGTCCGCGTCGCCGACCGCGGCCACCACCCGGTGGCCGAAACGCGTCAGCAGGCCGACGAGTCCTTCGCGCAGCAGGACCCCGTCCTCGGCGAGGACGATGGTCAGGGATGGCTCGTGGGGCTGATCACCGGGCACGGGATCTCCAGGCTCAGAACGGTCGGGCCGCCGGGCGGGCTGGTGATCGTCAGTGTGCCATCGAGGACCGCGATCCGGTCGGCCAGTCCGGTCAGCCCGGAGCCGGCGGCCGGATCGGCGCCGCCGCGGCCGTCGTCGGCGACGTCGATGCGCAGGGCGGTGCCGGTGTGCCGGGCGGTGAGGGCGGCGCGGGCCGCGCCGCTGTGCCTGCCGACGTTGGCGAGGGCCTCGCAGACCCCGAAGTAGGCGGCGGCCTCGACGGACTCCGGCAGGCGTGGCAGGGCGGTGCCCAGATCGGCGTCCACGGGGACGGCGGACCGCTCGGCGACGTCGGCGAGGGCGCCGGTGAGGCCGTAGTCGGTGAGCACCTGCGGGTGGATGCCGTGGATCAGCTCGCGCAGTTCCGCGAGGACCTTGCCGGCCTCGTCGTGGGCGGTCGCGAGGCGGTCGGCGAGCGGGCCCGGGGGTGCGTCGAGGCGGGCCAGGCCCAGGGTCATGGTGAGGGCGACGAGCCGCTGCTGGGCGCCGTCGTGGAGGTCGCGCTCGATCCGGCGGCGCTCGGCCTCGAAGGCGTGGACGAGCCGGGCCCGGGAGCGGGTGACCTCGGCGAGCAGGTTCTTCAGTTCGCGCTCGCGGGGAGTGAGCAGGGCGCGGGTGAGGGCGGCGCGGGCCCCGGCGAGCGCGCCGAGCGGGTGGAGGAGGGCGGGCAGCAGGACGGCCCCGGCGGCGGCGCAGGCGAAGGCGGCCGGGTAGGAGGTGACCAGCCACAGCTTGATCACCTTGACCTCGCCGTCGGCGGCGAGGGCGAGCTGGAGCGGGGTGGTGAGCAACAACAGCGGCAGACCGAGGAGGACCGCGACGGCGGCGAGGTCGACCCACCAGAGCAGCAGCCCGTGCAGGACCGCGTAGGCGAGCTCGCGCCAGGTGGCCTGCTCGCGGTAGCGCAGCCGGGCCCAGGCGAGGAGGCCGGGCTCGGCGGGCGTGCGGTGGGGGGTGCGGGCGGGGGCGCGGTCGACGAGGCGCAGCCGGCGGCGCTCGACGGCGCCGGTCGGTACGCCGACCAGGCAGAGCAGGGCGAGCAGCGGCAGGCCGACGAGGACGGGGCCGAGGGCGGCGCCGGCCCCGGCGAGGAGGACGAGGGCCAGGAGCACGGGGATCCCGGTGAGGGCGCTGCCGACGAGGTATCCGGCGGCCCGCCAGGGCCGGGCGGACCGCAGGTACCGGCCGCCGGTCGGGGCGGGCCAGGGGGTGCGGGGCTGATCGTCCATACGGGCAAGCTATCCGGGGGCCCGGCGGAGCGGGATACCTCCTGCGGGCGTCCCGGGGGTAGGCCTGGCCCTACCCCCGCGCGGCCGCCGGCCGCGCGGGAACGGGCGGGGCGACCCGACCGCACCGGGCACGGGAAGTCGGGTCCGGCACAGGGAGACCTCCCTAGCGTGGAGATCCGTGAGGGAAGGACGGCCAGGAGTGCTGGAGCGGCTGAACCAGGCCATGGACCACATCGAGGAGCACCTCGACGAGCCCGTCGACGTGGCCGAGCTGGCGCGTATCGCCATGACGTCGGAGTACCACTTCCGGCGGATGTTCTCCGCGCTGGCGGGCATCCCGCTCTCCGAGTACGTCCGCCGGCGACGGCTGACGCTCGCGGGGGCCGAGGTGCTCGCCGGGCGGCGGACGCTGCTCGATGTCGCGGTGCGCTACGGCTACGGCTCGGGCGAGGCGTTCGCGCGGGCCTTCCGCGCCATGCACGGGGTCGGCCCCGGCGAGGCGCGGCGGACGGGTGCGGCGTTGCGCTCCCAGCCCCGGATGTCCTTCCGGTTGATCGTCGAAGGGAGGAGCAGCATGCGCTACCGGGTGGTGGAGAAGGACGGGTTCCGGCTCGTGGGCAGGGGGACGCGGGTCCCGCTGGTCTACGAGGGGATGAACCCGGCCATCGTGGAGTTCGTCAAGAGCATCGGCAAGGAGACGCTGGGGCGGTGGGAGGCGTACGGGTCGGGTGAGCCGGGCGGGGTCCTGGCCGTGGTCGACAACCACTCCGCGCAGGACGCGGAAGGCACCGAATTGGACTATTTCCACGGGGTCCTGAGCGACGAGGACGTGCCGGGGGCTTCGGAGAGCCTGGACGTGGGGCCGGGGACGTGGGCGGTGTTCGAGTCCTCGGGCGAGTTCCCGCTTGCGGTCCAGCACCTCTGGCGGGACGTGTACACGCAGTGGTTCCCGTCGAACCCGTACCGGAGCCGTCCGGGCCCGTCGCTCTCGCGCACGCGGGTGTCGCAGGACGGCACGCACGCGGACGCCGAGCTGTGGATCCCGGTGGTGCGGGCCGACGACTGAGCCCCGGCGGGGTCACGGCCCGTCGGGTGCTTCGACGCCGCCGCACGGCCGGTCGTTCCGCGCTGGAGGTGTCCCCGGCCGTCGCAGCAGATCGGAACGGCCCTGGGCCGCGTAGGTCGCGAGGAGCGCGGTCAGGGCGGCTTCGTCGAGGCGGCGATAGCCACCGGTCGGGGAGCGGTGCCAGACCGGGTCCGCGCAGCCGAAGCCCTCGTGGCGGAGGGAGACCCGGTGGATCTTGTTCGTGGCCGTGGTCGGCATGGCCCGGACGACGCGGACGTAGCGCGGGGCCATCTTCGTGCCGAGGTCGGGCTGGTGGGAGAGGAAGTCCGCGAAGGCGGCCGGGTCGAAGGCCGCGCCGGCCCGCAGGGCGAGGGCCGCCATGACCTGGTCCCCCGCGACCTCGTCCGGGACGGCGTAGACGGCGACGGCCGCCGCGTCCGTCCAACGGGCCAGGATGTTCTCGATGACCGCGGCGGCGAGGTTCTCGCTGTCGACCCGGAGCCGGTCGTCGGTGCGGCCCGCGAAGTAGAGGAAGCCCGCCGGGTCGCGGAAGAAGAGGTCTCCCGTCCAGTACCAGCCGTCGCGGGTGCGGTCGGCCTCCGCGTCCGGGTTGCGCCAGTACCCCTCGAAGAGGCTGCGGCCGCGGTTGACGAGCTCGCCGATCGCCGCCGAGCCGTTGAGCAGGCGCCCTTCCGGGTCGAGGACCGCGGGCGGGCATTCCGCGCCGGTGGCCGGGTCGATCACCGCCAGGTCGTCGCCGGAGCCCGCGCGGCCCAGGGCGCCGGGCGGGGTGTCCGGGGTGTGCTGGACGGAGGCGCCACCCTCGGTGGCGCCGTAGCCCTCCACCAGCCGGACCCCGAACCGCTCGGCGAAGCGGGCCGCGTCCACCGCACCGGCCTCGGTGCCGAAGCCGAGCCGCAGGGTGTGGGAGCGGTCGTCGGGGCGGGGCTCGGTGGCCAGGAGGTACTGGATCGCCCGCCCGACGTAGGTGAAGTACGTGGCCCCGTAGGCCCGTACGTCGTCCAGGAACGCGGAGGCCGAGAAGCGGCGGCGCAGCGCCACCGGTGCCCCGCCGACGAGTGCCGGCAGCCAGTCGGCGATGACGGCGTTGCCGTGGAAGAGCGGCATGCAGATGTAGTGGACGTCGTCCGGGGTGACGGTGAACCGGCGGGCCAGCGCGGCGCCGGCGGCCGCGAGCCGGCCCTGGGTGCAGATCGCGGCCTTGGGGGCGCCGGTGGAGCCGGAGGTGAAGTAGAGCAGGAGCCGGGAGTCGGGTGCGGGGGCCCGCAGGGCGGCTTCTCCGGGCTCGGCCGCCGCGTAGGGGGCGAGCAGGGCCTCGTACTCCTCGGTGCCGGTGACCAGGACGCGGACGCCGGGCAGGTCGAGGCCGCGCAGCAGCGGCAGGTGGGCGCGCTCGGTGATCAGGATCCGGCAGTCGGTGTGCAGGATGTCGCGGGCCAGCTCGGGGCCGCGCCGGGTGGGGTTGATCCCGGCGACGGCGGCCCCGGCGAGGGCCGCCGCACCGAGCCAGAACGGGAACTCGGGGGTGTTGTCGAGCAGGACCCCGAGGTGCGGCTCGGCCCCCGGGGGCATGAGGTCGACGAGGAGCGCGGCGCGTGCGGCGGCCTCCTGGACGGTCCGGTGGTGGGTGAGGACGTGCCGCTCGGTGTCCTGGTGCATCAGCCCGGGCCGGTGGTCGCCCCATTGGCGCGCTATGAGCTCCGCGACGGTGTCGGGTGCAGTCGTCGTCCGCATGCCGCCGGAGGTTAGTTGACGTTACGTCAGAACTGAACGTCGGAGCAGGCGTAGAAGGCCATCGGGGTGTCGTTGACGGTCCAGACGGCCAGGATCATGTGCCGGCCCGTCTTTCCGCTCGGCATGGCGCCCTGGTGGACGGTGGTCATCGAGGGGCGGGCGCCGTTGTAGGCGACGGTGAGGAAGGGCTGGGGTTCGAGGTCGGCGCGGGTGAGGGCCCTGGTGCCGGTCCAGCCGTTCTTGGTGACGTAGTACTTGAAGTCGGTGGTGGAGTGGTTGGCGGTGAACTGCCACCGGAAGGCGTAGCTCTGCCCGCTGGTCACCTTGGTGGTGGGCCAGGCGCCGCCGCGCGGGTCGTCGAGCTCGGAGAACTGCGAGAGTCCGCCGGAACATATCTTGCCGTCGGCGGGGCCGGCGGCCGGGAACCCCTTGAAGCCCTCGACGCTCTGCGGCTCCCACTGGATCGCGCCGCAGTTGGAAACGGTGCGGTTGGCGCAGAGCTTCTGACGACTGATGGGCGTGTCGGTGTAGCCGTGGCTGCTGGCGGTGGGGGCGCTGACGAGCGTGATTCCGGCGACGAGGCCGATGCCGAGCGCGGCGACGCCGGCCCGCCTGGGCATTCTGGGCATGCGGATGGGACGCATGATGCTCCTTGAACGTGGGGGGAGTTCGATGAGAGCGCGCGCGTGTGGGGATCAGGTCTAGACCAAGTCCCAGATTATTGACGAGAGTTGGCCATGTCCATACCAATGGGAGAACGGGTGGTCCGTCACCTTCCGGCCACCCGTTCTCCCGCGCGCTCCCGCCCCGCCGGCGCCCCTACTCGGAGCGGCCCGTGCAGAAGGCGACCGTGAGGTCCTTCACCAGCGCCTTGCGCTCGTAGTCGTCGAGCTCGACCAGCCCGCGGGAGGTCAGCCGGTGGACGGTGTCGTCGACGGCGTCCACGACCGAGGTCAGCACGGTGTCCCGGTGCTTGGCGTCGATCGCCGCGACCCGACGCCGACGCATGGCCTCGGCCACCTCGGCCGCGTACTCGATCCGGGTCGGCTGGGCCGAGAACACCTCGATCCCGACCGCCTCGGTCTCGGCGGCCAGCATCCGGGTCAGCGCGTCACCGACGGCCTCGGCGTCGCGCAGGGTCGGGGCGTCCTCGTGGAAGGCGTCGGCGGGCAGCTGCGACAGCACGCGGGCCATCGCCGATTCGACCTGCTCGGCGAGGTACTCCGTGTGGTCCTCGACGGCGAGGGTGGCGCGTGCGGTGTCCCGGACCTGCCAGACGACCTGGACGACGACCTGGAGGGCGAGGCCGCCCGAGTCCACCGCGGGCATCGGGTCGCTGCGCCAGTGCCGCAGGCGTACGTCGACACGCCGGCGCAGGAGCAGGGGGCTCACCCAGGTCAGGCCGGTACGCCGGACCGTGCCGCGGTAGCGGCCGAAGAGGGTGAGCACCCAGGCGTGGCCGGTGCGGGACCGGCCGAGTCCGCCGAGCGCCACGAGGGCGACGATGCCGAGGAAGGCGAGCGGCGGCCAGTGGGTGGCGCGCAGGCCCTGGTAGGCGCGGGGCGCCGCCCCGAAGGCGGCGACGAAGGCGGCGGGGACGGCCCCGGCCCGCCAGAGCACGGCCACGCAGCCGGCGAGGGCGAGCCCGCCGACGGCCACGCCGACCCAGCCGGGCAGCACCGGGCCGCGGTGCTCGCGGAGCTGGTCGTCGCCGCGCGGGACGCGGCGGCCGGGGGCGGGGCGCGGGGCGCGGGGCGCGGGTGCGGTGGCCGCGGCGGGTGCGGGGGCGGGGACCACCGGCGGCCGGCGCGTACCGCGGAACGGGAGGTGCACCGGCACCTCGGTGACGGAGGTGCCCCGGTGGACTCCGGAGTGCGGGAGGTCCGGCGCGGCAGCCCCGTCGTCCAGGCCGCGGGCCACCGCCTGGGCGACGATCTCGACCGGTCCGGGCCCGGGGATGCCGGAGTGCGGTGCCGCGTCCCCGGGTTCGGGCGTGGTGACCGGTCCGGGCTCGGGCTCGAACTCGCGCTCGGGTTCCGGCTCGGGCTCGGGTTCGAAGTCGGGCTCGGGCTCGAACACGGCTTCCGGCTCGGGGGCGGCTGTGGCGGCTGCGGCCTCGGCTGCGGCTTCGGCTCGCGGTACGGCGTCCGGCTCGGTCCGCGGGTGGACCTCGGTGGTCCGCAGGCGCAGGGTGGCCCCTCCGACGGGGGCCTCCGGCTCCTGCGGGTGCGGGATGTCCAGGCCGGCGGCCGACGGGTCGGCGGCGCCCTGGTCGGCCTCGTCGTACGGGTGGGCCCGCGCCGCCGGCACCTCCCAGCCGTGCGTCGGCTCGGGCGTCGGGCGGGCGGCCTGCGCCGCGGCCCAGCCGAAGGAGGTCTCGGCGGCGACGGCGTGCTCCGGGGCGGCGACCTCGCGCGGCGCCGCGACGGCCACGGCCGCGTAGGCCGGCTCCGGCACGGGCGCCGGCTCCGCGGCCCACCCGGGGTGGACCGCCGCCGGCACGGCCATGGGCGCGGGGGAAGGAGCCGGGGCGGGCGCGGGGGTGGGATCCGCCGACCGGACCGCCACCGGGGCGGCCAGGGGCGGCACTCGGAGGGTGCCCGTCGTCGAGGTGGTGCGCGTGGGGAACATCGTTACCTCCGTCATGCGAACAGCCGGCGCCAGGTTTCCGGGCCCGGGTAGCCGTTGGCCGAAGCGCCGGTCCAGCCCTGCGCGCGCTGGAAGGCCTCGACGTTGCGGCGGTCGGCCTCGCTCCAGCGCGGGCCCGGACCGGATGTGTAGTACTTGCCGAAGCCCTTCTTCACCAGCTGACGACCGAGCGCCCTGATGGCCTCGTGCGACTGCCCCGGGCGGAACACCGCGGCACCCGGGTAGGCCCGTACCCCACCCGGTCCGGGTGCGGCCGCCACCGTCGGCGGGATGTTCTTGCCCTGCTTCTCGACGAGCAGCTTCCAGGTGTGCGCGCCCGGGATGCCGTCGGCGTCCGCGCCCGTCCAGCCCTGCGCGCGCTGGAAGGCGGCGGTGGCGAGCTTGTCGTGGTCGCTCCACGTCCGGTCGGCCACCCCCTTGGGGTAGAACCGGTAGGCGCCGCGCTCGATCAGCATCCGGCCGAGCTGGGCCACGTGGTCGTTGGTGGCGCCGGGGGCGAACTTGTCCGCGCCCGGGAAGACCGTCGCGTCCCCCGGCTTGGGGCCCGCCGGGGCGTCCGGGAGGAGGCCGCCCGGGACCCCGTTGAACCGGTACGGGACGTACTTCGTCGCGTTGCTCCAGTACCCGTAGGGCGTGGCCAGCTTCCGCGTGTTCGGGCGCGTCTGCTCGTAGGCGACGTAGTGCGTGCGCGTCGAGTCGACCCAGCCGCCGAAGATGACGACGTGCGAGCCGTTGTTGGGGTCCGCCGGGTTGTGGAAGAGGAGCATGTCCCCCGGCAGCAGGTCATCCTTGGTGATCTTGGTGGCGAACTTGTCGAGGCTGCCGGTCCATTCGTTCGACCCCAGGTTCCAGACCATGGAGACGTAGCCCGAGCAGTCCTGTCGGTACCCGTCCGTCCAGTACTCGGACATGCTGTACGGGACCCCCGCGTCCAGCCACAGCTTCGCCCGGTTGATGATCGTCGCGCGGTCGATCCGTCGCACCGCGCCCGGCTGGGCCGGAGCGCCGGGCTTCCCCACCGGCCCGCCCTTGGGGCCGTGCAGCGGGGTCCGGGCACCCTGCGGGGAACTCGGGTCGTCCAGGACCGCCGGCCCCGGGGACGGGGGCGGGGCGACCTGGGCCACCGCGGTCGCACTGCCGCCGCCGAGGACCACTCCCGCGGCGGTGGCCAGCACCAGCGCCCTGCGGGCGCCGCGCGCGGCCGGGTGCCCCCCGTCCCGGAGCGGTATGGCCCGCGCGCGGGCGAGGGCGCGGCGGCGCTGGGCGCAGCCCCGGCACGCACAGTCGCCCGCGGGCTCGTACTCCTGGAAACCGGGCATCGGCATCTGCACATGCGTCGGAGGCTGCATCGTCATGCGGATCCGTCCACTCCCCTGCTCATCCACTCGTCCACTGGTCCACCGGTCGACCGGAGCCGCACCTGATGAAGCATCAGATGCGGCAGGCGCAGACACATGGTGCACGATAAACCCGTCAAACATGGGTTAATCGGACAAGGCGGGCGTGGCTGGTCACGGGCACCCCTGGAGGTGGGGTAGAGTTTTCCCTGTCAGCAAGCGCCGCTAGCTCAGTTGGTTAGAGCAGCTGACTCTTAATCAGCGGGTCCGGGGTTCGAGTCCCTGGCGGCGCACAGACGGAAGAAGCCCCTCGCAGCGAAAGCTGCGAGGGGCTTCTTCGTTTTCCGCTCAGGCCGCGGTGCCCGGCGCGCCCGGACGGGCTCCGACGCCGGTCAGGTAGGCGGAGACCACCACGTTCGCCGTGTACTCCTTGGCCGCCTTGTCGTAGGTGCCCCCGCAGGTCACCAGCCTCAGCTCGGCGCGGCCCCGGACCCGCTGGCCGTAGGCCTTGTGCGCGTCGAAGGCCGCGCGCTCGTAGACCCGTACGTCCTCGATCGTGAACTCGGCGACCGATCCGTCCGTCCGCACCACCCGCACCTTGTCGCCCGGCTGCGCGGAGCTCAGGCCGTAGAACACGGCCGGCTTGGACCGGGTGTCCACGTGCCCCACCATCAGCGCCGTCCCGGCCGCACCCGGCTGGGTGCCCCGGCCCCACCAGCCCACCGTGCCCGGCTGGTCGTACGGGGGCGGGTCGATCGCCCCGTCCTTGTCCAGGTCCCGGGAGATCACCGGGGCCTGGATGCCTATGGACGGTACGTCGACGCGCTGGGGCGGGGCCGCGGCGAGCGGGGCGTGCGCGGCCGGCAGCCCCGAACCCACCGTCCCGCCGGCCTGACCTGCGGGCGGGGCCGGTGCCACGGTGAGCTGGCGGCCCCACAGCCACAGGCCGAGCACCAGCACCGCCCAGGCGGCGAAGGTCAGCAGCCGGCCGCCCGCCGAGGCCTTGTCCTCACTCACCTGGCCCTCACCGACCTCACTCGCCGCTGCGGCGGCGGCGCAGGGCCAGCGCCCGGCCCGCGACGGCCAGCGTGGCCACCGCGGCGAGGACGGCGCCGATCACCGTGTGCGGCAGCCCCGGGCCGTCGGTGCCGTGGGCCTTCTTGACCGGCTGCGCCGCCAGCTCGGCCGCCATTCCGCCGCCGCCCGCGTGGACCGGCCAGACGGGACTGGGGTGGTGGGACGGGCGGTACTGGGCGATCCGGACGGAGCCGCTGAACTTCTCGTGGCCGTCGCACATCACCCGGACGGAGTGCCAGCCGGGTGAGACGTGCGAGCTGATCATCGCGTCGCCGTAGAGCGGGCTGCGGCCGCCGTCGCGGCCGTAGAGGTCGACGTCCGACACGAAGGCGGCGGACTTGGCCGCTCCGCGGGTGCCGTCACACCCCTGGACGCGCAGCTTGACCTGCGCTCCGGGGTGAGCCGGATTCGGGTCGACCGTGACGCTGCCGCGGTCACCGCGGTCACCGCGGTCCTCTTCGCCCGCGAGGGCGATCGGCGCGGTCACCACCGAGAACGCCGCCAGAGTGACGGCCATCGCGGTGGCGCGGACAGCGATCGGAACACTGCGCATGGTGAACCTCCTCGACAAGGAGATTCACGCGCGGCGCGCCGCCGCGCATCCGGAGCGGCGCCGTACGTGTCGGCCGTACGCCCCAAACGCGCTACGCCCGTTCGGCCGTACGCCGTACGCCCTGCCCGGGAACGGATCAGACCAGGTCGACCAGATCCGCGATCGAGGCGACCGTCTTGGTGGGGCGGAACGGGAACTTCTCGGTGTCCTGCTCGGTGGTCAGGCCGGTGAGGACGAGGAAGGTCTGCATGCCCGCTTCCAGACCGGCCAGCACGTCGGTGTCCATCCGGTCGCCGATCATCGCGCTGGTCTCCGAGTGCGCGCCGATGGCGTTCAGGCCGGTCCGCATCATCAGCGGGTTCGGCTTGCCGGCGAAGTACGGCTTCTTGCCGGTCGCCTTGGTGATCAGCGCGGCGACGGCGCCGGTGGCCGGGAGCGGGCCCTCGGTGGAGGGGCCGGTCTCGTCGGGGTTGGTGCAGATGAAGCGCGCGCCCCCGTTGATCAGACGGACCGCCTTGGTCATCGCCTCGAAGCTGTACGTCCGGGTCTCGCCCAGGACCACGTAGTCGGGCTCGTGGTCGGTCAGGATGTAGCCGATGTCGTGGAGGGCGGTGGTCAGGCCCGCCTCGCCGATGACGTAGGCCGTGCCGCCCGGACGCTGGTCGTCGAGGAACTTCGCGGTGGCCAGCGCCGAGGTCCAGATGTTCTCGACGGGGACCTGCAGCCCCATGCGGCTCAGCCGGGCCTGGAGGTCGCGGGGGGTGTAGATCGAGTTGTTGGTCAGCACCAGGAAGGGCTTGCCGGACTCGCGCAGCCGCTTGATGAAGGCATCGGCGCCGGGGATCGGGGTGCCCTCGTGGATGAGGACCCCGTCCATGTCGGTGAGCCAGGATTCGATCGGCTTGCGCTCTGCCACTGGACTGTTCTCCGCTCTCGGTGACCTGCGACCTCTGGTCTCTACCACCCTATCGGGGCCGGGCCGTGGACGTCCCTGCCGTCCACAGCCCGGACCCGAAGCGTGATCCGGAGCGTGATCCGGAGCGTGGAGCCGTCAGCCCAGGCGGACGTTGTCGACGGTCCAGAACCAGTTGTTGGTGCCGCTGTAGCGGAAGCGGACCTGGACGTCGGTGGCGCCGGCGGGGACCTGGAGGGCGAGGGACTCGGCCTTGGCGACGGCGTCGGCGGTGTAGGTCTTCACCACGGTCGGGGCGGCGCCGTTGTAGGAGACCAGGACCTGGGCGGTCTGGCCGGCCTCGTGCCGGTAGTGCGTCTGGAAGGTCAGATTCCGCGTGCTGCCGCCGCTGACCGCCCACTTGGGGGTGACGAGGGTGGAGTCGAAGGTGCCGGTGTGGCTCTTGTCGTCCCACTCGTCGGAGTCGGCGACCGCGAAGACGTCACGGGAGCGGACGTTCAGCTCGCGCCACTGGTCGCGCTGCGCCTGGGTCCAGAACTCGTCGGTCGCGAACGCCCAGCCGGCCCACTCGGTGACACCGCCCGTACCCATCTTGGAATTGTCGACGGACCAGCCGGCGGGCGGGGTGTGCGTGAAGCCCTTCACCCCGGCCGGGATGCCCGTCTCGTCCACCCGGGCCTGGAGGTTGGGGCGCAGGCTGTCGAAGGGATCGTCGTCCGGGGCGTTCAGCGGGACGCCGTCGAGTCCGGTACCGCTGACGCCGACCTGGGCGAGCGCGGTGGCGGCGACGTCGACCAGGCGCACGTCGGAGCGGACGGAACCGGCCGGGATGCCCGGGCCCTTGGCGATGACGAAGGTGCCGCGCTCCTGGATGGTCGAGCCGCCGTGGCCGCCGGAGTCGGTGTGGCCGTGGTCGGTGCTGACCAGGATCTTCCAGTTCTCCTGGGCGTACGTCGGGCGGTTCTTGACGGCGGTGAGGAGCTGACCGACCAGGGTGTCGACGCGGGCGATCGTGTCGAGGTACTGCTGGCTCGCCGCCCCGTAGGAGTGGCCGGCCGCGTCGATCTCGCCGAGGTAGACGAAGGCGGCGTCCGGGTTCCGGTCGCGCAGCTCGGCGGCGGCGGCTGCGGCGACCTTGGGGTCCTCGGTGCGGTAGCCGTCGCGGTCGCCCTTGAGGGAGAGGCGCTTGTCGACCTTGGAGGAGAAGATCGGGCCGTTCTGGTCGGTGGAGGTGACGGGCTCCCAGTCGGCGGCCGCGTAGGTGTTGAGCGCCGGCTCGGCGTTCTCGATGCGGGTCAGGAAGTCCGGGTGGGCGGCGTAGTTCTTGCCGATGAAGGAGTTGTCCTTCACCCCGTGCTTGTCGGGCCAGACGCCGGTGGCGATGGTGGACCAGCCGGGGCCCGAGGAGGTGGCGGCCATCGGGCCGGCGTAGAGGGTGCTGCGGGCGGTCAGGCCCTGGGCCATCAGGCCGTTCAGGTTCGGCGCGGCGGCGACCTTGACGCGGTCGAGGACCGCGCCGTCGATCCCGATGACGAGGACCTTGTCGGTGTTCGCCGCCGCGGCGGCGGGGGTGGCCGCGAGGGTGGCGGCGATCAGGGCTGAGGTGACGGCGGTGACGGCGGTCGCGGCGATGGCACGACGTCCGGACAGGACAGGGGACACGTACTCCTCCTGGGAGCAAGTGAGCGGCGAAAGGAGCGGGGGCGTTGCGACGTAGCGGTGTGCGGCGTTCGGGTCTGCGGCGTTCCGGTGTGCGGCGTTCCGGTGTGCTCGGGTCCGGACCGAAGGTGCGGTCCTCGGTCCAGACCCGTTATACAAAAGCCACTCTGCCGAGTGGGGATGGCCGGCAAGTAACCGGTCAGCTTCCGGTTGCCGACTTCCACGCGTCGACGTAACCGGTGAGGTTCTTGTCGATGTCGGCCCAGTTCGGCTCGAAGATCTCCACACCCGTCATGAGCTGGGTGAGTGCGACGGCGTTGGCGTCGGTCGGCTTGACGTCGGTGCGCGCCGGGAAGCCGCCGCCGACCGCGCTGACCCGCTGCTGGGCTTCGACGCTGAGCAGGAAGTCGAGCAGCATGCGGCCGTTCTCGGCGTGCGGGGCCTTGTCGACCAGACCGGCCGCGTAGGGCAGGGCGAAGCTGGTGGGCCTGCCGCCCTCCTTCGCCGGGAACCAGATGCCCAGGTTCGGCATGGACTTGGACTGCGCGAAGTTCATCTGGACGTCACCGTTGGCCACGAGCAGCTCGCCCTTGTCGGTCTTGGGCGCCAGCTTGCTGGTCGAGGAGGACGGGCCGACGTTGTTGGCCTGGAGCTTCTTCAGGAACTCCATCGCCGGCTCCTGGCCGCCGAAGTCGTGCATGGCCTTGATGAGCACGGCGGTGCCGTCGCCCGCGACACCCGGGGTGGAGTACTGCAGCTTGCCCTTGTACTTGGCGTCCAGCAGCTCCTCCCAGGTCTTGGGGGCCTCGGGGAGCTCCTTCTTGTTGTGGACGAAGCCGAAGTAGTTGTTGACGACCGAGGTCCACCTGCCGTCGGCCGCCTTGTCGGCGCCGTTGACCTTGTCGGAGCCCTGCGGCCGGTAGGACTGGAGCAGGCCCTTGCCGTCGGCCTGCTGGATGAAGGGCGGCAGGGTGATCAGTACGTCGGCCTGGGTGTTGGTCTTCTCGCGGACGGCGCGCTGCACCATCTCGCCGGAACCGCCCTCGACGTACTTGACCTCGATGCCCGTCTTCGCGGTGAAGTCCGCGAAGACCTTGTCGTACCAGCCGTCGCCCTTCTCGCTCTTGAGGCCGTCGGCGCTGTAGACGGTGACGATCTTCTCGCCACCCTTCGCGTCGGCGGCGGAGCCGCCACCGCAGGCGGTGAGGGAGGAGGCGAGCGCGAGGGCGCCGGTGACGACGGTGGCGGTACGGAGGAGTCTCTTGCCGGTCATGGAACTTCCTTACGGGGAAAGGGAGTCGGCGGGGTGGGGAGCACGGGTCCGTACGGGGTGCGTACGGAGCGCGTACGGGGTTCAGCGGTAGGAGGCCCTGGTGCGGACGCGGGAGACGGCCAGGAGGACCAGCAGGGTGGCGGCCATCAGGACCACGGCGACGGCGGAGCCGCTGTAGAGCGAACCGCGGTCGGTGGCGGTGAAGACGCGGACCGGGAGGGGCATCCAGTCCGGCGGGTAGAGCATCATCGTGGCGCTCAACTCGCCCATGGACAGGGCGAAGCAGAGGCCGGCCGCGGCCGTGAGGGACGGCAGCAACAGGGGGATCCGGACCCGCCACAGCACGTACGCGGGACGGGCGCCGAGGGAGGCGGCCGCCTGCTCGTACGCGGGGTCGAGCCGTACGATCGCCGCCGAGACCGACTGGTGGGCGAACGCCGTGACAAGGATCGTGTGCGCCAGGATGACGATCGAGCTGGTGCCGTTGAGCAGGACCGGCGGCCGGCTGAAGGCCACCAGCACGGCGAGGCCGACGACCACGGACGGCACGGCGACGGGCAGCACGAACAGCGCGTCCAGGAGCCGCTTCCCCCGCGTGCGCAGGGTGGCCGCGACGAGCGCGGCCCAGGTGCCGACGGCGAGCGCGAGCAGGCTCGCGGCGAGGGCGGTGACCAGGCTGGTGGTCAGGGCCTGGAGGGATTCGCCGCGCACGGCGGCCGCGTAGTTCTCGGTGGTCGGTCCGGAGGGGAAGGCCCCGGACCAGTGGGTGGCGAAGGAGGCCGCGACCACGACGAGCAGGGGCAGCGCGAACAGCGGCAGGAAGAGGAGGCCGAAGAGGCCCCATGCGGCCCAGCGGCCGGTCTTGCTATGCACCAGCACGCTTGCCCACCACCCGGTAGAGGCCGAACAGGCCGACGGATATCGCGATGTTGACGACGGCGACCACACAGGCGGCCGCGTAGTCGGATTCGAGGATGGCCTTGCCGTAGATGAGCATCGGGAGGGTCGTGACGTCCTTGGCGCCGGTGAACAGGACGATCCCGAACTCGTTCAGGCACATGACGAGGACGAGGCTGCCGCCCGCGGCGAGGGCCGGGAGGGCCTCGGGCAGGATCACCCGACGCACGATCCGGGCGGGCCGGGCGCCGAGGCCGGCGGCGACCTCCAGCTGGGCGGTGTCCAGCTGGGAGAAGGCGGCGAGCAGCGGGCGCATCACGAAGGGCGTGAAGTACGTGATCTCCGCGAGCAGGACGCCCCAGGGGGTGGTGAGGAAGTGGAAGGGCCCCTCTGCGGCTCCGGTGAGGTCGGTGACGAGGCCGTTGGCCATGCCGACCGTTCCGTAGACGAAGAGGAGGGCGAGGGTGATGAGGAAGGAGGGGAAGGAGAGGAAGACGTCGATGAATTTGGCGACGGCGCGGGCCCCGGGGAAGGGCACGAAGGCGATGATCAGCGCGAGCACGAAGCCGAGCACGAGGCACCCGAGGGTCGCGCCGACGGCCAACCAGACGGTGGTCCCGAGGGCCTCGCGGAAGCTCTCCGAGGCGAAGACGGAGGCGTACGCGTCGAAGGCGCCGCCGCCGTTCTCGGGACTGAACGACTGCTGGACGACCAGCCCGAGCGGATACAGGAACACCGCCCCGAGCACGACGACAGGCGGCAACACCCACAGACCCCGGGCCACCCGCCTCCGCCCCGGCCCCGGCCCCGCAGGCGTTCGCGGCACGGGGTCCGGGGCGGAGCCCCGTGGGGGCGCGGCCGCCCGCACGGCGTCAGGCACGGGACGACACCCCCGCGGCCAGCAGCACGGCGTCCCGCGGCTCGAAGTGCAGCGTGACCCGCTCCCCCAGCGCGGGCGTCTCCCGCAGCTCGGGAAGGTCCGCCTTCACGCGGTGACCGGCGACGTCCACGTACAGCCGGTGCGTCGAGCCGCGCCACTGGACCTCGGTGATGGTGCCGCTCAGCGCGTTGGGGCCGGCCCCCAGGCCGAGCAGGTGCGGCCGTACGCACAGGGTGGCCGTGGCGCCCGGCGCCGCCCGCCCGCGGTCGAGGGCCAACGTCCGGCCCTCGAAGACCGCGCCGCGCTCGGCCACCGTCACCGGCAGCAGGTTCGCGTTGCCGACGAACGAGGCGGTGAACTCGGTGCGCGGGGCCCGGTACAGCTCCAGCGGGGTCCCGCATTCCCGCAGCCGGGCCTGGTCCATGACGGCGATCCGGTCGGCCAGGGTGAGCGCCTCCACCTGGTCGTGGGTGACGTACAGGATCGATACGTCGGGCAGTTCGCGATGCAGGCGGGCCAGTTCGACGAGCATTCCGGAGCGCAGCTGCGCGTCGAGGGCGGACAGCGGCTCGTCGAGCAGGAGCACCCCGGGGCGGATGGCGAGGGCGCGGGCGATGGCCACGCGCTGCTGCTGGCCGCCGGAGAGCTCGCGCGGGTAGCGCTTCGCGTACGCCGCCATGCCGGTCATCTCCAGCGCTTCGGCGACGCGCCCCGGGATCTCGGCCTTCGCGGCCTTCTGGGCCTTGAGGCCGAAGGCGACGTTGTCCTCGACCCGCATGTGCGGGAAGAGCGCGTACTGCTGGACGACCATGCCGATGCCGCGTTTGTGCGGCGGGAGCGCGGTGACGTCCCGGCCGCCGATCAGCACCCGGCCCGCGACGGGCCGGACGAAACCGGCGACGGCGCGCAGGGCCGTGGTCTTGCCCGAACCGGAGGGGCCGAGCAGGGCCATCACCTCGCCCGGTTCGACGGTCAGGTCGAGGGAGTCCAGGACGGTGTTGCCGCCGTAGGCGACGCTGACCGCGTCGAAGCGGATGCCGCTCACGGGGACTCCCCGAGAAAAGCGGGGAGTTCGGCGACGGAGGCCAGGACGTGGGTGGCGCCGTGCCGGGTGAGCGCCTCGCGGTCGTGGGCGCCGGTGAGGACGCCCGCCACGATCCCGGCGCCGGAGCGGCGGCCGCTGAGCATGTCGTAGGCGGTGTCGCCCGCGACCACGACGTCGCTCACGTCGGCCACGGCGCCGGTGCGCAGGAACGCGGTCAGCACCATGTCCGGGTAGGGGCGCCCGCGGCCACCCGCGTCGGCGGGGCAGAGGGTGAGGTCGGCCAGGTCCTGCCAGCCGAGGGCGTCGAGGATGGCGTCCTGGGTGACCCGGGCGAAGCCGGTGGTCAAGGCGACGGTGCGGCCGTCGGCGCGGAGCCGCTCGATCGCGGCGCGGGCGCCGGGGAGCGGGGTGACGAGGCCGCCGTCGACGAGGGCGCCGTAGGCCTCTTCGAAGGCGGAGTTGGCGCGGTGGGCGAGTTCCTCCGTGCCGAAGAGGTGGCGGAAGACCGAGATCTTGGACTCGCCCATGGTGTCGAGGACGTACCGGAGCTTCTCGGCGTGGTCGGGGGTGCCGGGCTCGACGCCGAGTCGCTCGGCGGCCTGCTCGAAGGCGCGCTCGACGAGGCCGCCGTCGGCGACGGTGGTGCCGGCCATGTCGAGGACGACCAGCTTGCGGCCGCCGCTGCCGGTTCCGTCGGTGGTGTCGGTGCTGTCGGTGCTGCCGGTGCTGTTGGTGACGTCGGTGTCGTTCATCTGACTTACCAGCCCAGTTCGTTCGCGGTGGTCTCGGCTATGGCGGGCGAGCAGGTCATGCCTCGCCCGCCGGGTCCGGTCACCAGCCAGACGCCGTCGGCCACCTGCTGACGGTGGACGACGCGGGTGGTGTCGGTGCACTGCGCGTACACGCCCGCCCAGCGGTGTCGGATCCTCGGCAGGGGGCGGCCGAGGAAGGACCCGACGACGGCGGCGACGTGCTCGTAGGGGTCTTCGAGGGTGTCGAAGGCGAAGGGGTGCTCGTACTCGTGGGTGTCGCCGATGGTCAGTCCGCCGTCCCGGCGCTGGACCATCAGCAGTTGCATCTTGTGCTCGGCGGCGATCGGCGCCTGCTCCTGCTCGGCGTTGAGGGCGTCGAGCGCGGGGGACCGGTAGGCGGGGTAGTAGCGGAAGCTGTCGGCGTCGGCGACCGAGGTGGTCAGCGGCTCACCGAGCGGCTCGGTCTGCATCATCTGGAGGCGGACGCGGCGGACGGGCAGGTCGGGGACCAGCTCGCGGACCAGGCCGGACAGCCAGGCGCCGGTGGCGAGGACGACGGCGTCGCCGCGGTGGACGTCTCCGTGGTCGTCGCGGACGGCGCCGGGACCGACGACCTCGCGGACCTCGCGGCCGGCGAGGAAGGTGTAGCGGCCGGCGGCGCGGGCGCGCAGGGCCTCGCGGAGGTGGAGCTGCGCGGTGCGCGGCTCGACGGCCGCGTCCCGTTCGCACCACAGGGCGGCCTCGAACGCGCCCCGCAGGGCCGGGTTGATCTCCCGGGCCTCGGCCGCGGTGAGCAGTCGGTAGCCGCGGGCGGCGGCATCCGGGCGGGCCAGGGCCGCCTCGGCCACCGCGAGTTCGCGCGGGGTGCGGACGGGGGTCAGGGAACCGATGGCGCGGAAGCCCAGGCCGGGCACCTCCGCACCGATGCGCTCCCAGAGCTCGCGGGCCCGCAGGGCGGTGTCGAGCTCCTCTCCCCCGGCCCGTCCACTGACCCAGATCTGGCCGAAATTACGCAGGGACGCGCCACGGGCCTCCGCTTCTCGCTCGATCTGGACGACCTCGTGGCCGCGTTCGACTGCTTGCCAGGCGTGCATGGTGCCGACCACGCCGCCTCCGACGACTATGACTTTCACGCCGCCAACGGTGGGTCGGGTCCGTGGCCCGCGAGGATCCGTCCGGCGACGCGCCGGTGAACAGCCCCCGACACTTGGACTAGACCCGTTATCTTTTTGTGATGTGAATGCGTCCTGATTCGACCTGTACCGGATGATTCCTCCTGGGCTATTCGGCGTGGAGTCGGGTCGTGAAGCTGAACCGGTCACCACGGTAGAGCGAACGTACCCGCTCAAGCGGCCGGCCATCCTGGTCCCGCGAGAAGCGGTGGATCAGCAGCATGGGGAGAGCGGGCGGGGTGCCGATCAGCAGGGCTTCGCGGGGGGTCGCCAGGACCGTCTCCAGCTTCTCGTCGGCCTCGCCGAAGGAGATGCCGAGGCTGTCGCGGAGGTATCCGTAGAAGGAGGAGTCCGGCTGGAAGTCGCTGTTCAGGCGAGGGGCCCGGGCCACCCGGATGTACGTGCTCTCCAGGCCGACGCGCTCGTCGTCGGCGAGCAGGACCCGCTCCAGGTGCCAGACGGGCTCGCCGGGCTCGGCCCCGATGCCGGGGGCGAGGTCGGGCGGGCAGGGGAACTGCTCCAGGCCGATGAGGTGACGGCCCGGACGGCGGCCTTGGCGGCGTACGCCCTCGGTGTAGCTGGCGAGGGAGAGCGGCTGCTCCAGCTTGGGGCCGGCGACGACGGTTCCGCGGCCGGAGCGGCGCAGCCGGCCTTCCAGCAGCAGTTCGCGCAGGGCCTGGCGGACGGTCTCGCGGGACACCTCGTACCGCTCGGCGAGATCACGCTCGGTGGGCAGCGTGCCGCCCTCGCCGAGCACGTCGAGGAGCTCGGCGATCCGGGCCTTGACGGCGTAGTACTTGGGGATCCGGCCGTGCTCGGGGATGCCGGAGCGCACGGGTGAGCCGGGGCGGTGCCGCTGGGTCTGTTCGTCCACGGTGGGACTCTATGCGGGGCGGTCGACGGCGCGCGGTGACGGGGGCACAAGACGGTTCGCGGCCGCCGTACGTGTGGTCAGCGGCCGGAACGGCGCAGTCGGCGGGCCCCCAGCAGCAGTCCGCCACCGGTGGCGAGCGCGGCCACGGCGCCCGTGCCGTACACCCACTCGCGCGGGCCGGTGTGGGCGAGGGAGCCCGCCTCGACGGGATCCTCCGACCCTTCGACGGAGAAGCGGTAGCCGCCGGCCTCGCCGATCCAGTCGCCGTCGTCCCCCTTGCGCTGGACGAGCGCGGCGTCGGCGACGACCTCGCCGACGGGCGCGTCGGGGGCGAAGGAGAGGCCCACCTTGACGGTCATGGAGCCCCCGGGGCCGACGGTGAAGCCGGGGAAGGCGTCGCCGCCGTCGAAGATGGCGATGATCTCGTCGCGGTCGCTGTGTTCCAGGCTGACGGGGAAGGTGCCGCCCGGGGCGTCGAACTCCATGCGCAGGTGGGCGGGGCGCAGGGTGTGGGCCTTGTCCGTGAAGACGACGATCGGGTGGATGGCCGTGCACTCGGAGTTGGTGGTGTTGGTCAGGTCCAGGTACCAGGTCTGCGCCCCGGCACCGGTGCGGTACACGGCCGGACCGCCACGGATCCGCGCCCCGATGGGGAAGGCCGTGCTCTTCCCGTCACCGCAGGTGGCCTGCGCGCGCGAGGGCAGCGCGGGCGCGGGGCGCCCGCCGCCCGCACCGATGTCGGCTCCGGCGGTGGACGCGGTGGTGGCGACCAGGGCGGCGGAGAGGGCGGCGGTGAGGGCAAGGGCTTTGCGTAGTCGCATGGAAGACCTTCGCTGCTCGCCGGACGGGACGATGATCGGACGAGGTGACAATCACCCCGGCCTGCCCGCACCCTGCCACCCCCGCACGACCCGCCACCGGGAGCCACGCCTGAGTCGTACCGGTTTACGCCCGAATGACACACGAGGTCAACCCCACCGCCCTTCCAGCCCCGCCGAGCCCCCTTTCAGCCCCGCCGGCGTTTGAGGCGCGGGGGTCCGGGGGCAGCGCCCCCGGCAACGGCGCCGCACCCGGCACCCGACACGCACCCCGCACCCGGCACCCGGCACCCGGCACCCGGCACCGAGCCCGTGGCTCATCCGGCCCGCCGCCCGAACGTCGGCCCGAGCGCCAGCTCGGCCGCCCCCTCGGCCACCCCCACCCGCGCGAGAGCAACCACCGGCATCGCGGCCGGCACCGCCGCCCGCTCCACCAGCACCTCCCGGACCCCGCTCAGGAAGACCGCCGGCGCCGCCGTCACCTCCCGCCCACCGAGCAGCACCCGGTCCACGTCCAGCAGCGCGACCAGGTTGGACGCCGCCACCCCCAGGACCCGCGCCGCCTCGGCGAGATCACCCCGGGCCACGGCCCCCAGGCACAGCACCTCCGCGCAGCCCCGCGCCCCGCAGGGACACGGCGGGCCGTCCAGGCTGATCACCTGGTGCCCGAACTCCCCCGCCGCCGAGCGCGCGCCCCGGTAGATCCCGCCGCCCAGCCACAGGCCCGCGCCGAGTCCGGTCCCCATGTGCAGGTACACGGAGGTGCCGGGCCCGCACCCGCCGGACCGTCCGGAACCTTCGGCGGCCACTCCCGCGTTCGTGTCCTTGTCGACCAGCACCGGCAGCCCCAGCCGCCCCTCCAGCAGCTCCCGCATCCGGAAGCCCTCCCACTCCGGGAACCCGGTCACCCGGCCCATCACCCCGGACCGGTGGTCGAGCGGCCCCGGCGCGGCCACCCCCACGCCCAGCAGAGGCGGCCCGGCCGGTTCACGGACCCCCGCGACCGCTTGGACGACGGCCTCCAGCACGGCGTCCGGCCCGACCGCGAAGTCCAGCGGGCCACGGCTCTCGGCGACGACGTGACCGGCCAGGTCCACCCGTACGACCCGGAGTTCGTCGCGATCCAGGTGCACCCCGAGCGCGTGCCGTGCCTCCGGCACCAGCCGGAGCAGGGTGCGTGGCTTGCCGCCGGTGGACGCGGCGCGCCCGGCTTCCTCGACCAGTCCGTCCGCGCCGAGCCGGGCCGTGATCTTGCTGACGGCCTGCGGGGTGAGTCCCGCACGGGCCGCGAGTTCGGCGCGGCCCAGGCCCTCCGGATCCGCGCCGCGCAGCAGATCCAGCATCAGCGCCTCGTTGTATCCGCGCAGCGTCGGCAGGTTCACCCCGCCGCGCCCGTCACCGCTCCCGCTGTTCACATGACCATTGTCCACCTTCCTTGCACTTCGGCAACACTGTTGCCAAAGTGGAGGCATGAGCACCCCCGCCACCTCCGCCTCCCCCACCTCTCCCGCCCCGCTGCGCGTCGGCCTCATCGGCTACGGACTCGCCGGTTCCGTCTTCCACGCCCCCCTCGTGGCCGCCACCGACGGGCTCGCCCTCGACACCGTCGTCACCTCCGACCCGGCCCGGCAGACCCAGGCCCGCACGGAGTTCCCCGACGTGCGCATCGCCGCCACCGCCGCCGAGCTGTGGGAGCGGGACCTCGACCTGGTCGTGATCGCCTCCCCCAACCGGACGCACGTCCCGCTCGCCACCACCGCCCTCGAAGCCGGCATCCCGGTGGTCGTGGACAAGCCAATCGCCGCCACAGCCGCCGAGGCCCGCGCGCTCGCCGCCCTCGCGGACCGCAGCGGCACCTTCCTCTCCGTCTTCCAGAACCGCCGCTGGGACAACGACTTCCTGACCCTGCGCCGCCTCATCGCCGACGGCGAGCTCGGCGAGGTCCAGCGCTTCGAGTCCCGGTTCGAGCGCTGGCGCCCGCAGCTGAAGGGCGGCTGGCGCGAGTCGGGCGCCCCCGAGGAGATCGGCGGTCTGCTCTACGACCTCGGCAGCCACGTCGTGGACCAGGCGCTGGTGCTGTTCGGCCCGGCCGTACGGGTCTACGCGGAGACCGACGTGCGCCGCCCGGGCGCCGAGACCGACGACGACACCTTCCTCGCGCTCACGCACGCGAACGGGGTCCGCTCCCACCTCTACGTCAGCGCCACCACCGCCCAGCTCGGACCGCGACTGCGCGTCCTGGGCTCCCGGGCCGGCTATGTGAAGTACGGCCTCGACCCGCAGGAGGGCGCCCTGCGCGACGGACTGCGGCCGGGCGGGGACCTGCCGTGGGGCGAGGAGCCCCCGCACCTGTGGGGGCGGCTCGGCTCCGGCGAGTCCCCGCTGACCGGCGGCGGCATCCCGGTTCCGACCGAGCAGGGCGACTACCCCGCGTACTACGCGGCGGTGGCGGCCGCGCTGCGCACGGGCGGGCCCGCGCCCGTGACGGCACTGGAGGCCGCACAGTGCCTCGACGTGCTGGAGGCGGCCCGCCGGTCGTCCGAGCAGGGCGTGGTCGTGGAGCTTCCCGCCACCGGGGCCGCATCCGGCTGAGGCCGCCCGCGCGACGGGACGGGACGGCGGACCGGCACCGGCACCGGCACCGGCACCGAACGTCGATCGCCGGAAGGCGGCCGTCGCCACGAAAGGGGCGGGGCCGCCGATGCGCCCCCGCCCCTTCCCCTGATCCCGCTAAGGCGTCCGCCTACGCGCCCTTGAACTCCTGGCGCTGCCGGCCGAGACCCTCGATCTCCACCTCCACGACATCACCGGCCCGCAGGTACGGCTTCGGCTCCGGCCGGCCCATCGCCACGCCGGCCGGCGTACCGGTGACGATGACGTCGCCCGGGTACAGCGTCATGAAGTGACTCAGGTACCGGACGACCTCGCCGACCGGGAAGATCTGGTCCGAGGTGTTGCCGTCCTGCTGGAGCTCGCCGTTGACCCACAGCTTCACGTCCAGGACCTGCGGGTTCGGGACCTCGTCGGCGGTGAGCAGCCAGGGGCCGATCGGCGTGAAGGTCTCGCAGTTCTTGCCCTTGTCCCAGGTGCCGCCGCGCTCGATCTGGAACTCGCGTTCCGAGACGTCGTTGACCAGAACGTACCCGCCGACGTGCGCGAGGCCCTGGACGGCGGAGTCCAGGTAGCGCGCGGTGCTGCCGATGACGACGCCGAGCTCGGCCTCCCAGTCGGTCTTCACGCTGCCGCGCGGGATCAGCACGGTGTCGTCGGGGCCGACCACGGTGTCCGCGGCCTTCAGGAACAGGATCGGCTCGGCCGGCGGCTCCGCGCCGATCTCGGCGGCGTGGCCGAAGTAGTTCAGGCCGATGCCCACGATCTTGCCGATGCGGCCGACCGGGGCCCCGATGCGCAGGCCTTCGGCGTCCAGGACCGGAAGCTCGGCGGACTCGGCCGCTTCCCGCACCCGGGTCAGGACGGAGTCGTCGGCCAGCAGGCCGCCGTCCACATCCGTGATCAGGCCGGACAGGTCACGCAGGGTCCCGTCCCGGTCGAGCAGCGCGGGGCGCTCCGACCCTACGGGTCCGACACGCAGCAGCTTCATGGGCATTCTCCCGTGGTCGTGGGTGGTCGGCCCGGGGCGTGCCCAGGGCCGGCCGATGGGTTGCGGCCATCGGAGGATTTGGTCGATCCTCCAAGATGTCCTTCCCATCCGCAAGACCCTGTTCACGGACTGGAACGCCGGCCTCCATCCGCTGCCCGCTCCTACGCCACCTGCTCCCCGGACCGCTCCGCCCGCTCCTTGCGGTACTGGAGCCAGACGCGTTCCGCCACCGACCAAGCGGTGGTGGTCAGCAGGTAGAGCCCGGCGGCCAGCGGCACCACGGCGGCCGTGATCAGCGTCCCGAACGAGAGCAGGGGCAGTACGCCGCCCAGCTTGCGCATGACCTCCTGCTGCTCGGCGCTCACCTCGGCCATGACCCCGACCCCGGCCCCCGCCTTGGCGCCGGCCTTGCCCTGGGGCGCGACCCGCCCGACCGACTTCCTCGGGCCGGCGGCCTTGGCCTCGGCAGCCGCCGCCGCGACCGAGGCGGCCGTCCGGCGCCCCCGTACCGCGCTCCACGCGGCCACCACCGCGATCGCCCCGAACAGCCCGAGGAACACCAGCCCCTGCGCCCCGAACGGGCCGCCCTCGCCCAGCGCGTCGGTCCACCGGGCCCCCAGCGGCGCGGCGAAGAGCCGGTGCCCGAGCAGCTCGTTCGCCTTCCCGCCCACCTCGGCGGAGGAGAACGCCTGGTACATCACGAAGAACACCGGCAGCTGCAGCAGCACCGGCAGGCACCCCGCCGCCGGAGTCGCCCCGCGGAAGGCGGCCCGGCTCAGCGGGTGCAGCGCGAGCCGTACGAGCACGGTGAACAGCACGATCGCGGCAGCGGTCGCGGACTGTGCCAGCACCGGCTCCAGAAGCCGGCCCAGCTCAGCAACAAGGTGGGTGAAAACGGACACGCGGGCCCTCCGGAGGGTCTCGTCGAACGTCGAAAGAAGTGCATTTCGGCGTGACGACCCGCGAGGGGCGACAACAGTGATCAGTCAGCAGAAGGCGAGAAGTACTGCGCGCCCCTACGCGGCCGTCGGAAGGAGACGACCGGGCGCCCTGGGCCGCGACCGGCCGGAGGCATCGGGATCACGCTGCGGCAGGAACGCCGTGCGTTGCTCGCGATCACGGATCGCGGTGCGTATGCGGTGCGGTGGCACGGGCCGCACGAGCCGCGTGGCGGCGGCGAGGGCCTCGGTGCCCACGGCGACGGTGGCCGCGAGGGCGACCACCACGGCGCCCAGCCCGCCCTCCCCGGCGAACAGCCCGAGGAGGCCCCCGAGCAGCACGAGCGGGAGCAGCACGGCGAGGGCCCGCGAGGTCCGCGCGAACAAGGTGAAGGACAGCAGGTCGCCGTCGCGTCGTCGCCGAGCCATGACCGACCTCCCCCTCTCCACTCCCGCGCACGAACTCCCGTACGACACCGATGGTAACCGGCCCCGCCTACGGATCCATCGGCCGCAAGTATCGACGTCAGGAAGACTTGAGTAGGGTCCCCCAGACCACCAGCCGGTACTTCGAGCTGTACTCGGGCGTGCAGGTGGTGAGCGTGATGTACGCCCCGGGCTCGCCGTACCCCTGGTCCGGTCTCACCACGCTGCGCGGCACGGGCGCGATCACCCCGGTGTCCCGCTCGGTGGTCTCGTTCAGGATCTTCCCGACCACGTACGTGTACCGGTGCCCGCGCAGGTCGACGATCAGCTCGTCGCCGGCCCGCAGCCGGTTGATGTACCGGAACGGCTCGCCGTGCGTGTTCCGGTGCCCGGCCAGCGCGAAGTTCCCCCGCTCCCCCGGCCCGGCGGTCCCCGGGTACTGCCCGGCGTAGCCCTTGTCCAGGACGGCCCGCTTGTCGACGCCCTGCGCGACGGGAACGACGAGCCCGAGGCGCGGGACGCGGAGCACGGCGTACGCCCGGTCCCGCGCGGGAGTCCCGGCGGCGGGTCGCGCGGCCCGGCTCGCGGCCGGCGCCGCGCCGGTGGCCGCCGGCCCGCTCGGCTCCGCGCCCACCGCCGGACCCCCCTCCGCCCCGGACTCGGCTCCCGTCGCCGCCCCGGCCGGCTCCGCTCCGGGAGCGTCGGGAGGATCCGCCTCCCAGGCCCGCTCCAGGGCCTGGACCTGCTCCTGAGCGGCGGCCGCGGCCTGCCGGTTCGTCCACCACACCTGATGCACCACCAGCAACAGGACCACCACCCCCACGGTGACGATCAGCTCGGCGCCCGCCCACAGCACCCCCGCGAGACCGGCCCGGCGCCCCCGCCGGCCGCTCCCCTGCACCACCACAGGTACGCGATCTCGCACGGGCGGCACCCTAAGTCCTCCCCCGTCAACTGACCAGCGGCAGTACGGTGTGAACCATGCGCCCCGACACGCCTGCCGAGCACATCGCCGAAGCCGAGCGCCTCATCCGCACGGCGACCCGCTACCCCGAGGACCAGGAGCCCTTGCTCCTCCAGGCCGCGGCCCACCTCGAACTGGCCGACGCACGCGACCGGGCGAGTGCCCTGTACGACCAACTCCTGTCCGCCTCACCGTCCGACCCCCACCTGATCAAGGCCCTCCAGGCGGCGAACCTCTGGGAGTACGGTCACGAGGCGGAGGCCCGCGCCCTCATCTCGGGCATCCGCGCCGCCTCGCCCAAGGAACCGGCACCGTGGGAGGTCATCGCGGAAGCCCTGGAGGCCCACGACGAGTTGGAGGCCTCGCACGACTGCTTCACCGAAGCGGCCACCCTCCTCATCGCGGAGGACGACCCGCTGACCCCGGCCACCACCGCCCTGCTCACGGGCCGCCATCGCGTACGCCGCCTCCTCGGGCGCCCGCACGACGACTGGGACATGGTCGCGGACACCCGCCACATCGGCCCGATCCCCCTCGACGAGCTCCACGACCCCAAGCGCATCTGGGCCCTGGGCTCCGACGACCCGACCGAACTGCGCGCCGAGATCGCCCGCCTGCGCGCCGAACTGGGCGACCGCCGCGCGGCCCTCTCCCGGCCCTTCCCGGTGGCGATCCTGCACTGGCCGCAGCGCGAACTGTCGGAGCTGCTGACCAGCTACCCGACCCTGGCCTCCGAGTACCCCTCGCACGAGGCCCACCTGCGGGAGATCGAGACCTCGCTGCGCGCCCTGGCCGCCTCGGGCACCACGAACCTGGGCATCGTCACGGCGAGCGTCCCCTCCTACGAGGCCTTCGCGGCTTCGGAGAAGACCTCCCCGGCCTCCCCGTCCCTCCTCGCCGAATACGCCACGACCCTGGCGGCCCGCGGCAAGGCCACCCCGTGGCCCCCGATCCCCACCGCGTCCTGCTGGTGCGGCTCGGGCAAGCCGTACGCGGAGTGCCACGAGGTGTCCCGCGGCTGAGCGGGACGCTCAGGCCGGGGACACGATGTCGCCGGTCCGGTGATTACGTACCATCGGCTTCAGGTGGGGGGTGCCGTGCCGAGTCCTCGTCGTGGCTCGACCGAGCACGCCTCCCCGGACCTGCGGACGGACAGTGGAGGAGGGAGAGCGTCATGACCGCGGCCGTGCCTTCCTCCCCGTCCGTGTCGGCCCGTATGAGTCGCCAGGCACGCCGGAACACCACCCCCGAACTGGCGGTGCGCAGACTGCTGCACGCGGCGGGCCTGCGCTATCGCCTGCAGGTGAAGGTGCCCGGCATGCCGCGCCGCACGATCGACATCGCCTTCCCCGGGGCCAAGGTCGCCGTCTTCCTCGACGGATGTTTCTGGCACGGGTGTCCCGAGCACGCGACGCAGCCGAAGGCCAACGCACAGTGGTGGCGTGAGAAGCTCGACAAGAACATGGCGCGCGATCGCGAGACGAGCGAGCTGTTGGCGGCGGCGGGCTGGACCGTCCTGCGGTTCTGGGAGCACGAGGCACCGGAGTCGGTGGCGGCCCGTGTCATCGACGCCCGCCGCGGCGCGAAGACCGGCTGACCCGCCCTCCGGGGCGATCGACATGCGTCCGACCGACGCGGACAGGACGACATGACGCTCTCGGGGCCGGACCGGCTCACCTCTCTGGAGCTGTGCGCCGGCGCGGGCGGTCTGACGCTGGGCCTGGAGGCGGCCGGATTCGACCCGATCGCGCTGTTGGACACGAAGCCCGACTCCTGCGCCACCCTGCGGGGCAACCGTCCGGACTGGACCGTGCTGGAGCAGGACCTCCGCGACTTCCTGCCGTCCGACCGCCCGGATCTCTTCGCCGAAGGCACCTCCGTCGATCTCCTGGCGGCCGGTCTGCCCCGCCTGCCCTCGGCGGCCTCGACCATGCGGAAGAACGCGGACGAGGAGCAGTACCTGCTGAAGGCCGTGATCTGGCTGGCGCAGGCCGCCCTGCCCCGCGCGGTCCTGGTGGAGAACATCCCCGGCCTCGCCCTCGCCGACGCGTACGCGCCGACCCGGCGGTGGGTGGAGGAGAACCTGCGGGAGGTCGGCTACCGCTCCACGTGGGGGGTGGTCGACGCCTGCGACTTCGGCGTTCCGCAGCGGCGCCCGCACGGTTTCCTGGTCGCGCTGCGGGAGCCCGAGTTCGGGCGGTTCTCGTGGCCGGAGCCGTCCGGTCCGCCCACCCGGAGCGTCGGCACGGTGCTGTACGAGTCGATGGCCCGCCGGGGCTGGCCCGGTGCGGCCGCGTGGGCCCGGCGTGCCGACGAGCCCGCCCCGACGATCGTCGGCGGCTCGGACAGGCGCGGCGGTCCGGACCTCGGCCCGACCGGCTCGAAGCGCGCGTGGGAACGGCTGGGTGTGAACGGGGGCGGGATCGGGGACGACGTACCGGACGCCTCCGCTCCCGCCGACCTGTTGCCCAAGCTCACCGTCCCGCAGGTGACGTGCCTTCAGGGCTTTCCCGCCGACTGGGTGCCGGCCGGCCGCAAGACGTCCTCGTACCGCCAGATCGGCAACGCGTGCCCTCCGCCGGTCGCGTCGGCGGTCGGTCGCGCGCTCGCGGTCGCCCTCCGGCCGGTGATCGACCTCCGGCCCGCGGAAGGGCCGACGCCGGCTAGACTCGCGCCATGAACTCCGAGAACAAGCCCCCCTACAAAGTCGTCGACCTCTTCGCGGGCTGCGGCGGCTTCACCCGGGGCTTCTTCGAGTTCTCCCGGGACACCATGAAGGACGGCGTGCATTCCTTCGCCCCCATTGCCGGGGTCGAGATCGATCCGGCGGCCGCTCTGACCTATTTCACGAATTTCGAGAAATGGGCGGACGACACCACCGGGAGCGATCACCATTTCTTCCTCGGTGACATCGCGGATTGGGTGGACGTCGTCAGGTCCAAGGGCCTGCACGCCGACGTGATCCTGGGGGGCCCGCCCTGTCAGGGCTTCTCCGGGCTCGGCAAGGGCGATCCGGACGATCCGCGCAACCGGCTCTGGGAAGAGTATTTCAAGATCGTCGAATTGGTGCAGCCGCGCATCTTCATCATCGAGAACGTCGAGCGGTTCAATTCGTCCAGCCAGCTCTCCGATCTGAAGAGCGCCTTTCTCGAACTCGGGTACACGCTGGAGGATCCGCAGGTCCTCAACGCGGCCGACTACGGCGCCGCGCAGCTGCGGAAGCGGACGATCGTGATCGGGGTGCGGGGGAAGCGGCACATCTCCTACCCCGCCCCGTCGCACGCGGGCGCCGGCAAGGCGCGCCAGGCGGGCCTCTTCGCGGCCGAGGAGCCGAAGGCGGCCTGGAAGACCCTCAAGGAATGCCTGGACGGCGAGAAGGACCCGATCCCGTACAAGCCGAGCCGGTTCGACCTGCCGGAACTGAACGACGAGAACGTCCCGTCCGTCACCATTTCCCGGAAGGTCACCGAGACGGGCGTCCTCGACAAGGAGTTCGTCGCGCGGCTCCGCGAGATGATCCCGGGACCGTTCACGAGCGAATCGCTGCACATCGGTCGCCGGCCGACGGACCTCTCCCTGGCCCGCTACCGGGCCATCGAACCGGGTCAGAACCGACACGCGCTGAGGAACGCGCCCCCGGCGCTCGTGGAAGGAAAGCTGGTCCCGCTCTCGACCGAGAGCTGGAACCGCCACAACAGCGGCTCGGGTGACGTCATGGGCCGGCTCGTGTGGGAGAAGCCCTCCGTGACGATCCGCACCGAATTCTTCAAGCCGGAGAAGGGGCGGTACCTGCATCCGGTGGACCATCGCCCGATCACCCACTACGAGGCGTCACGCATCCAGGGGTTCCCCGACGGCTTCCGGTGGTGCGGAAGCAAGTCCCAGATCGCGCGCCAGATCGGCAACGCGGTACCGGTACCGCTGGCACGGGCGCTGGCCGAGCACGTCTATCACGCCCTGGAGGGCGGGGCGGGCCTCGAAGATCGGCACGAGGCGGAGGACCTGACGTCGGACACGGCTCAGGCGTAGGGGTTCTCCACCGGCTCCTCCTCCTTGCCGCGGATCGGCGCGGTGGTGAACAGCTCCTGGAAGAGCGGCAGCAGCCGGGCGACCGAGGAGAAGTCCACCTCCCCGTCGTCCGGTCCGTCCGGCAGGGAATCGTGCGGGACGGGTGGCGCGTAGGTGAGGTCCTCCATCCACAGGCGCCGGGCCTTGGTGTCCAACGGCTCGTCGGGTGCGACCAGTTCGTACTGGATGGTGCTCCCGGCGGTGTTGACCGCCTTGATGAGCGCGTTCGCCGCCCTGGTGCTGGTCACGGTGCCGTCGCGCAGCATCCGGATCACGGTCTGGGCGGTGGGCCGGTGCAGGAACACGTCCTGTCGCAGTGCGGAGTTGAACATCTCCTGGTTGGCGCAGGCCGCCTCCGCCGTCGCGTAGTTGCGCCCGTCGCGGTATATCTCGGCGGCCCACCAGAGCCGGGCCATGGCCTGGACGTGGAAGGGGCCGGTGAAGCGCCGTGGGTTGACCCGCGCCTCGCCCCCGCCGCCGTTCTCGTTCTCGCCGCCGAGCCAGCGCCACAGGACGTAGTCCGGTGCGACGCGCAACGCCAGGTGGTTCCAGAGTTCCGAGTCGCCGGCTTCCCGGCGGGTCAGTCGGAGCGTCGCGTGCAGGCGGGGGGCGAGCCACGCGTCACTGGCCCCGGGGTGCGCCTCGACGAACCTGCGCATCGCGGCGTCGAACAGCTCGCGTACGGGCCGCGCGCGCCATCGGTCGCCGTCGTCCTCGAACGCGCGGGAGCCGCGGTCCAGCTTCTCGTGGGGCAGTGCGCTCCGGCCGCCCAGAACCTCGTCGTCGAGTTCGCGCCGCGCCACGGCGTCGGGAAGGAGTGCGAGCCGCTCGGGTGCGGCGGCCGCTCCTTCGTAGACGGATTCCCAGCTCACTGCTTCGCGCTCCCCTTCGTGATGTCCCGCAATGCCTCGCCCAGCGAGCGTGCCGACCGGGACTGTCGCCCGGCCGCGTGGAGTACGCGCATGTGCAGGTCCCGGCCCGCGCCACCGACCCGGCGGGACAGCAGTTCCCGCAGCGCGTCGGACGGGGAGAGGTCGGGGCACACGTCGGGCAGCATCCGCTTGAGGACGTTGTCCCGCCAGCCGCCCGGCCATTGGGGCTCTCCGTCCTCGGCGAAGACCTCGTCCGCGGCGCTGTGGAAGAGGGTGACCCACAGGTCGGTGCCGAGCTTGGCGGCGAGCGCCTTCTGCAGGGCGCCCTCCGCGGGGGACATGCCCCGTGCGGGTGCGCCGAGCAGCCGCGCCACTCCTTCGAGGGCGGTGTTGACGTAGACGGTGGGGACGGCGCCGTTCGCGTCGATCGCCCATTCGTTGTGCCGGAAGTCGTGGAGGTGGGGGTGCTCGTCGGAGCCGAAGTCGACCTCCGTCATGCGGATGTCCTGCTCGCGGTGGGCGGTCCGCGCGTCCACGTCCACGGTCCAGGTGTCCTCGGCGGATCCGATGAGGCGGCCGGGCACTCCGTCGACCGTCGCCGTGACGATGCCGGTGAGCTGCAGTCGTCCCAGGTGCTCGTCGCGGTCGACGCGTACCTCGCCGATCCAGTCGCCGGAGGCGTCCTGGCGCAGCGGGGTCACCGAGCGCACGTTGGAGGTGCGGTTGGCGATCGTCACCGCCGCCCGCACGTCCCGCCAGCCCCGGCCTTCGGCGTCGGCCACCGCCGGTACCCGCATGCGGACCGCGAGCCGCGCGGTGGACCAGTCGGCGTAGCCCACACCGTGCACGGCGACACGGCGTTCCTGCCGGTTGACGAGTTCCAGCGGCAGGGCGTCCTCGTCGACGCGTCCCTCCCGCACCTCGATCGTGGTGAGTCCGTCGGATCGGCGCAGGGTCGGGTAGGGGACGAGCTGCTTCACATCGACTCCTTCGCGCGCTGCACGTCCACCTCGACGCGGGCGTGCCGCGCGGGTACGGGATGGTCCCGCACGTCGCTCTCCCCGACGAAGACCGCTGTGCGGGCCCCCGCCTTGAACAGCAGGGAACCTTCGGCGGTGACCTCGCAGTTGCGCTCGGCGACCAGTCGGGCCCACTTCACGACGGGCTTCGGTCCCGAGCGGGTGACGAATCGCAGGACGGGGACGAGCGTCCACGGATCGGCCTGCGGGGGCAGGTTGACCTCGACCCGGACCTGCCAGGCGCCGGTGTCGTCGACGTGGCCGTCGACGTCGTCGACCTGGGGGTGGCTGCGCGCGTTGCGGGGCGGCCCCTTGGGGGCGTCGATGCGCAGCACCTCGCGCAGGACGGACGGAACGGCCTCGTCCTCGGTGGATGCGTCGTTGCGGGTGGCGACGACGGCCAGGACCCCTTCGCGCATCGCGGACCGGAAGTCGCCGATGCTGCGGACGACGCCGCGCGCGTAGGTGACGACCAGGTCCTCGGTGCGCTTCCAGGTGTCGTGCTCGGGCGGTTCCGCCGTGCGCAGGAAGCGTTCCGCGGCGCGTGCGCCGTCGGAGGAGTCCCCGGCGGCCGTGCCCGCGAGGAGCAGGGCCTGGTAGGCGTTCCCGCCGAGCGGGGGGTTGATGGTCTGCGTCATCACCACCATGCGGTTGCCCCGCATGCAGACCAGTTGGTTGGGGCGCGGGTCGTCCGGTTCGGCGGCGGTGACGAGCAGGACGGCCTCGTGCCGGACCGGCTTGCCGTCCGCCTCGGTCTCCGGGGAGCGCAAGGGGGGTACGTCGAGTCGGACGCGTCGCTCGACGACCTGCTCGGGTGCGGTCAGTCGGTCGACCGTCGCCCCTTCGAGGAAGGCGCGCAGGGCGCGTGAGCGGGCCGGCTCGTATTCGTCGGGGACCACGCGTCGCTCGGCGACGACCTCGACGCCGTCGCGCAGGGCCACGACCGACGCCTGGACGAGGGGCTCGGATCCCGGGGCGGCGATCATGGAGGCCCAGAAGTTCCGGCCCAGCCCGGCCGACAGCTTCTCGTGCAGCGCTTCGAGGTCGGCGTCCTCGTCGTCCCCCTGGTGTGCGCCGACGACGAGGAAGGAGGTTCCGGGCTCGTCGCTGTCGCGTCCGAGGTGCAGCGCCTCGACCGTGGCCTCGTCCGCCCACCAGGAACGGGCCGCGCCGTCGCGGTCCGGGTCGGCCTCGCCCAGCCAGGCGGGGCCGGCGTAGGCCTGGTCCCCGACGGTGTGCCAGGGGAGGTCGATGCGGCCGATGAGGCGCCGCTCCCGGTGTCCGTCGTGCGGCCGGCTCAGGGTGCTGTTGATGAGGACCATGCCCAGGGAGCTGGCCGACCAGAGGGTCGCCTTGCCGAGGCCGAAGGATCCACCGGCGCTGGCGTTGGACTTCACGCTGTCCAGTTGGCGCCTGACGACCGCGGCGAAGCGGCCGTCGTCGTAGTCGTCGCCGGTCAACCCGTTGGCGTTGTAGTCGTCCACGCGCAGGAGGACGAGGCTCGCGCGGTCCTCGATGTCGCGCAGGGCCCGCGCCAGTGCGCGGGAGGCCTTGTTGCCCGCGCTCGCGGCCGATTCGTAGTGCTCGCGCAGCGCGTCCCAGCGCATCACGCGCCGGAAGGCGTCGAGTCGTTCGCCGGAGATCTCGTGGAGGACGTGCCGGATGCGTACCGGTCGACCGGTGTCGAGGATCTCGTCAAGACTGTTCTGGGTCGCTTCGCGGGCCAGGACCGAGAGGTCGGCGTCGAAGGCGAAGGCGGCGGCGTTGCCGTACTCGCGTCCGCCGTCGACGTGTGCGGGGCGGTGGTACCAGGTGAGCCGCTCGTGCCCGACGGTCTCGTCCATCGACAGGGAGGCCCCGGGGACGACCCCGAGGGCCTCCTCTATGAGCTTCACCGTGTCGGGTCGGGGCGTCACCCGGCCGCTCACCCATGTGGAGACGGCGGCCCGGGTGACGTTCACCTGTGCCGCGAGCTCCGTCTGGGTCATCCCCTGTCGCTGCAGCTGACGCCCCAGCCAGGCTCCGTAGTTGTCGACCACGATCCGTCAGCACTCCATGTCATCGTGCGGGAACGACCTCGCGCATCATACAACTGACCATTTGACAGCGGAGAATGTGTCAAAATTTACTCATCGAACCATCGTGCGGATTCGGCTGCCACCCGCGGCCGGGCCCCAAGGAATCGGTACGTTTCCCGGCAACCCGACCGGCTGAAGTGCCCACAGCGCCCCTTGTGCCACCTCCTTCACCCGTGCGACCCTTTCGATCACTCGCCGGGTGAGGATTCCGCGAGAACCACCGGGGGGTGCGCGCCTACAGGCTATTTGCCATGCCCTCATCAAGGCTGCCTCGCGCCCCCGCGACATCCCTCGCACGCCCTCTCGCGCCCACGTCTTGATTTCGTCGCGCCGACCTTTGCGATAACCGGAGAGTGAGCTTCTTCGTGTCCTTTCAGCCGTCCCCCGCGCAGTCAGGTCCCCTGTCCGACGTGCTGCGCGTCGTCCTCGACCAGTCGGACCGAAGCCTCAGCACCTATCGCAACGATCCCGGCCGGATCCTGGAGGACGCGAACGGCGAGCGGCGAATCCAGCAAGGGGGCTACGGTGATCGCCAGTTGTACGAACTCGTGCAGAACGGCGCGGACGAACTGAGGGATCGCGATACGCCGGGCCGCGTCGCCGTGGTCCTCACGCAGAACCATCTGTACTGCGCCAACGAGGGAAACCCGCTCTCCGCCGACGGCGCCGAGACCATTCTGCGCATGAGCGTCTCGAAGAAGCGCGGAGGGCAGATCGGGCGCTTCGGCGTGGGCGTCAAGTCCGTCCTGTCGATCACCGACACCCCGCAGTTCTTCAGTGTCACGGGCAGCTTCGGATTCGACCGCGAATGGTCGGCGCACCTCATCCACGAGGTCCATCCGCAGGCGAAGGAAACTCCCGTACTGCGCATGGCCCGCCCGCTCGACCTCGCGCGCGAACTGCGCGAGGACCACGTGCTGAACGACCTCTTCTCCTGCGGGGCCGTCACGGTCGTCCGGCTCCCGCTGCTGCCCGGGGCCGCGGCGCGCCTGGGCCGGGACCTGCGCGCGTTCCCCCGGGAATTCCCGCTCTTCTCCCCGCATGTCGGGACGATCGACCTGGAGGACCGGCGCGAGAACGCGCGCTTCCGCCGTTCCCTGAGCGGGACCCGGGAAGGGACCGTCCACACCCTTCTCGTCTCGGACGACGACGGACCACCGGAGCGGGAGACGTGGCGCGTCTTCACCGTGCCCTACTCCCCCACCGCGAAGACCCGCGAGGCCTCCGGGGAACTCCACGACCGGCCCGTCATCGACATCTCGTGGGCCGTGCCCGAGAGCCGACGTGAACTGGGCGCCTTCTGGGCCTACTTCCCCACCCACTACCCGATGACCCTGCGCGGCATACTCAACGCCGCCTGGAAGACCAACGAGGACCGCCAGCACCTGGTCGACGGCACCCCGCTGAACGACGAGCTGCTGGGGGCCGCCGCCGGTCTGGTGGCCGCGTCCCTGCCCGCCCTGACGGACCCCGCCGACCCCGCCCGCCACCTCGCCCACCTGCCCGGCCGCTACAAGGAGCGCCGCAACTGGGCCGACGGGCAGGTGATCCAAGGGGTGTGGCGCGAGGCGGCCGCGAGACCCTCCCTCCCCGACCAGGACGGGGTACTGCGGAAGCCCTCCGCCCTCCGCGTCCACCCGGAGGAGCTGCGGCCCGAGTGGCTGGACCTGTGGGCCTCCCACCCGGCCCGGCCCACCGCCTGGGTGCACCGGTCCGTCGAGACCGACCGGGACCGGCGCGGCAAGCTCGGCCACATCCTCGACGCCGCGCACCACGAACGCGCGACCGTCCAGGAGTGGCTGGAGGCCCTGGTCACCGACGGCACGCCCGCGGCGTCCGCGTGCGCGCTGCGGATCCTCGCGGCGATGATCCGCGGCAACAGCCCGTACGTCCCGGAGGCCCGACAGGCCCGCATCCTCCTCACGGAGGCGCACGGCCTGGTGGCCCCGCGCCCCAACACGGTCTTCCGCCGGGTCCTGGACGACTCCCTCCCGAACGAGATGGTCTACGTCCACCCCGAGATCGCCACGGTGCGCGAGCTCTCCACCGACCTCGACACCATCGGGATCCACGAGGCCGACGCCCTCGGCCGCTTCGAAGCCGTCGTGGACCAGGGATTCGCCCGGTACGGCGAATCCTCGTGGGAGGAGTTCTGGAAGCTGTCCCGCCGGGCCGGGGCGGGCCAGTCGATCCGCATCCTGAACGAGAGGGTGCCGCATCCGACGGCCGTCCTGAAGGTGCGTACCCTCGCCGGTGCGTTCAGCAGCATCGAGTCG
This sequence comes from Streptomyces sp. CLCI03, assembly GCF_053615355.1. Taxonomy (NCBI): domain Bacteria; kingdom Bacillati; phylum Actinomycetota; class Actinomycetes; order Kitasatosporales; family Streptomycetaceae; genus Streptomyces; species Streptomyces sp. CLCI03. Next base: position 5,089,946 of record NZ_CM132132.1, on the reverse strand, counting down.
TGCCTGCTGCCCGGCCCCGTCGTCCCCGCCGACGGCTCGCGCGACGCGGCCCTCGCAGTCGACCCCCGCTTCCATCGGGACGACCTCCTCGTCCTGCGTGACCTCGGTGCGCGCTCGGGCCCGGACGTCGATCAGGACCCGACCGGCGAACCCTGGTTCGAGTCCTACGCGGAGGCCATGCACAAGGCGTACTGCGCCACCCTCCCGGCCAGCTCGGCCCGTCCGAACAGGGCGACCATGCGTTTGCAGGGCGCCTCGCCCGCCGGCCCGCTGGGATTCCTGACCCGGCTGAGCGAAGAGGGCAGGGCCGACTTCGTCGCCGCGATGCCCGACCGGGGCATGGTCCGCAACTGGACCCGGCAGGTCGGCAAGCAGAGCCGCACCCAGGAACCCGCGCCGTCCCCGCTGCGCTGGATGGTCACCCGGTACGGGTACGCCCGCACCGACCGGGAACTGCTCCCGCTGCGCGCTTGCGTGGGACCGCAGCTGTCCCCCTACGCGGCCGTCCTCCCCGTGGCCCGCCTCTCCCCCGCCCAGGCCGACGCCCTGGAGATGCCCGGCACCCTCGACAAGGTGCCGCAGCGGGTGTGGAACACGGTCCACGAGCGGATCGCCGTCAGCGAGGACGACACCTTCCTCGGCAACGCCTACACCCTGCTCACCCGCGCCGACGCCGGCTTCCCGGAAGGCGTCGAGACCCGCTGCCGCATCGGCACCGAATGGGGACATCGACCCGACACGGACATCGCCGTGACCTCCGTCCGCGAGGAGTACGACAGCCTCGTACGCGAATCCGTCCCGGCGCTCCTCGTCGACACCCCGGAGGACGCCGAACTGCTGCGTGAGCGGTGGGACATGTGCAGCCCCGGCGACAAGATCACGAAGGAGCTGAGTCACGCCTCCGAGGCCGAACCCGAGCTGCTCCTGAACCGCTTCCCCTCCCTGCGCCTGCGCACCGACCTCGCGACCGCCGACGCCTGGTTCCAGTCCTGCACCCGACTCGAAGAGATCATCCGCACCGACCACAACTACCGCCCCGTCGCCCTGAAGAGCGCGCTCGACGGCCGGGTCGCGTTGATCAGCCACCCCGAGGACGAGCTGGAGATCCTCCACGAGGCGTCCAAGGTGTTCGGCTGGCGACTGTCGCGTGCCGAGTGCCGGCAGGTCATCGCGCTCCAGGAACAGCAGCGGGCCAACGAGAAGCTCCAGCGCGTCGTCCACGCGGAGAGCGTCACCGACAAGCTCCTGCTGCTGATCGGCGAGGAAGCCCTGCGCACGGGACTCCCGCCGGGCCTGTGGGAGGACGAGCTCCACGTGTCCGGGAAGGAGCCCGACGGGCGACGGATCGCGGAACTGGCCTACAACTCGGAGAAGGACGGCGTCCTGCGCCACTACGCCAAGGCGATCGCCTCCCGATGGGCCGAGGCCCCGAACAGCTACGGCGGCGACACCGCCGCGCGCCAGTTCGTCAACCGCCTCGGCTTCCCCGAGGCGTTCGCCGGCGCCCGCCCCGTCAGCCCGCCCGCGATGGAGCAGGTGGCGGGGCCCGTGGACTTCCCCCGCCTGCACGACTACCAGGAGCAGCTCGCCCAGAACCTCTTCTACCTGCTGACGGACCCCGACCCCAAACGCGCCATGCTGTGCATGCCCACCGGCTCCGGCAAGACGCGGGTCGCGGCCGAAGCGGTGATCCGGGCCATCAAGCACCGCCGGCCCACCGGTCCGATCCTGTGGATCGCGCAGAGCGAGGAACTGTGCGAGCAGGCCGTGCAGAGCTGGAAGTTCGTCTGGTCCAAGGTCGGCGCCGAACGCGAGGCGCTGTCCATCAGCCGGCTGTGGGGGGCCAACTCCGCCACCGACATCCGCTCCACCGTCCACCTCGTGGTCGCCGTCGACGCGAAACTGGAACGGCACCTGGACACCGAGGCGTACGCCTGGCTGCGCGAGGCCTCGGCCGTCATCGTCGACGAGGCGCACACCTCCCTCTCCAAGCGCTACACCCGGCTCTTCGAACTCCTCGGGATCTCCCGCAACAACAGGACCGAGCGGCCGCTGGTCGGACTGACGGCGACCCCCTTCCGCAGCACGAACGAGGACGAGACCCAGCGCCTCGTCCAGCGCTACGGCCGGTCACGACTGGACAAGGGCGTCCTCGACCCGGACCCGTACCCCCAGCTGCAGGACATGAAGGTGCTGGCCAGGGTCGAGCAGCGGGTCCTGCGGGGCGCGACGGTGACCATGAGCGCCTCGGAACTGAGCAAGGTGGACACCTTCGGCGCGCTGCCCGCCACGGTCGAGGACCGGCTCGCGTTCGACCACGAACGCAACCGGATGCTCGTCGACGAGATCGCCTCCCTGCCCGCCGACTGGCCCGTCCTGCTGTTCGCCACCTCCGTGGCCCACGCCAAGGTGATCGCGGCCAAGCTGAACGGCATGGGCGTGTCCGCCGACTCCATCGACTCGGCCACGCCCACCGCCACCCGCCGCAAGCGGGTGGACGACTTCCGGGAGAACAGGATCCGGGTCCTGGCCAACTACGGCGTCCTCACCCAGGGCTTCGACGCCCCCGCCACCCGCGTGGTGGTCGTCTCCCGCCCCACCTACAGCCCCAACGTCTACCAGCAGATGATCGGTCGCGGGCTCCGCGGACCCGCGAACGGAGGCAAGGACACCTGCCTCATCCTCAACGTCGACGACAACATCGAGAACTACGGTCACAAGCTCGCCTTCACCGAGTTCGAGCACCTCTGGGAGCGCACGTGACGAACACCCCGGGAGCGTCTCCCACGCTCACGGACGAACAGCGCGCCGTCGTGGAACTGCCCTGGGACGCCAAATGCCTGGTCGTCGCCGGGGCGGGCGCCGGCAAGACCCACACCCTGGTGCGCCGCCTCGACGCCCTGGTCGAGCGCGACGACGTACTGCCCGGCGAGATACTCGTCCTGAGCTTCTCCAACGCCGCCGTACGCGAGCTGCGCCGACGCATCCAGCGGCACGCCGTCGCCGCCGACCGGGTCCGGGTACAGACCTTCGACAGCTGGGCCACCGCCTTCCTGTCCGAGATCGCCCCCACCGGCGAGTGGCACACCGTCCCCTTCGACGAACGCATCCGCAACGCCACGGAAGCGATCGGGGAAGGCAGGCTCGACGCGTACCTCACCGAGGACCTGGCCCATGTCGTCGTCGACGAGGTGCAGGACCTCGTCGGTGATCGAAGCCGCATGATCGAGGCCCTGCTCGACGAGTACCGGGACGCCGGATTCACCGTCGTCGGCGATCCCGCCCAGTCCCTGTACGGCTTCCAGGTACCGGTGGCACGACGCGCCGAGGAGGTCAACAGCTTCTTCCCCTGGCTGCGCAACAGCTTCCCCGCGGACCTGCGCGAGCTACGGCTCACCCGCAACTTCCGCGCCACGACGGACTCCGCCCGCACCGCCCTCCACCTGGGCCACCACCTCCAGCAGGACGACCTGACCGCCGAGGGCCACCGGTCGGTCCACAGCCGGCTGCACGCCGCGCTGCTGTCGAACCTTCCCTTCGCCCCCCTCGACAGCGAACTCGCCGCCTCCGCACTCCGTTCCGACCAGGGCACGAACGCCATCCTGTGCACCACCAACGGCCAGGCCCTGGCCGTCTCCCGCTCCCTGTGGACGTCCGGCATACCCCACAGGGTGCAGCGCTCCGCCCAGGACCGCGTGCTGCCCGCCTGGTTGAGCCTGCTCTACCGCCGATGCGAAGGATCCGCCCTGGCCAGGGCGCGGTTCGACGCGATCGCCGACGAGCTGGACCTCCCGGACGGCGAGGCCCGCGACGTCCTGTGGCACGCCTTGGTCCGGCTGGACGGCCGTGGGCACCGGTCGGGGATCGATCTGAACCGGGTGAAAACCGCCCTCGCCGCCGGCCGGACACCGGACGAACTGACCACCCAGGACACGCGAAGACTCGTCGTCTCCACCGTGCACCGCGCCAAGGGGCTGGAGTTCGACCGGGTCGTCGTGATCGACCCCGGTCCCGCGCCGGCCTCGGACACCAAGGACGGCGATCCGGCCGCGGCGGCCCGCGCCCTCTACGTGGCCATGACCCGACCGCGCACCGACCTGTACCACCTGGACCTGCGCAGGGACCCCTTCCTCCGCAAGGACGACGACGGCCGGCCCCCGACCGGCCGCTGGTACCGCGGCGGAACGGGTCCCAAGCGCGGACAGCGGTACGGCATCGAAGTCATCGGCGGCGACGTGTCACGCGAGGCCCCGGCCGGCGCCCACGACATCGAGGACGACGCCGTCGACCTGCAGCACTACCTCGCGCAGGAGGTGCACCCCGGCGACCCCGTCGAGTTCGTACGCGCGCACGCCCTCCCGACCGGACCGGACGCGAGCCCTCCCTACCTGCTGCGCCATGCCGGCCGCGTCATCGGAAGCGCCTCCGAGGCCTTCCGCAAGGACATGTACACGATCCGCAGGACCCGCAAGGACGCGGCCGCACTCGCATGGCCACTCACCATCACGGACCTGTTCCTCGACTCGGTGGAAACCGTCGTGGGCAGCGACAACGTCGCTCTCGGCGCGGGCCTGGGCGAGCGGGGCGTATGGCTGGCCCCCCGGCCGATCGGGCTGGGGCGCTACGAGTGGGAGCGGAAGGGCACGGAGGACGGCGAGGGATGATGAAGAGCGAGCACGACGAACACTACGAGTTCCGGGACGAGTTGGTGCACCGGCTCGTCCTCGACCTGATGGGTCCCAAGGGCGGACCGGACGAGGTGCTGGAGGACCCGCCGGTCACCACCTATCCCGTCGGGGCCCTGTTCCCGCAGGGCGACGCCGCCGAGGACCGGACCGAGCGGGCCGCCGACGACGACCCCGACCCCGCGGCCGACGTGGCCCGCCGGGAGCAGCGCGACGGGGACCGGGACGACTCCGGCGTCGCCCTCTCCAACGTACGTCGCCCCTCGGCCATGGGCATCACCTTCGCCGTCGACCGGGTGGCGGCCCCCGAGGTCACCGTCCGCGTCGAGGCCGCCCGCTACCTACCGGTCGACGCGTCGGGGCGGGCGACCGCCGCCAAGGCCGCGGAACGACGCTCCACCGAGGACACCGGCGAACGATGGACGCGCCAGGCCGTCCCCGCCCGCGACGTACCCGTCGACGTCACCGCGCCCGGCACCCGGACGGTGGAGATCCTGCCCCACCTCCTGTCCCTGCAGATCATCGTGCGCAGCGAGGACGCCTCCGGGGCCGTCGCGGTGACCGTCACCCTCATCAACACCACGCCCGCCCCCAGGACCGGCCCCCAGGACGAGGCCTGCTTCTTCCAGCCCCGCCTGACCGTGACCGCGCCCGCGGGCTCCGGCGGTCTGGTGGAACGGCCCGTCCACGGCCGCTCGGCCGACCCCGAGCTGGATGTCAGCCGGCTCCTGCACCGGCACGCCCCCTCCTTCGCCACGGGCCACGGCTGCGCCGCGGACTGGCACTGGGTGGCGCCCCCTCCGAACCACCTGCGGGCGGACGCCGGGCCGTACCGCATCGACGCCGTGCACACCGAGCTCGTGCCCACGTACGAGGTCATGCTCACCGACTCGAACCCCGACATCGACGCGACCTCGTTGGGCATGAAGTGGCTCTCGACCGCGCCCCGGGACGAGATCGTGCCCGCCCTCCTGGCGCTCCTGTCCTCCTACGAGAACTGGATCGCGGAGCGCAGGACCGACGCCGAACGGCTCGGCTCCTCCGAGTTCGCCGAACTGGCCCTGCTGCAGATCGACCACTGCGCCACCGCTCTGGGACGCATGCGCTCCGGCGTCGAGCTGCTGCGCGTCGACGACGACTGCCTGGAAGCCTTCCGGCTGGCCAACCGCGCCATGGACGACCAGCGCACCCGCGCGATCACGATCAAGGAAGGTGAGCCGGGCCGCCCCAACGCCTGGCGCCCCTTCCAGATCGGCTTCGTCCTGCTGTGCCTCGACGGCATCGCCGATCCCCAGCACGACGACCGGCAGATCGCCGACCTCCTGTGGTTCCCGACCGGCGGTGGCAAGACCGAGGCCTACCTCGGCCTCATCGCGTTCACCGTGTTCCTGCGGCGACTGCGCCGCCGCGAATCCGGCGGCGGGGTGACCGTACTGATGCGGTACACGCTCCGCCTGCTGACCCTCCAGCAGTTCGAACGGGCGACCATCCTGATCTGCGCGATGGAACGCATCCGCCTGGAGGCGAAGAACTCCGCGCGCCCGCTGGGCACGGAAAGGATCTCCATCGGCATGTGGGTGGGCCAGTCGGCCACCCCGAACGACCTCAAGACCGCGCAGAAGAGCCTGCAGAAGCTCCGCAACGGCCAATCGGTCGCCAAGGAGAACCCCGTCCAGCTCCGCGCCTGCCCCTGGTGCGGATCCGCTCTGGACGCCCACGACTACACGGTCACCCTGGAACCCGCCGCGATGGTCGTCGCGTGCCCCGCCGAGGACTGCGACTTCCACGAAGGCCTGCCGATCCACGTGGTGGACCAGACCGTCTACCAGGCACGCCCCACGCTGGTGATCGCGACGGTCGACAAGTTCGCCCTCATCCCGTGGGAGGAGCGGACCGCCGCCCTGTTCAACCTGAACCGGCCCGCCGACGACACCCCGCCGCCCGAACTGATCGTCCAGGACGAGCTGCACCTGATCTCGGGCCCGCTCGGGACCATGACCGGGCTGTACGAAACGATGATCGACCTCGCCGCGGAGACACCCAAGGTGATCGCCTCCACCGCGACGATCCGACGGGCCAAGCAGCAGGGCCACGCCCTGTTCCACCGTGAGGTCCACCAGTTCCCGCCCACCGCGCTCGACTCCCGCGACTCGTGGTTCTCCCGCGAGGCGCCGGCCGACCGCAAGGCCACCCGCCGCTACGTCGGCCTGCTGACCCCGTCCACCAGCCAGGCCACCCTCCTCGTGCGCGCGTACGCCGCGCTGCTCCACCACGCCGCACTGATCGAGGGCCCCGGCGCCGTCCGGGACGCCTACTGGACGCTCGTCGGCTACTTCAACAGTCTGCGCCTGCTTGCCGCGGCCGAACTGCAGGTCAGGGACGACGTCCACGACCGGATCGCACTGCTCGCCGCCCAGGCCGAGACGCGGACGCGTGAGATCAACGAGCCGTCCGAACTCACCAGCCGCATCGACGCGAGCGACATCCCCAAGTACCTCAAGGATCTGGAGCGCCGCCACCCGCACCCCGACGCGGTCGACGTCCTGCTCGCCACGAACATGATCTCGGTGGGCGTCGACATCGACCGGCTGGGCCTCATGGCGGTCATGGGGCAGCCGCAGACCACCGCCGAGTACATCCAGGCGACCAGCCGGGTCGGACGCAGCCACCCGGGACTCGTCGTCACCCTCCTGAACTCGGCTCGCTCGCGCGACCGTTCGCACTACGAGAACTTCACCACCTACCACTCGGCCCTCTACCGCCAGGTCGAGTCGACGAGCGTCACCCCGTTCTCCCCCCGCGCCCGGGACCGGGCCCTGCACGCCGTCCTCGTCGGCCTCGCCCGCCTCACCATCGAGGCGGCCCGCCCCAAGAGCGGCGCCACGAAGATCGACCGGTTCGAGGACCGGCTGAAGGACATCCGCACCGCCATCACCTGTCGGGCCCGGGACATCGCCCCCGAACACGCCGACGACGTGGACGCGGAACTCGAAGAGATCATCGACGACTGGCGACTGCTCGCCGAGACGTATCCGGACACCCTCGTGTACGAGGGCTGGTTCGGCAAACGCCCCGCCCTGCTGGTGCCGTTCGCGGAGGCCGAGGACGGCGAGTCCTTCCGCACGCTCACCAGCCTGCGCGACGTCGACGCCGAGTCCGACCTGTTCGAGGAGAAGTAGATGTCAGAGTCCCCCCGGCGCTCCCGCTCCGGCTCCCGCCTCCAGCGACTGCGCGCCGAGAGCGGACCCCGCAAGCTCGGTTCGGCCCGGCGCGCCCAGATGATCACCACCTACGGTGTCGGATCGATGATCGCGATCGACAGCGAGTCCTTCATCGTGCGCGGACTCGACTCCTGGCACGTGCCGTCGGAGTTCGAACTCACCGAGCCCCGCCTCCAGTACCGGCTGAACGTCGACGGATTCCACCTGCCGCCCGCCACCACCGACGAGAACGCGCCGAGCGACGGCGTCCACGTCGCCCGCTTCCCCGAGTGGTACTCCTGCTCCACCTGCCACTCCCTCGACGAGCACCGCCGGCTGACCGCGGACCCGAAGAAGAACAAGTGCGGCAGGTGCGAGACCACGGAGCTGACCCCGTCCCGCTTCGTCATGGTCTGCGAGAACGGACACCTCGCCGACTTCCCGTACTGGCTCTGGGTCCACAAGTCCGAGGAACGCCCGGCGGGCGGCTCCCAGCCCCACCGCCTCGAAATCCGCACGGCGGGCCGCACCGCCTCCCTGCGTTCCATCCGCATCCACTGCTCGTGCGGAGTGGCCCCCAAGTCCCTCGAAGGAGCCCTCGGCCGCAAGGCGCTGGCCTCGCTCGGGATCCGCTGCTCCGGGCGACGGCCCTGGCTGAAGGACGACTCCGCCCCCGAGGAATGCACCGAGGACCCGCGAGCCATACAGCGTGGTTCCTCCGCCGCCTGGTTCCCCATGGTCTCCTCCGCGCTGACCATCCCCCCGTGGTCCCAGGGCGCCAACAAGCTCGTCCGCCCCTTCATGTCGAAGTTCCGCGATCGGACCGACGCGGAGATCCTCGTCTACATCGGGATGACGCCTCAGCTGCAGAAGTCCGGCTACGACGCCGCCGCTCTCCTGGCCGCGGTACGCGTCGGCCAACGGGCCACCGAGGCACGTGAGGCCAAGGAGGAGGACGCCGCGGCGGTGCTGATCGATCCGCTGCGCCGCGACGAGTACGAGCAGCTGCAACGCAGCACCGAGTACGACCACCGCGTCAGCCCCGACTTCGAGACGCAGGACCCGGGCGACCTCGGTGACCTCCCCGACCGCACGGGCATCGACCAGGTGATGCTGGTCCCCCGCCTGCGGGAGGTCCGGGCCCTGACCTCCTTCACCCGGCTGACCGCCCCGACCTCGGCCGCCCCCGAACGGCATTCCTCGCTGTCGCGCAACCCGCAGGGATGGCTGCCGGCCATCGAGGTCGTGGGCGAGGGCGTGTTCCTGCGACTGGACCGCGAACGCGTGGCCCGCTGGGAACAGCGGCATCCGGAGGTGACCCGTCGCGCCGACGTGGTGCGTGAGCACCATCTCGCGCTGCTCGCCGAGCAGGCCGGCCCGGACGGCGACCCGGAACTCTCCCCGGTCACACCCCGCATGCTGCTCGTCCACACCCTGGCGCACGTGCTGATCAACGAGTGGAGCCTCGACTGCGGCTATCCCGCCTCGGCACTGCGCGAACGCCTCTACGTCGACGACGAGATGACCGGCGTGCTGCTCTACACCGCGACCAGCGACTCCGCCGGGAGCCTCGGCGGACTGGTCAGCCAGGGCGAGCCGGACGCGCTCACGCGATCCCTCACCTCGGCCCTGACCCGGGCCGCGTGGTGCTCCGCCGACCCGCTGTGCATGGAATCCCCGGTCAGCGGGGCCGACAACGTCAACCTCGCCGCCTGCCACTGCTGCGTCCTGCTCCCCGAGACCAGCTGCGAGCAGTTCAACCGCTTCCTGGACCGCGCCCTGCTCATCGGCACCCCGCAGGATCCCGAGGTCGGCTTCTTCCACGGGACGCTCTGACGGACCGGCCACCGTCCGGCCCGAGGGGTCCTGCCGATCGCGGCCGATCGGCGGGACACCCCCGGGCCCGGGCGGAATCCAGGTCCTGTCGTCAAAGTGGCGCCTGGCCCGCGGCGCCACTTTGACGACAGGACCTAGCGGTCCGCCGCCGCGTAGGAGGCCGCTGCCACCGCGGCCGCCGCCGTGAAGACCGCGGGCCACGCCCCGATCCTCTTCGCCAGCGGGTGCGATCCCGCGAACGCGGCCACGTAGCCCGCGCCCAGGAGGGCCGTGGTCGTCGGGCTCGTACGGCGGTGCCATTCGCGGGCGGCGACCGTACCGGCGGCCGCGAGGATCACGCCGCCGAGCGGGCGTACGCCGGTCCAGCGGGCCGTGGCGTAGCCGCCGACCAGGCCGGCCGCCGCTATCGCCGAGGTGGGAATCTGCGCCATCGTGGAGTCCTCCAGCCGTTCGAACGTCTCCGGACGAGGCTAACGCGCACGCCGTGCGAAGCGGCGCGCGGTGCCCACGCCCAGGACCACCACGGCTCCGCCGAGAACGCCGGGCGGGACCGTGTCCTGGACGGCGCGGGGCAGGACCGCGATGACGCCGAGGGTGATGAAGAACGCCACCGCGCACGCGGCGAGGCCGATCAGGGCTTTGCGGAGGAGAGAGCTGGGCACACCGGTTCAACGCCGGTCCGGGGGAAGGCGATACGGGCGACCCGGCCACGTACGGAAGTCGGATTTGTCGCACACCCTCCGGATCCGTGCAGGTGCCCTCCGTGGAACCTCCCCGGCGTAGATTCACTCTCCTACACGGGCGATCCGACCGAAGCCGCCCAAGCCGGCCCAAGGAGCTGCAAACGTGATCTGTTATGGACCGGCCGTGCTGGACCTCACGGACGAACTGGCCGACGCCTACAGCGAGGTGTTCTCCGCGCCACCGTGGAACGAGGATGAAGAAACCATTCGCCAGTTCTCCCCCCGACTCCACGCCGACAGCCGCCGCACCGGATTCCGCACCGCCTTCGCACAGTCCCCCGCCGGCATCGACGGCTTCGCCACCGCCTGGCTGACCCCCAAGACCTTCCCCCGCGACCGCGCCTACGGACAGGTCTCCGCACAGCTCGGCCGACAGCGCGTCCGAGAACTCCTCATCGGCGCCCTGGAGATCGACGAACTCGCCGTACGCCCGCACGCGCGCGGCAACGGCACCGGGCGCGCCCTGCTCGCCGAGATCACCGCCGACGCCCCCGACGAACGCGCCTGGCTGCTGACCGCCCGGGTGGCCACCGACACCGTCGCCACCTACCGGCGCCTCGGCTGGCACGAGGTCACCCCCCTGCCCGGCACCCGGAACGGCGTCGTCGTCTTCCTCGCCCCGAACCACCCCTCGGCCTGAGCATCGGACCCGCCCCACCGGGCATACCGGGGGCATGATCACCGCCATCGCCCGTACCGCCCGACGCCAGCTGAACCTGGCCACCTACCACCAGCTCACGCAGGCCGGGATCCCGTCCACCACCATCAGCGGCCGCAGCCGCCACGGAGGGCCCTGGCAACGGCTCCTGCCACGGGTGTACCTGCTGCAGACCGGCCCGCCCGACACCCGCCAGCAGGCGCTGTCCGCCGTCCTGTACGCCGCCCACCCCGCGGCCGACCCCCTCTCCGGAACCACCGCCGCGCTCACCGGCGGCGCCGCGCTCGCCCTCCTCGGCATCCGCGACGCCCCACCCGAACCCCTCGACGTCCTCGTCCGCGCCCCACGCTCACCGGCCGCGGCAGGCCGGGTCCGACCCCGCCCCACCACACGTTGGCCCGCCACCATCCACATCTCCGGAGTCCCCAGCACCCGCCCGATCCGAGCCGCCGCCGACTTCGCCACCCGCACGGACGACGCCGATCTGGTGCGCTCCGTCCTGGCCAACGTCGTCCAGGGCGGCTGGTGCCACCCGCACGACCTGCGCGCCGAACTGCGCACGGGCCGCGTCCACGGCCGCCCCGCCGTCCGCGCCGCGGCCGCCGAACTGGTCGCCGGGGTCCGCTCGATCGCCGAGGGCCGCGCGCGCGAGACCCTCGCCGCCACCGACCTCCCGGCCCCGCTCTGGAACGCCCGCCTCCACGGCCCCGACGGAACCTTCCTGGCCAGCCCGGACGCGTACTGGCCCGACGAAGGCGTGGCCCTGGAGATCGACTCCGCCGAATACCACTACACGCGCGACGCCTGGCAGGCCACCCTCCTGCGGCGGCTGCGCCTGGAGGCCCGAGGCGTCCTGGTCGCCGGCACGACACCCGGGATCCTCCGCGACAGACCGGCCGACGTGATCGCCGCCCTACGCGCACTCCTCACCCTGGGCGCGGCCCGCCCCGAACCCCTACGGGTCACCGCCCGCGGGCACGCCCAACTGGAACTGCCGCTCCCCAGGGCCTACGCCCCGAAGGCGCGCGAGACCGTATAGATCAGCAGGCCCGCCAAGGCGCCGACCACCGTGCCGTTGATACGGATGAACTGCAGGTCACGGCCGATGTGGGCCTCGATCTTGCGGGAGGTGTGCTCGGCGTCCCAGCCCGCCACCGTGTCCGTGATCAGCGAGGTGATCTCCGTCCGGTAGGTGGTGACGACGTAGACGACGGCGCCCTCGATCCACCCCTCCACCTTCGCCTGCAGCCGGCCGTCCGTGGCCAGACGCGCACCGAGCGCGAGCAGCGAGGCCCGGACCCGCAGGCGCAGCTCGCTCTGCTCGTCCTCCGCCGCCGAGATGATCATCGACCGGATCGCCGACCACGCCGAGGCGATGACGTCCTGGACCTCGTCACGCGCCAGGATCTCGGACTTGAGCCGCTCCACCTTCGCCCGGGTCTCGGTGTCCGACTGGAGATCGGCCGCGAAGTCCGTCAGGAACCGGTCCACCGCCGCACGCGCCGGATGCTCGGGCATGTCCCGCATCTCCGTGACGAAACGCAGCAACTCCTTGTAGACCCGCTCGCCCACCTTCCGGTCCACGAACCGCGGGGTCCAGCCCGGGGCACCCCCCTGGACCGCGTCCGTGATCGAGGCCCCGTGGGTGACGAGCCAGTCGTGGGCCTTGGCACAGATCAGATCGACGGCACGACGATGGCCACCGTCCTCGACGACCCGCTCCAAGGTCTTGCCGAGACCCGGCGCGATCTCGGCGGTCTCGGCGCGCCGCGTGATGGCCTCACCGACCACGGCCTGCACGTCGGAGTCGCGCAGCACGGTGAGCGCACCGCGCAGGGCGGCGGCCAGCTCGGCCGTCACCCGGTCGGCATGCTCGGGCTCGGCGAGCCACGAGCCGAGACGGCCGCCGATGCCGAGGGCGTGGAGCCGGGCCCGCACCACGTCGGCGGAGAGGAAGTTCTCCCCGACGAACTCGCCGAGGGTGGCGCCGAGCTGGTCCTTCTTGGTCGGGATGATCGCGGTGTGCGGGATGGGCAGCCCGAGCGGGTGCCGGAAGAGGGCGGTCACGGCGAACCAGTCCGCGAGCGCGCCGACCATCCCGGCCTCGGCCGCGGCGGCGACGTACGCGGCCCAACCGCCGGCCCCCCAGGCGTGCTGGGCGTACTTGGCGAGTACGTACACCACCGCGACCAGGAGCAACAGACCGGTCGCGGTGGCCTTCATCCGCCGGACCCCACGCCGGCGCTCCTCGTCGGCGGCACTGAACACGAACCCTCCGGTGGTGCTGCGGTTCTCCACGTGCTCCTGCCTTCCCCCGGGGGCGCCGGTTTTGTCTGCATAGCATCCGACTCCCGGGAGCCCCGAGGAGTTCCCGCCACGCCAGTCCGCTCCCGCGGCGGGTAGCGGTCCGGGTCGACCTAGCCGGTCCGTATCGGCCTGCGGGCCGGAATCCGGACTGCCGTCCGGGCGGGTGCGCGGGGCCGGGCAGGGGTGTCTCCTCGGCTCGCGCCGTTCCCTCCGGGCGGGGCGGGCGGGGTCCGGTGACGGCGCGGGCGGGTGCGCGGGGCCGGGCAGGGGTGTCTCCTCGGCTCGCGCCGTTCCCTCCGGGCGGGGCGGGCGGGGTCCGGTGACGGCGCGGGCGGGTGCGCGGGGCCGGGCAGGGGTGTCTCCTCGGCTCGCGCGATGCGGGCGCGTCTCGGCTGTGGGCGGTGGTTGCGCGCTCGTCCTGCGGGGACACCCCTGCCCGTCCCCGCTCCCCACGCGTCGGGCCGGCTTCGGGGGGCACTGTCGAAGTCCTGCCGTGGGGCGGGGACACGGCGGAGTGTCCCCGCAGGACGAGCGCGCACCCCCGCGAACAGCCGAGACATGCCGAACCGCGCGAGCCGAGGAGACACTCCGGCGGGGCACCGACCCACACCACCCAGCCCCGCCGGCGTTTGAGGCGCGGGGTCCGGGGCGGAGCCCCGGAACCACCGACCGGCCGGAGCCCCCGCGGCTACAGCTCTTTGCGGAGCGAGGGCCCACCCAGAGGCCGCTTCCGCTTCTTGACCTTCACCTCCACGCCGCCCCAGAAGGCGAAGCCCGTCACCACCACCCGCGGCGCGCCCGGCTCGGCCGGCCCCGGATTGTCGCGCTGGTCGAAGGCGCCCATGAAGCCGAAGCCCCGGACGTCCACCTCCACCCCCGGCGGCACCGTGATCTGGATACCGCCCATGACCGCGACGCAGTTGATCACCACCTCGCGCTGCGCGAAGTCCGCCTCGCGCAGGTCGAGCTCCCCGCCGCCCCAGAACGCCACCGCGTCGAACCGCGCCGGCACCGTCCACCGGCCCTTGCGCTGGAAGCCCGACATCACCGCGACGGCCGTCGCCGAGCTGCCCGCCCCGCCGATCCGCCCCGTCCAGGGCTCGGTGCTCGCCCCGGGCCGGGCGACCGGACCGCCCGCCGGAGCCGGCAGGTCCCGCGTCAGCGGTTCCAGCTCCGCGTACGTCCGCGACGTGTACGCCGCCTCCAGCCGCTCCTCGAACTCCTCCATGTCGAGCCGGCCCTCGGCGACGGCGTCCCGCAGACGCTCCACCACCCGGTCCCGGTCGGCGTCCGACGCCCTCAGCTCCGGCAACGGCTTCTCCGGCCGCTCGTCACTCATGTGGACCAGACTATGCAGGGTTGTCGGGGAGTTGTATGGCTCAGCCCCTGAGATCGCCCCCGGATCGCCCCCGGCTTTCCCCTGATGCAGGGGACCGTCAGCCCCGGCCCGCGTACATCCGCGCGATCACGTCCTCGATGTCCGGCTCCCGCACCGACAGGTCCACCAGCGGGTAGTCCGCCGCCACCGCCGCCACCAAGGGCGCCGCCGAGGTCCCCGCCGGGAACGCCAGCCACTGCCGCGGCCCCTCCACCTTCACCACCCGAGCCCCCGCCACACTGATCGGCGCGAGTTCCCGCTCCAGGTCCACCACCAGCGTCCGCTCGCTCTCCCCCACCGCCCCGGCCGCGTGCAGCCCGCCCAACGGCCCGTCGTACATCAACCGCCCGTGGTCGATCACCATCACCCGCTCGCACAGCTGCTCGATGTCCTGGAGGTCGTGCGTCGTGAGCAGCACGGTCGTGCCGAGTTCCTCGTTCAGCTGCCGCAGGAAGCCCCGTACCTTCGCCTTGCTCACGACATCGAGCCCGATCGTCGGCTCGTCCAGGTACAGCACCTCCGGGTCGTGCAGCAGCGCCGCCGCGATGTCCCCGCGCATCCGCTGCCCCAGCGACAACTGCCGTACCGGTACGTCCAGCAGCTCGGCCAGGTCGAGCCGTTCCACGCAGCGCTCCAGGTTCTCCTCGAACCGCGCCCGCGGCACCCGGTACAGCCGCCGCATCAGCCCGTACGAGTCCTTCAGCGGCAGGTCCCACCACAGCGTGGTGCGCTGCCCGAACACCACCCCGATCCGGTGCGCCAGCCGCATCCGTTCCCTTGCCGGGTCGATGCCCGCGACCCGTAGCCGGCCGCCGCTCGGGGTCAGGATGCCGGTCAGCATCTTGATCGTCGTGGACTTCCCCGCGCCGTTGGGCCCGATGTAGCCGACCATCTCGCCGCGGGCGACCTCGAAACTGATCCCGTCCACCGCTCTGACCTGGCGTTTCTCCCGACGCATCAGGCTCACCCGGCGCCGTACGTCAAAGACCTTCTCAACCCCGTCCAGCGAGATCAGCGCATCCGCCACAGCTCTAGCTCCCCGTGCTTCGGTACGAACGGACTCCCGCGCGCCACGCCAGCGACGCGGGCAGGAACACCACGAAGGCCACCAGCGGGCTCAGGTACGCGACCCACCCGGGCAGTCCCAGCGGATCGGGCCGCCCCAACACGTGCAGTGCGGGCAGCCAGTTGACGAAGGCCAGCGGGACGATGAAGGTCACCCCGCGCAGCAGGTCCTTCGCGAACACGGTCGGCGGGTACTGCAGCATCGTGCAGCCGCCGTAGGTGAAGGAGTTCTGCACCTCCGCCGCGTCCCCGGTGACGAACTGGAAGGCCGCCCCGGTCACCATCACCGCCGCGAAGATGGCCGCACCCGCGATCACCATCACGGGCACCAGCAGCACCTTCCCGGCCGTCCAGTCCACCTCCAGGGTCCAGACCGCCCAGCCCATCACCCCGAGGCCCTGTCCGATGCGGCCCAGTCGGCGCAGCGCGAACCGGTCCGCCGCGACCTGCGCGAGCACCGGGACCGGCCGCACCAGCATCGTGTCCAGCGAGCCGTCACGGATCCGGGCGCCGATCCGGTCGGTGTTCCCCAGCAGCATGTCCGCCAGGCCCAGGGAGGCCGAGCAGGACCCGTACAGCAGGGCGATCTCGGGCAGCGTGAAGCCGCCGAGCGCGTCCACGTGGGAGAACATGACGGCGATCGCGACGAAGTCCAGGAGCGTGATCACCGCGTGCCCGACGGTCGTCATGACGAAGGACGTCCGGTACGTCATCGTGGAGCGGATCCACATCGCCACGATCAACCGGTAGCCGCGCAGCCCCTCCCGGACCGGGCCGCCGCGCCGGGGCTCATCGGCCACCACGACGTCCCGGTCCCGTACGCGCACCGGGACCGCCGTTGCCTCCGCTTCCGCCTCAGCCACCCTGGACCACCACCTTCCGCGTCGCGGCCGACTGCAACAGCCGCCCCGTCCCCAGCAGTACGAGCGCCCACCCGGCCTGGAAGCCCAACGCCTCGGCCGCGGCCCCGGCCCCGGAGTGCTTGCCCAGCAGGACGTCCATCGGCACCTGCAGCATCGCCGACCACGGCAGGACGCGGACGAACTCGCCGAAGCCGCCCGGGAAGACGGTCAGCGGCAGCAGCATCCCGGAGAAGAAGATGGAGGCGACCGTGGCCATGATGTTGATGCCGGCCCCGTCCATCAGCCAGAAGGCCACCAGCCCCACCATGTAGCGCAGCGCGAAGCTGACCACCAGCGCCAGCAGGACGGACACCAGGAACAGCAGCCAGCGCAGCGGGTCGACGGGCAGCGCCAGCGGGAACGCCAGCGCCCCCGCCACCAGCGGCACCACCCCGCGGCCCAGCAACTGGAAGCCGGCCCGCCCCAGATCGGCCGCGAGCCACCACATCTGGAGGTCCGCGGGCCGGTAGAGGTCGACCGCGATGTCGCCGGTCCGGATCCGCTCCTGGAGCTCCTCCTGGAAGCCGCCGCCGATCAGGGCGGCGGCGGCCAGCAGCGACTGGCTCACCCAGACGAAGGTCAGTGCCTGCGCCTGGTCGTAGCCGCCGAGTCCGGGCCGCTCGTCCCACAGCGCGATGTACGTGTAGGCCACGATGAACCCGAACACGGTGTTGGTGAACACCCCGGCCGCTGTCGCGATGCCGTAGGTGGCGTACCGCCTGAATCCGCCTGCCGCGACCGCCAGGTAGAGATCCACTCCGCGTCGCACTCTTCGGCGCACCGTATCCCTCCGTTTCCCACGTCGTTCCTACGTCGGCCAAAGCGCGCGAGCTTAGTGCGGAGGGGCGAGCCACGCGACCGATTTATGCCCGTCCGGAGCGTAATCAGCGGCCATCGGGTAGACACCATGAGGTACAGAAGTGGATATTTTGAACGGCGTCGAGGAGTCCTGGAGATGAGCGACCAGTCACCACCCCCGGGCTGGACCCCTCGCGACCCCGACACCCCGCCGGACGTACCGCAGCCGCGCACCGACCCGTCGGCGTCACAGCAGGCACAGCAGGCACAGCGCGGTGAACCGCAGCGGGACGGCCGGCCGGGGAAGAAGGCCCGGCGGAAGAGAACCGGGTGGCGCCGCTTCCTGCCCACCTGGCGCATGGTCCTGGGCGGCATCCTGCTCGTCTCCCTGCTGATCGGCGGCGCCCTCGTCGCCGGCTACCTGCTGGTCGACATCCCGCCCGCCAACGCCGCGGCCACCGCGCAGTCCAACGTCTACCTGTACTCCGACGGCTCCCAGATCGCCCGCGACGGCGAGGTCAACCGCGTCAACGTACCGCTGTCGCAGATCCCCCGGTCCGTGCAGGAGGCCGTACTGGCCGCCGAGGACCGGGACTTCTACTCCGAACGGGCGGTGGACCCCAAGGCGATGATCCGCGCCGCCTGGAACACCGCGACCGGCAAGGGCACCCAGTCCGGTTCTACGATCACCCAGCAGTACGTCAAGAACTACTACTTGGGCCAGGAACAGACGCTCAAACGCAAGGCCAAAGAGTTCTTCATCGCGATCAAACTCGGTCGCGAGAAGTCGAAGAACTACATTCTTGAGGGCTACCTGAACACCAGCTACTTCGGCCGCAACGCCTACGGCATCCAGGCCGCCGCCCAGGCCTACTACGGCAAGGACGTGGGCAAACTCACCACCGCCGAGGGCGCGTACCTCGCCACCCTCCTCAACTCCCCCAGCGCCTTCGACGTCGTCTCCCACCCCCAGAGCCGCCCCCGCGCCCTCGCCCGCTGGAACTACGTACTCGACGGCATGGTCAAGAAGCAGTGGCTGACCCCCGCCGAACGCGCGACGACCCAGTTCCCCGAACCGGGCAAGGTCCGCGCCGCCGCCGGCCTG
Source organism: Streptomyces sp. CLCI03 (assembly GCF_053615355.1). Classification (NCBI taxonomy): domain Bacteria; kingdom Bacillati; phylum Actinomycetota; class Actinomycetes; order Kitasatosporales; family Streptomycetaceae; genus Streptomyces; species Streptomyces sp. CLCI03. The sequence continues at coordinate 5,071,269 of NZ_CM132132.1, read as the reverse complement.
TCCGGCCAACGCGGCTACCTCGTCGAGGCGATCAAGGACTACATCGTCGACAACGAGATCCTCGACGACAAGACCCTCGCCGAAGGCGGCTACCGCATCACCACCACCATCGACAAACGCCGCCAGAGCGCCCTCGTCGACGCCGTCGACAGCCAGATGGTCAGCAAACTCGAACCCGAGACGCGCAAGGCCGACCGACTGGTCCGCACCGGCGGAGTCTCCATCGACCCGGCCACCGGCAAGGTCCTCGCCATGTACGGCGGCATCGACTACACCAAGCAGTACGTGAACAACGCGACCCGCCACGACTACCAGGTCGCCTCCACCTTCAAGCCCTTCGTCTTCGCCGCCGCCGTCGAGAACGACTCCCGCACCCAGGACGGCCGCCGGATCACCCCGAACACGATCTACAGCGGCGACAACAAACGCCCCGTCGTCGGCGGCCGCATCCGCTTCGCCCCCGAGAACGAGGGCCAGATCTCCTACGGCAACATCACCGTCAACACCGCCACCGACCTCTCCGTCAACGCCGTGTACGCGCAGATGGCCGTCGACGTCGGCACCGGCAAGGTCAAGAAGACCGCCATCGACCTCGGCATCCCCGAGAACACCCCCAACTTCGTCCCCGGCCCCGCCATGGCACTCGGCACCCTCCAGGCGAGCGTCCTGGACATGACCCAGGCCTACGCCACCCTCGCCGACCACGGCCGCCGCACCCCCTACACCTTCGTGGAGAAGATCACCAAGGGCGGCGACACCATCGGCCTCCCCGAGCGCACCCCCACCCAGGCCATCAGCCGCGAAGCCGCCGACACCACCACGTCCATGCTGGTCAGCGTCGTGGACAACGGCACCGGTACCGCCGCCCTCGCCGCCGGCCACCCCGCCGCGGGCAAGACCGGCACCGGCGAACTCGACCGCTCGGCCTGGTTCGCGGCCTACACCCCCGACCTGGTCACCGTGATCTCCATGATGGGCCAGGACCCGGACACCGGAACCCTCGAATCCCTCTACGGCGCCCTCGGCGAGGCCCGCATCGGCGGCGGCGGCTACCCCGCCCGCATCTGGGCCGCGTACACCAAGACCGCCCTGGAAGGCACCGACCCCGTCGACTTCGACCTGGAACTCCAGCCCGGCGCCGCCCCACCCCCACCGCCGACCGAGCCGGAGTCCGAACCGCCGCCGGAGACCCCCGGCGAACCCTCGCCCAGCACCCCCGAACGCCCGACCCGCCGCCCCTCACCGACCGACACGACCGGCGGGCGCAACCAGGGCGGACAGAACAACGGAGGCCAGAACCAGGGCGGCCAGGACAACGGGGGCCAGAACAACGGCGGTCAGGACAACGGCGGCACCACCCAGGGCGGCGACCAGGCCGGCACCACCCAAGGCACCCAGGGCGCCGGCCAGGGCAACACCGAGGGCGGCGCACAAGGCAGCACCCAGGGCGGCGACGGCGGCCCGGCCGAAGGCCTGCGACCACCGTCCGCCTTCCTCGAATGACGAGGATCAGTGACCGGAGGTCGCCTTCAGCCCCACCACGGCGACCAGCAACAGACAGATGAAGAAGATCCGGGCGGCGGTGACGGGCTCACCCAACACCGCCATACCGAGCACGGCCGCGCCGGCGGCACCGATGCCCACCCACACCCCGTACGCCGTACCGATGGGCAGGGTCTTCGCGGCGTAGGACAGCAACACCATGCTCGCGACGATCCCGGCACCCGTGAACACACTCGGCCACAGCCGGGTGAAACCTTCGGTGAACTTCATGCCGATCGACCAGCCGACCTCGAGCAGACCGGCGACGAGAAGAAGAACCCATGCCATGACGGCACCTCCGAGACAACGAGCGATACGGGGTGCGTCGTCTTGTCGTACCCGGTACGGCGCGTCTCGTCGGGGTTCCCCTCCACCGTAGCAAAAGGCCGCGAAAACGGCCGGTGACCTGCGCCACCAGCCCTTTTCCGACAACTCAGAGATACAGCCCGGTGGAGTCCTCCGACCCCTCCAGCCGCTCCGCGGCCACGGCGTGCAGATCCCGCTCGCGCATCAGCACGTACGTCGCACCCCGCACCTCGACCTCGGCACGGTCCTCGGGGTCGTACAGCACCCGGTCACCCGGCTCGACCGTCCGGACGTTCTGCCCGACCGCGACCACCTCGGCCCAGGCCAGCCGCTTGCCCACCGCGGCCGTCGCGGGAATCAGGATGCCGCCGCCCGAGCGCCGCTCGCCCTCCGGCAGATCGGACTTCACGAGCACGCGGTCGTGCAACATGCGGATGGGCAGCTTGTCGTGGGTGGTGTTCTCGCTCACGCCACGAACCTACCTGCCCACGCCCGCCCCGTACCCCTCAGGGTCATCCGCGCTTGCGGCGCGCCGACACCACGATCAACCCGACCAGGCTCACCGCGACCAGCGCGACGGGCACGATCCGGTCGACGCGCGGAGCCCCGTCGTCGTGCCGCAGACCGTCCCGCAGATCCGTCACGAGCCGGTTCACCGTGGCGAAGGCCCGCCCGGCGGTCTGGTCGACGGTCGAGGCGACCCGTGCCTTCGCGTCCCCGATGATCGTCTTCGGGTGCATGCGCACACCGATCTCGTCGAGCGTCTCGGCGAGCTGCTCACGGCGGCGGACGATGTCCGCCTCGATCTGTGCGGGGGTCCTGGCTTCCGGCACCGCGCTGCCTCCGTCGTCGTGGTCGTGTGGGGCGTAGTCCGCCATGAACAGTCTGTCAGCTTAGTCTCATGGCATACCGATCCCCTCCCGAGGAGAGTGTCACGATGAGCGAGCGACTCCAGCCGGGCGACACCGCCCCCGCCTTCACCCTGCCCGATGCGGACGGCAACGAGGTCTCGCTCGCCGACCACAAGGGCCGCAAGGTGATCGTCTACTTCTACCCGTCCGCGCTGACCCCGGGCTGCACGAAGCAGGCCTGCGACTTCACGGACAACCTGTCCTTCCTGACGGGACACGGCTACGACGTCATCGGCGTGTCCCCGGACAAGCCGGAGAAGCTGGCGAAGTTCCGCGAGAAGGAGGACCTGAAGGTCACCCTGGTCAGCGACCCGGAGAAGGAGACGCTGACGGCGTACGGCGCGTACGGCGAGAAGAAGCTGTACGGCAAGACGGTCACCGGGGTCATCCGCTCGACGGTGGTCGTCGACGAGGAGGGCAAGGTCGAGCACGCCTTCTACAACGTCAAGGCCACGGGCCACGTAGCCAAGATCATCAAAGACCTGGGCCTCTGACCCCCGCCCCACCCCCCGGAGCGGCCCGCACCCATCCGGTGCGGGCCGCTCCGCTTATCGGACGAAACAGCCCGTGACCGTCCGCCTTCCGGTGTCGTTGCTCTGTACGAGGGCCGCACGCGCGGCCGGTCCTAGCGGAGGGGGGCGGGTATGCCGATCAGCCCGTATACGAAGGAACGCCTGGCGGAAGCCGCCGAAGGGGCGCGGACACTGACGGAGGCGCTGCGCCGGCTGGGAGTGGACCCGAACGGCCCGTCGCGTAGGTATCTGCACGACCGCATGCGAAGCCTGGGCGTGGACGTCTCGCACTTCGAGCGGGACGGGGCGAGGTGGACGCGGGAAGTACTGGCGGAGGCCGTTGCCGCGTCGACGAACATGTGCGAGGTACTCAGGCGCCTGGGACTCGACGTGGTGGGCGGCCACCACACCCACATCAGCCGCAGGGTCAAGGCGTTCGGGATAGACACGTCCCATTTCGTGTTGCCCTCACCGGCGGGGCGCCCAAAAGTCCGGCGGACCCCGGAAACGGTGTTAATCAGGCAGGAAGACCCGCAGGCTCGCCGTACGCAGAGCGCCCACCTCAAGCAGGCCCTCACAGCCATCGGAATTCCCGAAGCGTGCCGGCTGTGCGGCGTCGAAGCCGTCTGGCAGGGACGGCCGCTCCCCCTTGAGGTCGACCACATCGACGGCGACTGGCGCAACAACCGACCGGAGAACCTGCGGCTGCTCTGCCCGAATTGCCACTCCGCCACGGACACCTACCGCGGTCGAGCAAAGGGTCGCCGGCGATGACGAACCCAGCGCCTCGGCGCCGGACGTACGCGAGGCGCGTGAAGCCCGAAGCCGCCATCCTCCGCGAGGCCGTTGCCACGTCCCACTCGCTGGCCGAAACCCTGCGGCGGCTGGGCCGAGAGCCCTCGGGAAGCATGAACCAGGCCCTCAGGAGCTGGATCCACGAGGACGGCCTGTCGACCACGCACTTCCTCGGCCAGGCCCACCAGCGTGGCAAACCCGGCACCGTCAGCGTGCGGAAGGCCGCGGACATCCTCGTGAGGCACGACGGTCGGCGCCGAACCCGCTCGCACCTGCTCCTGCGGGCGCTGCGCGAGGTCGGCGTCCCCGAATGCTGCTCGATGTGCGGGACGCCCCCTGTCTGGCGGGGACAGCCGATGACGCTGGAGGTCGACCACATCGACGGCGACTGGAGCAACGACCAGCGCGAGAACCTCCGGCTCCTGTGCCCCAACTGTCACGCGGTCACCAGCACATGGTGCCGCGGTGGAAGACCCCGCAGATCCGGCAGCTAGTCCCCCTATCCAGCCGCCACCAAGTACAGTGGTCTTGGCTTGCGCCCGTACGCCAACGGCTGAGCGGCGATCTTTAGGTGGTCGTGTCTGTCGGTTCGAATCCGATCGGGCGTACCAGCACGAAAGGCCTGTCTTCCCGGGCTCCGGGAAGGCAGGCCTTCGGCGTTTCGGTACGTCCACGGGGCCCGGAGGACGCGGCGGTCAGCCCAGGAGGGCGCGAACGAAGGGGACCAGGGCGCGGAAGGCCTGGCCGCGGTGGGAGATGGCGTTCTTCTCCGCCGGGGTCAGTTCCGCGCACGTGCGGGTGTCGCCCTGCGGCTGGAGGATCGGGTCGTAGCCGAAGCCGCCCGTGCCGGACGGGGTGTGGCGCAGGGTGCCCAGGAGGCGGCCCTCGACGACGCGTTCGGTGCCGTCCGGCAGGGCCAGGGCCGCCGCGCACGCGAAGTGGGCCCCGCGGTTCTCGTCGGCGATGTCGCCGAGCTGGGCAAGCAGCAGGTCCAGGTTGGCCTTGTCGTCGCCGTGGGTGCCGGCCCAGCGGGCCGAGAAGATGCCGGGGGCGCCGTGCAGGACGTCCACGCAGAGGCCGGAGTCGTCGGCGACCGCCGGGAGGCCGGTGGCTTGGGCCAGGGCGTGGGCCTTGAGGAGGGCGTTCTCGGCGAAGGTGACGCCGGTTTCCTTGACGTCCGGGATCTCGGGGTACGCGTCCGCGCCGACCAGCTCGTGCGGCAGGCCGGCGTCGGACAGGATCGCGCGGAGTTCGGAGACTTTGCCCGCGTTGCGGGTGGCCAGGATGAGGCGGCTGGGCGTCGAGGTCATGCCCCCCATTATCCCGGGGGCCGTCCCGGGGGGCGGATCAGCCCGGGGTGCAGACCTTCGACAGCTCGCTCGCCGCGTCCGCGACGGGCTGGATGTCCGGGGCGGTGTTGCCGCTCTCGATCGAGGCGCGGACGTTCTTGACGGCCGTGTTCATGGAGTCGATGGCCTTGCCGAGGTCGGCGTTGTCCGTCTGGTCGCCGATCTTCTTCAGGTTCGTCTCGATCTGGTTGAGCGCGTTCTGTGCGTCCTGGGGGCTGTTGCCCGCCTGGGAGACGGCCTGCTGGAGGTCGTTGGCGCCGTCCGTGATGGCCACGGCGGTGTTCGCGCAGTCCATGGCCGTGGAGATCGCGTCGCAGGCGGACAGGGCCGGGACGGTGAGTACGGCGGCCACGGCTACGGCCGCTATGCGGAGCTTCATGCGGTTCTCCCCCTGAGGGCTTGGACGCTACGAGGACGGGCGCACGGTGGCGAAACCGTGCGCCCGTATCTTCCTGGACGCCGGGCCGGGCCCGGCGGTTGCCGGCTACAGTTCGAGCGCGCCCCGCTGGATGGCTTCGAGGTCGGCGCAGCCGCCGGCGGCGAGGTCGAGGAGGGCGTTGAGTTCCTTGCGGTCGAAGGGCTCGCCTTCGGCGGTGCCCTGGACCTCGACGAAGCGGCCGTCGCCGGTGCAGACCACGTTCATGTCGGTCTCGGCGCGGACGTCCTCCTCGTAGCAGAGGTCGAGGAGCGGGACGCCGTCGACGATGCCGACGCTGACGGCGGCGACGGTGCCGGTGAGGGGCTTGCGGCCGGCCTTGACGAACTTCTTCTTCTGGCCCCAGGCGACGGCGTCGGCGAGGGCGACGTAGGCGCCGGTGATGGCGGCGGTGCGGGTGCCGCCGTCGGCCTGGAGGACGTCGCAGTCCAGGACGATGGTGTTCTCGCCGAGGGCCTTGTAGTCGATGACGGCGCGCAGGGAGCGGCCGATCAGGCGGGAGATCTCGTGGGTGCGGCCGCCGATCTTGCCGCGGACGGATTCGCGGTCGCCGCGGGTGTTGGTGGAGCGGGGCAGCATCGAGTATTCGGAGGTGACCCAGCCTTCGCCGCTGCCCTTGCGCCAGCGCGGGACGCCTTCGGTGAAGGAGGCGGTGCAGAAGACCTTGGTGTCTCCGAAGGAGACGAGGACGGAGCCCTCGGCGTGCTTGCTCCATCCGCGTTCGATGGTGACCGGGCGGAGCTGTTCGGGCGTACGGCCGTCGATGCGAGACATGGCTCCGAGCCTAGTCGGTGCCGGCCCGGGGCTGTGTCGGTGTGCGAAGACCCCGTCCGGGGCTTCCGGGACGGGGTCCGTCGGGCCTGCTCAGGAGGTCCGGATCACATCATGTCTTCGATGTCGGCGGCGATGGGGTCGGCGTCGGTGCCGATGACGACCTGGATCGCGGTGCCCATCTTGACGACGCCGTGGGCGCCGGCGGCCTTGAGCGCGGCTTCGTCGACGAGGTCGGGGTTGATGACCTCGGTGCGCAGGCGGGTGATGCAGCCCTCGACCTCTTCGATGTTCTCGATGCCGCCGAGCCCGGCGACGATCTTCTCAGCCTTGGTGGCCATGTGTTTCTCCCTGAGTGTTTCGAAGAACGGGTCTCGGCGGCCGGTACATGGCTACCCACCTGCACGGTCCGCTTCGTCACGGTAACGCACGGTTGGCCCATCTACGCAGGCACATGACGGGCTTCTGTCGAATGATGACGATCAGCAGCAACCCGCCCACAACTGGTCTACACCAGTGTGCCGTAAGTGTTGCGGCAGCCAAAACGGGCCGGCCAGGGAGGACGCCGATGAGCGTGAGCAGCTCCAAAGCAACGGCACAGCCGAATTGGCGGAACAACCTGTTCCAGGGGCTGCAGAAGATGGGGCGCAGCCTGCAGCTCCCGATCGCGGTGCTGCCGGCGGCGGGCATCCTGCTGCGGCTGGGGCAGCCGGACGTGTTCGGCGCGGACGGGTTGCAGTGGACGGACGTCGCGAAGGTGATGGCGGGTGCGGGTGGGGCGCTGCTCGATCCGGATCTCGGTCTGCCGCTGCTGTTCTGCATCGGGGTCGCCATCGGTATGGCGAAGAAGGCGGACGGTTCGACGGCCCTCGCGGCCACGGCGGGGTTCCTCGTCTACCGGGGGGTGCTGCACGCGTTCCAGAAGGCCTGCCCGGAGGGGACCAAGGACATCGGGGGTGGCTGCCTGGGGCCGAACGACACCTTCGTGGCGTACACGTACCAGAATCCGGGGGTCTTCGGCGGCATCATCATGGGGCTGCTGGCGGCCTATTTCTGGCAGCGGTACCACCGGGTGAAGTTGGTGGACTGGCTGGGCTTCTTCAACGGTCGGCGGTTGGTCCCGATCATCATGTCGTTCGTCGCGATCGCGTTCGCGGCGCTCTGTCTGTGGGTCTGGCCGCCGGTCGGGGACGCGCTGGAGAGTTTCTCCGACTGGTTGCGGGGGCTCGGTGCCTGGGGTGGCGGCATCTTCGGTGTCGCGAACCGCGCGCTGTTGGTGATCGGCCTGCACCAGTTCCTGAACGTGCCGGTCTGGTTCCAGTTCGGGTCGTACACGGCGGCGGACGGGAAGACGTACCACGGTGACATCAACATGTTCCTGCACGGTGATCCGACCGCGGGCCTGTTCCTGACCGGTTTCTTCCCGATCATGATGTTCGCGCTGCCGGCGGCGGCGCTGGCGATCACGCACTGCGCGAAGCCGCAGCGGCGCAAGGAGGTCGGTGGTCTGATGCTGTCGGTGGCTCTGACGTCGTTCGTCACCGGGATCACGGAGCCGTTGGAGTACTCCTTCCTGTTCGTGGCGCCCATGTTGTACGCGGTGCACGCGGTGCTGACGGGTGTGTCCATGGCGGTGTCGTGGGGGTTGGGCGTCAAGGACGGTTTCAGCTTCTCGGCGGGCTTGATCGACTACGTCATCAACTGGAACCTGGCGACGAAGCCCTGGCTGATCGTTCCGATCGGTCTGTGTTTCGCGCTCGTCTATTACGTGGTGTTCCGTTTCGCGATCACGAAGTTCGATCTGGCGACGCCGGGTCGGGAGTCGGACGAGGAGATCGCGGCGATGGAGTCGGAGACGACGAAGGCCTGAGCCGGGCCCGCTCGAACCGGTTCGGGCCGGTTCTCGAAGGGTTACCGTACGGTCCGTCAAGGGCCCCTGGATCACGATCCGGGGGCCCTTCGGCACACCTCGGGACATGTGATCCAGGCCACAGGAAATCGAAGGTTCCTTATCTAACCCTCACCGTGTTACAACTGGTCTACACCATGAATTGGTGTAGACCACGACCGCTTCCCCCGGCGGCGTGTCCCCCTTTCTGAGACGTCGCCGTCCCTCGTGGTTGCACCCCTTGGCGGCGCCTTGCTCCCCCCGGAGGAAGTTATGAGTACGGCTACTGACGCCGCTGCGCCGCCCGCCAAGAAGCGGGGATCCGGCCTGATCCAGGGCCTGCAGAAGGTCGGCCGCAGCCTCCAGCTGCCCATCGCCGTCCTGCCCGCCGCCGGCATCCTGCTGCGTCTCGGTCAGCCCGACGTCTTCGGCGCGGACGGTCTCGGCTGGGGCAAGGTCGCCACGGTGTTCGCCACCGCCGGTGACGCGGTCTTCAGCAACCTGCCGCTGCTGTTCTGCATCGGTGTCGCCATCGGCTTCGCCAAGAAGGCGGACGGCTCCACGGCGCTCGCCGCGCTCGTCGGGTTCCTGGTCTACAAGAACGTCCTCACCGCCTTCCCGGTGACCGAGGTCGTCATCAACACCACCGAGAACAAGGGTGTCGACGTCGCCGCGACGTACAACAACCCCGGCGTCCTCGGCGGCATCATCATGGGTCTGCTCGCCGCGGTCCTGTGGCAGCGCTACCACCGCACCAAGCTGGTGGACTGGCTCGGCTTCTTCAACGGCCGCCGCCTCGTCCCGATCATCATGGCCTTCGTCGGCGTCATCGCCGGTGTGTTCTTCGGCCTGGTGTGGGAGCCGATCGGCGAGGTCATCTCCAACTTCGGTGAGTGGATGACCGGTCTGGGCGCCGCGGGCGCCGGCATCTTCGGTGTCATCAACCGCGCGCTGATCCCGATCGGCATGCACCAGTTCGTCAACACCGTCGCCTGGTTCCAGATCGGTGACTTCACCAACGCCGCCGGCGAGGTCGTCCACGGTGACCTGAACCGCTTCTTCGCCGGTGACCCGGAGGCCGGTCTGTTCATGACGGGCTTCTTCCCGATCATGATGTTCGGCCTGCCGGCCGCCGCCCTGGCCATCGCCCACACCGCTCGCCCGGAGCGCCGCAACGCCGTCACCGGCATGATGGTCTCGCTCGCCCTCACCTCGTTCGTCACGGGTGTCACCGAGCCCATCGAGTTCTCGTTCATGTTCATCGCGCCGGTGCTGTACGCGATCCACGCCGTCCTGACCGCCCTCTCCATGGCGATCACCTGGGCGCTCGGGGTCCACGCGGGCTTCACCTTCTCCGCGGGTCTGATCGACCTCGGCCTCGGGTGGAGCAAGGCGACCAACCCATGGATGATCATCCCGATCGGTCTGGTCTTCGGAGCGATCTACTACTTCGGGTTCCGTTTCGCGATCGTCAAGTTCAACCTCCCGACGCCGGGCCGCGAGTCCGACGAGGAGCTGGCCGAGATGGCCAAGGCCGACGCCAAGTAGGCGGTCCCGTAGGCACGAAGGAGCCCCCGCTCTCCCTTCCGGGAGGGCGGGGGCTCCTTCGTGCGTCGTGGCCGGGGTCAGACCTCGTAGACCGCGCCCGAGTACGCCAGGTCGACCGGGCCGTCGTAGACCGCGCGGGCGTCGGCGAGGTTCTGCTCGGGGTCGGTCCACGGCGGGATGTGGGTGAGGACGAGTCGGCCCACGCGACCGCCGGCCGCGTACTCGCCCGCCTCACGGCCGTTCAGGTGCAGACCCGGGATGTCCTCCTTGCCGTGCGTGAAGGAGGACTCGCACAGGAAGAGGTCGGTGCCGTCGGCGAGCAGACCCAGCTCGGGGCAGGTACCGGTGTCCCCGGAGTACGTGATCGAGCGGCCGCCGTGCTCGACGCGGATGCCGTACGCCTCGACCGGGTGGGAGACCCGCTCGGTGCGGACATGCAGCGGGCCGATCTCGAAGGTCCCGGACTTCAGCGTGCGGAAGTCGAAGACCTCGCTCATCGAGCGCTCGTCGGGGACGTCGTCGTAGGCGGTGGTCAGCCGGCGCTCGGTGCCCTCGGGCCCGTAGACGGGGATGGTGCCGCAGCGGCCGCCCTCGTGCCGGTAGTAGCGGGCGACGAAGTACGCGCACATGTCGATGCAGTGGTCGGCGTGCAGGTGGCTCAGGAAGATCGCGTCGAGGTCGTAGAGGCCGATGTGGCGCTGCAGCTCGCCGAGGGCGCCGTTGCCCATGTCGAGGAGCAGCCGGAAGCCGTCGGCCTCGACGAGGTAGCTCGAACAGGCCGATTCCGCGGACGGGAACGACCCCGAACAGCCGACGACGGTGAGCTTCATGGAGCGTGAACCTCCGAGGACGGTCCGTGGACGGAATGCGGGCCGTGCGTGCGTCGAGCGTAAGGCGCGAAACGTCCGGTCGCTCCTCCGCGGCAGGCCGTTGTGGGGGGAATCACCTGCGCTGTCACCCGGGGGAGCGACGGTGGGCACGGGCGTTGCCATGCCGGGGCGTTCCCGCGCGGTTACGGTCGAAGCATGGACACGTCCTGGTGGCCCGCGGTGGCCGCGGTGGTGGCCGTGGCGCTGCTGGTGCTGGTCGCCGGGGGCCGCTCCGGGCTGCCCCGCCGGGCGCCGCCGGCGCACGGGTCCGGTCCGCCGCCGCAGCCGCGGGCGGGCGAGCTGTGGTCCCTGGCCGACGGTCGTACGTGCCTGGTCCTGGCGGTGGGGTCGGTACGGGGCCACCGGGCGCGGGTCGCGTGGATCACCGGGAAGTACGACGATCGGCGGGCCGGGGTGATCCCGCTGCCCCCGGGGACGGTGGGCGGGCAGGGCCGGGCGAGCTTCCTGGAGGCGGACCGGCCGGCGGAGGTGTCGCTGTGGGAGTTCCGGAGCCGGTTGGGGATGCTGGACCCCGCGGTGTGGGACGAGATCAAGGGTCTGGGAGGCGCGCGGTGAAGCGGGAACCGGCGACCCGTCTGCGGCGGGTGTACGACCCGCCGGAGCCGGGGGCGGACGGGGTGCGGATCCTCGTGGACCGGCTCTGGCCGCGCGGCCTGGCGAAGGCGGTGGCCGGGGTCCGGGGGCACCTCCCAGCGGTAGCTGGGGGAGAGTGGCCGAAGGCGGTGACGCCGTCGACGGAGCTGCGGAAGTGGTTCCACGACGGGGGGTCGGCGCAGGAGTTCCGGGAGCGGTACGAGGCGGAGCTGGCGGAGCCGGGGGCGGTGGCGGAGCTGGATCGCCTCCGCGGGCTCGCCGAGGCGGGGCCGATCACGCTGCTGACCGCGGTCAAGGACCCGGCGTCCAGCCACGCGGCGGTGCTCGCGGAGCTGCTGTCCGGCTGACGGTGCCGGTACCGCTGCGCGGAGCCGGTCCCCGCCCCGCCCTTTCGCCGTTTCCCGGGCTCTGCCCGGACCCGCGCCTCGAACGCCGGCGAGGCTGAAAGATCAGCCCCGCCGGCGTTCGAGGCGCGCGGGGGCAGGGCTACGCCCAGAGTTGGCCCTGGAGGACTTCGATGGCCTCTTCCGTCGTCGCCGCGGTGTAGACGCCCGTCGAGAGGTACTTCCAGCCGCCGTCGGCCACGACGAAGACGATGTCCGCCGATTCGCCCGCGGCCACCGCCTTGCGGCCGACGCCGATCGCCGCGTGCAGGGCGGCTCCGGTGGAGACGCCCGCGAAGATGCCCTCCTGCTGCAGCAGCTCCCGGGTCCGCGTCACCGCGTCCGCCGAGCCCACCGAGAAGCGGGTGGTGAGCACGGAGGCGTCGTAGAGCTCCGGGACGAAGCCCTCGTCCAGGTTGCGCAGCCCGTAGACGAGGTCGTCGTAGCGCGGTTCGGCCGCGACGATCTTGATGCCCGGGACGTGTTCGCGCAGGTAGCGGCCGACGCCCATGAGGGTGCCGGTGGTGCCCAGGCCCGCCACGAAGTGGGTGATGGAGGGGAGGTCCGTGAGGATCTCCGGGCCCGTGGTGGCGTAGTGGGCGCCCGCGTTGTCCGGGTTGCCGTACTGGTAGAGCATCACCCAGTCGGGGTGCTCGGCGGCGAGTTCCTTGGCCACCCGGACCGCGGTGTTCGAGCCGCCGGCGGCCGGCGACGAGATGATCTCGGCTCCCCACATGGCCAGCAGGTCGCGCCGCTCCTGGCTGGTGTTCTCCGGCATCACGCACACGATGCGGTAGCCCTTGAGCTTGGCCGCCATCGCCAGCGAGATGCCGGTGTTGCCGGAGGTGGGCTCCAGGATGGTGCAGCCGGGGCGGAGCCTGCCGTCCTTCTCGGCCTGCTCGACCATGTGGAGCGCGGGGCGGTCCTTGATCGAGCCGGTCGGGTTGCGGTCCTCCAGCTTCGCCCAGATGCGGACGTCGTCCGAGGGCGACAGCCGGGGCAGCCGGACGAGCGGCGTGTTGCCGACCGCGGCCAGCGGGGAGTCGTAGCGCATTACTTCGATCCGCCGGCCACGGCCGGGAGGATGGTGACGTTGTCGCCGTCCTTGAGGGCGGTGGAGATGCCGTCGAGGAAGCGGACGTCCTCGTCGTTGAGGTAGACGTTGACGAAGCGGCGCAGCTGGCCGCCGGCCGCCTGGTCGATGAGTCGCTCTTCAATGCCCTTGTGACGGGTCTCCAGGTCCGCGAAGAGGTCGGCGAGCGTGGCACCTTCCCCGGACACGACCTTCTCGCCGTCGGTGTAGGTGCGGAGGATGGTGGGGATGCGGACCTCGATGGCCATGCTGGGCTCCAGTCGTCAGGGCGTGGCAGGTGTGCGTGAGAAAGGGGCGCGCGGTCGTGCAGCCCCCGCGCGAGGGCTCTGGTGCTCAGGCAGCAGGACAGATGGCGCTGGCGAGGCGGCACAGGTCGACGTGCAGCCGCGCCACGAGCAGCAGCCTGCCGGGCGTCTCGATGCTCACGTCGTGGGAAACCATGCGGTCATGTTAACGATTCCCGGTCCCCCGTTTGGAGTGTGATCCCGCATCATGGACGCCCACCGCTCACATACTGGTCAGTAGGCGTCGACGACCTGCACTTCTTCCTCGGTGATCACCCCGTCGACGATCCGGTACGAGCGGAACTGGAACTCCCCGAGGCCGTCCTTGTCCGCCGTGGAGACGAGCACGTAGTGCGCGTGGGGCTCGTTCGCGTAGGTGACGTCCGTGCGCGAGGGGTACGCCTCGGTCGCGGTGTGGGAGTGGTAGACGATCACCGGCTCCTCGTCGCGGTCGTCCAGATCGCGGTAGAGCTTCAGCAGATCCTTCGAGTCGAACTCGTAGAACGTGGGCGAGCGGGCCGCGTTGAGCATCGGGACGAACCGCTCGGGGCGGTCGGTGCCCGCCGGGCCGGCCACGACACCGCACGCCTCGTCGGGGTGGTCCTGGCGGGCGTGCTCGACGATCCGGTCGTACAGGTCCTGGGTGAGGGTCAGCATGAGCGACAGGATAAGCAGACGGGCCCCCGCGTACCGAGGAGTGGTACGCAGGGGCCCGCATGGTGGACACGCCGCCCTGGGGACAACGTCGTGGGAGCGCGGCTCCCGGCCGCGGCAGGCGGCCGGGACGCGCGGCGTCCCGGTGCTACGAGGCCTTGGTGAAGGCCGCGCCGCGCGGGTCGCGGGACTTCATGACCAGGTAGGAGACACCCAGGATCAGACCCCACAGCGGGGCGCAGTACAGCGAGACGCGGGAGTCCTTGTCGGCGCCCATCATGACGATGACCATGCCGATGAAGAGCAGCGCGAACCAGCTCGTGTACGGGGCGCCGGGGGCACGGAACGCGGACTGCGGGAGCTCGCCGCGGTCGGCCTTGGCCCGGTAGCGGATCTGGCAGACCAGGATCATGATCCAGGCCCACATGCCGGAGATGGTGGCGAAGGAGACGACGTAGTCGAAGGCCTTGCCCGGGGCGACGTAGTTGATCCAGACGCCCACCAGCATCAGCGCGGCGGAGAAGGTGGTGCCGATGAGCGGGGTGCCGCTCTTGGTGAGCTTGGTGAAGACCTTCGGGCCCTGGCCGTTGATGGCGAGGTCGCGCAGCATGCGGCCGGTGGAGTACATGCCCGAGTTGCAGGAGGACAGGGCGGCGGTCAGGACGACGAAGTTGACGATCGCGGCGCCGATGCCGAGGCCCATGCGCTCGAAGGCGGCGACGAAGGGCGAGACGCCCGGCTGGAAGTGCGTCCACGGGACGACCGACAGGATCATGATCAGCGCGCCGACGTAGAAGACGGCGATGCGCCACGGCACGGTGTTGATGGCCTTGGGGAGGGTCTTCTCGGGGTCCTTGGACTCGCCGGCGGTGACGCCGACCAGCTCGACCGCGAGGAAGGCGAACATCACGATCTGCAGGGTCATCAGCGTGCCGCCGATGCCCTTGGGGAAGAAGCCGCCGTCGTTCCAGAGGTTGGAGACGGTGGCGGTGTCGGCCGCGTCGGAGAAGCCGATGGTGAGGATGCCGGCGCAGATCAGGATCATGCCGACGATGGCGGTGACCTTGACCATGGAGAACCAGAACTCCAGCTCACCGAAGAGCTTCACGGAGATCAGGTTGGCGGCGTAGAGGATGACCGTGAAGATCAGCGCGTAGGCCCACTGCGGGAAGCTGTCGTGGGTCCAGTACGACATGTACTGCGCGGCCGCGGTGACCTCGGTGATGCCGGTGACCACCCAGAACAGCCAGTACGTCCAACCGGTGACGTATCCCCAGAACGGGCCCAGGAACTCGCGGGCGTAGTCCGAGAAGGAGCCGGAGACGGGGCGGTACATGAGCAGCTCGCCCAGGGCCCGCATGATGAAGAAGATGACCAGGCCCGCGATGGCGTACGCCAGGATCAGGCTGGGGCCGGCCTTGGAGATGGCCTTGCCCGCTCCGAGGAACAGGCCGGTGCCGATGGCCCCGCCGATCGCGATCATCTGGATCTGACGGGCGCCGAGCGTGCGGTGGTACCCCTCGCCGCCTTCGCCCGGGCCGCCCTCGCCGGGCGTCTTGTCGTGCTGCTCGACCTGCACAGAGGTCATGTCTGGTGCGCCTTTCTCCACGCCGACCCGCGCCTTCGTTGGCTGCGGATCGGGTCCTCGATCCCCCCGGATACGGATGGAGTTGCACGCCGGCGATCAGCCGGGCCAAGCCAGCCGGGGGACATGGGTGGCGTCCCTTCGGCAGTCGTGAAGATTTATCACGGCCTTACGGCTGCCCGAGGGGGAGAAATGTGGCGCAGGGCATCAAAAATTCACCCCAAAGACCCAGAAATGGATCAGATCACCGCATGGCGGTGATCTGATCGTTATCCGGATTTGAGCGTCCGCTGAGCGAACAGTGTTCCCTCTTGAGGATTCTCAGAGGGTTTCGATCAAGGTTTCCTGGAGGCCGCCGAGCCAGAGGTAGGCCATCACCATGGGCTTGCGCGGGTCCTCGTCCGGCAGCCGGAACAGCACCGCGCTCTCGTCGTCCTCGGTGATGTCGAGCCGGGCCGCGATGGTCAGGCGCAGGTCGTTGAGCGCGCCGAGCCAGCGCAGCGGCAGCTCGCCGGACAGCTCCAGCACCGCCGCCCCGTCGCCGGCCGGGGTCAGCCCGTCCAGGCTGCGTACGACGGCCAGCGCGTCCTCGCGCTTGCGGGCGCGCAGGTCGTTCTCGGTGAAGCGGCGGAACTCCGCGGAGCGGGCCACCAGCTCCTCGGGGTCCACCCCCTTGTCGCCGGCCCCGTCGGGGGCCCCGTAGGCGTCGGGGAAGAGCCGGGCCAGCGCCGGGTCGGACGGGGGCTCGGAGGGACCCTCCGCGAACAGCGCGGCGAGCGGGTCGGCGTCCTCGGCGGGCTCCGGCTCACCGGGGCCGATCAGCTCCAGCATCTGGACGGCCAGGGAGCGCAGGATCGAGATCTCGATCTCGTCGAGCGCGATGGCGGCGCCGCCGCCCTTGAGGGACTCGAAGGTGCCGCCCATCAGTTGCGGTCCTGCGAGAGGGTCGCCCACAGGCCGTAGCCGTGCATGGCCTGCACGTCGCGCTCCATTTCCTCGCGGGTGCCGCTCGACACGACCGCCCGCCCCTTGTGATGGACGTCGAGCATCAACTTGTGTGCCACGTCCTTCGAGTAGCCGAAGTACGCCTGGAACACGTACGCCACGTAGCTCATGAGGTTGACCGGGTCGTTGTGCACCAGGGTCACCCAGGGGACGTCGGGTTCGGGGACCGCGAAGGTCTCTTCGGCGGATTCGGTGCGTTCGATCTCAACAGGAGCAACACTCACTCGTCCCATGCTGCCATCTCGACTGCGCCGCCGCCCAAACCGAGGCCGGACAGCCCCTGCGACCGACCGCTCCCGTGCCCCCCTGACGGCCCGGGCCCACCATCGCCCCCACACATCTCGTCACTTTGACGAAATGTGCGCTAGCATCCCAGCCATGAACCCTGCGGACCTGGGCCTGCCGGTGGACGTGCCGTCGACAGCGCTCTTCACGGATCACTACGAGCTCACGATGTTGCAGGCCGCCCTGGCCAACGGCACCGCCGACCGACGCTCGGTCTTCGAGGTGTTCACCCGCCGGCTGCCCGAGGGCCGCCGCTACGGGGTGATCGCCGGAACCGGGCGGGTGCTGGACGCGGTGGAGAACTTCCGCTTCGACGGCGCGGTGCTGGAATTCCTGCGCGAGCGGGCCGTCGTCGACATGCGGACGCTGGACTGGCTGGCCTCCTACCGCTTCTCCGGCGACATCTGGGGCTACCCGGAGGGCGAGGTCTACTTCCCCGGCTCCCCCGTCCTGCGGGTGGAGGGCAGCTTCGCCGAGTGCGTGCTGCTGGAGACCGTGATCCTGTCGATCCTGAACCACGACTCGGCGATCGCCGCGGCCGCCTCCCGGATGTCCTCGGCGGCCGGCGGACGCCCGCTGATCGAGATGGGCGCCCGGCGCACCCACGAACTGGCGGCCGTCGCCGCGTCGCGGGCCGCGTACGTGGGCGGCTTCACCTCGACCTCGGACCTGGCGGCCGGATTCCGGTACGGCATCCCGACGGTCGGCACGAGCGCGCACGCCTTCACCCTGGTCCACGACAGCGAGCGGGACGCGTTCACGGCGCAGGTGGACTCGCTGGGCCGGGGCACCACCCTGCTGGTGGACACGTACGACGTGGCCGAGGCCGTCCGCACGGCGGTGGAGATCGCCGGACCGGAGCTGGGCGCGGTCCGGATCGACTCCGGGGACCTGCTGCTGGTGGCCCACCGGGTGCGGCAGCAGCTCGACGAGCTGGGCGCGACCTCGACGAAGATCGTGGTCACCTCGGACCTCGACGAGTACGCCATCGCCTCGCTGGCGGCGGCCCCGGTCGACGCCTACGGCGTGGGCACGCAGCTGGTGACCGGCAGCGGGCACCCGACGTGCTCGATGGTCTACAAGCTGGTGGCGCGGGCCACGTCGGCGGACCCGAAGGCGGCGCTGGCCCCGGTGGCCAAGAAGTCCTCGGGCGGCAAGACCTCGATCGGCGGCCGCAAGTGGGCGGCGCGGCGGCGGGACGCGGAGGGGGTCGCGGAGGCGGAGGTCATCGGCGTGGGCCCGGTGCCGGCCGCCCTGGCCGACGACCAGCTCCTGACCCAGCTGGTCAAGGCCGGCGAGGTGGTGGCCCGCGAGCCGCTGGAGGCCGCCCGGGACCGCCACCGCGCGGTGCGGGCGAGTCTGCCGCTGTCCGCGACGCAGCTCTCGCGCGGCGAGGCGGTGCTCCCCACGGAGTACGTCTGACCCCGCGGGTCCGCCGCCGGGGCCCTGCCCCGGACCCCGCTCCTCGCTCGCCGGAGGGGCTGATCTTGCACCGGTCCGGCCCGCGCGGCGCCGTTGCGGGGGCCCCTCGCCCGAGCCCCCGCGCCTCAATCGCCGGCGAGGCTGTTCGGAGCGCCGTAGAGGTCCGGGGCGGAGCCCCAGTTTCGGGAAGGGGCGGGGTGGGGGAAGAGCCCCCCGCAGGGCCCGCCGCAGCACACCATCGAGCCGAAGGGCACGCGAAATGCACCGCGCACTGATCGTCGTCGACGTACAGAACGACTTCTGCGAGGGCGGCAGCCTCGCGGTCACCGGCGGAGCCGACGTCGCCGCCGCCGTCACCGAGTACATCGGCCAGGCCACGCCCGCGTACCGACACGTCGTCGCCACCCGCGACCACCACGTCGACCCCGGGTCGCACTTCGCGCACCCGCCGGCCGAGCCGGACTACGAGACCTCCTGGCCCGTCCACTGCGTGGCCGGGACCGAGGGCGTGGGCTTCCACCCGAACTTCGCCCCCGCCGTGGCCTCGGGGGCCGTCTCCGCCGTCTTCGACAAGGGCGCGTACGAGGCCGCGTACAGCGGCTTCGAGGGCGCCGACGAGAACGGCACGACGCTCGGCCAGTGGCTGCGGGACCGGAACGTCACCGAGGTGGACGTGGTCGGGATCGCCACCGATCACTGCGTGAAGGCCACCGCCCTCGACGCCTCCCGCGCCGGCTTCGCCGCCCGGGTCCTGCTGGACCTGACGGCCGCCGTGGCCCCGCACACGACCGCACGGGCCCTGGACGAGCTCCGTACGGCCGGTGTGAAGCTCGTCGGCGGCCGCGCCGACCAGGCCCCCTGAGGGACCTGGGGCGCCCCCAAGGCACCCCCTACGTGCCCAGCAGGGCGCGGATGGGGTGCCAGAGCTCCTGCGCGCGGTCCGGTGCGCCACGCCAGAGCAGGCCGTCCGGGTGGTGCAGGACCGCCGTGACCTCGTCCGGGGTCGGCGGGTGCGCGTTGCCCCGCAGGTACACCGCCCGCATTCCGAGGTTCCGCAGCCTGGTCAGGGCGCGGGCCCGGTTCGCGGCGTGCACCAGCACGCGGACATTTCCGCCTTCTCCGGACGGCCTCGGCAGTGTGAGCGCAACCACCACACTGCCGCCCGGCAACCTCACGAAACCGCCGCCTGGCATCGCTGTCATCTCCCCCGTCAATAAGAAACTCGTACCGGGCATCTAAACGCGAACGGCCGCCGCCCGCTAGGGGGCGACGGCCGATCATGCTTTGACCTGCGGTTTTAACGAGTTACTTCGAGGAGGGGCCGACCTCGATGGTCATGACCTCGCCGTCGTAGGACTCCTTCAGGATCTTGATCTTGGTGTTGGTGTCAGTGACCTTCACCGATCCGGTCGGGTTCTCGTCGTAGTAGTACTTGCCCTTGTGGTCGTCGAAGACCAGGTTCGCGGGCTTCGGCTTGAGGAAGAGCTCCTCGCCGTTCTTGTGCAGGGTGAACGCATCCGTGGAGTACGCGCTGAAGGTGGCGTCGTACGGCTGGATCTTGTTGCGGAGCAGCGTGCCGTCCGCCCACTTCATGGGCTTGGCGTTGGCGTCGATCGGGAGGATCAGACCCTGGCCCGGGTGGACGCTGGTGTTGTTGTCCTTCTGGCTGGTGTCCCACTGCCAGATGAGCAGACCGTCCTGGTACGGGTAGTGCTCGACCCAGTCCGGCTTGGTGTTGCCGAAGCCGAAGTTGTACGGGCCCACCTTGAGGGTGGAGTCGTACGACACGTAGCGGCGGTTCTCCGCGATGTAACGCTGCGCGTACTCCTTGGAGAAGTCGGCGCCGATGCGCGAGAAGCCCTTGCCGGTCCAGCCGTTGTCGCCGTTCTCGGCGCCGTCGGTGAACAGCGCGGAGCCGTCCGCGGTCAGGGAGATGGCATCGGCCGCGAAGCCCTTGCCGCCCGCGCCGCCGTCCGTCTGGTAGCGGAAGCGGAGGTCGACCTTCTTGCCCGCGTAGGCGTCGAGCGGGAAGTTCAGGTTCTTCCAGGCACCCGAGACACCGGTGAGCGACGGGCTGCCGGAGGCGTCGACCGGGAGGGCCGTGCCGTCGGCGGTGCCGGCCAGCGCGGTCCAGGTGGCGCCGCCGTCCGTGGACACCTCGGTGTAGAGGTAGTCGTAGTCGGCCTCGATGTCCCACCAGCCCTTGAGGGACAGGGCGGCGGACTTCTTGCCGGTCAGGTCGACCGAGCGGGTCAGGGTGTTCTTGAGGTCGTCACCCATGTTGCTCCACCACTGGGTGGAGCCCTCGGCCGGCTTGACGACCTCGGTCTTGACCTGCTTCTTGGGCAGCTCGACGACCAGCGCCTGCTTGTCCTTGGTGTTGAACGCCGACACGCCCAGCTTGTGGGTGGACTTCGTCGCGGCCTTGGCCGTGTCGTAGTTCAGCCAGCCCAGCTGGAGCTTGTCCCAGGCGGTCATGTCGCCCGGGGTGTCACCGATGGAGTCCTTGCCCTTGCCGAGCCAGGAACCGGCCGACATCAGGGACCAGAAGCCGACGCTGTTGTCGCCGCCACCGGTGGTGTCGTAGAGGTCCGGCAGACCGAGGTCGTGACCGTACTCGTGCGCGAAGACACCGAGGCCGCCGTTCTCGGGCTGCATCGTGTAGTCGCCGACCCAGATGCCGGTGTTGCCGATCTGGGTGCCGCCGGCCTTGTTGTTGTCCGGGCCGGTCTTGCCCGCCGCGGTGCCGTAGGCGTACCAGCGGTGCGCCCACAGCGCGGTCGTGCCCTGAACGCCGCCACCGGCCGACTCGTCCTCGCCCGCGTGGACGATCTGGAAGTGGTCGATGTAGCCGTCGGGCTCGTTGAAGTTGCCGTCGTTGTCGAAGTCGTAGCGGTCCCACTGGTCGTACTGGGACAGCTGCGCCTTGATCTGGGCGTCGGTCTTGCCGGCCTTCTTCTGGGCCTCCGACCATGCGGTGACGCCGTCCTTGACGGTGTCCCACACGTTGGAGCAGTTGGTCTGGCCGCAGTAGTTGGAGCCGTAACGGCCCTCGTTGTACGGGACCTTGACCCAGTCGGCGACCTCACCCTCGACCGAGTAACGGCCCGAGGAGGTCTTCTCGTAGTAGGTCTTCAGCGACTCCTTGCCCTGACCCGTCGCGAAGTACAGGTCCTGGAAGTACTGACGGCTGAAGTCCTTGCGCCAGGCGGTGCTGTTGTCCTTGGCGCGGTCCGGCTGGGCGATCGTGTTGTGCAGCGGACCGGGGGTACCGCCGTACTTGGGCGCCTCGGGCTTGGGGCCCGGGCCGTCCGGGTCGTACATGGTCGTGTTGTCGACCTGGTCGCCGAACTCGACGAGGATCGTGAAGATCTTGTCGGTCTTCTCGCGGCCGAGCTCGACGTACTTCTTGTCGTCGAGCTTGACGACCTTGGAGGCGCCGCGCTGCTCGACGCCCTTCTTGCCGGTCAGGACCTGGTCCAGGGCGGCCGCGCGCTGCTTGGCCTGCTGGTCGCTGAACGGGCCCTTGAGGTCGTGCTCGACGACCTTCGAAGGCGAGGTCGGGTCCTGCCGGTCGGCCGCCGGGGCGGCCGGAGCCTTACCCTCGGCCTGAGCCGCGGTAACGGTGAAGAAGGTGGCGCTTGTCGCACAAGCGGCCATGGTCACGGTGACAGCGGCAGCGCGTATCGCACGCCGTCTGGCGGAATTGCTGGTCACTTGATGTCGTTCCCCTCCCGCGGCCGCAACGTTGGTCGGAACTTCTCCATAGGAGCGGGGGGTTCCGCGCGGCGCGCGTCTCAAGTGACGACATTTGACCGGAGGGAAGCAAGAAAAGACAGACCTTGACTTGACCCTTACAACTGCACTATGCGGTCAGGGAGTTCCGCTATCCGGACGTTCCGCAGCCATACGGGGCGAAGGGCCCTTCCCGACCCCGCCGACGGTCCGTCCCGTCCCCCTTTCTCCCACTGCCGTCGCCCTGCCGTCGCCCGGAAAATGATCCCGTGCGCCCCCTGTGCTCCGGCACCGTGTGTTAGGTCACGCTTACCGGCGGTCCGACTCGGGCATCTCCCGTCATAGAGTCACTTGACGCGCGAACGGGTTGAGCCGACTCCCCCTCCCCTCACCGAGGACGGATATCGCCATGCCGCGTCCGACTGCCGCACAGCTCGCGTACGGGTCCGCCACGGTCGTCGTGTCGACGATCGCCATGCTGCTGCTCTCCCGGACGAGCACCGGGCTCGGCGTCGCGGTCATCTCCGCCGCCGCGCTCGCCCTGGGTCTGCTCGTCGCGCTCACCGTGCCCCTGCCGCGGCGCCGTGGCCGCCACGCGGCGCGTACGAGCGCCTCCCGGGCCGCCGCCGCCCCCGCCGCCCAGGAGGGCGCGACAGGGGACGCCCGGGTGCCCGAGCCCCGGACGGCTTCGGCCGAACACCCCGTGCATCACTGACGATCGACGCCGGACGCGGCGCGGGCGGCCTCCCCCGGAGGGAGACCGCCCGTGTGGCGATGCGTCATGTGATGCGTCATGCCTAGCCGGTGACCTGGACCACCACGGTCTTGGCGACCTTGTCGTGCAGGCCCTGCTTGTACGGCTTGTCGACCAGGATCGAGACGACCAGCGCGATCGGCCACAGGCAGGCGCAGCAGATCAGGGTCGGCAGCCAGAGCACGGCGGCGCGCGACAGGGCGGCGTTGGAGTTCGGCACGCTGCCGTCGTTGAGCATCGCGACGCGCAGCTTCATCGCCTTCTTGCCGACCGTCTGGCCGTTCTTCTTGGTGAACCACCAGTCGTAGCCGACGTACGCGATGATCGAGATCAGGGTCATGATCAGGCCGCTGCCGCTGTAGGACTTGCTGAAGACATCGCCGATGTCCTCGCCCTGGTCGGTGTCGTATTGGTAGCGGTTCGCGCCGAACGCCCACTGGATGAGGGCCAGCGGGATGGCGATGATCACGACGTCGATGATGCGCGCGAGGAGCCGCTTGCCGAAGTCGGCGAGCGGGGGCATCCCGGCGAGCGGATCGGGCATGCCGTAGCCGCCGCTCCCGCCGTACGGGTCCCCGCCGCCGTACGGGGGCGGCGGGGGCGGGTATCCCCCGCCACCGGGCGGACCACCGGGCGGACCACCGGGCGGACCTCCGGGCGGGGGCGGCGGACCACCGCTGCCGGGGGGCGGCGAGCCGTACGGCGAACCGCCCGACGGAGGCGTCGGTTCCTGGGGCTTCTTGAGGAACGGGTCGTCCTCGGGCGGCTGGCCCGGCGGTTGGTCGGTACTCATGGCCCGAGTCGAACCCGGCTCCGACGGCCTCGCAACGGGACCGCGTCCATTCGGGGGCAGGGGCCGTCCCAGGGGCGCGACCGGACCCATCGGGCGCGCTCAGCGGGCCACGTACGTCCGGGCCGCCTTGTCGTGCCAGGCCTGGCGGCGCGGGCGGTCCACGAGGCACCAGAGGCTGCCCGGAAGGCCGAGGAAGGCGTACACCAGCCACCGGCGCAGGGCCGCGCCGAAGGTGGGCGGGCGCAGGGTGGCGGTGGCCAGGACCCGGACGCCCAGCAGCTTCTTGCCCGGGGTGCGGCCCCAACGGGCCGTGGGCAGCGCCTCGTAGAGGATCCCGAAGAGGAGGACGGCGCCGAGGACCACGCCCAGGTGGGCGGCGATGGTCCCGTCGAGGAGCCAGACGGTGGTGGTGCGGCCGCTCGCCCGGGCGGCGTCCACCTTGGCCTCGACATGGGCGGTGGCCTCGGGCAGGAGCGGCCGGGCCACGGCCACCGCGACGGCGGCGTGGACGAGCGAGTCCAGGAGGCGGGCCACGGCCCGGCGCGGCAGTCCGGCGGGGCGTACGGCCCGCTCGGCCATCCGCTCGAACACCTCCCGGGGCGTACGGGCCCCCGCGGGGCGGGAGCCGGCGCCGTCGGGGCGGGCCTCCTCGGGCCCGAGCGGCTCCCGGCTCCGCGGCTGGGGCCGCGCCGGCGGCCCGGGCTCCGACGCGGCCGGCGCCTCGGGCCGGGTCGCGATCCTCGGGCGCACTCCGGCGGGGCGCGGCGCCCACACCTCGGGCCGGTCGGCGGCCGGGGCGGCCGGCGCCTCGGGGGTGAGGGGGAGCGGCCGGGACGGCGCGGGAGCAGGGGTGGGGGCGGGGGCCGGGGTGGGCGCGGGAGCCGGGGCGGGGACGGCCACCGCCTCGGGCCAGGATGAGGTGAGCCCGGACCCTCCGGGGCCGCCGGTCCCGGGGGCGTCGGGCCAGGCCGGGTTCCGGTCCGGAGCCGGGGTCGGGGCCGGGGTCCGGGCCGGGGTCTGGGCGGCCGGGGAGCGCACCGACAGGATGCCCGCGGAGGCCTGCTCGGGATGTCTCGCGGGGGCCGCCGCGGGTGCGGCCGCGGCGGCTGCGGTCCGGGCCAGGGAGATGCCCGCCGACCGCGGTGACGGTTCCGGTTCCGGTTCGGGTTCCGGTTCGGGCTGCGCGGCGCGTTCCGGATCCGGCGCGCTGCCCCACGACACCCGGTGGTCGCGGGGCCCGCCGAAGCCGGCCTGGTGCACGGGGTCGGCCTGCCACACCACGGGCTCGGCGACGGCCGCGGGGGCGGGAACGGGCGCGGGCAGGGGTTCCGGGAGCGCCTCGGTCATGGAGGTCTGGTCGAGGAACACCGGCCCGGTCTCGTCCGCGCGCACGGCGTGCCCGCCGTGAACCATCGGTACGGCGGGTGCCGCGGGCGCGGCGGCGGGGGCGGGGGCGGCCTGCGCGACAGGTGCCTGCTGCGGGGCAGGGCGGCTCGTACCCGGAACCCAGGCCGCTCCGTTCCAGTAGCGGATGTACCCCGGGATGGACGGATCCGGGTAGTAGCCCTCGCGGGCCGCGTGCTCGCCGTCACCAGGGGAGGCCGTCATGTCCCCAACTCCGATCGTGGCTTGAGGCTTGTGCAAGGGAGGACCATAGCCAAGAACCGACCCCCGACAGGTCCGGTAACGGGAGAATCCAAGCAAACGAGCGAACGTCACCCTGCACGACGGTTTTCGGTCAGCCGAAAGAAATCGGCCAATCTCCGGTTCGCCGCACGAAGTCGCGTCATACCCGGGCACACTGCCGCTCTCTCCGGGTGTGGGGCACCGTCCGGCCCCACGCACCGAACCGAAGTGAGGCCGTCATGCACCACCCCGTCATCGAGCGCGAGCTGGAACTGAAGCTGGTCCTGTCCCCCGAGCGCAGCATCGCCGTGCCCGCCCGGCTGCTCTACGTCACGCACGACCCGTACGCCGTCCACATCACCTTCCACACCGGCTCGGACACCCCCGTCAACTGGACGTTCGCCCGCGAGCTGCTGGTCGAGGGGGTGTTCCGCCCCTGCGGCCACGGCGACGTCCGGATCTGGCCCACGAAGGTCGACAACAAGGCCGTGCTCTGCATGGCGCTCACCTCCCCCGACGGCGACGCCCTCCTGGAGGCCCCCGCCGGCTCGGTGTCGGCCTGGCTGGAGCGCACCCTGCGCGTCGTTCCGCCCGGCACCGAGACCGAGCGGCTCGGCCTGGACGACGCGCTGGTCGAGCTGCTCACCCCGACCCCGGCCGACGACCTGTGGCTGCGCGACCCGTGGCCGTCGGACGAGTCGGCGGACGGGGACCTGTGAGGCGGGGCGACCGCGCGCGGGCCGGCCCGGACGGCCGGGCCGAGGTGTCAGAAGAGCTTGCCGGGATTGAGCAGCCCGAGCGGGTCGAAGGCCTGCTTGACGGCCCGTTGCATCTCCAGCCCCACCGGGCCGAGTTCGCGGGCCAGCCACTCCTTCTTCAGCACGCCGACACCGTGTTCGCCGGTGATGGTCCCGCCCAGGGAGAGGCCGAGCGCCATGATCTCGCCGAAGGACTCGCGGGCCCGCCGCGTCTCGTCCTCGTCCGCGGGGTCGAAGCAGACGATCGGGTGGGTGTTGCCGTCGCCGGCGTGCGCGCAGACCCCGATGAGCAGGTCCTGGGCGCGGGCGATGGCGGCCGTGCCGTCCAGCATCTCGCCGAGCCGCGAGCGCGGTACGCACACGTCGTCGATCATCGTCGCCGGCCGCAGCGCCTCCAGCGCGGGGAAGGCCATCCGCCGCGCCTGGAGCAGCAGTTCGGTCTCCGCCTCGTCCTCGGCGGGCACGACGGCGGTGGCCCCGGCGGCCGTGCACAGCTCGCCGACGGTCGCGAGGTCCTCGGGGGCGTGCGGGGTGTCGAAGGCGGCCAGCAGGAGGGCCTCGGTGGCCTCGGGCAGCCCCATCTTCCCGAGGGCGTTGACGGCCCGGACGGTCGTCCGGTCCATCAGCTCCAGCAGCGAGGGGGTCAGGCCCGCCTCCATGACGGCGCAGACGGCCTCGCAGGCGGCCGCCACGGAGGGGAACTCGGCGGCCAGTGCCAACTGCCGGGGCGGCGCCGGTCGCAGGGCGAGGACGGCCTGGACGACCACGCCCAGGCTGCCCTCGGAGCCCACGAAGAGCCGGGTCAGGTCGTAGCCGGCCACGCCCTTGGCGGTACGCCGGCCCGTGCGCAGCAGCCGCCCGTCGGACAGGACCACGTCGAGGCCGAGCACGTACTCGGCGGTGACCCCGTACTTGACGCAGCACAGGCCGCCCGAGGCGGTGCCGATGTTGCCGCCGATGGTGCACTGCTCCCAGCTGGACGGGTCGGGCGGGTAGTACAGGCCCTGGCGGGCGACCTCGCGCGAGAGCACGGCGTTCACCACGCCGGGCTCGACCACGGCGATCCGGTCGACGGCGCTGATCTCCAGGATCCGGTCCATCTTGACGAGCGAGAGCACGATGCAGCCGTCGGAGGCGTTGGCGCCGCCCGACAGGCCCGTCCGGGCCCCCTGCGGGACCACGGGGATCCGTAGGGCGGTGGCGGTGCGCAGGACGTGCTGGACCTGCTCCACGGTCCGGGGCAGGACGACGACGGCCGGTGTGCCGGCGGCGCAGAAGCTGGCCATGTCGGTGGCGTAGGAGGTGGTCACCTGGGGATCGGTGAGCAGGGCCTCGGCGGGGAGCCCTTCGAGCAGGCCGGCCCGCAGACGTGCGATGAGATCGTCATCCATGGGACCAGCGTGGCAGTCGGGGCCATCGGTGTGAACACGGCCGCGCTCCCCTTCGGACACCTCCGCGAACTCTTCATATTGACGCACAGTGACCCCATGGACCGTATCGACGAGGAATCGCAGACGCCGGCGCCGCCCGTGACCTTCACCGGCCGCAAGACGCTCGTGGCGGCCGCGGTCGCCGTGGTCCTGATCGCCGGGGCCCTGCTGATCCGGCCTGCCAGGACCGATGACGACGCCCGTCCGCCGGAGCCGAGCGAGCGTGCCGCGTCGGCGGTCGGCATGGGCGCGCCCGCGGCGGCGGTGGACGTGACGGCGCTGGTCGCCGACCGGGAGAAGTGGCTCGCGGCGCACCCGGACGATGACGCCTCGTGGGCCGTGCTCGGCTCCGCGTACCTCGAACAGGCGCGGCGGACGGCCGAATCCGGCTGGTATCCGAAGGCGGAGAAGGCCCTGAAGCGCTCGCTGGAGCTCCGCCCGGCCGAGAAGGGCAACTTCGACGCGATGACGGGCATGGGCGCGCTGGCCAATGCCCGGCGGGACTTCGGGACGGCCCGCAAGTGGGGCGAGCTCGTCCGGGCGCAGGCGCCCAAGCGGTGGGGGGCGTATCCGGTGCTGGTGGACGCGTACACCGGGCTCGGCGACTACAAGGGCGCGCAGAAGGCGATGGAGCTGCTGCTGGACATGCGGCCGGGCCTGGCCGCGTACGTCAGGGCCTCGCAGGTCTACCGGGACCGCGGCTGGCGCGAGGACGCGGTGGTGGCGATGGAGCACGCGGCGGGCGCGGCGAAGACCCCGGCGGAGAAGGCGTACGCGTTGTTCCGGCTCGGGGAGCTGTCCTGGGAGCGGGGCGACCCGGCCGAGGCGCTGCGGCAGTACGAGGGCGCGCTGCGGACGGATCCGGCGCAGGCGGAGGCGCTGGGCGGCCGGGCCCGCGCGCTGGCCGCGCTGGGCCGCGGCGGGGAGGCGGTCCGGGACTACCGGATGGCGTTGGGCCGGTCCGCGATGCCGCAACTGGCACGGGAGCTGGGCGAGCTGCTGGAGGCGCTGGGGCGGCCGCAGGAGGCGCGTACCCAGTACGAGGCGCTGACCACGATGGTGGCCCGGGACACCACGAACGGGGTCGACGACGCCGTGCTCCTCGGGCTGTACGAGGCGGATCACGGGGATGCGGTGGCGGCGGTGCGGCGCCTGTCGCAGGAGTGGTCTCGGCACAAGAGCGTGCAGGTCGCGGACGCGCTGGGATGGGCGCTGCACCAGAGCGGCGACGACACGGCGGCGCTGGAGTACGCGAAGAAGGCCACGGAACCGGGGCTGCGCAGCGCCGACTTCGCCTACCACCGGGCGCTGATCGAGCAGGGCCTCGGGGACGAGGAGGCGGCCCGCCGTCACCTCCAGGAGGCCATGCGGACGAACCCGCACTTCTCGCCGCTGCGCGGGCCGCTGGCGAAGCAGGCCCTGGCGTCGATCGCCCAGCCGGCGCCGGGCGGCCCCGAGAACATCCGCCCGACGGCCCCCTGGGTGGAACCGGAACTCCCGAAGGCCGCGAAGCCGAAGCCGACCCCGTCGGGTCGCTGAGCGGCGGGCCCGGGAACCGGCGGCGCCCCCGGAGGCACGGCGGCGCCGCACCCGTGCACGGGTGCGGCGCCGGGCCCCCCTCGGGCCGTGCCGGAAGCCAGGTCGTTCGACCTGTTCGACCTACAGGTTGCCGCGCTTGTCCTGCTCGCGCTCGATCGCCTCGAACAGGGCCTTGAAGTTGCCCTTGCCGAAGCCCATCGAGCCGTGCCGCTCGATGATCTCGAAGAAGACCGTCGGGCGGTCCTGCACCGGCTTGGTGAAGATCTGCAGCAGGTAGCCGTCCTCGTCGCGGTCGGCCAGGATCTTCAGCTCGCGCAGCTCGTCGATCGGCACCCGGGTGTCGCCGACCCACTCGCCGAGGGTGTCGTAGTAGGTGTCCGGGACGGACAGGAACTGGACGCCCGCCGCGCGCATCGTGCGGACCGTCGAGACGATGTCGTTCGAGGCCAGCGCGATGTGCTGGACACCGGGGCCGTTGTAGAACTCCAGGTACTCGTCGATCTGCGACTTCTTCTTCGCGATCGCCGGCTCGTTGATCGGGAACTTGACCTTCTTGGTGCCGTCCGCGACCACCTTGG
Source organism: Streptomyces sp. CLCI03 (assembly GCF_053615355.1). Lineage (NCBI taxonomy): Bacteria > Bacillati > Actinomycetota > Actinomycetes > Kitasatosporales > Streptomycetaceae > Streptomyces > Streptomyces sp. CLCI03. The sequence continues at coordinate 5,041,803 of NZ_CM132132.1, read as the reverse complement.
ACATCAGCGCCGAGTACTCGGTCGCGATGTCGTCGCCCACGAACTCCTTCATGTTCGTGAAGCCCATGACCTTGTTGTAGAACGCGACCCACTCGTTCATCCGGCCGAGCTCGACGTTGCCGACGCAGTGGTCGATCGCCTGGAAGGTGCGCTTGGCCGGGGGCGCCACCATCGGCTCGACGGCCTCGTAGCCCGGCAGGTACGGGCCGGTGTAGTCACCGCGCTCGACCAGCGTGTGGCGGGTCTGACCATAGGTCGCGATCGCGGCGAGCACGACCGTGCCGTTCTCGTCCTTGACCTCGTACGGCTCGTCCAGCCCGCGGGCGCCCTGCTCGACGGCGTACGCGTACGCCGCGCGGACGTCCGGGACCTCGATGGCGAGGTCGATCACGCCGTCACCGTGCTCGGTGACGTGCTCGGCGAGGAAGCGGCCGTGGTCGGTCGTCGCCTTGATGACCGAGGTCAGCACGAAGCGCGCGGAGCCGTTGGTCAGGACGTAGCTGGCGGTCTCGCGGGAGCCGGTCTCCGGTCCGGAGTAGGCCACGAGCTTCATGCCGAAGGCGGTCGAGTAGTAGTGCGCGGCCTGCTTGGCATTGCCGACGGCGAAGACGACCGCGTCCATGCCCTTCACCGGGAAGGGGTCTGCCTCACGCGCGGTGTGCGGGGTGGTTTCGAGGTTCGCCAGAGACTCAGTCATGAGACGCAGAGTCCCGCCGATCCACAAGCTGCGCAATAGTTTCCTGATTGGCTGTACAAACTGCCCAGGATGACCGCAGGCTGTGTGAAACATCTGTGCACTATGACCACCCGCGAGCACGCGTGGGCACCCGGAGGCATCCATGGGCATCGACGAACTCGACGGCCGGCTCATCGTCCTGCTCGCCCGCGAGCCCCGGATCGGGGTCCTGGAGGCCTCGCGGCGGCTCGGGGTGGCCCGCGGGACCGTCCAGGCGCGCCTGGACCGACTCCAGTCGAACGGGGTCATCCGCGGGTTCGGCCCGCAGGTCGACCCGACGGCCCTCGGCTATCCGGTGACCGCGTTCGCGACGCTGGAGATCAAGCAGGGGCAGGGGGCGGACGTACGGGCGCACCTGAACGGGGTGCCGGAGGTGCTGGAGCTGCACACCACCACCGGGCACGGGGACATGCTGTGCCGGCTGGTGGCCCGGTCCAACGCCGACCTCCAGCGGGTGATCGACCGCGTCGTCGGCTTCGAGGGGATCGTGCGGGCCTCGACGGCGATCGTGATGGAGAACCCCGTACCGCTGCGGATCATCCCGCTGGTGGAGCAGGCGGCGGAGGACGACACGCGGGCCTGACGGCGTCGCGCGGGAGACTTCCGAAGAACTGGTTGCAAAGAAACCCTTGCATGGGACTCTTTGTAACTCTATCGTCGAGCCATGCCCGAGACGCCCGCAGAACCCACCGGCCCCGCCGAGCCCAACGTCCGCACACTCGACGCCCGTTCACTGCGCGGCCTCGCCCACCCCCTGCGCATCCGCCTGCTGGCCGCCCTGCGGCACGACGGCCCCGCGACCGCCTCCCAACTGGCCGACCGTCTCGGCGAGTCGAGCGGAGCCACCAGCTACCACCTGCGCCAGCTCGCGGCGCACGGGTTCGTCGAGGACGCACCCGAACACGGCAAGGGCCGCGAGCGCTGGTGGCGGGCCGTGTACGACGGCACGGCGTTCGACGAGACGCTGACCCTCGACGAGGACCCGGCCGTGCGCGGTGCGGCGGACCTCTTCCTGCACGAGATCGCGACGATCCACACGCAGGAGCTGAGCACCTGGCTCGGCAACGCCCACACCTGGCCCCAGGAGTGGCGCAGGGGCGCGGACATGAGCGACTTCACCCTGCACCTGACCGCCGAGCAGAGCCACGAGCTGATCCACAAGATGCACGACCTGATCAACAGCTACCGCGATCTGCCGACCACGCAGGACACGAAGGCGGTCCGCTTCCACACGCACGCCTTCCCGCGCGAGTCGGCGGAGTAGCCCTGCCGGGTCCCCTGCGGGGTTGCTCGGTGGTGTTCAGCCGGACTCGGGCTGCCGGGCCCCTGCGGGCTGCTCGGTGGTGTTCAGCCGGACTCGGGCTGCGCCCGGGGCGGCGCCTCAATCGCCGGCGGGGCTGGGGGGTGTGGGTGGTGCGGGGCCCCGCACGAGGGTCTCCTCGGCTCGGCGCGTGCGGGGGGTCTCGGCAAGGCGGCCGTGGTGACGCCTCGTCCTGCGGGGACCCTCCTGCGTGTCCCCGCCCCACGCCGGGGCTTCGACAGCACGGCCGGAGGGGTGGGGGGACGGGGTGGGGTGTCCCCGCAGGACGAGCGCGCAACCCCGCCCGACAACCGAGACATGCCCGTAAGGCGCGAGCCGAGGAGACACCCCACCCCGTCCCCCACCCCGACCCACAACCGACACCGAGACACAGGCCCCGCCCCTCAAGCCCCGCCGGCGATTGAGGCGCGGCCCCGGGCGCAGCCCGACCCGCACCCCGCACCGCCGAGCAGCCCCGCAGGGGAACCGGCCCCGCCGGCGATTGAGGCGCGGCCCCGGGCGCAGCCCGACCCGCACCCCGCACCGCCGAGCACCCCGCAGGGACACCGCACACCACCGACACACATCCGAGGAGTCCACCGTGCACGCCTTACCTCTCGACGAGCCGCGCCGTACGGACAAGCGCCCGCTGGTCGGCGTACTGGCCGCCAACACCATTTCCATAGCCGGGAGTTCGCTCACCCTCATCGGCGTCCCGTGGTTCGTGCTCCAGACCACGGACAGCGCCGGCCGGGCCGGGATCGTGGCCTTCTGCGCCACCCTGCCCGTCATCGTGGCCGCCCTGGTCGGCGGACCGGTCATCGACCGGATCGGCCGCCGCAGGGTCTCCGTCGCCTCCGACCTGATCAGCGGCCTGTCGGTCGGCGCGATCCCGCTGCTGCACTACGCGGGCGTGCTGGAGTTCTGGATGCTGTGCGCGCTGATGGCCGTCGGCGGCCTCGTGCACACCCCGGGCCTGACCGCCCGCGCCGTGCTCCTGCCGAACCTCGCCGAGCACGCCGGCACCACCATCACCCGGGCCGCCGGCCTCTACGACGCGGTCTCGCGCGGCGCCCGGATGGCCGGGGCCGCGGTGGCAGGCCTGCTCATCGTGGCGTTCGGCGCCGAGACCGTACTGCTGCTGGACGCCGCCACCTTCGGGGCGTCGGCGCTGCTCGTCACCGCCTTCCTGCGCGGGGTGCCGGCCGCCGAACCCCAACGGACCTCCGGCAAGGTGTCCTTCGGGGCCTACCGCGCCGAACTCGCCGAGGGCTGGGCCTTCATGACCCGCACCCGGCTGCTGCTGGGCGTCACGGTCATGGTCATGATGACCAACGGGCTGGACCAGGGGTGGTCGTCGGTCCTGCTGCCGGTGCACGGCCGGGAGGACCTCGGCGGCGCCACCGCGATCGGCCTGATGATCTCCCTCTTCGGCGGCTTCGCGCTGCTCGGCGCCCTGCTCTACGGGATGTGGGGCGAGCGGTTCCCGCGCCGCGCGGTGTTCACGGCGGCCTTCCTGCTGTCCGGGGCGACCCGGTACGTGGTGGCCGCCCTCACCGACACGACCCTGCCGCTCGCGGTGACGATGGCCCTGGCCGGCCTGGGCGCGGGCATGCTCAACCCGATCCTGACCACCGTCATGTACGAGCAGGTGCCGGAGGCGCTGCGCAGTCGCGTCTCGGGCGTGGCCACGGCGGGCTGCGAGCTGACCATGCCGATGGGCGGACTCGCCGCGGGTCTGCTGGTCGACGGGTTCGGGATCACGACGGCGCTGCTGCTGTTCGGCGGCACGTACCTGCTGACGACGCTCTCCCCGATGGTCTTCCCGGCCTGGCGCGGACTGGACGCCGGGCCGGACGTCAGCAGGACGGAGTCGGCCGTCCCTGATTCAGCGCGCGAAGCGAGTTCACCGCGTCCGTCAGCGAAGTGACGGGGACCAGCCGCAGCCCCTCGGGGAGCTCCGACAGGGCGTCCGCGCACTCGGCCTTCGGTACGAGGAACACGCTCGCCCCGTCGCGCCGCGCGGCCTGGGTCTTCAGGGCCACCCCGCCGACCGCGCCGACCTGACCGTCGGCGGTGATGGTGCCGGTACCGGCGATGCTGCGGCCGCCGGTGAGATCGCCGCCGCTGCCGTCACCGTCGAGCTTGTCGACGATGCCGAGGGAGAAGAGGAGTCCGGCGCTCGGGCCACCGACGTCGGCGAGGTTGAGGTCGACCTTCACGTCCTTGGGGTCCTTGTGGAGGAAGCCGAGGGCCGCGTCGGTGGCGGCCGACTGCGACTTGGTCATCTCCTCCAGATTGTGCTTCTCGATCTCCTCGTCGCTTCCGCCCGAGGAGTAGACGGCCTCCCGGGGCATGACCGCCTGATCGGTCTTGAACCAGTGGTCGATGAGCTCGTGCAGCTTCATCGTCGAGGACGGGCCGGTGGCCCGGATGGTGGTCATCCGCAGCTCGCCCTTGGTGTCCCGGACGGGGGCACCGGTCACGGTGATGACCGGCTTGCCCTGGTCGGAGCCCAGCACGTCGGCCGTCAGTCCGGGGATGGCGACCACGAAGGGCAGCGGCGCGAAGGCGGCGGCGGCGAACAGCCCGAGCACGGGCACGGCGCAGACGGCCAGGGCGGCGGGACGCGGCAGACGTGTGAGGCGTGAGAGCACCCGCCCAATCTATCCGCCCCCTCACCCCCACCGACCCACCGGCCGCTCCGGCCCCGCAGGCGTTCGAGGCGCCGCCTTCAGCCCCGCCGGCGTTTGAGGCGCCGCCTTCAGCCCCGCCGGCGTTTGAGGCGCCGCCTTCAGCCCCGCCGGCGTTCGAGGCGCGGGGGTCCGGGGGCAGCGCCCCCGGCAACGGCGCCGCACCCGGCATCCGGGCTCAGGCACCCACGATCCGCCGAGCCCGCGGCTAGCGAAGGGCGTCGGCCACTTCCCGCGCCGCGTCGACCACCCGCGGCCCGACCCGCTCCGGCACCGCGTCCGCCAGCATGACGACGCCGACGCTGCCTTCCAGCCCGGTGATGCCCACGAGCGGCGCGGCGGCGCCACTGGCGCCCGCTTCCAGCTCCCCGTGGGTCAGCGTGTACCCCGGCTCGATCAAGGAGCCCTGACGGGCTGCCAGGATGGCCCGCCCGGCGGCCCCGCGGTCCAGCGGGTGGCGGAAGCCGGCCCGGTAGGCCACGTGGTAGTCCGTCCAGGTCGGCTCGACGACGGCGACGGCGAGCGCCTCGGTGCCGTCGACGAGGGTCAGGTGCGCGGTGGCGCCTATGTCCTCGGCGAGGGACCGCAGCGCGGGCAGGGCGGCCTCGCGCACGAGCGGGTGGACCTGTCGGCCCAGCCGCAGCACTCCGAGCCCGACGCGGGCCCGGCCGCCGAGGTCACGGCGGACCAGAGCGTGCTGTTCGAGGGTCGCGAGGAGCCGGTAGACCACGGTGCGGTTCACACCGAGGCGGTTGGAGAGCTCGGTGACGGTCAGACCGTGGTCGGTGTCGGCGAGCAGTTTGAGGACTCTGAGCCCTCTGTCGAGAGTCTGGGAGGTTTCCGCGGTCACGACGCCTCGCCCTCTTTCGGTGAGCGGCGGTGACTCTCGGGGTGGCACGTCGCCGGTCCCGCGGCGACGCACGGAGAGGCCGCCGGTAGCGGCCATTGCACCGGCTGCGCTCCCGCGGCGGCGCTGCCACGGTGCGTTTGATGCGGGGACAGTAGCGAGCAGGTCCGCTCAGCGGAAGGGCTCGTCCAGAATCCGGGCGCGCGCTACCTGTTTGTGCCGTTTCCTGATCGACCCCGGTGTCAATTCGTGACCTCGTTTGCCACAAGGCGCCTTTACCAACCCATTACTCTGAGCATGTTCAAAACTATGGTGATCGGCTCCAGGGGGGGATGCGCCCCCGCGCACCCGGAGCACGATGAGGGGGAAGCAACACATGAAGCTCAAGCGCATCGCCATCGTGGCCGCCGCCGCGGTGGTGGGTCCGACGGTCCTGATGGCCACGCCCGCGATGGCCGACGAGGTCGCCAACCCGGCGGTCACGACCCCGGACGCGGAGCCCAAGGGCGACGGGGCCGGCGACCGGGCCCCGGCCGGGACCGAGGCCCCCGCGAAGACCCCCGCGAAGGCCGCCGCCCAGGCTCAGGCCCAGGCCGGGCCGGAACTGTCGATCTTCAGCCAGCCGGCGGCCTTCGCCGCGGGCGGCGACTGGTCCCAGTTCAACGTGTCCCTGAACAACCGCGGCAACAGGGCCGTGGAGGGCTTCGACCTCGGCCTGTCCTTCGCGGGCACCGACGTCAAGCTGTCCGGCGAGCACGTCGAGCTCGAATACCACACGGGGAACGGCTGGGCCCAGGCCCGGCGGATGCCGGGCCTGGACGCTCCGGTCTTCGACCTGCTGTCCGGCATCACCGTCGGCGAGAACGGGACCAAGACCGTCCCGGTGCGCGCACGCGCCTCGGCCGACGCTCCCGCCACGGCCCTGACGATCACGGCCACCGGCACCAACCACACCTCGGTCGACTCCAAGCCCTTCTCCCGCCAGTCGAAGATCACCCGGGCGGGCGAGCAGGTCGTGTCCAAGGCCCCGGTCCTCAGCCTGCACGGCCTGCCCCGCGAGGGCTTCACGGCCGGGGACGACGTCGGCAACGAGCTCACGCTGAAGGTGGACAACTCGGCGCGCCCCGGCACGGGCGAGTACAACGTCGGGGTCGACCTCGTCTCCGGGAACACCTCGCTCCGCGCCGATCAGGTCGTCGTCGAGTACTACGCCACGACCGTGGGCGGCGAGTCCTTCTGGCACCCGGTCGAGGTCACCGGCGAGAACGGCAAGCTGCGGATCTTCGACTTCGGCGGCGAGTACGGGGCCGGCGAGAAGCGCGACCTGGTCATCCGGGTCAAGTTCACGGCTGACGTCCCCGCCGGGGACCTCAAGCTGGACGTCTCCGGCCAGGGCGACCCACGCCACGGCGGCCTGGTCTCCAAGACGGTGAGCTACCGCTCCTCCGTCGTGGCCGCGACCGCGCCCGTGGACATCGACGGTCCGAAGATGACCCTGGCCGGCATCCCGGCCGGGGGCTTCAAGGCGGGTGCGGACTGGCAGGAGCTCCAGCTCACGCTCGACAACGCCGGCCTGCCCGACATCGAGGACTACCTCGTGTCGTTCCACATGGGCCGCGGCTTCGGCCAGGGCCCGTGGGTGGACCCGTCCCAGATCCGCCTCCAGGCGTTCGGCGAGGACGAGCACGGCAAGGAGGGCTGGTTCGACATCGAGATCGGCGGCAGCGAGGACACCATGGGCGGCGACGTCGGCCTCCAGTCCATCGCCGCGGGCGACAAGGCCGTCGTGAAGCTCCGTCTGCGCTTCGACAAGAGCACCCCGGCCGGCGGCTTCATCATGGGGGCCTCCGGCTACAAGGAGCAGGGGTCGGGCCCGTTCATCTGGTCCTCCACGGGCGCCCACACCACCACGATCCTCACCGCCGACAACGGCGGCGGAACCGGGACGGGCACCGGGACCGGCAGTGGCACCGGCAACCAGCCCACCCCCGACGGCGGCGCCAAGCCGATCGTCGACGGGAACGGCACCGGCACCGGCACGACGTCCACCACCGGTGGGCAGCTGGCCGAGACCGGCTCCGACGCGGCCACCAGCTGGGCCCTCGGTGGCGCCGGCGTGGCGCTCGCCATGGGCGCGGCCCTGGTCGCCGGCACCGGCCGCCGTCGCCGCCCCACCGCGTAACGACGACGCGTACCCGCGTACCGCGTAACGGCGGACGGGGTCCGTGCGAACCTCCGCACGAACCCCGTCCCCCTCGCCCACGGGCTCACCGCATGCGGGTGGCCCACTCCTGGACCTTCTTGATCCGCTCGCGCAGCTGCCCCGCGGTCGCCTCCGCGCTCGGCGGACCGCCGCACACGCGGCGCAGCTCCGTGTGGATCACCCCGTGCGGCTTCCCGGTCTGGTGGACGTAGGCGCCCACCATCGTGTTCAGCGACTTGCGCAGCTCCAGCAGCTCCTTGTGCGAGACCACGGGCCGCCGGTCGGCCGGCAGCTCCAGCAGGTCCGCCTCCGCGTCCGGCTTGCGCCGGCTGTGCGCGATCTGCCGCGACTGCCTCTTCTGCAGCAGCATCTGCACCTGGTCGGGCTCCAGCAGTCCGGGGATGCCGAGGTAGTCCTGCTCCTCCTCGCTGCCCGGGTGCGCCTGCATGCCGAACTCGGCGCCGTCGTAGAGGACCCGGTCGAAGACCGCGTCGGACTCCAGCGCCTCGAAGGACATCTGCTCGTCCTCGCCGGTGTCCTCGTCCTCCTGCTTGTTCGCCTCGTCCATCTCCTTCTCGGACTCGGCGTACGGATCCTCCTCGCCCTGCTTCTTCGGCTTGTCGAGGACGTGGTCGCGTTCGACCTCCATCTCGTTGGCGAAGCCGAGGAGATAGGGAATGGTCGGAAGGAACACGGAGGCGGTCTCGCCGCGCCGGCGCGATCGCACGAAGCGGCCGACGGCCTGCGCGAAGAACAGCGGCGTCGAGATGGTGGTGGCGTAGACGCCCACCGCGAGGCGCGGCACGTCGACACCCTCGGACACCATGCGGACCGCGACCATCCAGCGGCTGCCGTCCTCGCTGAACTCGTCGATCCGCTTGGACGCGCCGGTGTCGTCGGAGAGCACGACGGTCGCCTTCGTGCCGGTGATCTCCCGGAGCAGCTTGGCGTAGGCGCGCGCCGAGTCCTGGTCGGAGGCGATGACGAGGCCACCGGCGTCCGGGATGCCCTTCCTGACCTCCGTCAGCCGCTGGTCGGCGGCGCGCAGCACGTTCGGCATCCAGTCGCCGCGCGGGTCGAGCGCGGTGCGCCAGGCCTGGGAGATGGCGTCCTTGGTCATCGGTTCGCCGAGCCGGGCGGCGATCTCGTCGCCGGCCTTGGTCCGCCAGCGCATGTTGCCGCTGTAGGAGAGGAAGATGACCGGCCGGACGACGCCGTCGCCGAGCGCGTTGCCGTAGCCGTAGGTGTAGTCGGCGGAGGACCGCCGGATCCCGTCGTTCCCCTCCTCGTACGTGACGAAGGGGATCGGGTTCGTGTCGGACCGGAAGGGCGTACCGGTCAGGGCCAGGCGCCGGGTCGCCGGGTCGAAGGCCTCCAGGCAGGCCTCGCCCCAGGACTTCGAGTCACCGGCGTGGTGGATCTCGTCGAGGATGACGAGGGTCTTGCGCTGCTCGCAGCGGTTGCGGTGCAGCATCGGGCGCACGCCGACACCGGCGTAGGTGACGGCGACCCCGTGGTAGTCCTTGCTGAGCGGTCCGGCGGAGTACTCGGGGTCGAGCCGGATACCTATCCGCGCGGCCGCCTCCGCCCACTGCTTCTTCAGGTGCTCGGTCGGCGCGACGACGGTCACCTGCTGGACGACGTGGTGGTGCAGCAGCCAGGAGGCGAGGGTCAACGCGAAGGTGGTCTTACCGGCGCCGGGCGTGGCGACCGCGAGGAAGTCCCGCGGCTGGTTCTGGATGTAGCGGTCGAGCGCCCCCTGCTGCCAGGCACGCAGCTTGTTGGCGGTACCCCAAGGGGCACGGCCGGGGAAGGCGGGTGAGAGATGGTGGGAGGCGGTAGTAGTCACGGTCTCCGGTTCGTGCTCTCGGCGTATCTGGTACGGGTGGCAGGCAGTCGTACGTAGGACAACCGGGCCACCCTACCGGCCCCGGCCCGCCCCTCGCGGAGGGACAGGCCCGTGACCTCGGCGGGTGCGGCGAGCGTCACATCGGAGGGGTCAGCGGGGTCAGCGGGGTCAGCGGGCGAACCTCGGCAGTTGCGCTGCGATCTTGGGTACGTCCAACGAGCCCTGGCAGACGTCCAGCACGAAACGCTCGGCCTCATCGACATCGAATCCGGCGTCCAGGGGGTGGCCGTTCATGTGCAGGAACACCCAGGTCGCGTACCAGGCGATCCGCTTGTTGCCGTCCACCAGCCCGTGATTGCGGGCGAGTGATTCCATCAAGGCCGCAGCCTTTTCCCAGATGTCCGGGTAGGCGTCCTGACCGAACACGCTCGACTGGGGACGTGCCAGCGCCGAGTCGAGCAGCCCGTAGTCGCGCACCTCGCTGGTCCCGAGCCGCTCCGCGAGGTTCAGCACCTCGGGCAGGGTCAGGTAGTGGGTCACGCAAGCCTCCGGTTCAGCTCACCGCTGACCTTCAGGACGTGCTCGGCCGCCTCGTTGAACAGCCGGGAGTGTTCGTTTATGGCCCTGATCACCGCCTCGTGCGCGAAGGACTGCATGCTGCGGCCCTCCGCCTCGGCGCGCTCGCGCAGGGCGTCCAGCTCTTCTTCGGTGAACCTGACGTTGAGACCAGCCATATCTTGACGGTACCGCGTGGTACCGCCCGGTGTCACGCGGGTTCGGGAGTTGGTTCCAGCCGGGTAGCGACCCAGGCCCCCACCAGTGCGACGGCGGCCATCGGCAGGAACACCACGGCGAACGCGGCCGGGTGCGAGGCCGACGCGCCGGCCTCGCCGACCGTGTGCGCGGCGCCCACCGCGCCACCGCCCAGGGCGGCGAAGGCGGCGCCCCCGCCGGCCAGCAGCACCACGTTCGCCAGCGCGTCCGAGATCTGGAGGGCGGCGGAGTTGGCCCCGGCCTCCTCCGGAGCCGACAGCTGGAGCAGCAGCACGCTGGTGGAGCCGATCACCAGGCCCATGCCCAGGCAGCCGACCGCCCAGGCCAGTGCGAGCGTCCACACCGGCACGGATTCGATCAGCACGGCGGGCGCGGCGGCGATGGCCAGCGCCACCAGCACCATGCCGCCGATCATCAGCCGTTCCCGGTAGGGCGCCGTCCGGCTCCGGGACTGCACCCACGAGCCGCCCGCCCAGGTGAGCCCGCCGAGCGCGAGCGAGAACCCGGCCATCGTCGGGCTCAGCCCCCGCTGGGTGACGAGCATCAGCGGGACGAAGCTCTCCGCCGCGATGAACGACCCGGCGGCGACCCCGCGCAGCAGCACCACGGACGGCAGCCCGCGCCGCGCCCGGTAGGTCCCGCGCGGCAGCAGCCCCAGGACGGCGGGCACCAGCAGGGCCGCGCCCGCGATGCCCGGCGCGAGCGAGAGCCACCGCAGGTCCTGGGCGGCGTACTGGAGCAGCCCCGCCCCCACCGAGATGCCGAAGGCGAGCCGGATCCGCCGGCGGTCGAAGGCCACCGGCGGGGCGTCGGGGTCGACGGGCCCGGACGCGGTCCGCCGTATCGCGGGCAGCGCCACCACCAGGGGGACGACCACGAGCGCCGGGATCGCGAGGAAGACCCACCGCCATCCGAGGTGCTCGGTGACCGTTCCGGAGGCCAGCGGCCCGACGATCGAGGGGACCACCCAGCTCGCGGCGAAGGCCGCCATGATCGCGGGGCGCAGCCGCTCCTCGTAGGCCCGGCTGACGACGACGTAGAGGGCGACGATGACCAGTCCGCCGCCGAAGCCCTGCACGGCCCGGCCGAGGACGAACGCCCACATGGCCCCGGCGGTGCCGGAGATCACGAGCCCGGAGGCGAAGGCGGCGATCCCGACGGTCAGCGGCCGCAGCGGCCCCTGCCGGTCGGCCCACTGGCCGGCCAGGACCATGCCGAAGAGGCTGGTGGTGAAGTAGGCGGAGAAGGCGAAGGCGTAGAGCCCGATCCCGTCGAGCTCGCGGGCGGCGACGGGCATGGCCGTGCCGACGGCGGTGGCCTCGAAGGCGATGAGGAAGACGACGGAGATGATCCCGATGCTGAGCGTCCGGTACGCGGGCCCGAGAATCCCGCCCGGGGGCGGGGGCGGGATCGGTGCGGCTATGTCGGGCACGCTGCGTTCAAGGGCGCTCATCGCCCCAGAGTAAGGTGCGTAGCCCCCGAGTGACCCTGTCAATTCGACGGATCCCGCTCTCGTCCGTCAGACCTAGGTCCGGCGGACTGTGAACGCGGCATGGCAGTCGCGTTGCACGGGCGGCGCATCCCTTCCCCGGCCCGGCGGGCCCCCGTAGCGTCATGCGGGTCACCACCACACAGCCGTGTGCCCGAGTGGTTGAGGGACTCGCCTGCAAAGCGAGTTACGCCGGTTCGATTCCGGTCACGGCTTCGCGGCGGGCCGCTCAGGGGCAGGCGCACCCCTGAGCGGCCTTCGCCTTTTCCGGCTCCGGCTCAGGCGCCGCATCCGGTCTGCTGCCTGGCGAAGTCCAGGTACTTCTTCATGAGACCTGCGAACACGGGTCGGCGTTCCTTCTGCTCGATCTGCTCCGTCGACCCGTCGAGCCACAGTTTGAGCTCGAAGGCCTCGGTGGGGCCCTTGCAGGAGAGGAAGATCGCGGCGCCGCCGTCCCACAGCTTGCCGTTCTCCGCGAAGGGGAGCGGCTCCGGCTTCTGCTCATCGACCGCCGGAGCCCAGAAGAAGTGCTGTCCCTGTGGCAGACGCTCCGCCGACGCGAAGAACCGGGTCTTCCCGTCCACGTAGATGTTGCAGATCGCGCTGTCGCGGCCGGCGGTCAGGCGCGCATCGGCCGGCGCGTCCACCCGGACCTCCTTGCCCGTACCCACGAAGGGTGCGAGTTCCGTCGGGGTGAAGGCTCCGAAGCACGTGGAGACGGGGAGCTCGGGTACGGTCGACGTCTTGCCGTCGGAGCAGCCGGCCAGCAGTGCCGCTCCCACGGCGACCGCGACCACCGCGACCACCGCGACCACCGCGACCACGGCACGGTGGGGACGAGAACCGGCCATCATGATCCGCCGTTCACGGTGGCGACCAGGTCCCGGCCGACCGAGTAGGCGTTGGCCGTCTCCGTGGACGCGACACCCGCGTAGGAGTCGACGGTCCGCTCGGACAATCCGGATCCGCGGGCTGCGATGCGGACCGACGCCGCGGCCGAGTCGGAGGCTCCGGTCTGCGCGCGCACGTACTCCTCGCCCGCCTTCTGGTTGCTGTCCTCGACCTTCTTCGCGGCGTCCTTCTCGGCCCCCTCGACCACGCTCTCCGTGATGTCCTCCTGAAGCCATTCGACGACGTCGCCGGCCAACGGCACCAGTTCGAGGTACTTGCCGCCCGCCGCGGTGATACCGCGGTTGACCCACTTGGCGTTGTCCTCGACGCCCTTGACGTACTCCTCCTGCTTGTGGGCGTTCTCGCCGAACGTGCCCTCCGCCCGGGCCTGCGACAACATGCCGGCGATCTGACCACCCGGGTGCACCGCGACCTTCACGGCCGCGTCGACGTCGTCGTACTCGCCCCGATGGGTGAAGACGTCATTGACCAGGGCCGTGGTGAAGGTCCGCTGGGCCGTGGTCATCGCACCGTAGGCGTCCGGATCCTGGCCCACCGCCCCGATGAACCGCGCCATGCCCGCCTTGTCGAACTCGGCCATCTCACCGTTGGCCTTGATCGTCCCGCTGCCGTTCTCCGCGGCGGCCTGGAGGTCCGGCATGTACTCGGCCGCCATCTGGCCGAAGTGCCCGGACAGCCCGTTCAGCGGCCCGTCCGGGTCCTTCGGGTCCGCGTCGACCAGCTCCGGCTTGTCGCCGATCTTCTCGACGACGCGCTCCATGACCGCCGCCATCTCCTTCGTGTGCGGGACCGGCGGGGAGTCCTCGTCACCCGGGGCGCGGTGCGAGACCGCCGCCATCAGGGCATCGCCGACCGCCTGCTGGGCAGGGTGCAGGTCGCCGGTCCGGCTGATGTCGAAGCTGTCCATGTACGGCTTCTTGTCGAGCATGTAGTCGACCATGCCCTGCTCCTTGCCGTGCTGCCCCGAGACCGGCTTGTCGTCCTTCGTGACGATGCCGTCCTTGTTGCTGTCCTCGCGGACCGGCTCGTCGAAGAAGGCCGTCGCGGCGTCCGGGTTGTTGCCCAGTGCCTCCATCAGGCCGGTCAGCGGGTAGAAGCCGCGGCCGTCCTGGCCCTGGCTGAGGACCGACTCCAGCCCGTACGGGGTGTGGAACTCCCAGGCCCGCGGGTCCTCGCGGTCCATGGCGACCATGTCGCGGCCGACGGAGGTGAGGAACTCCGTGTCGTACTTCCCCTCGCGCAGCAGCGCGCCCAAGGCCTGGTAGCCGTAGATCTGCTGCACGCCGCCGTAGACGGCCATCTCCTTGCGGCCGGCCTTCATCAGCTGGGTCGTCCAGGCCGCGTCGAGGTGGTTCGGGACGTCCTTGTGCGTCGCGAGGCCGAGCATCGCACCCATGTCGCTCTGGATGTTCGCGACCATCAGCGCGCGGTCCTTGCCGGGCGCCCCCAGGCCGGTCGCGTCGAGGGACATCTTGGAGTACATCTCCAGCGTGCCCTCGGCGCCGATCGTCCGGTAGAAGCCCGTGGAGAACTCAGGGTCCGTGCGGTTGTCGTCGAGCAGTTCCTCCAGCTCGCGCAGGGCCTCGACGTTGCGGGCCGTGCCACCCTCGCCGGTGACCTTCTTCATCAGATCGGCCGCGCGGGCCGCCTGTTCGCCGTCGAGGGTGGTGAACTTCGGTCCGCTGAAGTCGTGTGCGTCGGCGACGTTCGCCTGGAGGACCCGGACCAGGGAGTCGTCGGCGTCCTGGGCATCCTCGACCGCCCGGTTGATCCGGGTCTGCCACGCGTTGCGGGCCGTGTTCAAGGTCGCCTGGTAGTCGGGGTCGTGTCGGGCCGCGTTCCGCTCCCCCTCGGTGGGCAGGGGGATGGCGGTGACCCGCCCGTCGTCACCGACCCGGAAGCCGGCCGCCGGAGCCTCGGCGGCGAGCTTCTTCAGCTCGTCCTGGGCCGCCTTGAACGTCGCGTGCGCGTCGGCGAGGACCTGGTACATGCCCTTGGCGGCCTTGGCCGCGTCCTCGAACTCCTTGGCCGTCTTGTCGACGAACCCGCGCGCCACTCCCGCGGTGACCCCGCTCCACTCGGCCTTGTCGGACTTCGCCTTCATTCCGTCGCGGGCGGCCTCGGCCATCTCGTCGAGCTTGCCGGCCATCGCCGTCCAGTCGGTCACGGCCGTCTGGAGCTTGCCCAGGGGCGCGTTCATCACGTTCTCGTACGTCAGCATGAAAGCGCCGCCTACTTCAGGTACTTGTCTATCGCGGATGCGGTGAAGTCCGCCTGGAGCTGCTGCTCGTCCTTGGCGTGGGAGGCGAGCGAGTAGTTCAGCCCGTTGGAGATGTTGGCGCAGGCGGCCACGAGGGTCTTCACCTGGCTCTCCCAGGCACTGTTGACCTTGAGCAGCGCCGCCCCGCTCGCGAAGCCCTCCTTGGTGAGGGCCCCGGCCGCCTCGGCGGTGGCGGTGGCGGCGTGCTTGCCGTCGGTCTGCAGGCGCGTGTGCAGCTTGTACGCCTCGGAGCCGATCGCGCCGATGTGGTCCTGATCGAGCTCCAGATCACCACCGCCACCGCCGCCACCGCCGCCGGGATCGGCGGGCACCTGGTTGAGGCGCATGGCGACACCGGCGGTGGCCGTGGCGCGAGCCGCCGACCATTCCTCGTCGAACGACATCGCGTGGACTCCCGAAGGCAGGGTGCAGGTCGGATCGGCCCCGGGTCAGCGGTTACGTCGTACGACGACCACGGCCACGGCTCCACCGATCAGCACGCAGGCTCCCAGACCAAGGGCGATCCAGGGAAGCACACTGCCGCTCTTCTTCTCCTCGGCCTGCGCGGCGGGCGCGGACGCGGCGGCGTCGGGGGCCTTGGCGTCGGCGGAGGCGGAGGGCTTCTTGGCCGCATCCGCGGCCGCGAGATCGGGCAGCGGATAGACGTCGGCTGGACCGGGGTCACCGGGCGTCTGCAGCGCGACGCGGGGGCGGACGATGCCGTAGCCGATGTAATCGTTGCGCTGGGAGCCGTCGAAGGGCTTGCCGGCGGTGTTCAACAAGACCCGCAGGACCTGGTTGTTGGTCCAGTCGGGGTGTGCGGACCAGAGGAGTGCGGCAGAGGCGGAGGCGAGGGCGGTCGCATCGCTGGTGCCATGAGTCGTGCACAGCCCCGTCTTACTAGTGCAAGCCGTGACGATGTCCATACCAGGTGCGGCCAAGTCCACCTGGGCACCGTGCTGGGACTCCTTGGTTGGCTCACCAGTGACGTCCACTGCACCGACGCCCACCACTCCAGGAGTCCCGGCCGGATAGAGAAGCCTGTTGGTCGAATTCCCGTTGTTGCCGGCGCCTGCGAAGATCAGCTTCCCCTTGGAGAGGGCGTACCTCACCGCTTCGGCTCGATCCCGATCATCCTCTGGCTTCCCGCCGGTAGCCAGAGAGATATTGATGACCTTGGCCTCCGAGTCGGCTGCGTACCGAATAGCCGCGACAATCGACGGAGTATTCGCCCCTTCGAGCATGTCAGGAACACGGATTGGAAGGATCTTGACCCCGGGTGCAAGCCCGTAGGCACCGTCGCCACTTGGGTGTTTCCCGCTGGCAGCGATCATGGCGGAAATGCCCGTGCCATGACCGTCGTAGTCGTTGTCCTGGTCACCCGGGGCATCGCCGACCGGAAAGACCGCACCGGGAACGACTTGCCCTTGGAGTTCCGGGATGCGCTTGAGACCGGTATCGATCACCGCCACGGTGATTCCCTTACCGGTGGTGACCTTCCAGATCTCGTCGGCCTTCATGGCGTCGAGATGCCATTGCTGCGATCGAATGGTCTCCGCATGGGCCGGGGTCGCGGCGACCCCGGCCAGGAGGAGACCCACCAGGGCCGAGGTCGCCTTACGCATGTGCATCCCGTGCCATGTCCGTTCTGCTCAGTCGATAACGGGCGGAACAACGCGACGGTTGCCCTGCCAGGTTTCCTCGTCCTCGGCCAGGTAGTCGGGACGTTCGCCAACCTGGTCGTTCCGTCGCTTACCCGGGGTCTGCGTGCCTGCCCCAGCGTGGCCCATGCGACCCATGCCCGCGCCACCAGTGCCGTTACGCACGAGGCCCGAACCGCCCTGGGTGAACGGCTGACCGCCCGAAACCGGACGACCGACCGCACCGGTCTGACGCCCTCCAACGACACCGCCCGGCTCCGAGGCCAGTCGACGTCCTGCCGCGAAGCCGCCCTGGCTACCGTGGGCACCGCCACCACCGTGGCCCATGCCTCCACCACCCATGGGGCGGCCCGCGTGGGCGCCTTCGCCGATGACCGTGCCACGCGGGATACCCGATCCGGGTCCCGTCGACGTCACGGCCCGGCCGCCTGTGATGCCGCTGTCCCGCGGGGGCATGCCCGGCGTGCCGAGGCCCTTGCCGCCGGGAGGAGGAGTGGTGGGGCCGCCCAGTCCCGGGTAGGGGCCGAGGCCCGGAGGACCGGTGAGGCCGGGCGGCTTCATGCCCCCGACCGGCGGGAAGCCGATGGGCGGCAGGAGGGGTCCAGGAGTGGGACTGACGGGACCAGTGGGCAGCGGGCCGGGGCCGGGCAGGGTCGTCACCGGAGGTACGGTCCGGTCCGGAAGCGTGCCAACGGTGTCGAGGTCGACGCCCACCTCGCGGTCCGGAGTCGACGGCATCGGCACCGACGGAACCGTGCTGTCCGGCTGCTGCGGACGACTGGTGACCGATCCGGGGTCACTGGAGGACGTACTGTGCGACGGCCCTGGCGCCGTGAACGAGGAGCCGGTCGCGCCGGTTCCCCCGCCAGACTCTCCTCCGGGCCTCGCCCTCTCGTCCGAACCGTAGACACCCTTCGGCACCAGCACATCCGGCGGAGGCGGAAACGTCGGGGGCTTCACAGCATCTATGTGCTGCGTGGACTTCTCGTACGACCCGGCCAGCTTGGTCATCGCGTCGACGGCCCGCGCGTGGTCGCCACTCAGCTTCGACCAGGCCTCCTGGCCCATCTTCACCGCGTCCGGATCGTTGTGGTACTCGCGGGATGTCGCGAGGTTCTGCTTGAGGGTCGCCTCCGCGGACGCGCTGTACATGGGCATGTCGCCCGCGCCGTACGTGGTCGGCGCGACCTCGCGCATGATCTGCGCCGTCTCGGCCATGTACTTGCCGCCGTTGGCGCTGTACTTGGCCAGTTCCAGCGTGGCACTTCCCGTCTGGTTCACCCAGTTCTGGAAGGCGTCGGCCGCTTCACCCTCCCAGCCCTTGACCTTGTGGTCCTTGAGCTTGCTCCCGATCTCGTCGATCGTCTTGGCGGCGTTGGTGAGCAGCGCCGAGCAGTCGTAGACCTTGTCCGGGTCGATCGCAGCGATCATGCCGTACAGCTGTGCGTGCGTGAGGCCCTCAAACTCGCTCATCCGAAGGCACTTCCCTTCTTCGTCGCGTTCGGCTGCGGCGTGTTCGGCGTGGCCGGCTGTCCGCCGTCGGCCTTCTTGTCCGCGTACGGGTCGCGTTCCTCGATGTACTGGTCATGGGCCTGCTTGGCGAGGAGGGCCATGCGCCGCTTCGTCTCCTCGTCCACCTCGCTGTAGCCGCCGTTCGCGGACTGGATCGCGATGCCCAGGGCCTCGATCTGCACCGCCAGCCCCTTCGACAGGTTCTGCAGCTCCGTGTGGACGGTCTTGTAGGCCGTGTAGAGCTTGCCGGCCTGAGCGAAGCCGTTGCCCAGGGCTGACGTCGGCAGCGTGCCGTCGGCCAGCTTCCCGTGGTGAGCCGACGATTCCTGAAGTGTCGTCAGAAGTCCGTCCACGAGCTTCTGGTAGTCCTTCAACTCGTCGTACTGGACCCGCAGCGCGGCAGCGGTAGCCCCGTAAGCTGCCCCCGCGATCGCGCCCATCGGGCCAGCCAGCCCCAGCGCGAGGGCCGCTTGGACCGCGCCTGCCCCGTTGTCGTCTGCCACGTTGGCCTCCCCGACTCCCCGTCATCCCCGTGGTCGCGGCGTCTCCGCCGCGCCCCATCCCCGTTCGCACCCGTGTCCGCGCGTACGCGTACACCGGTACCGATCACTCTAGCGACCGGTACCGACAGGCCCAAGTCCGGGGTTGCACGTGCAATGCGGGTCACACGGTCACGAGTTGGGCGTACCGACCGCCGCGGACGGCCTGATCGGCAGGCGGTTGACCGGGCGGCCCGTGGCCGCGCGGACCGCCGACGCGATCGCCGCCGGGGTCGTCACCACCGGGACCGCGCTCGCCGCCTTCGCGCCGAACGGGGCCACCACGTCGCGTTCTTCGACCAGTTTGACGATGCGGACCGCCGGGGCGTCCAGTGCCGTCGGCAGGGCGTAGCCCGTCAGGTCCGGGTGGCGGATGAGGCCCGAGACCGAGCGGAGGTTCTCCGTCAGGGCCGCGCCCACGCCCTGCGTGACGCCCGCCTCGATCCTGGCCTCCAGCTGACGGGGGTTCAGGATGCGGCCCACGTCCTGGGCCACCGCGAGTTCCACGACCCGGACCGAGCCCAGTTCGATGTCCACGTCCACCACCGCGCGGATCGCGCAGAAGGCGAGGCCCACGAAGGCGTCGCCCTGGCCGTCCGCGTCCAGGGGTTCCGTGGGGTGGGGGCGGCACTGGGCCGTCGCCCAGAGTTCCTTGCCCGCCATGGCCTCCATGACCGACATCGAGAACGCGCCGTCGTACGACGTGATCCGGCCGTCCTGGATCTGCAGGAGCTCCGTCGACATGCCCAGCTTGTGGGCCATCGGCTGGAGGAGCTGGGTGCGGACCATCTTCGCCGCCCGCTCCACCGCGCCGCCCGACACCCATGTGTGGCGGCCGTGCGCGGCCGGGCCGGCCGGCGGCTGGTCGGTGTCCACCGGGGCCATGGTGACCTCGTCGACGCCCAGGACCTCCTGGACGATCTGGCGGGCCAACGTGGCGAAGCCCTGGCCGGTGTCGACGGCCGCGCAGATGACCGTGGCCGCGCCGCCCACCACCTTCACGGTGGCGGTGGAGACCTCGTCGGTCCCCTCGGCGCCGAGCATGTGGACCATGCCGACGCCGTAGCCGACGCCGCGCCGTACCGCGCCCGGCTCGCCCGCGCCCTCCGGGCCTCCGGGCAGCAGCCACTCGTCCTCGGGGGCGTCCTTGGGCAGCGCGGGCAGTTCGAAGTCACGGACCGCGCGCAGCAGTTCCGCCACCGGGGCCGGGCAGGTGACCGTCTGGCCCGTCGGGAGGAGGTCTCCCGTGGCCAGGACGTTGCGCATGCGCAGTTCCGCGCCGTCGATGCCGAGGGCGGCCGCGAGCTTGTCCATCTGGCCCTCGTACGCGGCGCACACCTGCATGGCGCCCTCGCCGCGGACGTGGCCCGACGGCGGGTTGTTGGTGCGTACCGCCCAGCCCTCGACGAAGGCGTGCGGGACGACGTAGGGGCCGCAGGCGAAGGCGACCGCGGCCGCCAGGGACTCGGAGGAGGCGTCGGCGTACGCGCCCGCGTCCATCAGGATCTGTGCCTCGACCTTGACGAGGCGGCCCTCCGCGTCCGCGTGGTGGCGGTAGCGCAGCAGCGTCGGGTGGCGGTGGGTGTGGCCGAGGAAGGACTCCTCGCGGGTGGCGGCCAGCTTCACCGGGCAGCCCGTGCGCAGCGCGAGCAGGCCGAGCGGGAGCTGGAAGGCGGCGTCCTCGCGGTCGGCGGTCGCGCCGGGCACGCCGGTGACGACCACGCGTACGCGGTCCGGGTCCAGCCCGAAGCAGGCGGCTGCCAGGTCGCGGTCGCTGTGCGGGTCGGTGGACGCGGTGTACAGCTCCACACCGCCGTCGGGGCGCGGTACGGCCAGTCCGGCCTCGGCGCCGATGGGCGCGGGGTCCTGGCGGCCGATCCGGTACAAGCCCTCGACGACGACCTCGCCGGTGGCCTCCGGGTCGCCGTAGCGCAGCGGGATGTGCCGGATCAGGTTGCCGTCGGGGTGCAGGGCGGGGGCGCCGAAGGACTGCTCGGGGTCGGTGACCGGGTCGAGGAGTTCGTACTCGACGGCGATCGCGGCGGCGGCGAGCCGGGCGGTGTCCGGGTGGTCGGCGGCGACGGCGGCGATGGCCTCGCCGTGGTGGCGTACGACGTCGTGCGCGAAGACCGGCCGGTCGGCGATGCGGCGGCCGTGGGTGGTGGCGCCGGGCACGTCGGCGTGGGTGACGACGGCGCGGACGCCGGGCATCTCGGCGGCGGCCGTGGTGTCGATGGACAGGATCCGGGCGTGGGCGTGCGGGGAGCGCAGCACGGCGGCCCACAGGAGGCCCTCGGCCCACAGGTCGGCGGCGTAGGGGAAGGTGCCCTCGGTCTTGGCGCGGGTGTCCGCGGCCGGGACGGAGGCTCCGATGCCGCGCGGGACCTGTGGTTCGGTGGCCTCGGGGCCGGGGGCCGCCATGGCCGTCACCGTGGGGTTGACCGTTGTCGTCGCCGTCGCCGCGTCCTGCCCGCTCACGCCGTGCCTCCGTGGTGGATGCCGCCCTCGCCGGGCGCTGCCTGCTGCGGGATGCGAGGCTCGGAAGCGCCCGAGCCGGAGCCCGGACCCGATCCCGCGCCGGAGCCCGGGGCCGCCGGCTCGGCGGCCGCCGCCTCGCGCTCGGCGACGACCTCGCGGACGGCGTCGACGACCCCCGCGTAGCCGGAGCAACGGCAGAGGTTGCCGCACAGGGCCTGACGGGTCTCCAGCTCGCTGGGGGCGTGATTGCCCTCCAGCAGGTCGTGGATGGTCATGGCCATGCCGGGAATGCAGAACCCGCACTGCACCCCGCCCGACCTGCACAACGCCTGCTGGACGTCCGAGAGTTCCCCGCCCGTCGCGAGACCCTCGACGGTGCGGACCTCGCTGCCGGCGGCCGTCGCGGCCGGTACCAGGCAGGAGGCGACGAGCCGGCCGTCGACCTGCACGGCGCAGGCGCCGCATTCGCCCTGCGAGCAGCCGTCCTTGGCGCCCGCGAGGCCGAGCCGCTCGCGCAGCACGTACAGCAGGGATTCGCCGATCCAGGCGCCGGTGACGGGCCGGTCGGCGCCGTTGACGCGCAGGACGTAGGAGGCCGACGGGTGCTCGTGATGGGCGACGGCCCCGGCGGTCGCCTCTTCCTCGTACGTCGCCACCTCGGCCGGGATGCCTCGGCCGATCCCCTCGTCCAGGGGTGCGCCCTCGCTGTCGGCGGTGTCCTCGGTCGGCGTGCGGTCGGCCGGGGGCTCCTGCGCGGCCGGCCCGTCCCCGGGGCCGGGGTCGGACTCCGCGGCGGCGGGCTCCGCCTCGTGCGCGGCTTCCTGCGCGGCCTGCGGCCCGGGCTCCGGCGCGTGGCCGAAGGCGGTGAAGCCGTGGCCGTCGGTGCCGTCGGTGCCGCCGGGCTGCGCGGGCTCGGTGGCCGGCGCCGGTGCGCGCACCCCGCCGAAGAGATCCAGCTCGGGGGGAGCCACCTGCTGCGGCTCCGGGTCGGCGGCGGGCTCGGGGTACCCGGCCCGCTCCGCGTATCCGACGTACTCCCCCAGGACCGTGTGCCCGGTGTGCCCGGTGTGCCCGGTGTGGCCGCTGTACTCATCCGCGGCGACGTGCTCCGCGTGGTCGGTGTGCCCCGCGTGGTCCGTGTGCCCCGTGTGGTCCGCTGCCCTGGCGCCCTCGGACTGCTCGGCCGCCGGGCCGTGCGCGGCCTCGATGTCGTGCGGGGCCGGGTGCACCGGCTCGCCCTCGGGCAGCGGGGTACCCACCCCGGGTCCGCCCAGCACCCGCGGCCCGCGGCCGGCGGCGCCCACTCCGGGCCCGCCGAGCAGCCGCCCGGCGGTGTGCGCGGTCGCGGCGGCCGCGGCCGAGGCGGCCGCCGCCTCGTCCGTACCGGGCAGCACACCGGCAGCGGCGCCCGCGCCGGCGCCGGTGTCCGCGTTCGGGTCCCCGGCCGGCTGCTGCGTCAGGTACGCCCACGGCGCCGGGGCGCCGCCCGGCAGGGTCGCCGGGGCCTGGCTCCAGTCGGCGTCCAGCGCGCCCGGCCGGTACTCGTTCCGCTGCTCGGAGAATTCGTCGTACTCGGGCACGGCCCACTGCCCGGTCGCCGGGCCGGCCTGCTCGGGCTCGTGCGTCGCCTCCGGGAAGCGCCACTCGGCCGTCGCGCTCGGGTCGGTCGCCGGCTGCTCCGGCTCCGCCTCGGCGAACGCCGCCGCGACCGACGCCGGGATCGGGATCGACGCCGGGATCGGCCCGCCCACGGACCCGGGGCCCTGCCCCTGGCCCGCTCCGCCGGCACCGGCGCCCGCGCCCGGAGCGCCCGCCGGATCGGTCTGCGCCGATCCGCCGGCTTCCGGCCACTGCACCGGGATCGTCCACGTCCCCGTGGCCGCCGGATCCGTACTGGCCGAGCCGAGCGGCACGATCATCGGCGGCGGCACGTAGCCGTGCCCGGGCGCCGCGAGGGGCTCCCCGGTGCCGAGCGCGTCCAGCATGTCCTGCGGCAGCTTCACGAAGGCCGTGGCGTCCGAGTCGTACTCGCCGCCCTGCGGAACCGGTTCCCAGCCCCAGCCCGCCGTGCCGTTCCCCTGGGTCACGTTCTCGTTCTCGTTCTCGTTCTCGCTCATGAGGTCAGCGCCCTCCCGAGGGCCCTGCGCGCCAGCACGGCCACCGTCCGCCGCAGATGCAGTACTCCGGGAGCCACCGGCTCGCCCTGGTCCGGCACGCACGCGGCCGCGACGTACTCGCCGAAGGCCTCCAGCGCCTCGGGGGCCAAGGTCCGCCCGCCGTCCCAGTCGATCAGCGAGGCCACCCACTGCTCGGCCTCCAGCGGACGCAGCGGCATCGGGGCGACCGCGCCGATGGCGCAGCGCACGCCCCGGCGCGCCGGGTCCAGGACGAGGCCCACGGACGCCACGGCACGTCCCGGCCCCGTTCGGCCGGTGGCCTTCAGGAACACCTGCGGGGCGTGCAGCAGCGGCACCCGCACGAAGCCGATCAGTTCGCCGGGCCGCAGCATCTCCCGCCCGGCCAGCAGGTACGACACCGGGATCTCCCGTTGCCCGCCCGGGCCGACGATGACGAGGACGGCCTCCAGCGCGGCCAGCACGGGCAGTGCGTCACCCGTGGGCGCGGCGGTGGCGATGTTGCCGCCGAGGGTGCCCGCGTTGCGGATCTGCGGGGGGCCGGCGGCCCGGGCCGCGGCCGCCAGGGCGGGGATCAGAGCGGCGAAATCCGGCCGTCCCATCCGGGCGTGCGTGAGGCCGGCGCCGAGCAGCGCGTGGCCGTCCTGGTACTGCCAGCCGCGGATCTCGTTGATCCGGCCCAGGCCCACCAGCGCGGCGGGCCGCAGCAGCCCCGCGTTGACGGCGGCCATCAGGTCGGTGCCGCCGGCGACCGGCACGGCGGCGGGCATGGCGGTGAGCGCCGCCACGGCCTCGTCGAGCGAGGCCGGCAGCGTCACGGACTGCGCCGCCTGCGGGCCGTGCGGCCCCTGAGGTGAATCCAGTGCGTGCGGTGCGTGCGTGGTCAACCCAGCTGCCCCTTCCCGATGTCCCGGTTCCGGCGCTCACGCCTGTTCCGCCGTACGGTACGTGCTCACCGCCGGGACGTGGCAACTCTGGCACATCCTCCGACCCTCCCGGCGCGAGGGTCGGCCCGCCGCGTCCCTCCCCGGGGCGCGGTGTCCCGTACGGGCCGTACGACCCTGTCGCACCGCCTTCGGCGACTCTCCTACCTTATTGCCCGATTTTCCCTGTATCAGGGGAAATTGAGGCAGAGTTCCGCTCCCGTTCCCTTTCGGTTCCGGTCGGCGTCGTCACCCGGGTGTCACACGTTCGGGGGCGCTCCTTCGATCGGGCGTCCCAGCACCCCGGGCCTCCGCTGCCGCGGCAACGGGCCGCCCGGCGGCCGGTGATCGACCCCTTGCGCGGCCAACCGCGGGTAGTGCGCGGCCATCCGCTCCTCGAACGCCGCGAAGTCGCGTTCCCCGGGCTCGGGCTGCCGCGACCACACCACCTCGGCGAAGGCCACCAGCCGTGGGAACACCTGGTAGTCGACGCGGTCCTGGTTCTCCATCACCTCGGTCCACACGTTGGCCTGCGCGCCCAGCACCCGCGCGGCGGCCTCCGGCGACAGCTTCGGCGGCACCGGGTCGAAGCGGTAGACGTCCTCCAGCGAGCGCACGTAGCCGATGGGCATCGGCTCGTCGGCGCCGCCCGCCTGCCGGTGGTCCAGGTAGACCTGCTGTTCGGGGCACATGACCACGTCGTGCCCGGCCTCGGCGGCGGCGATCCCGCCCGCGTAGCCGCGCCACGAGGAGACGGCGGCGCCGGCCGCGAGCCCGCCCTCCAGGATCTCGTCCCAGCCGATCAACCGGCGCCCGCGCGCGCCGAGCCAGCCGTCGAAGTGCCGGACGAACCAGGCCTGCAGCCCGTCCTCGCCGTCCACGCCCAGCTCGCGGATCCGCTCCTGGGCGACCGCGGAGGCCTTCCACTGGGCCTTGGGGCATTCGTCCCCGCCCACGTGCACGAAGGGTGAGACCTCCGCCGGGAACAGCTCCAGCAGCTCCTCGAAGACACCCTCGTAGAACCGCAGCACGGCCTCGGTGGGCGCGAGCACGTTCTCGGTGATCCCCCAGTCGTCCCACACCCCGAGCGCCGTGGTGTCGACGACGTCGGTGTTGCCGAGCTCCGGATACGCGGCGATCGCGGCCTGCGAATGCCCCGGCAGGTCGATCTCCGGGACCACCCGGACGTGCCGTTCGGCGGCGTAGGCGACGATCTCGCGGATGTCGTCCTGGGTGTAGTACCCGCCGTGCGGGGTCTCGTTCCACAGCGGCGAGGCCCGGTGCCCCCACCGGCTGCGCGGGCGCCACCCGCCGACCTCGGTCAGGCGCGGGTGGCGCTTGATCTCGATCCGCCAGCCCTGGTCGTCGGTCAGGTGCAGGTGCAGCACGTTGAGCTTGTGGGCGGCGAGCAGGTCGATGTAGCGCAGCACGCCGTCCTTGGGCATGAAGTGGCGGGCCACGTCCAGCATCATCCCGCGCCAGCCGAACCGCGGGCCGTCCACGACGCGGGCGTACGGCAGGCTCCACGTACGGCCGGGCAGCGGCGCCTTGCGGTACGCGTCGGGCCCGAGCAACTGACGCAGCGTCTGGGCGGCCCAGAACAGCCCGGCCGCGCTCGCGCCCCGCAGCTCGGCCCCGTCCGGGCCGATGTCGATGCGGTACGCCTCCGGCCCCAGGTCTCCCGCGACGTCCGGGTCGACGCGCAGCCGCAGCGCGGCGGCGGCGCCGGCCGCCGCGGGGGGCAGCTCCCAGCCGGTGGCCGCGCCCAGTTCCCGCCGCAGCCAGCGCGCGACCGTCCCGGTGCCCGGACCGGCGTCGAGGAGCGGCTCGGGCCCGAACGCGAAGCGGCGCCCGCCTTCGTCGAGACGTGCGACCCGGGGTGCGGGGATCAGGTCCATGCGTCAGCCCTTCACGACTGCGTGCGCGGATTGCGTCCTGCGCAACGCTCGTTCCGCAGGGCGCTCGTCGCGCCGACCCTAACGCTCCGTGCGGGCACGGCAAAGACCCCCGGACGCGCTGTGGCGCACCGGGGGTCTCGGTCCTGCGAAGAAGGAGGGCCGGGGGTCGGACTACTTGTCCTTGCCGCCCTTGTCCTTGTCCCCACCGGGGCCCATGGACTCGTAGATCTCCTTGCACATGGGGCAGACCGGGTACTTCTTCGGGTCCCGGCCCGGTACCCAGACCTTGCCGCAGAGCGCGACGACGGGGGTCCCGTCGAGCGCGCTCGCCATGATCTTGTCCTTCTGGACGTAGTGGGCGAAGCGCTCGTGGTCGCCGTCACCGTGCGACACCTGCGGCGTCGGCTCTACGAGGGTCCCCGTGCCAGTCCCGCGCTCGGGCTCAAGAGTGCTCATGGAACCCAGGGTACTTAACCCCGCGCCAGTCAGTTGAGCGACGGGTCGTCCGGATAGGTGGCGACCATCGCGAGGTCGCTGCGCTGGCGGCGCAGCACCGCCCGCCAGAGCCGCTCCGGATCCGGGAAGGACACGTCCCCGGGCTCCGACTCCACCACGTACCAGGCGCCCTCGCCGAGCTCCGTCTCCAGCTGCCCCGGGCCCCAACCGGAGTAACCGGCGAAGATCCGCAGGCCGCCCAGGGCCGCGGCCAGCAGCTCCGGCGGCATCTCCAGGTCGACCAGCCCGATGGCCCCGTGCACCCGGCGCCAGCCGAGCGGCCCCTCCTCGCCCGGGATCACCGCGAGCCCCAGGGCCGAGTCCATGGCCACCGGCCCGCCCTGGAAGACCACGCCGGGGGAGCCGGCCAGGGGCGCCCAGGGCAGCAGGACGTCGCCGACGCCGACGGGGGTCGGCCTGTTCAGGACCACACCGAGGGAGCCCTGCTCGTCGTGGTCGAGCAGCAGCACGACCGCGCGGTCGAAATTCGGGTCCGCGAGGGCGGGGGTGGCCACGAGCAGCCGCCCTGTGAGGGAGGACACCTCGGTCATGCCGCCATGATCCCGCACATCGGCCGATTCCGGGGAGCGGGCGGGAAGATCGGATCGATCGCAGCTCAGGGCGCACGGCAGCAGCGAGGAGCGCGCACGGACGGCGTAGACGGAACGCAACACTCCGCCATGTGGTGGATACGGAGGGTGTTGTACCGAATTCATGACAGTCCTACGGCCACGTCGGCCTTACGAACAAGGGGGTGGTGGCCCTTACCCTTTTCCCTGGCCCCCTGCCCACCCCTCTCCGGAACGCGAGATTCATGACCGGCATCAGTGACGATGTACTGCTTGTCCACGGCGGTACCCCGCTCGAGGGCGAGATCCGTGTCCGTGGTGCGAAGAACCTCGTGCCCAAGGCCATGGTCGCCGCTCTGCTCGGCAGCGAACCCAGCCGGCTGCGCAACGTTCCCGACATCCGTGACGTGCGCGTCGTCCGCGGGCTGCTCCAGCTGCACGGGGTGACGGTCCGTCCCGGCGAGGAGCCGGGCGAGCTCGTCCTCGACCCCACCCATGTCGAGAGCGCGAACGTCGCCGACATCGACGCCCACGCGGGCTCCTCGCGCATCCCGATCCTGTTCTGCGGCCCCCTGCTGCACCGGCTCGGCCACGCCTTCATCCCGGGCCTGGGCGGCTGCGACATCGGCGGTCGGCCGATCGACTTCCACTTCGACGTGCTCCGCCAGTTCGGCGCGACCATCGAGAAGCGCGAGGGCGGCCAGTACCTGGAAGCCCCGCAGCGCCTGCGCGGCTGCAAGATCCGCCTCCCCTACCCGTCGGTCGGCTCGACCGAGCAGGTGCTGCTGACGGCCGTGCTGGCCGAGGGCGTCACCGAGCTCAGCAACGCCGCGGTGGAGCCGGAGATCGAGGACCTCATCTGCGTCCTGCAGAAGATGGGCGCGATCATCTCCGTCGACACCGACCGGACCATCCGGATCACGGGCGTCGACCGCCTCGGCGGTTACAACCACAAGGCCCTCCCGGACCGTCTGGAGGCCGCGTCCTGGGCTTCCGCGGCGCTCGCCACCGGCGGCAACATCTACGTGCGCGGCGCCCAGCAGCGCTCGATGATGACCTTCCTGAACACCTTCCGCCGGGTCGGCGGGGCGTTCGAGATCGACGACGACGGCATCCGCTTCTGGCACCCGGGCGGCCCGCTCAAGGCCATCGCGCTGGAGACGGACGTCCACCCCGGCTTCCAGACCGACTGGCAGCAGCCGCTGGTCGTGGCCCTGACGCAGGCCTCCGGCCTGTCGATCGTCCACGAGACGGTCTACGAGTCGCGGCTCGGCTTCACCTCGGCGCTCAACCAGATGGGTGCTCACATCCAGCTGTACCGCGAGTGCCTGGGCGGCAGCGCCTGCCGCTTCGGCCAGCGCAACTTCCTGCACTCGGCGGTCGTCTCCGGCCCCACCAAGCTGCAGGGTGCCGACCTGGTCATCCCCGACCTGCGCGGCGGGTTCTCGTACCTGATCGCGGCCCTGGCCGCCGAGGGCACCTCGCGGGTCCACGGCATCGACCTGATCAACCGCGGCTACGAGAACTTCATGGAGAAGCTCGTGGAACTCGGCGCGAAGGTCGAGCTCCCGGGCGGCGAGCTCGCCTGACGGTCCCCCGCGCGCACCTCGCGTACGGCAGAGCCCCCCGGCCCCGCACAGGGCCCGGGGGGCTTTTCCGTACACCTCGCGCACGCCTCACGCGCGCACGCCTCACGCAGGCCGCGGGTACGCCCCGCACCGTGCCTCGGCGCCCGCGCGGGGCCGTACGCGCCGCGCACCGGCCCCCGGGGGACATGCCGGCGGCATACGTGGGCCCCGCCAGGCCCCTGACGGGCCCTCACAGGGCCTGGCAGGCCCGCCGGGCCACCCGGGGGCGGCCCTCGGCCCCTCAGGGCCCACCGGCCCGCGTCGGGCCCCGGACAGACCGAAGGGCGGCCACCCCGCCCGGGGGTGACCGCCCATCGTCGTTCTGCGTACTACTGCCGTTCCAAGGGCCTGTGCGGCCCTCGGCGCCGGGGCAGGACTACTTGCCCTTGGCGGCTTCCTTGAGCTTGGAGCCCGCGGAGACCTTCACGCTGTAGCCGGCCGGGATCTGGATGGGGTCGCCGGTCTGCGGGTTGCGCGCGGTGCGAGCGGCACGGTGGGTGCGCTCGAAGGTCAGGAAGCCGGGGATGGTGACCTTCTCGTCGCCCTTGGCGACAATCTCGCCGACGGTCTCGGCGAGCGCGGCCAGAACGGCGTCGGCGTCCTTGCGGGTCACCTCGGCGCGCTCGGACAGAGCGGCCACCAGCTCACTGCGGTTCATGTTGTACTCCCGTGTTCAACTTGCCTTAGAGGCGTGAGATCGAAGCCGATGCTGCCAGGGCCCTAGGACAGTCCCCGGACCCGGGTCTGAACGTCAGACCCTCTCGCCCGGTTACGCATCCTGCCCCCACCAGCGGCGGGAAAGCCAATCCGGCACCCGTCGGGGTCACACGAAAAGCGCCACAGTCACGCCGCGGTGACGCTCCGTCCACGCCCTCGCTCACACGCCGCTGCGGACCGCGGACCTCGCGGGCATCCCCGCAACCCTAGAGGCGGCCCGTCGGGCCCGCATCTCGCGACGCGCCGGGATCGGAGCCCCGTGAGGGCCGTCACAGCGGGGCTCAGGCCCCCGAGGCCGCCTTGCGGACGGCACCCGCGACCGCGCCGGCGACCTTGTCGTTGAACACCGACGGGATGATGTAGTTCGCGTTCAGCTCGTCCTCGCCCACGACGTCCGCCAGCGCGCTCGCGGCGGCCAGCATCATCTCCGTGTTCACGGTGCGGGACTGAGCGTCCAGCAGGCCGCGGAAGACACCCGGGAAGACCAGCACGTTGTTGATCTGGTTCGGGAAGTCGGAGCGGCCTGTGGCCACCACGGCGGCCGTCTGACGGGCCACGGCCGGGTCCACCTCGGGGTCCGGGTTCGCGAGCGCGAACACGATCGCGCCTTCCGCCATGGCCGCGACGTCCTCGCCGGACAGCACGTTGGGGGCCGAGACGCCGATGAACACGTCGGCGCCGACCACGGCTTCCTTCAGCGTGCCCGTGTAGCCCTCGGGGTTGGTGTTGTCGGCGATCCAGCGCAGCGGGGAGTCCGCGGCCGCGTCGACGAGGTCGGGGCGGCCCGCGTGCACGACACCGTGGATGTCGGCGCTCACCGCGTTCTTGACGCCCGCCGCGAGGAGCAGCTTGAGGATGGCCGTACCGGCCGCGCCGGCGCCCGACATGACGACCTTGACGTCCCCAACTGCCTTGCCCACCACGCGCAGTGCGTTCGTGAGGGCGGCGAGCACGACGATCGCGGTGCCGTGCTGGTCGTCGTGGAAGACGGGGATGTCGAGGGCCTCGCGCAGACGGGCCTCGATCTCGAAGCAGCGCGGCGCGGAGATGTCCTCCAGGTTGATGCCCGCGAAGCCGGGGGCGATGGCCTTGACGGCGGCCACGATCTCGTCGGGGTCCTGGGTGTCCAGGCAGATCGGCCAGGCGTCGATGTCGGCGAAGCGCTTGAAGAGGGCCGCCTTGCCCTCCATGACCGGCATGGCGGCCATCGGGCCGATGTTGCCGAGGCCCAGCACGGCGGAGCCGTCCGTCACGACTGCGACGGTGTTGCGCTTGATGGTGAGGCGGCGCGCGTCCTCGGGGTTCTCGGCGATCGCCATGCACACGCGGGCCACGCCCGGGGTGTAGATCATGGAGAGGTCGTCACGGTTGCGGATGGGGTGCTTGGACGCCATCTCGATCTTGCCGCCGAGGTGCATCAGGAAGGTGCGGTCGGAGACCTTGCCGAGGCTGACGCCCTCGATGCCGCGCAGCTTCTCGACGATCTCGTCCGCGTGCGCGGTGGAGGTCGCGGCGATGGTGACGTCGATCCGGAGCTTCTCGTGGCCGGATGCGGTCACGTCGAGGCCGGTGACCGATCCGCCGGAGGACTCCACGGCGGTGGTGAGCTGGGAGACCGCGGTTCCGCTCGCGGGCACTTCCAGACGGACCGTCATCGAATACGAGACGCTGGGCGCCGTTGCCATGGCCGTGTTCCTCTTCTGTCCCTGGTTCGCTGTAACACACAGAGCCCCGCTGCACAGCAAGTGCGGCAGGACCTGTTGTCCGATCGTCCCACCTACCCGCCAGTACAAGGTAACCAGCTACAAAATTCGGAAAGACTCTTCCACCATACGAGATACCCCGGGCGTGCGGAATGGTGGGGTCATACGAAACAGGTCCGCGCCCCCCACAGGTGGGGGACGCGGACCTGTTGATTCCTACGTTGAAGACACCGACCCGCCATGCTCGCCTCGCGGCAAGTGGTCGCTCTGAGCGACGAAGGTTGGGCCCGGGGGCTTGGATCGAGTCGGTGCCGTATCCAGGCTAACAAAGGATCGCCGAAAGTGATCCCCCCACTCGTACCCGTATCCGCGCACCATGCTCCTGGCCGCGGACCATCCGGCCGTACGAGGCCCCGAGCGGGCAGCCCCCTACGGCAGGAGCAGCTCCGGCACCCCGTCCGCGTCGGGCTTGTCCCGGTCGGCCGAAACCACCGTCAGCTGCTGCGTCGCACGCGTCAGCGCCACGTACAGCACCCGCAGGCCCGCCGGGGACTCGTCCGCGATCTCCGCCGGGGAGACCACCACCGTGGCGTCGTACTCCAGGCCCTTGGCCTCCAGGCTGCCCAGCGCCACCGCCCGCTCACCGAGGTCCGCGAGCCAGCCCGCGGCCTCCGCCCGCCGGTCCATCGCCACGACCACGCCGACGGTGCCGTCCACCTGCTCCAACAGCCGCCGGGTCTCCTCCCGGACCGCCGTGCCGAGATCACCCGCGGCGGCCGTGAAGCGGGGCTCCAGGCCCGTGGAACGCACCGCCGACGGCGGCTCCATGCCGGGCATCGCCAGGCGCAGCACGCGGGAGGCCACCTCGGCGACCTCGGCCGGATTGCGGTAGTTGACCGTCAGGGTGAACCGCCGGCGCGGGCGCGACCCGAGGGCCTCGTCCCGGGCCGCGGCCGCCTCCTCCGGGTCCGTCCAGGAGGACTGCGCCGGGTCGCCGACCACCGTCCAGGTGCCGTGCCGGCCCCGGCGGCCCACCATCCGCCACTGCATCGGCGTCAGGTCCTGGGCCTCGTCCACGATGACGTGCGCGTATTCGGTGCGCTCCGCCGCGAGCCGCTCGGCCCGCTCCCACTGCGTCTCCTCGCGGGTCGGCATCAGCTCCTCCAACCCGCTCAGCTGGTCGAGCGGATCCATCTCGCGCCGACGCTTGGGCCGCGCCGGGGCGCCCAGCAGCAGCTGGAGCTCGTCCAGCAGCGCCACGTCGTGCACCGACAGGGGGCCCTTGCCGTCCGGGCCCACCCGGCGCAGCGAGCGGGCCAGCTGGCGGCTCTCGCGCGGGTTGAGGTCCCGACGCGACCACCGGCCGAGGTGCCGCTCGTCGGCGAGCGCGGCGAGCACCGCGCGCGGGGTCAGCTCGGGCCACCAGGCGTCGAGGAAGCCGATGAAGGCGTCCTCGGTGGAGATGTCCTCGTCGAAGGCGGAGCGCAGTTCGGCGGCCAGCTCCGGGTCGCTGTGCCGGCCGGCGCCGCCGGACTTCGCGTAGAGGGCGTCGAGCAGCAGCTTGCGGGCGCGCGGGCGCAGCAGGTTGACCGGGGCGGTGCCGCTGAGGACGTTCTGCCGGATGCGGTTCAGCTCGTCGGCCTCCAGCTCCTGGCGGCGGCCGAAGGCCACCACGCGCAGCCGGTCGGGGGCACCGCCGAGCTCCAGGGCGCCCCGTACGGCCTTGCGGAGCACCTTGAGCATCCGGGAGGAGCCCTTGATACGGGCCACGGCCGGGGAGTCGTAGGTGGTGGCCTCCGCGCCGTCGACGAGCGAGCCCAGCGCCCGGATGGCCACCTGGCCCTCCTCGCCGAGCGAGGGCAGCACGCCCTCGGTGTACGCGACGAGCAGCGGGGTCGGCGAGACGATCAGGATGCCGCCGGAGTAGCGGCGCCGGTCCTGGTAGAGCAGGTAGGCGGCGCGGTGCAGGGCGACGGCGGTCTTGCCGGTGCCGGGGCCGCCCGCGACCTCGGCCACCGAGGCGGCGGGGGCCCGGATGACCAGGTCCTGCTCGGCCTGGATGGAGGAGACGATGTCGCGCATCGAGTGCGTGCGGGCCCGTCCGAGGGCGGCCATCAGGGCGCCGTCGCCGATGGCGGGGAGCTCCCCGCCGTCCAGGAAGGCGGTGACCTCGGGGCGCATCAGGTCGTCCTCGACGCCCAGCACCTTGCGGCCCTTGGAACGGATGACGCGACGGCGCACGACCCGGCCCGGCTCCTTGGGCGTGGAGCGGTAGAACGGCGCGGCGGCCGGCGCCCGCCAGTCGATGACCAGCGGCGCGTAGTCGGAGTCAAGGACTCCGATGCGGCCGATGTGCAGCGTCTCGGCGATGTCGGCGGTGAGGTCCTCGCGGATCGCGTCGTCGGCGGGCTCGACGGAGGTGTACGCGCCGTCCGCGCCGCGCTCCCCGTCCTTGCCGAGCACCAGGTCGATGCGGCCGAAGAGGAAGTCCTCGAACTCGTTGTTCAACCGGTTGAGGTGGATACCGGCGCGGAAGACCTGGGCGTCGCGCTCGGCGAGCGCGCCCGGCGTACCCACCTGGCCGCGCTTGGCGGCGTCGTTCATCAGGAACTCGGCCTCGTGGATCTTCTCCTCAAGGCGTCGGTACACCTGGTCGAGATGCGTCTGCTCGACCGCGATCTCCCGATCGCGGACGGAATCCGCCGTGCTGTCGACAGCGGCATTCTGCGCGGCCACCAAGGCCCCCTTCTGACGTGCATGGGCGACCGTCAAAGGTACGCGAATCGGCCCCCTGTCCGCACGCCCGTTCCGGAACCGGTCTCGCAGGGTGGTACGCCTCGTACCAGGACCCTCACCCGGATCCGGCCGCCAGGGCCCGGCGCCGGTGCCGGGCCACGCGCTCCCGGTTCCCGCAGCGCTCGCTGGAGCACCACCGGCGCCGGTGGCCGCGGGAGGTGTCCAGGTAGACGCGGGTGCAGCCGTCGCCGGCGCAGGCCCGCAACAGGGCCCGGTCTCCGGGGTCGGTCAGCAGCTCGACGGCGTCCCGGGCGACGGCCGCGAGCAGCGCGCCGCACTCCACGCCGCCGCACAACTCCCTTACGAGGTGACCTTCCTGGTCCCGTACGGCGCACAGCCCCGGGGGTGGTCCGGCGGCCAGCGCGTTGACCCGGGCGAGGGCGTTCTCGTCCGGGTCGGTGCCGAGCAGTTCCGCCCGTACGAGCGTCTCCACGTCGGCGCGCAGGGACCGGAAGGCCGCGGCCCAGTCGGGCCCCACCCGGGCCAGTGGCGTCCGATCGGGGACCAGACCGGCGCCGGCGAGCCACACCCGCAGCTCGTCACCGTCCGGGATCCCCTCGTGCGGGGTGAAGGTGGCCACCAGGTCCAGACAGACCCGCCCGGTATCGAACCGCATGCCGTCAGCCTCCCGTCGTGGGGGTGCCGTACCAGACTGCCGCCCGACGGGTCCCAACGGAAGCCCCCGAACCGGTGCCTCGCCCTCCCGCCGATCCAGCCTCGCCGGCGACTCCGGCTGCGCAATCCAGCCTCGCCGGCGAGGCTGAAAACGGCCCGGCCGAGGCTCAAGGTGGCCGAAGCAGCTGAAAGGGGCCCGGCGAACCGCGCGGCGGTCAGCCGGGCGGGGCGTCGTCGTGGAGGAGGCGTTGGAAGAGGCGGTGGTCGCGCCAGGCGCCGGCGATGTGCAGGAAGCGCGGCGCGAGGCCGTACTCCTCGAAGCCCGCCTTCGCCAGCACCCGCTGCGAGGCCACGTTGTCGACCAGCGTGCCCGCCTCCACCCGGTGCAGGCCCAGCTCGTCGCGGGCGACCCGACAGACCTCCGCCACGGCCGCGGTGGCCAGCCCCTTGCCGTGCCAGGCCCGGTCGACCCAGTACCCGACACCGCCGCTGCACAGCGGCCCGTACGCGATCGAGCCGAGGTTGATCGCTCCCACGGGCGTGCCCGTGGCCGTCTCGACGAACACGTACGGGACGAGCCGCCCCGCGTCCCGCTCGGCGAGCACGCCTTCGAGCCGTTCCCGCTGGCCGGCCTCCGTGTAGAAGGCGTCCGGCCGGACCGGCTCGAAGGGGGCCATGAAGGCCCGGTTGCGTGCGAACGTCTCGGCCAGTCCCGCCGCGTCGCCGAGCGCGACGCCCCTCATCTCGACCCCGTCGGCAATGATCATCCCGGCACGCTAGCCGAGGACCCCCCGGGCCGTCACCACGTCGGCCGGGAGTTCCCCGTACTTGGCCTCGCCGCCCGCGTCGAGCGACAGCCGGTACCCCCGCTTGACCACCGTCTGGATCAGGTTCGGGACCCCCAGGGCCACCCGCAGGCGGGCCATCGCCGTCTCCACCGCGTGCTCGTCCCGCCCCGCGCCCGGCAGCGTCCGCAGCAGGTCGGCGCGGGACACCACCCAGCCCGGCCGCCGGGCCAGCGCCCGCAGCAGGGCCATTCCGGCGGGCGGTACGGGCCGCAGCAGGGCGTCCACCAGGACCGCGTGCCCCCGGATCTCCACCCGGTGTCCGGCCACCGGCAGCACCCGGGCCCGGCCGGGCAGCTCCTTGCAGAGCAACTGCACCAGCGGGCCCAGCCGGAACCGTTCCGGCTGCACCGTGTCCACCCCGTGCGCCTGCAGCGGCAGCGCGGTCACCGGCCCGACGCACGCGGACAGCAGCCTGCCGCGCAGCGCGTCCAGTACGGCCTCCCGCAGCCCTCGTTCCTCGGCGCGGGACAGCAGCGAGGCCGCCGCCGGCGCCGAGGTGAAGCTGACGGCGTCCACCCCGCCGCCGACGATCGCGTCGAGCAGCCGGTCCAGCGGAGCGAGGTCCTCCGGCGCCATCCACCGGTACACCGGGACCACCACCACCTCGGCCCCGCCGGCCCGCAGGGCCTCGACGAAGCCGGGGAGCGGCTCCCCGTGCAGCTGGAGCGCGATCCGTCGGCCGGACACCCCGGCCGTCAGCAGCCGCTGAAGTACCTCGGCGAGCGATTCGGAGTCCGGGGACCAGGTCTCCGTGAGTCCGGCGGCCCGGATGGCGCCCTTCACCTTCGGCCCGCGCGCCAGCAGTTCGGCGGCGCGCAGCCGTTCCAGCAGTTCCTCACCGACGCCCCACCCGTCGGCCGCCTCGATCCACCCCCGGAAGCCGATGGCGGTGGTGGCCACGACCACGTCCGGTGCGCAGCCGATCAGTTCCTTCGTCGCGGCCAGCAGCTCGCTGTCGTCGGCGAGCGGCACGATCCGCAGCGCCGGCGCGTGCAGCACCTGCGCCCCGCGACGGCGCAGCAGCGCGATGAGTTCGTCCGCGCGGCGGGCGGCCGTGACCCCTACGGTGAAGCCCGCGAGCGGGCCGGTGTTCGTCTCGTCCATCGTGACCTGCCTAGTGACGCATGTGGGGGCGGTACGGGTGGACCGAGCTTGTCAACACGTCGTGTCGGACTCGGTTCACCCGTATTTCGCCCCGGTTACACCGACGTGAGCTGGGGTTTCGTCTCGACCCCGACCGTGTGGATCACGGGGGCCACGGGGCGGCGAAGGTATACCGCCCAGGTCACGGCGCAGCACAGGGCGTAGAAGCCGAGGAAGGTGACGAAGGCCGCCGTTCCGGAGCCGGAGGTGCGGAAGGCCTCCCGGAAGACCAGGTTGATGCCGAGTCCGCCGAGCGCGCCGACCGCCCCGATCAGTCCCATCGAGGCGCCGGAGAGCCGCCGTCCGTACGCGGCCGCGCTCTCGCCGCTCATGCCGCGCGCCAGTGCCTTCGCCTGGAAGATGCCCGGGATCATCTTGTACGTCGATCCGTTGCCGAGCCCGCTCAGGACGAACAGGGCCACGAAGCCGACGAGGAAGACCGGGAGCGAGGACCGCTGGGAGGCGAACACCACCACACCGGTGGCCGCGGCCATCGCCACGAACGTCCCGAGGGTGATCCGCGCCCCGCCGAACCGGTCCGCGAGCGCCCCGCCCACCGGCCGGATCAGCGATCCGAGCAGCGGTCCCATGAAGGTCAGCGAGGCGGCCTGGAGCGGGGTGCGGCCGAACTGGGTCTGCAGCACCAGGCCGAAGGCGAAGCTGTAGCCGATGAAGGATCCGAACGTGCCGATGTAGAGGAACGCCATGATCCAGGTGTGTGCGTCCTTCAGCGCCTCGCGGACGGCGCCGGTGTCGTTGCGCACGGGCGCCAGGTTGTCCATCCGTACGGCCGCCAGGACCGCCGCGGTCACGATCAGCGGGAGGTAGGCGGCCAGCAGGTAGCGGGGGTGCGTGGCCCCGGCGGTGGCGATGACGAGCAGTCCGGCGAGCTGCACGACGGGCACGCCGATGTTGCCGCCGCCGGCGTTCAGGCCGAGCGCCCAGCCCTTCTTGCGGAGCGGGAAGAAGGCGTTGATGTTGGTCATGGAGGAGGCGAAGTTTCCGCCGCCGACGCCGGTGAGGGCGGCGACGACCAGGAAGGTCCCGTAGGAGGTCCCGGGCTCCATCACCACGATCGCGGCGACGGTGGGCGCGAGCAGCAGCAGGGCGCTGAAGACGGTCCAGTTCCGGCCGCCGAAGCGGGCGACGGCGAAGGTGTAGGGCACCCGGACGATCGCGCCCACCAGGGTGGCGGTGGCGATCAGGAAGAACTTCCCGGCAGGGTCGATGCCGTAGGCCGGTCCCATGAAGAGGACCATCACGGACCACAGCGACCAGATGGAGAAGCCGATGTGCTCGGAGAAGACGGAGTAGATGAGGTTGCGGCGGGCGGTCCGCTCCCCGGTCTCCTTCCAGAAGGTCTCGTCCTCGGGGTCCCACCGCTCGATCCAGCGGCCCCCCTTGCGCGGTGCGGTCGTACCGGTCATCACACGCCTCCACAGCTCTCGCGTCCGTGGAACGACCGTAGGAACGGCGCGTTTCGGCCCCGGTCCCCGCCGGATGACCGCCGGGAAACCTTGCTCTCACCCGCCGCCGGGGGCGCCTGTGAGCGCGGCCGGGCGCCAGCTCGCCGGGGGCACGTCCAGCCAGCCGCGGGCGGCACCGAGGTCGGCCACGGCCCGGTGCAGGGCTTCGAGTCCGGGGTGGCTGAAACCTTTCCGCCACACCATGGACAGCGGGGACAGCGGTACGGGGTCGACCAGCGGCCGTTTCACCGACCCGGGCATGTCGACGAAGTCGACGGTCACCAGCACCGGATTGCCGGTCTTGGCCATGACCCGGCCGAACTCGTCCTTGCCGATGGCCACCGGCGCGGGCGGCGCCATCAGGATGCCCCGCCCGGCGAACAGTTCGCGCGCGAGTCCGGTCCACTCCGACGTCCGCGGGTTCCCGGCGCCCGCGTACACGGTCTCCCCGGCCAGCGCGTCCAGCGGTACGGTCGCCCGCCCGGCCAGCGGGTGCCCCTCGGGCAGCAGCACGGCGAGCGGTTCGTAGCGCACGGGCCGGTGGGCGATGCGCGAGCGCCGTGCCGGGTCCAGTCCGTCGGCGTACCCGAAGGAGACGTCGAGGCGTCCGGCGGCGACCTCGTCGGCGGCGTGGGTCAGTCCGCTCTCCCAGCGGGCCATCAGCTCACAGTCCGGGGCCAGCTCGCGGGCCCGCTCCAGCACGGTGCGCGCGGTGCTCGGCCCGTCGGTGTTCAGGTCGACGAGGAGCGGCCGGGGCGCGGCGAAGGCGGCGGCGACGGCCTCGTGCGCGGCGAGCACCCGTCGGGCGAGCGGCAGCAGGCGTTCCCCGTCGGGGGTGGGTTCGACGGCGCGGGTCGTACGGACGAACAGCGTGGTGCCGAGGGCCTCTTCGAGCCGCCGTACGTCCCGGCTCAGCGCCTGCTGGGCGACGTACAGCCGGGCGGCGGCCCGGGTGAAGTGCAACTCCTCGGCCACGGCGACGAACCCACGCAGCAGCCGGGGGTCCACATCACGGGGCATCACCCCCGGAGACTAACAACAGATCGGCGTGAATGGCCTCCGAACAGGTGTTGGACGGTGCACCCGGTCCCGGCCGAGGGTGGTGGTCATGCCCCTCATGACCGTCACCGGCACCACCCTCGTCCTCGCCGCCCCGCCCGCCCCCGACCGCACTCCCCCGCGCCCGCCGGGCCCCTACCGGCGCCTGTTCGCGCTGCCGGGCACGCGCGGGTTCACCGCCGGGAACCTCCTCGCCCGCCTCCCCATGGGCATGTTCGGGGTCAGCGCGGTCATGATGATCGCCGGCCAGCGCGGCTCGTACGCCCTCGCCGGCGCGGTCACGGCGACCGGCCTGGCGGCCACCGCGCTGGTCGCGCCGTGGACCGCCCGACTGGTCGACCGGCACGGCCAGGCCCGGATCGCCGTCCCGGCCACCCTGATCGCCGTCCTCGGCTCGCTCTCCCTGGTGGTGTGCGTCCGTAGCGGCGCCCCCGCCTGGACCCTCTTCGCCTCGTACGCGGCGACCGCGACCACCCCCAACATCGGCGGCATGTCCCGCGCCCGCTGGACGCACCTGCTGCGGGACTCCCCGGGCGCGCACCACACCGCGATGTCCTTCGAGCAGGCCGCCGACGAGCTGTGCTACATGCTCGGCCCGGTCCTGGCGGCCTTCCTCTGCTCGGTGGTGTTCCCCGAGGCCGGCACCCTCGTCGCGGCATCCCTGCTGCTGACGGGAATGCTGGTCTTCACCTCCTGCCGCGCCACCCAGCCCCCGGTGTCGGCGGAGCCCCGGCACGGCTCGCCGCTGCGCGCCCTGGCCCCGCTGCTGCCCCTCTTCCTCGCCACGGGGGTGGTCTTCGGCTCGATGGAGATCGCCTCGATCGCCCACCTCGACGCCCTGGGACTGGGCGCGGCCTCGGGCCCGGTGCTGGCCCTGCAGGCGGCGGGCTCCTGCGCGGCCGGCCTGCTCTACGGCATCCGGCGCCCGCGCGGCCTGCGCACCTGCCTGATCGCCATGGCCGCGGCGATGACCCTGCCCTGGCTCGCGGCGAGCACGGGCGCGCTCTTCCCGCTGGCCTGCGCGCTGCTGCTGGCGGGGATGGCCACGGCCCCGACGATGGTGACGGCGATGTCCCGGATCCACGCGCTCACCCCGAAGGGCCGCCTCAACGAAGGCATGACCCTGGCGGTCACCGCCATCCTCGCGGGCATCTCCCTGGGCGCGGCCACGGGCGGCACCCTGGTCGACCACCTGGGCCCGACGACGGCCTACGCCCTCCCGGCCGCTGCGGCCGTCCTCGCACTCGCATCCGTCCGGGCCGTCACTCGTACCAGGTGATGCCGCAGATGTAGACGCACTCGTGCCGGGGGACGGCCAGGAAGTTGATGAACCCGCGCCCGCCGAGGATGTCGAATTCGCGGAGACCTCCGGTTCTTCCGGTGGGACGGCCGACGGCCTCGGCATCACGGCCGAGCGCCGCCAATTCGGTGGCGATCCGCTCGACCTCCGCGACCACCCCGGGCGGCAGACCGCCGGTGATGTGCGCCGAATCGTCGGTGTTGTAGTCCCATGTCCAGTGGCTCACAGGCCGGTCTCGGCCTCTGCCTTGTCGAGGATCTGCTGGATCTCGGCCAATGCCGGCCCGGGATCCTCGGCCCCTTCCTGCACCAGCCGTTCCAGAGCGTGGAGACGTGCGGCCCGCCGGGGGTGGCGTTCGATCTCGACGAATACGGCCCATGAGTGGATGAAGGCTCGCAGTGGGGCGAGCGACTGTGCCTGCTGCGCGCTCGTCGTGGCCTCGAAGAGGTGCTGCGTCAACCCGGGGACACGGCTGGGCGCGATCTTCGCGACGGCCTCGCGTAGGGCGGCGGGCGTGAGTTCCGGCATGGGGATCAGCGGCCCGCCCTCGTCGGAGATCGGCGTACTCACATGTCCTCCTCGCTGGAACTCCGCTCCGGAGTGGGCTTCTCACCGTACCGCCACCGAGAGCACAGCGCGGACTCTTCCCCGCATGACAAAGGCCCCGCAGCCGAGAGGCCGCGGGGCCTGTGCCCACATGGGATGAGTGGAGATGGCGGGAATCGAACCCGCGTCCAACGGTGCAGAAGCAGGGCTTCTCCGAGCGCAGTCCGCTGCGCTTTTCTCGGCCCCGGAGATCACACGGACAAGTCTCCGACGGGCTCAGTCACTGTTTGATTTCCCTCCAACCCCCGTGACCGGGGCTAGAGGTTTAGATCCCTAATTGACGCCAGGATCCGGACCGGGACCACTTCCGGGCTGACGCTCCTCACAGAGGCTTCAGCTCACTGTTATTAGGCAGCGAGGGTGAAGCGGGAGTTATCGCTCTTGGAGTTGGCGATTATTGTTTGCGACATATGGTTAGCGAGATCATTGCCGCTTCCTCGGCTCGCTTCCCCTGCATCGACATCCGCTGTCGAAACCGATCATCCCCATGTTTTTTTAACAAGCTGCTCCACCCCGGGGGGCGGTGCTGACGCCATGGTACGCGAAGTGGACCACCGCGTGCCAGGTGATTAAACCGTGCCGCGCTGCTTGCGACGGATCGCCGAGATCGTCCGGTTCGTCTCGCGGGTGTCCTGCTTCTCCCGCATGGTCTGCCGCTTGTCGTACTCCTTCTTGCCCTTGGCCAGCGCGATCTCGACCTTCGCCCGACCGTCCTTGAAGTACAGCGACAGCGGCACGACCGTGTGACCGGCCTCGTCGGCCTTGCGCTCCAGCTTGTCGATCTCCTCGCGGTGCATGAGGAGCTTGCGCTTGCGCCGGGCGCTGTGGTTGGTCCAGGTGCCCTGGCTGTACTCCGGCACGTGCACGTTGTAGAGCCAGGCCTCCCCGCTCTCCACCGACACGAAGCCGTCCACCAGCGAGGCCCGGCCCTGGCGCATGGACTTCACCTCGGTACCCGTGAGCACGAGACCGCACTCGTAGGTGTCGAGGATCGCGTAGTCGTGGCGCGCCTTCTTGTTCTGGGCGATCAGCTTGCGCCCTTTTTCCTTAGCCATAGTGCGGTCATTTTCGCACTACGGACCCACCCCGAGGCCACCCAATACTGTGACCGCCCGTTCCTCGACCCGCTCGCCCGCCGGCACGTCCGGGGTGATGCCGCCGCCGTCCAGGCTGCGGCCCGCCGGCGTGCGGTACGTGCCCACCGTCAGCTCGGCCACCGAACCGTCCGGGAGTTCGGTCGGCATCTGCACCGAGCCCTTGCCGAAGGTCCGGCTGCCCACGGCCACCGCCCGGCCCCGGTCCTGCAGGGCGCCCGCCACCAGCTCCGCCGCGCTCATCGTGCCGCCGTCGACCAGCGCCACCAGCGGCCGGCCGGTGTCCCCGCCCTCCGCCGCGTACAGGACCCGCTGGTCGCCCCGTACGTCGTACGTGGCCACGAGCCCGCCGTCCAGGAAGGCGGAGGCGGTGGTGACCGCCTCGGTGACCAGCCCGCCCGGGTTGCCCCGCAGGTCGAGGACGACCCCCTCGCCGGGCGGGGCCGCCTTGACGGCCGCCTTGACGCGGTCGCCGGAACCGCGGGTGAAGGAGGCCACCTTGATGACGGTGACCCCGTCCGGGCGCTGCCGTACGGTCACCGGCTCGGTCTTCAGCTGCTCGCGGCGCACGGTCTCGGTGAGGTCGACGCCGTCCCGGCTCAGGTTCAGCACGACGGGGGTGCCGGCGTCGCCCCGCAGCAGGGCGATCACGTCGGGCACGGCCAGGCCCGTCACGGCGCGCCCGTCGACGCTCAGCAGCCGGTCCCCGGCCCGGAGTCCGGCCCGGGCGGCGGGGCTGCCGGGTTGGACCTTGTCGACCTTGATCATGCCGTCGGGGGCCCGTCCGGCCCACACCCCGACGCCGGTCCAGTGGCCGTCGAGGCCCTCGGCGAAGGCGGCGTACTCGCCCTGGTCGTAGACGGTGCCCCAGCGGTCACCGCTGCGGCTGACGACCTCCTGGGCCGCCTTCTTCCCGGACTTGCCCTCGGCGACGGCCTCGGCGACGGCGCGGGCGACCGCGTCCCGGTCGGCGGTGCCCGCCTCGCGCGGGCCCTCGGCCGTAGGGGCGCCCGCCGGGACCGCGGCGACCGCGGCGCCCTCCTCGCGGTCCCAGCAGCCGGTGTACGCACCGGTGCCGACGGCGGCGAGGAAGGCCATCGTCAGAACGGCCCCGCGACGAAGGTCGCGGGGCCGCAGACAGAAGGCGGGAATACTCGGCAAGCCCAGCATGGCGCCGAGTCTAGGACAAGCCCCGCGCCGGTACGGGTGGTTGACCGGACCGCTCGCGGGGCGCTTGTCACACCTTCAGGTACTTGCGCAGGGCGATGAAGGCGGCCATGGAGGGCATCAGGAGGCCGATGAAGAGCACGTACGGGAGCTTGGCCAGCACCGATCCCCAACCCATGAAGTCGATGAGCTGGATCTTGTCCCGCAGTCCGACGCCGTGGTCGATCACGAAGTACTGGCCGGACATCAGCATGGCGCAGGCGAACAGCGCGCCGATGAGGCCGGCGACGGCCGCCTCCATGATGAACGGGACCTGGATGTAGAAGCTGGACGCGCCCACCAGCCGCATGATCCCCGTCTCACGCCGTCGGCTGAACGCCGAGACGCGCACGGTGTTGACGATCAGCAGCAGCGCCACGATCAGCATGATCAGCATGATGGCGAGCGCGGCGATGTTCAGGTAGTTGAGGATCCGGAAGAGGTCGTCGATGGCCTGACGCTGGTCGTCGACGGTGTGGATGCCGTCACGGCCGACGAAGGCGGAGGTGACGACCTTGTACTTCTCCGGGTCCTTCAGCTTGACGCGGAAGGACTCCTGCATCTGGTCGGGCGTGATGGAGGAGGCGAGCGCCGTGTTCCCGAACCGCTCCTGGTAGTGCTTGTACGCCTCGTCCGCCGACTCGTAGGCGACGGACTTCACCAGGGACATCTGCTTGAGTTCGGCCTGGATCTGCTTCTTCTGCTCCTCGGTCACCGCACCCTTGGCGCAGGTGGTGACGCCCGTGGAGCCGCCCGCCGAACCGTCGGCCTTCTTGGTCGCGGCCTCGCTCGCCTCCAGGGCGTCCTGCTTGTTGCACAGGTAGATCGAGACGTTGGCCTTGTCGTACCAGAAGCCCTTCATCTTGCTCACCTGCTCGCTCATGAGCATGGAGCCGCCGAACAGGGCCAGCGAGAGGCCCACCGAGATGATGACCGCGAAGGTCATGGTGAGATTGCGACGGAGACCGACGCCGATCTCCGACATGACGAACTGGGCGCGCATTGCGTCTCAGGGACCTTTCAGTGCTGGTAGCCGTAGACGCCGCGCGACTGGTCGCGCACGAGTCGGCCCTGTTCGAGTTCGA
This sequence comes from Streptomyces sp. CLCI03, assembly GCF_053615355.1. Taxonomy (NCBI): domain Bacteria; kingdom Bacillati; phylum Actinomycetota; class Actinomycetes; order Kitasatosporales; family Streptomycetaceae; genus Streptomyces; species Streptomyces sp. CLCI03. Next base: position 4,997,264 of record NZ_CM132132.1, on the reverse strand, counting down.
TGACGCGCTTGCGCATCTGGTCGACGATCTGCTGGTCGTGGGTGGCCATGATCACCGTGGTGCCGGTCCGGTTGATCCGGTCCAGCAGCTTCATGATCCCGACCGAGGTCTGCGGGTCGAGGTTGCCCGTGGGCTCGTCCGCGATCAGCAGGGCGGGGCGGTTGACGAAGGCGCGGGCGATGGCCACGCGCTGCTGCTCACCGCCGGAGAGCTCGCCCGGCATCCGCTCCTCCTTCCCGCCCAGACCCACGAGTTCGAGGACCTGCGGGACGGCCTTGCGGATCTCACCGCGCGGCTTGCCGATGACCTCCTGCGCGAAGGCCACGTTCTCGGCCACCGTCTTGTTGGGCAGCAGGCGGAAGTCCTGGAAGACGGTCCCCAGCTGGCGCCGCATCTGCGGAACCTTCCAGTTGGAGAGCTTGGCGAGGTCCTTGCCCAGGACATGCACCTGGCCGTGGCTCGCCCGCTCCTCGCGCAGGATGAGCCGCAGGAAGGTGGACTTGCCGGAGCCGGAGGAGCCGACCAGGAAGACGAACTCGCCCTTCGCGATGTCGAGGGAGACTTCCCTGAGTGCGGGGCGGCTCTGCTTCGGGTAGGACTTGGAGACACTGTCGAATCGGATCACGGGTGCACCACGGTCGCCGGGAGTAGGTGTGCGTGACCATACGCGAACGGGCGCGAGGTGGGGACCCGGCCTCCGGACTTGCCCGATTTATCCCGGCGTGCGGGCGCCCAGGAGCCTGATTGCCCGGACGGGCCGCGCCGAATGTCGGCGAAGCCGGCACAGTGGTAGGGGGAACGCTCCGGTTCCCGACGCCGTTATAGGCAGCAGAAGACGAGGGGACGAGAGGAGGAGCGCATGACATATGACCGGCTCGTGTGCGCGAACTGCGCCGCACCCGTCAGCCAGGGCCGCTGCCCGGTGTGCCGGGCGAACCGGGAGCGCCTCCAGCAGGAGGGCCCCTTCTCCGGCCTGAACCCCGTGACACTCATCGCGCTCATGGTGGTCCTCGTGACAGCTCTGGTACTGGTGGCCCAGCACACCGCCTAGACCGCCACCGCCCCGGCCGTGGTGCCCGTGGCCCCGTGCCACGTACCGATCACACACGCGTCACACACGCGAGAAGGGCCCGGACACCAGGTGTCCGGGCCCTTCCACGCGTCTCGCGTCGTTACGCGGTCTGCTCCTGCTGCTTGCGCCAGCGGATTCCGGCCTCCAGGAAGCCGTCGATCTCGCCGTCGAGCACCGCCTGCGGGTTGCCGACCTCGAACTCCGTCCGCAGGTCCTTGACCATCTGGTACGGGTGCAGGACGTAGGAGCGCATCTGGTTGCCCCAGGAGCTGCCGCCGTCCTTGAGGGCGTCCATCTTGTCCTTCTCCTCCTGGCGGCGCCGCTCCAGCAGCTTGGCCTGGAGGACGTTCATCGCGCTGGCCTTGTTCTGGATCTGCGAGCGCTCGTTCTGGCAGGAGACGACGATGCCGGTCGGGATGTGCGTGATGCGCACCGCCGAGTCGGTGGTGTTGACGCCCTGGCCGCCGGGGCCGGAGGCGCGGTACACGTCGACGCGCAGCTCGGCCTCGTCGATCTCGACGTGGTCGCTGGTCTCGACGACCGGGAGCACCTCGACGCCCGCGAAGGAGGTCTGGCGGCGGCCCTGGTTGTCGAAGGGCGAGATGCGCACGAGGCGGTGGGTGCCCTGCTCGACGGAGAGGGTTCCGTAGGCGTACGGGGCCTTGACGACGAAGGTGGTCGACTTGATGCCGGCCTCTTCCGCGTACGAGGTCTCGTAGATCTCGGTGGAGTAGCCGTGCCGCTCGGCCCAGCGCAGGTACATGCGCTGCAGGCGCTCGGCGAAGTCGGAGGCGTCCACGCCGCCGGCCTCGGCACGGATGTTGACCAGGGCCTCGCGCTCGGCGTACTCGCCGGAGAGCAGGGTCCGGACCTCCATCTCGTCCAGCGCCTTGCGGACGGACACCAGCTCGGCCTCGGCCTCGGCCAGGGTCTCCGCGTCGTCCATCTCCTGGGCGAGGTCGAAGAGCACCGCGAGGTCGTCGATGCGCCCCCGCAGGGTCTCGGTCTTCCGGACCTCCGCCTGGAGGTGCGAAAGCTTGCTCGTGATCTTCTGGGCGGCCTCCGGGTCGTCCCACAGGGACGGCGCGGCGGCCTGCTCCTCGAGCACGGCGATATCTGCCCTCAGCTTGTCGAGGTCCAGGACGGCCTCGATCGACCCCATGGTCGAGGAGAGGGACTTCAGCTCTTCGGAAACATCGACGACTGCCACGGGTCCAGCGTAGCCGGTCCCCGGAGGACGCCGTCCGGGCAGGCCGAATCACCCGTTCTGATGATGGATCGCACAGGCGTACGCTCTCCGTATGACCGTTCTCCTCGTCAAGCGCCGCCATGTGGACCACATGCGTGTCACGACGACGAGCTGTCCGCCGCCGGACCGAACCCAAGCCTGATCCACCACGATCCGACTTGGTCCTGTACGCGGCCCCCGTGGTCCCGGCACCATCCCCGTCGGAGACCCTCCCCCCGCCCGCGGCCCCCACCACCTTTGGGGAACAGGACCCCGTGACATCCGAAACGGAGCCGTCATGCCGTCCGCGCACTCTCTCCCCGTCCTCGACCTCTCCCAGGCCGACGACCCGGCCCAGCGGGCCGGCTTCCTGAAGCAGCTGCACGCGGCTGCCAGGGACACCGGATTCCTGCACCTGACCGGGCACGGCGTCACCGCCGCCGAGAGCGCCCGCATCCTGGAGCTGACCAGGGCCTTCTTCGCCCTCCCGGAGGCCGACCGGCTCGCCGTCAGCAATCTGAACTCCCCGCACTTCCGCGGGTACACCCGGATCGGCCACGAGCTGACCGGCGGCGCCTCCGACTGGCGGGACCAGCTGGACGTCGGCGCGGAGCGCCCGGCACCGGTCGTGGGGCCGGACGACCCGGCGTTCCTGTGGCTGGAGGGCCCGAACCAGTGGCCCGCCGCCCTCCCGGAGCTCCGTACGGTGGTCCTGGACTGGCAGTCCCGGCTCGCGGCGGTGGCCCACCGCCTGCTCCAGGAGCTCCTCGTGTCGATCGGCGCCCCGGCGGACTTCTTCGACGAGGCCTTCGCGGACCGCCCGCACCTGCACACCAAGCTGATCCGCTACCCCGGATCGGCCCCCTCCGGCGCCGACCAGGGAGTCGGCGCGCACAAGGACTACGGGTTCCTGACGCTCCTGCTGCAGGACTCGGTGGGCGGCCTCCAGGTGGTCCGCGACGGCGGCTACGTGGACGTACCGCCGATGCCGGGCGCGTTCGTGGTGAACCTGGGCGAGCTGCTGGAGATCGCGACCGAGGGCTACCTGACGGCGACGGACCACCGGGTCGTCAGCCCGCCGGGCGCGGTGGAGCGGTACTCGGTGCCGTTCTTCTACAACCCGCGGCTCGACGCGGTGATCGAGACCGTCCCCGGCGCATACCTGCGCTCGGCGCCCGGTGTCGCGCACGACGAGTCGAACCCGCTGCACGCCCAGTACGGCCGCAACGAACTGAAGGGCTGGGTCCGCGCCCACCCGGCCGTGGCGCGGCGCTGGCACCCGGAACTGGCCTCGGTGTAACCGCCCCCGGCCGTGTGGCGGGCGTGACCGTATCCGCTGCGCGGAGCCTCCTGGGCTCCGCCCGGACCCTCCCCCAGCTACCGCTGGGAGGTGCCCCCTGCTCAATCGCCGGCGGGGCTGGATTTTCCAGCCCGTCCGGCGTTCGAGGACCGGGGTTCGGGCGGAGCCCCGCTGTTTCAGCCCCGCCGGCGTTTGAGGCGCGGGGGTCCGGGGGGCGGAGCCCCCGAACCCCCGGCGCCGCACGACGCTACGGAACCCGCGGTACCGACTGCTTGCTGTCCTGCGGCGGCGGGGCCTCGTCTCCCGAGACCGCGAGCCAGGTACCCAGCCCGACCGCCGCCACCAAGGCCACCGCTCCGGCGGACAAGGCCAGCCTCCGCTTGCGGGCCGCCTCCGCCCGGTGGCGGGCGGAGCCGGGGCGGTGGCCGCCCGCCGGGCGCGGGACCCGGGCGGTGCCCAGCGCCCCGCCCGCCAGCTCGTCCGGCCCCGGCACGCGCATCGAGGTGTGGGTGTCCCGGTTGGAGTCGGTCGCGGAGCCCGGCACCAGCGGGACCACGCCCCGCCGCCGGACCGGGTCGGCCGCAGGTTCCTCCGCGGGCTCGGGGTCCGGATCCGCGTCGTCCGGCTCGTCCACGTCCAGCGGCGGCATGCCCGCCAGCAGGGGCAGCAGGTCCCGCAGCCGCACCGACAGCTCCGAGGCCCGCAGCCGCGAGGCCGGGGCCTTGGCCAGGCACTGCACGATGAGCTGCCACAGCTCGTCGGGGATCCCCGGCAGCGGGACGACCGTCTCCGTCACGTGCCGCCGCAGGACCGCGCCCGGGTGGCCCCCGCCGAAGGGGGTGAATCCGGCCAGCAGCTCGTACAGCACCGTGGCCAGGGCGTATATGTCCACCGCGGCCCGCGGGGGCAGGCCCTCGACGATCTCCGGCGCCAGGTAGTCCGGGGTGCCGATGATCCGGGTCGTGGGGGCCGAGGCGCGGCCCGTGGAGGCCCGCCGCGGGGAGTCGATGAGCTTGGCCACACCGAAGTCGGTCAGCAGCGCCGGGTGCGAGCCACCGGGGCCCAGCCGGCCCTGCATGTCCAGCAGGACGTTCTCCGGCTTGACGTCCCGGTGGACGACCCCCGCCGCGTGCGCCGCGGCGAGCGCGTCGGCGACGTCCGCGACGATGGCCACGGCCGCCTCCGGGGCGAGCCGCCGCTCCCGGTCGAGGCGCGTGCGCAGGTCCGTACCGCGGACCAGGTCCATGACGAGGGCGAGGTCGTTGCCGTCCACGACGAGGTCGCGGACGGACACGACGTGCGGATGCTCCAGGCCGAGCAGCGCGCTGCGCTCCTGGACGAACCGTCCGACGAGTTCCTGGTCGGACGCGAGGTCCTCGCGCAGCAGTTTGACGGCGACGGGCCCGTCAGGCCCCTCGCCCAGCCACACCGTGCCCGCGCTGCCGCGCCCCAGGATCTGGTGCGCGGTGTACCGGCTGCCGATCTTCCGTGCCACGACTGCTCCCTCAGCGGCTGGCGTACGCACCAAAGCTACGCGGCCGGGTGGGCATTGGAGGCCGGCAGGGGGCCGGATTCGCGGCGACCTTCACTTCTGCGAGCGAAATCGTGTCCCAGAAGTCGACAAATCCACGAAGTCGGGGCTACGCGGGTCCGTTTCAGGGCTTGGCGGACCCCGAAGAACCCGAGGAGCCCGCGGAGTCCCCGATCGTGCTGACCCAGTCGACGACGCCGGAGCCCCAGGACCAGACCTGGTCCCACCAGCCCTTGCCGGTGCCGACCCACTCCTGAAGCGGGGTCAGCTCCCAGACCAGCCAGCCGGCGACGAAGAACACCAGGATCAGCACCAGGCAGCCCTTGAGGCAGCCGAGGCCGGGGATCCGCACCGGGTTGGCGCTGCGGCGGCGCGGCTCACGCGGCTCCCGGGGGGCCGGCCGCTGCTGCGGGGGCGGCTGCGGGGGCTGCTGCTGCGGCTGGCGGTACTGGGGCTGCTGCGGCTGAGGCTGCTGCTGGTACGGCTGGGGCGGCTGCTGCGGCTGGTAGTGCTGCGGCGGCGGGGGTGCGTACTGCTGCTGCGGCGGCTGGCGGTACTGCGGCTGCTGCGGCTGTTGGTACTGCTGCTGCGGGGGCGGCGGGCCCTGCCGGTACTGCGGCGGCTGCTGCGGCTGCTGGGGCCGGTGCTGCGGCGGAGGCGGCGCCTGCCGCTGCGGGCGGCGGCGCAGCGGGTCGTCGTTCGGGTCGAGGCGCTGGATCTGCGTCTGCTCGTTGCGGTCGCGGGCGGCCTGCATCTGCGACTGCCAGGGATGCGGCGAGTCGGGCCGCTGCACCGGGGGCATCACCGAGGTCGGGTCGGCCCCGGGGCCCGCCGCTTCCCCTGGCCCTCCGGGCCGGGGAGACCCCATGGGCAGCACGGAGGTGGCGTCGGCCGCGCCGACCGGCGGCAGGACGCTGGTCATGCCGTTCGGGTCGTATCCGCCGACGGGCGCGCCCGGGGTCTCGGGGACCGGGGCCGGCGAGGGGTCGGGCGCGAGGAGGGCGCCGACGCCGAGCGCGGCCTCCACCTCGGCGGCCGAGGAGTGCACGCCGATGCCGGAGGCCACCACGCGCAGCCCGCGGGCCAGGCTCTCGGCGCTGGGCCGCTCGTTGGGCTCCTTGCGCAGGCAGCGCTCGATGACCGTCCACAGCGGCTCGGGCACGGTCGAGGGCCGCTGCGGGTCCTCGCTGAGGTGGCGGTGGAGCACTTCGAGCGCCGTGCCGCCGGCGAACGGCGGGCGGCCGGTCAGCAGCTCGTAGAGCAGGATGCCGGCGCCGTAGATGTCGACGGCGGAGGTCTGCGGGCGGCCCTCGGCGGACTCGGGGGCGACGTAGGCCGGGGTGCCGACGAACTCGTGCGTGCGGGTCAGGCCCGGGGAGTCCGCGAGGCGGGCGATGCCGAAGTCGGTGAGCATCGGCTTCATCTGCCCGCCGCGCTCGTCGAGCAGCACGTTGGCCGGCTTCAGGTCGCGGTGGACCACGCCGTCGGCGTGGCTGGCGGCCAGGGCGTCGGCGATCTGGGCGGTCAGCAGGCTCGCCGCGACAGGGGTGAAGGGGCCGTTCTGGCGGAGGTACTTGTGCAGGTCCGGGCCGTCGATCAGGTCCATGACCAGGGCCAGCAGATCGCCCTCGACGACGAGGTCGCGGGTCCGGACGATGTTGGGATGGGTCAGGCGCAGCAGGACCGAGCGCTCCCGCAGGAAGCGCATGACGATGTCGGGATCCTGGGCCAGCTCCTCCTTGAGGACCTTGATGGCCACGGTCTCTCCGGGCTGTCCCGCGACGGCCGCCTCCGCGCCGGCGGCCTCCCTCTGGCGGGCACGCCAGACAGTGCCCGTGGCGCCGCGCCCGAGCGGCTCCTCGAGCAGGTATTTGCTGCCGACTGGCCGCACGTCTCGCGCTCCCCTGCTGTCGTCTGAATGTGGTCGATCCGCTGAGTGGTTTTCCGGCCCACTCTAGGGGGTGTCCCCTCGGAAGACGCGGGTCCCCGGAGGTTGGTTGCCGCACATATGTGCGGAGGGTGATGTTTGCGGGGTATGCCGGAGGCGATTTTCCCCGTCTTCCACCGCCTTGGTGGCCGGATCCGATCGGGGTCCGACCCGGGTCCCGACACATCAAGATCATTTGTTGCCGGGTGCCGGGCGTGTTGTCCGTGACAGGTGCGAGGATGCACATGTACGGACGGCACGGGACGGGAGCCCCGCCTTCCGGGCAGACCTGACCGGACGACGCGTCCGTGCCGGGTGGGGGGCGACCGGACGGTCATGTCACGGGATTCCCCTGCCGGGCGCACGCACCGCGCAGAAGGGACCGCTGACGGCGATGCAGATCCGGCTGACCGTCCTTGGGTCGCGCAGCGGCCACCAGACCGCGACCGCCCCCGCGAGCTGTGACGTCCTCGTCACCGCCCCCGTCGGCACCGTGCTGGCCGCGGTCGCCTCCGGGCTCGCGGCGACCGTCGGCGGACCCGACACCGGGGGCACGGTCGTGCTGTACGCCGGCTCCGAGCGCCTCGACCTCCAGCGGCGGGTGCTCGGCGAGCCGCCGCTCGTGGACGGCGCGGTGCTGGCGCTGCACGGACCCGTGCCGGACGTGCTGCCGGAGGACGGCCTCGGCGCGGCCCAGCTGCACGTCGTCGCCGGACCCGACGCGGGCGGGGTGCACCTGCTGCACAGCGGGCAGATCATGGTGGGCCGCTCCGCCGACGCCGACGTCCCCCTCGACGACCCCGACGTCTCCCGGCTGCACTGCGCGGTCACGGTGATCCCCGACGGGCGGGTCGCGGTGGCCGACCTGAACTCGACGAACGGCACCACGCTGGACAGCGCCCCGCTGGGGGCCCAGCCCGTGGCCCTGCCCCCGGGGGCGCTGCTGCGGGTCGGCGAGTCCACCCTGCGGCTGGCCCCGGCGGGCGTTCCGGCGCTGGCGGTGACCCCGGACCTCCAGGGCCACCTCTCGATCTCCGCCCGGCCCGTCGCCCCCGCTCCGCCCACGGGTCCCCTCGCCGGTCCGCCCGGCAGCGCGGATCCGGCCGCCCCGAGGCCCGTGCCGGACGCGCCCGAGGTCCCCGACGCCGTGGGTGAGGCCGGGCCGCAGGGTGCTCCGCCGAACCCCGGAACCGGCCCCTCGACCGGCCCCGGCCCCGGCCTCGGGCGGCGGAAGGGCCTCGGCGCCTGGGCCCGCAAGTGGGTGCGCGGCGAGGAACCCGCCGAGGCCCCCCAGGAACCGGTGGCCGCCGCACCCCACCCCGACGATCCCGCCGCCCTGCTGCTGGCCGCGATGGGCCCCGGCGAGCGTCTGTGGTCCCGTACGCCCGGGCATCCCGCCGTCCTGGACGTCGGGCTCGGCGCCGGGAGCCGGGTGTCCCTGCTCGCCGTCGGCGCCCTCGGGCTCGCCGGCCCGCGGGCCCGGCTGGCCGGGGCAGCCCGCTGGGTGGTCGCGCAGCTGGCGGCACTGCACGCGCCGGGGCAGCTGGAGATCGTACTCGTCTCCGCCGACCGGGCGCGCGGTCTCGCCGACCGGCGGCGCGACTGGGGCTGGCTCGGCTGGCTGCCCCACGTCCGGCCGGCGCACGGCCAGGACTGCCGGCTCCTGCTCGCCTACGACCGCGACCAGGCCGTCGCCCGTACGGGTGAGCTGACCCGGCGCCTCGACGAGGGTCCGCTCGGCACGCACTGGGCCGCCGCCGACCCCGGGCAGGTCCGGCGGGCCGCCGACGCCTACCAGGGCCCGTACACGCTCGTCGTCCTCGACGGCGATCCCGGAGCCGGCCCGCTGCGCGACATCACCGGCCGGCTCGCCTCGCACGGCCCGGCCGCCGGGATCCACGTGCTCGTGCTCGCCGAGGCCCCGGCAGCCACCCCCGCCTCACCGGTCGCCGAGACGTACGAGGCCGCATGCGCGAGCTCGCCCGCCTTCCGGGACTGCGGCGCGGTCGCCCTGCTCAGCGGCGACGTGGCCACGGCCGTACGCACCTTCACCCTCGACGGCGGCCGGCCGGTCCCGTCCGGGGGCACCGCGACCTCCGACGCCGTCTCCGCCGCCTGGGCCGAGCGCTTCGCCCGCGCCCTCGCCCCGCTGCGCACCGCCGAGGGCGGCGGCTCCGGCGACCCGTACCGGACGACCGCGGCCACCCTGCCCGCCACCGCGCGGCTGCTGGACGAGCTGGGGCTGGCCCGGGCCACCCCGGCCTCCCTGATGGCCCGTTGGGCCGCCGCCACCGACCAGGGGCAGGGCATGGGCGGCCTCGCCGAGATCGTGCTGGGCAGCGGGCGCCGCGGCCCCGTCGGCACCGAGCTCGTCCACGACGGCCCGCACCTGCTCATCGAGGGGCCCGCCGGGAGCGGGCGCACCGAGCTGCTGCGCTCGGTGGCCGCGTCGCTGTCCGCGGCCGCCCGGCCCGACCGGCTCGGACTGCTCCTCCTCGACGGGGCCGGCGGCGAGCGCGGCGACGGGCTGCAGCCCTGCACCGAACTCCCGCACGTCTGCGCCCACCTGGTCGCCGCCGATCCGCTGCGCATGCGGGAGTTCGCGCAGGCGCTCGGCGCGGAGCTCAAGCGCCGCTCCGAACTGCTGGAGGAGTTGTCCTTCGCCGAGTGGCACGCGCAGCGCGAGGTGTCCGACCGGATGGTCGCGCCGCGCCGGCCCACCCCGGGCGAGCAGCGCGGCGACCTCGACCCGCAGCGGACCGGCACCCTGCGGCTGCGGGCCGCGGCCACCCGTACCGATCCGGCCGGGCCGAGCCCGCTGCCCCGCCTGGTGGTCCTCGTGGACGACCTCGACGCGCTGGTCGCGCCGGGGCTGGGCAGTACGGGCCGCCCCGCCGCCGGCTCGGTGGTGCGGGCCCTGGAGGCGGTGGCCCGCGAGGGCGCCCGCCTCGGCGTGCACCTGGTGGCCGCCAGCGCCCGCCCGGACCGTACGGCGGACACCGGGCTCGCCCGGCTGACCACCCTGCGGGTGGAGCTCGACGCCCCCGACCAGCCGGGCCCGGGCCGCGGCCTGCTCCGTTTCGGCGACGGCCGGACCGTCCCGTTCCAGGCCGGCCGGGTCACCGGCCGGATCCCCCGGACGGCGACCCAACGGCCGACGGTGGTCCCGGTGGAGTGGGAGCGGATGGGTGATCCGCCGGCCCGCCGCCCGGTACGTGAGCTGGGCAACGGGCCCACCGACCTCGCACTGCTGGCCAGCGCCCTGGACCGGGCCTCGCACCTGGTCTCGGCGATACCCGTGCTGTTCCCGCCCGCGCCCTGACGCACGTCCGCGCCTCCGCGAGGCGGTATTGCGGGGGCGCACGGCTCGGCGTAGACCTTGTGGTCCAGGACACATCACGGGCATCGGGGGCAGAACCATGCGCAGGCACGGAACGAGCCGTACGACACTCACCTGGACGGCGCTCGCCGCGGCGGCCGCCCTCACCCTCTCCGCGTGCGGGGACGACGGGACGCGGGAGCCACAGGGCCCCGAGGGCAGCACGGCCGCGCCGCGGGTGCAGTTACCGAAACTGCCCGGCGAGAAGATCGAGGTCGCCGCTGTCTGGACGGGCCCGGAGCAGGAGAACTTCACCAAGGTCCTGAAGGAGTTCGAGAAGCGGACGGGTGCCACCGTCACCTTCGTCCCGGCCCAGGACCCGATCGTCACCTTCCTCGGCACGAAGATCGCGGGCGGTGCGCCGCCGGACGTGGCACTGCTCCCGCAGGTCGGGGCGCTGACGGCGGCGGTCGAGAACAAGTGGGCGCAGCCGCTGGGCCCGGAGGCCACCGCCCAGCTCGACGCGAACTACTCCAAGGGCTGGCGCACGCTCGGCGCCGTCGGGGGCACCCAGTACGGCGTGTACTACAAGGCCGCCAACAAGTCGCTGATCTGGTACAACGCGAAGGCCTTCGAGGCGGCGGGGGTGAAGCCGCCCAAGACCTGGAAGGAACTGATCACCGCGGCCGACACCCTGTCCGCCTCCGGCACCCCGGCCGTCTCGGTGGCGGGCGCGGACGGCTGGACCCTCACCGACTGGTTCGAGAACATCTACCTCTCCCAGGCCGGGCCGGAGAAGTACGACCAGTTGGCCAAGCACCGGATCAAGTGGACGGACGACAGCGTGAAACAGGCGCTGACCACTCTCGGCGAGCTGTTCGGACGCAAGGACTTCCTGGCGGGCGGGCCGAGCGGGGCACTGTCCACCGAGTTCCCGAAGTCGGTGACGCAGACCTTCACCGGTGGCGACCGACCGGCGGCGGCGATGGTCTTCGAGGGCGACTTCGTGGCGGTGAACATCGCCCAGACCCAGGCCAAGGTCGGTGAGGACGCCCTCGTCTTCCCCTTCCCGGCGGTCGGCGCGAAGGCTCCGGTGGTCTCGGGCGGTGACGTGGCGGTCGCGCTGAAGCCCTCGAAGGGGGCGCAGGCCCTGCTGACCTTCCTGGCTTCCCCGGACGCGGCGGAGATCCACGCGGCTCAGGGCGGTTTCGTCTCCCCGAACAAGGCCGTGAACCCGAGCTCCTATCCGAACGCCATCCAACGGGACATCGCCAAAGCGCTGATCGCCGCCGGTGACGACTTCCGCTTCGACATGTCGGACCAGGCTCCGGCGGCCTTCGGCGGAACCCCGGGCGCGGGCGAGTGGAAGGCGCTCCAGGACTTCCTGGCGAACCCGTCGGACGTGGCGGGGACCCAGGCGAAACTGGAGGCGGACGCGGCCAAGGCCTACGGGAACTGATCCCGTGCCGGCCCCTGCCGCTGCCACCCGCACCGCCGGAAAGGGCGTCGTGTCCGCGGAGGCGCGGCGCCGCCGCCTGATCGCGGCGGCGTTCCTCCTCCCGGCGCTCGTCCTGCTCGGTGCGCTCGTCGTGCACCCGATCGGCTACTCCCTCTACCGCAGCTTCTTCGACCGTTCCGGCGACACCTTCGTCGGCGGTGACAACTACCGGGAGATCCTGAGCGACGACACGATCCGTACCGCGCTGGGGAACACCGCGCTGTGGGTGGTGTTCGCCCCGGCCACGGCCACCGCCCTCGGTCTGATCTTCGCGGTGCTCACCGAACGGGTGCGCTGGGGAACGGCGTTCAAGCTGCTGGTCTTCATGCCGATGGCCATCTCGATGCTGGCCGCGGGCATCATCTTCCGGCTCGTCTACGACCACGATCCCGACCGCGGGGTCGCCAACGCGGTCTGGGTCGGGGTCCACGACACCTTCGCGGAGTCCTCGGCCTTCCCCAAGGCCCGCCCGGGCCGGGACTCGCCGCTCGCGGATGCCGGCGGGGGCGCCTTCATCACCCGCGACCCCGTCCGCGCCGGCACCCCGGTGCTGTTGCCACTGGTCGGGGTGGCACCGGAGGCGCTGCCGGACGGGACGCGTACCGCGGGCACCTCCGGGGCCGTGCCGGGGAAGGTCACCGGCACCGTCTGGCAGGACTTCACCCGGGGTGGGGGCGGGGCGACGAACGTGGTCGACCCGACCGAGCAGGGCTTCTCCGGGATGCGGATCGAGGCGGTCAAGGACGGCCGGGTGGTCGACACCGCGACCGCCGGCGACGACGGCACCTTCACCCTGTCGGCGAAGGCCGACGGGGCCCTGCTGCGGCTGCCCGCGGCCAATTTCCGGGAGGCGTACGCGGGGGTGCAGTGGCTCGGCCCGGCGCTGGTCACCCCGGCGGTCATCGGGGCGTACGTGTGGATGTGGGCCGGTTTCGCGATGGTGCTGATCGGGGCCGGGCTGGCCGCCGTACCGCGGGAGTTGTCGGAGGCGGCGCGCGTGGACGGGGCGAACGAGTGGCAGGTGTTCCGGCGGATCACCGTCCCGCTGCTGGCGCCCGTCCTGGTGGTCGTGCTGGTCACCCTCGTCATCAACGTCATGAAGATCTTCGACCTGGTCTTCGTGATCGCGCCGGGCGCGGTCCAGGACGACGCGAACGTGCTCGCGCTCCAGCTGTACCGGACCTCCTTCGGCACGGACGCCGATCCGGGGCTGGGCAGCGCCATCGCGGTGCTGCTGCTGGTGCTGGTGATCCCGGTGATGCTCGTGAACATCCGTCGGCTGCGCAAGGAGGGAACCCGATGAGCGGTACCGACGCGACGCCGGACCCGACGGCGGCCGAACCCACCTACGCCGGGCCCGCACAGGCCGGACCTTCGCCCGCCGGGCCCGCACGGGCGGAGTCCACCTCCGCCGGGTCCTCGTCCGCCGGGTCCTCGTCCGCCAGGTCCTCGTCCGCCGTTCTCGCCGGCACCGGGCCTTCGTACGCCGCGCGCGCCTCCGCCCGGCTCGCCGGGGGAGCCCTGCGCGTCTTCCTGGTCGTGGCGGCGCTCTTCTGGCTGCTGCCCACCCTCGGGCTGCTGCTGTCCTCGTTCCTCTCCCCCACCGACCTCAACAACGGCGGCTGGTGGCAGGTGCTGACGGCGCCCTCGCGGCTGACGGCCGACAACTACGAGCGGCTGCTGGCGAACGACACCATCACCGGCTCCCTCCTCGGCACCTTCGCGATCGCCGTGCCGACCACCCTGCTGGTGGTGACGCTGGGCGCGTTCGCCGGATACGCCTTCGCCTGGCTGGAGTTCCCCGGCCGGGACCGGCTGTTCCTGGTCGTCGTCGGACTGCTCGTCGTCCCCGTGCAGGTGGCACTGATCCCGGTCTCCGAACTCTTCGGCTCCATCGGGCTGTTCGAGACCACCGCGGGCGTGGTCCTCTTCCACACCGCCTTCGGACTCCCCTTCGCCGTGTTCCTGCTGCGCAACTTCTTCGCGGAGATCCCGCGCGAACTGCTGGAGGCGGCCCGCCTGGACGGAGCGGGTGAACTGCGGCTGTTCGCCCGGGTGGTGCTGCCGCTCGGCGCACCGGCGATCGCCTCGCTCGGCATCTTCCAGTTCCTGTGGGTGTGGAACGACATGCTGGTGGCGCTGGTGTTCGCGGACTCGGCGCACCCGCCGGTCACGGTCGCGCTCCAGCAGCAGGTCCGGCAGTTCGGCAACAACATCGACGTGCTCGCGCCCGGCGCGTTCCTGTCGATGGCCGTCCCGCTCGTCGTCTTCTTCGCCTTCCAACGGCAGTTCGTCTCGGGGGTGATGGCCGGCGCCATCAAGTGACCCCGCCCCGGCGCCCCGGCCCCCTCCTCCGCCCTCCGTACGGCACGTGACGTGGCCCGTCGACACGGCGTAACCCGATTGCCACACACCGCGTAACCCGATCGCCACACCGGGGGTTCCTGGGCCAAATGCCCGCGCCGACCCCTGGATGTGCCGTGCCCCGGTTCAGCGTCATCGTGCCCGCGTACAAGGTCCAGGCCTACCTCCAGGAGGGTCTGGACTCGGTGCTGGGGCAGTCGTACCCGGACCTGGAGCTGATCGCGGTCGACGACGCCTCCCCGGACGCCTGCGGTTCGATCATCGACGAGTACGCGGCCCGTGACCCTCGGGTGACGGCCGTCCACCTGGCGCACAACCTGGGTCCGGGACCGGCCCGCAACGCGGGCCTGGCGCGGGCCACCGGCGACTACCTGATCTTCCTCGACGGAGACGACACCCTCGCCCCCGGCGCCCTGCAGGCCATCACCGACCGGTTGAAGGCCACCGGCTCCCCGGACGTCCTGGTCTACGACTACGCGCGCACCTTCTGGACCGGCGAACTCGTCCGCAACAGCCTCTCCCACCGGCTGTCGCAGGAGGGCCCGGCCAGCTTCCGGCTCGCCGACCGCCCGGCCCTCCTCGGCATGCTGCTGGTCGTCTGGAACAAGACCTACCGCCGCGAGTACGTGGAACGTGAGGGCCTCACCTTCCCGCCCGGCCTCTACGAGGACACCCCCTGGACCTACCCGGCCCTGCTGGCCGCGGAGTCCGTCGCCGTCCTGGACCGGGTCTGCGTCCACTACCGGCAGCGGCGCACCGGCTCCATCCTGACCACCACCAGCCGCCGCCACCTCGACGTGTTCGACCAGTACGACCGGGTCTTCGGCTACCTCGCCGGCCGCCCCGAGCTGGAGCGCTGGCGCCCTGCCCTGCACCGCCGGATGGCCGAGCACTTCTGCGCCCTGTACGCCGACCCGCGCCGCCTCCCGCGCGCCGCCCGGGCCGAGTTCTTCGCCCGCGCCTGCGCCCTGCTGCGCCGCCACCACGTCCCCGGCGGCAGCGACGCCCTGCCGCCGCGATCGCGGACCGACCGGGTCCGGCACACGCTGATGCGGCTGGGCACCCGTCGCACCTACCGGCTGTTGTCGGCGCTGCGCGGCGGCGCAGCGGCGCTGGGCCGCGCGGCCGCGGCCCTGGGGCGGGGCCTGCGCGAGACGGCCCTGCGCCTGCACTACCGGATCCAGCGCCTCCTGCCCGTGCGCCCGGAACTCGCGGTCTTCTCCGCGTACTGGCACGGCGGCTACGCCTGCAACCCTGCGGCGATCGAGGCCGAACTGCGGGAGCTGGCGCCGCGGATGCGCACGGCGTGGATCTGCGACCCGCGGCACGCCTCGACCCTGCCCCGCGAGACGACCGCGCTGCGCCCGGGCTCGGCGGCGTACTGGACCGCCCTGGCCAGGGCCGGCTACCTGGTCACGAATGTCAACTTCGACCGCGCCCTGGTCAAGCGCCCGGGCCAGGTCCTGGTCCAGACCCAGCACGGCACCCCGCTCAAGCGCGTGGGCCTCGACCTCCAGGACCGCCCGGCGGCCACCCCGACGACGGACTTCGCGGGCCTGCTGCGCGGCGCCGACCAGTGGGACTACCTGCTCTCCTCGAACCGGCACTCCACCCTGGTGTGGGAGAAGGCCGTCCCGTCCTCCTACACGACGCTGGAGTACGGCTACCCGCGCAACGACATCTTCCACCGGGCGGGTCCGGCCGAGGTGCTGGAGCTGCGCGAGCGCCTGGGCATCCCGGCGGGCTCGACCGCCGTCCTGTACGCCCCCACGCACCGCGACTACCGGCGCAGCCGGCCGGACCACCTGGACTTCGAGCGGGTGCTGCGGGACCTGGGCCCGCGTTTCACGATCCTGGCCCGCACCCACCTCACGTACGCGGACGTCCCGCCCTTCCCGGACCCGCACCCACGGCTGATCGACGTCTCCTCCCATCCCTCGGTGGAGGAGCTGTGTCTGGCTTCGGACGCGCTGGTGACGGACTACTCGTCCCTGATGTTCGACTACGCGGCGCTCGACCGGCCGATCGTGATCCACGCGGACGACCGGGAGGCGTACGAGGCGGCCCGGGGCACCTACTTCGACCTGCGGTCGTGCCCACCGGGCGCGATCGCCCGGACCGAGGACGAGCTGGTGGACATCTTCAGCACGGGCCACTGGCAGGGCTCGCGCTCCGCGCAACTGCGGGCTGCGTTCCGCGCGCGGTTCTGCACCCACGACGACGGGCACGCGGCGGAGCGGGTGGTGCGCCGGGTCTTCCTCGGGCAGACCGCCCCGATCCCGGCGGTCGTCCCCCTGGAGGACCGCCGCCCGACCCCCGCGGCGCCCGCGCCGACGCCGGCCCTGACCCCCGTACGGCCGTGACCGGCAGGAACCGGAGCTTCTAGGAACTCGCCTTGAGGCCCGCCACCACCTGGTGGGCCAGTACGTCGAGGTGGCTCCCGGTGACCGCGTCCCGGACGACCACCTGGCGCCAGTAGAGCGGGCCGATCAGCAGGTCGAGGGCGTGGGCCGGATCGATGCCCGCCGCGAGTTCACCGCGGGCGACCGCGTCCGAGACGATCCCCTCCGCCATGCGGCGCTGCCCGTCGAGCAGCGCGCCGCGCACCGCTTCGGCGATCTCCGGGTTGCGTGCCGCCTCCACGAGCAGGTCGGGGATCACCGCGGAGGCCACCGGGTGCCGCAGCACGTGTGACATGACCTCCAGCAGGGCCCGTACGTCGCCGTACAGCGAGCCCGTCGCGGGCACCGGCAGGCCGTCCACCGCGAAGGCCCCCACCAGGTCCAGCACCAGGTGCAGCTTCGACTTCCACCGCCGGTAGACGGCGGTCTTGCCGACCCCCGCCCGGCGGGCGATGCCCTCGATGGACATCTTCGAGAACCCGACCGCGGCCAACTCCTCCACCACCGCGTCGCGGATCGCCTCCGTCACGTCCGCGCGCAGGACGGCGGCCCCGGCGGGGGCTCTACGGGCGGGGGCGGCGGCGGAGGTGGCGGGATCCGGGGTCATGGACAGAGCATAACCGCGCCCACGTAACGACGATACGGTTGCGTTCCGACGTGGCATGGCCTAGCTTCGACGTAGCGACGATACGGACCCGTCCCGACCTCGGCAGTGACGTACTGACCCCGTCGAAAGCGAAACCTGTGACCACCGCGACCGCACCCAAGATCGAGCCCGCGCCGCCCTCCGCGGAGCTCGCGCGACTCGCCGCCGCCCACGGCCTCACCCTCAGCGGCGCCCGCCCCACGCTCCCCCGCTACATCGCGGAACTCTGGGACCGCCGGCACTTCGTGACCGCGTACGCGACCGCCCGTATGCAGGCCACCTACAGCACGGCGAAGCTCGGCCAGCTCTGGCACCTGGTGACCCCGCTCCTCAACGCGGCCGTCTACTACTTCATCTTCGGCATCGTGATGAAGGCCAGCAACGGCGTGCCGGACTACGTCCCCTTCCTGATCACCGGCATCTTCGTCTGGGACTTCATCGGCAGCTCCATCAACGCCGGCACCCGCTCCGTCCACAGCAACCGCGGCCTGGTACGCGCCCTGCACTTCCCGCGCGCCAGCCTGCCCATCTCCACCGTCGTCCAGCTCTTCCAGCAGCTGCTCGTCACCATGGGCGCCCTCGTCATCCTGCTGCTGGCCTTCGGACAGCGGCCCGCCTGGTCCTGGTTCCTGGCCGTCCCGGCCCTCCTGCTGATGGCCGTCTTCGCCGCCGGCTGCGCGATGATCATGGCGCGCATCGGCAGCAAGAGCCCGGACGTCAGCCAGCTGATGCCCTTCGTGCTGCGCACCTGGATGTACTCCTCGGGCGTCATGTGGTCCATCGACCAGATGCTCAAGTCGGACCACCTGCCGCACCACTGGGTGCTGACGCTGCTCAAGCTCAACCCCGCGGCCGTCTACATCGACCTGATGCGCTTCGCGCTGATCGACAGCTTCCAGGCCCACTCGCTCCCGCCCCATGTGTGGCCCCTCGCCATCGGCTGGGCCCTGCTCGCCGGGGTCGGTGGCTTCATCTGGTTCTGGAAGGCAGAAGAGGAGTACGGCCGTGGCTGACACCGCGACGACCACCGACACCCGGGTACCGACCGTCATCGCCGACGGGGTCCACATCGTGTACAAGGTCCACGGCGCCGGCGCCCGCAAGGGCGGGGCCACCGCCGCGCTCAGCCGGGTCTTCTCCCGCAAGGAGCCCGCGGGCGTCAAGGAGGTGCACGCCGTCAAGGGCGTCACCTTCACCGCGTACAAGGGCGAGGCCATCGGCCTCATCGGCTCGAACGGCTCGGGCAAGTCCACCCTGCTGGCCGCCATCGCGGGCCTCCAGCCGGTGACCCACGGCCGGATCTACTCGCACGGCCAACCGTCCCTGCTCGGCGTGAACGCCGCCCTGATGAACGACCTGACCGGCGAGCGCAACGTCGTCCTCGGCGGTCTGGCGATGGGCATGTCCAAGCAGCAGATCCGCGGGCGCTACCAGGAGATCGTCGACTTCTCGGGCATCAACGAGAGGAACGACTTCATCTCCATGCCGATGCGGACGTACTCCTCCGGCATGGGCGCCCGACTGCGCTTCTCCATCGCCGCCGCCAAGGACCACGACGTCCTGATGATCGACGAGGCCCTGGCCACCGGCGACGCCGCCTTCCAGCGCCGCAGCCAGGCCCGCATCGAGGAACTCCGCGAGCGCGCGGGCACCGTCTTCCTCGTCAGCCACGGCATCAACACGGTCCGCGAGACCTGCGACCGCGCGATCTGGCTGGAAGCCGGAGTGCTCCGCATGGACGGCCCCTCCTCCGAAGTCTGCGACGCCTACGAGGCCTTCGCGTCGGGCCGCTGACCCTTCCCGGGCTCCGCCCGGGCCCCCGGGCGGCGCCGCACCCGGCGGCAAACCCAGGAACGGGCCGGGCCCGGGACCACAAGGTCCCGGGCCCGGCCCGTTCGGTACAGCTCCGCGATCAGCTGTGCACGCGCAACAGCGACCGCATCGTCCGCATCGCCACCGACAGGTTCGCCAGGTCGAAGTCGTCCGACCCCTGGATCTCGTCCAGAGTCGTCCGCGCCCGCCCGATGATCGCCGCGTTCTTCTCCTCCCACGCCTTGAAGCGCTCCTCGGGAGTCGACGTGCCCTCGCCCACCGACAGCACGTCCGCCGTCAGGGCCGCGTGCGCCGCGAACAGGTCCTCACGGATGGAGGCACGGGCCATCGACTGCCAGCGGTCGGACCGCGGCAGCTCGATGATCCGGTCCATCAGCTGGGTGATGGCCAGGCGGTCGGCGAGGTCGTAGTACACCTCGGCGACCTCCAGCGGGTCCGCACCCGTGCGGTCCGCGATCGCGACGATGTCCAGTGCCGGGAAGGCGGAGGAGAAGCCGGCCACCTTGGCGGCCAGTTCCTCCGGGACGCCCTCGCCCGTCAGCTCGTCCAGGATCGACTGGTACCACTCCAGGTCGGCGCCGCGCACCAGCTTCGGCAGCTCGGCCCAGACCTGGCCCACCCGCTCCTGGAAGAAGGCGATGGTCTCGGTGATCTGGAGCGGCTGCGGCCGGTTGTTGAGCAGCCAGCGGGTACCGCGCTCGACCAGGCGCCGCGAGTGCAGCCGCACCCGGGTCTGGACATCGGCGGCGACCTTGTTGTCGAGCGCCTCCACCGCGTCCCACACGTCGGCCAGGCCGAAGATCTCGCGGGCCGCGAGCTGCGCGCGCACGATCTCCTCCGTGGAGGCCCCGCTCTCCTCGCGCAGACGGTGCAGGAAGGTCGAACCACCCGTGTTGACGGTGTCGTTGACCAGGATGGTGGTGATGATCTCCCGGCGCAGCGCGTGCGCGTCGATCTGCTCGGTGAGCCGCTCGGCCAGGGCGGCCGGGAAGTACGCGAAGAGCAGGCGGCGCAGGTACGGGTCGTCCGGCAGCTCGGTGGCGATGAGCTCGTCCGCCACCGTGATCTTGGTGTAGGCGAACAGCACGGCCAGTTCCGGCTGGGTCAGGCCCTTGCCGCTGCTCATCAGCTCGCGGATCTGCCGGTCGGTGGGCAGGAACTCCAGTGCCCGGTCGAGGCGTCCGTCGCGCTCCAGGCGCCGCATGTAGCGCTGCTGGGCGTGCAGCAGGCTCGGGGCCTGGGCCGCGCCGTTGGCGAGCGCCACGTTCTGCGCGTAGTTGTTGCGCAGCACCAGACGGCCGACCTCGTCGGTCATCTGGGCGAGCAGCTTGTTGCGCTGCTTGACGGTCATGTCGCCGTCGGTGACGACCGCGTTGAGCAGGATCTTGATGTTCACCTCGTGGTCGGAGGTGTCCACGCCGGCGCTGTTGTCGATGGCGTCGGTGTTGACCTTGCCGCCCTCGCCGCCCGCACCGGTGCGGGCGAACTCGATCCGGCCGAGCTGGGTCAGACCCAGGTTGCCGCCCTCGCCGATGACCTTGGCCCGCACGTCGGAGCCGTTGACGCGGATGGCGTCGTTGGCCTTGTCGCCGACGTCGGCGTGCGTCTCGGCCGTGGACTTGACGTACGTACCGATGCCGCCGTTCCACAGCAGGTCCACGGGGGACTGCAGGATCGCCTTCATCAGGTCGGCCGGGGTCATCTTGGTGACGCCCGCCTCGATGCCGAGGGCCTCACGGACCTGCGCGGTGATCGGGACGGCCTTCGCGGAACGCGGGTGGATGCCACCGCCCGCCGAGATCAGCGAGGTGTCGTAGTCGGCCCACGAGGAGCGCGGCAGCTCGAACAGGCGCCGGCGCTCGGCGTAGGAGGTGGCCGCGTCCGGGTGCGGGTCGATGAAGATGTGCCGGTGGTCGAACGCGGCGACCAGGCGGATGTGCTCGGAGAGCAGCATGCCGTTGCCGAACACGTCGCCGGACATGTCACCGACGCCGACGACGGTGAAGTCCTCGGTCTGGGTGTCGTGGCCCAGCTCGCGGAAGTGCCGCTTGACGGACTCCCACGCGCCACGGGCGGTGATGCCCATGCCCTTGTGGTCGTAGCCGGCCGAGCCGCCCGAGGCGAAGGCGTCGCCGAGCCAGAAGCCGTAGGACTCGGCCACTCCGTTGGCGATGTCGGAGAAGGTCGCGGTGCCCTTGTCGGCGGCGACGACGAGGTAGGTGTCGTCCTCGTCGTGGCGGACCACGCCCTTGGGGGGCACGACCTCGCCGGCGACCATGTTGTCGGTGATGTCGAGCAGCGCCGAGATGAAGATCTTGTACGAGGCGATGCCCTCGGCGAGCCAGGCGTCGCGGTCCACCGACGGGTCGGGGAGGTTCTTCGCGACGAAGCCGCCCTTGGCGCCGACCGGCACGATCACGGTGTTCTTGACCATCTGCGCCTTGACCAGGCCGAGGATCTCCGTACGGAAGTCCTCGCGGCGGTCGGACCAGCGCAGGCCGCCTCGGGCGACCTTGCCGAAGCGCAGGTGGACGCCCTCGACGCGCGGGGAGTACACCCAGATCTCGAAGGCCGGACGCGGAGCCGGCAGGTCCGGGATGGCCTGCGGGTCGAACTTCATCGACACGTACGCGTGCTGCTCGCCCACGCCGTTGAGCTGGAAGAAGTTCGTGCGCAGCGTGGCCTTGATGAGGGTGAGGAAGGCCCGCAGGATGCGGTCCTCGTCGAGGGAGGCGACCTGGTCCAGGGCCCCGTCGAGCTCCTCCAGCATGGCGTCCACGAGCTCGCTGCCGGCGGTCTGGCGCACGGGCGCCATCCGGGCCTCGAAGAGCGAGACCAGCAGTCGGGTGGTGTGGACGTTGTTGCGGAGGGTGTCCTCCATGTAGTCCTGGCTGAAGGTGGAACCGGCCTGGCGCAGGTACTTGGCGTACGCGCGCAGGACGACGGCCTGTCGCCAGGTGAGCCCGGCGCTGAGCACGAGGGCGTTGAAGTTGTCGTTCTCCGCGTCACCCTGCCAGACCGCGGCGAAGGCGTCCTGGAAGCGTTCGCGGGCGTCGTCGCCGAGGTAGTTGTCCCCGTTGCCGGAGAGGGGCATCCGCAGACCGAAGTCGTAGATCCAGGCGCTGACCCGGTCGGAGCGGCGCAGCTCGTACGGGCGCTCGTCGGTGACCTCGACGCCCAGGCGCTGCAGCACCGGCAGGACCGCGGAGAGCGAGACCTGGTCGCCGGTACGGAAGATCTTGAACCGGCGTTCGCCGGGGCCCGCGCCGACGGGCTCGTAGAGCGAGAGCGCGAACTGGCGGTCGCTGGCGGCGAGCCGCTCCAGGTGGATCAGGTCGGCGACGGCCGCGCGCGGCGAGTGGTCGGCCTTGTAGCCCTCGGCGAAGGAGGTGCCGTAGCGGCGCAGCAGCTCGGCGGCGCGCTCCTCGCCGCACTCGGCGATCAGCGCTTCCTGGAAGCCGTCGGCCCAGGAGCGGGCGGCCTCGACGAGCCGGCCCTCGATGCGCTCGACGTCGGAGTCGGTCAGCGCGGGCAGCTCGGTGCCCTGCGGGACGCGGACCACGAAGTGGATGCGGGAGAGGATCGACTCGGTGTTCCACGCGGTGAAGTCGACGCTGATGCCGCCGAGCTCCTCGCGCAGGATGTCCATCAGGCGCAGCCGCACCCCGGTGGTGAACCGGTCGCGGGGCAGGTAGACGAGCGCCGAGTAGTAGCGGCCGTACTCGTCCTGGCGCAGGTAGAGCCGCAGCCGGCGGCGTTCCTGGAGGTACAGGACGGAAGTGACGATGGCCTGGAGCTGGTCGACGGGGGTCTGGAACAGCTCGTCGCGCGGGTAGGTCTCCAGGATCTGCGTGAGGTCGCGGCCGTCGTGGCTGCTCGGCGAGAAGCCGGCACCGGCGAGGACCTCGGCGACCTTGCGGCGGATGACCGGCACGCGGCGCACGGACTCGGTGTACGCGGCGGAGGAGAACAGGCCGAGGAAGCGGCGCTCGCCGACGACGTTGCCGTCGGCGTCGAACTTCTTGACGCCCACGTAGTCGAGGTACGAGGGGCGGTGCACGGTGGAGCGGCTGTTGGCCTTGGTCAGCACCAGCAGGCGGTGCTCGCGGGCCTTGGCGCGGGCGTCGGCGGGCAGCCGGTTGAAGGACGGCGAGACCGGGTGGCCGTCCTCCTTGCCGCTGTGGTGCGGGTCGGAGCGCAGGATGCCGAGGCCGGTACCGGGCACGGCGGACAGGGAGTCCCCGTCGACGAGGTTGTACTCGCGGTAGCCGAGGAAGGTGAAGTGGTCGTCGGCGAGCCAGCGCAGCAGCTCACGCGCCTCTTCGAGCTCGTACTCGCGCAGGTCGGGGGCGGTGGGCTCGTCGGGCAGGCCCTCGGCGATGCGCAGCGCGGCCTCGCGCATCTTCTCCCAGTCCTCGACGGACTCGCGCACGTCGGACAGGACGCGCTGGAGGTCGGCGGTGATCTGCTTGAGATCGGCCTTGTCGGTCTCGCGGTCGATCTCGACGTGGATCCAGGACTCGACGAGGGAGTCGTGGGGACGCGCGGTGGCGGGGCCGTGGGCGTCGCAGTCGGGGCCGAGGATCTCGATCAGCTTGCCGGTGATGTCACGGCGGACGACGACCTGCGGGTGGATCACGACGTGGATGCCGCGGCCCTGGCGGGACAGCTCGTTCGTCACGGAGTCCACGAGGAAGGGCATGTCGTCGGTGACGACCTCGACGACGGAGTGGCTGGAGGTCCAGCCGTTCTCCTCCACCGTGGGGGTGTGCACGCGCACGTTCGCGGTGCCCTGCGGCCGGTTCTCGGCGAGCCGGTAGTGCGAGAGCGCGGCTCCGAACACATCGACCGGGTCGCGGTCCGCGAGGTCCTCGGGTGCCGTGTGCAGGTAGTAGCGCTGGAGGTAGGAGAGCACCGTGTCCTGATCCGGACGGCCTCCCCGCTCGGACCCAGTCGGAAGTAGCCCCCCGGCCGGGCTGTGCTCAGCTACCCGGGCCGCCCGTGCGAGCAGCTCGGCCTTTGCTTCGTCCAGCTTGGTCTGCATGTCCTCTGGCTCCTGTCGCGCGCCATTGCGTGACGTAGATGAAGGAAGGAATGACATAGCGCCGCGAGGCGGGGTGTCCGTTCGGGATCGACGCTATGCCGTCGAGAGAGCCGACCGGGAGGGAATGAGCCATGATCGGCTGTACGTCCCGGGGGCGGGGATCAGCGAAGGCCCGGGCACGGTCGTGCGCCGGGCGCAGGCCGGAGGCTTCGGTGCCCCCGATGACTATCGCGCTGATCACGGGTACAAGGCTATCCCGACCTACCCCCAGGACGTCATTCGCTGCATCTGTACAAATCTTGGGGTGGAACTTTGACACTCTGGCCGGCGACGTGACCGGCCGTCCGTGCAGCAGGCCGTCGCGTCGCTATCCGGCCAGCTCGCGAGCGGTCCGGACGGCCTCGGCCAGGCTGTCCACGACCGGTACTCCGGCTGATTCCAGACTGCTGCGGCTGTGCGAGCCACCCGTATAGAGCACGGCTCGGGCGCCGACGTGGGCGGCGGCGAGGGCGTCGTCCACGGCGTCTCCGATGAGGACCGTACGGTCCGCCGTCACCCCCGTCCCGTCCAGGGCGGCCAGGTGGCGTACGAGGTGTCCCGCCTTGGAGGTGTGGGAGGGGCCGACGCGGCCGTCGACGCGCAGGAAGTGCTGGTCGATGCCGTGGGCGCGGACCAGGGGGACGAGCTTGTCGTGGGGCGCGAGGGACAGCAGGGACTGGGTGAGTCCGTCCAGCTGCCAGTCGCGGAGCAGCTCGCGGGCGCCCTCGGCCAGCCCGGAGTCCGCTGCGGCGGCCCAGTAGTGGCGGTGGAAGGTGTCGTCCATGACGAGCCATTCCTCGTCGGTGGGCAGCCGTCCCATGAGGCGCTCGTAGAACTTCGGCACGGGTACGACGTACAGGTCGCGGTAGGTCTCCAGGGTGATCGGCGCGAAGCCGAGCTCGGCGAAGGAGGCGTTGGTCGCGACCATGACGGCGTCGATGTCGTGCAGGAGCGTCCCGTTCCAGTCCCAGACGATGTGGTTCGGGAGCGTCGTGGCGGTGGCCGCGGTGGTCGTGTCGGTCACTTCAGCAGCCCCGGAATCTCCTGCACGCCGAACCACAGCAGTTCGTGGTCCTCGGTGGCGTCGACGGTGTCCTGCGCGTCCGCGTCCCCGCCATCGGCGGCCTCCAGGGCCCGTACGGCGGCGGCCACGTCCTCGTCGGCGTCATCGGCGTCCACGTGCACGGCGGCGGCCACGGCGAGCCGTACGGCGGCGCCGAGGGTCACCCGGCCGAGAGCGGCCTCGTCGTCCCCGGGAGCGGCGGTGGCGGCCTTGTCGTCGACGTCGACGGCGACCACGACGCGGCGGCGCGGGGCGCCCGCGTCCGCCGCGACCAGCCGCAGGGAGGCGAGCGCGGCCCGGTTCAGGGCGGCGTACTCCAGCTCCTCCATGTCCTCCGAGGCGTACCACTCGCGGAGCCCGGGGGTGACGGCGTACGCCAACAGCGGGGCGGGGCCCAGCTCACCCGCCTTGTGCACCTCGGCGAGCCCGGGGAGGGTCAGGGGGACGTACACGCGCATGGCCGGCTGCTTTCGGTAGTCGGAAACGCCCTCAGGATACGACTCGGGCGCGGCCGGGCGGGTGATGGACTCCGTCCCCCTTCGGGGCGCGGGACCGGGAGCCGGGCCCGTCCACCCGGGTACGCGCACGGGCGTCGCCCGGGGCCGGTGACCGGCCGGCGCCCACCCTGATAGGTGAAGCGGGCCGGTGGTCGGGCGGGTCGCCGGCGTGGTTGCGGAGCGTGTGCGGCGGCCGTAGAAGTTCCCCATCAAGTTACCGCCCGGTACCGCTCCGGGCCCGGCCTGTTCGGGGGCAGCTCGCGATGGACACCACGATGCGCGACACGATGACCGGCAACGACGGCAGCCGCCGACGGCCCGCGGGCCGACCCCGGACCCGACCCGCGGGCCGCCGCGACCCACGACGCCCGGCCGGTCCGCCGCTCGCGCTGCGACAGGGTCCGCACCACTGGTTCGCCGAACACCTCCTCGCGGTGGTCAGCGGCCTGCGCCCGGTCCACTCGCTCCTCGGCCACACCATCGGCCCCGCCTACCAGCAGCTGATCACCCTGGCCCCCACGGAGCCCCTGCGCGACCGCCTCCGCCCGGTGATCCGCCGGTGCGGACGCTTCACCCCCGGCCCGGGAGTCATCGAGGCCTTCGCCCGCATCGCCACCGGCGACCGCCTCACCGCCATGGCCTTCCGCCTCGAGCAGGGCCCGGACCTCCGCTGGCGCTGCGCGGCGGTGGAAATCCAGGGACCCCGCCCGTAATGCAGCCTCGCCGGCGTTTGAGGCGCGGGGTCTGGGGCGGAGCCCCAGCAGCGGCGCCGCACCGCACGACGCGGGGCCTCGCACGACGCGGCCGGGGCCGGACACCCGTAGGTGCCCGGCCCCGGCCGACAGCTCACGCGCAACCCTGCGCAGGGTTACTTCTTCCGGCGACGCCCGCCCGCGGCCTTCTGCGCCTTGCGACGCTCCGCCCGTGTCATCCCGTCACCCTCACCGCCGGCGACGTCACTGTCGAAGTCGCCCTCGACGACACCGCCCTCCCCGTCCACCGTCGGGGCGGAGAAGTGCAGCCGGTCCGGCCGCTGCGGAGCGTCCAGGCCCTTCGCCCGGATCTCCGGACGCGCACCCACCGGCTCCTTCGTCAGCGACGGCGCCGCGTCCTGCACCGGCAGCTCCTCGACCTGCTGCTCGACCTGGACCTCCAGGTTGAACAGGTAGCCGACGGACTCCTCCTTGATGCCCTCCTGCATGGCGTTGAACATGTCGAAGCCCTCGCGCTGGTACTCGACCAGCGGGTCCTTCTGGGCCATGGCCCGCAGGCCGATGCCCTCCTGCAGGTAGTCCATCTCGTACAGGTGCTCGCGCCACTTGCGGTCGAGCACCGACAGGACCACGCGCCGCTCCAGCTCACGCATGATCTCGGAGCCGAGCGTCTTCTCGCGCGTCTCGTACTGCTCGTGGATGTCGTCCTTGACGGACTCCGCGATGAACTCGGCGGTGATGCCCGCGCGGTCGCCCGCGGCGTCCTCCAGCTCCTCGATGGTGACCTTCACCGGGTAGAGCTGCCGGAAGGCGCCCCACAGGCGCTCCAGGTCCCACTCCTCGGCGAAGCCCTCGACCGTCTCGGCCGCGATGTACGCGTCGATGGTGTCGTCCATCATGTGGCGCACCTGGTCCTGCAGGTCCTCGCCCTCCAGGACGCGGCGGCGCTCGCCGTAGATGACCTCACGCTGGTTGTTGAGGACCTCGTCGTACTTCAGGACGTTCTTACGCGTCTCGAAGTTCTGGGTCTCCACCTGCGACTGGGCCGACGCGATCGCGCGCGTCACCATCTTGTTCTCGATCGGCACGTCGTCGGGGACGTTCGCCATCGCCATGACGCGCTCGACCATCTGCGCCTTGAACAGACGCATCAGGTCGTCACCCAGCGACAGGTAGAAGCGGGACTCGCCCGGGTCACCCTGTCGGCCGGAGCGACCGCGCAGCTGGTTGTCGATACGACGGGACTCGTGGCGCTCGGTGCCCAGCACGTACAGCCCGCCGAGCTCCTTGACCTCCTCGAACTCCGCCTTGACCGCGGCCTCGGCCCGGGTCAGCGCCGCGGGGAGGGCGTGCGCCCACTCCTCGATGTGCTCCTCCGGGTCCAGGCCCTGCTGGCGCAGCTCGGCCTCGGCGAGGTCGTCCGGGTTGCCGCCGAGCTTGATGTCGGTACCACGACCGGCCATGTTCGTGGCGACCGTGACCGCGCCCCGGCGGCCGGCCTGGGCGACGATCGTCGCCTCACGGTCGTGCTGCTTGGCGTTGAGCACCTCGTGCGGGATGCCGCGCTTGGAGAGCTGCTGGGAGAGGTACTCGGACTTCTCGACCGACGTCGTACCGACGAGGATCGGCTGGCCCTTCTCGTGCTTCTCCGCGATGTCGTCGACGACGGCGGCGAACTTCGCGACCTCGGTCCGGTAGATCAGGTCCGGCTGGTCCTTGCGGACCAGGTCGCGGTTGGTCGGGATCGGGACGACACCGAGCTTGTAGATCTGGTGGAACTCGGCGGCCTCGGTCATGGCCGTACCGGTCATGCCCGACAGCTTCGAGTACAGGCGGAAGAAGTTCTGCAGGGTGATCGTGGCGAGGGTCTGGTTCTCGTCCTTGATGTCCACCCCTTCCTTCGCCTCGATCGCCTGGTGCATGCCCTCGTTGTAGCGACGGCCGGCGAGGATACGGCCGGTGTGCTCGTCGACGATCATGACTTCGCCGTCGATGACGACGTAGTCCTTGTCGGCCTTGAAGAGCTCCTTGGCCTTGATCGCGTTGTTGAGGTAACCGACGAGCGGGGTGTTCACCGACTCGTAGAGGTTCTCGATGCCGAGCCAGTCCTCGACCTTGGCGACACCGGTCTCGTGGATGGCGACGGTGCGCTTCTTCTCGTCGACCTCGTAGTCGCCGGTCTCCTCGATGCCCTTCAGCGGCTGGCCGGCCTCGCCCTTGGTCAGGCGGGTCACCAGCTTCGCGAAGTCGCCGTACCACTTCGTGGCCTGGTCGGCGGGGCCGGAGATGATCAGCGGGGTACGGGCCTCGTCGACGAGGATCGAGTCGACCTCGTCGACCACGGCGAAGTTGTGGCCGCGCTGGACGAGCTCGTCCTGGGACCACGCCATGTTGTCGCGCAGGTAGTCGAAGCCGAACTCGTTGTTCGTGCCGTAGGTGATGTCGCAGCCGTACTGCTCGCGGCGCTGCGCGGGCGACATGTTCGCCAGGATGCAGCCGACCTCCAGGCCGAGGAACTTGTGCACCCGACCCATCAGCTCGGAGTCACGCTCGGCGAGGTAGTCGTTCACCGTGATCAGGTGGACGCCCTTGCCGGACAGCGCGTTCAGGTACGCGGGCAGCGTGCCGACGAGGGTCTTGCCCTCACCGGTCTTCATCTCGGCCACGTAGCCGAGGTGCAGCGCCGCGCCACCCATGATCTGGACGTCGTAGTGCCGCTGGCCGAGGACGCGCTTGGCCGCCTCGCGCACGGTCGCGAAGGCCTCGGGCAGCAGGTCGTCCAGGCTCTCGCCGTCCTGGAAACGCTGCTTGTACTCGTCCGTGAGCGCCCGCAACTCGGCGTCGGAGAGGTTGACGAAGTCCTCTTCGATGGAGTTGACCTGGTCCGCGATGCGGTGCAGTTTGCGCAGGATCTTGCCTTCGCCTGCACGCATGAGCTTGTTGAAGACGGACACCGAGGTTTGTCTCCTTGCCGGTCGGGCCTGGGCACTTTACGTACACGGGCACGGCAGGTGGGCCCCACCGCAACGGCCATCGTAAGCGAGGACGTGGCCGCGTCGGGAGGTCCGCCGTTTCCCTGAGGGCACGGGTGCCCGGATTGAGAACGTACGGGGGACACCGAAGGTGCCGCATCGCCCGGAGGGATCACCGAAAATTGTTCGCCCCCGTCACCGGGACGGCAGCAGAATTCGTTCATGGAGCCCACGACACTGAGCACGGACCGATTGGTATTGCGGCCTTTCACCCCCGCGGACGAGGACGAGGTCTACGCCGCGGCGCAGGACGCCGACATCCAGCGCTGGACGGTGGTCCCCTCCCCCTACGAGCACGCCGACGCGCACGCCTTCGTGAACGAGATCGCCCCGACCGGCTGGCGCGAGGGCACGGCCATGCCCTTCGCGGTACGTCTGGGGGCGCGGGGCCCGCTGGTCGCGTCCGTCGGCGTGCACGTCCGCGGCACCGGCGGTTTCGCGAGCCACGAGATCGGCTACTGGGCGACCAAGGAACACCGCGGCCACGGCTACATGACCGAGGCGGTTCTGGCCGTCGCCCGCTGGGCGTTCACCGAGCTGGGCGTCGCCCGGCTGGAATGGCGGGCCGAGGTCGGCAACGCGGGCTCCCGCGCCGTGGCCGAGAAGGCCGGCTTCCGGGTCGAGGGCGTCATGCGGGCCGGCATCGAGCAGCGCGGCACCGCCCGCGACTGCTGGGTCGGCGCCCTGCTCCCCTCCGACCTGGGCCTGCCCTCGCGACTGCCCTACCTGCCCGCTGTCAGTGGTACGTCCTAGTCTGCCGGGATGACTTCGGGCACCGCTTCTCTCTCCCTGTCCGCCGACGACGCCCGGCGCATCGCCCTGCGCGCGCAGGGCTTCCTCGGGGCACCCGACCGGCGCGGCGGGGTCCGCGGGGTCCTGCGCCACCTGGGCGCCGTACAGCTGGACACCATCTCGGTCCTGGCCCGCTCGCACGAGCTGATCCCGTACGCGCGCCTGGGCGCGGTGGGCCGGGACGCCGTCGAGCAGGCGTACTGGTCGGACCGGCACGCCTTCGAGTACTGGTCGCACGCCGCCTGCATCCTGCCGATCGAGGAGTGGCCGCATTTCGCGTTCCGCCGCCGGGCCAACCGGGCGCGCGGCCACCGCTGGCACATCCTGGAGGACAAGCAGCACTCGACGCGGGCGGTCCTGGACCGGCTGAAGGCGGACGGCCCGCTGACCTCCACCGAACTGGGCGGCGCCAAGAACGGCGGCGAGTGGTTCGAGTGGTCCGAGACCAAGATCGCGGTGGAGTGGCTGCTGGACACCGGCGAGGTGGTCTGCAGCGAGCGCCGCGGCTGGAAGCGGGTCTACGACCTCCCCGAGCGGGCCGTTCCCGACGCGCTGCTCCACGACGACCTGGACGACCGCGAGTGCCTGCGCCGCCTGGTCGCCCTGGCCGGCCGGTCCCTGGGCGTCGGCACCCGCGCCGACATCGCGGACTACCACCGCCTCAAGGGCGAGCAGTTCGACGCGGTGGTCGCGGACTCCGGGCTGGTCCCGGTCGAGGTGGAGGGCTGGTCCAAGCCGGCCTGGGCGGACCCGGCGGCTCTCGCGCAGCCCGCCAGGGGCCGCCACCGCACGACGCTGCTCTCGCCGTTCGACTCCCTGGTCTGGGACCGCCCCCGCACGGAGCGGATCTTCGGTTTCACGCACCGCCTGGAGGCGTACGTGCCCAAGCCGAAGCGGATTCACGGGTACTTCGCGATGCCGCTGCTGGCGGGCGGCCGGCTCCAGGGCCGCGTCGACCCGGCCCGCGAGGGCCGCACCCTGGTCGCCCGGCAGCTCTCGCTCACCTCCCCGAAGGCGGCGGGCGCGATGGCCCTGGCTCTGCGCGAGGCGGCGCAATGGGTCGGCTGCGAGGACGTACGCGTCGAACGCGCGAGTTCACCCGCGGAGGCGGCGGCCGTCACGGCGGAACTGGCCGCGCTCTGAGCCCTGGGGATGTCCTGCCGATCGGGCCGGACATCCCGTGGGCCGGCCAGGCCGTCCCTTCCGGGGGCGGCCTAGCGGATTTCGAGGATCTTCTCCCGCATCGCGTAGACCACGGCCTCCATCCGGGAGTGCAGCTGCAGCTTCTCCAGGATGTTGCGGACGTGGTTCTTCACGGTGTTCTCGGAAATGAACAACTGCTTGGCGATATCACGGTTGTTCATACCGGTGGCCACCAGTTTCAGGACCTCCAGCTCCCGGTCCGTCAGCCGCGGCGCGGGCACCAGCCGCCGCTCGTCGGTCCGCTGGATCATCGACTTGAACTCGGTGAGCAGCTTCGACGCCATCGACGGGCTGATCTGCGACTGGCCGTCCGCCACCGCCCGGATCGCCGTGGCCACCTCGTCCGTCGAGATCTCCTTCAGGAGGTAGCCGGTCGCGCCCGCCTTGATCGCGTCGTAGAGGTCCGCCTCCTCGTCGCTGATCGTCAGCATGATGATCTTCGCGGAGGGAGCCACCTCCTTGATCGAGGTGCACGCCTCGATCCCACCGCGCCGAGGCATCCGCACGTCCATCAGGACGATGTCCGGAAGCAGGTCGGCCGCCTTGTCCACGGCCTCCGCCCCGTCCCCGGCCTCACCGACGACCTGGATGTCCTCCTCCTGCGCGAGAACGATCTCCAGTCCCCGCCGGAAGAGCGCGTGGTCGTCGACCACGAGCACCCTGATGGGCTCCCGGGCGGTCTCCTGCGCCGGGTCGTCCGTCCCGCGGCAGCCCGCGACGCCGTCGTCCCCGTGCACCGGCCCGAAGCTGTCCGCCATCGTTCCTCCCCCTGCATGTGCTCAGCTGCTGGGCCAACCGGACACACACCGCAGCCGGTTGACTGCACGCCATGATTCCATGCCCGCACCACGGCCCGGGGGCCACAAGTGAGCCACCTGGCGCATACCCGTCGTACACCCGTCACACAGACGCCCCCGCGCAGGCGCCTGAGCGCCTGCGCGGGGGCGACGGACCGATGTGATCGACCTCAGCCGCCGAGCGCGCCACCGGCGCCGCCCCGCGGCTCCTCCGAGCTGGAGGCACCGTCCGGGTTCACGTGGATGACTCCGTAGTCATAGGCATGACGGCGGTAGACGACACTGGGCAACTTCGTCTCGGAGTCGACGAACAGATAGAAGTCGTGGCCGACCAGTTCCATCTCGTACAGGGCCTGGTCGAGCGACATCGGTGCGGCCGAGTGGGTCTTCTCGCGGACGATGAGCGGGCCTTCGCCCTGCACCTCGATGGATCCGATCCGGGTGATCGGTACCCCGTCGTTCTTCTCCTCGGACACCGGCTGGCCGCTGCCGTTCAGCGATGCGACGCCCGGCACCACGTCGGCGACCTCCGCCGCCGGGATCCGGCCGCTGCCGCGGCGGGTGTAACGCTTGTCGTGCTGCTTGCGCAGCCGGGCCTCCAGCTTGTCCTGAGCCAGGTCCAGCGCCGCATACGCGTCGGCGGCGGCGGCCTCGGCCCGGATCACCGGTCCCCGCGAACGCAGGGTGATCTCCACGCGGTCGGAACGGTCGGCCTGACGCGGGTTGTGCTCCTTGGACACCTCGACGTCCAAGCTGATCACCTTGGCGTCGAGCTTCTGGATCCGCTCCGGATTCAGCTTCTCGGCCACGTGCTTGCGGAACCGCTCGGGCACCTCGGTCTTGCGGCCCTTGACGACGATGTCCACGCAGAACTCCGTTCCCGGAGAGCTCCACCCGACGGGGCGAAGCGTCTCCCTTTCGCACCAGACTCCGGTGAAGGCCGGAGCCTCGGACTTGGCGACTTTCACCTCCTCCTCCCCCATCGGCAAGATCAACACCCCACCGACTTCGGAGTCGAGAGACAGCCTCCTGAGTTCCTTACAACCGAACATATCCCTCTATGGCGGTTGTCGGCACCCGCTACCGGAATGTACTTCCGACGAAGTGGCTGTTCCCTCTTACTACCTGCAACGATGGGCCTTCCCCGCCAGTTCCGAATCTATTCACAAGATTTTTCTTCTGTACGAGTTGCTCAAACGCGCGGCACCGGCTCGATCCGTCCGAACGAGTCCGCCGGCGCGGCCACCACCGCCGCCCTCAGCACCGCCCCCGGGCCCGTGACCAGCCCCGCGGCACGCACCGCCCGGGCCGCCTCCGCCAGCGTCGCCCCCGTGGTGACGACGTCGTCCACCAGCACGATCCGGATCCCGTCCGGCAAAAGCCCCCGCGCACCCCGGCGCACCGCCAGCGCCCCCGCGAGGTTCTCCCGACGCTGCCGGGCCCCCAGCCCCGCCTGGTCCGCCACCGCCCGCCGCAGCCCCAGTACGGGCGCCACCCGCGCGCGAACACCGGCCCGCCGCAGCCGCCCCGCGGCCGCCAGGGCGATCCTGCGCGCCGGATCGTGCCCGCGCGCCCGCACCTGCCGCCGCGCCGACGGGACGGGGACCAACGCCACCTCCCCCGCACCACCCGGCCCGCAGACACCACCGCGGCCTGCGCCGCCCACGACAGCCACCGCCAGCGCGGCACCGAGCACCCCGGCCAGCGGCAGCGCCCCGCGCTCCTTGTGCGCCAGCAGGAGGCCCCGTACGGCCCCCTCGTACACGGCGGCGGCCCGTACCACCGGCAGCCCCGCGGGCCGCGGAGACGGCCGCACCGGCCCCTCCCCGGCCCCGCTCAGCGCATCCCGGCACTCGGCGCACACCAGCACCCGGACCGCCCCGCAGCCGGCGCAGTCCACCGGCAGGACCAGCCCGGCGAGCTCCTGCCACCAACCCCGCATGGCTCCACACTGACGGGCACGGCACCACCGCGCGACCCCTGTGGACGACCCGCTCCCCGAGGGCGGTCAGCCCGGGTACACGGGAGACCGGCCGCCCGCCACCGTGCGCCACTGCGCCCCCGGCGGCAGCCACACGATCCCGTCCTCCGAGTAGGCGACCACCGGCTTCGGCTTCGCCTCGTCCTCCGTGGCCGCGACCGCCACCTCCGACAGCCCGGTGGCCCCCGGCAGGCTCGCCGCGACCATCGAACCGTCGGCCAGCATGTAGCGGGCCTGCTGCACGCCGCCGTTCTCCCGGCCCACCACGAGCAGCCGCCCGCGCGGCGCCCAGCTCATCGCCGTCACGTCGACCATCTGCGGGGCCGCCGGACGCAGCTCGCGCACCGACACCGCCGAGGAGTCCGTCTTGCCGTCGGGCCGCTCGATCCGCCCCACGTAGAGCACCTTGTTGCCGTCGGGCTGCTCCACCAGCAGCGCGATCCGCGCCCCGTCCGCGGACGCCTTCAACGAGACGATCTTCCGCCCGTCGAGCCCCGCGACCTGCACCTTCTCCGGCGTCCCGGCACCACCGGGCACCCGCCACAGCCCCAGGCCCTGTGGGTCGCGGTCCGCGACCCACAGATCACCCGAAGCGTCCCAGCTCGGCGCGGTCAGCAGCGCCGCCTTGCCGCCCTTGCCGATCGGCAACGGCTGCGGCATCGTCCCGCCCCCGACCAGCGCGACGACGTACAGCGCGTGCTCGTCCTCGGAGATCACGGCCGCCCGCCGCTCGTCGTGCGAGACCGCCGCCGATCTGACCTTGAACCCCGGAGGCGTGGCCAGCGGACCCGGCACCGATTCGAAGCGGGCCTGCTGGTCCTCGCTGCTCGTGTCCAACTTCATCCGGACCAGCCGCTTGTCGTTGTCGACGAAGTACTGGAACTCGGGAATCTTGGGCCGCCCCGCGATCGCGCTCGCGCTCACCTCGCTCACCGAGCACAGCGACGTCGACTTCCCGCCGGCCCGCACCAGTTCGACCTGGTCCAGCCGGGAGCCCGTCAGATCCTTGACCGTGTAGAGGAGTTGGGTGGCCATCTTCTTGCACTGCGGCTGCGCGACGTTCTCGGCCTTCTCGTTGAGCGGCACGCGCAGCGTGTTCTGCCCGTCGTACGAAAGGGACTTGGTGCCCGGACCCAGTTCCGTACCGGTGGGGAAGCTGGACTCCACGACCGGCGCCAGCCACCGCGAAGGACCGGCCAGCAGCGACTGCACGGTCTGCGTGGTCGGGTCCATCCGCGAGTCCGGATCGGTGCGCTGACGCACGTAGACGGGGTCGGCGACGAGCGTTCCACCCGCGAAGTAGTACTTGTTGACCGGCATGTAGATGCGCTGGAAGTCCGACTCGCTGAGCACCAGCCCGCTCGGCGGGGTCGAGATCCGCCACTGCTTGTCCTCGTTCTGGACGAGCTGGAGGAACTCCTCGTACTCCCTCGCCCCCGTCTGCGGCTGGTACGCGCTGTGCTCGTCGACGGTCGCGAGCTTCTTGCCGGTCACCTTCCAGCGGGGCCCCTCGGGGTCCTTCTCGCCCCGGTTGGGAACCCGGTTGAGCCCGGAGGACAGCACGGTGACGGCCGAGCCGGGCTTCCAGTTCTTCGCGGCGGCCTCGGTGAGGTACTTCCGGGCGGTCTCCAGCTGCGGGTCGTCGCTGGTCATCGCCTCCAGGAAGCCGTCGACGATCTCCGCCGGGCTGGCCTTGTCCGCGGGCGGTACGCCGAACACCCGCACCTGCGAGTCCACGCCCTGCGAAGCCTGCACCGGGCGGATGTCACCGCTGTCCGGCATGGAGGCACAGCCGGCGAGCAGCAGCCCGACCGCCCCGAAGGCGTACGCCCGTACGGTCCGCAGCCGCCGGCGCCGCACCCGCGCACGCCCCGCCCGCGCGTCCAAGGGCTCAGCGTCCATCGGCTCGGTCCTCCTGTTGTGCCTGGTCGGCCGGGCGGGCCACGACCCTGGCCCCGTTCCCCGGCAGGGCCGTCGGGTCGGCGGGCACCGGCATCGCACCGGCGACGGGCGAGCGCGGCGGTATCGGCGAACGGTCGCCCGGCTCCGCGGGCGTACGCTCCGCCGCGCCACCCGCGGCCTCGGCCGCGGCCCGGGCCCGGTTGGCCCGCGAATCCTCGGGCTCCAGCGGGATGGGCGAGCCCCGCAGCGGCTCGTCGGCCGTGCGCGGCAGCGTCAGGCGGAACTGCGAGCCGCCGCCCGGCTCGCCCCAGGCCTGCAGCCAGCCACCGTGCAGCCGGGCGTCCTCGACGGCGATGGACAGGCCCAGGCCCGTCCCGCCGGTCGTACGCGCCCGCGCCGGGTCGGCCCGCCAGAACCGGTTGAAGACGCGGGTGGCCTCGCCGGGCTTCAGCCCCACCCCGTAGTCCCGTACGGCGACGGCGACGGCCCCACCGGCGGACGCCAGCCGAACCACCACATCGCGTCCCTCGCCGTGCTCCACGGCGTTGACGACCAGATTGCGCAGCACCCGCTCCACCCGCCGGGCGTCCGCCTCGGCGATGACCGGCTGGGTGTCGCCCAGCACCCGGATCCTGGTGCCCTTGTGCTCGGCGAGCGGCTCGGCGCCGTCGATGACCCGGCGCACGACGTCACGCAGGTCGATCGGCTCGGCCTCCAGGGCCGCGGCCCCGGCGTCGAACCGGCTGATCTCCAGCAGGTCGGCCAGGAGCGACTCGAACCGGTCGAGCTGCCCGGCGAGCAGCTCGGCGGAGCGCGCGGTGATCGGGTCGAAGTCGACCCGGGCGTCGTGGATGACGTCGGCGGCCATCCGTACCGTCGTCAGCGGGGTACGCAGCTCGTGCGAGACGTCCGAGACGAAGCGACGCTGCATCCGGGACAGCTCCTCCAGCTGCTGGATCTTGTTCTGGAGGTTCTGCGCCATCTTGTTGAAGGCCTCGCCGAGACGCGCGATGTCGTCCTCACCGGTGACCTTCATCCGTTCCTGGAGCCGCCCGGCCGAGAGCCGCTCGGCGATCCCGGCGGCCATCCGGACAGGGGTCACCACCTGGCGTACGACGAGCCAGGCGATCCCGCACAGCAGGACGACGACGAACAGACCCGCGGTCACGATGGTGACCTTGATCAGATTGAGGGACTCCTCCTCCTGCGTGAGCGGGAAGAGGTAGTACAGGTCGTACGGGTCACCGTTGATGTCCGAGAGACGCTTGCCGATGACCAGCGCCGGCTCGGGCTCCTTCGCCCCGTCCCCGCTGGTGTACCGGATCTCGGAGAAGGTCTTGAAGGCGCCGGTGGCATGGTTGACGGCCCGGCGCAGCCCCAGCGGGACGCTGGCGGTCGGGTCCACGTTCCCGGAGGCCCGGGCCCCCTTGACGCCCTGCGTCCCCGGCAGCGCCTCGTCGCCCGTTCCCGCGCCCAGCGCGACGACCTCGAAGGCGGTCTGCCCACCACTGGCCAACTGCTTGACCAGGGAGTTCATCCAGGTACTGGCATCCCGGCCGACCTTGTTGTCGGTGGCGTCGGGCCCGTCCACCGCGGCCGGGGCGTTGGCCTTCTCCTGCGCCACCGCGAACCCGCCCGCGGCCTGGCTCTGCGCCGCCTCCTCCTTGGCCTCCAGCAGACCCCTGCTGACCTGGGCGATGACGACGAAGCCCAGGGCGAGGACCACGGCGAGCGAGATCAGCAGGGTGGCCGCGACCACCCGGAGCTGGATGTTGCGCCGCCACAGGCGGACAGCCGGAAGCAGCGGCCGACGGGCCACGCGGACGAAGAGCCGTAGGACGCGGCTGCTCGACGCACGGTCCCGGAACAGCCGACCGAGGCGCAACTTCCACGGGCGGAGGCCGCCCGGGACCCTGCCGGACATGCCGGAGGTGCCGGACTGCACGTCAGCTGGGTCCGGCCTTGTAGCCGACACCACGCACCGTCACGACGATCTCGGGGCGCTCCGGATCCTTCTCGACCTTGGAGCGCAGGCGCTGCACGTGCACGTTGACCAGGCGGGTGTCCGCCGCGTGCCGGTAGCCCCAGACCTGCTCCAGCAGCACCTCACGGGTGAAGACCTGCCAGGGCTTGCGCGCGAGGGCGACCAGCAGGTCGAACTCGAGCGGGGTCAGGGCGATGGAAGCGCCCTCCCGCTTGACCGAGTGCCCGGCCACGTCGATGACCAGGTCACCGATGGCCAGCTGCTCGGGCGCGGGCTCCTCCGACCGGCGCAGGCGCGCCCGGATACGGGCCACCAGCTCCTTCGGCTTGAACGGCTTGACGATGTAGTCGTCGGCCCCGGACTCCAGGCCCACGACGACGTCCACCGTGTCGCTCTTGGCCGTGAGCATGACGATCGGCACGCCGGACTCGGCACGGATGAGCCGGCACACCTCTATGCCGTCCCTTCCGGGCAGCATGAGGTCCAGCAGCACCAGGTCGGGCTTCGCCTCCCGGAAGGCCGCCAGCGCCTTGTCGCCGTCCGCTACGAACGACGGCTCAAAACCTTCTCCACGCAGCACAATGCCGAGCATCTCGGCCAGCGCGGTGTCGTCGTCGACGACAAGGACTCGTCCCTTCATGCTTGACATCATCCCATTAGCTAATCGTTACCCGGCGGTGAGCTGTCCCACAGCCAAAAGGGCTGGAAATCGACCCTCGGACCTGCGTGGAGATCAGCTCCACGCAGTCTGCCCCGATCGGGTCGACTATTGAAGGTACGGGCTGCGAGGACCCCGCGGCACCGCCCGGGATCGACCGACCGGTCAGGATCGCCCCGAACCGGCCCTCTCCACCCCGCCACCGCGCCCGATCCGCCGCCCACCCCCTACTCCGTTCGGGCCCCCTACGTGGCACGATGGCAGCGACCAGCGCCCCGCCGCGGCAGGCGCACATGAAGGAGTGACGATGAACGACTCTCCGGGCTGGGCTTCGCCCGGATCCTCTCCGTCCGACGGCGAGCGGCCGGGCACCGACGGCGGCGCGCAGCAGCCCGCAGCGCCCGCACAGCCCGAGCGGCCCGCGCAGCCCACCGGCGGCCCGAAGTGGTCCGCCGAGCAGCCGCCGCCCGGTCAGTGGTCGAGCCCGGGCACCACGCCCGAGACCCCGCAGGCCCAGCCGCAGCCCACCACGGGCTGGGGACAGCAGCCAGGCACCCCTCAGGCGGGCCGGTACGGCTCCCAGTACGGCTACCCGGGCGGCCCCGGCCAGTGGGGTCGACCCGCAGCCGCGAAGCCCGGTGTGATCCCGCTGCGGCCCCTGGGCCTCGGCGAGATCCTCGACGGCGCCGTCGCCACCATGCGCACCCACTGGCGCTCGGTCCTGCCGATCACCCTCGTCGTGGCCACCGTCGTCCAGATCATCAGCGTGATCGTCCAGAAGTTCATGCTGGACGACATCGCCTTCGTCACGGACCCGGACGCCGGCCCCGAAGAGGTCTTCGACTCGCTCGGCAGCACCCTCGGCGCCTCCGTGGTGATCCAGTTCATCCAGGTCCTCGGGACGATCGTGGTCACCGCGATGCTCACGATGGTCTTCAGCCGCGCCGTGCTCGGCCAGCAGTCCTCGGTCTCCGGCGCCTGGCGCGAGGCCCGCCCCCAGCTGCTGCGCCTGATCGGGCTCACCCTGCTGCTGGCCCTCGGCGCCGTCCTGCTCGGCGCCGTCCTGATCCTGCCGGGCGCCCTCACCGACAACGTCGGCCTCGTCATCCTCGGTGTCTTCGTCTGGGTGCCGCTCCTGGTCTGGCTGGGCGTCAAGTTCAGCCTGGCCTCGCCCGCCCTGATGCTGGAGAAGGGGTCGGTCTTCAAGGCGTTCGCCCGCTCCTCGAAGCTGGTCAAGAACACCTGGTGGCGGATCTTCGGCATCACGATCCTCACCGCCCTGATCGCCTTCTTCATCTCGGGGATGATCGTCGCCCCGTTCCAGATCCTCAGCCTCCTCGCCTTCAGCGGTGGCATCGACGCCCTGGAGGACGGCAGCGGCATGAACAACTGGGGCGCACTGATCGCCCCCGCGATCGGCCTGATCATCGCGCAGACCATCGTCATGCCGTTCCAGTCCGGCGTCACCGTCCTGCTCTACGTCGACCAGCGCATCCGCCGCGAGGGACTCGACCTGGAGCTCGCCCGGGCCGCCGGCCTGGAGAACTACGGCACGACCGGAGGCTGACGCACAGATGATGAGTACGGGGGGCCTCATCACCCGCGCCACGACGCTCCTGCCGAGCGCCGAGACACCACCGGTGACGACACCGCGCGAACCCGCCAGGGAAGCGGCCGAACGCGAACTGTCCAAGCCGATGTACCACGAGAACGACCCGAGCCTGTTCGACCGCGCCGTGCGCAAGTTCTTCGACTGGCTCGACGACCTGCTCGGCGCCGCCTCCGGGGCGACCCCCGGAGGCGGCTTCGGCCTCTTCGTGATCCTCGTCCTCGTCCTCCTCGCCGTCGGCGCCCTCTGGTGGCGCCTGGGCACCCCCGGCCGCGTCACCACCGGCGCCGGTGTCCTGTTCACCGACAGCGCGCGCAGCGCCGCCGACCACCGCACCGCCGCCGACGCCCACGCCGCCGCCGGCCGCTGGACCGAGGCCGTCCAGGAAC
Source organism: Streptomyces sp. CLCI03 (assembly GCF_053615355.1). Taxonomy (NCBI): domain Bacteria; kingdom Bacillati; phylum Actinomycetota; class Actinomycetes; order Kitasatosporales; family Streptomycetaceae; genus Streptomyces; species Streptomyces sp. CLCI03. The sequence goes on along the minus strand of NZ_CM132132.1, from coordinate 4,956,441 downwards.
GCATGCGCGCCGTCGTCCGCTCCCTGGAGGAACGCACCCTGCTCGACCCGCGTCCCGGCCGCACCGCCGACGAGGCCGCCGCCGAGGCCGCCGTCTCCCTCCCGGACCACGCCGCCGAACTCCGTGCCGCCGCCCGTACCTTCGACGACGTCACCTACGGCGGCCGCACCGCCGACGCCGACACGTACGCACGCGTGCGCACCCTCGACCTGACCCTGGACCGCGCGAAGCCGCTGCTGACGGGACCCACCGCATGACCGGCCCGACCGACCCGGCCGCACCGACGGCGCCCGCGTCCGAGGCGCGGGAGCCCGAGGGCACCGCCCCCCTCCCCGCCCCCGCACCCGGCGACCCCGACGTCGACGCGCGCACCCGCCGCGTCCGCCGGATCCGCCGCGCCCTCACCGCCGTCGCCGTCCTCGCCGCCGGCGTCATCGCCACGGCCGCCCTCAACTCCGGCTCCCACCACGGCTACCTCGACCCCCGCACCACCGACCCCTTCGGCAGCCGTGCCGTCGCCGAGCTCCTGAAGGAACGCGGCGTCTCCCTCCGCGTCGTCACCACCGCCCGCGAGGCGGCCGACGCCGCCGGCCCCCGCACCACCCTCCTGGTCACCGACCCCGACCGGCTCGGCGCCACCCAACGCGGCGTCATCCGCTCGGCCATCGACCTCTCCGGCGGCCGCACCGTCCTCGTCGCCCCCAGCAGCCACAGCCTCACCGAGCTCTCCCCCGGCGTGCAGACCGCGGGCGACGCCGACACCGAACACCCCGCCCCCGGCTGCACCTTGCCCGCCGCCACGTCGGCCGGCCGCGCCGCCACCGGCGGCGGCCTCCGCTACACCACCACCCTCCCCGCGGCCACCGCCTGCTACCCCAGCGGCGGCGACCCCACCCTCCTCGTCCTCCCCACCGGCCCCACCGGCGGCGACACCGTCCTCCTCGGCTCCGAGACGATCCTCCTCAACGAGTCCCTCGCCGACGAAGGCAACGCCTCCCTGGCCCTCCAACTCCTCGGCTCCCGCCCGAACCTCGTCTGGTACCTGCCGTCCCTCGCGGACTCCGACCCCGACACGGCGCCCTCCGGCGAGGACAAGAGCCTCCTCGAACTCGTCCCGGCCGGCTGGTCCTGGGCCCTGCTCCAACTCCTCGTCGCCGCCGTCCTCGCCGCCCTCTGGCGCGCCCGACGCCTGGGCCCCCTCGTCACCGAGAAGCTCCCCGTCGTCATCCGCGCCTCCGAGGCCACCGAGGGCCGCGCCCGCCTCTACCGCAAGGCCGACGCCCGCGACCGCGCCGCCACCGTGCTGCGCGCCGCCACCCGCGAACGCCTCGCCGCACTGGTCGGCGTACCCCACACCCAGGCCCACGACCCCGCGGCACTGGCCCCGGCCGTCTCCGCCCGCCTGACCGGCGAGCCCCGGGACGTGACCGCCCTCCTCTTCGGCACCACCCCCTCCGACGACGCGGCACTCGTCGCGCTCGCCGACCACCTCGACGCCCTCGAAAGAGAGGTCCGTACGTCATGACGTACCCGGCCACCGAGTCCACGGCAGTGACCGCGGACAGCGCCCGCGCTTCCCTCGAAGCGCTCCGCACCGAGATCGGCAAGGCCGTGGTCGGTCAGGACTCCGCCGTCACCGGCCTCGTCGTCGCGCTCCTGTGCCGCGGCCACGTCCTCCTCGAAGGCGTCCCGGGCGTCGCCAAGACCCTCCTCGTACGAGCCCTGGCCGCATCCCTCGAACTCGACACCAAGCGCGTCCAGTTCACCCCGGACCTGATGCCGAGCGACGTCACCGGCTCCCTCGTCTACGACGCCCGCACCGCCGAGTTCTCCTTCCAGGACGGCCCGGTCTTCACCAACCTCCTCCTCGCGGACGAGATCAACCGCACCCCGCCCAAGACCCAGTCCTCCCTCCTCGAAGCGATGGAGGAGCGCCAGGTCACGGTCGACGGCACCCCCCGCAAGCTCCCCGACCCCTTCCTGGTCGCCGCCACCATGAACCCGGTCGAGTACGAGGGCACGTACCCCCTCCCGGAAGCCCAGCTCGACCGCTTCCTCCTCAAGCTCACCGTCCCCCTCCCCTCCCGCGAGGACGAGATCGGGGTCCTGACCCGCCACGCCGCCGGCTTCAACCCCCGCGACCTGCACGCCGCCGGCATCCGTCCCGTCGCGGGCCCGGCCCAGCTCGAAGCCGCCCGCCAGGCCGTCGCCAAGGTCTCCGTCTCCCCCGAGATCGCCGGCTACGTCGTCGACATCTGCCGCGCCACCCGCGAATCGCCGTCCCTCACCCTCGGCGTCTCCCCCCGCGGCGCGACCGCCCTGCTCGCCACCGCCCGCGCCTGGGCCTGGCTCACCGGCCGCGACTACGTCACCCCCGACGACGTCAAGGCCCTCTCCCTGCCGACCCTGCGCCACCGCGTCCAGCTGCGCCCCGAAGCGGAGATGGAGGGAGTCACCGCCGACGCGGTGATCACGGCGATCCTCTCCCACGTCCCCGTCCCGCGCTGATGGCCCTCACCGGACGCGCCGCCCTGCTGGCGGCCCTCGGCAGCATCCCGGTCGGCCTTCTCGAACCGAGCTGGACCGGCATGCTCGCGGTCAACGGCCCGATCGCACTGGCCTGCGCGATCGACGGCGCCCTCGCGGCGCCCGTACGCGGCCTGGTGCTGGCCCGCTCCGGAGACACCTCGGTCCGCCTCGGCGAACCGGCTGAGGTCCACCTCACCGTCACCAACCCCAGCGGCCGCAAGCTCCGGGCCCGCGTACGGGACGCCTGGCCTCCCAGCAGTTGGCTCCCGGGCACGGAGACCGCCGTGTCCCGCCACGAGGTGGTGGTGCCCGCGGGCGAACGCCGCCGGCTGACCACCCGACTGCTGCCCACCCGCCGCGGCGACCGCCAGGCCGACCGCGTCACGATCCGCTCCTACGGCCCTCTGGGCCTGTGGGCCCGCCAGCGCTCCCAGGCGGCCCCCTGGACCGTCCGGGTCCTACCGCCCTTCACCAGCCGCAAGCACCTCCCGTCCCGGCTGGCCCGCCTGCGCGAACTGGACGGCCGTACGAGCGTCCTGACCCGCGGCGAGGGCACCGAGTTCGACAGCCTCCGCGACTACGTCCCCGGCGACGACACCCGCTCCATCGACTGGCGTGCCACGGCCCGCCAGAACAAGGTGGCCGTCCGCACCTGGCGCCCCGAGCGCGACCGGCACATCCTCATCTGCCTGGACACCGGCCGTACCTCGGCGGGCCGCGTCGGCGACGCCCCCCGCCTGGACTCCGCGATGGACGCGGCCCTGCTCCTCGCCGCCCTGGCCACCCGCGCAGGCGACCGCGTGGACCTGCTGGCCCACGACCGCCGCCCGCGCGCCCAGGTCCAGGGCCGCTCCGCGGCCGACACCCTCCCGTCGTTCGTCAACGCCATGGCCACCCTGGAACCGGAGCTGGTCGAGACGGACGCCAGGACCCTGGTCTCCACGATCCTCCGCAGCGCCCCACGCCGCTCCCTGGTGGTCCTCCTGACGAGCCTGGACGCGGCTCCGATCGAGGAGGGCCTGCTCCCGGTGCTCCCCCGTCTCACACAGCGGCACACGGTCGTGCTGGCCTCGGTCGCCGACCCGCACGTCGCGGCCATGACAAGATCACGGGGGTCGGTGGACGCGGTCTACGAGGCCGCCGCCGGCACCCAGACCCAATCCCAACGCCGCCGCACGTCCGACCAGCTCACCCGCCACGGCGTCCACGTGGTCGACGCCACCCCGGACACCCTGGCCCCGGCCCTGGCGGACGCCTACCTGGCCCTGAAGGCGGCCGGCCGCCTCTGAGGAGCGAAGGCTCAGCGGTTCAGATCGAAGACGCCCACTCCCTGCCCCTCGTATGCCTTCGGCTCCACCGTGGCAACCAGTGCCTGCGAACCCCACTCGGGAAGGTGACGTGCGGCATGGGCGGCCGCTGCAACACCGGCCGGCACTCCGTCGCGGCACATCTGTGCCACAGCCAGGACGGCCGGATAGTCGAGGTCGAGCATGTTGATCACGTCGAGCTGACCGATGTGCTCGGCGATCCCCGCGAGAACCACGTCGGCCTCGAGAACCGACAGGACCGGCACCCACAACCGCGTGTCCGCATCGAGATGGGCACGGTGAATCAGCGCGGACACCTGCCGATTCCCGGACAGCGCAAGCAAGGACGGCGTGTCCAGGACGAGGTGGTGCTGAATCACGCGGCCGTGTCCTCCTGCCGCGCGAAGGCCTCACGGAGCCTTCGCCCCATGGCCGCACTCTCCTCATCGGTCACGTCCACCCCGAAGTGCTCGGCCATATAGGCCCGGGCCCGCTCCGCTCGCTCCCGCCGTTCCTCCGCGGTCAGCGTCGTCTCGGCGAACTCCTGCACCAGAGACCGGATGGATGTCCCGCGGGACTCGGCGATGACGGCCAGGCGGTCTCTCACCTCGGCCGGCACACGGATCATGGCATCAGACATGTTCCGAGTATACGTCGACGTAAACATCATCTGTGGGATGAACGCAGAAAAGCCCCGCACCGAACCCGTAAAGGGCTGGTGCGGGGCTTCCGCAATGATTGTTCGGCGGCGTCCTACTCTCCCACAGGGTCCCCCCTGCAGTACCATCGGCGCTGAAAGGCTTAGCTTCCGGGTTCGGAATGTAACCGGGCGTTTCCCTAACGCTATGACCACCGAAACACTATGAAATTCGAACGCTGGCTGTAATCACAGCTGTTCGTTATTTCAGAACTAACACAGTGGACGCGAGCAACTGAGGACAAGCCCTCGGCCTATTAGTACCAGTCAGCTTCACCCGTTACCGGGCTTCCACATCTGGCCTATCAACCCAGTCGTCTACTGGGAGCCTTACCCTCTCAAGGAGGTGGGAATACTCATCTTGAAGCAGGCTTCCCGCTTAGATGCTTTCAGCGGTTATCCCTCCCGAACGTAGCCAACCAGCCATGCCCTTGGCAGGACAACTGGCACACCAGAGGTTCGTCCGTCCCGGTCCTCTCGTACTAGGGACAGCCCTTCTCAATATTCCTACGCGCACAGCGGATAGGGACCGAACTGTCTCACGACGTTCTAAACCCAGCTCGCGTACCGCTTTAATGGGCGAACAGCCCAACCCTTGGGACCGACTCCAGCCCCAGGATGCGACGAGCCGACATCGAGGTGCCAAACCATCCCGTCGATATGGACTCTTGGGGAAGATCAGCCTGTTATCCCCGGGGTACCTTTTATCCGTTGAGCGACGGCGCTTCCACAAGCCACCGCCGGATCACTAGTCCCGACTTTCGTCCCTGCTCGACCCGTCGGTCTCACAGTCAAGCTCCCTTGTGCACTTACACTCAACACCTGATTGCCAACCAGGCTGAGGGAACCTTTGGGCGCCTCCGTTACCCTTTGGGAGGCAACCGCCCCAGTTAAACTACCCATCAGACACTGTCCCTGATCCGGATCACGGACCGAGGTTAGACATCCAGCACGACCAGAGTGGTATTTCAACGACGACTCCACAACCACTGGCGTGGCTGCTTCAAAGTCTCCCACCTATCCTACACAAGCCGAACCGAACACCAATATCAAACTGTAGTAAAGGTCCCGGGGTCTTTCCGTCCTGCTGCGCGAAACGAGCATCTTTACTCGTAGTGCAATTTCACCGGGCCTATGGTTGAGACAGTCGAGAAGTCGTTACGCCATTCGTGCAGGTCGGAACTTACCCGACAAGGAATTTCGCTACCTTAGGATGGTTATAGTTACCACCGCCGTTTACTGGCGCTTAAGTTCTCAGCTTCGCAACCCCGAAAGGTCACTAACCGGTCCCCTTAACGTTCCAGCACCGGGCAGGCGTCAGTCCGTATACATCGCCTTACGGCTTCGCACGGACCTGTGTTTTTAGTAAACAGTCGCTTCTCGCTGGTCTCTGCGGCCACCCCCAGCTCACGGAGCAAGTCCGATCACCAGTGATGGCCCCCCTTCTCCCGAAGTTACGGGGGCATTTTGCCGAGTTCCTTAACCATAGTTCACCCGAACGCCTCGGTATTCTCTACCTGACCACCTGAGTCGGTTTAGGGTACGGGCCGCCATGAAACTCGCTAGAGGCTTTTCTCGACAGCATAGGATCATCCACTTCACCACAATCGGCTCGGCATCAGGTCTCAGCCTTGATGAGGGACGGATTTGCCTACCCCTCGGCCTACACCCTTACCCCGGGACTACCACCGCCCGGGCTGGACTACCTTCCTGCGTCACCCCATCGCTTACCTACTACAAGTCTGGTTCGTCGGCTCCACCACTTTCCTTTCCCCGAAGGGTCCGGAACGGCTTCACGGACTTAGCATCGCCTGATTCGATATTGGGCGTTTCAAAGCGGGTACCGGAATATCAACCGGTTGTCCATCGACTACGCCTGTCGGCCTCGCCTTAGGTCCCGACTTACCCTGGGCAGATCAGCTTGACCCAGGAACCCTTAGTCAATCGGCGCACACGTTTCTCACGTGTGTATCGCTACTCATGCCTGCATTCTCACTCGTGAACCGTCCACAACTAGCTTCCGCTGCTGCTTCACCCGGCACACGACGCTCCCCTACCCATCACAGCGGGCGTTGGCCCTGTTGCTGCAATGACACGACTTCGGCGGTACGCTTGAGCCCCGCTACATTGTCGGCGCGGAATCACTTGACCAGTGAGCTATTACGCACTCTTTCAAGGGTGGCTGCTTCTAAGCCAACCTCCTGGTTGTCTCTGCGACTCCACATCCTTTCCCACTTAGCGTACGCTTAGGGGCCTTAGTCGATGCTCTGGGCTGTTTCCCTCTCGACCATGGAGCTTATCCCCACAGTCTCACTGCCGTGCTCTCACTTACCGGCATTCGGAGTTTGGCTAAGGTCAGTAACCCGGTAGGGCCCATCGCCTATCCAGTGCTCTACCTCCGGCAAGAAACACACGACGCTGCACCTAAATGCATTTCGGGGAGAACCAGCTATCACGGAGTTTGATTGGCCTTTCACCCCTAACCACAGGTCATCCCCAGGTTTTCAACCCTGGTGGGTTCGGTCCTCCACGAAGTCTTACCTCCGCTTCAACCTGCCCATGGCTAGATCACTCCGCTTCGGGTCTAGAGCGTGCAACTCGATCGCCCTGTTCGGACTCGCTTTCGCTACGGCTTCCCCACACGGGTTAACCTCGCTACACACCGCTAACTCGCAGGCTCATTCTTCAAAAGGCACGCAGTCACGACTGTATGTGCAAGCACATACAGCGACGCTCCCACGGCTTGTAGGCACACGGTTTCAGGTACTATTTCACTCCGCTCCCGCGGTACTTTTCACCATTCCCTCACGGTACTATCCGCTATCGGTCACCAGGGAATATTTAGGCTTAGCGGGTGGTCCCGCCAGATTCACACGGGATTTCTCGGGCCCCGTGCTACTTGGGAGATGAGCAAGCAAGCCGCTGATGTTTCGTCTACGGGGGTCTTACCCTCTACGCCGGACCTTTCGCATGTCCTTCGACTACATCAACGGTTTCTGACTCGCCGACCGGCCGGCAGACCGATCAAGCTCATTCCCACAACCCCGCATGCGCAACCCCTGCCGGGTATCACACGCATACGGTTTGGCCTCATCCGGTTTCGCTCGCCACTACTCCCGGAATCACGGTTGTTTTCTCTTCCTGAGGGTACTGAGATGTTTCACTTCCCCTCGTTCCCTCCACACTGCCTATGTGTTCAGCAGTGGGTGACAGCCCATGACGACTGCCGGGTTTCCCCATTCGGACACCCCCGGATCAAAGCTCAGTTGGCAGCTCCCCGGGGCCTATCGCGGCCTCTCACGTCCTTCATCGGTTCCTGGTGCCAAGGCATCCACCGTGCGCCCTTAAAAACTTGGCCACAGATGCTCGCGTCCACTGTGTAGTTCTCAAACAACGACCAGCCACCCGTCACACACTCCCTGAGGAATGCTTCACCGGGGCCGGCACTGAAGACATGACCTCACGGCCGTACCTTCAGGACCCAACAACGTGCCAGGCACGATCCCCTCGACTTCACTGTTTTCCACGCCGAAGCAGTACTTACAGAGAGTTCTGGAAACCGTGCCAACTAATCAACGTTCCACCCATGAGCTGACCGTGCAGAACGTTTGTCTGCAATCGGTACTGTGCTCCTTAGAAAGGAGGTGATCCAGCCGCACCTTCCGGTACGGCTACCTTGTTACGACTTCGTCCCAATCGCCAGTCCCACCTTCGACAGCTCCCTCCCTTACGGGTTGGGCCACCGGCTTCGGGTGTTACCGACTTTCGTGACGTGACGGGCGGTGTGTACAAGGCCCGGGAACGTATTCACCGCAGCAATGCTGATCTGCGATTACTAGCGACTCCGACTTCATGGGGTCGAGTTGCAGACCCCAATCCGAACTGAGACCGGCTTTTTGAGATTCGCTCCACCTCACGGTATCGCAGCTCATTGTACCGGCCATTGTAGCACGTGTGCAGCCCAAGACATAAGGGGCATGATGACTTGACGTCGTCCCCACCTTCCTCCGAGTTGACCCCGGCGGTCTCCTGTGAGTCCCCATCACCCCGAAGGGCATGCTGGCAACACAGGACAAGGGTTGCGCTCGTTGCGGGACTTAACCCAACATCTCACGACACGAGCTGACGACAGCCATGCACCACCTGTATACCGACCACAAGGGGGGCACTATCTCTAATGCTTTCCGGTATATGTCAAGCCTTGGTAAGGTTCTTCGCGTTGCGTCGAATTAAGCCACATGCTCCGCCGCTTGTGCGGGCCCCCGTCAATTCCTTTGAGTTTTAGCCTTGCGGCCGTACTCCCCAGGCGGGGAACTTAATGCGTTAGCTGCGGCACCGACGACGTGGAATGTCGCCAACACCTAGTTCCCAACGTTTACGGCGTGGACTACCAGGGTATCTAATCCTGTTCGCTCCCCACGCTTTCGCTCCTCAGCGTCAGTAATGGCCCAGAGATCCGCCTTCGCCACCGGTGTTCCTCCTGATATCTGCGCATTTCACCGCTACACCAGGAATTCCGATCTCCCCTACCACACTCTAGCTAGCCCGTATCGAATGCAGACCCGAGGTTAAGCCTCGGGCTTTCACATCCGACGTGACAAGCCGCCTACGAGCTCTTTACGCCCAATAATTCCGGACAACGCTTGCGCCCTACGTATTACCGCGGCTGCTGGCACGTAGTTAGCCGGCGTTCTTCTGCAGGTACCGTCACTTTCGCTTCTTCCCTGCTGAAAGAGGTTTACAACCCGAAGGCCGTCATCCCTCACGCGGCGTCGCTGCATCAGGCTTTCGCCCATTGTGCAATATTCCCCACTGCTGCCTCCCGTAGGAGTCTGGGCCGTGTCTCAGTCCCAGTGTGGCCGGTCGCCCTCTCAGGCCGGCTACCCGTCGTCGCCTTGGTGGGCCATTACCCCACCAACAAGCTGATAGGCCGCGGGCTCATCCTTCACCGCCGGAGCTTTCAACCCCCGCCCATGCAGGCAGGAGTGGTATCCGGTATTAGACCCCGTTTCCAGGGCTTGTCCCAGAGTGAAGGGCAGATTGCCCACGTGTTACTCACCCGTTCGCCACTAATCCACCCCGAAGGGCTTCATCGTTCGACTTGCATGTGTTAAGCACGCCGCCAGCGTTCGTCCTGAGCCAGGATCAAACTCTCCATGAATGTTTACCCGTGATCGGGTGCACACATCACTTAGAGCGGGCGCATCATGTCGGAATAAGACCGACGCGCCACAACGTCCTCGCTGTGTTTTTGCCTGCAAGCATCACCCGAAGGCGACCTCACAGGTCTTTTTCAAAGGAACCTCATCCACCGAAGTGGACGGGGTATCAACTTCTGGCGTTGATTTTTGGCACGCTGTTGAGTTCTCAAGGAACGGGCGCTTCCTTTGTACTCACCCTCGCGGGCTTTCCTCCGGGCTTTCGTTCTGTTCTTGCGTTTCCGACTCTATCAGACTCTTTCGTGTCCGATTTCCTCGGTGCTTTCCAGGTATTCGCTTTCGCGTTTTCCCTTTCCGGCGGTTCCGACTCTATCAGAAGTTTTCCACCGGATTTCCCGGCTTCGAAGTCCTGAATGAGGAGTCGACTGTACCCCGATGGAATTCAATTCCGTATTAGGGGTGAGAGAGAGTTTAAACCATCGCTGCCGAACTTGTCCAGTTCGAGGCAACCGTTCGAATCTACCTCCCCGCGCGCTCCGTGTCAACGGTCTTCGCGGGACGACGAGGAGACTAGCAGCTCAACGGGCTGGTACGCACATCAGGCCGCGGTCGGGAGCGTCGCCGTTTGGTCGGCCGCCTCCACGTCGCCCACGTCACCGGCGCGCGCGGCCCTGCCGCCCAGGATGTAGACGTAGAGCAGGAACGCGACCTCCGCCGCGATGCCGATCGTGATGCGGGCCCAGGTGGGGAGGCCCGACGGGGTCACGAAGCCCTCGATCAGGCCCGAGACGAAGAGGACCACCGCGAGGCCGATGGCCATGCCGAGCGCGGTGCGGCCCTGTTCCGCGAGGGCCGTGCGGCGGGTGCGGGGGCCCGGGTCGATGACCGTCCAGCCCAGGCGCAGGCCCATGCCCGCGGCCACGAAGACGGCGGTCAGTTCGAGCAGGCCGTGCGGCAGGATCAGGCCCAGGAAGACGTCGAGGCGGCCGGCCGAGGCCATCAGGCCGAGGCCCACGCCGAGGTTGGCCATGTTCAGGAAGAGGATCCAGATCACCGGTATCCCCAGGAACGCGCCCAGGACCAGGCAGATCGCCGCCGCCTGGGCGTTGTTCGTCCAGACCTGGGCGGCGAAGGAGCCCGCGGGGTGGCTGGAGTAGTACGTCTCGTACTGGCCGCCCGGCTGCGTGAGCGCCTTCAGCTCCTCGGGGGCCGCGATGGCGCTCTGGACCTCCGGGTGCGTGGCTATCCACCAGCCGATGAGCACGCCGAGCGCCGTGGAGAGCAGCGCCGTCGGTATCCACCAGCGGCGGCTGCGGTAGACCGCGGCCGGGAAGCCCGCCGTGAAGAAGAGGGCGGCGTCGCGCCAGCCGGCCCGGCGGGTGCCGGTCACCGTGGCGCGGGCGCGGGCCACGAGCTGGGTCAGTCGGCCGGTGAGCATCGGGTCGGGGGCGCTGGACCGGATCTGGGAGAGGTGGGTGGAGGTGCGCTGGTAGAGCGCGACGAGTTCGTCGGCCTCGTCACCGGTGAGCTTGCGGCCGCGGCCCAGGAGCTGTTCCAGGCGGTCCCACTCCGCATGGTGTGCGGTCACGAAGACGTCGAGATCCATCCGGCTGCCGCTCCCCTGTCCCAGGTCCCCTGGCCATTGCCTATTCCTAGTGTGGTCAGCTTGGCAGACTGGAGGCCTCAGGGGCGGGGCAGGTCGGACGAGAGGTGCTGTGGTGAGCGATCTGGTGACGGGGGACGCGGTCGTCCTGGGGCTCCGGCCCGCACGGCTGCCGAGCCGCGGGCTGGCGATCCTCCTGGACCTGGCCGTGTACGTCACCGGATACGTGCTCATCTCCGTCGGGCTGACCGTGGCCACCGCCTCGTTGGACCTGGCCGCCCAGGCGGCCGTGGCCGTGGCGACCTTCCTGCTGTTCCTGGTCGGCGTACCGATCGCGGTGGAGACGCTGTCCCACGGGCGGTCGCTCGGCAAGCTCGCCTGCGGGCTGCGGGTCGTCCGGGACGACGGCGGACCGATCCGGTTCCGGCACGCTCTGGTGCGCGGATCCATGGGGGTCGTGGAGCTGATCCTGACCTTCGGGTCCATCGCGTGCATCGCCTCGCTGGTGTCGGCGCGCGGCCGGCGGCTCGGGGACGTGTTCGCGGGGACGCTGGTGGTCCGGGAGCGGGTGCCGGGGACGCGAGTGATGCCGGTGCCTCCGCCGCCGCCGTGGCTGGCCGGGCGGTTCACCGGGCTGGACCTGTCGGCGGTGCCGGACGGGCTGTGGCTGGCGATCCGCCAGTACCTGACGCGGATGGACCAGCTGGATCCGCAGGTCGGTGCCGCGATGGCGGTGCGGCTCGCGGACGATCTGGTCGCGCGGACCGGGGCGCCGCCTCCGGCCGGGGTGCCGGCCGCCGCGTTCCTGATGGCCGTGGTGCACGAACGGCAGACGCGGGACGCCGCCCGGGCGTTCCGGCCGGCCGCCGTCGGGCCCGGCACCGGGTACGCGTCCGCGCCGATGCCGGGGATGATGCCGATGCCGGGGACGATGCCTGTCGTGGCGCCGGTCCCCTACGTGGCTCCCGCGCCGGCGGCACCCGTGGCGCCCGTCGCACCCGTACCGCCCGTGGAGGCTCCGCGCGCCGGCGGGTTCGCGCCGCCCGCCTGAGCGGTCACTGTTCCTCGAAGGTCGAGGGCGGTGTCTCCAGGTGTTCGAGTTCGATGCCGGGGGCCGAGAGCACCACGTCCCCGGCGATGTGGACGGTGTGGACCTCGCCCGTGTCCAGGGCGCTGACCTGGTACTCGTCCACCAGCAGCGGGCCGCTGTCCGTGGGGTGTTCCTGCCGGGCGACAAGGGCCCAGGCCTGATCGACCGTACGGGGGGCCAGTACCGGGTCGGTGAGGGCCAGCAGCCGGACGCGGGTCGCGGGGGCGCCGGGGGCCAGGCGCAGCAGGCGGGTCGTGGCGACGAGGAAGGCCGGGGAGGTACCGGTGAAGCCGGGGGCGGCGATGTTGCCCTCGGTGGCCTCGGTGCCGGTGGGGTCGGTGCGGACCCAGGTGACGCCGTCGATGGCGGCGCCGCGCACCTGCCAGCTCGCGGCGTTGAGCTCCATGCGGATGGGGCGGCCCAGCTCGTCGACGGCCAGGTCGACGGAACCGCGGTGCTCGCCGTCCGGGCCGGTGAGCTGGGAGACGTAGCGCCAGCCGGAGGGGCCGGGCGCGCAGTGGAAGTGCTCCTCGCCGAGCGGGGTGTGGTCGTGCGGGTCGTGGAGCGAGTAGCGGCCGCGGGGCATGGTGCGCACTCTTCTTGGGGTCGAGGGATACGGGGCAGGCCCCCGGCACGGGTGCCGGGGGCCTGCTTCACGTTCTGCCGCCGCTGATCAGAGACTGATCAGGGGTTGATCAGTAACGGTAGTGGTCCGGCTTGTACGGGCCCTCGACCTGGACGCCGATGTACGCGGCCTGCTCCGGGCGGAGCGTGGTGAGGCGGACGCCGAGGGCGTCGAGGTGGAGGCGGGCGACCTTCTCGTCGAGGTGCTTGGGGAGCACGTAGACCTCGGTCGGGTACTCCTGCGGCTTGGTGAAGAGCTCGATCTGGGCCAGGGTCTGGTCCGCGAAGGAGTTCGACATCACGAAGGACGGGTGACCGGTCGCGTTGCCGAGGTTCAGCAGACGGCCCTCGGAGAGGACGATCAGGACCTTGCCGTCGGGGAACTTCCAGGTGTGGACCTGGGGCTTGACCTCGTCCTTGACGATGCCGTCGATCTTCGCCAGGCCGGCCATGTCGATCTCGTTGTCGAAGTGGCCGATGTTGCCCACGATGGCCTGGTGCTTCATCTTGGCCATGTCGGCGGCCATGATGATGTCCTTGTTGCCGGTCGTGGTGATGAAGATGTCGGCCGTCTCGACGACGTCGTCCAGCGTGGCGACCTGGTAGCCGTCCATCGCCGCCTGCAGCGCGCAGATCGGGTCGATCTCGGTGACGATGACGCGCGCGCCCTGGCCGCGGAGCGACTCGGCGCAGCCCTTGCCGACGTCGCCGTAGCCGAAGACGACCGCGACCTTGCCGCCGATGAGGACGTCGGTGGCGCGGTTGATGCCGTCGATCAGGGAGTGGCGGCAGCCGTACTTGTTGTCGAACTTCGACTTGGTGACGGCGTCGTTCACGTTGATCGCCGGGAACAGCAGGGTGCCCTCGGACATCATCTCGTAGAGACGGTGCACACCCGTGGTGGTCTCCTCGGTCACACCGCGGATCTCGGACGCGAGCTGGGTCCACTTCTGGGGGGACTCGCCGAGGGTGCGGTTGAGCAGGGTGAGGATGTGGGCGTACTCCTCGGAGTCCGCCGTCGACGGGTCCGGGGCGGAGCCGGCCTTCTCGAACTCGACGCCCTTGTGGACGAGGAGGGTGGCGTCACCACCGTCGTCGAGGATCATGTTCGGGCCGCCGGTGGGGGTGTTCGGCCAGGTCAGCGCCTGCTCCGTGCACCACCAGTACTCCTCCAGCGTCTCGCCCTTCCAGGCGAAGACGGGGACGCCCTGCGGGTTCTCCGGGGTGCCGTTCGGGCCCACCGCGATGGCCGCGGCGGCGTGGTCCTGGGTGGAGAAGATGTTGCAGGAGGCCCAGCGGACGTCGGCGCCGAGGGCGACGAGGGTCTCGATGAGCACGGCCGTCTGCACGGTCATGTGCAGCGAACCGGTGATGCGGGCGCCGGCCAGGGGCTGCGCCTCCGCGTACTCGGCGCGGATCGACATCAGACCCGGCATCTCGTGCTCGGCCAGGGTGATCTCCTTGCGGCCGAACGCGGCAAGGGAGAGGTCTGCGACCTTGAAGTCCATGGGTGCTGCTCCTCATGGTTCGAGAGGGTGGGTACGGCTGGGCCGTGCGCCGTCCTGGGGACGGGACACCGAGCACAGTCCGTCGGGGGTCCTCTCTCCCCTCGGCCGGTCGCAGGGACCGCCCGACCCGCCATCAGCAGCGACGCCTGACACTGGGCACGAATCTACACCGATCGGTGGAGCGAGCCCCAGTCGGACGAGGAAGAAACCGGGTGGTGATGCGCGGACGGCGCCTTCCCGGAGGGGGCGCGGGCCGTGCCTGACGGGGCGTCGACCAGGGGGTACGGACGGAGATCCGAAGATCGGGACCCGGCCTCCGTAGGGTTTCGGCCAGACCGTAGTCTTCCGGCCGTTCGCACTGGTGGGAGGGGCTACGGAGTCATGGAACACAGACCTGGGCGCAAATTGCGGATATGGGCGATCGTCCTCCTGATATCGGGCGTCGCGCTGAACGTCGGCGGGGTCGCGCTCATGGTGAGCCGGTTCGAGCCGCTGTACTTCGCCGGCGACTCGATGCTGCCCACGCTCGGGGACGGGGACGAGCTTCTGCTGAGGAAGGATCCGGCGCAGGTACGTCGTGGTGACGTCGTCGGTTACCGCAGCGTCGCGTGGCAGAGGCCGTATCTCTCCGTCGGGCGCGTGGTGGCGGTGGAGGGCGACCACATCGCCTACGCGAAGGGGGACGCCACCCTGACCCTCAACGGGCAGCCGCTCGACGAGCCCTACGTCCTGGGTGGCGCTCCCGGGGACCCGGGCCTCAGCTTCGCCGTGTCGGTGCCGAAGGGCCGGGTCTTCGTCCTGGGGGACAACCGGGGCAACTCCGCGGACTCCCGCTACTTCCCGGAGCTCCAGTACGGCACGCTGGCGGTGTCGGACGTGACGGGGGTCAGCGTCCCGTGGGAGAACGCGCTGATGTTGACGTGCGGCGTGGCGTCGTGGGTCGGATCCCTCGCCCTTCCCGTGGCGCTCGGGCTGGGCATCGCCGCGCGGGTGGCGCGGCGGAAGCAGCCGGTACCGGCGGGGCCCGTCTGGGGCGCCGTACACGTCGAGGATTCGTAGCACCACGCGTGAAGGCCCCCGCGGGCTGCTGCTCGCGGGGGCCTTCACGTGTTCGTGGCTACTTGGTGGCTTCGGGGCGGTAGATGTCCGGCTCCAGGTAGATCACCCGGGCGATCGGGACCGCCTCGCGGATGCGGGCCTCGGCCGCGTTGATCGCGTCGGCCACCTGGGTCGCGGTGTCGTGGCCCTCGACCGCGATCTTGGCGGCGACCAGCAGCTCCTCCGGGCCCAGGTGCAGGGTGCGCATGTGGATCACGCGGGTGACGACGTCCCCGTCGACCACCGCGGCCTTGATCTTCTCGACCTCCTCGACGCCGGCGGCCTCACCGAGCAGCAGGGACTTGGTCTCCGCGGCCAGGACGATCGCGATCGCGATGAGCAGGACGCCGATGCACAGGGTGCCGATGCCGTCCCAGACACCGTCGCCGGTCAGCAGGGCGAGGCCGACGCCGCCGAGCGCGAGCACCAGGCCGACGAGCGCGCCGAGGTCCTCCAGGAGGACGACGGGCAGCTCGGGGGCCTTGGCGCGCCGGACGAACTGGGTCCAGGTCTGCTTGCCCCGGATCTCGTTCGACTCCTTGATCGCCGTACGGAAGGAGAAGGACTCCGCGATGATCGCGAAGAGCAGGACGCCGACCGGCCAGTACCAGGCCTCGATCGGGTGCGGCTCGTGGATCTTCTCGTAGCCCTCGTAGATGGCGAACATGCCACCGACGGTGAAGAGCACGATGGAGACGAGGAAGGCGTAGATGTAGCGCTCGCGCCCGTACCCGAAGGGGTGTTGCGGCGTCGCCTCGCGCTGGGCCTTCTTGCCGCCGAGCAGCAGCAGCCCCTGGTTCCCGGAGTCGGCCAGCGAGTGGACGCTTTCCGCGAGCATCGACGAGGAGCCGCTGAAGAGGAATGCCACGAATTTGGCTACAGCGATGGCGAGGTTGGCGGCGAGTGCCGCCACGATCGCCTTGGTACCGCCCGACGCGCTCATGGGTGCAGGGTGTCCTTCCTAGCCACTGACTACCGGCGGCACATTGTTGCAGCCCGTGGGAGGGACGCTACGTCAGACCACCACGGCGGCTCGGAAGATCGTCCCGCTTCCGGAGAGTTCGACCTTTTCGCCCGCCGGTACGAAGACCGACTCGCCGGGCCGCAGGGTCAGTTCGCCGGCCTGCGGGGAACCGGCGGTGCAGAGCAGGATCTGCGGGGTCCCGTCCGCGAGCACCTGGGGGGCTCCGCCGGGCGCCAGGAGGAAGCGGGAGAGCCGGAATTCGTCGATGGGGGTCTCGTAGACCTCCTCGCCCTCGGGGGTCGCCTCGGGGCGCATTACGCCCGGGTCGCTGGGCTCGAACTTCACGATCTTCAGCAGCTCCGGCACGTCCACGTGCTTGGGGGTGAGCCCGCAGCGCAGCACGTTGTCGGAGTTGGCCATGAGCTCGACTCCGAGGCCGTCGAGGTAGGCGTGCGGGATGCCGGCACCGAGGAACATGGCCTCGCCGGGCTGGAGTCGGACGTGATTGAGGAGCATGGCCGCGATCACGCCGGGGTCGCCCGGGTAGTCGTGGACGAGTGAGGCGTAGGGCTTGTACGGGCCTCCGAGGCGTTCGGCGGCGGCCGCGGCCTCGGTCACCGTACGGGCCATCTCCGCGCGGTCCGCGGTCAGTACGGCGGTGAGCACCTCGCGCAGGGCCGCCTCTTCGGGGTGGGCGCGCAACAGGTCGACGTACGGTTCGAGCGAGTCGACGCCGAGGCCGGCGAGGAGTTCGGCGGCCTCCAGGGGCGGGCGGAAACCGCACAGGCCGTCGAAGGGGGTGAGCGCGCAGATCAGCTCGGGCTTGTGGTTGGCGTCCTTGTAGTTGCGGTGGCCCGCGTCGATCGGGACGCCTCGGCGCTCCTCGTCGGCGTAGCCCTCCTTGGCCTGGGCCAGGTCGGGGTGGACCTGGAGGGAGAGCGGGGCGCCGGCGGCGAGGATCTTGAGGAGGAAGGGCAGCCGGGGGCCGAACTTGGCGACGGCGGCCGCGCCGAGCTCGCGCTCGGGGCCGGCGGCGATGACGTCCGACAGGGTGGTCTCGCCGGTTCCGCGGTCGAGGCGGGAGGGGGCGCCGGGGTGGGCGCCCATCCACATCTCGGCCTGGGGCTCACCCGTGGGCTCCACCCCGAGGAGGGTGGGGATGGCGGTGGTGGATCCCCAGGCGTAGGGGCGGATCGTGTTCGTCAGGCGGTCCATCGGTCGTCTTCCTGGATCTGGATGAAGGGGCGGGCACGGATGTGTGCCTCAGGTGCGTCCCCCGGAGGCCAGCGCCAGGTAGGCGGTGGCGAAATCCGTGACGGCGAGGAGTTCGGCGAGCTGTTCCAGCTCCACGCCCTCCTCGGGTTCGAGTTCGCTGATGGCCGTGTCGTGGCTGTGGGCGAGCTCGCGTGCGGCGGGGGCGGCGGTGAGGCCACCGGCCGGCCGGTCACGCAGCAGGACGACGCGGGCGCGCAGGGCCTGGGGCTCTTCGACCCGGTCACGGAAGAAGTCGTCGGGGTCGGCTCCGGCTGCGAAGGCTCCGGCGAGCAGGACGCCGTGGGCGGGGAGCGCCTCGGGGAGGGTCGCGGCCAGTGCGGGGCGGCCGGCGAGTTCGGCGAGGGTCGCGGCGAAGCGGCGGCCCGCGGAGCCGGCGGCGGCGCCCTCGCTCCAGATGAGCGGGAGGGAGTCGGCCAGCTCGGCGGCGAGGGTCTTGGCCGGGTTGGAGTAGGTGGCGATGGCGGGCCCGCAGCGCTCGGCGGTCCGGTCGAGCCGGTCGGCGACGAGCTGCAGCGTGTCCGGGGCGGCGGTGATCAGGCCGACCTTGTCGAGGAGCAGCAGCAGCGGCGTCAGCAGGGCCCACAGGGCGCCGGGTCCGGCGGCGGCCGACTCGTCGTACTCCTGGTACGGGGCCTTGGCCATCGGTACGAGGAGCCCGTGCGCGCCGTCCACCGCCTCGCTCAGCGGTGAGCGCTCGGGGGCGACGGCCACGACGGTGCAGCCGCGGCGGTACGCCTGCTCGGCGAGGACGGCGAGTCCGGGCTCGGTGCCGTCGGTGGTGGCGAGGAGCAGCAGGTCGACGGGCCCGGCCCAGCCCGGCAGCGCCCAGCGCAGCGCGCCGGCCGCGTGGGCGACGCCGGTGGGATCCAGCCGGATGACGGGCGCGGAGGCTCCGGCGAGGGCGCCGAGCAGGTCGGCGACGCCGGTGGCGGCGGTGCCGGGACCGGCGATCAGGACGGTGCGGGGGCGGCCGTCGGGGCGGAGGTCGGCGAGGCCCGCCTCGGTCGCGTGCCGGGCCGCGGTGCGGACTCTGGCACCGGCTTCGGCGGCGCCGCGGAGCAGGCCGCGGCGGTCGGAGCGGGCGAGTTCGTCGGGGGCGTCGAGGAGCGACTCGTCGAGCATGCGGGCTCCCTAATCAGGCGGGGCGGCGGGCCTCGTCCACGAGGAGGACCGGGATGCCGTCCCGGACGGGGTACGCGAGGCCACAGTCCTGGCCGGTGCAGATCAGCTCGGGGGCCGTCTCGTCGGCCGACTTGTCCTGGAGGGGCGAGTGGCAGGCGGGGCAGGCGAGGATCTGCAGGAGTCCGGCTTCGAGCGGCATGGGGCGTTCCCTTCGGGCATGCGGTTGGGGGGTCAGCGTACCGCCGAGTCACCTCCGGTGCGGGCCGACGGTCGCCGGTGCGGCGCCCGTGCGGGCCGGGCGGGCGCCGGGGCTCCGCCCCTCGGGGGGAACCCCGGCTCTGCCGGGCACCGGGCTCTGCCCGGACCCGCGCCTCGAACGCCGGCGGGTCCGACTTCGGCCCGGCCGGCACGGGAAGGTGTCCGGCGGGGCCGATCTTGCCTGGGTCAGATCTTGCGGATGAGGGCCAGGACCTCGTCGCGGGTCTTCGCCAGGGTGGCGGCGTCGCGGGCCTCGACGTTCAGGCGGAGCAGGGGCTCCGTGTTGGAGGCGCGGACGTTGAACCACCAGTCGGTCGAGGTCGCGGTCAGGCCGTCGAGCTCGTCCAGGGTGACGTCCTCGCGGGCGCCGTAGATGTCCTTGATCTCGGCGACGCGGGCGGCCTGGTCGGCGACCGTCGAGTTGATCTCGCCCGAGCCCTCGTAGCGGTCGTACGAGGCGACCAGGGAGGAGAGGGTGTCCTGCTGGCCGCCGAGGGCCGCCAGGACGTGGAGCGCGGCGAGCATGCCGGTGTCCGCGTTCCAGAAGTCCTTGAAGTAGTAGTGCGCGGAGTGCTCGCCGCCGAAGATGGCGCCGGTCTTGGCCATCTCCTCCTTGATGAAGGAGTGGCCGACGCGGGTGCGGACGGGGGTGCCGCCGTGCTCGCGGACGACCTCGGGGACGGACCAGGAGGTGATCAGGTTGTGGATGACGGTGCCCTTGCCGCCGTTGCGGGCCAGCTCGCGGGCCGCGACCAGGGCGGTGATCGCCGACGGGGAGACGGCCTCGCCGCGCTCGTCGACGATGAAGCAGCGGTCGGCGTCGCCGTCGAAGGCGATGCCGAGGTCCGCGCCTTCGGCCAGTACGCGGGCCTGGAGGTCCACGATGTTCTTCGGGTCGAGGGGGTTCGCCTCGTGGTTCGGGAACGTCCCGTCCAGCTCGAAGTACATGGGGACCAGGTCGAGGGGGAGGCCCTCGAAGACGGTGGGGACGGTGTGGCCGCCCATGCCGTTGCCCGCGTCGACGACGACCTTGAGCGGGCGGATGGCGGTGAGGTCGACCAGGCCCGTCAGGTGCGCGGCGTAGCCGGCGAGGGTGTCCTGCTCGGTGATCGTGCCGGGGACGGTGCCGGCGGCGATGGCGGGGGCGCCCTCGTCGGTCCACTGCTCCGCCAGCTCGCGGATGCGCGAGAGGCCGGTGTCCTGGCCCACGGGGGCCGCGCCGGCGCGGCAGAGCTTGATGCCGTTGTACTGGGCCGGGTTGTGGGAGGCCGTGAACATCGCGCCGGGGAGGTTCAGCGCGCCGGACGCGTAGTACAGCTGGTCGGTGGAGCACAGGCCGATCAGGGTGACGTCCACGCCGCGGGCGGCCGCACCGCGCGCGAAGGCGGCGGACAGGCCCGGGGAGGAGGGGCGCATGTCGTGGCCGATCACGATCGCCGTGGCGCCGGTGACCTCGACGAAGGCGGCACCGAACAGTTCGGCCAGCGGCTCGTCCCATTCGTCCGGTACGACGCCTCGTACGTCGTATGCCTTGACGATGTTCGTAAGATCTGCGGCCACTGCCTGCCCTCCTGAGGTGTTCTGTGCGGTTCGGCAAACCTACCTCGAACCTGGAGGGGCTTTTCAGACGGTCCTGGCGTCAGGAATCGGGCGAGCGCAAGACCCGCAGGTGTCCGCGACGGGTCTCGCCGGGGACCGGGCGGCTTTGACCGGAACCGCCGGCCTCCACCGTCCGCTCGGGCGGGCGCGCCGCCTCGCGTACGGCGTTGGCGAGGGCTTCGAGGTCGTCGCCGCTGGGGCGGGACGGCCCGGAGCCGTCGGACAGGCGCACGACGTCCCAGCCCCGGGGGGCGGTCAGGCGCTCCGAGTGCTCGGCGCACAGGTCGTAGCAGTGGGGTTCGGCGTAGGTGGCGAGCGGGCCGAGAACTGCGGTCGAATCGGCGTAGACGTACGTCAGTGTCGCGACGGCAGGGCGGCCGCACGCAGTGCGCGAACAGCGACGTACAAGGCTCACGACGTTGGACGGTACCGCACTCTTGACCGGGCCGCGACGACTCCACCGCCGCTCACTCCCCCGTGTCGTGCTCAGGGCTACCCTGCGGGGGTGACGGACACCCCTCTTCCTCCCTGCCCCGCAGAGCCCCCCGCGGGGGCCCCGGCCGAGCCGCGCCCGCGCCGGCGGGACCGGCACGGGCGCGGGATGCGCGGTCCGGTGGCTCCTCCTCAGGTGCCGCTGTCGGCGAGCCGGTCGGAGCTGTTCGGGGACCTCGTACGGGACTCCGTGGAGCGGCTGGAGCGACGTTGGCCGCAGCTGTCCGAGGTGGAGTTCCTGATCGGTGACGTGCCGGGGCCGCCGGGCGGTCCGGACGGTGGCTGGAACGACGAGGCGGTGCCGCTGGGCGCGGTGCAGGAGTCCCGCGAGGGGCGACCGGCCCGGATCGTGGTGTTCCGGCGGCCGGTGGAGATCCGGACCAAGACGCGGGACGAGAAGGCGATGCTGGTCCACGAGATCGTCGTGGAGCAGGTGGCGGAGCTGTTGGGGCTGTCGCCGGAGACGGTCGACCCCCGGTACGGCGAGAACTAGGCCGCTACTTCGCGGACACGCCCTGAGGCCGTCGGCGCCCCGGCCCACCTCGCGCGTGCCGGGGCGCCGTCCTGTCAGCGGGTCAGGACGGAGAGGTCCTGGACGGCCTTGGGGACCGAGACCGTGGAGTGGTCGTCCGAGAGGGCCTGCACGGTGAACATCGCGATGCCCTCGTGCGGGAGGGACAGGGTGCGGGCCGCGTGGACCGGGCCGCCCGAGACGGTCTCGACGGTGAGGGCGTAGGAGCCCTTTCCGCCCGCCGGGGCCAGGGACAGCGTCTGGGTGGTGCCCGCCTTGACCATGACCTCCTGGGAGGCCGGCTCGCCGCCGCCGGTGCCCGGCGAGGCGGTCACCTTGACCTTCGCGTCGGCGCCCGGCGCGGTCAGCGCCAGCAGGGTGGTGTTCTCCTCGGGCCGGTTGTCGGCCACGGTCGCCCGTACGCCGACCGGCCCGGTGGCGGGGACGAAGCCGATCTCCTGCTTGGCGCCGCTGCCGCGGACCACCCGTACCGCCGCGACGACCGGGGCGGACTTCTTGGGGTCGGAGGGCGTCAGCAGCAGCGAGCCGGGTTCGCCTCGGGTCAGGTCCTTGAGGTCGACGGCCGCCGTCATTCCGGCCTTGACGTGCAGCTGCTCGTTGCCCGCGGGGCTGATGGAGCCGCCCGGTGCGGCCAGGCGCACCTTCAGGTCGGCGTCCTCCTCGCCCGGTACGAAGACGACCAGCCGTACGGAGGTGGCGTCCGCCGGGATGCCCGGCAGGACGAGCGAGCCCGCCGGGTCGGCGGAGGCCGGCAGCCAGTCGGCGCCCACTCCTTCCTCGCCGACCTGCACGGATGCGCCGACGCGGCCCGCGCGGGTGGTGACGTGGGCGGTGGCGTCCGCGAGCTGGGCGCCCGGGACGAGGGTGGACAGCAGGACGGTCTTGGTGGACTTGGGGTCGACGCGGATGCTCTCGCTGGTGCCGGCGTCGGGCTTGGCCGGACCGTCCGGGCCGAAGATCTTGATGTCGACGATGGCGGCGGCGTCGTCGGGGTTGGTGAGGTGGACGTAGTCCTCGCGCCCCTTGGCCGTGCTGACCGCGGGGAACCAGAAGTCGGTGCCGGGGGCGGTGCAGCCGACGCCGAGCACGCCGCGGGTGCGGCCGACCGAGACCTTGGTGGTCAGCTGTGCGGTCCAGCCGGGGGCGAGGGCGCCGTCGGCGCTGCCGGTGAGGGCGGGCGCGTCGGCGCCGCTGGCGGTGGCCCCGAAGGGCTTGCCCGCCTCCTTGGGTTCCAGCACCGGCTTGGCGTCCTTGGTCGCGCCGAGCAGCCGGGCCGAGCCCTTGCCCTCGCCGGCGGGGGAGCCGGGGGTGAAGGCCGTGTACGTCGTCTCGGCGATGTCCGAGGAGCTGGGCCCGGGGCACACCAGCAGGGACCGCTCCACCGGCATGCGGGCCGCGGTGGCGGCCTTGGCGTCGGCCGCCTTGCCGTCGGCGGCGGGTGCGGTGAGGGCGGCGACGCCGGTGAGGGCGGCCAGGGCCGCGGTCACCGCCGCCAGCGTGAGGGGTGCGCGCTGCTTCACTGCTGGGGGCTCCCGTCCGGGCGCTGGTCGTACGGCGGGTAGGGCTCGTACGGGTAGGGGTACTGCTGCTGGTCCGGGTCCTGGACCGGCTGGTGCTGCGGCTGCTGCGGGTACGGGTCCTCGTAGGCCTGGCCGGCGTGCCCGCCCTGCTGTCCGCCCTGCTGGTCGTACTGCGGGTACTGGTCGTAGGGGACCTGCTGCTGCGGCTCGTACGCGTAGCCGCCCTGGTCGCCGTAGGCCTGGTAGGCGTAGCCGTCGTCGCCGTACACGGGCTGCGCCGGGATCTGCGCGTACGGGTCGGCGACCTCGGCGGTCTCCACCGGTACGGGGGCCGGTTCGGCCTCGGCGCGCAGCCGGCGGGCGCGGCGGCCTTCGCCTGCGTCGCCCGGGCCGGGCCGGGACGGGAGCGCGGTCTCCTCCTCGGGCAGGTCGTCGTCGAGCTCGGCGCGGCGGCCGGGCAGGGCCATCACCAGCAGGACCACGGCGAGCAGGCCCTGGGCCCAGTACCAGGCGGTCCGCAGCAGGGAGTCCTCGTGGACGAGGTCGAGGCGGCCGCCGTCGGCGGGCAGTTCGAAGCCCTGGGCCCAGCCGTCGACGGTCTTGGGCTTGAGGGCCTTGCCGTCGAGGGTGGCCCGCCAGCCTTCGTCGGCCCGGTCGGCGATGCGCAGGACGCGGCCCGCGTCACCGGCGGGGATCTTGCTGTGGGCCTCGACGGGTCCGGCGGCGACGGGGATCGGGGCCTCGCCCTGCTTGCCGGAGAGGATGACGGCGCGCGGCTGCCAGGGTTCGACGCCCCACAGGGCGGTGCCGTCCTGCTGGTGGCGACGGCTGAGGCCGGGGGTGGCGTCGAGGACGCGGCGGATCTCCTCGGGGCCGCCGGGTCGGAACATCACGAAGCGGATGGCGAAGGCGCTGAGCTGGCTGGACTGGTCGGCTCCGGAACCGGCGACGAGGTTGGAGACGACCTTGTCGAGGCGGGCGTCGCCGCCGGTGCGGGCGGTGACCTCCGCGTCGCCGATGCGGCCGCCGGAGCCGCGGACGAGGCTGTAGGAGACGGTGGCCGGCGGGTCCAGGTCGAGGATCAGGGTGCGGGTCTGGTTGTCGTCGCCGCCCGCGTCCGCGACGAAGGCCGGGACCTGTACGGGGTCGCGGCGCTGCAGCGGGCCGTCGGCCCCGGCCACCAGCCAGGTGGCGGCGGCGATCAGCGGTCCCACGGCGGCGGCCAGGGCGATGAGGGCGGCCAGCGGTTGGCGCCAGCCGAAGCTGCGGGCGGCGACGCGTTCCTTGGCCCCGTCGGCGCCGAGCACGGCGGCCGCGAGGAGGGCGAGCCCGTAGACGAGGGTGGCGGGTCCGGCCCAGGCGGTGCGGTTGAGGACGACGGCCAGGAGCAGTCCGGCCAGGGCTGCGGCCCAGGCGGTGCGGACGGCGAAGGCGCGGTCGCTGCGCAGCAGGGCGGCCAGGGCGGCGAGGACGATGCCGACGAGGACCGCTCCGGGGCCGGTGCCGGGGCCGCCGGGGCTGATGGCGAGGAGGCCTACGGCGTCGGCGGAGCCGGCCCCGTAGGGCAGTCCGGCCTCGTGCAGGAGGCGGCCGGGGTGCGTGAGCAGGCCCAGTGACCAGGGGGCGAGGACGAGCAGCGGGACGGCGAGGGTGGCGAGCAGGCGCAGGCCGTACGCCTTCCAGTGCGCCCGGCGCAGGACCAGCGCGCCGATCCCGAGGACGGCGGCGAGGGGCCATACGACGGGGGTGAAGGCGGTGGTGAGGGTGAGGAGCAGGATGTACGTCCACACCGCGCGCCGGCCGCCCCGTCGGTCGGCTGCTTCCGCGCCGTCGGCGAGGTCGAAGGCGGCGACGGCGGCGCGGGCGAGGAGCGGGAGCACGACGGCGAGGACGGCGGTGCCGAGGCGGCCGCCGGCGAGGGCGCCGGTCACGGCGGGGAGGAAGGCGTAGGCGATGGCCGCCCAGGCGCGCAGCAGCCGGGATTCGACGAGCGGCCGGGAGGCGAAGTAGGCGGTGAGGCCGGCGAGCGGGACGGATCCGACGAGCAGCAGGGTCAGGGCGGCCTGGGTGGATCCGAACAGCAGGGTGGCGAGGGTGCCGAGGACGGCCAGGTAGGGCGGTGCGGAGGCGGTGGAGCCGGTGCCGACGGCGTGCCAGCCGTCGGTGTAGGCGCTCCAGAGGTCGGAGCCGCTGTCGGGGGCGGGCAGCAGGGCGCCGCCCATGAGGGAGCCGCCGCCGATCAGGGCGCGGCAGGCGGCGAGGGAGACGAGGGCCAGGAGGGCGAGGAGGAGGGGCGCGGGGTTGCGGGCGAGCCGCTTGAGGCGGGCGAAGCGCTCGGTCTCCACGAGGTAGTCGCCGTCCTCGCGGGGGGCGTCGAGGACGCTGCCGCCGCCGTGCCGGCCCGCGGGGGCGGTCGCGGTGTCGCGGTCGCTCCCGAAGTAGCCGGCGAGCTGTTCCGCGTTGGCCCGCAGGGAGGCTCCCGGCGGGGGGAAGAGCGGGCGCAGGTCGGCGGCGGGGACGGCGGGGCGGCGGCGGGCCTTGCGGGCGGCGAGGAGCCGGCCGGGGCGGAGCAGGGTGGCGAGGAGGCCGGTGAGCTCGTCTACGGCTTGGCCGGGGGCCTTGCCGATGAGGTAGGCGAGGGTGCGCAGCACGGTGCCGAGCAGGACGCGCAGCAGGACGTAAGGCAGGGCGCGGCCGGAGCTGTTGGCGAGGATCGTGTAGACGGCGCCGGCCTTGTCGACGCGGTGCGGGCCGGCGGTGGTGCGGCCGGCGCAGTCGACGGTGCGGCGTTCGCGGGCGGCTGCCTCGGCGTGCCGCAGGACGGCGTCGGGGGCGACGAGGACGGTGTGGCCGGCGCTCTGGGCGCGCCAGCACAGGTCGACGTCGTCGCGCATCAGGGGCAGGCGCCGGTCGAAGCCGCCGAGTTCGTCGTAGACGTCGCGGCGGACCAGCATGCCGGCGGTGGAGACGGACAGGACGGGGCGGACCTGGTCGTGCTGGCCCTGGTCCTGTTCGCGGCGGTCGAGGCCGGTCCAGCGGCGGCCGCTGCGGGCGATGGTGACGCCGGCTTCGAGGAGCTGCTTCTTGTCGTACCAGCCGCGGAGCTTGGGGCCGATGATCGCGGCGTCGGGGTTCTCGTCGGCGACGCGGAGCAGTTCGGTGAGGGCGTCGGGTTCGGGGGCGCTGTCGTCGTGCAGGAGCCAGAGCCACTGGACGGGTTCGCCGTGGGGGAGGTCGGGTAGGTCGTACGTGTCGTCGCGCCAGGTGCGGCTGACCGGGTCCCAGCCGCTGGGGCGCTTGAGGTACGGGAGGTCCTCGGGGGTCAGGGTGCCCGCGCTGCGGGCGGATTCGTCGACCGCGGTGCCGAAGCCGGTGCGGCGGGCGAGGTGCAGGACGTGGTCGTCGCCGAGGGCCTCGGTGAGCAGCCGCGCGGATTCGTCGGCGCTGCCGGTGTCGGCGGCGACGTGGTTCTGCGCGGGGCGTTCCTGGCCGAGGAGGCCGGCGAGTGTCCGGGGCAGCCAGCGGGCGCCGTCATGGGCGACGAGGACCGCGGTGACGACGTGCCGGGGGAACTCGGGTGTGGCGGGGGCCTGGTAGGAGGCCGTCGACTGGCTGTGCAGGGACATCGCGGTACGGGCCCTCCGGCCGGGGGTCCGGGGGTGGTGTGCCCTCGGAGGCTGCTGGACAGCGCCCCACCCTAACGGCTGCCACGACAGCGGTCCGCCTCCTGCGGGGAAGGTGCAGGAGGCGGACCGTGTGCCGTGCTGTGTGTCGTGCTCGTCGTCCCGTGCTGCCGGTTCTGCGGTACGTGCCGTGGTGCGTTCGATATGTCGTGCGATGTGCGGTAGGTGCCCGGTCGGTGGTGCGCCGGCCGTTTCAGACCGCTGCCTTTTTCAGGCGGCGGCGTTCCCGCTCGGACAGACCGCCCCAGATGCCGAATCGCTCGTCGTTGGCGAGGGCGTACTCAAGGCATTCGGAGCGGACTTCGCAGGCGAGGCAGACCTTCTTGGCCTCGCGGGTGGAGCCGCCCTTCTCGGGAAAGAAGGACTCGGGGTCGGTCTGGGCGCACAGAGCGCGCTCCTGCCACCCGAGCTCTTCGTCCGCCTCCTCGACCAGCAGTTCCTGAAACAGCTCGGTCATGTGCGCCCCTCGCTCTGTCTGTGCGTCCCCGTGACGATGCCGTCACTGATTGCTACGTAACGACACGAGTGAAATTACAAGTGCGTGGCTCCGGGGCAGTCAAGCCGAGATCTGCTATTGGGCCCCTTATTCACTCTGCGGAACCAAGCCTATGCAGAAAGTGTTCATATCGCCAAAAATCGTGACACATGCCACCGGCACCACAGGTTGCCGTCTTTACCCGTATTCCACGTGCCACCTCCGGGCGGGGTTGCGGTCCGGCCGGAGAAGCGGCGCAGATCACATTCAGGTCACGGAAGTCGGGATCTGGTTTGAGCGCCGACACAGCGCCACATCCCCTGCCGCACACTGCACAAACCTTTCTCCGGGCACGGTAACCGGATGAGGTGAAACTTTTACCCCAAACCGGACATTGGGTTGACAGTCAGGCCCCCCAGCCGTTCTCCTTGTTCGCATGTCAGCGCCCGCAGCCACCACCCGGACCCCCATTCGTGGGTTCCTGTGCGCTGCCCAGGTTCGCTGTTGCTGTTGCAGCTGTTGATGCCCGCGGAGCCCCGGCTCCTCAGAGCTCCGGCCCGCCCCCCGCAGCAACCGCCAGCACGACTGACATCCGTCGAGGTACCCCCACGATGAACAGCACGCACAGCGCCACCCCCACCGCTCCCGCCGCCGCGTCCGTCGCGCCCGCCGCGGTCGAGAGCGACCTCCAGATCGCCGGCGACATCCTCGCCGTCCAGCACCTGCTCCAGCCCGCCCGGGAACACCCGGCCACCGTCGCCGAGTTCGCCGGGCTCGCCCGCTCCATCGCCGAGGACCGCGCCTCCTGGGAGCACCTCGTCGAGTACGACGCCACCACCCGCTGGTACCACCGGCTGCGCACCGGCCCCGGATACGAGGTCTGGCTGCTCAGCTGGGTACCCGGCCAGGGCAGCGGCCCGCACGACCACGGCGCCTCCTCCGGCGTCATGACCGTCCTGCAGGGCGAGCTCACCGAGCACACCTCCCGCGGCCGCACCACCCACCGCCCCGGCACCCAGCGCGTCCTGGCCCCCGGCCGCGCCCACGAGGTCGTCAACGACACCCTCGACGGCGCGGTCAGCCTGCACGTCTACTTCCCCGGCCTGACCGAGATGCCGATGCACAGCTGCTCCCCGGCCGAAACCGCGTCCGTACCGGCCTGACCTCGATCGGCCTGACCTCGATCGGCCCGACCACCACCCCTCCACGACAGCCTTCGGCTGACAGACTGTCCGCATGCGCATTGTTGTTCTGGCCGGCGGTATAGGCGGCGCCCGGTTCCTGTCCGGACTCAAGTCGGCGGTGCCCGACGCGGACATCACGGTCATCGGTAACACCGGTGACGACATTCACCTCTTCGGGCTCAAAGTCTGCCCCGACCTGGACACGGTGATGTACACCCTCGGCGGTGGCATCAACGAGGACCAGGGCTGGGGTCGCTCCGACGAGTCCTTCACCGTCAAGGAGGAACTCGCGGCGTACGGGGTCGGACCCACCTGGTTCGGCCTCGGCGACCGGGACTTCGCCACCCACATCGTGCGTACGCAGATGCTCGGCGCGGGCTACCCGCTGAGCGCCGTCACCGAGGCCCTCTGCGACCGCTGGCAGCCCGGTGTCCGGCTGCTGCCCATGTCCGACGACCGGGTCGAGACCCACGTCGCCATCACCGAGGCCGGCACCGGCGAGCGCCGCGTCATCCACTTCCAGGAGTACTGGGTCCGGCTGCGCGCCTCGGTGGACGCGGAGGCCGTCGTACCCGTGGGGGCCGAGCAGGCCAAGCCCGCCCCCGGTGTGCTGGAGGCCATCGCCGCCGCCGACGTGATCCTCTTCCCGCCGTCGAACCCCGTGGTCTCGATCGGCACGATCCTCGCCGTCCCCGGCATCCGGGATGCCGTGGCC
The DNA here is from genome assembly GCF_053615355.1 of Streptomyces sp. CLCI03. Taxonomy (NCBI): domain Bacteria; kingdom Bacillati; phylum Actinomycetota; class Actinomycetes; order Kitasatosporales; family Streptomycetaceae; genus Streptomyces; species Streptomyces sp. CLCI03. Next base: position 4,927,007 of record NZ_CM132132.1, on the reverse strand, counting down.
TCCGCCGGGGCGCCCGTCATCGGCCTCTCCCCCATCGTCGGCGGCGCACCCGTGCGCGGGATGGCCGACAAGGTGCTGGCCGCGGTGGGCGTCGAGTCCACCGCCGCCGCGGTCGCCCTGCACTACGGGACCGGGCTGCTGGACGGCTGGCTCGTGGACACCTCCGACGCGGACACCGTCGCCGAGGTGGAGGCCGCCGGGATCACCTGCCGTGCCGTACCGCTGATGATGACCGACGTCGAGGCCACCGCGGAGATGGCCCGCGCCGCGCTGGAGCTGGCGGAGGCCTCCCGGTGACGGGGGTGCCCGCGTACGAGGTGCGGGCGCTCGACGGGATCCCGGAGGTCAGGCCGGGCGACGACCTGGCGAAGCTGATCACGACGGCCGCCCCCGACCTGCGGGACGGGGACGTCCTGCTGGTCACCTCCAAGATCGTCTCCAAGGCCGAGGGTCGGATCGTGCACGCCGAGTCGCGGGAGGCCGCGATCGACGCCGAGACCGTGCGGGTGGTCGCGCGCCGGGGTCCGCTGCGGATCGTCGAGAACCGGCAGGGCCTGGTGATGGCCGCCGCCGGCGTGGACGCCTCCAACACCACCCCCGGCACGGTGCTGCTGCTGCCCGAGGACCCCGACGGCTCGGCCGCCGCGATCCGCGCGGGCGTGCGCGACACCCTGTCGGTGGACGTGGGCGTGGTCGTGACGGACACCTTCGGGCGGCCGTGGCGCACCGGCCTGACGGACGTGGCGATCGGCTCGGCCGGGGTGCGGGTCCTGGACGACCTGCGCGGCGGCACGGACGCGCACGGCAACCCGCTGAGCGCGACCGTCGTGGCCACCGCCGACGAGCTGGCCGCCGCCGGTGACCTGGTCAAGGGCAAGGCGGCCGGGCTGCCGGTGGCCGTCGTACGCGGGCTGGCCCACGTCCTGGGCGAGGGCTCCTCGGCCCGGGACCTGGTGCGCTCCCCCGCCGACGACATGTTCCGGCTGGGAACCTCGGAGGCGGTACGGGAAGCCGTGACGCAGCGCCGCACCGTACGGGCCTTCACCTCCGAGCCGGTGGACCCGGGCGCGGTACGGCGGGCGGTGGCGGCGGCCGTGACGGCCCCGGCCCCGCACCACACGACGCCGTGGCGGTTCGTCCTGCTGGAGTCCGAGGCCTCCCGGGTGCGACTGCTGGACGCGATGCGGGACGCGTGGATCGCGGACCTGCGCGCGGACGGCAAGTCCGAGGAGTCCGTCGCGAAGCGGGTCCGGCGCGGGGACGTGCTGCGGGCCGCCCCGTACCTGGTGGTGCCGTGTCTGGTGACGGACGGCGCGCACCACTACGGGCACGCCCGACGGGACACGGCGGAGCGGGAGATGTTCGTGGTCGCGATGGGCGCCGGCGTGCAGAACCTGCTGGTCGCGCTGGCCGGGGAGCGGCTGGGCTCGGCGTGGGTCTCCTCGACGATGTTCTGCCGGGACGTGGTGCGCGAGGTGCTGGAGCTGCCGCAGGACTGGGACCCGATGGGGACGGTGGCGGTCGGCCACCCGGCGGCGGCCCCGCCGGACCGGCCGGGACGCTCCGCGGCGGACTTCATCACAGTGCGGTGACGCCTGCGGCGAGCCCGTGCGGCCGACGGGCCGCCGCTGCCCTGCCGGGGGCGCCTGATCGGCAGGACACCCGCTAGGGGGTGTCCGCAAAGTAGCGCCGGCCGCCCGAAGGGCGGGCCCCGCGGCGTCCGGTGCCATGGGGTCTCCCCAGGCCCGCCAGGGCCGAGGGGAAGCATCGCAAGGCGGAGGGGCGCCCGTGTACTGGACGTACTCGGGCGCCCCGACAACGCGGCGAGGTGCGGTGCCGGGCGCTGCGGGGCAGGCGGGAGTTTGCGGACACGCCCTAGAAGCGGCCGATGTCGCTTCGGGGCATGCGGGGTGCGCGGCGGGGCGGGGTGCGGCCCGCGAGGAGGACGAGGCGGGCCGCGCGGTGGCGCTGGCCCGCGTACGGGGCGAGCAGCTCCAGCATGGCGGCGTCGTCCGCGTCGCGGTCGCCCGCGAGGGCGTAGCCGATGATGCCGGGCAGGTGGAGGTCGCCGGTGGTGATCGCGTCGGGGTCGCCGTTGCTGCGCTGGAGGGTCTCCGCGGAGGTCCACGGGCCGATGCCGGGAACGGCCTCCAGCCTGCGTGCGGCCTCGGGCAGATCCATCGCGGCCGCCTCCTCCAGGCGGTTCGCCACGCGGGCCGCCCGCACGACGGTGGCGGAGCGCTTGGCGTCGACCCCGGCCTTGTGCCAGTCCCAGGACGGGATCATGGCCCAGGTGCGGGCCTCGGGCAGGACGTACAGCTCGGGGCCGGGGCCCGGCGCGGGCTCGCCGTACTGCCGGACGAGGCGACGCCAGGCGCGGTAGGCCTCGTCGGCGGTGACCTTCTGTTCCAGGATCGTGGGGATCAGCGATTCGAGGACGAGGCCGGTACGGGTGAGGCGCAGGCCGGGCCGACGGCGGTGGCTGGCGTGCACGAGGCGGTGGCGGGGCACGAAGGCGGTGGGGTCGTCGCCCGCGCCGAGGAGCGCCGGCAACTGTTCGAGGAACCAGTCGGCGCCGGGGCCCCAGGCCTCGGCGGTGACCTCCGGGCCCGTCCCGAAGACGCGCAGGGTGGCGGCGAGGCCCTCGGGGGTGCGGCCGGTACGCCAGACGGAGCCGTCGGGGGTGGTGCGGAAGGTGGGGTCGCCGGGGCCGCGGCGCAGCGGGCCGAGGACGAGCCCGAGGTCGACGGGGCCGTCGGGGGTCCAGCGGCGTTCCTTGGCCCCGGCGGCACCCGGGGCGGCGCGGCCGGCGGGTACGTCGGTCCGGCCGCCGCGGACGGCGGCGCGGGTGAGGGGATCGAAGCGGCCGGCCATGCCCCGAGCGTAGCGCTGCCCGGCCGAGTCCCCGGAGCCCTGGATGCTCCCGCCCCACCTGCGTTCGAGGCGCAGGCAGGGCGGGTGTCCGTGGTCCGAGGGGCCGGGGCGGGGGGCGGCACCCCCGGCAACGGCGCCGCGCCCGCGGACCCCGCCGACCCCGCCGACCCCGCCGGAGGCTACGGCCGGCCCTGGAGCTTGGCCGAGGTCGTGCGGGTGGTGGGGAGCTTGCCGTAGAGCTTCGTGCCCGGGCATTGGGTGGCGAAGCCGTCCCGGTGGCCGGAGATAACGTTCATCGACACGTTCCTGCCCTTGGGGAAGAGGTTGCCCCCGCCCGAGGTCAGGGTGGTCTTCGCGCGCGGGTCCCGGCCGAAGAGGCCGAGCTTCCAGGCCGTGAGCCGGGCGACCGCGTCGACCACCGCCGCCGGCGGGGCCGTGGAGGTGAAGGTGCCGAGCACCGCGACGCCCATGCTGTTGGTGTTGAAGCCCATGGTGTGCGCGCCGAGGACCGCCTTGGACACGCCGCCCGCGCGGCCCTCGTAGACCGTGCCGCACTTGTCGACGGCGAAGTTGTAGCCGAGGTCCCGCCAGCCGTTGCTGACCACGTGGTAGCGGTACAGGCTGCGCAGGACCGCCGGGGCGTCCTTGCAGGCGTAGTTGTTGCCGGAGGCGCTGTGGTGGACGAAGGCGGCCTTGACCGTGCTGGTGTAGACGAAGCCCGACTCGCGCAGGCCCTCGTCCGCGCCCCAGCCCTTGCGGGTCACGATCCGCGGGCGCGGGCCGATGTACGGGGCGGCGGCCGCGGTCAGTTCGCCGTCGCTCGCGAAGACGGCGTCGGCGGTGGAGTCGGCCTTGTCGAGTGCGGTGATCTCGTTCGCGCCGAGCGAGGCGTGCGGGACGTTCGCCGCGGAGGATTCGGCCGTCCCCATCGACATGGCGGGGACCGCCACCTCGCCCTTGCCGTCGCCGTCCGAGCCGGAGTTCTTGCCGTCGGACCCCGTGGCGGGGGTGTCCGCGCCGGGGTCGACGAGTTCGATGCGCATGCCCGTGGGCAGCCGGGAGGGGGCTCGGGTGGTGGGAGCGCCGGATTCGGCCTGGACGCGGACCTCCACGGCGTCGGACTCGCCCACCCACAGCGGGGCGGTGGCGCCGCGGATCTGCCGCGAGCCGCGTTCCGCCGCGTCGAGGTCGGCGGCGTGCTCGCCGTTGTGGGTGTCGACGTCCTGCCAGTCCGACCAGGTGGCGGTCCGGGTGGAGCGGGTCCGCACCTGGACCCGGCCGTGCAGTTCGGTGGTCGCGTCGTCCCAGACCACGCCGACCAGCGAGAACGTCTTGACCTCGCGGGCGGTGAGGCCCTGCGTCTCGGAGCGGCCGGCGGAGGCACTCATTCCGGGGACTCCGGGCGTCCGCGTCGCCGAGGGTCCCAGCGGGACGAGCGGCAGCGATTGGGTGGACCCGGCAGGGGTTACGGGGGCGGTCTCGGCCAGGGCGGGAGTGGGGAGCGCGAGGGGCAGGGCCAGTACGGCGGCCGTCGCGACGCCGATCGAGGAAGCAAGGAATCCACGCATGAAAAGGATGGTGAGCACGCGGACGGCCGCTCGCCATCCGAGAACTGACGCTCCGTCCGACGCGCCGCGCGTACCCCTCCCCCGTACGGAGGAGCCGGCCGCCCCCGTACGAGGGACGGGCCCGCGTACGCTGGGCCGGGTGAACGCCACTGACCGCACCCCTGCCGACCTGCTGCGATCCGCGCTCGCCGCCGATCCGGGCCGCCCGCTCGTCACCTTCTACGACGATGCCACCGGCGAGCGCGTCGAATTGTCCGTCGCGACCTTCGCCAATTGGGTGGCCAAGACCGCCAATCTGCTCCAGGGCGACCTGGGGGCCGAGCCCGGGGACCGGCTCGCGCTGATGCTCCCGGCGCACTGGCAGAGCGCGGTGTGGCTGCTCGCCTGCGCGTCCGTCGGGGTCGTCGCGGAGATCGGCGAGGACCCGGCCGGTGCGGATCTCGTCGTCAGCGGGCCGGACACCCTGGAGCCGGCCCTGGCGTGCGGCGGCGAGCGGGTGGCGCTCGCGCTGCGGCCGCTGGGCGGACGGTTCCCGCAGCCGCCGGCCGGGTTCGTCGACTACGCGGTGGAGGTGCCGGGGCAGGGCGACCGCTTCGCGCCCTTCGTGCCGGTGGATCCCGAGGGCCCTGCGCTGGTCGTGGACGGCACGGAGCTCACGCAGACCGAGCTGGTGGCCCGCGCCCGCGAGGACGCGGCGAAGCTCGGCCTCGGCGAGGACGCGCGCGTGCTCACCGGGCTCGGCTACGACACCTGGGAGGGCCTCTCGGGCGGGCTGTACGCCGCGCTGGCCTCGGGCGGGTCCGTGGTGCTGTGCCGGAACCTGGACCGGCTCCCGGCGGACGGGCTGGACCGGCGCAGGGAGAGCGAGCGCGTCACCCACACGCTCTGATCGCCGCCCACCGTCCCATCGCCGCCCGATCGCCGTCCGGAGGCCTGTCCGCCACACTGGTGAAGGTCAGGTACGGGCGATCTGTCACCCGCATGGCCCTAGACAAGGCCCCGCCCCCGGGCTGCTCCGGCGCCCTGGGGGCAGCATCGGCAGTGGCCGTGCTCACCCGTACGGCCGACGGCCCACAGTCGTAGCGGCGAGGGGACGGACGCCAGTGACGGACAGCGCAGGCATACCGGGCGGCACCGCGGCCGGGGGTTCGGGGCGGACCCCGCGCAACCGCGGGCGTCGGCGCCGCGTGCTGCGCCGGATCGGGCTCGGGACGGCCTTCGTGGTCCTGGCGGGCACGGCCACCGGCTGGTGGCTCTACAACAAGCTCGACGGGAACATCACCGAGGACACCTCGGCCGCGGCCGAGCTGAGGCGCTACGAGCGCGAGCGCCCGGCGCACCTGGCCACCGGGGCCCAGAACATCCTGCTGATCGGCTCGGACTCGCGCTCCGGCAAGGACAACGCCCGGTACGGGCAGGACGGGGGCACCCAGCGCTCGGACACCACGATCCTGCTGCACCTGCCGCAGGACCGCCGGAGCGCGACCGCGGTGTCGATACCCCGGGACCTGATGACGGACATCCCCTCCTGCCTGCAGCCGGACGGGAGCCGCACCGCCGCCCGGTTCTCCCAGTTCAACTGGGCGTTCCAGTGGGGCGGGGCCGCCTGCACGATCCGTACGGTGGAGAAGCTCACCGGGATCCGGGTCGACCATCACATGGTGATCGACTTCGGCGGGTTCAAGAAGATGGTCGACGCCATCGGCGGGGTGGAGGTCTGCCTCAAGGAGCCGGTGAACGACTCCGAGGCCAAGCTGCGGCTCGCCGCCGGCCGCCAGACCCTCCGGGGCGAGCAGGCGCTGGGCTACGTCCGCGCCCGCCACAGCCTGGGCAACGGCAGCGACACCGAACGGATGGACCGGCAGCAGCAGTTCCTCGGATCGCTCGTCAAGAAGGTGCAGAGCAACGGGGTGCTGCTCAATCCGACCCGGCTGTATCCGTTGCTGGACGCGGCGACCTCCTCGGTGACCACGGACCCGGGACTGGCCTCGCTGCGCGGCCTGTACGAACTCGTGCGGGGCATGCGGGACATCCCGACCCATCAGGTCAAGTTCCTGACGGTGCCCCGCAAGCCCTACGTACCCGACCCGAACCGGGACGAGCTGGTCGAGCCGGACGCGGAGCGGCTGTTCCAGCAGCTGCGGATGGACAAGCCGGTCACGGTCGCCCCGCCGAAGCCCACCCCGACGGGGGCCGCGGCCGAGGCCGCCGAGGCGGACACGGAGGCCGGTTCGGACACGGACTCCACGAACGAGGGAACCATCACACCTCAGGTACCCGTCCCTACTTTCACGGGAACGACTGCGGGCAACGCCGACTGCCGGTAAAGCAATCCCAAAAGCCGGTGACCGAACCGAGTGGGATGGGCGGTTCGCCCCGTTATAAGGGGAGTGGAATTTGTCACCAGCATGGTTTGCCGCCGAACAGGGCGGATAGGGTGAGCGATCCGGTGCCCGGCCGGACCAGAGGCGGGCACCAGCAGCCGGATCGTTGACCGTGCGCCTGGGGGAGGCGCGTCGCGAGGCACCGACGGAGGATTCGAGCAACCGTGGATGCGCAAAGCCGTGGGCGGGCGGACGAAATCGACCCCGCAGACCAGTGGGTACTCAATCCCCGCACCGGCAACTACGAACTGCGACTGGCCGACTCCGCCGCGCAAGCGCGGCCCAAGGTCACCGCACCCCGCAGATCGCCGTCTGCCCCCTCGACGCCGACCAAGCCCACCCCCGGAGTACCCCGGCCGCGGCGCGGCGACCCGCCTCCGGGCGGAGGTCGGCGCGGCGGGCGCTCCCGCAAGCTCGGCGGTGGCGGCCGTAAGAAGGCGCTGGCCATCACCGGAGGCGTGGTGGCGTTCCTGCTCGTCGGCGGCGGCGTGGCCGGTTACCTCTACTACGACCACCTGAACGGCAACCTCAGCGTCACCGACGTGGCGGGCGCCGGCACCGGTGGTTTCAAGAAGGACCAGCCGATCAACATCCTGGTGATCGGAACGGACAAGCGCACCGGCGCGGGCAACGAGAACTACGGGGACAAGGACAGCGTCGGCCACGCCGACACCACGATCCTGTTCCACGTCTCGAAGGACCGGACGAACGCGACCGCGCTCTCCATCCCCCGTGACCTGATCACCAACATCCCGGCCTGCCCGACGAAACAGCCGGACGGATCGACGAAGACGATCGCGCCGACCAAGAACACCCGCTTCAACACCAGCCTGGGCCAGGAGGGCCGGGACGCGGGCTGCACGATGCGAACGGTCAAGGAACTCACCGGCATCGAGGTCGACCACTTCATGATGGCCGACTTCAACGCCGTCAAGACGCTGAGCACGGCGGTCGGCGGAGTGCCCGTGTGCCTGGACAAGGCCGTCAACGACGAAGAGGGTTCCCACCTCAAGTTGGATGCCGGCGAACACCGGTTGGAGGGCGAGCAGGCCCTCGCCTTCGTCAGGACCCGGCACGGCTTCGGCAACAACAGCGACCTCGACCGGATCAGGATCCAGCAGCAGTTCCTGGGTTCGATGATGCGTGAGATGAAGTCGAAGGAGACGCTGACCAGCCCCAAGAAGTTCCTCTCCCTCGCGGAAGCCGCCACCAAGTCGCTGGGCGTGGACTCGGGGATCGGGTCCATCGGCAAACTCACCGACCTGGCGGGCGAGTTGAAGGGGATCGACACGAAGAACATCACCTTCACCACCCTGCCCGTGAAGGACAATCCGGCCGAACCGGAGGGCAAGAAGGCGACCGTCGTCGTCGAGAAGTCCCTGGCCGACCCGCTGCTGCAGATGATCCGGGGGGACGTCTCGCTCACGGAGGTCGAGAAGAAGGAACAGGCCGCCAAGGAGGCGGCCGACGCGGACGCGAAGGCCAAGCAGGACGCCCTGCTCCAGGGCAACCGCGCGGCCGCGGCGGACGTACGGGTGAGCGTCTACAACGGCGGCGGCCCCAAGGGCTCCGCCTCCACCACACTGAACTGGCTGCAGAACAGCAAGGGCGTGTCCAAGTCCAGCAACGACGGCAACGCACCCTCGAAGGTCGACGCCACGCAGCTGGAGTACGCCCCCAACCAGGCCGACCAGGCCCGGGCGCTGGCGGACATGATGGGCCTGCCCGCGACCGCCCTGAAGGTGGGAACGGCCGATGCCTCGGCGAAGACGCCGATGAAGCTGACGCTGGGTCCGGACTTCCAGCAGCCGGGCGCCCCGCTGACGCCCGCGGCGCCCCAGCAGCTGCCCGAGGACGTGCAGCAGGCGCAGGCCGACAAGGCGATCTGCGCCAAGTAAGCAGGACCGGGTCGGTGATTCCGGCCCTCTGTCGACCATGAAGGATTCCGAGGGGGACGTGTGAGGCACAGCAGCGTGCGAGGGGAGGGGGCGACCGCCCAGGCCGGCGAGGAGATATCCGGCGGCGAGGCGGACGCTTCCGGCACAGTGCCCCCACAGCGGGGCGGCTCCGGAACGGCTCGCCGTTCGGACGGCGGCCGTCCCCGTAAAGAGGGCAGACGGCGCGTGCTGCGCTGGACGGCTTCCGTGCTGTCCCTGCTGATACTCGGGACGGCGGGCGCCGGATACCTGTACTACCAGCACCTGAACGGCAGCATCCATACGGACGCGCTGAACCTCGGCGAGACCAAACTGGGCGGCTCCAAGCCCAACGCCTTCGGGCAGACCCCTCTGAACATCCTGCTGATCGGCTCCGACGCGCGCGACGACGCCGCGAACCAGGCCCTCGGCGGGGCCACCGACACCTTCGACGGCCCGCCGCTGGCGGACGTGCAGATGCTGCTGCACCTGTCCGCCGACCGCAGCAACATGTCGGTGGTCTCGATGCCGCGCGACACGATGCTGATGATGCCCAAGTGCACCGAGCCGGGCGGCAAGGTGCACCCCGCCAGCAAGGGCCTCGTCCAGACCAACGAGTCCCTGCAGCGCGGCGGTCCGGGCTGCACGGTCGCCGCCTGGCAGGAACTGACCAAGATCCCCATCGATCACTTCATGATGATCGACTTCAAGGGCGTGGTCTCGATGGCGGACGCCATCGGCGGCGTCCCGGTCTGCGTCGAGCAGAACGTCCACTCCCGTACCCGGGACGGCAAGGGCTCCGGCCTGAAGCTGCCGAAGGGCACGAGCGTCATCCAGGGCGAGCAGGCCCTGCAGTGGCTGCGCACCCGCTACGGCTTCGAGGACGGCACCGACATCGGCCGCACCCACGCGCAGCACCAGTACATGACGTCGATGGCCCGCGAGTTCCGCAAGAACGCCAAGCTCACCAACCCGGTGAAGCTCAACAGCCTGGCACAGGCGGCCATCGACGCCATGGTCGTGGACACCGGCCTGAACAAGATCGACAAGCTGTACGACCTGAGCATGGAGCTCAAGAAGGTGCCCCCGGGCCGGATCACCATGACCACCATGCCCTGGGTCTACAGCACCAAGCCCGGCCTGGACGGTCGGGTCGAGCCCATGGCGAACGAGGCCGAGGCCGTCTTCCGGATGGTCCGCGAGGACATCGCGCTCGACGGCAAGGGCAACGCGACCCCGGAGGGCGGCGCGTCCCCCTCACCGGGCGCCTCCGCGACCCCGGGCACCCCGAGCACGTCTCCCGGTACCCCGAGCACCGCCGCGACCACGGCGCCGGCCTCGGCTCCCGCGAAGATCGCGGTCTCCGTCCGCAACGCCACGAGCGGCAAGGACGGCGCCGAGACCCGGGTCAAGAACCGGTCGAACGAGGTGGCCGCGCTGCTGACCGGCAAGGGCTTCACCAAGGCCGCCGCCGACAACCGGACCGGCGCCGAGGACACCACGGTGGTCCGCTACGCCACGGACGCCCAGGCGGCCGACGCGGGCGTCGTGGCCACCGCCCTGGGCCTGCCCGCCACCGCGGTGCAGAAGTCCGAGGAGGTCTCCGGGATCACCCTGTACGTCGGCAAGGACTGGCGGACCGGCAACGCGCCGACCCCGCCGCCGCCCGCCCCGACCGTGGCCCCGACCTCGGCCCACGCCCTCAACGGCGACAACGAGGGCGCCTGCATGCCGATCCAGCCGGGCTTCACCTGGTAGCGCGCACACGAAAGGGGCCCGGCCCGGCGACTGCGACGATCCGCAGCCTCCGGGCCGGGCCCCTTCCGTACGTCTCAGACCTGCGAAGGGTCCTGCCGCACAGCCGGACGGCGACTCGCGATGACCTTGTTCGCCAGTGCCCGCGGGCTGGTCAGGAAGCCGAAGCCCCAGCTCAGGTGCATGGTCGCCAGGGCGACGGGGATCTGCGCCCGGGCCTTCAGCCCGAGTCCCTTGCCCGCCGGTACGGAGCCCGCGGTGATCGCCGCGAGATAGCCGGCCGGGAGGACGAAGCCCAGGGGGGAGACGGTCACGCCGACGACCGCGCTCGCGGCGAGCGCGCAGACGAGGGTCGGCGGGGCCAGGTAGCGCAGGTTGATGGAGCCCGAGTGGTAGCGGGCCACCACGTGCCGCCAGCGCCCGTAGTCCTTGTACTGCTTGGCCAGCGCCTTGACGGAGCGGCGCGGGCGGTACTGGACCATCAGCTCCGGCGAGAACCAGATCAGACCACCGGCTTCGCGGATGCGGAAGTTCAGCTCCCAGTCCTGGGCGCGGATGAACTCCTCGTTGTATCCGCCCTGCTGTTCCAGCGCCTCACGGCGGAAGACGCCGAGATAGACGGTCTCGGCCGGTCCCGCCTGGCCGCCGGTGTGGAACGGGGCGTTGCCGACACCGATCTTCGAGGTCATCGCCGCGGCGACGGCCTCTTCCCAGGCGTTCTCGCCCTCGGCGTGCATGATGCCGCCGACGTTCTGGGCGCCGGTCTCCTCCAGGAGGCGGACGGCGGTGGCGATGTAGTTCGGCGACAACATGCCGTGGCCGTCGACGCGCACCACGATCGGGTGGCGCGAGGCCTTGATGGCGGCGTTGAGGGCCGCCGGGGTCCGGCCGGTGGGATTGGGGACGGTGTGGACTCGGGGATCCTCGGCGACGAGTTCGGCGGCGATCTCGTCGGTGCGGTCCGTGGACGGCCCGAGTGCGATCACCACCTCCATCTCGCCCGCGTACTCCTGTTCCAGGATGTGGCGGACGGAATCGCGGAGGTAGTGCTCCTCGTCGAGCACCGGCATGATCACCGAGACTGCGGGCTGCTGGGCGGGCATGTGGTCCTTCAAGGTCGGGTATCGGTGTCACGTTACCGCGTACGGGGGAACCGGGTGCGCGCCGAGCGATCGGTAAGGACAGCTGCTGATCGTATGGGCCTACTGTTCTGCCGAATCAGCTGATCCGGCCAGTGCCCCGGCCGGTGTCCCTGCTGCCCCCCGCGGAGGTGTCCCCCGTGCCCCAGCCGCACCGTCCCGCCCGTCCTGACGGGCCGCCCCGACCGCAGCGCGCCCGACGCGGCGGAGGCGGTCCCGCCCGGCGCCGGGACGGTCGGCCCCGGTGGGGGGTCCGGCTCGCGGCCGGCCTGTCGGTGGCGGTGCTCGGCTCCGGGGCCATCGGGCACGCCGTGATGACCGGCCTGGACACCGGGATCGAGCGGGTGGACCCGTTCAAGGACATGAAGAACCGCCCGCAGGCCGGACACGGCCTCAACTTCCTGCTGGTGGGCACGGACGGGCGGGAGAAGGTCTCCCCGGAGGAGAAGCGCGAGTACCGGTTGGGCGGCGCGCCCTGCCACTGCACGGACACGATCATGCTCGTGCACCTGTCGGCGGACAAGGAACGCGCCAGTGTGATCAGCCTGCCCCGCGACAGCTACGCCGAGGTGCCCGCCCACCGGGACCTCGTCTCGGGCAAGGCGCACAAGGCCCATCCCGTGCGGCTGAACGCGGCGTACGCGGAGGGCGGGCCCAACCTGACCGTGCGGACCGTGGAGAACATGACCCGCGTGAAGATCGACCACTACCTGGAGGTCGACTTCACCAGCTTCATGAAGACGGTCGACGCGATGGGCGGCGTGGAGATCTGCACGGCCAAGACCATGCGGGACCGCAACACCGGCCTCGACCTGCTGCCCGGCAGCCACCGCCTCAGCGGTGGACAGGCCCTGCAGTACGTGCGTTCGCGCCATGTCGACGGGGCCTCCGACCTCGGCCGGATGCAGCGCCAGCAACGCTTCGTCGCCGCACTGATCAAGCAGGCGACCGGGGGCGGGGTGCTGCTGAACCCGGTGAAGTTCAAGGAGGTCAGCTCCACCCTCCTCGGCTCGGTCCGGGCCGACAAGGACTTCGGCTCGGAGCAGATGCTGGCCCTCGGGCAGGCGATGCGGGACTTCACCCCGTCCTCCTCGGAGTTCGCCTCGGTGCCCATCGGTAGCCCGTCGTTCCCCGTGAAGGGCATCGGGTCCACCGTGAAGTGGGACGAGCCGAAGGCGGCCAAGCTGTTCGAGGCGCTGCGCCAGGACCGGCCGCTGGCCCCGGCGCGGCCCGGGAAGCCGGCAGGCGGCCCGCCCGCGGCGGTGCCCGTGGACGTGCCCCCGCGCCAGGTCCGGGTCCAAGTGGAGAACGGCACCCGGATCGACGGCCTGGGCGGGCGGGTGGACGCCGCGCTGCGGGCCACCGGCTTCGACACCACCCGGGCCCCGGGCAACGGCGCGAGCCGCGAGGTCAAGCGCACGGTGATCACGTACGACCCCCGCTGGGACCGCTCCGCCCGGTCGGTGGCGACCGCACTGCCGGGCAGCGAGCTGCGGGCGGTGGCGGGCCAGGGCCGGACGGTCGTGGTGGTCGCGGGGGCGGACTACCGCAAGGTGGTGCCGGTGCGCGCCGAGGACCCCTACCAGGGCACCTTCGGGGTGGTCACGGGCGACGAGGTGGTCTGCGGGAAGTAGCCCCGGCCGGGCGGCCGGCCGTCTAGCGGACGCGCTCCACCAGGGAGACCTGGAGGCCGTGGACCTTCTTCGTCTCGACCAGCTTGTAGTGCTTCTCCAGCGCCTCGGCCTGTGCCTCCGGGAGCTTGTGGTACGGGTTCTTCGTACCGCTCCACGTGACCACCCACACCCGCTGGGTGGTACCGAGGCACTGCTCGGGCTGCTTGCACTCCACCGGGAACAGGTCGTCGTTCTCCACGGCCGAGCGCTGCGCGAACACGTCGCGGAGCTCGACCCGCTCCGGCAGGAAGTACTCGACCTGGAAATCGGTCATGTACACGCTGTCGGCGCCCCGGACCGGTACGAAGCCGTCACCCGGCCGGTAGCCCTTGGTGATGACCGCCGCGGCCTCCTCGCCCTCGCGGCCGGCCTTGATCGTCTCCGTACGGATCTGGCGCTGGTCGGGAAGGCCGAGGAGGATCACCGCGGCCAGGCCGGCCACCCCGAGCGGCCGGGGCCTGAGGGCGGCCAGACCGGCGGCGGCGAGGACCACCCAGGCGGGCATGGTGAAGAGCAGGTAGCGGTCCATGAAGTACGAGGTGCTGCCCTGCGAGACCACCCAGGCGGCCGCGATCGGGGCCGCGCCGACGAGCGCGAGCTCCACGGCGGGCCGACGGCCGCGACTCCACGCGAGCGGGAGCAGCGCCATCGCCGCGACGGCGAGCGCGATGAGCGGGGAGCCGAAGAGGGCGTCCCACACGTCGGCGATGCTGCGCAGGTGCGGGGTCTTGATCCAGCTGATCTGGCGGCCGACCTGGCGCTGCCCCAGCAGCACCAGCGGGATCACCGGGAGCAGGCTGACGACGACGGTCACCGCGTAGGCGATGACGGTGCGGCCGTACCGGTCGTGCCGCCGGCGCAGGAGCACGATCAGGGCGTGCGGCAGCAGGAAGAGCAGGGAGACGATGTGGAACAGTCCGGCGGCCGCCACGGCGACGGCGTACGGGGCCCAGCGCCGCGGGGTCGGCCGCTCCAGCGCCCGCATCAGCAGCCAGGTCGCGGCGGTGACCGCCAGCACGACGAAGGCGTAGGAGCGGGCCTCCTGGCCGTACCGGGAGACGGACGGGAGCAGGGCGAAGAGCAGGCCGGCGAAGACGGCGGTGCGGCGGTCGAACAGCATGCGGGCGGTCAGCACGACGAAGGCGGCGGCGCCGGCCATGGCGATCGCCGAGGGCAGCCGGAGCATGGTCTCGGAGTCGCCGAAGACGGATATCCAGCCGTGCAGCAGCAGGTAGTAGAGGCCCGAGACGGCGTCCACATGGCCCAGCATCCCGATCAGGTCGCCGGTGCTGCGTATCGCGGCGTTCCAGCTGGCGAGCTCGTCGCGCCAGGGCTGGGGGTTGCCGCTGCCCACGGTGGCGACCACGAGGGTCAGCACGGCGGCCCACAGCCAGTCGAAGCGGGCCGAGCGCGGTGTGCGCGAAGCGCCCCGGCGGCCCGCTGCGTCGTCGTCGGCGGTGCGGGTTCCGCCCACCCCGGCCGCGACAGCCGTACTGCTGCTCGTCATCTGCTCGTACCTTCCGGATCCATCAACGTCACAGGGTAGATCAGGGTCCGGGGCCGCAACCAATCTCAAGGAGCGCCCCGCTGCCCGGGCTTAGCCGTGCCGCACCGGCGGGTCGCTCTTGGGCAGCGAAACCTTCGCCCCGTCCAGCAGCCGCTTCAGGAGCGCCGACAGCGGGCGTTCGGCGAACCGGTGGACGAGCCAGGAGAGCAGCAGGATCACGGCCAGGCAGAGGGCGAGCAGTTGGAAGGGGGCGATGCCGTGGTCGCGGCCCCAGCGGATCATCGCCCAGCCCAGCTCCTGGTGGAGCAGGTACACGGGGTAGGTGAGGGCGCCGGCCACCGTGAGCCACTTCCAGCGGATCCAGTTGAGGGCGCCCATCGAGGCCGCGAGCATGACGAGGAAGGCCGCGGCGGAGATGGCCGCCATCACGGGCCAGGACAGGTCGTGGTGCACCTCGTACTCGTACGAGCCCACGGTGATGTGGAGCCGGTTCTGCGCGTACAGCCAGGAGAATCCGACCACCCCGAGCAGCATCGGGTTCACACCGAAGCGGTAGATCAGGTACATGGCCACGCCGGCGATGAAGTACGGGGCGTCCTGCGGCATGAAGACCGTGTCCATGAGCTTGCTGTCCGCGCTCGGCGTGATCACCGCGAGGATCGTCCAGATCCCGCAGAAGGCCAGCACCCGGCGGTAGGTCAGCCCCATGACGGCGACGACGGCGAAGAGCAGGTAGAAGCGGAGTTCGATCCAGAGGGTCCAGTACACGCCGTCGGCCTCGGTGACACCGAGCGGCCGCTCCAGCATCGTGAGGTTGGTCAGCACGTCGCTGATGCTCATCGGCTCGCGTGCGGCGCGGACGGTCGCCGCGAAGTTCACCACGAGGGTGGTGATGATGATGCCGACCCAGTACGCGGGGTAGAGCCGCACGATCCGGGAGGTGAAGTAGTCCCGGGGGGACCGGCCCCAGCAGGACATGCAGATGACGAAACCGCTGATCAGGAAGAAGAGCTGGACACCCATCCACCCGTAGGAAGCGAACCGGTGCACGGTCGGCATCAGGGTCTGCGGGGTCTGGCCCCAGACCTCGGGGTGGATGTTGACACCGGCCCAGTGGAACGACACCACCGCGAGCGCCGCTATGAGACGCAGCCCGTCCAGGACGTAGAGGCGGGGGCGGCGGGGCTCGCGCCCGGCCGGCCGATCCGGCTGTGCCGACGCGATATCACGCACAGGCATGGGTGGTATGACAGTCGACATGTGGGGCACGACTCCGCGATGTGTCCGGCTCAGGGATCTGACGTCGCATCTGCTGACGGGCACGCCCGGACGTCAGACGCCACTTTACGGGTGGCTCACACGGGCGGACCGCCGCCCGGCGTATCCGTGACCCGAAACACCCGCACTCGGGTTCAGTCGTCGAAGCCCTGGGCGGAACGCTCCTCGCGCAGCGCCATGATGGCCTGGCGGCGGGCCAGGCGGTGGGTGCGGCGGATCTGGGCCTCCTGGTAGCGCCGCTCGTCCTGCTCCGTCTCCGGGATGACGGGCGGGACTTGGCGCGGCTTGCCCTCGGCGTCCACGGCCGCGAAGACGAGGTAGGCGCTGCCGACCTGGGTGGCGGGGGTGGACTCGTTCCACCGCTCCGCGAGGACCCGTACGCCGATCTCCATGGAGGAGCGGCCGGTCCAGTTGCACTGGGCCTTGACGTGGACGAGGTCACCCACGCGCACGGGAGCGAGGAAGGCCATCTCGTCCATGGACGCGGTGACCGCCGGGCCGCCGGAGTGGCGGCCGGCCACGGCGCCCGCCGCGTCGTCCACCAGCTTCATGATCACGCCGCCGTGCACCGAGCCGAGGAGGTTGGTGTCGTTGGCGGTCATGATGTGGCTGAGGGTGGTGCGGGAGGCCGAGACCGGCTTCCCGGGCAGCTCGCCCGGTGTTTCTGTCATAAGGACACCTTAGATGCGCGCCGGAGGCATCAGCTCTGCAACAGCCCGGTACGGATCCTCCCCCCGGGCTGTCGGACGACGCGCCCGGGCAGGCATTCTTGGGCACATGAATGACTGGCCGGAGCGGCGGGACGACGGGTACGGGCGCGGCAGCGCGCAGGCGCGGCCGGAGGGCGCGCAGCGGATGCCGCACGTGCAGCGGCAGCCGCAGCAGCCGCAGAGGCCTCCGCGACCGCCGCAGCAGCCGCAGCCCGGCCGGCCGGGGGTCCCGCCACAGCAGCACGGCGGGTACGACGGCGGGTACGACAGCGGCTACAACACCGGCCAGGTCTACGGGACGCCTGCGGGCGGAAGTCCGGGCGGGCCGGGTGGACCGGGCGGGCCGGGTGTGCCGCCGCAGCGGGTGCCGGGACCGTCCGGACCGTCGGGGCCCGGCCACGCGCCGGACTGGGGCAGGCGGATCAAGATCGGTTCGATCGTGCTGGTCTCCGCGCTGCTGGTGACGACGGTGGGCACCTACTTCTGGGCGGACTCCAAGGTGCGCCGCGAGGTGGACCTCTCCAAGGTCATCGAGCGCCCGAAGGAGGGCGACTGCACGACGTACCTGATCGTGGGCTCCGACAGCCGCGAGGGCATGTCCGACGAGGAGAAGAAGAAGCTGCACACGGGCTCGGCCGAGGGCAAGCGGACCGACTCGATGATGATCCTCGCCAAGTGCTCCAGCGGGAACACGATGATCTCGCTGCCGCGCGACTCGGACGTGGAGATCCCGTCCTTCGTCGGCTCCGAGTCGGGCAAGAAGTTCCCCGCGCAGGGGCGCCGGGTCAAGCTCAACGCGGCGTACGCGGAGGACGGGCCGGAGCTGCTGGTGCGGACGGTGGAGCACAACACCGGCCTGCGGATCGACCACTACGCGGAGATCGGCTTCGCCGGCTTCGCGAACATCGTGGACGCGCTGGGCGGGGTGGAGCTGGACATCGAGAAGGGCTTCAAGGACGAGAAGTCCGGCGCCGACTTCCAGGCCGGCAAGCAGACCCTGAACGGCGAGCAGTCCCTGGCCTTCGTACGGACCCGGTACGCCTTCGCCGAGTCGGACCTTCAACGGACGAAGAACCAGCAGAAGTTCCTGTCCGCGCTGGCGAGCCAGGCGGCCACGCCGTCCACGATCGTGAACCCGTTCGCGCTGTACCCGATGCTGGGAGCCGGGCTGGACACGCTGATCGTGGACAAGGACATGGGCCTGTGGGACATGGGCCAGATGTTCTTCGCGATGAAGGGCGTCAACGGCGGTGACGGCGTCTCGATGAACATGCCGATCTCCGGCCAGCGCGGCGGCAACCTCGTCTGGGACAAGGCGAAGGTGCAGCAGCTGGTGAAGGAGATCCAGAACGACGAGAAGGTCACCGTCCGCGGCCAGTGACCCGGTGCAAGGAAAATGGGGCACCCTGAAGGGGTGCCCCATTTTCCGTGAGAGCGTGAGCGCGTGAGAGCTGGTCAGCGCTTGCCGGCGCGGGCGCGCAGCTTCCACGGCATGGCGATGGACTCCAGCTGGACCGCGAGGTTCATCTTGGACTCGCCGACGGTGCGGTCCTCGAAGTGGATCGGGACCTCCATCACCTGGAAGTCGCGGCGCAGCGCCTTGAACTTCATCTCCACCTGGAAGCTGTAGCCCGCGCTGCCGACCGACGCCAGGTCGATCGCGCGCAGCGCCTCGGCGCTCCACAGGTTGAAGCCGCCCGTGATGTCGCGCACGCGGGTGCCCAGGATGGTGCTCGCGTAGGCGTTGGCCCAGCGGGAGAGCAGCTTGCGGTGCGCGCCCCACGCGTCGGACAGGGTGCCGCCCGGGACGTAGCGGCTGCCGACGACGAGACCGGCGCCGGTGGACAGGGCCACGCCCAGCATCTCGGCGATCTTGCCGGCCGGGTGGGAGCCGTCCGCGTCCATCTGGAGCACGTACTCGGCGCCGTCCTCGACGGCCTTGGCCATGCCGGCGGCGTAGGCGCGGCCGAGGCCGTCCTTCGCCGTGCGGTGCAGCACCGACATGCGCGGGGCGCCGTCCTCGGTGAGGTAGCCCTCAGCGAGTTCGTCGGCGATCCGGCCCGTGCCGTCGGGCGAGGAGTCGTCGACGATCAGCAGGCGCAGGCCGGGCTGGTCCAGGCCCATGATGAGCTCGGCCATGCCCGGCAGGTTGCCGGCTTCGTTGTACGTGGGCATGACCACGGTGAGCGGGGTCTTGCCCCACGCGTCGGGAAGCTTGGTGGTCACGATGTCGGTGGCGCGGGAAGTCTGCTGCTCGCCTATCACAGGGGTATGCCTCACTGAAGTCGGTCGGTACGCGCGTCCCCGCCCGGGGTCACCGGTCGGAGGAAAAGCGGACTGCGGCCGCGGGCAGTTCAGCCTCGCACCACACCCGCGCCCCTGCGCGAAGTTCGTTGTCAGCCCCAACGGCCGCACCGTCGCCGATGACCGCGCCGTCCAGGACTGTGCGCGATCCCACCGAGGCTCCGGCGCCGACCAGGCTGGCGCTGACGTGCGTGTCCGGACCGATGATCGCGCCGTCGAGCACGATGGAGCCCTGGACGACGGCGCCCGATTCGATCCGGGCACCAGCGCCCACCACAGTACCTCCCGAAAGCTTCGCGCCGTCCGCCACATGGGCGCCCGGGAGCACCAGGGCTTCACCACGGGGGCCGGGAACGGCCGGGGAGGACACGACGCCTCGTACCAGATCGGCGGAAGCCTGGACAAAGGACTCCGGCTTGCCGAGGTCCAGCCAGTAGGTGTTCTCGGTGACGCCGTGCAGCTTGGCCCCGGAGGCGAGGAGACCGGGGAAGGTCTCGCGCTCGACGGAGACGGGACGCCCGGCCGGGATGGAGTCGATCACATCGCGGCGGAAGACGTAGCAGCCGGCGTTGATCTGGTCGGTGATGATCTCTTCGGGGGTCTGCGGCTTCTCGGTGAAGGCCAGCACCCGCCCCTCGGAGTCGGTGGGGACCAGGCCGAAGGCGCGGGGGTCCTCGACGCTGACGAGGTGCAGGGAGACGTCGGCGTCGGCGGCCTTGTGGGACTCGACCAGGCCGGCGATGTCCAGGCCGGTGAGGATGTCGCCGTTGAAGACGAGGACGGAGGAGTCCGGGCCGCCGTGCAGCCGCTGGGCGGCGTTGCGGATGGCGCCGCCGGTACCGAGGGGCTCGTCCTCGACCACGTACTCAAGGGTGAGGCCGAAGGCCGATCCGTCGCCGAAGTAGGGCTCGAAGACCTCGGCGAGGTAGCAGGTGGCCATCACTATGTGGGTGACGCCGGCGGCAGCGGCCCTGGCTATCTGGTGTGCGAGGAAGGGGACACCTGCTGCCGGAACCATCGGCTTGGGGGTGTTCACCGTCACGGGGCGCAGACGCGTGCCCTGCCCGCCAACTAGCAGGATCGCTTCCGTCATTGCGTACTCCCCAACCGATTGTGCATACGAGGGTCCAAATTTAGCCCATCCGGGGGTGTGCGACGGCCATGCCGATGCGCCGCACGAAGCAGCCCCGGCCGGGTCCGGCCGGGGCCTCTCGAAGGGCGCCCGCCCTAGGGCAGGTTGCGCGCCATGACGATGCGCTGGACCTGGTTCGTGCCTTCATAAATCTGCGTGATCTTGGCGTCGCGCATCATGCGCTCCACCGGGTAGTCGCGGGTGTAGCCGTAGCCGCCCAGGAGTTGGACCGCGTCCGTGGTGACCTCCATGGCGACGTCGGAGGCGAAGCACTTGGCCGCGGCACCGAAGAAGGTCAGGTCGCCGTCGACGCGCTCGGACTTGGCGGCGGCCGAGTAGGTCAGCTGGCGGGCGGCCTCGATCTTCATGGCCATGTCCGCGAGCATGAACTGCACGCCCTGGAAGTCGCCGATCGGCTTGCCGAACTGCTTGCGCTCCTGGACGTAGCCCTTGGCGTAGTCCAGGGCGCCCTGGGCGATGCCGAGCGCCTGGGCCGCGATGGTGATGCGGGTGTGGTCCAGGGTCTTCATCGCGGTGGCGAAGCCGGTGCCCTCGGCGCCGATCATGCGGTCGGCGGGGATCCGGACGTTGTCGAGGTAGACCTCGCGCGTCGGGGAGCCCTTGATGCCGAGCTTCTTCTCCGGGGCGCCGAAGGACACGCCCTCGTCGCTCTTCTCCACGACGAAGGCGCTGATGCCCTTGGAGCGCTTCGAGGGGTCGGTGACGGCCATGACCGTGTAGTACTCGGAGACGCCCGCGTTGGTGATCCAGCGCTTGACGCCGTTGAGCACCCAGAAGTCCCCGTCGCGCACGGCGCGGGTCTTCATGCCGGCGGCGTCGGAGCCCGCGTCCGGCTCGGAGAGCGCGTACGAGAACATCGCGTCGCCCTTGGCGAGGGGGCCCAGGTACTTGGCCTTGAGCTCCTCGGAACCGGAGAGGATCACCGGGAGCGAGCCGAGCTTGTTCACGGCCGGGATGAGGGAGGAGGAGGCGCAGACACGGGCCACCTCCTCGATCACGATCACGGTGGCGAGGGCGTCGGCGCCCGCGCCGCCGTAGGTCTCCGGCACGTGCACGGCGTGCAGGTCGCTGGAGACCAGGGCGTCCAGGGCCTCCTGCGGGAAGCGGGACTCCTCGTCGACCGCGGCCGCGAACGGCAGGATCTTCGCCTCGGCGAGCGAGCGGACCGACTCGCGGAGCATGTCGTGCTCCTCGGCCGGGCGGTACAGGTCGAAGTCGGCAGAACCCGCCAAGATCTCTCACTCCCCAGGGTGATGCGTGATGCTAACTACCGTTAAGTAACCCAAGCCTAGTGGTCCGGTCACGGATGGCGATATGGACGGGCCACGTGAGATGGGTGACAGCGGTGGTTCCTTCGGGAACGTCCCCGCCGACGGGCCCGACTATGCTCAGTGGCCGCAAACGGCCCCGCACCTCTGGAGCACCCATGGCCCCCCTCAGGATCACTGTGATCGGCACCGGTTACCTCGGTGCGACCCACGCCGCCGCGATGGCTGAGCTGGGCTTCGAGGTGCTGGGGCTGGACGTGGTGCCCGAGAAGATCGAGATGCTGGCCACCGGCCGGGTCCCGATGTACGAGCCCGGGCTGGAGGAACTGCTGGCCAAGCACGTCGCCGGACTGCCCGGCTCGACCGGCCGGCTGCGGTTCACGACCTCCTGGGAGGAGGTCGGCGCCTTCGGTGACGTCCACTTCGTCTGCGTGAACACCCCGCAGAAGCACGGCGAGTACGCCTGCGACATGTCCTACGTGGACTCCGCGATGGCCTCGCTGGCCCCCCACCTGACGCGGCCGGTCCTGGTCGTCGGCAAGTCCACGGTGCCGGTGGGCTCGGCGGAGCGGCTCGCGGTGAAGCTCGCGGAGCTGGCCCCGGCGGGCGCGGACGTGGAGCTGGCCTGGAACCCGGAGTTCCTGCGGGAGGGCTTCGCGGTCGACGACACCCTGCACCCCGACCGGATCGTCATCGGCGTCCAGGGCGAGCGCGGCGAGAAGCTGCTGCGGGAGGTGTACGAGACCCCGATGTCGGAGGGGACCCCGCTGGTGGTCACCGACTTCCCGACCGCGGAGCTGGTGAAGACCGCCGCGAACTCCTTCCTCGCGACCAAGATCTCCTTCATCAACGCGATGGCGGAGGTGTGCGAGGCCGCCGGCGGCGACGTGGCCAAGCTGGCCGAGGCCATCGGCTACGACGAGCGGATCGGCGCGAAGTTCCTGCGCGCGGGGATCGGCTTCGGCGGCGGCTGCCTGCCCAAGGACATCCGGGCCTTCATGGCCCGCGCCGGCGAGCTGGGCGCCGACCAGGCACTGACCTTCCTGCGCGAGGTCGACTCGATCAACATGCGGCGCCGCGGGCACATGGTCGAGCTGGCCCGGGAGTCCGTGGGCGGTTCGTTCCTCGGCAAGCGGGTCGCCGTGCTCGGCGCCACCTTCAAGCCGGACTCCGACGACGTACGGGACTCGCCCGCGCTGAACGTGGCCGGACAGATCCACCTCCAGGGCGGCCAGGTCACCGTCTACGACCCCAAGGGCATGGCCAACGCCCGCCGCCTCTTCCCGACGCTGGGCTACGCGGACTCCGCGATGGCCGCCGCCCGCGGCGCGGAGGTCGTCCTGCACCTCACCGAATGGCGCGAGTTCCGCGAACTCGACCCGGCGGAGCTGGGCGGCGTGGTCACCGACCGTCTCATCCTGGACGGCCGCAACGCGCTGGACCCCGAGCGGTGGCGGGCCGCAGGCTGGACGTACCGGGCGATGGGGCGTCCGCGGGCCTAGCCCTCGGGCCGGGCGGGGGTGCGGATCCCGGGGCCGTGCGGGCGCCGGTGCGGCGCCGCTGCCAGGGGCTCCGCCCCCGGACCCCCGCGCCTCAAACGCCGGCGGGGCTGAGTTGGTGCGGCGGGGCGGTTCTCGGGAGGCCGAGTCTCAACGGCGGTGGCCGGCCGCGCGGGAGGTGAATTCCGCGTCGCGTAGCACCCGCTGGGCGTTGCCCCAGGTCAGCAGGGCCACCTCGGACTCCGGCCAGCCGCGCTCCAGCAGTTCCGCGATCAGTCGCGGATAGCCCGAGGGGTCGGTCAGGCCCGTCGGGCGGGGGTGGGCCGGTCCGGTGCCGAAGCCGGCGCCGAGTCCGACGCCGTGCGGGCCCGCGATCGCCCGTACGTGGTCCAGGTGGTCCGCCACCGCGTGCAGGGAGTCCCCGGTGCGCTCGGTGTCGAAGGTGACCATCGCCAGGCCGTTCGCCTCCCGTAGCGCGGCCAGCACCTCGTCGGTCACGTTCCCCGGATGCGGGTTGAGCGAGGCGGCCGCCGTGTTCGAGATGATCACCGGGGCCTTGGAGGCTCCCGCGAGTCGGCAGGCGACCGTCGGCGGGCAGTCCGTCAGGTCCAGCAGGATCGCCAGCCGGTTCGCCTCGCGGACCACCTCGTGACCGAAGGCCGTCAGCTCCTCCCGCGCCCAAGGCGCTCCCGCCGGCGCGAGGATCCGTACGCCCAGCGCGTGGAAGGCGCGCAACGCGCCCAGGGAGTCGGTGAGGGTGCGGCCGGGCACCGGGCCCAGGAACGAGGCGATGCGGCCGCGGTTGCGGGCGTCCGCCAGGTCGTCGGCCGTGAGGGCCAGGAGCAGGCTGTCGGAATAGCGGCGCATCAGGGTCAGCGCCGTGTCGATCTGGTCCAACGTGTCGGAGAGCACCTGGTCGCCGGAGGCGTCCTCGCGCGCCGACGGCACGAGCAGGGACCAGAACTGGGCCCCCACTCCCCCGGCGCGCAGCCGCGGGATGTCGGTGTCCACGCCCGTGTCCGAGGTCTCGATGTCGTGGTACGGGCGCTGGTGCAGGGTCCGGACCAGCGTGTTGCACCCGTCGACCACGGGATGGACGGCCAGCAGCGCGACGGCCCGGTCGAGGGCGCCCGCCGCCACCGCGGGAGCGGGGAGGTCGTCGGCTCCGATGCCCACGGAGTGGGGTTCATCCTGCAGGTCGGCCATGGCGTTCGCTCCGGTCTCGGCGGCAGCAGGGAGAGGTGCTGCCACCGTGACACGCGGGACGGCGGAGCCGCCCGGCGGACGCAGCGTTCGAGTGACCCCGCGGGTCGCCCCGTCACCGCGCCCCGCCGGGCACCGCGTCCGCTAGCGGATCACCGCGTTCGACGGGCCCCGGGAGGCCGACAGGTCGCGGGCGACCGCCTCCGCGTCGCGCAGCACCCGTACCGCGTTGGACCAGGTCAGCTGTGCCAGGTCGGCCTTGGACCAGCCGCGCGCGAGCAGCTCGGCGACGAGGTTCGGGTAGCCCGCCACGTCGTCCAGGCCGGACGGGGTGAAGGCCGTGCCGTCGTAGTCCCCGCCGATGCCGATGTGGTCGATGCCGGCCACCTCGCGCATGTGGTCCAGGTGGTCGGCCACCGTCGCGGCCGTGGCCACGGGGCGCGGGCGCGCCTCCTCGAAGGCCCGGTGCAGGGCCATCGCCTCGGGGGTGGTGTCCAGGTGGTGGAGGCCGTGCGCCCGCAGGTTCTCGTCCGCGGCCAGGGTCCACTCGACCGCCGCCGGGAGGATGAACTTCGGGACGAAGGTGGCCATCGCCACCCCGCCGTTGGCCGGCAGCAGCGCCAGCACGTCGTCGGGGATGTTGCGCGGGTGGTCGCAGACAGCCCGCGCCGACGAGTGCGAGAAGACGACCGGCGCGGCGGAGACCGCGATGGCGTCGCGCATCGTCGTCGCGGCGACGTGCGAGAGGTCCACCAGCATGCCGACGCGGTTCATCTCGCGGACGACCTCGCGGCCGAAGTCGGTCAGACCGCCGTGCCGGGGCTCGTCGGTCGCCGAGTCCGCCCAGTCGATGGTGTCGTTGTGCGTGAGCGTCATGTACCGCACGCCCAGCTGGTGCAGGGCGCGCAGGGTGGCGAGCGAGTTGTTGATGGAGTGGCCGCCCTCGGCGCCCATCAGCGAGGCGATCCGGCCGTCGGCGCGGGCCGCCTCCATGTCGTCCGCCGTCAGCGCCCGCACGAGGTCGCCGGGGTAACGGTCGATCAGCTGGGCGACGACGTCGATCTGCTCCAGGGTGGCGCTGACCGCCTCGTCACCGGCGTAGTCGGACCGCACGTAGACGGACCAGAACTGCGCGCCGACCCCGCCGGCGCGCATCCGGGGGATGTCGGTGTGCAGGTGGGCGGACTGGTCGCCCGCGATGTCCCGGCGCGCCAGGTCGTAGCGCACCTGCTCGCGCAGCGCCCAGGGCAGGTCGTTGTGGCCGTCCACGACGGGGTGTTCGGCCAACAGCTCGCGCGCCTCGTCCAGACGCTGCGCGGCGCTCACTTGCCGAACCCGAAGGATTCCGAGCCGGCGACCTTCGTACGCAGCCGCTTGCCCTTCTCGGTGGCCTGGTCGTTGAGTTCCTGCTGGAAGTCGGTCATCCGGGCCAGCAGCTCCGGGTCGTGCGCGGCCAGCATCCGTACGGCCAGCAGGCCCGCGTTGCGCGCGCCGGCGATCGAGACGGTGGCGACGGGGACCCCGGCCGGCATCTGGACGATCGACATCAGCGAGTCCATGCCGTCGAGGTACTTCAGCGGCACCGGCACGCCGATGACCGGGAGCGGGGTGACCGAGGCGAGCATGCCGGGCAGGTGGGCGGCTCCGCCCGCGCCCGCGATGATCGCCTTCAGTCCGCGGCCGGCGGCCCGCTCCCCGTACTCGATCATCTCGCGCGGCATCCGGTGGGCGGAGACCACGTCGACCTCGTAGCGGATCTCGAACTCGTCGAGGGCCTGGGCGGCGGCCTCCATCACGGGCCAGTCCGAGTCGGAGCCCATGACGATGCCGATGACAGGTCCTGCGGCGGTGGTGCTCATTCCGTGACCGTTCCTCTGAGGTAGTCGGCGGCGTGGCGTGCGCGCTCCAGCACATCGTCCAGATCGTCGCCGTAGGTGTTGACGTGGCCGACCTTGCGACCGTGTTTCACGTCCTTGCCGTACATGTGGATCTTCAGCTGGGGATCGTGGGCCATGCAGTGCAGGTACGCCGCGTACATGTCGGGGAAGTCCCCACCCAGCACGTTCGCCATGACGGTCCACGTGGCGCGGGGGCGCGGGTCGCCCAGCGGAAGGTCCAGGACCGCGCGCACGTGGTTGGCGAACTGGGAGGTCACGGCCCCGTCCTGGGTCCAGTGGCCGCTGTTGTGCGGGCGCATCGCCAGTTCGTTGACCAGGATCCGACCGTCGGTGGTCTCGAACAGCTCCACGGCCAGGTGGCCGGTCACGTCGAGTTCCTTGGCGATGCGCAGGGCGAGGGCCTGGGCCTCGCCCGCGAGGGCCTCCGAGAGGTTCGGGGCCGGGGCGATCACGGTGTCGCAGACCCCGTCCACCTGGCGGGACTCGACGACCGGGTAGGCCACCGCCTGGCCGTGCGGGGAGCGGACGATGTTCGCCGCGAGCTCGCGGACGAAGTCGACCTTCTCCTCCGCGAGGACCGGGACACCCGCCTTGAACGGGGCCGCCGCGTCCTCGGGGGTGCGGACGAACCACACCCCCTTGCCGTCGTACCCGCCCCGCACGGTCTTGAGGATGACGGGGAACCCGCCCACCTCGTCCGCGAAGGCGGTCACGTCGTCCGGATCGCTCACGATCCGGTGGCGGGGGCTGGGCGCGCCGATCTCGTCGAGCTTGGCGCGCATCACCCCCTTGTCCTGGGCGTGCACCAAAGCGTCGGGCCCCGGGCGGACGGGGATGCCGTCCGCTTCCAGGGCCCGTAGGTGCTCCATGGGTACATGCTCGTGGTCGAAGGTGATCACGTCACAACCGCGCGCGAAGGCACGCAACGTCTCCAGGTCGCGATAGTCGCCGATGACGACATCGCTCACGACCTGGGCCGCCGAGTCCTGCGGGGTGTCACTGAGGAGCTTGAATCTGATGCCGAGGGGGATACCCGCCTCGTGGGTCATGCGGGCGAGCTGTCCGCCGCCGACCATGCCGACTACCGGGAACGTCACCTCTCCAGGGTATCCGCCGGTATTCGGCCATCAGGACCCGCATGGGCTGAGCCCTGGCGAGAACGTTCCCGTGTGCGTACCCGTGTGCGTTGCGTCGCACGGTCCCGGATGGGAAAGACGGAGCAACCGGAGGACACTTAGCATGTCTGGGTTGACGAAAACCACCGGACGCCCCTCGCGGGGCGGTGACCGACAGGGACTGAACCATCACATGAGCACGCCGAAGAACGGATCGCTCCTCGAACGCGTACGCGGTTTCGCACGGGAGGTCGCCAAGTTCGGGGCCGTCGGCGGTCTCGGTGTGCTGGTCAACCTGGGTGTCTTCAACCTGATCCGCAACACGACCGACCTCCAGGTGGTACGCGCGAGCGTCATAGCCACCGTCGTGGCCATCGCCACGAACTACCTCGGTTTCCGTTACTTCGCCTACCGGGACCGCGCGCAGAGCGGGCGCACCCGGGAGCTGACCCTGTTCGCCCTGTTCAGCGCGATCGGGCTGGTCATCGAGAACGGCGTCCTCTACACCGCCACCTACGGGTTCGGCTGGGACGGGCCGCTCGCGTCCAACGTCTTCAAGTTCGTCGGCATCGGGACGGCGACCGTCTTCCGCTTCTGGTCGTACCGGACCTGGGTCTTCAAGGCCCTGCCCGCGCCGACGGAGCCGAGCGAGCCGATGCCGGACCCGGCGCCCGTGCCGAAGCCGGACCGCAGGCCGGAACCGCTGCCCGAGCCGGCGCCCGCGAACAACTAGTCACACACCCCCTAGCGGACGGTGGTCTGCGGTTCGGCCGGTTCCGGCGCCGTGCGGCTGAGGAAGAGCGCGAACACCGGTGGCTGCGTCTGGAGCAGCTCCAGGCGGCCGCCGTCCGCCTCCGCGAGGTCCCGGGCCACCGCGAGGCCGATCCCGGTGGAGTTGCGGCCGCTGATGGCCCGCTCGAAGATCCGGTTGCCGAGGTCCGGCGGGACGCCGGGGCCCTCGTCCGTGACCTCCAGCACCGCCTGGTTGCCGATCACCCGGGTACGCAGCGCGACCGTGCCGCCACCGTGCATCAGGGCGTTCTCCACCAGGGTGGCCAGCACCTGCGAGACCGCCCCCGGGGTGCCGACGGCCCGCACGCCCGTCCGTCCGGACCGCACGATGGCCCGGCCGGCACTGCGGTAGGCAGGCCGCCACTCCTCCACCTGCTGCTTGACGACCTCGTCCAGGTCGAAGGGGACCGCCGAGCCCGTCCGCGGGTCCCGCGAGTTGGTGAGCAGCCGCTGCACCACGTCCGTGAGCCGCTCCACCTGGGTCAGGGCGATCGTCGCCTCCTCCCGGACGGTCGCCAGGTCGTCGGTGACCGTGATCTCCTCCAGCCGCATGGAGAGCGCGGTGAGGGGGGTGCGTAGCTGGTGGGAGGCGTCCGCGGCCAGGCGCCGCTCGGCTGTGAGCATCCGGCCGATCCGCTCGGCGCTGGAGTCCAGTACGTCCGCGACCCGGTCCAGCTCGGGGACCCCGTACCGCTTGTGCCGGGGCCGCGGGTCGCCCGATCCGAGCCGCTCGGCCGTCTCGGCCAGGTCGGTGAGCGGGGAGGCCAGCCGGTTGGCCTGCCGTACGGCGAGGAGTACGGCCGCCACGACGGCCAGCAGGGCGACCGCGCCGACCACGGCCAGGGTCCGCCCGACCTCGCGGGTCACGGTGGAGCGGGACTCCTCCACGATGACGACCTCGCCCTGCTCCCCGCGGGCGGTGCCGCGGATCACACTGTCGGGGATCGGGGCGCCCACCTGCACGACCGGCTGGCCGGGGACGGTGATCCGCGCGTGGTGGCCGGAGTCGAGCTGTTCGCCGAGGGCCACGGGGTCGATCGGCTTCTTCTCCAGGACGTTCGCCTCGACGATGCCCACGAGCCGCAGCGCCTCGGACTCGATGCGGTCCTGGGCGCTGCTGGTGATGGTCCGGGTCTCCACGATGACGAGGGAGACCCCGAAGACGGCGATCACGACGAGCACCACGGCGAGCGTGGAGTTGATGAGGCGGCGGCGCATGCCCTAGAGCATGCCCCAGGTGGGGCGTAGGAGGCGGTCAGCTCTTCTCGAAGCGGAATCCGACGCCCCGCACGGTGGCGATGTAGCGGGGGTTGGCGGCGTCGTCGCCCAGCTTCTTGCGCAGCCAGGAGATGTGCATGTCGAGGGTCTTGGTGGAGGACCACCAGGTGGTGTCCCAGACCTCGCGCATGAGCTGGTCGCGGGTGACCACCCGGCCCGCGTCGCGGACCAGGACCCGCAGCAGGTCGAACTCCTTGGCCGTGAGCTGGAGCTCCTCCTCCCCCATCCACGCCCGGTGCGATTCGACGTCGATCCGCACGCCGTGGGTGGCCGGGGGCTGCGGGGTCTCGGTGGCGCCGCGCCGGAGCAGGGCCCGGACCCGGGCGAGCAGTTCGGCCAGGCGGAAGGGCTTGGTCACGTAGTCGTCGGCGCCGGCGTCCAGGCCGACGACCGTGTCGACCTCGTCGGCCCGGGCGGTGAGGACCAGGATCGGGAAGCCGTGGCCCTCGGCGCGCAGCCGGCGGGCCACCTCCAGGCCGTCCATGCCCGGCAGTCCCAGGTCGAGGACGACGAGATCGACGCCGCCCTGCAGTCCCGCGTCCAGGGCGGTGGGGCCGTCCTCCCGGACCTCGACCTCGTACCCCTCCCGGCGCAGGGCGCGGGCCAGGGGTTCCGAGATGGATGCGTCGTCCTCGGCGAGCAGTACACGCGTCATGTGGGTGATGGTAGTGCGCGGCGGCTGAATCCAGAGGCCCCCGGGAGGACCCCTCTCTATCTGCGCTTATGAGCGACCGAGCGCCTTCGAATATGGTCGAACGGTTCCCGGCGCGCCTTGTGATCCATCTCTCAAGTCCTTTCATATGCCGCAGTGTCGTGTCGTATGGTGGCGAGACGCCTGATGCAATACCTCAGGGACCTTTGTGCCGAAAAGCAGCACAAAGGTCTCTATTTCTGTCCTGAACCGGACGGACGGTCCGATCAAGGGCCGGCCCGGCCGATCGTGACGACAGTGAATGACCTGTTGGCCGGGCCCCTCGCGTGAGATGCGCGGGAGGGCGTGGATCCCGGTGACGGATGTCCTGCCGCCCCCATCCCCGTGGGGCGGGCCCCGAGGCGTGGGGTGGGAGATCCGTCCACCGGTGCCGGCCACCCCCCACCGGGCGCGGATGAGCTCACGAAGCCGAAGCGTCCCGAGCAAGCAAGGATCGACCATGGCTTCCAGCCTGACGACGGCCTCACCGAGCCCCGCTCACGAGAAGACCGTCCTCGGCCACCCGATCGGCCTGGCCACGCTGTTCATGACCGAGATGTGGGAGCGCTTCTCCTACTACGGCATGCGTGCGCTTCTCGTCCTGTACCTGGTCTCCGGCGGTGTCGACGCCGCGACCGGCAGCCAGGGTGGTGGCCTCGGCTTCACCGCCGCGACGGCCACGGCGATCTACTCCGTCTACGTCGCCATGGTCTACCTCATGGCCATGCCCGGCGGTTGGTTCGGCGACCGCGTCTGGGGCGCCCGCAAGACGGTCACCATCGCCGGTGCCGTGATCATGGCGGGCCACGTGGCGCTCGCCCTGCCCGGCCAGCTGTCGTTCTTCGTCGGTCTGCTGCTGGTCGCCGTCGGCTCCGGTCTGCTGAAGGCCAACATCTCCACGATGGTCGGCCACCTGTACCGCGGTGTGGACGACCCG
Source organism: Streptomyces sp. CLCI03 (assembly GCF_053615355.1). Taxonomy (NCBI): domain Bacteria; kingdom Bacillati; phylum Actinomycetota; class Actinomycetes; order Kitasatosporales; family Streptomycetaceae; genus Streptomyces; species Streptomyces sp. CLCI03. The sequence goes on along the minus strand of NZ_CM132132.1, from coordinate 4,896,065 downwards.
CGCCGGGACAGCGGCTTCACGATCTTCTACATCGGCATCAACGTGGGCGCCCTGCTCGCCCCGGTCGGCATCGGCATGGTCGGCGAGCTCGTGAACTGGCACCTCGGCTTCGCGCTCGCCGCCGTCGGCATGGGCATCGGCCTCGTGATCTACCTGCTCGCCGGCCGCACCCTGAGCCCGCAGAGCAGCATCGTCCCGAACCCGCTGTCCGCGGTCGAGCGCAAGGCCGTGATCGTCAAGGCCCTCGCCGTCCTGGCCGTCATCGCCGTCTTCTACGGCGCCGTCGTCGCCGCGGACATGTTCACCATCAAGTGGGCGCTGTACCCGATCACCATCGCCGGTCTGCTCATCCCGGTCGCCGTCCTCGTCCGCATCAAGCGGGACCGGGACCTGTCCACCGTCGAGCAGACCCGGATGAGCGCCTACATCTGGTTCTTCGTGGCCGCCGCCGTCTTCTGGATGATCTACGACCAGGGCGGTTCGACCCTCTCGCTCTTCGGTGACAAGAACTCCGAGCGCGCCCTGTTCGGCTGGGAAGTCCCGACCACGATCTTCCAGTCGCTGAACCCGCTCTTCGTGGTGGCCCTGGCCCCGGTCTTCGCCGCCGCGTGGGTGGCCCTGGCCCGCCGCAACCGCGAGCCCAGCACCATCGTGAAGTTCTCGGTGGCCCTGATCATCGTCGGCGCCTCGTTCTTCGTCTTCGCGATCCCGCTGAGCCAGACCGCCGGAAACGACACCAAGGTCACCATGTGGTGGCTGGTGCTCATCTTCCTGATGCACACGCTCGCCGAGCTGTGCCTCTCCCCGGTCGGCCTGTCGGTCACCACGAAGATGGCTCCGCAGAAGTACGGCTCCCAGATGATGGGCGTCTGGTTCCTCGCCGTCACCGCCGGTGACTGCATCACCGGTCTGATGGGTCTCGCCGACGTGCAGCTGAACGGCGTCGGGGTCATCCTCTTCCAGGCCGTCGCCGCCGTCCTCGCCGGCCTCGCGATCTTCATGTACCGCAAGAAGGTCAACCAGCTGATGGACGGCATGGGCTGACCCGTCGGCTCCCCGTCCCACGGAACGGCCCGGCACACCGGAAGGTGTGCCGGGCCGTTCTCGTGTCAGCGGGTGCCGCGCAGGCGGCGCCACGGGGTGAAGGTGAACACCGCCCCGCCGAGCAGGATCACCGTGCCGGCGACCAGGGCCAGGGCCTTGATGCCGCCCTCGTCCTCCGCGCCGGTCTCGGCGAGACCGCCCGAGGTGGTGCTGCCGGAGGAGGACGTCGAGGAACCGGAGCCGCCCGGCTGGGCGGCGGTGTCCAGTTCCAGCGACACCCCGCTGCTCGCGGCCTTGCAGGGGACGTTGATCGGGGTGGAGCCGGGAGCCATCGTGACGTCGATCGTCAGCTGGTCCGGGCTCAGCGTCACCTTGCCGCTCTTCCCGGGCTTGTAGGTACCGGTCATGTCGCTGAGGCTGACCGGGGCCTTGTCCGGGATCGGCTCCGCGTTGGCCGGGCCGGAGACCTTGACCGTGCCGCTGTCCGCCCCGCCGAGCTTCACGTCCATGGAGGGCTTGAGCGCTCCCGCGGGCAGGGCCATGGGCGCCGCCATCGCTCCCTTGGCGGTCTTGACCGTCAGGTCGTAGCTGCCGCCGTTCTTCTTGGCGTTGATCGTGACCGGGGTCTTGATGCCCCCCGGGACGACCGGCCCGCAGTCGAAGGCCACCTCGACCGCCTTGCCCGGGAAGTCGGTCTGGCCGCCTCCGCCTCCGGTGGAACCTCCCGTGGTCGTGGAACCGCCCGTGGTGGTGCCACCGGTCGTCGTGCCGCCCGTCGTCGTGCCGCCCGTCGTCGTGCCACCGGTCGTCGTGCCACCGCTGGAGCCGGCCGCCACGTCGATGGTGGCCCCGACCCCCACGGCGCCGGTCGGCGCACACTTGGTGACGAACGTGCCGAAGGAGAAGGTGACGGCCACGTCGTACTTGCCGGGGGTCAGCGTGATCTTCCCGGCCTTGGTGAGCTTCAGCTTGCCCTTCATCACGGACATCTGCATGGGCGCCTTCTTCGGGATCGGCGGGTTCTTCTTCTCCCCGACGACCTTCAGCTCACCGCCCCCGCCGCCGACCGTGATCCAGCCGGTGGGCTGGACCGCGTCCTGCGGGATGTCCATCAGGTCCGTGTTGTTCGAGGCCGGCTTCACCGTCTCCCAGGACACGTCGACCTCGTCGCCGACCTTCGCCGAGGCGGGGGCGGTGACCTTGGCGGTGGTCTCCCCCTCCACCGGAGCGCCGCCCCCGGCCGGGGGAACGCACTTGACGTTGAACTTGGTCTCCGCGGCCTGGGCGGGAGTGGCTCCGATGGCGATACCGGCACCGCCGAGCAGCAGCGCGATCACGGCCGCGCTCACCCTCCGTTGGGTATTCACGAATGTCCCTTCGTCGTCGAACGGTTCTCAGACGGTGCGGACGCCTGTGGTGCTGTGCCCGGCGCGCTGTCCGGGGTGAACCACGGCAGGACCGCCGTGGTGGTCTGGGGGGACGGCTCCGGGCCGTCGGAGCCCGGGGCCCGTTCGGGCGGCCGTGGGGACCCGATCCGCGGCAGCCGGGCCGTCACCGCGGAGGCCGCGTCGGGCAGCCGTACGCCCCGGTGGCGGCCGGCGGCGGGGGCGGCGCCCGGTCGGACCCGGTCGACGACCGCCATGCCGATACGGAAGACCGCGGCCGGGATCACCAGCAGGAGCAGACCCCAGAAGAGCAGCACCCCGTACGGGCGGTCCACGCCCCAGGGCTGTGCGGCCACCACGGTCTCGCCGTACTTGAGGGAGATCGTGTAGTCCCCGTGGGCGCCGGCGGCCAGACTCACGTCGAGCGCGATCTCCGCCTTCCCGCCGGGCGGGATGGTGCCCTTCCACCGGGCCTCCTCCCACAGCGGGGCGAACACCCCGTGCGCGGTGCCGAGCTGGAAGACCGGGTCCTTGACCGGGACCGGGCCGAGATTGCCGACCGTGACCTTGAACTTCCGGGTGGGCGGGGCGCCGAACCAGGTCAGCACCCCGTCCTCGCCCTCCAGCCGGACCCCGGTGAGCATCGCGAGGCGGGCCGTGCCGGACTCGGCGGGCAACTCGGCGACCGGATGGTCGGTGATCTTCAAGGGGATCGCGACGGTGGACTGGTCGCCGTTGACGGAGGTGACGTTGACGATGCACGGGCAGGGCTTGGGCGGTGCCACCACGGGCAGCTGCGCGGTGAAGCTCCCGTCGGCGCCGACCGAGACGGCGGCGCCGTCGGCGTTGGCGCAACTGTTGGTGCCGCCGATCATGTTCTGACCGCAGACCAGCAGCATCACCAGCGTCTTCGCCGGCCAGCCGGTGCCGGTGACGGTGATCCCGGTGCCCTTGGCGGCCTCCTGGAGCGAGAGCGCCACGGCCGGCTTGCCCTCGGCGGCGGCGGCCGGGCCCGCGGGGGACAGCGCCAGGGCGCACACCGCCAGCCCCGCGGCCAGCAGGGCTCCGACTCTTCTCACCTGGCGGCTCCCGTCAGTTCGTGGTGCGGTGCAGGGGGTGTCGGTCCGGCCGCGGACGGCCCGTCCGGCGCCGGTGCCGGGCTTCCCGGTTCGGGTCGCCGGCCGCGTACGAGGTACAGCGCGGCGGCGGTCGTCGCGCCGAGGCCGAGCAGGCCGCCCCCGAGCAGGCCGACCAGGCCCCAGGGGACGAGCCACCGCGATCCGGTGGCCACCGCGCGGGCTCCGCCGGGGGCGGTCACGGTGAGGGTGACGCGGACCCGGTCGAAGGCCGGGGCGCCGGGCCAGGGTTCGGTGAGCTCCACCCGCTGACCGGGGAGCAGCTCGATCGGCGGGGTGCGGCCGCGGGGCGGGTCGGCCGGCTCGCCGACCAGGGCCTCGGCGCGGACCCGGAGTTCCGGGGTGAGGGCCACGTTGCCGCGGTTGACGAGGGTGTAGGCGATGACGGCGGCCGCGCCCCGGCCCCGTACGGCGACGTCCTCGACCGTGAGGGCGGCCAGCGTGGGGCCGCCGACCCGCAGGTGGACCCGCACCCCGACCTCGTGGCCGCCCTCGGTGGCGATCACGGCGGCGGGGTGGTCGCCGGGCGGGGACGCGGGCGGCACGGTGAGGGTGAAGGGGATCAGGGCCCGGGTACGGGGCGGGACCTTCACGGTGGTGGCGGCCCCGAAGCTGATCCAGGAACCGGCCCCGGTGGCCCCGGTGGTCGCGGCGGCCCCGGCTCCGGGCGTCGCCGGGCGGACCGCGAAGGCGCCGTCGGCCGTGTTGTAGGCATCGGCCCCGCGCAGGGTGATCGTGCGCTCCTGGTCGGTGGTGTTGGCCAGGGCGAGGCGGTCCTCCAGCACGGTACCGGGGGCGCCGGCCAGGTAGAAGGAGGGGCGGACGGCGGTCGCCGCCGCGCCGGTGGCGGGCTCGGCGGTCCAGCCCGGCTCGTCGGCGGCCGCCGGGCGCGCGGGAGCCGCGTACAGCGTGGCGGCGGCGAGCAGGAGGACGACGGCGGCGCGCCTGAGGGAGTGGAGCACGGGCATGACCGAGGTGCTCCGTTCAGGACCGGGCCCGCTGCCCGCGCCGGGTCAGCCAGAGCACACCGGCCGCGCCGGCGAGCAGCACCGTTCCGCCGAGGGTGCCGAGGGCCAGGGCGGAGTCGGTGGGCCCGGTCTGCGGGAGGGTGTCGCCGGTGGTGTCGGCGCCGGGCTGCGTGCCCCCGCCTCCGCCACCCCCGCCGCCGGGCGCCGTGACGTCCAGTTCGAGCGACGGTCCCGGGTTGTTGCCGGGGGTGCAGGTGGTCGTGGTGCCCATCGCCTTGATGGTGAGCACGCCGGCGGTGAAGGTGACCTTGCCGCTCTTCTTGGGAGTGTAGGTGCCCGAGAGGTCGGTGATCTTGATGGGGGTGTCCGGGGGCACGGCCTCGGGGTTGGACGGTCCCGACACCGGTACGGACACCTTCTCGGCGCCGCCGACGACGATGACGGCGCTGGGGCTCATGGCGCCCTTGCCGAGCTCGATGGGGCTGGACGAGACGCCCTTCTGGAAGGACATCGTCAGCTTGTACCCGTCCCCCTCCTTGACGGACTTGATGTCGATGGGCGACACCGCCGACTTGTCCCCGATCGGGGTCTTGCAGTCGTAGGCGACGTCGACGACGGCGGCATGGGCCGCGGGGGCGGTGAACAGCACCGCCGATCCGGCCAGCGCGGAGGCCAGCGCGAGCGCGGTGGAGCGTTTGCGGTCGGACACCTTCGTCTTCCCCTCGGGCCACAGAAAACTGACGACACATCAGATCGGTGGCTCAAGGTACGCCCGGGCCCTTACGGAGGGAAGACAAAGGACAACCCGGGATCGACTGTTCGTCAGTAGGCGCGGCGCCCCCGCTGCCAGACGCCGGAGACCAGCGGTACGCCCGGACGGTAGGCGAGGTGGACATGGCTCGGGGCGTCCAGCAGGGCCAGGTCCGCGCGGGCTCCCGGGGCGAGGAAGCCGATGTCGTCGCGACGCAGGGCGCGGGCGCCACCGGCGGTGGCCGACCAGAGGGCCTCGTCGGGGGTCATCCGCATGTCGCGGACGGCGAGCGCGATGCAGAAGGGCATCGAACTCGTGTAGGAGGAGCCGGGGTTGCAGTCCGTGGACAGGGCGACGGTGGCGCCCGCGTCGATCAGGCGCCGGGCGTCGGGCCACTGGGCGCGCGTGGAGAACTCGGCGCCGGGCAGCAGGGTGGCCACGGTGGTGCCGGCGGCCTGGGCGAGGGCGTCGACATCGGCGTCGGTGAGGTGGGTGCAGTGGTCGGCGGAGGCCGCTTCGAGCTCGACGGCGAGCTGGACGCCGGGCCCGTAGGAGAGCTGGTTGGCGTGCACGCGCGGGATCAGCCCGGCGGCGGCGCCGGCGGTGAGGATGGCGCGGGCCTGGTCGCCGTCGAAGGCGCCCTTCTCGCAGAAGACGTCCACCCAGCGGGCGTACGGGGCGCAGGCCGCCAGCATCTCGCCGGTGACGAGGTCGACGTAGCCGGCCGGGTCCTCGGCGAAGTCCGGGGAGACGATGTGCGCGCCGAGGTAGGTGACCTCCTCGGTGTGCGCGGCGGCGATGCGCAGGGCGCGGGCCTCGTCGGCGACGGTGAGGCCGTAGCCGGACTTGGTCTCGAAGGTGGTGGTGCCCTGGCGGCGGGCCTCGTCGAGGTGGCGGACGAGGTTCGCCTCCAGCTCGGCGTCGGTGGCGGCGCGGGTGGCGGCGACGGTGGTGCGGATGCCGCCGGCGGAGTAGGCGCGGCCCGACATCCGGGCGTTGAACTCCTGGGTGCGGTCGCCGGCGAAGACGAGGTGCGAGTGGGAGTCGACGAAGCCGGGGATGACGGCCCGACCCTGCGCGTCGACGACCTCGTCGGTGTCGGGCGCCTTGGCGGCGGGGCCGACCCAGGCGACCTTGTCGCCGTCGATGACGACGGCGGCGTTCTCGATCAGGCCCAGGGGTGAACCGTCGCCGACGGACGGGTCGTTGGTGACGAGGCTGCCGATGTTGGTGATGCAGGTGGTGGTCATGGTTCCTCTCAAGGTTGCTCTCCCCGCCCCGCCCTTTCGCCGTTTCCCGGGCTCTGCCCGGACCCGGTCCTCAAACGCCGGACGGGCTGAAAATCCAGCCTCGCCGGCGTTTGAGGCGCGGGTTCCGGGGCGGAGCCCCGCGACGGTCAGCCGCGCAGGGCTGCGATCGATTCGGCGAGGGCGGACGGGACGTCCCCGACCAGGGTGTGGTGGCCGTCGCGGACCACGTGGCGGCCGCCGACCACCGTGTGGCGGACGTCCGAGGCGGTGGCGGCGAACACCGCCGTCTCGGCGCCGAGCCGCGCCGGCGGACCCGCCGTACGGACGGAGTCCAGCGCGATGGTGGTGAAGTCCGCGAGCGCGCCCGCCTCCAGGCGCCCCGCGTCCGGGAGTCCGAGGGCGGCGTGGCCGTCCTCGGTGGCGGCGGTGAGCAGGGCGTTCGCCGTCCAGTGGCCCCGGGTGCGGCTGCGCAGGCGCTCGTTCAGCTCCATCGCGCGGGCCTCTTCGAGCAGGTCGATCACGGCATGGCTGTCGCTGCCCAGGGACAGCGGGCTGCCCGCGTGCTGGAGCCGGGTCGCCGGGCCGATGCCGTCCGCGAGGTCGCGTTCGGTGGTGGGGCACATGCAGGTGCCCGTGCCGGTCCCGCCGAGGAGGGCGATGTCCACATCGGTGAGGTGCGTGTTGTGGACGCCGGTGGTGCGCGGGCCGAGCACCCCGTGGTCGGCCAGCAGCTGGGTCGGGGTGCGTCCGTGGGCGGCCTGGCAGGCGTCGTTCTCGGCGGTCTGCTCCGAGAGGTGGACGTGCAGGGGCGCCCGGCGCTCCTCGGCCCAGCCGGCCACGGTGGCCAGTTCGGCTGCGGGGACCGCGCGGACCGAGTGGATCGCGGCGCCGATCAGGGCGTGCTCGCGGGGCTTCAGCGCGCTCGCGCGCTCGGCCCAGGCCTCGGCGGTGCCGTCGGAGAAGCGCAGCTGGTGGCTGTTGGGGGCCTCTCCGAAGCCGGAGGACAGGTACGCGGTGTCCAGGAGCGTGATCCGGATCCCGGCCGCGGCGGCGGCCTCGATCAGGGCCTCGCCCATCGCGTTCGGGTCGGCGTAGGCGGTGCCGCCGGGCGCGTGGTGGACGTAGTGGAACTCGCCGACGTTGGTGATGCCGGCCAGCGCCATCTCCGCGTAGGCGGCGCGGGCGAGCGCGAAGTAGCTGTCGGGGGTGAGGTTCTGGGCGACCTTGTACATCAGGTCGCGCCAGGTCCAGAAGGTGCCCGAGCCGACCTGGACGGTGCCGCGCAGGGCCCGGTGGAAGGCGTGGCTGTGTGCGTTGGCCAGCCCGGGGATCGTCAGGCCGCGCAGCACCTCGGCGCCGGGCGGCGGGGTCTCGACCCCGGTGCGCAGGGCGCCGATCCGCCCGTCCTCGGTGACCTCCAGGGCGACGCCCGGCTCGACGTGGGTGCCGAGCCAGGCGTGCTCCAGCCAGTACGTCGTCAACGACATGCCAGGCCTTCCAGTACGTCGGCGAGGGCGAGGACGCCTGCCACGCAGTCGTCCTCGGCGGCGAACTCCCGCGGGGAGTGGGAGACGCCGGTCGGGTTCCGTACGAACAGCATGGCGGTCGGGACGGCCGCCGAGAGGATCCCGGCGTCGTGTCCCGCCCCGGTGCCGAGCACGGGGACCGAACCGCCCAGGATCCGGTTCATCTCGTCGCGCAGGGCGTGCTCGAACTCGACGACCGGGGTGAAGGACTCCCGGACGATGTCGAGGTCGATGCCGTCCTGGTCGGCGCGCTCGCGGGCGGCCTTCTCGATGGCCGTGACGACCGTGTCGAGGGTGGCCTGGTCGGCGGCCCGGGAGTCGAGCCAGCCGCGCACCAGCGAGGGGATGGCGTTGACCCCGTTGGGCTCGACCGCGATCTTCCCGAAGGTGGCGACGGCCCCGGCGAGGGCCGCCTCCGTGCGGGCGGCCAGCACGGTCGACGCGTAGGTGAGCATCGGGTCGCGGCGGTCGACCAGCCGGGTGGTGCCGGCGTGGTTGGCCTCGCCGCGGAAGTCGAACCGCCAGCGGCCGTGCGGCCAGATCGCGGAGGCGATGCCGACCCGGTCCCCGGACAGGTCCAGGGCCCGGCCCTGTTCCACGTGGAGTTCGACGAAGGCGCCGATGCGGCCCAGGCGTTCGGGGTCGGCCCCGATGGCCTCGGGGTCGTAGCCGGCGGCCTCCATGGCCTGGGGCAGGGAGATGCCCTCGGCGTCGCGCAGCTCGTACGCCTTCTCCTTGGTCAGCTGTCCGGCGGCGAGCCGGGAGCCGACGCAGGCGAGCCCGAAGCGGGCGCCTTCCTCGTCACCGAAGTTGGTGATGGCCAGCGGCCTGGAGAACTCCGCGCCCCTCCTGCGGAGTTCGTCCAGGGCCGCGAAGGAGGAGACCACCCCGAGGGGGCCGTCGAAGGCCCCGCCGTCGGGGACGGAGTCCAGGTGCGAGCCGGTGACCACGGCGTCCCCCGCGAGGGGGTCGCCCAGCCAGGCCCACTGGTTGCCGTTGCGGTCGGTCTCGTACGTCAGCCCGCGCGCCTCGGCCTGCTCCTGGAACCAGGTCCGGCAGTCGGCGTCGGCCCCGCTCCAGGCGTACCGGCGGTATCCGCCGGTGCCGGCGTCGCGGCCGATGGGCGCGAGCTCCGCCCACATCTCGTGGAAGGTCACGCGTCGTCGCCCTCACGCATGGGGACGCGGACGCCGCGCTCGTCGGCGACCGACTCGGCGATGTCGTAGCCGGCGTCGACGTGGCGGATGACGCCCATGCCCGGGTCGTTGGTGAGGACGCGGCGGATCTTCTCACCGGCGAGCGGGGTGCCGTCGGCGACGGTGACCTGGCCCGCGTGGATGGAGCGGCCCATGCCGACGCCGCCGCCGTGGTGGATGGAGACCCAGGAGGCTCCGGAGGCCACGTTGACCATGGCGTTGAGCAGCGGCCAGTCGGCGATCGCGTCGGAGCCGTCGAGCATGGCCTCGGTCTCGCGGTACGGGGAGGCCACCGAGCCGCAGTCGAGGTGGTCGCGGCCGATCGCCAGGGGCGCGGCGAGGGTGCCGTCGGCCACCATGTCGTTGAAGCGCTCGCCGGCCTTGTCGCGCTCGCCGTAGCCGAGCCAGCAGATGCGCGCGGGCAGGCCCTGGAAGTGGACGCGCTCGCCGGCCATCTTGATCCAGCGGTGCAGGGACTCGTTCTCCGGGAAGAGCTCCAGCATGGCCTTGTCGGTCTTGTGGATGTCCGAGGCCTCGCCGGACAGGGCGGCCCAGCGGAAGGGGCCCTTGCCCTCGCAGAACAGCGGGCGGATGTAGGCCGGGACGAAGCCGGGGAAGGCGAAGGCACGGTCGTAGCCGGCCAGCTGGGCCTCGCCGCGGATGGAGTTGCCGTAGTCGAAGACCTCGGCGCCGGCGTCCATGAAGCCGACCATGGCCTCGACGTGCTTGGCCATGGACTCACGGGCGCGGGTGGTGAAGCCGGCCGGGTCCTTGGCCGCGTAGGAAGCCATGTCGTCGAAGTCGACGCCGACGGGCAGGTACGCGAGCGGGTCGTGGGCCGAGGTCTGGTCGGTCACGATGTCGATCGGGGCGCCCTCGGCGAGCATCTGCGGGAGCAGCTCGGCGGCGTTGCCGAGGAGGCCGATGGAGAGCGGCTTGCGGGCGTCGCGGGCTTCGACGGCCAGCTGGAGGGCGTGGCGGAGGTTGTCGGCCTTGACGTCCAGGTAGCGGTGCTCGATGCGGCGGTCGATGGCGCGCGGGTCGACGTCGATACAGATCGCGACGCCGTCGTTCATCGTCACGGCCAGCGGCTGGGCGCCGCCCATGCCGCCGAGGCCGGCGGTGAGGGTGATGGTGCCCGCGAGGGTGCCGTTGAACTTCTTGGCGGCGACGGCGGCGAAGGTCTCGTAGGTGCCCTGGAGGATGCCCTGGGTGCCGATGTAGATCCAGGACCCGGCGGTCATCTGGCCGTACATGGTCAGGCCCAGGTGCTCCAGGCGGCGGAACTCCTCCCAGTTGGCCCAGTCGCCGACGAGGTTGGAGTTGGCGAGCAGGACGCGCGGCGCCCACTCGTGGGTCTGCATCACGCCGACCGGGCGGCCGGACTGGACCAGCATCGTCTCGTCCTGCTTGAGGGTCTGCAGGGTGCGGACCATCGCGTCGTACGAGCGCCAGTCGCGGGCGGCCTTGCCGGTGCCGCCGTAGACGACGAGCTTGTCGGGGTGCTCGGCGACCTCGGGGTCGAGGTTGTTCTGCAGCATCCGCAGGGCGGCCTCCTGCTGCCATCCCAGGGTGCTGAGCTCGGTGCCTCGCGCGGCACGTACGGGGCGGGGTCCTGACATGGCGGTGCCTCCTCCGATGTTGGTCAATCTATTCACATCCTCCTGCCCTGAATAGATTCAGTCAACAGCTGCGTTCGGCCCCGTCGGGTGATGGGATGGCCGAATGGCTGCGAACAGCGAGGTCGAGGGTGTCGCCGCGAGCGCCGCGGGGCGCCGGGATCCGGCCGTGCGGGCCGCCGTCGAGCAGGGCCTCGTGGGCGGGGGCGAGGAGGCACGGCCCCTGGTCTGCCTGCTGGACGTCGCCGGGATCCGGGCCTCCGCCGCGGCCCTGACCGGCGCCTTCGCGGCCGCCCTGGCGCCCGGCACCCCCGTCCTGCACGCCTTCGCCGTCAAGGCCGCCCCGCTCGTCCCGGTCCTGCGGCTGCTCGCCGACGCCGGGCTCGGTTGCGAGGTGGCGAGCCCCGGGGAGCTGGCGCTGGCCCGGGCGGCCGGGGTGCCCGCGGAGCGGACCGTCCTGGACTCCCCCGCCAAGACCCCGGCCGAGCTGCGCGAGGCCCTGGCCCTGGGCATCGCCGTCAACGCCGACAACCCGCAGGAGCTGGCCCGCCTGGACGGGCTCGTCGGCCGGTCGGCCACGCCCCCCGCGGCCCCGATCGGCGTACGGATCAACCCGCAGACCGGGGCAGGCGCCATCGACGCCCTGTCCACGGCCACCGCCACCTCGAAGTTCGGGATCGCCCTGCGCGACCCGGGCGCGCGCGCCTGGCTCGTACGCGCCTACCTGGACCGGCCGTGGCTCACCCGGCTGCACATCCACTCGGGCTCCCAGGGCGTACCCCTGCCGCTGATCGCGGAAGGCGTACGGGAGCTCCACGCGCTCGCCGAGGAGATCAACGCGGCGGCCGGGCGACGCCAGGTCGACACCCTCGACATCGGCGGCGGCCTGCCGGTGAACTTCGCCTCCGACGAGGAGACCCCGACGTTCGCGGGCTACGTGGCGGCGCTGCGCGAGGCGGTCCCCGCCCTGTTCGACGGCTCGTACGGCCTGGTCACGGAATTCGGTCGCGCCCTGTTGGCCAAGCACGGCCTGGTGCTGGCCCGCGTGGAGTACACCAAGACCAGCGGCTCCCGGTCGATCGCGCTCACCCACGCCGGGGTCCAGGTGGCGACCCGCACCGCGTACGCCCCGGCGGCCTGGCCGGTGCGGATCCTGCCGTACGACGCGAAGGGCGCCCCGAAGACCGGCGACCCGGTGGCCCAGGACGTCGCGGGCCCGGCCTGCTTCGCCGGGGACCTGCTCGCGACCGCCCGCGAGCTGCCCCTGCTCGCCCCCGGCGACCTGATCGGCGTCCCGGACACCGGGGCGTACTTCTTCACGGCCCACTACGGCTACAACAGCCTGCCGCGGCCGGCGGTCCACGGCTTCACGGTCACGGAGTCGGGGGAGGTCGCCTTCCGTCTGGTGCGCCCCGCGCAGGACGTGTCGGCGATCGTCGCGGAAGCGGGCGGAGACCTGCGGGACGCACTGCTGTGAGCACCCGGGGCGGCGCCCCGCCGCTCCGCCCGCCGGGCGACGGACTCAGCCGGTGAGGGTGGCCGCCAGGGCCGGGGCGACGCCCGCCACGACCTCGGCCGGGGTCAGCGCGACGACCCCCGGCAGGCGCAGCAGGTAGCGGGTCAGGGCCAGGCCCAGCAGCTGCGCGGAGACCAGGCCCGCCACCGCCGCGGCCCGCTCCGGGCCGACGGCGGCCGCCAACGCCGGAGCGACCTGCGCCGCGAAGACCTCCCGCATCCGGGCCGCGGCCTGCTCGTTCGTCACCGCCGAGCGCAACAGCACCAGCAGCGCGTCGTCGGCCGGATCACCCTCCCACCGCTCCACGAAGTGCCGCACGAGGGCGGCGGGGAGCTCCCCGGCCGGCACGGCGCCCAGGTCGGGCAGGCGCAGGTCCACCGCGAGGGCGGCGTCGAAGAGCCGCTCCTTGCTGCCGAAGTAGCGCATGACCATCGACGGGTCGATCTCCGCGTCCGCCGCGACGGCGCGGATGGTGGTGCGCTCGTAGCCCTGCGCGGCGAAGCGCTCCCGGGCCGCCCGCAGGATCGCCGTCTTGGTCGTGTCGGAAGTGCGTCGCGCGGTCATGCCAACGAGCGTAGGCCAACAAGCGTTGACATACCAGCGGGAGAGGCGCACTCTCATATCAACAACTGTTGGCCAACAAGCGTTGGCCTGACGGAGGAGGCCCGTATGACCAGCACCGCCGCACTCCCGACCCGTACGGACGTGGCCGTCGTCGGCGCCGGACCCACCGGCCTCGCCCTCGCCGTGACCCTGGCGGAGGCCGGCGTCGACTTCGTCCTCCTCGACCGGCAGGCCGAGGGCGCCAACACCTCCCGCGCCGCCGTCGTGCACGCCCGCACGCTGGAGGTCCTCGACGAGCTCGATCCGAGCGGCGCCCTCTCGGGCGAGCTCGTCGGCCGCGGCGTCCGCGTCACCCGGTTCCGGATCCGTGACGGCGCCCGCCCGCTCGCCGCCGTCGACTTCGACGGCCTGCCCACGGCCCACCCGTACGCGCTGATGGTCCCCCAGTACGAGACCGAAGCCGTGCTCCTGGCGCGCCTGCGCGCTCTGGGCGGTGACGTCCACCGCCCCTACGAGGTCACCTCCGTCACCCAGGACGCGGACGGGGTCACCCTCACCACCGCCACCGGGGAGACCCTGCGCGCGGCCCACGCGGTCGGCGCCGACGGGATGCACAGCGTGGTCCGCGGGGCCGCCGGCATCGCCTTCGAGGGCAGTGCGTACGCGGAGTCCTTCGTCCTCGCCGATGTGGTCATGGACTGGGCCCCGGGCCCGCACGAGGTCACGCTCGCCTTCGGTACCGCCGGGCCCACCGTGGTCGCCCCGCTGCCCGGAGGGCACTACCGGATCGTCGCCGCCGTCGCCGAGGCCCCCGCCGAGCCGGACCTCGCCTTCGTCCGGGCCCTGATGGACGAGCGCGTCCCCGGCCGGGCCGCGGTCCGCGAACTCGTCTGGTCCTCCCGGTTCCGGATCCATCACCGGGTCGCCGACCGGTACCGCGCCGGACGGCTGCTGCTCGCCGGGGACGCGGCCCACGTGCACAGCCCGGCCGGCGGTCAGGGCATGAACACCGGCATCCAGGACGGCTACGCCCTCGGCCGCGCCCTGGTCACCGGGGACCTCGACGACTACGAGGCCCGGCGGCGCCCCGTCGCCCGGCGCGTGGTGGCCCTCACGCACCGGATGACCCGGGCCGCGACCACCCGCAACCCGGTCCTGCGCGCCGCGCGCAACGCCCTGCTGCCGCTGCTCGCCCGCGTCCCGGCGCTGCGTGACCGCCTCGCCGCCGAGCTGGCGGAGCTCACCTACCGCTGAGGCTCACTCCACGGCTCACTCCGCCGCTCACTCCGCCGCTCACTCGACGAACAGGCCGCGCGCCGCCGCCCGCGTGTCGAAGGCCTCCAGCCGGGCCTGCGCGTCCGGCAGGGCGTCCGCCATCGACTCCAGCAGCACCCGCCCCAGCAGCATCGGCGCGCACGCCGTGTCGAAGGCCAGCCCGGTACCGACCTGCGCCGGAATCAGCAGGTCCGAGTGGCGGGCCACCGGGGCGAAGGCCGAGTCGGCGACCGTGACCACGGTCAGGCCGGCCCCTCGGACGCGCTCCAGCGTGTCCACGACCTCCCGGGGGTGGCGGGGCAGCGCGAAGCAGAGCAGCGCCGTGGCGCCCTCGTAGCGCGCCGCGTCGATCCGGTCCTCCATCATCGAGCCGCCCTCGTCGAGGAGGCGTACGTCCGGGTGGACCTTCGACGCGAAGTACGCGAACCCGCGCGCCTGGGAGGAGGCCGCCCGCAGCCCGAGCACCAGCAGCGGGGTCGAGGCGGCGAGCAGCCGCCCCGCCTCCTGGACCGGCGCGGGATCGGCCAGCATCGCCGCCAGCTGCCGCAGGTTCTCGATCTCGCCGAGAACGGCCTGCTGGTACTCGTTGTACGAGTCCTCCCGCGCGACCTCGGGCCGCTCGGCGGGGGCCACCTCGCGCAGGTGGCGGCGCAGCGCCGGATAGCCGTCGAAGCCCAGCGCCACGGCGAACCGGGTCACCGAGGGCTGGCTCACCCCGGCCAGCTCCGCGAGCTCGACGCTCGACAGGAAAGGCACCTCTGCCGCCCCGCGCACCATGCAGTGCGCGATCCGTCGCTGGGTCGGCGTCAGCCGGTGCCCCTCGAACAGCTTCTGCAGCCGCGCGGCCGGGCTGTCACTCATCCCGTCCCCTCCGTCCCGGTGAGTTATTCAGTCACGGAGCACTCTGCATGCGGTTATGCAGCGGGGCAAGCCGTGCCCGCGATCCGGATAGGGGTGCTAGCCCCAGTGCCGTGGTCCGCCGGGGTTCCTACGGTGGGGGCATGGACGCGCACGCCCGAGAGCTGAAGAAGGAATTCGACGCGACGCTGGACGCCCGCCGCGAGCTGGGTCCGGAGTACGAGGCCGCGCTCGTGGACTCGTTCGTCGAGAAGGTCGACACGCAGGTCCGGCGCCGGCTGGCCGAGGAACGCCTGTCCGCGGCCCGCGGTGACGGCCGGACGCCGTCCGCCGCCCCGGGGGACGGGAACTTCGGCGAACGCTTCGGCTTCGCGATCATCACGCTGGTCCTGGCGGTCCCGCTGTCGGCGATCGCCGCCACGCAGGCGCGGCTGCCGGGGCTGATCGTCACCTGGGCGGGGATCGTGGGCGTGAACTTCATCCACGCCGCCCGCCTGCGGCGCGCCCGGCCGGACGACGCGGGCTGACCACACCCGCTCGGGAATCCGCGCCGGATCCGCAGGCGAACCGGGCCCGGAAAATTGGAACGCGCGGGGACCGCCGCACCCTCGGGTGACCGAGGGGCGGGACGACGGCGGTCCCCGCGAAGGACACGGCCGGGTCAGGGCCGTCCGCGTCCGTGGCGTACGCGAGGTCCGGGAGCCGCTCCGGAGGTACGCACACGCCGTTCCGTGGTGCCGGCCGGGTTCCGGTCTCCCGGTCCTCCCTGCCGACAACCACCACTGTGCCCGAGCCGTGTTAAGCGGGTGCTGCCGTCACGTGTCATGCCCGTACCGTTTGCGCGACGGCCGCGCCACGGGCCCGGGGCGGGACGCGGGCCGTGGGCCCGCGCTCCGCCCCCGGGCGCCCCGCGGGTTACTTCGCGGCCTTGGCCAGGAAGGCCAGCAGGTCCTGACGGCTCACCACACCGGTGGGCTTGCCCTCGACCAGCACGATCGCCGCGTCCGCCTCGCCGAGCACCGCCATCAGCTCGGACACCGGCTCGCCGGAGCCGACCTGCGGCAGCGGGGAGCTCATGTGCTTCTCCAGCGGGTCGGTCAGGGAGGCCCGCTGGGCGAACAGCGCCGCCAGCAGCTCCTTCTCGACCACGGAGCCGATGACCTCGGCGGCCATCACGTCCGGGTGACCGGCGCCCGGCTTGACGATCGGCATCTGCGAGACGCCGTACTCGCGCAGGACCTCGATGGCCTCGCCGACGGTCTCCTCGGGGTGCATGTGGACGAGGGAGGGGATGCCGCCCTCCTTGTCGTTCAGCACGTCACCGATGCGCGCGGCGGGGCCGGCCTCCTCCAGGAAGCCGTGTCCCGCCATCCACTCGTCGCTGAAGATCTTGCTGAGGTAGCCGCGGCCGCTGTCCGGCAGCAGGACGACGACGACGTCGTCCGGGCCCAGGCTCTCGGCGGCCTTGAGCGCGGCCACGACGGCCATGCCGCAGGAGCCACCGACGAGCAGGCCCTCCTCCTTCGCCAGGCGGCGGGTCATCTGGAAGGAGTCCTTGTCGGACACCGCGATGATCTCGTCGGTGACGTTCGGGTCGTAGGCGGTCGGCCAGAAGTCCTCGCCGACGCCCTCGACCAGGTACGGACGGCCGGAGCCGCCGGAGTAGACCGAGCCCTCGGGGTCGGCGCCGATGACCTTGACCTTCCCGCCGCTGACCTCCTTGAGGTAGTTGCCGGTACCGGAGATCGTGCCGCCGGTGCCGACGCCCGCGACGAAGTGGGTGATCTTCCCGTCCGTCTGGTCCCACAGCTCGGGGCCGGTGGTCTCGTAGTGCGAACGGGGGTTGTTCGGGTTGCTGTACTGGTCGGGCTTCCAGGCGCCGGGCTCACGCGCGAGGCGGTCGGACACGTTGTAGTACGAGTCCGGGTGCTCGGGGTCGACGGCGGTCGGGCAGACCACGACCTCGGCGCCGTACGCGCGCATCACGTTGATCTTGTCCATGGACACCTTGTCAGGGCAGACGAAGATGCACTTGTAGCCCTTCTGCTGGGCCACGATGGCGAGTCCTACACCCGTGTTGCCGCTGGTCGGCTCCACGATGGTGCCGCCGGGCTTGAGGGCTCCGCTCTGCTCGGCGGCCTCGATCATCCGTACGGCGATCCGGTCCTTCACGGATCCACCGGGATTGAAGTACTCGACCTTCGCAAGGACGGTGGCCTGCAGGCCTTCGGTCACACGGTTGAGCTTCACCAGCGGGGTGTTGCCGACGAGGCTGATCATCGAGTCGTGGAATTGCACCATGTTCTCCAAGGAGGGGACTCCACGGGTTCTCCGGGAGGTCCGGCCAGAGTATGCGGAAAGGGATTGGCCGACCGTACGTACGGGGCAGGTAGGGATCAATGAGGACCGAGGAGGTGGCCTGAAGGATGTCCAGGGCGAGGACAGCCCGCCGGATCGCGGCGGGGGCGGCGTACGGCGGAGGCGGACTCGGACTGGTGGGGGCCGCCGCGGTCGGGCTGGTGGTGGCCGAGATGCAGTTCGCGAGGCGGGCGGTCGGGTCCGGGCTGCCCGAGCCACCGCGCGCCGACGGGCTGTACGGGAGCGAATTCGGCGGGCCGGAGCAGAGCCCGGGCCCGCTGCGGCTGGGCATGCTGGGTGATTCCACGGCCGCGGGACTGGGCGTACGGCGGGCCCGGCAGACTCCGGCGGCCCTGATGGCCTCCGGGCTGGCGGCGGTGGCCGAGCGGCCGGTGGAGCTGCGCAACGTAGCCCTTTCGGGGGCCATGTCGGACGATCTGGACCGGCAGGTCGGCCTGCTGCTGGACGGCCTCGCGCCGCCCCCGGACGTCTGCGTGATCATGATCGGTGCGAACGACGTGACGCGCCGGATGCCACCGACCCAGTCGGTGCGTCTGCTGACCGCGGCCGTGCGCAGGCTGCGCATGGCCGGCGCCGAGGTCGTCGTGGGCACCTGCCCGGACCTGGGCACGATCGAGCCGGTCTACCAGCCGCTGCGCTGGCTGGCCCGCCGGGTCTCGCGGCAGCTGGCCGCCGCGCAGACCATAGGAGTGGTCGCGCTGGGTGCCCGAACCGTCTCCATGGGAGACCTGCTGGGCCCGGAGTTCGCCGCGAACCCGCGCGAGATGTTCGGCCCGGACTCCTACCATCCGTCGGCGGAGGGGTACGCGACCGCCGCCATGGCCGTGCTGCCGACGCTGTGCGCGGCGCTGGGCCTGTGGCCGGAGTCGGACCGGCTGGACGTGTCCCGGGACGAGGACATGCTGCCGGTGGCGAAGGCCGCGTCGGCCGCGGCGGGCCAGGCGGGTACGGAGGTCACGGCCGCCCGCGGCCCCTGGGTGCTGCTCAAGCACCGCCGGCGGCGTCGGGTGCCCGCCACGGACCCGGCCCAGCCCGTGGTCCCGTAGAAGGCGCCCTGCGGGCGCTCCGCGCGGGTGCGCACCGCCCGTCCGGGCGCCCGGAACCGCGTCATGTCCCGCGCCTACGGCCGGATGCCGTGGGCGAGTGCGGCCCGTGTCACACGCCCCGGCCGGTGACCTGGACCGTACGGGGCGGTAACTTCGCTTGCGGTCCCGCACAGAGCCGCAACACACCCTTGGAGTCCCGATGCCCGAAGCCGTCATCGTTTCCACCGCCCGCTCCCCGATCGGGCGCGCCTTCAAGGGGTCCCTCAAGGACGTGCGGCCGGACGACCTGACCGCGACGATCATCCAGGCCGCCCTGGCCAAGATCCCCGGGCTGGACCCGCGCGAGATCGACGACCTGATGCTCGGCTGCGGTCTGCCCGGCGGCGAGCAGGGCAACAACCTGGCGCGCATCGTGGCCGTGCAGATGGGCATGGACTTCCTGCCCGGCACCACGATCACCCGCTACTGCTCCTCGTCGCTGCAGACCTCCCGGATGGCGCTGCACGCCATCAAGGCGGGCGAGGGCGACGTCTTCATCTCGGCGGGCGTCGAGATGGTGTCGCGGTTCGCCAAGGGCAACTCGGACTCGTGGCCCGACACCCACAACCCGCTCTTCGCGGACGCCGAGGCCCGTACGAAGGCCGTGGCCGAGTCGACCGGCTCCAGCTGGCACGACCCGCGCGAGGACGGTCTGGTCCCGGACGCGTACATCGCGATGGGGCAGACCGCCGAGAACCTGGCCCGCATCAAGGGCGTGACCCGTCAGGACATGGACGAGTTCGGCGTCCGCTCGCAGAACCTGGCGGAAGAGGCCATCAAGAACGGCTTCTGGGCCCGCGAGATCACCCCGATCACCACCCCGGACGGCACGGTCGTCTCCGGGGACGACGGCCCGCGCGCCGGCGTGACCCTGGAGGGCGTGCAGGGCCTCAAGCCCGTCTTCCGCCCCGACGGCCTGGTCACGGCCGCCAACTGCTGCCCGCTCAACGACGGCGCCGCGGCGCTGGTCATCATGAGCGACACCAAGGCCCGCGAGCTGGGCCTGACCCCGCTGGCCCGGATCGTCTCCACCGGTGTCACCGGCCTCTCCCCCGAGATCATGGGCCTGGGCCCGGTCGAGGCGTCGAAGCAGGCCCTGAAGCGGGCCGGCCTCACGGTCGGCGACATCGACCTCTTCGAGATCAACGAGGCCTTCGCGGCCCAGGTCATCCCGTCCTACCGGGACCTGGAGATCCCGCTGGAGAAGCTGAACGTCAACGGTGGAGCCATCGCCGTCGGTCACCCGTTCGGGATGACCGGTGCGCGCATCACCGGCACGCTGATCAACAGCCTGCAGTTCCACGACAAGCAGTTCGGCCTGGAGACCATGTGCGTGGGCGGCGGCCAGGGCATGGCCATGGTCATCGAGCGCCTGAGCTGAGCCGGAGCGGAGGGTAGGGGTCGCCCGAGGAACGAGTGGCGGCACCTGCCCGCAGCGGTGGCGAGGATCAGCGCGACCGAAGAAACGAGCGCCTGAGCTGAGCCGGAGCGGAGGGTAGGGGTCGCCCGAGGAACGAGTGGCGGCACCTGCCCGCAGCGGTGGCGAGGATCAGCGCGACCGAAGAAACGAGCGCCTGAGCTGAGCCGTAGCGGAGGGTAGGGGCCGCCGCGGCCGAGCGAGCGTTCGATCAAGGATGGGCCCAGGCGCCGCAAGGGATCCGGGAGGTTCCCTTGCGGCGTACTGACACCGGTTCTAACCCGTTCGCGGCCGACCTGTGACCAAATTTCCCCCAGGATGTGACCTATCTCCTGGGGGATCGGTGTTTAACCAGGTCAGGGCTGGTACGGATGCGGCTGGTGTGACCAAAGCCCTGTCCATTTCGTGACGTAATGCACTGCACGCCATTCCCAGGTCGGGACACTCTGATGTAGGAAGTCGGGGGATCGAATCACCTCAGGAGTTAGTCAGTGAGCGCCATGTCTCTTGCCCTGCTGCTGACCACGGCCGCTGCCACGGCCGTGGGCGCTGCTGCGCTGCACGCCGTCCATGGTCTGCGCAAGCAGGTCGCCGCCCTGCGCACCGAGCTGGCGGTGCCGGTCCACCCTCGCGGTGCGACCGTCCCGCACGCCCGCAGCGCCGTGGAGTCCCCCGCCGCGGAGATACGAGCCGCCGTGGCCGAAGCCCTCGCCGAGGAGCGCGAGCGCGAGCTGGCCGAGGCGCGGGCCTTCTGGGCCGCGCAGGAGGCCCGTGACGCCGCCGACGCCCCCTCGCTGCTGGGCGGCCTGCCCGGGCTCGGCGAGGACAGCCCGGTCTTCCTGCCCCGGCAGGCCGACCTGGTGGGGCTGGAGCCCGTACTCGGCGAGGAGATCCTCGACGAGCTCCCCGGGTATCCCGAGGATTCGGCCGAGCTCGCCGCCGCGCGCCGGCGCCACCCCTCGCACCCCGACTTCGTACCGGTCCAGGCCTCGCACCCCGGCGCCGACCACGAGCGCACCGTGAACCGCCTGGAGGAGCTCGCGGAGGCCCGTACGGCCCTCGCGGACGTCCGTCCGGGCCCGCTGGGCACCCTCGACGTGTACGTCTTCACCGACGGCACGACGCTGTGCATGACGCCGGGACACCGGGAGACCGCGGAGCGGCTCGCCGAGGCCCTGCGCTCGGGCACCGCGCCGGTCCTGCTGGGCGGCTCGGGCATCTCCGGCGCCTACGCGCTGACCTTCTCCTGCGGTGACACCGAGGACCCCGACAGCAACGTCTACATCCTCGCGGACCGCGTCATCGCATCGCTCTGACTTCCGCCCGCTCCACCAGTCGCACGGCCTCGTCCAGCACCTCGGACGGGGCCTTCGCGCTGTCCGGGGCCGCGGCGCGCAGCGCCTCGGCGAGGTCCAGTCCGGTCACCGCCACCTGATCGCCGACGACGAAGATGCCCGCGTCCGGCACCTCCTTCGGCTCCTGCCCGGGGGTCTCGATCCGCTGGGCCCGTACGGAGAGTTCGCGGGCCAGGTCCAGCGCCGCGGCGGCGGCACCCTGCTGCAGGCGGCTCTGCGGCGCGGCCCGCAGCCGGTCGGCGAAACGTTCCACGACGGCGGTCAGGGGCGAAGTATCAAGCACCCGGCCGACCTTACGCGCCGCCCGGGCCCCATTGCCAACGGGCGAACTCTCCGGCACGGTGGCGTGAAGAGAACAGCACGGCGATACCTCCGGAGGCGCCCATGTCCGTAGAGTTCTCCGAACAGACCCACCGCAACATGATCGACAGAATCCCCCAGACCACCGGTCGTGAAGTCTCCGACTGGCTCCGCACCGTGGACGACGGCCCCTCACTCGTCCGGTTCGAGGAGAAGGTCAGCTGGCTGCGCGGCGCGCACGAGCTGTCGTACGGCCAGGCCAAGGCGATCATCCACGAGTACGACCTGCGCAGAGCCGCACGCCGGCTCGGCTGAGCCCCTCTCCCCCGACCCCGTTTCCCGTACCCCTATGCGCGGGAAGGCCCCGCGAGCCGAGTGCTCGCGGGGCCTTCCCCATGCTGTGCGCAGGCCGGTGGTCGGCGTGCGGGTCCTGCTAGTCGTCGCCCGAGAGGATCGAGAAGATGCGCAGCATCTCGACATAGATCCAGACCAGGGTCATGGTGAGGGCGAAGGCCGCCAGCCAGGCCTCCTCGCGCGGGGCACCGTAGGCGATGCCGTCCTCGACCTGCTTGAAGTCGAGGGCGAGGAAGCAGGCGCCGAGGATGACACCGATGGCACCGAACAGCAGGCCGAGGCCGCCGCTGCGGAAGCCGAGGCCGTCACCGCCGCCGAAGACCGCGAACAGCGTGTTCACGAGCATCAGCAGGATGAAGCCGAGGGTCGCGGCCATCACGAAGCCGTAGAAGCGCCGGGTGACGCGGATCCAACGCATCTTGTACGCGAAGAGCACGGCGGCGAAGACGCACATCGTGCCCATCACGGCCTGCATGACCACGCCGGGGCCGAGGTAGGTGCTGACGGCCGCGCTGATGACGCCGAGGAAGACGCCCTCGAAGGCCGCGTACGCCAGGATCAGGCCCGGGACGGGCTTGCTCTTGAAGGACTGGATCATCGCGAAGACGAAGGCGATGAGACCGGCGCCGATGGCGATGCCGTACGACATGCCGAGCTTGTCCGGGTCGACCGGCAGCGCCACCCAGGCGAGGGTGGCCGTCACGATGAGCGTGCCGAGCGTCATGGCCGAGCGGCTCACGACGTCGTCCATGGTCATCACGTTGGCGCGGGCCGGGGCCTGCGGCATGCCGGTGGTCGGGTCGGCGGCGTACGGGTTGGTCGCGTACGGGTTGGTCCCGGCCTGCTGCGGCTGCGCGTCAAAGCCCGCGTAGCCACCGTTGTCGCGGCTGAACCCCCGTCGCGAGAAGACCGGGTTACTGCTCCTCATCTCACTCCTCCGTGGCCACCGAGCGCGGCCTTGCAACAAGAGTAATGCGCTCGCAAAGAAAGCACCCTACTGCTGGAGGAGGATCTTAGGAGAGGCCACGTCGGAACGCAGTGAATAAAAAGGTGGCAGGCCCGGCCGTCGACGAGGGCGCTCACGCACCTGCGACCTCCCCTTACCCTGACCCGCATGACGATTCGCGCTGTGGTCTTCGACGTCGGAGAGTGCCTGGTCGACGAGACCAGGGAGTACGGCACCTGGGCCGACTGGCTCGACGTACCGAGGCACACGTTCGCAGCCGTGTTCGGCGCAGTCATCGCTCAGGGCCGCGACTACCGCGACGTGTTCCAGGAGTTCCGACCCGGGTTCGACCTGGCCGAGCAGCGGGAGGCTCGTGCGGCCGCCGGCCGGCCGGAGTGGTTCGGCGAGGAGGACCTTTACCCGGACGTACGGCCGACGCTCGCGCGGCTCCGCGCCGATGGCCTCTGGCTCGGCATCGCGGGCAACCAGACCGTTCGTGCCGGCGGCCTCTTGCGCGAGCTCTTCACGAAGGACGTGGACCTGATCGGGACCTCGGACGACTGGGGTGCGAGCAAGCCGGACCCCGAGTTCTTCGTCCGGGTCGCCGCGGTGGTCCCGTTCGCGGCGAACGAGATCCTCTACGTCGGCGACCGTGTCGACAACGACCTGCGTCCCGGCGCCGCGGCGGGGATGCACACCGCGCTGGTGCGCCGGGGCCCGTGGGCCACGATCCAGTGGACCACCGCCGAGGCCCGCGAGCTGCCGACGTTCCGGGTGGAGAGCCTGGCGGAGCTGCCGGCCCGGATCGCCGAGTTCAACGTGCGAGAGCGCTGACCACCGCTCCCCAGCCGTACAGCCGGTCGTCGAGGTCGCGAACGCACTGCTCATGCTGCCACGGGGTGAGAGCGCGCCGTGCGTCGCGTACCCGCTCCAGGCCTGTCGCGTACCAGTGCCTCTCGAGCAGGAGGAGCGCGCTGACCGCGTACGCGGCGGCCTCCTCCGGGCGGCCGGCTGCGGCTTCCACGGCAGCGAGGTCCCCGAGGACGACCGTGCGCTGCTTGTCCTCGTCTTCGGGGAGTTCCTCCAGAACGCGTAGCAGCGTCTCTCGTGCTTGCGGCAGGTGACCCGCAATCAACTGCGTATTGCCTTTGAACGCGGCGAGTCGGACCGGACTGAACCAGTCCATCCAGTCGGGGGTCATGTGATCGCCTCCCGCCGCCAGCACGGCCTCACCGCGGGCGATCAGGTTGAGCGCGGCCCGGGTGTTCCCGCAGCGGGTCTCGCATTCGGCCTCGACGGCGTCCAGCCACGCCAGGAACTCCGGACTCGCCGGGCCCCGGCGGGCGTATGTACGGGCCGCGACCATGCGTTCCGCGGCCGCCGCGTGTTGGCCCGCCCATCCTGGGATGAAAGCCATGTGTGCCAGGACAGCCGCGCCGAACAGCGCATCGTCGGCCTCACCCGCGGCCTGGAGGGCCCGTACCCACGTATCCCCGGCCCGAGACGGTTCCCGCAGGTCGAAGAACTCCACCCGCCCTGCCAGAAGCCAGGACTCGGCCAGGGCCGTAGCCAGGCCTTGGCGGGTCAGGCCGGCGGTCGCGTCCATGAGCTGTCCGCCGAGTGTCGCGTGCGCGCTGACGGCTGGATGGAGTGTGGCCGGTGCGACGGTCCAATAGAGGCGCCGGTGCGCCCGGGTCACAGCGAGAAAGTCTGTGGCGGCGCTTGCCGGCTGCAGCGGGCTCGGGGTGCGCAGCGGGCCTCGGTCGGCGGGCGGCAGAGCGCTCGCCACTGTCCGGCGAACCGGCTCGGCAGGCACGCTGAAGCCGAGCTCGTGCGGGTCTCTCCCGAGCAGCTCGACAAGGGCTTGCCGAATGTCGGGCTGCGGCAGCGGTGGCGCGTCCGACTCCCAGCGACGAACCTGCCGGAGGCCCACGGGTACACCACGAGCGGTGAGCGCGTCTGCGAGGGCCTGCTGCGAGGGGTACCCGGCTGCGATCCGGGCGGCCCGCAGCCGTGCGTTACCTGTAGGTCGGCTCATTCCAACCTCCATGGAGGGATGGGTAGATGGCCACTCTCCCAGGAAGCCCTGCCCTAGGGGACCATTCACCGGAACGAGCCCATACAAGTCCTCTTCTGTTGCAGAGAAAGCCCTGATGAAAGTCCTCCCGATGGGACTTCTTTCCCTTCAGAGTGTCCTCACCGCACGCTGACCACGGTAGGAGCACCTGCATGCAGCCGAGCCAAGATGAAATCACCGAGGTGACGAAACTCGTCCGCCGAGCTCTCGGGTCGTACAACCTGAAACCCGACGCCACCGAGCTTTCCTCACTCACGGATGACCT
The DNA here is from genome assembly GCF_053615355.1 of Streptomyces sp. CLCI03. Lineage (NCBI taxonomy): Bacteria > Bacillati > Actinomycetota > Actinomycetes > Kitasatosporales > Streptomycetaceae > Streptomyces > Streptomyces sp. CLCI03. The sequence continues at coordinate 4,870,799 of NZ_CM132132.1, read as the reverse complement.
GCTCACCTACGGCGAGCGCTATACAGCCCGAGCCCGGCACCTCGTCGACGCACCTGCGGTGAGGAGGTGCCTTCAGGACTGGAGCCATCTGAGGTCGCGCGGGCCGGAGGACGAGCCCCTCGGCAACTGGAGTTACGCGCGGAGCCTCGCACGCGTCGTTCGGACGCTCCACAACGCCTTGTCGGAAGAGGGCGGATGCGGCCGTGCAACGGGCCGCGCGGCTTGTCCACAGGTCGCGGACGGAGGGCCATGACCGCCACTCCCATCTGCCCCGAGGACGGACGCTCCTACCCGTACCGGCGCACCCCTCACTCTCACCCTTCGGCCCGGACGGCCTCCTCGGGTCGCCGGTCACCCCTTCCGGTGTGAAAGGAATACCGATGGCAACACCCACCGCTCTGCATCCCTCCGCCCGACATCTCCTGTCGGACGAGGGGTTCACCCGCGTCGTGCACCTCGTTCAACGCGACAACGCGAGCGTGACGGAGGCATTGGCCGTACGCATCGTCGACGAGGCCCTCAAGTTCGTAGCAGCGGCAACACGGGCCACCGGCCGGCACCTACGGCCGTCCAAGTCGGTGGATCTGGGATGGCACGCGCTGATCCTCCACACTGCCCTGTACCGGGAGCTGTGCAGCGCAGGAGGCCGGTTCGTCGACCACCGGCCTGAAGGCCCGCAATCGCTGCGGCGTGACGCCGACACCCTGGATCGCACGATGGATGCGATCAGGGAGGCCGGGTACGAGCCGGACGCGTACCTGTGGGGACCCCTGTCGGACGTGGAGATCGACGCCGGTGACTGCATGCACAGCGAGTGCACCGAGGGCGGGTCCGCATGCGCCGCCCCGCCGCCGGCCGCCTGATGTCCTCGACCGGAGCAGGCTCCGGGAACCACCACTGCACTACTGTCGACCACATTCCGCGAGGAAGGGGTTGCGGTGAGCGAAGAGGAAGCATGGCGGAGGGTGTGGGTCGACCCTCGGTTCCGCGACGTGGTGGAGCTTTGGGGTGCGAACCGGGTCGAACGCCTGCCCGGGAGGCGGGCCCGCCGAATCTGCCCCCACGGAGCCGGGGTGACGATCATGGTCAATCCGAAGACTCGCACGCCTCGGAACATCCAGTGCGGGACCTGCTGCCCGTCTGAGGCCTGATTCACGAGAATGCGCCCCGGTCGGAGATGCCATCCGCTCGGGGCAGCCTCGTTCCGTGAATCCTGAGGGCGCTCGATCGACGGGAACTCGGTGGGGCCGGTCGGTCGCAGGCGTACCGGTCGGTCTTCACCCGGCTCGGCGAGCGACGGCGGTCCGGTCCTGTTGACGTCGCCGGGAAAGGTCTCGGGACTGTCGTGCGGGAAGGTGTGGGCGGCGCTCGCGTCCCCCGCCTTCACCATCGGTCGATCCCCCGAGGGCGGGCACCGTGCCATTGATGGTGCCCGGAGCCGGACTTGAACCGGCACGGCCCGAAGGCCAGCGAGGTTTAAGCTCGCCGTGTCTGCATTCCACCATCCGGGCAAGGCGTGGCGGCCCCCGTGAAAAAGCCTTGAACGCTGAGTCGAGCCTATCCGGATCACTCCCCGTGCCAACCTGCGAACTTTCCGATGTTGTCTGATTTTATTGGCGCTTGAGGGTTCGTCAGGCCCGAGAATGCACGGTCGGCCCGTTCTGGACGTCGATCACCACCTGTACGGGAATGACGGGATTTCGATGGCCCTCGCCACCCCCCGCGCCACCCTCCCGCCACCCCGGGCCACCACCCGTTTGGTCAGGCTCCTGTCATACCAGAGGAGGACACGCGCCCGTCCGCCGTCAGACTCCAGTGGGCCGAGGAACAGGCACGGCGGCTGATCCGGAGCGGGGGTACCCGCGGTGAGGATGGAAACGTCCCGCACCGCAGACCGAGGAGCCGTCCCGTGACCACCATGAACTACGCCCCGCACACCTCCCAGGCCGTGGCCGCCCGCGCCACCGGCCTCTCCAAGGTGTACGGCCAGGGCGAGACCCAGGTGCACGCCCTCAAGAAGGTCAGCGTGGACTTCACGCAGGGACAGTTCACCGCGATCATGGGCCCCTCGGGCTCCGGCAAGTCCACGCTGATGCACTGCGTCGCCGGACTCGACACCTTCTCCGAGGGCTCCGTACGCATCGGCGACGTCGAGCTCGGGAGCCTCAAGGACAAGCAGCTCACCCAGCTCCGCCGGGACAAGATCGGCTTCATCTTCCAGGCCTTCAACCTGCTGCCGACCCTGACCGCCCTGGAGAACATCACGCTCCCCATGGACATCGCCGGCCGTAAGCCCGACAAGCAGTGGCTGGACACCGTGATCAACATGGTCGGCCTCTCCGAGCGCCTGTCCCACCGCCCCACCCAGCTCTCCGGCGGCCAGCAGCAGCGCGTGGCCGTGGCCCGCGCCCTGGCCTCCCGCCCGGAGATCATCTTCGGCGACGAGCCCACCGGAAACCTCGACTCCCGCTCCGGCGCCGAGGTCCTGGGCTTCCTGCGCAACTCGGTGCGCGAGCTCGGCCAGACCGTGGTGATGGTCACCCACGACCCGGCCGCAGCCTCCTACGCGGACCGCGTCATCTTCCTCGCCGACGGCGCGATCGTCGACGAGATGCACAACCCCACCGCCGACGGCGTGCTGGACCGAATGAAGGCCTTCGACGCCAAGGGCCGCACCAGCTGATCCGGGCCACCTCCGAAGCCCTCCTCCAGACTTCCAGCCCCAGGACTCGAAACCCATGTTCCGTACAGCCCTGCGCAATGTCCTCGCGCACAAGGCCCGACTGCTGATGACGGTGCTCGCCGTCACCCTCGGCGTCGCCTTCGTCTCCGGCACCCTCGTCTTCACCGACACCCTCAAGAAGTCCCTGTCCGGCCAGTCCGCCAAGGACTACGCGGGCGTCGCCGTCTCCGTCACCTCCTACGGCCAGGGCCGCAACGACCAGGGCGAGAAGGAGGGCGAGCCGGGCCTCGGCCAGGCCACCCTCGACAAGGTCAAGGCGCTCCCGGGCGTCGAGTCCGTCTCCGGACGCGTCACCGGCTTCGCCGGCGTCGGCGACGAGAACGGCAAGCTGATCGGCGCCGGCTGGTCCAACCAGGGCTCCAACTTCACGCCCGTCAAGGACGGCAAGAACCCGCGCTACGCCTTCATCGCGGGCGCCGGCCCGGCCAAGGCCGACGAGATCGCGCTCGACAAGGCGACCGCAGAGACGGGCAAGTACAAGGTCGGCGACAAGGTGCGCGTCGCCACCAACGGCCCGGTGAAGGAGTACTCCCTCGCCGGCATCTTCACCACCGAGGACGGCGGCGTCCAGGCCGGCGGCAGCCTCGTGCTCTTCGAGACCAAGGTCGCCCAGGAGCTGTACCTCAAGCCCGGCTACTTCCAGGAGATGTCGGTAGCGGCCAAGCCCGGCACCTCGGACGAGAAGCTGCTCGCCGACATCAAGCCGCTCGTCGACGGCAAGCACACCACCGCCCAGACGGGCGCCGCGCTCGCCGAGAAGCAGGCCAAGGACATCGAGAAGGGCCTCGGCCAGATGGGCACCATGCTGCTCGTCTTCGCCGGCATCTCGCTCTTCGTCGGCATCTTCCTGATCTACAACACCTTCACCATGCTGGTCGCCCAGCGCACCAAGGAGCTGGCCCTGCTGCGCGCCATCGGCGCCAACCGGGGTCAGGTCATGCGCTCGGTGCTCGCCGAGGCCTTGGTCGTCGGCGTCGTCTCCGCCGTCGTCGGCCTGCTCAGCGGCATCGGCCTCGCGGTCGGCATGCGCTCCGTGCTCGAATCGTTCGGCGCCAAGCTCCCGGGTGGTGACCTCGTGATCGCCCCGAACACCATCGTCGCGGCCCTGGTCATCGGCGTCCTGGTCACCACGGTCGCCGCGGTGCTGCCGGCCTGGCGCACCGGCAAGATCGCCCCGGTCGCCGCCATGGGCAGCGCCCACCTGCCGGCCAGCGCGAAGTCCCTGCTCGTCCGCAACATCATCGGCTCGATCATCAGCGTCATCGGTATCGGTCTGGTCCTGCTCGGCGTCTCGAGCGGCGGCAACAGCGGCCGTATGACCATCGGCGCGGGCGCCTTCTTCATGCTCATCGGCATGATCGTGCTGCTGCCCCTGCTCGCCAGGCCGGTCATCGGAGCCGTGCGCCCGCTGCTGCAGAAGGCGTTCGGGATCCCCGGCAAGCTGGCCTCCCAGAACGCCGTCCGCAACCCGCGCCGCACCGCCGTCACCGCCGCCTCGCTGGCGATCGGCCTGACCCTGGTCACCACCCTGTCGGTGCTCGGCATCACCGTCGGCAAGGTCGTCGACCGGATGAGCACCGAGAAGCTCAAGGCCGACTACAAGGTCTCCATGGCCGGCGGCATGGGCTACCTCGACCGGTCGGTGACCGAGACCCTGGCCAAGACCCCCGGCATCAAGGCGGTCTCCCCGCAGACCGCCGGGTACTTCATGGTCGGCGACGACTTCCGGTCCGCCTCCGGCGTCAACCCGGCCGGCATCGGTCAGCTGCTGAACATCGAGACCGTCAGCGGCTCGCTGGACTCCCTCGGCAAGGGCGAGATCCTGGTCGCCGAGAAGACCGCGAAGAAGGCGAACCTCGCCGTCGGTTCCACGGTGAACGTCAAGTACGAGGACGGCCAGACGGAGACCCTCAAGGTCGGCGCGGTCTACAAGGACATGGAGGGCCTGCTCTCCCCGTACGTCCTCGACGACAAGATCCTCAGCAAGCACAGCGAGGAGAGCGCCGTCTCCGAGGTGTACGTCAACGTCGACGGCGGGGCCTCCAAGGCCGGTCAGCAGAAGGTCGTCGACGCGCTCGGCAAGAACCCGGCCATCAACGTCGCCACCCAGCAGGACATGCGCAACGAGATGGGCGGCATGATCAACACCATGCTGAACGTCATGTACGGCCTGCTCGGCATGGCACTGCTCATCTCGGTGCTCGGTGTGGTCAACACGCTGGCGATGTCCGTCTTCGAGCGGACCCAGGAGATCGGCATGCTGCGGGCGATCGGTCTCGACCGGGGCCGGGTCAAGAACATGATCCGCCTGGAGGCCGTGTCGATCTCGCTCTTCGGCGCGGCGCTGGGTGTCGCCATCGGCGTCTTCCTCGCCTGGGCCGTCGGCAGCACGCTGGCGAAGTCCATGCCGAACTACGAACTGATCCTCCCGTGGGACCGGATCGGCATCTTCCTCCTGCTGGCCGCCGTGGTCGGTGTCCTGGCCGCCATGTGGCCGGCCCGCAGCGCCGCCCGCCTGAACATGCTCACCGCCATCAAGACGGAGTAGCGACGGCACGGACGACGACAGGAAGGGCCCCGGGCGATGCCCGGGGCCCTTCCGCGTCCATGTCCTCCTTGCTAGACCGTTTCTGCTTCCGCGTCCCAGGTCCGCAGCCGCAGGGGCAGCCGGGCGTCCCCGGCCGCCGTGGGCCGTACCGCGAGCACCTGGTTGACCCCGAGCCGGCCCCGCTCGAAGCCCAACGCGCAGGCCGCCATGTAGAGCTGCCAGACCCGGGCCCGCCCGGGCGAGGTCAGCCGTACCGCCTCCGCCCAGTGCTCCTCCAGCCGGGCCACCCAGGCCCGCAGGGTCAGCCCGTAGTGCTCGCGCAGCGCCTCGACGTCACGGACCTCGAAGCCGGCCCGCTCCAGTTCGCCGACGGTGGTGCCGAGCGGCGAGAGCTCGCCGTCGGGGAAGACGTAGGCGTCGATGAACTCGTCGATCCGGTACGCCTCCTCGTCGGGTTCCGGCCGGCGGGCGATCTGATGGTTCAGCAGCCGCCCGCCGGGACGCAGCAGGGCGTGCAGGGTGCGCGCGTAGTCCCGGTAGCGGTCGGCTCCGACGTGTTCGGCCATCCCGATGGAGGAGATGGCCTCGTACGGGCCGTCCTTGACGTCCCGGTAGTCCTGGATCCGGATGTCCACCAGGTCGGTCAGTCCCTCGTCGGCGACCCGTTTACGGGCGTACACGGCCTGCTCGCGGGAGAGCGTGACGCCGGTGACCCGGACGCCGTACTCGCGGGCCGCGTGCAGCGCCATGGAGCCCCAGCCGCAGCCGACGTCGAGCAGCCGGTCCCCGGGGCGCAGGGCGAGCTTGCGGCAGACCAGGTCGAGCTTGTCGTGCTGGGCCCGGGCCAGGGTGGAGCCGGGGCTCCAGTAGGCGCAGGAGTACACCATGGACGGGCCCAGGACCCGCTCGTAGAAGTCGTTGCCGACGTCGTAGTGGTGGCTGACGGCCCGGCGGTCGCGGCCCTTGCTGTGGCGGGCTCCGCCCCGCCTGGAGGCCGCCTCCTCGGCGGGGGGCGGGGGTGGGGGCAGCGGTCCGGCGAGGGCGATCAGCTCGCGCGCGGCGGCCCGGTGGGCGGCGTCGCGCCACCGTGCCCCCGGGAGGTCGGAGAGGGCGGGGAGCCCGGCGCGGCGCGCGAGGCCGGTGAGGGTCGCGAACGGTCCGGGACCGCCCTGGGCGGTGGAGACGGTGGGGCCGACGGGCGGCTGGTCCGGCCCGCGTTCCCACAGCAGGCCCGCCACCCGGTCCAGCAGGTCGAACAGATTGCCTTCGACCGTCAGTTCGCCTGCCACCCAGGCTCGGGCCAGCCCCAGCTCGCCGGGCCTCCAGAGCATCCGCCGCAGGGCGCGGCGGTCGTGGATGACGAGTACGGGGCCGTCGGGCGGGCCGGCCTCGCTGCCGTCCCAGGCCCGCAGACGTACCGGCAGCGGGGCACCCAGCAGGGTCTCGGCAACAACGGCGAGCCGCGGCGCGGCGTCGGTCATGGCGCACCTCCACAAAAGCTCCGACCCCTCCGTCTACCCATCCCTGACCCCGGGTACGCCGAAGGGGCCGCCCGCACCACGGATGGCGGGCGGCCCCTTCGGGGTCGTACAGGTCGTACAGGTGAAGCGGATGGAGCAAGGGAGCAGGTGGAGCTCAGGTCCTGCCGGTCACACCGGTCAGGCCTTGGCCTTCGCGGCCGGGGCGGCGGCGGCGGCCGGAGCCGGCGCCGGCTTGGCGGCCTCGTAGAACTCCTCGCGGGGAGTCTCCAGCGCACCGAGGGAGACGACCTCGCGCTTGAGGAACATCGCGAGGGTCCAGTCGGCGAAGACGCGGATCTTGCGGTTCCAGGTCGGCATGGCCATGCCGTGGTAGCCACGGTGCATGTACCAGGCCAGCCGGCCCTTGAGCTTGATCTTCGTCTTGCCCATGACGATCATCGCGACGCCCTTGTGGAGGCCGAGGCCCGCCACCGCACCCTTGTTGGAGTGCGAGTACTCGGCCTGCGGGAAGCCCCGCATGCCCGAGATGACGTTGTCGCCGAGGACCTTGGCCTGGCGCAGCGCGTGCTGGGCGTTCGGCGGGCACCAGGCGTTCTCGACACCGGCCTTGCGGGAGGCGATGTCCGGAACCTGGGCGTTGTCGCCGGCGGTCCAGATGTAGTCCGTGCCCGTGACCTGGAGGGTCGGCTGGGCGTCCACGTGGCCGCGGGGGCCCAGCGGCAGGCCGTAGCGGGCCAGCACCGGGTTCGGCTTGACGCCGGCGGTCCACACGATGGTGTTGGAGTCGACCTCAAGGCCGTTCTTCAGCACCACGTGGCCGTCCACGCAGGAGTCCATGGAGGTGTTGAGGTAGATCTCGATGCCGCGGGACTCAAGGTGCTCCTTGCCCCAGGTGCCGAGCTTGGGCCCGACCTCGGGAAGGATCTTGTCGGCCGCGTCGACCAGGATGAAGCGCATGTCCTCGCGCTTGATCGTGGAGTAGTACTTCGCGGCGTCCCGAGCCATGTCCTCGACCTCGCCGATGGTCTCCGCACCGGCGAAGCCGCCGCCGACGAAGACGAAGGTGAGGGCCTTGCGGCGGACGTTCTCGTCCGTCGTGGACTCGGCCTTGTCGAGCTGCTCAAGGACGTGGTTGCGCAGGCCGATGCCCTCTTCGACGCCCTTCATACCGATGCCCTGTTCGGCGAGGCCGGGGATCGGGAAGGTGCGGGAGACGGCGCCGAGCGCGATCACCAGGTAGTCGAAGGGCAGCTCGTACGCCTCGCCGACGAGCGGCGTGACGACGGCGACCTTGCGGTCCTGGTCGATGCTGGTGACCCGGCCGGTGAGAACCTCTGCCTTGGGCAGCACGCGTCGCAGCGGGACGACGACGTGCCGAGGCGAGATGCTGCCTGCGGCCACTTCAGGGAGGAAGGGCTGGTAGGTCATGTACGAGCGCGGGTCGACGACCGTGACGGTCGCCTCGCCGTAGCGCATCTTCTTCATGATGCGCTTGGCTGCGTACAGGCCTACGTACCCACCTCCTACAACGAGGATCCTGGGACGCTCCGTGGTGCTCATGGAACGAGTATCCAGCACCCAAAGGGGTGTCGCTCGTGAGCCCCTTCACAAGGACTGAGAGACCCTCTGCTACACTCCGCCGCCCACGTGACGGAGGTCATGACGCACGATGGGAACCAGAAGACGTCCGGAGTCGTTGTTCACCCGTCCTGAACTGGCCTCCAAGGCCGAAAGCGGACTGGACCACAGGGCTTCGTCCATACCTCTGACGCGGATCCCGTCGCCTCCGTCGATCGCACGAACGCACGCGAAAAAGGGCCTGCGGGGCCCCGGAGGGCCCCAAAGGACCCTTCCGCCGGCCTCACAGACCCTTTTTCCTTGTGAAGAACTTCACGAACTTAATGTGGATCACGGGTCCAACGGCCCCGCGACAGCCCCTCACAACCTGCTTCGAAGGTCGTTCAGGCGATCGACCAAGCGATTCCATCGAGGATGTCGTGCTCCGACACGACAACCTCGGAAGCGCCGATGCGCTCCATGATCGCCAGAAGCACCAGCGCGCCCGCGCCGATCACGTCCACCCGGCCCGCGTGCATCACGGGGATCGCCGCGCGCTCGGCGTGCGTCTGCGTCAACATGCGCTCACTGATCGCGCGCACCTGCTCGTAGGAGATCCGGGAGTGGTGGATCGCGGACGATTCGTACGCCGGCAGCTCCAGCGCGATCCCGGCGACCGTGGTCACCGAGCCGGCCAGGCCGACCAGCGTGCGCGCCTCGGCCAGCGGGACGCTCTCGGCGGCCAGGTCCAGCGCCGCCTCGATGTCGGCCCGGATCGCGGCGACCTGCTCCGCGGTCGGCGGGTCGGTGACGACCCCGTCCACCACCAGGTGCCGCTCGGTCATCCGGACGCAGCCGATGTCCACGGACCGGGCGGCCCGTACGTGCTCCTCGCCGACCACGAACTCGGTCGAGCCGCCGCCGATGTCCACCACCAGGAACGGCCGCTCCAGGTGCTCGTGCGCCGTGAGCTCCTTGGTGGCGCCGGTGAAGGAGAACTCCGCCTCCTGCTCACCGGAGATCACCTCGGGCTCGACACCCAGGATGTCGAGGACCCCCCGGACGAAGTCCGCCCGGTTCTCGGCGTCCCGGGAGGCGGAGGTCGCCACGAAGCGCACCCGCTCCGCGCCGAACTCCTTGATCACTCCCGCGTACTCGCGGCAGGCGGCGAAGGTGCGCTCCAGCGCCTCCGGGGCCAACCGGCCGGTCCGGTCCACGCCCTGGCCCAGCCGGACGATCGTCATCCGGCGGTCGAGCTCGATCAGCTCGCCGGTGGCCGGGTCGCAGTCCGCCACGAGCAGCCGGATGGAGTTCGTACCGCAGTCGACGGCGGCGACCCGGGTCACGCGCCCGACTCCTTCTCGCCCGTCTCCTTCTCGTCCGTCTTCTTCTCCCCGCACGGCACGACGCAGGCGCCCTTGGCCCACCACTCCGGCAGCATGGCGAGGGCCTCGTCGCCGAACGGGTTCACCCCGGGGCCGGCGGCCAGGGAGTGGCCGACCAGCACGTGCAGGCACTTCACCCGGTCCGGCATGCCGCCGGCGCTCGGGAAGCCCTGGAGCACCTCGATGGCGTCGCGCCGCTGGATGTAGTCCTCGTGGGCGGCCTGGTAGGCGGCGGCCAGTTCCTTGTCCTCGGCGAGCCGGGCCTGCATCTCCTTCATCACGCCGTTCGCCTCCAGCGTGCCGATCGCGGAGGCCGCGCGCGGGCACGTCAGGTAGTACAGCGTCGGGAAGGGGGTGCCGTCGGGGAGCCGCGGGGCGGTCTCCACCACGTCCGGCTGCCCGCAGGGGCAGCGGTGCGCGATGGCGCGCAGCCCGCGCGGCGGGCGGCCGAGCTGCTGCTCGAACGCCTCGATGTCCGCGTCGGTCGGCTCGGTCCGGTCGGTCTGGGGCGGGGGCGTCTGCATGCCTGGAGGAAGTCTCTTCGTTCTCGTGGATGGGTGCTGCGGTGCTGTGGTGCTTCGGCCCTGCGGGCCGGATCACTCGCCGGGGCGGTCGGCCTTGTCGACGCCGTCCCAGACGTTGGAGTACCAGGGGCGGTCGGAGCCGGCTTGACCGGTGCGGTGCGGCTGCGGGGGCTGGGCCCCGGGGTCGCTCATGATGTAGCCGATCTCCCCCGGGCGCAGGAAGTGCAGGTGCTTGCGCGCCTGCTGCTCCGCGTAGGCGTCGTCCTGCCAGCGGGCCTTCTCGTCGCGGAGCCGCTCCAGGCGGTCCCGCGCGGCCGCGGCGGCCCGCTGCTGCTTCGCGATCTCCGAGCGCTGGGAGACGTACTGGCGCATCGGGTACGCGAGGGCGACGACCAGCGTACAGAGGACGAGCACCAGGAGCGCGGCGCGGCCGGTGAGCCGGCTGCGGCGGACCTGACGCCGCGACTGCGACCGGTAGACGTGGGCGGCGGTCCGCTCCCCGAGCTGCTTGAGCCTGGTCGCGGTGGAGAAGGTGGAGAACCGATCCCGGTTCCCGGCCATTGGTCCGCCTCCCCTAGGTACGCACTACGCAATACGTCCCCGCACACGGTACGGGACCGAGTGCGGGGACGTACGGAGGCCAGCCCCTCAGGGGGGTGATTAGCCCTTGAAGCGCGGGAAGGCGGAGCGGCCCGCGTACACCGCGGCGTCGTCGAGGATCTCCTCGATGCGCAGCAGCTGGTTGTACTTGGCGACACGGTCCGAGCGGGCCGGGGCGCCGGTCTTGATCTGACCGCAGTTCACGGCGACGGCGAGGTCGGCGATGGTGACGTCCTCGGTCTCACCGGAACGGTGGGACATCATGCACTTGAAGCCGTTGCGCTGGGCCATCTCGACGGCGTCCAGGGTCTCGGTCAGCGAACCGATCTGGTTCACCTTCACGAGCAGGGCGTTCGCGGAGCCCTCCTCGATACCGCGGGCCAGACGCTCCGGGTTGGTGACGAACAGGTCGTCACCGACGATCTGGACCTTCGCGCCGAGGCGGTCGGTGATGGTCTTCCAGCCGTCCCAGTCGTCCTCGAACAGCGGGTCCTCGATGGAGACGAGCGGGTACGCCTCGACGAGCTCGGCGTAGTAGTCGGTCATCTCGGCGGCCGAGCGGGACTTGCCCTCGAACTCGTACTGGCCGTCCTTGTAGAACTCGGACGCGGCGACGTCGAGCGCGAGCGCGATGTCCGTGCCCGGGGTGTAGCCGGCCTGCTTGATGGCCTCGATGATGAGGTCGAGCGCGGCGCGGTTCGACTCCAGGTTCGGGGCGAAGCCGCCCTCGTCGCCCAGGCCGGTGGAGAGGCCCTTGGTGTGCAGGACCTTCTTGAGGGTGTGGTAGACCTCGGCACCCCAACGCAGCGCCTCGGAGAAGGACTCCGCGCCGATGGGGGCGATCATGAACTCCTGGATGTCCACGTTGGAGTCGGCGTGCGACCCACCGTTGAGGATGTTCATCATCGGAACGGGCAGCAGGTGCGCGTTCGGACCGCCGAGGTAGCGGAAGAGCGGAAGGTCCGAGGCCTCGGACGCGGCGTGCGCGACGGCCAGGGACACGCCGAGGATGGCGTTGGCGCCGAGCGAGCCCTTGTTGTCGGTGGCGTCCAGGTCGAACATGGCCTGGTCGATCAGACGCTGCTCGGTGGCGTCGTAGCCGACGAGCTCCGGGCCGATCTGCTCGATGACGGCGAGGACGGCCTTCTCGACACCCTTGCCGAAGTAACGGTCGGGGTCACCGTCACGCAGCTCGATGGCCTCGAATGCACCGGTGGAGGCGCCGGACGGAACTGCAGCACGGCCGGTGCTGCCATCGTCGAGGCCCACCTCGACCTCGACCGTGGGGTTGCCTCGGGAGTCCAGGATTTCCCGGGCTACGACGACGTCGATGGACGGCACGAGCATCTCCTTCTGGGATGTGACGCTGAGTGTGCGGTGGCATGTCAGGCCGTGGGATGGCCTTGCCGCCTAGAGCCTAACCGGCTCCGGGCACTGGGCCGCCCGACCGCCCGGACCCTGGGACGAAAAAGGGACCGAATACCCCTCTTCCGGGACATAGAGTCGCTTGATCATCGGGTTTCGGGAGGCGGACGCGGCACCGCCCGGCGCGTGGGGCACGCGCCGGGCGGTGGACATCCTGCACGGGGTCAGCTGACGCCGCGTAGATGTTCGCGCGGCTTCACCGCGGTGTTCAGCTGAGCTTCAGCTTCTGGCCCGGGAAGATCAGGTCGGCGTCCGAGACGATGTCCTTGTTCAGCTCGAACAGCTTCTGCCAGCCGCCCTTGACGCCGTTGGCCTCGGCGATGGTGCCCAGGGTGTCGCCCGACTTGACCTCGTACGAGCCGTTGCCGGTCTTCGGCGCGACCGGGGCCTCGGCGCGCTCGGAGCGGGTGGTCGGAGCCGCGGGACGCTTGGTCTCCTGCTTCGGCGCGGCCTTGGTCTCGGTCTTCTTGGTCTCGGTCTTCTTGGTCTCGGCCTTGGGCTTCGACTGCGGCTTGGAGGCCGGGGTCTCGGCGCCGCCACCGGTGTAGGAGGAGTTCGACAGGCCCTTGCCGCAGGACGGCCAGGCACCCTTGCCCTGGGTCTTGAGGACCTTCTCGGCGACGGCTATCTGCTGTGCCTTGGTGGCCTGGTTGGCCTGCGGGGCGTAGGACTTGCCGCCGAAGCCGGACCACGTGGAGGGCGAGAACTGCAGGCCGCCGTAGTAGCCGTTGCCCGTGTTGATGGCCCAGTTGCCACCGGACTCGCACTGCGCGACCTTGTCCCACTCGGACGAGGTGGCGGCGCTGGCGGTGCCCGCGGCCATCAGGGGGGCGGCCACGGCCACACCGGCGACACCGGCGAGCGTGACGATCCGGACAGACCGCTCGATTGCAGTACCGCGACGGTGCTTGCCCTTGCCGGAAAGCAGCATGGAGTTTCTCCTCACCGACGCCTACGAGGTGAGCTGTCGGGTTCGGGCGAGTGAGTTGCCCGGCCGTGCGACCTAGCGCACGTCTTGACCCCAAGCCGGTGGCGTGACCGTCTTCTCGACGGCCGCTCCCGGCACCTACCTTGGTTCCCCCGCTCCTGCCTTCGGCGCTTGACGCGACGACTGTTCCCTCCGTCCGCCGGCAGGATTCGGCGATGCGGTCGAAGGAGCTCGCGGTGGCGAGCGATTCAGAAGGTAGACAGGTCTCTCCCCGATGTTCAACGAGCAACATCGGGGAGAAACGACCCCTACTTGCGTCCCTCACAGGGGTGTTTGCGCAGGTGAGGGCAGGGTTTGCGCAATGCCCCGGGTGAGACACGCCAGTTGACCGGAAGAGACACATGTCTCACTTACAGAAATCCGACATTCAACTCTTTCCGGATAACTGAACTGTCCTTATTGGGTGGTTAGATCCAGATTCTGGCCGGGCTTGATGAGGTCGGCGTCCTCGCCGATGACTTGCTCATTGGCCTGGTAGAGACCGTTCCAGCCCCCCTTTACGCCCTTGGCAACCGCGATGGTCGCCAGGCTGTCGCCCGCCTGGACCGTGTAGACGGGGTTCGACGAGACGTCAGGCAGGGCCGAAGGCCCGGTCTCCGGCGCACCGCGGTGCTTGCCGTTGCCCTCGACCGGAGTGGCACCGGTGGTCTGCGGGACCTCCGGGTTCGCAGGGGCCGTCGGGTCGACCGGGGGCAGCCCCGGCGTGACGGGCGCGGTGGTGGGCGGCGTGGTCGGGTCCGCCGGCCGCGTCGGGTCGACGGGGGTCGGCGTACCGGTCGGGTCGCCCGGCCGGACCGGAGCCGTCGGTTCGACCGGAGGCGTCGTCGGGACGTCCGGCGCGGGCATGACGGGCAGTCCGATGGACGGGGCGTCGGGAATCAGGAACGGGGTGCCGGACGGGGCCGGGGTCGGGGACCCGTAGTCCGTGGACGGCTTGCCACCACCGGCCGACGGAACGGCTTCGTCCGGACGGGACGGCGCGGGAGCGACCGAGCCCTGACCGCCGGGCAGACCGGGGTCCACCTGTGCGGCGGGGCTCTCCTTGACCAGGCCGGCCGAGGCCGCGCACAGCGGCCACGCCTGCGGCCCCGTGGAGCCGAGCACCCGCTCGGCCACCGCGATCTGCTGGGAGCGGCTCGCCAGGTCGGGGCGCTCGGCGAACTCGAGACCGCCGGCGCTCTGCCACTCCTCCTGGGTGAACTGGAGTCCGCCGTAGGCGCCGCTGCCGAAGTTGGCGCTCCAGGAGCCACCGCTCTCGCACTCGGCGACCTTGTCCCACGTGGACGTGTCGGCGGCGGTGGCGCTGGTGGCGGCCAGCAGTGGCATGGCCAACGCGGAGCCAGTGACACCGGCTGTGACGACCAGCGCGGGGACCTGGCGGGGGCGTCTGTGACGGCCGTTCCCGGAGAGCATGAAGGATCACCTTTCGCATAACAGCTAGGTAACGGCAGAACCTAGCGGCCTTCGAACGATTGTCACAAGTTCAAGTCGGATCTGACTTTTAATCAGTTTTCGCTCAAGTGTTTTGAGCCGCGAATCGAACGGGAAGAGTACGTAGCCCTCGCATGATCAACCCCCCGCGCCAGCGCAGGTCTTGAGGCGGAACAGCCAGTTCCAGATCAGGTAGACGCGTCAGCAAAGTCGCGAGCGCGGTCTGCCCTTCGAGCCGGGCGAGCGGAGCGCCGAGGCAGTAGTGGATGCCGTGACCGTACCCGAGGTGCTGGTTGTCGGTCCGGGAGAGGTCGAGCGTGTCCGGCTCCGCGAAGCGCTCCGGATCCCGATCGGCGGCCGCGAGGACCACCAGAACCGGATCACCCGCCTCGATCCGCATGCCGCCGAGGGTCAGCGCCTCGGTGGCGAACCGCCAGGTGGCGAGTTCCACCGGGCCGTCGTACCGCAGCAGTTCCTCGACCCCGGTGGCCAGTAGTTCGCTCTCCCCGGCGGCGAGGGAGAACTGGAGGCGCTCGCGCTGCTCGGGGTTCATGAAGAGGGAGTGGACCCCGTTGCCGATGAGGTTCACGGTGGTCTCGAAACCGGCGAAAAGCAGGATGAAGGCCATGGCGGTGGCCTCACCCTCCGTCAGATGGTCCCCGTGATCGCTCGCCCGGATCAGGTCGGAGATCAGATCGTCGCCCAGATCATCCCTTTTACGGTGAATGAGTTCACCGAGGTAGGTCCGCATCTGCTTGACCGACCGGGCCACTCCGCCGCGCGGACCACCACCGTGGCGGATCATCATGCCCGCCCAGTCGCGGAAGTCGTCCTGGTCCTCGCGCGGGACCCCGAGCATCTCGCAGATGGCGTAGATGGGGAGCGGGAAGGCGAACTCGTGAATGAGATCGGCCTCACCTTTCGCCGCGAAGGCGTCGATCAGGTGATCGGTGAGCGCCTGCACCCGGGGGGCGAACTCGGCGACCCTGCGGGGGGTGAACGCCTTCGACACCAGCCGCCGCAGCCGGGTGTGGTCCGGCGGGTCGATGTTGAGCAGGTGCGTCATCAGCTCGGCCTTGCGCTCCCCCGGGATCCCGGTCTTGCCCTTGGCGTGCGCCGGCTCCGCGTGGTGCGCCGGATTCTTGCTGAGCCGCTGGTCGGCGAGGGCCTGACGGGCATCGGCGTACCGGGTGACGAGCCAGGCCTCGACCCCGCTGGGCAGCTTGGTGCGGTGCACCGGGGAGTGCTCGCGCAACCAGGCGTAGGCCGGGTAGGGGTCGGTCGCGAACTCCCAGTCGAAGAGGGTGGGACCCTCGGCGGAAGGGGTGTCGGCGGGGGTCTCGGCGGGGGTTCCGGAGGTCTGCTCGTGCACCTGATGACCGTATCCCGGCACCGAACCCCCATCCGATATGGGTGGTTCGTCGCGGCTGTCCGTAGATCGTCCATCTCTTGACCTGAACTTCTCCGGCATTCCTACTTTCGGTTTTGTGGACGTCAGGATCTTGAAGAGCAGTTTCGCGGTGGTGGAGCGACGGGCCGAGCACGCCGTCAAGTTCTTCTACTCCCACCTCTTCTGGCACAACCCCTCGGTCCGCGCCCTCTTCCCGGACTCCCTCCACGACATGGAACGCCAGCGGGACCGGCTCTTCGCCGCGCTCACCCACGTGATCGCCCACCTCGACGACGAGACCCTCGGCCCCTACCTGCGCGACCTGGGACGCGACCACCGCAAGTTCCTGGTCCGCCCCGAGCACTACGCGGCCGTCGGCGCCAGCCTGCTCGCCGCGCTCGCGGAGACCTCCGGCTCGGCCTGGACCCCGTCCGTCGAGAAGGCCTGGGCCGAGGCCTACCAGGTGATGGCCGACGCGATGACGGCCGGCGCCGACTCCGGCGTGGACCCGCCGTGGTGGGACGCGGAGGTCGTACGCCACCTTCAGTACGGGACGGACATAGGCGTCCTGACGCTCCGGCCGCACGCCCCCTTCCCCTATCTCCCCGGCCAGTACACGAGCGTGAGCAGCCGGCGCCTCCCGACGACCTGGCGCACCTACTCCATCGGCAACGCCCCCCGCCCCGACGGCACCCTCGACCTGCACGTCAGCCGGGTCGACCAGGGCCGGCTGAGCACCACCCTGGTCCGCGAGACCCGGCCGGGCGACATGGTGCGGCTCGGCGCCGCCGGCGGGCAGCTGACCTTCCGCCGCGAGGACCGACCGGTCAGCCTGATCGCCGCCGGCACCGGCTGGGCGCCGATCCGGGCCCTGCTGGAGGACCTCGCGGAGCGCCCTCCCGATCAGGACGTACGGCTCTTCGTGGTCGCGCGGGACGGCGCGCACCTCTACGACCGCCCGCTCATCGACGCGTACGCCGCCCGCTGCG
Source organism: Streptomyces sp. CLCI03 (assembly GCF_053615355.1). Taxonomy (NCBI): domain Bacteria; kingdom Bacillati; phylum Actinomycetota; class Actinomycetes; order Kitasatosporales; family Streptomycetaceae; genus Streptomyces; species Streptomyces sp. CLCI03. The sequence goes on along the minus strand of NZ_CM132132.1, from coordinate 4,853,738 downwards.
GCTGGCTCGCCGTCACCTACATCACGCCCGCCCCCGGGCAGCACCGCAACCAGGCCACCGACCGGCTCGCGACCGCGCTCGGCCACCGGGGCCTGTGGCCGGACCAGGACGTCTATCTGAGCGGTCCGCCGCAGTTCGTCGACGAGACCGCCCACCTGCTCCGCGAACTGGGCGCCCGCCCCGGCCGCCTCTTCCACGACGCGGTACCGGCCCACGGCCACGGCTACGGGGAGCGCCCCCTGGGCTTCGGCGAGTGGTTCCTGGACCGCCCGGCGCCCCACTGGCTCGACCCCTCGGCCCGCGCGCCGAGGGAGTACTAGGGCCTGTCTTTTGGATCAGGCCGGCCGCGGGCCCGGCATGATCCGAAAGACAGGCCCTGGCCCGAACGGAGGGGTCGCTCGCTACTCGCCCGGCTCCGTGAGGCCCTCGGCCGCCCGGATCGCGTCCCGGTAGGCGCGGGCCGCCGCGCGCAGCGCGGTCTCGGGGTCGATCCCCGCCGCCTCGGCGCGCGCCGCCAGCTCCAGCAGTTCGTACCCGATGCCCTCGCCGCGGGGCAGTTCCACGGCCACGCCGCCCGTACGGGCCCGGCCCGCGAGCTTGGCCGCGAGCGCCAGACCGGGCTGGCCCACCGGGATCCCGTCGGTGACCGACGCGCGCCGCTTCTCCACCGCCTTGGTGCGCTGCCAGTGCGCGCTGACGTCCTCCGGGGTCTCGGCCTTCGCGTCGCCGAAGACGTGCGGGTGCCGGTGGATCAGCTTCGTGACGAGCGCCCCGGCTACGTCGTCGATGGAGAAGGCCTCGTTCGCGCCCTCGTCGTCCTCGTCGTCCCCGCCGTCTCCGCCGGCCTCCTCGGCGATCCGGGCGTGGAAGACCACCTGGAGCAGTACGTCTCCGAGCTCCTCGCGCAGCTCTTCGCGGTCCCCGTCCTCGATGGCCTCGACCAGCTCGTACGCCTCCTCGATCGCGTACTTGGCCAGGCCCCGGTGGGTCTGCCGGGAGGTCCACGGGCACTCGCGCCGGACCCGGTCCATCACCTGGACCAGGTCGAGCAGGCGGGCGCCCGGCAGGTCGTACGAGCCCGGCAGGAGTTCCAGGTCGGGCATGGAGACCCGGCCCGAGCCGGCCAGCCGGGCCAGCCCGTCGGTGAGCCGCTGGTCGCCCTCGCCGCCCGGGAGCACGACGACGGTGCGGCCGCCCGCACAGGCCTCGACCAGCGCGTGCGCGTCCGGGCTCTCGAACGCGACCTCGATGCCGGCCTCCCGCAGGTACGGCAGCTGCGGGTGGCCGGGGTCGGCGCACAGCACCCGGTCCGCGGCGTGCAGGGTCTGCCACGCCGGCCAGGACAGCACCCCGGGGGCGACCCGGTGGCTGGTGGTCAGCAGGACGATGCGGCCCGTGGGCTCGTCGGCGTCGGGGGTGGCGGTGGGTTCGGAGTGGTCGGTCACCCTCCGAACCTACCTCCGCCGGGCCGGCCCCCGGGCCTGGGGGACCCCGGGGCGTCAGGCCCCGGCGGGAGCCGCCTCGGGGCGCGTCCGCTGGTTGATCCAGGGCGTCTGCCCGGTGCCGAGCTTGATCTCCTTGGCGTCCCAGACGCCGTAGCGCGGGTTCACCTCGATGTGGAGGGCCTCGACGGCGGCGCGGGCCGGCTCCTCCAGCTTCCCGGCTCCGTACTTGGCGGTGAGCGCGGTGAGGAGCACCCGGTCGCGGAGGAAGCGGTCGACCTGGCCGGGGGCCATGGCCCCCTTGTGCAGGAGCAGTGCCTCGAACTGCTCGTTGCCGCCGTTCTCCTCGACGTACGCCTTGCGTTCGTCCTCGATGTCCTTCTGGGTGGCGGTGAGCCCCGCGGTGTCGGCCATCTTGTCGATGATCCGGCTCTGGAGGAGGGCGTCGAGCTTCTGCCGTTCCAGGTGGGGGGTGCTCGCGATGAGTTCGGCGGCGGCCTGCCCGGAACGGTTCTGCGCCGCTCGGACGTCGTTCACCTGGGCCTGGAGCGCGGAGGTGGTGATCCGTTCGCCGCCCACGACGGCCGCGGTGCCGGGGCGCGGTTCGCCCGAGCAGGCGGACAGCAGGGGCGCCGCCACCAGCAGGGCGGCGGATACGGAGAGCGCTGTGCGACGGTGCAAAGGAGCCTCCAGGGCCGGGAGATTGTGCGTCGGTGCACAAAGGGCCGTGCGGTGATCGATGTTATGAGGTCACGGTGATCCGGACCACTGGTTCGACCAACGATTCGCGCGCGGACCGAACACGCACCGTTCATAGGCGAGTCGGCGGGCTTCCGGGGGTCCGGCGCGCCACCCGTCACCCGTCCGGGGGACCTCGCGGTCCGGGGACGGCCGGATCGGCCATCGGCAACCCTGAGGCCATCCTTCGGTCACCCGGCACTGCCAAGGTCGCCCCACCATGTCGACAACGCACCGCTCGCCGCGCCCCGTGCCGCGTACCCCGCCGCGTCCCGCACCCCGTCGCTCGCCGCGCCCGTCCCTGCGCCCCTCACCGCGCCGCCGGAGTCTGCTCGGCTCGGCGCTCGCCGCCCTGCTCACGACGGTGGCCGTGTGCGCCGGGGACGCCGCCGCCCGCGTGTTCCCCTACGGAGCGCGCCACCGCAGCGTCAACGACCTCGGCAACCAGTTCGTCCCCTTCCACGCGCAGCTGTGGGACCTGCTGCACGGCCGGGCCGAGGGCGGGCTGCTGTTCAACTGGCGCTCCGGATACGGCATGAGTTTCCTGCCGGACCTGGGCACCTATCTGACCAGCCCCTTCGCCGTCCTCGTCGGGCTCTTCCCGCGTGCGGACATCGACCTCGCCGTGTACGTCGTCACCGTGGTCAGGACGGCGGCCGCCGCGGCGGCGATGACCTGGCTGTTGCGCACGCAGCGCCGCGGGCCCTGGTGGGCGGCCGGGCTGCTCGGGGCCTCGTACGCGCTGTGCGGCTGGTCGGTGATCGAGGCCGCCTACAACCCGATGTGGCTGGACGGGCTGATCGCCTTCCCGCTGCTGTGCCTGACCGGTGAATGGGCCTTGCGCGGGCGCCGGATCCTGCTCGCGCCGCTGGTCGTCGCGGTCTGTTGGACGGCGAACTTCTACACGGCCTACATGGCGACGCTGGGCGCGGCCCTGGTGCTGCTGGTGCGGGTGGTGCTCACCCGGGAGGGCGTGCGCGTCCGGTTGTCGGTGATCGCGCGGGGCGCCGGCACGACCGTGCTCGGGATCGCGCTCGCGGCGCCCGTGCTCCTTCCCCTCTTCCTCAGTTCCGGGCAGGCGTACCCGGGGTGGGTCAAGGAGTTCCGGCCGGTCTCCGCGGCCGACCTGTTCGCGCGGCTGCTGCCGGGCACCTACTCCTTCTCCTCCCCCGCCGTGTTCGTGGGCACCGGAACGCTGCTGCTGGTGGCCGCCCTGCCCTTCCACCGGGTGGTCCCCGCCCGCACCCGGCTGGCTTGGGCGGGACTGACCGTGGCCGTGGGGCTCTCCCTCCAGTGGGCGCCCACCCACCTGGCCTGGCACCTGTTCGCCACCCCGAACGGAAGCCCGTACCGGCAGACCTTCGTACTGGCGGGGATCGCCGTGATCGCCGCCTGGACCGGACTGGCCGCCGGTCTGCCGCGGCCGCCGGCGCTGGTGGCGGGTGCGGGCGTCCTGGCGGGGGCCGCGCTGTGGGCGTACGACAGCCCGCTGGTGACGGCGGCGGGCTACGCGCTGTTCGGCGGCGGGCTGGCGCTCGCGGCCGCGGCCTGGTGGGCGCTGCGCCACCGCCGCCTCGCGTGGCCGGCTGCCGGGGTGCTCGCGCTGGTCCTGCTGACGCAGGCCGCCGCCACCATCGCCTACGGCCACCGGGGCAAGCTGGGCGGCCTGGACGACTACCCGTCCTGGGGGCCGGCGCACACCGCGCGCGCCGAGGCCCTGGCCGCCGCCGAGGGCTGGCCCGCTTACCGCACCGACCCGGGCCGGCCCGCTCTGACGGGCAACGATCCGCTGCTGCTCGGCGGGGAGGGCGGCTCGTACTACAGCAGCCACACTCCCGACGTGTTCACCCGCACGATGGTCGCGCTCGGGGCGGGCTGGACCTCGCGCGGACGCAACGTCCAGAGCATCGACAACCCGGTGACGGACGCCGTCTTCGCGGTCGGCGCCCGGCTGCGGCCCGACGGCACGGTGCGGCGCGCCGAGGTGCCCCCGCTGGTGACGACCCGTCCACCCGGCGCCGCCCTCTCCTACGCCGACGACTCCCCCTTCGCCAACCAGGAGCTGCTGCTGGGCGCCCGGGTGTACGAGGACCCGCTCGCGCCCGGCGTCTGCCGCGCGGGCACGGAGGCCTACCTGTGGGCCCCGGAGTACAACGCGACGGCCCGCCTCGCGGACGGCCCCGCCTTCCGCCTGAACGGCAACGCCCCGCGCAACCGGGCGGCGCTCCAGCCGCTGGGCCCCTCCCGCGGGGGCTCCTCGGCCCTGGTCTTCGACGCGGCCCCGCCGCCGCGGTGGACCCTCGCCTGCCTGGACCGGGCGCGGCTCGACCGCGCGGTGGCCGGCCTGCGGGCAACGTCCGCGACCTCGGTCCGGGTCGGTCCGTCCGAGGTCCACGCCACGCTCCCGCCGGGCGCGACCGGCACGGCGGTCCTGTCGGTCCCCGCGATCGCCGGCTGGACCTGCGACGGCCGCCCGGCCACCGACCACCTGGGTCTGGTGGCGATCCCTATCTCGCCCGGCACGACCACGGTGAGTTGCGTGTTCCGCCCGCCGGGCCTGGTCCCGGGGGTGGCGGTCGCGGCGGGCGCGCTGGGGATCGTGCTGATCACGGCTCTGCGGGTACGGGCCCGGCCGGTCAGCGCACCTGGCTGAGCCAGTGCAGGGTGCGGCGGATCTCGGCCGGGAAGGGGTGGGCCGGGCCGTGCAGCCGTTCGGCGTCGAACAGCAGCCGGGCCAGGGTGTCGTGGGCCGCCTGGCGGTCGCCGAGGGAGAGCAGCAGGTGGGCGATCCGCCGGCGGACCTCCAGCGGCAGGCCCGGATCCGGGTTGGCGTAGTGGTTCTCGAAGAACGGGAGCAGCGAGCGGTACTCCGCCAGGGCGGCGGCCGGCTCGCCGAGTTGCTCCAGGCACTGGGCCGAGTCGTAGCGGAAGCGCAGCGACTGGGGGTCCCCGGCCGGGAACTCGTCGGCGAGGCGGCGCAGTTCCGGCAGGGCGCGCCGGTACTGGCCGTCGTCCATGAGCGTGGCGGCGTACTGCTTGCGCAGGGAGCGGACCACCGGGGAGTGCTCCCCGTGCTCGGCGGCCGCCGCCGGGAGGATGCCGCCGAGGATGTCCACGGCCTGGGTGAGCCGGCCCTCGTCCAGCGCCTTGCGGGCCTCGTCCACGGCGCCGGGGACGTCGGCCTTGGGCGGCGCGGGCGGGGTGCTCGGCCGCGGGGGGACGACCGCGGCCCGGTCCGGCCAGGGGGCCTGCGGGCGCAGGAAGGGCCGGGTCGGGTCGAGCGGGCCGGACGGGGTGCGGCTGTCGCGGGCGGGCAGCAGCGGGGCCAGGGCCTCGTAGACCTCCTGGGCCGAGGAGGGCCGGTCCTGCGGGTCCTTGGCGAGGAGGTGGAGCAGGAGCTTCTCCAGATCCGGCGGGATCTCCGGGCGTATCTGGCGGACCGGGACCGGGGGCTCGTACAGGTGGCGGTGCAGGACTCCGAGAGCGGTGGACCCGGCGAAGGGGACGTTGCCGGTGAGGAGTTCGTAGAGCAGCACGCCGAGGGCGTACAGGTCGGTGTACGGGCCCACGGCGCCGCCCATGGCCTGCTCGGGGGCCATGTAGGCGGGGCTGCCGATGGGCGAGCCGGTGCTGGTGAGGCGGGTGGTGTCGGTGTCCATCACCGAGGCCACGCCGAGGTCCAGGACGAGCACGGTGCCGTCCGGGCGGACCATCACGTTGCGCGGCTTCAGGTCCCGGTGCACGATCGGCACCGCGTGCACGGCCGACAGGACCGAGCACAGCTGCGCGACGACGGCGACCGCCCACTGCCAGGGGTAGGGGTCGTGCTCGGCGAGGTGGTCGGCGAGGTCGGCGCCCTCCACGTAGCCCATGACGAGGAAGAGTTCGTCGCCGTCGCTGCCCGCGTCGTGCACGGTGACCAGGCCGGGGTGGTCGACCTGCGCGGTGACCCGGCACTCGCGGACGAAGCGGCGGCGCAGCTCCTCGGCGACCGTGCCGGGGCCGGCGACCTTGTCCGGGCGCAGCAGTTTGACGGCGACGCGGCGGTCGAGGCGCCGGTCGTAGGCGGTCCAGACCTGACCCATGCCGCCCTGGCCGAGGACGGTCGCGAGCTGGTAGCGGTCGCCGATGAGCCGGTCGGTCACTGGTGCGGGTCCTGGAACGGGGTCTGGTGGGGGTCGGTGCGGGGGCCGCCGGTCGGCGGGGTCTGCTTGCGCAGCAGCTCGCTGAGCTCGTCGAGTTCGGCGCGGACCTGCCCGATGCGCGGGGGCGGGGTCGGCTGCGGCGGCACCTGCGGGGGCGCGGGGACCGGCGTCGGGGTCGGGGTCGACGTCGGGGTGGAGGGCCGGGTGGTGGCGGTGGCGGGCGGGTATCCGTAGGCGGGCCCGGAGGACTGCGGGTGGGTGTACGGGGCGGACTGCGTCGGGTACCACTGCGCGGTCGGGGCGGTGCGCCGGGCCTCGTGGTGCTTGATGTCGGCGACGAGGAAGTACACGCAGATCGCGAGTCCGCTGAAGATCGAGCCGCCGGCGCCCAGGTTGCCCTGCCAGCCGTTGACGTCGGGGGTGGGGTCGATCTGGATGAGCGTCATCCACACGACGGCCAGCACGCCGCTGACCACCATCAGCGTCCAGTCACGGGATTTGCGGGTGACCAGGGCGAGCCGCAGCAGGGAACCCCAGGCGAGGAAGCCGCAGCTGAGGATGGGCAGCAGCACGAACACCACGCGCAATGCCATCACACCCCCGGAATCGGACTGGGGGCCGTGCTGCGGCGGAAGGCCGGGGCCGTGCATCGCTGCTCCTGACGGGCCGTGCGGAAGAGGTTTCGGGTCTGAGGGTATACAGCGTTCCCGGCCAGGGGTGAGGGGATGCGCGCAACCGTTGCACGCTCGCTGCACGGCTGTTCACTCCGGCGTGACCGTGCCGTCGGAGAGGCCGTCGTGGAAACCCTGGACGAGTTGTTCGCCGAGCCGCGCCGCGAGCCGTAGCGCGTCCTCGAACTCGGCGAGCGCCCGGAAGCGCAGCCCGTAGCCCTGTTGCTGCGCCAGGGGCAGCCGGGGCAGTCGGAGCCTGCGGACGTCGAGCCGGGTGGCGGTGGAGGCGTGGCTGCTGGCGCGGCGGGTGTTGGCGGTGCCGCGCAGGAATCCGGCCAGGAACCACGGGTCGAGGGCGGCCGGGTCCGGGCGCAGCAGGGCCAGGCCGCGGCCGGGTACCGCGCCGGCGGTGGCCTCGTCGACGACGCGGGCGATCGCGGCGCCGCCGACGAGGGGGACGAGGACGTCGCCGGGGGCGGTGAGCACGGGCTCGTCGGCGGTGGGCGCCAGGGTGCCGGTGGGGCCGGACCCGGTGAAGACGTCCTGTTCGGTGAGGACGGGAGCCGAGCCGGTGCCGCCGCCGGTGCCGGTGTGCAGTTCCAGGGCTCCGGCGCGGGCCAGTTCGCCGACGGTGGTCATGGGCGGCCGGACCGTACCGCCGGCGGGCGCCGCCGCGGCGGGCGGGGTGAGCCGGGCGGCCCGGCCGAGGGTCTCGCCGAGCCGCTCCCGTACGGCGGTCAGCTCGGCCGGGCCGCCCCCGGCGGTCGGCGGGGGCAGGTGGCGGGCGGGGGTGAGGTCCACGTCGTCGTCCAGCAGCTCGATGACGGGGACGACGCGGCTGACGCCCGGCGCCTGCGCCACCGAGCCGGTGCGGTCGTACGCGCTCCAGGCGTCCTGCACCGCTTCGTGCACGGCGGGCCAGGCGGAACGGGGCCGGTCGTCGGAGGCGAGGGCCGCGGTGTCGATGAGCAGCAGCCCGGCCGGGGGCGCCGCGTGCGGGGCGGGTCGGCGCAGCACCCACAGGTGCAGGGGGATCCCGTAGGGGGGCGCCGCGCCGGCCGGGAGCGCGACGACGGCGCGCAGCGCGCCGCGGCGCAGCAGGTCGGCGCGGATGCGGCGGCCGGAGCGGCGGGCGGCGACGGCGGGCGGCATCAGCAGGACGGCGGTGCCGCCCTCGCGCAGGTGGGCCAGGGCGTGCTGGACCCAGGCGAGTTCGGATTCGGTGCGGGCCGGGAAGCCGTACTCCCAGCGCGGGTCGTAGGCCAGTTCCTCGTGGCCCCAGGCGCGTTCGTTGAACGGCGGGTGGCAGAGCACGGCGTCGACGGTGTCCTGGGCGAAGGCGTCGGCCCGCAGGCTGTCGGCGGCGGCGGCGCGGACCTGGGGCGTTCCGTTCAGGGCGAGGCGCAGGGCGGCGAGGGCGGCGAGTTCGGGCGCGGAGTCCTGCGCGTACAGGGCGGTGGCGCCGCGGACGGCCCGCAGCAGGGTGCCGGTGCCGCAGGCGGGGTCGAGGACGGTGCGGACGGCAGGTCCGGCGAGGGCGGCCATCAGAGCGGCGAGGCCGTCCGGGGTGAGCGTGTACTGGCGGGGGTTGGCGTCGAGGTGGCGCCCGAGGAGGAACTCGAAGGCCTGGCGGGCCCCGAGTTCGGCGGCGAGTTCGGCGGTGGCCCGCAGCAGCGGCATGGCGGCCGGGCGCAGCGGGATCTCGGCGAGCGCGTGGCCCGGCCCGAGGCGGGCGTCGAGCGCCCGGTCGAGGACGGGCCGCAGCAGGGTGGCCATGCGGGCGTCGGAGACGGCGGTCAGCTCCAGCCAGTCGGTGGGCCGGTCCCGTACGACGAGGAGGGCGCCGCCCGCCTGGACGAGGGCGACGACGGCCCCGCCGGGGTGGGCGGCGATCTGCTGCCAGACGCGTTCGCGCAGCGGGACCTCGGCGAGCTTGCCCTGGGCGCGCAGCCAGTGCTCCACCTCGTCCAGGGAGAAGGAGGGGCTGGTCTCGGTGCCGCCGACGGGCTTGGGGAAGTCGGCGTGGCGGCGCCGCCAGTTGCTGACGGCCGCGCGGCCGACGCCGGCCAGGCGGGCGACCTCGGCGGCGGTGACCTCGGCCGCCGCGACCTCTGCGGCGGTGACCTCTGCGGCGGCGTTCTCCTCGGGCATGCCGGGGAGCTTACCCGCTCACACCGGAGAGACCGATTCACAGCGTGAACTCAAGAATCCCTGAGAAGCATGTTGACTCGGTTCACAAGAATCTGCTCTGATCGGCACGCCATCACCCGCCGGACTGCCGGGATCCACCGCAGACGGAATACAATCTTCCGCTTCTCCTTTAATCTTCCTTTACCCCCACCTTCCAGAAGCCCTAGAGAGTCCCCATGCGCACCGCTCACCGCTTCACCGTCACCGCCGCCCTCGCCTGCGCCGCCACCCTCGGCCTCACCGGATGCTTCGCGTCCGGCCCGTTCGCGGACCTGACCGGTTCCGAGGTGGCGGACAAGTCCGTGGACGCCCTGCGGGGCGCCGCCTCGCTCACCGTCAGCGGCAAGGTCTGGGACGACGGCAAGCCGCTGGAGCTGAACATGGCCGTCAGCAAGTCCGGCGACTGCCGGGGCACGATCGCCGGCCAGGACGGCTCCTTCGAGATGCTCCGCGCCTCCGAGTTCGTGTTCATCAAGGCGGACGAGCCCTTCTACCGCTCCCAGATGAAGGACCTGCCCAAGGCGGAGGCGGACGAGGCGATCAAGCAGCTGGCCGGCCACTGGCTGAAGTCGAAGGCCTCGGACGCCGACTCGAAGGACCTCGCCTCCCTCTGCGACCTGGACGAGCTCCTCAAGGAGTTCGACGACAGCAAGGGCGCCGAGAAGGGCAAGGTCACCTCGGTCGACGGCCAGAAGGCCCTCACCCTGACCACGAAGACCGACGAGGGCACCGAGACCCTGCAGGTGGCCACCGAGGGCAAGCCCTACCTGCTCAAGGCGAGCATCACCGGCAAGGAGCCGGCCGAGGTCTCCTTCAGCGGCTTCGACAAGCCGGTGAACACCGAGGCGCCGACCGGCAAGGACGTCATCGACGCCGACCAGCCGGGCTGAGCCGGGGACGCGGAACGGCCGTGGCCGGGGACCTGTGAGGTCCCCGGCCACGGCCGTTCCCGTCGTCACCCCCCGGGGCGCTCCGGCTCCTACGAGCCGAGGATGGTGGTGAGGAACTCCCCCGTCCAGGCCAGCAGTTCCCGCCCGACCACCGGCTTGCCGCCGATCTTGCCCGCCTTGGGGCGCGGGACCAGCACCTGCGAGGTGGCGGGCTTGAGCACCGTCCCCGGATAGAGCCGCTTGAGCCGCAGCTCCTGCGACTCGCGCAACTCCACCGGCCCGAACCGGACGTTGTTGCCCTGGAGGGTGATGTCCCCGACCCCGCAGGCCCGGGCCAGCATCCGCAGCCCGGCCACCAGCAGCAGATTCTCCACCGGCTCCGGCAGCTTGCCGTAGCGGTCGGTGAGCTCCTCCCGTACCGCCTTGATGTCGGCCTCGGAGGTGGCGGAGGCGATGGACCGGTACGCCTGCAGACGCAGCCGCTCGCCCGGCGCGTAGTCGTGCGGGACGTGCGCGTCGACCGGCAGCTCGATCTTGACCTCCAGCGGCGGCTCCTCCTCCACGCCGCCCTCGACCGCGGCCCGGTAGTCGGCCACGGCCTCGCCGACCATGCGGATGTAGAGGTCGAAGCCGACGCCCGCGATATGACCGGACTGCTCGCCGCCGAGCAGATTGCCCGCGCCGCGGATCTCCAGGTCCTTCATCGCCACGTACATGCCGGCGCCCATCTCGGTGTGCTGGGCGATCGTCGCGAGGCGCTCGTGCGCGGTCTCCGTCAGCGGCTTCTCCGGCGGGTACAGGAAGTACGCGTACCCGCGCTCGCGGCCACGCCCCACGCGGCCGCGCAGCTGGTGCAGCTGGCTCAGGCCGAAGTTGTCGCCGCGCTCCACGATCAGGGTGTTGGCGTTGGAGATGTCGATGCCCGACTCGACGATCGTGGTCGAGACGAGCACGTCGAACTTCTTCTCCCAGAAGTCGACGACGACCTGCTCCAGCGCCTGCTCCGACATCTGGCCGTGGGCCGTCGCGATCCGCGCCTCGGGCACGATCTCGCGCAGCTTGGCGGCCGCCCGGTCGATGGACTCCACCCGGTTGTGGATGTAGAAGCACTGGCCTTCGCGCAGCAGCTCACGGCGGATGGCCGCCCCGATCTGCTTCTCCTCGTACGGGCCGACGAAGGTGAGCACCGGGTGCCGCTCCTCCGGCGGGGTGGTGATCGTCGACATCTCGCGGATGCCGGTCACCGCCATCTCCAGGGTGCGCGGGATCGGGGTCGCGGACATCGTGAGCACGTCGACGTTGGCGCGGAGCTTCTTCAGCTGCTCCTTGTGCTCCACGCCGAACCGCTGCTCCTCGTCGACGATGACCAGGCCCAGGTCCTTGAACCGGGTCTCCTGCGAGAACAGCCGGTGGGTACCGATGACCACGTCCACCGAGCCTTCGCGCAGGCCCTCCAGGGTGGCCTTGGACTCGCTCTCGCTCTGGAACCGCGAGAGCGCCTTCACCTTGACGGGGAACTGGCTGTAGCGCTCGGAGAAGGTGCCGAAGTGCTGCTGCACGAGGAGGGTCGTCGGGACGAGGACGGCGACCTGCTTGCCGTCCTGGACCGCCTTGAATGCGGCTCTCACAGCGATCTCGGTCTTGCCGTAACCGACGTCGCCGCAGATCAGCCGGTCCATCGGGACGGACTTCTCCATGTCCTCCTTGACCTCGGCGATGGTGGTGAGCTGGTCGGGCGTCTCCGCGTACGGGAAGGCGTCCTCCAGCTCGCGCTGCCAGGGGGTGTCCGGGCCGAAGGTGTGGCCGGGGGCCGCCATACGCGCGCTGTAGAGCTTGATGAGGTCGGCGGCGATCTCCTTGACCGCCTTCTTCGCGCGCGCCTTGGTCTTGGTCCAGTCGGCGCCGCCGAGCCGGTGCAGGGTCGGGGCCTCGCCACCGACGTACTTGGTGACCTGCTCCAGCTGGTCGGTGGGGATGTAGAGCCGGTCGCCGGGCTGCCCGCGCTTGGCCGGCGCGTACTCGACGAGCAGGTACTCGCGGGTGGCGCCCTGGACCGTGCGCTGGACCATCTCGACGTAACGGCCCACGCCGTGCTGCTCGTGGACGATGTAGTCGCCGGCCTCCAGGGTCAGCGGGTCGATCGTCTTGCGGCGCCGGGTCGGCATCCGGCCGAGGTCCTTGGTGGCGGTGCGCTGGCCGGTCAGGTCGGTCTCGGTGAGGACGGCAAGGCGCAGCACCGGGTCGACGAATCCGTTGTCGATCGAACCGCAGGCGACGTGGACCAGGCTCGGCTCCAGGGCACGCAGTTCCGGCTCCAGCCGGGCCGCGATGCCCTCGCCGCCGAGCACCTCGACCGTACGGGCGGCCGGGCCGTGGCCCTCGGTGAGGTAGACGGTGTGCCAGCCGTCGGCGATCCAGCCCTTGGTGTCGGCCAGCGCCCGGGCGGTGTCGCCGCGGTAGGCCTCCGGGGCGTGCATGCCGAGCTTGAGGGTGTCGCCGCCGGCGCTCTCGTCGGCGGCGAAGGGGGACACCGACCACCACATCATGTCCAGCTCGCGGGCCCGGTCGCGGACGTCGGCGATCCCGCGCAGGGAGGCGGCACCGACGTCGATGGGGGCCTCGCCGCCGCCCGCGGTGGCCGCCCAGGAGGCCATCAGGAACTCCTGGCTGGTGGCCACGAGGTCGGCGGCCCGGGTGCGGACCCGCTCCGGGTCGCAGACCACGGCCATCGACCCGGCGGGCAGGACGTCGATCAGCAGTTCCATCTCGTCGACGAGGACCGGGGCGAGGGACTCCATGCCCTCCACGGCGATCCCCTCAGCGATCTTGTGGAGCAGCTCGCCGAGCTCGGGGTGGGCCTCGGCGAGGGCCGCGGCCCGCTCCCGTACCGCGTCGGTCAGCAGCAGCTCGCGGCAGGGCGGGGCCCACAGCCCGTGCTCGGCGATCTCCAGGGAACGCTGGTCGGCGACCTTGAAGTAGCGGATCTCCTCGACCTCGTCACCCCAGAACTCGATGCGCAGCGGGTGTTCCTCGGTGGGCGGGAACACGTCGAGGATGCCGCCGCGCACGGCGAACTCCCCGCGCTTCTCGACGAGCTCGACCCGCGCGTACGCGGCGGCCGCCAGCGCCTCGGTGATCTCCCCGAGGTCGGCGCCGCCGCCTTGGCGCAGGCTGACCGGGACCAGGTCCCCGAGCCCCTTGACCTGCGGCTGGAGCACGGAGCGGATGGGTGCGACGAGCACGCTCACGGGACCGGCGGCCGGGTCGTCCTCGCTCGGGTGCACGAGGCGGCGCAGGACGGCGAGCCGACGGCCCATGGTGTCGCTGCGCGGGCTGAGCCGCTCGTGCGGGAGCGTCTCCCAGGACGGGTAGTCCACGACCTCGTCGGGGGGCAGCAGCGAGCGCAGCGCCGCGGCCAGGTCCTCGGCCTCGCGCCCGGTGGCGGTGACCGCCAGGACGGTCCGCCCGGTCCGCCGGGCCAGCGCGGCGATCGCGAAGGGCCGCGCGGCGGCGGGGCCGACCAGGTCCACGTGCATGCGCTTGCCGTCCCCGGCCGCGGTGACCGCCTCGGCGAGGGCGGCATCACGGGTGACGGCGTCGAGCAGTCCGTGCAGGCTCATGAAAGAGGCTTTCCGTCCGGTGAAGTTCTGGGGCTGTGAAAGGTGCGGGGGTGCGGAGCGGGCAACGCGAAGGGCCCGACACGTCGCACGGGCCGGGGGTTCCCACCCTACGACGACGCCCCGCGCGCCGCTTTACGATGTTCGTGTTGTGACTGTCCGAGCTCGCCGCGTCGTCTTCCGCCGGGGAGACGACTTTCCCCGGAGGAGCACGAGTCCGTGACGAGCGATGCGATAGCCCGCCCGGCGCCGGTGGTACCGGCACCCGTCCGGCCGGGACGGTATGTGTGGGCTCCGCCCTGGCTGGTCGCGACCGGGCTGTTCCTCGTCTACCTCGTGCTGTCCGTCGGCCGGTTCCGGCGGATGGACTGGGCCTCCTGGGACCTCGGGATCTTCGAGCAGGCGATCCGCGCGTACGCGCACCTCCAGGAGCCCGTCGTCGACCTGAAGGGGCCGGGGGCCAACATCCTCGGGGACCACTTCAGCCCGATCATCGCGCTCGTCGCCCCCGTCTACCGGGTCTTCCCCGGTCCGCTCACCCTGCTGGTCGTGCAGTCCGCGCTGTTCGCGCTGTCGGCCGTGCCCGTCACCCGGGCCGCCGTACGCTTCCTCGGCCGGTCCCGCGGGATCGCCGTCGGCATCGCGTACGGGCTGTCCTGGGGGATCCAGCGGGCCGTCGAGTTCGACTTCCACGAGATCGCCTTCGCGGTGCCGCTGCTGGCCTTCGCGCTGGAGGCGGTCCTCGCCCGGCGCTGGCGGGCCGCCCTGCTGTGGGGGCTGCCGCTGGTCCTCGTCAAGGAGGACCTCGGCTTCACGCTCGCCGCGCTGGCCGTGGTGGTGGCCTGGCGGGCCCGCGACGGCAACCGCCGGATCTGCGTGGCCGCGCTCGGCGTCGCCGCCGCGGCCTGCGTCTTCGCCGTCCTGGTGTTCACCGTGTTCATACCGGCCTTCGCCACCGCGGGCTACGGCTACTGGGACAAGATCGACGGGGCGGGTCCGCTCGGCGGCATCGGCACCAAGCTCACCACCCTGGCGTGGGTGCTGATCCCCACCTCCGGGCTGCTCGCGCTGCGCTCGCCGCTGCTCCTGGTGGCCGCGCCCACCCTCGGCTGGCGGTTCCTGTCCGGGGACGACCACTACTGGTCCACCGACTGGCACTACAGCGCCGTCCTGATGCCCGTGGTGACGCTCGCCCTGGTCGACGCCATCGACACCGTGCGGCGCGGCGAGCGGCCCTGGCTGCGCTCGTACGCCCTGCAGCTGCCGGCCGCCGTCCTGGCCGCCGCCCTCGCCCTGAGCGCGACCGCCATGCCGACCGCCAAGCTCGCGGAGGCCCGTACGTACCAGAAGCCCGAGCGGGTCACGGCGATCGAGCGGCTCCTGGACCGGATCCCCGACGGGGCCACCGTGGAGGCCGACACCACCCCGCTGACCCGGCTGACCTCCCGCTGCCGCGTGCTGTGGATCGGCGGCAGCAAGGGCGTGGTCCCCGACTGGATCACCATCGACAACTCCTCCAAGTGGGCCGGCGAGGATCCGACCGACTACGCCCACCAGCTCCACCCGGGCGAGCGGTTCACCCTGGTGGGGGAGGCCGGCGGCATCGTCCTGATGCAGCGGCAGTGACCGGAGAGCCGTCCCCGGAAACGACGCCGGTCCGGAACCCGAAGGTCCCGGACCGGCATTCCCCCGAACGACCGTGAGCCTCTACTCGCTCGCGATCGCGTTCAGTACGTTCATCCGTCCTGCCCGGAAGGCCGGGACCAGTGCGGCGAACAGGCCCACGAAGGCCGAGGCGGCGAACACCCCGAGGATCGTCGGCCACGGGATCTCCAGCACCTTCAGGCCCTGGAGCGCCAGGAGCTGTTGGGCGCCGATCCCCCAGGCCATGCCCAGGCCGAGGCCGAGCAGGGCGCCGAAGAGGGCGATGACCACCGACTCCAGGCGGATCATGCGGCGCAGCTGGCGGCGGGAGAGGCCGATGGCGCGCATCAGGCCGATCTCACGGGTCCGCTCGACCACCGAGAGGGCCAGGGTGTTCACGACGCCCAGGACCGCGACGATGATCGCGAGGCCGAGGAGGCCGTAGACCATGTTCAGCAGCTGGCCGACCTGGTCCTTGAGCGCCTGCTTGTAGTCGGTCTGGTTGCGCACCTTGTACTGCGGGTACTCGGCCATCGCCGTCTTGACCGACCCGTAGGCGGCGTCCGACTGCCCGTCCTGGGCGCTGGCCAGCAGCATGAAGGGAAGCGGCAGCTTGTCGGCCGGGACGTTCGCCCGGGCCGTCTCGGTGCTGATGTACTTCATGCCCTTGTCGAGGTTGCCCTCGTCGCTGGTGATCCCGGCGACCTTCAGCTTGACCGTGTTGCCGCCGGTGAAGGCGACCGTCAGCTCGTCTCCGACCTTGACGCCGTGCTTCGTGGCGTACTCGGAACCGACCGACATCGCGTTGGCCCCGTACGCCGCGGCGTGCTCGCCGGCGACCATCTTGCGCCGGATGTCCTTGGCGTACGTCGGGTCGGTGGCGCCGAGCCCGTCCTCCTCGGAGGTGCCGTCGGGGGCCGTGATCCTGGCCGCGACCTCGCGGTAGGCGGTGACGTGGTCGAGGCCCTTGGTGGCGCGCAGCGTCTGCTCGGCCTGCGGCAGGACGGGCTGACCGGTCTCGGAGTTGACGATGTAGTCCGCGCCGACCGACTTGTCGAGCTCATCGGTGGCGGAGGCCACCATCGAGGAGCCGACCACCGACAGGCAGGCGACCAGCGCGAGGCCGATCATCAGCGCGGCGGCGGTGGCACCGGTGCGGCGCGGGTTGCGCAGGGCGTTGCGCTCGGCGAGCCGGCCCACGGACCCGAAGGGCCGCAGCACCACTCCGGAGAGCACCCGCACCACGCCCGCGGCGAGCAGCGGGCCGATCACGATGAAACCGATGAGGGTGAAGACGACGCCCAGGGCCAGCCAGAGCGATCCGGGTCCGGCCTTCTCGGCGGCCGTGGCGAGGTAGAGACCGGCGCCGCCGATGCCCGTGAGGACCAGACCGAGGACGGCGCGGACCACGCCGGCCTTCTTGTCGCCCGGCGTGCCGGACTCGCGCAGCGCGGCCATCGGGGAGACCTTGCCGGCCCGGCGGGCCGGGATGAAGGCGGAGACGACGGTCACGACGACGCCGAGGACGACGCCGATGACCGGAGTGGTCCAGGCGACCGTCAGGTCGTCCGTCGACAGGTGCATGCCCATGGACCCCATGAGCTGCATCAGGCCGATGGCGAGCCCCACACCCGCGCCGACGCCCAGGATCGAGCCGACGACGCCGAGCAGGAAGGCCTCGACGACCACGGACTTCAGGACCTGCCCGCTGTCGGCGCCGATGGCGCGCATCAGGCCGATCTCGCGGGTGCGCTGGGCGACCAGCATCGAGAAGGTGTTGAAGATCAGGAAGATGCCGACGAGGAAGGCGATCCCGGCGAAGCCGAGCATCACGTACTTCATGACGTTCAGGAAGGAGCCGACGTCCTTGCGGTTGGCGTCCGCCGCCTCCTTGGCGGTCTGCAGCTTGTAGGTGTCCGTGCCGACGGCCTTCGCGATGTTCTGCTTGAGCTGCTCGTCGCTCACCCCGTCCTTGGCGGTGACGTTGACGTGCGTGAAGGCGCCCGGGGAGCCGAGCAGCGCCTGCTGCGAGGTGGCGGTGTCGAAGTAGACGATCGCCGCGCCCGGGTTGGTCACGGTGAAGGTGGCGATACCGCTGATCTTCGCGCGGGTGTCGCCGGTGATGGCGATGGTGCGCAGTTCGTCACCGAGCTTCAGGTGGTGCTTCTCGGCGGTGTCGGCGTCGACCATCACCTCGGTCGGGCCGCGCGGCGCGTTGCCCGAGGTGATCTTCATGGACTTGAGCTCGTTGTCGCTCCAGTTGCCCGCGATGGTCGGGGCGCCGGTGGTCGAGCCCATGTTCTCGTTCTTGGCGTTGACGACCGTGACGGACATCGACACGACGCCGCCCTCGGCGCTCTTGACGCCCTCGACCTTGCGCACCTGCTCGACGGCCGAGCCGGCCAGCGTCTCGGGGCGGCCGCGGTCCGAGGTCTCCTCCCCCGCCTTCGCCTCCTTCGGCGTGACGGTCACATCGGAGTTGGTGACGGCGAAGAGCTTGTCGAAGGTGGTGTTCATGGTGTCGGTGAACACCAGGGTGCCGCAGACGAAGGCGACGGAGAGCATGACGGCGACGGCGGAGAGCGCCATCCGCCCCTTGTGGGCGATGAAGTTGCGTCGCGAGGTCTTCAGGACGGTGTTGCTCACGAGGTCCGCCCGCGTGCGTCGAAGTCCTTCATGCGGTCGAGAACCTGGTCGGCGGTGGGGCCGTGCATCTCGTCGACGATCTTGCCGTCGGCCAGGAAGATGACCCGGTCCGCGTAGGAGGCCGCCACCGGGTCGTGCGTGACCATGACAATCGTCTGGCCGAGCTCGTCCACCGAGCGGCGCAGGAAGCCGAGGACCTCGGCGCCCGCCCGGGAGTCCAGGTTTCCGGTCGGCTCGTCACCGAAGATGATCTGCGGGCGGGCGGCGAGGGCGCGGGCGACCGCCACGCGCTGCTGCTGGCCGCCGGAGAGCTCGGTCGGGCGGTGCTTGAGCCGGCCCGCGAGGCCCACGGTCTCCACGACCCGGTTGAGCCACTCCGCGTCGGGCTTGCGGCCCGCGATGTCCATGGGGAGCGTGATGTTCTCCAGGGCGTTGAGCGTGGGCAGCAGGTTGAAGGCCTGGAAGATGAAGCCGATCCGGTCGCGGCGCAGCTGCGTGAGCTTCTTGTCCTTCAGCCCGGTGATCTCGGTGTCGTCCAGGTGGATCTGGCCGCTGGTCACCGTGTCGAGACCGGCGAGGCAGTGCATCAGCGTGGACTTGCCGGAGCCGGAGGGGCCCATGATCGCGGTGAACTGGCCGCTCATGATGTCGACGTCGACCTCGGCGAGGGCGACGACGCGCGTCTCCCCGGAGCCGTAGGCCTTGACGACCTTGCGTGCCCGGGCCGCGACGGCAGCATGCCCTCCAGTACCCCCGTGCCTGGTTTCGGTCATAGCCGTTGTCACGGTCTTTCTCCCTCTTCGAATGCGTACGTCTGCGTCGGTGCCTGCGTCGCCGTCATGAAGTCTCCGCCGGGCGGAAGCTCGGCGCGCTGGTGCCCATCGCCGTATCCGCCCGGGGGTTAACCCCACCCCCCGGCCTTGTTGTGCGTAGGTTCCAGTCAAGACCGCGTAAGGGCCGCTCACCTCCTCCGCCGGGAGGAACGGCCCCTGGCCCGTAGTGCGGAGGGACCCTTAGGGGATCTGCACCCTTCGGCGTACGGACCCTGAGGGATACCGCCCTGCAGGTGGCGGTGAGATGGTGTTCCCCGGAGTTACGTGCAGGGGGAAGGAATCTCGGTGGCATCGGCGGAGAGCACGGGCGCGGGCCCGGACGGCACACCCTCGGGGCCCGCGGCCGACACCCCCGTTCCGGCCGGGAGCGCGACCGGCGCCGCCGCCGCGGACAAGCCGGCCGCGCGGCCGCCGACCCCGGTGGTCGCCTCCCTGATGCTCGGCATGGCCCTCGTGGCCCTGGACAGCACCATCGTGGCCACCGCCGTCCCGCAGATCGTGGGCGACCTCGGCGGGTTCTCCGTCTTCTCCTGGCTCTTCTCCGGCTACCTGCTCGCGGTGACCGTCACCCTGCCCGTCTACGGGAAGCTGTCCGACACCTTCGGCCGCAAGCCGGTCCTGCTCTTCGGCATCGGCCTCTTCCTCGTCGGTTCGCTGCTGTGCGCGTCCGCCTGGAACATGGCCGCCCTCATCGCCTTCCGCATCGTCCAGGGCTTGGGCGGCGGCGCCCTCCAGGGCACGATCCAAACGCTTGCCGCCGACCTCTACCCGCTCAAGGAACGCCCCCGGATCCAGGCCCGGATGTCCAGCGTCTGGGCCACCTCGGCCGTGGCCGGCCCGGCGCTCGGCGGGCTGCTGGCCTCGTACGCGCACTGGCGTTGGATCTTCCTGATCAACCTGCCGCTGGCCGGCCTCGCCCTGTGGATGATCGCCCGTCACCTGACCGAGCCCGTACGGTCGCCCGGCCGCCGGGGACCGGTCGACTGGGCGGGAGCGCTGGCCGTCTTCGCCTGCGGCGGGCTGCTGCTCTTCGCACTCGTCCAGGGCGGCGTCGCCTGGCCCTGGCTGTCCGCGCCCTCGCTCGGGCTGCTCAGCGGGAGCGCGCTGCTGGCCGCCGTCGTGGTCCGGGTGGAACGCCGGGCCGAGGAACCGATTCTGCCCGGCTGGGTGTGGCGCCGGCGCACCATCGCCGCCGTCAATCTGGCCATGGGGGCGCTCGGCCTGCTGATGGTCGCCCCGATGGTCTTCATGCCGACCTACGCGCAGTCCGTACTCGGCCTCGGCCCCGTCGGCGCCGGCCTGGTCATGTCGGTGATGACCCTGAGCTGGCCCGTCACCGCCGCCTGCAGCCAACACGTCTACCGGCGCATCGGCTTCCGCGACACCGCGGCCGTCGGGATCGCGCTCGCCGCACTGATCCTGTTCTCCTTCACCCTGCTGCCCTATCCGGCCCGACCCTGGCAGCCCGCACTGATCATGCTGCTGCTGGGCGGCGCCCTCGGCCTCTTCCAGCTCCCACTGATCGTCGGGGTCCAGTCCACCGTGGGCTGGGCCGAGCGCGGGACCACCACCGCCTCGGTGCTGTTCTGCCGGCAGGTCGGCCAGAGCGTGGGCGCCGCCCTGCTCGCGGCCGTGGCCAACGCCACTTTCGCCGCGCGCCTGACGGACGCCCCCGTCTCCGGCCTGCCGGAGCACCTGGACGACGTGGCGAAGGCACTGGACCGACCGGAGCTGCTGCCGGCCGCCGCCGCCGACCACCTGCGCGAGGCGGTGGCCGCCGCCGTGGAGCACATCTTCCTCGGCGCCACGGCCGCCGCCGTGGCCGCGCTGCTGGTCCTGCTGCTGGTGGCCCCGCGACGCTTCCCCGTCCTGCCGGAACTGCGCGAGGAGGATTAGGGGTACGCGGAAAGTCGCCTTGTCATGGCCGGGCCAGTGGGTAACCCTCGTGCCAGGACCGTTTCCGGGGGGACGACGACATGGCATCCGCACTCTGCGCACTCGCGTTACTGGCCGCGCTGGCCGGCCCGATCTGCCTGCGGCTCGGCCGCGACCCGGGCTTCGTCACCGGCCGCGACGGCCGCCTCTCCACGTCGATCGTGCTCGCCCTCGCCTGGACGGTGATCCTGGTCTGGCTGCTGCTGGCGATCCTCGGCTACGGGCTCACCGCGGGCGGCGGCGTCGCGTACTTCCGGGGCGCCGTCGGCCCGCTGTCCACCCTGACGACGGTGTACCTGCCGCTGCTCGGCGGCCCGTACGTGGCCCTGATCGCCGCGAAGGCGGTCGTCGGCCTGCGCGTGGAGCACGGCAGCATGGCCAAGCCCGCCGCGAAGCCGACGGAGTCGGGCCGGCGGCCGCTGCGGGAGCTGATCGCGAACGACAGCGGGCGCACCGACCTCGTGGACCTCCAGTACGTCGTCCTCAGCGCGGTCACCATGCTGTACGTGGTGCTGTTCTTCCTCGCGGACGTGGGCGGCGGACTGCCGCGCCTGCCCGCCGAGATGTGGGCCCTGACCGGCGCCCCGGCGGGCGCGTACCTGGTCAACAAGATGGCCGTGCGCCCCAACCCGGTGATCACGAACGTCGCCCTGGAGGACGGCCGGCTGACGGTCGAGGGCGGCGGTTTCACCCCGGTCCCGACGGGCCCGCCGACCCTCCTCACCGTCGACGACACCCCGCTCCCGACCGGGACCGACCCGCTGACGGGCGCCCTGACCGCCACCCTCCCGGCCCCGGGCACACCTCCGTTCACGGTGGTCGTCACGGCTCGCGGCCTCCGCAGCGACCCGTACCGCTACGAGCCCGCGCCGAAGCCCCCCGTCCCGGTCCCGGCCCAGCAGCGACCGACGGCCTGACCGGCTAGTCCCCCTTGTGGCGGGCGTAGTAGCGGGCCACCCGGGCCCGGTTCCCGCAGACCGACGCCACGCACCAGCGGCGTCGCGGGTGCGCCGGCAGGAACAGCAGCACGCAGTCGTGGGCCTCGCACCCGCGCACCTGCCCCACCCGGGGGTCCGTCAGCAGTTCCGCGACCGCCTCGGCCAACTCCGCCGCGAGCCGCCGGGCCGGATCCGCCGGCCGCTGCGCGTCGGCGGCGAGCCCACCCTCCTCGGTCCAGGCCAGCACCCGGTGCGCGGGCGCCGCGGCCAGGGCCTCGTTCAGCACGGCGAGCGCCCCGGCCGGGGGCCGCTCGCCGCGCCGCACGGCGTCGAGCGCCGGGCGCGCGGCCGCCCGTAGGGCCCGGACCGCGGCCACCTCCCCCTCCCCCACGACGTCGACGGGGGTCAGCCGCCCGGCCTGCGCGGCCAGCCAGGCCGTGAGCCCCGCCGGGTCGGCGACGAGGTCGCCCACCGAGGCCTCGGTGTTGAGGAGGTCCAGCGCGAGGGGCTCACCGATGAGCGGAAAGGTCACTGTCACGCCACTAATGCTACTGCAACCACTTGACCCATTAGCGATCATCGGCAAAGCTAATGGAAACAAGGACGCAGGAGGCATGTGATGACCGCTCGTCGCACCATTCCCACCATCCGGCACCGCACCGTCGAGGTGGACGGGGTCCGCGTCGCCTACCGCGAGAGCGGCCCCGCCGACGGCCCCGTCCTGCTGCTCCTGCACGGCTTCCCCACCGCCTCGCACCAGTTCGCCCGCCTGATGGACGCCCTCGGCGACACCCCGTACCGCCTGATCGCCCCCGACCACCCCGGCTTCGGCCGCACCGAGGCGCCAGCCGGATTCACGTACACCTTCGACCGGCTCGCGGACATCACGGAGGGCTTCACCGACGCCCTCGGCCTGGACCGCTTCGCCCTGTACGTCTTCGACTTCGGCGCCCCGATCGGCCTGCGGATCGCCGCACGCCGGCCGGAGCGGGTGACCGGGCTGATCGTCCAGAACGGCAACGCCTACGAGGAGGGCCTCTCGGACGCGGCCCGCGCGTTCACCGGGCTCCGGCGCGAGGTCCCCGGCGACGAGGAGCGCGTCCGAGGGCTCTTCACCTTGGACGGCACCCGCTTCCAGTACGAGACCGGCGTCGCCGACACCGACCTCCTCTCCCCCGACAGCTGGACCCTCGACGTGCGCCACCTCGGCCTGCCGGGCCGCGCCGACGCCCAGGCCGACCTCGCCTTCGACTACGCCTCGAACTTCGCCCACTACCCCGCCTGGCAGGCCTGGCTGCGCACCGCCCGGATCCCGGTCCTGGTCGTCTGGGGCGCGGGCGACCCCTTCTTCACCCCGGCGGGCGCGAAGGCCTACCTCCGCGACGCCCCGGACGCCGAGGTCCACGTCTTCGAGGGCGCGGGCCACTTCGCCCTGGAGACCCACCTCCCGCGGATCGCCCCGCTGATCGAGGACTTCCTGACCCAGCTCCGCCCGACGGTCACCGCCGCGTACTGAGTGCGCGGTCCGGTCTCGTTCCTGGCGGCGGACACGCCCTAGCCCTCCGCCGGGGCCCGACCCGTCAGTGCCGCCAGGCTGGATCGGACGTGGTTCATGTGCGCCCGCATCTCCTCCGCCGCCTCCCCGTGCTCCCGCAGGATCCCCCGCGTCTCCCGCCCGATCCGTTCCTCCGCCACCCGCGCCTGCGCGACCAGCTCGGCCGCCCGGGCCTCCGCGTCCTCCTGCCCGTGCCGCGCCGACTCCTCCGCCTCGGCGAAATCGCGGCGCGCCTCCGCCAGCCGGGCCTCGGCGTACCGCTCCAGCTCCGCGTGGCGCGCCTCCAGATCCGCCTCCCGCGCCGCGAGTTCCCGCTCCGCCGCCTCCCGGCGCTCCGTCTGCTCCTGCTCGCGCTCCGACCGCTCCGCCTCCGCCCGCCGCCGCGTCTCCGCCAGCGCGGCCGTCGCCTGCGCCCGCCACGCCGCCGCGTCCTCCATCGCCCCCGCCCGCGCGTCGTCCGCCTCGCGCTGCGCCCGCAACAGCCCCTGCCGGGCCCGGACCTCCGTCTGCTCGCGCACCGCCTCCGCGTCGTTCCGCGCGAGCTCCGCCGCCCGGTCGGCGCGTGCCTCGGCCGCGCCCATCGTCGCCGCCGCGTCCACCCGCGCGTCCGTCCGTACGGCGTCCGCCTCTTCCTCGGCCAGCAGCAGGATCCGGCGGGCCCGCTCGCTCAGCTCGTCGTACGTCTGCGGAGCCAGCGCGGAGACCGCCTCGCGCAGCCTCGCCGCCTCCGCCTCCATCTGCTTGGCCAGGACCGTCAGCCGTGCCACCCGCTCCCAGGCCTCGTCCCGGCTCCCGGAGAGCCGGGCGAGGTACCGGTCGACCTCTTCCATGCGGTAGCCACGACCGCGCACGGTCGCAATGGGTGCACTCATCCTGGATGCGCCTCTCTCGCGGGGATTCCCGTCAAGGATGCGCCATTTGATCCCAGAAGCCGGAATGGCCGGGCCGAGACCCTGTTCGAAGGTCCCGACCCGGCCACCCGACCGATCACACATTCACACGGTCAGCCGATCAGAGCAGCCCGTCCCACATCTGCTCCAGCAGCACCGACCACCAGCTCTCCGGCGAGGCCAGCGCCGCACTGTCGAGTCCGGCCAGATTCGCCTGGAAATCGACGGTCCAGCGCCCCGCCTGTTCCGGCGTCAGATGCTGGCGCAGCCGCCACATGTGACCCAGCATCGCGAGGGACCGTACGAACTGCGGCAGGCTCGAATTCACGAACTGCGGCGGTACGGGAGCGCCTCCCGGGCCGCCTTCGACCGGCACCGCCACGATGTGCGCGGTCCCGTACTGCACGCACAGCGCCTTGCCGAAGTCGCTGCCGACGACGAGGTACGAGCCCGCGTCCGAGGCCGGCTGCACCTGCCGCTGCTGAGCCAGCTCGGCCAGCGTCGGCACCGGCTGGCCCGGCACCGCCTGCGCCCAGAAGAACGGCCCGAAATCGACGGGCAGACCGGACCACATCAGCGTCTGCGCCACGATCTCCGGCACACCCTGCCGGGACACCGCCCGCTGGTCGAAGCGGAACACGCCCTGCGGACCGAAGGCCGCCGTCAGCTCCTGCGCGATCGCCTCCAGCGGGATCGCCGGCTGCAGCGGAACCTGCGGCAGCGGCGCACGTACCGGCGCGGGGCGTGCCGGACCGTCCGCCACCTGGTGCAGCTCGCCCTGGTGGGTGAGCAGATGCCGCATGCCCTGCTGCCGGCCCGCGTGGTCCTGGCCGTACGGGGCGACGCTCGTGATCCGCACCTGCGGCCAGGTCTCCCGGATCATCCGGGCGCAGTAACCGCCGGGCAGCTCGCAGGACTCCAGCTCGGTGTGCAGCTCCAGCACCTGCTGCGGCGGCACGTTCATGGCGCGCAGCTCGTAGAGGATCTGCCATTCCGGGTGCGGGGTACCGGGCGCCGAGCGGCGGATGAGCTGCTGCTCGGAGCCGTCGGGCGCGCGGTAGCGGAGCACGGCCTGGTATCCGGGACCGACGGTGGGCGCACCGGTCGGTACGGGAGGCTGCGCCGCGCCGGGACCGGGACCACCGGGCACGCCGGGCGGCGGGCCGGGGGGCCCGGGCGGCTGCACCATGGCGGGGCCGGCCAGCATCGTGGCGGCATGGTCGATCCCGCCACCGGGAGCACCGGGAGCACCGGGGGCACCGGGCGGCTGCGGTACGCCGGGACCCGCGAGCATGGTGGCGGCGTGATGGGCCCCGCCACCAGGAGCGCCAGGAGCCCCGGGCGGGCCGGGAGGCGCCGGCGGCTGACCGGTGACGGCCGGACCGGCCAGCATCGTCGCCGCATGGTCCAGCCCACGCCCCAACGACCCCGGAGCCCCGGGCGGACCGGGAGGACCGGGAGGCTGAGGCGCGCCCGCCCCGGGAGCACCGGGGGGGCCGGGAGGCGCCGGCGGCTGACCGGTGACGGCCGGACCGGCCAGCATCGTCGCGGCATGGTCGAGCCCACGCCCCAACGACCCGGGGGTCCCGGGCGGACCGGGAGGAGCCGGCGGCTGACCCGCACCCGGAGCACCGGGCGGACCGGGCGGACCGGGCGGCTGCGGAACACCGGGGCCGGCCAGCATGGTGGCGGCGTGGTGCGCCCCGCCGGGCGCGCCGGGCGGACCCGGCGGCGTCGACGGGCGGGAGATCTGGGCCTTGCTGGTCGGCGCGTCCGCGATGTCGCTCGCCGACGAACCACCCGCCGGACCGCCCTGCGAACCGCCCTCCGCGTCGCCCGGCGAACCCAGCGCCGGTACGACCGCGGTCCTCGGCAGTTGGCTGCCGCCCGGCATCAGCGTGGTCTTCGCCTCCGGGGCCACCCCGGACGACGGCGCGTCCTCCAGGTCCGACCCGGACAGCGGCGGCGCGAACACGGTCGCGGGAAGCGGTACGGACGCGTCGTCCGAACCGGAGTTCACATCGGTGCCCGCCCAGGGCGTGGCACCGATCGGCACCGCGGCCGGAGCCGGGGGCGTCGCCGGAACCCCGTCGTTGGCCGTGGGCTCGTAGGGGATCTCGCCCCCGCGTCGCAGCGGCACGGCCTCGACGGGCGCCGGCGCCGCGGGAGCCGATGCGGGCTCGGGCTCGGGCTCGGGCCCGGGCCCGGCCACGAGGTCCACGGGCGCGGCCGGAGCCGGCGCGGCCGTCGACCTCGGCGCGATGCCCGCCCGGTCCGCGGCCTCCTGCAGCCACTCCGGCGGGCTCAGCATGAACGAGGTCTGCTCCGAGTCGATCCGCGGCGGCGGCACCGAGGCCTCCGACGCGGCCACGGCCACGGCCCCGTACTCCTCCTCGTACCGGCGGATCACCTCGCCCACCGGCAGTCCCGGCCACAGCGTCACCTCCCCGCTGTCCCGGGCGATGACCAGCCGCTGCCGCCCACCACCGGACACGGGACCGGCCGCGCGGTCCTCCGCCCACACCACGAACCCGAGCCCGAACTCCCGTACGCGCACCTCTCGGTGCTGGTACGCGGGCACGTCCCCGTTGATCCATTCCTCGGCGCGCTCCTGCGCCTGCGCAAACGTCACCATCGCGCGCTCACCCCTCCACCGGTGCCGAACCCGACACCGGAACCGAACGTGCGAATCCGCCGTCCACCATCAGACCGGCCACCGTCTCCAGCTCCGGCGGGTTACCGGCCAGCCGTTCGAGAAAGGCGTCGAAATCTGCACCGCAGGGCAGCAACAACCGCTCCACGCGCTCCTGGACCGACCAGCCGTCCCGGTCGCGGGCGTCGTCGTACGGGGAGAACCACACCGAGCCGATGCCCTCACCCTTGACCTTCAGCGCGAGCAGCCCGCCCTGGACGAAGGCCACGCACAGGTAGTCCTTCGTCAGGTGGTCGCGCAGACACTTGTTGACGTAGACGAGGTCGTTGATCGCCGCCTCCTCACGCACCGTGAAGAACGGCTGGTCCACCAGCAGGCCGAGGTCCACGTCCAGCCCCGCGCCGACCGGTGCGCAGCCGCCCGCGGCCTTCAGGAACGAGCGGTACGCCTCCGGCAGCCGGTAGCCGAGGTCCTCCTCGACGCCCTGGACCTGCTCCTCGGCGACCGACACCACCGACTTCGGCAGCCCCAGGTGCGCGGGGCGCACCTCCTGGAGCGGCCGAGTGCCGCGCTTCTCGTGGTCCACCGGCGCCGTCGCCAGGCCCGCGTGATGCCGCAGCAGCGCCTTCACCTCGACCGGGACCAGCTCCATGCGCCGCGAACCGGCCACGTGGTGCCAGGTCCAGCCGTGCGGGGTCGCCACCGGCCCGACCGTGTCCCACAGCTCGTGCCCGGCGGCTTTCATCGCCGCGTTCGCGGACACGTAGTCCGTCAGTCGCAGTTCGTCCACGCCGAAGCCCTCCGGCGGTTCGGCGATCTCCACGGCCGCGCGCGCGTAGGCGGAGAAGTCCGGATGCCCATTGCCGTCCATCCGCACCCCGTGGGGATGCCGAGCGGCCCGGACCGGGTCCGGGAAATGCACGACCTGCCCCGAGTAAGCGGCGTTGGGTGGCGCGGCCTGCTGCCCGAGCCGACCTGTCGTCATGGCGGTAGCCCCCTGCTGGATCTGGCTGGTTCACCACAGCCTATGCGCTGGGGCAAGAGCCTCACCCGCGCCCGACCGGCGCACCCGCCCGAGGGCCAGGAACATCCGAATTGATACGAATATTCGACCCCGCTTCCGCATGACAGGTGACATTTGACAGGCTGTCCCCGCAGCACGGGGGCGTGAGCGACAGCGGTCACCACCGCCGCCACGGGAGGGAAAGCGCGACCATGCACAACACGGCAACACGTACAGAATCCGGCGACACCACGCCGGACGCACCAGGCACACCGGGCGCTCCCGGCGCCGCGGGCCCGACCGGCGAGGCCGCCGGTCCCGCCGGCGACCCCCGCCTGCGCTGGAGCAGCACCGACGGCCGCCCCGCCGTGCCCGTCCTGCGCTTCCGCCGGGACGGCATCCTCCCCACCGTCGCCGCCGCCCTCTCCGTACGCGGCGAAACCCTCACCGGCACCGCCGGCAAGGCCGACCAGCCGCCCACGCTCCACCCGCTCGTCCAGGACTTCCTCGACACCCTCACCAGCGGCCAGCGCGAACGTTTCACCGGCCGATGTCCGGAGGCGATCCTGCTCTCCCGCCACCTGACCGCCGTCGAGGGCGCCCGCTCGCGCCGCGCCTCCCGCAAGCCCCTCTCGCCGAGCGAGGCCCGCCGCTCCCTCAAGCACGCGAAGATCACCGCGCGGCGCATCCGCGAGGACGGCGACCCCCTCCACGGCAGCTACGCGGCGCCCTGCCGGTCCTGCGACGCACTCCTCGCCCACTTCGGCGTACGCTCCGTCGACCTCACCCCCTCCGAGTAGCCATGACAGCCGCCTCCGCCTCCTACGACCGCTCCTCGGCCACCCGTTTCCCGGTCGCCGTGGACTCCGCCCTGCGCACCGCCGGCTGGGAACCCGGCCGGTGGGACATCAAACAGGCCGAGTACTGGGCCGACGCCCTGCGGGACCACACCACGCCCGCCGGACACCGGCACACCGTCTTCCCCGCCGCCGTCGAGGCGTGGGCCGAGTTCGGCGGCCTGACGGTCGCCGGGCAGGGCCCCGGCCGCCAGATCGCCCCCACGGCCGTCAGGATCGACCCGCTCACCGGACTGCACCTCGCGCGCACCTTCGCCGACCTGGGCCGGGCCCTGTCGACCCAGCTCTGCCCGCTGGGCGTCGAGGCCGACGGCGGCTCCCACCTCGGGATCGACCGCGAGGGCCGTGTCTACGGCATCGACCACACCGGCGACTGGTACCTCGGCTCCGACCTCGACGAGGCCCTCACCCTCCTCCTGACGGGCCTCCAGCCGACCCGCCTCACCACCTAGCCGGTGCGGCGCCGCTGCGGGGGCTCCGGCCGATCGGTGGTTCCGGGGCTCCGCCCCGGACCCCGCGCCTCAAGCGCCGGCGGGGCTGGGTGGTGTGGGGCGGTGCCCCGCCGGAGTGTCTCCTCGGCTCGCGCGGTACTGCCTTTCTCGGCTGTTCGCGGGGGTGCGCGCTCGTCCTGCGGGGACACTCCGCCGTGTCCCCGCCCCACGGCAGGACTTCGACAGTGCCCCCCGAAGCCGCCCCGACGCGTGGGGAGCGGGGACGGGCAGGGGTGTCCCCGCAGGACGAGCGCGCAACCACCGCCCACAGCCGAGACACGCCCGCATCGCGCGAGCCGAGGAGACACCCCTGCCCGGCCCCGCGGACCGACCCGCACCGTCATCGGACCCCGCCCGGCAGACCGATACGGATCGGGCCCGGCCGACCCGGACCGCCACCCGCCGCGGGAGCGGAACGGTCGACCCGGACCGCCACCCGCCGCGGGAGCGGAACGGTCGACCCGGACCGCCACCCGCCGCGGGAGCGGAACGGTCGACCCGGACCGCCACCCGCCGCGGGAGCGGAACGGTCGACCCGGACCGCCACCCGCCGCGGGAGCGGACCGCCTAAGCCGTCGGGAGGACCGCCGAGACCTTGAAGCCGCCCGCGTCCGTCGGGCCCGACACGAACACCCCGCCCAGGCCCAGCACGCGCTCGCGCATCCCGACCAGTCCGTTCCCGCCGCTCGGCAGGCCCGGTTCGGGGGCCTTGCCGTCGCAGGGGCCGTTCTCCACCTGCATCGCCACCTCCCCCGCGCGGTGCGCGAGCCGCACCACGACCCGTGCGCCCGGGGCGTGCTTGTGGCAGTTGGTCAGTGCCTCCTGCACCACGCGGAACGCCGTCTGCTCGACGTCCGCCGCGTACGCCGCGCACTCGCCGTGCACCAGCATCTCGACGGCCATCCCCGCCGCCCGCGACTGACCGACCAGTGCCTCCAGCTCACCGAGCGAGGGCCCGTCCTCCGCCCCGCAGACGGCCCCGGCAACGGCGCCGGCCGCGACCGCGGCGACCGGCACGAGGTCGGGTGCGGGTGCGGGTACGGGAGCCGGCGCCGGTTTGGGCGGCGCCCGGAGCACGCCGAGCATCTCGCGCAGCTCCGTCAACGCCTGCCGTCCCATGTCCCCCACCAGAGCCGCGTTCTTCGCGGCCCGCGCCGGGTCCTTGACGGCCACCGCCTCCAGCGCGGCCGCGTGCACCACCATCAGCGACACCCGGTGGGCGACCACGTCGTGCATCTCCCGCGCGATCCGGGTGCGCTCCTCCGTACGGGCCCACTCGGCCCGCTCCTCCGCCCGGTCCGCCAGCAGCGACAGCTCCCGCTCCAGCGAGTCCGCACGTTCCTGCAGGCTCTCCATCAGCCGGCGCCGGGCCCCGATGTAGAGCCCGAACAGCACCGGTGGCACGGTCAGCGCCACCGCGACGAAGACGGACAGCACGACCACGAGCGTCGGGTCGGCCTCGACGTCCCCGCGGGTGCGCATGTACATCACGACGAAGGTCGCGGCCAACGACATCGAGGCCAGCGTGGCCGTGATCCGCCGGGGCACCTCGGAGGAGGCCAGCGTGTACATCCCGACCACCGCGAGCAGGAAGCCCATCGCGGCCGGTGACACGGCGATCCCGACGAGCACCACGGCGATCGGCCACCGCCGGCGAAGGACGAGCGTGGCCCCCACCACGAACCCGAACAGCACTCCGACCGTGGTCGGCAGCCCCGCCTCGGCGGCGAAGGGCACGCCCTCCCAGGCGCACTCCACGGCGGACACCCCGCCGAGCGCCACGTCCCACACGGCATCCCGCCGCCGCGCCCACCACAAGGGCGGGCCGGCCCGCCCTTCCACT
Source organism: Streptomyces sp. CLCI03 (assembly GCF_053615355.1). Lineage (NCBI taxonomy): Bacteria > Bacillati > Actinomycetota > Actinomycetes > Kitasatosporales > Streptomycetaceae > Streptomyces > Streptomyces sp. CLCI03. The sequence goes on along the minus strand of NZ_CM132132.1, from coordinate 4,822,757 downwards.
TCCCCCGTTTCGGTCATGCCGTCCAGCGTACGGGCGGCCTGCGCGGCGCCCCGGGGAAATACCCCGCCACCGAAAAGGCGCGCACGGGTACCGTCGCGGTGAGGGCAGGTGGTACGGCATAGTAGGGACGGCCAGCTTGATCGGTACGCCGAAATGTCTGATTGAGCCACACTTACTATCCCCTGTGGTGTAATTGGCAGCACTGAGGCTTTTGGTGCCTTATGTCCGGGTTCGAGTCCTGGCGGGGGAGCTGATCGACTCCGGGTCCGGACCTTCAAGGTCGGGGCCCGTGTTCGTTCGGGGGCACCGACGCCCCGGTATCCTGCACGGGTCCACCCCCGAAGCCGAAGGGCACACCCGTGAGCGCCAACCGCCCGGCAGCCGTCGTCGTACTCGCAGCGGGTGAAGGCACCCGCATGAAGTCGGCGACTCCCAAGGTTCTCCACGAGATCTGCGGGCGCTCGCTCGTCGGTCACGTCGTCGCCGCCTCCCGCGAGCTGGACCCCGAGCACCTCGTCGTGGTCGTCGGCCACGCCCGGGAGCAGGTCACCGCGCACCTGGCCGGCATCGACGCCGACGTCCGCACCGCGGTCCAGTACGAGCAGAACGGCACCGGACACGCCGTCCGCATGGCGCTCGAAGAGCTCGGCGGGCCGATCGACGGCACCGTGATCGTCGTCTGCGGCGACACCCCGCTGCTGACCGGGCAGACCCTGGCCGAGCTCGCGCGGACGCACGAGGCCGACGGCAACGCCGTCACCGTGCTGACCGCCGAGGTCCCCGACTCCACCGGCTACGGGCGCATCGTCCGCGACGCCGGCGGCGCCGTGACGGCCATCGTCGAACACAAGGACGCCTCCGACGCCCAGCGCGCGATCCGCGAGATCAACTCGGGCGTCTTCGCCTTCGACGGCGCCCTGCTCGCCGACGCGCTCGGCAAGGTCCGTACCGACAACAGCCAGGGCGAGGAGTACCTCACCGACGTCCTCGGCATCCTGCGCGAGGCCGGGCACCGCGTCGGCGCGGCCGTCGGCAGCGACCACCGGCAGATCCTCGGCATCAACAACCGCGTGCAGCTCGCCGAGGCCCGCGCGCTGCTGAACGCACGCCTGCTGGAGCGGGCCATGCTCGCCGGCGTCACGATCGTCGACCCGGCCGGCACCTTCGTCGACGTGACGGTCACTTTCGGCCAGGACGCGATCGTGCACCCCGGCACCCAGCTGCTGGGCACCACGCACATCGCCGAGGGCGCCGAGGTCGGCCCCAACACACGGCTCAAGGACACCCACGTGGGCGCGGGCGCCCGGGTGGACAACACGGTCGCCGAGAGCGCGGTCGTGGGCCCGCAGGCGAGCGTCGGCCCCTTCGCCTACCTGCGCCCCGGCACGAACCTCGGCGCCAAGGCCAAGGCCGGCACGTACGTCGAGATGAAGAACGCGACGATCGGCGAGGGCACCAAGGTCCCCCATCTGTCCTACGTGGGCGACGCGACGATCGGCGAGTACACCAACATCGGCGCCGCGAGCGTGTTCGTGAACTACGACGGTGAGCACAAGCACCACACCACCATCGGCTCACACTGCAAGACGGGCTCGGACAACATGTTTGTGGCTCCCGTCACCATCGGGGACGGCGCCTACACGGCCGCCGGATCCGTGATCACGAAGGACGTTCCGCCCGGCGCCCTGGCCGTGGCCCGTGGCCAGCAGCGGAATATCGAGGGTTGGGTGGCCCGCAAGCGTCCGGGCAGCGCGGCTGCCACGGCGGCGCAGTCGGCGGCCTCGGAGGACGCCGAGCGCCCCTGAGGTGAACTGACCGGAAACAGGTACGGCCGCGACGGCGTACCGTGATAGGTGCACGCAATTCGGCTGGCTCACCGTGTGCGGGACGGACGCACATGGGGGCGAGCAGCTTCAACACGTCTGAGGAGACTGTGCTGTGACCGGGATCAAGACGACCGGCGAGAAGAAGCTGATGCTCTTCTCCGGCCGCGCCCACCCCGAGCTGGCCGAGGAGGTTGCGCACCAGCTGGGCGTCGCCCTCGTGCCGACCAAGGCTTTCGACTTCGCGAACGGCGAGATCTACGTCCGCTTCCAGGAGTCGGCGCGCGGCGCGGACTGCTTCCTGATCCAGAGCCACACGGCTCCGATCAACAAGTGGATCATGGAGCAGCTGATCATGATCGACGCGCTGAAGCGCGCGTCGGCACGCTCCATCACGGTGATCGTCCCGTCCTACGGGTACGCCCGCCAGGACAAGAAGCACAAGGGCCGCGAGCCGATCTCGGCCCGTCTGGTCGCCGACCTGCTGAAGACCGCGGGCGCGGACCGCATCCTCACCGTCGACCTGCACACGGACCAGATCCAGGGCTTCTTCGACGGCCCGGTGGACCACCTCTCGGCCCTGAACGTCCTCGCGGACTACGTCGGCGCCAAGGTGGACCGCACCAAGCTGACGATCGTCTCCCCGGACGCCGGTCGCGTGCGCGTGGCCGACCGCTGGTGCGACCGCCTGGACGCGCCGCTGGCGATCGTGCACAAGCGCCGTGACAAGGACGTCGCCAACCAGGTGACCGTCCACGAGGTCGTCGGTGAGGTCAAGGGCCGCGTCTGCGTCCTGGTCGACGACATGATCGACACCGGTGGCACCATCTGCGCCGCGGCCGACGCGCTCTTCGCGCACGGCGCGGAGGACGTCATCGTGACGGCCACGCACGGCATCCTGTCGGGCCCGGCCGCCGACCGTCTGAAGAACTCCAAGGTCAGCGAGTTCGTCTTCACGAACACCCTGCCGGACCCGTCCGACCTGGAGCTCGACAAGATCACGGTGCTGTCGATCGCCCCGATGATCGCGCGCGCCGTGCGCGAGGTCTTCGAGGACGGCTCGGTCACCAGCCTCTTCGAGGAGCAGCAGTAGAACCCGAGGTGACCGCTCCGCGGTAGATCCTTTTGGTGCGGCCTCCCCCGCCGGGTACACTCCATGAGTTGCTCGGCGAGGGAGGCCGTACCTGTTTGCGGTACGGATGCTCCGTTATCGACGCGCTCTTCGTAGCAGGCCGTTCCGGCCGGGTGACTTCCGTCCATTTCCGTCACCCCACGAGGAGTGAGCATGTCCGAGGTCAAGCTTTCCGCCAAGATCCGTGACACCTTCGGCAAGGGCTCTGCCCGTCAGGCCCGTCGCGACGCCCTGACCCCCGCCGTCATCTACGGCCACGGCACGGACCCGAAGCACGTCAACGTCGACGCCCACGCCCTTCAGCTGGCGCTGCGTACCCCGAACGTCCTGATCTCCCTGGACCTGGGCGACGCCGGCACCGAGCTGGTCATCCCGAAGGCCGTGCAGAAGCACCCGCTGAAGCGCTCGGTCTCCCACGTCGACTTCCTGATCGTCAAGAAGGGCGAGAAGGTCACCGTCGACGTCGCGATCGTCACCGAGGGCGAGCTGGCCGCCGGCGGCAACATGCTGGAGACCCTCCAGAACACCATCTCCGTCGAGGCCGAGGCCACGCACATCCCGACCGAGGTCACCGTCTCCATCGCGGGCCTGGAGGCCGGCGCCACCATCCACGCGTCGGACCTGGTCCTCCCGAAGGGCACCACCCTGGCCGTCGACGGCGACATCGCCGTTCTGCAGGTCGTGGCCCCGCAGGCCGAGGAGCCGGCCGCCGAGGCCGCCGAGGGCGACGAGGCCTGAGCCTCACCCCACCCCCTCAGCAGTTGCTGACCGACCGCCGTCCGGCTCCACTGGAGCGGGACGGCGGTCGTCTTCGTAGAGGAACCGAGGAGCTTTTGATGTCGGACGACGCGGCGCCCTGGCTGATCGTGGGCCTGGGGAACCCGGGACCGGAGTACGCGGGCAACCGCCACAACATCGGCTTCATGGTGGCCGACCTGCTGGCGGAGCGGATCGGCGGGAAGTTCAAGGCGCACAAGGCCCGCGCCCAGGTGGTCGAGGGCCGCATGGGCCCGCCGGGACCGGCCAACCGCCGGGTGGTGCTGGCCAAGCCGATGACCTACATGAACCTGTCCGGCGGACCGGTGACGGCACTGCGCGACTTCTACAAGGTGCCGCTGGAGCGGATCGTCGCGGTCCACGACGAGCTGGACATCGACTACCCGACGCTGCGCCTGAAGCTGGGCGGCGGGGACAACGGGCACAACGGCCTGAAGTCGATGACCAAGTCCATGGGCCCCGACTACCACCGGGTGCGCTGCGGCATCGGACGTCCGCCGGGTCGGATGCAGGTCGCGGACTTCGTGCTGAAGGACTTCTCCTCCACGGAGCGCAAGGAGTTGGACTGGTTCGTGGACCGGGCCGCCGACTCCGTGGAGTGCCTGATCGCCGAGGGCCTGGAGCGCGCCCAGTCGACGTACAACTCCTGACGGACACGAGGAAGCCCCCGCACCGGCCGGTACGGGGGCTTCCTCGTGTGCGGGGCGCCGGGCCCCCGCGGAGGGCTCAGCCGGTGTTGCGCAGGCCCGCGGCGACGCCGTTGACCGTGAGCAGCAGGGCGCGGGCGAGCAGCGGGTCGGCTTCCTCGCCCTGGGCGGCGGCCGCGCGCTGGCGGGCCAGCAGGGACACCTGGAGGTAGGAGATCGGGTCCAGGTAGGCGTCGCGTACGGCGAAGGTCTGCTGGAGCACCGGGTTCGAGCCGAGGAGCTCCTCGGCGCCGGTGATGCGCAGGACTTCGCGGACGGTGAGTTCGTGCTCGGCCTCGATGCGGGCGAAGACGTGCTTGAGGTGGTCGGGCACGAGGGTGTCGACGTAGTGGCGGGCGATCCGCAGGTCGGTCTTGGCCAGCGTCATCTCGACGTTGGACAGGAAGTTGCGGAAGAAGTGCCAGCGTCCGCCCATCTCGGCGAGGACGTCCTCCTGGCCGGCCTCGCGCAGGGCCTTGAGGCCGGAGCCGACCCCGTACCAGCCGGGGACGATCTGGCGGGACTGGGTCCAGCCGAAGACCCAGGGGATGGCGCGCAGGCCGTCGAGTCCGGCGCCGGAGTCGGGGCGGCGGGAGGGTCGGGAGCCCAGGTGGAGGTCGGCGAGCTGGTCGACGGGGGTCGCGGCGAAGAAGTACGAGGGCAGGTCGGGGTCCTCGACGAGTGCACGGTACGCGGCGTGCGCGGCGTCGGAGACGACGTCCATGGCCGCGTCCCAGCGGGTGAGGGCCTCGTCGGACTGGCGGGGCGCGGTGTGCAGGGCGGAGGCCTGCAGGGTGGCGGCGACGGTCAGTTCGAGGTTCTCCCGGGCCAGTGAGGGGACCAGGTACTTGTCGGAGATGACCTCGCCCTGCTCGGTGACCTTGATCTCGCCTTCGAGGGTGCCCCAGGGTTGGGCGAGGATCGCGTCGTGGGAGGGGCCGCCGCCGCGGCCGACGGTGCCGCCGCGGCCGTGGAAGAGGCGCAGGCGCACGCCGTAGCGGTGGGCGACGTCGCGCAGTCGGCGCTGGGCGCGGTGGATCTCCCACTGGGAGGTGGTGATGCCGCCGAACTTGGAGGAGTCGGAGTAGCCGAGCATGACCTCCTGGACGTCGCCGCGCAGGGAGACCAGGCGTCGGTAGGAGGGGTCGGCGAGCATCTCGTCGAGGATGACGTCGGCGGCGCGCAGTTCGTCGGTGGTCTCCAGGAGCGGGACGATGCCGATCTTGGCCCAGCCGGTGTGGAGGTCGATGAGGCCGGCCTCGCGGGCGAGGACGGCGGCGGCGAAGACGTCGTCGGCGCCCTGGCACATCGAGATGATGTAGGACTCGATGACCTCGGGACCGAACTTCTCGAAGGCGTCCTTGATGGCGCCGAAGACGCCGAGGGTCTTGGCGCCGGCGGCGTCGAGCGGGGCCGGGGTGGGCGCCAGCGGGCGACGGGAGCGCAGTTCCTTGGCGAGCAGGCGCTGCCGGTACTCGCGCGGCATGTCGGCGTAGCGCCAGGACTCCTCGCCGAGCCGGTCGAAGAGCTGGCCGAGCGCGTGGTGGTGCGCGTCGGCGTGCTCGCGCACGTCCATGGTGGCGAGCTGCAGGCCGAAGGCGGCCAGGGTGCGGATGGTGCGGTCCATGCGGCCGTCGGCGAAGAGCGCACCACGGTGTTCGCGCAGGGAGGTCTGGATGAGGGTGAGGTCGGTGAGCAGCTCGGCGGTGCCGAGGTAGTCGCGGCCCTCCTCGTGCGGGATGCCCTTGGCGAGGCGCTCGCGGGTGTTGAGGAGCTTCTGCCGGATGCAGGTGGCCTTGAGGCGGTACGGCTCCTCGGCGTTCAGCCGCTTGTAGCGCGGGCTGATCTCGGGGAGGCGCTCCAGGTCGGCCTGGAGGGAGGCGAGGAGTTCCTCGGTGGCTCCGGTGTAGCGGATGGAGTTGGAGAGGAGTCCGCGCAGGTAGTCGATGAGTTCCAGGGCGTCGGTGATGCCGTGCTCGTGCTGGAGGATCAGCACGTCCCGGGTGACCTCGGGGGTGACGTTGGGGTTGCCGTCGCGGTCGCCGCCGATCCAGGTGCCGAAGGTCAGCGGGCGGGTGCCGGCGGGGATCTCGACGCCGACGCGCTGGAGCTCGGCGGCGAGGTCCTCCAGGACGTCACCGACGGCGCCGGCGTGCAGTTCGTCGAGGTAGTAGATCGCGTTGCGGGCCTCGTCGGCGGGCTCGGGGCGCACGACGCGCAGCTCGTCGGTCTGCCAGACGAGGTCGATGTTCTCCGCGAGGCGCAGGTCGTGGCGGCGGCGGTCGCCGGCGCCGGTGACGGGCTCCTCCAGCAGGGTGGCGATGCGGCGCAGCTTGTTGAGGACGCTGCGGCGGGCCGCCTCGGTGGGGTGCGCGGTGAAGACCGGGCGGACGTTGAGGTTCTTGACCGTCTCGCGCAGGTGGTCGGGGTCGGCGTCCTTCAGCATGTCGGCCGTACGGGCGAGGAGCCCGCCCTCGGCGGCACGGTGGGCGCGCAGTTCCTTGCCGCGGTGCACCTGTTCGGTGACGTTGGCGAGGTGGAAGTAGGTGGAGAAGGCGCGCACGAGCTTGGCCGCGGTCTCCAGATCGGTGTCACCGAGGAGGGCGGCGGCGGCCTCGCCGTCGGTGCGGGTGAGGGCGCGGACGCGCTCGACGAGGTCGAGGAGGTCCTGGCCCTCCTGGCGTACGAGGGTCTCCCCGAGGAGGTCGCCGAGGCGGCGGATGTCCGCGCGCAGTTCCGCGTTGGCGGTCTCGGCCTGGGTGACGGGGGCCTGGCCCTGGGGGGCCTGGTCAGCACTGCTCACAGGTGCGGCTCCTTGCAGTGTTCGAGCGCTACTGGGCGGTGGGCTCCCGGCGACGTGCGGTGATGCCTTCCCCGGACTCGGTCCGGGGGCGGGATCTCCGCTCCTGATGCGCAGCTCGGGCTGCCCGTGCGGACCGCGCTGTCCGACGGGACCCAGGATAGGTGTCCGACGCGTGTGCCTGGACAAACGTCTCATCAGGCGGCGCGTGAACACCTCGCGCGCGCTCCTTCTCCCGGCGCTGTCCCTCTTGCCTGCGTACCCGGCTTTGCCATACTTACGATGCCGTAGGTTACGGGTCCGTAGGGTTCCGTGACCAGGGAGCCTGCCGACTTCTCTCACCCCCCAGGGGACACCCATGACCACCAGTCCCGATCTGATCGAGGGTGCCTCCGCACCCTCCGACACATCCGAGCCGTCCGCGACGCTCGGCGGCGAGAACAAGCGGTCCATCGAGCAGATCGCTCTGCTGCTGTTCATCACCGTGCCCTTCGTGGCCCTGCTGGCGGCGGTGCCGCTGGCCTGGGGCTGGGGGGTGAGCTGGCTGGACCTGGGCCTGATGGTGTTCATGTACTTCCTGGCCTGCCACGGGATCACCATCGGTTTCCACCGCTACTTCACGCACGGCTCCTTCAAGGCGAAGCGGCCGCTGCGGATCGTCCTCGCGGTGATGGGATCGATGGCGGTGGAGGGGCCGCTGGTGCGCTGGGTGGCGGACCACCGCAAGCACCACAAGTTCTCGGACCACGAGGGTGACCCGCATTCGCCGTGGCGGTTCGGGGAGACGCTGCCGGCCCTGATGAAGGGGCTGTGGTGGGCGCACATCGGCTGGCTCTTCGACGAGGAGCAGACCGATCAGCAGAAGTACGCCCCCGACCTGATCAAGGACCCGGCGATCCGCCGGATCTCGCGGGACTTCATCTTCTGGACGATGTTCTCGCTGGCGATCCCGCCGCTCGTGGGCGGTCTGGTGACGATGTCCTGGTGGGGCGCGTTCACGGCGTTCTTCTGGGGTTCCCTGGTCCGGGTCGCGCTGCTGCACCACGTGACCTGGTCGATCAACTCGATCTGCCACGCGGTGGGCAAGCGGCCGTTCAAGTCCCGGGACCGCAGTGGCAACGTGTGGTGGCTGGCGGTGCTCTCGTGCGGCGAGTCCTGGCACAACCTGCACCACGCCGACCCGACCTCGGCGCGCCACGGTGTGCTGCGCGGCCAGGTCGACTCCAGCGCGCGCCTGATCCGCTGGTTCGAGCAGCTGGGCTGGGCGACGGACGTCCGCTGGCCGTCGGCGGCCCGCATCGACGCCCGGCGCAGGGAAATCGAGTCGAACGCGGCATGATGGGGGGCGTGGCGATCGACGGCGGTAATTCCAGCAGCGACAAGCCCAGGCGCGGCCGCCGGGTTCGAATGACGGGCGCGGAGCGGCGCCAGCAACTGCTGGACATCGGCCGGACGCTGTTCGCCGAGAAGGGCTTCGAAGGCACCTCGGTGGAGGAGATCGCGGCGAAGGCCGGGGTCTCCAAGCCGGTGGTGTACGAGCACTTCGGCGGCAAGGAGGGCCTCTACGCGGTCGTCGTGGACCGGGAGATGCGCCAGCTGCTGGACGGGGTGACGGGGGCGCTGACGGCCGGGCATCCGCGGGAGCTGCTGGAGCAGGCGGCGTTCGCGCTGCTGGACTACATCGAGTCCTACACGGACGGCTTCCGCATCCTCGTCCGCGATTCCCCGGTCGCCCAGTCGACCGGCACCTTCGCCTCGCTGATCAGCGACATCGCCACGCAGGTCGAGGACATCCTGGGTCTGGAGTTCAAGGCGCGGGGCTTCGACCCCAAGCTGGCCCCGCTGTACGCGCAGGCGCTGGTCGGGATGGTGGCGCTGACCGGGCAGTGGTGGTTGGACGTGCGCAGGCCCAAGAAGGCCGAGGTGGCGGCGCACCTGGTGAATCTGGCCTGGCACGGGCTGGACGGGCTGGAGTCGAAGCCGCAGCTGGTGGGCCGGCGCAAGAGCTGAGCGGGCGGCGGCGCCACGCCGCCCCGAAATCGAAAGGTTGTGCAGAAAACCACTTCTACCTCGGGAAATGCAGCGGTACTGTGTGATCACTTCCCGGGGGGGACGTCCAGACGATCCGCAGCGCCGCTTTCCGCGTGCGCCGGTCGTCCTCGTCACGGCCACCCGGTTCTACCTGCGATCACGGGGGAACCCTCTTGCGCTCTTCGCGCCTCGGCCGCATCGCGGCCTGCACCGCACTCGCCCTCTCCGCCGGCACCCTGCTCTCCGTGGGTCAGGCGACCGCCGCCGGCAAGGCCTCGGACCGCCCGGCGCCCGCCACGGCCAAGGCCTCGACCGCCCCCAAGTCCACCGTCCCGCACGCCGCCACCCCGGCCCCGGGCGTCCTTGCGCCGAAGGCGCCCGCCAAGGACAAGGGCGCGCGCGCCGCGGCTCCGCAGGGCCTCGCGGCCGCGAGCAGCGTGGCGCAGCCGCGTCTGGACCTCGACGGCGACGGTTTCAGCGACCTGGTCTTCCGCTCGACGCTCGGCTACACCGGTGTCTTCGCGACCGGCGCCCCCGAGGGCGGTCCGTCCACCGACTTCCGCATCGAGGGCGACGAGACCGAGACGGTCAAGGACATCATTGCCCTCGGCAACGTCGGCGGCGGCTGGAACCCCGAGATCCTCACGCTCACCTTCGACGGCAAGCTCCAGCTCCGCGAGACCTCCGGCGGCACGGCCGGCGCTCCGAAGTGGACCGGCACCGGTTGGCAGGTCTACAACCGCGTCATCGCCGCGGGCGACCTGAACAAGGACGGCCGTCCGGACCTGCTCGCCCGTACGCACGCCGGCGACCTGTACTACTACAAGAGCACCGGCAACCTCTCCAACCCGTTCGCGGACCGGGTCAAGGTCAGCGGCGGCTGGAACCAGTACGACCAGATCGTCGGCCTGAGCGACATCGACGGCGACGGCGACGGCGACGTCATGGGCCGCACGTACACGGGCGACCTGTTCATCCACAAGGGCACCGGCAACGGTGCCGCCCCGCTGGAGTGGCGGAACCAGATCGCCAGCGGCTGGACCGGTTACACGCAGATCATCGCGGCCGACGACCTCGACGGCGACGGCAAGGCCGACATGATGGGCGTGACCGTCACCGGTGACCTCTTCTGCCACTTCTCCCAGGGCAACGGCCTGTTCTCCCCGCAGTACGACTGCGGCTCGAACTGGAAGAGCACCGAGCTCTTCCTCGGCTCGGGCGTCACGCCGGTCTACGGCAAGCACAACGTCGGCACCCTCGACGCCGCCGGCCAGTACTGGTCGCACAACGCCATGAGCGACGGCTCGCTCTTCGATCCCCGCAAGGCCGGCGACTTCGTCTGGCCGGACGACGGGTCGAAGCTGGTCGTGGCCTCCGGCCTGGACAAGGTGAACTGGGGCCACAAGTTCCAGTTCAACCAGTGGGGTCTGACCAACCGCAGCACGAACCAGCCGATCGCCGGTGACTGGTGGGGCGTCACGAACCTGGTCGTCGGCGGCGGCGACGTCTCCGGCGACGGCAAGGGCGACCTGCTGACCCGTGACATCTGGGGCAACCTCTACGTCCACCAGGGCAACGGCACCGGCAACGCCTTCGCCGCCCCGGTCAACGTCGGCAACGGCTGGGATCAGTACAGGCTGGTCGCCTCCGGTGACTTCAACGGCGACGGCTACGCCGACGCGGTCGGCATCACGAACAGCGGCGACCTGTACTTCCACCCGGGCGCCGGCAAGGCGAACGCGCCGTTCGCCGCCCGCTGGCTGGTCGGCGGCGGCTACCAGAACTTCAAGGACGCCGTGTCCCCCGGCGACCTGACCGGTGACGGCAAGGCGGACCTGGTCCTGACCGATGCCAACGGCAACGTCTTCCGCTCCGAGGGAGGCAAGAGCCTCTTCGGCAGCGAGGTCCTCACCGGGCCCGTCTTCTTCAAGGGCGGCCTGAACTACCGCAGCATCGGCTGACCGCCCGACACCTGCACGACGGCGCCCCGCCACCGGAGGACCCGGTGGCGGGGCGCCGTCGTGTCATGCCTCCCGCCACGTCCTATGCGCAGGGTTCCGGAGCCGCGGGTTCGGGGTGGTGACGTTCCAGGAATTCGAGCCGGTTGCCGACGGGGTCCTCGGAGTAGAAGCGGCGGTGGCCCGGCAGGTCGTCGTCCCAGACCACCGTGGCCCCCCGCTCCCGCAGTCTGCTCGCGTACGCCTCGATGTCGGTCACCCGGAGCCCCGGATGGGCCTTGCGGGCGGGCCGGAAGTCCTCCTCGACGCCGAGATGCAGTTGGACCGGTCCGGCGGCGAACCAGCATCCTCCGCGGGCGGCGAGCACGGGCGGCTTGGGGATCTCGGTCATGCCGAGGACGTCCGTGTAGTACGCGCGGAGCCGGTCCTCCGAGTCCGGCGGCGCGGCGAGTTGTACGTGGTCGACTGCGGTCAGCACGGTCATGCCTCCTTGCGGGCTACGGCGAAGATGCGGCGGAACGGGAAGACGGTGCCGCGCGGGCCGGTCGGGTAGGCCGCGCGGAGCCGGTCACGGTATTCGGTGAGGAAGGCGTCCACGGCGTCGCGGTCCTCGCCGAGGGCGGTGAGGACGGGCCGCAGGGCGGTGCCCTTGACCCAGTCGAGGACGGGGTCGGGGCCCTGGAGCAGCTGGTGGTAGGTGGTCTCCCAGATGTCGGCGGCGCAGCCGAGCTCGGTGAACCGGGCAAGGTATTCGGCGGGTTCGAGGAGATGGATGTAGCGGGCGCCGTGGCCGGCGAGCCGGGCCCGCCAGCGCGGGGTGTCGCACTGCTCGGCGAGCAGGGCGTGGCTGGGGGCCGTGAAGTTGCCGGGGATCTGGAAGGCGAACGTGCCACCGGGGCGCAGGCCGTTGATCCAGGCCCCGAAGGAGCCGGGGTGGCCGGGGACCCATTGGAGGGCGGCGTTGGAGACGATCAGGTCGTAGGGCTCCTCGGGGAGCCAGGTGGCGAGGTCGCCGTGGCGGAATTCGAGGCTGCCGCCGCCGGGGGTGGGCCCGGCGTACTCCTCGGTGGCGCGGTGGAGCATCTCCGGGGAGAGGTCGAAGCCGGTGATGCGGGCATCGGGCCAACGCTCGGCGAGGAGGGTGGTGACGTTGCCGGGGCCGCAGCCGAGGTCGGCGATACGGGCGGGACCGTGGGGGAGCTCGGGTATGCGGGTGAGCAGGTCGAGGAAGGGCCGTGTGCGGTGGCCCGAGTGCCGGAGGTACTGCTGGGGATCCCAGGTGGGGGCGGAGGGCGCGGTGGACGTGGGGGTCCCGGCGCGCGCGGTATCGGAATACATGTTCGAGCCTCCCTGCTGGCGGGGCGATCGGAAGCGGAATCCGTTCCGGCCCCCTCCATGCCCCATGCTCGCCCCCTTTATATCTCGATGTCAAGATACTCGTGGTCGAGATACTCGGTATGAAGAGACTTCACATCGACAGACCCCTTACACTGATCGGCATGGAGGACGAGGTCGACCGACTGGTGGCGGCATGGCGGCGGGAGCGCCCTGACCTCGACGTGGAACCGCTCGAGGTCCTGAGCCGCGTCAGCAGGCTCGCGCGCCACCTCGACCGCGCCCGCAGGCTGGCCTTCTCCGAGCACGGCCTGGAGCCCTGGGAGTTCGACGTCCTGACGTCGCTGCGCCGCGCCGGCGCCCCCTACCAGCTCTCCCCCGGACAGCTGTTGACCCAGACCCTGGTCACCTCGGGCACCATGACCAACCGCATCGACCGGCTCGCCAAGAAGGGCCTCGTCGAACGACTCCCGGACCCCAGCGACCGCCGGGGGGTCCTGGTGCGGCTCACCCCCGAGGGCCGGGACCGCGCCGACCAGGCCCTCGCCGGGCTGCTGGCCCAGGAACGGGCGATCCTGGCCCAGCTCTCGCAGAGCCAGCGCGGCGATCTCGCCGGGCTGCTACGCCAGTTGACCGCTCCGTTCGACAACATCCCCGGCTAGGTCCGCCGGTCGTACGCCGGCCCTCCGGGCCAGGGCCACGGCGGCCAGCGTGGAGTGCACCCCGAGCTTGCCCAGCACGTTCTGCATGTGGGTGCGGACCGTGTGCGGGGACAGGAACAGCCGCGCCGCGACGTCCTTGCGGCCCAGCCCCGCCACCATGCAGCGCAGCACCTCGTGTTCACGCGGGGTCAGCGACTCCACGAGCCGCTCGCTGTCCGTGCGGTGCTTGCGCGCCGCGGTCAGTTCCCGGAGCACCCCGGTGAGCAGCGCGGGCGGCAGATGCGTCTCCTCGCGCAGGACCCCGCGGATCACGGCCAGCAGCCGGGAGAGCGAACAGTCCTTCGCCACCCAGCCCGAGGCGCCCGCCTGGAGCGCGAGGGCGGCCCGACGGGGGTCGTCGCGCTCGGCGAGCACGACGGTACGGACCCCGGGGTGGGACACCCGCACCCCCGCGACCAGCGCGATCCCGTCCGAGACTGCCGGCGGCGGCCCGGAGCCGGACTCCCGCTGGGCGGGCACGGCCCCCGGGGCCGCGCCGAGATCGGCGTCGACCAGCAGGACGTCGAAGCGACGGCCCTCGGCCGCCGCGCGTTCGAGGCAACGCAGCGCGGCGGGGCCGCTGCCGGCCGCGGACACGTCCACGTCCGGCTCGGCCGCGAGCGCGGCTGCGAGCGATTCGGCGAAGATGCGGTGATCGTCGACGACGAGAACCCGGATACGAACCACAAAACCCCCAAGGGTAGGGGAACGGACGACGGCGGGTACGGCGCCCGGACCGGGTGATCCGCAGCTGCCCCGGCCGCCGCCGAGACATCTCTGCACTACCCCGGACCGGACGCCGTACCCGACTTGTCTCGACCCCTGAATCAACACCGGCCCCCACCGGTGTCACGCATCAGCGTAGGGCCGTGGGCGTCCGACGGTTGGCCGAATAGCAGAAGTTTTCCCAGGGATTTTCCGGCGCGGGCGCTGCGAACCGGCTTTGTACTGGCTTGAAATCGCCTGCCCTGAAGGTCCTGATGGCGGCTTCGGTACCGGCGTGTGCCCCGGGCAGTTGCACGGGGGGCATTTCACCCGGCGTGTGCGCGCCGGGCGCCCGCGCACAGCGCCCGTCCGCGGCGCACGACCGACACGCACGCGCCCCCCGCACCGATCGGGGTGCGGGGGGCGTGCGGAAGCGGGGAGGTCCGGACGGGTACCGGAGGTCCGGGCGCTCCGGGAGGTTCAGGAGGAGTGCGTACGCGCGAAGTTCCACGCGTCGGTGATGATCCCGGTGAGGTCCGAGCGGCTCGGGGTCCAGCCGAGGCGCTCGTGGGCCGTGCGCGCGGAGGCGACGAGCATCGCCGGGTCGCCGGCCCGGCGCGGCGCGACCACCTCGGGGATGTCCCGGCCGGTGACCTTGCGGACGGTCTCGACGACCTCGCGGACCGAGAACCCGTTGCCGTTGCCCAGGTTGCAGATCAGGTGCTCCCCGTCGGTGGCGGCCCGCAGGGCGGCCAGGTGGGCCTCCGCCAGGTCGGCGACGTGGATGTAGTCGCGTACGCAGGTGCCGTCCGGCGTCGGGTAGTCCTCGCCGAACACCGAGATCGACTCGCGCTCGCCCAGCGCGACCTGGAGGACCAGCGGGATCAGGTGGGTCTCGGGGGTGTGCCGCTCGCCGAAGGCGCCGTAGGCGCCGGCCACGTTGAAGTAGCGAAGGGAGACCGCGGCCAGGCCGTGCGCCACGCACTCCCCCGCGATCATGTGGTCGACGGCCAGCTTCGAGGCGCCGTACGGGTTGGTCGGCGCGGTCACCGAGGCCTCCGTGAGCAGGCCCTCCGTCGGCTCCCCGTAGGTGGCGGCGGTGGAGGAGAAGACCAGCTTGCGCACGCCCGCCCCGCGCATGGCGGCCAGCAGCGCCAGCGTCCCGCCGACGTTGTTCTCCCAGTACTTGCCCGGGTTCACCACGGACTCGCCGACCTGCGAGGAGGCCGCGAAGTGCAGCACCGCCTCGTACGAGGAGTCCACGTGGCGGGCCGCGTCCTGGATCCGGCCCTCGATGAAGGTGGCGCCCTCCGGGACCCCTACGCGAAAGCCCGTGCTCAGGTCGTCGAGGACCGTGACCTCGTGGCCGGCCTCCAGAAGGTGGGCCGCGACCACGCTGCCGACGTATCCTGCGCCACCGGTTACCAGGTACTTGCTCACTCGCCTACTGCCTCTCGCGGGGGAGCGCGCGCGGGTACGTGCGCGTGCTTGGACACTGGCTTACCCGATTCCGCGCCCTTGGGGAAATCGGACGGCCGGACCGACCGGTACGTCAGTCGCGCGCGCCGGCGGCCGGCAGCACGGGCAGCGCCCGGTCCAGCAGACCGGTGCGGGCGGCCAGCGCGGCCGCCTCCAGCCGCGACCCCACGCCCAGCTTCATCAACACCCGCTGCACGTGCGTACGGGCGGTGCTCGGGGCGATCTCCATGCCCGCGGCGATCAGCCGGGTGTCCTCGCCCTCCGCGACCCGCACGAGCACCTCCACCTCGCGCGGGGTGAGCAGCCGCAGCAGCCGGCTGCCCTCGTCGTCGGGCTGCGCGGCGGGGTTCAGGAGCTCGGCGAAGGCTCCCTGCAGCAGTTGCGGGGCGATCGCCACCTCCCCCGCCCTGGCCTTGGCCAGGGCCCGCTCCACGCCCTCGATCCGCTCGTCCTGGCGTACGTAGCCCGAGGCTCCGGCGGCGAAGGCGGCCGCGATCCCGCGCGGGCTGGGCACCGGGCCGAGGACGACCACGGCGATCTGCGGGCGCTCCCGCTTGACGCGCACGACGGGCTCGAAGACACCGGGCTCGGCGGGGGTGGCGGTGCCGAACAGGCAGACCTCCGGCGCACGGCTGATGACCAGCTCGGCGGCGCCCGCCGCCGGAGCGGCGGCGGCCAGTACCCGGTGGCCGCGCAGCTTCAGGGCAGAGGCGAGTGCCTCGGCCAGTAGCCGGTGCTCGTCCACGACCACGACCCGTACGCCCATCGAGGAACCACCCCCCACCCTTCTGACCCGGCAAGCTACACGCTTGTTCGACGATGCGAGGGGGATACCGCGCAGAAGCCCCCGATCGGTGCGGACCGTTCGGGGGCTTCCGTGGCGTGCTGCGGAGCGGGCGCGGTGTGCGTCAGCTCGCGGAGAAGGAGACGAAGAGGTACTCCGGGTCCGCCTTGTCCGAGTAGGGCTTGCTGACCATCGTGCGGGAGATGAAGAACTTCCCGTTGTGGTAGCGGTACTCGGAGTACTCGGGCGAGAAGCCGGTCTCGGCGCGCTGGCTCGCCTTGTCCGCCGGGTTCTCCATGAGGAGGGTTTCCTTCATGGTCCTGCTGTCGATGCTGACGATCTGGCCGCCCTTGTCGTACGGGGGCCGCTTGTAGGCGATGATGTTCGACCCGTCCATGCGCAGCGGGAAGATCGTGTACCGCTCGCCCGCGTCGGCGCGGTCGGTGGTCTGCTTGCCGGTCTCCAGGTCGAAGGAGAGCAGCTCGTTGGTGCGGGAGCTGGAGGCCTGGCCCTGGTGCTCGTACGACGGCAGGTAGATCCGGCCGTTGCCGACCACCATGTTCATGCACCGTTCGACCTCGGAGCTGCACCTGGCGCCGAAGTCTCCGGAGGCGAGCGGGATACGGGCCTTCAGCTCGCCCTTGGGGTCGACGACGAAGAGGTCGCTGACGCCGGTGGCGTTCTTCGCGGTCTTGCCGACGTCGGCCCCCACGATCAGGGGCTTGGTGGAGACGATGTACGCGTCCTCGATGCCCGGGGAGAGCTTGTACGAGACGGTGGGCGCGCCCGTGGCCGGGTCGAGCAGCTGCCCGTACAGCGTGTAGTTGGGGCTCTGGCCGCACTTGCGGATGGCGGCGAGGGCCTCGCCGCCGCCGTAGCCCACGTCGCGGCAGCTCTCGCCGTCGACCTTGGGCAGCCACAGGGACTTGCCGTCGGCGAGGTTCCAGGCGGCGCCGCCCGCGGAGATGCCGGCCGCGGCGACGGTCTGGCCGCTGAGGGTGATGGTGTTGAACGTGACGGGCTTGTCACCGCCGGTGGCGCTCTTGGCGTTGCCGGACCAGAGCAGCTTGCCGCTCTCCAGGTCGATGACGCCGACCTCGGTGCACGCGACGTACTTGTTCTCGGGCGTCGGCTGGGCGGCCTTGAAGAGGACCGCAGCCTTCTTGTCGCTGACGTGCTTGGTGGCGCCGCAGAGCTCGCCGGGCAGCGGCAGCTCCCACTTCTTGCCGCCGTCGACGAGGTTGTAGCCGACGACCTTCGACAGGTCGGACTTGATGTAGGTGGTCTCGGTCACCCAGGAGCCGGCGACGCTGGCGACATCGCCCGGCACCGGGCTCGGCTGGTTGAGGAGCGGCTTCGACTTCGGGTTGCCGGGCGCCTTCTCGGTGCCGGCCACGTAGTCCCCGGGCTTGTCGTTGCCCGGGGAGGCGCTCGGGTTGCTGTCGGCCTTGTTCCCGCCGCCGCTGTCGCCGGAGGTGTACCAGAGGCCGCCACCGACGATGAGGACGCAGGCCAGGAAGGCCGCGCCGACGATCATCAGCTGGGTGCGCTTGTCGTTGCCGGAGCCCGCGGCCGGGGCCGGGGACTGCGGGGCGGCCATGGGCGCGCCGGGGGCGCCCGGGGCGCCGAACGGCGGCGGGTTGCCGGGCTGCTGCGGGTAGCCGTAGCCGGGGCCGGTCTGCGGGTACCCGTACGCGGGCTGCTGTGGGGGCCCGGCCTGTGGCGCGGCCGGTCCGGGCGGCGGCACGGGCGCGCCGAATCCGCCGGGCGGCGGGTCCTGCGGGGCTCCGAAGCCGCCGGACGGCGGCTGGCTGGGGGGCGGCGGGATACTCATCGGTTGCTGTTGCCTCTCGGTGGGCGGGTCGTGGGACGCGTTGTCACTTGCCGAAGGCCATCAGGAGCTTCTCGTCCTTGTTGTCGCCCGCCAGCCGGGTGACGGAGAGGAAGAACCGCCCGTCCGCGTAGGCGGCGCTCTGGGAAGTCAGGAAGGAGGATTCGATCCGTGCGGAGGTGCCCGAGGGGAGTTTCAGCAGCGTCGTGGGCTCTCCTCCGCCGGCCGGGAACGAGACGATCTCGCCGGGCTCGTCGGCGACGCCGACGTTGGCGCGATAGGCGGTCAGCCGGCCGTTCGCGGCTTCGAGCGGGGCGAGGACCTTCTTGTCACCGGCCTTGGCGCGCCATTTGACCTTGCCCGTGCCGAGGTCGAAGGCGACGATCTCGCTGCCGGTGGTCTTGTCCCCGGCGGAGAGGTAGACGGTGTCCGCGTCGACCGCGGACTTCCCGCAGTTCTGGAGGCCGTCGCTGGAGCTGGAACCACCGCAGTTGACGAGGAAGTTGCCGTCACCGGAGAGCGTGTTGCGCTTCTGCCCCTTCTCGTCGAGGACGAGGATGGCCCGCTCCTTGGTGTCGCGGTTGCCGGCGTCGATGACGGTGGGGCTGACCGAGTAGACCGCGTTGACCTGGAAGCCCTTGGGCAGGCGGTAGCTCCAGGTCTTCTTGCCGGTGGTCAGGTCGGCGTCCTGGATCTCGATGGTCCGGTCGGCGTCCATGCAGAGGGCCACGGCGATCATCTTGTTGTTGCCCGCGGCGTAGGTCATGGGCTTGCAGCCCTCGGGGCCCGCGTCGGAGAAGAGTTTGTCGCCGGTGCTCAGGCGGTGGGCGCTCTGGCCCCCCATCCAGGCGAGGGCGAAGGTGTCGCCGTCGAGGGAGACCGTGGCGGAGGCGGCGGTCTTGAACAGCCCCTCCATGGCGAGCTCCTTCGTCCAGCCCTCCTTGCCGGCCTTGAGGTCGATGAGCTTCATCTGGTTGCAGTTGGAGCCGTCGGCGTTCTTGACGACCATGACGGTCCGGCCGTCGGGGCTGGTCTGACCGGTGAGTCCGCAGATCTCCGTGCGGAGGTCGATCTTCCACTTCTCCTTGCCGTCGCCCACGCCGTAGCCGATGACGGCCTTGTCGACGGTCTTGACGACGGTGTCGCCGACGACCCACAGGCCCTTGGCCGGGATACCGGCTCCCGGGCCCTCCATCTTGACCGTGTTCAGCCAGAGCGCCTTGTCCTCGCCCGGCTTGCGGCCCGCGTTGAGGTCGGTCGGGATGTCGCTGCCGTTGCCGTTCCCGTTGCCGTCGCCCTTGTCGACGGTGGGAGAGCCCGAGGGCTTGGCGTCGGTGGGCTCCTGCGCGACCGGCTTCGGGTCCTTGTCGTCACCGGAGAAGGCCACATAGCCCACACCACCGAGGACGAGGACGGCGGCCACCGACGCGGCGATCAGCACCGTGCGCTTCTTCTTCGGCGTCATGCCCGGCCCGGAGCCGGGGCCGGGGCCACCGGGGCCCACCGGCTGCTGCGTCACGGTGGGCGGCTGCGGCGGGTACGCGGGCTGCTGCGCGTACGGGTTCTCGGCCGGCGGCGGGAACCCGTAGCCCTGCTGCGGCGGACCCGGCAGGTGCCCGTACCCGGAAGGCGTCGGCGGCTGGTTCGGCGGCTGGGGCAGCTCGGTCATCAGCGCACGCTTTCGCATCGGGAAGGTCGGGGAGGATGACCTTTCTATCACTGACAGCGCTCATACATCGGGCCGGTCCGTCCCCTGTTCCCAAGGGAGGACCGGCCCGTGACGCCGCCGTTATCCGGCCAGTTGCCCCCGAAGACCGGCGGAATCCAGGCTTCCCCGCGCCTCCCGCCTCGATGCGCCACCAAATCCTGGCGGCTCGGCAGGAGTTCGCCGGGCCCGATCGCACCGGGCCCGACGGGTCCTCATGTGCCGAAGACCATCAGGAGCTTCTCGTCCTGCCCCTGGGCCCGCAGCCGGGTGGAGGAGATGAAGAACCGTCCGTCCACGTAGTCCAGCTTCGGGAGGGTGAAGGTCCGCTCGATCGGGGCGGCGGGGCCCGAGGGGTGGCGCAGCAGCGCGGTCGGGGTGCCGCCGGTGGCCTCGACGGAGAGGACCTCGCCGCCCTGCTCCTGCTCGGCCTTCCGGTAGGCGATGAGCCGGCCGTCGAGGGCCTTGAGCGGGGTGAGCGTGCGCTTGTCCCCGGCCGGGACCCGCCACTTCTCCTTGCCGGTGGTCAGGTCGAAGGCGACGATCTCGTTCGTCTTGCGGGTGCCCGCCGCGGTGGGCAGGTAGAGGGAGTTCCCGTCGACGACGGCCGAGGGGCAGGTGACCAGGGAGCGGAAGAGGCCGGTGTCGCCGCAGCCGACGGCGAAGCTGCCCTCGCCCGCGAGGGTGGCGGTCTGCTTCCCGTCGGGTCCCAGGACCACGATGGAGCGCTGCTTCGTCTTCTCGTCGCCGATGTCGATGACGGTCGGGTTCACCGAGTAGATGCTGGTGACCTTGAACTTCGCGGGGAGCCGGTAGGCCCAGGCCTTCGCGCCGGTGACGGGGTCGATGCCCTGGACCTCGGCGGTGGAGTCCTCGTCCGAGCAGGTGGCCAGGGCGATCATCCTGCCGTTGCCGGCCTCGTAGGAGTCCGCGTTGCAGCCGTCGCCCAGCGGGTTGGCGAACAGCTTGTCGCCGTTGCTGATCCTGAAGGCGCTGGCGGTGCCGCCGCGGCTGACGGTGACGGTGTCCCCGATCATGGACAGGGTGGGGGTGGTGAAGTTGTCGAAGACGCCCTCGCTGGGCACTTCCTTCGACCAGACCTCCTTGCCCGCCTTCAGGTCGACCACGCGCAGCTGGTTGCAGGAGGTGTTCTCGCCCTCGCCGTCGCGGTACATGACGACCGTTCGGCCCTCGGCCGTGCTCTGTGGGGCGACGGAACAGATCTGGGCGGGGAAGGGGAGTGTCCACTTCTCCTTGCCGTCGGTGACCGCGTAGCCGGTGAGGTTCCTCCAGAGGCTCTTGACGACGGTGTCGCCGACGACCCACTGGCCGGCGGCTTCGACGCCCATGCCGGGGCCGTCGATCTTGGTGGTCTTGAGCCACAGGACCTTGTCCTCGCCCTGCTTGCGGCCGGAGTTCAGGTCCACCTGCCGGCCGCCGCCGTTCCCGTTGCCGTCGCCCTTGTCCACCGAAGGGGAACCGGAGGGCTTGGCGTCGGCGGACCCTTGCGCGACCGGCTTCTGCCCCTTGTCCTCACCGGAGAAGGCCACATGGCCCACACCACCGAGGACGAGGACGGCGGCCACCGACGCCGCGATCAGCACCGTGCGCTTCTTCTTCGGCGCCATGCCCGGCCCGGAGCCGGGGCCACCGGGACCGGCCGGCTGCTGCGACACGGTGGGCGGCTGCGGCAGGTACCCGGGCTGCTGCGCGTACGGGTTCTCGCCCGGCGGCGGGAATCCGTGACCCTGCTGCGGCGGACCCGGCAGATGCCCGTACCCGGAAGGCGTCGGCGGCCGGTTCGGCGGCTGGTTCGGCGGCTGGGGCAGCTCGGTCATCAGCGCACGCTTTCGGCATCAGGAGGTCGAGGAGGATGACCTTTCTACCACTGCCGGCGACCACGCACCGGGCCGGTCCGCCCCCGTTCCGAGGGTGTGACCGGCCCGGTTCCGCTCGGGCTCCGCTCAGGCCTCCTCGGCCAGTTCAAGCCAGCGCATCTCCAGGTCGTCGCGGTCCGAGAGGAGTTCGCGCAGCTCCGCGTCGAGTTTGGCCACCTTGTCGTAGTCGGTGGAGTTCTCGGCGATCTGGGCGTGCAGGTTGCCCTCACGGTCGGACAGCTTGTTCAACTGCCGCTCGATCTTCTGGAGTTCCTTCTTCGCGGCACGCGAGTCCCCCGAGGCGGTGGACTTGGCGGCGCCGGTGGACGGGACGGGCGCGGGAGCGGCCGCCTCGATCATCCGCTGCCGGCGCTCCAGGTACTCGTCCAGGCCGCGCGGCAGCATCCGCAGGCTCGCGTCGCCGAGCAGCGCCATCACCGTGTCGGTGGTGCGCTCGATGAAGAAGCGGTCGTGGGAGATGACGATCATCGAGCCGGGCCAGCCGTCGAGGAGGTCCTCCAGCTGGGTCAGGGTCTCGATGTCGAGGTCGTTGGTGGGCTCGTCGAGGAACAGGACGTTGGGCTCGTCCATCAGCAGGCGCAGGATCTGCAGGCGGCGGCGCTCACCACCGGAGAGGTCGCCGACCGGCGTCCACTGCTTCTCCTTGGTGAAGCCGAACTGCTCGCAGAGCTGGCCCGCCGTCATCTCGCGGCCCTTGCCGAGGTCGACGCGGTCACGGACGCGCTGGACGGCCTCCAGGACGCGCAGGGACGGGTCGAGTTCGCCGACCTCCTGGGAGAGGTAGGCCAGCTTGACGGTCTTACCGACGATGATCTTGCCGGCGGCGGGCTGGACCTCGCCCTGGGTGCGGGCCGCCTCGGCGAGGGCGCGCAGCAGAGAGGTCTTGCCGGCGCCGTTGACGCCCACGAGGCCGACGCGGTCGCCGGGGCCCAGGTGCCAGGTGAGGTGCTTGAGCAGTTCCTTCGGGCCGGCGTGGACGCTGACGCCTTCGAGGTCGAAGACCGTCTTGCCGAGGCGGGCGTTGGCGAACCGCATCAGCTCGCTGGTGTCGCGCGGCGGCGGCACGTCGGCGATCAGCTCGTTGGCCGCCTCGATGCGGTATCGGGGCTTGGAGGTCCGGGCGGGTGCGCCGCGGCGCAGCCAGGCCAGTTCCTTGCGCATCAGGTTCTGCCGCTTGGACTCCTCCGTCGCGGCGATGCGGTCGCGCTCGGCGCGGGCGAAGACGTAGTCGCTGTAGCCGCCCTCGTACTCGTGCACGTCACCGCGCTGCACGTCCCACATGCGGGTGCAGACCTGGTCGAGGAACCAGCGGTCGTGGGTGACGCAGACGAGCGCGGAGCGGCGCTCCTGGAGGTGCTTGGCCAGCCAGGAGATGCCCTCGACGTCGAGGTGGTTGGTGGGCTCGTCGAGGATCAGGAGGTCCTGGTCGGCGATGAGGAGCTTGGCGAGGGCGATCCGGCGGCGCTCGCCACCGGAGAGCGGGCCGATGACGGTGTCGAGGCCTTGGCCGAAGCCGGGCAGGTCGAGGCCGCCGAAGAGTCCGGTGAGGACGTCACGGATCTTGGCGTTGCCGGCCCACTCGTGGTCGGCCATGTCCCGGATGATCTCGTGGCGGATGGTCGCCCGGGGGTCGAGGGAGTCGTGCTGGGTGAGGACGCCCATGCGCAGGCCGCCGGACTGGGTGACCCGGCCGGTGTCGGGCTCCTCCAGCTTGGCGAGCATCCGGATGAGGGTGGTCTTGCCGTCGCCGTTGCGGCCGACCACGCCGATCCGGTCCCCCTCGGACACGCCGAGGGAGATGCCGTCCAGCAGGGTACGTGTGCCGTACACCTTGCTGACTGCCTCGACATTGACCAGATTGACGGCCATCAGACGCGCTCCAGGGAAAGGGTGTGGATCAGCCCCTCAGCCTAACCCTCCGGGCCGGGGCAGACCGTTCTACGAGATACCAGCCGCCCAGTGCCATCGCGATCGCGGCCGGCGCGGTGACGGGCAGGGCGATCAGCGTCGCGCTGTGTCCGTCGAGCAGCCCGCCGAGTCCGGTCATGGACAGGCCCAGGACGCCCAGCAGGCACAGGGTGATCCCGAGGGCGGCGACGGGGCCGCCGGTGCGCCGGGCGGGGGCGGGCGCGCTCGGCCGGGGCGTCTCGAAGCGGCGGAACAGTGCGACGAGAACCCCCGTCAGCGCGGCTGCGGCGAGCATCCGTACCGGTACCTGCGCCCACCAGCCGGCCGTGGCGGGGGCCGGCAGGTCGAGGCCGAGGGCGAGCTGGGCGGCGTACACGCCGAGCATCGCGGTCAGGTGCCACAGGAAGGCGGTCATGGCGAGGCCGTTGGCCGCGACCACCCCGCGCCACACGCGCGGGCGGCGCAGCCACGCGGTGGCGGGCCCGGCCGCCAGCTGGACGGCGCCGACGAGCCACAGGCCGTGGCAGAGCAGCGCCAGGGTGGGCGGGGCCATGTTGGAGACCTTCTCGCCGGGCATCCCGACCATGGACAGCGGGTAGGGGCCGTACGCCACCAGCAGGGCGGCGCCGGCGAGTCCCGCGGCGGCGAGGAGGGCGGGCCGGCGGATGCGGCCGTCGGCGCGCAGGAAGCCGAGCTGGTGGACGGCGAGCCAGACGAAGGCGAAGTTCAGGAACTCCACGTAGGGGACCCCGAGCGCGAAGCGCAGTACGTCGACCAGCGCGGCCGCCCCGGCCAGGGCCGCGAAGGCGGCCCAGCCGTGGCGCTCGTGCAGCTTCAGCAGCGGCGGGGTGAAGGCGACCATGGCGAGGTAGATCCCGATGAACCACAGCGGCTGCGTGACGAGCCGCAGCGCTGCCCCGGCCAGCGTTCCGCCGCCGTGCCCGGCGAGCTGCACGGCGAGCGCGACCGCGGCCCACACCAGGACGAAGACGAGGGTGGGGCGCAGCAGCCGCTGGAGCCGGGCGCGCAGGAAGGCGGCGTAGACGGGCCCGTCGGTACGACGAGCCAGGGAACGGTAGGACAGGGCGTGCGAGAACCCGCCGACGAAGAAGAAGACGGGCATGATCTGCAGCCCCCAGGTGAGCACCTGGAGGGCGGGCACGAGCGCGAGCAGATTCCCTATGCCGTCGCCGCTGACGGCGGCCATCAGCCAGTGCCCGGCGATGACGGTGCCGAGCGAGGCGACGCGCAGCAGGTCGACGTACCGGTCGCGGTCGGCGGGGGTGGCCTCGGTCAGGTCCCGTGCGGTGGCTGTCATGGGCCCACGGTCGCCCCTGCCGGGTGTCTCCCGACAGGGCGCGGATACTCAACTCAGCCCTGAGTACCTCGCGCCTCGAACGCCGGCGGGGCTGAAGAACAGGCCCGCCGGGCGCACATCCAGCCCCGCCGGCGTTTGAGGCGCGGGGGTCCGGGGGCAGCGCCCCCGGCGACCGGCCCGCAGGAAGGAGAACCGGCTCGGGCCGTCCCCCGGGGGCTCCGCCCCGGACCCCGCGCCTCAAACGCCGGCGGGGCTGGGTTTTCAGCCGCGGTGTCAGGACGGCAGGACCGTGGCCCCGGGGGCAGGGCTGGAGGCGATCCGCGTGGCCCGGCACGTGCCGGACGCGAACAGAGCCGCCGCCACCTTCTCCGCGGACTCCGCGTCCCGGCACAGGAATGCCGTCGTCGGCCCGGATCCCGAGACCAGCGCGGCGAGCGCACCGCCGTCCACGCCCGCGGCCAGCGTCCGCGCGAGCTGGGGCCGCAGGGAGAGCGCGGCCGCCTGGAGGTCATTGGCCAGCGCCGCGCCCAGCGCCTCCGCGTCGCCCGAGGCGAGCGCCGCCAGCAGCGCCGGCGAGGCCTGCGGCTCGGGGATCGCCGTACCGGCGGCCTCGGCGAGGCGGTCGAACTCGCGGAACACCGCCGGGGTGGACAGTCCGCCGTCGGCGACCGCGAACACCCAGTGGAACGTCCCCGCCCCGACCGGCGTGAGCAGTTCGCCCCGGCCGGTGCCGAGCGCGGCCCCGCCGACGAGGCTGAAGGGGACGTCGCTGCCGAGCTCCGCGCAGATGTCGAGGAGTTCGGATAGCGGGGTGTTCAGGCCCCACAGGGTGTCGCAGGCCAGCAGGGCCGCCGCGCCGTCCGCGCTGCCGCCCGCCATGCCGCCCGCGACCGGGATGTTCTTCGCGATGTGCAGGTGGACGGCGGGTTCGAGCCCGGCCCGGGCCGCGAGGATCTCGGCGGCGCGCGCCGCGAGGTTGGTGCGGTCCAGGGGGACCTTGTCGGCGTCCGGACCTTCGCAGGTGACGGTCAGGGTGTCCGCCGGGGTGGCCGTCACCTCGTCGAACAGCGACACGGCGAGGAAGACGTTGGCCAGGTCGTGGAAGCCGTCGGGGCGGGCCGCGCCCACCGCCAGCTGGACGTTGACCTTCGCGGGGACCCGTACGGTCACGGGCGTGCCGGGTGTGCCGGGTGTGCCGGACGTGGCGAACGTGCTCACAGTGCGGGCCTCTCCGCCGCGGGCTTGTGCTCGGCGATCGCCGCGAACTCCTCGACCGTCAGGGACTCCCCGCGGGCCTGCGGCGAGACGCCGGCGGCGACCAGCGCGGCCTCCGCGCCCGCCGCCGAGCCGGCCCAGCCGGCCAGCGCGGCGCGCAGCGTCTTGCGGCGCTGGGCGAAGGCGGCGTCGACGACCGCGAAGACCTCGGCCTTGGTGGCGGTGGTCTTGATGGGCTCGGTGCGGCGCACCAGCGAGACGAGACCGGAGTCGACGTTCGGGGCGGGCCAGAAGACCTTGCGGCCGATGGCTCCGGCCCGCTTGACGTGCGCGTACCAGTTGGCCTTGACGGAGGGCACCCCGTAGACCTTGTTGCCGGGCTCGGCGGCCAGCCGGTCGGCGACCTCCGCCTGCACCATCACCAGCGTGCGCTCGATGGTCGGGAACCGGTCGAGCATGGTGAGCAGGACGGGTACGGCCACGTTGTACGGCAGGTTCGCGACGAGCGCGGTCGGCGCAGGGCCGGGCAGTTCGGTCACGAGCATCGCGTCGGAGTGGACCAGCGCGAAGCGGTCCTTCTTCGCGGGCATCCGGGCCTCGATGGTGGCGGGCAGGGCGGCGGCCAGGATGTCGTCGATCTCGACGGCGACGACCCGGTCCGCGGCCTCCAGCAGCGCGAGCGTCAACGAGCCGAGTCCCGGGCCGACCTCGACGACGACGTCGTCCGGGCGGACCTCGGCGGTGCGCACGATCCGGCGCACCGTGTTGGCGTCGATGACGAAGTTCTGCCCCTTCTGCTTCGTCGGGCGTACGCCGAGGGCGGCGGCCAGCTCCCTGATGTCGGCCGGGCCGAGGAGGGCGTCGGGCGCGGCGGGGGAGGTGTTCTCGGTGTTCTCGGGCTGCTGCTCTGCGGTGCTCACCGGTAAAGCGTCTCAGATCGCCGCGCCCGCTACGACGTGAGCCTGCGGCCGCAGTGCGGCCACGGACTCGCCCCCCGCTGCACGTAGAGCTTCTTCGCCCGGTACGTCTGTTCCGCGCCCGAGGCGTCCTGCGGGCGGCCGCTGCCGCCGAGGCCCTGCCAGGTGCGGACGTCGAACTGGTACAGCCCGCCGTAGGTGCCGGAGGCGTCGGTGGCGGCGGGGCGGCCGCCGGACTCGCACTGGGCGAGGGCCGCCCAGTTGAGGCCGTCGGCACCGGAGACGGAACTCGGCAGCGCCTTGGTGCCGACCTTGACCAGTTGGGTGACGGGCTCGCGGACGACCTCGTCGGCGATGGGCCGGGGCTTCTGCCGGACCCCGTTGACGGTGCGCAGGCTGTACGTGACCCTGCGCGCCCCGGGGCGGCCGGCGCGCTCGACGACCTCGGTGCCGGCGAACAGGGTGGGGTCCTCGACCTCCTCGGTCGCGTAGGGGATGCGCTCCTCGCGGACCTCGCGGGTGCCGGTGATGCGGAGCACGGTGACGGTCTGGCCGTCGCGCGGGAAGTCGGTGGGGGGTACGGAGGTGGTGTCCTGGCCCTGGAGGGTGATGCCGGCCTGGTCGAGGGCTTCCTGGACGGTGGCGGCGTTGGTGCGGATGGTGCGTTCGCGGCCGTCGGCCATGAAGGTGACGCTGCGTTCGGTGCGGACGCTGAGGGCCAGGCCCGCACGGGGGACGGGGGCGGTGCGGGGGGCGGAGAGGTAGGCGCCCTCGGCGCGGATGCCGAACTGGCGCAGGGCGCCCTCGACGGTGCGGGCGGTGGTCCACACCTGGCGTTGCCGGCCGTCGAGGGTCAGGCGCAGGGGGCGGCCGTAGCGGACGACGATCTCCTCGCCGTCGGTGAGGGCTTCGCCGGGGGCGGGGGCGACGAGGTCGTGGGGGCCGACGCCGAGGCCTTCGGCGGCGAGCAGTTCGCCGATGTCGTCGGCGAAGGTGTGGAGGTTGCGCGGGACCCCGTCCACGGTGAGGCGTACGGCCTTGTCGGCGGCGACGAACGCCGTGGTGCCGCCCGCGAGGAAGGCGACGACGAGGGCCTGGGGCACGATCCGCCGCCAGTTCCCGCCGAGGGTCTCGACGGGGGCGGAGCGGCCCCGGGCCCGGCGTCGGCCGGGCACCGCCCCCGCCGGGGCGGGGGCGTGCGGGGCGGGGGCCGGGGCGAGGGTGGGTGTGGCGGCCGCGGGGGCCACGGCTCGGCGGCGGCCCGAGCCGGGCGCCACGGGCGCGGCGGCCAGGGTGTCGGCCTCGGCCAGCTCGACCGGCGACATGCCGGGCCGGCGACGGCGCCCGCCGCGCGGGGCCGGGACCTCCGGGGCCGGGAGCGCCGGCTCCGGGGCCCAGGCCGCGGGCCCGGGATCACCCGTACCGGCCGGCCGGACCGAGGACCGTGCCATGGAGGGGGCCACGGGCTGGGCCTCGTACGCCTCGGGGAGGGGACCGCCACGGCGGTGACTGCCCTGCGTATCGCTCACGACGCTCGCTCCACTGGTGATCCGGCACCCTCTGGTGCGGGCACGGCACCCTAGCGGAGGAATCGTCACGCTCCAAAGCGGATCGACTACTCAGCGTGTCGGATCGGGTGGAGGATCAGTAGTCGAAGGCGCGGGCGGTGTTGGCCGCCAGCGCCGTGGCCATCGCGTCCTCGTCGATACCGCGGACCGCGGCCATCGCCCGGACCGTCAGCGGAATGAGGTACGGAGCGTTGGGCCGTCCTCGGTACGGCGCCGGGGTGAGGTAGGGCGCGTCCGTCTCGACGAGCACCAGCTCCGGCGGGGCCACGGCGAGGGCCTCGCGCAGCGGCTGGGCGTTCTTGAAGGTGACGGTCCCGGCGAAGGACATGTAGTACCCGGCGGCGGCGCACTCGCGGGCCATGTCGGCGTCCCCGGAGTAGCAGTGGAAGATCGTCCGCTCGGGGGCGCCCTCCTCGCGCAGGACGCGCAGCACGTCCGCGTGGGCGTCCCGGTCGTGGATGACCAGCGCCTTGCCCTGCCGCTTGGCGATCTCGATGTGCGCGCGGAAGGAGCGCTCCTGCGCGGCCATGCCCTCGGGCCCGGTGCGGAAGTGGTCGAGGCCGGTCTCGCCGACCGCCTTGACGTGGTCGAGCGCGGCCAGCGCCTCGATCTCGGCGAGCGCCTCGTCGAGCGCGGCCTCGCCGCCCCCGGACCGGGCGCCCTGCCGCGACCAGCCGTCCGGATCGCCGTGGACGATGCGCGGGGCCTCGTTGGGGTGGAGGGCGACGGCCGCGTGGACGTTCGCGTACGCGGCCGCGGTCTCGGCGGCCCACCGGGAGCCCTTCACGTCGCAGCCCACCTGGACGACGGTGGTCACGCCCACCGAGGCGGCCTTCGCGAGGCCCTCCTCGACGGTCCCCGCCTGCATGTCGAGGTGGGTGTGCGAGTCCGCGACCGCCACCCGAAGGGGTTCGGGCAGCGGCGGCGGTGCGTCCTTGGGCTGCGTCTTCTCCACGCGTGTGCTCATACGGCCGATCTTATGACCGGCGGAAGAGCCCCTTCAGACGGGAGAGCAGGCCCCGGCGCTCCTCGGTCGGGTCGACGGCCACCGGCCCCGGCGAGGCGTGCGACCGGGCGGACCTGCGCGGCCTGGGCTGCCGGGGGACGTTCGCCCCGGCCGGTACGGGTCCGGCGATCCCGGGAGCGATCTGGTGGTGGTAGATGTGGTCGATCATCCCCATCACCGAGGAGACCTGTCCGGCCCGCATGATCCGTACGACGTGTCCGCCGCAGTTCAGGCAGGTCGGGTTGGACAGGGGGGAGGGCACCCGCTCGTCGTCGACCTTGTACATGATGAACGGCTCGCCCTTGGCGTCGACGTGGTGCTCGATCGCGTACGCCTGCTCCCATCCGTACCCGCACCTCATGCACGCGAAGGAGTAGGCCTCGTGCACGGTGTGCACGTCGGAAGCGGTCACAGCGACAGGGACTGCGGCGGGGACGGGTACCGGGGTGTCTGCGATCTCACTCATGCCAGCTCCTCTTGTTCCACTGGTGCCATTGCCAGTGGACGCCTCGACGGGCGGGAGCGCATCAGGCCCTGTCTACTGTTGGACGGTCCTTGGGCGACTCATTCCGAAAGTGCCCGTTGCGCGGTCTGAGCTTTGCTTTTCAGGCTAGCCCTTTACCTGCCTACGGCATCTTTTGTGCCGCGTTCTTTGCCGCGACGACCGCGTCGAACACCTCGCGCTTGGGTACGCCGATCTCGGCCGCGACCGCCGCGATGGCCTCCTTGCGCCGCTCCCCCGCCTCCTCGCGCACCCGTACCCGGCGCACCAGCTCCTCGTCGTCCACATCGCCGGGCACCGCGGCCGGGGCGCCCTCGACCACGACGGTGATCTCCCCGCGCACGCCCTCGGCGGCCCAGGCCGCGAGCTCGCCGAGCCCGCCGCGTTTGACCTCCTCGTAGGTCTTGGTGAGTTCGCGGCAGACGGCGGCCCGCCGGTCGACCCCGAAGACCTCGGCCATCGCGGCCAGGGTGTCGTCGAGTCGGTGCGGGGCCTCGAAGTAGACGAGCGTGCGCCGCTCGCCCTCGACCTCGCGCAGTCGGCTCAGGCGCTCCCCCGCCTTGCGCGGCAGGAACCCCTCGAAGCAGAACCGGTCCACCGGCAGCCCGGACATGGCGAGCGCGGTGAGCACCGCGGACGGCCCGGGGACGGCGGTGACCTTGATGTCCTTCTCCACGGCGGCGGCGACCAGCCGGTAGCCGGGGTCGGAGACCGAGGGCATGCCCGCGTCGGTCACCAGCAGGACGCGCGCGCCGCCGGTCAGGGCCTCGACCAGTTCCGGGGTGCGCGCCGACTCGTTGCCCTCGAAGTACGACAGGACGCGCCCGGTGGTGTGCACACCGAGCCCCTGGGTCAGCCGGCGCAGCCGCCGGGTGTCCTCGGCGGCGATCACATCGGCCCGTTCCAGCTCGGTCGCCAGTCGCGGCGGGGCGTCCGCGAGATCGCCGATGGGGGTGCCGGCGAGCACGAGCGTGCCCATCAGGCCCTCGGCCGGGGCGGCGGTGGTGGTGGGCTCGGTACCGCGGGGCTGGTCAGTCGTCACCCGCCCATCCTCTCAGCCCCGTGCCTCGCCGCCCCACGCCACTGGTGGCGCACACAGATCTCTTCCCTACGATGTGCCGGTGACCAGTACCGCGACGCCACCGCCCAGCCCCGCGGGGGCACCGCCCGCCTCGACGGCGGGACGCGAGGACGAGCCGCCCACCTGGCTGCGCCGACTGCGCGGCTTCGGCTACGTGCCGCCCGCCGCCGCTTCCGCGCGCGCGGACGTCCGCACCCGCCTGGTGCCCCCGTACGCCAAGCCGTCCGAGCAGCTGTGGATGACCTTCGGCCTGCCACCGCAGGTGTGGGGGACCTGGCGGCTGATCGTCTCGTGGGTGGGGCCGCTGCTGGTGGCGCTGGTGGCCGGGGTGCTGCGGTTCGTGCACCTGGGCAGCCCCAAGGCGGTGATATTCGACGAGACGTACTACGCCAAGGACGCCTGGGCCACGATCCGCCAGGGCTACGAGGCGAGCTGGCCCAAGGACATCGACGCCTCGATCCTCGCCAACCCGGACGGGGTCGCCCTCCCGACCGATCCGGGCTACGTCGTGCACCCGCCGGTCGGCAAATGGGTGATCGGGCTCGGCGAGTGGATGTTCGGCTTCACCCCCTTCGGCTGGCGGTTCATGACCGCCGTGCTGGGCACCCTGTCGGTGTTCATGCTGTGCCGGATCGGGCGCCGCCTCTTCCGCTCGACGTTCCTGGGTTGCCTGGCGGGCGCGCTGCTGGCGGTGGACGGTCTGCACCTGGTGATGAGCCGGACGGCGCTGCTGGACCTGGTGCTGATGTTCTTCGTGCTCGCCGCCTTCGGGGCCCTGCTCATCGACCGCGACCGGGCCAGAGCCCGGCTCGCGGACGCGTTGCCGGTGGACGAGGAGGGTCGGACCCGGCCCGACGCGAAGATCGCCGAGACGCTGCGGCTGGGGTGGCGGCCGTACCGGATCCTGGCGGGCGTCTGCCTGGGTCTGGCCGCGGGCACGAAGTGGAACGGCTTCGTCATCCTGGCCTTCTTCGGTGTCCTCACCGTGCTGTGGGACGCCGCCGCGCGCCGCACCGCGGGCGCGGGGGCCCCGTACGCCTCGATGCTGCGACGCGACGCGCTGCCCGCCTTCGTGTCCACCGTCCCGGTCGCGATCGCCACGTACCTGGCCTCGTGGTCGGGCTGGATCCTCAGCCCGGACAACGGCAAGGGCGGCTATCTGCGCGACTGGGCGGCCAAGTACGACCAGGGCAGTTCGCTGAGCTTCCTGCCGGAGTGGCTGCGCAGCCTGTGGCACTACGAGACCGAGGTCTACAGCTTCCACGTGGGCCTGACCTCGGGGCACACCTACGAGTCCAACCCGTGGAGCTGGCTGGTCCTGGGCCGGCCCGTCTCCTACTTCTACGAGTCCCCCGAACCCGGCACCGACGGCTGCCCGGCGACCGCGGCGGGCAAGTGCGCCCGCGAGGTGCTCGCCCTGGGCACCCCGCTGCTGTGGTGGGCGGGCTGCTTCGCGCTGCTGTACGTGCTGTGGCGGTGGTTCTTCCGCCGTGACTGGCGGGCGGGCGCGATCGCGTGCGCGCTGGGTGCGGGTCTGCTGCCCTGGTTCAACTACCAGGAGCGGACGATCTTCTACTTCTACGCGGTGGTCTTCGTCCCGTACCTGTGCCTGGCGGTGGCGATGATGATCGGCGCCCTGCTGGGCCCGGCCGGATCCAGCGAACGCCGCCGGGCGCTGGGCGCGATCGGCGCGGGCGTCCTGGTCCTGCTGATCGCCTGGAACTTCATCTACTTCTGGCCCATCTACACGGGCCAGACCCTCCCGATGGACTCCTGGCGCGGCCGCATGTGGCTGGACACCTGGGTCTAGCAGCCGAATCGAGGGCCCCGATGCCGGACGGCGTCGGGGCCCTCGTCGTCGCCGTTACCGGGACGCCTCGCAGGCGGATTGCGCGGCGTCCTTGCTCGCGCCGACCGCGACCAGGCTGGCGTTGCAGCTGGTCAGGTTGCCGATGTACCCCTGGTAGCACGCCTCCCCGGCGCCGTCCGTGGCCTTCGGGGCGTGCTGGGCGACGTACTGCTCGCACGCCTTGACGTCCGCCTGGGCGGACGGGGCGGCGACGACGGCGCCGCCGAGGGCGAGGGCGAGGCCTGCCAGGACGCTGGGGATACGAGTCGACGGACGCATGCGGATGCACCTGCTCTCTCGGTGGGTCACGCGGTCCGCCGACGCGCCGGACCGCGGGCGGGGGCGGCGGTGGGGAGCGGGCACTCCGGTGGGCGACCGGCTCGGCGCAACGGTCACCCTCGCCCTTCCGACGCTAGAACACGGCACCGGAGCACGCACGTTCGGGCCGGCCTAGGCCTTGAGCGGCCGGCCGAGCGTGACCGGTCCGAAGTCGGTCGGCAGATGGCGCACGGCCAGCGCCGCGGCCTCGGACGCCGTGGTGAACACGCCGAGGTTCGGGGTGATGAAGCCGGTGCCCACCCCGTACGTGCCGTCGCCGCCCGCGCTCAGGCACGGGCTGCCGAGCGTCAGGCTCGGGCGGGTGGTGGAGGAGAAGCGCAGCGTCCAGTGGCTCGTGAACGGGTAGAGGGCGCGCAGGGCCGGCTCGGCGTGGGCCGCCTCGATGAGGGCCTGGTAGTGCGCCTGCCAGGCGTACTCCAGCTCGCGCGCCTCCCGGAGCATGCCCTGCCACTCCGATTCCACCAGGCGGACGGGGTCGAGGTCGGGCACCTCGAAGCGGCCGGTCAGGTGCGCGAACGGGGCCGCCCGCCGGATGTCGTCGAGGGATTCGCCGTCGTGCCAGGCCCGGGCCGCCCTGGCGACCTGGGCCAGGTCGTCCGTGTCCCCGTCGATGAGGCACATGCCCTGGAACGGCTCCCCGCCGCGGATCGACCAGCACCGCTCGCGTGTCGAGGCGTCGATCCGCAGCGGCCGGCGGTGCGGCAGTGCGCTCGCGACGCTCGCGTACATCAGTGGACCGGAGTCGGGCGAGGCCACGAGGACGGCGTCGAGGCGGCCGTCAGCGGCGGCTCGGAGCGCCGCGGCGAGGCTGCCGTGGGCCGCGACGTCGGGGTAGAGGACGGCGGGATCGGGAGGTGTGGACACAGCTCCCGATTGTGCCCGGCCCGCGAGCCGGGACTTCCGCCGGATGTCGCGGTCCGGTAACAACGACGTACCGGAAGGCTGCACAGAGTAAAGTCCGCACCAAGGGTTCTTTGAACATGTTCAGAGAGCCGTATTCATGGGGGAAGGACTCAAGTGAACGGGGCAGCGAAGGGTGCCGTCATCGGCGGGGTGTTCCTCGCCCTGGTCGGCGGCGCCGGGTACGGGGTGTACACGCTGGTCGGCGACGCCGACGGAGAGGGTAAGGGCCCGGACGGCGAGACCTCCGTCCAGGCCGAGAAGGGCAGCGGGCCGGTCAGCGAGAAGGACGCCGCGAAGACCGCCAAGGCCTTCCTGGCCGCGTGGACGGCCGGGGACGAGCGGGTGGCCGCCGACCTGACGAACAACGCCGCGGCCGCGCAGGCCGCGGTCGGGGACTTCAGGACCAAGTCGTACGTGTCCAAGATCGTGATCACCCCCGGCACGCCGAACGGCACCGTCGTGCCGTTCAAGGTCGAGGCGGAGATCACGTACGAGGGCACGACCAAGCCGCTCGCCTACGATTCCCAGCTGACCGTGGTGCGTGGGCTGACCAGCGGAAAGCCGCTGGTCGACTGGAAGCCCTCGGTGATCCACCCGCAGCTCCAGAAAGACGAGAAGCTGCGCGCGGGCGCTCCGGCGAACCCGCCGGTCAAGGCGGTCGACCGCAACGGCGAGGAGCTGACCGCGGAGAAGTACCCCTCGCTGCGCCAGGTCCTGGACGAGCTGCGCCAGAGCTACGGCAGCAAGGCGGGCGGCAAGGCGGGGGCCGAGCTGTGGATCGAACCGGCCGCCAAGGACGCCCCCAAGCGGACCTTGCTGACCCTCGTCGAGGGCGAGCCGAGCACCCTCAAGACGTACCTGGACGCGAAGGTGCAGGCGGCTGCCGAGCAGGCGGTCGCCAAGTTCCCGGAGGCCTCGGTGGTCGCCGTGCAGCCGAGCAACGGGCACATCCTGGCCGTCGCGAACCACCGCAAGGACGGCTTCAACGCGGCGATGCGGGGCAACCGGGCGCCCGGATCCACGATGAAGATCGTGACGGCGGCGATGCTGCTGGACCGCGGCCTGGTCGCCGCGGACAAGCCGGCGCCGTGCGAGAAGACGGTGACCTGGGGTCGCGAGTTCCACAACCTGGACCACTTCGATCTGCCGCCCGGCACCAACTTCGCGACCTCGTTCGCGCGTTCGTGCAACACCGCCTTCATCAAGCAGATCAAGCCCGTCGACGACGACTCCGCGCTGCCGGACGAGGCCACGGAGGTCTTCGGCATCGGCCTCGACTGGAAGACCGGCATCCTGTCCACCGACGGCAAGGTCCCGCCGGCCACGGGCGCTGCGGCGGCCGCCGAGTACATCGGCCAGGGTCAGATCACCATGAACCCGCTGAACGTCGCGTCCATCACCGCGACGGCACGCACCGGCGTCTTCCGCCAGCCGGTGCTGGTCTCGCCGGAGCTCGACGGCCGCAAGCTCGCGACGGCCGAGCGCAGGATGAAGTCCTCGGTGCAGCAGCAACTGGTCGGCATGATGAAGCTGACGGCCACCAGCGGCACCGCACAGAAGGCGATGGCCTCGGTCCGCGGCGCGGACAAGGGCGCCAAGACCGGCTCGGCGGAGGTCGGCGGCGCCGGGGAGAGCCCGGACAGCTGGTTCACCGGCTTCAGCGGTGACGTGGCCGCGGCCGCGATGGTGGAGGGCGGCGGCCACGGCGGCGAGGCGGCGGGCCCGATCGTCGCCCAGGTGCTGAACGCGGGCTGACGGGGGCCGACCGGGTGTCGGCGACGCGACCGGGCCCGGGCCTCGGTCCCGGGCCTCGGTCCCGGCCGAAATCGGTCGTGTCGCCGCGCCCGGCGGCGATAGCGTCGCGGCATGACGACGTCCACGCACCCCCTGTTCGCCGAGGCCCTCGCCGGGCTGGGCCTCGACCTCACCGTCCGGACCTTCCCCGAAGGGACCCGGACGGCCGCCGACGCGGCGGCCGCGATCGGCTGCGAGCTGAGCCAGATCGTCAAGTCGCTGATCTTCGCCGCGGACGGGGTCCCGGTGCTGGTCCTGATGGACGGGGCCTCGCGCGTGGACGTGGAGGCCGTACGCCGCGAGCTCGGCGCCGGGAAGGTGACGCGGGCCGACGCCGCCCTGGTCCGGGAGACCACGGGCTACGCGATCGGCGGGGTCCCGCCCTTCGGGCACCGCACGCGGACCCGGGTGTTGGCCGACCGCTCACTGCTGGCCCACGAGGAGATCTGGGCGGCGGCCGGCACCCCGACCACGGTGTTCCCGATGGCCCCGCAGGAGCTCATCGCGTACGCGGGAGCCACGCTCGCCGACGTACGCGAGGGGGCCGCGCGGGACTCAGAGGGCTGACAGGGCCGACTTCAGGGCCCGGACCAGGGCCTGTGCCCGCGGGTCCGCGGTGACCGACTTGGCGTGGGCGTTGGTGACGTAGCCGAAGCCGATGCCCGCCTCCGGGTCCGCGAAGGCCAGGGAGCCGCCGCGGCCGGGGTGGCCGAAGGAGGCCGGCGAGAGCAGCGGCGAGGCCGGACCGTGCAGCATGTAGCCGGCGCCGAAGCGGGTGTTCACGACGAGCACCCGGTCCGGCCCGGCGGAGTGCTCCTGGGCGGCGAGGGCGGTGGTGGCCGGGGTGAAGATCCGCGCGCCGTCCTCGACCACGCCGATGGTGGCTCCGTAGAACCGGGCCAGGGCGCGGGCCGTCCCGATGCCGTTCGAGGCGGGGAGTTCGGCGGCCCGGTAGGCGGGGTCGTTCTCGTCGGGCAGCGGGTCGATGGCGGCGAAGGCGCGGCGGGTGAGGGAGTCAGGGTCGGCGTAGGCCTCGGACACGTTGCGCCTCGGCCGGGTCCGCAGCGTGCCGGCGCTCTCGGGCGGCTCCACCGGCGCGACCCGGCCCACCCGGTGGGTCTCGGTCTCCGGCAGGCCGATCCAGAACTCCAGCCCCAGCGGTTCGGCGATCTCCTCCGCCAGGACGCAGCCCAGGGTGCGGCCGGTCGCCCGCAGCACCAGCTCGGACAGCAGCCAGCTGTAGGTCTGCGCGTGGTAGCCGTGTTCGGTGCCCGGCTCCCAGAAGGGCCGCTGCGCGGCGACCGCGTGCGCCCCGGACACCCCGTCGGCGGACTCGGTGGCGCTCAGCCCCCGGTCCAGTGCCGGTATGCCCGCCCGGTGCGCGAGCACGTCGCGGACCAGGATCCGTTCCTTGCCGCCGGTCTTGAACTCCGGCCAGTACGAGCCCACGGGCGCGTCCAGGTCCATCAGTCCGCGCTGGTGCAGCAGCAGCGGCACGGCGGCCGCCACGCCCTTGGTCGCGGAGCGGACGATCTGCGCGGTGTCCTCGGTCCAGGGCTCGGTGCCGTGCGCGTCCTTCGTGCCGGCCCACAGGTCGACGACCTTGCGGCCGTCGCGGTACACGGCCACGGCCGCGCCCCGGTCCCCGAGCACCTCGAAGTTGCGTACGAACGCGTCCCTGACGGGCTCGAAGCCCTCCGTCACCACACCATGGATGTCCACGTGCGGTCCAACAAACGCGGACCGGTGCTTATGCCACCGATACCGAACGGGGGTCGAAGCCGAAGGGGAGCTCCAGCCGGTGGGCCCGCATCAGCTTCTCGTCGCACAGCAGGTCCTGGGTGCGGCCGTCGGCCGCGATGACCCCTTCGCTGAGGATCACCGAGCGCGGGCACAGTTCCAACGCGTACGGCAGGTCGTGCGTCACCATCAGCACGGTCACGTCCAGCGAGCGCAGGATGTCCGCGAGCTCGCGGCGCGAGGCCGGGTCCAGGTTGGACGAGGGCTCGTCCAGGACCAGGATGTCGGGCCGCATGGCCAGGACGGTCGCCACCGCGACGCGGCGGCGCTGGCCGAAGGACAGGTGGTGCGGCGGCCGGTCGGCGAAGTCCGCCATGCCGACCTGGTCGAGGGCCTCCCGGACCCGCTCCTCCAGCTCGGCGCCGCGCATGCCGGCCGCCGCCGGGCCGAAGGCCACGTCCTCGCGCACGGTCGGCATGAACAGCTGGTCGTCGGGGTCCTGGAAGACGATGCCGACCCGGCGGCGGATCTCGGCGAGGTTGCGCTTCTCCACCGGCAGCCCGGCGACGGTCACCGTGCCGACGCCGCCGGCGAGGATGCCGTTGAGGTGCAGCACCAGCGTGGTCTTGCCCGCGCCGTTGGGTCCGAGCAGGGCGACCCGCTCGCCCTGTCCGACGGTGAGGTCGACGCCGAAGAGGGCTTGGTGGCCGTCGGGGTAGGCGTAGGCGAGGCCGGCGACTTCGAGGGAGGGAGGGAGTGAGGGAGTACGGGTCACAGGGTCCATCCCATCAGACAGACGGCGAGGGCCGTCACCGGGAGTGCGGACGCGTACGCCCACTGGGCGCGCGTGGCGGCGACCTCGTCGATCACCGGCATCGAACCGGCGTAGCCGCGACTGACCATGGCGAGGTAGACCCGCTCGCCGCGCTCGTAGGAGCGGATGAACAGCGCGCCGGCGGTCTTGGCCAGCACCCCCCAGTGCCGGATTCCGCGGGCCTCGAAGCCGCGGGAGCGGCGGGCGATGGACATCCGGCGCAGCTCGTCGCCGATCACATCGCCGTAGCGGATCATGAAGGAGGCGATCTGGACGAGCAGGGGCGGCAGCTTCAGCCGTTGCAGGCCCAGCAGCAGGGCCCGCAGCTCGGTCGTCGAGGCGAGCAGGACGGAGGCGGCCACGCCCAGGGTTCCCTTGGCGAGGACGTTCCAGGCGCCCCAGAGGCCCGAGACGCTGAGGGACATGCCGAGCACCTCCACCCGCTCGCCCTCGGCGACGAAGGGCATGAGCACGGCGAAGGCGACGAAGGGCACCTCGATCAGCAGCCGCCGGAGCAGGAAGCCGGCCGGGATCCGGGCGACGGCGGCCACCGCCGCGAGGAGGACGGCGTACAGGCCGAAGGCCCACACCGCCTCGCGCGGTGTGGACACGACGACCACGACGAAGGCCAGGGTCGCGGCGAGCTTGCAGTGCGGGGGCAGATCGTGGACCGGCGAGTGGCCCTCGCGGTAGAGCTTGTGGGCGTGGCCGGCCCCCATGTCAGCCTGCCGAGGCGGAGGTGGAAGGGGCGGTGGAGGTCGCGGTCAGGTCCTCCGTGCGGCGGCGGCGCACGGCCCAGAAGATGCCGGTGCCGGCGACGACGGTCACGCCGACGCCGATGACCCCGGCGAGGCCGCCGGACAGGCGTGCGTCGTCGACGTCCTTGACGCCGTAGTCGGCGAGCGGGGAGTTCGCCGCAGCGTGCTCCTCGACCTTCTCGTCGATGCCCTTGTCGGCGGCGACCTTCTCCAGGCCGTCGGGGTCGGCGGATGCGTAGAAGGAGACGAACCCGGCGAGCACGAGGGCGGTGACCAGGCCGGTCACCCACACCTTGCGGGTCGAGCCGGCGCCGGCGGGCGCGGGCGCGGCGGCAGCGGCCGGCGCGTCGACGAGCGCGCCGTCGACGCGCAGCTTCAGGCGCGAGGTCAGCTGGCCGGCGCCGTGCACCAGGTCGGGACGGACGGCGATCACGGCGCCCACGGTGGCCGCGGTGATGACGGCCTCACCGATGCCGATGAGCACGTGCACGCCGACCATGGCGGTGATCACCTTGGCGATGGGCACGTCGGTGGTGCCGCCGACGGCGTAGACGAGGGTGAAGGCGGCGGCCGCTGCGGGCACGGAGAGCAGGGCGCCGGTGAAGGCGGCCACGGTCACCGAGCGGCGGGTGGGCGGCAGGATCCGCAGCAGCCCGCGGAAGATCGCGTGGGCGACGACGACGGTGACGACGCCCATGACGGTGATGTTGACGCCGAGGGCGGTCAGGCCGCCGTCGGCGAAGAGGATGCCCTGCATGAGCAGGACGACGGACACGCACAGCACGCCGGTGTAGGGGCCGACGAGTATCGCGGCGAGCGCGCCGCCCAGCAGATGGCCACTGGTGCCGGCGGCGACCGGGAAGTTCAGCATCTGGACGGCGAAGATGAAGGCGGCGACGAGACCGGCGAGCGGCGCGGTGCGCTCGTCGAGTTCGCGTCGGGCGCCGCGGAGGCTGACGGCCACCGCGGCGGCGGCCACCACTCCGGCGGCCACCGACACGGGTGCGTTGATGAATCCGTCGGGCACATGCATGGAGTGGCTCCGCTTCTTACTCAGTCTTTAGCTGTTCAACCATAGTGCCCAGTTGCAAACCGTTGGCAAGAGCGGTGGCATCACAAA
This sequence comes from Streptomyces sp. CLCI03, assembly GCF_053615355.1. Lineage (NCBI taxonomy): Bacteria > Bacillati > Actinomycetota > Actinomycetes > Kitasatosporales > Streptomycetaceae > Streptomyces > Streptomyces sp. CLCI03. Next base: position 4,782,280 of record NZ_CM132132.1, on the reverse strand, counting down.
TAGAACCGCGCGCTTTCGTGGGAATGTGCGAGGCTGGACGGGACAAACGGACGCAAATGTTCCGATTTCGAGGAGTCTTGTCGATGTCAGCCACCGCCGAGAATCCACCAGCGACCGCCACCGCAAGCGCCGTCGAGGAGCGGGTACGCGCCCGTGTGATCACGGACGATCCCCTCTACCGGACGATCCCCGTCGCCCTGCGCTTCGCCGCCGCCGAGCCGCTGGCCGTACGGATCGTCTTCCCGGCAGGCCTGTCCCCCGAGGGCACCGACAACGAGTGGGTCTTCCCACGGGCCCTGCTGGAGGCCGGGCTCCAGGCTCCGACCGGGACCGGGGACGTACGCGTCTGGCCCTGCGGCCGCGTCCAGGCGGTCGTCGAGTTCCACTCCCCCGAGGGCGTCGCGGTCGTCCAGTTCGACATCGCCGCGCTGCGCCGGTTCCTCCGCCGCACCTACGCGCCCGCGGTGTCCGCCGCGTCCGCCACCCGATAGGCCCAACGGGCCCGGCCCCGTACCACCTGGTGATCAGGCGGTACGGGGCCGGGCTGCGTCGTGCGGTGCTGTGCGGTGCTGTGCCTGTGCTGTCGGCCCGTACGAGGCCGTCAGGTTCAGGCGTCGACCAGCTCGCGGTTCTTGTCCGGGCCCTTCGGGGAGTCCGAGGACTTCTCCAGGTGCTTGCGCAGGCTCTCGCCCTCCACGTCCACGTTCGGCAGCAGCCGGTCCAGCCACTTCGGCAGCCACCAGGCCTTGTGCCCGAGCAGGGCGAGCACCGCCGGGACGATGGCCATGCGGACCACGAAGGCGTCGAAGAAGACGGCGACGGCCAGACCGAAACCGATCATCTTGACCATCTGCTCGCTGGCCCCGATGAAGCCCGCGAACACCGCGATCATGATGACGGCGGCGGCCACGACGACCCGCGCGCTGTACTGGAAGCCGGTCACCACGGCCTGGCCCGGGCGCTCGCCGTGGACGTACGCCTCACGCATCCGGGTCACGAGGAAGACCTCGTAGTCCATGGCCAGGCCGAAGACCACACCGACCATGAAGATCGGCATCATCGACATGATCGGACCGGTCTGCTCCACCCCGAAGACCGAGCCGAGCCAGCCCCACTGGAAGACCGCGACGACGGCGCCGAGCGCGGCGACGACCGAGAGCAGGAACCCGAGGGCCGCCTTGAGCGGGACCAGGATCGAGCGGAAGACGAGCATCAGCAGCAGGAAGGCGAGACCCACGACGAGCGCCAGGTACGGCAGCAGCGCGTCGTTCATCTTCTGCGAGAAGTCGATGTTCATGGCGGTGGCGCCGGTGACGAGGACGTTCTCGTCGCTGCCGTCACGGATCTCGTGGACCAGTTCCTCGGTGTGCGTGGAGGAGGGGCGGTCCTTCGGGATGACGGTGATGACCGCGGCGTCGCCGGCCTTGTTGAGGGTCGGCGGGGTGACCGCGACGACCCCGTCCAGGCCCTTGATCCGGTCGACGGTGGAGTCGGCGAGCGCCTTGTCGCCGTCGACGACCACCATCAGCGGGCCGTTGAAGCCCGGACCGAAGCCGTCGGACAGCATGTCGTACGCCTGGCGCTGGGTGGTGGAGACCGGCTGGGCGCCGTCGTCCGGCAGGCCCATCTCCAGCTTGCTCGCCGGGATGGCGATGACGCCGAGGCCGATCACACCGGCCAGCAGCACCATGACGGGGCGGCGCAGGACGAAGCGGGCCCAGCGGGTGCCGCCGTTGGCCTTCTTCTCGGCGCCGGCCGGCTTGCCCTTGCCGAAGAGCCGGCTCTTCTCGCCCGCCGGCAGCACCATCCTGCCCGCGAAGGCGAGGATGGCCGGGACCAGGGTCAGCGCGACGAGCACGGCGATGACCACGGTGCCCGCGGCCGCGAAGCCCATCTTGGTCAGCATCGGGATGTTGACGACGGCCAGGCCCACCAGGGCGATGACCACGGTCAGACCCGCGAAGACGACGGCGGAACCGGCGGTGCCGACGGCGCGGCCCGCGGCCTCGTCGCGCGCCCGACCCTCGGCGAGCTCCACGCGGTAGCGGGAGACGATGAAGAGGGCGTAGTCGATGCCGACCGCGAGGCCGATCATCGTCGCGAGGGTGGCGGTGGTGTTGCCGAGGTCCAGCACGTTGGCGAGCGCGGTGATGGAGGAGACACCGATGCCCACGCCGATCAGCGCGGTCAGCAGCGGCAGACCGGCCGCGATCAGCGAGCCGAAGGTGATGACGAGGACGATCGCGGCGACCGCGATGCCGATGATCTCGCCGGAGCCCGTCTCGGGGGCCGCCATCAGCGCGTCGCCACCGATCTGGACGTTCAGGCCGGCGGCCTTGGCGCCCTCACCGGAGACCTTGAGGGCCTCGCGGGTGTCGTCCTTCAGCTCCATGCCGTTGACGGTGTACTTGGCGCTGATGTAGGCGGTGGAGCCGTCCTGGCTCACGGCCTGGGCCTCGTACGGGTCGGCGATCGAGGAGATCTCCGCCGCGCCCGGTCCGGTCTTCAGCCCGGTGACGATCTTCTGCACCTCGGCCTTGGGGCCGGGGTCGGTGATCTTGGCGCCTTCGGGGGCCTTGATGACGATCCGGGCGGTGGCGCCGTCGGCGGCCATCCCCGGGAAGCGCTCGTCCAGCAGGTCGAAGGCCTTCTGGGCCTCCGTACCGGGTATCGAGAAGGAGCCGGAGGTGGGCGCGCCCGCCGAGGCGGCGCCGAAGCCGGCGGCGAACAGCAGCGCCACCCAGAGGAGGGCGACGAGGCCGCGGCGCCGGAAGGCGCCTCTGCCGAGTCGGTAGAGGAAGGTAGCCACGTCGGTGGTTCTCCCGTTCAGGTCGTGGGATGGATCCGGATCGGATCAGGGCATGAGGAGCCGGCCCGACGACGAGAGCGGCGTGTCAGGAACAGCGAGGAGCCGTGCTGGGGACGGGGAGGAGTGAGGATCAGACGCCGAGGGCGGGGAAGACCACGGCGTCGATGAAGTCACCGAGGAAGGCCCGGTCCACCGGGCGGTCCTCGATCAACGGGAGCGCGATGAACGCCCCGATGAGCATGTGCGGTACGAAGTCGAGCGCGGGACAGTCCGGGCGGATCTCGCCCCGGTCCACCGCACGCCGCAGCATCGCCTGGAGACCGTTGATCTCCGGGTCGACCAACAGGTCGCGCAGGGCCTTGTGCAGCTCCGGGCTCTCGTGGACGGCATGGGCCAGACCCCGCATCAGCGCGGTGTCCTTGGCCATCTGCGCGTCGTCGGAGTGCTCGACCATGCGCGCGAAGTCCCCGCGGAGGCTGCCCGTGTCGATCTCGCGCAGCGAGACCGGCTGCGTGCAGCGCAGGGCCTTCGCGACCAGCTCCGGCTTGCTCCCCCACTGGCGGTAGAGGGTGGCCTTGCTGGACTTCGTACGGGCGGCGACCGCGTCCATGGTCAGCGCCTCGTAGCCGACGTCACGCAGGAGGTCGAGGACCGCCTCGTGCAGTTCGGCCTGCCGCTCCGGGGTGATCCGGCTACGCCGGGCCGCCATCGCCTCGGTCATGTCCGTGCCTCCCGTCGAAGCGAAACTGTTCCGTACGCTTAAGACGATACCCCTCCCCCAAGCGAAACGAAACCGTTCCGTTTCGCTTGGGGGAGTGTCATGGATCACCTGTACGAGTTGCCAGGGCCCCCCTACGCGGAAAGCATTGGGGGGTGAGTCACGACGTCGCGTACCTCCGGTTCCCGCACCTGCACGACGACCTTCTCTGCTTCGCCACCGAGGACGATCTCTGGGTCGCCCCGCTGGTCCCCGACGGCCAGACCCCCGGACGGGCCTGGCGCATCACCGTCGACCGGACCCGCGTCGGCCACCCGCGCTTCTCCCCCGACGGCAAGCACATCGCCTTCACCAGCTGGCGCAGCCTCGACCCCGAGATCCACCTCGCCCCCGTCGACGGCGGCCCCGCCCGCCAACTCAGCTACTGGGGCGCACTCGACACCCGCGTCTGCGGCTGGACCCCGCCCGACGAGGACGGCCGCAGCGACATCCTGGCCGTGTCCTCGCACAGCCAGCCCTTCTCCTACTTCGCCTGGGCCTACAGCCTCCCGACCGACGGCAGCCCCGGCGGCCGCCTGCCCTGGGGCCCCGTCTCCGACATCCAGGTGCGCGAGACCGAGGAGGGCGCGCACCACTCCCTGCTGCTCACCGGCAAGCCCCCGCACGAGCCGGCCGCCTGGAAGCGCTACCGCGGCGGCGCCACCGGCCGGCTGTGGCTGCACGGACAGCGACTGCTGGAGGACGTCGAGGGCCACCTCGACTCCCCGATGTTCGTGGACGGCCGGATCGCCTTCCTCTCCGACCACGAGGGCATCGGCAACCTCTACTCCTGCCTGCCCGACGGCACCGACCTGCGCCGCCACACCGACCACGACGAGTTCTACGCCCGGCACGCCTCCAGCGACGGCTCCCGCGTCGTCTACCAGTGCGCCGGCGACCTCTGGCTCGTCGAGTCCCTGGACCGGGACGCCGTCCCGCGCAAGCTCGACGTCCGCCTCGGCGGCCCGCGCGCGGGCCGGCGTACGTACCAGGTGCCGGCCGCCAGCCACGTCGACTCGCTCTCCGTGGACGCCACCGGGCGCGCCAGCGCGGTCGTGGTGCGCGGCAGCCTCTACTGGCTGACCCACCGCGACGGCCCGGCCCGCACCATCGCCGACACCCCGGGCGTACGCGTCCGGCTGCCGGAGATGCTCGGCAGCGGCGGGCAGGTCGCCTACGTCACCGACGCCGAGGGCGAGGACGCGATCGAGATCGCCTACCTGCCACGGGCCTCCGGGGAACGGGCGCCGCGCCGGCTGGCCTCGGGCCAGTTGGGCCGGGTCACCGAGCTGCTCTCGGACCCGGACGGCGAGCGGCTCGCCATCGCCTCCAACGACGGCCGGCTGCTGCTCCTCGACGCCACCGAGGAGTCCAACGGCGAGGTCACCGAGCTGATCGCGTCCATCAACGGCCCCGTCACCGACCTGGCCTTCTCCCCCGACGGAGCCTGGCTGACCTGGTCGCACCCGGGCATCGGGCGCTCCTTGCGGCAGATCAAGATGGCCCGGATCTCCGGCCCCGGCGCCCGCACGATCGTGGACGTCACCAACGGCCGCTTCGAGGACGAGAATCCGGTCTTCACCCGGGACGGGCGCTACCTCGCCTTCCTGTCCTGGCGCGGCTTCGACCCGGTCTACGACGTGCACACCGGCGACCTGTCCTTCCCGCTGGGCTGCCGCCCGTACCTGGTGCCGCTGAACTCCGCGACCCCCTCCCCCTTCGCGCTGTCCGCCGAGGGTCGGCCCGCGGCCGGCGGACTCGACGTGGCCGAGGGCGACTCGGGCGAGGCCGACGGCGCCGTGACCGTGGAGGTGGAGGGACTGGAGAGCCGCGTCACGCCGTTCCCGGTGACCGCGTCCAAGTACTCGGCCCTCTACCCGGTGCACGGCGGCGGGCTGGTGTGGCTGCGCTGGCCGATCTCCGGCGCGCTCGGCGAGACCTTCGCCAACCCGGCCGACATCAGCGGCAAGCCGACGCTGGAGCACTTCGACCTCACCAAGGCCCGCAAGACCGAACTGGCCTCCGGGCTGGACTGGTTCGCGGTCAGCGGCGACGGCACCCGGCTCGTGATCAACGACGACGGCGACCTGCGCGCGGTCCCGGCGACCGAGTCGGGCGACAGCGACTCGACCGTCTACCTGGACCTGCGGCGCATCCTGCACGAGGTGGACCCGGCGGCCGAGTGGCGCCAGGCCTACGAGGAGGCCGGGCGGATCATCCGCGCGTACTTCTGGGAGCCGAAGATGTGCGGCATCGACTGGGACGGGGTGCTGGCCCAGTACCGCTCCCTGGTGGAACGGGTCTCCTCGCCCGACGAGTTCGCCGACCTGCTGCGCGAGGTCCTCGGCGAACTCGGTACCTCGCACGCCTACGTCTCCCCCGCGCGCCGCAACGAGGGACCGCCGCACTACCAGCGGGCCATCGGCCTGCTCGGCGCCAACCTCTTCCCCCGGGACGGGGAATGGGTGGTCAGCCGGATCCTGCCCGGCGAGTCCTCGGACTCCAAGGCCCGCTCCCCGCTGGCCGGCACCGGCATCCGGGAGGGCGCGGTGCTCACCCACGTGGACGGCCGCCCGGTGGACCCGGTCGCCGGGCCCTACCCGCTGCTGGCGGCCGCCGGCGGCACCACGGTGGAGCTGACCTTCCAGCCCGCGGCGGGCGAGGGCCGGGCCCGCCGGGTCGCCATCGTGCCGCTGATCGACGAACGGCCCCTGCGCTACCAGGACTGGGTGTCCAAGCGGCGCGAGGCGGTCCGGGAGATCAGCGGCGGCCGCTGCGGCTACCTCCACATCCCCGACATGGGCGGCTCGGGCTGGGCCCAGTTCAACCGCGACCTGCGGATGGAGATGTCCCGGCCCGCGCTGATCGTGGACGTACGCGGCAACGCGGGCGGGCACATCAGTGAGCTGGTGGTGGAGAAGCTGACCCGCTCCATCCTCGGCTGGGACCTGACGCGCAACGCCCAGCCGGTCAGTTACGCCTCCAACGCGCCCCGGGGGCCGATCGTGGCCCTGGCCGACGAGGCGACCTCGTCGGACGGGGACATGATCACCGCCGCTTTCAAACTGCTGGGCCTGGGACCGGTGGTGGGCCTGCGCACCTGGGGCGGGGTGGTCGGCATGACCGGCCGCCACACGCTCGGGGACGGCACGGTGATCACGGTGCCGATGAACGCCGCCTGGTTCCCGGAGTACGGCTGGTCGGTGGAGAACCACGGCGTGGAGCCGGACCTGGAGATCCAGCGCACCCCCCTCGACTGGGCGGAGGGGCGGCACGCCCAACTCGACGACGCCGTGCACCTGGCGCTGGAACTGCTGGAACAGGATCCGGCCGCGGTGCCGCCCGGCTACACCGACGTACCGGACCGGCGCCGTCCGAAGCTGCCCCCCAGGGAGTGAGCGGTACCGCGTGCGCGAGGGGTGCGATCCCGGGAACAGCGGGGATCGCGCCCCTCGGCGCCGTGTGCGGGCCCGTGACGGACGGGCCGGAAGCCTGGGTCGATCAGTGACTCTGTGTGCGCTCCTTCTCGTCCGCCGCCCCGCCGGCTCCGACGAGCCCCTTGGACACACCGCCCAGGCGCGGTTCGAAGCGCTTCATCTCGCGCTGCCCGACCGTCGCGATGATTCCCGGCAGGTAGCCGCGCATCCCCTGCATGCCGCGCAGCCACCACTGCGCGTACACGTGCGGCGAGCGCCGCTCGATGCCCGCGACGATCCGGTCGACGGCCGGCCCCAGCGGGTACGTACGGTTCGACGGCCACGGCAGCCGCTGCCTCAACTCCCGCATGACCTCGTCCTGGTCGGCGCCGCGCACCATGTCGGTGTCGGTCCAGGAGAGGTAGCCGACGCCGACCTTGACCCCCTTGTACCCGACCTCCGCGCGCAGGCAGTGCGCGAAGGCCTCGACCCCGGACTTGGAGGCGCAGTAGGCGGTCATCATCGGCGCCGGGGTGATCGCGGCGAGCGAGGCGATCTGGAGGAAGTAGCCGCGGCTCTCCGTCAGGACGGGCAGGAAGGCGCGGGCCGTGACGGCCCCGCCGATCAGATTGACCTCGATCACCCGGCGCCAGGCGTCCGGGTCCGAGTCGGCGAACGGGCCGCCGGCGGCCACGCCCGCGTTGGCGACGACGACGTCCACCTTGCCGAAGCGCTGCTTGACCTCCTCGGCGACGCGGGCCATGGCCTCGTGGTCGGTGACGTCGGCGTACCAGTGGTCGCTGTCGGTGTGCAGCCGCTCGGAGACCTCCTTGAGGGCCTCCGGCTCCAGGCCGACGAGGGCGATCTTCGCGCCTCGGGCCGACAACTTGCGGGCCAGCAGCTCGCCGACCCCGCGGGCGGCGCCGGTGACGACGGCGACCTGGCCTTCCAGACTCCTGCGAGCGCTCACGGCGTCTTCTCCTTCTCGGTGGTGCCCAGATCGGTGGTGTCGGGTCGCGCGGTACCCAGGTACCGCTCGGCGAGCTCGCGCAGGACGCCGGTGACGGCCTCGGGGGCCTCGACCGGCGTCATGTGCCCCATGCCGGTGAGCTCGGTCAGGCCCACGCAGTTCGGCAGCGCGGCCGCGAGCCCGCGGGCGTGCACGATCGGGGTGAGCCGGTCGGCGGTGCCGCCGATCACGGCGGTGGGTGCCGTGAGGCGGGCCACGTCGGCGTCGAGGTCCAGGCCGGCCAGCACCTGCGACCAGGCGTGACGCACCCCGGTGGGGCAGGCGTGGACGATACGGGCGCACGCCTCGACCTTGTCGGGTGCGGAACCGGGGCCCATGGTGGCGTACTTGAGGACCTTCCGGGCCACCGGCGTGACCGGCCCGAGGGGGGCGCGGGAGCCGAGGACCGCGCCGGTGACACGGGTCCGGACGCGCCCGGCGCGCACCGGCACGACCAGCGCCTCGTCCACCAGCCGGGAGCTGCCGGTGCTGCACAGCAGCGCGGCGGCGGCCCGCGCGGCGAACTCGGGCCGGCCCGCGGCCGCCATGATCGTCATTCCGCCCATGGAGTGCCCGGCGACGACCGCCCGCTCCCCGGGGGCGAGGGCGGCCTCCAGTACGGCCACCAGGTCGTCGGCGAGGGCGGTGGTGCTGTGCACCCGGCCGGCGGGGCTGCGCCCGTGCCCGCGCTGGTCGTAGGCGACGACGCGGTGGGTGGCGGCCAAGGCCCGGATCTGCGCGGCCCAGAAGGCGGTGGAACACGTCCAGCCGTGGGCCAGCACCACGGCAGGCGCGTCCTCGTCCCCGTGGACCTCGACGTGCAGGCGGGCCCCGTCGGCGGAGACGGCGACGAGCTCCCGCCGTGCGACGGGCGGGGCGTAGGGCCCGGAGACCACATGCGTCAGCCGACTCACGCGACGTCCTCCGCCTCGGATACGACCCCGCCGGCGCTTGAGCCGCCCCGCTCAGCCCCGCCGGCGTTCGAGGCGCGGGGGTCCGGGGGCAGAGCCCCCGGCAACGGTGCCGCGCCGACACCGACACCGGCACCGGCACCGGCACCGGCAGGCGAAACGGTGGCCGCCACGGCCACCGGGACCCGCTCCGGCTCCGCGACCCGCAGGACCTCGTACTCCGCCAGATCGACGCTCCGCGTCTCCCGACGGAACTCGCCCGTCGTCCCCGGCCAGACCGTCGTGTTGCGTCCCTGCGCGTCCAGGTACCAGCTCGTGCAGCCGCCGGTGTTCCACACGGTCCGCTCCATACGGGCCTGCACCTGCCGGTTCCACCGGTGGACGGCGGACGGCCGGGCGCCGAGCGCGACCTTCCCGCCGAGCATGCCGAGCTGCCGCAGGTAGTCGGCCATGTAGTTGAGCTGCGACTCGATCATCAGGATCATCGAGCTGTTCCCGAGCCCGGTGTTCGGCCCGATGATCGTCATCCAGTTGGGGAAGCCGGCGGCGGTGGCCCCGCGCAGCGCCTGCATCCCGTCCTTCCAGGCGTCCGCGAGGGTCCGCCCTTCCGCGCCCACCACCCGGTCCGCGATCGGCATGTCCGTGACGTGGAAGCCGGTGCCGAAGATGATCGCGTCGACCTCGGTCTCGGTCCCGTCGGCGGCGACCAGCACCGAGCCGCGGATCTCCTTGAGCCCGGAGGCGACCAGGTCCACATCGGGCCGGGCCAGCGCCGGGTAGTACTCGCTGGAGAGCAGGATCCGCTTGCAGCCGATCCGGTAGGAGGGTGTCAGCCGGGCGCGCAGTGCCGGGTCCTTGATCGAGCGCGCCATGTTGGCCTTGGCCAGGGACTCGATGAGGCCGAGCTGGTTCGGGCGCTTGGTGAAGGCGCTGACCTGGAGCTCCCGGATCCCCCAGAGCAGCCCGCGCCGCGCCGCCCGGGTGAAGGGCAGCCGGCGGTGCAGCCAGCGCTCCACCGCGGTGATGGACCGGTCGGTGCGCGGCATGACCCACGGCGGGGTCCGCTGGAAGAGGGTGAGTCGCTCCACCTCGGGGGCGATGGCCGGGACGATCTGGATGGCCGAGGCACCGGTTCCGATCATGGCGACGCGCTTGCCGCGCAGATCGTAGTCGTGGTCCCAGCGGGCGGAGTGGAAGACCTTGCCGGGGAACTCGGCGAGCCCGGGGATCTCCGGCATCTTCGGGTCGGACAGCGGCCCGGTCGCGGAGACGACGACGTCGGCGGTCAGCTCCCCGGCCGAGGTCTCGATCTCCCAGCGCAGTTCGTCCGTGTCCCAGCGCATCATCAGCACCTCGGTGTCGAGCCGGATGTGCCGGCGCAGTCCGAAGGTGTCGGCGACGTGCTCCAGGTAGGCGCGGATGGCCGGCTGTCCGGAGAAGGTCCGCGGCCAGTCGGGGTTGGGGGCGAACGAGAACGAATAGAGGTGCGAGGGCACGTCGCACGCACACCCCGGGTAGCTGTTGTCGCGCCAGGTGCCGCCGACCGAGTCGGCCCGTTCCAGTACGACGAAGTCCGTGATCCCTTCACGTCGCAGCCGTACGGCCGCGCCGAGCCCGCCGAATCCGGACCCGATCACCGCCACCCGTACGTGCTCGCGCCCGTCCTTGCCGCTCGTCCCGCCCATGCCCATGCCCGCCGCCTTCCGCTCATCCGCAGTCCCAGCCACGCACCGCACCGCAACGCCACACCATCGAAACACTGCCAGCAATCACTGGCACAATCGGGAGGGTAGAGCAGCTCCGTACTCATGGGTAGGGGGCGGACCCGGAAAGTTACTGCCGGTACGCCATAAGGTGCGTCTGTGGCGAAGGAAGAGACGCAAGCGAAGACGGTGCGCGAGTACCGCACGGAGGAACTGGCCGAAGCGGCCGGCATCCCGGTCCGCACCCTGCGCTTCTACCGCGAGCGCAAACTGCTCCCACCGCCCCGCCGCGAGGGCCGCATCGCCTGGTACGACGACCACCACCTGGCCCGGCTGCGCACCATCGCCGCCCTGCTGGAACGCGGCCACACCCTCGGCGGCATCGCCGAGCTGACCGCCGCCTTCGAGAGCGGTCGCGACGTCGGCCAGCTCGGCGAGCTGCTCGGCATCGGCTGGTCCGAGGAGACCCCGGTCCGGCTCACCCCGGAGGCGCTCGCCGACTACTTCGAGGGCGAGGTCACGCCGGAGAACCTGGCGGCCTCACTGGACCTCGGCTACGTCGCCGTCGACGGCGACGCGATCGTGCACGTCAGCCGCCGCCTGCTGGACGTCTCCTCGGCCCTGGTCCGCGAGGGCGTGCCGCTGGCGGCCGTCCTGGAGACCGGCCGCCGCGTCCGCGAGCACGCGGACGCGATGGCCCTGCTCTTCACCGATCTCATATCGGCCCACATGTCACCCGACGCCCTCACCCGCCTGCGCCCGCTGGCGAAGAGCGTGGTCGAGGCCGAGCTGACGATGGCGATGGACCGCCTACTTGCTTCGGGCGGCCCGGACGGCCCGGGTCAGGCGCCCAGCTCGTAGACGACGGTCACGGGCGCGTGGTCGGACCAGCGCTCGGGGTGCGTCTCCGCCCGCTCCACGAAGGCCTTCACCGCCTTCGCCGCCAGCCCGGGGGTGGCCACCTGGAGGTCGATCCGCCAGCCGGCGTCGTTGTCGAAGGCCCGCCCGCGGTAGGACCACCAGGAGTACGGCCCCTCGGCGTCCGGGTGCAGTTCCCGCACCACGTCGACGTAGCCCGCCTGCGCGTACACCTTGCCGAGCCACTCCCGCTCCTCGGGGAGGAAGCCCGCGTTCTTCCGGTTCGTCTTCCAGTTCTTGAGGTCGGCCTCCTGGTGGCAGATGTTCCAGTCACCGCACACCACGACCTCGCGGCCGTCGGCGGCGGCCCGCACCTTCAGCGCCGCCAGGTACGTCAGGAACTCGTCCATGAACCGGTACTTCTCGTCCTGCTTCTCCGTCCCGGCCTCGCCCGAGGGCAGGTAGAGGCTGGCCACGGTCACACCCGGCAGATCGATCTCCAGGTACCGCCCGCTGTCGTCGAACTCCGCGCTGCCGAATCCCACCTGCACGCGCTCGGGCTCCCGCCGCGTGTAGAGCGCGACCCCGGCCCGCCCCTTGGCGGCGGCCGGAGCGAAGACGGTGTGCCAGCCCGCGGGGGTCCGGATCCCGTCCGGGATCTGCCCCTCCTCGGCCCGTACCTCCTGCAGGCAGACCACATCGGCGTCGGTTCCGTCGAGCCACGCCCCGAAGCCCTTCTTGGCGGCGGCGCGGATCCCATTCACATTCACGGAGGTCACAGTGAGCATCCCAGCACCATAGCGGGAGGGTTCCGTACGATATTCGAATGTCTCACCGGATAGACCTCCGCACCGTGCCGTACGACCACCCGGACGCGGTCAAACTCAACGACCAGGTCCAGCTGGAGTACCAGGAGCGGTACGACGGTGAGGGCGACGCCACCCACCTCGACCCGGCGATGTTCGTGCCGCCGCACGGCCTGTACCTGCTCGCCTACGACGCCACGGGCACCCCGGTGGCGAGCGGCGGCTGGCGCACCCAGGACGAGAACGACGAGGGCTACGCGGACGGCGACGCGGAGCTCAAGCGCATGTACGTCGTCCCGGAGGCCCGGGGCCTGGGCCTCGCCCGCCGCATCCTGGCGATCCTGGAGGAGGACGCCCGCGCGGCGGGCCGCCACCGCATGGTCCTGGAGACGGGCGACCAGCAGCCGGAGGCGATAGCCCTGTACCTCTCCTCGGGCTACGCCCTGTCCGAGAAGTTCGGCCACTACCGCTTCTACGAGTCGAGCCGCTGCATGACCAAGCCCCTGACCGAAGCCTGACCCCGACCGGCTCTCCCAGTCCCGCCGGCGCCGCCTCCAGCCCCGCCGGCATTCGGGGCGCCCCCTCCAGCCCCGCCGACGTCCGAGGCTCCCCCTCCAGCCCCGCCGGCATTCGGGGCGCCCCCTCCAGCCCCGCCGACGTCCGAGGCTCCCCCTCCAGCCCCGCCGACGTCCGAGGCTCCCCCTCCAGCCCCGCCGGCGTTTGAGGCGCGGGGGTCCGGGGGCGGCGCCCCCGCAACGGCGCCGCACCCGTCCACCCCTACCGCGGGAGCCAGCCGGCCCGATCGGCCCCCCACCGCGACGGCCCCAACGCCCACTCCCCGAAGGGACTGGCGGCGTGCCGCAGCACCCCGTACCCCGACGGAGTCACCCGCAGCCACGGCTCCGCCGAGTAGCCCCCCGCAGCCCCCACCGGCGCCCCCACCGGCTCCCGCCCCAGCCCCCGCACCAGCCACGACGCGGTCCCCGCCAGGGAGAACCGCAGCCCCCGCCCACCGCCCTGCGCCAGCGCCCGCAGGACACCGGCCGCCACCAGATACCCCGTCCCGTGGTCCAACGCCTGCGCCGGCAGCACTCCGGGCTCCCCTCCCGGCTCCCCACACGCCGCAGCGATCCCGTACCCCGCCTGCACGAGCGAGTCGAACCCCCGCCGCCCCGCCCAAGGGCCCCGCGCCCGCCACCCCCACGCGCACAGCTCGGCCACCACCAGACCCGGCCACCGTTCCAGCAGCTCCCGCGCCCCGAACCCGTACCGTTCCAGCGCCCCCGGCCGGTAGCCCGTCACCACCACGTCCGCCTCGGCCAGCAGCCCCTCGAAGACGGCCCGGTCCTCGGCCTCCGCCAGGTCCAGCAGCGCCGACCGCTTCCCGAAGCCGGTGTCCGCGTACGCGTCGTCCGACTCCGGCAGCCCCGGCGGGTCGATCCGCAGCACGTCCGCCCCCAGCAGCCCGAGCGTGCGCGTGGCGACGGGCCCGGCGATGACCCGGGTCAGGTCCAGCACCCGCACCCCCGCGGCGGGCCGGCCGGCCGGGGCCGCGCCGAGCGGCCGGCCCCGCGCCCCTGATTCCCGTACGGGCTCCAGCAGCGGCTGCGGTTCCCCGTACTCCCGCGCCACGGCGACGGCGAGTCCACCTTCCCCGTAGGCGAGTTCCTGCACCTCGACCGCCGTCCGCCCGCCGACCGCCGCACGTACCGCCTCCGGCGTCGCCGACGGCAGCCGCAGGGCCCGTACCAAGGCGGCCTCGTGGTGCGGATAGTTGGCGTGCGTCCGTACCCAGCCGTCCGCCGTCCGCCAGAAGCCGGACAACGGCGCGAAGGTCACCGGTGCGCGACCCTCGACGCGCAGGTGTCGCTCGCTGACGAACGCCGTGGCCACCGCGCCCTCGTCCACCACCAGCGGAGCCACGTCCCGCGCCCCGCCCCCGGCCCGCACCGCGGCGAGCTCCCCGGCGGCCAGTCCGCAGGCCGCGACGGTGGCGCGGGCCAACTCGGCCACCGGCAGCGGCCCTTGTCCCAGATCGCCGACCCCGCGGTGGCGCACCCGCCCGACGAGTTCGGGCGCCCCGCCGAGCGCCTCCCAGGCCTGGGCCGTTCCGTTGCTTCGTTCCTCACCGATCGTCATGAACGCATCCTCGCCCGGCCAACTCCCCGACGGGACCGAGGAAATAAGCACTTCGCCCGGCCGGTGGTGTCGGGTACGTTGTGCGGCCGGCCCGCGGGCCGGACATCCCTGAACCGAAAGGCATCACCGTGAAGTACCGCGTCATCGGCACCGCCGTCGAGACCCGCCGCGAAGTGAGCGTGCTGAGCCTCGGCACGATGACCTTCGGCACCACCGTCGACGAGGCCACGTCGTACGCGATCCTCGACCGTTTCGTGGAAGCGGGCGGCACCTTCGTCGACACGTCCAACAACTACGCGTTCTGGGTCAACGGCACCCAGGGTGGGGAGAGCGAGGAACTGGTCGGCCGTTGGCTGCGCAGCCGCGGCATCGGCGACGAGATCACCGTCGCCACCAAGCTGGGCGCCCGCCCCAACCAGCCCACGAGCGGCTTCAGCCTCGATGTGGAGGGGCTGTCCGCGAAGGTCATCCGGGAGTCCGCGGAGCGCAGCCGGGAGCGGCTCGGCATCGAACGCATCCACCTGCTGTACGCGCACATCATGGACGAGAACACCCCGCTGGAGGAGACCGTCCGCGGTTTCGCCGAGGTCGTCGCGGACGGCACGGCGGGCCTGCTGGGCGCGAGCAACCACTGGGCCTGGCGGGTGGAGCGCGCCCGGACGCTGGCCGCGGCGGCCGGCGTCCCCGGCTACGAGGTGCTCCAGCACCACCACAGCTACCTGCGCCAGCGCACCGATCTGCCGAGCCTGCGCTCGCCGGACGGCAACCAGGGCCTGGTGGGCGGCGATCTGCTCAGCTACGTCCGGGACAACCCGTCGCTGACGCAGGTCGCGTACTCCCCGCTGATCGCCGGCGCCTACGTCCGCGAGGACAAGCCGCTGGGTCCGGGCTTCGACCACGCGGGTACCGAGCCGCGACTGCGCGCGGTCCGTGAGGTGGCCGCCGAGACCGGAGCCACCGTCAACCAGGTGGTGCTGGCCTGGCTGATGGGCGGCGACATACCGGTCCTGCCCCTGGTCGGCGCCTCCTCGGTGGCCCAGTTGGAGGAGAACCTGGCCGCGGTCGACCTCGACCTCACCCCGACCCAGCGCACCCGCCTCGACACGGCGCACTGACCCACAAGCACGCGCCCGACGGCTGTTTACGGACACCTCTGGCCATACCTATGGCTGCGGCTCGGGGGCCACCTACGATCCGAACCAGGGAACTGGGGAGGATGAGCATGTCAGGAGACGCAAACAGCACAGGACCAAAACTGAACCGCGCTGATGGTGTACCGGGCGGCTTCCTGACTCCGGGAGGTGGAAGCGTGTTCAGCTCGACTCCTACGGACAAGAAGGCAGCCGCGAACACCATCGAGACCGAGCTGGAGCCCAACACCCAGAAGGCCTCAGACGGTGCGAAGGAAAACACGAGCGCGGCGGCAAGGACCCTTGACGGCTGGGAGACGGCTTCCGGCTTGAAGAAGTTGACGGAGACCTGGAACCAGCAGGTCAAGACGCTGATGGGACGCCTGAGCGCCGAAAAAACCTCCCTGCGTGGCACCTCGGGCCTGTTCGTGCGGAACGACGTACACACAGGTGACGAACTGCGGACACTGGGACCGAAATCCAAGCTCGAAGGACTGTAGGGGGATCGGGCACGTGTTGACGTACCAGGAAGTCATGACGACTGACCTCGGCGTCCTGACGACAGCCGCGGAGAAGTGGCAATCCGTGGCCGCTGATCTGTCGAAGGTGGAAGAGCGCTACGGGGAGACGGTCCAGAAGATCACCCTGGGGCAGAACTGGCTCGGGTTCAGTGTGGAAGCGGCGCAGACCAAGTTCGCGACGACTCGGCGCGAGTACAAGTCAGCGCAGACCGAGGCGAAGGCAGTGGCCAAGCTCCTGACAGACGCGCACACCGGTTTCGTGGACCTGAAGAAGAAGGTCGAATCGGCGCGGGACGACGCCGTGGCCGCGGGAATGGCGGTCTCGGCAGAGGGACGTGCGACCTTCGACTTCACGCGGGTCCAGGACCCCGCGCAAGCACGGATGCTGCGGCGCGACCCGGATCTGAAGAGCGTGGAGGAGTCCTGGACCACGCACATCGCCGCGGCGGTGAGGGCGGTGGACGAGTTCGACAAGGCCGTCAAGCAGGCGCTCGAAGCCGTGGTCGTGGACGGGAACGTCCTCGACGGCACCGTCGGGGGGTTCAACGCCTCGGCCAGTCCCGTCATCCCGCCGACGGGGGCGGCGCGGAGCGAGCACAAGTTCACCGATGCCGAGACGTGGATCTTCGAGGAGATGAAGCGGAACGCGAAGTCGGACACGGTCGGGCAGATACGTTCCCTGCTGGACAAACCCGAGTGGTACGAATTCGGGCGCAACTACGGTTCCGACATCAACGCGGCGCTGACGATGTGGGGCGTGAAGGTGGCTCCGGGGCAGGACTGGGACCACAAGCCGCAGCTCCAGGAGCGGTACGACCTTCAGACGCGTGACGACTACTACTTCAAGCAGCCCGGAACGAACCGCGAAGTCTTCTACGACATCTACTCCAACGTCCACTACGGATACGTCGGCCGTGCGGCCGGCTTCGACGCGGACACCTTGATCAAGGGCGCCTCCCTTGGAGAAACGCTACTCACCGGGGACGACGACCAAGGCGATCAGATCACCATGCGCGTCGGCATGGACCTCTACGACAAGTACGGCGACAACCTGACCGAGGAACAGCTCCGGCAAGGGATCAACGACGCGATGGACCGGATGGAACAAGCGCAGCGCAACGGCGAGAACGTCCCGCAGGTCAGGAATCGGAAGTGACGCGGGGGCAGTGGGGCTGTGCGGTCGCCCCCGTGGCCGGTCTGGCCGCCGGCGTGCTCGGGTCGGTACTGCTGGCAGCCGCCTGGCGGGCATGTGACGTAGGGGTGAACAGCGCGGCCAACGGGCTCGCGCTGATCTTCTACGGAGCCCTGCTCGCGATCACGGCAGCGGCGTGGTGGGCGGTGCTCATCGGGTACGTGGGACGTTGGAACCTCACGGTCGCCCTCCTGGGCGGCACGGCCGGCACCGCGGTCATGGTGTGGATTTTCGTAGCCCTCCTCCAGGTCCCCGACGGCTACCGCTGCTGACGAGACCACCCGGGCGCGGTGAAGCGCCGATCCGCCACCCCCACCGAGGGCCGGCCGTGCCGATGTGTGGCCCTGCGGAAAGGGGAGCTCCAGCCTGGAGCGAGTGCGGGAGGCGGCCCCGGCCCGAACGCATGCCGAGCCGAACACTCATCCACCCTGCACAGAAGCCGAGTCGGTGGGCCTGCGGCAGCACGCTCCACAAACGCCGAGATCCCGCCCGGTCTTTCGACCGGACGGGATCTCGTGACGTTCCCGAGAGCTACTCGCGAACTGTCGTCTGTGGACCTGTGGGGATTTGAACCCCAGACCCCCTCGATGCGAACGAGGTGCGCTACCAGACTGCGCCACAGGCCCTTGCGACGTGTGAAACATTAGCATCCCCGCGCGGGTGCTCCAAAACCGATATCCCGGAGCGTCCGCGCAGGTCATCGATCACTCGTTCGCGGCGCGCGGGCGGTCCTCGCCCTCGTACTGGTCGAACAGCGGGGTGCGTCCCCGGCCCTGGCCGCGCGGGCGCGGGGTGGTCTGGGCCTTCGGGTCCGGCCCCTGCTCCGACTTGGGGGCCGCGGGCTGGGCGCGCAGGCGGGGTTCCGTCGGCTCGGCCGTGCTGGAGCGGGTCGCGCTCCAGGCGTCCGGGGCCGCCGGGCCCGTGGCGCGGGGGGCCACCGGGGCGGTCACGTACGTCGGCAGCGGGACCGGGACGGGCTCCCAGCTCTCACCGCGGGCGGGGCCGCGTTCGCGCTCGCGCTGCTGGTCCACCCACTCGGCGTGATCGGTCTGCTCGACCAGTGCGCGCCGTCCGGCCTCCTGCGGGGAGACCGGTGGCGCGGGGTCCGGTTCGCCGCCCGACGCGGCCTCGGGCTCCCGGCGGCTCGGGCGGTTCTCCCGCAGCTGCCGCGCGGCCGCCTCGGCGCGCCGCCGGTCCATGGTGAACTCGTAGCGCCGTCGTTCCTGGACCCGCAGGTGCACGATGTACGCGCTCAGCAGCAGCGCGGGGACGGCGGGCGCCCACAGGTAGTGCAGGCCGCCCACCGCGGCGACGACCGCGCCGACGGTGAAGACCAGGAAGAGGAGCGCGGTGGTGCGCCGGCGGCGCGCGAGGACCTGGAGGCGCTGTTCGCGCCGGGCCCGCTCCGCGCGCTGCTCCCGTTCGACGGTGGCCGGTCTCGGCTCCGCCCTGGTCGGGGGCACGCCGAAGGCCCGGGCGTCGGCGTCGACGGAATCAACCGTTTCCGTCGCGGCGTCCGGGTCCGCGTGGGGCTGGGGCTCCGCCTGCTCGTCACCGCGCTCACGCAGCCCCTTGGCGTAACGGCGCTCCATTCCCGCTCGGCCGGAAAGCAGCCGAATGGCAGTGGAGAAGCGTTCCGTCGGACGGGCTTCGTTCAGCTCGTCCTGCCTCCGGAGCCACATGGGCACCAAGTAGGCGGCCCAGGCCCCGACAATGACTGCGTAGATGAGGCCGCTGCTGCTCACACCTCACACCGTAGAGGGGCGCGGCCGAGGGGATCGGCCAATTGGGCCGGTGTGTCGCACGATCTCGCTGATATCACGGACTTTTTTTGTGATTCTTCGGATCAGGTTATGGGCGAATCGGTTACCCGAGGCCATTAATTCGAACAAATATTCGCTTATCGGTGTGCGGTGAGACCGCCGCTATTTCGGCGGGGACGGCGAGTGGCGCGCCCGGTGCCAGCGGCGCAGCAGCCCCTCCGGGACCTCCTCGACCGTCACCGCGTAGACGAGGTGGTCGCGCCAGGCCCCGTCGATGTGCAGATAACGCGGCCGCAGCCCCTCCTCGCGCAGCCCCAGCTTCTCCACGACCCGTCGGCTCGGGATGTTCTCGGGGCGGATGCACACCTCGATCCGGTGCAGGCCGACCTTCCCGAAGCAGTGGTCCACGGCCAACGCGACCGCCGTCGGCATCACGCCGCGGCCCGCCACCTCGCGGTCCACCCAGTAGCCGATGTGGCCGGCGCACATCGAGCCCCAGGTGATCCCGGCGACCGTCAGCTGGCCCACCAGGCGGCCCTGGTACTCGA
The DNA here is from genome assembly GCF_053615355.1 of Streptomyces sp. CLCI03. Taxonomy (NCBI): domain Bacteria; kingdom Bacillati; phylum Actinomycetota; class Actinomycetes; order Kitasatosporales; family Streptomycetaceae; genus Streptomyces; species Streptomyces sp. CLCI03. The sequence goes on along the minus strand of NZ_CM132132.1, from coordinate 4,762,718 downwards.
TGACGAAGGGCAGCATCCGGCCCGCGTTCGCCTCCGCCCGCAGATGGCGGACCATCTGGCGGTACGTGGGCCGCTGGACCACCGGCCCCCACGGCGCGGGCGGCGGGATCGTGGCCTCCCACGGCCGGAGCCAGTCGCGGTTGCGCCGGTTGACCTCGCGCCAGGCCTTCTGGTCCCGCAGCTTTATCGGCCGGAGGGTGACATCGCCGTCCGACAGGACCACCGGCCAGGTCGGGCCGTTCAGCTCGGGCTCCCGGAGGGTGCCGCCGGTCGGGGATGGTCTCCGCCCCGCATCTGGTCCACCGCGTGCGGCAGGACGCGCGCCAGGACGGCGAGGCCGTCGCGGACCCCGCCCGTCGAGCCGGGGAGGTTGACGATGAGGGTGCGCCCGGCCACGCCCGCCAGGCCCCGGGACAGGGCCGCGGTCGGCACCTTCGCCAGGCCTTCGGCACGGATGGCCTGCGGGATGCCGGGGATCTCGTAGTCCAGCACCCGCGCGGTGGCGTCCGGGGTGCGGTCGGTCGGCGAGATCCCGGTCCCGCCGGTGGTCAGGATGACCTCGTACCCGGCGGCCACGCCCTCGCGCAGCGCCTGCTCCACGGGGTCGCCGTCCGGGACGACCCGCGGGCCGTCCACGGTGAAGCCGAGCCGCTCCAGCGCCTCGGCCAGCAGGGGGCCGCCCTTGTCGGCGTAGACGCCCTGCGAGGCGCGGTTCGAAGCCGTGACGACCAGCGCCCGGCCGAGCGTCCGCGGGGACCCCGCCGGCTCGTCGGGGGTGGGGGTGCCGTGGCTGTGGCTGTGCACGTCGCCGCCGCGCGGGGCGTTCACGAGCGCGCCCAGTCGCCGGACTTGCCGCCGGTCTTCTCCTCCACCCGGACGTCCGTGATGACCGCGCCCTTGTCGACCGCCTTCACCATGTCGATCACGGTGAGGCCCGCGACCGCGACGGCGGTCAGCGCCTCCATCTCGACGCCCGTGCGGTCGGTCGTCTTCACGGTGGCGAGGATCTCGACGGCGTCGTCGGCGACCCGCAGGTCCACCTTGACGCCCGAGACGGCCAGGGGGTGGCAGAGCGGGATCAGGTCGGGGGTCTTCTTCGCCCCCATGATCCCGGCGATGCGCGCGGTGGCGAGGGCGTCGCCCTTGGGAACACCCTCGCCGCGCAGCAGTTCGATCACCCGCGGGGCGACGAGGACGCGTCCGCTGGCCCGTGCCGTCCGGGTGGTGACGTCCTTCCCGGACACGTCGACCATCCGGGCCGCGCCGGCCTCGTCGATGTGGGTGAGCCTGCTTTCGGTACTCATTGCTGCGCCGCTCCGCTCTGGGCTCCCCGGGGAGCCTGTGTGGTGCGACACACGCTACCCGCACCGGCCCGACTTCAGCCGAGCAGGATCACTTCGAGCTCGGTCCCCGGCTCCACCGAGGTGACGTCCTCCGGTACGACCATCAGGGAGTCCGCGTGCGCCAGCGCGGCGATCAGGTGGGAGCCCGATCCGCCGACCGGGCTGACCGTGCCGTTCTCGGCGTCGTACGTGCCGCGCAGGAACTGGCGGCGGCCGGCCGGGGAGCCGAGTGCCTTGTCGGCGTCCAGCACCGCGCGCACGCTCGGCCGCCGGACCTCGGACTCCGGCAGCCCCATGAGGGCGCGGATGGCGGGGCGCACGAACAGCTCGAAGGAGACGTAGGAGGACACCGGGTTGCCGGGCAGCGCCAGCAGCGGGGTGTGGTCGGGGCCGATCGTGCCGAAGCCTTGCGGCTTGCCGGGCTGCATGGCGAGCTTGCGGAAGTCCATCCGGCCGCCGTCAGCCCCGCGGGCGGCCCCGCCGTCCGCGCCCTCGACCGCGTCGGAGTGCCCGACGGAGGACAGCGCCTCCTTGACGACGTCGTACGCGCCGACGCTGACCCCGCCCGTGGTGACCAGCAGGTCGGCCCGGATCAGCTGGTCCTCGATGGTGGCGCGCAGGGTGTCGGCGTCGTCCGCGACGGCGCCGACCCGGTAGGCGATGGCTCCGGCGTCCCGCGCGGCCGCGGCGAGCGCGAAGCTGTTGGAGTCGTAGATGGTGCCCGCCGTGAGCGCCTCGCCCGGCTGGACCAGCTCGCTGCCGGTGGACATGACCACCACGCGGGGGCGCGGCCGCACCCGTACGGTGCCGCGCCCGATGGCGGCCAGCAGGGCGATCTGGGGCGGCCCGAGGATCGTGCCGGCCGCGAGGGCAAGGTCGCCGGCCTGGACGTCGCTGCCGCGCGCGCGGACGTGCGCCCGGGCCTCGGCGGCGCGGTGCACCCGCACCTCGCCGCCCGCGTGTTCGGGGGCGGCGCTGGCCGGGGTCATCCCGGCGGCCGCGCCGCCGCCCGTGCCGCCGTCGGTCCACTCGACCGGTACGACGGCTTCCGCGCCGGGCGGCAGCGGGGCACCGGTCATGATCCGGGCAGCCTCGCCGGGGCCCACGGTGGGCAGCTCACCGCTGCCCGCCGCGACGTCCCCGACGACCGTCAGCACCGCGGGGAACTCCTCGCTCGCACCCTGGACGTCGGCCGTTCGGACGGCGTAGCCGTCCATGGAGCTGTTGTCGAAGGGCGGGAGGGCGACGGGCACGGTCACGTCCTCGACCAGGACACAGCCCTGGGCATCCAGCAGTTGGAGCTCGATGGGCTCCAACGGCCGGACGGCCGAGAGGACGTCCGCGAGGTGCTCGTCCACGGACCACAGACGGTGGCCGCCCGCCAAGCGTGGATGCTGCGGTGCGGAACTGCTCAAGGTGCTACATCTCCTCCGTGACGTAACGGTGAAGCCAGGTGCGGAACTCGGGGCCCAGGTCGTCGCGCTCGCACGCGAGACGGACGATGGCCCGCAGGTAGTCGCCGCGGTCCCCGGTGTCGTAGCGACGGCCCCGGAAGATCACGCCGTGCACCGGACCGCCGACGGTCTCGTCGGCGGCCAGCTTCTGCAGGGCGTCGGTGAGCTGGATCTCCCCACCGCGGCCCGGCTCGGTCTCCCGCAGTATGTCGAAGATCGCGGGGTTGAGGACGTAGCGTCCGATGACCGCGTAGTTGCTGGGGGCGTCCTGGGGGTCCGGCTTCTCGACGAGGCCGGTGATGCGGACCACGTCCTCCTCGTCCGTGGCCTCGACGGCGGCGCAGCCGTAGAGGTGGACGTTGGCCGGGTCGACCTCCATGAGCGCGATGACGGTGCCGCCGGTGCGGGCGTAGATGTCGGCCATCTGGCGCAGCAGCGGGTCGCGCGGGTCGATGAGGTCGTCACCGAGCAGGACGGCGAAGGGCTCGCGGCCGACGTGCGGCTCGGCGCACAGCACCGCGTGACCCAGGCCCCGCGGGTCGCCCTGGCGGACGTAGTGCATGGTCGCCAGGTCGCTGGACTCCTGGACCTTCTTCAGGCGGTCGTCGTCGCCCTTGGCGATGAGGGCCGACTCCAGCTCGTAGTTCCGGTCGAAGTGGTCTTCCAGGGCACGCTTGTTACGCCCAGTGATCATGAGAACGTCATCGAGCCCGGCCCCGACGGCCTCCTCGACCACGTACTGGATGGCCGGCTTGTCCACAACCGGGAGCATTTCCTTCGGGGTCGCCTTGGTCGCCGGGAGGAAGCGAGTACCGAGGCCAGCGGCCGGAATCACGGCCTTCTTGATCACGGGGTGCAACATAGTCATGCCCCGAACGATAGTGGCCTTCCGTCGAACACCGGACGGGTCCGCAGCAGGTAGGTGCAGATATGCCCCGATTCGGAAGGATATTGGATTTCCTCGTGGCAGAGAACCCGCCCCTCGCTTCCGCCAAGGCCGAGCTGCGCCGAGAATTGCTCTCCGCGCGCCGCGCCTTGTCTCCCGAACAGTGCCGCACGGCGGCCACCGCACTCGCCGTCACGGCGTTCGAACTGCCCGAACTGGCCGGCGCCCGCACGGTGGCGGCGTACGTCTCGATCGGCACCGAACCGGGCACCCGGGACCTCCTCGACGCCCTGCGCGCGGCCGGCAAGCGGGTGCTGCTCCCGCTGCTGCTGCCCGACAACGACCTCGACTGGGCCGCGTACGAAGGCCCGGCCTCGCTCGCCGAGGCCGCCCACCCGGGCAAGATGCGGCTGCTGGAGCCGACCGGCCCCGCGCTCGGACCGGACGCGGTCACCGGGGCCGACGCCGTGCTGCTGCCCGGGCTCGCGGTGGACGGCCGTGGGATGCGCCTCGGCCGCGGCGGAGGCTCGTACGACCGGGTGCTGGAGCGGCTGGAACGCGCCGGGGCGCATCCCGCGCTGGTGGTGCTCCTCTACGACGACGAGGTGGTCGCGCGGGTCCCGGAGGAACCGCACGACCACCCCGTACGAGCGGTGGCGACCCCGTCAGGGGTGCGCCGCTTCAGTGTGTGACGACCTGATCCGCGCCCTGCCCCTCACGAGCCCTCGGGCTTGAGGGTCAGGGTGTCGACCGTGGCCTTGTCGACGGCTTCCTTGCCGAAGGGCCACTCCAGCAGCTCGCCCTTGGCCCACATCGTCGTCTGGTCCGTGTAGTGCGCGTTGTACGCGTGCCCCGAGGCACCCGTCAGGTTGATCCAGCGCGACTTGTCGAGGTCGTTGAGGTTCACGACCATGCGCATCGACGGCACCCACGTGACCCCGTACCCGCTGGAGGCGTTCCAGCCGGTCGCGTTGACCGTGGCCTCGCCGCCGCCCACGTCCCACGGGCCGCGGTTGAGGAGCCACTGCATGAAGCCGGGGCCCTCGGTGCCGATCGTCTGGTTCTTCAGCGTCAGCTGGTGCAGGCGGCCCCAGCTCCAGGTGGACTGGTCCTTGCCGAGCTTGGCGGTCAGCTCCCAGCGGGCGTCGCGCATGGCCCGGGCGAAGAGCTCGTCACGGTTGGTGGCCGCCGGCAGGGTGACGGTCCTGGGGGTGCTCCACCACGGCGACTTCTCGTCCTTGACCAGGCGACGGACCACCTCGAACCAGCGGTCGCCGCCGTCGGGCTGCGCCGAGTCGGCGCCCCGGGTGCCGCATTCGCGGACGGTCTTGGCGAGGTCGTCGGCCGGGCCGGTGCCGTTGCCGACGACGCTCATGCAGCTGCCCTCGATCCGCAGCTCCTTGGGCATCTTGTCGCCGAACGACAGCTTGAGGATGTGGCGCCAGACGGCGTTGAAGTAGGCCGCGGCCGCCGAGTCGGGCTCCTGCGTGTAGTTCCAGCCGTCGAGCAGCTTCTGCGCGGCCCGCACGCCCGGGTCCGAGACCTCTATCTTCGCCAGCATCGGGGTCAGCAGCGCGGCGATCTCGCTGCTGTTGTCCATCTGCATGGTGCGCATGTCGTCGGTCGAGATCCGACCGCCGTCCTTGATCTTCGCCTCGATGAGGTCGTTGATCCGCTGGCTGCGGGCGCCGTAGCCCCAGTCGGTGGTCAGCAGGTTAGGGTACTTGCCGGCGCCGGTCCCGGTCTCCACGACCGCCTGGTTGGCGGTGACGATGTAGCCGCGGGACGGGTTCTGGTCCCAGGGCATCTCGCTCTGCGGGATGTAGCCGGCGTTGCCGTCCTTGGTGCCCTTCCAGGCGTACTTGGAGTCCCAGCCCGGGGCGGGCATCCGGCCGTCGCCCTGACCGCGCATCGGGATGCGGCCCGGGGCCTGGTAGCCGATGTTGCCGTTGGGGCCCTTGTTGTCGGCGTAGATCAGGTTCTGGGACGGGACCTCGAAGTCGGCGGCCGCCTTGCGGAAGTCGTCGAAGGTCTTGGCCCGGTCGAGCTTGAAGACCGCGTCCATGGACTTGCCCGGGTCCAGCGCCGTCCAGCGCAGGGCGACGGCGTAGCCGTCACCGCGGTCGGGGGCGGAGCTGGCGACGGGGGCGCGGCTGCCGACCGTACCGAGCTCCTCGCTGCGGTCCGAGACGAGCGGGCCGTTGTTGGTGGTCCGGACGGTGATCTTCTTGCTGTCGCCGCCCGCGATCTTGATGACCTCTTCACGGGTGGTGAAGGGGAGCACCTTGTTGTCGTAGACGTAGCCCTCGGGCTTGACCTGCTCCAGGTAGAGGTCGGTCACGTCGGCGCCGAGGTTGGTCATGCCCCAGGCGATGTCGGTGTTGTGGCCGATGACCACGCCGGGCATGCCCGAGAAGGTGTAGCCGGCCACGTCGTACTGGCACTGGGGCGAGACCGTGCGGCAGTGCAGGCCCATCTGGTACCAGACCGAGGGCAGCTGCGGGGACAGGTGCGGGTCGTTCGCGAGCAGCGGCTTGCCGGTCGTCGTGTACTTGCCGGAGACGACCCAGGAGTTCGAGCCGATGCCGCTGCCGTTGGGGCCGAGGATCGCGGGGATCTTGTCCAGGGTGTCGGCGAGGGAGGTGAGCTGGGTGCGCAGGCCCACGGTCGCGCCCTGGGCGGCGACGTTGTCGGCCAGCCCGTTGGCCGGGCCGCCGATCGGACCCGTGACGGTCGAGGTCTGGCCTGCGACGGTGTTGCCGCCGGAGCCGCTGCCCGAGCCGGTCCCGTTACCGGTGCCGGTGCCCGAGCCGCTGCCCGTGACGCCCTGCGGGGTGTACTTGCCGCCGTCGACCTTGCCGCCCTCGACGATCGGCTTGTTCCGGTCGAAGGGGTAGGGCGGGTAGAGCTCGTCGATCTGCGCCTGCGAGAGCTTGGTCGCCATCAGCGCGCGGTCGATCTCGTCCTGCATGTTGCCCCGCAGGTCCCACGCCATCGCCTTGAGCCAGGCCACCGAGTCCACCGGCGACCACTGCTCGGGCTGGTAGTCGTCGGTGAGCTTGAGGGCCGCGTGCTCGACGGAGAGGTCCTTGCCGGACTTCCCCTTCAGGTACGCGTTGACCCCGTCGGCGTAGGCCTGGAGATACTTCTTGGTCTCGGTCGAGAGCTTCTTGTCGAACTCTTCCTGCGCGACCTGGCGCCAGCCCAGCGTGCGCAGGAAGGCGTCGGTCTCGACCTGGCCGGAGCCGAACATCTCGGAGAGTCGGCCGGACGTCATGTGACGTCGGACGTCCATCTCCCAGAAGCGGTCCTGGGCGTGCACGAAGCCCTGCGCGCGGAAGAGGTCGTCGTCGTTGTCGGCGTAGAGCTGGGGAATGCCGTGGGCGTCGCGCTTGACGTCGACGGTCCCGGTCAGGCCCGGCACCTTGAGGGAGCCGGTCGTCTGGGGGAAGGAGGCGCGCACGCCGTCCACGCTCCAGTACGCCCCGTAGCCGAGGCCCGCGACGAGAGCCAGGACCAGGACGAGCACGATCAGACGGGCGCGTCGTCCCTTCTTCTTGACGGGAGGAGCGGTTTCGTTGGCGGGCATCGCTGTCCTTAGAGGGGCAGGGTGGTCCTGGGAGTGCTGGGAGCAACCATAGGCGCAGGACCGACTTCGTTGATCCGCCAGGGGTGGAGCTGGCGAGGACAGGGGCGAACAGGCGTTTCACAATGTGGTTATCGCGTAAAGGGCGCGTCAAAGATTAGGTAAGGTAACGAACTACTTGCCGAACTTGTCGCCGGGAGGATCGATCCACCGGGCGCATTGAGGAGGGCCGCCCGCTGACTGTCCACACGCTCAATGAGCTGCTGCTGGTCTGCTCGCTCGTGCTGCTCGTCGCCGTGGCGGCGGTACGCATCTCGTCACGCAGCGGTCTTCCCAGCCTGCTCATCTACCTCGGCATAGGCATCGCGATAGGCCAGGACGGCATCGGCAACGTCGTGTTCGACAATGCCGAGCTGACCCAGGTCATCGGTTACGCGGCACTCGTCGTGATCCTCGCCGAGGGCGGTCTGGGCACCAAGTGGAAAGAGATCAAGCCGGCCCTGCCGGCCGCGGTCATGCTGTCACTGGTGGGCGTCGCGGTGAGCGTGGGCGTGACGGCGGCGGGAGCGCACTATCTGGTCGGCCTGGAATGGCGCCAAGCCCTGCTGATCGGCGCGGTCGTCTCCTCGACCGACGCCGCGGCCGTCTTCTCCGTGCTGCGCAAGGTCCCGCTGCCCGCACGGATCACCGGCGTCCTGGAGGCCGAGTCCGGCTTCAACGACGCGCCCGTCGTGATCCTGGTGGTGGCCTTCTCGACCGTCGGCCCGGTGGACGAGTGGTACATCCTGATCGGCAAGATCGCCCTGGAGCTGGCCATCGGCGCCGCGATCGGCCTGACCGTGGGCTTCCTCGGCGCGTACGGGCTGCGACACGTCGCCCTGCCCGCCTCCGGCCTCTACCCGATCGCCGTGATGGCCATCGCCATCGTGGCGTACGCGGCCGGCGCCATCGCGCACGGCTCCGGCTTCCTCGCGGTCTACCTGGCGGCGATGGTGCTCGGGAACGCCAAGCTGCCGCACTGGCCGGCCACCCGGGGCTTCGCCGACGGACTCGGCTGGATCGCCCAGATCGGCATGTTCGTGCTGCTGGGTCTGCTGGTCACCCCGCACGAGCTGGTCCGCGACTTCTGGCCCGCCGTGATCATCGGACTGGTGCTGACGATGGTGGCCCGACCCCTGGAGGTCTTCATCAGCCTGCTGCCCTTCCGGCTCTCCTGGCAGGAGCAGGTGCTGATGTCGTGGGCGGGCCTGCGCGGGGCCGTGCCCATCATCCTGGCGACCATTCCGATGGTGTCCGGGATCGAGGGCAGCGACCGGGTCTTCAACATCGTCTTCGTGCTGGTCGTCGTCTACACCCTGGTGCAGGGTCCGACCCTGCCCTGGCTCGCGCGCAAGCTGAACCTCGGGAACGGGGAGGAGGGCGCCTTCGACCTCGGGATCGAGTCGGCGCCGCTGGAGAAGCTGCGCGGACACCTGCTGTCCTTCTCCATCCCACAGGCCTCGCGGATGCACGGCGTGGAGGTGAGCGAGCTGCGGCTGCCGCCGGGGGCCTCGGTCACGCTGGTGGTCCGGGACGCGAAGAGTTTCGTACCGGCGCCGTCGACCGTGCTGCGCCGCGGGGACGAGCTGCTGGTGGTGGCCACGGATCCGGTCCGGGACGCGGCGGAGGCGCGACTGCGGGCGGTGGCCCGGGGCGGCAAGCTCGCGGGATGGCTGGGCACCGGCGGACCCGTTTCACGTTAGAGCAATGCTCAAATGCGTTAGAGCGTCGTTCTAATTCCGCCAATTTAGCTGAGCTATGCCCGCTTTTGCCTGCTTTTCCGGGCTCTTTGCATGCGAAGCGGCCGTTAATCCCAGGCGAAGACACCCCTTGTCACCGAATTCACAGGGCGTGGTAGTGGCTTTCCCTGTACGATGAAGGCACACCAGATCGAACCAACTCTGCCTGACGCAGAGCTGGCGCGACCGCAAAGCGGCCGTGGCACCACCCCGACGTGGGCGCCCAGGTATCACTCGGTTCTGCGCAAGAGGACAGCTCTCGGGGCTCCCACATGTACGGGTGCGGCCGCTCACAAGGCGAAGCACCGTCCGCAGACGGGGACGCTCTACCAGGCAGCGGAAAGGCAAGGCCGTGACATCCGCGGTCACGACCGACACGTCCGCCCGCCCCGGCTACGGGCAGCTCCTGCGCACTCCCGGCGCCCTCGGCTTCGTACTCCCCGGCTTCGCAGCACGACTCCCCTTCGGCATGCTGACGATCAGCATCCTGCTGCTGGTCCAGCACACCACCGGTTCCTACGGCAGCGCCGGCATCGTCGCCGCCGTCACCGGTATCTCCATGGCACTGTCCGCCCCGCTGATGGGCATCTTCACCGACCGCTACGGCCAGACCGCCGTCCTGCTGCCCGTGGTCCTCGCACACTCCGTCGCCGTCATCGGCCTGGCCGCGCTCGCGCTGCTGGACGCCCCGCTGCTCGCGCTGGCCGCCGCCGCCGTACCGGCAGGCGCCTCGGTGCCGCAGGTCGGACCCATGGTCCGGGCGCGCTGGGCCGCCAAGCTGGAGGGCTCTCCGCTGCTGCCGACGGCCGCCGCCTTCGAGTCCGTCACCGACGAATTCACCTTCGTCGTCGGCCCGGTCCTGGCGACCGCGCTGTGCACCGGCGTCCACCCGGCGGCCGGCCTGGTCACCGAGGCCACGCTGACCCTGCTCGGCGGCCTGCTCTTCGCGGCCCGGCGCGCCGGCCAGCCCAAGACGCACGCCCCGTCGCAGACCGGTGAGAAGCGCGCCTTCGCGCTGTCCTTCCCGGGCCTGCGCGTCCTGATCTTCGCGTTCCTCGGGATCGGCGCCGTCTTCGGCGGCATGCAGGTCTCGCTCGCCGCCTTCTCCAGCGAGATCGGCAACCCCGGCGCCAACGGCCTGCTCTACGGAGTCTTCGCCGCGGGCAACATGATCGCCGGTATCGCCATGGGCGCCATCGCCTGGAAGATCGGCCCGCGTCGCCGGCTGATCCTGGGCTACGTCGGCCTCACCGCCGCCGCGTCCGTCCTGTGGGCCGCGAACTCGATGATCCTGCTGGGCGCGCTCGGCCTGGTCGTCGGCCTGTTCATCGCCCCGGCGCTGATCACCGGCTACACGATGGTCGAGCAGCTGGTCCCCGCGAACGCCCGCACCGAGGCCTTCACCTGGCTGACCGGCTCGATCGCCTTCGGTCAGGCCGTCGCCGTCATCCTGGCCGGCCGCCTCACGGACGCGCACGGATCCTCGTTCGGATTCCTGGTGCCCATGGGTGCCACCGCGCTCGCGCTGACCACCCTGCTGGCGCTGCGTTCGAGGCTCGCCCCGAAGGCTCCGAGCCGGATCGTGAACGCGTCCGCACAGGAGGCCGGGGCCACGGCCGCGGCCGCGCCCGCCACCCCGGTGAAGTCGCAGGTCACGGAGCGGGTGACGGTCCCGGCGAAGGGTCGGACGACCCCGCGCACCACCGCCTCCCCGGCCTCCCGTGACCGGGTGAACGAGCGTGGGATCGGTCACCGCGTGCCGGTGACGGTGGACTGATCCGCCGGAATACGTCACCATGGAGCGTCGTTAGCACTCATTGAGTCAGAGTGCCAGGAGGAAATTCGTGCCGACCTACCAGTACCAGTGCACCGAGTGCGGTGAGGGCCTTGAGGCCGTGCAGAAGTTCACCGATGACGCACTGACCGTGTGCCCGAGCTGCGACGGACGCCTGAAGAAGGTGTTCTCCGCGGTCGGCATCGTCTTCAAGGGCTCCGGTTTCTACCGGAACGACAGCCGTGGCGCGTCGTCGAGCAGCACCCCTGCCTCGAAGCCGTCATCCAGCTCCTCGTCGTCCTCGACGTCGACCGCCGCCGCCGCTCCCGCCGCCTCGACGTCGTCGAGCTCGTCGAGCAGCAGCAGCTCCACGTCGGCCGCCTGATCGCTTCGCCCGAAGGCCCCGCCGCCCCTACCGGCAGCGGGGCCTTCGGCATGCCCACGGCAGGGCCGTAGGGTGGACCGCATGGTGAACGCAGAGATCGGTGTCATCGGCGGCTCGGGCTTCTACTCCTTCCTGGAGGACGTCTCCGAGATCCAGGTGGAGACCCCGTACGGACCCCCGAGCGACTCCCTCTACCTGGGCGAGCTGGCCGGGCGCCAGGTGGCCTTCCTGCCCCGACACGGGCGCAGCCACACCGTCCCGCCACACAAGATCAACTATCGGGCCAACCTGTGGGCGCTGCGCTCGGTCGGCGTCCGGCAGGTGCTGGGGCCCTGCGCGGTCGGCGGTCTGCGGGCCGAGTACGGGCCGGGCACGCTGCTCGTTCCCGACCAGCTGGTCGACCGTACGAAGGCCCGAGCCCAGACCTTCTTCGACGGTGAGCCGCTGCCCGACGGTTCCGTCCCGAACGTCGTGCACACCACCTTCGCCGATCCGTACTGCCCGGTGGGCCGGTCCGTGGCGCTGGCGGCGGCCCGCGGGCGCGACTGGGAACCGGTGGACGGCGGCACCATGGTCGTCGTCGAGGGACCGCGCTTCTCCACGCGCGCCGAGTCGCGGTGGCACGCGGCGGCGGGCTGGTCGGTGGTCGGCATGACCGGTCACCCGGAGGCGGTCCTCGCCCGCGAGCTGGGGCTCTGCTACACCTCGATGGCCCTGGTCACGGACCTGGACGCGGGCGCCGAGACCGGTGAGGGCGTCTCCCACACGGAGGTCCTGAAGGTGTTCGGCGAGAACGTCGGACGGCTGCGCGAGGTCCTCTTCGACGCGGTGGCGGCCCTGCCGGCCACGGAGACCCGGGCCTGCCTGTGCACGCACGCGCACGACGGCTGGGACCTGGGCATCGAGCTGCCGTAGCCCCCTCCCGGGCGTCCCTGGGGACGCCCGGGCCGCGTTGTCGGTGGCGCCACCTTCGCCGGGGGCCGTTGGAAGGGGCTGCTCGACCGGGACACGGCCGAGGACTACGAGTACCCGTGGACCGGTTCCCCGTCGACGCGGCCCTCGCGGGCGCGCTCGACCGGGCGGCCGCGGGCGGACCGACGGCCGAACCGGAGGCGGTGCGGGCCGTCCTCACCGGCTCCGAGGCCTTCGCGGAGGACCTCGCGGAACGCCTCCTCGGCGCGCTGGGGATCGAGTCCGCGGCACCGGGCGAGGACGACGCGTAGAGAAAAGGCCCGGCGGCTGTCACATCCGCCGGGGCTGTCCGGTCCTCCTTGGTGACGGCGGAAACGAAGACCGCCCCGGCCAGGGAGATGACTGTCATGCCGCGTATCTCGCTCACCCCGCCCCGCACCCTGCTCATGCGGATCGGGGCCTGGTACTCGCGTCGGACCTACGGCAAGGTGCTCGACCCCGGGCAGGCCTACGGGCACCACTCGCGCGTGCTCCTCTCCTACGTCCGGCTGGAGCGGAGCGTGGCGAAGTGGAACGCGCTCGACGCCGGGCTGAAGCACCTCGCCGTGATGGCGGCGGCGGCCCGGATCAACTGCTCGTGGTGCATGGACTTCGGCTACTGGGAGGGCCACGAGCTGGGCCTGCAGACGGAGAAGATCGAGCGGGTGCCGCGGTGGCGGGAGGCCCCCGAGGTGTTCACCGAGCTGGAACTGTTGGTCATGGAGTACGCCGAGGCCATGACGGAGACCGAGCCGACGGTCACGGACGAGCTCGCGCGGGAGCTGATCGCGCGGCTCGGCGAGAAGGCGTTCGTCGAGCTCACCGCGATGGTCGCGCTGGAGAACTGGCGCTCGCGCGTCAACAGCGCCTTCGGCCTGACCGGTCAGGGCTTCGCGGAGGCCTGCCAGATCCCCGGCCGAACGGCGACCTCGACAACGACGGCGTGAACACCGACCTCCTCGCCGCGGGAGGCCTGGGCGCTGCGCGGGCTGCTGCGCCCGGCCCGACCGGCCGTGGGGGCGGTCCGCGGCGGGTGCGGGCGGCCGCCGGCTGACTCGTGCGGGTGGCCGGTTTGTCCACAAGCTGGGGATCGTCCACAGGCCTCGGCGGGATTCCCGGTGGGACCGGATCGTGGGAGGTGTCCGGGCGCAGGGTCCGGGCACAGCGCCTCACTCGGTCTGGTGGTGTTCGTCATGTCCCGTACGTCCGCGACCCCTTCGGTCTGCTCCCCTCGCTCCGCCTCCCCCTCTTCCTCCGCTTCCCGCGCCTTCCCCGCCGGGCGGGCCGCGTGCGCGACGTCGTCCGCGTGTCCGCCGGCCCGCCCGGTCCCGGCGTTCCCGCCGCTTCGTGTGGGGCGGGGCGGGGACCGGTTGCGCCGGGCCGTACGGCGCAGGCGGCGGGCCGCCTCGGCCGCGCTGGCCGTGGTGGCGGCGGCCGTCGCGGTGGGCGGGACGGAGGCGCAGGCCTCGCGGGGCGCCACCGCCCGGCCCGAGGTGCGGGCCTCCCAGGGCGCGGCGCCACCCGCCGCGGTGCGGATGGTGTCGGCTCCCGTGCGCATCGCGGACGCGGCGACGGTACGGCTGCTGCGGCCCGGAGACCGGGTGGACGTGGTCGCGGCGGAGCGCACCGGACCGCCCGAGGTGGTGGCCGCCGGGGCGTTGGTCGCCGAAGTACCCGCTCCGGACAAGGGTGTTGCGGACGGTGGGGCGCTGGTGGTGCTGTCCGTACCGCGGGAGACCGCGCGGGTTCTCGTCGGCACGGGCGCCACGACCCGACTGGCGGTGACGTTGTGCTGATTCGCACGCACGGCCGGTCAATTCACCTCGGGATGAGGCCCGATTGGACACACCGCGCCCGGACTGCCGTAGCTTTCGGAACCGTTGACTCCGTGTTCGGCAGATGTGAAGAGAGGCTCAGTGGTGAGCGAGAAGAAGAAGGAGAGCGTGCTGGCAGGCTTCAAGGCCTTCCTGATGCGCGGCAACGTGGTCGACCTGGCGGTGGCCGTGGTCATCGGCGCCGCGTTCACGAACATCGTGAACTCGGTGGTCAAGGGGATCATCAGCCCGGTGATCGGCGCGGTCGGCACGCAGAGCCTGGACGGCTACAAGTCCTGCCTCAAGGCTCCTTGTGGCATCGGCGCGAACGGCCAGCCGACTGGTGTCGAGATCCTCTGGGGCTCGGTGCTGAACGCGACGCTGACCTTCGTCATCACCGCGGCGGTCGTGTACTTCCTGATGGTGCTGCCGATGTCGAAGTACCTCGCGCGGCAGGAGGCCCGGCGCAAGGCGAAGGAAGGTGTCCAGGAACTCGTCGAGATCACCGAGCTCGAGGTCCTCAAGGAGATCCGGGACGAGCTGGTCGCGCAGCGTTCGGGCGGCGGTGGACCGGCCGGTTCGCACGACCGGTTCTGACCGCTCCGGCCGCCTCGGGCGGTCAGACGTGGTGCGGGGGCTTCTCGTCGAGGAAGCGGGCCAGGTCGGCCGCGCTTCCGCCGGCGGGCGGCCGCTCGCCCCAGCCTCGGTCGGTGTCGTCCGAGGACTGCTGGTCCAGCGGGTCGTCGAAGACGAGCCGGGGCTTCGGCCGGGGCCGGTCGGCCTCGGGGGCGGTGCGCGAGGGCTGCGGGCCGGGTGCGGAGGTGCTGCTCATGCCTCCAGGGTACGGCCGGCCCCCGCGCCGCCCCGGCCGCCCGGTCCCCCTCCCCGGCCGTCGGGCGCGTGGCCCGGATGCCGATGGGGGCCCGTGACGGCGCCCGCCCGCGGGTCGGACCGCGTCGGGGCCGTGGACCGCGCCTCGCCTCCGCCCGGGGCACACGGGGCGCGCGAGCCGCGCGTCCGCCCCGCCGGAGGTCCCCGCCTCTGGTCTCCTGGCCGGTATGGCCTTCTCCCCCATGACCGCTCGCAGCCCCGACGAGCTCCACCGTGCCGCGACCCCGCTGGAGCTGTTCTTCGACCTCTGCTTCGTCGTCGCCATCGCCCAGGCCGGTGCCCGGCTGGTGCACTCGCTCGCGGAGGGCCACCCCGGTGCCGGGGTGGTCGGCTACTTCTTCGTCTTCTTCGGCGTGTGGTGGGCCTGGATGAACTTCACCTGGTTCGCCTCGGCGTACGACGTGGACGACGTCCCGTACCGGGTCGCGACGCTCGTACAGATCGCGGGTGTGCTCGTGTACGCGGCCGGGGTGAGCCGGGCCTTCGACGACAACGACTGGGCGGTCGCGGTCACCGGCTACATCATCATGCGCGTCGCCCTGACGGCGCAGTGGCTGCGGGCCGCCTCCGGGGAGCAGGGCGAGGCCCGGGCGGCGGCGCTGAAGTACGCGGCCGGACTGGTGATCTGCCAGCTGGGCTGGATCGGCCTGCTGTTCGTCCCCGACGACCTGAAGCGCTGGACGTTCCTCGTCCTGCTCGTCGCCGAGCTGGCGGTTCCGGTGATCGCGGAACGCGGGCACCAGACGCCCTGGCACGCGCACCACATCGTGGAGCGGTACGGCCTGTTCACCATCATCGTGCTCGGCGAGACGATCGCCGCGGCCACGGTGGCCGTGAAGTCCGCGATCGACGAGCACGAGGCGCTGGACCAGCTGCTGCCCATCGCGGCGGGCGGGCTGCTGATCGTCTTCGCCGCGTGGTGGATCTACTTCGCCGTGCCGATGCACGAGCACCTGACGTCCAACCGCGAGGCCATCCCGTGGGGTTACGGACATCTGCTGATCTTCCTCTCGGGTGCGGCGATCGGCGCCGGCATCGAGGTCGCGGTCGAGCACGCGGTCGGCAAGGCACACATCTCCCAGGTCGCCGCGAACGCGGCGGTGATGGTCCCGAGCGCGCTGTTCCTGCTGATGGTGTGGCTGCTGCACTCCCGCCACTTCAAGCGCGGCCTCGCCCAGCAGCTGGTCCTGCCGGTGTCCGCCCTCGTGACGCTCGCCTGCACCTGGTCGGGTACGTACGCGGTCCTGTGGGCGGGCCTCGTCGGGGTGCTGACGGTGGCGGTCGGCCAGACCCTGTCCACGCGGGCCGGTGCGACCACCGGCGCCGCCGCCTGAGCCCCGGGCCGCCCCCGCCCGCCACCCGTGGACGCGCCCGCGCCCCGGCGAACCGTCACTCCCGCGCCCCCGCCGCCGTTCTCCAGCGCAGAACGACGCGCACCGACTGGAGGCCCTGCCTTGACACTCCCGGCACAACGCCACGGCACCGACCCCGGCAGGGAGCTGGCCGAGCCAGGTTTCTGGCAGCAGCCCCCCGCCCACCGCCTCGCCGCCTTCGCCCGGCTGCGCGCGGCCGAGGGCCCGGTGTTCGTCCCCGAAGGGTCCGGGCCCGGCCACTGGGCCCTGGTCCGCCACGCCCAGGTGCAGGAGGCCAGCCGCCTCCCGAAGGTCTTCGCCAGTGCCCCCGGCGTGACCACCCCCGAGCCGGCCCGATGGGTGCGGGCCCTGTTCGGGGACTCGATGGTCAATCTGGACGGCCCCGACCACGCCCAGCTGCGCAAGATCGTGCAGCGTGCCTTCACGCCCCGGCTGCTGGCGGCCGCCGAGGCCGACATCCACGCCGTGGCCGCCCGCATCGTGGACGACGTACTGGCCGAGCGGCCCGACGAGTTCGTCTCGGCCGTGGCCTCCCGGCTCCCCCTGGAGGTCATCTGCAACATGATGGGCATCCCGGAGCACTACCGGGCCGAGATCGCCGACCGCGTCAACCACGCCTCCGAGAACATCGGTGTGGAGCGGGGCCTGGCCTCCCGGCTGCGGATGCCGGGGCGCGGGCTGCGCGCGCTCGCCCGTATGCAGCGGATGGTGGCGGGCATCGGGCGGGAGCGGCGCAAGCACCCCACCGACGACCTGATCTCGGCGCTGGTCCGTGCGAACGTCGACGGCCAGGCCCTCGGGGCCCGCCAGCTCGGCGCCTTCTTCTCCCTGTTGATGGTCGCCGGGGTGGAGACCACCCGGAACGCGATCACCCATGGGCTGACCCTGCTGACGGACCACCCCGACCAGCGGGACCTGCTGCTCTCGGACTTCGAGAAGTACGCGGACGGCGCGGTGGACGAGATGATCCGGCACTCGACGCCCATCATCCAGTTCCGTCGGACCGTGGCCGCCGAGCACACCATGGACGGGCACGTGTTCCGGCCGGGCGACAAGGTGGTCCTGTACTACGCCTCCGCCAACCGTGACGAGGCGGTCTTCCCCGACCCGGATGCCTTCGTCATCACCCGCTCGCCCAATCCGCACCTGGGCTTCGGCGGCGGTGGCCCGCACTTCTGCCTGGGCGCGCACCTGGCCCGGGTGGAGATGAAGGCCCTCTTCCGGGAGTTGCTGACCCGGCCGGTCGGGCTGCGGGCGGTGGGGCTGCCGGACCTGGCGGGATCGAACTTCGACAACCGGGTCCGCTCGTTGAAGTTCGACTTCGAGCGGCCCTGACCCCGGCCCGGGGAAAAGCGGAACCGGCCACCGGGCAGGCTGGGGGCCCGGCGGCCGGAGCGGGTGGTGGCGGCACCCGGTCGGTGGCTACCGCTGCACGCGCCGCACGGCGAGGACGCAGTGCGCGCTGCTGGTGAGCACCGACTCGTCGCCCGCGAAGGCCTGCAGGGTCTCCGGCGCGACCGGCTGCCCCGGGACCGCCTCCGGCCAGGCGCGGGTGGCGAAGAGGAAGTACGCCTGCCCGCTCTCGTCCGCCGCGGCGACCCACTCGTCGGGGGCGGTGCAGCGCGCGTTCATCCCGGGCAGGGTGAGAGCGATCTGGTTGCCCTCCAGCAGGATCTGCACCGGGAAGGTGGCCGCCTTGAGGGTGCCGTCCATGACCACGTCGCCGATGGGCAGGCCGATCTCCTCCAGCAGCCCGCGGGCGGCCGCCTCGCCCGCCTCCCGGCCCTTCGGTCCGTCGCCGAGGGTGTAGGCGAGGAGGTACGGGATGTCGTGCGCCTCTTCGGGGTCGCCGATCCAGGCGAGCACCGAAAGGGTGCCGAGCTGGGACCGGTCGATTTCGGCTTGAGTAGAAGTCATGCGCGCACCCTAGTGGTCTCTCCACCGCGCCTTTCACGGCCCTTCACCCGGGCGGGCTAGACGGCCCAGAATCCCTCTCCGGAATTCGCCTGCATGTTCGCGTCCTGATACTGGAGGCGCACAATGCGCGCGCTTTCCGGAATTTCGAACACCACCCAGCCCTCGGCCCGCTCACCGACCTCCAGGGAATCGAAGACGATCGGTTTGCCGGTCGTCAGCTCGCCGGTCTTCACCACCGGGTGACGCTGCCCCGCGCTGTCGTGCGCCCACATGCGTCCGAGCGCCCCGTACGAGGCTCCGCCCACGTTGACGAAGGACATCGAGGCGGCCACCCAGCGCTTCCCGGCGGGCGGGGCGAAGTTCTTGTCCACGCTGATCGCCGGGTCGACGAACGCCCCGAGTTCGACCTGGAGGTGTCGTCCGACCTGCTTGCCGTGCACCCGCGCGACGCCACCCACATGGGCGTTCTTCACGGCGGGCCGTGCGGGAGCCTCCGCCGCGCCCGGCGCCCCGTCGTCCACCAGGACCGCCGGCGGGGCGCCGGGCGCGAGCGCGTCCGACTCGGGGGCGCTCGCGCAGGCGGTGGCGCCGAACAGCAGCAGCGGGAGCAGGACGAGGACGGGCAGGGGGAGGGCGGGCTGGCGCATGCAAGATCCCTTCGGGGGCGATTTCGGTCAGTTTCACGCGCCCGGGCAGGTAATTGCCCACAACGACACGAGCGCACGGATCACGTGCGTACGCCCAGCTGCCAGCACAATGCGTTCCGGCGGAATCCCGCCGTCCGACGCACCTGGAGGAATGAATGCGCAGCTCCGCCCGCCGAATGTCACTCGTGGCCTTCTCCGCACTGGCCGCCACCACGCTTTTCACCGCTCCGGCCGGCGCCACCGTTTTCGAGCAGGGGATTTCCGTGCGGGACGCGTACGTCGCCCACGACGGCGCCGTCACCCTTTCCGGGACGTACCGCTGCGAGCAGGCGTCACCCATGGGGGCGATGCAGATCAAGGCGACCGTCGCACAGGAGGGTGGTGGCCGGCTGAGCGTCGGCGCGGAGCAGATCGTCTGCGACGGGCAGGAGCGCCGCTGGGTGGCGAACGCGCCGGGTGCCTACGCGAACGTGCGCCCGGGCCGTGCCGTGGTCACCGCGGAGCTCCAGGAGGTCCGGTTCTCGGGCCTGATGCCGAGGTCGGTCACCACCGTCGCCCAGGACTCGCGCGACGTCGAGGTCCACGAGCACTGAGCGGTGCGGGCCCGCGACCCGCGCCCGCGGCACGCGCCCCGGGGCACGCGCCCCCGGGGCCGGTGGCCGCCGCTACCGGCAATCGGGGGCGACGTCCGTCATCGACATGAACGCCACCGACTGGCACGCGGGGTCCGCGTGCGGTCGCCCCGTCGCCCAGTCCACGACCGCCGGCACCCCGGCCACCAGCAGGAGCACGGCCAGGGCGCCCGTCACGGCGACCTTGGTCAGCCCGCGCACAACACGATCCGTTCCATGGCTCGCATCATCACCCCACCCCCGGCGACCCACAACCCGGGGTGATCGCCCCGTCACCCCGCGCTCCGGGTCCTGCCCGCGGCGTCGAACTCGCACCACACCGCCTTGCCGTCGCCCCGGGACTCCACGCCCCAGTGCGTGGCCAGCGCGTCCACCAGCAGCAGCCCGCGCCCGGTGGTGGCCGCCTCGCCCGGGGTGCGCCGGCGCGGCCACACGCTGGAGCGGTCCTTGACCCACAGCCGGATCCGCCGGACCGGCTCCGGCAGCACCTCCATCGTCAGCACCGCCCCGCCGTCGGTGTGCAGCAGGGCATTGACCAGCAGTTCCCCGGCCGCGACCTCCACGTCGTCGGCGAGCTCCGGCATGCCCCAGTCACGCAGGGCCTGACGCAGGGCGTAGCGGGCCTCCGAGAGACCTTCCGGGTCGGCCTGGTGGACGTACTGGTGGATGCGGGGCGCCCGGTGGGTGCCCGGGTCCGGAGCCCGGCGCAGCACCAGCAGGGCCACGTCGTCCCCGGAGCCCCAGCGCTCCCAGAGCCGGTCGGAGAGGTGGTCGGCGAGCGCGGCGGCTCCCTGCGGGCCGCTGCGCACCGCCTGGGCCAGGGCGTCCATCCCGGCGGTGATGGTGGTGCCCGGCTCCTCCACCAGGCCGTCCGTGCACAGCACCAGGGTCTCTCCGGGGACCAGGTCCAGCCGGGTCTCGGGGAACTCCTCGTACTCGAAGAGCGAGGCCAGCCCGAGCGGTAGTCCGCCGCGCACCTTGGGCCAGCCCGTACGCCCGTCCGTGTGCCGGATCAGCGGCCCGAGGTGACCCGCGCGGACGGCCCGTACGCCGCCCGTCTCCAGATCCACCTGCGCGTACATGCAGGTGGCGAAGCGTTCGGTGTCCAACTCGGCGAGGAAGCGCGAGGCCCGGGCCAGCACGGTGGACGGCGGATGGCCCTCCCCCGCGTACGCCCGCAGCGCGATCCGCAGCTGGCCCATGATCGCCGCCGCGTGCGTGTCGTGGCCCTGCACGTCGCCCACCACCACGCCCACCCGGTCGCGGGGCAGCGCGATCACGTCGTACCAGTCCCCGCCGACCTCCCGCCCGCTCCAGGCCGCGTGGTAGCGGACCGCGATCTCCCCGCCGCTGATCTCGGGGATCCGGCGCGGCAGCATGGACGCCTGCAGGCCGGTCGCGAACTCGCGCTCCTGGTCGAACAGGAGCGCCCGTTGGAGTGACTGGGCCACGATGCCCGCCAGGCCCAGGCACAGGTTGCGCTCCTCGGGGCTGAACTCGGTGCGCCGCCGGTAGAACAGGACCAGCCCGCCGATGGCCTTGGCCTGCGCGATCAGCGGCAGGTAGGCGGCGGCGTCGTACCGGATCCGGTTCAGGTAGTCCGCGAGGAGCGGGAACTCGTCGCCGAGCTCGGCGAGCGAGGTGACGAAACGTGCCTGCCGGGTGAGCACCGCGTGCGACAGCGGCAGCGAACCGTCCAGGCGGGTGAACCGGCGCTCGCCGAGGATCTCCAGGGATTCCCCGCTCAGCGCGATGATCTTGATGTTGCCGCCCTCGACCAGCCCCAGGGCCAGCCCGTCCGCGCCGAGCCGCTCCAACGCGCCCGCCCCGGTCAGCGCGGCCGTGACGTCGTCGACCGTCACCGCCCGCGACAGGGCCTCCGTGGTCCGCTGCACGATCGTGGTCTGCTGGGCGCGCGCCGCCTCCAGCTTGCGCAGCAACGTCGCCTGGGCCAGCTCCGCGGTCGCGTCCCGGACGATCCCCACGATCCGCTCCGGCTGCCCCGAGTCGCTCCGGAGCACACGGCCCGCGGTGTGCGTCCACTGGTCGTGGCCGTCGCGCCGACGCACCGTGAAGTAGGCGCCGTACGTCTCCGCACTGCCGGCCAGGACCCCCTCGATGATGTCGGTGAGCCGGAGCCCGTCCTCGGGCGGGACCCGCAGCCCGATACCGGACACGGTGCCGTCGAAGTCCTGGGGTCCGAGGTCGAAGACCTCCATCGCGGCCTCGTCCAGCACCACCGTCCCGGCGACCAGGTCCCATTCGAGACTGCCCATGCCGTTGAGCGCGAACCGTTCCCCGGGCCCGGTCACGGGGGACCGTCGGACCGGCTCGGGTCCGTCCCGTTCCGCCGCTGCCACCTTTCCCACCACCTAACGGCCGGGCCAACACGGCTGGGAGATCAGCCGCTCCCACTCCTCGTCAGGATGACCCGGCAGGGTGCGACCGGCCTCCCGCCAGCGCTTGACCATGGAGAGGTAGATCGTGGGCTGGTCGGCGGGCGAGGCCGTCGCGTACGGGCCCGCGTACGGCCCCGCGTACGCGGTGCGGTCGTACCCGGCGGCCCTGGCCCGACCGGCGGACTGTTCCCCACGACTGGCGGGAATGCGTACCCAGCCGCGGCCCTGCCCTCGCTCCGAGCTCATCACGGACCCCTCTCTCCGCGGATCTCACCGCAGATACGTCTTCGGATGCCCTGGGGGCACCCCCGGAACGTGCCCGGGGGTGGCAGCCCGGCCCTGCCGGGCGACACCGGGCGAACCCGGCCGCGGACCCCGGGCACCGAGGCGCTTGCGGACTCCTCTCACCAGTCTCCCCGCCGTGAAGCCCGCGCCGTGCACGAATCGCATGGAAGGGCCGAATGAGGGAGCCGTCAGCAGCCCCGCGAAGAACAGTCCGGGCCACGAGGACTCGAACCCGGCGCTCAGCTCCGGCGCCCGGCTCTCCCCCACGGTCTCCAGCGCCGCCCGCAGCCCCGCGTCGAGCAGCTCCAACCGGTCCAGCTCCGGCAGGAAGCCGGTGGCCGCGATGACGTGGGCGGTGTCCAGCACCACCGATTCCCCCGCCCCGGTGGTCAGCCCGAGCCGGATCCGCTCACCCACCGCCACCGCCCGGTGCAGCCGGTGCCCGAGCAGGACGGGGACGCGCCGCTCGAAGCGGTCCCGCAGCCACCAGGCGCCGGCCGGCCCCAGCGCCGTGGCCGCGATCCGCTCCCGGGTGGGCGCGGGCAGCCGGCGCACCGCCCCGGGCAGCTCCGACCAGACCCAGCTGCGCCAGCCGGTACCGAGGCCGCTGTGGGGATCGCGCAGGGCCCGCAGCGGGGACCGGTCCAGGGGCTGCGGGACGGTGTTCCAGTTCAGCCGGGTGCGCCGGGCCACCAGAGCGGGTCGGGCGCCCTGCTCGGCGAGCAGGGCGGCGGTCTCCAGAGCCGCCTGCCCGGCCCCGAGCACGGCGACCTCACGGCCCGCGAATCCGCTCAGGTCCCGGTGGCCGCTGCTGTGCGAGTAGTGCGTGGGCGGAAGCTCCCGTAGCGCCTCGGGGTGGCGGACGAAGGGCATCACCCCGACCGCGAGGGCCACCGTACGGGCCAGGAGGGGCGGCCCCTCGGCGGTGCGGATGCGGAAGCCGTCGCCCTGCGGGGTCACCTCCAGGACGGTCACCTCCTCCACCTCGGGCGCGGCCTGCCGGGCGAACCACATCCCGTACGCGCTGAACGTCCCGATCGGCAGCGGAGTGCCGTGTTCCGCCGTCGTGCCGACGGTGGCGCAGTAATCGGCCAGGGTGTACCGCCCGTCCGGCGCGGACAGGTTGGACGACCAGGGCTCCGACTTCAGGTACATGCCGTCGGGCATGTGGTCGCGCCACGAAGCCATCGGCCGCCCCAGCAGCCGTACGTCAAGCCCCGCGGCCGCCGCATGGGCCGCGATCGACAGCCCGTACGGGCCCGCGCCGATCACCACGAGATCGTCGATCCGCGTCAACGCCGTTCCTCCAGCTCGATGGTCACCGGCCCGGCCCGTTCGCCGCGACGGTCCGGGTCAACGGGTCACCAACTCGTCCGGCTCGGCCGACGCCCCGGGCGGAACGGGCCGCGAGGCCGACCCCGCGGAACCGGCGGAACCGGCGGAACCGGCCTCCGACTGATTCCGGCTGCGCTGCCGGGGCGCCCGGACGACCGCGAGCGCCGTGCGCCGACCCTGCTCCGGCACCCCGCGCAGCGCCCGTACGCCCTTGCCCGCGCCCCGCCCCAGCAGGGCGCCCAGCATCGCCAGGAACGGCAGCAGGTCGTCGGCGGCGAACCAGGCCGTCTCCACGCGCCCCCGCTCGACGGCCCGCCGCGGGGCCCGCTTCGGCGCCGTCCCCCGGTCCGCACCCGGGGCCGAGCAGGCGGACGCCCCCGCCGACCCGGCCGGATCCGCCGGGACCAGCGCCGGGCGGCGCGGCATCGACCCGCCCCGGATCCGCGCCAGCAGCGCGTAGTTCTCGGCGACGAACACCCGGCCCGGCCCACCCGAGGGCTGCGGGACCTGCTGGCCCGTCAGGTCCAGGTACATCGCCTGTACGACGTCCAGCCCGGCCGAGTCCGCGAACAGCCGGAACTGCGCCCCCGGCCGCGGGTTGAAGTCCACCAGCCGGAAGCAGCCCAACTCGTCGCGGCGGAAGTCCAGGTCCAGGATCCCCTGGTAGCCCAGCCGTTCGGCGAGCCGCAGCCCCGCCTCCTCCACCGCCGGATCCGGCAGCCAGCGCCCCACGGCCGTCAGCCCCGTCCGCACCGGCCAGGACAGCTCCTTGCGGCCCGAGCCGGCGAGCAGCGGACGCCCGCCCCGCGCGAAGGCGCCGTGGAAGAACCAGTCGGTGTCCGCCCCGGCCGGCAGGAACCGCTGGAGCAGCAGCCGGCTCCCGGCCTCGGCGGAGCGCTCGTAGAGCCGGCGCGCCTCGGCGGTGGTGTGCACGAGCATGGTGCTGCGCAGCCCGTCGGCCCCGGAGGGCAGCAGCCAGGGCCGGCTCCACTTGGCGATCACCGGCAGACCGAGCCGCCAGGCCGCCTCGGCCGCCTCGGCCCCGCTCGCCGGGATCACGGTCTCCGGGTGCGGGACGTCCCACCGCGCGCAGAGCCGCGACAGCTCGGCCTTGTCGGCCACCCGGGCCGGCAGGTTGTCGGGCTGATGGGGGATCCGGAAACGCTCGCGGAGCGTCGGCGCGACCCGGGACACGGCGATCGCGCTCAGGTCGTCCATGGCGATGAGCACGGCCGGGCGCCCGATCCGCTCCGAGACCTCGGTCAGACAGTCCAGCAGCGCCTCGGGCGCCTCGGGGTCCAACCCGCCCACCGGTCCGGGATGCACGGCGCGCAGGTATCGCGAACGCCCCATGGGACCTCCCCCGGCCTCGACGACGGCATGAACCTCCACGCCCTTGCGGCCAAGGGATCTGACGGCGCCGAGGGTTCCGTGGTGGAACGGATTGCGATCGAGTCTGAGCACAACGGCGGGCACATGGTTGAGATACGCGTGCATGGCAGCGGTGTCTTTCACCTAGTCGGACCAAGCGGGGGTGGTGTGCACCTGCTAATGGCCTACGCGGCAGTCACCGGACAGGCCATTCATCAGATCTGATGCCTAACGTCTTCGGTAAGCACACCGGTTCAGGAAAGCTCGGGAGACGCCATGCCCAGACCACGCCGCCGACTGGCGAGCACCTGCATCGGTACGGTCACGGCCGGCCTGCTGGCCACCGGAGCCGCGCTCGCGACGCCCGAGAACGACCGGCCCGAGGGCTCCGACATCGCCATGGGCGCCTATCTCGACTACGGGCCGCCCGGGGTGGCGCGGATCCCGCACCTGTCGAGCTGGCTGGGCGGCAAGGAGATCCGGGTCGGACACACCTACCTCCCCGGCGACAAGTGGGCCGGTATCGCGGGCGGTGTCTCGTTCCTGGAGGACTGGGCCGACTGGCGCCGGGCCGAGGACGACCGGATGTTCGTCCTCAACGTGCCCATGCAGGAACGGAACGAGGAGCGGGTGTCCGACCGGCAGGTGGCCCGGCTGATCAGGGCGGGCGCGGCGGGCCAGTACGACCAGCACTTCCGGCGGCTCGCCGAGCGGCTGGTGGAGCTGGGCGTGCCGGACACGGTGATCGTGCTCGGCTGGGAGATGAACGGCGTCACCTACACCCACCGGTGCGCACCGGACCCGGAGGGCTGGAAGGTGTACTGGAAGCGCATCGTCACCACGATGCGCGCCGTTCCCGGACAGAAGTTCACGTTCGACTTCGCCCCGAACAGGGGTACGGACGCGATCGGCTGGACGAAGTGCTACCCCGGCGACGACGTGGTCGACGTCATCGGGATGGACTCGTACGACCAGGGTCCCGGCCAGAACTTCGACGACCAGATCACCCAGCCGTACGGACTCCAGCAGCAGGTCGACTTCGCGAAAGCACACGGCAAGCCGATCTCCTACCCGGAGTGGGGCCTGTTCCGGCGCGGGGACAACCCGGAGTACGTGCGGCGCATGCTGAAGTGGATCGCGCAGCACAAGCCGCTCTACCACACCATCACCGACTACTGCCCGCACGGCGTGTGGCAGTGCAAGGACAACCCGGACTCCGCGAAGGTCTTCCGCGACGCGCTGATGCCCGAGCGCCCGGGCCCGGTGGTCCCGACCCCGGTGGTGCCCACGCCGGTCGTGCCGACCCCGGCGGTCCCGACCCCCGTGGTGCCCACGCCGGTCGTGCCCACGCCTCAGGTCCCGACACCTCAGGTCCCGACACCCCAGGTCCCGACACCCCAGGTCCCGACACCCCAGGTCCCGACGCCTCAGGTCCCCACGCCCACGCCGGTGGTCCCGACGCCCGCGGTCCCCACACCCGTGGTCCCGACGCCCCAGGTCCCGACGCCCACGCCGGTGGTCCCGAGCCCGCAGACCCCGCTGCCGGTCAGCCCGAGCCCGCTCGTCCCGACACCGGT
Organism: Streptomyces sp. CLCI03; assembly: GCF_053615355.1. Taxonomy (NCBI): domain Bacteria; kingdom Bacillati; phylum Actinomycetota; class Actinomycetes; order Kitasatosporales; family Streptomycetaceae; genus Streptomyces; species Streptomyces sp. CLCI03. Next base: position 4,736,320 of record NZ_CM132132.1, on the reverse strand, counting down.
CACCCCGGCGCCGGTCACTCCGAGCCCGGTGCCCCCGAGCCCGGTCGCCCCGAGCCCGCAGGTCCCGGTGCCGGTCACGCCCAGCCCGGCCGTCCCGACACCCGAGGTCCCCGACCCCGACACCGACCCCGAGACCGACCCCACGCCCACGCCCAAGCCCACGCCCAAGCCCACGCCGGCGGTCCCGACGCCGCAGGTCCCGACCCCGGTCACACCGAAGCCCGAGCCCACGCCGCCGAAGCCCCTGCCGCAGCCCACACCGCCGCCCGTCAACAGCAAGCACTGGTGCGTGCCGCTCAACTTCGGCGAGTGGCTCTCCAAGCTGGTCGGCACGCAGTCGGTCTGCATCAAGCTGGACTTCGGCAAGGACTCCGGCATCTGGCCCTTCTAGACGGGTCATCGCACCCGCAGTTCGTTGAGCCGCGCCCGCCAGTCCCTGGCGGCCGGCAGCGTCTCCCGTAGGACGTCCACCGCCCGCTCGCGCCCCGTCAGCTGCGACTCGTGCACCCGCAGCAGGGGCGCGAGCGCCGCCGTGGCCAGCAGGAACCGCTGGTTGACGACCGTCTCGGGCCGCCAGTGGTTCTTGTACGGCTCGCTGCCGCGCAGGAAGCTCACCACCGGGCGGCCCTCGGCGAGGGCCCGCCCGGCCTCGTAGCGCAGCAGCAACGTCGCGATGTCCACCTTCCGCGTCCGCAGGTCCGGGTCGGCCCCGTACAGGTAGCCGCCGCTGAGCCCGGACGACAGCAGCGTGACGTTGGCCGCCACCACCTTGCCGTCCAGCCGGAACTCCGTCAGCCGGCTCTCCCCGGACCGCACCATCCGCCGGGTGGCCCGGGTCAGGTGCTCGGCGAAACGGGGCCGCAGGTGCTCGGGCGTCACCCCGCGGCCGCGCCACTGCTTCTCGTGCAGCCGCAGCAGGGTCCGTACGGCGCGCGGCACCTCCTGCTCGGCGACCTCGTGCTCCTCGATGCCGGCCGCGTCGGTCTTGCGCAGTTTGGCCCGCACCCGCTGGCCGCCGGAAGCCGGCATCCGCTTGACCAGTTCGTCGAACGGCAGCGTGGGCAGCTCCATGCACGTGGAGTCGGCGAGCACGCTGGAGACCCCGGGCCACTGCCGGTACAGCTGCTCGGCGGCGGCCCCGGGACGTACCTCCCGCAGGTCCACGACGGCGCCGCGGGCGGCCCGGTGCAGCCCGCGGGCCAGCGCCGGGACGACCTGGTCGGCGTACTCCGCCGCCACGAGCACGTCGAAGTAGTCCGTGATGGGTCCGCCGAGCGGCACCAGCAGCGGCATCGGACGGTGTACGAGCATCAGGGCGGCCACGCCGACCAGTTCCTCGCCTCGCCGGACGAGGACGATCCGGAGCCGGCCGTCCTTGCCGTACGACAGCCACCAGGAGTGCAGCCAGGCGTGGCTCTGGAAGGGGGTGGCGGTGGGGCAGCCGCGGAAGAGCCTGTTCCAGGACTCCTCCAGCGCGGCGAACTGCCGGGGGTCGCGGCACAACGTCACCGACAGCCCCCCGGCGCAGCCCGAACTCATCGAACGGACTCCTTCTCCTTGGTCGAGGCCGGCTCACCCTGCGCGGGCAGCGAGGCGTACTCCTCGACGGGGGTCCCGACGGCGGCCTCCACCGAGGACGCGCCCGAGGTACCGGCGGCGGACCCGCTCCGGGACCCCGTCGCGCCGGCCTCGGAACGCCGTGCGCGGCCCGGCCGGGCGAGCAGCCACAGTCCGCCCAGCAGCCCGCCGGCGCACATGCCGACGGCGCCGCTGATGGCGGCGGAGGGGGAGGCGGGCTCGGACGGGGCGACGGCCTGGTTGAACAGCAGCAGCTGGACACCGGTGTTCTTGGCGGCCTGATTGCTGCTCAGGGACAGGGCGTCGGCCACCGCGTTCGCGATGTCGGCGGCCTCGGCGGGGCTCTTCGAGGTACCGGTGACGGCGATCATCGGGGACTCGGGGGAGGTCTCGGCGCGTACCTGGGTACGCAGCTTCGCGGCGCTGATGCCGGCCCGCGGCTGGGCGTAGGCGAGGGTGGAACTGCTGGTCGCGATACGGGCGTAGGCCTGCGCGAAGCCGAGGGCGGTGGCCGGCTCGGTGGTGTCGTCGGGTACGGCCACGACATAGCTGGTGGCGGCGTACTCGGGGGCCTTGAGCACCCCGTACGCCCCGCCCGCGGCCAGCCCCAGCAGGGCGCAGGCGGGCAGCGGCCACCACAGGGGCGCCGACAGCCTGCGGCGGCGCGGCCGCCGCTCGGAGCGGTGGTCGGGCTTCCGCTCGGACCTGCCCTCCGACCTGCTCTCCGCCTTCTTCTCGGACTTCTGCTCGGCGTTCTTCTCGGACGTGTCGGCCATGGACGTGCTCGCTTCCTGGGTGGAGGGGAGTTCCTTCGGGTCCCGTCGGGACCCCTTCGGGCAGGGATGGGATCAGCCGGTACCGGTCGGCTCCGCCGGTCCCGGCCCGACCGGCTCGCGCCGGGCACCGACGACCGCCGCGCCGCCGGCGCCGGGCACCGGGTCGGCGGCGCGGCGGTCCCGGGCCGCCCCGGCGGCGCCCGGCGCGGCCGAGAGGGCGAGGTCGTACACGTCCAGCAGCTGCCGGGCGCTGCGGGCGATGTCGTAGCGGCGGACCACCGGCGGCGGGGGCAACCGGCTCGCCCCCGCCTCCATGTGGCCCCGCAGCGCCGCGACCAGCTCCTCCGTGCCGGTGCCGATCCGCCGGGCCCCGGGAGCCTGCGCGGCGGGCAGGTCGTCGATGGCCGGGCAGGTCACGTGCAGGACGGGGAGTCCGGCGGCCAGGGCCTCCACGACGGCGAGGCCGAAGGCCTCCTCCCGCGACGGGGAGACGAAGACGTCCATGGCGGCCAACAGCGCCGGAATGCCCGGGGTGCGGCCGTCCGCGCTGTCCCCCAGCGGGTCGCGCTCGCCGAGCAGGTGGATGCGGCTCTGCGCGCCGAGCTCGGCGGCCAGCCGACGCAGTCCCGCCCGCTCCGGCCCGTCCCCGGCCAGCAGCAGGTGCGCCCCGGGCAGCGCGGCCACGGCCCGCACCAGGACGTCGAACCGTTTGCCGGGGACCAGCCGACCGACCCCGCCGACCACGAAGGCCCGCTCGGGCAGCCCGGTGCGGGCCCGGGTGGCCCGCCGGACGCCCTCGTCGAAGCGGAAGCGGACGGCCTCGATCCCGTTCGGTACGACGTGCACCCGCGCGGCCGGCACCCCCCACCCCTCCAGCCGGGCGGCCACGGTGTCGGAGACGGCCACCGTGGCCGCGCCCAGGCGTTCGCTGGCCAGGTAGAGCCGGCGCACTCCGCCCGACAGCGGCCTGCCCTCGATCTCCCCCTCGCCGAGGGAGTGTTCGGTGGCCACGGTCGCCGCGGTGCCCGCGAGCCGGGCCGCGAGGCGCCCGTAGACGCAGGCCCGGTACAGGTGCGTGTGCACGAGGTCGTACCGGCCGCGCCGGATGAACCGCACCAGCCGGGGCAGCGCCCCCAGGTCCCGGTTGCCCCGCATGCCGAGGTGGACCACCCGGACCCGTCCGCGCGCAGCCCCTCGGCCACGGGCCCGGGGTTGGTCAGCGTCAGGACCTCGCACTGCATCGGCATGTGCCGCAGCAGCAGACGTAGTTGCTGTTCGGCGCCGCCGACACCGAGGCCGGTGATGATGTGCAGCGCCTTGACCGACCGGATCTCCTTCACCGCCGCACCCCGCGCCGCAGCTCGCGCACCTGGTGGCGGATCTGCTTGATCCGCAGTCGGGCACCGCCGTCGGCCTGGCTGACGTGCGTACGCGGCAGTGCGTGCGGGCCGGCGAGCCGGCCCGGGTCGATGGCGCAGGCGTAGCCGTATCCGGCGGCCCGGGTGGCGTCGACGACGCGGGCGTCGAGGTGCCCGTACGGGTAGCAGAACCCCTCGGGCAGGGTCCCGGTCAGCTCCCGCAACAGGTCGCGGCTGCCCCGTAGTTCCTGCTGGAGCAGGTCGTCTGCGGTCGCGGTGAGGTCCTGGTGGAGCAGCCCGTGCGAGCCGATCTCCTGTCCGGCGTCGGCGACCTCGCGGATGCCCTCGGCGGTGAGCAGGGATTTGCGCGGGCCCAGCGGGTCCCACACGTTGTCCACGCCGAGCCGCCCGGGCAGGACGAAGAGGGTGGAGGTGCAGTCGTAGCGGCTCAGCAGCGGGAGCGCGTGGGTCAGGAAGTCGGTGTAGCCGTCGTCGAAGGTCAGTCCGACCAGCCCGGCCCCGCGACCGGCCGCGCGGGCCCGCAGCAGTTCGCCGACGGACACCCCGCGCAGACCGCGGGAGCGCAGCCACCGTAGCTGGGCCTCCAGCGCGATCGGGGTGACGGTGATCCCGTACGGGTCCTCCGCGGGGTCGGTGAACTCGGCGACCGAGTGGTACATCAGGACCCACGGTGAAGCGGCCCGACGGGCGGGGACCACCACGGCGGCGGGGGCCGTGTCGGTGTCAGCGGACATTGCGGAACCTCTGCGTGAGCTGGGAGATCTGACCGGGCAGGGCGGTGACTTCGAGGGCGTGCATGGCCATGCCGGTGGCTCCGAACATGGCCGGGACCAACAGGCAGCCGAGGGCGGCGCTGAGCATCGGGTCGGGGATCTTCGGGCCGGCGATCCAGCCGAGGGCGCCCGCGGCGACGGCGGCGACGCCGAGCCGGCCGATGCTCCCGGCGACCCGGCGGACCTGGATGGCGATGATCCGCGTGCCGAGGCCGGTGAGCAGCAGGACGGCGGTGGTGGAGATGCCGGCGGCGTTGGCGGCGGCGATGCCGTAGGTGCCCCACCAGCCGACGGCGAAGGCTCCGGCCACGACGTTGACGAGCAGCCCGGCACCCATCGCGAGCGCCGGGAACCAGGTGGGCCGGGCGGTCGAGAAGAAGGGCCGGGAGAGCGCGCCGACGAGGCAGTGGCCGAGGAGTCCGAGTGCGTAGACCCGCATGACGGAGGCGGTGGCGAGGGTGTCCTGGTGGGTGAAGGCGCCGCGTTCGAAGAGGACCTGGATGATCTGGGGCGCGTAGCCGACGACGAGTGCGGTGCCCATGAGGACGGCCAGCGCGGCCAGCGAGAGGTCCTGCTCCACCCGCCGCCGGGCCTTCTCCCGCTCTCCCCCGGCCATGGCCTGGGCGACGACGGGGAAGGTGACGGTGCAGATCATCAGCGAGAGCACCATCGGCATCTGCGCGACCTTCTGCGCGTAGTTGAGATGGGAGATCGCGCCGGACGGGAGCGAGGCGGCCAGGAACCGCTCGACGAGTACCTGCGACTGCCGGAAGACCGCGAAGAAGATCACCGGGGCGATGACCCCGAAGGCGATGAGGGTGGGGCGGTCCCGGTCGCGCTGACTGCGTGGGGCGCACCTCTTCGCACGGGGCGTTCCGAAGCCCACGTTCCGCACGAAGGCGGGCAGTTGGACGAGCGCCATCAGCAGCCCGCCGACGGCGACGCCCGCGGCGGCGGCCCGGACGCCCCACACGGCGTGCAGGGCCACCATGGTGGCGATGATGCCGACGTTGTACGAGACGTAGATCGCGGCGGGCGGCAGGAAGGACCGGTGCGCCCGCAGCGCGGCGCTGAAGTATCCGGCGATGCCGAAGGAGAGCACCGTGAGCGCGGTGAGCCGGGTGCACTCGACGGCCAGTGCGGGGTCGGGCAGGCCTGGGGCGAGTACGGCGACGACGGCCGGCGCGGCCAGGACGAGCACGGAGGCGACGACGGCCAGGAGCACGACGAGACGCGGCAGGGTCGCCCCCACCAGGAGGCGTACGGGGTCCTGCGCGCGGGCCTCCCGGCGGGTGAGCCCGGCCCGGCCGGCGGCCCGTCGGGCCAGGGCCTGACTGAAGGCGGGCACCATCAGCAGCGCCATGGCGTCCTCGATCAGCAGCGTCGAGGCCATCTCGGGCACGGTCCAGGCGATCAGGAAGGCGTCGCTGTCGTGCCCGGCCCCGAAGAGGTGCGCGATGGTCTGGTCGCGCACCAGCCCGAACAGTGCCCCGGCGGCGGTCAGTCCGGCGGTGACGGCGGCGGCCTTGGCCAGGAACCTGCCGAGCGGCTGACTCCCACCGGGGGCGTTCCCCCTGGCCGTGGTGGACTCGGGCGCTCGGCCTTCGGGCCCCGCGGCGGAGCCGCCCACGCGGCGGGCCTGGCGCGGCCGGCCCCGTCCACTCGGGGCGGCGGCCGCGGCTCGGCTCCCGCCGGGGGTGGCGGCGGGACCGCCCGCTCGGCCCTCCGGCCCGCCGGCCGAGCCGCTCGCGGCGGGGGCGACGGCAGTGCCGCTCGCGCGGCGGGCCTGGCGCAGGCGGCCCCTCGACGCGCCGGAGCCGCCGGGCAGGACGGGGCCCGCAGGCCCGGGGGCGTTCTGCGGGTGGCCGGCGACGCCGGGGCCCGGGGCGCCCGGGACACGGGCGTGGCCCGCCCCGGCCGGGGGGCCGGAGGCGGGCCGCCAAGGCGTGGTGTCCGTCACGGGCGAGCCGCAACCCCGGGGGCCCTACCCCGTGAACCGACTCCGGCGAGGGCCTCCGTGCCCCCGGCCGCCCCCGCCAGGGGGCCGGCCCCTCGGGAGGGCAGCGCCCACCAGGCCGCCAGGCCGATGATCACTCCGGTCAGCACCGTGGACGGCCCCCCGATGTCGGCGTAGAGGAAGTCGGTCAGCTGCCACACGAACAGCCCGATCGCGATCAGCCCGCAGTCCCGGACTCCCCCGCCGGACGCGAGCCGGCGCAGCCCCGCCACCAGCAGGGCCGCCCAACCGCCCACGAGGGCGACCAGCCCGATCAGGCCCTGCTCGCTCAGGATCAGCAGGTACATGTTGTGCGGGGAGAGCAGCGGCTGGCGCAGGTACGCCTGGCCGGCGCCCGCGGTGTCGCTGCCGGAGGACAGGCCCAGCGAGGCGTGCCCGTCCCGGTTGGCCGGGAAGCCCTTGAGCCCCACCCCGACCGCCGGCCGCTCGCGCCACATCGACTCGGCGGCGGCCCACATCGTGTAGCGGTCGGTCACCGACTGGTCGGGGGCGCTGGACACCTGGGTGATGGAGGTGAGCCGCTCGGCGACCATCTCCGAACCGACCCCGAAGCCACCGACCAGGACCACCCCGGCGGCCACCAGCGCGGCGACCACCTTCAGGGCCCGCCGGATCCCGGCCAGGGCCATCACCAGCACCGCCGCGCCGAAGGTGGCGATCCACGCGCCCCGGCTGAAGGACAGCACCAGCGGGAGCACCAGCACGAGCGCGCAGCCGCCGGCGATCCGCCGCAGGCGGCGCGGCAGGCCCGGAGCGAGCCCGGCGGCGGTCGCCACGATCAGCCCGTACGCCACGACGGTGGCCATGCCCATGACGTCACCGGGGCCGAAGGTGCCGACGGCCCGGACGTCCTCGCCCTGGTACGAGGCCCCGGTGTGGGTGGCGTACTGCACGACCCCCACCGCGCCCTGCACCAGCGCCAGGACCACGAAGCACCCGGCGGCCAGCCGGAACTCCGCCGCGTCGCGCACCAGCAGCACCACGGCCGCCGGGACCAGGACGAAGACCTGCAGGTAGCGCACGAAGCCGGGCAGGGCGGCGTACGGATCCCCCGCGGTCATCGTGGCGACCGCGAGGCCCACGGCCGGTGCCCCGAGCACGAGCACGCCCAGCGGGGTCAGCTCCCGCACCCGGCCGCGCAGTGCCTGCACCGCGCAGACGAGGACCAGCAGCAGGGAGGCCGCGTCGGCCGGGCCGACCTTCCCGGAGGCGGTGGCGTCCCCCGCCGGGAGCGGGGCGAGCAGGAACAGCACGGTCGCGGCGAGCGGCAGCAGCGGCCAGTGCCGGCGCAGCAGACCCGGCACGTCGGGCCGGACCCACCGGCCCGGTAGGGCGAGACTCATCAGCTGCCCCCCAGCCGGAAGCGGAAGAAGGAGGCCGCGGTGCGGGCGAGGATCCACAGGTCCTGCCACAGCGACCAGGTGTCGATGTAGTGGTTGTCGAAGCGGGCCCGGTCCTCGATGGAGGTGTCCCCGCGCAGGCCGTTGATCTGGGCGAGGCCGGTGATGCCGACGGGCATCCGGTGCCGGGCCTCGTAGCCGGGGTGGACGGTGGAGAACTTGGCGACGAAGAAGGGCCGTTCGGGGCGCGGGCCGACCAGGGCCATGTCCCCGCGTACGACGTTCCACAGCTGCGGGAGCTCGTCCAGCGAGGACTTGCGCAGGAAGGAGCCGACCGGGCTCATCCCGCGGTCACCGGCGACGGTCCAGCGGGTGGCGGCCTCGTGCGCGTCGGCGCGCAGGGTACGGAACTTCAGCAGGGTGAAGGGGCGCCCGTACAGGCCGACCCGCTCCTGCCGGAAGATCACCCCCGGCCCGTCCCAGACCCGTACGGCCAGCGCGCACGCCCCCATCACGGGCGCGGCGGCGAGCAGGGCGATCAGGGCGATCACGGTGTCGATGCCCCGCTTGGCCCAGCGCTCCAACGGCCGCGCCGGACGCGGCAGCAACGGCTGCACGGCGTACCCCCACAGCTGGTCGGTGGGGTGCGCCACCCGCATGCCGGTGATCTTGGCGGTGCCGGCCGGGTCGGCGAGCCACAGCCGGCAGCCGTGGTCGTGGAAGAGGCGGACCAGGGAGGCGGTGCGCTCGTCGGCCTCCGGGGGGCGGGTGAACACCGCGTGCCCGACGGAGTTCTGGATGACCGCGCGCCGGATGTCCTCGTGGGTGGCGAGCAGCGGCAGGGCGCCGCCGTCGCCCTCGGCCGGTGCCTGCGTGTCGGCGAGTCCGACCGGGCGCAGCCCGAATTCGGGGCGGCCGTGCAGGGCGGCGGCCACCGCGCTCGCCCCGGCGCCGGGTCCGACGACGAGGGTGGAGGAGGGACGGCGTACGGCCGAGCGGCGGTGGAGCTGGTTGACGAGGCCGCGGCCGGCGCAGGCCAGTACGGCCTGCAGGCAGACGGCGGTGAGCAGGGCGCTCCAGCCCATGGCCCGGGCGGGGGCGGCGGCGGCCGTCACGGCGGCGACCGAGCACCACAGGACGGCGGACCGCGCGGCCAGCACGGGCAGTTCGAGGAGCGCGGAGGGGGCGAGTCGTGGCCGGTAGAGCCCGGCCTGCGCGTGCAGCGCGGTGAGCAGGAGGGGCGCCGCGTACAGGACGGCCGGCGCCGTCGTGGGCAGGGTCGTCGCGGTGAGTACGGCGGCCAGCGCGTCGGCGGTGAGCAGCGGGAGCACGCGGCCGCGACGGCGGACTCGGCGGGGGCGTACGGCGGAGCGGGCCTGCTCGGCCCGGGGCCTGCGCGGGGGGTGGATGGCGGTCGCCGAACGGCGGCCCGCCGCGGGGTGCGCGGGCGTGAAGGCGCCTGCGCCGGTCGGCCCCGTGCCGCCCTGCCCGGTGTGCCGGGCGGGTGCGCTGTCCATCGTCATCGGCTGATGCGCTCCTGGTTCAAGGGCCGGGGCCTGCCCAGCAGTTCGTGGTACAGGCCGGTGACCGCGTCCGTGGTCCGCCGCACGTCGAAGTCGGTCCGGGCGTGCTGCCGGGCCTGCTCACCGAGTTCGGCGAGCAGCCGCGGCTCGGCGAGCAGCCGTCCCAGGGCCTCGGCCAGGGCCGTCGGGTCCTCCGGCGGCACCAGGCACAGGCGCCCCTGGCCCGGCGGCAGGCTTTCCCTGGCACCGCTGACGTCGGTGACCAGGACCGGGCGGCCACAGGCCATGGCTTCGAGCGGGGCGAGCGCCATGCCTTCCCACCGCGACGGCAGTACAACGAGATCGGCGGCCCGAAGCCACGGTCGGATGTCGGCGGCGGCGCCCGCGAAGTGCACCTCGGGTGGGGCGATGCGGCGCAGCCGTTCGGTGTCGGGGCCGTCCCCGACGAGGGCGAGGCGGGCTCCGGGGACGGTGGCGAGCAGCTCGGGCCAGGCCTTGAGCAGGACGTCCTGCCCCTTCTGGTGGCAGATCCGGCCGACGCAGACGGCGAGCGGTCCGTCGGCCGGGAAGCCCGCGGGCAGGGGCAGTTCGGTGCGGGCCAGGGCCCGGTCCCGGTCGGGGTCAGGTCCGCCGGGGCGGAAGTGGTCCAGGTCCACGCCGTTGCGGATCACCGACCAGCGGGCGGTGATCCCCTCGGTCTCGCCCGCGCGGCGTTCGGCGTCGCTGACGCAGAGCACCCGGTCGGCCCAGCGGGCCCCGTACCGCTCCCAGCGCAGCGCGAGCGCGCCGGTGGCCCCGCCGACCGCGTCGAAGGACCAGGCGTGGGGCTGGAAGACGGTGGGCAGGCTCCCGCGTGCGGCGAGCCGGCCGGCGAGGCCGGCCTTGGCGCTGTGGGCGTGCAGGAGGTCGGGGCGGACCCGGTGGAGGACCTGCCGGGCGCCGATGATCTCGGCGGGCAGTCCGGGCCCGGGGGCCCGCCCGGCGCGCCAGGTGAGCACTTCGGCCCCGGCGGCGCGGGCGGTGTCGGCGAGGGTGCCGCCGGGCGGACACCCGACGACGGTGCGCAGTCCTTCGGCGGTCTGCGCGCGGACGAGGTCGGTGACGACCCTGGCCACACCTCCGTCGACGGGTTGTACGAGGTGGAGGACGGTCGTGGGTTGTGCCGACCGAGGTTGACTGGGCACGTGGAGTGGTCTCCTACGTTCAGCGGCGCGCGTCTGTCTGAACGAAGAGCACACCGAGGAAATGACCCTGACTTTCACCCGTGAACCTGAAGTTCAGATTGCGGGCACCATCGGACAGCGCGGGGCTCAGGTCGAACACGTCCGCGTCATATCCGAGATTGTTCATATGTTCGGGCTGTCGCACGAACGATTGATCGCCGAATTCCGTGATCGTGGAATTCATAACATCATTAAAAGGATTTTCTCCATCGCCGAGACTCACCCGGCGGCCACTGTCAGCCGTCACGGTGAGTGAATCCCCGAGGGTGCCGCGGTCCCCGTCGTACCCGACCGTCCCGACCCGACCCGCGGAGCCGGCCGGCGCGTCCAGCCCCTCGATCTCGACGATTCCGTCCCCGGCGCGGGCGGCGAGCGACTCGAAGCCGTCCCACAGCGAGATCCGGCGTACCGGCTCCTGCGGGTGCTCGTAGGCGACGACCAGCGTCCAGCCGCCCCAGGCCCCCACCTCGGAGTGGCCCATCGCGATGTTGAGCTGGGCCACCGTCCACATGCCGGCGCCGCCCTTGCGGACCAGCGGGGTCACGTCGGCGGAAGCCTGGTAGGCGTCGCTGCCGGCGTCCGTGCGGTGGCCCATCACCGTGTCGGCGAGGACCTCCTTGTACGCGCCGCCGGGTTCGGCGACCAGCACCCGCCCGTCGTCCTGCGGCGGCTTCTGCTCACCCACCCGCAGGTTCCCGCCCCAGTAGAGCCGGGCGTACGAGACCTTCGCGCCCTGCGGGACCTTGAGCTCGGCCCGGGTGGAGTTGTAGGTGTCCGGGTCCTTGTCGACCTCGCTGTAGAACATCTCGAAGTCGCTGTTGACCCCCGCCGCGCCCTTCTTGACCTCGGCGCACGGCTCGGCCTGCGGGGAGTGTTCCTTGCGGCAACTGATGCCGGAGTTGGAGGCACGCACCAGCCCGCCGTGCTGCACGGCCTGGTAACGCTGGGTGAAGGGGATCCGGGGCAGCTCCTTGGGAGCGGGAGCCGCCGCCCCCGCCGTCTGGGCGTTCACGGAAAGAGTGAGGCAGGACAGCAGACCGAGCGCGCCGAGGATTCTGCGGGAGGAACCCATGACCCTGTCTCCATTTTCGATCAAGGGGACAAAACAGGAGTGAACTTTGTCAGAACTCGGGCCGGAAATCACGTCGGACTCGCTCGTACGGCCTTTTGGGCGATAACACGCACCCTCGCAACGGGCGGGTCGTTATGAGTTGCACCATTGTTCGAACCGAAAGGAAATACGGAGATGAAGAAGAGGCTGGTGCGCGGCACCACCATCGCCGTCGCGGGCGCCGCCGCGCTGATCGGCGGCGCGGGCCTCGCCTCCGCGCACGGCGGGGACGGCGCGACGGCTCACGGCGTCACGGCTGGGTCCCCCGGCGTCCTGAGCGGCAACCTGCTCCAGGTGCCCGTCGACGTCCCGGTCAACGCCTGCGGCCTCACGGTGAACGTGATCGCCCTGCTGAACCCCTCGTTCGGCAACACCTGCATCAACGCCTGACCGTCAACCGTGCCGCCCGAAACGCCCGCATCCGGGTGAAGCCACGCAACCCACACCGGGGCGGCGGCGTTGATCCGGGTGCTCCACTACCGGGCAATCCTGCAAAAAAGGGACGACAATGATCAAGAAGATGATGGCCTCGGCCGCGGTTGCCGCCTCGGTCGTGGGCATCGGCGCCGCCATGGCTCCGCAGGCGATGGCGATCGGCAACGACAACGGCGTCAACACCGTCCAGGGCAACGGCGCCGCGCAGATCTACGGCAACCAGGCCACCTACGGCAACATGAGCCCGCAGATGGCGCTGATCCAGGGCTCCTTCAACAAGCCCTGCATCGCCCTCCCCGCGAAGGCCAACGTGCAGTCCGTGCTGGCCCTGGTCAACGTCGGCGTCCAGGACATCCCGGTCCTGTCCAGCCCGCAGAACCAGCAGTGCACCGAGAACTCCACCCAGGCCAAGGGCGACGAGGCCCTCTCGCACATCCTGGACAACATCCCGATCCTCTCCGGCAACGTCTCGAACGGCAGCTGACCGAGGCCCCGCCCGCGAGGCCGTCGCACCCACAGGGTCGCGGCGGCCTCGCCGCATGCAGGGCCGGAAAACTTACCGACCCCCGGAATTGTCGATATGAATCCATCGACTCCCGGAATTCGATCCGAACAGCGGACCGGGCATCGGGGTGAATTACCGACAGGCCACCGAGAATCTGCGGTTTCTTTTTCCCCGACCGCTCGTTGTTATTTCTGCAGTGGACACGCCTCTGCGGGAAGGAAAGAAATCAAAATGACGTACAAGAAGGCAGTGGTGCTGGCCGCCGGCGCTCTCATGCTCGCCGGTGCCGCCTCCCCCGCCATGGCCGACTCGACCGCCCACGGCGCGGCCGTGGGTTCCCCCGGCGTCCTGTCCGGCAACCTGCTCCAGGTTCCGGTCCACGTCCCGGTCAACGTCTGCGGCAACACCGTGAACATCATCGCGCTGCTCAACCCGGCGTTCGGCAACACCTGCGTCAACGCCTGACGAAGCGCTTCCGCCCGCGAGGGCAAGCCTCCTCGGGGTGGCCTCGGAGTGCACGGCGGTGCACTCCGAGGCCACCTCCGATTCCACACCGGCCATGGCGCCGGTAGACAGGGAAGGACCCATGCGACAGGTACTGAGCCGACAGGTACTGGGCAAGGGGATGCTCACGGCGGCAGCCGCGTCGAGTCTGCTGTCGATCGCGACCGGCGCGGCCTACGCGCACCCCGGAGCGAGTGCCGAGGCCTCGCACTCACCGGGCGTGCTGGCCGGCAACAGCGTCTCGGTACCGATCACCTTCGCACCGAACGTGTGCGGCAACAGCGTGGACGGCGGTGCGGCGCTCAACCCTGCGATGGGGAACACGTGCGTCACCGACACCGGTTCGCACGCGAACGACGGCTACGACTACGGGCGCTACCTCAGCCCCGAGAACGCCCAGGCCCTCGAACGCTACCTCGACGAACGCGAGGGCCGGCACGTGGTGCCGGAGCAGCGCCACGGATCGCCGCGCCACGCGGGCGGACCGGAGCAGCCCCGGCACGAGCAGGCCCGCCACGAGCAGCCCCGACAGGACGGACCGCGGCACGCGAAGCCGCGCCAGGAGGAGCCGCGCCACGAGGGTGGCTACGGCGGCCCCGGTGAGCAGCGGGGCAAGGAGGAGTGCGACGACCACCCCGAGCCGTCCCCGCCGCCCCCGCCGGCGCACCACGCTCCCCCCGCGCCCGAGCGGCCGCACCCCATGCCGGAACCGGTGGAGGAGCACCCGGCCCCGCTGCCCACCCCGGAACCGGTCCAGGAGGCCCCCGCGCCCCCGGCCGAGGAGCCGCCGCACACGCTGCCCGCCCCGGAGCCCGCCCCGGCCCCGGTCGAGGAGGCTCCGCACCCGCTGCCGGCACCCGCACCCGGCCCGGCTCCCGTGGTGGAGGAGGGGCCCGCCCCCGGGCCGCCGCACGGCAGCCTGCCCGTGGAGCACCCGGCGCCGGCCCCGGCCCCGGCGCCCGAGGTGGTACCTCCCGCGGACCAGCCGCCGGCCGCCCCCGGCGGTGACACCCCGGTCACCCTTCCCCCGGCGCCCGCTCCCGCCCCGGCCCCGGCGCCCCTCCCCGCGCCCGCTCCCGCTCCCGCTCCCGTACAGCCGTCGGCCCCCGCTCCGGCTCACGTGACCGGGCCGGTGCTGGCCGAGACCGGCGCGGGGCAGCCCGCGGCCGCGGCGGCCCTCGCCACCGCCCTGATCCTGGGCGGCGCCATTCTGTACCGGCGGTCGCGCGTCTCCTGACCGGCAATACCGGTAATCGGAACAAACAGTGGCCGGAGAATCCCTCGTCGGATTCTCCGGCCACTGTCATGCCCGCACCACATAACCGCGCGCGTTCGCGTTTCCGTAGCGACGGGGAATCGTTACCCAGGGTGAAAGTGGCGCGACGGTCGCCACTGACGCCTCTGTCCACGAAAGAAGAGGATTTCGATAATGAAGCTCACGAAGGTCGCCGCTGTCGTCGTCGGCTCCGTCGCCGCCCTCGGCGCCTCCGCCACCGCCTTCGCCGCCGAGCCCGCGGCCGCGATGCCCCCCATGAGCCTGACCGGCGGGGTGACCGAGACGCTGAACGCCGTCGGGCCCGTCTCGGAGTCCCTTCCGCAGACGGTCGGCAACGGGCTGGCCGAGCAGGGCGACACCGTCAACAAGGTCGTGGGGACCGCCCAGAAGGTCAACAAGGTGCGCAACGACGTACCCGGCACCGTGCTCGGTCTCGCGAACGGCGCCACCCAGGCGTCCCCGATGCTCGGCGGCGTGAAGCTCAACGGCGGTCAGTGAACCGTCCCGGCCGGCCACGTGCCGACACGACTGTGGGCGCCACCGGCGAGGCCGGGGCGCCCACAGTCGGTCGTGCGAACGTCAGTTGTTGACGCAGACGTTGCCGAACGCCGGGTTCAGCAGGCCGACGACGTTCACGGTGTTGCCGCAGACGTTGACCGGGATGTGCACCGGCACCTGGGCCAGGTTGCCGGACAGGACGCCGGGGGAACCCACGGCCGCGCCCTCGGCCGACGAGTCGGCGGCGGCGGAGCCGGCGGCACCGGCCGCGGCGAGACCAGCGGTGGCCAGGACCAGGGCGGCCTTCTTGGCAGAGTTCATGGGAAGTGCACCTTCTGTTCGATGTTCTGCCCCGAACCGGGGCTCACACCGAGCGAAACGGTCCAGCTTCCCAGACGACACGGCCACGCGCACGATGAGACCTGTTCGGCTCAATTGTCGTAACCATCCGACGGGTTACCGGTCCGTACCGGCCCTACGGGAGGGCCGGAATGTCCGGAACGGTAGGAACCACGGGGATGTCCGGGATCGCCGGGGCGGTCGGGACCTCGGGCAGGGCGTCCACCGGCGGGAGCTCCACCGGCGGCAGCTGCGGAATGAGGCCGGACAGGTCGGGCAGCTCGGGGAGCTTGATGTCCGGCAGCGTCGGCAGCTCGATCGGCGGCAGCGTCACCCCGGGGGGCAGCAGACCCCCGACCGTCGCGAGAAGACCTTCGAGGGTCTTGGTGAGGCCCGCAAGGAGGTCGTCGATGGGGCCGGCGGCCGCCGCGCGCCGCTCGATCTTCTCGACCTGCTTCTTGACGGAGGCCACTCGATCGGTGAGGGCCGCGGAGCCGTCACCCTCCGCGGCGACCGCGGGGGCAGCCACGCCGGACAGTATGACGAGGGCGAGGGCCGACGGGACGAGGAGGCGGGCGCGGGACGGCTTCGTGCGGTGCATGGGTGTTCCTTCGTGGTGGGGACACGAGAGCGGACCCGATCGATCCGCTTCGTCACCCACCGTGCGAACACCTCGCACGGAGCGCAACCGGAACCCGATCACTGCCGGCCGCGTACGGGCTTCGCGCAGGCGTCCGGAGCCCACTCACCCGGGGTGGGGAAAACCTCGGCGCACGCGGGCCGTTCGAGTGAAGCAGCGGAACCGACCCGCAGGTCGGGCAGTTGACCAGGGCGCTCCATCAGCGGGCACTCGTGCGACAGAAGGATCAAGATGTTCAAGAAGTTCATGACCGCCGCCGCGGTCTCCGCCGTTGCGATCGGCGCGGGCGCTGCCGCCGCGGCCCCGGCCATGGCCATCGGTAACGACAACGGGGTCAACACCGTCAACGGCAACGGTGCCCAGCAGATCTACGGCAACCAGAAGACCGCCGGCGACATGAGCCCGCAGCTCAGCCTGGTCCAGGGCACCCTCAACAAGCCCTGCATCGGCCTGCCGGCGAAGGTCAACGCCCAGTCGCTGATCGCCGCGCTCAACATCGGCGTCCAGGACATCAACGTCCTGTCCAACCCGCAGAACCAGCAGTGCACCGAGAACTCCACCCAGGCCAAGGGCGACGAGCCGCTCTCGCACATCCTGGACAACATCCCGGTCCTCTCCGGCAACCTCTCGGCCGGCAGCTGATCTCCGGTCCCTCCGCCCTTCGGGTGATCGCGGGCCGCTGAGCCTGTGGAGTGAACGAAGAGGGCCCCGGCGGCGTCCAGCCGCCGGGGCCCTCTTCGTGTTCCGCCCCCCGGCGGTCAGGCGGTCCAGAAGTCCCACCAGCGGGTGAGGATCAGCATGCCGATCACTCCGAGGTGCAGGGCGGGCGGGGCCCAGCCGAATTCGGTGAAGAAGCCCCGCAGCGGGCCGGGGGCGGGCAGGACGCGCGTACGGACGTTGTGCGCGGTCACCGCCCAGAACATCAGCAGCGTCGCGACCCAGGCGAGGCAGCACCACAGGCAGAGCGCGTTGATCTCGTAGAGCGACTGGACCATCAACCAACCGCAGAAGCCGGTGCCGAAGAGCGTGCCGGCGTTCAGTCCGAGCCAGAACCAGTCGCGGTAGCGGGCGCCCGCCAGCAGGCCCACGCCGACGCAGACCACGACGGCGTACGCGACGAGCCCCAGCATCGGATTGGGGAAGCCGAAGGCCGCCGCCTGCTCGCTCGTCATCACACTGCCGCAGGAGACCACCGGGTTGAGACTGCACGCGGGCTTGAAGTCCGGGTCCTCCAGCAGGAGGAACTTGTCGAGGGTGATCACCCACGAGGCCAGCAGGCCGGCCGCCCCGGTGACGGCCAACAGCCAGGCCAACCCCTTCGGAGCGGCGCTCTGTTCGCCCTCGTATCCACTGCGGGGCCGTACCTGCTGGCGCGGGAGGCCCACTGTATTCGTTGCCATGTGGCCCATACTCCCGCGCTTCCCCTCAGATCGGGCCCAACCGTGCGCATCCGTACGCAAGTTGACCTGAAGGTGTGGCGGGAACCTCCGATGCTTCCCGGACGTTTTACCGAACCCCGGACGTGATGTCAGTACCAGGGGTTACGTTGAGCTTCCGCTGAGTGACAAGCTGCGACGGCCTGGAGACCCACCTTGAGCGATCCGTACGAGACAACCGAGGCGCACCTCGAACGACTCCTCGGCCGCGCCCTCAACTCCTTCGACCTGCCGGACCGGCTGGTCGAGCGCCTCGGCACGGCGCTCGCCCACAGCTCTTCGCTGCACACCACCCACCACAGCCCGGAGGCGGGCGTCTGGCGGGAGACCCACCGGCACACCTATCTGCTGACCGACGGCGGTTCGGTCTCGCTGTGGGAGCTGACCTACCGGCTGGAGGGCGACCGGTCCCCCCGGCACGAGGTCTTCGCGAGCAAGGCGGAGACCTGCCTGGCCGTGACCCGGCTGTTCGGCGAGGCCTCGGCCGGGGCGTCCCCGGATCCGACGCCGACACCGGGCGAGGACGAGCCGGAGGGCGACGTGGCGCTGCTGAGCGCGCTGTACGCGGCCCAGGCCCCGATGCGTCGGCACCGGGAGTACGCGGTGGAGGACTCCGCCGACCACGCCCGGCGGGTGCTGCGCCGCGCGGAGAACGCCGACCGGCCGGGCGAGCCGGTGACGACGCTGCTGCGGTCGGCGTACGCGCACCAGATCACGCAGGCGTTCGGCGCGCGGCACTCCTTCGCGGACGGGCGGGGCGCGGGTTTCAGCCTGTACGAGCACGCCTTCGTGCTGCTCGACGGGACCGAGGTCAGCCTGTGGGAGGTCGAGCACACGGCGACGCCCGACGGGCGGCACATGTGCGAGGTGTACGAGAGCGAGGCGGCCGCCCGCGGAGCGATGGAACTGCGCGCCCGCGTACGGTGATCCGCCTCGGCGAGAGACCCGCTACGGCGTACCGGGGTCGGTGAGCTGGAGGTCCAGGGGTGGGTCCTCGGTGACGCGGACCCGGTCGGGGCGCAGGTCCGCCGGGGTCGGCATGGCGCTGCCCGGCAGTTGGACGGCGGCCGCGCCGTGGGCCAGGGCCGAGGCGAGGGCGCCCGGTCCGGCGCCGCCCGCGATCAGGAAGCCGGCCAGCGAGGCGTCGCCCGCCCCTACGGTGCTGCGCACCAGCGGGGCCGGAGCGGTGCCGTAGTAGGTGCCTTCCGCCGAGACCAGGAGTTGGCCGTCTCCGCCGAGGGAGGCCAGTACGGCCCCCGCGCCCCGGTCGCGGAGCTCCTCGGCGGCCTTGACCACGTCCCCCAGGGTGGGCAGCGGGCGTCCCACCGCGGTCGCCAGCTCGGACGCGTTGGGCTTGATCACCTCCGGCCGGGCGGCGGTCAGCTCCGGCGGTACGGAGCCCGAAGGGTCCAGGGCGACGCGGGCGCCCGCCGCGTGCGCCCGGGCGACGAGCTCGGCGTACCAGTCGGGTCCGACGCCGCGCGGGAGGCTGCCGCAGCAGGCGACCCAGGTGGCTTCGGTGGCGGCCGAGCGGACGGTGTCGAGGAGGAGGGCGGATTCCTCCGGGGAGAGCGCCGGGCCGGGCGAGTTGATTTTGGTGAGGGTGCCGTCGGGTTCGGTGAGCGCGACGTTCGAGCGGGTCTGACCGGTGATCGAGACGGCCGTGACGTCCACGCCCTGCGCCCCGAGGAGTTCGGCGAGGAGGATGCCGGGGGCGCCGCCGAGCGGGAGGACCGCCGTCGTACGGACACCGGCGGCGGCCACGGCGCGGGAGACGTTGACGCCCTTGCCCCCGGGGTCGACCCGTTCGCCGCCGGCGCGCAGCACCCGGCCGCGGTCCAGCGGGGGGACCTCGTAGGCCCGGTCGAGGGAGGGGTTGGGAGTGACGGTGAGGATCATGCGAGCACAACTTCCGTACCGGCGGCCTCGATCAAGGCCTTGTCGGCGGGGGCGAGCCCCGTGTCCGTGATGAGTGGGTCGCGTGCGGCGGGCCGCCTCGGTGAGGTCGAGCGCGGTCAGGCGTGCGGGCGGTCGGACGGCTGGTCGGGGGTCAGGCCGCCTTCGGCCGTGAGACGGCCGGCCGGACGATGGCGCTGCCGCTACCGCCCTCGATGCCGCCCGCCTCGCGGGCGGTCAGCAGGATCTCGGGGCGTCGCTCCGGTGCGCACATCTGGATACACGTCCGTTTCGTTCACTAATCAGCGGATTCGCACCACTGTACGCATGGGTGCGGAGGGAAACAAAAAAGAACGGACATGCCGCCCCGGAGGGCAGGCACGTCCGCTCGACGGCGCGTGGGGGTCGACTCAGGCGACCGGGACCTTCTCGGGGGTGCGGCCGGCGTGCTCGGCGGCACCCTCGCGCTCCTCCATCGGAAGGGCCCTGCGCGGCAGTACGAACATCACCGCGAAGATCACGATCATGACGGCCACGATCCACCACAGCGCGCCGCGGAAGGCCTCCACGTACGGCGGGCCGAAGACCATGTCGTCGTCGATCAACCCGAAGAAGACGACGGAGGTCAGCGCGAGACCCAGCGCGTTGCCCATCTGCCCGGTGGTGTTGATCAGACCCGAGGCGGATCCGGCGTGCTCGCGCGGCACCTCGGAGAGCACGGTGTCGTTCAGCGGGGCCACGATCAGGCCCATGCCGACACCCATGACCACCAGCGGGGCGGCCATCTGCCAGGAGGCGATCTCCATGCCGTAGTGCTGCGACTCCCAGATGTAGAGGAGCACACCGGCGGCCATGACCAGCGCGCCGGCCTGGAGCACCTTGCGGCCGAAGCGGGGGACGAGCTTCTCCACCGAGAGGCCGGCGGCGACCGAGACCGCGATGGAGAACGGGATGCCGGTCAGACCCGCGCGCAGCACGCTCCAGCCGAGACCCATCTGCATGTACATCGTCCAGACCAGGAAGAAGATGCCGGTCGCGATGCCGAAGGTCAGCTGGACGGCGATACCACCGGCGAAGCTCTTGACCTTGAAGAGGGAGAGTTCGACGAGCGGGGAACCATCCTTCTTGATCTTGTACTTCTCGTAGGCGATGAAGGCGGCGAAGACGAACGGCGCCGCGCCCATGCAGACGAAGCCCCACATCGGCCAGTCGTTCTCGTGGCCGTGGGTCAGCGGGAAGATCAGCAGGACCAGGGCGAGGGTGGCGAGGACGACGCCGACGAGGTCCAGCCGCAGTGCCTTGGGAGCCTTGGACTCGGCGATGAACTTGCGGCCCAGGATCACGCCCATGATGCCGACGGGCAGGTTGATCAGGAAGATCGGGCGCCAGCCGAGACCGAAGAGGTCCCACTCGATGAGCAGCGCGCCGAGCAGCGGACCCGAGACGGCGGCGAGGCCCACGATCGCGCCGAACATGCCGAAGACCTTGCCGCGCTCCTGCGGCGGGAAGGTGACGTGGATGATCGCCAGGACCTGCGGCACCATCAGAGCGGCCATACCGCCCTGGAGGAGGCGGGCCACGACGAGGATGTCCGGGTTCGCGGCGATGCCGCAGAGCAGCGAGGCCACGGTGAACCCGGCGATGCCGATGAGGAAGACGCGCTTGCGGCCGTAGATGTCACCGAGACGGCCGCCGGTGATCAGGCCTGCGGCGAAGGCGAGGGCATAGCCCGCGGTGATCCACTGGATCGCACTGGTGGAGGCGCCGAAGTCCTCACGCATGGTGCGAATGGCTATGTTGACGATCGTGACGTCGACCAGGTCCATGAAGGCCGCGGTCATCACGATGGCGAGCGCCAGCCAGCGGCGGCGGTCGGCGGGCGAGCTGGGTGCGTCGTGGGCTACGTCGTTCCGCTCTTCTTGTACGGGCCCGTTCTCTCTTTCGGGCGATGTCTGGGACGTCTCGGTGCTCATGAGGAGAAACTTAGACGGCGTCTAGGTCAGTCCGTGTCCTATTCCGCCGGCAGCCTGGATTCATGACCGACACACCCGGACGACTGCTGTCCCTGCTGTCCCTCCTGCAGACCCCGCGGGAATGGCCGGGGAGCGAGCTGGCACAGCGGCTGCACGTGAGCCCCCGAACCATCCGGCGCGACATCGAGCGGCTGCGGGACCTCGGCTACCCGGTGGAGGCCACCTTGGGCTCCGAGGGCGGATACCGGCTGGTGGCGGGGGCGGCGATGCCCCCGCTGCTGCTGGACGACGAGGAGGCGGTGGCGATCGCGGTGGGGCTGCGGGCGGGGGCCGGCCATGCGATCGAGGGGGTCGAGGAGGCCTCCGTACGGGCCCTGGCGAAGCTGGAGCAGGTCCTGCCGTCGCGGCTGCGGCACCGGGTGAGCGCGCTCCAGTCGGCGACGATCGCGCTGTCCCGCGGCGACGGGGCGAGCGTCGACCCGCGGACGCTGACGACGATGGCGGCGGCGGTGGCGGGGCCGGAGCGGCTGCGGTTCGCGTACCGGGCGCGCGACGGGGCCGAGTCGCGGCGGCTGGTGGAGCCGTACCGGCTGGTGAGCACCGGGAGCCGGTGGTATCTGGTCGCCTACGACCTGGAGCGGGAGGACTGGCGGACCTTCCGGGTGGACCGGGTCGACGAGGCCTTCGCGACGGGGGCCCGGTTCGCGCGGCGGGAGCTGCCGATGGAGGCGGAGGAGTTCGTCCGGCGGGGGCTGCGGGGCGGGGAGAAGCAGCCGTACCGGGTGGAGGTCGACTTCGCGGCGGACCCCGCGGAGCTGCCGGCCTGGCTACGGGCCGCGGCCCTGCCGGGGGACGGGGCGCGGACCTCGGTGAGCTTCGAGAGCGCGGACGCACCGGAGTGGACGGCGGCCCGGCTGGCCCTGACGGGGCTGGCGTTCACCGTGCGGGCGCCTGCGGCGCTGCGGGACGCGGCCGGTGCGCTGGCCGCGCGGCTCACGTCGGCGACGGGCGCGCCGTAGGGGCCGGGTCGCGCGGGGCAGGAGAGAGCCCCGGCGCCTGGGGGGGGATAGGCACCGGGGCTCGTACAGGGGGCTTCGCCGCGGGTCGCGCTAGGCCACGGCGTCGAAGCCGGTGTCGCGCGCCATCCGCTTCAGCTCCAGCAGCGCGTGCTTCTCGATCTGGCGGATCCGCTCACGGGTCAGGCCGTGCTGCTTGCCGACCTCCGTCAGGGTCCGCTCGCGGCCGTCGTCGATGCCGTACCGCATCTTGATGATCGACGCCGTGCGCTGGTCGAGCTTGCCCAACAGGTCCTCCAGCTCCTCGCTGCGCAGCAGGGAGAGCACGGACTGCTCGGGCGAGATCGCCGAGGTGTCCTCCAGGAGGTCACCGAACTGCGTGTCGCCGTCGTCGTCGACCGACATGTTGAGGCTGACCGGGTCGCGGGCCCAGTCCAGCACGTCACCGACGCGCTTCTCCGTCGAGTCCAGCTCGGCGGCGATCTCGGCGTGCTCCGGCTCGCGGCCGTTCTCGCGGTTGAACTCGCGCTGGACGCGACGGATCCGGCCGAGCTCCTCGACGAGGTGGACGGGGAGGCGGATGGTGCGGGACTGGTCCGCGATGGACCGGGTGATCGCCTGCCGGATCCACCACGTGGCGTACGTGGAGAACTTGAAGCCCTTGGCGTAGTCGAACTTCTCGACGGCGCGGACGAGGCCCGCGTTGCCCTCCTGGATCAGGTCGAGGAGGGGCAGGCCGCTGCGCGGATAGCGACGGGCGACGGCCACGACGAGGCGGAGGTTCGAGCGGATGAAGACCTCCTTGGCCCGCTCCCCCTCGGCGGCCAGCGCCTCCAGCTCCTCGCGGGCCGGGGTGTCCCCGTCGCGTTCTATCGCGCCGTCGAGGATCTGCTGGGCGTAGACGCCCGCCTCGATGATCTGGGAGAGCTCCACCTCTTTGGCGGCGTCGAGCAGCGGGGTGCGCGCGATCTCGTCCAGGTACATGCCGACCAGGTCGCGGTCTGCGATCTCCCCGCCCACAGCGCGGGCGCTGCTCGTGGACTGACGACGGGCGACGGCGCGGGTTGCCATGCGTGCTCCCTTGCGAAGTGTTCGGTCGCGGTGCGGCTGGTGGACGCCGCCGGGACGGCTGCCGACCGGTCCGGTGCGTCACGGACACTCTCCCGAGTGCCCGCTTCCGAAGGAAACAACGACTGGAATCGGGACAGAATTCCCACGCTGCTCCCTCATTTTCGAGATCTTGCAGTATCCTGCCCCGCCACGGGAGGGGAGCCAATGGCGCAAGATCTCGAAGAGGTGCAGGTCAGGCCCGGAACAGAGGCCGATCTGGCGTCTCTCACGGACGTCTACAACCACTACGTCCGTGAGACCGCCGTCACGTTCGACACCGCCGCTTTCACTCCGGAACAGCGCCGCCCGTGGCTGCACTCCTACTCTGAAGACGGGCCCCACCGGCTTCTGGTTGCCTGGACCGGCGATCGAATGGCCGGATACGCCACCAGTAGCCCGTATCGCCCCAAACCGGCCTATGTCACCTCGGTGGAGGCGAGCGTCTACCTCGCCCCGCACGCGGTCGGCCGGGGCATCGGCACCCTCCTCTACGAGGCGCTCTTCGCCGCCCTGGCCAAGGAGCCGGTGCACCGCGTGTTCGCCGGGATCGCCCTGCCGAACGAGGCCTCGGTGCGCCTGCACGAGCGCTTCGGCTTCCGCCGGGTCGGAGAGTTCACCGAGGCGGGCCGGAAGTTCGACCGGTACTGGGACGTCCGCTGGTACGAGAAGCGACTGGGCCACCACCCGTCCGGGTGAGCGCGACCTCCGACCCGGTCCGAAAGGCACGCCCTAGCCGAACTGCAGGGAGCGCTTCGAGAGGCCCATCCAGAAGCCGTCCACCGGAGTGCGGGTCGCGGTCAGGTCGGATTCGGCCGCGCCGAGGGTGACGAAGAGCGGGGCGAAGTGTTCCGTGCGGGGGTGGGCCAGGCGACCCGCCGGGGACTTGTGCTCGAAGTCCAGCAGGGCGTCCACGTCGGACGCGGCCAGGGCCTCGGCTCCCCACGCGTCGAACTCCGCCGACCAGCCGGGGACGCCCGGGCCCGTGTGGCGCAGCGCCGCCAGGTTGTGGGTGAAGAAGCCGCTGCCCACGATCAGCACGCCCTCGTCGCGCAGCGGGGCGAGCTTGCGGCCGATGTCCATCAGGCCGGCCGGATCCAGCGTGGGCAGGGAGATCTGGAGGACCGGGATGTCGGCCTCCGGATACATCTCCACCAGGGGGACGTACGCGCCGTGGTCCAGGCCGCGGTCGGGGATGTCCTGGACGGGGGTGCCGGGGGCGCGCAGCAGCTTGCGGACCGAGGCGGCCAGCTCCGGGGCGCCGGGGGCGTCGTAACGGACCCGGTAGTAGTGCTCGGGGAAGCCCCAGAAGTCGTACACGAGCGGGACGCGCTCCGTGGCGCCGAGGGCGAGCGGGGCCTCCTCCCAGTGGGCGGAGACCATGAGGATCGCCCGGGGGCGCGGCAGGTCGGCGGACCAGGCGGCGAGCTCGCCGGGCCAGATCGGGTCGTCGGCCAGCGGGGGTGCGCCGTGGCTCAGGTACAGGGCCGGTATGCGGGTCACAGCGGGCGCTCCTCCGCGTAGTTGAAATGCGTACCGAAACAGACTAACCCCGTCTCGTTCAAATTTGAACGAAACGGGGTCATCAGTCATTCCCGTGGGCCCTCGGCCCTGATCAGTGGGCGATCACCGGGACCTTGAGCTCGGCCTCCTCGCCGGAACCGGAACCGGAGGCCACCGGGCCGCCGGCACCCGGACGGCCGGTGTTGATCAGCGTCAGCGCGATGACCGAGCTGGCGACCAGGATGCCGACCGCCCACCAGATGGCGGACGCGTAGCCCTCCACCATGGCCTGCGCCTGGATCAGCTGCGCCGCGGGGCCGCCCGCCGCGGCCTCGGCCGCGTGGTCGGTCAGGTACGCGGTGGTCGCCGAGGCGGCGATGGTGTTCAGCAGCGCGGTGCCGATGGCGCCGCCGACCTGCTGCGAGGTGTTGACCATGGCGGAGGCGACACCGGCGTCGGCCGGGTTCACCCCGTGCGTGGCCAGGGACATCGCCGGCATGAACGCCGTACCCATGCCGAGGCCGAGCAGCAGCTGCGCCGGCAGGATCAGCGCCGGGTACGAGGACCCGACCTCCAGCTGGGTGAGCAGCAGCATGCCGAGGCCGGCGACCATGAAGCCCGGGCCCATCAGCAGGCGCGGCGGGACGCGGGTCATCAGACGGGCGCCGATCTGGGTGGAGCCCGTGATCATGCCCGCGATCATCGGCAGGAAGGCGAAGCCGGTCTTGACGGGCGAGAAGCCCTTCACGACCTGCAGGTAGTAGGTGAGGAAGAGGAAGAGGCCGAACATCGAGATGACGGCGAGGCCGAGCGAGAGGTAGACACCGCCGCGGTTGCGCTCCAGCAGGACGCGCAGCGGCAGCAGCGGGGACTTCACCTTGGACTCGACGAGGACGAAGGCGGACAGCAGCAGCGCCGAGGAGACGAACATGGTGACCGTCAGGGCGTCCGACCAGCCGGCGGACTCGGCGCGGGTGAAGCCGTACACGAGGGCGACGAGACCGGTGGTGGAAAGGATCACGCCCGGGATGTCGAGGGGCGCGCGGTTGCGGGACCCGGCGGGCTCACGGATGACCATCCAGGCACCGACGGCCGCGACGATCGCGAAGGGGATGTTGACGAAGAAGGTCCAGCGCCAGTTCAGGTACTCGGTCAGGAACCCACCGAGGATCAGGCCGACGGCGCCGCCGCCGCCCGCGATGGCTCCGTAGATGCCGAAGGCCTTGGCCCGCTCCTTGGCGTCGGTGAACATGACGGCGAGCAGCGACAGGGCCGCCGGTGCGAGCAGCGCGCCGAAGGCCCCCTGCAACGCGCGGGCGCCGAGCATCATGGCCTCGCCGTTCGCGGCGCCGCCGAGCGCGGAGGCCAGGGCGAAGCCGACGAGACCGACGACGAAGGCGTTCTTACGGCCCCACTTGTCGGCGATGCGACCGCCGAAGAGGAGCAGTCCGCCGAAGGCCAGCGCGTACGCGGTGATGACCCACTGGCGGTTGCCGTCCGAGATGCCGAGGTCGGTCTGGGCGGAGGGCAGGGCGATGTTCACGATGGTCGCGTCGAGGACGACCATCAGCTGGGCCAGGGCTATGAAGACGAGTGCCTTCCAGCGGCTGGGATCGGCAGCCGGCGCGAGGCTCGCGGCTGTTTTTGACATGGGGATACCCACTTCACTGTGCGGAATGACTGAAAAAGGCTATTTCGTAAGCTTTGTGCGTGTCACATGGTTTTCTGCCGCAGGTCGTCCAAGGTCGTCGCCGAACCAGGGAGTTCGGAGCGGGCCGGGGCCCGCAACCCGTCGAGGAAGAGCTGCAGATGGCGGTGGGCGAAGCGGTCGGTGTCGAGGCACGCCGTGCCCGGGAGCGGGCGGCTGAGCTGGGACAGGGCGACCATCAGGTCGCCGACCCCGATGTCGGTGCGGACCAGCCCGGCGTCCTGGCCCGCGGCCAGCAGGGTGACGACGGCCCCCTCCAACGCGGTGCGCGCCGCGAGCAGTTCGGGGTGCTCGCCGTCGAACCCGTCGGCGAGCATCGGACACAGGGCGCCGATCCGCTCGTCCGCGGCGGCGTGCGTGAACCGGCACAGGGCGGCGAAGGCGTCGGGCTCCTCGGCGAGGGAGGCCTCGGCCGAGGCCGTCACCCGGCCCATCGTGAAGAGCACGACGTGGTGGACGAGGGTGGGGCGGTCGGGGAAGTGCCGGTAGAGCGTGGCATTGCCGATGCCGGCCCGGCGGGCCACCTCGTCGAAGGGAGCCCCGGAGCCGGATTCGACGAAGGCCTCGCGGGCCGCCGCCAGGATCCGCTCGCGATTGCGGACGGCGTCGGCGCGCGGACGCGGAACACCGGAAGCGGACCCCTGCGCAAGGTCCGGGGTGAGGCCGGGCGCCGGGGTGGTGCGGGTGGAGCTCTTCATTCCGGGGCCTCCCTGGCGCGGACTCGTGGACTCGTGGGCTCGTGGACTCATGGACTCGTGGTGCGGACCGAGCGACCACCCCGCCCAAACGGGGAGTCGCTCCCCGCTTGGTGGGACTCACGTACAAACGGGGATCCGGTCCCCGGTTATTTCACTCCCTCGTGTGACCTGAGTCACCGGCGTGTCCACGTTCGGCCTCTCCCGACGCGCGGGCGCGCCGCGCCCGGCGGAGGGTGATCGAACAGAGCGCAGACCGGGCAGGGCCGGCTGCCGCGGACCCGAAGGCGATCTCCATGTCGCAGACCCGCCACCGGATACGCAGACCACGTCGCACCAGCGCGTACATCGGCCTGACCGCGCTGGCCCTCGGCGTCACGGCAACGGCGAGCACGGGCATATCCGGTCGCGGCAACTCGGCGGCCGGAGCGGTGGCCACGACCGTCGAATCGGCTCTCGCGCCCTGCCGGATCGCGGGCACCATGGGTGTGCAGATGTCCGAGGGCATGCCGACCCCGCCCGGCTACTCGCGCTCCACCGGCGAGATCCGGGCCCTGAACCTGATGATCGACTTCCCCGACGCCAAGGGCGAGGGCACGGCGGCGGACCGGATGGCGGAGTTCTTCCCCCAGACGGCCGAATGGTTCCGCGTCAGTTCCTACGGCCGGCTGGCCTACCGGGCCGAAGCGCCGATAAAGGACTGGCTGCGGATGCCGATGCCCTTCGCGGCGTACGGGATCGAGCGCGGGTCCGCGTACGAGCCGGGCTACCGACAGCTCGTCGAGCACATAGCGAAGGCCGCCGACCCCGAGGTGGACTTCACCCGGTACGACCTGATCAACATCCTGGTCACGCCGAACGCCGGGCCGTCCGCCCTGGACACCGTCCTGTCGGTGACCTTCTCGGGCAACGGCGAGGCTCCGGTCGCCGACGGCGTGCCGCTGGCCAACACGTCCTTCGTCTACAGCCGGCAGGACGACGGCTCCGGCACCTACCAGGAGACCGGCTACCGGGTGCTCCCGCACGAGAACGGGCACGTCTTCGGGCTGCCCGACCTCTACACCGCGGACGGCGGGAGCACGGTCGGGCACTGGGACATCATGAGCGAGGACT
This sequence comes from Streptomyces sp. CLCI03, assembly GCF_053615355.1. Classification (NCBI taxonomy): domain Bacteria; kingdom Bacillati; phylum Actinomycetota; class Actinomycetes; order Kitasatosporales; family Streptomycetaceae; genus Streptomyces; species Streptomyces sp. CLCI03. Next base: position 4,707,956 of record NZ_CM132132.1, on the reverse strand, counting down.
GGGGTGCCAACAACGACCTGATGGGCTGGCACAAGTGGAAGCTGGGCTGGCTGGACAGTACGCAGATCAGCTGCGCGGCCAAGTCGGGCACCAGCGACCACACCCTGTCCCCGCTGGGGATACGGGGCGGCACCAAGCTGGCCTTCATCCCACTGTCGGAGAGCGCCGGGTACGCGGTGGAGGTGCGGACCCGGGCCGGGAACGACGAGGCCGTCTGCAAGCCGGGCGTCCTGATCTACAAGGTGGACTCCGACGTGGACACCGGGCACGGCCCGATCACCGTGTCGGACAGCGCGAGCACGAGCGGCGGCTGCACCCGGCGGCCCAATGTGCACGCGGAGCTCTCGGACGCGCCGTTCCGGCCGGGCGAGACCTTCACCGACGAGAAGGCGGGCATCAGCGTGTCCGTCGTGGGTGAACTGCGCAACGGCAGTTACCAGGTCCGCATCATCCGGCCGTGATCTCCCGCCGGTCCCGTCCGACGGGGACCGGCCGAAGGGCCGGGGTCACGCGCCACGTGACCCCGGCCCTTCGGCACGCCCGGGCGCGTGGGCGCGTGGGCGCGTGGACGCCCGGGTGGTCCTTCGGTCAGCCCTCCGTGAGTGCCCGGCGCAGCACGTCCACGACCGTGGGGCGGTGCGCCTCGGCCAGCAGGAAGAAGTGGTCGCCTTCGAAGCGGAGCACCTGGCACGCCCCGGTCGTGTGGTCGGCCCAACCGTCGAGCGGTTCGTGCGGGATCAGGGGGTCCGCCGTGCCGCCCAGCACGTGCAGGGGCACGTCGAGCCGTACGTCCTCGAACCCCGTCGCGGACTCCCGGCTGAGTTCGATGTCCGCCCGTAGGACGCGCGTCACGTGCGCCAGCATCTCCGGATCGTCCAGCACCCACTGCGGGGTGCCGCCGCCCTCCCGCAGCAGCCGGACGACGTCCTCGTCGGTGCTGGTGCCGTGGGCCCGGCGCGTGGTCCGGCCGGGGGCCTGCCCGCTGACGACGGCCGCCCGGCAGTGCGGGCCGAGCAGGCGCGCCGCGCGGGTGGCGAGGAGCGCGCCGAGGCTGTGTCCGAAGACCACCGTGGGCAGCGGGTCCAGGCCGAGCACCTCGTCGGCCACGGAGTCCAGTACCTGGTCGAGCCGGCAGCCCGGGGGCTCGTCGAACCGGCGCTCCCGCCCGGGCAGCGAGAGTCCGAGCACCTCCACATCGCCGGGCAACGGGCGGACCAGGGGGAACAGCGTGTTGGGGCCGGCCCCGGAATGCGGGAACACCAGCAGCCGCACCCGGGGAGCGGTCTTCGCCTCCCGCAGCAGCGGCCACCACGGCACGTGCGGGGAATTCCGCGTCGTCGATCCGTCGGCGCCGATCACGGGCAGTTGATGATCTGGCCGGCGTAGGACAGGCCCCCGCCGAACGCGAAGAGGAGTACGGGCGATCCCTTCTCGATCTCACCCCGCTCGACGAGCTTGGACAGCGCCAGCGGGATGCTCGCGGCCGAGGTGTTGCCCGAGTCGACGACGTCCTTGGCCACGACGGCGTTGACCGCGCCTATCTTGCGCGCCAGGGGTTCGATGATCCGCAGGTTGGCCTGGTGGAGGACGACGCCGCCCAGCTCCTCGGGCTTCACGCCGGCCCGCTCGCAGACCTGGAGGGCGACCTCGGGAAGCGCCGTGGTGGCCCAGCGGTAGACCGACTGCCCTTCCTGGGCGAAGGTGTTGGTCGGGGCCTCGATGCGGACGGCCCCGCCCATCTCGGGTACGGACCCCCACACGACCGGGCTGATCTCCGGCTCCTCGGAAGCGACGACGACGGCCGCGCCCGCCCCGTCGCCGACGAGCACACAGGTGGTGCGGTCGGTCCAGTCGGCGAAGTCGGTGAGCTTCTCCACGCCGATGACCAAGGCCTTCGTGGCGGAACCCGTCCGTATGCTCTGGTCGGCCAGTGCCATGGCGTGCGGGAATCCGGAGCAGGCCGTGTTCACGTCGATGGCGGCGGGAGTCCTCGCCCCGACCGCGGCCGCCACCCGGGACGCCGTGTTGGGCGAGCGGTCGAGTGCCGTGCAGGTGGCGACGATGACGAAGTCGATGTCGGCGCCGGTGAGTCCGGCGTTGGCCAGTGCGTGCTCGGCGGCCTTGGTCGCCATGTCCGAGACCGACTCGTCCTCGGCGGCCACATGGCGCGTCGTGATTCCGACCCGGCTCCGGATCCACTCGTCGGTGGTGTCGACCATCTGCTCAAGATCGGCATTGGTCAAGATTTTCGACGGCTGATAGTGCCCGAGGGCAAGGACACGCGACCCGACCATCAGTGTTTCTCCTCGCTCCGTGGACCCCCGGTACGGATCCCGATCGACCGATGATCAGACTATGCGGCGGCCCGGCCGGACTCATCGCTTCAGCAGACCGATTCAGGCCGGCACCACCGGCATTCAGGCCGATTTCGATCGACACGCCACCGGTGCACGCGCTCGTGGGCGTCCGGGCGGGGTTGTTTGTATCGGCCGTGTATCGACGGGCGCTCGGCCGCCGATCGAATCGCGCACCCGGCCCTGACCTCGGCCGCCGCGTCCGATGCCTCCCGTATCGTTCCTTCCGGCGCCGCCGGCCGCGTGGGGGTTCACGCCCGAGCGGCGCTTCGCCCGACGCGTACGAACAGGAGTCCCGCCCGTGCCCTCACCCGCCCCGGCGCCGGAATCTCTGCCTCCGGTCCGTGTGCTGCTGGTCGAGGACGACGAGCTGATGCGCCGGTCCTTCACCGTCGCCCTCGAACGCTACGGCTACCGGGTCACGGCCGCGGCCGACGGACTGACCGGGCTGGAGTCCTTCCGCGACGACGACGTCTTCGACCTGCTGATCCTCGACGTGATGCTGCCCGGCCTCGACGGGATCGGGCTGTGCCGCCGGGTCCGCGAGACCAGCCTGGTGCCGGTGCTGATGATGTCCGCCCGCGGCGACGGCCTCGATGTCGTCGCCGGTCTGGAGGCCGGGGCCGACGACTACGTGGTCAAGCCGGTGGAGACGAACGTCCTCGTGGCCCGCATCCGCTCGCTGCTGCGTCGGGCCTCCTACGCGCCCGCCCCGGGCGGCGAGCCCGTCGCCGGCCGGGAGGAGGACGTACTTGTCTTCGGCGATCTGACCGTCGACACCGGCGGGATGGAGGTGTTCGTCTGCGGAAGCCCGGTGGCGCTCACCCCCACCGAGTTGAAACTGCTGCTGGAGTTCGCGGCCCACCCGGGCATCGTGCTGGAACGCCACACCCTGCTCCGCAACGTCTGGGAGTACGGCTGGGACGGCGACAGCCGGGTCGTGGACCTGGCCGTCCAGCGGCTGCGCAAGAAACTGGGCCGGGAGCGGATCGAGACGGTCCGCGGCTTCGGCTACAAGCTCAGGCGCTGAGGCCGGTGCCTCCCCCGCGCCGGCCGTGGTGGCCGGCCCGTGTGCCCCTACGGTGGAAGATCGCCGCGCTGGCGGCCGCCACGGCCTGCCTGGTCGCCCTGGCGGTGGGCGTCCTCGTCCACGTGTGGACCGCGATGGACATCCGCAACCGGGCCGAGATGGACGCCTCCAACACGGTGTACTCCGCCATGGAGGTCTACCGCCGTACCGGAACGCCGGCGGGCGGTGCCGAGCTCGATCCGGCCGAACTGCCCACCGCCCTGCGCCACCCGGCCGGTGCCGACCGGCGGGTGGCCTACGACGGGCGCGTGGAGGGGAACCTCGGGCCGAGCGTCTGGGGCGCCCAGCGCGTCGGCGGCCCGGGCAGCCCCGTGCTGGCCGTCCGGATCAACATGAGCCCGCAACTCCACGACCTGCGCCGCCTCGACGCGAGCATGGCGGTGGCCTCGCTCGTCTCGCTCGCCGCCGCGCTGCCCCTGGCGGTCTACGGGGCCGCTCTGGTCGCCCGCCGGCTGCGCCGGGTCGCCGAGACCGCGGCCCGGATCTCCGGCGGGGACCTCGACGCACGTAACGGCCCCGCCCTGGGCCGTGCCAGGGGCCACGACGAGGTGACCGACATCGCCGCCACCGTCGACCTCATGGCCGACAGTCTCGGCCGACGGCTGCGCATCGAACGGCAGTTCACGGCGGACGTGGCCCACGAGCTGCGCACCCCCGTCGGCGGCCTGCTGGCCGCCACCGACCTGTTGCCGCCCGGCGAGCCGGAGGACCTGCTGCGGGCCCGCGTACGGGACCTGCGCGGCCTGGTCGAGGACCTGCTGGAGATCTCCCGGCTGGACGCGGGCGCGGAGGCGCCGGTGCCCGCCCGGGTCCCGCTGGCCGCGGTGGTCGCCGAGGCGGTGGCCCGTACCGGCCTGGACACGGAGGTCACCGTCATCACCGGGGCACCGGCCGCGGAAGCCGCGGCGACCGCGCCGCGGGTGGCGGCCGCGGAGTACGTGGAGACCGACCCGCGCCGCCTTGAGCGGATCGTCGGCAACCTCGTCACCAACGCGCACCGGCACGGACGTACCCCGGTGCGGGTCACCGTCGAGGGCCTGACCGTCGTCGTCCGCGACCACGGCCCCGGCTTCCCCGCCGACCTGCTGCTCGACGGCCCGCGCCGCTTCCGTACGGGCGCCGCGGAACGTGGTGCGGGACACGGCCTCGGCCTGACCATCGCGCTGGGTCAGGCCCGGGTGCTCGGCGCCGAACTGCGCCTGGACAACGCCGCGGACGGCGGCGCGGTCGCCACCCTGCGGCTCCCGCCCCCGCCGACCGACACACGACCGCCGCAGGACGGCGCCGAGGCCGATACACGGCGGCCCCGGCCCTGATACGTCCCCCCGACACCCTTCGGCTTGCACCCCTTTCCCACCGCGCCCGAAGTGGAGTCCCTGTGACCGCCGACCCGTTCTCCCCCCACCCGACGCCCGGTATCGCGGCCTCCACCACCGAGCTGTCGAAGGTCTACGGCAGCGGCGACACCCGCGTGGTGGCACTGGACCGCGTCAGCGTCTCCTTCCGGGAGGCCGAGTTCACCGCGATCATGGGCCCCTCCGGCTGCGGCAAATCCACCCTCATGCACTGCGCCGCGGGCCTCGACTCCGTCAGCTCGGGCTCCGTCCGCGTCGGCACCACCGAGCTGGGCACGCTGGGCGACCGGCAGCTCACCGAGCTTCGCCGGGACCGGATCGGCTTCATCTTCCAGGCGTTCAACCTGCTGCCCACCCTGACGGCGCTGGAGAACATCGTCCTGCCGCTGTCCATCGCCGGCCGCCGCCCGGACCGGGAGTGGCTGGACCGGGTGGTGTCCATGGTGGGCCTGGGCCGGCGCCTCGACCACCGGCCCGGCCAGCTCTCCGGCGGGCAGCAGCAGCGCGTGGCGGTGGCCCGGGCGCTGATCACCCGGCCCGCGATCGTCTTCGGCGACGAGCCCACCGGCAACCTCGACTCCCGTGCCGGGGCCGAGGTCCTCGGCTTCCTGCGCGACTCCGTACGCGAACTGGGCCGAACCGTGGTGATGGTGACCCACGACCCGGTCGCCGCCGGCTTCGCCGACCGCGTCGTCTTCCTCTCCGACGGGCGGCTGGTCGACGAGATGACGCGGCCCACGCCGGACCGGGTGCTGGACCGGATGAAGCAGCTCGACACCCGCGCACGCACGAGCTGACCCTCCCCCGCCCCGCTGCCTCGCTGCCCCCGCCCGCCGCCCGTGGGCCCCACGGCCCACGCCCCACGTCTTCGGAAGCCACTCACCCATGCTGAAAACAGCCCTGCGCAACGTCTTGGCGCACAAGGCCCGGCTGCTGATGACGGTGCTCGCCGTCGCCCTCGGCGTCGCCTTCGTCTCCGGCACCCTCGTCTTCGCGGACTCCTCCACCGCCGCCCACCGGGCCGCCGTGTCGAAGGACTACGCCGACATCGCGGTCACCGTGACCCCGAAAGACCCCCCGCCCGGCGCCCCCGGAGCGGCCGGTGCCCCCGGAGCGGCCGGGTCCGTCGGGTCCGTCGCGGACGCGCACGCCACCGCGCTCGACGACGAACTCGCCCGCAAGCTGGCCGCGTTGCCGGGCGTCTCCGCCGTACGGCCGGCCGCCGACGGCCTGGCCACCCTGAACGCCTCGGACGGCTCCCCGCTGCGCACCGGCCGCATCTGGGCGCACCGGGCGGCCGCCTACGTCCCCGGCGCCGACGGCAAGGACAGCCGCCTTCCGCTGACCGGGGGCCGGGCACCGCGCGACGGCACGGAGATCGCCGTGGACAGCGGCACCGCCGCCGCCGGCCGGTTCCGGATCGGCGACGCGATCACCCTGGCGACTGACGGCCCGGTCATGACGAAGCGGCTCGTCGGCATCGTCACCACCCGGGACACCCGGGTGACGGCCGGCGGTACGCTCGCCGTGTTCGACAAGGCCACCGCACAAGGGCTGTTCGTCTCCCCGGGCCGCTACACCTCGATCGACCTGTCCGCCGTACCCGGCACCGACGAGGCCGAACTCTCCCGCCGGGTCGCCGCCCTGCTCCCCGCAGACCGTGCCGAGGCCACCACCGGCACCGCCCAGGCCGCCCAGCAGGCCGCCCTCGTCGACACACTCACCCGAGGCAACGAGAAACTGTCCCTGGTCTTCGCCGGAGTCGCCCTTTTCATCGGGTCGTTCCTCATCGTCAACACCTTCACCATGCTCGTCGCCCGGCGCACCCGTGAGATCGCCCTGCTGCGCGCGATCGGTGCCACGCGCCGCCAGGTCGTCCGCTCCCTCCTCTGGGAAGCCGTCCTCCTCGGCCTCGCCGCCTCGGGCCTCGGTTTCCTCGCGGGCCTCGGGATCGCCTCCGTGCTGCCGCGGATCCTGAACATCACCGGGGAGGCGCTGCCCCGCGGCCCCCTGGTGATCGGGCCGCTCCCGGTGGTGGCCGCGCTCGCCGTCGGAGTGGGGATCACCGTGCTCGCCGCGTGGCTGCCGGCCCGCAAGGCCGCCCGGATCGCACCGGTCGAGGCCATGCGCACGGCCGAACAGCCGCCCACCGTCGCCGCGTCCCGGGTCCGCGGCGCGGCCGGTGCCCTCCTGCTCGCCCTCGGCGCCGGACTGCTGCTGTCGCTCGCGGGCGTGAAGGACGCCTCCGAGGAGAACCTGCGGAGCGCGATGTTCGGCTGCGCCCTTCTGGTCGTCGCCGTGATCGTGTCGGCGCCGCTGCTCGCCGTCCCCGTACTGCGACTGTCCGGCCGGCTGACCGGCCGCCTCGGGATCACCGGCCACCTCGCCCACCGCAACGCGCTGCGCGACCCGCGGCGCACCGCCGCCACCGCCTCCGCGTTGATGGTCAGTACGGCCCTGGTCGCCGGGCTCTCCGTCATCGGCCACTCCACCGGGCAGGCCCTCGACCGCCAGGCCGCCGCGGGCCTCGGCGCCGACTACGTGATCAGCACCCACACCTCGTCGACCGGCATCGACCCGGCCGCCGTACAGCGGGTGTCCGCCACCCCCGGCGTGCGGACGGCGACCGGCGTCTGCGACTCCACGCTGTTCATCGGCGGTGGCGTCCGCCAGATCTCCGGGGTCGACCCGGCCGCCGCCCTGTCCGTCATGAAGCCGGTCTTCGTCAGCGGCTCCCTGAAGGACCTCGGTCCGGGCCGTATCGCCCTCTCCCGCACGCTCGCCCGCGAGAACGGTGTGAGCGCCGGCGACCGGATCGACGCCCGGATCGGCGGGCCCGGCACGGATGTCACCTCGTACACGGTCGTCGGCGTCTACGAGGACAACCCCACCGCCCAGGACGTCCTGGGTGCCCGCGCCGAGGTCCAGGAGAAGGCCCTCGCCCCCGGCTCCGTCCAGCGCGTCCTCGTCCGCGTGGACAACGGTGGCGACGGCGGGGCCATGAAGGACCGCCTGCGGACCGCCACCGGCAACAACCCGCTGCTCCAGGTCCAGGACCGGCAGGAACTGGTCCGGGCGGCCGCCGGCTCCCTGGGCACCCTGCTGACCCTGACGTACGCCCTGCTCGCCATCGGCGGCGTGATCGCCGCCCTCGGCATCATGAACACGCTCGCCATGTCGGTGTCGGACCGCACCCGCGAGATCGGCGTCCTGCGCGCCATCGGCATGGACCGCGCCGGCATCCGCCGGATGATCCGCGTCGAATCCCTGGCCGTGGCCGCCTTCGGCACCCTGCTGGGACTGGCGACCGGCCTGTTCGGCGCCTGGACGGTCGGCGCCCTGACCAACGGCGCGCTCAAGGACTACTCCCTCGCCCTCCCCTGGGGCACGCTGCTCCTCGTCTGCCTGATCTCCCTCGCCACGGGCGTGGTGGCGGCGGCCCTCCCGGCCCGCCGTGCGTCGACCCTGAGCCCCCTGGAGGCCGTCGCCGAACTGTAGGGCTCAGACCCGGGCCCACGGGACGAGCTCCGACCGCCGACACCACGAGAGGAAACAACCACCAGAGATGAGATATTGACGGATCCTCAGCACGCGAGTGCCGGCCGTCCGGGCCTCAGCGCCAGTTCGCCGAGGGGGCGCGCAGCGCGAGCGCGGCGGCGTAGCCCTCGGGGGCCGGCAGGTCCGTGAGGGCCCAGTGCGGGCGGACGAAGTCGGCGCCCGGACCGGTCCCCAGGTAGGTCCGGTGACCGTCGTGCCCGAGTCCTGCTCCGGTGCCCTTGAGATAGGCCTCCTTGCGCGTCCACAGGCGGGCGAACGCCGCGGGGCGCTCGGCCTCGGGGAACGCGACCAGTTCGGCGCTCTCGTCGGGGTGGAAGAACTCCCCGCTCTGCGCCACCACGTGCGGCGCCGGAAGTGCCTCCACGTCCACCCCGACCGGTGTGGAGGCGCAGGCCACGAAGACCGCGTCGCGGCTGTGCGACAGGGAGAAGTGGGCGCGGCCGCCCACGAGGACCGGACGGCCATCGGGGCCACCGCACTCGGGGCAGGCGTCGCGGGCCATCAGCAGAGCCTGCGGATCGGTGTCGAGGAGGGATCCCAGCAGCAGCCTCAGCGCCACGTGCGCGACGAGATAGGAGCCGCGGTCCTGGGGGCGGACGAACCGGTCGGCCCGGCGGCGCTCGGCCGCGTCGAGCACGTCGGGCGCGAGGCGCTCCGCGAAGGGGGCCTGCGTCGCGGCGTCCACGAACCGCACCAGCGCCTCACCGGGAGCGGGCATCCGCTGCGCCCCGACGGGCCGGTCGAGCCGCATCGCGGCGGAGCTGAGGCCTGCGGGTGTGGTCATCCGGAAATCCTATCCAGGGCCCCCGCCCCCGCCGGCGGCGCGGCGCCGCCGGCACCTCGGCAGGCGGGCACATCGCCCGGATTCCGCCGGTCCCGCGACGGCATCCGCTCCCCCGAGAACTGGGCCGCGGAGCCTCTGCCTGATCCGCTAGGCTGTCCCTGGGTTGCCCTCGTGGCAACCCTGGACCTTGCACGCAAGGCCCGCCTTCGTAGCTCAGGGGATAGAGCACGGCTCTCCTAAAGCCGGTGTCGCAGGTTCGAATCCTGCCGAGGGCACGGACGAGGCCCCGCGGTCGATTTCGATCGCGGGGCCTCTTCGCGTTGTGGTTTCATGGCACACGTGTCGCGTGACGCCGCCTACTGAGATGTGGGCCGGGCGGTGGTTGGGCAGGCACCTGTTGTCGAAGGACCGGGCCCATGGGCATGTATGCCACCGGCTACGGGTGATCTCTCTCGGTTGTTCCGCTGCTCCCGCACGCACACACACCGTGAGGAAATACACACTCCGTGTCATCGTTCAATCACGCCGTCATCGAAGAGTTCAGGGCGAACGCCGGCCAGGTCGGCGGGCCCTTCGAAGGTTCCGAGCTGATCCTGCTCACCACCACCGGCGCCAGGTCGGGGAAGGCGCACACCGTTCCGCTCGGGTTCGCCCGGGGGGACGGGGAGCTGCTCGTCGTGGCGTCCGCCGCCGGGGCCGACCGGCATCCCGCCTGGTATCACAACCTGCTCGCGCTGCCCCTCGTCCAGGTCGAGACCGGGGCCGAGGAGTACGAGGCCGTCGCCGTTCCTGCCGAAGGGGCCCGGCGGGACGCGTTGTTCGCGCGGATCGCCCGCGCGGAGCCCGGGTACGGCGAGTACCAGGCGCGCACCCGGCGGGTGATCCCCGTCGTCGCGCTCCAGCGCACGCACGAGGCCCCGTCCCAGGAGGGCGGGATCGCCGGGAAGTTGCTCGACGTGCACGGCTGGCTGCGGGCTCAGCTGGCCCTCGTACGGGAACTCGCGCGCGAGGAGCCGAGCGGCGTCGGGGCGGCCTCGCTCGGGCTGCAACTGCGCCAGCACTGCCTCGCGTTCTGTCATTCACTGGAGTTCCACCACCGGAGCGAGGACGCCGGCCTCTTCCCGTACCTGGAGCAACAGCATCCGCACATGCGGGAGTTCTTCCGCCGGATCGGCGCCGAGCACCGCGACATCGCACGGCTCCAGGAGGAGTTGGTACGGGCCCTGGACGCGCCCGGCGCCGGGTTCAGCCAGCGGGTGGAGCGGATGAGCCGGGAGCTGGAGGCTCATCTCGACGGTGAGGAGGCGCAGTTGCTGCCGGTGCTGCGGGCCCTGGGAGCGTGACGCGGGCCTCGGCGCCGCCCGCCTCCCGATTGCGGAAGGTCAGGGTGGCGCCGAGGACCCGGGCCTGACCGGCGGCGATGGTCAGGCCCAGCCCGTGGCCCTTGTTCGTGCCCTCGGTACGGAACCGCTGCGGGCCGCCGGTCAGCAGGTAGTCCGGATAGCCGGGGCCGGAGTCCGTCACGGTCAGGGTCAGGGTCCGGCCGTCGACCGCGAGCGTGACGGGGGCCGCGCCGTGGTGGTGCGCGTTGGCCACGAGGTTGCCGAGGATCCGCTCCAGGCGCCGCCGGTCCGTCTCCACCCGCTGGAAGTCGCGCGCGCCCCGCACCTCCAGGGCCGTGTCGGTGCCCGAGGCGCGGATCGTGTGCGCCGCCAGGTCGGCCAGGTCGTGCGCGTCCAGTTCCAGGCGTTCGCCGCGCGTCTCCAGCCGGGAGATCTCCAGCAGGTCCTCGGTCAGCGCGCGCATCGCCCGTACCCGGTCCCGTACGAGTTCGGCCGGGCGGCCCGGCGGCAGGAGCTCGGCGGCCGCGTTCAGGCCGGTCAGCGGGGTGCGGAGCTCGTGGGCGACATCGGCGGTGAACCGTTGTTCCGCTTCCAGCTTGACCTGCAGTGACGAGGCCATGGTGTCCAGGGCCCGGGAGACCGCCGCCACCTCGTCCTTGCTGCGCGTGCTGTCGGCGACGCGCGCGTCGAGGTCGCCCGCGCTGATCCGGCGGGCCACCTGCGCGGTCAGGTGCAGCCGCCGGGTGATCCGGGTGACTCCGAACGCGCCGATGAGGAGGGTGCCGCCGATGGCGAGCCCCGAGGAGCCGAGGATGGCCCGGTCCAGTTCGACGATGGTCCGCTCGCCGGCGCGGAAGTCCACGGAGGCGGCTATCGCGCCGCCGTTGGCGGCGGGCCCGGCCGCCCACATCACGGGCCGGCCCCGGTGCGTGCCGACGACCGTGCCGCGCCGGCCGCCGACGGCCAGGGCGCGCAGCTCCGGGGGCAGGCCCGGCGGGTCGATGCCCTCGCCGCGCGGCATGCGCGCGCCGGCCTCGTAGGCCTCGATGGTGCGTTCCAGCCGGGTCAGTGCCTTCTCCCGGGCCGCGCCGACGGTCTGGCGGGTCATGGCGCCGTGCACGAGGCACCCCAGCAGTGCCGCGAGCCCGCAGCACATGAGGGTGATGAAGACCGTGGCCTTCCAGGTCAGGGTGGAGGTCCAGGCAGGCAGCCGCGGGCGCGGCCGCAGCCGCTCGTCGCGCCGCGTGTCGTTCATGGTCACGTCACGGTAATGCGCGAGCCCCGGTGGGTGACCGGCGGGATCCGGCCGGATCGCACCGGCTCAGGCCGGATAGCGACGGAGCGCACGAAGCCCTTCCGGCGCGGGCCGGAAGGGCTGTGCCATCACGGTCAGCTCAGGCCGCTGCTGCGTTCGCCGATACGGTCGCCCTGCGGAGTGCCGGCGCGCTTGAGCGCGGCCTTCGTGTGCAGGCCGCCCTTGACCTTGCTCCGTACCGGACCGCTGAAGCCGTGTCCTGGAGCGCGCGGCGGTTGCGCCTGCTCCTGCGCCTTCGCGATGGCCGCCCGGACATCCCGCTTCTGCTCTTTGTTCATCCCGTCGTCAACTCCTTCGGGAAGCACCCAATCGGACTACTGGGATCGTATGCACATATACGGACCAACGCACCCGGACCGGCGGGTAAAGAATGCCGATCACGGGTGTCGATCACAGGTGTCGATCACGGCTGTCGGGCACCGGCGTCGATCACGGACGCGGCGGAGCCGGGCGCTTCGGCCGGCCCAGGGTCTGGTGCACCAGGTCCTCCGGGCAGGGCGTTCCCCGCGGCAGCTGGTACTTCGCCGCCACCCGGTACTCCCCCGGCGCCGGCGCCAGCAGTTCCGTCCACACGTCCCCGGTGTCGTCCGGAGCGGCCTTGAAGAGGCATCCCGCCGTGTTCGCGTACTGCTTGCGCAGCGCGCCGCCGTCCCCGCTCCCGCCCCGCGCCTTGGAGGCGAAGGTCTCCTGCGGCGGCGGTACGGGCTTGCCCGCCGCGTCCACCAGCCCCAGCCACGGCGAGTGCGGGATCCGCACGAGCACCCGTCCGGGCTGCTTCACGTCGACGACCAGCTGGTCGGCGCTCGCCCGCACCACGCTCGCCGGCCCGGCCACCAGGTCGGTGGGGCCCTCGACCTTGAAGAGCTGCCAGTTCGCGTCGCCCCACACCTGCTGGAGGTACGGGAGCCCCGCGCGCACCAGCTTCGCCTCGTCCTCCCCACCCGAGTCGGGTTTGTCGGCGGGCAGCACCACGTAGTGCACGGCCCAGCGCTCCAGCCACGCCCGGTAGCTGTCGGCGGTGAGGGTGTCGTCGTAGAACAGCGGGTTGCGCTCCAGGTCCGCCTGCCGGTTCCAGCCGCGCGCGAGGTTCACGTACGAGGGGAAGGCGGAGGACTCCCGGTGGCTGCTGGCCGGGACCACCTCGACCCGGCCCCGGTCGGCGCCCGCCTTCTGCAGCTGGTCGACGAGCGGGGCCAGCTCCCGGCTCCAGGCTGCCAGCGGGGTGGTGCGGACGATGTCGGTGACGCTGTTGGTGGTGATCCAGGCGTTCAGCCCGACGAAGGCCAGCAGCACCGCGTACCAGCGGCGCGAGCGCGGCCGCTCGTACGGGAGGGCGGCGAGCAGCGCGACCCCGCCGAACAGCATCACCATGCGGGTGACGTTCGAGCCGACCTGGGAGTCGATCGCCCAGGTGAGGAAGACCCCGAGGGCGTAGACGGCCGAGGCGATCCGGACGGTCTTCCACCGCCTCGGTACGAGGAACACGATCAGCAGCCCGAACACGAACGGCAGCCCGGCCGAGCCGATCTTCATCGGTTGTGTCCCCGAGAACGGGAACAGCCACGCCGACAGCCCCACCACGGCCACCGGGGCCAGCCCCAGCGCGTACGCGCCCGGGCGCCGCCCGCTCAGGAACAGCGCGGCCGCGATCACCCCGAGGAAGAGCCCGGCGACGGGGCTGGCGGCGGTCGCGAGGCCGGCCAGCGGGGCCGCGACCGCGGCCTTGGCCCAGCGCCGCTCCGCCCATTTGCGGGGCCAGCAGAAGACGGCGGCGACGGCGCCGAGCGCGAACACCACGCCGAGGCCGAAGGTGACGCGGCCCGAGAGGGCGTTGCAGAACAGCCCGTAGACACCGGCGAGCGCGGGCCACAGGGGCTCGCGCACGGCCCCGCGGCAGCGGGTCAGGATCAGCGCGAGCAGTCCGGCCGAGACGGTGCCGGCGATCATCATCGTGGTCCGGACGCCGAGCATGTGCATGAGGTACGGCGAGACCACGCTGTACGAGACGGGGTGCATGCCGCCGTACCAGGCGAGGTTGTACGCCGAGTCGGGATGGCGGCCGACGAACTCGGCCCAGGCGTCCTGCGCGGCCAGGTCGCCGCCGCTGTTGGCGAAGCAGAAGAACCAGACGACGTGCAGCAGCCCGGCGAGGACGGTGGCGACGGCCACCGGGTGGCGCCGGGCCGCGTCGAGCGCGCCCGTGAGCGGGCCGCGGGGCGCCCGTATGCCCTCGGGCCCGGGACCGGACGCGGACTCGGACGCGGCGGCGGGCTCGGACGCGGGCTCGGACGCGGGCGCCGTTCTCGGTGCCGGCGCGGAGAGCACGGCCGACCCGGCGCCCGCGGCGGGCGCCTCGGTCACGTCGGCCGTCGGGATGGCCTCCGGGCGCCGGCCCTGCTGCTCAGCGGTGGTCACTGCCGCACTCCCCAACCCATGAGTCACGAACTTCCCGGGGGCCAAGACGCGGCCCGGCGCCCCGGGGTTGCCCGGGGCGCCGGATCCACGTTCCCACCGGAGGTCAGCCGACGCGCGTCAGCTTGCTGCCGATGCCCGGCGCGGCCAGGTCGGTCTTCAGGGCCACCGGCACCTTGACCTGGCTGGCACCCTCGCCGACGGTCAGCAGGCCGACCTCGGTACCGGCCGCCGCGGTCTGCGGCAGCGTGCCGCCGCCGTTCGCGAGCTTCACCTCGACGGTCAGCCCGGACCAGCCGACCGCCTGCACGTCGGCGGTGGCCACGACCGGCGTGCGGCCGCCGAGCCCGTCGTCGACGTAGCCCACGACATCGCCCTTCTTCACGACGGTCGCGCCGTCGAGGGACTTCTGCGTGGCGAGCATCAGTTGCTTGCTGGCGGCGAGCACACTGTCGATGATCGGCGGCTTGTGCTGGCCGAGGACGGCCCCGACGATCAGCTGGTTGGTGTTGCCGACCTTCTTCTGCGCGGCGAAGAGGAGGTTTCCGCCGGCCTTGGTCGTCGTACCGGTCTTGATGCCGAGCGAGTCGTTGTACGGGACCAGGCCGTTCCAGTTCCGCCATTCCTTGCCGGACGGGTCGACCCACTTGGGCTTCTTGGTGATGTCCAGCAGCGTCTCGATCTCGACGAGCTTCAGGCCCAGCTTCACCTGGTCCTCGGCGGTGCTCACCGTGGTCGCGTCCAGACCCGAGGGGTCCGTGTACGTGGTGTTCTTCATGCCGAGTTCCTTGGCGGTGTCGTTCATCTTCTTGACGAACGCCTCCTGGGAACCGGAGTCCCAGCGCGCGAGGAGCCGCGCGATGTTGTTGGCCGACGGGATCATGAGGGCGGCGATCGCGTCGTACTCCGAGATCTTGTCGCCCGCCTTGACCGTGTCGAGGGTGGACTCGTTGTCGGTCGAGTTGTTCTTCTTGCCCTCAGTCTCGGCCGTCTGGTCGACGTCGATCATCGCGCCCTGATCACCCTTCTTGATCGGGTGGTCGCGCAGGATGATGTACGCCGTCATCGACTTGGTGACGCTCGCGATCGGCACGGGCTTCTGCTCGCCGGACTGACCGAGCGTGCCGAGACCGGCGGCCGCCATGTACGCCTGGCCCTCGGTGGGCCACGGCAGCTGGGGCTTGGCGCCCTCGAAGGTGTACGAGGACTTCGCCGTCATGACGAGCGTCGGCTCGGGCAGTGGGCGCACCAGCTGCACGACGGCCAGGATGACCGCCAGCAGCACGACGAGCGGCGCGTAGATCTTGACCCGCCGGATGGCGGTGCGCATCGGGCTCGGCGGCGGGGGCGGGTTGTTCGTGAGGTCCGCCAGCATGTCGAGCGGCGGCTTGGGCGGCAGCGGCTGCTGCGTGGTCCGCTCGGAGTGGTCGAACCGCGCGGCGGCGGGCGGAACCGGAGCCTTCGGGCGCTGCCCGGCCGCGGGCGTCGGCGTGATGCCCTCGGGACGCAGCGGTACGAAGGTGCTGCCCTTGGGCGCCTCGGCCGCGGGCTTGGCCTCGGCGGGCTCGGCCTCGGCCGGATCGGCGGCGGGCTTCGGCTCGGCGGGCTTGACGACGGCCCGGGCCTCGTTCGGCTTGGCCAGGGTCAGCGGCTTGGCGGGGGCCTGCTTCGGGGCCTCCGCCTTCGCCTCGGCCGCGTCCACCTTCGGGACGCGGAAGACCGCGGTGCGCTCGCTGTCCACGGGCTTCTCGGCCGCGCCGGCGGCCGGCTTCGCCTCCGCGGCGGGAGCCGAAGCGGAACCGGACTTCACGGCGCGGAACACGGCGGTGCGTTCGCTGTCCGCCGGCTCGTCGACCTTCGGCTTCTCGGCCGCGGGCTTGGGTCGCTCCGCCGCAGGGGGCGAAGCGGAATCCGACTTGAAGGCGCGGAACACGGCAGTGCGCTCACTGTCCGCAGGCTGATCGGCCTTCTCGTCCTCTTCGACCTTCGGCTTCTCGGCCGCGGGCTTCGCCTTGACGGGCGTGAATGCCCTGAACACGGCGGTGCGCTCGCTGTCCGCGGGCGCCTCCGCCTTCGGCTCCTCGACCGGGGGCTTCGCCTCGACGGCCGGAGCCGGAGCATCGGAGGAGTCCGCGGCGGCATCCGAAGCGGAATCCGAAGCGGGGGCCGGGTCGGAGCCGGCGTCGGAGTCCGTCGCTTCGGTACGGGCATCCGGCGTGTCGACCCCGTCGGCCTCGGGCTCGGCCGCGCCCGCCGCACCGTCCGCCGAAGCGGAATCCTCGGCTTCGCCCGTTGCGGCGTCGCCGTCGGAATCGCCGGCATCGGTGTCGTCGGCGTCCGCGGAGGCGACCCACGCCGCCACCGCGTCCCGCAGCGGGTCCCGCCCGCCGGCTCCGGATGCGGACTCGGATGCGGAGCCGGACTCGGCTTCGACCTCGGCTTCGGCTTCGGCTTCGGCTTCGGCTTCGACCTCGGTATCGGCATCGGCGTCGGTCTGGACATCGACGTCGACACCGGCACCGGCACCGGCGGCAGCCGCGGCCCCGCCGCTCTCGGGATCCCGCGGCCGGAACACCGACAGCCTCGGATCACGCTCCGCGGACGACTCCGCCGCCCCCGGCGCTCCTTCATCTACCGACTTGTCGGGGGACTCGCCCGCCACCGTTCCTCCTCCATCGCCGCCATGTCCGGCTGTCCGAATGTCTAACAGTGTCCCGTCTCGGGAGCATCGCCCCCGTGCGAGACGAGAACGACATAGCTGCGGGTTCCCCCACAAAGCGACCACGCGCTCTCGACAGATGAATGTGAGAGGCGTCACCCTGTCACTCATCCACGCGGGGAGGCATGGATGGGCAGGAGCCGCAGAACAATTCCGGAGGAGCTTCTGCTGCTCGCCTTGGACCCGGCCACGGGTACCACGGCGCAGCCGCAGTCGCTCGACCTCGGCCTGGCCGGGGCACAGCTAGTGGAGCTGGCTCTGGCAGGACGGATAGCCCCTGATGGGGATCGTATCGCCGTGGTGATGCCACGGCCGACAGGAGATCCGACTCTGGACTCCGCACTGGAACTGCTGCGCAGGCGCGGCAGCCCGGTACGGGCCGTCCACTGGATCGGTGGACCCCGACTGGGGCTCCGCCAGATTTACCTCGCTCATCTGGAGCGTTGCGGCATGGTCCATGCCGTCGCGGGACAGATGTGCGGAGTGCTTCCGACGACTCGCTACCAGGCGACGGACACGGAGATCAGCCGGGAGATCCGAGCCCGGCTCGACAGTGCGATCCGCACCGGCGTACCGCCGGACCCGCGGACCGCGGCGCTCGCCGCACTGGCCCACGCGGTCGGACTCGGCAAGCACCTGTACCCCGGCAACGAGGGGCGGTCGTCCAGGTCCCGACTGCGGGACCTGATCCGGCACGACCCGATGGGCGGACTCGTGGCGCATGCCGTGATGGACGTCCAGAACGGTGTGGCCGCACAGCCACGCCGTGACCGCGCACCCGCACCGCCGGCCCGTGCCACGGCGAGCAGCGTTCCGCTGCAGCCGCGCCGGACGGGCGCGATGGCCCGCGCGGCCGCGCACTGATCCACCCCGTTCCACCCGTTCCACTCGTTGAATCCGTTCCACCCGATCACCCGCTTCATCGCACCACCATCGCAACGCCACCGCCCAGACCGACGTCCGTGAGGACCCGGTCGGTTCGGGAGCCGCCAGCGCGCGGGGTGGCGGGGCCGGTTCGCCGACCCCGCCACCCCGCGCGTCTGTGTTTCCCGGCGTTCCCCAGCGGCGCCGCCCGCTTCGGTGGCAGTCTGCTCAACACCAGATACGCAGAGAGACAGCTGCAACGACAGAAGAAGGCGGAGGTGCCGTTCACGTGGCGTCCAATGTCAATCCCACCGTCCGACGCCGCCGACTGGGCATGGAGTTGCGCAAGCTCCGTGAGGACAAGGGCATGACGGCCGAACAGGTCGCCGAGCGCCTCCTCGTCTCCCAGTCGAAGATCAGCCGACTGGAGAACGGCCGCCGCTCCATCAGCCAGCGCGACGTCCGCGACCTGTGCGACGTCTACGAGGTCGAGGACCGCCGCCTCATCGACTCGCTCATGCAGATGGCCAAGGATTCCCGCCAGCAGGGCTGGTGGCACGCCTTCGGCGACATCCCGTACAGCGTCTACATCGGCCTGGAGACGGACGCCGCCAGCCTGCGCACGTACGAGCCCCTGGTGATCCCGGGGCTGCTCCAGACGACGGAGTACGCCCAGTCCCTCGTCCGCGGCGCGTGGCCGGAGACCGCCCCGGCCGACGTCGACAAGCGCGTCCAGGTCCGGATGCACCGCCAGAAGCGGCTCTCCGAGACGGAGAACAACAACCCGGACCTCGGTCCGCTGCGCCTGTGGGCGGTGATCGACGAGGCCGCGCTGCGCCGGCGCGTGGGCGATGCGCAGTTGATGATCCGGCAGCTCGAATACTTGATAGAGCAGTCGGAGCAGCCGCACGTCACCGTGCAGGTGATGCCCTTCGAGCTGGGCGCGCACCCCGGCGTGAACGGCCAGTACGCGATCCTGGAGTTCCCGGACGCGTCCGACTCGACCGTCGTCTACATCGAGGGCGTGACGAGCGACCTGTACCTGGAGAAGGCCAACGACGTCCAGAAGTACAGCGTGATGTACGAGCACCTGCGCGCGCAGGCGCTGAATGTCGACCAGACCAGGGACTTCATCTCGGGGATCATCAACCAATATGCAGACAAGGGGGCATAGGGGCGGGAAACGACCGGGATTTACCGCGCGCGCGGCGAGCGGGTCGGCACCGTACACCGTCACTCCCCAGCCACAACAGGCTTGAATGGAATATGCCACCCGGTCGGGTGAATGGTCCCTTCACCCGTCAGGAGCTGCCGGTAGCGTCGATCAGGTCAGCCGGGAAATTGGCCGACAGGACACCCGAACCACCGGAACTACTCGCTCACCGGAGAGAAACATGGCTATTCGCCAGGGCGCCACGGCCAACTGGATCAAGTCCTCCTACTCCGCCAACGGCGCCTGCGTCGAGGTCAAGTCCCCTGTCATGGAGACCATCGCCGTCCGCGACTCGAAGGCTCAGGACGGACCGTCCCTCACCTTCGCGCCCGACTCCTGGACCTCGTTCGTCACCGGCGTCACCGAGGGCCGGCTGGGACGCCTCGCCTGAACATCACGGCGCGTCCCAACCGGCCTCGCTGTCCGTACCGCCCCTACCGTTCGGTCCCCGCGTTCGACACCAGCGGGCCCGGCTGCTCCACCACTCGCAGCACCTGCACCACACGCAACACCCGCAGCACCCGCGTCACTGACTGGAGCCCTCTCGACCGACCCGCCGTCTTGGCCGAGGGGGCTCGGCCATGCCCCGGGTCGCGGCGGCTCCCTCAGCGCAGCTGATCGACGTAACGATCGGTCCCCGGCACCGTCGGGACGAACGGCGCCACCAGCTCCACCCGCCCCAACCCCGCCTCCGCGACCTCCGTGTCGAGCCCTTGGAAGCGGTCCCAGCAGGTACGGGGGTCCTGCTGGAGGAACCACAGCAGCGTGAGGCGGGTGTCGACGCCCTCCACCTGCTTGACGTACGTCATCCGGTCACCCGGCAGCGGGGTGGGGCGGAAGATCGTCACCATCGCGGCCGGACCGCCGTGCAGCCGCTTCGGCAGGGCGCGCGAGCGCAGCCACTCCAGCAACTCGGCCCGCTGCTCCGGCCCGTCGGCGTCGACGACCTGGACGACGAGCCCCTCGTACGGGTGATCCAGGGCGTGGAAGTCCCGCGGGCCGGCGGCGCCGTCGCGGTAGACGGTGGCCGCGTGGTCCTGGAAGGACGTGAAGACGTGGGTGCGGTCCTGGTAGACCCGCCCGTCGCGATTGAGGCGCTTGTTGATGCCGACGGTCCACTTCATGTGCTCGTCGTAGCGGCCCTGGGTGACCCAGTACGTCGATATGTAGCAGCCCGCGGTGACGGGTTGGGCGACGGCCGACTTCTCCGGGTAGCGCAGCTCCTGCAGCTCACGGGTGGCCACCCAGCGGCGGCCCGCGTACATCCAGGGCATGGCCATGGCGCCGGCGTAGTAGTGGTCGTCCTCGTACCAGCGGTTGTACGCGTACTCGTGGCCCGGGTGCGGTTCGACCATGGTGATCAGCGCATGGCCGGGGTGGACGCCGTAGGGGCCGACGGCCGCGAGCTCGGCGTAGTCGTCGACGCGGGTGTCCTGCTGCGGGTCCTGCTCTCCTGTCGTCATGGGAACGGTCTAGCTGATGTGGCGTCAGATGGGGAGGGGTCGGGGGTCCCGGGCGGACGGTCCACCCCCTGATACATACGTGCCGTCTACAACTTCCCCTCGTTACGATGCGCGCACCCGCCTCCTGAAGGAGCTGCCCGTGCCTGCCGCCGTGCCCGCCGCCGCTGCCTCTACCTCTGCTTCTGCCTCCGCCTCTGCCTTCCCCTCCTCCGCGCCGCCGCCCGCGTTCGCCGCCCGCGCCGCCTCCGTGGAGGGGTCCCCCGTCCGCGAGATCCTGGCGCTCACCGAACGGCCCGGGATCATCTCCCTCGCCGGCGGCCTCCCCGCGCCCGAACTGTTCGACACCGAGGGCCTGCGGGCCGCGTACGACGCCGCCTTCGCGGGGTCCGCGCGGCGCGCGCTCCAGTACTCGACCACCGAGGGCGCACCCGAGCTCCGCGAGGCCGTCGCCGCCCGGGCGACCGCACGCGGACTGCCGACCGGCCCGGACGACGTACTCATCACCTCGGGCTCCCAGCAGGCCCTGACGCTCATCACCGCCACCCTCGTCGAACCCGGCGACGTGGTGCTGGTCGAGAACCCCACCTACCTCGCGGCCCTCCAGTGCTTCCGCCTGGCGGGGGCCCGGGTGGTGGCCGTGCCCTGCGACGCGCAGGGCATCCTCCCGGACGCGCTGGCGGACGTCGTCGCGCGCGAGCGGCCGAAGCTGCTGTACACCGTCCCGACCTTCCAGAACCCGACGGGACGCACCCTCCCGGCCGACCGTCGTGCGGCGATCGCACGGACGGCGGCCCGGCTCGGGCTGTGGCTGGTGGAGGACGACCCGTACGGGGAACTGCGCTACGAGGGCTCCGACCTCCCGTGGCTCGCCGCGCACCCGGGCGCGGAGGACCGTACGGCCCTGCTCGGCAGCTTCTCGAAGGTCATGGCCCCCGGGCTGCGGCTCGGCTGGCTCCGGGCCCCGGCGGCGCTGCGGAGGGCCGCGGTGGTCGCCAAGCAGGCGGCGGACCTCCACACCTCCACCGTCGACCAGCTGGCGGCGGCGCACTACCTCGCGGCCGTCGACCTCGACGCGCACATAGCGGCGGTCCGAACGGCCTACCGGGAGCGCCGTGACGCCCTGCACGGCGCCCTGGCCCGAAGCCTGCCGGGCGACTGCGCGTGGAACCTGCCCGAGGGCGGCATGTTCCTCTGGGCCCGCCTGCCGGCGGGCCACGACGCGACGGACCTGCTCAGGACGGCCGTCACGCACGGCGTCGCCTTCGTCCCGGGCGCCCCCTTCCACGCCACCGCCCCGGATCCCCGCACCCTGCGCCTCTCCTTCACGACGCACACGCCGGCCGAGATCACCGAGGGCGTCGGCCGGCTGCGCGCGGCTCTGGCGGAGTACGGGGGAAGGTAGCGCGAAGGGCGCCGGAAGGAAGCGCGAAGGGCGCCGTCGCGCCGTCGCGCCGTCGCGCATCGCCCTTCAATGCGCGAGGGCGACCTTGAGGAGGACGATGAGCAGCCCGAGGAAGAGGTTGATCGCGCCGGCCAGCATCATCATCCGGCGCGAGGCACCGGCGCGACTGGCGGCCACGGTGGCCCAACCGACCTGGCCGATCAGGGCGACCGCGAGCGCCAGCCAGGCGATGCCCTGGGGCCCCAGACCGAGCCACGGGGCGATGAGGGCGGCGACGGCCGGTGGGACGGCCGCCTTGATGATCGGCCGCTCCTCCTTGGCCGTACTGCGGATCACGCCCCAGCTCAGGTGGTGCACCATACGGGCCCCGAAGAGGCGGGCGAAGACGTGCGCGGCCCAGAACACGATGCCGGTGCCCAGGAGCAGCACGGCGAGTTCCAGCCGCGGGAACTTGCCGAGCGTCCCGGCCCCGACCACGACGGAGGCGGCGAGCAGGGAGCCGTAGACGGCGCCGCTGTAGTCGCCGCGCCCCGCCTCCCCCTCCGGGACGGTCCGCGGGCCGTCCGGGGGCGCTGTCACGCGGCCCCGGCCCGCCTGGTGGGCCACTTGAGCTCGATCTCCATCTCGATCTCCCCGTCGCCGACCTCGACCTCGATCTCGGTGCGGAGCTCGTCGGGGACGCGCAGGCTCATCTTCCCGGGGCCGAGTTCCAGTTCGGCGTTGCCGCCGTGGCGCAGCGCCTCGGCGAGCGCCGAAAGCTGATCGGCGGCCTCAAGACGGGAAAGGGAACTCTTCTGCTCGAACTTGAGGTCCTTCACGGATGTCTCCAATCCGCTACGCGCACCGGGTAAGGCCCATTGTGCGGCCGCCCCGGAGGTCGGGCATCCCGGGCTTCAATCGGCCGCGCCGGCCGTGCCCGCCCCGGGCCGGGCGAAGGCCAGGGCGAGGACCTCGCTCCATTGCATGGGCGGGGCGGCCGCCGGGGCTCCGGGGCGGCCCCTGGGCACCCGTACGCGCAGGGCGCCGGGGCGGATGGAGCAGGTGACGGGGGTGGGCATGGTCAGCGCCTCGCCGTCCACGGCGACGGCGATGCGTTCGGCGGCCGATCCGATGACGACCTGGCGGGAGGTGAGCACGTGGAGGCCCGCCGCCCTGGCTCCGCGCAGCGCGACCTCGGCCGCCTGGGCCGCGTTGTTCACCCGGATGCCGAGGACGCCCAGCTCCCCGCGGTCGAGGCGGGCCCTGCGGGCGCCCATCGGTTCGGAGGACGTGTAGGGGTTGTTGCTGACCAGCAGGGCCTGCTGGGCGTCCAGCCGTTTCTCGTCGGTCACCGCGTCGAGGGTGGTGCCGGCGTACCCGAGGAGGAGGTCGGGGAGCGCGGCCAGGGCCGAGTCGGCCTTGGCGTCCCGGTACTCCGGTCGCTGCACGATCTCCGCGTAGACGCCGAACGAGGCCGTGTTGACGAAGGCGTGGCCGCCGACGACCCCCAGGTCGACCCGGAGTTCCTCCCCGTCGGCCAGCGCGTCCAGGCACCGGGCGGGGTCCTCGCGGTCCAGCCCGAGGTCCATGGCGAAGTGGTTCCGGGTGCCGGCGGAGATCACGAGGAAGGGCAGGTCGTACTCGGCGGCCACCTCGGCCACCCGGGCCTGGGTGCCGTCGCCGCCGGCCACCCCGAGCAGGTCCGCACCGTCGGCGACCGCCCGCCGGGCGAGGGCGGCGACGTCCGTGACGACCTCCGGGTCCAGCAGCACCACCCGGGCGCCGAGCGCCTCGCCCTTCTCGACGAGGCCGAAGCGGCCGACCTTGCCGCCGCCGGACTTCGGATTCATGATCAGCACGGGGCTGCGGGGGGCGTCGGTCCGTACGGCGGCGCGCATCCCCTCGGGGCGGCGCGCGGCGCGCAGCGCGGTCCGGGCACAGGCCACGGCGGCCGCCCACAGCGCGATGGCGAGCAGCGCCGTGGGCCACAGATCGGCCCGGGCGTAGATGAGCAGGATGGCCACGGGCGCGCCCACCATCAGCAGGGTGCCGACCAGCCGGACGGACCCGCGATGGGAGACCACCCACCAGGTGCCCATGGCCGTGAGCGCCGCCCCGGCGATCCCGACGACGAGGACGAGGAGCCCCCCGACGATGCCCTCGGCGACCAGGGTCACGGCCGCGAGCACGGCGCAACCGAGCGCCAGCAGGGCCCACAGCCGAGCCCGCCGGGGCGGGCCGGAAGCATCCGGGAGTGCCATGCCCTCACGTCCTCGCCTCGTACCGCGGGGTCATCTCCGATCATCTCCCGAAGCGGATCGACCGTCGACGCGAACGCGAACCCGCCCAGGACGCGGTGCGGCACCATCCATCGCTCCTGCAACGACGGATCGACCGGAGACCTCAGGGTCAACTCGACACGCCTGGCAGGATATGCGCCCTACCAAACAGTAAATTTTGCCCACTCACCCCGCCATGCAAAAGTACGTTCGATCAGGAGCAAAGGGCAGCGGTGGGGGAGTTCCAGGTGGGGTTCGACGAGGAGTGGGGGCGGCTCCGGGCTGCTGCCGTGGATGCCGGCGGCCGACCGCCGGCGGTGGATCCGGTGGCACGGGCTCGGGAAGCGGCACTGGAGCGGCTGGCGGACTTCTGCAGCCGGACGGTCCTGGTGCCGCTGGACGCACAGGGCGGCCTGTGGACGGCCGAACTCGGCGGCCTGGACTGGATCTGCGTGTTCTCCGACGAGGAGGCGCTGGGCCGCTTCGCCCAAGCGCGGGACGAGGCCGCGCAGGAGTGGACGTACCGGCGGGTGATCGGTGCGCGGCTGCTCGACGAGCTGGTGCCGGCGCTCGATTTTCCCTGCGGCGTCGCATGGAACGCGGCAGGGCCGGACGGAGTGGTGTACCCGCCGATCCGCGGGATCGTGCCGGATGCGGCAGCGCTTGACGGAGAGGCGGCAGCGTGAGCGGGGACGGGGCGGATCTCGATGTGTCGAAGCCGGCACTGGCTCAGATCGCGAAGGGGATCACTGACAGCTTGGCGGAGTTGAAGGAAGTCGGTTCGGTGGGCTCGGCGAGTATGGGGGGCGGCTTCACCGCCCTGGCTCTCTCTGGGATGGAGACCGGGCATGAGGGTCTGGCGTCCACGCTGGGCACGTTCTGCGAACGCTGGGGCTGGGGCGTCCGCTCGCTGGTGCAGCAAGGGAACGCCTTCGCCATGAAGGTAGGGCTCTCGGCGGGCGCGATGTACGAACAGGACCAGTACATCCAGGGGAGCTTCAAGGTCGTGGCGAACGCGGCACTGGGCAACCCGTATGCCGAGGAGAAGGACATCATCGCCAAGGACTGGGGCGGGGTCCTCTCCGACAACCCGATCACACAGATCCGGGACGCCGACTACAGCCGCGAGTCCTTCGACCGGGCCACGGAGAACGGCAGCGAGGCGTGGAAGAGCGCTGTCCGGGACGTGAACAGTTCCGACATCCTGCTGTCCAACCAGCTCGCCGATGCAGTCGGACTGCGGGATGAGATGGACGCAGTGGTCGAGGGCACGGTCGGCCCGGCACACGAGGCACAGCCTGGCGGTGAGGGCTGATGACGGACTTGGGCGGTCTGATCGACAAGGGTCTCGACAAGATCGATGAGAAGGTCGATTCGGCCAAGAAGGTCATCGGCCACGGCGTGGACCGGGCCACCGACGAGATCGGTGGCGCCCTCGACCGGGCCGGCGCGCACGGCTGGGCGGACAAGGTCGAGGACTTCGGTGACAACGCCGCGTCCCGTCTGGGGGCCACCGTACGGGAGCAGCAGCTCGGCGAAAGCGAGCAGGCCGACGAACTGATCCACGGCAGGTCGTCGACGCTCCGGGAGTCGGCCAAGCACTTCACGGACTTCCAGGCGGCCTTCGACCGGGTCGGCCAGGGCATGAAGGCCCTCGACTCGGACCAGTGGAAGGGGCAGGCGGCCGAAGCGTTCCGGGCGAAGTTCGCGATGCATCCCACCGACTGGCTGCGCGCCTCCGACGCGTGCGAGTCGGCGAGCGGTGCGCTCAGCCGGTACGCGGAAACGGTGGAGTGGGCGCAGAAGCAGGCCCAGACGGCCATCGACCTGCACAAGGCCGCGGTGAAGGCGACGAAGGAAGCCCACGACGCCCACCTCAAGAACAAGGACGCCTACGAGGCCGCTGCGAAGGCCGGCCACGATCCGGGCCCGGTCCCGGTCGAGGGCGCGGACCCGGGAGACGCAGCCCGCAAACGGGCCAAGGAGATCCTGGACGAAGCCCGCAGGCAGCGCGACGAGGCAGCCACGACGGCCGAACGCGCCCTCAAAGCGGCCATGGAGCACGCCCCGGCCAAGCCCCCGGCGACGGACCGGCTGCTGGCCGACATCGTCGACTACGCGGGCTCGGAGTCGGTCGAACTCAGCCACGTCGTGGGTGGCGCGCTCAAGGGCACGGCGGGGACCCTGAATTTCGCCCGCGGCCTGAACCCCCTCGACGTGTACAACCTGACGCACCCGGCCGATTTCCACCAGAACCTCAGCATGACGCTGGCCGGTCTCGTCTCCACCGCGTCCCACCCCGAACGCATCCCCGGCCCGATGATCGACAGCTACATGGCTGACCCCGACGAATTCAAGGGGCGCCTCCTCCCCGACCTCATCGGCACGAAGGGCTTGCCCACCATCCGGGCCGGGATGCGGTTCGCCGAGAAGACGGCGAGCAAGGAAGCGGCGCGGACGGCCGCGAAGGCCGAAGCCGAGGCCGCCGCCCGCCGCAAGGCGGACCTGAAGTGCAAGGGTGACCCGGTCGACGTGGCGACGGGCCGGATGGTCCTGCCGCAGACCGACCTGGTCCTCCCGGGTGCGCTGCCGCTCGTGTTCACCCGCACCTTCGAGTCCTCGTACCGCGCGGGCCGCTGGTTCGGCCCGAGCTGGGCGTCCACGGTCGACCAGCGTTTGGAGATCGACGAGGAAGGCGTGATCCTCGTCCGCGAGGACGGCAGCCTGCTCGTCTACCCGCATCCCGAGCCCGGAGTCCCCGTACTCCCCGGCCACGGTCAGCGCTGGCCGCTCGTCCTCGATGCGGACGGCGGCTACACGGTCACCGACCCCGAGTCCGGGCACGTCCGCCACTTCACGGACGAGGGCCTACTCGGCCAGCTCGACGACCGGGGCGGTGCCTGGATCACCTTCGAATACGACGAGACGGGCGCGCCGACCGCCCTGTCCCACAGTGGCGGCTACGAGCTGCGCCTCAGCTCGTCGGAAGGCCGAATAACCGGCCTCGCCCTCGCCGACGGCACCGAAGTGCTCCGCTACGCGTACACGGACGGCCACCTCACCCACGTCACCAACTCCTCCGGCCGTCCCCTCCGCTTCGGCTACGACGAACTCGGCCGGATCACCTCCTGGACCGACACCAACGACCGCCACTTCGACTACGTCTACGACGAACAGCATCGCTGCACCGCCCAGTCCGGCACCAACGGCCACCTGAACGTCCGCTTCACCTACGGCGACGGCTTCACCCTCTACACCGACTCCCACGGCCACGAGACCCGGTACCTGGTCGACGACCGCGCCCGGATCACGGCCGAGATCGACCCGACGGGCGCGACCACCCGGTTCACCCACGACGCGTACGACCGCCTCCTGACCCGCACCGACCCGCTGGGCCACACGACCCGCCACGTCTACGACGAGCAGGGCAGGCTCACCACGGTGGTCCGCCCCGACGGCCGCGAGGTACGGGCCGAGTACGACGCTCTGGGCCTGCCGGTCACGGTGCTCCAGCCCGACGGCCGGGTCACGCGGGCGACGTACGACGAGCGCGGCAACCGCACCTCGGCCACCGCACCGCACGGGGCCACGAACCGCTTCACGTACGACGCCCGCGGCCACCTGGCCTCGGTGACGGACGTCCTGGGCGCGGTCACGACGGTCCGCTGCGACCCGGCCGGCCTGCCCATGGAGGTCACCGACCCGCTCGGCGCGACGACCACGTACACGCGCGACCCCTTCGGCCGCCCGGTCGCCATCACCGACCCCCTCAGCCACACCACCCGTCTCACCTGGAGCGTGGAGGGCCGCCTGCTCCGCCGGGAGACCGCCGACGGCGGCACGGAGTCGTGGACCTACGACGGCGAGGGCAACTGCACCTCCCACACCGACCCGATGGGCGGGCTGACGCTCTCCGAGTACGGGGACTTCGACCTCCTCACGGCCCGCACGGGCCCGGACGGCGTCCGCCACTCCTTCACCCACGACACCGAGCTGCGCCTCACCTCGGTCACCAACCCCCAGGGCCTGACCTGGACCTACGCCTACGACCCCGCCGGGCGACTGGCCTGCGAGACGGACTTCGACGACCGCACGCTGAGCTACGGTTACGACGCCGCAGGCCGCCTGGTCTCCCGTACGAACGCACTCGGCGCCACGACCACGTACGTACACGGCGCCCTCTCCCAGCTCCTGCACAAGGAGACGGCGGACGGCATCACGTCGTACGAGTACGACGACTTCGACGAGCTCGCACGGGCGGTCTCGCCGGACGGCACCACGCTGACCCTGCAACGGGACCTGTACGGCCGCGTCGTCTCGGAGACGGTCGACGGACGCACCCTCACCCGCACCTACGACGTCGCGGGCCGCCGGGCCGGCCGCACCACACCCGGCGGGGCCTTCTCCGAGTGGACGTACGACGCGGCCGGCCGGCGCAGCGCCCTCAGCGCATCGGGCCGCACGCTGACGTTCGAGCGGGACGCCGCAGGCCGGGAGCTGACCCGCACCATCGGCCCGGACCTGGCCCTGGCGCACACCTACGACCCGGTGGGACGTCTCACCGACCAGCACCTCGTAGGCCAGGACGGCCGCACCCTCCAGCGCCGCGGCTACAGCTACCGCGCGGACGGCGCCCTCACGGCGATCGACGACGCGCTCGCCGGTCCCCGCACCTTCACACTGGACCCGGCAGCCCGGGTCACGGCGGTCGACGCGTCCAACTGGACCGAGCGCTACGCCTACGACGACGCCGGCAACCAGACCAGTGCCTCCTGGCCGTCCCGCCACCCGGGCGCGGAGGCCCAGGGCGACCGTGCGTACTCGGGCACCCGCATCACCCGCGCCGGCTCGATCCGCTACGAACACGACGCCCTCGGCCGGGTCACGCTCCGCCGGAAGACCCGCCTCTCCCGCAAGCCGGACACCTGGGCCTACGCATGGGACGCGGAAGACCGCCTCGTCGGGGTCACCACCCCCGACGGCACGCGCTGGCGCTACCGCTACGACGCCCTGTCCCGCCGCACGGCCAAGCAGCGTCTCGCGCCCACCGGCGAGGTCGTGGAAGCGGTCTTCTTCACGTGGGACGGCACCACCCTCTGCGAGCAGACGCAAGGCCCGGTCACCCTTACCTGGACCCACCACGGCCTGCACCCGCTCACCCAGGCGGAGAGCGTCCTCGGCACCACGGACGACCGCTTCTTCGCCATCGTCACCGACCTCATCGGCACTCCGCGCGAACTGATCGACGAGTCGGGCGAGATCGCCTGGCGCGCCCGCTCCACTCTCTGGGGCTCCACCACCTGGACCCGCGACGCCGTGGCCTACACGCCACTGCGCTTCCCGGGCCAGTACTTTGACCCCGAATCGGGCCTCCACCACAACTACTTCCGCACGTACGACCCCGAAACGGCCCGCTACCTCACCCCGGACCCCCTGGGCCTCGCCCCGGCCCCGAACCCGGCGACGTACGTCCGCAACCCGCACACGTGGTCGGATCCGCTGGGTCTGACTCCCGACGGATGCCCTGAAGAGCAACCGCTGTACAAGGCGCCGCAACGTGGCCAAGGGGAGATCCAGGAAAAGATCGGGTATCGAGCGGAAGATTTCCCCGGAAGCCCAGACGACTTTTACCAGAACGGATTGGTCTACTTCGCAATGAAGCGGAAGATCGCCGAGAAATACGCACCAAGTTACGGCGAGGGCATCATCGAGATTCGGATCCCCATGGACGAATATCAAAGACTCTTCGCACAGTACGAGAAACTGTACGAAGGGGGTCCCGAAAAGGAGCTAGAAATATCCAATACTGTCGTTGAGCAGCTGAATAAATATCCGAGAGTGAGGGACAAGTGATGACCGGAAAGACGTGGGGGGAAATTAAGACCACCTACCCCATTGGGACTCGCGTGACAGGTGCCGTGAGGGTGAAGTTTCAACACGGCGTATTTCTCGAGCTCGACGGCGCCCCCGAGGTGCGGGCTTTCGTGGACCTGCTCTCGTACAACCCGACCGGCGCCATGCAGGGTTTCGGTCTTCCTGAGGTCGGTGAGATCGTGACAGGGGTCGTGGCGGAACTGGTCGACCGCGATCAGCAGTTGAGGATCCGGGTAGGCGCACCGTTCTGGGAGAACAGCGACTGAAACCCCTGCGGCACGGTTCTGCGATGCTGAGCCATAGGCGACTCCTGTGGAGTCCACCCGAACGCCGACAAACCGCCCGAAACATCGGCGCGGCCATGCATATATCGAACTCGCACCTATGGCCACACCCCTTGGGGCAGGCCCCTGGTGGAAGAAAGAGCTTCACTGCCGCGACAGTTCAGGTCTTTCTCGATCTCGATGCTCAGGAAGTGCCAGGAGATTGCGCCGACAGCGCACTGGAACGGCATCTATCAAATGCGGCAGCTACGGGCAGCTCTCCGCGACCGCGACGGACAGTCAGGTGTCGGCCGGTCGTCCGTACCGCAGCGGTAGCGCGCACGTGCGGGCGCTGCTCGCCGGGCGTGGCTGACCGGCGAGGCGCCCGGGGGAGGATGACGCATGGAAATAAACCGCTCAATGGCCCGGCTGCTGGGCCGGGTCGACACGAAGAACATCACCCCGGACGAAGTGCCTCCGGCGTTCGTCCAGGTCGTGGACGAAGGCTGGGAGGTCACCCCCGGCGGTGCGCACGTCCTGTCGGCCCTCAAGTCCGCGCCACCGGGGCCGTTCTCGGACGTGGTGCACGAGGAGTACACCGTCAACGGCCGTGGCATGACGGACCACGACCTGCCGGCCTCCGGAGAAGACAGGGAGCGGAGGCTGTTGCGGCGCTGTATGGCGTACGCGGGCAGCGCTCTCCTGCGTGCGGACGCGCTCGGCTCCGTCGTGGAGATCTCCGCGTACATATCCCTGTCCTACGGCGGCGCGGCCGACGACCACCTCACGGCGAACGTCACCTTCTGCGGTGATCACCCGGGCGTACTGCCCTATGTGAACGACCTGGAGGCGTTCGGTGCCGAATCCCTTCTCAGGCTCCGGCGCACGGGCGAGCCGCCGTGGAGCGTTCGGGCTCTGTGAGTGGTGCGTGGGGTCGGCCCCCAGCCACTCGGTCCGCGCCCCTTCACACCGTCGCGCCCGCGCCGTAGCCTGACGCACCGTCAGATCAACCGCGCCCGGAGGTCCGTCATGCTGTTGCGAGGGAAGACCGTCATCGTCTCCGGGGTCGGGGCCGGGCTCGGGCATCAGGTGGCCGCCACCGTCGTGCGCGACGGCGGGAACGCCGTGCTCGGGGCCCGCACCGAGGCGAATCTCGCCAAGTCCGCCGCCGAGATCGACCCCGACGGCGCGCACACCGCCCACCGCGCCACCGACATCACCGACGAGACGCAGTGCGCGGCCCTCGCCGAGCTCGCGCTCAGCCGTTTCGGCCGGATCGACGCCGTCGTGCACGTCGCCGCCTGGGACTCGTACTTCGGGGGCCTGGAGGACGCCGACTTCGGGACCTGGCAGCAGATCATCGACGTCAATCTGTTGGGGACGCTGAAGATGACCCGTGCGTGCGTGCCCGCGCTCAAGGAGCGCGGCGGCTCCGTGGTGATCATCGGGACGCAGTCGGCCGTGGCCGCGCCCAACGAGGTGCAGCAGGCTGCCTACGCCGCCTCCAAGGGGGCCCTGACCTCTGCCATGTACTCCATGGCCCGCGAGCTCGGACCGCACCGGATCCGTGTCAACACCGTGCTGCCCGGCTGGATGTGGGGGCCGCCCGTGCAGGCGTTCGTCACCTTCACCGCCCACACCGAGAAGGTCCCCGAGGCCGAGGTGCACGCCCGCCTCACCCAGCGGATGGCGCTGCCCGATCTGGCCACCGACGGGGACGTCGCCGACTCCGTCGCCTTCCTCGCCTCCGACCGGGCTCGGGCGATAACCGGCCAGTCGCTGCTGGTCAACGCAGGTGAGCTGATGAGATGAGCCACTTCACAGCCGCCCCACCACCGGATCACCGGATCGTATGCTCGGCCCATGACCACTCCGAGTGACGCTCCGACCGAAAACGCGATGCGCCGCGCGCTCCGGCGGGCCCGCGACGGCGTCGCGCTCGACGCGACCGAGGCGGCCGTACTCCTCCAGGCGCGCGGCGAGCACCTGAAGGACCTCGGTGCCTCCGCCGCACGCGTGAGGGACGCCGGGCTCGCCGCCGCAGGGCGGCCCGGCGTCATCACCTACTCCCGCAAGGTCTTCATCCCCCTCACCCGTCTCTGCCGCGACCGGTGCCACTACTGCACCTTCGTCACCGTTCCCGGAAAGCTCCGCAAGAGCGGCCACGGGATGTACCTGTCCCCCGACGAGGTCCTCGACATCGCCCGCCGGGGGGCGGCGATGGGCTGCAAGGAGGCGCTCTTCACCCTCGGCGACCGCCCCGAGAACCGCTGGCCCGAGGCCCGCGAGTGGCTCGACGCGCACGGCTACGACGACACCCTCGCCTACGTGCGCGCCATGGCGATCCGGGTCCTGGAGGAGACCGGCCTGCTGCCGCACCTCAACCCCGGTGTCCTGTCCTGGTCCGACCTCCAGCGGCTCAAGCCGGTCGCGCCGAGCATGGGCATGATGCTGGAGACCACGGCCACCCGTCTGTGGTCCGAGCCGGGCGGCCCCCACCACGGCTCCCCCGACAAGGACCCGGCCGTGCGGCTGCGCGTGCTGGAGGACGCGGGGCGCTCCAACGTCCCCTTCACCACCGGCGTCCTCATCGGTATCGGCGAGTCCTACGAGGAGCGCGCCGACGCGTTCTTCGAGCTCCGCCGGATCCAGCGCGCCTACCACGGCATCCAGGAGGTCATCGTCCAGAACTTCCGCGCCAAGCCGGACACCGCCATGCGCGGCATGCCGGACGCGGAGTTGGAGGAGCTGGCCGCCGCCATCGCCGTCGCCCGGCACATCCTGGGACCGAGCGCCCGCATCCAGGCCCCGCCGAACCTGGTGGACGCCGAGTACGCGCTGCTCATCGGCGCCGGCATCGACGACTGGGGC
This sequence comes from Streptomyces sp. CLCI03, assembly GCF_053615355.1. NCBI lineage: Bacteria > Bacillati > Actinomycetota > Actinomycetes > Kitasatosporales > Streptomycetaceae > Streptomyces > Streptomyces sp. CLCI03. Next base: position 4,674,818 of record NZ_CM132132.1, on the reverse strand, counting down.
GGGGTCTCCCCGCTGACCCCCGACCACGTCAACCCGGAGCGTCCCTGGCCGCACATCGAGGAGCTGGCCGAGCGGACCGCCGCCGCCGGCTTCGAGCTGCGCGAACGCCTCACGATCTACCCGGAGTTCCTGCAGCGCGGCGAGCCCTGGCTGGACCCGCGCCTGCTGCCGCACGTACGGGCGCTGGCCGACCCGGAGTCCGGGCTGGCCGACGAAGGTGCCGTGGTCGAGGGCCGGCCGTGGCAGGAGCCGGACGAGGGCTTCACCGCGTACGGGCGCACCGACCTGCACGCCACCATCGACACCGAGGGCCGCACCGGCGACCGCCGCGACGACTTCGACGACGTGTACGGGGACTGGGAGGCGCTGCGGGAGGCGGCCGCGCCCGGGATGGTGGCCGAGCGCATCGACACCGACGTACGGGGCGCCCTGGCGCAGGCCGCCGACGATCCGACGAAGCTGACGGACGCGCAGGCGCTGGCGCTGCTGCACGCGGACGGGCCGGCGCTCGACGCCCTGTGTCGCATCGCCGACGACCTCCGTAGGTCGGTGGTCGGCGACGAGGTCACCTACATCGTCACGCGGAACATCAACTTCACCAACGTCTGCTACACCGGCTGCCGCTTCTGCGCCTTCGCGCAGCGCCGCACGGACGCCGACGCCTACACCCTCTCCCTCGACCAGGTCGCCGACCGGGCCGCCCAGGCCTGGGACGTGGGCGCGGTCGAGGTGTGCATGCAGGGCGGCATCCATCCGGACCTGCCCGGGACGGCCTACTTCGACATCGCGCGCGCGGTGAAGCAGCGGGTGCCGGGCATGCACGTGCACGCCTTCTCGCCGATGGAGGTGGTCAACGGGGCGACCCGCACGGGGATGTCCGTACGGGACTGGCTGACGGCGGCCAAGGAGGCGGGTCTGGACTCGATCCCTGGTACGGCGGCGGAGATCCTGGACGACGAGGTCCGCTGGGTGCTGACCAAGGGCAAGCTACCGACGGCGGACTGGATCGATGTCGTCACCACCGCGCACGAGCTCGGGATCCGCTCCTCCTCCACGATGATGTACGGGCACGTGGACCAACCGCGGCACTGGCTGGGCCACTTCCGCACGCTGTCGCGCATCCAACAGCAGACCGGTGGGTTCACGGAGTTCGTGACGCTCCCCTTCATCCACACCAACGCGCCCGTGTACCTGGCGGGCATCGCACGGCCGGGCCCGACGGTCCGCGACAACCGCGCGGTGACGGCGATGGCCCGGATCCTGCTGCACCCGCACATCCCCAACATCCAGACGAGTTGGGTGAAGCTGGGGGCGGAGGGCGCGGCCGAGATGCTCCGGTCCGGGGCGAACGACCTGGGCGGGACGCTGATGGAGGAGACCATCTCGCGGATGGCCGGGTCGAGTTACGGCTCGTACAAGTCGGTACAGGACCTGATCGCCGTGGCCGAGGCGGCCGGGCGGCCCGCGAAGGCCCGTACGACGCTGTACGGGGAGGTGTCGCGGGAGCGGCAGGAGGCGGCCCGCGCCTCGGACGGGCACCTGCCGGAGCTGCTGCCCGTACTGGACTGAGCGCGAGGAGCACCACGGAAGGGGATCGCGGCCGTCCGGCCGGGATCCCCTTCCCCCGTCGGCGCGGAGCCGGATCAGCCGACGAGGAGGTCCTTCTTCAGTTCCTTGAGCTCGCGGGCGTCGATGCCGAGCCCGTCCTTGAGGTAGCGGTCGAAGGAGCCGTACGTCGCCTCGACCTCGTCGTAGCCCGCGTTCAGGTACTCGGGGCGCACGTCGAGCAGCGGCTTGTAGACGGCGGCCTGCTGGGCGGGCAGGTGGGAGAGGATCGCGTCGTTGGCGGCCTTGCGGTAGTCGTTGCTGGCCAGGTAGTCGGCCTCGACGGTCTCGCGGGGCACGCCGAGGGCGGTCAGCAGGGCGGCACCCGCCCAGCCGGTGCGGTCCTTGCCGGCGGTGCAGTGGAAGAGGACGGAGCGGCCGCGGTCGCGGTCGATGCCGTCGAAGACCTGGGTGTACGCCTTCTTGCCGCCGGCGCCGGAGACCATCGCCCGCTCCGCGTCGACCATGGCCTTGACGGCCTCGTCGGGGGTACGGGGCATGGTCTGGAAGGAGCCGGAGCCCGCGAAGACGTCGGCGACGACGTAGGTGGCGCCGGTGGGCACCTTGTCGGCGGCCTTGGTGCGCTCGTCCTCCGTGCGGAGGTCGAAGACCGTGCGTACGCGCAGGCGCTGGAGCTTGGCCAGGTCGTTCCCGGTCAGCTTGTCGAGGGCGTCCGAGCGGTAGATCTCGCCCATCCTGACCCACTGGCCGGTGCTGGTGCGGTAGCCGCCGGCGTCGCGGAAGTTGGCGGTGCCCTCCAGCTCGATCAGGCGGTCGGCCAGGCGCAGGCCCTGGCCGCGGCCGGGCTCGAAGTCGAACCACTGGCGGTCGGCGGCGGGCAGGCCCTTGACCACGGCGGTGCCCTGGGAGCCGCCCTTCGCGACGACCTTGCCGTTCGCCTCGATCTCGACCCGGTCGGTGCCACGAGCCTTCCACCGCAGGGTGAAGGAGCCGTCGACACCGGCGGTGACGGTGGCTTCGGTGAACGGGACGGCGGACCGGTCGTGCCGGTCCCAGCCGGTGGCGGAGGCGAGCGGAGCCGCGACCAGGGAGGCGGCGAGTGCGGAGGCGACGACGGTCGCGGCGAGGAGAGCCTTCTTCATGGCTCCGAGGTTGGGCGGCCACGGAGAACGTCCGATGAACGAGGTGTGACCGAAAACGACCGACTCCAAGGCAAGTGGCAAAACGTGCCACTCTCCAGATGGCGGCCGGAAGTGTTCAGATTCTGGCCGATCTGCGCTCACCGACAAGCCCGATGGTCGACCACTTCCGATTTCGACCGTTCGTGTCCACTACAGTGCGGGTTCGCGTGCGTGGCGGGTACGGGTAGGGACGCCGGGCATCGAGTGGACTGGTCGGCGGGGGGCGCGGTGCCGGGGATGGACGCGGGGATGGACGCAGTGAACGCTACGAACGACACGGGCTCCACGACGGGCCCCGGCCCGCTCCCGGGCGGCCCCCGCCCGGCAACCACCACCACCGCCGGTGCCGCCGATGCCGGTGCCGGCGCCGGTGCGCGAGCCGTCCCCGGGCCGGACGAGAACCCGACCGCCGCCGACGCCCCCGCCCTCTCCCTGCACGCCCCCGCCCCCGCCGGCACCGGCCCGGCCGGCGGCGCGACCCCCGCCCCCGCCGGGGCGAACCGCACGCTCGGCCGCGGCATCGCCACCGGCCTGTGGGGCCGCGTCGAGCAGCAGGACTTCCGCAGCCGGGTCCGCGGCACCCTCCTCGGCTCCGCCCTCGGCGACGCCCTCGGCGCACCCGCCGCCGGCCTCTCCCTCGCCGCCCTGCGCGAGGCCCACGGCCCGGACGGCCTGACCGGTCCGGCCCCCGCCCTCGGGCGCCGCGGCCGGGTCACCGCCGCCACCCAGCTCACGCTCTTCACCGTGGACGGGCTGATACGGGCCCACGTACGCCGCGACACCGGCGCCTGGCATCCGCCCACCGACCTGCACCGCGCGTACCTGCGGTGGGCCGCCACCCAGCACGACTGGGGCCCCGACGAGCGCCGCGAGGACAACGGCTGGCTCGCGCAGGAGGAGTGGCTCTACGCCCGCCGCGCCCCGCACCGCGCCTGCCTGACCGGCTTCGCCGACGACGTCCTCGGCACCCTGGACCGGCCGAAGAACCCCACCGCCCGCGACGCGGCCGCCGCCTCCCGCTCGGCCCCCTTCGGTCTGCTGGTCGGCTGGGAGCCCGCCCTCGTCCTCCAACTCTCCGTGGAATGCGCCGCGCAGAGCCACGGCCACCCCACCGCCCACCTGTCGGCCGGAGCCGTCGCCGTCATCGTCCACGGCCTGGTCCGCGGCGACTCCCTCGACGCCGCCGTCCAGCGCGCCCTGGGCCTGCTCGGTGCCCGCCCCGGCCACCGGCCCGTCACGGACGCCCTCCAGCGCGCCCTGGCCGCCGTCACCCAGGGCTCGCCCGGCCCGGACGCCGTCGAGGCCCTCGCCGCGGACGAGGCGGGCGACGGATGCGATGCCGCCGACGCGCTCGCCGCCGCCGTCTACTGCGCCCTGGTCGCCGAGGACGTCCCGCAGGGCCTGCGCCTCGCCGTCAACCACGGCGGCGACTCCATCGCCGCCGGCGCCCTGTGCGGGGCCCTGCTGGGTGCCCTGCACGGTGAGACGGCCCTCCCGGCCGCCTGGCTCGCCGAACTCGAAGGCCGTGCCGCGCTGCTGGAACTCGCCGACGACTTCGCCCTGGAGATGACCCAGGGGCCGAGCCTGCACAACCCCACCACCGCCTCCCCCGGCTGGCTGGCCCGCTACCCGCGCGGCTGAACCGCGCCCCCGGCACCTGACGCCCCCTCAACATTCGAGGGTCCAGCCCGTACCGTGGCGGGTCCCACGTCTCGGAGGTGCCAGAACACATGCGGATCGCCACGACCATCTTCCTCACCGACCGCACCATCTCCCCCGTCCGGCTGGCCCACAGCCTCGAAGAGCGCGGCTTCTCCGGCCTCTACCTCCCGGAGCACACCCACATCCCGGTCAGCCGTGAGACCGCCGCCCCGATGGGCGGCGAACTCCCCGAGATGTACGGGCGCACCCTCGACCCCTTCGTCGCCCTCGGCCAGGCCGCCGCCGTGACCGAGCGGCTGCACCTGGGCACCGGCATCACGCTGGTCGCCCAGCACGACCCGATCGACCTCGCGAAGCAGGTCGCCACCCTGGACCACCTCTCCCACGGCCGTCTCACCCTCGGCATCGGCTACGGCTGGAACGTCGAGGAGGCCGCCGACCACGGCGTCGAGTGGCGCACCCGCCGCGACCTGGTCCGCGACCGGATGGCACTGATGCGCGCCCTGTGGTCCCCCGAGCCCACCGCGTACGTGGGCCAGTACTGCTCCGTCCAGGCCAGCACCGCCTACCCGAAGCCGGTCCAGGCCCCGCGCGAACTCGCCCCCGGCGTGCCCCTGTACGGGCCGCGCACCCTGATCGGCGGCGCCGCCGGCCCCAAGCTGTTCGCCGCCATCGCCGACCACGCCGACGGCTGGCTCCCCATCGGCGGCGGCGGCCTCGGCGAGTCCCTCCCGGTGCTGCGCCAGATCTGGGAGACCGCGGGACGCGATCCGAAGTCCCTCCAGGTGGTCCCGTACGCCGTCCGGCCCACCCCCGGCAAGATGAGCCACTACGCCGACCTCGGCATCGAGGAGGTCGTCCTGCAGCTCCCCTCGGCCGCGAAGCCGGAAGTCCTGCGCACCCTGGACGAGTTCGCCCAGTACCTCTGACGGGCCGCCGAAATCCCCTCGACGCGGAACGCCACCGCGCCGATCATGACGCCATGACGAACCGAGGGGCGGCCGGCGTGGACCAGGACATCGAGAACCGGTGGGTGGCGCTCCCGGCGGGCATCCGCACCAAGGTCGACGGATTCGTCCTCCAGGACGGCCTCATGCAGGCGATCAGGCTGGTGCGGGACGCGGGCCGCGTCCAGGGCGTCGGCCTGCGCGAGGCGCAGGAGATGGTGCACCTGCGCTATCTGCACTTCGGCGACCGGGTGGCCCGCACCCCCGACGACCCCATCGACCTGGACTCGCTCGCCACCCTCGCCCACGGCATCCCGGGCCGGGTGGTGGCGATCGAGGCGGTCTGGGACGGGGACACCGTGCACGACTGGTTCGTGAACCTGCTGGCCGTCACGGACGAACCCGTCGGACAGAAGGGCCTCGCCATGATCCCCTGGGGTGCGGCGGAACGCGCCCTGGACGGCGCCGACACCGGCGGCCTGCACCCCTCGGCGGCCGCCGCCACCCGCGCGGGCACCGAGCTGGCCGCGCACCTCGGCGTGCCGTTCCACTTCGCCAGTCCCGACACCCCGGACGACGAAGCGCCCCGCCGGCGCCCCTGACGGTGGCGCGCGCCCCGAACGCGCCCCTCTCGTACTACAGAGGGTGACCGCCATTGGGGTGAAGCACCGTTTCCAGTGAACTCTCCGTGATGTTGAGCCGGTCGCGTGCCGTCTGTCCGGCGCGTCGAACGAGATCCTAGGAGAGTGTCATGCGTATTCGCTCTGCCCTGACGGCGTCCGTCCTGGCTGCCGGCATCCTGATGGGCGGCGCCGGCGCGGCCCTGGCCAACGACGGCGTCGACATCGACTACTTCTCCGGCGGCCACAAGGCCTTCGCCTCCAACTGCTCCTCCTTCGCCGGCATTCCGGCCAAGATCGGCCCCCTGTACGCCGACAACTGCGAGAAGGCCGGCGAGAAGGAGTGGGCCGAGGCTGCCCACCTGGGCGCCTGACGCCCGGCACCCGTCGGCCGGGGCTCCGTCCCACAGGGGCCCCGGCCGACGGGTCGGCCGTGCACCGGTCGGCCGAACAGCCTTTGCCGGGAGGGGGTTTCGTAGGCTGGGCACCATGATCGATCCACATGCTCATGTCCGCATCGCCCGGCCCTCGCTCGACCTCGCGGCCGCCGAGCGGTTCTACGTCGACGGTCTCGGGCTGCAGGTGCAGTGGCGGAGCGCCGGGAACACGACCGGGGAGCACGCGCTGCTGATGGTCGGACCGGCCGGTGGCGGCTGGCACTTCGAGCTCACCCGGGACGCCTCGAACCCGATCCTGCCCGTGCCCACCGTCGACGACCTGTTCGTGGTCTATCTCGGCGAGGCACCCGACGAGGCCTTGGTCCAGCGCCTGGTCGACCACGGCGGGACCCGCGTCGCCGCCCACAACCCGTACTGGGACGAGTGGGGAGTCACCGTCGCCGACCCCGACGGTTACCGGCTGGTGCTCTGCTCCCGCACCTGGGGCCAGGCCGCCGCGTCCTCGTAGGCCGGCCCGCGGAGCGGGAGCGGATCGACCGGATGATCGGCGATCCGATCCGATCCGCTCCCGCGAGGTGCCGGACGAGCTGATCGGGGCGGCGGCGGGCCGCACGAACCTCGTCTAGAGCGGGTCGCCCGGGGGCGTTTCCGGCTTCGTGTGGAGGACCGCGCGCGCTTGTTCCGCGGCGCGGGTGATGCCCTCGGAGACGAAGTCCATGAAGCGGGCGATGTTCTCCAGGCGGTTGGCCGCCGGGGTGTCGGGGCCGAGGATGCTGACGCCCTGACGTGCGGTTTCTATGATCTGGGCGTTGGCGCGGGCGCTCGCGATGGTGGCCTGGTACCAGACGTCGTCGTCGACGAAGTAGCGCTCGCGGCGGCGTTCGTCGCGCTCCCTGCGGACGAGGCCCTGGCCCTCCAGGAACGTGATCGCCTTGGAGATGGACGCCGGGCTGACACCGAGGCGCTGGACGAGTTCGGCCGCGGTGAGGCTGCCCGTGTCCGTGAGGTAGAGGCAGGCCATCACCCGGGCCATCATCTTGGGCGTGCCGGCCTGGATGAGGACGTCGGTGAACACGTCCTCGAACGCGCGCACCGCTTCGGGGTCGCGTCCGTGGGCCTGCGGGGGCGCCTCCGGACCCCGGGGAGCGGCCTGACCGCGCCGGTGGGCGCGGCGTTCGGTGGCGCGGTGGGCCAGGTCCGCCCGGTAGGCGTTGGGTCCGCCGTTGCGCATCACCTCGCGCGAGATCGTCGAGGTGGGACGGTCGAGACGCCGGGCGATCTCCGCGTAGGGGAGGTCGTCCGCCAGTCCCAGCGCGATCTGCTGGCGTTCCTGCTGATTGAGCCTGCCTCCCGGCATCGCGGTCTCCTTCGTGGTGCGTGGTGTGTCCCACTATAGCGTTCACTCTCATTCCATTGCAACGAACCATGCGCAGCGCGTTGCGTTAAGCGCGAAACCATTGCAATGAAATCCTCTATTTGACCTGCAGTGATGCAGATTCAACGCAACGAGTCTGTTGCCAGTTTCTCGAACGCAACGTAGCTTTTCGTTCATCAGAAACCGCGGGGCGCACGGAGCGCAGCCGCTGATGAAGGAGAAGCACCATGCAGAAGTTCGCCACCGCCGCCCCGATCGCCGCCGTCCTGGACGTCCCCGCCGGGCTCATCCGGTTCATCGCCGCCGACCGGGCCGACACCACCGTCGAGATCCTCCCCGCCGACGCCTCCAAGAGCCGCGACGTGAAGGCCGCCGAGCAGACCGGCGCCGAGTACAGCGACGGCGTGCTGCGGATCGCGGCCGCACCCGCGAAGAACCGGGTCCTCGGCAACCACCCGGGATCCGTCGAGATCACCGTCCAACTGCCCGCCGGCTCCAGCGTCGAGGCGAAGACCGCGGCCGCCGAGTTCCGCGGCGTCGGGCGCCTCGGCGACGTCACCTTCGAGAGCGCCCAGGGCACGGTCAAGCTCGACGAGACCGCGAGCGCCCACCTCACCCTGATGGCCGGCGACATCACCGTCGGACGCCTGGGCGGCCCCGCGCGGATCACCACCCAGAAGGGCGACCTCCACATCACCGAGGCCCAGCGCGGCACCGTCGAACTCACCACCCAGGCGGGCGACATCACCATCGGCACCGCCCACGGGGTCTCCGCCACCCTCGACGCCGGCACCGCCTACGGCCGCGTCCACAACGCCCTCACCAACACCGAAGGCGCCGCCGCCGGCCTGAACATCCGCGCCACCACCTCCTACGGCGACATCACCGCCCGCAGCAACTGACCGCAGTCACCGCCCTCGAAGGAGCACTCCTCATGACCGACCTGGCCATCGCGGCGAACGGGCTGCGAAAGTCCTACGGCGACAAGCTCGTTCTCGACGGGATCGACCTGGCGGTCCCCGCCGGCACGGTCTTCTCCCTGCTCGGCCCGAACGGCGCCGGGAAGACCACCGCCGTCAAGATCCTCTCCACCCTCCTCGGCGCGGATCCCGGTACCGGAGCCATCCACGTCAACGGGCACGACCTGGCCGTCGACCCGCAGGCCGTACGCGCCTCGATCGGTGTCACCGGCCAGTTCTCCGCCGTCGACGGCCTGATCACCGGCGAGGAGAACATGCTCCTCATGGCGGACCTGCACCACCTCTCCCGCAGCGAGGGACGGCGGGTGACCGGCGAACTGCTGGAACGCTTCGACCTGGTGGAGGCCGCCAAGAAGCCCGCCGCGAGCTACTCCGGCGGCATGAAGCGCCGCCTCGACATCGCGATGACGCTGGTCGGCGACCCGCGGATCATCTTCCTCGACGAGCCCACCACCGGCCTCGACCCGCGCAGCCGCCACACCATGTGGCAGATCATCCGCGAACTCGTCACGGGCGGCGTCACCGTCTTCCTCACCACCCAGTACCTGGAGGAGGCCGACCAGCTCGCCGACCGGATCGCCGTCCTCAACGACGGCAGGATCGCCGCCGAGGGCACCGCCGACGAACTGAAGCGGCTGATCCCCGGCGGACACGTCCGGCTCCGCTTCACCGACCCGGCCGCCTACCGGTCCGCGGCCCTCGCCCTGCACGAGGTCACCCGGGACGACGAGGCTCTGGCCCTGCAGATCCCCAGTGACGGCAGCCAGCGCGAACTGCGGGCGGTGCTCGGCCGGTTGGATGCCGCCGGCATCGAGGCCGACGAACTGACCGTGCACACCCCTGACCTCGACGACGTGTTCTTCGCCCTCACCGGCCCGGCCGCCGCCATCCCCCACCAGACCGAGGAGAACGTCCGATGAGCTCCCTCACCCTCGCCGTCCGCGACTGCTCCACGATGCTGCGCCGCAACCTCCTGCACGCCCGGCGCTACCCGTCGCTGACGCTGAACCTGCTGCTCACCCCGGTGATGCTGCTGCTGCTCTTCGTCTACATCTTCGGCGACGTGATGAGCGCCGGCATGGGCGGCGGCGACCGCTCCGACTACATCGCCTACGTCGTCCCCGGCATCCTGTTGATGACCATCGGCAGCACCGTCATCGGGGCCGCGGTGTCCGTCTCCACCGACATGTCCGAGGGCATCATCGCCCGCTTCCGCACCATGGCGATCCACCGCAGCTCCGTGTTCGTCGGGCACGTGGTCGGCAGCGTCCTCCAGGTGCTCGCCGGCGTGGTCCTCGTCGGCGCCGTCGCCGTCGCCATCGGCTTCCGCTCCACGGACGCCACGGCCCTGGAATGGCTGGCCGCGTTCGGTCTGATCGCGCTCTTCGCCCTGGCGCTCACCTGGATCGCCGTCGGGATGGGCATGGCCAGCCCGAACGCCGAGGCCGCCAGCAACAGCGCGATGCCGCTGATCCTGCTGCCGCTCATCTCCAGCGCGTTCACCCCGGTCGAGGCGATGCCGGGCTGGTTCCAGCCGATCGCCCTGTACCAGCCGTTCACGCCGGCCATCGAGACCCTGCGCGGTCTGCTCCTCGGTACCGAGATCGGCTACAACGGATGGCTCGCGGTCGCCTGGTCCATCGCCCTGGCGGTGCTCGGCTACCGCTGGTCGGCCGCCTCGTTCAACCGCGACCCGAAGTAGGCGGTAGGAGCGTGCGGGCCTCCTCCCGCAGCATCGTCCCGCCCCTGGGCGGCGTACACCGACACGACGGTCGGGGTACGCCGCCCGTCGGCGTTCCGGGCCGCCGCGCGGACGTCCGGTGGCGGTTCGGTACGGCCCACGTGCGGGGATTCCTCGGCCATGCCGACGCTCGTCCAGAGGTGCTTGAACACCGACCACAGCCGGCGCCCGGAGCCGCCGTCGTCGTGGGACACCGGGGCGGTGGAGGAGGGCGGGGTGCGCGGCGTCGCGGGGGCGGCGCGGGCCACGTGGACCAGGCCGGCGACCACCGCAGCGAGGGCGGCCCCGGCCAGGACGGCCACGACCACGAGCCGGCCGAGACGACGGCTGCGCGCCTGCGTGTGCGTGTACGTGCGGGTGCGCGTGCGGGTGACGGCCATGGGAGGGCTCCTCGGGAGGTGGCGGCGGAGGCGGGCGCCGAGTGGTGCGCCCGTGTCTCCAGTCAGCCCGAGGGAGCGGATCGCGTCACGTCGCTGGAGTTCGGGACTTGACAGTGCGCGGCCCGCTCAGCCGGCGGCCCAGAACTGCGCCAGAGCCGCCTCCTTGTACGGCTCCGGGGTCACGCTCAGGTCCCCCGCGAAGGGCCGGTCCAGGGCCACCACCAGCAGCAGGCTGAAGCCGATCAGCCCGGCCACCGCCGATACGAAGAGCAGCTGCATCTTCAGGCTGCGCAGCCCGAACAGGAAGGTCAGCGGGACGATCACGAACGCGCCCCCGTACACCAGCACCTGGAGCAGGATCGGCAACGAGGTCTCGGCCATGCTGACGCGGGCCCGGCGCTGGGCGGCGACGTCGTTGAGGCGGGTGACCGCCTCGGCGTAGAAGGTCTCGGCGCGGGGGCCCTGCGGTTCGTAGGCCTGGAGCGCCTGGTAGAGGGCCTGCGTCTGGGGGGCGGTCGCCTCGTAGCTCGGCCGCCCGTCGCGCATCAGCGGCCACTGCACCTCGACGACGGCGTGGGTGTACGCGCCGACCGCCTGCTGGATCCGGGCGCGGTCGGCCGGGGGGAAGGCGTCGGCGCTGCGGACGACGAGGGCCAGGTCGGTGGCCTCGCTCGCGACGATGTTCTGGGTGTTCTCCAACTGCGTCCACAGGGTGACGACGACGAACGCGAGGATGATGCCGTAGATCGCGCCGAACATGCCGAGCGCGACCCCGACCATCTCGTTGTGGTCGCCCTGGGCCAGGTGTGGGAAGCGGCGGCGGGCGGCCAGGCTGCCGACCGCGGCGAGGCCGGTGAGGCCGCCGACCAGGAGGACGGCGATGACGAGGGTGCTGAGGTGGTTGAGCAGCCAGAGGATCATGCCCTGCTCAACGAGCGCCACCGCCCGAGAACCCGGCCTCCGCCACGGCTCCTGCGGGGTGGGAGCCGGGCGGAGGCCTCGGCGGCTCGGGTCACTCGACCTTGGGGGCGTCCGGGAGCCCGGCGGTCAGGGCCGAACCCGTGCCCTTGAGGGAGGAGTCGGTGGCCCGGGTGGCGGACCCGGCGGCCTGGGCGGTCACGCCCACCGCGGTCTTGGTGTCCTGTACGGCCTGGGTCGGGTGGTCGACGATGTCGACGACGCGGCCGACGACCGGGGGCGCCTGCCCGGCGGGCTCGTCGGCGTGCGCGGCGCCGGGGATCAGTGCGAGGGCGGCACCACCGGAGACGACCAGGGCGGAAAGGGTGCGCTTCATGGCGTTCATGCCCGGCCCAACGACCCCGCCACGCCCCGGGTCACCGCCCGAGGCCCCGGGAAGTGGCCCCGCAACGCCCGCGGCCCCGGATCGGGGGAATCGATCCGGGGCCTCGGGCATGACTCGGCGGGGGGAGCGCGGCGGCGCGGGGACGGTCAGTCCTCGACCACCAGGGACGGGGTGGACTTCGTCAGGACCTCGCCGCGGAAGAAGGCCGGGCTGCGGCGCTCGGTGACGAACATGATCACCAGGCCGAGGGCCAGCAGGCCGACACCGATGACGAAGACGTTGCCGACGTCGAGGCCGGGGAGCGTGGAGCCGGAGCCGTAGGCCGGGTCCCAGGCGTCGTAGAGGGTCTTGAAGAAGACCGCGGCCAGCAGGACGCCGCCCAGGATCGGGAAGACGCCCTTGAAGAACAGGTCGCGGGCGGAGCGGCGCAGCTCGCCACGGAAGTACCAGACGCAGGCGAAGGCCGTGAGCGAGTAGTAGAAGCAGATCATCAGGCCGAGCGCGAAGATCGTGTCGGTGAGGACGTTCTCGCTGACCAGGGTCATGACCGTGTAGAAGGCACCGGTCGCGACGCCCGCCATGACGGTGGCGCGGCCCGGGGTCTTGAAGCGCGGGTGGACCTTGGCGTAGGAGGCCGGCAGGGCCTCGTACGTGGACATGGCCAGGACCGTGCGGGCGACCGGGATGAAGGTGGTCTGCAGGGAGGCCGCGGCGGAGGCCAGGACGGCGACGAAGAGCAGGATGCCGAGGACCGGGCCCATGACGGGGCCGGCGAGGGCGGCGAAGACGTTGCCGGAGGTCTCCTCGTTGGCGAGGCCGAGGCCCTCGCCGCCGGAGCCGACGGCCATCTGGGCGGCGACGCCGGTGGCCAGGTACGAGCCGACCAGGACGACCATCGCGATGAGCGAGGCGCGGCCGGGGGTCTTGGTCGAGCCGGTGGTCTCCTCGTTGGTGGCCAGGCACGCGTCCCAGCCCCAGTACATGAAGATCGAGAGCGAGAGTCCGGCGGTGAAGGCCGCCATGGACTCGACCGCGAAGGGGTTCATCCAGGACCAGGAGAAGTCCAGGCCGGTGTCGAAGGTGCCGGCGGAGGCCTTCTGGAAGGCCATGGCGACGAAGATCGCGAGCACGACGAGCTGGAGGCCGACGAGGGCGTACTGGACGCCCTTGGTGGCGGTCATGCCGCGGTAGCTGATGGCGGTCGCGACGGCGATCAGGGTGAGGCAGGTGGCGATGTGGACGAGCTTGTTGTCGTCCAGGGCGGCGATCGACGCGTTGTTCGTGACCTCGCCTGCCAGCAGCCAGAAGTACGAGGTGGCGACGCCCGCGAGGTTGGAGAGCACGATGATCGTGGCGATCACCAGGCCCCAGCCGCACATCCAGCCGATCCGCGGGCCGAAGGCCTTGACGGTCCAGGTGAAGGAGGTGCCGCAGTCCGGCATGGCCTTGTTGAGCTCGCGGTAGGCGAACGCGACCAGGAGCATCGGGAGGAAACCGGCGAGGAAGATCGCGGGCATCTGCAGGCCGACCTCACCGGCGGTGGAGCCGAGGGTCGAGGTCAGGCAGTAGACGGGGGCGACGGTGGAGATGCCGATGACGGCGCTTCCGACCAGTCCGACGGAGCCCTTGCCGAGGCCCTTGCCGCGAACGTCGCCGTCGGCGACGCCGCTTACCGTGTCTCCGGCCCGAGGCCGAACGTCCAGCTGAGTCATGGGTCAGGACGTTAGATGGTGCGTTTTCCACATCTGGACGATCGAAGTCCGGAAGTCGACTCCCTTGAATGCCTTCGAATCTTGAGATCAAGACAGTTCGCAAGCACTTAATGCAAGGTTCACCTTCTCGCGCGCCCACGCTTCGAGAGGCTCGACCGAGACTCTTTCGGCATGCGGAAACCGCAGCCATGTCCGTTTTGCGCGTTTCCAAAGTTTCCGTCGTGACTTTGCGGTGACCGGTGGTAACAGGGGGCACGGCGTCCCGAAACCTTCTCCGGACCGGGACGCCATCGGCGAGACTGGCCCCATGCCCACGGCCGATGAACTCCTCAGCGCGGATACCGTCACCACCCTGGCCCGACTGCTCGCCGGCGCGGGCGGCCGCCGGTCCTCACCGGCCCTGCGCGCCCGCGCCGCCACCCTCGACGGACTGTCCTTCAGCGGCCGCGTCACCGCCGTCCGCGACGCCGTGCTCGACGACCTCCCCGACACGTGGCCGGCCTTCGAGACCGTCGTGCGCACCGCCCTCGACCGGCCCGGCTTCGAGGGCTGGATGACCTTCCCCGTCGGCGAGGCCGTCGCCGTCCGCGGGCTGGAGGTCTTCGAGCCCGGGCTGGACCTGCTGCACGACCTCACCTCCCGGCTCACCGCCGAGTCCGCCGTACGGCCCTTCCTGCGCGCCGACCCGGACCGCGCCCTGGCCGTCGTACAGAAGTGGACGGACGACCCGGACCCGCACGTACGCCGCCTCGCCAGCGAGGGCACCCGGCCCCGGCTGCCGTGGGCCCCGCAGCTGCCCGCCTTCATCGCCGACCCGCGCCCGGCCCTGCCCGTGCTGGACGCCCTGTACCGCGACGGGTCCGAGTACGTGCGCCGCTCCGTCTCCAACCACCTCAACGACATCAGCCGCGACCACCCCAGCCTCGCGGTCGAGACGGCGGCCCGCTGGCTGGCCGAGCCCGAGGCCACGACCGACCGGGTCGTACGCCACGGACTGCGGACCCTGATCAAGGCCGGCCGGCCCGAGGCGCTGACCCTCCTCGGCCACTCCCCCGACGTGCCCGTGACCGTGAGCGGCCCGGTCGTCGCCGAGCCCCGGGTCGCCGTCGGCGAGTACCTCGTCTTCGACTGGACGGTCACCAACACCGGCCCGCTCCCGGCGCAGCTGGTCATCGACTACGTCGTCCACCACGCGAAGGCCAACGGCACCCGCACGCCCAAGGTGTTCAAACTCGTCACGCGCGCCCTCGCCCCCGGCGAAACCCTCGGCGGCACCAAGCGGCACTCCTTCAAGCCCATCACCACCCGCCGCTACCACTCGGGCGAGCACCTGGTGCAGCTCCAGATCAACGGCCGGGTCCGCGGCGAGGCCACTTTTTCGTTGGACGCGTCCTGACCCCGCCTGACAACCTCTCGGCATGACCTACGGATTCGGGTCCCGCCCCGCCCGATGAACGTCCGCGACGAGCGCGAGCCGCTCGCCCCTCGGGCATGACCCGGGTCCGGGCGGGGGCCACCCGCCCCCGGCCGGACCCGGCGCCGCCGTCTCAGCCCGGCCAGACGATCGACTGGACCTCGCTGTAGGCGTGCAGGGCGTACGAGCCGACGTCGCGGCCCACCCCGCTGCGCTTGAAGCCGCCGAACGGGGCCTCCATGTTGCGGCCGACGGTGTTCACGCCGACCCCGCCCGCGCGCAGCCGCCGCGCGATGCGGAAGGCGCGCGCCGAGTCCCCGGACCACACGTAGCTGAGCAGGCCGAAGTCGCTGTCGTTGGCGAGCCGGACCGCTTCGTCCTCGTCGCCGTCGAAGGGGACGACCACGACGACCGGGCCGAAGATCTCCTCGCGGACGACCCGCATGTCGTTGGTGCAGTCCACGAGCAGGGTCGGGGCGACGTAGAAGCCCCGGCCGTCGCCGACCACGGGCCGCTCGCCGCCGTACGCGATCCGGGCGCCCTCCTTCTTCCCCAGCTCGATGTACGACTCCACGCGGTCGCGGTGGGCCGCCGAGATCACCGGGCCGACGACCGTGCCCCGCTCGGCGGGGTCGCCGACCTTCATGAAGGCCAGGTAGCCGGTGAGCTTCTCGATGAGCTGCTCGTAGACCGACCGGTGGACGATCACCCGGGTGGGGGCGGTGCAGATCTGGCCGGAGTAGAAGGAGAAGGTGGTGCCGATGCCCATCACCGCCGCGTCCAGGTCGGCGTCGTCCATGACGACGGCCGCGCCCTTGCCGCCGAGTTCCATCAGCTGCCGCTTCATCGTGCGGCCGCAGACCTCCGCGATGCGCTGTCCGACGCCGGTGGAGCCGGTGAAGGACACCATGTCGACGTACGGGGAGTCCACGGCTGCCTCGCCGACCTCCACCGACTGCCCGCCGACCACGTTGACGACGCCCGCCGGGACGCCGGCCTCGTGCAGCGCCTGCGCCATCCGGAAGACGGACAGCGGGTCCTGCGGGGCCGGCTTGACGACGACCGTGTTGCCCATGGCCAGGGCGGGGGCGACCTTGCCGGCCGGGTTCGCCCACGGGTTGTTGTAGGAGGTGATGCAGGTGACCACGCCGACCGGCTGGCGGACCTCCAGCGCGCCCAGGATGCTCGCCCTCCCCATCGGGCCGGCCTCGGTGACCTGCGGCGGCAGCCCCTTCTCGACCGGCTCCAGCGCGCCCTTGGCGTACCGGCGGAAGCGGGCCACGCCGACGCCGACCTGCATCCCGCGCGCGATCCCGGTGGGCGCGCCCGTCTCCGCCTGGGCCAGGGCCGTCCACGGCTCGAACTCGCGCTGCATGATGTCCGCTGCCCGGTCGAGGATCGCCGCCCGGGTCTCCGGCGTCGTGCGCGACCAGCTCTCGAAGGCCTCGGCCGCGGCGCGGGCCGCGTCCGCGACCTGTTCGCGGGAGGCCTCGGGGGCGAGCCCGACCACCGACTCGTCGGCCGGGTCGACCACGTCGTAGTGGCCGCCGGCCGGCTCCACCCACTCGCCGCCGATGTACAGGGGTTGTGCCTTCAACGGGTGCTCACCGTCCTCGTGTCACGGCCGGACCGGAGCACGATGCCCGGCACGGCCCCCGTCACCTGGTCGTCGCGGATGGTCTCCACGCCGTTGACCCGTACCGAGACGATGCCGATGGCCCGCGCGTCCAGCCGCGGGCTGTCCCCGGGCAGGTCGTGGACCAGGGTCGCGGGACCGGCCTCGATCCGCTCCGGGTCGAAGAGGACCAGGTCGGCGTGGTATCCCTCGGCGAGGCGGCCGCGCTCGCGCAGCCCGAACAGCTGGGCCGGGTCGTCGGTGAGCATGCGTACGGCCTGCTCCAGCGGGACGAGCTTGCGGCCGCGCAGGCAGTCGCCGAGGAAGCGGGTCGTGTACGGGGCTCCGCACATCCGGTCCAGGTGCGCGCCGGCGTCGGAGCCGCCGAGCATGACGTCCTCGTGCTGCCAGGTCTCCTGGCGCAGGGCCCAGCTCGCCGGGTCGTTGTCGGTGGGCATCGGCCACAGGATCGTGCGCAGGTCGTCGTTGGCGCAGATCTCCACCAGGCAGTGGAAGGGGTCCTGGCCGCGTTCGGCGGCGATGTCGTTCACGACCCGGCCGGAGAGGCCCTCGTTCTCCTTGCTGTACGTGTCGCCTATGACGTACCGGCCGAAGTGGGCGAGGCGCCGGAAGACTCCGGCCTCCTTGCTGTCGGCGCGGCGCAGCATCTCGGCGCGTACGTCGGCGTCGCGGAGCTTCGCGATCCGCTCGGGCACGGGCAGGCCGAGGATCTCGCCCCAGCCGGGGATGAGGTTGAGCGCGCAGAAGGTCCCGAGCGACATGTTCATGGGGGTGAGGATCGGCATGGTCAGGGCGACGATCCGGCCGCCGGCCTTGCGGGCGCGCTCGCTGGGGACGAGCTGGCGCGGGACGCGTTCGGGGACGGAGGCGTCGATGGTGAGGACGTTCCAGTTGAGGGGCCGTCCGGCGGCGACGCTCATCTCCACGAAGAGGTCGATCTCGTCGTCCGAGAACTGGTCGAGGCAGCCGGCGACGATCGCCTCCAGCTGGGTGCCCTCGTGTTCGGCGACGGCCTCGGACAGGGCGAGCAGTTCGGCGGGGCGGGCGTGGCGGGAGGCCACGGGGGCGCCGGAACCGTCGGAGTGGGTGGAGGACTGGGTGGTGGACAGTCCCCAGGCGCCGGCGTTCATGGCGTCGTGGAAGAGGTCGAGCATCTGCCGCATCTGCTCGGGGGTGGGCTGGCCGCCGACGGCGTCCTCGCCCATCACGTGCCGGCGCAGGGCGCAGTGGCCGACCATGAACCCGGCGTTGACGGCGATCCGACCCTCCAGGGCGTCGAGGTACTCGCCGAAGGTGGACCAGGTCCAGTCGACGCCCTCCTCCAGGGCCTTGAGGGCCATGCCCTCGACCTTGCTCATCATGCGGCGGGTGTAGTCGGCGTCCTCGGGGCGGGCGGGGTTGAGCGGGGCCAGGGTGAAGCCGCAGTTGCCGCCGGCGACGGTGGTGACGCCGTGGTTCATGGAGGGCGTGGCGTAGGGGTCCCAGAAGAGCTGGGCGTCGTAGTGCGTGTGCGGGTCGATGAAGCCGGGGGTGAGGACCAGGCCGGTGGCGTCCTCGGTGGTGCGGGCCTCTTCGGTGACGGTGCCGGGTGCGGCTATCGCCGCGATACGGCCGTCGCGTATCCCCACGTCGGCGACGCGGGCGGGGGCGCCGGTGCCGTCCACGACGGTCGCGCCCTTGATCAGGTGGTCGAGCATGACGTCCCTTCGCACTTTGAGCCTCGCCGGCGTTTGAGCAGGGGCACCTCCCAGCGGTAGCTGGGGGAGAATTCCGGGCGGAGCCCGGTGCCCGGCGGAGCCGGGTTCCCTGGGGCTCCGCCCCAGACCCCGCGCCTCGAACGCCGGCGAGGCTGAAGATGGCCGGCGTTGCTGGATGTGGCCCCGGCCGGTGGCCGCCCCGCCGGGGCCGGTGCGGGACGGCGGTCCGGGAAGACGCCGTCCCCGTGTCCCCGCCGGGTCAGACGGCCTGGCGGAAGCGGGTCGTGCGGTGGATCGGGTCCGTGTCGATGTGCGGGATGACGTGTTCGCCGATCAGCTTGATCGTCGTCATGGTGTCCTCGGGCGAGACGCCGGTCGGCAGGCCGAAGGACAGTTGGTCGGCACCGGCCTGTTCCCAGCGCTTGCACTGGGCGCGGACCTCCGACGGGTCACCGCAGATCAGGAGTTCCTCGGCGATCAGGAGCTCGATGATCTCCGCGTTGTACTCCGGCAGGGTCTCGGGCCACTGCGGGATCGCCTCGGGCCGCGGGAAGGTGTCGTGGTAGCGGAAGACCAGCGACTGGAAGCGGTTCATGTTGGCGTTGACGGCGATCTCGACGGCCTTGTCGTGGGTCTCGGCACAGATCGCGGTCGAGGTGACCATGACGTTGTCGTTGACGAAGGCGCCGATGGCCTTCGCCTCCCGGATCGCCGTCTTGTACTGGTCGAGGACCCACTCCATGTCGGAGACCTTCTGCACGCTGAAGCCCAGCACGCCGAGGCCCTTCCTGGCCGCCATCGCGTAGGAGGACGGGGAGCCGGCGGCGTACCACATGGCCGGGTGGGCCTTGCCGTACGGCTTGGGGAAGACCTTGCGCGGCGGGAGCGACCAGTGCTTGCCCTGGAACCCCTCGTACTCCTCCTGGAGGAACATCTTGGGGAATTCCGCGATGGTCTCCTCCCAGATCTCCTTGGTGCCGTTCATGTCCTCGATGCCCGGCAGGAAGCCGAGGATCTCGTGGCTGCCGGCGCCGCGGCCGGTGCCGAACTCGAAGCGGCCCTTGGAGAGGTGGTCGAGCATGGCGACCTTCTCGGCCACCTTGACCGGGTGGTTCACCGGGGCGAGCGGGTTGAAGATGCCGGAGCCGAGGTGGATGCGCTCGGTGGCGTGGGCGAGGTACCCGAGGAACACCTCGTTCGCCGACAGGTGCGAGTACTCCTCCAGGAAGTGGTGCTCGGAGGCCCAGGCGTACTTGAAGCCGGACTTGTCCGCCTGTATGACGTACTCGGTCTCCTCGATCAGCGCCTTGTGCTCTGCCTCGGGGTCGACCTTGGACCGCGCCTCAGGCACGTATCCCTGCACAAAGAGCCCGAATTCCAAGGGGGTTCACCGTCCTTTGGTTTCTGACGTTCCGTCAGATTTGATGTCTCGACTGTTCCACCGCGAGGGTGCGAGCGTCAATACCTGACGCCCCATCAGAGAATGCTGACGCCCGCCATCCAGCCGCCGTCGATCACGAACGGCTGGCCGGTGATGTACGAGGAGTCGTCCGCCGTCAGGAAGAGCGCCAGCTTCGCGATCTCCTCCGGCTGCCCCACCCGCCCCATCGGGACCACCCGCTTGTAGAGCTCGGCCATCGCGTCCTTGGCCTCGTCGGTCATGTTCACCGGGTCCAGCAGCCCCGGGTTGGCCATCGGGGTGTCCACGGCCCCCGGGCACATGGCGTTGACCCGGATGTTCTTGGCCGCCAGCTCCAGCGCGGCCACCCGGGTCAGTCCGAGGATCGCCGCCTTGGTCGCGGCGTACGTGCCCACGTACGCCATGCCCGTCAGGCCCGTGTACGAGGACGTGTTGACGATGGTGCCGCCGCCGGCCGCCTCGATCTCGGGGGCCACCGTCTTGATGCCGAGGAAGGCGCCCACCTGGTTGACCTGGACCACCTGCTGGAACTCCTCCAGCGGGGTCGCGGTCAGCTCGTTGAAGCGCAGGATGCCCGCGTTGTTGACCAGACCGTCGATCGGGCCGAAGGTCTCCTTCGCGGCGGCGACGGCGGCCGCCCAGTCCTCCTCGCGGCTCACGTCCATCCGCACGTACCGGGCCCGGTCCTCACCGATGTCCTTGGCCACCGCCGCGCCCTGCTCGTCCAGCACGTCGCCGAGGAGCACCCGCGCCCCCTCGGCGGCGAAGAGCCGGGCCTCCTGCTCCCCCTGCCCGCGCGCCGCGCCGGTGATGATGACGACGCGCCCGTCCAGCTTGCCCATGATCCGTCAGCCCCTAGTCGTTGAGGAGGGGGGCCACCTCGGCCCCGAAAGCGGTGATCTGGTCGACGAGTTCGGCGCGGTCACGGCTGCGGAAGCGCACCTGGATCTGGTCCACGCCGAGCGCCTTGTACTCCCGCAGGGACTCGGCGAGCGCCTCCGCCTTGCCGGTGAGGGTGCGTCGGCCGGTGTCCCAGTCGGGCTCGCCGACGTACAGCGCCTCGGTGATCGCGCCGAACTCGATGGGGTCGGTGACCCCCGCCGCCTCGCGGAGTTCCCCGATCCGGGCGATCTGCCCCGCAAGCCTGTCGCGCGGGTCGCCCTGCGGGAGCCAGCCGTCGCCCCGCACCGCGGCGCGGCGCACGGCGGCGGGCGAGGAGCCGCCCACCCAGACGGGGATCCGCTCCTGGGCGGGTCGGGGCAGCTGGCCGAGATCCTTGAAGGAGAACAGCTCGCCCTCGAACTCCGGGTACTCCTCGGGCCCGAGCGCCGCCCGTAGCGCGTCGAGGGTCTCGTCGAGGACGGCTCCGCGGCGCGCGAAGTCCACGCCGAGGATCTCGAACTCCTCCTGCACGTGCCCGGCGCCCACCCCGAGGATCAGCCGGCCGCCCGAGAGGTGGTCGAGGGTGGCGTACTGCTTGGCGCTGATCAGTGGATGGCGCAGGCCCAGGATCGCGACGTGGCTCAGCAGCCGCGCCCGCTCGGTGACGCCGGCGAGGAAGGACAGGGTGGCGACCGGGTCGTACCAGACGGTGCTCATGGGCCCGGCCAGCCGCCGGGGGATGGCCACGTGGTCGCAGGTGGCCAGGTATCCGAAGCCGGCCCGGTCGGCGGCCCGTGCGATCCCGGCGAGATCGGCGGCGGTGGCCGACGCCTCCCAGGGCTCGGCGTAGATGGTGCTCTGCGACTGGATCGGGAGCTGCATCCCGTAGACCAGCCGACCTTGCGGAAATACGCGCGCCATGGCGGGCCCGCCTCGCCTTCGTCTGCCGATTCGTCATATCGGTGCGGGGCCATCGTCGTAGCTGACGGATCGTCAGACAAGGGGGGCGACACACCCCGGGCCGAACCGGGGCCTCCCGGCCCCGTTCCGCTCGCCCCCTCCCCTCGCTAGGGTGCGCGCGTGGATCTGATGCTCACGCTGGTCAGCGGGATCGCCTGGACACTCGTGTACGTGGAGGCGATCCGCGTCGGGTTGCGGGACCGGACGTACGCGATGCCGGTCGCCGCGCTCGCGCTCAACTTCGCCTGGGAGAGCACCTACGCCGTCCGCGAGTTCTCGGTCGGGCTCTCCCCGCAGGGCGTGGTCGACGTGGTGTGGGCGGTGGCCGACCTGGTGATCGTCTACACGTACCTGCGCTTCGGACGGGCCGAGCTGCCCGACTTCGTGACCCGACCGCTCTTCGCCGCCTGGTCGGTCCTGATCTTCGGTACGGGGTTCGCCGTGCAGTGGCTGTTCCTGGCGCACTTCGGGGCGCACGACGCGTCCCGCTACTCGGCGTTCCTGCAGAACCTGCTCATGTCCGGGCTGTTCATCGCCCTCTACGTCTCCCGGCGGGGGCCGCTCGGCCAGTCCCTGACCATCGCCGTCGCCAAATGGCTGGGCACGCTCGCCCCGACCCTGCTCTTCGGCGTGATCGAGGACGCCCCGTTCATCCTCGGTCTCGGGATCCTGTGCGGCGTCTTCGACCTCGCCTACATCGGACTGCTGCTGCGGCCCCGCCTCTCCGGCGCCTCCCGCGTCAGAAGCCTGCCGGCCCCATCACGATGACCGGCTTCGCCGCCGGGTCGAGGGTTTCCAGGACCTGCTTCATGGCCGCCTTCGGGATGCCCACGCAGCCCTGCGAGGGGCCGTCGTGGTCCACGTGCAGCCAGATGTTGCCGCCCTTGTCCTCGCCGTCCGGCATGACCGGGTCCAGCGGGGACCGGCCCGGCCTGCGGTTGAAGTCGATGGCGACGACATAGTCGAAGGAGCCCGCCAGGGACTCCCCGTTCACCCCGAGGCCGGTGGCGACGAAGCCGTTGTCCTCGTCGTACGGGAGCCGGGTCCCGGGCGGCTTCGGCAGCAGACCGCCGGCGTCGGTGAGCGCGTACACGCCCATCGGTGAGGTCAGGTCTCCGTACGTGCGTTCGACGGACCAGCCGTTGGCCCCGTTGCGGGCCGGCCAGCTCATGGCCTTGACCCAGTCGGCACCGGCCGCGGGGCGCGTGTAGAAGGTGGCCGTGGACTCCGAGGAGTCCATCGCCCGACCGGTGACCAGGATCAGCTGCCGGGACTCGGCCGGGATCCGGGCCCGGGTCCCCGCGCTGACGCCGGGCAGGCCCTGCGGGGCCGGAGCCGGCGGCGCGGCGTGCGGGACGGCCTGCTGCGCGGCCCGCCGCACGTCACGCGCGGCGCGGTCCTCGGCCTGCGGGCGGGCGTCCGCGCGGGCCTGCGGCCGGGGACCGGCGGCCTTGTCCGGGTCCTGGGCCACATGGATCCAGCCGGCCGTGAAGGTCGCCAGACCGAGCACGGCGGCAAGAGCCACCCGGCGGGTGCTACGGGGCGCACCGGGCTTACGGGGCGGGCGGGAGCGGGCTCGGACGTGCTTGCTCATTCCTCCGACCGTACATCAGCGGGCCCCCGCAGCCCGGGTGGCTACGACGTGCGCGCCTCGTCGGTCGGCGGGAAGCGGACCCTGACCGTCAGCCCGCCCTCCGGGGCCGGATCGGCCCGCACCACCAGCTCCGCCCCGTGCGCCCGCGCGATCGACGCCACGATCGACAGCCCCAACCCGGCTCCCTCACCCGCGGTGTGCAGCCGCTCGGCGCGCCTGCGGAACGGCTCCAGCAGCCCCGGCACGTCCGCCGGATCGATCACCGGCCCGGTGTTCGACACCGTCAGTTCCCGCTCGGCGGAGGTGGACACGCTGATCCGGCCGTCGGCGCGGTTGTGGCGCACCGCGTTCATCAGCAGGTTCCGCAGCAGGTGCCCCAGCAGCGTCCGGTCGCCCGACACGGTCAGCGGCGCGAGGGTCCGTACGACGGTCAGCCCGTCCCGCGGACAGGCCGCCAACTCGGCAGCCGCGAGCGCCGCCAGGTCCACCGGGCCGGTGGACCCCACCCCCTGCTCGGAGACGGCGAGCAGCAGCAGGGACTCGATGAGGTGCTCGCTGGAGTCGGCGACCCCGATCAGCTTGGCCCGGATCCGGGCCACCTTCTCCGGCGACGGATCCCCCGCCAGGCCGATCTCGGCCGCCGCCCGCTGCACCGCGAGCGGGGTGCGCAGTTCGTGCGCCGCGTTCGCCGCGAACCGCCGCTGCGCGGACACCAGCTGCTCCATCCGCCCCAGCATCGCGTCGAAGGTGTCGGCCAGCTGCTTGAGCTCGCCGGGCGGCGCGTCGAGGGAGATCCGCTCGTCCAGGTTCTCCCCGGACAACCGGCGCGCCGTCTCGGTGATCACGCCGACGGGGCGCAGCACCCGGCCGGCCATCCACCAGGCGAGCCAGATCGACAGCACGGCGAAGACGGCCAGTGCGAGGAGGGAGTACATGAGCAGCCGGTGCCGGGTGGCGTCGGTGACGGCGTCGGAGAGGTTCTGCGTGTACGCGTAGCTCCTCAGCTGCTCGGCGCTGGGGGCCCGGCCCGGGGGCAGCGCCTTCGCCGGTTCGCAGGGGCAGTCCGGGGCGAGGGTCCGGCCGGGGACGGGTCCGGGCGACGGGACGACGTAGGCCGGGCTCACCGTACGGACGGCCCCGCTGACGCTCGCGTAGAGGCCCTGTCCGACGAGGACGTAGACCAGCGCCACCAGGCCGCCGCCCGCCAGGAGCAGCAGGGAGCCGTACAGGGCGGTGAGGCGGCCGCGTTCGGTGCGCAGCCGCCGCCACGACGGGCGGCCCCTCACCGGGCCGCGATCCGGTAGCCCGCGCCCGGCACGGTCTCGATCAGCGGTGGCTCGCCCAGCTTGGCGCGGAGCTTGCTGAGGGTGACGCGGACGGCGTTGGTGGAGTAGCTGGTGTCCTGCTCCCACACCTGCTCGATCAGGTCGTCGTTGCTGACGACGGCCCCTTCGGCGCGCAGCAGCGCCTCCAGCACCGCGAACTCCTTGCGGGACAGCGCGAGCCGGTGCCCGTCGCGGGTGGCGCTGCGCCGGGCGGTGTCGACGGCGACCCCGGCACGCTCCAGTACGGGCGGCAGGGCGGGGCGGGCCCGCCGGCCCAGCGCCAGGACGCGGGCGAGGAGCTCGTCGTAGGCGAAGGGCTTGGTGAGGTAGTCGTCGGCGCCGAGACCGAGGCCTTCGACCCGGTCCCGTACGGTCCCGGAGGCGGTCAGCATCAGGACGCGGGTCAGCAGCCGCTCGCGCACGACCTGCCGGCAGACCTCGTCGCCGTGCAGGCCGGGCAGGTCGCGTTCCAGGACGAGGACGTCGTACTCGCCCAGGCGCAGCCGCCGCAGGGCCTCCAGGCCGTCGCTCGCCTCGTCGACGGCGAGCGCGTCACGGCGCAGCCCCTCGGCGATCATCTCCCGGAGGAATTCCTCGTCCTCCACCACCAGTACGCGCATGGCGTCCTCTTTACCGGAGATCGGTATTTCGCCGTTGTAAGCAGGGGGCGAGAGGGAAGCGAAAGGCCCTTTCACCGCAGGCTCGGGCCCATGAAGCGATCCCTGATCATGACCACGGCCGCGGTCGTCACCGGGCTGACCCTGTTCGCCACCGCCTGCGCGAACGACACGTCGGCGGGGAGCAAGGACTCCTCCGCGGGCGCCGGCGGCGACTCCGGGACGGTGGCCGACAACGCGGTGAAGATGCGCCAGTGCCTGCGCGAGCACGGCATCGACGTGCCCGACCCCGAGCCCGGCCAGGACCCGCGCGGGATGACGCTGGGCGGGGACGCCGATCCGCGGAAGATGCAGGAGGCCATGAAGGCCTGCGGGATGAGCACCGGTACCGGCGCCGGCAAGGAGCCCACGCAGGAGGAGAAGGACAAGGAGCTGGAGTGGATCCGGTGCATGCGCGAGAACGGCGTCGCCCTGAAGGACCCTGAGTACCACGAGGGCGGCATGAAGAGCGCCACCGAGATCCCCAAGGGTCAGGAGAAGGCCTTCGAGGAGGCCCAGAAGAAGTGCGAGACCGGCCGATGAGGAAGCGGGCCAAGTGGCTGCTGGCCTCGCTGGCCGCCGTACTGGCCGTCTCGGGCGGCGGCTGGGCCGTCATGGCGCAGCCGCAGCGGGAGACGGACGAGCGGGAGCGGCACGCCGCCGGCGGACTGCCGCCGGCCACGGCGCCGGTCCGGCGCGGCGACCTCAGCTCGGGCCTCCAGGTGGAGGGCACCCTGGGCTACGCGCGGGAGCGCAAGCTGAACGCGGCCGGGCCGGGCGTGCTGACGTGGACCGCGGACGCGGGCTCGGCGGTGGAGCGGGACGGCAAGCTGTACGAGGTCAACGGCCGGGCGGTGCGGCTCATGTACGGGTCCACGCCGATGTACCGGCCGCTGAGGGCCGGCGACAAGGGCGAGGACGTCGAGCAGCTCAAGCGCAATCTGCAGGCCCTCGGGTACGGGACCGGGCTCGACCCGGAGGACGGCACCTTCACCGCGGGGACGGCCACGGCGGTCAAGCGGTGGCAGAAGGCGCACAAGGCGGCGGAGACCGGCGAGGTCGGCAAGGAGGACATCGCCTTCGCCTCCGGTCCGCAGCGGGTGGGCGCGGGCGACGCGGCGGTCGGTGACGAACTGGCGCCGGGCAAGCCGGTGCTGACGGTGACGGGCACCGAGCGGATCGTCCGCTTCCAGCTGGACGCGGTGAAGGCGGGCGCCGCGAAGGCGGGCGACCCGGTGACCGTACGGCTGCCGGGCGGCGGCAGCACCACCGGGAAGATCGACTCGGTGGGCGGGGCCGGGCAGCCCGACGACAGGAACGGCGGTGGCGCCGGCGGCCCGGGCGGCGGTGGCGGTGGCGGCGACAAGAAGGCCCAGGTCGAGGTGGTCGTCACCTTCGACAAGCCCGCCGAGGTGAACGCCCCGGACCGGTCCCCGGTGACCGTCGGCCTGACCGGGGAGACCCGCAGGGGCGTCCTCTCCGTTCCGGTCAACGCACTGCTCGCGCTCGCGGGCGGCGGCTTCGGCGTCCAGGTCGTGCAGGACGGCCGGGTCCGCGAGGTCCCGGTCGAGCTCGGCATGTTCGGCAACGGCCGGGTCGAGGTGACCGGCGCCGCCCTCACCGAGGGCATGCAGGTGGGGATCCCGAAACTGTGACGGCCACGACGACAGACCCGACGCCGGATCCGACGGCACCCGCACCCGCGCACCCGGTCGTGGAGCTCACCGGGGTCACCAAGGAGTACCCGGGCGGGGTCGCGGCCCTGCGCGGGGTCGACCTGACGATCACCGCCGGCGAACTCCTCGCCATCGTCGGCCCGTCCGGCTCCGGCAAGTCCACCCTGCTGCACATCGTCGGCACCCTGGACCGCCCGACGGCGGGCGGCGTGCGGATCGCCGGCCACGACATCGCGGCCCTCCCGGACCGCGCCCTGTCGGCCCTGCGCTCCCGGCACGTCGGCTTCGTCTTCCAGTCCTTCCACCTGGTGCCCGGCATCAGCGCCCGGGCGAACGTCGCCGAGGGGCTGCTCTACAGCGGCCTCCCGCGAGCCGAACGGCTGCGCCGGGCCGCGCAGGCCCTGGACCGGGTGGGCCTCGGCGACCGGATGGACCACCGGCCGCACCAGCTGTCCGGCGGGCAGAAGCAGCGCGTGGCGATCGCCCGGGCGGTGGCGGGTGCGCCGGACCTGCTGTTGGCCGACGAACCGACGGGCGCGCTGGACAGTGCCTCCGGGGAATCGGTGATGGAGCTGCTGCGCGAGCTGAACCGGGACGGGGCCACCATCGCGGTGATCACCCACGACCAGGAGATCGCGGCGAGCCTGCCGCGGCAGGTCCGGATCCGCGACGGGGAGATCGTCGCGGACCTGCGGAACGCGGCGGGGGTGGCGTCATGAGCCGCGCGAGGCCTCGTACGGGGTCACGGTCACGGGCCCGTACGCGGACGCCCGCCAGGCGGTTGAAGCCGCCGCGGCTGTCCCCGCGGGACGTCCTGCACGTCGGGTCGGCGGGCCTGCGCGCCCGCCCGACACGGGTCTTCCTGTCCGCGCTCGGCATCGCCATCGGCATCGCGACGATGATCGCGGTGGTCGGTATCTCCTCCTCCAGCCAGGCCGCGCTCCTGCGGGAGCTCGACAAGCTGGGCACGAACATGCTGGTCGCGAAGCCGGGCGAGGGGATGTTCACCGGGCAGGACACCGAGCTGCCCAAGGACGCCCCCGGCATGATCTCCCGGATCGCGGGAGTCGAGTCGGTCGGCACCACCGGTGACGTGCCCGAGTCCGTACGCCGGTCCGAGAACATCCCGAAGGGGGAGACGGGCGGGATCGTGCTCAAGGCCGCCAAGGACGACCTGCTGGGCACGCTGCGCGCGCGGATGGCGAGCGGCACCTGGCTCAACGCGGCCACCGGCCGCTACCCGTCGGTAGTGCTCGGGGACGTCTCCGCGCGGCGGCTCGGCATCACCGAACCGGGTCAGCAGGTCTTCATCGGCGGCCGGTACTTCACGGTGACCGGCATCCTGGAGCCGGTCCCGCTGGCACCGGAGATCGAGCGCTCGGCACTGATCGGCTGGGAGGCGGCCGAGCGGCTGCTGGGTTTCGGCGGGCACCCGACGGCCGTGTACGAGCGGTCGGCGGACGACCGGGTGGCGGCGGTCCGCGCGCTCATCCCGCGGACGGCCAACCCGCAGACCCCGAGCGCGGTGCAGGTCACCGACCCGTCGGCGGCGCTCAAGGCGAAGGCGGCCACGGAGGGCGCGTTCAGCACGCTGCTGCTGGGGCTGGGCGGGATCGCGCTGCTGGTGGGCGGGGTCGGCGTCGCCAACACCATGATCATCTCGGTGTTGGAGCGGCGCCACGAGATCGGCCTACGACGGTCCCTGGGCGGCACGAAGGGGCAGATCCGGATCCAGTTCGTGACGGAGTCCCTGCTGCTGTCCGGGCTCGGCGGCCTGGCGGGCATCGCCCTGGGCGGCGCGGCCACGGCCCTCTACGCCCGGGCCGGCGGCCTGCCCTGGGTGGTCCCGCTCTGGGCGGTGACCGGCGGCTTCGCCGCCACCCTGGCCATCGGCACCCTGGCCGGGCTCTACCCGGCGGTGCGCGCGGCCCGACTGTCGCCGACGCTGGCACTGGCGGCGGCGTAGCGGATCGGGCCGGGCCGGGACCGGCCGGGGCGGTCGCGATGACCGGTCCGGGGGCGGGGCGGGCAAACAGCGGTAAAAGCCCAGGTGCAAGCCCATCCCCCGGAACCGATCACCGGCGTACATTGAATCGATGATGCGAACTCCTCGTCACGCGGCGCGCGTTGTCATCCTGTCCCCCACCGGGTCCGTGTTCCTCTTCCGGGAGGACAACGTGGAGGTGGGCATCCATTGGCTGCCGCCCGGCGGCGGCATCGACCCCGGCGAGTCTCCCGAGGACTGCGTGCGGCGCGAGCTGCGCGAGGAGACCGGCTGGACGGACCTGGAGCCCGAACGGCTGCTCTGCACCTGGGAGCACGACTTCACGCACCAGGGGATCCCGGTCCGCCAGCACGAGCACATCTTCGTCACCAGGGGCCCGCACCGCGAACCGGTCCTGGAGGCCCCGGACATCCACTGGCAGTGGCTCTCCCCGCAGCGCCTGGCCACCCTGGGCGAACCCCTGTGGCCCCCACGCCTGCCGGACCTCCTGGCGAACGCCGCCGCCGAACCGGTCCACCTGGGGCTGCTGGCCTGAGGGCGCGCGGCGACCGGCGAACTCCTCCCACAGGGCGGCACTCTTCGGAGCGGTCACGGCGATGGGCTGCGACCCTCAGAACCCCGTGGTCACGTGCCCGGCACCGTCGAACGGTGTGACGAGCGTCAACGTCGTGAACTCGCCCTAAGCTCTCGGCGCCTTCGCGGTGGCCTTGGCGTAGAGCGAGGCCGCGTACTCGCCGAGGACGGTGCTGGTCGACACGTCGTCCGTGTCGCCGCCCGTGAGGATGCCGATGATCTTCCCGTCGTCCGCGATCCACGCGCTGCCGCTGGTGCCGCCCGGGAAGTCGGCGCAGTCGAAGCGCTGTTGGGTGGCGCTCTCGCGGACGGCGACCGAGGTGCAGGTACGGGGTACGCCCCGGTCGGCGGGGTATCCGGTGACCGTGACCCGCTCGCCCGCTCGGCCGCCGGTGTCTAGGACGGCCGCGCCGGTCACGTCCTCGATGGTGCGGCCCTTGGCGTCGGGGGCGAGGCGGGCGAAGGCGAGGTCGTAGTCGTCGTCCGTACCCTCGGCCCAGCGGGCGTCCTCGAAGACTTCTTCGATCTTCCATGTGCCGTACGGGGCGACGCCGTTGGCGTACGCGGGCGCGAAGACGGCGCTCCCGTCGCGCTGGTCCCCTTCGAGCAGGCAGTGCCCGGCTGTGATGATCATGTTCCGGCCGGGGCTGCTCACCACGGTGGCCGTGCAGAAGTGATCACTGTCCAGGCCGTCGGTGAACAGGGCTCCGGTGAAGGCCGCGGGCCCGCCGGGCTGCGGGGCGACGGCCGGCGGCAGCGTGGCTCCGGGAGCAGCGGACAGCTGAGGCTTCGCCACGTACGAGCGCGACGACGGGCCCGTCGGGGACGCGCTCGGCGCGGCCTTCGCCCGTACCGGAGGGACCGCCTCCGGCGGTGGCGCGAGCTCGGCCACCGCGGCGGAAGCCCCCAGGGCCGCCACCGCGCACAGCACCGCCGTCACGACGGTCCGCTTGTCCACCGGCATGATCATCCTCCCGCTTTGCCCTGGCGAAGCATGCCCCGGCGGCCGGGTCGGTTGCAAGGCCGCGGACGACCCCCGGCCCGCGCCTCACACGGTTTCGACCCGCAGGTCGCAGAGGAAACTCAGGCCCGGACGGCCGTCCAGGTCCACCTCGCCGGTGGTCACGAATCCCGTACGGGCCAACACGGCGCGCGAGCCGGTGTTGTCGAGCGTGGTGACCGCCCGCAGTTCGGTCAGTCCGTACTCCGTGACCGCCAGGTCGCGGGCCTCCCGGACCGCGGCCGTGGCCAGCCCCCGGCCTGCGACCCGTTCGGCGATCCGGTACCCGAGCTCGGCCGAACCGTCCGCCACGTCGACGAGGTTGACCCGCCCCACCACCTCGCCGTCGCCGGCCACCAGGACGTGGAAGAAGCACAGCCCGGTTTCCTGCTCGGCCATCAACGCGGCGTGCCGCCGGTCGAAGTCGGCGAAGTAGCGATCCCCTCGGTCCGGGATCGAAGCGGCGAAGTAGGCCCGGTTCTCCCGCTCGAACGCGAGCAGGGCCGGTGCGTGGTCGAAGCGCAGCAACTGGAGTCGGGGCACGGCCCGATGCTAAGGGCTGTCCCGTAATCCGCGGTGGGTCAGCGCGCGGCGTCAGATGCGGTGCATCGCAAGGCGGAGGGTCGTCCTCATACTGGGCGTATTTGGGCGATCCCGACAACGCGGCGAGGTGCCGTGGCCGGCGCCGCGCGCCCGCCGGGGATTACGGGACAGCCCTTAGGGGCTGTCCGCGAAGTGACGCGGGCGCCGGCTCCAAGGCGTCTGCCCGATCCCCGGGCCCCTCCTTAGGACACAGGCTGGGCCTGTGATCGATCGAGGCGTGGGCGTGGGGAAGGTCCTGCGGGACCGCAACGCGGGGCTCTACCTGTCCGGTGTGATGGTCTCCGGGTTCGGTACGACCGCCATGTGGCTGGTCGCCGGGGTCTGGGTGAAGTCGCTGACCGGGTCGGACGCGCTCGCGGCGCTGACCGTGTTCACCCTGTGGGCGCCGGTGTTGGCCGGGCCCGCGCTGGGGGCGCTCGCCGACCGGCTGCCGCGGCGGCCGCTGCTGGTCGGCCTCGGGCTCGTGATGGCCGCGCTGCTGCCCGTACTGACCCTGCTGGACTCGCCGGGGCGGGTGTGGCTGCTGTTCGCGGTCCTGCTCGTGTACGGGATCTGCGGCACCGTGCACGGTGCGGCGGAGGCGGCTCTCGTCCCGCAGGCCGTCGGCCACCGACTCCTGGGGGACTTCAACGGGCTGCGGCTCACCGCCGACGAGGGCATGAAGCTGATCGCGCCCTTGGTGGGCGCGGGCCTGTTCGCCCGCTTCGGCGGGGCCTCTGTGGCCCTGCTCGACGCGGTGACCTTCGCGCTGGCGGCGGGGATCTTCGCCCTGCTCCGGGTACGCGAACAGCCGGAGCGGGAGCGGATCCGGGCCGAGGCGCCGGGGTTCGCGCGGCTGTGGGAGGGCGGGCGGCAGCTGTGGAAGGAGCCGGCGCCACGCACGCTGGTGTCGGCCGGCGCCGCCGTGATGTTCCTGGCCGGGCTGAACGGCGCGGTGATCTACGCGGTCGCCGGGGACGTGCTGGGGCACGCGCCCACCTACGTGGGGGTGCTGTACGCGGTGCAGGGCGCGGGTTCGGTCCTGAGCGGGATCGTGGCGGGCCCGCTGTTGCGCCGGTTGCCGGAGCGGGTGTTCACGGCCGCCGGAGTGGCCCTGTTCGCCGTGGGCGTCGGGGTACGGGCGCTGCCGTACGACGCGGTGGCCCTGGCGGGCAGTGCGGCGATCGGCGCCGGACTGCCGTGCGTGCTGATCGCCGCGCTGACGGCGGTGCAGCGCGAGGTCCCCGGCGCCGCGCTGGGCCGCGCGGCGGCCACGGCCAACACCCTGATCTTCGTACCGAACGCACTGGCCCTGGCCCTGGGGGCGG
Source organism: Streptomyces sp. CLCI03 (assembly GCF_053615355.1). NCBI lineage: Bacteria > Bacillati > Actinomycetota > Actinomycetes > Kitasatosporales > Streptomycetaceae > Streptomyces > Streptomyces sp. CLCI03. Next base: position 4,642,205 of record NZ_CM132132.1, on the reverse strand, counting down.
CCCTGGTGACCTTCGTGGACGTGCGGGTGCTGCTGCCGGTGCTGACGGTCGCGGGGCTGGCCACGGCGCTGCTGCTCGTGGCCGGGCCGCGGGCCGGACGCGGCACGTCGAGGGCGGGCGTGGCCGGTGGAGGGGGCCGGCCACGCCCTGCGGACACGCTCTAGGAGCGCGGGCTCATGCCCCCGGTCCCGCCCACAGGCCGTCGGGCGTGAGCCCGAGCAGGTCGATCGCGTTGCCGCGCACGATGCGGTCCACCACGTCCGGCGCCAGGTGGCCCATCTGGCTCTCGCCGACCTCGCGGGACTTGGGCCAGGTGGAGTCGGAGTGGGGGTAGTCGGTCTCGTAGAGGACGTTGCCGACGCCGATCGAGTCGAGGTTCTTCAGGCCGAAGGCGTCGTCGAAGAAGCAGCCGAAGACGTGCTCGGCGAACAGCTCCGACGGCGGGTGCAGCACCTTGTCCGCGACTCCGCCCCAGCCCCGGTTCTCCTCCCAGACGACGTTCGCGCGCTCCAGGATGTACGGGATCCAGCCGATCTGGCCCTCCGCGTACATGATCTTCAGGTTGGGGAAGCGCTCGAACTTGCCGCTCATCAGCCAGTCGACCATCGAGAAGCAGCAGTTGGCGAAGGTGATGGTGGAGCCGACCGCGGGCGGCGCGTCGGCCGAGGTGGACGGCATGCGCGACGAGGAGCCGATGTGCATGGCGATGACCGTGCCGGTCTCGTCGCACGCCTCCAGGAAGGGGTCCCAGTCGTCCGTGTGGATGGAGGGGAGGCCCAGGTGCGGGGGTATCTCGGAGAACGCGACCGCGCGCACCCCGCGCGCGGCGTTGCGGCGGACCTCGGCGGCGGCCAGGCGGGCGTCCCAGAGCGGGACGAGGGTGAGGGGGATGAGGCGGCCCCGGGCGTCCGGGCCGCACCACTCCTCGACCATCCAGTCGTTGTAGGCCCGCACGCCGAGGAGTCCCAGCTCACGGTCCTTGGCCTCGGTGAACGTCTGGCCGCAGAAGCGGGGGAAGGTCGGGAAGCAGAGGGCCGACTGGACGTGGTTGACGTCCATGTCCGCGAGCCGGTCGGGAACCGAGAAGGACCCGGGGCGCATCTGCTCGTAGGTGATGACTTCCAGTTTGATCTCGTCGCGGTCGTACCCGACAGCGGTGTCGAGGCGGGTGAGCGGCCGGTGCAGGTCCTCGTACACCCACCAGTCGCCGATGGGGCCGTCGTCGCCCTTGGCCCCCATCACGGGGGCGAACTTCCCGCCGAGGAAGGTCATTTCCTTCAACGGGGCGCGGACGACGCGGGGACCGATGTCGCGATACCGGGACGGGAGCCGGTCCCGCCAGACGTGCGGGGGCTCCACCGTGTGGTCGTCCACCGAGATGATCTTCGGGAAGGTCTCCATGACCTATACGGTAGCGCTGATCTGACGAACCGTCAGCTAGTTGGCCGGTGATCGGTCATGTACGGGCTGACGTGTACGCGCGATACAGGGCAGACTGACCCTTACACCGACGGAAGGCAGGGGGACGACAGATGGACGGCGTACCGGCCATCCCGAGCCCGCGGAAACATCCCGAGGCCCGTACGGCTGCCGTCGTACCCGAAGTCGGCCCGGGGACGACCCCCGCACGCGCGACCCGCGCACCCGCGGCCGGCGCCCCGACCGACTCCGCCACGAGCACCACCGCAGGCACCACCGGAACCACCGGCACCACCGCAGGCACCACCACCGGACCCACCAGCACCACCGGATCCACCGCGGGCAGGGACGCCACCGCCCCGGGCCCCGCCGGCAGCCTCGGCCCCGGCGAGTCCCGGTTCGCCGTCCTCGGGCCCGTCCGCGCCTGGCGCGGCGCCGAGGTCCTGCCCTCCGGCACCCCCCAGCAGCGCGCCCTGCTCGCCGTACTCCTGCTGCGCGACGGCCGCACCGCCACCGCGCCCGAACTCATCGACGCCATCTGGGGCGAGGACCCGCCGCAGCAGGCCCTCGCCACCATCCGCACGTACGCCTCCCGGCTGCGCAAGGTCGTCGCCCCCGGCCTCCTCGTCACCGAGTCCGGCGGCTACGCGATCCGGCTGCGCTCCACCGCCACCCTCGACCTCGGCGTGGCCCGCAGCCTCGCCGCCGACGCCGAGGCGGCCCGGACGGCCGGCGACCGCTCCCTCGCCCGTACGCTCCTGACCCGCGCCCTCGGCCTCTGGGAGGGCGAGCCCCTCGCCGGCGTCCCGGGCCCGCACGCGGAGACCGAGCGCATCCGGCTCGCCGAGTGGCGCCTGCAACTGCTGGAGACCCGCCTCGACCTCGACCTGGAGGTCGGCCAGCACGCCGAGGCCGTCTCGGAGCTCACCGCCCTCACCGCCGCCCACCCGCTGCGCGAACGCCTGCGCGAGCTGCTGATGCTCGCCCTCTACCGCAGCGGCCGGCAGGCCGAGGCCCTCGCCGTCTACGCCGACACCCGCCGGCTCCTCGCCGACGAGCTCGGCGTCGACCCCCGCCCGGAACTGGCCGCGCTCCAGCAGCGCATCCTCAATGCCGACGCCGATCTCGCCCGCGCGGAGGACCCGGCCCCGGCCGCCGCGACCGTTCATGTGAGGCCCGCCCAATTGCCTGCGACCGTCCCCGACTTCACCGGCCGCGCCAGCTTCGTCGACGAGCTCGGCACCATCCTGTCCGGTGGCGCCCTGGACCAGGTGATGGCCGTCTCCGCGCTCGCCGGCATCGGCGGCGTCGGCAAGACCACCCTCGCCGTGCACGTGGCCCACGCCGCCCGCCCGCACTTCCCCGACGGCCAGCTCTACGTCGACCTCCAGGGCACCGAGGCCCGCCCCGCCGAACCGGAGGCCGTCCTCGGCTCCTTCCTGCGCGCCCTCGGCACCCCCGACACGGCCATCCCCGACTCCCCCGCCGACCGGGCCGCGCTCTACCGCTCCATCCTCGACGGCCGCCGCGTCCTGGTCCTCCTCGACAACGCGCGCGACGCCGCCCAGGTCCGACCGCTGCTGCCGGGCACCGCCGGCTGCGCCGCCCTCGTCACCAGCCGGGTCCGCATGGCGGGCCTCGCCGGGGCCCATCTCGTCGACCTCGACGTGATGAGCCCCGAGGAAGCCCTCCAGCTCTTCACCCGGATCGTCGGCGAGGAACGCGTACGCGCCGAACGCCAGGCCGCCCTCGACGTCGTCGGCGCCTGCGGCTTCCTGCCGCTCGCCATCCGCATCGCCGCCTCCCGGCTCGCCGCCCGCCGCACCTGGACCGTCTCCGTCCTGGCCGCCAAGCTCGCCGACGAGCGCCGCCGCCTCGACGAGCTCCAGGCCGGCGACCTGGCCGTCAAGGCCACCTTCGAGCTCGGCTACGGCCAGCTGGAGCCCGCCCAGCAGCGCGCCTTCCGCCTCCTCGGCCTCGCCGACGGCCCCGACATCTCGCTCTCGGCGGCGGCGGCCGTGCTCGACCTGCCCGAGTACGACACCGAGGACCTCCTGGAGGCCTTAGTCGACTGCTCCCTGCTCGAATCCGCCGCTCCCGGCCGCTACCGCTTCCACGACCTCGTACGCCTCTACGCGCGTGCCTGCGCCGAGCGTGACGAGCAGCCGCCGAGCGGATGCGAGGCGGCCCTGGACCGGCTGCTCGACTTCTACCTGGCCACCGCGTCCGGGGTCTACGCCCTGGAACGCCCCGGCGACCGACTGCCCGCGCACCTGTCCGACACCCACTACCCCGGGCTGGTCTTCGCCGAGCCGCGGGCCGCCCTGGACTGGCTGTACGCCGAGGCAGACCCGCTGCTGGCGTGCGTACGGCAGGCCGCCGTCCGCGGCGGCGAATCGCTGGTCCTTCGCCGGGCCGTGGACCTGCTGTGGGCGGCGAAGGACCTCGCCGAGTCCGGGGCCAACTCCCGGCAGTACGAGTCCGCCGCCGTCGCCCTGCGCGACGCGGGCCAGGCCGCGAAGGACCCGTACGCCGAGGGCCGCGCCCGCACCACCCTCACCAACGTCCATCTGGTCGCCGGCCGCTTCGCCGAGGCCGACGACGAGGCCGCCCGGGCCACCGTGCTCGCGCGCGAGGCCGGCGACCCGCTGCCCATGTGCTGGGCCCCCAACGACCGCGGGATCATCGCCCTCTACGAGGGCCGGCACGCGGACGGCGAGCGCTACCTGCTGCAGGCCATCGAGTGCTTCCGCGCCGACGGCAACAACGTCGGCGAGGCCAGCGCCCTGTGCAACCTCTCCCGCATCCACGTGGAGTTGGGCCGACTGCCCAGCGCCATAGACCTGGCCCAGCAGGGCATCGCCATCTACGACCGGATGGGCCTGAGCCTGCGCCTGGCCAACGGCCGCTACGCGCTCGGCATCGCCCTCACCCAGGCGGGCCGGCTCGGCGAGGCCCTGGCGCAGCTCGCCGAGGCGCTGTCGCTGTTCCACGAGAACCGCCAACCGCTGTGGGAGGGCGTGACGCACTTCCGGCTCGCCGAGGCCCACCTGGCGGCGCGCCGGCCCACCCTGGCCGCCTCGCACGCCGAGCAGGCCATCGCACTGCGCGGGATCGGCGGGGAATGGCGCCGGGCGACGGTCCTGACGGTGCTCGGCAAGGCACTGCGGCGGCTGGGGCAACGGGACCGCGCGCGGGCCTGCTGGCGGGACGCGGAGGCCGTGTTCACGCAGCTGCGATCGGCCGAACTGGGCGAGGTTCAGGCCCTGTTGGCCTCGGAGGTCGCGGCCTGAGCTGCGGGGACACCGGTTGAACGCGGCGTTCATCGTTCGTTTATCGCCGTCCGACACGATAGGTGCATCGACCCGGCGCCTCGGGGGAGCATCCGGGCCGGTTGGTGGACTACCCGTTCGGCGGTCATCGGGGGAATCGCCGAACGGGCCCAGCCCTACCCATTCATCAGGAGATTCGATGACGACGAACGAGAACCTCAAGCCGCTCGACAACCACGCCTCGGGCGTCGATATCGAGACCCTGGACAACCACGCCTCGGGCATCGAGATCAAGCCGCTGGAGAAGACCGAGGACCCGGCTGCGGCTCCGGTCACGCCGCCGGTCGCGGGCGAGGAGATCCGGACGCTGGACAACCACGCGTCCGGTCCGCGCCCGTAGCACGCGCAAGACGTACGGGGGAACCACGGGGGAGTACGGGGAACAACGGGGGAACAACGGGGGAACGGCGGTCGCGGTGGCCCGGAGGGGGAGCCACCGCGGCCGCCGTACACGTGTGTGCGCGACCCCGAGGCATAGGCTGGGAGCGTGTTCTCCTCCCACGGGCCGAGCGTCCGCGAACTGGCAGTGCAGGGCCTCTCCTCGGTGGAGCGGGGCTACGACCTCCTCGCGCCGAAGTTCGACCACACCCCCTTCCGCACCCCGGACCGGATGCTCGACGCGGTCGAGGAGACGCTCGCCCAGGTGGCGGGCGGCTTCGACACCGGCCTGGACGTGTGCTGCGGCACGGGCGCCGGGATCGACATGCTGCGCCGGCTGTGCCGGGGCCGGGTGACGGGCGTCGACCTCAGCGCGGGCATGCTGGCGGAGGCCGGCCGCCGGTACGGCGCGGACGCCGGGCGCGTGGACTTCGTACGGGCCGACGCGCGGGCCCTGCCGGCCGCCCTCGCGGACACGTACGACCTGGCGGTCAGCTTCGGCGCCTTCGGCCACTTCCTCCCGAAGGAGCGGCCCGCGCTCTTCTCCGGGATCCACGCCGCACTGCGCGAGGGCGGTGTCTTCGCCTTCCCGATCGGCGCCCCGCTGCCGCTCGGCTCCCCGGTGTGGTGGGCGACGACGGGCTTCGACGCGGCGATGCGGGTCCGCAACGCGGTGTGGCGTCCCCCGTTCGTCATGTACTACCGGACCTTCCCGCTGGGCCCGGTCCGCGAGGACCTCCGCGCGGCCGGCTTCACGGTGGAGACGGTCCCCCTGACCCACTTCGGCCGCCGCCCGGACGGCACCCCCCGCTGGCGCCTGCTCCTGGCCCGCCGCCGGTAGCGTGATCGCGCCGCCGTTTCCCGGTACGCGGGGGTGCCGCCGAGTAGGCTGAATCAGAGCACCCCCTGGAGGACACCATGGCCGCCGAGCTCCCCGAATGGATGCTCCCGCCCCGCCCGAGCGGCTGGGAAGCGGACGACCTCGATCACCTGCCCCAGGCTCCCCGGCACACCGAGCTCATCGACGGAGCGCTGATCTTCATGATGTCCCCGCAGCGGTCCTGGCACTCCCGGCTCGTGGAGAACCTGACCTTCGCCCTGCGGCAGGCGGCACCTGAAGGCATCGAGGTCGAACGGGAGATGACCGTACGGCTCGACCGGAAGAGTCGCCCGGAACCGGACATCCTGGCTGCGGCCGTCCCCTACGACCCGGACCGTACCCGCTACCTCCCCGACGAGGTGGTTCTGGTGATCGAAGTGGTGTCCGAGGAGTCGGTGGACCGCGACCGGTCCATCAAGCCCTTCAAGTACGCCCAGGCGGGAATCCCCCACTTCTGGCGTGTCGAGGACGAGACGACCGGGCCCGCCGTCCACGTCTACGAGCTGGACACCGTGACCCGGTCCTACGTCCCGACCGGAATCCACCGGGAGTGGCTCAAGGTGGCGGTCCCGTTCGCCGCGACCGTCGATCTGGGCGGCCTCGTCCCCTGAACCTACTCAGCGGACGCGCAGTTCGCGCTTGAGGATCTTGCCGCTCGCGTTGCGGGGAAGTTCCGTCACGAACTCCACCGCGCGCGGCACCTTGTAGTTGGCCATCTCGCGGCGGGACCAGGCGATCAGGTCGTCCGCGGTCAGGGTGGAGCCGGGGCGGCGGACCGCGTAGGCCTTGCCGACCTCGCCGAGACGCGGGTCCGGGATGCCGATCACCGCGACGTCCGCGATGTCCGGGTGGAGGCCGAGGAGTTGCTCGATCTCGGCGGGGTAGGCGTTGAACCCGCCGACGATGAACATGTCCTTGATCCGGTCGGTGATGCGCAGGTTGCCGTCCTCGTCCAGGTACCCGACGTCGCCGGTGTGCAGCCAGCCCTCCGGGGTGATCGCGCGGGCGGTCTCCTCGGGGTCCTCGAAATAGCCCCGCATGACGTGGTGGCCGCGGACCGCGACCTCGCCCGGCTGCCCGGTCGGCCGGGGGTGCCCGTCCGCGTCCAGGATCACCACCTCGGTGTCCGGGATGGCCCGGCCGGAGGTGGCGGAGACGGTCTCCGCGGGGTCGTCGCGGCGGCACATGGTGACGATGCCACTGGCCTCGGAGAGCCCGTACGCCGTGAGGACGGTGGCGATGCGCAGCTCGCCGCGCAGCCGTTCGACGAGCCGCAGCGGGACGACGGCCGCGCCGGTGACGACCAGCCGCAGGGCGGAGAGGTCGTGGTGGCCGCGCTGGGGGTGGTCGAGGAGCGACTGGTGGAGGGTGGGCGGCCCGGGGAGTACGGAGATCCGCTCGGCGGCGACGTTCGCGAGGACGGTGTCCACGTTGAAGACGGACTGCGGGACCATCGTGGCCCCGCGCATCAGGCAGGCGATGATCCCCGCCTTGTAGCCGAAGGTGTGGAAGAAGGGGTTCACGATCAGGTAGCGGTCGCCCTCGCGCAGTCCGGCGAGCTCGCACCACACGTCGTAGCAGCGCAGGGACTGGGCGTGGGTGATGACCGCGCCCTTGGGGCTGCCGGTGGTGCCGGAGGTGAAGATGATGTCGGAGGGGGACTCGGGGCGGATGGCCTCGGCGCGTTCGCGGACCGCCGCGGCCGGTACGCCGTCCCCGCCCGCCAGGAAGTCCTTCCAGGTGCGGAAGGAGTCGGGGGCGTCGTCGGCGAGGACGACGACCTGTTCCAGGTTCGGCAGTCCCGGCAGCGGGCCGCCGCCCGGGCCTTCGGCCGCGGCGCGGCGCAGGGAGGCGACGTAGGAGGTGCCGAGGAAGGTGCCGGTGACGAAGAGCAGCCGGGCCCGGCTGCGCTCCAGGACGTACGCGGCCTCCGCGCCCTTGAAGCGGGTGTTGAGGGGGACGAGCACCGCGCCGGCCGAGACGGCGCCGAGGGCGGAGACGATCCATTCCAGGGTGTTGGGGGCCCAGACGGCGACCCGGTCGCCGGGTTCGATCCCGGCGGCGAGGCAGGCGGCGGCGGCTCGCTCGACGCGTTCGCCGAGCTGCGTGTAACTGATCCGGGTGCGCCCGTCGACGACGGCCTCGCGGTCGGCGTACCGTGCCGCTGCCGCCCGCACGAGCTGCGCGATGCTGCCCCAGCGCAGATCCCCGCGCGGGTCCTCGCCTACGTCCTCGTGCCGGTCGTCGCGCCCGTCGTCGCCCATTGCGTGCCACCTTCCCGCGGACCCAGTAGCTGACTATCCGTCAGATTAGCTGTAGCCTTCGCGGCTGTCAGTACTGGCGCACCCCGGAGGTGGCGATGGCGGCAACGCTCAAGGACGCGACGGCGATAGTCGGCATCGGGCAGACCGCCTTTGCCAAACGGCTGCCGCAGTCCGAGAAGGAACTGGCCTGCCGAGCCATCCTGGCGGCCCTCGCCGATGCCGGTATCGACCCCGGCGAGGTCGACGCCTTCGCCTCCTACACGATGGAGGAGACCGACGAGGTCGAGGTCGCCAAGGCCATCGGCGCCGGCGACGTCACCTTCTTCTCCAAGATCGGCTACGGCGGCGGCGGTTCCTGCGCCACCGTCGGCCACCTCGCCTCCGCCGTCGCCACCGGCCAGGCCACCGTCGGCGTCGCCTGGCGCTCCCGCAAGCGCGGCTCCGGCCCCCGCCCCTGGAAGAACACCGCCGTCCAACTGCCCACCCCCGGGCAGTGGACCAGACCCTTCGGACTGCTGCGGCCCGCCGACGAGATCGGCATGCTCGCCCGCCGCTACATGCACGAGTACGGCGCCACCCGCGACCACCTCTTCAACGTCGCCATGGCCTGCCGCAACCGGGCCAACGCCAACCCGGCCGCGATGATGTACGAACGCCCGCTGACCCGCGAGATGTACATGACCTCCCGCATGATCAGTGACCCGCTCTGCCTCTTCGACAACTGCCTGGAGACCGACGGGGCACTGGCCTGCGTGATCGTCTCCGCCGAGCGCGCCCGCGACTGCCGGCAGAAGCCCGTCTACGTCCACTCCGTCGCCCAGGGCCTGCCCGCCCAGCACCACGGCATGGTCAACTACTGGAACGACGACCCCCTGTCCGGCCCCGCCTGGACCGCCGCCCGCCACCTGTGGAAGCAGGCCGACTTCGGGCCCCAGGACGTGGACGTCGCCCAGATCTACGACGCCTTCACCCCGCTGATCCCGCTCTCCCTGGAGGGCTACGGCTTCTGCGGCCGCGGCGAGGGCGCCGCGTTCACCGAGGGCGGCGCCCTGGAGATGGGCGGCCGGCTCCCCATCAACACCGGGGGCGGCGGCCTGTCCGAGGCGTACGTGCACGGCTTCAACCTGATCAACGAGGGCGTCAAGCAGCTGCGCGGCGTCTCCACCGCCCAGGTTCCGGACGCCGCGACCTGCCTGGTGACGGCGGGCGAAGGCGTCCCGACGTCCGCGATCCTGCTGAGGAGCTGACCGACCGATGACCACCGCACCCGAAGCCGCCGCGTCCGAAGCCGCGTCCGCGGACGCGCTGCTCCTGCCCGTCCCCGACGAGGACGGCGCCCCCTTCTGGGAGTACGCCGCCCGGGGTGAGCTCCGCGTCCAGGCATGCGCCGCCTGCGGCCGCCTGCGCTTCCCGCCCCGCCCCTGCTGCCCGCACTGCCGGTCCTTCGACAGCGAGTGGCGCCGCATGAGCGGCCGCGGCCGCATCTGGTCCTACGTACGCCCGCACCCGCCGCTGCTGCCCGCCTACGCCGCGCAGGCCCCGTACAACGTGATCCTCGTGGAGCTCGCCGACGCCCCGCACATCCGGCTCGCCGGGAACCTGGTGACCTCGGCCGACGCCCCGCTCGACTCGGTGGACCCGGCCCGGCTGCGGATCGGCGTCCGGGTGCACGTGGTCTTCACCGAGACGGGCGGCATGGCCGTGCCCCGCTGGGTCCTAGAGAAGTCATGACCGTGCGGGTGGAACGGGACAAGGCGACCGGGGTCGCCGTCGTCACGCTGGACCGGGTCGACCGGCACAACGCCGTCGACCTGGAGACGGCCGCCGAACTGAGCGCGGTGTGGCGGGAGTTCCGGTTCGCCGAGGAGGTACGGGCGATCGTGCTGACCGGCGCCGGAGCAGCCGCGTTCTGCACGGGCATCGACCGCGGCGTCGACGTGCCGCAACCCGCCTCGCCCTACTCCGCCGACGACCCTCTGATCGCGATCGGCCCGAAGTCCTGCGACCTGTGGAAGCCGGTGATCGCCGCCGTCAACGGCATGGCCTGCGGCGGAGCCTTCTACCTGCTGGGCGAGTCGGAGTTCCTCATCGCCTCCGAGACGGCCACCTTCTTCGACCCGCACACCACCTACGGGATGGTCAGCGCGTACGAGGCCGTGTACATGGCGCAGCGCATGCCCTTCGGCGAGGCCGCCCGGATGTCCCTGATGGGCACGGCCGAACGGCTCTCCGCACGAAGGGCGTACGAGATCGGCCTGGTCTCGGAGCTGGCCGGGCCGGACGGGCTGCTCCCGGCGGCCCTGCGGGCGGCCGAGACCCTGGCCGACTTCCCGACGGAGGCCGTGCAGGGCACCGTACGGGCCCTGTGGTCGGCGAAGCAGGCCGCCCTCCAGCAGGCCCTCGCCCAGGCCCCGGCGCTGATCGCGCTGGGGAACCTGCCGCCGGAGCGGCAGGCGGAGCTGTTCGGCTCCCGGCGGCCGGGCACGGAGTTCAGGCTGCGCTGACGTCAGGCCTCAGGGCTTGCGCGTGGACTTCGGGCCCGGCTTCTTCGGGGCGGACGTGGCACCGGGCGCGGGCGTGGGCCTGGAGCCGCCCGAGGTGGTGGTCCGGGCCGGGCCCGGCGTCCCGCTGTCGGACGATTCGACGGGCCGGTCGAGCCGGCACGCGGTGACCTCGCCGGCCCGCGCGACCTCCGCGAGCGGAACGCTCACCACGCGGCTCTCGCGGGCGCCGAGGGTCTCCTCGACGACGGTCGACTCGACGGTGGCGCCGTTCGCACCCTCCCGGTACAGGTTCACCGCGAAGGTCGCCCTGTGGTCCACGTTCGAGGTGATCCGGACCGTGGTGACCGGCGGGGTGGCACCGACGCAGGTGACCACGACGGCCGTGGCCGGGGCACCGCTCGCACGAGCGGAGGGCGCCGCGGTGGCCGTGGCCGTGCTGTTGCCGCCGCCGTGGCTCTTGTTCCTGCTCTTGGAGCTGGAGCACCCACCACCGCTGCCATTCTTGCTCTTGCTCTTGCCGCTGCTCCCGCTGCCGCTGCTCCCGCCGTGCGACGAGAACCCGGTCAGCGCGAGCACGACGCCCACCAGCACCGCGGTGAACCTGATACGACGTCCAGCCATCATGGCCCGAACCCCTCCCCGTTGGACAAACGGCGTCACGCTACCAGCCGAAGCACGCCACGTAAGCAAAACATAAGGACCATTCCCCGCCGGAACCGTCCCGGGTGCGGGCCGCGGGGCCCGGAGGTAGCGTCGGCAACGAGATCCCTCTCCCGGAAGGCCGGGCATGCTCCGCAACGTACTCGGCTCCCTGATGGGTCTGATCGGAGCGGCGGCCGCCGTCCGGAGCCCCTTCCGTGCCTGGTACGACGGCCGTCACGGGCGCGACTACGGCATCCAGGAGCTCTTCACCCCCGCCGGGATCACCGGCCACACGCCCACCCTGATGACCTCGATCCTGCTCCCGTACCTCTTCGCCGCGGTCCTCACCCTGTGCGCGGTGCTGCTCCGCTCGCGGCTGCTGATGGCACTGGCGGGGCTGGTCGTCCTCGGCTTCACGATCCTGTGGATGGTCCGCCAGGGCCAGGCCGTGGGCAGCCTCTCGGTGGGCGGCGACGGCCGGGGCCTCGGTGACGGCCTCGCCAACGCCCTCGGCGCGGGCGCGCTGATCCTCCTGGGGGCGGCGGTCATGTCCGGCCGCCCCACCCCCCGCACCCGCCCCCTCCCCCCGACGACGCCCGCCTAGGCCCGGTGGTCGCGGAGAGTGGCTCGGCCGTCACCACAGATCGCCTGAGCGAACGAGCACACGGAATCCGAGCGGCGACGGCCGTGTCACCACGCTCGACGAGGCCCTGCCCCATTTCACCGGGGCCGTCATCGTCGCGCGCAAGATCCGCCCCCAAAGGGATCCCGAGCACGGGACCGAGTCCGTCGTCTGCCGCTCGTGTTCCGCGCTCCTCGACCGGCTCGGTATCGATGTCCTCCACGACGAGTGACGTCGACGTCCTGACCGCCGCCGGCTGGTTTCCCGGGAGGGACGCCGCCGGCCCTGCCATGCGGGCGATCCTCGAGGCCCGCGCGGTGGTGGATCCGCGTGTCGGAGGGACGGGTCGGGAAGTGTTTCCGGCCGCCCGGGAGGCGTTGCGCGCCTATCACGGCCTGCTGGTCCGGCCCTCGGGCCCCGGGCTGGACGTCGCGCCGACCGGGGCGGTCGTGGACCCGCGCGAGGCCGCGTACAGCGTGGGCTGCTTCCACCACCTCGGCGCGGAACTCGGTGTTCTGCTGTTCCCCTTCGGGCGGACCGACGCCGACGCCCCGCTCGCCGTCGATGAGCTCGGCCGTCTGTTCAGCGTGGACCACGGCGGCGCCCGGCTGCTCGGCGAGAGCGTGGCCGAGGGTCTGACCTCGCTCGCGCGGGGGCGGATGCCCGTACGCGTCACAGCTCGGCGGGAGGCATGGACCCGCGGGCCGCTGCCCGCCGAGGACCTCCTGCTCGAAGCGGTCGGGGCCGCGCTGACAGCCGTCTACGTCCTGCACCGTCACGGCGCGTACAGTGCCCGCGCCGTCCGGCTGCGCGCCACCACCCTGCGCGGGCTCGGTGCACTCGCCCTCGACCGGGTCTTCCCGCTGCCGGGAGGATCACTGGAGGCCGCCGCCGTTCCTCTGGTGCGGGACATGGCACGGGCGCTGGCGGCCGAGGGCGTCCGCACCGAGGGCACCGAGCTTCAACTGTCCGTGCCGCCGCCGCCCGCCGTCACCGGGCCGCCCGCGACCTTCGCGTGGGCCCTGACCGTGGGCGCTTCCGCAGCCCACCCGTCCACGGCCGACCTCACCCTCACCGCCGGCGCGGGAGCCTCCGTCGGCGAAGCCGCCGCAACCTTCGACGCCTGCGTCGCGGACCTCGTCCGCCCGACCGCGGCGGAGATCGTGGCGACCGCCTGGCGGACCGTCCTCGACCACGGGCCGGACCGGGTCGATCCGGCCGTGCCGCGGGCCGCGTACGTCCATCCGACGCTGCGCGAGCTGTTCCCCGCCGTCAGCCACGGCGTGCTGTACCTCAGCCGTTGCACCGAGTTCCCGTGGACCCTGGACATCGGTACCGCCTTCCCGCAAGCCGGCGGCGGCTACCGGGTACGCCGGCAGTCCGACGACACGCTGCTCGGCGTGACGGACACGGTGGAGGAGGCCTACCGCCTGATCGCCGCGCACCTCCCCGAGGGCTGCGGGCCGGCGATCGGCGGGACCGCGAACGACCTGTGACCTCGCCGAAGGCCCGCCCGGACATGGCGGCGGCCCCGGCCCCCCGGAGGGGGCGGGGCCGACCGGCCGTGCTGGCGGGTGGGGATCAGGCGGCGTCGACGACGCCGGAGGCCGAGATCTCGACCTTGCCCTTGGGGGCGCCGGACTGGGAGCCCAGGGCCTCGATCTGGTCCACGAGCTCCTGGCCCGAGACGACCTCGCCGAAGACGACGTGCTTGCCGTCGAGCCACGAGGTGACGACCGTGGTGATGAAGAACTGCGAGCCGTTGGTGTTGCGGCCGGCGTTCGCCATCGACAGCAGGTACGGGCGGTCGTGCTTCAGCTGGAAGTTCTCGTCCTCGAACTTCTCGCCGTAGATGCTCTTGCCACCGGTGCCGTTGTGGTTGGTGAAGTCACCGCCCTGCAGCATGAACTGGGGGATGACGCGGTGGAAGCCCGAGCCGGCGTAGCCGTAGCCGTTCTGGCCGGTGGCCAGCTCACGGAAGTTGCGCGCCGTCTTCGGGACGACCTCGTCGAAGAGGTTGAAGACGATGCGGCCGGCGGGGGCGCCGTTGATGGTGATGTCGAAGTAGACGTTGCTCATGGGGTCCATCCTGTCACTCCCGGTGCGGTGCGCTACCCGGCGGGGCCGTAGCCCCGCCTCCGGGCAGGTCAGCCGCTCGTACGGGTGCCCGTCCCCTTCGCCGCGTCCAGGGCGTACACGCAGCGGTCCTTGCTGCATGCGTAGACCACGCCCGCGTCCGCCACCGGGGCGCCCGTGATCTCTCCGCCCGTGGCCAGCTTCCAGCGCAGCTGGCCGCCCGCCGCGTCCAACGTGTACAGGCAGTGGTCGGCCGAACCGAAGTGCACCCGGCCGTCCGCGACCGCCGGCAGGCCGGTGATCTCGCCGCCCGCCGCGAACCGCCACTTCGGGGTGCCGGTGACCGCGTCGAGCGTGTACAGCGCGCTGCCCGCGCCCAGGTGGACGTTGCCGTTGGCGACCACCACCGGGTCCGCGGACTGGCGGCCCTCCGTCGCGATCCGCCAGCGGTCCTGGCCGGTCGCCGCGTCGAGGGCGTAGACCGTGCCCAGGTAGTCGACGAGGTAGACCCCGCCGCCCGTGACGGCCGCGCCCGGCGCGAACGCCGGGGGCGCCAGGAAGACCGCGGGGGCCTCGAAGTGCCAGCGGACCCGGCCCGAGGCCCGGTCCACCGAGATGACCCGGGTGCCGGCCGCGACGTACACGTTGCCGTCGGGGGCCGGCGTGACCCGGACGGGCACGTTCCCGCAGGAGGCCGCGTCGCCGATCGGGTAGGACCAGGACTCACGGCCGGTACGGGCGTCCAGGGCGCGCAGTCGGGCGTCCTGCCACACGTACACCGTGCCGTCGTGGAGGACGGGGGCCGCCTCCGGGGTCTCGAAGTCGCTCTGCGCTCCGGTCAGCTCCCACAGCTTGTGGCCGTTGGAGGCCTCCCGGCCCTGTACGCCGCCGCCGCGCGTGGCGGTGACGACCGTGCCGCGTTCGGCGCGCAGCGCGTACACCCAGGCGTCGGTGGACAGCCGCCACCGCTCGGAGCCGTCGCCGGCGTCGAGCGCGAAGAGGGAGGGGCCGTCGGAGGCGTGGATCCGGCCGTCGGTGACCGCCATGGACCAGGCGACGTCGCGGGTCTTGAACTGGCGGCGGCCGCTCGCCACGTCCAGCGCGTGGACCTCGAAGGAGGTCACGTACAGCAGGTTCCCGGCGACGGTCGGGGTGCCCCACACCTCGTTGGACATGCGGAAGCGCCACGGCCGCCAGCGGCCGCTGTCCGGGGACGGGGCGGGGCTCGGTACGGGCTGCACCGCCGAGGGGGTGGCCACCGATCCGCCGGGCGGGCGGATCCAGCCGGTCGCCGAGTCCGCGGCGGCGGACGAGGCGTGCGCGGCCGGGGCCGCGACGCTCGCGCGCGGGCCGGGCCCGATCGGCACGGGCGAGCCGCCCAGGCGCACCGGCTCGCCCGAGGGCACCGGGGACATCGGCGGGTGGTGCGGGCGCTGCGGGACGGCCTGACCGGTACGCGGGTCCACCCACGAGTCGGCGCCGCGCGGCCGGCGGTGCGTGACGGCCTCGGAGGCCGCCCCGCGGCCCCCGGAGGCCGGTCCGGGCGCCGGCACCGCGGGAAGGGGCGTGGGCGGGGTGCGGTGCCCCGCGCGCCGGGCCTCGATCATCGCGACGGCCCGGGCGGGCAGCCACGCGGAGGCGGTGCCGCTGTCGTCACCGCCGTCGAAGAGGTGCGGGGCGAGCTGCGCCTGCAGGTCGGCCGGGGTGGGCCGGAGCGTGGCGTCCATCTGCATGCAGGACTCGATCAGCGGCCGCAGTTCGGCGGGCAACCCCTCCAGGTTGGGCCCCTCGCGCAGCAGCATGAAGACCGTCTCCACCGGGTTCGCCCCGTGGTACGGCGGGTGTCCGGTGGCGGCGAAGACGAGGGTGGAGCCGAGCGAGAAGACGTCCGACGCGCCCTTGACGCTGCGCGAGTCCTTGGCCTGCTCGGGCGACATGTAGGCCGGGGTGCCGACGGCGACGTTCGTCATGGTCAGACGGGTGTTGGAGACCCCGCTCGCGATACCGAAGTCGATCACGCGCGGGCCGTCCTCGACGACGAGCACGTTGGACGGCTTCAGGTCGCGGTGGACCAGGCCGGCGCCGTGGATGGACTGCAGGGCCTCGGCGATGCCGGCGGCGAGCCACCGTACGGCCTGGGCGGGCATGGGCCCGCACTCGTTGACGATCTCCTCCAGGGAGGGCGCCGGGACGTACGCGGTCGCCAGCCACGGCACGGCGGCACGCGGGTCGGCGTCGACCACGGCCGCGGTGTAGAAGCCCGACACGGCGCGGGCCGCCTCCACCTCGCGTGTGAAGCGGACGCGGAAGAGCTGGTCCTCGGCGAGCTCGGTGCGCACCGTCTTGATCGCGACCCGCCGTCCGGACGCGGACCGCGCGAGATAGACCAGCCCCATGCCGCCGGCGCCGAGCCGTCCCAGCACCTCGAAGGGGCCGATCCGTCTCGGGTCGTGCTGCGTCAGCTGCTCCACCACTCGCCTCCACACCTCCCCGTACGGGCCACTCAGCGGGCCCGCTTCCACCGGCACGGGGCCCTGCCCCGTGCAGCGTCTCACTCCGGGCGCCGCCCGGGTCGAGCAACCCCGATTCTGTCAGGCCCGGACCGGGTCCGGCCCCGGCACGTCGAGCAGGGCGGTGTGATCTGCTCGTCGATCTTTCCGGAACCGGGGCGATCCGGGCCACGCGGCCCGGCCGACGGGAGCTCGGTCGGCAGGAAGCCCGGTCGGCACCGGGCCCGGGTCGGTCACGGGCCCGGGTCGGTCACGGGGCGTCCGTCACGCGTCCGGCTTCGTGCGGGGTTCCGAGAGCAGGCCGAAGACCGCCCCTTGGTTGTCGGCGACGACCGCGATCCGCCCGTAGGGGGTGTCGAAGGGGTCGGCGGTGACCCGCCCGCCGAGCCGCTGCACGGTGATGACCGACTGATCGCAGTCCGGCACGGCGAAGTAGGCGAGGAAGTGCGCGGGCATGGCCTCGGGGAAGGCGTCGGTGATCAGGCTGCGGCCGAGGACGGCGGTGTCCGTGCCGGGCGCGCTCCCGGGCGGGGACCAGATGCGGTACTCGACGCCGGCGTCGTCCTGGTCCTGCGGGACGTAGCCGAAGACCTTGGCGTAGAAGGCGTCGACGGCGTCGCGGGCCCGCGTGTAGACCTCGCTCCAGCAGTACGTGTACGGCTCCTGCTGGGCGTCGAAGCCGTGGTGGGTGCCCGGTTGCCACAGGCCGAAGACGGCGCCGCCGGGGTCGGCGGCCATGGCCGCGGTGCCGTACGGGCCGACCGGCATCGGGTCCATCACCATCTGGCCGCCGGCGGCGCGGATGCGCTGGGCGCAGGCGTAGGCGTCGGTGGTGTAGAGGTAGATCCCCCAGACGGTGGGCATGCGGCCGTCGGGCTTGGGGGCGAGGGCGGCGACGTTGCGGCCGCGGCTGTAGGCCTGGGTGTAGTGGCCGTACTCGGCGCCCGCGCCTTCGGCGAAGGTCCACCCGAAGAGCTCACCGTAGAAGCGCTTGCCCGCCTCGACGTCCGGAAGCGAGGCGTCCACCCAGCAGGGTGCGCCTTCGACGAATGCGGCCATGGGCCCGTTTCCTTCCGTTGTGCGGGGGTGTGTACCCTCCCAACCCTCTCAGCCATGATCCGCCCGAATACTTGTCCACAGCCTGTTGATAAGACTATTCGGGGGAAACCTCGCGGAACCGGGCGACACGCCCGGGCCCCTGACCGGGGCCCGGACCCGGGCCCGGCAGGGGCGCGCGGGGCCTGACGCGCGTCCGAAATATGCCCCCACGGTCGCCCGGGACCGCCTTCCGCCCAGGCCAGGGACCCCGTAACCCCATTTGCAGGCGGCCGAATAGCGCGCCGATCACCCCTCGGTAAGCTGACGGCATGACAGGACAAGTACGCACCGTCGACGGGCGTGTCGCCGGCCGGCGCGGCCAGGCGACGCGGCAGAAGCTGCTCGACTGCCTCAGCGAGATGCTCAGCTCCTCGCCGTACCGCGACGTCAAAGTGATCGACGTCGCCCGCAAGGCCGGTACCTCCCCCGCGACCTTCTACCAGTACTTCCCGGACGTCGAGGGCGCCGTCCTGGAGATCGCCGAACAAATGGCCACCGAGGGCGCGCAGTTGACGTCGCTCGTCGAGGGCCGGACCTGGGTCGGCAAGTCAGGTTGGGCCGCCGCCGAGGAACTCGTCGAGGGTTTCCTGGAGTTCTGGCGCCGCAACGACGCGATCCTGCGGGTCGTCGACCTCGGCGCGGCCGAGGGCGACAAGCGCTTCTACAAGATCCGCATGAAGATCCTGAACTCGGTCACCAACTCCCTCACCGAATCGATGAAGGAGCTCCAGGCCAAGGGCAAGGTCGACAAGGACATCAGCCCCGCGGCGATGGCCGGCTCCCTGGTCGCGATGCTGGCCGCGGTCGCCTCGCACCAGAAGGGCTTCCAGACCTGGGGCGTCAAGCAGGCCGAGCTCAAGCCGAACCTGGCGCTGCTCGTCCACCTCGGCATCACGGGCAAGAAGCCCACGAAGTAGCGGCGGCCCCCGGACGCCCTCCAGGGGCCCGCCGACCACGCCCGATCGCCTGCGATCAGCGACGCTCCAGGCGGAACAACCGGATCTCGCGCTCGATGCGCGCCTGGTACGTCGCGTACGGCGGCCAGAACCTCAGCACCGCCTGCCACGCCTCCGCGCGTTCCTCACCCGCCAACAGCCGGGCCCGGACGGGGATGTCCCGGCCTTGCCAACTCACGTCCGCGTCCGGGTTCTTGAGCAGGTTCCCGGTCCATGCCGGGTGCCCGGGCCGGCCGAAGTTGGAGCCGATCAGGATCCACGTCGTCCCGCCCTCCTCCGGCATGCAGGCGAGCGGGGTCGTGCGCGGCTCACCGGTCTTGGCACCCTTGGCGGTGAGGATCACGCCCGGCAGCATCTGGGCGCTGAGGATGACCTTGCCGCGGGTCAGCTTGTGCACCGCCTTGTCCATGGCGGGGATGAAGTGCGGTGCGATCTTGGCGAAGAGCAGGGTCGAGGAGACCTTCTGCATCAGCTTGACGCCGGGAGCCATCAGACGGCCACCTTCTCCTGTGCGGGCGGGGGCGGGGGTGGGGACGTGCGCGGGGACGTGGAGGCGGGCGTCGGCGCGGGCGGGGGCGTGGCGGGAGATGCCGCCGGGGCCCCGACCGGAGCCGCGAACAGGCCCGCCCGGTCGGCGGCGTGCGCCCGCAGCCGGTGGACCGGGCCGAACAGCAACTCGTCGGCCGCCGCCCGCTTGAAGTAGAGGTGCGCGTCGTGCTCCCAGGTGAAGCCGATCCCGCCGTGCAGCTGGATCGCCTCGCCCGCGGTCACCCGTAGGGTCTCCAGGGCCTGCGCGAGCGCGAGGCCTCCCTGGTCCGGGTCCCAGGCGGCGTAGTAGACCGCCGAGCGGGCCGCCTGCACCCGCACGTACAGGTCGGCGAGGCGGTGCTTGACCGCCTGGAAGGAGCCGATCGCCCGGCCGAACTGCTCGCGCTGACGTACGTACTCCACCGTGCGGTCCAACGCCTGACCTGCCGCCCCGACCGCCTCGGCGGCCAGCACGGCCGCGGCGGTACGCCCGGTCGCGGCGAGCGCGCCGAGCACGTCCGCCCCTTCGTCGCCGAGCAAATCCGCCGGGACGTCCCGCAGTTCGATCCTGGCCTGCGGACGGGTCTCGTCCAGGACGGCCTGCCGGGACCGTACGAGCCCCGGCGCGTCCTCCCGTACGAGGAACAGCAGTGTGCGGCTGCGCGCGAAACCGCCGGTGTGCGCGGCGACGAGCAACAGCCCGGCGCTGTGCCCGTCGAGCACCTGGGCGGCCTCCCCGTACAACCGCCAGCCGCCACCGTGCCCGGCGGCGTCGGCGGTGACGGCCCGGGCCTGGACGCCGCCCGCGCGGCCGCCACCGGACCACTGCCCGGAGGGGTCCTCGCCGGTCAGCGCGAGGGCGGTGGCCAGCGCCGGGCCGCTGACGGCGAGGGCGGCGGTCAGCCCGCCCGTCGCCAGCGGCGGGAGCAGCGCGGAGCGCTGGGCGTCGCCGCCGAGGGCGGTGATCAGGGGCACGCACAGGGCGGCGGTGGCCAGCAGCGGCGAGGGCAGCAGCGCCCGCCCGGTCTCCTCGCAGGCCAGGACCAGGTCGGCGGGCGAGCAGCCGACACCGCCGTACTCCTCGGCGACGGCGATGCCCGGCAGCCCGAGCTGCCGGGCGAGCTGCTGCCAGAGCTCGCGGTCGTGTCCGGCGGCGGTGCGGACGGCGGCCTTGACCTCGTCGGGGCCGCAGCGTTTGCCCAGGATCTCGCGCAGGGTACGGCGTATCTCGTCCTGCTCCGCGGTGAAGGCGGCATCCATCGTCGGGCTCCTCCCCGTATCTGACGGGGCGTCATGTTAGGCCCGGCGGAGACAGATGCACAGGGGGCGGAGAGGGTGGATTGCAGGGCGGGGTCTAGCGTCTGACACTTCGTCAGATATACCGTCCCCTCATGCCTGGACCCACATCTGGACCCACATCTGGACCCATATCTGGACCCACAGCCGGTCCCCTGTCCGGACCCACGCCCGGAGCGGCGACCGGAGTGGCGAGCCGACCCGCGACCCGGCCCCGCCGGCGGGTCGCTGTCGTCGGCGTCGCCCTCTCGGACTGCGGCCGGGTCGACGGCCCCACCCCCTACGCCCTGCACGCGCAGGCGGCCCGCCGCGCCCTGGCCGACTCCGGCCTGGACCGCTCCGTCATCGACGGCTTCGCCTCGGCCGGCCTCGGCACACTCGCACCGGTCGAGGTGGCCGAGTACCTGGGCCTGCGCCCCACCTGGGTCGACTCCACCTCGGTCGGCGGCTCCACCTGGGAGGTCATGGCCGCCCACGCGGCCGACGCCATCGCCGCCGGGCACGCCGATGCCGTGCTCCTGGTCTACGGCTCCACGGCCCGCGCGGACATCAAGGCGCGGCGCCGCACGTCCAACCTCTCCTTCGGAGCGCGCGGACCTCTGCAGTTCGAGGTCCCGTACGGCCACACGCTGATCTCCAAGTACGCCATGGCCGCCCGCCGCCACATGCACGAGTACGGGACGACACTGGAGCAGCTCGCCTCCGTGGCCGTACAGGCCCGCGCGAACGCGGCAACGAACCCGGACGCCATGTTCCGCGACCCGATCACGGTCGAGGACGTCCTCGGCGGCGACATGATCGCCGACCCCTTCACCAAACTGCACTGCTGCATCCGTTCGGACGGCGGCTGCGCGGTGCTCCTGGCGGCGGAGGACTACGTACCGGACACCGCCAAGGCTCCCGTCTGGATCCTGGGAACGGGCACGTCCGTCTCCCACACCACCATGTCGGAGTGGGAGGACTTCACCGTGTCCCCGGCCGCCGTCTCGGGCCGCACCGCGTTCGAACGCGCCGGCCTCACCCCGGCGGACGTGGACCTCGCGGAGATCTATGACGCCTTCACCTACATGACCCTGGTGACCCTGGAGGACCTCGGCTTCTGCGCGAAGGGCGAGGGCGGGGCCTTCGTGGAGAAGGGGCGCCTGCTGCGCGACGGGGAACTCCCGGTCAACACCGACGGGGGCGGCCTCTCGGCCTGCCACCCCGGCATGCGCGGCCTGTTCCTCCTGGTCGAGGCGGTCCGCCAACTCCGCGGCGAGGCGGGGGCCGGCCAGGTCACCAAACCCGGCGGCCGCCTCCCGGAGGTCGCCCTGGCCTCGGGCACGGGCGGCTGGTTCTGCTCGTCGGGAACGGTCCTGCTGGGCCGGGGGTGATCGGCCCCCGCCCGGGGGGCGGGGGCCGCTACTCGCCCTCGGCGAGGGTGTGTGCGACGAGGGCGTTGGCGTGACCGTGGCCGAGGCCGTGCTCGGTCTTGAGCCACGCGACCAACTCCATGTGCTTGGTCAGCGGCGAGGACCGAATCAGGTCCTGCCACTCCCCGATCGGGCGTCCGTACTTCTTCTCGATCGAGGGGAAGTAGCCGGCGGGGCCCTTCACTGTCTCGGCCATGATGCGTGTCCCTCCGGGGGCGGTGCGGGTGTGTGGTGCGGTCTCGTAGGTATGACCGCGCCGGGAACGAGAACTCATCGGTGAGCCGATGGATTTCTTCGAGGGCCTCGGGGGGCGGGGCGGGGGCCGGCGGGGCGGGGTCGGATGACGCGCCGGCTCCCGCCGACCGATCCCCTGGCCCCTCGCCCCCGTCCTGCTGTTCCATGGGTTCATGAGCAGCGAAGACAGTCAGAGCGGTCCCGACGTGTTCCGTGCCACCCTGCACTCCCTGCGCGTGTGGGACTCCCCCTTGCCCGGCTTCGACACCGAGGCCGCCCCCGCCGAGCCCGTGGCGCTGTTCCGGGAGTGGTTCGTGCATGCCGCGCGGGCGGGGCAGTTGGAGCCGCACACCATGAGTCTGGCGACGGTGGACGGGCAGGGGCGGCCCGATGTGCGGACGTTGATGCTGCACGACGTCGACGCGCGCGGCTGGCACTTCGCCTCGCACGCCACCAGCGCCAAGGGTGTGCAGTTGGCCGGGCGGCCGGAGGCGGCGCTCGGGTTCTACTGGCCGAGCGTGGGCCGTCAGGTCCGTGTCCGGGGTCGGGTCACCGCCTGTGGGCCCGAGGAGAGCCGGGCGGACCTGGCGGTCCGCTCGCGCGGTGCGCTCGCCGCCGCGCTCACCGGCCGGCAGAGCGAGGTGCTCGCTTCCGTGGAGGAGCTGGCGCGGGTCTCGGCGGCGGCCTGGGAGCGGGCCGGAGCCGAGCCGGACGCGCCGGCTCCGACCTGGACGCGGTACGTACTGGACCCGGTCGAGGTGGAGTTCTTCCAGGGGGACGCCGCGCGCCGGCACGTCCGCCTGCGGTACTCCCGTACCGCGGGCGGATCCTGGGGCCGTGAGCTGCTCTGGCCCTGATCGTCGATCGTCAGCGCGGTGGCTCGGGCCGGAAGACCGCGACCCACACCCCGTCCGCGACCTCGCGGAAGGTGACCGTCAGTGGCATGCCGATGCTCAGGTCGGCCGCCTCGCAGTCCACCACCTCGGTCATCATCCGCGGGCCTTCGGCGAGGTCGACGACCGCCGCCGTGTAGGGGACGCGCGTGCCGAACGGCGGGAGGTCGTTGCGGTGGATCACCGACCACGTGTAGAGGGTGGCCCGGCCGCTCGCCGGCTCCCACGCCACGCGCTCCTCCCCCGCCCAGCAGAACGGGCAGAACTCGCGCGGGTAGTGGTGGGCCCGTCCGCAGTCGGCGCACCGCCGTAGCAGGAGCCGCCCCTCGGCCGCCGCGTCCCAGTAGGGGCGGGTGAACTCGTCGACCTCGGGGAGGTCGTACCGCGCGGTGCCGGTCACAGGAAGAGTCCGATCGCCGCGTCGAGGGACCAGGTCTGCCAGGACATGGCGAGGAGTGCGACGAGGGAGATGAGCGCCATCATCGCGTTCTGTCCCTGCTCGGCCCAGTCATGGATCATCAGGACCAGGTAGAGGAGGTTCAGGAGGAGTCCGCCGATCAGTGCGATCGGGGTGAGGAAGCCGAGGACGAGGCCGAGCCCTAGGGCGAGTTCCGCGTAGACGACGATGTACGCCATCGCTTTCGGCCGTGGTGCGACGACCAGCTCGAAGCCGCCCTTGACGAAGGTCCAGCGGTGTTTGCCGGCGACGTCGGCGGCCCAGGCGATGCCGGTGCCGCGCTCGAACCAGCCCTTCTTGTCCTTGTGCCGCCAGCTCTCCAGCCACCACAGGCCGAGGCCTATCCGGAGCACGGCGAGCCATTCGGCCCCACTGAGCCAGATGGTCTGCATCGGCGGCCCCCACCCCTCTCGCGATCGACGCGCACGCTCTATCTGACGGTACGTCAGTTCAGCGGATCCGGAGCGATCGCGCAAGGCCCCGGCCGGCCACCGGTCGCGGGGCCCGCGCGCCGTGATCGATCCGCAATCGATTCCCCGCCCGACCGAGACCCATGAACCCAGCGTGGCGATACGATCACACCTCATGCCCGGAGACCCCACAGCACCCGACATGACCACCCAGCCCCGCCCCGTGTACGTGATCGGGGCCGGCCCCGGCGGCCTCGCCGCGGCCGCCGCGCTGCGCGCCCGCGGGGTCCGCGCGGTGGTCGTCGAGAAGTCCGACGGGGTCGGCGCGTCCTGGCGGCGGCACTACGACCGGCTGCGCCTGCACACCACGCGCCGCCTCTCCGCCCTCCCGGGCCTGCCCATGCCGCGCCGCTTCGGGCGCTGGGTCTCCCGCGACGACGTCGTGCGCTATCTGGAGAAGTACGCCGAGTTCCACGAGCTGGAGCTGGTCACCGGGGTGGAGGTGACCCGGATCGAGCCTGCCGGCCCCGGCCCCGAGGGCGAGGGCGAGGGCGGCTGGATCCTGCACGCCAGTGGCGGCCGCGAACTGGCGGCCGCGGCCGTGGTCGTCGCGACCGGCTTCAACCACACGCCCGCGCTCCCCGACTGGCCGGGCCGGGACGCGTACGAGGGCCGGCTGCTGCACGCCCGCGAGTACCGCAACCCCCAGCCGTACGCCGGCCAGGACGTCCTCGTCGTCGGCGTCGGCAACACGGGCGCCGAGATAGCCGTGGACCTCGTCGAGGGCGGCGCGGCGCGGGTGCGGCTCGCCGTGCGCACCGCGCCGCACATCATGCGCCGCTCCACCGCCGGCTGGCCGGCCCAGCGCAGTGGGATCCTCGTACGCCGGCTGCCCGCGCGGCTCGTGGACCGGCTGGGCGCGCTCGTCGCGAAGGCCTCCGTACCGGACCTGTCGGCGTACGGGCTTCCGCGCCCGACCACCGGCCTGTACAGCAGGGTCAAGCAGGGGTCGATACCGGTTCAGGACGTCGGCCTGATCGACGCGGTGCGCGGCGGCAAGGTCGAGCCGGTGGCGGCCGTCGAGGCCTTCGACGGCGCCGAGGTGGTGCTCGCGGACGGCTCGCGGATCGCTCCGGACACGGTGATCGCGGCGACCGGCTACCGCCGGGCCCTGGAGGAGCTGGTCGGCCACCTGGGGGTGCTCGACGAGCGCGGCCGCCCGTGCACGCAGGGCGCCCGCTCCCCCGCGCAGGCCCCCGGCCTGTACTTCACCGGCTTCTCGAACCCCATCAGCGGCATGTTCCGCGAGATGGCGATGGACGCGGAGAAGATCGCCAAGGCGATCTCCCGGCGGTCCGGTGCGGGCGCCTCGTGAAGCCGCCCGGCTCGAACGCCCCGGCCCGGATCCGGGAGGCGGCCGTGACCGCGTGGAGCGAGCCGCTGTCCCGGTGCTACCTGGTGCTGCTCACGGTGTGCGCGGTGTGGTCCATGGCCGGCGGTGTCGGGCTCGGCGAGGACGGCCGGCTGGTCCGCACCATCGCGGTGGTGCTGACCCTGCCCTGGCTCCTCGTCGTGCACCTTTTCCTCGTCGTCACCCAGATCGACACCTGGCTGCTCGGCTACGGCCTCTACTTCGAGTCGCCCGCCTGGCTCTTCGAGCCGCTGTGGGTGCTCTACTGCCTGACCGCCGGACTGCTGAACGCCCGGCTGCTGGCCCGTATATCGCGCTCGACGCGGGAGGCGGGATCCGCGCCGTGGTGGGTTCCGATGTTCACCGTGCTCTTCTTCACCGGGATGTTCGCCCTCTGGCACGCCTGAGCCGTCGCGGACGGCCGGCGACCGGAACCGGCCGGCCGCCGGTCGGGCGCCCGGTCCGCCGCCGGGTCGGCCGAATCGCGCCCTGGACCGGCGCCCGCGGGATCTGTCACCGTTCACTTCACCACACCACCTCCACACCTTTCCCGCGCAGCCCTGTTCCTGACGGCACGTCAGTTCAGTAATCTGACTACACGTCAGTTATCGAGTTCCATCGAGGTTCATCGAGCAGGAGTGGGCGGCAACGATGCTTGGATCTACTCACGGCACCCTCACCACCGACTTCCGCGCACGTGTCGAGGCCTGCGGGGAGTCTCCCAGGACCGCCGTCCACTCGTCGGCGGCCCCGTCCGCCGACGACGCGGTCCCCCTGGACGTCAGCGGACGCCCGCTGCACGCCGACGTGCCCGACCTGGACCGGTTCTTCCGGCCCGAATCCGTGGCCGTCATCGGCGCCTCCGACGCGGAGGGCCGACCGAACGCCGGCATCACCCGCCAGCTCATCGCCTGGGCGGAACGCGTCGGCGCCCGGATCCACCCCGTGCACCCCACCCGCCCCACCGTCTTCGGTCTGACCTGCCACGCCTCCGTGGCCGACCTGCCCGAACAGGTGGACCTCGCCGTCCTCCTCGTCGCCGACCCGCTCCCCGTCGTCGAGGAACTGGCGGAGACCAAGGTCAAGTTCGCGGTCGCCTTCGCCTCCGGCTTCGCCGAGACCGGCGACGCCGGCGCCGCCGCCCAGGAACGGCTCGGCGCCGCCGTCCGGGGCTCCGGCCTGCGCCTGCTGGGCCCCAACACCAACCTCAACGCCTTCGAGAAGTTCCGCGAGGACCTCGACGGCCCGGCGATCGCCCTCATCACCCAGTCCGGCCACCAGGGCCGACCCGTCTACACACTGCAGGAGCTGGGCATCCGGCTCTCCCACTGGGCGCCCACCGGCAACGAGGCGGACCTGGAGACCTCCGACTTCATCTCCTACTTCGCCGAGCGGCCCGAGGTCGGTGCCATCGCCTGCTACGTGGAGGGCCTCAAGGACGGCCGGTCCTTCCTGCTCGCCGCCGACCGGGCCGCACGCAACGGCGTCCCCGTCGTCGCCGTCAAGGTCGGCCGCACCGAGACCGGCGCCCGCATGGCCGCCTCCCACACCGGGAAGCTGACCGGCGCCGACACCGTCGTGGACGCCGCCATGCGCCAGTTCGGCGTCATCCGCGTCGACGGCCTCGACGAACTCCAGGACACCGCCGCCCTGCTCGCCCGGGCCCGCAGGCCCCGGGCCGACGGGGTCGTCGTCTACTCCATCTCCGGCGGCACCGGGGCGCACTTCTCCGACCTGGCCACGGAGGCCGGCCTGACCCTGCCGACCTTGTCGCAGGCCAAGCAGGACGAGCTCCACCAGTGGATCCCCGACTACCTGAACGTCGCCAACCCCGTCGACAACGGCGGGCACCCCGTCGGCGACTGGCGCGGCCGCAAGATCATCGACGCGATCCTCGCCGACCCCGAGGTGGGCGTCCTGATCTGCCCGATCACCGGCCCCTTCCCGCCCATGAGCGACAAGCTCGCCCAGGACCTGGTCGACGCCGCCGAGCAGAGCGACAAGCTGATCTGCGTCATCTGGGGCTCCCCCGTCGGCACCGAGGACGCCTACCGCACCACCCTCCTCGGCTCCTCCCGCGTGGCCACCTTCCGCACCTTCGGCAACTGCATCACCGCCGTCCGCGCCTACCTCGGCCACCACCGCTTCACCACCGGCTACCGCTCCCCCTTCGAGGACGCACCGCGCACGCCCTCGCCCTCGTACCGCAAGGCGCAGGCCCTCATGCGGCCGTCGCAGCAGCTCAGCGAGCACGCGGCGAAGCAGCTCCTGCGCGCCTACGGGATACGGGTCCCCCGCGAGCAGCTCGTGACCAGCGCGGCGGCGGCCGTCCGCGCCGCCGGGCTGGTCGGCTACCCGGTGGTGATGAAGGCCTCGGGCCCGCAGCTGGGCCACAAGACGGAGCTCGGCCTCGTGAAGATCGGCCTCACCTCGGCGAGCCAGATCCGCGACGCGTACCGGGAGCTCACCGACATCGCGCGCTACGAGAACGTGCCGCTCGACGGGATCCTGGTCTGCCAGATGGTGGAGCGGGGCGTGGAGATGGTCGTCGGCGTGACCCAGGACGACCTCTTCGGCCCCACCGTCACCGTCGGGCTGGGCGGGGTCCTGGTGGAGGTCCTGCACGACGCGGCGGTCCGCGTGCCGCCGTTCGGCGAGGACCAGGCGCGGGCGATGCTGCGGGAGCTGCGCGGGCACGCGCTGCTGGAGGGCGTACGGGGGGCGCCCCCGGCCGATGTGGACGCCCTGGTGGAGGTCGTGCTCCGCATCCAACGGATGGCTCTGGAACTGGGCGACGAGCTGTCCGAGCTGGACATCAACCCACTGATGGTGCTCCCGCGCGGCCAGGGGGCGGTGGCCCTGGACGCCCTCGCCATCTGTCGCTGACCCGCCGTCCCCCGGGCTCCGCCCGGATCCGCGCCTCACACGCCGGCGAGGCCGAACCCTCCGGCCTCGCCCGCCGAACGGGAGTTCACGCATGGACGAAGTCCTTCACCGCACCGAGAACAACGTCTCGTGGATCACCCTCAACCGCCCCGAGGCCATGAACGCCGTCACCTGGGACCAGCGCGAGCGCGTCATCGCGCTGCTCGCCGAGGCCTCCGCCGACCCGGCCGTGCGGGCCGTCGTCGTCACCGCCACCGGCAAGGGCTTCTGCGCCGGCGCGGACCTGCGGGGAAGCCCGGGCGCCCCCGCGGGTGAGCGGGTCGCGGGCGATGTCGCCCGGATGATCCGCCTCGGCGCGCAGCGTCTGATCACGGCCGTGCTCGACTGCGAGAAGCCCGTCGTGGCCGCCGTCAACGGCACGGCCGCCGGTATCGGCGCGCACCTCGCCCTCGCCTGCGACCTCGTGATCGCCGCCGAAGCGGCCCGTTTCATCGAGGTGTTCGTCCGGCGCGGCCTGGTTCCCGACGGCGGGGGCGCGTATCTGCTGCCCCGGCTCGTGGGGCCGCAGAAGGCCAAGGAGCTGATGTTCTTCGGCGACGCCGTCCCGGCCGTCGAGGCCGAGCGCCTGGGACTGGTCAACCGGGTGGTTCCGGCCGAGGAGCTGGAGGCGACGGCCCGGGAGTGGGCCGAGCGGCTGGCCCAGGGGCCCACACGGGCGCTGGCCATGACCAAGCAGCTGGTCAATGCCTCCCTGGACGGCGACCGGACGGCGGCGCTGGCCGCCGAGGCCACCGCTCAGGAGATCAACATGACCACCGCCGACGCGAACGAGGGCGTGGCGAGCTTCGTGGAGCGCCGCACGCCCAAGTACCTCGGCCGCTGACTACATCCGCGGGTCGGGCTTGAGCAGCGCGAACACCGCGCCGGCCGGGTCGGCCAGCCACGCGATGCGGCCGACCTCCGGGAGGTCGGTGGCCGGCATGAGGACCGAGCCGCCGTTCGCCTTGGCAGCCGCGACGGTGGCGTCGACGTCCGCCGAGGCGAAGTAGGGGACCCAGCGCGCCTTCTCGCCCTCGCCGACGCCCATGAAGGGGGCGACCCCGCCGAAGGAGGCGTCCTGCTGGTCCCCGTCGGCGGTGCTCACCACCCGGTACGTCATTCCGGGCGCGGGCATCTCGGCGCTGCGCCAGCCGAACAGCCCGGCGTAGAAGGCGATGGCGGCGACGGGGTCGGCGACGTGGAGCTCGGTCCACACCAGCGAGTTGTCGGCGGAGGTCAGCTGCAGTCCGGCGGTCCTACCCGGCTGCCAACAGGCGAACTCGGCGCCCTGCGGGTCGGTGAACTGGGCGAGCCACCCCTCTCCCATGACGTCCATGGGCTCCGTCCGGACCGTGCCGCCCCCGGCGGTGACGGCCGCCGCCGTGGCCTGGACGTCGCGGCTCATGAAGTGCTGCATCCAGGCGGACGTGGCACCGTCCTCGGTGAGCGGTCCGAGCGCGGCGACGGTCTTGCCGTCCACCTGGAAGAACCCGTATCCGCCCGCCTCCGGCCCGGCGGAGACGAACTCCCAGCCGAGGACGGCGCTGTAGAACTCGGCGGCCGCCTCGGTGTCGGGGCTGCCGAGGTCGAGCCAGTTGGGTGATCCGGTGGTGAAGTCGGTGCCGAGCATGGGGTCCTCCGGGGGTACGGCGGCGGTACGAGGTCGCTGCCACGATGCCGAGCCTCCCCCCGCACCCGGGCGTACGGACCCACGGAGCCCGGGGGTTTCACCCGTGTGGGTGTACGGGAGCGCGGACCACCGCGGACCGGAACTGATCGTAGAAGGACACCTTGAGCCGGAGGGAGTGTTCCTCCGCCTCCCTGAAGCACATGGCCGCCGCCTCCTCGTCCATGCCGGTGAGCAGTTCTCGTACCCGGGTGCCCAGGCGGTCGGAGTGGGTGGTGGACAGCAGGGAGACGCTTTCGAGGGACCGCTTCTTGGCGTCGTGCACGTGGTGCGGGTAGTAGAAGCGGGAGCGGTTCTCGCCGTCGCCGGTGAGCAGCGGCGCCATGCGCTCCCAGAGCCGGCCGTACTCGACGGAGACCAGGATCTCGCCCCAGAACCGCAGGATCGTGAGGAGCCGCAGGTCGGAGTGCTCGTGGGCGCCCGCGTCGGCGATCAGGGCGAACGTGTCCTCGATGGCCCGCCTGGTGGCGTCCGTCGGTCTCGACCGGACGACGTCTTCGCGCGAGATCCCGAGCCGGCGCATGTCGTAGGTCATGTCCTCGCGGTGCGAGGGGGTGTGTCCTCGTCCGTCGGGGTACTCCTCGCGAAGGATGACGCGGGCGATCCGTAGCCCGGGCTCGTCCTGCAGCAGGTCGATCGCCAGGTCGTAGGCCGGGGTGAAGGCGAGGGAGAGGAAGCGCCGCTGGAGCAGGATCTCGGCGAAGTCCTCGTCCGGGAGCCGTGCGATGTCCGCGAGCACCGGATGACGCTCGTACTGCTCGATCAGTTCGTCCTCGAACCTGTCCAGGTCGCGCACGGCGTGTCCCTTCTCTTGTCTCCCGATCGGTCTTCTGATCAGTGAATGTCGATCGATCGCATCGGGTCGCGGAGGTCGACCTCGCTGCCGATGCCCCAGAGGGTGTCCAGTTCCTTCTGTACCTGCCGGCCCATCACGGTGTCGGATCCGTCGATCTCGGTCTGGGGCGATTCGATGGCGAGCTGCCCGTGCAGGAACGAGCTGACCAGGTAGTGCTCGTCGGCCTTGTAGACGGCGATCGACGGCAGGGAGTTGTAGACGCGGACGCTGAGCCTGGTCCGGAGCTCCGGTGCGAGGCGGTCGTGGATCGCCTGGAGGACGTCCAGGCTCGCGCCGACGTCCACGGAGCTGCGCGTGGCGCGCAGGGCCTCGTCACGCAGGTCCGCGACGGCGGACTTCGGGTGCAGCAGCAGGATGCGCACCTGGACGTTCCGCTCGGTGACGGCCCGCTCCAGCTCTTCTTCGAGACGGCTGAGGTTGGGTATCCAGGTCTGGAGGATGGCGATCTCCTGGCGGGCCGCCCCCATGAGCCGTTTGAACCCCTCGTCGGAGAAGACCGTGTGGACCTTGGTCACGCCGAGGTAGTGCTGCCGCCTGAGCTCGCCGGTCAGTCCGTCGAGGGTGAGGCCGGAGATCTGCGTGTTGATGCTGTCGAGCACCTTCAGGCGGTCGAACTCCATCAGGAGGAAGAGCGTGACCGTGCTGAGGATGAGCAGGGTGATCTTCGGGAGGGTGCCGCCGGGGGCCATCTTGTCGAGCCAGCCGAAGAGGTCGGCCAGCAGGACCAGGATGCCTGCCGATGCCATCGCTCCGAGCGAGATCCGTTCGACCCGGTAGCGAAAGCCGTTGCCACTGCCCATGACCACCACCCCAGCGCCGACGCCGTTGCCATCGGACCCGACCTTACACAGGGGGTCGGACGGTTTTGACGGCACCTCATGTCTGGTGCCTCACAAGCAAGTTGGCCGAAAATGAGCGATCGACGCAGGGCCTCACCACGGCCCCACCACGACCTCTCCGGGCACCCGGGGGTCGGACGCCACAGGGGCGGCCCGGCAAGCGTCCGGCGCCCCGCCCCTTCCTATCTGACGAACCGTCAGCTTCAATCGTGGGTGTGATGGGACATGCAGGGATGGCGGCCACCGTCGTCCGATACCTCAGGTCAGTCGGCTCCCCCACCTCCGCCTCGGCGCAGCGGGAACCCGAGTCCGTCGACGCTCTGCCGCGTCCCGACCTGCGGGCCGTCGGCGAGGACGAGCGCGCGCCTGTGTCCCCCGCCGAGTTCCGGGCCGTGCTCGGGAACTTCGCCAGCGGGGTCACGGTCATCACCGCACCGCCCGGCGAGGACGAGGAGGGACCGGCCGGTTTCGCCTGCCAGTCCTTCGCCTCGCTGTCCCTCGACCCGCCGCTGGTCACGTTCATGGTGGCCCGTACGTCGACCACCTGGCCGCGGATCGCCCGCGCCGGGGTGTTCTGCGTCAACATCCTCGGCGCCGAACAGGGTGAGCTGTGCCGGTCCTTCGCCGTCAGCGGCGCCGACAAGTTCGCCGGGGTGACCCACGCCCCCGCGCCCGTCACGGGATCACCGCAGCTCGACGCCGTGCCCGCCTGGATCGACTGCCGGATCCAGGCCGTCCACACCGGCGGGGACCACCTCATCGTCGTGGGCCGGGTGGTGGCCATGGGCGCGGCCGGCGAGGGCGAACCGCTCCTCTTCCACAAGGGCCGCTTCGGGCGCCTCGCCGACTGACGGACCCCCGCCGAGCAGGCCGAACGGTCGGCTCGCCGCCCCCGCTCGGACACTGCGTCGCCCGGGTGTCGGATCCGCTGCGTAAGCTCCCCACGGGGGAAGGCCACTTCGGTGGTCCGGACCCATCGGACCTCTTCTGATTCGCGGGGATTTGATGTGATACTGAACCTGATGCGCCGCACGCGCGGCGCGATCGCGGTCACGGTCGCCACGGGGGCGCTCCTGGTGGCCGCTTCGCCGACCTCGTCGGCGGCCCCGGTCGCCGCACCTCCCGTCACGGCCGCCGGCTCGATCCTGATCGACGGCACCAGCGGGGCCACGCTCGCCAGCAAGGACGCCGACACCCAGCGTCAGATGGCGAGCACCACGAAGATCATGACCGCTCAGGTCGTGATGCGTACGCCCAACCTGAACTACGACCAGAAGGTCACCATCAAGCAGGAGTACGCGGACTACGTCGTCCGCGAGGGCGCCAGCTCGGCCCACCTGAAGGTGGGCTCCACCCCGACGGTCCGCCAGCTGCTGTACGGGCTGATGCTCCCGTCGGGCTGCGACGCGGCCTACGCGCTCGCCGACACCTTCGGCAAGGGCGCGACCACCCAGGCCCGCACGGCGGACTTCATCGCGCAGATGAACGCCAAGGCGAAGGCGCTGGGCATGACCAAGACGGTGTACGACTCCTTCGACGGCATCTCGCCGACCGGCAACAACCTCACCACCGCCCGCGACCTGGCGAAGCTCACCAAGTACGCGATGTCGGGCGTCGCCTTCCCGAAGATCGTGGCGGCGACGACCTACAGCACGGGCGGCACCTCGACCGACGCCACGTGGGGCAACAGCAACCTGCTGATCCGCGAGCGTCCCACGGGCTACGCGTACCCGGGTGCGACCGGTGTCAAGACCGGCACCGGCACCGCCGCGGGCAAGTGCCTCGTCTACTCCGCGACCCGTAACGGCAAGACCGTCATCGGTGTCCTGCTGAACGACGAGGAGCGCTACGCGGACGCGATGAAGCTCATGGACTGGGCGCTCGGTTCGACCGCCGGCTCCGGCGCGGCGCTGCAGCGCGGCAACACCGACCCGATCCCGGACGTCCTCGACTGATCGGATCGACCTGCTGACCGCCTGACCGACGGTCGCACGGTGCACGTTCTCGGCCCCTCCGCCGACGGGTGACCTCCCGTCGGCGGAGGAGCCGAGTCGTTCGCGGCCCCGGGCCGCGGCGCCTCAGAAGGTGAGCACCCCGCGCGCCACCCGCCCGTGGTGGGCGTCGTCCACGGCCTTGGCGAAGTCCTCGACCGGATAGACCTCCGTCACCAGCTCGTCCAGCAGCAGTCGGCCCTGCCGGTAGAGCTCGGCGTAGAGCGCGATGTCGCGTTGCGGGCGCGAGGACCCGTACCGGCAGCCCATGATCGTCTTGTCCAGGTACATGGACGACACCAGGAACGAGGCCTCCTCCTTGAAGCCCGGGACGCCGAGCAGGATCGCCTGCCCGTGCCGGTCGAGGAGGTCGATCGCCTGGCGGATCAGCTTCACGTTCCCCACGCACTCGAAGGCGTGGTCGGCGCCCGTCGGCAGGATCTCGCGGACCGCCGCCGACGAGTCGGCCACGGCGGACGCGTCGATGAAGTGGGTGGCGCCGAACTGCCGGGCCACCGCCTCCTTCGCCGGGTTCGCGTCCACCGCCACGATCGTGGTGGCACCCGCGATCCGGGCCCCCTGCAGCACGTTCAGCCCGATGCCGCCGGTCCCGATGACGAGCACGCTCTCGCCGCGGTCCACCCGCGCCCGGTTCAGAACCGCCCCCACGCCCGTGAGGACCCCGCAGCCGATGAGCGCCGCCGAGGTCGCCGGGATGTCGGCCGGGATCTTCACGGCCTGCACGGCCTTGACGATCGTGCGTTCCGCGAAGGCGGAGTTGGAGGCGAACTGGAACAGCGGCTTCCCGCCCCGCGAGAACGGCTGTCCCGGCATCCCGATCGCCTTGCGGCACATCGTCGGCCGGCCCCGGTCGCAGTCCGCGCACGCCCCGCAGTTCGCGAGGGTGGACAGTGCCACGTGATCGCCGGGCACCACGTGGGTGACGCCCGCGCCCACCGCTTCGACGATCCCGGCGCCCTCGTGCCCGAGCACCACCGGCGGCGGGAAGGGGATCGTCCCGTCGATCACCGACAGGTCGCTGTGACACAGCCCGGCCGCACCGATCGCGACCAGCACCTCCCCCGGCCCCGGGTCCCGGACCTCCAGGTCGTCGACCACCTGGGCCTGCTTGCCGTCGAACACGACGCCTCTCACCTGGGCTCCTTAGGCAGGCCGAGCACGCGCTCGGCGATGATGTTCCGCTGGATCTCGTCCGAGCCGCCGTAGATGGTGTCGGCACGGGTGAACAGGAACAGGCGCTGCTCCTCGTCGAGCCCCAGTTCGTACGGGACCCCGGGCGCCCAGAGCGCCGCCCCGGCCGTGGCCGCCGCGCCGCGGACCTCCACCGCCAGCTCCCCGAGCCGCCGGTGCCAGCCGCCCCACAGCAGCTTGGCGACACTGGGGGCGCCCGCGTCCCCCTCGGTGGAGGCCAGGGTCCGCAGTGCGTTCCACCGCATCGTGCGCAACTCGGCCCACTGACGGACGAGGCGCTCGCGCAGGACGGGGTCCTCGGCGCCCGCGGCGGCCCGCGCCGCGTACGAGGCCAGTACGCGCTCCAGTTCCGCCGCGAAGCCGATCTGCTGGACCAGGGTCGAGACGCCTCGCTCCAGGGCGAGCAGGCCCATGGCCACGGTCCAGCCGTCGCCCTCGGCGCCGACGACCTCCGCCGCGACCGCCCCGTCGAAGAACACCTCGTTGAACTCGCTCGTGCCCGACATCTGCCGGATCGGCCGGACCTCGACGCGGCCCGGCTGGTCCATGCGTACGAGCAGGAACGACAGCCCCCGGTGGCGGCGCGAGCCGGGCTCGGTGCGGGCCAGGACGAAACACCAGTCGGCGTCGTGGGCGAGCGAGGTCCAGATCTTCTGCCCGGTCACCCGGTACAGCCCGTCGGCCGCGTCCCGTACCGCGGCCGTGCGGATCCCCGCGAGGTCGGACCCGGCGCCCGGCTCGCTGTAGCCCTGGCACCACAGCTCCTCGCCGCGCGCGATGCCGGGCAGGAAGCGGGCCCGCTGC
This sequence comes from Streptomyces sp. CLCI03, assembly GCF_053615355.1. Taxonomy (NCBI): domain Bacteria; kingdom Bacillati; phylum Actinomycetota; class Actinomycetes; order Kitasatosporales; family Streptomycetaceae; genus Streptomyces; species Streptomyces sp. CLCI03. The sequence goes on along the minus strand of NZ_CM132132.1, from coordinate 4,606,569 downwards.
TCGGGCGTGCCGTGGGCGATGAGGGTCGGGGCGAGGAGGTTCTCGCCGATGTGACCGACCCGGCCGGGCGCGCGCAGCGCCGCGTACTCCTCGGCCCACACCACCTGGCCGGTCAGGGACAGCCGGTGGTTGCCCCACCCGTCGGCCTCCCAGCCCTGCCCGATCCAGCCGCCCCGGCCGAGCTCACGCTCCCAGGCCCGCCGGATCCCGGCCCCCTCGTGCTCGCTGCCCGGCCCGCCGAGGCCGACAGCCTGCGCGTACGGGCCCACGAGGTGCTCGGCCAGCCACGCCCGGGCGCGCCCGCGCAGCTCCTCGTCCTCGGCCCCGAAGCTGAAGTCCACGCCGCTCCCCTGGTCGTGTCCGGTCCTGTCCCGTCCGGTCCGGTCGGGACGTCGGTCGGTCCTACGCGTTGGGGCGGTCCTTGGCGGCCGCCGCCTTGGCCATGGCCTCCAGTTGCGCGAGCATCGGCATCGGGTCCGTGCCCACCGTGCCGGGCAGGAAGTCGGCGATCTTCTCCGGCGTCCAGGAGCCGTCGGCGTATCCGGCGCGCAGCTCGCGCGGCTGCGCCCAGACGGCGATCTTCGGGCCGGCGATCGTGTAGACCTGCCCGGTGATGTCCTCGGCCTTGGCCCGGTCGCTGAGCAGGTAGGTGACCAGCGCCGCCACGTCCTCGGGCTCGCCGATCTCCTTGAGCTCCATGGGGACGTTCGCCGACATGCGGGTGCGGGCGACGGGTGCGACGGCGTTGGCCGTCACCCCGTACTTGGCCAGGCCCAGCGCGGCGGAGCGGACGAGGGAGATGATCCCGCCCTTGGCGGCGCTGTAGTTGGCCTGGGCCACGGAGCCCTGGTGGTTGCCGCTGGTGAAGCCGATCAGGGTGCCCGAGCCCTGCCTGCGCATGACGGCGGAGGCGGCGCGGAAGACGGTGAAGGTGCCCTTGAGGTGGGTGGCGATGACCGGGTCCCATTCCTCCTCGGCCATGTTGAACAGCATCCGTTCGCGCAGGATGCCGGCCACGCACACGACGCCGTCGATGCGGCCGTAGCGTGCGAGCGCGGTGTCGACGAGGCGCTGACCGCCCGCCATGGTGGAGATGTCGTCGGCGACGGCGACGGCCTCCCCGCCGAGGGCGGTGATCTCCTTCACCACGGCCTCGGCGATCTCGCTGGTGGGCTCCGCGCCCTCGATCCCGACCCCGTAGTCGTTGACGACGACCTTGGCGCCCTCGGCGGCCGCGGCGAGTGCCACGGCCCGCCCGATGCCCCGGCCGGCGCCGGTGACGGCGACGACCTTGCCTGCCAAGAAGTTCCCCACGTCCGGCCCCTTCCCGCGATTTCTGACGGACCGTTAGATTCTATGGGTAGTCAGATGCACCTGCACAAGCCCCCGTTGCCGCCCGAACCGCCGCATCCACGCAAGGAGCTGTCGACGCCCATGACCCTGCCCGCCGAGTTCCACGACATCGCCAAGCGCGTCAACAACTGGGGACGCTGGGGCGCCGACGACGAGATCGGCACCCTGAACCTGATCACCGACGAGGTGGTCCGGGGCGCCGCGGACGAGATCCGCACCGGCCGCCGGATCCCGCTCGCGCTCCCGCTCAAGGAGGACGGGGTCCAGGTCGGCATGATCCCCGGCCGGATCAACCCGCTGCACACGATGGTGCAGATCAACCAGGAGCTGTTCGGGCCCGGCACCGTGGCGTGCAGCGACGACGCCGTGAGCATGGGGCTCCAGGCGGGCACCCACTGGGACGCCCTCACCCACGTCTCGCACTCGGGGAAGATCTACAACGGCCGCCCGGCCGGGACCATCACGGCGCACGGCCGCGCCGAGTTCAGCGGCATCGACAAGGCCGGCCCCATCGTCTCGCGCGGAGTGCTCCTCGACGTCGCGCGCGCCAAGGGGCTGGACCGGCTACCGGGCGATCACGCGGTGGCCCCCGGGGATCTCACGGAGGCCGAGGAGTTCGGTGGGGTCACCGTCCGCCCCGGCGACATCGTCCTGGTCCGCACCGGACAGATACAGACCTATCTGGCGGGCGACAAGCACGGCTACGGCTTCCCCTCGCCCGGGCTGTCCGTCCGCACGCCCGAGTGGTTCCACGCGCGGGACGTGGCGGCCGTCGCGAACGACACCCTGACCTTCGAGATCTTCCCGCCGGAGATCGAGAACCTGTGGCTCCCGGTCCACGCCCTGCACCTGGTCGAGATGGGCATGCACCAAGGTCAGAACTGGAATCTCGAAAAGTTGTCCACAGCCTGTGCAGAAGAGAACCGGTACGCCTTCCTCCTCTCCGCGATGCCGGAACCCTTCGTCGGCGGCACCGGCACCCCCGTGGCCCCGGTGGCCGTCCTCTGAGCCCGGGGCGGGGAAGGCGACGCCGACCCGGAGGAACCCGGCCCCTCGCGAGCCACGCGATGGAACCATGAGGTGTACATGCCGCGTCACCGTACGCGCGTCACGCCTCGTCCCCACCACCTTCCCCGCAGGAGAAGCTCGCATGGCCAACCCGTACCAGGTAACACCGCCACCCGCCCCCAGACGCCGCTCGGGCGGCAACGTCGTCGCCGTCATCGTCCTCGTCGTGGTCATCATCGGCGGCTACTTCGTCATGCAGTCACTCCGCAAGGACGACGGCAAGCCGACGGCGTCCCCCTCCACCTCCGCCTCCCCCTCCACCAAGCCCACGGCCAAGGACCCCGGCTCCCCCGAGTCCTCCTCGGACACCTCCAGTTCGTGGAAGGTCGGCGACTGCGGCGGCCCCGACACGTCCAAGGCTCCCGACGGATACAAGCGGACGGGCTGCTCCGACTCCGGGGCCACCTTCAAGGCCATCGACATCAAGGAGGCCAGCATCCTCCCGAACGCGGTCCAGTGCCCGCCCGGCACGGACCTGATGATCGACGTGAGCATCTCCTACGGCGGCAAGGGCAGCGGCATCCCCACCAACACCGTCTGCGGCCGCAACCTGTCGGGGGACCACCCCGGCGACGCGGGCGCCGGCGGCGGCCAGCTGGTGAAGGGCGACTGCGTGACCTCCCAGGCCAAGGAGGTCGCCTGCGGCGGTTCGGGCGCCCAGAAGGTCCTCGGCCTCGTCAAGACGAAGTCCGAGTGCCCCTCCGGCACCACCGACCCGATCGAGCTGACGATCGCGATCGGCCGCCCGTACGACGTGATCTGCACCGACGGCTGACGATCCCCCGCAACCGCACCGGCGGCGGTGGCGCACACACCCGCGCCACCGCCGCCGGCCCGCCACAACCACCCGCCCGGGAGCCGACGCCCGCCGAAAAATCCCGCGCCCCCGCATCCGCGAAGGCGCAGACTCACCCCATGGCGGACATGCGGGCATTCCGGGAAGCGGTCGACGACTGGGCGAGCGGCGGTACCGGCGAGGCCGCGCGCGAGCTGGCCGCCCACCTGGACGTGCGGACGGCGGTGCTGCTGGAAGGGCCCAGCGACCACGCGGCCGTCGAGGCGCTCGCCGAGCGGCGTGGCCGCGACCTCGCCGCCGAGGGCGTGTGCGTCGTGGCGATGGGTGGGGCGATGAGCGTGGCCCGCTACACCGGACTCCTCGGCCCGCCCGGCCTCGGCCTGCGTCTGACGGGCCTGAGCGACGAACGCGAGCAGCCGTTCTACGACCGCGCGCTGGAGCGGGCCGGTGCACCCCGGCAGGGCTTCTTCGTCTGCGTCGCGGACCTGGAGGACGAACTGATCCGCGCCCTGGGGACCACCCGGATCGAGGATGTCCTGCGGGCCGAGGGCGACTTCCGCTCCTGGCAGACCTTCGTACGTCAGCCCGCCCAGCGCGGCCGGCCCCGACAGCGGCAGTTGCGGCGCTTCCTCGGCACGACGAAGGGCCGCAAGATCCGCTACGGCCGCCTCCTCGTGGAGGCCCTCGACCCCGAACAGGTACCGGCCCCGCTCGACGACCTTCTCGCGAGCCTGTGAACCCCGGTCCGGCCTCCTCCCTCAGGAGGAGGCCGTGCAGGTGCTGCGGGTGGCGGCGGCGCGCATGCACGCCCCGAGCGCGGCACGGCAGCCGCCACCCCACGACCCGCACTCGTCAAGGCCTGCCTTGGCGTCCCCTCGCGTCGAATCGCTCCACACCAGGGTGATCAAGATGTGACGAACCGTCAACACCTCGTTAGAGGTACAAGCGCGGTTCCCGGGACGGGGTATGAAATTCCGACGGGCCGTCGGAGGTCCGCTCGAAGGGCCGCTCGGAGGCGCAGTCCGAGGTCGATTTCTGCGCGCGGTCGATCTCGCACCAGATCCGCTTGCCCGCGCCCTCGCGCTGCCAGCCCCAGCGGTCCGCCAGCCCGTCGACCAGCTCCAGACCGCGCCCGCCCGTGTCCTCCCCGCACGCCTGCCGGCGGTTCGGCGCCCGGTCGCTCGTGTCGGCCACCTCGACCCGCACCCCCGGCCCCCCGAACAGCATCCGCAGCACGGCCGGACAGCCCGTGTGCACGACCGCGTTCGTGACCAGCTCGGAGATCAGCAGGATCAGCGTCTCGGCGAGCGGCTCGTCGTCCCCTATGCCCGACCCGGCCAACCGGGAACGCGCCCACCGGCGGGCCCGGCCGACCTCGGCGGGATCCGCTCCGACCTCCAGCTGAACCTGAAGCACCTGCACCGCTCACACCATCCGAACCGGCGGACACTTCGCCTCGCGACAGGACGGGATCACCGACTGTGACCCCCTTCCGTAGCAGCATGGTTGACGTACAGTCACCGCAACAAGCGCTTCGGGCATATTCGCACGCGAAGGACTGGGCGTGGTGCATACTGTGCGGCGCTCGCGCCGCTCAACCGCTCGCATTCGTGGGAGCGTACCGGAGCAGTCCTCCGCTTCCGGGCCGGAAGGGGTTGGGCGAAGGACACAAACCGATATCAACTCTCTGTAATCGGACATGCGTCCCGTGTCGTCCTTCCCGTGCCTCCACATCACCGTGAGCTACGCCCACCGAGGGCCCCTGGTCGGCCCCCTCGCCGTGATCACCTACCCCGCCGGGCGCGGCCTATCCCGCCGAGCCCAGCAGCTCCCGCGCCAGCAGCTCCTCCGCCTGCGCCGCCGTCCGCCACTGCTCGGACCGCACCCAGGCCCGCTTCAGGTGCAGGTGCACGTCCGCCTCCCAGGTGAAGCCCATCCCGCCGTGCACCTGAAGGCAGTCCCGGGCGCCCCGCACCGCCGCCTCGTCCGCGAGGAGCTTGGCCGCGGCCACCTCACCCTCGTCCCCCGTCACCGCCGCCGCGTAGACCGCCGTACGCGCCACCTCCGCCCGCACCAGCATCCGCGCGCACAGGTGCTTGACCGCCTGGAACGCCCCGATCGGCTGCCCGAACTGCTCGCGCTCGCCCGCGTACCGCACGGCCAGCTCCACCGTCCGCAGCGCACTCCCGAGCTGCAGCGCGGCCGTCAGCAGAGCCCCCTCCTCCCGGTACGCCGAACAGTCGCCCGCCTCCGCCACCCGGTGCAGCGGGGTCAGCGGGTCCACCGAGCGCACCGGCTCGCCCGCCGGCACCCCGGACGCCCCCAGCACCGCGTCCGCGTCCGCGAGGTGGGCCACCAGCGGCCCGCCCAGGTCGAAGGCGCTCACCACCGCCGTCCCCGCCGCCGCCCCCGGAACCACCCCGGCGGCCAGGTGCGTGGCCACCAGCGGCCCCGGCACCAGCGCCCGCCCGGCCTCCTCGAAGACCAGCACCGCCTCCGGCAGCCCCAGGCCCACACCTCCCTCGGATTCCGGCAGGCGCAGCGCGAAGAAGCCCGCCGCACCGAGCTCCCGCCACAGGACGCGGTCCACGCCCGTGCCCGAGTCCACCGACGCCCGCAGCGCGTCCCTTCCGTACCGGCCCGCCAGCAGGTCCCGTACACCCGCCCGCAGATCCCTCTGGTCCTCGGTCGGCTGGAAGTCCATGCCCCTCACCGGCCCTTCGGGAGGCCGAGGATCCGCTCGGCGACGATGTTCCGCTGGATCTGCGAGGTGCCCGCCGCGATCGTGTACGAGAGGGACGAGAGCCGGTCCAGCACCCACCCCTGCTCCAGATCCAGGGACTCGGCCCCGAGCACCTCGGCCGCCGTGTCGTACAGCTCCTGGCGGGCGTGCGAGTAGGCGAGCTTGAAGACGGAACCGCCGATGCCGGGAACCCCGCCCGCCGACCGCTCGGCCTCGCTCACGTTCCACTGGGTGAGCCGCCACAGCGCGCCGAACTCCCCGTACAGCCGCCCCAGCCTGCGCCGCAGCACCGGGTCGTCCCACCGCCCGTCGGCCTTCGCCCGCCGGGCCAGTTCCCCCAGGGTCCGGCGGCAGGCGACGACCTCACCGACGAAGGCGGTACCGCGCTCGAAGGACAGCGTGACCATGGTGACGCGCCAGCCGTCGTTCTCCGCGCCGACCCGGTCGGTCACCGGAACCCGTACCTCGTCGAGGAACATCTCCGCGAACTCCGTCGACCCGGCGAGCGTGCGCAGCGGCCGCACCGTCACGCCCGGCGCGTCCATCGGCATGGCCAGCCAGGAGATCCCCCGGTGCTTGGGCGCCGCGGGATCGGTGCGCACCAACAGCTCGCACCAGTCGGCGACCTCCGCGTGCGAGGTCCAGATCTTCGACCCGGTGATCACGTAGTCGTCGCCGTCGCGCACCGCCCGGGTCCGCAAGGAGGCCAGGTCGGAACCCGCGTCCGGCTCGCTGAACCCCTGGCACCACACCTCCTCGCCGCGCAGGACGGGCGGCAGCCAGCGCGCCCGCTGCGCCGCCGTGCCCTCGGCGGCGATCGTCGGTCCGGCGTGCAGCAGCCCGACGAAGTTCGCGCCGACGTACGGGGCTCCGGCGCGCTCGGTCTCCTCCAGGAAGATCAGGTGCTGGGTCGGGGTGGCCCCGCGGCCGCCCGCGTCCACCGGCCAGTGCAGGCCCGCGTACCCGGCCTCGTACAGCCTGCGCTGCCAGCCGAGGTCGTAGGCGCGCCGGCCCGGCCAGTCGTCGGGGGACGGTGCGGCGGGCAGCTCGGGAAGCACCTTGGCGAGCCACTCGCGCAGCCGGGCCCGGAAGTCCTGCTCCTCCTCGGTGTAGGTCAGGTCCATCAGCGGCGGCTCCTGTCCAGGTCGAGGCCCAGCATGCGGATGGCGTTGCCGCGCATCAGCTTGTAGATCGTCTCGTCGTCGAGGCCCTTCACGTGGTCGAGGGCGACCTCCTTGGTGTGCGGGAAGGTCGAGTCGACGTGCGGGTAGTCGGTCTCGAAGGTGGCGTTGTCGCGTCCGACGACGTCGAGGGAGGCGATCCCGTGCTTGTCGCGGAAGAAGCAGCAGAACATCTGCCGGTAGTAGTACGTGGACGGCGGCTCGGGGATCAGGTCGCGGACCCCGCCCCAGGCGCGGTGCTCCTCCCAGACGTCGTCGGCCCGCTCCAGGGCGTAGGGGATCCAGCCCATCTGACCCTCGCTGTAGGCGAGCTTGAGCGTCGGGAACTTCACCAGGACGCCGCTGAAGAGGAAGTCCATCATCGAGGCCATCGCGTTGTTGAAGCTGAGCGAGGCCTGCACGGCGGGGGGTGCGTCGGGGGAGGCGGCGGGCATCTGGGAGCTGGACCCGATGTGCATGTTGACCACCGTGCCGGTCTCCTGGCAGACGGCGAAGAAGGGGTCCCAGTAGCCGGTGTGGATGGAGGGGAGCCCGAGGTAGGTGGGGATCTCGGAGAAGGTGACGGCCTTCACCCCGCGGGCCGCGTTGCGCCGGATCTCCGCCACCGCCAGGTCGATGTCCCACAGCGGGATGATGCACAGTGGGATCAGCCGGCCGCCGCTGTCGCCGCACCACTCCTCGACCATCCAGTCGTTGTAGGCGCGTACGCAGGCGAGGGCGACCTCCTTGTCGTGGGCCTCGGCGAAGGTCTGGCCGCAGAAGCGCGGGAAGGTCGGGAAGCACAGCGAGGCCTCGACGTGGTTGAGGTCCATGTCGGCGAGGCGCGCCTTCGGGTCCCAGCAGCCGCGGCGCATCTCCTCGCGGGTGATGCCCTCCAGGGTCATGTCGTCGCGGTCGAAGCCGACGGCGGCGATGTTGCGCTTGTACGGGAACTTCAGGTCCTCGTAGATCCACCAGTCGGTCGGCGGGCCGTCGGGATCCATGGTGATGACGTACCTGCCGCCGGTGTAGGCGAGCTCGCCGATGCCGGCGGTGAGCGCCTTGGGGCCGCGGTCGCGGTATTTGGCGGGCAGCCAGACGTCGAACAGGTGCGCGGGCTCGATCACGTGGTCGTCGACGCTGATGATCCGAGGCAGTCCCAGTTCCATGGCAGTCTCCCCAATGCATCGATCTGATGGATCGTCAGAAACAAGCTAGCCCCGCCACCCCTGGACCGACAAGCGTCGGCGCTCTACGCTCTGCGCTTGATCTGACTATCCGTCAGCTATGGGGAGGTCTGGGATGACGGACACCGCGACCGCGACAGAACTGAGCCGGTCCCGCACCCTGTGGGAACTGATCTCCCGCCGGGCCGCACTGACCCCGGACACCACCGCCCTCATCGAAGCCGCCGACCACCCCGCACACGACCGCCGGCTCACCTTCGGGCAACTGCGCGACCGCTCCGAACGCGTCGCCGCCGGCCTCCACCACATGGGCGTACGCCCCGGCACCGTCGTCGCCTGGCAGCTCCCCACCCGCATCGAGACCGTGCTGCTCTCCGCCGCCCTCGCCCGCATCGGCGCCGTCCAGACCCCCGTCATCCCCTTCTACCGGGACCGCGAGGTCGGCTTCGCCCTCCGCGACTCCAAGGCCGAGTACTTCGCCGTCCCCGGCACCTGGCGCGGCTTCGACCACACCGCCATGGCCGCACGCCTCGGCGCACGCGGCACCTTCGAGGCCTACGCGACCCTCCCCGACGGCGACCCCGCCCTGCTCCCCGCGCCACCCGCCTCCGGCACCGACGTCCGCTGGATCTACTGGACCTCCGGCACCACCTCCGACCCCAAGGGCGTCCTGCACACCGACCGCTCCCTGATCGCGGGCGGCTCCTGCCTCGCCCACGCCCTGCGCCTGCACCCGTCCGACGTCGGCTCCATGGCCTTCCCGTACGCGCACATAGGCGGCCCGGACTACCTGGTGATGCTGCTCCTCTACGGCTTCCCCGCCGTCCTCTTCGAGAAGTTCGCCATGCCGGACGCCCTCGACGGCTACCGCCGCCACGGCGTCACCGTGGCCGGCGGCTCCACCGCCTTCTACTCCATGTTCCTGACCGAACAACGCAAGGCCCCGGACACCCCCCTCATCCCCACCCTGCGCCTCCTGGCGGGCGGCGGCGCCCCCAAACCGCCGGAGATCTACCACGCGGTCGTACGGGAGCTGGGCTGCCGGCTGACCCACGGCTACGGCATGACCGAGGTCCCCATGATCACCATGGGCGCCCCGGACGACACCCCCGAGCACCTCGCCACCACCGAGGGCCGGCCCCCGGCGGGCATGTCCATCCGCATCACCGCCCCGGACGGCACCGAACTCCCCCCGAACACCGACGGCGAGGTCCGACTCCGGGGCGAGGCCGTCTGCCAGGGCTACCTCAACGGCGACGAGTCGACGGACGCCTTCGACCCCGACGGCTACCTGATCACGGGCGACCTCGGCCACCTGACACCGGACGGCTACCTGGTCCTCACCGGCCGCAGCAAGGACGTCATCATCCGCAAGGGCGAGAACATCTCGGCGAAGGAGATCGAGGACCTCCTCCACCAACTCCCGGGCATCACGGACGTGGCGGTCATCGGCCTCCCCGACCCGACCCGCGGCGAACGCGTCTGCGCGGTGGTGGAACAACCCCCGACGGCCGCCCCCCTGACCCTCCCCCAACTGACCGCGTACCTCCGCACCCAAGGCCTGGCCACCCACAAGCTCCCGGAACAACTGGAACTCCTGGAATCCCTCCCCCGCAACGAGACCCTGCGCAAGGTCCTGAAGTACAAGCTCAGGGAGCGCTACGCGTAGAGGTCGGGGGCGGTAGCCGCCACGAGCGGTGGCATCGAGGAACGAGAGCTTCCCGGCCTGGGCGGTACATCCCCCCACAACGCATATTCGTCACTCTGACGTGAAATTCCCTGAACCGGGCGGCCGTTCAGCGGGGCTCTGCGATGCTGGAAGCCGATCGAGAGGGGCCGCAGCGATGCAGTGGAAGATCCACGGGGAACGTCCGATCTACGAGAACAAGTGGGTGAACCTGTGGCTCACCGACATCGAAACGCCGGACGGCCACCGCTGGGAGCACCACGTCGTCAAGCTCCGGCATTTGGCCGTGGCCGCCGTGCTCAACGACCGTAAAGAGGTCCTGATGATGTGGCGCCACCGCTTCATCACGGACGCCTGGGCCTGGGAGCTGCCCATGGGCCTGGTCGAAGCCGACGAGACCCCCGGGGAGGCTGCCGCCCGTGAAGTCCTCGAAGAGACCGGCTGGCGTCCGGGCCCGATGAAGCCGCTGATCTACGCCGAACCGGCCAACGGCATCACGGACTCGCAGCACCACCTGTTCCGCGCGGACGGCGCGACGTACGACGGCCCGCCGACCGAGAAGAACGAGTCGGACCGGATCGAGTGGATCCCACTGGCGGACGTCCGGGGCATGATCGACCGCCGCGAGATCGTCAGCAGCGGCTCCCTGGTCGGCCTCCTCTACGTCCTGATGGACGAGGGGGTTCGCTGACCTTGCGGGGGAAGCATCGCTCGTAGACGTGCCTCGAAGGCAACCGCGGCCGGCACCTCGCGATAGGGCGCAAGCTGCTCGTAGAACTCGCGAAGGTGCCCGGCCACCCGCTCGGACGACACCGCCGCGGCAGGCACCAGCGCCTCTATCGCCGTATGGCACGCCTGGTCGAGCTTGCCCCGTTGGAGCTGCGTACGGGCCAGCCAGAAGGCATGGAACGCCCGGCCGCGCTGGTTCGCAGGATCCTCGCGCGCCAGGGCATCCGAGATCAGCGGTTCGGCGATCGCAGTTTCCCCAAGACGGCCGTGCGCAATGCCGGTGTCCACGATGAGCTTCGGCTCGCCGAAGTACGTCACCCATGCCGGATCCGGGTCGGCCTTGTGGATGCGCTCGAACTGACCGTGAGCCTCGGAAATCGCGCTGTGCGTCGCCTTCCGGTCCCCCAATGTCGCGTGAGCGAAGGCTTCACGCATGGCAAGCATCGCCCGCACTCTCGGCGTCGCCCCCCTGGCTGCACGGGCCTGGTCCTGAGCAGCAGACACCAGCGCAAGCGCGTCCGCCGGCTTGTCCTGGTAGGTCGCTTGCAGGCTCATGCAGGCCAGCACGTTGGCCATGAACGGATGGTCGTCAATCTCTCTGGCCAGTTGCAGAGCCTCTGAGAAGTACGCGCGAGCCTGCTGGTACTGCCGGGCGTCGAAGTACGTCCAACCCGTCAGCCGCGCCAACTCCGCCGCGATGCCGTAGAGGCCGTTCTGTATCGGCGTCGGCCGCTGCCCCCTGAGCAGCCCTTCGACGTATCGCAGCTGGCCGACGACGGCTGGTCGCAGGGTCTCCCCGCCATGCTCGTCGTCACGTCGCCAGTAGTCCTCGATCGAGGACCGGAGCGCCTGGAGAGTGGAGGGGCTCGGCTTGGTGCCGGCAGCCAAGGCAAGGATGCCGTCCACCTCCACCCCGGGTAAGGCTGCAAGCGGCCTGAGCCCGGCAGGCGGGTGCACCGACTCTGCTGTCTCTCGCTCTGCCACGGCGAGCGCAGCCGGCGTTTCCCACTGCCGTCGGGCAAGCCCGAGCATGTGTCCCGGGATGCGCAACCCATCGGCAATCCGCTCGATCACGTCCATGTGGAGTAGCTGCCGGTGGCCCGCGATCACCTCCCCCACCCGGCTCGGCGTCAGCTCACACTGGCGCGCGATCATCGACGGGTAGACGCCTGCGCGCACCCTGACCAGGCGAAAGACCCTCGCGAAGTCGCGCACACCGCACGCCTCGATCATCTCGGGATCTGTGAGCAGGCTTGCCGGTAGTTCCTTCGTGCGACGTGGCTCGGGCATCGGGCACGCTCCGGAGGGAGACTACGGATAGCTTCAATGGGTCAACCGAAAGTGATGCTACCCAAGTTGGGTAATCTGCTGGGCCTTTCCGACCTGTCGTCCTGATCGCGATCCTTCTGGACATGGCGAAGCGACCGAGGACGACCGCCTCGAACAATTCGGCGGGTACTCCTGACACAGACCGAACGACCCTCGGGAAGACCCCTGGCCTGGGCCTAGAACCCCGCGTTCGGATGAGCATCCGGGTATCTCGGGACTCGGGCCGGACGTGGTCGCCGAGCACGCAGGTCTTGGAAGGCGACCCGTTCGACATCCTCTCCAACCCCGGCCGCTACCCCCCGTGCGAGTGCCCCCGCTGCGGCGGTCCGTCGTCGTCGGCCCGTGCCTTGCAACCAGCATCCATCACGCCGGGGGCGGCGTAGGCCGCCTTTCGGCGTTGAAAGCCCCCTTGGAGCGGGATTCCCGGTCCCGTCGTCGAGCACCGGGAGGTCGGCGCCAACAGCTCGCCGTGCTCCTCTACGCCGCTGCGGTCATCGTCCTGGTGGTCACCCTGGCCATTGCTGTCGATCCCGGCTACTGATCGGCAACCGGCTTCCGGTCCGAGTCCCGCGCTCGCTCCATCCGGGGCTGTACGCCACCCCCTCTCCTCAGCGGCTCGAACCACGGGCTAGTGAGGCATGCCCCCAACAGGGTTGGGCCGGCACCCGTCGGCTCTGGACTCAAAGGAATTGGAGACACACATGGCAGCGCAGAAGGAAGACCTTCTGATCGGCGTCGAGAGCCTGATCAGGGTCCAGGACCGCTTCACCGCTGCGGCGGCGGAGTCCGACTCCACCGGCACCTCCGCGGGGGACGACGGCGAGAACCGTGACGGCCTGAACCTCCCGCAGGAGTAGCAGCACCAGTACCCCACAGAACCAACCGGGGGCTCGTCATCCACGGCGGGCCCCCGGTCCTGCCGCTGGAACTCGCCGGGTCAGTGGAACGGGCAGCAGCGGCTTCTGGCCGACGCCGTCGTTGAGCTGGCTACGAAGCTGACCCCGCAGGACTTCTTCGATGCCCGGGAGCGGGAACGCTTGGCCGCCCGGCATGTCCCGGCCACCGGCTTGTTCGGCAAGCCCGCCGCCGTCGTCTGCGTCACCGATTTCGAGCCGGTGATCGAGCAGCACACCGACACCGTGGACGTCCTCGCGGCAGGCAAGAAGCTTTCCTTCGCCCGCACGGCGTACCCCGCCCTCGCCCTGCTGCTGAGCGGTCACCCCGTCAACATCGCCGACGCTGCCGAGAGGACCGGCCCGGACGTGGAGCAGCTCGCCGAGATCTTGATGAAGGAGGAACTGTGCACGGAGCTGACCCCCGCCTTGTCCTCGGCCTACACCGGTCTCGTCACCACCGCGACGTCCTGACGGCCGCACTCGACCTCGGCGTCACGGCTCTGGACACCGCAGCTCCCTACCTCGGCTTCCGCTCACACGCGGTGCTGTCCGAGACGGCCGCTGATCTGCTGCCGAAGTTCGCCCTGTCCACGAAGGTGGGCTTCTTCCCAGGCGCTGGGGGCGCTGAGCACTCCCTCGATCCAAGTCGGCTGCGCCTGGCCATCGAGAAGGCGGCCCGGGAACTCGGCAGCGAGCCCGACACTGTTCTCCTCCACAATCCCGAACGGAGCCTCACGAGCCTGGCCCCGACCGATGGACACACCCTCCTCGGCAGCGCTTGCACCGCCCTGGTCGACGCGGCCCGCGAGGGCCTGTGCGGCACATGGGGTGTGTCTTCGTGGGACACCCGGCCACTCGGCATGGTCGGTGTGGACGACCTGCCGTCTCCGGACGTCCTCATGGTCCGGGCCGGGTTCCTCGTGGGCATCGATCTCCTCGACACCACATCCGTCCTGCGCAATGCCTGGCAGGCAAGCGAGACCTGGGGGATGAGTCCGTTCGGGGGCGGCAACCGAAGAGTGTGGGAGGACTTCGACCCTCGCCTGTTCCTTCGACCGCCCCACGATGGGTTGTCCCGCGTGCAGGCAGCATTCCGTACGGCGTTCCACCTGCCGACTGCTGCCGCGGTGGCCGTCGGCACCGACGACCCCGGTCACCTGGCCCAGCTCGTCACGGCCCTGGGCGCGGAGGTGAACACCGCCGCTGTCAGTCAGTACCTGCGCGCCCTCCACGGACACCGTCAGAGCTGAAGCTCGGCCACCAAGCGCTCGGCCTCCTTCCGGGCCGGGGCCAGCAGCGGATCCTCCTCGTACGCGTGAGGTCCGACGATCTTCGACAGGAAGAACAGCGACATCAGCTTGCCGTCCCGGCACTCCAAGTCCGCACGTCGCTCCTGACGGACACGGTCCGCGAGCGCCGGGACGGCCAGCGCGTTACCCCACAGGGTGGCGGCGTCCAGGCCTCGGGGTGCCATGCCCCAGTCCTCCCAGTCGATGATGGAGAACGCCGGCCCCATCACGTTGGCCCAGGTGAGATCGGCATGAGCCGGAACCCACCGGTCGATCCGCGTATCAGTGATGCCGGGAAAGACATCGCAGAGTGTCTGCGTCACCTGCTCCTGGGTGATCGTCACCGTGTCCGGCGTCGCGATCCGCGGCGTCCGCTGTCCAGCGAGGGCGTCCAGAGAGGAGTTCAGGGCCGGCCACCACGCATCCGGCAGGCCCGGGTCTTCGAGCACCAAGGCGCCCTTGGCGACAGACGGCGACGCAAGCAACTCCAGCTCATCCGCACGCCACATCACCGGTTCCCCCGGCTCACGCCACGCCACGCCCTGGTACCACTCGGGCATCGCGACCCCCTGCAACACCGCAGCGGCCTCGGTCCCGTTCCAGCCCTGCGAGCCGATCCTCTCGAATCCCCGCCGCTCGATACGCACCCACGTCCCTCGATCTGTACGGCCACCCAAGGAGCGCCGTTTGCGCACCAGATCCTGCCGGTCGAGTCGCACACGAAGGGCCTGCTCCACTCGACCCACTACGCCGTCGACCGGCTGGCGGCGCAGATCCACGCGGGCGGCAACAGGCGGAGAAACAGCCATCACGACCTCCTCGGCGAGCGGTCGACGCTAGCAGGAACACGCCCGCCGGGACGGTGGTGTCGGACGACAGAGGTACGACCGGCTCGCCAGTCGTCGATGCAGTTGCGGATGTCGACAGCATCGGAGGATAGGAGGTACCCCTGCGCGCGAACCACTCGAAACCCCCGTATCCGTCCCTGACACCACCCGAGTGGCACCTTCCCCTACAGCCTGCTCAGCGACGCCGCCGCGAACAGCACGTCCCGGATCGCCTCGCGGTCGCCGTGCTGGCCCACCGCCGCCTCCTCCGGGGAGATGTGGCCTGCGGCCAGCTGGCAGAACTCGATGCCGTCCAGGGCGATCTCCGCCACCGTGCGTTCCGGCGACGGTTTCGCTCCCGGCGAGTCCAGCGCGATGTCCCAGCCTCCGCCGCCCGAGCCCTCGATCTCCAGGTGCAGGGTCCGCCCTGGCGCGCCCGCCGCGACCAGGCCCCGCACCGGAGCCGCCAGACCCGCGCGCCTGCGCTGCGCCAGTGCGCCCGGCAGGAGCCGCGCCGCCAGGTCGATCATCCCGTGCAGGTGCGGCCCGGCCGGCGGCTCGTACGGGTAGTCCACCGCCTCCGCGATGTCCCACGCGTGCACCCAGCACTCGAAGGCGCGCTCCAGGAACGCGTCGCCGAGCGGCAGTGCGAAGCCTCCGTAGTCCACGGCCAGCTCGGCGACTCCGCGGCCTGCGAAGGAGACCGTACGCACCAGCGTGTGGCCCTGTTCCCGCCACGGGTCTCGGACCTGCCGCGTGATCGGGTTCACCGACGCGCCCCAGAAGTGCTCCGTCCGCACGGTCGGACCGCCCTTCGGGGCGTCCGGCCCGAGCGGGTCGTCGAGTCCGAGTGCCGAGGCGATCAGCCCGTCGACCGTCAGCAGATGGCCGATCACCCCGGCCACCGTGGTGCGCTGCGACCGGCGCCGTTCCTCCTCGAACCACTTCAGCCGTACCGGGGTGTGCCATTCCGAGTCGCCGAAGTCCTGCAGCAGCGCGTCGAGCCGCGCGGTCTCGGTGTCGTAGGGACTCGCCCACACCGGCACCGGAATGCGCGCCGGCCGCTTGCCCAGGCAGTCCTCCAGGACGCGTGAACGCAGCAGCGGTTTCAGGTCGAGGTTCTCCTCCGGGTGCAGCAGCCCCACCGCGTCGCGCAGGCGCAGGGCTTCCTCCGCGCAGGGCGCGCACTCGGTGAGGTGGTCCTCCACCGCCTGGGTCTCCTCGGCCGAGCAGGCCGCCAGTGCCCACGCCCCGAGCAGGGACTTCAGCACGGCGTGGGAGGGCGGAGGCGGCGTGACCGGGGGCGGCGCGACCGCCGTCAGCTCGACGGGGGTCGACGGCATCGGCGGCAGCGGCGGTAGCGACCGCGGTGCGTGTCCCGGGTCGAGGTCGTCGGCGGCCCCGCGCGGACCGGGTATCCGCGCCTGCCCGCCGAGACGCTCGTATCCGTCATCGGGCGACTGGGGAGGGCCGTTCATCGAGGCGTTCCATATCCGGACCGGGCGGTGTCCTCCTGCGGGAGGGTGTTGGCGGTCGACAGCAGTTGCAGTCCGAGGCGCAGCCTGCGCCGCGCCTCGTCCTCGCTGATCTGCAGGTCGGCGGCGGCCTGCCGGTAGTCGCGCCGCTTGAAGTAGGCGAGTTCCAGCGCGGCGCGCAGGGGCGCGGGCATCGAGGTGACGATGTAGTCGGCGCGGGCGGCCGCGTTGGCGCTGCGCACCTTCTGCTCCAGCTCCTCGCGGGAGCCCCGGCCCAGTTCGGCCTGGCGCAGTCGGGCGACCGCCTGGCCCTGGGTGATCCGGGCGACCCAGGAGCGCATGGAGCCCTGCTTGGGGTCGTAGGCGTCCGGGTTCTCCCAGATGTACCCGAAGACCTCGCGGGTGATCCGGTCCGCGGCCTTCTCGTCGCCCAGTACCCGGTGCGCCAGGCTGTGCACGAGCGAGGCGAAGCGGTCGTACAGCTCCCCGAGCGCGGCGGCCTCGCCACGGGCGAGTCGCTGCTGCATGCGACGGTCCCAGCGCGGTGGTGCGTCCTTCGGCATGAATGCCCCCAGCCGTGTGTCGACGCATCGAATGTAGTGGGCACATGGCCGATCGCGCCTGTTTTGGAAGAACCTCACCCTGGAAGTGCGCCCTGCGTGATAGGTGCGTGGCAGGGCGTGAACGGTGGTACGGGTGACGGCACATGGGGACAGGTGTACGCGCCCCACCGCGCTCCCCGTGCGCGGGTTCGATGCGGCCGCCTCCTTGACCACTTCGCTTAACGCACAGGCCACGTAGGCCTTACGCTCCTGCCTTGTCTTGATCTGAACCCCACTGCACACGTGAAGGCGGAACGCCGAATATGGACAGCGCAGAATACGAGCGCAAGATCGCCGCCCGATTCGCCACCTTCGACCAGGACGGGTCCGGCTATATCGACCGGGAGGACTTCAGCGCTGCCGCGAAGGCCGTCCTGGCCGAATTCGGTACCACCGCCCGGTCGGACAAGGGCCAGGCCGTCTTCGCGGGCGCCGAGGCCTTCTGGCAGGGCATGGCCGGTATCGCGGACGTCGACGGGGACCAGCGGGTGTCCCGCGAGGAGTTCATCACCGGGGCCGCGAAGCGGCTGCGCGACAACCCGGAGCGGTTCGCGGAGATCGCGCGGCCGTTCCTGCGGGCCGTGATCGCGGTGGCGGACGAGGACGGCGGCGGCGCGACCCCACCGAACGCGGCCCGGGTGCTGCGCGTCCTGGGCACCGCCCCGGAGCTGGCCACCCAGGTGGCGGCCGCCCTGGACTCGGACAGCGACGGCCGCATCTCGGAGGACGAGATCCTGGCGGCCTTCGCGGGCTACTGCGGCGTGGAGGCCCCCGACGCGTAGCGCCTGCGGCGGGCTCGGCAGGTGACGGCGGGGCCCGGCCCCGCCCCCCGCAGCCGGCGTCGGGGTCAGGGCCGAGGCCGGTACCGGGGCTACGCGCGACCTCTCACCGGCCCCTGCGGCCCGGCTTCCCGGGGCGCCGCCCCGGACCCCGCGCCTCAAACGCCGGCGAGGCTGGATGGCGCGCGCTGCCACCGCCGTGGGCGCCACCCGTCGGCGAGGCCGCCGTTCGCTACGCGAAGACGACCGTGCGGGCGCCGTTGAGCAGGACGCGGTGCTCGCTGTGCCACTTCACCGCGCGCGCGAGCGCCTGGCACTCCACGTCCCGGCCGATCGCCACCAGCTGGTCCGGCGTCACCTCGTGGCCCACCCGCTCGACCTCCTGCTCGATGATCGGGCCCTCGTCGAGGTTCGCCGTCACGTAGTGCGCGGTCGCGCCGATCAGCTTCACACCTCGCGCGTGCGCCTGGTGGTACGGCTTCGCGCCCTTGAAGCTCGGGAGGAACGAGTGGTGGATGTTGATGATCCGCCCGCTCAGTTCGGTGCACAGCTTGTCGGAGAGCACCTGCATGTAGCGCGCCAGGACGACCAGGTCGACGTTCTCGGCGCGCACCAGCTCCAGCAGCTGCGCCTCCGCCTCCGGCTTGGTGTCCTTGGTGACGGGGATGTGCACGAACGGGATGTCGTAGGAGCCGACCAGTTCGGCGAAATCGGTGTGGTTGGAGACCACGGCCGCGATCTCGACCGGCAGGGCTCCGATGCTCGAACGGAACAGCAGGTCGTTCAGGCAGTGCCCGAACTTGGACACCATGAGGATGATCCGCATGCGCTCCTCGGAGCGGTGGATCTGCCAGTCCATCTTGAAGGAGTCGCCGATCGCGGCGAAGCTGGCGCGCAGCTTCTCGACCGTCACCGGGGGCTCGGCCTCGAAGTGCACCCGCATGAAGAAGAGTCCGGTCTCCCGGTCTCCGAACTGCTGGCTGTCCACGATGTTGCATCCGGTCATGAAGAGGTAACTCGACACGGCATGCACGATGCCCTGCTTGTCGGGGCAGGACATGGTCAGGACGTACTGGGGCTGGGCCTGGGCCTCGGTGTGCGGGTCGCTCATGACCGCACAGCCTTTCACACCGCGCGGGTGAGGATCTTCAACGCATCGAGCGACGTGGGTCGCACGTCGGGGTCGTCGCCGTCGGCTTCCGCGAGCCGTACGTGGGCCTCGCGCGCGGCACGTACCGCCTCGGGCCACGCGTGGTGCTCCAGGTAGGCGGAGACGGGGGCGTCGGGCCCGACCTGGTGGAGGATGCGGAGCACCCGCAGCACCGCGAGGTCGACGACGGCCGCCTCCTGGGAGTCGCGGAAGATCGTGCCGACGTACTTCTCGGCGGACCAGCTGTCGAGCCAGGTGTCCTCGACGAGCCGGTACACGGCGTCGGTGATGTCGCCGTACGCCTCGTCGCCGGTCAGCCAGGTGTCCTCGTGGAAGACCGGGTCGGAAAGCATGTGCAGCGCCGAGCGCACGTTGCAGCGCCAGCGCCACCAGGGCATGTCGTTGAGGGGCATGCCGCCCATGGTGGAGGAGCGGCCACCGCGTCGGGAAGGGTTCGTCGAACCTTGGGCGAATGTCACGCTTTCGATCGTACGTTCCTGGTCAGCGCGATCTTCAGGCGCCCACCCACGGGGATCGCGCCCCCGTAATTCACCTGGACGTCACCCGATGTTGTGTCCATCTCACTCGACAGTTACCGGTGGGGCGGAATGGTGCATGGACATGACCAACTCGCGACGTGTCGTGTCCCTCTCCCGCACCTTCGTGGCCACGGCGCTGGGTACGTGTCTCATCGCCGGATGCGGGACGATCCCCGGGGGCTCGGGGGGCTCCGAGGACACCGTCACCGTCCTGACCTTCGCGCCGGAAGACACCAAAGCGACCAACATGCCCGGAATGACCGGCATGGCCAAGGCGTACGAGCGCTGGGTGAACTCCAAGGGCGGGATCAACGGCCGCAAGCTTCGCGTACTGACCTGCAACGAGAAGAACACGGCGTCCGGCGCCGCCGACTGCGCCCGCAAGGCCGTCGCCGAGAAGGCCATCGCCGTCGTCGGCTCCTACAGTCAGCACGGCCGCGCCTTCATGGCACCGCTGGAGGCCGAGGGCATCCCCTTCATCGGCGGCTACGGAGTCTCCTCCGAGGAGTTCCAGTCACCCCTGTCCTACCCGGTCAACGGCGGCCAGCCCGTCCTGATCGCGGGCGCCGGTCACCAGCTGGGACGGGCCTGCAACCAGGTCGCCCTGGTCCGCCCCGACACCCTCGCGGGCGACACCCTGCCGGTCCTCCTCAACGCGGGGCTGCGGGCCAACAAGATGGCGGACGCCTCCGACATCCGGGCCGCCGAGGATTCGGCCGACTTCGGACCGGAGGCCCGCGAGGCCCTCGCGCACACCAGCGGTACCGGCAAGGAGAAGGAAAAGGAGAAGGGCTGCGTGACCGCCGTCCTCGGCGAGCGCACCGAGACCTTCTTCGACGCCTTCCGCCGGACCGACGCCCAGCGCAAGAAGCCGCAGATCTCCTCCGTGCTCGGCAGCGTCAGCCAGTCCCTGGTGGACCGCACGGGCGGCAAGGAGAGCCCCTTCGAGGGCGCGTACCTGACCAGCTGGTACCCGGTGGCCGCCGATCCGCTCTGGGAGCCCATGCGGAAGGTGGTCTCCGACTTCGCGTTCGGGGACGACACCGTAGACCCCGACGACAGCGGGGCGCAGACCACCTGGATCGCGTACACGGTGCTCAGCGAGATCCTCAAGCGGTTCAAGGAGGGCGAGCCGATCACCGGCCACAAGGTCAAGCGCGCCCTGAACGAGTCGCAGCCGGTCAACACCGGCGGTCTCACCCCGAACCTGAGCTGGCGCTACCAGGACATGCGCGCCGTCGCCGGCTTCCCCCGCATCGTCAACGGACAGGTCACCTTCCAGATCGTGCAGGCCGGGCGGCTCGTGGCGCAGCCCGGCGAGCGGTCGCTGGACATGACCCCGACCCTGGTGACGGCCCCGCCCATGGCCTGACGCGGACCCGGAGGCCCCGGCCCGCGGACCCCGGGTCCGCGGGCTCCGGGCCTGGCTCAGAGCTGGGACTTGTCCCGCTTGGTGAGGCCGTACTTGCCCGCGATCGCGTTCCACATGGTCGCGGCGGACTCCTTGGCCTTCGTGGCCTCGCCGCTCGACCGGTTGCCGTCCGAGGCGTTCTTCGTCGACTTGGCCTTGCCGTCCTTGCACTTGTCGTCGTCGACGTCGTCCGCCCAGGCCGCGTAGCTGTTGTCGGCGTCCGCGGAGGCCTGCCAGGCCTTGGTCAGGGACGCGGACAGCTTCGCGTGGTCCGGGAGCTGGTCCACCTTCAGCTCCTGGAGGCGGGTGATCAGCTCCTCGCGCTGGCGGGCCGCGTCGCGCAGGTCGGCGGCCGCCTGGTCGAGGTTGTTGCAGCCCTTGATGTCCTCCACGGCCTTGATCACGGCGGCTCGGCTGTCGTTGCTGTCCGCGAGGACCTTGTCCAGCTGGACGGCTTGCGGGCGGGCAGGGTCGACCGGCGCCTCGCCGCCGGGGGCCGCGGAACCACCGCTCGCCGTCGGGGCGGCGGCGACCGCGCCCGGGTCGTTGTTCTGCGGCTTGTCGTCGGCGAGCAGCGAACCGACGCCGAGCCCGACGACGGCCAGGCCGATCACCACCGCGGCGATGATCGCGGGCGAGACCTTGCGCCCGGTCTCCGGGGGCGGCGGGGGCGGGGCGTACTGCTGCTGCGGGTGGGGCTGCTGGTACTGCGGGTGCGGCTGCTGGTACTGGGCCTGCTGCGGGCGCTGCGGCTGGGGGCGCTGCGGCGGCCGGCGCAGCACGGGCTCCTGCACGGGCGGCAGGTGCTGCGTGTGCCCGGCGGAGTCGTCTCCCCGGAAGAGCCCGTCGAACCCGTCCACGGCGCGGTCGGCGGGGACCGGCGGGATGAACTGGGTCGCCGCCTCCTCGTGCGCGGGCGCGGCCGGCACAGGCGGGATGAACTGGGTCGCCGCCTCCTCGTGCGCGGGCGCGGCCGGCACAGGCGGGATGTACTGCGTCGCCGCCTCGTCGTGGCCGGGCGCGGCCGGGACCGGCGGAATGTACTGGGTCGCCGCCTCGGGCAGCGGCGGGTAGCCGTAGCCGTGCGGATCGCCCGGACCCTCGTAGCCGGGCCCCACCACATGACCGGGCGCTGCCTCCGGGCCGGGATAGGCCTGCGGATATCCGTACGCGGCCCCGGGCTGCTGCTGCAGCTGCTGCTGTTGTTCCGGCTGCTGCATCGCCTGCTGGGGTGCCTGCTGCTCCGGGTACGCCGGGTACCCGGACGCCGGGTCCGGACCCCACGGGCCACCCGGCTGGGGGGCGCCCCCTTGTCCGCTCTGCGTCACCGGGACTCCTTCTCCGACTCGCCCGACCCTACGGAACCGTCGGGTCACGCTACCCCGTCACGCACCGCCACCGTGAGAGCACCCCGAACCCCGTCCGGCCTCGCCCTACGGGTGTCCCGCCGATCGGGCCGGACCCGACCGACGGGACACCCCGCCTACGCCGTCACCTCCAGCCGCGCCGCGAACTCCCGCACCGCCGCCTCCTCCCGGTACGGCTCCAGCCTCGCCCGGAAGTCGTCCAGGTACTCCACCCCCCGGTTCGAGCGGAGCCCCTCCAGCAGTTCCGCCGCCTGCGTCGCCGTCAGACAGGCCTGTTCCACCTCCCGCTGCTGCACCTGCGCCGCCGCCAGCAGCAGCAGCCCGATGGCCCGGCGGCGCGCCTTGCCCGCCGGCAGGCCCCGCAGGGCCTCCTCCGCCCGCCTGGCCGCCGCGTCCGCCTGGCCCAGGTCGCGATGGCAGTGCGCCAGCTCGTCCGCCAGGTACGCCGCGTCGAAGTGGCGGATCCACACCGGGTCGTCGCCCGACTCCGGCTCCGCCCGCTCCAGCGCGCTCACCGCCCGCCCCGACAGCACCGCCGTCGCCCGGGCGTCCCCGAGCAGGGCGTGCCCGCGCGCCTCGGCCGCGTAGAACATGGCCTCGACCCGCGGGGTGACCTGCCCGCGCGTCCCCTCCTGGGCGGCCCGCGCCAGCTGCGCGATCTCCCGCGGGTTGCCCAGTTCGGCGGCGAGGTGGCTCATGGACGCCGCGAGCACGTAGCCCCCGTACGCCCGGTCCCCCGCCGCCTGGGCGAGGCGTAGCGCCTGGATGTAGTAGCGCTGGGCCAGGCCCGGCTGGCCCGTGTCCACCGCCATGTAGCCGGCCAGCTCGGTCAGCCGGGCCACGGCCGCGAACAGGGCCCGCCCGACGGGCTCCCGGTACGAGCCGCCGATCAGCCCCGAGACCACCGAGTTGAGGTAGTGCACGACCACCGGCCGCACGTGCCCGCTCCCGAAGCGGTGGTCGAGGTCCTTGAGGGCCTCGGTGGTCGCGCGGACCGCCTCCACGTCCGACATGCCGACCCGCGAACCGCCGCTGCGGGCGACCTGGGTGTCGGCCCCGGTGATCAGCCAGTCGCGGCTCGGCTCCACGAGCGCGGAGGCGGCCACGCTGGAGCCGGCGAGGAAGTCGCGGCGGCCGACGTCGCTGCGCCACAGCTCGCAGACCTGCTCGATGGCGCCGATGACGGTCGGGGAGAACTGCAGGCCGACGCCGGAAGCGAGGTTCTTCCCGTTGGCCATGCCGATCTCGTCGATGGTGACGGTCCGGCCCAGTTTGCGCCCGAGCGCCTCGGCGATGATTCCGGGAGCCCGGCCGCGCGGCTGCTGGCCGCGCAACCACCGGGCCACGGAGGTCTTGTCGTAGCGGAGATCGAGGCCGTGCTCGGCCCCGCACATGTTCACGCGCCGGGCGAGCCCGGCGTTGGAGCACCCGGCTTCCTGGATGAGCGCCTGCAGCCGTTCGTTCGGCTGGCGGGCGACGAGAGGCCTGGCTGCCATGAAAACCCCCTGCTGACCGCGGGTGATCCGTTGGAATGATCACTTCCCGCCTGATGTGCGGAGAATCTTCCGCTCTGCGTCGTGTCGCTACCCAACTCAGGCGCCCCGACCTCCTACGCGCCCCCACACGTGCACCAGTGCGCCCCGTATGCAGGATCGATGCTCCGCCCGCCCCTTGGTTTACGCCCGTAACCCCGGGTGACCCGAGGAGTTGTGATGGGCGTGGAAGAGACCATCGGAGTCACGGAGACCGCACCCATCCCCAAGCAGCGCGGCGAGCAGCTGCTGGACCATGCCGTGCGGTACGCGGAAGAACGGCACTGGGATGTCTTCGCCGGCACCTGGTTGGAGCCCGCGGACGGCCGCGAGCTGTGCTCCTGCGGGGCCGCGGACTGCCCGGCACCCGGCGCCCACCCGGCGGTGAAGGACTGGGCGGCGCAGGCCACCGGCAGCGCCGTGCAGGTCCGACGGATCTGGGCGAAGCACCCGCTGGCCTCGATCCTGCTGCCCACGGGCCGGACGTTCGACGCGCTGGACGTGCCCGAGTCGGCCGGATTCCTCGCGCTGGCCCGGCTGGAGCGGATGGAGCGCACCCTCGGGCCGGTCACCCTCACCCCCGACCACCGGATGCTGTTCTTCGTCCTGCCGGGTGCCGGGGTCAAGGTGCCCGACCTGGTGCGCAAGCTGGGCTGGCCGGCCGCCACGATCGACCTGGTGACGCGGGGCGAGGGTGAGTACGTGGCGGCGCCGCCCACCCGCTTCGGCGGCCGGGGCTCGGTCCAGTGGGCGCGGCGGCCCACGCCGGCGAACCGGTGGCTGCCGGACACGGAGGAGCTGATCGACGCGCTGGCGTACGCGTGCGGCAGCGAGGCCGCGGCGGAACGCAAGCGCCGCCAGGGCTGACCGAGCCGCGGCCCGCGCCCGCCGCGACCACCCTCCTCAACGGCCCGCCAGAACCGCCCGAACCGCCCGCCGGGCATGCGAAATCAGGGCGAAAACTGATGACATAAGTAACTGCTCAAGCCTCTCCCCCTCCTCCTATCGTGAAGCAGGAAAGACCAACGGGGACGTGATGAGAGGCAGGCGCATGCCGGACCAGGGCGATGCGACGGGTGGGACATACGGAACGGGTGGCGCGCGATCCGCGCCGCCCGCCGTGCGGGTGGAAGGTCTGTGGAAGCGGTTCGGCGAGCAGGTGGCCGTCGCCGGGATCGACCTGGAGCTGCCCGCCGGACAGTTCATCGGACTGGTGGGCCCGAACGGGGCGGGCAAGACGACCACGCTGTCGATGGTGACCGGCCTGCTCCGCCCCGACATGGGGCGGGTCCACGTCGCCGGGCACGACGTGTGGGCCGACCCGACCGAGGTGAAGGCACGGATCGGCGTACTGCCCGAGGGTCTGCGGCTCTTCGAGCGGCTGTCGGGCCGCGAACTCCTCGGCTACATGGGCCGGCTGCGGGGGCTGCCGGGCGAGGAGACCGACAAGCGGGCGACGCAGCTGCTGGACGTCCTCGACCTCGCGGGCTCGCAGCACAAGCTGGTCGTGGACTACTCGACCGGTATGCGCAAGAAGATCGGGCTGGCGGCCGCCCTGCTGCACAACCCCGAAGTGCTCTTCCTGGACGAGCCTTTCGAAGGCGTCGACCCGGTGTCGGCGCAGACCATCCGCGGGGTGCTGGAGCGCTACACCGCCTCCGGTGCCACGGTCATCTTCTCCTCCCACGTGATGGAGCTCGTCGAGTCGCTGTGCGACTGGGTGGCCGTGATGGCCGCCGGTCGGATCCGCGCCGCGGGCCCGTTGGCCGACGTACGGGGCTCCGCGCCCTCGCTGCAGGCCGCCTTCCTCGAACTGGTCGGGGCGCACGGGCGCGACGCGGCCGGGGACTCGCTGGAGTGGCTCGGCGGCGGCTCCGGGGCGGGATCGCGATGACCTCGCCCGCCTCGCCCGCCGACCGCGCCGCCGGCCCGGCCGGCACGGTGACCGCCTCCGCCACCGGAACCGCCGGAACCGCCGGGGCCTCGTCCGCCGCGGCGATCTCCCTGACCTCGGTCTTCGTCCGCCTCAAGCTGTCGCTGCTGCGCAACGGCCTGAAGGGCTCCTCGAAGCGCAAGGCCGCCTACTTCTCGACACTCGCCTTCGCCCTGATCGTCGGATTCTTCGTGACGCTCGGCCTGGCCCTGCTGCACGGGAACGCCCACGCGGGCACCGTCGTCGTCCTGCTGGCCGCCGTCCTGGCCCTCGGCTGGGCCTTCATGCCGCTGTTCTTCCCCACCGGCGACGAGACCCTCGACCCGAGCCGGCTGGTGATGCTGCCGCTGCGCCCGCGTCCGCTCGTACGGGCCCTCCTCGCCTCCTCACTGGTCGGCATCGGGCCGCTGTTCACGCTGTGCCTGGCCGTCGGCTCCGTCCTGGCCGTCGCGCGCGGCGCCGCCGGCGCGGTGGCGGCCGTGGTGGCCGCGCCCCTGCTGGTGCTCGGCTGCGTGACCCTCGCGCGGGCCATGGCCACGGCCAACGTGCGGCTGCTGACCAGCCGCAAGGGGCGCGACCTGGCCGTGCTCAGCGGTCTGCTGATCGCCGTGGGCGGGCAGCTGGCCAACTTCGCCAGCCAGAGCCTGTTCCAGTCGGGCGGGCTCGCCTCCCTGGAGCCCGTCGAGGCCGTGGTGCGCTGGCTGCCGCCGGCGACCGCCGTCGGCATGGTGGACTCGGCGAGCGAGGGTGCGTACGGGGTGGCGGCCGCCCAACTGGCCCTGACCCTGGCCGCCCTGGCCGGGCTCCTGTGGTTCTGGGAGCGGAGCCTGACCAAGCTGATGGTCACCCCGGACGGCTCGACCATCACGGCCGCCCGGCCGATGAAGGACCGTGGGGCGGGCGGGCTGTGGTCCCTGCTGCCCGGCGGCCGGACGGGCGCGACCATGCAGCGCACGCTGCGCTACGCCGTCCGCGACCCGAAGACCAAGGCGGCCTGGGTGACCGCGCTGGCGATCGGCATGATCATCCCGGTCTTCAACGCCCTCCAGGGCGCGGGATCCGTCTACCTCGGCTGCTTCGGCGCGGGCATGCTCGGCATGCAGATGTACAACCAGTTCGGCCAGGACACCTCCGCCTTCTGGATGGTCGCGCAGACCATCTCCTCCACGCGGGACGCGTACGTGGAACTGCGGGCGCGGGCCGCCGCGCTGGCCCTGGTCACCGTTCCGTTCACGGTCCTGGTCACCGTGGTCACGGCCGCGGTGATCGGTGACTGGTCGGCCCTCCCGGCGGCCACCGGCCTGGCCCTGGCGCTGCTGGGCTCGATGCTCTGCACGGGCG
This sequence comes from Streptomyces sp. CLCI03, assembly GCF_053615355.1. Classification (NCBI taxonomy): domain Bacteria; kingdom Bacillati; phylum Actinomycetota; class Actinomycetes; order Kitasatosporales; family Streptomycetaceae; genus Streptomyces; species Streptomyces sp. CLCI03. Next base: position 4,579,376 of record NZ_CM132132.1, on the reverse strand, counting down.
CCCTGGCCTCGGCCCGTTTCCCGTACTCGATCCCGTCGGACGGCGCCTTCAAGAACGTCGCCCCCGGTCAGGGCGGGCTGGCCTGGGCGGGCATCTTCGCCGGGCTGCTGGTCTCGGCGGTGATCTCCGCCCCGGTGATCGCCCTGACGGTCTGGTTCGAGGTGGGTGACCACCAGGGCCTCTCCTGGATCGTGCTCCCGCTGGGTGTCGTGTGGGGTGTGCTGGCCACGTGGGCGGGCCTGCGGCTCTCGGCCCCGAGAGTGGCGCGGCAGCTTCCGGAGATCCTCTGGGCGGTCAGCAAGGGCTGACCCGGTCGATGCCGTACGGGCCCGAACGCACGGCGGGCCGGCCTCCGCTCCTGTGAGGAGCGGAGGCCGGCCCGTTTTCGTGTGGAGGCGGGCCTTCGTGCGGAGGCCGGCTCGGACTGCGGTCGGCTCAGACCGCGGTCGGGAGCTTCGCGGTGAAGGCGGTCGGGACGCTGACCACGTCGTCGAAGCTCAGCTTGCCGGGGCCGAAGGCGTCGGCGGTCAGGGCCTTCTTCTTCCCGCCGGTGACCTGCCAGACGGTGTTGCTCTCCGGCGACAGGAGCATGGTGCCGTCGGCCGGGGCGGCCTTGGCGGCGGCCGTCTTCAGCCACTCGCCCGGGGTCCCCTCCAGCGGACGCTTGTCGTAGCCGAAGCCGGTGAAGTCGGCGTAGGTCAGCGGGACGGCGACGCCGCCCGCCATGACGTACACGGTGGCGTCGGCGCCCGAGGCGTCCTTGACGACGGTGCCGTTCGGCACCTGGCGGGTGCCGGCCGCCTTCAGCCAGTCGGTCGGAACGCCCATCAGCGAGCGGGTGTCGTAGCCGTTCGCCGTCCACTCGGCGGCCGAGATGTGCAGCGCGGAGCCGTTGACCATCACGAAGCGGGCCGGGTCGCTGCCCGACTGGTCCATGACCACGCGGCCGTTGGTGACGGTGCGCTGGGCGGCGTCCTGCAGCCAGGTGGTCGGAACGCCCATGTCGGCGCGGACGTTGTAGCCGTCCGCCGTCCAGTCGGCCGCGGAGATCAGCAGCGCCGCACCGTCGACCACCACGTAGCGCTTGGCACCGCCCGCCTGGTCGTGGACCACCGTGCCTGCCGGGGGCGAGCTCGGCAGGCCGTTGAACGCCGCGTTGTCCACGAGCACGATCTTGCTCAGGTCGTAGTGGCCGGGCGTGACGTCGGAGGCCGCCACCGGGATGCCCGCCCCGGAGATCATCACCTTCACGGCCGCGCCGTTCGGCGACTTCACCAGCGTCCCGGCGGGCAGCGAGGCCGGGTCCGGGTAGGAGGGGGCGGTGGGGTACGGGTTCGCGCGGTCGGCGCCGAGGCCGGCCGCAGCGCCGCAGGAGGGCCAGGCACCCTGACCCTGGCCCGCCAGGATCTTCTCGCCCGTCAGGATCTGCTGCTGCTTCGTCGCCTGGTCGGGGCGGGAGGCGTACTGCGTACCGCCGAAGGCGCGCCAGGTCGACATCGAGATCTGGAGACCGCCGTAGTAGCCGTTGCCGGTGTTGATGCTCCAGTTGCCGCCGGCCTCGCACTGGGCGACCTTGTCCCACGTCGAGACGGAGGCGGCCGAGGCTTCGGTGCCGGTGAGCAGTGGGGCTGCGAGGGCGAGGAGGGCGGTGGCGGTGACGGCGAGTGCGGACTTCTGGCGGGCGACGGCGGAGCGCATGGAGGTGTCCTTCGGGCGGCAGGTGCGGGAGTCGGCGTGGGGCGCGGCACACCCCACCGCCCGGCCGGTGGGGACCGGGCGGTGGGGTGTGCTCAGGCGGCGATCAGGCGGCGATCAGCCGGGAGTTGCTCAACCGGTGACGGTCGGGAGCTTCGCGGTGAAGGCGGTCGGGACGCTGACCACGTCGTCGAAGCTCAGCTTGCCGGGGCCGAAGGCGTCGGCGGTCAGGGCCTTCTTCTTGCCGCCGGTGACCTGCCAGACGGTGTTGCTGTCGGGCGACAGGAGCATGGTGCCGTCGGCCGGGGTGGCCTTCGCCGCGGCCGTCTTCAGCCACTCGCCCGGGGCGCCCTCCAGCGGACGCTTGTCGTGGCCGAGGCCGGTGAAGTCGGCGTAGGTCAGCGGGACGGCGACGCCGCCGGCCATGACGTACACGCTGGCGTCGGCGCCCGAGGCGTCCTTGACGACGGTGCCGTTCGCCACCTGCTTGGCGACCGTGGAGCCCAGCCACTCACCCGGTGCGCCCATCAGGGAGCGGAGGTTGTAGCCGTTCGCGGTCCACTCCACGCCGGAGATGTGCACGGCCGCGCCGCCCAGCATCACGTAGCGGTTGTTGTCGGTGCCCGACTGGTCCATGAGGACGGTGCCGGTCGGCGGGGTCTTGGCAACGGCGGCCTTCAGCCACTGGCCCGGGACGCCCATGAGCATCTGGGTGTTGTAGTCGTCGGCGGTCCACTCGGAGGCCGAGATGTGCAGCGCCGCACCGTCCACCATCACGTAGCGGCCGGGGTCCGTACCCGTCTGGTCCATCACGACCGTGCCGGTGGGCACGGTGCGCTGGGCGGCGGCCTGCAGCCAGGCGGTCGGAACACCCATGTCGGCGCGGGTGTTGTAACCCGCCGCGACCCAGTCCTCGCCGCCGATCAGCAGCGCCGCGTTGTCGATGACCACGTAGCGCTTGGCACCGCCCGCCTGGTCGTGGACCACCGTGCCGGCCGGAGGCGCGCTCGGCAGGGACCGGAAGGCGGAGTCGTCGATCAGCACGATCTTGCTGAGGTCGTACTTGCCCGGGGTGACGTCGGAGGCAGCCACCGGAACGCCGGATCCGGAGATCATCACCTTCACGTCCGCACCGTTCGGCGACTTCACGAGCGTCCCGGAGGGCAGCGAGGCCGGGTTGGGGTACGAGGGGGTGTTGCTGCCGGCCGGGGAGATGTAGCCACTGATCGACTGGCCCCAGGGGGACTGACCCACGCGCCACTTGGTGGTGGAGTTGGTGGAGACGTGGCCCGGGTATCCGCCCTGGTTGCCGCCGGTGATGGTGACCGTGTCGCCGGAGACTCCGGTGACCACGGCCACGTGGTCGGCGTAGCTGCCGCCGTTGTAGTTGTAGACGACGGCGTCGCCGACGTGCGGGGTGTTCGACAGCGTGCCGTACTTCTTGCCGTAGTCGATGAAGCTGGCCGCCCTGTCGTCCAGGGTGCCCAGGCCCGTGACCCCGTTGCGGGCCCAGACCCAGCCGGCGAAGTCGGCGCACCAGGCGTGGGTGCGGGTGGTGCCGCCGGTGCAGCTGCTGGACTGGTTGGGACCGCCGACGTAACCGCCGTGGGCGCAGTAGGAGTTGCCGTTCTCGGCGCGGGCCGTGGCCGCTATGCCGTCGGTGAGCGGCGAGGCGTTGGCCGGAGTGACGACGGCCGTGGCGAGTACGGAGACCGCGAGGGCGGAGGCGGAGACGAGGCGGATCGCGGTGGTCTTGATGGACTTGGACATGACAAGGCTCCAGGAGTGCGAAGAAGGTTCGGGTGAGTGCTGCGGCGGGCCGCAGAATGGCCTGATCAAGGCCGGAAGACTGTGGGCGCATGTCGTGGCACGCGGACGGCTGCCCTGCAGGAGCAGCTGTCGGACGGGGGCACACGGGGACGCGGGGCGCGCGCTGCGACGCGGTGTGATGCGAGGTGACGCGCGGTCAGGGCCGGCTCTCGGCGGGCACGGCGGTCACAGGGGGACCGGCGGCCGGCGAGGCGGGCGGCCCGGCTACTCCCAGACGGTGGTGAACTTCCCCGCCGGGGCGGTCTCCCACGCGGTGGTGGCGGTGGTGCGGGTGTACTGGTCGGCGCCGGTGTGGCCGGCCAGGACCGCGGTGAAGGCGGCGAGGGCGAGGGTGCTGACCGCGGCGGCCCGGGTGAGGTGGGTGCGAAGCATGGCAGTGATCCTTTGCGATGGCTGGAGTGAAGCGGTGACCTTCCGGATCCACGTCCCGCGGTGACGTCTTCTCCGGTTTCGCCTGCCGGGCCTTGTGCTGTTCCCTGCTGGCGATCACTAGCTTCGTCGCAGCTCAGCGCGGGTGGAAGGGCATTCGGCTGGACGGAAACGGTCCTGGACGATTCCGTCCATCGAGTCCGGAAGCGGCCGTCAGGAGACGCTCGTAGTACGGAGCGACCAGAGGGGCGCAAGCGCGCGTGGCCGTCCAGCCGCGCAGCGCCGGCAGCACGTCGAGGGCGCGTCGGCAGAGGGCATCCGTACGCCGCTCCGCCTCGCTCAGGCTCCCGGCGAGCAGGTAGACCCCGAGCACCGGGTCGGGCTCGGCCCGCAGGTGCGCGGAGACGTGCTCCACGGGGCTGTCGGAGTGCGCCAGCGCCCGGACGAGCTCGGCGATGTGCGGGGGAAGCCGGTCATCGGCCGAAGGAGCCCGGAGCGCGGCGTGGATGAGATACATGTGCGCAACTCTTCCGAGCAGGCGAGCCTGAACAAAGTGCATCAAGCTGGACGGTTCGGTCCGTGGCCGGAAGCGTCCACGAGCTGGTCGCACCCCTCGCCACGTGCGACCATTCGGTTACCTTGATCGATAAGGGCTCACACGGGGGGAACCGCTGTGCTCGCCACTCTCGGCCTCGATGCCACGGCAGAGGCTGTCTACCGCGCCATGCTCGCGTACCCGCAGGAGGGCGTGAGCGGCCTCTCCGAGCGCCTCGGCGCGCCCGAGGCGGACGTCAGGCACAGCCTGGACATCCTCAGCGAACTCGCCCTGGTCCGGCCGTCCTACGAACGCGAGGGCCGGCTGCGCGCGGTCTCGCCCGAGGTCGGCATGGAAGTCCTCATGGCCCGCCAGCAGGCCGAACTCGCCGCCCAGCAGCTGCGCATCGAAGCCTCCCGCGCCGCCGCCACCCAGCTCATCGCCGAGTTCGCCGACCTGACCCCCAGCGCCTCCAGCCCCGGCGTGGACCAGCTGCTGGGCCTCGACGCGATCCGGGACCGGATCGCGTGCCTGGCCCGTAACGTCCGCACCGAGCTGATGACCTTCGCACCCGGTGGCGGCCACCGCCCCGAGAGCCTGGAAGCGTCGAAGCCCAACGACCTCGCCCTGCTGGGCCGCGGGGTACGGATGCGCTCCCTCTTCCTGGACAGCGTGCGCAACAGCCACACCACCGTGGCCTACGCGGCCTGGCTCGGCGAACTCGGCGGCGAGGTGCGGACCGCGCCGGAGCTGCCCACCCGACTGATGATCTTCGACCGGTCGACGGCCGTCATCCCGGTCAGCAGCGACGACAGCGCAGCCGGCGCGGTGGTCCTGACCGGGCAGGGCACCCTGACCGCACTGTGCGCACTCTTCGACACCGTGTGGACCGCCGCCCGCCCGCTGGGCACCGCGGAGACCTCTCGGGACGAGGGCGGCCTCAGCGCCCAGGAGAACACCGTCATCCGGCTCCTCGCCCAGGGCATGACCGACGAGGCCATCGCCAAGCGCCTGGCCGTCTCCCCCCGCACCGCGCGCCGGCTGGCCACCGATCTGATGGAACGCCTGAACGCCCGCAGCCGATTCGAGTTCGGCGTACGGGCGGTCCAGCGCGGCTGGCTCCCGAGCGCCGAGTAGTCGGCCCGGCCCGGGACGGGCCTCCGCAGGCACCCCGGGAGCGGGCTGAGGGCGCCCGCGCCGGGTCAGCCTGCGGCGAGGACGGCGAGGACGGCGATGGAGCCCGCGAAGACGACGGCGTGCCGCAGGTTCTGGAGGTAGGGCATGACCCAGCGGGGGAAGCCCTTCTCCGCGGCAGCGAGCATGGACCTGACGTCGATGCGCTGGAGTTCGGCGTCCCCGGTCTTGGCGAAGGCGGCGGTGACGGACGGCACGGCGGTCAGGTTCGAGTAGAGGATCACGCAGTTCACGAGGAGGACGAGCGGCTGGACGACCCAGGAGAGCGTCTCGCCCCACGCGTTCCCGGCGAGCCCGAGCACGGCGGGTACGGCCAGGGACACGGCGATCCCGACGGGAGCCCAGGTCTCGTGACCGCCGGCGTCGAGCCGCATGCCGTTCTCGGCCATGACGGTGGCGCGCACCCCCTGCCGCCCCAACTCGGCCTCGACGGCGGCCTGGGCGCGGGCGCCGTAGCGGCTGCGGACGACGGGGATGCTCAGGAAGGCGACGGCGATCAGGAGCTGCAGGGCGGCGACGGCGTCCATCGGGGGTACCTCGTTTCTCGGTGCTTGCCTGGCGACGCCGTCACCATGGAGCCGCCCCCTGACAGGCCCCGGACAGCCCGCTGACAGATCGCTGACACAGCCCCGCATCCGAGCCTGTGGACGGTGAGGCCGGGTGGACGGCGGTCACGGACCGGTGAGGAGACCGGGCGGTTTGCGCATGTCGTCACAGATGACGGTGCCGGGGCCTTCGAGCCGGTGCGCGGGAGTCATCCCCCCGGCGCCGAGAAAGAGCCCCGGGGCCGTTGCCGGTGGGACGGCAGGCGCCGGGGCGGGGTAGGCGGGCGGTCAGGGGGCTTCGGCCTTGATGCCGTCGAGGAAGGGTTCCAGGACTTCGCGCCAGGCCGTCGGCTGGTCGTAGTGGAGGTAGTGGCCCGCGTCGGGGATCTCCGCGTACTGGCCGGCCGGGAGGACGCGGACCATCTCCTGGGCCTCGGCCCGGCCCAGTTCGCCGTCCAGGCCGCGGACCACCAGGGTCGGGCAGCGGACCTGGGCGAGCTCCTCCCAGTGCGCGTCGTGGACCCAGGTCTCGCGGGCCGTCAGCATCTGGCGGCGGGAGAAGACCGGGCGCCAGCCGTCCGCGGCCTCGTGCATGACCTCGGCGAAGAAGGCGCCGCGGCCGGGGTCGGGGCGTTCCACCCGGGGGTCGTCCTCGCCGAACCAGCGGCGGGCCGCGTCCTGGGTGGGGAAGGGCAGCGGCCAGTGGTGGAACCACTCCTCCCATTCCTGCTGGGAGGCCGCGCCCAGGGCGGAGGCGCGCATGTCGCAGATGACCACGGCCTCGACCAGCTCCGGGCGGCGGGCCGCGAGCTGCCAGGCGGTGAGGGCGCCCATCGAGTGGCCGATCAGTGTCACGGGGGCGAGGCCGAGCTGCTCGACGACCGCTTCGGCGTCGGCCACGAAGGCTTCGCGGCCCAGGGCGGTGGGGGTGCCGTCGGGGGCGGCGGGCGGGCGGCCGCTCTGGCCGTGCCCGCGCTGGTCCAAGGCCACGACGCGGCGGCGCTCACGGAGCCAGCGGGCGGTACCGGCCCAGTGGAAGGCGCGGCCCATCAGGCCGTGCAGTAACAGCACCCCGGGGCGGGTGTCGGGTTCTGCCTCTGCTTCGCGGAACTCCCAGGCGGCCAGGCGGACACCGTCGGCCCCTGTCACATCGACGCGCTGTACCACCGCAGATGCACCCCCTTCGCTCCCCGCCAGACTATCGAACCCGTATTCGAAAACGGGTTTCTCGCCCACAACACCGCTCTTTCGAGTGACCTTGCTCAAGGATTGGCCGCCCCTGCCGATGGAGATCCTTTCAACAGGGAGGCGGGCCGCTCGGGGAAGACGGTCCGAGGGGACGACCTTGAGAGCTCGGGGCTCCAGGTCACCAAGGGGAGGATCGGTCCCGGCGCCGAAAGGCGCCGGGACCGCCCACACCAAGGGCTGGTCATCCGTACGGGTCACGACCCGTGGGGCAGGACCCCCCGGGTCACGGCTCGTACAGAACCGTCCATCGGACACATCCGCTCCACGCCGACGCGAACGCCGACGCGCCGGGGGGTCAGCGCTTCGCCACGAACACGTGCGAGGCGACCTCCACGTCGAGCTCGGCAGCCTCACCGCCGCTGCCGACCAGCACACCACCCGGGGACTCGGTCACGCTCACCACCGAGCCGGGCTGCACGCCCGCCCGCCGGAGCGTATACATCAGCTGGGCATCCGTCTGGATCGGCTCGCCGATCCGCCGGACGACCACGGTCTTGCCCTCGGTGCCCGGGTCGAGCTCGGACAGACTGACCATCCCGTCTTCGAGGAACGGGTCCGCCTCGGCCTTCTCACCCAGCTCCTCCAGCCCCGGGATCGGGTTCCCGTACGGCGACTCGGTCGGGTGACGCAGCAGCTCCAGCACCCGCCGCTCCACCGCCTCGCTCATCACGTGCTCCCACCGGCAGGCCTCCGCGTGCACCTGCTCCCACTCCAGGCCGATGACGTCGACGAGCAGACACTCCGCGAGTCGGTGCTTGCGCATGACCCGCGTAGCCAGTCGGCGCCCCTCGTCCGTCAGCTCCAGGTGGCGGTCGCTGGCGACGGCCACCAGGCCGTCGCGCTCCATGCGCGCCACCGTCTGGCTCACCGTCGGACCGCTCTGATCGAGCCGCTCCGCGATACGGGCGCGCATGGGGACCACGCCTTCCTCTTCCAGCTCGAGGATGGTGCGGAGATACATCTCCGTGGTATCGATCAGTCCGGACATTCGTGCCCCTCGGATTGCGTGCGCTGGCCCTGCCCCCAATTCTGACGCATCGGGCCGACAACCGTCCCGTGCCGTCGGTCAAGACCGCTCCCGGACATCTCCCGGACATCCCCGAGAAGATCGTCCGGGGATGTCCGGGCCCCGCGACCAGAGCTTTCGGCGCGGGATTGACGTTCGTATTGACACGCCCTTGGTCCAGACCGCACGGTGAGCGGCGGACACGGACGCTCCCCCACCTCTGGAAGGGCCATCGGCGTATGAGCGAGAGCAAGCTGGCCGGTCAGTTCTTCGATGCCGCCATCGGTCTGCTGGAGCGGGTACGGGACGAGGAGGCCGCGCACATCGCCGAAGCCGGCTCCCTCATCGCCGACGCGGTCGCCACCGGCAACCGGCTCTTCGCCTTCGGCGCCGGACACTCCTCGCTGCCCGCACAGGACGTCGTCTACCGGGCCGGCGGCCTCGCCCTGATGAACTTCCTCGCCGTCCCGGGCACGGTCGGCATCGACGTCATGCCCGCGACCCTGGGCAGCGCCCTGGAACGCGTCGACGGCCTGGCCGGCGCCGTCCTCGACAGCAGCCCCGCCGCCGACGGCGACGTCCTCGTCATCATCTCCCTCTCCGGGCGCAACGCCCTGCCCGTCGAGATGGCGATGAACGCCCGCGCCATCGGCCTCAAGGTCATCGGCGTGACCTCGGTGGCGTACGCGACCGAGACCAAGTCCCGGCACCTGTCCGGCACCTTCCTCAAGGACCACTGCGACGTCGTCCTCGACAGCAAGATCGCCGTCGGTGACGCCGAGCTGAGCATCGACGGCATCGACGCGCCCTTCGCCCCCGCCTCCACCGTCGTGACCAGCGCGATCATGCAGGCGGTCATGGCGGCGGCGGCCGGCGAGCTCGCCGCCCGCGGGGTCGAGCCCCCGCTGCTGCGCTCCGGCAACGTCGACGGCGGCCACGAATGGAACGGCCGCGTGATGCAGGAGTACGGCGACCGGATCTTCTTCCGGCACTGAGCCGTCCTCGGCCCGTCGACCTGACGGCCCGTCCCTCAGTCCGCCCCTCGGTCCGTCCCCTCCGGGTGGCGGCCACCCGGACCCGCCGCCAGGTCCAGGTCGGCCGCGACCCGGGCCGCGACCTCCTCCGCGTACGCCGCGTCCGGACGCTCGAAGGCCACCCGCGAGGGCCCGCGCAGGAACGTCAGCACCCCCAGGGTCCGACCCCGGCTGCGCAGCACCGTGCACAGCACGTGCGCGGCGCCCTCGGGCCACCGGCGCAGGCGCGCCCACTCCGCGTCCGCCTCCCCCCGCGGGGCGCTGGTGCGCACCGAACCGATCCGGTCCAGGGCCTGCAGCGCCGGGTGCCCGGCCACGTACCCGACGGGGATCGAACCGGGGCCCGGCAGCGCCGGCGGCGACGCCGCGGACCGTACGAGCCTGTGCCGCTCGGGGTCGGCCGTGGGGTCCAGTACGTCCAGCAGCGCGTGCTCGGCGAAGCCGGCGAGGGCGAAGTCCAGGCGGACGGCGGCCGCCTCGGCCGGGTCCTCGCACTCGGCGGCGGCCCGCCCCGCACGGTGGAGCTGGTGCGAACGGAACCGCAGCTGCGCGGTGTCCAGTTGCTCCTGCCGGGCCTCGGTGACGTCCTGGAACAGCCAGCCGACCCCCAACGGCACCGGCTCCTCCGCGAGCGGCGAGGCCAGCCTCAGGAACCCGCACCGCCAGCACCTGCGCCGCACCCCCTCCGCCGTGCGCACCGACACCCACATCTCCACCGGGGCGGGCGGCGCCCCCTCGGCGAGCACGTGCTGGAGCGCACCCTCCAGCTCCTCGACGCCCTGGGTCAGCAGTTCTCCCAGGGGCCGCCCGAGCAGTGCGGTGCGGCCGGTCCCGAAGGCCCGTGCGGCGTGCGCGTTGACGACGGCGGGCCGCAGGTCGACGTCGACCAGGACCACACCCCACGAGGCGTCCTCCATCAGGGCCTCGCTCAGCGCGATGGAGCGTTCCAGGTCGATCTGGGCGTGCGCCTCGCTGAAGGCGCAGTACACGCCGGCGGGTTTCCCGTCCGCGCCCGGCACCCCGGCGGACTGGGTCCGTACGAGGACGCGCCCGCCGTCCTTGGTCAGGAGCGCGAACTCGTGCACCTGCCGGCCGGGCACGTGCTGGGCGGACATCAGCCGTTCCTGGACGTCGTGCGCGTCGGCGGCCCGCACCGCCCACCCCTCGAACCCCTTGCGCCCCACGGCCTCGGCGGCGGTCCACCCGAGGATCCGCTCGGCCTCCCGGTTCCAGTGGGTGATCACGCCGTCGGAGTCGAACGCGCACAAGGCGGCGTCCATCCCGTCCAACAGCGCCGCGAGCAGATCGTCGGCGGTCTCGTCACGTCCGTAAGCACTCACCTGGCACCCCCCGCAGGTGTTCGCGTGTGCGGCACGTCAGATCATTGAACTGGAACGTGACGCACCCCACACCGCTTTCGACGGATTGGGGGCGAGAAATCCGCTCAGGCGCCGTGGGAGCGGGTCCCCCGCCGGAGAAATAAAGCGGTTGTGGCGACCGCGGTGCCTGCCTAGGCTCTGACTTACACAGAAGGGAGGTGGTTGCCGCAATGTACGGAAACCGGACGCGTGAGGTGGCTGCGGGCTAGGGCCCGTCGTCAGTAGCGCACCCAGTGCGGTGCCCGGCGGAATCGCCCGGCGCCAATCCCAAGCAGTCACCCGACCCGCGGGCTCGCCGGTACGTCCGGCCGGCTTCTCTCACTGCAGGAGAGAAACCCGAGCCCGCGGGTCGTCTGCGTTCCACGCCGTCCCGCCGGCCCTACGGGCAGAGCCGCTCCACGTGCCACGTGTCCCCGTCCAGGACATAGCGCAGGCGGTCGTGCAGGCGGTTCTCGTGGCCCTGCCAGAACTCCACCGCCTCCGGGACCACCCGCAGGCCGCCCCACTCCGGCGGCACCGGCACCTGCTCGCCCTCCGGGTAGCGGGCCTCCAGCTCCGCGTAGCGCCCGTCCAGCTCCGCACGCGATCCGATCACGCTGGACTGCTCGCTCGCCCAGGCACCCAGCTGGGAGCCGTGCGGGCGGGAACGGAAGTACGCCGCCGTCTCGTCGCGGCCGATCCGGGCCGCCGTACCCGTGACGATCACCTGGCGGGCGATCGGATGCCACGGGAAGAGCAGCGCGACGTGCGGGTTCTCGGCCACTTCGCGGCCCTTGCGGGAGGCGTAGTTGGTGAAGAAGACGAAGCCCCGGCCGTCGAACTGCTTCATCAGCACCGTCCGCGAACTGGGCCGCCCGTCGGGCGTGGCCGTCGATACGACCATCGCGTTCGGTTCGAAGAGGTGCGAGTCGGCGGCCTGCTGGAACCAGAGGGCGAACTGGTCCATCGGATTCTCGGCGAGACTCCCCTCGTCGACGATCTCCGAGCGGTACTGCTTACGCATCATGGCGGGGTCAATGTCCTGATCGGTCACGCTCGCCATCCTGCCGCAGCCGGACCCGTGACGGTGTGCCGTATGTCACGCTTCCGCAGTCGGGGCGGAACGGCCAAAATCTTGGGGCCGGTCCGTAGGTCCCCGAGCGGGTGACCGACGGCCGTGCCGGGCATCAACGGGGATGACCGCGCCGGACCGCGAGTCACGCCGGGAGCCGCGCGTGTTCGCACTATCTGAGGAGCCGCCTGATGTCCGACTTCGTACCCGGGCTCGAAGGGGTCGTCGCGTTCGAGACGGAGATCGCCGAGCCCGACAAGGAAGGCGGGTCGCTCCGCTACCGGGGCGTCGACATCGAAGACCTCGTCGGCCACGTCTCCTTCGGGAACGTCTGGGGCCTGCTGGTCGACGGTGCTTTCAACCCCGGCCTGCCGGCCGCCGAGCCCTTCCCCATCCCGGTCCACTCCGGTGACATCCGCGTCGACGTCCAGTCCGCGCTCGCGATGCTCGCCCCCGTGTGGGGTCTGAAACCGCTGCTGGACATCGACGTGCAGACCGCCCGCGACGACCTCGCGCGCGCGGCCGTCATGGCCCTGTCGTACGTCGCCCAGTCCGCCCGCGGCCAGGGCCTACCCATGGTGCCGCAGCGGGAGATCGACAAGGCCGAGTCCGTCGTCGAACGGTTCATGATCCGCTGGCGGGGCGAGCCGGACCCGCGGCACGTCAAGGCCGTCGACGCCTACTGGACCTCGGCCGCCGAGCACGGCATGAACGCCTCCACCTTCACCGCACGGGTGATCGCGTCGACCGGCGCGGACGTCGCCGCCGCTCTGTCCGGCGCGGTCGGCGCCATGTCCGGACCGCTGCACGGCGGGGCACCCTCCCGCGTCCTCGGCATGATCGAGGAGATCGAGCGCACCGGCGACGCCGTCGCCTACGTGAAGAAGGCCCTCGACAAGGGCGAGCGACTGATGGGCTTCGGGCACCGCGTCTACCGCGCCGAGGACCCCCGCGCCCGCGTGCTGCGGCGCACGGCCAAGGAACTCGACGCACCGCGCTACGAGGTCGCCGCCGCGCTGGAGAAGGCCGCCCTGGAGGAGCTGCACGCGCGCCGCCCCGACCGGGTCCTCGCCACGAACGTGGAGTTCTGGGCCGCGATCATGCTGGACTTCGCCGAGGTCCCGGCGCACATGTTCACGTCGATGTTCAGCTGCGCCCGGACCGCCGGCTGGTCGGCGCACATCCTGGAGCAGAAGCGCACGGGCCGCCTCGTACGGCCCTCGGCCCGCTACATCGGGCCGGGCCGGCGCAACCCGCAGGAGATCGAGGGGTACGCGGACATCGCCGAGACCGCGTAACAGCTGCACGCACAGGGCGCCGTATCCCGCGAGCGGGGTGCGGCGCCCTTCTCGTTCCCGCCGACTCAGCCGAGGGCCGCGTCCAGGATCCGGGACCACTGGGCGACCACCCGGGCCCGGCGGGCCGTGTCGTCCGTGAGCACATTGGCCAGCCCCAGCCCCCGCGCCATGTCCAGCAGGCCCTGCACCGTCTCCCGTACGCCTGGCACCGACTCGTCCGCGCCCAGCAGCTCGACGGCGATGCGGTGGGTCTCGCGGCCCACCCGGGCCTCCAGTTCGGTGACCTGAGGCCGCAGCTGCTCCTCGTTGGAGGCGGCCACCCACAATTGGAGCGCGGCCCGGAAGAGGGCGCCGGTGTACAGGTCGACCAGTGCCTCGACCACGACGGGGCGGGCGGCCGGGCCGGCGTGGAAGAGGTCGCGCAGGGCGGTGGACCGTTCCTCGGCGACGTACTCGACGGCCGCGGTGAACAGGTCCTCGCGCGTCGGGAAATGATGCTGGGCGGCGCCGCGCGAGACCCCGGCCCGTTCGGCGACGACCGAGACGGTCGACCCGGCCCAGCCGTGCTCCGCCAGGCAGGACACGGCCGCCTCCAGGAGGTGGCGGCGGGTGACGCGGCTACGCGCCTGCTTGGGGCCCGTCACAGTGACCATGACGGTTCCCGGCGCTCGAAGCGGGCGGTGATGCCTTCGCGGGCCTCGTCGGAGGCGAAGAGTCCGGCGGACAGCTCGGTGAGGCGGGAGCCGTCGCGGCTGAGGGCCTCGCGTACGGCGGCGGAGGTCAGCGTCTTGGTCGCGGCCAGCCCCTGCGGGGAGGCCTTGCGCAGGCCGGCGAGTACGGGCTCCAGGGCCGCGTCCACATCCTCGCCGTGCAGGGTGAGCAGTCCGATCCGTGCGGCCTCGGCGGCGTCGAAGGCCTCGGCGGTGAGGAAGTAGCGGGCGGCGGCGCGCGGGTCGAGGCGCGGCAGCAGCGGCATGGAGATCACGGCGGGGGCCAGGCCCAGGTGGGTCTCGGTGAAGGCGTACGAGGACTGCGGTCCGGCGGCGGCGATGTCGCAGACACCGAGCAGCCCGAGCCCACCGGCCCGGACGTGTCCGGTGACCCGGGCGACCACGGGCTTGGGCAGCTCGGCGATCTCGCGGAGCAGGGCGAGGAAGTCGGCCGGATCGCACGGCGACTTGAGGTCGGCGCCGGCGCAGAAGGTGTTGCCGGTGTGGGTGAGGACGACGGCCCGGACGGCGGGATCCGCGGCCGCGGTGGCCAGGGCGGTGCGGAGTTCTGCGACGAGGTCGGCGGAGAGGGCGTTGCGGTTGCCCGGGGAGTCCAGGGCGAGGGTGGCGATGCCGGTCGCCTGGGCGGCGTGCACGAGTGGGGCCATGGCTCCTCCGGAGTGGTGTGCGGATGGGGGTACTTCGCCCCTCCGGGGAGGGTACGTGTCCCTGCGGGGTCGCTCGGCGGAGCGGGGTGCGGGTCGGGCTGCGCCCGGGGCCGCGCCTCAATCGCCGGCGGGGCCGGTTCCCCTGCGGGGTTGCTCGGCGGTGCGGGTCGTCTGCCGGGCGCTGCCCGGACCCGCGCCTCAAACGCCGGCGGGGCCGGTTCCCCTGCGGGGTTGCTCGGCGGTGCGGGTCGTCTGCCGGGCGCTGCCCGGACCCGCGCCTCAAACGCCGGCGGGGCCGGTTCCCCTGCGGGGTTGCTCGGCGGTGCGGGTCGTCTGCCGGGCGCTGCCCGGACCCGCGCCTCAAACGCCGGCGGGGCCGGTTCCCCTGCGGGGTTGCTCGGCGGTGCGGGTCGTCTGCCGGGCGCTGCCCGGACCCGCGCCTCAAACGCCGGCGGGGCTTGATGTGCGGGCCTGTGGCGTGGTGGGTGTCGGGGTGGGGGACGGGGTGGGGTGTCTCCTCGGCTCGCGCCTTACGGGCATGTCTCGGCTGTCGGGCGGGGTTGCGCGCTCGTCCTGCGGGGACACCCCACCCCGTCCCCCACCCCTCCGGCCGTACCGTCGAAGCCCCGGCGTGGGCGGGGACACGCAGGAGGGTCCCCGCAGGACGAGGCGTCACCACGGCCGCCTTGCCGAGACTCCCCGCACGCGCCGAGCCGAGGAGACCCTCCTGCGGGGCCCCGCACCACCCACACCCCCCAGCCCCGCCGGCGATTGAGGCGCCGCCCCGGGCGCAGCCCGACCCCAGCCGCACACCGCCGAGCAACCCCGCAGGGGGCACGGCAGGGGGACGGTCAGTACGACTTGGGGAGGCCAAGGGTTTGGTGGGAGATGAAGTTCAGGATCATCTCCCGGCTGACCGGGGCGATGCGGGCCACGCGGGAGGCGGTGATGAGGGAGGCCAGGCCGTATTCGCGGGTGAGGCCGTTGCCGCCGAGGGTGTGGACCGCCTGGTCCACCGCGCGGACGCAGGCCTCCCCGGCGGCGTACTTGGCCATGTTCGCCGCCTCGCCCGCCCCCATGTCGTCCCCCTCGTCGTACAGGCGGGCCGCCTTCTGCATCATCAGGCGGGCCAGTTCCAGCTCGATGTGGGCCTGGGCCAGCGGGTGGGCCACCGCCTGGTGGCCGCCGATGGGCTGCTTCCAGACCTGGCGGGTCTTCGCGTAGTCGACGGCCTTGGCCAGGGCGTGGCGGCCCATTCCGATGGCGAAGGCGGCCGTCATGATCCGCTCGGGGTTGAGGCCGGCGAACAGCTGGAGGAGGCCCGCGTCCTCGTTGCCGACGAGCGCGGCGGACGGCAGCCGTACGTCGTCCAGGGTGAGTTCGAACTGCTTCTCGGCGGCGGCCAGTTCCATGTCTATGACCGTGCGGCCGAAGCCGGGGGCGTCGCGCGGCACGATGAACAGGCAGGGCTTGAGGTTGCCGGTGCGGTCGTCCTGGGTGCGGCCGACGATGAGGGTGGCGTCGGCGATGTCGACGCCGGAGATGAAGACCTTGCGGCCGGTGAGGATCCAGTCGTCGCCGTCGCGGCGGGCCGTGGTGGTGATGCGGTGGGAGTTGGATCCGGCGTCGGGTTCGGTGATGCCGAAGGCCATGGTGCGGCTGCCGTCGGCGAGGCCCGGCAGCCAGGCCTGCTTCTGGTCGTCCGTGCCGAAGCGGGCGATGACCGTGCCGCAGATGGCGGGCGAGACGACCATCATGAGGAGGGGGCAGCCGGCGGCTCCGAGTTCTTCCAGGACGATGGAGAGTTCGGCGATGCCGCCGCCTCCGCCGCCGTACTCCTCGGGGAGGTTGACCCCGAGGTAGCCGAGCTTCGCGGCGTCGGCCCACAGTTCGTCGGGGTGGCCGCCTTCTCGGGCGACGCGGGCGAGGTACTCGCGGCCGTAGCGCTGTCCGAGGGCGGCGACGGCGGTGCGCAGGGCCTTGTGTTCGGTGGATTCGATGGTGGGGCTCATGACTGCGGTTCCTCCTGGACTACGGCGAGCAGGGCGCCGAACTCGACCTGTTGGCCGGTGGCGACGTGGAGCGCGGTGAGCGTGCCGGAGGCGGGAGCGAGGATGCGGTGTTCCATCTTCATCGCCTCCAGCCAGAGCAGGGGTTGGCCGGCGGTGACGGGGGTGCCGGGGGTGAGGCCCTCGGCGACGCGGACGACGGTGCCGGGCATGGGGGCGAGCAGCGAGCCCGGTTCCGTGCGGTCCTGGGGGTCCGGGAAGCGGGGGACTCGGGTGAAGGTGTGGGCGCCGAGGGCGGAGTCCACGTAGATCTCGTTCGAATTTTGTTTCACGTGGAACATCCGCCGGATGCCGTCGAGTTCGAGCGTGACGAGGTGCCGTTCGACCGACAGGACTCGAACGCCCGGGTGGTTCACCGGGTGGTATTGGACCTCGACCTCGGTGTCGGCCGTGGTGTAGCGGCGGGTCTGCGGCTGGGAGCGGACGTTGCGCCAGCCGCCGAGGCGGGTGGCGAGGGGGGCGTCCGGGCCGGGGGATGCTTCGGCGAGGGCGGCGGCGAGGGCCGCGGGGGTGGGGTCGGGGGTGTCGCCGGTGAGGGTGTCGAGGTGGCGGTCGTAGAAGCCGGTGTCGAGCTGTCCGGTGGCGAACTCCGGGTGTCGCAGGGACCGTACGAGGAGTTCGCGGTTGGTGGTGAGCCCGTGGATGCGGGCTCCGGCGAGGGCGGTGGCGAGGGCGCGTACGGCCTCGGCGCGGGTGGGGGCGTGGGCGACGACCTTGGCGAGCATGGGGTCGTAGTGGATGCCGACGGTGTCGCCGGCGGTGAAGCCGGTGTCGACGCGGACGGTGCCGGGGATGGCGAGGGTGTGCAGGGCGCCGGTCTGCGGGCGCCAGTCCTGGGCGGGGTCCTCGGCGTAGAGGCGGGCCTCGACGGCGTGGCCGGTGGGTTGCGGGGGTGCGGGGGGCAGGGCCGCGCCTTCGGCGACGCGTAGTTGGAGGGCGACGAGGTCGAGGTCGAAGACGGCTTCGGTGACGGGGTGTTCGACCTGGAGGCGGGTGTTCATCTCCAGGAAGTACGGGCGTCCGTCGGCGGTGACGAGGAACTCGACGGTGCCGGCGCCTTCGTAGGAGACCGCGCGGGCGGCGGCGACGGCCGCGGTGTGCAGGGTCTCCCGGAGGGACTCGGGCAGGCCCGGTGCGGGGGCTTCCTCGATGACCTTCTGGTGGCGGCGCTGGAGGGAGCAGTCGCGGGTGCCGAGTGCCCAGACGGTGCCGTGGGTGTCGGCGAGGATCTGGACCTCGACGTGGCGGCCGCGTTCCACGTAGGGCTCGGCGAAGACCTCGCCGTCGCCGAAGGCGGAGCGGGCCTCGGCGGAGGCCGCGTCGAGGGCTTCCTTGAGCTGGTCGAGGTCGCGGACCACGCGCATGCCGCGGCCGCCTCCGCCGGCGGCGGCCTTGAGGAGGAGGGGCAGGTCGGCGGGGGTGGCGGTGGCCGGGTCGACGGGGTCGAGGAGTGGTACCCCGGCGGTGCGCATCAGTTCCTTGGCCCGGGTCTTGGAGGCCATGGCCTCGATGGCCTCGGGGGGTGGGCCGATCCAGGTCAGTCCGGCGGCCAGGACCTCGCGGGCGAAGTCGGCGTTCTCGGAGAGGAAGCCGTAGCCGGGGTGCACGGCGTCGGCGCCGGCGGCGAGGGCGGCCTTGATGATCAGGTCGCCGCGCAGGTAGGTGTCGGCGGGGGCGGCGCCGGGCAGGCGTACGGCCGCGTCGGCGTCGCGGACGTGCAGGGCGTCGGCGTCCGGGGCGGAGTGGACGGCGACGGTGGCCAGGCCCAGGGCGCGGGCGGTGCGGAAGATCCGGACGGCGATCTCACCGCGGTTGGCGACGAGGAGGGAGGTCAGGTTCGTCATGTGCGGGCTCACATCCGGAAGACGCCGAAGCCGCCACGGGCGCCCTCGACGGGGGCGTTGTGGACGGCCGACAGGCACAGGCCGAGGACGGTACGGGTGTCGCGCGGGTCGATGACCCCGTCGTCGTACAGCCGCCCGGACAGGAACATGGGGAGGGATTCGGACTCGATCTGCGCTTCGACGAAGGCGCGCATGCCGGCGTCGGCTTCCTCGTCGTACGGGAGTCCCTTGGCGGCGGCGGACTGGCGGGACACGATGGAGAGCACTCCGGCCAGTTGCTGGGGGCCCATGACGGCGGATTTGGCGCTGGGCCAGGCGAAGAGGAAGCGGGGCTCGTAGGCGCGGCCGCACATGCCGTAGTGGCCGGCGCCGTAGCTCGCGCCGATGAGGACGGAGAGGTGCGGGACGCGGGAGTTGGAGACCGCGTTGATCATCATCGCGCCGTGTTTGATGATGCCGCCCTGCTCGTACTCCTTGCCGACCATGTAGCCGGTGGTGTTGTGGAGGAAGAGGAGGGGGATGTCGCGCTGGTTGGCGAGCTGGATGAACTGGGCGGCCTTCTGGGACTCGGCACTGAAGAGCACGCCCTGCGCGTTGGCGAGGATGCCGACCGGGTAGCCGTGCAGGGTGGCCCATCCGGTGACGAGGCTGGGGCCGTAGAGGGGCTTGAACTCGTCGAAGTCGGAGGCGTCGACGATCCGTGCGATGACCTCGCGCGGGTCGAAGGGGGTCTTGAGGTCGGGCGGGACGATGCCGAGGAGTTCCTCGGGGTCGTGGAGGGGGTCCTCGGCCTTCGGCGGGTCCTGGTGGTGCTTGCGGTGGTTCAGGCGGGCGACGACGCGGCGGGCCTGGCGGATGGCGTCGTACTCGTCGAGGGCGTAGTGGTCGGCGAGTCCGGAGGTGCGGGCGTGCATGTCGGCGCCGCCGAGGGACTCGTCGTCGCTCTCCTCGCCGGTGGCCATCTTGACCAGGGGCGGACCGCCGAGGAACACCTTGGAACGGTCTTTGATCATGATGGTGTGGTCGGACATGCCGGGGATGTACGCGCCTCCGGCGGTGGAGTTGCCGAAGACGACGGCGACGGTCGGGATGCCCTCGGCCGAGAGCCGGGTGAGGTCGCGGAAGATCGCGCCGCCCGGGATGAAGATCTCCTTCTGGGAGGGCAGGTCGGCGCCGCCGGACTCCACGAGGCTGATGACGGGCAGGCGGTTCTGCCGGGCGATCTCGTTGGCGCGCAGCGCCTTCTTCAGCGTCCACGGGTTGGAGGCGCCGCCGCGGACGGTGGGATCGTTGGCGGTGATCAGGCATTCGACGCCCTCGACGGTGCCGATGCCGGTGACCATGGAGGCGCCGACGGGGTGGTCGCTGCCCCAGGCGGCGAGCGGGGACAGCTCCAGGAACGGGGTGTCGGGGTCGAGGAGCAGTTCGACGCGCTCGCGCGCCAGGAGCTTGCCACGCTTCTTGTGCCGGGCCCTGTACTTGTCTCCGCCGCCCTCCAGGGCCTTGGCGTGCTCGGCGTCGAGGGCGGCGAGGCGTTCCAGGGCCGCGGTACGGGCCTGCGCGTGCTCGGGGGCGTGCGGGTCGACGGTGGTGCCGAGGCGGGTCATGAGGTGGCCTCCGGGGCCGGGAGGAGTGCGACGGGGATGTCGAGGTGGCGGGCGCGGAGCCATTCGCCGAGGGCCTTGGCCTGGGGGTCGAAGCGGTGGCCGGAGGCGACGCCGTCGCCGAGGATGCCGGTGACGGTGAAGTTGAGTGCGCGCAGGTGGGGCAGGACGTGGCGGTCCACGGTGTGCCGCGCGGTCTCGGGGAGCAGGGCCTGGAAGGCGTCCACGGTGAGGGTGTGGAGCAGCCACTGCCAGGCGGGGTCGGTCTCGACCCAGACGCCGACGTTGGCGTCCCCGCCCTTGTCGCCGCTGCGGGCCCCTGCCAGTGCCCCGAGGGGGGCGCGGACGGTCTCCCGGGGCTCCGCCCCGGACCCGGCGGGGGCTGCGCCCCCGACCCCTTCGGGGGCTCCGCCCCGGGACCCCCGCGCCTCGAACGCCGGCGAGGCTGGAGGTGCGGGGGGCTCCGCCGGCGGGGCTGGGAATGCGGGGGGCTCCGCCGGGGGGACTCGTACGCGGGTGCCGTCCGGGAGGACAGCCACGTGCGGGACCTCGTCCGACGGGATCAGGGTCGAGGTGAAGACGCCGTAGGGCTGGGCCGGGCCGGGTGGGGCGGTGACGTGGAAGCCCGGGTAGCTGCCGAGGGCCAGTTCGATCGCCGTCGAGGTCAGGGCGCGGCCCACCCGGTCGGGGGACGGGTCACGGACCACCAGCCGCAGCAGGGCGGAGGCCGTCTCCTGCGTGTCGGCGTCCTCGTGGTCGGTACGAGCCAGGGTCCACGTGGTGTCGGCCACGCCCTCCAACACTTCGGTGAGTTGGGTCCGCACGAGACGCGCCTTCGCTTCGATGTCGAGGCCGGTCAGGACGAAGACGATCTCGTTGCGCCAGCCGCCGATCCGGGTGACGCCCACTTTCAGCGTGGCCGGCGGGGCCTCGCCGCGCACTCCCGAGACGCGTACCCGGTCGGCGCCCTCGTCGGTCAGCCGGACGGTGTCCAGGCGGGTGGTCACGTCCGGGCCGAGGTACCGCACGCCCTGCGTCTCGTAGAGGAGTTGGGCGGTGACGGTGCCGGTGGTGACGGCGCCGCCCGTACCGGGGTGTTTGGTGATGACCGCGGAGCCGTCCTCGGAGATCTCCGCCAGCGGGAAGCCGGGGTGGCGGATGTCGTGGCGGGCGAAGAAGGAGTAGTTCCCGCCGGTGGCCTGGGTGCCGCACTCCAGGACGTGGCCGGCGGTCACCGCCCCCGCCAGTCGGTCGTGGTCGTCGGGGGCCCAGTCGAACCACCAGGCGGCCGGGCCGCTGACCAGCGCCGCGTCCGTGACCCGGCCGGTCACCACCACGTCGGCGCCCGCCCGCAGGCAGGCCGCGATCCCGGCGCCCCCCAGGTAGGCGTTGGCCGTCAGCGCCCCGTCCACGCGCGCGGTGAGGTCGTCGCCCTCGACGTGCGCGACCCGCACCGGTACGCCCACCTTCGCCGCCAGGGTCCGTACGGCGTCGGCGAGTCCGGCCGGGTTCAGGCCGCCGGCGTTCGCGACGATCCGTACGCCGCGCTCGTGCGCGAGCCCGAGCCCCTCCTCCAACTGGCGCAGGAAGGTCTTGGCGTAGCCGAGGTCCGGGTTCTTCAGGCGGTCGCGGCCCAGGATCAGCATGGTCAGCTCGGCCAGGTAGTCGCCGGTGAGCACGTCCAGCGGGCCACCGGTGAGCATCTCGCGCAGGGCGCCCGAGCGGTCCCCGTAGAAGCCGGAGGCGTTGCCGATGACGAGCGGGCGCCGGGTCATCGTGCGGCCCCCGGCTCGCGGCCGGCCCCCGCGGGGCCGGCGAAGGCCTGGGCGATGTCCAGCCAGCGGTCCGCGTCGGGGCCGGTCGCGGTCAGGGCCAGGTCGGCGCGGTGGGCCCGCTGGGTCACCAGGAGGCAGAAGTCGAGCGCCGGGCCGGTGATCCGCTGCGGGGCGTCCGGCGGGCCGTACGCCCACACCCGCGCGCCGTCGGGGGCCGTCAGCTCCACCCGGAACTCCTCGGCGGGCGCGGGCAGTCCGTGGACGGCGTAGGCGTAGTCGCGGGCCCGTACGCCGATCCGCGCCACGTGCCGCAGCCGCGCGGTCGGGGTACGGAGCACGCCGAGCGCGTCGGCGACGTCCTGGCCGTGGGCCCAGGTCTCCATCATCCGCGCGCTGGCCATCGAGGCGGCCTTCATCGGCGGCCCGTACCAGGGGAAGCGGGTGTCGGGCGAGGCCGCGGCGAGCGCCTCGTCGAGGGCGGCGCGCGTGGTGCGCCAGCGGGCGAGCAGCTCGGCGGGAGGCAGGTCCACGTACTCGCGGGCGCCCTCGTCGACGAAGGTGTCGGGGGACTTGAGGGCTACCTCGACCATGCGGCCGAAGCCGGTGGCATCGGTGAGGGCGAGGAGCGAGGCCCGGTCGGTCCAGTGCAGGTGGGCGATCTGGTGGGCGATGGTCCAGCCTGGCGCGGGGGTGGCTCTGCCCCAGTCCCGGTCAGTCAACTCCCCTACCAGGGAATCCAGTTCGCGACCCTCCTCACGCAGATCGGCGAAGACGGCGACGACTGCGTCGGCGGCGGACGGATCGGGCACGGTGCGCTCCCCTTCTCGGCGTGAGGGGAAGACTGGCAGCACCCGACAAAACAATCAAGCACGCTTGCATGATTTTCTCGAGTGGCGACGCCTTCCCGCCACCCGAGCCAAACCACCGCATCCGAAAGGCAGTTGCCGCGCGGCCGAGCGGCCGCAGGTCCCGCCGCGCGGCGGCCCGCGGGAACAGTGGGGGCGATTCAGGCCGTAAGCCGGAAACTCGCGATACGTCACCGGATGTCCCGTCGATACTGAACGCTCCGCTCCGGGCCCGGGCGGGCGCACCCACGTTCGTGTCACTCGACGCACTCGACGCAGACGACGCAGAGGATGGACTGACGTGACTCCAGCCGCCCGCACCCCCATCTCCCTCTACCCCGAACTCGACACGACCGCCCTGACCGCCTTCGTCACCGCCCTGGAGAGCGGCGACGTCACCGGCCTCGCCCCCGCCCGCGCCGCCGAGATCGCCGAGGTCCGCTCGGTCGCCGTCTTCACCCGCGGCAAGGTGACCGGCGCCGACGGGGACCTCCTCGACGCCGCGCTCTGGCGGCACACCGGCACCCAGCCGCGCCCCGCGATCGTCATGCCCTCGCCGTGGACCGACCTCGGCTGGCTCCCGTACGCCGTCCAGGCCTCCCTCTTCGCCGCCCGCGGCTACAACGTCCTCGCCTACTCCGCCCGCGGCTTCGCCGGCTCCGAGGGCCAGGTCGACGTGGCGGGCCCGCTCGACGTCGCCGACGGCAGCCGGGCCCTGGACCACCTCATCGAGCGCAGCACCGGCCCGGTGACGAAGATCGGCTTCCTCGGGGACTCGTACGGCTCCGGGATCAGCCAGCTCGTCGCCGCGCACGACACGCGCGTCGACGCCGTGGTCGCGCTCAGCACCTGGGGCGACCTCGGCGAGGCCTTCTACGAGAACTCCACCCGGCACATCGCGGCCGTACGGGCCCTGCTCGACGCGGCCGCGAAGGCCCGGCTGAGCCCGCAGACGCAGAGCGTCTTCGACAACGTCCTCGCCAACCGCGACGTGCAGGGCACCCTGCGCTGGGCGGAGACCCGCTCACCCTTCACCCACATCAAGGAGCTCAACCGCCGCCAGGTGCCCGTCTTCTTCTCGCACGCCTGGCACGAGACGCTCTTCCCGCCCAACCAGACGCTGAAGATGTTCAACGAACTGACCGGTCCCAAACGCCTCGCCGTCTCCATCGGCGACCACTCCGGCCCCGAGATGACCGGCATGCTCGGCCTGCCCAACCGGATCTGGACGGACGCCCACCGCTGGCTCGACCACCACCTCAAGGACATCGACAACGGCATCGACACCGAGGGTCAGGTGCTCGGCGAGATCATGTGGAGCAAGACCCTCGAACCCCGCCCCACCTGGCCCTCCCTCACCGAACGCCTCGAACGACTGCACCTGACGGACGACGGCGAGCTCGGCGAGGAGCCGCAGGCCGGCTGGACGTCGATCGTGCTGTGCGGGATGGACACCCCCGCGACCGTCGCCGACCAGGTGGTGCGGTCCGGGTACGCGGAGATCGCGGGCCGCCCGAAGATCTACCGCACCCAGGACATCGACCGCACCGTCGCCGCCGTATGGACCGCGGAACCGGCCGCCGAGACCACCCGGCTGCGCGGCATACCGCGGCTGCGCGTGACGTACCGGGCGGCGAACCCCGGATCCACCTTCGTCGCGTACCTCCTCGACACGGCACCCGACGGCGCGGCCCACATCATCACGCACGCCCCGTACACGGACCTCGACTCCCCGCCCGACAGCCTGATCAGCGCGGACATCGAACTCCAGGCCACGGCCTACGACATGCCGCGCGGCAACCGGTTGATGCTGGTGATCGACGCCCGCGACCCGTTCTACGGCGACGCCAACCTGCCGCGCGCGAGCCTGGCGTTCACCTCCCCGGAGGCCACCCCGTCCTACCTGGACCTACCGCTCGGCTGACGCGGTAGCCCCGTACGCCCGGCCCAGGTGGCCGGGCGTACGGGCGGCCGGACCGGCTCTGGACGCGGGGCGGTGACGATGGCGTGGAGAGTCTGCGTCGCGAACTGCGCGGCTGGGGGCTGCTCGGGCCGAAGGTGGCACCTACGCTCCAGCAGCGGCTCACCGCGAGCGTCCTGCGGCCCGGCAACCTGCTCAGCATCGTCCGGCACTACGTGTTCGAGAAGCCGATGGACAACGACGGCGACCGCGCTGGAACACCGGGCGGCCGGGCCAGGTCCGCCGGTGAGCCGAAGACGGCCAAGGTGGTCTGCCGCCACCAGCAGTACCGCGCCACCGAGAAGATCGTGGGCGATCGAGATCGACTCGTCCCTTTAAGCCACCGGTCGCCCCTCACGCATGCCCGGATGCGGCGGGGCAAGGCATATACCGGTTGAACCGGTCCCGGGGCGGCAGGGTAGAAAGGGATCACGCATGCCCGGCCGTTTCCGGCCAGGCGCTCGCTCCCTGGGGGGAACCACACCATGCGCACCCATGCGCTCCGCAGAACGTTCGTCGCCCTGCTCGCCGCCTCCGCCCTGACCGCCCTGGTCCCGGCGACGGCGTCGGCCTCCGACCCCACCGAATGCGACAACTTCACCACCGGCAACAGCACGTTCCTCGCCCCCGGCCAGCGTCTCGCCCCGGGCACCCGCGTGGTCCCCACGCCGCTCAGGCCCGAGTTCGTCATGCAGGAGGACGGCAACCTCGTCATCTACGCGGTCGGCCTCCCCGGTGGGCCCCAACTCGCGCTGTGGAGCACCGGCACGTACGGCAACCCGGGCGCGTACGCCCTGATGCAGGAGGACGGCAACTTCGTCGTCTACAAGAAGGACGGCGGTCCCGACAAGGGCGGCGCCCTCTGGAACAGCGGCACCTACGGTGACCGGACCGACACGAGCGTCCGCGCCTGGTTCTCCGACTCCGGCGAGCTGTGGGTGACCGGCCGCGGCACCGGCAACAACCGCATCTCGTGGGACAGCGGCACCAAGAAGCGGCACGCGAAGCTGTGCGCGAACCCGCCGAGCGGTCAGCAGCCGCACTGGGACCAGGGCGGCTGGGCCGAGTCCGCCTCCGTGTGGCTGGTGCTCCAGAACGACAACAACCTCGTCATGTACCGCAAGCGCGACGGCAAGGCCATCTGGAGCAGCGGCACCTGGCACACCTCCGCAGCCGACAACGGTCGCGTGTACCTGGAGATGCTGCGGAGCGGCGACCTGATCGTGCGCGACTACGGCCCGTACTTCGCGACGCGCTGGCGGACCGGCACGGCCGGCAACGACGACGCCTACGCCCTCCTCCAGGACGACGGCAACCTCGTCGTCTACAAGAAGGACGGCGGCCCCGGCAAGGGCGGCGCCCTCTGGAACAGCGGCACCTACAACAAGATCTGATCCACCTGTCCAGCCTGATGAACCTGAAGAACCCTGGGGGGAACCACACCATGCGCACCCATGCGCTCCGCAGAACGTTCGTCGCCCTGCTCGCCGCCTCCTCCGTGACCGCCCTGGTCCCGGCGATGGCCACCCCGGCCGCGGCGGCCGGCCCCGGCGAGTGCCGCAACTCCACGGGGGGTGTGATCGCGGAGATCGGTCCCGGCCAGCGCCTGGAGTCGGGCGCCCGCCTGGCGGACAAGGTGAGCCGGACCGAGCTGGTCATGCAGCCCGACGGCAACCTGGTGCTCTACGCCCTCGGCACCCCCGGCGCCTATGACCTCCCGCTGTGGAACAGCGGCACGTACGGCAACCCCGGCGCCTACGCCCTGATGCAGGAGGACGGCAACTTCGTCATCTACAAGCAGGGCGGCGGCCCCCAGACCGGCGGCGGCATCTGGCACACCGCGACCTACGGCACCCGGACCGACTGGCGGCCCAAGGCATACCTCGTCGGGGGTGAGTTCGCCGTCGACGGCCGCGGCAACAGCGCCGCCGGCGCGCGGTGGTCGAGCCGGACCGTGGAGCGCCAGAACCAGCTCTGCTCGGACTTCGAGGGGGCCGGGTACGCCTGGGGGTCGGGGAACTGGGCCCAGTCGGCCACCGTCTGGCTGGTCCTCCAGCAGGACAACAACCTCGTCATGTACCGCAAGCGCGACGGCAAGGCCATCTGGAACAGCGGCACCTACGGCGGCAGCCAGCGGGTGACCCTGCAGATGCTCTACAAGGACCGCGGGGACCTGACGATCGCCAACGCCAGCCTCAACAACGACGGCGCGGTCCGCTGGCGCACCTACACGGGCGGGAACCCGGACGCCTGGGCCCTGCTCCAGGACGACGGCAACTTCGTCGTCTACAAGAAGACCGGCGGCCCCGGCAAGGGCGGCGCCCTCTGGAACAGCGGCACCTACAACAAGATCTGACCGACATGACGCACCACCACGGGGGGAACCACCACATGCGCATCCACGCACTCCGCAGAGCACTCGTGCCCGTACTCGCCGCCTGCGCCGTCACCGCCCTGGCCCCGGCCACGGCGTCGGCCGTCGTACCCGGCCAGTGCCGGTCCAGCGAGGGCGGCTACGCCTCGGACCTGCGGCCCGGCCAGCGCCTCGACTCCGGCCAGAGCTTGGTCCCCACGCCCGGCAAGCCCGAGCTGGTCATGCAGTCCGACGGCAACCTCGTCGTGTACGCGACCACCTACCCCGGCGGGCCCAAGCTCCCCCTGTGGCACAGCGGCACGTACGGCAACCCCGGGGCCTACGCCCTGATGCAGGAGGACGGCAACTTCGTCATCTACAAGCAGGGTGGCGGCCCCCAGACGGGCGGCGGCGTCTGGCACACCGCGACCTACGGCGACCGGGCCAACTCCTACATCCGTGCCTCCATCAGGGACGACGGCGAGTTCAGCGTCAGCGGCCGCAGCGAGGACTGGTACTGGTCGACCGAGACCAGCGAGCAGCCCAACAAGGTGTGCTCGACCGACGCCTCCTGGATCCGCGGCAACTGGGCCCAGTCCGCGAACGCCTGGCTGGTGCTCCAGCACGACAACAACCTCGTCATGTACCGCAAGCGGGACGGCAAGGCCATCTGGAGCAGCGGCACCTGGGGCAACCGCAACGGCCTGAACCTGGAGATGGGCGACAACGGCGACCTGACCCTGCACGAGAACGGCCCGAACCACACGGTCCGCTGGCGCACCGGCACCGGGGGCAACTCGGACGCCTACGGCCTGCTCCAGGACGACGGCAACTTCGTCGTCTACAAGAAGAGCGGCGGCCCTGGCAAGGGCGGCGCCCTCTGGAACAGCGGCACCTACAACAAGATGTGACCGACGGACGAGAACCGTCCTGGTGGGGGTACGGGCGGGACGACCCGTCCGTACGCCCCACCGCGCTCAACGGGCCCGCGATCCGGGGCCGTTCAAGGGGGAACAGCACCATGCACAAACGCCTTACCGGCCGCGCAGCCCTGACCACTCTGCTCGCCGCAGCCGCCCTGGCGGGGGCCGTGGCTCCGGCCGCGACCGCCGCCCCGGCCGCCGAACCGGTCGCGTGCGACCTTCCGTACAACGACCCGCTCAGCGTCCGCTACCTGGACACCGGCAAGCGCCTGGAGCCCGGCCAGAGCCTGGTCAGCAGCCGCAAGACCACCGCCCTGGTGATGCAGGCCGACGGGAACCTGGTGCTCTACGTCCAGGACCCCTCGGGCACGGGCACCCGCCACCCGCTGTGGAACAGCGGTACGTACGGCAACCCGGGCGCGTACGCCCTGATGCAGGAGGACGGCAACTTCGTCGTCTACAAGAAGGACGGCGGCCCCGACAAGGGCGGCGCCCTGTGGGCCACCAAGACCTGGGGGACCGCGCAGGCGAAGGCGCGTCTGGAGGCCGACGGCGAGTTCACCGTGTGGGGCAACGAAGGGGCCTGGGTGAAATGGTCCTCCATGACCCACGAGGAGTCCCCGATGCTGTGCACGCCCGGCCCCGGGGCACCGTACCGGGACTGGCTCGGGGGTTCCTTCGCGCAGTCGGCCTCCGTCTACCTCGTGCTCCAAGAGGACCGCAACCTGGTCATGTACCGCAAGCGGGACGGCGCGGCCATCTGGAACAGCGCGTCGTACGGCTCGGACAAGCCCGTGGTCCTGCAGGTGGAAGCGAGCGGCGACGTGGGCCTGCGCCAGTACTACACGCACGCGTGGGCGTGGCACACCGGTACCGAGAACAACCGGGGCGCGTACGCCCTGCTCCAGGACGACGGCAACTTCGTCGTCTACGCCAAGGACGGCGGCCCCGGCAAGGGCGGCGCCCTCTGGAGCAGCGGCACCTACAACAAGATCTGACCGACGAAACGAATCACGGGGGAACCACTCATGCACGACCGCCTGCTCCGCAGTGCGTTCATATCCCTGCTCGCCGCCTCGGCCCTGACCGGCCTGGTCCCGGGCACGGCCGGTGCCGCGCCGGCCACCCGCCCCGGGATGGCCGAGTGCGACGAGCCCTACGACGCTCGCGAAACGGTCCTGAACATCGGCCGGCAGCTCGCCCCGGGCCAGAAGATGACCAGCCCGACGGAGAACACCGAGCTGGTCATGCAGGCCGACGGCAACCTGGTGCTCTACGCCCTGGGCAACCCCGGCGGCTACAAGCTCCCGCTGTGGAACAGCGGCACGTACGGCAACGCGGGCGCGTACGCCACCATGCAGGAGGACGGCAACTTCGTCATCTACAAGCAGGGCGGCGGCCCCCAGACCGGCGGCGGCATCTGGCACACCGCGTCCTACGGTGGCCACAACGACCTCAAGCCCGTGGCGAAGCTGGAGTCGAACGGCAACTTCAAGGTCATCGGCCGCAAGGACGACCGCTGGGGGACGCACTGGTCGCCCCTGAGGCGGGAGAAGACCACGAAGCTGTGCGCGGAAGACACGGCGCACCAGTACCGCTACTGGTTCGACGGCGACTGGGCCCAGAGCGCCACCGTGTGGATGATCATCCAGGAGGACAACAACGTCGTCATCTATCGCAAGAGCGACGGCAAGGCCATCTGGAACAGCGCGACGTACAGCACGGATTACTACACGATCGATCTGCGCGTCGGCGTTGACGGCGACATGACCCTGCGCGACTGGTTCGACATGGACAAGGTGGCCTGGCGCACCGGTACCGCCGGCAATCCCGGTGCCTACGCCCTGCTCCAGGACGACGGCAACTTCGTCCTCTACAAGGCGGACGGCGGCCCCGGCAAGGGCGGCGCGCTCTGGCACAGCGGGACCTGGAACAAGATCTGAGCTCACGCGGAAGGGGCGGTGTGCCGTACGGCGCGCCGCCCCTTCCGCGTGGCCGGAGGCCCCATTGCGGAGCCACGAGAACGAAGCCCCCCTCAGCAGACCTTCCCCCGCCCCGGCCCCGCCCCCGGCCCCGCCCCCGCCGTCGCTCTGAGGAGGTCTCGGAGGAGGGTGAAGTCGATCCTGGTGGGGTTGCGGAAGCGGAGGCAGGATTTGCCCATGTCGTGGGGGGCCAGGCGGTCCGCGAAGGCCTCCCGGACGTCCGTGCGCATCAGGTAGAAGGAGATGTACTGCTTCTGGTTCGCCCAGGCGATCTCGCCGGCCGTCTCGCCCGCCCGTACGTACACCGGCATCCCGTACTCGATCCGCTCCTCGAACCCGCTCAGCTCCCGCAGGCACAGCTCGCGCAGGCGGACCAGGGCCTCGCGTCGGGTGTCGGGGACTTCGGCCAGGTAGGTGGCGACATCCATCAGGCGGCCTTCCTCCGGATCTGCGAGCGGACCGCGCCCATGCTGGCCGCGATCACGAGGGCGATGGCCAGGGCGTCCAGCGCGGACATGGCCTGGTTCAGGACGAGGAAGCCCGCCGTGGCGGCGATGGCCGGCTCCAGGCTCATCAGGATCGCGAAGGTCGGGGCCGGCATCCGCCGCAGCGCGAGCAGTTCCAGCGTGTACGGCAGGACGGAGGACAGGACGGCCACGCCCATGCCGAGGGCCAGGGTGCTCGGGACCAGCAGGTCCGAGCCCGCTTCGGCGATGCCCAGCGGCAGCGAGATGACCGCGGCCACCGCCATGGCCAGCGCGAGCCCGTCCGCCTGCGGGAAGCGGCGGCCGGTACGCGCGCTGAACACGATGTACGCCGCCCACATCGCGCCCGCCCCGAGGGCGAAGGCCGCGCCCAGCGGGTCGAGGGAGCCGAAGCCGAGTCCGCCCCCGCCGTGCCCGGACAGCAGGACGACGCCGCCGAGCGCGAGGCCCGCCCACAGGACGTTGACCAGACGTCGGGAGACGATGACGGAGAGGGCGAGCGGTCCCAGGACCTCCAGGGTGACCGCCGGGCCGAGCGGGATCCGGTCGATGGACTGGTAGAAGAGGCCGTTCATGCCGGCCATGGCGACGCCGAAGGCGAGCACCGTGCCCCAGTCGGCACGGGAGT
The DNA here is from genome assembly GCF_053615355.1 of Streptomyces sp. CLCI03. Lineage (NCBI taxonomy): Bacteria > Bacillati > Actinomycetota > Actinomycetes > Kitasatosporales > Streptomycetaceae > Streptomyces > Streptomyces sp. CLCI03. Next base: position 4,548,346 of record NZ_CM132132.1, on the reverse strand, counting down.
AGCCGCGCACCTTCGGGCGGCACAGGAGCAGCAGCACGATCGCGGCGGCCGCGAGGCGCAGGGTGACCACGCCGGCCGCGCCCGCCCTCGGCATGATCATGACCGCGAGGGCGGCGCCGAACTGCACCGAGATCCCCGCCGATATCACCAGCGCGACGGGACCGAGGCCGGACCGGAGGCCGGAGCCGGAAGCGGAACCGGAGCCCTGGGTGGGCGACGGGTCCGGCGCCGTTGCGGCGACGGCCGGCGAGGCTGCCGGGGAGGACGAAGAGGAAGGTGCGGGCATCTCTCCAGCCTAAGGGGCAGTAAGGGGTGTTGCCGTATGTCCTTCCTTACCACTGTCTGCTCTTGCGACGGGCGGTCACAACCCTTCCGCGAGGAGTTCCGCCAGGTGCCGGGCCCGGGCCCCGCCCAGCTGGGCGATCTGCGTGCGGCACGAGAATCCGTCCGCCTGGACCAGGGCGTCCGGCGGGGCCGCGCGCAGGGCCGGGAGCAGCTGTTCCTCCGCGCAGGCCACCGACACCTGGTGGTGTCCGGGTTCGAAGCCGAAGTTCCCGGCGAGGCCGCAGCAGCCCCCGCTGAGTTCGCCGGTCAGGCCGGCTCGCTCGCGCAGTCTGCGGTCGGGGCCGTCCCCGAGCACCGCGTGTTGGTGGCAGTGGGTCTGGCCGACCACCTTGCGGTCCAGGTGCGGCGGCTGCCAGGCCGGGGCGTACTCCTCCAGGGTCTCGGCGAAGGTCCGTACCGCCCTTGCGAGGCGGGCCGCGCGGGGGTCGTCGGGGAGCAGCGCGGGCAGGTCGGCGCGTAGGGCCGCGGCGCAGCTCGGTTCCAGGACCACGACGGGTCCTGCCGGCTCGCCCAGTGTGTCCAGGGTTCGGCGCAGGACGGTGCGGGCGCGGTCGAGGCGGCCCGTGGAGACGTAGGTGAGGCCGCAGCACACCCGGCCGGCGGTGGGTACCCGGACGCTCAGCCCCGCCGCGTTGAGCACCTGGGTGGCCGCCCGGCCCGCCGCGGGGTTCAGGTACTGGGTGAAGGTGTCCGGCCAGAGGGTGACGGCTCCCCCGGACCCCGACACCCCCTTCACCTCCTTCGCCCCCTGCGCCGGGCCCGGCTGTCGCGCCCACCAGCGTGTGAACGGTTCGCGGGCCACTTCCGGCAGTCGGCAGCCCCGCTCCCGGTCCAGTCCCGGTACGGGGACGCGTCGGGCCAGGGCGTTGACCGTTCCCGCCGCCCGGAGGCGGGCGATGAGGCGGAGCCATTCCGGTAGGCCGCCGAGGGTGTAGTGGGACAGCGGGCGGATCCGGCCCGCCCAGTGGTGGTGCAGGAACTCCGCCTTGTACGTGGCCATGTCCACGCCCACCGGGCAGTCGCTGCGGCAGCCCTTGCAGGCCAGGCACAGGTCCAGCGCCTCGGCGACCTCCGTGGAGCGCCAGCCGTCCGTGACGATCTCCCCGGCGAGCATCTCGTGCAGCAGCCTGGCCCGGCCGCGGGTGGAGTGCCGTTCCTCGCCCGTGGCCCGGTAGGAGGGGCACATCACCGAGGCGCCGCCGGGGTCGGTGGTCCGGCATTTCGCGACGCCGACGCAGCGGGCGATCTCGCCCGCGAACGGGGTGGCGGGCAGCACCGCGAAGCGTAGGTTCTCGTCGAGTCGTGCCGGTCTGACCAGGGTCCCGGGGTTCATGCCGCCCGCCGGGTCCCACACGTCCTTGTAGGCGCCGAAGAGCCGGATCAGCTCCGGCCCGTACATCTTGGGCAGGAGTTCCGCGCGCGCCTGGCCGTCGCCGTGCTCGCCCGACAGGGATCCGCCGTGCGCGACGACGAGGTCGGCCAGTTCCTCGGAGAAGGTCCGGAAGCGGGCGATGCCCGGCGCCGACACCAGGTCGAAGTCGATCCGTACGTGGACGCAGCCCTCGCCGAAGTGCCCGTACGGGGATCCGCGCAGCCCGTGCGCCGCGAGCAGCGCCCGGAATTCCCGCAGGTAGGCGCCCAGCCGGGCGGGCGGTACCGCGCAGTCCTCCCATCCCGGCCAGGCCATGCTGCCGTCCGGCATCCGGGTCGCGGTGCCGGCCGCGTCCTCACGGATCCGCCACAGGGCTCGCTGCTGGGCCGGGTCGGTGACGAGCGCCCGGTCCACGGCGTCGGCGGCTCGCAGCAGGGTGCGGGCCGCGCCCGCGTCCGGCATCTCCACGAACAGCCACGCGCCGCCCCGGGGCAGTCGCGCGGCGGTGTCGCCCACCAGGTCCTGGGCCATGCCTTCCACCGTGAGTGGCCCGTGGGGCAGCAGCCCGGCCGCCGCTTCGGCCGCCGCGCTCTCGTCGGCGTATCCGAGGACCGCGAGGACCGGCGCCCGGGGTGTCTCCACCAGGCGGACGACGGCTTCGGTCACCACCCCGAGCGTGCCTTCGCTGCCGCAGAAGGCCCGCGCCACCTGCACCCCGTGCTCGGGCAGCAGCGCGTCGAGGCCGCCGTAGCCGGAGATCCGCCGGGAGAAGCCGGGCGGCATGTCGGTGCGCAGTGGTCCGAGGTGTCCGGTGATCAGCTCGCGCAGGCCGTCGGGGGCGCCCGCCCAGCCGGTGCCGATCCGGTGGGAGGTGCCCCCGTAGGTCGTCACGGCCAGTTCGGTCACGTTGTCGGCGGTGGTGCCCCAGGCGACCGAGTGGGCCCCGCAGGCGTTGTTGCCGATCATGCCGCCGAGGGTGCAGCGGGAGTGGGTGGAGGGGTCGGGTCCGAAGGTCAGCCCGTAGGGGCGTACGGCGTCGCGCAGTCGGTCGAGGACCATTCCGGGCTGGACCACGGCCGTCCGGGCCACCGGGTCCACCGACACGAGGCGGTTCATGTGGCGGGTGAGGTCGAGGACGACGCCGACGCCGGTGGCCTGGCCGGCGATGGAGGTCCCGCCGCCGCGCGGGAGGACCGGGACGCCGGCCTCGGCGCACACGGTCAGGGCGGCGGCCACGTCGTCGGCGTCGCGCGGGGCGACCACGCCCACCGGGACGCGCCGGTAGTTCGAGGCGTCCATGGTGGTCAGGGCGCGGGCGGCGGCGCCGAAGTCGATCTCCCCGCGCAGGTTCTCCCGCAATGTCCGTTCGAGTTCACCGGGTGACGTCACGGCCCCACCCTGCCACCGGCCGGAGCCGTCTCATCGGGTGGACGCGCTTCCGAGCCGCGGACCGGGACCCGATACGCTCCGCTCGTGGCTGAGATCCAGATTCCCGCTGACATCAAGCCCGCCGACGGACGCTTCGGCGCGGGCCCCTCCAAGGTGCGGACCGAGGCGCTGGACGCCCTCGCCGCCACCGGTACCTCCCTGCTCGGAACCTCACACCGCCAGGCCCCGGTCAAGAACCTGGTCGGCTCGGTGCGCCAGGGCCTCCGGGACCTCTTCTCCCTCCCCGAGGGGTACGAGGTGATCCTGGGCAACGGCGGCTCCACCGCCTTCTGGGACATCGCGACCGCCGGTCTGATCGAGCGGAAGTCCCAGCACCTCACCTTCGGCGAGTTCTCCTCGAAGTTCGCCACGGCCGCGAAGCTCGCGCCGTGGCTGGACGCGCCGTCCGTGATCTCCTCGGAGCCGGGTACGCACCCGGAGCCGGTGGCCGAGGCGGGCGTGGACGTGTACGCGTACACGCACAACGAGACCTCGACGGGTGTGGCGGCGCCGATCGAGCGCGTCGCGGGCGCCGACGCCGGATCCCTCGTTCTGGTGGACGCGACCTCGGGCGCCGGTGGTCTGCCGGTGGACATCACCGAGACGGACGTCTACTACTTCGCGCCGCAGAAGTCCTTCGCCTCGGACGGCGGCCTGTGGCTGGCCGCGTTCTCCCCGGCCGCCCTGGAGCGCGCCGCCCGCGTGCACGCGTCCGGCAGCCGGCACATCCCGGAGTTCTTCTCGCTGCCGACGGCGATCGACAACTCGCTGAAGAACCAGACGTACAACACCCCGGCGCTGTCGACCCTGTTCCTGCTGGACCAGCAGCTGCGGTGGATGAACAGCCAGGGTGGCCTGGAGTTCACCACCGGCCGTACGGCGGCCAGCGCGCGCAACCTGTACGGCTGGGCGGAGGCGTCCAAGTACGCGACCCCGTTCGTCGTGGACGCCGACAAGCGCTCGTCCGTCATCGGCACGATCGACTTCTCGGACGAGATCGACGCGGCGGCGGTCGCCAAGGTGCTGCGCGCCAACGGGATCGTGGACACCGAGCCGTACCGCAAGCTCGGCCGCAACCAGCTCCGCATCGCGATGTTCCCGGCGATCGACCCGGCGGACGTGCAGGCGCTGACGGCCTGCATCGACCACGTGATCGAGAAGCTCTGACCATCGCCCGCCCGATACGACGCGAAGCCCCCGGTGACCTGCTGTCGCCGGGGGCTTCGGCGTTCCCCGGACATCGCGAGGCCACCGGCGTGGGGGCTTCCCCGCACGCGGTACCTTCAGGGCTCCGGCGGCGATTCTTGGAGGCAGCGGCGTGAGCGTGCGAGTGACGGCGGCCCAGAGCGGTGTGGACCCCTTCGGCACGGCCCGGCTGCGGCGCGGGGTGCTCGACGCGTGGGGGGCGGGCCCGGCCCGGTTCCGCGAGGACGCCAACGCCGAGGAGGACCTCGCGCTCGGCGGCTACCGGGACCGGCTCGTCATCGAGTTGGCGCAGAACGCCGCCGACGCCGCGGCCCGGGCCAAGGTGCCCGGCCGGCTCCGGCTCACCCTGCACGAGACCGAGGGCGGGCACGCGCTGCTGGCCGTCGCCAACACCGGTGCCCCGCTGGACGCGACGGGCGTGGAGTCGCTGAGCACCCTGCGCGCCTCCGCCAAGCGGGAACCGTCCGGCGACAGCGTCGGCCGGTTCGGCGTCGGCTTCGCGGCCGTCCTGGCCGTCTCCGACGAACCGGCGGTGCTCGGCCGGCACGGCGGGGTGCGCTGGTCGCTGGCCGAGGCCCGTGAGCTGGCCCGGGGCGCCGCCGTCGGCAGCCCCGGCCTCGGCGACGAACTGCGCCGCCGTGACGGGCACGTTCCGCTGCTGCGCCTCCCACTGCCCGCCGAGGGCACCGCCCCCGAGGGCTACGACACGGTCGTGGTCCTCCCGCTGCGCGACGCCGCCGCCGAGGGTCTGGTGGAGCGGCTGCTGGCGGGCGTCGACGACGCCCTGCTGCTCACCCTGCCCGGTCTGCGCGAGGTCGTCGTGGAGACCCCGGCGGACGGCACGCGGACCCTGTACCGGCGCGACGAGGGCCCGTACACGGTCATCGACGACACCACCGCCTCCGGCACGGTCACCCACCGCTGGCGCACCGTCCGGCACGGCGGCCCCATCGAGCGGGAGCTGCTCGCCGACCGGCCCGTCGAGGAGCGGCTGCGGCCCGCCTGGGCGGTGTCCTGGGCCGTGCCCGTCGACTCCGACGGCGCCCCGGTGCGCCCGGTCACCGCCCCGGTGGTGCACGCGCCGACCCCCACCGACGAGCCGCTGGGCATTCCGGCGCTGCTCATCGCGACCCTGCCGCTGGACACCACCCGCCGGCACCCCGCGCCGGGTCCGCTGCTCGACTTCCTCGTGGAGCGCGCCGCCGACGCCTACGCCGAACTCCTCGGCGCCTGGGACCCGGTGACGACCGCTCTGGTGGACCTGGTGCCCGGCCCGCTCGGCAAGGGCGAGCTGGACGGGGCCCTGCGCGCGGCCGTCCTCCGGCGGCTGCCCCGTACGGCGTTCCTCGCGCCGGCCGCTCCGCCCGAGCACGCGGAGGAGCGCAACGCCCTGCGCCCCTTCGAGGCCGAGGTGGTGGAGGGCGCGGGCGCCGACACCGTACGCGTCCTCGCCGAGGTCCTGCCGACCCTGCTGCCGGCGGGCCTGGAGCGCCGGGCCGAGCTGCGCACCCTGGGGGTGGGCCGGCTGCCGCTGGGCGATGCCATCGAGCGGATCGCGGGGATCGAGCGGACCCCCGAGTGGTGGCACCGGCTGTACGACAGCCTGGCCGGGGTGGACCCCGACCGGCTGTCCGGGCTGCCCGTGCCGCTCGCCGACGGCCGTACGTCGATCGGCCCCCGGCACATCCTGCTGCCCGGCGCGGACACGCCGACGAGCCTGGCCCGGCTGGGGCTGAAGGTGGCGCATCCGGACGCGGCGCACCCGCTGCTGGAGAAGCTCGGCGCCCTCCCGGCCACGGCCCGCGCGGTCCTGACGACCCCGCAGGTGCGGGCGGCCGTCGCCGCCTCCCTCGACGCGGGGGAGATCTGGGACGAGGACGCCGACACCCTGGACGCCGACGAGCTGGCCGAGGTGGTCCTGGGGCTGGTCCGCGACGCCGATCTGGCGCCGGGCGACGAGCCCTGGCTCGGCGCGCTGGCCCTGCCGGACGAGGACGGGGAACTGGTCCCGGCGGGCGAGCTCCTGCTGCCGGGCAGCCCGCTGGCCTCGGTGATCCGCGAGGACGAGGTCCCGTACGTGGACGCGGACCTCGCGGAGCGGTGGGGCGCGGGCCCACTCACCGCGTGCGGGGTCCTGGCCACCTTCCAGCTGGTCCGTGCCACCGACGTGGTCCTCGACCCGGACGAGCTGGAACCGCGCGAGGGCGACTTCGCCGAGCCCGACGACGCGGGCCTGCTGGACGCGGTGGACGTGTGGTGCGAGGACGTCCTGGACCAGCTGCCGGAGCTGCCGGTCCCGCCGGTGGCGACCGAGCTGGTCGCCGTCCGGGACCTCGACCTCGTCGACGACGACTGCTGGCCGCAGGCGCTGGCCCTGCTCGCGCAGCCGCCGCTGCGCGACGCCCTGACCCAGCCCGTGCGGATCCTGCTGCCGGACGGCACCACGCAGTCGGTGCGCCCGTACACGGCCTGGTGGCTGCGCGACCACCCGGTGCTCGACGGCCGCCGCCCGGCGGGCCTGCGCGCGGCGGGCGGCGACCCGCTGCTGGCGGGCCTCTACACCTCGGCGGACGCCACGGGCTTCGAGGACGAGCAGGTCCTGCGGGCGCTGGGCGTACGGACCTCCGTGGCGGCCCTGCTGGACGAGCCCGGCGGCGCCGCCGAACTGCTGGGCCGCCTCGCCGATCCGGACCGCGAGGTCACCGGCCACCAGCTGCACGGCCTGTACGGCGCGCTGGCCGATCTGGACCCCGAGCAGGTCACCCTCCCGGACGAGCTGCGCGCGGTGGTGGACGGCGAGGTGCTCGTGGTGGACGCGGCGGACGCGGTGATCGCGGACGCCCCGGACCTGCTCCCGCTGACGGCGGGCCTGCCGCTGCTGCCGGTCCCTCCGTCGCGCGCGGCGGATCTCGCGGACCTGCTCCAGGTGCGCCGCCTCTCGGAGACGGTTCCGGCGGAGGTGACCACGCCCGGCGAGGAGCACGAGGTCCCGGAGTCGGTGCTCGTGCTGCTGGGTCCGGCCACTCCGGTGACGTACGTCGAGCACGAGGAGCTGGTCGCGGGCGGCACGGAACTCGACTGGCGCCGCACCCCCGACGGCACGCTCCACGCGTCGACGCTGGAGGGCGTCGCGGCCGGCCTCGCATGGTCGGCGGGCCAGTGGCCGCGCCGCTTCGAGGTGGCGGCCCTGCTGGAGGACCCGTCGCGCACCGCGGAACTGGCCCGGGACCGCTGGTTCGACTGACGGGCCCGGCGCGCCGTCCGGGCGCGGCTCCGCCGCCCGGGCCGCCCCGGACCCGGCGGCGGAGCCGGGACCGCTAGGCCGTCTCTTTCGGATCTTGCCGGGCCCGGCCCGCCCGACAAGATCCGAAAGAGACGACCTACGCCGGGAACTTGCGGTCGACCCACCGGAAGGTGAACTCGATCAGCACGGCCGCGCCCACGGCGACGCCCACCGCGATCCACGGCACCACGACGCCCACCAGCTTGAGCTGGAAGAAGGTCTGCAGCCACGGCACGAGGAGGACGATCAGGAACGCCCCGCCCATCGCGCCGACCAGGGCCACCCGCCACCACGTGTAGGGGCGGGCGATGATCGCCAGTACCCACATGGACGTCAGGAACAGCGTCAACGTGGCCGCGCTGGACTCGGCTTCGAGGGCTCCCTGGCCGGTGTAGTGGTGGCGGGCGATCAGGTACGAGACGAAGGTGGCCACGGCCGCGATGGCGCCACCGGGGATCGCGTAACGCATGACCCGCTTCACGAAGTGCGGTTTCGCCCGTTCCTTGTTCGGGGCCAGGGCCAGGAAGAAGGCCGGGATGCCGATGGTGAGCGTGGACAGCAGCGTCAGGTGGCGGGGCAGGAAGGGGTACTCGACCTGCGAGCAGACCACCAGGATGGCCAGCAGCACCGAGTAGACCGTCTTCGTGAGGAAGAGGGTGGCCACGCGGGTGATGTTGCCGATGACCCGGCGGCCCTCGGCGACCACCGAGGGCAGGGTCGAGAAGCTGTTGTTGAGGAGGACGATCTGGGCCACCGCCTTGGTCGCCTCCGAGCCCGAGCCCATGCTGACGCCGATGTCCGCGTCCTTGAGGGCGAGGACGTCGTTGACCCCGTCGCCCGTCATGGCGACCGTGTGGCCCTTGGACTGGAGGGCTCCGACCATGTCCCGCTTCTGCTGCGGGCTCACCCGCCCGAAGACGGAGTTGTCGTCGAGGACCTGCGCCATGTCGGCCTGGTCGGTGGGGAGCCCCCGCGCGTCGACGGTGTTCTCCGCGCCCGGCAGACCCAGCTTGCCGGCGACCGCGCCGACGGAGATCGCGTTGTCGCCGGAGATGACCTTCGCCTTGACGTTCTGGTCCTCGAAGTAGCGCAGTGTGTCGGCGGCGTCGGGGCGCAGCCGCTGTTCCAGGACGACCAGGGCGGTCGGCCGGACCCCGGTGGCGACGGCCGCGTCGTCGAGTTCGCGGGCGGAACGGGCCAGCAGCAGGACGCGTAGTCCCTGCTCGTTGAGGTCGTTGATCTCGTCGAGGGCCGGGTCCCCGGCGGGGAGCAGGACGTCGGGGGCGCCGAGCAGCCAGGTGTTGTTCTCCCCGTCGCCCTCGCTGAAGCTGGCGCCGCTGTACTTGCGGGCGGAGGAGAAGGGCAGGGACTCGGTGCAGCGCCACTCCGCCATGTCGGGGTAGGCGTCGATGATCGCCTGGAGGCTGGCGTTGGGGCGGGGGTCGGACTCGCCGAGGGCGCCGAGCACCTTCTTGACGTAGGCCGGGTCCGCGCCGCCGAGCGGGCGGAGCTCGGTGACGTCCATGCCGCCCTCGGTGAGGGTGCCGGTCTTGTCGAGGCAGACCACGTCGACGCGAGCGAGGCCTTCGATGGCGGGCAGTTCCTGGACCAGGCACTGCTTGCGGCCGAGGCGGATGACGCCGATCGCGAAGGCCACGGAGGTGAGCAGGACGAGCCCCTCGGGGATCATCGGGACGATGCCGCCGACGGTCCGGGCGATGGAGTCCTTGAGGTTGTTGTCCTTGACGAGGAGCTGGCTGATGATCAGGCCGATCGAGGTCGGGATCATCATCCAGGTGACGTACTTGAGGATGGTGGAGATGCCGGAGCGCAGCTCGGAGTGGACGAGGGTGAAGCGGGAGGCCTCTTCGGCCAACTGGGCGGCGTAGGCCTCGCGGCCGACCTTGGTGGCGGTGAAGGCGCCGCCGCCGGCGACGACGAAGGACCCGGACATGACCGGGTCCCCGGGCTTCTTCAGGACGGGGTCGGCCTCGCCGGTGAGCAGGGATTCGTCGATCTCCAGGCCGTCGGCCTCGCCGACGGATCCGTCGACGACGACCTTGTCGCCGGGGCCGAGTTCGATGACGTCGCCGAGGACGATCTCGGAGGTGGAGATCTCGGCGGTCCGGCCGTCGCGGCGCACGCTGGGTTTGACCTCGCCGATGACGGCGAGGCTGTCGAGGGTCTTCTTGGCCCGCAGTTCCTGGATGATGCCGATGCCGGTGTTGGCGACGATCACGAAGCCGAAGAGGCTGTCCTGGATGGGTGCGACCACGAGCATGATCACCCAGAGGACGCCGATGATCGCGTTGAAGCGGGTGAAGACGTTGGCGCGGACGATGTCGGTGGTGGAACGGCTGCTGCGCACGGGAACGTCGTTGACCTCGCCCCGCGCGACCCGCTCGGCGACCTCGGCGGTGCTCAGCCCGCCCGGTTTGAAGCGGGGCGCGGGCGGCCGCATCGGGTGTACGGGGTCCAGCTCCGCTCCCGCGTCGATGGCGGGGGCGGCCGTGCCGCCACCCGGCTCCGGCCCGTCGGATTCGGTTCCAGCCCGCTGCGTCATGCCTCCGACGTTAAGCGCGGTTCGAACTGTTCACCCGCCGAGAAGCCCGAAGATCCGACTTCGGGATGACCCGAATCGTCCCCTGGTAGCGCCGCGGGGCCGACCCGCTCGGGGACATCCCGCAACTCGGGGACGTCCAGCAGGCCGGGCGACCGCGCGTGGGGCGGGGACACTCCGGGACGTCCCCGCAGGTCGAGCGAACCCACCGCCGAACCACGGGCCGACCCGGCCAAGGGTTCGCGAGCCGAGGAGACGTCCCGGAGGGGCACCGCCCCACCCCGAAGCCCGCGGACCCGCGCCCGCGCCGCCGCTAGGCCTGCGGTCCCGAGCCCGGCTGCCCGGTCTGCCCGTCCCGTTCGGCCCGCGCAGCGACCTCGGCCCGCGCAGCGACCTCGGCCTGCGCAGCAGCCTCAGCGTGACGCTTGAGGGCCGCGTCGCGACCGCGGACGTACCAGATGCCGATCAGGCCGAGGAAGCCGCCGGCCGCGCAGGTCCAGACCCACCACAGTTGGCCCCGGTCGGCGAACCACCCGTAGAAGGGCAGCTGGACCAGGAAGAGGGCGAACCACAGGATCGTGCCACCTGTGACGGTGGCGACGACCGGGCCCTCCAGGGGCTCGGGCGCCTCGTGCTTCGCAGTCCATTTCGCCATGCGGCAAGTCTAGGCGTCGCGAAACGCCATCTACGCGCGGAGATGGACGCCCTTTCGTTCATGTGTTCATACTGAAACGGTTTGGGCGCGGCCCATTTTCTTCGTATGAACCACCCAATGAGGACCGTATGAGTACCCCGGCCCCCGCCCCCGAAGCCACCTCCCCGGAGCCTTCCGCCCAGGAACCCTCCGGCTCGCTGGACCGCTACTTCAAGATCTCCGAGCGCGGTTCGACCGTCGCCCGCGAGGTCCGCGGCGGCCTCGCGACCTTCTTCGCCATGGCGTACATCATCGTGCTGAACCCGATCATCCTGGGCAGCGCGAAGGACATGTACGGGCATCAGCTCGACTCCGGCCAGCTGGTGACGGCCACCGTCCTGACGGCCGCCTTCACCACGCTCCTCATGGGTGTGATCGGCAACGTCCCGATCGCCCTCGCCGCCGGCCTGGGCGTGAACACGGTGGTCGCGCTCCAGCTCGCCCCGCGCATGAGCTGGCCCGACGCCATGGGCATGGTGGTCCTGGCCGGTTTCGTGGTGATGCTGCTCGTCGCCACCGGCCTGCGCGAACGGGTGATGAGCGCCGTCCCGCTGGGCCTGCGCAAGGGCATCGCCATCGGCATCGGCCTGTTCATCATGCTGATCGGCCTGGTCGACGCGGGCTTCGTCTCCCGGATCCCGGACGCCGCGCACACCACGGTCCCGCTCCAGCTCGGCGGCACCGGTCACCTGGACGGCTGGCCGGTCCTGATCTTCGCGATCGGCGTGCTGTTCACGTTCGCCCTGCTGATCCGCAAGGTCCCGGGCGCGATCCTGATCTCCATCGTGGCGATGACCCTGGTCGCCGTCGTGGTCCAGCTGATCGCGAAGGTGCCCGACTCGGGCTGGGGCCTCACCGTTCCCCAGTGGCCCGGCAACCCGGTGGCCGCGCCCGATTTCGGGCTCGTGGGTCAGGTCAGCCTGTTCGGCGGCTTCGAGAAGGTCGGGATGCTCACCGGCGTCCTCTTCGTGTTCACCGTGCTGCTGTCCTGCTTCTTCGACGCCATGGGCACGATCCTCGGCGTCGGCGACGAGGCGAAGCTGATCGACAAGAAGACCGGCGAGTTCCCCGGGATCAACCGGGTCCTGCTGGTCGACGGTCTCGCGGTCGCCTCGGGCGGCGCCACCTCCTCCTCCGCGACCACCTGCTTCGTGGAGTCCACGGCCGGTGTCGGCGAGGGTGCCCGTACGGGCCTGGCGAACATCGTGACGGGCGGCCTCTTCGCCGTGGCGCTGTTCCTCACCCCGCTCGCCACCATGGTCCCGTCCCAGGCGGCCACACCCGCCCTCGTGGCGGTCGGCTTCATGATCCTGGCGGGCTCGGTCAAGGACATCGACTGGAGCGACTACACCATCGCCGTCCCGGCCTTCCTGGCCATGGTGATGATGCCCTTCACCTACTCGATCACCAATGGCATCGGCATCGGCTTCATCAGCTTCTGCGCGCTGCGCCTGGCGACCGGCCGGGGACGTGGGGTCCCGGTGGCCATGTACGTGGTGTCGGCGGTGTTCGTCTTCTACTACGCGATGCCCGCCCTCGGCCTCGCGCAGTAGCTCACGTCAGCCCGTAGAACTTCTCTGTCTCGTCGACGGCCGCCTTGAAGCGCTCGTCGAAGTCATCGCGAATGAGCGTCCGGACCACATAGTCCTGGACGCTCATTCCGCGTTTGGCGGCATGGATCCGGAGCCTGTCGAGCAGCTCCCCGTCTATGCGCATGCTCAGCACATGTGTCCCCATGGCGAAAGGGTCGGGGCACAGGGTGCGCGCGCGTGTCACTTTCAGCCGCCGACTCACCCGTACGAGTGACCCCAGGTGTGAGCCGGAAAAGTGGTGTTCCTTAGCGAGAGTAATGAGTTACTCTAAATACATGCATGACCTTTCCCATGGCGACGACGCAGCCGCCGTGAACGACCTCCGCTCCGCCGTCATGCGGCTGGGGCGGCGCCTGAAGCACCAGCGCGTCGACGAGTCGCTGAGCCCGACCGAGATGTCGGTCCTCGGCACCCTCGCCCGCTGCGGCCAGGCCACACCCGGCGAGCTCGCGCGGCGGGAGCACGTCCAGCCGCCGTCGATGACGCGCATCGTCGCGTTGCTGGAAGCCAAGGGACTGGTCACGCTGGAACCGCACCCCGACGACCGCCGCCAGAAGGTGGTCCGCCAGACGGAGGAGGCCGAAGCGATGCTCGAAGAGAGCCGCCGCAAGCGCAACGCCTTCCTGGCCGGGCTCGCGGCCGAGCTGACCGAGGACGAATGGGCCAAGCTCCGCGCGGCCGCCCCCGTCCTGGAGAAGCTCGCGCACCTGTAAGGAACGACGCCAGGAGGCGAACGCTTTTGAGTACGGGAACCGGAGCAGATTCCGCACCCGGCCACATATCCACCCCCGCTACCGCCGCGCCCGTCGCGGCACCCGCGAGCAAGGGCTCCATGTTCAGCTCGCTGAAGATCCGTAACTACCGGCTCTTCGCCACCGGCCAGGTGGTGTCCAACACGGGCACCTGGATGCAGCGCATCGCCCAGGACTGGCTGGTCCTCTCGCTCACCGGCTCCGCCTCCGCCGTCGGCATCACCATCGCCCTGCAGTTCCTGCCGATGCTGATGTTCGGCCTCTACGGCGGCGTACTCGCCGACCGGCTGCCCAAGCGGCCCCTGCTCCTCGCCACCCAGAGCGCGATGGGCCTGACCGGCATCGCCCTCGCCGTCCTCACCCTGGCCGGACACGTCCAGGTGTGGCACGTCTACGTCGCCGCCTTCGCCATCGGCCTGGTCACCGTCGTCGACAACCCGGCCCGCCAGACCTTCGTCTCCGAGATGGTCGGCAAGGACCAGGTGGCAAACGCCGTCAGCCTGAACTCGGCCAACTTCCAGTCCGCGCGACTGGTCGGCCCGGCGATCGCCGGCGTACTGATCACCGCCGTCGGCTCCGGCTGGGCCTTCCTGCTGAACGGACTGTCCTTCGCCGCACCCCTCGCCGGCCTGCTGCTGATGCGGACGCACGAACTGCACCCGGTCGAGCCGCGACCCCGCGCCAAGGGACAGCTGCGCGAAGGCCTGCGCTACGTCGCCGGCCGCCCCGAGCTGATCTGGCCGATCGCACTCGTCGGCTTCATCGGCACCTTCGGCTTCAACTTCCCGATCTGGCTCTCGGCGTACGTCAGCGACGTCTTCCACGGGGACGCGGGCACCTACGGGCTCTTCAACACCCTGATCGCGGCCGGCTCCCTGGCCGGCGCCCTGCTCGCGGCCCGACGCGGACAGTCCCGCCTGCGGGTCCTGGTGGCCGCGGCCGTACTGTTCTCGGCCCTGCTCCTGGTGACCGCCTCCGCACCCGGCTTCTGGCTCTTCGCCGCCCTGCTGGTCCCCATCGGGATCTTCGGCCTGACGGTCAACGTCACGGCCAACTCCAGCGTGCAGATGGCCACCGACCCCGAGATGCGCGGCCGGGTCATGGCCCTGTTCATGATGGTGTTCACCGGCGGCACCCCGCTGGGCGCCCCGCTGCTGGGCTGGATCACGGACACCTACGGCGCCCGGATCGGCATGGCCGCGGGCGGCGCGATCTCCCTGGCCGCCTCCCTCGCGATCGCGCTGGTCCTGGCCCGCGTCGGGAACCTCCGGCTGCGCGTGAACCGGCGCGGTGTGACCTTCGTCCCGGCCGTCCCGCCCCGCCGCGAGCTGGTGACGGTGGCCTGAGCCGGGGCCGGCCTGCCGGGGGCTCCGCCCCCAGACCCCGCCGGGCTCCGCCCGGACCCGCGCCTCGATCGCCGGCGGGGCTGGAACTGCGCTCCGCGCCATCCAGCCCGGCGGGCACATGCACGCTGACGCCGGCCACATCCGGCCTCGCCGGCGATCGAGGCGCGGGGGTTCGGGGCAGGGCCCCCGACAACGGCGCCGCGCACGACTACGCTCGCCGGCATGAGACTGTTCGCAGCCGTCCTCCCGCCGGACGCGGCCGTCGCCGAGCTGGCCCGGGCCGTCGACCCCCTGCACGACGACCACCTGACGTGGACCGCGCGAGCGGGCTGGCACTTCACCCTGGCCTTCATGGGCGAGGTACGGGACGAGGTGCTCCCGGAACTGCACACCCGCCTGGAGCGGGCCGCCCACCGCACGGACCCCTTCACCCTGCGGCTGCACGGCTCCGGCCACTTCGGGGAGCGCGCCCTGTGGGCCGGCGCCGCCGGGGAGCTCGCCGCCCTACGGATGCTCGCCGAACGGACCGACGCCGCCGCCCGGCGGGCCGGCGTACCGATGGAGCAGCACCGCCGCTACAACCCGCACCTCACCCTGGCCCGCAGCCGCAATGCCACCACCCCGCTGCGCCCCTACCTGGACGCCCTCGCGGGCTTCGAGGGCACGCCCTGGCAGGTCGACACGCTCAGCCTGGTCCGCAGCAACCTCCCCGTCAGTGGGGTGCCGGGCGAGCAGCCCCGCTACGAGACCGTCGGCGCCTGGCCGCTCGGCGGCTGAAACCCGCACGCCCCCCGGCCTGAGCCGGGGGGCGTGCGGGAGAGCCGGCGGCCCGCGTTACGCTCGACGGGTGGATCCCAAGACCAGAAACCGCGTGATGGCCGGTGTGCTCGTGCTGATGTTCTTCGTCGTGGCCGTGGCGGCTGCCGTCGGCCAGTAGCCCCTGAGCGGGCTCCTACCAGGCGAAAGCCTCCGGCGACGCCCCCGGACCCGGGAAGATCTCGTCCAGGCCCGCCAGGACCTCCTGCGAGAGCTCCAGCTCCGCCGCGCGCAGCGCCGAGTCCAGCTGCTCCTGCGTACGCGGCCCGACGATCGGCCCGGTGACCCCGGGACGCGTCAGCAGCCAGGCCAGCCCGACCTCGCCCGGCTCCAGGCCGTGCTTGTCCAGCAGGTCCTCGTACGCCTGCACCTGCGCCCGCACGGCGGTGTTCGCCAGCGCGTCCGCCGACCGACCGGAGGCGCGCCGGCCGCCCTCGACCTCCTTCTTGATGACCCCGCCCAGCAGGCCCCCGTGCAGCGGGGACCACGGGATGACACCGAGGCCGTACTCCTGGGCCGCCGGGACGACCTCCATCTCCGCGCGCCGCTCGGCGAGGTTGTAGATGCACTGCTCGCTGACCAGGCCGAGCCGGCCGTGGCGGGCCGCGATCTCGTTGGCCTGGGCGATCTTCCAGCCGGGGAAGTTCGAGGAGCCGGCGTAGAGGATCTTGCCCTGCTGGATCAGGACCTCGACGGCCTGCCAGATCTCCTCGAAGGGGGTCAGCCGGTCCACGTGGTGGAACTGGTAGACGTCGATGTAGTCGGTCCGGAGCCGCTTGAGGCTGGCGTCGACGGCCCGCCGGATGTTCAGCGCCGACAGACGGTCGTAGTTGGGCCAGGTGTCGGCCTCGCGGTACATGGAGCCGTACACCTTGGTGGCGAGGACCGTCTTCTCGCGGCGGTCGCCGCCCTGGGCGAACCAGGTGCCGATGATCTCCTCGGTACGGCCCTTGTTCTCGCCCCACCCATACACATTTGCAGTGTCGAAGAAATTGATGCCCGCGTCGAGGGCGGAGTCCATGATCGAGTGACTTTCGGGCTCCCCGGTCTGGGGGCCGAAGTTCATCGTGCCGAGAACGAGTCGGCTGACCTTGAGTCCGGAGCGTCCGAGCTGCGTGTACTTCATGGGGCACTAGCCAACTGCTTGGAGTGCGCTCGAAGCAAGACCCCGCCGTGAAGGGCGTGTTACAGCCCCTGCGCGGGCCGGTAGGGGCCGCCGATCCCCCACGCCTGGTGGAGGACGGCCGCGAACTCACCCGCCAGCCGGTGCTCGCCCGAGGCGTTCGGGTGAGTGCCGTCGTAGGTGTCGCGGTGGATGTCGTACGCGTCCGGGCGCGCGGCCAGCAGGATCGGCGAGGCGTCGGTCGTCAGGTCCGCGACCGCCTTCGCGAGGAGCTCGTTGAAGCGGGCCACCTCGGCCGCGAAGGGGGCGTCCTCCTCGGCCCGGCTGTTGGGGATGACCGGCAGCAGGACCATGCGGACGGCGGGCCGGGCGGCGCGGGCCTCGGCGACGAACCGGCGGGCGTTGGCGGCGGTCTGCTCGGCGTCGGTGTAGAAGCCGAGGTCGATCAGCCCGAGGGACACCAGGAGCACGTCGGCGCGGGTGTCGGCGACGGCGGGGCCTATGAGGGGGGCCATGTGCTGCCAGCCCTCGCCCCAGCCGGCCAGGTGACGGCGGGCGCGCTCCGGGAAGGCCGGGTCGGCGTACGCGTGACTGGTGGGCGCGTCGGCGACGGTGTCGTACAGCTCGCACCGCGGACCGACGATCCGGTGGGGACCGTCGAAGGTCGAGCTGAGGTGCTGCCACATCCGGTAGCGCCAGGTGTAGTCGCCGGCGCGTCCGATGGTCATGGAGTCGCCGACGAACATGAAACGCATCCGGTCATCATCGCGGATCGCGCGACAGAAACCCCTGTGACGCCGGACACGCGGCACGTACTGGCAGGCTGGGGACATGCGCCTGCCCTTGCCGTCCGCCGCCGCGTCCGCCGCCGTCACCACCGCCACCGCCGTCGCCGCCGCCCTCGCCGTGCCGGCGGGCCCCGCCCTCGCGGCGGAGACCCCCGCCACGTCCTCCTTCACCATCTCCGACCCGCGGATCAAGGAGTCCAGCGGCCTGGCCGCCAGCAGGATCCACCCGGGCGTGTACTGGACGCACAACGACAGCGACGACGGCCCGTACATCTACGCGGTGGACTCGGCCACGGGCCGCACGGTGGCCCGTGTGACGCTGAAGGGCATCGGGAAGCCGCGCGACGTCGAGGCGATCTCACTGGGCCCGGACGGGCAGCTCTACGTGGGGGACATCGGCGACAACCGGGGCGGCACCTGGGACCACGTGTGGATCTACCGCTTCCCGGAGCCCAAGCAACTGGGTGATGTCACCGTCGAGGCCACGCAGTTCACGGTGAAGTACGCGGACGGCGCGCGCAACGCGGAGTCCCTGATGGTCCATCCGGTGACGGGCCGGGTGTACATCGCGAGCAAGGACGAGAACAGGGGCGGCCTGTACGAGGGCCCGGCGGAGCTGTCCACGGGCGGCACGAACGTGTTCCGGCGGGTCGCCGACGTGCCGTGGGTGACGGACGGGGCGTTCTCCCCCGACGGCACCCGGCTGACGCTACGGGGCTACTTCACGGCCCGCACCTACCCGTGGAAGGACGGCCTGCCGGTGGGTGAGGGCGAGCGGGTGGACGCGCCGTGGCAGGGGCAGGCGGAGTCGGTGACGTACACGCCGGACGGCGCCACGCTGATGTTCGGCGCGGAGGGCGAGGGCAGTCGGGTCATCGCGATCCCGGTCGCCGCCGCCACCGGTCCGTCGGCCTCACCGCAGCCGGGCTCGCCGCCGGGCGCGTCCTCGATGACGGAACCGACGGTCGGCTTCGGCAAGGGAGCCCTTGTCCTGGCGGGCGGCCTGATCCTGGTCCTGGGCGCCAAACGCCTCCTCCGCCGCCGCGGCGGCAACTGACCCGACCGCCCGACACGCACCCGACCTCGCCGTCACATATCCGGCTCCGCCGTCCCCATCCGGCCTCGCCGCCCCATCCGGCCTCGCCGCACCAACCAGCCTCGCCGGCGTTTGAGGCGCGGGGGTCCGGGGGCGGCGCCCCGGCGACGGCGCCGCGCCGGAACACGACGGTTCGGCGCCCGCGCCGTTGCCGGGGCTCCGCCCCGGACCCCGCTCCTCAAACGCCGGAGGGGCTGAATTGGCGCCCCCGGCGCTGAAACAGCGGCCGGGGGCGCCAAAACCCGAGATGTTGCCCGAGGGGGTTACTCCTCGTGGATCGGGATGCGGCCGTTCACCGACGGGGTCGCCGGGGACGGGGTTCCCGGGGCGGGGGTCTGGCCCATCGAGGCCAGGAGTTGGCGGGCCACGCCCAGACCCGTGCCGCCCATCGTCAGCGCCTTGGCGAACATCTCCGACATGCCCTCGGCCCCGTTCAGCAGGACCATGTGCTCCACGTTGCCGAAGGCCCCCGCGCCCGCCTCCACGATCGCCGGCCAGTTCTCGGCCAGCTGCTGCGCGACGACCGCCTCCTGGTTCTCCGCCAGCGCGGCGGCCCGCGCCTTGATCGCTTCCGCCTCGGCCAGACCGCGGGCCTTCGCCGACTCCGCCTCCGCGAGACCCCGCGCCTGCGTGGCCGCGGCCTCGGCCTCGCCCGTCGCCCGCGTGGCCTTCGCCGACGCGATACCTCGCGCCTCCACGGCCTGCGCGTCGGCGGTCGCCGCCGTCGTCACCCGCGTCGCCTCGGCGGCCGCCGCGAGCTCGGTCTCCCGGGCCTTGGCCTGTGCCGCCGAGATCCGGGCGTCGCGCTCGGCCTCGGCCCGGGTGCGGGTCTCGTACGCCGCCGCGTCCGCGGGCTTGCGTACGTCCGCCTGCAGCTGCTGCTCGCGCCGGTGCGCCTCCAGCTCCGCGACCCGGGTCTCCTGGACGACGACTTCCTGGCGGGCGGCCGCCTCCGACAGCGGGCCCGCCTGCCGGGCCGTCGCCGCCGCCTTGTCCCGTTCGGCCTGGTAGCCGGCCTGCAGGATCTCGCTGTCGCGCGTCGCCTCGGCCATCCGGGCGAAGGCGGCCTGCTCAGCCTCCGTGGCCAGCCGGTTCGCCTCGGCCTGCGCGATCCGCGCGTCCCGCTGCACGGCCGCCGCGTGCGGCATCGCCAGGTTCTTGATGTAGCCGGTCGGGTCCTCGATCTCGTGGATCTGCAGCGAGTCGACGATCAGGCCGAGCTTCTCCATCTCGGTACCGCAGGCCATCCGGGTCTGACCCGTCAGCTTCTCCCGGTCGCGGATCATGTCCTCGACCGTCAACCCACCCACGATGGACCTCAGATGGCCCGCGAAGACGATGTGCACGCGCTCGGGCATCATCTTCTGCTGGTCCAGGAAGCGGCGCGCCGCGTTGGCGATCGACACGAGGTCGTCGCCGACCTTGAAGATGACGACGCCCTTCACCCGCAGCGGGATGCCCTGGTGGGTGACGCAGTCCACGGACAGCTGGGTCTCGTTGAGGTCCAGGGACAGTTTCCGTACCGCCTGCACGCCCGGGAGGACGAGCGTGCCCCGCCCGGTGACGATCCGGAAGCCCATGCCCTGCCCGAGGCCCTCGGTCTTGTGCGTGGAGCCGGAGATGACGAGTGCCTCGTTCGGTTCGGCCACCCGCCACATGAGCTTGAACAGGCCGATCAGAGCCACGATTGCGGCGAGAACGATTCCCGCCACGACGCCGATAGCCATCGGCAACGCCCCCTTAGCGCGGTGCCGTTCGGCACCGACGAGGCCGAGTCTGCGCCTGTCACGGCCCGGCCGGAAGACGCGGGCCGCGTCTTGTCGCCATCCTGATACGTACAGGTGGGACGGGGCGTCAGTTGTCGTAGGCGGCCATCACGTACACCGTGCGCGGCGGCAGGTACTCGACCACCGTCACCACCGTCCCGACGGGGAGCCGGCCGGTCCCGTGGACCGGGTGGGCGAGGAAGTGCTCCGCCCCGCCCCGGATCCGGACGATGACCTCGCCCACCAGGCCGGGGCCGACCGTGCCGGTCACCCGGCCGGTCATCCCCACCATGTCCATGTCCGTGTCCGCGCCCTTGTCCCCCATGGGGCGAGGGTACGCCGAGCGGGCCGGGGCGTGTCCGATCTAGGAGTGGCCGAGGTCCGCGGCCGGCAGGTCGGATTCCGAGGCCGGGACCGATCCGCTGTCGGGGGTCGGTCGCAGGGTGAACTCGTCCGAGGCCATCGAGTCGAGCACCGGCGGGGCCGGTCGCAGCGGCGCCGGCATGACCGCGGCCTCCGAGTGGCCGCCGCAGCCGTAGGACAGCGACACCAGACGGCCGTCGGCCGGGCTGAACTCGTTCGCGCAGACGCCGAAGGCCTGGCCCAACGAGCCGCCGATGGCCACCAGGAAGCCGCAGGAGACGCAGGAGGCGGGCGCGGCCTGCGCCATCGGGGTCTTGGCGCCGAAGGACTCGTCCCAGCGGTCGGCGGCGGTGTGCAGCCCGTAGCGGGACAGCACGCGCGCCCGGCGCATGCCCAGTTCCTCGGCGACCGAGGTGATGGAGCCGCGTACGGGGACCACCGCGCGGTCGGTGACGTCGGCGTCCTCGGCCTCGACCAGTTCGGCCATCTCGGTGGAGACCACCGAGTTCGGCGGCGGGGTGTCCTCGCCCGACCAGCCCGGCTCCAGGCGCAGGTCCTCGGCGTCGGTGGGCAGCAGGTCGCCGGGGCCCATGTCGCCGGGGCGCAGTCGTTCGCTCCACGGCACCCACTCGGGGGCGAGCAGCGCGTCGTCGCCGGGGAGCAGCACCGTTTCGTCGAGGGTGACGTTCTTGGCGCGGGAGGCGCGGGTCACGGTGACGGCCCAGCGCCAGCCGCGGTAGCCCGGTTCCTTGGACTCGAAGAAGTGGGTGACGACGCGGTCGCCCTCCGCCACGGCGGAGACGTGCGCGCCGACCACTCCGGGGAAGGCGGCCTCCTCGGCCGCCGCGCGGGCGAGTTCTACCGCCTCGACGCACAGGCGGTCGGGGGTACGCGGGGTACGGCTTCGCGTCGTCGCAGCACTCACTGGTCTCGTTCTCTCCTACGCCGTCTCACGTGTGCGCCGTCCGTACTGTCGTCCACAACGACCCGTCGGTGCTGTCCGTACGTGGCACGGGCGGAGCGGACCAGAGGGCCGCGTCGACGTCCGCACCCGATCGGACTCCGGGCGCACCTCACTGCGACCCATTCTGCGGGATCACGAAGAGGCGCGCGGCCAGGAGCAACCGCCGGTGGCGCGCTACGCACGCTACCTCCTCTTAAGCCTCGGGCACACATGCAAGGTCCGATTCGCGGACAAGCCACCGGGTGCGCGACGCGCCGGGAGGCGCCCCGGGAGGGCCGGGTGGGGCACTATGTCGAGTGTGGCACCCGTACGGTCGTCCGACGACGGCTCGGGACCGGCCAGGCGGGCCGGCCGGGCTGTCGGGCGTGCGCTGCACCTTCCGGCGCGCGGGATCCGGCGGGCCACGCACGCGCACGGGGCCGGTGAATCGGGCCTCGGCAAGCTGATCGAGTTGCACGCCATCAACGGGGCCGGCGACATGCTGATCACGGTGGCGTTGGCCTCGACGGTGTTCTTCTCCGTTCCCACGGACGAGGCACGGGGCCGGGTGGCCCTGTACCTCGGCATCACGATGGCTCCGTTCACGGTGCTGGCGCCGGTGATCGGACCGCTCCTGGACCGGTTGCCGCACGGTCGCCGGGCTTCGATGGCGGCGGCGATGCTGGCGCGCGCGCTGCTGGCGTTGCTGATGTCGGGGGCGGTGGCCACGGGGGGCATCCAGCTGTATCCGGCGGCGCTCGGCGTACTGGTGGCGTCGAAGTCGTACGGGGTGGTGCGCAGTGCGGTGGTGCCTCGGCTGCTGCCGCCGAAATTCTCACTCGTCAAGGCGAACTCGCGGGTCACGTTGGCCGGTCTGCTGGCCACGGGCGTGGCGGCGCCGGTGGGGGCCGCGCTGAATCTGATCGGGCCGCAGTGGCCGCTGTACGGGGCCTGTCTGGTCTTCGTGTGGGGCACGGTCGCGGCGTTCACGCTGCCGCACAAGGTGGACGAGGCCAAGGGGGAGCGTCGGGCGCGGCTGTCGACGCACGAGGCGCATTCGAAGCGGCCGGGTCTGCGGACGGTCAGCAGGTCGGTGTTGTGCGGGTTGCTGGCGAACGCCTCGATGCGTGCGCTGTCCGGGTTCCTGATCTTCTTCCTGGCGTTCCTGTTGCGCGAGCATCCGCTGGCGGGGCAGAGCGCGGCGGTGTCGCTGGGCATCGTGGGTGTCTCGGCGGGTGTGGGCAACGCCTGCGGCACGGCGGCGGGGGCGTGGCTGCGGGCGCGGGCTCCGGAGGCGATCATCGCGGCGGTGCTGTGTCTGACGCTGGCGGTGGCGGTGCTCGCGGCGGTGTTCTTCAGCGGGTTGTTCATGGCCGTGCTGGGTGCGACGGCGGGCTTCTGCCAGGCGCTGGCGAAGTTGTCGCTGGACGCGATGATCCAGCGGGACGTGCCGGAGTCGGTGCGGACCTCTGCGTTCGCCCGTTCGGAGACGCTGCTCCAGGTGGCGTGGGTGTTGGGTGGTGCGATCGGCATCGTGCTGCCGCTGAACGGAGTACTGGGAATGTCGGTCGCCGCGGCGATCGTCGCCCTGGGCACGACGATGGCGTTGCGTGGCGTCCTCTCGGCCCCCCGGCACCACGCGGGCACGTCCCGCCCTCGGGTCGCATGACCGCCTTCGGCGGCAAACGGACGCCGCGCCGCAGGCCACCGGTACCCCATGCAGCGGCGCAGCCCAGGGGCCCGATAGCCTTCGGCTCATGACCGCACCGCTTTTCTCGGGTAGGGCCCGCCGCAGCGTCGCGGCCCTCGGAGCCGTGTCCGCCGGCCTCCTCCTCCTCTCCGCCTGCGGCGAGAAGCCGACGCCGCTGGCGACCGTGACGGTCGGCACCTCGTCGGTGTCCGCCGAAGCCTCCTGCCACAACGACGGCAAGGAGCTCTCCATGGACCAGGTCCAGGAGTGCCTCACCAACCTCAAGAACCCCAAGACCGTCGAGTACGCGCGGGGCGACACCCTGCGTCTCGGGGTCGAGCCGGAGATCGTCGAGGACGGCAAGCGCTGGTCGGCGGTCCTGGACGGGCAGCCGATCACCGAGCCCTCCTCGAACACCTACCGCAGCTTCCCGGGTGCCGACGTCTTCGCGACCGGTGGCCAGGGCGAGGCCCCTTCCTCGAAGAAGCTGGCGTTCCTGCAGCTCGCCGAGGACGGCAAGCCGCTCGCCGTCTGGTCCTTCGACCTCAAGCTCAAGTAACCGGGCGGCAGCGGTGCGCGCGCTCGTCGTGACCGCGGTGGCGGCGGAGGCAGACTCCGTCACCACCGGGCTGACCCCTCATCCGGACGCGTTCGGTCCTGAGCCACGCACCTTGCCCGGCAGTTACCTCATCAACCGCCGGGACCTTCCGGGCATCGCCTTCGACGTGCTCGTCGGGGGCGTCGGTCCGGCGGCGGCCGCCGCCGGGACCGCCACGGCCCTGGCCCTGGCCGACTACTCGCTCGTCGTCTCCGCCGGCATCGGCGGCGGGTTCGCGCCCGCCGCCCCGCTCGGTTCCCTCGTGGTCGCGGACGCGATCGTCGCCGCCGACCTGGGGGCCGAGACCCCCGACGGGTTCCTCGACGTCACGGAACTCGGCTTCGGGCACAGCGTGCATCTGCCGCCCGCCGAGCTCGCGGCCCGCGCCGCCGAGGCGACCGGGGCGCTGCTCGCGCCCGTGCTGACCGTTTCCACCGTGACCGGGACCGCCGCCCGGGCCGCCGCGCTGGCCGCCCGGCATCCGATGGCCGGGGCCGAGGCCATGGAGGGCTTCGGGGTCGCGGAGGCGGCCGCCGCGCACGGGCTGCCCGTCCTGGAGATCCGTGCCGTGTCCAATGCCGTGGGCCCTCGCGACCGTGCCGCCTGGCGGATCGGGGAGGCGCTCACCGCGCTCGCCGACGGCTTCCGTGTGCTGGGGCCCGTACTCGCGAACTGGGGAGAACGCCATGAGCACGACCACCGGTGAAGCGCTGAAGATCGCCTATTCGCCGTGCCCGAACGACACGTTCGTCTTCGACGCGTGGGCGCACGGCCGGGTGCCGGGCGCGCCCGCCCTCGACGTCACCTTCGCGGACATCGACATCACCAACGGCATGGCCGAGCGCGGTGAGCTGGACGTGTTGAAGGTGTCGTACGCGGTGCTGCCGTGGGTGCTGGAGGAGTACGCGCTGCTGCCGTGCGGCGGGGCGCTGGGGCGCGGCTGCGGCCCGCTGGTGCTGACCCGCGAGCCGGGGCTCGACCTGGCCGGGCGGACGGTGGCCGTGCCGAGCGAACGTTCCACCGCCTACCTGCTGTTCCGGCTCTGGGCGGCGGACGTGCTGCCGGAGGGGGTCGGCAAGGTCGTCGTCCTGCCGTTCCACGAGATCATGCCGGCGGTCCGCGACGGCCGGGTGGACGCCGGGCTGGTGATCCACGAGGCCCGGTTCACCTATCAGGACTACGGGCTGCACTGCCTGGCCGACATGGGTGAGCACTGGGAGTCGACGACCGGTCTGCCGATCCCGCTCGGCGCGATCATCGCCAAGCGCTCGCTGGGCGCGGAGCGGCTGCGCGCGCTGGCCGAGTCGGCCCGTACGTCGGTCCGGATGGCCTGGGACGACCCGGAGGCCTCCCGCCCGTACGTCCGCGCGCACGCCCAGGAGCTGGATCCGGCGGTCGCCGACCAGCACATCGGTCTCTACGTCAACGAGTTCACCGCCGGCCTCGGTGACTCCGGCTACGCGGCGGTGCGCGGGCTGCTCACCCGGGCGGCGGCCGAAGGGCTGGTACCGGCCATCGCGCCCGGCTCGTTGGACTTCCCGCAGGGCTGATCGCCCCGTACGTACGTCCGCGCCCCGCCGCTCTTTCGAGTGGCGGGGCGCGGTCGTAGGCGTACCGGTGGGACTCAGACGTCGAGCTGGTCGGCCACCGCGCGGAGCAGTCCGGCGATCTTCGTGCCGTGCACCTTGTCGGGGTAGCGGCCGCGCTCCAGCATCGGGGTGATGTTCTCCAGCAGGGTCGTGAGGTCCTGCACGATCGAGGCGAGCTCGTCGGGCTTGCGCCGCTGCGCCGCCGCGACGGAGGGTGCCGGGTCGAGTACCGTCACAGAAAGTGCCTGGTCACCGCGCTGGCCCGCGACGACACCGAACTCGACGCGCTGGCCGGGCTTGAGAGCGTCCACCCCGGCGGGGAGCACCGACGAGTGGACGAAGACGTCGCCGCCGTCGTCACGGGAGAGAAAGCCGAAGCCCTTCTCACTGTTGAACCACTTGACCTTGCCGGTAGGCACGTCCGTCCTCTGTCCTTGTGCTCGTCGGGGTCCGAAGGGCCGTGAACGGCTCCGGACAACAGCGCAGCGGGCCATGAGTGACCCGCCACCTCAAGGCTAATGGTCGGGGGCCGGGTGACAAGACGTTCCCCGGTCCTTCACGGTCGGCTGCTTCGGCCAGGGAACTACCCTGGTGAGGTGACTGTTACTCCTCATTCAGACGAAGCGCGGCCCGGCGACGGACTCGTCAAGGCCGGCGGCATCGTGTTCATCGCCGGTGCCGTGGCCACGCTGGCGACGATGGCTCCGCTCTTCCTCGACATGGACCCGTTCCCGTCGTACGCGTGGGCGGTGTGCATGCTCATGGGCGTGGGCTTCGCCATCTCCGCGGCGGGCGTGCTCCGCTCGGCCGCGGCGCAGCGCCGGGCGGCCCGGGCCTCGCAGGCGTAGGGGCCGCCCCTGGCGGTCGGGAAGCTCTCAGACGGGCTGCGCGGCCACGTACCGGGCGAGCCACTGGGGCAGTGCGGTGAGGTCGGGCAGGACCACGTCCGCGCCCGCCTCGCGCAGTTCCTCCTCGGGGCACGGCCCGGTGGGCACCACCACGGACAGCGCGCCGGCCGTGCGGGCGCCGCGTACGTCGCCGACGTGGTCGCCGACGTAGACCTGTGCCCCGTACTCCCGCAGCGCACCGGCCTTGGCCTCCGCCCAGAGCCAGCCGACGACCGCGTCGGCCTCGATGCCGAGGTGCGACAGGTGCAGGCGGGCGTTGGGCTCGTGCTTGGCCGTGACCACGATCGCGCGGCCGCCCAGTGCCTGGACGGCCTCGATCGCCTCGCGGGCGCCGGGCATCGCCGGGGTCGGCCCGATGGCGTACGTGGGGTAGATCTCCCGGTAGCGGTCGGCCATGGCCGGGATCTCGGCCTCCGGGAACCAGTGCGCGAGCTCCTCCTCCAGCGGCGGGCCCAGCCGGGTGACCGCCTCGTCGGCGTCGATGAAGGTTCCCGTCTCGGCGGAGAGGGCCTGGTAGGCGGCCTTGATTCCCGGACGCGAGTCGATGAGGGTCATGTCGAGGTCGAAGCCGACGGTGAGGTTCATACCTTCCATTGTGCCGAGGCGGCCGCACCGCAGACCGACCACAGGTCTCCCCCCAGGAGAACGTCCGGTGCTCGGCGGGTGCTCGACGAGTGCTCGGTGGGTTCTCGGCTCCTTCGAAATTCTTCACATCGGTGTTCAACCTTTTCCCGGCGGCGGTGCTCAGGACAGGGGTGAGAGACACGATGTGAAGGGGAGGGCGGATGCCACCAGGCACCGAGCACGATTTCGAGGCCTTTGCCCGGGCCGGTCAACGCAAGCTGTACCGGACCGCGTACCTGCTGTGCGGGAACGCCGACGGCGCCCGCGATCTGACCCAGACGACGCTCGCGAAGCTGTTCCAGCACTGGCGACGGGTGTCCACCACCGAGTATCCCGACGCGTACGCCAGAACCGTGCTGACCCGCACCTTCCTCGCCGAGCGGCGACGGCGCCTGCGGGACCTGTTGGCCCACCGGCGCGCCGAGCCACCGGCCCTGCCCGAGCACGCCGACCTGCGGGTCACCCTGCTCGCCGCGCTGGCCGAACTCCCGCCGCGGGCCCGGGCCATGGTCGTCCTTCGCTACTGGGAGGACCTGAGCGTCGAGACCGTCGCCGACCTGCTGCGCTGCAGCGAGAGCACGGTCAAGAGCCAGTGCTCACGCGCCCTGCCGAAGCTGCGCGCGCGGCTCGGCGAGGCCCACATCTACGCGACCGAGAGCTGAGGAGACGCCATGGGTATCTACGAGGACCACACCGACGACCGGACCACGGCCGTGCTCGTCCGGGACGCGATGGACCGTGTCACCGCGGAACTGCCCGTCACCGCGGACCTGGTGGGCCCGGCCCGCGCGCAGGGCCTGCGCCGCAGGGCGCGCGTCCGGGCGGCGATCGGCGGCACGGTCCTGGCCGTGGCCGGCCTCGGCCTGGCCGGCGCCTTCGTCCTGCCGGGCGACGGCGACGAGGGGCCGACCGGCAGCACCGGGGTGATCGACGTGGCCGCGCCGCCGACGAGCTCCGGACCTCCGCCGCCGATCCACCTCGAACCCAGCCCGGGCGAATCCTCGATGGCCGACCTGCCGCCCGCCGAACGGGCCCGCCTGGAGAACTTCCAGAACCGGGCCGTCGGTGTGCTCCAGCAGCAGCTGCCGCCGTCGGTCGGCACCGTGCAGCGGATCGACCTGAGCGTGCGGCAGTACCAGGGCAGCAAGGACGGCAAGACCTTCCGCATCATCTTCTCGGTGCGGCCGTCCGAACCGGGCATGGCGCCCCAGACCTGCCGCGAGATCAAGGGCACCGTCTGCTCGAAGGCCACCCTGCCCGGCGGCATCCGGGCCGACGCGGCCGTCTCGCCGATCAACAACGGCAACGTCACCGAGTCCTGGGTCTGGTTCCGCTACGGAGCCAGCGACGTCTCGCTGAGGGTCGGCCCGCACGACGAGTCGAACACCTCGGCGCCCGTCACCGCCCAACAGCTCCTCGAAGTCGCCAGGTCCTCCGCCTTCCTCGACCTGGTCGCGGCGGCCGACAGCGACCCGGTGGAGGAGCTGCAGCGCACGGTCATCGGCGGCTGACGGGACCGACCCGGCGTCCGGTCCGCCGCCGCGCCCCGCTACCGCCGCCGCGCCCGCCACACCAGGTAGGCCGCGGACGCCAGCGCGGCGCCCCGCAGCACCCACGGCCACATCCCGTGCAGCGCCCCGCTCAGCTGGTCGTCGGCCAGGGTCTCGCCCCACTTGCCGTTCATCCGGCCCCACACCCACAGCACCGCCCCGGCGAGCACGGCGCCGGGCGGGCCGAAGACCGCCCATTTGCGTTCGGCGGGCCCCAGCACGCGCGAGGCGTACGGGAGGAGCCAGCCCACCACGAGGAGCAGCCAGTAGCCGGTGACCACGCCGACGACGAGCACGGCCGCGGCCAGCAGCAGGAAGGCGTTCGGCCGCGGCCGGCCCGCCCCGGCCACGGCGGCCTCCGCCCCGGGAGCGGCGGCCGCCGCCTCCTTCTTCGCGCGCCGCCGCTCGCGCAGGAACCGTACGAGGCTCCGCGCGCCCTTCTCGTCCGGCGCGGGCGCGGCCGACCCGCCCTTGCCGGCCTCCGCCGGCTCCTCCTCGGGGCCTTCCTTGAACAGGTCCGGGATCTCGATGCCGCCCGCGAAGCCCTCGACCTGCGGGCCGCCGTGCGCCCCCGGGCTCATCCGCCACCAGTCGGGCTCGGCCCCGCCGGAGGGGCCGAGCTCGTCCATCCCGGCCAGGTGCGGCGGCACGTTCTCCCGTTCCGCCGCGGGCGCCGGGGGCGCGTTCCGGCCGCGCAGGCGGCCCGGGCCCCGCTGGACGGGGACCGACAGGCCGGGATCGACGGGGGCCGCGGGGGCGGGGGCCGCGCCCTGTCGGGAGCCGGCGGAACCGGGAGCACCCGCGGTGCCGAGGGAGCCGAGGGTGTCCAGGACCTCTTCGGGCGTGCCGATCCGCTCCAGGATGCGGCGTACCGCGGCCGGGGTGTCCGGGTCGTACTTGGCGCGCCGACGGTCGATCTCGTCCCGCAGCCCCGACACCAGCCTCATCCGGTCGCCGGAGGACAGCTGCCGCTGCTGCGCCAAGTCCCCGACGCGGCTCAGATATTCGTAGACCAGATGGTCGCTTTCGATCCCCACACCCAGGCTCCTCCCTTACCCCCTGTCCCGAAGGTAGCGCGTGCGCCCGTGGAGCTGCCGCGGGCGCAGCGGATACCGTTGACCGGATGGGGACCGGCCGACTGACCGGCCGACGCGACCAGGAGGCGACTGTGCCCGAGGCAAGCACTGCGGCGGGATCCGCCGGCGGGAGCCCGACGGGAAGCTCCCCGCGCTCACTCGCCGAGGCGCTGCGCGCCCGTGACGACGCGGCGCTCGCGGCCCTGTTGCGCGCCCGCCCGGACCTGCTCGGCCCGGTGCCCGGCGATGTGACGCAGTTGGCCACCCGGGCGGGGACCCGGGCCTCGGTGGTGCGCGCCCTGGACCGGCTGGACCGGTTCGCCCTGCAGACCGCCGAGGCGCTCGCGGTGGGCCCGGACCCGTGCCCGTACGCGGTGCTGGAGGGGCTGCTGACGGGCGGCGAGGACGAACGGGCCCGCGCCGCGCTCCCCGACGCCGTGGCCACCCTGCGCGACCAGGCCCTGGTGTGGGGCGACGAGGACCGGCTGCGGCTGGTCCGCACGGCGCGCGAGCTGCTCGCCCCCTCGGCCTCCCGCCCTTCCCCCACCGGGCTGGGTCCGACCGTCGCGGAAGCCACCGCCGGGATGTCGCCGACCCGGGTGCAGGAGATCGTGGCGGCCGTCGGGCTGCCCGCCACCCACGACCCGGTGTCCGCGGTGACGGCGCTGACCGGGCTGTTCACCGACCCGGAGCGGATGTCGGCGCTGCTGGACGAGGCTCCGGCGGAGGCCCACCAGGTGCTGGGCCGGCTCGTGTGGGGGCCGCCGTACGGGGAGGTCACCCCGAATCCGACGCCGCCGGTGCGCTGGCTGCGCGACCGGGGGCTGCTGCT
The DNA here is from genome assembly GCF_053615355.1 of Streptomyces sp. CLCI03. NCBI lineage: Bacteria > Bacillati > Actinomycetota > Actinomycetes > Kitasatosporales > Streptomycetaceae > Streptomyces > Streptomyces sp. CLCI03. The sequence goes on along the minus strand of NZ_CM132132.1, from coordinate 4,518,006 downwards.
GCCCGCGACGGCCCGGACCGTGGTGCTGCCCCGCGAGGTGGCGCTGCACCTGCGGGGCGGGCTCGCGCACCGGGACACCGCCCCGGTGGCGCCGTCGGTGCCCGCGGCCCGCGAGCACCGTCCACAGCTTGTGGACGCGAACGCGGCCGGGCAGGCGTTGGCCGCGCTGGCCACCGTCGAGGAGCTGGTGAAGTCCTGGGAGCACGCCGGTCCGCCGGTGCTGCGGGCGGGCGGGCTCTCCGTACGGGACCTGAAGCGGACCGCGGCCCTGCTGGACACGACCGAGTCGCAGGCGGCCTTCTGGGTCGAACTGGCCTACGCGGCCGGTCTGCTGGCCAGTGACGGGGAGGCGGACGAGCGGTACGCGCCCACCCCGGCCTTCGACGACTGGATCGAACTGCCGCCCGCCGAGCGCTGGTCGCACCTCGCGGCGGCCTGGCTGCCGGCCACCCGCACCGCGCCGCTGGTCGGCGAGCAGGACCCCAAGGGGCGCACGCTGTCCGCGCTCGGCCCCGAACTCGACCGCTCCGCCGCCCCCGAGGTGCGCCGGCGGGTGCTGGAACTCCTCGGTGAGCTGCCCGAGGGCGGTGCGCCCGATCCGCAGACGCTGTTGGCGCGGCTCGCCTGGGAGCGTCCCGTACGGGGGGCGAGCGATCTGCGGGCCCGGCTCGCGCGGTGGACGCTGGCCGAGACCGAGGTCCTCGGCGTGACCGGCCGGGGCGCCCTGTCCGGGCCCGGCCGGGCCCTGTTGGAGCACCGTGACCCGGCGCCGTCGCTGGCGCCGCTGCTGCCGGAGCCGGTGGACCACGTGCTGCTGCAGGCCGACCTGACGGCGGTGGCCCCGGGCCCGCTGCGCCGCCCGCTGGGCGACACCCTGGCCGTGCTCGCGGACGTGGAGTCGAAGGGTGGGGCGACGGTGTACCGGTTCACGCCCGGATCGGTGCGCCGGGCCCTGGACGCCGGCCACGCCGCCGCCGACCTGCACGCCTTCCTCAAGGAGCACAGCCGCACCCCGGTGCCGCAGCCGCTGGCGTACCTGATCGACGACGTGGCCCGCCGGCACGGGCACCTGCGGGTCGGCGCGGCCTCCTCGTACGTGCGCTGCGACGACGACGCGATGCTGGGCGAGATCCTGGCCGACAAGCGCTCGGCCGGGCTGGGGCTGCGCCGGCTCGCGCCGACGGTGCTGGCGGCGCAGGCGGATCCGACCGTGCTGCTGGAGGGTCTGCGGGCGATGGGGTACGCGCCGGCCGCCGAGTCCCGTACCGGCGACGTGCTGGTGGCGCGGGCCGACGCCCACCGCACACCGGCCCGCTCGGCGCCGGTACCGGTGCCGGAGGGGCCGCCGGTGCCGGACGCGACGCTGCTGGCGGCTGCCGTACGGGCGATCCGCGCGGGCGACGTGGCGGCGACGGCGGTGCGCAAGGAGCCCGTGGCGGCCTCGGCGTCCGCCGTGCCGGGCGAACTGCCGCGCACGAGCGCGGCGGAGACCCTGGCGACGGTACAGGCGGCCGCGCTGACCGGGTCGGCGGTGTGGATCGGCTACGTGAACGCGGAGGGCGCGGCGAGCCAACGGGTCATCGCGCCGGTCCGGGTGGAGGGCGGCTTCGTCACCGGGTACGACCACACCGCGGACGAGGTACGGACGTACGCGCTGCACCGGATCACCGGTGTCGCGGAACTGGCGGACGACCAGGTGTAGGGGCGGGGGTCCGGGTCCGGTGGGGCGGATCCGCCTCCGCGTCCGAACGCGCGGCCGGCTGCGTCGCCCGCGCCGAAAACCGATGGCCGGCGGGATGACGAGCCATCATCCTGGGGCCATGTCCCACGAGGTACCGACCCGCGCCGTCCGCGCGGCGCACACCGACACCACGATCACGGTCTACCAGGCCTACTCCCCCGCGCTCGGGCTGCCGGCCGCCCGCGACGGCCGCTTCCCGCCCGCGTGGAAGCGCGAGCGGATGACGTGGATCAAGCCGTCGTTCCTGTGGATGATGTACCGCTGCGGCTGGGGGACCAAGGACGGCCAGGAGACGGTGCTGGCGGTCGAGATCACCCGCGAGGGCTTCGACCGGGCGCTGCGCGAGGCCTGCCTGTCCCACTACGTGCCGGACGTGCACGCGGACCGGGCGGCCTGGCAGGAGGCGCTGCGCTCGGCGCCGACGCGGGTGCAGTGGGACCCGGAGCGGGACCTGCGGCTGAATCCGCTGCCGTACCGCTCGCTCCAGCTGGGTCTGTCCGGTCCGGCCTCGCGGGCGTACGCCGACGAGTGGACGGTCTCGATCCGGGATGTGACCGGGACGGCCCGGGAGATCCGCCGGCTGCTCGGGACCGGGGACGAGGCGGGCGCGCGGGCCCTGCTGCCCACGGAGACCCCGTACCCGGCCGGGCCCTTGCCGCACCTGGGGGCCTAGGCCGTCTCTTTCGGATCTTGTCGGTCGGTTCAGTCCCGGATGATCAGGACGACGAATCCGGCGACGACGCCCAGCAGCAGGCCGAGCAGGGCGTGGCGGGGCCGGTTCTCGCGCAGCACCGGAAGGTAGTGGTCGACGGCGAAGCGGCCCGGCCCGGTGAGGGTCAGGGCGACGATCGCGGCGAAGAGCACCACTTCGAGTTCCACACCCTTGGGCGGGAAGTAGGCGCTGAGGCCGCGGACGTCGAGGACGTTGATGAAGGTGCCGGTCAGGGCCGCTCCGGCGAGCGGGGTGAGCAGACCGAGGGCGAGGCCGAGGCCGCCCAGGGTCTCGGCGAGCCCGGCGATGACGGCCATGGCGTCCCCGGCGGGGTAGCCGGCCATGGTGAAGCCCTTGCCGGTCGCGGTGAGGCCCGGGCCGCCGAACCAGCCGAAGAGCTTCATCGCCCCGTGCCCGGCCATGCTCAGGCCGACGACGAGCCGGAGCAGGAGCAGGCCGGTGTCGTGGGTGACGGTGGTGGCGGGAGCGGAGGAGGTGGTGAAGAGCGTGCGGTCCCAGCTTGCTTGCGTCATGAGGGTCCGTTCCGACGTCGCCTGTGGGCGCCTGTGGGCGCGTGCCACCCTAGGCGGCGGGCGGATGGCGTCCCGTGCGCAACGTGGCCGCTCGCCGTATCGGCCCCCGGCGTCTACCCGTTCGGCCGTAGAACGGATCGGCACCCCCGACAAAGGACCGCCGTCGACGGTTGGCTACTGTCCCGGACCATGTCTGAGCTGCCTGATTTCCACAGCGCCATCGTCTACCTGATCAACGCCGACTCCGCCCGGGCGACGCTTGCCTTCCAGCGGGCGAACCGGTCGGAGCAGTACGCGACGGCCTTCTGGTTCAACGAACTCGTGGCGGAGACCGCCGAGGGTGCGGTCATCCGGCAGTACCTGCTGACCGCGGGCGAGCGGACGCGGTACGACATGGCCGAGTTCACGCTTCGGCCGGAGCTGGGCGCCCCCGCGACGGGCGCGGAGAAGCTGGCGATGACGAGTTTCGCGGAGGGCTGGATCCACCTCGGGGACCTGGGCGTGGCGGTCATGCCCGACACCGCGCTGTACGCGTACGCCGCGCGCAAGGGGTGGAGCTGGACGACGGACGAGATCACCGACGGTGTCGCGGCCACGGAGGAGGACATCGCCCGCATCGGTGGGACGCCGGTCCCCGCCTACCTGCTGGGCCATCCTGTCGACGCCGAGAACGGCGCGAGGGAGCAGGCCCTCGTGGTCGGGGAGATCGTGCGCACCGACGAGGACGGCGTCCGCTGGGTCGGAACCCTGCCCCAGGGGTGCGTCGGCGCACCGGTGTTCATAGGGGCCGGTCTGGGCGAGAACAGCTTCAAGCTGGTGTGCGTCGGCGTGGCACTGCCGGGAGAGGGCCACCACCCGATCGCGACCTTCGACCGCATCCGCACCGCGCTGCTCGCCGTCGCCCCGGAACGGCGCGGCGATGCCCCCGCCACCGCCGCGGAGCCTCGGTCCACCGCGCCGAAGCGGCGCTGGTGGCAGAGGCGCGGCTGACGCTGCCGCCCGGCGACCGTCTCACCGGGGGGTGTAGTCGATCCGCCCGGCGTCGAAGGGCCACACCTCACGGAGCCGGCGGGTGATCCTCGCGTGGACGAGGCCGTCCATCGCGGCCCGGTCGGCGCGCACCCAGTGGCTGACGACGACCCGGCCGGGGGCCTCCCGGGAGCCGTGGACGTACAGGCAGCCGATCACCTCGCCCTCCATGACCGAGGCCGCGCTCGGCGCCCGCTCCCTCACCCCGGACCGCGAGTTCCACGGCGGGCTCGCCCTGCTGCTGGACGGCATGGGCCGCTGACCTTCCCGCCGCCCTCCCGCCGCCCCTGCCGACCTCCCGCCGAAGCGGCGTGTTCCCACCCTCCGCGCCGTACGGCACACTGGAGGTTTGACCTGAATGAAACGGGGCGCCGCGCGTGAATGGTCCACTCATCGTCCAGAGCGACAAGACCCTCCTTCTCGAAGTCGACCACGAGCTCGCCGGAGCCGCCCGGCGTGCCATCGCCCCCTTCGCCGAGCTGGAGCGGGCCCCCGAGCACATCCACACCTACCGGATCACCCCGCTCGGCCTGTGGAACGCCCGCGCCGCCGGCCACGACGCCGAGCAGGTCGTCGACGCGCTCGTCGAGTACTCCCGCTACCCCGTCCCGCACGCCCTGCTCGTCGACGTCGCCGAGACGATGGCCCGCTACGGCCGCCTGACCCTCTCCAAGCACCCCGTGCACGGACTGGTGCTGACCAGCACCGACCGGCCGGTGCTGGAGGAGATCCTGCGCTCCAAGAAGGTCGCCCCGCTCGTCGGCGCGCGCCTCGACGCCGACACCGTGGCCGTGCACCCCTCCGAGCGCGGGCAGATCAAGCAGACCCTGCTCAAGCTGGGCTGGCCCGCCGAGGACCTCGCCGGTTACGTCGACGGCGAGGCCCACCCGATCGACCTGGCCGAGAACGGCTGGGCGCTGCGCCCGTACCAGCAGCAGGCCGTCGAGGGCTTCTGGCACGGCGGCTCCGGCGTGGTCGTGCTGCCCTGCGGCGCCGGCAAGACGCTGGTCGGCGCCGGGGCCATGGCGATGGCCAAGGCGACGACGCTGATCCTGGTGACGAACACCGTCTCGGCCCGCCAGTGGAAGCACGAACTGGTCAAGCGGACCTCGCTGACCGAGGACGAGATCGGCGAGTACTCCGGCACCCGCAAGGAGATCCGGCCCGTCACCATCGCCACCTACCAGGTCCTGACGACGAAGCGGAAGGGCGTCTACCCGCACCTGGAGCTCTTCGACTCCCGGGACTGGGGCCTGATCGTCTACGACGAGGTGCACCTGCTGCCCGCACCGGTCTTCAAGTTCACCGCCGATCTGCAGGCGCGGCGCCGGCTCGGCCTGACCGCGACGCTCGTGCGCGAGGACGGCCGGGAGTCGGACGTCTTCTCCCTCATCGGACCGAAGCGCTTCGACGCCCCGTGGAAGGAGATCGAGGCGCAGGGCTACATCGCGCCCGCCGACTGCGTGGAGGTCCGGGTCAATCTGACGGAGTCGGAGCGGCTCGCCTACGCGACCGCCGAGACGGAGGAGAAGTACCGCTTCTGCGCGACGACGGCGACGAAGCGCAAGGTCACCGAGGCGCTGGTGGCCAAGCACCGCGGTGAGCAGACCCTGGTCATCGGGCAGTACATCGACCAGCTCGACGAGCTGGGCGAGCACCTGGACGCCCCCGTCATCAAGGGCGAGACCTCCAACGCGCAGCGCGAGAAGCTCTTCAACGCCTTCCGGGAGGGCGAGATCAGCGTGCTGGTCGTCTCGAAGGTCGCGAACTTCTCCATCGACCTGCCGGAGGCCACCGTCGCCATCCAGGTGTCGGGCACCTTCGGCTCCCGCCAGGAGGAGGCCCAGCGCCTGGGCCGCGTGCTGCGACCGAAGGCGGACGGCCACGAGGCGCGGTTCTACTCGGTCGTCGCGCGCGACACGATCGACCAGGACTTCGCGGCGCACCGCCAGCGGTTCCTCGCCGAGCAGGGGTACGCCTACCGGATCATGGACGCCGACGAGCTGCTGACCGGCGACTGACCCCGGCACGCGCGGGCGGTCAGGACGGCCAGCAAGGGCGCGCACCAGACCCACAGCGGCGGCCAGTCCAGCACGAGGGCCCGGGCCGCGTCGGCCAGGTGCCGGGTCCAGAACTCGACGGAGGCCTCCGGCAGGACCAGCAGCCCGAGCAGCGCGGTCCCGGCCGAGGCCGCCAGCGCGGTGAGCCCCGCGTGGACGCGGCGGGTCAGCAGGAGGTACGCGGCGATGGCCGCCGGGGCGAGGGTGATCCCGGCGGCGACGCCCAGCGCGAAGCCCTTGCCGAGCGCGGACCGGGGCCGGCCGAGGTCCCACAGGACCAGGCAGGCCAGCGCCAGGTTGATCAGCCCGGCGAGCGGTGCCTGGAACAGCGGTTGCAGCCACAGCCCGGCGATGGTGGCGGCCAGTACCGGACCGGGCCGGGACCTCAGCCCCGCGAGGCGGCAGGACAAGGTGATCAGCAGGGCGAGCAGACCGGCGTCGCCGAGGACGAGGACGGCCTTCAGCGCACCGGTCGGCAGCCACGCGGCGGGCGTGAACAGGATCGCCGCGAACGGCGGATACGTGGCGGACGGCCCCCACTCGGCGGCGGAGAAACCCTGGACGAGGGTGTCGGCCACCGGAATGCGCAGGGCGATGCAGAGCACGCCGAGCAGCAGCAGCGAACCGGTCAGCAGCACATCGACGAGAGACGACGGCGAGCGGCCGACGACGGGACTCCGGGTCACCCGCGTGACCCTAGTGGATCAGTGGGTGTGCTGCGCGGGGCCCGAGGTCAGTGGCGTATGACGCCCGCGTCCTCGGCGTATTCACCGAGCACGACGACGCTCACGGCGGTCGCCGCGAAGATCTTGACGGCGCGCAGCATGCCGCCGAGGCCGCCTTGCGGAAGGGAGTCGGAGTCGGCGCCGCTAGGACGGCTGCCCTGGATCGAGGTGAAGGGTGCGGGGCTCATGGATCCATGGTGCGTTTTCGCGCGGTCCCGTCACATCGCTCCCGGGAGGGAACCTCACGGCCCCCCGGGTCCTCCTCCCGTCGCATGCGTACCCCTAGGGGAGATACCGAGGTCTGACACTCCCCGGTACGACGCCGGTGCGCCGGCCGATACGACACCCGGTGCGACGCCTGGTGCGACACCCGCCACGACACCCGTCCGGATGCAGCGATGCCGGCCGGGACGGACCCTGGGAAGGTCCGCGGTGCCGGCGACCACGCCATGGGAGTGATCCGCATGACCCACCGTTCCCGGACCCAGCGCCTCGCGCTGCTCTCCGCATCGACAGCCCTGGTCACCGCCGGGCTGCTGCCGTCCACCGGCGCGTTCGCCGCCCCGGCACCCGCCGCCGCGGTCGCCCCCACGCCGACGCCACCGTCCACCCCGCCCGCCCAGGGCGCGGTGAAGACCACCGATCCCCCCAGCGGCATCTCGGCCGAACTCCCCGGGAAGGCCCAGGTCCGCTCCGGCTCGATCCCCATGGACGGCAAAACCGTCGCCGCCCGCGTGTACGGGGTGGAGACCCCGGACGGAGCCACCGGCTTCGCCGTCTACGACATGCCGGGCGACCGTCTTCCGCTGGAGGACGCCCTCAAGGGCTTCGTCGACGCGTACGGCCTGATGGGCAGCGGGACGCTGACCAGCGAAAACGTCCGCAAGACGACCGTGGACGGCCACCCGGCCCTCGACGCGACCCTCACCGGCGTGGACGGCACCGAGCAGTTGGCCGGCTCCATCCGCTTCATCTCCGACGACGACCACCTCGTCATGGCCCTGACCTACGGTCCCGAGGAGAACGAGAAGGACCTGAACGCCATGCACAAGCAGCTTCTCGACTCCCTGCAGATCCCCTGACCACCTGACCCGCACCCCCCGTTTATTCGTTCGCGCCGCACCGCCCCGGTGGCTAGAATCTCCGCTCTTGCCGCCTCCCGCCGCCTCATCGGGGAGAGCCGCCCTCCGGCCGGAAACCGGCGGGCCATCTGTTCCGCATCCAGCAGCTGGAGGCAGTTCCGTGCCCGCGCACGCCCCCGAGACCGCCCAGGACGACCCCACCGCGAACCCGACCGCGAACCCCGCCGCGAACCCGAGTGCGCCCACCGACCCGCTGGGCCGCGAACGGGCCCACCTCAGCGCCTCGCGTTCCGCCCTGCGCGCGATGCGCGAGGACGTCGAAGCCCTCGACATCCGCGACGTCACCGCGAACTGGGTCAACGCGATCGTCCTCCAGGCCCAGATCGACGACCGCATCAAAGCCCTCGCCGACCTCTCCCACACCCCGCTCTTCTTCGGCCGCCTCGACTACCTCCACGCACCCGGCGCGGAGCTCGCCGAGGGCGCGGAGGGCGAGCAGTTCTACATCGGCCGCCGCCACGTCCACGACGCCGACGGCGACCCGATGGTCATCGACTGGCGCGCACCCGTCTCCCAGCCGTTCTACCGGGCCTCCAAGACCGACCCGCAGGACATCTCCCTGCGCCGCCGCTTCGGCTACACCGGCGGCGAGCTGACGGCGTACGAGGACGAGCACCTCTCCGACCCGGCCGAGGCGGCCGCGGTCAGCAAGCTCCTCCAGCAGGAGATCGAGCGCCCGCGCGTCGGCCCGATGCGCGACATCGTCGCCACGATCCAGCCCGAGCAGGACGAGATCGTCCGCTCCGGCCTGTCCGGCTCCGTCTGCGTGCAGGGCGGCCCCGGCACCGGCAAGACCGCCGTCGGCCTGCACCGGGTCGCGTACCTGCTCTACGCGCACCGCGACCGCCTCGCCCGCACGGGCACGCTCGTCATCGGGCCGAACCGTTCCTTCCTCCACTACATCGAGCAGGTCCTGCCGGCCCTGGGCGAGCTGGAGGTCAAGCAGGCCACCGTCGACGACCTGGTCGCCCGCCCCGGCCTGGAGGTACGCGGCACGGACGCCGCCGAAACCGCCGTGGTCAAGGGCGACGCCCGCATGGCGGAGGTGCTGAGCCGCGCCGTCCGCTCGCACGTCACCCGCCCCACCGAGCCGCTGATGGTGGTCCGCGGCTCGCGCCGCTGGCGGGTGCCCGCGTACGAGCTGGAGGAGATGGTCGAAGAACTGCAGAAGCGCGACATCCGCTACGGCGCGGCCCGCGAGGCCCTGCCGCAGCGCATCGCGCACGCGGTGCTCGTACGGATGGAGCAGGCGGGCGAGGCCCCGGACGACCGGGTGCAGGACGCGGTGGCCCGCAACGCGGCGGTGAAGGCCGCGGTCAAGGAGATCTGGCCCGCCGTCGAACCGGCGAAGCTGGTCCTGCGCCTGCTGTCCGACCCCGAGTTCCTCGCCCTGCACGCGGCGGACGTGCTCACCGAGGACGAGCAGAAACTCCTGCTGTGGTCGAAGCCGTTCCGCAGCGTGAAGTCGGCGAAGTGGTCGGCGGCGGACCTGGTCCTGATCGACGAGGCGACCGACCTGGTGGAACGCACGCATTCGCTCGGACACGTGGTCCTCGACGAGGCGCAGGACCTGTCGCCGATGCAGTACCGGGCGGTGGGCCGGCGCTGCACCACGGGCTCGGCGACGGTCCTCGGCGACCTCGCGCAGGGCACCACGCCGTGGGCCACGCGCAGCTGGGACGAGGCCCTGACGCACCTGGGCAAGCCGCAGGCGGTGCTGGAGGAGCTGACGGCGGGCTTCCGCGTGCCGCGCGAGGTGATCGCCTACGCCTCCCGGCTGCTGCCGTCGATCTCCCCGGGCCTGGCCCCGGTCTCCTCCGTCCGCGAGACGCCGGGCTCGCTGCGGATCGCGGAGGTCCCGGACCTGACCGCGGCGGTGATCGCCGCCTGCCGCGAGTCCCTGGCCCACGAGGGCTCGATCGGCCTGATCGCGGCGGACGCGCGCATCCCGGCCCTGGCCGAGGCCCTGCTGGCGGCGGACCTGCCGTACCTGTCGCCGGGCGAGGAGACCACCGCCGAGTCGCGGCTGACCCTGGTTCCGGCGTCGCTGGCGAAGGGTCTGGAGTACGACTACGTCGTCCTGGACGAGCCGGCGGCGATCGTCGACGGCGAGCCGGACGAACGGACGGGCCTGCGCCGCCTGTACGTCTGCCTCACCCGCGCCGTCTCGGGCCTCTCCGTGCTGCACGCGGCCGCCCTGCCCGAGCCGCTGCTGCCCTGACCCGCGGGTCCGCTCCTGGGGCTCCGCCCCAGACCCCGCGCCTCAAACGCCGGCGAGGCTGTTTTCAGCCCTGCCGTCTTCTGAGCCGCGGGGTCCGGGGCGAAGCCCCGACTTCCAGCCTCGCCGGCGTTTGAGGCGCGGGGTGCGGGCGGAGCCCCGGCGTTTCAGCCTCGCCGGCGTTCGAGGCGCGGGGGTCCGGGGGCGGAGCCCCCGGCAGCGGTGGCGCGGCCGACGTGACGGCCCGACCCCGTCAGTCCAGTACGGCCCGCCACTCGGCGACGGCCTTCGCCGAGACCGGCCCGCCCCACCCGGAGGGACGGGCCGCGCCGCCGATGTGGAAGGCGTCGATCCCGCCCGCGCGCAGCACCGGCAGGTGCGCGAGCGTCAGCCCGCCGCCCACCAGGATCCGCGCCCCGTACCCCGGCTCACCACCCCGCGCCGCCTCCGCGAGCAGCACCGGCAGCCCGGCGTCCACGCCCGCCGCCGCGCCCGCCGTCAGGTACGTGTCGAGCCCCGGCAGATCGGCCAGCGCCTTGCGCAGGTGGTCCCGGTCCGCCGCGCGGTCGATCGCCCGGTGGAAGGTCCACCGGCAGCCGTCCAGCTCCGCGACGACCGCCTCGACCGCCGCCAGATCGGGGGCCCCGTCGGCGTCCAGGAAGCCGAGGACGAACTCCTGCGCGCCCTCCGCCCGCAGTTCCCGTGCCACCCGGACCAGCTCGGAGACGTCGCCCGCCGCGAACCCGTCCGTCCTGCGGAGCATCACGCGCAGCGGGATGTCGACCGCCGTCCTGATCGCCGCGAAGGTCTCGCGCGGCGGGGTGAGCCCGTCGGCGGCCATGTCGGTGACCAGTTCGAGTCGGTCCGCCCCACCGGCCTGGGCCGCGACCGCGTCCTCCACGTCGAGGGCGATCACCTCCAGGAGCGCACGGTTGCTCATTCGATCCCATCCTTCTTCGGCAAGCTCGGGAACCCCTACCAAAAGGAGAGGTCTAGTCCAATATTCAGAATACGGGCCTCCACCCGCCCTTCACCAGCACAATCACGCCACCCCACAATGTGCCCATGGACACAGGCACCCAGAGCAGCGACACCCACCCGGACACCGCCGACCTGCGGGCCCGCTGGCAGGCGACCGTCACCGCCGCCGGCGCCCCCGCCGACCGTGATCCCGCGCCCTACGCCGACCGCCTGCTGGCCGCCTGGGCGGAGCCGCAACGCCGCTACCACACCACCGCGCACCTGGCCGACGTACTCGCGCGGATCGACGTACTGGCCCCGCACGCCGCCGATCCGGCCGCCGTGCGGCTCGCCGCCTGGTTCCACGACGCCGTCTACCGCCCCGACCGGTCCGAGAACGAGGAGCGCAGCGCCGCCCTCGCCGAGCGCGCCCTCCCCGAGCTCGGCATCGACCCCGCCCGCACCGCCGAGGTGGCCCGCCTCGTCCGGCTCACCGTCACCCACGACCCCGCCCCCGGGGACACCGACGGCGAGGCGCTCTGCGACGCGGACCTGGCCGTCCTGGCCGGGGAGCCCGAGGCCTACGCCGCCTACGTCGCCGCCGTCCGCGCCGAGTACGGCTTCGTCCCGGACGAGGCCTTCCGCGCCGGCCGCGCCGCCGTCCTGCGCCAGCTGCTCGATCTGCCGCGACTCTTCCGCACGCCCTACGGAGCCACGCACTGGGAGGCCCCGGCCCGCGCCAATCTCGCCGCCGAGCTCGCCGCTCTCGCCCCGTAGGGAATTCGATCGGGTTCGCACTGGTTGGTGACAGTCATGCCCGCAGCCGCAGCACGCCCCCGCATGCCCGTCGCCGTCTACGTCCTCGGACTGTCCGTGTTCGCGCTCGGCACCAGCGAATTCATGCTCTCCGGGCTGCTACCACCGATCGCCGAGGACATGGGCGTCACCATCCCGCAGGCGGGCCTGCTCATATCCGCCTTCGCGATCGGCATGGTCGTGGGCGCGCCGCTGCTGGCCGTGGCCACCCTGCGGCTCCCCCGCCGCACCACCCTCGTCTCCCTCATCAGCCTCTTCGGCCTCGGGCAGGTCGCGGGCGCGCTGGCCCCCTCGTACGAGCTCCTCTTCGCCTCCCGCGTGATCTCCGCGTTCGCCTGCGCCGGCTTCTGGGCCGTGGGCGCGGCCGTCGCCATCGCCATGGTCGACAGGGACCAGCGGGCCCGGGCGATGGCCGTCATGATCGGCGGCCTGTCCATCGCGAACGTCCTCGGCGTCCCCGCCGGCGCCTTCCTCGGCGAGCACCTGGGCTGGCGCTCCGCCTTCTGGTCGGTCGCCGCCGCCTCCGCGATCGCCCTCGTCGGCATCCTGGCGCTGATCCCGAGGATCCCGCTGCCCGCCGAGAAGCCGTCGCTCGGGCGCGAGCTGCGCATCTACCGCGACCGCCAGGTGTGGCTCTCCATCGGCATCACCGCGCTGGCCGCGGGCGGCGTCTTCTGCGCCTTCAGCTACCTGTCACCGCTGCTCACCGACGTGGCCGGGCTCGACTCGCAGTGGGTCCCGTGGATCCTCGGCCTCTTCGGCATCGGCGCGCTGGTCGGCACCACCGTCGGAGGCCGGGTCGCCGACGCGCACCTGTTCGGCGTGATGATCTGGGGCATCACCGCCTCCACCGTCTTCCTCACCGCGCTCGCCCTGCTGGCCTCCGCCGCGGCCGCCGCGATCGCCCTCGCCTTCCTGCTCGGCTTCTCGGCCTTCTTCACCGCCCCGGCGCTCAACGCCCGCATGTTCAACGTGGCGGGCGCCGCCCCGACCCTGGCCGGCGCCACCACCACGGCCGCCTTCAACCTCGGCAACACCGGCGGCCCCTGGCTCGGCGGCACCGTCATCGACGCCGACCTGGGCTTCGCCGCCACCGCCTGGGCCGGCGCCGCCATGACGGTGACCGCGATCGCCCTCACGGTGCTCGCCCTCCGCCTGGACCGCCGCCGCACCACCCCGACCCGCGTGGTGGCCACCTCGACACCGGCTTCGGCCACGGCTTCCGTCAGCGCCTAGCGCGTGCACGTGTCCGTGGACGCCGGTGGGCCGATCAACGCATCCTCATCGGGACAGGCGGCTGACAGTCGAAGCGGCTTGCCGGCGAGGATGACCCCATGGACGATCTGCTGAAGTTCCTCGTCGCACGCATCATGGACGACAACCACGCCTATGCCTACGTGGCCGAAACCGTGGGCGGAGAGGCCCTTCTCGACAGCCACCTCCCCATGCTCGATCTGACCGAGCAACTGGCACACGACTACAAAGCCATGGACCCCACGGACTCCCGCTCGGCAGGCCTGGCATACGCCGTGCGGGTCCTTGCACAGTCCTACGCCGAACACCCCGCATACCGCCAGGAATGGCGTCCGTAGCCTTCAAGGAGCCAGGCCTCAGCCGGGGTCACTCCTCCGTGAAGATCCCTTCGGCGGAGGGGGAGGTGACGGCGCGCCGGAGCCAGCGGCTCAGCGTCTCGGGGTCGCCGCAGCCGGTGATGCGCTCACGGGCCTCCTCGGAGACACCGACGCCCCGCTCGGCGAGAACAGCGAGGACGTCCTCGGCAGCGCGACGCGCCTCACCTTGAGCCCGGCCCTCCGCCCGGCCCTCGGCCCGGCCCTCGGCCCGGCCCTCGGCCCGGAGCTCTTCGGAGAGGGGCGACTTGTAGAAAGAGAGGTCCACGGCCACCAGTTTCCTCCAGAGTTCTGCGGATGGGTGCTTGCCCAGGCCTTGTGCGATGAGTTCGATGATCGGGTTGGCGAGCTCTGCCGGTGTGTCCGGCAGCACTCTGGTCATTGCTTTGAGTATGGCCCCGATGTCCGGACTCGCGGCGTGGGTGATCGCGGACAAGGTGGCGAGCGCGAGGTCCTTCCGGACTTCGGCGGGGTCGGTGATCAGCGGCATGTTGTGCGGCCCCGCGACCAGCGGGCACAGGGTGAGCAGGGGCCACTGGGGAGGGCCGAAGCGGACCGGGCGAGCGGCCCATTCGGCGGTCGAGCGGTCCTGGCAGACGACCAGCAGCATCGGCTGCAACCGGTATTTCGCGAGGAGGTAAGAGGCGTAGTACGCCCAGCTGGCGGGCTTGTCCGGGTCCTTCTTGCCCTGCGCCTCGACGGCGAGGAGGAAGGACCCCTCGCCCTCCGTGTCCAGCCGCAGCAGGGTGTCGACCCGGCGTTCGAGGGGCTGCGTCTCGGTGAGGTCGTTGGGCAGGACGGTGAACGACGCGAGTGGGGCGAAGCCGACGCCGAGCACCTCCGACACTCGGGAGAAGAGCTCCGGATGTTCCTGGAAGATGCGGTGCATCGCCTCGTGCGGCGAGCTGACCATAGGGGTTCCTATGAGATCGGGAATTGCCCCTGGCATATGCCTAGAACGGGGCCTTGCGGAGAGCGTAGGGGCACAACACGGTCCCGAATGAAGGCGGTTGGCGAGCTTCACCCGGAGGGGTGGGACGAGGTGGCCGGCTGCCGGGAACTGCGGCAGGTGCGGCAAGTGCCCCGTTCCGGGCCGCGGCAGGCACGGTCGCACAGGTCGCAGTTCTGGAGCGGGTGTCTGAAGGTCTCGCGTGCCGCCGGGGCGCGGAGCGGCGGTACGGGCGGGAGTTGGGCGGCGAGCCGGTGGGCCAGCAGGGCGGCCGGGCGGTGCAGGGGCTCCGTCGGCAGGGCGGCGGTCAGGGCGTGGTGAACGGCGCTCGGTGGTAGATCGCGCTCCAGCCAGGCCGCGACTCCGGGGGTGAGGTGCTCGACGTCCGCGACGGAGAGCAGGAGGCGGGGATCGCCACGGCGGAGGCCTGCGAGGACCTCGACGGCGGACCGGAGCAGGTCAGGGGCCGCGTATGCGGGCTGCGGTACGGCGGGCAGGGCACGCCGCGGCGGCTCGCCCTCCCGGAGGCCGGCGCGCCGGGACTTCGGTGGTCGCGGTTCGTCCGGGGTGCCGGACCGGCCCGGCTGGTTGCAGGAGACCGTACGGGTGACGACGCGGCCGCCGCTGGTGCGTTCGCAGGTGCGGCGCAGATAGCCGTGGGCCTCCAGCTCGCGCAGGGCGGCGGCGATCCGGGTCTTCCCCTCGGGGAAGCGGCCGGCCAGGGTCCGGATGTCGATGAGGGAGCCGGTCGGAAGGGACTGGATGTGCACGGCCAGGCCGATGGCCAGCAGCGACAGCTCGGCGTGCTGCGCGAGGTGGTTGCCGATCACCGTGAAGCGGGCCGTGTGGCGGGAGTTGTCGTGGATGACACCACCCGAGCGTGTGCCCGTACGGGTACGCCGAGAGGGGTGGTTTTCCTCGCCGTTGCGGGACTGGGCGTGCGAGCGCGCGCTAGTGTTCCGGGTATCCATCGGGAAGCGCTTTCTTCCTGGGTGGTCAGGCCCCCGCACTGGGATGGCAGTCCCGGCGGGGGCCGACGTATGTCAGCGGTGACGTGGTGGCGCGCTGAGCGTAGATCAGGCAACCCTCCCCGAAGCCAGCCAAGTTGGTGTTTTTCACTCAGGCGAGTGAGCTGTGCTCCATGGGCGGGAGGGGTGGGGTTCGGTGTGGTGCTTCGACTCCCGTGTCTTGAATCCTGGGGTCGTCCCTGCCACCGGAGTCCCACCGGGCGGGCTCCGGTGCGCGAGCGATCTCCGCAGGTCAGGTGGTGCGGCGGGACGGCTTCGGCCCGTACGGTCGGGCGGTGACGGGGACCGGAACCGCCCCCGGCGGTCCCGCCGTCCCGAAGGCGGCGCCGACGCCCGCCCTCCGGACGCCGTCCGGGCCCACCTCCCGGCGCCCACCTCCCGGGCCGGCCCGGGAGCGTTCCCCTCGGCCGCGGCCTGTTCCTCGTCGAGCCCCTCGCGGAAGGACTCGGAGCGTGTGCGCCCTCGAAGCTCCCACCCGCGCCTGACAACAGTCCCGGTCGCCGCCCCCGTGCCGGGTTCCTACGATGGGAAGGTCCGCTCGGGGAGCCGCGGAACGCTCGGGGACCTGCGTCAGAGGGGATCCTCATGGGCCGGTACCGGACGCCCACCGTCCTGGCAGCCGCCTCGCTGCTGCTGACCGCGCTGTGCGCGGGCCAGGCTCCCGCGGCCGCCCCGCCCGGCCGGGTCGACATCGATCCCGTGATCGCCGAGCAGCTCGACGACGCGATCACCGCGGCCATGCGCAAGGCCGACATCCCCGGGGTCGGCGTCGGCCTGTGGATCGACGGCGAGGACCCCTACGTGCGCGCCTTCGGCACCTCTGACAAGGCCACCGGCGTCCCCATCAAGACCGACATGCACACCCGCATCGGCAGCGTCACCAAAACCTTCACCGTCACCGCCGTCCTCCAGCTCGTCGACGACGGGAAGGTACGGCTCGACGCGCCGATCTCGACGTACCTCGACGGCGTGCCCGGCGGCGAGAGGATCACCGTCCGGCAGCTCGCCGACATGCGCAGCGGCCTCTACAACTACACCGAGGACCCGCGCCTGCTGGCCGCCTACAAGGCCGACCCGCACCGCGCCTGGACCCCGCAGGAGCTGCTGGACACCGCCTTCAGGCACCCCGCGAACTTCCCGCCGGGCACGCGCTGGGAGTACTCCAACACCAACACCGTCGTGCTCGGCCTGCTCGTGGAGAAGGTGGGCGGACAGCCCCTGCACACCTACCTGCAGCAGAACGTCCTCGAACCGGCCGGCCTGGACGCGACCTCGCTGCCGACCGGCGCGGAGATCGCCTCCCCGTTCGTGCACGGCTACACGAACTTCACCCCGGACGGCGCGACCGTCGACGCCTCCACCTGGAACCCGTCCTGGGCCTGGGCGGCCGGCGCGATGATCTCCACCATGGACGACCTGCACTCCTGGGTCCCGACCCTGGTCACGGGCAAGCTGCCCGACGGCGACCGCCTGCTGGAGCCCGCCACCCAGGCCCAGCGGGTGCGCATGCTGCCCACCGGGCACCCCGACATCGGCTACGGGCTCGGCATCGCCGAGCTCGACGGCTGGATCGGCCACAACGGCGAGCTGCCCGGCTACGAGACCATCGCCGTCCGGCTCCCGCAGGCCCGCGCCACCATGGTGATCGTGGTGAACTCCGACGTCGACGGGAAGTTCGGCAACCTGAGCTCCCTCATCGCCAACACGGTCACCAAGATCGTGACCCCGGAGCACGTCTGGGGCCTCCCGCCGGCGGCCCAGCCCAACACCGTCCCTGAACCGTCCACGCCGGCGACGCCGTCGACACCGGCCCCGAGCTCGTAGACACAGGCCCTACGCCGCCGGTCGGCCCTTGGGGCGGCGCAGGCCCGCCGCCGTGAGGCGGCGGACGAGTTCCTTGCTGCCGATCTCCACCGCGCCGGCGCCCACCGCGTCCGCGTACCGGTACGAGGGCACGTCGTAGTGGTCCCGCTCGAAGGCTCTCGGCGGACAGCCGATGCCCGCCGCGAAGGCGTGCAGCTCCTCGTACGAGACGTCGCTGACCAGGTGCGACCACATGCGGCCGTGCCCCGGCCAGGTCGGCGGGTCGATGTAGACGGTCACCGGCGGCTCACCGGAGGCCGAGGACCGGGCCCAGGCCGCCGATGGCGGCCACCTTCACGCCCGCCTCCGAGCACACCCAGTGCGGGTCGGGTCCCAGCTCCGGCTCCACGTCCAACGCGTGCGGCTCACCGTGGTTGCACACCGGGCACAGCGGCCATCGTCCGTACTTCTCCAGCAGCGCGTCCTTCACGTCCTGAGCGACGAGTCCGGCAAGGTAGTCGACACCCTCCGGCCACTGCTCCACCCACCACCGGCGGTGCGTGACCGAGTCCTCGACGAGGGAGACGACATCGGCATCGGCGACCTCACCGGCGGCGAGATCGGCGAGAACGAGGGCACGGGCGACGTGCAGCGCCTGTTCCAGGGGGGTCGCGTGGTCCATGCGCCCATTGTGGACCCGCGAGGGCCCGGCGATGAAGGCCCACTTTCCGCAGGCCCAATGGCGTATTGACCGGACCTGGCCCTGAAAATAAATTTCAAGGGTGAGCCAGAACGCGAAGGAAACCGCCAACCGCCCACCCGTACCCGCCGCAGGCCCCGGCGCAGCCCCCGGCGTGGCTCCCGCCGCAGCCCCCGGCGCAGGCCCCGCCGCAGCCCCCGGCGAAGGCGCCCTCCCGGCTCCCCCGCCGCACGCCCTCCGAGCCCGGATCCGCAGCCTCGGCCCCACCATGACCCGCTCCGTACAAGCCGTCGCGGAAGCCGTCGCCGCCGATCCGGCCGGCTGCGCCCGGCTCACCGTCTCCGCCCTCGCCGAACACACCGGCACCAGCGAGGCCACGGTCGTCCGCACCGCCCGCCTCCTCGGCTACCCCGGCTACCGCGACCTGCGCCTCGCGCTCGCCGCCCTCGCCGCCCAGCAGGAATCCGGCACCGCCCCCACCGTCACCGTCGACATAGCCGTCGACGACCCGCTCGCGGACGTCGTCGCCAAACTGGCCCACGAGGAGGCGCAGACCCTCACCGACACCGCCGCCGCCCTCGACCTCACCCAGCTCGCCGCCGCCGTCACCGCGCTCGCCACCGCCCGCCGCATCGACATCTACGGCATCGGCGCCTCCGCCCTCGTCGGCCAGGACCTCGCCCAGAAGCTGCTGCGCATCGGCCTCGTCGCGCACGCCCACAGCGACCCGCACCTGGCCGTCACGGGCGCCGTCCAGCTCCGCCCCGGCGACGTCGCCGTCGCGATCACCCACTCCGGCACCACCGGCGACGTGATCGAACCGCTGCGCACCGCCTTCGAACGCGGCGCCACCACCCTCGCCCTCACCGGCCGCCCGAACAGCCCCGTCACCCGCCACGCCGACCTCGTACTGGCCACCTCCGCCGCCCGCGAGACCCAGCTGCGCCCGGCCGCCATGTCCAGCCGGACCAGCCAACTGCTCGTCGTCGACTGCCTCTTCGTCGGCGTCGCGCAACAGACCTACGAGAGCGCCGCCCCCGCCCTGGCCGCCTCCTACGAAGCCCTCACCCACCGCCACACCACCCGCTGACCCACACCGCACGGGAGCCGGCCACATGACCGCCCACGCAGAACTCCGCGCCCAACTGGACACCCTCACCACCGAGGCCTTCCGCCCGGAACTCGCCGAGATCGACCGCCTCCCCACCCTCGACATCGCCCGCACCATGAACGCCGAGGACGCCACCGTCCCGGCCGCCGTCGCCGCGCAGCTCCCGCACATCGCCGCCGCCGTCGACGCGATCGCCGAGCGGATGGCCCAGGGCGGCAGGCTGGTCTACGCGGGCGCCGGCACCGCCGGCCGGATGGGCGTCCTGGACGCCAGCGAGTGCCCGCCCACCTTCAACACCGACCCCGCCGACGTGGTCGGCCTGATCGCGGGCGGCCCGTCCGCCATGGTCACGTCGGTCGAGGGCGCCGAGGACTCGAAGGAGCTGGCCACCGAGGACCTCACCGCCCTGGAGATCGGACCGCTCGACACGGTCGTCGGCATCTCCGCCTCCGGCCGCACCCCGTACGCGATCGGCGCCGTCGAGTTCGCCCGTGCCCGCGGCGCGCTCACCGTCGGGCTCTCCTGCAACAGCGGATCCGCCCTCGCCGCGGCCGCCGACCACGGCATCGAGGTCGTCGTCGGACCCGAACTCCTCACCGGATCCACCCGTCTGAAGGCCGGCACCGCCCAGAAGCTCGTCCTCAACCTCATCTCGACCATCACGATGATCCGCCTCGGGAAGACCTACGGGAACCTGATGGTCGACATGCGTTCCTCGAACGAGAAGCTGCGCGCCCGCGCCCGCCGCATCGTGGCGCTGGCCACCGGCGCACCCGACGAGGAGATCGAGGCCGCCCTCACCGCCACCGGCGGCGAGGTCAAGAACGCCGTCCTCGTCGTCCTCGGCGGAGTCGACGGCCCCACGGCCGCCGAGCTGCTCGCCGCCGCCCGGGGCCACCTGCGCGCCGCCCTCGAACTCGCCCTGACCCACGCCCGTACCCACCCGCGCTGACCCCGACCCGACCCGAGTCGACCCGACCCGATCCGCCCGATCCGCCCCCGAGCCAAGGCGATCCACATGTCCACTGACAAGAACCGCGCCACCGCCGCCGCGATCCTTCCGCTGGTCGGCGGCCCGGAGAACATCACCTCGATCGCGCACTGCATGACCCGCCTACGCATCTCGCTGCGCGACCGCTCGCTGGTCCAGGACGAGGCCCTACGCGCCCTGCCCGCGGTGCTCGGCGTGGTCGAGGACGACACGTACCAGATCGTGCTGGGCCCGGGCGCCGTCGCCCGCGTGACCCCGGAGTTCGAGGCACTCGTCGAGGAGGCCCGCTCGGCCGCGCCGGCGGCCGCCCCGTCGGCCGCCCCGTCGGCCCCGCCCTCCGGCGGCATCACCGCAGGCGACCTCGCCGCTCAGGGCGCGGCACTGAAGGAGGCTCAGAAAGCCCGGAACGCCACGCCCTTCAAGCTGTTCCTGCGCCGCATCGCGAACATCTTCGTCCCGCTGATCCCGGCCCTGATCGGCTGCGGGATCATCGCCGGGCTGAACGGCCTGCTGACCAATCTCGGCTGGGTTCCCGCCGTCGTCCCCGCCCTCGCCGCCATCGCGTCCGGCTTCATGTCCCTCATCGCGGTCTTCGTCGGATACAACACGGCCAAGGAGTTCGGCGGTACGCCCGTCCTGGGCGGCGCGGTCGCCGCGATCATCGTCTTCCCGGGCGTCGCGAAGATCGACGCCTTCGGCCTGGAGCTCAAGCCCGGCCAGGGCGGCGTCCTCGGCGCGCTCGCCGCCGCCCTCCTCGCCGTGTACGTGGAGAAGTGGTGCCGCAGGTGGGTGCCGGAGGCCCTGGACGTCCTGATCACCCCCACCCTCACCGTGCTGATCTCGGGCCTGGTCACCCTCTTCGGCCTGATGTACCTCGCCGGTGAGGCCTCCTCCGCCATCGGCACCTTCGCGAACCGGCTCCTCGCCGGTGGCGGCGCCTTCGCGGGCCTGGTCCTGGGCGGCCTCTTCCTCCCCCTGGTGATGCTGGGCCTGCACCAAGCCCTGATCCCCATCCACACCACCCTCATCGAGCAGGACGGCTACACCGTGCTGCTGCCCATCCTCGCCATGGCGGGCGCGGGCCAGGTCGGCGCGGCCATCGCCGTCTACTACCGCCTCCCGCGCAACGCCTCGATCCGCGCCACCGTCAAGTCCGCCCTCCCGGCCGGCTTCCTGGGCATCGGCGAACCGCTGATCTACGGCGTCTCCCTGCCACTGGGCCGCCCCTTCGTCACCGCCTGCATCGGCGGCGCGGCCGGTGGCGCCTTCGTCGGCCTCTTCCACCAACTGGGCGTCGCCTTCGGCTCCACCGCCATCGGCCCCTCCGGCTGGGCCCTGTTCCCGCTGCTCGACGGCCGCGCCGGCGCGGGCATCACCCTCGTGATCTACGCGGGTGGCCTGCTCGTCGGCTACCTGGTGGGCTTCGCCGCCACCTACTTCTTCGGCTTCACCCGCCGGATGCTGGCCGACCTCGACAGCGACCCGGGCCCGGACCCCACGACCGCCACCGAAGCACCCCCGAAGGAACGGGTCCCCGCCTAGGACGGGATGCTGTGCGGATGCTGCTCCCCGCCGAAGCCGTCGCCGCCACGACGCGCATCGACGTCGTACGCATCACCGCCGGCCCCGAGCGCCACGGCGGCCCGATGACCGGGCCCGTCGTGGGGCACTGGGAGGGTCCCGCCGTCGCGGAGATGCTCACGGCCGTAACGAAGATGCCCGCCGCCGACCTCACGGCGTGCGGGTTCGCCCCCGGCTGGGGCCTGCGCGCGTACGCCGACCCGGCCGAGCCGCCCCTGTACGAAGCCGCGTTCTGCTACGGCTGCGACATGGCCTGGCTCTGGGGCCCCCGGATCCCGGAGCCGCTGCACCGCCAGACCTTCGCCTCGGACTCGCCGTACGCATGCGCATGCGCGCCGCGGGACCGCAATGATGCCGCAGGACCGCCGTGATGCAGACATGATGCAGACATGATGCAGTCATGATCGACTCCATACCTCCCGTCGTCCCCGCCGGTCGGATGCGCGCCCTGCCGCAGCCCGAGTTCGCGTTGCCGGGCGGCATGCTGCTGCGCCCCTGGGCGGCGTACGACGTCCCCGCGCTCGTCGAGTCCTGCCTCGACCCGGACATCCGGCACTGGAACCGGCCCGCCCTGCTCTCCCCGGCCGAGGCCGAGGAACGGATCGCCCTCTGGCACGCCCGCTGGCAGGACGAGGAGGCCGCGATCTGGGCCCTCGCCCCCGCTGGAGGCGGCCCGGCCGTCGGGCTCGTCGGCATCGGCGACCTCGACCTCGCGGGCGGCAGCGGCGAGATCCTCTACTGGCTGCTGCCCGCCGGACGCGGACGCGGGGTCATGGTGCCGGCCACCGAACGCGTCAGCCGCTGGGCCTTCGAGGACCTGGGCCTGCAGCGCGTACGGATCACCCACTCCGTGGCGAACCCGGCCTCCTGCGCCATCGCGACCAAGGCCGGCTACCCCCTGGAGGGCACCATGCGCGGCGCGCTCCTGCACGCGGACGGCTGGCACGACGAGCACCTGCACGCCCGCCTGCGCACCGATCCCCCGGTGTGAGAGGGGGTCACAGGGCCGGGGGTGGGGGCGGGGGCGGGGGCGGGGTGGGAGTCGGGGTCGGGGCCACGCCCTTGTCGACGGCGCCGGCCTTCTCCAAGAGCTCCCGGTAGGGCGTCTGCGCCATGGAGCCACGCTGCTGCGAGAGTCCGTACCGAACATTGGCCCGTTGGTTCACCAAGGAATTCACGCGGTTGTAGTCGATCCGTTCCTCGGGCGGCGACACGTCCACGCTGAAGCGCGGCCATTCGCCGCTGTCGATCCTCCACACCGTGATGCGCTGCGGGCCTCGGGTCGCGTTCAGGATTTCGCTGCTGTTCTCCATCTGGGATCGGTTCCGGTACTTCGCACCCTTCGGAGCCGCCTGCCCGTCTTCCTTCACGATCTGCGCACGATGCACCCTGGAATTCGGATAGTCGGCGGCCAGCGTCATCCTGTCCTTCCTGATCACATACACCTCCGTCTCAGCCCTGAGCGTCTCATACGGATGCTTCTTGCGATTTTCGGGATCCTGGATCTCGACCACCGCATCCTGCGAGACTTCTTCTCCGGGATTCAGTACGCGGCCCACCGGCGTGACGAATTCACCGTCGTAGACCAAGTCATAATCGGCGACCGTCACGTCGGGCGGACTGGCCGGCGCACCATGAATCCAGTAGATGCTGCCGAGAAGGTAGACGGGAACCTGACCGGCGTTCCTCACGTACAGATGTACCGTCACATACAGCGATCCACCCTTCACCATGTTCGACTCCTTGAACTCGGCCCCGCCCTGTATCAGAGGAGTCTTCACATAGGGCACGTAGATCTGCGAATACGCCAGGTTGGAGCCGGCGAGAAGAACGGAGAGGATCACTCCGATCGCGATCGACCTGGGAACCTGCAGCCCCTTCCAAGCCCGACATGCGAAGAGTTCGGACAGGGCTGCCGCGGACCAGACGACGAGGGCGATTCCGATCGCCGTGTACCGGTTGAAATGCTCGCCGATCTGCAGCACGAGGATGGAAATTCCGCAGAGGAGGGCGATCACGACGCCGACCAGAACGGCCACCCCTGAGTAACGCCATCGCCTCCCACCCCAGAAATCGACAGCGGCCGCCGCGGCGAACACTTCCACAACCGCCACCACAAGAATGGTGAAACCTCCTACGCGTCCGGCGTAGGTCAGAGCATCACCACTGTCCGACACTCCGATCTTGAAGAGCGGATATGCGGTGGCGAGGAGGCCGACGACCATGAAAAAGCCGGTCGTCCTGCGCAACGCCGCTCGATCCGGCCAGACGGTTCCGTCCTCACCGAGCCAACTGACGGGGTGATCCGCCGGCACGCCTTCACGACTCAGGAGGCCTCGGAATTCCTGTTCGGACCAGGCCTTCCCCACGGATCTGCCGTCGATCAGCACCTCGCGGACTCCGAGGTCATCAGGCGCCCCCACGACCACTACGCGTGCGTTTGCCATGACACCAGCGTGCCCCTTGACCGCAGGGGGCGCTTCTCGTGCGCCCCCTTGTGCGCCCCCCGCCGGCGTGCAAGCGCCGCGCCACAGAGGGAGGGTGGTGGTGGACGTAGCGGTGTCACTCGTTCCCGGAGGAGGTCCCATGAGTACCCGAATTCTCGCGTTCGCCACCGCCCTCGTACTGGCCGCTCTCGGAGCCACGGTCCCCGTCGCACAGGCCGCCGCACCGGCCATCACCGAAACTCAATGCAAGAACTCCGGCGGATCGGTGGAGTACGTCTCCACCACCGGCCTGTGGACCTGCGTGAACGGCGGGTACAACGGCGAACTCATCACCGACAGCTGAGGCTCATCCCGCGGCGGTCCGCAAGAACCCCGCCAGGTCATCGACGTCGTAGCCGAGCCTCGGACCGCGCTCGGCCGACATCAGCAGGAGCTGGCCGACGATCTCGGCGCCCCAACCGTCCGTGCCGTCCTCGGACCACTCCCACAACTTGTCGATGCCGAGGCCGGTCATCAGCAGCCCGTACTCGGTACGGACCTCCGCGCACAGCTCCGCGACCGCGTCGAGGAGCCGCCCGCCCGGACGCTCGCACCGAAGCCCGAGGCACCCGCCGAGGTCCTCCACCGCGCACCCCTGCGGCGGGGCCGCCCTGAGCCCCTCGTAGCGCGGATCGTCGAACCCCGGATAGCCCTCCAGCGGGCAGTGCACCAGCGTGAACCGCTGCCATCCGGACGGCGGAGGCGGCTTCGGGTCCCCCGCCTCGGGCCCGCACACCCCGCGCGGGGCGAGCGCCGTCTCCAGGCCGCGCAGCTTCCAACCGAGTTCGAAGGCGAAGTTCACCGCCTCCACCGACTCGCTCACGAGCCCCCCGCCCGCTCGTGCAGGACGGCGGCCAGCCGGAGCGCGGTGTCCAGGTTGCAGCGGCCCAGGTCGACCAGCGGCAGGCCGTACGTACCGGCGGCCGAGACCCGCTCCACGTCGAGCGAGGGGAACAGCACCCCGACCCCGGCGAGCGATTCCCGCAGCTGCTGGACGGCCTCCTCGGCCGCCTGCATGCGCTCCTGTGGGGAGAGCACCATGACATGTCACCTTTCTACTCTGAGTATTCAACTTCTTCACACAGAGTGGCGACGCGCTCACTAGCCTTTCAAGTGCGGACCCCGCAACAACCGCACGTGTTGCTCAGGGAGTTGCCATGCCACGAAAGAACCTCGATCCCTCCTCGTCACCCCGCGCCCTGCTGGGCGCCGAGCTGCGCGTAGCGCGCGAACGCGCGGGCCTGAGCCAGGCCGAACTCGGCGAACGGCTCTTCGTCAGCGGATCGTTCATCGGTCAGCTCGAAGCGGGTACGCGCCGTATGCAACTCGACTTCGCTCGCCAGATCGACGACGCCCTCGATACGGGTGGCTTCTTCGAGCGCAACTGCGAGGCCGCAGCCAAGTCCAAGTACCCGGACCACTTCACGGAAGCAGCGGAGGCGGAGGCTCGGGCGAAGACTATCCGGGAGTACGCCCCTCAGCTGATCCCCGGGCTGCTCCAGACAGAGGCCTACGCACGCGAGGTGTTCCGCGCGTATCAGCCGACGGCCACGGAGGAGACCATCGACGAGCTGGTCACGAATCGCCTGGCCAGGGCCTCGCTGCTCCATGACCCAACAACCCCACTGTTGTGGTGCGTCCTCGACGAGGCGGTCCTTCGACGCGCCGGGGACAGCCCTGCGATCCTGGCCGAGGCTCTGCGGCACATCGCGCGCCTGATCCGGTCCTGCCGGATCATCGTCCAGGTCCTGCCCTTCAGCGCGGGTCTGCACGCAGGCATGCTCGGGTCGCTCAAGCTGATGTCATTCGACGACGCCCCTCCTTTGGCGTACGTCCAAGGCATGGGGACGGGGCAGTTGTTCGACGATCCTGCGACGGTCACCCAGCACACGCTGACCTACGATCTGCTCACGGCCAACGCGCTGTCGCCACGCAAGTCTCTGGCCTTGATCGAATCGGTCGCGGAGGATTACGAACATGACCAGCACGCCTGAGTACGACCTCTCGACTGCGACATGGCACAAGTCCAGCTACAGCGCGGGCGACGGCGGAAACTGCCTGGAGATGGCCACCTGGCGGAAGTCGACGTACAGCGGTGGCGACGGCGGGGACTGCCTGGAAGTCGCCGACGGCCATCCCGACCTCGTGCCCGTACGGGACTCCAAGCGGCCCGAAGGCCCGCACGTGGTGTTCCACGCGCGGGCCTGGGCCACCTTCGTGGGGTCGGTCAGAGACCGTTCGTGAACAGCAGCTTGTCGGGGCCGTTGTCGCTGAGGTTCTGGATGACGTCCTCGGTGGCCTCGTTCTTCAGGAAGTTCGCCACCTCGGTCGGGGTCGCGGTCGGGTGCGCGGCCTTGTAGAGGGCCGCCACCCCGGTGACGTGCGGCGCCGCCATGGAGGTGCCGTTCAGCGACACGCTGCCGCCGCCGTTCCGCGCCGAGATGATGTCCTGGCCCGGGGCGTACAGGTCCAGGATCTCGCCCCAGTTGGAGAAGTCGGTCTCCTGGTCGAAGCGGTTGGTCGCGCCGACCGTCACCGCGTTGGCCGTGGAGGCGGGCGAGACCCGGCGGGCGTCGATGTTGTCGTTGCCCGCCGCGACGATCGGCAGCACGCCCCGGTTGAACAGCGCGTCCGTGGCATCGTTGACCGGCTGGAAGCGGTCACCTCCCAGCGAGGCGTTCAGGACGGCCGGCTGCCGGGCGTTGTTGGCCACCCAGTCCAGGCCCGCGATGATCCCCGACCAGGGGCCCCGACCGTCGCATCCCAGGACCCGGACGCTGACCAGGCTCACCTTGTGCGCCACGCCGAAGGTCTCGCCGCCGACCGTGCCCGCGACGTGCGTGCCGTGGCCGTTGCAGTCCGCGCCGTTGCGGCCGTCGCCGATCGCGTCGAAGCCGGCGCGGGCGCGGCCGTCGAACTCGGTGTGCCGGAAGTCGATGCCGCTGTCCAGGATGTACGCCGTCACGCCCTGGCCGTTGGTGTTGGGGCTGAACTCGTTGTCGAGCGGCAGGTGCCGCTGGTCGATCCGGTCCAGGCCCCAGGAGTTCGAGGGCGCCTTGGTCGCGACGCCGGACGCGGGCGCCGGCGGGGCGGTGACCAGGGCGTCCTGTGCCACGGACTTCACGCCCGCCGTCTGCCGGGCGGCCTGCAGCTGCTTCTCGGTGAGGGTCGCGGAGAAGCCGTTCAGCGCCTTGCTGTAGGTGAACTTCGCCTTCACCCCGAGGGACGCCGCGATCTTCGCCGGGCTCGCGGACTTGTCGAGCGTGACGATGTAGCTCTCGGGGATCGGGTTCGCGGCGGTGAGCAGCGGTGCCGGGGTCGGCTCCGGGGCCGCGGCGGAGGCGGTGGCGGCCGCGACAGGGGTGACGGTGACGAGAAGGGCCGTGGCCAGACGGGCGAGCAGACGCATGGAAGGAGCTCCCTGACGTACTTCATGAAGGTCGGCGTGGAGGAGCCGCCCCCGCGACCTGGAGTCCTCCGCGGGTGCGGCCCTCCCGTACATCGGATCCGTCCCGGAAAGGACTTGAGTCGCTCGCCTCCGCCTGGCGGACAGTGTGTTGCTTCGGCCGGGGGGTGTCGCGGACGCTGCAGAAAGGGTCATGCCGGGCCGCAGCCCGGGGGACGTCCCGAACGGACGACCGCAGGAAGATCACCCGTACGGGCGGCCGGGGGCCGCCCGTACGGAGGCGGGTCAGAGACCGGCGGTGTAGAGCAGCTTGTTGGGACTGGCCGGGCTGAGATTGCTCAGGACGTCCTTGGTGGTCTCGGACTCCAGGAAATCGGCGAGGGTCTCCGGGTCCGCCGTCGGGTTCTTGGCCTTGTAGAGGACCGCGACACCGGCGACGTGCGGCGCGGCCATCGACGTACCGTCGAGGGCCTCGCTGCCGCCGCCGAGCTTCGCGGAGACGATGGCCTCACCGGGGGCGTAGAGGGTCACGCACTGGCCCCAGTTGGAGAAGCTGGTCTCCTCGTCGTACCGGTTGGAGGCGGCGACAGTGACCACCTTCCCGGCGGAGGCCGGCGAGACGCCACAGGCGTCCTTCGCGGAGTTGCCCGCCGCGACGACCGGCAGGACACCCGCGTCGGTGACCGCGTTCGCGGCGTCGTTCAGCGCGTCGGACTTGTCCCCGCCCAGGGAGCCGTTCAGTACCGCCGGCTGCTTGGCGTTCTTCGCCACCCAGTCCAGGCCGGCGATGATGCCGGAGAACGTCCCCTTGCCGTCGCAGCCGAGGACGCGGACGCTGACCAGGCTCGCCTTGCGCGCCACCCCGTACGTCTTGCCCGCGACCGTGCCCGCGACGTGCGTACCGTGGCCCTGGCAGTCCTGGCCGTCGCGGCCGTCATCGATCGCGTCGAAACCGAAAGTGGCACGGGTGGCGTCGGGCCCGCCGAACTCGGTGTGCTGGTAGTCGATCCCGGTGTCGAGGATGTACGCGGTCACCCCGGCGCCGTTGCCCACGGCGGTGAAGTCGTCGTCGAGCGGCAGCTTCTGCTGGTCGATACGGTCCAGGCCCCACGAGTTCGACGGGGCCCGCGTGCCCGAGACGGTGCTCGGCCTCGGGACGGACTGGACGCTCGCGTCCTCCTCGACGGCCTTCACTCCCAGGGCGTTGCGGACGATCGTCAGTTGGAGCGGGGTCATCGGGGCCGCGAAGCCGTTGATCGCCGAGGTGTAGACGAACGTGGGCTTCAGGCCCAGCTTCTGCGCGGCCTTGGCCGCGTCCACACCCTTCCCCAGCGTCACGATGTAGTTGCCGGGCACCGGGTTGGCGGCGGTCTTCAGCGGGGCCGGGGTCGGCTCCGGGGCTGCGGCGGACGCGCTGCCCGCAGCGATCGGGGGGACCGTGATGAGGGCGGCGGCGGCCAGGCGTGCGAGCAGGCGCATGGAAGGAACTCCCTGATGGGGCATGGTGAACGGCGGCATGGGGAGGCCGCCCTCACGGCACCGGGTGCTTCTGCGGGGGCGGCCCTCAACTCCATCGCTGCCACCCTCGTGCAGCTTGAATCACCGGCTCACCTGGTTGCCCGTCCGGTGCCGGCATCGACGCGCCGTCGCGCGCACCGTGCAGAAAGGATTGTCCCGCTGTGTCGTACCGGTCGTGCCCTGTCCCGCTCGGCCTTCGACCCGGCCGGCCGGATCACCCGTACGGCCCGCCGCCGGACCAGGGGGGCGCACGGCCGGTGCGCCGCCCATGCCCCCGCCACACCCACCGGCGTCGTTGACCGGCCCCCTCACCCGTGATGGCCTCGGTCCATGCGCATCCCCCTGAAGCGAGTCCTGCCCGTGGCCGTGGCCGTACTGGCCACCGTCGCCGTCCTGCCCGCGGCCGCGGCCACCGCCGCCGTGCGGGAACCCGTACCGCACACGGCACCCGCCGACCACGCCACGTACATCGTCAGCGTGCGGGGGGACGTCGATCCGGCGGAGGTGGCCGACCGGGTCGGTGCCACCCCGGTGTACGTGTACCGCACCGTCCTGCACGGCTTCTCCGCCCGGTTGAACCCCGGCCAGGTCGAGGAGTTGCGGGGGATGCCGGACGTGGAGGCCGTCGAGGAGGACGGCCGGGCCACCGGCGGCGAGGGCTCCGGCCGCACCTGGGAGTGGGGGTCCTGAGGCGCATGTGACCCAGGGGCGGGGAGGCGGGGGACACTGGGCCCATGCAGCTCCCCGCCGAAGTCCTGGCCGACACCGCGCTGATCGAGGTGGTACGGATCTCCGCCCGGCCGAAGAAGGTGGGCGCCCCGTACCCGGGCGAGACCGTCGCCCACTGGGCCGGGAGCGAGGCGGCCGACGCCCTGGCCCTGATGAGGACCCTGACCGGCAGTGGACAGCACCGGTGCGGCTTCTCACCGGGATGGAGCGTGCGCGGCTACGAGAAGTCCCTCGACATCGTCCTGTTCGAGGCCGCGTTCTGCTTCGGCTGCCACGAGGTCCGCATGCACGGGGCGGCGGTCCCGCCGGACCTGGCCCGGCAGTTCTTCGACGTGGACGCTCCGCCCGCCCAGGAGCTCCTCGCCCGCTTCCGCGCAGCCGGCACCTGACCCCGGCCGGGCGCCGTCACCAGCCGAAGACCGGGTCGATGTCGAAGGTCGGCGGGAGCAGGCCCTTGCGGTCCAGGTTGACGAAGACGTACGAGCCGGGCGGGCCGGGGTGGAAGGTGAACCGCTCGCCCAGCGGCACGTCGCGCAGGACCGTGGGCTGCTCCCGGCGCCCGCCGTCGGCCAGGCCGTGCAGGGAGAGGTACGTCCGCCAACGGTCGGAAGTCACCACCCCGACCTCGCCCGGGCCGGTCGGGGCCAGCCCGCGCACGACCTCCTCGCCGACGCCCGCGTGCCAGACACGACGGCCGTCGGTGAGGGAGTAGGCGGCCACGCCGTTCTTCTCCCCCTCCTTCACCGGGGTGACCATCAGGTCGCCGGTCAACACCGGGGCCGGCTCGGAGAGCAGGTCCCCGGCCGGACCCGAGGCCGGTACGAAGCCCCGCAGCCGACCCCCGGCATCGAACAACAGCACCGCGTCCATGCCGCGTTCGGCCGTCTCCGTCACGCGCACGACGGGCGGGACGGCGGACAGCAGCCGCACCTCGCGCAGCCGGCTCGCCGTGGGCAGCGCGGTCTGCCAGGCGCGGGTTCCCGTAGCGGAGTCGACGGCCGTGATCCGGGCCGAGTCCCCGCACTCCTCCACGTACAGGGCGTGTCGCTCCGAGCCGTCCACGGCCTTCACCGTGCAGTCGGCGGGTATCGGGACCCGCCAGCGCTCCGCGCCGCCGCGCAGGTCGAGGCCGGTCACCGCGTCCCGGTCGGCCACGACGGCGCTCGCGCCGGCCGCGGCCACCAGCGCCCGCCCGGCGTCGCGGGTCCACTCGACGTGGCCGTCGGCCAGGTCCACGGCGACGACCTGCGAGCCGCACGCCCCCGGGCTCTCCCCGTAGGTGAGGAGGCCGATGCCCGACGGGGTCGTCCGACTGAGCGCGCAGAGCGGCGTACGCTCCGGGGCGGGCAGCCGCCAACCCCTGCGGCCCTCACCGTTGTAGGCGACGAGGCCGTCGGTCCGGGCCCGTACGAGCATGCCGCGCTCGGGCGCCCAGACGCCGACCGCGGCGGCCGCCGGATGCACGGGCTGCTGCCATCCGGACAGGTCCATGTGCGGGCCGCGCGCGTACTCGAAGCCCAGCCAGCCGGGGACCGTCGCGGCCAGCGCCACGCAGCCGGCGAGGACCCGGACGGGCACCGGGGCACGGCCGTGGCCGCGTTTCCTCGACGTCCGCCACAACAGCCACGCGGCGGCGGCGCACAGCGGGGCGAGGAGCGCGAGACCGCCCGTGCCGCGCGGGCAGCTGTCGATCCCGCACACGCGGCCGGGGCCGTCGGTGAACACCAACTTCGCCAGGAGGATCAGGTACAGCACCGCCACCGCGGCGAACGCGGCTGCCGCGGTGAACGCGAGGTGGCCCAAGAGCCGTGCCGGCCGCGGTCTTTCCATGTCCATGATCCCCTCCGACCGCAGCCTAACCGGGGGGTCGGTATTCAGAGCGCGGAGCCTCCGGTGGCGTCGACCACACGCCCGGTCACCCAGCGAGCGGCGTCGGAGGCGAGGAAACCGACGACGTCCGCGATGTCCTCGGGGCGGCCGACGCGGCCGAGCGCGGAGAGGGAGGCGGCGCGCGCCTCGGCCTCGGCGTCGCCGCGCAGCCAGCCGGCGTTGATGTCGGTGTCGACGATGCCGGGGGCGACCGAGTTCACGGTGATGCCGCGGGCGCCGAGGGCCTTGGCGAGGTTCAGCGTCAGGGTGTCGAGCGCGCCCTTGGTGGCCCCGTAGGCGAGGATCTCGGGCATCGCGATGCGGGCGGCGCCGCTGGAGATGTTGATGATCCGGCCCCCGTCGCGCAGCCGCCCGAGTGCCTCCTGCACCACGAAGAACGGCGCCCGCACATTCACCGCGAAGACCCGGTCGAAGTCCCGCTCGGTGATCTCGCCGAGCGGAACGGGCAGTCCGATGCCCGCGTTGTTGACGATGATGTCGACCCCGCCCAGCCCCAGCTCGTCGTAGGCCGCCCAGAGCGCGGCGGCGGCGCCGGGGCTGCCGAGCTCCGCGCGCAGGGTGAAGGCCCGGCCGCCGCCGTCGGCGATGCGCCGGGCGGTCTCCCGGGCGGCCGTCTCGTCGCTCGCGTAGGTGAGCACCACCGTGACGCCGTCGGCGGCGAGCCGCTCGGCGATGGCTCGGCCGATGCCCCGGCTGCCGCCCGTGACCAGCGCTGTTCTGTCCATGAAGTCCCCCGCAAGATTCCGTAATGATCACTACAGAATTAACCTGACACGGTGCTCCGGTCCGTCAAGCCCCGAATACGCGCGCCATGACGTGGGTATCCGCGCGAGGCGCAATGGAGTCCCAGCCACTCCCCCGACACACCGCAGAGGACCGCCCCCATGACCTTCACGAGGACCCGTCGCCTGGCCTTCGCCCTCGTCGCCCTGCTGGCCGGCCGCCCGACTCCTGGGCGCGTCGCCGACTGACGTCCGGCGCGGCGAACCGTGTGCCGCCGGTCAGCGCGCCCGGGCGGCCTCGATGAAGGCGCGGATCAGCTCCGGCGACTTCACGCCGCGCTCCCGCTCCACCCCGCTGGACACGTCCACGCCCCAGGCCCCGGTGGCCGCGAGCGCCGCCCGCACGTTGCCCGGGTTCAGTCCGCCGGCGAGCAGCCACCGCCCCTCGGGCGCGGTGAAGTGCGCCGCACCCCAGTTCCACGGCTTGCCGGAGCCCGGGTCGGGCGCGTCCAGCAGCAGCAGGTCCTCGCCGTACTCACCGCAGCGCTTCACGTGCTCGGCGGTGGCCCGCAGCAAGGTCCGGCCCTCCGCGCGCAGCGCCGCGAAGTCCTCGGGGCCCTCGTCGCCGTGCAGCTGCACCCCGCGCACCCCGCTCTCCTCGGCGAACCGGCGCACCTCCGCCACCGTCTGCCCCCGGAACACCCCGACGGTCAGCACCCCGCCCGGCACCCGCGCGGCGAGCTCCCGCGCGGTGGCGGCGTCGACGGTACGCGGGCTCCCGGGCGCGAAGACGAACCCGACGGCATCGGCCCCGGCGGCCACCGCCACGTCGACGTCGTGCGCGGTCCGCAGCCCGCAGATCTTGATGAACACGCCCGCCGCATCAGTCATGCCAGCAGTCAACCATCCGCTTCACGTCAACGACACCGGGCGCTTTTCACTCCATGGCGTGCGCCTCGTGCCCCGCTCGTATTATGTCGCCAACGACATAATACGGTCCGCCGCATGGACGCTCTGTACGTGATCGAGGTGGAGCCCGAAGTGCGCACCTGGCTGGAAGGCCTGACCGACAGGCAACACCTCAAGGCGACGTACAGCCGCGGCAACGAAGGGAACGCGTCATGAACCACGCCCGCAGGAAGCTGACCCGCGAGAAGACGGCCGCGCGAGAGTACGCCGAGTCGGCCGAAGTACGGGCCGAGCGGGCCGAGATCCGGCTGGCCATGGCCTTCGCCAAGGCCGTCTACGAGCGGCGCAAGTCGCTGGGACTGTCCCAGGCCCAGCTGGCCGAGCGGGCCGGACTCACCCAGGCGAAGATCTCCCGGGTGGAAGGCGCCGACGCGGTACCGACGCTGCCCCTGCTGCGCCGCCTCGCGCACGCTCTGGACGCCGGCCTGACCATCGCCTTGGACGAGGACCACGAAGAGGTCACCTTCACCGCACGCCCCGCCGCCTGAGGCGCCTGGTTCCGGAAACGCCCGAGGGCGGCACCCCTTCCGGGGTGCCGCCCTCGTTCGAGAACAGCCGATCAACCGGTGGCCGGAGCCGAGGTCGATCAGAAGTCCATGTCACCACCCGGCATGCCGCCGCCCGCGGGGGCACCGGCCTTCTCGGGCTTGTCGGCGATGACGGCCTCGGTCGTCAGGAACAGCGCGGCGATCGACGCGGCGTTCTGCAGCGCGGAGCGCGTGACCTTCGCCGGGTCGATGATGCCCTCGGCGATCATGTCGACGTACTCGCCGGTCGCGGCGTTCAGGCCGTGACCGATCGGGAGGTTGCGCACCTTCTCGACGACGACGCCACCCTCAAGACCACCGTTGACGGCGATCTGCTTGAGCGGGGCCTCCAGCGCGAGCTTCACGGCGTTGGCGCCGGTCGCCTCGTCACCCTCGAGCTCCAGCTTCTCGAAGACCGCGGAGGCCTGCAGCAGGGCCACGCCACCACCGGCGACGATGCCCTCCTCGACGGCCGCCTTCGCGTTGCGAACGGCGTCCTCGATGCGGTGCTTGCGCTCCTTGAGCTCGACCTCGGTCGCGGCACCGGCCTTGATGACGGCCACGCCGCCGGCCAGCTTCGCGAGGCGCTCCTGGAGCTTCTCGCGGTCGTAGTCCGAGTCGGAGTTCTCGATCTCGGCGCGGATCTGGTTGACACGACCCTGGACCTGGTCGCTGTCACCGGCACCGTCGACGATGGTGGTCTCGTCCTTGGTGATGACGACCTTGCGGGCGCGGCCGAGCAGGTCGAGACCGGCGTTCTCCAGCTTGAGGCCGACCTCCTCGGAGATGACCGTGCCGCCCGTGAGGATGGCGATGTCACCGAGCATGGCCTTGCGGCGGTCACCGAAGCCCGGGGCCTTGACGGCGACGGACTTGAAGGTGCCACGGATCTTGTTGACGACGAGGGTGGAGAGCGCCTCGCCCTCGACGTCCTCGGCGATGATCAGCAGCGGCTTGCCGGACTGCATGACCTTCTCCAGGAGCGGCAGCAGGTCCTTGACCGAGCCGATCTTGGAGTTGACGATCAGGATGTACGGGTCGTCGAGGGACGACTCCATGCGCTCCATGTCGGTGGCGAAGTACGCCGAGATGTAGCCCTTGTCGAAGCGCATGCCCTCGGTGAGCTCCAGCTCCAGACCGAAGGTCTGGGACTCCTCGACGGTGATGACGCCTTCCTTGCCGACCTTGTCCATGGCCTCGGCGATGAGCTCGCCGATCTGGGTGTCGGCGGCGGAGATGGAGGCCGTCGAAGCGATCTGCTCCTTGGTCTCGACGTCCTTGGCCTGCGCCAGCAGGGCGGCGGAGACGGCCTCGACGGCCTTCTCGATACCGCGCTTGAGGGCCATCGGGTTCGCACCCGCGGCCACGTTGCGCAGACCCTCGCGGACGAGCGCCTGGGCGAGAACGGTGGCGGTGGTCGTACCGTCGCCGGCGACGTCGTCCGTCTTCTTGGCGACTTCCTTGACCAGCTCGGCGCCGATCTTCTCGTACGGGTCCTCGAGCTCGATCTCCTTGGCGATGGAGACACCATCGTTGGTGATCGTGGGGGCGCCCCACTTCTTCTCAAGGACGACGTTGCGACCCTTGGGGCCAAGGGTGACCTTGACGGCGTCGGCGAGCTGGTTCATCCCACGCTCGAGGCCGCGGCGGGCCTCCTCGTCGAACGCAATGATCTTGGCCATCTGAAGTGGTCCTCCCGGACAGCGGTGGATTGCTCCGGACCGCGCCCGCGCCCGCGACGGACGGCCTGCGTGCCCGGCGGTTCCTTCCCACCGGACCCTGCGGGCCTCACCGACCCGGTCCTCGTTTCAGTAGCACTCTCACCAGGAGAGTGCTAACGCCAATGATTAGCACTCGACCCCCCCGAGTGCAAGCGGCTTGGGACAACACCTGGCCACTACCGGGCCTACGCACGAGGGGCCCCCATCCCGTGTCCAGGATGTGGGCCCCTCGTGGTGTTCCAAGTCTTCGATGAAGACCGTGCGTCGGTGGTCGATCGCTCCAGGACTAGCCGAGTGCGAGCTTGACCATGTCCGCCTGCGGACCCTTCTGGCCCTGCGAGATCTCGAACTCGACCCGCTGACCCTCTTCAAGGGTGCGGTACCCGTCCATCTGGATGGCGCTGTAGTGGACGAACACATCCGCACCACCGTCGACCGCGATGAAGCCGTAGCCCTTCTCCGCGTTGAACCACTTGACG
Organism: Streptomyces sp. CLCI03; assembly: GCF_053615355.1. Taxonomy (NCBI): domain Bacteria; kingdom Bacillati; phylum Actinomycetota; class Actinomycetes; order Kitasatosporales; family Streptomycetaceae; genus Streptomyces; species Streptomyces sp. CLCI03. The sequence continues at coordinate 4,481,832 of NZ_CM132132.1, read as the reverse complement.
GTGCCCTGAGCCATGCCTAACTCCCCTATTACTGGCCCTTGCGCAGGAACGCACTTCACGATCCCGGGTCAGAACTTGCGTCGGAACGCGTCGACCGAGGCTGAATGTATCTGCGCGGATGCTGTCTGCAACAGGTCAATCCGATGAGAATTCTGGACACAGAGAAACATTGAAATAGAGTGAAAATTTGCCATACTCCCGGGCAACTCGGGCCTGACATATCTCGCCAAAGCCCCATAACGCACTCGCATGTTGGCCCGATGTCGACCCTCACGCGGCCCGTTCATATGCGGCGGGCAAGAACAGCGGAGGGGACTTCCCCAACCCTACCGTGCCCAATCAAGCAGAATTGCCCCCTCCGCTTTGGCGGAGGGGGCAATTTCGGTTTGCGCGTGTCACCTGGAAGACGACCAGGATGATTCGGGCGATCCGGGGAATCCGGGAGATCCGGAAGATCCGGGGATCAGCACCCGCCGGCGACGGCCGGGATGATCGAGACACCGGCGCCGTCGGGCGTCGCCGCCTGCAGCCCGCCCTCGAAGCGCACGTCGTCGTCGTTGACGTAGACGTTCACGAAGCGGCGCAGCTTGCCCTGGTCGTCCAGGACGCGCGCGGCGATGCCCGGGTGGTTCTTCTCCAGGGACTCGATGACCTCGGCGAGGGTCGAGCCCTCGGCCGGGACCTCGGCGACGCCGCCGGTGTAGGTGCGCAGGATGGTGGGGATGCGGACGTTGACGCTCATGGCGCTACTGCCTTTCCGGGAGAGCGGAGGGGAGATCAGGCGAGGCCGGCGGCGCGGAACGCGTCCAGGCTCGGGCGGATGGTGGCGGTCTGTCCGCTGTCCGCGGCCACCGCCTCCAGGGTCTTGAGGCCGTCACCGGTGTTGAGGACGACGGTGGTCAGCGTCGGGTCGAGCTGCCCGTTCTCGATGAGCTTCTTCGTCACGCCGACGGTCACGCCGCCCGCGGTCTCGGCGAAGATGCCCTCGGTCTGCGCGAGGATCTTGATGGCCTCGACGACCTGCTCGTCGTTCACGTCCTCGACGAATCCGCCGGTGCGCCGGGCGATGTCCAGGACGTACGGGCCGTCCGCCGGGTTGCCGATCGCGAGGGACTTGGCGATGGTGTTCGGCTTCTGCGGGCGGACCACGTCGTGACCGGCCTTGAAGGCGGTGGACACCGGGGAGCAGCCCTCGGCCTGAGCGCCGAAGATCTTGTACGGCTTGTCCTCGACGAGGCCGAGCTTGACGAGCTCCTGCAGACCCTTGTCGATCTTCGTCAGCTGCGAGCCGGACGCGATCGGGATGACGATCTGGTCGGGCAGCTGCCAGCCGAGCTGCTCGCAGATCTCGTACGCGAGCGTCTTGGAACCCTCGCCGTAGTACGGGCGCAGGTTGACGTTGACGAAGCCCCAGCCCTCGCCCAGCGGGTCACCGATGAGTTCGGAGCAGAAGCGGTTGACGTCGTCGTAGTTGCCCTCGATGCCGACCAGGTCGCCGCCGTACACACCGGCCATGACGACCTTGCCCTGCTCCAGGTCGTGCGGGATGAACACGCAGGAACGGAAGCCGGCACGGGCGGCCGCGGCGCCGACGGCGCCGGCCAGGTTGCCGGTCGAGGAGCAGGACAGGGTGGTGAACCCGAAGGCGCGGGCGGCCTCGACGGCGATGGCCACGACGCGGTCCTTGAAGGAGTGCGTCGGGTTGCCGGAGTCGTCCTTGACGTAGAGCTTGCCGGTGATGCCCAGCTCCTTGGCCAGGTTGGCCGCGTCCACGAGCTTGGTGAAGCCGGGGTTCAGGCTGGGCTTGGACGCCACGTCCGCGGGGACCGGCAGCAGCGGCGCGTAGCGCCAGATGTTGTTCGGGCCGGCCTCGATCGCGGCGCGCAGGGCTTCGGGGTCACCGGTCGGGAGGTCGTAGGCGACTTCCAGCGGTCCGAAGCACTCGGCGCACGCGAAGATGGGGCCGAGCTCGAAGCGGGTACCGCACTCGCGACAGGAAAGGCCGGTGGCAGGTCCGAGATCAACAGAGGTGGCGACAGTCTGTGCAGCCATGATGGCGAGGCCCTTTCTCCTCATCTTCCCCATGGCGCACTTCGCCATGAGACGGAATTGGCACCTTCCCTAGCCGGGGACCTCGCTGACGAGCGCTGCTGCGCGATCGCGAGAACCGACTGGAGGGTTGCCGGGGCTTCAACGGGCCGTGTCCCTCTGCCCCTCTGGATGAGCGGTATGGCACCGGCACACGCGCTCTGTGGCGCGCCGGTGCGTTTGTACGCGGGGACCCCCGGCATGCGGTGGTCCTTCGCGTTGTTCAAGACTGTAACCGAAGGCTCGGGCTGTTGAGACAGGCGTCCGAACCGCGAGATGGATCACATAAGGGCGAATATCGCCGACACGCAGGGAGTGCTGAGGGTGCTGGAAGAGGTGGAGCGCTGGCTGGCCGACCGCTCCTGGTCCGCCGCCGACCGACCGCTCGACCAGCTGCTCGACCGGAAACGGGCGGCCGGGACCACGGTCAGCGTGGTGCTGCCCGCGCTGGACGAGGAGGCGACCGTCGGCGCGATCGTCGAGGTCGTGCGGCGTGAGCTGATCGAGGGACTGCCGGTCCCCCTGGTCGACGAACTGGTCGTCGTCGACTCGGGCTCCGCCGACCGCACCGCGGAGGTCGCGGCGAAGGCCGGCGCCCGCGTGGTGCACCGCGACGAGATCCTGCCCCGCCTGCCGGCGCTGCCCGGCAAGGGCGAGGTGCTGTGGCGCTCGCTGCTGGCCACCCGTGGGGACATCGTCTGCTTCGTCGACGCCGACCTGCGGGACTTCTCCGCCGCCTTCGTCTCCGGGATCGTCGGACCCCTGCTGACCGACCCCGACGTGCAGTTCGTCAAGGCGATGTACGACCGCCCGTTCGGCGACACCCCCGGCCAGGGCGGCCGGGTCACCGAGCTGGTCGCCCGCCCCCTCCTCAACCTCCACTGGCCGCAGTTGGCCGGCTTCGTCCAGCCGCTGGGCGGCGAGTACGCCGTACGCCGCTCCCTGCTGGAACGGCTGCCGTTCCCCGTCGGCTACGGCGTCGAGCTGGGCCTGCTGGTCGACGCGCTGCACACGGTCGGGCTGGACGCGCTGGCCCAGGTGGACGTGGGCGTACGGCTGCACCGTCACCAGGACGGGCAGGCGCTGGGCCGGATGGCCGCGGCGATCTACCGCACCGCCCAGGTACGCCTCTCGCGCGGGCACCTCGTACGGCCGGAGCTCACGCAGTTCGAGCGCGGGCCGGAGGGCTTCGTACCGCGGACGTACCCGGTGGACACCGAGGAACGGCCCCCGATGGCGGGCATCGAGGAGTACGCACTGCGGCGCGCGGCGTGAGGGAACGTACGGTTTGAGGGGGGTCGTACCGGGCTAGGTTTGGCGGCATGGCTTCCCAGGTGCTCGTCGCAGCGAACCGCGGCCCCCTCTCCTACGCCCTCGACGAGGACCGTGCGCTCAGCGCCCGGCGCGGCGGGGGCGGTCTCGTCTCCGGCCTCTCGGCGGCCCTCGCCGAGCAGCCAGGGGCCCTGTGGATCTGCGCGGCGCTGTCGGACGCGGACCGGGAGGCGGTCCGCCGGGGCGTGAGCGAACCGGGCGTCCGGATGTTGGACATCGATCCCACGATGTATGACAACGCGTACAACGGCATCGCCAACTCTGTGCTGTGGTTCACGCACCACCACCTGTACGACGTCCCGCGCGAGCCGGTCTTCGACGCGGAGTTCCGCGCGCGGTGGGAGTCCTACGAGCGCTACAACCAGGCCTTCGCCGACGCCCTGGCCGAGGAGGCCGCGGAGGGCGCGCAGGTGCTGGTGCAGGACTACCACCTGGCGCTGGTGCCCGGACTGCTGCGGGTGCTCCGTCCCGACCTGCGGATCGCGCACTTCACGCACACCCCGTGGGCGGCGCCGGGCTATCTCGCCATGCTGCCGGACGTGGTCCGCGAGACCCTGCTGTGGGGCATGCTCGGCGCGGACGTGCTCGGCTTCCACACCGAGGCGTGGGCGGCCGAGTTCCTGGGGTCGGCCCGGCTCGACGACGCGTGGGGGCGGTCCGAGGTGCGCGAGGGCTCGGTGGTGGAGCACCAGCGCTACTCGGTGTGGCCCACCCGCACCACGCGGGTGCGGGCGTACCCGCTGGGCGTGGACGGGGACGAACTGCGGGCGCTGGCGCACCGGCCGGAGGTGAACGCCAAGCTGGCGGAGCTGCGGGCGGAGGTGGACGGCCTGCGGACGATCGTCCGCGTGGACCGCACCGAGCTGTCGAAGAACATCCTGCGCGGCCTGCTGGCCTACCGGGAGCTCCTGACCACGCGCCCGCAGTGGCGGGGCCGGGTGGTCCACCTGGCGTCGGCGTACCCCTCGCGGCAGGACCTGAAGGTGTACCGGGACTACACGCAGTCGGTGCGGGACCTGGCGGCGGAGATCAACGAGGAGTTCGGTACGGAGGACTGGCAGCCGGTGCTGGTGTCGGTGAAGGACGACTTCGAACGCTCGCTGGCGGCGTACCGGCTGGCGGACGTGGCGCTGGTGAATCCGGTGCGGGACGGGATGAACCTGGTGGCGAAGGAGATCCCGGTGGTGTCGGAGGCGGGGTGCGTGCTGGTGCTGTCGACGGGGGCGGGGGCGTACGAGGAGCTCCGCCAGGACGCGCTGACGGTGAACCCGTACGACGTGACGCAGACGGCGGAGGCGTTGCACGCGGCGCTGGCGATGCCGGTGCCGGAACGTGCGGAACGCACGAAGCGGCTCTCCGCTGCCGCGACGGCCCTCCCGCCGTCCGCCTGGTTCGAGGCCCAGCTGTCGGCCCTGACCTGAGCCGGGGCTCCGCCCCGGACCCCGCGCCTCAAACGCCGGAGGGGCTGAATTTTCCGCCGGCGCCGGCCCACATCCAGCCTCGCCGGCGTTTGAGGCGCGGGGTCCGGGGGCGGAGCCCCCGGCAACGGACGGTCAGGACCGCAGGGCCGCGGCCAGCTGGGCCAGGAAGGCGGCCACCGGGCCCGGGCCGGGGAGGACCAGGTCGGCGCGTGCGGCGAGCTCGGGGACCTCCGCGGAGCCACTGCACACCAGCAGCCCCGGCAGGCCGTCCGTACGGCCCTTCTCCACCGCCGCGAACGCCGCCAGGTCACCCAGGTCGTCGCCCGCGTACAGCACCGCCTCCGCGTCCCGCTCCGCCAGGAACTCGGTCAGGGCGACGCCCTTGTCCATGCCCGGCGGCCGAAGCTCCAGCACCGCCCGCCCCGGCTCGACCATCAGCCCGTGCCGCGCCGCGAGGTCCGCCAGCGGCTCCCGCAGCGCCGCGAAGGCCGCCGCCGGATCCTCCGCCCGCCGGGTGTGGACGGCCAGCGCCCGGCCCTTCTCCTCGATCCAGGTGCCGCGCCAGGCCCCGATCGAGTCCAGGAACCCCGGCAGCTCCGCCCGGACCGCCGCCACCCCGGGGTGTTCGGCGGGCGCGTGGACGATGCCGCTGACGGCGTCCCACCGTTCGGCTCCGTAGTGGCCGAGGACGACCAGGTGCTGCAGACCGGGGACCCCGGCGAAGCCCCCGTAGCGGACGGCGACGCCCGCCGGCCGGCCGGTGATCACGGCCACCGAGTCGACCTCGGGGGCGAGTGCGGACAGGGCCGGGACGGCTCCGGGGTGGGCTCTGGCCTGGTCCGGGTCCGGGACGATGTCGGCGAGGGTACCGTCGAAGTCCAGGGCGACCACGGACCGGCGAGGTGTGCGGAGGAGGGCTTCGAGTCCCTCGCGTCCGGCAGCGGTGACGGGCATCGGCAAGTCGTGCGGATGGCTCCCCATACGCACGACCCTAACGGGCCGGCCGTGGGACGGCTACGGCTATCGCCGGGCTCGCTGCGCCTCTCGGATCCTGCGCAGCCGGTTGACCGTGCCCGGGGCGTGGGCCAGCGCCCGCGGGTCGTCCATGAGCGCGTTGAGCAGCTGGTAGTAGCGGACGGGGGTCATCCCCAGCCCTTCCCGTATGGCCCGTTCCTTGGCTCCGGGCCCGGGCCAGGTACGTCCCTCGTACGCGAGCACCGCGGCCTCCGTGGCCGTCAGCTGCCCCTCGTCCGTCATACCGCCAGATTAACGCCGTGCTCCGACAGTCGGCCCGCCGCCACCGCTCAGCGCGGGTCGGACGCGCGGGCGGCCGTGGCGATCTGCTCCAGGACCTTCGCGGGCTGTCCACCGGGCTGGACGGTCTTGCCGATGTTCTGCTTGATGTCCTCGCTGACGCCCGCCCAGGACTTCTTGCCGACGGGGTACAGCCGGGAGTTGGGCAGGGCCGTGAGGAAGGGCTTCAGCTGCGCGGACGAGCCGCCGGTGGCGGCCTGCTTGGCCTGGTAGCCGCTGGTGGTGGCGGGCAGCAGGTCGTACTTCTCGGTGAAGGCCGTCACGTTCTTGGGCTGGTACAGGAAGTCCAGGAACTTGCCGGACTGCTGGCGGTGGCCGTTCTTGAAGGCCATGACCCAGTCCGCGACGCCCATCGCGGGCTGGTCGCTGCCGTCGGCGGTGGGCAGCGGCACCATGCCGAACTTCACGCCCTTGGCCGCGGCCTGCTTGAGCAGGGTCGGGTGCCCGTTGAGCATGCCGACCTCACCCTTGGTGAAGCCGTCGAAGGCGGCCTGGCGGTCCAGCTTGCCGGGCTCCACGGGTCCGGTCAGCCCCTGGCCGACCATCTTGTCCCGCAGGAACTCCAGCGCCTTGACGTTGGGGGCGGAGTCGATCGCGTACGACTCCTCGTTGTCGGTGTAGCCGCCACCGCCCGCGAGCATCCACATCATCGTCTCGGCCTGCGCCTCCTCGCGGCCCAGCGGGACCGCGAAGGGGGTGGGCACGTTCGCGGCCTTGAGCTTCTTGGCGGCGGCTTCGAGGTCCGCCCAGCTCTTCGGCTGCCAGCCCTTGGCGTCCTTGCCGATCACGCCGGCGTCGGCGAGGAGCTTCTCGTTGTAGAAGAGCAGCCGGGTGCTGGAGACGAAGGGCATGCCGTACTGGACCTGCTTGACCTTGCCGGCGTCGGCGAGCGGGCCGAGGAAGTCGGCCTCGGTCTTCACGGAGAGCAGCTCTTCCGCCGAGTACAGCTTCCCGGCGGCGGCGTAGTCGGAGTAGGCGCCGATCTGGGCGATGTCGGGGGCCTTGCCGGCCTTGACCATCTCGGCGACCTTGGCGTCGACCTCGGACCAGGAGTAGACGCTGACCTCGACCTTCGTGCCGGGGTTGGCCTTCTCGAAGTTCGCGGCGAGGTCCTTCCAGTAGGCCTCGGAGGAGTTCTGCGGATTGTCCCCGTAGTCGGCCGCCACGACCCGGAGGGTCACCTCGTTGTCTCCGGTGAGTCCGCCGATGGCTCCGCAGCCCGTCAGCGTCACGGCAGTCAGGCACAGCGCGGCGCCGGAAGCGGCCAGGCTCAGGTAACGGCCCTTCACAGTTCTCCATCCACCCTTTCTTGTACGTACGATCCACGTAAGGTCTACACCACTTTGGCGGCTCGTCCACATCGGGCTCCCGGCCGGGGTACCGAATTTGTATGGCCGCTCAACAATCTCCCTCATTGGACTAGACCTTTCCCCGCCGAGCACGCGAGACTGTCTCTGTGAAATCCGTGAAACACGTCATCGCCCTCGATGTGGGCGGCACCGGGATGAAGGCCGCCCTCGTCGCCGACGACGGCACCCTGCTCCACGAGGCGCGCCGGGCCACCGGCCGCGAGCGGGGCCCCGACGCCGTCGTCGAGACGATCCAGGACTTCGCCGCCGAGCTGCTCGACACCGGCCGGGAACGCTTCGGACGGTCCGCCTCGGCCGCCGGCGTCGCCGTCCCGGGCATCGTCGACGCCGAGAACGGCATCGCCGTCTACGCGGCGAACCTGGGCTGGCGCGACGTACCGATGCGCGCCCTGCTCGGCGGACGCCTCGGTGGCATCCCCGTGGCCCTCGGCCACGACGTGCGCACGGGCGGACTCGCCGAAGGTCGCATCGGCGCCGGCCGGGGCGCCGACCGCTTCCTGTTCGTCCCCCTCGGCACCGGCATCGCCGGAGCCATCGGCATCGCCGGCCGCATCGAGGCCGGCGCCCACGGATACGCGGGCGAGATCGGGCACATCGTGGTCCGCCCGGGCGGCCCCGCATGCGGCTGCGGCCAGCGCGGCTGCCTGGAGACCCTCGCCTCCGCCGCGGCCGTCAGCCGCGCCTGGGCGGCCGCCTCCGGCGACCCGGAGGCCGACGCCGCCGACTGCGCCGAGGCCGTCGCCTCCGGGGACACACGCGCCCAGGAGGTCTGGCTGGCCGCCGTCGGGGCCCTCGCCGACGGACTGGTCACCGCCATCACCCTGCTGGACCCCCGCACGCTGATCATCGGTGGCGGGCTCGCGGAGGCCGGGGAAACCTTGTTCACACCACTACGGACGGCCGTGGAGGAGCGCGTGACGTTCCAGCGGCTCCCCCACATCGTGCCGGCGGCCCTCGGGGACACCGCCGGATGCCTGGGCGCAGGGCTGCTCGCCTGGGACCTACTCGCCACGGAGGTACCGGCCTGATGTCCGGAAGCGCACACAGCACTGTTCTTTCGGGCGCCAGGGTGGTGCTGCCCACCGGAACGGTGGCGGGCGGCAGGGTCATCGTCGACGGCGACCGGATCGCCGGCAGCGCCCACGAGGGCGCCGAAATCGTCGACCTGTCCGGGCACTGGATCGTCCCCGGCTTCGTCGACATGCACAACCACGGTGGCGGCGGCGCCTCGTTCACCTCCGGCACCGCCGAGGACGTCCTGAAGGGCGTCCGCACCCACCGCGAGCACGGCACCACCACCCTGGTCGCCTCCACCGTCACCGGCGACCTGGACGAGCTGGCCCGCCGCGCCGCCCTGCTCGCCGAGCTGACACAGGCGGGCGAGATCGCCGGCATCCACTTCGAGGGGCCCTTCATCAACCCCTGCCGCAAGGGCGCGCACAAGGAGGACCTGCTGCGCGACCCCGACCCGGCCGAGGTGCGCAAGCTGATCGACGCCGCGCACGGCGCCGCCCGCATGTTCACCCTCGCCACCGAACTGCCGGGCGGCCTGGACTCCGTACGACTGCTCGCCGAGCACGGCGTCATCGCGGCGATCGGCCACACGGACGCCACGTACGAGCAGACGCGCGCGGCCATCGACGCGGGCGCGACCGTGGCCACCCACCTCTTCAACGCGATGCCGCCCCTCGCCCACCGCGAACCCGGCCCGATCGCCGCGCTGCTGGAGGACGAGCGGATCACCGTCGAGCTCATCAACGACGGCACCCACCTGCACCCGGCGGCCCTGGAACTGGCCTTCCACCACGCGGGCGCGCACCGCGTCGCGCTGATCACCGACGCGATGGACGCGGCCGGCTTCGGCGACGGGACCTACCACCTCGGCCCGCTGGAGGTCGAGGTCAAGCACGGTGTGGCGCGCCTGGTGGAGGGCGGCTCCATCGCCGGCTCCACGCTGACCCTGGACACCGCCTTCAAGCGCTCGGTGACCCTCGACAAGCTGCCCGTGGAGTCCGTGGTCCAGTCGATCTCCGCCAACCCGGCCAAGCTGCTCGGCCTGTACGACGAGATCGGCTCGCTGGAGCCCGGCAAGTACGCGGACCTCGTCGTGCTGGACGCCGCGTTCGACCTGAAGGGCGTCATGCGGCGCGGCGAATGGATCGTCAACCCGGCCTCCTGACCACCGATCTGACGGCCGAACGGCCGCGCACAGGGAAAACGGCCGGCCCCAGGACTGGGCCGACCGCCTTGTGTTTGGCATGATCCCGGCAGCATCAGACCCGGGAGTGCCCATGATCCTTACCGTGACGCTCAACACCGCGCTCGACGTCACGTACCAAGTGCCGCGCCTGCTCCCGCACGCCTCGCACCGGGTCTCCGCCGTCACCGAACGCGCCGGCGGCAAGGGGATCAACGTCGCCCACGTCCTGGCCGCCCTCGGCCACGAGGTCACCGCGACCGGCTTCGCGGGCGGCCCGGTCGGCTCCGTCGTACGGGGGCTGCTCGCCCGCTCCCCCGGGGTGGTCGACGCCCTGGTGCCCTGCTCCGGCAACACCCGCCGCACGGTCGCGGTGGCCGACGCGGCCTCCGGCGACACCACGCAGTTCAACGAGCCTGGCCCGCAGATCACCGCCACGGAGTGGTCACGGTTCCTCGCCCACTACGAGGACCTGGTGCGCGGCGCCCGCGCCGTCGCCCTGTGCGGCAGCCTCCCGCCCGGCGTGCCGGTGGGCGCGTACGCGCTGCTCGTACGGTCGGCCCGGGCGGCCGGGGTGCCCGTCCTGCTGGACACCAGCGGCGAGGCCCTGCGCCGCGGGGTCGCCGCCCGCCCGGAGATCATCAAGCCGAACGCCGTCGAACTGGCCGAGCTCACCGGATCCCGCGACCCGCTCCCCGCCACCCGCGACGCCCGCCGCCGGGGCGCCCACGCGGTGGTCACCTCGCTCGGCCCGGACGGCCTGCTGGCCGCCACCGCCGAGGGCTCCTGGCAGGCGGCCCCGCCGCGCCGACTGTCCGGCAACCCCACCGGAGCCGGGGACTCCGCGGTCGCCGGCCTGCTGTCCGCGCTCGCGGAGGGCCTGGACTGGCCGGAACGCCTCAGCCGCGCCGTCGCCCTCTCGGCGGCCACGGTCCTCGCCCCGACGGCAGGAGCGTTCGACCCGGGCGTCTACGAGGAACTGCGGCACGCCGTACGCGTCTCCGCCGACGGCTGACGACCCGACAGGTTCCGTCGGGCGCCGGTGCTTCCGTCCGTACGACGACATCAGGCTCTGCCGCGCGAGTGCGGCAGAGCCTGATGTCGTCGTACGGACGCGCGTCCCCGCCGTCCTCCCCGTCAGCGCCTGACGTGTCCCGAGGCCAGCTCCAGCTGGTCGAAGATGGCGTCGCACTGGTTGCCGGCCTCGCACGAGATCTTCATCGAGTTCGTGCCCTTCTTGAGGTTGATGAACGCGAAGGTGCGCGTCCAACCCTTGTCCCAGGCACCGTCGGCCGCCTTGGCGAAGTTGTCCAGGTTCAGCGACTGGTTCGGGCTCTGCCCGTTGACCGTGAGGGTCGCCTTGCCGGGCTTGCCGGGAACGCCGTAGTTGACGAACAGCGTGTACTCGCCCGCCTCCGGCACGTCCACCGTCCAGGTGAGCGCCGCACCCTGCTGGTTGAAGCCGGCGACGTACTGGCCGCCCGAGCTCTTCGAACCGGGCACCGTGCTCTCCAGCCGCGCGCCCCCGGTCAGCACCATGCCCGCACCGGCCGCCTCGCCCTTCGGCAGCGGGGCCTGCGAGGGCTTGGGGCTGCTCGGGGCCGGGCTGGCCGGGTTCTGGGGGGCCGCCGACTGCTGGCCGTTGTTCGCGCTGGGCTGTTCCTTGCCCTTGTCCTTGTCGCCGAACTGCAGGGCCGCGACGATGCCGATCACGACCACCGCGACCACGGCGACGGCCGCGATCAGCAGACCGCGCCGGCTGGAGCCGCCACCGACGCCACGACCACCGCCGTGACCGCCCGGCCGCGCGACCGTCTGCGTCTGCTGCGCCGGAACGGCGTAGCCGCCCGCCTGGAGGGCTTCCGGGGACTGGTACTGGGCCTGGTAGCCAGGAGCCTGCTGCGCGGGGCCCTGCTGGTGCGGGACGGGGCCGCGCTGGCCGCCGTTCCTGCGCTCGCCGACCGTGCGCACCTGGTGGTGCGAGGTACGGGGGACGCCGGGCTGGGGTCCCGGGTGACCACCGGCCGGCGCGCCCGGGTAGCCGTATCCACCGCCCGACGTGGGCGGAGCGGCTCCGGCAGCCTGGCCGTCCGCGTAGAGATACCCGAACGGATCGTCGTCCTCGGGCTTGTTCGCCCCACCGTGCGGGCCGTTGTTCGCGGGCGTCGTCATCGCAGGTCACTCCTTTCGACCCACGGGAGCCTACCCCGAACACGTGCGCCCACGAGCGGCGGACCGGATCATCCGGCCCGGCGATGGGCCTTCGACCGAGACCTTTTCTCGATGTACATCCGCTGGTCGGCGGAGCGCAGCACCTCGTCGGCGGACATCCCGCAGCTGGCCCAGCCGATGCCGAAACTGGCCCCGACCCGCACCGCACGGCCGTCCACCCGGATCGGCGGGATGATCGCGTTGCGCAGCCGGACCGCGAGGTCGGCGGCGTCGGCGGCACCGAGGCCGTCGGCCAGGACGACGAATTCGTCACCACCCAGCCGGGCGACGGTGTCACCGTCCCTGACGCCGGTCGTCAACCGCCGGGCGACCTCGATCAGGACCGCGTCGCCGGTGTGGTGCCCGAACCGGTCGTTGATCGACTTGAAGCCGTCCAGGTCGCAGAAGAGGACCGCGAGACCCTTCGTCCCGTCGTCGATGTCGGTCGCGGGCGCCACCGTGTGCACGTGGTGGTCGTACGGACCGTCCGAGGGGGCGGGCGGTGCCCCGGGGAATTCGAAGGGGTCGGACCCGGGGTACCGGTCGGAGGCGTCGACCTGAAACCCGTGCTCACCGGCACCACCCGCCTCCGCCCCCACCGGGTGCCCGTCGTGTCCGGCGTGCGCCGCGTGGCCGCCGTGCGCCGCGTGGCCGTCGTATCCGTCCCGCCCTTCGAAGGCCGCGTCCAGCGCCTCGATGGCGCTGGCCCGGACGGACTGTGGCCTACGGCACAGCCGGGCGCCGAGTCGGGCCCGCAGTTCGGCGCTGTTGGGCAGGCCGGTCAGCGAGTCGTGGCTGGCCCGGTGCGCGAGCTGGAGCTCGTGCCGCTTGCGTTCCTCGATGTCCTCGACGTGCGTGAGCAGGAACCGGGGCCCGTCGGCGGCGTCGGCGACGACGGAGTTGCGCAGCGAGACCCATACATACGTGCCGTCGCGGCGGCCCAGGCGCAGCTCGGCCCGGCCGCCCTCGGCGGAGGTGCGCAGCAGGGTGCCGATGTCCTCGGGGTGGACCAGGTCGGAGAAGGAGTAGCGGCGCAGGACGGAGGCGGGCCGGCCGAGCAGCCGGCACAGCGCGTCGTTGGTCCGCAGCAGCCGGCCGTGCTGGTCCCCGCCCATCTCGGCGATGGCCATACCGCTGGGCGCGTACTCGAAGGCCTGGCGGAACGACTCTTCACTGGCCCGAAGCGCCTGCTGCTCGCGCTCCAGCCGGACGAGGGCGCGCTGCATGTTCGCCCGGAGCCTGGCATTGCTGATCGCAATCGCCGCCTGGAAGGCGTACATCTGCAGTGCTTCGCGGCCCCAGGCGCCGGGCCGGCGGCCGTTGCGCGGTCTGTCCACCGAAATGACACCCAGAAGTTCCCCGCCGGACGCATACATGGGGGCGTAGAGCCGGTCCTCGGGGTGCCACTCGTCCTCGAACCGCGGATCGGGGCCGTCGGTGTGCCACTGGGGGACGTCGTCCTCCATGAGGACCCAGCCCTCGGTGTGCGGGATGAACCTGAGCCCGTCCCAGTTCTCACCCATCGTCAGGCGGCGTTCCCAGGAGGCGCGGGAGCCGACGCGGCCGGTGATGAGGGCCTCCGCGGCGGGGTCGCCGGCGAAGGCGGCGACGACGAGATCACCGTCCGGGCGAACGAGGTTGACACAGGCGAGTTCGTAGCCGAGGCCCACGACGATGCCGTCCACGACGGTCTGCAGAGTGTCCGCCAGGCTCCGGGCCGTATTGAGCTCGGCCACCACCCGGTGCAGCTGCCGCAGGGTCGCAAGACGGACGTACGGCTCCGACTCGGTCTCCATTGCTCGCTCTCCCCGAGACCTCGACAGCAACTCCAGGTTTGTCATCGGCGTTTCGTTGCGGTGTCCCGTCCACTGAATCACAGTGAGCTGTGCGGCAGGTACACAGGGTCAACAAATCTTGCCCTCTGTGACTCAAGTCACATCAGGTGAATATCGGTGCGCTGTGGGGTCGTGCACGACTGGGAGCGCTCCCTCCCATTTCCGAGAGCAAACGATACGCCCGGGCCTAGGCCAAGGGGCGGGGACGCGACTCGGACCAAGGCCCGATGTGCGACGCGGAAGGGCGAGATTAGCGTTTCAACGTGCTGAAGACGACCCCCGTACCCACGACGTCCCACGTAACCCCCCATGCTGAGGGAGTGAGCAATGACGAGTTCCGGGCCGCGATGTCCCGGCTGGCGGCGGGCGTGTGCCTGATCACCGCGCACGAGCCCCCGCTGACGGCGAACGGCCCACGGGGCGAGGACGTCGGCATGACGGCGACCGCCTTCATGTCCGTGTCCCTGGACCCGCCGCTGGTCCTGGTGAGCCTGCGCGAGGGCTCCCGGATGGACGACCTGCTGGCGGAACAGCCCCTGTGGGCGGTGTCGGTCCTCGCCGACCACCAGCTGCAGGTGGCGGGCCGTTTCGCGATGAAGGGCCGGATCAGCGACCGGCTGCTCTTCGCCGACCTGCCCCACGTACGCGGCGAGGCCTCCGGCGCACCCCTGTTGAGCGGCGCCCTGGCCACCCTGGAATGCCGTACGGAGAACCGCGTCGAGGCGGGCGACCACACCCTGGTCGTCGGCCGGGTCCTGACGGCCGGCCTGCCGTCCCCGGACGGGCAGCCGCTCACGTACTTCCGCGGCCGCTACCGGCACCTGGGCTCGTAGGGCTCGTGGGGCTCGTGGGGCTGCCAGGGCGGGTGGGGCTGCCAGGGCGGGTGGGACGCGTAAGACGGGCACGGCCGGAGGCTACCAGTCCCGGCCCGTACGGCCCCGCTTGGTCTCGGCCCGCGCCTTCTTCTCCCGCAGCCGGCGCTCGTTGATCCCACGCGGGATCTTCGTCGCCCGGCGCTGCTTCGGCGGCGGCGCCGTCGCCTCGGCCAGCAACGAGGCCAGCCGGACCAGCGCCATCTCCCGGTTGCGCAGCTGCGAGCGGTGCTCGGAGGCCCGTACGGTCACGACCCCGTCCACCAGCTTGCCCGCGAGCCGCTCCAGCGCCCGCTCCTTCCACACCTCGGGCAACGCCTTGGTGGCCGCCAGGTCGAACAGCAGCTCCGCGCGCGAGTCCGAGGTGTTCACGTGCTGACCGCCGGGCCCCGAGGATCGCGAGAACCGCCAGGCGAGCTCTCCCTCGGGGAGCACGACCGAACCGCGGATGACATAGGGACCAGGCATGCCCCTATGATCCGCCCCCGCCCCGGCCTCCGTCACCCGTATTTACCGCCCCGCGCGTACGGCTCGCGGAGATTCGCCGTCACGGACAATTCACGACGGGAACCCGACCGGCCTCTCGTCGCGTTATAGGGGGCAGCGGTAGTTTGACCGCCTGTACGTGCATGTTGGATGAGGAAAGGGACATTCCCATGGCTGTCAGCCTGTCCAAGGGCGGCAACGTCTCGCTCTCGAAGGAGGCCCCGGGCCTCGCTGCCGTCACGGTCGGCCTCGGCTGGGACGTCCGTACGACGACCGGTGTCGACTTCGACCTCGACGCCTCGGCGATCGCGGTCAACCCGACGGGCAAGGTCGTCTCCGACGGCCACTTCGTCTTCTTCAACAACAAGTCCACCCCGGACCAGACCATCGTCCACACCGGTGACAACCGCACCGGCGAGGGCGCGGGCGACGACGAGGCCATCAACGTCAACCTCGCCGGCCTGCCGGCCGACGTGGACAAGATCGTCTTCCCGGTCTCGATCTACGACGCCGAGGCCCGCAGCCAGAACTTCGGCCAGGTCCGCAACGCGTACATCCGCGTCGTGAACCAGGCCGGCGGCGCCGAGATCGCCCGCTACGACCTCTCCGAGGACGCGGCCACCGAGACCGCCATGGTCTTCGGCGAGCTCTACCGCAACGGCGCCGAGTGGAAGTTCCGCGCGGTCGGCCAGGGTTACGCCTCCGGCCTCACGGGCATCGCGCAGGACTTCGGCGTCAACGTCTGAGTCCCAGGACCACGAGGTCCGGCACCCGCCGGACACCAGCACGGGCGAATCCCCCTCCCGGCCGTCCGGGGAGGGGGTTTCGCTACCGTTCGACAGGTGATCCTGCAACCGCTCGTCCCCGTCGACGGCGCCCTTCCCGGCCCGGTGCTCACCGAGATCGCCGCCCTCTACGCGACGAACCACGCCTTCTTCGAACTCAGCGGGGACTTCCCCGACCCGAACCGCATCACGGTCGAACAGGTCGCCGAAGCACTCGCCGGTGAACTCGCCCACGACAGCGCCGAGGTGCTCCTCGCCCGGTCCGCCGGCCGCCTCGTCGGGCTGGCCGCCACGCTCGCGCGCGCACCCGCCGCCGACGACCCGGACCCGTGGATCGGCCTGCTGCTCATCGACGCCACCGCGCACCGCGAAGGACACGGCCGCGCCGTGGCCACCCTGGTCGAGGACCGCTTCCGCGCCGCCGGACGCACGGGCGTACGGATCGCCGTACTCGACGACAACCCCGAGGCCCTCGCCTTCTGGCGGTCCCGGGGATACCTCCCCCTGCGCAGGGCCAAGGACCGCGAGATGGGCCGCGCCTGCACCGTGCTGCGCAAACCGCTCGAAGCCCCGTAGCGGGTCCCTGTCGCGGAACCCGCCGCGGAGACCGCGTCCCTACGCGGGGCGAGCCTTCCCGTACAACCACACGTCCCAGACCTTCTTCAGGTCCCGCCCCGTCTTCTCCTCGGCGTAGGCGGTGAAGTCGGCCGTGCTCGCGTTCTCGTGCCGATGGTCCTCGGCCCAACCGCGCACCAGGGCGAAGAACTTCTCGTCGCCCACCTCCTGCCGGATCCGGTGCAGGACCATCGCACCGCGGTAGTACACCGGGTGCGCGGAGATGTCCTTCGGCCCGGGCGGATCGGCCGGCGGGAACGCCGCCCAGTCGCCGTCGGCCTCCTCGTCGACGTCCGTGTCACCCGTCCGGAAGGCATCGAAGTGCTCCTGCGCCGTGGGCCCGCCGTGGTCCTCGGCCCACAGCCACTCGACGTAGGTCGCGAAACCCTCGTTGAGCCACATGTCCTTCCACGACTTCGGCGACACCGAATCGCCGAACCACTGGTGCGCGAGCTCGTGCACGACGAGCTCCTCGCTCGGCGCACCGGGGTACACGGGCCGGCCCTGGGTCTCCAGCGCGTAGCCGAGCGTCCCGGCGGGCAGCACGATCGCACCCGCCGAGGCGAAGGGATACGGGCCGAACCGGCCGCTCCCCCACTCCACGATCTCCGGCATCCGCGCGAGCGCACCGCCACCGGCCACGTCCTCACCGGGCGCCACCGCGCTGTAGAGGCCGACCCCCGACGGCGTCCGCCCGGTCGTCACCTTGTACCGCCCGACGGCGGCCGTCGCCAGATAGCTCGCCATCGGCTCCGGGCTGTGCCACGCGAACACCGTCCGCCCGTCCGTCCCCTCGACGCGGGAACGCAGCTCGCCGTTCGACACCGCCTCGTAGCCGTGCGGAACGGTGAGGGCGATGTCGTACGTGGCCTTGTCACTGGGGTGGTGGTTGCCGGGGAACCAGGTCATCGAACCGAGCGGCTCACCGACCGCGACCGCGCCGTCCCGCAGGGTGATCCAGCCCTCCTCGGAGCCGTCCGGATCCGCGAGGGGCTTCGGCTTCCCGCTGTAGACGACCTCCGTACGGAAGACCTCGCCCTTCTCCAGGTCCTCGGCGGGGCGCACCGTCAGCTCGTTGCCGGTCCGGTTGTACCGGGCGCCCTCGCCCTGGACGGTCACGCCCTCGACCTTCAGGCCGCTGAAGTCCAGGTTGAAGGAGCTGAGCCCCTGCTCGGCGCGGGCGGTGATCACGGCCGTACCGCGCAGCTGCCCGTCGGCGGGGTCGTAGTCCAGGTCCAGCGCGTAGTGGTCGACCTGGTAGCCGCCGTTCCCGGCCCGGGGGAAGTACGGATCACGCAGCCCCGACGCACCCGGCCGCCCCTGCACCGTGTCCCCCGTACACCCCGTGGTGAGGGCGAGCAGGGCGGCGACGGCAGGGGCGGCGAGGCGGGAGAGCGCGCGGAGTTCCACGCACTCGATCCTAGGCGGCCGCGCTCCGCGGACTACTTGCCGAGCGCGTCCACGCCCGCCTTGGCGAACTTCTCGTCCAGGTCACCGCTCGGGGCACCGGCCACACCGATACCGGCGACGGGCGCGCCGTTCGCCTGCACCGGGGTGCCACCGCCGAGGAAAAGGGTGCCGGGGATGTCCTTCAGGTTCGGGGTCTGGGCCAGGCGGCCCACGAGCACCGAGGTCGGCGCGTTCCAGGACACGGCGGTGAAGGCCTTGCGCTGCGCCGAGTCGTAGGACTGCGGACCCGCGCCGTCGCCGCGCAGGGTGACGACGGTGTTGCCGTTGCGGTCGACGACGGCGACCGTCACCTTCTGGTTCTCGGACTCGGCGGCCTTCAGCGCGGCCTGGGCGGCGCGGGTCGCGGCGTCGACGGTGAGGTGCGTCGTCGTGGTGAAGTTCTTGTCGGCCGGCCCGTCCTTCTTCGAGGAGACCGAGGCGACGGACGCCGCGGCGACGTCGGAGGCGGGGGTAGCGCCGGCGCTCACGGCACCGAAGGCTCCGGCGCCCAGGGCGACGGCGAGGGCGGTAACGGTGAGCACGCGGGTGCGGGTCTTCATCTCTGCTCCTGAGAACGGTGGCACGGTGGCACGGGGTCGGCATCGGGTCGGTCCGGGCCGGTCGGACCGGCTCCTTCACTGCTCCAAGCCTCGGCCCGAAACCCCCCGCCCCCCGTCCCCGTACCGGCTCGCCCCACCCACCGCACCGGCCGACCCGGGGGTCATCCGATCGGTCGATGCGGATCGCCTCCGGCGCGGAAAGAATCAGCCCCGCCGGCGTTCGAGGCGCATGGTCCGGGGCGGCGCCCCGGCAACGGCGCCGCGGGCGACAATGAACGCGAACCCGCACATCAGGAGCAACCGGTGAGCCACCCCGCCCCGCCGCGCGACGACACCCGCACGCTGACCACCGTCGCCCACACCGCGTTCTTCCTGCTCCTCGGCGCCTCCGTGGTCCGCTTCCTGCTCCGCCACCCCGGTGAACCCCGCACCCCGTGGATCATCGCCCTCAGCGTCACCCTGGCCCTGCTCTACGTCCTCGGCCCCGCCCTCGGCGCCGCCCCCACCGCCCGGCGGCTCCTGTGGCTCGGCCTGGTCGTCACCACCTGGACGGTCCTGGTCGTCCTCGCGCCGAGCTTCGCCTGGTGCGCCGTACCGCTGTTCTTCACCGCCCTGCGCACCCTCCCGCCGCGCGCCGCCGTCGTCCTCGTGGCCCTCCTCACCACCTTCGTGGTGATCGCCCAGCTCCAGCTGGCCAAGTCCTTCGACCCCAACCTCCTCCTCGCCCCGCCCGCCGTCGCCGCCCTCGCCACCGCCGTCTTCGTCCACATGGAGCGCCAGGCCCAGGCCCAACGCACCCTCATCGACGACCTGATCCGCACCCGCCGCGAGCTGGCCGCCACCGAACGCCGCGAAGGCACCCTCGCCGAACGGCAGCGGCTGTCCATGGAGATCCACGACACCCTCGCCCAGAACCTGTCCAGCCAGCAGATGCTGCTCCAGGCCGCGGACCGCACCTGGGACAGCGACCCGGCCACCGCCCGCGCGCACGTCCGTACCGCCACCGGCATCGCCGCGCACGGCCTCGCCGAGGCCCGCCGGCTCGTCCACGACCTGGCCCCCTCCGAGCTCGCCGACGGCGCCGGCCTCGCCGAAGCCCTGCGCTCCCTCGACGCCGGCCCGGACATCGAGGTCCGCTTCCACCTCGAAGGCACCCCCGCCCCGCTCCCCGACCGCGTCCAGTCCGCCCTGCTGCGCATAGCCCAGGGCGCGCTGGCCAACGTCCGCGAGCACTCCGGCGCCCGTACGGCCGCACTCACCCTGAGCTTCCTGGGCGACCAGGTCGTCCTGGACATCGCCGACGACGGCCACGGCTTCACCGAGCCCCGCACGGACACGGCCGGACGCGGCCACGGCCTCCCGGCCATGCGGGCCCGCGTCCGCCAGCTCGGCGGCACCCTGACGATCGAATCCACGCCGGGCGAGGGCACCGTCCTCTCCGCGGCCATCCCCCTGGAGCCGACCCCATGACCACGATCCTCCTCTGCGACGACCATGTGGTGGTCCGCGCCGGACTCCTGGCCCTGCTCGGCAGCGAGCCCGACATCGAGGTCCTCGGCGAGGCGGGCAGCGGCGAGGAAGCCGTCGCCCTCGCCGCGAAACTCCACCCCGACGTGGTCCTGATGGACCTCCAGCTGGGCGAGGGCATCGACGGCGTCGAGGCCACCCGCCGCATCACCGCCCTCCCCCGGCCCCCGCACGTCCTGGTCCTCACCACCTACGACACCGACGCGGACATCACCCGCGCGATCGGCGCGGGCGCCACCGGCTACCTCCTCAAGGCCGAACGCCCGGAGGAGCTCTTCGCCGCCATCCACTCCGCCGCCCAGGGCCGCACCACCCTGTCCGCGCCGGTGGCCAGCCGGGTCATGGCCCACATGCGCGGCACCCGCCCCACCCTCACCGACCGCGAACTCGACATCCTCGGCCAGCTGGCCCGCGGCCTGGGCAACCGCGACATCGCCCGCGCCCTGTTCATCAGCGAGGCCACCGTCAAGACCCACCTGGGCCGCATCTACGACAAGCTCGGCGTCGACACCCGCGCGGGCGCCGTCTCCGTCGCCAAGGAACAGCGCCTCCTGCCCTGACACCGGAGGTGAACGGCCCCGACACCCGTGACACCATCAGCTACGTGCTCGACATCGGCTACTCCCTCTCCCGGCGCTTCCCGGACCCCCCGCAGACCGACTACCGCTCCGCGGACGTCCACACCCTGCGGCACGACCTGTTCTGCGGGGACGTGTACCTCGCCGACACCACCGCGGACCGGGAAGTGTCCACAGCCTGGGGATGGGTGCCCGTACTGGACTTCGCCTGGGCGCTGTGCGACATCGTCGAGCAGCTCGACAAGGATCCCCGCGGCAACCGCTCCGCCAACCGGCAGTACGCCGAGCTCGACTTCACCGAGTCCACGGACCGGATGCTCTTCGAGCGCCGCTTCGGGTGGGTCGACGTCGAGGCCGACTGGATGCCGGCCGAGGAGGCCCCGCTGACCTTCAGCCACCGCCTGCTGCGCCGCGAGGCCCGCGACTTCCTGCACGACCTCATCGCGGACCTGATCGACATGCACGACGGCCTCGCCGACAACCCGGCCATCTGGACCCTGCAGGCCCGCTTCCCCCGCGTACCGGCGTAGGCCGTCTCCTCCGGATCTTGCCGGGCCCGGCCCGACCGGGATCCCGGTCACCCGGCGGACAGGGACTCCCGGAACACCTGCGCGGAGCGCGGGTTCTGCCCGCACTGCCACACGCCGTGCGGACAGTAGTCGGTGATGCTGTGGTAGAGCGGCTCGTGCTCGGCGAACCAGGCCAGCATGCCCCGTACGTACGCGGGATTGTCGCCGTGCCGGAACAGCCCCCACTCGGGGTACGAGATCCGCTTGCCGTGGGCCCGCGCGAAATCGACCTGCTGCTGGAGCCCGTAGGGCTGGGTGACCTGCTCGTCGAAGGTACGGCCGGGCTCCTGGTCGTAGGAGTCCATGCCGATGACGTCGACCACGTCGTCACCCGGATAGCAGCTGGTCCAGGCGATCGCGTCACCGCCACGGTTGGGGGCGTAGTCGAACCGGAACCGCTGCCCCTGAACCGAGCGCATGGCAGCCACGACGCGCCGCCAGTACGTCTTCCAGCTCTCCGGATCGGGTCGGCAACGGTGCGTGTAGTTGAAGCCGTTCATCTCCCAGCCGAGCACGATCACCGTGTCCGGCACCCCCAGCTCGACCAGACGCGTCGCCAGCCGCCGGAAGTGGTGGTCGTTGGCGCCCCGCGCCCCGGAGCGGATCAGCTCGGCGACCCGGTCGTCGGGAACGCCCGCCTCGTTGCGCTCCTGCATCGGCACGTTCAGCACGAACAGCCGATCGGCCTTCTCCCCGCGCCACCGCGCCCAGGTGCGCAGCGAATCGGGTGCCCCCTCGATGTTCGCCCAGGTGTCTCCGGGCAGGTAGGTGTGCCCGGCGCGCAGCTCGGTACCGCCGAGCCACTTCGACAGTTCCCGCATCCGCTCGACACCGGGCGAGCCGTAGTGCAGATAGGCGCCCACGGCGACCTCGGGGACCTCGGCCCCCGCACCACCCCCGGCACCCTCCCGCGGCGACCGCCCCACGTGGGCGCTCCCCGAGATGAGCAGGCCGACGGCGACCGCGCTCGCGCAGGCCCCCGCCAGCCGGCGGCCCAAACGGGACATGACACCTCCACAGGCCTCGTGCACCGATGTGTCTGCCAGCGACGTTAGGCACGGCACCCGGCGACCCGCCCGCCCGGCGACCCGCCCGCTCGGCCATTCGCCCCAACCGCCCCACCCCTCCCGGCGCCGCACGTGTTCGACGCGCGGGAGTCCCGGGGGCAGCGCCCGGGCGGCGGGGCTACGCCACCACCCGCACCCCCAGCTGCGCCGCCAGCGCCGGAGCCAGGTCGAACAGCTGCGCCGGGCTGATCACCGCCCCGGCCAGCGCCTCCACCCCCCGCGCGATCTCCAGCACGGACGCCTCCCGCAGATCCACATCCGTCATCCGCACCCCGCTGAGATCCACCCCCCGCAGCGCGCAGTCCCGGAACTCCACCCGCTCCAGCACCGCTCCCGCGAAGTCCGGCTCCACCAGCACGCACCCCTCGAAGACCACGTCCTTGAGCCGTGCCTTCCGCAGATTCAGGTAGTCGATCTTTCCCCCGCGGACCACCACCCGCTCCAGCACCGCCCCGTGCAGCTGCACCCCACCCAGTCGGGCGTCCACCACCTCCACGTCCCGCAGCGAGGCCCCCGACAGGTCGGTCCCCACCCCCCGGACCCCCTCCAGCACCGAATCCAGGATCCGTGCCTTCGCCAACCCCACCTCGTCCAGCGCACACCGCCGCACCGCGCAGTCCATGAACCGGGACCCGATCCCCTCCTGCCCCGCCAGGTCGAGATCCGCGAACTCCAGCCCGTCGTAGTCCCCGTCCGGCTCCAGCTCACCCCCCTCCCACACCGTCGGCTCGGGCAGCCGCAGCTCCGGCCGCCGTGCCGCCTTCACCGTCTGCTCCTGCTGCCCTTTGCGCGCCATGCCCCCATCGTGAACCAACCCACCGACAACAGCCGACCACGGCGGCCCTTGACCTCAACCGCGATCGAGGTCGCAACCTGACGCCATGACCACCATGCGAGCCATCCGCCTCCACACCTTCGGCCCCGCCGAGAACCTCTCCTACGAGCACACCGACACCCCCGTCCCCGCCCCCGGCCAGGTCCGCATCGCCGTCGCCGCCGCCGGCGTCCACCTCCTCGACACCAGCCTCCGCCAAGGCATCCAGGGCCCGCCCGCCCCGCTCCCCGAACTGCCGACCATCCCGGGCCGCGAGGTCGCCGGCACCGTCGACGCCCTCGGCCCCGACACCGACCCCGCCTGGCTCGGCCGCACCGTCGTCGTCCACCTCGGCTTCGCCCCCGGCGGCTACGCCCAGTACGCCGTCGCCGACGCCGACCGCCTGCACCCCGTACCGCCCGGCCTCGAACCCGCCGAAGCCGTCGCCATGATCGGCACCGGCCGCACCACCCTCGGGATCCTGCAGTTCGCCGACCTCGGACCGGACTCCGTCGCCCTGATCCCCGCCGCAGCCGGCGGCATCGGCACCCTCCTCGTCCAGTACGCGGTCAACGCCGGCGCCACCGTCGTCGCCCTCGCCGGCGGCCCCGCCAAAGCCGCCCTGGCCGCCGCCAACGGCGCCCACCTCGCCCTCGACCACACCGACCCCACCTGGCCCGACGCCGTACGCGCCCACCACCCCGACGGCGCCACCGTCCTCTTCGACTCCGTCGGCGGCGACACCGCCCGCACCGCCCTCGACCTCCTCGCCCCCGGCGCCCGGCACCTCGTCTTCGGCTGGTCCGGCGGCCCCCTCCACCTCACCGACGCCGAACAGGCCGACCTCGACGCCCGCGGCATCACCACCCGAGGCGTCCTGGGCCCCACCATGCTCCAGCGGGTCGGCTCCCCCGACCCGCTGCGCGTCCTGGAGACCCGGGCCCTCGCCGAGGCCGCCTCAGGCCGCCTGCGCCCCGCCCTCACCCGCTACCCGCTCGCCGAGGCCGCCACCGCCCACCACGACCTGGAAACCCGCGCCACCACCGGCAAGGTCGTCCTGGAACCCTGACACCGGCTACCGCACCCCACCCAGCTCCGCCAGCGCGCCGTCCGTCAACCGGTACACGTCCCACTCCTCCTGCGGGCGGGCGCCCAAGGCCTCGTAGAAGGCGATGGTCGGCGCGTTCCACTTCAGCACCGACCACTCCAACCGCTCGTAGCCCCGCTCCACGCACGTCCGTGCCAGCTCCCGCAGCAACGCCTTGCCGTGACCTCCACCGCGCACGCCCGGCCGCACGTACAGGTCCTCCAGGTAGATCCCGTGCACCCCGCGCCACGTCGAGAAGGACAGGAACCACACCGCGAACCCGACGACCTCCCCCTCCGAAGTCTCCGCGACGTGCGCGAACACCGCCGGACGCTCCCCGAACAGCGCCTCCCGCAACTGCTCCTCGGTGGCCCGCGCCTCGTGCGGCACCTTCTCGTACTCCGCGAGCTCGCGGATCATCGCGTGGATGACGGGGACATCGGTGACTTCGGCGGTGCGGATCATGCCAGCAGCCTAGGACGGTCACCGCCCCAGCAGCACCTCGGCGACCGTCAACTGGTCCTCGTCCAGCCGCACTTCCCCGTCCTCGACGTCCCACAGACAGTTCTGCAGCACCCGCCCCAGCGTCCAGGCCCGCGCCCGCTCCCGCTCCAGACCCGCCACCCGGGTCAGCAGGTCGAACCGCCACCCCACGTCCCCGGCCCGGAAGTTGTTGATGATCGCCGGCATCAGATCGAACCCCGGATCACCCGCCAACGGCTTCGGATCGATCGCCAGCCACGGCTCCCGGCCACCCGCCAGCACGTTCTCGTAATGCAGATCCCAATGCAGCAGGCGGTCCCCCGGCTCCCCCACGACCTCCGCCACCGCCGCCGCGCAGTCCTTCAACAACCGCCGGTCCCGCGCCTCCACCAGCCGCCCCAGCGCCCGCGGCACCTCCTCCAGCATCCCGGCGGCCATCCCACCGAGCCCGCGCAACCCCGCCGGAGCCGGCACCGCCGTCAGCCGCGCCACCAACTCCCCGACCACCACCACCGCCTGCCGCGCGTCCTCCCGCGCGAGCGCCGCCAGATCCCGCCCCTCGTCCAACCGCTCCAGCAGCAGGGTCCCGGTGTCCACGTCGTGCTCCAGCAGCCGTACGCAGCCCTGCCCGTCCCACGCGCGCAGCGCGACCGGCTCCCCCACGCTCTCCTCGTCCACCGCCACCAACTTCAGCACGGCCCCGCTCCCGTCGGCCCGCTCCACCGGCAACACCAACGCCGTCACCCCGTGCATCACGGGCCCGCTCCGCCGCAGCTCCCACCGCTCCAGAAACCGCGCCGCCCGCCCGGGCAACGCGGCGATGAACTCCCGCCCGGCGTCCCCGTTGAACCCGACCTGCGCCTCGATGAGCCCGTCCGGAATCTCCACCATCCCCGGACGGTACCGTGCCCCCTGCGGGGTTGCTCGGCGGTGTGCGGCTGGGCTCGGGCTGCGCCCGGGGCGGCGCCTCAATCGCCGGCGGGGCTGGGGGGTGTGGGTGGTGCGGGGCCCCGCAGGAGGGTCTCCTCGGCTCGGCGTGCGCGGGCACGTCCCGGCAAGGCGGCCGTGGTGACGCCTCGTCCTGCGGGGACCCTCCTGCGTGTCCCCGCCCCACGCCGGGGCTTCGACGGTACGGCCGGAGGGGTGGGGGGACGGGGTGGGGTGTCCCCGCAGGACGAGCGCGCAACCCCGCCCCACAACCGAGACATGCCCGTAAGGCGCGAGCCGAGGAGACACCCCACCCCGTCCCCCCACCCCGACCCGCACCGCCGAGCGACCCGCAGGGGAACCGGCCCCGCCGGCGTTTGAGGCGCGGGTCCGGGCAGCGCCCGGCAGACGACCCGCACCGCCGAGCACCCCGCAGGGGAACCGGCCCCGCCGGCGTTCGAGGCGCGGGTCCGGGCAGCGCCCGGCAGACGACACGCACCGCCGAGCAACCCCGCAGGGGAACCGGCCCCGCCGGCGATTGAGGCGCGGCCCCGGGCGCAGCCCGACCCGCACCCCGCTCCGCCGAGCGACCCCGCAGGGGAAGGGCACAGGTCGTCCCGCCGACGCCGCCGAACCGCGACACACCGTCCCTGGACACCCCTCCGAAACGGGGTGTACCAACTCCCCCATGACGATCAACGGCGGTATTTCCTTCTGGTACGCGACCGCGGCCGGCCACACCTCCACCACCCCACCCCGCGCACCCCTCACCACCGACGCCACCGCTGACGTCGTCATCGTCGGCGGCGGCTACACCGGCCTGTGGACCGCCTACTACCTCAAGCTCGCCGCCCCCGACCTCCGCGTCACCGTCCTGGAGCAGAAGTTCTGCGGCTACGGCGCCTCCGGCCGCAACGGCGGCTGGCTCTACAACGGCATCGCCGGCCGCGACCGCTACGCCGCCCTGCACGGCCGCCCGGCCGCCCGCCGCCTCCAGCAGGCCATGAACGCGACCGTCACCGAGGTCATCGACGTCGCCGCGAAGGAGGGCATCGACGCCGACATCCATCGCGGCGGTGTCCTCGAAGTCGCCCGCACCCCCGCCCAACTGGCCCGTCTGAAGACGTTCCACGCCCACGAGGTCGCCTTCGACGAGGGCGCGACCGACCGTGAGTTCCTCGACGCCTCCGCCACCCGCGCCCGCCTCGACATCGCCGACGCCGTCGGTTCCAGCTGGAGCCCCCACGGCGCCCGCATCCACCCCCTCAAGCTGGTCATGGGCCTGGCCTCGGCCTGCGAGCGTCTCGGTGTGGTGATCCACGAATCGACCCCGGTCACGGAGATCTCCCCGGGCAGGGCGGTCACGCCCTACGGCACGGTCCGCGCCCCTTACGTGCTGCGCTGCACCGAGGGCTTCACCGCCGCCCTCAAGGGCCAGAAGCGGTCCTGGCTCCCGATGAACTCCTCGATGATCGTGACGGCCCCGCTGCCCGCCGAGACGTGGGCCCGGCTGGGCTGGTCGGACAGCACCCTGCTGGGCGACATGGCTCACGCGTACATGTACGCGCAGCGCACCGCCGACGACCGGATCGCGATCGGTGGCCGCGGGGTGCCGTACCGCTTCGGCTCGCGCACCGACAACGACGGCCGTACCCAGCCCGCCACCGTTTCCGCCCTGACCGACCTCCTCTTCTCCTTCTTCCCGGCGCTCACCGGCACGGAGATCACCCACGCCTGGTCGGGTGTGCTGGGCGTGCCCCGTGACTGGTGCGCCACCGTCACCCTGGACCGCGTCTCGGGCCTGGGTTGGGCGGGTGGCTATGTGGGCTCGGGCGTCACGGCCGCCAACCTCGCGGCCCGTACCCTGCGCGACCTGGTCCTCGGGGAGTCCACCGAGCTGACCGCCCTTCCTTGGGTCGACCACCGTGTCCGGCGCTGGGAGCCGGAGCCCTTGCGTTGGCTCGGCGTCCAGGCCCTCTACGCCGCCTACCGTGAGGCGGATCGCCGCGAAACCGCCACCCACGCCCCGACGACGGCGCCCTTGGCCCGCTTGGCCGACCGCGTCTCGGGCCGGCACTGACCGCACGGAAGGCGGCGGGCCCGACACCTGTGACGTGTGTCGGGCCCGCCGTTCCACCGCGGGAAGGTGTCCGTCCCGCTAGAGGGCCTTGCCCCCGTCGGCTTCGCGCGGGTCACCGTGGTCGTGGTCGTGACCGGGCTTGCCGCCGTGCCCGGGCTTGTGACCGTGGCCGGGCTCGTCGCAGTCCTTGTGGTCGTGCTTCTTCTTGACGTGGATCGTGACGGAGCAGGTTCGTGCCGATGCGCAGGAGCCGCCCGGCGCGGTGGGCGCCACGTAGTTGACCAGGGTGTGGTCGCCGCGGTCCGGGGTGTTGACCCGCACCTGGTAGGTGATGGTCGCGGTGCCGCCGGGTGCCAGGGTGCCGGTCCAGGTGAGCGTGCTTCCGGCGAGGTTGGCGGAGCCGCTGGTGGAGGTGAGCGAGCCGGGCACGAAGGTGGCGTCGTCCAGGACGTCGCCCAGGTCGTCGGTGAAGTCGCCGTTCCCGGCGACGGTGCTGGTGTTCGTGACGGTGAGCCGGTAGGTGATGGTGTTGCCCTGGTTCACCGGTCCGGTCGGCGACGCGGACTTCGCCACCGTGTACGTGGGCACGACGCAGCTACCGCTGTCCTGCGCGGAGGTGGCCCCGTAGAAGCCGCGGCCCGTCGCCTCGACGGTCGTCACCGGCAGCGCCGAGGTCGACGCCGTGGTGGGCAGGCTGGTCAGCAGGTTGATGTCGCCGTTGGAGGCGAAGGCGTACACGCTTCCCGCGGACTTGGCGGCACCGAAGGTCTGGGGGACCGTGCCGATCTGGAGGACGGTGTTGTCGGGGCGGATCCGGAAGACCGGGGACGGGCCGGATACGGCAGGGGTGCCGAAGGCCAGGACGTCGCCGTCGTCCAGGGTGATGAAATCGCCCGCCGAGACGACGCCGGCGGGGAAGGAGGCGGGGAACAGCGTGGAGACGCCCGTGGCGGGGTCGATCAGGAAGATCTGGCTCGAATTGAACGAGCCGGCGATCAGCTGTCCGTCCGCGCGGGCGGTCAGGCCGTTGACGGCGGGCACCGACGTCACCGCCGCGAGCGGTCCGGAGATCGGCCGGCTGGACGTCTCCGCACCGGTGACGGGGTCGATGGTGTAGAGCGTGGAGGTGTCGGGGGATCCGGGGAAGTCCACCCCGTACAGCGTCGAACCGTTGGGGCTGAAGGCGATGTCACCGTAGTCGCGGGCCAGCGGGACGTTGCTGAGCGTGGTGCCCGTCGTGTCGTACTGGATGAGCCTCTGGTCGTTCCCGCCGGTGTTCGCCCACAGCGGCGTCGGCGGGCACACCGCCCGCGTCTTCGACGCGGCGGCTCCGGCCGAGGCCGTCCCTGTGTGCGCCTGCGCGGGTCCCGCGGTGCCGGTGACGGCCAGCACGAGGCCGATCGCCGCTCCGGTCAGCACACGTCGCAGGCTGTTCCGCCCGTAACACGCCATGAAGGCTCCTCACTTCTCCCGTCTTCCCGGGAAGACGGATCGCGCCCGCAGCCGGCACGGAGCCCGAGGGGGGCCGGGCCGGCAGGACCAGTCGACGCAGGGTTCCCGGAGCGGAGTCGTGGATCACGAGGGGCAGCGGGAGCCCCCCTTCCGGCCCATCACCACCACTCGAACAGGCTGGCGTACGACGCGGAGGTCTCGCGCCGGGACCGGATCCGGCGCCGGCGGCTTGGCGGAGCAACGTCTCCGGAACGGAAAAACCCCAGGTCACTCAGCACGTGACCTGGGGTTCGACGAGCCCCCTGTCGGATTCGAACCGACGACCTACGCATTACAAGTGCGTTGCTCTGGCCGGACTGAGCTAAGGAGGCACGACCCACTCGCACACGGCGAGCGAAGCCGCCATCACTCTACACAGCACGCGATTCCCCCGGCCATCACATTGGTCGGCCCTCCACGGGGTACCCCGTCGCCGCCACGGCGCGCGCCACGACGGCGGGGTCCGCCTCCGGGTTCAGGGTTGTGACGACGGCGTCCGTGAGGGGTTCCAGGGCGAACACGTGACGGATCGCGTCCAGGTCGAGCCGGCGGGCGTGGTAGCGCTCCGCGAATGCCTGGTAGGCCTCCGGTGTGCCGGCCGCCAGGACGTGGAAGAGGTGTCCGGTGCCGTCATCGTCGTACTCGTCGTACTCCACCGGCCCGGCTCGCCAGGCGGTGTCGTGCGTCTCCCGCCAGAAGACGACCGTGGCCACCCGCACCTCGTCGTCGCAGAAGGCGGGCTCGTCGAGGAGCGGCCGGAACACCTCCGGCAGGGTGTCCACCAGGCCGGGCCACAGGGTCATGCCCTCGTTCGTGTAGGGGCTCATGGAGGACTCGTGGTCGAAGCCGCGACCGAAGACCCCGTCGGGGGTGAAGAGGATGGCGTACTCGTCGCCCGCCGCGTTGTTCATCAGCCCGGCCTCTGTCCCGGGGCCCCATCCGGGGTCGTAGTCGAAGTAGCTCCCGTACCGGCCGCCGTTCACGGCTTCGAGAGCCGCGAGCGCCCTGCAGCGGGCGCGCAGGGTGGGGACGTCCGGGAGGACGGTGATCAGTTCGTGGACGGTGCCGGGACACGGTGCTGCGGTCATGCGCGTGATGAAAGCAGGCGGGTCCGACAGATCGCACAAAGTTCGAAGTCACGACGATGCGGTGCTGACAGCGGAGGGCACGGCGGGTAGCGTCGGGCGGAGTCCGGATTCTGGACTAGACCTTCCACTCGGATCGTCCGGCACGTTCCTGCCGGTAGAAGGGATTCATCACCATGGCTTCTGTCACTTTCGACAAGGCGACCCGTCTGTACCCCGGCGGCGACAAGCCGGCCGTCGACCAGCTGGAGCTGGAGATCCAGGACGGCGAGTTCCTCGTCCTCGTCGGCCCGTCCGGCTGCGGCAAGTCCACCTCGCTGCGCATGCTCGCCGGCCTGGAGGACGTCAACGGCGGCGCCATCCGCATCGGTGACCGCGACGTCACGCACCTGCCGCCCAAGGACCGGGACATCGCGATGGTGTTCCAGAACTACGCGCTCTACCCGCACATGACCGTCGCCGACAACATGGGCTTCGCGCTCAAGATCGCCGGTGAGGACAAGGCCACCATTCGCAAGAAGGTGGAGGACGCGGCGAAGATGCTCGACCTGACCCAGTACCTCGACCGGAAGCCCAAGGCGCTCTCCGGCGGTCAGCGCCAGCGCGTCGCCATGGGCCGCGCCATCGTGCGCAAGCCGCAGGTGTTCCTGATGGACGAGCCGCTGTCGAACCTCGACGCCAAGCTCCGCGTCTCCACCCGCACGCAGATCGCGGCGCTCCAGCGGGATCTCGGCATCACCACGGTCTACGTCACCCACGACCAGGTCGAGGCGATGACGATGGGCGACCGCGTGGCCGTCCTGAAGGACGGGCTGCTCCAGCAGGTCGACACCCCGCGCAACATGTACGACCGTCCCGCGAACCTCTTCGTCGCCGGCTTCATCGGCTCGCCGGCCATGAACCTGGTCGAGGTCCCGATCACCGACGGCGGCGTGAAGTTCGGCGACAGCGTCGTCCCGGTGTCCCGTGAGGCGCTGTCCGCGGCGGCCGACGCGGGCGACCGCACCGTCACGGTCGGCGTCCGCCCGGAGCACTTCGACGTCGCCGAGAGCGGCGGTCTGACCATGGTCGTGAACGTCGTCGAGGAACTCGGCGCCGACGGCTACGTCTACGGATCCACCACCACCGCCGAGGGCTCGCAGGACCTCGTGGTGCGCGTGGGCGGCCGCCAGGTCCCGGAGAAGGGTTCCAGCCTCCACGTGGTGCCGCGCGCCGACGAGATCCACGTCTTCTCGACCTCGTCCGGCGAGCGCCTGTCGAAGTAGGCAGCTCCCGCGGGTTTCGCGGTCGTTGGAGGGGCGTCCCGTCAAGGGGCGCCCCTTCGGCGTCCGTTGCCCGTCCGCGAGCATGGCCGCAACCCCGGCAGACCGGGCCATTCGGCCCCAACCGTCAACCCTTGATTCGAAAAACCACGTCGAACCATCCCCCGACAGAGTGACTAAATGTCGCCGAATCCTCACCGAGCGCTACTCTCGCCCTCGTGACCCACACTGCCCGCCGAATCGGCCGTTCCCTCGCCCTGGTCCTGCCCGTCGTCCTGGTCCTGTCCGGGACCCTCGCGGTCACCATGGTCCCCTGGGCGGACACTTCGTCCTCCCAGGTCCTGACCGCCGCCGCCGAGGACGTCTCCGTCCCCGCGAAGCCGCGCGCCGCCCACGAGGTGCTGCGCGACCAGCTCGTCGGCGAGCTGCAGCAGGGTGGGCGGCCGGACGACGTCCTGACCCACCTCCAGCAGGAGGTGAACAAGCGGCCCTCGCTCGCCGAGCACTGCGTGGGGATCGCGCGGGCGCTGGGGCGGGCCGCCGTGGACGCGTACGGCCCGACGAAGGCCCAGTCGTACTCCCGGCCCGTCTGCGACACCTCGTACGCCTCCGGCGTCGCCTCCATGGGCTGACGCCCGTCACGTCCCTACGCTGGCCGTCATGACCGACGACCACCGATCCGCTCCACCCGCGCCCCCCGCAGCCGCGTTCCCCGCCGCCCCCACCCAGGCCGTCGTCCTGGCGGGCGGCCAGGGTTCGCGGCTGCGGCCGTACACGGACGACCGCCCGAAGCCGATGGTGGAGATCCCGGGCACGGGGGTGCCGATCATCGGGCACCAACTGGCCTGGCTGGCCGCCGAGGGGGTCACGGACGCCGTGGTCTCCTGCGGGCACCTGGCCGAGGTGCTCCAGGAGTGGCTGGCCGGGGCCCGGTTGCCGCTCCGCGTGACCACGGTGGTCGAGGAGGAGCCGCTGGGGCGCGGTGGCGGTCTCAAGTACGCGGCCCGGCACCTCCCGTACCCCGACGGGGCCTGGTACGCGACCAACGGCGACGTGTGGACCCGCTTCTCGCTCCGCGAGATGGCCGCCTTCCACGCGGAGCGGGACGCGGTGGCCACGCTCGCGCTGGCGCGGCCGCGCATCCCGTGGGGGGTCGTGGAGACCGACGAGTTCGGGCACGTGCTGGACTTCATCGAGGCTCCGCCGTCGCCCTACCTCGTCAACGCCGGCGTGTACGTCTTCAGCTCCGAATTCGTCTCGCTGCTGCCGGACTTGGGCGATCACGAGCGCACGACGTTCCCGCGCCTGGCCCGCGAGCGACGTCTCGCCGGCTTCCCGCTGCCGCAGGGCGCCTACTGGCGGGCGATCGACACCGCGAAGGACCTCACCGAGGCCGCACGGGAGTTGGCCGCGCAGAAGGGCCCCTGAGGCCCGTCCCGGGCCGTTCGCCGTCCGTACGTACGCGGCTGCGCGCGCCCGGTACACGCACGGGGGCCCGGCACGCTCGCGCGCGCCGGGCCCCGATCGTCATGTGCCGGTGTCAGCCGATGAGCCCGCCGATCAGGCCCGGCTGCTTCGGGGCCGGGGCCCCGCCGCCCGTGCTGCTCCCCGCGGAGGAGGACGGCTGCCTCGGTGCGGAGGACTGCCGGGGGGTGCTGCGCGGGGTCTGCTTGCCGGTGGTGCCGCGCGTCGCGGCCGGTGACTCGGAGCGGGTGCCCGAGGTTCCCTTGGAGGGGCTGCCGGACGCGGTCTTCCCGGACTTCGCGGCGGGCTCGGTCGCGCTCGCCGAGGGCGAGGCGGCCTTGCTCGGCGCCTGCGTGGAGCGCTGCTGTCCCGGCTGCGGGCTCGCCGGTGCCTGCGGCAGCGGACGGCCCGGCAGATAGTTGCTGGGCGCCTCGCCCGGCCCGGGGACGGTGACGACGGTGGTGGAGCGGACGGCGCCGCCGAGGAGCGAGCCGACGAGCAGGGTGAGCCCGCACACGACGGTGGCCATGACGGCCCCGCGGCGCAGGACGCGCCGCCGCAGCCGCCAGATCTCGGAGCGCGGACCGAGGGTCCGCCAGGCCTCGCCGGCGAGGCGGCCGTCGAGGGAGTAGACCGGGGCTCCCGCGATGATCAGCGGGCTCCAGGCGGCGAGGTAGATGATGTCGGGCGCGTCGTAGGCCGGGACGGTCTTCCAGCTCACCGTCATCAGCAGGGCGGCGGACAGCAACGCCCCGAAGCAGGCGGCGAACCGCTGCCACAGGCCGAAGACCGTGAGCACGCCGACGATGACCTGGAGGAAGGCGACGCTCAGGCCCGCGCCGACCGGGTGCGCGAGGGCGAAGTCGCGCAGCGGCTCGGCGAGCGCCCAGGGGTTCAGCGTGTGCAGCCAGGTGACCATGGAGCCGCGCTCGCCGCCGTCGAAGTAGACGGGGTCGCAGAGCTTGCCCATGCCGGCGTAGATGGAGATGAAGCCGAGGAAGACGCGCAGCGGGAGCAGCACGACGCCGAGGTTCATCCGGCGGCCGGGGTAGTAGGAGGCCTGCCCGCGCGTGTCGGGGCCGGCCCGGCGGGAGTCGGCCCCGGGGCCGGAGCCGGGCGGCTCCTGCTGGTAGGGCAGGTCGCGTACGGCGGCCAGCGGGCGGGTCTCGGTGGGGTCCCCGTAGCTGCGCTGGCCGATGACGGTCGGCGTGGCGAGGGTGTCCTCGGCGAGGTCGTGGGCCAGGTCGACACGGGGGATGACCTGGGTGGCGCCGCCGTCGTACTCGTCGTGTCCGCGGCCGGCCTCACGGACGGCCTGGAGCAGACCGCCCATGGCGGCGGCGTCGCCGGCGTCGGACTTGCCGCTCCAGACCACGGGGGCCCGGCGGCGGGTGGCCCCGGCGGCCGCCACCACGGCGCCACCCAGAACGGGTGCGCGGCCGGGGGCCTTCGCGGGCTTGGAACGCGCGCTCGGGCTCGGTGCGAGCCGCACGCGGAAGCTGGCGTGGTTGACGATGACCTGTGCGGGGTCGCACGGCACCTTGACCATGCTCAGCGCGGGCTGGTCGTCGAACCCTGACGTTCTGGTGTCCACACTCATCTAACCGAGTGATCAGTGCTTAGGACACTGCCTTGACGCCAGGGATGTGTCCGAGACCCGTCAAGATCAAGCCACCCCGCCCGAATCGGGCGGGGTGACACGCTCACGGGTCACGTTCCGTGAGCCAAGTGGATCAGTCGCGCGGAGTTCAGGCGCGGCCGCGGGTGGCGCGGCGGCGGGCCGCCTCGTAGAGCACGACACCTGCGGCGACACCGGCGTTGAGGGACTCGGCGCCACCCGGCATCGGAATGCGCACGAGGTAGTCGCAGTTCTCGCCGACGAGCCGGCCGAGACCCTTGCCCTCGGAGCCGACGACGATGACGACCGGACCGCCGAGCACGTCGAGGTCCTGGACCTCGTGGGTGCCCTCGGCCGCGAGGCCGACGACGGTGATGCCGGCCTTCTTGTAGTCCTGGAGGGCACGGGTCAGGTTGGTGACGCGCGAGACCGGGGTGCGGGCGGCGGTGCCGGCCGAGGTCTTCCACGCACCGGCGGTCATGCCGGCGGCGCGGCGCTCGGGGATGACCACGCCGTGGCCGCCGAAGGCGGAGACGGAGCGGACGATCGCGCCGAGGTTGCGCGGGTCGGTGACGCCGTCGAGCGCGACGATCAGCGGGTCGTCGCCCTCGTCGTAGGCGGCCGCGGTGAGGTCCTCGGGGTGCGCGTACTCGTACGGCGGGACCTGGAGGACCAGGCCCTGGTGGTTGAGCCCGTTGGTCATGCGGTCGAGCTCGGGGCGCGGGGCTTCCATCAGGTTGATGTTGCCGCGCTCGGCGGCGAGCTGGAGGGCCTCGCGGACGCGCTCGTCGTTGTCGATGAACTGCTGGACGTAGAGCGTCGTGGCGGGGACACCGTCGCGCAGCGCCTCGAAGACCGGGTTGCGGCCGACGACCATCTCGCTGGTGCCCTTGGGGCCGCCGCGGCGCGGGGCCGGGCGACGCTTGGCCGCCTGGCGGGCCATGGCGTTGGCGATGCGGTTGGCCTTGTGCTTCTTGCGGTCCTCGGCCTTGGGCGTGGGGCCCTTGCCTTCCAGGCCCTTGCGCCGCTGGCCACCGCTGCCGACCGTCGCGCCCTTCTTGTTGGACGTGCGGCGGTTCCTGCGTTGGCTGTTCCCGGCCATGACTTCTACCTGTTTTCGTTGGTGCTGCGATATGTACGTATGAAGAGTGTGCCGCCCGGAAGGCCGGGCAGCACACCAAGCTCAGCTGCTGGGCTCAACGGGGGCCGAGCGTCCAGCGCGGACCGGTGGGGCTGTCCTCGATGACCAGCCCGGACTGCTGGAGCTGGTCGCGGATCGCGTCGGCGGTCGCCCAGTCCTTGCGGGCCCGGGCGGACTCGCGCTGCTCCAGGACGAGTCGTACGAGGGTGTCCACGGCGCCGTGGAGCTCCTCGCCGCGGTCGGACGCGTTCGCGCCGTCCCAGTGCGGGTCGAGCGGGTCCAGGCCGAGGACGCCGAGCATGGCCCGCACCTCGGACAGGCGCGCGATGGCCGCGTCCTTGTCGTCGGCGGCGAGCGCGCTGTTGCCCTGACGGACGGTGGTGTGGACGATCGCGAGCGCCTGCGGTACTCCCAGGTCGTCGTCCATGGCCTCGGCGAAGGCGGGCGGGACCTCGCGCGCCGGCTCGACGGGACCGCCGGCCTTCTCGATGACGCGCTGGTAGAAGCCCTCGATCCGGGCGAAGGCCGACTCGGCCTCGCGCAGGGCCTCCTCGCTGTACTCGATCATCGACCGGTAGTGCGGGGTGCCGAGGTAGTAGCGCAGGACGATCGGACGCCACTGCTTGACCATCTCGGAGACGAGGACGGAATTGCCCAGCGACTTGGACATCTTCTCGCCGGACATGGTGACCCAGGCGTTGTGCACCCAGTACTTGGCGAACTCGTCGCCGAAGGCCTGGGCCTGGGCGATCTCGTTCTCGTGGTGCGGGAAGATCAGGTCGAGCCCGCCGCCGTGGATGTCGAAGGCCTCACCGAGGTACTTGTGCGCCATGGCGGAGCACTCCAGGTGCCAGCCGGGACGGCCACGGCCCCAAGGGGTCTCCCAGGAGGGCTCGCCGGGCTTGACGGACTTCCACATGGCGAAGTCGCGCGGGTCGCGCTTGCCGGTCTCGCCGGTGCTCTCCGGCTGGCGGATGTTGTCGAGCTCCTGGCGGGAGAGCGAGAGGTAGCCGGGGAAGGACTTCACGTCGAAGTAGACGTTGCCCTCGGACTCGTAGGCGTGACCGCGCTCGATGAGTCCGCGCATCATCTCGACCATCTCGGTGACGTGGCCGGTGGCGCGGGGCTCGTAGGTGGGCGGGAGGCAGCCGAGCGCGGTGTAGCCGTCGTTGAAGGCGCGCTCGTTCTCGTAGCCGATGGACCACCACGGGCGGCGCTGCTCGGCGGCCTTCGTGATGATCTTGTCGTCGATGTCCGTGACGTTGCGGATGAAGGTGACCTCGTAGCCCCGGTACTCGAACCAGCGGCGCATGATGTCGAAGTTGAGACCCGACCGGATGTGCCCGATGTGCGGGGCGGCCTGCACCGTGGCGCCGCACAGGTAGATCGAGACACAGCCCGCGGTGAGCGGGGTGAAGTCGCGGATCTGCCGGGCGCTGGTGTCGTACAGGCGAATAGTCACGGCATCCAGGGTAGTGGCCCTGTAGCAGTGCCCCGCGACCCTTTCGGGACCCGGGGCACCTTTGTTGCCGAAGATGTACGGCCGCGACGAGCGATCAGGCCCGGTTCGTCCGGTACACGAGGGCCGTGGCGATGGCGGCGAGCCCCTCGGCGCGGCCGGTGAGCCCCAGCCCGTCGGTGGTGGTGCCGGACACCGAGACGGGGGCGCCGGCGGCGGCCGCGAGCGCCTTCTGCGCTTCTTCGCGCCGCTTGCCGATCTTCGGGCGTACGCCGATCACCTGGATGGCGATGTTGCCGATCTCGAAGCCCTCGGCGCGGACGATACGGGCCGCCTCCGCCAGAAGGGTGACGCCGGCGGCTCCGGACCACTCGGGGCGGGAGGTGCCGAAGTGCGCGCCGAGGTCCCCGACGCCGGCGGCGGAGAAGAGGGCGTCGCAGGCGGCGTGGGCGGCGACGTCACCGTCGGAGTGTCCGGCGAGGCCGTCCTCGCCCTCCCAGAGCAGGCCGGCGCACCACAGCTCGCGGCCGGTCTCGAAGGCGTGGACGTCGGTACCGATGCCGACGAGCGGGATCAGCGGCGCGACGGGAGTGGTCGCGGTGGTCGGCTCAGTAGCCATCGGTGGCCCTCCTGCGGGCGAGTACGGCCTCTGCGAGGACCAGGTCGAGCGGGCGGGTGACCTTGAAGGCCTCTTCGTGGCCCGGGATCACCACGACGGTGACGCCGAGCCGTTCCACCATTCCGGCGTCGTCGGTGGCGCCCTCGCCGGCGACGGCGATCGCGGCGTGCGCCTGCCGGAGGGTGGCGAGGTCGAAGCCCTGCGGGGTCTGCACGGCGCGCAGCCGGGCCCGCTCGGGCGTGCCGAGGACCGGCTCGGGCTCGCCGGGCTTGCCGGGCTCGACCTCCTTGACGGTGTCGGCCAGGGGCAGCGCGGGCACCACGGCGGGCGCGCCGTCGCGTACGGCCTCGATCACCGAGTCCACCGTGTCCACGGGGACGAGCGGGCGGGCCGCGTCGTGGATGAGTACGGAGGTGACGTCCGGCGGCAGCGCGTCGAGGCCGGCGCGGACGGAGTCCTGGCGGGTCTCCCCGCCGGGGACGACCAGCAGCTCGGTGCGCTCGGGCAGGGCGTGCTCGCCCAGCAGCAGGCGCACCTCGGCGGCCTCCGCGGGCGGGGCCACGACCACCACGAGGGAGACCGCGCGGGAGCGGGCCATCGCGCGTACGGCGTGGATGAGCATCGGGGTGCCGCCGAGGGCCCGCAGGGCCTTGGGGGCACCGGGACCGAGGCGTACCCCCCGGCCGGCGGCCGGGATCACCGCGGCGGTGCGGTGGGGACGCGTAACGTCAGACATCAGTAGCTCCGAGCCAGGTTTGTGACTTCGGCCGACATGGGTATGGCCTGAAGGGTGCCGGGTGCGACGCCCCTCGCCCCTTCCGTGACGACCGGTCGAGCAGGCTGCCCGGGCCCGGCACGCCATCGCGATGGTGGCAGTGAGGCAGTAAGGCAAAAGGTACGGATACAGACATGCCGCAGCGCCCGGCAACAGGTCCCTCGTGGAGGAGAGACCTTGTCATCGGGCACCGCGGCAAGCTGCGCACCAATTGGTGCACGGGGACTCGCGTCAGGACGCGAGCACCTCGTCGAGGAGGGCCTCGGCCTTGTCCTCGTTCGTGTTCTCGGCGAGCGCGAGCTCGCTCACCAGAATCTGGCGTGCCTTCGCGAGCATGCGCTTCTCGCCCGCGGACAGCCCGCGCTCGCGCTCACGACGCCACAGGTCACGCACCACTTCGGCGACCTTGATGACATCGCCAGAAGCGAGCTTCTCCAGATTTGCCTTGTAGCGCCGGGACCAGTTCGTCGGCTCTTCTGCATACGGTGCACGAAGCACCTCGAAGACCCGGTCCAGCCCGTCCTGGCCGACTACGTCGCGAACGCCGACGAACTCCGCATTGTCCGCAGGCACACGAACCGTCAGGTCGCCCTGGGCGACCTTGAGCACCAAGTAGGTCTTGTCCACGCCTTTGATCTGACGAGTCTCAATGGCCTCGATCAGCGCGGCCCCGTGATGGGGATAGACCACGGTGTCGCCAACCTTGAACGTCATGTGACAGGTACCCCTTCCGTGGCTATCCAGGGTAACACGAGAACTGACTGTTATGAATGGCGTTTTCGCAGGTCAGGGCACATCTCGGGGCTTGACAACAGCAACAGGAACGTGCTGCGGAGAGCTTCCGGAAGGGGGTATTCGCAGGTCGGGGGCGCTGCGCGGACCAGGCGAAAGGGCCACGCTACACCTGCCCGGCACCCCCATCAGTGTGACGTACGTCCCGTTTTGCCGGGTTCCGAGTCGAGAAACCGAACTACTCCGTCCGACTGGCGACCGCCCTCACCGGGCGGGTTCCGGCCCAATCCCGAATTGATCACGAAGTGCGTTCGAGGGAATCCGGAAATTGATCAACAGGGGGCCCGCGCACGATATGCGAGCGCCACAAGATCGGCCCGGTGAACGGCGCGGCGAACGGCGCGGCGAACAGCACGGTGAACGGCACGGGAACGGCACGGCGGAATGCAAG
Source organism: Streptomyces sp. CLCI03 (assembly GCF_053615355.1). NCBI lineage: Bacteria > Bacillati > Actinomycetota > Actinomycetes > Kitasatosporales > Streptomycetaceae > Streptomyces > Streptomyces sp. CLCI03. The sequence goes on along the minus strand of NZ_CM132132.1, from coordinate 4,442,068 downwards.
ATCGTGGGAGGCCGCCAGGGTGGGGGCCGCCCTGCGGAGGGTCGGGTGCGGGGGCGGGGCGGCGGCTCGGTAACCTAAGCGCGCTGACACACCCTTAGAGCGGCTTTACCTCGGCCGTTCCGAGCGTCCACCCGCCCCTTCCGTTCGTCCAAGGAGATGCCGCCGCCGTGAGCCGCAGCCTTCGACGCGGCGCCCTCGCCGCCACCGCCGTCGTGTTCTCGATCGCCTCGCTGGCCGCGTGCGGTGCGGGCAACGACGCGCAGACCCTCCAGATCAAGCCGGACAACGCCGCCGCCGCCAAGGGCGACATCGAGGTCCAGAACGCCCTGGTGATCACCCAGGGCCAGAAGGGCGAGAAGGGTCCCGCGGTCGTCTCCGCGACGGTCTTCAACAACGGCACCAAGGCTCAGACGCTTGACGGCATCACCCTCCCGGGTGGCAAGGGCAAGGTCGCGCTGAAGCCGGCCGAAGGCTCCGGCAAGGTCACCGTGCCGGCCCTCGGCTACGTCGTGATCGGCGGCAAGGGCAACGCCTCCGCCGTGATCGAGGACGGCGCCGCGACCGTCCGGGACGGCGAGGTCCAGAAGGTCCTCTTCCAGCTGAGCAGCACGGGCGGCATCGAGCTGGAGGCCTTCGTGGTCCCGGCCACCGGTGCGTTCGCGCCGTTCGGCCCGACCGCGGCCCCGGCCCCGGCCGCCTCCCCGTCCGGCACCCCCTCGGGCACGCCGTCCGGCTCCCCGTCGGGCTCCCCGTCCGCCGGAGCCACCGGCGCGGCCGCCGGAGCCACCCCGTCCGGGTCCGCCACCGGTACGCCGTCGGGTTCCCCCTCGCGCAGCGCCGGCCACTGACGCCGACCCCGCGTACGCATACGGGAAGGGCCCCCATCCGCAACAGCGGGTGGGGGCCCTTCCCGTACGACCTCCAGGGCAGGGGCGGCCTACGGCTCGAACGTGTAGCCCAGGCCTCGCACCGTCACCGGGTAGCGCGGCGCGCCCGGGTCCGGCTCGAACCCCACTCCGCGTGCGCCCCTCGCACGGCGAGGCCCGGGGGCCTCACCGGCTTCGCGGCGCTGTGCCGGCCTCCGACCGGCCACGGACCACGCGGGCACCCTCGGCCTACGGCTCGAACTTGTAGCCCAGGCCTCGCACCGTCACCAGGTAGCGCGGCGCGCCCGGGTCCGGCTCGATCTTGGCTCGGAGGCGCTTGACGTGGACGTCCAGCGTCTTGGTGTCACCGACGTAGTCGGCGCCCCAGACCCGGTCGATGAGCTGCATACGGGTCAGCACGCGGCCCGCGTTGCGCAGCAGCATCTCCAGCAGGTCGAACTCCTTCAGCGGGAGATCCACCTTGCCGCCGGAGACGGTGACGACGTGGCGGTCGACGTCCATCCGGACGGGGCCGGCCTCCAGGGCCGCCGGGGTGACCTCCTCCGGCTCGCCGCGGCGGCGCAGGACCGCGCGGATGCGGGCGACCAGCTCGCGCGAGGAGAAGGGCTTGGTGACGTAGTCATCTGCTCCTATCTCCAGCCCGACGACCTTGTCGATCTCGCTGTCCTTGGCGGTCACCATGATCACGGGCACGTTGGAGCGGCCGCGCAGCTGCCGGCAGACCTCCGTGCCGGGCAGGCCGGGGAGCATCAGGTCGAGGAGGACGAGGTCGGCGCCGTTGCGCTCGAACTCGTCGAGCCCGTCGGGCCCGGTCGCGGCGATGGCGACCTCGAAGCCCTCCTTGCGGAGCATGTAGGACAGGGCGTCGCTGAAGGATTCCTCATCCTCGACGACGAGCACTCGGGTCACGGAAGGACCTCCGGGGCAGGAATGGCTGGGGCGGTTCTGGGTCAGGCAGGGGTCGGGTGGGTGGCGTGGGCCGCCGCCGGGGCCGGCGCGGCCGCTTCAGGGAGTCGCAGGGTGAACGTGGAACCCTGGCCCTCCGAGCTCCATACCGACACCTCCCCGCCGTGCGAGGCCGCCACGTGCTTCACGATCGCAAGGCCGAGGCCGGTTCCTCCCGTGGCTCGGGAGCGGGCCGGGTCCACGCGGTAGAAGCGCTCGAAGATGCGCTCGCGGTCCTTTTCCGGGATGCCGATGCCCTGGTCGGTCACGGCGATCTCGATCAAGTCTCCCCCAGGAGCCGTCACCCTGCGTCCGGCGATACCGACGCGAGTGCGGGCGGGGCTGTAGTTGACGGCGTTCTCGACCAGATTTCCGAGGGCGGCCGCGAGCTGTCCGCGGTTGCCCCATACGCGCAGGTCGGCGGTGCCGCCCGCGGCCATGGTGATCTGCTTCGAGGACGCCGTGTGGCGGCAACGGTCGATGGCCTCGGCGACCAGCGTGTCCACGCGTACGGGCTCGGCGTCCTCCAGCGGGTCGTCGTTCTGTACCCGGGAGAGGTCGATGAGCTCCTGCACGAGGTTGATCAGCCGGGTGGACTCGATCTGCATGCGGCCGGCGAAGCGACTGACCGCCTCGGGGTCGTCCGCGGCGTCCATGACGGCCTCGGACAGCAGGGAGATCGCCCCGACCGGGGTCTTCAGCTCGTGCGACACGTTGGCGACGAAGTCGCGGCGTACGGCCTCGATGCGGCGGGCCTCGGTGAGGTCCTCGACCAGGAGGAGCACCAGGCGGGAGCCGAGCGGGGCGACGCGCGCCGAGACCGCGAGGGCCTCTCCCCGACCGGTACCGCGCCGGGGCAGGTCCAGCTCGACCTGGCGTATCTCGCCGTCGCGGCGGGTGTCGCGGGCCATGTGGAGCATCGGCTCCACGGCGAGCTTGCCGCCGCGGACCAGGCCGAGGGCGTACGCCGCCGAGCTGGCCTTGACCACCGCGTCGCCCTCGTCCAGTACGACCGCCGAGGAGCGCAGCACGGAGAGGACGGTGTCCACGCCGGGCGGCAGCACCGCGTTGATGTCGGGGCGCATGGAGCTCCGGGTGGGGCGGGCCTGGTCGCGCTCGCTCCAGCGGAACGCCAGCATCGCGATCACACCGGTGCACAGACCGGCGATCGCTGCAGCTGCGGCGACCGCCGCGTTCACGTCCATGGATCCAGGTTAAGCAGGCGCGACGACACTTCCACAGCCGTTCGGGTGGCACCTCGAACAGTCGTCGCCCAGAGTTCACCCTGGCGACGGGGTTGATTCACTTGTGGTGCCGGAGTCGGACGCGTTCGCCGCTCACCGTGTCACCGTGGGGCCGCCGGCAGCCCCGGCCCGCCCCCGGGCAGTACCGCAGTAGTAGGTCGAGAGAGGGACACGAGACATGCGCGACGCGTACCACGAGGAACTGGACTCGATCGGAGAAGGCCTGGTCGAGATGGCCCGACTCGTCGGCTCCGCGATCGGGCGGGCCACGACGTCCATGCTCGACGCGGACCTGAAGCTCGCCGAGAGCGTCATCGCCGCCGACCAGAAGGTCGACGACCTCCAGCACGACCTGGAGGCGCGCGCCATCGCCCTGCTGGCGCGCCAGCAGCCGGTCGCCACCGACCTGCGCATCGTCGTGACCTCCCTGCGGATGAGCGCCGACCTGGAGCGCAGCGGCGACCTCGCCCAGCACGTGGCGAAGCTCGCCCGGCTGCGCTTCCCGGACCGGGCCGTGCCGCGGGACCTGCACGCCACCATCCTGGAGATGGGGCAGCTGGCGCAGCGCCTGATGGCGAAGGCCGCCGAGGTGATCATCACGAAGGACGTCGACCTCGCGCTCCAGCTGGAGCAGGACGACGACGAGATGGACCAGCTGCACCGCACGCTGTTCCAGCACCTGATGGACGACCGCTGGAAGCACGGCATCGAGACGGCCGTGGACGTGACCCTGCTGGGCCGCTACTACGAGCGTTTCGCGGACCACGCGGTGTCGGTGGCCAAGCGCGTGGTGTACCTGGTGACGGGTGAGCACGCGGACGACCTCCAGCAGCCGACGCAGGTCGAGGGCGTCTGACGCACCGGCACCGTCGGAGGCGGGGAGTCCGGACGAGGGCGTCCGGACCGCGTCCGGGCCCCGTCCCGGCGCCGTCCCGGCCGTGGGCGGTCCGCGGGCCGGGCCGAGCCCCAATGCGCCGTTGACGCGCCGGTGGTGCTGGGCATGAATGAGGGCGAGGGCGGTCCGACGTACGAAGTCCCGTACGGCCGTCCACGAGGAGGAACCATGCCCGATTCCCCCGTCCCCATCACCCCGGAGCAGGAACAGCCCCCGAGGCCGGAGCCGCTGCGGCTACCGCTGCTCGCGGCCTGCGGCTGCGGCTCCGGCTGCGGCTGCGGCTGCCAGTCCGGCGCCCCCTGCCAGTGCGGCGGCTGACCGCCACCACCGGCCGCACGCGAAGACGGGCCCCGTCCGAGTTCCCTCGGCCGGGGCCTTTCGCGCTATCTGAGCAGCCAGTCCCGGGTCAGCTCCATGACCTCCGCGTGCGTACGGCCACCGTGGTCGACGTGGATGAAGTGCTCGCCGATCCGCAGGGAGTAGGCGAGCAGGCAGCGGACCTCGACGTCGTCCTCGTCGGTGCAGATGACGCGGAACAGCGAACGCAGGTACTCCATGCGCCGGTTGTCGGTACGCCGCACCCGCCGCGCGACGTCCTCGTCGCGCCGGGCCCAGTCGCGGATCGCGAGGTCGGCGGTGGTGCCCCTGACCGGCCCGTCGGCCGACGAGGCGATCGCGAACAGGCGCTCCAGCCTGGCCCGCGCGTCTCCCCCGCCGCTCTCGACCTGCTCGATCACGGCCTCGGCGACCTCGTGCTCCCAGGTGTCGAGCATCTCGGTGAGCAGGGCGCCCCGGCTGCCGAAGTAGCCGTAGAAGCCGCCCTTGCTGACGCCGAGCGCCTGCGCCAACGCCTCGACGCGGACGGCCTCGGGGCCGCCGACGGCGAGGGCCCGCAACCCTTCCTCGATCCACTTTCCGCGTGGTGTGCGGGTCGCGCCCATGCTGTGCTCCTCCTCACACGGCCCCTATCTATACGGGTCCGTATAGATGAGTGCTAGCCTCGATCTATACGCCATCGTATAGATAGGGGCCGACCGATGAGACTCCCCAAGACCGCGCACACCTCCCGCCCCTGGCGGATCCACGAGGTCGCGGGCGACTTCCAGGTCGAGGACGTATGGGCACTGCCGACCCCGGGCGGGCCGGACGACCTCGCCCGCCTGGTGCGCCAGTTCGCGGAGGGCACGGGGGATCCGGTCCCCTCTCCCGTGGCACGCTTCCTCTTCGCGGTCCGCCACGGGCTCGGCAGGCTGTTCGGCTGGGACAGGCCCGACGGCGGCCTCGGCACCCGGGTCCCGACCCTCCGCGACCGCCTGCCGGCCGACCTGCGCGAGGGCGAGCGGGGCCCCGACCTCCGGTCGGCCCCGTTCACCTCGATCTTCCGGACCCACGACGAGTGGGCGGCGGAATCCGCCAACCGGACCGTGCACGGCGTGCTGCACATCGGCTGGGTCCCGGACGGCAACGGCGGGTACCACGGCCAGATGACCGTCCTGGTGAAGCCGAACGGCCGCCTGGGCACCCTCTACATGCTGGGCATCAAGCCCTTCCGATACCTGGGGGTCTACCCGGCCCTGATCCGCTCGATCGGCCGCGAATGGCGCGAGAACACCCCCAAGGCCACCCCCTGACCCCCACCGCGAGCCGGCCCCGGGCACGAAAAAATGCCTCCCACCCGCGCCGTACGCGCAGGTGGAAGGCATGATCACGAAGCCTACTCCTGCTCCGCGACCCCGCACCGCCCTCGCTCCGGGCGAAAGCCTCCTCACCGTGTCGGTCACGGACTTCGGTCCCCAAGGGCTGTCCAGGACGGACGAAAGCCCCTGACCCGCACCGTCAGTGCAGGTCAGGGGCTTGATCGCGCTGCTTACTTCTTCTTGCCCTGGTTCTTGACGGCTTCGATGGCGGCCGCCGCCGCGTCCGGGTCGAGGTAGGTGCCGCCCGGGTTGAGGGGCTTGAAGTCGGCGTCCAGTTCGTAGACGAGCGGGATGCCGGTCGGGATGTTCAGGCCCGTGATGTCGGCGTCCGAGATGCCGTCCAGGTGCTTGACCAGACCGCGCAGGGAGTTGCCGTGCGCGGCGACCAGGACCGTGCGGCCGGCGAGCAGGTCCGGGACGATGCCGTCGTACCAGTACGGCAGCATGCGCTCGACGACGTCCTTGAGGCACTCCGTGCGCGGACGCAGCTCGTTCGGGATCGACGCGTAGCGCGGGTCCGCGGACTGCGAGAACTCCGTACCGTCCTCCAGGACCGGCGGCGGGGTGTCGTACGAGCGGCGCCACAGCATGAACTGCTCCTCGCCGAACTCCGCGAGGGTCTGCGCCTTGTCCTTGCCCTGGAGCGCACCGTAGTGGCGCTCGTTCAGGCGCCAGGAGCGGTGCACCGGGATCCAGTGACGGTCCGCGGCCTCCAGCGCGAGCTGCGCCGTGCGGATGGCGCGCTTCTGCAGGGAGGTGTGCAGCACGTCGGGCAGCAGGCCGGCGTCCTTGAGCAGCTCACCGCCCCGGACCGCCTCCTTCTCGCCCTTCTCGGTGAGGTTGACGTCCACCCAGCCGGTGAACAGGTTCTTCGCGTTCCAGTCGCTCTCGCCGTGGCGGAGGAGGATCAGCTTGTACGGTGCGTCGGCCATGCGTACGAGCCTAGTGGACGCCCGGGCGCGCTCGCGCGCGGTGCCGGGTCCCGCCGGATTGACGCCGGGCGTCAATCCGGTGGCGCCCGCGGGCCCCTCGCTCGTAATGTGCACACCGTTCGAGTGATGCTTACACCGCCGGGGGGATTCCTTGATGTCCGCTGCTCGTTTCGTACAGCTCGTACGGGAGAGCGTCTCCGGGCTGCCCAGGGCCTTCTGGTGGCTCTGGGCGAGCACCCTGGTGAACCGCCTCGGGGCCTTCGTCGCCACCTTCATGACCCTCTACCTGACCCTGGACCGGGGCTACTCGGCCACCTTCGCGGGCCTGGTCGTCGCCCTCCACGGGCTCGGCGGTGTGATCTCCTCCCTCGTCGCCGGTGTGATGACCGACCGGCTGGGGCGCCGGCCCACGATGCTCGCGGCCCAATCCTCCACCGCCTTCTCGGTGGCGCTGCTCGGCTTCATGGAGCACCCGGCGGCGATCGCGGCCGTGGCCCTGCTGGTCGGCGTGACCTCGAACGCGTCCCGGCCGGCGGTCGCGGCGATGATGGCGGACATCGTCCGCCCCGAGGACCGTGTACGGGCCTTCTCGCTCAACTACTGGGCCATCAACCTCGGCTTCGCCGTCAGCGCGATGGCGGCGGGGCTGATCGCCGAGTACAGCTACCTGGCCGGCTTCCTGGGCGAGGCGGCCCTGACGTTGGCCTGTGCGGTGCTGGTCTTCGTCAAGCTTCCCGAGTCCCGGCCCGAGCGGACGCCCGACGCGTCCGCCCCGGCCGACGAGGGGCCCGCCATCGGGCTGGGGACCGTGCTGCGGGACGGGCGGTTCATGGGCGTGGTCGGGCTGTCCTTCCTCATCTCCATGATCTTCACGCAGGGGTCGGTCGGGCTGCCGGTCGCGATGGGCGCCGCCGGGTTCACGCCCGGGGACTACGGGCTGGTCGTCGCCGGGAACGGGCTGCTGATCGTGCTGCTGCAGATCCCGGTCACCTGGTTCATCGAGCACCGTGACCCGCAGAAGCTGCTGGTGATCTCCGCGCTGCTGGCGGGCTACGGCTTCGCGCTGACGGCCTTCGCCGGACCCCTGTGGGCGTACGCGCTGACGGTGTGCGTGTGGACCCTGGCCGAGATCGTGAACTCGCCGACCCAGATGGGCCTGGTCGTGCGGCTCTCGCCGGTGCACGGGCGCGGGCGCTACCAGGGGGTCTACAACCTGTCCTGGGCGGTGGCCTCGCTGGTCGCGCCGCTGATGGCGGGCTTCGTGATCGACCGGTACGGGGCGGACCTGCTGTGGGCGGCCACCGGCGTCCTCGGCACGGTGGCGGCGGCCGGCTACTGGCTGCTGATGCGCCGGCTCCCCGCGGGCGACCTGGGTGACGCGGGTGACGCGGGTGACGCGGGTGGCGCCGTCGCCGCCGGGTCCCCGGGCACGGAAGGGGCCGCGGTCGAGGTCGAGGTGGCGGGTGCGGCTCAGGTGGACGCGAAGCCCGCGGCGGCGGCCGGGGTGGCGTAGTCCCCGGCAAGGCCCACGACGGCCGGGGCCACGACGGTCGCGTCAGGCCAGGTGGCCGAAGATCGCGGCCAGCAGGACCCCGGCCGCGAGGAAGAGGACCGTCAGCACGGCCATGGCCGTCTTCTGCTCCGCCGTCACCTCCGCCTCCGGCATGGCCATGCCGGAGGCGCTCGCGTGGGTTGCGCTCGCGTGGGTTGCGGCCGCGTGGGTTGCGGCCGGGAGCGGCTCGCCGCCCTCGCCCAGTGCCCGTACCGTCCCCATCCCGTGCTTGAGGTGGTTGGCGACCAGCCACACGTTGACCGGGTACGCGAAGGCCAGGCCGGCGAGCACCGCCAGCGAGAACGTCGCCCAGAAGCGCACGTCGTCGACGTCCCGCGCCCCCGGCACCTGGCCTCGCACGATCACGTTCACCGCGACCATGGCGCCCATCACGCAGTTCATCGAGAGCCACTCCGCGTACACCGTCGAGCGGACGGCCCGTACGTAGCTGCCGCCGAGCATGTCGCGCATGAACAGGGCCTGGAAGACCAGCAGCCCGAAGCCGAAGCCCACCGCGTACTCGAACAGGGCGTCGGCCCACGGCGGGAGCCCGAGCAGCGAGGCGACGACGGCCGCGACCATGATGCCGGTGGCGTCGCCGGCCACGCAGTGGATGGTCGAGCCGAGCGCCTGCTTCCACAGCGGCGCCACGAACCGCTCGTGGGTCCCCGGCCGCGGCTCCTTGCAGGACAGCACGTAGAGCGCGGCGCCCACCGGGCCGATGTAGAGGGTCACCAGTACCCATCCCCACTTCATCACCGTGAGTTCCGGGTTCTTGGTGAACGCGTCGTGGGCGACGTAGCCGGTGGACAGGAGGGCCAGGGCGAACCAGGCGTACATGAGTGCTTCGGCTGTGGTCCCGCTCATCCCGTCACGGTGCGGGCGTACGGGCCCGGCCGGGCGGCCGACACGCCTTCGCGTGCCGTTCGGTGCCGTGTGTCAGCCGATCGGAGTGCCGGGGCCGGCCGGTTCGCCCTGCGGGCGCGTCAGGTGCTTGAACGCGTCGAGGTTGAAGGTCGGCTCGCCGCGCGAGACCCGCCACTCGTACTCGCGCCGGATCGCGCTCGCGAAGCCCAGCTCCAGCAGCGTGTTGAACGAGCCGTCCGCGGCCTCCAGCACCGTGCCGAGCAGCCGGTCCAGCTCCTCGGGGGTGACCACCGACAACGGCAGGCGGGCCGTCAGGTAGATGTCGCCGAGGCGGTCCACCGCGTACGCCATGCCGTACAGCTTGAGGTTGCGCTCCAGCAGCCAGCGGTGGACGCCCGCCTCGTTCTCGTCGGGGTGGCGGATCACGAAGGCGTTGACCGACAGCGAGTGCCGGCCGACCTTGAGCGAGCAGGTGGTGCTCAGCTTGCGGGTGCCGGGGAGCTGGACGACGTACGTCCCCGGCTGGGGGCTCTCCCAGCCCAGCTCCGCGGCGGTGAGCGCGCTCTCGACGATCTCGGCGGTGTCAGCCATGGTGGGAGCGTACGCGACGGCGATGATCATGCATGGCCGCGGTGTAGACGTCGGCCGTGCCGCTCGCCGCGGTGTCCCAGCCGAAGAACTGCGCGTGCCGCGCCGCCTCGGCGCCCATCCGGTCGGCCAGCGCCGGCTCGTCGACGAAGCGCCGCAGCTCCCGCGCGTAGTCCACCGGGTCGTGCCCGGGTACGAGGAGTCCCGTGACCCCGTCGTCGACGGCGACGGGCAGCCCGCCGACCTCGGCGGCGAGCACCGGCGTACCGGCGGCCTGGGCCTCTATGGCGACGAGCCCGAAGGACTCGCTGTAGGAGGGCATGACCAGCACGGACGCCGCCCGGAACCAGTCCGCGAGCCCGTCCTGCGCGACCGGCGGGTGGAAGTGCACGAGGTCGGCGATGCCGAGCTTCGCCGCGAGCTTCTGCAGGCCCTCCGGCTTGGCGAGGCCGCTGCCGCTGGGCCCGCCGACGACGGGGACGAAGAGACGGCGGCGCAGCGAGGGGTCCTGGTCGACCATGACGGCGACGGCGCGCAGCAGGATGTCGGGGGCCTTCAGCGGTTGGATCCGCCCGGCGAAGAGAGGGATGACGGCGTCCGGCGGCAGGCCGAGGCGGGCGCGGGCGGCGGCCCGGCCGTCGCCGACCGTGAAGCGGTCGAGGTTCACGCCGGGGTGGACGACGGCCACCTTGGCGGGGTCGGCCTCGTAGTGCCGCACGAGCTCGTCGGCCTCCTCGGCGGTGTTGGCGATGAGCCGGTCGGCCGCGGCCACGATCTGCGTCTCGCCTATGACGCGGGCGGCGGGCTCGGGCGTGTCGCCCTCGGCCAGCGCCGCGTTCTTGACCTTGGCCATGGTGTGCATGGCGTGCACGAGCGGGACGCCCCAGCGCTGCGCGGCGAGCCAGCCGACGTGGCCGGAAAGCCAGTAGTGGGAGTGGACGAGGTCGTAGTAGCCGGGGCGGTGGCCGGCCCAGGCCTGCATCACGCCGTGGGTGAAGGCGCACAGCTGGGCCGGGAGCTCCTCCTTGGCGAGGCCTTCGTAGGGGCCCGCGTCCACGTGCCGTACGAGGACGCCGGGGGCCAGCTCGACCACGGGCGGCAGGCCGCCGGTGGTGGCCCGGGTGAAAATCTCGACCTCGATGCTGATGGCGGCGAGCCGCTTGGCCAGCTCCACGATGTAGACGTTCATGCCGCCCGCGTCGCCGGTACCGGGCTGGTGCAGCGGTGAGGTGTGCACGCTGAGCATGGCCACGCGGCGCGGCTTGCGGTGGTGGCCGACGGCCGGCAGGCGCAGCCGGGGCGGCTCGTGGCGGGTGGCACGGGCGGCGGCGAGGCGGCCACTGAGGCGGGACACGTACTGGCTCAAAGGACCAGTCCTCTCGGCTCGGACGGCGCGCGCCCGACGCTCGGACGGCATGACGGACGACATGCCTGACGGCATGACGGCGAGGGCGCGGAGGACGCCCTGCAAGGAGTGCAACCCGGATGGCCGTCCCCCGCATTCCGGGGTGTCCGGTTTTCCTGGAGGTTTCCTCGTATTCGGTGGTGCGCCGCGGGGTTTTCCCGGTGTGCGCGCCCTCCGCTTACCCTCGGCTCATGGCCTCCCGCAGTACCCCGCCCTCCAGCCGCGCGCCCGGCCGCCCTGTGGGCTCGGTGACGCGCGGGACGACGAATCCGAACCGGTTGCGCCGGATGGACCGCTGGATCGCGGCCACCCACGGGGCCGCGCTGCGGCGCGCGGAGGCGCCGGTCGCGGTGGACCTGGGCTACGGGGCCGCGCCGTGGACGGCGGTGGAACTGTTGGCGCGGCTGCGGGACGCGGCGCCGCGGGTGCGGGTGGTCGGCATCGAGATCGAACCGGCGCGGGTGGCGGGGGCGAAGCCGTACGAGCGGGAGGGGCTGAGCTTCCGGCACGGCGGTTTCGAGGTACCGCTGGAGGGTGGGGCCCGCCCGTCGCTGATCCGCGCGGCGAACGTATTGCGCCAATACGACGAGGAGCAGGTCGCCGAGGTCTGGGCACGGCTGTGCGGGCGGCTGGCCCCGGACGGGCTGCTGGTGGAGGGGACCTGCGACGAGATCGGGCGGCGGCACGTGTGGGTGGCGCTGGGCCCGGAGGGGGCGCGCACGGTGACGTTCGCGACCCGGCTGGGCTCCCTGGAGCGCCCTTCGGACCTGGCGGAACGGCTGCCGAAGGCGCTGATCCACCGGAACGTGCCGGGCGAGCCGGTGCACGCGTTCCTGCGCGACTTCGACCGGGCGTGGGCGGCGGCGGCCCCGTACGCCGCCTACGGGGCGCGGCAGCGCTGGATCCGGACGGCGCGGGCGCTGTCCGGGGACTGGCCTCTGGTGGACGGGCCGCGGCGGTGGCGGCAGGGGGAACTGACGTTGCCCTGGGAGGCGTTGCGCCCGGTGGGGTGAATGCGCCGTGCGGGGGAACCAGGGGGTCGGGGTGGCCCGTTGAACCGTGCGGAGCCGGAAAGGGTGTCCGTCGGGTGGACAAGATCGGATCGCCCTCCACAAGGGTGTTGTAATTCATCGACTCGTGGCACCATCCCGATGGCAGTGCGAAGTTACTGATGAATAGTCAGATCTGATGCGAGGTCTGGCTCGGGTGCCTGGGGGGACCATGGGAGCCGCAAGGCGACGGCGAGGCGCAAGTTCTCTCGTGCTGCTGTGCACGATGGCGATACTGACGGCGCCCGGCCTCGCGACGGGCATCGCGTACGCGGCTCCGGCGACACCCGCCGCCCCGTCGGCCCCGGCCGCGCCCCTCCCCGAACCGGGCGTCAAGTCCCTGGAACAGGTGCGCAAGGAGATCGAGGACCTGTACCGGCAGGCGGGCACCGCCACCGACGCCTACAACCTCGCCGAGGCCGAGACCAAGGCCCAGTCGGACAAGATCGTCGAGATCGCCCGGCTCGTCGTCGCCGGCAAGGAGAAGATCGCCGACCTGAAGAACCGGGCGGGTGCCGCCGCCCGTGCGCAGTACCGCTCGGGCGGGATGCCGCCGGGCGCGCAGCTGGCCCTGAGCGACGACCCGAACCACTATCTCGACGGGGCGGGCCGGCTGCGCCAGGGCGAGAAGGCCGCCTCGAACCTGCTCTCCGAACTGGGCCGCACCCAGGCCGACTTGGAGGGTTACGCCCAGGAGGCGAGCGAGCGCTGGGCCATCCTGGAGGCCAACCGGGTCACGTCGGAGGCGTCCAAGAAGCAGGTCGAGGAGAAGATCAAGGCCGCCGAGGAGCTGGAGAGCAAGCTGGAGGCCGAGGAGAAGGCCCGGCTGATCCAGCTGGAACAGGAAGCCCAGTACAAGGCGCAGACGGCGTGGCTGTCGACGGGCGCGATGAAGGACGTCAACGGCGCGGCGACGGAAGCGGGCAAGCGGGCCGTGCAGTTCGCCACCGCCCAGATCGGCAAGCCGTACAAATGGGGCGCCGTGGGCCCGTCGTCGTTCGACTGCTCGGGGCTGACCTCCCAGGCCTGGCTGGCCGCGGGCCGGGGCATCCCGCGCACCTCGCAGGAGCAGCTGCGGCTGCTGCCGAAGGTCGCGCTGAAGGACATGCGCCCGGGCGACCTGATCATCTACTTCGACGACGCGACCCACGTCGGCATGTACGTCGGCGACGGCGCGATGGTCCACGCCCCGCGCCCCGGCCGGAACGTGACCCTGGCGGGCGCGGGCTCGATGCCGATCAAGGCAGTGGTCCGCCCCGACGCGTAGCCCTACGGGGTCGCCCGGCGACACGGGTGCCGGGGCTCCGCCCGGTACCCGGCCGCCGGCGCACGGCCCGCGCCGCGCGCCGGCGGGGATCTTCGGCCGGGTGGGTGGGATCGGGTGACGCAGGCAACCCGGCGGGCCTCGGACACGTCTCGATGGACGGGACGGAACACGGCCCCGCCGTGACCTTTGTCATCCAGTGAGGCCGATTTTCCCCCGCGATAACCGCATATGACGCAGGCCCTCGCCAAGAACGGCATTCCGTTTGTCGGGCAGGGACCGCTAGGGTCTGCCGGACGAGCGCACCCTCGGGGGGAGGGAAGGAACCGGAGACGATGCCCGTACCCGTACCGCGGCAGAGGGACACCTCGGCCACGGAGAGCGGTCAGGCCGTTCTGCACACCGCCGCCCCGGCCGTAGCCGCCATGGGCGTCGCGCGAGCGACCCCTCAGACGACCGCCCCGCACACGCCCCCGCTGACCCTCCTGGTCATCGAGGACGACCCGGCCGGCGGTCTCACCCTCCCCGAGATCCTCGACGCGGACGGCCACCGCATCCGGCTCCGCACCGCCCGCAACCTCACCGAGGCCGAGCGGCTGCTCACGCCCGACGTGCACTGCATCCTCCTCGACCTGTCCCTCCCGGACGCCAGCGCCCGTACGCCCGGAGCGACGGCCAACGGCTCGGTGAACGGGGCGGTCAACGGGACGGCCAACGGGACGGTGGGCACGGTCGACGCAGCCGGCACCGCAACCGCCGTGGACCGGCTCCTCGCCCTCCGCCAGGTGCTGCGCATCGCCCCGCGCCACGCCGTCCTCGTCCTGACCGACGAGGACGACGTCGAGCGCGCCGCCGAGGCGGTCCGGGTCGGCGCCCAGGACTTCCTCTTCCGGGACGAGCTGGACGGCAGACTGCTGAGCCGTGCCATCCGCTACGCCGTGGAGAGAAAACGGGCGGACATCGCCCAGTACAAGCTCGCAGAATCGAAACTGCGCGCCCAGGAGAACGCCCGACTGGAACGCGGTCTGCTCCCCACGCCCCTCCTGGAGGGATCCGACCTCCGCTTCGCCGCCCGCTACCGCCCCGGCCGCAGCCGGGCCCTGCTCGGCGGTGACTTCTACGACACCGTCCGCACCCCCGACGGCACCGTCCACGCCATGATCGGCGACGTCTGCGGCCACGGCCCCGACGAGGCCGCGCTCGGCGTCGAGCTCCGGATCGCCTGGCGCGCCCTGACCCTGGCCGGGCTCTGCGGCGACGACCTGCTGGCCACCCTCCAGGAGGTCCTGGAGGTCGAGCGGCCGTGCGAGGAGATATTCGCGACGCTGTGCACGGTCGACATCGCCCCTGACGGTCGCCGTGCCGGTCTGTGCCTGGCCGGCCATCCGGCTCCGCTGATATCCCGACCGGGGCGCCGCGCGCGGCTGCTCCCGTACGAGAACAGCGGCCCGGCCCTCGGGCTGCTGCCGCGGGCCCGCTGGCCGCGCCGCCAGGTCGAGCTCGGCGGCACCTGGAGCCTGATGCTCTACACCGACGGCCTGATCGAGGGCCACATCGGCGAGGGCAAGGAACGTCTGGGCCAGGACGGCATGGTCGACATGATCAACCGCCATCTGGAGCGCGGTCTGAGCGGTGAGGGGCTGCTGGAGGCCTCCGTCACCGAGGCCCGCCGCCTCAACGGCGGCGAGCTCACCGACGACGTGGCCGTGGTCCTGCTCTCCCGCGCCGAGGGCTGATCCCGCCGGACACCGGTCACGACCACAGGCGCGACCGCGGCCATGACCGCAGCCGCAGGGCTCCCGCCGTGGCTACCGTCCGCCGTTGTAGGGCCCGTACGGCCCGTCGCTGCTGCTGCCGCCGCGCCGGCCGCCACCGCCCGAGACCGCCTTGAGCGCCGGGCGTACGTCGACGAAGAAGACGATGGTCGCGACAAGGCCGGCGATCTGCAGGAACAGCATCCCCAGGAGGAAGTCCACGGCCACGGTGACGCCGAGGATGACCAGCCAGAACGTCTTGCTCTGCTTGTCGGCCGCCCGGTACGCGTCCTCGCGCGCGACCAGCGCGATCACGAAGGCCACGACGGCGAGCGCCAGCATGACGTAGCCGAGGAACGGGAGCACGCCCCGATCGAACCCATCGATCAACATCGCTTCGACCGCCTTCTCAGCTTCTGCTTCGCTCTTCCGATGCCGCCCGACTCCACGCTACCGGCACGGGCGCCTTCATCAACCACAACGGGCCGGGCACCTGAAGGGTGCCCGGCCCGCCGTCACTCATGCGGTTCCGCTTCAGCTCGCGTCGTCCGCCGTGACCGTGGCCTTCTTCGCCGTGCTCTTGCGCGCGGCGGGCTTCTTCGCGACGGGCTTCTCGTCGGCGGCGGCCTCGACGACCGGCTCCGACACCGGCTCCGCGCCGGCCTCGGGCTCGACGGCCACGGCGATGTCGACGATCTCGGCGGAGACGTCGCCCCGCCAGTTCCGCACGGCCTGCTCGCCGTGCACGGCGACCTTGTCGTACGTCTCCTTGGCGCGCACCGCGTACTCGGCGGCCACGCCGACACCGCGCAGCGCGAGGTCCTGGGCGGTCTCCCCGAGCTTCTTCGGGTCGATCGAGCCGAGCACCTCGTTGAACTTGGCGGTGACCGCCTCCTGCACAGCCTTCGGGTCCGTGTTCTTCACGGCCTCGATGCGCGCGGGGGCCTCGGCGCGCAGCTGCTCGATCAGGTCGGGCACCTTCTTGGCCTGCTGCACGGCCAGGTCGGCGGTGCCGGCGGCGAAGTAGAGGGGAGTGGGGTCGGTGAGGGTCTTCTTCAGGTCATCGGCGATGGCCATGTGCTGGTCCTCCCGGATCAACTTCAGTTCGTCTACGACGGCATCTCGTCGGCGGGCGTGTCGAGCGCGTTCTCCTTGCGGAACGACTCGTAGATCTGGAGCAGCACCTGCTTCTGCCGCTCGTTGATGGACGGGTCGGCGAGTATGACGGCTCGCGTCTCCACCTCGTCCGGGTCCCGCTCATCCAGGATCCCGGCCTGCACGTACAGCGTCTCCGCGGAGATCCGCAGCGCCTTGGCCAGCTGCTGCAGGATGTCCGCGCTCGGCTTGCGCAGCCCGCGCTCGATCTGGCTCAGGTACGGATTCGACACCCCCGCCTGCTCCGCCAGCTGCCGCAGCGAAAGCTGGGCCTGCCGACGCTGCTCACGGAGGTACTCGCCGAGATTTCCGACGTTGAGCGATGCCATGCTGAGATCCTGCCCGACTCTGCTAACTATTGCAAGCGCCCTGCTTGCAACAGCTCCCACGGCGGCCGCACTAAGGACGCGGCCCAGCGGTGAGCCGTACCTCCGGCAGGTAGGGGGCGGTCGGGGAGCCGGGCCGCGGGAGGGTCACGCCGGGGTGCGGGCCCGGACCGAGGGCCTCCAGCACCTCGGCGGCCGGGTACCCGAACAGGTCGACGCCGCGCAGGACCACCGGTACGGCGGACGGACCGGTCGGCTCCGCCTCGTGCCGGCCGAGGCTGACGGCCGCCAGACCGTGCCGGTCGTGCCCGGTGCGGCCGAGCCGGTCCGGGCAGTCCCCGTAGGCCAGCAGCTCCAGGCCCTCGTAGCGGGCGGTGAAGGCCCAGCCCGTCCCGCAGACCCAGGCACCCCGTACGTCCGCCAGGGTCGCGACGGCCCACCGGGCCTGCCGCTCCGAGCCGCCGAACCGCAGGACGCCGGCGCCGCGCGGCAGGGCCAGGCCCGTGCCCGGCAGCACCTCGAACGCCACGTCGTCAGGCCGTTCCGATGACCACCGTCGCGTACAGCTCCTCCGAGGTCACCGCCCGGACCGCGAGGCCCGCCGAGGTCAAGGCCGAGGCCGTCGACGGGGATTGGCGGGCGCTCGTCTCGATCAGCAGGTGACCGCCCGGGGCCAGCCAGGGCAACGCGCCCGCCGCCACCCGACGGTGGATGTCCAGGCCGTCGGCCCCGCCGTCCAGCGAGACCAGCGGCTCGTGGTCGCGCGCCTCCGACGGCATGAGGACGATCTCCTCCGTCGGCACGTACGGGGCGTTGACCACCAGCACGTCCACCCGACCGCGCAGCGAGGGCGGGAGCGCCGCGTACAGGTCGCCCTCCCACACCCGGCCGCCGTACGGGGCCACGTTGCGCCGCGCGTACACCAGCGCCACCGGGTCGATGTCGGCCGCGTGCAGCTCGACGCCGCCCGGCAGGCCGGCGGCCACCGCCGCGCCCAGGGCGCCGACCCCGCAGCACAGGTCCAGCACCACCGCGCCGGGCCGGGCCAGTGCCAGCGCCTCCCGCACCAGGAACTCGGTGCGCCGGCGCGGTACGAAGGCGCCCGCGCCGACCTCCATGCGCAGTCCGCAGAACTCCGCCCAGCCGACGACGTGTTCCAACGGCTCGCCGCCCACCCGACGGGCCAACAGATCCGCCAGGTGGTCCGCGTCCGTGGCGGCCCCGGTCAGGAGCTCCGCCTCCTCCTCCGCGAAGACGCAGCCCGCCGCGCGCAGGGATTCCACAAGTGATGTCAAGAGTTCGATCCTCGGTCCTCGGTCCTCGGTCATCAGCGCGTGGTCAGAAGATGTCCGGGCACCACGGACGGCGCGCGGTACGGAACATGGCGTCGGCCAGTGCGGCCGCCCCCGGCCGTTCCTCCGTCACCCGTCCCAGCGCCGCCAGTCGCACCGCGGACGCGTCGCCCAGGTACAGGGAGCCCAGCACGGCCACGTCCAGCCGCAGGTCCGCCGCCTCCTCGGTCCGCTCGCACACACCGGTGCCCGCGTCCAGCCGGTAGCGGCCGGCCGCCGGCCCCGTCCCGTCCGTGACCTCCAGGACGAGGACCCCGGGCACCTCGTACGTCCGCGCGCCCAGCGCCCGTACGACGTCCAGCACCCGCACCCACAGGAAGTCGGCGGCGGAGACGACACGGGCCGAGCGCGGGTCGGGCAGCAGGTCCGGGACGAGGGAGTCGGGGGCCCGGTAGCCGGTGCGGACCTTCAGCACCCAGTCGATCGAGCACAGGAACCGCCACAGCGCCCGCTCCGCCTCCGGGCTGACCGCCAGCAGGTCCCGCACCTGCACGGTGCTCTGCGGAACCTTCGCGTCCGTCCAGTGGTCGTCGGCGCCGTAGACGGCGAGGCCGGCCACCTCGCCCGCCGCCGTCCGGTACACGGCGTAGAACTTGTCCTGGTAGGGCCGGTACGACCACTCCTCCAGGCCGGTCGCCAGACTCCACCAGCGCTCGTCCCGGTTCACCGCCCCGGGAGTGCCCGCCCGCAGCCGCTCGTGCAGCTCGGGCCCCACCCGCCGGAGCTCCTCGACGTCCACCAGCTCGATCCGCCCGCCGTCCGCCGGCGCCGACAGCCGCCGGTCGAGCCCGGTACGCGCGACATCGATCTCCCACTCCACGAGGGAGGTCGCGGGCCCGAAGCCGTACCGCCCGTAGATCGGGTACTCGGCGGCGATCAGCGTGGCGAGCGCGTCACCGCGCGCCTGGGCCGCGGCGAACTCGGCGGCCATCATCCGGGTCAGCAGGCCCTGGCGGCGGTGGGTGGGCAGCACGCCCACACTGGAGACCGCGGTGGCGCGGACGGCCGCTCCCCCGGGCACGGTCAGCTCCTGAGGGAAGGAGCGCAGGGCGGCCACGCAGCGACCGCTGTCGGCGTCGAACGCCCCGTACGTCCGTGAGAAGTCGGTGTACTTGGCGCGCTGGGCTATGTCGGCCTCGGTCACCCGGGACGTGGTCAGGAAACCGGTGTGCACGGTGCGCACCCAGTCGGGGAGTTCGGATTCGGCGATCGGCCGGACGTCAGCACTCATAGCCGCCCACGCTAATCCCCCGACCGCCACCGGTCGCCCGAATATTTCCCGAGGCCACCGCCTACGCGAGCAGGTCGTCCACCTGCGCCTCACCCTCCCGGTAGCGCCGGGTGATCTCGGCGCTGCAGTCGTCCACCGTGCGCTGCAGATGCCGGCGGCGCCGCGAGACCTGCTGCTCGTAGCGCACCAGCCGGCCCATCCCGTCGTGCAGTTCGCCGTCCGTACGGGCGCCCAGGTCCGAGAGCTCCACGTCGGACAGCATCTCCGCGGCCAACACCCGGTACTCCTCGCTGTGCGGGGTGCCGAGCGTGACGTGCCGGGCCGAGGCGCTGCGGCTGGAAGGGGCGTCGGCGAGGATCACCGAGAGCCGGTCCACCACCGGCGCCTCGGGGTCCGTCCGCCGGGCCAGCTCGGCCCGCAGGATGTCGATGCGGCCCTGGAGCAGTCTGCGCACATAGCTCAGATCGGCCTCGTCGCGCTGCGCGTCACGGCGCAGCGCGCGCAGTTCCGGCAGTCCGAGCGCGGTGGTCGGGGCCGGCGGCTCCTGCGTCTCGGCCGTGCGCTGCGCGGGCGGTCGTACCGCGGCAGCCGCGACGGAAGCGGGTGACGCAGGTACGGAGGTACCAGAAGTATTCATACGAACGGGTCCGTCCCCTCGACCGGTGCGGCGCACCCGCACCGCCTGCGTGCATCGTGCCACTCCCCGTACCCCCCACGCAGTCCCACTCCACCCGATCGGCCCCGGACGGGTGCAAGCCTGGTACACAGGTGGTATGCGAGCAGTGGTGCAGAGGGTGGACGGCGCGAGCGTCGTCGTGGGCGGCGAGACCGTGGGCGAGATCGTCGGCGAGGGGCTGTGCGTGCTGGTGGGGGTGACGCACGACGACACCCCGGAGAAGGCGGAGCTCCTGGCGCGCAAACTGTGGTCCGTACGGATCCTGGAGGGCGAGAAGTCCTGCAGCGACAACGGCGCACCGCTGCTGGTGATCTCCCAGTTCACGCTCTACGGAGACGCGCGCAAGGGCCGCCGGCCCACCTGGAACGCGGCGGCTCCCGGCCCGGTGGCCGAGCCGCTGGTCGACGAGGTCGTGGCGCGGCTGCGCGCACTGGGTGCGACGGTGGAGACGGGCCGGTTCGGCGCGGACATGCGGGTCTCGCTGACCAACCACGGACCGTTCACCATCGTCATCGACATCTGACCGGCCCGGTCAGGGCGCTACGACGACCTCCTGCGCGGCGGCCGTGTTCCCGGCCAGCAGCGGCGCGTCGACCGGCACGTTCCGCTTGACCAGGGCGAGGGCGATCGGGCCCAGCTCGTGGTGGCGGACGGCCGTGGTCACGAAGCCGAGCTGACGGCCCTCCTCCCCGTCCGAGGCGAGCCGCACCGGGGTGCCGTGCGCCGGGAGCAGCACCTCCGAGCCGTCCAGGTGCAGGAAGACCAGGCGGCGCGGGGGCTTCCCCAGGTTGTGGACACGGGCGACCGTCTCCTGGCCGCGGTAGCAGCCCTTCTGCAGGTGCACGGCGGTGCCGATCCAGCCCAGCTCGTGCGGAATGGTGCGGTGGTCGGTCTCCAGGCCGAGCCGCGGCCGGTGCGCCTCGACGCGCAGGGCCTCGTACGCGAGCAGGCCCGCGGCCGGGCCGTGCGCGGCGGCGAAGGACTCCAGCTCGGCGCGGGGCAGGAAGACGTCCCGGCCGTACGCGGTCTCCCGGACGACGTGCTCCTTGTCCCGGGGAACCTCGGCGATGGAGCCGGCCGGGAGGTGCACCACCGCGAACTCCTCGGTGCGGTCGGCGACTTCGACGCGGTAGAAGAACTTCATGGACTCCAGGTAGGCGATCAGCTCGCCCTGGGTGCCCGGCTCCACGTGCGCCCACGTGGTCTCGCCGTCGTCGACGAGGTAGAGCGCGTGCTCGATGTGCCCGTTGGCGGAGAGGATCAACGCCTCGGTGGCCTGACCGGCCGGCAGCTCGGTGAGGTGCTGGGTGAGCAGCAGGTGCAGCCAGCTCAGGCGCTCCGGCCCGCTGACGGTGACGACTCCGCGGTGCGAGAGGTCGACGAAGCCGCGCCCCTCCGCGAGGGCGCGCTGTTCGCCGTACAGCTCGCCGTAGTGGGCGGCGACGCCCTCGTCACGGCCTTCGGCCGGTACGGCGCCGGGGAGATGGAGCAAGGGGCTGCTGGTCATGGGACCAAGCGTACGACCCTGCTACGACTGCGCGGCACGCTGCTTCGCAGCGCACTTGCGGCACAGCCCGAAGATCGCGAAGTGCTTCATGTCGGTCTCGAAACCGAAGGTGGTCCGGAGCTTCGCCGTGAACTCGGCGGCGACGTCCACGTCCGCCTCGATGACCTCGGCGCAGTCACGGCAGACCAGGTGGATGTGGTGGTGCCGGTCGGCGAGGTGGTAGGTGGGGGCCCCGTGCCCGAGGTGGGCGTGCGAGACCAGCTTGAGCTCCTCCAGGAGCTCCAGGGTCCGGTAGACGGTGGAGATGTTGACCCCGGAGGCGGTCTTGCGCACCTCGACGAGGATCTCGTCCGGGGTGGCGTGCTCCAGCGCGTCGACGGCTTCCAGCACGAGCTGGCGCTGCGGTGTCAGCCGGTATCCGCGCTGCCGCAGGTCGCTCTTCCAGTCAGAGCTTTCGGTGTCCACGCTGCTCCCCACCCGGCCAGTGTATGCGCGCGAAGGGGACCGCGGGCGGTCCCGCGATCCCCTTTCGCACAGCCTTGCGTACGTGTGTACGCGTGTACGTGCGTACGGCCTGTGGGCTCAGCGGAAGAAGGCGATGCCGTCGTCCGGCATGTCCGGGAGGTTGCGCGCCATCTCGGCGACCTCCTCGGGCGTGACGACCTTCTTCAGCTGGGCCGACATGTACGGACGCAGTTCCACGTCCGGCGTGGCCTTCTCGCCGACCCACATGAGGTCGCTCTTCACATAGCCGTAGAGCCGCTTGCCACCGCTGTACGGGCCGGAGGCCGCGGTACGGGCGACCGCGTCGGTGGCCAGGTCGATCTGGGGCTTCTGGTCGGCGAGCTCGCCGTACCAGACCTCGACGACGCCCTGGTCGCGGACCATGACGATCTCGACCTTGCGGTCCTTGTCGATGCGCCAGTAGCCCGACTCGGACTCCAGCGGCCGCACCTTGTTGCCCTCGGCGTCGAGGACCCAGGTGTGGGAGGTGTACTCCAGGAAGTCCCGGCCGTCGTGGCTGAAGACGACCTCCTGGCCGAAGTTGCACTTCTCCTCACCGGGGAAGTCGAAGACTCCCGCACCCTCCCAGTTGCCGAGGAGGAAGGCGAGGGGGACGAGGCCCGGGTTCAGGTCGGACGGGATCTGGATCATGAATGGCTGCTCAGGCGATCTGTGGGAGGGGTTCCGGGGCGGTCTGCTGAGCGGATGCTCAGCGCTGACCCTGGTACAGCTTCTTGACGGCCAGGCCGGTGAAGGCCATGACGCCGACGCAGACCAGGACCAGCAGGGAGGTGAAGACTGCCTCAAGCACGGGGTGCTCCTCGGAATTCGTTCGGGGGTACGGGCCGGTTCCCCAGCCTACTGGGCCGAGGCCGGGCGCACCGTGCGAGGTGGCCCGTAGCCCCGGTCCGGCTCGGGACCGGCCCGGCGGGTCAGCTGAGCAGCTGGCTCTGCAGGATCACGGTCTGGTGGAAGGGAACCGGGGCCACCTCGCCCTTTCGGGTCTGGATGACCATGCCGAGGACGTCACCCGACTGGAGGCACCCGACCTTGGTCTGCTCGTCCCCGAGGACGGGCTTGATCTCCTGGTACACGCTGACCTCGCTCTCGCCGGCCATGCCCGAACCCGGGAAGCGCAGCGGGACGATGGCGCTCTGCGTGCCCTTGACCCCGCTCCAGACCTCGTCCAGCTCCAGGGCCGAGACGCCGTTCAGCCGCGCGTTCGTGTCACAGCCCTTGAAGGCGTCCACGAATCCCGACGCGTGGAAACGCAACAGGTAGACATGCGTACGGGTGCCGTCCGGCATCGTCCAGCCCCGGCCGGTGATCTGGCGCAGCCCGTCCCATTCGAGGGACTGCTTCAGCTTCTCGCGCACGTCGGGCGCGTACTCCTCCAGGAAGGCGTCGGCCGACACCGCCCCGTCCTTGTCCGCCTTGACCGAGTCGTCGGCCTCGGCGCCCTCGGGAGCGGGCAGGAGCAGGCCGGTGAGCTGCGCGTAGTGCGTCTCTTCCTTGTTCTCCGGGCCCTGGGCCAGAGGGGCGCCCGGGGGCAGCGCCGGTTGCGACAGCGCCGGGAACCTCCAGCGGCCGTCGTCCGTCGTGGAGAGGCCCGGGAAACGGGTGCGCTCGGGCTGGGTGATCCCGTACGCGACCCCCGCGCCGACGACGGCGAAGACGGCCACGGCGGCGGTCCAGCGCAGCGCGGCGAACAGGCGTCGCCGGTCCTTGGGCACGATCGGCGCGGCCTCCGGCGCGACATCCGGGGCCGGGGCGGCCTCCGGCGCGGCTTCCGGGGCGGGGGCGTCCGAGGCCGCGGCGGCCGCCGCCCCGGGGCTCTCCGGCGTCCGCGGGGCCGGGCCGGTTTCGGGCCCGGGCAGGAGCCCGGCCTCGGGCCCCTGCTCACGGCCGGGCTCGGTCCCGGTGGTGGTCTGCTCGCTCACACGGACTCCCCGGGGGACTTGAGGTGGTTCAGCTGCTCCTTGAACAGGGCTGTGACATCACTGGCCGAGAAACCCGGAGACCATCCGTAGGCCCGGTAGGTCACCAGCACGTCTCCCTCCAGGGCCACACATTCGAGGGTGGCGATCTCCTGCTTCTTGCCGTCGACGACGGAGCCGCGCGCGCACTTGGCGTCGGGGAAACCGTCCACCTTGGGCGCCTGACCGTCTGCCCCGGTGAGTTCGAGGAGCATCTTGGCGAACTCGGCGAACTTCCCCAGTTCCTTGGGGTCCGCCTGCATGAGCTGGATCTCGGAGACCATCGCTCCGCCGCCGTTCCCCCGGGCGTAGCTGCGCCCGGCCAGGCCCTTGAGCTTCAGATCCGCCAGCGCCTTGTCCCGCGCCTCGCGGTCACCGGTGGACAGTCCCGAGTGGTCGTCCTTGAAGGCCTGCACCGCCCGCTCGCCCGAGACGAAGTAGTCGTTGCCCTCGGCGTCGATGTCGGGGCCGGGCCAGTAACCCGTGGTCAACGGAAGCAGCTTGGCCTTGAGTTCGGCCACCGGCACGGACGGGACCGGGGCGGGCGAGCCGGTGGGCGCGCCCTCCGGCATCCAGTACCGCGTCGGCGCGGTCCGCTCGGCATCGTCGAGCGCGGCGGAGCACCACAGGCCCCCGCCCACGAGGACGACGACGCCCACGGCCGCCGCCACCAGCCTGACCACTCCGGTCTTCACCCTGCGCGTGGGTCCGGTGGCGTCGTGGGCGGCCTCGGCGGCGTCCCCGACGACGCCCGGCGCGGCATCCCCGACAACGTCCGGCGCGGCCCCCGCGACGGCTCCGGTCTCGTTCTCCTTCTCCCGCTCGCTCACAGCCGCTCCATCTGCCGCTTGGCCAGGTCGGCCACGGCCTTCTCGTCGACCTCGCCGCGGTTGTTCACGTAGGTGATGTGCATGACGATGTCGCCGCGGCGGACCAGCGCGGTACCCCGCCGGACCGGGAGGTAACCGGGCTTCTCGCTCGCCTCGGAATTGATCCACAGATGGCCGAAGTCCGCGGGAACACCCGGAACCTCAGCTCCCGCGTTGCCCGCGCGCTTCGTGGTCGGCATGTAGTCCTGCACCCCCGACTGGAACCTCTCGGCCCCGTCCCGGTTCTGGAACTGGAGCAGCCGGATCTCGACGAAGTTCGTGAGGTCCTCGGACCACCGCACGGTGGCGATCCTGCGGACGTTCTGCCGGATGGCGGAGCCGATGCCCGCAGGTGGGTTCGCGTAGAAGTCCGCGGCGAACTCGTCCGGGGACTGCGCACCCGAGAAAGCGACCGTCGCGCCCGCGGGGACCTCCACCAGCTTCGCGACGAGGTCCTCGTCCGCCTTGTGCCAGCGGTTGGCGTTGATCGAGCGCAGGCTCGTCGCGTCGTTCCCCGCCAGCGGCTTCGGGACGGCGATGTCCTGCTGGGCCAGCGGCGGCAGCGGGGTGGGCTCGCGGTGGTACTGGACCGCGTAGCCGGTGATCGTCCCGGCGAGGACGCCGAGCGCGGCCGCGCCCGCGATCAGGAGGGTGGTGCGACCCGTCCGGCGGCGCGGGGCCGAAGTGTCCGGATCCGGTGCACTATCCTCCCCTTTCCGCTGCTCAGCAATGGTCTGTTCGTGTTCCAAAGAAGTCCCCCACAACACCGGCGGCGCGGGCTGGTTACCCGCGCGTACCCCATGACCCGCAGCAGAGGGGAGCAGTTGTGCGAATGTAGATCACATTCTCGTCTCGTGAGGTTTCAATCCTCGTGACGCCGCTTTCCGTCCAGTTCGTCCCACCACTCGTCGGACTTCGCGTCACCCGAGGGGTCGTCCCACCAGCGGTCGTCCGGGCCGCGCCGGTTGGCGATCATCGCGGCGACCGGGGGGATGACCATCGCGACCACGCACATGGCCACCGCGGCCTCCACCGAGAACAGGCGCACGAAGGCCCAGGCGGAGACGAACAGGAACAGGCATCCGCCCATGAGCAGGAAGTAGACGCGTCGACGCCGGGCGTACATGCCTCCAGCGTAGATCCGGCGCCCCCGCACGCAAGGGTGCGCGCGGGGCGCGGACGGCACGAAGGGCCGCACCCCGTTCCAGTGGCGTCCAACCCCCGGGGGTGCGGCCCTTCGGCCGTTCGATCAGGCGATCACATGTGCGGTGCTCAGACCGCGATCGCCACGTCCGTCACGCCGCCGGCCTCGGCGACGACCACGGCGCGGTCGGCCTGGGCACCCGGGACGAGCGCCCGCAGGGTCCAGGAGCCGGTGGCGGCGTAGAAGCGGAACTGACCGGTCGCCGAGGTCGGGACCTCCGCGGTGAACTCACCGGTCGAGTCCAGCAGGCGGACGTAGCCGGACACCGGCTCGCCGTCCTTGGTGATCTGGCCCTGGATGGCGGTCTCACCGGGCTTCAGCGTCGCGAGGTCGGGCCCGCCGATCTGTGCTCCACACATGTTCTCTGTCCTGTCCTGAGAGAAGTCGTACCTACGAGGGCGTCGCGTGCCCGCTGGTCTGGATTACTTGTTGGGGCCGAGCTCGATCGGCACGCCGACGAGCGAGCCGTACTCGGTCCACGAACCGTCGTAGTTCTTGACGTTCTCCTGGCCCAGGAGCTCGTGCAGCACGAACCACGTGAGCGCGGAGCGCTCACCGATGCGGCAGTAGGCGATGGTGTCCTTCGCCAGATCGACCTGCTCCGCCTGGTACAGGGCGGTCAGCTCGTCGTCCGACTTGAAGGTGCCGTCGTCGTTGGCGTTCTTCGACCACGGGATGTTGCGGGCGCTCGGCACGTGGCCGGGGCGCTGCGACTGCTCCTGCGGGAGGTGGGCCGGGGCGAGCAGCTTGCCGGAGAACTCGTCGGGCGAACGCACGTCGACCAGGTTCAGCGAGCCGATCGCGGCCACGACGTCGTCGCGGAAGGCGCGGATGGAGGTGTCCTGGGCCTTGGCCTTGTACGCGGTGGCCGGGCGGTTCGGGACGTCCTTGCCGTCGACCAGGTCGCGGGAGTCGAGCTCCCACTTCTTGCGGCCGCCGTCGAGGAGCTTCACGTCCTGGTGACCGTAGAGCTTGAAGTACCAGTAGGCGTAGGACGCGAACCAGTTGTTGTTGCCGCCGTAGAGGACGACGGTGTCGTCGTTGGAGATGCCCTTGGCGGAGAGGAGCTTCTCGAAGCCCTCCTGGTCCACGAAGTCGCGGCGGACCGGGTCCTGGAGGTCGGTCTTCCAGTCGATCCGGACGGCGTTGGTGATGTGGTTCTTGTCGTAGGCGGACGTGTCCTCGTCCACCTCGACGATGACGACATTGGCGTCGTTCAGGTGGGCCTCGACCCAGTCGGCGTCTACGAGGACGTCGCTGCGGCTCATGGTGATCTCCTCCGGGGCAGTGTGCGGCGGGGCTGTGCGGGTGACGCGTACTGCGTGCCTGCGGGTGCGCTCAAGGTCCTGCGCGGGGAGGCGTCAGGGGTTCAGGAGGCTGGTGCGGTCACGCGGGAAGGGCCGTAGGGCCGTCGTCCGGTCGATGGAGCGGATGCGCTCACAGGTCACATGGATCGACAGAGCATGGCGGCGACGCGACACAGGTCTACTGCCCGTCGCTTCGTGAGGTCCGCCTGCTGATGCTTCATAGCCATGGATCGTAGGGACGAATCGGCCGCCCTGTCACCGGCGTGTCATATGTCGAGACAGGATCGTCCGAATAGTGGGATCGAAGGCCCCTGGGCGGCCGCCGCGCCGCCCCGGGTGGCTGCCGTGCGGCCCGTCCTTCTGCGGATCGGACCGCGCCGTCTCACGATCCGGCCACCACCACGTTCGTACCGCCCAGCGTGAGGTGCACACCGGCCTCGTCCGAGGTCAGGGACGAGAGCTGGAGTCCGGCCGGCATACCGCTGTCGAGATTGCGGTCGAAGTCGGTCTTCTTGCGGATCAGCTTCTCGACCCCGGGAACGCTCCCGCCCGGCACCTCGTCGGCGCGCACGCGGACGATCTTGCCGCCCTTTCCGCCGGGCGCGTCCTCCAGCGTGACGGTCGACACCACGCTGTGCGTCAGGGTCTTGCCGAGGAGGTCCACCGCCGCGGTGACCTTCACCTTGCCCGGCGCCCCGCCGTAGGAGAGGGTCGCGCCGGTCTGCGAGGCCGCCGTCAGGTCGGCGTACGTGATCAGCGCCGTGCCCTCGGCCCGCGCGGCGGTGCCGCCGCTGTAGTCACCGTTCAGCTTCACGCCGCGAAAGCTCGCGTCCAGCTCCGAGAGCCGCGTCCTGCGGTCCTCGGCGGTGATCTCGACCCCCCGCAGCTTCAGGTCGACCCGGTCGAGATCGTGGCTGAGCACCTGGGTCAGGAAGGGGAAGCCGTGGACCTCCACCTCCGAGGAACCGGCCAGGCCCTGCCGCGCCTGTATTCGGTCGGCCAGCCGGTTCTCGACGTAACTCGCGGCCCAGCGGTCCACGCCCACGAACAGGCCCCCGAGAACCACTCCGATGATCACAACGACGCGCAGGAAACGCACGTTCCCTCCCCCTACTAGTCGGTACGTGCGGTCTAGTTGACCATGCCCGCCGTCAGGCAGGGATCAGCCCACCACCCGGCCGATCAGGTACACGGCGGGGGCTGCCGCCGCGAGCGGCAGGGCCACACCGGCCGTCATGTGCACGAACTTCGACGGGTAGTCGTACGCCGCCACGCGCAGGCCGACCAGCGCACACACCCCGGCGACGAGGCCGATCAACGCCCCGCCCGCACCGACCGAGGTCAGCCCGCCGACCGCGATTCCGGCGCCGGCGGCCGCGGCCAGCGAGACGCCGACCGAGGGGGCGGTGGGCAGCGGCAGCGCCCGCGCGAACACGGCGACCGCGACGGCCGCGGCGCCGACCGTGGCGGCGGCGGAGTCGGCCGCGAGATAGCCGGCGCAGATGATGGCGAGGGCGGCCGAGGCCACCGAGGCCATCAACCCGTACATCCGCTCGTCGGGATCGGCGTGGCTGCGCAGCTGCAGGACGAGCGTGAGCAGCACCCAGGCCCCCAGGGTCCCGACGATCGCGCCGGGCCCGTACGAGGGGTCGACGGCGAGCACGGCCACGTCGGCGGCGACGGCTCCGGCGAAGGCGAGGGCGATGCCCTGGCGAGCGGGCCACATGCCGTTGAGCCGGAACCAGCCGGCAGCCGTGAGGCCCTGCAGGGCGATCAGCGGCAGGAGCAGGGCGTACTGCCCGACGGCGGCGGCCACGGCGAGCAGCAGCCCGAGAACGGCGGTCAGTATGGCGGACTGCGGGCCGGGGTCGATGATCGGCGACCGGCCCTCGGCGCGCGCCTGGGCGGGGTCGACGGCGCGCAGGGTGTTGCCGGCGAGGGTGGGCGGGGACCAGGAGGTGATCTCCAGCGGCTCACCCGGGGCCTCGGCCGGTTCCTCGCCCGCGGCGGCGGCCGGCTGCGGCGGGAGGTAGGCGGTCCGCTCGGCGGCGGACTCGTCGACCACCGGCGGCAAGTACGCAGTCTCCTCGACCACCGGCGGCTTCCGGTGCTGCCGGGGCTGGGACTGCGGTTGGGGCTGCGGCTGGTGCTGCTGGTCGTGCTCGGGGCCGGGGTACGGCGGCAGGTAGGCCGTCTCGGCGCCCTGCGGCCAGTCCTGGACCGGAGCCGGCGCGGGGGCCGGGCTGGGAGCCTGGGCCGGGGCCTCGTCGCGGTACCAGCCCTCCGGAGCCACCGGCTGCTGCTGGGGCTGCTGCTGCTCGGGGCCGGGGTACGGCGGCAGGTAGGCCGTCTCGGCGCCCTGCGGCCAGTCCTGCACGGGAGCCGGGGCGGGAGCCGGGACCTGGACCTCGTCGCGGTACCAGCTCTCCGGAGCCGCCGGCTGCTGCTGGTACGGGTCCGGGGTCGGCGCCTGGGCGGGTGCGTAGCCACCGGCGGCGGAGGCGGAGCCGTCCGGCCAGGGGCCCGGGGCGGCGGGGGCCGCCGGAGCCTCGTCGCGGAACCAGCCCTCGGGCGCCACCGGCTGCCCGGGCACCGCGCCCAGCGGCGGATGTACCGGCTGGTAGCTGGTGTCCCAGGTGTCGGACTGCCAGGTCTGGGTCCCGTACGGGTCCTGCTGCTGTTCCTGCTGTTGCTGCTGCTGCGCGTACTGCTGGCGCTGCTGTTCCTCAGGCGTACTCATCGGCTCCCGCTCACCCGCCCGCGAACGGCGGGAGCACCTCGACGGTGCCCCCCTCGGTCAGCGGGACGGAATCATGCGGGCGCTTGCCCACAGGCTCGTCGTTCACGAGGAAGGAGCAGCGCAGCAGGACCCGGGTCAGCTCACCCGGGTGGCGCTCCCGCACGGCGTCGAGCGCCTCGGCGAGTGTGCCCGCCGAGTACGGCTCCTCCGCCGTCCTGGCCGCGGCCTTGGCCGCCGCCCAGTAGCGGATGGTTCCGGTTGCCACTGCAGCTCCTATCGTCGGCTCTCTACCGTCGGCCTCCATGATGGCCCCTCCCGCAGCCGACCCCCACGTGCCCCGACGCGCCGGGTGTGCGCCTCCGGCCCCGGGGTACCGCTCGGCGGGCCCCCGATCCGGTGAAACCTGGGCTCATGCAGGGCCGGAGCGTGGCATGAACCACAGAAGTGGAAGCGGAAGAAGCCTCTGCCACGCATCGACGGGTGGGCTATTCTGCTTGGCGAGAGGATCCGGGCAACGTTGCCCCCGGGTCCTTTTGTGCTTTCAGCACGTTGAACGAACCGAGAACAGCGGTATCCATGCGGACCCCAGGGCGCGGGGGCCGCGGGGCGCCGGGCACAACGTACGAAGCAGTACCGCGCATGTCCTCGACGGGACCGAGGAGGAACCGACGTGATGGACCAGCGAACCGTGCACCACCGTCCGACCCGGGCGGGTGGTCGGTCGTGAGCTCACTCCTGTTGCTCACCAACGCCCTGCAGCCGTCCACCGAGGTGCTGCCCGCCCTCGGCCTGCTGCTGCACAACGTCCGGGTCGCCCCGGCCGAGGGCCCCGCCCTGGTGGACACCCCGGGAGCCGATGTCATCCTCGTGGACGGACGCCGCGACCTGCCGCAGGTGCGGTCGCTGTGCCAGCTCCTGCGCTCCACCGGACCCGGCTGTCCGCTGATCCTGGTCGTCACCGAGGGCGGCCTGGCGGCCGTCACCGCCGACTGGGGCATCGACGACGTCCTGCTGGACACCGCGGGCCCGGCCGAGGTCGAGGCGCGGCTGCGGCTGGCCACCGGCCGCCAGCAGCTGGGCTCGGACGACTCCCCGATGGAGATCCGCAACGGCGACCTGTCGGTGGACGAGGCCACGTACTCCGCCAAGCTCAAGGGGCGCGTGCTGGACCTCACCTTCAAGGAGTTCGAGCTGCTCAAGTACCTCGCCCAGCACCCGGGCCGGGTCTTCACCCGCGCCCAGCTGCTGCAGGAGGTCTGGGGCTACGACTACTTCGGCGGCACCCGGACCGTGGACGTGCACGTACGGCGGCTGCGCGCCAAGCTCGGCCCCGAGCACGAGTCCCTGATCGGCACGGTCCGCAACGTCGGCTACCGCTTCGTCACGCCGGAGAAGGTCGAGCGGGCGGCGGCGGAAGCCGCGGCCCAGGCGGCCGCCAAGGCGGCGGCCCAGACCGCCGCGCAGCCGGCCCCGGCCGTCACCCGATCGGCCGAAGACGCTGTGAGCATCCACTCGGCCGGACGCCCTGCCCAGAGGTAGGTCACCCCGCGTAGACTGCCGCGCGTGGCCAAGGTGACGCGGGATGACGTTGCACGACTTGCGGGTACGTCTACCGCCGTCGTGAGCTACGTCATCAACAACGGACCCCGGCCGGTCGCCCCGGCCACGCGCGAGCGTGTCCTCGCCGCGATCAAGGACCTGGGCTACCGCCCGGACCGGGTCGCCCAGGCGATGGCCTCGCGGCGCACCGACCTCATAGGCATGATCGTCCCGGACGCCCGGCAGCCCTTCTTCGCGGAGATGGCGCACGCGGTCGAACAGGCCGCCGCCGAGCGCGGGAAGATGGTGCTGGTCGGCAACTCCGACTACCGGGACGAGCGCGAGGTCCACTACCTGCGCGCCTTCCTCGGCATGCGGGTCTCGGGTCTGATCCTCGTCAGTCAGGGCATGAGCGAGCGCGCCGCGTCGGAGATCGAGGCCTGGGACGCCCGGATCGTGCTGCTGCACGAGCGCCCGGAGGCGATCGACGACGTCGCCGTCGTCACCGACGACATCGGCGGCGCCCAGCTCGCCACCCGCCACCTGCTGGAGCACGGGCACGAGTACGTGGCCTGCATCGGCGGCGTCGAGAACACCCCGTCCGTCGGCGACCCGGTGGCCGACCACGTCGAGGGCTGGCGGCGGGCCATGCAGGAGGCCGGCCGCTCGGTCGAGGGCCGGCTCATCGAGGCCCCGTACAACCGCTACGACGCGTACACGGTCGCCCTGGAGGTCCTGGCGCGGCCCGACCGGCCGACGGCCATCTTCTGCGCCACGGACGACCAGGCCATCGGTGTGCTGCGCGCCGCGCGCGAACTGCGCATCGACGTGCCCGGAGAACTGGCCGTCGCGGGCTTCGACGACGTCAAGGAAGCCGCCCTCACCGACCCGCCGTTGACCACGATCGCCTCGGACCGCCCGGCGATGGCCCGCGCGGCCGTCGACCTGGTCCTGGACGACGGCTTGCGCGTGGCCGGCTCCCGACGGGAACGGCTGAAGCAGTTCCCGTCGGCGCTGGTGATCCGCCGCTCCTGCGGCTGCCGCTGAGCTCAGGTCACGCGTCGAGCGTGCACGGCATCAGCAGGGAGTAGGCGTCCTCGGTGTCGGGGCGCAGGAGCACCAGCGGGGCCTTGGGACCCACGTACTCCAGCAGCATGGCCTCGTCCCCGACGGCGAGCGCGTCCAGGAGGAAGGCGGGGTCGACCCCGACCAGGTCCCCGGCGGCGGGCTCGTCGGCCCCGTCGGCGACGGTCACGGTGTCGGTCAGGACGAGGGCGCACCGCTCGCCGTTCCGCCCGACGAGTGCCGTGCGCAGGGCCGGCACGTCCAGCGGGATGCGGCGGCCCTCGGGAAGCCGGGTCAGGCGGCGGTAGTCGGGGAACTCCTCGCCCAGGACCCGCCCGGCGACGCGGCGGCCCTGCGTCTCCAGCTCGATCCCGTCCCCGTCCACGGTGAGCACGGCCGGGCGGTCGTCGGTCAGCAGGGCCCGCATGGCGTCCACGAGCGGGGCGGGCACGGTCACCCGGAGCCGCTCGCCGCCGTGGCCGGTGGTCGAGGCGCGGGCCACGGCCATCCGGTAGCGGTCGGTGGCCACGACGTGCAGGTCCGCCTCCTCCACGTCGAAGTGGATCCCGCCGAGCACCGGCAGCTCGGGGTCGACCCCGGCGGCGAAGCGTACGGCGTCCAGCGCGGCCGCGAACTCCGTGGCGGGCACGGTCAGCCGGGTGGTGGGGGCGGTGGTGGTCGTCATGGTGTTCTCCTTGTGTCCGAGTCGCGCGCGTACCGCGGAGAGCGCGCCGCGCGCATCGGCGAGCTCGCGTTCGAGGCGTCGCAGGTGCCCGTCCAGCAGCCGGGGCACCAGGCCGGTGTCCCCGCCGGACCAGGCCGCCAGCACCAGCCGGATGTCGGCGAGCGGCATCCCCGCCTGCCGCAGCCGGGCCAGCAGCCGGGCCTCGTCGAGCTGTTCGGGCGCGTACCAGCGGTATCCGGTCGCCGGATCCACCCGGGCGGGCGGCAGGACGCCCGCCCGGTCGTAGAAGCGCAGCGCGCTCACGCCCAGCCCGCTGTCGCGGCCCATCTCGCCAATGCTGTGCATCTCGCTCTCCACACCCGTGACTCTGGGACCTCCACCAGGTCGAGGGTCAAGGCCGGTCCTCATATCGCTCGTACCCGGTTCTGTCGGGCTTCTCAGGCCTGACTCAGGAAGCTCTCATGATCGGCGGTCAGAGTCTGTGTCATGACCGACAGCTTCCGCCGCGAAGGCGAGTACCCGCAGGAGAACAGCCCGGCCCCGCACGCGCCGTTCGGCGCGTACCCCGCGGCCGGCGCAGGGGCGGCGGCCTACCCGCCGCCGCCCTCGTACCCGCCCGCCGCACCCGGTTGGCACGAGGCGCACCAGCCGCAGCCGCAGGTCATCCGGGGCGAGACGGTCCCGGCGGGCGCGGGCGGCGCAGGCGAAGGCGGCGGGTACGAGGGCGGCGGGTACGGGGGCGGCGGCCCCCAGGGTCCCGCCCACGCCGCCGCCCCCGCGCCCCGCGCCAAGCGGCCCGTCGCCCTGCTGGCCGCCGTGGCGCTCGCCGCGGCCCTGGTCGGCGGCGGCACGGCGGTCGCCGTCGAGCAGCTGATGGACCGGCAGGCCGGCACCACCGGCGGCGTCGACGGCACCACCGTCTCGCGGTCCAGCTCCGGCACCGTCGCCGGGGTCGCCGAGCAGGTCAGCCCCTCGGTCGTGCGCATCGACGTCCGTACCGGCTCCGGCCAGGGCACCGGCTCCGGCATCGTCCTGACCGCCGACGGCGAGATCGTCACCAACAACCACGTGGTGAGCGGCGCCTCCGAGGTCCAGGTGACGATGAGCGACGGCAAGAAGTACCCGGCCAGGATCGTCGGCACCGACCCCGCCAAGGACCTGGCGCTGATCAAGCTCCAGGGCGCCTCCGGGCTGAAGCCCGCCACGCTCGGCGACTCCGGCGGCGTCAAGGTCGGCGACCAGGTCGTCGCCATCGGCTCCCCCGACGGCCTCACCGGCACCGTCACCAGCGGCATCGTCTCCGCCCTGAACCGCGAGGTGAAGGTGCCGAAGTCGGAGCAGCAGTCCCCGCAGGGCCGGCAGCAGGGCGAGGACAGCTGGCCGTTCTCCTTCGGCGGCCGCCAGTTCAACGGGAACACCGGCTCCGACACCACCTCGTACAAGGCCCTCCAGACGGACGCCTCCCTCAACCCGGGCAACTCCGGCGGCGCCCTCGTCGACATGAACGGCCGGATCGTGGGCATGCCCTCCGCGATCTACTCCCCCGCCTCCGGCAACGCGGCCGCCGGCAGCGTCGGCCTCGGCTTCGCCATCCCCGTCGACACGATCAAGGCCGACCTGGACTCCCTGCGCAAGGGCGGCCCCGGCGGCGCGGGCTCCACCGACACGGACTCCGGCTACGGCTCCGGCTCCGCCGCAGACGGCTTCGGCACCAGCTTCTGACCCACCCGTGCGAGGCTGGAGGCGCCGTCCCGTGCCGCACTCCACGGCCGACCACCACCTCCGGGAGACCCATCCATGAACCCCGCCGAAGGCGAAGCGCGGATCCTCGTCGTCGACGACGAACCGGCCGTACGCGAGGCCCTGCGCCGCAGCCTCGCCTTCGAGGGGTACGCCGTGCAGACGGCCGTCGACGGGCTCGACGCCCTCGACCGGGCGGCCTCGTACGCCCCCGACCTGATCGTCCTGGACATCCAGATGCCCCGGATGGACGGGTTGACGGCCGCCCGCCGACTGCGGGCCTCCGGCAGCGTGACGCCGATCCTGATGCTCACCGCCCGCGACACCGTCGGCGACCGCGTCACCGGCCTCGACGCGGGCGCGGACGACTACCTCGTCAAGCCGTTCGAACTGGACGAGCTCTTCGCCCGGGTCCGCGCCCTGCTGCGCCGCAGCTCCTACGCCGCCCCGCAGGCCGCGGGCGAGAGCCACGAGGACGCCCTGACCTTCGCCGACCTGCGCATGGACCTCGCGACCCGTGAGGTCACCCGCGCCGGGCGGCCGGTGGAGCTGACCCGGACCGAGTTCACCCTGCTGGAGATGTTCCTCGCGCACCCCCGCCAGGTCCTGACCCGCGAGCAGATCCTCAAGACCGTCTGGGGCTTCGACTTCGAGCCCAGCTCCAACTCCCTGGACGTGTACGTGATGTACCTGCGCCGCAAGACCGAGGCGGGCGGCGAGCCGCGCCTCGTCCACACCGTGCGCGGGGTCGGCTACGCCCTGCGCGCCGGCGAGAGCGGGCCGGAGTGAGCCCTACGGCCAGATTCCGCGCGCTGCCGCTGCGCTCCCGCCTCGCCCTGCTGGTCACGGTGGCGGTGGCGCTCGCGGTCGCGGGCGTGGCGGGGGTGTCCTGGGTGATGGTCCGCACCCAGCTGAGCGAACAGCTGGACAGCTCGTTGCGCGCCACCGACGCCGCGGCCCAGGCCAACCAGGTCTACGCCAAGCTGCGCTGCGTCCCCGGGCCGCCCCTGCCGGACCAGGCGGCCAACAACCTCAGCGCCCAGGTGCAGATCGTGCTGCAGGACGGTGGGCACTGCTGGGTGGACGGCAACAACACCCTGAAGGTCACCGCGATCGACCTGGAGGTCGCCCAGCGGCGCCGGGGCCCGGTGCTCTACGACGCGACCACCTCCAACGGCATCCCGGTCCGCGTCTACACGCAGCCCGCCCTCGTGGGCAGTCAGCCCGCCGCGCTGTCCGTGGCCAAGCCGCTCGCCGACATCGACAAGCCCCTGTCCACCCTGGCCTGGGTGCTGCTCCTGGTCTGCGGCATCGGGGTCGTCGGCGCGGGCGCCGCCGGCCTGTGGGTGGCCCGTACGGGACTGCGGCCGGTCGACGAACTGACCGACGCCGTCGAGCACATCGCCCGGACCGAGGACCTGACCGTACGGATCCCCGACGAGGGGGACGACGAGATCGCCCGCCTGTCGCGGTCCTTCAACTCGATGACGGCGGCCCTCGCCTCCTCCCAGGAGCGGCAGGCCCAACTGATCGCGGACGCCGGCCACGAGCTGCGCACCCCGCTGACCTCGTTGCGCACCAACATCGAGCTGCTCGCCCGGAGCGAGGAGACCGGCCGGGCCATCCCGCCCGACGACCGGCGGGAGCTGTTGGCCTCGGTCAAGGCGCAGATGACGGAGCTGGCCTCGCTGATCGGCGACCTTCAGGAGCTGTCCCGGCCGGACGCGGCATCCCCCGGCCCGCTCGGGGTGGTCGCCCTGCACGAGATCGCCGGGGCGGCGCTGTCCCGGGCCCGGCTGCGGGGTCCGGAGCTCCGTTTCGACTCGGACCTGCGGCCCTGGTACGTCCGGGGCGAGGCGGCGGCGCTGGAGCGGGCGATCGTGAACGTCCTGGACAACGCGGTGAAGTTCAGCCCGCCGGGCGGCACCGTCGAGGTGTCGCTGCGGGCGGGCCGGCTGACCGTACGGGACCACGGTCCGGGCGTCCCGGCCGAGGACCTGCCGCACGTCTTCGAGCGGTTCTGGCGGTCCGAGTCGGCCCGCGCCCTGCCCGGCAGCGGGCTGGGCCTGTCGATCGTGGCCCGTACGGCGGCGCGTGCGGGCGGCAGCGCCGAGCTGCGGGCGGCGGCCGACGGGGGCCCGGGCACGGAGGCGGTGCTCCACATCCCGGGGGCGCCGACGCCGCCGCCGTCCGATCCGTCAGTTGTGCCGGATCAGTGAGGTGACCAGGCCGGAGCGGGTGTTCGGGAAGTCCATGGGGACGATGCCGAGCCCGGTCCGGCCGGCCATCTCCCCGCCGTCGACGAAGCCGTGGACCTGCGGGTTCAGGCGGTCGGAGTTCCAGCGCGGGGGCATGTAGGCGGCGGTGCTGACGTAGTTGACGAAGAGCTTGCCGGGCTGCTGGACGGCCTTGCGGAAGTGGTTCTCGATCCGGCCGCGCTTGGCGAAGGGCTCCGTGTTGTAGTCGTCCTGGATGTCGAAGACGCCCGCGTCGCCGTAGCGCAGGCCCGGCAGGCCGGCGTTGTCGGCGAGCAGGACCACCTTGCCGCGGGCCTGTCCGAGGGTGGGCAGGGAGTCGGCGATCCGGAACAGGGGCCGCCAGCCGCGGTTGTTCAGGTAGTCGTCGAAGACGGCGCGGAAGGTGGCGTCGCTCTCCCCGGAGTACTCCTGCTTGACGCGCATCAGGACCGTCTCGCCGGGGTGCGCGGCGAGGAAGTTCCAGCAGGCGACGAGGACGTCCCCGAACATCAGGTCCTGGAAGAAGGACCCGTGGTGGATGGCGAAGGAGCCGCCGGTGACCCGGCAGCGGACGTCGAGGAAGCGGATCCCGGAGTCGAGCTGCTGGGCGATCGAGGTGTTCTGGCAGGCGACGTAGAGGCCGCCCTTGGTGGCGCCGGAGTCGTGGGTGCCCGGGATCGTCATCCGCTGGAGGGCCGTGGAGTCGCCGAGGCCGGACATCCAGTCCTGGGTGCCGAGCGTCGCGGCCGAGGCGGGTGCGGCGCCCAGTCCGAGGGCCGCGCCCGCGGCCAGTGCTCCGACCAGGAACGCCCGGCGGTCCACGCCCGTGCTCGTGCCCGCGCCCGTACCCGCGCCCGTACCCGAGCCCGTGCCGATGCCCATGTCCGCCCCTTCGCCGACCCGATGATGGCCGGATTATGGCGTGCACACGTCAGCTTTGCTACCTGTCGGTAGGGGTCAGCTTTCGAGCAACTCGACCATGGAGCGCAGCCCTTGGAGCAGTTCGCGCCCGTCGGGCGCCTGCTCCGGATCGGTCAGGGTCTGCACCATCACCCCGCTGAGCAGCGCGATGTGCATCGACCCGAGAGCCCGCACGTCCTCCTCGGAGACCTCCTGCGGCGGCACCCCGCGCAGGGCCGCTGCCACCATCCGGCGGTTGCGACGCTGCCCCTCGGCGAGGATCGCGAGCAGCTCGGGCGAGGACTGCGCGTGGACGAAGGCCTCGACGGACGCCAGCCAGAGCCAGCGCATCTCGCCGAAGTCGCGGATCTTGCGGTCCCAGGTGTCGGCGTAGCGCTCCCCGGCGGTCTCCCCCTCGCCGGTGAGCCGACCGGCCCCCGCGGCCCACTCCTCCATGGCGGCGAACAGCGCCTGATTGAGCAGGGCCTCCCGGGATCCGAAGTGATAGCCGATCGCGGCCATGCTCACCCCCGAGGCCGTGGCGATGTCGCGCACGGTCGTGCGCAGATAGCCCTTCTCCTCCAGGCAGTGCCGGGCTCCGGCCAGCAGGTCCTCGCGATTTCCCATGCGGGGATCGTAGCCGCGCCGCTTTTTGGGCAAGCGCGCAAGACGAATGTATTGCGCACTTGCCCAAATCCTGGCAGGCTGCGGTCATCGACACGATCCACAGGCCCACGGGAAGGCACGAGCCATGCGCCACGCGCTGAAGATCGACGACCGGACCCTCTCCTACCTGGACTTCGGTGGCCCCGGCCGCCCGCTCCTCGCCCTGCACGGCGGCATGTCCGAAGCCCTCGCCTTCACCGGCCTCGCCGCCGCCCTCGGCGACTCCTGGCGGGTCATCGCCCCCGACCAGCGCGGTCACGGGGACTCCGACCGCGCACCCGATCACCACCGCGAGGGCTACGTACGCGACGCCGTCGCCCTCCTCGACCACCTGGGCATCGACACCCCGGTGCCGCTCCTCGGCTACTCCCTCGGCGGGCTCAACGCCTACCACCTGGCCGCCACCCACCCGGACCGGATCTCCGCCCTCATCGGCGTCGACGCCACCGTCGAGATCAGCATCCCCACCGGGCCGAACTGGTTCGACTTCCTGGACGGCCTCCCCTTCACCGCCCCCACCCGCGAGGAACTCCTCGCCGCCGCCGGACCGGCCGCGCCCTTCGTCGCCGACGGACTGCGCCCCCTGACCGACGGCACCGGATGGCGCCTGGCCTACCACCCGCAGGACATGCTCGACTCCATCCACGCCTGCGCCGGCGACCACTGGGACACCTGGCTGGCGAGCACCTGCCCGGCCCTGCTGATCCACGGCACCGACAGCCAGGCGCTCACCCGGCCCGTCGCCGACGCGATGGTCGCCCGGCGCCCGAAGACCTCGTACGCGCCCCTCGCCGGCGACCACTTCGTGCCGTTCACCGACCCGGACGCCTTCCACACCGCGGTCGGAACCTTCCTGGCCACCCTCTGACCCCGCCGGTCCCCGCGCCACGGGGGTGCACGGGGGTGCACGGGGACCGAGACCGGACGGGGACCGGGACGGGGACCGGTAGGGGGACGCGAACGGAGCCGGACATGCCGAAGGGGCGGCGGGCCCATGGCCCACCGCCCCTCAGGGCCACCGCACGCGGTGTTACTTGATGACGGTGATCCGGTTCGCCGCCGGCGGGGTGATCGGGGCCGCCGCCGAGGAGTTCTTCGTCAGGTAGGCGTTGAAGCAGTCCAGGTCGGACGCGCCCACGAGCTTGTTCTTGTGCTCCTTCAGGACGGTGAAGCCGTCACCGCCGCCCGCGAGGAACTCGTTCATCGCGACCCGGTAGGTCTTCGCCGGGTCGAGCGGCACGCCGTTCAGCTTCACCGAGTCCACGACGATGCGGTCCGCGCCCGCCTTCGTCATGTCCAGGGTGTAGGTGAAGCCCTTCGACACCTGCAGGATCTTCGGGTTCGCCCCGTTGACGGGACCGCTGACCTGCTGCTGGAGCGCGGTGATCAGCTGCGCGCCGGTCAGGTCCACGATGTTCATCATGTTGGTGAACGGCTGGACCGTGAAGGACTCGCCGTACGTCACCACACCGTCGCCCTCGTCACCCGAGGCCTTGTAGGCGAGGTCCGAGCGGATGCCGCCCGGGTTCATGACGGCCAGCTGCGCGCCGCCCTTGTCCGCCGGGGCGAGCGCTTCGAGCTGCGCGTCGGCGATCAGGTCGCCGAGCGGCTTCTCGGGCGCCTCGGAACCGCGGCCGGGGATGTCGGCCGAGATGAAGCCCTGCGGACGGTTGGCGATCGGGGCCGCCAGCGCCTTCCAACGGTCGATCAGCTCGGTCATGTCCGGGGCCTTCGGCTGCTCCCGGCCCACGATCTTGTTCACCGGCTTCGGCGAGGTGATCGGCGTACGGACGATGTCCTTGGTCTGCCGGTCGTAGGTGAGGGTGGTGTCGGTGAACAGGCGGCCGATGGAGGCGGCCGAGGTCACCGTGCGCGGGTTGCCCGCCGGGTCCGGGATGTTGCAGGCGTAGGCCTGGTGCGTGTGACCGGTGACCAGCGCGTCGACCTTGGAGTCCACGTTCTTGGCGATGTCCACGATCGCGCCCGAGATGCCGGCGCCGGCGCCCGGGACGTCACAGTCGTAGTTGTACGCGCCGTTGGCGGGCAGGCCGCCCTCGTGGATCAGCGCCACGATCGACTTCACGCCCTGCTTGTTCAGCTCGGCGGCGTACTTGTTGATCGTCTCGACCTCGTCGCCGAACTTGAGGCCCTTGACCCCCTCGGCGGTCACGACGTCCGGAGTGCCCTCCAGGGTGACGCCGATGAAGCCGATCTTCACGTCCCCCTTCTTCCAGATGTAGGTGGGCGACATCAGCGGACGCTTGGTCTTCTCGTCCGTGACGTTGGCCGCGAGGTACTGGAATTCGGCGCCGGTGAAGTCCTTGCCGTACTCGAAGCAGCCCTCGACCGGGTGGCAGCCGCCGTACCCCATGCGGCGCAGCTCGGTCTTGCCCTCGTCGAACTCGTGGTTGCCGACGCTGGAGACGTCCAGGCCGATCTTGTTCAGCGCCTCGATGCTCGGCTCGTCGTGGAAGAGCCCGGACAGCATCGGGCTGCCGCCGATCATGTCACCGGCCGCGGCCGTGACGGAGTACTCGTGGCCCTTGCGGGCCTCGCGCAGGCTGGTCGCCAGGTACTCGACACCACCCGCGGGTATGGCCTTGGTGGTGCCGTCGGCCTGACGCTCGGTCACGGTGCCGGAGGAGCCCTGCGGGGGCTCCAGGGTGCCGTGGAAGTCGTTGAACGACAGCATCTGTACATCGACGGTCCGGCTCTTGGCCGCACCGCCACCACTCGCGGCACCGGCCGGAAGTGCGGCCGCGACCATCGCCCCGGCCCCGGCCGTGACGGCGAGAGCGGTGAGGGTCAACCGGCGGGTTCGGCGGTGCCGTTGTGGCGTCGCTGACATTTAGTCCCCTTATGTGACAGCGGTAAGACTTGGGAGGTCCGCCGAAGCCTAAGGTCAACGCGCGTAGCTCTACCAGGGGGTAGCGGTATCGCGTTGGTTACGCGCAGAAGAAGCACCGACCACGCGCCCGCACTCCACCCCTCCCCACGGCGGTCGTACGCTCGTGTCATGACTGACGCAGCAGCGGCCCTGGAGCCGGGACGGCAGATTCAGACCCTCGACGAGTTGACGGAGGAACAGGCGAGCGCCGTACTCGACCTCATCGAGGACGCGGCACGTACGGACGGCACCACCGCCGTGTCCGAACAGGGCCGGCTCCAGCTGCGCGGGGGGCCGCGCGAGGGGATCCGGCACTTCCTGCTCACCGAGGGCGGCCGGCTCTCCGCCTACGGGCAGCTGGAGGACACCGACCCGGTGGAGGCCCCGGCCGCCGAACTCGTCGTCCACCCGGCCCTGCGCGGGCGCGGCCACGGGCGAGCCATGGGCACGGCCCTGCTGGCCGCCTCCGGCAAACGGCTGCGGGTCTGGGCGCACGGCGGCAAGTCCGCCGCCCGCCACCTCGCGCAGGTGCTCGGCCTGACCCTCTTCCGCGAGCTGCGCCAGCTGCGCCGGCCCCTGGCCGAAGGGGCCCCGCTGCCGGAGCCGGTGTTCCCGCCCGGGGTGACCGTACGGACCTTCGTGCCCGGCGCCGACGACGCGGCCTGGCTCGCGGCGAACGCGGCCGCCTTCGCCCATCACCCCGAGCAGGGCTCACTGACCCAGCGCGACCTGGACGACCGGATCGCGCAGCCGTGGTTCGACCCCAAGGGCTTCTTCCTCGCGGAACGCGACGGCGAGCTCGTCGGCTTCCACTGGACGAAGGTCCACGCGGCCGAGCAGCTCGGCGAGGTCTACGTGGTCGGCGTCCGCCCCGGCGCCCAGGGCGGCGGCCTCGGCAAGGCCCTCACCGCGATCGGCCTGCGCCACCTGGCGGCCCAGGGCCTGCCGACGGCCATGCTCTACGTGGACGCCGACAACCCGGCGGCCCTGGCGGTGTACGAGGGCCTCGGCTTCACCACCCACGAGGTGGACCTGATGTACCGCACGGAAAGCTGACCGCCCCCGGCCCCGCCGGATCCGAGCCCCGCCGGGCCGAGCCGGCCCCGCCGGCGTTCGAGGCGCGGGTCCGGGCAGCGCCCGGCGGGGGCCCGGGGGCGGCGCCCCGCCACGGCGCCGCACCCGCGCACGCCGGGGCACACCGGCCCCGCGACCCCGCCGGGAGGCGGTTCGTGCACCCCGCCGGACCCGGGAAGCCACACGCCATTAACCAGGCATTCAGACGCGCTTGCGACTCTCCCCCAATGCAGCCCCGACTCCGACCGACGGCCGACTCTTCCGACGTGCCTGTCCTCCCGCGTGCGCGGAAGAATGGAGTCATGAGCCACCAGCCCAGCGCAGACCCCACCGAGGTCCCCGCCCAGCACCCGTCTCACACCCCCGGCACCGCCCCCGGCCGGGCCGTCACCGGAGCCCATGCCCGCATAGGGTCCATCTCCGCGCACCGCCCGCACGTCGACCTCGAACCCGATCTCGACGCCGATCTGGACGCCTACGAGGACAAGGACGGCGACGACGAGCTCCCCCCGGGACGCTTCCTCGACCGGGAGCGCAGCTGGCTCGCCTTCAACGAGCGGGTGCTGGAGCTCGCCGAGGATCCGACGACGCCCCTGCTGGAGCGCGCCAACTTCCTGGCGATCTTCGCGAGCAACCTCGACGAGTTCTTCATGGTGCGCGTGGCCGGCCTCAAGCGGCGCATCGCGACGGGCGTCGCCACCCGTTCGGCCTCCGGTCTGCAGCCCCGCGAGGTGCTGGACCTCATCTGGACGCGCTCGCGCGAGCTCATGGCCCGGCACGCCGCCTGCTTCCAGCAGGACATCTCCCCGGCACTCGCCGAGGAGGGCGTCCACCTGATCCGCTGGCCCGACCTCACGGAGAAGGAGCAGGCCCGCCTCTTCACCCTGTTCCGCAACCAGATCTTCCCCGTGCTGACCCCGCTGGCCGTGGACCCCGCGCACCCCTTCCCGTACATCTCCGGCCTCTCCCTGAACCTGGCCGTGGTCGTACGCAACCCCGTCAGCGGCCACCGCCACTTCGCCCGGGTCAAGGTCCCGCCGCTCCTGTCCCGCTTCCTGGAGGCCTCCCCGCAGCGCTACGTCCCGCTGGAGGACGTCATCGCCGCGCACCTGGAGGAGCTCTTCCCCGGCATGGAGGTGCTCGCGCACCACATGTTCCGAGTGACCCGCAACGAGGACCTGGAAGTGGAGGAGGACGACGCCGAGAACCTCCTCCAGGCCCTGGAGAAGGAGCTCATGCGGCGCCGCTTCGGCCCGCCCGTCCGCCTGGAGGTCGAGGAGTCCATCGACCCGGGCGTGCTGGACCTGCTCGTCCAGGAACTGAAGGTCAACGCCTCCGAGGTCTACCCGCTGCCCGGCCCACTGGACCTGACCGCCCTCTTCGGCATCGCCTCGCTGGACATCCCGGAGCTGAAGTACCCGAAGTTCGTCGCCGGCACCCACCGCGACCTCGCCGAGGTCGAGTCCGCGTCCGCGCCCGACATCTTCGCCGCCCTGCGCGAGCGGGACGTCCTGCTGCACCACCCGTACGACTCCTTCTCCACCTCGGTGCAGGCCTTCCTGGAGCAGGCCGCCGCCGACCCGGACGTCCTCGCCATCAAGCAGACGCTCTACCGCACCTCCGGCGACTCCCCG
This sequence comes from Streptomyces sp. CLCI03, assembly GCF_053615355.1. Classification (NCBI taxonomy): domain Bacteria; kingdom Bacillati; phylum Actinomycetota; class Actinomycetes; order Kitasatosporales; family Streptomycetaceae; genus Streptomyces; species Streptomyces sp. CLCI03. The sequence goes on along the minus strand of NZ_CM132132.1, from coordinate 4,397,715 downwards.
ATCGTGGACGCCCTGATCGACGCCGCCGACTCCGGCAAGCAGGTCCTCGTACTCGTCGAGATCAAGGCCCGCTTCGACGAGCAGGCCAACATCAAGTGGGCGCGCAAGCTGGAGGAGTCCGGCTGCCACGTCGTCTACGGCCTCGTCGGCCTCAAGACCCACTGCAAGCTGTCGCTCGTCGTCCGCCAGGAGGGCGACCAGCTGCGCCGCTACTCGCACGTGGGCACCGGCAACTACCACCCCAAGACCGCCCGGCTCTACGAGGACCTCGGCCTGCTCACCGCCGACCCGCAGGTCGGCGCGGACCTCTCCGACCTCTTCAACCGACTGTCCGGCTACTCGCGCCGCGAGACCTACCGCCGACTGATGGTGGCGCCCCGCTCGCTTCGGGACGGACTGATAGCGCGGATCGACAAGGAGGCCGCCCACCACAAGGCCGGCCGCCCCGCCTACGTCCGGCTCAAGATGAACTCGATCGTCGACGAGGCCCTCATCGACTCGCTCTACCGGGCCTCCCAGGCGGGAGTGCCCGTCGACATCTGGGTGCGCGGCATCTGCGCGGTGCGCCCCGGGGTCCCCGGGCTCTCGGACAACATCCGGGTCCGCTCGATCCTCGGCCGCTTCCTGGAACACTCCCGGGTCTTCGCCTTCGGCAACGGCGGCGAACCCGAGGTGTGGATCGGCAGCGCCGACATGATGCACCGCAACCTCGACCGCCGTATCGAGGCACTGGTCAGGGTCGCCGACCCGGCCCACCGCGCGGCACTGGACCGGATGCTGGAAACCGGGATGTCCGACGCCACCTCCTCCTGGCACCTGGGCCCGGACGGCGAGTGGACCCGGCACAGCACGGACGCGGACGGCCAGCCGCTGCGGCACGTACAGGAGACGCTCATAGACGCCCGGAGGCGCCGGCGTGGCTCAGCCAAACCATGACCCGATCACGGCGACGGCGGACGCAGGTGCCGTGCTCGGCACGTACCTGCGCGCCCAGGCCACCGCTTTCCTGCGCGCGCTGCGCCTCCACGGTGAAAGCACGGCGAGCGGGGCCGATGCCGCCGAGGGAAGCGCCGCGGCGCGCAGCCTGCGGGGGGCTGCGCGCCGCATCAGCGGATCCCTGGCCACCTTCCGGGTGGTGACCGAGTCCACCTGGGCCGACGGGCTGCGCACCGAGCTGGTGTGGCTGTCCTCGACACTGGCCGACGAGCACGCGTACGCGGCCCGGCTGACCCGGCTGATGGACGCCCTGCACCGACTGTCGGGGTCCCCGGAGCTGCCCGCCCCGCGCGGATCGGCCGGCGCGCTGACGGTGGGCTCGGCGCGGGCCGGCGCGCTGCTGGAGCGGCAGCTGACCCTGGCCCGTACGCGCGCCCACTCGGCCACCCTCCAGGCCCTCGGCTCCTCCCGCTTCCACGCGGTGGCGGACGCGGTGGCGGTGCTGGCCTCGGAGGTCCCGCTGGACGCGGTCGCGGCCCGGGGCCGGGTGTCGGAGGTACTCGTCCCATTGGCGGCCGTGGCCGAAACCCGACTGTCGGCGGCGGTCACGGCCCTGCCCCCGGTCGACGGGGCCCATCCGTACAACGCGGACCACGACGGGCCCTGGCACGAGGTCCGCCGCCTGCTGCGGGTCCACCGCTACGCCCGGGAGGCCCTCGGCGAGGACGTGACCCGCCCGGCGGCCGCGGGCGAGGCCCTGGACCGCCACCGGGACGCGGCCGAGGCGGCGACCGCCTCGGCGACGGCGGCCCGCACCCCGCGCATCGCCCCGGCGACGGCGTACGCCCTGGGTGTCCTGCACGCCGACCAGCGCCACGAGGTCGAGGCCGCGCGTCTCGCGTTCCGGCATCTCTGGCTTCCCGAGCCCGCGGTCACGTCGCGATAACGTCGGGGTAACGGATGATGACGGCTGTGTGCGACGCGGCGGGGACGCACCGGGTCGTCCGCCACGGTTCACCATCCGTTCACTCGGCCCGGTCGGCTGCTTCACCTGTTCTGCCTAATTTCGGTGATGCACGGAGCGAGTCGCCCGGAGGTCGAGCAGCTCAGCCGCGCACAACCGACGTAGTCCTCTTCGCACGCCGCCCCGATTCAGAAAGCGGCCGGCGGCTTCTGGAAGGAACACCCGAAAGTGAAGCTTCAGCGCAAGAACATGCTTCGTGCCTCCGCCCTCGGGGCGCTTGTCGTGTCCGGCGCCCTGGTCCTCACGGCGTGCGGCTCGGACGACAACACCAAGACCGCCGACGGCTCGGCGAAGCCCTCCGCGGCCGCCGCGGGCGACATCAAGTGCGACGACGCCAAGGGCAAGCTCCTGGCCTCCGGCTCCTCCGCGCAGAAGAACGCGATCGAGCTGTGGATCAAGAACTACATGGCCGCCTGCTCCGGCGTCGAGGTGAACTACAAGTCTTCCTCCTCCGGTGAGGGCATCGTCGCCTTCAACCAGGGCACCGTCGGTTTCGCCGGCTCCGACTCGGCGCTGAAGCCGGAGCAGGTCGAGGAGTCGAAGAAGATCTGCACCGGTGGTCAGGGCATCGACCTCCCGATGGTCGGCGGCCCGATCGCCCTCGGCTTCAACGTCGCCGGCGTGGACAAGCTGAACCTCGACGCCGCCACGGTCGCCAACATCTTCAACGACAAGATCAAGAAGTGGGACGACGAGGCGATCAAGAAGCTGAACCCCGGCGTCACGCTTCCCTCCACCGCCATCCAGGCCTTCCACCGGTCCGACGACTCGGGCACCACCGAGAACCTCACCAAGTACCTCAAGGCCACCGCGGGTGACGCCTGGCCGTACGAGGCCGCGAAGAAGTGGGCCGCCCCGGGCGGTCAGTCGGCCTCCGGCTCCTCCAGCGTCGCCGCCCAGGTCAAGCAGGTCGACGGTGCGATCGGCTACTTCGAGCTCTCCTTCGCCAGCTCGCAGAACATCAAGACCGTCGACCTGAACACCGGTGCCGCCGCCCCGGTCAAGGCCAGCGGTGAGAACGCCTCCAAGGCCATCGCCGCCGCCAAGGTCGCCGGCACCGGCTCCGACCTGGCCCTCAAGCTCGACTACACCACCAAGGCCGAGGGCGCCTACCCGCTCGTCCTGGTGACCTACGAGGTCGTCTGCGACAAGGGCAACAAGGCCGAGACCCTCCCGACCGTGAAGTCCTTCCTGAACTACGCCGCCTCGGACGCCGGCCAGAAGGTCCTGCTGGAGAACGGCTACGCGCCGATCCCGGCCGAGATCAACACCAAGGTCCGCGAGGTCATCAACGGCCTCGGCTAGATCCTGACCCCAGGTCCGGTCCGCTCCCCCGTCCGGGGACGGACCGGGCCCGGGACCCTTCCCCTTCACCCGGGGGAATCCGGTGCACCGCCGCCAGGGGGCCTGCCCCCCACACAGACCGGAAAGACCATGGCTTCCACCACACCCACCCAGATAGACACGGCTCCGCCTGTCGCCAAGAGCGGAGGATCCACCGGCCGCGCCGGTGACAAGATCTTCGCCGGGCTCTCCAAGGGCTCCGGCATCCTGCTCCTGGTGATCATGGCGTCGATCGCCGCCTTCCTCACCTACCGCGCCTCGATCGCCCTGTCGAAGAACGAGGGGAACTTCCTCACCACCTTCGACTGGAACGCGTCGGCCAACCCGCCCGTCTTCGGCATCGCCGTCCTGCTCTTCGGCACCGTCGTCAGCTCGATCGTCGCGATGGCCATCGCCGTTCCGATCGCTGTCGGCATCGCCCTGTTCATCTCGCACTACGCGCCGCGCAAGCTGGCCGCGCCCCTCGCGTACACGGTCGACCTGCTGGCCGCCGTGCCGTCGATCATCTACGGCATCTGGGGCGCCCTCTTCCTCGTCCCTCAGCTGAACGGCCTGAACCTCTGGCTCGACGAGTACCTGGGCTGGACGTACGTCTTCGACAAGACCCAGGTCGGCGTGGCCCGTTCGCTCTTCACCGTCGGCATCCTGCTCGCGATCATGATCCTGCCGATCGTGACCAGCGTCAGCCGTGAGGTCTTCCTCCAGGTCCCGCGCATGAACGAGGAGGCCGCCCTGGCCCTCGGCGCGACCCGCTGGGAGGTCATCCGCATGTCGGTGCTGCCCTTCGGCCGCTCCGGCGTCATCTCCGCCTCGATGCTCGGCCTCGGCCGCGCGCTCGGCGAGACCATGGCCGTCGCGACCGTGCTCTCCCCGAGCTTCCTGATCTCCGGTCACATCCTGGACCCGGGCGGCGGCACGTTCGCGCAGAACATCGCCGCGAAGTTCGACGAGGCCAACGAGTTCGGCCGCGACGCGCTGATCGCCTCCGGTCTGGTCCTCTTCCTGCTCACCCTGCTGGTCAACGGTGCAGCTCGCCTGATCATCGCTCGCCGCAAGGACTTCTCGGGGGCGAACGCCTGATGAGCCACGCACTCCAGGACCCGCGCCCCACCCGGGACCGCAAGTCCGCCGCCCCCGCCGGCCTCACCCGCGGCGGCCTGCCCCGCTGGGCCCCGGCGGCCGTCGCGGTCGTCTCGGTCGCCCTCGGCTGCGGCATCGGCCTCGTCTTCGGCCTCGACAGCAAGATCCAGTGGGGTCTGCTCGCGGCGCTGCTCTTCGTCGCCGTCACCTACACCGCCAGCGCGGTGATCGAGAACCGCCGTCAGGCCAAGGACCGCGTCGCGACCTCCCTCGTGTGGGTCTGCTTCGTCCTCGCGGTCATCCCGCTGCTCTCGCTGATGTGGACCACGATCAGCCGCGGCCTGAAGCTGCTGAGCGGCAACTTCCTCAGCCACTCCATGAACGGCGTGACCAGCTTCGACGAGGGCGGCGGCGTCTACCACGCCCTCCTCGGCACCATCGAGCAGGTCGCCCTCGCCACGCTGATCGCGGCCCCCATCGGCCTGCTGACCGCCGTGTACCTGGTCGAGTACGGCAAGGGCCGCCTCGCCAAGTCCGTCACCTTCTTCGTCGACGTCATGACCGGCATCCCCTCCATCGTCGCGGGCCTGTTCATCCTGACGACCTGGAACCTGATGCTCGGCTTCGGCCCCTCCGGCTTCGCCGGCGCCATGGCCCTGTCGATCCTGATGATGCCGGTCGTGGTCCGCTCCACCGAGGAGATGCTCAAGCTCGTCCCGAACGAGCTGCGCGAGGCCGCCCTCGCCCTCGGTGTGCCGAAGTGGCGCGTGATCCTCAAGGTCGTGCTCCCGACCGCCATCGGCGGTATCTCCACCGGTGTGATGCTGGCCGTCGCCCGCATCGCCGGCGAGACCGCCCCGATCATGCTGCTGGTCTTCGGCTCCCAGCTCATCAACGGCAACCCCTTCGAAGGCGCCCAGTCCTCGCTCCCGCTCTACATTTGGGAGCAGTACAAGGTCGGTAGTGAAGCCTCCTACGACCGGGCATGGGCCGCGGCCCTGGTCCTGATCGCCTTCGTCATGATCCTCAATCTGGTGGCCCGCGGCATCGCCCGCTGGAAGGCCCCGAAGACCGGTCGCTGACGCGACTCATGAAAGCGAAGTGACCCCTCATGGCGAAGCGAATCGACGTCTCCGGACTGTCCGCCTTCTACGGCACCCACAAGGCCATCGATGACATCTCGATGACCGTGGAGCCCCGCTCCGTGACGGCCTTCATCGGCCCCTCCGGCTGCGGCAAGTCCACCTTCCTGCGCACCCTCAACCGCATGCACGAGGTCACCCCCGGCGGCCGTGTCGAGGGCAAGGTCCTGCTGGACGACGAGAACCTGTACGGCACCGGCGTGGACCCCGTCGCGGTCCGTCGCACGGTCGGCATGGTCTTCCAGCGCCCGAACCCCTTCCCCACCATGTCGATCTTCGACAACGTGGCGGCCGGCCTGCGGCTGAACGGCAACTTCAAGAAGTCCGAGCTCACGGACATCGTCGAGAGGTCGCTCCAGGGCGCCAACCTCTGGAACGAGGTCAAGGACCGCCTGAACAAGCCCGGCTCCGGCCTCTCCGGCGGCCAGCAGCAGCGTCTGTGCATCGCCCGCGCCATCGCGGTCGAGCCCCAGGTCCTGCTGATGGACGAGCCCTGCTCGGCCCTCGACCCGATCTCCACCCTGGCGATCGAGGACCTGATCGGCGAGCTCAAGGAGCGCTTCACGATCGTCATCGTGACGCACAACATGCAGCAGGCGGCCCGCGTCTCGGACCGCACCGCCTTCTTCAACCTCTCGGCCGTCGGACAGCCCGGCAAGCTCATCGAGCTCGACGACACGGACCGGATCTTCTCGAACCCGTCCGTCCAGGCGACCGAGGACTACATCTCGGGTCGCTTCGGCTAAACCGGGACCGAACGTCCTGCGGTGCTGCATGGCGGTGCCACCGCAAGGCGAAAGAAAGAAAAAGGGCCGGCTCCCCCTGGGTGGGGGGAGCCGGCCCGCTTTCGTTCCCGGGTCCTACACGAACGCGAGGTCGACGACCCAGAAGCTCAGCGCGGCGACCACGGCCGCGGCCGGCATCGTGATGAACCAACCCAGGACGATGTTCTTGGCGACACCCCAGCGGACCGCGTTCACGCGCTTGGTCGCACCCACACCCATGATCGCCGAGGTGATCACGTGGGTGGTGGAGATCGGCGCGTGGAAGAGGTACGCCGAGCCGAACATGATCGAGGCGCCCGTGGTCTCGGCCGCGAAGCCCTGCGGCGGGTCCAACTCGATGATCTTGCGGCCGAGGGTGCGCATGATGCGCCAGCCGCCCGCGTACGTACCCAGCGACAGCATCACCGCGCACACGACCTTGACCCAGACCGGGATCGCCTCGTCGGCGCTCTGCACATCGGCGATGACCAGCGCCATCACCACGATGCCCATCGTCTTCTGCGCGTCCTGGAGACCGTGGCCGAGCGCCATGGCGGCCGCCGACACGGTCTGCGCGATACGGAAGCCGTGCTTGGCCTTGTGCGGGTTGGAGCGGCGGAACATCCACAGGATGACCACCATCACCAGATAACCGGCCACCAGACCGACGACCGGCGAGGCGAACATCGGGATGACGACCTTGTCGATCACCCCGCTCCAGATGACACCCGTGCCGCCCGCCAGCGCCGCGCCCACCATGCCGCCGAACAGCGCGTGCGAGGAGGACGAGGGCAGGCCGAAGTACCAGGTGATCAGGTTCCAGACGATCGCACCGACGAGCGCCGAGAACAGGATCCACATGCCCCGCGTGCCCTGGGGCGTCTCGATCAGGCCCTCGCTGACCGTCTTGGCGACGCCACTGCCGAGGAAGGCTCCGGCGAGGTTCATCACGGCCGCCATCGCCAGCGCCGCGCGCGGGGTCAGCGCCCGCGTCGAGACGGAGGTCGCGATCGCGTTCGCCGAGTCGTGGAAACCGTTCGTATAGGTAAAGCCGAGCGCGACACCGATGGTCACGACCAGAGCGAAGGTGTCCACGAGGTTCAGGACTCCTTGACCGCGATGGTCTCCACCGTGTTCGCGACGTGCTCGAACGCGTCGGCCGCCTCTTCGAGCACGTCGACGATCTGCTTGAGCTTCAGCACCTCGATGGCGTCGTACTTGCCGTTGAAGAGCTGGGCGAGCAGCTTGCGGTGGATCTGGTCGGCCTGGTTCTCGAGGCGGTTGACCTCGATCCAGTACTCGGTGAGGTTGTCCATCGTCCGCAGGTGCGGCATGGCCTCGGCGGTCAGCTCGGCCGCGCGCGCCAGCACCTCGATCTGCTGCTCGACACCCTTGGGAAGCTCCTCCACGTTGTAGAGGACGACGAGGTCGACGGCCTCCTCCATGAAGTCCATGATGTCGTCGAGCGACGAGGCCAGGTTGTAGATGTCCTCGCGGTCGAACGGCGTGATGAAGGAGGAGTTCAGCTGGTGGAAGATCGCGTGGGTCGCGTCGTCCCCCGCGTGTTCCGCCGCCCGCATCCGCTCCGCGATCTCGACCCGGGCGGAGGAGTCCGCTCCGAGCAGTTCCATCAGGAGCTTGGAGCCCGTGACGATGTTGTCCGCGGATGCGGCGAACATGTCGTAGAAGCTCGTCTCCCTGGGGGTCAGACGAAATCGCACGTGAGGTCCTCGGGGTGCATCGGATTCGGTCAGGCTGATGCTAGGCGCATCCCTCGGCCACGGCTAACCGGCCGTTCCCCAGTGTCCTCCATCGGGCAGAGTGAGGACCACGGACCCCTGCCCCGGGCGGCGCGGCCCAGTACCCTATACCCATGAGGGGTATGCGTTCGGCATGCACCCCTCGTTCCGGACCACGGGAGGACGTATGACGACCATCGAGGCGGAAGGCTCCGGAGCCGTCCACGGCTACCACCACCAGAAGGACGAGCACCTCAAGCGGCTGCGCCGGATCGAGGGCCAGATCCGCGGCCTCCAGCGACTCGTCGACGAGGACGTCTACTGCATCGACATACTCACCCAGGTCTCGGCGAGCACGAAGGCACTGCAGTCCTTCGCGCTCCAGCTGCTGGAGGAGCACCTGCGGCACTGCGTCGCGGACGCGGCGGTCAAGGGCGGCACCGAGATCGACGCCAAGGTCGAGGAGGCCACCAAGGCCATCGCCCGCCTCCTGCGCACCTGACCGGCGGACCTCGGCCGCGCGCATCCCGGCCCGCGCACCCGCCGGCGTCCGAGGCGCGGGATCGGGGCGGAGCCCCGACAGCGGCGCGAGCGCGGGCGCGGCTCGGGCACCGGCTAGTGCCCGAGCAGGACCTCGTCGATCCGGTCCAGACTGAGCCGCTCCTCCACGGCGGCCGAGGCGGCGATGATCAGCTCACCGCACAGCTCGATCTCGGCGAGAGCAACGTGGTCCTGCACCGTCGTACCGCCTGCGGGAGTCACGCGTGTCACCTCAATCTGCCACCGGCCACCGGCCGTCATCGGTCATACCGCACCGCACCACGCGCCGGCGCCCGGCTTCTCAGCGTAGGGAGGCCCTGCCGTCCCCCGCATGACACGGATGGACCATTTCCGGATACCCGACCGTGGCCCGATCGCGCCGCCCGCTCCCCCTCCGCCTCACTGGTCGGAGATCTTCCCGGCGTAAATGTCCCCACTTGCGGGCAATACGACGGTCACCGGCGTCCCGAATCCGTACAGCAGCGTGGTCGAGGACACATCGATCACGCCATTGTTGACGTACGTGAACCGGTGCCTGACCTTCCGCAAGCGCCCCTCCTCGTCGAGGTAGGCGTCGAACGGCACCGTGTCCGTGCCGAACCCTTTCGCCGCCGCGGCCAGTGCCCCCCGCGCCTCCGGCGACGCGCTCCCCGCCGCCCGCCCGATGTCCGTGATCCCCCGGTAGTGCCGCACCTTGGTGCCCGCCACCTCGGTCTCCCCCACGTACGTCACCTCCTGCGCGCCCCGCAGCAGCTCGGCCGCGACCAACGGATCGGTGGCCCCGCCCGTGACCAGGTTCCCGTCGCTCAGGGTCGTCGTGTCGACCCGGACCCACTTGTCGTCCGGGACGCCCGCACCCCGGTTCTTCATGTAGAGCGCGCCGGGCACGAGCAGCTCGGTGATCGGCCGATGCTCGGCCTTGCCCTTCACATCGGCCGGGAGCATCACGATGAGCTGCCCCATCCGCTTCTTGAAATCGACCCCGCCCTCGCCGCGGATCGTGACGCGGGTGCCGCCCGTCGCCATCTCCATGGCCGTACGGGCCCGGGCACTGCCGGTCCTCGCCAGGACGTCGGCGGCCCCGCGGACCACCGCCGCCGCCTCCGCCGGGGGCCGGCCGTCGCTCGCGTCGCCCGCGCCGCACCCGGTCATCGTCGAGACCGCCAGGGTGACGCCGGCGGCGAGTACCGCCTCACCCGCACGCCCGCGCGGTCGCCTGTGCTGGTGATCCACCATCGCCTGCCAACCCCCAACGCATGACCGCTGCTTGCCCGAGGCCCCCACCCGCTCCGTTTAACGAGGTCCGGGGTTTCCCGTCACGGGGGCGCACCCTCCCCGCGCGCCGCCCGCCCCGGTACCGTGGACCCGTGGAACCGCATACCGACGCGACCCTGGTCCCTCCGCTCGACTCCCTGCCGCTCCCGGGGCCGCACGCGCGGCCGGAGCCGCCGACCGGCCACACCACCTCCACCGCCGACCGCGGATCGTTCTGCCTGGCCGTCTGCACCTGCGGCTGGAGCGGTCCGGCCCGCCGTTCCCGCGACCTGGCCCGCAAGGACGCCGCCCGACACACCGGCTAGGGCCTGTCTTTCGGATCAGGGCGGATCAGCCCGCGGCGTCCGGTGTCGTGCATCGCAAGGCCGAGGAGGGAGTCCATGCGGAGCATCGACGACCGACGAGAACGCGGCGAGGTGCGGCGCCAGGCGTCGCGGGCCCGGCATGATCCGAAAGACAGGCCCTAGCCCGTTCGGACCGGCCGGCTGGCCGGGGTACGCCGCAGCGGATGCCCTGGACTCATGCCAGGTTCCGCAGCCAGCCTCGCGGCCCTTCTCCGGGCCCTGCTCATCGCGTCCGTCCCGGCCGCGGCGACCGGATGGTGGCTGCGTTCCCGCCGCCGCGACTCCGACGGCGGCGAGCCCTGATGCGGCGCTCCCGGCCGAAGGCGGTGCGGGTGTGCTTCGGGGCCGCGGTGCTGTGCCTGCTGGCGGCCGCGCTGCTCGCCGTGTGGAACGCGTACGCGCAGACCTGATCCGGGGCGGCCCCGTCACACCACCGGTGTCAGGCGGCGAGGTCGCTCTCGTGCGTGGGCGGGGTCTGGGTGTGGGCCTGCGGGAGGCCGACCGGCCGGGGCAGCAGGAGACTCTTGGCCCGTACGAGCCGGCCACAGCGCCGGGAGCGGGCCACCGCCCGCACCATCGGGGTCAGCGCCGCCATCGCGAGCGGGGCGAGCAGGAGCACCACGGCGGTGCCGAGCGCGAGGCCGCCGATGATGTCGGTCGGGTAGTGGATGCCCATGTAGACGCGGCACAGGCCCTCGACGAAGGCCAGCCCGATCCCGACGAGGCCGAACTTCCGGTTCGCCACGAACAGGCCCACGCCCAGGGCCATCGCGACGGTGGTGTGGCCGCTGACGAAGGAGAACTCGGTGCGCCCGAGCCCCCAACCGAAGGCGGGATCGAGGACTTGCAGGCCCTCGTGCTGGCGGAACGGACGCTGCCGCCCGACGAATTCACGCAGCGGCACATTCACGAGCAGCGCCAGCCCGGCGGCGAGCGGGGCCCAGACGAGCGCGGCGACGGACTCGACGGCGGCGGACTCGTCCTGCCGGCGGGCACCACGCCAGCACCACAGGACCAGGAGCACCAGGGCCAGCAGGATCCCGTACTCCCCGGCCAGGCTCACGACCCGGTCCAGCCACGCCGGAGCGTGCCGAGCCGCTCCGTTGATCTCGTACAGCAGGCTGACATCCACGTTCGGCCCACCTGTTGTGAGTCCAGCCATGGTGACGCGGCCCCTTGCCCTTGCCGTGGTTCCCCTGTGGAACGCACCCCTGTGTGCGCCCCTCCACCCCCACTTGATCAACCCCCGCGCCCATGGAACGCCCGTTCTGGCTCCTACGTTCCATTCTCCACGCAATGATCACTCCAACGTTATCGAAGAGTGACTCATCGTCGCAGCTCAGGGCCTTTGCCTTACGGTGAGTTACGAAGCCGACCGGCCGGCGGCGGGCCGCTCCGGCAGCGCCTCCGCACCGTCCTTGGTCACGCGCGTCGCACCGAAGTAGTCCGGGGTGTCGATCTTGTCGAACCGGATCACGGCGCCCGTGTAAGGGGCGTTGATCATGTACCCGCCGCCCACGTAGAGCCCGACGTGACGGATCTCCCGCGAGTTCGTCAGATCATCGGAGAAGAAGACGAGGTCACCGGGCAGCAGTTGATCCCGCGAAGGATGCGGCCCGGCGTTGTACTGGTCGTTCGCCACGCGCGGCAACTCGATCCCCACGGTCTCGTACGCGGCCTTGGTCAACCCGGAACAGTCGAACCGCCCGTCCTGATCGGGCGTCCCGTTGCCACCCCACAGATACGGCGTGCCGAGCTGCTTCTGCGCGAAGTAGATCGCCCCGGCGGCCTGTTGCGAGGGCGCCACCCGCCCGACGGGCCGTTCGAAACTCTTGGCCAGCGTCGTGATGGCCTTCACGTACCCCTGCGTCTCACGGAACGGGGGCACACCCTGGTGCTGCGTCACCGCCCCGGGGCCGGCGTTGTAGGCGGCCAGCATGTTCGCCACGGGATCTCCGGGCACCTTGCGCACGTACCGCGCGAGTTCGCAGTCGTACGAAGCGGCCGAGGGAATGGCGTCGTTCGGGTCCCAGATGTCGCGGTCGCCGTCACCGTCCCCGTCGATCCCGTGCGTGGCCCAGGTCCCGGGGATGAATTGGGCGATGCCCCGCGCATCGGCAGGACTCACGATGGTCGGGTTCCAGCCGCTCTCCGAGTAGAGCTGCGCGGCAAGGACGGCCGGACTCAGGGTCGGGCAGAGAACGCCCCACTTCTGCACCAGGGCCTGGTACTTCCCCGGTACGGCGCCCTTGGCCAGCCCGACCTGACGGCCACCGGCGTTGGCGATGCCCGCGGCGGCCGAGTACGTACCGACCACGAGGAGAGCCACGAAGCACAGACACGCTCCGAAGCTGATCCCGCCGATCACCCAGAATCTGCGCACCCGTCAACCCTCCCCCATCGGCCGGTCTCTCACCGGGATTCACCGACACGTGTCGGATTCATCCCTTTTGCGGCCCGCTGTCGAAGCCATCGCAGACCAATGTCGTGTGTTCCGTGTCCGAGACGGCATGCCGGAACACCACCGTCCAGCCGCCCGGATCCTGCGACAGCGGAGGTGCTTTGACGGTCTTTCCGTTCAGCCGCATGGAGAAGTCGTCCGGGTACGTGACGGACTTCCACTCCACCTCGTCACCTTCGTACAGGTCCTGGGCCTTGGCAACGAAACCGAGCTGACGATTGTCGGTCACCGCGGTGGACCGGCCGTTCTCGTCGACCTCGTGCTGCGGCTTCACGACGACGGCCACGTAGTACGGCGGCACGTCGGGGAGCGCGTTCTTGACCCGGAACGCGATCCTCACCTTGCCCGACCTCAGCTGCGGGTCGTCCATGGTCCTGGGCAGCGAGGTCTGGAAATCCGACATGCCCTCCTGCGCACCGGTCCGGGCGCAGGTGCGGTGGATCGGGTTGTAGTCGTCGAGGTTGGGCTCGGTCTGCCGGATGTACGTGGGCGGACCGGCCGGGGACTTCGACGCGGAAGCGCCCGGGCCCGCCTCACCGGCTGCGGGCGTCCGCACGGCCGGAACCTGCCCGGCGGGCGACTGCGCGGCGGGGCTCCCGCCCTGTTGATCTCCTCGGCCCCCCAACGGCAGCTTCCACACCGCCACGGCCCCGACCACGGCCAGCGCCACCCCGACGGCCACCCACACCCCGGTACGAGGCATCCGCCCGCGGCCCGCCGCGACCTGGGTCGGGGTGTAGACGTACGCCGGCCCCGGCCCCTGCGTCCGCATCTCGTGCACCGGCACGGCCTCGCCCAGCGCACCGAACCCGAGGTACACCGGATCGTCGATCAGCGCGTCCCGGACCCCGCAGCGCTCGATGACCTCACGCAGGCCCGGCCGCACCGCCGGATCCTTCGCCACGCACGCCTCGATCAGACCCGCCAGACCCGGCTCCACCCCGACCACGTCGACCGGCTCGTGCACCGACCGATAGCTCACCGTCGTCGCCACGCCCGTACCGAACGGCGGCCGCCCGGTCGCCGCGTACGCGAGGGTCGCGCCCAGCGCGAAGACGTCCGCCGCCGCCCCGGCCTCCGCGCCCAGCAACACCTCGGGCGCGCTGTACCCCGGCGTGCCCGGGGCCTGCCCGTCCTGCGTGAGAGCCGTCTCACCGACGCCCCGCGCGATGCCGAAGTCGATGAGCTGCGGGCCCTGCGCGCCCAGAATGACGTTCTGCGGCTTGAGGTCCCGATGCGTCACCCCGTACGCGTGCACACTCGCGAGCCCCTCCGCCAGCGCCGCGAACAACCGCCGGCAGGTGTCCGCGGGCAGACCGCCCCGCTCCGCCACGGCATGACCGAGCGTCGGGCCCGCCACGTACTCGGTCGCCAGCCAGTACGGCGCCACCGCCAGCGAGGCGTCGATCAGGTTCGCCGTGTACGCCGACCGCACCGCACGGACGGTCTCGGCCTCACGCCGGAACCGGGCCAAGGCCTCCGGATGCCCGGTGATCTCGTCCCGGATCACCTTCACCGCGACGAGGCGCCCACCGGGCGACCGCGCCAGGTACACCTGCCCCATCCCTCCGGCACCGAGCCGGGCCAACAGCGCATGCGCCCCGATCCGGGCGGGGTCGACGTCTCTCAGAGCCTCCACCAACCCGAGCCTGCCACACCGACTTCCGCTGAACACAGGCGGGTTGAGCGGACCGGGGCCGGATCCGACTAGGAACGCGGCGCCACGAACAGACTCTGCGCGCTCCGCCCGATCGGCCCCTTCTCGTCGTGCAACCGCGCGTCCGCGAGCCCGATCCCGGCCGCGTCCACACTCGTACGGGCCTCCACGCACGCCCACTCGCCCACCGGATGGCGGTGCAGGTGCACGGTCAGGTCACCGTTGATGAACACGTACCGCCCGAAGTCCATCACCGAACTGATCCCGTTCCCCGAGTCGGCGGCGATCAGCACCCGGTCCAACGGCCTGGGCTCCTCCCCGGCGACGAGCGGCACCTTCATCCGCATCCAGCAGGTGCCCGGGCCCAGTTCGACGAAGGCGCCCTCGGTGAACCGGGACTCCATGGCCGAGTGGTAGCCGACCTCCCACGGCACCGGGAAGAACGGCGTCACCTCCACCTCCCCGGGCGGCGGCAGCTGCGGCCCCGGGACCACGGCCGGTACGGGCTCCTGCGCGACCCGGATCCGCAGGGCCCGCGCCAGCATCACGGGCGGGCCGCCCACCGGCGCGAGGGTCGCCTCGATGACCTCGGTCCCGCGCCCGGCCCGCAGCACACCGGTGGTGATCTCCAGCTCGCCGATCGGCACCGGACGCAGGATCTCGTACGTGATCCGGGCGACCCGCATGTCCGTCCGCGCACCCGGCCGCTCCTCGACGGCCCGCCCGAGCAGCGCGGCCGGCGGCCCGGCGTGCTGCGACCCCGGGTCCCACGGCCCCCGCGTGTACTCGGTGGCCCGGAACCGCCCGGCGTCGACCCTCTCGAAGAACCCCTCGTACCCCTCGGCAGCACCCATACCGGCCACGCTACCGACAGGTAACACAGGCCACCAGACCCTGCGCCCGCCTCAGCGGGCGAACCCCAGCCCCACCCCCAGCCCCACCAGCACCGACCCGATGGCCCGGTTCAGCGCCTTCTGCGCCTTCAGCATCCGGTCGCGCAGCCGCGAGACGGAGAAGAACAGCGCCACCGCCCCGAACCAGCCGAGGTGCGCCGCCGACATGAACAGCCCGTAGCCCACCTGCTGCCACACCGGGGTCTGCGGGTTCACCACCTGCGTGAAGGTCGACACCACGAACAGCGTCGTCTTCGGATTGAGCACATTGGTCAGGAAGCCCGACCTCATCGCCCCCAGCCGGGTCAGCTGCGGCTTCGACTCCAGGTCCACGGTCAGCTCGGCCCGCGCCCGGAAGGTACGTATCCCGATCCACACCAGATAGGCCGCACCCGCCAGCTTGATCGCGGTGAACAGCGCGGTGGAGGAGGCGATCAGCAGACCGACCCCGAGCATCGTGTAGGAGACGTGGACCAGCACACCGGCCGCGACGCCGGCGGCGGCGAACAACCCGGTGGGACGCCCGTAGAGATAGCTGTTACGGACCACCATGGCGAAATCGGCGCCGGGACTGATCACGGCGAGAAGGGTGATGACGGCGACTGCGATCACTTCTGTCATACGGGGATGCTCACCGCCACGGCTCCGTGGATCAAGCCATTCCGGACAGCCGAGGACACACGCACGACGAGGGACAATGGACGACGTGCCCAGTAGCCCCGCCACCCCCGCCCCCGCGCCCGCCCCCCTGCCGGTCCTGCAGGCCGACTGCGCGAACTGCTTCGCGCTCTGCTGCGTGGCCCTGCCCTTCGCCAAGTCCAACGACTTCGCCGTGAACAAGCCCGCCGGAACCCCCTGCGGCAACCTCCAGCAGGACTTCCGCTGCGGGATCCACACCCGGCTCCGCGACGAGGGCTTCCAGGGCTGCACCGTCTTCGACTGCTTCGGCGCGGGACAGCAGGTCTCCCAGGTCACCTTCGGCGGCCGCGACTGGCGCACCCACCCCGGCACGGCCCGCCGGATGTTCGAGGTCTTCCCGGTGCTGCGGCAACTGCACGAGCTGCTCTTCTACG
Source organism: Streptomyces sp. CLCI03 (assembly GCF_053615355.1). Lineage (NCBI taxonomy): Bacteria > Bacillati > Actinomycetota > Actinomycetes > Kitasatosporales > Streptomycetaceae > Streptomyces > Streptomyces sp. CLCI03. The sequence continues at coordinate 4,381,443 of NZ_CM132132.1, read as the reverse complement.
TCAGCGAGGCCCTGACCCTGCCGGCCGCCGCTCCGGTCCACGCGGACCTGCGCCGGGCCCTGGCGGAGACCGCGGAATGGACCCGGGCCGACGCGGAGGCCCTGGTGGACCTGGACGTCGGCGCGCTCCGGCAACGGATCAACACCCTGCTCCTGAAGACGAGCGAACTCGTACGGGCGAAGGTCCCGGGCCGCAAGAAGAACCACCGCGGCGCGGACCTGATGGGCGCCCGCCTCTCCGGAGCCGACCTCCGCGGCGCGAACCTCCGCGGCGCCTATCTGATCGCCGCCGACCTCACCCGCGCCGACCTCCGCACGGCCGACCTGATCGGCGCGGACCTCCGCGACACCGACCTGCGCGGCGCGGACCTGCGCGAAGCCGTCTTCCTCACCCAGCCCCAGCTGAACGCGGCCCAGGGCGACCCGACAACCCGAATCCCCCCCACCCTCACCCGCCCCACCCACTGGACCTGACCCACCCGTCAGGCCCGGCCGGCGTTCGAGGCACTCTTTCAGCCCCGCCGGCGTTCGAGGCGCGGGGTCCGGGGCGGAGCCCCAGCAACGGCGCCGCACCCGCCAGCCCCCCGCACCCCCACACCCTCACACCCGGGCCAAAAACCCCCGCACGGCGGCGAAGTACCCCTCCGGGTCCCCGACCCGCACCGAGTGCCCCGCCGGCAGCTCCACCAACCGCACCCCCGCCCTCCGCACCGTCATCTCCCGCGCGTGCTCCGCCGACAGCACCCCGCTCCGATCCCCCGCACCAGCAGCGTCGGCTTCCGCACCCCCAGCCAGTCCGCCCAGTGGTCCCCGTTCAGCCCCCGCTGGGACTCCACCATGTCCTCCGCCTCGAACGCGGTCCCCCACCCGTCCGGGTACTCCTGCAGGGAACCCTCCAGGTACGGCGCCGAGCTGCCCGTCCCCGCCAGGAACGCGGCCCGGGTCGCCGCCCGCCTGGGCCACTCCCGTACGAACGACAGGTCGCCGTCGACCACCGCCCCGATGTCCTCGACCACCACCGCCCGCACCAGGTCCGGCCGCCGCGCCGCGAGCTGGTACGCGGTGACCCCGCCCAGCGAGTGCCCCAGGACCACCGCCGGCCCCAGCCCCAACTGCTCCAGCAGCAGGGCCGCGTCCGCCACGTACCCCTCCCGCGTGTACTCCGCCGCCCGGTCGGACCTCCCGTGCCCCCGCTGGTCCAGGGCGATCACCCGCCACGCAGGACCCACCTCCTGGGCCAGCCCCTCGAAGGCCGTCGCCCCCGCCTCGAAGTGCCCGTGCAGCGCCAACAGCGGCGCCCCCGGCCCCCCGAAGTCCGTATAGGCGAGCCGCCGCCCGTCCTGGGTCACCATCACCCCCGGCAACGGCCCCAGCTTGTCGATGACCCGCTGCCGCAGCAGCTGGTACTCCTCCCACCGCCTGCGCAACCGCCCCGGAGGCCGCTTCACGATCCGCCCCGGCGTGACCGTCTCCCCCCGCCGGAACTGTTCCCGCGTCAGATCGATACGGACGCCCCCGGGCAGCAGGTTCCACCAGTGGTAGCCCTCCTGCCGGCCGTCGTGGAACACCTCGCCCAGCATCAGGTCCCCGCCCACGAGGTCCTGCACCACGAGGGCCGTGATGTCACAGTGCCCCCACGCCGGATTCTCCGGAGTCCAGGGGATCTTCGTGATGTCGGAGGGCTCGCAGGTCTCGGCCGACCATCCCGCCCGGATGGCCGCCTCAAGGTCCGCGAGAGTCCAAGGAGTCGTCATGCTCCCCAGCCTGCCGCACCCCACTGACAACCCCGCCGACCACTGCACCGCCACGCTCCCGCGCACCGATGAAACGACAGGAAGAGGATCCGACGGATGTCGGCGGGCCGGCGCAAGGACACGCACACCACTGCTCCGAACGGCGGCCCCTCGCCCCACCCCCCGTACGTCGAGACGACAATCATTGCCCGGCGTCACCCCCCGTGATACACAGAGTGACCGCATGTTCTCGCGCCTACGCACCGCCCCTGCCCAGGTCAGAGCGCGGACGCGGAGTGTGAGCCGCGATATCGGGTAAAGAGAGCCGTCAAGTCGACGACGGCGGCGGTTTCATCAGCGAAGATAGTGCGTGACCCCTGCCGTCGGGCAAGGGGCTTCCGGAACTACCCTTACAGGGGCGGTGAGTTACATGATCCTGGCAGCCGAAAAGGGCGACATCACCACCATCATCGGCGGAATCGCCCCGAACTGGGGGCCTTTCGGCAGTCTCGGCAACGAAGCGAAGGTCATGATCGAGGTGGTCATGGCCGTCGCGATCCTGCTCTGCCTGGGCATCGCCATCTGGGGGGCGGCCAAACAGCGCATCGGCGCGACCGCCCTGCGCGACACGTTCAGCGCCGAACAGGGCAAGGGCCTGATCGTGGCCGGGCTGACCGGAGTCTTCATCATCGGCTCCCTCGGGACGCTGTTCACGATCGTCTACGGGATGGCCGTCTAGCCGGGTCACGCGCCGGGCCCCGTAGCTGATGACGCATCACGACACCACATCCACGCGGGAACCAGGGCTACCGTCGTACGACGCGGAGGGGGCGGACAGGGAATGAGCAACGACGACCAGTACGGCGGCGCCGGCGGCTACGGCGAGGTCGGCGGCACCGGCCAGACCCGCACCCGCCTCCCGGACTCCCCGACCGACCCGTACGGCCCGACCCGCCGCACCCCCCGCGCCTCGCGCAGCCTGATCACCGTGGTCGGCGTGGTGGTCCTCCTGATCGCCGCCATCGCCTTCGCCAACTCGGCCCCGGACACCAAGTCGGACCCCGCCTCGGACAAACCCCCGACGGACTCCTCCACGGCAGCCACGGGCACGAACCCGGTGACGGACAGAACGGCGGGCATCCCCAAGGGCTTCGCCCACGACGAACAGGGCGCCCAGTCGGCCGCCGCCAACTTCGCGGTGGCGCTCGGCTCCGACGCCATGTTCAAGAAGAACACCCGGCACACCCTCGTGGACGGAATCTACGCACCCGACGTGGCAGCCCGCCTGAAGGGCCCTCAGGACGAGGCCTACTCGGCCGACTTCCTCGCCAGAATGGGACTCGACGCCAACGGAAACGCCCCGCAGGGCAGCGTCTTCGTCACCCGTACCGTCCCCATCGGCACCCGCGTGGAGAGCTACACCCCGACCACGGCCAAGATCGCCGTCTGGTACACCGGTCTGATCGGCATGTCCGGCCCCAAGACCACCGACCCCGTGCGGACCCTCTGGAAGACCTGGACCTTCGAACTGAGCTGGATCGGCGAAGGCTGGAGAGTCATCGACGACACCCAACAGGACGGGCCCGCCCCGGTTCCCGGCGATGTCCCCGTGTCGACGTCGGACGACATGAGCAAGGCCATCAAGGAGTTCGGGGGATTCACCTATGCCCGCTGACCGCCGGCTGCCCGCCCGGCTGAGCCTGATCGCCTCCGCCCACCTCGCCGTCGTGGCCATGGCGGGCACAGCCCACGCCGCTCCCACACCGACGCCGACCGGCGCTGCGACGCCGACTCCCACCCCACAGGCGACCGCCGACCCCTGCGCCCTGCTCGACGGCCCTTCCAAGCAGTACTGCCAGAGCGGAACGGGCACGTCCGGTGGCACGCCGCAGACCGGTCTCGCACCCAGCGACGGCGGAGACGCCCTCAACCCCCTCGCCTCCCTCGCCCGCGGCTGCGCCGACGCCGCCTCCTGGATCGTCACCAAGCTCAGCGAAGCGGTGAACGGCTCGGCCGAGGTCGACTTCACCAACCCCGCCTTCCTCAAGCAGTACTCCGTCGTCTTCGCCGCCTCGACCATCCTCACCCTCGTCCTCTGGCTCTTCGCCGTCGCCAAGCGAGCCGTCCGCGGCGTCCCCCTCACCACCGCCATGTCCGAAGCCATCGGCTTCCTCTGGCTCACCGTCCTCGCCTCCGCCTTCACCCCCCTCGTCCTCTACACCGTCGTCTCCGCCACCGACGGCGTCACCGCGGTCATCGCCTCCGCCACCGGCGGCCAGACCGACGTCTTCTTCGGCTCCTTCTCCGAAGCCCTCAAGAAGGGCGACGACATCGGCGGCGGCCCGATCATGCTGATCGTCGTCGCACTCGTCACCGTCCTCGCCGCCGGCGTGCTCTACCTGGAGCTGTTCATCCGGGCCGCCCTCCTCTACGTCGGCGCCCTCCTCGGCGTCGTCGTCTACTCCGGGCTCGTCGACCGCAACCTCTGGGGCCACGTCCGCCGCTGGGCCGGCATCATGATCGCCGTCATCCTCGTGAAGCCGGTCATCGTCATCGTCCTCGGCCTCGCCGGCGCCCTGACCGGAGAGAAGGGCCCCAACGCCTTCTCCGCCGTCGTCACCGGCCTCGCCATCATCCTCCTGGCGATCTTCGCCTCCGCGATGATCTACCGCTTCGTCCCCGGCTTCGGCGACGAGATCGCCTCCGCCCGCTCCAACCGCAGCAAGGCCACTGACGGCGCCCAGGCGGCCGCCGTCATCAGCTCCCCGGCCTCCCTCGTCTCGCAGGGCATCAAGACCCACAGCAGCCGCGGTGCCCACCGCGGCGACGGCGGCAGCGGCGGCAACAACGCCCCCCGCCCCGCCAACCCCCTCTCCGGAGGCGTGGCCGCCCACAGCAGCCGACCCACCTCCGGCGGCGGAGCCGGCAGCGGCGGATCTGTCCCCTCCGCCGCACCCCCGCCCCGCACGAGCTCGAGCACGAGGAACACAGGAGGTGACGGGCGTTGACGACCCAGTCCCACCAGCTGCACCCGGTCGCGCCCCGCCGCACGTATCTCATCGGCCGCGCCCGGCCGAACGCGATCGTCGGCAAGAACCGCGAGACCGGCGAGATCGCCCTGATCATCGCCGGGGCGTTCTTCGGCATGATGAGCGGACTGCTCGTCCCCGACCTCACCCTGCGCATCGTCAGCCTCGCCGGCTTCCCCATGATCGCGCTCGCCGCCGTGTACGTCCCGTACAAGGGCCGCACCTTCTACCGCTGGTTCGAGATCAGCCGCAGCTACAAGCGCACCCTGCGCCGCGGCACGGCCTACCGCTCGGGCGCCATGGAAGCCGGCATCCGCGGCTCCGACGGCCGCGAGGTCGAGGTCGGCCCGCCCCCCGGCATCGGCCGCATCAGCTGGCTCGCCGCCCCCTTCGGCCCCGACGAGATCGCCGTCCTCCTGCACGCGGACCGCCGTACCGTCACCGCCGCCATCGAGATCGAGGGCCCCGGCGTCGGCCTGCGCGACAGCGAGGACCAGGAAGCCCTCGTCGACCGCTTCGGCACCCTCCTCAAGCACGTGGCCAACGGCGACGGCTTCGTCACCCGCCTCCAGATGCTCGCCCGTACCCTCCCCGCCGACCCGGACGCGCACGCCAAGGACGTGGCCCAGCGCGGCGACACCCAGGCCCCCGGCTGGCTCCGCGACTCCTACGACCAGCTCCAGTCGATGGTGTCCACCTCCTCCGAGCAGCACCGCGCGTACCTCGTCGCCTGCATGCACTACACGCGCGACCTCGCCGCCGAGGCCAACGCCATCGCCCGCGCCGGCACCCCCCACAAGGGCCGCAAGCTCGACCGCGACGCCGGCCTCGCCATCGTCATGGCCCGCGAGCTCACCGACATCTGCGCCCGCCTCGCCGAGGCCGACATCCGCGTCCGCCAGCCCCTCGGCCAGGGACGCCTCTCCTCCCTCGTGCACTCCATGTACGACCCGGACCACCCCATCGACCACATCCAGGCCATGACCAAGCGCAACGCCTGGCCCGCCGAGCTCGACGCCGTGGAGCCCACCTTCCTCCAGGCCAAGACCCGCGAATCCTCCACCCGCGCCCCCTGGTGCCACGCCACCGCCTGGGTCAAGGAGTGGCCGATGACGCCCGTGGGCGTCAACTTCCTCGCCCCGCTGCTCGTCCACACCCCCGACGTGATCCGTACGGTCGCCGTCACCATGGACCTGGAGCCCACCGAGGTCGCCATCGAGCGCATGCTCACCGAGAAGACCAACGACGAGGCCGACGCCTCCCGCGCCGCCAAGATGAACCGCACCGTCGACCCCCGCGACATCGCCGCCCACGGCCGGCTCGACCAAAGAGGTGAAGATCTCGCCAGCGGTGCGGCAGGAGTCAACCTCGTCGGGTACATCACGGTGTCCTCTCGTTCGCCGGAGGCCCTCGCCCGCGACAAGCGGACGATCCGCGCCTCCGCCGGCAAGTCCTACCTGAAGCTGGAATGGTGCGACCGCGAGCACCACCGCGCCTTCGTCAACACCTTGCCGTTCGCCACCGGCATCCGACGCTAGCTGGAGGGAAGTGCCGCCCATGCGAGATCCCATGTCCGCCCTGACGGACGCCTTCACCAGCTTCCTCTTCGGCAAAGTCGAAACCACGCGCCTGCCCGTCCGCACCTCCACCGGGCAGGCGCAAGCCGTCTACCTGCCCACCGCCGCCCCCGGCCTCGGCGACTCCGGCGTCATCATCGGCCGCGAGGTCTACAGCGGCAAGGGCTACATCTACGATCCCTTCCAGCTGTACGGACAGCAGCTCCCGGCCCCCCACTGGCTGGTCCTCGGCGAATCCGGAAACGGAAAGTCCGCCCTGGAGAAGACCTACGTCCTACGCCAGCTCCGCTTCAAGGACCGCCAGGTCGTCGTCCTCGACGCCCAGGGCGAGGACGGCGTCGGCGAGTGGAACCTGATCGCCCAGCAGCTGGGGATAACCCCCATCCGCCTGGACCCCATCGCCGCCAACGACGACGGGATCCGCCTCAACCCCCTCGACCCGGCCATCACCGCGACCGGTCAGCTCGCCCTGCTCCGGACCATCATCGAGGTGGCCATGGGCCACGGCCTGGACGAGCGCTCGGGCTTCGCACTGAAGGTCGCGCACGCCTACGTCGTGGAGACCATCACCACGCGCCAGCCGGTCCTGACCGACATCGTGGAACAACTGCGCCACCCCGAGCCCGAATCCGCCCTCGCGATGAACGTCGACATAGACGATGTCCGGGCCTGGGGCCTCGACGTCGCGCTCGTCATCGACCGCCTCGTCGACGGTGACCTGCGCGGCATGTTCGACGGCCCCACCACCGTCGGCATCGACCTCGACGCCCCACTGATCGTCTTCGACCTCTCCCACATCGACCGCAACTCCATCGCGATGCCGATCCTCATGGCGATCGTCGGCGTCTGGCTGGAGCACACCTGGATCCGCCCCGACCGGAAGAAGCGCATCTTCCTGGTCGAGGAGGCCTGGCACATCATCAACAGCCCCTTCGTGGCCCAGCTGTTCCAGCGCCTGCTCAAGTTCGGCCGGCGCCTGGGCCTCTCCTTCGTCGCGGTCGTCCACCACCTCTCGGACGTGGTCGACGGCGCGGCGGCACGCGAGGCGGCGGCCATCCTCAAGATGGCCTCGACCCGAACGATCTACGCCCAGAAGGCGGACGAGGCCAGAGCCACGGGCCGGGTCCTGGGCCTGCCGCGCTGGGCCGTCGAGATCATCCCGACCCTCACCCCGGGCATCGCCGTCTGGGACGTCAACGGCAACGTCCAGGTGGTCAAACACCTGATCACCGAGGCCGAACGCCCCCTGGTCTTCACCGACCGCGCCATGACCGAGTCCTCCGCCCCCACCCGCCTCCCCGCCGACATGCTCGCCGCCGAACTGGAGGCGGAGGAAAGGGCCCTGTCCATCGAACGCCGCCGCGGCGGCCCCGGTTCCGCGACCACGGTGGCCTGACCATGCACGACGCACGACGTACGGAGCCCCCCGCGCGCGGCGGCGTCCCCGACGGCCTGCTGGTCGGCCTCCTGGCCTTCCTCCTCGGCCTCGCCGTCCTCGTCTGGTCGGCCACCGGCCTGGCAGCCGTCCTGGCGAAGGGCTCCTGGCCCGACACGGTCACCTTCACCCGGACCCCGGGGGCCGTCCGCGCCCTGATAGCGCAACCGCACGACATCGCCGCCGCCTGGCCGGACACCGACCCGGCGGCCCTGTCGGGCTGGGGCCTCTTCTGGGGCCTGTTCGTCAGCCAGCTCCTGGTGATGTTCGTCCTCACCGTCTTCGCCATCGGCGTGATCGCCCGCACCAAGTCCCGCCGCGCCGTCGCGAGACAGCTCGCGCAGTCTCCCGTACCGCACCCCGCCGAACCGGCCCAGGCCCCCGCGGCCCCGCAGCCGTTCGAGGCCGCGGGGGCCGGTGCCGGCACCCGCGGCAGCTCCGCCCCACCGCCTCCGTCACGGGCGCCGTCACGGTCACCGGATCCCTCCGACGAGGCCTACCGCTACGGCTTCGGCTACGCCCCCCAGCCGGCCGCCGCAGCCACCCTCCCGCACGACCCGGCGGACGCGAACGGCCTCGTCTACGGCGGCCCGAACGACCGCTTCCGCGCCGCCGCACACCGCATCCAGGAGATCGAGGGGGCAGCGCTCGTCGTGACCTCCTCCCCGACCCTCTGGGCCGAGACCAAGGACGCCCGCGCCAAACTCGGCCCGGTCCTCCTCTACGACCCCTCCCACCTGTGCGACACCCCGGCCCGCATGCACTGGAACCCTGCCGAGGGCTGCGCCGACCGCGACACCGCCGCGGCCCGCGCGATCGCCCTGCTGGCCCCCGTACGGCCCCAGGCCCGCATGGACGCGGCGGTGGCCGACACCGCGGAAACCCTCCTCCGCAGCTGGCTGCAGGCCACCGCTCTGGAGGACCGCCCGTTCAAGCTGCTCCACCGCTGGGCCCAGGGCAACAGCGCCCAGGACCCCGTACGCGTCCTCCGTACGCACCCCCACGCCGCCCCCGGCGCGGCCGGTGAGCTGGAGAGTGCCCTCACCGCCCACCCCGAACGCCGAGAGCTGGCACAGCACCTGACGGCCCGTGCCCTGTCCTGCCTGACCTCGATCCACATCCGCGAGGCATGCAATCCGAACCGAACAGATGCGCTCACCTTGGCATCATTCGTGACCGAGGGGGGCACCCTCTACTTGGTGGGTGAAGCTCTGGAGGACCCTCGCACCCACCCGGGTGCGATGCCTTTGCTCACCGCACTCGCCTCTCACGTGGTCGAGCACGGCCGCCGCATGGCCGCACGGTCATCCCACGGTCGGCTCGACCCACCACTCTCCCTGGTGCTGGACGATGTGGCCGCCGTGGCCCCGATCCCCCAGCTCCCGGAACTCCTGACCGAGGGCACGCTCCCCCTGCTCGCCCTGTGCCGCAGCCGCGAACAGGCCCGCTCCCGCTGGCCGGAAGCGACGCTCCCCTAGAACGGGGACCGTGCTCACGCTCCCGGGCGCGTGTAGACGTACTCCCGCTCCTTGGCGCCGGTCTCCAGCGGTATCAGCAGACCGCTGGCCTCGAACCCGTACCGCCGGTAGAAGCTCTCCGCCCGCGGGTTGTCCTCGTGCACGAACAACCGCACCCGCTCGGTCGCCGGCTCCTCCAGCGACCAGGCCCATTCCAGCGCGGCGTCGAACAGCCTCTCCACGAGCCCGCTGCCTCGCTGCTCGGGGCGGACGAACACCCCGACCAGGTGGCCCTGCTGCTGCTCGATGGCCTCACCGAAGTAGTCGGTGCCGCCCTGCGCCTCGATGAGCACGGTCACGGACCCGACCCACCGACCATCACCGGCCTCGGCGATGAACTGCCGGGCGCCTCGCCCCTCGGCGGCCCCCGCGGCACGCTGCTGCCAGAACTCGTCGCCCTGGGCGAGCGCCCCTTCCTCGGTCTCCAGGAAGGCCACGTTCGCGGCGGGATCCCGGAGCGCCACCAGCCGAAGCTCCTTGACCTTCTCCCACTCGTCGCCCCGTACGGCCCTGATCACGTAGTCATCGCTCATGCTCGGGATCCTAACGACCGACCATGGCCGGCTCACCAGCGTTTTCCCACGCACGCGCACGCGTACGGCATTCCGGGTCGTGAACGCAGAAAAGCCCCGCACCGAACCCGTAAAGGGCTGGTGCGGGGCTTCCGCAATGATTGTTCGGCGGCGTCCTACTCTCCCACAGGGTCCCCCCTGCAGTACCATCGGCGCTGAAAGGCTTAGCTTCCGGGTTCGGAATGTAACCGGGCGTTTCCCTAACGCTATGACCACCGAAACACTATGAAATTCTGAACATGCTGGTGTTGACACAGCTGTTCGTTATTTCAGAACTAACACAGTGGACGCGAGCAACTGAGGACAAGCCCTCGGCCTATTAGTACCAGTCAGCTTCACCCGTTACCGGGCTTCCACATCTGGCCTATCAACCCAGTCGTCTACTGGGAGCCTTACCCTCTCAAGGAGGTGGGAATACTCATCTTGAAGCAGGCTTCCCGCTTAGATGCTTTCAGCGGTTATCCCTCCCGAACGTAGCCAACCAGCCATGCCCTTGGCAGGACAACTGGCACACCAGAGGTTCGTCCGTCCCGGTCCTCTCGTACTAGGGACAGCCCTTCTCAATATTCCTACGCGCACAGCGGATAGGGACCGAACTGTCTCACGACGTTCTAAACCCAGCTCGCGTACCGCTTTAATGGGCGAACAGCCCAACCCTTGGGACCGACTCCAGCCCCAGGATGCGACGAGCCGACATCGAGGTGCCAAACCATCCCGTCGATATGGACTCTTGGGGAAGATCAGCCTGTTATCCCCGGGGTACCTTTTATCCGTTGAGCGACGGCGCTTCCACAAGCCACCGCCGGATCACTAGTCCCGACTTTCGTCCCTGCTCGACCCGTCGGTCTCACAGTCAAGCTCCCTTGTGCACTTACACTCAACACCTGATTGCCAACCAGGCTGAGGGAACCTTTGGGCGCCTCCGTTACCCTTTGGGAGGCAACCGCCCCAGTTAAACTACCCATCAGACACTGTCCCTGATCCGGATCACGGACCGAGGTTAGACATCCAGCACGACCAGAGTGGTATTTCAACGACGACTCCACAACCACTGGCGTGGCTGCTTCAAAGTCTCCCACCTATCCTACACAAGCCGAACCGAACACCAATATCAAACTGTAGTAAAGGTCCCGGGGTCTTTCCGTCCTGCTGCGCGAAACGAGCATCTTTACTCGTAGTGCAATTTCACCGGGCCTATGGTTGAGACAGTCGAGAAGTCGTTACGCCATTCGTGCAGGTCGGAACTTACCCGACAAGGAATTTCGCTACCTTAGGATGGTTATAGTTACCACCGCCGTTTACTGGCGCTTAAGTTCTCAGCTTCGCAACCCCGAAAGGTCACTAACCGGTCCCCTTAACGTTCCAGCACCGGGCAGGCGTCAGTCCGTATACATCGCCTTACGGCTTCGCACGGACCTGTGTTTTTAGTAAACAGTCGCTTCTCGCTGGTCTCTGCGGCCACCCCCAGCTCACGGAGCAAGTCCGATCACCAGTGATGGCCCCCCTTCTCCCGAAGTTACGGGGGCATTTTGCCGAGTTCCTTAACCATAGTTCACCCGAACGCCTCGGTATTCTCTACCT
>NZ_CM132132.1:4357500-4365000 GCF_053615355.1 Streptomyces sp. CLCI03 | reverse complement strand
CGGGAGCAGCCGGACCAGCTGGAAGGCGGTCCCCGCGTCCGGCCGGGTCGATGCGGCCCGGACCTCGTACCGTCCGGGCGTCGGCTCCATCCGTGTGTGGTTGTCGGGCTCCGTCGCCGGCTCGGCGGCCCCCACCGTACGAAGAAGAAGACCCCGTGCTCCGGTAGGACGTCGTGGACGAGGGCTCGTCTCCCAGCGCATGTCTCGCCATGCGGTGAGGTGAGCCATGCGGTGAGGTGAGAGGACGACCGCTCCCTCAGGGGACCAGAACGACCTTGCCGAGGTTCCGGCGCTGCTCGATGAGCGCGTGGGCGCGGGCGGCCTCGGCGAGGGGGATCTCCTCGTGCACGGCCGTGCGCAGGGTGCCCGCTGCCCGCAGCTGCCAGAGCTCGCGCAGCCAGCGCTCGTACAGTTCGGGCTTGCCCGTGGCGATGGCCCGTATCTGGAAACCGATCATCGAGGCGCCGCGGACCAGGAGTTCGTACGCCTCCACCGTGCCGCCGCCGGAGCTGAAGGCCACCAGGCGGCCGCCCGTGGCCAGGGCTCGTACGGCGGGGCCGAGCAGATCGCCGCCGACGCCGTCGAGGATCACGTCGTACGGGCCGTTCCAGCCGGCGTCCCCGTACAGGACGACCTCGTCGGCGCCCAGGCCGCGGACGAAGTCGGCCTTGTCCGGGCTGCTGACGGCCGCGACGACGCGTTTCGCCCCGCCGGCTTTCGCGTACTGCAGGGCGAGCGTGCCCACCGCGCTCGCCGCCGCCGTCACCAGGACCGATTCGCCGGGCTCCGCGCGCGCGGCCTCGTACGCGCCGCGGGCCACCAGCCCGCTGCGGACCAGCGCGACCGCCTCGACGGCGCTCGCGTCGGCCGGGATCCGGGAGGTCATCGCGGTGGGGAGGACGGCGTACTCGGCGTAGGCATCGGCGAAGCAGAGTCCGGTGACGCGTTCCCCGGCGCGGAAGCCGGTGACGCCCGGGCCGGTGGCGACGACCGCCCCGGCCACCTCGCCTCCGAACGGGACGGGCTCGCCTCCCTCTCGCACCTCCCGCACCTTGCGCACGGTCGGCAGGGTCACCCCGACCGCCTCGACCCGGACCAGCAGTTCACCGGCGCCCGCCGTGGGTATGTCCGCCTCCTCGGCGAACAGCACCTCCGGACCACCGTTGACCTCATGGCGCATGCGCAGCACAGGACCTCCCCACGTCCGAACATTTTCATTGGATGTCCCAACGATATGACCAAAGTCGTAGGGAAGTCCAACGACTTTGTAGGCTGGGCCCATGACCTCGGCCCTCCACCACATCCAGTCCTTGCCCTCCTGGCTCGTCGGCCGCGTCGCGGCGCGCGGCCGCGAACTGGTCGCGGCGGCGCTCGCCGCGGAAGGGCTGAAGCTCATGCATCACGCGGTGCTGGCCGCCACCGCCGAGTACGGACCGGTCGCCCAGGCCGACTTGGGCCGCCGGCTCGCCGTCGACCCCAAGGACATGGTCGGCATGCTCAACCACCTCCAGGAGGCGGACCTCGTACTGCGCACGCCGGACCCCGACGACCGCCGTAAGAACGCCGTCACCGTCACTCCGGAGGGGACGGCCGTACTCGCCCGCTGCGCGGCCCTGGCCGAAGCCGCCAACGCCGAGTTCCTCGCCCCGCTCGCCCCGTCCGAGCGGGAGCACCTGGTGGCCCTGCTGACCCGGCTCCACGAGGCCCCGTAGGTCGCCGCAGGCTCCGCCGCACACGGCAACGGCGCATGATGGGCGGATGGACGAGGTGACCATCAGCGAGGAAGACCGCCGCCAACTCGGCCTCTGGGCCGCCGACTGCGTCGAACGGGCCCTCCCCCTGTTCGAGGCGCAAGCTCCCTCCGACCCCCGCCCGCGCGAGGCGATCGAGGGCATCCGGGCCTTCGTACGCGAGGGGAAGCGAACCGCGCAGCTGCGCGCCCTCGCCTGGGCCGCCCACGCGGCCGCGCGCGAGGTCGACGACCCGGCGGCCACGGCCGCCGCCCGCGCCGCGTGCCACGCGGCGGCGACCCCGTACATCCACCCGCTGGCCACCCCGCACCAGTCGAAGCACGTCCTGGGACCCGCCGTGTACGGGGCACTCGGTCATGAGCTGGCCGCGGGCGATGCGGGCTCCGCCGACGAGGAGATCCGCCGGGCGATCGAGCAGGCCCCGCCGGAGGTCCGCGCACTGCTGCGCCGGATGCCGGCCCGCAAGCCCGGGCGCAGCCGGCTGGACACGCTCTACTACGAACTCGACGCCGCCCTCCGCGGCTGAAGCCCCTCGGGCCGCCCTGAAGGGGGTAACTCCGGCCCTGGCAGCCCGACATGGGCCCGACGACTTTAGGCTCGCACCTGGAGCCCCTGCCTCGACGAAAGTCGCGCACACGATCATCCTCCGTGCGGACGGAGACCATCGCCCTTGGGCCCTAGCGTGATCGGCATGACCGGTGACACGGGGGACGGGGCGGACGGGCGGACCTGGCGGCGGACCGCGCTGGGGGTCACGGCGGGGGTCCTCACCGCGGCGGCCGTGTGCGCGATCTTCTGGTGGCACGGCTGGAACATGCCCACCACGGCGGCCTGGCTGTCCAGCAAGGCCGCGGTGAAGGTGGGCTTCTTCATCGCCGCGGGAGGCCTCGCCTCGGTGACCGTGTGGTGGCAGGCCCGCCGCGGATCACGGTCCACGCCGCCCGAGGACGCAGACTGAGGCGCGTACGACGCCGTGCCGCCCGTGCCCCTTCCTGGCCGGCCAACTGCCCCGCACTCATCGCCGGTCTGGCCCTGCTGTGGAACTCAGGTGTGGGCGAAGGCCGCGTCGACAGCTTCCAGCCGGAGATCGTGGATCGGGAACGTCGTGGGTGAAGGATGTTCGTTGCACGCTTCTCCGTGCAGCTCTTCGGGACGCAGCGCCCAGGCGATGGCCTCGCCCGGACCGCAGAATGAAGGATCAAGCTGGAACGTGGTCCGGGTCCCGAACGGTTTCGGCGCCATGAACTCTCTCCCGGGGCCGGTCGGGTCCATCCCGAGGAGCTCCTGGCGATAGCCGTGGCCATCCAGCCACACCTCGATGACCGTGCGGATGCTGAGTGCGGCAGCTGCGGAGGGCGCTCGACGCTGCATGTCGAACATGTCGAGCAGGGAACCGAAGAATCCCGGAAGAAGCCTCTCCCGTTCATCGGCACTGGGGCGCTGATCGCTCTCCACTGTGAAGCTGAGATCAGATCCGATCTCGACACTGATCTGTCCATGCCTGCCGTCGCGACGGTGCAGCCCGTCCCGGGCCACCGCACGCAGGACCTCGGTGGGAAGCTCGGGGCTGCCCTGATCAACGAGAAAATACCTCGCCGGGCGGCGCCGCACATGCTCCATGAAGTCGACTGTCCGAAGCGGCTCGACGGTGAACCTCTCCACTCGTCCTCCCCTCGCCCTCCCCATCTCTGCACCTGCAGCCAACCACAGTCGATCACCGCACCCACCACTACAGGCCGAAGGCGCCACCCTCGATGAGGACGAGCAGGCCGATGGCGATCAGGACCAGGGGCAGCAGGATGCGGCCCCGGCGGGCAAGCGCCTGGGCGATGACGGGGCGGGTGGCGAAGAACGTGCCCGCGAAGCACCACACGGCCACCAGGACGAGGAACACCGCTGCATACGCCCCCATGCCGCCGATGCCAGCAGTGGCGAAGACGGGCACGTAAACACCGATGTTGTCGCCGCCGTTGGCGAACGTGACCACGGCGACCTCCAGCGGGCCCGGCCCGACCTCCTTACCCTGCTCCGCCTCTTCGTCCACGGCCCCGTCGCGGTGGTCCTTCCCTGCCAGGCGGCCTTGAGGCCCAGGGCGAGCGGCAGGAGTCGGAGGTAGGGGATGGCGGACTCGGGCAGGAAGGTGGCTCCGAACGCTGCCGCCACCGCAACGGCGAGGATCGCGGCGAAGCCCAGGTACTGAGCCAGCACGATCCGGCGGGTAGAACCGGGGTGACCGGTGCCCTGGGCGAAGAACAGCGCGAGGATCAGGATGTAGTCGACGTTGGTGGCGGCGAACAGTCCGGCCGCCTGCACGATGACGCCCAGGTCCACGAGTAGCTGCTCTCCTTCAGCGCGACTGCCCCGGTGGCGCTATCGGGAGCCCGCACCGCAGCGATCCCTGGGCCAGGGTTCTGTGCTGTCCCTCCTGGACGGATGGACGGATGGACCGAGAGCTTCGGTGTCTCCGTCGACGCCTGTAGCCGGCTACGTCGTTCCGCACCCCGGCGGTCACAAGTCCCAGCGGGGCGGTGACTGTGGCGGGCCCGAGCCTGCAACCGAAATCCGGTGGACGAGGTAGGGATACTGCGGTCATGGCCGCTACTCAGCAGCTCGCCCGCATACCCGAGGCGTATCTCGCCGCCTGCCGTCAGTCCGCCGCCGCGTCACGGGACGGCGATCCCCGCTGGGATCCACCAGCGTGCGACATGCTGGACCTGGACTGGGCACCGGCTCTGCTGAAACGTGTCGGCGAGGTGGCCTGACTCGGAGAGGTCCTGTTCGCGGGGCCCGGCGAGGCGGCGCAACGGGTGGCGGGAGTGGCGGCGACACTCGTCGTCGCCGACCTGAACGCCGCGGTCGAGGAGGCACAAGGAGGCGGAGCCGAGATCGTCATGCCGATCCAGCCCACTCCGAACGGCCACCGCGCCGTGCTCCGGCACCCCCACGGCGGCGTCTTCGAGTACATCGGCCCCTGAGCCGGCCAGTTCCCATTGACCCCTGAACGCAGAAAAGCCCCGCACCGAACCCGTAAAGGGCTGGTGCGGGGCTTCCGCAATGATTGTTCGGCGGCGTCCTACTCTCCCACAGGGTCCCCCCTGCAGTACCATCGGCGCTGAAAGGCTTAGCTTCCGGGTTCGGAATGTAACCGGGCGTTTCCCTAACGCTATGACCACCGAAACACTATGAAATTCTGAACATGCTGGTGTTGACACAGCTGTTCGTTATTTCAGAACTAACACAGTGGACGCGAGCAACTGAGGACAAGCCCTCGGCCTATTAGTACCAGTCAGCTTCACCCGTTACCGGGCTTCCACATCTGGCCTATCAACCCAGTCGTCTACTGGGAGCCTTACCCTCTCAAGGAGGTGGGAATACTCATCTTGAAGCAGGCTTCCCGCTTAGATGCTTTCAGCGGTTATCCCTCCCGAACGTAGCCAACCAGCCATGCCCTTGGCAGGACAACTGGCACACCAGAGGTTCGTCCGTCCCGGTCCTCTCGTACTAGGGACAGCCCTTCTCAATATTCCTACGCGCACAGCGGATAGGGACCGAACTGTCTCACGACGTTCTAAACCCAGCTCGCGTACCGCTTTAATGGGCGAACAGCCCAACCCTTGGGACCGACTCCAGCCCCAGGATGCGACGAGCCGACATCGAGGTGCCAAACCATCCCGTCGATATGGACTCTTGGGGAAGATCAGCCTGTTATCCCCGGGGTACCTTTTATCCGTTGAGCGACGGCGCTTCCACAAGCCACCGCCGGATCACTAGTCCCGACTTTCGTCCCTGCTCGACCCGTCGGTCTCACAGTCAAGCTCCCTTGTGCACTTACACTCAACACCTGATTGCCAACCAGGCTGAGGGAACCTTTGGGCGCCTCCGTTACCCTTTGGGAGGCAACCGCCCCAGTTAAACTACCCATCAGACACTGTCCCTGATCCGGATCACGGACCGAGGTTAGACATCCAGCACGACCAGAGTGGTATTTCAACGACGACTCCACAACCACTGGCGTGGCTGCTTCAAAGTCTCCCACCTATCCTACACAAGCCGAACCGAACACCAATATCAAACTGTAGTAAAGGTCCCGGGGTCTTTCCGTCCTGCTGCGCGAAACGAGCATCTTTACTCGTAGTGCAATTTCACCGGGCCTATGGTTGAGACAGTCGAGAAGTCGTTACGCCATTCGTGCAGGTCGGAACTTACCCGACAAGGAATTTCGCTACCTTAGGATGGTTATAGTTACCACCGCCGTTTACTGGCGCTTAAGTTCTCAGCTTCGCAACCCCGAAAGGTCACTAACCGGTCCCCTTAACGTTCCAGCACCGGGCAGGCGTCAGTCCGTATACATCGCCTTACGGCTTCGCACGGACCTGTGTTTTTAGTAAACAGTCGCTTCTCGCTGGTCTCTGCGGCCACCCCCAGCTCACGGAGCAAGTCCGATCACCAGTGATGGCCCCCCTTCTCCCGAAGTTACGGGGGCATTTTGCCGAGTTCCTTAACCATAGTTCACCCGAACGCCTCGGTATTCTCTACCTGACCACCTGAGTCGGTTTAGGGTACGGGCCGCCATGAAACTCGCTAGAGGCTTTTCTCGACAGCATAGGATCATCCACTTCACCACAATCGGCTCGGCATCAGGTCTCAGCCTTGATGAGGGACGGATTTGCCTACCCCTCGGCCTACACCCTTACCCCGGGACTACCACCGCCCGGGCTGGACTACCTTCCTGCGTCACCCCATCGCTTACCTACTACAAGTCTGGTTCGTCGGCTCCACCACTTTCCTTTCCCCGAAGGGTCCGGAACGGCTTCACGGACTTAGCATCGCCTGATTCGATATTGGGCGTTTCAAAGCGGGTACCGGAATATCAACCGGTTGTCCATCGACTACGCCTGTCGGCCTCGCCTTAGGTCCCGACTTACCCTGGGCAGATCAGCTTGACCCAGGAACCCTTAGTCAATCGGCGCACACGTTTCTCACGTGTGTATCGCTACTCATGCCTGCATTCTCACTCGTGAACCGTCCACAACTAGCTTCCGCTGCTGCTTCACCCGGCACACGACGCTCCCCTACCCATCACAGCCTCCGTTGGGAGTATTGCTGCAATGACACGACTTCGGCGGTACGCTTGAGCCCCGCTACATTGTCGGCGCGGAATCACTTGACCAGTGAGCTATTACGCACTCTTTCAAGGGTGGCTGCTTCTAAGCCAACCTCCTGGTTGTCTCTGCGACTCCACATCCTTTCCCACTTAGCGTACGCTTAGGGGCCTTAGTCGATGCTCTGGGCTGTTTCCCTCTCGACCATGGAGCTTATCCCCCACAGTCTCACTGCCGTGCTCTCACTTACCGGCATTCGGAGTTTGGCTAAGGTCAGTAACCCGGTAGGGCCCATCGCCTATCCAGTGCTCTACCTCCGGCAAGAAACACACGACGCTGCACCTAAATGCATTTCGGGGAGAACCAGCTATCACGGAGTTTGATTGGCCTTTCACCCCTAACCACAGGTCATCCCCAGGTTTTCAACCCTGGTGGGTTCGGTCCTCCACGAAGTCTTACCTCCGCTTCAACCTGCCCATGGCTAGATCACTCCGCTTCGGGTCTAGAGCGTGCAACTCAATCGCCCTGTTCGGACTCGCTTTCGCTACGGCTTCCCCACACGGGTTAACCTCGCTACACACCGCTAACTCGCAGGCTCATTCTTCAAAAGGCACGCAGTCACGACTGTATGTGCAAGCACATACAGC